>NZ_CP136136.1:0-5174650 GCF_038024875.1 Gordonia rubripertincta
CTGCTCGGTGGTACGGCCCGGCGGATACACCTCGTCGCGCGGGGTGAGCGCGTACTTCCCGGACAGCCACATGCCCAGTGCGTCGAACAGGGTGAGCCCGTCGCTGACCGACACCGTCGTCAGGTTGAGGTTTCCGGTGGTCTTGTCGAGGGGAGCACCGTCGATCTGCACGACCTTGCGTTCGACCACCTTGCCGTCCTGCTCGACCTTCGTCATGCCCAACGTGTTCAGCGTCGGACCGGGACCGAGCGCGGCGTAGGGCACCTGCACCTGCGTGCCGACGACGAGCAACGCCAGCAACACCAGGGCGCTGACCGCGGCGGTGGCGATCCGGCGGAAGCGGGGGCTCGAACTCATTCCGCACACGATAGTGCCCCGACCTCCGGGGACGGTCCCGGCGTCGCTACGCGCACGGCGAACGTCCGACGCCGTGAACGTCCCTTTCGGGGCGGTACGGTGGACGTATGAGTGATCTGCCCTTCGGCTTCTCGGCGTCCGGCAACGGGGACGACGACCGCGACAAGAACAGCGGCGACAAGGACAAGCCGGGCGACAACCCCGGCAACCCCTTCGGTGGCGCCAACCCGTTCGGATTCGCAATGGGCGGACAGGGTTCCGGCGGCGGACAGGGCTTCGGCGACTTCGACCCCTCGAACTTCGACCCGAACATGCTCGGCCAGATGTTCTCCCAACTCGGCAGCATGTTCAGCGGCATGGGCGCCGGGATGGCCGGTGGCGGCAGCGGTCCGGTGAACTATCAGGTCGCCACGAATCTCGCCCGCCAGCAGATCGGTTCTTTCACGCCGATCCTGGAGAAGGAGATCTCGGCGTCGGCCGATGCCGTGCGACTGGCCGACGTCTGGCTCGACGACGCGACGACCTTTCCCAGCGGTGTCACCCAGACCGTCGCGTGGACCCCGGTGCAGTGGCTCGAGGAGTCGATGGACACCTGGAAGGGTCTGTGCAACCCGGTCGCCGAACAGCTCGCGCGCACCTGGCAGGACAACCTCCCCGCCGAGGCCGCGCAGTTCGCCGGCCCGATGCTGGGCATGCTGACGCAGATGAGTGGGATGGCCTTCGGCACCCAGCTCGGCCAGGGGCTCGGCCAGCTCGCCAAGGAGGTGCTCACCTCCACCGACATCGGTCTGCCGCTGGCGCCCGAGGGCATCGCAGTGCTTCTCCCCGAGGCGATCGCGAAGTTCGCCGAAGGCCTCGAGCAGCCCGCCCAGGAGATCATCGTCTTCCTCGCCGCCCGCGAGGCCGCGCACGTCCGGCTCTTCACGCACGTCGGCTGGCTGCGTCAGCGCCTGCTGTCGACGGTCGAGGAGTACGCGCGCGGGATCAGTATCGACTTCAGCGGGATCACCGACGCCACGTCGAACATCGATCCCACCGAACTGCTGTCGGATCCGTCGAAGCTCGAGGAGCTCATCAGCTCGTCGACGTCATTCGAGCCGACCACCACGCCCGAGCAGAAGGCTGCGCTCGGCCGCCTCGAGACGCTGCTGGCCCTCATCGAGGGCTGGGTGGAGCAGGTCGTGACCCGGGCACTGGGCGACCGCATCCCGAGCACGGGCGCACTGACCGAGACCATCCGCCGGCGCCGCGCCTCGGGCGGTCCCGCCGAGCAGACCTTCGCGACCCTCGTCGGCCTCGAACTGCGGCCGCGCAAGGTGCGCGAGGCGTCGGAACTGTGGCGGCGCGTGTTCGAGGCCACCGACCTGTCGACCCGCGACGGCGTCTGGGCTCACCCCGACCTGCTGCCCGACTCCGACGACCTGGACAACCCGGCGGCGTTCATCGACCGACTCCTGCACAAGGACACCGATCTCGACGACGCCATCGCGCAGCTCGAGAAGTCCCTCGCCGAACAGGACGGCACCGAGTCCGGAGACGACGGGCCGAACGGACAGAGCGGGCAGGCCGGCTGACTCCACAGTCGACGCCGCACGCGCCCATGTTGTGGATAACCGGCCCGGTCGCCCTCGGCGAGGTGTTTTCACTGGCAGAGTTGCGCCATGTCCATCACGGTTCCGCGCATCCGGCCAGGAACACCGATCCTGGTACGGCCGGGCAACCGGGTGCATGTGGGAATCGACCCGGCCGGCAGCGTGATCATCGAGCTCGACGACGCGATCTCCGCGCATTCGGTCGCCACGATGCTGCGCTCGCTGGAAAGCCCGTGCACCCCGGAACTGCTCATCCGTCGGGCGTCGGCGGCCGGGCTCGCCGACCACGAGATCCGGACGCTCCTCGACGGCCTGTCCGCGGCCGGGCGGACGAGCACACCTGCCGAGACCGAAACAACAACGGTCAGTACGGATCACGCCGACTTCCGCATACAGATCCACGGTCAGGGACCATTGTCGGACCTGCTGATCGCGTCATTGCGAGCGCAGGGCCTGCAGGTACAACGGACGATGCGCCGACGCCCCGACGGCTCGCTCGACACCGTCGACACCAGACTCGTGATCCTCAGCGATTTCCTCGTCCACGACCCACGGGTCGTCTTCGCCCTGACGAGGGCCCGGATCCCGCACCTGCTGGTTCGGGTCCGCGACGGCGTCGGGATCGTCGGCCCGCTCGTCCTGCCGGGACTCTCGAGTTGTCTGATGTGCGCCGACCACCATCGCTCCGACGCCGACCCGGAGTGGCCGACAATGGCGGTGCAGCTCATCCGCGCGCCGGGCGACCCGAATCCCGCGATCGTGCGGCCGACCGCCGCCATCGCGCACGGGCAGATCGAACGTCTCGTGACCGCACTGCGCCGGCCCTCCCCCGCCGCATCACGGGGCGCACCCCAGTTGTTGAATCAGGTAGTGGAGTTCCGCGATGATCCGGTGCGAGTGGACCGCCGAGAATGGTTACCCCACCCGAGCTGCGATTGTCGTCTGGTGCGAGACGAACAGCTCAAGTCGTCTATTGTGTGACGCGGAAAGGATGCTATGACCGACATCACTCGGGGGCAGGGTCGTCGCAACGCGAAGTTGGCTTCTCTCCCCATCGGTATGGCCGGACGTGCGGCGGCGGGGCTCGGCAAGCGCATGGTCGGCAAAGACAAGGACGAGGTCAATCAGGAACTCCTCGAGAAGTCCGCGGAACAGCTGTTCGCGGTCCTCGGCGAGCTCAAGGGCGGCGCCATGAAGGTGGGTCAGGCGCTGTCGATCATGGAAGCTGCGATCCCCGACGAGTTCGGTGAACCGTTCCGCGAGGCACTCACCAAGCTCCAGGCGGAGGCACCGCCGATGTCGGCCGCCAAGGTCCACAAGGTTCTCGACCAGCAGCTCGGTACCCGCTGGCGTGAGCGATTCAAGGAGTTCTCCGACGAGCCTGCGGCGTCTGCATCGATCGGCCAGGTACACAAGGGGGTGTGGTCCGACGGACGCGAGGTCGCGGTCAAGGTCCAGTACCCGGGCGCCGACCACGCACTCAAGGCCGACCTGAAGACGTTGTCGCGCATGTCGGGACTGCTGCAGCGGCTGTCGCCGGGCACCGACGTCAAGGCGATGATGGACGAACTCATCGACCGCACCGAGGCCGAACTCGACTACCTCGGCGAGGCCGAGAACCAGCGGGCCTTCGCCAAGGCGTACGACGGGCATCCGAACTTCCTGATCCCCAAGGTGGTCGCCAGCGCACCCAAGGTCGTGGTCTCGGAATGGGTCGACGGTGTCGCGCTGTCGAAAGTCATCACGACCGGCGACCAGGAGACCCGCGACAACGCGGCCGCCAAGATGGCCGAGTTCGAGGTCAGCTCGCCCTACCGGGTCGGTCTGCTCCACGGCGACCCGCATCCCGGCAACTTCTTCATCGCCGACGACGGCCGCTTCGGTGTCCTCGACTTCGGTGCGGTCGGCCACTACCCCGGCGGACTGCCCCCGGAGACCGGGCCGATCCTGCGGCTCGCCCGCGACCAGAAGTATGACGAACTCAAGGAGCTGATGGTCGAGGCGGAGTTCATCCGGCCGTCGCACGCGTCGAAGGTCACCAGCGCCGATCTCGAGGCGTACCTGCGGCCGTACGTCGACCCGCTGTACTCCGAGTCGTTCCACTTCACTCGCAAGTGGATGCAGCGCGCCGCGGGCAAGGCCACCGACGTGCGCGGCGAGGTCTACAAGACCTCGCGGAACCTCAACGTGCCCAAGCGGTTCGTCATGGTGTTCCGTGTGCTCGGCGGCTGTGTCGGCATCGCCTCGCAGCTCGAGGCGCACGCCCCGTACCGCGCCATCATGGAGGAATGGGTGCCCGGTCTGGGCGACTGACTCCCACAACGACCACAACGACCACAACGACCACAACGACGCCGCGAGCATCTGCTCGCGGCGTCGCTGTTCTCAGGCTGCGTTCTTGCGCGGCCGGCCACGCGGTCGCTTGCGTGCGATCACCGCACCGCGTTCGAAGATCTCGCCGCCCCACACACCCCAGGGTTCGGCACGATCCAGGGCCGCCTGCAGGCACTGGGTGCGGAGCGGGCAGTCGACACACATCGCCTTGGCACGCTCCAGGTCACGCGGGTTGTCGGCGAACCACAGGTCGGCGTCGGCCACCTGGCAGGGCAGGTCGAGCCGGGCGGTCGCTGCGCGGTCCGCCGAGAGACAGGACTCGAGTACGCAATCGACAGTCATTGGTTTTCTCCACATCTGCTCGTTTGGGATTGGTGACCCATGTCCTCGATGTGGCTGCCGGTCCGAGATCCCCTGTCGGGGTGACGATCGGGTGACAAAAAAGAGGGCCACGGGTTTCGCCTCTGCGATTCGCCCGTGGCCCGAAGTTTCCCGGAGTTCTAACTCCGGAGAATCGGTGTCGGTACGGGGAACCCATGCGGCGCAGGGGCTGCGGCTGCTGCCGGCGGCGCTACGTGCGCTGCTGCTGCCAGATGCACTGCCACTGCGGGGCGCGCTGCCGCCGACGGTGCGATCGCCGGGACTGCCGCTGCAACGGCCGGCATTGCCGGAATAGTCGCTCGAGCGGCAACCGGACGTGCGCAGACGGCAGGCAGCCAGGAGCGGTTGCGACGGGCGCGCAGAACGACGGCGTGTGCCTGGTTCGGCTTGGCCGCAGGCACGGCGATGCCGGCCTGGTTCACGGTGCTTCCGTTCACTGATCCGCTCCTTTCTCTACTCGTCGAACTCAGATGAGCGATGGGTTCCTCGTGGGCACAAGAGCGTTCCCACCCGTGTGCTGACGGAGATCAGCCTAAACGGTGCGCCAGAAGGCGCACAACCTATTTTTGACCTGCGGTTTTGACGAGTGCGAGGAGATCCTCGCCGTACTCGTCGAGCTTCTGCGCGCCGATCCCCGAGATCGACACCAGCGCAGCGGTATCCGTGGGGCGCTGCTCGGCGATGGCGGTCAGCGTCTTGTCGGAGAAGACGACGAAGGGAGGGACCTTCTTCGCCTGGGCGCGAGACCTGCGCCATTCCTTGAGCGCGACCAGAAGGTTCTCGTCGAGGTCGGACGGACATCCCGCGCACCGACCGAGCAAGGTCGCGGTCGAATCCATCAGCCGCGAGCCACAGACGCGGCAGGTCGGGCCCTTGCGGGGCGTACGTTCCTTGGCGATCTTCGAGGCCGGTGAGTCGTCGGGGACGAGGTCGGTCAGGAATCGGGATCGTCGACGGGCTCGGCCGCCCTCGTTGCGCGCAAGAGCCCACGACAGATGTAGGTGTTCGCGGGCACGTGTCACGCCCACGTAGAACAGCCGGCGCTCCTCCTCGACGTCTTCCCAGGACCCCTTGATGGCCTGACTGATCGGCAGCGATCCGTCGGTCAGCCCCACCAGGAAGACCGCATCCCACTCGAGTCCCTTGGCCGCGTGCAGGGACGACAGGGTGACGCCCTGGACCGTCGGCGGGTGGCGCGCCTCGGACCGCGTCGTGAGTTCGGCGGACAGCTGCGGCAGCGTGAGATCCGGGTTCTCCGCGACCATGTCCTCGGTCAGCTGCACCAGCGCCTTCAGCGACTCCCACCGGGCGCGCGCCTGGGCGCCCGACGGTTCCTCCTCGGTGAGTCCGAGTTCGCCGAGGACCGCGCGCACAACCTCGATCGTCGTGACACCGGGCTTCACCTCACGGTTGGCGACCGTGGCGATCTGTCGCATCGCCTGCCGCACCTCGGTACGCGCGAAGAACGCCTCACCGCCGCGCACCTGGTACGGGATGCCGGCCTCGGTCAGCGCCTGCTCGTAGTTCTCCGACTGGGCGTTGACGCGGTAGAGGATCGCGATCTCCGACGGCGCTACGCCCGACCTGATGAGGTGCTTGATCTCGATCGCGATCGAGGTGGCGGCGGCCGGCTCGTCGTCGTACTCGGCGAACTGCGGCTGCGGGCCGGAGGGCCGCTGGCCGATGAGGCGCAACCGGGTCCCGGCGATGCGCCCACGCGCGGCACCGATCACTCGGTTGGCGAGGTCGACGACCTCGGGTGTGGACCGGTAGTCACGCTCGAGCCGGACGACCGTCGCCTCCGGGAAGCGGCGGCTGAAGTCGAGCAGGTAGTTCGGGGACGCGCCGGTGAACGTGTAGATCGTCTGATTGGCGTCGCCGACGACCGTCAGATCGTCGCGCTCGCCGAGCCAGGCGTCGAGCAGACCCTGCTGGACGGGCGTCACGTCCTGGTACTCGTCAACGACGAAACACCGGTAGCGCGAACGGAATTCGTCGGCCGCGCCGGGTTCGATGGTGAGGATCTGCGTCATGTAGATGAGCATGTCGTCGAAGTCGAGAAGGCGATCGCCGTCCGGCGAGACCTTGGAGTCCTCGTAATGGCCGTACACCGCGGCGACCTTCTGCGGGGGCGCGGGCGACTCGCGTCCGAGGCGGCCGACCGCCTCGACATAGTTCTCCGGCGAGATCAGCGTGGCCTTGGCCCACTCGATCTCCGACGACAGGTCGCGCAGGGTGTCGGTCGCGGTGTCGAGTCCGGCGCGGCGGGCGGCGCGCGAGATGAGCGGGAACTTGTTGTCGATCAGCTCCCACCGGGCGTCGCCGAAGGCGCGAGGCCAGAAGTAGCGCAGCTGCCGCATCGCCGCGGCGTGGAAGGTCTGGGCGGCGACGTTGCCGGTGGCGCCGCCGACGCCGAGGCTCCGCAAGCGGGTCCGCATCTCGCCCGCCGCGCGGGCGGTGAACGTGACCGCGAGGACCTGGCCGGGATTCACCTGGCCGGTGTCGACGAGGTGGGCGATGCGTCGTGTGATGGTGCGCGTCTTACCCGTACCCGCGCCGGCCAGCACACAGACCGGGCCGCGCGGTGCGAGGACGGCCGCGGACTGCTCCGGGTCGAGTCCCTCGACCGCGCCGGCATCGCGGAAGCGGGCATCGGGGTTCGCGGGGGAGGTCGGGTGGCGCACGGACTCCACTATGTCACCACCCACCGACGCTCCCCGGACCGGCGATCGGGCTGTGCGTGACGCGCCCCACGTCGGCGATCGCGGCGCCGGCGGGAACAGCCTGCGCATGCGTGATGTTATGGCAGTCATGAGCAACGTGATCGACGACGAGGCCGGCGCCCGCAACTCCGACACCGGCGAACTGACCATGTACACCACCTCGTGGTGTGGTTACTGCGCCCGCCTGAAGACCGGACTGAAGGCCAGCGGCATCCCCTGGCAGGAGATCGACATCGAACTGAACCCGGACGCCGCCGAATTCGTCGGCAGCGTCAACGGCGGCAACCACGTCGTCCCGACCGTGCTCTACGCCGACGGCACGACCGCGACCAATCCCTCGATCGCCGACGTCAAGAAGAAGCTCGGCGTCTGATCTCGTGACCTGAACACCCGGGCCGGCCCTCGCCGGACCCGGGTTTTCTCGTCTCCGGGTCTACGGCAGCGTCATCCGGCCGCGGCCCAGGACTCGATCAGCGTGCGTGCGATCGAGATCGATCCGGGCAGCTGCAACCGGGGTGTTTCGCCGTCGGGTCCGGGGTCCGCTCGCGTCCACCCGTCCCGCGACAACGCCTCGCGCACCTCGTCGCGATGGAACCACTGTGCATCGCCGATCTCACCGTCGAGGAAGGCGAGCTGGTCCGCGGGATCCCCGATCGCGGCGAAGCCGAGCATCAGCGACCGGGGGAACGGCCACGGCTGGCTGCCCAGATAGCGCGGTTCGCGCACCACGATGCCGACCTCTTCGTGTACCTCGCGCAGCACACACTGTTCGAGCGACTCCCCCGGTTCGACGAACCCGGCGAGGGTCGAGTACCAGCCGTCGGGCCAGACGGCCTGGCGTCCCAGGAGGATTCGATCCGCACCGTCGTGGACGACGGTGATGATCGCGGGATCGGTGCGCGGGAACTCATCTCGGCCGGACTGGACGCTCCGGCGCACCCAGCCGCCCCGCGCCGACTGGGTCACCGACCCGTCGACGGGTGAATGTCTCGCCGTCTCATGCCAATTCAGGATTCCCAGCGCGGTGACGAGCAGCCCCGCCTCGTCCGGCGTCAGATGCACGGCGCCACGCCGTGCATCGTCGGTGGGTCCGTCGATGTGATCGACCCGGCGGGCCCACCGGTCGACGCCGTCCACGACACCGAGGATCACCGCGTCGGCGGGCGGTTCGTCGGCGACGGTGGCCGCCGGAACCCAGTGCAGCACACCGGACTCCCCGACCGGATAGCGGCCGTTGGAGTCGATCAGCAACACCTTCGCCTGTGGCCATCCCGCCAGCATGCGTTCGGCGTCGTCGCGGATCTCGTCGGCGCGGTGGAAGGTCGCCCGCGACAGCAGCGGCTGGTGGACCAGTTCGAAGTGCACGTCGGTGTGTCCCTTTTCGTTGGTCGGTGCGGGATGCTCGGCGATCGACAGGGCTGGCCGTCGCCCGGTTCTAGTCGTCGCCGGGGCTCTTGCGGACGTACAGCAGACGGTCGCCGACCTCGATCTGTTCGACCTCGCTGTCGTCGACGCGGTGCAGCACCCCGTTTCGGACGACGCCGAGCACGATGTCGCGGGTGTGCGCGGGCGAGCCGCCGGTCTCCGTCGGGTCGACCTCGCGTTCGGCGATGGCGTAACCCGCGTCCGGGGTGAGGAGATCCTCGATCACCTCGACCACCGACGGGGTCATCGTCGCGATGCCCAGCAGGCGGCCGGCCGTCTCGGAGGACACCACCACGGAGTTCGCGCCCGACTGACGCATCAGGTGGGTGTTCTCCGACTCCCGGATCGACGCCACGATCTTGGCCCGCGGGTTGATCTCACGCGCGGTGAGCGTCGCCAGGACGGCGGTGTCGTCGCGGCTGGTGGCGACCACGATGCTCGCGGCATGGGCGACGCCGGCGAGCCGCAGCACGTCGGATTTGGTGGCGTCGCCGCGGACGGTCACCAGGCCGTTGGAGGCGGCGGACTCGAGGACGGTCGGGTCGGAGTCGACGACCACGATCTCCGAGGGCTTGATGCCGTCGCCGCGCATGGCGTCGACCGCGGTGCGGCCCTTGGTGCCGTAACCGATGACCACGGTGTGATTGCGCACGGTACTCCTCCAACGCTGGATCTTGAGCGCCTGTCGGGACCGTTCGGTGAGCACCTCGAGGGTGGTGCCGATCAGCACGATCAGGAACAGCACACGCAGCGGCGTGATGATGATGATGTTGATGAATCGGGCGAACGGACTGATCGGCGTGATGTCGCCGTAGCCGGTCGTCGACAGCGTGACCGCCGAGTAGTACAGCGAGTCGAGGTAGGACAGTTCGCTGTTCTGCGCGTCCCGGTATCCCTCGCGATCGAGCCAGACGACCACCGAGGTGAAGAACAGCGCGAGGCACGCCCAGAGCACGCGGCGTCCGATCGCGCGTGCGGGGCTCTGCTGCAGCTCGGGGATACGGACGACGCCGACGAGTGCGTGGTCGGGCCGGTTGGCCAGCTCGGCGTCTGATCCGAAGCGGCCGCGGAAGCGGTTACGCACTGCCACGTTTGCGCTCCTGGAGTTCGCTCACACGCTGAAATGTAACCCACCCGGCGGCGCGAGGGCTCATTTGGCCAGCTTGGCGGCGAGGGTCGCCTCGTCGGGCAGGTCGTCGGCCTCCAGGGTGTGTCGGTCGCGCACGTAGTGGAAGGCGGCGTGCACCTTCTCCACCGGCACGCCGGCCAGCTGCGCCCAGGCGATCCGGTAGGCGGCCAACTGGATGAACAGCGACTCCCGTTTCGCCGGTTCGGGTACGACGCCGGTCTTCCAGTCGACGACCGTCCACGACCCGTCCTTCTCGGCGAAGACCGCGTCGATACGGCCCCGCACGACGATGCCGCCGATCACGGTCTCGAAGGGCACTTCCACCTCGGTGGGGCTGCGGTTGGCCCAGCGCGAGGCGAGGAATGCGTCGCGCAACGCGTCGAGATCGGCGTCGGGACTCGCGGTCGCGTCGGCGGCGCCCGGCAGTTCGTCGATGTCGAGCAGCCGGGTCGCGCCGAACCAGCGTTCGACCCAGGCGTGGAATGCGGTGCCGCGCCGCGCCATCGGGTTGGGCCGGAAAGGTGTGGGTCGGCGGAGCCGGCGGGCGAACTCGGCCTCGTCGGCGTCGAGTTCGACGAGCTGGCTGACCGAGAGGTGCGTCGGCAGCGTCACCTCGACGAGCGCCTGGTTGGCCTGATGGTGTTCGGCCAGCAGGGCCGACACCTCCGCTTCCCACGCCGCCACCTCGTCCTCCGGGTCGGGCGGCATCGGCAGCATCTCCGGATCGTCCGGGGCGTCCGGTGTCGCGAACAACGCGGGCGCCTCGCGGGCCGTGATGGCGTCCAGGACGAGCTCGGCGGCCGACTGCACCGCGTCGCGCCGGCCGGCGAGCGGATCACGCGGCCAGGGCTGCGCCACAATGCGTTCGGCAAGCGGGTTGGTCGCGTCCTCGGCGGGCGGCGGGATGCGCACCGCGATCGACAACCCGGTCGAGTCGACGGCGGGATCGGCGATCGCCTCGTCGACGGCGACCATCAGCTCGTCGAAGAAATCCGAACCGCCGCGCGGCTTGTCACCGGTCTCCGACCAGTGGTGGGCGGAGATCAGCAGGTCGTGTCGTGCACGGGTGAGGGCGACGTAGAGGAGGCGCCGATCCTCCTCGAGGCGTCGCTCGCTGATCGCCGCCTTGTGGTCGGACAGGGCGTCCTCGAGTTGCTTGCGGTCGCCGACGGTGTCGATCTTCAACAGCGGGAAGCCCTCCGGCGCGCCGTCGGCCGACTCGGCCGGGATCGCGAGGTCGCCGCGCAGGTCGGCGGGGAGCTCGCGCGCGCTGCCGAGCCACGTGGTGTCGGCCTTGGCGCTCGGGAAGATACCCTTCGCGAGATGCGGGATGGCCACGACATCCCACTCGAGCCCCTTCGCCGCGTGCACGGTGAGGATCTGCACGCGCTGTTCGGCGACCTCTATCTTGCCTGGTTCGAGACCTTTCTCGATGGACTCGGCGGCGTCGAGGAACGCCAGCAGCCCAGGCAGATTCGCGCCGGGACGATCGGCGTAGTGGCTGACGTAGTCGGCGAAGGCGTCGAGGTGTTCGCGACCGGTGATCGCGCCGCGCATCCGCCGGGCCCGGATCTGGGCCTCGACCCCCACGCCGATCGTGTTCTCCACATCGGCGACGAGTTCGGGCAGCGGTTGCCCGATGCGGCGGCGGAGGGACTCGAGCTGCGCACCGAACGCGCGAATGCGGGCGTATCCCTCCAGGCTGTAGTCGCTCGGGTCACCCGGATCGACGACGGCGTCGGCGATTCCGGCGCGATCGACGATCTCGGTGGGCAGCACCGCGTCGAGCGCGGCGTCGAGTTCCTCCCGGCTGGTGACGACGCCGCCCGCCTCGGCGTAGCTCTCGGCCGCCAGTGTGGTGGCGCGACGCCACAGGGCGGCAAGGTCTTTCGCGCCGAGACGCCAGCGGGCGCCGGTCAGGAGGCGCATGACGGCGGTGCCGGCCATCGGATCGGCCATCACGCGCAAAGTCGCAACGATGTCCTCGATCTCCGGGACGTGTAACAGTCCGCCGATGCCGACGACCTCGGTGGGGATGCCGCGGCTCTCCAGCTCGGCGGCCAGAGGGGCGGAATCCTCGTTGCGCCGCACCAGGATCGCCGTGGTGGGCGGCGCCTCACCGGCGGTCTCGGCCGCACGGTAGCGCCGCTCGACCTCGTCGGCGATCCAGTTCCGTTCGTCGAGAACGGTCTCGGTGAGGGCGATGGTCGCGGTGCCGTGTGGGGCGTCGGGGCGGGGTCGCAGGATGGAGACCGGGATTCCGCGGCGCCGCAGTTCCTCCGAGATCTGGTTGGCCAGACGGAGGCCCTGAGCCGCGTTGCGCCAGCTGGTGAGGAGTTCGCGACGTTCGGCGGGCGTGCCGTCGGGTCGCGGGAAGTCGCGGGCGAACCGCGGGAGGTTGGCCGCCGATGCTCCGCGCCAGCCGTAGATCGACTGGATCGGGTCCCCGACCGCCGTGACGGCCACCGACTGGCGCGACGGGTCGTGGCCCCCGAACAGGGTCGACAGCAGCACGCGCTGTGAGTGTCCGGTGTCCTGGTACTCGTCGAGGAGGACCGCACGGAACGCCGTCCGCTCGGCGGCCACGACCTCCGGGTTGGACACGACGAGCTTTGCGGCGAGCGACATCTGGCTGCCGAAGTCGAGGGCGGACTGTGCCCGCATCGTCTCGCCGAGGGCGATGACCATCGGGATCAGTTCGCGCCGTTCGTCGATGACCTCCTTGACCTTCAGCAGCGCCTGCGTCGGCTTGTCGCGCTGCTTCGGACCCTTCGGCAGGGTGTCGATGAGCTCGTACAGCCGCGACCCGGCCTTGGCGAGATCGTCGATGTCGACGAGGTGTTCGGACATCTCGCCGTACAGCTTGAGGACCGACTCGGTGACGCTCGCCGGAACCTTCTTGGTGTTCAGCTCCCCCGGCCACGACGACACGAGTGAGAAGGCGAGCTGCCACAGTTCGGTCTCGGTGAGCAGCGTCGACGACGGTTCGACGGGTAGCAGCAGACCGTAGTCGGCGATCAGCCGGCCGGCATAGGCGTGATAGGTGCTGACCTCTGGGTCGGCACCGCGCAGGCGTGCGGCCAGGGTCCCGTCCGGGTCCCAGGTCCGCAGTGCGGGCGCGCCCGACAACATGGACAGGCGACGCCGGATGCGTGCGCCGAGCTCGCTGGCGGCCTTGCGTGTGAAGGTGAGTCCGAGGATCTCGTCGGGTGCCACGATCTGGTTGGCGACGAGCCACACCACCCGCGAGGCCATCGTCTCGGTCTTGCCCGCCCCGGCTCCGGCGACGACGAGCATCGGTTCGACCGGCGCCTCGATCACCGCGACCTGTTCGGGGGTCGGGTCGGGAAGGCCGAGCGCCGCGGCCAGCGACTTCGCGCCGATCGTCGTGCGGCCGGTCGTGAACCCACCGATCTGGGTTCCGCTAGTCATCGGTCACCGCCTTCCCGGGGATCTTCGCGGGGCAGCTCGTGGTGAGATTGCAGTGCACGCAGCCAGGGTTGGGCGTCGCGGTGAAGGTCGGGCCGATGCTGGCCCGCGCTGCCCGGCGCACGACGCCGATCCACTCGTCGAGCATCTCGGGTGTCAACGGCGACTGGACTCGTTCGGTCGCACCGGAATTGCGGTTCGCGGTGGACACGTAGACCAGGCGCGCGCCGCCCGGTGGTACATCACCGAACTGCGGGACTCCCCCGTGTGCCAGCGCGACCTGATAGGCCGCCATCTGCGCGTGCTCGTCGGCCTCGGCCTTGGTGATCGCGTTCTTCGACGTCTTGACGTCGACCACCACCGGGCGGCCGGCCGAATCGGTCTCGAGGCGGTCGACGCGGCCGCGCAGCCGCACGTCGGGCGCATCCTCTTCGTCGGGATCACCGGTGGGGCCGCCGGGAACGGTGGCGTCGACCGGCAATTCGACGCCCACCTCCTCGAGGTCGGCACGCGAGATCCGCAGCCAGTCACGGAAGTGGCCGAGCATGCTCTCGGCGCGTTCGAGTTCGCGCGCCGAATACCAGCCCGCGCCGGTGTCGACCCGGTCCCAGATCCCGCGCAGCGCCGCGGTCACCTCGGCCGGATCCAGCTGTCCCGCCACGGCCTGTACGAGCGTGTGCACCAGGCTGCCGGTGAGCGCGGGTGTGCCGTCACCATCGCGGCCGCCGTTGCGTTCGAGCACCCACCGCAGCGAACAGCGGTTCAGCGCTTCGACATTCGACGGCGACAGCACGACGGGTCCGTTGTCCGGTGTCCACAGCGGCGCATCGGTGCTGGGTTCGGCGAGTCCGAACCAGTCGCGCGGGTGGGCGCCGGGGATGTCGGAATCGGCGAGTTCGGCGAGCAACCGGGCCGCGGCACGGGTCCGCTCATCGGGTTCGTGGGCACCGGCCATGACCACCGAGCGCAGCGTGGCGACCAGCGACGGCAGCGACAGTACGCGGTCCACGCCGGGGTCGAGCTGGAGTTCGGCCTGGGGCGCCTCGTCGTCGGGATCGTCGACGAGATCGGCGAGTTCGGTGAGGAACCGGGAGGGCGAGGCGTCACCGCTGCCGTCCTCCACCGCGGTGACCAGCAGCCTGCTGCGCGCACGCGTGCACGCGACCAGGAACAGCCGGCGCTCGTCGGCGAGTGCCGTGGCACCGCGGGCGACGGTGTCGACCGCGCCGGCGTCCATGCCGTCGAGGATGTCGACCAGCGCCCCGGTGGACAGGACACCGCCGCGACTGCGCAGCGACGGCCACAGGCCATCCTGGACACCGGCCACCGCGACGACCTCCCATTCGCGGCCCACCGCGGCGTGCGCGGACAGCACGGTCACCGATTCAGTTGCCGCCGTGGCGGTTCGGCTGTCACGTGGGATCTGCAGCTGGGAGAGGTAGTGGACGAAGCCGGCCGGTCCGGCGGCGGGCAGGGTGTCGGCGAAGTTGGCCGCCGCCTCGAACATCGCCATCACGGCGTCGAGGTCACGGTCGGCCTGTTCTCCGGCCGGACCACCCCGGACAGCCGACGCCGCCCAGCGCCGTTCCAGACCGGTGGCCTGCCAGGACGCCCACAGCGTCTCCTCGACGCCGCGGCCGGAATCGTGTGCCCGCTGTCCGGCGGCAACGACGTCGAGAACGCGGGCCAGCGGCGCCGCCTCGGTCTCGGTGAGGGCACGGCGGTACCGCGCGCCGAGCTCGGGGTCGAGGAGTGCACGGGTCAACGAGGTCAGCGAATCCGGTTGTGCCGTGGGGTCGTTCTTCTCGTCGAGGCGCCGGATGCCGCGCCGTAGGCGTCGCATCGCTCCGGGGTCGGCTGCTCCGACCGGCCCCGACAGCAGCGTGAGCGTGTCCTCGGTGGTGAACAGCTCGGACTCCGGGTTCGCCTCGCTCCGTGTCGCCGGGTCCTCGCGGCGGGCGGCGACCACGCGCAACACCAGCATCAGCGCGATCACCGCACGCTGGCGGTGTAGCGGCAGGTCGCTGGCCGGGGTGGTCACCGGGACACCGGCCGAGCGGAATGCGCGGCGCAGCGGGGGCAGGGCGAGGGACACCGAGCGGACGATCACAGCCATCTGCGACCACGGGACGCCGTCGAACAGGTGCGCGCGACGCAGCAGATCGGCGATCGCGGTGGCCTCCTTGGCCGCCGAACCGTACACGCGCACGGCCGCGACGTCGCGCGGCACGGCGGCGTCGGACTCGGCCTGCACCGGTTGCGGATACGCGTGCGGGCGCGCCCCGGGGAGCCGTGCCGCGATCGCACGTCCCAGGCGAGCGAGGTCGGGGTGGGAGCGGAAGTCGTGTTCGAGGACGATGTCGCGCTCGGAGCCCGGCTCGGCGAGCCCGTCGGCGAAACGTGGACTGGCTCCGCGGAACCCGAAGACCGACTGATCGGTGTCGGCCGCGATGATCGTCGACGTGGTGCCCGTGCCGACCAGCCGGATCAGCTGTGCGGCCTGCGGATCCAGATGCTGGGCGTCGTCGACGAGCAGGTGACGGATGCGGCGACGTTCGCCACTGAGGAGATCGGGGTCGGTTGCGAAGGCCGACAACGCCGAACCGATCAGCTCGGCGGCGTCGACCGCCGGTGCCGATGCACCGGGTGTCTCGAGTCCGACCGCGCCGCGCAGCAGCATGTTCTGCTCGTACTGGGCGTAGGCACGCGCCGCGGCGGTCCACTCGGGGCGTTTGTGTTCGCGACCGAGGGCCGCGAGTTCTTCCGGTCCGACGCCGCGTTCGGCGGCCCGCATCATCAGGTCGCGCAGAGCCTGCGCGAAGCCGTCGGTGCCGAGCGCCGGCCGCAGATGTGCCGGCCAGTACTCCGCCCCGTCCTCGATGTCGCCGGCGAGCAGCTCGCGCAGCACGACGTCCTGTTCGGAACCGGTGATGAGCCGTGGGGGCGGGTTGCCGTGCGCACTCGCCTGCAGGCGCAGGATCGCGAAGGCGTAGGAGTGCACGGTGCGTACGAGGGGTTCGCGGAGCGCACCGCCCAGCACGCGACGCCCCGCCGCGTTGGCCGAGAGCACGCGCCGGGTGATCTCCTCCCGCAGCGCGACCGCCGCCCGGCGGCTCGACGCCAGGACGAGGACTGATTCCGGATCGGTCGCGGGGTCGAGCAGGCGCGCGACCGCGGCGTCGACGATCAGGGCGGTCTTGCCGCTGCCCGGTCCGCCGTGGACCCGGACCGGACGCCAGGCCTGCTCCTCCTCGCCGGCCGGGATGCTCGCCGCCGGGTCGATGACCTGCGCGATCGCCGGCGGCCACTCCCGAGGACGGTCCGCGGCCTCGGGCGCCGCGACGAGCCGTGCGCGCAGGGCGCTGCGCGACGCCTGGGTGCCCGGTTTCCGACTCATGGGCTCCATCGAATCATGTGCCACCGACGACTCCGCGGCCCCGAGGTGTCGGTGCGGGTGGGTCGGGTCCCCCGCCCGCGCATACGGCAGGATGGACGGGTGACAGCTCTCAACACGTATGTCTTCGGCGGCGGCTCGGCGGAGGGCGACACGGTCCTCGCGATCCACGGTCTCACCGGCCACGGTCGTCGCTGGGAGCCACTGGCGCAGCACCTGGGCGGTGTCCGCATCGTCGCACCGGATCTCATCGGCCACGGCCGTTCCCCCTGGCGCCCGCCGTGGAGCATCGAGCACCATGTGCGTGCACTGTCGGCCGTGCTCGATGACCACGTCCCGGCCGGGCGGCCGATCGTCCTCGTGGGTCACTCGTACGGCGGTGCACTCGCACTACACCTGGCGAATCGCCGGCCCGACGCCGTCAAAGGACTCGTCCTCCTCGACCCCGCGCAGGGCCTCGACCCCGAGTTCGCGCTCCAGGTCGCCACCGACAGTCTCGACAACTGGGACTACGCGAGCGCCGACGCCGCGCGCTCGGCCAAACGCGCCGAGGGCTGGGCGGACGTTCCCGACGACATCCTCGAGGCCGAGCTCACCGAGCACCTCATCCCCCGCCCGCACGGCCGGGTCGGCTGGCGGGTCAGTGCACCTGCGGCCGCCGCATCGTGGAGCGAGATGGCCAGGCCCGCAGTGCTTCCGCCGCCGGGCGTGCCCACGCACGTCGTCGTCGCCGATCAGGTGCAGCCGCCTTTCGTGCGGCCGGCGTTCCTGGAGGCCTGCGCGAGCGAACGTGGGAACGACGTGACCGTGCACCACGTCGACTGTGCGCACATGGTGCCGTTCCTCGAACCCGAACTGTCCGCGTCGCTGATCCGCTCGTTGCTCTAGGGCCCCGATGGCTGCGATCACCGAGGAGCAGGTCGAAACCGTCCGCGCCCTGGTCGCGGCGATCCCGGTCGGCCAGGTGAGCACCTATGGCGACCTGGCCGGCGCGGCCGGACTGTCCAGCGCCCGGATCGTCGGCTGGATCATGCGCACCGACACCGCCGACCTGCCGTGGCATCGGGTCGTCCCCGCGAGCGGTCGTCCCGCCCGGCATCTCGCGAACCGTCAGCTCGAACGGCTTGCGGCGGAGGGGGTCCCGATCTCCGAGGGACGGATCCGGTTGCGCGAGTGCCGGTGGTCGATTCCCTGAACCGACAGCTCAGACCAACCGCGGCACCGGCGTACGTCGGTACGGACTGATCGCGGCACGCATACGCGTGACGATGAGGTCGACGATGCGCGGGTCGGGCCCGAGGGGCGCGGCGACGGCGTCGGCACCGTAGGTCTCCAGACGCTGATGGAAGAGTCCCGGTGCGAGCAGGTAACTCGCGACCACGACGCGGCGTCCGGTACGGCGTGCCTTCTCGATCGCCTCCGGCACCGACGGTTGCGCAGTGGTGACGAACCCGACCTCCACGCGGCCGCCGATCAGCGATTCCAGTTGCCGTGCAGCCAGATACACCTGTCCGCAGGCACTGGAATCCGACGATCCGGCGGCAGCCAGGACCACCGCGTCGCCCGGCTCCCAGCCGGCCTCGGCGAGCCGCAGGCGGGCGACCGCCGCGATCGCCGGGTCGGGGCCGAGCGCTCGGGTCACGACCGTGTCGGACCGCCCGGCGAGCGCGACGTGTTCGGGGATGTCCTTGCGGACGTGGTAACCCGACGCGAGAAACGCCGGCACCAGGACCGCGGGTTTGTCGAGGTCGGCGATCACCTCACCGGGAGTCGGCCCGAGCACGTCGACGAAGGCGGTGCGGGTGAGCCCGATCCGTGCGCTGACGGCCTCGGCGATCTCGGCGATCACGGTGACGCCGTGCGGGTTACGGGTGCCGTGCGCGACCAGCACAGGACTGACGTCACGCAGGCGGTCGCCGTGCGGGAGCCGAACGTGGTTGTGTCGCATGTGTTCTCCCCTGGACCTGGTCATCGTCTTCGGCAGTCATTCGTCTTCGGCGTCGTACTCGAGATCGACGGCCAGGCGGTAACCGCGTTTGACGACGGTCTGTACCATCTTCGAATCCCCTAGCGCCGCACGGAGTCGCGCGACCGCGACCTCGACGGCGTGGGTGTCGGAGCTGTCGCCGGGCAGCACCGCCAGCATCTCCTGCCGCGACACCACCCGACCGGGATTGCGCGCAAGCAGTTTCAGCAGCAGGAGGCCCGTCGCCGACAGATCCTTCAGCTCGCCGTCGACGACGACGGCCTGCCCGCGGATCGCGGTGTCGTGTCCGGCGACCCGCAGCACGTGGGTGCGGCGCGGTAGTTCGTCGGTGATCAGGCGCGCGAGCGCCCCGAGCCGGAACCGGCGCGGATACGTCGTCGGGATCTGCAGCGCCTCCAGCGGACTGGCGGTCACCGATCCCACGCACATCACCGGGACCGAGGTGCGCAGTGCGTGCACGAACTGCTGCAGCTTCCCTAGCTCCTTGGCGCGGGTGAGGATCGACGCCGCGGCCGGCGCGCTGGTGAAGGTGATCGCGTCGAGATCGCCGCGCAGCACCTGGGCGATCATCTTGTCGATGCGCGCCACGTCCGGGTGCATGTTCCAGCGGTAGACCGGGATCGGGACGACCTCGGCGCCCGCGGCACGCAGGACGGTGCAGAAGTCCGGCAGCGGTTCCCACTCGCTCGTCGCACCGTGGAGCTGTACCGCGATTCGCACACCCTCCACCCCCTCCGCGAGCAGGTGATCGAGCACCTCCGAGGAGGATTCACTCTCCGGCGACCACTCCTCCCGCAGGCCCGCGGCGCGGATCGCGCCCTTCGCCTTGGGGCCGCGCGCGATCAGCCGGCTCTCGGCCAGCGAACGCAGCACGTCCTCGGCGTTGCCCCAGCCGTCGGCCGCCTCGATCCAGCCGCGGAATCCGATTCCGGTGGTCGCCACCATGATCTGCGGCGGCGAGGCGATGATCTCCTCGGTGACCCGCTCGAGCTCGGTGTCGTCGACGAGCGGCAGGATGCGGATGGTCGGCGCCTGCACGACCCGAGCACCGCGTCGTTCGAGCAGCGCGGCGAACTCCTCGGCACGACGCGCCGCGGTGATGCCGATGGTGAATCCGGTGAGTGGCAACGGGTCGGTGGGCAACGCGTCTGGGGGCAACGCGTCTGGGGGCAACGCGTCTGGGGGCAACGGGTCTGGGTCGGTCGGGTCACCGGGAAGATTGATGGCGTTCACGCGGGAAAGAACACCTCGACGATCCGCTCGACGACGCGTACGCCGTAACTCGGCACAGAGACCGACTCATCGTCCAGGCACACACCCGTCCGCAGGGCGAAGACCTGCTTGCCCAGCGGCGAGGCCACCGTCGGCTCGCCGGCGCGGTCACCGGTGAGTCCGCGTGAGAGCACCGCGGCGCGGCCGAACGGGTCGATGTTGCCGATGGCGTACAGGCGGGAGCGGCCGGGCGCCGCCTCACGGTCGGTCTCTGCCGCGGGCAGCCGGAACAGCGCCGCCTGCTCACCGCGCGGTCCGAGGACCGCGACTCCGCGTCCGACGGTCAGGTCGTCGATCGGGCACGCCCGCGCCCAGGCTCCCTCGACCGCCCCCGACCCGTCGGCTCCGGACCGCTGTCCCGTCTCGTCTGGTGCGATGGTCATGTCGGCACTCCTTCCTTCACCGGCGCTGCGGTCACAACCGACCCGGTGTTCGCGTCTGCTCCCGGACGCACCTGCGGCATGTCGAGCAGCACCGGCACCTTACGTTCGTACTCGGCGAACCGGATGGTCGGGTCGACCACGTCGGGTGCGTTCACGAACGACACGAACCTCTTCAACTTGTCCTCGTCGTCGAGCACCGCCGCCCATTCGTCGGTGTATCCGGCGACGTGCCGGGCCATGGCGTCCTCGAGTTCGGCGGCGAGTCCCAGGCTGTCGTCGCAGACGACCGCCTTGAGATGGTCCAGTCCGCCTTCGAGGGACTCCAGCCACGGCGCGGTGCGCTGCAGCCGATCGGCGGTACGGATGTAGAACATGAGGTACCGATCAATGTAGGCGACCAGAGTGTCGTCATCCACTCCGCTCGCCAGCAGCTGGGCATGCTTGGGGCTCTGACCGCCGTTGCCGCCGACATAGAGGTTCCAGCCGTTCTCGGTGGCGATGACGCCGACGTCCTTGCCGCGGGCCTCCGCGCATTCGCGGGCGCATCCCGAAACCCCGAACTTGATCTTGTGCGGCGAGCGCAGCCCCCGGTAACGCTTCTCCAGGAAGACCGCCATGCCGACCGAGTCCTGCACGCCGTACCGGCACCAGGTGGATCCGACGCAGCTCTTCACCGTGCGGAGACTCTTGCCGTAGGCGTGCCCGGACTCCATCCCGGCGTCGACGAGGCGCCGCCAGATCTCGGGCAGCTGGTCTACGCGGGCACCGAACAGGTCGATGCGCTGGCCACCGGTGATCTTGGTGTACAACCCGTAATCGCGGGCGATCTCACCGATGACGATGAGCTGCTCGGGGGTGACCTCGCCGCCCGGCATACGGGGCACCACCGAGTACGAGCCGTTCTTCTGCATGTTCGCGAGGAAGTGGTCGTTGGTGTCCTGCAGTCCGGCCTGCTCGCCGTCGAGGATGTGATCGCTCGAGGTGGAGGCGAGGATCGAGGCGACGGTCGGCTTGCAGATCTCGCAGCCCTGGCCGGTGCCGTAGCGGTCGATGAGTTCGGAGAAGGTCCGGATGCCGGTGACGGCGACGATCTCGAACAACTCGGCGCGCGACTGGGCGAAGTGGTCGCACAGCGACTTGCTGAGCTCGACGCCAGACGCCGACAGGAGCTGCTTGATGCTCGGGAGGCAACCGCCGCAGGTGGTGCCGGCCGAGGTACAGCCCTTGACCGCGGCGATGTCGCAGGCGCCATCGGCGATGGCCGCGCAGATCGAACCCTTCGACACCCCGTTGCAGGAGCAGATCTCGGCGTCGTCGGGCAGCGCGTCCATACCGACGCCGGTGCCGCCTTCCGGGGCGATCAGTGCCGCTGGGTCGCCGGGGATCTCGCGACCCACCATCGGCTTGAGCAGCGCGTAGGCCGACGCGTCGCCGACCAGGATGCCGCCGAGCAGGGTCTTCGCGTCGTCGCTGACGACGATCTTCGCGTACTTGCCGGCGACCGCGTCGTGGTAGGTGATCTCGAGGGCGTTCTCCGTGGTCGCGAACGCGTCGCCGAAGCTGGCGACGTCGACGCCCAGTAGCTTGAGTTTGGTCGACATGTCGGCGCCGGGGAAGGTCGACGAGCCGCCGAGCAGGCGATCGGCGACGACCTCGGCGGTCGAATAGCCGGGGGCGACGAGTCCGTAGCAACGGCCCTCGACCGCGGCGACCTCACCGATGGCGAAAATGTGCTCGTCGTCGGTGACGCAGTTCGTGTCGACGAGGACACCCCCGCGCTCGGCGACCGCGAGGCCCGCGTCGCGGGCGAGCTGATCCCGGGGCCGGACGCCGGCCGAGAAGACGACCAGCGAGGCATCGATCAGCGACTCGTCGGAGAGCGTGACGCGCAGGCCGCCGTTCTCCGCGTCGGCGATCTCCGAGGTGCCGACACCGATGTGGACCTCGAGGCCGAGGTCGGTGACGAGGTTCTTCAGGATCGCGCCGCCGCCGGCGTCGACCTGCATCGGCATCAGCCGCGGTGCGAATTCGACCACATGCGGCTTGAGGCCCATCAGCTTGAGCGCGTTGGCCGCCTCGAGCCCGAGCAGGCCGCCACCGACCACGACGCCCGTCGCCCTCGGGCCGGCCGCGTCGGCGGCCGCCCGGATGTCGTCGAGATCGTCGAGCGTGCGGTAGACGAAGCACTTGGAGTTGTCGTGCCCCGGCACCGGCGGCACGAAAGCGTAGGAGCCCGTCGCGAGAACGAGTGCGTCGTAGGCGATCTCGCGACCACCGGAGGTGACCACACGTCGCCGCGCGCGGTCGATCCCGGTGACGGACTCACCCCAGATGCGTGACGACGAGATCGTCACCGTCGTAGGTGTTGCCGTCCAGCGCGAGCGAATCACGCTGCCATGCACCGACGTAGGAGGACAGACCCACCCGGTCGTAGGCCGGATCGCGCTCCTCGGAGACGATCTCGACGCGCCACCGGTTGTCGGTGTCACGCTTGCGCATCTCCTGCACGAAGCGGTGGCCGACCATGCCGTGACCCACTACGACGACGGTGTTTCGGCCGGTGCTGGTCCTGCTGCTCATTGTCTACTCCCTGTGCATTGCCTGGTGGTCGAGTTATGCCGCGGGCGAATTCAGGCCAGTGCTTCCCTGGTGGCCGGCTCACCGGTGCCATCGGTGGTGCCGGCGGTCTCCGCGACCGGCAGATCGGTGGTCTCGCCGACGACGATCGGGCGTCGTGCGTAGAACCACCAGGTGACCACCGCGGCCACCACGTAGAAGGTGAGGAACACCCCAGAAGGCCTGCGTCGCCGACTGATTGGACTTGTAGCTGGACCGCAGCACCAGGTTGATGCCGACACCGCCGAGGCCACCCGCCGCACCGGCGATGCCGATGAGTGCGCCGGACATGCTGCGCGACCAGGTGGACTTGCCGAAGGCGTTGAGCCCCGTCAGCGTCTGCGCCTTGTGTTCCCAGATCGTCGGGATGATCTTGTACACCGAACCGTTGGCGATCCCGGAGATCAGGAACAGCAGGATGAAGCCGGTGATGAAGGCCGCGAGGACACCGCCGCTGATCACCTTGCCGTTGGCGTCGGCCGACATGCCGGCGATCACGAGGATCGAGGCAGATGCGGCCATCGCGATGAAGCAGTACAGCGTGACCTTGCCGCCACCGATACGGTCGGCGAGCTTGCCGCCGTAGGGGCGGGCCAGCGAGCCGAGAAGCGGTCCGATCCAGGCGATCTGCGCTGCCGCGAGGGCGGGCTTGGAGGCGCCGGCGGAGGTGAAGCTGATGTTGAGGACCTGGCTGAACGCGAAGCCGAAACCGATGAACGAGCCGAAGGTGCCGATGTAGAGCAGGCAGATGAGCCAGGTGTCGTGGTACTTCAGGCAGTCGATCATCGCCTTGCCGCTGGCGGTCTGATGGTCGAGGTTGTCCATGTAGATCGCCGCGCCGACACCCGCGACCGCAAGTGCCACGAGGTAGATCGCGCAGACGATCTCGGGCTGGTCGGCGAAGAGCCAGATGACCAGCAGTCCGATGACCTGGACGACCGGGACGCCGATGTTGCCGCCGCCCGCGTTGAGGCCGAGCGCCCAACCCTTGAGGCGCTGCGGGTAGAAGGCGTTGATGTTGGTCATCGAGGAGGCGAAGTTGCCGCCGCCGAAGCCGGTGATGGCCGCAACCGCGAGGAACCAGCCGAACCCGAATTCGCCCGGGTTCATCATCAGCATCATCGTCAGGCCCGTCGGGACGAGCAGCACGATGGCGGAGAAGATCGCCCAGTTGCGTCCGCCGAATCTCGCGGTGGCCTGGGTGTACGGGATGCGCAGGCACGAGCCGACGAGGGTCGCGGTCGCGGCGATGACGAACTTCTGATCCATGCTGATGCCGTACTCGGGGCCCATGAACAGGGCCATCACCGAGAACAGCGACCAGATGGAGAAACCGACGTGCTCGCAGATCACCGACCACACGAGGTTTCGCTTGGCGATCGCGGCATTGCCGTTCTCCCAGGCGACCCGGTCCTCCGGGTCCCAGTCGGTGATGGTGTGGTCACGCTTGAGCTGCGCTCTGAGGTCTGCGAATGCCATGCTGCCCCGTCTTCCGATGCTTGGTGGTCACTGCACGAGCAGTGCGGGCTGTCTTCTCGACACGACAGTGAGCCGTCATATCGGACGCCGACACCGATGTCGTGCGACTGAGACCAAGCATCCCGGGGACGTGTTGCGCGGATTTTCCGCGAGGTGACCGGACCGTCACGTTGTTCTCACTTCGGCACGAAGGCCGTGTGAGAACTCCGACAAACCTCGATCGGGGCTGTGAGCTGCGGTTATACGAGCAAACGTACCAGCTCGACGACCCGCTGCAACCCGGGCAGTGCGCCGGCGGTCGAGCGCGGGTGCAGGGCGTGGACGGCCAGGCGGAACATCGTCGCCCGCAGCATCATCTGCGGCCACTCCGGCTGATCGGACCATCGCTGGACGAGTTCGGTGTCGGCGCCACCCCAGGCCAGGGCGTCGACCACCGCCACCGCGGCCGCCCACGAGGCAGGCCGCCAGTACGGGACGATGTCGGTGATGCCCGGAGCCGCGGCTCCGGCGAAGAGCACGGTGCCGAACAGGTCGCCGTGCACGACCTGAGACGGCAGCTCCACCGGCTTGCGGAGCTTCGCAAGGGTCCTCAGCATCTCGACGCTCTGCACGCCGTCCGGCGCCGTCGGCTCGGCCATGCCCGCGGCACGCGCCGAGCGCAACGGGACCTCTTCCCACGCGGCGCGGTCGGCGGCGGTGAAGACGTCGACGTCGGTGTGCGGCGGCGCGGGCGGTTGCAGCAGGAAGCGCGGACGTTCGAGAGACGCGGTCGCCTCGTGCAGACGGTCGGCGACGAGGACGACCTCGTCGTGGCGCGGTTCGGGTGTCCCGGCGATGTAGGTGTCGGCACGCCAACCCGAGACGACGTAGCGGCCGTCGGTGGCACGGAACGGGCGTGCGATCCGCATGCCCTCGACATAGAGCGTCTCGCGGACGGCGGCCGACCAGGCGGCGCGTGCGTGGTCGGGCACGAGCGACAGCACGACCTCACCGACGCGCCAGCCACCGATCCATGATTCGCCCATGGCGACGGGCGGATGGGAGGTGAGCCCGAACGTGTTCAGCACGTGTTCGGGCGGCTCGACGGTATTCACCAGGTCAGATTACCGAGCGCAGGTGACCGATTCGAGAAGGCACGCGGTGGGAGCATCCGGGAACGGATGCCCGCCCTCCCACACGGCGAGAAGGCGTTCAGTAGACCGGCAGCGTCTTGTCGACCTGGTTGGCCCAGGCGGTGACCCCACCCTGCAGGTGGGTGGCGTCGGCGAAACCGGCTCGCTTGAGTGCGGCGAGCGCCTCGGCCGACCGGATGCCGGTCTTGCAGTAGAGAACGGTCGGACGGTCCTGCGGAACCTTCGCCAGGCCCTCGCCGGAGAGGATCTCGCCCTTGGGGATGAGGGTCGCACCCTCGATCCGCACGATGTCCCACTCGACCGGCTCGCGCACGTCGATGATCGCCAGCTTCTCCCCCGCGTCGATCTTCTGCTTGAGCTCGACGGCGGTGAGCGTCGACCCGGCTGCGGCGTCGGAGGCCTCGCTGGAGACCACACCGCAGAAGTCGTCGTAGTCGATGAGGCCGGCGATGCGCTCGCCTTCCGGGTCCTTGCGGATCTTGATGGTCCGGTAGGTCATGTCAAGGGCGTCGTAGACCATGAGGCGGCCGAGCAGCGGTTCACCGATACCGCAGATGAGTTTGATGGCCTCGGTGCCCATGATCGAGCCGATCGAGGCGCACAGGATGCCGAGGACACCGCCCTCGGCGCACGACGGCACCATCCCGGGCGGCGGGGCCTGTGGGTAGAGGTCGCGGTAGTTGATGCCTCGACCGTCGGGGGCGTCCTCCCAGAACACCGACGCCTGACCCTCGAAGCGGTAGATCGATCCCCAGACGTACGGCTTGTGCGCGAGCACCGCGGCGTCGTTGACCAGATAGCGGGTCGCGAAGTTGTCGGTGCCGTCGAGGATGAGGTCGTACTGCGAGAACAACTCGATCGCGCCCTCGGGTTCGAGTCGCTGATCGTGGATGTTCACCGTGACGTACGGATTGATCTCGAGGATCGAATCCCGCGCGCTCTCGGCCTTCGGGCGCCCGATGTCGGACTGGCCGTGGATGACCTGGCGCTGCAGATTGGACTCGTCGACGATGTCGAACTCGACGATGCCGATGGTGCCGATACCCGCCGCGGCGAGGTACAGAAGCGTCGGCGAACCGAGTCCGCCGGCGCCGATGACGAGCACCTTCGCATTCTTCAGACGCTTCTGACCGTCCATCCCGACATCCGGGATGATCAGGTGGCGGCTGTAGCGGGCCACCTCTTCATTGCTCAGTTCAGCTGCCGGCTCCACGAGGGGTGGCAGTGACCCGGTGAGCGACCCTTGCGACGACACGAACGCCTCCAGTATTCGGCGAGTACACGGACTCTTGGCACAACCACCGGAGTGGCGCGCTCATTCCCGCGACTAACGCTTGGGGAAAGGCCAGGGATTCGGGCGGCAGACGAAGGTGCGATTGGCCTTCATGTCCGGATCCAGCGCCATGATCTCGGAGTTCGCGGTGCCGAAAGACTGTTGCATCATCACCGGAGCGAGCGCACCGTCTTCGCGGCACGGCTCATGCGATGCGTAGCCGAGCCCGTGTCCGACCTCGTGATTGACCAGGTACTGGCGGTAGGCGATGTCGTCCCCCTGATAGGACAGCGCCCCGCGCACCCAGCGGGCCTCGTTGAGGGTCACGCGCTCCTGCGGCGGGTAGTAGCAGGAGGTCTCCAGCCTGATCTGGTACCCGCACAGTTCGCGGGTCGTGCCGGTGGAGACCAGGGTGATACGCAGGTCCGGCTCACCGCGGTCGATGCGCCGGAAGCTCACGCGCCCGTCGCCGATCCAGCTGCGCGGATTGGCCAGCGTCATGTCGACCATCTTCGCGAAGGTCGGATCGCCGCCGTAGTCCTGCGGGTTCAGGCCGTTCTCCACCTCGACGGTGTAGGTGTACTCCTGGCCGCCGGTGCCGACCTTCGGTCCCGCACCGCGCAGCACCCGGAAGGTCTGGCGGCCCTGCGTGGTGAACGGTCCGCCCTGCGGCAGGGTGCCGGCCGGCAGCGCGGCGGCCTGGATGTCGCCGGTCGGCGCACCGATCGGGCGGGTCTCGGTGCTGATGTCGGTGTTTCGGGCAGCGGAGTCCGGGTTGACCGCGGCGGTCGGGGCCAGATCGGAACCACGCCCGTCCTGGATGGTCACCACGATCAGCACGATCGTGAGAACTGTGAGGACCGGGATGGCGTAGGCGCGCCAGCCGTAGGTCGAGACGAAGCGGCCGAGCGCCGACTGCTTCTTGTACTCGGGCTGTGCCTCGCGGTCGACGCGGGGACGGCCGCTGTCATCGGTCGGGTCCCAGCGCGCCCGAAGCGGCTGGTCCGGCTTGGGGCGTCCCGACGATCTCGGGCCGACATCCTTGGTGCGCACCGGTCCCTGATCCAGGCCGGCGCCACCATCCTCTGTGCGGCTCACGGGACAACTTTCTCACAGCGGACCGCAGATACTCCGCAGGAAGGTCTCCCGAGTACGATCTTCGCCATGTCGACCGCAACCAACGCGTCCTCGGTTCCCGGACGCAGTACGCGCCTGCCTCGCAGCGCACGGCGCATGCAGTTGCTCGATGCGGCCAGTGAGATCTTCGTCGAACGCGGCTACCACGCCGCGGGGATGGACGAGATCGCCGTGCACGCGGGAGTGAGCAAACCCGTCCTGTACCAGCATTTCCCGTCGAAGCTGGACCTCTACATCGCGGTCGTCGACTCTCACGCCGAGAAGCTGGTCAGCGATGTGAACACCGCCCTGCGCACCACCACCGACAACCGGAAGCGCGTCCGTGCCGCCGTCGAGGCCTTCTTCGACTTCATCGATCAGGACAACTCCGGCTACCGGCTGATCTTCTCCTCCGACGCCTCCGACCCCGCGGTCATCCGTCGCGTCGAAGGTGCCACCGAGGCCTGCGTGGACGCGGTATACGGCCTGGTCATGCACGACTCCGGTCTCGATCCGTACCGCTCCCGGATGCTCGCTTCCGGGCTCGTCGGGGCCAGCCAGGTCAACGCGCGATACTGGCTCGAGGCCAAGCGTCCCGTGGACAAGCAGACGGCCGTCGACACCACCGTCGCGCTGCTCTGGGGCGGTCTGTCCCACTTCCCGCGCCAGGCCGCACCGCAGACCGCCGCGGAGACGACGGCGGAGGACACCGACTCCGGGCCGGCCTGATAACCGGACCAAGAGCGCCAGACATACGACAAGGGTCCGGCGCGCACCTCGCGATCACTCGCGGCGGGCGCGCCGGACCCTTGTTCGTTGGTCTGTGTCCCGCGTCAGGAACCGAATCCGACGCGACGGTTCTCCGACGCCCCGACCTCGACGTAGGCGATCTTGGTGACCGGGATCAGGTAACGGGCGCCCTTCTCGTCCACCAGGGCCAGCAGTTGCTGCTTGCCGCCGAGCGCCGCCTCGACTTCGGCGTAGGCCTTGTCGCTGGTCAGCGACGTCGCGATGGTCAGCTCACGCGGGCTGTCGGTGATGCCGATCTTCACTTCCACGGCCATGTGCCGCCCTCCTCCGGTGTCAACAACGCTTGCCGCACAAGGCTAGTCCAGCGGTCAGGGGACCGGACAGCCGCTCCGCTGACAGCGAAAAGCGACGGGCACGAACAGGTGGTCAGTCGAGTCCGAGATCGGCCATGCGCTCGGCGTGTTTGGCCGCGACCGCGTCGAAGAAGTGGGCGACCCCCGACAGCGAGGAGCCCCCGGAGAACAGCAGGTCGGTGACCTCCTCCTCTGCGGCCAGTACCCACTGTGCGTGGGTGATGGCCTCACCCAGTAGACGACGACCCCACAGGACCAGCGCGGACTTGATCGACGGATCGGCCTCGACAGCCGCCCGGACCTGCTCGCGGGCGAATGCCGAGTTGGCGGTCTCCGCCATCACCTCGGCCATCACGGTGCGCGAGTCGGGCGGGAGCATGTCGGACAGCTCGACGTAGAAATCGGAGGCCAGACCGTCACCGACGTAGGCCTTGACCAGCGCCTCGTACCAGGTTTTCGGGGTGGTGGCCCGGTGGTACTGGTCGAAGACCGACCGGTAGCGGTCAACGGCCTCGGCGGCGGTGAGCCCCGTCATCGTCTCGACCCGTTCGGCGAGGCGGTCGAAGTGGCCGACCTCGGAGGCGGCCATCCGCGCGATCGCGATCTTGCTGGACACGTCGGGAGCCATCGCCGACTCCTCGATGAGACGATGGAAGGCGGCGAACTCGCCGGCCAGCAGCACCGCGAACAGCTTCCCGACCACGCGGTCCTGGGTCTCGATCGCAGCAACCGGGGTGATGTCGGAGGGTTCGGAAACAGGCGCCATGAGGTGATGGTAGCGGCCTCTCCGGAAGCACCAAGTACACTCGACCACGGTGCACTCCGACGGGACCCCCCGGCGCCTGCCCGCTGAGCTGCGCGATCGTCGCGTTCTCGCCGGCGCGAGCGTGTGGATGCGGCCGATTGGATCTGACGACGACCCCTCGCGATTCTCGCGGGATCGAGACAGCGAGTAGCTCGCGGGATCGAAGAGTTCGTCTCACGACCCGGCCGAATCCCCGGTCCACCACGACATTTGCGCGCGCACTTTCGAGCTTTTTCCTCGTGCGCGCAGGAATCACACGCGCGCAAGAGAACTGGCCAGAAAGGCAACAACCGCACATGAGCGATTCGGCCGTGCAGACGACCATCGTCGACGAAACCCACACCGCCCCCACCTTCGCCGAACTCGGCGTGGACGAGCGTATCGTCTCGGCACTCGCCGAGGACGGCAAGACCCAGACGTTCGCCATCCAGGAACTGACCCTCCCCCTCGCCATGGGTGGGGACGACCTCATCGGTCAGGCCCGTACCGGCATGGGCAAGACCTACGGCTTCGGCATCCCGCTGCTCCACCGCCTCGCCAACGCCGAGGCCTCGGGTGTCCGCCCCCTCGACAACACCCCCCGCGCGCTGATCATCGTGCCCACCCGCGAGCTCTGCGTGCAGGTGACCAGCGACCTCGAGATCGCCGCCAAGAACACCGACGTCACCCTTGCCCCCGGCGCCGGAAGCGGAGCGAGCGGGCCGAAGGACACTGTCACCAACCGCATGCTGAAGATCACCTCGATCTACGGTGGCCGCCCCTACGAGGCGCAGATCGCCGAGCTTCAGTCGGGCGTCGACGTCGTCGTCGGCACCCCGGGCCGCCTGCTCGATCTCGCCCAGCAGGGCCACCTCGTGCTCGGCAAGGTCTCGATCCTCGTCCTCGACGAGGCCGACGAGATGCTCGACCTCGGCTTCCTCCCGGACATCGAGCGCATCATGGCCGCGCTGCCGACCCCGCGCCAGACGATGCTCTTCTCGGCAACCATGCCGGGCCCGATCGTCACCCTAGCCCGCACCTTCCTGCACCGGCCCACCCACATCCGGGCCGAGAACGCCAACGACTCGGCGGTGCACGATCGCACCAAGCAGTACGCCTACCGTGCGCACGCCCTCGACAAGGCCGAGCTCGTGGCCCGCATCCTGCAGGCCGACGGCCGTGGCGCGACGATGATCTTCACCCGCACCAAGCGCACCGCACAGAAGGTCGCCGACGACCTCGCCGAGCGCGGGTTCAAGGTCGGCGCCGTACACGGTGACCTCGGTCAGGTCGCCCGCGAGAAGGCACTCGGCCGGTTCCGGAACGGCACCATCGACGTCCTCGTCGCCACCGACGTCGCCGCCCGCGGCATCGACATCGACGACGTCACCCACGTCATCAACTACCAGTGCCCCGAGGACGACAAGACCTACGTGCACCGGATCGGCCGTACCGGTCGTGCGGGCCGTACCGGCATCGCCGTGACCCTCGTCGACTGGGACGAGCTGCACCGCTGGGAGCTCATCGACAAGGCCCTCGGACTCGGCATCCCCGAGCCGGTGGAGACCTACTCGACGTCGGAGAACCTGCGTGAGGATCTGTCGATCCCCGAGTCGGCCACCGGCCGCGTCGTGGCCGCCAAGCCCGCACGCGACCCGAACGAGACCCGCGAGACGCGTGAGGACCGGGAGCCGCGCAAGCGGTCGACCCGCACCCGTCGTCGTACCCGCGGCGGCCAGGGCTCCGAGAACGGCGACTCCGCGAAGACCGAGAACACCGCGGAGTCCGCCGACACGGCCGAGAGCGGCGAGTCGGCAAGCAGCGACACCCAGACCTCCGGTGAGGACAACGGCGACGGCGCCTCGAAGCCGCGTCGCCGTCGCCGCCGTCGCGGTGGCGCCAACCGCAAGCCCGCGGGCGAGAGTTCGGGCGCCGGCGACGCGACCCCGGTCTCCGCTCAGTCCGCAGCCGAGTAACCCACCACGAGTCCCACGCGTGGCACGCGTCAAACCGGAGCGGCGCCGGCCGATCGATCTCGCGGTCACCGCGACCATCATCGTGCTCGTCGCCGTCGCCGGGCTGATCGCCTGGCTGGTGAGCCCGGTCCGCGGGACGACCAGCGTCCAGGCGCAGTCCACCCCGACCGAGGTCGAACAGCCCGCGGCGGTTCCGGCCGCCTTCGCGCCGCGCTGGCAGGCCTCCTCCGATGCCACCGTCGCCCCGGCGATCGCCGATTCGGTGGTCGTGACCGGCGACGGTGGCACCGTCATCGGTCACGACCCGGCGTCCGGGGCCGAACTGTGGTCATACCGCCGGGATCTCGACCTCTGCGTCGTCGACACCGCCTGGACCGCCAGCAGCGACCTCGCGCTCGCCGTCTATCGCAATTCGCGGGGCTGCTCGGAGGTCACCGCCCTCGACGCGAAGACCGGAGCCCGCAAGGGCTCGCGGACCAGTGACGCCGACGACGAGCTACGCCTCGTCAGCGACTACGGGTACGTGGTCGCCCAGGGTTCCGGACGACTGGAGACGTGGGGTTCGAACCTGGTCCGCGGCATCGAGTACGGCCGCGTGGACGCGCCCGTGCGCCCCGAGGACGAGGCGAAGCGCAAGGACTGCGTCCTCTACTCCTCGGCCATCACCGGCGACCGCATGTCCGTCGTCGAACGGTGCGCCGACGACCCGGGCTACCGGCTGACCGTGCTCGGCGCCCTCCTCGACGACGACGAACGCGTCGAGCAGTACGGTTCGACGCTGATCACCGGTGACGTCAGCGGACCTCCGCCGGTGGTGATCGCGATGTCGTCGACGGGTATCGCCGTCTACGACGGTGGTGCGAGTCCGGCCGAGCCGCCGGCGCTCGGCGGCGACAGCGGACCGTCGATCCGCCGCTTCGACTCCGAGGGCGTGGCCACCGGTTCCAACACCGTCGCCGGGGACGCGGTGCCGCCCAAGGGCAGCGTCCCGATCGAGGGCAACGGCATCGTCACGTATTGGACCGGCAAGGCCACCGCGGTGCTGGATGCGCAGAGCCTCAAGCCCATCTACCAAGTGCCGGCGACGCTCGGCCCCGGTCAGGTGATGGCGGGGCAACTCCTGCTGCCGAGTGCGTCGGGGATCAGCGTGCGCGACGTCGCCGGCGGCCGTGAGATCCGTTCGATCCCACTCGCCCGCAGCACCGCACCGGACGGCGTGGTGAGCCTACGGGTCATCGGCGACACGGTCGTCGAACAGCGCGGCACAACCGTCGAGGCCTTCGGACCGGCCTGACCTCGTCCGCCCGACGCCTCAGAAGTCGACGGTCCGCACGTCCTCGCCCGCATCCCAGTGCTTCCACAGGTTCTCGGCGAGTTCGCGATATGCGGTGGCGCCCTTGTTCTTTCGACCACGCATGACCGATGTTCCGGAGGCGGAGGCCTCCGCGAACCGGACCGTGCGCGGGATCGGTGGACTCAGGACCGGGAGGTCGTAGCGATCGGCGACGTCGGAGAGGACGTCGCGGCTGTGCGTGGTCCGGGCGTCGAACAGCGTCGCCACCGCACCCAGCATCTTCAGGTTCGGGTTGGTGATCTGCTGGACCTCGCGGACCGTGCGCAGCAACTGCCCCACGCCGCGATGGGCGAGTGTCTCGCACTGCAGGGGCACGATCACCTCGTCGGCGGCGGTGAGGCCGTTCAGCGTGAGCACGCCCAGCGACGGCGGGCAGTCGACGATGATGACGTCGAAATCCTGCCCGACCTCGGCGAGTGCCCGCTTCAGTGCGTACTCACGTCCCGGCCGCATCAGCAGCAGCGCCTCGGCGCCGGCCAGGTCGATGGTGGCGGGCAGCAGGGTCACCTTGTCCTCGGTGTCGAGGAGCACGTCGGCGATCTCCTCGTCGCCGAGGAGCACATCGTGCACCGACGACTCCAGCTGATCGGGATCGTGCCCGAGGGAGAACGTGAGACAGCCCTGCGGATCGAGGTCGACGACCAGCACCGACACGTCGAGGTCGGCGAGGGCGGCTCCGAGGGACTCGACCGTGGTGGTCTTGGCGACCCCACCCTTCTGATTGGCAATCGCGAGGATGCGCGTCATGGGCCCTACTGTACGGGCGGGCGGTACGGAGTCGAGGAATAAGAGTCAGCGTCGGGGTAACAACTGGGTCAACTGATCGGAATGCCCGATTCCGCGGCCGCGAGCAGGTCAGTGATCGGGTCCGGGATCGTCCGCGAGCCACCGCATCGCGGCCGGACTGAACAGCATCACCAGCACCCCGACGGCGGCAAGGGCCAGCGGCACACTGAACACCGCGAGGCCGCTGGTGAACAGGTAGTACGCCACCGGGAGCAACAGGATCTGGGCGATCATCGCAATCGACCGCCCCCAGCGTCGCCCTGTCCACAGGGCGACGCCACCGGCCAGGACACCGCCGCCGATGATCGCGAACCAGGCCGCGGTGCCGTAGCCGCTGATGGCCGTCTCCTCGTGTCCGGCGAGACCGCGGATCACCAGTATGGCCGCCACCACGACGCCGATCAGGCCCTCCACGGTGGTCACCGCGCCGGCCACCTTGATCTGGGTGGGCGTCACCGACGGATCGACGTCGATCTCATGCCGGTCCTGCTCCGGGCGGTCCTTCTCCGTGCTCACGCGTCCAGGGTATTGGGCGCCGGTGGGGAGGTGCCTGCGCACCCCACGACGCCCGTTCCCCGACCTTGCCGAGGAAGGGCGGATTGCGCGGTTGTGCCACCGACCCCATATCCTCGGGTGTCGTGCGCGTCATGCTCATCGTCAATCCCTTCGCCACCGCGACCAGTCCGGCCGGGCGCGATGCTCTCGTGCACACACTGAGCGCTCACTTCGACCTCGACGTCGAGCTCACCACCCACCGCGGACACGCCTTCGAACTCGCCGCCCGCGCGGCCGCGGAGGATTTCGACACGGTCGTCGTCCACGGCGGCGACGGCTCGGTGAACGAGGCCACCAACGGCCTCCTCGATCCCCCGGGAACGAGCGACCCATCGCGGCGCCGGCCGAGCCTGGCCGTCATCCCGGGCGGCAGCGCGAACGTATTCGCGCGCACCCTCGGCATCGACCCCGACCCGCTGCTCGCGACCCAGCAGATCATCTCGCTCCTCGACTCCGGGGAGAGCCGTCGAATCGGCCTCGGGCACACCGACGACCGCTGGTTCCTGTTCAACACCGGCATGGGCATGGACGCCGTCGTGGTGCATGCGATGGAGGACAAGCGCCATGCGGGCAAGGCCGCCACGCCTGCTCGGTATCTGTGGACCACCGTCAGCAGTTTCCTCAAGCAGGCCGGCAGCTCCGCGACGTTCGACGTCGAGATCCCCGGCCGCGACCGGATCGTCGGCGCCCGTTTCGGTTTCATCTCCAACACCAGTCCGTGGACCTACCTCGGGCCGCGCGAGATCCGCACCAATCCGACCACCGGTTTCGACACCGGACTCGGCGTGTTCGTGGCGACGTCGACCGGGGTGTTGCGCAACCTCCCTCTCGCCACCCGGCTGCTGACCCAGGCAGATCCCAAGGCACATCATCTCTTTCGTGACGACGACGTCGACGAGGTCCGGTTCATCGCGGAGGCACCGATCGACGTCCAGATGGACGGCGACTACATCGGCGCGTTCCGCGACATACGTTTTCGCCATCGGCGCGACGCCCTGACCGTCATCGCACCCGCCGCCACCGCATAGGGTGACGCGGCGGTCGCGAACAACGCCGCCGGTCCCAGATGCGCCGATCCCGCAGCCCATCCGGTGAAGGCGAGGATCGCGATCATCTCCTCCCCCACGCCCGCGATCGACGTGACCGTCGCCCGCGACGCGGAGTCCAGACAGTCCTGCAACGCGGCGTCGGCGACCACCAGCGCCCACCCGAAGATCCCGAAGGCGACGGCCACGCCGACGACACCGGCCGGGTGACCCCAGAGCGCGGCCACGATCATCGCTGACGCGCCGAGTCCCACCGCGGGGCCGATCGCGGCGACGTTCCGGACGCGCCGGGCGGCAAGGGAACCGCAGATGTCGCCGGCCGCAACCACGATCATGAGCAGTGCGACGGCCTCCGGCGACGCGGCATCCGACACCGGCCCGCCCAGGAAGGACTCGACCAGCAACGGCAGGTACTCGTCGAGCGCCGCGACCCAGGTCAGGGCGACGACCAGGATCAGCAGCCGGCGTGCGGTCGGTCGGTCGCGCAGGTGGCGCAGCCCACCGCGGAGGATCGGGAGCCACCCGGCCGGTTCGTCGAGGTCAGTGGTGCCGGCATCCGGCGTCACGTCCTGTCCGGAGCGCTCCACTCCGGTACGGCCCGTCTCCGGTAGTCCTGCCGAGACCAGCGCGCAGAGCGCGCAGGCCGTGACACTTGCGACACCTGCCGCGGTGTATCCACCCCAACTCGAGGAGTGGCACCGCCAGGGTCGTGCCGCCGACCACCCCCACCGCGGCCGCCGCCCGCATCGCCCCCGAGAGTCGGGCGTAGTCCTGCGACCTGCCGAGATGCGCGAGTTCGTCGTAGACGAGCGCCTGGGTCGTGCCCGAACGCAGCGATCCGCCGATCGCCCACAGCACGAAGCCGGCGGCGAAGGACAGGAACGAGGGGGCAAAGGTCCAGAGCGCGAAACCGGCGCCGGCGACCAACGGCCCCGCCACCAGCAGGCGGCGTCGCGAGAACCGGTCGGCGAGGACCCCGGTCGGCACTTCGACGATCACCGTCGACAGTGACCACAGAACGAACAGCGCACTGATCTCAGCAGGCGACAGCCCCGCCCCGGGGACCGTGGGGTCCGCGAAGAGAATCGCGTAGACCGGGTAGAGCGGGATCAGGTCCTCGAGCAGGGCAGCACCCACGGCGCAGCCCGCCAGACGCCGCTGCGGACCCCGGTCGCCAGGGCCGGAGCGGAGTGGTGTGGATCAACATCGTCGACGCATGTGAGCAAGAGTACCCGCCGCGTCACTCCACGTCACGAGGGATTTTGCGCCATCCTGGGGTCGCGACCAGCGGAAACTCATCGACATCACCCGCGGGGTGCGCGTAGGCTACTACACAGACGGCAAACCTGCTGTCCGCACCCCCCGTGGGGTCGGCTTTGGCTGGAGTGGTAGGCGCGGGACGTGATGTTGCCCACGTGTTGACCGAGAACCATTGACTTCGGCTGGATTCGTGAAAGTATTCACAAGCAACAACGCGGAAACATTTGGTGCGGCCGCGTGAACTGAGAGTTACCAGCCGAACAATCAGCAAGCAATCAACTAATCGAGTGGTGCGCGGAAACGCGCCTGAAGGAGTAGTGGAATGGACTGGCGTCACAAGGCCATCTGTCGCGACGAGGATCCGGAGCTGTTCTTCCCCGTGGGAACCAGCGGTCCGGCCATCGCGCAGGTCGCCGACGCGAAGCTCGTCTGCGCACGGTGCCCGGTCACCGCTGACTGCCTCTCGTGGGCCCTCGAGTCGGGCCAGGATGCAGGCGTCTGGGGCGGCATGAGCGAGGACGAGCGTCGCGCACTGAAGCGTCGTACCGCGCGTACCCGCACCCGCAGCAGCGTCTAGGCTCATCCGAGCCGGCGTTCGCCCGGATTCGAAAAAACCCGGCCACGGCCGGGTTTTTTCGTGTCCGGCAACGGTTTTCACCACCCGGATGACCGCGCCAGGTCAGGAACGCAGCGGGATGTGCACCCCGACTTCGGTCCCCACCCCTTCAGGGTTCGGCCGGACGTCGAGTTCGCCGCCGAGTTCGATCGAGACCAGTGTCTTCACGATCTGCAGTCCGAGGTGATCGGAGGTCGCCAGGTCGAAGTTGTCGGGCAGTCCGGAGCCGTTGTCGCGTACCGCGATACGGAGGTTGCGTACGTCACGTTCGGCGATGACCGCGATCTCGGCGTCGGATCGGGGCGAGCCGTCGAATCCGTGCTCGATCGCGTTCTGGATCAGTTCCGTGAGCACCATCACCAGCGGCATCGCAAGTTCCGCGGTGAGGACGCCGAGCCGGTCGCGGTGACGCACCGTCACCCGTGACTCGTTCGACGCCACGTCGACCAGGATCGGGACGAGACGGTCGACGACCTCGTCGAGATCGACCTCTTCGTCGACGCTGCCGGACAACAGTTCGTGAACCAGGGCGATCGACGCGACGCGCCGCACGGCCTCGTTCAGCGCCTCCCGCGCGTCGGTGTTGGACGTGCGCCGGGCCTGTAGGCGCAGGAGCGCCGAGACCGACTGCAGATTGTTCTTCACCCGGTGGTGGATCTCCCGGATGGTCGCATCCTTGCTGATCAGCGCACGGTCGCGCCGTTTGACCTCGGTGACGTCGCGGATGAGCACGACGCTCCCGGACTCCTCCCCCTTCGGGCGGAGCGGCACCGCCCGGATGAGGACCGTCGCTCGTCGGGCATCGGCCTCCACCCGCATACCGATGTCGCGGTACGGGCCGGTCGGCACCTCGGCCACCCCGGCGGCGATGTCGAGCATCATCGCGACGTCGTCGGCCTCGAACGGCTCGGTGACCAGTTGTTTCACCACGTCGGAGAGTCGAGTGTGATTGAGTTCCGCCGTCCATCCCATGCGGTGGAACGCGGAGAGCGCGTTGGGGCTCGTGTAGGTGACCGTGCCGGTCCGGTCGAGCCGGATGAAACCGTCACCGGCGCGAGGCGTCGACAGTCCCCGCGGATTGCCCTCCTCGTGCGGGAACGTGCCGTCGGCGACCATCTGGCACAGATCGTCCGCCGAGTCCTGGTAGGCGAGCTCCAGGGGCGACGGCAGCCGCGGGTGGGTGAGGTCGACGGCGCGCGTGAGCACGCCGATCACCGCACCGTCGAACCCGACCGGGACGGCCTCCTGCCGCATCGCGGTGGCGCCGAACCACGTCGGGTCCTCGTCGCGGAGGACCTTGTCGGACTCGAAGGCGCGGAGCACCTGCGGATGCACCGAGGTGTCGATGACCCGGCCCACCTCGTCCGTGGGGAAGACGGTCGACGCGGTGTTGGGCCGACACTGCGCGACGGTGACCACGGCCCCCTCGTCGGTACGCACCGACAGCAGGAAATCCGCGAAGGAGAGGTCGGCGAGCAACTGCCACTCGGCGACGAGGCGCTGCAGGTGCGCGGCAGCTGCGTCGGAGAGCGTGGTGTGCTCGGCGAGCAGGTCGGCAAGGGTCGACATGGGGTGCGGGGTTATTCGAAGGTGGCGATGACGTCGCCGGCCTGGATGACGTCGCCCACCTTCACCTTGAGGTCGGCGATGGTGCCCGGTTCCTCCGCGAGAACGGGGATCTCCATCTTCATGGACTCGAGCAGCACCAGGGTGTCACCGACCTCGATCTGCTGTCCGGGTGCTACCAGGACCTCGAGGACACTCGCGACGATCTCTGCCACCACGTCTTCAGCCATGCACATAAGTTAGCCCACGAGGTGACCGGCGACGTCGGGTCGGGGCCGGTCTCGACCGGGCGATGGCCGACCGGGTTTTGGCACGTGGGAGAATGCCTGAGACACTCAGAATGTCCCCATCCGCCGGCAAAAGGAGATGCGTCATGGGAAAGCGCGGACGCAAGAAGCGCGCTCGTAAGAAGAACGCTGCCAACCACGGCAAGCGTCCGAACGCCTGATCTCCGCCTCACGGCGGGGTTCGGCGAACGAGCACCAAGAAAAACGCCCGGGTACGGCCACCATGGCCACCCGGGCTTTTTTCGTGTCGTCACCCCCGGGTTCGCCGGGGGTGACGGGGGTTTCAGCGGTCGGTCTCGGCGACCTCTTGGATGATGACCGTCTTGCGGATCTCCACGCGCAGACGATCTCGCAGCCCCTGCGGCGCCTGGTCGCCGCCGCACTTGCGGTTGACGAGCGCCTTCAGCTGCCGTTCGATGCCGTAGTGGGCGAGGCACGACGGGCAGGTGTCGAGGTGACCCTGTAGCCGCTTGCGGGCGTTCTCGTCGCACTCGTTGTCCAGCAGCAGCCAGACGTCGGCGATGACTGCGGAGCAGTCGAGTTGGGTGAGTTCCGGATCGATGTCGCTCATCGCGCCACCTCCGCGCCCTTGGCCGTGGCGGATCGGTGGAAACCACGCTCTCGGGCGACGTCGGCCAGCAGCTCACGCAACTGACGGCGTCCTCGGTGGAGTCGGGACATGACGGTGCCGATGGGGGTGTCCATGATCTCGGCGATCTCCTTGTACGGCAGGCCTTCCACGTCGGCGTAGTACACGGCCATCCGGAAATCCTCCGGAAGCTCCTGCAGCGCGGCCTTGATCTCGTCGTCTGGAAGGGCGTCGAGGGCCTCGATCTCCGCCGAACGCAACCCCTGGGAGGTGTGCTCGGCAGTCGACGCGAGCTGCCAGTCGGTGATCTCGTCGGTCGGGTACTGCGCCGGCTGGCGCTGTTTCTTGCGGTAGCCGTTGATGTAGGTGTTGGTCAGGATCCGGTAGAGCCACGCCTTGAGGTTGGTGCCCTCCCGGAACGACGCGAAAGCCGTGAACGCCTTGATGTAGGTCTCCTGGACCAGATCCTCGGCATCGGCGGGATTGCGGGTCATCCGCAGCGCGGCACCGTACATCTGGTCGAGCAACGGCAGGGCGTCGCGCTCGAACCGTTCGGTGAGCTCCTCGGGGGACTCGCTCGGATCGGCGCGTCGCGGCGCACCCTTCTCGGCGGACGCGTCCGCAGCGGAGCCGGTGGCGGTGGACCCCGGACCGGCTGCTTCGGTGTCGGCTGACTCGGCTTCGGCCACTACGATCCCTTCGATGAGAGGCGTCACTGGGACGTTGCCGGTCAAGCTTACCGACCCCGGCCCGGACAGGAGGTGCGTCGCCTCCACGAGTACCGGTGGTTCGAGTACCGCCGCTGTGCTCATCTCGGTTCTACCTCCTCGCATGCGCTCCCGATCTTCGTGTCGCAACCAGTCACAACAGGACGGGGCGGGCGGTTTGTTCCCGACGTGACCGGCGACATCACGCTGCGTCCATCGGGCACATCTCGGCGAACGACGCCGATCGGGCCTCCCTTTCCGTCACGGTGAATCGAGCGCAGGTCGCATACGCTCTGCAGGTCAGTTCCCCAGACCGTTCCCGCGAGATCGTTCCCATCCAGGAGGCCCCGACCATGGCGGCAACACCCGCGATCGCTGCCCTCGAACGCGCGAAGATCGCCCACTCCGTGCACCGCTACGACCACGACCCACGATCGGAGGCCTACGGGGCCGAGGCGGTGGAGGCCCTGGCCAAGGAGCTCGGGGTGATCGGCGAACAGGTCTTCAAGACGCTGGTCGTCGAACTGTCCGGTGGCAGCCGCCCCGGTCTGGCCGTCGCCGTGGTGCCGGTCCCCCGCAAGCTGTCGGTGAAGGCCGCCGCCGCCGCGCTCGGCGCGTCGAAAGCGCAGATGGCCGAGGCCAAGGCCGTCACCCGCAGCACCGGTTACGTCCTCGGCGGCGTCTCCCCCGTCGGGCAGCGGACCGCCCTGCCGACGGTCGTCGACTCCTCGGCACTCGAGTTCGACCGGATTCTCTGCAGTGCCGGCAAACGCGGCCTCGAGATCGCCCTGGCACCGGCCGATCTCGTCGCGGTGACGAAGGCCGTGGTCGCCGACATCGCGGTGTGAGGTCCCTCTGTCGCAGGCGTAGGGCAGCATGGTGACCATGTGCGGACGCTATGCGGTGACCACCGATCCGGCGAAGCTCGCGGCGGAGATCGACGCGGTCAACGAGGTTCCCGAACCGGCGAGGGAACCCTCCGATCCCGACGCCCTCGACCTCGACACCCCCGCACCGCGCGCCCTCGGCCCGAACTACAACGTCGCACCCACGAGCACGGTGATGACCGTGGTCAAGCGGCATTCCCCGGAGGACCCCACCGACGATCCGCTGCTGCGCATCCGCGCCATGCGCTGGGGGCTCGTGCCACCGTGGACCAAGGAGATCGGCAAGGGGCCGCTGCTGTTCAACGCCCGCGCCGAGAGCGCCGCGGAGAAGAGTTCGTTCCGCGCGTCGGTGAAGTCCAAGCGGTGCCTGGTCCCGATGGACGGCTGGTACGAGTGGAAGAAGGGTCCGCTCGACGGCAAGGGCAAGCCCACCAAAATCCCGTTCTACATGTCTCCACAGGACGGGACCCGACTGTTCATGGCCGGGCTGTGGTCGGTGTGGCACGACAAGACCTCCGACGACGCCCCGCCGCTGCTGAGTTGCTCGATCCTCACCACCGATGCCGTCGGCAAACTGCGCGACGTCCACGACCGGATGCCGCTGATCATGCCGTACGACAACTGGGATGCCTGGCTCGATCCGGATCATCGGGCGCCGGGCGAGCTGTTCGCGCCGCCCACCGAACCGCTCGTCGAGGCGATCGACATCCGGGAGGTCGCCCCGCTGGTCAACCGCGTCGCCAACAACGGGCCGGAGCTGCTCAACCCCCTCTGACTCAGAGGTCGGCGACGAGCACGGCCGCCCCGTCGAAGCGTCCCGCGGCCAGGTCGGCGAGGGCACGGTCGCCCTGCGACATCGGGTACTCGTGGGTGGTCGCCCGGACCCCGTGTTGGGCGGCCAGCGTCAGGAACTCGGCGCCGTCGGCGCGGGTGTTGGCGGTGACCGAGCGGATCTCCTTCTCGTAGAACAGTTCCCGTTCGTAGTTGAGCGGCGGGACGTCGGTGAGATGGATTCCGGCGATCGACAGGACGCCGCCTCGGTCGAGCGCGCGCATCGCCACCGGTACCAACTCGCCGACCGGGGCGAAGGTGATCGCGGCGTCGAGCGGTACCGGCGGCGCGTCGGTGGCATCACCGACCGACGCCGCGCCGAGGTCGGCGGCCAAGCGTCGGGACTGCTCGCCACGGGTGAGGACGTGCACCTCGATGCCGAGCGCGATCGCCAGCTGCGCACAAAGGTGGGCACTACCGCCGAAACCATAGAGTCCCAACCTCTTCGGGCGGTCGGCGGCGGCTCCCAGGTCGTCGAGCAGGCCGGTCCGCCGCAGCGCGCGATAGCCGATGATCCCGGCGCACAGCAACGGGGCGATCGAGACGTCGTCGATCCCGGGCGGCAGCGGATAGGCGAAGGCCGCAGGCACGGTCACCAGCTCGGCATAACCTCCGTCGACGTCCCATCCGGTGTACACCGATGCCGCACAGAGGTTCTCGGCACCACGGATGCAGCGATCACAAGTGCCGTCGGTGCGGTGCAGCCAGGCGACGCCGACGCGGTCACCGAGGGAGAAGCCGTCCGCGCCCGGACCGAGTTCGACGACGTCTCCGACGACCTCGTGTCCGGGCGTCACATCTGCGCGGCGGACCGGCAGATCCCCCTCGGCCACGTGGAGATCCGTACGGCAGACACCGCAGGCACGAACCCGGACCAGCAACTCGCCGGCCCCGGGCCGCGGTTCAGGTTTGTCGACGAGCCGCAATGGTCGGGTGTCGATCGGCCCCGGCTCGGTCACCGCCCAAGCACGCATGCACCTCAGGTTAAACCCGCCCACACGCTGCGGAGCAGTGTTGCGCATGACCGGTCTCACACCGCACGGACCACCCCTTCCCGACACCGCGTCGGTATCGTTGCCGACATGGTGTCGGTAAACATGCGAGGGCAGTGACGTGTTCCTTGCCCTTCGAGAACTCTCATTCGCACGCGGACGATTCGCCCTGATGGGATCGGTGGTCGCACTCATCGCCATCCTGATGGTGCTGCTGAGCGGCCTGTCGGTCGGTCTGGTCAACGACGGTGTCTCCGGATTGAAGAACCTGCCGGTGACCTCCTTCGCCTTCCAGAAAGACATCGCGACCGACTCCGCCTTCTCCCGCTCCCTGGTGCCGACGTCGGCGGTCGGGACATGGGCCGAGCAGCCGGGCGTCGAGGACGCCGCACCGTTCGGCAACACCCTGATCAACGGACGCACCAACACCGGCGTGGACATCGACCTCGCCCTCTTCGGTGTCGAACCGGGCAGCTTCGTCAGCCCCACCGCCTCCAAGGGTGAGTCGCTGTCGAACACCCCCGGTGAGCTCGTCATCAGCCAGACCGCCGCCGAGGACGGACTGTCGATCGGCGACACGGTCACCGTCGAACCGCTCGGCACGCAGCTGCGGGTCGTCGGAATCCTCGGCGGTCAGAGCACCTTCGGGCACGTCGACGTCGCGTTCGTCCCGCTGAAGACGTGGCAGGAGATCCGCGCCGGAGCTCGTCCCGGAGAACCGGTGCCGCCACGCGTCTACGACGACATCACCGCCGTCGCGGTGAAGGCCGACAAATCCGTGGACCTGGCCGCCGGCGACGCCGCCGCGGACACCACCTCGCTCACTCTCGACGAATCCTTCGGCGCCTCACCGGGCTACACCGCCGAGACCTCGACCCTCTCGTTGATCCAGGCATTCCTGTACGCGATCTCGGCCCTGGTCGTCGGCGCGTTCTTCACCGTCTGGACGATCCAGCGCAGACAGGAGATCGCCGTGATGCGCGCGATGGGCGCCTCGACCGGCTACCTCCTGCGCGACTCGCTGATGCAGTCGTTCATCCTGCTGCTCGTCTCTGCCGGCGTCGGGATCGGAATCGGCGTCGGCCTCGGCGCCGCCATCGGATCCACCCCGATGCCCTTTGCCCTGGAGACCGGTTCGGTCGCCGCAGCCGGCGGGCTGCTGATCCTGTTCGGCATGATCGGCGCCGCCGTCGCGGTACTCCGCATCACCCGGGTCGACCCTCTGACCGCCTTGGGAGGCAACCGATGACCGCGCTCGCTCTCAACGCCGTCAGTCTCGTCCACGGTGACGGGGAAGACGTGGTCACCGCACTCGACGCAGTGAACCTCGAGGTCGCCGCCGGCGAATTCGTCGCCGTCGTCGGCCCGTCCGGATCGGGCAAGTCCAGCCTGCTCGCGGTCGCGGGCGGCCTCATCACCCCGACGTCGGGGAAGGTCACCGTCGGCGACGCCGACCTGGGAACCGCGTCGAAGCGGGAGCTGACCCGGATCCGTCGCGAACACATCGGGTTCGTGTTCCAGAGCGGCAACCTGCTCGACGCACTGACGGTCGAGGACCAGCTGCGTCTGCCGCTGACCTTCGGTCGCGTCGCCGAGTCCCGCTCACCGGCCCAACTGCTAGCCGGAGTCGGCATGTCGCACAAGGCGAAGCGCCGCCCCCATCAGCTGTCGGGCGGTGAGCGGCAGCGCGTCGGTATCGCGCGTGCGCTGATGACGCGGCCGGATGTCCTCCTGGTCGACGAGCCCACCGCCGCCCTCGACCGCCGGCGCAGTCACGAGATCGTCGAACTCCTTGCGCGCGAGGCGCACGAGCACGGAGTCGCGACCGTGATGGTGACCCATGACCAGGACGTTCTCATACACTGTGACAAGGTGTACGAGATGATCGACGGACAACTGAACCCGGGCTCACCGGCGTCCAGATGAGCTGAGGAGGTGGGCGTTTGCCACGCATCCAGGCGCCCACCGTCGCCGAACACCGTCGACAGCAGGAACAGGCGATCCTGGCCGGTGCGAAGGCGATCCTCGCCGAGACCGGCGAGGCACCGACCCTGGCCGCGGTCGGCAAGCGCGTGGGTCTCGCCCGCTCCAGCGTCTACCAGTACTACTCGTCCAGCGAGCAACTCGTGGGTGCGGTCCTGGCCGATCTCCTCCCCAGTTGGGATCGATTCGTCCGAGATCGTGTCGGCGCACAGACCGAACCGGGACAACAGATCTGGGGATACATCTGTGCGAACGTCGAGCTGTTCGTCGGGTCGGAACAGGCAGTGGCGAACGCGCTCGTCCGAATCGTCGATCCGAGCGTCCTACAGGAGCCGATGCAACGGTTCCACCGGGAACTACAGGAGCCGCTCGTCGAGGCCCTCACGGCCCACGGCGAGGAGCGCCCGCTCGAGGTCGCCCAGCTGATCGACTCGATGATCGTCCAGGCGTGCAGGTCACTGGGAGCCGAACATTCCGAGAACCCGCCCCGGACGCCTTCGACAGCCGACGGGTCGGAGATCACCGCGATGATCCGCCGAATGATCGGCGGCTACCTCGGACTTCCCGACGACCGGCCCGGTTCGGTTCAGCGGAAGGCGTAGTCGGCCAGTGGGAACGAGTCCATCTCCCGCAGGGTCCGCAACGTGGAGGCCGGCCGCAGGAGCGTCGCCTCCCCGTGCTGGTTGAAGTAGTAGCTGCGCGAGCTCACACAGTTGCCGTTGTAGAAGACCGACGACTGCAGACGGTCGGTCACCTCGCCGAGGAAGGCGTCGTTGGCGATCTCGGTGACCTCGAAGGTGTCCTGCCCTCGGCGTCGGAGTTCACCGAAGAGCCGGGTGATGTGCTTCATCTGCCCCTCGATCGTGGTGAAGTACGACAGACCGCTGTACGAGTACGGACTGTTCAGCGAGATGAAGTTGGGGAACTTCGGCACGGTGACACCCTCGTAGGCCTGGAACCTGCCCTCGCGCCAGAACTTGCCGAGGTTACGTCCCTCCCGCCCGACGATGTCGAAGGCGGGGAAGTTCACGTCCCACAGGTTGAATCCGGTTGCCAGCACGAGGGTGTCGATCTCGGTCGTAGTCCCGTCGCCGGCCAGGATCCCGTCGGCCTCGAGCCGGGCGATGCCACTGGTCTGCAGGGTCACGTTGGGCTTGGTGAAACTGGCGAAGTACGTGTTCGAGAAGGTCGGCCTTTTACAGCCGAAGTCGTAGTCGGGCGTCAGCTTCCGACGCAGCTCAGGGTCGGAGACCTGGGATCGCAGGTGCGCCTTGGCCAGTCGGGCGGCCAGCTTGTTGCCGGGCTTGAGCTGCTTGTAATGCAGGACGCCGGAGACCATCAGCAGTTCCAGCAGCGAGGTGTTGACCAGGCGAGCCGCCTTCTGCGTCAACGGGATACGCCGGAACAGCTGCTGCACCGCGGCCGGGATCGCGAAGTCGATCTTGGGCACCACCCAGATCGGCGTCCGCTGGAAGACGGTGAGCGCGTCGGCACGCGCGGCCACCTCCGGGATCAGCTGGACGGCCGTCGCACCGGTGCCGATGACCGCGACCTTCTTTCCGGTGAAATCGAAGCCGTCCTCCCAGGCCGCGGTGTGCAGGATCTTTCCCTGGAAGTTCTTGATCCCCGGGAAGTCCGGGACGTGGGGCTGGGAGAGGAAGCCGGTCGCGGTGACGAGGTAGCGGGCGGTGCGCTGCGATCCGTCACCGGTCCGCACGCGCCACAGCCGCGCGGCGTCGTCCCACTCAGCGGAGTCGACGGTCGTCCCGAACTCCATGTGCCGTTTGAGGTCGTACTTGTCCGCGACGTGGTGGGCGTAGCGCTTGAGCTCGGGACCGGGCGCGAACAGACGCGACCAGTTCGGGTTGGGCTCGAAGGAGTACGAGTACGTGACCGAGGCGATGTCGACGGCGAGACCGGGATAGTGGTTGACGTGCCAGGTCCCGCCGAGATCGTCCTCCCGCTCGAGTATCGCGATGTCGTCGATGCCCAGGCGCTTGAAGGCGATGGCGGCACCCATACCACCGAAGCCGGCGCCGACGATCAGCACCTGGTGAGCAGGCGCGTCGTGTGCAGGTTGCATGAGAGACCCCAATAACTGTAACCGACAGTTACTGTAACCTATCACACACCGCGAGCCTGTGTATCGGCCCTGTTCAGGCGATCGCGGTACCGTCCCAGAGCACGTCGAAGAACTGTGTCGCCATCAGTTCCTCGCTCTTGTTGCGATTGAGCCCGAGTTCTTTGCGATAGGCGAGGATGTGCTGTAGCGACAACGCCGAGTACAGCAACGGCAGGTGGTCGTGCGGCTGGTCGTAGACACCACCCGCCCCCTTGGCCGCAACGAGATTCCGGCGGAGATGAGACGGGTGCTGGAGCGCGTCGCGCAGCACCGCTGCCTTGATCATCTTCTTGCGCCCCGCCGGGACGACGACGAGGTCGCCCGGGTCGAACAGGGCGGTGTCGAACTCCTCGGACGTTGCCACGGTGCAGCCGGCGGTTGGTCGCGGATTGCACTCGACCATGTGGTGGACTCCGTCGTCGGTGACGAGGTAGTCGAAGCTGATCTGCCCGTGCCAGTTGAGTTCTCGCGCGATGGTCTGCGCCGCGGCGAGGGATTCCGGAGAGTCGACGGACCGGAAGACGATGCCGCCACGGTCGTCGATCGCGAGGGGATGCTCGTAGCAGGAGTGCAAGACGATCTCGCCGTGGTGGGCGACGCTCCAGCTGCACCGGTCGACCCCCGCGAGGTACTCCTGGACGAGCCACGGGTCGTCGGGCGTCGGGGTGACATCGTCGACCGAGGACTCCCCGGCCAGCGACCCGGTGTTGGTGAGGATGTCGAGTCCGCCACGCCCGAAGGCGGCCCGGGCGAACCAGTGCGGCCACCGCGCGGTGGCCTCCCGCAGCTCTTCACGACTGGTGGTCGTCACCGACTCCGCGGCCGGCAGTCCGAGTTCGCGGCAGAGAGCGGTGAACCCGACCTTGTCGTGGACGCGGGCGAGGGTCTCGAATTCGGGGAAGAACAGCTCGACGTCGGGGTGGGCGGCGGAGATGCGGTCGCGGTGTTTGGCGAGGTAGAAGACCTCCTCGAACATCGGGAGCAGCCAGGTGATGTCGTGCTCGCCGATCGCATCGATCACCGCGTCGACGAAGGCGTTGGTCTGCTGGGTGGGTGCGGGGAACACGAGATGGCGTCGCGCGCCGCGGGAGTGACTTCCCGGCGCCGCTCGGAAGGTGTCCGCGGCGGTGACGTCCCGCCCGGTCTCCCCGAGCTTGTGGATCTCGTCGACGGCGAACGGCATCCGGGATGTGGTCACGAGGATGTGCGGTTCAGAGGCCTGCATGGCTGGGACGATAAGCGACGCGACGGCATCCGTCCGGCGATGGCGGGCAGATGGCGAGGTTTTTGTTCCCGGTGGGCGCCCCGAAGCGGTCCGGCGGTAGCGTGGCAGTCTCATGACTGATCGCGCCGGCACCCCTCCCTCCCCTCCCGCCCGAGGTGCTTCGGCATCGGCCGCGCCTCGTTCGACCACCCCCTCCTTCGTGGCGGCGGTCTACGCTTTCGCCGTCGTCATGCTCGGGACGACGCTGCCGACGCCGCTCTACTCGCTCTACGGCGAGAAGCTCGGCTTCGGTGTCGCCACGACGACGGTCATCTTCGGTGTCTACGCGGCCGGCGTCATCGCCGCTCTGATCGGCTTCGGCCGCTGGTCGGATGTGATCGGGCGGCGCAAGCTGCTCATCGCCGGGGCCCTGCTCTCGGTGGCCAGCGCCGTCGTGTTCCTCACCGCCGGACCGGTCTGGCAGCTGCTGGTCGGCCGGGTGCTGTCCGGGTTGTCGGCGGGGATCTACGCGGGCGCCGCGACGACCGCGGTCATCGAACTCGCACCGCCGTCGTGGCGGAGCCGGGCGCCTGCGGTCGCGACCGCGGCCAACATCGGCGGACTCGGGATGGGACCGCTCATCGCCGGTGTGCTCGCCGAGTATGCCCCCCATCCCCTGCACACCCCGTTCTTTCTCGACCTCGTCCTCCTGGCACTCGCGTTCGCCGGGATCTGGCGGCTACAGGAGACGGTCGACGTCAAACCCGGTGCCCGTCTCGGTGTTCAGCGCCTCTCCGTACCGGCCGACATGCGCGGTGTGTTCGTCCGTGCGTCGATCGCCGCCTTCGCGGGCTTCGCGGTGATGGGTACGTTCACCGGAATCATGCCGTCGTTCGTCACCCAGATCCTCGGCGTCGACGACCGCGCGTTCACCGGTTTCCTCGTCTTCGTGCTGTTCGCCTCCTCGGCGGTCACGCAGATCGTGGTGCGGCGCATGCCCACCGAGCCCGCGCTGATCGCCGGTTGCGCGGTCCTGATCGGCGGCACCTGCCTGTCGATCGTCGGCCTGGTCGCTGCGTCGACCGCGGCCCTGCTCGCCGGGGCGGTGGTGTGCGGTGTGGGACAGGGCATGTCTTTCAGCAAAGGACTCGCGTCGGTGGTCGCGGCCAGCCCGGCCGACCGACGCGCCGAGGTCACCTCGACCTATTTCGTGGTCGCCTACGTCGCGATCTCCCTGCCCATCGTCGGGCAGGGTGTGGCCGCACAGCAGTGGGGACTGCGGCCGGCCGGCATCGCCTTCAACATCGGCGTCGCGGTGCTCGCGCTGGTGGCACTGGTCTTGACTATCGCTGTGGTCAGGCGCCCGGGACCCCGTACTCGTTGAGCACGTCCACCAGCTGCCGGAAGCGCGCGCTGCTCACGAGATCCTCCACGAGCACCACCTCACCGTCGGCGTTGGCGAGCGGGATGCACCAGTTCGGGTACTGCTCGGCACTCGTTCCGGGTTGGTTCTGAATCCGCCTCTCCCCCACCGCGTCCACGAGTGCGACGCTCAACAGCACCGACGGCGTGTGCGCGATGACGGCGTAGAGGGCGTCGACGACCTCCGGGTCCGCCAGCGGGGTGTCCCGCGACAGCAGACCGCGTTCGTAGGCGAGTTCGAGGACGGCGTCGCGTTCGCGCTCGTTGCGTTCCCGTTCGGCGTCTTCCCCGGTCTCGAGCAGTCCCAGCCGTGCCCGCAGCGCGATGTGGTCACCGGCCAGGTAACCCGACGTCGGCGGGAGGTCGTGGGTCGTCACGGACGTCAAGCACAGTTCGCGGTAGCGTTCCGGCGCGATCGCCGCCTTGCGGTCCTGCTCGAACCACAGGATCGACGTGCCCAGGATTCCGCGCTCGCGCAACGTGTCCTGCACCGTCGGCTCGAAGACCCCGAGGTCCTCGCCGACGACCACTGCATCGGCCCGCTGGGCCTCGAGGGCAAGGATGCCGATCAGTGCCTCGCTGTCGTAGTGCACGTAGGTGCCGCCGGCCGGTCCCATGCCGTCGGGAATCCACCACAGCCGGAACAGTCCGAGGATGTGGTCGACGCGGACACCACCGGCATGACGCAGCACGGTGCGGATCATGTCGCGGTAGGGCCCGTAGCCGGCCTCCGCCAGACGACGCGGATGCCAGGGCGGCTGATCCCAGCCCTGCCCCTGCTGGTTGAACCCGTCCGGCGGTGCGCCGACCGTCGCACCGGAGGCGAGCACATGGCCGAGCGCCCAGGCGTCGGCGCTGTGCCGGCCGACGCCCACGGCGAGGTCGGCCATCACGCCGATCGACATGCCCGCGGACTCCGCGGCATGTGCCGCGGTGGCGAGCTGCTCGTCGCAGATCCATTGCAGCCAGATGTGGAAGTCGATGCGCCGCGCCAGTTTCCGGCGCTTCTTCTTGAGGTAGGTCGGATCGAGGAACTTGTCCTGCCAGCGCGGGTCGTCGGCGTCGTAGCGCTCGGCCAGTGCGCACCAGGTCGCAAATCGTTTGAGGCCCTTGCCCTCACGCTTCCGGAACTCGCGCAGGGCGGTCTTGCGGGCGGGGCTCAGCGGCACGCCGTAGATCAGTTCGAGCGCTTCCAGCTTGGCCCGGTAGGACTTGTTGCGCCGGATCTTGTCGGTGGCGGTGTTCTCGCCCATGAACCCGCGGGTGAGTTTGTCCAGCCACTTGCGCTGGGATTTCGACAACCCGTCGAGCTCGGGGATGTCGGTGACCCGGATGTAGATCGGGTTGAGGAAGCGTCGGGTGACCGGCAGGTACGGCGAGGCCTCGATCGGAGGGTACGGTTGCGCCGCGTGCAACGGGTTGACCTGCACGAAATCTGCGCCGTATGCACTGCCCGCGACCTCGCAGATGCCGGTCAGGTCGGCGAAGTCGCCGACGCCCCAGGAGTCCGCCGAACGGATCGAGTACAGCTGTACGGCCAGGCCCCACCGCTGCCGCCCCAGCAACCGGTCCGCGGTGTGCAACCGGCGCGGGGTGACGATCAACGGTGCGCTCGACGCCGTCGAGTCGTCGAGGTCGAGTGCCTTGATCTGGTGGTATCCGGGTTCGAGGTCGTCGGGGATCGCGAAGGTCGCCCGTCCGACGAGCGCGCCGTCGATCTCCCGCGGGTCGACCCACACGTCGAGCTGTTCCGGCGCGACGTCGCGGCCGTCCTCGGTGGCGATCCACACCTTCACCAGGTTGCCGTGCGGGACATGGACCCAGAAGGTGTTGCCGCCGCCCTCGGTCACGACCGTGACCGCCGGGACGAACTCGCGCCACGGCCGCTCGTCGACCGCGCGGATCGATTCCTCGATCTCCTCGGGTGAGTCCGCGGGCACGTCGAGCGCGGTGAGGACGGCGACCAGCGTCTCCGCGCTCACGTCGTGGGTCTCCTCGTCCCAGCCCACATAGCTGGTGGCCACACCGTGACGATGCGCCAGTTCGGTCAACCTCTCGGGGATCACGTCAGCCACCCCGCCATCGTCTCAGGATTCGACGCCCCGTGCCCCCCGAGGCGCCCGGACCTCGCCGACGACGTCACGAAGGGCGGGCGTGGTCGGTGTCAGGAAAGATGACGCCCGGGTTCAGCAACCCCTGCGGGTCGAAGGCCGCCTTGACGGCACGCATGGTGTCGAGGTCGACGTCGGACCGGCCCAGGTGTGTCCAGGCGGTCTTGGCGCGGCCGATGCCGTGTTCGGCGCTGATGGACCCGCCGTTGGCGGCGACGATGCCGAAGACCCGGTCGGTGACGGTCCCGGCGCGTTCCTCCGGGACGTCGAGCAGGTTCACGTGGATGTTCCCGTCCCCCACGTGGCCGAAAAGGATCGGGCGACAGGGGAAACCGCTTGCCGCACCGACCGCGGACAGCTCGGCGAACGCTTCCGGCAACGCGCGGATGGGTACGGAGATGTCGAGTTTCACGACCGGCGTCGTACTCGACCGCGCGATCGTCTCGGTGTGACTCTCGCGCGCCCCCCAGAGTGCTCGCGCGGGCGCCGGTTCGAGGACGGCGTCGACGAGTCCGCCTGTGCTGTCGAGCAATTCGGCCATCGTCGTCTCGATGTCGCCGACGCCGGACACCTCGAGCAGGACGTAGAACGGCCCGGGGGTCGCGGTCGGCCGGCGCTGTCCGTGTTCGTGGACGAGTTCGATGCCGGCCTCGGTCATGAGTTCGGCGGCCTCGACGGTGAGCCCGCGCGACGATGCGGCGCCGATCAGTTCGATCGCGTCCTCGACGTGTTCGACCGCGGCCACCGCGACGGTCGCCGTCGACGGCGGCACGACGAGTTTGAACAGCACGCGGGTGACGATCGCCAGGGTGCCCTCACTCCCGGCAAGGAGTGCCGGGAGGTCGTATCCCACATTGTCTTTCACCAGCGAGGTCCACCGGCGCAGGATCCGGCCGTCGGCGAGGACGGCCTCGATCCCGAGGACCTGGGAACGCGTGTTGCCACGTCGGATCATGCGGATCCCGCCGGCATTCGTCGAGACCACCCCGCCCGCAGTGGCCGAGTCGCGGGAGGCCAGGTCGACGGGGAAGGCCAGGCCCGCCTCCGCGGCCCGACCGTCGATGGCCTCGACGGTGGCACCGGCCTGGGCACCCACGCAGCGCCCGACCGGGTCGACCTCGTCGATGTCGGTCATGCGGGCCGTCGACAACACGATCACCGGCTGTCCGGTCTCGTCGCCTGCCGGCGGCACCGAACCACCCACGAGCCCGGTGTTGCCGCCCTGCACGCAGATCCGGGCGCCGACGGACGCGCATTCGCCGACGACCCGGGAGACCTCCTCGGTGGTGCGCGGCCGCACGACCGCATCCGCCTCGCCCCGGTACCGACCGGTCCAATCGACGAGAAAACCGTCGATCGCGTCGGGATCGGTGAGCACATTGCCCTCGCCGACCGCCGCCCGCAGCTGCGTCAGCAGGGCGTCCGCACGCGCGGACACGGCGTCAGACCTGTGCGACCGCGTCGGCAACCGGCGTGGGTCCGTCGTTGAACTCGATGACCTTGTGCACCGTCTCCGGTCGCGCGAGAACCGCTGCGGCGACCGCGGCCACGTTGTCGCGACTGACCGCGTCGCCCCCGCCACGCGTCCCACCGATGGCGATCTTGCCGGTCCCCGGCTCGTCGGTGAGCTTGCTGGGTCCGAGGATCGTCCAGTCGAGGTCACTCGACTTGAGGTAGGTGTCCGCGGCCGCCTTGGCCTCGGCATACGCGTGGAACGAATTGTCCTCGGGCACGCCGTGATCGGGACCGGCGCCGAAGTAGGAGACCATGATGTACCGCTGAATCCCGACCTTCGCCGCGGCGTCCATCGACCGGATCGCGGCGTCCCGGTCGACGGCGTAGGTCCGTTCCGGGTCGCCCCCACCGGCGCCCGCCGACCAGACCACGGCGTCGTGTTCGGAGATCGCGGTGGCGATCCCCGTCGTGTCGAGGGTCTCCACGTCGGCGACGACGGGCACCGCGCCGGTCTCGGCGACGTCCTGGGCGTGTTCCGGGTTTCGGATGATCGAGGTCACCTGATCGCCTCGGTCGGTCAAGATCTTCGCCAGGCGCAGCGCGATCTTGCCGTGTCCACCGATGATGGCCACTCGGGTCACTGGTTACTCACTTTCCGTGCTCACTGGTGCAGAAGACAGACGTGCTCTTTCCAACGTACCCACCCGCGAACGACACCACCCCGGTCCGGACGCGAGGTGCGTCGGGAACCGGGGCGGATTCGCTGTGGTGCTGCGATCAGACGCGGGTCCGCCCGCGCCCGGTCACGAGCTTGACCAGGAACAGCAGGATGCATGCGCCGATCAGACAGGTGACGAAGCTGAAGATCCATCCGGCACCTTCGACGTCGACGCCGAAGATCTTGAGGAGGAAACCTCCGAGCAGGCCGCCGATGACACCGACGACGATGTTGAGGATGATCCCCTGCTGCGCATCAGTCTTCATGATCTTGCTGGCGATCCAGCCGGCCAGACCACCGATGATGATCCACGCAATGATGCCTATTCCCAGCATGTCTGCCTCCTAGGTGGTTGTTGATCCTGCGTGCGTACGTAAATCGTCCGAAACGTCCAGATCGTGCGATTTGCTACGAGACCGAAAGTACCCAGGAATTCCGGCTCCAAACCTACGGGCATGGATCTGTGTGCACATCGAGACCGGCGCGACGGTCACGCCGAGACCTTCACCGGCGGTGACACCTTCTGACCTGCGGCGTCGGCGAGATCACGGGCAGGTCACCTCGATCTCATAGGACTTGGTCACCTTCTCGGTGGGGTTGGCGAGATCGACGCCCGACGCCTCGCCGGTGATCTTGTAGGTGGAGCCGTCCTTGTCGACCTCGGCACTGCCCTCACCCACACCCTTCTGGTAGCCGAGCGTCACGCCGTCCACCGAACCGAGCCCGACCGACTCGACCTCCGGTGAATCCCCGGACGACAACACGACGCCGATGCCCGAGGTGCCCGACCCGGAACCGATCCCGATCGTCACCTTCCCGGCGGCATCGGTGCAGCCGACGGACTTGTCCGCCAGGTCAACCTCCTGGCCGTCGACGGTCACCTTGGCCTCCGCGTCGGTACTCTTGGAGTCGTCCGAGCCGCAGGCGGTTACGGCGACGGCCAGCGCCGCCGCGCCGAGGACTGAAGCGATGTGCACTCTGTTCATCATGAGAACTCCTGGGCAGTCTGGAACGCCGCCGGCCGGCGGACTCCCGTCGAATCTAGCCCGCGAGCTGCGCATTGGCACAGAAATGCCTGAATCTCGGGACCTTCGGCACCACAGCGGGTCTCAGGCGCTCGGTTGCAGTTTCGCGTCGGCCTCGATCATCACCGCACGGGTGAGATCGCGAAACTGTTCGTAGTGCCCGTGATAACCGTATTTGGCGTGCAGGCTCGGCCACCACGTGTGATCGGCGGCCGCGCCGATCGCGTTGGCCTCGTGGAGGTATGCCGGCAGGATGTTCTGGATCGTCGGGTCACGCCGGAGCCGGTGGACGGTGTCTCGGTGCAGCGACGACGATGCCCGGTACTTGGTGATGACGACACCCCAATTCGACGATGGCGCGGCCGATCTCGGCACCGAAGTCGGCGACCTGCTGCTGGATGTGCGGAATCGCATAGGTGGACAACACGTCCGGGATGGTCGGGATGAGATAGCCACCGGCCATGAACAATCCGTTGAGACTGAACGGACCGACGTTCGGCGGACAGTCGACGAGGACGTAGTCGTAGCGGGACATGATCGGGGCCAGCGCACGCCTGAGCACCTCGACCGCGGCGAGATGGTCGTCGGCGGCGACCCGGCGCGCACTCATCTCCTCCTGCAGGTCGATCAGGTCGAGCGACGACGGGAGCAGATCGATCCCGGTGAGCCCGTCGATCGACGAGACATCACGTTGGACGGTGCTCTCGAGGTCGAACCGGCCGGTGCCGTCCAGTACGTCGGCGAACAGGGTCGCGACGGTGCGCCCCTCGGCGTTGCACGCCTCCCAGCCCTTCTCCCCGATCATCATCGTCGTGAGGTTGGTCTGGGCGTCGAGATCGACGAGGAGCACCTTCTTGCCGAAGGCGCCCGCGAGGAAATCGGCGAGACCGGCCGTGAGCGTGGTCTTCCCGACCCCGCCCTTGAGACTGATCGTCGCGATCACCGTCGGCATGGTGTCCCCGGTCTGTTCGGTGGGCCTGCGTCGCGAGTCAGACTAACCGGGTAGGACGCGCGCCGCAGTGACTCTCGACCGGCTTCGCCGCGGAACTCTCAGCCGACCTTGCCCAAGCTCTCGACCGGCTTGTCGTGGTGGGTGAAGGTCGGCCCGCGCCCGCCGTCCTGCTCGGCGGCCAGCTCGGTGAAGGCGTCATGCATGACGGCCCAATAGGTGTCGCCGTTCGCGCGACGCTTGTCCGCCCGCTTCCAGTAGCCAGGGATGCGTCGGTCCAGATTCGCGAGGCGCGCCTGCGCGGTGATGAGTTTCGGTGCCAACCGTCCGACCCGGGTCGGCTCGGGGGTACCGGTGATGCGCTTCCCGAGGAACGTGCCACCGATGAAGAAGTACAAGCCGTGCAGGGTCTGATGGATCGCCGACTTCACCTGCGCGTCGACCAGCGGGACCTGCACCTTGTCCATCAGGGTGTTGAGCATTATCTCGGATACGTCGTTGAGCGCCTCGGAGAACTCCGACGGCGGCTCCATCACCGCATAGCCATAGTCCAGCAGCTCCACCGCTTCGCCGAACGTGCGCGGGATCATCGCCTCACGGATGCCCATGATGTGGCCGATGTACGACCAGAAGATGTTGAGATCTTCGAGGTCCCGGTAGTCATAGCGGCGACCGTAGTTGATGTCGTACATGAGGTTGGCGACGCCGAACGACGGGATACCGCCGGACATCTCGGCATTCGAGATCGGCACGCCGTTCTCGGCGACCCATTCCTCGCCTCCCTTCTTGCGCAACATGACCCGCGCCTGGGCGTGCATGAGGCGCACCCGGACCGCGTTCTTGAATGCGATGCCGAACCGGTCGAGCGCGCCGGGGGCCGGCAGGTGCAGCCAGAATTCGGCGGTCTCCAGTGACCGGCTGATCATGTCGCGTTGCATCCGGCCCATCGTTCCGACCGCACCGCCGACCGAGCCGCTCTGCACCGTGACAAGTGTGTTGAGGAAGATCAGCGACGCCTTTCCGGCCGGCGTCACGCTGTTGGCGACGACCGCACCACGGTCGACGCGTTCCTCGGTGCTCCAGGACGGCGGGTTGTCGAGATGATCGACGAGCGCGATGAGTTCTTGCGGCGGATCGTCGATGGTCTCCAGACCGTTGTCGAGGGCCTGCTCGAACATCCGCCGACCGGTGCGCAGTGTCAGGGTCGGGGCGACCTAGTTATCTTGGTTACCCGACTCACGCCTTCCGGAGCGTTGTCATATACGAATCGGCGACTCGGCGTCGAGTATCCGACTTCCGCAGACGCACGCAGAATCTCCGTTGGTCAAGCCCCGAGTAGTGGTGTAACTCGTTTCTGATCCTTCGGGGGTCAGGCGGGTAGTTGCATCAGTGGATCGGTGGTCGCCTCCGTCGGTGTTGGGGTGTCGGTGGTCAGGGTAAGTCGGCAGCGGCTGAGGACTTCGAGTCCGAGGTAGCGGCGGCCTTCGGCCCATTCGTCGGTCTGTTCGGCCAGGACGGCGCCGATGAGGCGGATGATGGCGTCGCGGTTGGGGAAGATGCCCACAACGTCGGTGCGGCGGCGGATCTCGCGGTTGAGCCGTTCGGTGGGGTTGTTAGACCAGATCTGGCGCCACACGTCGTCGGGGAACCCGGTGAAGGCGAGCAGGTCCTCGCGGGCGTCGCCGAGGTGGTCGGCGACCTCGGGCAATCGGCCGTCGGTGTATTCGAGGAGCCGGTCGAACTGCTCGTGCACCGCGGTGGCGGTGGGCTGGTCATACACGCTGTGCAGCATCGCTTTTACCGCCGGCCACATGGACTTGGGGCACACTGCCATGAGGTTGGCGGCGTAGTGGGTGCGGCAGCGCTGCCATACCGCGCCGGGCAGGTTCGCTGCGATCGCCTCGATGAGCCCGGCATGAGCATCGGAGGTCACCAAGCGCACCCCGCCCAGGCCGCGGGCCACCAGGTCGGCGAAGAAGGTGTTCCACGATGCCTTGGTCTCACTGGTGGCCACCTGCATGCCCAACACCTCGCGGTGGCCGTCGCCATTGACGCCGGTCGCCAGCAGCACGACGGCCTTGACGACCTGCTTGTTCTCACGAACTTTGATCGTCAACGCATCGGCGGTGACGAAGGTGAACGGTCCGGCTTCGTCGAGGCGGCGGTGCCGGAATGCGGCGACCTGCTCGTCGAGGTCTTCGGCCATGCGTGAGACCTGCGACTTCGACAGTGAGTCGATGCCGAGTGTCTTGACCAGTTTGTCCATCCGGCGGGTCGATACACCGGCCAGGTAGCAGTCGGCCACGACGGTGATCAGCGCTGACTCGGCCCGCTTGCGACGTTCGAGGAGCCACTCGGGAAAGTAGCTGCCCGAGCGTAGCTTCGGAATGGCGACGTCGACGGTGCCGACCCGGGTGTCGAGGGGGCGGTGACGGTAGCCGTTGCGGCGGTTGGTGCGTTCGGAAGATCGTGCGTTCCATTCGGCACCGCACACGGCGTCGGCATCCGCCGAGAGCAGGGCGTTGATCATAGTCTGTAGCAGTTCGCGCATCAGATCCGGCGACGCGTCTGCGAGGGCTTGGCCGAGTAGGCCGGCAGGGTCGACAATATGGGGTGCGGTCATCGCGATGACTCCTCGAGGATTCTGTGGAAGGTTGACTCGAAGGATCACGCGGTGGCCGCTTTGCATCGGTCAACAACACAGCGTCAGACACGATCTCGGCCACCGAGTTACACCACTCTATGGGGCACTACTTCTCCGTTTCCGGGCAGGATCGGGAGTTGCAGCTCGCGATCCTGCCGGGAAGTGGCGCCCCCGTGGGCGGGAAGACGGATCGACCCTGGTTCTGCCGACATTTCCGAAATCTGTAAGAATGACATTTGCCGAACATTCACGCCGAGACCGCGCGGAAACCACCGGCCCATTTCGTGAGACGACCGAAAACGCGCTGGTTCGCGTTCTCGATGTTTCACGCCCACCGGCAATCCACCGAACGCGGCGGCCCGACTTCCGCGAGTTGAGGACAGTCATGACCATCAGCCCCATGACCCACCGTCTCCGAAGGTTCGCCGCCGGAATGGCATTCGCCGCGGCGGCAGCGATCGGCACCGCCCTCACACCCCCTGCGTCGGCCGCTCCGGCCGATGTCACCGTCTCACCAACGGTGTCCGGGAACACGATCACGCTCAAGGTCAGCAACAAAGCGAACAAACGCATCGGCTGCGAGATCTTCGGCGTGAAGGCGAATACCCCGCCGGCCGCGTCGGCCGTGGCTTTCGGTTACCAGACCCCCGAAGAACTCGGCGCCCTGATCTCGCCCGGTACGTCGAAGGATGTGCCGATGCGGGTCACCGCGGGCAGCCCGCCGAAGCCGACCGGGTCCACGACGATCCCGAACGGGACCTACGACATCTACTGGGGCTGCGCCACCATCACCCTGCCGCCGGGCTCGGCCCGCGAACAGTTCTGGGGCACCAACCCGCCGCTGACCGACATGACCCCGACATCGGGGGCACCGGTCCGCGTCACGGTGACCGGTGCCGGGCCGGCTGCGCCGGAACCCCGGTCCGAGACGCCCACGACACCGGCTCGCCCGACGGTCCCCGGGCTCCCCGGCGTCGAGATCCCGGAGCAGATCTGCGCCCCGTGGGCCTGCTACCCGCTGCCGAGATTCTGATCGCTCACCGACGCGGCGTCACAGCGGCGTCGGATGATCGTCCTTGGACTTAGAGCGGAACAGCATGTACCCGCCGTAGAGGGCCAGTCCGATGAGTGCGATCCAGAAGAGCCCCTCGAGGAGCGGCCCGATCACCGCGAGCGCGATGAGGACGACCGCGATGATCCCGAGGACCTTCCAGAACGTGGTACCTGAATCCGTTGATGTGCTCATGCCCCGAGTCTGCGCCGACGCCACAGGAAAAGCCACAGGTCAGAAGGTTTTCGGGGCGAAGTTCAGGGACATCCCTGAGACCCGTCCCTAGCGCTGGAACCAGGCCTCGGGATTGCCGCTCAGGGCTTTGGCGATCCGCAGGCGCGAGGTGTCGGTGAGGTCGTCGGGCAAACCGTCGGGCGCGAACCAGGCGACGTCGGAGTTCTCGTCGTCGGCCGCATGCGGTTCGCCATCGACGTACCGCGCGAGAAAGCAGACGTCGAGGTACCGCGTCTGATCCCCGTTCGGGTAGGTGATCAGCGGGGTGACGTCGATGCTGGTCAGACGGACGATCTCGGCGGTGACGGCGGTCTCCTCGGCGACCTCGCGCAGCGCCGCACGTGCAGGCTCCTCACCGGGTTCGAGTACCCCGGACACGACCGCCCACTGTCCGTTGTCGACTCGCCGGGTGAGTAGCAGACGGCCGTCGGCGTCGCGGACGACCACGCTGACACCCGACAGCCAGAGCTCGCGATGACCGACCTGGGCACGCAGGTCACGGATGAAGTCAGGGATGGGCATCCCCACATCCTGCCTGCCCGGGCACCGGGGCGCGTCGCGGCGGCGCGCACAATGTGATTCATGAGGATCTCCCGACGAGCCGAAGGGATCGCCCCGTTCTACGCGATGGAGTTCGCGCGGAACGCGGCCGAGCTGGAGGCGCAGGGCCACCACGTGGTGAAGCTCAACATCGGCGAACCCGACTTCGGACCGCCGCCCGCGGTTCTCGCGGCAGCCCGTGAGGCCTGTGACGGCCGGCCGCTCGCGTACACCGGTGCACTCGGCCTCCCGGAGCTGCGGGCCGCGATCGCGGACTTCTACGGGCACCATTTCGGCGCGCATGTCGACCCTCGACGGGTCGCGGTCACCTCCGGCGCCTCGGCCGCTCTGCTCATGGCGTGCGCGGCCCTCATCGATCCCGGCGACGGGGTGCTCATCGGGGATCCCTCGTACCCGTGCAACCGCCAGTTCGCCCACGCCTTCGGTGCTCGGGTCGACCTGATCGAGACCACCGCGGAATCGCGCTTCCAGTTGACGACCGACGACGTCGAGCGGTCCTGGACCGACACCACCCGCGGTGTCATCGTCGCCACCCCGTCGAATCCCACCGGTACCTCGATGCCCTACGACGAGCTGGTCGCGATGACCGATCTCGTCGCCGCGCGCGGCGGCTGGTCCATCGTCGACGAGATCTACCTCGGTCTCTCCGACCCCGGTCCGGACGGGCACGCGCCGCGAAGCATCCTCGCGACCGACACCCCGGGAACGGCCGAGACAGTCGTGATCAACAGCTTCTCCAAGTACTTCGGCATGACCGGCTGGCGCCTGGGCTGGTGCATCGTGCCCGACGAGCTGGTCGGGGTCATCGAACGCCTCGCGCAGAACTTCTACGTCTGTCCGCCCACCCCGTCCCAGTACGCCGCGCGGGCCTGCTTCACCCCGGAGTCCCTGGCGGTCGCCGAGGACAACCGGCGCGAGTTCGCACGTCGCCGGCACCTCGTCATCGACGGGCTCGCGCGCATCGGGCTCGACGTACCGGTCGTCCCCGACGGGGCGTTCTACGTCTACATCGACGTGAGTTCGACCGGACTGAGCTCGGCGGAGTTCTGCGATCGGGCCCTCCGCGAGGCGCGCGTCGCCCTCACCCCGGGCAAGGACTTCGGGTTCGCCGGCGCCGATCGCTTCGTCCGGCTGTCCTACGCGGCGTCGACCGAGGACCTGACTCTCGCGATCGATCGGCTCGGCGCGTTCGTGGGGGCCGGAAACCCCGCGTGACCCGCGACCGACGTCGAACCGCGTACCGCGAGGCGGCCGGGCCCCGGACCGCTGACGCCGACCTGCGATGACCACCGCTACGCCCGCCTGACTCCCGGGCCTCGATCCACCAACTCCTCACCCACACAGCGGGTTTCGGGCACTTCCTCGTCGACGACACCTACCGCCGGCCCGCAGCCGATCCACGCCTTCGCGTTCGACGACGTCGCCCTTCCCACCGGCCCGGCCGACTCCCAGAAATCTGGGGGCACATCGGTTCCAGAGGTTCCGCCGCGACATTTCCGGCGTTCGAGGGATGGCGGGAACAAAAGGTGCTCAGCGACTCTGAGTGCCATGAACACATCGGGACCCGCGGTGCGGAACACCGCACCCGACCCCGCTCCACCATCCGCTCCGATCACCGAACCGCGAAGGAACCCCACCGTGTCCATCACCTCCGAACCGATCGACTTCACCGACCTCGACGCCCTCGTCACCGCCGTCGCAGGTCCCGTCCTGACTCCGACCGACGACGGTTACACCGCCGAACTGACCGGGTTCAACCTGGTCGCCATCCCGGCCGCCCAGGTCGTCGTCGGCGCGACCGGCGCCGAAGACGTCGCCGCCGCAGTGCGATACGCGCGGGCCAACGGACTGCGGGTCGGCGCCCGGGCCACCGGACACGGGGCCCCGATCGAGGGGCGCGGCACGGTCGTCGTCACCACCTCGCGAATGACCGACATCGTCGTCGACCCGGTCACCAGGACCGCCCGCGTCGGTGCCGGCGTCCGCTGGCGTGACCTCGCCGCGGCCACCGCTCCTCACGGACTGACCGGGCTGGCCGGCTCGTCGTCGTCGGTCGGCGTGGTCGGCTACCACCTGGGCGGCGGCCTCAGTCCGCTCGGACGCCGATTCGGTTGGGCCGCAGATCATGTCCGGTCGATCGAACTGGTGACCGCGGACGGGATCGTCCGCACGGTCGACCCCTCGGCCGGTTCTGATCTGTACTGGGCGATCCTCGGCGGACGCGATGGCTTCGGCATCGTCACCGCCATCGAGTTCGACCTCTTCGAGCTCCCCACCGTCTACGGCGGCGGCATCTTCTTCGCCGGCTCGGCGGCGGCCGACGTTCTCCACGCCTGGCGTGAATGGGCGCCGACGCTGCCGGAGGAGGCCGGCACCTCGGTCGCGATACTGCGCCTCCCGCCGGACCCCAACCTGCCGGCCCCGTTGCAGGGGCAGCTCGCGGTGCATGTCCGCTACACCCACACCGGCGACCCGGTCACCGCGGCAGCGCTTCTCGCCCCCATGCGCTCGGCGGGCCCCATCCTGCTCGAGAACATCGACGTGCTGCCGACCGCTGCTCTCGACGCCGTGCACATGGACCCGCCCGGCCCGATGCCCTCCGCCGAGCGCGGCAGCGTCCTGCGCGAGTTCCCGGCGTCGGCCGTCGACGCCCTTCTCGAGGTCGCCGGGCCGCACGTCGCGAGCCCCCTGGCCATCGTCGAGGTCCGCCTGATGGGCGGTGCGCTGACGCAGCCGCAGCGCGTACCCAACGCGATCGCCGGTCGCCACGGCGCCTTCAACGTGATCGCGATCGGAGTGCCCGCCGGTCCCCTCGGCGACCAGGTCGGCGCACATCTGACCGCGGTCACCCGGGCCGTCGCGCCGTGGTCGGCCGGTGCACTGCTGAACTTCTGCGGACTCGACGCCGCCGAACGTGAGCAGCTCTGGACACCCGACCAGCGGGTGCGCCTCGAGACGATCCGCCGCCGTCACGACCCGACCGGGGTCCTCCGGGTGGATGATCCCAGCTTTGTGGGATAGACATCGATGCAGCTCAGGAACATCATTGCCAGATGACATCGAGCCTGACCGCCGAGCGCGTGCGCCGCGACATCGAAGTCGTGGCGCACGCCGGTCTCGGCCTCGACGACTTCTTCGCGGAAACCGTGGATTCGTTACGTCGTGCGGTACCCATCGATGCCGCCTGCATCGGCACCTTCGATCCCAACACCATCATGCTGACATCGGCGCGCAAATACGGGGACCTGCTCGGGCAGGATCACAAAGACCCGGATTGGGGTCTCCTCGAGTACGGCCAGGTCGAACCGTCCAGTTACCGAGAACTGGTGGCGCAGAAGCGCGATGCCGTCGGTCTCAATCTCCTGACCCGGGGTCGGACCCAGCAGTCCGAACGCATGACGCAGCTCATGATCCCGGAGTACTGCTTCCACGACGAGGCGCGCGTCGTGCTGCGCGACGGGGACCGGGTGTGGGCCGGGATCGCGATGTTCCGCAGCGGGGCGGGCTGCCGCCCGTTCACCGAGGACGAGATCGACTTCCTCGGTTCGCTGTCCCAGACCCTCGCCCACGGGGTACGGATCGGCCTGCTCAGCACGGTCGTCGCCGAACAGCGGCCCTCGATCAACTGCGGGCCCGCCGTCCTGATCATCGACCGCAACAACGAGATCGTGCAGATGAGCGCCGGCAGCCAGGAGCGCATCGACGACCTCGCGGCGGGCCCGAACAGTGCCGCCGCGGCGAACCCCATCTACGGCCTGATCGGTGCAGCACGACGCTACGGCGCCGGCGAGACTCAGGTACCGCCGCGCCTGCGGGTCCGCGGCCGGTCGGGCATGTGGCTCGTCATCAACGCATCTCCGTTGTCCTCGGTGGACGGACGGCCCGGCGAGGTCGTCGTCACGATCGAGGAGGCGCGCCCGCCGGAGATCATCCCCCTGGTCGTCGAGGCCTTCGGGCTCACCGCACGCGAGCGCGACGTGACCCAGATGGTGTTGCAGAACGTCGCCACCAAAGACATCGCCGCTGCCCTGCACGTGTCCGCGTACACGGTGCAGGATCACCTGAAGTCGATCTTCGACAAGGCCGGGGTCCGGAGCCGCCGCGAACTGATCGCCCGGGTGTACTTCGACCAGTACGCGCAGCGTCTCAACGATCCCCTCACACCGTCCGGCTCCTACGCGTCGGCCGAGTAACCGGTCTCACCTGCACATTCCCCGGAGGGTCCGCATCGCGGGCCCTCCTTTCGTCGTCCGCAGACCGGCGATTCGGTCAGTCGTCTCACAGTGAGACGTTTGTTACCTGCATCACACGGTTGTATCGAAGTCGCTCCAGTCCATGCGGGCCGGCACACCCGCCGGCTCCCTCTAAGAGGAGGCGCACTTTGAGCAGGCAGAGCTTGACGAAAGCCCATGCGAAGATCACCGAGTTGTCCTGGGAGCCCACCTTCGCGACCCCGGCCACTCGATTCGGAACCGACTACACCTTCGAGAAGGCCCCCAAGAAGGACCCGCTGAAGCAGATCATGCGGTCGTACTTCCCGATGGAGGAGGAGAAGGACAACCGCGTGTACGGCGCCATGGACGGCGCCATCCGCGGCAACATGTTCCGCCAGGTCCAGGAACGGTGGCTGGAGTGGCAGAAGCTGTTCCTGTCGATCATCCCGTTCCCCGAGATCTCGGCGGCCCGCGCGATGCCGATGGCCATCGACGCGGTGCCCAACCCGGAGATCCACAACGGGCTGGCCGTGCAGATGATCGACGAGGTCCGTCATTCGACGATCCAGATGAACCTCAAGAAGCTGTACATGAACAACTACATCGACCCGGCCGGCTTCGACATCACCGAGAAGGCGTTCGCCAACAACTACGCCGGCACCATCGGCCGACAGTTCGGCGAGGGGTTCATCACCGGCGACGCCATCACGGCGGCCAACATCTACCTGACCGTCGTCGCCGAAACGGCCTTCACCAACACGCTATTCGTCGCGATGCCCGACGAAGCCGCCGCCAACGGCGACTACCTGCTCCCCACCGTCTTCCACTCGGTGCAGTCCGACGAGTCGCGGCACATCTCGAACGGCTACTCGATTCTGCTGATGGCGCTCGCCGACGAGCGCAATCGTCCTCTGCTGGAACGTGATCTGCGGTACGCGTGGTGGAACAACCACTGCGTCGTCGACGCCGCGATCGGCACCTTCATCGAGTACGGCACCAAGGACCGGCGCAAGGACCGGGAAAGCTACGCGGAGATGTGGCGCCGGTGGATCTACGACGACTATTACCGCAGTTACCTTCTGCCGCTGGAGAAGTACGGGCTCACCATCCCGCACGATCTGGTCGAGGAAGCCTGGAACCGGATCACCAACAAGCACTACGTCCACGAGGTGGCACGCTTCTTCGCCACCGGCTGGCCGGTCAACTACTGGCGCATCGACGCCATGACCGACAAGGACTTCGAGTGGTTCGAGGAGAAGTACCCCGGTTGGTACAACAAGTTCGGCAAGTGGTGGGAGAACTACAACCGCCTCGCCTACCCGGGCCGCAACAAGCCGATCGCCTTCGAGGACGTCGATTACGAGTACCCGCACCGCTGCTGGACCTGTATGGTGCCGTGCCTCGTCCGTGAGGACATGGTCGTGGACAAGGTCGACGATCAGTGGCGCACCTACTGCTCGGAGACCTGTCACTGGACCGACGCGGTCGCCTTCCGCGACCACTACGACGGCCGGGACACCCCGAACATGGGAAGGCTCACCGGGTTCCGCGAATGGGAGACCCTGCATCACGGCAAGGACCTCGCCGACATCATCGAGGATCTGGGTTACGTCCGCGACGACGGCAAGACCCTCATCCCGCAGCCGCATCTGAATCTGGACCCGAAGAAGATGTGGACGCTCGACGACGTCCGCGGCAACGTCTTCAACAGTCCCAACGTGCTGCTCAACGAGATGTCCGACGCCGAGCGGGACGCGCACATCGCGGCTTATCGCGCCAATCCCAACGGGGCCGTGCCGGCCTGACGGCACGCAGGCGGGCGCCCCTTCGAGTTTGCTCTCAAGCTCGCTGCTCAGGGAGCAGGGGACGCTCGCGAGCTCGCTCCTCAGGGAGCGGTGACGACCGCAAGCCGTCGCCTCCCCCAGCTCCCTGAGGAGCGCAGCATCCCCTCATCCAGACACAGGAGTTCCAGTGGCCGACACACATCACATCAACTTCGCCCCGGTCGACATCGAGATGGAGGTGACCGAGGACGAATCGATCCTCGACGCCGCGTTCCGGCAGGGCATCCACCTGATGCACGGATGCCGCGAGGGCCGCTGTTCGGCCTGCAAGTCGTACATGCTCGACGGAGACGTCCAGATGGACAACTACTCCACCTTCGCCTGCAACGAGGCGGAGGAGGCCGAGGGCTATGTGCTGCTGTGCCGGTCCTACGCCTACAGCGACTGCGAGATCGAGCTCCTCAACTTCGACGAGGACGAACTCCTCGGCGGCGCACCGATCCAGGACGTGCGCACCCGGGTCGCCGCCATCGAACCGGTGACGGCCGACATCGTGTCGCTCCGTCTCGACGTCGTCGAACCGGAAACCTTCGAGTTCAAACCCGGTCAGTACGTGGATCTCTCGGTACCCGGTACCGAGGAGAAGCGTTCGTTCTCGATCGCGACCACCCAGGCCACTCCGGACAAGCTGGAGTTCCTGATCAAGAAGTACCCGGGTGGCCTCTTCGCCGGTCTCCTCTCCGACGGGCTCTCCCCCGGCGACGAGATCATGATCAACGGGCCGTACGGGTCGTGCACCCTGCGCAACGGCCATGTGCTGCCGGTCGTCTGCATCGGCGGCGGGGCCGGTATGGCCCCGCTCCTCTCGCTGCTGCGCCACATCAGCGAGACCGGTCTGAACAGGCCGGTGCGCTTCTACTACGGCGCCCGGACCGCGGCGGATCTGTTCTATCTCGACGAGATCGCCTCACTCGGGGAGAAGATCGCCGACTTCAGGTTCGTCGCCTGCCTGTCCGAGTCGGCCGACGGCGCCCCGGACGGCCTCGAGGTCGCTGAGGGAAACGTCACCGACATCGTCAACTCTCGCGAATCCGACCTCGCCCGAACGGAGGTGTATTTCTGCGGCCCCCCGCCCATGGTCGATGCAGCTCTCGCTCTCGCCGACCAGCATTCGGTCCCCCGGGACCAGACCTTCTACGACAAGTTCACCAGCCCGGCTTTCGACTAGACGTCGCCGAACGAGGAGGAACGACAGGTATGTCCGCACCCACCGCGCCGAAATCACCACAGCGCGAACGCAGTTTCCCGAGCATCGAATTCACCGACGCCGAGGCCGGCGCCAAGGAATTCCCGAGCAGCAAGAGCCGCAAGTACAACTACTATCAGCCGGCCAAAAAGCGGGCGACGGTCTACGAGGACGTCACCGTCGACGTGCAGCCCGACCCGGAACGCCACCTGACCCAGGGCTGGATCTACGGCTTCGGCAGCGGTCCCGGCGGTTATCCGCAAGAGTGGACGACCGCGAAGTCGAGCAACTGGCACGCCTTCCTCGATCCCAACGAGGAGTGGGAACAGACCATCTTCCGCAACAACTCGGCGGTGGTCCACCAGGTCGATCTGTGTCTGCAGAATGCCAAGCGGGCCCGCGTGTACGACGGCTGGAATCCTTCGTGGCTCAAGTTCATCGAGCGCAACCTCGGTGCCTGGATGCACGCCGAGAGCGGCATGGGCCTGCACGTGTTCACCTCGATCCAGCGGTCGGCTCCGACCAACATGATCAACAACGCCGTCGCGGTCAGTGCGGCGCACAAGCTGCGTTTCGCCCAAGACCTCGCGTTGTTCAACCTCGATCTCGCCGAGGCCGAGGAGGCCTTCGACGGATCGGCGCACAAGGAGGTCTGGCAATCGGCGCCGGAATGGCAGCCGACCCGGGAGGCCGTGGAGCGGCTGACCGCGATCGGCGACTGGGCGAAGCTGTTGTTCTGCACCAACATCGTCTTCGAGCAGCTCGTCGGGTCGCTGTTCCGGACCGAGCTGATCATGCAGGTCGCGGCGCGCAACGGCGATTACATCACCCCGACGATCGTCGGCACCGGTGAGTACGACTACGACCGCGACCTGAACTACACCCGGGCCCTGTTCCTGATGCTCTCCCGCGACGAACAGTACGGCGCGCAGAACCGGGCACTGTTCGGCGAGTGGTTGTCGGAATGGGTGCCGCGCTGCCTCGACGCTGCGCGTGGGCTGCAACCGATCTGGTCGCAGCCGGCGGACAAGTCGGTCACCTTCGCCACGAGCCTCGAGGCCGCGACCGAGAAGTTCCGTGACGTCCTCAGAGCCATCGAAGTCGACATCCCCGAGGAGCTGAACCAATGAGCAGCATGCAATTCGGCGCACAGACCGAGTTCTCCAACATGTGCGGCGTCACCCTGATGAACACGCCCATCGGCCGCGTCGTCGCCGACGTCATGGGCGCCAAGGAGGGTGTCGAACTCACCGAGTACCCGTCGATGATCCGCGTCGACGGCGTCAACCGGCTCGAGTTCGACTACGACGAGCTCACCGACGCCCTGGGTCAGGAGTTCGACGGATCGGTCTTCGAGGAGATCAGCTCCACCCACTACGGGCGAATGGTGCACCTCGACGACCGGACCTTCCTGTTCGCGAGCCCCGAGGACGCCGCCGAGTTCATCGGGTTCGATCTCACCGCGTCCAGCTGAGCGCAGGCCCCACCCCCGATCTGCGTCGTGGCCGCCGGCGAGGACCCCCGGCGGCCACGACGCACCCCAGAAAACCCCGCCGACAGCAACTCTCGATCCCCGCCAACCCCATCGGATGCAGCCCGCTTCCACCGAGAACGATCAAGGAGTCATCGATGTACGAGAAGAATGGCGACAAGTACTTCATCGTCGACGCACACGTCCACCTCTGGGACGCCCGTGAATCCAATCAGCGCAACATCCACGGCAAGCAGTTCATCGATTGCTTCTACGATTACCACCGCAATCTCAGCCCCGAGGAAGAGGTCTGGGACTACGACACCTACACCTACTACGGTCCCGACCGGCTGATGCGCGACCTGTTCGAGGAGGGCCCGGCCGATCACGCGATTTTCCAGGCGACGATCCTGAAGGACTTCTACGTCAACGGTTTCGCCCAGGTCGACGACTCGCTGAAGCTGTGCGAGGACAACCCGAAGCTGCTCACCTACAACCACGCCTACGATCCCCGCCACGGCGAGGCCGGTCTCGAGCAGCTCCGCAAGGACGCCGACAACATGAACCTCAAGGGCGTGAAGCTGTACACCGCCGAATGGATCGGCGACTCACGGGGATACAAGCTCGACGACGCCTGGTCACGCCGCTACCTCGAGGAGTGCATCAAACTCGGCATCAAGAACATCCACATCCACAAGGGACCCACCATCCGGCCCCTCGACCGGGATGCCTTCGACGTGGCCGACGTCGACAAGGTGGCCACCGACTACACGGATCTGAACTTCATCATCGAGCACGTCGGCCTGCCGCGGCTCGAGGACTTCTGCTGGATCGCCACCCAGGAGTCCAACGTGTTCGGCGGTCTCGCCGTGGCGATCCCGTTCATCCACACCCGGCCCCGGTACTTCGCGCAGATCATCGGCGAACTCCTCTACTGGATCGGCGAGGACAAGATCCTGTTCGCCAGCGACTACGCGCTGTGGACGCCGCAGTGGCTCGTGGAGCGGTTCGTCGACTTCCAGATCCCGGAGGACATGACCGAATACGCCCCGATCACCGTCGAACAGAAGAAGAAGATCCTCGGCCTCAACGCGGCAGCGCTCTACCCGCACATCGAGGTGCCGGAGGAACTCAGGCTCCCGACCAGCGCCGCCGATCCGGAAGTCGAGGTGGCCGCCGGCGCGAAGGATGTGGTGACGGCATGACCACGATCGCACCTCCCCCCGGTTATGTCGCCGATGCCGCGACGGACCTCGAGCGCGACGTCCTCGCCGCGCTCGACACCGTCCTCGATCCCGAACTCGACCAACCGATCACCGAACTGAGATTCGTGCGGTCGATCCTGATCGACGAGGTGGGCGTGACCGTGCACCTGCGTCTCCCGACGTCGTTCTGCTCGCCCAACTTCGCCTACCTGATGGGGTCGGATGCACTCGACGCGCTCGAGGACGTCAACGGCGTCGGGCAGGTCCGGGTGCTGCTCGACGATCATCACGACAGCGACAAGATCAACGCCGGACTCGACGCCCGTGCCGGATACAAGGGCACCTTCGGCGTCGAGGCCCTCGACAGCCTCGACGAGCTGCGCCTGACCTTCCAGCGCAAGGCCCACACCGCCGCGATGGAACGATGTGTGGCCGCCGAGATCGCTGCCGGTCGGGTCACCGTGGCCGACGTGGATCGGCTGGCGCTGCGGGATGTACCACGCGGTCGTCACAAGGCGGCGCTCCTCCGACGCCGGTTGGAGCTGGGCCTCAGCATCTGCCCCAACAGCCTCGTCGTCGTCGACGAGGAGGGGCACACGCTGCCGGCCGACCAGATCCCGATGCGGTTGAGATTCGCACGGTCCGTGCGCATCTCGATGGAGGGCAACAGCCATTTCTGTCGTGGTCTGCTCGCCACCCGCTATGCCGACGACGACGAATGCGACGGGGCCAGCGGCCCGGTCATCACCAACCTCCGCGAAACCGCTCGCGCACACCACCGAAGCGAACAGGAGTAAGCCATGCGCGCAGTCCAGGTCGTCGGCTACCACGACAAACTGCAACTCAACGAGGTCCCGGCCCCTGAGATCACCGGGCCGCACGACGTCATCGTCCGGATCGGTGGTGCCGGTGTCTGCCGCACCGACCTGCACATCCTCGAGGGCCAGTGGGAGGCGAAGAGCGGTGTCGCACTTCCCTACACGATCGGTCACGAGAATGCCGGCTGGGTGGAGGCCATCGGCGACGCGGTCACCAATGTCGCCGTCGGGGACAAGGTGATCCTGCATCCGCTGATCACATGTGGACTCTGCCGGGCCTGCCGGTTCGGCGACGATGTCCACTGCGAGAACAGCCGGTTCCCGGGTATCGACACCGACGGCGGTTACGCGGAGTTCCTCAAGACCACCGCGCGCAGCGTCGTGAAGATCGACGACTCCCTCGAACCCGCCGATGTGGCCGCACTCGCCGACGCCGGTCTGACCGCCTATCACGCGGCCGCCAAGGTCGCACGGATGACGCGGCCCGGCGACACCTGCGTCGTCATCGGCGCAGGAGGTCTGGGGCACATCGGCATCCAGGTCCTCGCCGCGATCTCTGCCCTGCGGATCGTCGTCGTCGACCGGAACCCGGATGCGGTGGAGCTCGCCAAGGAGGTGGGTGCCGAGATCGGCATCGTCGCCGACGGAACGCATGTGCAACAGGTCCTCGACCTGACGGGCGGACACGGCGCCGAGGCCGTGCTCGACTTCGTCGGCGAGGGCGGGGCGACCGCCGAAGGGACCGCGATGCTGCGCCGCGCCAGCAGCTTCTTCGTGGTCGGCTACGGCGAGAACATCGACGTCCCCACCATCGACGTGATCTCCACCGAGATCAACTTCATCGGCAACCTGGTCGGTTCCTACAACGACCTCGGTGAGCTCATGGACCTCGCCGCCCGGGGAAAGGTGAAGCTGCACACCAGCACCTACGCCCTCGCCGATTTCCAGCAGGCACTGGACGATCTCGACGCCGGCCGCGTGCGCGGTCGCGCGATCCTCGTGCCCTGACCCTTCGATCATTCAGCCGAGAACACCACAGAAAGGCAGGACGACCATGGCCAAGGAGTTGCGCTACAACGCCGAAGCGCGACTGCGGCTCGAGCGAGGAGTGAACGCACTCGCCGACGCGGTCAAGGTGACATTGGGACCGAAGGGCCGCAACGCGGTCCTCGAGAAGCTCACCGGCCCACCGACCATCACCAACGACGGGGTGACCATCGCCCGCGAGATCCAGTTGCGCGATCCGTTCGCCAACATGGGCGCACAGTTGGTCAAGGAAGTGGCGATGAAGACCAACGGGGTCGTCGGTGACGGCACCACCACCGCAACCGTGTTGGCGCAGGCCATGGTTCGCGAAGGTCTGCGCGCCGTCGAGCAGGGCGCCAACCCGATGCGGGTGCGCCGCGGTATCGAGCGTGCGATCAGCACAGTCATCGACGCGCTGTCGGAACAGTCCGTCGCACTCGGCGGCCGCAGCGATCTCGAACGCATCGCGACCCTAGCCGCGAGTGACGACGAGGTCATCGGTTCGGCCATCGCCGCCGCGGTCGAATACGTCGGCCGCAACGGCGTCATCACCACCGAGGAGAGCGACACCCTCGGCCTGTCGGTGGACGTCGTCGACGGCATCGAGTTCGACCACGGTTACATCTCCGGGTACATGGTCACCAATCCCGAACGGATGGAAGCGGTTCTGGACAACCCGGTGGTCTTGCTGACGAACAAGAAGATCACCTCGGTGCAGGAGATCATGCCGAGCATCGAGGCGGCCAAACGCGCCGACCGTCCGCTGGTCGTGCTCGCCGAGGACGTCGACGGTCCCGCCCTGCAACTGCTCGTCGGCGGCAACATGCACAAGACGATGCAGTCGGTGGTCGTCCGGGCACCCGGTTTCGGTCATCGCCGCGTCGCCGAACTCGAGGATCTCGCCGTCGCGCTCGGTGGTCACGTGATCGCCAAGGACACCGGCCTCGAGCTGCACGAGGTCTCCCTCGAACACCTCGGACAGTGCGACCGGATCACCGTCACCGAGGACTCGACCACGATCGTCGGTGCGCGGGGCGACCAGACCCTCGTCGACGCTCGTGTCGCGCAACTCGAGGCGCAGCACGCACGTGCGCGGATCGACGCCGACCGGGACAGCCTGGAGCTACGGATCGCGCGCCTCACCGGCCGGGTCGCGGTCATCCGAGTCGGTGGCGTGACCAGCGTCGAACTGAAGGAACGCATGCTCCGCGTCGAGGACGCCCTGGCCGCGACGCGGGCGGCGGTCGAGGACGGCATCGTCTCCGGTGGCGGAACCGCGCTGGCACAGGCACATCGGGCCCTCGAGTCGCTGGGCGATGTGGGCGGTGACGAGGGCGCCGGCATCGGCGTCGTCCGCCGGTCGATGGCCGAACCGTTGTTCTGGATCGCCACCAACGCCGGCTTCGACGGCGAGGAGGTGGTCAAGGTCGTGAGCGGACTGCCCCTCGGCCACGGATTCAACGCGATGACCGGCAATTACGGCGACATGTTCGACGAAGGCGTCATCGACCCGGCCAAGGTCACCAAGGCCGCGCTGGAGAGCGCCGCGTCGATCGCCGCACTGCTGATCACCACCGAGACCGCGGTCGTCGAGGAGGTGTTCACGCATCCGGGCGCGATCGAGGCCCCGGGCTTCGGTGATCTCGCCGAGGGGATGGTGCGGCCCTCCAACATCTACTAGTCCGCCCTCCTCCAAGACCCCGGCGGGGACGTCGTCGCTGCAGCGGCGACGGGGGCCGGTCGCGATTGCAGATTCGTTCTCGGCGTGGATCGCGACCGGCCCACTTCCGGCTGCCCGAAATATCACCCGTATGCCACCTGACCAGTACGAATCGGATGAAGACACCTGGTCGTTCACGCACGTGAACGTAGGCTCGTCCGATACACTGCCCAGGATGAGACCTACATCACATTAGGGAGTTGCGGTCTCGGTGAAGCCCAAGCCAACAGACCAGTCTCGTGAACCCGTCACCCACGTAGCACGGGCGCGCGAGCGATTCCTCAGCGACGACGGCGTCGTCGACGATCGCCTGACCGGCGCCGTTCGAGACGCGATCTCGACCTCGTGGCGCCGTTCGCGCTCGTTCAAGGTGCAGACAGACCGGCTGGAACTCCCGTTCGTCCGCGAGCCGAACACCGACAGTCCGCTGATGACCGCGGCCCGGCCGGTGCTGGACCAGCTCGCCACCGACCTCTCGTCGGAACCGGTGAGCATCATCCTCACCTCGCCGGACGGTGTGGTGCTGTCCCGTGCCGCCGGCAGCGGCGAACTCCTCGGCCAGCTCGACGCGGTGTCACTCGCACCCGGTTACAGCTACAGCGAAGAGCACGCCGGCACCAACGGGATCGGCACCGCCCTCGAAACCCGGCAGGCCACCCTCGTCACCGGTGCCGAACACTATGCGGGATGCCTCGCCCAGCTCAGTTGCGCCGGGGTACCGATCCGAAACCCCTTCTCCGGCGGCGTCGTCGGCGCCCTCGACCTCACCGGGTGGGTGGAGAAGGGCGGTTCCCTGCTGCTGTCCCTGGCCAAGTCGGCGACCGTGCAGATCGAACAGCAGATGCTCGCGAACGCCAGCGAAAGCGAATCCCGGCTCCTCTCGGCCTATCTCGCGACCTGTCGGCGCGCACCCCAGATGATGGTCCTCGCCATCGCTGCCGACGTCGTGCTGATGAACCGACGTCTTCGGCAGAGCATCGACCCGCAGGATCAGGTGTCGATGCTCGAGCACGCCGTCGACCAGACCCTTGATGTCGCCGCGGGGCGGCGGGTGAACACGCTGCCCAGCGGCCGCTCGGTACGACTCGCGCCGGTCGTCGAGTTCTCTGACGCAGCGGCCGGCATCGCGGTTTTCCATGTGCACCTGATGGATTCGGCCACCGCCACCTCACCCCAGCGCCGACCCTCGACGGCCTCAATGCTGCCCGGGATCGTCGGCCGCAGCTCATCGTGGCGGCAGGCGAGCGACCGCATCGCCCAGCACGTGGGTGCCGGCCACTGGATCGCGGTGTCGGGCGAACGGGGTTCGGGGCGGTCGGCGGTTCTCCGCGCAGCGGCGGGACAATGCCGGCGCGGGACGATTCGCGTGTACGCCGCCGCAGACTTCCAGGACACCGACACCCTCGACAGCTTCGCCGCCGAGCTCGACACGGACGGCTTCGCGATCATCCTGCGCGATGCCGACGAGTTCGACGACGACGTGCTGTTCGACGTCGCCGAGGTGATGCAGGGACGCGAGCACGCGGGTTGGCTGGGGATGACCCTCAGCGCCGGCGACGCGACACCCGCCCTGGGTGCCACCTTGCTCCCCTTCTTCTCGCACACCATCGAGGTGCCGCCACTGCGCCATCGCATCGAGGACCTTCAGGTGCTGGTGCCGGCCATCCTCCTGCAACTCACGCGCGGACGGGAACTCGAGGTCGCGCCGGACGCCATGCGGCAGCTGAGCAAGTACACCTGGCCGGGCAACGTCGCAGAACTCCGGCAGGCGCTACGGGACGTGGTCATCCACCATCGGTCGGGGACGATCACGGCGCAGCATCTGCCGCCGACCTATCGCGCACAGAGCCGGCACACCCTCACCCGCATCGAGGCGCTCGAACGGGATGCGATCGTGCGGAGCCTGGAGGAGAACGGTCGGAACAAGGTCGCGGCGGCCAATGCGCTCGGCATCTCCCGGGCGACGATCTATCGAAAGATCAAGGAGTTCGGCATCGACGTGTAGTCGGCGCCGGCACCGGGATCGGCGGCGGGCAGGTCGGGACGATGCCACCCCCGCCGAATGGCACCGTCCCCGTGACCTGCATCTTCACGCCATAACCGAAGTTATTCACGATCGTGAATCTTCAGTAGTCCATCACGGGCCACACACCTTTACAAGGAGAAGTGACAAGGTGTGATACTCGTAACAACCGTCGAGCGATGGTTAAAGCAGTGCAGGCGACCCATCCACAGAGGGTCGGATACCGAGCGGACGATCGGTAGATGCATGATGAACGGGTGCCCCCCTGAGACGGCACCACAACGGCGGTCCGATCATGAGGAAGTGCGATGGCCACACCCATGTCCCGGCGGGACCTCGAGTTCCTGCTGTACGAATGGCTTGACGTCGAGGCCCTGACCTCACGTGACCGTTTCGCGGCGCACTCGCGCGACACCTTCGACGCCGTCCTCGAGCTCAGCGCCGACATCGCGATGAAATGCTTCGCTCCGGCCAACAAGATCGGCGACGCCAACGAGCCCTACATCGGCGACGACGGCAAGGTCGTCCTCCCAGACGCGGTGGTGTCGGGCCTCGCCGAGTTCCGCAAGGCCGGCCTCATCGCCGCCTCCTTCGACGAGGAACTCGGCGGCATGCAGCTGCCGACCGTCATCCGGCAAGCGTCCGCGGTGTGGTTCCAGGCGGCGAACGCGGCCATGTCGTCCTACAGCTTCCTCACGGTCGGCAACGCCAACCTGCTGGCCGAGTACGCGACCCCCGAACAACGCGACACCTGGGTCCGCCCGCTCGTCGAAGGCCGCTTCTCCGGGACGATGTGCCTGTCCGAACCGCAAGCCGGCTCTTCGCTGGCCGACATCACCACCAAGGCCGAACCGGCGGGCGACGGCACCTACCGGATCACCGGGACCAAGATGTGGATCTCGGCCGGCGACCACGAACTCACCGAGAACATCGTGCATCTCGTGCTGGCCAAAGCGCCCGGTGGCGGCCCCGGCGTCAAGGGGATCTCGCTGTTCATCGTGCCGAAGTTCCTGCCGGACGGCACCCGCAACGACGTCGCCCTGGTCGGCCTCAACCACAAGATGGGCAACCGCGCGACCACCAACACGCTGCTCAACTTCGGCGACGGCACCTTCTCCCCCGACACGACCCCCGGCGCTGTTGGATATCTGGTCGGCGAGGAGCACCGCGGCCTCTCCTACATGTTCCACATGATGAACGAGGCACGCATCGGCGTCGGATTCCTCGCCACCGCACTGGGTTACGCCGGGTACCAGGCGTCGCTGGAGTATGCGAAGGTGCGCACGCAGGGACGCCCCGTCGACCAGAAGGATCCGTCCTCGAAGCCGGTGCCGATCATCGAGCACGCCGACGTCCGGCGGATGCTGCTGGCCCAGAAGTCCTACGTCGAGGGCGCGCTCGCCTTCGAGCTGTACTGCAGCGTTCTCGTCGACCAGGCCGCGACGACCGCCGACGCCAAGGAACGCGCCCGCATCGAGCTGCTGCTCGAGGTGTTGACCCCGATCGCCAAGAGTTGGCCGTCGCAGTGGTGCCTGGAGGCCAACAGCCTGGCGATCCAGGTCCACGGCGGGTACGGGTACACCCGTGAGTTCGACGTCGAGCAGCACTACCGCGACAACCGCCTCAACCCCATCCACGAAGGGGCCCATGGCATCCACGGCCTCGACCTGCTGGGCCGCAAGGTGATCATGCAGGGCGGAGCCGGTCTGGCACTGCTCGCCGAGACCATCGGCGCGACCGTCGCACGTGCACTCGAGGTGCCGTCCGCCGCCGGATACGCCGAGACCCTGCAGTCGATCGTCGACCGGCTCGTCAAAGTGACCGCACACATCTGGTCGTCGGGCGACCCGAAGCTCGCGCTCGCCAACGCCACGCTCTACCTCGAGGCCACCGGCCACATCGTCATCGCCTGGATGTGGCTCGAACAACTCCTCGCCGCGGACGGCCGGACCGGCGACTTCTATGACGGCAAACGCGCTGCAGCGCAGTACTTCTTCCGGTATGAACTACCGAAGACCGGTCCGCAGCTCGACCTCCTCACCGCTCTGGACCGCACCACCCTCGACGTCGAACCGTCCTGGTTCTGACCTCACCGCCGATCACGGCGCGGCGCCGGTGCGCCGCGTCACCGGAGAAACACGCAAGGGAGACAACGATGTCCGTGATGGATCTGTTCGGCACCACCGGCAAGGTGGTCATCGTGACCGGCGCTTCGTCGGGACTCGGTGTCTCCTTCGCCCGCGGCTTCGCCGAGGCCGGCGCCGACGTGGTGCTCGCCGCGCGTCGAGCGGAGAAGCTCGCCGACACCGCTGCCGCCGTGGAAGCGCTGGGCCGCAAGGCTCTCGTCGTTCCCGCCGACGTCTCCGACCCCGAGCAGTGCCAGCGCGTCGTCGACGCGGCGATGGAGACCTTCGGAAAGGTCGACGTCCTCATCAACAACGCCGGAGTCGGCACCGCCTATCCCGCGACCCGGGAGACCCCCGAACAGTTCCGAGACGTCATCGACATCAACCTCAACGGTTCCTACTGGATGGCCCAGTCGTGTGGACGGGTCATGCAGCCGGGCAGTGCGATCGTCAACATCTCGTCGATCCTCGGCATCACCACCGCCGGGCTGCCGCAGGCCGCCTACGCCGCGAGCAAGGCCGGCGTCATCGGTCTCACCCGGGACCTGGCCCAGCAGTGGGGTTCGCGCAAGGGAATCCGCGTCAACGCCATCGCCCCCGGCTTCTTCGAGAGCGAGATGACCGACACCTACCAGCCCGGCTACCTCGACTCGCAGATGCCGCGGGTCGTCCTGGGCCGCACCGGTTACGGAGAAGAGCTCGCCGCGACCGCGATCTGGTTGTCGTCGGCGGCCGCCGGCTACGTCACCGGGCAGACCCTCGCGGTCGACGGCGGCGTCACCATCACCTAGAAGCGGCACGCGATTGCCGCGGTCGGCGGCGGGGGCGGCCCTAGACTGGTCGCAATGGAATCCGCACCCGCTCCCGACAATCCGCTGCATCCCACCCTGCGGGAGCCGGTCAACCAGGTCGATCCGCGCGCCAAGACCCTGTGGCGCATCGGTCCGCTGATCCTGGGCGTACCGGCGACCATCGCAGCCATCGTGGTCGCGGTCGTCGTGCCCGACGCACGGTGGGGTGCAACGCTCGCCGCGATCGCCCTGGCCCTGCTGACCGCGTTCTACACGACCGTGGTCCCGTTGTGGCGGTACCGCTTTCACCGCTGGGAGGTCAGCGAGGAAGCGGTGTACTCCCAGTCGGGCTGGTTCGTCCGGCACCGGGTGATCATCCCGATCGCACGTATCCAGGTCGTCGACACCGAGGCCGGCCCCCTGGAACAGCTGCTGAAACTGGGGAAGCTCACGGTCACCACGGCGTCGTCGGCGGGCACGATCCACATCGAGGGGCTCGACGCCGAACACGCCCGCGCGACCGCGTCCGACCTGACCATCCGCACCCAGGCGTTCACCGATGACGCGACCTGAGCCGCAACCCGGCTCGGTGCCGCCGGCCGTCCCGGCGGCGGGCCTGCACATCGACGCGCCGGACGAGTGGCACCGACTGTCACCGTGGATGATGGCGGTCACCGTCGTCGAATCACTCCCCTCGCTGGTCCCGGTTCTCATCGCCCTGGTCTTCGCCGGGCGGAGCGCGCCCCTGGTGACACTCATCGCCACCGTGGTGCTCGTACCGCTGGTGACGGTGGTGCCGTGGCTGACCACCTTCTATCAGGTGACCGCGGAACACGTCCGGGTCCGGAGCGGCCTGATCACCAAGAAGGTGGCCACCGCCCGCCGCGACCGCATCCGCAGCGTCGATCTCACCGCGTCGCTCGTCCACCGCGTGCTGAACCTGCAGAAGGTCACCATCGGCACCGGCGGCGACGAACAGGCGTCGCAGGTCAAACTCCGCGCCGTCACGCTCCCCGAGGCGCGCGCACTGCACGACAATCTGATGCCGACCGCCGGGACCCGCTCTCCCGCAACCACGTCTGATGTGCGGCTCCCATCCGAAACGCCCACCGCGGCACCCGAGGTGCTGACCAGGTTCCAGAACGCCTGGCTGCGCTACTCGCCCTTCTCTCTCGGAGGTCTCGCGATCGCCGCTGCGGTCGCCGGTGTCGGAGTCCAGATCGCCAACGACGCAGGCATGTTCGACGAGGGGGTCGGCCTCGCGCGCGAAGCCTTCGCCACCGTCCGGTCGATCCCGCTCACGCTGGTCATCGCCGTGGCCGTGGTGGCCGTGATCCTCATCGGCGCCGTCCTGTCGGTGATCGGGTACGTCCTGAGCTACTGGGACTTCCGCCTCACGCGGCATCCAGACGGCACCCTGCGCACCGAACGCGGACTGCTCACCACCAACTCGATCAGCTTCGACGAGAAGCGCATCCGCGGCAGCCACCTGACCGAACCGATCCTCATGCGACCGTTGAAGGGCGCCCGTCTGCAGGCGATCGCGACCGGTGCGACCAAACACCCACTCTTGCTGCCGCCGGCACCGATCTCCGAGGCGATGCGTGTTGCCGACCTCGTCACCCACGAACGTTCCGAACTCACCGCACCGCTGACCGGGCATGGCCGGGTGGCACGCATTCGTCGCCTCAACCGCGGATTCCTCACCGGTCTGGTGATCCTCGTCGGAATCTCGATCCCGGTCGTCGGCGGCGCGATCTCCGTCGGCTGGCTCGCGGTGGGCGTGCTGTGCCTCGCCGGGTCGATCGGCCTCGGCGTCGTCCGCTCGCGGCACCTCGGTCACCGGCTCACCGCCCGGTCGGTGGTCATCGCACCCCCGACCGTCGCCCGACAACGAATCGTCGTCGACCATGACGGCGTCATCGGTTGGGCGAGCAGATCGTCGATCTTCCAGCGCCGGGCCGGCGTCAGCACGCTGATCCTCGCGACGGCCGCCGGTTCCGAGCTCTATTCGCTCGTCGACGTCGACGATGCGACCGCCGCGGCGATCACCTCCGACGTGACACCCGACTGGGTGGCGCCGTTCCTCCGTCAGCCGGCCGAGTAGGTCGAAGGCGCGCGCACCCGCGTATCGGTCTCCTTCCCGCCTATCGAGCTCGATCGGCGGGAGGAAAACCACTAGGCGGGATCGTCGATCAACCGGCCGGTAGCGCCTCGAGCAGCCGGTCGACGAATGGTGCCTGCGCCGGGTTGAGTTTCGTCTTCGCGGTCTCCGGATCGAACCACTCGGCGCGATCGATCTCCGGGAACGACTGCATGCGGCCCGACCGCGGCGGCCACGCCATCTCGAAGGTGTTGGAGACGACGGTCGTCACGTCGAGATCGCCCTCGACGCCGAAGCCGATGACGGTCTTGCCGCTCTTGAGCTTCACCTCGCCGAGGTCGATGTGCGGACCGCCGGGCACTGGGCTGCCGATCTCCTCGAGGTACTCACGACGCGCGGCGTCCCACTCCGATTCGTCGGCGTCGACCAGCCCCTTCGGGATCGACCACGACCCTTCGTCCGGCTTGCGGGCCCAGATCGGACCGCCGGGGTGAGCGATGAGCACTTCGACGCCGTCGGGGCCGCTACGTCGGAACAGCAGGATGCCCGCGCTGCGGCGAGTCGAGGATACGGTCACCGATATATCTTCGCGGAAACACCGCCGACACACGGACGCGCCTCCGCGGAAATACCGGGTCCGTAGAAACCAGTCATGTCGGTGATCGATGTCGTGAAGAACGGGAGGACCGGTGCGCGTCCGGTCGACGAGATCCCGCCGTTCGTCAAGCTGTTCCCGCTCGGCCTGCAGCATGTGCTCGCGATGTACGCGGGCGCGGTCGCGGTCCCGCTGATCGTCGGCGGCGCCATGGTCGGGGCCGGGCAGCTCCAGCAGGGTGACATCGTCCACCTGATCATGGCCGACCTGTTCGTCGCCGGTATCGCGACCATCCTTCAGGCCGTCGGGTTCTGGCGGTTCGGCGTCCGGCTCCCGCTGATACAGGGCGTGACCTTCGCCGCCGTCGGCCCCATGATCACCATCGGCACCAGCTACGGCATCACCGCCATCTATGGTTCGGTGATCGCCTGCGGCGTGTTCATGATCGCGGTCGCACCGATCGTCGGGCGGCTCATCCGGTTCTTCCCGCCGCTGGTCACCGGCACGATCATCCTGATCATCGGTGTCTCGCTGATGCGTGTGGCGGCCGGCTGGTTCGGCGGCGGCACCGCCTCCGGCCCCGACTTCGGCGACCCGAAGAACATCGGCTTCGGCTTCCTGACCCTGGCGATCATCGTCGCCATCGAGCGCTTCGCGCCCGACGCCGTCCGCCGCGTCTCGATCCTGCTCGGCCTGGCGATCGGCACACTGGTGTCCATCCCGTTCGGGATGACCCACTGGGACAAGGTCGGCGAATACCCGTGGGTGGGTGTGCCGCAGCCGTTCCAGTTCGGTGCGCCGACCTTCGAGATCAGCGCGATCATCTCGCTGATCATCGTCGGCGTGGTGATCATGACCGAGACCACCGGCGACATCGTCGCGGTCGGTGAGATCGTCGACGAGAAGATCACCCCGCGCCGCCTGGCCGACGGCATGCGCGCCGACGGACTCGGCACCGTCCTCGGCGGCATCTTCAACACCTTCCCGTACACGGCGTTCGCGCAGAACGTCGGCCTCGTCGCGATCACCGGCGTCCGGACGCGGCACGTCGCGACCTGCGCCGGCGTGATCCTCGTCGCGCTGGGCCTGTTGCCGAAGATGGCGGCGATCGTCGAGGGCATCCCGCAACCCGTCCTCGGCGGCGCCGGCGTGGCTTTGTTCGGCATGGTCGCGGCCAGCGGCATCCGAACCCTCACCAAGGTGAAGTTCAACAACGTCAACGTGCTCGTCGTGGCCATCTCGGTGGGCGTCGCGATGCTGACCGAGGCGAAGATCTACTACACCGACCGCACCCTCGGCGACGCCCCGGTCAACGTCGTGCTCGACATGTACGCGCAGTTCCCGGACTGGTTCCAGACGATCTTCCATTCGGGCATCTCGGCCGGCGCCATCACCGCGATCCTGCTGAACCTGCTGCTCAACACGCGCAGCGTGTCCGGCGATCCGGTCGACTACCACAACACCGGAGAGATCGCGGTCGTCGGCGGACCCGCGGTGTCGGCCTCCGACGGCGTGCGGGCACCGGCGTTCGACCCGCGTGACGCCCTCGCGGCCGCCGACCCCGACACCCCGCCGGAGACCCTGCGCTACCTGGCCGACCACGACCCGTCGCTGCATCAGTTCATCGTCACCAACCCGTCGAGCCCGAAGGACCTGTGCGACCACATCAGAGGCCTCGGCGACCCCAAGGTGATGCGGGTCTTCGAGACCTGGGACGGCTACACCGACGGCGGGTTCTCGAGGCGCGGTTCGTGAACGGACGGACCGTCCAGATGTCGGTTCTCGGCGCGCCCTACCCCGCATCGGCCTTCGCGTAGTTGCTCGCGCCATAGAAATCGACGGTGACCACCGGCTCGTCGCCGACCACCCAGGCGTCGTGCCCGGACGGCAGCGACGTGATCTGCCCGGGCCCGGCGTCGAACTCGGTACCGTCGGCCATCACGATGTGCAGCACCCCGGAGACGTGGTACTGGAAATGCGGCGCCTCACAGAGTTCGGTACCGGCGATGGGTTTCACGTCGACCGACCACCGCCAGCCGGGCTGCAACTCGAGCCGGCCGATCTCGGAGTCCCCGACGTTGAGCACGTTCATCCGGCCGTGGCCGAAGGTGCGGACCTCGTCGGGTGAGGCGAAGTCGCGGTGCTCGGTGCGATGCTTGGTGGCGGTCATGATTCCCTCCGGGTTTGGATCCACCCGACCCTCCTCTGACGCTACGAACCCGACCTTGCGGTTCGGTCGCGGTCGGCACACGATCCGGCGCAGGTGGGGCGCCGAAGCCGCCTCCGCCCGATACGACGCCGCGGGACCCCGGACACGGCCCACCTCGCCGCGAATCGGCATATCGTGGATTCCATGTCCTCCAGATTCGAACCCGGCCCCGGCGCCGACGACGGTTCCGCAGCCGACGGCCTCGACGACCGCATCGTCGACCCCGACGTACCGCACGAGTGGCCGCACGCGTCGGCCTTCGCCTTCGGGGATGCGACGCCGATCGGCGAGACAGATCGCCTGGCGCGTGAACGCGCGGCGTACGAGGCCGCCGGTCACACCGACTACAACCGTGGCCACGCCGTGGGCGGCTCCGCCGGAAGCACCGAGGGGCAGTAGATGGAGGTCTTGTCCAGCCGGGTGCTCCTACTCTCGGCAGATCCCGAGCGTCTGCAGGCCTTCTACCGTGACCAGCTGGGTCTCCCGATCCATCGGGAGTACCCCGGCGGCATCGTGTTCTTCGCCGGCAACGGGCTCATCGAGATCTCGACGCACATGAAGACCGACGCCCCTGACCCGATGAGCAACGCGGTGCTCTGGTTGCAGGTCCGCGACGCCGAGGCCACCGAGAAACAGTTCCGGGATCGCGGGGTGACGGTCAAGCGCGAGCCGCGGACCGAGCCGTGGGGCCTGATCGAGATGCACGCCGAGGACCCCGACGGACGCACGATCATCGTCGTCGAGATCCCCGCCGATCATCCGCTGCGCAAGGACAACCGCTAGCCGGAGGGCATCGGCGGTGATGAAACCGGCCGGACCGGGCATGACAAACTGGATCGCATGAGTTCCTGGAACGCGCCCACCTGCGCGAGCGGCTTGGATGCCACCGTCGAGCTGCCCGGTTCCAAGTCCATCACCAACCGCGCGCTGGTCCTCGCCGCGCTCGCCGACGGCCCGTCGACCGTCCGCGGAACCCTCCGCAGCCGAGACACCAACCTGATGCTGAGTGCTCTGGAGGCACTCGGTGTGCAGGTGCGCATCGACCCCGCGGCGGAGACCACCGTCTCCCTCACCCCAGGACCGTTGCACGGCGCCGACGTCGACTGCGGTCTCGCCGGCACGGTGATGCGATTCCTGCCGCCGCTCGGCGCGCTGGCCGCCGGCCGGGTGCGCTTCGACGGCGACCCGCAGGCCCGGGTCCGGCCCCAGACCACGATCCTCGACGCCCTGCGCGGGCTCGGGGTCGCGATCGAGGGCGACCGGCTGCCCTTCACCATCGACGGCACCGGACGCGTGCGCGGTGGCGAGGTCACCATCGACGCGTCCGGGTCGTCACAGTTCGTGTCGGGTCTGCTGCTGTCGGCGGCCCGGTTCGACGAGGGGCTCGTCATCCGCCACGTCGGACCGCCCGTCCCGTCGACTCCCCACATCGACATGACCGTCGAGATGCTGGCGACCGCCGGCGTCGAGGTCGACACCTCTGAACCCGATGTCTGGCGCGTGTCGCCCGGTCCGATCCGGGCCGTCGACTGGACCGTCGAACCCGACCTGTCGAACGCGGCGGCGTTCCTGGCCGCTGCCGCGGTGACCGGCGGAGAGGTCCGGGTGCCGTACTGGCCGGCGGTCACCACACAGCCCGGCGCCCGCATCGCCGACGTCCTGGCCGCAATGGGATGCACCGTCGAGCACCTCGAGGGCACCCTCAGCGTCCGCGGACCCGAGGTGCTGAAGGGCGTGAACCTCGACCTGCGCGACATCGGTGAACTGACCCCGACCATCGCCGCCCTCTGCGCCCTCGCCGACGGCGAGTCGACGCTGAGTGGCATCGCCCACCTGCGCGGCCACGAAACCGACCGGCTGGCGGCCCTCACCACCGAGATCACCCGTCTCGGCGGGATCTGCGCCGAGACCGAGGACGGACTCCGGATCACCGGGACGAGCCTGCACGGCGGGACCTGGGAGTCCTACGCCGATCACCGCATGGCCACCGCCGGCGCCATCATCGGACTCGTGACGCCCGACGTCGTGGTCGACGACATCGAGACGACCAACAAGACCCTGCCCGACTTTCCCGGCATGTGGCAGAAGATGATCGGGCGCCCTTGAGCCGGCGGGCCAACAGCTACGACGAGTCCGACGTCCGGGTTCGTCCGGGGAAGGGCACCCGTCCGCGCACCAAGACCCGCCCATCCCACGACGACGCCGAGCAGGGCATGGTCGTGTCGGTGGACCGCGGCCGGTGGGGTGTCGTCCTCGGCGGCGATCCGGACCGTCGCGTCGTGACGATGCGCGCGCGAGAACTGGGCCGGACCCCCATCGTCGTCGGTGACGACGTGTCGGTGGTCGGCGACCTCTCCGGCAAGCCCGACACCCTGGCGCGGATCGTCCGCGTCGCGGAACGGCGAAGTGTGTTGCGCCGCACCGCAGACGACTCTGATCCCTACGAGCGGATCGTGGTGGCCAACGCCGACCAGTTGCTGATCGTCACCGCGATGGCCGACCCGCCGCCGCGCACAGGATTCGTCGAACGCACACTCGCGGCGGCCTACGTCGGCGGCCTGTCCCCCATCCTGTGCCTGACCAAATCCGATCTCGCCGATCCGACCGAGTTCATCGCCGCCTTCGCCGATCTCGACCTGCCGGTCATCCGGGCCGGGCGCGACGATCCGCTCGACGAGATCCTCGCGACGCTCCGGGGCCGTATCACCGCATTCATCGGCCACTCCGGGGTCGGCAAGTCGACACTCGTGAATCGTCTTGTCCCCGACGCATATCGGGCGACCGGCGTCGTGTCCGGGGTAGGCAAGGGACGCCACACGTCAACCCAGTCGGTGGCGCTGCCCCTACCCGGGGACTCGATCCCGCGCGGCTGGGTGGTCGACACCCCCGGCATCCGGTCGTTCGGACTCGCTCATGTCGGTGCAGACGACATCATCGCGGCGTTCGACGATCTGCGGGACGCCATCGAGGAATGCCCCCGGGGCTGTACGCATCTCGGCCCGCCGGCCGATCCGGAGTGTCGCCTCGACGAACTCGAGGGCCACTCCTACCGGCGCGGCATGGCCGTGCGGCATCTGCTGGCAGCGGTCGGCGGGACGCTCAGCGACGACGACGCCGCGCCCGCAGCTGACGAATCGCCGTCTTGAGCCCGGTCGTCCGCGGCATCCCGGCAAAGCGCTTCTCCGACGCGGTTTCCGGAGCGTCGTCGGCGGTCGCCCGCAAGAGCTGATCGGGCAGGGCGAGCTTGTTGATCGTGCGCAGCGTCTGAAAGTACTGCACCGCAAGCGAACCCGTGGTGTAGGGCAGGTCGTACTTGTCACATAGAGCCCGCACCCGCTCGGCGATGTCGGCGTAGCGGTTGCTCGGCAGGTCCGGATAGAGATGGTGCTCGATCTGGTAGCAGAGGTTGCCGCTGAGGAACGCCATCGCCGGCCCCGCGTCGAAGTTCGCGGTGCCGAGCATCTGCCGCAGGTACCACTGGCCCTGCGTCTCGTTCTCGAGGGACTCGACCGTGAACTTCTCTGCGCCATCAGGGAAGTGGCCGCAGAAGATCACCACGTAGGCCCACAGGTTGCGGATCAGGTTCGCGGTGAGGTTCGCCGTCAGCGTGTGCTTGAAGTTGGGGCCGGTCAGCGCCGGGAACAGCACGTAGTCCTTCGCGACCTGCTTGGCGATCTTGCGACCGAACTCCTTGATCTGCGGGATCGCGACCTCTTTGGGCTTCTCGCCCTGGATGACCTCCTTGAGGCCGAGATCGTGCAGACCGATCCCCCACTCGAAAGTCGCCGCCAGCAGCACGTTGAAGAACGGCTGGAAGAGCCGGCGCGGCTCCCACGGCTCGTCGCGGGTGACGCGCAGGATCTTGTAGCCCACGTCGTGATCCATGCCGACCACGTTCGTGTACTTGTGATGGATGTAGTTGTGGGAGTGCTTCCAGTGCGGCGAGGCGCACACCATGTCCCATTCCCAGGTGGTGGAGTGGACCTCCGGGTCGTTCATCCAGTCCCACTGCCCGTGCATCACATTGTGCCCGAGCTCCATGTTCTCGATGATCTTCGAGAGGGCGAGCGCGCCGGTACCGAACAGCCACAGCGGCCGCGAGCGGCTGCCGAGCAGCGCGACGCGTCCGGTCACCTCGAGCGCGCGGTGCGCCAGGATCGTGCGTCGCAGATATTTGACGTCACGCATCCCCCGGTCCGCCTCGATCTCGCGGCGGAGGGCATCGAGTTCGGCACCCAGCGCCTCCACATCGGCGTCGGTCAGATGCGCGTACTCGTTGATGTCAGTGATGGCCATTGGTACCCATTATGCCGACCTCCTCGTTTCCCTGCCCCGGCGCGGGTGCGGGCACCCGTCGACGACGATCAGGCGGCAGCCTCGTCATCGCCGCGTGCCGCGTGCAGCGGCGTCACCACGGCACGGCGTCCGCGTCCGGCCCGACGACGCTCACGCAGACCTGCGATGGCCGAGCGCAGCCCACGACGGGTACCGGTCTGCTCGTCGATGGTCGCCTGGAGTCGGGTGCCCTCCGGCAGCCCCTGCTTGAAGCGACGCTCGGACGCGGTCTCCGGCGCATCGTCGGCGGTCGCCTTGAGGTACTTGTCCGGCAGCGACAGCTTGGCGATGGTCCGCCAGGTCTTGGCGTACTGCACCGGGAACGGACCCGAGGTGTAGGGCAGGTCGTACTTGTCGCACAGCGCGCGCACCTTCACCGCGATCTCGGCGTACCGGTTGCTCGGCAGATCCGGGAAGATGTGGTGCTCGATCTGGTACGACAGGTTGCCGCTCATGAACGCGAGGACAAAACCGGAGTCGAAGTTGGCGCTGCCCAGCATCTGGCGCAGGTACCATTCGGCCTGAGACTCGCTGTCGATGTCCTGCTTGGTGAACTTCTCCGCACCGTCGGGGAAGTGCCCGCAGAAGATGACGGCGTTGCTCCACACGTTGCGGATGACATTGCCGAGCGCGTTCGCGGTGGCCGCCTTGCGGTAGGCGTTGACGTAACCGACCTTGTGTCCGGTGGTAGCGCTGACCAGCGCCGGATAGGCGAGGTAGTCCTTGGCGACCTGCTTGCCGATCTTCGACAGCACGTCGGCGACATCGCGCTTGTGCTGTTCCCGCTCCTCCGGCGTCCGGCGCTTCTTACCCAGCTCGAGGTGCTGCACGGCGACGCCGTACTGGAACGCCAGCGCGAGGATCGTGTTGTAGACGAGGTTGCCGTAGTTGAACGGACGCCACCGCTGATCGCGGGTGACGCGCAGCAGGCCGTAGCCCACGTCGTCGTCCATGCCCAGCACGTTCGTATACTTGTGATGGATGTAGTTGTGAGTGTGCTTCCAGTGCGCCGACGGGTCGGTGTTGTCCCACTCCCACGTCGAGCTGTGCACCTCGGGATCGTTCATCCAGTCCCACTGCCCGTGCATCACGTTGTGCCCGAGCTCCATGTTCTCGACGATCTTCGCCACGCCGAGGGCACCCGCGCCGGCCCACCAGAGCGACTTCTTGGTGGAGCCGAAGAGCAGTGCGCGTCCGGCGAACTCGAGGCCGCGCTGGAACCGGATCGTGTTGCGCAGGTAGCGGGCGTCACGTTCGCCCCGACTTGCCTCGACCTCCGCGCGGATCGCGTCGAGTTCGGCACCGAGTGCCTCGACGTCCGCCTCGGTCAGATGTGCGTACTCGGGGATGTCCGTGATCGCCATTACGCGTGCTCCCTTCGCAGGTGGGATGGGTTCGGCGGCGGTCGGCATCGACCTGCGCCCCGACCGGCTGACGCCGGATTTCAGACCCTTACGTTTCCGTAACTTACGCAAGCGTAGGTTACGGGTAGCGCGCCTGTCCAGCGATGGGGTGCCGTAAGGGCACGGAATTTTCCTACGAGGAGGGCGTCAGCCGCGAGCGGCCTCGCGATAGTCGTCGATGTACAACTCGAAACCGATGAGATCCTCGAAGACACCGTCAGACCGGGCGGCGAGTTTCTGCCTGCTGACCTCGCGGAAACCGGCCGCACGGGCGAGTTTCTTGCTGCCCTCGTTGCTGTCGGCGGCGAACAGGGTCAGCCGCCGGAAGCCGAACTTCTCGAATGCGTACCGGACCGACGCCGGGAACGCCTCTCCCAGAACACCGTTCCCGCGTGCTTCGGGGTGGGTGTAGAAACCGGCCTCTGCGCCGGTGACCTCATCGATGTGCAGGAGCGTGATGTCGCCGAGATAGTCGTCGGTCTCCAGATCGGCGACGGCCCAGGTACAGGTGAGGCCCTGCGCCGCGGTCCACCACTTGCGCAAGCGTTCGGCCGCCGCGTGCTCGAGCTCCAGCGGATCGGGTCGCGCGAAAAGGTACTTGCGCGAGATCGGGTCGTCGAGCGTCTCGCGGATGCGGGGGTCGTCGTGCTCGGCGAGGGGCCGGAGGCGGAACCGCTCGGTCTCGAACACGTCGGTGCGCCACTCGGTCTGCGGTTTCCGCATATCGTCGGCGCGCAAGGAGCCGACCCACGCGTCGCGGATGTGGCCGCGGACCTCGACCCCGTCCGGGACCGCGGCGTCGAGCCGAAATCCACAGGAGTGGGCGACCCGCAGCGCGTCGATGTTGCCGGCGACCGTCGTCCAGCGGACGACCTCCTTACCGGCCTCTGTGAAGGCGTAATCGACCGCGAGCAGGACCGCGCGCTTCATCACGCCCCAGCCGCGGGCGTCGGGATGGAGGTCGTAGCTGAGACTGCTGAGCGGGCCCTCCCCGGCGAGGTCGACGGTGCCGACGAATCGGCCGTCGAACTCGACGGCCCACAGCATGCGGGTGCCGTCCGCCCAGGATCTGGGGTGCGTAGTCGAGGGCGAATCTCTCGGCGGCGGCGCGACTGTAGGGCGCCGGGATGGGTGTCCACCGCATCATGGCCTGGTCGGCCGCGAGCTCGACCATGCGATCGAGATCTCGGGGCTCATGAGGCCGCAGCGTCACCCCGCCGTCGGTGAGGACGGGGACGTTCTCGGGAACCGGGACCGCGGCTTTCACCGGTCAGCCCTCGCGCCGAACCGGACGCCGAACAGGACGGGATCCATCACTGTGACCAAGCACGTTTTCGAGCGTACCGGCAGTTCCCGGGGCGGCGCCGGGTCAAGAGCGAAGAAGGTGGTCAGACGTCCAGCGTGCAGTCACCCGCGGCTGCACTGATGCACGTCTGGATGCGTTCGCCCTCGACGTGCTCGACACCGGAGCGCAGATCGCGCACGCAACCCTTGTCGAGCATCACCACACAGCTTTGGCAGATCCCCATCCGGCAGCCGAACGGCATGATCTCACCCGCGGCCTCACCGGCCTCGAGGAGGGTGGTCGCGCCGTCGACCTCGGCTGTCTTGCCCGACCGCTTGAACGTGACCGTGCCGCCCTGTGCACCGACCACACCGCGTTCGAGGGCGAAACGTTCGATGTGGAGATGGTCGGTCAGGTCGTCAGCGGAGTAGAGACGATGCAGGCCGTCGAGGAATCCTGCCGGTCCGCAGGCCCAGGTCTGGCGTTCGCGCCAGTCCTCACACAGGGACGGCAGCACCTCCGGGGTGACCTTGCCCGCGCTGCGGGTGTACTGGACGTGGAGGTCGATGAGGCCGGAGGCCGCCATCGCCTGCAGTTCGTCGGCGAAGAGCAGCTCGGCCTCGGTGGGCGTCGAGTGGATGAGGCGGATGTCGGTGCTCTGCTTGCGCTGCCGGACGGTCCGCAGCATCGAGATGATCGGCGTGAGGCCGCTGCCGGCCGTCGCGAACAGGATCTTCGCGGGCAACGGGTCGGGCAGGACGAACTCGCCGCGCGGTGCGGCAAGACGCACGACGGTGCCCGGCGTCAGGCCGTTCACGAGGTGGGTCGACAGGAAGCCCTCGGGCATCGCCTTCACGGTGATGGCGATGGTCTTGTCGTTCGCCGACGCATCAGGGGTCGAGGTGAGCGAGTACGAGCGCCACGTCCAACGGCCGTCCATGAGCACACCGATGCCGACGTACTGGCCGGGCGCGTAGTCGAAGGAGAATCCCCAGCCCGGACGGATCCGGATGGTCGCACTGTCCTCGGTCTCCCGGTGCACCGAGATGACCTTGCCGCGCAGCTCGCGGGCCGACCACAACGGGTTGGCGAGGTGCAGATAGTCGTCGGGAAGCAGGGGCGTCGTGATGCGGGTGACCGCCGCACGGACCCACTGCGCACCGCGGCTACGTGCCGCGACCCCGGCCACCGGTTCTTCGAATCGCTCGAGCAGACCCAACTCACACACCGCCTTCGACGTCTCCGAACACTGCGCCTGACACTCTAACCTACGCAACCGTAGGTTAGCGCCATCGAGGAGTCGACCGGTCTCAGAGCAGTTCCAGCAGGAACGGCAGCTCCTGGGTGGCGTACCAGGCGAGGTCGAAGTCCTCGATGTCGCCGACAGCCAGTTCGGCGTCCAGGTCACCCATGTCGGCGGCATCGATGACGACCACCGCGGCACGTACCTTGCCCTCCGCCTCTTTCACGTCGACGTGGACCGAGGCGACCGCCGAGAGCGGGATCGTCCCGCCGACCTTGACCACCGCATCGTCGAGATCGGGACGCAGTTTCACGTCCTCGACGTCGGCGGCGACGACCACGCGGCGCGGCGGCAGCGACGGGGTGACTCCTGGCTTCGTCACCGCCTCGTCCGCGGCGAGATCGCGCTCGGCCTCGGCGTCGCCGGATTCTGGCGCCTCCCCGGCGAGAAGACGCAGCGACGCCCGGGCAGCCTCCCGCATCGCGACCTCCGAGAGCTCCTCGTCGTCGCCCGAGACGAACGCCTCGCGCAATGCCGGGGTCAACGCGAACCCGGTGCCGCCGATCGGCCGGAACTCGCCTTCAGAGTTGAGCTGCATCAGCATTGCCAACGTCGCCGGCAGGTAGACCCTCATTCGACCATCGCTCTCCTACGACGACCGCTCCACGCGGTCCGATTGCGGTACCCGCTCACCTTAGCCGCGCCCCCGACTCAGTCGGTGGTCAGCAACTCCTCGAAGGACTCGGTGACGTAGTCCGCCAGCACGGGCAGGTCGGGGATGACGCCGCGGTCGGCCATGAACGAGAACTGCAACCGGTCGCCGTATTCGACGATGCTCACCGCAAGTGCCCTCTGCGAGACGAGAACCGGGATGTAGAAGATCTCGCGGACCGGCACGCCGAGCACGAACCGGTCGGCAACCGGGGCGGTGCTCATCGCCACCGGGACGTTGTACCCGCGGCTGTCGAGCGACCGGAACGCGCGCGAGCTGAAGTCGGCGAAGGGCACGACGCCGAGCTCCGGGAACAGTGGGCTCGGCCCGGTGCTCATCCGCCGCGACGACTGCGCATAGCGCTCGGCGAGGCCGGCGACCTGGGCGAGACGCACCGTCGGATTCGACTCCCCGACAGGCAGGTCCGTCACGAAACTCGGTTTGCCGACGTTGATCCAGCCCGGTTCCGCCTCCGCCTCGACCTCCACCCCGGGGTCTCGCGGCGACAGCGGGATCACCACGCGGACGGTGTCGGCCGGCACGGCCGCCGGATCGACCGACAGCATCCACCGGCGCACCACACCCGAGATGATGGCGAGTTCCACGTCGTTGACGGTGCAGTTGTGGTGGTCGGCGATCTTCGCGCAATCGCGGCGAGGGACCGACGCCGTGGTGAACGTGCGGGTCGTCGTGCCCGTGTTGTTGAGCGGGCTGCGCGGCGCGTGGTCGGTGAGCTGGCCGACGACGTCACCGGCCCGGCGGACGGTCCGGCCGACCACCGACCGCACCTCGGAGACCAGGCCGTTGCCGTGCACCACGGTCTCGACGAGGTCGCCGGGACGCGCCATCGCCTCTGCGAGTGCACCCACGACCAGGTTCGCCGACCCCGGCGGCGAGCCGGGCATCCACAGCTCCTCGGGCAGCTCCTCCGGCTCGACGGTGGGGTCGCAGATGACCTCGCTGATCTCCGGGTGGTCCGGACCATCGATCAGACACCGGTGCGACTTGGTGAGGATCGCGAGCCGGCCATCGGCCAGGCCCTCGATCAGGTACATCTCCCACAGCGGCCTGGTGCGATCCAACGGCCGGGACATCACCCGGGAGATGAGCTCGGCGAGATCCGCGGGCCCACCGGGCCGCGGTAACCCCGAGCGCCGGATATGGAAGTTGATGTCGAAATCCCGGTCGTCGACCCACACCGGGCGGGCAAGTCCGAGCGTGACCTCGCGGACCACCTGCCGATACCGGGGCGCCAGCTGGAGCCGGTTCTCGACCAGCGACACCAGCGATTGGTAGTCGAGCGCGGGTCGAGGGGACGCGGCCAGGGCCCCGGCATCCCCGGTCGTCGGGTGGTCGGCCTTCTTCGGCTCGCCGACACAGGGGTCCACGACCAGCAACGCCCCGAGATGCGTCGTCGACCGGGAATCGTCGAGGAAGTAGTACATCGCGTCGCGCGGCGACAAACGGTTCACCACGCCGCCGATCCTAGCCGTCCAGCTGCGTCGGGGCCGGACTCGACGGGGTCAACAGAACTCGAGGGCCACGAGCTGCCAGCGGTATTCGACCCGACCGAGACCTGTTCGCGCACCGGCGCCGCCGGGGCGTGGATCGCTCCCACGCACACGGCACGGTTTGCGCTCCACGCGCCCGGCAAAGGCCCGGACGCGCCCACCGCTGAGATAGGAGCCGAACACCTCGGCCGCACTGGTGTCGCACAGCTGGACGTGCACACGCTGGAGGACCGTACCGCGAGCGGATGGCCCCCCGGGGGGACCGGTGGTTTCGGCCACCCGGAAGGCGTCGTGACGAACCAGCGCGGCCACCTGATCGGCGATCGACGGCGACACAGAGTCACCGAGATGAGCTATCCCCCTCCGACGGTCGAAGACCTCGAAGAGGAGTCGCGACGTGGCCACCGTGAATCGCCTGGCCTCCACCGCGGCAGCCAGGGTCTTGCGCGATGGTCCCGCACCGGGGCGCGGCCGAGGGAACACCGCGCTTACCGTCCCGGAACCGACCGCCCCGGCACCCATCGCACCGGGCCCGGCCGGCTCATACGTCGGGGCGGGCAGTACCCGGACCCGCGGCGTCCGTGTACCGACAGGAGGAGCGGAGGTGAGTGTCTTCATGGGGATTGGACGCAGCCACTCCCTGTCGGGTTCCGCTTTCTCCCGAATTTTTTCAGCGACGCTGTTTCTTGGCCTTCGGCGGCTTCGGACGGCTGCCCTTCGTGTTCGCCCGCGCGGCCGCGCGTCGCTCACGCCGACTGGCCGAGTCGGCGGTACCGGCCAGTTCCTCCTCTTCGGAGTGGACGACCGTGCCGCCACCCTCATCGGGGCCGGAGAACGTCATCGGCACTTCGCCGTTGGAGGTCCCGGAGCCACGCAGGGCTGCGGGGACCTGCGAACCGGCGTCAGCCGCCGGCGCGGGTGCGGGTGCACCCGCACCGACCGCGGCACGGAGATCGGCGGCGGTGGGCAGCGGCGGTTGCGGTGCCGGCTGCTCGGTCTGAACCTGAGCATTGAACAGGATGCCGAGCGCCTCCTCCTTGAGGCCCTCGAGCATGCCGTTGAACATGTCGAAACCCTCGCGCTGGTACTCGACCACCGGATCGCGCTGCGCCATCGAACGCAGGTGGATACCCTCGCGCAGGTAGTCCATCTCGTACAGGTGATCGCGCCACTTGCGATCGAGGACGCTCAGCAGGACGCTGCGTTCGAGCTGGCGCATCGCGCCCTCACCCGCGATCTCGTCGATCGCTTTCTCGCGCTTGTCGTAGGCGGCCTTCGCGTCGGCGACGAGGGTCTCGCGCAGCTCTTCGGCCGAGATGTCGTCGCGCTCACCGTATTCCGTCTCGCCCACGACCCCCTTGGGGTCGAGTTCGATCGGGTACAGGGTGCGCAGTGCGGTCCACAGCTCGTCGAGGTCCCAGTCCTCGGCGTAACCCTCGGCGGTCGCACCCTCGACGTACGCGCTGACCACGTCGTCGATCATCTGCTTGACCTGCTCGTGGTGATCCTCGCCCTCGAGGATCTGACGACGCTCGGCGTAGATGATCTTGCGCTGCTCGTTCATGACCTCGTCGTACTTGAGGACGTTCTTGCGCATCTCGAAGTTCTGCTGCTCGACCTGGGTCTGAGCGCTGCGGATGGCCTTGGTGACCATCTTGGCCTCGATCGGCACGTCGTCGGGCAGACGGCTCATGATCGCCTCGAGCGCACCGCCGTTGAAGCGGCGCATCAGTTCGTCGGCGACGGACAGGTAGAACCGCGACTCACCCGGATCGCCCTGACGACCGGAACGGCCGCGCAGCTGGTTGTCGATTCGGCGGGATTCGTGCCGCTCGGTGCCGAGCACGTACAGGCCGCCGGCCTTGCGGACGGCCTCGGCCTCCTCGGCGGCCTTGGTGCGCGCGACCTCGATGGCCTCGTCCCAGGCGGCCTCGTACTCGTCCGGGGTGTTCACGGGGTCGAGTCCGGCCTTGCGCAGGCGGGTGTCGGCGATGATGTCCGGGTTGCCGCCGAGCACCACGTCGGTACCGCGACCGGCCATGTTGGTGGCCACCGTGACCGCGCCGAGGCGACCCGCCTCGGCGATGATCTGGGCTTCCTGCTCATGAAACTTTGCGTTCAGGACGCTGTGCGGGATCTCGCGCTTCTTCAGCTGTCGGGACAGGTACTCCGAGCGCTCGACGCTGGTGGTACCGATCAGCACCGGTTGGCCGATCTGGTGGCGCTCGACGATGTCGTCGACGACCGCGGCGAACTTCGCCTCCTCGGTCTTGTAGATCAGGTCGCCCTGGTCCTTGCGGACCATCGGCCGGTTGGTCGGGATCGGCAGCACACCGAGCTTGTAGATCTGGTCGAACTCTGCGGCCTCGGTCTCGGCGGTGCCGGTCATGCCCGACAGCTTGTCGTAGAGGCGGAAGTAGTTCTGCAGGGTGATCGTGGCGAGGGTCTGGTTCTCGGCCTTGATCTCGACGCCTTCCTTGGCCTCGATCGCCTGGTGCAGACCCTCGTTGAAACGGCGGCCGTCGAGCACACGACCGGTGAACTCGTCGACGATCAGGACGTCGCCGTTGCGGACGATGTAGTCCTTGTCACGCTGGAACAGCTCCTTGACCTTGATGGCGTTGTTCAGGTAGCTGACCAGGGGCGAGTTGGCGGCCTCGTAGAGGTTGTCGATGCCGAGACGGTCCTCGACGAACTCGACGCCGGCCTCGTGCACGCCGATCGTCTTCTTCTTGATGTCGACCTCGTAGTGGACATCCTTCTCGAGCAGCGGCGCGATGCGCGCGAACTCGGTGTACCACTTGCTCGACCCCTCGGCGGGGCCCGAGATGATCAGCGGGGTGCGGGCCTCGTCGATGAGAATCGAGTCGACCTCGTCGACGATCGCATAGGCGTGGCCGCGCTGGACGAGGTCGGCGAGCGAGTGCGCCATGTTGTCGCGCAGGTAGTCGAAGCCGAACTCGTTGTTGGTGCCGTAGGTGATGTCGGCGGCGTAGGCCTCGCGGCGCGCGGCCGAGGACATGCCGGTGAGGATCACCGCGGTCTCGAGGCCGAGGAAGCGGTGGACGCGTCCCATCCACTCCGAGTCGCGCTTGGCGAGGTAGTCGTTGACGGTGACGACGTGGACGCCCTCGCCGGAGAGCGCGTTGAGGTATGCCGGGAGCACACAGGTGAGGGTCTTGCCCTCACCCGTCTTCATCTCGGCGATGTTGCCGTAGTGCAGCGCCGCGCCGCCCATGATCTGCACGTGGAAGTGCTTCTGGTCGAGTACGCGCCAGGCCGCCTCGCGGGCCGTCGCGAACGCCTCGGGCAGCAGTTCGTCGAGCGTTTCACCATCGGCGATACGTTTCTTGAACTCGTCTGTCTTGGCTCGCAGTTCGGCGTCGGAGAGCGCCTCGAACTCGTCGGACAGCGCCTCGACGTGCGACGCGATCGCGTCGAGTCGCTTGACCATGCGGCCTTCGCCGACACGCAACAGCTTGTTCAGCACCGTGGATCGAGTCCCTCACCTGTAGAAAACACACGGAATCCGGCCCGTGCGAACGCACAGACCGGATCCCATGGTAGCGAGGTGAGCTGAGCAGACCCTGATCGACCGGCACGTTGTCGGGACGACTTCATCCCGTCGGATCGTCCGCGGCCATCCGGAACGGCTCAACCCGCGTTCATGTCAGGCGGATGAGGCCGTAGTCGAAGGCGTGCCTGCGGTAGACCACCGACGGCTTGTCGCTCTCCTTGTCGTGGAACAGGAAGAAGTCATGCCCCACGAGCTCCATCTCGTAGAGCGCGTCGTCGACCGTCATCGGCACCGCGGTGTGCTCCTTCACACGCACGACCTGACCGGGTGTGTAGTCGTCCACGTCGTCGTAGTCGGGTTTCGTGGAATCGGCCGGGGCGGTGCCCTGATCACCGACCAAACCGTCGACGGACAGCTGGTTGTCCCGCAACGGCGGTGCGCCGATCTCGGTGGCCTCGGCCACCGACAGCGGACGGCGGTTGCCGTGGTGCACGCGGCGGCGGTCCTTCACCCGGCGGAGACGGGATTCGAGCTTGTCGAGGGCACGTTCGAGTGCGGCGTAGAAGTTCTCGCCGCACGCCTGGGAGCGCACGATCGGGCCCTTGCCCTTCGCGGTGACCTCCACCTTCTGACAGACCTTGGCCTGCCGACGGTTTCGATAGTGCTTCAGCTCGACGTCGAATTCGAAGATCGTCGGATCGAATCGCTCGAGACGAGCGAGCTTGTCGCCGACGTAGATGCGGTAGTGGTCGGGTATCACGACGTTGCGGCCGCTGAACACGATCTTGGCGATGGGCTCGGCGGGTTCGTCCACGTCCACCGTTCCGGGTGGGCGGACGAACGCGAACTCCTGGTCGTCGGAGTCGTTCTGGGCGGGTTGGTGATCGGGCTCGAGGCCCTCCTCCACGGTCGGCCTGGGGTCCGCGAGTTTCGGTTCGCGCTGGCCTTTGCGATGGATGACTGTGGACATTCAACTACCTCCTGAATTGTTCCCGGCGGCGGTTAAGACATCGTGATCTGTTGTCGCACTGATGGTTTGGCCGGCGCCGAGGATTTGTCCATGCCAGCTGACAGCTGGCACTCATCGATAGGGGCATCACCTCCCGAAAAATCGGTCGTGTACGGCGCGAGGACTGAACTGTCCTCCCGGCAACCCGATGTACCCAAGACCGTAGTCGCAAGTTCGGGTATCGGCCACGTTTTGACCCGCCGCGTCGGGCATCCCGGGACAAGTGGGGACCGAGGGCCCGCTCGCGGTGATTCCAAGGACTCGAACAACTCGGCGAACAGGGCGAATCTCTCCACAGCCGGAATGCCACACCCGGTGTGCCGGGACCCGGACCTAGGGTCGGGACATGACCTGGCGTCAGGTACCCGCCGCGGCCGCAGATCTGGTCTTCCCGGTGGTCTGCGGAGGGTGCGGACGGCCCGGGACACCGTGGTGCGCCCACTGCGAAGCCGCCTGGCACGACGCCCCCGTCGCCGCCCACCCGCGGATCTCGCCGGGTGTCCCGGTGTGGGCCCTCGGTCGGTACCGGGGTCCCCATCGGAACGGGATCATCGCCGTCAAGGAACACGACCGCCGTGATCTGATCCCGCCGCTGGGTGCGGCACTCGCCCACGCCGTACGGATGCTGGCCGGCTGGGGCGAGCTACCCGACGCCGACCGCATGGCGCTGATCCCCGCGCCGACCCGCCGGCTGAGCGCACGACGCCGTGGCGGCGATCGGGTCACCGCGATCGCCGAACGCGCGGCACCGCTCCTGGGTTCCCGTGTGTCCGTCGCGCCGCTGCTGGTGACCGCGACGACCGCCCGCGACTCCGCCGGACTCGACGCCCGGGCACGTGCCCGCAACCTCGCGGGGGCGGTCCGGCTCCGCGTCGGTGCGCGTCCACCGCCCGGTGCCACGGCGCTCCTGGTCGACGACGTGCTGACCACCGGGGCCACCGCAGCCGAGTCGGTGAGCGTCCTGCACGCGGCCGGGGTCGGAGTTGCGGCGGTCGTCGTGCTGGCCGCTGCCTAGCCGGAGTTCGGTCTCTACGAGATCGAGATCAGGGCAGGACCGGGATCGCCCCGGCGATCATGGCCGGCTCGACCTCGGTCCAGTACTGGTCGGGCTGCCCGTTGTTGCTGCCGAGACGCAGCACGCCGCGCTGGTCCCCGACGTAGATGGTCGAGGAGTTCGCCACCACCGCCCGCACCGGCGGGGACACATTGCCGCTGAGCAGGCCGACGGCCGGGGTGCCGTTGATCGACAGCTGCACCACCGGGGACTCGGGCGCCTCACGGGCAACGACCAGCGTCGTCGGCGACGCCCAGTCCAGGGACACCGCACGGTTGCCGATGTTGTAGGCCGCGATCCGCGGGCTGGTCAACGACACCTGCCCCTCGGCGTTCGTCGACAGCACGGCGAACACGATCTGCCCGCCGACGACGAGGGCGGCTCGGACCCCGTCCGGGGCGATCTGCATCTCGGTGATGGCCCCGCGCGCCACGGTCGGGATCGACGACGCCTCGACCGGGACGGTCTGGGTGCCGTCGTCGTCGCGCTGCCACTGCACCGGTTTGCCGTCGACGACCACCCACACGGCGTTCTCATCGGCGCCGAAGGACGGGCGGGTGATGGAGACCCCGCTGACGATCGGCCCGACGTCGCCGCCGTAATCGCCGATCACGCACTCGAGCCGGCGATCGCCCGCCGTCCGGACCGCGGCGACACGCGCGCCGTTGTCGGAGATCGTCGCCGCCCGCACGTCGCGAGACGATCCGAGCGGTCCGCGCACCGGCACGGTCGCGGTGTCGGTCACCGCCCGCAACGCGCCGCCGGTCACGACGTTGAGGCCGACGTCGGTGGACGGTACCGCGTTCGGATCGAAGGAGCGCAGGTCGGCGGGCTGCCATCCCGAGGCGCGTTCGGCGGCGAGTGGCGCACCGTCGGCGTCGATCACGTACGGCCCGGAGATGTCGGCGTCGTCGAGGGTCCAGACGATCTGCGCGGCCAGCACCGTGCGATCCCGGCTCGACGCGTTGCCGATGCCGTAGAGGTCGACACGTACCCCGCCGCCGGCGAGGCCGACGACCGGTCCGCGCAGTGTCGAACCGCTCGGGAAGCCGCTGTCCACGGCCGCGGACAGGTCGGCGGCGGGTCCGGCGATGAGCCGGTTGACCAGCACCGTCGGATCGGTCGCCTGTCCTGCGTAGAACCAGCGCGGGTCCGGGACGAGTCGCCGGCCGGTGCGGTCGGAGAAGTAGAGCGAGACCGGACGGTAGGTGTTGTCGAACTGGTCGCGGTCGATCATCGCCCCGTTGGGCAGCGGCCCGTCGATGCGCCACTGGTCTCCCTGACGGGTCAGGCTGATGCTGGTCTCGACCCGTCCCGACGCCGGCAGCAACTGCCCGTCGGATTTGAGCGTCCCGACGTTGTCGCCGGTCAGCCGCATGCGTACGGAGTCCTCGTTGCGCTGGTCGACGAAGATGCTGATCTCGTCGAGGATCAGGGCGTCACCGCGGTCGTCCCACTGTTGCGAGGCCACCGGGGTCAGGAAAGCGCGCGCGGCATCGTGGCCGGACTCGGGATCGACCGTGGACTTCAAGAACGCGCGGACGAGGGCCTCGGGGTCCATGTCGGCCTGCGGCACCGGGGCCGCGTTGGTGGCACCCTCGCGCTCGAAGGACTTGATGGGTTGCGGTGAGGAGTCATTGGGGATCGACCCGCACGCCGAGACCACGACCATCGCCACGGTCGCCGTCGCGACGGCGATCAGGAGCCCCAGAACACTCCGCCGAGGGTGTTCCGGATGACGTTCGACGCTCATTCGGCACCAGCCTCCACACCTGGTGTGCGGCCACCCGTCTTGGCGGCGGCCCGGGGTGCCGAGCCGACGGACTTCAGCGGCAGGGGCGAACCGAGCACCTTGTGGCCACGGACGAGCGGCAACGTCAGCCGGAAGCAGGCACCCTTGCCGGGTTCACCCCACGCCTCGAGTCGGCCCTGATGCAGGCGGGCGTCCTCGATGCTGATGGCCAGGCCGAGACCCGTGCCGCCAGAGCGTCGGAACCGCGACGGATCCGAACGCCAGAACCGGTTGAACACCAGCTTCTCCTCCCCCGGCCGCAGCCCGATGCCCTGGTCACGGACGGTGATCGCGACGGCATCGCCGTCGGACCGCATGGTCAGTGTCACCGGCTTCCGTTCCCCGTGGTCGATCGCGTTGGCGAGCAGGTTGCGCAGAATCCGCTCGACGCGGCGCGGATCGATCTCGGCGAGCACCGGCTCGGCGGGCAGGTCGAGGACGAGCTCGGTCCCGGTCTCCTCGGCGAGGTGTCGGACAGTGGCCAGCGCACCGTCGATCGGGATGGCCATGTCCATCCGCTCCGCCGCCAGCTCGGCCATGCCGGCGTCGTGACGGGAGATCTCCAGCAGCTCGTTGAGCAGGGTCTCGAACCGGTCGAGTTCTTTGTCCAGCAGCTCGACCGAGCGCTTCCGCACGGGGTCGAGTTCGTCTCGGCCCTCGTAGAGCACGTCGGAGGCCATCCGCACGGTGGTCAGCGGCGTCCGCAGCTCGTGGCTGACGTCGGAGGTGAACTGGCGCTGCAGGCCGCCGAACTCCTCGAGGTGGGTGATCTGCTTGGACAGGCTCTCGGCCATGTCGTTGAACGACATCGCCAGACGGGCCATGTCGTCCTCGCCGCGCACGGGCATGCGCTCCTTGAGACGGCCGTCGGCGAAGCGGACGGCGATCCGGGAGGCCGAGCGCACCGGGATGACCACCTGCCGGGAGACCAGCCAGGCGATCGCGGCCAGCAGACCCAGCAGGACGATGCTGCCGGTCAGCAGGGTGCCGCGAACGAGGTCGACCGTGTTCTGTTCCGCGGTCAGCGGGAACACCAGGTACAGCTCGAGCCCCGGCACCGAGGCGTTGGTCGGGGTGCCCACGATCAGGGCCGGCGCGTGTCCCCCGGAACCGTCGGGCACCTGGGTGTACTGATAGGCCACTTGGCCACCGCGGACCATGTCCCGCAGGTTCGACGGCACCTCGGCGGTCGGGCCGACGCCGCTGGACGCGCCGCTCTCGGCCGCGCCGGGGACGATGAGCACGGTGTCGAAGGCGCCGACGGTGCCGGACGCCTGACCGGTGTCCGCGTCACGGTCGGTGAGCAGTGATCGCGTCTGGCGCAGCCGGTTCTGCACCGACATGTTGCCGGCGCCGCTGGACAGATCGCGTTCCACCGAGATCCGGGCGCGGTCGATCTCCTCGGTGGCCGCGGCCAGTTTCACGTCGAGGAGTCGGTCGGTGATCTGGGAGACCAGCACGAACCCGAGGATGAGCAGCACGACGACCGACAGCAACAACGTCGACGCCACGACCCGTAACTGCAACGAGCGCCGCCAGATGTGCCCGAAGGCACGTCCGACAGCGCCGGCAGCACGGGTGAAACGCCCGAAGGTGCTGTTGACCCGTCGTCGAGATCGACCGATCACGGCGGGCCGGCCTTGTAGCCGACCCCCCTCACAGTCAGGACGACCTCAGGGTTCTCCGGGTCGGTTTCGACCTTCGCGCGCAGACGCTGGACATGCACGTTCACGAGTCTAGTGTCCGCCGGATGGCGGTAACCCCACACCTGCTCGAGGAGGACGTCTCGGGTGAAGACCTGCCGCGGCTTGCGGGCGAGCGCGACCAACAGGTCGAACTCGAGCGGGGTCAGCGAGATCGGTACGCCGTCGCGGGTGACCTTGTGCGCGGGCACGTCGATCTCCACCGGACCGATCGACAGCAACTCGGCCGGCTCCTCGTCCGTTCGACGCAGACGGGCGCGTACGCGGGCGACGAGTTCCTTCGGCTTGAACGGCTTGACCATGTAGTCGTCGGCGCCGGATTCTAGGCCCAGCACGACGTCGACGGTGTCGGACTTCGCGGTCAGCATGACGATCGGGACACCGGAATCGGCGCGCAGGACGCGGCACACGTCGATGCCGTTCATGCCCGGTAGCATCAGGTCGAGCAGCACCAGGTCGGGACGGATCTCGCGCACCGCGGTGAGCGCCTGCGTACCGTCACCGACCACGAAGGGTTCGAAACCCTCGCCGCGCAACACGATCGTCAGCATCTCGGCGAGAGCGGCGTCGTCGTCGACGACGAGGATGCGAGGCTTCATGTGTCCAATGGTGACACCATCGTGATGAAAGCGTGGTGAATGACGCGCCGTACCGGACGTTCTGGTCCGATTCGTCCCACCCCATAGACTCCTCCGCGTGGGTCAGTTGATTGCGGTAGAGGGCCTCGACGGCGCCGGTAAGAACACCTTGGTGACCGGTCTGGTCGAGCGCTGGACGGCGTCGGGTCTGCGGGTCGCGACCTTCACCTTTCCGCGCTACGGGCAGTCGGCGACCGCCGACATCGCCTCGGAGGCGCTGCACGGCTCGCATGGCGATCTGCGGGACAGCGTGTACGCCATGGCGCTTCTGTTCGCCCTCGACCGGGCCGGCGCCGCCGCGGACATCGCCGCGGCGACCGAATCAAACGACATCGTCATCCTCGACCGCTATGTCGCGTCGAACGCCGCCTACAACGCCGGACGCCTGGAGCAGGAGGCCGACGGCGAGGTCGTGAAATGGGTCGCCGACCTCGAGTACGGCCGGTTCGGCATGCCCGTCCCCGACCGGCACGTGCTGCTCGGTGTTCCCGCCGAGGTCGCCATGCAACGGGCCGAGAGCCGGGCCGCCGCCGACGCGAGCCGGGCACGCGACGCCTACGAACGTGACAGCGACCTGCAACGTCGCGTTGATGCGGTGTACCGCCAACTCGCCGAGGCCCAGTGGACGTCCCCGTGGCATCGGTACGACGGCGAGGACATCGCCGCGCTGGCCGGCCTCCTGACGCGCTGATCTCCCCGGTCCGCCGACCCACGCCCCCTGACGGGCGTCATTCGGATGTACGCCACCCCGGCGACCGGACTCTGCCGTTGCCAAGGCTCTTCGCTAGCCTGAATCAATGACTGGGGAGGGGGTCGAATGACCTATCAGCCGCCACCACCCGGTGGCCCACCGCCGCAGTTCGGGCGCGGCCGGCCCGGATATCCCCAGGGGCCCGGCCCCGGTGGCCAGCGGCCGTTCCCCGGACAGTTCCCGCCCGCGTCACAGCCGCGACCCGCCTACGGCCCGTACGGAACCCCGCCGGCCTACGGCGTCCATGGACCCGGACCGTACGCACCGGGCGGCGGTTATGGAGGTCCTCCGGGCGGTCCCTACGGTCCCCCGCCGCCCAAGCGCAACACCGGCGCGATCGTCGCCTGGATCACCGGCGGCGTCGCGGTCGTCGTCCTGGTCGCGCTCGTGGTCACCCTGATCGTGATGTCGTCCGGGCCGGAGGAGTCCGCGGTCGCAACCGGTTCGAGCACCTCGTCGAGCACTTCCCCGGGCGGATCGACGAGCCCCGAATCCGCCGACTACGCAGCGCTTTCCCAGATCCGCGCGGCGCTCCAGAACTACGTGGCGGCACGCAACGCGCGCGACGTCGTACGCATGAAGGCCGCGGTCTGCACCCAATCGCGCGAGCGCATCACCGGCCCGCCGCCCACCGAGGACGGCCTGATCGTGCTCGACGGTTTCCTCGAGACGGTGTTCGACGGCAACGTCGCCCAGTCCGAGGTCGTGTCCCATCTCGAAAAGGGCAGCCGCCGAACCGAATCCGAGAAGTCCAAGGAGCGGTTCCTGAAGGAACGCGGCTCGTGGATCTACTGCCCCGACGCCGAGCCCGACCTCGGAGCTTGACCCAAAACGCCGGAAACCCACCCTTTTTCGGCTTGTCCACCTCCGCTGCGAGGGTGGTCGATCTGCCGAAAAAGGGTGGGTTTGCGTGAGCGGGTTACCTCAGTAGCGGTAGTGCTCCGGCTTGTACGGGCCCTCGACGTCGACGCCGATGTACTCGGCCTGCTCCTTGGTGAGCTTGGTCAGCTTGCCGCCGAGCGCCTCGACGTGGATGCGCGCGACCTTCTCGTCGAGATGCTTGGGCAGGCGGTAGACCTCGTTGTCGTACTCGTCGTTCTTCGTCCACAGCTCGATCTGGGCGATGACCTGGTTCGAGAAGCTGTTGCTCATCACGAACGACGGGTGACCGGTCGCGTTGCCGAGGTTGAGCAGACGGCCCTCGCTGAGCACGATGATCGTCTTGCCGTTCTCGAAGATCCACTGGTCGACCTGCGGCTTGACGGTGATTCGCTTGGCACCCGAACGCTCGAGACCGGCCATGTCGATCTCGTTGTCGAAGTGTCCGATGTTCCCCAGGATGGCCTGGTGCTTCATCTGACGCATGTGGTCGAGGGTGATGATGCCCAGGTTGCCGGTCGAGGTGATCACGATGTCGGCGTTGCCGATCGCGTCCTCGACGGTGACCACGTCGTAGCCGTCCATGAGGGCCTGCAGCGCGTTGATCGGGTCGATCTCGGTGACCTGGACGCGGGCGCCCTGGCCGGCCAGCGATTCCGCGCAGCCCTTGCCGACGTCGCCGTAACCGCAGATCAGGACCTTCTTGCCACCGATGAGAACGTCGGTGCCGCGGTTGATCCCGTCGATCAGCGAGTGGCGGGTGCCGTACTTGTTGTCGAACTTGGATTTGGTGACCGAGTCGTTGACGTTGATCGCGGGGAACGCCAGCTCACCGGCAGCGGCGAACTGGTAGAGCCGCAGCACGCCGGTGGTGGTCTCCTCGGTGACGCCCTGGACCGACTCGGCGATGGTGGTCCACTTGTTCTTGTCGGTCTCGAAACGCTTGCGCAGCAGCTCGAGGAAGACCTTGTACTCGGCCGGGTGGTCGTCCTCGGTGGGCGGCACGACGCCGGCCTTCTCGAACTCGGCACCGCGCAGAACCAGCATGGTGGCGTCGCCGCCGTCGTCGAGGATCATGTTGGCCGGCTTGTCCGCCTCGGGCCAGGTGAGCATCTGCTCGGCGGCCCACCAGTACTCCTCGAGGGTCTCGCCCTTCCAGGCGAAGACCGGGACGCCCTTGGGCTCGTCCGGGGTGCCGTGCGGACCCACGACGACGGCCGCGGCCGCGTGATCCTGGGTCGAGAAGATGTTGCACGACGCCCAGCGGACCTCGGCGCCGAGCGCGACCAGAGTCTCGATCAGCACCGCGGTCTGAACGGTCATGTGCAGCGATCCGGAAATGCGAGCACCCTTGAGCGGCAGAACATCTGCGTTCTCCCGACGCAGTTCCATGAGTCCGGGCATCTCGTGCTCGGCGAGCTCGATCTCCTTGCGGCCGAAGTCCGCCAGGGACAGGTCGGCCACCTTGTAGTCGATCCCGTTGCGGCTGTCGGCCTTCAGCTCGTCCTGAGCAGTCGTCATCTGATCCCCTTGTCGTTCGCGTCGTGCGCCGCGTGTGCAGCGATTTGTGCGTTCGATCCAGGCTATCGGACCACGGCCGCCGAGCCCATGGTCAGGTGCCGGGGCCGGTTTCTCCGGCGGCGACGTCCGTCGTTCCGATGTCCTCTCCACGCTCCCGCCGGGCGAAGACCGAGTGGCGGTAGCCGTAGGAGAAGTACACGACGACGCCGACCACCATCCAGATCACGAACCGAATCCACGTCTCCACGGACAGGTTCAGCATCAGCCACAAGCAGGCCAGGATCGACAGCATCGGGACGAGGGGGACGAAGGGCACCCGGAAGCCGCGTTCGAGATCGGGCCGGGTTCGGCGGAGGACGAGGACCCCGACACTCACCAGTACGAACGCGAACAGGGTTCCGATGTTGACCATTTCCTCGAGGGTGCCCATCGGGAAGAACGCCGCGAGCACACCCGAGATGATGCCGACGACGACGGTGAACCGCACCGGGGTCCCGCGCCGTCCGGTGTGCGCCAGCGAGCGGGGTAGCAATCCGTCACGGGCCATCGCGAACCCGACCCGGGTCTGGCCGAGCAGCAGAACCATCACGACCGTGGTCAGGCCGGCGAGCGCACCGAGATCGATCACCCAGCCCGCCCACGTGACACCGTTCGCCTCGAAGGCCGTGGTGAGGGTGGACCCGGTGACCTCGCCGGTCACCGGATCTGTCTTGTCGGCCAGTTCCGGGTAGGGGACCATCCCGGACACGACGAGACTGACCGCGACGTAGAGGACCGTCACGATGGCCAGAGATCCGAGGATGCCGCGCGGCATCGCCTTCTGCGGGTTCTTCGTCTCCTCCGCGGTCGTGGCCACGACGTCGAAACCGATGAAGGCGAAGAACACCAGCGAGGCCGCAGCCAGGAGGCCGTACCAGCCGAAGGTGCTGCCCTCGGCGCCGGTGATCGCCGAGAACAGTGTCTGGTGGAGGCCGGTGTCGCCCTCGGCCGGCGGAGCGGCGGGCGGCACGTATGGGTCGTAGTTCTTCAGCTTGATGTAGAACGCGCCGACCACGATGACCAGCAGGACGACGAAGACCTTGATGGTGGTGACGACCAGCGACACCCGCGACGACAGCTTGGTGCCGAGCGCGAGCAGGACGGTCAGCACCGCGATCAGCAGCACCGCGCCCCAGTCGAAGCTGATCGAGTCGGTGAGCTCGACCGATGCCGCCGATCCGAGGATGTTGCCCAGGTAGAGCGACCAGCCCTTCGCGACCACGGACGCAGCGAGAGCGAACTCGAGGATCAGATCCCACCCGATCACCCACGCGACGAACTCACCGAAGGTGGCGAACGAGAAGGTGTAGGCACTACCGGCGACAGGCACGGTCGAGGCGAACTCGGCGTAACAGAGCGCCGCGAGTGCGCACGCGATCGCGGCCAGCACGAACGCCACCGATACCGACGGGCCGGCCAGATTGCCCGCAGTGCGTGCGGTGAGCGTGAAGATACCGGCGCCGACGACAACCGCCACCCCGAAGACGGTGAGATCCCACGCGGTGAGGTCTCTGCGGAGTTTGGTATCCGGTTCGTCCGTGTCGCTGATCGACTGCTCGACCGACTTGACGCGCTTGAACGGGTTACTCATCGTGCCTCCTCGGGCCGAGGGTCGCGCGCCCCGCGATCGTTCCAGGCTATCTCTGACAGATGGTTCATCGGACGTCGAGCTCGCATCGCGGGCGACGTGCGCCGAGAGGTGGAGCGGTTGCGGATCAGGTGTCGCGGAACGGGTGCGGTTGCGCCCCGCGCTCCTCGTCGTCCCGGACGAGATCGGGGTCCTCGAGCAGACCGTCGACCTCGGGGTGACGGTTCAGGAAGATGACGCTCGCGACCAGCCCTCCCCACACGATTCCGATGGAGATGAGGAGCATGACGATGGCGATCCCACTCATCAGACTGTCTCCTTACTGGCCTTGTGGTCGGTTCCGCGAACGCCTTCGGGTAGTGGCGGCCACGGCAGGAAGTCGGGATCGTCGCGGCCCTTCCACGACGGCAGGGACAGTCCGACCGCCGCGACGATCACCAGAGCGATTGTGCCCCACCCGAAGACGCTGATGTACCAGGTCGGGTATCCCTCGTATCCCTCGTCGATGACCGACCACACCTTCTGGACGAGCATGATCGTCAGGAAGATCGGTGCTATCACGCCGACGAGGGCCAGCCAGATCCTGCCGACCTTGAACGTCGACACCGCGTTCAGGTGGTTGCGCAACATGTCGCCGCGCCGCAGCACCCAGATCAGGATGATCGTCATCAAGATGGCCGAGGAGACCACGCCGACGTTGTTGGCGAACATGTCGACGGTGTCCAGGGCGATGAGACCCGAGGTGGTGGAGAACAGTCCGATCGAGATGAGGCCGCACACCACCGACACACCGACCGCCGCCTTGGTGCGCGAGAGTCCCCACTTCTCCTGGATGCCCGCGGAGACGCCGATCATCAGGGAGATCAGCGACGTGAAGCCCGCGATCACCAGCGAGCCGAAGAACAGTGCGCCGAAGAACGCCGCGCCCGGCATCTCCGAGATCACCGCCGGGAACGTCACGAACGACAGGATCGGACCGGTGAGGCCTTCCAGATCCGAGACCGCGACCTGCTGCTGGTATGCGAGGAAGCCCAGGGCGGAGAAGACACCGATGCCCGCGAGGATCTCGAACGAGGAGTTGGCGAACGCGACCACGAGACCGGAGCTGGTCATGTTGGCCTTACGACGCTGGAACGACGCGTACGCGATCATGATGCCGAAGGCGATCGACAGCGAGAAGAAGATCTGGCTGTACGCCGCGATCCACACGTCGAGGTCTTTCAGGGCCTCCCAGTGGGGGGTGAACAGTGCGTTGAGGCCATCGACGGCACCGGGCAGCGTGATCGCGCGGACCACGAGTCCGGCGAACCCGACGAACAGCAGCGGGATGAAGACGACGTTGACCTTCTCGATGCCGTTCGCGACGCCGAGAAGCAGCACCGCGAGCACTGCCAGCCACACCACGATCAGCGGTAGCGCGACTCCGCCGACAATCGTCGTGGAGACCCCCGGATCACCGACCTTCAGGTACTCACCGGTGAAGAATCCGGCCGGATCATCGCCCCAGCTCTGGTTGAACGAGAAGAAGAAGTAACTGAGCGCCCAGGCGATCACCGCCGCGTAGTAGACGCTGATGACGAACAGCAGGCCGGTCTGGAACCAGCCGAGCGCCTCGACCGGTTTCTTGATCCGCCGGAACGACAGCGGCGCGGTCCCGCGGAAGCGATGACCGACCGCATAGTCGAGGAACAGCACCGGGATTCCAGCGGTCAGCAGCGCCACGAGGTACGGGATGAGGAAAGCCCCTCCGCCGCTCTCGTAGGCGACGCCGGGGAAGCGCCAGATGTTGCCGAGCCCCACCGCGGATCCGATCGCGGCGAAGATGAATCCGGAGTTCCGGGTGAAGGTCTCCCGGCTCCCTCCGGCGGCTTTCGCAGACGTCACTGCTACCTCCTCATCGAGCGCTGAGTCCGCGGGACACGGGTGCCCCGGGACTGTCAGGTGCTGACGCTATCGCACTCGTCCCCTCCCCCGCGGAGGTTGTGGTCGGCCTGTCGGAGCGCCCGCCGGCGGGCAACCGGGTCGTTCGGACAGACGACGACGGGGACCCCGGGTGCGGCCACGGAGTCCCCGTCGAAACGGCTCACTCAGGCGAGCGAACGGAAGCCGCTCGCGATGGACGAGTCGGTGTCGGACATGGTGCGGCTGGCGTTGGTGACGCCATTCTGCAGCGCCATGAGACGCTCACGCGACTGCGCGAACGCGCGGTCGAAGTTCGCCTGCGCCTCGAGGTAGGCGGCCTTCGCCTGCGCCGAGTTCCAGTTGCCGTCGAGTGCGGCGACCTGGTTCTTCAGCTGCGTGTTCTGGTCGTCGAGCTGCTGGAAGGCGCGGCCGAGCCCGCTGCTCAGGTCGCCCAGTGCCGCGAAGTCGTAATTGATGGTCATGAGAGTGCCTTTCGATGAGGGTGGTAGGTCAGACGCCGAAGTGCCCGGCGGCGGCCGAGTCCTGGTCTTCGTAACCGGCGAAGCCGTTCGTCATCTGCGCCTTGATCTGATCGAGAAGCTCATTGAGCGTGTTGGCTTCCTTGTTCCAGTCGGTGTGCGTGCCGTCGAACGCCGCACCCGCCTTGCCCTGCCACGTCGGGGTGGTGTTCGCAGCGTGCTTCTGGATCACCCCGATCGTCTCCTTCATGTCCGCGACGATCCCGCCGACCGCCGCAGCGGTGGCCTGCCCCTCCGCGACATCGACCTTCACTCCGGCGCCGCCTGCTCCCGGCAGATTCAGCATGAGTTCTCCTCCTGTGTAACGGCACCGTTTGGCGATGCCCCCGTTGGTATCCGTGACACAGATACCGCTGACAGTTGTCTCCCGCGGCGGTGTGGACCGCGAGAACCCCCGACCCCGATCACGGCGACCACGTCCCGTCCGGGAGGGTCTCGATCAGCAGGCGCACGGCCTGCGCGATCCGATGACCCGAACCCGGTGAGAGGGTGGTCCACACCCGACCGTCCGGAGACTTGCTGGGGCTCGACACGATCCGCCCCCGGGCGGTGTCGAAAACGGCCAGGGCCCCAGAAGATCGAGAGAATCGTCCGTCCTCGTTCGCCGAGGCGACGATCTCGGTGCGCACTCGGCACGCCGCGAGTGCCGAGGAGATGACGACGGCATCGGACAGCGGCGCGCCGAGCGTGTACAGCGCGTCGGTGACCTCGGTGCCCGATCCGCTGCGTCCGAGACCGTCGACCAGTTCGTCGGTGGGAACCGAGAACGACGCGAACTCGCACGCGGTGGCGTCGTCGAACCGGGCACGCACGAGGTCGGCCACGGCGTCGAGGTCGGCGATCTCGACGACGGCCAGCTCGAGACCATCACCCCCGCGCTCGGCCAGGACGTGCTCATAACCGCTGCGAGCCAAGCAGATTCGTCGCACACCGGTCTCGGTGAAGCTCCGCATCTCGATCTCGCGCTCGGGCCGCGACAGGACGCGGAGCACGGTGGCCAGCCACGGGACAGGCTCGTCGTGGTCCACGAGGTCGAGGGCGGCGATGGCCGCGTCGTCCTCCCGGTCGGCCACCTGCTGGGCGTCCTGGTCCGCCGCGCCGACGGGCATGTCGAGGACGACCGGCCAGGTCTGCACGCCGAAACGATCGCCGAGACGCCGCAGCACGGACGCATCGAGCGAGACGGGGGCATCGTGGGCCGTCGTCATCATGAGCGGTCCCCCGGGTTCCCGAGCAGTAGTGTCTCCGACAGGTACCGCGGATCGACCTTCGACGACTCGGCATCCGACGCCGAGACGTAATGGGCCGCAGGACGGTCGGAGGTCTCGATGTCGGCCCAGGTCAACGGGGTGTCGAGGCTGTCCGACGCCCGGGCCAGGCCGTCGTCGGCGGGCACCGCCTCCGATTCGACGGCGACACCGCGGATCGTGGCGCCACGATCGGCGACCGCGGCCATCCCGGGTGCGATCGGTGGCGGCACTCCGGGGCCCTGCGTGGTGGTCGGACTCGGAGGCGCCGACACAGGCGTGGCGGCCGACGATCCCGCACCGGCCACGACAGTCGGTGCGAACCGGAGCTTCTCGGCGGGCGGCGCGTACACCCCGGGCATCCCACCGATCATCGGCGACATCGCCGGCGCCACCGGAGGCGTGACCGTGGGTGGGGCGGCGGCACGGGCCGCGGCGGCCTCCTCTGATGCGAGCGCTTTCCCGGACACCAGGTCGGGCGCCCGACGGGAGGACGCCCACGGCTTGCCCACGGGCTCCGTCGCGTTCTCGTAGGTCTGCATGACGCGCGTGGCACGCATCCGCTGCTGCACCATGGCACGTTCGGCCTCGGCCGCAGCGCCGGCGATGATGGGGGCGACAGCTGTTGCAGTGGTGGCGATCTCGTGGAACTTCTCCACCACCTCGACCTCGGCGAGGTTGGGCATTGTGAGGCGCGCGACGGTGGTCGCCGCGGCCTGCGCCTCAGCACGGACGGCGTTCTCGGCGGCCTCGGCGGCGGTCTCGGCGAACCACGGCGCGAGCCGCGTCAGCTTCTCGAACGCCGCACTGGTGTGAGCGGACTGCCAGTGCACCCCCAGCCGTCCGAGGACCGCGGCGTATTCGATACCGGCTTCGCCGATCTCGGTCGCGAGTGTCGCCCACGCGGCCCCCGCTTCCACCAGAGGCGCGGGACCCGGACCGGCGCCGAGGTCGGCGGCCAGCTGTTCGCTGGTACGCGCATCCCAGTTGACGCCGGTGAAGCCGGCTCCGGTCGTGCTGGTCATGGTCCCTCCCCTCTGCTGGACGACGAGTCTGATGCGGTGTTCGAGTCGGGCCGCCGCAGCGGCGGCAGCGGTCAGTTCTGTTGCTTCACACCCGGAGCTTGAAGGCGGCGGCCGCCTCGGCCTCGCCCTCGATGAAGCCGGAGGCCTGTGCCCGCAGCAGTGCAGCGATCTTGCGAAGCTCGAGAACGCCGGTGGCGGAATCCTTTTCGAAGTCCCGCGCCACCGACGTGAAGCTGGCCGCAGTTGCGGTCGACACCTCGTCGCGCCCCTGGGCGTCGACGGTGAGCTTCGGCCCCGCACCATTGAGCGCCATCTCGAGCCGGTCCGCGATCTTGTCGAGATCGACTGCTGCCGAGATCAGCTCGGCAGGTTCGACGCGGAGTTGTGCGTTGCTCATGCTTCCTCGTTTCGTTTCAGACCGGGCACACCCAGTCGTAGTTCGATGTCGGGACCCGGATCGGCCTCGGCCGCCTCGTCGTGACCGATGACCGCCGGCGCGACCTCGGGGTCGTCACCGACCACCGCACGGCCGTTGTCCTCGGTCACCAGGTAGTCGGGCACGCTGTGCTGGCCCTCGGAGGCGCCCGCCCCGCGGGCACCGGCGCCGGCTGCACCCATCGGGGCGCCACCCATCGGCATCGCCGCGGGTGTCGCCGAGACACGCGGAGCCGCCGACGATCCCATGGCCGGCTCGCCGACGCCGAAACCGGTCGGCACGGTCGGGCGGGAGGCGCTCAACGGCGTCATCATGCCGCCGATCCCGCCGCCGACTCCTCCGTCGCCGCCACCGCCTCCTCCACCTCCGCCGCCGCCGGCACCCTTGGCCTTGGCGAGCGGGCTCCCAGCGGGGGCGACGATCGCCGTATCCGGGTTGACGCTGAGCATCTTGCTGATCGGCTGCATGAGCGTGGACGGCAGTTCGGCGGCCGTCGACACTGCCGGGGAGACGACGTCGAGGACCGAGCTCGCCAGGGTGAACGGCGACTGCCCCGCGCCTGCGGTCGGGGCACCGGTGATCGCAACCGGCGCACCGTTGGCGGTCATGGCTGTCGTGGGGGCGAGCAGTTCGGCCCGGGTCACGGCGACCGCCGCGGTGGCCAGTTCGAGCCCGACCCCGGCGACGGCGGCCGCGGCACTGAGGCCGACCGCGATCGCCGGGCTCATGATGACCGGGACCAGAGCCGAGATCTTGGCGACCGTCGCCGCGACGATGCCCTGGACCACGGCCAGCCCCTTGGCGACGATGGCGGCTGCTGTCTTGGTGTCGACCGAGATCCCGGACCCCTGCGCGGCCAGCGCGGTGCTGTTGGTACCGGCCTCGGCCGTCTTGGTGGCCGCTCCGACCGCACCCTGACCCGCCCACAGCTGATCGGCGAGCTTGAGTGCGCTCTGCCCCATCGTCATCGACGTCTCGAGCACTTTGGTGAGACTGTCGAAGATGATCGTCGGGTCGAAGCCGGCGCCGCTCAGGTCTCCGGTGCCGAAACCACCGAGCAGGTCGGTGATCGGCTTGATGAACATGTCGAGGCTGGGCGGCTGTATCGGCGGCAACCCGGGCATCGGCGGCAACGGCGGCAGTACCGGCAGCGGCGGAAGCCCGAGGCCCCCGAGCACATCGGCGACCGTGCGATCGAGGATCGGCCCCAGCGGACTGGCATCGATCACCTCCTGCACGGTCATGTGGCTGAGTGCAGGCACATCCGGGATGCCGGGCAACGGACCTGGCATCGGCGGGATCGGGCTCACAGGAGCGAACGGATCGCCGCGGCGGTCGCGGTATCGGTGCCCTCGTACTCGGCGAGACCTGCGGCGGTGGCGGCGGCGGTCGCGGCGTGTACCGCGGCGAGCTGTCCGACCGACATCAGATGGTTGGCCTGCGCGAAGATGAACGACGCGAGGAACTCCTGGCCGATGAGGCCGAACACCGGGACCATCGCGGCCGTGTTGGCCGCGGCGTCGATCGACCCGGCCGTCCCGATGGCCGACGCCATCGCAGCATTCGTCGCCGCGAAGCCGTCGAGCGCTTCGGATGTCACTTTCACGTTCGTCATCGCAACCCCCTCGTGAGTGCAAGTCCTGTCGATCGACCGCCTGCCGGCCGGTTCACGTCATTCATCCGCCGGACGCGCGCCGAGCAAGTCGCCGAATGATTCGCTGAAGTCCTCGGTCACCGCGGCCACCCGCGCGTAGACCCGTTGTGCGGCAAGGGCTGACGTCGCAATGATCTGCTCACCGAGCCGGGTGGCGCCCAGCTCGTTCGCGCCGTGCGCGAGTCGGAGGTCGACCAGAGCGCCCTTGGCGTCCACCTCGACCATCACCAGACCATCGGCAGAGGTCACCGTCACCGTGATCGCCTCGAGATTCTCCTGGAAGGTCCGCAAGCCGTCGAGCTGACGGGCAGCGCGTGCCTCGAGTTCGTCCATCGCCCAGCTCATCTGCGCAACCACGACGTCATGGCGTCGGCTTCCTCGTCGTCCCGCTCTTCCGCCGCCGCCAGGTCCTCGGGTTGCGGCAGCTTCATCTCGTTGACGAGATCGCGATCCACCCCGGCCGCAAGCAGGTTCTCCCGCAACCGGATTCCGGCCGACATCGCGGACTGCTTGCAGAGGCGCAGGATGTCTGCGGCCAGCAGTTCCGGGTGCTTGTCGAGTTCGGTCGAGGCGATGTGCACGGCCACCGGCAGTCCTTGGGCCGTGGTGCGGACGGCGAGACCACCCGACCGCGATCGCGCTTGCGAGAACTGATGGACGACGGCCCACGGATCGTCGCCGTCGCGCGCTTCATCGCAGTGCGCTGCCGTCTCTTCGGTGTAGCTCATAGAAGCCGAACCCCCCTTCACGCCGATTTAGACGCAGACGGGGTTCCTCCCGGTTCCATCGAATTCCCGTTCGATGAAACCGCCTCCCCCAGATGCCGGTTCACCGGGTCGTCAACGAGCAACGACCCAGGTGCCGCCCCGCCTCGCACCTGAGGTTCAAGTGCCTGATCCTGCCACAACTCGATCAACGCCACTACACGCCGAATTCGGTATGCCGAAGCGAGAGTGTGAGACAAACTGTGAATCTCGTCCGAAATCCTCTCACACTCTTCGATAGACTCCCGTCGACGCTGCCGGAGTCGGTCGGAGTGCAAGCAGATCGCGCCCAGGATCGATACCTCATCGATCCTCGCATGCTGCCGCTGATCATGCTCGCGCACAGACCACGGCTCGCCAGGTCGGCCCGGCCGCAAGACCAGAGGATTCCACGATGACGTACGAGAACTCGACGACGCCCGACGGCGCCGAAGCACCGGCACCACCCCCGTGGCTGCAGTTCGCGCCGCCTCCGCAGGAGCCGGCGCCGGCTCCGGAGCCACCGTCGGCGGCTCGAACTCCCACGAACGACGGCCGCCAGACGGACCTTCCGCCGACCCCCGGTCACGCGCCGTCGAATCGAGTTCCGTCGCCTCACCCCGACGCACCGCGCCCACCGGAGGAAGCAGCTGCCGATCCGGTCGGTCCCGGTCCCGAGACGTGGACACACGGCCCCGCCGACCCCGCCGGTCGCCAGACCCCGCCGCCACCGGAGCCCACCCGTTTCCCCGGCCCACCCCCGCCGCCGGGACCGGACTTCCAGGCGCCGCACGCCGGACCGTCCTTCGAGCCGGGACCCGTGCCCCCGTTCGGCCAGGCACCCCCGCCGGCGGCGCACGAGCCGCCGCCGTTCCCGCAGCCCGGGTCTCCCGGCCCCGCACAGCACGCCGGACCGCCGGTCGGGAACGGCCAGATGCCGCCGGGACAGTTCAGTCCGGGCACCGGACCCGCCCCCGCGTATGCACCCCAGCAGGCGCCCGGGGGCTACGGCCCGCCACCGGGTGGCCCGTCGCTGGACGAGGTCGCACTGATCCGCAAGGCCCGGCGCGCACCGAGCCGTGGCTGGCGACGCGCCGTTCACACCTTGTCGGCCGGTGCCATCAATCCCGGTGAGTCGCAGGGCGACATCGCCTATCAGCAGCTGCTCGAACGCGTGAACCGGCCCGTGCGCGGCGACTACCGCATCGCAGTCCTGTCGCTGAAGGGCGGTGTCGGCAAGACCACGACCACCGTCGGTCTCGGCTCGACCTTCGCGTCCCTGCGCGGCGACCGGGTGATCGCGGTCGACGCCAACCCCGACCTCGGCACGCTCGCCCAGCGCATCCCGCAGCAGACCCGTTCGACGGTGCGCGACCTGCTTGCCGACCAGAACGTCTACCGCTACTCCGACGTCCGGGCGCACACGTCCCAGGCCCCGAGCCGCCTGGAAGTCCTTGCCTCCGAACGCGATCCGGCGATGGCAGAGGCATTCAACGAGGACGAGTACCGCGGCGTCGTCACCATCCTCCAGCGGTTCTACAACATCATCATCACCGACTGCGGCACCGGCCTGAGCCACTCGGCGATGAACGGTGTCCTCGACCTCGCGAACACGATCATCCTGGTCAGCTCGCCGGCGCTCGACGGCGCGCGCAGTGCGGGCGCCACCCTGGACTGGCTCGAAGCCCACGGTTTCGGGCACCTCGTGTCGCGGGCCGTCGTCGTACTGAGCTCCTCGCGTCCGGGGTCGTCGACCATCGACACCGATCAGCTCGGTCAGCATTTCCTCACCCGGTGCCGTGCGGTCCACAAGATCCCGTTCGACGACCATCTCGCCGAGGGCGCCGACGTCGACCTCGAACTGATGTCGAAGGCCGCCAAGCGGTCGTTCGTCGAACTCGCGGCCACCATCGCCGACGACTTCTCGGGCACCACGCTGCCGCGCGAAGAGCCGTACCCCGGGTAGACCGACTCGTCAGCGCGTTTCCCGCGGGGCCTGATCCCCGGGCGGGGTCGGGTCCACCGCTGCGACGACGCCCTGCCGGCGTCTCGTCGCCCGCCACCGGCGCGCGACGTGGACGGCCATCGGCACCACCACGGTGAGCACCGAGGCGACGATCAGGATCTCGATGTTGTCGCGGACGATCGGCACATTGCCCAGCAGGTAGCCGGCCACGATGATCCCGCCCGCCCACGTGAAGCTGCCCAGGACGCTGAAGAAGGTGAACGCCCGGTAGGACATCCCACTGAAACCCGCGGTGAGGGGCACCAGCGTTCGGACGATACCGATGAACCGGCCGAAGAAGACCGTCAACGACCCGAAGCGGTCGAAGAAGGCGTTGGTCCGCGCCACATACTGTGGCCCGATGCGCTGCATCATCCGACCCTCGACGACGCTTCGGCCCAGGCGTCGGCCGATGAGGTAGCCGCACTGGTCCCCGGCGATCGCGGCCAGCGCCACCAGGGGGACCACCAGCCAGACCGATGCGAACGGGTCCGGCTGTGCGGCGAACACCCCCGCGGTGAACAACAGCGAGTCCCCGGGAAAGATCACACCGAACAGCAACCCGGTCTCGACGAAGACCAGCACGCACAGGCCGACCAGGCCACCGGTGGCCACGAAGGCCTCGACGTCGAACGGATTCATCAGGCCCCACAGTAGATGGTTCATGCAGGTGAGAGCGGTGATCCGACCGAACGACCCCACCGGCGGCGGTGGCATCCCGACAAGTGGCCGGCCTCGGCATCCGTCCCACCCGACCGCCGACGCGCGAACCATCTTCAGGTGGGGTTTACTCGACCGTAAGCAGCACACCTCGAGAAAAGGGGGAACCACAATGCCGTCGAAGACCCCCGGTCCGTCGAAGCCACCGGCTCCGACCCTTCGGCCCGTCTCGGACACCGACGTCCGCATCGAATACCACACCATCCACGGCTACCGACGCGCCTACCGGATCGCCGGCAGCGGCCCGGCACTCCTGCTCATCCACGGGATCGGCGACAACTCGTCGACCTGGGACGAGGTCATCCCGATCCTGGCGCAGCACTACACGGTCATCGCGCCGGACCTCCTCGGTCACGGCCGCTCCGACAAGCCGCGCGCCGACTACTCGGTCCCCGCGTTCGCCAACGGCATGCGCGACCTGCTGGTCGTCCTGGGTTACTCGAAGGTCACCGTCGTCGGCCATTCGCTCGGCGGCGGTGTGGCGATGCAGTTCTGCTACCAGTTCCCGCGCTTCGTCGAACGCCTCGTCCTCGTCGCGGCCGGCGGCGTGACTCGGGAGGTCAATCCCGCCCTGCGCCTCATCTCGCTGCCCGTCGTGCACCAGGCCCTGTCCGCGCTGCGGATCCCGGGCGTCGTACCGGGCCTACGACTAACGGCCAAGGCCGTCGCGGCCGCGCCGGTACTCCCGTTCGCACCGGTGACCGCGACGCCGAAACGCCTGCTCGCCGATCACGAGGACCTGATGCGCGTCCTCGGCGATCTCGCCGACCCGACCGCCTACGCGGCATTCCTGCGGACGCTCCGAGCCGTGGTCGACTGGCGCGGGCAGTCGGTCACCATGCTCGACCGCTGTTATCTCACCGAACGGCTCCCCGTACTGCTCGTCTGGGGCGACGAGGACATCGTCATCCCCTATCACCACGCCGAACTCGCCCACTCCGCGATTCCCCACTCCGAGCTCGAAACCTTCGAGGGCTCAGGCCATTTCCCGTTCCGGGATGATCCGGAACGCTTCTGCCGCGTGGTCATCGACTTCATCACCCGGCACGAGGCCATCGTGTTCGACCCGCTGAACTGGCGGCATCTGTTGTCCGAGGGAGCTCACCCGCAGGACTTCATCGACGACGAGGACACGCTCGAAGTCGTCATGGAGGCCTTCGAGGACGAGCGCAACGCGACCTGAGTGCACGCACCCGCGTCCTGCGTCACAGGTCTGTGCCACGATGAGTCCATGACCTACCCGGGCGACGGGCCGGACAGCACAAAGCCGTTCGGCCACCCACCTTCCGAATACGACTCGAGCCCGGGTTTCGCCGTGCCCGGGTACGATGCGGCACAAGCGAATCCGGCACCGTATCAGTACGGCGCCGCACCGGCCCCCGAGCAACCGCTCGTCGTCATCGGTGACATCACATGCACCCGGAATCACGTCATCACGCCGTCGGGTACCTGCCCGATCGCCGGCACCCAGTGGATCGTCACCGACATGTCCGTGTCGACCGAACGGATGTCACAGACGGGTCTGGTACTGGCCATCGTGGGGTTCTTCATGGTGTGCTTTCTCAGCCTGCTGTTCCTGCTGATGAAGGAACGCAGTACCACCGGATACATCCAGGTGACCGTGCGCGGCGCGGGCGGCTTCCTGCACGTCACCAACATCCCGGCGTACTCGCCGGTCACCATGGGTGACGTCTCGGGTCGCGTCAACTACGCCCGCACCCTTGCCGCGATGGCCTGACCGCCCGCCCCACGACGACACCACGCAGGACACACCGAGGAGGACCGACCGATGACCAGCCCGGAGAACCCCGGCGACAAGCCGTACGACTTCGTCAAGAAGCCCCCGACCGGGGACACCTCCCAACCGGGCACCCCCGCCTACGGCACCGACCCGAACGCGGGATACGCACCGCCGTCCTACGGAACGGCCGACGGTGCCTCGCAGGGATACGACGCTCAGCAGGGCTACGGGGCACCGCAGGGATATGACGCCCAGCAGCCATACGGGACCGGTCAGCAGTACGGGGCCGGACAGTACGGCGCACCCCAATACGGTGCTCCGTCGTACGGTGCGCCCCAGTACGGCGCACCGGCCGGCTATGGATATCCCGGGGCGCCGGACCCGACCGCGCCGTACGGCCGCGACCCCGCGACCGGCGAGCCGCTCTCGGACAAGTCGAAGCTCGTGGCGGGTCTGCTGCAGATCTTCCTGGGCACGCTCGGCGTCGGCCGTTTCTACATCGGCGACAACACCATCGGCGGCATCCAACTCGGCCTGACGATCATCGGCTACATCACCGCGATCTTCCTCATCGGGTTCGTGCTGATCTTCGGTGTCGCGATCTGGGCGCTCGTCGACGGCATCATGATGCTGACCGGAAGTGTCCGCGACAAGAACGGCCTGAAGCTCGGGAACTAGCCGCCGCAGCAACCGGTGGACCCGCGCACGTCGCGGGTCACCGTGTTGCGGGCGGCCAGTTCGTCGTCGGCGGGATAGTCGACGCCGACCAGACACAGTCCCCTGGCCTCGGCCACCGGCACCCGCGGGCTGCGTGCTTTCTCGGCCAACAGAGCGCGGCACCAGTCGACGCTCCGCCGACCGTCGCCGACGCTGGCGACCGCACCGACCAGCGAGCGCACCATCGACCAGCAGAACGCGTCCGCGCTGACCTCGCCGACGAGGACGCCGTCCTGGTCACGGGTCCACGAGAAGCGCTGCAGGTCGCGGATCGTGGTCGCGCCCTCACGCCGGCGGCAGAACGCGGCGAAGTCGTTCAGTCCCAACAGCTCCGACGACGCGGCGTTCATCGCGTCGATGTCGAGGGGGCGACGCCAGGTCGCGGTCGTGCGGGCCACCACGGGTTCCGGTCCCCACCGCGAGTCGTCGAGCCGATAGCGGTAGTGGCGTCGTAACGCGGAAAAACGCGCATCGAATGCGTCCGGGACCACCCGAACCTCTTTCACCCGGACGTCGTCCGGGCACATCTTCGCCAGCCGACCGACCAGCGTCGACGGGTCCCCGGCGATCGACCGGGTATCCAGCGCCGACCGCGGGACGACGGCATGCGCGACCTGCCCCGTCGCGTGGACCCCGGCGTCGGTCCGGCCTGCCACCGTCAGCCGGACCGGCACCCGCAGGATCGTCGACAAGCGGGTCTCGAGTTCCTCGCACACACTGCGCTGCCCGATCTGCCGTGCCCACCCGGCGTAATCGGTGCCGTCGTAACCGAGGTCGAAGCGCAGACGACAGAACCCGCCGGCACCGGAATCCGGGCCGACGGGTTCGGTCAGCAGTTCTCGACTCAGTCGACTACTTCTTGTCGTCGTTTGCGTCGGTCGCTTCTTCCGCCTCGACGGCGGTGGCAGCGGTCGACTCGTCGTCGACGGCCTCGGCGACAGCATCGGCGTTGGCGACCTCGGCGTCGGTGGCGTCGGCCTCGACGGCCTCCACCACGTTCTCGGTCTCCGCAGCCTTCTTCGAAGCGGCGACACGGGTCGCGCGAGAAGCCTCGCTCGACGCGGTGGTCTCGCGCACCAGCTCGATCACGGCCATGGGGGCGTTGTCACCCTTGCGCGGCAGCGTCTTGATGATGCGGGTGTAGCCACCGTTGCGATCGGCGAAGAACGGGCCGATCTCATCGAACAGCGTGTGCACGACGTCCTTGTTGCGGATGTCCTTCAGCACCTCACGGCGGTTGGCCAGCTTGCCGGCCTTGGCGTGGGTGATGATCTTCTCCGCGTACGGGCGCAGGCGCTTGGCCTTGGCCTCGGTGGTGGTGATGCGGCCGTGCTCGAAGAGCGAGGTGGCGAGGTTCGCCAGCATCGCTTTCTGGTGGCTGGCCGACCCGCCGAGGCGGGCACCCTTGGTGGGCTTGGGCATTGTCTTCTCCTAGGAGGACTCCCGATCACTCGAGCGGAAGTCAGGGTTTGGGCGAGCGTGACAGCTTGCCGCTGGAAGCGACTAGAGCTGTTCGGTTTCGGCGAAATCCTCACCGGAATCGGCGTCGAACGACGCGTCCTCGGACCACGTACCGGTGGCGGGGTCGTATCCGGCGACCTGCGACGGATCGAAGCTGGCCGGGCTGTCCTTGAGGGACAGGCCGAGCGCGTGCAGCTTGACCTTGACCTCGTCGATCGACTTCTGGCCGAAGTTGCGGATGTCGAGCAGATCCGACTCGGTCCGGGCAACCAGCTCGCCGACGGTGTGAACACCCTCGCGCTTGAGGCAGTTGTACGAACGGACGGTCAGCTCCAGATCCTCGATCGGCAGGCTGAACGACGCGATGTGGTCGGCCTCCGCCGGAGACGGTCCGATCTCGATGCCCTCGGCCTCGACGTTGAGCTCCCGGGCGAGCCCGAAGAGCTCCACCAGGGTCTTGCCCGCCGACGCCAGCGCGTCACGCGCGCTGATCGAGTTCTTGGTCTCCACGTCGAGCACGAGCCGATCGAAGTCGGTGCGCTGCTCGACACGGGTGGCCTCGACCTTGTAGGTCACCTTGAGCACCGGCGAGTAGATCGAGTCGACCGGGATACGGCCGATCTCGGCACCCGACGCTTTGTTCTGCACGGCCGGCACGTAGCCGCGGCCCCGCTCGACGACGAGCTCGATCTCGAGCTTGCCCTTGTCGTTCAGGGTGGCGATGTGCAGATCGGGGTTGTGCACGGTGACACCGGCCGGGGGCACGATGTCGGCGCCGGTGACGGTGCCCGGACCCTGCTTGCGCACGTACATGGTGACCGGCTCGTCCTCGTCCGAGGAGACCACGAGGCCCTTGAGGTTCAGGATGATGTCGGTGACGTCTTCCTTGACCCCGGGGACGGTGGTGAACTCGTGGAGGACACCGTCGATGCGGATGCTGGTGATGGCTGCACCCGGGATCGAGCTGAGCAGGGTACGACGCAGCGAGTTACCGAGGGTGTAACCGAAGCCCGGCTCGAGCGGTTCGATGACGAACTTCGACCGGTTCTCGGCGATGACTTCCTCGGTGAGGGTGGGTCGCTGTGAGATGAGCATTTCGTTTTCTCCTTTGGCCGCCCGCCATATGACGACCTAGAAAGTGAACCGAACAGCAGGTAGCTGTCGGGCTGGTCTTGCTCGAGGACTACTTGGAGTAGAACTCGACGATGAGCTGTTCCTGCAGCGGGACCTCGATCTGAGCGCGCTCGGGCACGGAGTGCACGAGGATGCGCAGGGTCGAGGGCACGACCTGGAGCCAGCCCGGGACCGGACGATCGCCGACGAGCTCCTTGGCGATCTGGAACGGGACGGTCTGCAGCGACTTCGGACGGACGTCGATGATGTCGTACTGGCTGACGCGGTAGCTGGGGACGTCGACCTTCACACCGTTGACGGTGAAGTGGCCGTGGCTGACCAGCTGGCGAGCCTGACGACGGGTCCGCGCGATGCCCGAGCGGTACACGACGTTGTCGAGGCGAGTCTCGAGGAGCTTCAGCAGTTCGTCACCGGTCTTGCCGGTGCGACGGTTGGCTTCCTCGAAGTAGCGACGGAACTGCTTCTCCATGACGCCGTAGGTGAAGCGCGCCTTCTGCTTCTCCTGCAGCTGGAGCAGGTATTCGCTCTCCTTGATCCGCGAGCGACCGTGCTGGCCGGGCGGGTAGGGGCGACGCTCGAATGCGGCGTCACCACCGATCAGGTCGACGCGAAGGCGACGAGACTTCTTTGTTGCGGGGCCGGTATAACGAGCCATTTTCTCTGTTCCTCCCTTTCCCGACTAGACCCGACGCCGCTTGGGCGGACGGCAACCGTTGTGCGGCTGCGGGGTGACATCGGAAATGGTGCCGACCTCGAGGCCGGCTGCCTGCAGGGAGCGGATCGCGGTCTCGCGACCCGAACCCGGTCCCTTGACGAAAACGTCGACCTTCTTGACGCCGTGCTCCTGGGCCTTGCGCGCAGCGTTCTCGGCCGCGAGCTGAGCCGCGAACGGGGTGCTCTTGCGCGAGCCCTTGAAACCGACGTGGCCCGACGACGCCCAGCTGATGATGTTTCCACTGGGATCGCTGATCGACACGATGGTGTTGTTGAACGTCGACTTGATGTGCGCGTGGCCGTGCGGGACGTTCTTCTTATCGCGACGGCGGGTGCCCTTCTTGGGGCCTGCGCTACGTGACTTCGGAGGCATTACTTCTTCTTCCCGGCGATGGTCTTCTTCGGGCCCTTACGAGTGCGGGCATTGGTCTTGGTGCGCTGTCCACGGACGGGCAGTCCGCGACGGTGGCGCAGACCCTGGTAGCAGCCGATCTCGATCTTGCGACGGATATCGGCCTGCACCTCGCGACGCAGGTCACCCTCGACCTTCACCGAGGCTTCGATGTACTCACGCAGCTTCGAGACGTCTGCGTCGGTGAGATCCTTGGCGCGGAGGTCTGCGGACAGACCGGTGGCAGCCAGGATCTCCTTGGAGGTGGTACGTCCAACTCCGTAGATGTAGGTCAGTGCGATCTCCAGCCGCTTTTCGCGGGGGAGATCCACACCAGCAACACGTGCCATGTGGCGGATTTCCTTTTCGGTTCCCAGAGGTCTTCTCCCAGTCCGTCCCGCGAGCTCTGTGTGAACCGTGTGTCCACACCTCGCGGGCTCCGGCCTCTGATCCGGAGGTAGGCGGTGACTCGTCTGTCGCCGCTGGTGCTGAGAGGTCTTCTGTTCTTCAGTTGTCGTTCTTCAGTTGTTGTTCTGACTCAAGCGACCCGGAGGGTGCGCGTGATCAGCCCTGACGCTGCTTGTGACGCAGGTTCTCGCAGATCACCATGACCCGACCGTTGCGGCGGATCACCTTGCACTTCTCGCAGATCGGCTTGACGCTCGGCTGAACCTTCACGTCAATCTCTCCTGCTCGGCTCGCCCGCGCGCACGCCGAAACGCGGCCGTACACGTGGGTGTCGGTCTCCTCCCAGACGGATGTCCGGGAAGTCTTCTCCCGGGAGTGCCGGGAAAGTCTTATTTGTAGCGGTACACGATCCGCCCACGAGCAAGGTCGTAGGGCGAGAGTTCCACGACGACCCGGTCCTCGGGCAGGATACGGATGTAGTGCTGCCGCATCTTGCCGCTGATGTGGGCGAGAACCTTGTGTCCGTTCTCCAGCTCAATGCGAAACATCGCATTGGGCAGGGGTTCGATCACTCGACCCTCGACCTCGATGGCCCCGTCTTTCTTCGCCATTTCCTCCGCGATCCTGGCCGTTTCCGCGACACCGGAGATGGTGCTGCGACGTTGGCCCGGTTGAATCAGTGTTTGTCCGTTAGGGTGTGGGCACCGGCCCGCGAGGACCTGCGCCCGGTGCGAGCGCTCCGACCCGCGTGCTGACACGCGGATGCGGGCACGCGAGACGCACCGACGATCTATGTTACGCGAACTGCGAGAACAGTCCAAATGCGTGCCGTTCGGCCACCGCATTCCGCCCGACTCGGACATCAGACCGCCGTATCCGGCACGACCGTACTGGCAGACTGTTGCGCATGCTGGCATTTCTGGTCCGCACCGTGTGCACCGCGGTGGCGTTGTGGGTGGCGACGCTCATCGTCCCGGGAATCGAGTTCGTGGGCGGGTCGACGACCGCCGAGAAGATCGGGATCGCGCTGGTGGTGGCGGTGATCTTCGGCCTGCTCAATGCGTTCGTGAAGCCGGTCGTGCAGATCATCTCGATCCCCTTCTACATCCTCACGCTCGGGCTCATCCACATCGTGATCAATGCGCTCATGCTCGAGATCACCGCGTGGATCACCCGGAACACCACGCACTGGGGTCTCGAGGTCGACGATTTCTTCTGGTCGGCGATCTTCGGCGCGATCGTCGTCTCGGTCGTCGGCTGGCTGCTCGCCCTGGTGATGCGCGACCCGGCGGAACGATGAGTCCGGCCATGAGGCGGGCGGTGACGCCCCGGCGCGCGGGACTCGTGGCACTCGTCGTGTCTGCACTCGCCCTGACCCTCGCCGCCTGCGGGAGCGACGCCGCGGTCGACCAGGAACGGTCGGTCACCGTCGTCGGTTCGGGTCAGGTCACCGGCGTCCCCGACACCCTCCGCGCGGACATCGGCCTCGAGTCGACCGCCGGTGACGTGACGACGGCACTGAACGAGACCAGCGAGAAGGTGCGCACGGTGACCGACGCCGTCGTCGACGCCGGTGTGGAACGCAAGGATGTCGCCACCCAGCAGGTGTCGGTGACCCCGCAGTACTCGAGCCCGGTCCCCGGTGGCAGCAGTCAGATCAGCGGTTACGTGGCGACCAACTCCATCCGCGTGACGATCCGCGACATCTCCAAGGCCTCGACGGTCCTGAGCGCGGCGGCCACCGCCGGCGGCGACAACACCCGGATCAGCAACGTCTCCTTCGCCATCGACGACAACTCGCAGCTGCTGAAGGAGGCCCGGGAGGCCGCCTTCGACGACGCCCGGGGCCGCGCCGAGCAGTACGCCTCTCTCGCCGGTGACGACCTCGGCAAGGTGCTGACCATCAAGGAGACGACCAGCGGCCAGGAGCAGCCCGCCTCCCCCGGTTCCTTCGAACGGGACGTCGCCGCGGCACCCGTACCCATCGAACCGGGCCGGCAGGAGTTGACCTTCACCGTCACGGTGACGTTTGCGCTCAGCTGAGCGGGTTCGCATGTCGCGGTTCGAGGGCGGTTTTCAGGGGCGGTCCCTGGGTACCCGTCCGTGGTCGATCGAAGGAGATCTGTCATGGGCATCCGAGCACGCACCCTCGCCGCCACCGGACTGGCGGCCGCCGCAGTATTCGCGACCTTCGGCGTCGCGGCGCCGGCCGACGCCGCGGAGACCAAGTCGCTGATGATCGAGGGCGAGCTCGAGGTCGCAGACCTCGACCTCCTCGCGATCAAGGCGGAGGGCCTCACGAACGCGGAGGGCAAGACCACCGGCACCTACGAGGCGACCCTGCTGGCCGGTGACGACGACAATCCCCTGCCGCTCAAGGTCAAGGGTCCGATCACCTGCATCCACACCGACGGCGACACCGCGTCGCTGGTGTATCCCATCAGCGCGACCGACCCGAATCTGGTCCCCACACCGCTGAAGGACGCGCTCGCCGTACAGATCACGGTGCGGAAGGGCGATCCGAACAAGGTCGGGGTGAACGGTCCCGCACCCACCGGTTCCTTCAGCGGATGCACGCCCGCGGCGACCCCGTTCGAGTTCGACGGGGAGATCGAGATCAAGTAGCTCCGGCGCCAGACCTACCCCAGTAGAGGACCATCCCGCCTGGCATCCTGGATCGGTGCGAGCCGTCATCCAGCGAGTCAGTCAAGCCCGCGTGAGCGTCGACGGCGAGGTCGTCGGCGAGCTCGACATCCCAGCAGGGGGATCCGGCATCGTCGCTCTCGTCGGCGCCACCCACGACGACACCCCCGACCACGCCGCGAAGCTCGCCGACAAGATCTGGCGCCTGCGGATCTTCAACGGCGAGGAAGGCCCCGAGAAGGCGGCCGCCGACATCGATGCGCCGATCCTGGTCATCAGCCAGTTCACCCTGTACGCGAACACCACCAAGGGACGACGGCCGTCGTGGAACGCCGCGGCGCCGGGCCCGGTGGCCGAGCCGCTGGTCGACGCGGTCGCCGATGCCCTGCGCGATGCCGGAGCCACCGTCGCCACCGGGAGGTTCGGGGCGAACATGCAGGTGAGCCTGGTCAACGAGGGGCCGGTGACCCTGATTCTCGATGTCTGAGGGCTAGGGTCGAGCCGTGGGACGAATCACCGCACGACGCCGTGTCACCCGCATCCGACGCGATGCGGCGCCGACGCAACGGGCCGACACCCTGGCCGTCGAGGAGCCACTCGAGATCCGGGTCGGCGGCGCACCGATCGCCGTCACCATGCGCACCCCAGGACACGACTTCGAGCTCGTCGCGGGCTATCTCGTATCCGAAGGCGCGATCACGACCGGCCCCGACTATTCGACGGCGCGCTATTGCGCCGGGACCGACGCGCAGGGCGCCAACACCTACAACGTCATCGACGTGTCGCTCTCCGCGCAGACCGCACCCTTCGATCCCACGTTGATCCGACGCAACCCGACCTCGAGCGCCTGCGGGATCTGCGGCAAGGACAGCATCGACGCCGTGCACGTCTCGTCCTCGCACCGTCCCGCCGACGACCCGCTCACCGTCGACGTCGACACGGTTCTCGCTCTCCCCGAACGACTTCGGGCGGAGCAGGAGGTCTTCGACAAGACCGGCGGACTGCATGCGGCGGCGCTCTTCGACGCGGCGGGCGAACTACTCGTCGTCCGCGAGGACGTCGGCCGCCACAATGCCGTCGACAAGGTCATCGGTTGGGCCGTCCTGTCCGATCGGCTCCCCTTGTCCGGCACGATCCTTCAGGTGTCCGGGCGCGCCAGCTTCGAGCTGGTACAGAAGGCCGCGATGGCCGGCATCCCGATGTTGTGCGCCGTCTCGGCACCGTCGTCACTGGCCGCCGAGGCCGCCGACGAGCTCGGCATCACCCTCGTCGGTTTCTCGCGCGGTGAGTCGATGGTCGTCTACAGCCGCGACGACCGCGTACTCACCTGACCTCGACCGGGTACGAAGCCCGTCGACCGGGCGTCTGTTCGCGTTGTCGGACGACGGCCGTATCCCAACTATCGTGCCTTCCTCGCCGATTCACGGCCCACATCACCAGGTCGGACCGCACAATGCCAGTCATGGACGCTCAGCAGATCCGTTCGGCCTACCTCGCGATGATGGCCGAGCGTGGACACGCCCTCATCGACCGGGCATCGCTGGTGCCCCGCGACGACCCGACGACACTCTTCACCGGTTCGGGAATGCAGCCGCTACTCAACCACCTGCTCGGCGAGCCACACCCCGCCGGCACCATGCTCGCCGACGTCCAACCATGCGTTCGCGCCCAGGACATCGACGAGGTCGGCGACAACCGACACACGACCTTCTTCGAGATGCTCGGGAACTGGAGTCTCGGAGAGTATTTCAAGTCCGAGCAGATCCCGATGTTCTTCTCGTTCCTCGTCGACGTGGTCGGCCTCGATCCCGACCGGATCTACGTGACCGTCTTCGCCGGCGATCCCGAGCACGGCATCCCGCGCGACGACGAGAGCGCCGACATCTGGACCGAGCTCTTCAAGGACGCGGGGGTCTCCCACGACCGGGTCGACCTCATCACCGAGGAACACGGCAACGAGGTCGGTAACCAAGGCGCACGAATTGCGTTCTACCAGGACAAGAACTGGTGGTCGCGCGCCGGCGGTCCCGAGGCGATGCCGGTCGGCGATCCGGGCGGGCCCGACTCCGAGGTCTTCTACTATTTCCCGCAAGTCGAACACGACACCGCCTATGGTCGTTTCCCCCACCAGAATTCCGACGGCGGCCAGTACATGGAGATCGGCAACTCGGTGTTCATGCAGTACCGCCGGGCCGAGTCCGCCACCCCTGGCGCGGTGTCCTTCGCCGAACTCCCCAATCGCAACGTCGATTTCGGTGGCGGCCTCGAACGCATCGCCGCGGCGTCGATCGACAGCCCCGACGTCTTCCGCGTCAGCCTGTTGTGGCCGATCATCGAAAAACTCCAGGAGCTCTCGGGTACGAGCTACGACGACGCCACCCACGCCATGCGCATCGTCACCGATCATGTTCGCGGAGCGGTCTTCCTGGCTGCCGACGGTGTCACCCCTTCAAACCGCGAAGCCGGCTATGTCATGCGTCGGCTGCTGCGCCGGGCGATCCGCTTCGCCACCGAAGTGGGCGTCGAGAACAACGTCCTGGCGCCGCTCGTCGATGTGGTCGCCGACGTCTACTCCGATGCCTATCCCGAGGTCGGCGAGCAGCGCGAGGCCATCGTCAAGATCCTGCAGAAGGAAGAGCGCGCCTTCCGTCGCACTCTCAGCAAGGGTTTACGCGAGCTGCGGCACATCGTCAAAGAGGCCCGTCCCATCACCGGAGCCGACTTCTTCACCCTCAGCGACACGTTCGGCTTCCCCGTCGAACTCAGCACCGAAGAGGCCGGGCGTCAGGGGCTGACACTCACCACCGACTGGCGTGCCGAGTTCGATGCGCTCCGTGAGGAACAGCGTCTACGGTCCCAGACGGCGACCAAGCTCGGCGCACACGACTGACTCTGCCCGGTCGACGCCCCCTTCGAGGCTCTCGTCGCTGCGCTCCTCGCACCTCAGGGAACAGGTGGTGCCCGGTCAACGGTCAGTTGCCCTTGCCCGAGGCGGCGAGTCGGACGAGCTGTCCGGGGGTCGCGTCGGGGAGGTAGGCCCGCGAGATGGCCAGACCGATACGGGGCAGGTCACTCTCGTCCCGGAAGGCCAGGTACACCGGCTCGTAGCGCGGGCTGAACTTCTTCTTGAACGCGTGCAGCGACCGGAAACCGTAGAAGGGCTCCATCGCGGCTCCCAGACTGTCGAGCAGGCGGTCCATCCCCTCTTCGACCGAGTCGCCGCTCCGCGCGAGCGGTGCGCCCGACAACGAGACGAACAGCGCGCCTTCCTCTTTGAACGCCGTCGCGGACGAGGCGATGAGATATTCGATCACCGGGCCGAATCCGTCGGTACGACGCCGCATCACGTCGAGCGTCCAACCGCGCACGGTTCCGGCAGGTACCGACGCGCCGTCGGCGCCGGACTCCGCGTACACCGGCAACCAGGACAGCACGCCGTGGACATCGCCCGCCTCGTCGACGGCAAGCGCGACACGGACTTCCGGGTCCATCGCCTCGTCGACGCTGCCGAGGGTGAAGCCCATCTCGGGTAGCCCCTTGTCCCCCACCCACTCCTCGGATATCGCGCGCACCTGTGAACGGATGGCGAACGGTTCGTCGGCGAGGGTCACCAGGCGGAAGCTGATGTTCTCCTTCGTCGCCTTGTTGAGTGCCGACCGCACGTGCTGCCACGACTTGCCTTTGAAGGCCAGATTCGGCAGGTCGATGATGGTGTCCTCGGCAATCTGGAGGCTCCGCCAGCCGAGCTCTTCGGCGATCTGGGCCGTCTCGGCGCCGACCGAGAACCAGCAGGGCACCTTGCCGCTGTGTTCGGCCTTGTCGATGAAGTCCTGGACTGCCGCCCGACGATCCTGCGGCGCGCACACCGGATCCGAGAGTGCCAGCAGTGTTCCCATGTGGTGCTGATAGGCCACCACACCCGACGGTTCGCCCGCACCGGCGCCGCCCGCGGGGAACAGGTAGTTGTTGCCGGGCCAGGTGATCATCCACGACATCGTGCCGCCGCCGTGGGCGTGCAGCAGGTCCTTGACCCGTTCCAGCGGATCGCCGTCGACATCACCGGTCAGTCGGGTCCGCCACGGCACCCGGAAGGCGAACCGTCCCGGCAGCAGAATCGCCAGGACCACCACCCACAGCAGAGTGGTGCCGACGGTGACGCCCCCCTCGGCGGCGAAGTCGGTGAAGGCGACCAACGCCACCACCGCGATGGTCGCAACCACGTTGAGCAGTCCGTAGACCACCGCAACCCACCAGGCCCAACGCCGACCTCGACGCAACTGGTCGGCGATCAGCAGGTTGATCACCAGGCCGATGATCATCGTGAAGGTGGACTCGTCGTTCGCGTCGGTGGGCCCGAGGGGCCCGCTACCCGGGAAGAAGAACACCAGCAGGTTCGCGCCCGCGATGACGAGCAGGCCCGCACAGCCCAGCATGCGCACCTCGCGGCGGGTACGTGGCAGATAGCCGTGCTCGACGGTACTGAACCACCGCTCGCCCACCGGCAGCATGACGAGCACCGCGATCACATACTGGACAGTGCTGAACGTGCCCTCGAACAGGAAAGCGATCGCCACGACAGCCCCGAGGGCGACCCGGATGCGTAGGCGCCAGGGTGACCGGAGCGTGGCCGTCGCCACCGCCACCGCCGCCACGACCATCGTGATCGCGCTCGCGCTGTGCACGTGCGACAGGCGTTCGACCCACTCCCACGAAGTGAAGTCGCGGCTGAACATCCAGACCAGACCGACCGTGATCAACTCGGTGACGATCTTGCCACCGAAGGCCACCATCGCGACCCGCGCGGTGCCCAACCGGTATTCGGCCCAACCGATTCCGACCGCGATGAGGATCAGCGCGAGCACGTACTTGCCCGGGCTCGGCTCGAAGAACGATGAGGTGACGATGGTCCACCACTTGCCGTCCTCCAACGCCGGGACCCCGAAGGCGACGTCGTGGTACCAGGACTTGCGAGCCGCGTGACTCCACAACGACCCCGTGAAGAGCGCCAGACCGAAGACGGTCAGCCACAACGCGAGGGTAAACGGGAGCCGCATCAGCACCGCCGCATACGCCTTGAGTTTGTTCAGCACCTTGCTCTCGTGTGGGCCGTCGGCGTCGTCTCGCTCTGTCTCGACAACGGGTGCGCTCATTCCGGAATCCCCAATCGTTTACCGAGCCACGGCATCTCCTGACGCAGGCCCACCGACCACACCGCAAAGCTGTGCCCACCGGGCACCTCGCTGAAATGCACGTCCATGCCGGCACGCCGCGCAGCTTCGAACACCTCTTTGAGACCGGCGCGGTACATCGCGTCGTCTCGCCCGACGACGAACGCACCGGCCGTGTCGGGATACTGCCGCGTGGCCATCAGATCCATCGGATTGACCGCCTTGAACGCAGCCTCGTCGCCGTTGAACGCCGTGGCGATGGTCTGCTGCCGCGTCCCCAGGGACGGTTCGATCTGACCTGACAGGTCGAGGAACGTCGGATAGACGTCCGGATGGTTCGTCGCGAGTTGCAGCGCACACGTTCCGCCGTAGGACAATCCACCGACCGCCCACGACCTGCTGTCCGTGTTCGCGAGTTTGAGGTTGGCCGCGACCCAGTCCGGCACGTCTCGCGACAGATAGGTCGCGACGTTGCCCAGCTTGGAGTCCACACAGATCGGGTTGGCCATCGTCGATCCGGTGCCGTCGGCGACCACGACGATGGGGCTCAGGCCGTTGTGCTCTGCCGCGTACGCGTCCATCGTGGCGACCAGCTGACCGCCGAGCAGCCAGTCGTCCGGGGCACCCGGTTGGCCCGCCAGCAGGACCAGCACCGGCAACCGCGGTGTCGGCGAGGTGAGAGCAGCCGGCGGCAGATAGATCTTCGCCGGACGTGCCGTGAATCCGGACTTGGTGCCGGGGATGGGCGCCGTCAGGATCCGCCCCCCGCTCGGGATATTCTGCGGTGCCCGCCATTTGTCAATCGGCACCACGATCAGTGACTCGTCGTCGAGTTCCTCGAGGGTCACCGACCGCGCACCCGAATCACCCAGCAGCGCATCAACTGTCGGATAGTAGGCGAAGGTGACGTTGATCTGTGACAACGCCATCAGCACCGCGAACAGTCCGGCGAGCACGGTGATCAGCTTCTGCAACCATCCGTGACCGGCCACGAACCGGGCCACCCCGAGAATCAGCGCAAGGGCGGCAACGCAACTCGAGATGTAGACACCGGTCTCGATCGCCTCCGGAAACGGACGCCACACGTCCTCGACCAGGTAGTGCGCCAACAGCGTCCCGCCCACGGCGACCGCGATCGAGATCGGGACGACGATCAGGAGATAGCGGACCGACGGATAGAAGATGAGCCACAGGAAACCGACCACACCGAGGACGGTGACGACGACTGGTACCGGTCCACTGACGACGGACAACGATGCCGACAGGACCACTCCGCACCTCCGTCACCTGGACTCGGGTGTGCGGCCACAGCCGAGAAACCCTAGTGGAGGACATACGGATCGAACGTATCAAGGGCACCCCAACCGGCGCATCCCCCTCGCTCTCTTGCGAGACAAGGGAAATCGTAAGGCAGGAGTGACGCGGCTGTCTGTAGTTCGACACATCGAATTTGAGACGCGTTCACCACGACACCAATTGGACGTTCACCCAGATGAGCGACCGATACTCACCCGCAGTGGTGCGATCGCGGGTCACTCGCGTGCCGACGAAACCAACTGCGGTTGGGCGGACCGATGACCGCGAATCCGGGCGGCCAACGTATCCAGTCGCTCGACCTGCTGCGCGGTCAGTTCGACGTCGACGCCCGCCAGGTTCTCCGAGACACGCTCGGCGAACCGGGAACCCGGGATCGAGACGACGGGGAGATCGAACTCGCGACCCTTGGTGTAGAACCAGGCCAGCGCCAGCTGTGCACCGGTCACACCGACCTCGTCGGCGATCTGCAAGAACTCCTCGAGGATCGGCTGGTTGTACGCGAGGTTGGTGGGCGTGTAGCGCGAGATGTTCAGGCGCACATCGCCTTCGACCAGATCTCTGTGGTCGAGGAGCCCGGCCAGCCACTTGCGGCCCAGCGTCGAGTAGGACACGAAGCCGAGTCCGTGCTCGCGGGCAGCGGGTACCACGAACCGCTCGACGTCTCGGGAGACGACGCTCCACTCGGACTGGATGGCGGCGATCGGGTGCACGCTGACCGCGCGGCGGATCTCGTCACCGGTCGCCTCAGAGAGACCGATGTGCAGGACCTTGCCCTCCTCGACCAGTTCCTTGACCGCGCCGATGGTCTCCTCGATCGGGACGACCGGATCGACGCGGTGCTGGTAGTACAGGTCGATGCGATCGGTGCCGAGTCGTGCGAGGCTCAGTTCGACCTGCTCGCGAACGTACCCTCGGTCACCGCGGACCCCGCGCTGCCCGACGCCGCCCTGACCGACGATGCCGAACTTGGTGGCGAGCTGGACGTCGTCGCGCCGAGACTTGAGCAGCTTCCCGATCGTGGTCTCGCTGCGCCCGTTGCCGTAGACGTTGGCGGTGTCGATGAACGTCACGCCGCTGTCCACCGCATGCGTGAGGGTGCGCAGGGCGTCGTCATCCGTCACCGCGCCGTAGACGTCGGTCAACGACATCCCACCGAATCCGAGGGCTGAGACCTTCAGTCCGTCGCCGAGTTCCACAGTCGTCATCTCGTCCCACTCTTCTCTGCTCGACACTCGTCCTCCACCACGCCCGAACACGCCTACGCGGTCATGACCATTCAACGGGTGAGCGGATCGGCGATCAATCGTTGTTCGCTGTATGAACGATAAAGCGGAATTCCGCGTCCCGGCAGACTCCGGGGCTGTCGCGCCGGAGCCGAGCGTCGACTAGTGGGGTCGCGGCGTCAGAATCCGCGGGCCGTCGGCGGTGACCGCGACGGTGTGTTCCCAGTGCGCGGCCCGGGAGCCGTCGTCGGTGACGACGGTCCAGTCGTCCTCCAGGACGGTGGTGTCCACGGAGCCTAGGGTGAGCATCGGCTCGATCGCCAGCGTCGACCCGATCACCAGGAGCGGCCCCTTACCGGGCTCGCCCTCGTTGGCGAGGAACGGATCCATGTGCATCTCGCGACCGATGCCGTGACCGCCGTAGCCGTCGACGATGCCGAACGGACGGTTGAACTTCTTCTCGGCGGCACGGGTGCCCAGTTCGATGGCGTGGGAGATGTCGGTGAGTCGCGCGCCGTCGACCATGGCGGCGATACCCGCCTCCATCGACAGCCGGGTGGCCTCGGACAGGTCGGCGTCGGCTTGCGACATCTCGCCGACCCCGAAGGTCCAGGCCGAGTCGCCGTGCCAGCCGTCGAGGACGGCGCCGCAGTCTATCGACACCAGATCACCATCGGCGAGAACGACATCGGCCGACGGGATTCCGTGGACCACGACGTCGTTGACCGAGCTGCAGATCGATCCGGGGAAACCGTGGTAGCCCTTGAACGAGGGAACGGCCCCGGCCTCGCGGATCACGGTCTCCGCGACCTCGTCGAGATCGAGAGTGCTGACCCCCGCCTTCGCGGCGGCGCGGACGGCCACGAGGGCCGATCCGACGACTGCGCCCGCTGCTGCCATCGCATCCAGTTCGCCGGCGGAGCGGAACGGAACGCGCTTGCGTTTACGGAAACCCATCAGCGGACGCAGTCTCGGGGTGTCAGTTGACGCCGGCGCCGAGGGCGCTCAGCACACGCTGGTGGACATCCTGGATGTCGCCCACCGCGTCGATGGTCTTCACCTCGTCGCCGTAGTACTCGAGCAGCGGCGAGGTCTCTTTCGTGTAGACGTCCATCCGGTTGCGGATGACCTCTTCGGTGTCGTCGGCACGACCACGGGCCATCATGCGCTCCACGACGACGTCGGTGTCGACGACGAAGGACAGCACGGCGTCGAGCGAGGCGTCGAGATTGGCCAGGATGTCCTTGAGGGCATCGGCCTGCTCGGTCGAACGCGGGAAGCCGTCGAGGATGAAGCCCTTGGCCGCATCCGGCTCGCCCACCCGGGCACGAACCATGTCGACGGTGATCTCGGACGGGACCAGGTTGCCGGCGTCGAGGTACTTCTTGGCCTCGATGCCGACCGGAGTGCCCTGAGAGATGTTGGCGCGGAACAAATCACCGGTGGAGATGTGGGGGATGCCGAGGGCTTCGCTCAGCAGTTCCGCCTGAGTGCCTTTGCCTGCTCCGGGGGGGCCGAGAATGACGAGTCTCACTTGAGGAATCCTTCGTACTTGCGTTGCATCAATTGACTGTTGATCTGCTTCATCGTGTCCAGACCCACGCCGACCATGATCAAGACGGCCGTGCCACCGAATGGGAGGTTCTGGACCCCGCCGCTGTTGCCGATCTCGAGGAAGAGGTTCGGCAGCACCGCGATGATACCGAGGTAGATCGAGCCCGGCAGAGTGATGCGGCTGAGCACGTAGCCCAGGTACTCCGCGGTCGGGGCGCCCGGCCTGATACCCGGGATGAAGCCACCGTACTTCTTCATCTCGTCGGCACGTTCCTCCGGATTGAACGTCACCGCCACGTAGAAGTACGTGAAGAAGATGATCATCAGGAAGTAGACCGCGATGTACACCCCGTTGCTGGGATCGGTGAGGTACCTGGTGACGTATTCCTGCCACGTCGACTGCGTGCCGTCGGTGCTGCGCGTCAGCTCGACGATCAGCTGCGGTAGGTACAGCAGCGACGAGGCGAAGATGACCGGGATGACGCCGGCCTGGTTGACCTTCAGCGGCAGATAGGTCGAGGATCCACCGTACATCTTGCGGCCCACCATGCGCTTGGCGTACTGCACCGGGATGCGGCGCTGCCCCTGCTCGATGAAGACAACTCCCGCAACGATGATCAGCGCGGCGAGACACACCAGCGCGAAGACGAGCCCGCCGCGGGTGTTCAGGATGGTCCGACCCTCGGCCGGGATACGGGCGGCGATACCGGCGAAGATCAGCAGCGACATGCCGTTGCCGATGCCGCGCTCGGTGATGAGCTCGCCGAACCACATGACCACGCAGGCGCCGGCGGTCATGACGAGCACGATGATCATCAGACCGAAGATGCTCGAGTCGTTGATGACCTCACCACTGGTCGCACACGACTGCGGGAGGAGCTGACCGCGGTCGGCGAGGGCGACGATGCCGGTCGACTGGAGGAGCGCGAGGGCCACGGCGAGATAACGCGTGTACTGCGTCATCTTGGCCTGGCCGGCCTGGCCTTCCTTGCGCAGCTGCTCGAACCGTGGGATGACCACCGTGAGCAGCTGGACGATGATCGATGCCGTGATGTACGGCATGATTCCGATCGCGAACACCGACAGCTGCAGGAGCGCGCCGCCGGAGAACAGGTTTATCAGGGAGTAGACCGAGCTCGACTCACCGGCCGAGACCTCGTCCAGACATGCCCGCACGGCCTGGTAGTCCACACCGGGCGACGGCACGGTCGCGCCGAGGCGATACAGGATGATGATGCCGAGAACGAAGAGGATCTTCTTCCTCAGGTCCGGCGTCCGTATGGCCGCGAAGAGGGGGGAAAGCACTAACTCCTCCTAGGAACGACCACGCGAGGGCTGTGTTCCGGGTCGGTCACGACCCGATCCCCGTGTGCTCGGCAATCGACGATGTTCGGGATGCGGCTGATCTTTGCGGATGCGGCAGACAACGTCTGAAACTCTAACAGTGACGCCGAAACGCCCCGGTCGGGCGGCAGCGTAGCTGCCGCCCGACCGCGGGTTTGTTCCGTCAGAGTTCGGTGACGCTGCCTCCGGCAGCGGCGATCTTCTCCTTGGCGGAGGCGGTGAACTTGTCGGCGGTGACGTCGACCTTGACGGAGAGGTCTCCGTCGCCGAGCACCTTCACCAGCTTGTTCTTGCGCACAGCGCCCGCGGCGACGAGCTCGTCGACGCCGATGGTGCCACCCTGCGGGAACAGGCGAGCGATGTCGCCGACGTTGACGACCTGGTACTCGATCCGGTTGCGGTTGGTGAAGCCCTTGAGCTTCGGCAGCCGCATGTGGATCGGCATCTGGCCGCCCTCGAAGCCGGCCGGCACGTTCTTGCGTGCCTTGGTGCCCTTGGTGCCGCGACCGGCGGTCTTACCCTTGGACCCCTCACCGCGACCCACGCGGGTCTTGTCGGTCTTCGACCCCGGCGCGGGGCGAAGGTGGTGGAGTTTGATGGTCATTGCTTAAACCTCTTCGACTGTCACGAGGTGACGAACCGCGTTGATGAGGCCGCGGTTGATCGGCGTGTCCTCGCGGGTGACGGTCTGGCGAATGCCCTTCAGTCCGAGGGTCCGCAGGCTGTCACGCTGGTTCTTCTTGGTACCGATGGTGCCCTTGACCTGGGTGATCTTCAGCTCGGCCATGATCAGACTCCCTGTCCCGCTCGAGCGCGCAGCATACCGGCCGGAGCGACATCCTCGATCGGCAGACCACGACGGGCTGCAACCTCTTCGGGACGCTGCAGCATCTTGAGTGCCGCCACGGTGGCGTGGACGACGTTGATCGCGTTGTCCGAGCCGAGGCTCTTGGCCAGGACGTCGTGGACGCCTGCGCACTCGAGCACGGCACGCACCGCGCCACCGGCGATGACACCGGTACCGGGGCTGGCCGGGCGAAGCATGACGACACCGGCAGCGGCCTCACCCTGAACCGGGTGGGTCACGGTGCCACCGATCAGCGGCACGCGGAAGAAGTTCTTGCGAGCCTCTTCGACGCCCTTCTGGATCGCGGCCGGAACTTCCTTGGCCTTGCCGTAGCCGACGCCGACCATGCCCTGGCCGTCGCCGACGACCACTAGAGCGGTGAACGAGAAACGGCGTCCACCCTTGACCACCTTCGAGACGCGGTTGATGGTCACCACGCGCTCGAGCTGGTTGCGGTCCTGGTCGCGGCCGCCGCGATCGCGACGGTCTCCGCGGCCACCGCCGCGACGGTCGTTGCCGCCACCTGCGTTGTTCTGGTTGTTGTCGTTACCGGCGGGTCCGTTTCCGCCGTCACGCTGACGTCCGGGCATCAGAGGTTCCCTCCGGTCATGTGGGTGTAGCTGGTGAAGATGGTCATCAGAAGCTCAGGCCTCCCTCACGGGCGGCATCGGCGAGCGCGGCGATACGGCCGTGGTAGTCCTTGCCACCACGGTCGAAGACGACGGCGTCGACGCCGGCAGCCTTGGCACGGGCGGCGATGAGCTCTCCGACCTTGCGGGCCTGAGCCGACTTGTCGCCGCCTGCCGCACGCACGTCGGCCTCGATCGACGACGCGGCGGCCAGCGTCTTGCCGGCCAGGTCGTCGATGAGCTGCACGTGGATGTGGCGCGAGCTGCGCTTGACCGCGAGACGCGGACGAGCCGGGGTTCCGCTGACCTTCTTGCGGAGACGGAAGTGCCGGTTGACGGTCGCCTTGCGACGACGCGTCGACACGTCCTTGCCGAGGGGCTTGCGGCTGGTCTTGGTAGCTGTGTCACTCATGGCTTACTTACCCGTCTTTCCGACCTTGCGACGGATCTGCTCACCCTCGTAGCGAATGCCCTTGCCCTTGTACGGGTCCGGACGACGGAGGCGGCGGATGTTCGCCGAGATCTGGCCGACTTTCTGCTTGTCGATACCCGAGACCGAGAACTTGGTCGGGGACTCCACGGCGAAGGTGATTCCTTCGGGGGCCTCGATCGGCACGGGATGGCTGTAACCGAGGGCGAACTCGAGGTCGTTGCCCTTCGCCTGGACGCGGTAGCCGACACCGAAGATCTCCATCTTCGTGGTGTAGCCCTGCGTGACGCCGATGACCAGGTTGTTGATCAGCGAACGGCTCAGGCCGTGCAGCGCGCGGCTGCGACGCTCGTCGTTGGGGCGGGTGACAACGATGGTGTTGTCTTCCTTGGCGACCGTGATGGGCTCGGAGACGGTGAGCGAGAGCTCACCCTTCGGGCCCTTCACGGAGACGCGCTGGCCGTCGACGGTGACGTCGACGCCCGCGGGGATCTCGATGGGGTTCTTTCCGATACGCGACATGTCGTTCCCTCCCCTACCAGACGTAGGCGAGGACTTCGCCGCCCACGCCCTGGTTGGCTGCCTGGCGGTCGGTGAGCAGACCCGACGACGTGGAGATGATGGCCACGCCGAGGCCGCCCAGCACCTTGGGCAGGTTGGTGGACTTTGCATAAACCCGGAGACCCGGCTTCGAGACGCGGCGCAGACCAGCGATGGAGCGCTCACGGCTGGGGCCGTACTTCAGGGAGACGATCAGGCTCTTGCCGACCTCCGCATCCTCGATGCGGTAGTCGGTGATGTAGCCCTCACGCTTGAGGATCTCGGCGATGTTCACCTTGATCTTCGACGACGGGAGTTTCACCTCGTCGTGGTACGCCGAATTGGCGTTGCGCAGACGCGTCAAGAAGTCTGCGATCGGGTCAGTCATGGTCATGGTTGACCGTCAACCTTTCTCGTGGCGGTTCCCATACAGCGCCGATGAGAGGAAATACCTCTGACCTGCGGTGGGCCTTCCACGAAGTGGATAGTTTTCTGAAGGTTCTCGCCGCCGGTGCCCTTGGCTTTTCGCCGGCACCGGAGACTATTCAGTTGAGTCCCGGGCACCTGAGGTGCACAGGCAACCGGTCTAGTGTAGGGAATCTGCTGGCCAGACCCAAATCGCGTCCGGCGACCCCTCGTGCGACGCTACCGGGCGGGCACCTCGAGCACGAGGTCGTGGCGCGACGTCGGCACCACGTCGAGGTGTCGGTCGGCGCCGAATCTGCCGACACTGGTGAGCATCCGGGTCATGCGGTGTTCGAGCTCCGCCTGGTCTCCTCCGCTCCCGTAGAATGCGTGGAAGTCGCTGACCGCGGCCATCGGGAACAGTTCTTCGACGATGCCGTCCACCTGCGGCGTCTCCGGCGTGAGCGTCTCCTCGACGACGTTCTGGTAGTAGCCGAACGTCGCCTGGGTCTCGATGGCGACGGTCGTGTGCTCGTCGAGCCAGATCCGACGCCACTCCTGCGGGTCGAGTTCTGCCGGACGGCGCAGGAAGGCCACATTCGAGAGGGCGTCGACACGGGAGCCGTCGGCGGGCAGGTCCGGGTCGAGCGGTGCGCGTTCGGTCACCCGCCAGGCACCCACGACGCCGGCGGTGTCGCCTAGAGCCGCCAGCACGGTGTCCAGGTCGGCCCCCCAGAGGCTGACGACGGCCGTGATCGGCGGGTCGAGTTCGGAGATCCTCATCGCGCCGTCGACCGCGTCGTCGGAGATGTTCACCTGCACGCGACGTGCACCCGACCGTTCGCAGGCCAGGCGGAAACCCGCCCCGAGCAGTTCGATACCCAACTGTTCGACACCGGGCCCGAGTCCACGCAGCGCCACCATCACCTTCGTCATGCGGGCACGCTAACGGACGGCGACGCTTCGACAGGCCCGGTTCGGCATCCCCGACCACGCGAGATCTCCGCACGGAACTTGTCGGACCCCCGTGGTGTCATGGCGTCACCCTTCGAACAAAGGAGCGATCCATGTCAGACCACGCTGCCGCGATCCGAGGTCTGCCCCGGTGGCATCCCAACCCCGTCATCCGCTCGACCATCGACACCATCCGCCGGTGCGGTTGGCAGGTGACCTCCGTCGGCGAAGGATCCCCCGAGGCCAACAGCCGCGAGGCCGACTGCGGGTTCTCCTACACCGCCGGGCTCTCGTTGCATTCGATCCCCGAGCTCGCCGTCTACGGCGTCGACCCGCTCACCGCCCATCACGTCCTGAACGAACTCGGCGACCTGCTGCACCGCGAGGACTGGCGCGACCTGGTCGCGACTCAGACCGACATCCGTCTGCAGACGGTCGCGGTCTCGGTGCGGCTGATCGAACAGGTCGACAAGGACGAACTCATCCTCGCCAACCTGCTGTTCCCCGATTCCCCGACGCTGCAGGTGGTCTGGCCGGACGAATACGGCCGGTTCCCCTGGGAGGAGGGATACGTCCTGCTGCCGATGCATCAGCCGGTGAAGGGCATCCCGGATCTCTCGGTCCACGCACGACAAGCCGCACACGTCGTCACGGTCGAGTCCGGTCCCGACCGCACCCGCCCCCGTCGGGGTCGCCGGATCTCGGGACACTGACTCGTGCCGGATATCCGTTGCCCGCCTTGATGAATGGGACAGACGTCTGATCTCAGAGGGTCGGCCGTCGGGTGTCGTACGCCTCCCGGTACTTCACCCGCCGGCGGCCGTCACCGGCGACGGCGAGAACTGTGCAGACGATGATCGCGAGCAGGACGAGACCGCACACGGTTGCCAGTGGTACTGCGGCCATGACGACCCCCTCACCTCGCTCCGCAGACGCGAACCACGTTGCGGCACCGTTGAAATCGTCCCGGTCGGTCCGTGACGAACATGTTGCCGAACATGGTTGCGCGGAACCGCCGGGGGCGCCACTGTTTTTTCATGGCCGGAGAGTGCCCATGCGCTGAGAAACGCCTCCGAGAAGCACCCTGCATATGGCCGTCGAAGAGGCGGTCTCAGCCGGTGACGCGCCGGTCGGTCGACAGAGCGATCTCCTCGTGCACCCGCCTTGGCACAATGGACAACGTGCTCACGCTGTCCGCCGGAGAGAACCGCCCGTTGCCGTCGTCGGCCGTGACGGTGTCGGTACGTTCCGCATCGCCGGTCAACACCTCGGCGATCCTGCTCACCGACGCCGGTCGCGTCCGCTCCGACGCCGACTTGATCTTCTACAACCAGCCCACCGGCCCGGGGGTCGGTTATCGCTCGTCGGGAGCGGTCGACATCGTCACGGTCGACACCGCCGAGCTCCCCCGTGACATCACGACGGTGGTCGTCGCCGCGAGCCTGGACGGCACCGGCCCGTCCACCTTTGCGACCGCCGGCGCACTGACCGCGACCCTGAGCGGCGGCGGCGAGGAACTCGGCTTCACGCCGACGGGTCTCACCAGCGAGGCCGCCGTGGTCTGCCTCGAGATCTACCGCCGCAACGACACCTGGAAAGTTCGTGCCGTCGGCCAGGGTTACGACGCAGGGCTCGCCGGTCTGGTGTCCGCGTTCGGCATCGACGTCGAGGACGATCCGGCACCGCCGCCGCCTCCCGGTCAGCCACCGCGGGTAACCGATCCGCAGCCGTGGCCGCCGACGAATCAGCCGGTCCCACAACCACAATCGCCGCCTCCGGCCGCACCGCCGCCGGCCACCCCGCCCCACCCTCCGGTCACGACCCAACCCTTGGGAGTCCCCATGCACAGCGATCTGTTCGCCCCGTCCCATGCCGAGGTCAGCGGCCAGGGAATCCAGAAGCAGGGCAGCAAGATGTGCCGCGTCGGACTCTCGGGTGAGGTCATGGCCCGCACCGGTTCGATGGTCGCCTACCAGGGTGATCTCCACTTCGAAGCACTCGGGTCCGGCGGTCTGGGCCGGATGATGCGTCAGGCGATGACCGGCGAGGGTGTCCCCCTGATGAAGGTCACCGGTCGCGGCGACCTGTTCCTCGCCAACGCCGCGTCCGACGTTCATCTGATCGACCTCGACGGCACCGACGGCCTGACCATCAACGGCGCCAATGTCCTCGCCTTCGACTCGACCCTTCGCTACGACATCCAACGCGTCCAGGGCGCGGGCGCGATGAGCAACGCGGGCCTGTACAACTGCGTGTTCACCGGCCGCGGACGTATCGCCATCACCACCGACGGCACACCGGTGGTCCTCAACGTCGACGCCGCGACCTACGCCGACCCGCAGGCCGCGGTCGCCTGGTCGTCGAGCCTGCGCACCTCGGTGAAGTCCAACGATTCGTTCAACCTCGGCACCCTGATGGGCCGCAGCACCGGCGAACGCTTCACCCTCGCCTTCTCCGGTCAGGGCTTCGTCGTCGTGCAGCCGTCGGAGCTGCCACCGGGCGGGTTCATCGGAGGCACCGGCGGTGGTGGGGCCGCCGGCTCGGGCGCCGGCGGGGTACTGGGCGGCATCCTGGGCCGCTGAGCCCGGCGATCGCTTACCGGCGTACGCCGGCTACCGGAAGACGCTCCCCTTGTTCTCGGACGCCTCGACGCGCTCGACAATCCACGCGGCGAGCACCTCGGGCTTCCGCTTCCGGCTCGTCTCCTTGCGGGTGTCGAGTTCCTGTTCGGCGATGATGTCCCGGAGCTGGTCGAGCGTCAGCTCGCCGAGTCGCGCTGACAGTTCCTGCCTACCGCCTTGGCGGTAGACGACGAACGGATCGAACGCGCCCGGTTGCCGTGTCACCCGCTTCCGCGGCGCCGTCACGGGAGCGCCATCGAGAGCAACGTCGGCCGGACGCAGCGCGTCGACGACCCCGGTGAGCGCGGAAGCGAATCGGGAGGACCGCTCGGCCTCGCCGATGATCACGGTGACCAGTCCCGCGATCAGCTGTGCGGCCTGCGGGTCCTTCGCGTCCAATTGCGCGAGCGCACCGCCGACAGCCTGGTACTCCATACGCCGGCGGGTCTCGTCGGAATTCATCGGATCTTCTCCTGCGCCTCGGTCATCACGTCCATGGTCAGGCCACGGAACTGGTCGAACTGACCTTGATTGCCGTACTTGACCCGAAGGGTCCCATACGACGTGAACTCCGCTGCTGCGGCAACGGAATTGGCCTCGTTGATGTAACTGGGCAGCACGTGTTGGATGGTGGGGTCGCGGCGTAGGCGCATCGCCGTCGAGCGGTGGACGGCCGAGTTCGCCTTGTACTTCGTGATCACCACCCCGAGCTCGACGATGGTCCGGCCGATCTCGTGGCCGATCTTCCGCACCCGGGTCTGGATCTGCGGAATTCCATACGTGGACAGCACATCCGGGATGGTGGGGATGATGTAGGCGTCCGCGGCGGCCAGACCGTTCAGGGTGATGGGCCCGATGTTGGGCGGACAGTCGATCAGCACGTAGTCATAGAAGTCGAGGACCGGTTCGATCGCCTCGCGGAGAAAGCCGGTGCCACCGTCTGGCACCCGCCCCTCGACGCGCAGCGCACTCAGATCCTCCTGGACCTCGATGAGATCCAGCGACGATGCGAGGAGGTCCACCGAGTTCACCTTCTTCACCGGAGAGACGCCCCGCTCGATGGCCTCGTCGAGCCGGAAGTACCGGGTGCCCCTGACCGCGTCGGAGAACAGTGTGGCGAGCGTTCGGCCGTTGGTGTTCAGTTCGAGCCAGCGCTCCTCGCTGATCATCATTGTGGTCAGATTGATCTGCGAGTCGAGGTCGATGAGCAGCACCCGCTGACCGAACTCCGCCGACATATATTCGGCCAGCCCCGCGGTCACCGTGGTCTTGCCGACCCCGCCCTTCAAGCTGATCGTCGCGATCACTTTGGCCATCGAAAATCTCCGCCTTCCCTGCGGTCATGCGTCGGCAGTAGGCAGGGAAACGGGTCGTCCCATCGCACTGATCAGCCGCCCCGGCGTGAGAGCCTAACACCCCCTCCCGTGGCGAAATGCGCACCATATCCGCTCTTTCGCGTCGGAATCCCGGGGCGTGGGTAACGTCGATGCCGCACACCGCCACCACCGCAGGAGTTCGACGATGCCCGAAGCCTCCACCTCCGTCGTGATCAACCAGCCGCCCGAAACGGTCTGGGAGTACTGCCTGGTCCCGGAGCACGTCGCGGCGCTCACGCCGGGTGTCGTCGGCATCGCGCCGGTGTCGGAGGGACCCACTCGCGTCGGCACCACGTGGAAGGGTCAGATGAAGGCTCTGGGACGCACGGTCGACTGGGTCGGCGAGTTCACCCGCGTCGACCCCGTGAAGGGGACCGAGTTCACCTCCATAGAGTCCCCGTTCGGGTTCACCATCTCCGCCACCTTCGACGACGCCCGCGACGGGGTACGACTCACCTACCGCGTCCACAACGACGGCGTCGGGGGCGGGGCGATCGGCAAGGTCGCCGACGCCTTGGCCATCCGCGCCTTCCAGCGGTCGCTCACGGCCGGCGCCCGAAAGCTGCCGCGCCTAATCGACGAATGGGCGGCACGACGCTGAACGCGTTGCACGCCCGCCACAAGGGCCCGAAACGACTGTCGTCCGGTCGGACGGTTTTCACCTCGCACGGGTGAGCGAGGTCAAACCGGGCAACGGATCATCGGGCCGCCGGGGATCCGAACCGGGGTCCGGATCCGCTTCGAAAGTGCTGCACAACAGCGCAACCCGGATGTCACCCGTTCAGGGGCCCTCGGCGGTCCGTGCGGACGTCGATCACCCGTTGGAATCCGGCCGGATGAACCCCTCGACGAAGTGTTAGTGATCGCGACCACCAGCGGCTACCGTCAGAGACATCGACTGTGTTCGCGGCGGTGACATCCTGACCCGTCGTCGTACACGGCGAACGTGCTGCTTCGTATCGAAGGTCTTCCGAAGATGACCATGACCACTGCGCGACCCCGCCGAGTCCGGGCGCTCGCGGTTGCAGCTGCTGTGGGACTGGCTCTCTACTGGGGAGGCCAAGCCCCCGCGACAGCCGAACCGAGCCCCTTCGGCGTCGGATCACACAGCGTCGACGCCCCGGGTTCCGGCGGCGACTCGGGCGGTGGTGACTCCAGTGGGGGCGACTCCGGCGGCAGCGGCAGCGGCTCGGGCGGTGGGGACTCCGGCGGCAGCGATTCCAGCGGAAGCGGTAGCGGCTCCGGCGGCAGCGGTGGCGGGTCGGGCGGCAGCGACTCGGGGTCGGGCAGCACCAGGTCCGGCGATGGTGATTCCGGGGATGGCGACTCCGCCGAGAGTGGGCCCGCATCCGGAAGCGATACCGGGACGACACCGGATTCCGACCCCGGAGACACCACGATCGAACCCTCGGGTCCCGTCGCAGAGAACGACACCCTCCCGCAGTTCACCGATCCGCCTGCCCAGAGCGAGGGATCGTCCGCGGGCGAGCCGGCCGTGCCGCCTGCCGCCGAGGAGACCGAGCCCGACCCGGAATCCTCTTCTGACTCCACCCCGAACCACGCCTCCCTCGATGTCGACGTCCACGAGAAGCCGGGCCCGGCCGAACCCGACGCGCCCGACCGCGCCGGTGACGGTGCCGACACCACGTCACCACCCGCCGCCGACGGCCGACGGCCCGGGGACACCGCCCTCGCTGCTCGAGCCGATGACGTCACCCGATCAAAGTTCGACCGTGACGTGTCGCCGTCCGGCGGTCCGCCGCCCTGGGCGCCCCTTCTCGAGACCTCCACCCCGCCAGTCGCCGTGGCCCCGCAGCCGGCCAGAACCGGCGCCATCGGGATCCTCACATTCCTGGGGATCAACATCCTCGGCGGCGGGAGCACCGGCGCGGCCAGCCCGGCGCCGTGGACACTCCTGTGGTGGATCCGGCGTTTCGGCACCCAGGGCCCGGTCGCCTCCGCCGAAACCCCCGCCACCCCTTACACATTCGGCCTGGCGACCGACCCGGACCAGTTCCTCACGGCAGCCGACGGTCCGGACAGCCCGGGTCCCGTCCCACAATTCGCTCTCGTCGGCGGTCTCGTCTTCGGATCCGCGCTCCTCAGCCGCAAGCGCATGTCGGCGGCGGTGACGGTCATTGCGAGCGGTCCGACACCGACCATCCCGGTACCGGACAGTGGACTCACCGAGCCGATTCCCGCACCCGGCCCGGCCCCGGCCGGGGTCCTGCACGGTTCGCTGAGATTCACCGATGCGGACGGGAACCCCATCCCGACGACGCTGCACGGCGTCACTCCCATCGGTGACCAGACCTTCCGCACCGCGAGCGGCGGCGTGCTCACCTACGACGCACCCGCGGGCACCTACACCTACAAGCCCGCCCTGCAGGCGCGCATCACCGCGACCGCACCGGGCGCACCGGAATCGGCACGGTTCGACTCGGTGACGATCACCGCCGACGACGGTCGCGGCGGTACGACGCCGATCACGGTTGCACTGCCCATCACGAGCCCGTACTCGCTCGGACAGGTGACCGTGCCGGGCTCCCAGATCGACGAGGTCGTCGTCGGCCACGAGGACGTGGTCTTCGTGACCACCCCAACGCGAGGACGGGTGCACCCAGGTCTCCGTGGTCCGCCCGAAGACCATGACGGTGGCATCGGTACCCATCGCCGGTTCTCCCACCGAGCCCGACCGCGGCGTCGTCCTCGGCCCCGACGGTCGGGCCCACCAGCTCACCGAGCTCACCGAGATCGCCGGCGACACCATCCGGACATCGGTACGGATCACCCGGATCGATCCGACCGGCGCCGCGTCGACCACGGGACCGATTCTCGGACTACCCGCGGATCACCTTCGATTCGACGATGCGGGCATCGGCCACCTGCTGACCACCTGGCCGGACGACGACGGCCGGACGTACACGTACCTGACCGTCCTGGACCACGACGGCACCGCCTCGACGTTCCCCCGTGTCCCTGGCGCGCACAGTCGCCTCATCCTGACCTCGTCGGGAAAGGTGTTGGTCGCGACGTCGGATGCCGAGGGAACCCGTCTTCTCGAGGCCGGGCCAGGTGGACTCGCACCCGCCGGGCAGGTGCTCGACGGCGAGGGCGGCGACCTCTGGGCACGGCGCGAGGATTCGCTGTACTTCGCCCGGCACCACGGCGATCCCACCGGCACACCGGTCGCCACGCTCGCGATCCGTCACCCCGACGGTTCGCTGGACACCGTCGACGGGATACCCGGCCGGGTGGCCTCTGTGGTGCCCACCGAGACCGCCGTCTACGTGGTCTCACGGTCACCCGGTTCGGTCGTCGTCACCGTGGTGCGCCCCGATGGGCGCAGATCGTCGGTAACTCTGTCCGGCGTCAGCGACTGCGCAGCCGTCGCCGGTCCCCACGACCACCTTTACCTCCCGCTGGCGAACCCTCTCACCGGGGAGAGCACCGTCGTCGGGATCTCGCCGGACGCCGTGTCGCGGGTCATGGCCGCGGGCATCGGGTCGGCCGGGGTCCGGGCCGACGAGAGCGGCACCGTCTTCCTCACGACGACGACCCTCACGCCGGACGGCGAGGACGCCACCACCGTGACCGTCATCTGCGGTGACGGCACGACAAGCGACACACGCGTCGACGGATCTCCCATCTCGGTTCACTTCGACCGGCACGGCGCCGCCCATCTCCCGATGCTCACCACCGACCCGGCGAGTGGGGACCCAGTCGTCTCCCTCGCCGTCTTGCGGCCCGACTCCGCGCCCGTGGTGTCCGCGACCGTCGTCGGAGAACCGGCCGGCCCCCCGGCAATCACGGACGACGGCCGGACCTACCTGCCATTGACCCGATTCTGTCCCGAAACACGTTGGCCTACAACAATTCTGACCGTCTTCCACACCGACGGTTCTGCTGTGGAGGCCGGCGGGTTCCACGGCCATTCGACGCACGGCCCCGCCATCACGCTCGACGGCGACGTCGTCCTCCTCACCCACGACGCCGGTACCACCACGATCCGCCCGCTCAAGATGACCACGGGCGGCGGACGGCACGCCCGGAGTTCCACACCCGCCATGGTTTTCGACGTCACTCCGACCATTTCGGACATCAATCCGGAAACCGGCGTCATCTCGGGATCGGTGACCGACCTGGATGACACCGCCTCCACCCTGAGTTATCTGACCACAGACACCCAGGTGACACTCGATTCAGCAAGCGGCGCTTTCATTTTCACGCCGACGATGGCACAACGACAGACGCGCTCGGGGCCCACCGCCCACGACTTCACCGTCCTGGTGTCCGACGCATCGGGTTCGTCCACGGTGATCTCGGTCAGCGTCCCGATCGTGCCAGCGAAGATCCTCGAGGCGCTCGAATAAGCTGCGCTGCAACAGCTTCGCCGACCGTGGCCGGATGCTCCAGCAACCTGGCCAACGGCACTGATCCCGGCGAGTGCCTCTGTTAGACAAAACAATTGACCGTTTTATCCGGCGGCAATGCAACAACCACCGGCGTCTTCTCATCGATGCACGGAAGTCGGTCCAGCCACCCGCCAGACACCGATGCAAAACGGCCCCACCTCCGCGAAGGGCGGATTCAAGGGGTCCTCGCAACACCTGATGGTTAGACGGCTATCAGTAGATCACGCAGACGCTCGGCTGGAGCTTTCCAGTCGAGCGTCTTGCGTGGGCGTCGGTTAAGTTTCTGGGCGACGAGTTCGAGGTCCTGGGGTCCGTAGACGCTCAAATCGGTTCCCTTCGGAAAGTACTGGCGCAGCAGGCCATTGATGTTCTCATTTGATCCGCGTTGCCAGGGTGAGTGCGGGTTGCAGAAGTAGACCGGTACTCCGGTGGCTACGGTGAACTGGTTGTGGGCTGCCATCTCGCAGCCCTGGTCCCATGTCAGCGAACCACGCAGGTGTTGGGGTAGTGATCCGATCAGCGGTACCAGCACGTCACGGACTTCCTCAGCGGTGTGCCCGCCCGGGAGGTGTCCGAGCATGACGTAGCGGGTGGAACGTTCAACCAGGGTCACGATCGCGGACTCGCTGCGAGTGCCGACGATCAGATCGCCTTCCCAATGTCCTGGCACGGCCCGGTCCTCGACCTCGGCTGGACGGTCGGAGATCATCACCATGCCGTCAATGAACCGCTTGGTGCGCTGTTCGGTATTGCGATGGGGTTTGCGTCGGGTCCGCCCGGTCCGCAACGCCATCGCGACCTCGCGGCGCAGCCCTCCTCGGGCCTGGACGTAGATCGCCTGGTAGATGGTTTCGGTGCTCACTCGCATGCCCTGATCGTCGGGGAACTCGGTCATGAGAGCGTGGCACATCTGCTCTGGGGACCACTGGTCCTGCAACTTGCCGGCGACGTAGTCGCGCAGCGGGCCGGGCTGGGCGAGCTTGGACTCTTTAGGACGTGACCGCGAACGAGTCCATGCACGGTGCGGCGACCACGCATCCCTGCCTTGCGTACCCACCCGTAGGCAGTGTCCCGGCTCATCCCGACGATGCGAGCAGCCTCGCACACGTTCCCGTCCACACGGTCCAACGCCGCAAAGAACATGTCCTTCAACTCCGCAGAATGCACGATCCCCGCAACTCCCTGAAATCCAGGGTGTTGCGGGGATCGCTAGCATCCGCCGAAGAGGTGGGGCCGTTTCGTCAAAGCGTCAGCCTCGGGTGAAGGTCACCAGCTGGACTTCTGCACGCCCGGGAGCTCGCCCGCGTGCGCCATCTCGCGCAGGCAGATTCGGCACAGGCCGAACTTGCGGAACACCGAGTGCGGACGACCGCACTTGTTGCATCGGGTGTAGCCCCGCACGGCGAACTTGGGCTTCTTGTTGGCCTTGTTGACCAGAGCCTTCTTTGCCATGTCAGTTGTCCTTAACGTTGTTGTCCTTGAACGGGAAGCCCAGGGCACGCAGCAGCGCGCGGCCTTCCTCGTCCGTGCGGGCAGACGTCACGACGGTGATGTCCATACCCCGCGGGCGGTCGATGTTGTCGATGTTGATCTCGTGGAACATCGACTGCTCGTTCAGACCGAACGTGTAGTTGCCGTTGCCGTCGAACTGCTGGTCCGACAGACCGCGGAAGTCGCGGATACGCGGGAGTGCGATGGACACGAGACGGTCCAGGAACTCCCACATGCGGTCGCCGCGCAGGGTCGCGCGGGCACCGATCGGCATGCCCTCACGCAGCTTGAACTGCGCGATGGACTTGCGAGCGCGACGGATCTCCGGACGCTGACCGGTGATCTTGGCCAGATCCTCGACAGCGCCGTTGATCAGCTTCGCGTCACGGGCGGCGTCGCCGACGCCCATGTTCACGACGACCTTCACGACGCCGGGGATCAGCATCACGTTGGAGTACTCGAACTGCTCGTTCAGCTGGCTCTTGATCTCCTCGCGGTAGCGAGTCTTCAGGCGCGGCTGGATCTTCTCAGTGGTGGTCATCTCAGATGTCCTTCCCGCTCTTGCGCGAGATCCGGACCTTCTTGCCGGTCTCTTCGTCGACGCGGTAGCCGACGCGAGTCGGGTTGCCGTCGGAATCGACGACCATCACGTTCGAGACGTGGATCGAGGCTTCCTGGGTCACGATGCCGCCGGAGGAGGCACCGCGCTCGTTGGCCGACGCGGCGGTGTGCTTCTTGATTCGGTTGACGCCCTCGACGAGGACACGCTGGGTCTTCGGGAAGGCCTGGATGACCTTGCCCTTCGCACCCTTGTCCTTGCCCGAGATGACGATCACGGTGTCACCCTTGTGAACCTTCATGCTCAGATCACCTCCGGTGCCAGCGACACGATCTTCATGAACTTCTTCTCACGCAGCTCGCGGCCGACCGGGCCGAAGATGCGGGTACCGCGGGGGTCGCTCTCACCCTTGAGGATGACGGCGGCGTTCTCGTCGAAGCGGATGTAGCTGCCATCCGGACGACGGCGCTCCTTGGTGGTGCGCACGATGACGGCCTTGACGACCTCACCCTTCTTGACGTTGCCGCCGGGGATGGCGTCCTTGACAGTGGCAACGATCACGTCACCAATGCCGGCGTAGCGCCGCGAGGAACCGCCGAGCACGCGGATGCACAAGATTTCCTTGGCACCTGTGTTGTCGGCGACCCGCAGGCGAGATTCCTGCTGAATCACTCGTTAGTCTCCTTGACCTGGCTTCTTATGTACGCCGGATTTCCGACCCGACGCACACGGTCCGTTGCCACCGAACACACGCCTGCCTGGGGTTTTGCACCAGGCTGTGACACCTGGACACTTCGCCCAGTGGGTTCGTGAGCCGATTCGCGACACAGCAGTGCCGCAGGCAACCCCACAAGTGTAGGGGAACGCGCAGGTGGGAGCCAAATCCGTCCTGCGGACAGCCTCGGGCGTTTAGCAATCGCTCGAACCGGGAAAGACTTTCTTCGCATAGGACCCATCTGGACCAGTGCCCCACACGAAGCACTCCTGGGACGAGACCGGCCCGCACTGAGCGATTCAAACCGTGAGCGATCAGTACGGCCTTCTCCGTCCGGAGCGCAGCAAGCAGATCTGCGGCCGGCGGGGCACCCGACAAGTTGACGAGTCCGGGGGGATCTGCTTCGACCCGAGCGTGACCACATTCTTCACGCCATCGAGGTCCGACGTCCAGCACGACACGCGCGACCTGGCCTTCTCAGGACTTCGGTTCCCGACTGCCAGGCGCCCGTTCACAGGGGAGGCATGCGTGACCACTGAAGACACGATCCGGCACACCAGCCATATCGAGAGCACGTCCGACCCCGACCCCACGATCCCGATGACGGCCGCCCAGCGCGGCATCTTCTACGCCCAGGAGCTCGAACCCGATGTGCCGCTCACCATCGACGCGTACATCGAGTTCCGCGGCGACACATCGGGTTCCGACGGTGCTCCGGTCGACATCGATCCCGAGATCCTGCAGCGCGCGACGACTCTGACCGAGTTGGAAACCGAAGCCTCCATGCTGCGGCTGACCCCGACGGACGACGCCGAACCGACCCTTACCATCGACCGGTCGCGCAGATTGTTCGTCGGCACACAGGATTTCAGCGACGCCGCGGACCCGCGCGCGGCCGCGCTGGCCTGGATCGACGACCACCGGTCGAAGAGTCCGGACATGTTCTCCGATCCCCTCCTCGACACACACCTGCTCAGAATCGGTCCGGGACATTCGATCTGGTACTGCCGCGGGCATCACATCGGGTACGACGGTTATGCCGCCATGTATCTGATGCTCCGCGTCTCGTCGCACTACACGGCGATCGTCAACGATGCCCCGCCTCCCCTGGCGGACACCGCGACGATGGCCGAGATCGCCGCGATGGACGTCGAGTACCGAACCTCGGAGAAGTTCATCGCCGATCGGGAGTACTGGTCGCAGCATCTGGCCGAGCTGCCCGAGTCAGCCACTCTGACCAGGCGTTCCGGCCCGGCAGCGCCGCTGTCGAAGGTCAATTCGGCGACCCTTGACGATGACCTTGTCACTCGCATCCGCTCCCTGGCACGGACTCACCGGGTGCGGCCGGCGTCGGTCATCACCGCCGCCGTCGCCGCGTACGTCGCCCGGTTCACCGATCGTGACGAGGCGGTCCTCAGCCTTCCGGTCGCGGCACGCGACCGAGACATCCTGCGTACCTCCGCGGGCCTCATCTCCAACGTCGTCCCGCTGCGCGTCGCACTCGACGACAACGCCACCGTGGCCGATCTGCTCGCGGCCGTCAACGCGGAGATCAAGAGCGCCGTGCGCCACCAGAAGTACCGCCACGAGGACATCGTCGCCGACATCCTGGGGGCCGCCGGGGCCCGTCGCGGGTTCTTCGGACCGCTGGTCAACGTGATGCTGTTCTTCCAGCACATCGACTTCGGACCGATGCACGGTGAGCTCAACGTGCTGTCCACCGGACCGATCGAGGACGTCTCGGTCAACGTCTACGACAGCCTCGACGGCGGTATGAGCGTCGACCTGGAGGCGAATCCGAACATCTACTCCGACGATGAGATCGCCACCCATCACCGGCGGCTCGTCGAGTTCCTCCGAGCTCTCGTCACCGCCGCTCCCGACGCCCCGGTGTCCCATGTCAGCGTGCTGCGCGAGTGTGAGTACGCGGAGTTGTCGCACCACTCCACCGGCGCCCGCGTCGAACTCGGCGAGCGCACCCTGGTCGACCTGCTGGACGAGGCAGCCGCAGCTCATCCCGACGCACCTGCCCTCATCGCAGCGCACCCGCGGGATTCGACCGAATCCCGGCCGCTCTCCCAGGCGGAGTTCGCCCGGCAGGCACGGTCCATGGCGGCGGCGCTCCAGGATCGCGGCATCGGAGCGGAAAGCACCGTCGCCGTCCGGCTCCGCCGCAGCGTCGATCAGGTGCTGGCTCTGCACGCCGTCGTCCGGGCGGGCGCGGCCTTCGTCCCGGTCGACCCCGACGAGCCGGCGGACCGTCTCGAGCACATCCTGGCGGTGGCCGCCCCGGATCTCGTCCTCACCGACGAGAATCTGGCCGAGCTGCGCGCGAACCCCGCCCGACCGGAACCGGCGCCGGTCGCCGGCCCCGACAACACGGCGTACCTGCTGTTCACCTCCGGCTCGACCGGCAAGCCCAAGGGCGTGGCGATCACCCACCGTGCCATCGTCAACCGGCTCGGATGGATGCAGGAATGGTATTCCCTCACCGAGTCCGACCGCGTCCTGCAGAAGACCCCGGCCACCTTCGACGTGTCGGTCTGGGAGTTCTTCTGGCCGTTCGTCACCGGCGCCGCGCTCGTGGTCCCTTCCGCCCACGGGCACCGCGACCCCTGGTACCTGCGCGACGTGATCGACGAACACCGCATCACCACCGTGCATTTCGTCCCGTCGATGCTCACCACGTTCTCGGCGGCTCTCGCCGACGACTCCGACAGCCCCGGCGGCGCACACCGGCGCCCCACGACGACCCTGAAGTCGCTGCGTCAGATCTTCACCAGCGGTGAGGCACTGACGCCGGGCACGGTCGGTGCGACCGCGGCACTCACCTCCGCGCCGATCCACAATCTCTACGGCCCCACCGAGGCGGCCATCGACGTGACCCACCACGACGCCTGCCGTCCGGACGTCCCGGTCGTGCCCATCGGCCGACCGGTGTGGAACACCAGCGTCCACGTCCTCGACCACCGCCTGCGCCCGCAACCGCCCGGCGCGGTCGGCGAACTCTACCTCGGCGGGGTCCAACTCGCCCGCGGCTACCGGGCACGGCCTGATCTCACCGCGGCGCGATTCGTCGCCTCCCCTGCCGGAAGCGGCGAACGGCTGTACCGCACCGGCGATCTCGTCCGCATGAACGACGACGGTGAACTGGAATACCTGGGACGCACCGACTCCCAGGTGAAGATCCGCGGTCAGCGAGTGGAGCTCGGCGAGATCGAGTCGACGCTGGGTTCTCTACACGGGGTCGCCACCGCCGGTGTCGTCGTCCGCGACGATCTCGTCGTCGACGGACCCGTCCTCGTCGGTTACGTCAGCGGCACCGCCGACCTGCACACCCGCGAGCTGCGGAGCGAACTGGAGTCGGCGCTGCCCGCGCACATGATCCCGACGGCCATCATGGTGCTCGACGTGCTCCCGACCACCTCGAACGGCAAGCTCGACCGCCGTGCGCTCCCCCGGCCGGAACTCCGCACCGACCGCGAGTTCGTCGCCCCGGAAACCGCACTCGACCGGTTCGTCGTGCGCACCGTCGCCGATGTCCTGGGACTGGACCCTGATTCGACGGAGAGCGCGCCGATCTCGTTGCGCGACGACTTCTTCGCCATCGGCGGCACGTCGCTGTCCGCGACCCGGGTGGCCTCCCGTCTGTCGAAGGCGACCGGCCGGCGTATCGGTATCCGCACGATCTTCGACGCCGCGGACATCGGCGGGATCGTCGACGCGCTCGCCGAGCTGGGTGTCGGGGCCGACGATTCCCCGCAGAGCACCTCCGCCCGCACCGGTTCACCCGTCCTCGCCGACTCCCCGGTACCCCTGTCGCCGGCACAGCACCGGCTGTGGCTCGCCACCCGCCTCGATCCGGCCGGCGCGGCCACCTACAACATGCCCTTCACCGTCCGGCTCGTCGGCATGCTCGACACCGACGCCCTGCGGCAGGCCCTCACCGACGTCATCGTCCGCCACGAACCGCTGCGCAGCGTCGTCGTCGAGCGCGACGGCGTCGCCTTCGTGTCGCCGCGTTCGCCGGAGACGGTGACCGTCGACCTGCCGGTCCTGCGGGCACAGGACGTGCGCGACCTCCCCGACCGTGAGTTCGCCTCCCAGACCTTCGATCTCGGCGTCGACCTGCCGATCCGGGCGCGTCTCGTCCGTACCTCCGACGATGACCACCGCCTCACCATGGTGGTCAACCACATCGCCGCGGACGGATGGTCGTTGGCGCCCCTCGCCGGTGACCTGGCCACCGCCTATCGCGCCCGGCGCGACGGCAACGAACCCGACTGGGCCGCACTGCCCGTCACGTACTCGCAGGTCAGTGCGGATCGTCATGCCTGGCTGTCCGCGAGCAGCGGCGCCACGGCCGAACTCGAGTTCTGGCGGGCCACCCTCGCGGACGCCCCCGGCGAGACCGACCTCCCACTCGACCGCCCGCGTACCGGCCGTGGTGACGCATCGGGGGCGTCGGTGACCCACACCCTCTCACCCGACACGCACCGCGCCATCCGAGACCTGTCCGCCGCCACCGGCGCCACCGTGTTCATGGTGTTGCACGCCGCCGTGGCCACCCTGCTGCGGTCGTTGTCCCGGTCGTCGGACGTCATCGTCGGAACACCTGTCGCGGGGCGCGGGGACGCCGACCTCGACGGTCTCGTCGGCATGTTCGTCAACACACTGGCACTGCGCACGGCGGTCGACAAGGACGCCGCGTTCGTCGACCTGCTGGCGCACGTGCGCGACGTCGACCTCAACGCCTTCGACAACGCCGACCTGCCCTTCGACCGTCTCGTCACCGAACTCAATCCGGACCGGTCGTCGCATGTCCATCCGTTCTTCCAGGTGTCCCTCGCACTGGAGGACCGTTCGGCCATCCGCCTCGACTTCGCCGGGCTCTCGGCCACCGCGTCACGCGTCGACACCGGATACACCACCTTCGACCTCCAGCTGACTTTCACCGAGGTGCAGGACACCGACGGCGAGCCCGCCGGAATCTCTCTCGAGATCGGTTATGCCACGGCACTGTTCGACCGGTCCACGGTAACCGCGCTCTCCTCCCGCCTCGACCGCCTGCTCCAGGCGGCCACCGCACAGCCGAGTTCCGCGGTCGGCGACCTCCCGGTCCTCGATCTCCACGAGCGACTCGATCTCGTTCCCGCGGTCGGCGAGGGACGCCGACCCGTCGAGCATCTGACGACGCTGCTGTCCACGGCCGCCGCGTCGTCCCCGTATCGGATCGCCATCACCGATGGCACGCGGTCGCTGACGTATCGAGACCTCGATGCGGCGTCGAACCGGCTCGCGCGGTTGCTGATCGAACGGGGCGCCGGACCCGAACGTCATGTCGCGGTGGCGCTTCCCCGAGGCGTGGACTGGATGATCGCCATGTGGGCCGTGGCCCGGTCGGGGGCCGCGTGGGTGCCCGTCGACCCGGCCTACCCGGCGGCGCGTATCGCTCACATGCTCGGCGACTCCGGTGCCTGCCTGCTCCTGACCGACCGGTCCGCCGACCCGCGGACAGCACTGGCCGACGAAGCGGCAAGCAACCCCGGGCATCTCCCGCAAACTCTCGTTCTCGACGACGGTGAGGTCATCGAGTCGGTGCGCCGGATGTCCGCCGCGCCGGTGTCGTCCGGCGAACGCCCGGGCCCGCTCGACGTCGACCAGCCCGCCTACCTGATCTACACCTCCGGCACCACCGGCACGCCCAAGGGCGTGGTGGTCAGTCATCGCGGTCTCGCGGACTTCGCGGCGCAGCAGGTCACGCAGTACCGGATCACCCCCGACAGCCAGACCATGCACATGGCCTCGCCCAGTTTCGACGCGTCGGTGCTCGAGATCCTGATGGCGATCGCGGCCGGTTCGACGATGCACATCGTCCCGCCGGGCATCGTCGGCGGCGCCGAACTGGCCGAGCTGATGCGGGAAGGCCATGTCACCCATGCCTTCCTGACCCCGTCCGTGCTCACCACCATGTCGCCCGACGACGTCCCCGAACTCGAGGCCCTCGTGATCGGCGGCGAGCATCCGAACCCTGAGGTGGTGCGTACGTGGTCGAGCGGGCCGCGGCTGTTCAACGCCTACGGCCCGACGGAGACCACGGTCGTCGCGGCCGTGTCGTCGCCGATCGAACCCGACTACCGGACGCTGACCATCGGACGGCCCATTCGCGGCGTCTCCGCGCTCGTGCTCGACGAACGACTGCAGCCGGTCGCCCCCGGCGCGGTCGGCGAGTTGTACATCGCCGGTGAGCATCTCGCCCGCGGGTATCACGGGGTACGACCGCTGACCTCGAAGATGTTCATCGCCAACCCGTTCGGCGATCCGGGCGAGCGGATGTACCGCACCGGCGACCTGGTGCGTTGGACGCCCGATCACGAGCTCGAGTTCCGTGGCCGCGCCGACCATCAGACCAAGGTCCGCGGTCACCGTATCGAACTCGGCGAGATCGACGCCGTGCTCGTCGCCGACGCCGCGGTGCGTGCGGCGGTCACGACCACCCACGGCGAGGGCGACCGCGCTCATCTCGTCTCGTATGTGACGATGACTGACGGGACCTCCGACACCGCGTCCGACGTGCGTGAGCGTTTGTCGGATCGTCTTCCGCGGCACATGATCCCGTCGACGATCGTCGAACTCGACGAGATCCCGACGACACCGATCGGCAAGGTCGACCTGCGAGCGCTGCCCGCGCCGGAGGCCCTGCCGGCCGAGACCGGCGTCGTGTATGTCGCGCCGCTCACGCCGACCGAGCAGGCGGTGGCCGACCTCATCGCCGAACGTCTGGACCTCGAACCCGGTACCGTCGGCCGTCATCACGACTTCTTCGACCTCGGCGGGAACTCGCTGCTGGCGACCCAGATCGTCGGTGCGCTCGAGCACCTGACCGGTCACCGGATACCGGTGCGTGAGGTCTTCGACCATTCGACCGTCGCCGCCATCGCTCGCCTCGTGCCCGGACGGGACACCGAGCGAGCGGACAACGACGAGACGCGCATCCCCCGTCTCGTGCACGATCCCGACGCACCCGTCGAGCCCGGCCCCGCCCAGCAGCAGCTGTGGTTCCTCAATCAGCTCGCCGTCGGCGAGGCCGCCGATGGCGACGGCTCCGCGACAGCCGGTTACGCGATCGCGTTCGCACTCGATCTCCGTGGCCGGCTTGACGTGGACGCACTCGCCGCCGCGATCCGGCACACCGTCGACCGTCACGTGATGCTGCGAACCGTGTATCCGGACCTCGACGGCAGGCCTGTCCTCGATGTGCGCCCCGCCGACGCCGTGACTCTCGATCTCGCGGTCACCGACACCACGGAAGCGCAGTGGCCGGACCTGGCCCGTGCTCTCGCCGCTTGCCCGTTCGACCTGACCACCGACCTCCCGCTGCGGACCGCATTGCATCGGATCGACGGCGACGCCATGCACCACCGGCTGTCGATCGTCATCCACCACATCGCCGCCGACGGGTGGTCGATGATCCCGCTCCATCGGGACATCACCCGCACCTACGCCGAACTCCGTGAGGATGCCGCAGCGGGCGCGAAGCCCGTGACCGACGCCGCGATCGACTACCTCGACTACCTGCGGTGGCAGGCCGAGAACCTCGCCGACCACGGCGAGCTCACGGAATGGTGGCGGCGCGAGCTCGACGGGATCGACGCCGGTCCCATCCTGATCCCCGACGCCCCGGCCGGGCGGGCACGACGTGCCGAGGTCGTCGAGGTGGAGTTCGGCGCCGAGATCCGTCGCCGGCTGATGACCGTCTCCCCCGGTCGCGCAACCGAATTCATGAGTGTGCACGCACTGTTCGCGGCGCTGCTCCACCGTCTGCACGCCGATCCCGCCACCCATGTAGACGGCGCGGCCTCCGACATCGTCATCGGTACCCCGGTCGCCGGGCGCAACGACCCCCGGCTCGCCGGCGTCGTCGGGATGTTCGTGAACTCGGTGGTCTTGAGGACCCCGGTGGACGGTCGTGAGAGCTTCGCGACGCTGCTCGACTCCGTTCGACACCGTGACCTCGAGGCACTCTCGCAGTCCGACATGCCCTTCGAGCGGATCGTCTCGATGGTCAATCCGCCGCGTACCGGTCGGCATCCGCTCTTCCAGATCGCGCTCGCCTTCGACGCGCAGACGAGCGACGCCTCCACCGACGGCGGGGCATCGGGTCCGCTCGACGCCGGCTCCGGGATCCCCGACCTCCGAATCGACGCCGACGAGATCGACACCGGCGTGGCCCGTTTCGATCTCGAGCTGCGGATCCGGGACGGGCACGCACGGTTCACCTACGCCACCGACGTCCACACCCGCGCTCGCGTCGAGGCCCTGGCCCGGATGTTCGTCGACCTCGCCGACGCCGCGACGGCACACCCAGAGGTCCCCCTCGACGATCTCCCCCTGACGACGACCGCAGACCCGCAACCGGTCGGCGAACCCACGATCACACCGCGCCACCTCGCCGACATCATCACGGCCACCGCGCGTCGGTATCCCGACCGGGTGGCCGTCGAGGATTCCGGTCGCGGTCTGACCTACGCCGAGATCGACGAGATCTCGACGATCTGGGCGCACAACCTGCAGGCCTTCAAGGTGGGCACCGATGATGTCGTCGCCGTCGCACTCGAGCGCAGCGTCGAGTCGGTGATCGCGACCTGGGCAGTGGCCAAGAGCGGGGCCGCGATCCTCCCCGTCGACACCCGCTACCCCGCCGACCGGATCGCCCACATGGTCAGCGACTCCGGGGCCCGCCTGGGCATCACGTCAGCGGATCGGTTCGCGGAGATGCCGCAGGAGGTCTGGTGGGCCTCCCCCGGCATCCTTGGTGTCCCGTGGGAAAGCCCGACCCCGGATGCCGACGCACTCGCGGGTCCCCGCCACACCGACTCGCTCGCCTACGTGGTCTACACCTCCGGCTCCACCGGAAAGCCCAAGGGCGTCAGCGTGACCCATCGCGGGCTCGCCGCGTTCGGTGCAGCGCAACGCGATCGCTACCGGGTGGCGCCCGGGGACCGCACCCTGCACTTCGCCTCCCCGGCCTTCGACGCCGCGATGCTCGAGTTCCTCCTGGCCTTCGAGATCGGCGCGACGATGGTGATCGTCCCGTCGACGATCTACGGCGGTGACGAACTCGTCGACTTCATCGACGAGCACGCGGTCACCCACGCGTTCATCACCCCGGCTGCGCTGGCCACCGCCGCCCCGCATCCACTTCCTCTGCTGCGCACGCTGGGAGTCGGAGGCGAGGCCTCGACGCCGGAGCTGGTGGCACGCTGGGGAGCCGACCGCAGCTACATCAACTCCTACGGTCCGACCGAGACCACCATCGTCGCCGTCATGTCGCGGCCGCTCCGTCCGGGAGGGCCGGTCACCATCGGCACCCCGGTCACCGACTGCACCGCACTGGTCCTCGACCACCGCCTGCGCCCGGTGCCCGACCACGTGCCCGGCGAGCTGTACCTCAGCGGACCAGGCGTGGCCCGCGGATATCTCGATCGGCGGGGACCGACCTCCGCCCGGTTCGTCGCCCGACCCGACGGTTCGGGTGACGTCATGTACCGCACCGGCGACATCGTCCGGCGCGACGCCGACGGATCGCTGATCTACCACGGCCGCAGCGACAACCAGGTCAAGGTCCGCGGTTTCCGCATCGAACTCGACGAGGTCACGGCCGCGCTGAACGCCTCCGAGGGCGTCGACTTCGCGACGACGATCGTCCGCGGACAGGGGGCCGACGCGGTGCTGGTCGGGTATGTCACCCTCACCGATCCGACCGGCGCACCGGACACCGCTGCGATCCTGGACACCGTCCGGCAGCGACTCCCGCGCCACATGGTCCCGTCCGCCGTCGTCGTGCTGGACTCGATCCCGCTGACAGGCAACGGGAAACTCGATCATCGGGCACTCCCCGATCCCGCCACGACCACGTTGTCGGCGTCGGGCCGAGCTCCCCGCACCCCCGCCGAGAACGCCCTGACGCAGATCCTCGCCGACGTTCTCGATCTCCGTCCCGACGAGGTCGGGGCCACCGACGACTTCTTCCTCCTCGGCGGCACCTCGCTGCAGGCGACCACGCTCGTAAGCCGGATCAACCGCGTTCACACCGGCGAGCGCCTCCGGGTCCGGGACGTGTTCGACCATCCGACAGCCGAATCGCTGGCGCCGCTGCTCGTGCTCCCGGAGGATTGGGACGCGAGCGCGCCGGCCCAGGCCGGCGCCATCTCGGGGGCACCCGAACACACCGCGTCCGAACGGCTTTCGGCCCGGCCCGAGCGCTTCCCGCTGGCGCCCGCCCAACGTCGACTCCACTCGATGGCCACCGCGAACCCGGAATCCACGGAGTACCTGATGCCCTTCGTGCTGCGTCTTCGCGGAGAACTCGACGTGCCGGCGCTGCGCGGCGCACTCGTCGACATCGTGGCCCGGCACACCAGCCTGCGTACCGTCTTCGAACCCGGCGAGCACGGCCCCATGGGTCGAGTGCTCGACGACCCGGAGGCGGTGATCGGGGAGCTCACCGTGCAGTGGACGACGGACGTCGCCGCCGAGATCGCCCGGTCCGCAACCCGGTCGATGGATCTCACCCGGCGTGCTCCGATCACCGCAACACTCGTCGCGGACAGCTCGACCATCGGCTCGGAGACCGAACACGTACTCGTGCTCGTCCTGCATCACATCGCCGCCGACGGTGCGTCGTTGCCGATCCTCGTGGCCGACCTCACCCGGGCCTACGGCGAACGTCGACGCGGCCGTGCCGAGAACTGGCCACCGGCCGTCGTCGACTACCGCGACCACGCGCTGGCGAGTGCCGACGCCGAGAGTCTCGCCGACGACCTCCGCTTCTGGGAGGAGACCCTCGCCGATGCCCCGGCGGAGACCACCGTCGCGCCGCTGACGGATGACGCACAGCCATCCGAGTCCGGAGCGGGCTCGGTGAGTCTCGGGCTTCCGGCACACACGCGAGCGGGCCTGGTCGCCTTCGCCCGTGAGCAGTCGACCACGCCGTTCTCGGTGCTGCACACGGCGCTGGCGATCCTGCTGACCCGGCTCGGCCTCGGCGACGATCTCGTCGTCGGCAGCCCGGTCTCCAATCGCATCGGGCACGACGCCGACCAGGACTACAGCGGTGTGGTGGGCATGTTCGTCAACGTCGTGCCGTTGCGAACGCGTCTGGCGGCGGCCGACACGGTCGCCGAACTCGTCCGCCGGGTTCGCGACGCCGACGTCGACGCACTCGACCACCGCGGCCTGCCGTTCGACGACATCGTCGCGTCGCTGAACCCGCCGCGCACCCCCGGACGGCATCCGCTGTTCCAGGTCGCGCTGTCGGTCCACGACTACACCGCCGGGAACACCGGGGTTCCGGCCGACGGCCTGCCGGCGGCGACCATCGAGATGGATGCCGGACTCCGCGCGTCGATCGCCGAATTCGATTCCCCGGAAGCGAAATTCGACCTTCAGTTCACGCTCACCGGCATGCGCGACGGCGACGCCACACTCCAGGTCACCTACGACACCGCTCGATATCGCCGACAGGATGCCGAACTCCTGGCCACGCGCCTGATGCGGGTCGTACGAGGCATGCTGGGCGACCCGGGCCGCCCGATCGGCGACATCCGGATCACCGACCCGCTCGAGATCGCCGAGCGCACACCGTCACTCGGACGTCCGGCGCAGATGCCGACCACGCTCGACCGGTTGTTCGCGCAGGCCGTGCAACGCAACCCCGATGGTGTGGCGGCGATGGCGGGCTCGCCGGAGTCTCCCGAGACCATCACCTATGCAGAGCTCGACGCCCGTTCGAACCGGTTGGCCCGCGTCCTGCTGGGTCGCGGCGTCGGCGCCGCGGACGCCGAACACGTGGTCGCAATGGCCGTGCAGCGGTCGATCGAGTCCCTCGTGGCGATCTGGGCCATCGTGAAAACCGGTGCTGCCTATGTGCCGATCGACCCCACCTATCCCGCCGACCGGATTTCTCACATGCTCGGCGACAGTGGTGCACGGCTCGTCGTGACGACCGCGGCGGCCGGCGAATCCATCGCCGCCGGGATGGCCGGGGATCCGACACCGCTGCTGGTTCTCGACGACGCGTCGACGATGACCCGGCTGCAGCACTCGTCGCCCTCGCCGATCACCGATTCCGAACGCGGTTCGACGATCCGGCCCGATCAGCTCGCCTACATCATCTACACGTCCGGTTCGACCGGACGACCCAAGGGTGTGCTCGTGCCGCATTCCGGGCTGCGTCCGGTGCACGACGAACTCGCCCACCGGATGGCCCCGGGTCCGATGTCGCGGGTGCTGCACTTCGCGTCGCCCAGCTTCGATGCGTCGGTCCTGGAAATGCTGCTCGCCCTTGCCGGTTCGGCGCCGTTGGTCATCGTCGGTCCGCAGGTCTACGGCGGTGAGGCCCTCAGCGACGTCATCGACTCCGCGCAGGTCACCCATGCGTTCATCACGCCCGCGGCCGTGGCGAGCATGTCGCCGGCCGCGGTGCCCTCGTTGCGGGCGCTCGCCGTCGGCGGTGAGGACTACGGCGCCGACCTGGTCCGGCGCTGGGCTCCCGGACGCACCCTGATCAACGTGTACGGTCCGACCGAGACCACGATCATCATCACCGGCAGCGAATCCCTCACACCCAACCGTCAATTGACGATCGGCACGCCGAACAACGGAGTGGGCGCGCTCGTTCTCGACGAGCGTCTCCATCCGGTCCCGGCCGGGGTGGTGGGCGAGCTCTACCTCATGGGACCGCAGATCACGCGTGGCTACCATCGCCGGCCGGGCCTCACCTCGACCCGTTTCGTGCCGGCACCGATGGTGACCGGCCCGCGTTTCGCCGGGCGTCGGATGTACCGCACCGGCGACCTGGTCCGCTGGACCGAGGACGGGCGACTGGTCTACGTGGGCCGCGGCGACACCCAGGTGCAGGTCCGCGGCTTCCGGATCGAGCTCGGCGAGATCGACGACGCCCTGACAACCGAGCCGGATGTCGACTTCGCGGTGACCCTCGTCGACGGGACCGCTGCGGCGGCGAAGCTCCGTAGCTACGTCACCGCGACCGACGGAGCCGCACCGGACCCCGCCGATCTCCGACGCCGTGTGAGTCGCCGGCTCCCCCGGCACATGGTGCCGACCTCGGTGACGCTGCTCGACTCCATCCCGCTGACCCCCACCGGCAAGCTCGACCGCAAGGCGCTGCCCGCACCCACCGATGACGCCACCCGTCGTTCACCCGCCCCGGGTGGGGAGACGACGATCGCGCAGGTCTTCGCCGAGGTCCTGGAAGTCGCCCCGGACACGATCGGGGCCGACGACGGCTTCTTCGACCTCGGGGGCAATTCCCTACTGGCCACCGCCGTCACCGCACGCCTGACCGAACGGACCGGCCGCCAGGTGTCCGCGCAATCACTGTTCGGCGCGCCGAGCCCGGCGGAACTCGCTGCGGCACTGGGGATCGACGGGGCGGCGCCGACCGATCCGTCGCAACAGTCCGGCACTGCGGGGCTGGACATGCTCCTGCCGCTGCGTCGGCAACGCGGTGACACCACAGGGAATCCCGGCGAGCCACCGCTGTTCGTCGTCCATCCGGCGATCGGGCTGTCGTGGAGCTTCACCTCGCTCCTGCCCCATCTGCCCGCCGGCCGGGCGCTGTACGGACTGCAACATCCGGCGCTGTCCGGGAAGCGCTGCCCTCGCTCGATCGGCGACCTCGCCGCGGACTACGTGGCGCAGATCCGGACCGTCGCACCGGAGGGTCCGTACCACCTCGTCGGGTGGTCGCTCGGCGGACTCATCGCGCACGAGATGGCGGTGCAGCTGCGCGAGGCCGGCGATGAGGTCGCCCGGCTCGTCGTGCTCGACAGTTACGTCATCTCCGAGCGGCCGGACCTCGACGCGGAGGCGTCGATCACCGACCTGATGCGCGAGTTCGGTCTCGACCTCGACAGCGAAGACCTCTCCGGCACAGACGAACTCACCGTAGCCGATGCCCACCGCATCATCTCCTCGGTGGGCGGAGCGCTCGGTGGCCTCACGCGGGACACCCTGGGCACGGTCCACGAGGTGTTCCGCCACGCCTCACCGCTCGCGGAGAAGTGGCGGCCGCGTGTCTACGACGGCGACCTGACCTTCGTCACCGCCACCGTCGACCCTCAGCCCGGCGCGCCCGCCGTCGAGGCCTGGTCCTCGAAGGTGACCGGACGGGTCGTCGAGATCGAGTCGCACAGCACGCATGCACGAATGATGTTGCCCGAGCACGTGTCCGACTGGGTACATGCCATCGGTGTATCGCCGGGAGAACCGGCGTCCGCCACACGACAGGAGAAGTGATGACCAATCCCTTCGACGACACCGACGGAGTCTTCCGGGTGCTCGTCAACCACGAGAACCAACACTCGCTGTGGCCGGAGTTCGCACCCGTGCCTGACGGTTGGCGGACCGTCTTCGGCCCGTCCGGTCACGACGAATGCCTCGAGTACGTCGAACAGAACTGGCGAGACATGCGGCCCGCCAGCCTGATCCGGACGATGGAAAGTGCACAGGACGAGGGAAGCGAGGTCACCCGTGGGGCGACACAGTATCGCTGACGACACCCCTGACCGTGGGGCGTCACCGTACGCGCTGGAGCTCCGCGGGCTGCAGAAGACCTTCCGCACCGGATTGTTCGGCCGCGGCCCGCGGGTCCACGCCCTGAACGGCCTGGATCTCTCGGTCCCCACCGGAACTGTGCACGCCCTCCTCGGCCCCAACGGCGCGGGCAAGACGACCACGGTCCGCGCGGTGGCGACGCTGATGACCCCCGACGAGGGCTCGGTCGTCGTCGACGGTATCGATGCCATCGCCGATCCCGGCGCGGTCCGGAAGATCGTGGGGGTGTCCGGCCAGTACGCCGCCGTGGACGGGAACCTGACCGGTTTCGAGAATTTGCGCATGGTCGGTCAGTTGTACGGGCAACCGCGCGCGGTGGCATCGGAACGTGCCCGCGAATTGATCGCGGAGCTGAACCTCGAGGATGCCGCCGACCGGCCGATGCGGACCTACTCGGGCGGGATGCGGCGTCGCCTCGATCTCGCCGGCGCCCTCATCAACCGCCCCTCACTGGTGATCCTCGACGAGCCGACGACCGGACTCGATCCACGCGGACGACGCCAGATGTGGGAGGTCATCGCCGAGCAGGTCAGCTCCGGTGCAACGGTTCTGCTGACGACGCAGTACCTCGAGGAGGCCGACGCTCTCGCCGACGAGATCACCGTGATCGACCACGGCACGATTCGGGCCCAGGGAAGCGCGGCGGAGCTGAAGTCCGCCACCGGCGGGTCGATACTCACCGTCGAAGTCGTTGTACCCCATACGGACGACGCGGACGCGCGGGTCTCGGCTTCCCTCACCGACATCGGCGTCGGACCGGCAGAATACCTCGGATCGGACACCGACACCGGTTCGGTGCGCTGGTCTGTTCCCGTCGACGCCGGCACCCGAAGTGCGGTCGCGGCGGTCCGGGCGCTGTCGACGGCCGGCATCGAGGTCGTCGACGCATCCGTGTCGACACCCACCCTCGACGACGTCTTCCTGACACTCACCGATCGGTCCGGCGACAACACCCCTCCGGTCGACGAGATCGCCGACACGCCAACCGAGTCGGACATCACGTTCGCCGAACCGGACATCAATGGCAAGGCGGTCAACAGGTTTGCCGAGGTTGTCGTCGAAACAGACGACAACTTCGCGGACGTAACCGACATTCCGCCCAGCCGATCGGAGCGAGCCCGTGTTCACTGACACCGCAGTACTGGTCGAACGAAATCTACTGACCGTCAAACGTATCCCGACACTCCTCATCAGCGCGACGATCCAGCCGCTGATGTTCGTCTTCCTCTTCGCCTATGTCTTCGGCGCGACCTTCGGCGGCAGCTCGTACCGCGAGTTCCTGATGGCGGGGATCTTCACGCAGACCGTCGTGTTCAATGCCGCTTTCACCACCGTCGGTCTGGCCAACGACACCTCGGACGGGATCATCGACCGCCTCCGCTCACTGCCGATGACCCGACTGGGTGTCATCAGCGGCCGGGTCACCTCGGACATGCTCCTGGGCGCCGTCGGACTGGCGGTGATGGTCGCCTGCGGCCTGGCCATCGGTTGGCGGATCTACGGCAGCGCCGCCGACGCCGCGATCGCCTTCGGCATCATCGGACTCTTCGCCATCGCGATGGCCTGGGTCGGTGCCGTGAGCGGCCTGGCGGCGCCGAATGTCGAAGCGGCACAGAGTATAGGCTTCCTGTGGATGTTCCCGGTGACATTCCTGTCGAGCGCGTTCATCTCCGCGCAGAGCCTCCCCGGACCCCTGCGGACCATCGCGGAATGGAACCCGGTGACCGCCGTCGCGACCGCCTGCCGGCAGCTGTTCGGGAACGAGGCACCACCGATGTTCCCGACCGCGACCGGGTGGGTCGCCGACCATGCCGTGGGGTATGCGGTGGGCTCGTCGCTGGTCATCCTGGCCGCGTGCGTCCCTGTGTCCCTTGTCCTTTACCGAAGGTCAGCAAACCGGTGATTGCGGATCGCCGGAGAACTCCCGGCCATTCCGGTTACGGTGAAGAGGTGACATCGGACGACGGCAGCGCTACCCCCGATGCGGACCACGGACGTGGACACGAATCTCGCTTGTTGCGCGATCTCCTGGAATCGGCCTCAACCGGGGACCGTGTCGCCTTCACGCGTCTGTACGACCTGACGAGTTCACGCATCTACGGACTCGCGTTCCGCGTCGTCCGCGACCGCGAATACGCGGAGGAGATCGTGCAGGAGGCCTACCTGCAGTACTGGCAGAAGGCGGGCCTTCGGCCGGCCGGTCGATCCGGAGGTGAAGATCGTGTACGCCGCGTGCTGCGGACGCAGTCGACCACGCCGCTCGGCGTCGGTGACCGGAGCGTCGGCGCCCTCGACCGGCACCGACGCATCGACTGCGACGACCCCGACCTTGTCGCCGAGTCCGGCGATCGGCTCCGGGGTGGGCAACCCGGCGTGGACGAGAGCGACTGTCGCACCGGAGGTCTCGACCATGTACTCGGCGCGGTCGACGGGCGCGGCGGTGTCGACCGGGACGTACTGTCCGCCAGCGGTGACGATCGCGTGGATCGCGACGAGGAGCTCCACCGACCGCGGGATGCACACGGCCACCGCGACATCCGGGCCGATCCCGGCCGCGATCAATTGCCGGGCCAGGGTGTTCACCCGCGCGCCCAGTTCGCGGTAGGTGACGCTCCGGTCCCGGAACACGAGGGCTTCGCGATCGGGGTACTCGGCGACGCTAGCGGCGAGCGCGGAGGCCAGGTCCTCGGTCGGCAGCGTCCGGGCGAGGCCCTGCTGTCCGGCGGTGATCGACATTGCTTCGTCGGTCCCGAGGATCGAGACGTCGCCGACCGGTTTGTGCACGTCGGAGGTCAGAGCATCGAGCAGCTTCACGAACCGTGCGGCCAGCGTGCGCACCGTCGACTCCTCGAAGAGGTCGGTGGCGAACACGACCGCACCCTGCCAGTTGCCGGCGGGCTCGGAATTGACCATGAAGGTCAGATCCACCTGCGCCGGTCGGCTGTCGATCTCGACACCGGAGAACACCAGGTCGCCCACCGGGAAGCCGGTCGAACGCGCCGCGCCCCCGGGGTCGAGGGTGAGCATCACCTGGGCCAGCGGCGCGAAGGCCTCGCTGCGCACCGGGTTCACCGCGTCCACCACTGTCTCGAACGGCACGTCGGCGTTCTCGAACGCCCCCAGCGCGGTGGTGCGGGTCCGGGACACGACGTCGACGAAGGACTCACCGAGATCGATCTTCGACCGCAGCACCAGCGTGTTGACGAACATGCCGATCAGCGGGTCGAGTTCGGGCCGGCCGCGACCGGCGACCGGGGTGGCGATGGCGATGTCATCAGTCGCCGACATTCGGGCGAGCAGTGTAGCCAGTGCGGCGTCGAGCACCATGAACGGCGTCGCGCCGGTGCGGGTGGCGACGTCGCCGATGCGGCGGGCCAGGTTCTCCGGGATGGTGAACGCGGTGGCCCCGCCCCGGCCGGTGGCGACTCTGGGCCGCGGCCGGTCGTAGGGCAGTTCGAGCAGGTCTGGCATCCCGGCGAGTGCCTCGCGCCAATATCCGAGCTGCCTGCCGATGACCGACTCGGCATCGTCGGGCGAACCGAGGACCTCGTGCTGCCAGATCGCGAAATCCGCGAATTGAACGTCCAGCGGCGCGAATTCGGGAGCAAAGCCCTCGTGCCGTGCACTATAGGCGGCCACCAGGTCGGAGATCAGCGGACGCAGGGACTCACCGTCGGCGGCGATGTGATGGATGACGATCGCAAGCACGTGTTCGTCGGTGCCCACGGGCCACAGCCGGACCCGGATCGGCCAGTCGACGGCGAGGTCGAATTCGGTGGTCACCGCGGCCTGGATGTCGGCCATCGACTCGGCGACACCCCAGTCGAGACGCCCCGCGACGTCCGCGGCGTCGGCGACCTCCTGGAACGGCACGCCGTCGATCGCCGGGAACGTGGTGCGGAGCACCTCATGTCGCATCGCCAGGTCCACGAAGGCGGCGCGCAGCGCGGGAACGTCGAGAGGTCCGGACAGTCGCAGTACGTTCGGCAGGTTGTAGGTGGCGTTGCCGGGTTCGAACCGGTTGATGAACCACATGCGCTGCTGCGCAAACGACAGCGGGACACGATCGGGCCGCGGCTGGACGGCGGAGATCGGCGGCAGCGCCGGACTCCGTCCCGCGACCGCCTCGACGAGTTCTCGGACCGAGGGGGCATCGAACACGTCGCGGACACGAACCTCGGCATCCAGTGCAGCCGCCACGCGCGCTGCCAGTCGGGCCGCGTTGAGGGACGTACCACCGAGATCGAAGAAGGACTCGGTGACGCTGACCTGCTCGACGCCGAGGAGGTCGGCGAACACTGCCGAAACCGCTTCTTCGTCGGCACCGACCGGCGCTACGACGTCGACTCCGCCGAAGTCCGGTGCGGGCAGACGCTCTCGGTCGACCTTGCCCGCCGCGTTGACCGGCATGTCGTCGACCAGTGTCCACACACCCGGGCGCATGAACGGGAGCAGACGTTCGGCGGCGTGGTCGCGCAGCGAGTTCACCGTGACGTCGGCGTCGGCAGTGACGTAGGCGACGAGACTCTGTGCGCCGGTGGGAGTCTCGAGGACCGTGACGACGACCTCACGGACACCCGGCGCCGACGCGATCACCGACTCGATCTCGCCGAGCTCGATGCGCTGGCCGCGAAGCTTGACCTGGAAGTCGACGCGTCCGAGGTATTCGATCTGACCGTCGGCGCGCCAACGCACGATGTCGCCGGTCCGGTACATGCGCGATCCGGCGGGTCCGCTCGGGTCCGCGACGAATCGTTCGGCGGTCAGACCCGGGCGGCCGATGTAACCGCGGGCGATCTGGATCCCGCCGAGGTAGAGCTCGCCCGCCACGCCGACCGGCACCGGATGCAGTCGCGCGTCGAGGATCTGGGCGGTGGCGTGCGGGGTCGGGATGCCGATGGGGACCGTCGACAGTCCCGAACCGACTTCGGCGATCGTCGAGTAGATGACGGTCTCGGTCGGGCCGTACTGGTTGTGGAGGGTGGCCTGCGGCCACACGCGGTGCATGGCGTCGGCGAGTGCCGGGGGCAGCGCCTCACCGCCGAGCTGAACGGTTCGCACCGATCGCATCGCCGCGAAGTCGTCGTCGGACAGTTCGCCGAGCATCAGCGAGAGCATCGACGGCACCATCATGATCGAGGTGACACGATGCCGGATCACGTAGTCGCGCAACGCCCATGGGTCACGTTGCTGACCCTGTCCGACGATGACGAGGGCGCCCTGACTGATGACCGGACGGAACAGGTCGAGCACCGACGGGTCGAAGGTGAAGTCGAGTACGGCCAGGATGACGTCGGCCGACGTGAACTCGTGGTCGAGATGATCGGCGTGCAGCATCGCCATCGCGGCACGATGAGAGACGGTGACGCCCTTGGGCTTACCGGTCGAACCCGAGGTGAAGATGGTGTACATCGCGTGGTCGGCGTGGAGCGGGGCGGTGCGGTCGGCATCGGTGATGGTCGACGTGTCACCGGTCAGGGGCGCCGAAGCGTCGACCTCGACGACCCTCACGGCCGGCGCGACGCGGTCCGCCGCGTCGCGCGCGTGCGCCGACACCACGAGCACGTCGGCACCGGTGGCGTCGAGGATGTAACGGACCCGTTCCGCGGGCGCGTCGACGCCGATGGGCACGAAATGACCCCCGGCGGCGATCACCGCATGCGAAGCGATCACCATCTCGACCGACCGCGGCAGCGAGATCGCAACCGGGACATCGGGACCGACGCCGAGGGCGATCAACTGGCACGCAAGCGCATTCGTGCGATCGGTGAGCTCTGCGTAATCGACCGTGCGTTCGCCGTCGATCACTGCGGTGGAGTGCAGGAACGACGGCTCGACCTTCTCCACCAGATCGGCGAGAGTGCCTGTCGCGAGCCCGAGTTCGCGGGACGTCGTCGCTCCCGACCAGTCCGCGATGGCGGAGTGCTCGTCGGCTTCGAGCAGTTCGATGTCGCCGACGAGTACGTCGGGGTCGGCCACCGCTGCGGCCAGCACCCGGATCAGTCGGTCGGCCGTCGCACGGACCGTCCCCTCGTCGAAGAGATCGGTCGCGTAGGTGACCGACCCGGACCAGGGGTCACCGGCGGGCGCGGTGTAGACACCGAAACCGAGGTCGACCTTGGCGAGGGTGGGTCCGTCCTCCACCGGGGACACGACCAGTCCGTTGGGCAGTTCGGCCGACTGCTGACCCGCCCCCTCTTCGACGCTCAACCACACCTGGGTCAGCGGGGCGAACGCCGCACTGCGGACCGGATCGACCGCCTCGACAACCGATTCGAAGGCGACGTCGGCGTGTGCGAACGCGGCCAGGTCGGTGTTGCGGACGTCGGCGAGCAACTCGGCGAAGGTCGCCGATCCATCGATGTGTGACCGCAACACGAGCGTGTTGACGAACATGCCGACCAGGGGCTCGAGTTCGCGCCGGCCGCGCCCGGCGAACGGCGACCCGATGGCGAGATCGTCGTCGCCCGACAGCCGTGCGAGTACGACGGCAAGGGCCGCGTGCACGACCATGTACGGGGTGACGCCACGCTGGGCGGCCAGTCTCGAGATGCCATCGGTGACATCGGCAGGGATGTCGAAGGCGGTCTGTGCGCCCCGCCCGCTGGCGGTCTGCGGGCGCGGCCGATCCGTCGGCAGCTCCAGCACGTCCGGCAGGCCTGCCAGCTGCTCGGTCCAGTAGGCGAGCTGCCGGCCGACCACCGACGACGGATCGTCCGGGGAGCCCAGGACCTCACGCTGCCACAGCGCGAAGTCGGCGTATTGCACCTCGAGCGGCGCGAAAACCGGGGACTCGTCCGTCGAGCGGGCGAGGTAGGCGGTGACCAGGTCGGAGACCAGGGGCGCGAACGACTCGCCGTCGGAGGCGATGTGGTGCATGACCAGCGCGACCACGTGCTCCTCCGGCGCAGCCTCCCAGACACGCACTCGGACGGGCCATTCCCGCTCCAGCACGAATCCGCTCGACACCGCGGCCTCGATGTCGGCGAGCGAGCCGACGTGTCGCCAGTCCAGGTGCTCACCGATCTCGGAGACCTCGTGCACCAACTGGAACGGCGCGCCGTCGGCCGCCGGGAACGTCGTCCGGAGCGTCTCGTGACGGGCCACGACGTCGACCACCGCGGCGCGCAGCGCCACCGCGTCGAGGTCACCGCTGATGCGCAGGACCACCGGGATGTTGTACATGCCGCTGGCCGGGTCGAGCTGGTTGATGAACCACATCCGCTGCTGCGCATACGACAGCGGCACGAGCTCTGGACGCGGGTCCACGCGCCGGACCGGCGGCAGCGCGGATTCGCGACCCCGGACCGCGGCCACGAGTTCGCGAACGCTGGGCGCGTCGAAGACGTCGCGCACCGAGACGGCGACGCCGAGCTCGTTGGAGATCCGGGCCGCGATGCGCGTGGCGGACAGGGAGCTGCCACCGAGGTCGAAGAACGATTCGGTGACTCCGACCCGGGCGAGGCCGAGGAGTTCGGCGAAGAGTTTGGCGACGGTTTGCTCGTCGGCGGTCTCGGCCGCCACGTACTCGGTCGCACCGAAGTCGGGCGCCGGCAGTGCACGACGGTCGACCTTGCCCGAGCTGTTCAGTGGCATCGAGGACAGCCGGACCCAGGTGCCCGGCCGCATGTATTCGGGCAGTCGCGCGGCGACGCCCTTGGCGACCGCGTCGAGATCGACGTCGTCGGGTGACAGATACCCGACGAGCACCTGACCGCCGGGGCCGTCGACAACCGAGGCGGCCGAGTGCACCACGCCGGGGCCCGCCGCGATGGCTGCCTCGACCTCGCCGAGCTCGAGTCGCTGACCGCGCAGCTTCACCTGGAAGTCGGTGCGGCCGAGGTACTCGATGGCGCCGCTGCGATTCCACCGGACGAGGTCGCCGGTGCGATAAAGGCGTGAGCCGGGTGCGCCGAACGGGTCGGCGACGAAACGTTCGGAGGTCAGATCCGACCGCGCCGCATAGCCACGCGCGACCTGGACGCCACCGAGATACAGCTCTCCCGGGACACCGGCCGGGACCGGGTTGAGGGACGAGTCCAGGATGTAGGTCTGGGGTGTCGGGAACCGGGACGCCGATCGGCACGTTGCGATCGCCGAGGACGACCGGCTGGGCGGTGACTTCGACGGCCGCCTCGGTCGGTCCGTAGAGATTGTGGATCTCGAGATCCGGCAGGGCGGCGAGCGCGGGTTCGGCGACCGCCGCGGTGAGGGCCTCACCCGAGGTGAACAACAGCCGGAGTCCGGTGAGGTCGGCGAGCCGGCCGCCGAGGACATCGCTGAACGCCGAGAGCATCGACGGGACGAAGTGCACGACCGTCACGGACTCGGCCGCGATGAGGTCGGCGACGTATTCGGGGTCGCCGTGGCGACCCGGATCGGCGATGACCAGGGTGGCCCCGAGACCGATGGGCAGGAACAGTTCCCCCACCGACACGTCGAAGGTGATCGGTGTTTTCTGGATGAACACGTCGTCGGCGGTCAGCGAGTACCAGTCCCGCATCCAGCGGAGCCGGTTGGCGACTGCTCGGTGCGAGACGGTGACGCCCTTGGGACGCCCGGTCGAGCCGGACGTGAAAATCGTGTACGCGGCGGTCTCGCCGCGAACCGGCGAGAGGCGGTCGGCGTCGGTGATCGGGGTCGCATCGGGTGTCGGGCCCTTGCAGTCGACGGTTCGGACCGCGGCCATCCCTTCGTACCGATCGCGCGACGCCGCGGCGTCGTCCCGGACCAGGACGAGCCGGGCTCCAGAGGTCGCGACCATGTAGCGGAGTCGTTCGTCGGGGAGCTCTGCGTCGAGCGGCACGTAATGTCCGCCGGCCTCGGTGATCGCGTGGACGGCGACGAGGAGTTCGACCGACCGCTCGATCTGCACGCCCACTGCGACCTCGGGGCCGACGCCGGCGGCGATGAGCTCGCGCGCGAGGTCGGCGACCCGTGCCGTGAACTCGTCTCGCGACACCCGGCGATCACCGAAAACCAGAGCCGGTGTCGACGCGGTCTGTGTCGAGGTGTGCGTCCTGGTCAGCTCCGACACGTTCGGTTGATTCTCCTCGTTGTCCCCGGTGCGGCCCCCGCCATGTTCTCTGCCGTTCCTCATCGGACATTACCTGTCGCGAACTCGATCAAGGTCGCCGCCACAGAGCCGTCCGACGCGCCCCGCGACCAGTCGAGGACCTCCTCGCGTTCCTCGCGGGACATGAGCGGGGCCTGGGCCACAAGCGCCTCCGGCCGCGAGCTCAGGTGGTCGAGTACGGCGACGAACCGCTCGGCCAGTCTCCGCACGGTCTGCGCGTCGTACAGGTCGGTGGCGTAGACGAGGCGCACCTCTCCGTCGCCACCGCGGTTGGTGCCGACGGTCAGCGTGAGGTCGTACTGTGCCGGAACCACCGGGGACTCCACGGGGGTGACGGTCAGCTCGCCTGCTTCCGCATGCCTGTCACCGCTCTCGGCCGCGGTCTGGTCGACGACGGTCACCATCACCTGTGCGAGCGGGGCGAAAGCCTGCGAACGCACGGGCTGGACCCGTTCGACAATGGCCTCGAAGGGCACGTCGGCGTGGGCGAAGGCCTCGAGGTCGACCGAACGCACCTCGTCGAGGAGGTCGGCGAACCGGCCCCGGGGCGAGACCGGCGTGCGCAGCACGAGGGTGTTGACGAACATGCCGACCAACGGTTCGAGAGCCTGCTGACCACGGCCGGCGATCGGGGTCGCGACCGCGATGTCATCGGTTGCCGACAACCTCGACAGCAGCACCGCCAGCGCCGCGTGCACGACCATGAACGGGGTCACGCCGCGCTCGCGAGCCAGTTCGTCGACACGCGTGCTCACCTCGGCCGGCAACGGCACCGTCTCCATCGCGCCCCGGTGCGAGGCGACCGTCGGTCGTGGGCGGTCGGCCGGCAGGTCCAGTACGTCGGGCGCCCCGGCGAGTTGCCGCGCCCAGTACTCGAGCTGCTGCCCGACCACCGACGTCGGGTCGTCCGGCGACCCGAGCGCACTGCGCTGCCACAACGCGTAGTCGGCGAACTGCACCTCGAGCGGCGTGAACTGCGGTGCCCCGCCGGCTGCCCGGGCGAGATACGCGCCCACTATGTCGCCGATCAGCGGTCGCATCGACTCACCGTCGCCGACGAGGTGATGCAGTACGGCCAGCAGGATGTGCTCGTTGTCGCCGACCTTCAGCAGGCGAACCCGGAACGGCGGTGCTGCAGCGACGTCGAATCCGGAACCGGCGGCGGCGACCAAATCCTCCTCGCCGGAGGCGATCGCCCAATCCGGCTCGGCCGCTGGTGAATCCGCGGCGTGGACCAGCTGGGACGGCTCGCCGTCGACGTCCGGGAAGGTCGTCCGCAGGACTTCGTGGCGGGCCACCACGTCGTGCACCGCCGCCTCGAGGGCGGGCACGTCCAGGCGACCGGACAGGCGGACGCCGACCGAGATGTTGTAGGTCGGGGCTTCCGGTTCCAACTGGTTGATGAACCAGATTCGTTGCTGTGCGAACGACAACGGGACGCGGTCCGGACGTGGGGTCACCGCGGTGACCGGCGGCAGCGCGGAGGTCTCGAAGCCGCCGACGGCCTCGGCGAGGGCGCGGACGGAACCGGCCTCGAAGACGTCGCGAACCGAGACGGCCACACCGAGCTGATCGGACAACCGGGCTGCGAGCCGTGCCGCCGAGAGCGAGTCGCCGCCGAGTTCGAAGAAGCTCGATGTCGCCGAGACGAGACCGGCGTCGATGCCGAGGACGGATGCGACCACGTCGGCGATCGTGCTCTCGGTGCCGGCCGCCGGCGCGACGTACTCGCCGGCCTCGAGAACGGGCTCCGGGAGGGCTCGCTTGTCGAGCTTGCCGACCGGCGTCAACGGCAGTTCGTCGATCACGGTGAACGACGAGGGCACCATGTACGCCGGCAGGCGACGACCTGCGAAGGTCTTCAGCTCGGCCACCTCGACCGTGCCGTCGGCCGGGACGATGTAGGCGGCCAGCGCCGTCGCCACGGAGCCACCGACACCGAGGACCACGGCGGACTCGACTGCGTCGTGCTCGGCGAGCACGGCCTCGATCTCACCCAGCTCGATGCGCAGGCCGCGCAGCTTCACCTGGTCGTCGGAACGGCCGGTGTACTCGAGGGTCAGGCCGCCGGTTTTCGCGTCGGGTGTCCACCGGACGACGTCACCGGTGCGGTACATCCGTTGTCCGGCTTCGCCGTACGGGTTGGCGGTGAACCGCTCGGCGGTGAGGCCGGACCGATCGAGATAGCCGCGGGAGAGTGCACCCCCGGCCACGTACAGCTCGCCCGGCATGCCGACGGGGACCGGTCGCAACCGGTCGTCGAGGACCATCAGATCCACCCCGCCGATCGGACCACCGAGGCGCACCGGGTCGCCCGGCTGCATCGCCGCCGAGATCGTGATGCCGATCGTCGTCTCGGTCGGGCCGTACAGGTTGTGCAGCTGCGTCGCTCCGGCCCACCGGTCGACGATCGGTTGCGGCACCGCTTCGCCGCCGGCCGCGATCACCCGAAGACTCGGCACCGCGGCCGGATCCATCGTCGAGAGGACCGACGGCGTCAGGAACGTGTGCGTCGCACCGTGTTCGGCGATGAACTTCTCCAGCGCTGCCCCGCCGACCGCTTCCGACGGGCGGTAGGCCAGCGTGCCCGAGTTGACCGTCGCCAGCAGGTATTCGAGCACCGATGCGTCGAAGCTCGGTGAGGCGAACCCGAGCACCACCGGGGCGTCGCCGGCATCCAGGCGTTCGGATTCCTGACGGGCGAAGTTCGCCAGCCCCGAGTGGGTGACCGCCACGCCCTTCGGGCGGCCGGTCGACCCGGACGTGTAGATGACGTAGGCGAGGTTCGCCGCGGTCACGTCCCCGAGGCGCTCGGTCTCGGTGATCGGGCCGGCGGGCGCGGCGGCGATCTCGGCTGCCACCGAGTCGTCGTCCAGTCGCACCCACTCGAACCCATCGGCCGGCAGGTCACCGGTCTCGACAACCGACAATCCGAGTACCGCACCGGAATCCTCGATCATCGACGCGACGCGCTCGGCCGGATAGTCGGGGTCGATGGGCACATAGGCGCCACCGGTCTTCGCCACCGCCCAGATGGCGGTCAGCAGTCGAGCCGAGCGGCCGATCGCGAGTGCGACGGCCTGCTCGGGTCCGACGCCGTGACCGATCAACCAGCGGGCCAGGCGGTCCGAGGCCTCGTCGAGTTCCCGATAGGTGAGTCGTGCACCGGCACCGTCGACGACGGCCGTGTTGTCGGGTGCGCGGCGTACCGCGGCCCGGAACAGCTCGGACAACGTCACCGGGTCCGTCGCCGGTCCACCGGTCACAGGTGCGAGTGCGGCACCGGCCTCTGCCGACAGGAGCGGCAGACGGGCGCAGGTGTTCTCGGGAGCCTCGGCGATCGCCCCGAACAGCTCGGTCAGCACGTCCGCGAAGATCGCGACCTGCTCCGGTGTGAACGCAGTCGGCAGGAACTTGATCTTCAGCGCGAGCTCGGCGCCGCGGCGAGACGCGGACAGGTTGAGCGGGTAGTGCGTCGCGTCCGACGTCTCGGCGCCCACAAGTTGCAGCCCGCCGGCCGACGACGCGTCGATGCCGGCGACCGAGTCGACGTTCACCGGGTACGACTCGTAGACGGCGAGGGTGTCGAACAGCGTGGGCAGTCCGGTCTGGGCGACCAGGACGGGCAGTCCGATCTGCTGGTGGTCGAGGACCTTCACCTTGTCGTTCTGCATCGCGGTCAGCGCGTCGACCACCGTGGCGTCGGGATCGACGTCGACGACGGCCGGGATCGTGTTGATGAACATGCCGACCATCGACTCCATGCCCTCGATGTCGGGCGAGCGGCCGGAGACCGTCTCCGCGAAGGACACCGTCCGGTTGCCCGTGAGACGAGAGAGGAACACCGCCCAGGCGAACTGGACGACGGTCGACATCGTGGTCGAGTTGTCCCGTGCCAATGCTTCGAGACGTTCGGTCACGTCGACGTCGACGGTGAACTCGAAGTCGCGGGGCGGAGCGTCCGCGGCGGGCTCGTGACCGGGTGCGACCAGTGTGGGCTCGGTGACGGGCGCGAGCACCTCGCGCCAGGCGGCGAGGCCGGCGGCGGTGTCGGTCGTGGCGACCGCACGCGCGTGGTCGGCGAAGTCGCGCTGGGATGCACCCGGCAGCGACCCCGTGAAGGTCTCCCCCGTCGCGTACAGCGAGAGGAGATCGGCGAGCACGAGCGGACTCGACCAACCGTCGATCAGCAGGTGGTGGTTGGTGATGACCACCTCGGCACCGTCAGCGTGCTCGATCAGCACCGTGCGGATGAGCGGTGGCTGGGCCATGTCGAACGGCTTCGCCCGCTCCTCGGCGATGACGGCGTCGACCCGGCTCTGGCGCGCTGCGGGGTCGTCGGCTCGGAGGTCGACGACCCGCCACGGCACGTTCACCTCGGCCGGCACAACGGTGACCGCTGCGCCGTTCGACAGCCGTACGAAGCCCGAACGCAGCACCCGCTGACGGTCGAGAAGCTGTCCGAGCGCTGTCCGCAGTCGGTCGGCGTCGATGTCACCGGTCAGCGTCAGGACGGTCTGCGTGACGTAGACGTCGATGCCCGCGTGGTCGGCACCCGCGTTGCTCGCGAGGTCGGCCTGGAAGAAGAGGCCCTGCTGCAGCGGGGTCAGCGGCCAGACGTCGACTCCGGGGTACTGCTCGGCGAGACGGTCGAGGTCATCCTGCGTGACCTCGACACCGGGCACATCGGCGCGGCTGAGGCCCACGTCCGCACCGCCGGCGACGAGTTCTGCGACGGCGCGCAGTTCCCGGTGCCAGCGCTCGGCGATGTCGGTCGCGGCGGCCTCGTCGAGGACGTCGCGGGCGTAGGTGACCGTCGCCTCCAGCTGCTTCTGCTCGCGTCCGGCCGTGCTGATGTTGATCCCGAAGACGCTCGGCGATCGCATCGCACTCGACACCGTGGGCGGGAGGTGCGGGCCGTCGGACGCCGGTAGGAACTCGTCCGGCGTCGTGTCGGTGGTCGGGGCGGTTCCACCGCCGAAGAAGTTGTACAGGATCGACGGGAGCGGGCGACGCGCGAGCTCGCCGTCGGAGTTGTAACGGAGGATGCCGAAGCCGACCCCGCCACCCGGACGGGACACGCGCATGTCCTTCGCCGACTTGATCGCGCGGACGACGTCGCTCGACGGGTCGACGGCCAGCGGGGTGATGCTGGTGAACCAGCCGACCGTCCGGGACAGGTCGATGGCGCCCCCGTCGCCGGCGATGCTCTCGTCTCGGCCGTGGCCCTCGGTCGACACCGCGACCGGTCCGTCGTCGGCGATCCCGTTGTCGAGTTGCCACGAGCGCACCGCTCGCGCGAGCGCTCCGAGCAGGACGTCGTCGACGCTGCTCCCGAACGCCTGGGGAACCGCGGTCAGGATCTGTCCGGCGACGTCATCGACCACGTAGGTCAGCGAGGACTCATCGCCCCACCGGTGGAGGGATCGGTCGGCGGCGTCGCCGAACGAGGTCGGTCGCGCCGGCAGTTGCTCGAGCCAGTAGTCGGCCTCGCCCGCACGAGCGTCCACCTGGTCGGCGAGGAGATGCGCGATCCGGCGTGCGGACGTGCCCTCCGGGCGGAGTTCGATGGGCCGGCCGGAGGTCTGTTGTGCCCACGCCGTGACGAGATCCTCGACGAGGATCGGCCACGACACGGCATCGACGCCCAGGTGATGGATCGCGATCACCAGGCGACGCCAGCCGTCGCCGTTGACGACCGCGGTCCCGAACAGGGAGCCGGTTACCGGATCGAGCGCGTTCAGCAGTTCGCGATGCGCGTCGAGGAGGGCCTCGGCCATCGGTCCGGCGGCGTCGATCTCGTGAACGGCCGGCACGGTTCCCGCGCCGGCGGTCAGATTCCACTCGCCACTGTCCCGCGTGAGGACAGCAGTCAGCATCGGATGCGCTGCCGCGACGGCTTCGACGACCGCCTGCAGGTCGGTGACCTCGGCATCTCTCGGGAAACCGAACACGAGCGGCTGCGAGAAGTCCGCGAAATCGGCGGGCTGCTCGGAGTGCTCGATCATCCAGGAGGCGACCGGCGGAAGTGGCATGTCACCGGCCCCACCGCCCGGCAGCTCCGCGATCAGCTCGACCGGACCGCCCGAGGCCGCTGCGGCAGCCGCCATCGCGCGAATCGTCTTCAGCTCGAAGATCTCTCGGGGCGACAGGTGGATACCGGCCGCCTTTGCCGCGGACGACAGCTGGATCGACATGATCGAGTCGCCGCCGAGGGCGAAGAACGACTCGGTGACGCTGATCCGCTCGTCGCCCAGCAGGCCGCCGACGATCCGAGCGAGGTTCTCTTCGGCGGGGTTCGCCGGTGCGACGTACTCGGCCGGTTCGGGGGCATGCGGTTCGGGCAGCGCGGTGCGATCGAGCTTGCCCGCCGGGGTCAGCGGGATCTCGTCGATGGCGATCGCCTGGCTGGGCACCATGTGCGCCGCCAGGTGCTGGGCCGCCTCGTCGAGGACCGCGGTGCTGTCGATGGTCGCGCCGGGCTTGGCGACCAGGTAGGCCACGACCTCGGTGTGCTTGCGTCCGCCGCGAGTCGACTCGACGCCGACCACGACCGACTGCGCGACACCCGGCTGGGCGTCGAGCACGGCTTCGATCTCGCCGAGTTCCACACGCTGACCGTTGATCTTGACCTGATGGTCGGCGCGGCCGGCGAATTCGAGATTGCCGCCCTTTGCCACCCGCACCAGGTCGCCGGTCGCGTACATCCGCGCGCCCGGCTCACCGAACGGATCGGCGACGAAGCTGGTCGCTGTCTGGCCGGGACGACCGAGGTAACCGCGTGCCAGGCCCTCGGTGGACAGATACAGTTCGCCCACCACGCCCTGCGGCACCTCGTGCAACCGTCCGTCGAGGACGCGAACGGAGAAGCCGTCGACCGGCTTTCCGATCGTCACCGGCTTACCGGCAGTGAGACGCGACCGGGTCGCCCACACTGTTGCCTCGGTGGGCCCGTAGCAGTTGAAGATGCGGCGGCCGCGCTCCGACCAACGCTCGACCAGCTCCGGCGGACACGCCTCGCCACCGGTTGCCAGGTTCCGCACGTACTGGGCACGTTCCGGATCAACCGTCGCCAGCACCGACGGCGTGATGATCATGTCGGTGACCTCGTCGCGCTCCAGCACCGTCGCCAGCGCGTCGCCGGCGAAATCGGCCTGGGGCGCGATCACCAGGGTGTGTCCGGCGGGGATGGCCCAGGCCATCTCGAACATCGACGCGTCGAAGCTCGGCGATGCGACGTGCAGGATCCGGGTGTCGGGCTCGTCTTCCGGTGTGCCCGTGGTGATCTTGGCGAGCGAGTTGACGAAGTCGACGATGCCGGTGTGCGAGACGCCGACGGCCTTCGGACGACCGGTCGAACCCGATGTGTAGATCAGGTACGCCAGGTTGGTCAGCCGCACCGATCCGTTGCGCTCGGAATCGTCGATATCGTCACCGGATTCGGCCTCGGACTCGAGATCTGCGAGATCGACCCATTCGCAGGGCGATTCGCCCAGACGTGCACGGGTGCCCGCATCGGTGATGCCGACGGTCGCGCCCGAGTCGTCGAGCATGTAGGCGATGCGGTCGGCCGGGTATGCCGGGTCGACGGGCACATAGGCCGCGCCGCTCTTGATGACGCCCCACGTCGCAAGGACAGAGCCGATGGACCGCTCCATGCCGACCGCGACGACGTCCTCGGGCGAGACCCCGCGGGCGAGCAACGCTCGCGCGATCGCGTTGGTACGCGTCTCGAACTCGTCGTAGTCGAGCTCGGTGCCGTCGCAGATGAGCGCCGGGTGGTCGGGGTCGAGGTCGCGCTGGGCGAGGACGTCGATGAGTGTCCCTGCCTCGACCTCGCCGCCGCGGCCGACCATCGCGCCGGGCGTGCGAACCGCCACCGCCGCAGCAGGTGCCGGCTCCACGCGTTCGGCACCGACGATGTCGATGTCGCCGACCGCGATGTCCTGGTTCTCGACGACAGCGGTCAACACACGCCGGTACACCTCGGCGAACCGTTCCACGGTGGACTCGTCGAAGAGATCGGTGGCGTAGATGAAGTCCGCGGCCATCGGAGCGCCATCACCGCGTGCGCGGATCGCGACCGTCAGGTCGAACTTGGCGTCCGCGGTGGCGGGGCCGACCGGCGCGACCTCGATATCCGCGGCCTCGAGTCCGGCGGTCTCTTCCCCTGCCGCTTCGGTGTAGGTGAACGCGATCTGGGCCAGAGGCTGGTACGACGACGAGCGTTCGGGTGCCAGTGTCTCGATCAGATCGTCGAACTGGACCTGATCGTTGGCGAAGGCATCCAGCACCGCTGTGCGCACACTGCCGAGCAGGTCGCCGACGCTGTGCCCGGGATCGACCTGCGTGCGCAGCAGCAGCGTGTTGACGAACATGCCGATGAGGTTCTCGAGCGCGGCGTCGTTGCGGCCCGCGATCGGGGTCGCGATCACGACGTCGGTGGTGGAGGCGAGTCGGGCGACGGTCGCCGCGAAGGCCGCCTCGGTGACCATGAACGCCGTCATGGTGTTGCTACGGGCCAGCGCGTCGACGCCGTCCGCGACGGTGTCGTCGAACTCGACCGTGACCGTCGCACCCGAGGTGCTCAGCACGGCCGGGCGTGGACGATCCATCGGCAGGTCGGTCACCGTGGGCAGTCCGGCGAGAGCACGGCACCAATGCGCGAGCTGTCCGCCGAGGACGCTCGACTCGTCCGCTGCGTCGCCGAGGACGGTCTGCTGCCAGAGGGCGTAGTCGGCGTATTGGACGTCGAGGACCGGCAGGCCGGCGTCGCTGCCCTCGGCCCGTGCCGCGTAGGCGGTCATCAGATCGCGGGCGAGGACGGGGATGGACTGGCCGTCCATCGCGATGTGATGCGCCGTGATCGCGACGTGCAGACCGGCCTCGTCGCGGTGGAAACGGCCGCGGATCGGCAGCTGTGAGCTGACGTCGAATCCCTCTGTGGTCGAACGGATCAGGGAATCGATCGAGTCGGCCTCGTGCCAGTCGAGCCGCTCCCGGGCCGCAGCGACGGGCAGGACTTCCTGCACCGGTGCGGCACCGACAGACGGGTAGACGGTGCGCAGTACCTCGTGGCGTGCGACGACGTCGCCGACCGAGTCGTACAGCAAGGTGTCGTCGACGTTCCCGGTCAACGTGAGGGCGACCGGGATGTTGTAGGCACCGGATCCGGTGTCGAACTGGTTGAGGAACCACATCCGACGCTGAGCCCGCGAGAGGGGCAGGCTTTCGGGGCGCGGTTCCACGCGGGTGACCGGCGGCAACGCCGCAGCACGATCGGCCACCGCGGCAACCAACTCCCGCACCGACGGCGCATCGAACACATCACGAATACCGACCTGCACACCCAACGCATCCGACACCCGCGCCACCAAACGCATCGCCGACAACGAGTTACCCCCGAGGTCGAAGAACGACTCGGTCACCGAAACACGCTCAACATCAAGCAAAGTCGCAAACACCGCCGCAACCCGCTCCTCAGCATCCGAAGCCGGAGCCACATACTCCACAGCCTCGAACACCGGCGCAGGCAACGCCTTACGATCCACCTTGCCCGACGAGGTCAACGGCATCACATCCAACCGCACCCACACCGACGGACGCATATACCCCGGCAACACCGACGCCACCGACCCAGCAACCACATCCACATCAACATCAGCCGGCGCCACATACCCCACCAACTGCTGCCCACCAGCAGACTCGGCCACCACCGCCGCCGCATGCACCACACCCGGCGCCGCCGCCACCGCAGCCTCGACCTCACCCCAACTCCAACCGCTGACCACGCAACTTCACCTGGAAATCGGTACGCCCCAAATACTCCAACTCACCCGAAACATTCCACCGCACCAAATCCCCAGTCCGATACAACCGCTCCCCCGGCCCACCGAACGGATCCGCAACAAAACGCTCCGCAGTCAGATCCGGCCGCGCCGCATACCCCCGCGCCACCTGCACACCACCGAGATACAACTCACCCGGAACACCCACCGGAACCCGCGCCAACCGCGAATCCAACACCCGCGTCACCGTATTGGGCACCGGCGAACCAATCGGCACCACCACATCACCAGCCCGCACCGAATACGCCGTCACATCCACCGCAGCCTCAGTCGGCCCATACAAATTGTGCAGACCCACACCCGGCAACCGCGACAACAACCCATCCGCCACCGCCGGCGCCAACGCCTCACCCGAAGCAAACACATGCTTCAACGACGACAACTCGCCCAACCGATCACCCAACACATCAACAAACGCCGACAACATCGACGGCACAAAATGCACCACCGACACCCCGTTGCCGACAATCACCTCACGCAAATACTCCGGATCCCCATGACGCCCCGGCTCCGCAATCACCAACGGAACACCAGACACCAACGGCCAGAACAACTCCCACACCGACACATCAAAAGTCACCGGCGTCTTCTGCAACAACCGATCCGACCCCGACACCGGATACCACGCATCCATCCACGCCAACCGATTCAGCACCGACCGATGCGACACCGTCACACCCTTCGGCCGCCCCGTCGACCCCGACGTGAACAACGTGTACAACGCATCATCAACACCCAACGGCGCCAACCGATCCACATCCGACACCGGCCCCACACCAGCATCAAACGAACCCGACGCATCCACCCCCAACACCACAACACCATCAACACCAGCCACCACCGACGGCACCGGCAACCCCTCAGCCACCAACACCACCGACGCACCCGACGTCGCCAACATGTACCCCACACGATCAGCAGGCGCCTCCGGATCCACCGGCACATACTGCCCACCAGCAGCAACCACCGCATGAACCGCCACCAACAACTCCACCGACCGCGGAATCACCACAGCAACAGCAACATCCGGCCCCACACCAACCGAAATCAACTCACGCGCCAACCCCCACACCCGAGCACCGAACTCACCAAACGACACCGTCCGATCCCCGAACACCAACGCATCACGACCCGGATCCGCCGCCACCGCACGCGACAACCCATCAGCCAACGACCCCACACCAGCAAACGCCGCCGAATCCACCACCGACGAACCGGACTCCAACGCCCGAACCGACTCATCCTCAGCAGCCGACAACAACGCAACATCGCCCACCACCGACCCCGGAGCAGCCGTCAACCCATCAAGCACCGACACCAGACGAGACGCAAAAACATCCACCGTCTCCACATCGAACAGATCTGCGGCCGCGACGATCGAACCCGTCCAGGCACCGGTTCCGCCGATCTCGATGTTCACCGTGAGATCGCGCTGAGCCGGCACCTCGTCGGTGACCACCGGCGCGAACTCGAGGTCGCCGAGTTCGATCGCCCGCGGCACACCCGCTGTCCTCGGAGCCGCGACGAGCATCACCTGGGCGAGCGGAGCGAACGCTTCGCTACGCACGGGGTTGACCGCATCGACAACGGCCTCGAACGGCACATCCGCATTCGCGAACGCATCCACGTCGACGGTGTGGACGCGATCGAGCAACTGGGTGAACGAGCTCGCTGTATCGACGTCGGTGCGCAGGACGAGGGTGTTCACGAACATGCCGATCAGCGGGTCAAGCGCCTCGCGTCCACGCCCCGCGATGGGGGTTCCGATGGCGATGTCATTGGTACCGCTCAAACGGGACAGCGTCACCGCGAGCGCGGCATGCAGCACCATGAACGGGGTCACCCCGTGGGCGTCGGCCACCTGTTGCACGCGCTCGGTGACCGTCGACGGAATATCGAAGGCCGTTCGCACGCCACGCCCCGATGCCACCGCCGGCCTCGGTCGATCGGCGGGCAACTCGAGGACATCCGGTAGGCCCGCCAGTTTCTCGGACCAGTACGCCAATTGCCGGCCGACCACCGACTCCGCATCATCCGGCGACCCGAGAACATCTCGCTGCCACAGGGCGAAGTCGGCGTACTGCACGTCCAACGGCGCGAATGCGGGCGGCTCGCCGCTCGATCGCGCGACGTACGCGGTGACCAGATCTGTCACCAGCGGCGTCAGCGATTCACCGTCTGATGCGATGTGGTGCATGACCACCGCGACGACGTGCTCCCCCGGTTCGCACTCCCAGACACGTGCCCGCAACGGCCAGCCGCGTTCCAGTGCGAACCCGCCCGAGACAGCCGCCTCGATGTCGGAGATCGAGCCCACCTGTCGCCAGTCCAGACGTTCGGCGATCTCGTCCACGGCGTGGACGAGCTGGTACGGCTCCCCATCAGCACTGGGGAACGTCGTTCGCAACACCTCATGCCGCGCCAACACATCACCCAGCGCCGCATGCAACGCGTCCACATCGAGTGCACCGGAAACACGCAGCAACGCCGGGATGTTGTACATCCCGCTGGACGGCTCGAGCTGGTTGATGAACCACATGCGCTGCTGGGCGAACGACAACGGAACACGACCCGGCCGGGGCGCCACTCTGACGATCGGTGGTAGTGCCGGAGCGGCGTCGGAGGTCGCCATGACAAGGCTGCGCACGCTCGACGCATCGAACACATCGCGGACTGACACCTCGGCGCCGAGAGCGGCCGACACACGGGCGGCAAGCCGGGCCGCCAACAGCGAGTTGCCGCCCAGGTCGAAGAACGACTCGGTAACGCTCACCTGCTCGAGACCCAACAGTTCCGCATAGACCGCGGCCACCGATTCCTCGGCCGGGGATGCCGGTGCGACGTACTCGGTCTCGGCGAACTCCGGAGCCTGCAACGCGTTACGGTCCAGCTTGCCATTGTGGTTCAACGGCAACCGCTCCACCGCGACCACCGCATCAGGAACCATGTAGCCGGGCACGTGCTCGGCCATCGCCGAACGCACCTGAGCCGCATCGACATCCGCGTCGGCACCAAGCACCAGATAACCGACCAGCTGATCGCCACGCACCGCGTCGGTGATCACCCGCGCCGCAGCTGCCGACGCCGTCGGCATCGCCGCCAGCAGCGCCGCCTCGATCTCACCGAACTCGATCCGGAAACCACGCAACTGCACCTGCGCGTCGCCGCGACCAAGGTACTCGATGTCGGCACCGACCCGCCGTGCACGGTCACCGGTCCGATACATCCGCGACCCGCCAGCAGCGAACGGATTCGCCACGAACCGAGTCGCCGACAACCCCGGACGCTTCAGATAACCGGCGGCCAACTGACCACCGGTCACATACATCTCCCCCGGCACCCCGTCGGGCACCGGATACAGCCGGTCATCAAGGATGTGAATCCCCAACGACGCCAACGGACGACCGATCAACGACGCATCCGTACCAGACACCAGATCCCGATCCAACGCCCGGAAACTCACATGCACCGTCGTCTCGGTGATGCCGTACATGTTCACCAGTTGCGCCGAATCCGACGGATTCTCATCGAACCAACGACGCACCTGGTCGAAACTCAGCGCCTCACCGCCGAACACCACATACCGCAACGCCAGATCACGATCATCGTCGCGACGGGCATCGATCAGCTGATAGAACGCCGACGGTGTCTGACTCAACACCGTCACCCGCTCGGTGGCCAGCACATCGAGGAACGCCCGCGGATCCCGCGCCAACTCCCGATCCACGATCAGCAGCCGAGCGCCGGTCAGCAACGGCCCCCACATCTCCCACACCGAGAAGTCGAACGCATACGAATGGAACATCGTCCACACATCCGACGCCGAGAACTCGAAGTCCGCCGCGGCGGTGTCCATCAACGTCACCACATCACGGTGGGTGATCTCCACACCCTTAGGCCGACCAGTCGACCCCGACGTGTAGATCACATACGCCCGCGCATCCGCCGGCACCCGGACCGGCACCCATCCATCCGAAACCTGGTCGGCAACAAGATCTTCTATATCGACAACCTGCGCAGAACCTGGCAGGCCCGCCCACAGGGCATGATCGGCCGACGAGGCGTCACCGATCACGACCGACACCTCGGCATCGGCCACGATGAACGACAACCGTTCCACCGGATTGCCCAGATCCAGAGGCAGATAACCCGCACCCGCCTTCAACACACCCAGGATCGACGCCATCAGATCCACCGAACGCGCCGTCGCGATACCCACCAGATCACCGGCAGACACACCACGAACGATCAGACCAGCTGCCACCGCATCGGAGCGAGCATCGAGTTCCGCATACGACAGCGACCGCCCCGACGCCGACACCGCAACCAGATCGCGATGCGCCGCAACGGAATCGGCGAACAACTCGACCAGCGTACGACCCGAGTTCGCCGTCTGCGTCACCGGAACAGGCAACTGCGCCAACGCAGCACGCTCATCGACCGAGAGCAGATCCACATCACCGACCGCCATCGACGGATCCGCCGACAACACATCGAGCACCCGCACGAACCGATCCGCCATCCGCCGCACCGACGACACGTCGAACAAATCAGTCGCCGCCACGACCGAAGCCGACCAGCCACCGTTCGCACCGAACTCGACATACACCGTCAGATCACGCTGCGCCGGCACCTCATCGGTCACCACCGGAGCGAACTCAAGGTCACCGAACTGGACGGGTCGAGAAACATCAGCATCAACGGGAGTCGCGACCAGCATCACCTGAGCCAGCGGCGCAAACGCCCCCGACCGCACCGGATCCACCGCATCGACCACGGCCTCGAACGGCACATCAGCGTTGGCGAAAGCATCCACATCAACGGTATGGACATGGTCGAGCAACTCCACGAACGAACGCCCCGCACCCACATCGGTACGCAGCACCAGAGTGTTGACGAACATACCGACCAACGGATCGAGCCCCTGCTGACCGCGCCCCGCAATCGGGGTACCGATGGCGATGTCATCGGTACCGCTCAACCTCGACAGCGTGACCGCAAGAGCTGCATGCAGCACCATGAACGGAGTGACCCCGTGAGCGTCGGCAACCCGTCGCACACGTTCGGTGACCGCCCCCGGAACCTCGAAGGCCGTCCGCACGCCTCGACCGCTCGCAACCTGCGGACGCGGCCGATCCGTCGGCAACTCCAACACATCCGGCAAACCCGCCAACTGCTCAGTCCAAAACCCGAGCTGACGACCGACCACCGACGACGGATCATCCGGCGAACCCAACACCTCACGCTGCCACAACGCGAAGTCGGCATACTGCACATCCAACGGCGCAAACGTCGGCGACCCACTACTCGACCGAGCAAGATAGGCCGACACCAGATCCGACACCAGCGGACTCAACGACTCACCGTCAGAAGCGATGTGATGCATCACCACCGCGACCACATGCTCACCCGGAGCCGCCGCCCAAAGACGCACCCGCACCGGCCAATCACGATCCAGCGAGAATCCGCCAGCGACCGCGGACTCGACCTCTGCAACCGACTCCACCTGCCGCCAATCCAAGCGACCGGCGATCTCCTCCACGTCGTGGACAAACTGGAACGGCTCCCCATCAGCACTGGGGAAGGTCGTCCGCAACGTCTCGTGACGCGCAACCACATCAACCACCGCCGCACGCAACGCCACCACATCAAGCGCGCCAGACACCCGCAACACCAACGGAACGTTGTACATCCCGCTCGACGAATCAAGCTGGTTGATGAACCACATCCGCTGCTGGGCGAACGACAACGGAACACGAACCGGACGCGGCTCCACGCGAACCACCGGCGGAAGAGCCGCAGCGCGATGGGCTACTGCCGCGGCAAGTTCGCGCACCGACGGCGCGTCGAACACGTCGCGGATACCGACCTGTACACCCAACGCATCCGACACGCGAGACGTCAGACGCATGGCCGACAGTGAGTTGCCGCCCAGGTCGAAGAACGACTGGGTGACACTCACCTGCTCGACTCCCAGCAGCCCGGCGAAAACGCCGGCGATCACCTCTTCGGCTTCCGAGGCGGGAGCGACGTATTCGGCATCTCCCAGTTCGGGCTCGGGAAGCGAACGGCGGTCGACCTTGCCGGCCGAGTTCAACGGCATCTCGTCGAGCAGCACCCACGCGGTGGGGCGCATGTATTCGGCGAGTGCGTCCGCGAGCGATGCGCGCACAGCATCGAGATCGACGGTCGCGGGAGCGACGTAGCCGACGAGTTGGTCCCCGGCGGGGCCGGCGACCACGCGGGCCGCCGCATGGACGACACCGGGCGCGTCGGCGATCGCGGACTCGACCTCACCCAGTTCGAGTCGCTGCCCACGCAGCTTCACCTGGAAGTCGGTGCGGCCCAGGTAATCCAGTTCACCGGTACGACGTCGGCGGACCAGGTCACCGGTCCGGTACAGCCGCGCTCCGGGTGCCCCGAACGGATCCGCGACGAAGCGCTCCGCGGTCAGGTCCGGGCGGGCCGCGTATCCGCGCGCCGACTGGACACCGCCCAGGTAGAGTTCGCCGGCCACCCCGTCGGGCACCGGATGCAGCCGGTCGTCGAGCACGTAGGCGGCGGTGTTCGGCATGGGCCGACCGATCGGCACGACGTCCACGGGCTCGTCGAGTGCCGAGGACATCGTGTAGACGGCGGCCTCGGTGGGTCCGAACAGGTTGACCACCCGGGCGTGGGGCACGCGCTCGGCGAAACGCCGTAGCACTGCCGGAGGAAGCGCCTCTCCACCGCTGAACAGCACCTGCAGTCCGGTGAGCAGATCCGGCCGATCGACGACGTCGAGGAACACCGAGAGCAGTGAGGGCACGAACTGAGCGATTGTCACGCCGGTTTCGGCCATGACGTCGGCTAGGTAATCCGGGTCGCGGTGGCCTTCGGCGTCCGCGATCACCATCGTCTGCCCGGCCGTCAACGGCCAGAACAGCTCCAGGACCGACGCATCGAATGTGTGCGGGGTCTTGAACAGCAGTCGCTGTGGTCCGGCAGGGATGAGCGAATCGAACCAGGCGACGAAGTTGGCGACCGCCCGATGCGAGATGGTGACGCCCTTGGGCCTACCGGTCGAGCCGGAGGTGAACAGCGTGTAGGCGGCGTCGTCGGGACGCAGTGTGGCAAGTCGTTCGGAGGTCGACAACGGCGTCGCGTCGGCGGGCAGCGGCGCATCGGCGTCGAGTTCGATGATCGGCGACCGCCCGTCGAGCACGTCGAGAACCTCGACGGGCCGGTGTGCCTTCTCCACGAGGACGGGTCCGATCCCGGCGGTCTCGACCATGTACCGCGCGCGGTCGGCCGGGGTGTCGGGATCGATGGGGACGTACTGGCCACCCGCCGCCATGATGGCGTGCACCGCGATGACGGTGCCGGCAGACCGGCGCATGATGACACCGACAGCCGTGTTCGGACCGACGCCCTCGGCGATCAAGGTACGTGCGACCGCGGCGATGCGGAGTCCGAAGTCGCGGTAGGTCAACGTGCGTTCGCCGGTGACGAGCGCGATCGACTGCGCGGAGTCGGCCACGCGGGCACCGACGAGATCGGCGATCGTCTCCTCCGCGTCGGACGCCGTCGGACCGACGGATCCGGCGAGGAGTGCCTGATCCTGTTCGGCAGCGAGGAGTCGGATGTCGCCGACGGCGGCCTGCTCGGATGCGAGCATTCCGTCGAGCAGGCGGAGGAACCATCGCGACATCTCTTCGACGGTTCCCTGGTCGAACAGATCGGTGGCGTAGGTCAGGATTCCCGACCAGTCCTCGTCGGCAGAACCGGTGGAGACGGTCAGGTTCAGGTCGACCTGGGCGGGGGCCTCGGTGATGGCCATCGGGGTGACCGTCAGACCGTCGACCGTGGCGGTGCCGGTGATGTCCGCACCGATCGGATCGACCGACAGGATGACCTGGACCAGAGGCGAGAAGGCTTCGGAGCGAACGGGGTTGACCGCATCGACCACCGATTCGAACGGCACATCCGCGTGCGCGAAGGCATCGAGGTCGTCGGCGCGGACGCGATCGAGAACAGCATCGAACCCGCTGGCGGAATCGATCTCGGTGCGCAGCACGAGGGTGTTGACGAACATGCCGACCATCGCGTCCAGCTCGCTCTGCCCGCGACCACCGATCGGCGTACCGACCGCGATGTCATGGGTGCCGGTGAGCCGGGCGAGCAGGACTGCGAACGCCGCGTGCAAGACCATGAACCGCGTCGCGCCGTGCCGGGTGGCGATGGCGTCGACACGGCGGCCGATGTCGGCCGGGATGTCGAAGGTGAGCACGTCGCCGCGGTGGCTGGCGACGAGCGGCCGGGACCGGTCGGCGGGCAGTTCGAGGACATCCGGCAATCCCGCGAGTCGGTCTCGCCAGTAGGCGAGTTGTCCGCCGAGTACCGAATCCGAGTCCTCGGGTGCGCCGAGCACGTCGCGCTGCCAGAGTGCGTAGTCGGCGTACTGGATCTCGAGAGGCGCGAAATTCGGTGCCGCACCGCGGCTTCGGGCTTCGTAAGCGGCGAAGAGATCGGTTGCGAGCGGCTCGAACGACTGACCGTCGAAAGCTATGTGGTGGGCGACGAGGGCGAGGGTCGCCTGCCCGTCACCGGTGTGCAGCACGCGGGCACGCAGGGGCCACTCGTGCGCGACATCGAACCCGCATCGCATGTCGGCTGCGAGTTCGTCGGCAGAAGCCACGACCCGCCAATCCAGGCGCTCGGCGATGGCCGCGGGTGCGTCGATCTGCTGGTACGGCAGACCGTCGACGGCCGGGAAGGTCGTCCGAAGGATCTCGTGTCGGGCGACGACATCAGCGGTCGCCGTGCGCAGGAGATCGACGTCGATCTCGCCGGACAGGGTGAACACGGCCGGGATGTTGTATGTCGCCAGCTCCGGTTCCATCTGGTTGATGAACCACATGCGCTGCTGCGCGAACGACAACGGAATCCGCTCCGGCCGGGACTCGACCGGCACCACCGGCGGCAGAGCAGGACGACGATCGGCCACCGCGGCAACCAACTCCCGCACCGACGGCGCATCGAACACATCACGAATACCGACCTGCACACCCAACGCATCCGACACCCGCGCCACCAAACGCATCGCCGACAACGAGTTACCCCCGAGGTCGAAGAACGACTCGGTCACCGAAACACGCTCAACATCAAGCAAAGTCGCAAACACCGCCGCAACCCGCTCCTCAGCATCCGAAGCCGGAGCCACATACTCCACAGCCTCGAACACCGGCGCAGGCAACGCCTTACGATCCACCTTGCCCGACGAGGTCAACGGCATCACATCCAACCGCACCCACACCGACGGACGCATATACCCCGGCAACACCGACGCCACCGACCCAGCAACCACATCCACATCAACATCAGCCGGCGCCACATACCCCACCAACTGCTGCCCACCAGCAGACTCGGCCACCACCGCCGCCGCATGCACCACACCCGGCGCCGCCGCCACCGCAGCCTCGACCTCACCCCAACTCCAACCGCTGACCACGCAACTTCACCTGGAAATCGGTACGCCCCAAATACTCCAACTCACCCGAAACATTCCACCGCACCAAATCCCCAGTCCGATACAACCGCTCCCCCGGCCCACCGAACGGATCCGCAACAAAACGCTCCGCAGTCAGATCCGGCCGCGCCGCATACCCCCGCGCCACCTGCACACCACCGAGATACAACTCACCCGGAACACCCACCGGAACCCGCGCCAACCGCGAATCCAACACCCGCGTCACCGTATTGGGCACCGGCGAACCAATCGGCACCACCACATCACCAGCCCGCACCGAATACGCCGTCACATCCACCGCAGCCTCAGTCGGCCCATACAAATTGTGCAGACCCACACCCGGCAACCGCGACAACAACCCATCCGCCACCGCCGGCGCCAACGCCTCACCCGAAGCAAACACATGCTTCAACGACGACAACTCGCCCAACCGATCACCCAACACATCAACAAACGCCGACAACATCGACGGCACAAAATGCACCACCGACACCCCGTTGCCGACAATCACCTCACGCAAATACTCCGGATCCCCATGACGCCCCGGCTCCGCAATCACCAACGGAACACCAGACACCAACGGCCAGAACAACTCCCACACCGACACATCAAAAGTCACCGGCGTCTTCTGCAACAACCGATCCGACCCCGACACCGGATACCACGCATCCATCCACGCCAACCGATTCAGCACCGACCGATGCGACACCGTCACACCCTTCGGCCGCCCCGTCGACCCCGACGTGAACAACGTGTACAACGCATCATCAACACCCAACGGCGCCAACCGATCCACATCCGACACCGGCCCCACACCAGCATCAAACGAACCCGACGCATCCACCCCCAACACCACAACACCATCAACACCAGCCACCACCGACGGCACCGGCAACCCCTCAGCCACCAACACCACCGACGCACCCGACGTCGCCAACATGTACCCCACACGATCAGCAGGCGCCTCCGGATCCACCGGCACATACTGCCCACCAGCAGCAACCACCGCATGAACCGCCACCAACAACTCCACCGACCGCGGAATCACCACAGCAACAGCAACATCCGGCCCCACACCAACCGAAATCAACTCACGCGCCAACCCCCACACCCGAGCACCGAACTCACCAAACGACACCGTCCGATCCCCGTGGATCAGTGCGGCGTCCCCGTGGTGCTCCGACACGGCATGCGCCAGCCCGTCCGCAAGCGACCGAAGAGCGTCGAACGTGGTCGAATCCGTTGTCGACAAACCATCCTCGAGGGCTGCGACAGTCTGTGCCTCATCGTCGGAGAACAGGGGCGCGTCTCCGACGGGCATCCGTGGCGTCGAGGTCAGGGCATCGAGCACCCGGACGAACCGCCGCCCGATCAGCTCGGCCGTCGCCGGATCGAACAGATCCGTGGCGAAGGTGACCGTGCCGGACCACCCGCCGGAGTCGAGGGAGTTCAGGCCGACCGTGAGGTCGTACTGGGCCGGGATGACCGGCGGATCGATCTCGGTGAACTGCAGTCCGCCGATCGTCGCGTCCAGCTTGTGGGCCGAACGGGCGGGATCGAACGACAGCATCACCTGCGCGAGCGGTGCGAACGCCTCGCTGCGCACCGGAGCAAGGGTTTCGACGAGCGTCTCGAACGGGACGTCGCCGTTGGCGAAGGCGTCCAGGTCGGCAGCACGGACCTCGTCGAGGAAGTCGAGGAAGGGCACGGCGGGGTCGACACCGGTGCGGAGCACCAGCGTGTTGACGAACATGCCGATGAGCGGCTCGACCACCGCATGGGTGCGACCCGCGATCGGGGTCGCGATGGCCACGTCGTCGGTCGCCGCCATCCGTGACAGCAGCACAGCGAGTGCGGCGTGGGCGACCATGAACGGTGTGGCGCCGCTGATCCGGGCGATCTCCTCGACCCGGTCGACCACCTCGGCGGGCACATCGAAAGCGATCCGGTCGCCGCGGTTTGTCGCGACGCGGGGACGTTCGCGGTCGGCGGGCAGGTCGATGACGTCGGGCAGGTCCGCCAGACGGTCGGTCCAGAAGCGGAGCTGACCGGCCACCAGCGAAGCCGGGTCGGCGGTGTCGCCGAGGACACGATGCTGCCAGAGTGCGTAATCGGCGAATTGCACTGCGAGCGGGGCGAATTCGGGCGAGCGAGAATCAACCCGCGCGGTGTAGGCGGTGAGGAGGTCGGCGACAAGGGGCCGCATCGACTCGCCGTCGGCCGCGATGTGGTGGACCACCACGCCCAGGATGGTTTCGCCGGTACCGTTGCGCAGCACGGCAACTCGGATCGGTGTCTGCGTGGTGACGTCGAAGCCTGCGGAGACCGCGGACTCGAAGACCTCCGACGAGTCGGTGACCAGCCAGTCGAGAACCGATTCGGCCTCCGCGAGCGGCATGACCACCTGGCCGGGCCGCCCGTCGGTGGCCGGGAAGACTGTTCGCAGGACATCCTGACGGGCGATGAGATCGACGACGGCGGCACGCAGCGCATCGACGTCGAGATCGCCGCTGATACGGAGCAGGACCGGGATGTTGTACGTCGGCAGCGTCGGGTCGAACTGGTTGATGAACCACATCCGCTGCTGCGAGAACGACAGCGGGATGACATCCGGACGGGGATCGACCGGAGTGATCGGGTCGAGTCCGGGAGCCGCGTCCTTCACCCTGGCAGCCAGGCCGCGGACGGTGGGCGCCTCGAAGAGATCGCGCATGTTGAGGTCGACATTGAGGACCTCGCATGCCCGGCCCACGATCTGCGCGGCGACCAGCGAGTTGCCGCCCACGTCGAACACGGACTCGGTGACGCTGATGTCCTCGAGCCCCAGAACGGCGGTGAACACGTCGACGAGCGCACGTTCGGTGTCGTCGGCCGGCGGCTCGTACTCGGCCCTGGCCTCGATCACCGGCTTGGGCAACGCTTTCCGGTCGAGCTTGCCGTTCACGTTCAGCGGCAGCTGATCGAGGACCATGATGACGTCAGGGACCATGTAGTCGGGCACCTTGGCCGCGACCGCGGCCTTGACGTCCAACCCGTCGATCTCGCCACCGTCGGCTGCCGCGCCGACGACATAGCCCACGAGCTGCGCGGTATAGCCTTCACGCTCGTAGATCGTTGCGGCAGCGGCATTCACGCCGGTGTGGGTGAGCAGCGCCGCCTCCACCTCTCCGAGTTCGATGCGGAAACCACGCAGCTTCACCTGGCTGTCGCTGCGACCGATGAACTCCAGCGACCCGTTGCGGATGACCGCGACGTCGCCCGTCTGGTATATCCGGGAACCCTCGGGACCGAACGGGTCGGCGACGAAGCGGGTTGCGTTGAGCGCGAACCGACCCGAGTAACCGCGGGAGAGCTGGTCACCGGAGATGTACAGGTCACCCGGGACCCCATCGGGCACCTTGCGCAGCCGGCTGTCGAGTACGTAGGTGCGCGTGCCCTCGATCGGCGTGCCGATGTCGCTGGCGTTGGTGGACGCCACGAACTCCGGCGTGAGGATTCGCCGGGTCGTGTACACGGTCGTCTCTGTCGGGCCGTACATGTTGTTCAGCTGCGGCCCGTCGTTCCCGTCGAGGGCCCGGCGGTCGGTGTGCCAGCGTCGCACCTGTTCGAAGTCGAGCGCCTCACCGGCGAAGATCATGTACCGGATGCTCTGTGACAGAGCGCCGTTCGCAGGCGGACGGACCGCACCGGCGAGCTGGTAGAAGGCCGACGGGGTCAGGTTCACGACGGTGACCTGTTCCCGTTCGAGGACGCCGACGAAGTCCGCCGGCGAACGGGTGGTCATGTAGTCGAGCACGACGAGTCGTCCGCCGAAGGACAACGCGGCCCAGATCTCACCGACCGACACGTCGAATGCGTACGACTGGAACATCGTCCAGACGTCGTTCTCGGAGAACTCGTACTGCCGGCCCATGGCCGAGAGCAGGGCCACCACACCGCCGTGCGTGACCACGACACCCTTGGGTTTTCCGGTCGACCCGGAGGTGTACATGACATACGCGGGGTGTCGCGGGTCGATGATCTCGGGAAGTGGCGCGGAGCCACCTGAGGCGTCATCGGCACGGGAGACCACCTCGGCGACCGTGGACAGCGGCGCGTCGAGTTCGGCCCACTCGTGGGTGGTGTCGGCGTCGGTGAGCACCACCACCGGATGTGCGTCGTCGACGATCGCCCCGAGCCGATCGAGTGGGTGCGACCGGTCCAGGGGCAGATAGGCCGCGCAGGACTTCAGGACCCCGAGCAGCGCGATGATCAGCTCGGCGTCGCGAGGCAGGGCAACGCCGACCAGGGTCTCCGGCCCGGCCCCGGACGCACGTAGACCGCGTGCGACGGCATCGGACCGGGCGTCGAGCTCGGCGTATGTCAGCGAGGCGCCCTCGAGATCGGTGAGTGCCGTCCGGTCGGCGAACCGGTGTGCCGACGAGCGGAACAGACCCGGCACCGAGCCCCAGTCCCGGGTACCGGCCAGATCACAGGCAACCGCGCGAATGTTCTCGATCGCCCGACCGGTGACCGACGCGATCTGGTCGGGCGCCAGACCGGCGAGATCGAGCTGTCCGGTGACCGCCGCTCCCACGGCCGCCTCGGTGTCGATCCCCTGTGCGGCGAGCACGCCTGCCGTCATCGACACCGTTGCATTCAGGGCGGCGAATGCGACGGGTCCGGCCTTGCCGTCGAACGCGGTCTCCTGTGGGGCGACCGAGGCGGCGTAGGCGATCAGGTGCAGGGTGGACGGCCGAGCGCCCCAACCACGCGAGATGTCAGCGGCGTCAGAGTCGACGGTCACGTCCTGTTGTTTCCTTCTGAAGCGGTGGACAGGTCGATGATTGCGGCGGCGTTGGTCCGGAGTTCACTCAGCACCTCGTCCAGCGCCGCGGGTCCTCCGATGGCCAGCGCGGGCACGACACTCATGAGGGCCATCGTGAGAGTGGCGTCGGCATCCGATCCCGGAAGGGCGGCCGCCATCGCCTTCACCATGTCCGACAGCTGGCCGAAGTGGACGCTCGCACCCTGGTGGGCCACCGCGATCGCCTCGGGATCCGCATCGCTCGCAGCGGAGACGAGATCGGTGAGTCGGATGTCCGCAGGGGCCGCATCGATGGATTCGGCCTGCTCATCGGCAGTGAAGATCACGATGTCGCCAACGATACACTCGGCGTCCGACGCAATGGCCTCGAGGATTCGCAGATAACGCTGCACGATCGTCTCGACCGTCGATTTGTCGAAAAGGTCGATGGCGAAGACGAGCTGCGCCTTCATTGCACCGCTACCCGCGGCCGGTCCTGCTGCCGCAGGGTCATTCGGGTACAGGTTCAACTGCAGGTCGACCTTGGCCGGGATGATTCCCTCGGCCACCGGCGAGACGACCACGTCACCGAGTTCGAGCGATGGGAAATCGATGTTCTGGAAGGCGAACATCACCTGGAACAACGGATTGTGCGAAGTGGTCGGCGCACTGAGGATCTTCGCGACGATCGTGTCGAACGCCACGTCGGTGTTGGCCATGTCGGCGAGGTCGTCGCGGCGCACCCGGGACAACAGATCGCTGAACTTCTCGCCGTGGTCGATCCGGGTCCGCAACGCGAGGCTGTTGACGAACATGCCGACCACCTCGTCGAGCGCCTGCTCGCCGCGCCCGGCGTAGGGCGTGCCGATGACGAGGTCGTTCCGTCCGCTCAGCCGCGACAGCAACACCGCGTAGGCGGCGTGGGTGACCATGAACATGGTGGTGTTGTTCGCGCGTGCGACGGACTCCAGGGACCGCGCGAGATCGTCGGGGATCTCGAACTCGACCTGGTCGCCGACATACGACGGCGCCTTCGGTCGCGGCCGGTCAGTCGGCAGGTCGATGGTCTCGGGGACTCCGGCCAGGCGATCGACCCAGTAGTCGAGCTGGCGCTGCGCCTCGGTGACACCCTCGTCGTCGGTGGTCGCCAGTCGCTCGGCCTGCCACAGCGTGAAGTCGGCGTACTGGACCGGAAGCGGCGCCCACGTCGGCGGGAGACCGTCGTGGCGGGCTGCGTAGGCCATCATCAGGTCGCGGGCCAGCGGCGCCATCGACGCGCCGTCGGCACTGATGTGGTGCACGACGAAGACGACGACGTGTGCGTCCTCGTCGACACGCAGCAGCGCGAGCCGGACCGGCGGCGCGGTGGTGATGTCGAACCCGCGACCCGTCACGGCCGCGATGGCGTCGGCCACGCTCCCCGACACCGGCACCGGGGTCACATCCAGGCCGGCAACCTCGTCCGGAGGACTGATGATCTGCATCGGCTCGCCGTTGATCATCGGATAGCTGGTTCGCAGCGACTCGTGCCGGCGCAGCAGGTCGTCCACTGCCGCGCGGAGGGCGTCCACGTCGAGCCGGCCACGCAGTTCGAGTGCGAGGGCCACGTTGTATGCCGGCGACTTCGGATCGGCCCGGCTGAGCAGCCACATACCGCGCTGCACGGCGGACACCGGCACCATCTCAGCGCGTTTACGGGCGATCAACGGCACTGCCGAATGCCCGGACAGGCTGTTGGTGATGCACTCGGCGAGTCGGGCAACATCGGCGGACTCGAAGATCGCCTTGACCGGAACCTGTCGGTCAAGCGCCGCCGACAATCGTGCCGACACCTTGGTCGCGGACAGCGAGTTGCCGCCCATCTCGAAGAACCCGTCGTGCACGCTGACCCGCTCGACCCCGAGCACCTGGGCGAACACCTCGGCGACGATGGCCTCGAGCTGCGTCCGTGGGGGGACGAAGTCCTTACTCGCGCTGAAGTCGACCGGCGGCAGCTTGGTGCGGTCGATCTTGCCGACGGTGGTCAGTTCAAAGGAGTCGACCACGACGATCGTGTGCGGGACCATGTAGCGCGGCAGGAGTTGCGTGACGTGCTCGGTCAGCGCCTCGGGCATCGGCGAGCGGTCGTCGGCCGCTGTCACATATGCGACCAGGACGTCTTCGCCGGCCGGTCCGGGCACACCGAGGCTGACCGCGTTGGCGACGTCCGGGTGGGACATCAATGCGTTGTCGACCTCACCGAGCTCGATGCGGAGTCCGCGCACCTTCAGCTGGAAATCGTCGCGGCCGTGGTAGATCAACCGCCCGTCGGCACGACGGACGACCCGGTCACCCGTCCGGTACATCCGCGTCCCGTTCGAGTACGGGTTCGCGATGAACCGCTCGGCGGTCAGACCGGGGCGGCCCAGGTAACCGATGGCCAGCTGATCACCCACGAGGTAGAGCTCGCCGACGACCCCGGCCGGGGTCGGCCGCAGTCCGCGATCCAGGACGAGGGCCCCGACTCCGGGTACCGCCGTTCCGATCGTCATGTCGTCGGCGGGCGAGAACGGTCCGTCCGCGGTGGCCCAGATGGTCGTCTCGGTGGGGCCGTAGAGGTTGAAGAACCGGCGACCCGCGGACACCCAGCGGCGCATCAGTTCTGGCGGGCATGCCTCGCCCGCACTCAGCACCGTGGTCAGCGACGGCACCGCTGCCGGTTCCAGGGTCGCCAGTGCCGACGGCGTCATGACCGCGTGTGTCACACCGGATTCCGCGATCAGCTGCTCGAGCTGGTCGCCGGCGTAGGTGTCCGGGTCGGCGACGACCAGCTGAGCGGACGACCCGAGCGCCATCGTCAGCTCGAAGACCGAGGCATCGAAGCTCGGGGACGCGACATGCAGCACCCGCGAGGTCTCGTCGAGCCTCAGGATCTCGCGCTGATTCGCCATCATGTTCGCCAGACCGCGATGGCTCACCGCGGCAGCCTTGGGCGTGCCCGTCGAACCCGAGGTGTAGATGAGGTACGCCATCTCGTCGACGCGTGTGGGCCGGACGAGTTCACCGGCTCCGATCGGGGCGATGGGGTGCCCGGCGAGACGCAACTCGGTCTCGCTGTCGTCGACGATGATCCACTCCGCACCGCTGTCGATCGCGTCGACCCCGGCTTCGGCGGTGGCCAGTCCGACGCGCGCGCCGCTGTCGCTCACCATCGCCGATCGACGCTCGGCCGGGTGCATGGGATCGATCGTGACGAAGGCTGCGCCGGAACGGATCACAGCGATGGTGCACAGTACCGAGCGCGCCGAACGGCGAGCGCTGATGGCGACGACGTCGCCGGGTCCGATTCCGCGTGAGATCAATTCTCGTGCAAGTTGATTGGTCCGAGCATCGAAGACATCCGGGGTGATCTTCTCCCCGGCGATGACGACGGGTACCACGGCAGAATTCGACGTTCTCTGGTGCAGGAGGTCGGCGAACGCCGCGGGTTCACAATACTCCGGCTCCGCCGTCAGCCGCCGCACATCCGGTGCCGACACGACGTCGAACCGGCCGACCGGCTCGGTCGGGGCACTGGTCATCTGGTCGAGCAGGCGCAGAAGGGAACCTGCCATCGACTCGACCGTAGTGCGGTTGAAGAGATCGGTGGCATAAGAGAATTCGAGAGCAACGCGATCGGAACCGTCCCCGACGAACTCGGTGGCGGCCACCGCGAGGTCGTACTTCGCGGACGGGATACGGATGTTCAGCACATCGAACTGCTCGGCCTGAGCCAGAAGAGCGGAATTGTCCCGCTGGAACGTGAAGCCGACCTGGAACAGCGGACTGTGCGAACGTGACCGACTCGGAGACACCTCGTCGACCACCATCTCGAACGGCACCTGCGAATACTCCAGTGCGCCGGTACGCGTGCGATGCGCACGGTCCAACAGGTCCGCAACTGTATCGCCCGGGGAGATACCCAATCGCAGGACCACGGTGTTTACGAACATGCCCACCAGATCGGCGAGTTCGGGATCGTCGCGTCCCGCGACCGCCGTGCCGATCGACACGTCGTCCGTGTCTCCGAACCTGGCCAGCAGAGTGGCCAGCGCGACGTGCAGAACGGTGAAGGTGGTGACCCCGAACCTGCTCGCCAGGGATCGGATTCTCGCGAACTGTTCCGTGGGGATGTCGACGTCCAGGTAACCGCCACGGCCCGTCGGGATCTGCGGACGGGGCCGATCCGTCGGGAGCGCCAACAGCTCGGGTTGTCCGACGAGTTCCTTGTTCCAATAGTCGAGTTCCTGCCGCAACCGGGACTGCTCGTCGTCCGCGGAACCCAGGGTCTCCCGCTGCCACACCGCGAAATCCGCGTACTGAACCGGAAGCGGCGCCCAGGACGGCTCCATACCTTCCCGACGAGCTGCATACGCGGCCAGCATGTCCACGATCAGGGGACGGAGCGAGGCACCGTCACCGACGATGTGATGCAGAACCACCAGCAGTACGTGTTCATCGGCCGCGGTCTCGAACAGCGTGGCACGGAAGGGGACCTGGGTGACGAGGTCGAACCCAGCCGCGGCCTGCCCAGCGACGGCATCCATCAGCTCGGTGTCGGCCACGTTCTGGACGTTGAGACGGATCTGTTCGTCGACCTCCTCGGCGTCGACGATCTCCTGGATCGGCTCCCCGTCGACCGACGGGAAACGGGTCCGCAGGGGCTCGTGCCGAATGACGACATCGCGGACGGCGGCACTGAGTGCGTCCACGTCGACATCTCCGTGGACCCGGATTGCACCGGGCATGTTGTACGTGCCCGCCGACGGATCCATCCGGTTGATGAACCAGAGCCGTGACTGCGCAAAGGAAACCGGGAGGGCGTCCGGGCGCGAACCGTGCCGAATGGGCGGACGCGACGCCACCGCCGGTGCAGCAGCGATGATCTCGGCGAGCTCACCGACATCGTCACTGCTGAAGATGTCGCTCAGCGCAACCGCTCGGGAGAACTCCCGGCGCAGGCGCGACGCGATCCGGGCGACCGCAAGCGAGTCGGCACCGAGCACAAAGATGTTGTCTCGCATGCCGATTCGATCGGAACCGATCACGCCGGCAATGATCTCGGCAATCTTCACCTCGATCGGCGAGCGCGGCGGGACGAACTCTCGCTCAGCCCCGGCGATCGCCGGCGCGGGGAGTGCGCGACGATCGAGCTTGCCCGAGTTGTTGACCGGGAAGGAGTCGAGCACCACAACCGCAGCCGGAACCATGTGTCCGGGTAGATGGTGGCGCGCAGCGCGCATCTGTCGGTCAGCGACGGCCTCGGCCGGGGTGTCCGCATCGCGTGGCTTCACGTACGCAACGACGGCTGCGCTGCCGGCGTCCGTCCGAACGGTCACGACGGCCGCGGAGACCGATCCCTCCGCGAGGAGGACGGACTCGATCTCGCCGAGCTCGACCCGTTGTCCGCGGATTTTGACCTGGAAATCGCTGCGCCCCAGGTATTCCAGCATCCCGTCGGCGGACCAGCGCACCAGATCACCGGATCGATACATCCGCTCACCCACCCGGAACGGGTCGGCGACGAACCGGTCGGCGGTCAGCCCGCCGCGGCTGCGATACCCGTCGGCGACCTGCGGACCGGAGATGTACAGCTCCCCCTGCACCCCGACGGGGGTCGGCCGCAGCTTGGTGTCGAGTACGTAGAGACGAGCGTTCGCCACCGGCGCGCCGATCGGAACCGTCCTGTCGACTTCCTCGGAAGCCCACGTCGTGATGTCCACCACGGTCTCGGTGGGCCCGTACAGGTTCTGGAGCCGAACTCCCGGTAGAGCCGACGACACACGAGCCGCCAGCTCGGGACTAAGCGGTTCACCGCCGGTGAACACGTACCGCAAGGTGTTCGGCGGGCCCGACACCGCGTGCTCGACCGCTTCGACGAACAGGTCGAGCAGGACGGGCACGAACTGGATCGCGGTGACGCGCTCCAGGACCACGAGATCGTGGAGATACTGCGGATCGCGATGCCCGTCCGGTCGCGCGATGACCATCCGCGCCCCGGAAACCACCGGGACCAGAAGTTCGGCCAGGGACGCGTCGAACAACGCCGACGCCTTGTACACGAAGGAATCCGCCGGACCCATCGGGAAAGCGTCGAGATGCCACCGCAGGAAGTTCATCAGGGCGCCGTGCGAAACGGCCACCCCCTTGGGGCGCCCGGTACTTCCCGACGTGTAGAGCAGGTAGGCGGTCGAGCGGGCGTCAAGCTGACCGAGACCCGGCCACGGCTCCGGAGCCTCGGCCGATTCGTCGGTCCATCCGGTCGACGCGAGCCAATCCGTATTGATCACATGGGCGGGCCGCGCCTCTTCGAGGATGGTGGCGCGCCGCTGCTCGGGCTGTCCCGGATCCATCGGGAGATAGGTGGCGCCGAGGGCGAGTGTGGCATGGAGCGCGAACACCTGGGCCGGTCCACGATCGAGGTCGACCGCAACGACCCCTCCGGGGCCGACGCCTTCGGCCTTGAGATGGCCGGCGATACGCAATGCGTGGTCACGCAGTTCGCAGAAAGTCCAGCTGCGTCCCTCGAACGTGACTGCGATGGCGTCGCCGTGTCGATCCGCCGTGTTTAACAAAGCGCGAACCACGTTGTCGCCCGGCTCCACCGGCAGTGAGGGTCCATAACCGAACGCCCGTATCAGGTCCGCCTCTCCGGGGAGGAGCAAATCGATGTCGGTCGCCGGTTGTTCCAGATCCGCGTAGAACCGGTTCAGGAACGCGAGGAATCGCTCATGGTGCCGCTCGATCTCGACCTGCGAATAGAGATTGGGATTGCCGTGCAGATCGACGACGATCGGTGCGTCAGGGCTCGACTGGTAGAGGTTGATCAACAGGTCTTCGAGAATTCCGGACGTGAAGATCCGGTAATCCATCTCGGTGCCGTCGATCCGGAGTTCTTCGTCGAAGAACACCATGTTGATCGTGGGCCCAAAAGTAACCGAACTTGCGTCGAACCCGGCGTCGCGGCGAATGTCGTCGGAGCGATACCGCTGGTGCCGGAGCGCCCCGGTCATCTCGAGTTGGGCGTTCTTGATGAGCTCCCGCGCAGATTTTGCGGAGGCCTCTCGGAGACGAATCGGCAGGATGTTGGACACCATGCCGCCCGAGATCCGCACTTTCGCGGTTGTGCGACCCGTCACCGGCAGACTCAGCACGATGTCGTCGGTGCCGGTCATCTTCGCAAGAAAGGCTCCGAATGCGGCCGTGAGCAGCACTGCGACCGAACTTTGCAACTCGCCGGCGAGATCCGAGAGTCGACGCTGCAGCCGGGAGTCGAGTTCGGCGCTCGCGATGCGATTGTCGAACGAGATGGGCGCCGAGGGGACCCCGTGCGCCAGCGACGGCCGTTCGGGTAGGTCGACGGCTCGCGAGAGCCAGTGCTCGCGGTCGGACTCACGGCGGCTGCTCGTCTCATACGAGGCCTCGTACTCGACCAGCTCGGCCATGGTCGCCGGCGGTTTGACGCGGGGTTCTTCGCCACGGCGAATCGCATTGTACAGGTCGACAGTTCGCCGCATGATCGAGAGAGCTGCGTACCCGTCGATGATGATGTGGTGGGCGCGGTTGTACCAGAACGTCCGGTCGTCAGCGACCTGCAGGATCGCGATGACTATCAGTTGATCCTCGATCAGGTCGACCGGCCGGCGGTACTCGGACTTCATCCATGCCATCGCGGCGCCGACTGGGTCGGATTCGCCGCGGAAATCGATGACATCCACCTGCTGGTCGAATTCGAGGTCGACGTACTGCACCGGGACCCCGTCGACCTCCGCGAGGCGGACGTAAGGGGACTCCATGACCTGGCCGACCTCGACACAACAGTTTTTGAGGAGGTCGATGTCCAGGCCACCGGGTGCGTGCCGGATGTCGACGTACTGGGCGATGTTCACCGAGTAGTCCGGCGACAAGGTGTCGGCGAACCACATTCCCCGTTGTGCCGCAGTAAGAGGCAAGACTTCGGTGATGTTTCTTCCGACAACGTTCGCGCTGTCGCTGTTATCGGCGGTCGCCACGGACGCTGACACTCCTCACTGCCTCACTGCCTCGGGTCTATCGATTAGACCTGATACGACCCATAGACTTCGTCCCACAAACACCAACCTAGGCCGTTCTTCAGGTTGCGATCGTGTCACGCACGGAAATGCCCGAGGAACTATTCGGACAACCGAGCGGGCACCACTTCGGTTAATCGACCTGAGCCCTCCTTAGCGTTACATTCAACGGTGTCATTCAGCTTTCCATGCGACTATCCGCGAGCACGGCGGCTCGCCGTGTCCAGCTCGGATTTCGCCAAGTCGGCGGGCCCGTAACGACCCAGAACAGGTTGGCTGTGCGTCAGAGGCCTCAGCCCGTGCCACGCACCCTGCTTCTTACCGCGGTGTACCCACCGATTGATCGCTCAACACGTTATCGGATGCGAACGATCGGTCGGTGACGGCCTCACCGGGCGGTCGCGGCCTTCCGGTATCCACGGAGCGCCGGATAGATCGACAACGCCAGCAGCGCCACCGTCCACATGCTCACCTTGAGCAGGTTCTCGGCCATCGGTCCCCCGACCGCAAGCGCTCGCATAAGTTCGATGGCCGGAGTCATCGGCTGGTTCGCCACGATCGGTTGCAACCAGTCCGGATATGCGCTCAGCGGCGAGAACCCCGAGTTGAAGAACATCAACAGACTCGAGAAGAGACCGAGGTACGGCACAATCGGCGCCCCCGGAGCCGCGTTGACGGCCAGCGCCAGCGTCATGATCCCGAACGCCGCGCCGTATGCCATCGCCACCGCGACCAGGCCGATCGCCGGGCCGACCCCCTGGGTGAAGCGAAAACCGATCAAATGCCCCGCGGCCAGCAGCAGCAGAGTCGTGACGAACACGCGGACCATGTCTGACGCGACACGCGAGGTAAGGTCGGCGCCGCGATTGATCGGCAAGACATACAACCTTGCCAGCAGTCCGGTCCGCCGTTCTCGATTAAGTCGGGTCGCCGACGCGATCGACCCGAACATCGCGCCGACAAGGATCACCAGCGGGACCGTTCCGTACGCACTGTCCTGTCCGGTTGCCTTACCGATGCTATCGCCGAGCACGACCTTGAACATCAGCATGCTCAGAGCGGGCATGACCAGCGACTGGACCAGCGTTGGAACATCTCTGACGAAGACCCGCAGCTGACGGCCTGCAAGGGCCAGGCTCTGACTCCACCACGCGCGAACCGACGACTCCGAATGTGTCGCTGCCTCACCCGCGGGACTCGGATCGGCCGCCGGACCGAGCGACCCAGGTGCTCGCACGTCGTGCCCTGGCGCGCCGCCATCTGTCTGTGAGGTGATCACGCTCGAACCTTCCGACCGCCGACACCGAGGAGGACCACCGCAGAGACGAACAGCCCGATGCACCACCACACCGTGGGCTGGAGGATCTCCCACGTCAGGACGCCACTGTCGGACGCACGCATGACGTTCACGAACTGGGAGATGGGTTGGTTACGAACGAAGGGCTGAATCCATTCCGGAAACTGCCCGACCGGCACGAACCCGCTCGACATCATGCCCAGGATCAGGGTCGGCAGCATCAAGGCCTGGCTGGTCGCCTCTGGACTTCCTGCGACGAGGCCGATCCCGTCGGCGAGAAGTGCGATCAGCAGGCCGACGATCAGAGCGGTTGCGTAAAGGCCGATGGTCCCGGTCACGCCGCCCATCGGACGCCACCCGATGACCGAGCAGGCGATGGTCGCGCAGATCAATGAGACCACCAGTAATACGGCGTTCGCGCTCAGGCGCGCGAACATCGGGACCACCGAGGGCATCGGCAACACACGAAACCGGGTGTTGATGCCCTCGGTGTCGTCGAAGGACGCGCGCATCGCGGCCGACGATGCGGCGAAGCCGACCGACTGGAGCACGATGATAGGCATCAGGAACTGCCCGTAGTTCACGCCAAATGTATTCATGACGCTGCTCAACGGCAGGTAGAAGCACACAGCAAGGAACACCGGGGAGACGAAGGCGAACACGAACTCGCCGTTGCGGAACACCTTGAAGATGCCGCGCACGCTGAGCGCCCACCACTGCTGCAGTGGCCGGGTCCGCGCTTCGGCGGGTGCTCTGAGAGACGCTAACGGCGATCCAGTCACGAACGTAGACATGTGACTCGTCTACCTCCCGCCATGTTCGGGGTCGGTCAGCGCGAGGAACACCTCGTCCAGTGAGGGGCGCCGCATCGCGACGTCCGACAGCTGGATCGAGGCATCCGTGGTGCGACGGATGACCTCGACCAGTGTTTCTGTCCCGCGCGGGGCGGGGACGGACACGGCGTGATCGTCGCTGTGCGCCGAGCCATCCGGAATGAGGTCGGCCAGAACCTCCAGCATGCGCGGCAAGTCGTCGGCGTGAGCCGGGGTGACCTCGCAATACGCGGCGCCGGTGGCCTCCTTGAGCGCGTCGGAGGTGCCCTGGGCGATCACGTGCCCCTTGTCGATGACCACGATGTTGTCCGACAGCACGTCTGCCTCTTCGAGGTACTGGGTGGTGAGGAGGATCGTGACGCCTTCGTCGCGGAGACGTCCGACGAGTGACCACACCTCGAGCCGGCTGCGGGGATCGAGGCCGGTTGTCGGTTCGTCGAGGAATACCACCTTGGGCGACGTGACGAGGCCACACGCGATGTCGATGCGCCGACGCATACCGCCCGAGTACTGGCCGACACGCTTGCCGGCCGCATCCGCCAGACCGAAGGTCTCGAGCAGCTCCGCGGCCCGGGACTTCGCGGCGGACTTGGAGAGTCCGAGCAGTCGGCCGAACAGAATCAGGTTCTCGCGGCCGGTGAGTGACTCATCCAGTGCGGCGAACTGCCCGGTCAGCATGATCGACCGGCGAACCGCAGCCGAATCGGCGACGACATCGTACCCGTTGACAGTGGCGGAGCCCCCGTCCGGTTTGAGGAGGGTGCACAGCATGTTCACCGTGGTCGTTTTGCCAGCGCCATTGGGCCCGAGGAGCGCGACGATGCTTCCCGCCGGAACAGAGAAGCTCACGTCCCGCACCGCGAGCGTGTCCTTGAAACTCTTCTGTAGGTTCTTGACCTCGATCGCGGGAGCACTCACCGGCGCATCCGGTTCGGAGTCTCGCAACCTGCTGGATCCCACGTCGATGCTGTCTTTCGGTTGATGTTGACCCATATGGGGCTCGGACGAGTCACCCGCCCCATCGTCCGGCGACGGCGACGTAATGGTTCGAGACTCAGCCCTCCGGTCCGCGCTCGTAGGCGCGGACAATCGCGTGGTCGGCGCTTGGTCCGCTCGGTCTGTATGCGACTCCCCGGGCAGATCGTGCTCATCCGCCAGATGCTCCGGTCCGCTGGTCCAGGCGCCGAGTCGCTCGTTCTCCAGGCGCCACTCCCGTAGCTTTGCCGCCACGTCATCCGAACCATCGCCCGGGGGCTCGGAGTCGATCCGCTCCTCTGGCGGGTTCCCCTCATCGAGCCGCCGATGCCGGGGTTGGTGCATGGCATCCGAGGGTTGCTGACCACCGGCCACGGGCATCTCTTCTTTCAGTCGGCTTCTCACTAGGCATCCGCGAACTTAACCCGGACGCACACACCAGCCTATCCATCGCGAGACTGGAGACAACGCAGCGACAGTCGTTTCACAACGGTCAGGCGCGTGCGTCCGTCTACTTATCGTCCCGGATAGCCGTCCATTCGCTAGGTCCACACCGCTTGCCTCAAGCGCACCGTACACTCCGCATGCGAGGCCCAGGGACGCCACACTCGAGATGAAGCACCTTTCTTCCGTCTCGCGAACCCCTTTTGCAGGAGGTAACGCCGAAGAATACGGCTTTGCGGAAATCGAAGTGGTGCGACAGATTACATCGCGAACGACACCGTATCGGGCCGTTCGCGATGGCCCGACGGCTATGATGCAGCATATCTATGACAGCGAGTCTGGCGATCTTCAACCCGGCGCTGCCACTCTGCCGTAGCGGCATGCCGTCGTGGAAAGTTCGTTATCGGCACAGGCAGAAATATGAGGACCTCACGTGACCAAAGAACTACTGATTGGCGTTCCTGTATTCGGACAAATCGAGTACACCCACGCACTTGTGTCCGACCTAATCCGGGAAGGCGCTGATTTCGTAATCATCGATAACAAGGGCGACTACACCCGGCTGGCGGACGAAAGGGTGGAACACCCCGGTAGGAATCTCGGGTGGGCCGGAGGTTCAAACTTTGGTTTCCGACTCGCGTTCTCGGAGGGGTACCAGAACGCGGTGACCCTGAACAATGACACCCGCATCTCCGTTGGATACGTTGACGCCCTCTTGGACTCGGCTCTGCCCGCCGACCGCGGCCTGGTGACGGCGGTGTACGACGACGAAATGGCGCATCGGATGATGCTCGCGGACTACAGGGGACCCGCCGACCAATACATCCCGGCGAACAGATTTCGGGAGGTGCCGTTTGTCGACGGCACCGGACTCTTGATTACACGCGAAGCGTGGCGGGCCGTCGGAAGCCTGGACGAACGCACGTTCGGAACATATGCGTGGGGTGCAGACCTCGACCTATCACTACGAGTTCGGCAAGCCGGATTCAAGATCTACGTAACTGAAAGGGGCTTCCTAAACCATCTCGGCCAGAGAACGGCAACCGCTTCCAAGTCGCGATTTTCCTATCAGTTGAGTTCATTCCGTCAGATGAAGCAAGGCATGCGTCGCATCGGGTTGAACGGTCAGATCCGCGCCGATTCAAAGTTGCCGGTCGTCACCAGATCATTCGAGTAGCGGTAGGTGCGCTCGCGCGTACACAAACGCGGAACTCGTGGCGGAACGGCCTTCTCAAAGTCAGTCCTGATGACTGCACGAACGCACCACTATCGCCCGGGTCGACCGAGAAACGCGTCTGACGGGCGATGCCGAGACGGCAAGCCCTTGTCTGAAACCGGCTCTTCCTGATTCAGAGTGCGTGCAAGCGTTCTGCCAGGCCGCCGGAGTGGATAAGTGACCGCAAGATGTAGTGGTTGAGGTTGCGGAAGCCCAGGGCGATGCCACGCAGGTGTTCCAGGCGGCCGTTGATCGCTTCAACGGGCCCGTTGGAGGCGCCGGTGTCGAAGTAGGCCAGGATCTCGGCACGTGTCGGCCCACAACGAGCGGCCGAGCTGGGCGAGTTCGAGCAGACCGGCCGGCAGGCCGGTGTGGATCTTCTTGAGGACCTTGTACATCAAGACCTTCCCGTCCCGCTTGCGTTCCTGGTCGTAGGCCTCGATCAACTGTTGGTAGATCGCGTAGCTGATCGCGACGGCGAGATGGTCCTCGTGGGCTTCCAGACCCGAGCGCAGTCGGGTCTTCTGCTTGTCGGTGAGTAACCCGATGCGGGTCAGCAGGGTGCGGCGGATACCGAACAGCGGATCCCCGGACCGACCCCGGTGCCCGCACGTATCCTGTTGCACGCGTTGACGACACAACGTCAGCTTCTGCGCTGCCAAATGGATCACGTGGAACGGATCCATCACCGGCCGCGCCTTCTCGAGCGCTTCGGCGGTGGCGGTGCGATACCCAGTGAACCCATCCATCGCCACCACCCGGATGCGGTCACGAAACGACTGATCGCGGGCACCGAGCCAGTCGGCAAGGGCGGCCTTGGATCGGCCGGCGACCATGTCCAACAACCTGGCTGGGCCAGTCCCGTCCACGACCGGGGTGAGGTCGACCAACACGGTCACGAAACTCGAATTACCCGTGCCGCGAACATGTTTCCACTTGTGCTCGTCGACCCCGAGAACTCGGACACCAGCCAGACGGGCCGGCGCCGAGGCCAGGGTGTGGGCCGCATCCAGGGCCAGGGTGTTGACGGTGTTCCAACTCAACCCGACCGAGGCCGCGACCGCCGACACGCTCATCTTGTCGACAATCATCCGCCGCATGATCCAAGCAGTGGTGCGGCGGGTGACCTGGGCTCGCGGAGCCACGATCGAGCTGATGTCGGCCCGAAACACCGACGTGGCGCACCCAGCGTTGGTGCAGGCGTAACGCGGCACCTTCACGTGCAGACGAGTCGGATGCCCGACGATCGGCAGATCCGCGACCTCCCGATCCACATGGTCACGCAGCCGACCGGCCTGCCCGCACCTGGGACACCCATCCTGAGGGGCCAGGACCTGGCAGAACACGTGGGTGCGGTCCTCGCCGTCGAGGGCTGCGTCGGTGATCGTCACCCCGAGCTCGATGGTGCGGCAAATGGTGTCGGCAATAGCGCTACGCTGCAACATGGGTCCTGTTGTGTCCGGGTGGGTGTGTGAGAGCTTCCATCCTCACACCACAGGACCCGCCTATATCTCCAGGCTCACCGCCCATCACCCCGCGATCTTGCTCACCCCTACATCTTGTGGTCGCAAGAACCTGTTCCACGCACCGTCAATCAGGAAGAGCCACTGAGGCTCTTCCTGATTCAGAGTGCGTGCAAGCGTTCTGCCAGGCCGCCGGAGTGGATAAGTGACCGCAAGATGTAGTGGTTGAGGTTGCGGAAGCCCAGGGCGATGCCACGCAGGTGTTCCAGGCGTCCGTTGATCGCTTCAACGGGCCCGTTGGAGGCGCCGGTGTCGAAGTAGGCCAGGATCTCGGCACGTGTCGGCCCACAACGAGCGGCCGAGCTGGGCGAGTTCGAGCAGACCGGCCGGCAGGCCGGTGTGGATCTTCTTGAGGACCTTGTACATCAAGACCTTCCCGTCCCGCTTGCGTTCCTGGTCGTAGGCCTCGATCAACTGTTGGTAGATCGCGTAGCTGATCGCGACGGCGAGATGGTCCTCGTGGGCTTCCAGACCCGAGCGCAGTCGGGTCTTCTGCTTGTCGGTGAGTAACCCGATGCGGGTCAGCAGGGTGCGGCGGATACCGAACAGCGGATCCCCGGACCGACCCCGGTGCCCGCACGTATCCTGTTGCACGCGTTGACGACACAACGTCAGCTTCTGCGCTGCCAAATGGATCACGTGGAACGGATCCATCACCGGCCGCGCCTTCTCGAGCGCTTCGGCGGTGGCGGTGCGATACCCAGTGAACCCATCCATCGCCACCACCCGGATGCGGTCACGAAACGACTGATCGCGGGCACCGAGCCAGTCGGCAAGGGCGGCCTTGGATCGGCCGGCGACCATGTCCAACAACCTGGCTGGGCCAGTCCCGTCCACGACCGGGGTGAGGTCGACCAACACGGTCACGAAACTCGAATTACCCGTGCCGCGAACATGTTTCCACTTGTGCTCGTCGACCCCGAGAACTCGGACACCAGCCAGACGGGCCGGCGCCGAGGCCAGGGTGTGGGCCGCATCCAGGGCCAGGGTGTTGACGGTGTTCCAACTCAACCCGACCGAGGCCGCGACCGCCGACACGCTCATCTTGTCGACAATCATCCGCCGCATGATCCAAGCAGTGCTGCGGCGGGTGACCTGGGCTCGCGGAGCCACGATCGAGCTGATGTCGGCCCGAAACACCGACGTGGCGCACCCAGCGTTGGTGCAGGCGTAACGCGGCACCTTCACGTGCAGACGAGTCGGATGCCCGACGATCGGCAGATCCGCGACCTCCCGATCCACATGGTCACGCAGCCGACCGGCCTGCCCGCACCTGGGACACCCATCCTGAGGGGCCAGGACCTGGCAGAACACGTGGGTGCGGTCCTCGCCGTCGAGGGCGGCATCGGTGATCGTCACCCCGAGCTCGATGGTGCGGCAAATGGTGTCGGCAATAGCGCTACGCTGCAACATGGGTCCTGTCGGTGTCGGGCTGATGGTGTGAGAACTTTCATCCTCACACCGCAGGACCCGCCTATACCTCCAGCGACACCGCCCATCACCCCGCGATCTTGCTCACCCCTACATCTTGTGGTCGCAAGAACCTGTTCCACGCACCGTCAATCAGGAAGAGCCGGTTTATCGACCGCGTATGTGCGAGCAATGCATCTAGGGCAGAAAGTGTCGCAGCACCTCGCGGCATAACGGAGAACATCCTTTCACGTTCTGGTTGGAACAGGGGTCTGCATGATCACCAGAAGGGCAGGCCACATCATGGATCCACGAATACGCGACACGTGCTGCCCAAGGCAGATGGAAGACTAGCCTAGTTAATTACCATCGCTTACTAACCCCCCGTTGTCTACCATGCCGGAACGCATTCGGCATATCGAACCTAACTCCTCACGGAGTAACCGCGCATTTTCATGCAAGTCCAACTTCGACCTCACCCGCCGGGGCAGTGCAGCGGCGCCCGGCCTCCGGACAGCCATGGCAGACTCACACCGTGACCCAGGAGACGGCCAACGCAGACAAGTCGACCACCGACAAGACCGGTGCGCCGACGTCGGTGCGCGACAACACCTCGGCCCGGCGCTACGAGATCACCGTCGACGGCACCACCGACGGTGTCGTCGCGGGTTTCGCAGAGTATCGGGACCGCGCCGACGGTTCGGGCACGGACACCGAGCGGGTCTTCTTCCACACGGAGGTAGCCGAAGAATTCGGCGGCCGGGGACTTGCGACGATCCTGGTTCGCGAAGCGCTCGACGACGCACGGTCGCGCGGGCTCGTCATCGTGGGGGTTTGCCCCCTCGTCGGGGCCTTCCTGAAAAAGCATCCGGAGTACGCCGGTGCCACGCGACCGGTCACTCGCGACGTCCTGACCTGGCTGCGAGGTCAGCAGACCTGAGGGGTCGCCCTCAGGCCGGGGCGACCGGGCCCGTGGCGGTCCCCGAGGTGCCCACATCACCCGCGGGAGTGCTGTCGACGCTGACACTGCCATCCCGCTGGACTTCCACCCGGCGCATGCGCAGGCCGACGTCGACCACGATCGACGCGAGCACGTCCCGTCCCGCCGGCAGGATGCGGGCGGTGACACTGCCGTGGTCCGCAGATGTCGCCGCGACAGCGGTCAACTCCTCGACGAGCATCCGACGTGCGAGGCTCCCGGGCGTGGATTCGTCGGCGAGGTCGTCTGACGCGTAGTCGTCGAGGGCGCCGTCGTCGAGCAATCGCACGGAGATACCGAGTCGGCGTACTGCCCATACCGCCTCACCCACCTCGGGCGCGTCCCAGCCGGGTGCGCGGATGGTGTCGCGGAGCTGCGCCTCCGTCAGGCGTACGTCGCGCGCCTCCTCCGGGCCGAATTCGTGTCCGCCGGCGATCTGCTCCAGGATCGGGCGTGCGCCCGCGTCGAGACGCTCGAGCTGCCTTCTCCGTTCGTCGGCCGACGCCGCCGTCGCGGCCTCCTCCGCCGCCTGCGCGAACGCCTGCTCCCGAAGGCTGCGGAGGCGGTCGGGCATCGGGATCGCCATGAGCCCGAACAGTGTTGCCAGCACCAGGACGGGATAACAGAACAGGGTGTTGCCGGCCCCGATCGCGTAGCCGATGCCGATGATCTCTCCACCGACCGCAGCCAGACCCGTGGCGCAGAACGCCCCCACCCCAGGCGAACAGCGGTCGCCGGTACAGCACCACCATGGCCAGGATGATCGTCAACGCCGAGCTCGCGGGGGTGGTCTGAAGGGTCAGGTACGTGTCGAGCGAGAGGGTCCAGAACGACGTCGCGAGTCCGGCGACGGTCAGGACGGTCACCACCGCGGCAGTGCCCCACGGCAGCGTCGTCCGGCCGTAGCGCATGAGCAGAGACGTGGCCACCACGAACAGGGCGAAACCCGTCGTCAGCGCGCCCCAGGTGCCCACCGATCGGATCTGCCAACCGGCGCCGATGGTCACGGCCACGTAGATCACCGCGAAGATGACGAGTGCTCGAACGAGCAGCGGCGAACCGAGCCCGAACAGATTACCGGTCGTCTCGTCGAGGTCGATCGCTTCCTCGGGCACCGGGTGCGAGATCACGGCCGCCTCCATTCGACGGTGACGACCGTGCCCTGACCCGGCGCGCTCTCGACCTCCGCGCCGCCGCCCGGCAGACCGGCCATCCGCGCGCGGATGCCGACCGCGATGCCGAATCGCCGCGGATCCACGACGTCGGGGTCGAATCCCACGCCGTCGTCGGTCACGGTCACCCTCGCGAAGCCGTCTCCGAACTCGGCGGTGACCGCGCAGCGCGCGTCCGGACCCGCATGCCGCACACAGTTCCGGGTCGCCTCGGCCACACAGTCGACCATGTTCTTGACGACCTGCGCCGGGTAGCTCGCCGCGGGTGACGAGATGACGTGCGCGCACGACGCGAGCCCGCTCGTCGAGGCGACGGTCTCCTCTATCCGCGAGGCGAACCTCCGAGCCGTGACCTCCGACGGCGGTACGGTGCTGCGGTCGAGTTCGTCGATCGCCGACGCCGCCTGCTCCGCGAGCCGCGGGTCCGGCGGTCCCTCCCGAACGGCCAGGAGAGTGGCGATCACGTGGTCGTGGATCAGCGCGGCGAACCGGGAACGCTCCGCCTCCTGCGCCGCGCCGGCAGCGGCCCGCGCTGTCATCGCGAGGACGGCGGGGTGCCGCGCATCGAGGGCGCGCACGTTGCGCACCGCGGCGAGAGCCACGGCCAGGAACACCCCGGCAAGCGCCGCGGACAGCGGCACACTCAGCAATTCGACGGGACGGAGTTCTCCGTAGCGCGCGATCTGATTGGCAGCGTGGACGGCGAAGGTGGCGACGACGAGGTTCGTCACGGCCAGGCCGGTCCGCAACATCACGACGAGTCCGAAGCTCGGCACCGACGGGAACTGCAACAGCCACACCGCCCAGCGGGCCTCCTCGTCCGGTTCGCCGAGCCAGGCCGGAAACCACAGAAGCGTCGCCGCGAGATAGCCCAGTGCGCAGGCACAGACCAGCCCCAGGAGGGCCCGCGGAACGGTCAGGAAGGTCGAGGCGACCAACAAGGCGGCGGGCACGACGACCAGCAGAAGGCTCACCGGCGTCCACCAGGACGCCGCGAGGTCGGCCCGCATCATCGCGACCGGGACCATCACGGCGCAGAAGGCGAGGAGTCCGCTTCCGACGAACCTGCACCCGATTCGCTTCTGACGGTCGAGATCGGACGAATCCTCGCGGATACCGCGCCCCAGGCCTCGGCGAACACGATCGACGACACGCTCCGCGCGCACCTCGCCCACGGTGCTGTGGGACCGTGTCGTCGTGCTCATCTGGACAACCGCCGGTCTGCCGAAGCCTCCTGGCGATCCGCTTCCGCAGCCGTGAACTCGACCAGTTGGACCTGGTCATCGGTGTCGACACCCACCGACGCCAGGGTGTTCCGACCCGGTGGATGGATGCGGACGGTCACGCGACCGCTCTCGGCATCGGCGAGGAGTTCGGCGACCGCCGCACCGAGCCGGTCACGGGTCCGTGCGGCTTCATCTTCGGCAAGGACGGACAGGCCGCCGTCGTCGAGCAGCACCACCTTCACGCCCCGCTGCCGGGCACGCCAGGCAGCGTCCCGGACCTCCGGCACATCGAGATCCGTTGCACGGATGCCATCACGGAGTTGCGCCTCGATGAGGCGGGCGACGGCCACCTCCTCGGCGCTGAACTCCTGCCGGTCGGCGATGCGGGTGAGGATCGGCCGGGCGCGTTCGTCGAGCGCTGCCAGGCGCCGGCTGCGAACCTCGGCCGCCGCGGCCGCCGCGGCGTCTCGCGCCGCCTGACGTTCGTTGGCTTCTCGCAGTCCGTACAGCTGCCGGGCCATCGGCCGCAGCATGAGTGAAACAACGAACCCATGATCATGATGGCGTAACCGGGCAGTGTCACCGCCAGACCCCACATCGCGTCCCCGAGCGCCAGATGCCCCCATTCGGTCGCTATCAGCGAGATCACGATGCTCGCGCTCCACGCTGCCAGTGGGCGGCCGCGCACCGCGACGAAGGCGAGGATGACCACCGACGCACCCATGGACGGGCCGGTCTGCATGGCGTGCGTCAACGGGAACGGCAGCGAGAACAGGGAGGCTGTCACCCCGGCGACCGCCAGGACGGCGATCACCACCGTGGTCGGCATGGGCAACGGGTCGCCCGGTGCATCGAGGATGAGGAATCCGCCGGCGGCGAAGAACAGGAACCCTGCGATGATCCCGACCCACTGCCAGACCCCCGTGACGTCGGCGTTGGCGTACAACGTGACGGCGAGATATCCGCAGCCGAACATCGCCATGGTCACCCAGAGCGGGCGGGAGCCGATACCGAAGGCGTTGTCGACCGCGCCCCGCTCGACGTCCCGGCCGTGTTCGCAGTTCCCGATCACGGACGTTCCCATCCGATCTGGACGGTGGTGCCGCGGCGCGGGCGACTGTTCACCTGCGCGTGGCCGCCGGGCAGTCGTGACATCCGGCCGCGGATGCTGACCGCGATCCCGACCCGGCCGGGGCCCACCGAGTCCGGGTCGAAGCCGGTGCCGTTGTCGACGACCGCCATGCTCAGCACCTCCGGCGCGAGCTGCACGATCACCGCGCACTCGGCATCGGGCCCGGCATGCCGGACGACGTTGCGCAGCGCCTCCGACATCGCCTCGACAACCGCCTGCACAGCCTCCACGGGATAGTCGACGTGGTCCCACCGAGCCACCCTCGTACCGTCGGAGTCTGTCGCCGCGCCGAGGATCTGGACCTCGAATCGCTCGGAGACGTCGGCTGCCGCCGATCTGATCCGGCGAAGGGTCTCGGCTCGTGACACCGCTTCGGCGTCGCCGGCGACCGGCACGCGGACCAGTTCCTCGAGCGCGGAGCGTGCCTGTGCGGCGAGACGGTGATCGGGTGTGCCCGGCCCGACTGCGAGCAGGGACGCGATCACCCGGTCGTGGACGATGGCGTCGAAGCGCGCCTTCTCGACCTCGCGGGCCGCCTCCGCGGCGACCTTCGCCGCGTTCCGGTAGGTCTCTTCACGGGTCTCGTCCAGGCGCCGCCCGGTGCGGGTGGCCACGAGAACAACCGCGAGGAAGACCGCGGTGAACACGACCGACCACACGATCTCGAACACGAGATCCGTGGTGACCTCTCCGAACCGCCCGAGTTGTTGCGAGACATGCGAAGCGACGGACGACACGACGAGACTGATCGCACCGAGCCTGGCATTGACGAGCATCAGCACCATGCTCGGCATCCCGCAGAACGCGATCATCCACTGCGCCACGCCCTCCGTGTCGGCGATGGCGGCTCCGGTCCAGGCCGGGAACCACAGCGCGATGCCCAACAGATAGCCACCCCAGGTGGCCAGCGCCAGCGGAGCGAGCCAGGAAACGCCCCGGCGAAAGCTGGAGATGATCAAAAGGATCCCGGGCCCGACGGACAGGATGACGCTCAGCGGTACCCACCAGGAGGCGGTCACCGTCGCCGCGGAGGCGATCGCCGCGAACGAGACGATCGGATAACCGATGAAGCCGAGACCGAGAAATCGCGCGCCGATCCGGCGGACATGGTCGAGATCCGGCTCGGCCGAGTCGGATTCGAAAACTCGACGCACCCCAAGCCGGATGTTCCATCGTTCTGTCGGTCAGAGATGCATCGGTCGCGGCCATCAGGTCAACCCTCACACCCACCGGTGACGCGGTCAATCCATCGGGGGAACCAACGGGACCGGCGTACTCACCCGGCACGCCGAACGGCCCGTCCCCCTCGAGAGGGGAACGGGCCGTTCGGGTGTCGATCTCGCTGGGAGTCGGCTTACTTGGCCTTCTCCAGCACCTCGACCAGACGCCAGTGCTTGGTCGCCGACAGCGGGCGGGTCTCCATGATCCGCACGCGGTCACCGACGCCGGCATCGCCGTTCTCGTCGTGTGCCTTGACCTTGCTCGTGGTCCGGATGATCTTCTTGTAGAGCGGGTGGCTCTTACGATCTTCCAGCTCGACCACGATGGTCTTCTGCATCTTGTCGCTGACCACGTAGCCGATCCGCTCCTTGCGGCGGTTACGCTCGGCAGCCTGGTTTTCGGTCACTTTCTGGTCCTCACTCATGCGTCTTCACCTTCCGGTCCCGACGCCAGGCCCAGCTCACGCTCACGCATGACGGTGTAGATACGTGCGATCTCGCGACGCACGGTGCGCAGACGGCGGTTGTTGTCGAGCTGGCCGGTGGCCATCTGGAAACGAAGGTTGAAGAGCTCTTCCTTCGACTCCTTCAGGCGGTCGACCAGATCGGCGTCGTTGAGCTCGCGCAGCTCGTTCGCAGCAACTCCGAGAGACATCAGAACTGCTCCTCTCGTGTCACGATCCGGGTCTTGATGGGGAGCTTGTGCTGTGCGCGGCGCAGGGCCTCGCGAGCGATCTCCTCATTCGGGTAGGTCATCTCGAACAGCACGCGACCCGGCTTGACCGGGGCGACCCACCACTCGGGCGAACCCTTACCCGAACCCATGCGGGTTTCGGCCGGCTTCTTGGTGAGCGGGCGGTCCGGGAAGATGTTGATCCAGACCTTGCCGCCACGCTTGATGTGCCGGTTGATCGCGATACGAGCGGACTCGATCTGACGGTTGGTGATGTACGCGCCTTCCAGAGCCTGGATGCCGTAATCGCCGAACGTCACCTTGGTGCCGCCCTTGGCCTGCCCCTTGAGGCTGGGGTGATGCTGCTTGCGGTGCTTGACCCGACGTGGGATCAACATGGCCTAGCCCTCCTGCTTCTCAGCCGCACCAGCAGTGGCCTCGGCAGGAGCGGCCTCGGCCGCGCGAGCGGCGTCGGTGCTCGTCGCAGTGGTGCCCGAGGCACCGCTACGCCGGGGCCGGCTGGGCCGGCGCGGACGGCGATCCTCGGCTGCCGGAGCGGCCGCAGCCAGCTCGCGACGTCCACCGACGATGTCGCCCTTGTAGATCCACACCTTCACGCCGATACGGCCGAAGGTGGTCTTGGCTTCGTAGAGTCCGTAGTCGATGTCGGCGCGCAGCGTGTGCAGCGGCACGCGTCCCTCGCGGTAGAACTCACTGCGGCTCATCTCAGCGCCGCCCAGACGACCCGAGCACTGGACCCGGATGCCCTTCACGTTCGGCTGACGCATCGCCGACTGGATCGCCTTGCGCATCGCGCGGCGGAACGCCACACGGTTGCTCAGCTGCTCGGCGACGCCCTGGGCCACCAGCTGGGCCTCGGACTCTGCGTTCTTGACCTCGAGGATGTTCAGCTGGACCTGCTTACCGGTCAGCTTCTCCAGGTCGCCGCGGATGCGATCGGCCTCGGCGCCACGGCGACCGATGACGATGCCCGGTCGCGCGGTGTGGATGTCGACGCGAACCCGGTCACGGGTGCGCTCGATCTCCACCTTCGCGATGCCGGCGCGCTCGAGCCCCGTCGAGAGGAGCTTGCGGATCGCGACATCTTCCTTGACGTAGTCCGCGTACTGCTTGTCGGCGTACCACCGCGACTTCCAGTCGGTGGTGATGCCCAGACGGAAGCCGTGCGGGTTGATTTTCTGGCCCACTACTAGGCTCCCTTCTTCTTCGGCTGACGCGAACGGCCACGGCCGCCGGCTGCCTTCTCCGGCAGGCTCTCCACGACCACGGTGATGTGGCTGGTGCGCTTGCGGATACGGAATGCGCGGCCCTGGGCACGCGGCTGGAAGCGCTTGAGGGTCGGGCCCTCGTCGGCGAACGCGGTGGCGACGACCAGGGTCCGGCGATCCAGATCCAAGTTGTTCTCTGCGTTGGCGACAGCGCTGGCCAGCACCTTGTACACGGGCTCGGACGCCGACTGCGGGGCGAACCGCAGGATGTCCAGGGCCTCGTCCACGTTCTTCCCGCGGATGAGGTCCAGCACGCGGCGGGCCTTCATCGGCGTGACGCGAACGAACTTCGCGGTGGCCTTGGCGGTCGGATTATCGGTCTGCGTAGTCATCAGCGGCGCTTCGCTTTCCGGTCATCCTTGATGTGACCCTTGAAGGTGCGGGTGGGGGCGAACTCGCCCAGCTTGTGACCGACCATCGAGTCCGAGATGAACACCGGCACATGCTTGCGTCCGTCGTGGACGGCAAAGGTGTGACCGATGAAGTCGGGAATGATGGTCGAACGGCGGGACCAGGTCTTGATGACCTGCTTGGTTCCCTTTTCGTTCTGAACGTCCACCTTCTTCAGGAGGTGGTCGTCGACGAACGGGCCCTTCTTGAGGCTGCGTGGCATTCTCTTACCTCCTCCTGTTATCGCTTGTTCTTGCCGGTGCGACGGCGACGGACGATCAGCTTGTCGCTGGCCTTGTTCTTGCGGGTGCGGCCCTCGGGCTTACCCCACGGCGAGACCGGGTGGCGACCACCGGAGGTCTTGCCCTCACCACCACCATGCGGGTGGTCAACCGGGTTCATGACGACACCGCGGACGGTCGGGCGCTTGCCCTTCCAGCGCATACGGCCGGCCTTGCCCCAGTTGATGTTGCTCTGCTCGGCGTTGCCCACCTCGCCGACGGTTGCGCGGCAGCGCACGTCGACACGGCGGATCTCGCCGGAAGGCATACGCAGCGTGGCGTAGGCGCCTTCCTTACCGAGCAGCTGGATCGACGCGCCGGCGCTACGTGCCATCTTGGCGCCACCGCCCGGGCGCAGCTCCACAGCGTGGACCTGGGTACCGGTCGGGATGTTGCGCAGCGGCAGGTTGTTGCCGGGCTTGATGTCGGCGGCCGGACCGCTCTCGACGATGTCGCCCTGCTTCAGGTTCTTCGGCGCGATGATGTAGCGCTTCTCGCCGTCGACGTAGTGCAGCAGCGCGATGCGCGCGGTGCGGTTGGGGTCGTACTCGATGTGAGCGACCTTGGCGTTGATGCCGTCCTTGTCGTTACGACGGAAGTCGATCAGACGGTAGGCACGCTTGTGGCCGCCACCCTTGTGACGAGTGGTGATGCGGCCGTGAGCGTTTCGGCCACCGCGCCCGTGGAGCGGACGCACCAGCGACTTCTCCGGATGGTCACGGGTGACCTCGGCGAAGTCGGAGCCGCTGGCCCCGCGACGACCCGGGGTCGTCGGCTTGTACTTACGAATAGCCATGAGTCTCAGTCCTTCTCTGAAGCCCCGGTCAGCTGACCGAGCCTCCGAAGATCTCGATGGGCTTGCTGTCTGCGGTCAGCGACACGATGGCGCGCTTGGTGGACTTGCGCTGGCCGTAGCCGGAGCGGGTCCGCTTGCGCTTGCCCTGTCGGTTCGCGGTGTTGACGCTGGCAACCTTCACACCGAAGATCTTCTCGATCGCGATCTTGATCTCGGTCTTGTTGGACTCCGGGTGCACCAGGAAGGTGTACACGTTGTCCTCCATGAGTCCGTAGGACTTCTCGGAGATCACGGGCGCCAGGATGATGTCGCGCGGATCGGCAACGGTCGTCATGTCAGGCCTCCTCTGCTGTCTTCTCGACGGCAGCCTTGGCATCCGCCGTGTTCTGCTCGATGAAGGCATTGAGCGTCTCGACGCTGAACACGACTTCGTCCGAATCCAGGACGTCGTAGGTGTTGAGCTGGTCGGGAGCGATCGGGAGCACGTTGTCCAGGTTCGCCACGCTCTTCCACGCCGTCAGGTCCTCGCGGCCGAGAACGACCAGGAACTTGCGACGATCGGAGAGGCTCTCCAGGAACTCGCGAGCCGCCTTGGTCGAGGGGGCCTGCCCCGCAACCAGTTCGGTGATCACGTGAATGCGCTCGTTGCGAGCGCGGTCGCTCAGGGCACCGCGCAGGGCGGCGGCCTTCATCTTCTTGGGGGTGCGCTGGCTGTAGTCACGCGGCTGCGGGCCGTGGACGGTGCCGCCGCCGGTGAACTGCGGTGCACGGGTCGAACCCTGACGCGCACGGCCGGTGCCCTTCTGGCGGTACGGCTTGGCGCCACCGCCACGGACCTCGCCGCGGGTCTTGGTCGAGTGCGTGCCCTGGCGAGCCGCGGCCTGCTGGGCCACGACGACCTGGTGCATCAGCGCGATGTTGGCGGGAGCGTCGAAGAGCGCGGCCGGCAGGTCAACGGTTCCGTTGGTCTTGCCGTCGGCGGTCTTGACGTCCAGCGTCAACTTGGTCGTGGTCTCGGTGCTCACTACTTCGCACCACCCTTCACTGCGTCGCGGACCACCACGATGCCGCCCTTGCGACCCGGGATCGCTCCCTTGATCAGCAGCAGGCCGGCCTCGGCGTCCACCTTGTGGACGGTGAGGTTCTGCGTGGTCACCTTGTCGTTACCCATACGACCGGCCATGCGCATGCCCTTGAACACGCGACCCGGGGTGGCGCAGCCACCGATCGAGCCCGGTGCGCGGTGCACGCGGTGAGCGCCGTGGCTGGCGCCCAGACCGGCGAAGCCGTGGCGCTTCATGACGCCGGCGAAACCCTTGCCCTTCGAGGTGCCCGTGACGTCGACCAGCGCGCCGTCGGCGAAGATCTCGGCGGTCAGTTCCTGACCGATCTCGAACTCGCTGACGTCGTTGACGCGGATCTCGGCCAGGTGACGGCGCGGGGTGACCCCGGCCTTCTCGTACTGGCCGGCGACCGGCTTGGTCACCTTGCGGGGATCGATGGCACCGTAGGCGAGCTGGACGGCGGTGTAGCCGTCACGGTCCTGCGTACGGAGCTGGGTGATGACGTTCGGGCCGGCCTGGATGACCGTGACCGGAACGACGCGGTTGTTCTCGTCGAAAACCTGGGTCATGCCGAGCTTGGTGCCCAGGATGCCCTTGGATGAACTCTGGTTGCTCATGATTTATCTCGCCCCCGTCCTACTGGATGTTGACGTCGACACTGGCCGGCAGGTCGATGCGCATGAGCGCGTCGACCGTCTTCGGGGTCGGGTCGAGGATGTCGATGAGTCGCTTGTGGGTACGCATCTCGAAATGTTCGCGGCTGTCCTTGTACTTGTGCGGCGAACGGATGACGCAGTACACGTTCTTCTCGGTGGGCAACGGCACCGGGCCAACGACGCGTGCACCCGTACGGGTCACGGTCTCCACGATCTTGCGCGCCGAAGCGTCGATCGCCTCGTGGTCGTAGGCCTTGAGCCTGATGCGGATCTTCTGTCCCGCCACGCTGTGTCCTCTTCCGTCAGTTGTTCTCGACAGACAAACACCGCGTGACCAGGGCAGGCTCTCGCCGGCTGAGCACATGACCGCCGTGTGAGATTCGGCAATCGACGCTGTTCATCTGTCGTTGTACGTTGGCTCGTCTCTGGAACGAACCGGTTTGCTCCGGCACCCGCGGTCGGGCGTGTCGAGTCCGTGAACCTGATCCGGCGCACGCGTTACACGCCCATTCCCCGTCAACCGGGCCTGGGAGTCATTCACCTGACCACTTCGGCGGTGTCGGCACAGAGTGCGACGTGCGTCTGCCGGTCAAGGCAACCCGACAAGTATGCAACAGAGGCGGGTGCCGATTCAAATCCGACCTCGTCACACCCGGGGACTCGGGTCCACACCGCAAACTGACTCGCGAGTAATATACGCGCATGTCTTCCACCAGCTCCACCTACGCCCTGCGCAAGAAGCTCCCCGACAACGCCCTCGGGAACGTGCTGTTCTCACTCGGCCTGGTGGCCAAGGCCCCGTACTTCGGGACCGTCTTCCCTCTCGTCCAGGAGATGGAGCCCGGTTACGCCAGGGTCACCGCACCCCAACTGGTTCGGCGTGCACAACCACATCGGCACCTTCCACGCGATTGCCGCGTGCAACCTTGCCGAGGCCGCGATGGGTGTGCTCATGGAGGCGACGACCCCGACGTCGCATCGCTGGATCCCGAAGGCGATGGAGACGCGGTACCTGGCAAAGGCCACCACCCGACTCACCGCCGAAGCCCGTCTCGCCGAGCCGATCGACCTTGCCACCATCACCGAGGGCACCGACGTCACAGTGTCGGTGAGCATCGTCGACACCAAGGGGGTCGAGGTCGTCCACTGCGACATCACCACCTGGGTGACGCCTAGGTAACGGCGTCCAGTCGACGTCTCCGCGCTCGCAGCTGCCCGATCAGGACCCCCACCAATGAGACGAGGAACCACAGCAGCGGCGCCCAGACGTAGCAGGACATGCCGTACCAGGCAGAGACAACAACCAGTCCCTCGGCGGCGCTTCTCGTCGCGGTGTCGGCCGCGGCAAAGTAGGTCCATCCCCAGAAGGCCGCAGCGAAGACCAAGTAGCTCAGCGGCAGGCAGACGACCGCGAGCCTGAGCGAATACGGGCGGAACCAACGTCCGATCAATTGCCGCCCACCTTCACGTCGTGATGCCCCGGTAGGTGCCTCACTGGTCCCCACGGGTCGGTCGGGTCCGGCATGTGTCCGTAAACCTTCGACGGAACTCCGGAGTCGGAGTCGGCGTAGACCTCCCAAGCTGGGTAGTTGGTGAGCTGACCTTCCAATCTTGGCTCCACACCGTCGTATGGCTCTGCGACCAGGGTTCCTCGCACGCTGGCCCCCACCGTGCTCGAAGCCCACTTCCCTACTTCCTGGTCGTAGAAGGGCATGAATGGATCCTTCGCTTCGAAGGTGACTTGCACGCGCTCTCCATCCTGGGCCACACCGAGGGTGGGGCTGCCGACCTTCACAGTTCCAGATGGTATTTCGACCGACGGGTTCTGACGCATGACGACAACGCCATTGTCGTAGTCGATGTAGATGGACACCCTGCTGTCCTCAGCGCCCGCGCTTCCATCGAATCTCCTGCTGTCGCCGGCGTTGTCGTGCGGGATGTTGTGGACGTTTGGGAGAGCTGCTCCTGCAGGTCTTCCTTCTTCGAGGAGAACGCCAGCACTTCGAACAGCGGAAACGTGGTGTCCGAAGGCGACGGAGTGGGTCCGTCGATCGTCCCCGCCTCGGTGACGGTCAGCCCCAGATGTCGAGCTCCCTCGCGAATTGCTTCCAGTCGCCGCTTGACTTCATCGATGGACTCCGCAGCCTTCCGAGCGGCCACACCAATCACAGCGGATTCGTTTCGGAAGTTGTTGAAGTCCTTCACCGCCGTTGCCACGCGGGAATCCGCGGCCTCCGCGGAATTCCCGGACCAGGTTTCGAAGACCGCCAGGTTCGTGAACCGCGTGACCATTGTGTCGCAGTTCCGGATGTTCTCTTCCGTCTGACGAAACACCTCGCGAACCTGCTCTGGGTCCCACCTGTCGATGTCCGGAACAGTGACCACGTGTCAGTCCAGATTCAGCAGTGTGGAGCGCTCCATCTGGTCGGCACTTTCGCGATCAGCGGACGACAGTTCGTAGTGCGCGAGTTGAAATCCGACTGAGAGGGATCCCACGTGCTCGACGAGCCGGCGATTGACTTCCTCCCAGCGGGTGGTGATCTTTTCCATTGCCGCACCCGAAGTACCTGCCCAGCCGCTGAGACTGTCGTTCATCCGTCTGCCGGTGGTACTGAACCGGTCTGCGCAGTCTTCGGTCCAGACCCCGGTCAACTGTGCCGCCGCTGCGAGCTCCCCAAGATCGACCGCAACATTCTCTGCTCTGTCCCCCTGTGTCACGAGTGGGGAGCATATCCGCCCCTGCGCCCCGTCGCCGTGGCCATCCACAACCCGGTCGGGTCCACGTGCGAGCGGCGCAGAGTTCATTGCCAGGGTCGCCCCCAAGTATTCAGCGGTAGCAGGCCTGCCATCCGGCGGTGCGCACCGTCTCCGCCGAGCAGTAGGTCGCGCGCGGATAGTAAGGCCCCATGCTCGACGCCGGGTCGCTCCTGTTCGCCTGCGACGCCTGCACGCTGTTCGGATAGAACTCCGCCGACGGCAACATGTTGCGGAGGAACACCACCTTCGGGACCGTCGTGCTGCCCCACGGGATGACGGTCAGATCGGAGCCGGCCACCTGTGCAGCGGTCAGGTCCGACGGTGCCGCGACCACATAGGTGTAGTAGCCGTCGGCGTCGATCCGGGTCGCGTAGTCGGCCGCACACGCGACCACCGGGTAGGGCGTCACCTTGTCGTTCTGACACATCGACCAGTACCGGAGCTGTTCCCCCGGGGTGGCCGGCGACTGCCCGGCCCGACTGTCGGGGAAGCTCGGCGCCTTGCCGCGAATCACTGCGACGCGGCCGGGCTGATAATTGAGCAGCGAGCCGATGTACTTGTTGTCGCCGTTGGGGAAGAGGCCCGACGTGCTCGCCGGGTTCACGAAGGTCGCCTCCTTCGCGTTGCCGGGGAGCGAGGCCGACGCGGCGTTGCCGATCGCGTCGTCGAAGACCTTGGTGAGGGTCTGTGCGATCGGTCCGTTGTAGTTGCGCGGGTTGAACGGTTGCGCGCACGGCGCGACGGGGATCTTCTGGCCGGCGATCGAGAAGGTCACGTTTGGCAGGGGAACTCCACCGTTCGGGGAGTTCGGGTCGTCGGGCACGTAAACCCGCACGATGAGGAAGCCGACAGGCACGCTCTGACCACCGGCGGGGAGTCCGCGGATCTCGTTGCGCGAGTCGGCGGCGGCACCGGGCACGACCGTCGCATGCCAGGCGCGTTTCGACGCGGGCGGTCTCACCGCCGGCGAGGCGAAGGGGTTGACGCTGCCCGCATCGGGCCGGATCTGGTTGTCACGCAGCGTGTCGACCGTGTCGAGGTCGGTGCCATAGGTGTTGAGCGAGAAGTACCGGGCGGCCGGGAACGTCCCCGACAAACGGATCGAGTCGCCCGGTCCGAGCGCGTACGGCAGGACCCAGTAGGTCGCGTTGGCATCGGGGAAGGCGACGTTGAGGTCGGTGCTGTTGGACATCAGTTGCCACGCACACCCCGGGCCCGGCGCGTAGCCCTGAGGGGTTGCCGAGGCCGGCACCGGGCCGGCGGCCGCCGCCGCCGCCGCGAGCACGACGCCCACAACCACAGCGACGATTGTTCCGACATGATGCTTGACCTGTGTGAACAATGGCCCTCCCGCCGCCTCGCGGCGATCGTAGCCACTGCTTGACCGGAGTCGGCCCATTTCGGCGAGACGTCTCGGCCTGCCACCCGACGGCGATGCTCATAGGGTGAGAGATGACCCCCGTCGTCGACGCCGCCCCTCCCCGGAGCGAGGCAGGGCCACGGGGTCCGCCTTGTAGTGCGGCAGTATCGAAGAGGGACGGTATCGACCGGGAACCGACCGACAGGCGGCACCGAGCAGGAGGACAGGAATCATGTGCGGAATCTGCGGCGAGATCCGTTTCGACGGCAGCGTGCCCGACGTGTCGACCGTCGACGCGATGACCTGCGAGATGACGCGCCGGGGGCCCGACGGGAGCGGTGTCTTCGCGAAAGGGTCTGTCGCTCTCGGGCATCGGCGCCTGAAGATCATCGACCTGTCCGAGAAGGGCAGCCAGCCGATGATCGACCCGGTCCTGGGACTGGCGCTCGTCTTCAACGGCTGCATCTACAACCATCACGAGCTGCGGGCCGAACTCGAGGGGAAGGGTTACTCCTTCTTCTCCCACGCCGACAGCGAGGTGATCCTGAAGGCCTTCCACGCCTGGGGGCCCGACTGCGTGGACCACTTCATCGGCATGTTCGCCTTCGCGATCGTCGACACCGACACCGGCGTGGTGACCCTCGGCCGCGACCGCCTCGGGATCAAGCCCCTCTATCTCGCCGACACCCCGGGGCGGCTGCGCTTCGCCTCGTCGGTGCAGGCGCTGCTCCGTGCCGGCGACGTCGACACGTCGATCGATCGTGTTGCGCTGCATCACTATTTCAGCTTCCACGCGGTGGTCCCGGCCCCGCACACCATCTACAACGGCATCCGCAAGCTGCCCCCGGCCACGGTCATGGTCATCCACCCCGACGGTCGGCGCACCGAGCGTAAGTACTGGGAGCCGAGCTTCGAGGCCCACCCCGACCGCGCGGACTGGGACGAGCAGCGATGGCATGCCGAACTCCTGGACTCGCTACGCACCTCGGTGAAGCGCCGCATGGTCGCCGACGTCCCGGTCGGCGTGCTCCTGTCCGGCGGCGTCGACTCGTCACTCGTCGTGGCATTGCTCGCCGAACAGGGACAGACCGACCTGGCCACCTTCAGCATCGGATTCGACTCGGCCGCGGGCGAATCCGGCGACGAGTACGCCTACTCCGATCTGATCGCCGACACCTTCGCGACGGATCATCACAAGATCCACATCGGCACCGACCGGTTGCTGCCCGCCATCCCCGACACCGTCGCGGCGATGGGCGAGCCGATGGTCAGTCACGACTGTGTGGCCTTCTACCTCCTGTCGCAGGAGGTCAGCAAGTCCATCAAGGTGGTCCAGTCCGGACAGGGCGCCGACGAGATCCTCGGCGGCTACAGCTGGTATCCGCCGCTGCGCGGCGTGCCGCGCCGGGACACGACCCGTGCCTACGCGAACGTCTTCTTCGACCGTGACGACGCCGACATCCGCAGCATCCTTGCCGACGAGTACCTCCTCGAGGCCGGCTACGACCCCAGTTTCGCCTTCGCCCAGGCACACCAGTCGGCACCGGGGGCCGACACCTCGGTCGACGCGGCCCTGCGCCTCGACACCACCGTCATGCTCGTCGACGACCCGGTCAAGCGCGTCGACACGATGACTATGGCGTGGGGGCTCGAGGCCCGCGTGCCCTTCCTCGACCACGAGTTCGTCGAACTCGCCGCCACGTGCCCGGCCGAACTCAAACTCGCGCACGGGGGCAAGGGCGTTCTCAAGGAGGCGAGCCGGGCGCTCCTGCCGTCGGCGGTGATCGACCGGACCAAGGGCTACTTCCCGGTGCCCGGCATCCGCCACCTGACCGGCGGGGTACTCGACCTCGTCAACGACACCCTCCGGTCGCAGTCCGCCGTCGACCGTGGGCTCTACCGGCCCGAGGCGCTCGACAAGCTCTTCGGTGACCCCAACGGCATCCGCACGCGCCTCGACGGCAACGAGCTCTGGCAGGTCGCGCTCCTCGAGATGTGGCTCCAGACGATGGAAGCGAACGCCCGACGGTGACCACCCTGCGTTTCGACGACCGCGGTTGGAAGACATACGGCGCCTCACTCTCCCCCGACGGGAGTGCGTTCGCCTACATCGTCGACGACGGCAACGGGTATCCGCGTGCCGCACAACGTTCGCTGTCCCGGGACGGTGTCGGTGACCTGCGATGGGTCAAGCTGCGGTCCACCGGCCCGGTCCGCAAGATCGTGCACTCCACCGACAGCCGGTGGCTGGCCGTGGAGATGGCGCCCGGTGGCGGTGAGCACCACCAGGTCTGGGTCGTCACCACCGACCCCGACGACGACACCGCGCACCGGATCGCGGCCACCCGGCCGGACGGCCGGTCCTACGGGACCGTCCGCCTCGTCGGCTGGGACACCGACTGGGTGCTGCTCACCGCGATCGACCACGACGGCACCACGCATGCGTTGCGCGTCCACCCCGGGACCCAGACCACCCAAATCCTCGACCTGCGCGTCGGCAGCGAACTGATCGATTCCTGGAAGGGTGCGACGCTCGTCCGTGTCGGCCCGCGCGGCTATCACGACATGCTGCTGATCCGCCGCCGTCCCGACGCGCCCGACGACGAGGTCACGATGACGCCGCTGCTCCCCCAGGATCCCGGCGCCGTCACCGACCAGGGGTATGTCCTCGACCAGGGTTTCGATCACCCGTCACTGGTCTTCGTCCCCGCACCCAACGAACCCACCCGCGACCTCGACAGCGTCCAGGCCCTGGTGCGCAGCGACTTCGACGCGAAGTTCCCCCGTCTCCTCGGCGTCGAGGTGAGCAAGTTCGGCGTGCGGTTCCGGGTGATGGCGCAGCGCGTCGACATCGGGCTCGACGAGTTCGCCGTCAGCCACGACCAGTCCACCGTCGCCCTCTTGTGGAATGTGAAGGGCCGCAGCCAGTTGCAGATCCTGACGCTGCCCGACCAGACGCTGCACCCGCCGATCGATCTCCCCGGCGAGGTTGCCCATGACCTGTCGATCAGCGCAGCTGGTTCGGTGGTGTCGGTGACGGTGTCGAGCCCGCAGCATTCCCCGCTCGTCCACCTGATCGACGTCGCGAACCGGTCGGTGACGCCCGTCCGCGACGACGTAGTGCCCGGCGCGGGCCCGTCGAGTCTTCTCCGCCCCGAGCTCGTGGAGTTCTTCGCGCGAGACGGCATGCCGCTCTCCGGCTTTCTCTACCGACCCGCGAAGGAGAACCGCGACGAGCGGCCCGGCCCGACGCTGCTCTACTTCCACGGCGGACCCGAGGGCCAGACGCGGCCCGACTACCAGTTCCTGTTCGGTCCCCTCGTCGACGCCGGGATCACCGTCTTCGCCCCCAACGTCCGCGGCTCGTCGGGCTACGGCCGGTTGTTCTCCCACGCCGACGACCGGTACGGCCGCTACGCGGGTATCGACGATGCCGCCGACTGCGCGGAGTTCCTGTGCCGCCAGGGAATCGCCGATCCGGACGCGGTGTACTGCTCCGGCCGTTCCTACGGCGGCTACCTGACCCTGGCCTGCCTCACCTTCCACCCCGACCTGTTCGCAGCCGGCATCGCCATCTGCGGCATGAGTGACCTCGAGTCGTTCTTCCGCAACACCGAACCGTGGATCGCCGTCGCCGCCTACACCAAGTACGGCCATCCCGACTCGGACCGCGAACTGCTCGCCGATCTGTCCCCCATCCACCGCATCGACGCCATGCGGGCACCGCTGCTCGTGGTGCACGGCGCACACGACACCAACGTGCCGGTCAGCGAGTCCCAACAGATCGTCGCCGAACTACAGGCCCGCGGCGCGGTCGCCGAGATGCTGATGTTCGACGACGAGGGTCACGAGATCGTCAAGCGCAGCAACCAGCATCGGCTGACCGAGGCCGTCGCCGAGTGGATCGCCAGGTACCCGACGCGACCCGGGGTGATGCGATGAACCGGCGGATGACCGACCGGTTGCTCGCGCAGCTGGCGGACACCCGCACCGGCAACGAGCGTGCCAACGTGCTCGAGGAACTCCGCCGGCTGATCCTGTCCGGTGGCGCACCCCCGGGCACCCAGATCCCGCCCGCCGAGATCGCCGACGCCTTCCATGTCAGTCCGATACCGGTGCGCGAAGCGCTGAAGACCCTCGTCGGCGAGGGTCTTGTCGTCCATCGACCCAACGCCGGGTACCACGTCAGCCAGCCGTCCACCGACGAGCTCCGCGAGATCTACTTCGTCCGTGGAACCCTCGAACAGGCCGCTCTCACCCGAGCGGTCGAGCTCATCGACGAGTCCGCACTGCAGATCGCCCGGGACCGTCACGCCGAACTCCTCGTCGCGGTGAAGTACAACGACGGCAAGGCATTTCACGATGTGTCCCGCGAGTTCCACCGCGCCCTCACCACCCCGTGCGCGATGCCGCGACTGCTCAACATGTTCGAGGCGACCTGGAACCTCACCGAACCCTTCCAGATGATGCGGGCGGTGACCTCAGAGACCCAGGCCGCACTCAACACCGACCACGAAGACCTCCTCGACGCCTTCGCCGACCGCGACACCCCGGCGGTTCTCGAGGTCGCACGCCGGCACCACCAGCGACTCGAGAGCGCGATCGTCGAAGCGGCCGATCTCCTCGGCGTCCGCCACGATTGACCCATCCCAGGACCGTCGAATCACCGCACCCGTCGATGTGCCCAGCGGAATATATTTGCGCGTTCATCACCAGGTAACAAACCGTTCCTACTTTTGTCCCATCAGCATTTCCGCACCTGAGAGCGGTTTTCGCGCTGTAAGACAAAACCAGGAGACCACATGTCCACACCGACCCCTGCCGAGGCTGCACAGTCGCATCACGGCGCCGCGGGCGAGAGCGTCATCAAGGCCGGCTATGACGACCGGCTCACCAACACCGATCTCGCTCCACTGAAAGAACAGAAGTGGACCTGGTACAACATCTTCGCGTTCTGGATGTCCGACGTGCACAGCGTCGGCGGCTACGTCTTCGCCGGCAGTCTGTTCGCGCTGGGCATCGCCGCCTGGCAGGTCCTCGTCGCCCTCCTGGTCGGCATCGTGGCCGTCAACATCCTCTGCAACCTCGTCGCCAAGCCCTCGCAGATCGCCGGCGTCCCGTACCCGGTCACGACGCGGGTGTCCTTCGGCGTGAAGGGCGCCAACATCCCGGCGATCATCCGCGGCGCGATCGCGGTCGTCTGGTACGGCATCCAGACCTACCTCGCCTCGGTCGCCTTCGGCCTGCTGGCGCTGAAGTTCTGGCCGGGTCTCGAACCGTGGGGCGACGTCGACCAGCACGGGTTCCTGGGACTGTCGGTCCTCGGCTGGGCCGGCTTCCTCCTGATGTGGATCCTGCAGGCGTTCGTGTTCTGGAACGGCATGGACACCATCCGCAAGTTCATCGACTTCTGCGGTCCCGCTGTCTATGTCGTCATGATCGCGCTCGCCGGTTACCTGATCGCAAAGGCGGGTTGGGACAACGTGAGCCTCGACCTGTCGGTGGGTGACGGTCTCACCGGATGGTCGTCTATCACGATGATGATCAGCGCGTTCGCGCTGGTGGTCTCCTACTTCTCCGGCCCGATGCTCAACTTCGGCGACTTCTCCCGCTACGGAAAGACTTTCGGCGAGGTGAAGAAGGGCAACTTCTGGGGCCTGCCGGTCAACTTCCTGTTCTTCTCGCTGCTCGTCGTGTGTACCGTCTCGGCGGCTGTGACGGTGATCGGCACCGACGCGGACGGCAACATCATCACCGATCCGGTCCACATCGTCGACAAGATCGACAACACCACCGCCGCGGTGCTCGGTGTGCTGACCTTCGCCATCGCCACGATCGGCATCAACATCGTCGCCAACTTCGTGTCCCCCGCCTTCGACTTCTCGAATGTGGCCCCCACCAAGATCAGCTGGCGCACCGGCGGAATGATCGCCGCCGTCGGTTCGGTCCTGATCACCCCGTGGAATCTCTTCAACAACCCCACCGCGATCCACTACACGATGGACACGCTCGGCGCCGTGATCGGTCCGCTGTTCGGCATCCTGATCGCCGATTTCTACCTGGTCAAGAAGCAGAAGATCGTCGTCGACGACCTGTTCACCATGAAGCCGGAGGGCACCTACTGGTACCGCAACGGCTGGAACCCGGTCGCCGTGGGCTCGACCATCGTCGCCTCCATCCTGCCGATCTGTGTCGTCATCTTCGGCACCGCCTACCAGGCCAGCTTCACCTGGTTCATCGGCGCCGGTCTCGGCATGGCGGTCTACTGGCTCGGCATGAAATTCGTTCCCACCCACCTGATCCACGGTTCGGCACCGACCGCCCACACCACCACCGACATCGCGGTCGACGCCGCGGGTGAACCGGTCGTCGCTCCGGCTCCGGCACCGGCGGTCGCCGGTGCCATCACCGAGGAGGCACCGGGCAACTGATGTGACCGATTCGCCCTCGGCCGCAACACATCCCGGGAAGGTTGACAGCTGAACGATCGGGCCGCGCGATCTCCCCGCGCGGCCCGATTCGCGTCTAAGGGGTCGGACCGAGCCCGCGGGCCGCGATCGCCTCGAGAACGTCCATCAACGCCTTGTACGGTTCGGTGTCGCGCGGCCAGGGGACGATGACGTCGGTGAAGTCGAGTTCGGCTGCGCGGCCGACCATGTCGTCGAACAGGCCGACGCTCTCGATCGGGTTGCGCGGTGCGGCCTCGAGGCTGAGGTATCGGTCGATCCGACGGCCCGGGTGCCGATCCAGTTCGTCGTCGAGGGCCGCGACGGCCCGTCCGACAGATGCGAACCACTCGTCGAGACCTTCCGCCGCCTGGCCGGTGGTCACCCAGGCGTCGCCGTGACGCGCAGCGAACCGCACCGAGCGCGGACCGTTGCCGGCGAGCAGGAACGGCACCCGATCACGTACCGGTCCACGCCCCAGTCGCATGTCCCGGGTGCGGAAGTAGCGGCCGTCCGCGTCGACGTGGTCCTCGCTCAAGGTCCGGTCGAGCAGCCCGACGAACTCCTGGAATCGGTCGACCCGCTGCCCGACGGTCAGTTCCGACTGCCCGAGCACGGCGTCGTCCGGCGTGCCGCCGACACCCAACCCCAGCAGGAAGCGGCCGTCGGAGATGTCCGCGAGGGTCTCGACCTCGCGCGAAAACGCCGCCGGGTGACGGAAATTCGGCGAGACCACGAAGGCACCGAGTTCGATGGTGCTCGTGACCACGGCGGCCGCCGAAAGCAGCGGCATGCAGCCCGCCCACAGCGAGTCCGGCAGACCTCCCCAGACGAGGTGGTCGTAGGTCCAGGCATGGTCGAAACCCATCTCCTCGGCGAGAATCCACCGAGGTCGGGACTGTTCCCAGGTCAGGTCGGGGAGGATGCAGATGCCGTGGCGCACGGCTCACACTGTACTTCGGCTCGGCGGGTGCTGGTGGCGGAGAACCCGGCACCGGTCGCGCCCACGCAGATCCCGGCCGGCGTCGTCAGGTTCTCCCGTGCGACGCGGATAAGCGATCCCGGGTTCCCGGCAGCACGATCGCCGATGCCACGAAAAAGCAGAGCGCGCCCACGAATGTCCCGGCGTTGGCGGCGATGGCATCGGCCGTCACACCGTCCTTGTTCACGAAAGCGCCGACTGCCGACGCCCCGAACGCGACACACCCCACCCAGTTCACCAGCACCGACCACCAGTCGCGGTCCTCGAAGTCGAGACCGTGACCCGTCGACCGGGAGTACGCGGCGAAGGCGACCGCGCCGCTGATCAGGAAGGCAACCGAGCCACCGGCGTCGGGAGACCACACGAGGTGGCGTTCACCGGCAACCGTGTGGGCGAACAGGGCGCTCGTCGTCGAGATGTTGAACAGCAGGGTCCCGACGGTTTGGGTTGCGGCGCTGAACCATTCGGCACGGATTGCCGACCCCGGCATCGATGCCTCCAGCTCGACGGGCGATGCGCTACGCACCAACTGGATCAGGCCGGCGCCCGTGAAGAACAACGCGCCGACGAAGTAACACAGGTTGACGACATCGGCGCCGGCGAGATCGCCGAATCCGGGTGCCGAGCCGAGAGCGAACAGGGCCGACCCGACCATGAATCCCCAGCACTGCTTCGGCAGCGTGGGCGCGAACGGGGCGGTGGGCCAGGCACGACGCCGCGTCGGCATTCGGGGTGCCGACCGCTCAGGCGGTGACATCGAGACTCGCGATGACCTTGCTCGGTACGATCCAGACGCCCAGCTCACCCGGCACACCGTTGCGCGCGCCGAACTCCCGGGCGCGGTCGGCACCCATGTACCGCCCGCCGCACATCGTGGCGATCCGGCGCACCTCGTCGAGGTCCTCGGTCACCAGCGCACGACCCTGCACCTGGACGAAGCCATACGGGGGCTCCTGCAGGTCCACCGACATCGTCACGCGCGGATCACGCAGGAGTGCACGACCTTTCGCAGTGGTGGCACCGGTGTTGAAGGCCAACCGGTCACCGTCGACGACGAACCAGACCGGGACCACCAGGGGCCTGCCATCGGCGGCGGTGTATCCGAGGTGGCCGGTCTTGGTACCGGCGGCCAGGAATCCCCGGACCGCGGGATCCGACAGCGACGTTCCAGACATGTATCCAGCCTAGGTGTTCCCGGCCGAAGGTACACGTTCCCGCGTGGCCGATTCTTTACCGCTTACCGGATAGCGCCCGCGGGAAGGAAACAGACACCGCGGGAAGGAAGCGGTCCCGCGGTATCCAGGACGAACAATTGCTCGCTCACCCCCCATCCGAGAGTCGGTTGCCGATGTGTGCGGCCACCATCATGATCGTGGCGTGCGGCCCGCTACGGCCTCCCGTCGGCAGGATCGACCCGTCGACGATCCGCAAGCCCTCGGTTCCATGGACCGCACCGAGTGCGTCGGTGCGCACTCCCATGGGCATGGTGCCCCACGCGTGCTGGGAGAACCCGGGCACGGTGGCCACCGAGACACTGTCGGGCACCACGATGTCGGCGAACTCGGACGAGTGCAGCATCTCCACCATCTCGTCGGCACCCGCCCGCATCGCGGCGGTGACCTCTGCCGACGGCTCTCCGAACTCGAGACGGACACGTTCGCCGCCGGCGACGAGCCGCACCGGCGAACGGTGCATCGCGGTCACCTCGACCATCGGTCCACTGTGTGGGAGACCGTCGATGTAGGTCGCGAAATCATCCCGATAGCAACGGATCTCGAGACCGCCGTCGGTGTGCAGCACGGACGGCAGCACCATGCCGGGTTCGGCCGGTTCCTTTCGGCGGTAGGAGACGGCCAGCCCCCGATGCTCACCGGCCTCGAGGAACGTCGCCCCGTCGAGCGGTTCGAGGTCCGAGGCGAGCAGCAGCTGGGCGGTGCCCAGCGTGCCGGCGGTCAGGACCACCTCGCCGGCTCGGACGGTGAACCGATCGGTGTGCACACCGGCGACACGGCGACCGTCGGAGACCTGGAGCCGCCGGACCTCGCAATCGGGCACGACGCGGAGATTGGGCCGGCCCAGGGCCTGGGCGAGGTAGGCCTCGGCGGCGGTCCGGCGCAGCATCCCGGACCGGTTGCCGAGCACACGGTTCACGCCGACCACCGGCCAGCGGTCATGAATCGGCCGAACTGCCGTCCGGGCCGACCAGTACCGTTCGAAAGCCCTTCCGGCATCACCGAGTTCGTCGTCGGAGACCGGTGTGACACTCATCGTGCCCCCACCCTCGCCCCCGTCGAGCTCGGAGTAGGCGGCATCGATCGCGTCGAGGCCCCAGCCGTCCGGCCAGGCCGCGAAGTCATCCGGATGCCAGCGCAGGAAGTATCCGCCGTTGACCACGGAGGAGCCCCCGATCGCACACCCCCGCGCGGCGGTGAGCCCGTCGAGATCGGTGGTGTGCCGGACCGCGTGGGGCGCGTGGTCGCCGATGGGAAGACGTCGCAGGTCTCGCTCCTCGGGGCCCGGCCACCGCCCGGGGCCCCGCTCGAGCAGCACGACGTCCCGCCCGGTGTCCCGCGACAGCTTCTCCGCGAGGACGCAACCGGCGCTCCCCGCACCGACGATGACGACGTCGGCACTCATCGCCTCGGCGCTCGAGTCGTCGGCGCTCACGACACCGCGCTCATCACATCGGGGATCAGATGTTTCTTGCGGGGCAACGTCATCGGGAGATGACCGGGCGCAACGCTTCTGCGTCCCGGTGGGTGATGACGCCCTGCCACAGACCTGCGCCATAGGCGAGGTCGTCGAGGCGGCGCATCAGCAGGTAGCGGAACGGCCCCAGGGCCGGCGGGGTCGTCGGGTCCGCGAGAAGGTCCCGGAACCAGGACACCACCCCTTCGACGATCGCCACCTGGATCGCGAGGGTGCGGAACCGTCTCGACACGAGGGCCAGCAGCAGGGCCACCGGCCAGTAGTGCCGGCAGATCGCATCAGCCGCCTGCAGCAGTCCGAAGCCGGCGGCCCGGCCGGTGAGTTGCGCCGAGACGAGCGGCGCCGCCGGCAGGTCGCCCAGCCGCTTGCGGAGCCGGGTCGCGAGATGGGTCAGGATGAGCATCGCCAGCGCGGCGCCGAAGCGGGTGCGGGTCAGCAGGGCGGCGACGGCCGCGGCCATCGGCACCGACATCACCAGCGGGGCGGCCCGGTTTCCGTGACGGGCGGCGAGGTGGGCCGCGCCGGTTCCGTAGAAGCACCGGCGGGACAGCACCGACCGCATGTCGGTGCGGTGATCGTGTGCGACCCGCGCGACCGGGTCGTAGCGAATCCGCCACCCTGCAGCGTGCATACGCCAGCATGCATCCACGTCCTCGGCGACCCTGAGTGACTCGTCGAATCCGCAGAATGCGCTGCGCCGCACGACGATTGCCGCGCTGGGAACGTAGGGGACCCGAGTGGACGGCAGGACCGCGGACTCCTCGGGACCCATGTCCAGCGACGACCAGCCGTTCTCGTAGCGCTCGGCCAGCGAGGACGACCGGTCGGCGGACCGGAGCCCGACGATACGCGGGGCCACGATCCCCACCGTGGGGTCGGAGAAGTGGGTGAGCAGCACCGTCAGCCAGTCCGGGTCGGGCACGACGTCGGAATCGAGGAAGGCCACGAAATCCGTGGTGGCAGCGGCTTCTCCGACGTTCCGCGCGGCAGCGGGGCCACGGTTCTCGTCGAATCGGATGACGCTCACACCCGGCCGGTCGGCGACGATCGGGACGTCTGACCCGTCGTCGACGACCACGACGGTCAGACCGTCGAGTGCATCGAGGAGGCGATCGACACCGGCCTGGTTGTCCTTGACCGGGATCACCACGGTGACATCGGCGGGCCGCGGGCCGAACATCGGGCGCGGGTTGGCCACCCCGGCGTCCAGGAGTGCGCGCGCGAGACGACGGGTCACGTTGTCGCACACTTCGATTCGACCGTCATCCGAGGTCATCCCCAGCGCGGTGTCGGACATGCGCATCAGCCGCGTCGGCGAGCCCCCGACGAGGTACCGCAGGTCGCCGCCGCGCGCGGACCGCAGGTCGATCTGGACCTGGAAGCCGTCGGGCAGGTCGGTACGGTTCTCCGGAGTATGCGCGGTGCCGGCATCCTCACTCGGGGCGTCATCCGAATCAGTCTGTGCGCCAATGCGTTCTTCGGTGCCGGCTTCGCTGCCGAGCGTGTCCCCGTCGGCCGGGTTCCGGCCGGTCACGTCCCTGCCCTCGGTCGCGTCGTCGCCACTGATTCTCTGGGCCGTGCGGCTGCGCCGAGGGGCCGAATCGTCGAGTGCGGTCATCCGAGTCGCCCCTGGTCGTCGACCTCCCAGGAGATGAGCGCCGCACCGAGCCGATCGGTCACCTCGGCCACCAGGCGCCGACCCTCGTCGGCGGAGGCCGCGGTGGGATCACCCAGGACGCCGTTCGGGCTGACCGCCCCGACCCCGCCCTCGCGCATGGCACCGAGGAGCGCTCCGACCGGCTCACGATTACCCGCGACCGCCCGCGAGGTGTCGACCGTCGACGGCGAGACATGAAGCAGCACCGAGGTTTCGGTGAAACCGGCATGTGCGTCCGCGCCCGGGAAGGCGCACGGGAACCAGGCGGCATCCCGCCCCTCGTACCGGAGGCGGGTCACCGCGTCGATCAGAGTCCGCGTGTTGCCGCCGTGCCCGTTGACGAACACGATGCGCCGCGCCCACCGGCAGGCACTGCGGCCGTACTCGATGAGCATCCCGCGAAGCGCGTCATGACCGATGGAGATCGTCCCGGCAAAGCCCTCGTGTTCGCCACTCGCGCCGTAGTTGAGGTCGGGGGCACGGAGGATGTCGGAATCGCCGAGGCGCTCACAGACGACGTCGACCACCGCCGTCGCGATCCGCGTGTCGGTGTCCAGCGGCAGGTGCGGACCGTGCTGCTCGACAGAACCGAGAGGCACCACGAGAGTGATCACCTTTCCATCGAGGTCCGGCCAGCTGCACTGCCCCAGCGTCGACGGTCCTGTCATCTGACCAATGCTAGCCATCGCGCTCCCAAGCTTCTGCCCCTCGGTCCAAAAACAAGGAGAAAAACGGGCCGAAAACGTCGTGCCGACCACATTGACGAGCGTTCGATCGGTTATGGAATGCTAAGGCGTGACACGTGACGCCTGACACAGTGGCGGTACAACGACCGGAGGACGACACATGAGCAGTACGACACCCCACCACAGCGGAAAACCCGGCCCACTCAGCTCCATCCGGGTCATCGAGTTCGCAGGTATCGGCCCGGGACCCCACGCGGCCATGTTGCTCGCCGACCTCGGCGCCGACGTGGTCCGTGTCCAGCGCCCCGGCACACTCCCCAAGCCCGGCGTGAACGCCGACGCGTTGCTGCGCGGCCGTCGCGTCGTCGAGGCCAACCTGAAGGACGAGACCGACCGCGCGACGATCCTCGATCTGGTTGCCAAGGCTGACGTCATCATCGAGGGTTTCCGCCCCGGCGTCATGGAACGTCTCGGCTTCGGCCCCGACGACCTCACCGAGGTCAATCCCGGCCTCGTGTACGGCCGTATGACCGGCTGGGGCCAGGACGGCCCCCGCGCCAACCTCGCCGGCCACGACATCAACTACATCTCGCTCACCGGCCTGCTCCACGCGATCGGCCGCAAGGACGATCGACCGGTACCGCCGCTCAACCTCGCCGGCGACTTCGGCGGCGGATCGATGTTCCTCGTCGTGGGCGTGCTCGCCGCTCTGCTCGAGCGCGGCATCTCCGGCAAGGGACAGGTCGTCGACGCCGCCATGGTCGACGGCGCTTCCGTTCTGGGACAGATGATGTGGGCGTTCCGCGGCACCGGCCTGTGGAGCGATACGCGCGGCACCAACATGCTCGACACCGGCGCCCCCTACTACGAGGTCTACGAGACCTCCGACGGCAAGTACATGGCCGTCGGCGCCATCGAGCCGCAGTTCTACGCCGAGCTGCTCAAGGGCCTCGGCCTGGCCGACGCCGACCTGCCGGCACAGAACGACATCGCGAACTGGGGCAAGCTGAAGGAGATCTTCACCGAGACCTTCAAGTCCCGTACCCGCGACGAGTGGGCCAAGGTCTTCGACGGCACCGACGCCTGCACCTCGCCCGTGCTGACCTTCGCCGAGGCCCCCGCCGATCCGCACATGGCCGCGCGCGCCAACCTGGTCGACATCGACGGCGTCACCCAGGCGCAGGTCGCCCCGCGCTTCTCGCGCACCCAGCCGGAGACCCCGGCCGGACCCTCGACCGAGGCCGTCGACCCGAAGACCCTCTGGGCCTGATCCGTCACCGGATACGAAGATCGCCACCTCCCTGAGGGAGGTGGCGATTCTCGTGTCCGAGGGGTCGACGTCTAGACCTTCGAGTGCCCCATGTCGATCTGGAACTCCGCACCGGTGATGCCCTTGGCGCTGTCGGAGGACAGGTACAGGACGGCGTCGGAGATCTCGTCGCACGAGGCGACCGGATGGTAGTCCAGCATCGACACGAAATGCGGCGTGACCCAGGGCTTTTCGAAGAGTCGGTGGGCTTCGGTGTCGGCCACCCCCATCGGGGTGTCGACCGCGTAGGGATGCACGCTGTTGACGCGGATCCGATGGTGACCGAGTTCCTTGGCCGCGGTCTGCGCCAGGCCGACGAGGCCGTGCTTCGACGCCGTGTACGACGCCTGCATCGGCATCGCCTTCAGTCCGGCGACCGAGCTGATGATGGTGATGGAGCCGCCGTTGCCGGCCTCGAGCATCGCCGGGACCGTGGCCTTGAGCGTCTTCCAGGCGCCGACGAGGTTGATGTCGACGACGTCGGTGAACTGTTCCTCGGTCAGTTCCCAGACCGAACCCCACGTGAGCACGCCCGCGTTGGCGATGACGTGATCGAGCCGGCCGAACTGCTCGACCGCATCCGCAACCAGCTGCTGCTGGAACGCCAGGTCGCGCGTATCACCCTGCCGCGCAAGGATCTTGCCGCCCGCGCCCTCGACGAGGCGGATCGTCTCGTCGAGATCCTCGGCCGTGGCGGGCGGATAGGTGGCGTGGTCGATGATCGGACCTGCGATGTCGAGACCCACGATCGCGGCGCCCTCACGAGCGAACCGGACCGCGTGATTACGGCCCTGACCACGGGCGATGCCGGTGATGTAGACGACCTTGCCGTCGAACTGTCCCATGACAGAACTGTAACACGTTCTAGTTCTGCCGCGGGCGCTGTTTCCCGCGGGTTCTACCCGGGAGCGACCTCGGGACACCTCCGCCCGCCGGCCGGATGTCCGGCGGCGGGCGGAGGTGTGTGTCCACTCGGATCAGACGTGCCCGAAGGACCGCTTGAAGTCGTCCGGGATGAGCAGGTCGTCGGCGGACAGATCGTTCACGCTCTTGTGTCCCAGGCCCATCAGCGCGCCGTCGAGGCCCATACGCATGAGGTCGAGGACGTTCTCGACGCCGGCCTGACCGTTGGCGGCGAGGCCCCACAGGTAGGCGCGGCCGATCATCACGGCCCGGGCGCCGAGTGCCAGGGCCTTGGCGACGTCGCTGCCGCGGCGGATGCCACCGTCGAGGAGGACCTCGATGTCGTTGCCGACCGCATCGGCAATGTCGGGCAGCAGACGGATCGTCGCCGGGGTGCCGTCGAGGTTGTTTCCGCCGTGGTTGGAGACCGAGATGGCCGTCGCACCGATGTCGACGGCGCGCTTGGCGTCGTCCAGACGGGTGATGCCCTTGACCATGAACGGTCCGCCCCACTGCTCACGCAGCCACTGGAGGTCCTCCCACGTGGGCGGCGGGGTGCCCATCCACTCGCCGTAGGCGCCGAAGAAGGTCGGGCCGGGGACACCCTGCGGGGTGAGGTTCGGCGCGGTGAGGTCGGGGATGGTGATCTTGCCGCCCTTGACCCAGTCCAGCGCGTACCGCGGCTTGACCGCGATCTCCGGGCCGAGACGCACCAGCGCCTTGAGGTTCACCTTCTCGGGGATCTCCGGGCTGCCCCAGTCGCGGCCGACGTTGAACACCCAGTCGGTCGTGACGATGAGACCCTTTGCGCCGGCGGCCCGTGCGCGCTCGGCACGACGGAGGATGTCCTCGCGGCTGCCGAGCCAGTAGATCTGGAAGAACACCTTGTCGTTGACGGCGGTGACCTCTTCGACGGCGTGCGAGGCGAAGCTCGACAGGCCCATCGCGGTGCCACGAGCGGCCGCGGCACGTGCGACGGCGACCTCGCCGTCGGGATCGACGGCCTGCACACCGGTCGGCGAGATCATCACCGGGAAAGACAGCTCCTGCCCCATCACCGAGGTGGTCATCTCACGCTCCGGCTGCGCGCCGACAACGTGTGGCGCCCAACCCAGTTCGTTGAAAGCCTGCACATTGTCGTCGAGGGTCACCCCGGCCTGCGTGCCGGCGACCAGCGACGAGTAGACCGACTTCGGCAGTCGCTTCTTCGCCCGGCGCTGGGCCTCGGTGACCGTTTCGAACCAGGGGTTCTTCGCCCAGGGGTTGAGAGCCATTTATCCTACTCACTCACTATTCTCGGATGCGTGCCATCGCCCGGGATACACGTGTACCCAGGGGAGGACTCGACACTGTTGGGCCGCGGGCGGATTACCGCGCAGCAGGGGCGAACCCGGCGAGCGGGTTCTCATCACAGGACTTGGTGGGCCGACCGACCGGGGTGAGGTCACCGTCGGGCCGACGCGTCATGAGCGTCAGCGGGGTTCCGCGCGAATGATCCTTGTTCGCCGTCGGTTTGGTGCGTTCGCCGGCGAGGAGTTCTTCGCCGTAGCCCTGCACGCACTCGGGGTCCGGTCCGGCCAGCGGCAGACCGGTGAAGAACTTGGCCGCCATGCAGCCACCACGGCAGGCGTCGAAGTGCGCACACTTGGTGCAGGCACCGGCGTTCTGCGGTTCACGCAGTTCGGTGAACAGATCCGAGCGCTGCCAGATCTCCTGGAATCCGCCGTCCGACAGGATGTTCCCGGCGAGGAAGTTCTCGTGGATCGCGAACGGGCAGGCGTACACGTCGCCGACCGGGTCGATGAGGCACACGACGCGTCCTGCACCGCAGAGGTTGAGACCGGGCAGACCGCCGCCGGAATCCCCGCCGAAGGCCGACAGGTGGAAGAACGAGTCGCCGGTCAGCACGCGATCACCATGTGCGACAAGCCAATCGTAAAGCTCACGCTGTTGTTCGGGCAGCGGGTGCAGGTCGTCCCACACGTCGGCGCCACGGCCGGACGGACGCAGGCGGGTGATGCGCAGGGTGGCGTTGTACCGGTCGGCCAAGGCCTTGAACTCGTCGAGCTGCGCGACGTTCTGCCGCGTCATGACGACACTGATCTTGGCATCGGAGAAGCCGGCCTCGGCGAGGTTCTCGAGCGCCCGGACCGCCATGTCGAACGAACCCGGACCGCGCACGGCGTCGTTGACCTCGGCGGTCGCGCCGTCGAGGGAGATCTGGACGTCGACGTAGTCCGACGCGGCCAGGCGTGCGGCGACCTTCTTGTCGATGCGCAAACCGTTGGTGGAGAACTTGACTCCCACCTGGTGGCTGGTGGCGTAGTCGACGAGCTCCCAGAAATCGGGGCGCACGGTCGGCTCGCCGCCGCCGATGTTCACGTAGAAGACCTGCATGCGCTGCAGTTCGTCGATGATCGCCTTGCACTGTTCGGTCGACAGCTCGCGCGGATCACGCTTGCCCGACGAGGACAGGCAGTGCACGCATGCCAGGTTGCAGGCGTAGGTGAGTTCCCACGTCAGGCAGATCGGCGCGTCGAGACCGCGCTCGAACTGGTCGACGAGGCGTCCGACCTTGGGCACCTGGTCGGCGGGCGCACTCGCCCGCGGGGAGGTCACGAGTTCGGCTGCGGTGGGCGGCATCTCGATGGTCGTCATCGTGTCGGTCCTAGGGTCGAGGCGGAAGCGGAGCACCGATCGGGGCTGTCGATCGGCGGTGGTGGTCGGTCAGGCCGCGCGGGGCGTGATCATCGCGCTGTCGGCCAGTGCCGTGAGCGCCTGCACGTACAGGGGCCGCTGTGCAGGCGTGACGCCCGCTGCGAGGAGGGCTGCCTCGGCGGAGTCGTGATCGACGAGCGACTGAACGATCCCGACCACGGTCAGGTTCTTGAGGAACGAGAGCTTGCGGGTACCGAAGTGGTACAGCAGGGCGCCGAACGGCTCGGGGCGCAGCGCCACCTTCGGGTTGAGTTCCCACGCGGCGAACGTGTCGAAGCCGGCGGGGGCATCGGGGGCTGGGGTGTCGAACCGGACCCCGGCGACCGCAGAACGGTCGCCGGAGGTCGGATTCGATGTCGGGGCTGACATCAGTAGACCCCGCACATCCCATCGATCGACACCTCTTCGACGAGCGACTCGGCGATGAGTTCGGTCTCGTTCGAGTTTGCAGCGGTAACCGCGGACTGGTCGGCCATGATCCATACCTCCTGATCTTCTAAGTGACTCGGATCACGATGGACTATAGTGGCACTCGGTGCAGATTTCTACCGCTAGAGCAAAACTGCCCGTTCGGACAGGCGATTCGGGCCCCTTCGGCCCGCTGCGCGGGAACGGATCCCATATGGTGAGGTCTCGATGACTCCGACGACACAGCAGGACGCGGCCCCCGGGCGGGCCGCACCCGGGCGACGCCCGATCTCCTCACGCGCCCGGATCAGCGCGCTCGCGATCGGCCTGTTCACCACCCGGGGTTTCGAGGAGACCAGCGTGGACGACATCGCCGAGGCCGCGGGCATCGCGCGTCGCACGCTGTTCCGGTACTACTCGTCGAAGAACGAGATCCCGTGGGGAGAGTTCGACGAGCATCTGGGCGAGCTACGCGGACTCCTCGCCCAGATCCCCACCGACATCCCCATGGCCGACGCCCTCGTGGATGCCCTGGTCGTGTTCAACCGGGTGCCACCGGAAGAGCTCGAGAACCACCGCCGGCGCATGTCCCTGCTGCTCGGAGTTCCGGCACTCCAAGCACATTCGATGATCATGTACGCGGACTGGCGCCACGTCATCGCCGAGTTCTGCGCGGCCCGGCTCGGTCTGGACGAGAACGATCACCTGCCCCAGACCATCGGGTGGTTGTGCTTGGGCGCGGCACTCGCCGCCTACGAGCAGTGGCTGGCCGACCCCGACGCCGACCTCGAGAGACTGATCAGCGACGGCGCGCGGACCGTCGCCACCGGTGTCGCATCACTGACCCGCGTGCCATGATCGGCGGGGCCGACCACGCCGGCCCCGAGAGGGCCTCGTGGGACACCCACCGGTTGGTCTATCCTGAAGTAGAACGTGTTCTAATTCGGCCCGGTTCGCCCGGTCCTCGACGTCGGAGAGCTGCTACATGCCTGACCTGACCCCTCACGGCTCACGAAGCGTGATCCTCACGGTGGCCGAGGTGATCGATGAGACGTCCGATGCCAAGTCCATCGCCTTCGAGGTCCCCGAGACGTCGTCGGCCGCATTCACCGACTACAAGCCGGGACAGTTCCTCACCCTGCGCATCCCGAGCGAGCAGACCGGCTCGGTGGCCCGCTGCTACTCGCTGGCCTCGTCGCCGTACACCGACGCTCGCCCCAAGGTGACCGTGAAGCGCACCGTCGACGGGTACGGCTCCAACTGGGTCTGCGACAACCTCGCCCCCGGCTCCCAGGTCGAGGTGCTGCCGCCGTCGGGCGTCTTCACCCCCAAGTCCTACGACGACCCGTTGCTCCTCATCGCCGCGGGCAGTGGCGTGACGCCGGTGATGTCGATCCTCAAGGCGGCGCTGAAGAAGAGCAGCGCGCCGATCGTCTTCTTCTACGCGAATCGCACCGAGAGCGACGTGATCTTCGCCGCCGAGCTGCGCGACCTGCTCCACGCCCACGCCGACCGGCTCACCGTCGTCCACTGGCTGGAGAGCCTGCAGGGGCTACCCACCGCGGCGGCTCTGGCCTCGGTGTTCGCGCCGTACTCGACCACCCACACCGCCTACATGTGCGGACCCGGCCCCTTCATGGATGCCGTCCACAAGGCCCTGGCACAGGCGAACTTCCCGCACCACAACGTCCACACCGAGGTGTACAACTCGCTGTCCGGCGACCCGTTCGCCGACGTCGAGCTCGAGGAGGTCAGCGAGGAGGACCAGGCGTCCGCCGCCACCGTCGAAGTCGAACTCGACGGTGAGACCCACACCCTGACCTGGCCGCGCAAGCGGACGCTCATCGACGTGATGCTGGCGGCCGGTCTCGATGCCCCGTACTCCTGTCAGGAAGGCGAATGCGGTTCCTGCGCCTGCACTCTCACCGAGGGCTCCGTCGACATGGACAACGCCGGCGCCCTCGACCCCGAGGACATCGCGGACGGGTACATCCTGGGCTGCCAGGCCCACCCGACCTCGGACTCGCTCAAGATCGAGTTCTGACCGGTAGTTGGCGAACAACCCGAAGGAGCACGACGACGTGACACCCATCCGGAAGTCTCGACCGGTCCACCTCGCTCGCGGCCTGGCGGTGATGCTCCTCGGCATCGGCGTGCTCCATTTCGTCGCACCCCAAACCGTTCGACGAGATCATCCCGGAGGAGATCCCCGGCGATCCGCGTACGCTGACCCACCTGTCCGGCGTCGCCGAGATCGGCCTGGGCGCCGGACTTCTCGTGCCTCGGACTCGCCGAATCTCCGGAGCGTTGTCGGCCCTGTTGTTTCTCGCCGTCTATCCCGCCAACCTCAACATGGTGCGACTGTGGTGGGACAAGCCGCTGCCCTACCGGATCGTCGCCGTGGCACGCCTGCCGTTGCAGTTCCCGATGATCTGGGCGGCCATCCGCGTGGCGCGCGAGGGCTGACTCATCTCTGCCCACGGAAGTACGCGCGTTCCTCGGGCGTCCGGTGCTCGATCGCGTAACTCAGTGCCGTGCGGCCCATTCGAGCCGCGTTCTCCTCGAGGTACGTCAGGAGTGTCTGCTCGTCGACGCGCTTGCCCGTCTCCCGGAGCATCCACCCGAAGGCTTTCTGGATGAGGTCGCGACGGTCGTCGCGGACGAGCGGCGCCACGGCGAGAAGTGCTGACGCATCACTGTGTTCGATGTGTGCGAAGGTCGCGATGATCCCCACCCGACGCCGCCACAGGTCGTCGTCGGCCGCATGGGCGAGGATCACGCCCAGCTCGCCGCAGAGTCTGCAGAACTCGCCGAGTACCGGATCGGCCGAGGAGTCCACGAGATCCCAGTTGTTCACCCGGCCTCGACGAACCGCATCGAGGTACAGCTCGACCCACCGCGTGGCCTCGTCCCAGTCCGGGCCCGATCGCGGCCGCAGGGCTCGTTCGAACTCACCTCGGAGCAGGGCCAGCGCGATGAATCGATGTTCGTGGACCGGCGAATCCAGCAGGGCGACAACCTCGCCGGCGTCGATGCCGCGGAAGCGTCTGGCGATCGCCCGCTGCTGCGGCACGCGCAGGCCGATGAACTCGTCGCCCTCGCCGTAGCCGCCGGGGCGGGCCTGGAAGAACCTGGCGAGGTCGACGGCACGCCGGGGGTCGGCGACCTCGGCGGCGGCAGCGCGCACCGCCGCGGCCGTCAGCTCGGCACCCACCGGCGCTAGAGCAGGTCGGCGATGGGGGTCGGCGTCTGCAGCTTCGGCCGGGTCTTCATCACCGCACCGACCTTGCCCGCGCCGACGACGCCGGTGAGCATGCCGTCCCGGCTGTAATAGGCCACGAACTTCTTTCCGTCGTCGGAGACGACGTGGACGGTGTCGCCGGCGCGAGGAGCACCGAGGACCTGGATCTTGACGTCGAACTGGTCGCTCCAGAAGTACGAGACCGCCGCGGTCACGGCGTCACCACCGGTGATCTGGTGCGCGACGACCGAAGCCTGATCGACCGTGTGATTCCAGTGCTCGACGCGATGCGGGGCGCCCTCGTCGTCGCGCCAGTTGGCGACGTCACCGAGTGCGTAAACGTCGTCGACGCTGGTGTGTCCGGTTGCATCGCAGGCGATTCCGCCGCCCACCTCGCGCGGCGCCAGTTCGATCCCGGAGCCTTCCAAGTAGCCGGTGACGGGAGTGGAACCGATGCCGACGACCACGAGGTCGGCGGCGAGTTCGGTGCCGTCGGCGAGCTTCACCGCGGCGACCTTCGGTCCGTTCGCGCCCTCGGTCACGACGATCTCGGCGACACCGACCCCGGTGCGCAGATCCACGCCGTTGTCGATGTGGAGCCGGGACACCAGCTTGCCGATCTCCTCGCCGAGCGCCACCGCCAGCGGGGTGGGGGCGGGTTCGACGAGGCTCACGCTCAACCCGCGCGAGGTGAGACTTGCGGCCACCTCACAACCGATGAAGCCGGCGCCGATGACCACGGCCGTCGAGGCGGAATCGATCTCCTCGCGCAGTGCGACCGCGTCGTCGTAGGTGCGGATCATGTGTACCCCGGCAACGGCGTCGGCGAGGCCCGGGAACGGCCGCGGGTCGAGACCGGTGGCCAGCACCAGGGTGTCGTAGGCGAGCCTGTCACCGGAGGCCAGGGTGACGGTCTTCTCCGTCGGCGACACCGAGGTCACCGCGGAGCCCAACCGCAGGGTGATGTCGGATTCGCCGTAGAACTCGGCCGGTTTGAGGTCGACGCGATCGTCCTTGCCCAGCAACACCGACTTCGAGAGCGGCGGACGGTCATAGGGAGGATGGTTCTCGGCCCCCACCAGGGTGATCGGATCGGTGAACCCGTTGTTGCGCAGGTTCTCCGCGGCCCTGATCCCGCCCAGGCCCGCCCCGACGATCACGACGCCCGCCCCTGATCCACTCATTTCGTCCCCTCTCACCGCGGACACCGTTCCTCCCGGGATGTCCGAGGACACCCCGACGACTTGCCTCAGCGGGTCACGTCTCCGACCGGTTGCAGGTCGGACAACAGCCAATTCCCGTCGACCTTACGCATAAGTGCCCACCTCGCGGTAGGGGTCGTCTCCCCGCCCCCATCGGCAGGTTCCCTAAAGCCTATAGGTTTTACGCCGTCTGTGACAGCCACCGTCTGGTCGACGAACACGAGGACCCGCGCGCGGTCGGCGGAGCTGTCGGTCAGACCGGTCCCGACGACTCGTCCGGTCATCGACACCGAGGCGGCCCGTGCACCGGGCAGCACCACGTCGACACCGCGATTGCGGTATTCGAGTCGCAACGGATCGGTGAGCAATGTGTCCGTTCGGCGACGCTGGTCTGGAGGGTCGTCCGGCCCGAATGTCGTGAGTGCCGCGACCGCCCCGCCCGCCGCCGACAGAATCGCCGCGCGCTCGGCTTCCCCGGGCTCCGGGTCCGATCGCAGCACCCCGACCCAGGCGACCAGCGCGACGACGAGCGCAGTCACGGTGACGACGGCCAGGGCTGCGAGACGGCGGCGTTGCCGACGGGTGGGACGCGGTTCCAGGAGATCGCTCACGACTGGCTTGCCCCCGCGATCTTCCACCCGTCCCCGACGCGTTCCATGGTGATCAGCGCGGTGATCCGTTCGGCGGTCGTGTCGACGGCCGCGGCCTGCCCGTCCGTTCCATCGGAACCGAGCAGCAGCGGATTGGTGGCGTCCGCGACGACGAGTACATCCACGGCGGTGCCGACCTCGTCCGACGCCGGATCGGTCACCAGCCCGGCCGAGACCACTTGTCCGACGCTGCGTCCGGCCTGTGTGCGCACCTCGGCGAGCAATGCGTCGCGCGCGCTCTCGATGCGGTCACGCTGGGCGCCGGTGCTCACCGCGAGTACGCCGTCCACGAAGCCGGCCGGATCCGCCGGGTCTGCGGTCAGCATGGCCGTGACCGCGGCACGCGCCGACTCCAGAACCTCGGCCTGACGATCGATCTCGGCGCGCTGCCCACGGATCTGCCAGCCCAGAACCGCACCCACGATCGCGAGGATGGCGACGGCGACCGCCGTGGCGAGGAGGACCGTCCGAACAACGCGGGTCCGTCGCACGGCACGCTCCCGGAGTGCGGGTGCGGCCGCGATCCGGGCCGTGCGCGCGGTCCGCGTCGCCTCGTCGGCCCGGTCCCGGGCGAGCTGCACGCGCGCCGTGATCGCCGCGTCGGTCGTCCCCCGATCGGTTCTCGCAGCATCGGCTCTCCCAGCATCGGTCATCGTCATCACCCGATCACATCGGCCGCGGCGAGCAGCCACTCGTCGTCGGCTCGGATGAAACGGGCCAGCACCGATCGGCGGACAGTCGTCGCAGCAGCGTCGGGCCGGCTGGGGGCGTCCGGTCGTACGGTCACCGCCACCCGAAGGAGCGCCTGTCCCTCGGTGGCGTCTGCGTCGACCACGCTGACGGTCTCGGGCCGCCACACCACGGCAGCCGTCCCCTGCTCCGGCGGCCTGGTGAGCTGTGCACCGTAACTGTCGATGAAGTCGCGGGCGACAAGCGCACGGGCCCGCGACCGATCCTGTTGCCACCGTGCGGAATCCACCGAGAAGACGTCGGCGACGATCGTCCCCGCGCGTTCGCGGAGTTGTTCGCGGCTCTGCTGGAGCGCGTCTCCCGCCGCGTGTGCACGCCACGCGACTGCCACAGCGACGAGTGCTACGGCCAGCACCAGCGCGGCCACCAGCAGTCGGAGGGCTCCCGCGCGCAGCGAGATGTATCCGGACTTGGTCATGGAAGGTATTGCACCGCCCCGAGTTTCAGGGAGCCGTCGTCCGGGGCCACGAGCACACGAAGCCGGAACCGGCGTGCCTGCCCTTCCCCTGTCTCGCCGGCGGTGTCGAACACCACGGTCGCCGCGACGAGAACCGTGGCACTGTCACCGTCCCGGGCGGAGACCCCGGTACCGTCCACCGAGGACTTCGAGACCGATCCGTTGGCCTGCACGAAAGCGCTGTAACTGTCGGCGGACTGGGCGAATTCGTCGTAGAAGGTACCGGTGGCACCGGCGAGGATCTTGCGCGCGCGACTCGGATCACGATGGTCCGGTGCGATCAGCACGGCGACGCGGTCGGCCGCCGCGCGCTCGAAGTCGTCGTCGGTAGGGACATTCCGCGCGCCGGACCACGCCACGACCGCGACTCCGGCGAGGACCACGGCGACGACCGCCACCAGCGTCGCCAGAATCCATCGGCTCCGCGGCACCCGCCGTCGCAGGTCGGCGTCGACCTCGCGCGCGTGCAACTCTTCGAGTGCCTCGCGCAGATCACGCCGGGCGCTGCGCTCGGCGGCGATCTCCGCGGCGCCCGACCGCGCCTCTTCCATCACCGACACGCCCTCCTCTACGACAGGCGCGTGGTCGGCTTGTCCTCGATCTTCTCCCCGCGGATGCGACTCGCATAGGCGGCGCGCGCCTCCTGGTCCGGTCGTAGGAAGATCGAATCCAGTTTGGTGAGCTTGCGGGTGAACCGCTTCATCGCCTGCGGGAACAGCGGACTGGAGTCGGCCCAGCGCATCGACCGCGGGGCGTACACGCGGGTCACCGGGCGGGCGATGGTCTCGACCACGATCGCCGCGACCTCCTCGGGCGCGACGGTCTGGATGAACTTATTGGTCTGCAGACCGGAGATCAGGGCGGTGCGGGTGAAGGTCGGGAGAACAGCGCTGACGGTGACGCCCTCCGGCTCCAGCTCCGCGCCGAGGGCCTCGGAGAACTCGATCACCGCGGCCTTCGCGCCGTTGTAGATGGTCAGACCCGGGGTCGGGATGCGGCCGGCCGTCGACGCGATGTTGACGATGTGGCCGGTACGACGCGGGGCCATCCGGCGGGCGGCTTCCTGGCAGCCGATGATGACGCCGAGGACGTCGATGTCGTAGGTGCGCCGGATGATCGTGTCGTCGTAGGAGAGGAACGGACCGACCGGCATGATGCCGGCGTTGTTCACGAGGACGTCGATCGGTCCGAGCCGGGATTCGACCTCGGAGAGGAACGCGTCGAAGGACTCCCGCTTGGTGACGTCGACCTCGATGCCCTCGATGCCGAGGTCGGCGGCGGCCTTGCCCACCGCCTCGCCGTCGACGTCACCGATGGCGACCTTCGCTCCCGCCTGGAACAGCTGCGTCGCGGTCTCGAATCCGATTCCGCGCGCACTACCGGTCACGACGACGACCTTGTCCTTCAGCGCCGTTCGGATGGCGTCGTGATCAGGCTTTCCGGACAGCTTGTCGCGCAGGCTCATCGGTTTCCCCCTCGGGTGGTTGTCGTTGAATCGAAAGCGGGTGACGGCGTCACGGGCCACCGAGAGTCAGGTGTCGATCACCAGATCATCGGGGCGAGGAATTTCGCGGCGAACGCACGCGCCTGCTGCGGATCCGTACGGGCCGGGTCCGACGGCGGGGTCTCCAGAAGCGAGATCACCAGGCGCACATGAATCTCGACGGCCTCGAGAAGATCTTCCACCGGCATCTGCGCACCCTCGTCGCGCAACGTGGCGGCGACCCGATCGGTGACCATGTCGATGAACAGCGACGTCATCTTCGCGGTGACGCTCTTGATCTCGGAGTCGGTGAGCACGATCCGGCTCAGCAACGGGTCGGATTTGACCAGCTCGGCGCCCACGGCGAAAGCCTCGACCAGGGCATCCTTGGGGCCCATCCCCTTGACCGATTCCTCGAGCCTCTTCATGCCCCGCTCGTAGGCGTCGTTGGCGACGGCGTAGAGGAGGGCCTCCTTGTTGGGGAAGCGTCGGTATAGCGTGCTGCGGCTGACGCCCGCACGGGCCGCGACCTCGTCGATGTTGGCACGTCGCACCCCGACCTCGGCGAACTCCGAACCTGCAGCGGCCAGGATCGCCGCCTCCTGGTCGGCCGGGCTGGCGGTGTTGCGCACCTTGCGGTTGGACGAGCGAGCGCCCTTTCCCCTTGCAGCGCTGTTCACGGTGTCCTTCACGAGATTGTCCGACACGCGATCACCGACGCCGGAGGGTCACGGGGAGCTTGTCCTTGGGCACGGGCAGCGCGCTGTAGTCCATGGGCAACACGTAGTCGGCCGGTACCGACCACTCGTACCCGCGGAGCAGGTGATGCATGATCGTCTTGATCTCCATCTGGCCAAAATACAGGCCGATACATTTGTGAACGCCACCACCAAATGGCATCCAGGCGAACCGGTGGGACTTGTCCTCGGCGCGTTCGGGACTGAACCTCTCCGGGTCGAACATGTCGGGGTTGGTGAAGAACTCGGGATCGCGATGGCTGGACAGGGACGACGTGGTGACGATGGTGCCCTCGGGAACGAAGAAGCCCTCGATGGAGGTGTCCTTCACGGCCATGCGGGGCTGCGCCGGGACCGGCGGGCACAGCCGCAGCGACTCCTTCATGACCAGGTCCAGGGCCGTCATGCCGGCGAGACCGTCATAACCGAGCTCCGGCCCGAGTTCGAGGGACTCGGCGCGGGCGCGGTCCTGCCATTCGGGATGCTTGGCCATGTTGTAGGCCATCTGGGTCATGGTGATGGTCGAGGTGTCGTGCGCGGCCATGAGCACGAAGATCATGTGGTTGACCACGTCGTCGTCGGAGAAGCTGTGTCCCTCATCGCTTTCCGCGTGGCACAGGACCGAGAAGAGATCCGGTGTCTCCCGCGCACGCTTGGCCGCGATGTTGGCGTAGAAGAACTCCTCGAGGACCTTGCGCGAACGCAGGCCCTTCCACCAGCGGCCACCGGGCACTGGTTGGCGCACGTAGGCAACACCTGCGCGGACGGTGTCGATGAACGCCTTGTTGATCCGGTCGGCCTCATCCCGGGGTAGGTTCAGCCCGAGGAAGACCTCGAGTGCGAGGTCGAGGGTGAGGGCTTTGAACTGCTCGAACAGCTTCACCGAACCGACCGGGAACTCCGCGACGCGCTCGGCGATCATCGGCTGCATCTCCTGCATGTACCCCTTGAGCGCAGTCGTGCTGAACGCCTGCTGCAGGATCTGCCGGTGATGACGGTGCTCGTCGAAGTCGAGGAGCATGACACCGCGATTGAAGAAGGGGCCGATGAAATAGCTCCACGCCGGACCGTTGGCGAAGGCCCGGTCCTTGTTCATCAAGAGTTCCTGGGCGGCGCGCGGGTTCCCGGTCATGACCATCTGCACGCCGAAGGCGTTCAGTCCGGAAACGCTGCCGTACTGCGCCCGGCGACGGTCGGCGAAGGCGAACGGGTCACGCCGCATCGACATGATCTCGAGGAAGCTGTTGCGGTCCGAGCACGGAATGGCCTGCAGGTCGCTCCCCGCCGGCGGGGTCGCCAGTACCGATGCCATGACCGTCTCCTTCCGGGGTAGAGTCCTACGGAAATGTGATCCACATCGCATACTAGACCATGTTGAGACAATTCAGGAAAAGCGTTCCTAACTCAGATCTCGGCGAGCAGCCGATGACACCGTCGTAACCGATCCCACCACCACTGCTTACGGTCCTCCGGCGCGGCGTGAGCGACGGGGTCGAGTTCGGCACCCGGCCCGAACCAGCGCGGTTCGACGACGCCCTCGCGCATCAGAAACGACGCTGCGACGTCGGCGGTGAACAGAGATCCGGTGCCGAGGCCGCAGGCGAGGTCGAGCCGAGGCAGTGCCGCGGCCGCGGCGACCCCGGCCGCGATACCGACCGCACTGTCGAGGGCGCTCGACACCACGACCTCGAGGCCGAGTGTGTCGGCCAGCTCGAGCGTGGCTCGCATCCCCCCCAGGGGCGCCACCTTCACGACCGCGACGTCGGCCGCGTCCGCCGCCACCACGCGTAATGGGTCGTCGGCCTTGCGGATGGATTCGTCGGCGGCGATCGGGACCTCGACGGCACGCCTCACCTGCGCGAGCTCCTCGACCGTGCGGCAGGGCTGTTCGGCGTACTCGATGTCTCCGATCGCACGCAAGGCGGTGATCGCCTCGTCCACCGACCAGCCGCCGTTCGCGTCGACCCGCACCCGCCCGATCACCTCACGCGTGGCCGCGACCCGCGCCACGTCGTCGTCGAGGGTTTGCCCCGGTTCGGCGACCTTCACCTTCGCCGTCCCCGCCCCCGGGTACCGCTTCAACAGGTCGGCCACCTCCTCGGCCGGGATCGCGGGCACCGTCGCGTTCACCGGCACGGTGTCGCGAACTGCGGGCGGCGGACCGAGGTACGCGGCCTCGATGCCGGCGCGCAGCCACGCGGATGCCTCCGCGTCGTCGTATTCGACGAAGGGACCGAACTCGCCCCAGCCCGCCGGGCCGGCGAAGACCATCGTCTCGCGGGAGGTCAGCCCCCGGAACCGGGTCCGCATGGGCAGGCGGACCACCACGGCAGTCGAGAGCAGTTCCTCGACGTCCGGGAGCTCCCACTCGCCTCTCATGCCGCTGGGCATCGCTTCCTCCTGAGTCGCTCGCGTCAGCTTTGAACGAGGGTTATGTGAATTCGATGGAACAACCTTTTCAGTTTGTTCCAAGTCCGCTACCCTCGCTCTCATGTCAGTCAACCAGGGATTCGATGCCGGTATCCGCGAGGCGGAACCGATGATCGTCGACGACACCCCGGACACCGCCGGCGAGATCGTGCGACCTCGGCTCGGAGCCGAGTCACTCGTGTGGAAGTTCTACGGGGACTCGCGGGGCATCCTCGGCTTCCAGCGCCTGGCCGGCACCGAGAACTGCATCGAGCAGCTCGGGCAGGCCGTCCTCGACCATTCGGTGATCTTCAGCGACTTCCTCGGCCGCGCCAAGCGCACCGGGCCGCCGGTGATGAAGACCGTGTACAGCACCGAACCCGAGAAATGGGGCCGGACGGTGCGCGACTTCCACCGCGACATCAAGGGCACCATCAGCGACGGCTCGCGCTACCACGCGCTCAATCCCGAACTGTTCTACTGGGCGCACGCGACCTTCGTCGACCAGGTCCTCTACATCACCGACACGTTCATCCGTCGCCTCAGTTATGCCGAGAAGGTCCAGATCTTCGAGGAGAGCAAGGTCTGGTACCAGCTCTACGGTGTGAGCGACCGCGGCCAGCCCCAGACGTACGAGGAGTTCGTCGCCTACTGGGAGGACATGCTCGACCGCTTCGTCCCCCACAAGACGATCGTCTACGCGACCGGTTACATCCGCCAGGGCCTGCCGCGGCCCAAGAAGATCCCGGCCCCGGTGTGGAAGGTCCTGTCTGCTCCGCTCAACGCGTTCATCCGCACGGTCATCGTGGGGACGCTCCCCCAGCAGATGCGGGACGTCTGCGACCTGGAGTGGGACGACAAGAAGGAGAAGAACTTCCAGCGCTTCGCCGCGTTCATGCGCGCGGTCAACCCGCTGGTGAACCGGCTCCCGCTCAAGTACCTCTACGTCCCCTGGGCCCACGAGGCGTGGCAGAAGGTCGGCATCGACCCCAGACCGTTGCACAACAGGCCTGCGGCCTAGCGACCCAGGAACTCCTCGACGTGCCGGATGAACTCCGCACGACGGTCGCGGTGCACACTGTGCCCGGCGTCGAGGGTGACGAATTGTGAGTCCGGCAGCGCGTCGCTGACCGTCCGCAGGTGGCGGGGCGGCAGGAAGCTGCGCTCCCCACCCGAGATGACCATCGTCGAGGCGGTGACCCGCGGCAGCTCCGACCACCACTCCGGCGCGCACACGTCGAACTCGGCGACGATCTCGTCGCCCATCCGGCCGTCGAAGCGGATGACCGGCCACGGGTTGCGTGCCAGCGCGACGAACCCGCGGATCTGCTCACCGAGTGTCGCCTTCATGGTGATGCCCTCGGACAGATCGGCCTCGTCGTGCGGCATCGGCGGGACCTCCTCGAGGACCATCCGACGCACGCGGGACGGTTCGTACATCGCCAGACGTAGCGCGGTGTGGGCGCCGAGCGAGTGACCGACCACGTCGGCCACGTGGATACCGAGGTTGTCGAGCACGTAGACCAGGTCGTCGCGGAAATCGTCGAGTCGGTACGGACCCTCCGGCCGGCCGCTGCGGCCGTGCCCGCGTAGATCGACACTGACCACACCGCGACCCTGCCGGCGCAACGACGCGGCGAGTGGCCGCCAGGTCGAATGATCCGACGCCATCCCGTGGACGAGGACCACCGGCACGCCACGGTCGGGTTCACCGGCCACCCGCACCGCGAGGTCGGGTTCGGCCTGTCGACTGAGCACACGCATGGAGACGAGCCTACGAAAAGCTGCAGAGCGGACCGCGTCACACTCGCGATCGTCGCGACCTGCCGTAACGACAGCAGCGCAATGACAAAAGCGCCCCAACCGCTTTCGCGGCTGGGGCGCCTTGTCGACTCCGAGAGTCAGTGCGTCAAAGCAAGAATCACTTGGTGATCTTGGTGACTCGACCCGCACCAACGGTGCGGCCACCCTCGCGGATGGCGAAGCGCAGGCCCTCGTCCATGGCGACCGGCTGGATGAGCTTGACGCTCATCTCGGTGTTGTCGCCCGGCATGACCATCTCGGTGCCCTCGGGGAGGGTCACGACGCCGGTCACGTCCGTGGTACGGAAGTAGAACTGCGGACGGTAGTTGTTGAAGAACGGGGTGTGACGGCCGCCCTCGTCCTTGGACAGGATGTATGCCTGGCCCTCGAACTCGGTGTGCGGGGTCGTGGTGCCCGGCTTCACGATGACCTGACCGCGCTCGACGTCCTCACGCTTGAGGCCGCGGAGCAGCAGACCGGCGTTGTCGCCTGCCTGTGCGGAATCGAGGAGCTTGTGGAACATCTCGATACCGGTGACGGTGGTCTTGGTGCTCTTCTCGCGGATGCCGACGATCTCGACTTCCTCGTTCACGTTGACCTCGCCGCGCTCCACACGACCGGTGACCACGGTGCCGCGGCCGGTGATGGTGAAGACGTCCTCGACGGGCATGAGGAACGGCTTCTCGGTCTCGCGAACCGGATCCGGGATCGACTCGTCGACGGCAGCCATGAGCTCCTCGACCGACTTGGCCCACTCGGGGTCGCCCTCGAGAGCCTTGAGAGCCGAGACCTTGACGACCGGAGCTTCCTCGTCGAAGTCCTGGGCGGCCAGCAGTTCGCGGACCTCCATCTCGACGAGCTCGATGATCTCGTCGTCGTCGACCATGTCGGCCTTATTCAGGGCGACGAGGATGTAGGGCACACCGACCTGGCGGGCCAGCAGCACGTGCTCGCGGGTCTGCGGCATCGGGCCGTCGGTGGCGGCAACCACGAGGATCGCGCCGTCCATCTGAGCCGCACCGGTGATCATGTTCTTGATGTAGTCGGCGTGACCCGGGGCGTCGACGTGAGCGTAGTGACGCTTCTCGGTCTCGTACTCAACATGCGAGATGTTGATCGTGATACCGCGCGCCTTCTCCTCAGGAGCCTTGTCGATCTGGTCGAACGCGAAGCTCTTGTTGAGCTCCGGGTACTTGTCGTGCAGCACCTTGGTGATCGCCGCGGTCAGGGTGGTCTTGCCGTGGTCGACGTGACCGATGGTGCCGATGTTCACGTGCGGCTTGGTCCGCTCGAACTTCGCCTTCGCCACTTGATTGTCCTCCTGGACTGTCGTTCTCTACTGGGCGGATCCCAGCAGGGGTTTTCATTTACGTTGTTGCGCCCGCTTGTCGGCCAGCGCGTGTCGCCAGGGCGACCGGGGAATTACTCTCCGGTGGCCTTCGCGATGATTTCCTTCGACACGTTCGCGGGAACTTCCGCGTAGGAGTCGAACACCATGGAGTAGTTTGCCCGGCCCTGGGTCTTCGACCGAAGGTCTCCGATGTAGCCGAACATCTCCGACAGCGGAACCTGTGCCTTCACGACACGGGCACCACTGCGCTCCTCCATGGCCTGGATCTGGCCACGGCGGGAGTTCAGGTCGCCGATGACGTCGCCCATGTAATCCTCGGGAGTCGTGACCTCGACGGCCATGATCGGCTCCAGGATGACGGGGCTGGCCATCTTCGCAGCTTCCTTGAGGGCCTGCGAGCCGGCGATCTTGAAGGCCATTTCCGACGAGTCGACGTCGTGGTACTGACCGTCGAGCAGGGTGACCTTCAGGTTGACCAGCGGGTAACCGGCGAGGACACCGTACTGCATGGCGTCCTGAGCACCGGCATCCACCGACGGGATGTACTCGCGCGGGACTCGACCACCGGTGACGGCGTTGTCGAACTCGTAGGTCGCACCGTCCTCGGCGTCCACGAGGGGCTCGAGCTTGATGATGACCTTCGCGAACTGGCCCGAACCACCGGTCTGCTTCTTGTGGGTGTACTCGTGCTTCTCGACCGTCTTGCGGATGGTCTCGCGGTACGCCACCTGCGGCTTGCCGACGTTGGCCTCGACCTTGAACTCGCGCTTCATGCGGTCGACCAGGATGTCGAGGTGGAGCTCGCCCATGCCGCCGATGACGGTCTGGCCGGTCTCCTCGTCGAGCTGGACCGAGAAGGTCGGGTCCTCTTCGGCGAGCTTCTGGATCGCGGTGCCGAGCTTCTCCTGGTCGGACTTGGTCTTCGGCTCGATCGAGACGTTGATGACCGGGTCCGGGAAGCTCATCGACTCGAGCACGATGGGAGCGCTCGCGTCACACAGGGTGTCGCCGGTGGTGGTGTCCTTGAGGCCGATCATCGCGTAGATGTGACCCGCGGTGGCGTCCTCGACCGGGTTTTCCTTGTTGGCATGCATCTGGAAGAGCTTGCCGATGCGCTCCTTCTTGCCCTTGGTGGCGTTGAGCACCTGGGTGCCGGCGTTGATCTTGCCGGAGTACACGCGCACGAAGGTGAGCTTGCCGAAGAAGGGGTGAGCGGCGATCTTGAACGCGAGAGCCGAGAACGGCTCGTCGGCGGACGGCTTGCGCGAGAGGATCTCCTCCTCGTCGCCCACGGCGTGGCCCTCGACCGACGGCACGTCCAGCGGGGACGGCAGGTAGTCGATGACCGCGTCCAGCATCGGCTGGACGCCCTTGTTCTTGAACGCGGAGCCGCACAGCACCGGGTAGAGCTCGCGGGAGACGGTCAGCTTGCGGATCGCAGCCTTGATCTCCTCGACGGTGAGCTCTTCGCCGCCGAAGTACTTCTCCATGAGGGCTTCGTCGGACTCGGCGACGGTCTCGAGGAGCTGCTCGCGGTACTCCGCAGCCTTCTCGACCAGGTCGGCCGGGATCTCCTCGATGGTCGGCTCGGCACCGGTCGGCACGACGCCGCGCCAGGTGATGGCCTTCTGCTCGATCAGGTCTACGACGCCGTCGAAGTTGTCCTCGGCACCGATCGGGAGCTGCAGGACCAGCGGCTTGGCGCCGAGACGATCCTTGATGGTCTGAACGGTGAAGTAGAAGTCCGCGCCCAGCTTGTCCATCTTGTTGACGAAGCAGATACGGGGAACTTCATACTTCTCGGCCTGACGCCACACCTGCTCGGACTGCGGCTCGACGCCTTCCTTGCCGTCGAAGACCGCAACTGCGCCGTCGAGGACGCGGAGGCTGCGCTCCACCTCGACGGTGAAGTCGACGTGTCCGGGGGTGTCGATGATGTTGATCTGGTTCTTATTCCAGAAACAGGTCACGGCCGCGGAGGTGATGGTGATACCACGCTCCTTCTCCTGCTCCATCCAGTCGGTGGTCGAGGCACCGTCGTGGGTTTCACCGATCTTGTAGTTCACACCGGTGTAGAAGAGGATTCGCTCGGTCGTGGTGGTCTTGCCGGCATCGATGTGGGCCATGATGCCGATGTTGCGAACCTTGTTCAGGTCGCTGAGCACTTCCTGTGCCACTTAATCGCCTCGCAATTTCGCTAGAGAGCTGTTGGGTCTGAGGTGAGTCCGGCCGCGGCGACCCGAAGGCCGCCGCGGCCGGCAGTGATCACCAGCGGTAGTGCGCGAACGCCCGGTTGGCCTCGGCCATCTTGTGGGTGTCCTCGCGGCGCTTCACCGAAGCACCGAGGCCGTTGGAGGCGTCGAGCAGCTCGTTGGCCAGACGCTCCACCATCGTCTTCTCGCGACGCTGACGGCTGAAGGTCACGAGCCAGCGGAGCGCGAGGGTGTTCGCGCGGTTCGGCTTGACCTCGATCGGCACCTGGTAGGTGGCGCCACCGACGCGGCGGCTCTTCACCTCGAGGGTGGGCTTGACGTTGTCGAGCGCGCGCTTGAGGGTGACGACCGGGTCGGTGCCGGTCTTCTCGCGGGCCTGCTCGAGGGCGCCGTAGACGATGCGCTCGGCGGTCGACTTCTTGCCGTCCAGCAGGATCTTGTTGACCAGCTGGGTGACCAGCGGCGAACCGTAGACCGGGTCGTTGATCAGGGGGCGCTTGGGGTGCGGGTCCTTTACGTGGCATGACTTATCAGTTCCCCTTCTTCGCGCCGTAGCGGCTACGGGCCTGCTTGCGGTCCTTGACACCCTGGGGTGTCGAGCGAGCCGCGGATGATCTTGTAGCGCACACCCGGGAGGTCCTTCACACGACCGCCGCGGACGAGCACCATCGAGTGCTCCTGCAGGTTGTGGCCTTCACCGGGGATGTACGCGGTGACCTCGACCGAGCTGGTCAGACGCACGCGGGCGACCTTACGAAGAGCCGAGTTCGGCTTCTTGGGGGTGGTGGTGTAGACGCGGGTGCACACACCACGACGCTGCGGGCTCCCCTTGAGGGCCGCAGTCTTGGTCTTTGCAGCCTTGTCGTGACGGCCCTTGCGGACCAGCTGGTTGATAGTTGGCACTAGGTGTTCAGTCCTCTTTGTTGTCAGTTGTGGTTGGTGCTCCGGGCAAGCCCGCGGATCGGCTCTACACCGACTCCGGCGCGCTTCCACAACTCGCCCCACCAGCGCATTCGCACTGGTCAGTACATTTTCGCTACCCCGGGGTCGGGCGTGTCATACACTCGACAGCGGATTCGCTTGTCAGTCCCTCCTGCCGCCCCGCCCCGACTTCTCTTCGAAATCAGGACCGACTCGAGAGCCGTTGGCCGGGCATGCGGACTGGCCCAGCATGGGCCGGGCACCGACGATCCACTCTACCGATCGGGTTTGCACAGGTCAAAAAACGGATCCTCCGCGCGACCTGCAGGTGAACAGGTCGTGTGCGCTGGGGTCCGGCGACGCTGAGACATGGCATTACCTTGTCCACTCTTACACCCCTGGACCCGGCGCGTCGAGACTTCCGCGAACCGCAGCCCGACCGGTACCCGCCGACCCTCCGACATGGGCCCGGACCAGCGCGATCGACGCCGCGAAGGGACTGCCCGGATCCATCGACCGTCAGGTCGGGGAAGGTCTGGCCGCCGAACGCCGGTCCACGATCGTCGCCCGGCGTTCGCGGTTGTGGTCGGCCCATTCGTGGTGAGCATCACCCGGCGCGGGCGGCGCGTCGAACACGGCGCCGACGCCGGCCGTCGCGGCGATCGCGAGACTGCGTCAGTCCGGGGTCTGGGGCAGCTTGACCTTCGCGCCACCGGGTTTCGCCGGGTTCGACGGCGGCGGAACCACCGGCCCGATGTTTCCGTCGGGGGCCTCGTCGAGGTCGACGATGACCGGGGCGTGGTCGCTGGGCTTGCTGCCCTTGCGAGCCTTCCGGTCGATCCAGGCCGCTTCGACGTGGCCGGCGGCGGACTCCCCCGCCAGGATCAGATCGATCCGCATGCCCAGGTCCTTGTGGAACATTCCGGCACGGTAGTCCCAATAGCTGAAGACCCGGTCGTCCGGCCAGCGGTCACGGACGACATCGCGCAGGCCCAGCGCCGCGAACTCGGCGAGTGCGGCACGCTCCGGCGGGGTGACGTGCGTGTGCCCGGCGAAGGCGTCGGGATCGAACAGGTCCGCGTCGGCGGGCGCGATGTTCATGTCACCGCAGAGCAGCGTCGTCGACGGGTCGGCGACCGCCTTCGCGAGGGCGGCCAGCCATTCGAGCTTGTACGCGTAGTGATCGGAGTCGGGGCTACGGCCGTTGGGGACGTAGAGCGAGTGGATGCGCAGACCGCCACACACCGCGGACACCGCGCGCGCCTCGAGCGTCTCCGGCGTCGGGTAACCGGGCATGCCGTCGAAACCGACGCGCACATCGTCGAGCCCGACCCTCGAGAGCAGTGCGACACCGTTCCACTGACCCTGCCCCGCGTGCGCGATCTCGTAGCCGCGTTCGGCGAGATCGGCACCGAGAACCTCATGGAAGGCGTCATCGGAGAGCTTGGTCTCCTGCAGGCAGACGACGTCCGGGTGCCGTTCGTCGAGCCATGGGAGGAGGCGCGGAATCCGCTGTTTCACCGAGTTCACGTTCCAGGTCGCGACGCGCATGGGCCCACGGTAGTACGACGCACCGACGCCGATCCGACACGGCATCCGGGCTTTCCTTCGCCGGTGATGTGTGTCACGTTGGTCTCATCGACACTCTCCCGGCCCGTCCCGATCGAACGCCGCACCGCCCGGTCATCGAGCACTCGTGGCGTCGGTCGGCGCTGTCGGGAGTGCGGCCGGAGGACAACATCCCCGCGCGTCTGGGCGACATCGGATCCGCCGACCCTCTGCTCGACGCGGCGCGTCCCGTCCTCGACGACGCGGCGGCCCGGCTCGCCGACACCGACGTGTCACTGTTGCTCGTCGATCACGAGTGCCGGATGGTGACGCGGGTGGCGTTCGGGACCGCCGTCGAACGTCGCCTCGACGCGATCGGCGCGGCGCCCGGCGTCCCGTTCGGCGAGGACATGGTCGGGACCACTGCCCTCGGGACACCCGCGGAGACGCGCGGCGGGGTGATCGTCAACAGCTCCGAGCACTATCTCGAACAGTTCCGGTCGATCAGCTGCTTCGGACAGCCGATCATCCATCCCGCGACCCGGCGCCTGGCCGGGATCATCTGTATGTCCGAGATCGCCGACCGCATCAACCCTCTCGCGGTCCCGGTCGTCAACGGCATCGTGGCCGACATCGCCGACCGTCTGCTCGACCGGTCCCGCGCACACCAGCGCCGCGTGCTCGACGCCTTCCAACGCGCCGCCCCGCGCCGGGACGTCGCGGTGGCCGCGATCGGCGACGATCTGCAGCTCACCAATGCCCTGGCCGCCGAACTGCTCTCCCCCACCGACATCGGTGCGCTCCGGGCGATCGCCACCGACCCGGCGCTGCGGGCGACGACGCTGCCGTTGACGCTCGTCTCGGGCGCGTCGGTCGAGATCGCCGTCGAACCCGTGGCCGGTACCCGGGGGGCCGCACTGTTCCGCTTTCGCCCCCTGATCACACCCACTCCGACCCGCCCGGCCCCGGTCCGGCCGTCGTCGACGACCGTCGCGGTGTCCGGTGAACCCGGCACCGGACGCACGACGCTGGCGCTCGAGTTGGCGGCAGAAGCCTCGGACACCGAGGCCGGCGACCTGGAGACAGGCGGCACCGAGGCGGTCGACACCGAGTTCAGGGCGGTCATCGTCGACGTCGCCGACGAGCTGATCAACGGCCGGCAGGTGGACATCACCACCGCCCTCGCGCGAGCCAGATCGTCGGGCGTCCCCCTGGTCATCGACGGTGTGGACCTGCTCGACGACCGGTCGATCGCGCTGCTCACCCGCGCCACGGTATCGACGCCGGCAGCGTCTCCCCTGATCCTCGTCAGCGGTCCTCGCGCGCAGGCGTCACCCGCGGTCGCCGCTCTGCTCGGCCGGTGTGCGAGACGCGTCGATCCCGCGCCGCTGCGCCACCGCACCTCGGAGCTCGCGGCCATCGCGAGCGGAGTCGTCGGTGACATCGATCCGGAACTCACCCTGTCCGGGCCGGCGACCGATGCCCTGCTCAGCCAGGACTGGCCGGGCAACTTCACCGAGCTGATCGCGGTTCTGCGGCAGGCCGCGGCAGCGTGCCGGGGTCGAATGGCACGGGTGGTCGAGGCGGCCGATCTCCCGTCTGGCTATCGGACGACGAGTCGGGCGGCCCATCTGTCGGGGCGGGAGCAGGCCGAGCGCGCCGCGATCGTCGACGCCCTCGACCGTGCCGGCGGCAACAAGGTCCACGCCGCGCGGGACCTCGGGATCAGTCGCACCACGTTGTACGCGCGGATGCGAGCCCTCGGGATCTAGGTTCGCGATGTGGCCGAGCCGGACATCAGTCGACGAGCGGGTCAGCGAGGGTCTGCCGGGCGAGCGCGGCGATGAGGTCGGTCTGGGTGACGATGCCGACCAGCAGATCCCCGTCGAGCACGGGGACAGCGTCACAGTCGCTGCCGGCGAGCATGGGGAGCACCGCGGTCACCGGGGCGTCGGGAGACGCGATCGGCAGGGTCGTGTCCATGACGTCGGCCGCGGTCAGGACGCTCCCGTCCCGGCGCAACAGCCGGCCGAACATGCGGTCCGAACCGCGTCGTGCCGAACCCCCGCGTAGCCGGGAGACGAGATGGATCTGGAAGACGACACCCAGGAACCGACCGCCGCGCGTCACCACGGGCAGCGAGGTGAACCGGTGGGTGTCGAACATCTGGGCCAGTTCGGTGAGGGTCGAGTCCGGCCCCACCGTCACGAGGTCCCGGGACATGACGTCACCGGCGACGAGCGGGTCGGCGCGGTGCCCGGCGACCTGCAGTTCGGCGGCCCCGATGAGTCGCGCGAGGTCGGCGACCCCGAGGTTGAGGGACTGGCTGTACCGGTCGAGGATGTCGGTCAACTCGGTTTCATCCAGACCGATCCGCGCGGTGGCCGACGACTCGTCGTCGAACCGGCGAGCCGGGTACCGGCGGCCGGTCACGCGTGCGTAGACCGCGGCGAGCGCGACCAGCGCGATCGTGCCGACGGCAACGGGCGCCAGGGCGAACCGGAATCCGAGAGCGTGGACCAGGTCCGGACTGAGTCCGGCGGTCATCGCGACCGCACCGCCGGGTGGATGCACCGCACGACACAGCACCATGGCCACCACCGCCACACCGACCGCGAGCGGGACCCGCAGCTGACCCGGCGAGACCAGCAGGGTCACCGCGACGCCCGCGAACGCCGACACGGTGTTGCCGATCACCGCCGACCACGGCTGGGCGAGCGGACTGTTGGGCGCGGCGAACAACAGCACGGCCGACGCACCGAACGGCGCGATCAGGAACAGGCCCGTCGTCAGGTCGGTACCGGACGTCGCGAGTACGAGTCCGACGAGCGCGAGGCCCAGGGCCGAGCCGACCCCGGCACGTGCCGCTTCACGCGGCGACACCGATGCCCCCGACGGGCCCCACGCCTGCAGCGCACCGCGGAGACGATCGGTCATGCGCGCTGCCATCGGGTCCCTCTCGGTGAACGGGCGGCCGTCGCCACCCCCGGACACGCTAGCGACGACGCATCGCGAACTTTTCCCGCCCTCCTGCTCACCGCAGCCGTTCAGGACAAAACGGACTGTTCAGTTTCTGGACACGGCGACCACTCCGATAGGTGGCAGAAATGAGTCAGGTCACAGCTATGACCCAGGTCACCCCTGACCGTCTCATCTCGACCGCTCGATCCGACCCCGACGTCGAGCGCTTCACCAGGAGGTATTCATGACCGCAGTCGCCACCGAACTGCTGCCGAAGGTCCGCGACTTCATCGGCTCTGACCGTCCGATGCTGATCGGCGGTGAGTGGGTGTCGTCGGCGTCAGGTCGCACCTTCGAGACCATCGACCCCGCCACCGGCCGTCCCCTCACCTCGGTTGCTCACGGCGACGCCACCGACATCGACCGCGCGGTCCGCGCCGCCCGCGAGGCCTTCGGCGCCGGCCCGTGGTCGCGGATGAAGCCGAACGAACGCGAACGGCTGCTCTGGCGCGTCGGCGATCTGCTCACCGAACGGGCCGCCGAGTTCGGTCAGCTCGAAGCACTCGACAACGGCAAGGCTGCGACCATCGCCGCCGCCGTCGACACCGCCTGGTCCGCCGACATCTTCCGCTACAACGCGGGCCTGGCCACCAAGATCACCGGTTCCACGGTCGACGTGTCGATGCCCTTCGTGCCGGGCGGCGAGTTCCACGCCTACACCCTTCGCGAGCCGGTCGGCGTGTGCGGGCTGATCGTCCCGTGGAACTTCCCGCTGCTGATGGCCGCCTTCAAGCTCGCGCCGGCGCTGGCCGCGGGCAACACCGTCATCCTCAAGCCCGCCGAGCAGACACCGCTCACCGCCCTGTTGCTCGGCGAGATCTTCGACGAGGCCGGGTTCCCGCCGGGTGTGGTCAACATCGTCACCGGTTACGGCGAGGCCGGAGCAGCCCTCGCCGCCCACGACGACGTCGACAAGATCGCCTTCACCGGTTCCACCGAGGTCGGCAAGAAGATCGTCGAGGCGGCCAAGGGCAACCTCAAGAAGGTGTCGCTCGAACTGGGCGGCAAGAGCCCCAACATCGTCTTCGCCGACGCCGATTTCGAGAAGGCGGTCGCCGGCTCGGTGGCCGCGTGGATGTTCAATCACGGCCAGTGCTGCGTGGCCGGCACCCGACTCTACGTCGAACGCCCCATCTTCGACGACTTCACCGCGGCGGTCGCCGAGGCGGCATCCCAGGCGAAGATCGGGCCGGGCCTCGATCCCGCCACCGAGCTCGGTCCGCTGGTGAGTCAGGAACAGTTCGACCGCGTTTCCGGTTATCTCGCGGCCGGAATCGCCGACGGAGCTCGTGCGCTGACCGGCGGAAAGCGTTGGGGCGACGAGGGATTCTTCATCGAGCCGACGGTGTTCGTCGACGTCGAACCGGACTTCTCCATCGTGCGGGAGGAGATCTTCGGACCGGTCGTCGCCGCGCTGCCCTTCGACGCCGACACCGGGGTCGCGGCCGCCGCGAACGACTCCATCTACGGACTCGCCGCGGGCATCTGGACCACCGACCTGTCGAAGGCCCATCGGACGGCCCGGCAGATCAAGGCCGGTTCGGTCTGGGTCAACCAATACAACGGCTTCGACACCGCGATGCCCTTCGGCGGCTACAAGCAGTCCGGCTGGGGCCGCGAACTCGGTTCCTCGGCGATCGACCTCTACACCCCAGACGAAGGCCGTGAACATCGCGCTCTGACCGGTTCCCACTCCACCCCAGAATTCCCCTAGTGCAAAGGAGCACGACATGACACTCACCACCAAGGCCGCCGTTCTGACCGCCCCCGGAAAGCCTTTCGAGATCGTCGAACTCGACCTCGACGAGCCCCGTGAGGGTGAGGTCCTGATCAAGTACACCGCTGCCGGTCTGTGCCACTCCGACCTCCACCTCACCGACGGCGACCTGCCGCCGCGATACCCGATCGTGGGTGGTCACGAAGGCTCCGGCATCATCGAGGCCGTCGGGCCCGGGGTCACCAAGGTCAAGCCGGGCGACCATGTCGTGTGCAGCTTCATCCCCAACTGCGGCACCTGTCGTTACTGCTCGACGGGACGACAGAACCTGTGCGACATGGGCGCGACCATCCTCGAGGGCTCGATGCCCGATGGCACCTTCCGATTCCATTCGGGCAAGGAAGATTTCGGCGCGATGTGCATGCTCGGCACCTTCTCCGAACGCGCCATCATCTCCCAGCACTCGGTGGTGAAGGTCGACGACTGGCTCCCGTTGGACAAGGCCGTGCTCGTCGGTTGCGGCGTGCCGTCGGGCTGGGGCACCTCCGTCTACGCCGGCGGGGTGCGCCCCGGTGACACCGTGGTCATCTACGGCATCGGCGGACTGGGTATCAACGCGGTGCAGGGTGCGGTGTCGGCCGGCGCCAAGTTCATCGTCGTCGTCGACCCGGTCGACATGAAGCGTGACGCCGCACTGAAATTCGGTGCGACCCACGCCTACTCCGATCCGCAGGAGGCCGCCGCCAAGGTCAACGAGCTGACCTGGGGTCAGGGCGCCGATCAGGCACTGATCCTGGTGGGCACGGTCGACGAGGAGGTCGTGTCCAACGCGACAGCCGTCGTCGGCAAGGGTGGCACCGTGGTCATCACCGGGCTCGCCGATCCGGCCAAGCTAACCGTGCACGTGTCGGGCACCGACCTGACGCTGAACCAGAAGACGATCAAGGGCAGCCTGTTCGGCTCGGCCAACCCGCAGTACGACATCGTCAAGCTGCTGCGTCTCTACGATCAGGGTCAGCTCAAGCTCGACGAGTTGGTCACCACGACCTACACCCTCGACCAGGTCAACGAGGGCTACCAGGACCTCCGTGACGGAAAGAACCTGCGCGGGGTCATCATCCACGGCGAATGAGCCGATGACCGGAACACGCGAACAGCTCGCCGGCGGCTCACTCGCCGGCGAGCTGTTCGTCTGCACGAGAGGCGCGGACGGGCCCGGCGATCGCCGCGCGCATGCGCTGCACCGAGGCGATGAGTCGTCGGGCCTGCCGGACCGGTGAGGCGTCAGCGAGCTCCGTCGCAGGGACGGTGTTCTCGACCCTGACGTCCTTCGTCCGCTTTCCCATCGTCGTCGCCGCGACACCGCCGTGTTCGATCGCCGACACCGTCGCGTCGGCGGCACGACGGAGCTCCGCGACGAGATCCTGTTCGATCTCCGGCTCGACTCGGTCGCTGTTCCCGGTGTGTTCGGCGGACCGCGCCAGACCGATCGCCGACCACGCGAGCCCCCTCGCCTCGCGTGTCGTCTCGTGGAGGTGCGGCCGCAGACGACGCAACATCGATCGATGGAATCGGCTGAGAGAGAACACCGCAGAGGTCGCGGTGTCGAGCATGGCGGCCTCGGCCCCGTCGAGCACCCGTACGGCGGCCAGGGACGCGTCGGAATCGGCTTCCCCCGGCCGGTTCTCGCCTCCGCGCAGGGCGACGGAGGCCAGGTCGACGAGGGCGTCGAAGTATGCCCGCAGCTTGGTGTCGAGGACGGGTGAGGTCGGCGTGCTCAGAATGAGGAAGGCCGCGGCCGCACCGACCAGGGCACCACACAGCGTCTCCTCGATGCGCCACTCGAGGACGTGGCGGTTCAGGACACCGAGCAGGTCGTAGCTGTTGGTGAGGACGATCGTGATGAAAAGGATCGTCCAGGTGTAGGAGATCGCACCGAGATAGAAGGCGAAGAAGACCGCGCAGACCACGATCACGTACTGCACCGCGGGGTGTTCACCGATGACCAACACGGCGGCGACGCCGATCACCAGGCCGACCGCCGTGCCCTGAACGCGTTTGACGGCCTTGGTGAGAATGGCTCCGCGAGTTGCCATTCCGTTGAAGACCATGAAGGCGCTGAGCACCGCCCAGTACCAGCGGCTCGCCGAGATCAGCTCGCCGACGGCGAGCGCCACCGAACACGCAACCATGACCTGGAGTGCGAATCGGGTGGTGTCGGGCCTCGGTGCCTTCTTCGACGGCGCCGAGGTCTTCCGGGTGGATGTCGCCCCGGTTGATGTCGCAGGCGTGGTCGCCTTTCGGCGCCGGACGGTGATCGAGCGCAGATCGGCCGTCGCCGACACGACGTTGCGCAACGTCTCGCGGGTCGGGTCCGGCGCGACGAACGCCGGGGTGGCAGCGTCACCCGGCGACCTCAGCGCACCGCGGACCTGCGACACCGCCTGGGCGACGGCGGGATCCGCTGGGTGCTCGGCCACCCGGAAAGCTGTCTGTTCGCTCGCCAGATGCAGCATCGAGACCCGGCGCGACAGGGTGGTGTCATCCAGATCCGTGTAGTGCGCGGCATCGTAGTTCTTCTGCCATCCGGCGACCGCGCTCGTCGCGGCCGACAGCCGGGTCACCGCCCCCGCCAGCCGCTGCCGCCCGGTCTCCGGTTCGCTCGCGACCCTGAGCAGATCGTCGGCGCAGACCTCCACGCTCCGCAGGAGGCGCCCCAGTTCCTCACCCGGCCGGTCGGGGACCAGCACCAGGCGCACGAACAGTGCGCTCGCCACGGCGATGACGACGAGGCCGCACAGCACCGGCAGCGTGTGCAGGTCGGCCCCCATCACCACGGCGAAGAAGAAGGCGAAGAAGCCGAAGAAGCCGAGCGCACTCCCCCGCGGCCCGTAGCGCGTCGTCCAGGCGGCGAGACCGGCGATCGCGACGAAGGCGACCGCCCGCGCGACCGGCCACGGATGCAACAGGCACGCGAGGAGTGCCGCCGCGAAGCCGGGGACGAGCAGCGCGACGGTCGTGATGATCCGCGCGCGCGCGGTGGTGTCCTTGACCGCACCGACCGTCGCCCACAGCGACAGGAAGGCGGCCGACAGTTCGGCGGCGACCGGCAGGCTCACCACGGAGCGGATCGCGAGCACCACCAGGGCGCCGATGGCCATCGCCGACGCGCCCCGCGCCGCCTTGCGCAAGCGGGCCGCTCCGGGGTCACGCGTGGTGAGCAGAGCGGTCAGTGCGAAAGGCGGTGCCATGCCCGGAATCATCTCATCGCCGGATGGGTACGCCCGGCGTCACAGCAGCATGTTCGTGCCGCTCGGGTGCGGTCGCACACGCCTACTCGAGCGGTGGTGCTTCAATCACCGTGTGACTGCGACCTGGTGGATCCGTGTACTCCGTATCGTGTTCGCGGCGCTTGGCACCTGGGCCCTCATCTATCAGGTGATGGTCCGCCTCGACGACCCCGACTTCACCCTGTGGAACTTCTTCGGCTACTTCACGGTGCTCAGCAACATCGCCGCCGCGGTCGTACTGCTCGTCGGCGGACTACTCGCCCCCACCGGGCCGGCGTGGGAGTGGTTCCGCGGAGCCGTGACCACCTGCATGGTGATCACCGGCATCGTCTACGCGCTGCTGCTCAGCGGGGTCGACGTGGACGTCACCTACAGCTGGGTGAACGACGTGCTCCACCGCATCGTCCCCCTGGTGATGCTGGTGGACTGGGCCCTGGTGCGCGCCAGGCGACTTCCCGATCGCAGCTGGCTGACCTGGCTGGCCATCCCGCTGGTGTACGGCGTGTACTCACTCATCCGCGGGCCCATCGTCGACTGGTACCCGTACCCGTTCCTCGACCCGCGCGAGCAGGGTTACGTGTCGATGACCATCTCGCTGGTGGTCGTGTTCGTCGGTATGACGCTCATGTCCTTCGGCGTGTACTGGGTCGGGACGCGCGGGCGGTCGCGAGACGAGTCGCCGGCCTGACCGCCCCCGTACATCAGTCGTTCTCGTCGACCCCCAGCGACACCGCGAGCTGCTCGCACCAGGTGTCGACGACCTGCGCACGGCGCGCCGAATCGTCGGTCAGGGTGTCGGCCAGGCCGAGCCCGCGCGCGAAGTCGAGGGTCGCCTGCACGAGACGGTGCCCCTTCTCGTCGGCCGGCGAAACCCCCATCGCCGCCATCGTGCGCTGATGGGCCGCACGGGCGAACTTCGCCTCCAGCGGCAGGATCAGGGTGCGCAGGGCGGGATCGGAGGCTGCGGCCGCCCACACCTGCAGGGCCGCCTTGAATTCCGTTCCGGTGTAGACCTCGACCATTCGTTGGACGGCTGCCAGCACGCGCGCCGGGGTGATCGGCCCGCCCGGCTCGACCGACGCCCCGGACCTGCTGTCCGCCGCCGTCGTGAGGTCGTCGAAGACCTGCTCGAGCGCAGCGGTGATGAGCGACTCCCGCGTCGGGAAGTGATGCTGCGCAGCGCCTCGCGAGACGCCGGCGCGTTCGGCGACCGCGGCGACGGTGGCAGCCGCCCAGCCGTCCGCCGCGAGTGCGTCGATCGTCGCCCGCAGCAGGCGCTCACGCGTCAGGCGTGAGCGTTCCTGCTGCGGTTCACGACGATTCGACGAGACTCGCGCGGAAACCATCGGTACTACCTCAGTACGACTTCGGGAGGCCGAGGCTGGCCTGTGCGACGAAGTTGAGGATCATCTCGCGGCTGACCGGTGCGACGCGGGCGATGCGGACGAGACTCAGCATCGGTGCGATGCCGTATTCGGTGGTCAGCCCGTTGCCACCCATCGAGTGCACAGCCTGGTCGACGAGCTTCACCGCGGCCTCGGCAGCGGCGTACTTCGCCATGTTCGCCGGCTCGGCGGCACCCCAGTCGTCGCCCGCGTCATACATCGTCGCGGCCTTCTGCATCATGAGCTTGGCCATCTCGAGCTCGATCTTGCCCTGCGCCAACGGATGCGCGATGGCCTGGTGTGCGCCGATCGGCGTCTTCCACACCGTGCGCTCCTTGACGTAGGAGACCGCTTTGTCGAGTGCGAACCGTCCCATGCCGACAGCCGAGGCCGCAGCCATGATCCGTTCCGGGTTCAGCCCGGCGAACAGCTGGCTGAGGGCCGCGTCCTCGTCGCCGACGAGTGCCTCGGCGGGCAACCGAACGTCGTCGAGGAACAGTTGGAACTGCTTCTCCGGGTTCTGCAGCTCCATGTCGATCATGGTGTAGGAGAAGTTCTCCGCGTCGGTCGGCACGATGAACAGCGCCGGCTTCAGCTTGCCGGTCTTGGCGTCTTCGGTACGCGCCACGATCAGGACGGCCTGGGCCTGGTCGACACCGGAGATGTAGACCTTCTGGCCCGACAGCAGCCAGTCCGCCCCGTCCCGACGGGCGGTGGTGGTGATGTTGTGCGAGTTCGATCCCGCGTCGGGTTCGGTGATGCCGAACGCCATCGTGATCGAGCCGTCCGCGAGGCCCGGCAGCCATTGCTGCTTCTGCTCGTCGGTGCCGAAGCGCGCAATCACGTTGCCGCAGATCGCCGGCGAGACCACCAGCATCAGCAGGCCGGTACCGGAGGCGGCGATCTCCTCCATGACGATCGCGAGCTCGTACATCCCGGCACCGCCGCCGCCGTACTCCTCGGGCAGATTGACGCCGATGAAGCCGAGCTTGCCCGCCTCCGCCCACAGTTCGTCGGTCTTGCGCCCCTCACGGGCACAATCCCGGAAATACTCCTGGCCGTACTTCGCGGCCAGACCGGCGACCGCGGAACGCAGCGCGGCACGCTCCGGGGTCTCGACGAAGGGGTTCTCCAAGGCTGTCATCGCGTCTTTCCTCTGTGTAGGTGTGGTTTCGGATGATGGCGGCGGCTCAGGCGTGGAAGCCGAGTCGCTTGGCGGCCAGTCCGTTGAGAATCTCGGTGGTGCCGCCGCCGATGCCGATGATGCGCATGTCCCGGTACTGGCGCTCGACTTCGGTGCCGGTCATGTAACCGAGTCCACCGTGCAGCTGAACGGCCTTGTTGGCCACCCATTCTCCGGCTTCGACCGCGGTGTTCTTGGCGAAACACACCTCGGCGATGAGGTCGTCGTGCGAGGTCGCCTTCCGCTCCACCACGGCGCGCGTGTAGATGCGGGCGATGTCGATACGACGCGCCATCTCGGTCAGGGTGTCCTGCACCGACTGTCGCGCGATGATCGGCTTGCCGAAGGTCTCGCGATCACGGGCCCACTGCACGGTGAGGTCGAGACACCGCTGGGCGCTGGCGTAGGCCTGGACGGCCAGACCCGACCGCTCGGTGACGAAAGCCATGGCGATCTGGGCGAATCCGGAGTTCTCCGGTCCGACGAGGTTCTTCACCGGGACACGTGCGTCGACGAAGGACAGCTCCGCGGTGTCCGAGCAGCGCCAGCCCATCTTGTCGAGTTTGCGGGTGACGGTGAATCCGGGGGTGTCCTTGTCGATGACGAGGAGGGACACGCCGCCGGCCCCCGGTCCGCCGGTGCGGACGGCCGCCACGACGAAGTCGGCCCGGACGGCCGAGGTGATGTAGGTCTTCGCGCCGTTGACGACAAAGAAGTCGCCGTCGCGCTCGGCCTTGGTGGCCAGGTGGCCGACATCGCTGCCACCACCGGGTTCGGTGATCGCGAGCGAGCCGATCTTCTCACCGGCGAGAGTCGGGCGTACCCAGCGGTCGATCTGCTCCGGATCGCCGGCGGCGATCAGGTGCGGCAGGGCGATGCCGTGGGTGAACAGGCCCGCGAAGATGCCGCCGGCCGCACCGGCGTAGTGCAGTTCCTCGGCGAGGATCGTCGTGTCGATGATGTCGCCGCCGGAGCCGCCGACCTCCTCGGGCACCCCGAGGCCGAACAGGCCGAGCTTGGCGGCCTCGAGGTGAAGCGAACGCGGGATCTCGCCGTCGCGCTCCCAGTCGTCCTGGAAGGGCAGGATGTGCTTCTCGACGAACTTGCGGACCATCGAACGCAGTTCGAGACGTTCCGGCGTGTCCCAGACGTTGGGGCTGGTGATGGGCACCCGAGGCTCCTTAGGTGATGTGGCTGCGGTGTGGAACGAATGGAGGGTTCGAGACGGGCGTTCAGGCGCCGCGCGGCTCGCGGCCGGCACCCGGAGGCCCGGCGAAACACTGTGCGATACCGGACCATTCGAGCGCATCCTCGCCGACGAACTCCAGGTCGAGGTCGGCGACGGCGCGTCGCTGGGTGACGAGCTGGCAGAAGTCCAGCGCCGAGCCGCGCACGATGTTCGACGCGTCCTCGGGACCCCAGGTCCACAACTCACCCGCCGGCGAGGTCAGGGCGTAGCGGAACGGTTCGGCCGGCGGGACCTTGCCGTTGACGATGTAGGCGAAATCGCGTGTGCGCACACCGATGTGCGCGACGTGGCGGATGCGGTCGCTGGGCAGCACCGTCACCCCGAGGGCGTCGGCGATGTCGAGACCGTGCGCCCAGGTCTCCATCAGCCGCGCGGTCGCCATCGACGCCGCCGACATCGGCGGGCCGAACCACGGGATCTTCACACCCTGGGGCACTTCCCGGAGCGCGTCCGCCAGCTTTGCTCGCGCGAGTCGCCAGCCCGCGAGGATCTCCTCGACCGGGGCACCCGCCCCGGCCTCGGCGGCATCGTCGACGTAGGTCTCGGGGCTGTTCTGCAGAGCCTCGGTCACCAGCTCGGTGAAGCGCTCGGGATCGGTCGCCGCGATGGCGGCGACCTCGTCGGTCCACGCAAGGTGCGCGATCTGGTGGGCGATGGTCCACCCCGGGGCCGGCGTCGGCGTGGCCCATCCCGCGTCGTCGAGGTCACGGACCAGCGCGTCGAGCTGGTCTGACTCGGCTTCGAGGTCTGCCACGACGCCGTACACGGCCGCTGCTCGATCGGTCATGCGCACAGCGTCACACAGGACCGGGGAGGAATCAAGCACGCTTGATTGTTTCTTACCCGGCGCACAGAGAACCGCCGCGGGGATGTCGTGTCAGCGGTAGTGGATGTCCAACGTTGCGCGGCTGAGCAGGACGTCGTCGTACGAAGTCATTGTCGCCTCGAAGGAGGCGATCCGACGCCCGGTCTTGATCGGTGTCACTTCGACCGTGACCTCACCGCCGTCGACTGCGGGCGACCGGTAGAAACCGATGGCCATGTCGCCGATCGAGTACTCCTGACCGACCCCGGCATGGAGGTGGCCGGCGAACGAACCCGCCTGACCGACGATGGCGGCGATGACGCCGCCGTGCATGGTGCCGAACATGTTGCCCATCCAGGGATCGGTGGCGCTGCGGAAGCGGACGCCCGCTTCACGCTCGGTGGCCCCGTCGAGCACCTCGACCGTGCCGTTGAGCATCTCGACGAGCGGCCCGGGATCGCGCTGCTTGGTGGCTATTTCTTCCACCACCGCCCGGCCGGACAGACCCGCCGGGATCGCCGCGGGCAGCGTCACGCCGTGGTGGTCGTCGCACTTCGGCGATGCCGTCGCGAGCTCGGCGGCCGATGCCGCACCCGCCACAGCGCGCCCCACCCGAACATTGCGCGCGGTACCGAAGCAGCACAGTTGCCCTGCGCCAGAGCGGATCTCGATACTCGTCGAACCCCAGCCGTCATCGTGCATCACGACCTCGGCACGCGCCGCGAGCAGGTCGCCTATTTGTGCGCGACCATGTGTCGACAGCGAGAGACGCGCCTGCAGGGTCGCAGCCGCCGGGTCTCCGTGGACGCGATGGAACGGGAGGCCGCCGCAGTGATCGAAGAGGACGGCGAGCGCGGGCAGCTCGATCAGGCCGCGATGGTCGGCGAACTGCGAGCACAGCAACTGGGAAGCACGGACACCCTTCTCCTCGACGGTGAGGTCGCCGAGGTGGAAGGCGGACAGCGGGTCGTGCGGCCCCGGGTTCGATGACTCGGGAAGATCCAGATCGCTCATACGTCTTCTGTATCAGCAGAGTGCCGCCGACCTCACCTTGAGGAGTCCAACATCACTCCCGTACGCTGTGGGTTCGTAGTGTCCAGAGTGACGGGAGATACACATGGGACGTAAGACCATTGCTGGATTCGGGGCCGTTGCCGCATTCGGCGCACTGACGCTGGGCGCCACGACCGCACAGGCAGCACCGGGCGAACAGCCGCTGAGTGTCGAGCAGGTCCCGAACACGGGCATCACCGTCGGCTCCAACGGTGTCACCGGCGGCTTCCTCGCGTCGATCCTCGCATCCGCGACTGAACCCGGCGTCACCCAGGTCACGCTGAACACGACCCCCACCGAATCGTGCGCAACGAGCCTCAAGGACGCACGCGTCGGGATCTCGTGGACCAACACCTCCACCGGCAAGACCGGCAGCGACGTCTTCGACGCGTGCACCGATGCGCGCCCGTCGGACGGTGTCGCCCTCGCCACCGGCGCCGGGTCGATCCAGTTCACCACGACGATCATCGGCAAGAACGACCGGACATTCACCGTCGTGCCCGGTAGCGGTACCTTCACGCGCTAGCCGCCGCCCACATCCCTCGGTCGGGGACGCTTCGGCGTCCCCGACCGCGTTGTTTCCCGACACATCCGTCTGAGTGGCCCCAGGCGTCTCCGACTGTGCCGTCAGGCGTCTCCGAGGGTGGCAGTAGACAATTTCTCAGATCTGTACACGGGCCTGATGAACACGTTCTAGATTTGGCCGCATGGCCGAGACAGTGACCCAGCTCCTCCAGGCACGAGCCGACGACGACAACCTGGCGATCACCTACGAGGGACGCCGCTGGACGTGGCGGGAGTACGTCCGCGACGCGGAGAAGACCGCTGCCGCAGTACTGTCCGTAGCCGACGCCTCTCGCCCGATGCACGTCGGCACCCTCCTGGGGAACACCCCGGACATGCTCATCGCGCTCGCGGCCGGAGCTCTCGGCGGCTACGTCACCGCCGGCATCAACAACACCCGACGCGGCGACGGCCTGGCCGCCGACATCCTGCGCGCCGACTGCCAGATCCTGATCACCGACGCCGAGCACCGACCCCTTCTCGAGGGCCTGGGCCTCCCAGGCGTGACCGTCCTGGACACCTCGACCCCGCAGTGGACCGACCTCGTCGCCGGGGCGGGCGAACTCACCCCGCAGTCCGTGCCGGGTGCGATGGACACGTTCATGCTGATCTTCACCTCGGGCACCAGCGGCAACCCCAAGCCGGTTCAGTTCGCGCACATGATGATCCCGTTCGCCGGCCCGGTCCTCGCCGACAAGTACGACATCGGCCCCGGCGACGTCTGCTACCTGTCGATGCCGCTCTTCCACAGTGCCGCACTGATGGGCGGCTACTGCGTCGCACTGTGCGGCGGGGCCGCGATCGCGCCCGCCAAGTTCTCCGCGTCGACCTTCCTCGACGACATCCGCCGCTACAACGCGACGTATATGAACTACGTCGGCAAACCCCTCGCCTACATCCTCGCCACCGAGGAGAAGCCCGACGACGCCGACAATCCGCTGCGCGTCGCCTTCGGCAACGAGGCCACCGACCGTGACATCGACGAGTTCTCGCGCCGCTTCGGCTGTACGGTCTGGGACGGTTTCGGCTCCACCGAACTCGCGATCATCATCACCCGCGAACCGGGCACTCCGCATGGATCGATCGGCCGCGGTTTCCCCAATGTCGCGATCTATGACTCCTCGACGGTCACCGAGTGTCCCACAGCCGAATTCGACGACACCGGAGCTCTTCTCAATCCCGACGAGGCGATCGGCGAGCTGGTGAACGTCGAGGGCGGCGGCATGTTCATGGGGTACTACAACGATGCCGACGCCACCAACGAGCGTCTGCGCCACGGCATGTACTGGTCCGGCGACCTCGCCTACAAGGACGCCGACGGATGGATCTACCTCGCCGGCCGAACCGGCGACTGGATGCGTGTCGACGGCGAGAACCTCGCCGCCGGACCGATCGAGCGAATCCTCTTGCGGGTGCCCGAGATCAACCGCGTCGCGGTGTACGCGGTGCCCGACGAACACGTCGGTGACGCCGTCATGGCTGCCGTCGTGCTCCAGGACGGCGTCGAGCTGAGCCCGGAGTCGTTCGCGGAACGGCTTGCCTCACAGGCTGATCTGTCACCGAAGGCCTGGCCGAGGTATGTGCGGATCGCCGACGACCTGCCCACGACCGCCACCAACAAGATCCTCAAGCGCACCCTGAAACAGGAAGGTGTGACCGCCGGCGGTGGCACCCTCTGGGTGCGCGAGGCGCGGTCGCAGGAATACCGCGAGGCTGTCAGCGCGAGCGCCTGAGTCCATGGAACAGCTCACCGAGCTCGGCTACTACGCACTCTCCCGTCACCCGGTCACCCCGCGTGAGCTCGCCGGCGAGGCCCGGCTGGCCGACGAGATCGGCCTCGGGACGGCCTTCGTCTCGGAGCGGTTCAACGTCAAGGACGCGGCCACCCTGTGCGGGGCCCTGGCCGGAGCGACGGAGAACCTCGGGATAGCCACCGCGGCAACCAACCACAACACCCGGCACCCCATCATCACCGCGACGATGGGCGCCACCCTGGCCGAGGTGTCCGGCGGCCGTTTCGCTCTCGGACTCGGTCGCGGGATCACCCCGCAGTGGCAGATCCTCGGCGTCCCGCTCGTCACCGGCGCGGCCCTGCGCGACATCACCGGGCTGCTGCGGAGACTGTGGGCCGGCGAGATGGTCGTCGGCCACGACGGGCCCATCGGCTCATACCCGTTGCTCAGCCTGGGGGTGACCCTGGACTCCCCGCCGCCGGTCATGCTCGTGACGATGAGCCCGAGGACGCTCGCATTGGCAGGCGAGATCGCCGACGGCGTCGTGCTGCACACGTACTTCAGCGCGGACGCCACCCGGCGCGCCGTCGCCCAGGTGCGCGGGGCGGCCGAACGCGCCGGCCGCGATCCGGCGGCCGTCCGGATCTGGTCGGTCGTGGCGACGGTGTCCGACGACCTGGACCCCGCCGACCGGGTGCGCCGTTTGCACGGGCGCCTTGCGACCTACCTGCAGGGTTACCCCGACCAGCTCATGGGTGCCAATCAATGGGACCCCGCCGACCTCGAACGAGTGCGGGCGACAACCGCGTTCACCGGTGCCCGCGGACCGATCGATGCCACCGCCACCGACGACGAACTCGCCGAACTGGCCGACACCATCCCTGAGGCGTGGGTCGCCGACTCCGCGACCGGTTCGGCGTCGGACTGCGCGAAGACCGTCGCCGAGCAGTTCGATCTCGGCGTCGACTCGGTGATCCTGCACGGCGCGACGCCGACCGAACTGGCACCGGTGGTCGCGGCGTACCGCGACCTTCGCCCCGACCGCGGGGTCGGACTACCGGTCAACCCCGGAAGGATGCCCTCGTGACGGTGAGACCCGCATGACAGGGACCCTCGAGATACCCACGAGCGTCGAGCAACTCACGTCGACGTGGCTGACGGATTTCCTCGGCGAGAACGGCCACGACGCGTCGATCAGCGCGGTCACCTCCGAGGCCGTCGGGACCGGGCAGATGGCCGGCTCGTACCGACTGACACTCGATCACTGCGGTCCGACGGACCTGCCCGCCACCATGGTCGCCAAGTTGGCCACCGGCGCTCCCGAGCAACGCGAGTTCGGGTCCGGGGTGTTCCGCAACGAGGTCCGCTTCTACCGCGATCTGGCCGCCGGCTTCACCGTCCCGAAGCCGCGGTGTTACGCCGCCACGATCTCCGACCCCGGCACCGAGTTCGTGCTCCTGCTCGAGGACATGGGCGAGGCCGTGCAGGGCGACCAGATCACCGGATGCACGGCGGCACAGGCCGAATCGGTCGCCGTGGCCGCGGCCGGCCTGCACGCACCCCGCTGGAACGACGCCGCGCTGCTGGAGGAGATGCCGCTGCCCGGTGCTGCCGAACGCGAGATGATGGAGTCGATCCTCGCGCCGATGGCCGATGTCTACCGCGACCGCTTCTCCCCCGACGCACGGAGTTCGGCGGCCATCGACTGGCTGGTCCGCGAGGCCGGCGACTGGCTCGTCGCGCCGCTGCGGAACACCGCACTCATCCATGGCGACCTCCGTGTGGACAACGTGCTGTTCGGCCCGTCCGGCGAGGTGACGGTCATCGACTGGCAGACCATCACCACCGGTAACCCGCTGCGCGACATCGCGTTTCTACTCAGCACCAGCTTGACCACCGAGGATCGTCGTAAACACGAGCGTGGCATCGTCGCGTCGTATCACCGTGCGGTCATCACCGAGGGCGTCGCCGACTACACGCTCGACGAGTGTTGGGACGACTACGTCGCCAACCTGATCCAGGCGCCGCTGATCATCGTCTTCGGTTCGGCCGCCGCACAACCCACCGAACGCGGCACCGCCATGTTCGATGCCATGCTGTCCCGCAGCGCGGCCGCGATCGAGGACCTCGCGCCGGGCGGCCTGCCGGGACGATGAAGCTCGTCATCGGCGGCAACGGGTTCCTCGGTTCCCGACTGGTCCGTCAGCTCGTCGGGAGCGGGGACGACGTCCGCGTCCTCACGCGGGTGACCAGTGATCTCCGCACGCTGTCCGGCCTGGACTTCGAGCACGTCACCGGCGACCTCTTCGACGCCGATTCGGTGCGTGCGGCGATGGACGGTTGCGACGTCGTCTTCCACTGTGTCGTCGACACCCGTGCGTGGCTGCGGGATCCGGCACCGCTGTACCGCACCAACGTCGATGCCCTGCGTGCGGTGCTCGACGTCGCCGCCGGTCAGCCGCTGCACAAGTTCGTGTTCACCAGCACCGTCGCCACCATCGGACGGGTGAAGGATCGTCGTGCCACCGAGGACGACGAGTTCAACTGGTCGAAGCACGCACCGGATTACGTGAAGAGCCGGGTGGCCGGGGAGAACCTGCTGTTGAGCTGTTCCCGGGACGGGGCGGTGCCGGGGGTCGCGATGTGCGTCGCCAACACCTACGGCCCGGGCGATCGGCAGCCCACTCCCCATGGCTCTTTCGTCGCCGGTGCGGCACTGGGCAAGCTGCCGTTCACCATCCGCGGTTGCCGGGCCGAGTCGGTGGGCATCGACGACGCGGCTCGCGCACTCGTCCTGGCGGCCGAGCGGGGTGAGGTGGGCGAGCGGTACATCGTCGCCGAGCGATCCATCGACACCGGCGAGATCGTGGAGATCGCCGCCCGCGCCGCGCGCCGGGAACCTCCCCGTCTCGTGCTCAATCGCACGGCCCTGTACGCCGCCGGCGCGGCGGGCTCGGCGCGGGCCGCCATCAGCCGGAGGCCCGTCCAGCTGACCGTGCCGTCGGTGCGGCTGATGCACTTCATGTCCGAGATGGACCACGGCAAGGCCGAGCGCGACCTGGGCTGGACGCCGCGCCCGGTGACGGAAGCGATCGCCGAGGGTGCACGGTTCTGGGTGGAGCGCCGGGCCGCCCGCCGGGCCTGACACACACCCACCCTTCTTCCGTAAACGCGCCCCCTAGCCGCGCATCCTGTCAGGCTGTTCGTGAGACACCTGGCGGGGTGTGCGGGGGACGGAATGAGTGATGACGATCAGTGTCGAGGTAGGCCGAACTCCGCGAGGGCAGCGGTCCTATCCGTTGGGTTTCAAGGTCGAGTTCCTGCAGTTGTGGGACGCGGCGACGGTCGAACGCGGTGGCCGTGCGCGGCTGCTCCGGGAGCATGGTCTGTGCCGGGCGACGGTGCGGGGCTGGCTGCAGGCTCGTGGTCGGGGAGACTTTGAGGCGTCGATGGTGTCGGCGGCCCAGAAGTCGAAAGGATCACGGGTGGATGCTCAGGAACGAGCCGAGTTAGCGCGGTTACGCGCGGAGAATCAACGGCTACGTAAAAAGGTTGAACAGGCCGAAGCCATTCAAGAGATCATGGGAAAAGCTATCGAGCTCATGGACGGGATCACCGCGAGCTCGACCGACGAGGAGGAACAGATCCCGCCGGCGTTGATGAGCGCCGAACAGTATCAGCAGTGGTTGCAGCGCAAAGGACTGTCCTAGTCGAGACGGTCATCGCGCTGGCAGTTGCAGGCATGACGATCGCAGCGGCATGTGCGTGGGCGGGACTACCGCGAGCAACGTTCTATCGCCTCTCCCGCCGCTATCAGCACTACACACCGGTGGCTGATCCGATCGGGCAACGTGAGCGTTGGCAGCCGGGGGCCTTGACCGCCGATGAGCGTGCCCAGGTATGCGCGGTGCTCGAAGACGAGCAGTACGCCGATCTATCGGTGTGCCAAACCTATTGGCGGGCTTTCGATGCCGGTCGGGTGCCGTGTTCGCAGAGCACGTTCTATCGGATTGCCAAAGCCGAACGGATGACCGGTGATCGCCGTCGCGGACGACACAGTGGTGGCCAGTGTTCACGCAAGGTGCCGAAGGTGGTGGCCACCGCTGCTGGGCAGTTGTGGTCGTGGGATGTCACCGAACTCAAAGGACCATCACGGCAGCGCTACAAGCTGTATCTGGTGATCGATGTGTTCTCCCGCTACCCAGTGGCCTGGCGCGTCGAGCACGTCGAGGACACCAGGATGGCGGTGGACATGTTCGCTGCCGCGTTCGTCCGCCACGGCGCCCCGCAGGTGCTCCACGCCGACAACGGAGCGATCATGCGGTCGCGCGATCTGCTCGACGAGCTACCCGCCGACACCGAAGCCTCGTTCTCCCGGCCCCGGGTCAGTGATGACAATCCGTTCTCCGAATCGTTGTTCAAAACCATCAAGTACGACCTGTCCTGCCCCGACCGGTTCGACGACATCGAGCACGCTCGTACCTGGACAGCGCGATACCTCGCCGACTACGCCGAGAAGCATCGCCACAGCGGGTTGGCCTGGCACACCCCGGCATCGGTGTTTGACGGCACCGCCGCTCACCAGCGGCAGCACCGCCAAACACTGCTCGACCGCCGATACCTGGCCCACCCGCAACGCTTCCGGCGCCCTCCCCGGGCCCCGGACATCCCGGCCATCGTCGGGATCAACCACAGAAGAACAACCAAACAACCCCTGTCTCAGACAGGTTGAGAAATTCCGAGCCGGGCGGTGAGTTTACGGAAAAGGGGTGGGTTTGGGGATCAGCCCAGCAACTCCGCCAGCTCCCCGAGGCTGTACGGCGAGGTATCCCGGTGGTCGCGGTAGGCGATGAAGCTCGCTTGCTGCGTCTCGAATCGACCGATGAAACCACCCGCAGCGCTGAAGATGTGGCCGGTGATGTGGTCGGCAGCATCACTGGCGAGGAAGACGTACAAGGGTGCCACGTACTCCGGCGGGGCGGGGTCCAATGCCGCGTCGCGAGTGAGGTCGTCGAGAATCCCCCGGCGATGCAGACCCTCGATGTGGGCGACATAGTCGTCACCGGTCGACAACCTCGACTTGGCGCCGGGCATGACGACATTGACCCGGACGTGGTGTTCGGCGAGGTCCGCGGCGGCGGCGAGGGCCAGCGCGTTGACGCCGCCCTTCGCCGCGGGATACCCGCTGCCACCGAACATCCCGAGTGACGCCGCCAATCCGGTGAGCACGATCGCCCCCGAACCCTGCTCGACGAAGACCCGTCCCGCGGTCTGGAGCAGGTGGAACGCAGACATGAGGTGGGCGTCCACCTGCGCCCGGAACTCGTCGGGGGTGATGGTCAGCACTGTCGACCCCGGGGGTTCGGCGACACCCGCGCAGTTGACGGCGATGTCGAGTGCACCGAACTCGGCGAGCGCGGCGTCGACCATCTGCTGGGCGACGCCGTCGTCACCGGCCGAGCCCCGGACGCCGACCGCCTGTCCCCCGCCGCCGCGGATCTCCGCGACGGTCTCCTCGAGCGCAGCGCCGTCCCGTCCGTTGACGACGACCGAAACCCCCTGACCCGCCAGCGCATACGCGACCGCGAGGCCGATCCCGCGGGTGGAGCCCGCGATCACGGCGACCCGGCCGCCCAGTCCGGCAGCCCCGGGAGACCAGCCGGCGTCCGGATTCACGCCGAGCTGCCGACCGGCGTGATCGGGATCGAGCGACCTCGATCGACGAACTCGAAACTCGCGCCGCCGCTGAACCGGGCGATGGCGACCTCGCCGCTCTCCTTCCGCGCGGTGTCCGACGTGACGATCCGGATCTCAAGCGCATCGTCGTTCACGACGGCACCCTCGACGCTCAGGTACGGGCTCACCGCGGTGGCCGCGGCCTGCAGCGGTTCCAGATGATCCGGCGTGAGGATCGACACCCACCCGCCGTCGGTCATGGCATCGGACTTCCGTGGCACCCGCACGACGACGGTGTCGCCGTCGGCAGTCGCGGTCACACCGGTGTACTGCGCCGGCCCGAAGCACGGATGCAGGGCCAGCACCTGCGCCAGGCCTTCGGCGTCGGTCGACAGGCCGAGGGCCGCGCGAATCCGATCGGCGGCGAGACCGGCGATCCCGATCAGCTGCTTACGGAAGATCTCGACCACCTGATCATCGCTCTCCGCATAGCGCCGCAGGCTGATCAGGAAGCCGAGGGACAGGAGCTGATGTTGCAGCGCAACCTCTTCGGCGATCCGCACCAGCGCCGACGTCGACCACTCCGCGAACTGCAGATCTTCGACGAGCGGGCCCCGGTAGTCGACCCAGCCGTCGGTCGACGACGCGTCGATCACGGACAGTTCGATCTGGCCGGCGCGTGTCCCGAACATCTCCTCCGCGTCCGGCGGAAGGGGCAGTTCCTCGCGGTCCGGTTCGATGGTGACCGTCCACTCGCAGTGCGGGGTCCGGTCGACGGGGCGCCGAGGTGGCCGGTGCACCGGTCGGATACGCGCTCGACGGTTGGTCGCGATGGCGGTCGCGTCGAAGGTCGGGTCCTCGATGTCGTGGCACATCGTCGTGACATAGTCGTCGCCGAGCGGCTCGACGTCGAGGAGTGCGCCGCAGTGGTCGAGGACGAACGAGCCGTGGTACTTGTCGTCGACGCGGTACCGGAAGTCCATGAACTGCGGCGGCGCACCGATGTCGAGCTGGAGACATTTGAACATGTCCTCGACGCCGTCGCCGTCGACGCCGAACACGGTCCGGACGCGGCTCGTGTAGACCGGGCTCGCGGCCATCCATTCCTCGATGGCGATCCGGCCCATCACATCTCGTCCGAAAGCACTGATGAGATGCGCCATCCCGCTGCGGTCGATCATCTGACCGGACAGCAGCAGTTCGGGGACCAGGACGGCGAGCTGCGCCTGACTCAGACCTTGATAGGTCGGGGCTGTGGAAGTCATGTCAGGTCACCAGAACGCGACCGGCGCCTTGCCGAAGTCGTACCACCCCGGCAGGTTTCCCGGCGCCGCCTTCTCCACGCGCTTGAGCATGCCCTCACTCATGGCGTTGTTCTGCATCATCTCGATGAACAGTGCGGAGACGTTGCCGTAGTCGAAGAAGTCGCGCTGCCAGGAGAACTGGAAGTTGCCGCCGTACTTGAACCAGCTGCCCTGGATGCCCTCCAGCGCATAGTGGCTGCCGTCCTCACGGGTGCCCTCGTAGATCTGCTTCCAGAGGCCGATCATGTCGCCGGTCTTCTCGTCGATGACCCATGCCTGATACGGGTACTCCCACCCCTCGAGGCCCTCCATCTCCTGGCCGAGTGCCAGTTCGCGGATCTCGTCGCGACCCACGGCCATGAAGTCCTTCTTGGGGCCGTAGTTCCAACCGTAGGTGGCGTCCTCGGTGTAGAACTCGGCGAGCGGCTTCCAGTCCCCCGCCTTCTCCGCCTCGATGTTCGCGGCCAGCCACCGCTCCTTCATCTCTTCCAGTTCCGCACGGTCAAAAGACATGTGTTCCACCTTCACTCGTCATCTTCGATGAGACGCAATGCTTGCGTCGGGCAGTACTGCACGGCGGCCTCGACCTCGGCACGCCGGGATTCGTCGGGATTGGTGTCGAGGATCTCCACGTGGTCCGTCTTCGCGGCGAAGACGCCGGGGGCCTCCAGCTCGCACATGCCGTGCCCCTGGCACAGATCCAGGTCGACCTCGATACGCATCAGCGATCCTGGCGCTTACGGTAGGCAACGCGGCAGGGCTGCTGCAGCTGAACGACCATCTTCGAGTGGTCGTTCTGGTAGGTCTCCGCGGGCTGCAGCATCTCGAACTCGTAGTTCTGGAACAGAACCGAGAAGATCGCCTTGAGCTGCATGATGGCGAATTGCGCACCGACACAGCGGTGACGACCTGCACCGAACGGGATCCAGGTCCAGCGGTTGACCAGATCTTCCTGGCGCGGCTTGTCGTATCGGTCCGGGTCGAAGGTGTCGGCATCCGGGAAGTCCTCGGGCAGACGATTCGAGATCGCCGGCGACACCGCGATCGACTGGCCGGCGGCGATCTCGTAGTCCTCGACGTGGAAGTTCTTCTGCACCACGCGCATCAGGATGATCAGCGGCGGGTGCAGGCGCAGCGCCTCCTTGAGGGCGTTCTCGAGCTGCGGCATCTGCCGGGTGTGCGCGAACGTGTACTCGGGACGTTCACCGTCCGGGGTGTCGCCGTAGATCTCGTCGAGTTCGTCGTAGACGCGCTGCATGTAGTCCGGGTTGCGCAGCAATTCGATCAGCGTCCACGCCGCGGTGCCCGACGTCGTGTGATGGCCGGCGAACATCATCGAGATGAACATGCCGGTGATCGTGTTCGCGTCGAAGCCGACCTGGACGAGCACGTCCATCAGGTCGCGATCTTCCTTGTCCTCGGTCGGATTCGCAATCCGCTCGTCCATCACACCTTGGATGAACTCGACGAGCTCGGCACGCGCCTCGTCGCGCTTGCGAAAGCTCTCGATGTCGGCGTGATAGTCGACGTAGGCGATCGGGTCGGTGCCCTTCTCCAGGTCGTGGAACAGATGGGCGATGTGCCCGTTGAGCCGCTCGCGGAACTTGCGGCCGATCAGGCACGCCGACGAGGTGTACAGAGTGAGTTCGGAGAAGAAGTCGAGGAGATCGATCTCCCCCTCGTCACCCCACTCGGCGATGATGCGTTCGGCCTCGTTGGGGATCGTCACCGCATGTTGCTTCATGTGGGCGCCCTTGAGGGCGGAGTTGTGGATCGCCTTGGAGCGCTCCTCGGGACTCGCGTCGAACACGACGCCCTCACCGAACACCGGGGTCATGAACGGGTACGCGGCCGCCTGGTCGAGGTCTTCTTCAGGAGCCCGGAAGAACTCCTCGTTGGCCGCGGCCCCGGACACCAGGACCACCTCACGGTCGGCCAGCTGGAACAGGCCGACGTCGCCGCATTCCTCCCGGACGCGCCAGAACAGCGAGATCGGGTCGGAGGCGAGTTCGTCGAGATGTCCATGTTCGCCCTCGCCGCCCGATACCCGCGGCGGCTTCTTCAGGCCTGATTCGGTGATCGCGGTCATCGATCGGTCCCCTTGTCCTTCGTCGACTCTGGTTCTGCTGGTGTCTTGCCGGAACTCCGGTCGCGGGGGACGGCCCCTTCGGCCTCCACCTCGACCGCGCGCATGTGGGCGCCGCGCGGCATGGTGACCATGGCCGCGACGGCGAGCGCGATGTGGTGTGGTTCGAGGAAGTTGCCGTGCCGCGCCAGACCGTGCTTGATCCAGTCGTTGAGCATGTCCTCGGTGGTCTTCGGGTCGAGGTTCATGCCCATGCCGGTCAGGGTCTGTCCCGGCCGGACGACGCCCGCACGCACGCCGGTGCCCTCGAGTTCGAGCTGGATGGTCGCGACCAGACCGTCGATGCCCGACTTCGCGGCCACGTAGGCCGACGACCAGGGCCGCGGATGGAGCACGACGTCGGAGCCGATGAAGACGAAATCGCCTCGCGCACGGTCGATCATGCCACCGATGACCGCGCGGTAGATGCGGTAGGCGCCGGTGAGGTGGATGTTGACCTGGTCGGCGAAATGCTCCGGGCTCGTCTCGTAGGAGAGTCCGACCGCGAGGTCGCCGGCGCCGGCGACCACGATCTCGAGTTCACCGAGCGCCGCCTCCGCCTTCGCGACACAGTCGATGACCGACTGTTCGTCGGTCACGTCGAGCGGCACCGCGACCGCTTCGCCACCCGCCGCGATGATCTTGTCGGCCAGCTCCTGGAGCTTCTCGACGCGTCGTGCCGCGAGGGCCACCGGATGACCGGCGGCGGCAAGGTGTTCGGCGGTTGCCGCTCCGATGCCCGACGACGCTCCGGCGACGAGGACCGGTCGGCGTTCGGGATGAGGACGAAAAGCCATCAGCGCACCGTCACTTTCACGGGGAGTTCGGCGAAGCCGCGCACGTTGACCGAATGCACCCGGACCGCCCTGTCCATGTCGATGTCGACCGCGCGGATCGACCGGATCACCTCGCCGAGCCCGATGTTGGCCTCCAGGCGGGCGAGATGGGCGCCGAGGCAGAAGTGCGCACCGAGGCCGAAGCTCATCAGTGCCTGCCCGTTGTCGCGCCCGATGTCGTACTTGTCGGCGTCCGGACCGAAGACCTCCTCGTCGCGGTTCGCCGAGCCGACGAGGAGGAGCACGCGGTCGCCGGCCGGGATGACGTGATCGCCGTACGGAGCGTCCTCGACCACGCGACGCACCACGATCTGCGTCGAGTTGTCGTACCGCAGAGTTTCTTCGGTCCACTGCGGGACCGCGAGCTCGGGATCGGCGAACACCTTGGCCAGCTCGTCGGGATTGCGCCAGCCCCAATACAGGGCGTTGGCAAGGAGTTTGGTGGTCGTCTCGTTGCCCGCGACCACCATCAGCACCATGAAGCCGACGATCTCGTCCTCGGTGAGCTTGATCTTCTCACCGGTCTCGTCGTCGTCGATCTCCGCCTCTATCAGCGCCGAGACCAGGTCCTCGCCGGGGTTCCGCCGCCGGTCGGCGATGAGTTCCGAATAGTACTTGTGCAGTTCGATGTACGCGTAGATCGCGGCCTCGGGGATGTCCAGGACGCCGTCCTCGCGGTGCAGCAGCAGATCGGACTGGTGACGCAGGTGGGTGCGGTCGGCCTCGGGGACGCCCAACAACTCGGAGACCACGTCCATCGGCAGGAGCGCGGCGAAGTCGTGGACGTAGTCGAACTCGCCCATGTCGAGGCACTTGCTCCAGTGCTGGTGGGTCAGCGCCGTGATCCGGCCGGTGAGGTCGTTGACCCGGCGCGGCGTGAACCCCTTCGACACCAACTTGCGGATCCGCATGTGCTTCGGGTCGTCCATGGCGAGGAAGGACATCGACTTGTGTGCGTCGGGCCCGTACGCCGAGGGGTCCATCGACACGCCCCAACTGTTCGAGAACCGTTGCACGTCACGGAATCCCGCGCGGACGTCGGCGTGGTTCGCCAGCGCCCAGAAATTCATCTCGGCGTTGTAGTAGACCGGCGACTCCCGGCGGAGCCGCGCATAGGTCGGATACGGATCCTCGTGAAAATCGTAGGCATACGGGTCGAAGGGGAGCGCCCGCTCCATCCCCGGCACCGATGTCGTCTCGGTCATCACTTCTCCATCAGTAGATGTGCTGCGGCAACTAGTCTTTCGGAGGTCTGCTCGTAGGTCATGTGGCCCATGCCGGCGTAGACGAGGCCGCCGGAGTAGATCATCTCCAGGGCGTCGAGCAGCGGCCCGGGATTCTCCGGATCCACCTCGAGTGCGGCGGCGAGGCGCCGGCGGATGAACACACCGATGCGTACGCGGAGGTGCTCTACGTCGGGATCGGTACCCAGCAGCGCGACGGTGACCGCACCACCGAGTTGCCCCTCGCCGGCCACGACCAGCGCGACCTCGCGGAGCACCTGGGCGACCCGCTCAGCCGGCGTCGCGGCCGGGTCGGGCTCGGAGACGCCCGCGGACAACCGGCGCCAGAAGACCTCGGCCACCAGGTGACTCTTCGACGAGAAGTAGGTGTACGCCGTGGCGGGCGCGACGCCCGCGAGCTTGGCCACCGAGCGCACGGTGAGGCCGTCGAATCCCTCGGCATTCAGCACGTCGACCGCCGCGTCGGTGAGCCGCGCGACCGTCTCAGCCTGCTGCTGTGTCAGGCGGCGACGTGTGGATTCCTGGGACACGGGGCTGGACATGTGAGCCACGCTACACTAGGTTTGAACGCGAGTCCAGACACCTGTCCAGATGGAGTTCCAGCTCATGCCCCTTCGCCCCGAATCCGCGTCGGATCTGTTGATCGACGGCAAACTCACCCCCGGTAGCGGCGGTGTCTTCGACGTCGTCAACCCCGCGACCGAGGAGGTCATCGGGCAGGCCGCCGAGGCCACCGCCGCCGACATGGACGCCGCTATCGCCGCCGCCCGCGCCGCCTTCGACACCACCGACTGGTCACGCGACCACGCCTTCCGCGCCCGCTGCCTGCGCCAGCTCCGCGACGCCCTGCTCGCCCATGCCGACGAGTTCCGGGAACTGACGATCGCCGAGGTCGGCTGTCCCTCGTTCCTCACCCACGGCCCACAGTTCGAGGGTCCGGTCACCGATCTCGGTTACTTCGCCGACCTCGCCGAGAGCTACGAGTGGACCCGCGACCTGGGCACGGCCGAGCCGATGGGCCTGAAGAATCATCGCGAACTACGGTCGGAGGCCGTCGGCGTCGTCGGCGCGATCACCCCGTGGAACTTCCCGCATCAGATCAACTTCGCCAAGATCGGGCCCGCGCTCGCCGCGGGATGCACCGTTGTTCTCAAGCCCGCCCCCGACACCCCGTGGTGTGCCGCGCTCGTCGGCAAGGTCGTCGCCGAGGAGACCGACTTCCCGCCGGGCGTTCTGAACATCGTCACCTCGACCGACCATCGGCTCGGCGAGCAGCTCAGTACCGACCCCCGCGTCGATCTCGTCTCCTTCACGGGTTCCACCGCGACCGGCAAGAAGGTGATGGCCGCCTCCTCGGAGTCGCTGAAGAAGGTGTTCCTCGAGCTGGGCGGCAAGTCCGCGTTCATCGTGCTCGACGACGCCGACATCGGTTCGGCCTGCGCGATGGCCGCGTTCAACGTCGTAACCCACGCCGGTCAGGGGTGCGCCATCACCACCCGCCTGGTGGTGCCGCGCAGCAGGCTCGACGAGGCGATCACCGCGACCCGCGACGCACTGGCCGGTCTGCCGGCCGGCGACCCGACGAGCTCGGGCACCATCTGCGGGCCGCTGATCTCCGAGCGTCAGCGTCAGCGCGTCGAGTCCTACATCGAACTCGCCAAGCAGGAGGGCGGGACGATCGAGATCGGCGGGGGTCGCCCGACCGACAAGCCCACGGGCTTCTTCGTCGAGCCGACGCTGATCTCCGGACTCGACAATTCGGCGCGCGTCGCACAGGAGGAGATCTTCGGGCCGGTGCTGGTGATCATCGCCCACGACGGCGACGACGACGCGATCCGCATCGCGAATGACTCCCCCTATGGATTGTCCGGCATGGTCTACGGCACCGACGAGGACCGGATCAACAAGGTGGTCAACGGTGTTCGCACCGGGACCATGGGCGTCAACGGCGGCATCTGGTACTCCGCAGATGTTCCGTTCGGCGGCTACAAACAGTCCGGCATCGGCCGCGAGATGGGAGTCGCGGGATTCGAGGAATACCTGGAGACCAAGGCCGTCGCCCGGCCCGCCTAGTACCCACACAGAAAGCAGGACAATGAGTTCCAAGCGTTTCGAGAACAAGACCGTCATCGTGACCGGGGCCGCGGGCGGTATCGGTGAAGCCTATGCGCGGGCACTGGCCGCGGAGGGCGCCAACGTCGTGGTCGCCGACCTCGCCGACGAAAAGGGCAAACAGGTCGCCGCCGACATCGGTGGTCTGTACGTCAGCACCGACGTCGCCGACGAGGAGTCGGCGAAGGCTCTCGCGCAGGCGACGGTCGACGCCTACGGTTCGATCGACGGCCTGGTCAACAACGCCGCGATCTACGGCGGCATGAAGCTCGACTTCCTCATCACCGTGCCGTGGGACTACTACAAGAAGTTCATGAGCGTGAACCTCGACGGTGCGCTGAACGTGACCCGCGCGGTCTACCCGCACATGACCAACGGCGGCGGCGCCATCGTGAACCAATCCTCGACCGCCGCTTGGTTGTACAGCGGTTTCTACGGCCTGGCGAAGGTCGGCGTCAACGGCCTGACCCAGCAGCTCGCCACCGAGCTCGGCGGCCAGAACATCCGCGTCAACGCCATCGCACCCGGCCCCATCGACACCGAGGCGACGCGCACGACGACCCCCAAGGAGATGGTCGCCGACATCGTGAACCGACTGCCGCTCAAGCGGTTCGGCACGCCGGAGGATCTCGTCGGGATGTGCCTGTTCCTGCTGTCCGACGAGGCCGGTTGGATCACCGGGCAGATCTTCAACGTCGACGGCGGGCAGGTCATCCGGTCATGACCGAGGACAACCCGGTCCGCCTGGGGTACGTCGGCCTCGGCAACATCGGTGGCCCCATGGCCGCCAGCCTGGCCGCCTGGCCGGGCGGGCTCACCGTGTTCGACCTGTCCGACGAGGCGATCGCCAAGGTCGTCGACAAGGGCGCGAAGGCGGCCGGATCGCTCGCCGAACTCGCCTCCGGCGCCGACATCATCGGGATCTGCGTACTGAACGACGAGCAGGTCCGCTCGGTGGTCGCCGGTCCCGACGGCCTCTTGTCGACGGCCCGCCCGGGCACCATCATCACCGTCCACTCGACCATCGGCCCGGACACCGCGATCGATCTCGCGGGACAGTGCGCCGGACGGGAGGTCGTCCTGCTCGACGCCCCGATCTCGGGCGGCGCGATGGGCGCGGCGTCGGGACGGCTGGCGATCATGGTCGGCGGCCCGCGCGACGCCTACGAGAAGCTGAAGGAGCCGTTCCGGCTCACGTCGGACATGCTCGTGCATGCGGGAGACGAGGTCGGTGCGGGCACCAAGATGAAGCTCGCCCGCAACCTCCTGCACTTCATCTCGTTCACCGCCACCACCGAAGCGGCTCGTCTCGCCGAGGCCGCCGGCCTCGACATCGCCAAGCTGGGCAAGGTCGTTCGGCACACCGACGCCGTCACCGGCGGTGCCGGCGCGATCATGCTGCGCGAGACCACGGCGACACTCGACGCCGACGATCCGTGGTACGGAATCTTCACCGGCGTTCGTACACTGGGCGAGAAGGACCTGTCGCTGGCACTCGCACTCGCCGACGACCTCGGCGTCGATCTGCCCCTCGGCCAGATCGCACTCCGCGAGCTGGCCCCCGGACTCGGTGTCCCCCATCTCGAAGGAGAAACCGCATGACCCGATCCAACATCTCCGACGAAGCACCCGACGAGGTGCGCAAGCGCGGCCTCAAGCGGATGTCCGAGGTCTACGGCTGGGAGATGAGCGACGGTCCCGGCGACTACTTCGCCCACACCGCCGACCAGGTCTTCGCCAATGTCTGGGCCCGCGAGGGCCTGTCCGACCGCGATCGGCGCCTACTCCTACTCGGCGCTCTTGCCGCAAGCAACAACATCGACGTCGCCGAGATCCAGGCCGGCGCCGCACTCGGCAACGGCGAATTGACGCCCGAGCAGCTCGAGGAGATCAGCCTGTTCCTCTGCTACTACATCGGCTGGCCCCAGGGAACCAAGATGCACTTCATGTTCGGTGAGGTCATCAAGAAGCACCGGAAGCAGAAGTGAACCAACAGATCACGTTTCGCCCCCTGACCGACGGCAAGGGTTCATCACTCCTGAGCGCCTCGCCGGTCCCCGACCTCGTGGCCGCCGGATACACCGACACCGAGTACGCGGCGTCGGGAATTGCCCGGCGCCTCGTCGGCGACGCGGACACTCCACCCGCCGAGTTCACGACGCGGCTCGTCGTCCGACGCCCCGCCGACGCCGCTGCGTTCAACGGCTGCGCCGTCGTGGAGTGGCTGAACGTGAGCAGCGGCAGCGATGCCGCACCGGAGTACTCGTATCTCGCCGCGGAGCTGGTGCGTGCCGGTTACGCCTGGGGTGGGGGTGTCGGCGCAGTACGTCGGCATCGAGGGCGGCACCGGTTCGGTGGGCGTCGCCACCGGGGAGCCCCAGAGCCTTGCCGCCAAGGACCCCGATCGCTATGCGGGCCTGCACCATCCCGGCGATGCGTACTGTTACGACATCTTCCGTTCGATCGGCCTCGCCGTCCGCGGTGATCACTCCGCCGAGAGCCCGACCCCGGACCACCCGCTCGCCGGGCTGACCGTCGGCTCGGTGCTCGCGGTCGGCGAATCCCAATCCGCGATGGCCCTGACCACCTACGTCAATGCTGTTGCCGATGACACGGATTTCGATGGGTTCCTCATCCACAGCCGTGCTGCAGCAGGACTTCCCGCGGGCGAGGTCGGTACCGGGATCGACGTGAGCACCGTGTTCAGCGGCGAACCCACCACGATCCGCACCGATCTCGACGCACCGGTCCTCGTCGTCCAGACCGAGACCGATGTGCTGACCAACTTCCGCTACCACCTCGTGCGCCAGCCGGACACCGACCGTCTGCGGGTGTGGGAGATCGCCGGCACCTCACACGCCGACCTCCACCAGATCGGCGACTTCGAGGAGTTCCTCGGCTGCCCCGACCCGGTGAACCGCGGCCAGCAGCGCTTCGTGCTGCGCGCCGGACTCCGTCACCTCCGCGCCTGGGCCGACGGCGGGGACCCGCCACCGTCCGCCGACCCGTTGCGTCTCCGGGGTGTGACCACTCCCGAGCCCGAGTTCGAGGTCGACGACATCGGCAACGTCCTCGGCGGCGTCCGCACCCCCTGCGTCGACGCACCGACCCAGGTGCTGAGTGGCGTCGTCTCCGAGCCGATCTCTCGGATCTGCCTGCTCTTCGGGTCGACCCACCCGGTGCCCGAGCACCTCCTCGCCGAACGCTACGGAACCCGCGACGAATACGAGAAGCACTACCGCGATGCCGCCGACGCCGCCATCGCCGCGGGGTTCGTGCTCGTCGAAGACCGCGACGAACTGATCGCAGACGCGAACCCGGAGTTGGTGCCCGAGTAGGTTTCGCTGCGCGCTCCCGCCGCGCTGCCCTCAGAACGCCGCGCGCTCGCCTTCCTCGGCCGGTCCGGCGGGGCGGGCGGGTTCGCTGAGGAAACCGTCCGTCGCCTGGCGGATGCCCGTCGAGATGGCATGGCCGACATGGCTTCCGGGATACCAGTGGATGCGGCCGCCCCAGTGTGCGTGGAGTTGCTGTGCCGCCGACACCCAGGTCACGCGGTCGTTGAGAGCCGCGACGACCATCCGACGATCGGGCGGCGCGATCGGCGTGACCCGCAGCGGGCTGATGACGCTCGCGACCTCGCGCACCGACTCGTCGCGCATCAACGACGCCAGGTGCTCACCCTTGGGTCCGCCGCGCGACATGTGGTGGGCCAGCGTCGCGTGCATGTCCAGCATCGGCACCACCGCGAGAACGGTGGCGACCCGCGGGTCCAGCGAGGCGACCAGCGCGGCGATCGGACCACCGAGAGAAGTTCCGGCGATCGCGATCTCGGCGGGGTCGTGGTGCTCGATCCAGGTGATCAACGACCGGATCTCGGCGACGGCTCGGATGGTGATGAGCGTGTTCACGAGCGGGTCGAAGCCCGGGTAGGACACCTTGGTCACGCGCCGACCGCCATGTGCGGGCAACACCGGGAAGGCGACGTCGTAGCCGAGCTTCTTGTGCAGGTGGGCCGCCCGGAAGGCGTAGAGATCGTCGGGTCGGCCCTGCGCCGCACCATGCACCCCAGATGAGCCATCGGGCACCGGGCCGGTTCTTGGTCATCACCCGGACCGACGAGATGCCGTCGGCATACGGGTCCAGTGACGCCACCGATGCCGGCAGTTTCGCGTCGACGGAGTAGTCGATGTGCTCGAACGACGTGGTGCCGAAGATCTTGCGGTCGCGCGACAGGATGCGGGGCGGACCCGGATCCCGATGAACCCCGGCAGGTCCGAGGCGTACGAACTCATCGGCGACGTCGGCGCACCTCGCCACCATCTCCTCGACCGACTCCATCGGTGGGATGTCCCGGATCACCGAGTTGATCGCGATGAACATCTCGTCGATCGCGGTCTCCCCGACCTGTCGCGGCCCGCAGCCGGCTGCCGGGATACCCGTTTCCGGATTTCCTCGTCTCGCAGCCAACGAGCTGCCGATCGCGCGGGGCAGTACGCCCGCGAACAATCCCAGCCGGGCGCGCTCGGTCTCCCAGTCGATCAACTGGCCTCCTGTGCCATCGCACCGATACCGAGCGCATCGGTCGCCTCGTCGACCGCCTCGACGACCCGGCGGAGGAACCCGGCCGGATCCGGCATCGATTCCGGTGTCGCGATGAGTCCCATGCTCAACCGTCCGGCGTAACTGTAGGTCGTCAGGTTCACATCCGCGGGCGCAATGGCCAGGGCGAACGAAATCCAGTCGACCACTTCGATGTCACCGACCCAGCGCGTCGTCCGCGGGCCGGGCATGTTGGCGGTGGTGATGTTGTTCATCACCACCGGCATCACATTGGCGGCCAGCCCGCGGAACAGCGGGCCGAGCCGGCCGGTGTAGGTCGAGAGCTTCTCGGTCAGTTCGAAACCGACTTCTCGACGACAGGCGACAGTGGCCCCGCAGCTCTCGCCCGTCGCGACGATCCGCTCGACGGGATCGGCGAGGTCGGACCGCAGATACGCCATGGCGGTGGCGATCTCGTTGCCGTGCACGCGGTTCGACGCCAGGTCCTTGCAGACCCCGAAAATGGTCACCGAGTTACCCGGCGTCTCGCCGCGGGCGATGAGTTCGTCGCGGACAGCGCCGGCGATCACGCCGTGCAGTGCACCGTTCACCGTGGTGCCGGCGGCCAGTGCGATTCGCTGGATGTCGGCGAGCGCGATGTCGGCCGACGCGCACACGCGGTCTGCCCCGCTGCGTGCGTTGAAGCTGGTACGACGCACCGTCAGTGGCTTGGGGATCAGGTCACCGTTGGCCGCCCGGCGTCGTGCCCGCACCGCGCGCCGCCCGGCCGAGAACACCGACGGCACACCGCGGAACAGTCGGCGCGACTCTGCGCGGGCCGCCTTCGTGAGGGCCTTCGTGTCCTGATCGAGGGCCTCGGGGACGGGTGCCGGGTGAACGCGCTCGCCGGGTTCGGCGGTGGCCGCCATGAAGGTGTTCAGCGCCGCGAGCCCGTCGGCCACCGCGTGATGGACGCGGACCACGATCGCCTGACGACCTCCCTCGAGGCCGTGGACCAGCGTGAGCCCCCAGAGCGGCCGTTCGCGGTCGAGCTGCCGCACGGCGAGTTCGGACAGTACGGCGTCGAGTTGGGCGCGCCGGCCCGGAGCGGCGGCCGTCATCTCGTCGATGTGATGGGTGACGTCGAAGGCGTTGTCCTGAACCCAGAACGGTCGGGCCGAGCATCCGGGTACCCAGCGCACCCGCTGCGTGGCGCGCGGGAACATCCCGAGGTAGCGCGGGATCACGTCGGCGATCTCGTCGAGTGTGAGCGGACGATCACGGCGGCTCGTGTCGAGCACCGCGACCTTCAGCGTGTGCATCGGATTCGACGGTGACTCCATGTTGAGCATCAGCGAGTCCGGGCCGGTCATGCGCTCGGCGTCATGCGGAACGGCGCCGGCGAACAGCTCGGTGACGCGGGGCGTGTTGCGTGCGTTCATCGTTCAGCTCACCTTTCGTTCCGGGGCGGCGGACAGCAGATCGCGCTTGAGGATCTTGCCGGTGGCGTTGCGGGGCAGCTCGTCGAGGAAGTGGACGTCGCGGGGGACCTTGAACCCGGCCAGCTGTTCTTTGACGTGCTGCCGGATCTGGTCGGCGCCGATGAGGGTCTGCGGGGCGCGAACCACATAGGCGGCCAGGCGCTGTCCGAACTTCTCGTCATCGACGCCGATCACCGCGACCTCGTGGACCTCGTCGAGGGCTCCGATGACCTGTTCGACCTCGAGCGGGTAGACGTTTTCGCCGCCGGACACGATCATCTCGTCGTCGCGGCCGACGACGAACAGCCGGCCGTTCTCGTCGATCCGTCCGACGTCGCCGGACACCATGTGTCCGTCGCTGAACGCCTTGGTGTCGGCGGTGGTGTAGCCGTCGAAACCGGAGTTGTTGGCGACGACGATGCGACCGATCTCGCCGGTCGGCAGCTCGAGACCGTCGTCGTCGAGGATGCGGACGCTCGTGCCGGTCAGCGGGCGACCCGCGGTGTCCGGGGCGACGCGCAGATCCTCCGGGGTGGCGGTGCTGATCAGCCCGGCCTCGGTGGCGTTGTAGCTGTTGTAGACGACGTCGCCGAAGCGGTCGAGGAAGGCGATCAGGGCGTCGGTGCGCATCCGCGAACCGCTGGCCGTCGCGAATCGGAGACTCGGCATCGGATGGGTCTCGAGCACCTCGTCGGGTAGATCCATGATGCGTTCGAGCATGACCGGCACGACGGCGAGTCCGGTCGCCTCGTGTTCGCGGACGAGATCCAGCGTGGCCTCGGGGTCGAAACGCCGGCGCATGATCATCGTGCACGTCATGGTTGCCGAGATGGCCACCTGCCCGAATCCCCAGGCGTGGAAGATGGGTGCGGCGATGACCGTGGATTCGCCTGCGCGCCAGGGGATGCGGTCGAGCATCGCGGCCAGCGAGGCGATGTCGGTGCTGCCACCCCGTCGTGCACCCTTCGGGGTGCCGGTGGTGCCCGAGGTCAGCAGTACGATGCGGCCGGCACGCTCGGGTCGCACGGGGCGTCGACCGAGGTTCGCGTCGATGAGCGAGTCAATCGTGTCAGCGGAGACCGGGCCCGCCTCGGTCCAGGCGTGGAAGCGGCGGACATTCGGAAGTCGTTCTGCTGCAGGGGCGATGACCGCGTCGAACTCGTCGTCGGCGATCAGGACGTCGGCCCCCTCACGTTCGAGGACGTCGGCGAGCTGCGGTCCGGCGAATCCGGTGTTGAGCAGCACCGCGTCGGCGCCGAGTCGCGATGTCGCGGCGAGGGCCTCGATGAGGCCGCGGTGGTTGCGGCAGAGGATGGCGACGGTGTTCACCGGCGCGCCGGGGAGCCCGCGCAGTCCGACGGCCAGTGCGTCACAGCGCGCGTCGAGTTCTCCCCAGGTGAGTTCGCCGGCCTCGTCGACGAGGGCGAGCCCCTTCGGGGCGCGGGCCGCTGCCAGGCCGATGCCGCTGACCGGGGATGCACCGCCGTGGCGTCGCAGGTTGAGTCCCATGCGGATGTACCGGTCGAGTCGCAGTGTGCCGAGGAAGCCACTGCGGATGAGGGTGCGCACGAGCCACGCGTAGGTGGTGACGCGATCGCGTAGTCGTGTGATCATCGTCGTTCTCCTTTCGTGGTCAGCCGAGAACCGGGAACCGGCGCTCGCGGGCGAGCCCGTCGAGGGCGTGCTGCATGCGCTTGCGGATCATCTGGTCCACCTCGTCGTGGTCGGGATTCGTTCCGAACTCGGCGGTGATGTCGATGGGGTCGAGCACCTCGGTGACGAGCTTCGAGGGCAACGGGATGTTGGGCGGGAAATGAGCGGTGAGACCGAACGGGAAGCCGAAGGCGAACGGCGCGCTGTCGATGCGCAGCAGCTTGTCCAGCTTGAGCAGCTTGGCGAGCGCGTCACCGCGGTTGAGGAAGAGCTGGGTCTCCTGGCCGCCGATGGTGACGATGGGGACGACCGGGACGCCCGCCTCGAGAGCCGTGCGGATGTAGCCGGTGCGGCCGTGGAAGTCGATGGTCGCGGACTCGCTGGTGGGACGCAGCACCTCCCACTCACCGCCGGGGAACACGATGGTCGCGGCCCCCGCCTCGAGCGCGGCGACGGCGTTCTTGGGATGGGCCGGCAGGAAGCCGAACTTGCCGAAGACGTCCTTGCCCGCGCCGGTGAAGATCAGGTCGTGGGCCAGCGTGTACAGCGGCCGTTCGGCTCCGAACTCGTCGGCGAAGGCCACGCTGATCACCGGGACGTCGAAGGCCATCAGGCCACCGGAATGGTTGGAGACCAGCAGGACACCCCCGTCGGGGACCTTGTCCATGCCGCGGACCTCGGACCGGAAGTACTTCTTGGCCACGAGTCTCAGGACGGGCAGGACCCGCTTGACCCAGGTCTCGTCGCGGGCGGTGAGGTCGAAGGTGCCGGCGCTCATCGTCGTAACTCCTGTGGTTGTGTCTCCGGGTCGCGGATCACCGCTCCTGACGTGTCACCTCGGGCTGGATGACCTGGTGGTCGATGTCCGCGAAAGCGGAAAACTAGAACACGTTCTAGTGTTGAATTAGAACACGTTCTAGTGGACGTCGCCAGTCGGCGTTACCTATGCCACACCTACTGATGGGTAGCTATATGCAGTTCATCCTCGAGGACATCACCGAAGCCGAGGTCGAGCGCCGTCGCGGGGTCTACACACCCCTGACCGACACCGTCCGCGACCTGGTCGACGCGGTGATCAGGACCGAAGTCGGTGAGGACGCCCTCGCCGTCGCCCAGCGGCGGATCGCCGAGATCGTCGCCGATCTGCGGTCGGAGCAGATGGACGGGCCGTACGGGGTCCGGCACACGCGCGAGAACACCGGTATGGCCTGGGGAAACGCGGTCATCGGGGTACGCAACGCCCTCGCACCGCCGCTGAACGTCGAACATGTCGACGACGGGGTGCGCTGTGAGTTCACCCTGGGCGCGGCCTACGAGGGCCCGCCGGGATGTGTGCACGGCGGTGTCTGCGCGATGCTTCTGGACCACCTCCTCGGCAACGCCGCCAGCTACGAGAGCGCCTGCTACACCGGGACCATCACCATCCGCTACCTCCGTCCGACCCGACTGGGCGCGCTGACCGCGCGGGCCTGGGTCACCGAGCAGACCGGCCGCAAACGCATCGCGCGCGGCACCATCTCCGACGCCGAGGGTGTGACCTGTGAGGCCGAGGGCGTCTTCATCGTGCCGCGATCGGCGCTCGACGCCCCGCCGGTGCGCTGGTCGGCGGGCTGAGGCCATGAGGGCGGCGGTCATCTCGGCGGGCGGATTCGAGATCGTCGAACTCCCCGATCCGACGCCCGGCCCCGGCGACCTCGTGCTCCGGGTCGCCGCGAACGGCATCTGCGGCTCCGATCTGTCGACCGCACCGTTCCTGCCCGCCGGCACCGTGATGGGTCACGAGTTCGCGGGTGAGGTCGTAGCGGTCGGCCCCGACGCCGCGCCGGAGTTGCGCGTCGGTGACCAGGTCGCGTCGATGCCCGTCCGAGGCTGCCACCGGTGTCGCGCCTGTCTGACCGGCGACATCGCGCGGTGTCCGTCCGCGCGCACGCTCGGACTGGGTGTGTTGCCAGGCGCCCTGGCCGAGTACGTCGTCGTCGGTGCCGCCGAGAGCGTGCGCGTCGACGGCATCGACCCGGTCGAAGGCGCGCTGGTCGAACCCCTCGCGGTCGGCCTGCATGCCGTGACGCGCGCCGCGGTCGAACCCGGCGACCGCGTCCTCGTACTCGGTGCCGGACCGGTGGGAACAGCTGTGCTGCACTGGTTGTCGCGCGGGACCGCGGGCGAGGTCAGCTGTTCCGACCCCTCCCCCGGTCGTCGCGCCGCGGCACTCGATGCCGGCGCATCCGAGGTCCACACACCTGAGTCGGTGATCGAGCAGATCCGGGACGGATTCGACGTGGTGATCGAATGCGTCGGCAAACCCGGGATGATCGCCGCGGCTCTCGACGCGGTGCGCACGCACGGACGAATCGTCGTCGCCGGCGTGTGCCTGAGCGACGACCACTTCATGCCCGTCGCCGGTATCGTCAAAGAGGCGTCGATGGACTTCGTCTCCTACTACACGAAGACCGAGTTCACCACCGCAGCCGGTGAACTGAACCGCGGCGCGGTGGGGTCGTCGACGCTGGTCAGCGAGATCGTCGGGCTCGATGAGGTGCATCGTGTGTTCACCGAACTGTCGGCGCCCAACGACCATCGGAAGGTGCTGATCTCCCCCGCCGTCGGCTGACCGGCCGAGGTGCCCCGGGCCCGACGCCGGGCGTACCGTCGTACAGGTGAACAGTGCCGTTCCAGAGTCCCCAGTGCCGTTCAGTTCCCACGAGGCGGATCGCGTGCGCGCGGTCTGGCAGGACCTCGACCTCCCGGGCATCGTCGACGTCCACACGCATTTCATGCCGCGTCCGGTGATGGACAAGGTGTGGGCCTACTTCGACTCCGCGGGCCCGCTCGTCGGACGCGAGTGGCCCATCACCTACCGCGCCGACGAAGACGTCCGGGTGTCGACACTGCGCGATTTCGGGATCCGCGCCTACTCGTCGCTCGTCTACCCACACAAGCCCGACATGGCGGAGTGGCTCAATGGCTGGGCCAACGATTTCGCCGCCCACCACGAGGACTGTCTGCACACCGCGACCTTTTACCCGGAGGAATCGGCCGCCGCGTACGTCTCACGTGCGATCCAGGCCGGAACGCAGGTGTTCAAGTCCCACATCCAGGTCGGCGACTACTCCCCGATGGACTCGTTGCTCGACGGCGTGTGGTCGCAGATCGCCGACTCGCAGATCCCGGTGATCATCCACTGCGGGTCGGGTCCCGCACCCGGGAACCACACCGGCCCGGAACCCATTCGCGCTCTGCTGCACCGGTTCCCGTCGTTACCGCTGATCATCGCGCACATGGGCATGCCCGAATACGAACCGTTCCTCGACTTCGCGCTCGAGTACCCGAACGTCCACCTCGACACCACGATGGCGTTCACCGACTTCGCCGAGGAGAACGCCCCGTTCCCCGCCGATCTGCGGTCACGCCTCGCCGACGCCGGGGACAAGATCCTGTTCGGCAGCGACTTCCCCAACATCCCGTACGGCTACACCCACGCGCTCGAGGTGATCACCGGCCTCGACATGGGCGACGACTGGCTGCGCAATGTGTTCTACCGCAACGCTGCTCGGTTGTTCGGCCTCGAGGGGCGGTGAACCGCCGGTGCCCGCATCCGCTGCGCGGATGACCGCCGCGTGCTAGAACCGTAGCGCGGTTTCATTCGCTCATACGATTTTTCCGGGTCTCGTCCCGCGACCACGTAGAGTGCAACCGATCGGATTCCAGCCAGCGGCTCCGTGCCAGTTTCACCCCATCTGAAGAGGTCGATGATGACACGCGAAATCGTCCGCGCGGGCCTACCGATCATCTACCGGCCCGGCGACATCCATTCGTCGACGAAAGCCGGCGAGGCCGCCCGTGCCCCGAAGGCGTCGGAGACCACCGCTGCGGCCATCGTCTCCGACATCGTCAGCCTCGGCCTACGACACGGCGACCGCCTCCCCGCCGAGAGCGACATGCTCGCCGACTACTCGGTCAGTCGTGAGACCCTGCGCGAAGCCCTGCGCATCCTCGAGGTCCAGGGTCTGATCACACTGAAGCGCGGTCCGGGTGGCGGCCCGTTCGTGAGCGCACTCAACGCTTCGTACCTCGCACGGACTGCGACGCTCTACTTTCACCTCGCCGGCGCGACGTACGACGAGGTCTTCGACACCTGGAAGCTCCTGGAACCACAGCTGGCGGCCAAGGTCGCCCGGATCGAGGACCGCAAGACCAAGGAGACCGCCTTCGCGCGGTTCCTCGATCACGACGTCGAAGCGCTCCGAGACAACGAGATCCTCGGCGAGCTCACCAACTTCCACGCCGTCATCGCCGAACTCAGCGGAAACCGCGTACTCACTCTCCTGACCCAGGCGATCGACCACATCGTCGTCGAGCATGTCCTCACAGCCGGACGCGACACCACCGCCGGAGACGACGCGATGAGACACGACCACGCCGACATCGCCAGAGCGATCATCGCGGGCCGCCCGCGGAAGGCCGAGACACTGATGCACGATCACATCAGCGAGGTCGTCGAACGGTTCCGGAAACGTCACCCGGAACGGTCCGACGAACTCGTCCAGTGGATGTGAGGTCTCAGAGCACCTGAGACAAGAAGGTGCGCAGGCGATCCGATTTCGCGTCGTCGAAGAGCTGCCCGGGGTCGCCGGTCTCCACCACGGCGCCGTGGTCCATGAACAGCACGTTGTCACTCACGTTGCGGGCGAAGCCCATCTCGTGCGTGACGACGACCATGGTCATCCCCTCGGACGCGAGGTCGGCCATGAGTGCGAGAACGCCCTTGACGAGCTCGGGATCGAGGGCCGACGTCGCCTCGTCGAAGAACATGACCTCCGGCGTCATCGCCAGCGCCCGAGCGATGGCCACGCGCTGCTGCTGACCGCCCGACAGACGAGCCGGCCGCACGTCGGCCTTCTGGGTCAGGCCGACGATCTCGAGCTGCTTCAGCGCGACCTCCCGGGCCTCCTCCTTGCTGAGCCCCTTGAGTTTCCGGGGTCCCAGGGCGACGTTCTCGACGACCGTCTTGTGGGGGAACAGGTTGAAGTGCTGGAACACCATGCCGATTCGGCGGCGCAGTTCATCCGGGTTGTCCTTCAGGACGGACCGGCCGTCGAGCAGGATGTCGCCCTGGTCGGGCTCGTGCAGGCGGTTGAGCACCCGCAGGAGCGTCGACTTGCCCGACCCCGACGGCCCGATGACAGTGGTCGTCGTCCCGGCATCGACCTGGATGTCGACGCCGCGCAGCACATGATGCTTGCCGAAGGACAGGTGCAGATCGGTGCCGGTCAGCGACACCGCTTTTCGTGTGGTGGTGGCAGGCATGGCCTATCCCTTCTCGACGGCGGTGACGGGCAGCGGGTCGTCGTGGACATCGGCGGGCCTGCCGGTGCGGAGGCGGCGGTCGATGTAGTTGACCAGGTGCGTCAGCGGGATGGTCAGGATGAGGTACATGATGCCCGCGGCGACCAGCGGCGACAGGTTTCCGGTCTGCGCGTTGAGGTCTCGACCGACGGCGAACAGCTCTCGCTGGCTGGCCAGGAGTCCGAGGAAGTAGACCAGCGAGCTGTCCTTGATCAGGCTGATGAACTGGTTCATCAGCGCGGGCAGCACCCGCCGGACGCCCTGCGGAACGACGACCAGCCGCATCGACTGGCGGTAACTGAAACCGATCGCACGCGACGCCTCGAGCTGACCGTCATCGACGCTCTGGATGCCGGATCGGAAGATCTCGCCGATATAGGCGGCCGCGAGCAGGGCCAGCGCGACCGCGCCGAGCCAGTACGGGTTGTTGCCGGTGATGCCCTTGACCACCGGGCCGACGCCCAGGCCGACGATGAGAATGACGACCACGGCCGGCAGACCGCGGAAGATGTCGGTGTAAACGCGTGCGGGCCAGCGCAACCAACGCGACCGGGAGATTCCGCAGATCGCCAGGATCATGCCCAGGATGGTGCCGAGCACACCGGACACGACCGAGAGGATCAGCGTGTTCACCAGGCCGGTCTTGATCAGTTCCGGGAAGGACTTCTCGTACAGGTCCCAGTTGAAGAAGGTGTCGCCGAGCTGCTGAAGAGTGCTCTTCGGCTCGGTGGCCTCGGCCGGGCCGGCCTTCTCGGCGTTCTCCGCGGCGATGGCGGCGATGTCGGAGAGTTCGGGTGCCGGCGCGGCCTTGCTGCCCGGCTTCCAACCCTCCGGCAGTTCGCGCGGCACCCAGTCCTCGTACAACTTCGCGTAGGTGCCGTCGGCGATGACGGCGTCGAGTCCGGAGTTCAGCGCCTCGACGAGGTTCGGCTTGTTCTTGCCGACCGCCCACGCGACGAAGTTGTTGACGCTGAAGGTGTTCTCGACGATGGCGGTGCCGTCACCGTCCCGGACCGCGCCCTCCGCCTGCTGCGACGGTGCGACCCACGCGTCGACCTGACCGCTCTTGAGGTTGGCGTAGGCCGTTGCGTAGTCGGGGAACTTGACCGGGTCCAGGCCCAGCGTGTTGACGACGTAGTCGTCCTGCACGGTGCCCTGTACGACGGCGATGCGGGTGGCATCCGACAGGTCACCGAAACTCTTGATGGATCCGCTCGTGGGCGCGACGAGCGAGAAGTATCCGAAGTCGTAGCCATTGGTGAAGTCGACGGTCTTGCGACGGTCGTCGGTGGTGGTGATCGACGACGACCCGACGTCGAACCGGTTGTTGGCCACCTGCGAGAGCAGACCGGCGAATTCGGTGCCGTTGAACTCGACCTGCAGACCCAACTTCGCGGCGACGGCCTTCAGCAGTTCGTTGTCGAAGCCGGTGAAGACACCAGCGCTGTTGACGCAGATGCTGGGTCCGGCGTCGGAGAGCGTGCCGACCGAGAGCGTGCCCGGCGCGAGCAACTCGAGCGCGTTCAGGTCGAGCTGATCGATCGGCGTCGTGTTCGGGGTGGTGTATTTGTCCTCTCCGCCCTGTTCCGCCGCGGCCAGGTTGACCGGTGCGGCCGACGCGGACGCGAGACCAGCCGGGGCACAGCTGTCGTCGGGAGCGGCCTGCGCGTGAGGCGCAGGTCCGCCGAGGATGGACAGGAGGCCGATGATGGCGGCCGTCAGCGCGAGCGCGAGAAGACGAACCACGCGCGGTACGGGTCGCGCGCGATGAGATCGGTGGTTGGACACCACTCCGAGACTATCCGCGGCGCCACGCGAGGTCCCAATTTTTCGCTCGCCGGTGGTTCTAACCGCGCTGAACTGGGGTTTGTCCGGGATGCCGGGTTGCCCCGTCGCTCAACCATCAAGCAGCCCCACCGAGCGAAACCTCTGGCTGGGGTTCTGCTCGGCCGCTGGCAACTCTCATCTACCGTGGCGCGCTGAGATTCGAACTTCGCTCCCCGACCACCCGGGATAGGACGGGCCAGGAGCGGTCAAGTCGCCCATGTCACCGCAGATACTCGGGTCAGGCATCGGTTCCCGCCCCCACTCGTCCTGACCCGACGTCGGCGACCAGGAATCCTTGTACTCCGAGATCCACCAGTCTCCGAATACGTCATACCCGGGAAACAACTTGGGACCGGGCCGACTTTCCGGCGGCGACTCGCCCTCCCGGTGAAACGTCAAGCGGCCGACCGCCACGAATCTGTCTTGGGCATCGGGGATATTTTTCGAATCGAAATAGGGTGGAAAACTCGTCGGATCGGAGCTTACCTTTCCGGAGGTGCACACAAGCGCGACAGCTGAATTGTCACCGATGTCACGAACGTCAGCTATCTTGTGGATCTCATCTACTGTCTGGTAATCGCTGCTTCCCAGTGGGGGCATCCAATCCTTCCGCCCAGGGATCGCGTCTTTGATGCCCGGAAACTCACCGTCAACATTCCAATCGAAGAGCAGAAGGGTCTCTCCTTCGATTACTCCACGAATGAACGTTCCCGTCGGGGATGACAGGTCGACAGCACCGTTCTCAAGCCATCGGGTTCTCCACTGCAAACGGTCGGCTGCACGGGCTTCCGAGGGGGACACCGTTCGGACTGAACTCGACGTGGTGCTGCCTGCAGACCCCGAGGACGGGGATCGATCACTGTCACCGCAAGCAGTCACAAGCCCAAGACACAGAACAGCTATCGCAGCAACGTCAGCGCGGCGCACGATCCACTACCTCCATGGACTGGTCAGAATCGTTGATCGTCGGGTCTTCGAGTGATTCACCGAAGTGGTCGTTGTATTCGAAACGAATACTCTCCGCACCGATTTCCTTCGAGAATCTCGTGAATTCTCGGCCGTTGGCCTGAACTATTTCCAGGTCAAGGGAACCGTCTGGCCTCACGAACGTTATCTGAGCACCGTCGCGCGCAGTCCACGCCTTACCCCAAAGATCTGGCCGATCCTCGACGTATCCGGACGTCACATGAACAACTCGGTCCTGCCCGGCGGTCAGTTTGTCGAGGCTGGTCCCCATGTTCCCAAGCTCGGTCTTCCAGGCAGCCTCGTTGTCTTGCGGATCGGCAGTTGGCAACGCGACCTCATCCATCTTCACGAGCGGTACTGCCAAACCGGCAACCTCCGAAAGCCCAGGAACTTTCAAGCCGCCGGCAGCCAAGAGTCCACCTGCTGAATCGATCAGAAAAGACTTCTCGTTGTACTCGCGCACCCGCTCCCATTGGTCGTTGTCGGCGAGGGTTGTCAACGCAATGGTAAGGCCTTCATCCATGGATTTGTGCATCTTCGCCGCTGCAGTGGCCAACTCCGCGTTGTCTGGGTCGCTGCCGTACTCATGCGCAAGGAAGTTCTCCCACTGCACCGCAGCACTCAACGCCACTCGACCGGCACCAGGATCCGTCGACAGAACCCCGATCAGCTTCGAGAACTCGACCGTGTCTTCAAGCTGACCGGCCGAGTGGTTGGTCAACACCTCGTCCGGAGCACCTGCAAAGTTACCGAAGTACGGCGCCAGATTCTTGGCAAGTACTTGCGATAGCAGGGCATTCCGGTCACCGAATGTCTCGTACTTGTTGTTCCCCGCGGAGTCTCGTTCGACAACCAAGGAGTCGAGTTCGTTCTCGTGGTCAATTATGGCGCGTGCCAATGCATTTGCTGCCTTGCCACCTAGCTGTCCCTCGAACCCGTCTGCAGGCGCCGCAGCTCCGATCCAATCGAACAGATCTCTACCGCCCGACAAGTCGCCCTCTTCACCGATCTTCGCACCGTCGATAGACCACCGCTCAGACAGAATGTTCAACACGTGCGCGTCGGCGTCGTACCTATGCCCCTCGGCAACAGTCACGGCCATCCGTTCCCCTGTGAGAAAGTCCGTCACCGCCTGCCGGTCGTGACTCGAGTTGGTGAGCATCGAGCTCGCAAGCTTCCGAACATCCTCGACGCGCTGGTTCTCATCACGCATGCCAAAGAGCTTGTCTTCGTCGTCCGGAAGAGCCCCGACGATCTCAGAGGCCTGTTTGAGCATCCCGCGATCGACATCCGTTCCGAGTTGTAGACCACGGTCGGTGCGGTCACTCAGTATCGTGTTCAGAATTTTGAAATCATCCAGGCGTGGGACCCCAGCGAAAGAGTACGGAAATCCCGTCGACATACCCGCGGTCGTGTACTCAATCGGGTTGTCGCGCAGTAGCGAGACAACCGAGTCAGGTAGGCGGTCGAGCCCGCCCGTTGAACCCGCGTTCGTGTGCAAATTCGGATTCGACATGATGCGGAAAGCATCTCCGAGTAGCCCCGGCGCAGCGTTGTTGATACTGAGTAGCTCGTCCATGTTCGCCGTCTTGAGCTCGTTCATGATGCTGCTCAGGTAGTCGTACTGCCCCTGAGGGATCACCGTGGCCTGCCCATCACTCAGTGCTTCGAGCTGCTCAGGACTCAACGACGTCGCTTGCCTCAGTCGATCTCGGGCCGCGGGAGACAGCTTGCCGTCCCTGAGTGCCTTCAGGTCGATCTCTGACTGGCGGACACTGAATCCCGCGGTGATGGGCGTAAGTGTTCTGATGAGTTCTTCTGCTTCACTGATCGCGCGCTTCGTGTCGAGGTCAGCGGCGTGCAACTCTTGGGCGAGTCTTTGCAGTCGAATGGTCTCGTTGGTAGCTTCTTCGCCCCGAATTCGACGGGCTTCGGCGATCGCCGACAGTGCTGTGGGGTCGCCCTCGTTGCGTTTCTCTTCTGATGCGTAGTCTCGCAAGTCGCGGACTGTCCACTCCTCCGAGACTGAGAACTGGTCGTTTTCGAGGTTGGTAGCCGACGTATTGAGGCTCGCGACCATCGGAGCCATCCGGCTGCCACCCGACTTCAACGCTTCGCCGAGTTGGTCGACGGCGTCCGCTGCCCGGGTCATCTGTGTCTTTTCTCGGTCCGCGCGGGTCAACGCCCCGTCACGAGCGGCCCCCTTCCAGTCGAGGCCGGTAACCTTTGCATGCAGCTCCTCGGCTTTACCCTCGATTGCGGAGGACACCGGTACCAGTGCGGACGCCGCATGAGCGAGTATCTCGGGGTGTGCATCGCGGACAACACTGCGCGTCTTCGCCACCATCACTCAGGACGCTGATTGAGGTCGCCAAGCGACTCTAGTAGTCGGGCGGCTACATAGTCCGCGTTGATTATCGCGATCGAAGCGGACTCCAGCGCATCGCCAAACTGCTCGTGTCGACCTGCAATCGTTGTCAGAGCCTGCTTCACCGACCCGTCGACCCTGGCCGCGGCGGATGCGGTCTCGAAACCCGCCAATGAGTTCCCGATCGCTCCAAACGCCGGCGCTTCGATTCCCCGAATCGACGCTCCCAACGAATGCAGGTGTGTCGCCGTGTCAGCAAGGCTGCCCGTGTTCACCTCTACAGGCTTCGGTGCCACTACTCCCCCACCCCAACCGCATGGCCACGCACGGCATGCCCATGATCAGCACAAATGTCTTCGCGATCCTAACCCGGCCAGAACGCGGGTGCACCTAGGTACTCCCCAGGGCTGGCGGCGGACATGCTTCGTTGCCCGCCCTACCCCGATTCGCAGGTGTCGCGATTCGTATCGGTGCCGGTGGGTGTCAACCTGTGTTGAGTCACTAGTTCGTGTTTAGTGCGATCTGGTTGTGTTCGTGGTGCAGGTTGATGCCGACGCGGCTGGGCGGGCGGTGCGCGCTGGGACGACGATGTCGAAACCGGTCGGGGTTGTGCTCGTAGTAGGTGTTTAGTGTCGAGGCGCGCACGCTGTGGTGCTCTCGCCAGCTGCCGTCGTGGACTGATTGCGGAGTGAACAGTGCCAGTCCGCGGTGGTGGTGGTCGACGTTGAACCAGTCGACGTAGGACTCGACCCAATCCCGAGCGCTGTGGATGTCGTCGAACGTGGCCGGATATGACGGCCGGTGTTTCATGGTGCGGAACTCAGATTCCTTGTACGGGTTGTCATTCGACACACGCGGACGACTAAACGACATGGTCACGTCCATCGCCGCACACAGCCGGGCCAGTCGACCCGACCGCATGACCGATCCGTTGTCAGAGTGGATGATGCGCGGAACCTGATCGGTGTCGAACGCTGCAGCGAACAAGCCTGCGGTGATGTCTTCGTCCTCCCGAGGAGCTACGCAGGACGCGATGATCTTGCGGGAGTAAAGATCCTGGATCGAATACGCCTTGTATCGCTGGCCGACGTAGGTGCCGTTGAGGTCGGTGATATCCCACATCCACACCTGCCCGGGGGCGGTGGCCGCCACAACCGGTACGCGACGTGTGCGCTGTGTACGCGACCGGGGTGAGGCCGGGCGGGTGGACTGATCGATCCGGTTGGCGATGCGATACCAGGTGCGCGCCGACGCCAGATAACGGCCGTGATCCCAGGTGTGGGCGAAGGTGTCGATCACCGAGCGTCCCTGGGACCAGCCGGCCCGGATCAACTCGCTGATCGCCGCGACGTCGGCGCCGTTGAGCTGGCTGGGATAGGCCCTGTCTCGCTGGGCAACCGGATGCGACACCGCAGGTCGGGGCCGGTGGCGGTAGTGAAACGATCCGCGCGAGACCCCCGCGATCGTCAACGCCGACCGCTGGGAATACCCCGAGGCTGTCAGCTCGGCGATCAGGCCGAACCTTACTTCTCGGAGCTGGGATCGTCCGGTGTCGCCCCGGGCTCTTGCGAGTCCAACTTTCGCAAGAGCCCGATAGCTTTTCCCAACGCAGCGTTACCGCCTTGCAGGGTCTCGATCTGCCGATGTAGCCGTTCGAGCTCGTCGGCATGAGTACGCTGCTGGGCTTCTAGATGCTTCTCCGCTTCGATCGCCCGTCGGATCGCGTCCTCGCGGGTCACCGAGTCACGCGGCACCAGGCCGCGTGCCAGGTCACCGGCCAGATAGGCCTGGCGCCATCGATGCAGCTGGTACTTACTGATCGACCTGGCTTTCAGCCACGGCCCCTTCTGCCCCTGCCGAAGAGCCATGTACTCCTCCACAAGAGCTTCGATCTCCTCGACCGTGTAACCCGGTGACATGCTCACAGTGTTCTCCTCCCCATCGGGAGTGACTCACAAACAGAGTGGCAACCACCGTGCCCGATACGAATCGCGACATCTGACTGCTAGCCCCGCGCGGCGATCCGCGCCTGGACCTCGGGGCGTCGGAGCGGGGGCACCGTCTTCGGCGGCTGACGCCGCTCGGGCAGGGCGTCGAGCAGGGTGCGGGTGGCCGCGGTGACGGCGGTGACCGCGGCCTCGAAGGCCTCGGCGTTCGCCGGCGAGGGGTGCCGCACGCCGCTCACCTTGCGGACGTATTGCCGGGCGGCCGCCTCGACCTCGTCGGCCGTGGCGGGCGGTTCCAGTCCGCGCAGTTCGGTGATGTTGCGGCACATGGCGGTTCCCTTCGCAGGTGGTTTCTTCTGCGGTCGTCGCCGGCCGGGCCGATGTCCTCAGTCGCCGATCTTGACGACCGCCTTACCCAGGATCCGCCCCTCGGCGAGATCGGTCAACGCCTCGGGCAGCTGATCCAGCGAGTAGGTGACGTTGACCTGCGGGGTCATGCCGTCGGCGATCATCTGGGCCAGCTCCTCGTGCAGGATCGCCGGGAGCTCCGGGTGGGTGCGCACGTACTCGCCCCACGCAGCACCGACGACGGCGATGTTGCGGAACAGCACGCGGTTGAGCTTGACCGTCGGGATGCCTCCCGCGGCGAAGCCGACCACGACGTAACGGCCGTCCGGCGCGACTTGGCGCAGCGCCTCGTCGAAGACCTCGCCGCCGGACGGGTCGATCATGACGTCGACGCCCTTGGGCGCGACCTCCCGGAGCTTGTCGCCCCAGCCCTCTTCGAGCTGCACGATCTCGTCGGCGCCCGCGCTGCGCAGCAACTCCTCGGCCCCCTTGCGATGGACGATGGCGACGACCTTGGCACCCATGGCCTTCGCGACCATGATCGAGGCGGTGCCGACGCCGCCGGCCGCGCCCAGAACACCGACGACCTCGCCGGGCTGGGTGTGCGCGCGGGTCTTCAGCGCGAACAGGGCGGTCTGGTAGTTGATGCCCATCGCCGAACCCTGCTCGAAGCTGAGTCCGTCGGGCAGCGGCAGCAGCTGCTCCGGCGCGGCGGCGACCTGTTCGGCGAAACCGCCGACGATCGATGCGACGAGGACCTTGTCCCCCACCTTCACCGACGAACCCTCGGGCGCCGACCGCACCACACCGGCGACCTCGGTGCCCGGGGTGAACGGGGTGGGCACGCGGAGCTGGTACTTCCCCTGGCTCATCAGGAGGTCCGGAAAACACACACCGCAGGACTTGACGTCGACGACGACCTGACCGTCAGCGGGAGTGGGATCGGGGACCTCGGTCAATTCGAGTCCGGAAGGGCCTGTCTCTGCACTGAGTACCTGAGCTTTCATACCGGTCACCCTACGCGGCGCCGCTCACACACCCGATAGGATCTGTGCCATGTCACAGTCCACGGCGCCGTCGCCGAACGCACCGTCCCCCGAACGCCGCAAAGTCGCCGACGAAGCACCCGGCTTCATGCCGCTCGACGAGGCACAGACGCTGTTCGAGATCGCCGGAGAGTATCTGTCCCAACCGGATTCGACGAAGGTCGGCGTGGAGATCGGCACCTACTGCGGAAAGTCCACGGTCTTCCTGGGTTCGGCCGCCGAGGCCAACGACGCCGTCATCGTCACGGTCGACCATCACCGCGGTTCCGAAGAGCATCAGCCGGGCTGGGAGTACCACGACGAGTCGCTGGTCGACCCGCACACCGGCGCACTCGACACCTCGGCTCGATTCCGCCGCACCATGTTCGACGCCGGCCTGGAGAAGACCGTCGTCGGACTCCTCGCGCCGTCGACCGTCGCCGCCCGGATCTGGGGCAAGCCCGCCGACTTCGTCTTCATCGACGGCGGCCACAGCATGGAAGCCGCCCAGAACGATCTCGACGGCTGGGCGCCGTGGGTCCGCATCGGCGGCGCCCTGCTGATCCACGACGTCTTCCCCGACCCCGCCGACGGCGGACGCCCGCCCTACGAGATCTATTGCCAGGCACTGGCAACCGGCCAGTTCACCGAGGTCCGGGCCGAGGGCTCACTACGCGTGCTGCGGCGCGACTCGGGTGAGGTCGGGGCGCCGCTGAAGGCCTGACCGGAGGCCCTACTACCGAAAGTCGTTGCCACACCGTCTGACAACCCGCTCGACACCGAACAGAATTGTCGGTGACCGATCGTATGGTGTTGTCATGGCCTTCGAGTTCGGCGACACCACCCCCACCGGGGACCTCCCCGGCGAGGGTTTCGACGTGCTCGAACCCTTGGCCGGACTGTCGGCCGAAGCACTCGTCAGCACCGCCGCGTACTCGGCCTCGATGAACGCGGTCAACACCTGCCGCATCCTGATGGCCGCCAGCCTGCTGCACGAACAACGCGAAGAGGAATACCTCCTGCATCGCAGCTGGCTCCACACCGGACAAGCACAATCGGTCGACGAACTACTCAACAAGACCGCAAACGCAGCCGCAGGTGTGGACCCCTACGCCGAGCACGGACCCAACGGATTCGAACAAGCCACCGCCGAACTCGGTGCCGCACTGAACCTAACCGCCGCCGAAGCCCGCGACCTCATCCGCACCGGCGACGCCATGCGGTACCGACTCCCACTCACCGGCACCGCGCTCGCCTGCGCACGAATCGACTTGCGCCGATTCACCATCGCCCTCACACGCACCGACTTCGTCGACGACGCCACCATGCCGATCGTCGATGCGCACCTGGCCGAAGCGATCCTGGCACGCGACCCCATGTCCACCACACGATTCACCGCACTCGTCGACCAGATCGTGCACAAACACGCTCCCGATGCGGTCCGCCGACGCAACGACCACGCCACCCGCGACCGCGAAGTGACGATCCGACCCGACCGGTTCCAGCCCGGCCGCTCCCGCATCACCGGCAACCTGCCCCACACCGACGCCGCCGCCCTCAATGCCCAGCTGACCGCCATCGCCACCACCGTCCACCCGAGTGATGGGCGCACCATGTCTCAGCGCCGGGCCGACGCCCTCCTCGCTCTCGCCCACGGCCGGCGGGCACTCGACTGTCACTGCCCCGACTGCGCACCCGAACCCGCCGAGCAAGACCTCGACACGCTCGAGCCCACCCCAACCCGTTGAAACCGAGGCTCCGGCAGATGAACCCGCCGACACCTCACCGTCCTGCTCGTGCGCGGGCCACGGCCCCCGGCCGACCTTTCACATCATCGGCAACCTCTCGACGCTCGTCGGCCTCGACAACGACCCCGGCATGCTCGACGGCCACGGCCTCATCGACGCCGACACCATGCGCAGCCTGCTCGCCGATGCCATCTGTGATGTCGTCACCGCCGGGGTCGGCAACGGACCAAGCGACGCCGACGCCCAAGCAGCCGCAGCCGCGAGCCGGTATGTACCCAGCCGCAAACTCCAGTCACTCGTGCGGGCCGGCGAACTGTGCTGTACCTTCCCCGGCTGCAACCAGCCCGTCTGGATCTCCGACCTCGACCACACCCACCCGTTCGATCACACCAACCCCGACCACGGCGGGAAAACCAGCGAGCGCAACCTGAAACCGTTGTGTCGGTTCCACCACCGCATCAAAACCTTCGGGGCGTGGCAGGACTCTCAGGACGAGTACATGTCGATCTGGTTCGAATCGCCCACCGGTCACGTCTATCAGGGCAACTCGTTCACCGGACGGGACCTCTTCGGCGCCCTGACACCGCGAAAGCCACCCGATCACCCCGCCCGGCAACGGATCGCCGACGATCGGGCCGCCCGCACCACAACTCATCGTCGAAAACTCGACGAGTGGGACATTGCCAACCCACCGCCCTTCTGAGCGGGAGCAGGTGGGTGGGTGGAGGCTGACTCGATACGCCTCGTCGCAAGCTCCTCGGCTACACAGCCAACAGGCCGGGGGCCTCGTCGCAAGCTCTACTCAGGGAGCGAACCGGCGAGCATCGCGCGCGCCTTTCCGAGTACGTCGGGATACCGCTTGAGGTGGGCGCCACCGTTCACGTCGAAGGCCGCGCCGGTGATCCATCGGGCTTTCTCGGAGGCGAGAAAGACGATGGTGTCGGCGATCTCGGCCGGTTCGCCGCTGCGTCCCAACGGGGTGTTCTCGATGTACTCCTCGGTGAGACCGGGCACGAATCCGATGCCCTCGGTCAGCGGCGTCTGCACAAGTCCCGGCGACACGGCATTGACGCGAATCCGTCGGTCCGCCAACTCGAGTGCCGCGACCTCGACCAGCATCAGAACACCCGCCTTCGACGCGCAGTACGAACCCATCCCGGCACCTGGCTGACGTCCGTTGAGCGAGGCGATGCAGGTGATCGAACCGCCATCCGCTATCCGACGACCGGCGTGCTTGACCACCAGGAACGTGCCCGTCAGGCAGACGTCCACGGTGTGCTGCCAGGCGCTGAGCTCGAGTTCGGTGAGCGCACCGGGATCAGACAGTCCCGCACAGTTCACCACGGTGTCGAACTCTCCCGCCGCGTCGAACGCCGCGACCACCGAGTCCTCGTCGGTGACGTCGAGACGCAGTGCGCGGACGGTGTCGCCGCGCTCGGCGGCGACCCTCTCCGCACTCTCGACGTCGACGTCGGCGACGACGACCTCCACACCCTCGGCCGTCAGGGCGCCGACCGTCGCGAGCCCGATGCCCGACGCCCCGCCGATGACGACGGCGCGCTTCACCGGGTGCTCACCGTCTGCTCGGCGAGGTGCCGGGCGAGGAACGAGATCGCATGTCCGACACACGGTTCGAACCAGTCGTTGCCTTCGAACACGTCGAAGTGATCACACGGGTAGTGCCGGACCTCGGCGCGTGCCTTGAACGCCGTCTTGGCCGCCGAATGTGGTGGTGCGGCGGAGTCGTGATCGGCGATCTGGACGAGCACCGGGGCGGCGATGTCGCCGACGTGTTTGTCCGCGCGGAAACCGCCGATCTCCAGGCCCACCGACGCGTCGACCTCGTTGCGCCACGACGGTCCGGCGATCGCGAGGTAGCTCTCCAGGAATCCCGGTGCGGTCAGTGCTGCATCGCGATCGCCCGGCTTGCCGACGACGCGCATCATCTTCGGGCCGCGACCCAGCTTCGAGGAGACCGCGCTCGCCACTGCCGATGCCGTCGAGCGTGCGATGGCCGCTCCCCCGACCTGGTCGTAGGCCACGCGGCCGGCGGCCAGGCCGTTCACCAGCGGGATCACCGAGACCACCGCGGCGATGTCGGTGCGGCCGCTGGAGACGGTCAGCGCGTGACCCCCCGACTGCGAGACTCCCCAGAGGATCACCCGATCCGGGTCGACGCCGGGCTGCTTCTTCGCCGCCACGATCGCAGCCCGATAGTCGTCGGCCTGACGTTCGAGCGAGATCTGCTGTCTCGGTTGCCCTCCCGACAACCCGAAGCCTCGGTAGTCGAACGCGAAGACCGCGAGGCCCGCCTTCGCGAAGCGTTGCGCGAACGGCGCGAGACCCGAGTCCTTGGTGCCCGCGAAACCATGCGCCATCACGACGACGGGGCGTTTTCCGTCGACCTCGAAGGGCGAGCCCGACGAACCGGCGAAGAACCACGCGTCGCAATCGATGCCGGACGACGGGAAACGAACGGACTGAGCTCCGGACGGTGCGGTCATGCGGTGGCCTCCGCTTCCGAGGCGGTGCCGACGGACACCGACTCCGCGACGCCCGCCCACGTCATCGGTCCCTGCTCCTGCGCGCGGCGTCGACCGTCGGGAATCTCCTTGGTACGCATGTTGTGTTCGTACAGATAGTGGTCGAGCTGTTGCGTGTGTCTGGCGCTCTGGACCATGTGGCCGGTGAAGAACTCGGTGTCGGCCGCGATCGTGGCCCGCATCTCCGCCACCGACGGCGGCCGATAGTGGCCGGTCGCGTACGCGCCGATCAGGCGCGCCTGGCATTCGACGAACGGGAAGAGCGTCGGGACCGCCTGGGCGAAGCCGGCGAACACGAGATCGTCGATACCCGGGTAGAACATCCGCTTGTAGAGATCTATGCGGTTGTCGGGCGCGGAGATGAAATCGGGATCGAAGAACGGGAAAGTGATGTTGTAACCCGTTGCGTAGATGATGATGTCGAAGTCGTCGGAGGTGCCGTCGTCGAAGTGGACCGTAGACCCGTCGAGGCGACTGACGTTCGGCTTGGCGATGACGTCACCCGACCCGAGTCGCAGCGGCAGCTCCACCGACTGCGTCGGATGTGCCTCGAAGAACTTGTGATTCGGCGTCGGGAGACCGTAGTCCTCGGGACGGCCGGCGGTCACCGGCTGCATGATCTGCACGAACTTGCGCTGCCAGGCCATCGGGATGTGCGGCGAGGTCTTGTAGTACTTGTCGGCGGGCTTGCCGCCGAAGTACTTCGGCACGATCCAAGCGCCGGAGCGGGTGGACAGCGTCAGCTTGTTGTCGAGAGCCTTCGACGACAACTCCACGGCGATGTCGGCCGCACTGTTCCCCAGCCCGACAACCAGGATGCGCTTGCCCATGAACTCGTGCGGCGTCCGCGGATCGATGTAGTGGTGCGCGTGCATCTCGATGCCGTCGAACCGGCCCGGGAAGTCGGGATACCGCGGGTCCCAGTGGTGCCCGTTGGCGACCACGAGGAGATCGAAGCGGCGTCGTTCACCGCGCTGGGTTTCCAGCTCCCACCCCCCGCCGCCGAGCCGACGGGCGTGCTCGATGCCGTTGGTGAACTCGATCGACGAGGTGAGATCGAAGGCCTCCGCGTAGGAGTCGAGATACGCCTTGATCTGCGTGTGGTGCGGGAAGTCCGGGTAATCGTCCGGCATCGGGAAGTCCCGGAACGACAGCTGATGCTTGGAGGTGTCGATGTGCAGCGACCGGTATGCGCTGCTGTGCCCGTTCGGGTTACCGAAAGCCCAGTTGCCGCCGATGCGGTCCGAGCTCTCGAAGCAGGTGTACGGAACGCCGTAGTCGGTGAGCATCTTGCCAGCGGTCAGGCCGCTGATCCCGGCTCCGATGATCGCGGTGGTCGGTAAAGGCACACTGCCCCCTCTGGACGAACGTCAGCGATGATCAACCATCGCTCGGTAGACACAATCTGGTTTGTGTCTACACCCACGGCCCGGGCCGTGTACACAGATTCCGCGAACTGTCTACGCTTGTTAGTCTTCGGCGGAGTACCGACGACAGAGCAAGCCCAGGCGACGAGCGACGCAGGAGACCCCGTGACCGAGACGACCAACCCGTCGGTGCACGACCGGTTGCTCGACGCCACCGAGAAGTTGCTGGCCGAGAAGGGCATCAGGGCGACCACGATGCAGGAGGTCGCCGAGTCCGCCGGGGTCTCCCGGGCGTGGTTGTACCGGCACTACCCCGACAAGCCGTCGATGATCGGCGCGACCATCGTGCGGCTGACTGAATCGTTCTGGCGCGACGCACGCGCGGCGCTCGACGACATCGGCGATCTCGCCGGCCAGCTGACCGCCGGCGTGCGGATCGGGCGCGGCGCCTACGACGACCCCGGAACCCTCCTCATGCGACTGCGCACCGATGAGCCGACAGAGTTCGCCGAGTGTGCGGGGGTCGGTGTGGTGAAACTGGTTCCCGACCTCGCCGGCTTCTGGTTCCCGTATGTCGAGGCAGCAGCCCGACGCGGGGAGATCCACGCCGGACACGATCTCCACGAGGTCGCCGAATGGGTTGCGCGCGTGCTGATCAGCCTTGGCACGTCGCCAGGCGAGACCGTCGACATCGACGATGCCGAACAGGTCCGGCGCCACCTCGACCGTTTCGTTCTGCCCGGCCTGCGTACCGACCCGACCCCCTGACGACCCGGGCGTTTGCCGGCTGCCGTCAGTCGGGCACACCGGGCGGGATCGAGTTCAGCAGTGCACCCGCCTCCAGGCGCAACTGCTGTCCGGTCATGTAGCGGGAGGCGTCGGACGCCAGATACACGACGGCCTCGCTGATGTCCTCCGGCGGGATGAGATCGACCGGCATACCGTGCAGCGCCGCGAAGACGCCCTTGACGTCGTCGTACGTCGGCTTCTCGAGGTCGGGACGGAACAGACGGTAGATCTCGTCGTGGTGCACCATCGGGGTGTCGACGTTGCCGGGGTGGATGGCGTTCACCCGGATGCCCTTCGGCGCGAGGTTGCGTGCCAGGTCGTTGACCAGCCGCGCCACCGCCCGCTTCGAGTGGCTGTATCCCGAGGCTCCCGGTCCGGCCTCCTTCGACTCGAAGGAACCCATGAACGCCGCCATCGAACCGATGCAGATGATCGACGCACCCGACTCCAGGTGCGGCACAGTCAGTTCGAGGGTGTTGATCACTCCGCGGAGGTTCACCGCGACCGTGTTGAGCCAGGTCACGGACGGGCTGTCGGGACCGAGTGGACTGACCCCGGCGTTGGCGACCACGATGTCGAGACGCCCGAACTCGGTCACCGCGTCGTCGATCGCGGCCTTGAGCGCATCTCGGCTGCGCACATCGGCGATCTTGGTGATGACGCGGCGATCGAAGGCGTCGACGATCTTCGCGGTCTGCGCCAGGTCGTCGGGTGTGCTCATCCCGTAGTTCACCGTCGGGATCTGGTCGCAGATGTCGATTGCGATGATGTCGGCGCCCTGCTCGGCGAGCCGGGCGGCGTGGCTACGCCCTTGTCCGCGCGCCGCGCCGGTGATCAGTGCGACCTTGCCGTCGAGCCGTGTGTCCACGTGATTCTCCTCTGGTGTACAGACTCGGCCGAACGACGCCGACCGCGTTCGGCGGTTCAGACGGTTGCGGGGGCGAGGTCGAGTTTCCCGGCCAGCTTGGCCAGGTAACCCGTCGCGCGTTCCACCGAGTCGTCGGGCAGGCCGTAGAGGACGGTGGTCACGCCGATCTCGCGCCACTTCGCGAGCCTCTCCGGGACCGGCTTGAAGTCGAGGACGACGATCTCCGGCTGACCGTCGCGCCCGGCGTCGGACCAGATCTGCTTGAGCAATCCGACAGACCCCTCGATGTCCTCTTCGCCCGGCGTGGTGATCCAGCCGTCCGCACTGCGGGCGATCCACTTGAAGTTCTTCTCGTTGCCGGCCGCACCGACCTGCACGGGGATGTGCTCCTGCGTCGATTTGGGCCACGCCCAGCTCGGCCCGAAGTTCACGAACTCGCCGCTGTACTCGGCTTCTTCCTGTGTCCACAGGGCCCGCATCGCCTCGAGGTACTCGCGTAGCATGGTCCGACGCCGCTTCGGCGGCACGTTGTGGTCGGCGAGTTCGTCGAGGTTCCAACCGAATCCGACGCCGAGGGTCACCCGCCCCCCGGAGATGTGGTCGAGGGTGGCGATGGTCTTGGCCAGGGTGATCGGGTCCGACTGCACCGGTAGCGCCACGGCGGTCGCCAGGCGGATGCGCTCGGTGACGGCGGCCGCGGCGGCGAGGGACGTCCACGGGTCGAGGGTGCGCATGTACCGGTCGTCGGGCAGGGTCTCGTCACCGGTCTGCGGGTGCGCGGCGTCGCGACGGGTGGGGATGTGCCCGTGCTCCGGGACGTAGTACGACGCGAAGCCGGCGTTCTCGATCAGCGGCGCCAGCACGTGCGGCTTGAGCCCGCGATCGCTGGTGAACTGCACGATTCCGAAATCCATGAGGCCTCCCCGGGCACCGTTGCTGCCGCCCGAACAGAATCGGACGGTTGACTGGACACCAGTCTAGGTGATGGGTGCCACAGAGACCAGGGGTTCGCGCGTCGCGAGGAGGTCTAGGGCGCGACGGTCAGTCGCTGACGAACGTCGCGAAAGATGCCGTTGGCGACGCTGGTGCGGCTGACGGCATCGGCCGCCAGGACGACCGCAGCCGAGGTCCAGCAGCTCTTCTCCACCGGCCAGCGCTTGCCGTCAGCGAAAACCAGACCCGTCCAATACGATCCGTCGGGATCGCGCAGATGCTGGATCGAGGCGATGAGCGCGATGGCATCGGCGGTGTCGCCGAGCGAGTCGAGAGCCAGTGCGAGCTCGCAGGTTTCGGCACCGGTGACCCACGGACGGTGGTCGACGCAACGAACACCTTTGCCGGGGACGACGAAATCGTTCCAGCGGCGGGCGATGAGCTTCTGACCCTCCTCCCCGCGCACCGCGCCACCGAGGATCGGGTAGTACCAGTCCATGGAGTGTTCCGACGGGGGCGTGAAGATCTCCCACTCCGCGTCGCGAGCGGTGTCCACGCGGATGGCGTCCCCGAGCTTGGTGTGTGCGGCGATCCACGCATCGTCGGGCTGATCCAGCTCGGCGGCGATCCGGATCGCACAATCGAGGGCCTGGAAGATGCTGGCATTGCCGGTGATCAGGGCTTCGCCGAACATCGCGCCGGTGCGGTGGTCGCCGCCCCAGCGGAACGCGCCGTCGTCCCGCTGGAAGCGCAGCACACAGTCGATGGCCGACCAGACGACCGGCCACATCCGCTGCAGGAAGGCGTCGTCACCGGTGATCAGGTAGTGGTGCCAGACCCCGACCGCGATGTAGGCACAGAAGTTGGAGTCGGTACCGGCGTCCTCGACCTTCCCGCGCACGGTGCGGATCGGCCACGAGCCGTCGGCCCGCTGCTTGCGTCGCGACCACTCGTAGGCCGCCTCGGCCTCGGCGTAAAAACCGGTCACCGACAAGGCCATCGCCGATTCAATGTGATCCCACGGATCGGTCTGGCCACCGGGGAACCAGGGCAGTGCGCCGGATTCCTCCTGCATGCCGACGATGGCAGCACCGGTGGCGCGCATCTGCTCGGCGGTGACCACTCCAGGGACAGCCGGAGCGGCCGTCATGAAGACGCGACGGTCTCGGGCTTACGGAGATACAGGGCCACGGACTTGCCGATCATCGGGTTGAGCACCTGCTCACCCACACGGGTCAGCCACGGCTTGCTCATCATGTCCCAGACGAGCAGCTGGTGATATCCCTTGACCAGCAGGTTGTCGTTGTTCTCCACGCCGACAGCACATTTCAGCCACCAGTACGGAGCGTGAAGGGCGTGTGCGTGATCGATGCCGGTGACCTCGAGCCCCGCCTTGCGCAGCTTGTCGGCCAGTTCCGAGGCCTTGTAGATACGGACGTGTCCGCCCTCGACCTCGTGGTATTCGTCCGACAGGGCCCAGCAGACCTTCTCCGGCCAGTACCGCGGCACCGTCACGGCGGCCACGCCACCGGGCTTGAGGACGCGGACCATCTCGCTGATCGCACCCTCGTCCGTCGGGATGTGCTCGAGGATCTCGGACATGAGGACCACGTCGAAGCTGTTGTCCGCGTACGGAAGACGCAGCGCATCTCCGACCTCGGCGCGCGCCTTGGCCGAGGCGGGCACATGCCCTTCGGCCGTCATGGCGTCGAACATCTCCGCGACGTCGGCCATGTCACTCTCCGACATGTCGAAGGCGATGACATCCGCTCCCCGACGGAACATCTCGAAAGAGTGTCGTCCCTGACCCGCCCCGATGTCGATCGCCTTGGTGCCCGGGCCCACGCCCAGACGGTCGAAATCAACTGTCAGCACTCGATGTCCCTTCTGTTGCCCGCCGGTGTCCGGCGAGCACGGTTTCGTAGTGGGCCGCAGTCTTCGCGGCCACCGCCGCCCAGCTGTAGTTCTCCTCGGCGCGGCGGCGTCCTCCCGAGCCCAGACGCGCACGCAGTTCGGCGTCGTCGAACAGTCGTCCGATCGCCTGCGCGAGGCGCCCGGAATCCCGCGGCGGCACCAGCAACGCGGCCTCTTCACTCGTGCCGACGACTTCCGGGATCGCACCGGCGCGAGTGGCCACGAGCGGTGTCCCACAGCTCATCGCCTCGACGGCCGGCAACGAGAAGCCCTCGTACAGCGACGGAACGCAGGCAACCTCGGCCGAGGCCAGGAGCTCCGCGATCTCGGCGTCCTCGAGCCCCGAGACCACCGACACCCGGTCGGCGATCGCGAGATCCTCGATCATCTTGGCAGACGGCCCATTAGGGTCCAACTTGGACACCAGTACCAGTTTGACGTCGTCACGCTCGGCGGCGAGCTTCGCAACCGCCTCCAGCAGGTACGACACACCCTTGAGCGGCGCGTCGGCGCTGGCGACACAGACGATCCGGCCCGGTACGCGGTCGGCACCGGGCGTGAAGATCTCGGTGTCGACGCCGAGCGGGATCGTGGTGATGCGGCCCGACGGGATGTCGAACGCCTTGCGGATGTCGACCTCGCTGCTGCGAGAAACGGTGAGCAGCTCCGGGATCCGGCGCGAGACGCGTCCCTGCATACGCAGGAAGGAGTGCCAGCGCCACGCGGTGATCTTGCGCCAGCCCTTGGCCGCCTTGACCGCGAGGGTGCGGTCACGCGTGATCGGGTGGTGGATCGTCGCGATCAGCGGGAAGCCCGCCTTCTGGATCTCGAGCAGTCCGTACCCGAGGCACTGGTTGTCGTGCACGATGTCGAAGTCGTCGCGCCGTTCCTTCAGCAGCCGGGCGACCCGCAGGCTGAAGGTGAGCGGCTCGCCGAAGCTCGCCGTCCACATCGATCCGACCTCGAGCATGTCGATCCAGTCGCGGTACTCGCTCAGCTTCGGCGTACGGAACGGGTCCGGCTCGTCGTAGAGCCCGAGGCTGGGCACCTTGGTGATCGTGACGCCGGCGTCGATCGCCGACTGGTCGAGCTCCGGATACGGCTGTCCCGAGAAGATCTCGACGCTGTGCCCGAGCAGCGCGAGCTCGCGGGAGAGGTGACGGACGTAGACGCCCTGCCCACCGCAATGAGGTTTGCTGCGGTAGGACAGCAATGCAACCCGCACGGTTACTGCGCTCCGGCGGTGGCGGCCGCCTCGAACTCGGAGATGCTGACGAACTTGGCCCGCGCTCGACCGGCGGCCTTGCCCGCGGACTTCTCGGCTGCGTCGATGGCCTTCCATCCCGCCAGATCGATGCGGTTGGCGCCACGGTCGGCACACAGGGCGGCAACATCGTCACGCGGGGTCGACGGATCGCCGATGGCCCCGGCGACGAAGTCGTCGATGACGGCGCGTGCCGTCTCCTGACCGCACAGTCGATTCATGCCGATGCCGCCTGTCGCTCCGCGTTTGATCCAACCGGTGACGTACAGCCCCGGCATCACATCGCCCTCGGTCGCGGCCTGAACGCGCCCCCCTGCGTTCGGGACGACGCCGCGCCCCTCGTCGAAGGGGAGGTCGGTGACCGGGACGCCGCGGTACCCGATGGCCCGCAGCACCAGGCCGGTCTCGAGATCGAATCGCTCGTCGGTGGCCCTCACGGCCACGCGGCCGGCGGCATCGTCGTCGGCTTCGGTGTAGGCATTGCGCACGCACGTCAGCGTAGCCACTTCGCCGTCACCGGCAATTCCGACGGGAGAGGTGAGGAAACGGAAGACGATTCGCTTGTTGCCCGGCGTCAGCGGACGTTCGGCGAACTCACGGGCCAACCGGATCTTGGTGGCGATCGTCGAGTCGAGGGTGTCGTCGGCCAGGGCCGCTTCGGACGACTGATCGAGGACCAGGTCCTCAGGATCGATGACCACGTCGACGCCCTCGACGTCGCCGAGAGCGAGGAACTCGCTGTTGGTGTACGCCGCCTGCGCGATGCCGCGGCGGCCGAGTAGCACGACTTCGGAGATGTTCGACTCGCGCAGCTTCGCCAGCGCGTGGTCGGCGATATCGGTCTTCGCCAGTTCGTCGGGATCGGTGACGAGGATGCGCGCCACGTCGAGCGCCACGTTGCCGTTGCCGACGACGACCGCCCGGTCCGAGGACAGGTCGACATCGAGGTCGGCGAAGTCCGGGTGGCCGTTGTACCAGGCGACGAACTGGGTGGCCGCGACGGAGTTGCGCAGGTCCTCACCCTCGATGTTCAGCCGCTTGTCGGTCGCGGCGCCCACTGCATAGATGACCGCGTGATAGCGGGCGACGAGCTCGTCGTGGCTGATGTGCTTGCCGACCTCGACGTTGAGGTAGTAGGCGAAGTTCTTCTTGGCGGCGACCGACGCGAAGGTCTTCTCGACGCCCTTGGTGGCCGCGTGGTCCGGGGCGACGCCCGCGCGGACCAGGCCATAGGGCGTGGGTAGACGATCGAACATGTCGACCTTGATGGCGGGTTTGCGCACCAGCTCCTCGGCGGCGTAGAACGCGGCCGGGCCGGCTCCGACGATCGCGACGTGCAGCTCGCGGTCGGGCAGCTGCGGTGCCTTGCGCGGCGGGACGAGCCCGCCCTCGACGTCGTGGTCCTTGTAGTAGTCCGCGTTGATCTGAAGGTACGGCTCGTCACGCTCGGTGAGCTGATCGTCGGGAACGATCGCCTCGACCGGGCACTCGTCGATGCACGCGCCGCAGTCGATGCAGGTCTCCGGATCGATGTAGAGAGCCTCGGCAGTCAAGAACTCCGGTTCGTCGGGCGTCGGGTGGATGCAGTTCACCGGACACACGCTCACGCAACTGGCGTCGTTGCAACATGGACGAGTAATCACATGCGCCATCTGCTGTTTCTCCGTAATTCCACACGTAGAACGTGTTCTAGTTTCCGCCTTGACTGTATCTTAACTGCAAAGATACCTGCGACCCATCGAAGGGACCCGAGTGAGCCAGGCTACGTCAGGCGTGAGAGCGGGGTCACTACCGGACCGCAAGGAGGGCGCCCGGTTCTACCAGGCGGAGTACCGGGTTCGGACCGGTGATGTCGACCAGGACATGCGGGTGCGGCTCGATGCCGTCGCGCGGTATCTGCAGGACGTCGCCAACGACAACCTCGAGGCCACCGAGTTCGGGAAGACCGAGCCCTTCTGGATCGTCCGGCGCACCATCATCGACGTCATCCGGCCCATCTCCTGGCCGGCCACGGTGACCGCCCAGCGCTGGTGCGGCGCGTTGTCGACCCGCTGGACCAACATGCGGGTCCGGCTCACCTCAGAGCACGAGACCAACCGGTTCAATCCCGACGACCGTCCCGGGGGCCTCATCGAGACCGAGGCGTTCTGGATCAACGTCAACGACAAAGGCGTTCCGTCACGGCTCTCCGACGAGGCGTTCGAGATGTTGTCGTCGATGACCGACGAGCACCGCCTGCGGTGGAAGTCGATGAACCCGGAGAAGGCCCCGGCCGGCGAGGACATCCCGTTCCCCGACCGCGAGCACGTCCTGCGGATCACCGACTTCGACCCCTTCAAGCACCTGAACAACGCCGCCTACCTCGAGGCCATCGAGGACGAGCTGGTCGAGCACCCCGACCTCGTCGACATGCCGCACCGCGTCGTCATCGAGTACCTGCGGCCCATCGTTCCGGGGACGCGTCTGCTCCTGCGTCGTGTCCGCGAGGACGATCACCTGACCGTGTGGCTGATGATGCCCGGCACCGGCGACGAGCTGGTCGTCGCGGCAAGTGTCGTGGTGGGGCCGCTACCCACCAATCGGTAGAAGGAACCCGTAGACAGCGCGCACCTACGAAGTCCGGGGCTACTGACCACCCTGGAGGAGCAGCTCCATAAGCTTGATCGGAGCCTCGCACGGGTCGCCCGCGGGTGCGCTGCGGGGTTCGACGAACCAGGTGAAGATCCCGCGACTGGGAGCCCGCGCGGTGACCCCGCAGACGCCCGGACGGTTGGGGTCGCGCTGCGTGAAGGCGGACTGGCTGGCGACCTTGATGTTCTCGGTCTGGAAACCGAGCTTCTTGGCCGTCTCCTTCTCGAGGTTGACGTTGCCCCACTCGAACCAGTTGAACGTCACGCTGACGACGTCGGTCGCGCCGGACACCAGCCACCGGCAGATGGCACCGCTGAAGGACCGTTCGGCGAACCCGCCACCGGCCACCACGTCGGCGATCATCGCGTCGGGAAGCACGTCGCATTCGAGAAGCAGTTTGTCGAACTGATCGGTGTCGATGTCGCTGCTGCCGGACTGTCCGGCGGCGCCCACCGGCACCGGCTCACCGTCGACCGTGCGCGCGCAACCGACGAGTGCGGTCAGGCCGAGGAGAAGCGCGACGAGGACCGCGAGTGGCCGCCTCATGACGCACGCTCGATGGACAGTTTCGCCAACTCCCGCGCGGCGTCGCAGATCTGCTCGATGGGCCGCGGCTCGACCGCGTCGCCCCGGATGGACCACTCGAAGAAGTCGGCGCCGAATCCCATACCGACCTCGCAGATCTGGCCGGACTGGGTGTAGCCGATGAACCCCTGGTGACCGTCGATCTCGAGTTTGTCGGTCACGTCGCGAGACAGTTTGACGTTGGCCTCTTCGCGGCCGATCGGCGAACCGCGGTACCAGTTGAACGAGGCGACAGCACCCGTTCGCGAACCGGTGGTGTCCCACTCGCAGACCGACGTGTTGTTGACGGTCTCGGTGAGTCCGCCGAAGCCGGTGATGCGGGTGACCTCCTCCAGCGTCACGCCGCCGCACTTGCCGAAGAACGGTCCGGAACCGGCCTGCGCGGGCGCCTCGGGGGTGTTCGGCTTGTTCGGATCGGACGGCTCGTCGTCCGAACAACCACCGACGAGCAGCACGACGACGGCCAGGAAGGCGACGAGGAAACTCGAGTCGCGAAGCCGATCGAGTTGCCGCCGTTCACGTTTGGTGGGCCGGCCGGCACCACGATCGCGGCGCGGCTGACTCGCCAGGATCTCCTTGGGGTGGCGGTGGCGGCGAACGGTCGATGAAGCACTCGGCGGCCATCGGCGCCGACACCCGCTTGCTGATGGTCTTGGTGACCTCGACGATGCGCTCGCGCCCGGCGAGCCGGACGCGGACCTCGTCACCCGGCACCACAGGCTGGGCAGGTTTGGCCGTCACGCCGTTCACCCGAACGTGGCCCCCACGGCATGCGGCGCCGGCCGCGGATCGGGTCTTGGTGAGACGGATTGCCCAGATGAAGGCATCAACACGCGTGGACATGGTCAGTGACCCGGCCGCCCGGCCGTCCGGCCGTGGTGACGTCCCGAATCGTCGATCATGCGCCCGCACTCCCTTCACCCACATGCGCCCGCGGGCACCGCGCAGCGATGCGGTCGGGCTCATTGGCCACCACTGTAACCGCGCCGATCGTCGAGTCGGGGGTTCACCGCGCGGACGTAGCGCTCACCGCTTGCGGGACAGCAGGTACACCCCGCCGCCGACGGCCAGGATGGCGAACAGAATGGCCAGGAACGTCTGGTCGAGGAGCAGCAAGACCACGAACACGGCGATACCCGGCGACACCGCCACCAGACTCATCACGGGATGCTGCCGGACGACCTCCGACACCGCTCTGCTTCTGTCGCGATCGATCGCCATCACGGCCTCCCTGCTCGGCTTTGCTTTTCCACCAGCCCCGGTTGCGTCCAGGGTAGTTCCTTCCGCCGCGCATCCGTCGGAGGTCGATCCGTCGACCGACAGTGTGCCCCATGCTTGGGGGCGGGAGCCGGAAAGTGGTCGACGCCCCGGCACGGATCGAGTCCAATGCCGGGGCGCCGGTCTGTGGGCGGCCGGTATCAGGCCGCTTCGGCGCCGGAACCGCTCGACGAGCCAGAGCCGCTGTCGGAACCGCTGTCCGAGCCGGAGTCGCTGCCGGCACCGGAGCTTCCGCTGTCCGAACCGGAACCGCTGTCCGAACCGGAGTCGCCGTCGGTGCTGTTGTCGGAGTCGTTGTCCGAGCCGGAGTCGTCGTTCGAGCCGGAGTTGTCGTTCGAGCCGGAGTTGTTGTCCGAGCCGGAGTTGTTGTCCGAGCCGGAGTCGGAATCCCCGGCATCGGGAGCCTCCGGTGCGCGGTGCTTGCCCTCGTAGCCGTCATCGGCCGCGCGATGCTTGCCGACGTACTCTTCGACGACGCCGCTGCCGGAGTCGTCGGATGCGACCTCGGGCGCTTCGAACTCGGGCCCCACGAACTCAGCGGCTTCCGGTTCCGCGAAGGTCGACGCTGCGAACCCGGTGGGAGCCGAGGCCGCGACCCGCGCGACGGTGTTCGACTGCGGAATCACCGCGTCGTCGGTCGCCGGGATGCCGAACGGGAACTCGTAGCTCGGGATGCGGATGACCGGGATTATCTCGCCGGTGTCGAGCTGTCCGAAGGTGATGACCGGTAGACCGAGGCGGTTCGGGCGGTACTCCCCGTTCACCTCGACCAGCGGGCGGAATGTCACCTGGGAACCCAGCCAGTCGACGGTGATCGGCCCGGTGAAGCCGTAGTCGCTCGTGAGGCGGAGGAAGTTGCCGCTGAACAGGTCGTAGTCGCCGCCGATGCTGAGGCGGGCGAAGTCCTTGGACAGGGACATCCAGTCGCCGTCGAAGTCGATGCCGGAACCGCTGAGGATGGCCGCCAGGATTCCCTGCAGCGCTTCCTGTCCGGCGTCACCGAGGACACCCGTCGGATCCGAGAGCAGTGCCGTCGGATCGGTGAGCGCGAACTGCACTTCGCCGTTGGGCTGCTGGTAGCGGAAGTCGAAGGTGCCCAGTACATTCGCGCACGCCCCGACGCCGTCGGCGTACGCACCGGTCAGGCCGCCGTAGCAGCCGACGCCCTTGATGCCGGGGATCTCGAGGATCTCCTTGCCCAGCACGGTGACCGGGAGGTCGCCGGTGTTCCAGGCGTGGGCCATGCCGAGGAGGGCGAAGGACTTGGCCGTGCGGCCGTCGCTCGCTCCCGCGGTCGCGATGCTCAACGGCAGGTACGAGATGGCAGTCGCGTCGCCTTCGCGGAACGCCACGGCGAGCTGGAAGCCGTTGCCGATGACCTTCGCCGAGCCCTCGGTGCCCGGCGCGTCAGTCATCGTCCTCGGCACATCCAGACCCAACCATCGGGCAATGTCACCCAGCGCCGACCCGGAAAGGGTGTCGTAGGTCTTCTTGACCGGGTCATAAACGGTGACCGGGACGACCTCGATCCGATCGGGGAGAACGACTGCGATCCCGAGACCGCCCCAGTCGGTGTTCGACTGAGAACAATCGGCGCCGCCGCGCGCACCTCCCGAGAGGCATGATTCGACACGCCATTCCGCGGCGAGGTTCGCACCGAGCCCGTTACCGAGGCCGGTGACGAGATTCCCGATGGGATTGCCCTGGTTGAAACCAGCAGACCACTTCTTGAGGTCGTCCAGCGCCGAGGCCTCCGCGGCCGCCGGTTCCACCGCCTGCCCGGCGCCGATCGCGGCCACCGTGGCGATCGCGGCCGCGCCCGCGACGACGCGGTGCTGACGCTTCTGCTTGCGGTCGGCGCGCCGCGCGACCTTCTCCGAACGCTGAGTTCCGTTCCGCCCCATACTGGTCACTCGTCCAACTTTCTTTCTTCCCACCCCTTGCGCTGAGCAAGTTAAGCATCGGAAATCGAAAATTGGTAGCCGGAACGAGGCCTGTGCACAAAACCGTCCGGTTGGACAAACGACCAGGTGACGCGCGGGCGGAGGACACGCGGTTGGCGTATGACATCGAGCCCGGTTTCCGGGCACGACGTCATACGGAACTCACACGCGCTCTACCAGCGGTCGCGGTCGAGTTCCGTTCCCGCCGCACCGGCGTCGGCCGCGCAACCGAAGCCGACGATCCACCGTGCGGGTCCGGTCTCCCCTGCGGTCACCTCGACCTTGCCCAGCATCATCGGTTCCGGCAGGGCGGCGAGGAACTCGCCCAACGCGGCCGGGGCCAGACGCCAGACCTCGCCCCGGATCGACCGTCCCACAGCGGGATCGCGGATCAGTCCGGGCTTCGGCGGGGTGGTGCCGAGGGCGACGAGGCGGTAGGCCGGGGTCGTCATGATCTCCCCCGCCCAGCGGGCACCTCGCTCGCTGAGCTCATGGGTGAGCGGACCGCCCCGCATGTGCGCACCGAAGACCGCGAGCTCGATCGACTCCTCGGTCTCCACCCACGTCGCCCCGACGTCGGGTACACCGAGGAACCGCGCAGCCACGTCGACGAGAACAGCGTCCTCGTGCGCGGCGCCGAGGAAGGTGACGCCGAATTGCGCCTGGCTGCCATCGTTTTCGGGCACCACGCCACTCGGCACGGCGAGTCCGCAGAGGTCGAACAGATTGCAGAAGTTGGTGTACGTACCCATCCGCGAGTTGACGCCGACCGGGTCGGCGGCCACGTCGGAGATCGACGGGTGCGCCGGCGCGGTGGGGACCATCAGCACGGTCGCATCGCCCCACTCCCCCATCGCCTCGGCCCGCAACCCGCCCAGGCGGCGTCGTGCCCGGAGAAGGTCGACGGCACTGAATCCGGAAGCGCCACCGATGATTCCGGAGACAGTGGGGTCAAGCCCGGCAGCGGACGGGTCCGCCGAGTCCAGGAAATCGCCGACGGCGTCGTGTCGTTCGGCGACGAGCGCGTCCTCGTACAGCAGCTTCGCCGCCGCCAGGAAGGGCGACAGATCGATCGTCTTGATCACGAATCCGGCCGCTTCGGCTCGCGACACCGATTCGGCGAACGCGGCACGCCACGCCTTGTCGAGTTCGGGCAGTTCGGCCGGCACGGCGACGACGGGTCGTTCCGGTGCGGCCAGTGGCACCGACGACCCGAACGGCCGGGGGCCCTGCGCGGTGGCCATCGCCGCCATCGCCCGATTGGCGAGCGGCAGGCCGGCGGCGAAGATCGTCACGGTGTCGTAGCTCGCACATGCCGGCACGACCCCGTCGGTGGAGATCGCCCCGACCGTCGGCTTGATCCCGACGAGCCCTTGGAGTCCGGCGGGGATGCGGCCGGAACCGGCGGTGTCGGTGCCGATCGCGATGTCGGCGAACCCCAGTGCGACGGCCACCGCGGAGCCCGAACTCGAACCGCCCGAGATGCGGCCGGGGCGTCGTGAATCTCGCACCGCGCCATAGGGACTGCGCGTCCCGACGAGGCCGGTGGCGAACTGGTCGAGGTTCGTCTTGCCGATCACCACCGCACCGGCGGCCCGCAGTGCCGCGACCACCGGGGCATCGGCGGCGGGGGTGTAAGCGTAGCCCGGGCATGCCGCTGTGGTCGACAGTCCGGCGACGTCGACGTTGTCCTTGACCGCGAGGACCGTACCGGCCAGGGGCCCGCCCGATGCGAGGGCCCCAGCCAACTCGGCAGCGACATCCGCCTGCGGACGCAGCGTGATGAAGACCTCGGGACGGTCCGCCTCGGCGATCCGCGTGTAGATCTCGTCGATCTTGCTCATGCCACCCGCTCCTCGTCCGCGGCCCCGACCGTGCTCAGGTCGGCGGCGAACTCACCCTGCGCGGACCATCTCTGACGCTCCTCGGCGCGGGCGATCTCCATCTTCTCCCGCCGGAAGGCGATGTCGCCGGAATTGTCGTCGAGGAACTGCTGGTGCTCGGCCAGCGAGAACACGCCGTCGGCGATCTTCGTGCTGTCCCCGCGCCCGGCTGCGACGTCGGCACGCATGTCGAGGAGCTCCTCGGCACTCACCGGATACCAGGAGATGCGGTCGAAGAAGCGCAACAGCCAGGGGTGCTCGGGATCGAAACCGGGTGCCGGCTGCGGGTGCCGGTGGTTCCACACCTGCGTGGTGCGTCCCACGAATTGGTAGCCGCCGGGGCCCTCCATGCCGTAGATACACAGGTAGGCGCCGCCGATGCCGACCGCGTTCTCCGGGGTCCAGGTCCGGGCGGGGTTGTACTTGGTGGTGACGAGCCGATGCCGCGGGTCCAGCGGGACCGCAACGGGCGCACCGAGGTACACGTCGCCCAGGCCGAGCACCAGGTAGCTGGCGTCGAACACGGTGCGGTAGACGTCGTCGACGGAGTCGAGACCGTTCATGCGGCGGATGAACTCGATGTTCCACGGGCACCAGGGAGCGTCGGAGCGGACGCCGAGCATGTAGCGTTCGATGGCCTCGCGGGTGGCCGGGTCGTCCCACGACAGGGGAAGGTGCACCGTTCGACTGGGGACCACGAGATCCTCCGCCGCGGGCAGCTGGCTCTCACATTCGGTGAGCCACTCGAGCATCCGGGACTGCGACCACACGTCCGGATCGGCCTTGACCTGCAGCGACCGGATGCCGGGCGTGAGATCGACGAGGCCCCGGGGCTTCTCGACCGCTATACGTTCGCTCAGCGCGTGCACGCGGGCACGCAGGGCCAGATCCAGCTGCATGTCTCCGTATTCGACGAGGATGTTGTCGTCACCGGAGCGGCGGTAGGTCACCGTCGTGGTCCCGTCGGCGGTCGTCGTCGAGCCGAGGATGCCGTTGTCGGCGTCGCCGCCCGACGACAGGACGTCGACGAAACTGGCCCGCCGACCGAGACCGGTCTCCTTGGGGTGAGGCGGTCTCCTCGCTGCGCACGGCCACGAAGCGGATCGTGTCACCCGGCTTGAGCTGGCCGAGCTTCCACCGCTGGGCGGTCACCACCGTCACCGGGCACACGAACCCGCCGAGACTCGGGCCGTCGGGACCGAGCAGGATCGGGGTGTCGCCGGTGAAGTCCAGGGCACCAACGGAATACGCGTTGTCATGGATGTTCGAGGGATGCAGGCCCGCCTCGCCGCCGTCGTTGCGCGCCCACCGCGGTTTGGGACCGATGAGTCGGATGCCGGTCCGGTCGGAGTTGAAGTGCACCTCGTAGTCGGTGGCGAAGACGTCGGCGATGTCGGCCTCGGTGAAGAACTCCGGCGCACCGTGCGGACCGACGGTCACCGCCAGCTGCCAGGTGTTGGTGAAGGCGGGCTGTTCGTCGCCGAGGATGCGCCGCGCCGGGCCGGTCGGTCCGCCGAGCAGCGCGAGCTGATCACCGGCCGCGAGCGGTCGGCCGTCGAGACCCCCGAAGCGGCCCATCGTGAACGTGGAACGACTCCCGAGGTAGTCCTCGGCGTCGAGCCCGCCGGACACCGCGATGTACGCCCGCATACCGAGCGACCCCACCGTTCCGACGTCGAGCACGTCACCGTCCGACACCGGCAGCGGAACCCATTGCGGCACAGTCCGTCCGTTGAGGGTGACGGTCACGGGTGCGCCGGTCACCGCGACCACGGCGTCGGCGTCGAACCGCAGCGCCGGGCCCATCAGGGTGACCTCGAGTCCCGCGGCGGTCTCGGGGTTGCCTACCGCGAGGTTGGCGAGGCGGAACGACAGATCGTCCATGGGCCCGGATGGTGGGACCCCGACCTTCCAGTACCCGATACGACCGGGCCAGTCCTGGATGGTGGTGAGCGGACCGGACCGCAGGACGGTGACGGGGGCGGGCGTGGCGGCCCCGGTGGAGGCAGTCATGGTGTGGTTCCTCGAAGGTCGTTGTGCGGTGCGGGGATCGACGCGACTGGCCGTCAGATCGAGGGTCGGGTCACGATGACGCGGACCGCGGTCGGGTCGAATCCGTTGCAGGGGTTGTTGATCTGCGGGCAGTTGGAGATCAGCACCAGGGTGTCGGCCTCGGCCCGAAGGGCGAGGCGCTTTCCGGGGGCCGACAGGCCGTCGACGATGCCGAGGGAGCCGTCGGGATCGACCGGCACGTTCATGAAGAAGTTGACGTTGCCGACCAGATCGGCCTTGCCGAGTCCGTGGCGGCTGCCCTCGATCAGGAAGTTCTCGACGCACGCGTGTTGATGCTTGGTGTGGTGCCCGTAGCGGAGGGTGTTGGATTCCTGCGAGCAGGCGCCGCCGACGGTGTCGTGGTTGCCGACCTCGTCGGCGACGATCGTCATCAGCGGTTCGCCCTCCTGGTCGCGGATGACGGTGCCGGTGGTCAGGAAGATGTTGCCCTGCGCGGCGATCGTGGCCTGCGCCGAGTAGCGCTTGGCGTGGTCGGCCGCACCGTAGAAGAGGGTGTCGACGGCCTGGTTGCCATGGAGGTCGACGATGGTCAGCACGTCCCCGGCGGCGACGACGCCCGACCAGGGCCCGCGCTCACCGACCAGTCCGTCGTAGACGACGGTGCCGGCCACGAGGGCGAGATCCGCGGCTGGGGCTGCGGCGAAATCGATGGTGGTGGTCATGAGTGTGTTCCTCTCGGGTCGATGACGCTCAGAGAGCTGGAGAGCTCAGAAACGAGCTGCGGCCCAAGCGTCTTCGGAGTTGGCGACGGCACGCTGATACTCAGGATCGGTGTCCGCGACACCGGCCAGCAGGGTGTCGAGATCGGGCCGGGCCGTCCAGGCGAGCACCTCGAGCGAGGTGGTGTCGAAGGTCGGCGACGGGTCGACCGGATGTGCGGTGTTCGCGATCGCCACGACGCACGGCAGGTGCATGATCAGGTCGACCGACGTGCCGGCTCCGGCGGAACCGGTGGACCGCAACGAGCCGTCGTCGTCGACCTCGACCCCGTGGAAGAACGACACCGAGGGGGCGACGTCGGTCGGGGTCAGGCCGTGCTTCGCCGCCGCGAGGGTGAACATCTCGCGTCCCGCCGGGCTGGCCGAATGCACATGTCCGGCGCCGTATCTCGCGGTGTTGGCGGCGAGGGTCGTGGTGCCGCAGAGGGCGTCGTGGTGTCCGGACCCGTCGGCGACGATCGTCGCCAGGACGCGACCCTGGTCACTCAGCAGCGGATGCCCGGGGCCGAGGTAGGCCTGCCACGGAACCTTCACGGTGTCCGCGACATTGAGTCGCTCCCACGGTGCGTCGGCACGCCACAGGAGGAGGTGCGCGCAGGCCGACCCGGCGACGTCGTGCAGGCGCAGCCGCGTGCCGCGAGCCAGGACCTTGCTCGTGTACCGCCCACCGGGCACGGTCTCGGCCCAGGTGAGTCCGGCGGGGTCGACGTCGGCGGGCGGATTCGGCCAGTTCGACGCCGGGACGACGGGCATGCTGTCGGTGATGCGACCGGCCTGCGCCCGGGCGTGTTCGCGGGCTCCCGCGGTGGTCCCGGTGGTGGTGGCGGTGATGGTCATCTCGATGTCTCCTCGACAGTCGTTGTGGTTGAGTGGCCTTCGTGGCTCGTCGCTTGCGTTCCTCGCACCTCAGGCGGCGAACTCGACGGGCTTCGGATGTTCCTTGCCGCGTGGGAAGCACGCGATGCCGACTGCGACGGTGACCGCGATGACGATCGGTCCGGCCCAGCGCAGGATCGGCATGTCGCCGGCGGGGTCGAAGACCTCGGCACGCGGCCAGGCGAGATTGACGACCATCAGTGCGCCGTAGAGCACGGCGAGGAGGTTCACCACGATCCCGAACCGGCCGAGGCTGAACAGTTTCCGACCACCGGCGTCGACGCCGCCCTGGCGCGGCCAACCCTGGAACCGGCGGTAGAGCATCGGACCGGTGACGGCGAGGTAGGCCAGGTAGATCAGGATGATGCACACGCTGGCGAGCGTCGCGAAGATCGCGGAGTTGCCCACGTTGACCACCAGGACACCGATGCAGAGCACGCCGATGAGGATCGACGGTGCGATCGGGGTGCCCGTCCGCGAGTTGACGTGTGCCAGCTGCCTGGAGAACGGGAGCCGGCCGTCACGGGCCATCGAGAACATCAGGCGGGAGCATGCGGTCTGGATGGCGAGGGTGCAGATGAAGATCGCCACCGCGACGTCGCAGAGCAGGACCTTGCCCCAAAAGCTTCCGAGCACCGAGTCCAGCACGTAGGGCAGTCCGCCGATGGCGAGTTCCTCGCTGAGCGTCGGCGCGGCCATCAGAGCGCCCAGCAGCATCAGGCCGCCACCGATGGCCGAGACCGTCAATGCCATGCGGATGGTGCGGGGTGCGACGCGACGCGGGTCTCGGGTCTCCTCGGCGAGCTCACCGGCCGAACCGAATCCGACCATCACATAGGCGGCCATCAGGCCCGAGACGATGAACGCCCAGATGTAACCGGGCTGCTGACCGGGGGCGCCGGTGTCGAAGACGACGCCCGGACCGCGCTGGGCGTGGGTGAACAGCGCCAGGATCACCGCGATCACACCGACGAGTTCGCAGACCACGCCGATGCTGTTGACGCGGCTCATCCAGGTGACCCCGACACAGTTGATGGCGGTGACGATCACCAACAGGATCGAACCCAGCAGGACCGCATTCGACGCGCCGCTGGTGCTGGTGAGCGTGGGATCGTCGCCGACCAGCTGGAAGCCCATCCACACCGAGGGCAGCACCACCTGGAGGGCGATGGCCGCCGCGGCGGCCGTGACGACCTGGGCGATCATCATGAACCAGCCGCCGAACCAGCCGATGACCTCACCGCCCATGCGGCGGGACCACTGATAGATCGCACCCGAGATCGGGTAGCGCGCAGCGATTTCGGCGAAACACAGGGCCACCAGGAACTGGCCCGCGTAGACGATCGGCCACGTCCAGAAGAAGGCCGGCCCGCCGAAACCGAAACCCAGGCCGAAGAATTGGAAGACCGTGGTCAGGATCGAGACGAAGGAGAAACCCGCCGCGAAGGAGGCGAACTTGCCCAGCGACCGGTGCAGCTGCTGGTCGTAGCCGAATTCGGAGAGGTCGTCGGCGTCGTGGCCGCCGGCGTAAGCGGTGACCGGTTGCGCGACGGTCTTTTCCGGGGTTGTGGTCATGATGCGTTCTTTCTTTTCGAGGAGCTCCTCGTTGAGCGCGTATCTGTCAACTGACAGATAAGCGAACGCACGTTTCTTTCGATTGACAGTTTTGTTCCGTCCGCGAAAACTTGGGTAACGACTGCGTTAATCGACGCAGGTCGCGGGGTCGCACCGCCATCGGAAGGTCCGGGCGCATGGTCAACTGGGTCGAGAAACATCCACCAACGCAGGAGGAATCATGGCGACCGGCACCCGTTCGGCCACCACATCCGGCAGCCCCGGACGCCCTCGTCTGGTGCCGTCTCGACGCCGGGGCGAGACCGCTCGGGACGAGATCCTCGATGCCGCAGCCGAACTCTTCACGCGCCACGGTTACACCGGGACGTCGACGCGGATGATCGCCGAGGCCGTGGGTATCCGGCAAGCCTCGATGTACCACTACTTCGGCACCAAGGACGACATCCTGGCGCACCTCCTGGAGACGACCGTCGTCGGTTCGGTGGAGCAGGCCCGCGCCCTGCTCGACACCGACGGGCCGGCGCTTGAGCGATTGCTCGCGCTGGCACGTTACGACGTGGACCAGCTCGCCCGCGCGCGCTGGAACCTCGGCGCGCTGTATCTGCTGCCCGAGGTGGGTGAACCGCGATTCGTCGACTTCCGCACCGCGAGACAAGAACTCGCGGCGGGGTATGCGTCCTTGGCGGCTGCGGCACTGGGCGATCCGGCCGACAAGCGTTGCCTGTTGCCGTTCCGGCTCGTGGAGTCGGTCATCATGATGCGCGCCGACGAACAGCGCGGCGAGCTCGGCGGCAACACCGCGGAGGGGCTCGTCGACACGATCGTCGGCGCCATCCGGATGTTGATCGAACACCAGCCCTAGTCGGACAGGGAGGCTGCCAGAACAGAAAGCGGCCCTGACACAGTCCGTGACTGCGCCAGGGCCGATCCTCCGGGTGCGGCTCAGCAGCTGCCGATCACGCCTCCCTGTAGTGCGACCTCGGCCAACCGTCCCCACGTGCACGGCGTCGCATCGCGACGGGCGGGTACCGACGGCGCGATCTGCTTCACCGCCGGCGTCGGCGTCACGCGCTTCACCCCGGGCACCGGGGACACCTGCTTGACGGCGGGCACCGGGGACAGCCGCCTGATGGCGGTCGCCGGCACCAGTGGGGCCACCTGGGCCGGGGCCCGGTCGAGCGAGACTGCCGTCGGCTGAGGCCGCTTGGCCGGCTTTCGGTTGAGCGGCACCTTCCATCCCTGGTCGTAGCCGTGCGCCGCGCCGATGGCGACACCGGCCGCCACCGCCGGAAGCGCCACCAGCGTCGCGACCACGGCCGTTCCGATCAGCGGTCCGAAAACCAGACCGGTGGGCCAGAGCGGAAGCGTGAGGATGAGTCCGAGCCCACCACCGACAACACCGCCGACGGCGAGGGCCAGCGGAGCCGCCACACCGGCGCCGATCACGCCACCGACCGCGGCGTCCCCGACCATCTGCTCGGCGACCCTGTCCGCACGGGCGGTCGAAACCCCGTTGCTCCGCAGCACATCGGAGATACCCGCGACGAGTTCGCCGGACCCGGCGCTGATGTCGGCGGCCAGTTGCCTGGACACCGCGCGAGGACGGCGGAGTTCGAGGTTTCCGATCCGTACGACGTCACCGGCCGCCGCGGTCTGATCGGCAACCGGGCGGGCGGGTCCGAGGGGCGTCGGACGAATCGTCCTCTCACCCGCGGCGACCCGCGGCCAGGTCGATGTCACCACCGATTCCTGTTCGGGCCCAGACGAAGTGGACAACACCACCTGGGACACCGGACGAAGATCCGATAGCGCCCCGGACGGGAGCGCCATCGTGGGGATTCCCACCGTCGCGATCCCCGGTGTCGGCGGGCCGGCCGCCGGGGTGGCGGCGTGGGCGGGCACGGTCACCGCGAACGACGCGGCCATCGCACACCCCAACATCGCGACCGCTGGGCGTCGAACACGCAAGCCCTGGAAGCGCGTTCGGCGTAGCTCGGTCGAAGTCCTTGACCTGCTCATGGACTACCTCATTTCTTCGATGGTGAATCTCCCATTGTTGAAAACGCTAGACCCGGAACGGCCGGCTTCGTGACCGTTTGTGCGAGTCATGTATTCGTCGAGAATCCCGGCGATCCGGATGATCGCCTCGTTCTCGGTCATTCCGAGGTGGTGCACCTCGACGTCGACGTTCGAGATGTCGCCGCGGACGTAGGGCGCCCACCCGTCGTGTCCCACCGCATCCGCTCGCCGGTCGCGCACCGCGGTGAAGTACTGCAGGTCGACGTCGACCACGGGTGGCTGCCAGTCACCCAGCGCCCGGAGCAGCAAGTTGTATGTCTCGGTGAGGTTCTCGATGGAATCGGCGTCGATGCCGAGTCCGGTCCCGAGACGCTCGGCGATCTGCTCGGCCGCCTCTTCCGCGGTCGCGTCGGCGCTGACGAAGTCGATGCCGAGGACCGGACCGAGGTTGCTGATCAGTTCACCGGCCGTGATCGTCTGGATCGCGTCGGTGTCGACGGCGTCGGCCTCGGTGTCGAGCATCGCGAGCAGCGCGACCTCTTCTCCGGCGGCCCGCAACTCGGCGGCCACCGCGTGAGCGATCGTGCCGCCCAGCGACCACCCCAGCAGGTGGTACGGCCCGTGCGGCTGCACGGCCCGGATCTCGTCGAAGTAGCGCCGCGCGAGACCGGACACCGTTGTGGGACCGTCCTTCTCGCCACCGATCTGAGGTGCCTGCAGGCCGTACACCGGCCGCCCGGACGCGAGGTGCCGGCCGAGGGTGTGGTAGGCCCACGAGAGACCGGAGGCAGGATGGACGCAGAACAGCGGCGGCTTCTCCCCGCCCGGACGGATGGGCAGCAGGACGTCGAAACCGAGCGGCGGCAGCGCATCGAATTCCATCGACGCGTCGGCGCCCTCGCCGTTGCCCATCCAGTCCTCGATCCGCCGGGCCAGATCGGCCGGGCTCGAGGCGGAGAGCATCCACCGGACCGGGATGTCCATGTGCAGTTCGCTCTTCAGGTCGTTGACCACCTGCACCGACCTCAGCGAGTTGCCGCCGAGTTCGTAGAAGTCGTCGTCGACACCCACCCGCTGCACGCCCAGGACGTGTTCGAAGGTGCGGACGATCTCACCTTCCAGCCACGTCGACGGTTCGCGGAACTGCGCGGTGTTCAGCGTCGGATGGGGTAGTCGCTTGCGGTCGAGCTTGCCCGACGCGGTCAGCGGCACCGTCTCCAGCACCAGCACGGCGGTCGGCATCATGTAGCCCGGCAGCTCCGTCGATGCGAAGGCCGTCACCTCGTCGGTGTCGAGCGATTCGGCATCGCCGGTGGCCGGCACGAGGTACACCGCGAGGAACTCGACGGTCTCGGTCGAGGTGACCGTGGCGACCGCGCGGGCGACCTTCGGGTGTTCGGCGAACACCGCCTCGATCTCCCCGAGTTCGATGCGCAGACCGCGCAGTTTGACCTGGAAGTCGCTGCGGCCCAGGTACTCCAGGTCACCGGACGGGCGTCGTCGCACGAGGTCGCCGGTGCGGTACATCCGCTCCCCCGGTGCGAACGGGTCGGCCACGAACCGTTCCGCGGTCAGGCCGGGCCGGCCGTGGTAGCCGCGGGCCACCTGGGTCCCGGACAGGTACAGATCGCCGGTCACACCCACCGGCACGGGCTGCAGTCTCGAATCGAGGACGTAGGCCCGGGCGTTCCACACCGGCTTGCCCATCGGCACGGCACCCGTGTCGTCGGGATGGGCAGCGTACGCCGTGGCGTGCACCGTGAACTCCGTCGGACCGTAGAGGTTGTGCAGCTCGACTCCCGGCAGCATCCGCCGCGCCGCGGCGACCACGTCCGGGCCGAAGGCCTCGCCCGCCACGAGCAGCGCCCGCAACGATTCCAGCGCAACGGTTCTCGCCGAATCGGCGAACACCGCGAGCATCGACGGCACGAACGAGGTGATGGTCACGCGCTCCCGGGCGATCGTGTCGGCGAGGTAGTCGGGGTCGGTGTGCCCGTCCGACCGGGCGATCACCAGTCGCGCTCCCACCACGAGGGTGGCGAAGAGCTCCCATACGGAGACGTCGAAGGTGGCCGGGGTCTTCTGGAGGACGACGTCCGCGACGTTCAGGTCGTATTCATCGCTGATCCAGAGCACCTGGTTCACCACCGAACGGTGCGACACCGCTACGCCCTTCGGCCTACCGGTGGACCCGGAGGTGAACAGGACGTAGGCGAGATTCGCCGGGGTCAGCGGGCCGAGCCGGTCCGCGTCGGTGAGCGGCGCATCGTCGAATGCGTCGAGATCGACACCGTCGAGCGAGGTGAGGACGACGACCGGATCGGCGCACTCGAGCATGTAGTCGATCCGCTCGGCCGGGTGGTCCGGGTCGACCGGCACGTAGGCACCGCCGGCGGCGTGCACCGCGTACATCGCGATGACCTGGTCCAGCGAACGCCGCATCCGCAGCGCCACCAACGAATCGGGTCCGACCCCGCGGGAGACGAACCACCTCGCCAGCCGGTTGACGCGGCCGGCGAACTCACCGTAGGTGAGGGTGACGTCGCCTGCCGTGATCGCGGGGCTGTCGGCGAACCGGGCCGCCGAGTCCGCGAAGAGCGACGCCAGCGTGGCGGTGGGGTCGACGGCGTGAGCGGTCTCGTTGCACCGCACCAGGACCGCATGACGTTCGTCGTCGTCGAGCAGGTCGACCTCGTGGACCAAGCATGCGGGGTCCTCAGCCAGCGCACTGAGCATCCGCACCAGGCGTTCGCCGAAGCCGGCGACCGTCGACGCGTCGAACAGGTCGGTCGCGAAGGTGATCCCGCCGCGGAGCCCGGCCGGCGCGCCGCTCGTGTCGTAGGTGTCGGACACCGTGACCTGCAGGTCGAACAGCGACATCCCGGTGTCGGGTTCGACGGCGGACACCGACAGCTCCGGCAGTTCGATGTCTGCCGACGAGATGTTCTGGAACGCCAGCATCACCTGGAACAGCGGGTTGTAGGCGTCGGACCGGACCGGGTTGAGCTCCTGCACGAGTCTTTCGAACGGGACGTCCGCGTGCCCGAACGCCGCCAGATCGGTGTCCCGCACGTCGTCGATCAGCTCGCGCAACGTCATGTCCGGGCGCAGCCGCGTGCGGAGGACCAATGTGTTGACGAACATGCCGATCAGATCGTCGAGTTCGCGCTCGCCGCGTCCGGCGTAGGGGGTGCCGATCGCCACGTCGTCGGTGGCCGCGAGCCGGGCCAGCAGCGCGGCCAGCGCGGCATGGAACACCATGAACAGCGTCGTGTTGTGGGCGCGTGCGACCTGTTGCAGCGCGGCGTGCAGGTCGGCGTCCACGGTCAGCGGGACGTTACCGCCGGTGTAGGACTGCGCCGGCGGCCGCGGGCGGTCGGCGGGCAGTTCGAGCAGGGCGGGCGCGTCGGCCAGTTGCTGTGTCCAGTAGTCGATCTGCGCCCGGAGCAGCGAGTCGGGGTCGTCGGTGGCACCGAGCACCACCCGCTGCCAGACCGCGTAGTCGGCGTACTGCACCGGCAGCGGTTCCCAGCCGGGTTCGCCACCGTTGGTGCGGGCCGCGTACGCGTTCATCAGGTCCCGGGCCAGCGGCGTCAACGACGAACCGTCGGCGCCGATGTGGTGGATGACCACCGCGAGCACCCATTCGTCGTCGCCGAGCGAGAACAGCCTGATCCGCACCGGGACCTCCGACGTGACGTCGAAAGGTTGCGCCAGCAGCTGCGACATCGCCCGCGGCATCTCCGATTCGGGCACCGAGCTGACGACCACCGGGACGCGGTCGACCGCCGGCGGCAGAATCACCTGTGTCGGTTCGGCATCCATGTACGGGTAGACCGTGCGCAGAATCTCGTGACGGTCGACGACGTCGCCGATCGCCGCCTGCAGGGCATCGACGTCGAGGTGCCCGGACAGCCGGACGACGATCGGGATGCTGTACGCGGGCGAGTCGGGTTCGATGCGGCTGAGGAACCACATCCGCTGCTGCGCGTACGAGAGCGGGATGCGCTCCGGTCGGTCCAGCGATCCCAGCGGAATCCGTCCGATGGCCGTGTGGGACTCCGCCCGAGCCGCCAGCTTCGACACCGTCGACGCCTCGAAGATCATCGACACCGGGACGTTGGTGCCCAGTGCTGCGCCGATCCTCGACACGACGCGGGTGGCGGCGAGGCTGTTGCCGCCGAGGTCGAAGAAGTCGTCGTCGGCACCGACGCCGCCCTCGATCCCGAGGACGTCGGCGAAGACACCGGCCACGATCTCCTCCACCGGGGACGACGGGGCGCGGAAGCGACGGGTCGTGATGAGCGGCGCGGGAAGGGCCTTGCGGTCGAGCTTGCCGCTCGGCGTCAGCGGGATCTCGTCCAGGACCATGACCGCGGCCGGGACCATGTACGGCGGCAGCGAGTCCAGGAGCAGGGCCCGCAGCTTCTCGCCCGAGACGACCTCGCCGGGAGCGGGCACGATGTAGGAGACCAGGCGCATGCCGACCCCGCTGTCGCGCCGCGGCACGGTGACCGCGAACGACACCCCGGGATGCTCACCCAGTGCCGAGTCGATCTCTCCGAGCTCTACCCGGAAGCCGTGGATTTTCACCTGGAAGTCGTTGCGTCCCAAGAATTCCAGCGAACCGGCCGCATTCCAGCGGACGACGTCACCGGTTCGGTACATCCGCTCGCCGGACCGGCCGAAGGGATGGGCCACGTACCGCGACGCGGAGACACCGGGGCGGTTCAGGTAACCCCGGGCCAGTGCCGGACCGGCCAGGTAGAGCTCGCCGGCCACACCCGCCGGCACGGGCTGCATCCGCGGGTCCAGGACCAGTGCCTGCATCCCGGCCAACGGCGCACCGATGGTCGAGCGCTCCCCCGCGCCCAGCGGTTCGGTCGCGGTCGCGACGATCGTGGTCTCGGTGGGGCCGTACAGCACCCGGAACCGGCGGGCCCGGGCCGGATCGTCGCCCACCCAGCGAGTGATCAGATCGGTCGGCACCTCGTCGCCGCCGGACAGGACCTCGCGCAGGTCGTCGAGGCCCTCCGGATCGACCGACGCCAGCGCGGCGGGGGTGACGAACGCGTGAGTGACGCGCTGATCGCGGAGGAAGTCGCCGAGCTCGTTGCCGCCGCGAACATCGGTGGGCGCCACCACGAGCGCCGAGGACGAACTGATCGACAGCAGGATCTCGAGCAGGGAGGCGTCGAAGGACGGCGACGCGAAGTGCAGGACCCGGGAGCCGGGACCGCTCTCGGGATCGACGAACAGTGAGGACAGGTAGTCGGCGACCCCGGCGTGGCTGACCGCGACGCCCTTGGGCACGCCGGTCGATCCGGAGGTGAAGACGACCCACGCCGTGTTCTCTGCACGTACCGGCCGCAGGCGTTCGGCCTGCTCGACCTCGGCGTCGTCGAGTGCGTCGATGCGTGCGGCGTCGGCAGGATCGTCGACGACGACCCAGTCGATCGTCCCGGGGAGCCCGGCGCGTGCGCCGAGCGTCGTGATACCCAGCGTCGCACCGGAATCGGTGACCATCTGATCGATACGGGCGGTCGGGTAGTGCGGGTCGACCGGGACGTAGGCGGCCCCGGACTTGACCACGGCCCACCAGGCGATCACGGAGTCCAGGGACCTCTCGACCGCGACGGCCACCGGCCGCTCCGGTGCGGCGCCCAGTCGGATGAGATGCCGCGCCAGACGATTCGAACGACGGTCGAGTTCGGTGTAGGTCAGCTCGACGCCGCCGGCGATCACCGCAGGTCCGCGCGGGTTGCGCCGGACCGCAGCGGCGAAGACCTCCGACAGGAGCACCGGCGTCGGTCCTTCCACGGCGAGACGCGGACGACCGACGCGGGACAGCAGGTCGGTACGTTCGGCGGCGTCGAGCCAATCGATCTCGCCGACCGGGGTCTCCGGATCGTCGACGATCGCCTCCAACATCCGGCACAGTCGTTGCACGAAGCCCTGGACTGTTGCCGGATCGAACAGGTCGTTGGCGAACATCATCGCGCCCGAGATGCCCCCGGCGGCACCGTTCTCGCCGTACGAGTCGGCGACCACGAGCTGCAGGTCGAACTGGCAGACACCGGTGTCGGCCTGCGCCCGCGACACGGTCACCTCGGGCAGCACGACGTCGGTCTTCGAGAGGTTCTGGAAGGCCAGCGCCACCTGGAACAGCGGATGGTGTGCCGTCGAGCGCTGGGGATTCAGCTCTTCGACGATCCGCTCGAACGGGACGTCGCCGTACTCGTAAGCGTGCAGGTCGGTGTCCCTGACCTGACCCAGCAGATCGCCGAAGGACTGCTCACGGTCGAGCGGCGTGCGCAGGGCGAGGGTGTTCACGAACATCCCGACCAGCGGTTCGAGTCCGGGCTCCCCGCGGCCGGCGACCGGGGTGCCGATGACGATGTCGTCGCCACCGCTCAGGCGGCCGAGAAGCGTTGCGAGTGCGGCGTGCAGCACCATGAACAACGATGCGTTCCGCGAGTGTGCGAGTTCCATGAGGCGATCGTGCAGCTGCGCGTCGATCTCCACCGGGACGTGGCCGCCGGACAGGCTCGCGACCGCGGGCCGTGGACGGTCGGTCGGCAGATCCAGCACATCCGGGATCTCCGCCAGCGTCGACCGCCAGTAGTCCAGCTGAGCGTGCATGAGGGACTGCGGATCGTCGGGCTCACCGAGGACCCGCCGCTGCCACAGTGCGTAGTCGGCGTACTGGACCTCGAGCGGTTCCCAGGCGGGTTCCTGTCCTTCGAGCCGGGCCGCGTAGGCGACCATGACATCCCGGGCCAGCGGCGCCATGGACTGCCCGTCACCCGCGATGTGGTGGACGACGAGGACCAGCAGGAATTCTCCGGCCTGGTCCAACCGACCGCCGGCCGGCTTGCCGGACTCGTCGATACGCAGGAGGCCCACCCGGATCGGCACCCTGGTGGTCACGTCGAAACCGCGACGGACGAACTCGGACACCACTTCTTCGACCGCGCTCTCGGGCACGTACCGCACCTCGACGGCGGCCGCGACGTGGTCCAGCACCACCTGATGCGGTTCACCGGCGTCGTCGGGGTAGATCGTCCGCAACACCTCGTGCCGGCCGATCACGTCGGCGAGCGCGTCCTCGAGTGCCGCGATGTCGAGGCGTCCGGTCAACTTCAGCAGAACCGGGATGTTGTAGGCGGGCGACTCCGGCTCCATGCGATTGAGGAACCACATGCGCTGCTGTGCGAGCGACAGCGGAATCCGCTCCGGTCGCGGGCCGGGGATCAGCGGTGCACGGTGCCCTTCCTGCAGCGATCCGGCGAGGCCGGCCAGTGCCGACACGGTGGGCGCCTCGAACAGGGCTCGCACCGGGACACGGACTCCCAGCGCCGAACCCACCCGCGCCGCCACCACCGAAGCACTCAGCGAATCGCCGCCGAGGGCGAAGAAGTCGTCGTCGGCACCCACCCGGTCGATCTCCAGGACCGCTTCGAAGGCGGTGGCCACCGCGGACTCCGCGGGAGACGACGGCGCCCGGAATTCCGTTGCCGCGAACACCGGTTCGGGCAACCGGCCCCGGTCCAGCTTGCCGGTCGGGGTCCGCGGGACCTCGTCGAGTACGACGACCGCGGCCGGGACCATGTACGCGGGCAGGCTCTGCGACAGGAAGTCCCGCAATCCATCGCCCGACAGTTCCTCCCCCGGCGCGGCCACCACGTAGGACACCAGCATCTGCGGCATCCCGTTGTCGCTGCGGACGATGGTGACCGCGTAGGCGACATCGGACCGGCCACCGAGAGCCGCGTCGATCTCCCCCACCTCGATGCGAGTGCCGCGGATCTTGACCTGGAAATCGTTGCGTCCCAAGTACTCCAGCTGATCGTCGGCGGCCCGCCGGACCAGGTCACCGGTACGGTACATCCGCTCGCCGGTGTCGCCGAACGGGCATGCGACGAACCGGGCCGCGGTCGTCGTGGGCTTCCCGACGTAACCGTCGGCCAGTCCAGGTCCGAAGAGGTAGAGCTCACCGACGACGCCCTGGGGCACCGGGCGCATCCACGTGTCGAGCACGACTCCGGCGACCGGTCCGATCGTGCGGCCGATGGTCACCGGCCCGTGCGGATCGAGTGGTTCGCTCGCCGTGGCCCAGATGGTGACCTCGGTGGGGCCGTAGATGTTGATCATCTTCCGTCCCGGCGCCCACCGCGCGACCAGCTCCGGGCCGACGGCCTCACCGGCGGGAGCGAGCACGCGCAGCGTGTCGAGATCCGCCTCGGGCACGGTCGACAGGGCCGACGGCGTCACCACCGCGTGCGTCACGTGTTCGCGTCGGATCAGTTCGGCCAGTTCGGGACCGCCGTACACGTCGGGTGGTGAGACCACCAGGCGGCCACCGGCACCGTGCGCCATCAGCAGCTCGAACACCGAGGCGTCGAAGCTCGGCGAGGCCACCTGGAGAACGCTCGCGGTGTCGTCGGCGAAGAGTACGCGGTGCTGCGCCTCGACGAGCCGCGCCAGACCGCGATGGCTGACGATCACGCCCTTCGGCATGCCGGTCGAGCCGGAGGTGTAGATCACGTAGGCGGTCTGACCGATCCGGATCGGTCCACCGCGCTCGGCGTCGGTGATCGGTGCGTCCGACTCGGCGTCGAGCAGGCACGGGTGCCGTCCGTCGTCGAGTTCGAGCCACTCGATGCCGGGGGGCACGCCGGGACCGTCCAGGGTAGCGGTCCCGGCGTGCGTGAGACCCAGCCTGACATCGGCATCGGAGAGCAGGTATCCGATCCGTTCAGCAGGCAGGGTCGGGTCCACCGGCAGGAATGCCGCGCCCGTCTTGGCCACCGCCCAGATGGCGACGACCGCGTCGAGCGATCTCGGCAACACACAGGCGACCACATCTTGTGATCCGACTCCTCGGCGCAGGAGGAGTCTGGCCATTCGGTTCGACCGCTCGTCGAGCCAGCGGTACGACACCGACGCACCGCACGTCACCGCGATGGCGTTCGGTTGACGGGCAACGGAAGCGGCAAGGATGTCGGGCAACGTCGCCGGCCGGAGGGTCCGCGGCGACCCGGGCAGATCCAGCTCGCCGCCACCGTGCGCGAGCACGCCCACCCGCGTGTCCGGGTCGTCGGCGATCCTGGCCAGACACTCGACGAAGAGATCGAGGATCTCCCGCGCCCTGGCGGGGGCGAAGTCGCCGCGGCGGAAGCGCAACGTGATCGACAGACCCGGCTCCCCTTCTCCCACATCGTTCTTCGGTGCGACGACGAGACTCAGCGGATACGGGGTGGCATCGACGCCGGTGATCCCGTCGACGCGGAGTCCCGCCGAGGACACGAGCTCCTGGAGGGTCGACTCGCGCAGCGGGAAGGACTGGAAGGCGAGCGCGGTGTCGAACATCTCCGAGAGACCCACCGCCCGGTGGATGGCAGGGAGACCCACGTAGTGATGGTCGAGCAGTTCGGCATTGCTGTCCTGGGCACCGACCAGCAGGTCCCGCAGCGTCGCCGCGGGATCGAGGCGGACCCGGACCGGGACGGTGTTCAGGAACATCCCGAGGGCCCGCTCGACACCCGGCAGTTCCGGCGGTCGCCCGGCGACGGCCGAGCCGAGGATGACGTCGGTCTCGCCGGTCAGCACGCGCAGGACGAGTGCCCATGCCGTCGACACCGCCGTACCGACGGTGACCGCGGAATCGGCTGCCACGGAACGCAACCGCAGGAACTCCTGGGCCGGCAACTCCGCACCGACCTCACCGGCCAGATCGCCCGACATCGCCGGATCGCGCCGACTGACTCGGGTGGCTCCGTCGACGTCGGCGTAGGCCCGTGCCCATGCGGCGATGGATGCCTCGTGATCCTGCTGCGCCAGCCAACGCAGGTAGCCACGGTACGACGGCGCCGACCCGGCGTGCTCGATCCGCTCCGGTTCGCCGTAGAACTCGAGGAGTTCGCCGATGAGCAGCGGCATCGACCAGCCGTCGAGGATGACGTGGTGGTTGGTGATGTGTAGTTCGAACGCCTCGGCGTCGAGCCGGATCAGGGTGAACCGGATGAGCGAGGGGATGCTGAGGTCGAAGCCTGCCTCCGCATCCTCCGCGGCGATGCGCGCGGCGTCCTGCTGCGCGATCTGGGCGGGCCGGTCGGACAGGTCGATCTCGCGGAAGGCGACTTCGGCGTCGCCGACCACGACCTGGCGTGGGCCCCTCGAGGTCTCGACGAATCCCGCCCGCAGGATGTCATGGCGGTCGACGAGTGCCTGGGCCGCAGATCGCAGCCTCGCCCCGTCGAGATACCCGGACAGCCGGACCGTGGACTGCACGGTGTAGTTGTCGGCCGCGTCGGGATCGAGCGTGGAGTGGAAGTGGATGCCGGACTGGGTCGGGGACAGCGGCCAGATCTCCGACAACCCCGGGTACCGATGACGGAGGTTCTCCGCATCGGAGTCGCACACGTCGGCGAAGTCATCGGCGGAGAGCGCCTCGTGATCGTCGGAACCGGTTTCCACCACGGCGACCGGCCGGGCAGCGTCGTCGTGTCCGACGCTGTCCGGATCGACGAGCGCGGCCAGAGCGGCGACCGTCTTGGCCTCGAAGACCTGGCGGCCGGTGATGTTCAGTCCGGCCGACTTGGCCAGGGCCACCAGTCGCATCGAGACGATGGAGTCGCCGCCGAGGGCGAAGAAGTTGTCGTCGGCGGTCACCGCCTCGAGGTTCAGGGCCTCGGCGAACAGTCGGGATATGAGCTCCTCGGTGGGTGTCGACGGCGCTCGGCCGCCGGCGCTCTCGGCGCGGAAGTCCCACGCGGGGAGAGCCTTCCGGTCGACCTTGCCGGTGCGGGTCACCGGCATCGCCGGCAGCTCGAGGATGGCGGTCGGAACCATGTAGCGCGGCAGTGATTCCGCGAGATCGGCGCGTAGCGCGGTGACGTCGAGCTGCTCCCCCGGCGTGCCGACGACGTAGGACACGATGACCGGCTGACCGGTCGGGCCCGGTTGGACCAGGGTGACGGCCTGCGCCACGGCCTCGCGTCGTACGAGATGGGCGTCGATGTCCCCGGTCTCGATGCGCAGGCCGTGGATCTTGACCTGCTGGTCGTTGCGTCCCAGGTAGTCCAGTTCGAGTCCGTCGCGTCCGCGGATCCATCGCACCTGGTCACCGGTGCGGTAGATGCGTCCGCCGGTCGCCGACCGCGGGTCCGCGACGAACCGGGAGGCGGTGAGGCCGGGCCGGTCGAAGTACCCGCGGGCCAGACCCGGTCCGCCCAGGTACAGTTCGCCGGCCACGCCGACCGGGACCGGACGCAGCCATGCGTCGAGCACGACCGCGGACACTCCGCGGACCGGTTCCCCGATGGTCACCGGTTCCCCGGGCTGCAGGTCGTCGGCCGCGGTGGCCCAGATCGTGGTCTCGGTGGGTCCGTAATGGTTCATCAACCGGCGGCCGGGCGCCCAGCGGTTCACGATGTCCGCGCCGGTGGCCTCGCCGACCACCGCGATAGTCGCCAGTGACGGCACCCGTGCGGGGTCCATCGTATTGAGGGCGGTCGGCGTGATGATCGCGTGCGAGATCTGTTCGGCCCGAATCAGTTCCTCGAGATCGACGCCGCCATAGACGTCCTGGGGCGCCACCACCAGGCAGGCCCCGTTGCCATGGGCGAGCAGGACCTCGGAGACGCAGGCGTCGAAACCAGGGGAGGCCACCTGCAGGACTGACGAACCGGGCAGTACACCGAAATAGTCGGCGAGGGCGGTGACCCGGTCTCGCAGCCCCCGATGGGCGATGTGGACCGCCTTCGGCCGTCCGGTCGACCCGGAGGTGAAGATCAGGTACGCACTGCTGTCGGCCTCCACCGGGGTCGTCGACCGGTCCGCCTTCGCCCCTTCGTCATCCGACCGGCCGGCGGCGTCGAGGACGAGCCAGTCCACGGAAGCCGGGAGATTCTTCGTGACCTCCTCGACCGTGATGCCGAGTGTGCAGTGAGAATCGGCCAGCAACTCGGCCAGGCGGTACGCGGGGTTGCCGGGATCGAGGGCGACGAAGGCCGCGCCCGACTTGGCCACCGCCCACATGGCGACGATCAACTCGACCGACCGCGGGAGCGCCAGCGCGACGAAACCCTCGGGTCCGGCGCCGCGGCGCATGAGTTCACGGGCGACACGATCGGCCTGCCGGTCGAGCTCCCGGTACGTCAGCGTGTTCTCTCCCGAACGCACGGCCGGCAGGTCGGGGTGGCGGCGCGCGGTGTCGGACAGGATGCCCCGGAGTGTCCGCGGTGTCAGTGCCGGCGGCCCCTCGACGCGGGCCAACTCCGCCCATTCGGTGTCCCAGCACGGGGAGACCGTCGCGACCTTCTGGCCCGGGTCCGCCGCGATCTGACCCAGCAGCATCACGAAGCGCTCGAGCAGCAGTGCGGCGGACTGGGCGTCGAGACGATCGGAGGCGTACTTCAGGATCAGCTCGTACTGCCCCGGCTCGCTTCCGGCCCGCGACGGCCGCGGCGGCGTGACCTGGAGGCTGACCGGATACGGCGTCGCGTCGTGGGCGACGATGCCCTTCCACTGCAGCCCGGCATCCGCGAGCGCGCCCGCCACACCCTCGGCGTCGATGGGATAGGACTCCAGAACCGTGGCGGTGTCGAAGATGTCGGCCATCCCCGCGGCCCGCTGGAGTTCGGCGAGGCCGATGTTGCGGTGGTCGAGCATGGCGGCCTGCTCGGCCTGCGCCCGCGTGAGCAGCTCGGTGACGGTCTCGTCGGGATCGAGCCGGACCCGCACCGGCAGGGTGTTGATGAACAGTCCGATCATCCGCTCGATCCCCGCGATGTGCGCCGGCCGATCGGAGACCGTGTTGCCGAACACCACGTCCGACCGACCGGTCATGGCGGAGAGCAGCAGCGCCCAGGCCACCTGGATGGCGGTGTTGGGGGTGACGCCGTGGGCGCGACCGAGTCCGAGGACCGCGTCGGTGGTGGCGGCGTCGAGATCGAGGTCGACCTGTGCGACCTCGGCGGTGGCGACCCGCTCCGGGTTGCCGGTCAGCCGGGTCGGGCTCTCGATGTCTGCCAGCATCTCCTCCCAGGCCTCGACCGTCGCGTCGTGGTCTTGGGAGTCCAGCCACTGCAGGTAGTCCCGGAAGGACCGCGGTGTGGGCAGCCCGGCCGCGGCACCGTCCGTCGAATCGGTGATGTAGAGCGCCAGCAACTCCTGGACGACCAGCGGCATCGACCACCCGTCGAGCACGATGTGGTGGTTGGTCAGCAGGAGCATGAACTCGTCGTCGTCGACGCGGATGAGGTGGAACCGCATCAGCGGTGGCCGCGTCAGGTCGAAGGGGGTCGCCGACTCGGTGATGAGCCGTCGCAGTTCGCGGTGCCGCTCCCCGGGATCGGCGATGCCGGTGAGGTCGGAGTCCGTCCAGTCGACGGCCACGTCACGCAGCAAGAGCTGACGCGGACCGGCCGCGGTCTCGACGAAGGCCACGCGCTGGCTGTCGTGCCGGTCGATGAGCGCCTGTGCGGCGCGCCGCATCCGCTCCGGCCGTAGCGATCCGCCGAGGGTCAGCTCGGCCTGGACGACGTAGCCGTCGGCGCCGCTGACCCCGCCGGCGGCGTTGGTGTCGATGCCGTCGTAGGTGGCGTGGAACAGGAGCCCGGCCTGTAGTGCCGTCAGCGGCCAGACATCGACCATCGACGGGTGTTCGCGCAACCAGCCGTCGATCTCTTCCTGCGTGGTCTCCACGAGCGGGAAGTCCGACGGCGTGTGCCCGCCGGCGTCGTCGGCCTGTGCGTGCCGGGCGAGCGCCTCGAGCGCCTGCACCCACAGTTGCGACAGTTCCTCGACCTCGGCGCGGTCGAGCACCAGCGAGGCGAACTCCCACACCGCGTCGAGTTCGAGTCCGTCCGGACCCGGCTCGGCGATCGCGTTGATGTCCAGGACCGCCGGGAGGGCCATCCACGGGTCGGCGGTGCCGGCCAGCGCGTCGAACTCGCGCGACGGCGTCCACGGTCCGAAGACGTCACGGGTACCCGCGCGGCCCAGGTAGTTGAAGCTGATCTGCGGTTCGGGACGGTTCTGGAGTGCGTTGCAACCGACCGGGTCCAGGTGCCGCACCATGCCGTAGCCGATGCCGTTGTCGGGCACCGCGCGCAGGAACTCCTTGACCCGCTTGATCGCCGTACCGGCGGCCGTCCCGCCGGCGAAGGCGTCGTCGAGGTCGAGGTCGTCCAGGTCGAGCCGGACGGGGAACCGCGAGGTGAACCAGCCGACCGTCCCGGTCAGATCGGCGCCGGGGACGGCCGACTCCTCACGGCCGTGTCCTTCGAGTGCGATCAGTTCGCCGCCCGGAGCCTCGCCGTGCAACGAGCGCCAGCGGGCGAGCGCGAGTCCCAGCGCCGCGAGCAGCGGGTCGTTGGGGCTGCCGTGGAACCGGCCGGGGATGGTCGTGACGATCGTCTCGGTGACGTCGGCGGGGATGCGCATCCGCACGCGTCCCGCGGTGGCGGTGACGTCCCGGTCGGGTTGGAGTGCGCGGTCCCCGAGCGGGCGGTCGCCGGCCGCGAGGGTGTTCGACCAGAGGTCGAGCTCGGCGGCGGTACGGCCGGAGGACCGCTCGACCAGGCCGTGGACCCAGCGACGCACGGAGGTCGTCGGCGTGCTGAGCTGTGGTTCGCCGCCCGCGGCGATCTGACCGTGGGCGACCGCGAGGTCGCTCAGCAGGATGCGCCACGACACGCCGTCGACGGCGAGGTGGTGGATGACCAGCCACAGCAGGTCCGGCTTGGTGCCGTTGCGGTCCCGCAGCCAGACGAATCGCGTGAGCAGCCCGGCGCGCGGGTCCAGCAGATCGGCGGCCGCCTGTAGCTGCTGGTCGATCTCGTCGGCGTCGCGCCGTTCGAGCCACACCTCGGTCAGCGTCTCCTCGACGTCGACCGAACCGTGCTCACGGACCTCGACGAAGCCCTCGCCCGCGTGGTCGTCGCGCAGGACCGCCCGCAGGAGGTCGTGGCGGTCGACGAGAGCGCCCAGAGCGCGCAACAGGTCGGTGCGGCGGAGGTCGTCGGGGAGCTCGATGAGCGCGGCCTGCGCGAAGCGGTCGATGTGTCCCCGCTCGAGCATCGCGTGCATGATCGGCGCCAGCGGGAACGAACCCACGCCCGCGCCGGGGAGTTCGTGCAGCGTGTCGTCGGCCGACGCCTCGGTCGCCCGAACCGCCAGAGCTGCGACGGTCTTGCACTCGAACACGTCCTGGGTCGAGAACGCCAGCCCGGCGGCCTTGGCCCGGCCCACCAGTTCGATCGAGGAGATGCTGTCGCCGCCGAGAACGAAGAAGCTGTCGTCGGCACCGACCTCGTCGACGCCGAGGACCTCGGAGAACAGCTGCGCCAGCCGGTACTCCGCGGGCGTCGACGGCGGCCGTCCGGTGCGGGCGGCCGCGAAGACCGGAGCGGGCAGCGCCTTCCGGTCGACCTTGCCGAACGCGTTCAGCGGCAACGCGTCGAGCGTGGTGATCACCGCCGGGACCATGTGCGGCGGAAGCGATTCGCGGGCGAACCGGCTCAGCTCGGAGACATCGATCCGATGGTCGCGAACCGGCGACACATAGGAGGCGAGGACGGTCGCGCCGGCGTTGTTGCGGACCGGCACGGTGATCGACGCCTCGACGTCGGGGTGACCGATGAGGGCCGCGTCGATCTCGCCGGGCTCGATCCGGTAGCCACGGATCTTCAGCTGGAAGTCGGTACGACCCAGCAGTTCCAGCGACAGCGCGGAGGGCTTCCCCACCCAGCGCGCCAGATCGCCGGTGCGGTACATCCGCTCCCCGGGTTCACCGTGGGGGTTGGCGACGAACCGGCCGGCGGTCTGGCCGAACAGATTCGCGTAGCCCCGTGCGAGACCCGGCCCCGCCAGGTACAGCTCGCCCGCGGTGCCGATCGGGACCGGTTGCAGTGCGGGGTCGAGGATCATCATCGACGCACCGCGCACCGGGCGTCCGACCGTCAGGTCCTCGGCGGGGTCGATGACACCGCTCGCCGCGGTGATCGTCGCCTCGGTGGGACCGTACTCGTTGATCATCCGCGCACACCGCGTCCAGCGTTCGACGATGCGCGGCGCGGTCTTGTCGCCGCCGACCATGACCGCCCGCAGGTCGGTCAGGGCTTCCGGCTCGATGGTGGCCAACATCGCCGGCGTCAGCGTCAGGTGGGTGACACCCTCGTCGGTCAACAGACGGGCCAGCCGCTCCCCACCGATCACGTCCGGCGGTACGACGATCAGCGCGGAGCCGTTCGCAAAGCAGGTCAGCAGCTGTTCCATCGACGCGTCGAAGCTCGGCGAAAGGGCATAGGACACCCGTGATCCCGGGTCGAGGCCATAGACCTCGGACCGATCGGAGATGAGGTTCGCGAGCCCGCGGTGCGTGACCTGGACGCCCTTCGGGACACCGGTCGATCCCGAGGTGTAGGTCATGTATGCGACGTTGTCCGCGCGCAGCGGACGGATGCGGTCGCGGCCGGTGATCACCGCGTCCGGGGCGAGGGCGGCCCCCTCCCCGGGACCGCCCTCGCCGGCGACGATCACCGTGGGCATCGACTCCGGGAGTCGGTCGGTGAACTCGTCGGCTGTGATGGCCACGTCGACGCCGCTGTCGGTGACGATGTGCTCGATACGCTTGCGTGGGTAGTCCGGGTCCACCTGGACGATGGCAGCCCCGGACTTCGCAACCGCCCACGCGGCGGTGACGGACTCTGCGGACCGTCTGAGAAGAATCGCGACGGAGGTGTCCGGCCCACAACCCATGTCGATCAGGCGGCGTGCCATCCGGGACGAGACGGCGTCGAGTTCCCGGTAGGTGAGCCGGCGGCCGTCCGACGAGATCGCGACGCGGTCACCGTGACGGGCCACGCTGTCGGCGAGGATGTCCGGAAGGAGCCGCGGCGCAAAACCTTCCGAACCACGCACGGGCAGGAGCGCGTTCCTCTCGTGCTCGTCGAGGAGCTCGAGCAGGCCCACCTGGTCGTCCGAGGCGCCTTCGAGGAACTCGTGCAGGAACATCAGGAACCGACGGTGATGGTCGGAGAGTTCGGCGGGCGTGTAGACGTTCGGGTTGCCCTGGAAGTCGATGTGCGTGCTGTCGTGTCCCGCACCCGGGTAGATGTTGACGAACAGGTCGGAGGTCGGGCCGGAGGTGAGCACGTGCAGGCGACCCGCCACATCGCCGAAGACGACCTCACTGTCGATCATCATCAGGTTCACGGCCGGGCCGAACGACGACGCCTCGTCGCGCGCGATCCCCATGTCGCGGAAGATGTCCTCCTGGCGGTAACGCTGCCGCCGGAGTGCGCTCAGCAGCTCACCCTTCACGGCGGTGACAACCTGGTCGAGCGTGCGGCCCGCGACCGGGACGCGCAGCGGCACGACGTTCGCCACCATGCCGCCGGAGCGGCGCAGGACTGCCGAGTGCCGGCCCGAGACCGGCAGGCTCAGGAGAACTTCCGGGCTCCCGGTCATCCGGGCGAGGTAGACGGCGAAGGCCGCGACGATCACCGGGGTGACACCACCGTCGTGCGACGCGTCGTCGAGGAGACGCGCGGTCTCCTCGGGCAGCGGCGTGGACACGAGGGTCGGGTGCAGCGTGGGCTTGCCGAGCCGGCCGGCGAGACTGACCACCGGCGGGGCACCTTCCAGGTGTTCGCTCCAGTACTTCCGGTCGTTCTCGTAGCGGCTCGACCCGGGATAGGACGCGTCCTGCTCGATGATGTCGGCGAGATCGCTTGCCTTGCAGGGTGGTGGCTCCTCACCGCGGATGCCGGCGTTGTACCGCTCGGTGATCCGCCGGACCATCGTGACCGCACCGAACCCGTCGAGCGCGATGTGGTGTGCGCGCAGATACCAGAAGTAGTGGTTTGTCCCGACCTGATAGACGACGCTCGTCATGAGGTGGTCAACGAGAAGGTCCAGCGGTCGCGAATAGTCCTCCGTCATCAGACGATGTGCGGTCCCGATCGGGTCGGGCTCGTCACGTAGATCGACGGTGTACACCGGACCCCCGTGCGCCTCGTCGACGTACTGTCGCGGCTCGCCGTCGACCTCGATCAGCCGCAGGTATCCGGAACCGAACTCTTTCCCGGTCGTCCGTGCGGCGTCCTCGAGCACGTCGGTGTCGAGTTCACCCTCGATCTCGACATACTGCGCCACCGAGATCGGCAGGTCACCTGCCACGTGCTGCGCGAACCAGATACCCCGCTGCGCCGCGGACAGCGGCAAGGTGCCGACCCGTGACCGAGCACCCGACTCACCGTCGAAGGTTGACTCGAAATTTCTCTCTGAGATGGTCACGCGGCCTCCCCATGCGTCCTCATCGACTGCGTCCACCGGGCCTGGGGGCATAACCCGGACGGAATCGTCAGACCACAAATTGCTCGTCTCGCGCCTGAAGCGAGAATGGGCAATGTAGCCCCCCTGGATAGTTGTCACCCCGCCGACAAGAACGGACCCTACTCTCGCGAAACTTTCCGCCACAACGATTTCCGAGAAGCTAGATCGGTCGTATGACCCAGGAGAGAAAGGTCTCGGAACGATGACATTCGGCAATTGGTCCGATCGGATGACATTCCCCCGACCGCGTGTTCTTCACAGGTTTATCTGCATGCTGCTTGCGACGTATGCAGATTCGGATCCAGATTCACATCCGGCCCGGTACGGTACTGAATCCGACTGCACTGGTGCACTTTTCGATCGCCACACGAAGTAGGACAAGTCGCCTGAATCGCCCAAATTACCCATATCGCGATTTAATTAGATCGGATAGCTAATGGGTATGGAGAATCTCGCTAACGACGCCGTGACCTTATCGATATTTGAGCTACACCTCCGTTCCCGAACAACCCGGATGATCTCGATTGGGGGGTTGTAGTTCCAGGGAACGACAACAAATCAAGAGATTCTCCCGAGATGGCAAACACTTTGTTTCGTTGCCGCGGAGGCCATTTGTCACATCCATAGGGACCTTTGTCACTCGGAAGGAGTCGTAGATCACGGGCACGACGACGCGTCGAGCCGGCTCCACCGGTGCGGATCACAGCCGCGTCGTAAGTTCGGATCGGTTCCGCGGACCGCCCCTCTCCTGGCCCGACCCGAGTCGACCATCGACGCTCGCACGCCGCCGGCGACGGCTGGCGCGCCGTCGGTCGGTGACACGACAACCCGATTAGGGTGGGTTCATGGCAGGGCGCAGCATGGACTTCGATCCCATCGCCGAGGCACGGGACAACTGGACCGAGGCCGGGTGGGGCGACGTCGCCGACGGCATGGTCGCGGTGACCTCCGTGATGCGTGCCCATCAGATCCTGCTGGCCCGCGTCGAGGCCACGTTGCGCCCCTTCGATCTGAGCTTCTCCCGATTCGAGCTTCTCCGACTGCTCGCATTCTCACGCCAGGGCGCCCTCCCGATAACCAAGGCGAGCGACCGACTCCAGGTCCACGTCACCAGCGTCACCCACGCGATCCGCCGTCTCGAGGAGGGCGGCCTCGTACGCCGCGTCCCCCACCCCACGGATGGCCGCACCACCCTCGTCGAGATCACCGACCTCGGCCGCTCCACCGTCGAAGACGCCACCAAGACGCTCAACGAGAAGGTCTTCGCCGACGTCGGCATGACCGACGACGAGATGGCCGGACTCGTCGGGGCCATCCAGTCGTTGCGGAAGCACAACGGCGACTTCTGAGTCCGATCCCGTTGCGCTTTGTCGCGGCAAGCGGGACAAAACGCAACGTCGTCGTCACGATGCGGCCCGCAGTAGAGCACTCCGAACTGCCTCGATGACGTGCTCCGGCCGTTCCGTCAGGTCCGCCCACGTGAAGTTCAAGACGGTCCATCCGTCGGCGATCAGCGCATTGCGCTTGGTGCGGTCCCGTTGAAATGTGTCGGCGTCGCGGTGGAACGCGAAGCCGTCGATCTCGACGGCGAGCCCGGACTGCTGGAACGCGAAATCGAGCAGGTAGCCGCATACCGGCAGGTTCGCCGTCCACCCGTCGAGGCCCGCTTCGCGGAACAGTTCAGCCGTCAGGCGTTCGGCCTCAGATCGCGTCCCGTCCTCGAGTCGATCCAGATACCCGGCCACCACTCCGGTTCCGACGCGCTTGGGGTACCGCGCATGTGCGGCCCGCAGGTCGGCGAGCGTCACGTCCGTCGAGAGTAGGACCGAATCGAGGACGCCGATCCCCAGGTCGACGGCTGCGTCGAGAAACGAGAGTGCGGGCCTGGTGACGCGGAGATCGTCGACGACGATCACGTCCTCGTCGGCGAGGTCTCGGTGCCTTACGACGGCGGTGGCCGATGATCTCGCGTGCCGGCCGCGACGTCCGGAGAACACATGATGCTTTGCGGGCCCCTTGGAATGCAGACCATGCCACCAGCAGGCAGCAACCCCGCCGAGCACGGCGTCGTCACCGACCGACAGCACCGCGATCCGGGCCTGCGCACGCGCCGAACGATGGTGCCCCGACACGAGGTAGACAGCAGGGGCAACGGCAGTCCACTCCCCCGACGTCCTGCGTCGGCTGATGGCGGACCGACTCAACCCGGCAGCCTGCGCCTGCGACGTCGTCAGGACACCGTCCTGCCGGATGATGAGCTCGTTGAGGTCGACCACGGAACTTCGACGCAGCGCGCGCCGTCCCGGTTCCATCGGTCCAAGCACAAAAGATCCCGTTGCGTTCTGTCCCGGGAAACGGGACAGAACGCAACGGGATCTCAGGAGCCGTACGGCAGGTGCTGCGACCTAGTGCAGCGAGGTGATGATCGCGCTGAAGTCGAGGTCGCCATGCTGCTCGGCGAAGCCGCGGTACAGCTGCGCGGCGTGGGAACCGAGCGGGGCGCGGGCACCGGTGCTGGCGACGGCGTCCATCGCGAGACCGAGATCCTTGTTCATCAGTGCGGTGGCGAACCCCGGCTTGAAGTCGTTGTTCGCCGGCGAGGTCGGGACCGGGCCCGGGACCGGGCAGTTGGTCTCGATTGCCCAGCAGTTGCCGGTGGCGCCGGTGACGACGTCGTAGAGCGCCTGCTCGTCGAGACCCAGCTTCTGGGCCAGAACGAAGGCCTCGCCGACGGCGATCTGCTGGACGGCGAGCAGCATGTTGTTGCACACCTTCGCCGCCTGGCCGGCACCCGCCGCACCGCAGTGGATGATCTTGCCGGCCATCGGGTCGAGGGTTCCCCGCGCTGCGGCGAAGGCCTCGTCCTCGCCGCCGACCATGAAGGCCAGTGTGCCCGCCGTGGCGCCCTTGACGCCGCCCGAGACCGGGGCGTCGACCTGGGCGAAACCGTGATCGACGGCCCGGCGATGGATCTCCCGCGCATCGTCGACGGAGATGGTCGACGAGTCGATGAAGAGCGCACCGGTCTGGGCGGCCGGCAGGACCTCGTCGTAGACCTTCTTCACGATGCCGCCGTTGGGCAGCATGGTGATCACGACCTCCGACCCGGACACCGCCTCGATGGCCGCGGGGAACGTCTCGATCCCGTTGGACTCGGCGGTCTCGATCGCCTCGGGGGACAGGTCGAATCCGCGGACGGTGTGGCCGGCTTTGACCAGGTTGGCGGCCATCGGTCCGCCCATGTTGCCGAGGCCGAGGAAAGCGATCGTCGTCATTGTCATTGCTCCCTAAAGTGTTTGCCTGCGAAAACCATTGCGTTGGGCGCGAGTTCGCGTCAGCTCTCCCGGTAGCGGGACGCGATCGAGCGGCCGAGGACGACCCGCATGATCTCGTTGGTCCCCTCCAGGATGCGGTGCACTCGGAGGTCGCGGACGATTTTCTCGATTCCGTACTCGGACAGATATCCGTAGCCGCCGTGCAGCTGCAGCGCCTTGTCGGCGACGTCGTAGCAGCTGTCGGTGACGAACCGCTTGGCCATCGCACACTGCTCCACCTTGTCCGGAGCACCGTCGTCGAGGGCGGTCGCCGCGTGCCACAGCATGAGCCGCGAGGTCTGCAGCGAGGTCGCCATGTCGGCGAGCGTGAACCGGATGGTCGGCTCGTCGAGCAGCGAGTTGCCGAACGCACGGCGACTCGAGACGTAGGCGGCCGCCTTGTCGAAGGCCGCCTGGGCGCCACCGAGCGACGACGCCGCGATGTTGAGCCGGCCACCGTTGAGGCCGTTCATCGCAATGCCGAAACCGATGCCCTCGGTCTCGGCGAGCAGGTTCGACGCGGGGACCCGCACCTCGTCGAGGATGACCTGCGCGGTGGGCTGCGCGTTCCAGCCCATCTTGTGTTCCTGCGCACCGAAACTCAGTCCCGGAGTGTCCTTCTCGACCAGGAAGGTGGAGATGCCCTTGGGGCCGGCGGCGCCGGTGCGGGCCATCACCACGTACAGGTCCGACGACCCGGCACCGGAGATGAACTGCTTGACCCCGGTGAGGACGTACTCGTCACCCTGGCGTTCGGCCCGGGTGGAGAGTGCCGCCGCATCCGAGCCGGCACCCGGCTCGGTCAGGCAGTAACTCGCGACGGTCTCCATCGTCGCCAGCCGCGGCACCCACTTGTTGCGCTGCTCGTCGGTGCCGTAGTGGTCGACCATCCAGGCGCACATGTTGTGGATGGAGAGGAACGACGCCACCGCCGGATCGGCGTAGGCCAGCTGCTCGAAGATCCGCACGCCGTCGAGGCGGCGGAGCCCGCTGCCCCCGGCTTCCTCGGAACAGTAGATGGCACCCATCCCCAGTTCGGCCGCCTCACGCAGTTCGGCAACCGGAAAGTGTTTGGACGCATCCCATTCCAGCGCATACGGCGCCAGTTTCTTGGCCGCGAAAGCCGCGGCGGTCTCGACGATGACGCGTTCGTCACCGTCGAGCCGCGCGACTGCGGCCTCGGCAAGTGTGGTCATGTCTGTGGCCGCACTCAGTCCATCGTCGGGATGACGAACTCGGCGCCGTCCTTGATGCCCGACGGCCAGCGCGTCGTGATGGTCTTGGTCTTGGTGTAGAACTGGATCGACGCCGGACCATGCTGGTTGAGGTCGCCGAATCCCGAGCGCTTCCATCCACCGAAGGTGTAGTACGCCACCGGAACCGGGATCGGCACGTTGACGCCGACCATGCCGACCTCGACGCGTGCAGCGAAGTCGCGGGCCGCGTCGCCGTCCTGGGTGAAGATGGCGGTGCCATTGCCGTACTGGTGATCGGTGGCCAGCGCGAGGGCTTCCTCGTAATCGGCTGCGCGAACGATCTGCAGCACCGGACCGAAGATCTCCTCCTGGTACGAGGTCATGTCCTTGGTGACATGGTCGAACAGGGTCGGGCCGATGAAGAAGCCCTTCGAGATGTCCTCGTCGCCGAAGGTCTGCTCGTCGCTGGTGCGCTCGCGGCCGTCGATGACCAGCTCGGCACCCTCCTCGACGCCCTTGGTGATGTAGCCGCGGACACGCTCGAGGGCAGCAGCGGTGACCAGCGGGCCGTAGTCGGCCTTCGGGTCGAGGCTGTGGCCGACACGCAACGCGTTGACGCGATCGATGAGCTTGGCGCGCAGACGATCTGCGGTCTCCTCACCGACCGGGACCGCGACCGAGATGGCCATGCAACGCTCGCCGGCACTGCCGTAACCGGCACCGATCAGCGCATCGACGACCTGGTCGAGGTTGGCGTCGGGCATGATGATCATGTGGTTCTTGGCGCCACCGAAGCACTGCGAACGCTTACCGTGTGCGGCGGCGGTCGAGTAGATGTACTGCGCGATGTCCGAGCTGCCGACGAAGCCGAGAGCCTTCACGTCCGGGTGGGTCAGCAGCGCATCGACGGACTCCTTGTCGCCGTGGACGACCTGGAACACACCGTCGGGAAGCCCTGCCTCGGTGAACAATTCGGCCAGGCGGACCGGAACCGACGGGTCGCGCTCGCTGGGCTTGAGGATGAAGGCGTTGCCGCATGCGAGCGCAGGACCGGCCTTCCACAGCGGGATCATCGCCGGGAAGTTGAACGGGGTGATGCCGGCGACCACGCCGAGCGGCTGACGGACCGAGTGCACGTCGATGCCACCGCCGGCACCTTCGGTGAACTCACCCTTGATGAGATGCGGGATGCCGATGGCGAATTCGATGACCTCGATACCGCGCTGGATGTCACCCAGGGCGTCGGCGTGGGTCTTGCCGTGCTCGAGCGACAGGGTGGTCGCGAGCTCGTCGGCGTTCTTGTTGACCAGGTCGACAAAGCGCATCAGGACACGCGCACGACGCTGCGGGTTCCAGGCAGCCCATCCCTTCTGGGCTTCCTTGGCGGTGGCGACGGCCGCGGCGACCTCGTCGGTCGAGGCGAGCGGCACCTGGGCCTGTACGGCACCGGTGCTGGGGTTGAAGACGTCGGCGAAGCGGCCACCCTCGGCGGTGACGCGCTTGCCGTTCAGGAAGTGCGGGATGGACGGGACTGCGGGAGCGGACACTTCAGATCACCTTGATTCTTCTCGGGGGTTTCGGGGCTTCGGGGTCTGGCGCGTATTCGGGGATGTGCGGACTGGTCGCCGGCGACTGGGCCGAGATCGAGCACCCCGACACCATCGTCCCGGGGTATGTCCTCAGTCACCACATAGTAGGACATCCAAGTATTTCTTCCAACCCCCTTCCACCAGCGATTTAGTTCCAGCGAGCGGGTTAGGCTAGCCTCTCTGGCGTAAATGCCGACGTCGAGAGGAGTTCTGCACATGTCGGTCGTCATCCTCTACGGAACCGAGACCGGAACGGGTGAGCTCGTCGCGGACGCGATCGCGGACGCGCTCAACCAGCACGATCCCTCCGTCTACGACATGAGTGAGTACGCGGTCGAGGACCTCGACCCCGCTGACTTCCTGGTGATCGTCTGCTCGACCTACGGCGAGGGCGAGCTGCCCACCGGTGCCGAGCCGTTCGCCGACGAGCTCGAGAGCATCAACCCCGACCTGAGCGGGCTGCGTTTCGCCGTGTTCGGGCTCGGCGACTCGATCTACGACACCTTCAACCGCGGCGGCGAGATCGTCGCCGAGATGCTGACAAAGCGTGGCGCGGTCCAGGTCGGCGAGCACGCCCGCCACGACAGCTCATCGTCGGTCAAGCCCGCCAAGCAGGCCGAGGAGTGGGCCGAGGGCATCGCGGAGCTGGTCGAGGGCTGACCCGACCGGGCGGGCTCAGAACCGCCCGATCACGGCTCGATCATGCCGCTGACCGCCCTGCGGTCGGCGGCATCTCTGCTTCTGCGGCGACCGCCTGCTCGTATCCGCGGACCGCCGACAGTTTCGCCAGCTCGCACACCGCCCGGATCATGATCGCGAGCACGATGCCGAGGAACATCGCAGTGGGCACGGAGACGTTGAGGTTCTCGCCGAGCAGCAGCACGCCGAGCACCATCGCGACCGCCGGCTCGGCGACCGTCATCGACGGGAACGAGGTCTGCAGGTCACCCGCTCCGAAACCGAGCTGCTGCGCCACCACCGCACCGACCACGACCAGCACGAACAGATAGATCTCCGGCTGGACGAAGGTTCGCCAGAACTCGTGGGTGATCTGATAGATCACCGCCTTGATCAGCAGCGCCGATACCCCGAACATCGTGCCTGCGACGAGCCCGTAGAACAGTGCCTTGTAGTGCGGGCTGGAGCGTCTGGCGAGCAACACCAGGCCGACGACGATACCGACGACGGCCCCGACCGTGCCCCACAGCAATAGCGCGTCCGGTCGTCGGAGTGACGGTTCCGGCCGGGAGACGAGAAGAAAGGTCGCGACGCAGGCGACCAGAACCCCTCCCCACGCCCACTCGACGCGCGCGGGATGCCGGTGATCGGCCCAGGCCTCCAGCGGCAGCGCGAACAGCACCGCCAGCACGACGAGCGGTTGCACCAGCAGGATCGACCCCAGGCCCAGCGCGGACGCCTGCAGACCGAATCCGCAGAGGGCGATGGCGGCACCCACCCACCATCCGGCGGTGATCGCGCCGTTGACCCGCGACGCACGCTGCCGGAGGACGGTACCGGCCGCGATCAACAACGCCGCCAGCACCGCCAGGAGCGCGGGTACCCAGGTGTGCACGTCCACAAGGGTAGAGGCGGGACGTACCCCGCGCCCGAGTCGGGCACCGGCCGGTCCTGTTGCACCCGGTGTCGCAACGTCGGCAACCAGCGCCGACGGCGTACATTCGACAACCATGCGGTATCGGTCGGATCTGGAACGCCTGGCGACCCTCGACGCAGCCGCGATCGAGCGGGCCTGCGCCGACTGCACGACCCTGGACGAACTCATCGGGTGTGCCGTCGACGAACATCTCGAGTTCGATGCGCTGGCCGACGAGGCCGAGGCGTACGACGAGCACGAGCACGCCGCCTTCCTCCGCCAGGAGGCCGCGGCGTGGCGCGCGACCGTCCGCCTGCTGCGCACCATCGCCGCCGACCCCGACGCCTATCCGGCCGAGCCCCGGCACACCGGGACGGCATGAACGGCACGCGCACACTGATCCTGATGCGTCACGGGAAGTCGGGCTATCCCCCGGCGACACGCGACCACGACCGTCCACTCGCCGAACGCGGTGACCGCCAGGCCGCCCTCGCGGGACAGTGGATGTCCGACGAGGGTCTCCAGGCCGACGCGGTGCTGTGCTCGACGTCGACCAGGACCCGTCAGACCCTCGAGCGGACCGGCGTCCGGGCGCCGGTCACCTATGTCGAGGACATCTACGGCGGCGACGCCGACGACGTCCTGGAGGCCATCCGCATCCACGCGCCGGCCGACGCCGCGACGCTCCTCGTCGTCGGTCACGAACCCGGTATGCCGCAGGCCGCGCTGACACTCGACCCCTCCGGTTTCATCGATCGGTTTCCGACATCGGCTTATGCGGTACTCACCGTGTCGCAGCCCTGGGAACGCCTCGGTATGACCCCGGACCCCGACGCGCACCTCGTCGGCGTCCGGATACCCCGCGAGGAGTGACCTCGGCTGCTCGACGGAGACCTCGAGAAGCATTGGAGCGCGAATGCGTGAGACCCAGCGGACCATCATCGACGCCCTGGGCGTAAAACCCTCGGTCGATCCAGCCGACGAGGTGGAGCGCCGGGTGCAGTTCCTCGCCGACTACCTGGGCACGATCGGCGCCGCGGGCTACGTGCTCGGACTCTCCGGCGGCGTCGACTCGACCCTCGCCGGGCGGCTGGCCCAGATCGCGGTGGAACGGGTCCGGGCCGACGGCGGGGACGCGGTGTTCGTCGGCATGCGTCTGCCCTACCGGGTGCAGCACGACGAGGACGACGCCGCCGCGGCCGCCGAGTTCGTCGCGGCCGACGAGGTCTTCACGGTCAATGTGGCGCCCGGCGTCGATGCACTCAACGACGAGATCTCCGCGGCGACCGGCACCGCGCTCACCGACTTCACCAAGGGCAACGCGAAGGCCCGCCACCGCATGGTCGCGCAGTACGCCGTGGCCGGCGACCGCGGGCTACTGGTCATCGGCGCCGACCATGCCTCCGAGAACGTCACCGGCTTCTTCACCAAGTACGGCGACGGTGCCGCGGACATCCTGCCGCTGTCGGGTCTGAACAAGCGCCAGGGCCGGTCGCTGCTGCGTCACCTCGGTGCGCCGCAACAACTGTGGCAGAAGGTCCCGACCGCCGATCTGCTCGACGAGAAGGCGGGCCAGACCGACGAGGACGAACTGGGCCTGACTTATGAGCACATCGACGACTACCTCGAGGGCCACGAGATCCCTGTCGAGGCGGCGGAGACGATCGAGGCCGCCTGGCACCGCAATCGCCACAAGCGCACGACGCCGGTCGAAATCGACGACAGCTGGTGGCGGGCCTGACGACGGACACCGCACTCGCCGGGGACCGCGCCGTTTAATGTTGTCGACGTGTCTGTCTACGCAAACGGCTTCGTCCGGATCGCGGGTGCGGTGCCCGTCCTCACGATCGCCGAACCCGCCGCGAATGCCGCACGCACCGTCGAACTGATGCGGCAGGCCGCCGACGACGGCGCCGCGCTGGTGGTCTTCCCCGAACTCGGGCTGTGCGGCTACAGCATCGACGACCTGTTCCACCAGGACGCGCTGATCGACGGCTGCCGCGTCGCCCTGACCGAGATCGTCGCGGCCAGCCGGGGCCTCCGACCGCTGGTGGTCGTGGGCCTGCCGATGGTCGTCGGTGACGGACTGTTCAACTGCGCGGCCGTACTCCGCGACGGGGCGGTACTGGGCGTCGTCCCGAAGTCGTACCTGCCGAACTACCGCGAGTTCTACGAGCAACGGTTCTTCTCCGCGGCGCGCGACGCGGTGCCGGACACCGTGACCGTCGACGGACGGGAGGTCCCGTTCGGGGCCGATCTGATCTTCGAGGCCGCCGATCTCCCCGGTTTCGCCCTCCACGTGGAGATCTGCGAGGACGGCTGGGTGGCGGTCCCGCCGAGCACCTGGGCCGCTCTCGGCGGCGCGACCGTGCTGGCCAATCTCTCCGGCAGCCCGGTCACCGTCGGCAAGGAGTCCTACCGGAAGAACCTGTGCACCGGCCATTCCGCGCGCACCATCTCCGCACACGTCTACGTCGCGGCGGGCTACGGCGAGTCGACCACCGACCTCGCCTGGGACGGTGACGCCCTCATCACCGAGAACGGTTCCCTGCTCGCGCGGAGCGAGCAGTTCGCGACCACCGATCAGGTCATCTCCGCCGACATCGACCTCGACCGGATCCGGCAGGAACGCATGCGGATGATCAGCCTCCGCGACCAGGCCGGCGACTACTCCGATCGACTGAAGTCGTTGCGCCGCATCGACTTCTCGTTCGGGCAGTTGAGCGGCGACGACGATGTACTGCGCCGCGTCGTACCCCGGTTCCCTTATGTGCCCGCCGATTCCGCCGATCTCGACGAACGGTGTGCCGAGGTCCGCCACATCCAGGTGCAGGGACTCGCCCAGCGCCTGCGTTCGACCGGCATCGACAAGATCGTCATCGGGGTCTCCGGCGGCCTCGACTCGACCCTCGCCCTGCTCGTCGCGGTCGACACCTTCGACCGGCTCGGCCTGCCCCGCAACAACATCCTGGGTTACACGATGCCCGGTTTCGCCACCGGCGGCGCGACGCTGCGCCGCTCGCACGTGCTGATGAACTCACTCGGCGTGAGCGGCAAGGAGATCGACATCCGGCCGTCGTGCGAGCAGATGCTCGCCGACCTCGACCACCCCTACTCCCGTGGCGAGAAGGTCTACGACGTCACGTTCGAGAACGTTCAGGCGGGAGAGCGCACCTCGCACCTGTTCCGGCTGGCGAATCACCACGGCGCCATCGTCCTCGGCACCGGCGACCTGTCCGAGCTCGCGCTCGGCTGGTGCACCTACGGTGTCGGCGACCAGATGTCGCATTACAACGTCAACGGCTCGGTGCCGAAAACCCTTATCCAGCACCTCATCCGGTGGATGATCAGCAACAGCCACCACTCGGCGGAGACCACCGAGGTGCTCGCCGAGATCCTCGACGACGTCATCTCCCCCGAGCTCGTCCCAGCCGGTGACGACGGCAGAATACAGTCCACCGAGGACACCGTCGGACCGTACGAGCTGCACGACTTCTTCCTCTACTACGTCACCCGATTCGGGTACCGGCCGACCAAGGTCGCCTACCTCGCCCGTCAGGCATGGGGCGATCGCTCCCGCGGGCCGTGGTCGGAACTGCTCGCCGAGGACAAACGCAACGAGTACGACACCGCGACCATCGAGCACTGGCTCGGCATCTTCCTGAAGCGGTTCATGGGCAACCAGTTCAAGCGCACCGCGATGCCCAACGGACCCAAGATCGGTTCGGGCGGTTCGCTGTCGCCCCGCGGCGACTGGCGCTCACCGTCCGACGCGTCGGCCCGCGTCTGGCTCAACCAGCTCGCGGGCGGGCGGGTCGAGTGACGCTCAGTCGCAGGCGGCGAGCAGCTGCTTGAGCTGATCGTCGAACGCGTTGGCGATCTGCCACGGGTCGGGCGTCTGATCAGTGCACGCCAGAATGCCGATGTTGAGGTTCCCGTCGGCGGAGAACACCGTGATGTTCAGGCCGAGCCCGTGGAAGATCGGGCCGAGCGGGTAGACCGCGGTGACCCGGCAACCCAGGAAGTACAACGGGAAGTCGGGGCCGGCGACGTTCGACACGAGGACGTTGAAGATCGGCGGATGCGCCGACGCCAGCTTCCGGTCGCCGTACACCTTCATCACCGTGGACAGTGTGGTTCCCGGTGCGAACTGTGCCCAGGAGCGCAGGATGTTGGCGTCGATCTCGGCGTGGTGTTCCTTCGACTTGCGGCTGAACTCCGCCTGCTTCTCCAGGCGGATCACCGGGTCGTCGACGTCGGTGGACAGCAGGGTGAACATCCCCGTCACCTTGTTGGTCCCCTCCACGACCAGGTCGGACTCGTCGGCGTCGTGCACCGACACCGGCACCATCCCGACGAGCGGCTTCTCCGGCAGTTCGTCGTGCTCGAGGAGGTAGGCGCGCATCGCACCGCCGACCAGGGCGAGCACGACGTCGTTGAGCTTCACCCCGAAGTGGTTCTTGACCCGCTTGACGTCCTCGAGGGACAGCTGGCTCAGGGCGATGCTGCGGTGAGGCGTGATCGCGGAGTTGAACCGGGTCCGGGGCGCCATGAACGGGGCGGGCATGGCCGACTGGCGCTGCGCGCGACGCAGCCAGCCGACCGGGACGCTGACCGTCCGAGGAAGGAGTTTGGCCATCGCCAGCGGTCGCTGGACGAAGTAGTTGAGCGCACCGGTCGCGGCGATCGTCGCGCGCGACGGCGGGCCAGCCGACTCGCGTGTCTTGGCCGAGTCGAGTTCGGGCGGTTCCGGCGTGAGTGTGCACATCTGGGCGAGCATCTCTGCGCTGGTGACCCCGTCGGTGCCGGCGTGGTGCATGCGCAGCATCGCGCAGATGCGCCCGTTGGACAGCCCCTCGATGATCCACAGCTCCCACAGCGGCTTGCCCCGGTCGAGGGTCTGACCGGCGAGATGACCACACAGTTCGGCGACCTCACCGGCGCCGCCCGGGGCGGGCACGGCCACCCGATGGACGTGCCGCTCGATGTCGAAGTCCTCGTCCTCGATCCACACCGGGTGGTCGATGTTGAAGACGGAGTTGTCGAGCTTGCGGCGGAAAGCCGGGATCGCGGCGACGCGACGCTGCATCTCCGCGCGCAGCCTGGCGAAGTCGTACCCGCCCGGCATGGTGCTCGGATCGATCTCCACGAGACCGATGACGTGCATCAGCTGGCTACGGGTCTCCAGGTAGAGAAACGACGCGTCCAGACCACTCAACCGCTGCATGACACCAGCCTTTCTTTCCCGGCCCCACAAGCCCCCACGCCATCATGCCGCACGCGGGAGACTCCGGACGGGTGTTCGTCTCAGTCGCTCGTCCAGGTTGTCACCGACCTCCTGTCCAGGACTCAGATCGGCATCGAATCGACCATCTCGAGGACGTTCTGGGCGGGGGTCTGCAACACCACGATCATCGCGAGTTCCCGCGCCGGGTCGTCGGTGATCTTGAAGACGCCGCGACCGTTCTCGTCGATCAGGCCCGTGCCGTGCTTCCACCGCACCGGGCGCGAGGTCGCCGACGAACGCGAGTACTCGGCGTTGAGCGCGTCCTTGGAGGCGAACCAGAACACGCCGAACGGGCGGTCGACGGCCCCGGCGGCACAGCGCACCACGAACACGGTGCGCACCTTGCCGTTTCCGGTCTCCGACGGCCCGACCTCGTCGCGGCCGCCGGCGTATCGGCGGACGCATTCGGCGTTCTTCCACTTCGCGGCGGTGTCCGGGGTCTGCGGAAGGAGGTCGGGGAACAGCGCCACGAGCGGCGCGTAGACACCCCAGCTCGCGCCGGTGCGCACGGATTGCGGCGGACTCGGCGGCGAGACGGCATCGCCGTCCAGTGCGGCCACCCGGTAGGTGTGCTCGCCTGCCGGCACCGCGGCGTCGACGACCTCGGTGTCCGTACCGCGGTACACCACGAAGCCGTCGTCGCGGACGAGCTGATAACTCGTCGCCCCCGGGACCGGTTCCCAGGTCGCGACGAGGCGTCCCGTCCCGGCGTCGAGGGTCAGACCCCCGGGGGTGTCCGGCACGTCGACGCTGATGAACGTGCGCACGGAGAAGAACGAGCCGACCGCCAGCAGCAGCACGGCGATCACGATCACCGCGATGGTCCACGGCCGTACGGTCGAAGTGCGCGGCGGGGTCGTGGGTGGGCCCGCGGGTTGGGTGGTGACCGGTTGCGCCATCAGATCGGCAGCCTCTTCAGCAGATCGGCCGCAGCGGCGGCCGGCTTGCCGGGAACCACAACCCACACAACGGATTTCGCACGGTCGCCGGTGTCGTGAGCGAGGATGGCCTGCCCCTGATCACGCTGCTTGTCCGAGAGATACAGCGTCCCGGTGTGGCCCTGGGCCGTCGTGTAACCGGTACCGCGCAGGTTGTACGCGGTCACGTCCGCCGCGGCGCGCGCCTCCTCGGGGGTGTCGTACACGTCGACGATCACCTCATAGTCGGCGTCGTTGCCCTCGTCGTCGAGATAGCGGGTGCACCAGACGGTGCGCTTGGAGGACTTGAACGCGAGGTCACCGTCCTCGCCCCAGCACCGCATACCGTCGAAACCGTTGGTGCTCAACGGCGATGCCGGCACCAGGTCGTGGTAGAGGTCGGCGATGGGTTGCAGTTCGCCCCACGTCATGAACACGTCGACGGCCTCGGAGTTACGAGAGAGCTCGGAGGCCCGGCCGTCCTCGTCCTGCGCAGCGACCTGATAGGTGTAGGTCCCCGGTATGGGACGCGGCGCGACGAACTTGGTGTCGGGACCGGAGTAGATGACCTCGTCGTTCTGGGTGACGACGTAGTTGGTCGCATCGTCGACGTGGCCCCAGGACAGTTCCACCGCGGTCGTCGTCACCTCGGCGTCCGGCGGATTCGGGGTCTCCAGGCGCCCAGCCGACGTACTCACGAACGCGGCCCCGGCACCGAGGACCCCGGCGATCAGCGCCAGCGCGACCCCGATCGCGACGAGCGTGGCCACACCGCGCCGGGCCGTGGGCGCGGGTTCCGCGGCGGCCGCGGGCGACCAGCCGTGCAGGGTCTCAGCCGAACTCGCGGATTGCCCCGGGCGTGCCCGGACGGTCGGGTCGGTCGGCTGGTCGAGGGCCGCGAACGACGCCGGGCGGCCACCACCTGCCGGCCCCGAAGACCCCTGGTGCGCACGCGGATCCGCCGGCATGCCCGGCCCGACGAGGGTCTGCCGGGTGTCGAAGGCATCGCGCAGGGCATCGGCGAAATCCCCCGCGGTCGGATAACGGTCGTCGGGGTTCTTGGCCATCGCCCGTGCGAGCACCCCGTCGACCGCGGTCGGCAACGCCCCGTTGCGACCACTCGCCGCCGGCGGCTCGTGGTACATGTGCGCGGTCATCAGGCCGTGCAGCGACGGGGAGTCGAAAGGCGGTGCGCCGGTCAGGAGTTCGTAGGCGGTCGCCCCGAGGGAGTAGATGTCGCTGCGGGCGTCGACGCGACGGCCCTCGATCTGCTCGGGCGACGCGTAGTGCATCGTCCCGATCGTGATGCCGGTGCCGGTCAGGTTCGTGACCTCGTCGAGCACCTGCGCGATACCGAAGTCGGTGACCTTCACCGCTTCCGGCGGCAGGGACCCGGTGTTGCCGGGGCCGCTCCCGACACCGGGGGTGACGAGGATGTTGGCCGGTTTGATGTCGCGGTGCATGATCCCGCGACGGTGGGCGGCGTCGAGTCCCGCCGCCACGCCGGTGACGATCGTGCACGCCAGGCGAGGGTCGAGGGGCGAGTCTGCTGCAAGCATCCGCGCGACGTCGATGCCGGGCACGTACTCCATCGCGATCCAGAGCTGGCCATCGAAGACCCCGCGGTCGTAAACGGTGACCACGTTGGGATGGTGCAGCGGCGCAACGATGTCGGCCTCGCGCTCGAACCGGGCGCGGAAGACCGGGTCGGTGGCATGCCCCGATCGCAGGACCTTGAGTGCATCTGACCGCGGGAGCCGGGGATGGGCCGCCTTGTAGACGTCGCCCATGCCGCCGCGTCCGAGCACGTCAAGTACGCGGTACCCCGCGATCAGGTCCCCTACCTGGTACATGACGTCCTCACCGATACCCCTTGCACCCCGGCCTTCGGGCGGATGCGTAGGCACCGAATGCTACCGAGTGTCGCCAAACGCGGCCGGAGGACACCGTCTGAACCCTACGATCGGCGTCGATGGAATCCACCGAGAAAGTCACCGACACCACCGGGCCCTTCAGCGCCGACGAACTGAACGAGGCGTTCGCAGGCTTCCAGCGCACGGTCGCCGAGGTCGCGGTCAGCGGGGACTGGGACCGCTACGCCGACATGTTCACCGAGGACGCCGACTTCGTCGAGCACGCGCTGGGGACGATGCGCGGCCGCGAGGAGATCCGGGCCTGGGCCTGGCGCACCATGACGGCTTTCCCGGGCAGCCACATGACGTCGTTCCCCTCGTTGTGGCACGTCGTCGACGCCCCGACGAGCCGGGTGATCTGCGAGGTCGACAACCCGATGCGCGACCCCGGCGATCAGAGCCTGATCACCGCCACGAACATCACCATCCTCACCTATGCGGGCGACGGCCTGTGGAGCAAGGAGGAGGACGTCTACAACCCGATGGAGTTCGGCCGGGCGGCGATGAAATGGTGTGAGAAGGCCCGCGAGTTCGGCAACCTCGACGAGGCCGCCGAGAAGTGGATGACGACCACCGGCGCCTTCTTCGCCCGGCCCAGCCGCAAGGACTGACCGCTGCGAAGGCCCGGTTCACCCGCGCGGGGGCGGCCGGGCCGCGGGCACGACGACCGTGACCGACACCACCGGGGAAGGTCGTAACGTCGGCACCAGCAGGACACGACAGCATCACAGACGGACTTGGGACGCGGTCCCGAGTGCCGTAGGCTAGAGCTTTGACCAGTGGGGGTAGGGCTGCGCGGCCGCGTGTCCGAGACCACCCAAGGTCCGCCCGGGTGGGCGCGACCCGCCCACGACGACGTCGCGATCACACTCGTGGCACCGCCGCGCGGCTGACAAAGACGACACACGTACGACGACATACGCGGACACCGTTTCGGAGGACATCTATATGGCACGCGAGCTGACGCAACTCGAGCTTCTCAAGGAGCTCGCCCCCGTTGCCGAGGACAACGTCAACCGCCACTTGAAGACCGCCAAGGACTGGAACCCGCACGATTACGTCCCGTGGGATGAAGGCCGCAACTTCGCCGCCCTCGGCGGCGTCGACTACGACCCCGAGCAGTCGCACCTCGACGAGGTCGCCAAGGCCGCGATGATCACGAACCTGCTGACCGAGGACAATCTGCCCTCGTACCACCGGGTCATCGCCGACAACTTCTCGATGGACTCCGCGTGGGGCCACTGGGTCGGTCGCTGGACCGCCGAGGAGAACCGCCACGGCATCGTCATGCGCGACTACCTCGTCGTCACCCGCGGTGTCGATCCGGTCGCCCTCGAAGAGGCCCGGATGATCCACATGACCAACGGCTACGACCCGATGCTGGCGGCCGCCGGCCGCGTCGACGAACTCGAGGAGCACGCCGACGAACTGGGCCTCCTCCACTCGGTCGCGTACGTGACCTTCCAAGAGCTCGCGACCCGCGTCAGCCACCGCAACACCGGCAAGGCCTGCAACGACCCGATCGCCGACAAGATGCTGCAGCGCATCGCGGCCGACGAGAACCTGCACATGATCTTCTACCGCAACATCTGCGGCGCGGGCTTCGACATCGCCCCCGACCAGACGCTGCGCGCGGTCACCGACATCGTGACCAACTTCCAGATGCCCGGCGCAGGTATGCCCAACTTCCGTCGCCACGGCGTGCTGATGGCCAAGCACGGCATCTACGACCTCCGCCAGCACCTCGAAGAGGTCGTCATGCCGGTTCTGCGCAAGTGGAACGTCTTCGAGCGCGACGACTTCACCGCCGAGGGCGAGAAGGTCCGCGAGGAGCTGGCCGCCTTCCTCGAGCAGCTCGAGAAGGACACCATCCGCTTCGAGGAGATGCGCGATCGTTCGCTCGCCCGCGAGGCCAAGAAGCGGGAGCAGCAGGCATCCTGAGCACGACCCTGAGCAGCCCGGCGCCTTCGACCTCCGAAGGCGCCGGTTCTGCGTCGTCCGCGAAACTCCGCATCGGTTCCATCGAACTCGCGAGCCCCGTCGTGCTCGCCCCGATGGCCGGTGTCACCAACGTCGCGTTCCGCACACTGTGCCGTGAACTCGAACTCGCCCGCACCGGAACCGTCTCCGGCCTGTACGTCTGCGAGATGGTGACCGCTCGCGCACTCGTCGAACGCCATCCGGTGACGATGCACATGACCACCTTCGGGCCCGACGAGAACCCGCGGTCGATGCAGCTGTACACGGTCGATCCGGAGTACACATACCAGGCCGCGAAGATGATCGTCGACGAGAACCTCGCCGACCACATCGACATGAACTTCGGCTGCCCGGTACCGAAGGTGACGCGTAAGGGCGGCGGCTCGGCCATCCCCTACAAGCGGACGCTGTTCCGCAAGATCGTCGCAGCTGCTGTGCGGGCGACCGAGGGCACCGACATCCCGGTCACCGTCAAGTTCCGCATCGGCATCGACGACGACCACCGCACGCACCTCGACGCCGGCCGCATCGCCGCGGAGGAGGGCGCCGCCGCGGTCGCCCTGCACGCCCGAACCGCGGCGCAGCGGTACTCCGGCGAGGCCGACTGGGACGAGATCGCCCGCCTCAAGGAACACGTCACCTCGGTGCCGGTCCTGGGTAACGGCGACATCTTCGAGCCCGCCGACGCCGTGGCGATGATGAACCGGACCGGTTGCGACGGCGTCGTCGTCGGCCGCGGTTGCCTCGGGCGCCCGTGGTTGTTCGCCGAGCTCGCCGCCGAGCTCAACGGTTTCGACGCCCCCACTCCCCCGAACCTGGGCGAGGTCGCCGAGATCATGGTCCGACACTGCCAGCTCCTCGTCGACCACCACGGCGAGATGAAGGGCTGCCGCGAGATCCGCAAGCATGTGGCGTGGTACCTGCGGGGATTCCCGGCCGGCTCGGAGATCCGGCGGCGGATGGCACTCGTCGGAAGCGTCGACGAGCTACGCGAACTGCTGTCCGAACTTCCCGCCGACGCGCCGTTCCCCAGCGACGGCCACGGCCCGCGTGGCCGGCAGGGTTCGCCGGCCAAGGTGGCGCTGCCCGACGGCTGGCTCGACGATCCGGATGAGGACATCGTGCCCGCCGGCGCCGAGATCATGCACTCCGGCGGCTGACACATTCTGCGAAAACCGTCACAACGCGCCTCCGGCTGAGGCCGCTTCTCAGGTGCGGTCAGTACTATGGCGCGAAGGTCCCGGGCTACCGGGGCCTACGTGCGTGCACACCGCGTCGATCAGCCCCGGCGCGCGGTTGTCGCTTTGTAGACCTCGGGGCATGAGGAACGTGCATTGAGTCGCTGGACATCGGGACCGGACGAACCGGAGACGGGCGACGAGGCCAACAGGTCTCGTCGTGGCCGTCGTGCCGGGCGTCCGGACGATGCCGGCGGCCGCCGCCCTCCGGTGGAGCCCCGCGCCCAGGACGCAGACTCAGGTGCGCACCCGAGTCTGCGGGAACCGCGTGCCAGCGATCGCTTCGTGCGCGGACGGACGCGCCTGACCGTCCGCGAGCTCATGGAGCAGATGAACGCGGAGGAACCGCGGACACCTCCGACCGACTCCCCGCGTCGTGGACGGTCCCGCGCGGACACCCCAGAGGCGGCAACCCCGGCCGGTCGGTCCACGAACATCCCGCCGACGACACGCGGCCGGTCACGCCGCTTCGACCCGGCGCAACCCGACCAGGCCCGCCCCCCGCGGCCTCCGTTCGGCCGCAGCGACCAGGGACAGCCCGCGGCAGATGATCGTCCCACCGAGATCCACCACTTCGGCAACGACGTCACCCAGAAGATCCCCACGATCGGTGACAAGCCCGAGGCCCCCGCACCCGATCTGTCGGACCAGGCCACCGCGAAGCGGGCCATCGAGGAGTCGCGCGCCCAGGACGCCGTGGTGCCGCCGGTCGCCCCGAGCCCGCCGCGCGCACCTCTCGAGCGCACGCCCGATCTGACCGGTCCGCTGCAACTCCGTCAGGGTCCACGGCGCCACCCGGGCAGTGACCGCGACCGTCGCGGCTCGCTCGTCCGCAAGACCACCGCCACCGGACGCATCCTGGTGGCCATCGCCTGTGTGACCGCCCTGGTCGGCACGGGTTTCGTCTGGAACTACCTGCAGTCGTGGAACGGCAACTGGCGAAATGTGACCGCCGTCGACGCCGACGACCAGAACATCCGCAACAAGGAAGCCCAGCACGGCGACGAGACCTACCTGATCGTCGGCACCGACACCCGCGGCGGCAACAACTCGAAGGTCGGCGCGGGTACCGTCGCCGACGCCGAGGGTGCCCGTTCCGACACCGTCATCCTGGTCAACGTCCCGGCCAACCGCGAGCGCGTCGTCGCGGTGTCCTTTCCCCGCGACCTCCAGGTCGATCGCCCCGCGTGCAACTCCTGGGACAACGAGACCGGCGAATACGGCGCCGAGTTGCCCGCAGAAGACGGCGTGAAGCTCAACAGCGTCTACTTCTACGGCGGCCCGCAGTGCCTCGTCCGCGTCATCACGCAGATGAGCGGCCTCAACATCAACCACTTCATCGGCATGGACTTCTACGGATTCGAGAAGGTCGTCCGGGCGATCGGTGGTGTCGAGGTGTGTTCGACGGTCCCGCTGTACGACTACGAGATCGGCCACATCCTGCGCAAGCCCGGCAAGCAGAAGCTCACCGGCCGCCGTGCACTCAATTACGTCCGCGCCCGCAACATCGCGTCGGAGGGCAACGGCGACTACGGCCGCATCAAGCGCCAGCAGCTGTTCATGTCGTCGCTGCTGCGGTCGACACTCTCGGGCAATGTGCTGTCCAACCCGAACAAGCTCAACGGCATCGTCAACACCTTCATCGAGTACAGCTACGTCGACGGTGTGGACACCCAGTCGCTGATCCAGCTCGCCGAGTCGATGCAGGGCATCGAGGCCGGCCGCGTCTCCTTCCTGACCATCCCCACGTCCGGCACCTCCGAGGACGGTCAGAACAACGAGATCCCGCGCACCGACGACATCGACGCGATCTTCAACGCGATCATCGACGACCTCCCGCTCCCCGGTGAGAAGAAGATCGAGAAGAAGACCCCGACGTCAAAGGCACCCTCGCGGGCTCCGAGTTCGAGGAACTCCACCGAGACCCCCGGACGCATCACCGCCACCGCACAGAACCCCGGCAACGTCGGCGTCCGCGTGCTCAACGGCACCTCCACCACCGGCCTGGCCGCCGAGGTCTCCGAGCAGTTGACCCCGTACGGCTTCGATGTCCGCGGCGTCGCCGACGCGTCGGAGAACCGGGACGACACCGTCGTGCGGTACGGCCCGGGTCAGCAGAACGCGGCCGCCACCCTGGCCGCGATGTTCCCCGGCGCCGAGATCCAGCTCGACCGGACGGTCAAGTCGGGTGTCGAACTCATCCTCGGCTCCGACTTCTCCGGTGGTCTCGGATCGGTGCCCGCAGCCGGGGCCACGGTGAACGTCGAGCAGCTCGCACCCGCCGAGAACTCGGGTGACCTGCCCAACGACCTCGCTGTCACCAACGCGGGCGACACCACCTGTACCTAGTTCGGCCGACCCGGGCGAGCGACGTCGGAGTCTCTGCACCGGACGTTCATGCTGCGTTCATCGGGCGTGGGCGGAGTGGACCGATGCCCGACGTATCCTGGGAACATGCGTACCGCCTACCAAGAGCAACTCGAGGCGCTGACCAACGTCCTGGGTGAGATGTGTGAACTCGCGGGGACCGCGATGTCGCGAGCCACCCAGGCACTGCTGCAGGCCGACCTCGCCGTTGCCGAAGAGGTCATCGGCGACGCCGAACGGATGACACAGTTGTCGGCCCGTGCCGAGGAACAGTCCTTCGCCCTTCTCGCACTGCAGGCCCCCGTCGCCGGTGACCTCCGCGGCGTCGTCAGCGGTTTCCAGATCGTCGCCGACGCCGACCGGATGGGCGCGCTTGCTCTCCATGTCGCGAAGGTCGCCCGTAGACGCCATCCCGCCAAGGCCCTCCCCGAGGAGGTCAACGGCTACTTCGCGGAGATGGGCCGGCTCGCGGTGACCCTCGCGAAAAGCGCCCACGAGGTCCTCGAGACCCGCGATCCCCAGGCCGCGCTGCGCCTGCAAGAAGACGACGACGCGATGGACGACCTCCATCGCCACCTGTTCACCGTCCTGATGGACCGCGAATGGCAGCACGGGGTCGCCGCCGCGGTCGATGTGACACTGCTCGGACGCTATTACGAACGGTTCGCCGATCACGCCGTGTTGATCGGCCGTCGGGTGGTGTTCACCGCCACCGGCAAGACGCCCGAGCAGTTCCAGAACATCGGGTGATCTTCCTCGCTCACCTCCCCGGGGCGAGCGAGGGCACACATCCGAAGGAGCCGAGAATTCAGTTCGACGAACTGAACGCCTCCTGTATTCACACCAGTGAACATCAAGAGCCCTCAGCGACCGGGAACGATTTCGCAGCTCCTCATGTCGCCGTTATGGTGGCGGGCATGGGCCAGAATCAGCCGATCGAACCCGACTTCAATGCGATGACCGACGAGGACGCGGCAGCCGCCGCTCACCGCCGGCAGATCATCACCTATCTCGGTGTCATCGCCTCGCTCACCGCTCTGCTCGTCATCCTTCTCATCAACATGTGACAAGCAGACAGGGCCCCTCCCATCGTGGGAAGGACCCTGTCGAAGTTGTTGCGAGGCTCTAGCCGAACCGACCCGAGATGTAGTCCTCGGTCTCCTTCTTCGTCGGATTCGAGAACATCGTCTCGGTGTCGTTGATCTCCACGAGCTGCCCGGGCTGACCGACGCCCTCCAGGTTGAAGAAGGCGGTCTGGTCGCTCACGCGGGCAGCCTGCTGCATGTTGTGGGTCACGATGACGATCGTGTACTCCTTCTTGAGCTCGCCCATCAGATCCTCGATCGCCAGCGTCGAGATCGGGTCGAGCGCCGAACACGGCTCGTCCATCAGCAGCACGTCCGGCGAGACCGCGATCGCCCGCGCGATACACAGCCGCTGCTGCTGGCCGCCGGAAAGGCCGCCGCCCGGCTTGTCGAGGCGGTCCTTGACCTCGTCCCACAGGTTCGCGCCGCGCAGGCTGCGCTCGGCGACCTCGTCGAGTTCGGCCCGGTTGCGCACGCCCTGCAGGCGCAGTCCGGCGACGACGTTGTCCTTGATCGACATCGTCGGGAACGGGTTGGGCCGCTGGAACACCATGCCGATCGTGGCGCGCACACTGACCGGATCGACGTTGCGGCCGTAGATGTCCTCACCGTCGAGAAGCACGCTGCCCTGTGCGTAGGCACCCGGGGTGACCTCGTGCATGCGGTTCAGGGTGCGCAGCACCGTCGACTTGCCGCAGCCCGACGGCCCGATGAAGGCGGTGATGCAGCGCGGCGGTACCTCGAGGGTCACGTCCTTCACCGCGTGGAAGTCGCCGTAGTAGATGTTCAGGTCTTTGATGTCGAGGCGCTTTGCCATGACTTTTCCGTTTCTACAGTGATGTTCAGGAGGTCTTGGGCGCGAAGATCTTCGACACGACCTTGGCCCCGAAGTAGACGATGGCCACGAGGATGACCAAGCAGAGGGCCGCACCCCAGACCTTGTCGAAGGCGCCGGGCCCGTTGTTGTACTGCTGGACCATCATCAGCGGCAACGACTGCTGATTGCCGTCGAAGGGGTTCCAGTTCATCGCCCGCGTCGAACCGACCAGGATGAGCACGGGCGCCGACTCCCCCATCACACGGGCGATGGCCAGCATCACGCCGGTCACGATGCCCGACAGTGCCGTCGGCAGCACGATCTTCACGATGGTCTTCCACTTCGGGATACCCAGCGCATACGACGCCTCACGCAGATCCTGCGGGACGATCTTGAGCATCTCCTCGGTCGCGCGGACCACCAGCGGGACCATCAGCAGCACCAGCGCGATCGCCACGACGAAACCCGACCGGGGGAACCCGAGCGTGGTGCGCCAGACCGCGTAGACGAACAGAGCCGCGACGATCGACGGGACACCGGAGAGGATGTCGACCATGAAGGTGGTGACGCGGGCGAGCACCGACGTCTTGGTGGCGTATTCGACGAGGTAGATCGCCACGAAGATACCGAGCGGGATCGAGATGACGGCGGCCAGCGCGGTCTGGATCAACGTGCCGACGATGGCGTTGGCAGCGCCGCCCTTGCGTTCCGGCAACGTCCACCAGTCGATGTCCAGCAGCGGTTCGATGCCGCGGATGACCAGGGTGGCGACCAGCCACACGAGCGGCACCAGCGCGACGAGGAGTGCGGCGATGACCGCGATCCGGACCATGTGATCGGTGACGCGTCGACGCTTCGCCAGCGGGCTGAAGCCGGACGGCTTCTTGACCGGGTCGGCCGTGGGCGACGGGGTGGTGACGGTCATGCTCACTTCTTTCCGGCGACGACCGCACGAGCGGCGGCGTTGACGATGAAGGTCAGGACGAAGAGGGTCAGGCCTGCGGAGATGTAGGCGCCGGTCTTGGCCGGCGAGTCGAACTCGGCGGCGTTGTTCGCGATCTTGGTCGCGAAGGTCTCACCGCTCTCCATGAGGTTGAAGTTCATCGGCCCGGCAGTGGAGATGATCAGCAGCAGCGCCATCGTCTCGCCGAGCGCGCGTCCGAGGCCGAGCATCGATCCGGAGATGTAGCCGGAGAAGCCGAAGGGCAGCACCGCGAGCCTGACGACCTCGAACTTCGTGGCACCCCAGGGCGAGCGCCGCCTCCCGATGTCCCCGCGGGGTCTGCATGAAGACCTCGCGGGTCACCGCGGTGATGATCGGCAGGATCATCACGGCGAGCACGATGCCCGCGGTGAGCAGCGTGCCGCCGGTGGACATGTTCGCGACCTGGGGTGGGCTGCTGGAAGAACGGCAGGAAACCGAGGTGTCCGACAACCCACTCGTTCACCGGCACCAGCGCCGGCCCCAGAACGAGGATGCCCCAGAGGCCGTAGACGATCGAGGGCACCGCGGCGAGCAGGTCGACGGTGTAGGTGATGGGTCCGACGAGACGCTTGGGCGCGTACTCGGTGAGGAAGATCGAGATCCCGAGCGCCACCGGCATCGCGATGAGGAGTGCGATGACCGAGACGACGACCGTCGCATAGAAAAGCTGCGGGATGCCGAAGGCGAGCTGGTTGCCGCTGGTGATCCAGTCACCGGTGTAGGTGAAGAAGTTCTCCTCGTTCTTCAGCAGCGACGGGACGGCCTGCGCGACGAGGAAGAGCGCGATCAGACCGATGACGAGCGAGACGACGAACCCCGAGCCGACGGCCAGCGTGCGGAAGATCTGGTCGGCCACGCGGTGACGGGCCGCAGAGTGCAGGCTGCCCGAGGACGAACCGTCCGGCGATGCCTCGGGGAGGCTCGTCCGGTCGGAATCCGGCGGGACCGCACCACCCTGGTTGCTCAGCGACGTCATGCGTCCTTCTCGTGCTTCCGCTCTGGTCATTGGGGCCACTTCCCGGTCCACCGCTCACAGTCCGTGCGACACGCGAAGAGTCGTGTCAGTGTGTCAACCGCGAGCGCGGGGCCGCAAACCCTGGCGGCCCCGCACGCGCTGCTGTGTTGTCTCACGTCAGGCGTTGCCGCTACCGGCGAGCGCGTCGACGGTGCCCTGCAACTTGGCCTTGAAGCTCTGCGGCACCGGCACGTAGCCGATCTCCTCGAGGCCGGTCTGACCGTCGTTGAGGATCTTGGTGAACGCATCCTTCAGAGTGGTGCTGGTCGCCTCATCGGAGTAACCCGCCGAGCAGACGATGGAGTACGGGGTCAGCAACAGCGGGTAGGCGCCCGGGGCCTTCGACGCGAAGAGCGCATCGGTGTCGACGACGAGGTCCTTGCTGTCCGGGTTCTTGAACGCCAGCGCGTCGAGGGCCTTGCCCGCGCTCGCAGCGTTCAGCTCGACCGGGCCGGCACCGAAGTCGATGTCGGCGACGCCGAGGTCGTTCTCGGTGGCGAAGCCCCATTCGACGTAGCTGATCGAACCCGGCGTCTTCTTGACGGTGTCGCCGACGCCGGTCGACTTCGATGCGCCGGAACCGACGTTCTTGGGGGCGAATTCCTTGCTGTGCTCGTACGGCCAGTCGTTCGGCGCCGAGTTCTGCAGGAACCGCTGGAAGTTGTCGGTCGTGCCCGAGCTGTCGGAGCGGTAGACCGGGACGATGTCGTCGCCGGGCAGCTGCGCGCCCGGGTTGAGCGCGGCGACCGCCGGATCGTTCCACTTGGTGATCTTGCCGTTGAAGATCTTCGCGATGACGTTGGGATCGAGCTTGAGGTTGTCGACGCCTTGCAGGTTGTAGGCGATCGCAACCGGTCCGACGACCAGCGGCAGATGCCAGGGATCGTTACCGTTGCAGCGTTCCTTGGCCGCGGTGACCTCGTCGGCCTTGAGTGCCGAGTCGGAACCCGCGAAGTCGACGTCGCCGGCGATGAACTTCTTGATGCCGTCACCGGAGCCGCTGCCGGTGTAGTCGAGGACGATGTCGCTGTCATCCGAGAGGATCTGGCTGAAGTGCTCCATGGCCTTCTGCTGGGCGGTGGAACCCTCGCCACTCACCGTCTGGCTGTCTCCCCCACCACACGCCGTCACCAGGGTCAGTGCCGCGATTGCCGACACCGCCGCCAGAGCGCCGTTCCGCTTGATTCTCACCGCAGGTGTTGCCTTTCCTTTTCGTGCTCCGTCCTGAGGACCAGGTGTCCGGAGTGTCCGAAAGGAAAGCTAAGCGCGCCGGATGGCCGAATCCCCGACAGAAGGTGAACGGAAGGTGAACCCGGCACGGCGGGTGCGCGACGACCTGCGGCTGGGACTCAGCCGTACGCGACATCGACGGCGAACCTGGTGAAGCCCAGCCGTTCGTACGTGCGCAACGCGGCCATGTTGTCGCCCTCGACGTAGAGATTGATCTCGGCGACACCGCGCCGCGCGAGGTGATGGAGCCCGGCCAGCGTCAACAGCCGGCCGAGCCCACGCCCCTGCGCCTGCGGATCGACACCGACGATGTACACCTCGCCGAGATCGGCGTCATGAAGTTTGGTCCAGTGGAAACCGAGAAGCCGATCGGGATCTTCGGTGTCGAAGGCCAGGAAGAGACCCTCGGGGTCGAACCAGTCGGCTGCGACACGCTCGGCGATCTGATCGAGTTCCCAGCCGCCCTGTTCGGGATGCCAGTCGAAAGCGGCGTTGTTGACGCGCAGGATCTCCGCATCGTCCGACGACCCGGCGTAGGTACGGAGGGTGACGGTGGGGTCGACGACGAGTTCGGGCAGTTCGTGTCCCTTCCCGACCGGTCGCCGTAGCTGCAGCAGTTCGCGACGCTTCTGCAAACCCATCACCGACGCGAGGGCAACCGCACCGGGGAGGTCGCCGTGCGCCCACACCCGGGCCTCGAGGCCCTCCCGCCGCGCAGCGGTGAAAGCGGCGTCGAGCAACGACCGTCCCAGACCGTGGCGCCGTTGCTCCGGGTCGACGACCGCCTCGATCATCGACGGCTCGCCGTCACGGCCGGGAACGATGTTGGCGTAGGCACCCGTCGACCACAGGTGGACGACCGACGAATCCGCCCCGGCGTCAATCGCTTTGACGGCCTCGTCCGAGAGCGGCGCAACGCCCTCGGCGGATGTCGCCGCTCGCACCAGGCGGTGCGCCTCGGCCACCACCTCCGCCGGCGCGGCACCTCGTCGTACCTGCAACTCGTCAGCTTCCGGCGCTGGCACTGAACTCCTCGTCGAAGGGAACCCGACCGTCGAGGGCGGTGTCGAACTCCGCCGAATCGACATCCGGCACATCATCTTCCGGCACATCATCGGCCTCGGCCTGTGCCGCCCGGCCGCGGGTGGGCCGTACCGCCTTGTAGCCGACGTTGCGGACGGTACCGATCAGCGATTCGTGTTCGCTGCCGAGCTTGGCGCGCAGGCGACGCACGTGCACGTCGACCGTGCGCGTACCGCCGAAGAAGTCGTACCCCCACACCTCCTGCAGCAGCTGGGCGCGCGTGAACACACGACCTGCGTTCTGCGCCAAGTACTTCAGGAGTTCGAACTCCTTGTAGGTCAGATCGAGGGGGCGTCCACGCAGTCGCGCGGTGTAGGTCCCCTCGTCGATCACCAGCTCCCCCAGCGTGACCTTGCCCGACGTCTCCTCGGCAGCCACTCCTCTGGTGCGAACCACCAGCAGACGCAACCGCGCGTCGAGTTCCGCCGGCCCCGCACCCGGGAGCAGGAATTCATCGATGCCCCAGTCCGCATTGACCGCGACCAATCCGCCCTCGGTCAGCACAGCTGCCACGGGCACCGAAGATCCGGTGCTGCCCAGCAAGCGGCACAATCCTCGTGCCGCTGCCAGATCCGCGCGTGCGTCGACCAGGGCCACATCCGCGTTGCCCGCCTCCATGAGAGAGGAGACCTCCGTCGGGGCGACTCGCACGTTGTGGGCGAGAAGCGACAGCGACGGCAAGACCGATTCCGGATTGGGATCGGCCGTCAACAACAAGAGATCCACCTAGCACTCCGATCTCGTTCGGTCCCGGACCATCCAATCCGCCCACCACTCTGTGAACGCCTCCGCACACACATAGACGATTGTTTACGCTGCCTTACCAACGTGTGCGAGATAGGTGACAGAATAGCGCCACCGACGCGCTCCGCTGTTAACAAGTCGAGTCGAGACCGTGGGCGAACACGATGGAGAGGGTGGTCTTCCGAGCATGCCGGGCATCCGGAAAGTCCTCGTCATCGCGGTCACCGTGTCGATCCTCGCGGTGGGGGCAGTGCTGGCCGTCGACGTCGGCGCGGCCATCCGCAGCGAACATCGCCTCTCCCGTTCCCTCGCCGAATCCCCCCGCGTCCCATTCGATCCCGAGGTGACACTCGCCGGGTTCCCGTTCCTGACCCAGGCGGGCAAGGGCGACTACGCCGGGGCGACGATCGCCGCGCGAGGCGTCGTACTACCCGGCTGCGAACCCGCTCGCGGCATCTGTCGAGGCGAACTCGGCGCCGTACTCGGCCGTTTCCAGGGCCCCACGCGAGGCGATTTCGGCGCGAGTGATGTTCTGCACACCTCGTCGATCTCGGCATACACACGCCTCGACGCGGTCACTCTCGCGCGGTACCTGCGCATCACCGATCTGACCGTCAGCACTCCCGCACCCGACGGGAAGGTCGGCGGCGGTGGCCCCCAGGACGGGGTCGTCTCACGTTCGGAAGGTGTCGTCTTCACCGGGACGGTGGCACTACCGCCCGACGACGGCCTCGACGCCGACGATCCGCCGTCCGCGTCGGCGTACACCGGTCCGAAGGTCCGGGTCAGCGTCGCGGTCGATCTCTCGGTGACCGAAGGCTCGCTGGAGATCCGGGCCACCGACTTCTACACCGGACCCGAACGTCACGTGGACGACGCGGTCCCCGAGGACATGCGCGCGGCCGTGCTCGACCGATTCAGCATGGTCCTCCCCCGGTTGCCGATGGCCTGGGGACTCGAGGCGCAGCGCGCGGAGAGTTTCGGCGGGGACGTCCAACTGGTCTCCGATTCGGGCGTCGTCGACGTCCGCCCGGACCGGTTCTGATCCGACCCGGCGAGCCAGCGCAGAGAGATTCCATTCGTGGTCTTTTTACCCAGGTCAGAGCGCAATCCACCCGGGGTTTCGGACTCCGTTCGGCACTGTTGTACCCTCGTGGGCATGCAACAGCGCCGTGAGTTCCTGCTCACACGTCGCCGGGCGATCGACTTCTGTCGTGTCGCCGACTGTTGCTGTCGCACGCACCGCTGACGGTGCGCCATGACAAGCGCTGCCCTGCAGCCGCGCCATGCGCACCGCCGATGACGACGGGGTGCGTTTCTTCCGAGGCTTGAGTGTCTTCTCCGTACGCCTCCTCCTCGTTCATCACAGATCAGAGCCGCGGGCGCGAAGTCCGCGCCTCGCTCCGTTTTCGCATCACCAGATCCATCCACCACCAGTTATCCATCCGAAAGGAACCAGACATGGCACGTTCCGACGTCCTGGTCAGCACCGAGTGGGCTGAGCAGAACCTCAACGCCGACAACACTGTCTTCATCGAGGTCGACGAAGACACCTCGGCTTACGATGGCGGCCACATCCCGGGCGCGATCAAGCTCGACTGGAAGCAGGACCTGCAGGACGGCATCCGTCGCGATTTCGTCGACGCCGACCGCTTCTCGAAGCTGCTGTCCGAGCGCGGCGTCGCCAATGACGACACCGTGATCCTCTACGGCGGCAACAACAACTGGTTCGCCGCCTACGCCTACTGGTACTTCAAGCTGTACGGCCACAACGACGTCAAGCTGATCGACGGCGGCCGCAAGAAGTGGGAGCTCGACGGCCGTCCGCTGTCCTCGGATGCGGTCACCCGTCCGGCCACCGAGTACAAGGCCTCCTCGCCCGACCTCAGCATCCGCGCTTTCCGCGACGAGGTCATCGACGCCATCGGCACCAAGAACCTGGTCGACGTGCGCAGCCCTGACGAGTTCTCCGGCAAGATCCTCGCGCCGGCCCACCTCCCGCAGGAACAGGCACAGCAGCGCGGTCACGTCCCCGGCGCCATCAACATCCCGTGGTCGACCACCGCGAACGAGGACGGCACCTTCAAGTCCGACGAGGAGCTCACCGCTCTGTACGCCGACAAGGGATTCGACGACAGCCGCGAGACCATCGCGTACTGCCGCATCGGCGAGCGCTCGAGCCACACCTGGTTCGTGCTGACCGAGCTGCTCGGCAAGAAGAACGTCAAGAACTACGACGGAAGCTGGGTCGAGTACGGCTCGCTGGTCGGTGCGCCGATCGAACTCGGAGAAGGAAAGTAACAACTATGTGTGCTGCACCCCAAGCAGGGACAGAAGCTGCCTGCGGGCGTCGACGTGGAGAAGGAGACCGTCCTCACCGGACAGGTCACCGACGGCTCGGGCAACCCGGTCGCCGGCGCCTTCGTGCGTCTCCTCGACTCCACCGGTGAATTCACCGCCGAGGTCGTCGCCTCGCCCACCGGCGACTTCCGATTCTTCGCCGCTCCCGGAACCTGGACGGTTCGCGCCCTCTCTTCCGTGGGCAACGGCGATGCGACGATCAGCCCCGAGGGTCCCGGCATCCACGAACAGGACATCGTCGTCTCCAAGTGATGCAGTCCTGGTCGTGGGCGTCTGAGACCTCACGACGACGACCCGGTCACCGCACTGCGGTGACCGGGTTTCGTCGTCTCCGGGGGCTCAGAATGGGTGGATGTCCACGCATCCCGCCCCCTGTGGAGCGCCTGCCGGAGCACCGTCCCGTTCCCTGAGGAGCGAAGCGTCTCGAAGGGAGACCCCCTGCACCTCCCGGACATCCCCGGGTTAGAATTTGCCTCGTGGTTCTCTTCTTCGAAATCCTGCTGATCCTGGCCGCCGTGCTGATCACCTGGTTCGGTGTCTACACCCTCTACCGCCTGGTCACCGACGAGTCGTGACGTCCCACCCGGGAGCCGGTGACGCCGGAGACAAGCCAGTCGGCGCCGCCCACTCGGGCGATGGTGTGCCCTTTGGCGAAGGCGTCGTCGCCGACGGCGACGCCCATCGTTCGGGTGACGAGGCGATCAACCAGGCCGAGGCACGTGCCATCGAGTCCGGCAGTCGTGAGCGCAACCTCCCCACATGGGACGACCTCCCGCTGCCCGCGGACACCGCGAACCTCCGCCTGGGCGCCGATCTCCATCCCGGCCTGCTGGCGCTGCTGCCGCTGGTCGGTGTCTGGCGCGGCGAGGGCGAAGGGCATGACACCGACACCGACACCGACTACCACTTCGCGCAGCAGATCGTCGTCTCGCACGACGGGCAGAACTTCCTCACCTGGGAGTCGCGCTCGTGGGTCATCGACGACGACGCCGCCTTCATGCGGCCCGACCTCCGCGAATCGGGTTTCTGGCGCATCGGTGAGGACGACACCATCGAGTTGCTCCTCGCCCACGCCGAGGGGTCGGTCGAGCTCTTCTACGGGACGCCTCTCAATCAGACTTCGTGGGAGCTGGCGACCGACGTCGTCATCAAGTCCCAGTCCGGCCGGCGCGCCGGCGGTGCCAAGCGTCTCTACGGTCTGGTCCCCGACGGCGACCTCGCCTACGTCGAAGAACGGGTCGACGCCGACGGCGACCTCTTCCCCCGCCTTTCGGCCAAACTCCGACGCCACGTCGGCTGAGCCCGGCCGCACTTCTTCTGGGTGTCGGCTGAGCGGGCCGCTCAGCGATGCACCCGGCTGCAGCCGCGCCGGCGATCCGAGAACGCCAGGTACAGATTGCGCTTCGGCAGTGCGCTGTAGACCAGCGATCCGAGCATGATCACGACGGATCCGTATGCCGTGGCAGCCCCGGGGCGACCCACCCATCCCGGGTGCACGGTTCCCGATGCCGAGACGTAGGGGCCACGTCCGGGCGAACCGGCCTGCCGCTGTCCCACCACCGAGAACACGTCACTGTGCGCCGAGTGCGGGGAGACCGGGAAGTCGACCCGCTCGCGCGGACCGCATTCGACGACGCTGTACTCCGTCCCAACCCGATGAACGACCGCGACCCAGGTGTCGCCGGCGTTGCGGACCGTGAAAGTCGTTCCTCCGGAACGATATTGGTACGAGATCCGATCTTCCGCCGGGTCCCGTAGGCGGCAGCCGGCGAGTCCGCCGACCCAGTCCGTGCTCCATGGGGTCAGGTAACGCTGGGCGAGGAACTCCCGCTCGGTCGGGATCGGGATGGTCACCGGCATCGCGCGCCCCTGCTGGACCCACACCCCGCCGTAGACCACCGGACGGCCGTCGGTGAGTCGGGGTGCCTGAAGGTAGGTGAACGAATCCTCGTCGGGCAGGATGATCACCTCGCCGGGTCCGAGACGGCGGAGCTCGACGCGGCCGTCGACGAAGAAGATCAGTGCCGCCGCGGGGCCGACGCCCCGGTTGTGGAGGGACACGTGCTCGTCGTCGGCGTGGAAGAGTCCGGCTTCGTGCGGATCGGCGAAGGCGAAGCGGGGCGGCGTCGTGGTTCCGAAGTCGGGATCGCCCGGGCCCCAGTACAGGTCGTCCCAGCGATCGTCGTCTGCCGCGGCGTCCTCGACGGCAGACCCGCCGAGACCAGGATCGATCGACTGTTCGCGGACTGCGTTCGTGGCGACCATCGTTCTCTCTCTCGGGCGGGTGTTCCCTGTGGCAGGTATTCGTGACAGTTACATCGTTGGACTGCCCCAGTTCATAACGCCCGCGCCCTGAATTCACGAGTAGTCCACTACGCGAACGACGATCCCCGGACATGGAACGGCCCCCGCATCGCTCATACGAGCCTCGTGCCGACCGGACCGGGTCGGGATGCGGGGGCCGGGTGACCACCTGGTATTCGTCTGCGCTGACGAGGTGGGAATCCACCTCCGGCGACACGAATGCCACACGGTCAGCTGCTAACGGATGGTCACCTCACATGTCCGATGAGAAATCACTATCAGACCACCTCCTTCCCTGTGTACTCGCGAAAGTACGCCCGATTCTGGCGTCCCGCAACGGGATTTCGAGAGGGTGGCGGGTCAGGGCACGGGTACCGCGGGTGCGCCCGACCCCGGGGCCGGAGCCGCGGGCGGTGCGGACGGTGTCTGCGACGGAGCCGGTGACTGCCCGGGCAACGGCTTGGCGTCCGACGGTAGGGACGCGACGACCTCGAGCTTGGAGCGGAAGGTGTCGTCGGTGATGACCTCGATGTTGTTGATCATCCAGCGATCACCCTGGAGTTCCATGTTGAAGGTCAGCCGCGACGGGTTGATGCTGACGAGTTCCTTCTGACCGCGGGTGACCGACTGGTTCATGAAGATCAGCACCTTCGAGGTGTCGGCGGTGTTGGTGACCACGCCGGCGTCCTGGATGGTCACCTCGGACACCACCTGTTGCTTGCGGACCTCGGCGGCGAGGTTGTTCTCGGTGATCAGCTTGGTGTACTCGGGCTTGGCCGGGCCGGTGAGCACGCTCATCGACTGATCGATGTGGTCGCTGACGTTCTCGGCGTTGTACCCGAACATGGTGTTTGCGTAGTCGCGTGCGGCGGCGAGCGAGGACTCGCGCGCATCCTCCACCGATCGACCCTCGATGTACCGGTAGCCGAGGAACGCGGTGGCCGCGAGAGCCGCCACCACGAGAACCGCGAGCACGATCAGTCCGAGGCGTCCCTTGTCGGGCCCGGGCTTCTTGTCGGCCATCACGCCACCCACTCGAAGTCGGTCATCTTCAGCTCACCGTTGATGCGGGTCATGTCGACGCGCCAGCGGAACACCTTGTCCTGGGCGGGGGTCTGGCCGTCCAGCGATTGCTGATGCCAGCCGAACACCATGATCACCGAACCCTCGTCGGGCTCGGATCTGGTGACCGCCGAACTCAGGATGATCGACTTGGTCTCGAGCTTCCCGTCGCGGACGAGCGAGGCCACCTGCTGGATGTTGTTCTGGACCTCCTGCTTGACCTTGCCGGAGGTGTCATCCTGCACCGATTTCAGTGTCTGGTCGACGGTGTCGGGGTTCATGCTCGTCAGGTTGATCAACACCTGCGAGGCGAACGCGGAGTACTCGGCCCGCAGGTCGTTCTGCTGGTCCTGGCGGGCGATGCCGAGCGCGAACACCACCGACGCCACCGCGCAGACGACGATGAGCACGATTCCGACGACGACCCCGACCACGGTCCGCGACGACCGCCGGCCCGAGCCGCGGTAGCGGACCTTGCCGGTGCCCGTCTTCTCCGGGGTCCTCGACGCCAGTCGTGTGCGACGCCGCTCGCGGTAGCTGACCGTCTTCTCGACCTCCGACGGATCGGGGGCGATCTCCTCCCCCGGGTCCGGCTTGGCGAGCGACACCTCGTGGGTCGCGGTCTTTTCGGCCCGGTCGGCCGGGGGCTGCACAGCACCCTGAGCGGCAGCCTCGTCGGCGGACGCCTCGACGACCGTCTCCGTCTCCGGCGCTGCCGCGGACTGGTCGGCCGGCTTCTTCACTCCCGAGCGACCGCGGCGGATGGGTGCCGAGCGGACCGGACGCTTGGTCGTCCGACGGTCGGTCGAGCCGGTTCGGTTCGGTGTCGTGCCGGTCGGGCTCTTGGTGACCGGGGTCGTGGTGCCGGTGCCCTCAGGCGTCACGGACTGACCGTCCCGCTGATCATCGTCTGCCATGTACTGCTCTGTCCCTGCCCTTCACGCCCCGTGCCGGCGTTGTACGTCTTGCCGTCGGGTCCGATGAAGTTGCCCGATTCCGGATCATATGTCGTGGCGTACACCGCGGGCTCGGCCTCGAAGTCTTTCGGTGTGCCCGGTGTCACGGTACCGGAGGACGCCGGCTGCCATTTCAGGCCGAACGGCAGGCCGCTCTGGAAGGGATCGACCGAACCGGGCTTGGGCTTGTACCCCGTGCGGCACTCCGCCGGCGTCGGCGCGCGACGCCCCGGGAACTCCGCACACGGGTAGTTACGGGCGCCGCGCACGGCGATGTTGGAGTTCTGCGGAACCCGGCACAGCATTCCCGGCGGCAGCTCGCGAGCGTTCTGCGCCGATGCCCATCGCCACTCCTCCTTGGGCAGGAAGCCGATGTTGCACCCCGGCCGGTCCTGGAAGCCCAGGGAGAAGTTGACGTTCGGACCGAAGTTGTTGGTGCCGGTGTTCAGGGCGGTGATCAGCGAGTTGACCAGACGCGGGTACAGCACCAGGATTTGTTTCCAGTTCGGCAGGTAGACCACTTGGGTGTGGGCGATCGTGCCGAGGTTCGACACCAGCAGCGGGTATGACCCACCGAGCGATTCGAACAGTTCCTGGGCCTTCGACGCCGTCGACGGCCCCTTGCGGAGGATCTCGCCGATCTCGGGCCGGTTCGCCCGGAGCTGATCGGTGAACGCGGTGACGTTGCGTGTCCAGGCCCGGATGTCGTCGGCCGTGCGCGACTGCGTCGCCAGCAGCGGCGCGCCCTGCTCCACAAGCGAGATGGTCGTGTCGGTGTTCTTGTTGGCCTCCCCGATGAACAGGGTCATCGAGTCGAGCAGCCGCTGCAACGACTCACCGGTGCCGTTGAAGGCCACGAAGGCCTCGTCGACCAGCGACCGGAGTTTGGTGTCGCCGATCTCCTTGAGGAGCGCATCGGCCTGGTCGAGCATGGTCGAGATCTCCACCGGCACCTCGGTGACGGTGACCTCGGAATTGTTGTGCAGGTAACCGGTCGGGGCGTCGGCTGGCGGGTCCGGATTCGGGGTGAACTCGACGAACTGCTCGCCGATCGCGGAGACGCTGCGTACCGATGCCTTCGACGACGCCGGGATGTCGGTGCCGTTGTCGATGACGAGGGTGGCCTGCACGCCGTCGTCGGTGAGCTTGACCGAGTCGACCTTGCCGACGTAGACGCCGCGGTAGCTGACGTTGGCGTTCTGGTACAGCCCGCCGCTGGTCTCCATGTTCAGCTGCACGCGGTAGCTGCCGACGCCGAACATCGACGGGATGCGGATGTAGAACAGCGCCATCACGACCATCGCGACAACGGTGACGATGGCGAAGATCATCAGCTGCATCCGGACGAATCTGGTGATCTTCATCAGCGGCCGCCTTCCTGATCGGAGGGCACCGTCGGCGGAGCCGTGGGCGAGGGCACCTGGACCGGCGGGATGAGGTTCGCCGGAACGGGCTCCGCAGTGTCCGGAAGCTTCTCGCCACCGGGGATCAGCGGCGCCGTGAACGGATTCAGTCCGCGGGCGGCCGCCCCGGCCGGCTTGCCGAAGACTCCCTCGGGTCCGGTGACGCCGAGGCTGGCGAACATGGTCTCGCTCAGACGGTCCACCGTGAGGTCGAGGGTCAGGTCGGAGTTCACGAAGTCACCCTTGACGATCTTCCGGACGGTCGGTTCGTAGAACGGGAAGGTCAGCAGGATGTTCAACGACTGCGTCATCGCCGGGCCCGAGGCCTGGAGTTGGTCGAGGGCGGGTTCGATGCCCTCGACGATGGTGACGATGTCCTCGGAGTTGGCGTCGAGGATGTCGTTCGCGGTCTTCGACAGCTTCGACACCGACGCGAGGGTGTCCAGGAACTGCTGACGCTGGTCCACCAGCAACTGCAGGATCTGCGGGCTGGCGTCGAGCGCGCGTTCGATGGTGTCCTTCTGCTCGTTCATGGTGCGGGACAGGCGATCCAGCCCCTCGGTCGCACGGATGATGTTGTCCTTCTGCGCATTCAGATCGGCGACGAGGGTGTTCAGGCGCGGGATCAGCTTCTTGATCTGGTCCTCACGGCCGCCGAAGACCTCGCTCATCTCGTGCACGATGTCGCCGACCTGCGACAGGCCGCCGCCGTTGAGCACCACCGACAGTGAGCTCAGGACCTGCTCGGTGCTGGGGTAGGTGCAGGCCGCAACCTGCTGTGCCGCATTGATGTCGGGCACCGCCGGCACCTTCGGATCGCTGACGATGTTGGACTGCTCGGGGCACTTGGTCAGCGGGATCTCGTCGCCCGCTTCGAGGCGTCCGCCCTCGGGCTCGGCGGGCTGGACGATCTCGAGGTGCGTCGAACCCAGCACACTGGTCATGCCGACCATCACGTGCGATCCGCGCGGGATGATCACACCCTTGTTCAGGCGGATGGTGACCAGCGCGTTCCAGTCCTGCACCTCGATGTCGCCGATACTGCCGACGGTCGAGTCGTCGATGAGGACCGGCGCGTTGTTGACCAGGCCCGCGGCCGAGGGAATGAGCGCGGTGATCTCATACGAACCACCACCGGTCCCGGCGGCGCCCGGAACGGGCAGGGAGTTGGGTCCGTCGAAGGAACATCCGGCGAGCAGCGTCGTGAACGCCACCGCGCCCGCGGCCAGTCCGCCGCGCAGGCGTGACGAGATCATCGGTCTCCCCCGAACGGCACCAGCAGGTTCCCGAGCGGCGAACCGGCGTTGTCGCGCCGCGTCTCGTTGTCGATGCGCCGCACACCGGCCTGGGCGCGGGCCTTCACCTCGGCATTCTGGTACTGCAGCTGGCTCGGCAGGGCGTTGGCGCCCTGCACCGGGTTGGCGAGGAACGGCGGGTAGTTCATCGAGATCGACGACAGTACCGGCGCGAGGATCTCCACACACTTGTCGATGTCCTGCTTCGACGTTCCGGGCCGGTTGGTGGCGTCCATCGACCCGCACAGCAGCGTGATCAGGTTGGTGCCGTTGGCCAGACCGAACACACCCGACAGCGACCCGGAGAGCGGGTTGTAGATGTTGTAGAAGTTCGCGAGCTGATTGGGCGCGGAATGCAGGACGCCCTCGACCTGCTCGTTCTTGTCGGCGACGATTTTGGTGGACGCTGCAAGCCGCTCGACCGACGACGAGAGCGCGTCGGAGTTGGTGTCGATGAAGACCTGCACGTCGGTCATCGCCGAGTCCAGCCCCTTCAGCGCCGCGTCGAGCTCGGTCGTGTTGTCGGCGAGAACCGAACTGACCGAGGCGAGCCGGCCGTTGAACTGCACCAGCTGTTCGTGGCTGCCCGACAGTGCATCGGTCAGCTTCTGCAGGCTCTGGATCGTCGAGAACAGGTCGCCGCGTCCGGCCGCGAGGGTCCCGATGACGTCGGAGACCTCTCTGATCGAGGCGTTGATCGCGGCCCCGTTGCCCTCGAGGTTCTCGTCGAAGACGTTGACGGCCTTGGCCGCCGTGCCCTGGTCGGGCCCCTCCGGGCCGATGGCCTCGGTCAGCTTCGTCAGCTGGGCCTTGATGTCGTCCCACTCCATCGGGATGGCCGTGCGATCCATCGGGATGTCGTAACCGTCGGGCATCACCGGGCCGCCGGAGTAGACCGGGGTGAGCTGCACGAAGCGTCCCGACACCAGGCTCTGCGCGACGATGACGGCCTTCGCGTCCTGCGGGATGTCGATGCTCTTGTCCACGCGCAGTTCGACTTTCACGTCGTTCTCGCGTGGCGTGATCTTCGAGACGCTGCCGACGTTGACACCCAGCACCCGCACCGGGTCACCCTCGTAGAGGCTGGCGGCCGAGCCGAAATAGGCGGTGAACGTGTTGGTCGTGGACTTCAGGAAGACCGTCCACCCGACGACCACGAGGGCGATCGCGAGCACGACGGCGAGCACGCCGAGCAGGACCTTGCGTCCGATCGTCATGGTCACCGTCCTCCTCTAGTGGTCGGTACCGGCTTGGGATAGGTCGGGGTCGGCAGCGGGCCGCGCGGGGTGTCGGTGTTGTCCGGCGGTCCCAGCTTGTAGTTCTCCGGGATCAAGGGGAAGCCCGAGTACATCAGCGACTGCCACAGCTGCGGGTAACGGCCGCGCAGCGCGTTGAGGAAGATCGCGGTGTAGTCGCCGAAGGTGTTGAGGCCCACCAGGGAATCGAAGTTCGGACCGGATGCGACGGCCTCGCCGAGGGTGTTGGCGAACGGGCCGAGACGGTCGATCGTCTCCTTCAGGTCCTTCTCTTTGTCGGTGAGGATCGTGGCCACCCGATCGAACTTCTGCAGGACCGGCGTCAGCTGCTCGTTGTTTTCGGCGATGAAGCCGCGCAGCTGCGTGGTGACGTCACCGATCCCCTTGATCAGCTGGTTGAGCGCGTACCGACGCATCTCGATCTCCCCGACGAGGGCGTTGGCGTCGATGAGCAGCCGGTTGATCTGGTCGTTGCGGTCCCCGACGATCTTGCTGACCTGGTTGGCCTTGGCCAGCAGCGCCCGCAGTTCGTCGTCCCGGTCGGCGACGGCCTTCGACAGCCGCGCAACGCCGTTGACCGCTCCCTGCACCTGATCCGGTGTCTCGGAGAAGGTGACCGTCAGGGTCTCGAGTGCGGTGTTGAGCTGGTCGGTGTCGGTGCCCGAGATCGTGTCCGTGGCACCTTCGAGAGCGTCCTGCAGCGAGTACGGGGCGATGGTGTTTCCGAGCGTGATCGATCCGCCCGGCTTGATGCGTTCGCCGCCGTGCGGGATAACCGTCAGATTGCGGCGACCCAGCACTGTCTCGGTGCGGATGGCGGCCTGGGTCTGGTCACCCATCTCGACCGTGTCGTCCATCCGGAAGGACACCTTCACCTTGGTGCCCTGCTCGGTGTCGGCGAGTTCGATGCCCTCGACCGTTCCGACCTGCACACCGGAGACGACGACGATGTCGCCCTTGGCGAGTCCGCCGGCGTCGTCGAAGTAGGCGCTGTAGGTGCTGATGGGTGCCAGGTACGGCAGCTTGTCCATCTGCATCGCGGTGATGACGACCATGGCGATGATCACGATGCCGATGACGCCCACCTGCGCACGGCTGCGTCCGCCGTGCTTCTCCTCACGCGCGATGTCGGCCTGCCCGGATTCGGTTCTGCGGCTGGAGAACATGCCGCCGAAGGGAAGACTCATGAGCCGTCACACCTTCCGCCCGCGCGGGTGGTGTCGCCCATCACGTTGTTCGAGGTGTAGATGATCGTCTGGCCACCCGGTGCCGGGAGCAGGAGACGCAGACGGCAGAAGTAGATCTGCAGCCACGCACCGTAGGAACCGAGGTTCGACAAGGTCTTGTAGTCCTCCGGTAGACGCGTCAGCAGGTTCCGCACGAACGGCTCGGCCCGCAGCAGTTCCTCCGACACCCGGCCGGTGTTGGTCACCATCGACTGCAGTGTGGGGCGGGTCGTCGAGAGCAGGTCGGCGAGCCCGTTCGTGACGCGCGACGTCTGGGTGAGGGCGTTGCCGATCGTGCCCTTCTGCTCGGCCAGGCCGGTCACCAGCTGCTGCAGCAGGTCGACGCTGGTGTCGAGTCCCGCGCGGTCCCCGTCGAGCGTGGCGAGCGTGGTGTTCAGGTTGTCGATGACGCTGTCGATCAGCTGATCCCGGTCGGCGAGCGCATCGGTGAACGACGCGGTGTTGGACAGCAGGGTGTTCAGCGCCCCGCCCTGGCCCTGGAACACCGCGATCAGCGATTTCGTGAGGGCGTTGACTTCGTCGGCGTTGAGGGTGCGGAACAGCGGCTTGAAACCACCGACGAGCTTGTCGAGGTCGAGGGCCGGTTCGGTCTGGGTGACCGGGATCTGCGCGCCGTCGCCGAGGAAGGTGGAGGTGTCACCGGTCCCCTGCTGGAGTTCGAGATACCGGTCGCCGGTGAGGTTCTCGTAACGGATCAGTGCCCGAACGGATTTCGGAAGCGGGTACTGCTCGTCGACGGAGAAGGTGATCACGGCCTCGTTGGCGCGGTTCAGCTCGACACCGCCCACGGCTCCGACCTCGACGCCGGCGATCTTGACCTTGCTGCCCGACTTCATCGCCGACGCACTCGTGAAGACCGCCGAGAACTCGTTCGACGCCCCGGAGCGGTAGCGGCTGAAAACCACGACCAGCGCGACGAACACCAGGATCATCACCACGGTGAACGCGCCGAGCTTGATGAGAGTCGCGCGGAATGCGCGTGCGCGGTTATCCACGGGGCGGCTCCCCGAACAGGATCTGGAACAGCTTCTTCGAGTTCACCTTCGGCTTGGTCCTGGGCTGGTAGGGCTGGGGTGCGTTGTCGCTGACGTAGAACGGCGCATGCTCGGTGCTGGCCGGGTCGGAGAGGCCGCCGGCACAGGTGGGCGGTCCCTCGGCCGCAACCTTGGGCAGGTCGTACGGGTAGGCGTACGGGTCCTTGCCCGGCAGCAGACTGGCGTCGAGCATGAGCATGCCGTTGCGCCCACCCATGAACGGGGCGGCGACCTCCGAGGCCACGGCGCTCGCGGTCAGGAAGCACTTGATCCCCGGCGCGTTGTAACCGAGCAGCGCGGCAATGGGATTGAGATCCGACAGCGCACCGATCAGTGTTTTCTTGCTCGGAGCGATGACACCGTCGATGGTGTTGGCCATCCCGGTCGCGTTGATCAGCAGCGCGTCGAGGTTGGAGGTGTTGTCCACCAGCGTGTTTCCCACGGCAGTGAAGTTGTCGACGGTGCGCAGCAGATCCGGCATCGAATCCGCGTACACGTTGGTGAAGGTGGCGCCCTCACGGAACAACCGGTTCAGCGCCGGCAGGTGCGGATTGGTCTTGCCCAGCAGCGTCGTCAGCTGCTCGAGGGCCACACCGATGTCCTCACCCTGACCCGACAGGGCGGTGTCGACCGCGCCGAGCGTCGCGTTGAGCTTCTCCGGCTGCAGGTCGGCGAGCACCGAGACGAGTTGCTGGAAGACGGTGTTGAGTTCGACGACCACGCGGTCGGCCGGGATCTCCGCACCGGCGGTGAGCTCGCCTTCGGCTTCACCGGGCACGAAGAAGTTGACCGCCTTGGCACCGAAGATGGTGTTGGACTTGATGTCGGCGACCACGTTGCCTGGGATCTTCGACATCGAATCGTTCGCGATGTCGAGGGTGAGGATCGCGTTACCGCCCTGCTCCTCGATCTTGCCGACGCGTCCGACCTCGACCCCGCGCAGCTTGACCTTGGCGTCGGGGTTCATCACCAGACCGGCGCGCGGAGCGACCAGCGTGACCTGCTGGGTGCCCTTGAACGCGCCGAGGAACGATGCGCTGGCGCCGATGATCAGGAACAGCAGCGCCGCGACCATGGCGACTGCCGCCAGGCGACGGGTGGTCCGTGTCCGTTCTTGTTTTCTGCTCATGGTTCAGCCCGCCAGGTTGAACTTGCCGTCCGCGCCGTAGATGGCGAGGGAGGTGAGCAGGGTGATGACGACGACCACGACCAGCGAGGCACGCACGGCGTTGCCGACCGCGACGCCCACGCCGACGGGGCCGCCGGAGGCGTTGTAGCCGTAGTAGGTGTGGATGAGCATGACCGCCACCGCCATACAGATCGCCTGCACGAAAGACCAGAGGATGTCCGACGGGATCAGGAAGGTGTCGAAGTAGTGGTCGTACACGCCCGGCGACTGTCCGTAGAGGAACACCGTCGCCGAGCGGCTCGCGAGGAACGAGGCGAGCGAGGCCAGCGCGTAGAGCGGGATGATCGCGATCAGGCCGGCGATGATGCGGGTGCTGACCAGATACGGGATCGAGGAGATCGCCATCGTCTCGAGGGCGTCGATCTCCTCCGAGACCCTCATGGCGCCGAGCTGCGCGGTGGCTCCGGCACCGATGGTCGCCGCGAGGGCGATACCGGAGATCACCGGCACCGCGATGCGCACGTTGATGAAGGCCGAGAAGAAGCCGGTGAGCGCCTCGACGCCGATGTTGGCCAGCGAACTGTAACCCTGGACGGCGATCGTGCCGCCGGTGAACAGTGTCAGAAAGCCGACGACCACGACGGTTCCGCCGATCATGGCGAGCGCGCCGGTACCCATGGAGATCTCGGCGATGAGCCGCAGGGTCTCCTTCTTGTAGTGCTTGATCGCGCGGGGGATCGACACGACGCTGTCCCAGTAGAACAGTGCCTGATCGCCGATCTGGTCCCAGTCCTCGCCGGCTCGTTTCACCGCGACGCGCGCGGTCCGGAATCGGGTTGTGAAAGGAAGTACCATCGCTCAGCCCGCCGTCGCTTTGAGTCCGACCGCGGTGACGACGACGTTGACCACGAACAGCGCCATGAACGAATACACGACGGTCTCGTTGACGGCGTCGCCCACACCCTTCGCACCGCCCTTGACGTTGAGTCCCTGGTAACAGCCGACCATGCCGGCGAAGAGGCCGAACAAGGCGGCCTTGACCATGGAGATCATCAGCTCACCGAAGCCGGTGAGCAGCGTCAGGTTGGCCACGAAGGCGCCCGGGTTCACGTCCTGCAGATAGACGGAGAAGATGAAGCCGCCGCCGATGCCGATGGTGCAGACGAGGCTGTTCAGCAGCAGCGCGACGCAGGTCGACGCCACGATGCGCGGCACGACGAGCCGGTGGATCGGGTTGATGCCGAGCACCTTCATCGCGTCGATCTCTTCGCGGATGGTGCGGGCACCGAGGTCGGCGCAGATCGCGGTGGCACCCGCACCCGCCACGATCAGCACCGTCACGATCGGACCGATCTGGGTGATCGTTCCCAGGGCGGCGCCGGCCCCGGACAGATCCTGCGCGCCGATCTCGCGCAGCAGGATGTTCAACGTGAAGCTGACGAGCACCGTGAAGGGGATGGCGACGAGCAGCGTCGGCACCATCGAAACACGGGCGATCGCCCACGATTGCTCTACTGTTTCCCGCCACTGGAACGGGCGATGGAACAACTCGCGCGCCGATTCGACGCCGAGCGCCACGAAGTCGCCGATCCCCCCAAGGGGCGTGGCCAGTTTGCTCAGCACCAGCGGACCCCCTTCACCCTCGAACCATCGCGAAACCTATCACGCAGAAACTCGACGAAATGCTCAGTTGACCAGAGCGCTTGCCGAGAACGTGCGTCCGGGATCGCGGTCGGCGAAGAAGCCCGTGAGGGTCTTGGCCAGATCCTCCGAGTCCCAGGCATCGCCGTCGGCGGTGAACACCTCGTCGATCGTGGGTGCCGCCATGAGGGTGACCTTGGGGCCGTACACGACGAAAACCTGACCGGTGACGCCGTCGGCCTCGGGTCCGGCGAGGTAGGTCACGAGCCGGACCACATGTGCCGGATCGAGCGGATCGACGCCGTCGGTGGGCGCGTCCCCGAAGACGTCCGCGGTCATCGCGGTACGCGCACGCGGGCAGATGGCGTTGGCGCGGACGCCGTAACGCTTGAGTGCTCGCGACGCGGACAGCGTGAGCGCGGTGATGCCGGCCTTGGCGGCACCGTAGTTGGCCTGCCCCTCGGGGCCGAGCAGCCCGGCCTCCGAGGAGGTGTTGATGATCCGGCCGTAGACCGGACCACCAGCGGCCTTCGACGCCGCGCGCCAGTGCGACGCCGCATTGCGATTGAGTAGGAAGTGGCCGCGCAGGTGAACGCGGATGACCAGGTCCCACTCGTCGTCGGTCATGTTGAACAGCATCTTGTCGCGGACCACGCCCGCGTTGTTCACGACGATGTCGAGCGAACCGAGCTGCTCGGTGGCCGCCGCCATGATGGCACTCGCGGTGGACGAGTCACTGATGTCACCCCCGACGGCGATCGCACGGCCGCCGGCCGACGTGATCGTGTCGATGACATCACTCGAATCGAGCGCTGCCGGAAGGTCATTCACCACGACTGTGGCACCTTCCGCGGCGAGGCCGATGGCCTCCGCCCGACCGAGACCTGCACCTGCACCGGTGACGACCGCGACGCGACCGTCCAACGAGTAACCCACCCGACATTCCTCCTGAGCTGAAACTAGAACCTGTTCTAGCATGATTCCCGGTCGGATGGAACCGAACCGGAGTTCAGCCCTGTCAGTCCTCCACCACCGAGAGTGCGGACTTGGGGCAGTTGGCCGCCACCTGCCGCAACTCCTCGACGCGGTCCGCGGGGATCTCTTCCTGAAGAATGACCAGGTAATCGTCATCGTCCAGGTCGAAGAAGTCCGGTGCCATCCCCACACAGATGGCATTGGACTCGCACAGGTCGAAATCTGCCTTGATACGCATCAGAACCTTCTCCTCACCGGCTCGTCGCCTGTTGACGGGGCTGCCAGAACAGGTTAGAACGTGTTTCAGAAACTAGACGAGCCTTACCCCCATAACTTGACCACAAGCGGGGTCGGGACGCTAGCCACAGACCCATGGAGTTTCGATGCGAATCGCCTATACCGATCAACAGTCCGAGCTCCGGCGGGAGCTCCGCGCATACTTCTCGAACCTGATGACCGAGGACCGCCGGGCAGCCCTGTCCGGCGGCGACGGAGGCGAACTCGGTGAGGGCGACGCCTACCGCGACGTCGTCGAGCAGATGGGCGCCGACGGCTGGCTCGCGCTCGGCTGGCCCACCGAATTCGGCGGCCAGAACCGTTCGATGATGGATCAGCTGATCTTCACCGACGAGGCCGCTATCGCGGGTGCCCCCGTCCCGTTCCTCACCATCAACTCCGTGGCGCCGACGATCATGCACTACGGCACGGAGGAACAGAAGGCCTTCTTCCTGCCGCGCATCGCGGCGGGCAAGTTGCACTTCTCCATCGGCTACTCCGAGCCGGGCGCCGGCACCGACCTCGCCGCACTACGCACCACCGCGGTCCTCGACGGCGACGACTACGTGATCAACGGCCAGAAGATGTGGACCAGCCTGGTCCCGTACGCCGACTACATCTGGCTCGCCTGCCGCACCGATCCGTCGACGCTGCAAGAAGGCGGCAAGAAGCACAAGGGCATCTCGGTGCTCATCGTGCCGACCACCGCCGAGGGCTTCAGCTACACACCGGTGCACACGATGTCCGGGGTCGACACCAGCGCCACCTACTACCAGGACGTGCGCGTGCCGGCGTCGTCGGTGGTCGGCGAGGTCGGCGGCGGCTGGCCCCTGGTCACCAACCAGCTCAACAACGAGCGGGTAGCCCTGTGCAGCGCGGCACCGATCCAGACCGCCCTGCGCGAAACGATCGCCTGGGCGCAGCAGACCAAGACCGGCGACGGCCAGCGCGTCATCGACGCCCCGTGGGTGCAGCAGAACCTGGCCCGGGTGCATGCGAAGGTCGAGTTCCTCAAGCTCATCAACTGGAAGATCGCCTCGGCGGCCAGCTCCGGCGGCGCACCGTCGCCGGCCGACGCCTCGGCGACCAAGGTGTACGGTACCGAGTTCGCGACCGAGGCCTACCGCCTGCTGATGGAGGTCGTCGGCCCGGCCGCGACGCTGCGTACCGGCAGCCCCGGCGCACACATCAACGGTCGCCTCGAACGCTTCCAGCGCACCTCGCTGATCCTCACCTTCGGTGGCGGCACCAACGAGATCCAGCGCGACATCATCGCCATGCTCGCCCTCGGCCTGCCGCACCAGCGTCGCTGACCCCACCCCGAAAAGGCTCTCCACCATGGACTTCTCCCTTCCCGAATCCGGTGACGACGTCCGCGGCCTGGCCCGCGACATCGCCACCTCCGTCAGCACGCACGAACGCGTCGCCGACCTCGAAGCCGGCCGCGCACCGATCGACTCGGAGCTGTGGCAGCAACTCCGCACCGCCGGGCTGCTGGGGCTCGAACTGTCGTCGGAGGCCGTCGGCGATGCCGGCGGCGACCTCAGCGTCATCGAGAACGCCCTCGTCGCAACCGAACTCGGCCGCGTGCTCGCACGCGTGCCGTTCGGCCCGCACGCGCTGGCCGCGCTGCCCGTGATCGCCGCGTACGGCTCGCCCGGTCTCCGTGACCGGGTGCTGGCCTCCGCCGCCTCGGGTGGTCTCGTAGTGTCGGTGGCCATCGAGGAGGATCTGGGCTCCCCGGCCGACTCCCCCACCACCGCGCTCTCGTCCGACGGTTCGCGACTGTCCGGCGTCAAGGTGAACGTGCCCTACGCCGAGGCCGCCGATCTGTTGCTGGTCAACGCAACCGGGCCCGACGGCATTGTCGTGGTGGCGGTGCCCACCACCGCGGACGGCATCCGGATCACCGCCACCCCGGCGACCGGACTCATCCCGACCGCACAGGTCGAATTCGACGACGTGCCGGTCGATTCCGACGCCGTGCTGGCGGATACGGACGTTGCCGACGCGCTGCGGATCCGGGCCACGCTGGCGTGCAGCGCCGAGCAGACGGGCGTCGTCGAGCGCGCACTGGAGCTGACTGCCGAATACGCCCGTGAGCGTGAGCAGTTCGGACGAGCGATCGGATCGTTCCAGGCCGTCGCCCAACGTCTGGCCGACGGGTACATCGACGCTCAGGGTCTCGCCCTGACCACCACGCAGGCGGCCTGGTTGCTGGCCAACTCGGACAATGCCGGTGAGATCCACAACGCGATCGCCACCGCCAAGTTCTGGGCCGCCGAGGCCGGCCATCGGGTCGCACACACGACGGTGCACGTCCACGGCGGAGTCGGACTCGACACCAGCCACCCGGTCCACCGGTACTTCCTGCGCGCCAAGCACAACGAGTTCGCCTACGGTTCGGCGACCGCGTCGGTGCGCGCCATCGGCACCGAGTTGGCCGCCACCCCGGCGTGAGCGTTCCGGGAGCCGTGACCCAGCGGTCGACGGTCGCCGGCCTGTTGGCCGACCTGTCCGACGTGGCTGATCGTGGTGTGTACTTCGAGGAGTCCTTCACACCCTGGGCGCGGCACCTGCACGACGCCGCGGTCCGCGCCGGCGTCCTTCGCGACTGGTTGTCACCCGACCGCCCCCCGCACGTCGGTGTACTGCTCACCAATACAGCAGAATTCGCCGCGCTGTTCGCGGCCGCGGCGCGCCACGGCTTCGTCCTCGTCGGGTTGAACACGACCCGACGAGGTGCCGCGCTCGCCGCCGATGTCGCACGCGCCGACTGCCAGATCGTGCTGTACGGCGACGACACCCGCGAGCTCCTCGCCGGCGTCGACCTCGGTGACGTCCGGGTCGTCGACATCGATGGTCCGGAGTGGTCGTCGGCGATCGATTCGGCGTCCGCCGCAGAGCTTGTCGAGCCGACTCCCGACGACCTGCTGATGCTGATCTTCACCTCGGGCACCACCGGCGACCCGAAGGCGGTGCGCTGCACCCATCGCACCTTCGCGGTCAGCGGCCCGATGCTCGCCGAACGTTTCGAGATCGGCGCCGACGACGTCGTCTATCTGTCGATGCCGATGTTCCACTCGAACGCGATGATCGCCGGCTGGAGTGTCGCCGTTGCGGGTGGAGCGTCGATCGCATTGCGCCGCAGCTTCTCTGCCCGCGGCTTCGTCGCCGATCTCCATCGCTACGGCGTGACCTATGCGAACTACGTCGGCAAGCCGCTCAACTACATCCTCGCCACCGACCCGCATCCCGACGACGCGTCGAGTTCGTTGCGGATCATGTACGGCAACGAGGCGTCGGCGGTGGACCGGCAGCGCTTCGCCGAGCGGTTCGGTTGCCGAGTCGTCGACGGATTCGGTTCCACCGAAGGCGGTGTCGCCATCACGCGCACGCCGGACACCCCGCACGACGCGCTGGGTCCCCTACGTGAACCGACGGCCGTCGTCGACATCGAGACCGGAGAACCCGTGCCGACCGGTGTGATCGGCGAGATCGTGAACTCTTCCGGTCCGGGACTGTTCGCCGGTTATTACAACGACCCGGACGCGACCGCCGAACGCATTCGCGACGGCATCTACCACACCGGCGATCTCGCCTGGGTGGACGACGACGGCTATCTGCATTTCGCGGGCCGCCTCGGCGACTGGCTGCGCGTCGACGGCGAGAACCTCGGTACCGGTCCCATCGAACGAATCCTGCTGCGGCATCTGCAGATCCGGCAGGTCGCGGTGCACGGGATACCGGTGGAGATCGGCGACGAGATCGAGGCGGTGGTCGTCGTGGACGGCGACCTCGATTCCGGTGAGTTCACCGAGTTCCTCTCCGCGCAGGACGATCTCGGCCCAAAGCAGTGGCCGCACCGCGTGCGGATCGTCGACTCGCTTCCCGAGACCGCGACGTTCAAGACGGTGAAGCGCCTGCTCGCGGCGAATCCGGAACCGCCGACCTGGCGGCGCGAAGGCCGCGCCTACCGCCCCTGACACAAACCCACCCCTTTTCCGTAGACCCACCCGGCATCCGGAATTTCTCAACCTGTCTGAGACAGGGGTTGTTTGGTTGTTCTTCTGTGGTTGATCCCGACGATGGCCGGGATGTCCGGGGCCCGGGGAGGGCGCCGGAAGCGTTGCGGGTGGGCCAGGTATCGGCGGTCGAGCAGTGTTTGGCGGTGCTGCCGCTGGTGAGCGGCGGTGCCGTCAAACACCGATGCCGGGGTGTGCCAGGCCAACCCGCTGTGGCGATGCTTCTCGGCGTAGTCGGCGAGGTATCGCGCTGTCCAGGTACGAGCGTGCTCGATGTCGTCGAACCGGTCGGGGCAGGACAGGTCGTACTTGATGGTTTTGAACAACGATTCGGAGAACGGATTGTCATCACTGACCCGGGGCCGGGAGAACGAGGCTTCGGTGTCGGCGGGTAGCTCGTCGAGCAGATCGCGCGACCGCATGATCGCTCCGTTGTCGGCGTGGAGCACCTGCGGGGCGCCGTGGCGGACGAACGCGGCAGCGAACATGTCCACCGCCATCCTGGTGTCCTCGACGTGCTCGACGCGCCAGGCCACTGGGTAGCGGGAGAACACATCGATCACCAGATACAGCTTGTAGCGCTGCCGTGATGGTCCTTTGAGTTCGGTGACATCCCACGACCACAACTGCCCAGCAGCGGTGGCCACCACCTTCGGCACCTTGCGTGAACACTGGCCACCACTGTGTCGTCCGCGACGGCGATCACCGGTCATCCGTTCGGCTTTGGCAATCCGATAGAACGTGCTCTGCGAACACGGCACCCGACCGGCATCGAAAGCCCGCCAATAGGTTTGGCACACCGATAGATCGGCGTACTGCTCGTCTTCGAGCACCGCGCATACCTGGGCACGCTCATCGGCGGTCAAGGCCCCCGGCTGCCAACGCTCACGTTGCCCGATCGGATCAGCCACCGGTGTGTAGTGCTGATAGCGGCGGGAGAGGCGATAGAACGTTGCTCGCGGTAGTCCCGCCCACGCACATGCCGCTGCGATCGTCATGCCTGCAACTGCCAGCGCGATGACCGTCTCGACTAGGACAGTCCTTTGCGCTGCAACCACTGCTGATACTGTTCGGCGCTCATCAACGCCGGCGGGATCTGTTCCTCCTCGTCGGTCGAGCTCGCGGTGATCCCGTCCATGAGCTCGATAGCTTTTCCCATGATCTCTTGAATGGCTTCGGCCTGTTCAACCTTTTTACGTAGCCGTTGATTCTCCGCGCGTAACCGCGCTAACTCGGCTCGTTCCTGAGCATCCACCCGTGATCCTTTCGACTTCTGGGCCGCCGACACCATCGACGCCTCAAAGTCTCCCCGACCACGAGCCTGCAGCCAGCCCCGCACCGTCGCCCGGCACAGACCATGCTCCCGGAGCAGCCGCGCACGGCCACCGCGTTCGACCGTCGCCGCGTCCCACAACTGCAGGAACTCGACCTTGAAACCCAACGGATAGGACCGCTGCCCTCGCGGAGTTCGGCCTACCTCGACACTGATCGTCATCACTCATTCCGTCCCCCGCACACCCCGCCAGGTGTCTCACGAACAGCCTGACAGGATGCGCATCGACGGGGCGGGTTTACGGAAAAAGGGGTGGGCCTGCGGGTGGGTCAGCGAAGCGTCTTGTTCATCCGGCCGACGGCCTCCTCGTACTCGCTGACGAGGTCGGCGATGAGGTCGGCGACCGGGGTGATCGCGTTGCAGCGTCCGACGATCTGGCCGGCCGGCATGGCGACGACGTCGGGGTTGTCGGCCGCGGAGATGCGGGCGTGCGCCTCGGCGACGAGCAGGTTCTGCAGCGGCATCGGCAGCGGATCGGGAGCGTTTTCGGCGTCCCACGCGTCGGTCCAGGCCGTCTTCAGTAGGCGCGCAGGCTTTCCCGAGTAGATACGACGACGCACCGTGTCCCTCGAAGTCGCCTTGAGCAGCGCCTGCTGCACGGTCGACGGCTTGTCCGAGCCCTCGGGTACACCGAGCTTGTACTCGGCGGCGGTCAGCCAGTACGTCCCCATCCACACGCCCTGCGCACCGAGCGCGATCGCGGCGGCGATCTGGCGACCGCTGCCGACGCCGCCGGCCGCGAGCACCGGCGCGGTGTCCCCGACCGCGTCGACGAGTTCGGGCCACAGGATCATCGAGGTGACCTCGCCGGTGTGGCCGCCACCCTCGTAACCCTGGGCGATGACGATGTCGACACCGGCCTCGACATGGTGCAGCGCATGGTCTTTCGCGCCCGCAAGAGCCGCAACCAGCACGCCGTTGTCGTGCGCGGTCTGGATGACGTCCGACGGCGGCGAACCGAGGGCGTTCGCGATCAGCTTGATCTGCCCGTACTTACGACGGTGCTCCATCGCCACGTCGACGTGCGAGCGGGCCACCGAGTGCAGCCAGCCCAGCACGCCCGCATTGACGCGTTCCTCGCCGGGCAGCGGCGGGACGCCGAGGTCGTCGAGAGTGCGCTCCACGAACGCCCGGTGCTCCGGCGGGATCATCGAGTCCAGGTCGACCTTCGAACCCTCGGTGGGGATCTTGGCGGGCATCACGATGTCGACGCCGAACGGCTTGCCGTCGGTGTTCTCGTGCATCCATTCGAGGACCTCGTCGAGTTCCTCGGCCTCGTTGAACCGCACGCAACCGAGTACGCCCAGGCCGCCCGCGCGGCTGATCGCCGCCGCGACGTCCTGACTCGGGGTGAACCCGAAGATCGGGTACTCGATGCCGAACTTGTCGGCGAGTTCTGTACGCATCTGCTTCTTCTCGTTTCCGGCGCCCTACAGCGTCTCTGTCAGATTTTCGGCGCTACAGCGCTTCGTCGGCGGGTCGTTCGGCGGTGACCGACGCGCCCCAGCGATAGTCGGGTTTACCTGCGGGTGAACGCTTGATCTCGTCGACGAACCAGACACTGCGCGGGCACTTGTAGCCGGCCAGTTCCTTGCGGACGACGTCGTTGAGACTCTCCAGGGTGGGGCGGGCCCCGTCGCGCGCGGCGATCACCGCGGCCACCCGCTGACCCCAGCGGTCGTCGGCCACACCGACCACCACGGTGTCGAAGACGTCCGGATGCGCCTTGAGCGCGCCCTCGACCTCCTCCGGGAAGACCTTCTCGCCACCGGTGTTGATCGACACCGAACCGCGGCCGAGCATCGTGATGCTGCCGTCGGCCTCGAGCACCGCGTGGTCACCCGGCAGCGAGTAACGCACACCGTGGAAGACCTTGAACGTCTTCGCCGACTTCTCCGGATCGTTGTGATAGCGCAGCGGGACATGGCCGGACCGCGCCAACACCCCGACCTCGCCGCTGCCCGGTTCCACCGGCGTGCCGTCCTCGCGGAGGACGTGGGTCTCGCTGTCGGCGTTCACACGCGGGCCACCGGTGTGCGGCGTGCCCTTCGCGACGATGCCCAGACCGCCGAAGCCGGTTTCCGACGAGCCGATCGCGTCGACGATCACCGCGTTCGGGAATCGTTCCAGGAACTGCTCTTTCACGCTCGGTGAGAACAGGCAGGCCGACGAGGCGATCGAGACGACACTCGACAGGTCGTACTCCTTGCCCTGCCCGAGGGCCTCGACCATGGGACGCCCCATGGCATCTCCGGTGATGAACACGACGTTGACCTTGTGGCGTTCGACGATCTCCCAGGCCGACGACCCGCTGAATTCGGGGTACACCACGGCTTTTCCGCCGGCGAACAGCGACTGGAAGATCGCCCACTGCGAGCCGCCGTGGATGAACGGCGGGATCGGGTACCGCACGAGCTGGCCACCCTCTGCCCCGGTCTTCGCGAGGTGCCACTCGTCGGGGATGGGTTCGCTGGTGTACCAGTCGATTCCGCCGCCGAGGACGCGCCACACGTCCTCCTGTCGCCAGACGACGCCCTTCGGTTTCCCGGTGGTTCCGCCGGTGTAGAGCATGTACAGGTCGTCGTTCGACCGCTCCTCGAAGTCGCGTTCCGACGACGACTCGGCGATGGCGTCCTCGTAGCGGATGGCTTCGCCGTGACCCTCGCAGCACAGGTCTTCCGACGTCCCGTCCTCGATGGCGATGCGGGATTCGATCGTGGGCGATTTCGGTAACGTGTTGCACACGCGCGGCGAGTAGCGGCGCTCATGGATCAGGACCTTCATCCCGGAGTCGGTGAAGATGTGCTCCAGTTCGGCCTCGACATAGCGGTAGTTCACGTTCACCATGACCGCGCGGGCCTTGAAGATCGCGATCATCGACTCGACCGACTCGATGGTGTTTCTGCTGTACAAACCCACCCGGTCGCCGGGCTGCACCCCCAGCTCGCGGAGCTGGTGGGCAAGCGCGTTGGATCGCGCCTCGAGCTCCGCATACGTCCGGCTGCGGTCGCCTGATTCCAGCGCGACGCGCTCGGGAACCAGGTCGACGGCATGCTCGATGAGATCGGCGATCGTATAGGCCATGGCTCCAAAATTAGAACGTGTTATCGTTCTGGGCAAGTGCGGAATATGACCGGGAGACAGCGATGACCACAGCCACCCCCACCGAGTCCGTCACCGACAAGGCTCCCGAGTGCCTCGTCGAGAAGCGCGGACACATTCTCATCGTCACGATGAACCGTCCGGAGGCGCGTAACGCGCTCTCCACCGAGATGATGCGGATCATGACCGAGGCCTGGGACCAGGTCGATTCCGACCCCGACATCCGGGTCGCGATCCTCACCGGTGCAGGCGGATACTTCTGCGCCGGCGCCGACCTCAAGAGCATGAACAAGAACGCCCCCGGCGACACCGTCGACTCCGGCGCCTGGAACCCCGCGTCGTTGCCCGCCCTGCTGAAGGGCCGGCGCCTGACCAAGCCGCTCATCGCCGCGGTCGAGGGCCCGGCCATCGCCGGCGGCACGGAGATCCTGCAGGGCACCGACATCCGCATCGCCGGTGAGAGCGCGAAGTTCGGTGTCTCCGAGGCTCGTTGGGGCCTCTACCCGATGGGCGGCAGCGCGGTTCGCCTCGTCCGGCAGATTCCCTACACCGTCGCCTGCGACATCCTCCTGACCGGTCGTCACGTCACCGCACGCGAAGCCCTCGAGTACGGCCTGATCGGGCACGTCGTCGAGGACGGCAAGGCCCTCGACAAGGCGCTGGAGCTCGCCGAGAAGATCGCCGCCAACGGCCCGCTCGCCGTCCAGGGCATCCTCAAGACCATCCGCGACACCGAGGGTCTGCACGAACTCGACGCCTTCGAGCTCGACGCCAAGGTCGGCGTCGCGGTCTTCAAGTCGAAGGACGCCAAGGTCGGCCCCCGCGCGTTCGCCGAGAAGCGCACCCCGGAGTTCACCGGCGAGTGACGACCACCGACCGCCGGTGAGAATCCACACCGCACTCTTCGGTCCGCAGCAGGCGGCCGAACGCACCCGGGCACTGCGGGACGTCGGAGTCGACGGGGTGTTCACGTTCGACGGCCCGCACGACGTCTTCAGTCCACTGTTCGGCGCGGCCGGCGTCGACGACGTCGCGCTGATGACCAACGTCGCGATCGCGTTCCCGCGCAACCCGATCACGGTCGCCCATCAGGCCAACGATCTCCAGCTGCTCAGCGGCGGCCGGTTCACCCTCGGCCTCGGCACCCAGATCCGCCCGCAGATCGAGAAGCGGTTCGGGGTGCCGTTCGAGCGCCCGGTCGACCGGATGGTCGAGTTCGTCTCCGCGCTACGCGCGATCTTCGACTGCTGGCAGAACGGCACCCGCCTGGACTTCGACGGCGAGTTCTACCGGCACCGCCTCATGACGCCGATGTTCAACCCGGGACCGAATCCGTACGGGGTACCGCCGATCTTCGTCGGCGCTCTCGGGCCGCGGCTGACCCGCGCGGTCGCCGAACACGCCGACGGCCTGCTGGTCATGCCGTTCACCACCGACCGTTTCGTCCGCGAGTCGATCCTGCCGCGTGTCGATGCCGGACTGTCGGCAGCGGGGCGTCGTCGTGAGGACTTCACGGTGGTACCGGAGATCATCGTGGCCACCGGTCGAACCGACGAGGAATTCGAGACCTCGGTCGACGCGGCCCGGCGCCTGCTGTCGTTCTACGGCTCGACGCCCGCCTACCGGCCGGTGCTCGAGATGCACGGTTACGGCGATCTGCAGACCGAACTCAACCTGCTGTCGAAGCAGGGCCGCTGGGCCGAGATGGTCCGACTCGTCGACGACGAACTCCTCGAACTCATCGCCGCCCACGGCAGCCCCCGCGACGTGGCTGCGACGATCCGCGCACGATCGCACGACATCGCCACGGATGTCGCCATCTACCAACCGTTCCCGCTCGCCGACGAGACACTCGCGGAGATCATGGACGGCCTCGACGAGTAGCAGCCGCCCAGGATCGCTACTTCCGTTCCAGGAGCACTACCTCGTACCAGCGCTCCTGTGGTGCAAGTAGCGATCCTTCCGCGACTACACCAGCGTCGCCAGCTCCCGGATGGTGTCGGTGTCGCGCGCGGTGACCATCAGCATGGTGACGCCCGCGGCCTCCCACTCCTTGATCTGTGCACGGACCTCGTCGGCGGTACCGACGAGCATCGTCTCGCGGACCATCTCGTCGGGCACCGCGGCCATCGCCTCGGCCTTCTTGCCGCTGAGGAACAGACTCACGATCTCGTCGACCGCTTCGCCGTAACCCATCCGCTTGTACAGCTCGGCGTGAAAGTTCTTCTCCTTGGCGCCCATTCCGCCGACGTACAGCGCGGTCGAAGGCCGGTAGCGTTCGATCGCCGACGCGACGTCGTCGGTGATGACGACCTGCACGGTGGCGGCGACCTCGAAGTCCTCACGGCTGCGGCGGGCGCCCGGGCGGGCGAAGCCCTCGTCGAGCCAGGAGTTGTACTGATCGGCGAGTCCGAGGCTGAAGAAGATGGCCAGCCAGCCGTCGGCGATCTCGGCGGTCTGTGCGACGTTCTTCGGACCTTCGGCGCCCAGCCAGATCGGGAGGTCGGCGCGCAGCGGATGCGTGATCGGCTTGAGCGGCTTGCCGAGTCCGGTGGCACCGGGCGCGTCTGCGGGATAGGGCAGCGGGTAGTGCGGCCCGGCGTTGGTCACCTTGTCGGTGCGGGCGAGGACGTCACGCACCACCTGGACGTATTCGCGGGTGCGGGCAAGTGGTTTTTCGAACGGTTCGCCGTACCAGCCCTCCACCACCTGAGGCCCGGAGACACCGAGTCCGACGATGTGCCGGCCGTTCGACAGGTGATCCAGCGTCAGCGCGTGCATCGCCAGCGACGTCGGCGGACGCGCCGACAGCTGGGCCACCGCGGTACCCAGCCGGATGCGTGACGTCGCCGCGCCCCACCACGCCAGCGGTGTGTAGGCGTCCGATCCCCAGGACTCCGCGGTGAACACCGCGTCGAACCCGCATTCCTCCGCGACCGCGATCAACTCCGGCGCGTTCGGGATCGGATCGGCACCCCAATATCCGAGTTGCAGACCGAGCTTCACTCCACTCCCCTCTCGCCGGGCCGTCGGGAATCTCGCGGCCTGACATGCATCTTGTGTCCAATACTAGAACGTGTTCTACTCAAGTTGTGAGCATGAGCGTAACGTCTCCCGCCGCCGGCAACCCCATCGCCAGTCCCGTTGCCACGGTGCCCGAGCCGAAGTCCCCGATCCTGACCGCTCCCCTGATCAACTCCTTCGACTACACCCGGTCACTGGGCCCGGTGCTGAGCCAGTTCGCGCTCGCACTGCGCGACGGCCGGATCGTGGGGTCGAAGGGCAGCGACGGCAAAGTGTCTGTGCCGCCGGTCGAATTCGATCCCGTCACCGGACGGCCGTCGACGGAGATCGTGGAGGTCTCGACCGTCGGTACCGTCACCAGCTGGACCTGGCACGACGACCCGGTGCCGGGGCAGCCGCTGGACAAGCCGTTCGCCTGGGCGCTGATCAAACTCGACGGCGCGGACACCGCGCTGCTGCATGCGATTTCGGTCGACTCGCCGTCGGACATCTCGACCGGCCAGCGTGTACACGCGGTGTTCTCCGCGGCACGGATCGGCCGCATCGACGACATCGCGTACTTCGCGCCGGGTGAGAACACCGATGCCGCACCGGAGAACACCGCCGCGGCACCGAAGGGCGCCGACACCGGCCTCGTCGTCATCCCGACCCCCGTCCGGACCGAGATCACGCACTCCGCCAACGAGGAGGAGTCCGTCTACCTCGAGGGGCTGAAGGCAGGCAAGCTGATCGGCACCCGGATCGGTTCCGGCGTCGACGAGGGTCGCGTCTACTTTCCGCCCCGCGGGGTCAGCCCCGCCGACGGGTCGCCGGCCGTCGAACGCGTCGAACTCGCGCACACCGGCATCGTGACGACCTTCTGCATCGTCAACGTGCCGTTCCAGGGGCAGCGGATCAAACCGCCCTACGTCGCGGCGTACGTGCTCCTCGACGGCGCTGACATCCCCTTCCTCCACCTGATCCTCGACTGCGAGGCCGCCGACGTCCGAATGGGCATGCGCGTCAAGGCCGTCTGGCTCCCCGAGGACGAGTGGGAGTACTCGATCGGCAACATCAGCCACTTCGCACCCACCGGCGAACCCGACGCCGAATACGAGACCTACAAGGATCACCTCTGATGACACTGCCGCCGATCGCGATCATCGGGTTCGCCCACAGCCCCAACGTCGAGGGAACCCACGGCACCACCAACGGTGTCGAGATGCTCATCCCCTGCTTCGACAAGCTCTACGCCGAACTGGGTATCGCCCGGACCGATATCGAGTTCTGGTGCAGCGGATCATCGGATTACCTTGCCGGACGCGCTTTCTCGTTCATCTCTGCGATCGACTCGATCGGCGCGATGCCGCCGATCAACGAGTCCCACGTCGAGATGGACGGTGCCTGGGCACTGTACGAGGCCTGGGTGAAGATCGCCACCGGCGAGGTCGACCTCGCCCTGGCCTATGGCTTCGGCAAGGCCTCCGCGGGTAACACCGACCAGACCCTCGCCTTGCAGACCGACCCCTACACGGTCGCGCCGCTGCACCCGGACGCCCGGTCGCTCGCGGCACTGCAGGCACGGGCCGGCATCGAGGCTGGGACCTGGACCGAGGCCGACATGGCCGCGATCGGCGCCCGCACCTCCGGCGGCTCCGTCGACGAACTGCTGGCGGCCGGCTACGTCGCGAATCCCCTGCGCCCTCACGACATCGCGCCGTACACCGATGCGGCCGCCGCGGTCGTCATCGCCAGTGAACGCAAAGCCCGTGAGCTGGTGGCCAACCCGGCATTCGTCACGGGTTGGGACCACCGCATCGACACCCCGAACTTCGGTGCCCGGGATCTCACCGTCTCGCCGTCGACGAAGCTCGCCGGTGACACCGCGTTCGGCGATGCGAATCGCGCCGTGGACGTCGCCGAGATCCACGCGCCGTACTCCCACCAGGAGATCATCGTGCGCAACGCCCTGGAGCTCCCCGATTCGGTGCGGATCAACCCGTCCGGCGGCGCGCTGGCCGGCAACTCGCTGTTCTCGGCCGGCCTACAGCGCATCGGCTATGCGGCCCACGAGATCCTCAGCGGCAATGCCGGGACGGCCGTCGCCCACGCGACGAGTGGTCCGCTGTTGCAGCAGAACATGGTGGTCACCCTGAGCGCTCAGAACAATGCGGGAGGCGGAAACTGATGGGGCACAAGAACCGTGCGGCGGTCCTCGGTACCGGCCAGACCCGTTACGTCGCCAAACGATCCGACGTCACGATGGCCGGGATGGTCCGTGAGGCCATCGATGCGGCACTGATCGATTCGAAGGTCTCCCTCGACGACATCGATGCGATCGTCATCGGCAAGGCACCCGACCTCTTCGAGGGGTCGATGATGCCCGAACTCGCCATGGCCGAGGCGATCGGTGCGGTCGGCAAGCGCCTGATCCGCGTGCACACCGCCGGCTCGGTCGGCGGTTCGACGGCGAACGTGGCCGCCTCCCTGGTCTTCGCCGGCGTCCACAAGCGCGTGCTCGCCGTCGCATGGGAGAAGCAGTCCGAGTCCAATGCGATGTGGGCGCTGTCGATCCCGGTGCCGTTCACCAAGCCGGTCGGCGCCGGCGCGGGCGGCTTCTTCGCTCCGCACGTGCGTTCCTACATCCGCCAGTCGGGCGCTCCGGAGCACATCGGCGCGATGGTCGCGGCGAAGGATCGTCGCAACGGCGCCCTCAATCCCCTGGCGCACCTGCATCAGCCGGATCAGAGCGTCGAAAAGGTCATGAGCTCGCAGATGCTGTGGGACCCCATCCGTTACGACGAGACGTGCCCGTCCTCGGACGGGGCATGTGCGGTCGTGATCGGTGACGAGCAGGTCGCCGACGACGCGGTCGCCGCCGGCAATCCGGTCGCCTGGATTCACGCCACCGCGATGCGTACCGAGCCGCTGTCCTACGCACATCGCAATGTGGTGAGCCCGCAGGCCGGACGCGATGCCGCGGCCGCCCTGTGGAAGTCGGGTGGCATCAGCAACCCGCTCGACGAGATCGACGTCGCCGAGATCTACGTGCCGTTCTCCTGGTTCGAGCCGATGTGGCTGGAAAACCTCGGCTTCGCCGCCGAAGGTCAGGGCTGGAAGCTGACCGAATCCGGGGACACCGAGATCGGCGGCCGCATCCCGCTCAACGCCTCGGGTGGCGTGTTGTCCTCGAACCCGATCGGCGCGTCGGGCATGATCCGTTTCGCCGAAGCCGCGATCCAGGTCATGAGCAAGGCCGGCGACCACCAGGTCGACGGTGCCCGCAAGGCCCTGGGGCACGCCTACGGCGGTGGTTCACAGTACTTCTCGATGTGGCTCGTCGGGGCCGACAAACCGCTCCACTGACCAGTGTTTCGTAGCATTCATACGCGCTATGTGCGTATGAATGCTACGAAGCCGGTTCCGGCAGAGCACAGGTCGCGCCGTCGGACATTCCGGTGGGACGGACGCCCAGTGACTGGTTGAGCCGTGCCCGTTGGTTTTCCCAGGCGACGGTCATCGCCAGTTCGACGATCTGCGTCTCCGTGAGGTGTTCAGCGAGGCGCCGTCGCAGGTCTGCCAGGTCGTCGCCCACCGCCGGGGTCAGGGTCATCGCCTCGGCGTAGGCGATGACGAGTTTCTCGATCTCGCTGTAGGCCGCCGAGTCCCGGTATCGCGGCAGATCCCGGATCTGCTGCTCGGTGACGCCGGAACTCGTCGCCAGCACCGAACCGATGTCGAGGCAGAACTCGCAACTCACCATCCCGGCGGCCTTCAACTCGGCGAGATCCTTCAGCTTCGGGTCCATCTTGTTGGACAGCAGCATGGCGGTCTCCACCCCGACCGTCGCCCCGGCCAGCAGCGGACGGCGTCCGATGTGCCGGATGAGGTCGGTGCGGTGCCGTTTCGCCTGCCCGAACGCGAAGATGAAGTGTCGGATTCGATGTAGCGCCCGCATACCCGTCCCTCCCATCGGCGTCGGCGGCTGCGCATGCCGCGCAACCCAGTATGTGACCGGCAGCGCCATCGCGGCCAGCCCCTCGGCGTCGAATCTTCTGGCCATCGCATCTGATCCTCGACGGACACCACCCACGACAAACACCGCGGGCGGGACAGGTGACGTGGTCACCGGTCCCGCCCGCGGCGGATCGTTGTGCGAGGTCAGGCCTTGCGCACCGAGTTGATCGTCTTCTCGACCTCCCAGTAGGCCCGGAGCGCCGAGAGGCGACCCTCCGAGTCGGCGTGATAGGTGAACACCCCGCGCGCTTCGGAGACGTGACCTGCGATGTGGGTGACGATGCTGCCGATGTAGGCGACCTCGTTCCCGCAGATGATCTCCTCGTCGAAGCGGAACTCGATGCTCTCGGTCGCTGCGATCGACTTGTCCCAGAACTCCGAGATGCGGTCGTACCCCCGGAATCCGACACCCTCCGGGTCGAACATCGAGGGGCCCACCGGATCCTGGACGATGGCGTCCGGCGCGAAGTTGTCGATCCACGCCTGCTTGTCGCGGGACTCCACAAATTCTCGGGAACGACGCCCCGCCACGACCGCGGGATGGTTCTCGCGGTCGATGTTCAGGTACGCGGGCGCCTCTTCAGCTGCGGTCACTTCGTCCCGTAGTCGACGCGGAGTTCCTTGACACCGTTGATCCACCCGTGGCGGAGACGACGCGGTGCGTCGAGCTTGGTGATGTCCGGGACGAGGTCGGCAAGCGCGTTGAACATCAGGTTGATCTCCATGCGTGCCAGGTTGGCGCCGACGCAGAAGTGCGCACCGTTGCCGCCGAAGCCGACGTGCGGGTTCGGGTCGCGAAGGATGTTGAACGAGAACGGATCGTCGAAGACATCTTCGTCGTAGTTGGCCGAGCCGTAGAACATTCCGACGCGCTCGCCCTTCTTGATGTCGACGCCGCCGATCTGCGTGTCGCGCTTGGCGGTTCGCTGGAAGGCGTTGACCGGGGTGGCCCAGCGGACGATCTCGTCGACCGCGGTCGCCGGACGTTCCTTCTTGAACAGCTCCCACTGGTCGGGGTTGTCCAGGAAGGCGTTCATGCCGTGGCTGATCGCGTTGCGCGTGGTCTCGTTGCCGGCGACGGTCAGCAGGATGAAGAAGAAACCGAACTCCGTCTCGTCGAGATGCTGGCCGTCGATGTCGGCGTTGACGAGAGTGGTGACGATGTCCTCGCCCGGATTGCGACGCTTTTCCTCGGCCATCTGGTAGCCGTAGCCGAGGATCTCGGCGTTGGCCTGCTGCGGATCCGTCGTGTAGTCCGGATCGTCGGCGTTCATCATCGAGTTCGACCAGTCGAACAGCTTCTCGCGGTCCTCCTGGGGAACACCGAGGAGGTCGGCGATGGCCAGCAGCGGCAGGTCTACGGCAACATCCTTGACGAAGTCGCCGGACCCCTTCTGCGCTGCGCGCGAAACGATCTCGCGAGCGGCGTCGTCGAGCTTCTCCTCGAGCGAATGGACCGCACGGGGAGTGAACAGCTTGGAGACCAGCTTGCGCAGACGGGTGTGCTCCGGCGGATCGTGGTTGATCAGCAGCGCCTTGGTGATCTCGATCTGCTCCGAGGTCATGTCATCCTCGAAGCGCATGATCACGCCGTTGGCGTTGGTCTCCCAGTCATCGTTGTTCTTGGAGATCTCGCGGACGTGGGCATGCTTGGAGATCACCCAGTACCCGCCGTCGTGGAAGCCACCACCCTTGCCGGGCGCCTGGGCGTTCCACCAGACCGGTGCGGTCTTACGGAGCTGCGCGAACTCCTCCACTGGGATTCCCTGCTCGAGCAGGTCCGGGTTGGTGAAATCCCACCCCTCCTGCTCCATGAACGCACACTTGCCGACGACGTCGGAAGGGCTCGTGCGCGCAGAATCCGCCGTGGTCGGCTCACTGCCGATCGGGGCACTCTGGGCCTGGGTCACGTCACACCACCTCGCTGGAGATTTAGAACCTGTTTCACTCTCATTAGACCACATTGTGACACACGCGACAGCCCCCGATGAGAACTTGTTCTAGTTTTCGGTTATCGTATCGCCCCCACCTGCAGGTCTGGGCCGAAGAGGGCGTAGTATCGACCCGGTTCCGCCGGCTACGAGGCGGTCGTCTCGACGCCGCTCGACGCGGCCGAGGACAGCCGCCGAAGGCCGCTTATGGACGCAAACATAGAACATGTTCTAGCTTGAATGAACGGCCTCGGCACCTCCGTCGAAGTGCCGTCTACACGCAGACGACGGACTGGTTCCGCCGGGTGAACGAAGGAGTGGAGATGGGCGTTCCGGTCATCGTGGAAGCAGTACGCACGCCGATCGGCAAGCGTGCCGGGTGGTTGTCAGGCCTCCATGCAGAGGAGTTGCTCGGCATCACGCAGCGCGGTCTCATCGAGAAGGCCGGTATCGACCCGGCTCTCGTGGAGCAGGTCGTCGGCGGTTGCGTCACGCAGGCCGGGTCGCAGGCGGGCAATGTCTCCCGCAAGGCGTGGCTGTCCGCCGGGCTCCCCGAACACACCGGCGCCACGACCATCGACGCCCAGTGCGGATCGGCCCAGCAGGCCAACCACCTCATCGCCGGACTCATCGCCTCGGAAGCCATCGAGGTGGGCATCGCCTGCGGCGTGGAGACCATGACCACCGTGCCGCTCGGCGCGAACGTCGGTACCAACGCCGGCCCGTACCACGCGGACTCGTGGAACGTGGACCTCCCGAACCAGTTCGAGGCGGCCGAACGGATCGCCAGGCGCCGCGGGATCACCCGCGCCGATGTCGACGGACTCGGCGAGCGCAGCCAGCGCCTCGCCCGCCAGGCCTGGGACGAGGGCCGTTTCGACCGCGAGATCCTCTCGTTCAAGGCGCCCGAGCGGACCAAGGAGGGCGAGCTCACCGGCAACATCATCGACGTGAGCCGCGACCAGGGCCTGCGCGAGACCACCCTCGAATCCCTCGCCGCGCTCAAGCCCGTTCTCGAGGGAGGCATCCACACCGCCGGCACGTCGTCGCAGATCTCCGACGGCGCCGCCGCCGTGCTGATCATGGACGAGGCCAAGGCCCGTGCGCTCGGACTCACCCCGCGCGCCCGCATCAAGGCACAGGCGCTCGTCGGCTCCGAACCCCACTTCCACCTCGACGGCCCGGTCCAGGCGACCGAGCGTGTCCTGTCGAAGTCGGGAATGTCGTTGTCCGACATCGACATCGTCGAGATCAACGAGGCCTTCGCCTCGGTCGTGCTCAGCTGGGCGCAGGTCCACAACGCCGACATGGACCGCGTCAACGTCAACGGCGGCGCCATCGCCCTCGGACACCCCGTGGGCAGCACCGGTTCCCGCCTCATCACGACCGCACTGCACGAACTCGAGCGTCGCGACGGTCAGACCGCTCTCATCACGATGTGCGCGGGCGGCGCGATGGCCACCGGCACCATCCTCGAGCGCATCTGAGTATCGGATGCCCCTCCTCGACCCGGACAAGAAGCCCGCACAACTCGATTCGCCGATCGTCGGCACCCTCATCAAGGTCGGCTCGCGGATCAACACGCGGCTGTACAAGGCAACCGGCGGCCGCATCGGCGGCACCTGGCGCGTCGGCGCGGGCCTGAAGAAGCCCGCGCCGGTGTGCCTGCTGACCACCATCGGACGCAAATCGGGTGAACCCCGGACGGTGCCGCTGGTCTACCTTCGTCGCGGCGACCAGTTCGTCGTCGTCGCGTCGCAGGGCGGCTCGGCGAAACACCCGGCCTGGTACCTCAATCTGCGCGACAATCCGGCCGTCACCATCCAGCTGGGCAAGGAGACCTTCGAGCTCACGGCGCGTACCGCCACCGAGGCCGAACGCGCCGACGTGTGGCCGGAACTGGTCGAGGTCTACGCCGACTTCGACACGTACGTCGCGTGGACGGACCGGACGATCCCGGTCGTCATCTGCGAGCCGGCGCAGAGCTAACCCCGTCGCGCGAGCTCCCGTACCGCGGCGCCGGCCCAGGCGTCGAGGACCGCGCGCAGCTCGGCGCCGGTCCGGTGCGACATTGCGTCGAGCACCATCGATTGCAATGTGCGCAAAACGATTTCGGCAATGAGGTCGAGCGCGGCGTCGTCGTAACCGTGGTCATCCCAGCTGGCCTCCAGCCGGTCGACCATCGTCCGCGCGAATCGTCTGGCGTCGTCGGACGTGAATCCGCCGACCACCGGAACGCTCAGCTTGTCGGCCCGCAGTAGCACGCCGACGTAGTCGTCCTCGGCGAGCTCCTCGAGCACTGCGGCGATGCCTTCCACGATCGCCGCGTCGGGTGAGGTCATGCCCGCCAGTCGTGTCATCACGCGTTCGAGTAGTCCTCCGACGGCGTCGAGTGCGGTCGCCGACAACAACTCTTCGGTGCCGGAGAAATAGCGATAGACGGTTTGCCGGGTGACCCCGAGTTCGCGTGCCACGTCGGCGATGCTGGTGGCCGTGCCGCGCCGGTCGATGGTCGTGCGGGTCGCCGCCAGGATGCGCGCAACCGCCTCCGCATCGTTGACGGGGACCTGGCCGCCCCAACCGTGTGTGCGCATCAGCTCAGGAGCCTACCGGCCCGTTCGAGGGCCCTGACGAGGTCGTCTCGCCAGGCTTCGAGAAGCGGCGTGGCCGTCGACTTCGATACTCCCCTTCGTCACCACTCTGCCCGGCGCCTTGCGCTCCTCGCACCTCAGTCCCGGTCAGCGAGGGTTGGTGTCACGTCCCTCAGACCAGGGAGCGAGCGCGTCGCGATAGACCATACGGATAACCAATCGATGTATGGTGCGGTGACGCATCACACACCGCGTACGCGCGTGCTCGTCGACCGGAGGTTCGAGATGACGACACCGACGAAGTCCGGCCCGTTCCACCACGGCTTCGACTTCACCGACCCCGATCTGCTTCAGCAGCACGGCATACCGGTGCAGGCGTTCGCCGAGCTCCGGCGCACTGCACCGGTCTGGTGGAACGCGCAGCCGGAGGGGACGTCCGGGTTCACCGACGCCGGATTCTGGGGTGATCTCCAAGCACGCGCATGTCCGGGAGATCTCGAAGAACCACCAGGTATGGTCCACCAACGCCAATGGTGCGATCCTCCGACTCCCCGACTTCGTGACCCCGGACCAGATCGAACTCACCAAGGCGCTGCTCATCAATCACGACCCGCCCGAGCACACACGATTACGAAAGATCGTGTCGCGCATGTTCACTCCGCGAGCCGTCGCCCTTCTCAAGGAACAACTGGCGGCGTCGGCCCACGAGATCGTCGAGGCCGCGGCCGCGAAGGGCCGCGGCAACTTCGTCGACGACATCGCGGTACACCTGCCCCTGCAGTCGATCCTGGACCTCATCGGCGTGCCGCAGGCCGATCGCGAACGGCTTCACGTGCTGGTCGACGCGATGATCAACAACGACGACCCCGATGAGACCATCGACCCGGCGACCGCGAACGCCGAGGTCCTCGCCTACGCCTACGCGATGGCCGAGGAACGGCGGAAGAATCCGACCGACGACCTGATCACCACCCTCATCGAGGCCGACATCGACGGCGAGGGGATGACCGAGATCGAGTTCGGCTTCTTCGTCGTCCTGCTCATCACCGCGGGCAACGAGACCACCCGCAACGCGACGTCGCACGGGATGAACGCCTTTCTGGACCACCCGGAGATGTGGGATCTCTACAAGCGGGACCGCCCGGCGACGGCCATCGACGAGATCCTGCGCTGGTCCACGCCGGTCCACGGCTTCCAGCGAACCGCACTGGCCGACACCCGAATCGGCGACGTCGACGTCGCGGCCGGCCAGCGCGTCGGGCTGTTCTACAGCTCCGCGAACTACGACGAAGAGGTCTTCGACGACCCGTTCACCTTCGACATCACCCGAGATCCCAACCCGCACCTGTCCTTCGGCGGCAACGGCGCGCACTTCTGCATCGGCGCCAATCTGGCCCGGCTCGAACTCAACCTGATCTTCGACGCCATCGCCGACACCCTGCCCGACATCGCGCGGCTCGGCGAACTGCAACGGGTGCGGTCGGGATGGCTCAACGGGGTCAAGCAGCTCGACGTCGCGTATCGCAGCTGATCACCGGGGTCACGGGGTCGCCGCCGAAACCCATGCGGCAGAATCTCGTCCGGACCAGTTCGCCAGAGTCTCGACGGGCCCCGCCCCGTCGCGTGGTTCGACGACGACGCCGAAGGGGACGTTCGGGTCCTGGCGGATCTCGGGCCGGATGAACCGGCGGACGATCGCGAGTGTGTCGGTGGCGGCGTCCGGGACGGCCTCCGACGGCTGCCCGGTCGCCACCGCGAGATCCCATCCGTGCACGATCGTCTCGTTGACGTAACCCCACAACGCGCCGGCGCCGGGCACCTCACCCCACGGCACCTGCACCATCCTGGCGAGCGTGGCGTCGTCGGACCATAGGTCGACCGCCCGCGCCACCGCCGTTGCGTACTCCTGTGCGTCGAAACGGTCGGCGATGAACGGCATGGCCCGTACGTCGACCCCCTCGGGTAGCGCCGCCGCTCGTTGTGCCGTTGCCAGCAGATGGGCCCCGAGCGTGCGGACGTCGAACTCGTCGCACGGCGTCGGCGCGGCCAACTGCTCGGCGGTCACCTCGGAGAGCAGTCCGGTGACCCAGGTGGTGGCGGCCGCGAAGGCCGGGCGGGGATCCGGTGGGGTGGTCGGTGCGTTCATTGTCTTTCCTCTCTCGCTGACTGACGAGTCCAGTCAAACCGTGAAACCTGACATCTTCTGTCATATTTTTGCGAGATGATTACGGCATGCGCGCCGAACGCCTCATCGCGGTCCTGATGCTGCTCAAGAGACACGATCGGGTGACTGCGTCGACTATCGCCGCCGAACTCGGGGTGTCGGAGCGGACCGTGCTGCGCGACATCGAGGCACTCTCGCTGTCCGGGGTCCCGGTGTACGCCGAGCGCGGCAGGCACGGCGGCTTCTCGCTGGTCCCCGGCTACCGCACCGACCTCACCGGTCTGACAGTCGAGGAGGCGACCTCACTGCTCGCCGGAACGGGCCGGCTCGACTCCCCTGCCTTCGCCAGTGCGATGCGCAAGGTCACCGCGGCCATTCCCGAGGCGTACCGGGGAACCGCGGTCAGGGCCGCACAGCGGGTACTCGTCCGTCCCGAGGGATTCGTGCGCAGGCCGGAAGGACTCCATGCGCTCGATCCGGTGCATTTCGCGGTCTTCGCGGGCAGGCGTATCCGCACCCGCTACCGCCCGCGTGACGCCGACGAGGCACGCGAACGGCTCCTCGATCCGGTCGGGCTCATCATCGCCGGCGACACCTGGTACCTCGTCGCGCACGGCGTGGGGTCGCGCGAGGGGGCCGAGGAACGGATGTACCGGTTGTCCCGGATGAGCGAGGTCGAGGTCCTCGACGAGCCGGCGGTGCGCGACGAGGACGTCGATCTCGAGGAGATCTGGCGGCGTCGGCGCTCGGCGTTCCGGTCCTCGTTCGATCCGGTCGACGTGGTGGTCGACTGCGCCCCCGCGGACGTCGAGACGATCCGGGCAACCGCGCTCACCGCAGAAATGGCGAGTGATGCCGGAGACCGGCAGCGCGTCGAACTCCGGTTCGCCGACCACCGGCATGCCACTGGTGCGTTGTGGGGCTTGATGTTCGACCGCGACATCGTCGTACTCGAACCGGCGTGGGTCCGGGAGACGCTGGCGGACCGGGCGCGAGCAGTCCTCTCCGACAACGAAAAACGCCCCTGAGAAGCACCTCCCACGATCGGCCCGACACTGTGTCGACGGACTGGCTGTCGCGGGCGGTGCCCAGGGGTGCTTCTCAGGTGCGGTTTTCAGGACGACTGAGGTCAGCCGACCCCGCGCTCGGAGTCGGCCCAGTACTGCGACCGCAGCGCCTTCTTGTCGGGCTTGCCCAGCGCGGTCAGCGGCAACGAGTCGGCGAAGATGACCCGCTTCGGAGACTGCACCGCACCCTTTCGATCCTTGACCGTCTGCTGGATCTCGGCGGTGATGCGTTCTTTCGCAGCGTCGTCGGCGTCCGCGTCGGCACGCAGCACGACGATCGCTGTGACCGCCTCACCCCATTTCTCGTCGGGCACACCGATCACGCCGACCTGGCCGACGGCCGGATGCTCGGCCACGACATCCTCGACCTCGCGGGGGAAGACGTTGAAGCCACCGGTGACGATCATGTCCTTGGTGCGGTCGACGATGAACCAGAAGCCGTCCTCGTCTTCACGCGCGACGTCACCGGTACGCAGCCAGCCGTCGCGGAAGGTCTCGGCCGTCTGCTCCGGGAGGCCGAGGTAGCCGCCCGCGAGAAGCGGTCCGGCGACACAGATCTCACCCGGCTCGCCCTGAGGGACGGGCTTGCCGTCGGGACCGAGCAGAGCCGTGCGCAGGAACGCCGACGGCCGGCCGCAACTGCTCAGGCGGCGCTGGTCGTCCCCCGGTCCCGGATGATCGCCCTTGGCGAGGTAGCTGATCACCATCGGTGCCTCGGACTGTCCGTAGTACTGGGCGAAGATCGGACCGAACCGTTCGATCGCCTCGGCGAGACGCACCGGATTGATCGGCGACGCACCGTAATACACGGTTTCCAGCGACGAGAGGTCACGCGTCCGCGAATCCGGGTGATCCATCAGCGCGTACAGCATCGACGGCACGAGCATAGTCGCGGTGATCTTCTGTTCCTCGATGGTCTTGAGGACCTCGGCGGGATCGAACTTCGACAGCACCACCATCGATCCGCCCTTCATCAGGGTCGGGATGAAGAAGGCGGCGCCCGCATGCGACAGCGGCGTGCAGAGCAGGAACCTCGGGTGTTCCGGCCATTCCCACTCGGCGAGCTGAATCTGCGTCATCGTCGCCATCGCGCGGGCGGTTCCGATGACGCCCTTGGGTTTTCCGGTGGTGCCGCCGGTGTAGGTGATCGAGACGACGTGCTCGGGTGACAGATGGGCCGCCACAAGCGGTCTCGGCTCGAAGCCGTCTGCCTCGGCGATGACGTCGCGGGCCTGGGCCGACAACTGCTCGGGCACCGGACCCAGGGTCAGCACCTGCTTCAAGCCGGGGACGCGCTCCAGTAGCGCCGCCGCGCGTTCGACGAACATCGGCACCGGATCGATGATGAGGGTCGAGACGCCGGCGTCGGCGAGGACGTAGGCGTGGTCGTCGAGGGAGCCGAGCGGGTGCAGCGCGGTGCGTCGCCACCCCTGCGTCTGGCCGGCACCGATGACGAAGAGCACCTCGGGGCGGTTCAGCGACAGCAGACCGACCGCGGTGCCGGTGCCCGCGCCGAGCCCCTCGAAGGCCTGGATGTAGCGGCTGATCGCGGCGGCCATCTCGCCGCCCGTCATCTCCGTGTCCCCCAGGGACAACACCGTGCGATCGGCGTGCCGCTTCAGCGCGGCGACCATCAGGTCGCCCATGTGCGTGCCCCCGCGAAGGTGATCGAAGTCGGTCGGTGCGGTCGTCGTACCCTCGTTCGTCATGCCACAAGACTAGGACGTGTTACAGCTTCTGGAAAGAAGGTCCACCAAAATCGCGGTTCTCCGCCCTGGAACACGTTCTACCTCGACGCAGATCTCGGCGTTTCCACGCCTATGAGGCCGACCCCCGGAACGGCCGCGGTGTCCTAGGATCGAAGCATGACTGATCTTGACCAGGCCACCACTCGCCGCGACATTGCCGACGCCCTGCTCACCGCACTGGAGCGTCGACACGAGGTCCTCGACGCCATCGTCGACGCGGAGAATCACGACGAGGCCGTCACCGCCATCGCGGAGCTGCTCGGCAAGTCGCAGCTGGGCGCGAAGGCGATCCTGGACATGAAGCTCGACCAGCTGACCAAGGACGAGCGCCGCAAGAACCAGGCCGAGCTCGACGACCTCAACAGCGCCCTCACCTTCACCCTGGCCGAGCGCCCCGCCAGCAGCGGCGACACCCTCGACCTGCGTCCGTTCGACCCGCAGGCCGACGCGGAACTGTTCGCGGCCCGCACCGACGAACTGGGCACCGCGGGCGACGGTTCGGGCGCGCCGGCCGGTGACGTCGCCGCTGAGATCAGCGCCGCCACCGACCGCGTCGACGCCGAGGAGGCCGTGTGGCTCGTCGCCGTGGAGGGAGACTCCAAGGTCGGCTTCGTCTTCGGCGAGCTCAAGAACGGCGAGGTCGACCTGCGCATCTGGATTCACCCCCAGCACCGCAAGTCCGGCTACGGCACCGCGGCCCTGCGCAAGTCGCGCTCGGAGATGGCCGCCTACTTCCCCGGCGTGCCGATGGTCGTGCGCGCACCCGGCGCCTAGCTCCAGCGCAGACGACCGAACCCACCATCCCGCAGGGGCTGGTGGGTTCGGTCGTTTGTGGCCGTTCTGCGTTGCAGCTCAGGCGGGTTGGGGTCGCGGCAACCCGAACCGCGCGACGATCGCCCGGATCCGGTTCTCCTCGTCGACGACGAAGGTCTCCGACACCGGAGCCCCGAGGCGCAGGGCCTGCGGGCGGACGTGCACCACATATCGGGTGGTGACGCTGTGCCCATCGACCGTCGCGGTGAAGTCCGAGACCCGGTGGATCAGGCGGAACTGCGGACCGTTCGAGAGGCTGCGGGCGATGTGCGGTCCGTTGCGTCCGGTCCGCACGCCGAATTCGACGCGGGTGCAGTCGGGATGCAACGACACCGCCGACGGGTCGTGACTGACCAGGGCGTCGACATACGCCCGGGCCGCCGCGATCCGTTGCTGATCTCGATCCGCCGAGGTCACCGCGCGCCGTAGACCGGCATGGGGACCGGCGCCTTCGCCAGGATCTCCTCGACCACCGGGCCGAGTTCGGCGACCTCCCAGCGAGATCCCTTGTCGCGTTCCACGCTTCGCTGCCAACCGTCGGTCACCGAGATCTTGCCGCCCTCGATCTCGAAGACCCGGCCGGTCACCGACGCCGACTCCGGCGAGCCGAGCCAGACCACGAGCGGTGAGATGTTCGCCGGGTCCATCGCGTCGAACGAGCCGTCGGCGGGCGCGGCCATCTGTTCGGCCATCGCGTCACCGGCACCCATGGTCATCGCGGTACGGGCAGCCGGCGCGATCGCGTTGACGGTGACGCCGTAGCCGCCGAGTTCGGCAGCCGCCTGGATGGTGAGCGCGGAGATGCCCGCCTTCGCGGCGACGTAGTTGCCCTGTCCGATCGAACCGTAGAGTCCGGCACCGGAACTCGTGTTCACGATCCGTGCCTGCGGCGTGCGCCCCGCCTTGGCCTCCGCACGCCAGTAGGCCGCGGCATGACGCAAGCCGACGAAGTGCCCCTTGAGGTGCACGCGGATGACGGCATCCCACTCGTCCTCCGTCAGCGACACGAGCATGCGGTCACGCACGAAACCGGCGTTGTTGACGAGCACGTCGAGCCGACCGAAGGTGTCGACGGCGGTGGCCACCATGGCCTCGCCGCTCTGCCAGTCGGCCACGTCACCCACCGATGCGACGGCTTCGCCGCCGGCCGTGGTGATCTCGTCGACGACCTCGGTAGCGAGATCCTCCGCGTAATCGTTGACCACGACCTTGGCGCCGTCGGCGGCGAAAGCGAGAGCGTGGGCTCGTCCGATGCCCTGTCCGGCGCCGGTCACGATGACGACGCGGCCCTCATTCAACTTGCTACTCAAGGTGTTTCCTTTCTGAACTGCGAAGACTGGGTGTGCGGGATGGTCAGACGGCGTTGCCGGCGGTCGCGGCGTCGAGGAAGGCCGGCTTCTCGCCCCCGCCGTGCACGGTGAGCGTCGAACCGCTGATGTAACCGGCCAGCGGCGAGAGCAGGAATGCGACGGCGTTCCCGACGTCGACGGGTGTCGCCATCCGGCCGAGCGGAATGGTGGCCCCGACGGCCGCCACCCCGGCGTCGTCTCCGTAATGGAGGTGTGACTGTTCGGTCTCGACGGGTCCGGCGACGACCGAATTGATCCGCACCTTCGGAGCCCATTCGACGGCGAGCGAGGTCATCAGGTTGTCGAGGCCGGCTTTCGCCGCACCGTAGGCCGAGGTGCCCGGCGACGGGCGGTGCCCGCTGACGCTCGAGACGTTGACGATCGCGCCACCGTCCGGCTGCGTCTGCATGATCGCGTTCGCCGCCTTGGCCACAGCGAGCGGCGCCAGGAGGTTGAGGTCGACGATCTTGCTCGCGAAACGGACCGAGGCGTCGGCGGCCAGCGCGAAGGGCGATCCGCCGGCGTTGTTGACCACTCCGTCGATGCGTCCGGCGCGGCCGACGATGCCGTCGATCATCTCCTCGACGGCCGCGGCGTCGCGGACGTCGCAGGAGAAGAAGTCGATGTCGCGGAGGTCGTCGGCGAGATTGTCCGCGTTCCGACCGCAGATCACCGGCCGGGCGCCGAGCGCCGACAGCACTCGGGTGATACCCGCGCCAACCCCTCGTGCACCGCCGGTGACCAGGACAACCTTTCCGACCAGGCCCAGCTCGGCCTGTGACTGCGTCTGCATGGGTGCTACCCTACCAAACAACCAAGCACTTGCTTGGTTCAATGCTTGCGCAGCCCACGAGGCTGACATCGCAGCCACGAGAGGAGCACGCGTGCCGATCACCACGACACGTACCGAATCCGGCATCGTGACCATCACGGTCGACTACCCGCCGGTCAACGCGCTGCCATCGGCCGCGTGGTTCGAACTCGCCGATGCGGTCACCGCAGCCGGCGTCGACCCGGCCACGCACGTCGTGGTGTTGCGCGCCGAAGGACGCGGCTTCAACGCCGGCGTCGACATCAAGGAGATGCAGGCCACCGAGGGCTTCGACGCCCTCATCGGCGCCAACCGCGGATGCGCGGCGGCCTTCGGCGCCGTCTACGACTGCGCGGTCCCGGTGATCGTCGCGGTCAATGGCTTCTGCGTCGGCGGCGGCATCGGTCTGGTCGGCAACGCCGACGTCATCGTCGCCTCCGACGACGCGGTCTTCGGGCTTCCCGAGGTCGATCGCGGAGCACTCGGGGCGGCAACACATCTCGCGCGCCTGGTGCCGCAGCACATGATGCGCACCCTCTACTTCACGGCGAAGAACGTGACGGCCCAACAGCTCGAGCACTTCGGTTCGATCTACCGCGTCGTGCCCCGCGAGGAGCTCCTCGACGCCGCGCTCGAGGTCGCCGAGGCCATCGCCGCCAAGGACACCCGGGTCATCCGGGCGGCCAAGGAGGCCATCAACCACATCGACCCGATCGATGTGAAGGCCAGCTACCGCCTCGAACAGGGCTTCACCTTCGAGCTGAACCTGGCCGGCGTCGCCGACGAGCATCGCGATGCCTTCGTCTCGACCGGTAAACCACTCGCCTCGAACGCTTCTCACAACGGAGGACACGCCTGAGATGCCGACCGACAAGACAAGCACTCTCGACGACGTCGTCGCGGAGCTCCGCGACGGCATGACCATCGGCATCGGCGGCTGGGGTTCGCGCCGCAAGCCGATGGCACTGGTCCGCGCGATCGCCCGCTCGGACGTCAAGGACCTCACGGTCGTGACCTACGGTGGCCCCGATCTCGGATTGCTCTGCGCCGCAGGCAAGGTGCGTCGCGCCTACTACGGTTTCGTCTCGCTCGACTCCGCCCCCTTCTACGACCCGTGGTTTGCCAAGGCGCGCACCAACGGCGAGATCGAGGTCCGTGAGATGGACGAGGGCATGGTCAAGTGCGGCCTCGAGGCCGCGGCGGCCCGCCTGCCGTTCCTCCCGATCCGCGCCGGACTCGGTTCCGACGTGCTGAAGTTCTGGGAGGGTGAACTGAAGACCGTCGAATCCCCGTATCCCGACGCCGACGGCCGGACCCAGACGCTGATCGCGATGCCTGCGCTCAAGCTCGATGCCGCCTTCGTCCACCTGGACCTGGCCGATGCGCACGGCAACGCCGCCTACACCGGCGTCGACCCGTACTTCGACGATCTCTACTGTGCGGCCGCCGAGCGTCGTTATCTGGAGACCGACCAGATCGTCTCGACCGAAGTGCTGGTGAAAACCGTTCCGCATCAGCGGCTTCTGCTGAACCGCATGAACGTCGACCGGGTGGTGCACACTCCCAACGGAGCCCACTTCACCTTTGCCGGCGAGTACGGGCGCGATGAGAAGTTCCAGCAGTTCTACGTCGCCAGCGCCAAGGAACCCGACACGTGGGAGGCCTTCTCCCGCAGGTTCCTCCAGGTCGACGAGGAGACCTACCAGCGCGAGGTCAGCGCATGGCAGGACGAGCAGAAGGAGGACGGACAGTGAGCACCGCCGAGACCCAGGTTTCCACCGAAGCGACTCGTGCCGAGTACTGCGTCATCTCGTGCGCCGACATCTTCGCCGGCGCAGGCGAGATCATGGCGTCGCCGATGGCGCCCGTCCCCCTGCTGGGCGCTCGCCTGGCACGACTGACCACCGAACCCGACCTCCTGATCACCGACGGCGAGGCGCTGATCCTCGCCGACACCCCGCCGGTCGGCAAGACCGGCCCCATCGAGGGCTGGATGCCGTTCCGCAAGGTGTTCGACGTCGTGGCGTCGGGTCGTCGCCATGTGGTCATGGGCGCCAACCAGATCGATCGTCACGGGAACCAGAACCTGTCGGCGTTCGGGCCACTGCAGCACCCGACGCGACAGATGTTCGGTGTTCGTGGCGCGCCCGGCAACACCATCAACCACCCGACGAGTTACTGGGTGCCTCGTCATTCGGCACGCGTCTTCGGAAAGTCGGTCGACATCGTGTCCGGCGTCGGATTCGACAAGGTCGACCCCGACAACCCGGCGTACGACGATCTGAACATCCATCGGGTCGTCACCAACCTGGGCGTCTTCGACTTCGGCGGGGCGGGTCACACGATGCGGGCGCTGTCGCTGCATCCCGGGGTCACCGCCGACGAGGTCGCGGAGAACACGGGATTCGAGATCGAGGGCCTCGCCGACGCTCCGGAGACGCGGCAGCCCACCGCGGAAGAACTCGGCCTCATTCGAGACGTGCTCGATCCCAAGGGCGTTCGCAACAAGGAAGTCCGATGAGTCCCGCACGAGCGGCAGGTCTCTCCACCTCCTTCACCGAACTGGTCGGAATCGAGTACCCGATCGTGCAGACGGGCATGGGCTGGGTATCCGGGCCGGCGCTGACCTCGGCGACGTCGAACGCCGGCGGCCTCGGCATCCTCGCATCGGCGACGATGACCTACGGCGAACTCGAGGCGGCCATCGCCAAGACGAAGTCGTTGACCAGCAAGCCCTTCGGCGTGAACATGCGTGCCGATGCCACCGACGCGCCGGAACGGATCGATCTCCTGATCCGTGAGGGCGTCAAGGTCGCGTCGTTCGCGCTCGCCCCGAAGCCCGAACTGATCGCGAAGCTCAAGGACCACGGCATCGTCGTGATCCCGTCGATCGGTGCGGCCAAGCATGCGGTGAAGGTCGCATCGTGGGGCGCCGACGCCGTCATCGTGCAGGGCGGCGAGGGCGGCGGACACACCGGTCCGGTCGCCACCACCCTGCTGCTGCCGTCGGTGCTGGATGCCCTGGCAGCGAAGAACATCGATATGCCGGTGGTCGCGGCCGGCGGCTTCTTCGACGGTCGTGGCCTGGCCGCGGCGCTCGCCTACGGCGCCCAGGGCGTCGCGATGGGCACCCGTTTCCTGCTGACCTCGGACAGCGCGGTTCCCGACTCGGTCAAGCAGGAGTACCTGCAGCGCGGGTTGAACGACACCGTCGTCTCGGTGAAGGTTGACGGCATGCCCCACCGCGTGCTGCGCACCCCGCTCGTCGAGGCACTGGAGAGCGGGAGCCCGGTCAAGGCACTGTTCGCCGCGGCACGAAATGCCAACGAGTTCAAGCAGATGACCGGTATGCGCTGGACGACCATGCTCAAAGACGGTCGCACGATGAAGAAGTCGGGCGAACGCACCTGGCAGCAGGTCATCATGGCCGGCAACACTCCGATGCTGCTGAAGGCCGGTCTCGTCGAGGGCGACACCCGCGCAGGCGTTCTCGCCTCGGGTCAGGTCGTCGGGATGATCGACGATCTGCCCAGCTGCGACGAGCTGATCCAGTCGATCATGACGCAGGCCCACGACCGCCTGAAGACGCTCGGGTCGTTGGGCTGACCCTTCGAGACGCTCGCAGAATGCGGGGTGGGTGCCGGATTCCGGCACCCACCCCGCATTCTGTGTTCGAGACCTACGACGACGGCGTGAGCGTCCAACCGGCCGCGGCGGTTCGCTGGTTCCAGAACTCGGTGTAACGGCCGCCGCGGCCGAGGAGCTCGTCGTGGGTGCCGATGTCGTCGACGCCGCCCTCATCGTCGAGGACGACGATCTGGTCGGCGGCGATCACGGTCGACAGCTTGTGCGCGATGACCAGCACGGTACTTCGGTCGGCGAGGCGCCGGATGGATTCGGCGACGTGCGACTCGTTCTCGGGATCAAGGGCGGACGTCGCCTCGTCGAAGAGCACGATCGGGGCGTCCTTGAGCAGGGCACGCGCGATCGAGACACGCTGACGCTCACCACCGGAGAGCGCCGAACCGCCTTCGCCGACGGCGGTGTTCCAGCCATCCGGAAGGCGCTCGACGATGGAGGTGACGCCGGCCGTCTCCGCGGCCGCGCGGATCTCGTCGTCGGTGGCGTCGGGACGGCCGAGTTTGATGTTCTCCCACAGGGTGTCGTCGAAGAGGTAGACGTCTTGGAAAACCTGCGACAGCTGACCCATCAGGGCACCGGTCTCCTGGTCGCGGACGTCGGCGCCCCCGACCTTCACCGAACCGCCGTCGACGTCGTAGAACCGGGCGATCAGACGGAAGATGGTCGATTTGCCCGAACCCGACGGTCCGACGAGTGCGGTCATGGTGCCCGGCTGCGCCCGCAGGGACACATCCCGCAGCACCGGGGCGCCGTTCTCGTAACCGAAGGCGACGTTCGACAGTTCGATCGCGCCCGGCTCGGTGATCGGCTTCGGCCGATCCGGGACCGGCATGCGGTCGGTGTCGAGGACACCGGTGATGCGGTTGATCTCGTCGGTCGACATACGCAGCGTCGAACCGAGTTCGGCGAGTTCGCCGATCGGTCCGAAGAAGCGTGCGGCAAGACCGAACACGGCGACAAGCAGGGCCGGCTCGATGTGGCCGGCCACCGCGAGCCAGGCACCGAGGGCGAGGACCGCGCTGAACACGACCTGCACCGTCAGGCCGTTGAGCAGGATGCCGAGGATGGAGCGCCACAGCATCGACTTGCCCACGCGCGCTTGCTGTCCGAGGGCCTCGGCCAGCGGTGCGTGCGCGGAGTCGGCGGCACCGAAGGCCCGCAGCACCGCCTGACAGCGCGCGTACTCCAGTACCCGGTTGTTGACCTTCACGGCCTCGGCCCGCTTGCGGCGCTCCGCCTTCGACAAGAACTGGCTGGACAGCTTGCCGACGTACATCAGGACCAGTGTCCCGGCGACCATCAGCAACCCGATCCGCCAGTCGAAGAAGCAGATCCCCAGCACGACGACCACGGAGCTGACCGTGTTCACCACGACCGGCGTGATGTAGTGCGCGCCGGTGCTGCCGACGAACATCGTTCCCTTGACCGCGATCTGCGAGACGTCGCCGATCCGCTCGCGCGTGAACCAGCCCAGCGGCAGCGTGACCATGTGGTCGCCGAGCCGGTGGTGCAGCATGCGCATCGCGTAGAGGGCCATCGTCATGCCCTTGAGGGACTGGATGTAGGCGCTGACCGCGCAGATGACCACCAGAACGGCCAACGGCCACAACCACTTCGCGGCGGCCGAGAGGTCACCGTCGAGGAGGTTCTCGGTGATCGGGACGAGCGTGAGCATCGCGAGTCCCTGGGCGACGCCGTAGAGGACGACCCAACTCAGGAAGACGACCATCCGGGCGCGCTCGGAACCCAGGATCGTGTAGAAACCGCGGATCATCGCGCCACCTCGTCACTTCCGACCACGCCGAGCGCGATCTTCTCGTCCTGCCGGGTGGTGCCGGCCTCGTAACTGGCCCACATCGACGCGTACAGACCGCCGTTGGCGACCAGCTCGTCCTGACGTCCCTGTTCGACGACGCGCCCGCGGTCCAGCACGACGATGTTGTCCGCGTGGGTGATCGAACCGAGCCGGTGTGCGATGACCAGAACCGTCCGCCCGACCATCAGCGCACCGATGGCCTGCTGGATCTGCGCCTCCGACTCCGGGTCGGCGAAGGCGGTCGCCTCGTCGAGAACGAGGATCGGGGTGTCCGCGAGCAGTGCGCGAGCGATCGAGACGCGTTGCGCCTCACCGCCGGAGAAGTGTGCACCGTCGCCGACGACGGTGTCGTAACCGTCGGGCAGTTCCAGGATGCGCTCGTGGATCTGGGCCGCACGAGCGGCGTCGTGGACCTGCTCCTCGGTGGCCTCGGGCCGGCCGAGTCGGATGTTGTCGCGGACCGACATCGTCAGCAGCTGCACGTCCTGCAACACGAAGCCGACGTGGCGGTAGAGCTCGGTGGGAGCGATGTCGCGGACGTCGACGCCGCCGATGCGCACCGATCCGGAGTCGGGGTCGCCGAAACGCGGCAGCAGGGTCGCCAGCGTCGACTTGCCGCTGCCCGACGGCCCGACCAGCGCGGTCACGGTGCCTTCGGCGAGTTCGACGCTGACGCCGTCGAGCGCCTTCACCCCGGACGGCACGCCGAGACGCGGCGGATAGGTGAAGTGCACGTTGTCGATTCGCACGTCGTGGCCGGCGGGCACCTGTGGGTTCTCCGGGATGGTCAGTTCGGGTTCGGCGAGCAGGCCGGCGATGCGCAGTGCCGCAGCCGAGGCCTGCTGACGGGTATGGACCGCCGTCGAGACGGTGAGCAGCGCAGTCGGCAGGATCATCGCGATCAGCGTCGAACCGACCAGCTCGATCGGCGTGACCCAGCCCTTGTCGACGAACCAGTAGCCGACACCGAGGTTGACCAGCAGGATCAGCGGAGCGGAGATCAGGACCGTCGTGATGGCCTGCACGCGCAGCATCGGGCCCATGTAGCCGGCGAAGTCGTCGTTGAACTCGTCGGCGGCATCGATGAAGCGACGGTGGGCCTTTCCGGTCTGCCCGAACGTCTTGACCACCGCGACGCCGGCGATGAACTCGACGATGGTGGCGCTGATCCGGGCCACACCCTTGTCCATCTTCTCCATCTCGGCGGTCAGGTCACGCGCCATGTAGGAGTAGGTCAGGGCGTACAGCGGCACGGTGGCCAGCGCGAGCAGACCGAGTCGCCAGTCGAGGACGAAGCAGTAGATCAGCGCGAAGATCGGCGACAGGACCGCCGCGGTCGCCTCGACCTGGGCATGGGCGACCAGGTAGTGCAGGTCCGCGACGTCGTTCTGCACCGATTTGCGCACCGCACCGGAACTGGTGCGGCTGAACCAGCCGAGCGGGAGCCGACCCAGCTTGTCGGCGATGCGGATTCGGAGTTGTGCCTGGAGGTCGAGGTCGGCGAAGTGGGTGATCGCCAGCGCGAGGAACGCGAACAGGGCCCGCGCCGCGAGCCCGCCGACGACGAGCCACACGACCAACCACACGCGGCCGGTGTCGGTGGGTCCCGACGCCAGCAGCGTGCGACCGAGTTCGACGATGCCGATGAAGGGCACCACCGTGGCGGCCGAGGCGAAGATCTGGACGAACTGGGCAAGAACGGTGCGCGTCTTCACCGGTGCCAGCACATCGGCGAGAGCCGCCGCCTTGGCCTTGGCCTCCGCACGGGCTTTGGTCCGCGCGGCCTTCGGATCGTCGGGCGCGTCCTCGGGCTCCGGAGTCGGCGCAGGTGCGGCCACTTGTGTTCCGCCAATTGTCATAGCCGCACCTTATCGGCCGCCGGCCACCGTAGGGAAAGGTACCCTAACTCACTGCGGTCAGCGGGGCAGGATGCCGTCCAGGACGATCGACAGGTATTGATCGGCGATCGACTCGACGGACATCGGACCTCCCGGGCGGTACCAGCGCACGGCCACCCACACGGTGTCGCGCATGAAGCGGTAGACCAGTTCGACATCGAGATCCGGACGGAACTCACCGTCGTCGACACCACGCTGCAGGACCGCGTGCCACAGCTGGCGGAACTCGACGTTCAGCTCGCCGATGTAGCCGAAGCGCTCCTGCCCCGACAGCCGCTTGGCCTCGTCCTGATAGATCGCGACCGCGTTGCGTTCCGCGTCGATCGACTCGAACGACGCCACGACGAGCCCACGGAGCGTCTCGCTTGCCGGGAGTCCCGCTCCGGCGATCTCGCGGTAGCGGGCGAACAGGTCGTCGAGGAATCGGCGCAGGATCTCGTCGACCATCGACTCCTTCGAGTCGAAGTGGTGATAGAGGCTTCCCGACAGGATTCCCGCGGCGTCGGCGATGTCGCGAACCGTCGTCGAACGCAGGCCGTTCTCGGCGAACATCCGCCCGGCGGTGGCGAGCAACTCGTCGCGGCGCGACGAACGGACGGCGGTGTCGGCGCCGGCTTTGTCATTGGTCTTCGTCTGGCCACGTGGGGACACGCATCCTCCTGGAGAGTCTGCCCATCACCCTAGCAAGCGCTTGGCCGGGTCCGTCGTACGACGAACCCGGCCAAGCGGAGTTGCTATGCGCAGGTCCTGCGCGGCAGTGTCACGCGCCCAGGCGCTTGCGCACCTTCTTGATCGCGCGAGAGTTGAAGAACTTGAACAGCTTGAGCTGCTGATCGGTCATCTTCGAGTCCTTGGCCAGGAACGGCGGGGACATCATCTCGGCGACGGTGAGCGGCAGCGTCGAGAACGCCACCGCGCGGGCATGGCTGAAGGTCTCGAAGCCGGTCTTGCCGTGGTAGCCGCCCATGCCGGAACGTCCGACGCCACCGAACGGCAGGTCACCGCTGAACAGGTGGATGGCGAAGTCGTTGCCGTTGATCGAACCGCTGCGGGTGTTGTCGGCCAGCTTCTCGAAGCGGTCGTTGCGATCGCCGCACCAGTACATGGTCAGCGGATGCGGGTGCGACGCGATGTGGCTGATGACCTCGGACAGCTCGCGGTACGGGTACACGGTCAGCACTGGACCGAAGACCTCGTCCTCCTCGATCTTCATGCCGGCCTTGACGCCGGTGAGCAGCGTCGGCGGGATCTTGCGACGCTCGGCGTTCGGCAGCGGCTCGCCGCCGGGGATGACCTGGCGCTTCTCGGCGCCCAACTCGACGGCGTCGTCGATCAGGCCGACGATGCGATCGAAGTTCTTCTGGTTGATCGTCGCCGTGTACTGGTCGTTGTCGTAGATCGTCGGGAAGTGCTCGGTCCAGCGGGCGACGACCTTGTCGGTGAACTCGCCGAGCTTGGCCTCCGGGACGAAGACGTAATCGGGGCACAGGCACACCTGGCCGCCGTTGACCAGGCGGGCGTCGGCGAGCATCTTCGCGGCCTTGTCGATGTCGGCGTCGAGGTCGACCACGGCCGGGTTCTTGCCACCGAGTTCCAGGGTGACCGGGATCAGGTTCTTGGCGGCCTCCTGGGCCACCGAGGCGCCGACCTCGGGCGAACCGGTGAAGAACATGTGGTCGACCTTCAGCTTCGCGAAGTCCGAGCCCGAACCGTGCTTCGAGGTGGCGACAGCCAGTTCCTCGATGGAGAAGTAGTCCGGCGCGTACTTGGCGATGACGTCGGTGGTCCTCGCGGTGATCGACGACGGGCGCAGGATCACGCGGTTACCCGCGGCGAAAGCCGATCCGGCGGGGACGATCGTCAGCTGCAGCGGGAAGTTCCAGGGACCCATGATGCCGACGACGCCGAGCGGGTCGTGGCGGACGCTCTGCTTGTACCCCAGCAGGCCCTGGACCTTGGCGTACTTGGTCTCGCCCATCCACTCTTTGACGCCACGACGCTGGTGCGTGAGGTCGATCATGCAGCCGGCGACGTCGGCGGCCAGCGACAGCTCGCGCGGACGCGAACCGTAGTCCTCGGTGAGCGCCGCGGCGATCTCGTCCGAGTGGTCGAGCAGCAGTGCAGCCAGACGGGTGATGCGGTCGATGCGGGTGTCGGCGTCCGGAATGCCGTCACGGAGGAACGCGGCCCGCTGGATCTCGACGAGCTCGGTCAGTGTGTGCTCTTCGGACGAGACGCCGCGCTTTGCGATCGGCGCCCCGGTGCTGGTGTGCTCAGCAGGCTTTGTCATCGAGATCCCCTCAGGTAGTTCTTGCTGCAGGTCGGACGTGCGGCGATGTGGACTTTGAAACAAAAAAGTCCGCTTGTCCCACACCATAGTATGCGCCAGATCACATGTGCATGTGGGCACGTCGGTTGCCAGAAGGGTACGACCGGTACGGCGAAAGGTCGAGACCTCGCCCGCGGGGATCTGCGGGCGAGGTCTCGACGCTTGTATACGTGTGTCAGCTCAGGCGTTCGATGATCGTGACGTTGGCGGTCCCGCCGCCCTCACACCCGCGGCTGACCGCCTATCTCAGCCGAGCCGTTCGATGATCGTGACGTTGGCGGTCCCGCCGCCCTCACACCCGCGGCTGACCGCCTATCTCAGCCGAGCCGTTCGATGATCGTGACGTTGGCGGTCCCGCCGCCCTCACACATCGTCTGGAGGCCGTAGCGGCCGCCGGTGCGCTCGAGTTCGTTGAGCAGGGTGGCGAACAGCTTGGCGCCGGTGGCACCGAGCGGGTGGCCGAGGGCGATGGCGCCGCCGTTGGGGTTGACCTTGGCCGGGTCGGCGCCGGTCTCCTTGAGCCAGGCGAGCACGACTGGCGCGAAGGCCTCGTTGATCTCGACGACGTCGATGTCGTCGATGGTCAGGCCGGTCTTCTCGAATGCGTACTTGGTGGCGGGGATCGGCGCGGACAGCATCATCACCGGGTCGTCGCCGCGGACGGACATGTGGTGGATGCGGGCGCGCGGGGTGAGGTTGTGTTCCTTGAGAGCGCGCTCGGAGACGACGAGCGTGGCCGACGAGCCGTCGGCGATCTGCGAGGCGACGGCGGCGGTGAGGCGCGAACCCTCGGCCAGGACCTGCAGGCCGGCCATCTTCTCCAGCGACGTCTCGCGCGGGCATTCGTCGACGACGCAGTCGCCGAATGCGACGTTCTCCTTGTCGAACTTGCCGGCGGCGATCGCGGCACGAGCGCGCTCATGCGACTGCAGCGCCCAGCGCTCCATGTCCTCGCGGCTGATGTCCCACTTCTCGGCCATCATGTCGGCGCCGGTGAACTGGGAGACCTGCGCGTCGCCGAAGCGCTCCTGCCAGCCCTTGGATTCGGCGGTGGGGGTGGTGAACCCGAATTCCTTGCCGGAGATCATCGCCTGCGAGATCGGGATCGCGCTCATGTTCTGCAGACCGCCGGCGACGACGATGTCCTGCGTCCCGCTCATGACGCCCTGCGCGGCGAAGTGGATGGCCTGCTGGCTCGATCCGCACTGACGGTCGACGGTGGTCCCGGGCACCTCGAGCGGCAGACCGGCGGCGAGCCATGCGGTGCGGGCGACGTTTCCGGCCTGACCGCCGATGGTGTCCAGGCAGCCGAAGACGACGTCGTCGACGGCGGCCGGGTCGATGCCGGTGCGCTCGACGAGCGCGGAGATGATGTGGGCGCCGAGGTCGGCGGGGTGGGCCTTGGCGAGCGAGCCGTTGCGCTTGCCGACCGGGGTGCGGATCGCGTCGACGATGTAGGCCTGCGGTGTGGACATGAGCGGTACTCCTTGGTGTTTCGGGTAAGTCGTGGTCAGGCGCCGTCCAGGAACTGGACTCAGGCCCTCTGGCTGGAGATCGAGACGACCTCGCCGGTGAGATAGGTGGTGTAGTCGCTGGCGAGCATGGCGACGGTCGCGGCGACCTCCCACACCTCGGCGGCGCGTCCGTACGCCTCGCGGGAGGCGAGCTCGTCGAGCAGATCGTCGCTGGTGACCTTGGCGAGGAAGGGGTGCTTGGCGATCGACGGCGCGATCGCGTTGATGCGCACGCCCACGTCGGCGGCTTCGAGTGCGGAGCAACGGGTCAGCGCCATCACGCCGGCCTTCGCGGCGGCGTAGTGGGCCTGTCCGCGCTGGGCGCGCCAGCCGAGAACCGAGGCGTTGTTGACGATCACGCCGTTGTGTTCGACGGAACCGAAGTAACGCAGTGCGGCTCGGGTGGCGCGGAAGGTGCCGGTCAGCGTGATGTCGAGGACGCGGTCCCACTCCTCGTCGGTCATCTCGGCGACCGGGGTCTCGCCGCCGAGTCCGGCGTTGTTGACCAGGACGTCGATGCGACCGAGTTGCGTTGCGGCGTCGGCGATCAGGGCGTCGACCTCGGCGGTCTCCTGCACGTTGCAGGTGCGCTGGGTGACGGTGCGCTCGGGGAACTCCGCGGCCAGCTTCTCCGCCGCTTCCCCGAGACGGCGTTCATGCCAGTCGGAGACGAGGACATCGGCGCCTTCGAGGAGCGCACGACGCGCGGAGGCAAAGCCGATTCCGGTACCGGCGGCCGCGGTGACGACGACCTTCTTGCCCAGCAACAGGTTGTGGCCGGGGATTTCGGCGGGTGGGGTGGCGAGCGGTGAGATCACTTGGGTATTTGCATCCGTTGCGGTCATTCAGCGTGCCTCTCGGGGAAGGCCGAGCACCCGCTCGGCGATGATGTTGCGCTGCACCTCGTTCGAGCCGCCATAGATGGTGTCGGCACGGGTGAAGAGGTACAGCCGTTGCCATTCGTCGAGTTCGACGTGCTCGGGATCGGCGATGTCGTTGGTCTGCCCCTCCGCGGTCGCGTCGGGTCCGATCAGGGTCGGCGCGCCGACGACGTCCATCGCCAGCTCGCCGAGGTCGCGATGCCAGTTGGCCCACAGCAGCTTCGACACCGATGCGGCGCCTGCCTGACTCGTCACGTCGCCATCGAGTGTCCGCTGCGCATGTGCGCGCATCACTTTCAGCCCGATGTCGGCGCGTGCGAGACGCGAGGCGAGTTCGGGGTCGTCGACCGCACCGTTGGCCCGGGCCACCTCGGTCAGGTTCTCCAGCTCACGCGCGAAACCGACCTGCTGACCCAGCGTCGACACGCCGCGCTCGAACTGCAGCAGACCCATGGCGACCTTCCAGCCGTCGCCGGGTTCGCCGACGATCAGGTCGGCGTCGGTCTCCGCGTCGTCGAAGAAGACCTCGTTGAATTCCGATGTGCCGGTGAGCTGCTGGATGGGTCGCACGGTGACGCCGGGCTGGTCGAGCGGGACCAGAAGGAAGCTGAGGCCGGCATGCCGCGCCGACCCCTTCTCGGTACGCGCGATGACGAACACCCACTGCGCCACGTGAGCGAGCGAGGTCCAGATCTTCTGCCCGTTGATGATCCACTTGCCGCCTGTGTCACCGTCTTCCTGCAGGCGGGCGGTGGTCGAGACGCCCGCGAGGTCGGAGCCGGCGCCGGGTTCGGAGTAACCCTGCGACCAGAGTTCGGTGACGTCGACGATGCCCGGCAGGAACCGCTTCTTCTGCTCTTCGGTGCCGTATTCGATGAGCGTCGGCCCGAGGAGTTCTTCGCCCAGGTGGTTCACGCGGGCGGGCGCGTTCGCGCGGGCGTACTCGCGGTGGAAGACGATGCGCTGCTCGAGGGTCGCGCCTCGGCCGCCGTATTCGGTCGGCCAGCCGATGCAGGTCCAGCCCGCCCTCGCGAGGTGCCGGTCCCATTCGAGCCGCTCGGCGAAGAACTCGTGCTCGCTGCCCGGCCCGCCACGTCCCTTCAGATGTGCGAAGTCGCCCGCGAGGTTCTCGTCGAGCCACGACCGCACAGCGGCAGCGAACTCGTCGGCGGCGTTCGGCGTCGACTTGGCCCATTCACCCAGGTCGACACCACGATCCGCAAGATTGATCGAGGTCATGGCGCTAGCATAACCCACCAAGCAAGTGCTAGGTTGGGCCGCATGGCGCAGACCTCCCGGGCAGGGACTCTCTCCGTGACGACGACGCCGGCCGCGTTGCAGCGTGCCGCACGCAGCTGGCCTGACGGTATCGCCATCGTCGACGGCCAGTGGCTCCCTTCGACAGATCCGCAGCTCGAACTGACGTGGTCGCAGTTCCACGACGCGGTGCGCACCTTCGCCGCGGCGCTCATCGCCTCGGGTATCGAGGCCGGCGACCGGGTGGCCGTCTGGTCGCCGAACAGCTTCCACTGGCCGATCGCGGCACTCGGCGTCCACTACGCCGGCGCGACGCTGGTCCCCCTCAACACCCGCTACACCGCGGGCGAGGCCATCGAGATCGTCGAACGCTCCGCCGCGCGCGGGCTCGTCGTGTCCGGTGAGTTCCTGGGTGCCGACCATGCGGCGGAACTCCTGCGCGACCATCGCGGCAAGCTGCCGGATCTGGTGATCCGGGTGCCGCTGTCAGGCGGGTCGCCGACCCCCGACGGTGCGGTGGACTGGGACGACTTCCTCGGACGCCAGACCGACGAGGCGCTGACCGAGGCGGATCGTCGAGCCGCTGCCGTCTCCCCCGACGACATCTCCGACATCCTGTTCACCTCCGGCACCACCGGTAAATCCAAGGGCGTGTTGGCAACCCACCGCCAGACGCTCAACGGGTCGCACGGGTGGGGCGCCAACGCAGGCCTGCACCCCGGCGACCGTTACCTGATGGTCAACCCGTATTTCCACACCTTCGGCTACAAGGCGGGCATCCTGCCGTGCGTGCTGTTCGGCGTGACGATGCTGCCGCTGGCCGTGTACTCACCGCAGCAGGCGATGAAGCTCGTCGCCGACCAACGCGCCACGGTCTTCCCCGGCGCCCCGACGATCTTCCAGACCATTCTCGACGACCCGAAGCGCTCTGAGTACGACCTGTCCAGCCTGCGCATCGTGATCACCGGGGCCTCGATCGTGCCGGTCGTCCTCGTCGAACGTCTGCAGAACGACCTCGGCGTCGACACCGTGATCACCGCCTATGGGCTGACCGAGGCCAGCGGTTTCGTCTCCACGTGCACCCCCGACGACGACGATGAGACCGTCGCCAACACCTGCGGCCGAGCGTTCCCCGGCATGGAGATCAAACTCTCCGACGTCGGGGAGGTCCTCGCACGCGGCGAGAACGTGATGGTCGGGTACCTCGACGACCCGCAGGCGACCGCCGAGACCATCGACGCCGACGGCTGGCTGCACACCGGCGACATCGGGACCATCGACGAGCGCGGCAACCTCAAGATCACCGACCGCCTCAAGGACATGTACATCTGCGGCGGGTTCAACGTCTATCCCGCCGAGATCGAGCAGACCCTCGCGCGTCTCGACGGTGTCATCGAGTCGGCCGTGGTCGGTATCCCCGACGACCGCCTCGGTGAGGTGGGCCGGGTCTACCTCACCGTCCAGAAGGACGCCGACCTCGACGAGCAGAAGGTCATCGCCTTCGCGAAGCAGCACCTCGCCAACTTCAAGGTGCCTCGCTCGGTGGTGTTCGTCGACGAGTTCCCGCGCAATGCGTCGGGCAAGATCCTCAAGCGCAACCTCCCCTAGCCGGATTTCGTAGAGAAAGTGCGCGCTATGCGTCTTTGTTCTCTACCGATCGCGGGCGGAGGGCGGCGCGGATCTGCGCGAGCACCCAGTTCGGCCGAGTGGTGACATCACGTGACGTGAACCGGAGCACGGTCCAGCCGTTCGCGACGAGCACGTTCTGACGGGTGCGGTCATGCTGGAACGCCTTCGCATCGCTGTGGAAGGCCATCCCGTCGATCTCGACGTCGACGCGTTCGGCCTCGAAAGCGATGTCGAGCACGTACCCACAAACGGGCACGTTGGTCTTCCACCCGCCGAGCCTCGACGAACGGAGGAGGCGGACGGTGATGCGCTCGGCCTCCGACCGCGCACCCGACGACATCGCCTCGAGCATCGCCCGGGCGCGCGGCGAACCACGGCGCCCCGCATTTCGCCTCTGAACGGCGTCGAGGTCGGTCAGTGTGACCCGCTTCTTCAGCAGCGCTGAGTCCATCACGTTGACGCCGACGTCCACCGCGGCATCGAGGACAGTCAGCTCGCAACTAGTCACAGCCAGACCGTCAACTTCGGTGAGGTCGCGGGAGTCGAGCGTCCGGTGCCACACCTTGACCCCGTCTATGGGGTCGCCATGCCGGCCGCGCGGAGCGATGACCGCCACGACGTCCGGCGGTGAGCTGACGAGACCGTGCCACCAGGCTGCCGAACCACTTCCGAGCGCGGCACCGGGACCGGCTGCAAGGACCGCCAGTCGCGCGGCCATCCGAGCATCGACGAGCCGGTCGGCGACGCGGAAGATCCCGCGGGAGACGCGCACCCATTGCCCCTGGCGACCTGGTGGCGCGCGGCGTCGTTGGTGACGCCACACTCACGTAACTGCGCCGTGCTGAACACTCCATCGTGGGCCGCGATCATCGCGCGCAGATCCTGAGGCATGCACCTTCAGACGCACGGGCGCACCGAGCGGTTCCCAACGCCGGAATCCGTAGAAATCAGAGGGCGATGACGTCCACAACTTCTACGAAATCCCGGGGCTAGGTGCGCGGCTTCACCAGCGGGAAGAGGATGGTCTCGCGGATGCCGAGGCCGGTGAGCGCCATCAGGAGGCGGTCGATGCCCATGCCGGTGCCGGTGGTCGGGGGCATGCCGTACTCCATCGCGGCGAGGAACTCCTCGTCGAGGACCATCGCCTCGTCGTCGCCGGCGGCTGCGAGCCGAGCCTGGTCGACGAAGCGTTCGCGCTGGATGACGGGGTCGACGAGCTCGGAGTACCCGGTGGCCAGCTCGAAGCCACGGACGTAGAGGTCCCACTTCTCGACGACGCCGGTCACCGAACGGTGCGAACGCACCAGTGGAGAGGTCTCGACCGGGAAGTCGCGGACGAACACCGGCTGGTCCAGCTTCTCGCCGACCATGTGCTCCCACAGCTCCTCGACGAGCTTGCCGTGGCCGTAGCCCTTGTCCTTGGGGATCTCCAGGCCGACGCGCTCGGCGATCGCCAGCAGCTGCTCGACGGTGGTCTCGTCCGGATTGCCGGCGGGCACGATCTCCTCGCCGAGCGCCTCCGACAGCGACGGGTACATCTCCAGGGAGGTCCACTCGCCGGACAGGTCGTAGGTCGAACCGTCGGGCATGGTCGGGGTCTGGGTACCCAGCGCGGCCTGCGAAACCTCTTGCACGAGTTCGCGGATCATCTTCGCGGAGTCGTCGTAGGTGCCGTAGGCCTGATAGGTCTCCAGCATCGCGAACTCGGGCGAGTGAGTGGAGTCGGCGCCCTCGTTGCGGAAGTTGCGGTTGATCTCGAAGACACGCTCGATGCCGCCGACCACGCAGCGCTTGAGGAACAACTCCGGTGCGATGCGCAGGTACAGGTCCATGTCGAAGGCGTTGGAGTGCGTGACGAACGGGCGCGCCGCGGCACCGCCGTGCAGCGTCTGCAGCATCGGGGTCTCGACCTCGAGGAATCCCCGACGGCCCAGTGCCGCACGGAGTTCGGCCATCACCTTGATGCGGGTGCGGGCGGTTTCGCGGGCCTCCGGGCGCATGATGAGGTCGACGTAGCGCTGACGCACCCGGGTTTCCTCGTTCATGTCCTTGTGGGCAACCGGCAACGGCCGCAACGACTTCGACGCCATTTGCCAGCCATCGGCCATCACCGACAGCTCGCCGGTGCGCGAGCTGATGACCTCGCCGGAGATGAAGACGATGTCGCCGAGGTCGACGTCGGACTTCCAGCGGCCCAGCGCTTCCTCGCCGACGCCGTTGAAGCTGACCATCGCCTGGAGCTGCGTGCCGTCGCCCTCCTGGAGGGTCGCGAAGCACAGCTTGCCCTTGTTGCGCAGGAAGATCACGCGCCCGGAGACACCGACGTGCTGACCGGTCTCGGTGCCGGCCTCGAGGTCGGGGTAGGCGGCGCGGATCTCGCCGAGAGAGTGGGTGCGCGGAATCGAGACCGGGTACGCCTCGCGACCCTCGGAGAGGATGCGCTCGCGCTTCTCGCGTCGGATTCGCAGCTGCTCGGGAGTCTGGTCGTCGGCGTCCGTGGTCTTCTCGGCCGCGGTGGAAGCGGCACTGGTCGGGCTGTCACTCACCCCACGCACACTATCGGGGCCGCTCACCGACTCCCAACTCGCCGCACCTGCTGTGACAGCCGCGACAGGGACGGGCCAGGGACCTACGGACCGGCTCAGCTCTCGTGCGCGGAGATCATGGCGAGCTCGTCCGGGTGGATGCGGCCGTTGACCTTGTCCTGACGCATCCGGCGATGCCCACCGACGACGAACACCGCACCGTGGACGCCCCGCGCCTGCAGGTGCCAGGCCAGCCACTCGGCCTCGTGGCCGTCCTCGCTGACGAGGATCCAGCGGGAGTCGGTTCGGGCCGCGGTCAACGACTCGGAGGTGCCGGGGGTGAGGCGGTCGAGGACCTCGACGGCGTCGATGGCGAGCGCCCCGAACAGTGCGCCGTCGATCTGGCGTCGTCGATGCGAGCGGACGTCCACCGGGGTGGCCCCCTCGGCGACGGCCGTCTTGTAGTCGCCGACCAGTAGCGACAGGGGCGCAGCGGGGGCCGGGGCGACGGTCGGCGCGGTCGCGGCGAAGACGGTGCGGGACAGAACAGGGGTGGCAACCGAAGCGGTCATGAGAGGGAGTCCTCAGGTGATCGAAAACGAGCGGGGAGCGCGAAGTAGGGCAGCCGCGGATGCGGTACTAGCCCTGACAACACTCCTGACAGCTCTTGATCACGGCGACGAGTATGCCACAGGTCAGCGCGCCGGACCAGACTCCGGTGACGATCACCGCACGGGCGGTTGCCAATCCTGAATGCGTCGCAACCGAGCGTTGAGCACCGCGTCCGGGGCGGCCCGCATCGCCAGATCACGCAACCGGACCGCGGGCGCCGACCTCCACTGCCCGACCTTCCCGACGGCGGACGCCTGACGCGCGATGCGTTGGGTACGCCGCCGACGGAGACGGTCGTAGGTTCGCAGAGCGTCGTCGACGTCTGCCCCTGCTCGGCCCAGTAGTGCGGTGAGGGTCGCCGCGTCCTCCATCGCCTGGTTGGCACCTTGCCCGAGATTCGGCGTCATCGCGTGGGCGGCGTCGCCGACGAGCACGCATCGGCCCCGCACGAAGGAGGACAGCGGCCGCGCGAGCTCTTCGATGGGCAGCACCCCGACGTCCACCGGATCGGTCGCGTCGAGGATCTCCCCGATGGGCGCATGCCACGACGAAAAGCGTTGTCGCACTTCGTCGAAGCCGCCCGTTTCGACACCCGCGTCGTAGTTGACCGCGGCGAACCAGTAGACGTGTCCGTCTGGTAGCGGCGCGATGCCGAACCGTTGTCCGCGCCCCATCGTCTCGCCCGCCGCGTCGGGGGCGACGGGCCGCGCCGTGATGGCGCGCCACGCGACGTAGCCGCGGTAGGCCACGCCCGGGTCGGAGGTGACCGCGGGACGCACCCGACTCCGCAGACCGTCAGCTCCGACGATCAGGTCGCAACCGTCGATCGTGGTGTCGTCGTCGAACCGGACGGTCCTGCCGCACACCTCGCGCACGCCGGTTCCGGTCCGGATCTCGACGCCCGATCCGAGCCGGCCGAGGAGCGCCTCGTGGAGGTCGCCGCGCCGCACGACGCGGAGATCCTCCATCGCCGACGGGTCGAAGCGGGTGAGCCATCGGCCGTCGGGACGACGGGTTCCGTTCAGGGTGGGCGAAACCCCGGGCGCCTCGGGGACCACCGATCGCAGCCCCAGCGACTCCAGCGCCCGCAGCCCGTTGCCGAACAGGCTGAGCCCCGACCCTCCCCCACGAACCTCGGGCGCACGCTCGATCACGATCACCTCCGCGCCCGACGACGACAGCCCGGCCGCCGTACACAGACCGGCGATGCCCGCGCCGACCACGGCGACCTTCATGACGTTCTTCTCCACATGGAGAATAACGCTAGCAGATAGACTTCTCCGCGTGGAGAAATCAGCCGGACGATCGACGCGCGAGACCCTGCTCGACACCGGGCTCGAGCTGATCGGGACGATCGGGATCAGGCAGGCGTCGGCACGCGCGGTCGAGGACGCATCCGGAGTCCCCCACGGTAGTATCCGTCACCATTTCGGTGGTCAGGACGGTTTTCTCGCCGCTCTCGTCGAGCATGTCTACACCCGCGACGTCCCGGTCGACGGCGAGTCGACCCTCGAGGTGATCGCCCGCTGGCTGGGCGCCGACCGTGTCCGCACTCGTGCCCGCTACGAGCTGATGCTGCTGGCCACCCGCGACGAGGTCATGCGCGAACGCATGGTCGCCGGGCGCGACCGGTTCGTCGAGCGCCTCGTCGAGCGCGGGATGCCGCTCGTCGACGCCCGGCAACTCGTCGCAGCACTCGACGGGCTGGTGCTCGACGCGCTGCTGCGTGACTCCGACGGCACCGACGCCGACCACGATCCGACGCGGCTACTGCGCGCGTTCCGGTGAATCCGACCCGGACACCAAGTCGATCGCGAGGGCGCGCAGGTGACCGGCGAGCTCGTCGACGCCCGGCTGTTCGACCGGGAAGTGCCCGCAACCGGTGAGCAGGTGGATGTCGGTTCGCGCGGCGATCCGTCGTGCGAAGCGGATGCTGATCTCCGGCGGCGTCCAGGTATCGGCCGCCGGATGGACCAGCACCACCCGTGGACCCCGGTAGTTCTCCGGCGCGGGTACCGCGTGGGTCATCAGGTCCGCCAGGAACCCGAGCGAGACACTCGAACCCGCCCCCCGTGGATCGTCGATGCAGGCCTGCGAGACCGCAGAGTCGTTGCTGATCCGCGCCATCGGCGCGACCCACCTGATCGGGAACCGCAGTCGAGCGAAGACCCCGATCCCCGATGCGGCCGTCATGAGCGGGAGGAAGCGGGTCAGCGCGGGCGTGCGGGATGCGGCTCGTCGGGCAGCCGAGTCACCGGCGAGGTCGAGAAGGCAGGTGGCCACGACCGCGGCGACGCGCGCACCCCCGGCCGCGACGTCGTAACCGAGCATGCCGCCGAGGCTCGCACCGAACACGACGATCGGCCTCGGGTCCCGTTCGGTCTCCGCCGCGATCAGATCGCCGACCAGGTCGATCCAGTCCTGGTATCGCACACGACCAGGATCGGCGACGCGCGTCCGCCCGTATTGCGGGAGGTCTGGCGCCAGCACGTCGTACCCCTCCCCCGCGAGCACGGCACCCAGTGGCCACACGAGTTCGCCGTGCCCACCACCGCCGTGGAGCAGCAGCACCCGCAGCGGCGCGTCGGGCCGCATCGCGCGCAGGATGTGGACGTCCACCGGACCCGACGGTCGCGTGTCGCTCGCCGGCCACTTCCACCACGACGAGGTGGCCTCGATGTCCGCGGCGGCAGAACGCCATGGCTCGGGCAGGAAGCGTAGGTACGATCCGTAAGTCACACATCCATCGTCGAGCGCCCGCGAACCCGGCACAACTCGCATTCACCGGAGACCTCGGACATGCGGAAAAGACCACGGCAGCAACGCTCTTCGTTCACCGTCGGGGTGATCCTGGAGGCGACGACTCAGCTTCTGGGCACCGAGGGGGCAGCGCTGACGACCAACGGGATCGCCGAGACCGCGGGCGTCTCGGTCGGTTCGATCTATCAGTACTTCGGCGACAAGCAAGCGATCTTCGACGAGCTCGCCGCACGGCATCTCGCCGCAGCGGAGGCGCGAATGGTCGCTGTCCTCGACGCGCATCCAGTCGAGGCGACCGACTGGCCGGTCGTGCTGCGCGCGGTGATCGCGGTTGCCGTGGCGGAGAACTCGAGTCACGGTCGGGCACACGGGCGACTGCGCGAACTGGCGAGCCCCGGCGTCGTCGGGGATCTCTATGCCGGATTGGCGGACCGGCTGATCGCCAGGCTGGTCGCGTATCTCGTCGCCGACGGCTGGATGCCTGACGAGGCGGAGGCCGACCTACGCCTCATGTTCCCAGCGTTGGACGCGCAGATCCATCAGTTCGCCGGGAGCGGGCTGGACGACGACGAACTCACCGCACGGATCGCGGCGTACACCGAAGGGGCGTTGCGGGGCCGGCGTTGAGTGGGTGTGCGACGTCGTCTCACCAGGCCTTCGTGGCTCGTCGCTTGCGCTCCTCGCACCTCAGGCATCGGAGCTAGGTGCGTCGCGCCCTTTCGGATCACGCAGCACGACGCTTGCGCTCCTCGCACCTCAGGCATCGGAGCTGGGTGCGTCGCGCCCTTTCGGATCACGCAGCACGACGCTTGCGCTCCTCGCACTACGTATGAGGCAGCGCGGTCCGGGGTCTACTTGCCCCGCCGTGGATTCGCCTTCGAGCGCTCGTGGACGAGGCGCAGTCCTTCGAGGGTCAGGTGCGGGTGGTGGTCGGTGAGGGACCGGCACTCGTCGAACATGAGCGGGGCGAGGTAGCCGGTGGCGACCACGGTGACGTCGTCGCCGTCGAAGCCGGGCACGGTGTCGCACACGCGGTCGACGAGGGCGTCGACCTGGCCGGCGAACCCGTACAGGATGCCCGACTGCAGGGCCTCGACCGTGTTCTTGCCGAGCACACTGCGCGGCGGCATCAACTCGACCTTGCGCACGGTCACGGTGTGCTCGGAGAGTGCCTCGACCGCCAGGTTCACGCCAGGGGCGATGGCGCCGCCGAGAAACTCCCCCTTTGCCGACACGGCGTCGACGACGGTCGCGGTACCGAAGGCCACGACGATGCAGGGCCCGCCGTATTCATGATGTGCGGCAAGGCAGTTGGAGACGCGGTCGGTGCCGACCTCCTTGGGGTTGTCCACCAGCAACGGAACACCGGTTCGCACACCGGGTTCGAGCAGGACGTGCGGGCCGTCGCCGAAGTAGCGGGGCAGCATGAGCCGCAGCTCGCGCAGCAACGACGGCACCGTCGACAGGGCACTGACCCCGGTGACCTGCTCGATGTCGGAGCCGAGCATGCCGCGGAAGACCCAGGCGAGTTCGTCGGCGGTGTAGTGCGGGTCGGTGTGAATTCGCCAATCCCGCACCAGCCGCGCGTGATCCCCGGTCCCGGCATACGCGCCGAGGTGGATGTTGGTGTTGCCGACGTCGACGGTGAGCAGCATCGATGGGCTCCGTGTGGTTCGCCGGCGTCAGACCGTCGCGTCGGCGAAGACCGGGCCGTCGAGCTGCCGCGGGTCGAGCAGGCCCGAGCCCTCGGGTGCGCGGGCCGGGTCGTCGCCGGCTTCGAGGATCCGGTTGCGGTCGTCGACGAAGACGACGTTCGGCGCGTACTCCTTCAGCTCGGCCTCGTTCAGCATGCCGTAGGCGATGATGATGACGAGGTCGCCGGGGTGCACGAGATGCGCTGCGGCACCGTTGATCCCGATGACACCGCTGCCGCGCTCACCGGCGATCGCATAGGTCACCAGACGTGCGCCGTTGTCGATGTCGACGATCGTGACCTGTTCGCCCTCGAGCAGTCCCGCGGCGTCGAGCAGATCGGAGTCGATCGTCACCGAACCGACGTAGTGCAGGTCCGCCTGGGTCACGGTGGCGCGGTGGATCTTCGAGGTCATCATGGTGCGCAGCATGGTCATCGTCCCTCTGTCGTGGTGGTGGCGGCGTTGTTCCAGGCGATTTCTTCTTCGAGTGCGGCGAGGCCGCCGACGTTCACGCCGACGTTGTCGATGAGACGCGCCGTTCCGAGGCGCGCGGCGACGAGCAGCCGGGCGGCCCCCTTCTCCGGCGCCTCCTCCAGCTGACGGCCGCGAAGAGCAAGGTATTCGACATCGATCTCGGGGACGGTGTCGAGCACCGACCGGGCCGCCGCGACGATCGCGTCCCGACCACCCTCGGCGGAATGGGCGCCGGCGACCAGCGCGGCCGACAGCGTCGTGGCCAGCTCGCGCTGCTCGGGCGTCAAGTAGCGGTTACGCGACGACATCGCCAACCCGTCGGATTCGCGGACGGTCGGGACGCCGACGATCTCGACGTCGAGATCGAGGTCGGTGACCATCTGCTTGATCAGCACGAGCTGCTGATAGTCCTTCTCACCGAAGAAGGCGGCGTTGGGTCCGACGATGTTGAGCAGCTTGAGGACCACCGTCAGCATCCCGGCGAAATGGGTCGGGCGCGAGATGCCGTCGAGGATTCCACCGGCCTCGCCGGGGTGCACCATCGTCCGCTGTCCGTTGGGGTACATCGACGCGGCATTGGGCGCGAAGACGAGCTCGACACCGAGCGGCTCGAGCAGCGCGAGGTCGGCGTCGAGGGTGCGCGGGTACGCGTCGAGGTCCTCGTTGGCGCCGAACTGCAGCGGGTTGACGAAGATCGAGACGACGACAACCGTGTTGCCCTTGGCCTTCGCCGCCCGCACGAGTTGCAGGTGGCCGGCGTGCAGGGCGCCCATCGTCGGGACCAGGACCACCCGCTTGCCCGCGGCGCGCAGCGCGCGGGTCACCCGGGTCAGGGTCGCCGGTTCGCGGTGCACGGTCATCTGACCGGCCTTGTAGGTCGGCGTCTCGTCGGGCGGGACACTCACGGCATCTCCTTTGATCGGCGGTGTCTGATCGGTGGTCCGGAGCTCGGTGGTGCTCATCGCCCCCTCAGGAGGTCGAGGAGCGCGGCCGGGGCGTCGGTGCGCTCGGCGGCGCGGCGGGCGAGGGCCCGGTACGCCTCGGCGATCCCGTGGTCGCCGGACCCGCCGGGCACGGCGCGCAGTGCGTCGAGGTGACGGCGGACGGCCTCGGCGTCGCCGCGGGCCACCGGACCGGTGAGCGCCGACGGGCCCAGTTCGAGCACGTTGTTCAACGACGCGGTCACGAGTGGGGTGAGAATGCGTTCGGCGAGCCGCGTGCCGCTTCCGTCGACGGTCGCGGCGTCGCGTCCGGAGTGGTCGATCGCGACGTTCAGCGCGGCCACAGCGTCGGAGATCAGCGCGATCAGGTGATTCGCGCCGTGGGCGAGTGCCGCGTGGTAGAGCATGCGGTCGGCTTCGGCGATCCGTACCGGTTCCCCGCCCATCTCCAGGACGAGCGACGACCCGATGGCCTCGCCGACGGGGTCGGCGGCGGTGACCGCGAAGCAGGCATTGGTCAGGCGCGCGGTGTCCTCGGCGGAGCCGACGAAGGTCATCGCGGGATGCAGCGCCAGTCCGAGAGCGCCGCGTGCGGTCACCGGCGCGAGGATGTCCACGCCCTGGGCGCCGGCGGTATGGGCGACGATCGTGCCGGGACGCAGCGCACCCGATGCCGCGATCTCGTCGATCACCGCGCTCAGCCGGGCGTCCGGCACGCTCAGCAGCAGCAGCTCCGAACGGGCGACGACGGCCTCGAGGTCGAGGATCTCCGAATCGGGGAGACGCTGGGCGGCGCGGGCCCGCGACTGCGGCGACCGCGCGACGACCGCGCCGACGACGTGGCCGGCCTTCTCGAGCGCCTCGCCGAGCGCGGTTCCCACACGACCGGCCGAGACGATGCCGACCGTGAGGCGGGCGGGTGCAGGCAGGTTCGAGGTACCGGGAAAAGGATCGGACCGCACCGGATACGGGCGGTCAGCGAGAGCGTCCGCGGCAGTGCTGCCGTGGGCGTCGTCGCCACCGGGCTGCCGTGCGAACGGCACGCCGGGATCACCGATCGGTGAGGTCACCGCTGTCCTCCATGGTTCGTTCCAGTCCCGCCTTCGCCGGATTCCGCGTGGATGGAGTTCACTCCACGGCGGCCTCGGCACGGGTACCAGACGTTGCAGAGCAAGGGTAGGACTCTCGCGGCGGTCCGGGCCAACTGTGTGACAGGTGTCACCCGGGTCTATCGTCCGCCGCCGACGGCGAGTTGACGGCCGCCGGTGTCCGTCGGCCGACAGACCCAGCTGTGACCTGGGCCGAACCGGCGTACGCTGAGGCCGTCCGAGGCGTTCATCGCTCCATCGACCGACCTCAGGGATCCGCAGATGAGCCTGGAAACGGGTACCCAGTTCGCCGGCTACACGATCGTGCGCAAGATCGGCGCCGGCGGCATGGGCGCGGTCTACCTCGCGCAACATCCTCGACTCCCCCGCCTCGACGTCATCAAGGTGCTCGCCGAGCACGTGTTCAACGATCCGACGTTCCGCGCGCGATTCACCCGCGAAGCCGACCTGGCCGCCCAGCTCGACCATCCGTGCATCGTCAGCGTCTACGACCGCGGTGAGGTCGACGGCCGGCTGTGGATCTCGATGCAGTACGTGGCCGGCACCGATGCGGCGGCCCTCGTCAAGGCGTCACCCGGAGGACTTCCGCTCGACGACGTCGCGGCGGTGTGCGATTCGATCGGCGCCGCCCTCGACCACGCCCATCGCCACGGACTGCTGCACCGCGACGTGAAACCCGCCAACATCCTCATCAGCGCAACCGAATCCGACACCGGTGGCGCGGAGGAGCGTCGTATCCGCCTGGCGGACTTCGGGATCGCCCGCCAGACCGATGGGGGAACATCGCTGACGTCGGCCAACCTGGTGCTCGGTTCGTTCCCCTACTCGTCACCCGAACAACTCTCGGCGGAGACCCTCGACGCGCGCAGCGATGTCTATTCGCTGGCCTGCTCGACCTTCGAACTGCTCACGGGCACAGTTCCGTTCACCGCCCGAACACCGATGATGATGATCCATCATCACCTCACGACACCCCCGCCGGACGTGTCGTCCCTGCGCCGCGGCCTCCCGCCGGCGGTGTCGGAGGCGGTGCGCCACGGGCTGGCCAAGAACCCCGCGGACCGGCCGCCCTCGGCAGGCGCGTTCGCCGCCGAGTTCCGGTACGCGGTCGACACCACCGGCTTCTTTCCCGCCCCGCGTCCCGGTGCCGCGGCGCCCCGAGCCCGGATGGGAGCGAGCAGTCCGATCCCAACCCAGGCCAAGACGATGCGTGTCCGCGGGGTGTTGCCGCCGACCGAGGCCGCCGGCGTGGGCGCCGCGCCGGTACCGGCGAGACCGCGGCCCGCCGACACCGGCCACGTTCCCCCGGCGTCCTCACACGGTCACGGGTTCCCCGCGGCGACGGCGTACTCGGAACTCCCCGGACAGACAGTCCCCGGTCCCGCCCTCGAGTCGACGATGATCCGGGCCTCCGGGGACCTGCACGTGATCGAGCCCCCACCGCCCGAAACCGACCCGGCGCGCTTCACCACGGCATCGCTGGCCTGCGGGATCGCGGCCGTGCCGCTCAGCGTCGTCGGAGGCTTCGGCCTGCCCGTCGGTGTCGCCGGCTGGTACCTTGCCGGACGCGGCCGCGCCTCCTCGGCGGCACGACTGGCCCGGATCCTGTGCGTCCTGGGAATGCTCCTCAGCCTCGGGTTGCTCGGGTTCACCATCGGCCGGGCGATCGCCCTGCAGTTCTGACGCCCGGGCGGTCGTGACCCGACCACGCCTGGGTTCACCCGTACGACGGTCTTTCCGCGAACGTCGAGGGTCAGAGCTGGTCTTCCGTGTACGTCGTCGGCTCAGGTCGGCCCTGTCGCGCCAGCGCACCGATCACCGCGTCGACGATCCACAGCGTCACCACACCGGCGATGATGTCGACGGAGTCGTCGAACGGCGACCGGAAGCGCGGCGAGAAGGGATCGAGGACCTCGGCCGCGGGCACCCCGAGGAGATCGCCGGTGCCGTTCACGATCGTGTCCACCGGATTCGCCGCCCACCCCTCGTAGGCATTGATCGCGAGCAAGGCGATCACCGGAATGGCGAGAACCCACCAGAATTGTCTCCGGCGCGCTATCGACCACGCGACGATCAGCAACACGACCCACGCCGGCATGTGCTCGGAACACCAATTGAGAATCCCGTACTCACCCGAGCGGACCAGCACCGGGACCTGACCGCCCCAGAAGCCCAACGCCCCGATCGCCCCGACCGGGACCGCGATGGCCGCGCGGACCACACTGCGTGACCAGAACGCGAGTACCAGGACCATGTAGACGGGCATCAGCGCAGTGAGCGTCCAGATCAGGATCAGGCTCGTCGCCGGCCCGTTGGCGACGTAGTCGGCGTAGTACTCCGGGAACGGGGTCTCGTTGAGCGGATCGAAGGTGAACAGCCACAACACCATCGGCCACCACGCGAGCAGCGGCAGGAACAGCGACACACTCACCAGCGACCGTTTGATCGCGGTCCCGCGGTCGGTGTGGCGGAGCGGCACGTAAGGGGCGCCGGCTCGGTCGACCAGACCGGGCTCACCACCTGCCAGAGCTCCGCTCATGGGGGCAGTCTAGGGCGATCGTCCAACTTCTACGGCACGAATGAACACCTACGTCACAGAAGTGATCCGACAAGATGACGGATTTGATACGAATTCGCCGAACCGTCTGCCGACGACCGGCTCAGCGACGGGCGGAAACGGTCGGCCGACATTATCCGACGGCGCCCGGGGCGATGTTCGCGCGACGATTTTCGGCGTATTCGAGTCGGGGTTCGAGTGAATTCGAAAAGATATCGACTCGCGTGTAGGAAAAGGCGGGCCGGCGATTTGGCGACTATGGCGGCGCGGGTGTCATCCCTCGCGTCGCCGGCGGCCACCACCGGTGGTGTCGGACTGCTGACGCAACTGGTTGAGCAGTTCGGAGACCGGCAGGCCCGCCGAATGCGCCGACTCGGAGTCGTCGTCGGCTGCGCGTCGGCGGCGGCCACCACCGTACGTCGAGGCGGGTCGCCCGGCACTTCCTTCGTGCCGGCCGGCGGCACCGAGGAACGCGGGCGCCTCGGCGTCGGAGGTCGCCGACTCTTCCTCTTCCGGTGCAGGGCCGGTCTCGGCGGACTCGGCCGGAGCTTCGGCGTTCGCAGCGGTCTCCCACTCATCGGTCGGCGTCTCGTCGACGTAGGCGGCCGAGTCGTCGGCGACGCGCGGATCGTCGTCGACGACCTCGGCGTCCGACACGTCCTCGGCAGCATCGGTGTCGGCGGTCGAGGGCTCATCGGCACCCGGGGCGAACGGCTTCGAACCGGCGGAGTGCTGGTCGACCTCCTCGACCGGGACCTCGGTGGCGATGCGGCCGGAGATCGGGTCGTCGGTGATGACGGGGATGACCTCGGTCATCTCGTTCGGGTCGACGGGCCCGGTGTGGCGACCGTCATCCGCGGTAGGCGCGGTGGCCGCGAAGTCGCGTGCGGCGCGCAGGCCGTCGTCGTCGTAGGTCGAGCGATAGGGCGGGACGCCGCCGAACTCCCCGCCGAAGGAACCGGCGTGTGCTCCGGACAGACCGGAGGCGAGCTCGCGCATCTTCTCGCTCGACAACGCGGCCCGCTGATCCGGGAGCGGTTCTCCGAGAAGCATTTCCAGACTCGAACGCAGTGCGAGCACCTGAGCTTTGAGCTCGGACAGTTCCTCATTGGACTCGGCGGTGATCTCCTTGCGGATGGTCGTCTCGACATCGAGCTCGTACTGACGCCGCGCGGCGATCTCCCGCTCGAGTTGCAGTTCGTAGACCAGTCGGAGGTCTCGGCTCTTGGCCTCCGCGCTCTCGGCCTGCCGCCGGAACTTGGTCACGAGGATCGCGCCGATGACCGCCGCCCACAGTGCAGCGATGACCGCCAGCGAACCCAGGATCGACAGGCGGTCGGTGAAGACCATCAGCACGCTGGCTGCCAGGGCAAGCACGATCAACAGACCGAGCAGCCATTGCGCCGCCGACCGACTTGAGCGTCGCGAGTCGGCAGAACGGCCGTTCGAGGTCGTCATGATCGTGAACTTACCCGCTGTCAGTACATTCACACGCGAACCGGGTTCGGAGTTTCTCAGATCGGCGACGTGTTATGTAGCCCATATTCGCCGGGGTCCGCCGAATCGGTTCTGCTCTCCCGTCCCGAGAATACTGCGGGGGTTCGCCGGCGAGCGGAAATTAGGATTCGCCGACGGCGGGTGGGTCCTCGGGCGCCCGGCAGCAGTACTCGAGCCACATCGCCGCGCACACCAGCAGCACGCCGCCGATCAGACCGACGATCGCGCCGGGCCGATCCTGATCGGCGGCCGTCACGTGCTGCTGGCCGAGGAGGAACACCAGCAGTCCGGTCCACACGCCGACGGCGATCGCCCCGAGAATGGCAGATGCCTTGGCAAGGGCCAGCACTCGCGCCGCGGTCAGCGGATGCAGTTGTCCGCGAGCGCGGCCCACCTCTCGGGACTCGACCCTCGACCGCACGACGAAGGCGATGACGACCTCGAGGGCAGCCAGCACATAGAGCACGATCCCGGCCAGGAGCGGCAGCGGCGGGAAGTCGTTGTAGTTGTAGCGCACCAGAATCCACGCGGCGATCGCAGTGACCGCGGCGATGACGACGAGGTCGCGGAGTCGGGTGGGACCGAGACCGGCCTCCTCGTCGTCCTGCCCCGGACGGCGTGGGTCGGGGAGCGTCATGACGCCCCACCCCCGGCCGGGCCGATGCGCTCGACGGCACGCACCGCGTCCCGCTCGGCGGCGTCGAGGGCATCGACCAGGTCACGCACGGGCCGCTCCCCTTCCGGCGTCCACAACGTGGCCTCCGGTTCGATCTCCAGCCATGGGATGAGGACGAACGCGCGCTGCGCCGCCCGCGGGTGCGGAAGCGTCAGCACCGGGTCATCGTCGACGACGACCCGGCCGGACTCCGTCACCGAGATGACGTCGACATCGAGAGTTCGCGGCCCCCAACGCACTTCACGGGTGCGGTCGGCGGCCTGCTCCAACCCGTTGCCCCGGTCCAGCCATTGCCGTGCACTCGACGGACCGTCGACGATCAGGGTGATGTTGAGGAAGTCGCCCTGTTCGATCCCACCCCAGGGCGGTGTCGCATACACCGCGGAGACCGCGACGAGTTCGTCGGCGAAACCCTCGACGACCGACCGCAGATGGCCCAGGGAGTCCCCGACATTCGAACCGGCCGAGAGAACCGCGCGACTCATCACATGCCCTTCCTGGAGCGGCGGGTCACCACCGCGACGTCGTCGAAGGTCAGCGGGATCGGCGCCGACGGCTTGTGCACGGTGACCTCGCAGGCGGAGATGCGTTCGTCGGCCATGATCGTCTCCGCGACCTCCGCGCCGACCGTCTCGATCAGATTGCGCGGCTCGCCCCCGACGATCGCCGCGACCTGCTGGGCCAGTGCGCCGTAGTCGACGGTTTCGGCGAGATCGTCGGTGTCGACCGCAGCACTCAGGTCGAGCCACAGGACGACGTCGATGAAGAAGTCCTGGCCGTCCTCGCGCTCGTGGTCGAAGACCCCGTGATTCCCCCGGACCTTCAGACCGCGTAGTTCGATCCGGTCAGCCATGTGACCCTCCTGCTCCGAATGTGGTGCGTGAGCCGCCCGCACGCCAGGCCTCGGCAACGGTCACGGCGTCGTAGGTGCTCGCCACATCGTGGACGCGGACGCCCCATGCGCCGGCCGCGGCGGTGAGCGCCGAGATCGACGCGGTCGCGATGTCGCGGCCGACTGGTGGACGGTCGACGCCGTCGCGACCGAGGAGGGTGCCGAGGAACCGCTTGCGGGAGGCGCCCACGAGGACGGGGAAGCCCAGTCCGATGAAGGTCGGCAGCGCATGCAGTAGTGCCCAGTTGTGTTCGGCGGTCTTGGCGAAGCCGAGTCCAGGATCGAGGATGAGCTGGTCCGGGTCGACACCGGCGGAGACCGCGGCGTCGACCTGCGCCAGCAACTCGCCGCTGACCTCGGCGACCACGTCGCGGTAGCCGCCGACATCACCGATGCGGTGGGTGAACCGACGGTCCGTGCTCTCGCCCGCCGGCCGCCAGTGCATCAGGATCCACGGCAGTCCGGCGTCGGCGACCACACGCGCCATGTCGGCGTCGGCGCGACCACCGGACACATCGTTGACGATCGATGCACCCGCCTCGATCGCGGCGGCTGCGACGTCGGCGCGCATGGTGTCGACCGAGACGACGACGTCCTGCGCGGCGAGTGCTGCGATGACCGGGGCGACGCGTGCGGCCTCGAGGTCGGGGTCGACACGGATGGCGCCCGGACGCGTCGACTCTCCACCGACGTCGATGAGGTCGGCGCCCTGCTCGATCAACTGGAGTCCGTGCGCGACCGCCGCGTCGGTGTCGAGGTAGCGGCCGCCGTCGGAGAAGGAGTCGGCGGTGACGTTCAGGACGCCCATCACCAGAGTCCGGTGGTTCCCACCACCGGTCGGGACCGCGATCGAGGGAGTCATCGGGAGATCGGCCGGGGTCACCGGGTGATCAGGTCGAGGGCTTCGCCGCGGGACACCGCACTGGTCTTGAAGATTCCGCGGACCGCCGAGGTCGTGGTGGTCGCCCCCGGCTTCCGGATGCCGCGCATCGCCATGCACAGGTGTTCGGCCTCGATGACCACGATGACGCCACGGGGTTCCAGTTTCCGCATGATCGCGTCGGCGATCTGGGTGGTCAGGCGCTCCTGGACCTGCGGACGCTTGGCGTACAGGTCGACCAGCCGGGCCAGCTTCGAGAGGCCGGTCACGCGGCCCGACTCCCCGGGGATGTAACCGACGTGCGCGACACCGTGGAAGGACACCAGATGGTGCTCGCAGGTGGAGTACATCGGGATGTCCTTCACCAGCACCAGCTCGTCGTGGTCCTCGTCGAAGGTGGTGGCGAGAACCTCGTCGGGGTCGGTGTACAGGCCGGCGAACATCTCGCGGTAGGCGTTGGCCACACGAGTGGGCGTGCGGAGCAGACCCTCACGGTCGGGGTCCTCGCCGACCGCCAGCAACAGCTCGCGGACCGCGGCCTCGGCACGGGCCTGATCGAACTCCGACCGGTGACCGTTCACCACGGTGTCGCGCCCCTCGCTGATCGTCATGCGTCAAACCTTACGAGCTTCGCCCGTCGTCACCGTCACCGGCACTGTCCGGCCGGGCACGGTGGTCGTCGTGTCGGCCCCAGCCGTTGGTCCCATTGGACGCGGGACGATCGGCCGAGGGCTGCTCCGGCGGCCATCCCGGCGCCGACCAGTCGCGCGGCGCACCGTAATCCGGGCGCGTGCCGCCGGTGTACGGACCACCGGGCGGCGGAGCCGATTGACCCGGGTCGGGGTGGTGCGGATACGGGGGAACCGGGTTCTGGGCGCCCGGATACGGCTGATCCAGGTACCGCGGACTCGGGTATTGCGGGTTCGGGTACTGGGGGTTCGGGTACTGGGGAGTCGGATCTCCCGTCGGCGGAACCGGTCCGCCCTGAGCACCCGGCTCCGGGTAGGTGGGCGGGTAGTTCGGAACCTGCCCCGGAACCTGCGAACCACCCGGGTAGCCCGCACCGACGGGCTCGGGGATCTTCGCCTCCTCCGGCGGGGGCCACGGCTCGCCGCGCTCGATGGCGAGCTCGCCCGGCGTCTTCACCGGCGGCTTGTCGCTCGGAGTCCGCTCGCCGAAGTCGTTGAACGCGGTGATCCGCGGACGCTTGACGACGTCGGAGAAGATCTTCTCCAGGTCCTTGCGGGTCAGCGTCTCCTTCTCGAGGAGCTCGGTCGCGAGCACGTCGAGGGTGTCGCGGTACTCAGTGAGGATGGCCCAGGCCTCCGTGTGCGCCGCCTCGATGAGACGACGGACCTCGTCGTCGATCTCACTGGCGATCTCCGCCGAGTACGCCGACTGTGCACCCATCGAACGCCCCAGGAACGGGTCGCCCTGGTCCTGGCCGTACCGCACGGCACCCAGCTTCGCGCTCATGCCGTATTCGGTGACCATCGCGCGGGCGATCTTGGTGGCCTGGTCGATGTCCGACGACGCGCCGGTGGTCGGCTCGTGGAAGACGAGTTCCTCGGCGGCGCGGCCGCCCATGGCCATCACCAGGCGCGCGATCATCTCCGACCGCGTCATCAGGTCCTTGTCCTGCTCGGGCACGGCGAGGGCGTGACCGCCGGTGCGACCGCGCGCGAGGATCGTGACCTTGTAGATCGGGTCCAGGTCGGGCATCGCCCACGCGGCCAGGGTGTGCCCACCCTCGTGGTACGCCACGACCTTGCGTTCGTGCTCGCTGATGATCCGGCCCTTGCGCCGCGGTCCGCCGATTACCCGGTCGACGGCTTCCTCGAGCGCCTCGGCCGTGATGGTCTGCTTGTTCTCACGTGCAGTGAGCAGAGCGGCCTCGTTGACGACGTTCGCCAGATCGGCGCCGGACATACCCGGCGTGCGCTTGGCCAGACCGTCGAGGTCGGCGTCCGAGTCGATCGGCTTGCCCTTGGCGTGCACCTTGAGGATCGCGCGGCGCCCGGCCATGTCGGGGTTGCCGACCGGGATCTGACGGTCGAAGCGACCGGGGCGCAGCAGTGCCGGGTCGAGGATGTCGGGACGGTTGGTCGCCGCGATCAGGATGACGCCCGACCGGTCGCCGAAGCCGTCCATCTCGACGAGCAGCTGGTTCAGGGTCTGCTCACGCTCGTCGTGGCCACCGCCGAGGCCTGCACCACGCTGGCGGCCGACGGCGTCGATCTCGTCGACGAAGATGATGCACGGACTGTTGTTCTTGGCCTGCTCGAACAGGTCTCGCACGCGGGACGCACCGACACCGACGAACATCTCGACGAAGTCGGAGCCGGAGATGGTGAAGAACGGCACCCCGGCCTCACCGGCGACCGCACGCGCAAGCAGGGTCTTACCGGTTCCGGGCGGGCCGAACAACAGCACGCCGCGCGGGATCTTGGCGCCCAGGGCCTGGTAGCGGGCCGGATTCTGGAGGAAGTCCTTGATCTCGTAGAGCTCTTCGACGGCCTCGTCGGCGCCGGCGACATCGGCGAAGGTCGTCTTCGGCATGTCCTTGGAGAGCTGCTTGGCCTTCGACTTGCCGAAGCCCATGACGCCGCCGCGGCCACCACCCTGCATGCGGCTCATCACGAAGAAGAACAGACCGAACAGCAGGATCATCGGCAGGACGAAGATGAGGATCTGCCAGAGCACCGACTGCTCGTTGACGTTCGTCGTGTACTTCGTGCCGGTCTCCTGGACCGCGTCGAAGATCTGTTCGCCGGCCTGCGCGGGGTACTTGGTGCTGATCTTGTCCGCGTCGGCGTCGTCGACCTTGATCGGCGAGTTGAGCTCGATGCGCAGCTGCTGCTCGCGGTCGTCGATGCTGATGAACTTGGTGTTCTTCTTGTTCAGCTGCTCCAGCGCGACGGAGGTGTCGACGCCCCGGTACTCGCGGTCGGAGTCGCTCATCACGCTCCAGCCCCACAGGGCGAGCAGGACGAGCGCCAGGATGGCGAGGTTGCGGAAGACTGTCTTACGGTTCATGCCAGTTGGTGGGGGTTCGACCGGCGAGCGGGATCGAGTCCCGGCGCCCACTTCGTTCCCATGTCCTTCCCATCGACGTACACATTGAGGCTACCGGTCAACGATCACGCTGGTGAAACCGTTCCCGTCGCTGGATCACCGCCATTGCGTGCAGGTCGTGGCGGGTTCGGGGTCTCACGGGTCAGCTGCTGTAGACCGCGGGCTTGAGGCGCCCGATGTAGGGCAGGTCCCGGTAACGCTCGGCGTAGTCGAGTCCGTACCCGACGACGAACTCGTTCGGGATGTCGAAGCCGACGTCGGCGACACGCACCGGCGACCGGACGGCCTCGGGCTTGCGGAGCAGGGTGCACACCTCGAGGCTGCGGGGTGAACGCGTGGCGAGGTTCTTCATCAGCCACGACAGGGTGAGGCCCGAGTCGATGATGTCCTCGACGATCAGGACGTCGCGGCCTTGGATGTCGCGGTCGAGGTCTTTGAGGATCCGCACGACGCCGGACGAGGAGGTCGACGAGCCGTAGCTCGACACCGCCATGAACTCCAGCTGGGACGGGATCGGCAGGGCGCGCGCGAAATCGGTCATGAACATGACCGCTCCCTTGAGTACCCCGATCAGGACCAGGTCGTCCTCGATGGCGGTGTACCGGGAGGCGACGGAGTGGGCTAGTTCGACGGTGCGCTGCTTGATCTGTTCCTCGGTGATCAGAACAGCGTCGATGTCAGCGGCATAGGGGTCAGCGGACTGCACTGTTACAGCTTGTCATGTTTCGCGGGTCACATGGCCGACGGGTGGGACCGCCGCCGGAAATTACTCGCGAGTAGCTCCTAACCCGTTCCGACGAATTTGCTGTCGCAGTTGTTCGCATGTATAACAGTCAGATAACGAAGTTTAACATTAGTCCCTTGCGAAACTTTTTTTCACAATTGTTTTGCCGGGTTTGTGAACGTTGATGAACCCGCCAGCACCGTGGGTAGCAGGGGCAATTCGACCTGTGAATATGATCGATCACAGTTCCCCCATTCCCTTCCTCGGGGAACTCCCCTTCATGGAAAGAATTCCTTCATGTCAACTGAACGACAGGACGGGGCCTTGTCGCGCAAATCCACGCGCACATTGGTCGCCGTTGCCATATCGCTTGCCACTGTTGTGATCACGGCCTTCGCCGGAACCGCGCACGCCGCCCCCAAGCAGGCCGGGCCGGCGACCTACGACGCAACCTGGAATCAGTCGTCGCTGACCCTCACGCTGCACAATGCGTCCGCGAGCACCGATAACGGTTCGCTGACCATTCGCGGTCTCAACGGCGCGGAGCTGTTCCATATGCCTCTTGCATATCGCATGGAGGACCGTCAGTTCCCGATCGACGCTCGTCAGGCCGGCAACAAGGTCACGCTCATTCCGTCTCGTAACAACGCGCGATCGGTGGCGGTCAACCCGTCCGAGGTCGAGAAATTGCGCGACAGCGCACGCCACCAAGTCGCAGCGCCTCAGACCCGTCAGGAGCGCGACGATCAGGCATTGGTCCGCTTCCAGCAGCAACTGAGCGCGGGCACATCGGTCTCCTCGCTCGTCGGCACCATCATCGGTGCGATCGTCGGCGGATTCATCGGCTGCGTCGTCGGGATCACCGCAGCAGTCGTGGGATGCCTCGTCGGCGTCGCCCCCGCAGCTGCAGTCGGCGGCCTCGTCGGTCTCGTGATCGGAGGAGGCGGCACGTTGATCGGAGCCGGAATCCACTACTTCAACACGATCAACTCGCCGTTCACGCCGCCCAAGCGGTAGGTCGCAGTTCTCTCCTGACGGTCCGTCTCACCTCTCGGTGAGGCGGACCGTCAGCATTTGACCACCACGTTCCACGACCGTGCGCACGCCCGGGTCGCCGCCGATCGCCACCTGGGCGCGCCCCGTTCCGGATTCCATGGCGAGCCGGTCGACCGCGGCGATCACCCGTTGCTTCGGCTCGGTCGCCCCCACTCCGAGCAACCAGCGACGGATCACCCTGGTCCGTACCGCCCTCGGCACCTCCAGCAGCGGTGCGACGTCGAGTCCGTCGGCAGTTCGGACGCTTCCCCACACCGTCTCCGCCCAGGCATCGAGGGCGTCGTTGTCGTCCTGCAGCGCGTCTGCGGTGCGGCCCAGCGCATCCACGACGCCGCCGCGGACCACGTCGTCGAGCAGCGGTATCACTTCGGCGCGCAACCGCACCCGGGTGAACCGCGGGTCGCGATTGTGCGGGTCGTGGTGCACGACGAGTCCGAGTTCGGTGCACACGGCCAGCGTCTGCACCCGGCGCACTCTCAGGAGCGGACGCCCCCACGGCGCCTTCCACGGACGCATACCCGCGATGGATCGCGCCCCCGAACCGCGCGCGAGTCCGAGCAACACCGTCTCCGCCTGATCGTCGGCGGTGTGCGCGAGGAGGACCGGGCGACCGTCCCGGGCCGCGTCGAGCACCCCGTATCGCGCATCCCGGGCCGCGGCCTCGAGTCCCCCGCGGGTCCCGACCCTGACCTCGAGCACGCGGGCGGCGGCACCGAGTCCGCGTGCCGACTCGGCGGCTCGGGCCGCGACGTGGCCCGAACCCTCCTGCAGACCGTGGTCGACGACCAGCGCGGTGACGTCGAGTCCCGCGCGGACGGCCGTCGCCGTGAGGGCGAGCGAGTCCGCACCGCCGGAGAGCGCGACGCAGACGGAGGCGTGCGGGTCGTCGAGAACGGTGGTCGCGAAGTCCGCGACCACCCGCGTCACAGCACGCGTCGAATCCATGCCTGCGGCGTGTCGATCTCGTCCGGCAGCGGCATCGTCTCGGGCGAGGTCCACACCGTGTTGAACCGTTCCATGCCGACGGTCTCGACCACCTCGTCGACGAAGGCCTTGCCGCGGACGTACTGCGCGATCTTGGCGTCCATGCCGATGAGAGCGCGGATGATGCGCTGGACCGGGTTCTGCGGAGCCTTGCGGCGCTTGTCGAAGGCTGCGCGGATACGGGCGACGGACGGGACGTGGTCCGGGCCGACGGCGTCCATCACGTGGTCGGCGTGACCCTCGAGCAGGGTGCCGAGAACCATCATCCGCTGGAAGGCGTCGAACTGCTGGGGGCTCTGCAGCAGCTGCATCGCGCCGATGATGCCCTTCTCGCGGGGTTCGGAGCCCCTGAGCGCCTTGGTCATCCGCGTGACGATCTCGGTGGTCGACTCACCGGTCTCGGAGGTGAGCACGGCGACGTTGTCCTGCATGTAGTCGCGCAGCCACGGGTTGGCCGAGAACTGCACACGGTGCGTCACCTCGTGTAGGCACACCCACAGGCGGAAGTCCGACGGCACCACCTTGAGCTGACGCTCGACGTTGATGATGTTGGGTGTCACGACCATCAGCACGCCGGGTTCACCGGTCTCCGGGTCCGGCGTGAACGGGTCGTACTGGCCGAGGATGGCCGTGGAGAGGAAGGCCAGCAGCCCCCCGGCCTGAACACCGCCGAACTTGGCGGCGAGGCCGGACGATCCCACTCCGGCGTCGGACCCCAGCATCGATCGCATCGAGACGGAGGCCGCGTCGATCCAGCCCGAGCGGTCGAGGATTCGGGTCGTCGGGATGCGGAGTCCGTCGGCGAGACCGGTGACCTCGCGGACCGGAGCCTCTGCGCGCGTCGCCGCGTCGGCGAGCTCGGCCTGCGCGGCTTCGTAGGTGTAGGCCGTGGTCTTGGGGCCGGGCCGGACGAGCCGTTTCGCCGTCGACGCGGCGAGCGGCCAGTCGATCTGCGACCCGATGCTCAGACTGCCGTGCTCACCCACCGGCTCGACCGCGGCCTTGCTGTCGGTTCCTGCCATGCTCATCGGCACCCGCACTCTCTGAGTTGACCCACCACGGCGTCCAGGGCGGGTCTCGCGTCCGCCGGCGAGGTGCCGCCGGACATGAGGGCGAACGACAGCACGCGGCCATCGATCGTTTGGACTATGCCCGTCAACGAACTGACGCCGGTGAGTGTTCCGGTCTTCGCGCGCACCCATCCGGCACCGGGTGTGGTGGCGACCGGGAAACGGTCGGCGAGGGTGCCCGTACCGGCGGCGATCGGCAAACCGTCGAGCATCGGTCGCAGCTTGGGATGCGAGGGTCCGCTCGCCGCGGTCATCACCGCGTCGAGCAGCGCGGGCGTCGTGCGGTTGGCGTAGGAGATGCCCGAGGCGTCGGCCAGCGTGGTGCCCGTCCACTGATCCGGGAAGGTGGTCGACAGGACCTCCTCGACCGCGTCGACACCGGCGGCGAGGGTCGCGGGTCTGCCGCGATGCACCGCCAGTTCGACCGACAGCGTCTCGGCGAGCACGTTGTCGCTGTAGCGGAGCATGTCGTTGACCCGGGTCACCAGCGGTGCGGACTCGACCTTCGCCACGACGCGGTCGCCGGCGGGTGCGGACGCCTCGGTGACCGGCGCGTCGACGCCGAGCGCCGCGGCCAGTGCCTCACCGGCCATGATCCCGGGCGTCGCGGACCGCGGCGAGTACTCGTCGAGCGGTTCGAGGCGGGCGCCGTCGACCATCAGCGACTCGATCGGCGCGATGTCGCCGCCCTGGATGTCCCGGCGGTCCCAGGTCCGGTCCATCGTCGGGCCGGAGAAGGCGCTCAGGTCCACCGCCACCGAGGTGACCGGGATGCCGGCCTGTTTGATCTGCTCGGCGAGGTCGGCGATCCGGGCGGGTTCGCTGTAGAAGGTGTCGGCATCGGCGGGCTGCGCCGTCAGGGTCGGATCGCCGGCGCCCTTGAGGATCACCTGTCCGTTCGACCCGGCGACGACCGTCGTGGTCAGGCGCGCGTCGTGCGGCATGGCCTCGAGGAAGGCCGCGGCCGAGAGAACCTTGTCGTTCGACGCCGGGATGCGCGGACGGGTGGGGTTGCGCGACCACAGCACCTCGCCGGTCAGCGAGTCCGAGATCATGCCGCTCAGGACGCCGAGCGCCGGATTCCGCAGAGCGGGGGCGATCGCCCGGGACACCCCGGCCGGCGTCGGGGCCGGAGCGGTGGCCGCGACGGGGTCGATCTGCGGGTCGAGGGAGATCGCGGCGGGCTGCGGCGGGATCCCCGGCGGCAGCTCGGCCTCACTGTCGAGACGGAGTGCCACGACCACCGCAGCGGTCGATACCAGCGCGAGGACCACGACGGCGACGATCGTCCACCAGAGGAGTTTGCGACTGCGGGGTCTGCGATCACGACCTGCGGGTCTGGTGGTTGCGCCCACGAAGCCTCCGGATCTCTCGCACTGTCCCAACCGATATTGCACTGACCGACCGATGCTGCACTGACCGAAATGTCGGATATGAGCGGTCCGGGGTTCGAAACACCCGCGAACTGCGGGGGTACGAAGTCCGAGGTCGTCGGACTAACAGTATCGTTGTTGCGACGCGCGGCCATCTGGGCCGTCCGGCGATCACACCCCCGATCCGCAACTGCCAGGAGGAACAGTGGAATTCGATGTGACCATCGAGATCCCCAAAGGTGGCCGAAACAAGTACGAGGTCGACCACGAGACGGGGAAGGTCTACCTCGACCGCTACCTGTACACCTCGATGGGCTACCCGGCCGACTACGGCTACATCGACGGCACCCTCGGCGAGGACGGTGACCCGCTCGACGCGATGGTCCTGCTGCCCGAGTCGGTCTTTCCCGGCATCATCGTGCGCGCCCGCATCGTCGGCATGTACACGATGACCGACGAGGCCGGCGGCGACGACAAGCTGCTGTGCGTGCCTGCCGGTGACGTGCGCTGGGACCACATCAAGGACATCTCCGACGTGTCGGAGTACGAGCTGGGTCCGATCTCGCACTTCTTCGAGCACTACAAGGACCTCGAGCCCGGCAAGGAGGTCCAGCCGGGCGGTTGGGTCGGCCGCGAAGCTGCCGAGAAGGTCGCCCAGGAGGCCATCGACCGTCTCGCCGCTCACCCCCACGAGGCCAACGAGCCCTCGCGCGGCTGACGCCACCCGCGCAGTCATTCACGACCGCCGACGACACACGCTGTCGTCGGCGGTTCGTGTTCTTCCGAGGCGAAAGCGGAATCGCCACCTCCGGCCGCGATCGCTACGTGCAGCGATCGTGAGCCGGAAGCGGCGATTGCGCGTCGGGTCGGTCAGGCCACTCGGTGGCGGATGTCGGCGAAGGCCGGGAGCACCTGCTCGCGTATCCGGCTGTCGGTGGCCGAACCGTCGATCGGGACCAGGATCACCGCGTCGGCGACCTCGGCGGCATAGATGTCGCGCAGCAGGGTGATCAGGCCGTGGGTCGTGCCGACGTAGCGGATGGTGTCCGAGTTGTCGGCGGCGATTCCGGCCTGCTCGACGGCGGCGCGTGCCGATGCCGCGTTCGGCGCGATCGCCACCTCGATCTCGAGGGCCACGACGAAGTTCGCCTGGTCGTGGGTGCCGGCCCGCAGCAGCGAGCGCGCTCGCTGGGCGTCCCGCAGGGTCTCGCGACGCACGATGATCGGGAAGGTCTGGGCAACGGCATCTCCCGCGATCGCGACCTGGAAGCCGGGACGGCCGATGGTGACCGCGTTGCGCGGAGTGTCGAGTTGGACGGTCATGCGGGGTACCCCTCGTCGAGTTCGGGTCGGTCGGTGGTCGTGGTGGCGCAGAGCGTGCCGAGCGCGTCGAGCAGGCGGTCGACGTCGTCAGAGGTGGTGCCCGCACCGAAGCTCGCGCGGACGGCCCCTTCGGGATGACCGAGTCGCTTGAGCAGCGGGTGGGCGCAGAACTTGCCGTCCCGCACCCCGATTCCGTGCTCGCTGCTCAGGTATTCGGCCACAGCCCGCGGGGCGAAGCCGTCGACGGTGAAGCCGGCGATGCCGACGCGGTCGGTCGAGTCGGTGAAGATCTGCAGGGGACGTACGCCGCCGATGCGGGAGAGGCCGGCGTCGAGCCGTTCGCAGAGCCGGAGTTCGTGGAGGCCGATGGCCTCCGGCCCCAGCTCGGCGAGCGCGGTGCACGCCTCGGCGATCGACACGGCGCCGAGCACGTTCGGCGAGCCGGCCTCGTGGCGGGCGGCGCCGGTGTGCCAGGTGGTCCCGGCCGAACTCTCCTCGCCACCCAGCTCGACGTCGGCGGTCGCTCCCCCGCCGGCGAGGTACGGGTCGGCGGCGTCGAACCAATCGGAACGTCCGATCAGGACGCCGGCACCGAAGGGTGCGTAGGCCTTGTGTCCGGAGAAGGCGAGGTAGTCGATGCCGTGGCTGACGATCGAGATGGGGCGATGCGCGACGAGCTGCGCCGCGTCGACCAGGATGCGTGCGCCGTGGCGGTGGGCGATCGAGGCCAGCCGACCGATCGGCAGGACCTCGCCGGTGACGTTCGACGCGGCGGTCACCGCGAGAAGCGACGCCGGTTTCGACGCGAGTTCGGCCTCGATCGCCACCAGGGTGTCCTCGATGGTGTCGCAGGCGGTGACGACGCGGGCCCGGTTTCCACCGTCCTTCGGTGCGCACCACGGCAGCAGGTTGGCGTGGTGCTCGATGTCGAGGACCACGACGTCGCCGGGCGTGATGTGGGCGGCGAGGTTGATCGCGTCGGTGGTGTTGCGGGTGAAGACGACGGTGTCGCCGACGCGGCCGCGGACGAAATCGCGCACGGTCTCGCGGGCGGCCTCGTAGCGGCGGGTGGTGACCTGCGAGAGGTGACCTGCACCGCGGTGCACGCTCGCGTACTCGCCGAGGGTGCCGGCGACCTGCGCGGCCACCGACGCCAGCGCCGGGGCGCTCGCCGCGTAGTCGAGATTGGCGTACCGGACGCTGAATCCGGCGGCGACGGGAACCTGCGCATCCGCACCGACCACCGATGCGAGCGCGGGGATGACGGGCGCCCGGTCCGCGATGGCGGACACCGCGGCACTGGCCGGACGGACAGAGGTGACGGGTGCCGAGAGCACAGCAGTCATGACAAGAACTCCTCGAGAATCCACACTTGCCGCATTCGGGTTCGAACGCAGCCAGGTCGTCACCCGGAGCACCCCACCGTGGAGGAGGGTTGCCGACCAGCGAGCCGGGGCTTGTCACTGGTACTCATGACCTGCGACAAGGTTCGCGGATCCCGGAGAAAAGTGTCAATTTAGATTCACCGTGATTCCTAGTTAGGACAGGCTTACCTGTACCCTGGCAGTCGTGTCATCGAGTGAGGTCTTCGTGTTGTCGCGTCCGCACGGCACCGTGCGGGGCGAAGGGGTGGTCCGGTCGTTCACCGACGTCGACGGGGCGTCCGCCGCGCTACGGGAGGGCGAGGTCGAGTCGCTGACCGGCGCGATTCCCTTCGATGTCCGCGACCCGGCGGCACTGGTCGCCCCCGCACGACTCCGGACCGGCGAGCCACCGCTGCCCGGGACCGGCCCGTTGTCGCGGCGAGCGATCTCGACCGTGCTCCACCCCGACGCCGAGGAGCACCGCGAACGTGTCGCGCACGCGGTGAAGCGCATCGTCGCGGGCCACGTCGGAAAAGTGGTGCTCGCGCGCAGCGTCGACCTCGTGCTCGACGAGCCGGTTCGGCCGGCCGAGTTCGTCGACGCCCTGGCCGGCGGCAATGCCGGACACAACGCCTTCGGCGTGGATGTCGGCGCCGCAACAGGTTCGGGCACGTGGCTGATCGGCGCAAGTCCCGAGGTACTGCTCCGGAAGTCGGGTTCGACGGTGACCTGTCACCCCTACGCGGGTTCGGCCCCACGGTCCGCCGACCCCGCCGTCGACCGTGCAACCGCCGACGAATTGCTGTCTTCGGCAAAGGATCTCGCGGAACATGCGTTCGTCGTCGACCATCTGCGTGAACGCCTGGGACTCCTCTGCGACGACATCGACGCGCCTACGGCGCCGAAGCTCGAGTCGACCGGCGAGGTCTGGCATCTCGCCACCCCGATCCGCGCGACGCTCCGCGATCCGGCGACCACCGCCCTCGACCTCGCACTGCTCCTCGGCCCCACCCCCGCGGTGTGCGGAACACCGAGTGACGTTGCCGCACAGATCATCCGCGACGTCGAGGGTGACCGCGGCTTCTACGCCGGCGCGGTCGGCTGGTGCGACGCCGCCGGCGACGGCGAATGGATGGTGACCATCCGCTGCGCCGAACTCGCCGCCGATGGTCGGAGCCTGCGCACCTGGGCGGGCGGCGGCATCGTCGAACACTCCGACCCGCAGGCGGAGCTGGACGAGACCGCGTTCAAACTGCGGACCGTCCTGAACGCGCTGGGGATCCGCACGATCTGAAGCAGGCGACGGCGACAAACCACCCTTTTCCGGCAAACCCAGCACCCCCGAAGGGTTGTCACTCTGCCGAGAACGGGGGGGTTACGCGTCAGCCGAGCGCCTGATCCAGATCCGCGAGCAGGTCGTCGATGCCCTCGAGGCCGACCGAGAGACGGACGACGGAGTCGCTGAGACCGATCGCGGCGCGTCCTTCGGGCCCCATCGCGCGGTGCGTGGTGGTGGCCGGGTGGGTGATCAGCGACTTGGAATCGCCGAGGTTGTTGGAGATGTCGATGACCTTCAGCGCGTTGAGGACCTCGAAGGCGCGCTTCTTGCCGTCGATGCCGTCGTGGTCGTTGAGCTCGAAGGTCACCACGGTCCCGCCACCGGACATCTGACTCTTGGCCAGCTCGAACTGCGGATGTGACTGCAGGAACGGGTATTTGACCCAGCGTACGCGCGGGTCGGCTTCCAGGAACTCGGCGATGCGCAGGGCCGAGGACACCGAGGCGTCGACGCGCAGGCGCATCGTCTCCAGACCCTTGACCAGCGTCCAGGCGTTGAACGGGCTCAGCGCCGGGCCGGTGTGGCGCATCAGCTGCTGCACCGGGCCCTCGATGTACTCCTTGGCGCCGAGGACGGCACCGCCCATGACGCGCCCCTGGCCGTCGATGTGCTTGGTGCCCGAGTAGACGATGACGTCGGCGCCGAGATCCAGGCCGCGCTGCAGCAGCGGGGTGGCGAAGACGTTGTCCAGCACCACCTTCGCACCCGCGGCGTGAGCCAGCTCAGAAACCTTGGCAACGTCGACGAGCGTCTGCATCGGGTTGGACGGGGTCTCGAAGAAGACCGCGGTGGTGGGCTTGGACAGCGCCCGCTCCCACTGTTCGAGATCCTCGCCGTCGACGAACTCGGTCTCGACGCCCCAGCGCGGCAGGATCTCGTTGCACACGACGAAGCACGAGCCGAACAGGCTGCGGGCGGCGACGAGCCGGTCACCGGCCTTGAGCAGCGCACCGAGCGCCACGAACACCGCGGCCATGCCGCTGGCGGTCGCGAAGCAGGCCTCGGCACCTTCGAGCCGGCGCAGCCGCTCCTGGAACATGTGGACCGTCGGGTTGCCGTACCGGGAGTAGACGAACCGCTGGTCCTCGCCGGTGAAGGCGCGCTCGGCGGCCTCGGCGGAGTCGTAGACGTAACCGCTGGTCAGGTACAGCGCCTCGGCGGTCTCGTGGAAACCGGAGCGGGCGAGGCCACCGCGGACGGCGATGGTGTCGGGCGAAAGACCTTCCGGCAGTTCATATCCCACGGACAGATCAGGACTCACGATTGCCTCCACGGCAGATTTTCGGCGCGCCATCCAGACGCACCTCGATGGTCGTTCTCGTCGAGGGCACCCTCGAACCCGTCGACCACGTTGTAGGCTTTGCCGATTCCGTCGGCGGTCGCCGCCTCGGCCGCACCGATCGATCGGTGCCCGGAGCGGCAGAGAAAGATGACCTCGTGGTCGTCGGTGACCCCGGCGCTGCGCAACTGGTCGACGAACTGCTCGTTGCGACGACCTTCGGGGAACGTCGTCCATTCGGCGAAGATCGTGCGTTTGCCCAGTATCTCGAGGTCGGGGACACCGACGAAGGACCATTCGGCCTGCGTCCGACAGTCGACGAGGACCGCGTCGGGGTTGTTCTCGAGCTTCTCCCACGCTTCTCGCGGGGTCAGGTCGCCGGCATAGGTCATGAGGAGCACACCTTCCATTCGCCGTTCTCGCGCACCACGGTCGTATCCACGACCTGCTTGTCATCGGGCTTGTCCTTATAGTGCCAATGGACCTTCGCGGTCGCCCGGTCACCGTCGACCACCAGATCGGTGATCTCGGGGATCTCGATGGGGCCGTTCGCATCCAGCGACGCCTGGTTCTCGGCCAGGAATCGGGCCTCAGAGACGAACTCGACCTTGTTCAGGTCCGCATCGCAGGTGTTCGCGCGGTACTCGGCGTAGTTCGGGCCGTTGCGGGCCGTGTACTGGTCGTTGATCGCGTACTGGACCAGCGCGTCGGCGCTGACGCGGTCCTCAGGTGGCCGCGAGATGTTCGAGAGCACGATCCCCAGCACGAACAGCCCGACCAGACCCGCCGCCACGAAGAACGGCCACGCGTTCTTCCAGTTCGGTGGTCCCTCCTCGACGAGGGCGGCGTCGACGTTGTCGTTCGACGCGGCCTTGCCGAGGGCAGGCTTCTTCGCGGGCGCGGCGCCCCGGGAGGTGTTCCGGGCTGCGGCGCCCTTACCGGAGGGCTTGTCGGGGCCCCCGCCTGCAGCTTTGGCCATGGCGCGAAGTGTAACGACAGTCCGGGTGTGACCTCCGTCCGGCTTCTCCGGCCGCCATCGCGTCGAATCACGCGGGCACCGAATCCGCACTCGGTAAGGTGGGCCTAACCTAACCCCGACCGACGAGGAACCCACATGCGTCTGCTTTCCCATCGACTGTCCGGAATCGCGCTCGCGGCGACCGTGGCGGCCCTCGTGGTGAGCTCCTGCGCCGCTCCCGAGGAGAAGGTCGCCGACGATTCGGCGTCCGTCCCGACCCCCGAGACCGGCTCGATTCCCGTCACCGTGCAGCAGGCCTACGCGCCCGCGGTCGTCGAGAAGGCACCCACGCGGATCGCCGCGCTGGGAGTGGGCGACGGCGACACCCTGCTCGCCCTCGGCGTCATGCCGACGACGATCGCCCCGTTCGCCGATCCCGACCAGGCGACCGCGCCGTGGAACGCCGAGCTGATCGGCAACGCGCAACCGGTGGTCCTCGCCAACACCTCGGCGGCTCTCGGCAACGAGATCCCCAAGGCGCTCGCCACCAGCCCGGATCTGATCACCGCCGTGGGCGCCGACCCCACCCGCGACCAGTTCGACCTGCTCAGCAAGACCGCACCCACAATCCTCCGGCCCGCCCAGTACAAGCCCTGGCAGGTGCCGTGGAAGGCGCAGACGATCCAGATCGGCACCGCAATCGGGCAACCCGACCTCGCCCGGCGCAAGGTCGGCGAGACCGAGGCCTTCCTCGCGGGCATCCGGTCGGAGAACCCGCAGTTCGCCGGCAAGACCGCCGTCGTGGTGACCGCGAGCCCGACCGGCGGGGTCTCGGTGTACGGGCCCGAGGACGGCCGCGCCCAAACCGTCGCCGGCTACGGCCTCACCTTCCCACCCGCTCTCCGGGACGCGATCACCAGCGGGTTCTACGGCGAACTGCCCGCTGAGAGCCTCGACCGGCTCGACGCGGCCGACATCGTCGTCGCCGTCGACTGGGAGGGCTCGAACGACAAGCTGCGGGCCAACCCCGCGTTCACCCGGCTCGAGGCGGCTCGATCCGGACGTGTCGTCTATCTGCCCCAGGAGGTCGGCAGCGCCATGTCCGTGCCGACCGTGCTGACGATCCCGTGGGTGGCCGATCGAGCCGTCGCGCCCATCGCCGAAGCGGCCGGCTCACGCTGACGCCCGGGACGCGACGTCATCACGGTGACGTCGACAAGTGAGGATTACCTCACAGCTAATTTTGGGAGTGGACACCGAGCGCCTACCGTAGAAGGGATAGGCCATATCCAAGCGTGTCGACACCAGAGCACCGTCGAGGCGCGCCGAGCAACGGAAGACACCTACCCCATGAGCGACAACAGCCGCCCGCTTCGGGTTGCGATCGTCGGTGCCGGTCCCGCCGGGATCTACGCCGCCGACGCGTTGATGAAGTCCGACACCGCGAAGGATCGCGGCGTCAGCATCGACCTCTACGAGCGTATGCCGGCTCCGTTCGGTCTGATCCGTTACGGCGTCGCGCCTGATCACCCGCGCATCAAGGGCATCATCACCGCGCTGCACAAAGTCCTCGACAAGCCGCAGGTCCGCCTGCTCGGCAACGTCGACTACGGCACCGACATCACCCTCGACGAGCTGAAGTCGCACTACGACGCGATCATCTTCTCCACCGGCGCCACCGACGACCGCGTACTGGACATCCCCGGCATCGACCTCGAGGGCAGCTACGGCGCCGCACAATTCGTCGCCTGGTACGACGGCCACCCCGACTTCCCCCGCACCTGGCCGCTGGAACAGGAGAAGGTCGCCGTCATCGGCGTCGGAAACGTCGCCCTCGACGTGGCGCGCGTTCTCGCAAAGACCGGCGACGAGCTGCTGCCCACCGAGATCCCGGCCAACGTCTACGAGGGTCTCAAGGCCAACAAGGCCATCGAGGTGCACGTCTTCGGTCGCCGCGGACCGGCGCAGGCCAAGTTCACCCCGCTCGAGCTCAAGGAGCTCGACCACTCGCCGAACATCGAGGTCATCGTCAACCCCGAGGACATCGACTACGACGAGGGTTCGACCGTCGCCCGCCGCGGCTCGAAGATCACCGACCAGGTCGCGACGATCATCGAGAACTACGCGATCCGCGAGCCCAAGCAGGGTGCGATCCACAAGCTCTTCCTGCACTTCTTCGAGAGCCCCACCGAGATCCTCGGCGAGGACGGCAAGGTCGTCGGCCTGCGCACCGAGCGCACCCAGCTCGACGGCACCGGCAACGTCAAGCCCACCGGCAAGATCACCGACTGGGAGGTCGGAGCGGTCTACCGTGCGGTCGGCTACCTCTCGGACAACCTGCCCGGCATCCCCTTCGACTCGCAGGCGGGGGTCATCCCCAACGAGGCCGGACGCGTGTTCGACGAGGGTGAGCAGCTCACCGGCGTCTACACCACCGGTTGGGTCAAGCGCGGTCCGGTCGGCCTCATCGGCCACACCAAGGGCGACGCCAACGAGACGGTCGACTGCATCCTCAAGGACATGGAAGCCGAGAAGCTGCTCGAGCCCGCCACCCCGGGCGAGGACGCGATCATCGAGCTGCTCGAGTCCAAGAACATCCCGTTCACCACGTGGGACGGCTGGTACCGCCTCGACGAACACGAACGCGCGCTCGGCGCCGCCGAGGGCCGCGAACGCGTGAAGGTCGTCGAGCGTGAGGACATGCTCGCCGCGTCGGAACCCCACAAGGTGGCGCGTCCGTCGGCCTGAGCGGACACCGCAACATCAACGACGAGGGGCGACCGGGTTCTCACCGGCCGCCCCTCGTCGTCTGTCCTTAGCGGGACTCAGCGACCCGGGATCGAGGGCACTCCCTTGACGGTGTTGCCGCCGCCCGTCACGGCTGCCGCCGACGCGGACGAGCCCGTACCGAAGCGGTCGAACGGGTTGTCGATGCGTCGCACGTTCCACCAGAATCCGACGTTGTCGGTCAGGTTCTCGGCGTAGTCGGAGATCGCGTACCCGGAGATCGACGACGGGAAGCAGCCGAACCAGGTGGTCTTGATGGTGAGGGATTCGTTCTTCTTCAACTGGGCCTTGAACTTCGTCGCGCCGCCCGTCTCCTGCAGGGTGACGTTGCGGAATTCGCCGTCACGCGCGGTGACGCGCATGAACCGGGTCATGCTCCACGCCTGGTTCCACGGGGTACCCGGGGCACCGAACTGGCAGTAGACCCCACCCGTCATCTGCAGGTTGGGGACGGCGGCCTGGGCAGGCGCGGCACCCACGAGCGTTCCTGCCGCGATGCTTCCCGCAGCCAGAACCCCGACAACGGCCCGTTTGAGTGACTTCATCGATCCTCCTGTTTTCGCAACCCTGGAAACACTGGGCATATCGATTCGAGCACATCGCAGTGTTACCGAAGACACAGCCTCCATTAACTTCTTGCGCTCTTTCGTTATTCGAACGACATGCATCGGGCCGCGCTGTCCGGGCCGCCGAGCCGCGTTGGTAAGGTTACCCTTCGTGCGCCGCCCCCTCCGTGTTCTCGGCATCCCCGTGCTGGTTGCGGTTCTGGTGGGGCTGGTCGTCGCCTCCGTGCTCTTCGGCACCCGCCCCGTCCCGCTGGACGAGGTCTGGACGAGTTTCGCGACGGGGATCTCGGAGATCTGGGCGGCCCTCCTCGACCTTCGGATGCCGGAGATCAGCAAGGACACCGACGTCGACGGCATCGTCTGGGACCTTCGCGTCCCCCGGACCCTCCTCGGTCTGTTCGCCGGCCTGGCCGTCGGCGCCGCCGGTGCCATCACCCAGGGACACACGCGCAATCCCATCGCCGATCCCGGGATTCTCGGCGTCAACGCCGGAGCCGCATGCGCCGTGGTGGCCGGTATCTACCTGGTCGGGATCACCAGCCCCGTCGCGTTCATGTTCTTCGGACTGCTCGGCGCGATCATCGCCGCGACCGTCGTCTTCGGGCTGTCGGCACTGAGCGGCTCGAGTCCGCTGACCCTGGTGCTGGCCGGCACCGGCCTCACAGCGATGCTCACCGCCATCACGTCGTCGATCGTGCTCGTGGACACCAACTCTCTCGACCAGTGGCGGTTCTGGAGCGTCGGCTCGACGGCCGGCCGCGGCATCGATGTGTTCTGGGCGAGTCTGCCGTTCATCGGAGTCGGACTGGTGTTCGCGCTGGCGAGCGGCTTCTTCCTGAACGTCCTCAGCCTCGGCGACGACATGACCAAGGCGCTGGGCTCGCGGGTGGTTCTGATTCGCGCACTGGGCATTCTGACGATCACCCTGCTCATCGGCGCCGCCACCGCGGCCTGTGGCCCCATCGTGTTCCTCGGACTCGTCGTGCCGCACATCGCGCGTGCGCTCGTCGGTGCCGACTACCGCTGGATCATCCCGTATTCGGCGCTGCTCGGCGGGATGCTCCTCGTCGGCTGCGACATCCTCGGCCGCGTCGTCGCGCGCCCGGGTGAGGTCCAGGTAGGCGTCATGCTGGCCCTGGTCGGCGCTCCGTTCCTGATTTTCATGGTCCGTCGGCAGAGGTTGGCAACCGTATGAACTCCTCCGACGTGAAGACGCCCGGTCCCGCTGCTGGTGAGCCCGGGGCACGAACGCGCAGCATCGCCCCGCATCCCGGGGGCTACCGCCTCGCGATCGAACCGGTGTCGTTCGTCGTGCGTCCGCGCATGCTGATCGTCGCGCTCGTCTCGGCGGTACTCGCGGTGGTGCTGTTCCTGACCAGTGTCGGCGTCAGCGACTTCCCGCTCACCCCGATCGACGTCGCACGAATCCTGCTGGGCGGCGGCACCCGCATCGAGAACGTCGTCGTCTTCGACGTCGCGCTCCCCCGGGCCCTCGTCGGCCTGCTGGTGGGCATCGGGCTCGGATGCTCCGGCTCCCTCACCCAGCTGATCTCCCAGAACCCCCTCGCCACCCCCGACATCCTCGGCATCACGGCCGGAGCCAGCGCGGCGGCGGTCGCAGCCATCGCCTTCTCCAACACGAGTTGGGGCAGCTGGTTCGGCGACCTCGGCGTGCCGGCGTCGGCGATGATCGGCGCGCTGCTGACCGCGGCGCTCATGTACGTGCTCGCCTGGCCCGGCCGCAAGGCCAACAGCGGCATCAACCCGTTCCGGCTCGTGCTGATCGGCGTCGGCATGACCTGGATGCTGCAGGCGCTGACCAACTTCCTGTTGACCCGCGCCGACATCCGCGACGTGGGGCGCGCCCAGGTGTGGCTGGTCGGCTCGGTCGCCAACGTCGGCTGGTCCAATGTGTGGCCGGTGGTCGGCGGGGTCGTCGTCGGGGTCGTGGTGATCGTCGTGTTCTCGCGGCAGATCGGAATGCTCAGCCTCGGACCGGATCTCGCACGCGGACTCGGCGTCCGGACCGGTGCGGTGTCCACGACGCTGTTACTGACCGCGGTCCTGGTCAGTGCGCTGTGCGTGTCCGCCGCCGGACCGATCGCCTTCGTCGCCTTGCTCGCCCCGCAGATCGCACTGCGGCTGGCCCGCACCGCGGTGCCGACGCCGTTGTTGTCCGGCCTGGTCGGTGCGTCGCTGGTGCTCGGCGGAGATCTGTTGTGCCGCACGGTGCTGCCCGGCGGTCTACCCGTCGGCATCGTCACCGCCGCGATCGGCGGACCGTTCCTCATCTACCTGATGATCGCGATGTCCCGGAAGGCGACCGTATGACCATCTCCCCTCCCGAGAACGCCCCGCGCGCGACGTCCCGGCTCCGCGGCAGCGGACTCACCGTCGGCTACGACCAGCGGGTGGTGATCGACAGCCTCGACATCGACATCCCCGACGGCCGGGTCACGACGATCATCGGCTCGAACGGCTGCGGCAAGTCGACGCTGCTCCGATGTCTCGCCCGGTTGCTGCCGCCCAAGGCAGGCACGGTCTTCCTCGACGGCGAGGACATCGCACATGTGCGGCCCAAGCAGATCGCCCGGACCCTGGCGATCCTGCCCCAGAACCCGGTCGCGCCCGAGGGTTTGACCGTCGCCGACCTCGTCGGCCGGGGCCGGCATCCTCATCAGCGGTGGTACCAGCAGGCGACCGCCGCCGACGAGGCCGCGGTCGCCGAGGCGATGGAGATGACCGACACCCTCGAACTCGCCGACCGAACCCTCGACGCGCTCTCCGGCGGTCAGCGCCAGCGGGTCTGGATCGCACTCACGCTCGCGCAGGGCACCGACCTCATCCTGCTCGACGAGCCGACCACCTACCTCGACCTCGCCCACTCGATCGACGTCCTCGACCTCGTCCGACGCCTACGCGACGACCACGGCAAGACCGTGGTGATGGTTCTGCACGACCTCAATCTCGCGGCGCGCTACAGCGATTCACTGGTGGTCATGAAGAACGGTGCCATCGTCACCACGGGCGCCCCGGCCGACGTCATCGACGCCGAGATGCTCGACGAGGCCTTCGGCCTGCGGGCACATGTGATGACGGACCCGATCTCGGGCGGACCGCTGATCGTGCCGCTCGGCGCACACACGCGCGCCTTCTAGGCGCCTGAATCCCGTTCGCGGGCGCCGTCGTCGGCGAGCATGTTCTCCCGCAGCGAGTCGTAGACCGGCGGGGTCCCGGAGAGATGGGCGACGAGCACCGCCGCCGCGGTCGCGGCGAGCATGGGGACCGCCACGGTCGTCGTCGCACTCATCTCCATCACCACGACCATGCCGGTGAGCGGCGCCCGCACCACTGCACCGAACAGCGCGGCCATGCCCGCGAGCACCAGGGCATCGCGCAGCGTCGAATCCGATTGCGGGAGAACCGCTGAGAGGCCCGCGGAGAACAACACACCCCACAGCGCACCGAGCGCGAGCATCGGCGCGAACAGACCGCCCGGTGTGCCCGCGGCGTAGGACAGCGGTCCGGCGACGAACCGCACGATGAACAGTGCGGCGACCACCGGCAGGACCACCGAGCCGTCGAAGATCTGTTGCGCCAGATTGTCTCCGCCACCGGCCGCATCGGTGTCGATGGCCATCAGGCCGCCGACGACCGCGCCGATGATCGCGGCCTTCGCGATCTGCGGGACGCGCGTGATTCCGCGAACCGCGCTGATCGCCGCGAGAACCGCTCGCCCGTAGGCGATCCCGATGAGGCCGCTGAGGAGACCGAAGACCACGAACACCGGCAGCAGGGTGATCGAGGGCGGGGCCACCGCGCCGACGAGAAAGTCGGGCCGGTCCCCGAGGATCACGTGGCCGCAGGCCACCGCCGCGGCCACGGCGAGGATGGTCGGTACCACCACCCGGAGCCGGAAGGAGTGGGTCACCTCCTCGAGCGCGAAGAGCGCGCCACCCACCGGCGCGGTGAAGGCTACGGCGAGGCCGGCCCCGCTGAGCGAGGTCTGCATGACGCGGACGTCGTATTCGTCGAGTCCGGCACGGCGCCCGGTCTCGGAACCGACGGCGGCACCCATGTGCACGGTCGGTCCCTCCCGTCCGAGGACGAGACCCGAACCGATCGCGGCCAGCCCACCGAAGAATCGCGCGGGGATCACGCGCAGCGGCGCCGGCTCCGCCTCACCGCGTTCGACGGCCTCCACGTGCTGGATGCCGCTACCCGCCGCGGTCGGCACCAGGTGAGAGACGAGCGCACCGAATGCCGCACCCGCGGCGGTCACCGCGACCGGGATGAACCACCCCGGGACGCCGAGTCCGTCGGCCCAGTCCAGCATGTCGAACCGCCACCGGTTCAGATGGTCGAGACACCACCGGAAAGCCCCGCCGAGGACGCCGGTCACGCAACCGGCGAGGACGGCGAGCAGGCACAACCGCACCAGACCCTGGTTGTCCATCGTCGGCGAGGTCACAGAAGGAAGTTACCGCGCACGGGGCCCCCATCCGACACTTCCGAACAGCAGGTTCGTGTCATCGAGGGGTCAATCGGGGTCAGACGGCCGGCTCGGGCGCGGCTACACACCAGCCAACAGTTGCGGCAGGTCAGGCGAAGGCCGCGGCCACATCGGCGGCGCGTCGGAGCTGGTCGGGGTCCGAGCTCGTCGGGATGAGCTGCACCTCGTCGGTGCCGATGTCGGCGAAGCGACGCAGCACCTCCCCCAACTCGGTCTCGGTCCCCGACCACCCCGTCGTGGGCGCGATGGCGTCGACGAACTCCGACGGAATCCAGTTCATGTAGTGGTGCAGATGCCGGGTCACCTGCGTCCGCGGCGCATCGCCCTCGCCGATGGCGAACCAGAACGACGTCGCGAGATGCGGTGCGGGACGCCCGGCTTCGGCCCACGCCGATCGCGCGACGTCGAACAGTTCGTTCTGCTTCGACGCGTCGAGGTCGAGGGTGACACCGGCGATGCCGTCGGCCCAGTCGACGGCGCTGCGGATGGTCTTGGGACCGGTGGTGCCGACGTGCAGCGACGGACCGCCCTTGCGATGCGGCGGTGGCCCGACGGGCAGCACCGACTCGGTCAGTTTCTCGCCGGCCCAGACCCGTTTCATCGTCGCGGCGCGCTCGGTGAGTTGCCGCATGGTCTGGGTGGACGGGTCCGCGCCGACGGCCCGGTAGTCCTCGAGTCGGCCGCCGACCCCGAGCGCCACCGTGAGTCGCCCCTCCGACAGCATGTCGCCGGTGGCCAGCGCCTTCGCGAGCATGACCGGGTCGTGCAGCTGCGGCACGACGACGGTCATCACCAGGGACACGCGCCGGGTCCACGCGGCTGCTGCACCGAGGAATGTCAGGCATTCGGGGTTGTCGAACGCTATCCGCTCACCCCAGCACAGGGAGCTGAACGGGCCGTCGTCAATGGTGGTGGCCCATGAGTGGAGGGTCTCTGCGTCGAGGTCCGGCTCCATCACGGGCATCGTCATCCCGATGCGCACAGGCGCCATTCTGGCACGCGGAGGGCGGGCGTATCCCGTTCTCGGAGAACGAGCCTCACCAGACGAAGGCGCCGCCCGTCCAGATACTGGTGGCGACGAGCGCGAAGAGCAGTTCGATGCCGATCGTCTTGGCCGCGGCTTTGAGAGCGGCCACCGCACCGCGCCACGCCAGCTCGAGACTCTGGGTTCGCACGAGTTCGGCGGCCACCGCACCCACGACGAAGCCGAGCAGCAGACCGATCACCGGCACGACGAAGAAGCCGACGATCCCGACGAGTCCACCGACCACGACGGTCCGGTTCGGAATCCCGTCCGTGCGCAACGATTTTCCGGCGACGAGGTACTTGATGACCTCGCCGACCACGAGCGCGAGCATGGCGGCGGCGAACACCGACCAGGCCCACCCGCCCACGACGATCGCCCAGACGAGGAGCGCGCCGGCGATCAGCAGCGTTCCCGGCAGAATCGGGACGACGATCCCGATCAGGCCGACGAAGATGACGGCCGCGACCAGCAGCTCACCCCAGAGCGGCACTTGTCCGACGCCCGGTCACTCGCCGGCGACGGGCGACCCGGGGGCCGGCTCGTCGGCGGGATCACCAGTCTTGACCAGCGACGTCATGACCGGGGACTGCCCCGGGGCCGCCGGACGGGGAGGCCCTGCGGGGCGGGGTCCCCCGGGAGGTGCGATCGGCCGCTGACCTCCGGGACCGCCGGCGGGTCGGGGTGCCGGGCGCGGGCCGGGCGGCGGTACTGGCCGGCCGGGCGGCGGCACGGGACGACCGGGCGGGGGTCCGGCAGGACCGGGCGGGCGTCCGGCGACCCCCGGCGGAGGACCGACGGGTCCGGGCGGCGGACCGGCGTGACCCGGCGCAGGACCGGGACGGCGCGGCGGCGCGGGCGGGGCCGGCGGCAGAACCGTCGCCTTCCGGACAGCTGCACGACCCGGCACGGGCGCCACCAGCGAAGCCGCACGCACGGCGCGCTCGCGAGCGGCGGGGACGTCGTCGGCGGTCGCGGTGACCACACCCATGCGCCGGCGATGGAAGCTCTCGGGCTTGCCGAACAGGCGGATGTCGGTCTCGGGCACCGCGAGTGCCGCGGCGACGTTCTCGAAGCCGATGGCGGGCTGGTCGAGCTGCCCGTAGATCACCGCGGACGCACCGGGCGACGCCAGCGTGACGTCGACGGGCAGGCCGAGGATCGCGCGGGCGTGCATCTCGAACTCCGACAACCGCTGGGTCGCCATGGTGACGAGGCCGGTGTCGTGTGGCCGCGGGCTCACCTCGGAGAAGTAGACGTCGTCGCCCTGCACGAACAGTTCGACGCCGAAAACACCGCGGCCGGCGAGCTTTCCGTCACCGAGCGCGGTGGCGATGCGTGCCGCGATCGACGTCGCGGAGGCGTGCGCATCCGGGCTCATCTCGTGCGGCTGCCAGCTCTCGACGTAGTCGCCGTTGATCTGGCGGTGACCGATCGGCGCGCAGAAATGCGAGGTCAGCAGCCCGGTCCGCGGGTCGATCGCGCGCACCGTGAGAAGCGTGATCTCGTAGTCGAATTCGATGAACCCCTCGACGATGACGCGGTTGCCCTGGACGCGGCCGCCGGTGTTCGCGGTCTCCCACGCCGACGCGACGTCGTCGGGTCCGCGCAGGACCGACTGCCCCTTGCCGGAGGAGGACATCACCGGCTTCACCACGCACGGGAAGCCGATCTGCCGGGCGGCGACCGTCAGTTCCTCGAGGGTGTCGGCGAAGAGGTACGGCGACGTCGGGAGGCCGAGTTCCTCGTCGGCGAGCCGTCGGATGCCTTCGCGGTTCATCGTGGCGACGACGGCACTCGCGGTCGGGATGACCTCCGCGATGCCCCGCTCGGCGACGTCGACGAGCGCTTCGGTCGCGATGGCCTCGATCTCCGGCACCACATAGGCGGGCCGATGCTTGTCGATGACGGCGAGAAGCGCCTCCGGGTCGGTCATGTCGATGACCTCCGCGTGATGCGCGACCTGCTGGCCGGGAGCGTTGGCGTAACGATCCACGGCGACGACCTCGACGCCGAGACGCTGGAACGCGATCACGACCTCTTTGCCGAGCTCGCCCGCACCGAGCACCATCACCTTGGTCGCCGTCGGACTCAGCGGCGTGCCGATGACATCCGGCGGGCCGATCGTCGGCGCCGGCTGATCCGCGCTGGTCGCGCTCTCGCTGTTCGACGTCATTCCCAAATCCTACTTGTCGCCGGTACGGGTTCTGCCACGGTGACACCCGGTGGTGCGGCGTCGTGGTGCGGCTCTCAACCGATGACCTCGTGCACGTAACACCACCTCCAGCTCTCGCCGGGCTCTGCGGACCGCATGACCGGATGGGCGGTGTCGTGGAAGTGCGCGGTCGCGTGCCGGCGCGGACTGGAGTCGCAGCAACCGATGTACCCGCATCGCAGACACATCCTCAGATGCGCCCAGTGGTCCTCCCCGATCGCGACACATCCTGCGCAGGAGAGTTTCTCGCCCGCCGGGGGTTCCGGCAGGGGTATCGAGTCGCCCGCGACCGCGGCCAGCTCGGGGCAGCGCGCGGACGAATCCGACGCGGCGTCGGCCACGGATGCCGGACCCGACGAGCCGTCGCCGCGGGACGGGGAACGGCGAAAGATCTGCATGTTCACCATTATCAACGGTGCCTGCGGCGATTACAGTCGCTCGGATGAGTGCATCGCTTCTGGTCATCGCGGTCGTCGCGCTGGCGGTCGCTGCGCTCTGCCGCCGCTACGGGCTGTCGTCGCCACTGATCCTGGTCACCGTCGGCCTGGCGATCGGCTGGATTCCCGGTCTGCCGACACCCGAGCTGAACCCCGAACTCGTACTCTTCCTCATCCTGCCGCCACTCTTGTACTCCGCTGCCCAGGAGAGCTCCTACCAGGCGATCCGGGCGCGCTGGCGAGGGATCGCGGCGCTCGCCGTCGGCCTGCCTCTGGTGACCACGTTCGTCGTCGGGTTCGTGGCCCATCTGACCGTCCCCAACCTCCCACTGTCCGCGGCACTCGTGCTCGGCGCCGTGGTCGCTCCTCCGGACGCGGTGTCGGCGCAGGCGATCGGCCGTCGCCTCGGACTCCCCCGGCCGGTCATGACCCTCCTCGGCGGCGAGAGCCTCCTGAACGACGCCACCGCACTCACCGCATTCCGCATCGCCCTCGCCGCCGCCATCGGCCTGACCGCCTCACTGGGCGAGGGGTTGTTGACCTTCGCCGTCGCCGCGGTCGGCGGACTCGTGGTCGGCCTCCTCTTCGGCATGGCGGTCTCGTGGGTTCGGGTCTGGTTGACCGACCCTCCGATGGAGACTGCGATCGGCATCCTGGTGCCGTTCGCCGCCTACTTCGTCGCAGAGCAGCTGCACTGCTCGGGCGTGATCGGCGTGGTCACCGCCGGGTTGTTCCTCGGTCAGCGTTCGGTCCGCCTCGGTTATGCCACCCGACTCCAGGACGAAGCGGTGCGCAAGTCCATCGACGTCATCCTCGAATCGTTCGTCTTCCTGCTCATCGGCGTCCAGATGCCGTTCATCATCGCGGGCGTCGAAGGTGAATCCTGGGTCCAGGTCGCCATCGACGCGGCCGCGGTGCTCACCGCCACCATCGTCATCCGGTTCCTCTGGGTCTACCCGGCGGCCTACTTGCCGGGTGTCATCTTCCGCGGAAAACTCGGCCCCGATCCGCGCCCGACCCCGGCCTCCGTCTTCGTCGTCTCCTGGGCGGGGATGCGCGGAGTGGTCTCGCTGGCCGCCGCCTTCGGCATCCCGTTGACGACCCAATCCGGCGAACCGTTCCCGGCGCGCGCCGAGATCCTGCTGCTCACGTTCGTGGTCGTGGTCGGCACCCTCCTGATCCAGGGCACGACGCTGCCCTGGGTGATCCGGAAGCTCGGCGTCACCGGCGACGAGCGCGCGCAGGATCGTCTGGCGTATGCCGCCGCCCAGGACCGGGCCTCGCGGGAGGCGGAGCGTCGACTCGAGGAGATCGCCACCGGCCTCGCCGACGACGACCCCCGCCGGATGCAGGTGGTCTTGATGCGCAAGTGGATCGCTTCGCAGCGCAATGTGGCATGGGAGGAACTCGGCCGTGGTCCCGAGGCGATCGGCGAGAGCCCCACCGCCGCGGGCTCCCGGATTCGGACCGAACTCCTGCACCTGCAACGCAAGGTCTTCATCGAGGAACGCGACGCCGGGCGCATCGACGACGAGGTCCTGCGAATCGCGCTCCGCCGACTGGACTTCGCCGAGGGACAGGGCGACCGCGACGCCTGACTCTGTTCCCTCGGAGTAGCCCGGAGCCTGCGGAGGGCGTATCGAATGATCATCCATCCGAACGACAGCGGGTAGTTCTGCCCATGTCGCAGACGAAAACTCTGCTCTAGCTTCGGTTCTCATGACAACAACGCACATCCGCCTGGCCACGGCCGGCGCCTCTCTCGGCCTCGCCGCCGGGGCGCTCTCCGTCGGCACGTCCACGGCCGGCGCGGCCCCGATCGCACCGTCGTGCGACGGCAACCAGTACACCGTCACCTCGGTCGTGACCGCGAAGTCCGCGGCGACCATCTGCCAGTGGGGTAACGGCGATCTCGAATATCGTGGCGTCGCACGCAGTTCGGGCAACACCCTGCGCATCCCGGTCTCCGGCGTGTTCGAGCAGGAGAACGGCAGCGGCCGCTACTACTACGTCGCCTACAACAACGGGTACAAGTACTCGGTCTTCGACGGGCTCGGCCTGAGCATCGTCGGCCCCGACGGCATCCTCGTCAGCTCCGAAGACGCCATCTGAGCACCTACCCGGTCTCGGTCTCCGCGGTCGCTTTCTCCATCGCCGCCTTCTTCTTTCCGGTCGTCTTCTCCGCGGTCGCCGTGTCCTCCCCCACGGCGGCCGCGTAAACGATCGTCTCGGAGGTCCGGCCACGCAACGACAACGTCTCCTGCTGCGTCCAGCGACGGGCCTCGGCGGGGTCGGCGGCCTCGACCGCGCGCCCCGACGCCAGCGGACTCGACGGGTCGCGTTTGGCGAGTTCGGAGAGCCGCGCACTCTCGTTCACCGGGTCGCCGATCACCGTGTACTCGAAACGTTCGATGGCGCCGACGTTCCCGGCCACCACGGCCCCGTAACTGACACCGACCCCCGCGGACAGTTCGGGCACCTCGACCGCGAGGTCGGCGACGATGCGACGCGCGGCCGCGAGAGCCGCGCCGGACGGGTCGTCGAGCTGGATGGGTGCACCGAAGATCGCCAGGACCGCGTCGCCCTCGAACTTGTTGACGAGTCCGTCCTTGTCCTCGACGGCGCGGACGATGACGGCGAAGAACTTGTTGAGGATCTCCACCACCTCGGTCGGACGCCGTTGCGCGGCAAGGGTCGTCGAGCCGATCACGTCGACGAACAGGGCGGCGGCCACCCGTTCGGTGCCGCCGAGTTCGGGGTCCGACGACAACGCCGCCTCCGCGACCTCGCGGCCGACGTGGCGCCCGAACAGGTCGCGCATCCGTTCCCGTTCCCGCAACCCCGACACCATCGCGTTGAAACCCACCTGGAGATCACCGAGTTCGGTGCCGTCGTACACGACGAGGTCGGCGTTCTCGAGGTCGCCGGAGGTCACGCGGTTCATCCCGGACCGAACCGAACCGATCGGCCCGGTGATGCTCATCGACGAGAGCAGTGTCAGCAGAAGGCCGGTGAACAGAGCCGTGAGACCTAGGACCGTCACCCCGATGAAGAGGTCGAGCTTCGACGTCTCGTCGCGCCCCACCCCGAACGCGACGACCAGCAGGATGCCGATGATCGGGATCGCCGAACCGACCATCCATGACATCACCGCCCGGGTCTTCACACCGGTGCGCTTGCGGCGGTGGAATCCGGCCGAGATCAGTTCGGCCACGATGGGCCGCAGGGTGAAGTCGATGAAGAGGTAGGAGATGCCCACCACGACGACGCCGCTCATGCCGACGACGAAGACCGTCTTGGGGATCAACTGCGGATCGGCGACGCCGTACATGATCGTCAGCATCACGGCGGCGCCCGCCCAGAGCAGACCCTGCACCAGCGACAGCCGCCACGGCAGGCGCATCGTGCGGCGTGCGTCGCGCTTGGTCGGGGCCTCGTCGCGGATCGCCCACCGGAGGTTCCGAACGCCCACCAGGGTGCCCCAACCGATCCCGATCACGAACGCGCCGAGGATGTACACGGGTACGGCGATGTAGTTCACCCACCACAATTCGGCGGTGAAGACCGTCGGCTGCGGGATACCCACGGCAGCCAGAGCGGTCGCGATCAACGCGCCGAAGATGTTCGCCAACACGATGGACGAGGTCAGCAACGTCTGGATCCGGACGCGTTGCTTGATCCCGCTCTCCTCGACCGAGCCGAGCAGAATCGACCCGTAGTCGCGGCTCCCCCGCCTCGAACGCATGCCCAAGCTAATCACGACGGCCGCGTCGATCGCCCGCATCCGGCCCTGCCGATTCGGGACGAACCGGACGATCGGCGGACGCGACCTGCACGAACGCCCTAACCTGGAGCGACATCTTCGTCATCCACGGCTCGCCGAAAGCAGCGTCATGACCGCATCCGATGTCCCGACCCGCCCGGCGCCGGTCGACATGTCCCACAACCCGTTCCTCACCGGCGTCTTCGCCCCACAGCGCGACGAGGTGGACGCGGTCGACCTGCCGGTCAGTGGGGAGATCCCGGACGACCTGCGGGGCAGCTACCTGCGCAACGGGCCCAACATGCGCTTCGACCCGATCGGTTCGTATGTGTATCCGATCGACGGGGACGCCATGGTGCACCGCATCAGCCTCGACGGCGGGCATGCGTCGTATCGCAACCGTTTCGTCCGCACCCCGATGGTGCTCGCGGAAGAGGCTGCCGGACATGCCATCTGGTCGGGCATCACCGACGGCTACACCCCGTCGGCGGCGGAGGTGGGCGACGAGCTGGCGGGCACGACCCGCGAGTTGCCCGACATCAACATCGTGCGTCACGGCGGACGGCTGCTGGCGATGGCCGAGGCGGACCGCCCGTACGAGATCTCGCCGGCCGACCTGGCGACCATCGGTCGAACCGACTGTGACGGTGCGATGTTCGTCGGCAGCACCGCGCACCCGAAGATCGATCCGTCGACCGGGGAGATGGTGCTGTTCAACTACGTACTCGAGGCTCCGTACCTGACCTGGGCGGTCGTCGGCCCGGACGGCCGGGCGACCCGCAAGCCGACCCCGGTCGACGGCGTCGACGCCCCGATCATGATCCACGACATGGCGCTGACCAGCCGCTACATCGTGCTGTTCGTCTGCCCGCTGGTCTTCGATCTCGAATCGGTGATGAGTGGCGGGTCGTTGCTGTCATGGCAGCCTCGGCGCGGGACCCGCATCGCGCTGATCCCGCGGGACGGCACCGCCGTGCGCTGGGTCGACACCGACCCGTTCTGGGTCTGGCACTTCGCCAACGCTTTCGACAACCCCGACGGGTCGGTCACCGTCGACTATGTGGAATGGACCTATCCGGGCGGCTTCTCCGACCAGCCCACGCCCGCGGCGTCGTCCTTGACGCGAGCGGTGATCCAGCCCGACGCCGGGATCACCAAGACGGTCCTGAACAGCTCCGAACCGGACATGGAGTTCCCGCGCGTCGACGACCGGATGCTGACGCAGGAGCACCACCGCATCGCCAGCGTCGCGAAGGGTCCCAGGGACAGCGGCGATCTCGACAGCCTGTGGTTCCACGACCTCGCAGCCGGGACGGAGACGGTCTGGACCCCGGGTGCCGCGATCGGCGAACCGATCTACATCCCGGGCGCCGACCGCGACTACTGGGGCGCGATCGGCACCGATCCGACCGACATGACGTCACGGTTCTACCTGCTCAGCGCCGACGCGCCGGAGGACGGCCCGATCGCCACCGTGGACCTACCGATCCGCGTGCCCGCCGGACTGCACGGGGCGTGGCTGGCAGGCCTCTAAACGATCGCGCGACGCACGATCGTCTGCTCGCGTCCCGGGCCGACACCGATGCACGAGATGTGGGCGCCGGAGAGCTCTTCGAGCCGCAGGATGTAGTTCTGCGCGTTCTGGGGCAGGTCCTCGAAGGTCTTGCACCCGGAGATGTCCTCCCACCAGCCGGGCATCTCCTCGTAGATGGGCTTGGCGTGGTGGAACCCGGTCTGCGTCATCGGCATGTCCTCGACACGCTCACCGTCGACCTCGTAGGCGACGCAGATCGGCACGGTGTCGAGGCTGGAGAGCACGTCGAGCTTGGTGAGGAAGTAGTCGGTGATGCCGTTGACGCGGGTGGCGTAGCGGGCGATCACCGCGTCAAACCAGCCACAACGGCGCGCGCGACCGGTCGTGACGCCGACCTCGCCGCCGGTCTTGGCCAGGTAGGCGCCCCACTCGTCGAACAGCTCGGTCGGGAACGGACCGGAGCCGACGCGCGTGGTGTAGGCCTTCAGGATGCCGAGGACCGTGGTGATCTTGTTGGGGCCGATGCCCGCGCCCACCGCGGCGCCGCCGGCGGTCGGGTTCGACGACGTCACGTACGGGTAGGTGCCGTGGTCGACGTCGAGCAGCGTGCCCTGCGAGCCCTCGAGGAGCACGGTCTCGCCCCGCTCGAGCGCCTGGTTGAGCAGCAGCCGGGTGTCGGCGATGCGGTGTTTGAAGCCTTCGGCCTGGCCGAGGACCTCGTCGACGACCTGCGCCGGGTCGAGGGCCTTGCGGTTGTAGATCTTGACCAGGATCTGGTTCTTCAGTTCGAGGGCAGCCTCGACCTTCTGCGCGAGGATCTTCTCGTCGAGAACATCGGCGACGCGCACACCCACGCGGGCGATCTTGTCCTGATAGCAGGGACCGATGCCACGACCGGTGGTGCCGATCTTCTTGTTGCCGAGGAAGCGCTCGGTGACCTTGTCGATGGCCACGTGGTACGGCATCAGCAGGTGGGCGTCGGCCGAGATCAGCAGGCCGGAGGTGTCGACGTCCCGGTCCTCGAGTCCGCCCAGTTCGGTGAGCAGCACACCCGGGTCGACGACGACGCCGTTGCCGATCACGTTCTGCACGCCGGGGGTCAGGATGCCGGACGGGATGAGGTGCAGGGCGAAGGTCTCACCGGTCGGGAGTACGACGGTGTGGCCGGCGTTGTTGCCGCCCTGATACCGGACAACCCAGTTGATCGAGCCGCCGAGCAGGTCGGTGGCCTTTCCTTTGCCCTCGTCGCCCCACTGGGCGCCGATAAGCACGATCGCGGCCATGATTCAGGTACTCCTTTGTGTGGCGCGCTTGAACTGATCAGAACAAACCTCACCAACACTACTGTGTTCAAGCGCCCGATACCCTATCCGCGTGTCTTTCGCCCTGATCACCCAAGCCGGTCGCGCCGACGACAAGAAGGCGATCCGTGCCGCCGTGGCCGACGCCCTGTCGGATTCGGCCGTCGCCCGCCTCGTCGTCGAACCTCGTGTGGCTGAACGATTCGCGCCCACTCTCGCCGAGGAAGCCGACACCTTCCTGGATCAGGTGGTGGCCGCCCTGATGACCTCCGAACGGCTCGACGTCGAAGTGGCATATGTCTCGGCGGAGGCCACCGCGGCGACACGCCGATACCGACTCCCACATGGGCCGGTGGCCCGGGAACTCGCCGAGAACGGCACCGCGAGCCCGGTGCCCCTCATCCGCGACGACGCCGCGACGGTCATTCTCGGCAGCGCGCGTCACCTCGGCGCCGAGGGCGCCAAGCTGCACGGCGAGTCCTACGTCGACAGCGAGCGACTCTTCGACGGCGAAGTCCGTTCCGTCCTCATCGAACCCACGCTCGAGGCCCCCGGTCTTCGCGCGCAGGTCGAGAGGTTCCTGTTGCCGGGCAAGTGGTTCGCCGGACGCGCGGTGCAGACCGGCGGCACCAACATCGTGGTCGAACGCGAGGGTGTGGTGAACGAACGCGTGCTGAAGCGGTCGACGTTCTACCGCCATGTCACCGATCTGCTGCTCGTCCGCCCCTGAACGAGAACCCGGTCAGGCGACCGGGGTCGGCGTCCGGGTGGGGGCGGTCGCGTCCCCGGCGGCCTTGGCTGCGGCCTCGACCTCGGCGTCGTGGCCGGTCGTCAGGTACAGGTCGTCGCGGCGGATCAACGATGTCGCGACGACACTGATCACCGCCGTGAGCGCGAGGTAGCCGGCGGACAGCCACGGCGATCCGGAGGCGGCACCGATCAGTGCGGTCAGGATCAGCGGGGTCAGGCCCGAGGCGTAGATGCCGGAGAACTGGTAGACCACCGACAGACCGGTGTAGCGGACCCGGGTCGGGTACAGGCTGGCGAACAGCGTGCCCTGGGCGCCGTAGAACAGGGCGTGGATCACGCCGAACACGATCACGAGCGCGACGGTGAACCAGACGAGGTTCTCGGTACCGAAGAGAGCGAACACCGGATAGACCGACAGCCCGTAGGCGGTCATGCCGGCGAGGTAGACCGGTTTGGCGCCGTACCGGTCGGTGAGCTTTCCGGAGACCGGGAGCAGCACCGCCATCACGAGCGATGCGATGGTCACGGCCACCAGGATCGGTACCTTCTCCATGTCGAGTTCGCTGGTCGCATAAGCGATCGCGAAGACACCCCAGGTGTTGAAAGCCGACCCCTCGCCCCACCGTGCGAGCAGGCCCAGCACGGTGTTGCGGGTATTCGGCGGGAGCACGACCTCGCGGATCGGTGCGGTGGACTTCTGCGCGAGTTCGGCGACCTCGGCGAAGGCCGGCGTCTCGTCGACCTTGAGCCGCACCACGAATCCGATGACGACGAGCACGATGCTCACGAGGAAGGCGATGCGCCAGCCGTAGGTCAGGAACGCGTCGTCGTCGAGCGCCACCTGGAGCAGGGCGAACACACCCGTACCGAGTGCGAGGCCGAGGGCGAGCCCGATCTGCGGGATGCTGCCGAACAGACCGCGCCTGCGGTCGGGGCTGTGCTCGACCGCGAGCAGCACGGCCCCGGCCCACTCGCCGCCGAGCGCGAAGCCCTGCACGATGCGCAACAGCAAAAGCAGGATCGGGGCGACGACGCCGACGGCCTCCGCGGTCGGCAGCACACCCATGAGCGCGGTGGCGATGCCCATCATGACCATCGTGATGGCGAGGGTTCGCTTGCGGCCGATCCGGTCGCCGATGTGCCCGAAGATCACGCCGCCGATCGGCCGGACGACGAACCCGACCGCGAAGGTCGCGAACGACAGCAGGGTTCCGACGAAGGAACTCTGGTCCGGGAAGAACAGCTGGTTGAACACCAGGCTCGCGGCGGTCGCGTAGAGGAAGAAGTCGTACCACTCGACGGTGGTGCCGAGGAGACTCGCGGCCACGACCGTGCGGAGTCGCTTGCGGCGCTCGGCGTCGGTCTCGTGAGCCGTCGGGGTCGCGGAAGTCTGCAGAGAGGAGGCCATGACCGCCCAACGGTATCGGCGACGCGCCGTCTCTCGGCGACTACGAATCAGCGTGAGCGAAAACCGTCGCGCACTTGCACGGGACGGCAGGTTCCGTTCTGCGGGGTCAGGACGCGAAGTAGTCGTCGAGGGTCACCATGCGCAGCTTTCGTTGACGGATGATGTCGACGAGCTTCGGATAGACCTTGGTGACGGGGTCGTGGTTGGCGTGGCCGATCACTACGGTCTGCGGCCGGAAGTATTTGCGTGCGCACTGCACGAGGTACTTCTCGGTGATCAGGCCGGAGTCCGACAGTGACCCGTACCAGAGCGTCGGCATGGTGTAGCCGAGGTCGGCGGCCACGGCGTCCACCGACGCGTTGTGATAGCCGAAGGGCGGGCGGTAGTAGGGCGTGCCGTCAACGCCGTACTGGTTTTTCAGGAACCGTTTGGTCCGGCCCAGTTCGTCGGCGATGCCCTTGGCCGAGAGCTCGGTGAGCGCCGGATGTGTCCAGGTGTGGTTGCCAAGCTGGATCTGCCCGGACTCGACGAGCGGCCGCAGATCCGCCCGGTGGTCGGTCCAGCCGTCGAACGATCCGGTCACGAAGAAGGTGAAGCGTGCGCCGGTGTCCTGGGCGAACTTCACGTAGGCGCCGATGACCTCCGAGCTGGCACCGTCGTCGACCGTGAGCGCGATGTGCCGACCCTTGCCGGGCAGGCCGGTGATCGGCTCGCCGGGCAACGGGTGGCGCGTGCCGACCGCCGGGGGCAGCAGGCCCGCGGGTGACACCGACGGCGTGATCGAGCTGGGCGCCGTGGGTGTGGGCGGGGTCGAGGGCATGATCTCGGCGGCCGGGACCGGCGAGGCGCAACCGGCCAGCGTGTTCGCGGTCAGGGCTCCCACCGTGCCGGCCGCGAGTATCGCGAGGAGATCGCGTCGTTCCATGCCGGCAATTTAAGGCATAACCGACATTTTCGACTCATCGATGCAGGCTCACCACGTCATCTCGTCACGACATCGCCCTTGATCGTCGTTGTCCACCTGAACCGTGGCGTGCTCGAGCCCGTGACGGGCCAGGACGGCCTGCGCGGCGGGCAGCACCTCCGAATTGGGCCGGGTGCTGCCCAGGTGCACGGTGGCGACGTCCATGCCGGTGGTCAGCGTCCAGACGTGCAGGTCGTGGACATCGTCGACGGTGGGGATTCCGGCGAGGTCGGAGCGCAGCGTCTCCACATCGATGTGGGCGGGGGCCTGCTGGTTGAGGATGCGCAACGCGTCGATCGCCAGCCGGAGCGCACGCGGCACCACCCACAGGGCGATGAGGACCGCGACCACGATGTCGGCGTAACCCCAGCCGGTGGTCAGCGCGACGATGCCGGCCATCAGGACCCCGACGCTGCCGACGGCGTCGGCCAGGACCTCGAGGTAGGCGCCGCGGACGGCGATGGACTCCTTCGCATCGGCGCGGAGCAGGAGCATCACCATGAGGTTCACCGCCAGACCCAGCAGGGCGACGATGATCAGCGTCAGGCCGGGGACCTGGGGATCGTTGCCGATGCGCTCGATGGCCTCGATCAAGACGAAGGCCGCGACCCCGATGAGCAGGACCGCGTTGGCGACGGCCGTGAACACCTCGGCCCGATGCCAGCCGAAGCTACGGGTGTCGGTGGTCCGGCCGTGACGACCCAGCAGCAGCGCGATCAGACCCATGATCAGTGCGACGACATCGGTGAGCATGTGCCCCGCGTCGGCGATCAGGGCGAGCGAGTTGACCAGGATGCCGGTGACGAGCTCCACGACGAAGAATCCGCCGATGAGCGCGACCGCCAGCACCATCGGCCACAGCCGCCGCTCCCCTGCGGCACCGGCGCCGGGGGTGTGGGAATGCGAATGTGAGTGACCCATGATGGCGGTAAATATATGCGGAAGTTCGCATATGTGGCAACAGACCCACCGCGTGCCCGCGAGTCCGTCTCAGCTTCGCAGCGTGGCGAGCGCCGACGAGCGGCGCAGGCCGGCGATCATCAGCAGGTCGACGAGCAGGGAGCGGATCTCCGCGAGCAGCGCGGCCTCGGAGAGGTGGCTGTTGACGGCCAGGTCGGTCGGCGCCTTCCGCACGATCGAGCGGATGACGCGTGCGGCCTCGACGGGATCGGGGTCTTCTCCGGGATCGGCGAGCATCATCTCCCGCAGCACCTCGAACGCGCCGCCCACGTCTTCGATGATCTCGATGATCGCCGGTTGCACCCGCTCACCACGCTGCGTGACGGCCAGGGACCGACGGGCGATGATCCGGAAGTTGCGGACCGCATTGTCGATCGGATCCGCGGTTCTCACCAGCCGGTCGAGACGGTCGCGCGAACCCCAGTACAGCGGCGAGATCCGGGTGACCTCCCGGCCACCGGTCATGTCGGCACGCATGTTGTTGATGGCCGCCTGCGTCCCGCGCGCGGCCTCGAGCGCCGCGGCGATCGTATCCGCGTCTCCCGCACGCAAACCCGCAGCGACCGACCGCGCCGCGTCGCGGATGGTCAGGAGAACCCCCGCCGCATCCTCCCGTGCCCGGTTGGCCGGGTTCACCGGGAACAACGCGGCCACGAGAATTCCGAGGACCCCACCGATCAGCGCGTCGAGCGCCCGATGGAACCCGGCGACACCGCCGGGCGGCAGCAGGGTCGCGACCAGGACCGCCGACGACGCCGCCTGCATGGGGATCAGCAGTCCGTCATCGAGCACGACCGCCAGCGACATCGCCAGGACGACGACGACCATGACCTGCCAGGCTCCCTCGCCGACCCAGCCGATGAAAAGGTCTCCGACGAGGATGCCGATCGCGACACCGCCGACGAGTTCGACCGACCGACGCCAGCGGCGTCCCAGGCCCAGTCCCAACGAGATGACCGCCGCAATGGGCGCGAAGAACGGGTCCGGATGCGCGAAGACGTGCGTCGCGACCCACCAGGCGATTCCCGCCGCCAGCGCACACTGGATGATCGGGATCAGGGAGACCTTCAGACGACGGAGGCGTCGCCTCAGAGTCGCGGGCAGGGAGTCGTAGACCCTGCGCGGGAACCATGCGCTCGCGGCTGCCGACATTCGACGAGTCGCGGGTCGATCAGACCAGGCCGAGCTCGGCGGCCGCCCTGGGGTCGCTGTCGTTGAGGAGGTCGAGGCAGCGCAGGTGCTCGTCCTCTTCCCCGATCAGTTCGGCGGCCCGGGCGAGAGCACCGACGCATCGCAGAAAGCCGCGGTTGGGTTCGTGGCTCCACGGGACGGGACCGAAGCCCTTCCACCCATGGCGACGCAGCTGGTCGAGCCCGCGGTGGTAGCCGGTTCGCGCGTAGGCGTAGGCGGCGATGACCGCACCGGTGTCACCGGCCTCGCCGGCTGCGGTCGAGGTCTCGAGCGCCGCCTCGGCGAGATAGGCCCAGGCGATGGAGGCGGTGGGATGGGCGGCCGCGACCTCGGCCGGGACTGCCCCGTTGAGCAGGTCCGACTCGGCGTCGTCGTCGCCGGTGAGCAGAACCGGTTGCGGGCCGAGGAGATCTCCGAAAGACGTCATGTACCCATTCAAGCATCGAGCCCGCTCGGGTGAGCGTATCGACCGAACGCCGTAGTGCTGGACCTGCCGACGATTCGCTAGGGTGAATGGCGCAATCGGTCCTGCCACCGGGCTACTCGGTGGCCGGACCGAAACCATGCGATGGGCAGAATGCGGGGTGATCAGTCGATGGCTCGATCCGACAAGCCGAGAGCCGCTGTCACCAAAGCACTTTCGACGCTGCGCCAGGTTCGGGACGAACGTCGTGCACGACGCAACGGTCAATCGGGTTCCGCCACCGGGCCCGGTTCGTCCGCCCCAGGTGGCGCCGGTGCACGTCGAGACCCCTCCGGCCGGCCCGACGCAGGTCCCGGCGAGACACCGGCCACCGCCCCGTCGCGGCCGCCCGAACCCGCGACGGAAGCCGGATCTCGTCCGGACACCGCGGACACCACCCCGGATACTGTTCGGACCGGCGACGACGCCGAGAACCAGAGCACCAGCAGAGAGGGCCACGAGCCAGCCGTGGACGATCCCACCCCAGAACGACACCGCCGAGAACCGGGCCGACGACGCAGCGGACACCGGCAAAGACTCTTCTGACGCGCAGACCCCCGCGCGGAAGGCACCGGCCACGGCGCCGAAGCCCAAGGGTGGGCGCGGGATCGACGGTGCGACCCAGATCATCAGCCGGGACAACCTGCCGTCGCCGGAGGATCTCGAGGATCTGGACTCGATCGACCCACTCGGCACCGACGACGCGGACACTCCCGATCCAGACACGTCCGTCACCGAGGAGACGCCGGCCGAGCCGGTGAGCAAGCCCGCCCGTCTGGGGCCGAGCGACTCCCAGACCACCGTCATCCGCCGTGAGGACCTCCCGGACCCGAGCGAGCTCGAGGATCTCGACGACATCGACGTGACCTCCGCGGCGCCCGAGCCGGAAGCCGAGCCCGAGCCGGAAGCCGAGCCCGAGGAACCCGCCGAGATCGCGGCCGACGAGCCTGCGGAGCAGGACGTCACCGCGGAGTCGACGGACGCAGAAGAGCCGGGCACGGTCGAGACGGGCGCGGTCGAGACGGGGACGGCGGAAGCCACCGACGAGGCGGAGACCGACGAGACCGACGGATCCGGGGCGGGCGCAGCTGCGGTCGCGGCCGGCGCCGTGGGCGCGACAGCCGTCGGTACTGCCGCCGGTGGCACCGACGAGGCCGACGAGGCGACCCCTGACGAGGCCGACCAGGTCGACGCCGCGGCCGAGAGCGAAGAACCCGTCGCCGACGCGGAATCAGGCCCGGCGGCAGACGACGCCGAGGACGCCGACGCGGCCGCCACCGGGACCGAGGATGCGGTCGACGCCGCCGACGAGGTCGAGGAACCCACAGCTGAACCCGAGCCGACCGAACCCGAGGTCGCGGAGTCCGAAGAAGCAGAGCCAGAAAAAGCAGAACCCGAGGTCACCGAGCCCGAGACCGTCGATGCCGACGCGGCCGGCGACACCGGAACCGACGACGAGGTGCCGGCCGAGGCACCCACCGAGGCGATGTCCCTGGCGAAAGTCGAGGACGACCCCGCGACGGCTGCGCCGGAGGACGAGCCCGCGGACGACTCCGATGCCGCCACGAAGGTCATCCCTGCTGCAGCTGCAGCCGCTGCGGGCGCGGCTGCTGCCGGCGCGAAGGCTGCGACGCCGGACGAGCGCACCGACACCGTCCCCGAGCCCGCGGTCACCGCACCGTCGACCGGTGAGTGGACGACCACGACCCACCAGCCTCAGGTCATCCCCGGCAGCAAGCCGTCGAAGGCCACCAAGAAACGCGGCAAGGGTCCGCTGATCGCCGTCGTCGCGCTCCTCGTGGTGCTCGTGGCGGCCATCGGCGGCATCTTCGCCTACCAGAACATGACGGCGACCCCGCCGGCCGACGAGGCCGCCGAGGTCGCGCTGGACTACACGACCGCGCTGTACGAGGGTGATCTCGAGACCCTGCGGTCGGTGACGTGTGGCGAGCTGCACGCCTTCTACGAGGACTTCGACGACGCCGCCTACCGGAAGACCTACGACGCGCAGAAGGCCCGCAACGAGCTCGTCCAGACGCAGGCGATCAACGCCGTCCGGGTCGTCGAGGGCGGCGATCTGGCCGTTGTCGAGGTCGTCGCGGTGCACACGAGCTCGCCGGAGACCCCCGAGACCGTGACGCTGAACCTGCAGCGCGAAGGCGATGCCTGGAAGGTGTGCAACCCCACGTGACCGGCGGTCAGGGGTGGGGTCCCCCGTCGACCACAACCCCGCCGCCGCAACATGTCCCGGCCCCGGTCGGGTTCGATGCCCTGCCGGATTACCGGGATCAGGGATCGGACGTGCCCGCCTACTTCACCCCTCCGCGCCCCACACCTGCGCCGGTGTCGAGCGGTCCGTCGCGGCGTATCCGGCCCACACACCCCCGGAGGTCGGGTGCACGTTCCGGTTCACGCACCGATCCCGCGGTCCTCGTCTCCGCGCTCGTGATGATCGCCCTGGCGGTGGCGGTGATGGTCGGGTTGCTGACCTCCTGATCGGGCCACCGTCGTTTCGCCTCCCCGGTGTCGGGTAAGCGCCGGACCGAACCCACGTCGAGCCCGCTGCGTGACACCCACCGAATTCCCGGGAGGAACGCCATGCTCCGATCACTGGCCGACCAGACCGAAGACCAACTGGGTGGACGCCGCTCGGTCCTGAGTCGCCAGAAGCGGGACCACGTCGACCTGGACCGCCTCATCAAGGCCGCCTAGAGCGCCAACGGGCACCACCGCGAGGCGGTTCTCACCGAGCTGTGCCGACTCGTCTTCCCCCACGCCTTCGCCGAAGAGGCAGTGCTGTGGCCGGCCATCCGCCGCCGCCTCGCCGACGGTGAGCAGCTCACGCTGGAGATCGAGAAGGAACACCAGGCGATCAACGAACTCTTCACCACGCTGGAAACCCTCGACGCCGACTCCGACGAGCACCATCGGCTGTTCGCCGAGATCACCCGCCTCCTACGGGAAGATGTCCGCGACGAGGAGGACGTCCTGCTCCCGCGGCTGCAGGAGGCGACCGACCGCGACGAACTCGTGCGCCTGGGCACGTGGTCGCAGATCGTCCGGTCCACCGCTCCCACGCGACCGCACCCGGTGGTGGCCCGACGCCCGCCGGGCAACGCGATCGCCGCGGCACCGCTCACCGCGCTGGATCGTTTCCGCGACCTGCTCGACGCGGCAGCGCGTAGTGACCGACCCTGGTCGTCGGCGGCGCGCTCGACCAGTGGCGTCGTCGCGACCGCCGCGGGCGCGATCGAGCACCTCCCGCCGCTGACGCGGGGCGAGCGTCCGGCGACCAGGACCTCCCATGCCGGGAAGCACCGGCGCTGACCCGGCCGAGACCGACCAGGACCGCGAAAACAGTTCTGCCCGCACCCTGGCAAGGGTGCGGGCAGAAGTGTCAGACGATCAGGCGGTCAGCGACTTGCCGTTCGACTTGAGGTCGTTGCACGCCTCGACGACGCGCTCGCTCATGCTGGCCTCGGCCTTCTTCGACCAGCTGCGCGGGTCGTAGACCTTCTTGTTGCCCACGTCGCCGTCGACCTTGAGGACGCCGTCGTAGTTGCCGAACATGTGGCCGGCGACCGGACGGGTGTAGGCGTACTGGGTGTCGGTGTCGACGTTCATCTTCACCACGCCGTAGCTGAGCGCCTCGTCGATCTCGCTCTTCAGCGAGCCCGAGCCGCCGTGGAAGACGAAGTCGAAAGGCTTGGCACCATCGGCAAGACCCAGCTTCTTGGCGGCAACCTCCTGGCCGGTGTTCAGCACGTCGGGACGCAGCTTGACGTTGCCCGGCTTGTAGACGCCGTGGACGTTGCCGAACGTGGCGGCGAGCAGGTAGCGGTTGCCCGAGTCGCTGGCGCCCAGTGCCTCGATGGTCTTCTCGAAGTCCTCGGGCGTGGTGAACAGCTTGTCGTTGATCTCGTTCTCGACGCCGTCCTCTTCACCGCCGACCACGCCGATCTCGATCTCCAGGATGATGTTGGCCGCGCCCGCCTTGGCGAGGAGCTCCTTGGCGATCTCCAGGTTCTCGTCGAGCGGCACGGCGCTTCCGTCCCACATGTGCGACTGGAACAGCGGGTTCTGGCCGGCGTCGACGCGCTCCTGCGAGATCTGCAGCAGCGGACGCACGTAGGTGTCCAGCTTGTCCTTGGGGCAGTGGTCGGTGTGCAGGCCGATGAGGACGTCGTACTTGGCGGCGACGACGTGTGCGAACTCGGCGAGTGCCACGGCACCGGTCACCATGTCCTTGACGCCCTGGCCCGAACCGAACTCGGCACCGCCGGTCGAGAACTGGATGATGCCGTCACTGCCGGCGTCGGCGAAGCCCTTGATCGCGGCGTTGATGGTCGACGACGAGGTGCAGTTGATCGCGGGGAATGCGTAACCGCCCTTCTTCGCCTTGTCGAACATCTCTGCGTACTGCTCCGGGGTTGCAATGGGCATCGACGAATCCTCCAGGGTGTTGATGTGCTCTGGTGTTCGGGTTCTCTCGCCGTCGGTTGTTCTCCGTGGCGAGCAGCCGGACTTCCCGCGGCCGGACTTCCCTCAGTATGGCAGGTGCCACACCGGCGGGTGCGCCCACCATTGGGCCCCGGACCTGCACCGTCCTCGACTCAGGCGCGGGTGAGCAGCAACGGCGCGGCCAGCGGCGCGGACCACCGGCCGCCGGCGAAGGTCAGCCCGAGCAGCCGGTGGTCGTCGAGTGCCCGGAACTCGTCGCAGACCCACCGCCACGGCATCGGCCCGTCCTGCCCGTACGAACACACGATGACCGGGCGGCCGTCGAGCCATGAGCGCTCGAGCGTCACCTGCATGGGCATCAGCTCGCGGAGGGAGCCGTCGGCGTCGTCGACCAGGTTGACGGCGTCGCCCCCGGTGGCGAACCGCTTCCCGCGCCAGCCCCGCATCCCGCCGAGCGCGATCGCCCGCGGCGCCACCGCCTTCAGAGGGGCCGGTCCCACGAAGGTGATGAGGTAGTCGCCCGGGGCGGGCAGCGTGGTCGGGGGCGTCGTCTCCGAGAACAGGGTGCGCAGGCGACCCAGGGAGGTGGGCAGGATGGTGGTCACTGTGCTCCGATGCTCGAGGCGTGATCGGGTGACGAGGTCCGGCGAGCACGGTAGCGGGCGGCGAACCGCTCGGCCATGGCGGTGATGGTCAGGCTGGGGTTGACGCCCACGTTCGCCGGGATCGACGAGCCGTCCACCACGTAGAGCCCGGGATGGCCGAACACCTGATGGTCGGTGTCGATCACGCCGGCGGAGGCGTCGGCCCCCATCGCGGCCCCGCCGAGCACGTGCGCGGTGCTGGACTTGCCGCCCACGCTCTCCAAAAGCAGGTTGAGGGGCCGGCCGCCCACCGACTCGGCGAACCGCCGGGCCACCTCGTTGGCCTGCGGCAGGTAGCTCGGGGCGGGGGCACCCCCGCCGGTGCGGGACCGCAGGACTCGGCGCCACGGGGTGACCGGGGAGCGGTCCATCACCAGGCGGATCTCGTTCTCCACGTTCTGCATCACCGTGAACACGCTGAGACGCTCGATGAAATTGCGCGCGGTCATCAGCCGGAGCTGCCGGAACGGGTGGCGGCCGAGCTCGCCAGCGCCGCGCGCCGCCGCCGGGCGGGAACGTCACCGTCGACCAGCGGGCCGAGTTGCAGCCGCATGTGCCAGCCGCCGACGTACCGGTTCTGGGTGACGTGCGTGGCCTCGTCCGGATAGAACTCGCTGGAGATGGTCGGGCCTCGGGTGAGATCGGCGTCCGGATCGTCGGCCAGAACGGCGGTGATGGCCTCCGAGTTGGTGCGCACCCCGTGACCCAATCGGGGTGAGACGTGCGGCAGCAGCCCCTGCTCGCGGGAGCGGAACAACACCTCGACCGTGCCCAGCACGCCCGCGGCCAGCACCACCTCGGCCGCGCGCAGGACCTCGCCGTCGGCGGTGTGCACCTCGTATCCGCCCTCGGGCATCGCGGCCACGGTCTCGACGCGGGTGTCCGGGCGGATCCGGACTCCCCGACGCTCGGCGAGCCACAGATAGTTCAGGTCCAGGGTGTTCTTGCTGCCGTACGGGCAGCCGATCAGGCAGGCTCCGCAGAGTCGGCACCCGGTGCGATCCGGGCCCTCGCCGCCGAAGAACGGGTCGGGGACGGTCACGCCCTCCTCACCGGGCGCACCGAACCAGATCGCCATGGGCGTGGGGCCGTATGTCTGTCCTGCGCCCATCTTCTCGGCGGTGGTCTCGAGATGGCGGTCCATCTCGCCGACGAACCGCGTCGTCTCCCGCCCGAGCATGCGGGCGGCGGTGCGGTAGTGCTCGGTCAGCTGGGCGCGCCAACCGTCGGCCACCTCGGGCCAGGCGGGGTCGGTGAAGAACCCATCTTTGGGTTCCAGGAGTACCCCGGCCCACACGATGCTGCCGCCTCCCACACCTGCGCCGCCGATGATTCCGACGTGTCGCAGCACCCGCTGCCAGAAGAAGCCCCGCAGCCCCAGCTCCGGCATCCACAGGTACTTGCGCGGGTCGCTGCGAGCGGCGAGGAGATCCTCGGGCGTGTGCGATGCCCCTGTTCGAGCACCAGCACGCGCCGACCCTGCTCGGCCAGCCGCAATGCCGCGACGGCGCCACCGAACCCGCTGCCCACCACGATCACGTCGGCGGTGTCGTGGGAGGCTGCGGAGGGGTGCGGGGAGGGGTCGTTCGACGAACCGGACATCCTGCGAGGAGCTTAGTTCGGGCGGGGCGGGATGGCGGGTCGGGATCGTCCCGTGGACGGCGCGATTCGTCGTCGCGGGGGTCGCGAGATTCCGCCCAGGTCGCATTCGTGGGTACTCTGGGATCCCGTGATCGACTCAGCACTTGCCACCACGACCACCAACCTGGCGCTTCTGCCGGGATTCCTGGACCCGGTCAACCTGCTCAACTCGTTCGGCACCTGGATGCTGGCGGGTCTGCTCTTGGTGGTGTTCATCGAGTCGGGTCTGCTGTTCCCGCTGTTGCCGGGCGACTCCCTGCTCTTCACCGCAGGCCTGATCGTGGCCGCGAAGTCGTCGGACATCGAGCCCTTCGCCCCACTCTGGGGTGCTGCTGGTCACCATCCCGATCGCCGCGTTCCTGGGTGATCAGGTCGGGTACTGGATTGGCAAGAAACTCGGGTACACCCTGTTCAAACCGAACGCGCGGGTGCTCAAGGAGTCCTACATCAACGAGGCCCACGAGTTCTTCGAGAAGCACGGCCCGGTCACGATCATCCTGGCCCGCTTCGTGCCGATCGTCCGCACGTACGCGCCGCTGGTCGCCGGTGCCGCCCGCATGCGGTATCCCGTCTTCCTGACCTACAACATCATCGGCGCGGTCGCCTGGGGCGCGGGTGTGACCCTGCTCGGTTACTTCCTCGGCCAGATCGAGTTCATCCGAGACAACGTCGACTACATCTTCCTGCTGATCGTCCTCGTGTCGGTGCTCCCGATCATCTCGGAGATCGGCAAGCGCATCCTGCGTGCCCGTAAGGGAGTCGTCGAGGAGGAGCCCCTGGCACCTTCGAAGGACCCCGCGCCCACTCCCCCGGCTGAGTAGGCGCCTACCAGGCCTGATCCAGATCGGCGTGCTGCCGGACCCATGCGTGCATGGCGATCCCGGCGGCGACGCCGGCGTTGATGCTGCGGGTCGACCCGAACTGCGCGATCGACACCGTCATGTCGGCCTGCCGCTGGGCATCGTCGCTCACGCCCGGACCTTCCTGACCGAACAGCAGCACGCATTCGCGCGGTAGTTCCACGGTCTCCAGCGGCCGGGATCCGGGGGTGTTGTCCACTGCGACGACCGACAGACCTTCTCCGCGCGCCCAGTCGAGCAGGTCGCCGACCGTGTCATGGTGCATCAGATGCTGGTAGCGGTCGGTGACCATCGCGCCGCGCCGGTTCCAGCGGCGTCGTCCGACGATGTGGACCGCCGCGACGGCGAAAGCGTTCGCGGTACGTACGACGGTGCCGATGTTGGCGTCGTGGGCGAAGTTCTCGATGGCGACGTGCAGCGGGTGCCGACGTGTGTCGATGTCGGCGACGATGGCCTCACGCTTCCAGTACCGGTACGCGTCGACGACGTTGCGGGTGTCGCCGTTCGCGAGCAGCTCGGGATCGAGGTGGTCGTCGTCCGGGATCGGCTCATCAGGGTGTTCGACCGACCAGGGGCCGACGCCGACCGGGGGCCCCGTCACCCACTCGGTGGGGCCGGCGACCCCGGCGTGCGGATCGGGTGTGTCAGGCAAGGCCGAGATCGCTCAGACCGAGCAGCGAGCGGTAGGGCACGCCCAGCCCGGTGATGACCGCATCCGCGCCGGTCGCACGGTCGACGACGGTCGCGACGCCGACAACGTCGCCGCCGATCTCGCGCACGGCCTCCACCGCGGTCGAGGGCGAGGCGCCCGTCGTGCTGGTGTCCTCGACGACGAGCACATTGCGCCCGACGATGTCCGGTCCTTCGATACGACGCTGCATGCCGTGGGCCTTCGCGGCCTTGCGCACCACGAAGGCGTCGATGTCACGGCCGTCGGCATGCATGATCGACGTCGCGACCGGGTCGGCGCCGAGTGTCAGGCCGCCCACGGCGACGTAGTCCCAGTCGGCGGTCAGCTCGCGCATCAGCCGGCCGATCAGGCGGGAGGCCTCGTGATGCAGGGTCGCGCGCCGAAGGTCGACGTAGTAGTCGGCCTCCTTGCCGGAGGACAGCGTCACCTTGCCGTGCACGACGGCGAGTTCGCGGACCAGTTCGGCGAGTCGTGCCCGCGCCGCAGCGTCGACCTGGGGCGGCGTGCCGTCGGAAACCGGGCTTGACGAGGACATGCGACCACTCACTCTCGAACTCTCCGGCGGTCGGCCGGTGTGCATTGGATGACGATTACCCTACGGGGTCCGCGACGGGGTCTGATCAGCCCTGTCGGGTCAGCTGCGGTGGCGATTGGGCCGCTCGCCGGTGTCCTCGGCCCGGCGCGGCGCGTCCTCGGACTTGCGCGTCGCGGACCCGCGGACCGGCATCGGGGCCATGCCCCGGCCCGTCGTCGAGGAGGTACCGGTCGCCGGCGGCGCCGTGCGGACCGGCGGCACGGTCGGTTTGGCGGCCGGGGAGGCCTCCGTCGCGGGAGCCGCCGCAGCCTGCCGACGACGCTTGTCGCGCATCGACTCGGTCTTCTCGTCGGCGAGTTCGGCACGCGTGGGCCCGTGCGGGTCGCGAGGATCGGGCGAGTCCTCGGGTTCGCGCATCGGCGGCAGGACGCGCAGCAGGTCGGCGAAGCGTCGGACCACCTCGAGGCCGGTGTTGAGCGTCGCGGGATCATTGGTCAGCGGCAGCGAGCCGAGTGCCCAGTTGCCCTCGTTCCACAGCACTTCGACGAACGCCGGGGCCTTGTTGGCCAGGGCGACCATCCGCCGATCGCACACACGACGGGCGACGTCGAGGTTGTTGGAGAACATGACTCGCGGCCCCATCGCACCGAGGAGTTCGACGTCCTCCTCGGCGGGTGCGAGCACATCCTCGTGACGGAGGTCGACGACGACGGGCGAGGGCGACGATCGGCGGACGGCGATCACGGTCGCGGTCTCGGCGAGATCGAAGACGACGGTCTCCACGCCGCCGTAGCGGCCGTAGGCGACGTCGCGGACCTCGACGTGATCGGGGGCGTTCATCGTCGCCCGACGAAACACCTTGCGCAGCTTGGTGTCCGTCTCGCGGAATTTGAACTCGTGCTCATCCCCCCAGATCGCACGCTGGTGCCGCGCAACGCTCGACCGCTGACGGTCGAGCCACAACAGGACGCCGGCACCCGCGAGTGCCACGGCGGCGATCAGGAAATAGACGGTGGTCATCGCGCTACAGCCTACTATCGGCCGGGCCGCGACGACGTCATCCGCCCTATCGTCGTGTGGCCGATATGTAACCGCGTTCTTTGTCGACGACGTTGACCAGCGTCTCGGCGAGGACGGCACCATCGGCGGCGTCGTTCAGCCCGATGTATCGACGCAGGTTCTCCAGGACCTGTTCCGACAGCGCCTCCCGCCAGCCCAGTGCGTCGCCGCTCATGTGCGCGGAGATCGCGACGCCGGGTAGATCCCACAGCTCGCTGTCGGCGGGCAGCGGTTCGGCGGCGAACACGTCGAGCGAGGCAGCGCCGAGGTGCCCCGACCGCAGCGCGTCGATCAGCGCAGCCTCGTCGACCAGTTCCCCGCGGCCCACATTGATCAGATGCGCGCCCGGTTTCATCGCCGCGAGCACGTTTGCGTCGATCATCCCGGCGGTCTGCGGGGTCAACGGTGCGATGGTGACGACGTTGTCGAAGTCGCCGACATGGTCGGCGAGTTCGGCGGTGGCGACGACCCGGCCGAAGTCGGGGTCGGACTCCCGCGCGGTCCGTCCGCCGCCGACGACGTGCATCCCCACGGCGCGGAGTAGCTGCGCGGTGGCACGGCCGATCCCGCCGGTCCCGATGACGAGGGCCGAACTCCGTGACGTGCCGACGGTCTCGCGGTGTTTCCAGACGTGATCGCGCTGCAGGTTCATCGACTCGTGTAATCGCTTGTCACGGGCGAGGATCGAGGCGAGAACGAACTCCGCGATGGGCCGGTCGAAGACGCCGTGTGCATTGGTCACCACCACGTCGGACGCCTTCAGCTCGTCGAACAGCAGCGAGTCGACACCCGCCGCGCAGACGTGCACCCACCTCAGCGACGCGGTCGCCTCACCCCAGTTGTCGGCGAGCGCCCGAGAGAAGAAGTCCCACAACACCAGCACGTCCGCCCCCGGGAGTGCGTCCGCGAGATCGTCTGCGACGCAATGGCGTATCTCGGCGAGTTCGGCGAGCCGATCGAGGTTCGATGGCGGCGCGACACCTGGGGCACCGAGGAGCGCGAGGACCGGACGTCGGGTGCTCATGCGGCCACCGTAACCCGAGAACCTCTCCTGAGCACCGCCGACTGTCACATTGTTGACAATCGTACGATCTGCCGTCACGGTGTACCCATGACTGCCGGCGTTGACTCCCCCACCCGCACCCACCAGACGGCCTCCCTCAGCCCTGCGCTCAAGCAGGCGACACCCGTCGTCGTCGACCATGCGCTGGGGTCCTGGATCCACGGCACCGACGGCCGCGACTACCTCGACTTCACCACCGGCATCGGTGTCACCAGTACCGGCCACTGCCACCCGCATGTCGTCGAGGCCGCGCAGGCCCAGTGCGCGAAGGTGATCCACGCCCAGTACACGACCGTCATGCACCCGCCGCTGCTCGAGCTGACCGAGCGTCTGGGGTGGGGTCCTGCCCACCGGTCTGGACTCCGTCTTCTACGCGAACTCGGGTTCGGAGGCCGTCGAGGCCGCGATCCGTCTCGCCCGGATGGCGACCGCGAAGCCGAACATCATCGTCTTCCAGGGCGGATTCCACGGCCGCACCGTCGCGGCCGCAAGCCTCACCACCGCGGGCACCCGCTTCTCGGCGGGCTTCTCCCCGCTGATGAGCGGCGTGCACATGGCGCCGTTCCCGTACGCCTTCCGCTACGGCTGGGACACCGACACCGCCGTCGACTTCGCGCTGCGCGAACTCGACTACCTCCTGCAGTCGCGCGTCGCCCCCAACGACACCGCCGCATTCCTCATCGAGCCGGTCCTCGGCGACGGCGGTTACCTGCCGACTCCGCCGCGTTTCCTGCAGGGCCTCCGCGAGCGGGCCGACCGTCACGGCATCCTGCTCGTCCTCGACGAGGTGCAGGCGGGGTTCGGTCGCACCGGCAAGTTCTGGGGCCACCAGCACGCCGAGGGCCTGACCCCCGACATCATCATCACCGCCAAAGGCCTGGCGTCGGGGTTCCCGATCTCGGCGATCGCCGCGTCGACCGAGCTGATGAGCAAGGCGTGGCCGGGCTCACAGGGCGGAACCTACGGCGGCAATGCCGTGGCCGCGGCGGCCGCGATCGCGACCCTCGAGGTCATCGAGGCCGAGGGACTCGTGGAGAACGCCCGCGTGCGCGGAGAGCAGCTGCTCGCCGGCCTGCGGGAGGTGTGCGCACCGTTCCCGGGCATCGGCGACGTCCGGGGCCTCGGCCTGATGGCCGGTATCGAGTTCGTCACCACCGATGCCGCCGGTAACAGGGTGCCCGACGCCCCTGCCGCCGTCGCGGTGCAGCAGGCGACCACGGCTCAGGGCTTGTTGACGCTGACCTGCGGGCCGTCGGCCAACGTCGTCCGTCTCATCCCCGCACTGGTCGTGACGGCGGACGAGATCGACCTCGGTGTCGCGCGGTTCGGCGCGGCGCTGCACGCCGCACTAGGTTAGGCCGGTGGACATCGCAGACGAACTCGCCGATCTCGGCGTCGATGCCGACGCCTCGCCCCGACGTCTGGCCGAATACTCCTACGACGCTTCGAATTACCGCGTCCCGCCGCGGGCCGTGACCTTCCCGCGGTCCGCGCGCGAGGTCGCCACGATTGTCGCGAGGTGTCACGCGCTGGACGTCCCGGTGATCGTGCGCGGCGGCGGTACCTCGATGGCGGGTAACGCCATCGGCGACGGCGTGGTCATCGACCTGTCCCGTCACCTGGATCAGGTGGTGTCGGTCGATGCCGAGACCTGCACGGCCGTGGCCGGTTCGGGCATCGTGCTCACCACTCTGGCGGCCCGGGCACGGTCGGCGACGGACGGCCGGCTGACCTTCGCCCCCGACCCGTCTTCGGCGTCACGGGCGACCTTGGGCGGGGCGATCGGCAACGACGCCTGCGGAAACCACTCCGTCCGGTACGGACGCACCAGCGATCACGTGATCGAACTCCACCTCGTCACCGCCGACGGGATGCTGCTCACCGCGACACGCGACGGGCTGTACGCCACCGATTCCCACGACCGGAAGGCCGTGGCACGGGCCGCCGAGATCACCTCCGAGCTGCGAGAACTCGCGTCGAGCAACCTCGCGATCCTACGCACCGAACTGGAGACCATCCCCCGCCAGGTCTCGGGGTATCACCTCGCACGTTTGTTGCCGGAGAACGGATTCGACGTCGCCCGTGCACTCGTCGGGAGCGAGGGGACCTGCGCGATCGTGGTGTCGGCCAAGGTGCGCCTCGTCCCGGTCGCCACCTCGCAACTCCTGCTCTGCGTCGGCTACCACTCCCCCGCCGACGCCGCCCGCGATGTGCCCGCGATCCTCCCGTTCGCACCGTCGGCCATCGAGGGCATCGACCGCAAGATCGTCGCCACGATGGCAGCGCGCCGCGGCCGGGACACGGTCGCCGGCCTCCCCGAGGGTTCGGCTTGGCTGTTCATCGACATCGACTCCGAAAGCGCCCAGACACAGGGCGAATCCGACGTTCCGGCGACCGCCAAGCGACTCCTCGACCACCTGCGTGGCCAGGGCCGGATGATCGATGCCACCGTCGTCGACGACCCGGCACGGCGCACGGCGTTGTGGCGCGTCCGCGAGGACGGCGCCGGCCTGTCGTCGCGCCTGGCCGACCCCGACGACGAAAGCGTCGGCGGCGACTACGAATCCTGGCCCGGCTGGGAGGATGCGGCGGTCGCCCCCGAGCGTCTGGCCGACTACCTCGACGACTTCGCCGAACTCCTCGACCGGCACCGTCTCACCGGTGTCATGTACGGCCACTTCGGTGCCGGCTGCATGCATGTGCGCATCACGTTCGACCTGCGCACCCCCGACGGACGCGCCGTGATGGAACACTTCTGCACCGACGCCGCGGAACTCGTTGTGCGTCACGGAGGTTCGTTGTCGGGCGAGCACGGTGACGGTCGGGCCCGCTCGGCCTTGCTGCCGATCATGTACTCACCGGCGATGATGGCCGCCTTCGCACGGTTCAAGTCGATCTGGGACCCGACCGGCAACCTCAACCCGGGCAGCATCGTCGACCCGCCGTCCATCGCCGCCGACCTCGCCCTCGCCGACGTCCCCCGGCGCACCTGGCCGACCACCTTCGACCTCGGCCACGGCCACGACTCCCGAGATACGACCCCGAGATCCGCCCTCAGCAGCGGCGCCGGCGACGATACGTCGGCGGCGGCTCCCTCGGGGGCGGAGGCCAGGGGCGGTTCTCACGAGCTCCCGCTCCTCGATCCGTTCGTCCACGCCGTCCAGGGCTGCATCGGCGTCGGCCGGTGCCGCGCCGACACCGGCGGCGTCATGTGCCCCAGCTACCGGGCGACCCGCGACGAGAAGGACTCGACGCGGGGTCGGGCCCGCGTCCTCCAGGACATGATGCGCACCGCCCCATCGGTCGACGAGGGCTGGCGTTCACCCGAGGTCGCCGACGCTCTCGAATTGTGCTTGTCCTGCAAGGCATGTTCGACGGACTGCCCGACCGGCGTCGACATGGCCACCTACAAGTCGGAGTTCCTCGACCACCACTACCGCCGCCGTCTGCGCCCGCTGTCGCACTACTCCCTGGGCTGGATGCCGGCCTGGCTGTCGGCGGCCGGAACGGCTGCGCCGCTGATCAATCGCGCGCTGTCGTCGAAGATCAGCGGTCTGGCCGCACGCGCCGGCGGCCTCGACCCTCGTCGGACGATGCCGGCTTTCGCGACCCGGCGCGCCCGCAAGGCGCATCTCGCCGATCTCGCCCCGGTGTCCCCGACCTCGCAGGTCATCCTGTTCGTCGACTCGTTCACCCGCGCCTTCCGCCCGCGGGTGGCCGCCGCCGCCGCGGAGGTACTGGGCGCGACGGGCGAGCAGGTCGGTTGTTCGGCGGACAATTGCTGCGCCCTCACCTGGATCTCCACCGGGCAGTTGGGCAAGGCGCGCAAGACTCTTCGACGCACCGCCGCGAATCTCGACGACGGCACCGACCGGCCCATCGTGGTGCCCGAGCCGAGTTGCGCTGCGGCACTGGCCAAGGATCTGCCCGAACTGGTACCCACCGACAGCGCGCGTCGCGTCGCCGCCCGGGTACGCAGCTTCGCCGCCCACCTCCCGACCCTCCTCGACGCAGGATGGCAACCGCCGCCCCTTCCGGACGAGGTGACCCTCCAGACCCACTGCCACGAGTACGCGGTCTTCGGCGCACGCACCGGCACCGCCGCTCTCGAAGCGCTCGGCGTCACCGTGCACTCCGCCGACGGATGCTGCGGTGTCGCGGGCAACTTCGGCTTCGAGAAGGGCCACTACGAGGTCAGCATGGCCGTCGCCGAGAACGGACTCGCACCCGCGCTGCGCGACGACCCGCATCGCCCCGTCGTCACCGACGGATTCAGTTGCGCGATGGCGGTCGAACACCTCGCCGCTGTCGACGTCGGACTGACCGACGCACGCGAGATCCGCGGAGTCCACCTCGCCGAGCTTCTCACCTCCACGACCCGACCCCGACCGCCCGCCGACCAACCGAGGAGAGCCCGATCATGACGGCCATCGCCACCACCCCAGGTCCCCGACGCCATCTCGTCGATCCACACCGATCTGTTCATCGGCGGTGAATGGGTTCCGGCCGCCGCCGGCGACCGGTTCGACGTGCTCAATCCCGCGACCGGCGAGGTGCTCGCCGAGGTGGCCGACGCCGACGCGACCGACGCCCGACGCGCGCTCGAGACCGCGGCCGCGCATCAGGCGGAATGGGCGGCCACGTCGCCGAGGAACCGGAGCGAAATCCTCTACCGCGCCTACGAACTCATCATGAGCCGGGTCGACGGGATCGCCTCGGTGATGACGGCCGAGATGGGCAAGCCGCTCGCCGAGGCCAAGGGTGAGGTTGCCTACGGCGCCGAGTTCTTCCGGTGGTTCGCCGAGGAGGCCGTGCGCATCGGCGGCGACCACACCACCACCGGAGACGGCGGGACCCGCATCGTGGTGAGCAGGCAGCCCGTCGGTCCCTGCATCCTGATCACGCCGTGGAACTTCCCGCTGGCCATGGGAACCCGCAAGATCGGGCCGGCCATCGCGGCCGGCTGCACGATGGTTCTCAAGCCCGCCGAACTCACCCCGCTGACCACCCTTCTCCTCGCCGACATCCTCGTCGAGGCAGGTCTGCCCGCCGGCGTGCTGAACGTCGTGACCACCACCGATCCGTCGACGGTGGTCACCGAGTGGATGGACAGCGGGCTCGCCCGCAAGGTCAGCTTCACCGGCTCGACCGAGGTCGGCAAGACCCTGCTGCGGCAGGCCGCCGGAACCGTCATGCGCACCTCCATGGAGCTCGGCGGCAATGCCCCGTTCATCGTGTGCGCCGACGCCGACATCTCCCGCGCGGTCGACGGACTCATGCTGGCCAAGATGCGCAACACCGGTCAGGCGTGCACCGCGGCGAATCGGATCTTCGTGCACCGCAGCGTGATCGACGAGTTCACCGAACAGTTCACGGCGAAGATGGCCGCACTGAAGGTCGGCGACGGCGCCGCCGACGGAACACAGGTCGGACCCCTCGTCGAACCCAAGGCCGTCGCGAAGGTTGCCTCGCTCGTCGACGACGCGGTGTCGAAGGGCGCCGCCGTGGCCTGCGGCGGGGAGGCGCCGGAGGGTCCAGGCTTCTTCTACCCGCCTACGGTGCTGACCGGTGTCGGGCTCGAGGCCGACCTGGTGCGCAACGAGATCTTCGGTCCGGTCGCGGCGATCATCCCGTTCGGCGACGCCGACAACCCCCTCGATCCGGCTGCCGACGACGAGGTGATCTCCCTCGCGAACGACACCCCGTGGGGTCTGGTCGCCTACTTCTTCAGCCAGGACGTCGACCGTTGCGCTCGCCTGTCGACAGCGCTGGAAGCCGGTATGGTCGGGGTCAACACGGGCATCGTGTCGAATCCGGCCGCGCCGTTCGGCGGTGTCAAGGAGTCCGGCCTCGGCCGCGAGGGTGGCCGCGTGGGCATCGAGGAGTTCCTCGACATGAAGTACACGGCGACGCCGATCCGCCGCTGAGTACGCGAACAGAACATCCCCCGACCACCGACGTGTGACCAAGGAGTAGCAAGCCCATGTACCTCGGTGCTCAGCTGTTCACCGACAGCGAGTACGAACAGCGCCTGACGAAGGTCCGTGAACTCATGGACCGTCAGGGGTTGTCGGCGATCATCGTCACCGACCCGGCCAACATCTTCTATCTGATCGGGTACAACGCGTGGTCGTTCTACACCCCGCAGATGCTGTTCGTCCCGATCGAGGGCGAGATGGTCTTCTACGCCCGGGAGATGGACGCCCGTGGTGCGCACCGCACCACATGGCTGCCCGACGACCAGATCGTCGGCTACCCGGAGAGCTACGTACACCGACCCCACGTGCATCCTTTCGACTGGGTCGCGTGGTCACTCCGTCAGCGGCACGCGATCGCGCCGGCCTCCCGTGGCGGATCGGTCGGCCTGGAGATGGACTCGCACTTCTTCTCCCCCAAGGCCTATCGCGCATTGCACAATGCGATCCCGGAGTGGAAGCTGGTCGACAACTTCGAGCTCGTGAACTGGGTGCGGTCGGTCAAGTCCGAGGCCGAGGTCCAGCTGATGCGTCAGGCCGGGATGGTGTGTTCGGAGGCCATGCGCGCGGCGATCGACACGATCGACGTCGGTGTGCGGCAGTGTGATGCGGCGGCGGCGATCTCACAGGCACAGATCACCGGGACACCCGACTACGGCGGCGACTACCCGGCGATCGTGCCGATGATGCCCACCGGCGCGGCGGCCGACACCCCTCATCTCACCTGGCATCAGGGAACTTTCGTCGAGGACGAGGCGGTGGTCATCGAGCTGACCGGCGCCCACAACCGGTATCACTGCCCGCTCGCACGGACGGTCTCGCTGGGCACTCCACACAAGGATCTCGACTACGTCGCGAAGGCGACCGCCGAGGGCCTGAACAACGTCCTCGAGGCGATCAAGCCGGGTGTGGCGACACGCGAACTCGCCTCCACCTGGAACTGGACCCTGGCCAAGTACGGCCTCGAAAAGCCGTCGCGCCTGGGGTATTCGATCGGCATCGGGTACCCGCCGGACTGGGGTGAGCGCACCATCAGCATCCGCTCCGAGGACGAGACCATCCTGGAGACCAACATGACCTTCCACATCGTCTGCGGAATGTGGATGGAGAACTACGGTTTCGAGCTCTCCGAATCGGTGCGGGTGAGCCCCACCGGCGTCGAGTGTTTCACGTCGTTCCCGCGGGAATTGATCCAGAAATAGACAACGCCACCTGAAGCCCAAGGAATACACGACAACCCAACTGCTGCCTGAGGTGCGAGGAGCGAAAGCGACGAGCCACGAAGGCCTGGTGAGACGAGGTGCACGACATGACCACAACGACCGAACCCGTGAACGACGTACGGCATTCCGGCCCCACGCTGCCTCTGGCCGGGCGGTCGAAGGACCTGGTCGGGTCGATGATCGACTCGTCGACCTCCCTGCTTGCCGCACAGTCCCACGACATCGTGCGCTTCGCGATGGGTTCACCGGCCGACGAGGCCGTTCCGGCCGACGAGTTCCGTCAGATCGCCGGCGAGATCCTCGACCACACGTCGTTCACCTATGGCGCCACCGAAGGTGAACCGCGGCTGCTGCAGCTGCTCGTCGACTACCTCGCCACGACGCCCGATCCGTCGACCCACGACCGTCTGGTGATCACCACCGGCGGCATGCAGGGCCTCGACCTCGCCTGCAAGCTGTTCGTCGACCCCGGTGACCTGGTCATCGTCGAGTCCCCCACGTACACCAATGGCAGCGCCACCGCGCTGTCCTATGGGGCACAACTGCTGGAGGTGCCCGTCGACGACGACGGCATGCAGGTCGACCAGCTCGCCGATCTGGTGGCGCACACCCACAAGACCCCCAAGGCGATCTACACGATCCCCACGTTCCAGAACCCGTCCGGGGTCACGATGTCGGAGGAACGACGCCGCGAGCTGTTGCGCCTGGCCCACACCTGGGGTTCGGTCATCATCGATGACGACCCGTACGGGCTGCTCCGCTTCGCGGGTACCGACATCCCCACCTTCCAGACGCTGAGCCCGGGCGATCCGCTGATCTTCTCGGTGCGGACCTTCTCGAAGATCCTGGCTCCCGGCTGGCGAGTCGGCTGGGTCGACGCCGACCCGTCGTTGCGGCAGCTGCTCATCAACGGCAAGCAGGCCATGGACACCTGCACCAACGTGCCCAACCAGCACATCGTGGCGGAGTACATCGCGCGTGGTGGCCTCGAGGACCATCTCGCCGGCATCCGCTCGCTGTATCGCGAGCGCAAGGACGCCATGCTCGACTCCATCGCCCGCCACCTCGGCGACCGCGTGGTCACCACGAACCCGGAAGGCGGCTTCTTCCTGTGGGTGACGCTGCGGGAGGAGTTCGCCGAGATCGACACCCGGGAGCTGTTCGAGATCGCCCTGGCCGATGGCGTCGCCTTCATCCCGGGCCCGGCACTGTCGCCGGGCGGCCGATTCCGCAATTCGATGCGCCTGTGCTTCGCGTCGAGCACGCCGGACCGGATCGACGAAGGTATTCGACGCCTCACGTCCAGTCTTGAGAAGATGGCACGGTGAGCGGTGAACACGTAACTGAGCTGAGTCCGGCCGAGCAGTCCCTCGTCGACCTGATCGACGAGGCCGCGATCACCGCGCTCACCACCGCGCTGGTGGAGGCGCCGAGCGAGAATCCGGGCGGCACCGAGGGCGCCGCCGTCGAGATCCTGGAGAAGGCGTGCCGCGCGCTCGGCTTCGACGTCGACACCCATGAGGTGGCTCCCGGGCGTCCGAACCTGATCGCCACCCTCCCCGGCGGCGACGGCCCGGGCCTGATGTTCCTCGGCCACTCCGACGTGGTGCCCGCGGGCCCGAACTGGACCGCCGACCCGTACACCGTGCGGACCCGCGACGGCCGTCTCTACGGGCGCGGCACCACCGACATGAAGGGCGGGATCGCGGCCGTCGTCGCGGCAATGAGCGTGTTGTCTCGTGCACGCGACGTCGGCGTCGAACTCTCCGGCCCGGTGCGCCTGGTGTGCACGGTCGACGAGGAGGAGCACGGCATCGGCGTGCGCGACTTCGTCGGCCGTCCCGCCGATCACGACTTCCTCGGCTGCATCGTCGCCGAACCCACCGACATGCAGATCGTCCGCGGTTGCCGCGGTGCGTCGTACATCGAGATCGACGTGACCGGCCGCGCCGCCCATTCCGGCCGTCCCGCCGACGGGCGCAGTGCCATCAATGCCGCCGCGGCGATCGTCGAGATCATCCGCGCCGACCACGAACACCTTCACGAGACGCTCGACGACCTGCTCGGCTGCGGCACCTGGAACGTCGGCACCATCCAAGGTGGACAAGGCATCTCGGTCGTCGCGCCGACGTGTTCCCTCGGCATCGACCGTCGCCTGATGCCTTTCGAGAATCCGCACGCCATCGCCGAGGACCTCCGGAAGACCATCCGCGACAACAAGATCGACACCGACGGCATCACCGTCGACGTGCGCGTCACCATGGAGATGCCCGGTTTCGCGACCGCCGCGGACCACCCGCTCGTCACCACTGCGGTCGGCTCGGTCACCGACGCCGGCACCGCGACCTCGGTCGGCGGCTGGACCGCCGCATGCGACGGCGGTTTCGTCAGCCGCGACCTCGGAATCCCGTCGATCGTCCTGGGCCCGGGCAACATCAACACCGACGCACATCAGCCCGACGAGTCGGTCGCCATCGCAGATCTCGTCACTGCGGCAAAGGCGTACACGCTCGCCGGGCTGAGGTTGCTGGGCTAGGCCCTCGACTCCGCCGGCTTCTTCTGCAGCTCGTGGAAGTCGTTCTCCCTGCTGGGGATCTCGGTGCCGCGGAGCGAGCAGCCCGCGGTCTCCTTCAGGAACAGCAGCGCGACCATGCCGATGGCGCAGGCGCCCATCATGTACACGGCCGGGAAGAGGTTCCAGTCGGTGCCCTCCACGACGGCATCGTTCACCAGAGGCGCCGTACCGCCGAAGGCAGCGGTCGCGACGTTGTAGGAGATCGCGAAGCCCGCGTATCGGACCTGGGTCGGGAACATCGCCGGGAAGGTCGCCGAGATGGTGGCGAGCTGTGGGATGTAGAGCGCGCCGAGGATCACGAATGCCACGATCGCCCAGACGAATCCCTGGCCCATCAGCCAGTACAGCGGTAGCGCGAGGACGAACAGGCCGACCAGCGATCCCCACCACATCGGTTTACGCCCGGTCGAATCCGACCACCAGCCGAAGAACGGGATGAGCAACATCATCACGAGCTGCCCGATCAGGTTGACGACGCTCGCCGAGGTCTCGGACAGGTTGATGGTGTTCTGCAGGTAGGTCGGCTGATACGCCAACAGCGTGTAGTTGGCGACGTTGAGTGCGATGACCATGCCGAACATCGTCAGGATCGGTCGCCGGTAGTTGACGAGCAGATCCTTGAACCGGGTCCACGCCGAACCCTTGATCTCGTCCTCCTGCTCCAGCTCCTGGAAGACCGGGGTGTCGTCCATCTGCGAGCGGAGGTACAGCCCGATCAGGCCCATGGGCAGCGCGAGCAGGAACGGGATGCGCCAACCCCACTGATCCATCTGCGAATCGGAGAGTCCCAGCTGCAGGAGCAGGACGAAAGCGGTACCGCCGCAGAAGCCGGCGAGGGTACCGAACTCGAGGAATGAACCGTACTTACCGCGCTTGTTGTCCGGCGCGTACTCGGCCATGAACGTTGCCGCACCGCCGTATTCACCGCCGGTCGAGAAACCCTGGACGACGCGGAGCAGGATCAGCAGGACGGGCGCCCACACACCGATCGACGCGTGGGTGGGCAGCAGGCCGATGAGCGCGGTGGCGCCCGAGATCAGCAGAATCGTCATGGCCAGGACGGATTTGCGGCCGATGCGGTCGCCGATGGGTCCCCAGATCATTCCGCCGAGCGGGCGGAGCACGAAGGAGACCGCGAAACCGAGCATGGTGCCGATGGTTCCGAAATCACCCGGGAAGAAGGCCTGGGTCAGGTAGACCGAGGCCGCGGCGTAGACGCCGTAGTCGTACCACTCGGTGGCGTTTCCGATGGCCGAGGCACCGATGGCCTTGTGGAGTAGTTTCCGTCCCTCGGGTGACTCCGGGTCCGGGGCGAGCTGCTCGTAAGTGTCCGCTGGCGTCGTGTCGCTCATCTGCGCTTCCTGAATGTCATCGGGGCCGTGAATTCGCCCCTCGCTGGGTCATCTCCGGCGTTGGTGAACCCTGTGCACGGACGGCAGCCTGCTCGACCGACCATGAACATCCGAACCGCGAGCGATCAGCTCCCGGATGCGGTGAGATCGCCGGCGTCGTCGCCGTCACCGATCAATCGACGCAGCCCGTCGGCCATGTGCTCGATCATCAGCGCATCCGCCTTGGCAGAATCCCCCGCAGCTATGGCGTCCACCAACGCCTGGTGTTCGTCGATCCGTTCCTTTCCCGATGAATATGTTCCTCGCATGGCTCGCAAGCACATTCGTGTCTCCACGAGGATCGTCTCGTGGAGACGCGAAAGGCGCTGGCTTTCCGCGAGTTCCACCAGCGTCTGGTGAAATCCCATGTCAGCCTCGGCCATCCCGGCACCGTTCGGCTCGTCGACGAACGCGCGCATGGCCTCTACGGCCTCGTCCAGCGCGGCCACCGCCTCTGATTCGCCGCGCGCGATGACCTGTTGCACGGCAGCACGTTCCACCGCTGTGCGCGCGACGTACATGTCGCGGATGTCGTCTCTCTCCATCGAGACGACGAACAGGCCCCGGTTGCGATGGCTGACCAGCAGACCCTCCGCGGTGAGACGTTGCATCGCCTCACGCAACGGACCGCGGCTGACGCCCAGGTCTGCGGCGAGACCGGACTCCGTCAACTGCGACCCGGGCGGGAAGTCGCCGTTCGCAATGGCATTGTGCAACTTACGCGCGATGATCGCCGGTGTCGACTCCTGCACCAGAGGCGTGAGCACCCGACGGCGCGTCGAACCGCCTCGTTTTGCCTGGTGAGGAGTGGTAGCTCGACCTCCCGGGCGGTCCGCGCCCGAGTCGTCCTCATCCACTGTGATCGCCACCGTCATTCCTTCTTTCTTACCGCTCCAAGCGCGCATAGGTGAGCGTTTCACCCCGCGCGCCGCCCATCCAGACGTCGTTGCAAGCCGCCGCAAAGTCTTCCAGGCCCGCCGTAATGGTGGCGAACACGTTCCCCGGCACCCAGCCGACATCGCCGTTGACCAGCAGGTTGTTTCTTCCGTAGAAGACGGCGAGGTCGATGAGCAGCCGATGTTCGGCCGGCGCGGATGTGGGATCGTACCCATATGCGGGGTTGTCCAAAACACCGTCGAAGGTGAAATAGCACAGATCGCCGGGGATCGGCGTGATGGTTGTGTTCTCCGCACCCGGTTCCACCGGCGCGAATGCCGGTAGCAGCGTGTAGATCTCGTTGCGCGCGAACTTTCCGTGGAACACTTGGCCACCCAGCGGCAATGCGTCCCAGACCGCGCCGGCGGTCCGGGGCGCCTCGGCATCGAGCATCCGCGCCACCGCCGTCACGCCTCGCTCCTCGAGTGTCACGGTGATGAATCGTTCGGCTGGCCGCTCGGTCACGGACGATCTCCCAACATCGTGAAGCCGGCGGCCGCCTCATAGGCCGCCGCGACCCGTAGCACGGTCGTATCCTGATGTCGCGCAGCGACGAACTGCGCACCCGTCGGCAGACCGTCGACGAATCCGCTGGGCACCGTGATCGCCGGCTGCCCCGTGAGGTTGAACGGATAGCTGTAGGGCGTCCACGACGTCCAGTCCGGCGACGCCGATCCCTCGGGAACGGTGCGTCCCGCCTCGAAGGCGACCGTGGGCATCGAGGGCGTGACGAGCAGGTCGAACTCCTCGTGGAAGAGACCCATCGTGGTGCCCATCTCCATGCGCAGCGCGTTCGCGCTCACGAAATCGCCTGCGGTGAAGTCCCGATGTCTGTCGAGCGCCTCGAGAAGCAGCGGATCGACCTTCTTCTCCGCCCCCGGTCCGAGTCCTCGCACCACCACGTCGGCTCCGGCGAACCAGATGATGTGGTATGCCCACGCCGGGTCATCCCAACCGAGGTCCACCTTCTCCACCGTCGCCCCGAGCTGTTCGAGCACCGACACGACGCGATCCGTATTCGCCTGCACTCCAGGATCGTTCGATCCGAAGCCGAGGTCGGAGCTGTACCCGATCCGGAGATCGGAGAGATCCCGGACATCGGCGATCGCGGCGGCAGCACTCTCGTCCGGGGTCGCCAACGCCGCCCAGTCCCGCGGATCGTGCCCGCTGAGAACGTCGAGGAGCAGCGCGCAGTCGCCGACCGTCCTGGTCATCGGTCCGACGTGCGCGACCGGGGCGAACGGGCTCGGCGGATACATCGGCACCCGGCCGAGCGTCGCCTTGAACCCGACGACCCCGCAGTACGCGGCCGGTATCCGGATCGATCCACCGCCGTCGGTTCCCACCGACAGCGGACCGAGTCCGACCGCGAGTGCCGCGGCCGAACCACCGCTCGACCCACCGGACGTCCGCAGCGTGTTCCACGGGTTGCGGGTGACGCCGGTGCGCGGGCTGTCGGTGACGCCCTTCCACCCGAACTCCGGCGTGGTGACCTTGCCCAGCATCACCGCGCCGGCCTCGCGGAGTCGCGCGACCGCAGGGGCGTCGGTATCCCAGGCCATCTGGTCCGGCTCAATCATCAGCGAGCCGCGCAGCGTCGGCCAGCCACGGGTGAGCAGCAGATCCTTGATACTGACCGGCACCCCGTCGAGCGGCCCCAGCGGCGCGCCCGCCCGGAAACGCTCGGTGGAGTCCCGGGCGGCGGCGAGCGTCGTGTCCGGGTCGACGAGGCAGAATGGGTTGACGGACGGGTTGACCCGGTCGACGAGGTCGAGCAATTCGACGGCCACCGCCTCTGGCGTCAGCTCACCGGTCCGGTAGGCGTCGGCCAGTTCGATCGCGCTGAGCCAGCGGGCCGTTTCCGACATGCGCCCCCTCATCTGTCGCACTTGGTAGATTGTTGACAATCTACCTTGGAGGTGTGCGGGTGACAACCACCGTCGCGATGCTCTATCCCGGTCATGCTGCCGAAGACGACTACGAACTCATCGAGTCCGCACTCGTGGCCTCGGGCGCCGCGGTCCGGCTGCCGGTGACCATCACCGAGATCGATTCCGACGACCACACCGTCGACGCCATGGCCGCGGCCGGCGAGCAGCACCGCCTCGCCGAGGGGCTGCGACGAGCCCAGGCCGACGAGCCGGTATCGGTGATGTGGGCCTGTACCTCGGGGAGCTTCGTCCACGGCCTCGACGGCGCCCGTCGCCAGGTCGCCGACATCGCCACACTGGCCGACCGCCCCGTCTCGTCGACCTCGTTGGCCTTCGTCGAGGCATGTCACCATCTCGGACTGGCCCGGGTGGCGATCGCCGCGACGTACCCCGATCCCCTGGCCTCGCGGTTCATCGGCTTCCTCGGCGACGGCGGCATCGAGGTGGTCGCGCTGCGCGCCAACGACATCGAGACCGCCTCCGAGGCCGGGTTCCTCGACGGGGACGGCCTCTTCGACATGATCGCGGCCGCCGACCATCCCGACGCGGAGGCGATCCTGATCCCCGACACCGCCCTGCACACCGCGAGGTGGATCACCGGACTCGAGGAGAAGTTCGCGAAGCCCGTGCTGACCGCCAATCAGGTCACCGCGTGGCAGGGCCTGCGTCTCGCCGGGATCTCCGCGGTCATACCGGAATTGGGCACTCTGTTCACTCGCTGACGGTCAGTCGACGACCGCTTTGGCCACCGTGATGCAGGTGGTGATCCACTCGCGATCGTCGGCGGTGAGCACACGCGACGCCCTCTCCGCATCCTGGATCGCCCAGTGCGCGTTGAGGATCATGCGGACGGTGACCCAGTCCCGCGCCCGGTCCGGGTCGAGGCCCGCGGCGTCGACGATCGTGTAGAAGCGCGACCGGATCACCCACCGCGGGTCGCCGTGCCGGCGATCGAGCAGGTTCCACAGCATCGGCGCGGGTTCGTAATGCGGGTCCCCCGACATCGGCTTGGGGTCGATCGCCAGCCAGCGCCGGTCGCCGGAGGGTGCGGCGAGCACGTTCTCGTGGTGGAGGTCGCCGTGTACGACGGCGCCGACCGTCGCCGCGTCGGAGAGGAAGTCCCGGCCGAGCGAGAGAGCCTGTTCCACAAACCTTCTCGGCACCGGTGCATCCCGGGGCATGGTTTCCAGACCCGCGAGCCACCGCTCGAGGTGGGCCGTGAGCAGTGACATCCGGCCGGGAGCAGGTATGTGCAGTGCGCCGTACAGGTCAGCCACCACCTGGCACGCCGCGTCGTCGTCGACCGAGGTGAGGTCGGTCCGGTCCAGCCGCTCCAGGAGCAGGGCGCGTCGCCGAGGGTCGGCGCGCAGCATCCGCACCGCACCACGACCGGCCCAGTGCTGCAGCCCGAGTGCTTCCTGGGCGCCTTCGTCGTCACCGTCGAAGGCGACCTTCAGGACCGCACGCCGGCCGTCGTGACCGACCACCGGAATGACCAATGACTCGAAACCGTGCCACAGTTCGTGCCCGTCGCGACGGAGTTCCCAGTCGACGAGAAGCCCCGACGCGGTTGCAGGCAGCCGGCGAAGCCAGTCCTGCCAGGCGGGCCCAAGGGTGGACTGCTCTGCCAGACCCGAAGGGATGTCCGCTGGGCCGATCATGCACGCACGAATCGGTAGCCCATCCCCGCCTCCGTGATCAGGTGACGCGGGTGTGCCGGATCTTCTTCGAGTTTCCGTCGGAGACTCGCCAGGTAGACGCGAAGATAGTTGCTCTGCCCCAGATACCCGGGACCCCACACCGAGTTCAGGATGTCGCTCTGGGACACCAGCTTTCCTTCGTGCCGTACCAACATCTCCAGGATTCCCCACTCCGTCGGGGTCAGATGGACCGGCTCCTGCGCACGCGTCACCTGTTTCGCGGCGAGGTCGACGACGAACGCCCCGGCGTCCACCACCGGCGACTCTGTCGTCACCCCCGACGCCGCGCCGCGACGGAGCGCGGCGCGAAGCCGGGCCAGGAACTCCTCCATCCCGAAGGGTTTGGTGACGTAGTCATCGGCCCCGGAATCCAGCGCCACCACCTTGTCCGCCGCGTCGGTCCGCGCCGAGAGCACGATGACCGGAACGGTCGTCCATCCGCGCAAACCCTCGAGGACCGTCAACCCGTCGATGTCGGGAAGCCCGAGGTCCAGTACGACGACGTCCGGGTTGAACCGCGCGGCCGCCGACAGGGCCGCCGTCCCCGTCGCCGCCGTCGAGACCGCGAAACCGCGCGCATTCAGATTGATCCGCAACGCTCGCAGCAGTTGGGGCTCATCGTCGACCACGAGGACGCGGCTCTTGTCGGCGTTCACCGTATCCCCTCCTCCGGCCCGGAAATGTCCGCCACGGTAGGCAGATTCACAATCATCGTGGCACCGCCCCCGGGTGTGTCGGCGGTCGACAGTTCTCCTCCGATCGCCGTGATGAATCCGTTCGCCACGGACAACCCCAACCCCACCCCCGACGACGCCCCCGCGGTGTCGCCGCCCTGGTGAAAAGCCGCGAACACCTGCTCGCGGTCGGTGGCGGGCAGCCCCGGCCCGTGGTCGACGACGCGGATCACACAGCGCGGCGGGTCGTCACCGGTTCCGCTGACGGTGATCTCGACGTCGGGCCCGCCATGCCGGTGGGCGTTGTCGATGAGATTTGCCAGGGCACGTTCCAGCAGACCCGGGTCGGTGTAGGCCCAGGCCTGGCCGAGGTCGATGGTCAGGACGAGGTCCGGGTTGAGCCGTTGCACCCCGGCCGCGGCGCGGTGCACGACCTCGGGCAGGAACGTGTGCTGCATCTGGGGGCGTACGGCGCCTGCGGCGAGACGGGAGGAGTCGAGCAGATTGCCGACGAGTCCCGCCAGGTGGTCCACCGACTCGTCCACCGTCGCCAGCAGTTCCGCGGTGTCGTCGGGACTGAAGGTGACGTCATCGCTGCGCAGACTGGACACCGCGGCCTTGGCCGCCGCGAGCGGGGTGCGGAGGTCGTGGCCAACCGCGGACAGCAACGCACGCCTGAGTTCATCGGTTCGGGCCAGGGCCTCGGCGGATGCCGCCTCGACCTCCAGCGCGTGCCGCTCGACCGCACCTGCCGCCTGCCCGGCGACCGCGGCCAGCACCCGCCGGTCCCGCGCACCGAGTTTCGGCCCGCGAAGCAGCAGCTCGAACTGTTCACCCGGTACCGAACACGTCGTGTCCGCCTCGTCCGGACCGTTCAGCGGGCGGTCGCCGACCCAGGCCTCAACTGTCCGAGAGGTTTTCGATGTACGACGGACCAGGGCGACGGCCGACTGGTCATAGGTCTCTCGTAGCCGTTCCAACAGACCGGGGACATCGGCGCCGCCGAGCACGACGCTGGAGAACATCGCGAGCAGTTCCGCCTCGCGCGTGGCGTCCTGCGCCTGGGCGCGCCGCACGGTCGCCGAATCGACCAGCGCGGCCACGGCGGTCGCGATCAGCAGCATCACCAGGATGGTGATCAGGTTGTCCGGTTGATCGATGGTGAAGGTGAACCGGGGATCGGTGAAGAAGTAGTTCAACAGCAGCCCGGAGACCACCGCCGACAACGCCGCGGGCGCGATACCTCCGAGCATCGACACCGCGAGAACTGACACGAAGAACAGCGCCGACTGGCTGGTGAACCCGAGCCAGGGATCGAGCAGCCGCAGCACACCGGTCGCCGCCACCGGCACGAGCACCGCGAGGATCCAGCTCAACGGTCGATGGAACCTGGTGTCGCGGATGTCGAGCCGATGTCGGCGGGGTGTCTCCTCGTGTGTGACCATGTGCACATCGATGCGTCCGCTGCCGCTCACGACCGTCGCCCCGACACCCTCGTCGAAGATCCGTTGCCAACGCGGTCGGCGGGAGGTACCCAGTACCAATTGTGTTGCATTGACCCCACGTGCGAACTCCAGCAGGGTGGCCGGGATGTCGTCGCCGACCACCGTGTGGATCCGCGCGCCGAACCCGGCGGCGAGTTCTCTGAGTGCGGTGAGATCTACGCCGTGATCACTCAGGCCGTCTCCCCGGACCACATGCACGGCCAGCAATTCCGCGCTCGATCGCGACGCGATACGACTCGCACGACGCAGCAGGGTGGGCGACTCCGGCCCGCCGGTGATCGCCACCACGACTCGTTCTCGGGCTTCCCAGGTGTCGGTGATCGAGTGTGCCGCACGATAATCGGCGAGTTTGTCGTCGACCTGGTCGGCCAGCCACAGCAACGTCAGCTCGCGCAGCGCGGTGAGATTTCCCTGGCGGAAGTAGTTGCCCAGGGCCCCGTCGACCCGGCTGCTCGGGTAGACCTTGCCCGCGGACAGGCGCTGCCGTAGCGCCTGCGGGTCGATGTCGACGAGCTCGATCTGGTCGGCGCCGCGAACGACGTCGTCGGGCACCGTCTCCCTCTGCACGGCGCCGGTGATCTGGGCGATGACGTCGTTCAGGCTGGCGAGGTGCTGAATGTTGACGGTCGAGCAGACGTCGATGCCGGCGTCGCGGATCTCCTCGATGTCCTGCCAACGCTTGGCATTTCGAGATCCCGGGGTGTTGGTGTGGGCGAGTTCGTCCACCAGCGCCACCTGCGGATGGCGCGCCAGGACCGCGTCGAGGTCCATCTCGTCGAATGTCGACCCCCGATACGGGCGGGCGATCCTGGGGATCACCTCCAGGCCCTCCACGAGGGCCGCAGTCGCCGGCCGCCCATGCGATTCGACGACCGCGATCACCACGTCGGCACCTTCGTCCCGAAGGTTCCGGGCCTGCGCGAGCATCTCGTAGGTCTTCCCGACACCGGGCGCGCATCCGAGGAAGACCTGCAGTTTGCCTCGCCCGTCCGAGCGCCTGTGCGACGCCGCCTGCGGTGTCGTGACCGGCGTCGTCCCCGGTCCCGCCGCTGAGGTCATCCGCCGATTCTATCGCCGGTCAACGGGTGTGACACGTGGCCGGCCCATGACCGAGCGCCACGTTCACCGACGGGACGTCGACACTGGGCTCTCCGAGGAACCCCCACTGTCTGCCCTGTGTGTGGGCGGCGATCAGCGAGCGGATCGCCTCCGGCGAGCGGCGATTCTCGCGCGCCAGTCGCGGCACCTGCAGTTCGGCGTATGCCGGACTGATGTGGGGATCGAGCCCTGACCCCGATCCGGTGACGGCGTCAGCCGGAACCGCCTGCGGCGCCACGCCCTCCCGAGCGGAGATGAGCGCCCGTCGATCCTCGATGTTGTCGAGGAGGATCACGCTGTTCGGACCTTGATTGCTCGCCGCCGACGCGGACGGATCGCCGGTGGCCATCGGTGCACCCTCGGCACCGAGGACACGCGCGTGGAGATACGGGTCCGGCCCACCCGCCGGCACCTGTGGATCGAGTCCGATGAGCGACGAGCCCACCACACATCCGGAGGCGTCGACGAGACGGGAACCCTCGGCACTCGACGAGTCGACCCGCGAGATCGCCCACACCCCGGCGGGATAGGCGAATCCGAGGATGAGGGTGAGCCCGAGGAGCATCCCGAGTGCTGCGACGCTTTGCCGGAGAAGGCCGGTAACGATCATCTTCATCTCGCTCACCCCATCCCGGGAAGGAAACGGACCACGTGGTCTATCAGCCAGATGCCGACGAAGGGGGCGAGCACGCCACCCAGGCCGTATACGAGCAGATTGCGCCCGAGCAGCTTCGAGGCCGACGACGGGCGATATCGCACTCCCCGTAACGAGAGTGGGATGAGCGCGACGATGATCAGCGCATTGAAGATCACCGCCGAGACCATGGCCGACTCCGCAGAGTGCAGACGCATGATGTTGAGAGCGTCGAGTTGCGGGTGGACGACGGTGAACATCGCCGGGAGGATCGCGAAGTACTTCGCGAGGTCGTTGGCGAGCGAGAACGTGGTGAGAGCCCCGCGAGTGATGAGCAGTTGCTTCCCGATCGCGACCACTTCGATGAGTTTGGTCGGATCGGAGTCGAGGTCGACCATGTTGCCGGCCTCCTTGGCCGCCGAGGTCCCCGTGTTCATCGCCAGCCCGACGTCCGCCTGTGCGAGCGCGGGTGCGTCGTTGGTTCCGTCTCCGGTCATCGCGACGAGGCGTCCGGCCTGCTGCTCGGAACGGATGAGCGCGAGCTTCTCCTCGGGGGTGGCCTCGGCGACGAAGTCGTCGACCCCGGCCTCGGCCGCGATGGCCCGGGCGGTGAGCGGGTTGTCGCCGGTGACCATGACCGTGCGGATTCCCATCGAGCGCAGTTGGGCGAATCGCGCGGTCATCCCCGGCTTCACGACGTCGGTCAGCGCGATCACTCCGAGCACGCGGGCGGGGTGGCCCTCCTGGTGCACCCCGACCAGGAGCGGAGTACCACCATCGATGGAGACGCGCTCCACGTCCGCGAGGACCGCCGGTTCCACGCTTCCCGCCGAGTCGGCGACCCAGCGTCCGAGTGCGTCGGCCGCTCCCTTGCGGTACACCACCGTCGCCTCGGCGTCATGCAGATCGACGCCGCTCATGCGGGTCTGGGCGGTGAAGGCGACCACCTCGCGGCGAGTCCCGCCGACGGTCGGCGCCTCCGCGACCGGTTCCACCCCGTACGAGGTCCGGCACAACTCGACGATGCTCCGCCCCTCGGGAGTGTCGTCGGCGAGACTGCACTCCGAGGCCACCCGCGCCAGTTCGTCGACCGGCACGTGCGGGGCCGGGTGCAGGGCGGTGGCCCGGCGGTTGCCGTAGGTGATGGTCCCCGTCTTGTCCATCAGCAAGGTGTCGATGTCCCCGGCGGCCTCGACCGCCCGGCCCGACATCGCGAGCACGTTGCGCTGAACGAGCCGATCCATCCCCGCGATGCCGATCGAGCTGAGCAGCGCGCCGATGGTGGTCGGGATGAGGCAGACCAGCAGCGCGATCAGTCCGACCGGGTCCGGCGACCGACCCGCGTACTGCTGCATGGGTCCGACCGCCACCACCGCCAGCAGGAAGATGATCGTCAGGCTCGTCAACAGGATGTCGAGTGCGATCTCGTTGGGCGTCTTCTTGCGGTCCGCACCTTCGACCAGCGCGATCATGCGGTCGACGAAGGTCTCGCCCGGTGCCGTCGTGATCTTGACGATGATCCGGTCGGAGAGCACGACGGTGCCGCCGGTGACCGCGGAGCGGTCTCCTCCGGACTCCCGGACGACTGGAGCCGACTCACCCGTGATCGCCGATTCGTCGACGGTGCCGATGCCGTCGACCACATCCCCGTCGCCGGCGATGACCTCTCCGGCCTCCACCACGATGAGGTCGCCGACGCGCAGCGCACCACCGAGCACCTCGTCGATGACGGCCCCGTCTCCCAACCGACCCCCTCGTAACCGACGGGCCACGGTGTCACGCTTGATCTTTCGCAGGCTCTCGGCCTGCGCCCGCCCTCTCCCCTCGGCCACGGCCTCGGCGAGCGCGGCGAAGACGACGGTGAACCACAGCCAGGCCGCGACGGTCCAGCTGAACCAGGACGGGCGCAGGATCGCCAGGGCGGTGGTCACGACAGCGCCGAGGAACACCACGAACATCACCGGGTTACGGGCCTGATCGCGAGGGTTCAGTTTCCGCAGGGCCAGGGGCATCGACGTCACGAGTGAGCGGAGATCGAAAGCGCCACGGGACACCAGTTCCGGTTCGTGGCGCGCGTCGCGTTCGGCGCGGGCGGCGCTGCGGTCGGTGTCGATCAGTCGTGTGGTCACAGCAGCGCCTCCGCGATCGGTCCCAGCGCAATGGCCGGGAAGAAGGTGAGTCCGGCGACCAGCACGATGGTCGCCATGAGCAGGAACCCGTAGAGGAAGCCGTGCGTGGGCAGGGTGGAGAGCGCCTCCGGACGTGCGACCGGATCGGCCGCCGTGGCCTCCAGCACGACGCGCCCGAGACCGGGTCCCGCGAGGCCGCTGGGGCCGGCTCCGGTGACACCGGCGCTCTCGGGGGTGCGCTCGGCTGCGCTCTCATCGGCTTGGCCGCGCGGACGCTGCCGGGCGAGCAGGCCCGCGAGGGCGAGCACGAGCACGATCGGCACGAACCGACCCAGCAGCATCGTCACGCCCAGGGAGGCCTGGAACCAGTCATCGGTCACCGTGAGCCCGCCGAAGGCACTGCCGTTGTTGTTGGCCGCCGACGCGTATGCGTAGAGAACCTCGCTGAAACCGTGGATCGCACCGGGCGTTCCCGGCTCGCCGCTGTTCCCCTGCGCCTCCCCGGTCGCCGTCAGGATCACCGAGATCGCCGTACCCGCGAGCACGAGTGCCGGCATGACGAGGACATAGAGCGCCGCCGTTGTCATCTCGGGCTGACCGATCCGCTTTCCGAGGAACGTCGGCGACCGGCCGACCAGCAGTCCACCGATGAAGACGGTGATCATCGCCATCACCAGGATTCCGTACAGCCCCGATCCGACCCCACCGGGCGCGACCTCGCCGAGGAGCATGTTCCACAGGACCGCGCCCCCACCGCCCGCGGAGAAGCTGTCGTGCGCGGAATTGACGGCACCGGTCGAGGTCCCGGTGGTCGAGACCGCGAACAGCGCCGAACCCGGAATCCCGAAGCGCACCTCTTTGCCTTCCATCATGGCCCCCGCCGCGTGGGACGCCGACCCGGACGCGTGGCTCTCGAAGATCCATACGGCGGTGAGCATGATCGCCCAGATCCCTGCCATCACACCGAGAAGGGTCAGCCCCTGGCTCCGGTCCCGGACGAGGGTTCCGTAGGTCCGGGTGAGACAGACCGGGATCACCAGCAGCGCGAAGATCTCGACCAGATTCGAGAACGGCGTGGGATTGGAGAACGGGTGCGCCGAGTTCGCCGACAATGTCCCGCCGCCGTTGGTACCGAGTTCTTTGATCGCCTCCTGGGAAGCGAACGGGCCGATGACACTGCGCACCTCTGCGCCATCCGTCGTCGTCCACGCGAATCCGCTGTGCCAGGACTGCACGACCCCCTGACTCAGCAGCAACGTCGCCACGATGATGCTCAGCGGCAACAGGATCCGGATCACCCCGCGGACCAGATCCACCCAGAAGTTCCCGATCTCACCGGTGGCCCGGCGGTTGACGATCCCGCGGACGAGCGCGACGGCAACGGCCATCCCGACCGCGGCGGAGACGAAGTTCTGTACCGCCAGTCCCGCCATCTGGGTCAGGTTGGTCATCACGATCTCGGGTGAGTACGACTGCCAGTTGGTGTTGGTGACGAAGGAGACCGCGGTGTTGAACGCCGTCGCCGGAGACACACCGGACTTGCCGTCGGACAGCGGAAGTGCTCCCTGCATCCTCTGGATCGCGTAGAGGACCACGAAGCAGACCGCCGAGAACCCCAGTACGGCAAGGACATACCCCACCCCAGGACTGTTGCTTACGCGGGTCGACGCGGGCCAGTCGATAGAGGATGCCCTCGACGCCGAGGTCTCGATCCCCGGTGTACACACGCGCCATGTAGTCGCCCAACGGCACGTAGACGGCGGCCAGGATCACGACGAGCGTCCCGACCTGCAGGAGCCCGGCAACAGTTGTGCTCATCGCTTCTCAGAACCTCTCCGGGAACACGAGAGCCAGGAGGAGGAGCAGCACCGTGACCGCCGCCAGCGCCAGCAGCGCTACGTTGATCACCCCGTCGGCGGTCACGACTTGATCCGCAGGTCGAGGCCGCGAACGGCCAGTACGCACAAGCCGAAGCCGGAGATGGCGAGCAGCAGGAACAGCAGATCCGCCACGATGACTCACTCTCTGATCGCACCGATGGCCCACCGTGCGGTGGGCACACCGAAGGATCACGCGCCCCGCGGGGCACCGGAGAGTTCTTAACGCCGTTCTTACGGGACGCCGGCCGTTCTTGACGACCCCTTGTCACCCGGTCGTACTCACCGGGGGCGTGCCACTAGGTCGCGGTGATCGCGATCCCGATGGTGCCGCTTTCTCCACGACGCACCTTGCTGGCGAAGATCAGTACCCGCGCGAGCAGCCCGTACTTCTCGATCAGCTTCTTTCGGACGTGTGCGGTGCCCTCCGCGTCGAGCACCACCGCGGTGCCGGCGACCGGCTCGCCGGTCAGCTTCTTGCCCCGCGCATCCGTGGCCTGAACGAGGACCTTCGGATTCCGCCTGATTCGCTTGACCTTCCACGCTTCGGTTTCGGTCCACACGAGCAATCGGGCACCGTCGAGTACCGCCCACACCGGGGTCGCCACCGGAGTGCCGTCCTTGCGGTAGGTCGTCAGGTTCACGTACTTGGCGGTACCCGCCTCGCCGAAGGTCGCGGCCTCAGAGGTCATGCGGCAATGCTACGGGCGAACAGCGATTGCGCGTGAGTTGTCGACCAGTCCGCGGGTGTGATCTCGCCGCCGAGCACACCGGCATCGCAGAGCGTCGCCCATGCGGTCACCTGGTTGGCGGAGAGGACCGGCTTGCCGAGCTCGGCCTCGAGGTCGGCGAGGATGTCGTAGGTCCACAGGTTGGTGCAGGAGACGAAGACGGCATCGGCGTCGGGATGATTCGCGGCGCGGATGAGGTCTGCCGTCACGTGATACGGGATCTTCCAGATCTCGCGATCACGACCGAGGCCGGTCTGGGCCACGACGCTCCGCCCGGATTCGGCGAGGAAGTCGCAGAGCAATCCGGTGAGCTCCGCGGTGTACGGCGTCGCGACGGCGAGGGTGCCGATGTCCATCGTGTCGAGCGCCCGGATCAGCGCCTCCGAGGTCGTCACCGCCCGGTCCGCACCGGCGGCAAGCATGCAGTGGGAGATCTCCATCGCGCCCGCCATCCCGTAGACGAAGCTGCCCGACGCGCATGCGTAGCCGAACGCACGCGGCCCGACCGAGGAGACAGCTTTCACGGCCGCCGCGATCTCGGCGTGATTGTTGAGATCCCGGCACAGTTCAACGTCGACGGGTGCGCCGATGTAGCCGGTCCGGGTGAAGTACAACGAGACCGAGTCCGGCATCCACCGCCACAGCTCCCGGTCGAGAGCCATGTCGAACGGGCACACCATCCCGATGCCGATCTGGGCGTTCATGCTCCGGATGATGGCACATTGTTCGATTGTCTACAATCGCTGGCGGAGTGCGGCGTCCACCTCGTCCCGGATCACGCATCCGTAGGCGTGATCGTTGACGATCCCGGTCGCCTGCATGAGCGCGAACATCGTGGTCGGCCCCACGAAACGCCACCCGCGCTTCTTGAGGTCCTTCGACATCGCGACCGACTCGGGTGACGTCGTCATCGAATTCGGCACGTGATCACCGGCAGGCGCATATCCCCAGAAGTACGACTCGAGCGAGCCGAATTCGTCGATGAGCTCGACGGCCCGCCGCGCGTTGTTGACTGCCGCTTCGATCTTCCCGCGATGGCGGATGATGCCCGCGTCGCCCAACAGGCGCATGACGTCGGCGTCGGTGTAGCGCGCGACCTTCTCCACATCGAAGCCGACGAAGGCCGCGCGGAAGTTCTCCCGTTTCGTCAGGATCGTTCGCCAGCTGAGGCCCGACTGGAAGCCTTCGAGGCACACCCGCTCGAACAACGACGTATCGTCGGTGGTCGGGAATCCCCATTCGGTGTCATGGTAGGTGGTCTCCGGCTCGCGGCCCGCCCAGAAGCAACGCAGCCGACCGTCTGGCCCCTCTATGGTGTCCTCGGACATACGACTCCTCTCGTGGCGAGGAGGCTACGGCACGGTCACGACAGATGGCCGCCGTTATCGTTTCGTTACCGAAGATTGCGAAAGCATCCCGTTGTGTCTCTCGCTGATCACTTCCGGCTGCCGCCCGCATAGCGTTGGACACATCGCACCGAGAGCACTCCGGCACCGACGCCGAATCCCGCCCCGGAAGCGTGACAACACCACTGCGCCAAGGAGTTTCGTGATGCATGAATCCGACCTGAACAGCCTCCTTGCCCGCGTGGCGACCGGGGACATGGACGCTTTCGCCCAGTTCTACGACGCCACCTGCGACCGGGTGTACGGCATGACCCTGCGAGTGTTGCGCGATCCCGGTTACAGCGAAGAGGCAACACAGGAGACCTTCCTGGCCGTCTGGCGCAACGCCGAGACCTACGACCCCCGCTCCGGTTCGGCACTCTCCTGGATTCTGACCCTGGCTCATCGTCGGGCCGTCGACCGCGTCCGGTCGGAGTCCGCCGCGACCCGGCGCACCGTCGCCTACGGCATCGCCGACACCAGCCGCGAGATCGACGAGGTCAGCGAGTCGGTGGAGCGCCGCGAGATCGCCCGCCTGATCCACACCGGCCTCGAGAGTCTCACCCCCATCCAGCGGCAGGCCATCGAGCTGGCCTACTTCCACGGCCTCACCTACCGCGAGGTCGCCGAGCACCTCGGGGTCGCCCTCCCCACGGTCAAGTCACGCATCCGCGACGGCCTCATCCGGCTGCGTCAGACCGTGCCGGGACTGGCCGCGACCGGTTAGGCGATCTCGGACCCGTCACACCTGTCCGTACGGGTGCCACCCGTTGTGGTTCCACTTGCCGCCCCGTCGCTCGCGGACCTCGCGCAGGCTGGTCCCTACGTACCGTTCTTCCAGCTCGGCATCCGGCGCACCGGTGTAAACCCACCGTTTCGGGTCGAGATTGCCGTCGGCATCCTGGTACGCCTCCCAGTAGTCGACCCGGTGCACCGCGCGGACGATGTCGTCGGCGAACACCAGGACCGGCAGGTCGGGCACCGTGCGATGCGGTCCGGCACGCCATCCGCTGCGCGCCCACTCGTAGACCTGTTCGGCGCCGGCTTCGGGCCGCGCGGCGTCGTCGACCTTCACCAGCACGCACGGCTCGGGTAGCGGCGGTGCGAGCGGCGCCGCATGCTGCAACACCATCTCGTAGAGCTGGATCGCGCCACTGGGCACGCTGTTCGTCAGCGCGAGTCGCGCCAGGTCGGCGAACTCGACCGTGAACTGCTGCATATACGACGCCAGCCCCTCGGCGGAGTCGACGACGTCGTCGCCGTGTCGGAGAATCCAGTGCTCCACACCGAATCCGTCGGCGTCGATGTCTGTGATGCGTTCCTCGGTTGCGTTGAAGATCGCCGGCGAGTCGGCCTCCCCCACCGCCTCCCCGGCGTCGGGTGGCACGCCGGCCAGCGCCGCGCGGGCGTGGTGGTGGACCCGGTTCCCGCGTCCCGCACCCACGTAGAACACCGAGGCATCCCTCGGATCGACCAGCGCGAAGACGTACACCCCGAGCACCGACTGGACTTCGACGGGAACGGGTTTCGGCGCACCCGGGGCCGGAACACCGACCGGCCGCAGGAGGTTCAGCACCGCATCGACCACCGTGGGCCGCACCCCTAGCCCACCTCCGCGCAGACCCCCGATGATGACCTCGCCGGCGCGCTCCCGGTCGACGAACCGTCGACCGGCGTTGGCGTCGATCGCGCGCACGACGTCGACGACCTCGGCCTTGCGCGCCCGGGCGTCCCGCGAGGCGGACCGCTCGTCCTCCGGGTCGAGCATCTCGGCGAAGGCCGTCGACTCCAGAAATTCGGCGAGGGCGGTGACCGGCAGCTCGACGGCATCCATCCTGCTCATCGCGCGCCGCCGACGACGTGGAGAGGAGGTGGCTTTCGGTTCATGGTGGCGATGATGCCAGCACGCACGTCGCGAAGGTGATTAGACTCGAACTCGTGCCAGCCTTCAGCCCCCTCGAATGGCCGGTGTTCCGCCAGCTTCGGTCGGGCGACGTCTTCGGGCGCGGACCGGCCGTCACGTCGGCGAAGACACGGGCCATCGAGCCGCGTACGGCCACCGCCGACCGAGTGGTGCAGAGCGTGTGCCCGTTCTGCGCGGTCGGATGCGGGCAGAAGGTGTATGTCAAGGACGAGCGCGTCGTCCAGATCGAGGGCGACCCCGACTCCCCCATCTCCCGTGGCCGCCTGTGCCCCAAGGGAGCGTCGAGCGAACAGCTCGTCAACAACCCGCTGCGTCAGACCACTGTTCGGTACCGCGCGCCGTACGCGACCGAATGGCAAGACCTCGACCGCGACACCGCGATCGACATGATCACCGACCGCTTCCTCGAAGCAAGGCGTCGCGGTTGGCAGGAACACGACGACGACGGCCGACTACTGCGCCGCACGATGGGCATCGCCTCACTCGGCGGCGCCACCCTCGACAACGAAGAGAACTATCTGATCAAGAAGCTCTTCACCGCGGCGGGTGCGATCCAGATCGAGAATCAGGCGCGCATATGACACTCCGCCACGGTTCCCGGTCTGGGGGCCTCGTTCGGACGCGGCGGCGCAACGCAATCACTGCAGGACATGGCCAACGCCGATTGCATCATCCTCATGGGTGGCAACATGGCCGAGGCGCACCCGGTGGGTTTCCAGTGGGTCGCTGAGGCCAAGGCGCGTGGGGCACGCGTCATCCATGTCGACCCGCGGTTCACCCGAACCTCGGCGGTGGCCGACAAGCACATCTCGATCCGTGCCGGCTCGGACGTCGTCCTACTCGGCGCGCTGATCAACTACGCGATCAGCCATGAGAAGTACTTCCGCGAGTACGTGGTCGCCTACACCAACGCGGCGACGCTGGTCTCCGAGGACTTCCGCGACACCGAGGACCTCGACGGCCTCTTCTCCGGATTCGACCCGGAGACAGGGGAATACGATGCCAGTTCGTGGGCCTATGAGGAACCGGGCGGGTCGAGCCGACCCGAGCACACGTCGGGAACGGTCGAATCGCCCGGGGAACCGGACGCCGGCCCGCCCGCCAAAGATCGCGCCGTCGGCCACGAACACGGTTCCGGCGGACCGCCGCTCGAACACGGCGCAACGGTGCGCGACGACTCGCTGGAGCATCCGCGGAGCGTCTTCCAGATCGTGCGCCGGCACTATTCGCGCTACACGCCCGAGATGGTGCGCGACATGTGCGGCATCTCCCTCGCGGACTTCGAGTACCTCGCCCGGTCGGTCACCGACAACTCCGGCCGCGACCGCACGACCTGCTTCGGCTACGCCACCGGTTGGACCCAGCACACCTTCGGCTCCCAGTTCATCCGCGCCGCATCGGTGTTGCAGCTCCTGCTCGGCAACGTCGGACGTCCGGGCGGCGGCATCATGGCCCTGCGCGGCCACGCGAGCATCCAGGGTTCGACGGACATCCCCACGCTGTTCAACCTGCTGCCCGGTTATCTGCCGATGCCGTCGGCAGGAAAGCACGACACCTTCGACGACTACATCGAGGCGATCACGTCGAAGAACGAGAAGGGGTACTGGGCCAACGCCGAGGACTACATGGTGAGCCTCCTCAAGGCCTGGTTCGGCGACGCCGCAACCGCCGAGAACGACTGGTGCTACGACCATCTGCCGCGCCTGACGGGTCCCGCCGGCACCTACCAGACGACGGTCGACATGCTCGCCGGCAAGGTCGACGGCTATTTCGTCCTCGGACAGAACCCCGCAGTCGGCTCCGCCAACGGCCGCCAGGCGCGGATGGCGATGTCGCATCTGAAGTGGCTCGTGGTGCGCGATCTCAACATGATCGAGTCGGCGACGTGGTGGAAGGAGGGGCCGGAGATCGAATCCGGTGAGCTGCGCACCGAGGACATCGCCACCGAGGTGTTCTTTCTGCCCGCCGCCACCCACGTGGAAAAGGCCGGCTCGTTCACCCAGACCCAGCGAATGGTGCAGTGGCGCCATCAGGCCGTCCAGCCGCCCGGCCAGTGCCAGAGCGAGATGGACTTCTTCTTCGAACTCGGCCGACGCATCCGTGAGCGTCTCGCCGACTCGACCGACAAACGCGACCGCCCGCTGCTCGATCTCACCTGGGATTATCCCCTCGATGAACACGGGAACCCCGAACCCGAGGCCGTGCTGTCGGAGATCAACGGGTACCGCGTCTCCGGACCCGACGCCGGCAAGAACCTGACGTCGTATACCCAGATGGCCCGGGACGGCTCGACCGCCGGCGGCTGCTGGATCTACACCGGCGTGTACGCCGACGCCCACAACATGGCGGCCCGACGCGTACCCCAGGGTGGCGACGGCGTCACGCAGCACGAGTGGGGCTGGGTGTGGCCGGCGGATCGTCGAATCCTCTACAACCGCGCCTCCGCCGATCCCGATGGCAAACCGTGGAGCGAACGCAAGCGGTACATGGAATGGGACGCCGACGCCGGCCGCTGGGTGGGACCCGACGTACCGGACTTCCCGGTCGATCTCGCGCCCGACGCGCGGCCGGACCCGTCACTCGGCGGCGTCGACGCGTTGTGCGGCGACGACCCGTTCGTCATGCAGGCCGACGGCAAGGGCTGGCTCTTCGCGCCGCGCGGTCTCGTCGACGGTCCGCTCCCGACGCATTACGAACCCCAGGAGTCGCCCGTGGTCAACTCGCTGTATCCGCAGCAGCAGTCGCCGGCACGGGTGCTCTTCCCGCGCGAGGACAATCTCGACGCCCCCAGCGGCGAGACGCCCGGCGCCGAGGTGTACCCGTTCGTGTTCACCACCTACCGGCTCACCGAACACCACACCGCCGGCGGGATGAGCCGCTGGACGCCGTATCTGTCGGAGCTGCAGCCCGAGATGTTCTGCGAGATCTCGCCGCAGCTGGCGGCCGAGCGCGGACTGACCAACGAGGGGTGGGCGACGATCGTCTCGCCACGCGGTGCCATCGAGGCTCGCGTCCTGGTGACCGACCGGATGATGCCGTTGATCATCAACGGCCGTCAGGTGCACCAGGTCGGCCTTCCGTACCACTGGGGCGTCGGCTCCGACGCCGTGGTCAGCGGTGATGCCGCCAACGACCTGATCGGGGTCACACTGGATCCCAACGTGCAGATCCAGGAGTCGAAGGTCGGCTCGTGCGATGTGATCGCCGGTCGTCGACCCCAGGGCACCGCCCTGGTCGAACTGGTACGTGCGTACCAGGAGCGCGCCGGCGTGACCACCGAGACCGACAACCAGCACATCACCGGAAAGGCGGAGGAGTAGATGGGGCAGCTGTCCGGACCGACCGATCCGACCTCCGACGTGGGGTGGCACACCCACGAGAACCGGAAGGGGTTCTTCACCGACACCTCGATCTGCATCGGCTGCAAGGCCTGTGAGGTCGCCTGCAAGGAATGGAATGCCAACCCGCGCGACGGCGACCTCGAACTGACCGGCATGTCGTATGACAACACCGTCGCGCTGGGTGCGAGCACGTGGCGCCACGTCGCCTTCATCGAACAGAGCGCCGACCGTATCGCGGAGGCCCGCGAGTCGGGGCGAGCACTGGTCGGACTCGGTATGCCGTCGATGCCCGACCGTGAGGGGTTCGGTGGTACCGACCGACGAGAACCGTCGGCCGGTACCACCGAGGCCTCTGCCGCGGGCGTCCGTGACGTCACACCGCCGGACACACCCGAGTTCCGCTGGCTGATGTCCTCCGACGTCTGCAAACACTGCACGCACGCCGGGTGCCTCGACGTGTGCCCCACCGGGGCGTTGTTCCGCACCGAGTTCGGGACCGTCGTCATCCAGGACGACGTCTGCAACGGATGCGGAACATGTGTCGCCGGTTGCCCGTTCGGCGTCGTCGAACGCCGCGCCGACGGCACCGCGGCGCCGACGACCCGCTCCGGAGAACGCAAAGGCGAGCAGCCCGAGGTGCCGAAACGGGGTGTCGCGCAGAAGTGCACGCTCTGTTACGACCGCCTCCTCGACGACGAGACGCCCGCCTGCGCGAAGACCTGCCCCACCACCTCGATCAAGTACGGCGATCACGACGACCTCGTCGCGGACGCTCAGACGCGCGTCGCGCAACTCCACGAGCAGGGCATGACCGAGGCGCGTCTCTACGGCGCCAACCCCGACGACGGTGTCGGCGGCACGGGTTCGGTGTTCCTGCTCCTCGACGAACCCGAGGTCTACGGCCTGCCACCGGATCCGCGCGTGTGCACCGCCGATCTCCCGGCGATGTACAAACGGGCCGGCGTCGCCGCGGTGGGTATGCTGGCCGCGGCCGCCGTGTCGTTCCTGAGAGGTGGCCGGTGACGTCGTCGGAGTTCGATTCCTTCCGACCTCCGGAGCCCCCTCGGCGCGGCAGACGCGGACGTGGCGGAAAGCGCAAGCAGCGCAGCGGCTTCGGCCAAGGTGAGGGCAACCGCGAGATGTCGATGGTGCCCGACGCCGAATTCTCCTCGTACTACGGCCATCCCGTCGTCAAGCCACCACCGTGGGACGAGAAGGTGGCCGCCTACCTGTTTCTCGGCGGCGTCGCCGGCGGCTCGGGCGTGCTGGCGGCCGGCGCCCAACTCACCGGCCGGGACGAACTGCGCCGGAACGCGAGACTCGGCGGACTCGGCGCGGTGGGACTCGGCGCGATCGCCCTCGTCGCCGATCTGGGGCGCCCCGACCGCTTCTACAACATGCTGCGCACGTTCAAGGTGACCTCACCGATGAGCGTCGGCTCCTGGATTCTCTCGGCGTTCAGCGGCGCCCTCGGTGTGGCCGCGGTCGGCGAGGTCGACCGGATGACCGGTTCCCGCCTACCGCTCGGCGTGCTGCGCCCGTTGTTGCGCGCGGTAGAAGCGCCGGCCGGGCTGGCCGCCGCGGTCGCCGGACCGCCGCTGGCCGTCTACACCGCGGTGCTCCTGTCCGATACCGCGGTGCCGACCTGGAACGCCATGCACCGCGACCTGCCGTTCGTCTTCGTCAGCTCCGCGAGCCTGGCATCGAGCGGTCTGGCGCTTGTCACCACCCGGACATCGCAGGCCGGACCGGCTCGCACGCTGGCCGCACTCGGGGTCGTCGGAGACCTCGCCGCGATGCGGATCATGGAGAGCCGGATGGACCCGGTGACGGCCGAACCGCTGCACGACGGGACGGCCGGGAAGCTCCTGCGGTGGAGCGAGCGGCTCGCCGTCGCGGGCGGCATCGGGGCCCTGGTCAGCGGACGTTCGCGCCCGGTGGCAGTCGCGTCGGGTGTCGCGTTGCTCGCCGCCTCGGCCTGTACACGCTTCGGTGTCTTCGATGCCGGGATCGAATCCGCGAAGAACCCCCGCTACACGATCGAGCCGCAGAAGCGCCGGCTCGCCGCCCGGCGGGCAGCCGGAATCACCGGCGACTCGATCACGACCGGTCCCGCTACCGAATCCTGATCCCGGACCCCACGACGGTCTCCCCGATCACCGGGTACCCCGGTACCTCACCGATGACCAGCAGCCCACCGGAGGTCTGGGCGTCGGCGAGGAACAGCAGGTCGTCCTCGGAGACGCCGTCGTCGGTGCTCAGATGCGGGCGCACCCAGTCGAGGTTCCGCCGGGTACCACCGGAGACGTACCCGTCGCGCAGGGCTTCGCGGGCACCGCTGACGGCCGGAACCGCACTGCGATCGAGGACCGCACCGAGGCCCGATGCGCGGCACATCTTGTGCAGATGCCCGAGGAGGCCGAAGCCGGTGACGTCGGTGGCCGCCCGTGCCCCGGCGTCGACGGCGGCCGTCGATGCGTCGCGGTTCAGTGTGGTCATGGGCGAGATCGCCTCGTCGAAGACCTCACCGGTCTGCTTGTGACGGTTGTTGAGCAGCCCCACCCCGATCGGCTTCGTCAGCGTGACGGGCAGGCCGGGTGCGCCGGCGTCGTTGCGCAGCAGCTTCTCCGGTGCCGCCACCCCGGTGACCGCCATGCCGTACTTCGGTTCGGGGTCGTCGATGGTATGACCGCCGATGACCGGGCATCCGGCCTCGGCGCCGATCGCGAGACCACCGCGCAGCACCTCGGTCATCAGTTCCATCGGCAGTACGCCGCGCGGCCAGCCGACGAGGTTGATCGCCACCACCGGCGTCCCGCCCATCGCGTAGATGTCCGAGAGGGCATTGGCCGCAGCGATCCGCCCCCACTCGAAGGGATCGTCGACGACGGGCGTGAAGAAGTCGGCGGTGGAGAGGACGGCCAGGTCGTCGCGGATACGGACCGCGGCCGCATCGTCACCGTCGTCGAGCCCGACGATGATGTCGTCGCCGGACTGCCCGGTCAGCCCGGCGACGGCCTGCTCGAGTTCGCCCGGCGGGATCTTGCACGCGCAACCGCCACCGTGGGCGTATCCGGTCAGTCGGCCAGGGGTTTCGCTGCTGACAGTCACCCCGCCGACCCTAGCGTCGATCCGATCGCTCATGGGGCGGCGCGACGATGGCTACCATCGGGGAGATGAGGCAAGCAGACGGCGAGTACTACGTCACGGCCGGCGAGCTGCAGGCGTTCTGGGAGTCCGGACACGATTACTGGTACATGCGGGAAGACGGGTCCACCGATCTCTACTCCGACGAGCTCGACATCACCCACGGCTGGCCGATCTTTCTGATGAAACGCGACGAGGAATGGCTGGCCAGGTGGGACAACGACTTCCGACGCGCCGTCGAGGACGACCTCAATCCCAAACTCATCCGCCACTTCGAAGAGCTGATCACCGAGGGCAATTGGCCGCACCAGCAGGACTGACGGCGCCCGAACATGACACGCGTTAGGTTGTAAGACGCACGGAGGCGTACGGGTCCTGGTGGGCTCCCCGGTCTTCAAAACCGAGGAGGTCGAGTATCTCGGCCTGGCGGGTTCGATTCCCGTCCGCCTCCGCCATTACCCAGGAGGCTGCGTGTCCGACCCACGTCGACGGATACCGCGCACCGACGCCCTGTTGGCCCTGCCGCTGGTGACGGAAGCGCGGGAGCGATTGGGTGACACGGCTGTTCGAGAGATCATCCGCGATGCCCAGGAGGCGGCCCGACGCGGCGAGATCCCACCGGACGACGTCGCGCAACGCGTCGCCGACGCCGTGAGCGTTCACCGGGTGTCGTCGGCCCGTCCGGTCCTCAACGCCACCGGCGTGGTGGTGCACACCAACCTCGGTCGCGCCCCGTTGTCGGCCGCGGCGCTCGACGCGGTTGTCGCCGCGTCGGGCTACGTCGACGTGGAACTCGACCTGCACACCGGCCAACGATCCAAACGTGGTGCGGTCACCCGCGCCGCGCTGTTGCGGGCCTGCCCCGCGGCGGGCGATGCCCTGATCGTGAACAACGGGGCGGCGGCCCTGGTCCTCACGACCACCGCGCTGGCCGCCGGGCGGGCGGTCGTGATCAGTCGCGGCGAGATGATCGAGATCGGTGCCGGGTTCCGGCTCACCGAGTTGATCGCCTCGACCGGGGCACGCCTACATGAGGTCGGGACCACCAACCGCACCCACCTGCGCGACTATGCCGACGCCGTCACAGGCGACGATGTCGGCGCCATCCTGAAGGTGCATCCGAGCAACTTCCGCGTCGAGGGATTCACCAGCGAGACCTCGCTGACCGAACTGCGCGACCTGGGCCGGGCCCATGGCGTACCGGTGGTCGCCGACATCGGCAGCGGACTCCTGCAACCCGATCCCCTGCTCCCCGACGAACCGGACGCCGCCACCACGCTGTCCGCCGGTGCCGATCTGGTCATCGCCAGTGGAGACAAGTTGCTCGGCGGACCCCAGGCCGGACTCCTCCTCGGCGACGCCGAGCTGGTCCGGCGAGTCGCCAAGCACCCGCTGGCACGCGCCGTTCGTGCCGACAAGCTCGCCCTCGCCGCGATGGAGGCGACGGTCGGCGGACCGCGTCCCCCCGTGTACGAGTACCTGCATGCCGACACCGATCGTCTCCGAGAGCGGGCTGAGAGCCTGGGTGCCGCAACCGGTTTCCCGGTCGTCGAACACGATGGGCGAGTCGGGGGCGGCGGCGCACCCGGCGTGCCCCTGCCCGGCTGGGCGGTGCGTCTGCCGGTGAGCACCGCACAACGTCTGCGACTCGGCGACCCGGCGGTCCTGCCACGTGTCCACGACGACGCGTGCCTCATCGACCTGCGCTGCGTCCCCGAGGCCGATGACGCCCTGGTCCTCACCGCGATCAAGCAGGCGCTGGACGAGGCGTGAGGTCGCACGCGTGAAGTACGTGGTGGCCACCGCGGGGCACGTCGACCACGGCAAGTCGACGCTAGTCCGAGCCCTCACCGGCATCGAACCGGACCGCTGGGAGGAGGAGCGCCGCCGCGGACTGACGATCGACCTCGGGTTCGCCTGGACCACATTGCCTTCCGGCGCCGATGTCGCCTTCGTCGACGTCCCGGGTCACGAGCGGTTCATCCCCAACATGCTGGCCGGACTCGGCCCCGCGCCGGTCGTGATGTTCGTCGTCGCCGCCGACGAGGGGTGGAGCGCCCAGTCCGATGACCACCGTGACGCGCTGGCCGCGCTCGGCGTCGAGCACGGACTGCTGGTGATCTCCCGCGCCGACCGGGCTACCGATACCCGCATCGGGGACGTGATCGCCTCCACCCGTGTCGAATTGGCCGACACCGGGCTCGCCGAGGCTCCGATCGTGGTGGTGTCCGCACTGGAAGGACGGGGGCTCGACGAACTACGCACCACCCTCGATGCGGTCCTCGCCCGGACGCCACGGCCCCCGACGTCGGGCCGCGTGCGCTTCTGGATCGACCGTTCCTTCACCCGCACCGGGGCGGGAACCGTCGTCACCGGCACGCTGGCCGCCGGCACCATCGGGGTCGGAGACACCCTGGAGTTGGTGGGCGCCGATGCGCCCCGGACTGTCGATGTCCGCGGATTACACAGCGAAGGAACAGCTCTCACGACGGTGGAGCCGGTCAGCCGGGTCGCGGCCAACCTCCGCGGCGTCGGGGTCGACGCCCTGGCCCGCGGCGACGCCCTGATCACCCCGGGCGCGTGGCATTCGTCGGCTCAGGCCGACATCAGGCGCGTCGGCGGGGTCGCGTTCGACGAGGTGCCCGAACATCTCGTCGTCCACCTCGGTACGGCGGCACTCTCCGCTCGGCTACGTCCCTTCGACGCCGATCACGCACGTCTCACATTCGCACGCACCGTGCCGCTTTCGCGGGGCGACCGCCTGGTGTTGCGGAATCCCGGTCAGCGGATCGTCGGCGGCGGGACCGTCCTGCATCCCGACCCGCCCGCACTCCGTCGCCGCGGCGATTCGGCTCGCCGGGCAGCGGTTCTGGCGCAGATGGGCGACGCCGACGGCGCCGCGGACGAGGTCGCTCGACGTGGCGCGGTGCGCCTGCCGGAGCTCCGGCGACTCGGTCTCGTCGGCGATGAGGACACGGCGCCGTCCGGGGTCCGGGTCGTCGACGACTGGTGGGTCGACGAATCATCCTGCGCTGCATGGACCGGGCGTCTGCGTTCTGCGGTCGGCGAAGTCCATGAACGGGAACCCATGTCGGCCGGTCTGTCGATCTCGGGAGTCCCTGCGATGCTGGAACTCCCGGACGCGGCGCTGTTGCCGACCGTGATCGCCGAGGCCGGGGTCGCCTCCGTCGACGGGTATCTCTCGATGCCTGGCCATATCCCGGATCTCGGTGACGCCGAGGAGGCGATGAGCGCACTGGAGCGGCGTCTGGCCGAGGACCCGTTCCGCGCCCCCGAGGCCGACGACCTCAGCGCGCTCGGACTCGGCGCCAGAGAACTCGCCGCGGCCGAACGCACGGGCCGCATCCACCGACTCCGCGACGGCGTGGTGTTGCTGCCGACCGCGCCGGCACTGGCCATGCGGTCGCTCGCCGCGCTGGACCAGCCCTTCACGACCACCGAGGCACGCCAGGCGCTCGGCACGACACGGCGGGTCGTGATCCCACTACTCGAACACCTCGACGCCCGGGGGTGGACCCGTCGTATCGACGCCGGCTACCGCGAGGTCGTGCGCTGAGCCCACTGGTCGCCACCGCCGAACCTCGTTTCGACTGCGCGACCTCGATCGACGTCGCATCGTCGAAGTGAGGTCCACCCGTCGGGTGTCATATACCGAGGACAACCAAAAGGGGCCCACCCCCGAAGGGATGGGCCCCTGGTCGCGTCACTCGTGATCAGCCGAGGACCAGCGACTCGCCGTCGGCACTGACGTTCACCGGAACGATGTCGCCGTCGCGGATGTCGCCGGAGAGCAGCTGCCTGGCGAGCTGGTCGCCGATGGCCTGCTGCACCAGGCGGCGGAGCGGACGGGCGCCGTACAGCGGATCGAATCCACGTGCACCCAGCCATTCCTTGGCCTTCGGCGAGACCTCGAGGTCGAGGCGACGCTGGGCCAGCCGCTTCTTGAGCTGTCCGAGCTGGATGTCGACGATCGCCACCAGCTCCTCGGGGCTCAGCGGGTCGAAGATGACCACGTCGTCGAGGCGGTTGATGAACTCGGGCTTGAAGGCCGAGCGCACCGCGTTCATGACGTGTTCCTTGTCGCCACCGGCGCCGAGGTTCGACGTCAGGATCAGGATGGTGTTGCGGAAGTCCACCGTCCGTCCCTGGCCGTCGGTGAGTCGACCTTCGTCGAGCACCTGCAGCAGCACGTCGAACACGTCCGGATGGGCCTTCTCGATCTCGTCGAACAGGACCACCGTGTACGGCCGACGCCGCACCGCCTCGGTCAGCTGACCACCGGCCTCATACCCGACGTAACCGGGTGGAGCACCGACGAGCCTTGCGACGCTGTGCTTCTCGCCGTACTCGCTCATGTCGATGCGGACCATCGCCCGCTCGTCGTCGAACAAGAACTCGGCGAGTGCCTTGGCCAGCTCGGTCTTGCCGACGCCGGTCGGGCCGAGGAACATGAACGAACCCAGTGGCCGGTTCGGGTCGGCGACGCCGGCCCGGGCACGACGCACCGCGTCGGAGACGGCCTCGACGGCAGCCTTCTGTCCGATGACTCGCTTGCCCAGTTCGTCCTCCATGCGCAGCAGCTTGGCGGTCTCACCTTCGAGCATGCGTCCGGCCGGGATTCCGGTCCACGACGACACGACCTGTGCCACGTCGTCGGGTCCGACCTCCTCCTGGAGCATGACGTCCTGCCCGGGATCGGTACCGGTCTTCTCCAGCGCGGCCTCGAGTTCCTTCTCCAGTCCGGGGATTCGGCCGTACCGCAGCTCGGCTGCGCGTCCGAGGTCACCGTCGCGCTCGGCGCGTTCGGCTTCTCCACGGAGACGATCCAGCTCTTCCTTGAGGTCGCGTACCGCGTCGATCGCGGTCTTCTCCGACTGCCACCGTGCGGACAGCTCGTTGAGCTTCTCCTTCTGGTCGGCCAGTTCGGCGCGCAACTTCTCGAGCCGTTCCTTCGACGCCGCGTCCGTTTCCTTCTGCAGCGCAACCTCTTCGACCTCGAGCCGGCGGACGATGCGCTCGACCTCGTCGATCTCGACGGGGCGCGAGTCGATCTCCATCCGCAGCCGCGACGCCGCCTCGTCGACGAGGTCGATGGCCTTGTCGGGGAGGAAGCGCGAGGTGATGTAGCGGTCGGAAAGGGTTGCGGCAGCGACCAATGCGGAGTCGGTGATGCGCACACCGTGGTGCACCTCGTACCGGTCCTTCAGGCCGCGCAGGATGCCGATGGCATCCTCGACCGACGGTTCGCCGACGTACACTTGCTGGAATCGACGCTCGAGCGCGGCGTCCTTCTCGATGTACTTACGGTATTCCTCGAGGGTGGTGGCACCGACCAGCCGCAGCTCACCACGAGCGAGCATCGGCTTGATCATGTTGCCGGCGTCCATCGCGGAATCGCCTGTGGCACCGGCTCCGACGATGGTGTGCAGCTCATCGATGAAGGTGATGATCTGGCCGTCGGAATTCTTGATCTCGTCGAGCACGGCCTTCAGCCGCTCCTCGAACTCGCCGCGATACTTCGCGCCGGCGACCATCGAACCCATGTCGAGGGAGATGACGGTCTTGTTCCGCAGCGACTCGGGTACGTCACCGGCGACGACACGCTGGGCGAGGCCCTCGACGATCGCGGTCTTGCCGACGCCGGGCTCACCGATGAGGACCGGGTTGTTCTTGGTCCGTCGGCTGAGCACCTGCACGACGCGCCGGATCTCGGTGTCGCGACCGATGACCGGGTCGAGCTTGCCCTCGCGGGCGGCCGCGGTCAGGTCGGTCGAGTACTTCTCGAGCGCCTGGTAGGTCGACTCCGGGTCCTCGCTCGTGACCCGTCGGCTCCCGCGGACTGCGACGAACGCATCCCGCAGTTCCTGGGGGGTTGCTCCGGCGTTGTGCAGCAACTTGGCGACATCGGAGTCACCGGTCGCCAGACCGACGACGATGTGCTCGGTCGAGACGTACTCGTCGCCGAGTTCACCGGCCAGCTGCTGAGCTGCGCTGACCGCCGCGATCGATTCGCGGGAGAGTTGTGGGGTGGCACTGGCCTGCGCGACCGTCGGCATGCGGTCGACCAACATCTGGGCCTGCGCACGAACATTCGACGGGTCCACGCCCACTGCCTTGAGCAGCGGCGACGCGATGCCGTCGGACTGATCGAGCAGTGCCACCAGGATGTGGGCGGGCCGCACGTCGGGGTTGCCAGCACTGGCCGCCGCCTGCACAGCAGCGCTCAATGCCTGCTGTGTCTTCGTGGTGGGGGTGAAGCTGTCCACTCGCGTGCACCTTTCTCTTTAGTCCAACAGGCTCAAGTATGAGCCATACGAGGGATGCAACGCCAACAAAGTTGAGTCCATTCCGCTCATGCTTACCATTTTTGTGATGTGTGCCACTCACCCCAGGGTCGCGGTTTCTCAGAGGAAGCGCCACCCGCACCAGCCCGGTGACGAGACACTCGCCGATCCGGGCTCAGCTTTCAGTGGACAGACGTACACTGAGATCATGCCTGCCGAACCTGTACGCACTCGCGAACTGCCGGCGTTGGCAGCCTTGGGCCGCGATGAGCTGAACAAAGCGGTCGCGGGGATCGCGACCGTCCATTCATCCGTGGCCGATACCGTCTTCACCGGCCTGCGGGTCGTGTGGGGTCCGAGGGTCCGCCCCGCCCAGATGGTGCACGACGCGATCAGCACGTCCATCTACTCGGCGATCACGTCGACCGTCGACGTGGCCGGTGACCTGGCCGAGTCGCTGGCGGTGCACAACAGCGGCGTTCCCTCCGAGACCAAACGAGGCGCCGTGGCCCTCGGCATCCTCGACGGACTGATCGGCGATCAGCTGACCGCCGAGCATTCGCCCCTGGCCCCCGACATCGCAATCCGCGTCGACGGCGCGGCCGTTCCCATCACCCCGGATGGACTCGCGACCGCCTTCCCCGAGGCAACCGGACACCTGACGATTTTCCTGCACGGCCTGATGGAGACCGAGTTCGCGTGGGAACGCGGCAAACGGCCCACTTACGGCACTCGCCTCGCCCACGATCTCGGCAGCACCGAGGTTCAGATCCGGTACAACACGGGACGCCATATCAGCGAAAACGGCCGCGATCTCGCGCGACTGCTCGACGACCTGGTCTTGCTGTGGCCGGTTCCGATCACCGGCCTCACCCTCATCGGCCACTCGATGGGCGGTCTGGTCATCCGCAGCGCATGCCATCAAGGCGCTGCGCGTGATGCTTACTGGCCCAAGCTCGTTCGACACACCGTATGCCTCGGCACTCCCCACCTCGGGGCACCGCTGGCTCGAGGAGTCCACCGCGCAACGGCAGCGTTGCGCCTGTGGCCGACGAGCCGACCGTTCGGCACCTTGCTCGGTCGTCGCAGCGCCGGGGTTCGCGACCTGTTCCGCGGGGCCGTCACCGAGGAACACTGGCGGGACGCCGATCCGGAAGCCTTCTCGCAGCCCGCCGTCGACTATCCGCCCCTGATGGAGGGGGCGCGACACCTCTACGTGACGGCCACGGTGACCCAACGTCCGGACCACCCGTTCGGCCGCATCGTCGGCGACGGATTGGTGCTGACCAACAGTGGCGGTGGTCGGGATCGCAAGCATCACCTCGGATTCGAGGTCGACGACGGATTCCACATCGGCGGCGCCCACCACTTCACCTTGCTCAACGACGACGCCGTGTACGACTGGATGCTCCCGCTGCTGAGACCCCGGCGCGCGCTGCCGCGGGGCACCCGCTGAACCCACCCGCCGTCCGTCACGATCGCGACCTCGCTCCACAAGCGCTGGCCCCAGGTAGCGCGTCTACCCCGAACTCGCGATTTTGCGGTGGCGCGAACCGGTCCGCACCCGCCACCACAACCACACCCACGACACGATGACCAGCACAGCGACCAACCCGCGCACCAGCCCGAGTGCCGACTCCGGGTAGATCACCCCGGTCAGGTAGTTGTCGATGAATCCGGTGGGCGGCAGTCCTCGCTCGCCCGCCTGGTGACGCGCCCAATTCTCGGCGTCGGTGAGTGGGCACTCCAAGCCCAGGACCACCGATGCGATCCCCCAGGCCACCGCGACGAGGTGCAGCAGGATCGTGCGCGGCCACCGCCAGGCGATGAACCCGCCGAACATCACGTACAGCAGGAACATCATGTGCAGGACCGCTATGCCGTCGGCCAGGACCCGATAAGGCATGTGTCCAGCGTAAATGGGGCGGGTTCGTCAATCTGCCGATCTGGGACACACGTGTATCGGACACTCGGAGCGAGGACACCCACTCGACGGAAGGACGCCTTCGGTGAGCACCAGCATGACCGACGAGGCCGCCAACGTACTTGCCGATCCGACGGCGTACGCCGACGAACCACGACTACACGCCGCGATGGCACATCTCCGGGCGAACAATCCGGTCGCGTATGTGGACAAATGGCCTTACCGCCCCTTCTACGCGATCACCAAGCGCACCGACATCATGGACATCGAGCGCGATCACAACCTGTGGCTCAGCGAGCCGCGACCCGTGCTGGTGACCGCTGCGGCCGACGATTTCGCCAAGTCACAACTCGAGTCCGGAGCGGGACTGCGCACCCTGATCCACATGGACGACCCCCACCACAAGAAGGTCCGCGCGATCGGACAGGACTGGTTTCGGCCAAAGGCGTTGCGTGCGCTGCAGATCCAGGTTGACGCACTCGCCAAGCGCTTCGTCGACAAGATGGCCGAGATCGGTCCGGAATGCGACTTCGTCGAGGATGTCGCCGTCCACTTCCCGCTGTACGTCATCCTGTCGCTGCTCGGGCTGCCCGAAGAGGACTTCCCGCGGATGCACCAGCTCACCCAGGAACTGTTCGGCGGCGACGACGCGGAGTACCAGCGCGGCACCACCGTCGAGGAACGACTGGCGACACTGCTCGACTTCTTCGACTACTTCAGCAAGCTGACCGCCTCGCGCCGAGCGAACCCCACCGGCGACCTGGCGTCGGCAATCGCCAACGGCCGCATCGACGGTGAGCCCATGTCTGACGTCGACACCGCGTCCTACTACGTGATCGTCGCCAGCGCCGGCCACGACACCACCAAGGACGCGATCTCTGGCGGTCTGCGCGCGCTCATCGAGAACCCCGGCGAACTCGCCCGCCTCCGGCACGAGCCCGACCTCATCGGCACCGCCGTCGAGGAGATGATCCGTTGGACCACACCGGTCAAGGAGTTCATGCGTACCGCCGCCGCGGACACGACGGTGCGCGGCGTACCCATCGCCGAGGGCGAATCCGTCTACCTCGCTTACACTTCCGGGAACCGTGACGAAGAGATCTTCGACGACCCGTTCACCTTCGACGTCGCCCGCTTCCCGAACAAACACCTCGCGTTCGGTTACGGCGTGCATTTCTGCCTCGGCGCAGCCCTGGCCCGGATGGAGATGAGGAGCCTGTTCAGCGAACTGATCCCGCGTCTGGACTCGATCGAGTTCGCCGGCGAACCCGAGTTGGCCGCCACCGTGTTCGTCGGCGGACTCAAGCACCTGCCGATCCGCTACTCGCTGCGCTGAGACACACGCGTCGAAGCCGGTCGAACTGGGTACACGGACATCCATGACCCACTTCGACTTCTACTTCGATCCGGTGTGCCCGTTCGCCTGGGCCGCGTCACGATGGCTCCGGGAACGCGCGGCCACACACGGCGCCGAGGTCGACTGGCATCTCATGAGCCTCGCGATCCTCAACGAGAACGAGAAACCCGACTCCGACGAACAGCGCCGCCAACTCGACACCGCCCGCCGCCTGGGTCGCGTCGTCGCTGCTGCGACCGCGAAAACCGGTGCAGATGCGATCGACCCGCTCTACACAGCACTCGGCAAACGCATCCACCATGCCGGCGACGAGATGACACCCGCCGTCGTCTCCGAGGTGCTGACCGAGGCCGGCCTCCCCGCCGAACTGGCCGACGCGATGGACGACGAAACGTTCGACGGCGCGGTGCGCGACTCCCACCAGCGTGGTCAGGACGCCCTCGGAGAGGACGGCGGCAGCCCCATCCTCGGGATCGACGGCACGTTCTTCTTCGGTCCCGTGCTGGCCGACCTCCCGACCGGCGACGAGGCCGAGGCGCTCTACTCCGCGCTCGTCACCCTCGCGGGCACCTCGAGCTTCGCCCAGTTGAAGCGGCCTGCGGACCCGCCGACGTTCTCGTGATCAGCGGATCTCCAGGTCGACGCGCTCGTCGTAGAAGCAAATGAGGTCCCGCACCGGCTCCGCGTCGTGCAGCGGATCGGTGTAGGTCCACGCGACGTCGGGGATCACCTCGTCGCCGAGGATCGCCGACCAGTACGTCGCCTGCCCCTTGTACGCGCAGACCGTGACGGTGTCGGAACGCTGGAGGACGTCCATCCGGACGTCTTCCCGCGGAATGTAGTGCCGGACCGGTAGGTGGGTCTCGAGAAGCAGCGTCGGGTGCCGGCTGTCGGCCAGCACGGTGTCGCCGATCCGCACGACGACGTGTCTGCTGGTGGGCAGGCAGTCGATGCGTTGGTACGGGTCGTGCGCATGGCCCATCACGGTCTGCTCCTCCTCACGCCATTCGTCGAACGCGTCCCAGTCGAGTAGTACGTACCCGGCGAGATCGGGGTCGTCGAGCCGGAAGCCGGCCCCGGCGAGCGTCCGCCCGTCGGCAACGATGTCGTACGTCGCGCCCGATGCGGTGTGCAGCGCGAACGGGTGCGCCGGGGTCAGGATCGGCGGGTGCTCGGCGGGCGGCAGCGTCGGGGTGTGGTGTTCGAGCGGCCCGACGATGTCTGCGGACGGCACCGCGTAACACCCGACCACCCGATGCGGCTCCCACACCTGGATAGGCGCAGCGGAATCGACGACCACCTGGCCGTCGGCGAAGGCGCGGACACGCCGGCGCATGTCCGTCCACCGCAGCAGACCCACCTGAGACTTCGTGACTTCATCCAGTGACGTGGCCATGGACCGATGGTCCTCCGGCTCGCGGGGATCCGCCAGGGGTCGTCATCGGTGACCGCTCTGAAACACGGCGGACGCGGAGATCGGCTCCGGCAGGTGCCACGATGAGAGGGTGGCCAACCCACCGCACCGCGAACCTCCCGAACGGCGATCGGGCGATGCCGACTGGAACAGGGCGGAACGCGACGAGACCGAGACACAACGCCTCGACCGTAACTGGAACTCGCTGCTCCAGGAGCTGCGCGTGGTGCAGACCGGAGTGCAGGTCCTGACCGGGTTTCTCCTCACGTTGCCGTTCCATGACGGCTTCGAAGAACTCGGCGGTGCCTTACGCGTCGTCTACCTGGTCACCGTCTCGTTCGCTGTCGGGGCGGCGATCCTGCTCGCCGCGCCGGTCGCGTTGCATCGCGCATTGTTCCGTCAGCATCAACTCGCACTGGTGGTCAACCGCGCGCACTATCTGTCTTTCGCCGGGCTGACTCTCCTCGGTCTGGCGCTGTCGGGTGCGATCACCGTCGTGTTCGGAGCCACCGCCGGGCCCGTGCCCTCGGTCGTCGCCGGCCTCTGCACGCTCGTCCTGTTCTCGCTGGCCTGGATCGTCCTGCCGCTGACCGCCCGGGCGACGACCCCCTCTCCCGGCGACGACCGCCGTTGACAGTCCAGGCACCACGCAGGTAGGCAGACGAGGTGACCACTGCGCCGAACTTCACCGAAACCCGCTTCGACGAAGTCACGGTGCTGGAGCCCGCCGGGGGCGGAGCCTTCCCCCGCGGCAACACGGTGGTGGCACACGGCTCCGAGGCGACGCTGGTTCTCGACCCGTCCCTCGACGTCGACCACGACCCGGTCGATGCGGACGCGGTCATGATCAGCCACGCGCACGAGGACCACATCGCCGGATTGCGCCACTTCGACACCGCGAAGTTCGCGCATCACGACGAGGTCGGTGGGGTTCGCTCACTCCAGGTCCTGCTCGACGGGTACGGGCTGACGCCGGAGGAACGCGCCGCAGTCGACGCCCAGATCGGCGACACCTTCGCGCTCACGCCCGGCTTCCCGGAGACCCAAGGCATCGGCGACGGGCACGTCTTCGACCTCGGTGACGTCACCGCGACCGTCGTCCACCTCCCCGGCCACACCCGCGGACACTGCGGCGTTCTCGTCGAACCGACCGGCTTCTTCTACATCGCCGACATCGATCTCACATCGTTCGGCCCCATGTACGGCGACGTCGGCAGCAGCGTCGACGACTATCTCGCCTCCATCGCGCGTGTGCGCGAGGTCGACGCCCGGTGGTACGGAACCTTTCATCAGAAGGGGGTCGTGGAGGGCTCCAAGGACTTCCGTGAACGCTTGACCGCGTACGAGGGCGTCATCCACCGCCGCGAGGAACGTTTGCTGGAGTTCCTGGACCGGCCCCGACAACTCCACGAGATCGTTGAGCACCGACTCGTGTACCGGCCGCACGTACAGATGCCGTTCGTCGACGCCGTCGAACGCCGTACCGGGCAGCTCCATCTCGAACGACTTGCGCGCCACGGCCAGGTCACGCGCACCGACGACGGTTCGTTCCACCGGACGTGACCTGCTCGACAGATTCAGCTCCCCTTCAACACCACGGGGTTACCGTCGCTGCGTGAACACGATCAACGGCCTACCTCTTCACCCGCTACTGGTGCACCTCGTCGTGGTGCTGGTGCCGCTCAGCGCCCTCATGGCGATCGCCGCGGTGTGCTGGCCGGCCGCTCGTGCCCGCCTGGGAATCTTCACTCCCCTGGTGACTCTCGTCGCGCTCATCGCACTTCCGCTCACCACCAGTGCCGGGGAATCACTGGAAGAGCAGGTGGGCCCCAGCCCCGCGATCGAACGCCACGCCGGATTCGGCGAGCAGGTGATCTATTGGGTGGGGCCGCTGTTCGCGCTCGCCGTCCTCTGGTGGGCGCTGCACGACGAGCGGTTCATGACTACCCTACATACGAAAATCCCTGCCTCAGAAAAGCTCTCGCAGCGCGCAGTGGCAGTTGCGCTGGGGATCGCAACGGTCGTGGTGGCACTCGGTTCGGTGTACATCGTGTTCATGACCGGGGACACCGGCGCCAAGGCGGTCTGGTCCTGACACGCACGAACGCGTGAATCACGTCGAACCGGGCGATTCCGGGCAGATACTGGAACACATGCGCGTACTGGTCGTCGAGGACGATCCGCGGGCGACCGAGACCCTGCGTCGGACACTGCAAGCCGAGGGATGGACCGTCGACACGGCCGCCGACGGCGTCGAGGGTGTCGAATCCGCCTGCGCCCGAAGCTATGACGTCATCGTCAGCGACATCATGATGCCTCGCCTCAACGGCTACGAACTCGTTCGAGAGCTGCGGCACCGCGGCGTGTGGACCCCCGTTCTCATGCTGACCGCCAAGGACGGTGAATACGACCAGGCGGACGCATTCGACCTCGGCGCCGACGACTACCTGGTCAAACCGTTCTCCTTCGTCGTCCTGTCCGCCCGATTGCGTGCCCTCGCGCGCCGGGGCGCTCCGGAACGACCCACCGTCCTCCGGGCCGGATCACTCTCACTCGATCCGGCGCGACGCGAGGTCCGGCGCGGCGAGACGCCCATCCGCCTGACCGCCCGGGAGTTCGCGGTGCTCGAATACCTGATCCGCCACAAGGGCGCCGTTGTCAGCAAGACCGCCATCCTGCAGGCGGTGTGGGATGCCCACTATCGAGGAGACGACAACATCGTCGAGGTGTACGTGGGCTATCTCCGCAGGCACATCGACACCCCTTTCGGTTGCCGCTCCATCGAGACCGTCCGCGGTGCCGGTTATCGGCTCGACGAGCACGGTGGGGACCCGACGGTGTGAACGCCCCATCGCGGTAGCGACACCCCGATGGTGCAACCCCCGCCCGCGGTGTCGGAAACGGTGACCGTGCCGTGATGTGCACGAACGATCTCGTCCACGATCGACAGGCCGAGCCCGGTGCCGCCGCGGCGATCCCGGGAGTCGTCGAGCCGAACGAAGCGGTCGAAGACGCGGGACCGATCGTCGACGGGGATGCCGGGTCCGTCGTCGGCGACGCTCACCGTCACCCACTCCGGACCGACGTCCATGGTCAACGCGACGGTGGATCGGGCGTGCCGGACGGCGTTGTCACACAGGTTTCTCACCACGCGGCCGAGCTGGTCGCGGTCCCCCAACGCACGCGCCGGCAGCACGGTCGCCTTGATCTGGAGATCGGTGGTCAGGTCGAGCCGCGTCACCTCGTCGTTGACGATGTCGTCGAGATCGACCTCCTCGAGCGACGGCTGGAGTCCGTACTCGTCGGCTCGGGCCAGGAGCAGGAGGTCGTCGACGAGATCGCGCAACCGATTCGCCTCCGGCAGGAGCAGGGTTGACACGGTCTCGGAGTCGATCGGTTCGCCGGTCCGAACCGCCAGTTCGAGCAGACCCAGGATCGTGACCAGCGGACTTCGCAGTTCGTGTGAGGAATCGCCGACGAACCGGATCTGCTGGTCGCGTGCGAATGCGAGCGCATCCAGCATCTCGTTCATCGTCAGGGCCAAGGTGTCGATCTCATCGTCGGTGCCGGCCACCGGAACCCGCCTCGCCACGCCGGATCTCGAGATCTCGGCGACCTCGGCGCGGATGGCCTCCACCGGCCGCAGTGTCCGGCCGACGAGCTGATAGGTCGTCACCGTCGCCACGACGAGAATGATCGGGAACACCACGCACAGCACCGCGAAGACCGTCCAGACCGTCGCGTGGATGTACCCCTCACCCGATCCGACGACGACGCTGAGTACCTCACCGTCCGGCGTCGTCACACCCCGCACCGTCACGCGATACTCGGTGTCGTCCCCCGGGAAGGCCACATCGACCGCGGTGTACCGGACACCGGCACCGACCGGCGCGACGAGCGCCCGGGTCAGCCGGTGCTCGCCGCTCGCGGCCAGGACCGACCCCTCGGCGTCGACGATCTGCACGATGCCGATCGAGTCCGTCGGCTCCATCTCCGTGGGCTGTACAGCGCCGAGCCCACCCCGTGCCAACGCGTCGGCGATCTCCTGACTCCGGGTCGACGTCGCCACATCGGCAGCGTCGGCGAGCGAGCGATAGACGACGATGAGCACCAATCCACCGGCAACCGCCAAGGCAGCGAACAGGATCGCGACGCCGAGGACGGTGAGCCGCATGCGGACGCTCCGCCATCTGAATCTGCCGGGCCGGAGATGTTGTGGCACAGCCGGGCTCATCTCACCATCGACGCAGGCACGCGGTCACCTCGGCGAGCACCCGCTCGGTTCTCTCGACCCCCAACGCCGCAGCCGCACCGGTGACGCCGATCTCGAGCTCACCGGTCGTCGCCGGGCATCCCTCTACCTGTAGCAACCAACGTGTACGGCGAGGCGGGAACGCGTAGAGGGTACCGCCGGACGCCGGAGGTGCGATCACCGGCGACCAACCGAGCAGGACGGGCACGGGGAACAGATGGTCGGCGTCGACGGTCCGTCCAGCCAGGTCGAGGATGTCCTCCATGGGTGCCGTCGCGGCACGAATGCAGTTGCGTCGCAGCGTGACCGACGCATCCCGATCATCACCGGCCGACAACGGGGTGATGACCGCGAGCACGTGGTTCCCCACGATGTCCTCCGCACCCGCCGGTCGCTTCGACACCGTCGTGGCTGCCAGGACGCGGGTCTGTCCGGCGATGTTCGCCAGAGCTGTGGCCACCACGTCTCCGAATGCCTCGAACGGCGTCATGTGCTCGGCTGCCGCGCGGTTTCGGAAGCGTTCGTAGGCAGCGGCGTCGATCAGTCCACGACGCCGGACCGCAACATCATTCGCCCACGACCCCGGGTCGACGCCGTCCCACTCGAAGACCGAATCGCTCTGCTGCACGAGCAATTCCTTCCAGAAATTGTGCAGCTCGAGGTCGTCCTCGTCGGCGCCCGGCGGCGTCGTGGTCTCCAGCGCGAACGACGCACTCTCCGGCGCCAGAGCCCCGCCCGTCATCAGTGTCTCGGCGTCGCGGGCGAGCACCCCGAGCGAGCGCCCGTCCACCGCTATGTGATGCATCACCGCGACCGCGGCCATGACGTCGCCGTCCGGACCGACGAGAAGACGCACCGCGATCGGCGGCGCGACCCGTACATCGAGGCCGGCCGCCATCTCTTTCGCCTCTGCGCGCAGCCGCTCCCGATCCGGCACCTCGACCACGTCGGCGAGGTCCACGACCGCGTCGACGACATCGCGGCCCGTCGTCCGCCGAACCGGGCCCGTGGCGGTGTCGGGATACACCGAACGCAGCGCCGGGTGCCGTTCGAGGAGGGCGCCGATGAGCGCCGTTGTCTCCTGTGTGCCCGGCCGCGCCCATGACGCAGGGACCCAGGCGACGCAGATCAGTTGCGCGAACGGATGACCCGGCTCGCGCACCACAGTCAGCTCGGCGGGCGTCAGAGAACGCTCAGCGGTCGCGGCGCCCGCCGACACATCGCGCACCGGTGTCGTCGCCGCCGTCATCAATTCGCCGAGGGATGCGAGATCGGGCGCGGTCAACACGTCGTTCGGTCCGATCTCCGGGTGTCCCGCCTCTGCGAGTCCCTGGGCCACCCGCACGACGGCCAGCGAGTCGCCGCCCTGTTCCACGAAACCCATCATCGGGTCCACCGCTTCGATGCCCAGCACTTCCCCGACCACTTTCACCAGCAGCGCTTCGTGGGGGCCCGCCGCCTCCCGCGACGGCGCGTTGACCGGCAACGGGACGTCCTGCAGCGCGGCGACACTCAGCTTTCCGGTGGCGGCACGAGGCATCTCTTCGAGGACGACGACCATGGTCGGCACCATGTACGACGGCAGCATCCGCGCCAGCTCCCGGCGGAGCGCACGCGAACCAGGAGGGCGGGAGGTGTCGTCGGGGACCACGAAGGACACGATCCCGGGACTCCCCGACGGCAGATCGCGAAACGTCGTGGCGCAGCGCCGGACTCCTGCACAGCGTATGAGTGCCGCGTCGATCTCGCCGAGTTCAATCCGGAGACCGCGCAACTTGACCTGGCCGTCACGCCGGCCGAGGATGCGCAGGTCACCGGCGTCGGTCCAGGTGGCGATGTCACCGGTTCGGTACATCACCGCATCGTCGGCGATGGTGCATTCGACGAATGCCTCGGCGGTCTGCTCGGGGTCGTCCAGGTATCCGTCGGCCAATTGCGTTCCCGCGCAGTACAGAGTGCCGAGTCCGCCCGGCGGCTGAGGTCGGCCACGCCGGTCCAGTACCGACTCGGTCACCCCGACCATCGGCGGGCCCACAGTGATCTCACCGTCCGGCGACAGCGGTCGGGAGATGTTGATACTGCACCGGGTTTCCGTGGGACCGTACGCATTCCGCATGGGCACACGTCCACTCCAGCTGTCCACCAGTCGGGGCGGCAGGGCCTCACCGCCGACGATCACCTGGGTGAGCCCGTCCGCGAGGTCGACCGGCAGGGTGTCGAGTACCGACGGCGTCATGATGATGTGGGTGACGCCCGCTCGCCGAATGAGCTCGGCGAGAGGATCGCCGCCCCGGGTCGACGCCGGCGCGACGATCAGTGTCGCGCCGGTCGCGACGGCGGACAGCATCTCGACGAAGCCGGTGTCGAACGTCGGGGACGAGACGTGCAGCACCCGTGACCGGGAGGTCAGCGCATACGACTTTCGGATCTCGGCGACCAGGTCGGGGATCCCGCGGTGCGGCATGACCACACCTTTCGGTCGCCCGGTCGAACCCGAGGTGAAGAGTATGTACGCCGTGTCGTCGGGACCGCGGTCGAGCCCCGGCGGTCTCCACTCCTGGGGTGTCAACGGAAGTTGTTGCGGTGTCCCCTTCTTCGGTCAAGTCGACCCAGCGGACACGGCCGTCGACGACCACCCCCGGGTCACACACCCCGACCCGTGCTCCGCTGCGGGCGAGGAGCGCCTGCGTTCGCGCCTCCGGGGCCGTCGGATCTCCCAGCGGCACCCCAGGCGCCGCCGGCCATCAGTACCGACCAGAAGGCGACCACCGAGGCTGCCGACCTCTCCACGGCGACGACGACCGGGTCCCCTGCCCGCACGCCCGCCGCCGCGAGCCGCCGAGCACCGCGACCAACCCGTTCCGCGAGCTCGGAGCGTGACCACTCGATGTCGCCGTCGACGAGCGCGGGCGCCGACGGATCGGCTGCACAGTAGTCGGCGAACAACGCGGCCGTCGGGCTGAACGGCGGTGCCGGCGGTCCGTTACGGCGCCGGAAACGTTCCCACTCCCCCTCCAGGAAGACCGCGTCGTCGGGGATCGCAACTCCGTCGTCGATCTCGCGAACCAGGGCCGTCAGGAAGTTGTCGTATCGCGCGGCAAGAGTGTCCAGTGCCGCAGCGTCGAAGCTCACCGTCGGCGCTTCCCAGGTGACCGCCCGGTGCCCGAGCTGATCGGCAGGGTGCATCGTCACCGCCACGTCACCGACCGGGCCGGTCCGCATCACCTCCAGGGACCAGTGGAGCCCGTCGACGACCGGCGGGGAGAACGAGGGCAACAGGTTGACCACCACCCCGACAGCGGCGGATCGCGGGCTGTCGCGAAGCATGTCCTCACGCGAGTAGAGCTGGTGCCGCAACACGTCGATCACTGCCGACGACACTGCTTCGACCGACTCCGCGGCCGTGAGGTCACCGATCCCGCCCAGGGCGAGCGGCACCACATTCGACAGCGGCTGCACCGCGATTCGACGCACCGCCGACGTACGCGCCGCGACCGGGAGCGCGAGCCCCACGTCGGCAGTGTCGAGAAGCCGCGCGCACAAACCGGCCAGCGCCGCGATGAGCTCCTCCGACCGGGCGGATCGTGGACTCGTCAATCGTCTTGTCACGCGGGTGATCTCCGACGTCATCCGCGCGGGCACTGCAGACAGCAACGACGGTTCATGTCCGGCGAGAACGGATTTCCAATGTTGCGCATCGGATTCCCGACGGCGCGACACGGCGTACCGGTCCTCGTCGGCCGCCAGTTGAACGGGGTCTGACACCGGAAGATCGGCCGCCGAGGCCGAGCCGCCGTACACATCGGCGACATGACCCATGACCCGCAAGACCCCGGCACCGTCGGTCAGCACGTGGTGGACACGTATCACCCATCGGTGCCGATCCTCGGCCAGCCGGTGCAGCTCACTGCGGAACAACGGCATCGTGAGGTCTGCGCCGTCGGCGTCGTCGATGAACTGCTGTGCGCGGCTCTCGCTTTCGGCTTCCGGATCAGCGGACCGGGAGAGATCGACACTCACCATCGACTCGAGTGAGGAGTTCGCACGCCGGAGTGGTTCGGCGACACCGCCATCCGGCGTAGTCGGCTCGGCCGGGGAGAATCCCGCCGGGATGTGTACGTCATCCCACCCGACGTGTTCGAGTACCGCACGAGTCGTCTCGACCAGACGCGGGACGTCGAGCGGCCCACGCAGGGTGAGCCCGAATGCGATGACGTGAGAGACGTCCGGTTGAAGGACCTGGGACATCCACAACGCACGTCGCGTCGCCGTCATCGCCGTTCGCCCCGGGACGGGTCCTCGACGGGCGATCGTCGGCGGTGCTGCTCAGCCGGGTCCACATCTCGAACGTAGTCCCGGAAAGTTGAAAGGCGGCTGAAGTACGAGGTACGCGGCCTGCCCTGTCGTCGCATCTGCAGGCAGTTCACGCCCCCAGCGCCCTGGCGAACATGGGCCAGGACTGGTGCATCTGGTCCTGCCAGTAACCCCACGAGTGGGTCCCGACCGCCGGGAACCGTACGACAGCCGGGATACGAAGGGCCGCAAGCCGCTGAGCCAGGGTGACCGTGCAGCTCCGGGCGGCGGCCTCGCTGAAGCCGCCGGCCGTCACCTGCGCAGCAAGCTTTCCGACGTCCCCGCGGACCGAGCGGTCGGCCGGGTTGTCGTGCCCGCCCGGCAGGCCGGTGGCCGCAGAGATCCACAGTGCCGGCGTGCGACGAGCCAGCTTGTATGCGTTGACAACGGGGTCCTGCGCAGCCCATTCGGGGTCGCCCGGCAGCCCGTACATGTTCGTCGCGTCGGCTCCGTAAGGAACGAAAGCGACATTCCTCAGCAAGAGCTGCCCGGTGGGCGTCGCGGTCTCGGCACAGCCCGAGTAGGCACCCACCGCCCGGTACAGACCGGGATGATTCTCCGCGAGGCGGATCACCGAGTTGCCGGACATCGAGATCCCGGCGATGCCACGCGACCGCCCGAAGCTGTATCCGCCGTGCCTCCCCTCGAACGTCGCAGGCAGTTCGGAGGTCAGGAACGTCTCCCAGCGCAGCGGTCGCGACGTCTTCACCTGGTACCGGAAGTTCGCCGCCGGGTCCACGCGCCGCCAGTTGGCGTAGTAGGTCGCCGCGCCGCCGATCGGGGTCACGGTCCAGACGTTCTTGTTGGCGTAGAAGGCGTTCGCGTCGGTGGCGTGGGTCCAGTCGTCGTTCTCCTCGCCGCCCGACGACCCGTTCAGCATGTACATCACCGGTGCGGCCTGGTTGCCGTTCGCCGGGGTCTGTATCAGCAGCGGGACCTGCGTCTGCATCGACGGAGACCACACCGAGGCGACGAAATTCCGTGGCGACGTCCAAGTCTGCCGGTAGGGCGCTCCGGGACTCGCCTGTGCGTACCGGACGCCGTCGAGCGTGCGGGCCTCCGCGGTACCGGCTCCGATACCCAGCAGGCCGACGACCACGGCGAACACCGAGAAGATCGTGATGCCCACCGACGCCCTGCCGCCTGGGGTGCGGGGTGCGACAGCGCCCGGCCCCCAGCTGCCTGAGGTGGGAGGAGCGAAAGCGACGAGCCACGAAGGCCTGGTGACGTCATTCCCCGACTTGCGCTTCATACGGAACTCCCACCTCGGCGTGCACCGGGGCGACAGCCCCGCGCTCCGCCATCGTAAACACGTGGGATTGCGCACGGGAACCGCTTGGTCGATCGTCCAGGTCCGCGGGGCGAGTCAGGCCGAGAGCGCGGGTGACCTCGACTCCGCCGGACCCAACCGACGTACTACCGTTTGTCGTGTAACTCGACTCGGAGGTTTTACTGTGCAGAACATCGGCGTCATCGGCGGCGGCACCATGGGAGCCGGCATCGCGGAGGTGTGCGCGAAGTCCGGCAGCGATGTGGTCATCATCGAGGTCAAGCAGGAGTTCGCCGACGCCGCGCGTGCGCGCGTCGAAAAGTCGCTGGCCCGCGCCGTCAGCAAGAACAAGCTCAGCCAGGAGGACGCCGACGCCGCGCTCGGCCGTCTGCGCGTCAGCCTCGACTACGCCGACCTCGCCGACCGCGACCTGGTCATCGAGGCCGCTCCCGAGAACGAGCAGCTCAAGCGCGACATCTTCGCGCGCCTCGACGAGGCCGTCGGCGAGAACACCATCTTGGCCACCAACACCTCGTCGATCCCGATCATCAAGGTCGCCACCGCGACCAAGCGTCCCGAGCGCGTCGTGGGTGTCCACTTCTTCAACCCGGTCCCGGTGATGCCGCTGGTGGAGATCATCTCGACCCTGGTCACCTCGCCGGAGACCGCCGAAGCGGTCAGCACCTATGTGAAGGACGTTCTGGGCAAGAACCCGGTCAACGCCGGCGACCGTTCGGGCTTCATCGTCAACGCCCTGCTCATCCCGTACCTCTGTCAGGCCATCCGGATGTACGACTCCGGCTACGCCTCGGCCGAGGACATCGACACCGCGATGAAGGGCGGTTGCGGCTACCCGATGGGACCGCTGACCCTCGTCGACACCATCGGCCTCGACATCACCCTTGCCGCCGCCGAGTCGCTGTACGACGAGTTCGCCGAGCCGCACTTCGCGCCGCCGGCACTGCTGCGCCGCATGGTCGACGCCGGTCACCTGGGCCGCAAGTCCGGACGCGGCTTCTACTCCTACTGATCGAGCCGGGACGATCCCGGCAGAACGCCCCCGACGACGCACCATGCGTCGACCGGGGGCGTTTTGTCGTCTTCGCCCTTTTCACCCCGTCCACCAAACCCGGCTGTGACCCACCTCACTGTCCATGTATGTGTTTGTGGCACAACAGTTTTTGTATCAACACTGCGGCGGGTGTCGAGAGGGAGGTTACGTACCCGGTCGTCGTGGCAACACTCTGGACGTACACATCCCGTCGCGGATGAGAAGGGAGCGAGACCGAATGACTGTTTCGACCACCACCGTCCACCAGCAACTTCGTGCAATCCTCGCGATGACCCACACCGAGATCCAGATCGCCGAGACGCGTCAGGCCCAGGCCCGGACCGACGCGATCCGCAAGGAGCTCGCCGAGAACGCCGAGAACGCCCGGCTGCGCGCCGTCGCGATCGAGGAAGCCCTCCGCGAACGCGGGGGACTCGTCGACGTGATCCGCCCCGTGATCGGCCGGGTCGGCGCCCTGGCGAAGACCGTCGTCGAGCAGGCCCAGCCGCTGGACGAGGCACTCCTCGACGATCTCGCCCTCGAGCAGCGACTCCTCGCACGTTCGACGTACCTCAAGGCCCTCGCCACCGGTCAGGAGGACAAGGCACTCGTCGATCTCGCCGAGAAGCTGATCGTCGCCCACACCGCGACGGCCGACTGGCTGACCACCGTTCTCGCCGAAGAAGCATTGGGCGGGCCGACCGCACTGCGTCGTGGCCCGACCCAGTGGGTCAGCGGACTCGCCGCGCGTGCGCTCACCGCACCGGCCAACGGCGCCTCGTGGGCCATCGACCGGACCGCCGACTTCGCCCGACAGATCCCCGATCCGGTCGCGCTGGTACGCAGCCGCTTCGCGAGCGCCGTCGACGACGCCGCGGATGCCGCCTCACGCGCCGGTGACGCCATCGAGAACGCGGGCACCGCTGTCTCGAAGACCGTCGCCGCCGGCCGCGACGCAGCCCTCGAGGCTGTCGAGGAGAGTGCCCGCGACAACGGCGCCAAGGGTGCCGCGGACGCACTCCACCAGCTCCGCGAGATCACCGGGACCGTCGAGGCCGAGGACCTGCCGATCGAGGGTTACACCGACCTCAACGTCGGCGATGCCGTGGCCGCGGTCAAGGACCTCACCACGCCGGCCGATCTGCGGGTGACCCTCGCCTACGAGGAGACCCACAAGAACCGCCAGCGGGTGGTCTCGGCCATCGAGATCCGTTTCGCCGAGCTCGCCAAGGAACTGGTCGGCATCGACAGCTGATCTGGCACAAGACAACACGACGGCCGTCATCCTTTTCGGATGGCGGCCGTCGTCGTGTGTCCGCACCGCGCGCGTCTGACGTCGCGATCACGGGATCCGTTCGCGCTCATCGATATCGCGTGAGCGCGAACGGACGAAGTGAGCGAAGAATCGCGACCGATTCGTCGAAATCGCAGCTCACGCGCCCAGTCGCGTCGTAATCTCGCGCGATGACCTTCCGCACCGCAACAATCACCGCCCTCGCCGCGGCCACGCTCCTCACGCCCGCCCTCCTCGGGCCGGCCCTCGCGAATGCGACTCCCTCGTCGGGGATCTCAGCGGTCACCCTCGCCCACACCGACATCCCTGCCGGACTGCTGCCGTTCATCCCCCAAGGCGCTCACGTCGAGGTCCGCGAGATCACCATCGCCCCCGGCGGCACCACCGGCTGGCACTACCACGACGCCCAGATCTACGGCTTCGTCCGGCAGGGCACTCTCACCCACCCGGGAGCGGACTGCAAGCCGGTCGTCTACCGGGCGGGCCAGATCATCGAGGAGCCCGGCGGGAAGGTCAACACCCACGAGGGCACCAACCTCGGCACCGTTCCGGTGATCCTCGACGTCCTCTACGTGATGCCGCCCGGCAAGCCGTTGTCGGAGGACGCCGAGGCGCCGGCCTGCGCCAAGTCATAGGCGCTGTGGGGATCACGATCCCGGACGACTCCCGTTGCCGCAGCCGTAGACTCCCCACTCATGCACCGTCGCGTCGTTCTGGTCCTGTCACTGCTCCTGGCCGTCGTCGCCACCTCGTTGCCGGGCGTCGGCACCGCCCACGCCGACCCCGCACTGGCCTCCGCCCGATCCGCCGTGTTCGGCGCCCACAATGTCGACCAGACCACCGGCGCGGTCCGGGACGACCGCGTCATCTTCTCCTGGTTCGGCGTCTCGAGTTTCGCTGTCGCCATGGCGGGCAAGGTGTTCCTCACCGACGCGTGGGTGCCCAACGCCTATCGCAACCAGGTCCCGACGACCCGCGCGCAGATCGCCGCGATCAAGCCGTCGCACATCCTGATCGGGCACGGGCACTTCGACCACGCCGCCGATGCCCCCGACATCGCGAAGGCCTCCGGTGCGCGGCTCGTCGGGTCGGCCGGTCACTGCGCGTTCTTCCGCGGGTCCGGCGTCTCCTGCGACGCGGTGGTCGCGGCCGGTGCGCGTCCCGGCAGCACCCCAGATCTACCGTGGCATCCCCGGGATCACGGTCACCGCGATGAGCAACATCCACTCGACCCTCAAGACGCCCACGGGGCAGCATCCCCCGCTGCTGCCCATCCCACCGAGCGACCGTCTGATCACCGATCCGCCGCATGCGGACGAACTCGGCCGTCTCGCCGGGCATCTGAACGATCCGGAGGGCGGTGCGGTCCTCTATGCCTTCTCCGTCGGCGGCCGCCGGATCGTCTGGAACGACTCGGTCGGGCCGGTGAGCCAGGATCCCGGTGGTCGGGCGATCCTCGCCGGCCTGCGCGATCTCGGGCCCGTCGACCTGCACGTCGGGTCCATTCAGGGGTTCAACGAGATCACCAACGGACTGGGCGATCCGATGCGCTACATCGACGCGCTGCGCCCGAAAGTCTTTGTGCCCAACCATCACGACGACTGGTTCCCGGTGATCGCGACTCCCGCCGTCAACCGCGAACGAGCCTTCTTCGACGCCCTGAAGACCATCGACGCGCGTCCCGAGGTCCGCTATCTCCGTGACCCGGAGGACTACCTGCGCCCCGACCGCGTCACGCTCTCCCTGCGCTGATCGGTGTCAACCAGCTGTTCCCACGGAGTTTTGATCAGATCCAGAAAAACGACGTCATCTCGTAGGTGATGTGCCTAAGGTGGTCGCGTGGCATCGACATCGGACTATGCCCAGCAACTCCGGGCCGCGGACCTTCGAGTCACCCCAACCACGGGTGACGGTCATGCATGCCGTCGACGAACATCCCCACACCGACACCGAGACCATCTACGGCATCGTTCGCCAGACGCTGCCCAACGTGTCCCGCCAGGCCGTCTACGACGTCCTCCGGGCACTCACCGAGACCGGTCTCATCCGGCGGATCCAACCGTCGGGTTCGGTGTCGCTCTACGAATTCCGCACCGGCGACAACCATCACCACGTCGTCTGTCGCTCTTGCGGAACCGTCGAGGACGTCGACTGCGCGGTCGGCGAGGCACCGTGCCTCACCGCCTCCCACGATCACGGTTTCGTCCTCGACGAAGCCGAGGTCATCTACTGGGGACTCTGCCCGGATTGCGTCAGTTCAACCCCGATTTGATCACGCCCGTGATCGCAGCCCAATCGGTTCCACCATCGAAAGGAATGTCGTGACCTCCGACAGCCGCCCACCGAATTCCGCAGAAGACACCCGGAGCAACAGCGAGAGCGAGAACCCGGCGATCCCGTCGCCGGAGCCCAAAGCGCATGCGCCGCTGACCAACAAGGACTGGTGGCCCGAGCAGATCGATCTGTCGGTCCTGCATGCGCATTCCCCGCTGTCCAACCCGCTGGGCGAGGACTTCGACTACAAGAAGGAATTCGCGAAGCTCGACGTCGAGGCACTCAAGGCCGACCTCGTCTCGCTGATGACCCAGTCGCAGGACTGGTGGCCCGCCGACTACGGCCACTACGGCGGCCTGTTCATCCGCATGAGCTGGCACGCCGCCGGCACCTACCGCATCTTCGACGGCCGCGGTGGCGGCGGTCAGGGTGCGCAGCGCTTCGCCCCGCTCAACAGCTGGCCGGACAACGCCAACCTCGACAAGGCCCGACGCCTGCTGTGGCCGATCAAGCAGAAGTACGGCAACAAGCTCTCGTGGGCGGACCTGCTGGTCTTCGCCGGCAACGTCGCGCTGGAATCCATGGGCTTCAAGACCTTTGGCTTCGGTTTCGGTCGCGAGGACATCTGGGAGCCGGAAGAGGTCTTCTGGGGCCCCGAGGACCAGTGGCTCGGCACCGACAAGCGCTACTCCGGTGAACGCGAGCTGGCAAAGCCGTTCGGCGCCACCACCATGGGCCTGATCTACGTCAATCCCGAAGGGCCCGAGGGCAAGCCGGACCCGATCGCGGCCGCCTACGACATCCAGGAGACCTTCGCCCGGATGGCGATGAACGACGAGGAGACCGCAGCCCTCATCGTCGGCGGCCACAGCTTCGGCAAGACCCACGGTGCCGGCGACGCCGATCTCGTGGGTCCCGAGCCCGAGGCCGCACCGATCGAGCAGCAGGGCCTGGGCTGGAAGTCCAGCTACGGCAGCGGCAAGGCGGAGGACACCATCACCTCGGGTCTGGAGGTCGTCTGGACCAACACGCCGACCCAGTGGGACAACAGCTTCCTCGAGATCCTCTACGGCTACGAGTGGGAGCTGCAGAAGAGTCCCGCAGGCGCATGGCAGTACGTCGCCAAGGACGGTGCGGGAGCCGGCACGATCCCCGATCCGTTCGGCGGACCGGGACGTGCACCCACGATGCTGGTCACCGACGTGGCCCTGCGCGAGTCGCCGATCTACGCCGACATCACCCGCCGCTGGCTCGACCATCCCGAGGAACTCGAGGTGGCCTTCGCCAAGGCCTGGTACAAGCTGCTCCACCGCGACCTGGGGCCGGTCACCCGCTACCTCGGACCGTGGGTTGCCGAGCCGCAGATCTGGCAGGACCCGGTGCCGGCCGTCGACCACGAGCTCGTCGACGACTCCGACATCGCGTCGCTGAAGGGCAAGCTGCTCGAGGCACTCTCGCCGACCCAGCTGCTCAAGACCGCGTGGGCGTCGGCGGCGAGCTTCCGCAGCACCGACAAGCGCGGCGGCGCGAACGGTGCACGCATCCGCCTCGAACCGATCAAGAACTGGGAGGTCAACGAGCCGAGCGAACTCGCCAAGGCCCTGCCGGTCTACGAGCAGATCCAGAAGGACTTCAACGACTCGGCGTCCGGCGGCAAGAAGGTGTCGGTGGCCGACCTGATCATCCTCGGTGGCGCCGCCGCCGTGGAGAAGGCGGCCGAGGCCGCCGGTTTCCCGGTCACCGTACCGTTCACCCCGGGTCGCACGGACGCCTCGCAGGAGGAGACCGACGTGGACTCGTTCGAGGTGCTCGAGCCGGCGGCCGACGGCTTCCGCAACTACAGCCGTGGCGGTGAGAAGGCCCCGCTGGAGCAGCTGCTGCTCGAGCGCGCCTACATGCTCGGCCTCACCGCTCCGGAGCTCACCGTGCTGATCGGCGGACTCCGTGCCCTCGACGTGAACTACGGCGGCTCCAAGCACGGCGTGTTCACCGATCGCCCGGGCGTGCTGTCCAACGACTTCTTCCGCAACGTCGTCAGCATGGACTACGAGTGGAAGTCGGGCACCGACGAGAACGTCTACGAGGTCGTCGACCGCTCGTCGGGCGCGACCAAGTGGACGGCGACCGCCGCCGACCTGTCCTTCGGTTCGCACTCGCAACTGCGCGCGCTGTCGGAGGTCTACGCTCAGGACGACAACGCCGAGAAGTTCGTCAACGACTTCGTCAAGGCGTGGGTGAAGGTTGCCGAGAACGATCGTTTCGATCTGGGCTGATCCAGCCTGATCGATCGGGGGCACCCCGCGGACCAGGGCCGCGGGGTGCTTCCGTGTTCAGGGACGAGCTATAGTGTGGATTGATGAATTGCTCAATCCGTCAAGTCATCAACTGGCACTGCCTGCCTACCGACCGCCGTTGGAGTGACCCGTGACCGATCCCGGCCCCGACAAGCCGCTGTACGAGATCAAGGCCAACTTGTTCAAGGCCCTCGCGCACCCCGCTCGCATCCGGGTCCTCGAGGTGCTCAGCGCCAACGGTGATCCGACGCCGGTCAGTGAACTCCTCGCCGCCACCGACCTCGAGCCGACGCTGCTGTCGCAGCATCTGGGCGTCCTCAAGCGGCACCGGGTGGTCACCGCCAACCGCGTCGGCAACGCCGTCTTCTACGAACTCGCCCACCCGAAGATCTCCGATCTCCTGGTCATCGCGCGCACGTTCCTGATCGACACCCTCGACGCTCAGCGCGAGCACCTCGACGCCATCTCGTCACTTCCACCGGTGACCCGCCGGTGAGTACCAACGCCGTCACCGGCACGCTCTCCCGGATCAAGGGCTTCGCCCCCCGACGCAGCGATTACGCCGACCTCCCCCGGAGCTGGAAGACCGACATCCTCGCCGGCGTGACCGTGGCATCGTCGCCCTCCCCCTGGCGCTCGCCTTCGGCATCAGCTCCGGCGTCGGCGCCGCCGCGGGCCTGATCACCGCGGTCGTCGCGGGTCTCGTCGCCGCGGTCTTCGGCGGCTCGCACGTCCAGGTGTCCGGGCCCACCGGCGCGATGGCGGTGATCCTGGCGCCGATCGTCGCCGAACACGGCCTGAGCAGCATCGCCATGGTCACCGTCCTCGCGGGCCTGCTGGTGCTGATCGCGGGCGTACTCGGACTCGGACGCGCCGTGACATTCATCCCGTGGCCGGTCATCGAGGGCTTCACCCTCGGCATCGCGGCGATCATCTTCCTGCAACAGGTGCCGGCCGCGTTCAACACGGCAGCCCCGGCGGGCATGCGGACCCTGAACGCCGCGATCGACGTCGTCGTCCACGCCGACTGGTCGAAGGCCTGGTCCACGCTGACCGTCGTCGCGATGGTCGCGGTGATCATGGTGGTGCTGCCGCGTGTCCATGCTTCCATTCCCGAATCTCTCACCGCGGTCATCGCGGTCACCCTGATCGTCTACTTCACCGATGGCTTCGACGTGGCGACGATCGGGCAACTGCCGTCGTCGCTGCCCGCGCCCTCCATCCCGCACGTCGACTCCGAGGCACTGCGGGCGATGTTCAGCGCGGCGGTGGCGATCGCCGCGCTCGCGGCCATCGAGTCGTTGCTCTCGGCTCGGGTCGCGGCGACCATGTCGCCCACCGGCCCGTACGAACCCGACCGCGAGCTGTCCGGGCAGGGCCTGGCGTCGATCGCGTCGGGTCTCTTCGGCGGCATGCCCGCGACGGGCGCGATCGCCCGCACGGCGGTCAACGTCCGGTCCGGCGCCCGCACCCGGGTCGCCGCGATCGTGCACTCCCTGTTGCTCCTGGGCGTCGTCTACCTGGCCACCGGCCCGGTGTCGGAGATCCCGCTCGCCGCGCTCGCCGGCGTGCTCATGGTGACGGCGTTCCGCATGGTGTCCGTCGGGACCGTCCGCGCGATCCTGCGGTCGACCCACTCGGACGCCCTGATCTTCGTCGTCACCGCGATCATCACCGTGACGCTCGACCTCATCGAGGCCGTCGAGATCGGCATCGTCGTAGCGGCGTTCTTCGCGCTGCGCCAGGTCGCCCAGCGGGCGAGCGTGACCCGCGAGCCGCTGCCGGGGCCCGCGCAACCCGGCGACGAGCGCATCGCCCTGCTCCGGCTCGACGGCGCGATGTTCTTCGGCGCTGCCGAGAAGATCTCGACCACCATCTCCGCGGGCGCCGACCGCAACGAGTCGGTGTCAGTCGTCATCATCCGGATGTCGCACCTCGGCATGCTCGACGCCACCGGCGCCCGCTCGCTCGCCGAGATCGTGGCCGATCTCGAGAAGCGCGGCGTCACCGTGATCATCAAGGGGGTGCAACCCGAGCACCTCGCGCTGCTCGAAGGTGTCGGCGTCGTCGACTCCCTACGCCACGACAACCATCTCGTCGACACCCTCGACGAGGCCATCGCCCACGCGCGAAGTCACGTCGAACGCGAGAGGATGTGAACTACCTGCATCGACGCCGGTTTCAAGAGCACCGGGACGACCCGTCTCCGGCGGCATCAAACCACAAGACCCGAGGCCCCTGAACGCGAGGCTGATCACAGGGGGCAGAATCGGGGAGTAGTTGTCACACGAGCACACCGCAAGCGTGGTATCGGTGAAGCCTGACTCACAAGGTCGCCGGCGACACCGGTTAATACAGACAGAATCGAGAACATCAGGCATGAGCACCCAGAAGCCGACCATCATCTACACGTTGACCGACGAAGCCCCCATGCTCGCCACCCACGCGTTTTTACCGGTGGTGCGCACGTTCGCCGGAGCGGCCGGCATCGAAGTCGAGACCAGCGACATCTCGGTCGCAGCGCGCATCCTCGCCGAGTTCTCCGATCTCCTCCCCGAAGATCAGAAAGTCACCGACAACCTCGGCGAACTGGGCAAGCTCACCCAGGATCCCGACACCAACATCATCAAGCTCCCCAACATCAGTGCCTCGGTGCCGCAGCTCCTCGCCGCGATCAAGGAACTCCGGGAGAAGGGCTACGACCTTCCCGAATTCCCCGGCAACCCGAAGAACGAGGAAGAGCAGGCGATCCGCGACCGGTACACCAAGTGCCTGGGCAGCGCGGTCAACCCGGTTCTGCGTGAGGGCAACTCCGATCGCCGCGCGCCGAAGGCCGTGAAGGAGTACGCGCGCAAGCACCCGCACAGCATGGGCGAGTGGTCGATGGCCTCGCGTACCCACGTCGCGCACATGCGCGAGGGCGATTTCTACCACGGTGAGAAATCGATGACCGTCGAGGGCGACCGCAAGGTCAAGATGGAACTCATCCCCGACGACGGCAGCGAGACCCTGGTCCTCAAGCCCGAGGTCGACATCACCGACGGCGACGTCATCGACAGCATGTTCATGAGCAAGAAGGCGCTCATCAAGTTCTACGAAGAGCAGATCGAGGACGCCTACAAGACCGGCGTCATGTTCTCGCTCCACGTCAAGGCGACGATGATGCGCGTCTCGCACCCCATCGTCTTCGGCCACGCGGTCAAGGTCTTCTACCGCGACGCCTTCGAGAAGCACGGCGAACTGTTCGACGAGCTCGGCGTCAACGTCAACAACGGCCTGTCGGATCTCTACAGCAAGATCGAGTCGCTCCCGAGCGCCCAGCGCGAGGAGATCATCGACGACTTGCACAAGTGCCACGAGCACCGTCCCGAGCTGGCCATGGTCGACTCGGCCCGCGGCATCTCCAACTTCCACTCCCCCAGCGACGTCATCGTCGACGCGTCGATGCCCGCGATGATCCGCGCCGGCGGCAAGATGTACGGCGCCGACGGCCGCCTCAAGGACACCAAGGCGGTCAACCCGGAGTCGACCTTCTCCCGCATCTACCAGGAGATGATCAACTTCTGTAAGACCAACGGACAGTTCGACCCCACCACGATGGGCACCGTCCCCAACGTCGGCCTGATGGCGCAGAAGGCCGAGGAGTACGGCTCGCACGACAAGACCTTCGAGGTCCCGGTCGGCGGCACCGCCAACATCACCGACATCGAGACCGGTGAGGTCCTGCTGACCCAGACCGTCGAAGAGGGTGACATCTGGCGTCTCTGCATCGTGAAGGACGCCCCGATCCAGGACTGGATCAAGCTGGCCGTCAACCGTTGCCGCGACTCGGGCATGCCGGTCCTGTTCTGGCTCGACCCGTACCGCCCGCACGAGAACGAGCTGATCAAGAAGGTGCACAAGTACCTTCCCGAGCACGACACCGAGGGCCTGGACATCCAGATCATGTCGCAGGTCCGCGCCATGCGGTACACCCTCGAGCGCGTCGTCCGCGGCCTGGACACCATCTCGGCCACCGGCAACATCCTCCGCGACTACCTCACCGACCTCTTCCCGATCCTGGAGCTCGGCACCAGCGCGAAGATGCTGTCGATCGTGCCGCTGATGGCCGGCGGCGGTCTGTACGAGACCGGTGCGGGCGGCTCGGCACCGAAGCACGTCAAGCAGCTCATCGAGGAGAACCACCTCCGCTGGGATTCGCTGGGTGAGTTCCTCGCCCTCGCGGTCAGCCTCGAGGACGTGGGCAAGAAGTTCGACGACCAGCGTGCGGTGATCCTGGCCAAGGCGCTCGACGCCGCGACCGGCAAGCTGCTCGAGAACGACAAGGGCCCGTCGCGCAAGACCGGTGAGCTCGACAACCGCGGCAGCCAGTTCTACCTCGCTCTGTACTGGGCCCAGGAGCTGGCCGGCCAGACCGAGGACACCGAGCTGGCCAAGCAGTTCGCGCCGCTGGCCGAGACCCTCGCCGCGAACGAGGAGCAGATCGTCGAGGAGCTGAACTCCGTGCAGGGTCAGCAGGTCGACATCGGCGGCTACTACTACCCGGACTGGGACAAGACCGCTGCCGTCATGCGTCCGAGCAAGACCTTCAACGAGGCTCTCGCTTCGCTCGACCTCTAGTCCTCGCCGCACAGATCGAGAACGCCCCGGGTGATCTGTTCACCCGGGGCGTTTTTCGGCACTACCGTCGACACCATGGTCGATGCCGACATCAACTTCTATTTCGATCCCGTGTGCCCGTTCGCGTGGATGACGAGCAAATGGGTTCGCAAGGTTCAGGCGCAACGTGACTACAGCGTCGACTGGCGGTTCATCTCGCTGCGTCTGCTGAACGCACACATCGACTACGCCGCGCACTTTCCACCCGAGTACGAGGCCGGGCACACCGCCGGTCTCCGGCTGCTCCGCGTCGCCGCGAGTATCCGTCGCGAGCATGGCCGCACCGCAATCGATCCGTTCTACACGGCCCTCGGCACGCTGTTCTTCGAGGAACACACGGGCACGTACACCGTCGACAACACCGACCACCGCGGCACCGTCGGCTTCCTCACCCCGGTACTGGAGGGGCTCGGGTTGCCCACCCATCACATCGACGCGCTCGAGGACACCGGTTTCGACGCGGAGATCCGGGCCGAGACCGACGAGGCACTCGCCCTGACCGGACGCGATGTCGGCACGCCGATCATCCACTTCCGGCCACCGGAGGGCGTCGCCTTCTTCGGGCCGGTCATCAGCCGCCTGCCGAGCGACGAGGACGCAGTCACGTTGTGGGACCACGTGATCGGGCTGGCGAGCTTCCCGGGATTCGCTGAACTCAAGCGGAGCCTGCGGGAGAAGCCGCAACTGCGCGCCTTCGGCGTGACCGCCGACGAGACGCCCGAGCAGGAGGACTGGCACGCGGGCAGTCGGCGGACCCGCGAAGACTAGCGCCGGACCGGCTTCGGAGTCGAGATGGCACCAGCACCTCGACGCCGCGACACGAACACGACACCCGTGGTGACCACCAGCGCGACGATCGTGGCGATGGCAACGCCCACGATGGCTGTCGTCTCACCCTGGGCGGTGGCCAGGATGCCGAGGAACGCCCAGATCAGCGTGAGCGGGTAGGCGACCAGGACGGACCCGACCGCGGCGGTGACCGCGAGTCCGAAGACTGCACACAAGATGAGGATGGTGAGCTGCCAGCCGAGGGACTGCGGGTCGGCGAGGTCGGCGCCGATCGCAGCCGCCCAGTTCTGGAACACCGCCGCGGTGGCCCACGCGGCGTAGATGCCAACCAGGATGCGGGTGAGCACGCGCAACCAGCCTGGTGCCGCGTCGTCGGCGGGGCGTACCGCGATGCGTGCGGCATCGAGTAGCACCACCGTCATGACGGTCAGCACGATCGGGGTGACCCATGTCCATTCCGCCGCGGACACCAGAATCCAGATGGCCGCGCCGGCGAAGGCGATCTCGAGATCGATCAGCAGGCGACGCGGATCTGCGGTCCCCGTCGCACCTCTCCACACGACCGCGAGGGCGAAGACGACGGACAGCAGGTAGATCAGACTCCAGATGGAGAACGTCCATCCTGCCGGTGTGATGAGCAGATCGGTCGTCGACTCGTTGGGTGAGGCCCCGATTCCGGAGAACGGCACAACCGGTGCCACCACCTGCGCCATTGCGAGAATCACTGCGAGCCAGGTGATCGGACCGGAGACGCGTGCCAGGGGTGCCATGGCCTCCACCGTAGGCACATTCCCGGCACCTACCGACCGAAACTCCGTTGACCTGCGGAGTCATCGGCGACCGACGGCGATGCAGTGTCCGCTGTTTCGCGATCCGCCGGTCGGGTCACGGGCGGCCACGGCGTCCTTCGTTTACGACGCAGGACCAACGCGATCGCGACCACCGAGGTGACCGAGTAGACCACACCGATCGCCACGGCCCCGCCGATGGTCCCGGCGAGCTCTCCGGCGATACCGTCGAGCAGCACCATCACCCCCGCCCCGCTGTAGGCGAAGGCCGAGAACGTCGCCGCCACGCGGCCCTGCTGGATGGGCGTGAGTTCAATGGTGATGTAAGCCAACGCGACCCGATATCCGCCGGCCTGACCGATGCCGCCGATGACGGTGCCCAGCAGGATGATCTCGAGCCGGCCGACCGCGAGCCCCGCGACGGCGATCGACCAGCCGATTGCCAGCAGCAGCGTCACCGCAGGCAGAGTAGTGATGACGCGCAGGCCCACGCCGGCGAAGTTGGCCAGCATCGAAACGATCAGGCATGCGCCGCCGACACATTGGGCGACGAGCAACGAGTCGCTGATGCCCGTCGTGAGGATCGCGTTCGGCATCGCACCGACGGCGAGGGCACCGATCGCCCAGGCGAGCGCCCCGACGAGGTACGCACCGGGGTCGTGGGATCGGGACTCCTCGACCACCACGTCGAGATCACCGGTGCGTGCCGACGGTACGTCCGCGACCTCTGGCTCGACGATAGCCGGAACCGGGTCATGTTCCGGCGCAAGGAGATCCGGTGCCGCCCGCAATCCGGCGAACAGGAACCCGAGACAGATCGTCATCGCGACCGCGCGGATGGCGTAGACCGTCACCAACTGCCAGGGCAGATACACGGCGATGAGGATCGCCGCGATGAGACCGGTACCGGCACCGATGAGCGAGCCGGTCGCCATGAACGCACGGCCCTTCTCACCACGGGCGGCGACCATCATCGCGGCCGCCGCACCGGTGCTCAGCGCCACCGACGCGCCCGTCATCAATCGGCCGGGGAAGAGCACCAACGGGTACCAGGCGCCCACGATCTCCACGAGGTCGCCGACGATCGCCGTGATGAACGCGATGGGCAGGACCTTGCGCGTGTGCCGGATCAGCGGACCGCGGGCCGAGATCAGCAGGATCACGATGAGTGCGACGAAGTAGGTGGCGAACAGGACCGCTGCCGCGGCCGACCCGAAACCGTGGCGGTCCATGTAACCGGGGAGCAGCGGCGTCATCGCATTCGAACCACAGATCGCGAGGATGAAGCCCACACCCGATGCTCCTGCGAGCAAACGGGTTCCGGCGTCGCCTCGGCCCGCCGCGACCTTCGTTGTCATGTGTCCTGCCTCCTTGCCACCGGTGGCCGTGAGGGGCGCCGGCCGCCACCGTCGGCATCACCGTGCAGGAGTACTCAATCCGACCGCTGTAACCGATCGGCAACCTGATCGTGGCGCCCGTATTGCGCACCTCGGTCGTCGAACAGCGACACTCTGACCTGCCCGGATCCCGACCGCCGGCCGAACCACGCCGATCGTCACCGCCGATCCGCGGCCGCCCCGACCATCTTCCCGGCCGCGCGAACGACTAACCTGACCGGTCACAGATGTTCGGAAGGAGTTCGAGTGGGCGGCAGGGTTCTCGCACTGGTTCACGGTGTGCGGCCGGAGTGGCGCGAAACGGTGCTCGGTTCGTTGCTGCCCGCCTTCGTCGACCGCGGATTCGACGTCGTCATCCACGACGTCGAAGACGGGCCCCCGCCCCCGTCAACCGGATTCGACCTGGTGTGCGTGACCGGCTCCCCGGATTCGGCCTTCGACGCTGCACTGCCGTGGGTCGAACCCGAACTGCGGTACCTCTCCGACACAATCGGCCGACAGGTCCCGATCTTCGGTATCTGCTTCGGCGCCCAGATCCTCGCGCGGGCTCTCGGCGGTTCGGTGGCGCCGAGCACGCGTCCCGAGCACGGCTTCGTCACCGTCAGCACCACCCGTCCCGATCTGGTCGATGCGGGCCCGTGGATGGAGTTCCACCACGACACCATCACCGTGTCGGATGTCGCCGAGGTGATCGCGGTCAACGACGCGGGGGTGCAGGCCTACGTCTCCGGTCCACATCTGGGCGTGCAGTTCCACCCGGAGATCACACCGGACTGCTTCTCCGGATGGCGCAAGGGATTCACGAGCGCCCGGTCGGGCAGCGACGACGGGACGGTAGACACCCGCGCCCTCGCCGCCGACATCGAGACGGCCTCAGCAGACGCCGCGGCCCGATGCGACCGACTCGTCGAACGATTCCTCCAACACGCCGGGATCGGTCAGCCCGTCGGCTGAAGACCCACATACCTCTCCGCCACCGGGGCGTCGAGATCCCAGTCGGCGAACTCGTACAGGTCGGTGGCCACCTCGGTGATGACGTCACGGAGTTCGAGCTGCTCGAGCCATCGCTGCGGGATGACACCGGCACCATCGCGCGCGCCGAGCAGGTTGCCGGTGATCGCTCCGGTCGAGTCCGAGTCACCATCATGGTTGACCGCGAGCACGACGCCCGCTTCGAAGTCGCTCGCGACGAGCGCGCAGTAGATCGAGATCGCGAGAGCTTCCTCGGCCACCCACCCCTCACCGAGGCGGGAAATCGCTTCCTCCGGCGCGACGTCGTCGCCGGCGAACTGTTCCGCGAGTTCGATGGCGGCCAGGGTCTCCTCGTGTTCCGGCTTGGTCCGCAGGATGGCCTTCGACGCGCCGAGCGCCTCGTCGAGCGTCGCACCTTCGACGAGTTCGCGGACCATCACCGCAAGGACTCCGCCGGTCAGCGACCCCGACGGGTGGCCGTGGGTCAACGCGGCGATCTCGGTTCCGAGGTCGAAAGTGCCCAACGCCGACCATTCGGCGCGGGCGGCGAACAACCCGACCGGCGCCGCACGCATGACCCCACCGCACCCCTTGCTGTTGTTGGACGCCGGCGCACCCGGGCGCGTCATGGAACGCAGAGCACTCAGGCAGGTCGTGCCGGGGGCGCGCTGGCTGTGGAGTTCCCGCTGCTCGGTCAGCCAGCTGATGCGCTCGCCCATCGGCAGCACGCCGTGCCGGGGGTGCTCCCCCTGTGTGATGAACCAACGCAGGTAGGCGCGGGCCGTCGACGCCGCAAAACACGAGATCCCGCCGTCGCAGTCCCGTAGCCACGCGCGCAGCAGCCCTTCTGCCGTGAAGAGGGTCATCTGGGGTGTCGTCGGTGATGGTGCCCGTTCCGCCGTATGCCGGCGCGTACGAGGTGATGCCCGACCGGCCGAATCGCTCGATGATCGCCGATCGCGACATGAACTCGACCGATCCCCCGAGTGCGTCGCCGACCGCACCCCCCACGATGCAACCAACAAAACGTTCCTTCATCGGCGTCACCCGCACCTTCCAGAGTGTTCAGACCATATTCACACGGGTTGGCGAGGTTCGCAGGCCGGAGGTTCGATTGAGGCCTTCGTCTCGCCGTGCTGTGTGTGATCCTTCATCGATCAGCCTGGGCGGCGAAGCGGGTCCGCAGTTCTTGTCAGACCCCCGAGGTAGAACTGAAGACAGCTGAAATTGATGACGGAGCAGTAGTCAACGACGGTCCCACCCAACCGCAATGCACCTCCATGAGAGGGACGGAAGCCGTCATGCTCACCACCGACACAATTCCACTCGACGCAATCCTCGACCGACTCGTCGAAATCACCCCACCCGCCGACGACCCTACCGGGGCAAAGACTTTCGCCCAACTCGAGATGATTCGACTGATCCGCAACGCGGCGGACCATCAACTCGGCTCGCACACAGCGAATCTCGATGACCTCAAGGTCGCGGAACGACATGGTTCCACCACCAAGAGACTGTTGATCGAGATGGGCTTCCCACCTGCGGTCGCGACACGCGCTGCACGTATCGCCGAGAACCTCGGCACGCTGAGCAAGGTCGAGGCCTGCGCCACCGACGGACGCCTATCGGGTGAAGTTGTCGATGCCATTGTTCGCGGCATGATGACCATCGAGAAGCGTTCACCCACAGAGCTTTCCGACGGCGACCGGACGGTCTACGAGACCGAACTCCTCACCCAGGCACTATCGGGTGCCACCCCCACCGAGATACAGAAACACGCCGGGGCCATCGGCAACACCATCGCCGACGAGAACGGCGGCATCCCCGCGTGTGACGACAGATCCCTGGACACCCTCTCGCACCACACCACCGACGACAACCGCGTCGACGCACTCGAAGTGCTGCTCGACCAGGCCGCAACGGGTGCGGCGATGGACACCATCGGGGCCCCGCGAACCCAAACGTTGCTGACCATCCCCGCCGACGGCGGTGATCCCGGCTTCCTACCTTGGACCGGATCGGTCACACACGCAACGGCGAAACGGTTGTCCTGCGATGGAACTCTGATCGAGGTCCTCATCGACGGCGAAACCGTGCCACTACAGATGGGCCGCGAACGACGACTCTTCCCGCCACATCTACGCAAGGCGATCATCATCCGCGACCAATGCTGCATCAGTTGCGGAGCGCCACACTCACATACCCAGGTCCACCACATCGAGCACTGGACCGACGACGGTGAGACCGACCTCGACAACGGCTGCCTGCTCTGCCAGCGCTGCCACACCCGTGTCCACCACCACGGGTGGGACGTCGTCATGGGATACGACCGGCACCCCTGGCTCATCCCGCCCGCCGACATCGACCCCCGACGCCGCCCACTACCCGCCTATAACCGCCGCACCATGCGACTCGACGACGCCGCCTGAGACGCAGAGACTTTCGCGCAGCACCTTTCGCACCCGGTGATCAGCCGGGACCGCATCCGTTCCTTGACAAGTCCATAGTGTGAAAACGATTCCCGCGCACCAGTTCCGTTCCCGCTCACCTTCGCAGCTTGAGCGGGAACGGACCAGGTGGGCGCGACCGGCTCCCCCCGACTGCGGGGCGGCGCCTCCCCTGCTGGCCGAGAAGGCCCGAGGCGCCGGCCGAGGGGCGTTCCCACCGCCAGCGGAGGGGCATATCGAGCCAGCCCGCCGACGAGACGACCGGCCACCTCCACTGCCATGAATCGAACATACGTGCGATACTTCCGAAGTGGGCATGAAGTGGATTGGCGGGGACAACGGCCAACCACATCGGCCGGCGTTCGTGCGGGTCGGCCACAAGGCGGTGCTCATCGACCTGGGCGCGCTCTACCCGAACGCACCCCACTTCACCGGCGAATACCACCCCGAAGGCCTTCAGATACGGTCCGTCCACCTCGGCGTTCTGACCGAATGGGGGCGCGACGAATGGGGTGCCTGGTACGGCAAGGTCACCTACACGATCACCGCCAAGGACCGGCAGGAGAAGGTGACGCACTGGGTTCCGTCCTGGGCGCTGAAACCAGCCGGGGATCCACCGAAGTCCCGACGATGAGCCAGCCCGACCCACATCCGCTGCCCGGCGCGGCGTCGTTGCAAACAGACGCAGGTTCTCTACTGCGACCCCGTTGCCGACTGGGAACAGTGGCCCTGAGTGGATGTCAGGATTCTGCTCGGTACCGGGTCACGGTTGGTCCCGGGTCAGGGCTGGTCGCCCAGAGCCACCGGCCGGTCGGGGTCCGACGACCACTGGGAGAACGAGCCGGGGAACAGGGTCGCGTCGATCCCGGCGACGGCGAGCGCAGCAATCTCATGGGCTGCGTTGATCCCCGAACCGCAATAGACCACCACATCGCCCACCTCGCCGGGAATGACACCCCAGATCGGTGAAGCGACGGCGCAGTTCCGCCTCCGACCGGAACCGTCCGGCCTCGTCGATGTTGTCCACGGTCGGGGCGCTGCGAGCTCCCGGGATGTGTCCGGCGCGGGGATCGACCGGTTCGACGTCCCCGCGGTACCGCTCACCGGCGCGGGCGTCGAGCAGGGTCGCGGCGCCGGCAGCGACGTCGTCGATCGTGGCGATCGGGAGGTTGCCGCCGGTCAGCGTGACCGTTCCGGCGCGCGGACGCCCACCGTCACCGGTCGTCGTGCGCAGGCCCTCGGCTCGCCAGGCGGCGAGGCCGCCGTCGAGCAGGCGTACGTCGGCGATGCCCGCCCAACGCAACAGCCACCAGGCACGGGCCGCCGCCAGGTTGCCCGAGTCGTCGTAGACCACGACCGGCACACCGTCGTTGATCCCCCAGCTCCGGGCGGCGGCCTGAAGGTCCTCGATCGCCGGGATGGGGTGTCGGCCGCCCTCCGCTCCGGAGGGGGAGCCGCGAGCTCGGAGTCGAGGTCGGCGTACACCGCGCCGGGGATGTGGCCCTCCCGGTAGGCCTCGCGACCGTCGAAGTCGCCGAGCTGCCAGCGCACGTCGAGGACCACCGGCGGCGTCCCGAGCAGCATCTCGGCCAGGTCGAGCGGGGTGATCAGTACATCGCTCATGACGGCCAGCCTATCGACGCACGGCCCGCACCCCGGCGGGCCCCTGACGGCCACGATGCAAGAATGAGGCGGTCCGCGCCTGCGGACGAACTCCGCGATTCTCAGGGGGCCGTTTTCGTGGCGCTGTTCCTGGCCGTGCTGGTTCCGGCGGTCTTCTTCGGTCTGATCACCTTCTGGCTGCACCGCCGGATCGTCCGCGCCACCGCACTCCCCCGGCCGTGGTCGGGCGTCGCCGACGTCGCGCTCACCGTGATGTGGGCACTGGCGGTCATCGGCTTCGCCAGTGGCCGATCGCTGGACCCGTCGTGGGCGCGGCCGATCGGGTCGGTGGGCCTCATCTGGATCGGCGTGGTCTTCTACCTGTTCCTCGGACTGGCGATCATCGGACTGATCTCGTCCGGGGCGAACATCATTCGCCGGATCCGACGCCGCGGCACCGGGATCGGCGAGACGGCCGAAGCGGCCCCGCGCAGACTGCGTCGTCTCCGGATCGCCACGGCCACCGTGGTCGTCGCCGCGCTGGGGGTCACCGGCTACGGCGTGTTCGAGGCCTCCCGGCCGCAGGTGACCGAGGTCAGCACGACTTTCGACAACCTGCCCGCGCAATTCGACGGACTGCGGATAGCCGTGGTCTCCGACCTTCACGTCGGGCCTGCGCGCGACGCCGGGTTCACCCGCCGCGTCGTCGACGAGGTCAATGCGCGGAACCCGGATCTGGTGCTCCTCGTCGGCGACCTCACCGACGGCAAGATCCCGTACGTCCGCGACACTCTGGAGCCGCTCGCCGATCTCCGCGCACCGCTCGGGGTGTTCGGCGTCAGCGGCAATCACGAGTACTACTCCGACGACGGCGGACGCTGGCTCGACACCTGGGAGTTCTACGGAGTGCGCACACTGCGGAACTCGCGGGTCCCGTTGACGGTCGACGGCGCGACCATCCAGCTCGCCGGCGTGCACGACGCCACCGCACCCGAACCGTACGAGCCCGATCTCACCGCCGCGCTGAAGGGTTCGTCACCCGATGACTTCGTGCTGCTCCTCGCACATCAGCCCAAGCAGGCCGTCGAGGCCTCCGAACTCGGCGTCGACCTGCAGTTCTCCGGACACACGCACGGCGGTCAGATGTGGCCGATCCGCTATCTCGTTCCGCTGCAACAGCCCTCGGTCACCGGACTGGACCGCATCGGAAACACCGTCCTGTACACGACGCGCGGCGCCGGTGCGTGGGGTCCGCCCGTGAGGGTTCTCGCGCCGCCAGAGATCACGATGTTCACGGTACGTACAGAACCGTGACGTTCCACGTAGGCTCCGCACGATGACGGAGTTCACGATGGACATCGAGGGACGATCGATCTCGGCGCGGGACGTCGGCGAGGCCACCGGACCTGTCGTCGTACACTTCCACGGGACTCCGGGCTCCCGTCTCGAGGCCGCTTTCGGCGATCAGATCGCCCAGCGACACGGCGTCCGGGTGGTGAGTTTCGACCGCCCCGGATACGGCGCGTCGGACCCCGCACCAATCGGCCTCACGCCAGTGGCACGCGACGTCGAGGCCCTGGCCGACCGCCTCGGACTCGACCGCTTTGCCGTCTTCGGGTGGTCGGGTGGCGGGCCCTTCGCGCTTGCCGCAGCAGCGCTGATGCCCGACCGCGTGACCGGCGTCGGTGTGTCCGGTGGCCCCGGACCCGCGCTCGACGTACCCGGGGCTCGAGAGCTCCTGACCGACAACGACCGCCGAGCCCTCGCGCATCTGCCGGCAGACCCCGGACGGGCGGCCGAGACCTTCCTCGAGGGCAACCGGGACATGCTCGCCGCGATGATGTCGGTTAGGAACGACCCCGCCGCGCCCTGGATCGACTGGATGTGGGGTACAAGCGACGCCGCGGTCATCGAGGATCTGTCGGTACGGCGGATGCTCTTCGAGTCGTTTTCCGAAGCGCTGCATCGAGGGCCCGACGCCATCGCTTGGGACAACGTCGCCTTCGTCGGCCCGTGGGATTTTCGGGTCGCCGACGTCTCTGCGCCCGTTCACCTCTGGTACGGCGCCGACGACGCGATGACGACCCTGTCCAACGGCGAGTGGCTGGCGCGCCACCTACCCGACGCTGATCTCACAGTCTTCCCCGGTGAAGGCCACCTGCTGCCGTTGCGACATTGGGACGCAATGCTTTCGGTGTTGATCGACGGCGAGGACCGCAACCTGGCGTGAGCTCGCCACCCTTGAACGCGACGTGCCCCGCCGACGCGTAAGGCCGGCGGGGCAGGTCGTGTGTGCGTCAGGCCTTGATGTCCGACGGATGTGTCGCGAGCGGCGTCACCTTGATGTCCATGTACGGGAACAGCGGCAGACCCGACAGCAGCGTGTGCAGCTCGTCGTTGGAGTCCACGTCGAAGATCGAGTAGTTGGAGTACTCGCCGACGATCCGCCAGATGTGCGGCCACTTGCCGGTGCGCTGTAGGTCCTGCGAGTACGCCTTCTCCCGGGCGACGGTGTCTGCCCGGACGTCCGGGTCGAGATCGTCGGGGATGTTGACGTCCATGCGGACATGGAACAGCATCTACTTCACCGGGTCCAGGACGAAGTCGTAGGCGACCGTGTAGCCGCCCTTGCCGTCGTCCTGGGGATCGAGGATCAGCTCGGGCTTCACCGCACTGGCGACGTCGTCGTCGTTGTGGGCATCGCCGGGGAAGTACAGCTGCGCGGTGAGCTGCTCGTGGCCGGGCGCCGACACCTTGAGGTGCAGGTGGGCGGGACGCCACGGGTGCCAACCGGCCGCCGCGATCATCTTTCCGCACGAGCCGTCCGTCGGGATCATGTACGGCGCCGGGCGAATCGTGGTGATCTCGAAGTTGCCCTGGTCGTCGGTGGTGAAGGTGGCGCGCAGGTTCCACTCCGGGATGCCGGGAGCGAACTGCGAGTAGAAACCGTCGTCGTCGGCGTGCCACAGCTCGACCTTGGCGCCGGCGAGCGGGGTGCCGTCGCACGAGCGGACCTGGCCGTTCCACAGCAGCGGATCGCCCTTCTCGTCCTCACGCATCGGCACTGCTCCCCTGGAGCCCTGCTCGGGCGCGTTCGGGACGTAGTAGGGACCCTCGATGCTGCCCTTGTTGCCCTCGCGGTGCTCGGTGGCGACATCCTCGACGACGTGCTCGACCCAGACGTCGAGGAACAGCGGCCATTCGCCGTCCTCGCCGACATTGATGAGCCATGCCTTGAGGGCGTTGTACTCGTCGTAGGTGACCTTGTGCTTGCGGATCGTCGCGTGCACGCCCGCGAGGACCTCGTTGATCAGCGTGGCCACACGCTCCGGCGGGGTGTCCTTGACGGCCTCGAAGGGCGACTTGTCGGCGTGGAACCGTTCGGTGGCGGATGCGCCGGACGCGGCTGCGGTCGCGACCTCGTTCGGGTGCTCGGTGGTGGTCATGATTTTCTCCTTGTACTCACTGCTCGTGGGGCTGCCACGAAACGATCTGTGTTGGTGGTGTTTTCAGTTGTCGGTTCGGTAACGCTCGAGCTTCTCCGGATCGACCTCGAAGCCGATACCCGGAGCCGTGGACCGGTACAGGTGGCCGTCTCGGATCTGCAGGGGCTCGGTCAGCAGGTCGTCGCTCATGTCGAGGAAGTTCGACAGCTCGCCCGCGTAGCGCGAGGTCAGTTCGAAGGCACTGCCGAAGGCGAGCGCGCACGCTGTGCCGACCTGGCCGTCGATCTGGTTGCCCATGACCACCGGGATGCCGAGCCCCTCGGCGAGGTGGTGGGTCCGGCGCGAGGTGGTGAAGCCGGTCCGCGCGGTCTTGATGCTGATCGCGGTGGCGGAGCGTCCGAGAATCTCCCGGGTGACGTCGGCCGGCGTGGGCACCGACTCGTCGGCGATGAACGGGACGTCGAGTTGCTCCACGAGCCAGCGTCGGCCCATCACATCGGCTGCGTCGCAGAGTTCTTCGGCGAACAGCAGGTCGAGGTCGGACATCTCCTTCATGGCTCGGGCCGACTCCGCGGCGGTCCAGCCGCGGTTGCCGTCGACGTAGAGCTCGATCTCGGCGCCGAACCGTTCGCGCAATGCCCGGACGACGGCGGTGTCGAGGCCCACCGGGTGCCTGCCGACCTTCACCTTGAAGGTCCGGATGCCGTAGGTCTCGACCATCTTCTCGGCCTCGGCGACCATCTTCGCGGGCTCGGCGAAACCGAGCATGTGGCTGACGCGCAACCGGTCGGTGAACCCGCCGAGCATGTCGCCCACGGGAAGCCCCAGGGTCTTGCCGAGCGCATCCCAGATCGCCATGTCGACAGCTGATTTGGCGGCCGGGTTGCCGATCGTCCGCGCCAGCCGGGCGGCGACCACCTCACGTTCGAGCAGGGTGAGCCCGACGATCGCCGGGGCGAAGATCGTGTTGACGACGGTGATGATGCCGTCCTGGGTCTCTCCGTAGGTGAACGGCCGAGGCGGCGCCTCCGCGACGCCCACCACCCCGGTGTCGGTGTGTACACGGACCAGCACGTGATTGGCCACGTGCACCTCGCCCGAGGCGAACCTCAGCGGTTTCACGTACGGAATCGCGAATGGAATCGCGTCCACTCGGGTGATCTTCATCTTTCATCTCCAAACTGGGCACTGAGCTGAGCGCTGAGGTCGCGCGGGTCGGCGTCGGCCGAACCGGTTGCGAAAGCGGATGCGATGACGTCGGCGACCGCGCCGACCACCGGGTTCTCGACACCGGTTTTCCAGGCCAGTGCGACCTCAACGGTGTCGGCGTCGGCGAGGTCGCGGACGACGAGCCCGTCCAGCGGGAGGGCACGCACGGAGGCCGGCAGGACGGCAACCCCGAGTCCGGCGGCCACCAGCGCGAGCAACACCGGGGTACCGGATGCCTGATGCGCCCGCCGGGGAACGAATCCGGCTGCGCGACATGCCTTCACCACCGCGTCATTGACTGCCGAGTCCCGGCTGTCGTACATCACGAACGACTCACTGCGAAGGTCCGCCACCGACACGACGGGCTCGATGGCGAGCCGGTGATCGACCGAGACGGCGAGCACCAGCTGTTCGACGTCGATCACCCGGGACTCGATGTCTTCCCCGGTCGCCGGCGGACGGAGGATGCCGAGATCGATCGCACCGGCGCGCAGAGCGTCGCACTGCCCCGGTGTCAGCATGTCGGATCGGATGTCGAGGTCGACGTCCGGTAGTTCACGCTTGACGATGCGAGCGATACGGGGCAGATGAGAGAACGCGGCGATTCCGGTGAGACCGAGACGCACCAGGCCGCTCCGTCCCGCCGCTATCCGCCGCACCCCGTCGACGGCGTCGTCGACGCCAGCCAGGACGCGCTCGGCCTGCTCCTTGAGATATGCGCCCGCAGGGGTCAGAGACACCTGGCGCGTGGTGCGCACGAACAGCGTGACGTCGAGTTCCGCCTCGAGCTGACGGATCGCGTAGGACAGAGCCGGCTGGGCCACGTGCAGAGTCGCCGCGGCCTGCCCGAAGTGGCAGGTCTCGGCTACGGCTGCGAAGTAGCGCAGGTGCCTCAGCTCCATGACTCGTCTTTTCTCGTAGAACCCCGTCGCCGGTCATCAAGTGTGACCGCGACCACGCATTCCACGGTAAAGGTCGAATACATACAAGACAAAGACATTTGCAGATCGTATTGATCGCAGCTGTTTATCAATCGGATGCTTGGTCAGGACTGGCCATTGCCCTAGTGTGATCGGCACCACGCGGGTGCGACAGTGCAATGAGCAGCCAAAATCTGGAGGTACAGCACATGACCGCGTCCGTAACGGAACATCTTCACCACGTGAACTCTGTCCTCGGCGACGCGGTCGTCGACGACCGCGAGGCCGGCGTCTATCGCGCCAACCGTCGGATCTTCACCGACGAGGACATCTTCGAGCTGGAGATGAAGCACATCTTCGAGGGCAACTGGATCTACCTGGCCCACGAGAGTCAGGTGCCCAACCCCGGCGACTACTTCACCACCTACATCGGCCGGCAGCCCGTGGTCATCACCCGGGACAAGAGCGGCGAGCTGCACTGCCTCATCAACGCCTGCGCCCACCGCGGGGCCATGATCTGCCGCCGCAAGACCGACAACCGGATGACCCTCACCTGCCCGTTCCACGGATGGACCTTCCGCAACGACGGCACCCTGCTGAAGGTCAAGGACCCCGAGGGCGCGGGCTACCCCGACACCTTCGACGTCAACGGCTCACACAACCTCACCAAGGTCGCCCGCTTCGACAGCTACCGCGGCTTCCTGTTCGGCAGCCTGAACGACGACGTGCAATCGCTCGACGATCATCTCGGCGACACCCGCCTGGTCATCGACATGCTGGTGGACCAGTCGCCGGACGGCCTCGAGGTGCTGCGCGGTTCGTCGACCTACACCTACGACGGGAACTGGAAGGTCCAGGCGGAGAACGGCGCCGACGGGTACCACGTCACCGCGACCCACTGGAACTACGCCGCCACCACCTCGCGGCGCGGCACCGGCGAGTCCAAGAACGACACCAAGGCACTCGACGCCGGCGGATGGGGCAAGTCCGGTGGCGGTTACTGGTCGTACCCCAACGGCCATCTATGCCTGTGGACCTGGGCGGCCAATCCGCAGGACCGGCCGCTCTGGGACAAGATGGACGACCTCAAGAAGACCCACGGCGACGCCAAGGGCGAGTTCATGGTGAAGGGCTCGCGCAACCTGTGCCTGTACCCGAACGTCTATCTGATGGACCAGTTCTCGACCCAGATCCGTCACTTCCGGCCGATCGCGCCGGACAAGACCGAGGTCACCATCTACTGCATCGCCCCCAAGGGTGAGAGCGACTCCGCACGCGCGCACCGTATCCGCCAGTACGAGGACTTCTTCAACGCGTCGGGTATGGCCACCCCCGACGATCTCGAGGAGTTCCGCTCCTGCCAGCTCACCTTCCGCGCGCAGGCCGCTCCGTGGAACGACATGAGCCGAGGTGCGCAGCACTGGCTGACCGGACCGGACGAGGTCGCCGAGTCGCTGGGCATGACCGGCGTCATCTCCGCCGGAGTCAAGAACGAGGACGAGGGCCTCTACCCCGTCCAGCACGGTTACTGGCTCGAGACGATGCGCGCTGCGGTGGCCGCCGAAGAGGAATCCGCGACCGCAGCCGCCGAGAAGCACTGAAGGGGAACGGGATGACGACCACCGAGAACACCGCCGCGACCGGGACGGACGCCGGCGGGAAACTGATCACGCAGAACATGATCGAGCAGTTCCTCTATCGAGAGGCGCGCTATCTCGACGACCGCGAGTTCGAGAAGTGGCTCGACTGCTACGCCGACGACGTCGTGTACTGGATGCCCGCCTGGGACGACAACGATCGCCTGACCGAGGACCCGCAGCGCGAGATCTCGCTCATCTACTACGGCAACAAGGGCGGCCTCGAGGACCGGGTGTTCCGGATTCGTACCGAGAGGTCCTCGGCCACCTCCCTTCCCGAACCGCGCACCAGCCACAACATCAGCAACGTCGAGGTGATCGAACGGCGCGGCGACCTCGTCGACGTCCGATTCAATTGGCACACGATGTATTTCCGGTACAACACGGTCGACCCGTACTACGGGACCTCGTTCTACACCATCGACTTCTCCGGTGAACGCCCGTTGATCCGGCGCAAGACGATCGTGCTGAAGAACGACTACATCCACCACGTGGTGGACGTGTACCACTTCTGACCTTCACCTCACCAGCCCCGACCACCCGAAACGCCGATCAAGAGGATCCCGTCCATGACTGTCACCACCGATGCAGAGGCCGGCGCCGCCGCCGGCACCGCGAACACCCATCAGGTGGCGCTGTCCTTCGAGGACGGGGTCACCCGATTCGTCACCTGCCGCGAGGATCAGACCGTCGCCGACGCCTCCTACCGGCAGCGCATCAACATTCCGCTCGACTGTCGCGACGGCGCCTGCGGAACATGTAAGGCGTTCTGCGAGTCCGGCGACTACGACGGCGGCACCTACATCGAGGATGCTCTCTCCGACGACGAATCGGCACAGGGTTTTGCGCTGCCGTGCTGCATGAAGCCGAAATCCGATCTGGTGCTGCAGATCGCGGCCACCTCGGACGTCGCGAAGACACAGGCCGCGAGGTTCACCGGCACCGTCGTCGGGCTCGATCGTCTCTCGGAGTCGACGATGCGCCTGGAGATCCGGATCGAGAACCGCGGACAGTTGGCGTTCCTTCCCGGCCAGTACGTGAACATCGAGGTCCCCGGTAGCGATGACGGCGACGGGAATCCCATCCGGCGGTCGTACTCCTTCGCCAACGGGCCACACGAGGACCGACTGGTCTTCCTGATCAAGCTCACCCCGGGCGGGGCGATGTCGACGTATCTGACCGACCGCGCCACCCAGGGCGAGGAGATCAGCTTCACCGGGCCGCACGGTTCGTTCTTCCTTCGCGAGGCCACCCGCCCGGTGCTGTTGCTGGCCGGCGGCACCGGCCTGGCCCCGATCCTGTCGATGCTGCGAAAGCTGCACGCCGACAACAGCCGTCGGAAGGTACACCTGATCTACGGTGTCTCCACCGACACCGACCTGGTCGCGACCGACGAGATCGAGTACTTCGCCGACAAGTTGCCGGGCTTCACCTGGGACCACTGTGTCTCGGACCCGGCCAGCTCGGCGACCAACAAGGGTTATGTGATGAGCCTGATCGAACCGGCTCATCTCTACGACGGCGACGTCGCGATCTACCTCTGCGGTCCGCCGCCCATGGTCGAGGCCGTGCGCAAGCACGTCGCGCAGGCCGGGATCGAACCGACCGGCTTCTACTACGAGAAGTTCGCGCTGGCCGCCAAGCCCACGGCCGCCGCGGAGAACGAGGTCGCCGGGGCCGAGACCGACGAGTCTGCTCCGGTCGTCGTGGCGGCGGCGACTGGTCGTGCGGCGGTGGAAGAGCTCCTATTCGCAACCGACGCCCGCGCGGTCGCGGGACAGCTGACGCTGCCGGCTGCCGAACTCGACAGCCGGCCGGGACCCCAATCCGGCACCCCCGACGACGACTCGCTCGTACGCGTTGCCGGACAACAGATGTGGCGCGGCGGGATCGGCGGCCCGGACCTCGATCCCGACGACGGCGCGATCCGGCCGACGGTGTCGGACGCGACCGGGACCGTGCGCACGATCGCCGGGCAGGAGATGTTCGCGGCGTCGGACCTCACCCAGCTACACGCTTCCGGTCCGACTCCCGCGCCGGTCACCGGAACCCCGCACGAGGACACCGCTTCCGCCGAGCCCGTCACCGCTCCGACCGTGGTCGGTTCGCAGGGTTATCAGATCGGTGAGGAACACCCGGCCATCCACGAGTCGGACGCCCTGTTCGAGGCGCGTGCCGCGCTCGAACTGGGCGCGCTGGAACTGACCTTCGGCCGCCTGAACACCAAGCAGCTGACCGGCTACCGGTTGCTCGCCGACGCCACCGTGCCCTACGTCGACGGGGACCGGTTCGTCGATGCCGCCCAGTACACCGAGACCAACGCCGCCTTCCACGACTACCTGTTCACGCTCACGGGCAACGACCACCTGCTCGAGGCCTACAAGGCCCTCGGGGTGAAGGGCCGGATGACCGAGGTGCTGCGCAACGCGACGTGGTGCCACCCGCTGTGCGCACAGGACCATCTCGACATCGTGTCGGCCTTCGAATCCGGCGACCACGACGCCGCCCGGGAGCTGATCGCCGCTCATGCCGAACGGTCCAAGCAGACGATGCGTCGTGCGATGGCCGACGAGATGACTTCGCGCCGACCGCGTTTCGTCACCCCCGGCCGCTTCGCCGGCAAGGTCGTGGTGATCACCGGCGCCGCACAGGGAATCGGTGAACAGGCCGCGCGCCGGATCAGCGCCGAAGGCGGAAAGGTCGTCCTGGCCGACCGGTCGGACCTCGTCGAGGAGGTCGCGCGTGACCTCGAGTCGACCGGTCCCGGGGCGGTGTCGGCGATCGCGGACCTGGAGTCCTACGACGGCGCCGAGTCGGTGGTCCGCCGGGCCATCGCCTCCTACGGCCGCGTCGACGTGCTGATCAACAACGTCGGCGGGGCGATCAACTTCAAACCGTTCACCGAGTTCACCGACGCACAGATCCGGGCGGAGATCGACCGGTCCCTGATGACCACGCTGTACTCGTGCCGAGCTGTTCTGCCGTCGATGATCGACAACGGCGGCGGGGTGATCGTCAACGTCTCCTCCGCCGCGACCCGCGGAATCCATCGCATCCCCTACTCGGCCGCCAAGGGCGCCGTCAACGCGATGACCGCGTCGCTGGCGATGGAATACGCCGACGCCGGTGTCCGCGTGGTGGCCGCTGCGCCCGGTGGCACCGAGGCCCCGCCCCGCCGGATCTCCCGCGGCACCCCCGAGCCGCGGAACGAGACCGAGGCGCAGTGGTATCAGGCCCACATCGATCAGACCAAGGCGTCGTCCCTGATGAACCGATACGGGACGCTCGACGAGCAGGCCGCGGCGATCTGTTTCCTGGCGTCGGACGAGGCGTCGTACATCACCGGCACGGTCCTGCCGGTCGCGGGCGGCGACCAGGGATAGGAACCCGAGGCCACCGGCGTCCACGGTTACCTACCATGGAGCGATGATGGTCACTGCCGCATGTGTCGGTCGGGACCGCGAGATCGACGTGTTGTCGTCGCGGCTCCGCACCGTTTCCGGGGCGGAACTGATCGCCATCTCCGGGAATCCGGGTTGCGGCAAGTCGACCCTGCTCACCCACCTCGTCCAGTACCACCTGGCGTCCCCGGACGCCGGCACCTCGTTGTGGGCACGGGTCTCGCCCTGGCAGGCCGCCACTCCGGGTTCGCTGATCCGTCAACTCCTCCAGGACCAGCAGGTCGAGCCGGATCGCGCCGGCGATCTCGTGGACGCCCTACTCGAGGCGACGACGTCGGATGGCCCGGTGCTCGTGGCTGTCGACGACGCCGACCTCGCCGACGAGGAGTCGCTCCACGCGTTGGTGACGCTGATCCGGGAGCACCGGGCACGTCGCATCCTCGTCGTCGTGACGACAGCTCGGCCCGGCACCCGCCTCGCCGGACAGGCCTTCGACGAGCTGCGACTCGAGGGGGTCGATGCACAGGGCACCGCGGATCTGGCCGGACAGCGCGGCATCGTGCTCCATCCCGCGATGCGCGCGGAACTGACCCGGCACACGTCGGGCAATCCACGAGACATCGTGGCCCTGCTCGACGAGGTACCGGCCGGGACCTGGTCACGCAGTGACGCCCAGCTCCCGGCCCCCGCACACGTCGTCCGTGCGGTGCGCGAGCGACTCCCGGAGTCTGGCACGCCCGCCCGCGCGCTCATCGAGGCGCTCGCGATACTCGATGTCGCCGAACCACTCTCGACCGCTCTGGCCCTCGCCGGCGTCGAGGACCCGCTGGCGGCGATCGACGACGCGCGACGCACCGGTCTGGTCACCTCCGACGGCGCGCTGACGCCCGCCGAGGTGCAGCCCCGGATCGTCACCCCCCTGGTGCGCGCCGCCATCCTCGAGGTCCTGGGGATGAAGGCCGTGGGCGCTGCGCACCGACGGGCGGCCGACGTGGTCGTCGATCCGGCGCGCCGGCTCCATCACCGGGTGGCCGCCACCCCGACCGCCGATGCCGGTCTCGCCGACGACCTGGCCGATCTCGCCCGCATGCGCGGTGCCGACGGCGCATGGGCGGAGGCCGCCGGTCTCTACCGCCAGTCGGGCCGGCTCACGCCCGATCCGCTCGAGCGCGACACCCGAGTGACCCTCGCGGTCGATTCGCTTCTCGCCGCGGGTGATTGCACCGGTGCCGGCGCCTTGGTCCCGACGGTGGAGAGCTTGCGCGAGACACCGCTGCGCAATGCGACGCTGGCGTACCTGGCCATCCTGCGGGGACGCTCGGCGGAAGCGCAGCTGCGCCTCGATCGCGCCTGGGACATCGTCAACGTCGATCGTGAACCCGACGTGGCCGCCCTGATCGCCCAGCGCCGCGTGTTGCACAACCTCGTACGGTGCCAGGGCGCCGAGTTGGTGACCTGGGCCGATCGGGCGATCACGATGGCCGGGAGCGGGTCGGCGGCCCGCGTGGAGGCCGCGGTCATCCGTGGGCTCGGATTGGCGTGGTCGGGGCATCCCGACGCCGCCCGCGCCGAGTACGATTCGGTCTCCGAACAGATCCGGTACGGCGCGCAGGCGCAGCGCGCGATCATGGGTCGCGGGTGGTTGCAGCTGGGACTCGACGAGATCGACGCCGCCCGAACCAATCTCGAGACCGCCGTGTCGATGGCACAGTTGGGCGGTTCCACGCGCATCTCGATGTGGGCGGTGGCCTGGCTGGCACGGGTGCAGTTCCTCACCGGCGACTGGGACGAGGCCATGCGCAACGTGGAAGCCGGCCATGGGCTGGCACGATCCAGTGGCATCGCGCTGACGACGCCGCTGCTGAACTGGACGGCGAGCCAGATTCATTCGCTGCGGGGCGACTGGGAGGAAGCTCACCGCAGTGTCGCCGAGAACACCACCTCCGCGGGCGATTACGAGATCATGCGCATCCCGGACATGCTGGCACGTGCTCAGCTCGCCGAGGCCGCGGCGGATTACGGAAAGGTCCGGCGCATCCTCGCACCGCTGAGAACGATGTCCGAGAGCGTCCCCGCGCTGTCCGAACCCGGCCTGTGGCCCTGGGGTGGACGTACTGGCGAATGCCCTCGTCCTGGAGGGTCAATACGACGCGGCCGACGATCTGCTCCGGGCCTACGAGAAACGGTCGGAGGAACGCGGACACCGCTCGTCTGCCGCCCGGATGAAGTACGCGCGCGGACGGTTCCTCGGTGCCACCGGCGACATACACGGTGCGCGTCGGACTTTCGAGGAGGGCATCGAACTCCTCGACGGCCTCGGGCTCCGCTACGACCAGGCGCGGGTCAATTTCGCGTACGGCCAGACGTTGCGACGGGCAGGCAAACGACGCGCCGCCGACGCCGTCATCGGGACCGCCCGCGATCTGTACGTCTCGCTGGGCGCGACGACCTACGTGGAGCGCTGCGACCGCGAGTTGAAGGCCGGCGGCCTGGCGGTCTCACGCGTCGAGAATGCCCACGCCGCGAAGGACGTCGCCGAGCTCACCCCGCAGGAGGAAGCGGTGACCGCGCTCGTGGCGCGTGGGCTCTCCAACCGTGAGGTGGCTGCCGAACTGTTCATCTCGCCCAAGACCGTGCAGTACCACCTGACCCGGATCTACGCGAAGCTCGGACTGCGGTCACGGTCGGAGCTGGCGGCCTCGCGCCGTTGAGAGACCGCCATCTCCGACCCTGATCGCAGGTTCGGTCGACCGCTGCGTACCGGCCTCAGACCGCGGCGTGCACCGCGGTGCGATCGGTCACCGGGGCACCGGTCTTCTCGACGACGGTGGCGAAGTCGACACCGGGAGCCAGTTCCACGACCTCGAAACCCGTTCCGGCGACGTCGAACACGCCCAGGTCGGTGATGACGCGGCTCACCACGCTCCGGCCGGTCAGCGGCAGGGCGCAGTGCTCGAGGAGCTTCGGCTCCCCCTTCTTGGTGACGTGCTCCATGAGCACGATCACCTTGCCGGCCCCGTTGACGAGGTCCATGGCGCCGCCGATCCCCTTCACGAGCGCGCCGGGCACCATCCAGTTGGCGAGGTCGCCGTTCATCGCCACCTGCATCCCACCGAGGACGGCCACGTCGACGTGCCCGCCGCGGATCATCGCGAAACTGGTGGCGGAGTCGAAGTACGACGCCCCGGGCAGCACGGACACGGTCTGCTTGCCGGCGTTGATCAGGTCGGGATCGACCTCGTCGTCGTACGGGAAGGGGCCGACGCCGAGGATGCCGTTCTCGGCGTGGAGGTAGATCCCCGAGTCGTCGGGCAACTGGTCGGGAATCAGGGTCGGCAGACCGATCCCCAGGTTGACGTAGTCGCCGCGGGTGAGTTCCTTTGCCGCTCGGGCGGCCATCTCGTTCCGGTTCCAGGTCATGGCGGTCTCCTATACGGTTGCGGCGGTCGGGCGCTCGCGGATGGTGCGCTTCTCGATTCCCTTGCGCAAGGCCTGTTCCGGGGTCAGTTCGAGAACGCGCTGGACGAAGATGCCGGGGAGATGGATCTCGTCGGGCCCGAGTTCGCCGACCTCCACGACCTTTTCCGCCTCGACGATCGTCGTGCGGCCCGACATCGCGGCCGGCGGATTGAAATTGCGTGCCGCGGCGTGGAATCTGCAGTTTCCGGCCCTGTCCACGACGGCGGCGCGCACCAGTGCGTAGTCGGTGACGATCGCTTCCTCGAGCACCATCGGCTTGCCGTTGAAGGTGCGGACCTCCTTGGGCGGGGAGGCCTCGGCGACGGTGCCGTCGGCGTTGTAGCGCCACGGCAGTCCGCCCTCTTCGACGAGGGTGCCGACACCGGTGGGGGTGAAGAAGGCGCCGATTCCGCTGCCGCCGGCGCGCATCCGCTCGGCGAGGGTGCCCTGCGGGGTGAGTTCGACGGTGACCTCACCGGAGAGGAACTGGCGCCCGAACTCCTTGTTCTCGCCGATGTAGGAGGCGATCACTTTGTCGATACGGCGGTTCTCGAGAAGCAGACCGAGACCCGCGCCGTCGACACCGCAGTTGTTGGAGACGATGGTCAGGTTCTTCGCGCCCTGCGCGAGGAGGGCGTCGATGAGAAAGCCGGGGATGCCGGCGAGGCCGAAACCGCCCACCGCGAGGCTTGCACCGTCGGGAATGTCGGCGACGGCATCGGCTGCCGAGGCGACCACTTTGTCGTAACTCATTGCTGCTCCAGGTGTTCGATCAGGGCGGGGTTGATGATGTCGGGCTGCTGGGCGTTCGCCAGGTGGGCGGCGTCGGGCACGACGAGGAGGCGGCCGTTCTGCACGTTGTCCGCGATCTCCTCGAGTTTGGCCGGCGGCGTCGCGGGGTCGTCGGCGCCTGCGATCGCGAGCACCGGCGCGGTGATCGACGGCAGGTCGCCGCGGAGATCCATCTCGGCGATGACCTCGCAGCACGAGGCATACCCCTCGGCCGGGGTCGCGGCCACCATGTCCTCGTGGAACTTTCGTGAACTGCCGTAGGTACTCAGGTACTCGGGTGTGAACCACCGCTGCACAACGGACTCGGCGACGGCACCGGTTCCCTGGTCACGCACCATGGCGGCCCGGTCGAGCCAGGCCTCCCGCGGCGAGAGCTGAGCCCCGGTGCAGAACAACGACACCCGGTCGACCCGTTCGGGATTGCGCGCGGCGACCCGCATCATGGTCATGCCGCCGAGGGAGAGACCCACGAGATGCGCGCGCTCGATGTCGAGACGGTCGAGCAGGGCGATGACGTCGTCGGCGAGATCGTCGATCGTGTACGGCCCTTGCGGAACCGGGGACTCACCGTGACCGCGGGTGTCGTAGCGGACGACGCGGAACCGTGCCTCGAGGGCGGCCAGCTGCGCATCCCACATGCGGTGCGTGGACCCGAGCGAGTTCGACAGGACCACCGCGGGACCATCGGTGCGTCCGGAGACGACGGCGTGCACCTGCACCGGGGCGCTCATCGGGTCGCCTCGAAGATCGCGGCGAGGCCCTGTCCGCCACCGATGCACATGGTCTCGAGGACGTAGCGCGCCTCTCGACGGCGGGCCTCGTAGGCGGCGGTGGCGAGGATCCGGCCGCCTGTCGCGCCGATCGGATGGCCCAGGGAGATCCCGGAACCGTTGGGGTTCAGACGTTCGTCGCCGGCATCGATCTTCCATTCGTCGAGGCAGGCGAGGACCTGCGCGGCGAATGCCTCGTTGAGTTCGATCAGGTCCATCTCGTCGAGGGTGAGGTCGGCGCGGTTCAGTGCGGCCGCAGTGGCGCCGACCGGGCCGATGCCCATCGTCTCGGGCTCGCAGCCGGTCACGGCCCAGGAACGCAGGGCGAGAAGCGGTTCCAGTCCACGACGCCGTGCTTCGGCGCGGGTGGTCACCACGCACATGGCCGCGCCGTCGTTCTGTCCCGAGGCGTTGCCCGCGGTGACCGTGGACTCCGCGTCGAGCTTGAGCCGGATGGGGCGCAGCTTGCCGAGGGATTCCGCGGTGGCATCGGCGCGCGGGTGCTCGTCACGGTCGACGACGGTGTCGGGCTTGCCGCGGCGTCCGGGGATCGTGACCGGGACGAGTTCGTCTGAGAAGCGGCCCTCCTCGTGTGCGGTGACGGCCCGGTGGTGCGACCGCGCGGCGTACTCGTCCTGGTCGGCGCGGGAGATGCCGTACTTCGCGCGTAGATTCTCGGCGGTCTCGATCATGCCGCCGGGCACCGGATGCGACTCGCCGCCGGCGGTGAGACGTCCACGATCGAGGCGGTCCATCAGCTCGACGCCGCCCTGTTTGATCCCCGAGCGCAGACCGAGCGCGTAGTGCTCGACATTCGACATCGACTCGGCACCACCGGCGACCACGAGACGCGCACCGCCGGTCGCCACCGACGACGCGGCGGTCAGGATGGCCTGCAGGCCCGAGCCGCATCGACGGTCGATCTGCATGCCGGGGACACCGACGCCCAGACCGGCGTCGAGTGCGGCGATCCGGCCGAGGGCCGGCGACTCACCGCTCGCGTATCCCTGTCCGAGGATGACGTCGTCGATGTCGCCCTCACCGAGTCCGGTGCGCGATGCCAGTTCCTTCAGCAGGTCGGTGGCCAGACGGGTGACCGGCACGGAAGCGAGTGCCCCGCCCATGCGCCCGACGGGGGTGCGCAGGGGCGAACAGAGAACGATGTCGGTGTCCGCGGTAGTCGAAGAAGCCATGCACCCAGCCTAGGGACCTGCAGCTATATGGAGAAGTATCCATTTGGCCACCTTTCATATTTGTGGAGTATCAATCGGTAGGATGACCGCATGGAGCTGCGCCACCTGCGGTACTTTCGCGCGGTCGCCGAGGAGTTGCACTTCGGCCGCGCGGCCCAACGCCTGCACATCGCCCAGCCGCCGCTGTCCCAGCAGATCCGTCAGCTCGAGGAAGAACTCGGCATCGCCCTGCTCGTCCGTTCGACACGTCGCGTCGAACTGACCGCCGCCGGTGAGGACTACCTCCGGCAGGTCGAGGCCATCCTCGACTCCGTGGACGCCGCAGGTCGTCGAGCACAACGCATCGCCGACGGCCGTCAGGGCAACCTCGCGATCGGCTGCGTCGGGTCGGCGACCTACTCGCTGCTCCCCCGCTTCGTGCGCGCCCTGCGCGACGAGTTGCCCGACGTGGATGTCAGCGTCCGCGGCGAGATGCTGGCCCCCGAACAGCTAGCGGCACTGGAGTCGGGCGACATCGACCTGGCGCTGCTGCGCATGCCCGTCGAGACACGTGGCCTCCACGTCGAGTCGATCCGGAAGGACCGGCTGATCGTCGCGCTCCCCGCGGACCATCCGCTCGCCGACACCCCGGACGACCGGACCGTGGACATCGCGCAACTCCGTGGCGATGACTTCATCTCGCACGTGGGTGGCGGAAGGTCGGTGATCGCCGGAGTCCTGGCCGCCGCGTCGGAGCGCGCGGGTTTCGTGCCGCGTATCCGGCACGAGGTCGAGGAGACATCGACGCTCGTGACGCTGGTCGCGGCCGGACTCGGAGTGGCGATCGTGCCCGAACCGACCTCGGCGCTCGGCGTGGCCGGCGTCGTCTACCGACCCCTGTCCGCACCGATCGACCAGGTGGCCCTGGCGGCCGCCTACGCGGCGGCTCGTCGAACCCCGCTCATCGAACGGGCGGTCGCGGTTCTGCGCACGCTCTCCTGAACGCGGCAAACCCACCCTTTTTCCGCAAACCCACCAGCCGAGCGCGGGGTGGGAATACGGAAAAAGGGTGGGTTCGCGGCTTTTCAGATCAGCGGTGCGTGAAGTTCGGGTCCCGCTTCTCGACGAAGGCGGCCATCCCCTCGGTCTGGTCGTCGGTGGCGAAGGTCGAGTAGAACAGGCCCCGCTCGGCGCGGACGCCCTCGGTCAGGCCCGACTCGAAGGCACGGTTGACGGCCTCCTTGGCGAGGGCCGACGCGATGAGCGACTTGGAGGCGATGACCTCGGCGATCTCGATGGCCTTGGCGAGGGCTTCTTCCTTGGGGAAGACGCGCGACACGAGGCCCGCACGCTCGGCCTCCTCGACCGTCATGTTGCGGCCGGTGAGGATCATGTCCATCGCCTTGGCCTTGCCGACGGCGCGGGTGAGGCGCTGCGAGCCACCGATGCCCGGGATGACGCCGAGGTTGATCTCCGGCTGACCGAAGACGGCGTTGTCGCCGGCGATGATGAAGTCGCAGAGCATGGCGAGTTCGCAGCCGCCGCCGAGGGCGTAGCCGGTGACCGCGGCGACGATCGGGGTGCGGGTGCGTGCCAGCTCGTCCCAGGCGCCGAAGAACTGCTGGTTGGCAACCTCGGCGTAGGTCTTGGTGGACATCTCCTTGATGTCGGCGCCGGCGGCGAACGCCTTCTCCGAACCGGTGATGACGATGGCACCGATGGCCTCGTCGACGTCGAATTCCTTGACGACGCCGACCACTTCGTTCATGAGCTCGGAGTTGAGGGCGTTGAGCGCCTTGGGGCGGTTGAGGGTGATGATGCCGACCCGGCCGCGGCGTTCGACGAGGATGGTCTGGTATTCGGTCACGTGTTTCCTTCTTCCGGTTGAGGTGGTCGGTCAGGCAGGGAACGTCAGGTCGTGCGGCAGCGGTGCGAAGAACGCGTCGACGCCCGCCTCCGAGAATTCTGCCCAACTCGGGTTGCGGTCCTTGTCGATGACCTGTGCGCGGATGCCCTCGGCCATGTCGGGATGCAGGAGGCACCGGAGGGAGACGCGGTATTCGCGGACCAGGGTGTCTTCGAGGGTCGCGTCGTTCGCAGCCTCGCGCAGCGACCGCAGCGTGACCGCGAGCGCGGTGGGGCTCTTGGCCGCGATGGTGTCGGCGGTCTTGGTGGCCGCCTCGGTGCCGACCGCGCGGCAACGCTCGATGATCTCCGAGATGGTCCCGGCGGCGAAGGCTTCGGAGATCCACTCACGCTGTGCGGCGAGCTCGGACTCGGGGGCCTCGGTGGCATACTCCGCGATCGCGGCGTCGACTCCGGATGTTCCGATGGCCTCGATGAACGCGGTCAGCGACTCGGACGGGACGAAGTGGTCAGCGAGCCCCATGGCGATCGCGTCGGCGCCACGGAGGTGGGCCGCGGTGAGTCCGGCATACAGGCCGAGCCCGTCCGGGACGCGCGAGAGCAGATGCGTACCACCGACATCGGGGACGAATCCGATGCCGACCTCGGGCATGGCCAGACGCGTGCGGTCGGTCACGATGCGCACGTTGCCGTGCGCGGAGACGCCGACACCGCCGCCCATGACGATGCCGTCCATGATCGCGACATAGCTCTTGGGGTAGCTCGAGATCGCGGCGTTGAGGCGGTACTCGTCGAACCAGAACTTTGCCGACGGCGAGTTCTCGGCGTCGATGTCGGTGGAGTCGGGATTTCCGCTGAGCGCCGCGGCGTCGCGATGGATCGCGACGATGTCCCCGCCCGCACACAGTCCGCGCTCGCCGGCGCCGTAGAGGACGACGGCCGCGACCGTGTCGTCACCGGCCCATTCGTCGAGTCGCTCCGCGATCTCGGTGGCCATCTCGTGGTCGATCGCATTGATCGACTTCGGACGGTTGAGGATCAGCGACCGCGCCGACCCGTTCTCCTCCGTCAGGACAGACGGGACCAGCACTGATTGTTCCGACACGATCGAAACTCCTCTCCACACCGACAGGCCTCCACAGATGGTTGCATATCCTAGTAACAGAGGCCAGACCCCGGGTGCCCGGCGGTAGTTAGGTTAGGGTGACCTCATGGGCTACTCGAGAGCACGCGTCCGCAGGGCCGATCACCTGACGCCCAACCTGCGCCGACTGACATTCGACGTCGCCGACCTGCCCGGCCTGGGACTACCTGGCGTCGCCGACGAGGCGGTGGGCATCTACTTCCCTTTCGAGTCGCAGCGCTCCACTCCGGACATGGAGTGCCGGGACGGAGTCTGGGCCTACTACGACACCGTTCCCGCGCCGGATGGGCGCAACTACTCGATCCGCGCCGCCGACCCGATGGCGGGAACCGTCGTCGTGGATTTCGTCATCCACGCCGCAGGGCCGGCGACCACCTGGGCCCAGCGCACCGAACCCGGCCACGACGTCGTCATGACGCACGCCCGCAGCTGGTTCACTCCGCCGGCCCGGACCAGCCGACTCGTGCTGGCCGCCGACCTCGCCGGACTCCCCGCGCTCGCGCGGATCGTCGAAGAACTCCCGTCGACCGATGGCGTGACCGTGGTGGCCGAGGTGCCGTCGCCGACCGACCTCGCCTACCTACCCGAGCGCGAGGTCGAGATGGTCACGCTGATCGGCGGCAACGGACGGACCCCGAGCCGACTGGCGGAGACCGTCGCAGGGTTGGACCTCCCGAACACGGCCGGGTACTGCTGGTTTGCCGGTGAGGCCTCCGAATCGCGGACCGTCCGCAAACACCTGCGAAGCGAATTGCGTTGGGGCCGAGAGTCCTACGACGTCATCGGTTACTGGCGACAGGACGCCGAACGCTGGACCCGACGCTATTCCGAGCGCAGCACCGAGCTTTTCGCGGTGTACCGGCAGGCCCTGGCCGACGGGAAGACCGAGAAAGAGGCATCCGAGGAGTTCGACGAGGCCCTCGAACGCGTCGGACTCTAGCGCGCCCACTTCGAGACCGGCGGGTTCACTCCACGTTGCGCGTGACCCGCCTCAACAGGTCCACCAGCGTCTCGATCTCCGTGTCGTCGAGGTCGGCGAGCATCTGGTGTTCGCTCTCGACGCGACGAGGGAACTCCTCGTCGACGAGTGCACGCCCGGCCGCCGTCAGCGACAGCAGGACCACCCGTCCGTCTCGTTCGAGGCGTTTCCGTTCGACCAGCCCCATCGACGCGAGGCGTTCGACGTTCTTGGTGGTCGACGCCCCGGAGATCCCGGCGACCGAGGTGACCTCGCTGGCGCGGAGCGGGACGTCGCTGCGGGCGAGTGCACCGAGCACGTCGAACTCGGTGCGGGTGATCCCGCGAGGCGCGAGGTCGCGGTCGAATCGGACGAGCGCCAGCGAACTGATCCGCACGATGCGCCCGATGACATCGACCGGCCGGATGTCGAGGTCGGGGTACCGCGCCGCCCACTCCCCGCGGACACGATCGACGTAATCCGATCCCTCGGAGCGCTCTGACATGCGACGATCCTAGCCCTTCACAGATGTTTTATAGATATTTTACTGCAAAAGTATTACGGTGGACGGATGCACGACTCCGCCACATCGACCCGTGACCCCAGCCGGTTGCAGCATTCGCGCAGGGCATTGGCACATTCGGTGTCCCCGGCCGCGTGGCGCGGCACGCTCGAGTTCCGCCGGGCCGACCCGACAGTGGCGATCGCCTTCCGCGTCGGACTCGCCGGTGCGATCGTCCTGGTCGCCGGTGGACTCCTCGGCCTGACCGAGATCGCCGGGTTCGCCGCGCTCGGTTCACTGGCGGCCGCGTTCCTTCGCTACGAGCCCTACCCCCGGCTGGCCCGCAAGCTCGCGGGAGTCGCGGCACTGATCGTCGCCTACACGGCACTCGGCGCCGTGCTCGGCGTGATGGGCGCATCGATCTGGACTCAGGTGGTGCTGGTGTCGGCGGGCGCGGGGATCGCCTACTGGCTCGTCCTGGTCTTCGGCATCACCGGCCCCGGGCCCGTTGTCATGATCTTCGCCGCGGCGGGTGCAGCCGGGTTCGCGGACACCTGGGCCGACGCCGCCTCCGTCACCGGGGCCGCCGTCCTCGGCGGTCTCGTCGGATGGGTGGTGGCGATGGCTCCCGCGTTGTCCCATCCGCACAGCCCGGCGCGGGTGGCCGTGGCCCGCGCCCTCGCCGCCGTGTCGGCGATCGAACAGCAGGGCGACCGTGCGGTTACGGCAGCGCACGCGGTGATCGCCCGCGCTCGGGAGACCATCGCATACACCCCGAAGCGCCGCGTCGACGATCACGTCCGCGAGCTGGTGACACTGCTCGACGCCGCCGAGGACGCCCTCGACGACCGCGAATCCGGATCGCCCAGACGGAACGACTTCGCGCGGCTCGAGGCCGAACTCCGCAAGGTGCGCAGCGACATCCGCACGCCACGGACGGCCCCTCAGACCCGGCCGGGCACCACACGAGCCCCCGGCCACCACCGCACGGCGAAGGACAAGGCGTTGTGGTTCAGCGCCGCCCGCGTGGGCCTCGCATCCCTGGTGGCCGGCGCGTTCGCGGCCGGCGTCGGACTCGATCACCCGTTGTGGGCGACGCTCGGCACGATCGCCACGCTGCAGGGCGTGAACTACGGCCACGCCGTTCAACGAGGCATCCAGCGACTCGTCGGGAACACCGCAGGCGCCCTGCTCGCGGCCGTGTTGATCTTTGCCGGCCTCGGCTATTGGCCGCTGGTCGTGGTGGTCGTGGCCTGTCAGACGGCCGCGGAACTGACGGTGACCCGCAACTACGCGGTGGCCTCTACCTTTGTCACCGCGATGGCGTTGCTGCTGACCTCGATCGGCCATCCCGTCGGCACCGGGATCGCGGCCGCCCGCATCGGCGACACACTCGTCGGCGTCGTCGTCGGAGTCGTGCTGGCGGCGTTCACCATTCGCCTCGACGACCGCGAGCACCTAGCGCGCTAGTACTGGGCGACCTGCCCGTCCTTCGGGGCGCGGTACATCTTCCACACCAGCTTCGGGATCCCGCGCACCGGCAGCGGTTTCGGCCAGTCCCGGGTACGCATGAGGGCCTCGGTTCCGCCGTCGACGGTGATGACGGTGCCGGCCATGAAGTCGGCGGCCGGCGACAGCATGGTCATCACCCACGCGGCGAGCTGTTCCGGGGTTCCGAACTCGCGCACCGGAACCGGGAACGACGTCACGGCCTTGGCCTGCGGGCTGTCGAGCTGAGCCTGCAACAGCGGCGTCATCACCGGGCCGGGGGCGATCACGTTGATCCGGATGCCCGCGCCCGCCCACTCCGGCTTGGTGCCTTGCCAGCGGGCCCACTGGGTGACCGCGATCTTCGACGCCGCATACGCGACGGGCGCGGTGACTCCGCGGCGTCGCAGGATCTGCCGGGTGGCGCCGGCGGCGTCTCCGTTGATGAGCCGGCGGATCGCACCGCGCGGCACCAGCGGTGTCACGGTCGTCGAATTGGAGCCGAAGACAACCACTTTCGCCTTGTCCGCAGCAGCCAGAGCCGGGCGCCAGGCAGTCAACAGGTCGGTGACGCCGAGGACGTTGACCTCGGTGATCATCCGCTCGCGCCCCTTGGTCGGCCCCATCCCGGCGGCGAGGACCGCACCGTCGAGCTTGCCCCCGGCCTTGGCCAGGACGTCCGCGGCGGCCTTCTGCCGACCATGCGTGGTCGACAGGTCGGCGACCACATCGGCATCCCGCAGATCGACGCCGATCACCGTGTGACCTTCCCCGGACAGGGATCTGGCCACCGCCGCTCCCATTCCCGACGCCGATCCGGTCACCACGTACGTGCCGCTCCCAGTGGTCATGCCAGCCCTCTCTTGAACCTCTGATCGCTCTTCTTGTCCCGCTCACCGGTCCCATGCCGGTCTTGCGTCCGTTCATAGGCATCGTTGAACGCCCGTAATTCGTGGAGCAGCGCCTCGGGGTTGCCCGGCGCGAGGTCGGCGAAGACCTGCTCCAGCCGCTGCGCACGCAACAACCCGTCGCGCTTGAAGGCCTCGCGGCCGAGTTCGGTCGGGCGGATCAGCTTGGACAACGAGTCCTCCACCTCGAAACGCTCGAGATAGCCGTGCTTGATCGCGGCGTTCACCTGTCGGTTCACCGTGGACTGCTCGAGTTCGAGCTCCTCGGTCAGTTCACGAAGGGTCCGCGGCCGCCCGTCGGACAGAACCCACAAAATGGCAAACGCCGACTTCTCCAGTCCCACGGACGGATGGACGAGGCTCCGGCGCCGGGACATGCGCAGCAATTCAGCCGCCAGGTCTCGGTGTACCGGCGATTGCCACGGCGCGTGGTCCTCGGACATGGCTCCTCCATCACATTCGACCAGGACAATCTACTGTCCGGTTTGCCTATGTACGTTACATATGTATGCTGCATACCTCGAAGGAGGTCTCAGATATGAGCCACGTACAAGGTCAGGCGCCTGCCGCCGACCAGGCCGCAGCCGACAAGGCACCCGCCGGCGCCGTCATCAGCGTCGTGGTGCTCTGCTTCGGCGGCCTCGTCGCTTCGCTGATGCAGACCCTGATCATCCCGATCCAGCCGGATCTGCCGCGTCTCCTCGGCACCTCGATCGGCAACGCCTCATGGATCATCACCGCCACGCTGCTCGCGGCAGCCGTCGCGATGCCGATCGCCGGCCGTCTCGGTGACATGTTCGGCAAGCAGCGCGTCCTGCTCGCGAGCGCCGCGCTGCTCACCTTCGGTTCGCTCCTCTGCGCGCTCGGCGACTCCCTGATCCCGCTGATCATCGGACGCGGCGTCCAAGGCCTGGCGATGGGCTTCATCCCGGTCGGCATGAGCCTCATCCGCGAGATCACCCCGCCGCGCATCACGTCCATGGCCGTGGCCGCGATGTCGGCGACCCTCGGCGTCGGTGGCGCCATCGGCCTACCCCTGTCGGCCTGGATCGTCCAGACCTGGGATTGGCACGCTCTCTTCTGGGTCGCCACCGGCCTCGGCGTGCTCATCGTGGTCGCCGTCCTCGTCTTCCTCCCCCGCGTGAACACCGCCGCGGGCGGACGCCTCGACATCCCCGGTGCCGTTGGCCTGGCCATCGGCCTCTCGGCCTTCCTCATCGCCGTCTCGAAGGCCAACGACTGGGGCTGGACCTCGGCCAGCACGCTGGGTCTGGGCCTCGGCGGCATCGCCGTGCTGGTTCTGTGGGGATTCTTCGAACTCCGCCAGCGGGAGCCGCTGGTCGACCTGCGGACGTCGGCTCGTCCGGCCGTGCTGCTGACCAACATCGCGGCTGCGGCCATCGGTTTCGGCATGATGGCGCAGGCGATCATCCTGCCGATGCTGTTGCGACTCCCCGAGGCGACCGGATACGGCCTGGGACAGTCGATTCTGGCTGCGGGCCTGTGGATGGCCCCGGGCGGCCTGATGATGATGTTCTTCGCACCGCTCTCGGGTCTGCTGATCAACCGGATCGGTGCCAAGTTCACCCTCGCGATCGGTGCGACCATCCTCGGCGCCGGCTACATCTTCGCCTTCTTCCTCATGGACTCGGCGTGGAAGCTGATGCTCGCCTCGATCATCTGCGCCATCGGCGTGGGCATCGGTTACGCGGCCATGCCGACCCTGATAATGGGCTCGGTGCCGCCGACCGAGGCCGGCGCGGCCGTCGGCCTGAACGGCCTGATGCGTTCGCTGGGCACCACCGTCGCCTCCGCCGTCATGGCCCTCGTCCTGGCCAGCGCGACCATCTCGCTGGGCGGCACCGAGGTCCCCGACGAATCGACGTTCACCTGGTGCTTCCTGATCGCGGCCGCCGCAGCCTTCGTCGGCGTGGCGATCACCCTGCTGATCCCCACCAAGGCAAAGGCATCGAGCATCGTCGAGGAGCAACCGGCACCCGCCGCCGACTGATCCTCGGGAGACACGACAGTGGCCCGGCAGTCCTGGACTGCTGGGCCACTCTCGTTCGGGCACCTCAGGGTCGCATCTACCTCATAGGCCGCTGCGGCGCAGCGTCACGCGGTAGGTGTAATGCTCGGGCAGGAAGTAACTGACCGCGAGTTCCACGGCTCGCCCCCTCGAGTCGGTGTAGAGCCGGTCGACGCGCAGCACGGCGTGTCCTTCTGGGCAGCCGAGACGCCGTGCGACCTCGGCGTCAGCGGTGGTGGCCGTGATCGATTGCGCGCATTCGTCGATCGGATACCGCAGATGCGGTTCGAGCAGGCCGATCATCGTGGAGTCGCTTGTCGCCCCGGCCTTCACCTCAGGCGCGTCGATCACGAGCCGCGCCACCGACTCCGGCCACGACACCGTCGTGACCACGAACGGCACACCGTCGTGCAATCGCTGGAACACGATCCGGTAGACGACGTCGGTGTCGAGGCGCAGGCGCCCTGCGCTCTCGAGATCCACTCGACGGGAGGGAGATTCGAGGACCCGCATCTCGGTGTCGGTGGACAGGTTCATCAGGTCGTCGATCGACCCGAGCTGCCGCAGGTACTGCCCGGCGTTCTCGGTTGCGAAGGTCCCTCGACCGGGCACGCGGTACACCGAACCCTCGGTGACGAGTTCGAGGAAGGCGCGGCGCACCGTCTGCCTGCTCAGCCCGTACTCCTGCGAGAGCTCGGACTCCGTGGGCAGCCGGACGCCCCCCTTGTAGAGCCCCTGCGCGATGTGCGAACGCAATTCGGCGGCCAGCACCTTGTACGCCGGCTCGGACTGCCCGACCTCGCCCATCCCACTCCCCTGCTCGAGTACCACCGCTGCCGGCCGAACCGTCGCCGTCAGATACCGCCCCGCGCCACGAGCTGCGCGGCGATCACATTGCGCTGGATCTCGTTGGTGCCCTCACCGACGATCATCAACGGCGCGTCGCGGAAGTACCGCTCGACGTCGAATTCGGTGGAGTAACCGTAACCGCCGTGAATGCGAACTGCGTTGAGAGCGATCTCCATCGCGACCTCGGAGGCGTACAGCTTCGCCATGCCGGCCTCCATGTCGCAGCGCTCGCCCTTGTCGTACTGCTCGGCAGCGTGCCAGGTGAGTTGCCGGGCCGCGGTCAGCTTGGTCGCCATGTCGGCGAGGTAGTTACCGATCGATTGGTGCTTCCAGATCGGCTGACCGAAGGACTCGCGCTGCTGCGCGTAGGCCAGCGAGTCCTCGAGGGCGGCTGTCGCGACACCCAGTGCGCGACAGGCGACCTGGATGCGCCCGGTCTCCAGACCCTTCATCATCTGCCCGAACCCCTGGCCGGGCACCGTGCCGAGGATCGCCGACCGGGGAGCTCGGTAACCGTCGAACGCGAGCTCGCAGCTCTCCACTCCCTTGTAACCCAGCTTAGGCAGGTCGCGCGAGACCGTCAGTCCGGGACCGTGTTCGACGAGGACGATCGAGATGCCCTTGTGCCGCGGCCGGGCCGCCGGATCGGTCTTGCACAGCAGCGCGATCAGTCCCGAGCGTCGGGCATTGCTGATCCAGGTCTTGGCGCCGCTGATGACCAGCTCGTCACCGTCTTCCTTCGCGACGGTCGACATCGCCTGCAGGTCGGAACCGCCGCCGGGCTCGGTCAGGGCCATCGTCGCCCGCATCTCTCCCGTGGCCATCCGCGGCAGATAGTTCTGCTTCTGCTCCTCGGTGCCGAACAGCGTGATCAGCTTGGCGACGACGGTGTGACCGCCCATCGCACCCGCGAGGCTCATCCAACCACGGGCGAGCTCCTGGGTCACCCGCGCGTAGCAGGGCATCGAGACCGGCGAGCCGCCGTACTCCTCGGGCACGGCCAGGCCGTAGATCCCTATCTGCTTCATCTGCTCGATCCACTTCTCCGGGTATTCGTTGGCGTGCTCGACCTCCTGCACGGTCGGCTTGACCTCGCGATCGACAAATCGCCGAACGGTCTCGACGAGGAAGGATTCTTCGGCTGACAGCGTGCTCATGGAGGGGCTCACCTGTGCTCTTCGTGATCGGGCGGATTTGTACGGCCATTTTGGCCATCGGCCGTACCTATGTCAACCTTTCCTTCAGACGTCCAGGTCTGATAGAACCGTGACGGCACACTTTGGCCGCACATTTGAACCCGACATCCGGGTTGTCACGATCACTTGGGAGCAATGGTGCAGAGAAGACGAGGCGTTCTGGTGGCCCCGGCCTCCGACGACCGCAAGGCACGCAAGGCGCTGGCCTCGATCGCCGACGAGGTGGTCCTCGACCTCGAGGACGCGGTCACCCCGGCCAACAAAGACACCGCACGCGCCGCCGCTGCCGAACTCGTCGCCGAGTTCGGTGCCGGTCGCGCGGTCTCGCTGCGCATCAACGCCATCGACACCCCGTGGGCATCGGACGATCTCGCGGCGTGCGCGCAGATGCCGAACCTGACCTCGGTGGTGCTCCCCAAGGCCGACACCCCCGGCGACCTCCTGGAGGCCGACAAACAGCTCGGCGACTCCCCGGTCCGGCTCCAGGCGCTGCTGGAAACCCCGCGCGGCATCCGCGATGCCGCAGCGATCTGCGCGGCCACCGACCGTCTCGATGCCGTTCTGATCGGGTACGCCGATCTCGGTGCGTCGCTGGGCCGCGCGTCGGGTCTGCCCATGCAGACGTGGCATGTCGTGCAGGACTCGGTGTTACTCGCCGCCCGCGCCGCGGGTGTCGACGTGGTCGACGGCCCCCACCTGACCATTGCCGACGACGACACCTTTCGGGACGCCAAGCGCTGGGTCCGCGACCTCGGCTTCGACGGAACCTGGGGTGATCCATCCTGCGCAATTGGTAAGTGCCATCGAGATCTTCACCCCGGACTCCGACGCCGTCGAGGACGCGCGACGAGTACTCGAGGCGCTGGAGAAGGCGGCTGCCGCGGGCGCAGGTGCCGCAGAGCTCGACGGCCGGATGCTCGACGAGGCACTCGCCGTCTCCGCTCGCCGGGTCCTCGCGAAGGCGGCAGTCGATGACTGAGGCGATCGCGGTCGGCGGACCATACTACGACGAACTGACCCACGGACAGGTCTTCGACGACGCCTCGTCGCTGACACTCACCTCCGGCCTCGCCGCCGGCCATCAGTCGATTCTCGGTGACCGCCTGCGGCTTTCACTCGACGCACATCTGGCGGGCCGCGTCCTGGGCGAGGGCACGCTCGCACATCCCGGGCTCGTCACCGACGTCGCGATCGGACAGTCGACACTCGCCACTCATCACGTCAAGGCCAACCTGTTCTACCGCGGGCTACGTTTCCTGAGCTACCCGAAGATCGGCGATACGCTCACCACCGTGACCGAGGTCGTCGGGCTGCGGGAGAACAAGTCCAAGCCCGGCCGCGCCCCGACCGGCCTGGCCGCGCTGCACATGGTCACCACCGATCAGAACGGCGCGACGGTCCTCGACTTCTACCGCTGCGCGATGCTGCCGCTGTCACCGAGCGCCGACCCGAATCGCACCGTGCACGCCGACGACCTGAGCGCCATCGGGCCCGGCGACGAAGCCGACCCCGCGTTGCCCGATTGGGATCTGGCCGCCTTCCGGTCGTCGTTCGGCGGACAGCACTTCTCCCCGGATCTGGCCGGACGCGTCTTCCGCTCGAGCGCCGACGTGGTCTCCAGCGCACCGGAACTCGCGCGCCTGTCGCTGAACATCGCGGCCACCCACCATGACGAGCGGGTGGCGGGCAAGGCCGCGGGCGGTCGACTCGTCTACGGCGGACACACCATCGGACTCGCTCTGTCGCAGGCCAACCGTGCCCTGCCGAACCTGGTGACCGTGGTGGCCTGGGACGCGTGCGACCACACCGGCCCCGTGCATGAGGGCGACACCCTCAGCTCAGAGATCCACGTCGAGGAAGCCACCCCGCTCGACGGTGGCGGCGGGCTCCTGCGGCTTCGGTCGAAGGTCGTCGCCCACGGCGACGCTGACGGCCAGGGGGACCGCGACGTCCTCGACTGGCGCTACCACGTCCTGATGGCCTGACCCGAAAACCCGCCCCCCGGAGGATCTTTCGCTCATGAGCACCAATGACCGCCCCCTCGAGGGCCTTCGCATCGTGGAGGTGTCGAGCTTCGTCGCGTCACCGCTGTGCGGTCTGACGCTGTCCCAGCTCGGCGCCGAGGTGATCCGCGTCGACCCCATCGGCGGTGCCGCCGACACCAACCGCTGGCCGGTCACCGCCGACGGCAACTCCATCTACTGGACCGGTCTCAACCGGGGAAAGAAGTCGGTGACCGCGAACTTCCGGGAGCCCGAGGGGCAGAAGCTGATCCGAGATCTCGTCACCGAGAGCGGTACGGGCGGCGGCATCCTCGTCACCAACGCGGGCGGTCGCGCGTGGATGAGTCACGAAACGCTGGCCGCGAAGCGCCCCGACGTCATCACCCTCGAGCTGCTCGGACGCACCGACGGCACCCCCGGCGTCGACTACACGGTCAATGCGGCACTGGGCTTTCCGTCGATCACCGGCCCCACCGACTACGCCGGCGTCGTCAACCACGCCCTACCCGCATGGGATGTGGCCTGCGGCTTGTACGCCGCTCTGGCGATCACCGCCGCGGTTCGACGCCGCGACCAGACCGGCGCCGGCGCCCAGATCACGTTGCCCCTCGAGGACACCGCCCTCGCGATCGCCGGGACGCTCGGCTACCTCACCGAACCGCAGCTCGGCGGCGGGAGCCGTCCGGCGACCGGTAACGACGTCTACGGCACGTACGGAACGGATTTCGTCGCCGCCGACGGCGGCCGCTTCATGCTCGTCGCCCTCACGCCGCGCCACTTCCGGGATCTGGTCGCCATGACCGAGACCAGCGACGCGGTGGCCGCGATCGAGAAGGCACTCGGCGCTGACTTCACCAGCGAAGCCGACCGCTACACCCATCGCGGAATCCTCACGCCGCTGTTCGCCGCGTGGTTCGAACGCCACACCACCGCCGAGGTCGAGGAGGCCCTGGCGAAGAGCGCGGTGCTGTCGGAGCGCTACCGCACCTTCGACGAGGTCGTCGAATCCGGAGTGCTACAGCAGAATCCGCTGTTCACCGAGCTGGATCAGCCGGGGATCGGCACGTACCTCGCTGCCGGCCTCCCGGCCCGGTTCGACGGTGAGCACTACTTCGCCGGACCCGCCCCGGAGCTGGGATCGTCGGCGGGATTCTGACACCCCCAACAGACAGAGTGCGGGATCAGTGCCGTTTTCCGGCACTGATCCCGCACTCTGTTCAGGTCACCTGTGCGCGAGGTGGTCCGGTCGTGGTGGGGTGCCACCGAACGGTTCCTGCAGCGCATTCGACTTCGCGTTGAACACGACGAAGAGGTTGCTCCGCGGGTACGGCGTGATGTTGCCGCTCGAGGCGTGCAGGCAGTTGGAGTCGAAGTAGAGCGCCGAGCCGGCCGGGCCGGTGATCGTGTCGATCCCGAGTTCGTCGGCGAGCGTGGCGACATCCTCTTCTTCCGGCGTGCCGAACGGCGGCCGGTACGAGGTCAGCGATTCACGGTGGTAGCCATCGGGTGTCGCACCCACGCAGCTGACGAATCGGCGATGCGATCCGGGAATGATCATCAGCGGACCGTTGGTGGACAGGTTCGGGGTGAGTGCCAGTGAGACGCTGAGTGCGCGCGGCGCGGGCATCCCGTCCTCGGCGTGCCAGGTCTCGAAGTCGGAGTGCCAGTAGAAGGGTCCTCCGGCGAAGCCCGGCTTCAGGTTGATCCGGCTCTGGTGGATCGTCACCTCGTCGTCCAGGATCTGTTCTGCGACACCGCGAATCGCGTCACGGTCACAGATCTCCGCGATGAGCTCACTGAGCCTGTGCACGGCGAACAGCGAACGCACGTCGCCGCTGGAGGATTCGCGGATCACCCGGTCGTCCTCGCCGAGACGGTCGGTGATGTCGGAGACCTCGCGGAGACACGCGTCGATGTCCGCGGCCGACAGAATCTTGTTCTCGGTGTGGTACCCGCGGTCGGCGTAGAGACGCAGCTCGGGCGCCGACAGCGGCCCCGGGTTCCCCATGCTGCCCCAGACGGTGTTGTGGGGGCGCGGTTCGATCTGGCTGCGGTGGGCGAGACGGGTTCGGTACACGTCGACGCCGCGGGCCTGGTTGTCGCTCTTGGGGATTTCGGTCTTTGTGATTTGGGTGTTCTTGTTTGCTGTTTGAGTTACCACGATCGAGTCGATCCTTTCCCTCATCCGGCAGGCCGCTCGGGAAAGACATCCGGCGGCAGGCAAGGTGATTGTGTTGTGCGCGAGTCCGCATCACGCGATGACGGACCGCAAAGAGATACGGCTGCACGAGGCACGCGGTCATCTGCACGCGCCTGATCAGGCCGTATGTGTGCACCCTGCCAGGGAAATGCGGTCCCCTGCAACCATGCTGGTATGCCGGTTGCGAAAGCCGCGTTGTCGCACGGTCTCAGACGTCTCGACGTCGCGAGTTCGCGTACTCCAGGATCACGTCGACGGCCCGCGCGGCACTCTGGCAGGCGCCCTCCATCGTGGTGGTCCAGTCCGTCCTGGTCCAGTCCCCGGCGAGAGCCAGACCGTCGACTGCGGTGCGCTGGTCGGGGCGGATTCCCGCGGTTCCGGGGCGCTGCGCGAACGTCGACTTGGGCATCCGTACGACGTGGCTGTGGATCACCTGCGCGTCCGCGGCCTGCGGGTAGTATCTGCGCAGCATGGCCATCTGGATGTCGGTGATCTCGGCGTTGGTCTTGCCGATCAGGTCATACGACGCCGACACGGTCGTCGAGTAGAACCAGTCGCCCTTCGGTTCGCGGCCGTGCATGCGCTGGCGGTCCCAGACCTGTTCCAGCACTCCCTCACCGCCGTAGAGGATCTCGCCCCAGTCGGTCATGCCGATCGACCGGTCGAGGTAGAGGTTGACACTCACGATCGGGACCGGGGTGAGGTTCTCGACGGCTTCATAGATCTGTTCGTGACCCGGCACCTGGTCGAGCAGCCCCTTCACACTCCACACGGGTACCGCGCAGATGACGGCGTCGGCGGCGACCTTCTCCCCGTCGGCGAGCGTCACCCCGGTGACCGTGCCGTCGGCGACGTCGATGGTGGACACCACCGCGCGATGCCGGACGTCGACGCCGGCATCGGCGAAGCGCTTCTCCGCGCCCGCGATGAAGAGGGTGTCGAGGTCCACGGTCGGGAAGCCGATGGACACCGGGGTCCGGGTCGCGACGGCGCGCCGGGCGCCGGTGACGAGCAGGTCTGCCGGGACCTTGGCCGAGGAGATCTCGGTCTTGTCGCCGGTGAGACCGATGACGATGCCGTCCCAGAGTGCGTCCCGCGCCGACTGCGGCATGCCGATGCGACGGAACCACTCGTCGGCGGTCACCTCGTCGAGCCATTCAGGCTGCCGGAATGCGTGCCGGATCAGCCGCACCTGGGCGAGCGCGGTCCGTATCCGGTCGAGCCCGGTGACCCCGGGGAGATCGCCGATCGCCGCTCGCAGGCCGGTCAGTCCGCCGAAGGCCGACTTCCGGGCGGCACCACCCGGCATCCGCATGGTCATGTGCCCGGGGAACTCGACATGTTCACGCGTGCCGACACTCTCGAGATACCGCATCAGGTGCTCGTACCCGCTGGCGAAGACGTGCTGCCCATTGTCGGGCACATCGTCGACCGCGGCGAGCGGCATCGAGATGGTGCGGCCACCGAGCGAACCGCGCCGCTCGAGGAGCGTCACCCGTTGCCCAGCCTCCGCGAGCCATACCGCCGACGCCAGACCGGCGAGTCCCCCGCCCACGACCACGCAATGCATGCGCCACAGCGTAGCTGCCGACGCCCGTCTACATGAGATGGTTCGTCGGTTCTGTCTCAGTCGGTCATCTTGACGTTGCGGGCGGCGCCGAGGGCCGCCAGGGCCTGCGGAACCAGGGCGAGCGAGAGCACCGCCATCGCCACCGTCCAGGAGCCGGTCACGTCGTGGATCAGGCCGATGAGGATCGGCCCGACCGCGGCGGCGAGATAACCCACCGACTGCGCCATTCCGGAGACCTGGCCGGTCTGCTTCGACCCCGAGCTGCGGAGAACCATGAAGAGCAGAGAGAGGCTGATGGAAGCGCCGGGGCCGACCATCACGCATGCCGCCCAGAACCCGGGCCACACGTCGGTGCCGATCAGCCCGGCGAAACCGACCGCGCAGACGGACAGGACGACGAAGGTCACCACGCGCTGGTCGTCGAACCGGCCGGCGACGATCGGTGCGACCAACGACATGATCAGGGCAACCACCTGCGCCGAGGCGACGACAGCACCCGCTCCCACCGGGGTCATCCCGTTCTCGTCGACCAGGTACTGCGGCAGCCACGCCACGAAGGTGTAGAAGATCAGCGACTGGGTGCCCATGAAGACGGTCACCGCCCACGCGATCGGGTTTCGCAACAGCGACGACGTCGGGCTCGCCGCCGTCACCCGGTGCACGTGCGACAGCTGCGGGATCCACACGACGACCGCGACGAGCGCGAGAAGTCCCCAGGAGGCGAGCGCGAGACGCCAGTCCCCGCCCAGCGCGTCGTTGATCGGCACGCTCACCCCGGAGGCGACTGCGGCACCGCCGGACAGCGTCATCGAGTAGAAGCCGGTCATCAAACCCGACCGGTGCGCGAAGTCCCGCTTGATGAGTGCGGGCAGGACCACGTTGCAGGTGCCGATGGCAGCGCCGATGACCGCCGACCCGAGGAAGAGTGCGACCGACGACGGCACAAAACGTACGACGATGCCGAGGATGAGCACGAGCAGGGCGCCGAAGATCACCCGCTCGATCCCGAACCGGTTCGCGAGTCTCGGCGCGACGGGTGCCGAGATGCCGAAGAAGAGGACGGGCAACGCGGTGAGCAGACCCGCCACCGCGCTGCTGAATCCGGCGTCGGCGGAGATGGTCCCGATCAGGGGCCCGACCGAGACGACGGCAGGGCGGAGGTTGGCCGCCACCAGCATCACGCCGACAGCGGTGATGATCACGCCTGCGGTGGTCCGTTCGTTCGTCACGTGCTGGCGCGTCATGCGCGAAGGCCTCACCTGGACCGCACGGTCGCGGCGGGACGGGGAACGGACTGAACTGACATCGTTACGCAACCTAACATTCGACCCGGTGGGCACCTGGCCTGGTGCTGAGATCGCGCCCCACACCGGATTGCTCGACGTCCCTGCTCGCGCGGAGTCGGTGTCACCTACAACCAGCGGACGGCTTGACCCGAGGAGGCCTTCCTCCCGTTCGAACCACTCGCCGCCGAGTACCTCGCCGAACGCTTCGCCGGCCTCCCGACCCGTGGCAACTGCGGAGCTCTACCGCGCGGGAACAGCTTGGACCACTGCCGATCCCGTGACGACGAATCCCCCTCAGCCCGGGAGTGTTTCGCCACCGATCGGGGCGAGTACCTCGCCGGTGTAGTAGGACGACAGCTGGTCGGCGGCGAAGAAGACATACGACGGTGCGATCTCGTCGGGCTGGGCGGCGCGGCCCATCGGCGCCTGTGTCCCGAAGTCCTTCACGGCCTCCGCCGGCATCGTCGCCGGGATCAGCGGGGTCCAGACCGGTCCGGGCGCGACACAGTTGACGCGAATCTTTCTCTCCATCAACGACTGTGCGAGGGAGTACGTCAAGGCCAGGACCGCTCCCTTGGTCGCCGAGTAGTCGATGAGGCTGTCGTTGCCGCGCAATCCGTTGATCGACGAGGTGTTGATGATGGCGCCGCCACCGGTCAGATGAGGCACGGCGGCACGGGTGGTGTGGAAGAAACTGTGGATGTTCACGTCGAACGTCCGGTACCACTGCTCGGGGTCGACCTCGAGGAAGTCGTCGACGACCTGCTGGTAGGCGACGTTGTTCACCAGGATGTTCAATCCACCGAGTTCGGCGACGGTGCGCTCGACGACAGCGGCGCAATGGGCCGGGTCACCCAGATCCCCGCGGTACGCGCGCGCCTCACGTCCTTCGGCCTCGATGAGTCCGACGGTGTGCCGTGCGTCCTCGTCCTCTTCGAGGTAGGCGATTGCGACGTCGGCGCCCTCTTTGGCGAACGCGATCGCGGTCGCCCGGCCGATGCCCGAGTCGCCGCCGGTGACCAGAGCCGTCTTACCCGCCAGCAGGTCGCGGCCGCGGTACTCGGTCATCTCGTCGCGAGGACGGTCAGGCATGTCGGCGGTCTCGCCCGGGTAGGGGATCGTCGTCGCTTCGTGCGGGGAGTTCTCTCGATCGCTCATGGCCGCCGGTTGCCCGCTGCGGTGAAATCGAAAACCTGCCCCGCGCGTCCGCCCTCAGAAACGAGAATCGCCACCTCCCCGAAGCCGCACCATGTGGAACAGGCGCGTCTGCACAGGAGGTGGCGACTCTGCCGCCGCTCGGATCAGGGGTTCTCGTCGGGGATCTCCTGGTCGAGCTTCTCCTCGAGCGATTCGCCCTCCCGCTGCTCACGGGCCGTCGTCCCGGTGCGGTCACTGGCCGACCAGCCCTCCGGCGGATCCATACCGTCCTCGAGCGGGTCGCGCGCCAGATGGTCCTCGTCGAGGTCCTCCGCACCGACCGTCGAGGTCAGATCGGGATTGACGCCTTCGGTCGCCGCCACGGCGTCGGAGCCGTCACTGCTGGTGCTCATCAAGACCTCCTCGCGTGTCACCGGCGGCCGCGCCCGGCCACCGTGGATAACGGCCTACCCGGCGATCAGATCGCCGAAACAATGCCGCTGAACTGTAGTTTTTCCAAGAAGGCCCACCTCGTCGTGATGCAGCACGGGTCGCGGCTCGCGTCCAGCGGATCCCAGGTAAGCTCATATTTCGCCCGAGACCGTCGGCGTGCAGTTCCCGCGTGCCTTTTCGAAGTTCTAGGGGTGACCGTGCCAAAGATTGACAACATTTCTGCCGATGATTCCCGGATTCGGCATGTCGGCAGCTTCCGGTTCCTCTTCGACACCGAGGAATGGTGGTGGTCCGACGAGGTCGCCGAGATGCACGGCTACCAGCCTGGTGAGGTCACCCCGACGACCGAACTCCTGGCCGGGCACAAGCACCCCGACGACCGCCACGCGTTCGACGAGATGGTCGCGACGATGCTGAGCCGACGCACGCCGTTCTCCAGCCGGCACCGGATCATCGACCTCTCCGGCACGGTCCATCACGTCGCCGTGGTCTCGCAGCAGATCATCGACGATAGCGGTCAACCGATCGGCGCCGAGGGGTTCTATCTCGATCTGACCGGCTATGACGAGGAGACGGTCAAGTTCCAGGTCGACGAGCACGTCGCGCGGTTCCGCGAGAACCAGGGCGTGATCGAGCAGGCCAAGGGCATGATCTCGATGGCCTACGGAGTCAGTCCTGAGCGCGCCTTCGAGGTGATGCGCTGGCGGTCCCAGACGGCGAACGTCAAGGTCAACGAGCTGGCCAAGAACATCGTGTCGGGCGTGCACAGGTACGTCGTGCTGCCCGATCCCGTGCGCCAGTCTTTCGACCACCTGCTCCTGAACGCTCACCAAAACGAGAACTGAGGTCCACCACGACGCGCGCCGTCGTGGTTTCACAATTCTTCATCCGGGGTATCTGCAGGCGAAGTGCCGAGTGTCGGCAATTCTGCGGCGGCCACGCCGCATCCAGCGGACCCGGTTGAGCACGCAGCCGGTCATGTCATGAAGTGATCGGATGGAACAGTGAACGGATCAGGCGGGGAACTGGGCGGTGCGGCGACCCTCGAGATGACGGGCAGCTCACGGACGACGCGGACGGGTACCGCACAGATCCGAGTGGCTTCCGTCCCCGAGTCGCACGTCTATGTGCGTCACCTCTCACCGCTGAACGGATCGGTCAGCGTCCTGGACACGGGTTCGGTGTCGGTGACCCGGCTCCCCGATCCGGCGCCTGCGGATGGCGCCGAGCTACCCGGCCGCTGGTGGCCGCCGCGGATGCTCGACCCGCGGTGGATTGCCGAGCACCACAACGAGTTCGACGTGTTCCACCTTCATTTCGGATTCGACGCCGTGACGCCTGCTGTGATGGCCGACGTCCTCACCGAGCTCGACCGGCACGACAAACCGCTGGTCTACACGCTGCACGACCTCCGCAACCCGCACCATCCGGAACCCGGCGCCCACGAAGAGGTTCTCGACCTCCTGGTCCCGGCCGCCGACGAGGTCATCACGCTGACATCTGGAGCGGCCGAGCAGATCTCGCAGCGCTGGGCCCGGACCGCGACCGTCATTCCGCACCCGCATGTCGTGCCGCCGGCCCGGTTCGCCCCGCGCGACACCTCGACCGACGAGTTCGTCGTCGGCGTGCACGCGAAGAGCGTGCGCGCCAACATGGACCCGCTGCCCGTCATCATGACGCTGCTCGAGGCCGCCTCCGACTACCCGGACATGACGATTCAGATCAACCTCCACGACGACGTCTTCGTGCCCGGAAATCACTACTACAACCCGGATTTCGGCACCACTGCGCTCGCGCTGTCGCGCCACCCGTACGCCCGGGTGCTGGTGCACGAGTACTACACCGACGATCAGCTGTGGGACTACCTCAGCAAGATCTCGGTCTCGGTTCTGCCCTACCGATTCGGCACCCACTCCGGTTGGCTGGAGGCCTGCCACGATCTCGGCACCTCGGTCATCGCGCCGAGCTGCGGGTTCTACCACCAGCAGCAGGAGTGCTTCGGTTACGACTTCACCGAAGACCGATTCGATCCGGAGTCACTGGTCGCCGCACTCGCACAGGCATATTCGGCTCGGCCGGCGCCCGCGATGTGGCGGGACCGCCGCACGCAACGGTCGACGATCGCCCAGGCGCACGCCGGGCTCTACACGCGGGTGCTGGATGCGTGAGTCGCTGCGGATCGCGGTCGTCGCGTCCAGTCGTTTCCCGATAGCGCAACCATTCGCCGGAGGCCTCGAGGCCCATGTGTGGCACCTGACCCGGGCGCTGACCGTGGCCGGCCACGAGGTCACGTTGTTCGCCGGCGCCGGAAGCGATCTGCCGGTTGAGTCAGATCGTCTGCGCGCCGAGCTTTTCGAGCCGTCGGCAACCGCTCGATCGGATGTGTCGATGCCGCCGATCGAGGCGCTGCAGGACCACCACGCCTACCTGTCGCTGATGCTCTCGTTTGCCCGGAACCCCGGCGACTTCGACGTGATCCACAATCACAGCCTGCATTACCTGCCGGTGGCGATGGGCCCGTCGGTGGAGACCCCGATGGTCACCACCCTGCACACCCCACCCACGCCGTGGCTCGAGTCGGCGCTGGCACTGGCACCGGAGACCAGGTGTGTCGCGGTCAGTCGGCACACCGCACAGGCGTGGTCGCACGTTCTCGGCTCGATACCGGTGGTGCACAACGGTGTTCAGCTGGATCGCTGGCCGACCGGCACCGGCGGCGACGACCTGGTCTGGTTCGGTCGGTTCGTTCCCGAGAAGGGTGCCCACCTCGCGATCGAGGCCGCCCGCATCACCGGCCGCCGATTGCGGCTCGCCGGGCCGATCAGCGACGACCGCTATTTCCGCGACCGCGTCGCCCCGTTCCTCGGCGACCGGGTCCGCTACGAGGGCCACCTCCACCAGAACGAACTCGCCCGTTTGGTCGGTTCCTCCGGCGCCGCCCTGGTGACGCCGGTGTGGAACGAACCGTATGGACTCGTCGTCGCCGAATCCATCGCCAGCGGAACGCCGGTCGCCGGATTCGCCCGCGGCGGAATCCCGGAGATCGTGGGCGACACCGCCGGCGTGCTCGTGCCGGGTGACGACGTCGACGCACTTGCCGAAGCCGCCGAGAAGGCGTTCACCCTCGACCGGCGCGAGGTTCGTCGACGCGCCGAGGAACACTGCTCCGACATCGCGATGATCGACCGGTACACCGGCATCTACGCCGAGATGGTGGCCGACCGGGAACGCCTGACCGCGTCGTCGACCGCGGAGGCGTGCCCGGCATGATCGGCTACTACGTCCATCATCAGGGCCGCGGACACTGTTCCCGATCCGCCGCGATCGCCGCGCATCTGCAGACCGAGGTCGTGGCGCTGACCAGTGCCGAACTGACCGATCCAGCCTTCAGCGAGGTGATCACCCTCGACCGGGACGACGTCGATCCCACCCCCACTGACGTCGACGCGGGCGGGCTGCTGCACTGGGCACCACGCCAGGACGCGGGGCTGCGCAACCGGATGGCCCAGCTGGCGGAGTTCGTCGCGGCCCGGCGGCCGGCTGCGATGGTCGTCGACGTGTCGGTCGAGGTCACCCTGTTCCTCCGGCTGCTCGGAGTACCGGTCGTCGTGATGGCGATGCCGGGTGTGCGCGACGACCTGCCGCACCAGCTCGCCTACCGCGCCGCCGACGCGATCATCGCCCCCTGGCCCGGCGACCTGTACCGGCCGGACTGGCTCGGAGAGCATCTGCACAAGACGGTCTTCACCGGCGGCATCTCCCGGTTCGACGGCCGTCCTCGGGTCAGCCACCCCACGTTCGCCTCCGACATCCTGGTCCTCACCGGCGCGGGCGGCAATCGGGGCGCACGGCATCCCGCGATCGGCCTGGCCGAGGCACTCCCCGACCTGAAGGTGGTCGGCCTCGGACCTGCCTTCGGCACCTGGGTCGACGATCCGTGGCCGTTCCTGTGCAGCGCCCGCCTCGCCGTCATCGGTGCAGGTCAAGGGAGTGTGGCCGACGCCGCCGCGGCCGGACGCCCCGCCGTCGTGATGCCGGAGGACCGCCCGTTCGCCGAACAGCGTGCCACCGCGAACAACCTCGCGCGGTCCGAACTCGCTCTCGTCGCCTCGTCCTGGCCCGACGCCGCCCGCTGGCGGGCCATCGTCGAGTCGGTCGATGAATCCGTGCCGATGTGGTCCCGATGGCAGACCGCCGGCGCAGCCGAGCGTGCGGCCCGCGTTGTCACAGCGGTCGCCCGGTGACGACCGGACCGACCTACCGTCACGGCATCTCTGACGGCTCCGGCTCCGAAACCGTCGCGGTGATCACCATCGTGTCGGGACGCCACCGGCATCTGCGGCGTCAGCTCGAGGCATTCGAGTACTCGACGGTGCGTCCCGAAATCCACGTGATCGTCGCCATGAACGACCCCGGCATCGACACCGTCGTCACGGATTCGGCGCCACCGGGGCATCCGATGCGGGTGGTCCACATCAGCAACGAGCCCGGCACACTGCCGCTCGCCCATGCCCGAAACACCGGTGCCCGCACCGCGATCGAGGCAGGCGCGACACTACTGGTGTTCCTGGACGTCGACTGTATCCCCGGACCGGTCATGATCGAACGCTATCTCCGTTCCTGTGCCGCGACACCGGAACTGCGACTCCTCTACTGCGGGCCCGTGACCTACCTGCCGCATGACCAGCTGACCTTCGATCCGCACGAGCTCCATCGCTTCCTCGATCCGCATCCGGCACGACCCGCTCCGGGTCCGTGCCAGACGCAACTGTCGTCGGCGATGTCGCTGTTCTGGTCTCTGTCCTTCGCGGTTCACGTCGCCGACTGGCTCGACATCGGAGGGTTCCACACCGGCTACCGCGGCTACGGCGGAGAGGACACCGATTTCGCGATGTGTGCCGCGCGCAACGGTTTTCGGATCGCCTGGGTCGGCGGCGCCGATGCTTATCACCAGTATCACCCAGTGTCGAATCCGCCCGTCGAGCATCTTGAGGACATCATCCGCAATGCGCGGACGTTCCACCGGCGGTGGGGCTCCTGGCCGATGGAGGGATGGCTCAACGGCTTCGCCCAGATGGGTCTCATCCGCTACGACGAGACCGCCGACGACTGGCGCCGGACAGCTTCGGAGGCGCTGCCCGGCTGACGACCGTGACTACTCCCGGAACTTCGAGAATCCGATGGCCACCCTCCGGGTGTCGTCCCCGGGCGCAGCGTCGGCGTACCTGATCGAATGGGTGTCGGTGACGGTCTGGATGATGCGCCATCCAAAGGTCGACTCGTCCAGTTCGACATCGTTCACGAGTTCACCCCGGACCTCCCCGACCACCCCGTTGGTGGCGAGGTGCAGGACTATTTCCAGGGAAGATTCCTCGGCTGCCGCGGAGATCATCTGCGAGCAGATTTCGTCCACCGCGACCTTTGCGTCGATCACGTCGTCGAGGGACCAGTCGTCGATGTACAGAGCCGTCTCGACGAGGGCACGCACCAACGCAAGGCGGTCGGTGGCTGCCGGGACCCGCAGAACCGTTGGCAGACTGCCATCGATCGACAGCTGGGATGTGGCGTCAGAGTCGGTCATCAAATGAGTCTTCTTCACACGTCGTCTTGAGTGGATTCTTATCGGACCGCTCATGAATGCCCCAGGTTGACGTAATCCAAACCGCGTATCTCCATTTGCACGACTCCCCCGTGCACCGACAGCTCGACTCGCAACGTTAGCAGAGCACCTTCTGTATCGACAGCGCCTCCAGGCTCGTTGCAGCGCTCTCAGCTGCAGCGACGACAGGTGCAGACCCGTCTGACGTTTCAGGAGGAGGCCTCTGCGGTACCCGATCGTCATCCCAATGAGTTCACACCACCTCGCGAAGGGACGGTTATGCCAGATCTCACACCGGAACGCGAAGTCGCCTCGCGCGAAGCAATCGCACGCCGGCCGGCACGGAAGTCGCGCGGCCTGAAGGCCATCGGCCTCCTCGGATTGTCCTGCCTCGGGCTGATGCTCGTTCTCGGCGGTGTGGCAATCGCCGCCGGGGCGAGTGACCACGACGCGACCGTGTGGCTGGCCATCGGCGCAGTCGTCGCAGGCGTCTTGGCCGTCGGTCTCCTCATCGGCAGCCGGGTGCTCCTGCGGCGCCGCGCCGGACGCGACGGCGAACGCGCACATCAGGATCCGATCCAGCCGGAGACAACCGCGGAGGAAGCCGAGCGGTACGAGGAGCGGTACCACGACTTCCCGGTCGACCATGCCGGCAAGCACCAACGAGCGCGAGACGAACGCTCCACAGATCGACACGACGACGGAAAGGCCTGAAATGCGCGCAGTGACCTGGCAGGGAAAACGCAATGTCTCGGTGGAGACCGTGCCCGACCCCAAGATCATCGAACCCACGGACGCCATCATCAAGGTCACCTCGACCAATATCTGCGGTTCCGATCTACACCTCTACGAAGTCCTCGGCCCGTTCATGAACGCCGGCGACATCCTCGGCCATGAGCCGATGGGTATCGTCGAGGAGGTCGGTTCGGACACCGGCGACCTCCGGGTCGGGGACCGCGTCGTCATCCCCTTCCAGATCTCCTGCGGCGCATGCCAGTTCTGTAACGACGGGCTGATGACCCAGTGTTCGACGACCCGGGTGGCAGATCAGGGGATGGGCGCCGCACTCTTCGGCTACTCGCAGCTCTACGGATCGGTGCCGGGTGGGCAGGCGGAGTATCTCCGCGTGCCGCAAGCACAGTTCACCCACATCAAGGTGCCGCTGGAGAATCCGGACTCGCGTTACGTGTACCTGTCCGACGTCCTACCGACGGCCTGGCAGGCTGTCGAGTACGCCGAGATCCCCAGCGGCGGAACGGTCACCGTTCTCGGACTCGGCCCGATCGGCGACATGGCCGCGCGCATCGCCAGCCACAAGGGAGCTCGAGTCATCGGCGTCGACCGTGTACCCGAACGCATCCGGCGCGCACAGGGTCGCGGCATCGAGACGGTGAACTTCGACGAGGTCGACGACGTCGGCGAGGCGATCCGCGACCTCACCGGTGGCCTCGGCACCGACTCGGTCATCGACGCCGTCGGCATGGAGGCCCACGGGTCACCGCTGAACAAGGCGATGCAGACCGTCGTCGGGCTGCTCCCCGATCCGATTGCCCGCAAGGCCATGTCGGAGGCGGGAGTCGACCGGCTCGGCGCGCTCTACTCCGCAATCGACATCGTCAAACGCGGTGGGACGATCTCACTGTCGGGCGTGTACGGCGGTATGGCCGACCCGCTGCCGCTGCTGACCATGTTCGACAAGCAGATCCGGCTGCACATGGGACAGGCCAACGTGAAGCGGTGGGCCGACGACATCCTCCCGCTGCTGACCGACGCCGACCCGCTCGGGGTGGACACCTTCGCCACCCACGAATTGCCGCTCGATCAGGCGCCGGAGGCGTACGACAAGTTCCAGCGCAAGGCCGACGGCATGGTGAAGGTCATCCTGAAGCCCTGAGCGGGATCGAGGGCCCATGCCAGGTGCTCCCGGCATGGGCCCTCGGTGACCGATTACGTGGCCCGGCAGCGTCTTACGCGTGCTTGAGCAGCGGCTCCTCGTACTCCTCGTCGTCGGCGACCTCTTCACGCAGCGTTTCGAGGATCCGGGTGAGGAGCCGCGACACGTGCATCTGGGAGATCCCGATCTGGCGAGCGATCTCGCTCTGGGACATCGAACGGAAGAACCGCAGGGTGAGGATCGTTCGTTCGCGTTCAGTGAGTCGAGCAAGCGCCGGCTGTAGCGTGACGAACTCCTCGACCATGTCCAGGCGCTCGTCTTCGTCGCCCAGCGTGTCCGCGAGAGTCCAGCCGTCCGTGGACGAACCAGCTTCAGCGTCAATGGAACTCGCGGTGTATGCGGACCGCGCGACCATCCCTTCGATAACCTCGCCGACCGGCAGACCGAGGTGCTCGGCGATCTCACTCGGCCGCGGCGACCGACCGAGGGACTGCAAGAGCTCCTCGCTCGCCTTCGCGATGTTGAGCGAGGCCTCCTGCGCACGACGTGGCACTCTGATCGACCACGTGCTGTCACGGAAATACCTCTTGACCTCGCCCATCACTGTCGGGACCGCGAAAGCGAGGAAATTGTTGCCACGCTCGACATCGAATCTGTCGACCGCATGCATGAGACCGATCCGCGCAACCTGGCGCAGATCATCGACCGGTTCGCCACGATCGGAGAACCGCCGTGCGACGTGATCCGCGAGCGGTAGGCACCGCTCGATCACTTCGTCGCGTTTCTTGGCACGTAGGTCGTCGTCGCGTTCACTGCGAATCTCTCGCAGTATCGGGAGGACGTCGCTGTAATCGTCGTGCTCGGCGCGTTGTGTCGCCATTTGTCACCACCCAGACGTTCAGATCTTGCGACCGATGGGCTGACTGCTGCCCCATCTAGCATGGATTGATGCCGCGCACGCGACTCGACGCGGATCAGGTACTAGACAATCATGTTCTTCGCCACACGTCCACTTTCGGCGTCTCACGATGTGGGATTTTCGGAATCTTTTTGCCGTGCCCCCTTCGGGCTTGTTCGGCATCCGAAGGACCCGTAGGGTGAGGAGTGCGGTTCAGGTAGGAGCTGCGTACACAAGGGTCAGAGAGCACCCCAAGGCTCGACGACTCACGCAATATCACGGCTTATCTCTATCAGAGGACGATCGTGAACTTGGGTCCCGCGCCCCACCGGCCCGGGCACTGGCAGTTCGGTCACCGTCAGATCGTGTCTGTGACGCACAACTGAGACGAGCACCTCATGCCTCTTACCACCTGCACCATCTTCCGTTCCGCATTCGACGCCAGCACCGACTCGGCCGCGAAAACGTCCACTCGACGTTTCGAATCGGCGAAATCGTATTGCGTACAACGCTTCTCAGGCAGCGTCGATCGCGAGACGGCCGCGGATTTCGCCGCCGCTCTCGACCGTGTCGTGCGTGACCGCGTCCACGGCGTCGTCCTGGACCTCTCCGCGGTGAACTTCTTCGGCACCGTCGGGCTCGTACTCCTACAGACATTCGTAGACGACGCCGCGACACGATCGATTCCCGTTGTGCTCGTGGGCGAACGGACCATCAGCCGTCCCCTCGAACTCACCGGGATGGCGGATTTCATCCGTGTCTTCGAGACCGTCGACGAGGCGGGCCGCACGCTCACCGAGGGAGAGATAGGCCCCAGCACAACGGAGTTCGCGGTCTCCGAGTAGAACTCGATGCAGCGCGCCGGCAGGTCACCTCTTCAGGGTGATCTGCCGTGCGATCTCCACCAGCTTGGTGTTCGACTCCTGGGACAGTTTCTTCAGGAGATCGAACGCTGCCAGCGCGTCGATGTCGAAGCGCTCCATCAGGATGCCCTTCGCCTGTCCGATCACGTCGCGATTCGCGAGGGCACTGCTGAACTGCTGGTCTTTCTTGATCGTGTTCCACGCCAACGCGGCATGGGTGGCGTAGACGACGCCGATGTCCTCGGCATGGAGGTCGAAGACACGGGGCTCGTCCGCGAAGACGTTGAGCGCGCCGATCTTGTTGCGATTGGCGAAGAGCTGGAACGACAGCACGGACCGGATCGGCACCCTGCCCATCGCCAGGCTCCGGTATCTCGGCCACCGCTCGTCGGTCTCGAGATCGTCGACACGGACAACCCGATCGTGCAAGGCCGCTGACAGGCACGGCCCCTCCCCCACCTCGGCCTGGATCCGGTCGTGGACCTCAGCGATCTCGTGGGTCGCCCCGAACGACTCGATGGAGCGCCTGTCGGTTGTGACCGTCAGGCCTGCGTACTGGGCTCCGGGAATCTCCGCCACCGCACCTGCCACGATCGTCTTGGCAACCTGCTCGTCGTCGGCTTCGTCGCCGTGCATCCCCCGTGCCAGCTCCGCGATGCGGAGATGAACATTGTCGGTCGCTTCGGTCACGATCCAACTCCTCTCGAGGCGGCCGACCACGTAGCGAGCCGGGTCGATACCGCCGCACTGCTTACGGACCCGAATACCAACGTAGCGCCTACGAACCTCATGAACGGGGTTTCACGGTCCCTGAACGACGTTCCGCCCGCGTACGTCGCTCTGGCAGGCTTTGCCCCATGCTCCCCATCCTCGATCTCGGCGACGCGGACACCGACCCCACGACCTTTCGGACGGCGCTCCGAGAGGCCGCTCACGACCACGGGTTCTTCTATCTGACCGGCCACGGGGTGCCGGTCGAGTCGCCCGCCGAGGTTCTGCGGCTGGCCCGCAAGTTCTTCGCGCTACCCGACGACGTCAAGAACGAGATCAGTCAGCTCCAGAGCCCACAGTTCCGCGGGTACTCGCGGCTCGGTGGCGAACTGACCAACGGCCAGGTCGATTGGCGCGAGCAGATCGACATCGGCCCGGAACGCTCGGTCATCCCCGGCGCCGAAGGGTACTGGCGGCTGCAGGGGCCGAATCTCTGGCCGTGGTCGCCGGCCGGCTTCCGCACCGCCTTCGAGAGCTGGGGTGCTGCGCTGTCGGAGGTCGGATTGCGGTTGCTGCGGCACTGGTCGGTGTCGCTCGGTGCCCCGGAATCCTTCTTCGACGCGGCGTTCGCGGAACTACCGGCGACCCTGATCAAGGTGGTTCGCTACCCGGGTACCGCCGACAGCACCCAGGGCGTGGGTGCGCACAAGGACTCGGGAGTGCTCACCCTGCTGCTGGTCGAACCCGGCTCCGAGGGGCTCGAAGTCGAAACGGCCACCGGCAGTTGGATCGCGGTCCCGCCCGTCGAGGGAGCGTTCATCGTCAACATCGGCGAACTGCTCGAGGTCGCGACCGGGGGCTACCTCCGGGCGACCCGGCATCGGGTCCGCGCGCCCCGCCCAGGGACCGACCGGGTCTCGATCCCGTTTTTCCTCAATCCCGCCCTCGACGCAGTCATCCCGATCATCGACCTTCCCCCCGCGCTGGCGGCCGCGTCGCGCGGCGTCGAGGCCGATCCGAGCAACCCGATCTTCAACACCTACGGCGAGAACGCCTGGAAGTCGCGCACCCGCGCGCATCCGGATGTCGCGGAGCTGCATCACGGGATCACCCCGACCCAGCCCGCATCGGCGTACTGACCCTTTCGGTCGCGCTGAGCAGAACCGTCTGCTCGACGCGGAGCTTGCTCTATGGTTTCGGCGTGTTCGACGTACGCAAGCTCGCGGTGTTCACCGAGGTCGTCCGGTGCGGCTCGATGTCCTCGGCCGCCGCGACGACGCGATACACGACGTCGGCGATCTCGCAGCAGATCACCGCGCTCGAACGCGAACTCGGCCATCAGTTGTTGGTGCGCACCTCGTCGGGAGTGCATCCGACCCCAGCCGGCGCACGACTCGTCGACCACGCCGCCGTCATCCTGGCAGCGATCGACGCCGCCGAACGCGACCTGCACAAAGCCGCTGCACCCGAGTCCGGCGTCATCCGCATCGCTTCCTTCTCCAGTGCGGCGTCGGAGATCCTGCCGCGCACCGTCGCCCGATTACGAGAGGCGTTCCCGCGCACCGAGGTACGACTCGTCGCGGCGGACCCCGACGACGGCACCGCACTGTTGCGGGAGGGCGAGGTCGAGGTCTGCGTGATCACCGAGGTCCCCGGGGGTCGCAGCGAGCACCAGGACCTGTGCACCACACCGCTGTCCGACGACGAGTTCTTCGTCGTGCTGCCACCCGGCCATCGCCTGGCCGGCGTGCGGGAGGTTCCCCTCGCCGCCCTCGCCGCGGAGCAGTGGGTCGTGAGCTCGGCGACCGGGACCTGTCCGGACGCCCGGGTGTTCCTGGACTCCTGCCGACGGGCCGGTTTCACACCGTCGGTGTCGTTCCGCGCGGAGGACTACTCGACGGTCCAGGGGCTCGTCGCCGCCGGCCTCGGGGTCTCGCTCGTACCGTCGCTCGCATTGCGGAGTGCGCGAGACGATGTGGTGATCCGCCCGGTCGTCTGTCCACCGCCCGTCCGCCGGATCGCGCTGGCGACGAACACCCCGCCGGCGCCCGGCGGTCCGGTGGCGGCCCTGCTGTCGGTCGCCCGGGCGGTGGGGGCACAACGATCCACGGACCGCTCCCCCCGTCCGGCCTACACCGTTCCTGCACGACCTGTAAGCGTTGCTTGACGCATAGCCGAGACAACCTGGCGGGACCTTAGCGTTGGCGCGAAACCGATCGTCCACGAAAGGATCTCGACGATGGCCCCCACGTCCGCCACCGACACTCCCCCGATCTCCGCGGCCCGGAGCGCCCCGGTGCTGTCCGACCGCGCGTCCGCGCTCGCGGCCGCCGATTCCGTCGCCGCCGCGATCGGTGCGAATTCGCTGCAGCGGGAGCTGGACGGGGTGCCGCCGGCCGAGGAACTGCAGATCGTCGCCCGATCCGGCCTGTTGGGCATCCTCGTACCCGCCGAACACGGCGGCCCCGACCTCCCGCAGTCCGTCGCGGTCGAGGTCATCCGGCGCCTGGCGCAGGCGGATTCGGCCGTCGGTCAGCTCCTGCTCTCCCATTTCGTGCTCAGCGCAGGTATCCGCGGGCTCGGTCGTACCGAACCGGCGCCGACGATCTTCGGCGACATCCTGGCCGGCGCGCAGCTCGGCAACGCGTCGGCCGAACGCGGCACCCGGACCGCCGCGGAACGCAAGACCACCGTCCGCAGGCTCGACGACGGCACCTGGCAGCTCGACGGCAAGAAGTACTACGCCACCGGTTCACTGGGCGCGACCTGGATCGGCGTCGGCGCCCGCGTCGAGGGCACCGATCACGGCGCCACGGTGTTCGTCCGGGCCACCGATCCGGGTGTGCGCCTGAACCTCGAGGCCTGGTCGTCCTTCGGACAGCGCGGAACCGCCAGCGGTGAGGTGGTTCTCGATCAGGTGTCGGTCCCGGATCACCTCATCCTCGACGAGGGGCCCGACCCGGACCCGGTCACCGCGGACCCGTCGGTCCTGGGCGCCTTCGACCAGGCCCTGCACACCGCCATCGACGTCGGCATCGCGCGCGCCGCTCTGGCCGATGGCGCGGAGTTCGTCCGGACCCGGTCCCGGCCCTGGTTCGAGGCGCAGGTCGAGCATGCCGCCGACGAACCTCATGTCGTCCGCCGGTTCGGCGAGCTGACCGCCCGTCTGTACGCATTGGAGGCGTTGCTGGAGAAGGGTTCCTCCCTGATCGACGCAGCCCGCGCGGAGGTCGAGTTGACGCGCGACTCGGCCGCGGCGGCGTCGTTGACGGTGGCTGCGGCCAAGGCTCTCGCCCACGAGTTCGCGGTCGAGATCGCCTCGGGCGTAATCGAACTCGCCGGCGCATCGGCAACCGATCGCAAGTACGGACTGGACCGGCACTGGCGCAACGTCCGCGTCCACTCCCTGCACGACCCGGCCCGGTGGAAGTACGTCCACCTGGGCAACAACACCCTGCACGGCACGCGGCCACCGCGTCTCGGCGTCCTCCTCTGACCCTGTCCCCCGTTCCGACTCTCCTGAACCACAAGGATTTTCCATGACCAGCTTCTATCTCACCGGCAGCATCAACGTGCCCGACGTCGACGCGGCCTACTCGCTCGTCGGCACCCACCTCCAGCCGGCCGTGCTCCGCGTCCCCGACGGCGAGCCCGGCGACCGCGCCAACTGGGTTCTCACCCAGCGCGCACTGTTCCTCGAGAACCCCACCCTCGACGTCGTCGACGGCAGCGCCCGGGCGAAGCGCGGTGTCGCAGTCGAATTCGGCGAGGTCGACTACCACTCGACAGCAGCCGCGTCGTACGAGAAGTTCGTCGAGGCCCGCGAGAAGGGCGTCCTGGTGCCGGAATCGAGGTTCCTCGTCTCGATCCCGACGCCCTTCAACGCGGTGAACTCCTTCGTGGAGTTCGACTCCCAGGTGGAGGTCGCGCTGGCCTACGAACAGGCCCTACTCGCGAGCGTCGAGAAACTCTTCACCCTCATCCCGGCGATCGACCTCGCCGTCCAGTGGGATCTGCCGACCGAGCTGGCCACCGTCGAGGCTTGGTTCCCCAATCCGTATACGGGACATGAGGCGATCTTCGCGGCGACCGCACGTCTGGCGTCCTGGGTTCCCGAGGACGCCGAACTGACCTTCCACCTCTGCTACGGCGACTCGAAGTTCGGGGCGTCACCGTTCATGGGTGATCCGCCGGACGCTGAGGCCGCCGCGCGCGGGGGACGCCACATCCTGCCGCGCGACGCGTCGGCGATCGTCGCCGTCGCAAACGGCCTGTCGCGGCACGTGACCCGACCCATCGACGCCATCCACGCCGCGACCGTCGCGGCCTGGAATCGTCGTGCGCACTGGCAGCCGTTGCAGAACCTCGCCGTCGAGCCGTCGACCGAGATCTTCCTCGGCCTGCTGCACGCAGAGGACGGCGCCGAAGGTGCCCGCGAGCGTGCGGCGATCGCGTCGGAGTTCCTGCCCGACTTCGGGATCTCCACCGAATGCGGACTCGGTCGGCACTCCCCTGCGCAGCTCGACGCCGTCGTGGCTGCCTACCGCGAACTCGCCGAGAGCCGCGAGCTGGCCTCCGCCTAGCCCGAACACCAACAAACCCAACCATTTTCGGCGAACCCACCCCGCGCCCGTGTCCTGTCAGCGCATCCTGTCAAGGGGTGGAAGACCGCAAATGGGTGGGTTTGTGGCGTGAGTCAGACCAGGTCCGACACCGTGGCATGCTCGTCGAGCAGCGGTGGTGCCGACCGGTACCTCGGCGGCGTGGCGCTCATCCTGATCGGGTTGGCCACCGACCGGAACGGCGAGTCCCGCCGCGGATCCTCGATCTCGACGACCGGGTCGAGTCCCAATCGATCCGCCAGCGCGATGGCGTCGGCGATGTCGTTGAGCGGTCCGCACGGCACCCGTCGGGCGGTGAGTGCGTCGAACCAGTGATCGGCACTCGCCGTCGACAACGTGTCGTTCAGGATCGCCACCAGCTCTTGACGATTCGCGACCCGGGCACTGTTGGTCGCATACCGCTCGTCCGCGGGCAGGTCGGGGCGTCCGAGGACCTCGCACAGTGCGGCGAACTGGCGGTCGTTGCCGACGGCCAGCACGAACGGCCGGTCGGCGGTCGGGAAGACCTCGTACGGCGCGATGCTCGGATGCCGGTTGCCCATCGCGGTCGGGACCACTCCGGCAGAAACATAGCCAGACGACTGGTTGGCCAGCGCCGAGAGAAGCGAGGACAGCAGGTTCACCTCGATCCGCTGCCCCTCCCCGGTCCGGTCCCGATGCCGTAAAGCAGACAGGATGCCGACGGCCGCGTGCAATCCCGTGATGACGTCGACCACCGCGACACCGACCTTGGTCGGCGCCTGCGGGTCGGGGCCGGTGATGCTCATCAGCCCGCCGACCGCCTGGATCAGCAGGTCATACCCCGGGAGCTGGTTGGCGCCACCGAAACCGGTCACCGAGCAGTAGACGATGTCGGGCCGGAGGTCGGCGACGGCGTCGTAACCGAGACCGAGCCGGTCCATGGTGCCGGGCATGAAGTTCTCGACGACGACGTCGGCCCGCTCGACGACGCGTCGCGCCTCCTCGAGCCCGTCGGGATCGGCGAGGTCGATCGCCACCGACCGCTTGTTGCGGTTGACCGACAGGAAGTACGACGACTGGCCACCCACCCCAGGGCGGACCCCACGACCGGGTGTCGTCGCCGACTCCCGGTCGCTCGACCTTGACGACCTCGGCACCGAGGTCGGCGAGCAGCATCGTCGCGTACGGCCCGGCGAGCACCCGGCCGAAGTCGGCGATGACGAGTCCGTCGAGAGCGCCGCGATCACTCACCGGAACGCGGACTGGCCCGTGAGGGCGCGACCGATGGTGAGCTGGTGGACCTCGGAGGTGCCCTCGTAGGTGAGGACGGACTCTAGGTTGTTCGCGTGGCGGATGACCGGGTACTCGAGGGTGATGCCGTTGGCGCCCAGGATCGTTCGGCACTCGCGGGCGATCTTGATGGCCTCGCGGGTGTTGTTGAGTTTGCCGGTGCTGATCTGCTCGGGGCGGATCTCACCACGATCCTTCAGACGACCCAGGTGGTAGGCGAGCAGGTGGCCCTTGCCGACCTCGAGCGCCATGTCGGCGATCTTGGTCTGGGTGATCTGGTAGCCGGCGAGCGGCTTCTCGAACACCTCGCGCGACTGCGAGTAGTCGATGGCGGTCTCGAGGCAGTCACGTGCCGCGCCGATCGCGCCGAAGATGATGCCGAAGCGGGCCTCGCTCAGGCTGGTCAGTGGGCCGCGCAGACCTTCCGCCTTGGGCAGCATCGCCGAAGCGGGAAGGCGGACGTTGTCGAGGACGAGCTCGGAGGTGACCGAGGCGCGCAGCGACATCTTCTTGTGGATCTCCGGAGCGGAGAACCCGGGGGTGTCGGTGGGGACCACGAAGCCGCGGATGCCCGCCGGACTGTCGGCGAGGTCGGTCTGCGCCCAGACGACCGCGACGTCGGCGATCGACCCGTTGGTGATCCACATCTTGGTGCCGTTGAGCAGCCAGTCGTTGCCGTCACGCTTGGCGTTGGTGCGCATGCCCGACGGGTTGGAGCCGAAGTCGGGTTCGGTCAGGCCGAAGCAGCCGATCGCGTCGCCGGCGGCCATCCGCGGCAGCCACTCGTTCTTCTGCTCCTCCGAACCCCAGTGGTGGATGGAGAACATCGCGAGCGAACCCTGAACCGACACGAGGCTGCGGATGCCGGAGTCGACGGCCTCGAGTTCCAGGCAGGCGAGACCGTAGGCGGTGGCGCTCGTGCCCGGGCAACCGTAGCCCTCGAGGTGCATGCCGAGGGCGCCGATCTGGCCGAGCTCCTTGGCGATTTCGCGGGCCGGCAGCTTGGCGTCCTCGAACCAGTCGCCGATGTGGGGACGCAGACGTGCGTCGGCGAAGTCGCGGACGGTGTCGCGGATCGCGATCTCGTCCGCATCGAGCAACGAGTCCAGGGCGAAGAGCTGCGCCAAGGTGCTGGGTCGGGACATCGGAACCTCCGGGGATCGGGCGTGCTTTTGATCGTACAAGCGGTCTGAGAACGTTTGCGAGAACGTTTGCATGAGCTACGGTAGGTGCTCGAACGAGCAGCGTCAACCGCACTACCGACAGATGGGGGAACGAGCGTGGCCGGTGGTCAGCGAACGCCGACCCTCAAGGAGATCGCGAAAGCCGCGGGTGTCCACGTGTCGACGGCTTCTCGGGTTCTGAGGCAATCCGAACCCGCGGACGGGTGGTCGGAGTCGGCGCTGCGGGTCCGCGAGGTCGCCGATCAGCTCGGTTACCAGCGCAATCTCTGGGCGGCGAGTCTCCGTACCCGCAAGACCACGACCCTCGGCGTCGTGATGACCCGACTCACCGACGGCGTGGTCGCCACGACCTACCAGGGCATCGAGCAGGAAGCGACGCGGGCCGGCTACTCGGTGCTGTTGTCGAGCCCGCCCGACGACCCGGAAGCCCAGCGCGCGGCCATCGAACTGCTCGTCGGGCGCCAGGTCGACGGCCTACTGCTCAGCGGTCTGCACCGACCGGGCAAGGAGTTCATCGCCTCGCTGCGGGTCGGCGATGTGCCGATGATGACCCTGACCCGGCATGCCGACGCCGGGCTCCCGTTCGTCGGCGGCGACGACGTGCGCGGTGGTGCGCTCGCCGCACGCCACCTGATCGATCGCGGATACACCGACCTCGCGGTCATCGCCGGTCCCGCCCATGCCACGACGGCGACGGACCGGCTCGAGGGTTTCCGCACCGAGGCAGCCGCGGCGGGCATCGCGCTGCCCGAGAGCCACATCGTCCCTTCGAATTTCGAGGTGCGCGGAGGCACCGAAGCCGGGCGGATCCTGCTCGACGCACCGAACCGGCCGCGGGCGATCTTCGCGGTGTCCGACACCATCGCCGTCGGCGTCCTCGGCGTCGCCCGCGACCTCGGACTCCGCATCCCCGAGGACCTGGCCCTGGTGGGCTACAACGACATCCCGATCGCCGCGCAGCTTCCCGTACCGCTCACGACGATCCACTCCCCCGCCCTGGAGATCGGCCAGACCGCGGTGCGCGGGCTGCTGGATCTGACGGCAGGTCGCGAGGTGCAGTCCCGGCGCCTGCCGGTCGAGCTCATGGCCCGCGGCACCACCTAGAAGTCAGAAGTGCTGCGCACCGCCGTCTATCGAGATCTCCTCGGCGGTGATGAATTTCGACTCGTCCGACGCCAGGAATGCGACCACGTTCGCGACCTCGTCGGCCTCGGCGGCGAACTGATTCAGGAAGGTCATTCCCATACCCGCCAGCCGCGGATTGGCCTTGTTGGTCTCCTGGATGCGTTCGACCATCCGGCCCGAACCCATCGGCGTGATCACCGCACCCGGGTGGACGGTGTTGACGCGAATGTCGTGCTGTCCCAACTCCGCGGCGAACGCACGCGACATCCCGACCAGCGCATGCTTGCTCGTCGTGTAGTGGACCATGAACGGCTGCAACTTCTTTCCGGCGAGCGAACTGATCAGGATCACCGATCCCCCGCCCCGGTCGATCAGATGAGGAACCGAGGCGGTCACGGTGTTCCAGACCCCGGTCACGTTGATGTCCATGGTGTCGCCGAAGCTCCGCGGGGTCACCTCGTCCCAAGTTTCCGGGATGCAGGTGTCCGGTCACCCGATCACACCACGGCCGACCCTACCTACGACCCGCGGACGGCAGGTCGTTTCGGCCCCCTCCGAAACGGGTCGCACCCCGCGGCGTGTCACCGAGGGGTGCGACGAGGGTTCGAATTCAGTGCGATGTGGCAACTTCCGCGCCGATACCCGTCTCGGCACGCACGATCATCTCGGCGAACTTCTCGTCGTCGTGAACGGCCAGGTCGGTTCTCCGCCCGGAGAGCAGCGACCCGAGCACGCAGGCGATGAGACCGAGGGGCATGGTGATGATCACCGGCAGCTGTATGCCGAGGGGAGCGTCGCCGCTGCCCATCCAGAGGGCGTCGGTCAGCATGAGGGTGAGGATCGTCGAGATCAATCCGGTGAGGATTCCCCATCTGGCCCCGACTGCGGTGAAGCGCCGCCAGCTCAGACTCAGTACCAGCGCCGGGAGATGAGCACTGCCGGCCACCATGAACGCCATCCCCATGAAGTAGGTGATGTTGGTGTCGTCGCCGATCGTGAGGGTGATCCCGATGGCGAAAACACTGAACACCACTGCGCCGTACCGGGCCACCCGAGCCTGCTGCTCCTCGTCGACCTCGACCGCCGGGTCACCGGCGCCACCGTTCGCCCGGACCAGCGACGGCCACACATCTCTCGCGAAAGTGCCGGCAGCGGAGATCACCACGCCGGCGACCACCGCGACGATCGAGGCGAAGGCCACTGCCGAGACGAGCGCGAGCGCGAGCGACCCGCCAAGGGTTCCCTCCCCGCCGCCCAGCTCCGTGACCAGCACCGGTGCCGCGAGGTTGCCTCCGGGACCGACCTTCTCGGAACCGTCGCCACCGAGAACAGCAGCCGCGCCGAAGCCCATGAGGACGACGATCAGGTAGAACATGCTGCACAGCGCCACGGTCCATCCGAGCGAGCGACGCGCGCTTTCCGCCTCCGGCACTGTGAAGAACCGGATCAGGATGTGCGCCATGCCGGCCGTGCCGAGCGCGAAAGTCAGTGCGTAGGAGAGCAGATTGATCGTTCCACCGTCGCCGAAGATGATGCCCGGGGTGAAGATCGCGTCGCCCTCCACGGCGTGCTCGGTGGCCGACGAGAACAGCAAGGGGAGGCTGAAACCGAACTTCGCCAGCACGCCCACCGCGATCACCGCCGCGAGGATGGCCAGGATGGAGGACTTGATCACCTGAACCCAGGTGGTGGCGACCATCCCGCCGACGAAGACATACACCGCCATGAGGGTTCCCGCTACGAGCACCGAGACCCAGAACGGAACTCCCGAGATCGCCTCGAGAAGTGTGCCCGCGGCGACCAACTGGGCGAGCAGGACGAATGTTCCGGTCGCGACGGTGCTGAGGGCGACGGCCACCCGCACACCACGGGACTCGGTCCGGAAGACCAGAACGTCGCCGATCGTGTACTTGCCGATGTTGCGCATCTTCTCCGCGAGGAGCAACAGGACCGGGATGAACGAGATGACCGAGGTGAACAGGATGATCGTTCCGTCGACACCCTTGTAGAAGATCAATCCGGTGGTACCCAGGAAGCTGCCCGCCGAGATGAACTCGCCGGAGATGGCAAAGCCGTTCTGCCAGCTCTTGATCGACCGGCCCGCGGCGAAGAACCCGTCTGCACTGCGCGACCGTCGCGCCACCGCGAAGGTGATCCACAGGGTCAGCGAGATGACCGCCACGCAGATGGCGATGGCCAAGAAGTCGGTGTCGTTGCTCATGCCGAGTACTCCCTCGTCGAGATGCCCGTCGCGTCGGCGTCCCTGATGGCCGACATCACCGCGGCGGCCGCAGAGTCCGCGGCCGGTTGCAGATAGGTCGCCGACAGCTTGAAGTAGGAGAACACCAGCACCCAGGTGCCGACGAACTCCGCGAGAACCACCCACAGCGACAACGGAATTCCGACAATCATCGTGCTACCCAGGGTTTCGGGGAAGTAGGCGAAGCCGACGATGAACGCCGCGAACAGCGCGATCGTCGCAATACCCAGACCGATGGTGACGGTTCGGCGCCGCCGACGCAGTTCGACGATCTCGGGCAGGGACAGCACGTCGGTCCAGCGCACCCCGGCCGCCGGCGTCATCGGTTCACCGCCGCAGCGCGCGCCGAGTCCAGCGCGAACTGATTCTCGTCCCACCCGTCGGTGAGTGGGCCGAAAAAATGGAAGCGCACCTTCTTCACCCGGTACAACCACTGCCCGTCCTGCTTGACCAACTCGTCGGTGTAACGACCGGCTGCGATCGACGCGACACCGTCGAGTACGCACGGCTGCCACAGGAAGGACTTGGCAACGGCTCTGTCACCGTCGATCTCGATCTCGAGGTTGGTGATGAAATGCCAGAACGATGTGAGGCCACCATCGGCGAGGCCTGCGAAGAAGGCCCGCATCTCGGTCTTGCCACGCGGGTTCGACAGGCCGTCGAATTCGCCGTCGTCGGTGAACAGCGACATCAGGTCATCCCAGTTCCCGTCGTCGAGGTGGCGGCAATACCGCGCGTCCAGGGCGCGGATCGCCTCGAGATCTTCGAGGCGCGTCACCCGCGCGGCCAGATCGGGTTCGGTGCTCGTGGTCATGCGCATCCTCCGGAGTCGGCCCCCGATCGGGGCCGCGTGGTTGATGATCAAGATTAACGCTCGTTCATGTGAGCGACACCATAAACCGGCGCGACGGGACGCGTCAACCAACATGCGCTACGCGTCCTTGCTGGTCGGACGGCTCCGCCTTACCCTCAGTAGATGAACACCCGATCGCCGTCGGCGACCGCAGCGTCCCGCGACCGAATTCTCGACGCCGCGCTCGACGAGTTCTTCACCGCCGGATTTCACGGTGCGACGATGCGAACCATCGGCAACCGCGCAGGTTGCAGCGCCGCGAACGTGTACAACCACTTCGAGAACAAATCGGATCTGCTGGTCGAGATCCTCCGCACCGCGAGCGACGAACAGTTCACCGCAACCCGCAACGCGATCCGCCGGGCCGGAAAAGATCCCGTCGAGCAGTGGCGCGCAGCCGTCGTCGCGCACGCCCTTTACACCGCACAGAGACCACGTGAATGCCTGGTCGCCAACACCGAACTGCGCTACCTGGGCGAGATCGACCGCAAGCGCGTGGTCGGCTCGCGCGACGCGCAGGAGCAACAGTTCATCGACATCGCCGAAACCGCGGTCGACCAGGGACTCTTCCATGTGGAACGTGTACACCAGGCGGTCACCGCGGTTCTTCTGATGTGCGCCGGCATCCCGGTGTGGTTCCGTCCCGACGGCCCTCGGACCGCGAGCCAGGTCGCCGAGGACTACGGACAGTACGCACTCAACCTCGTCGGATTCCGCCCGAACGCCGATGAGGCATTGACCGCGGGCTAACCCGCTGCTCTAATGGTGAACGCACGTTAATGAGTGGCCGCGCGCATATCCCCCTTCACTGCGGCCCACATTCACTAGGAGAAGGCCATGACCCATCGGCCGTCACAGCCCCGCACCGACAGCCCGCATTACCTGACCGAGGAGCGCCTCGCGATCCGCGATCTCGCCCGGGACTTCGCGATGAAGCAGGTCCTGCCGGTTGCCAACGAACTCGACCCCGTCCAGGGCACCATTCCCGACACCCTCAAGAAGGCGATGGCCGAGGTCGGGTTCTTCGGCATCATGATTCCCGAGGAGTACGGGGGTCTTGGGCTCGGCGTCTTCGAGTACTGCCTTGTCGCCGAGGAACTCTCACGGGCGTGGATGAGCGTGTCCGGGCTGCTGGCGCGCGGCAACGGCATGGGCGGCGGCTTCACCCCCGAGCAGGAGGCCGCACTGCTCCCCCGCGTCGCACGCGGTGAATACCTCGGCGCCTACGCGCTGTCCGAGGCCGAGGCAGGCTCCGACGTCGCCAACATCTCGTGCCGGGCGACCCGCGACGGCGACGACTGGGTCGTCAACGGCACCAAGATGTGGTGCACCTACGCCGACGAAGCCGACTACCTCGTGCTGTTCGCCCGTACCGACCCGAACAAGGACCCGGCCAAGCCGCATCGCGGTATCAGCGCCTTCCTCGTCGAGAAGGAACGCGGCGAGTTCCCGGAGGGCATCTCCGGGACCAAGGTCCGCAAGATCGGCTACTTCGGCTGGAACACGTGGGAACTGTCCTTCGACAACTTCCGCATCCCGGCCGACCGGATGCTCGGCGAGGAGGGCAAGGGCTTCTACCTCGCGGTGAGCGGCCTCGAGGTCGGGCGCGCCCACACCGCCGCCCGCGCCATCGGCCTGGCCCGCGCCGCGCTCGAGGACTCCATCGCCTACATGCACACCCGCAAGCAGTTCGGCCACGAACTCGCGGACTTCCAGCACCTGCGTTTCAAGATCGCCAAGATGGCCGCCGACATCGAAGCGGCCCGGCAACTGATGTACTCGGTCGCCACCGACATCGACACCGGCCGGCGTTGTTCGCTCGAGGCCTCGATGTGCAAGCTCGTCGCCACCGAGATGGCCGAACGGGTGACCAGCGAGGCCGTCCAGATCCACGGCGGCGCGGGCTACACCACCGACTTCCAGGTCGAACGGCATTGGCGCGACGCCCGTCTCACCAAGATCTTCGAGGGCACCAGCGAGATCCAGATGCGGATCATCTCCGACGAGTTGCTGGGCAGGGCCGGGTCATGACCACCGCCACCGCGTCGCTCCGGGTCGGCGTCCGAACTTCCACCGCCACACAGAACGCCGCCGGCGTCCTCGACCGTCACGGGTACCGAATCCCCTCTCGTTCACGTTCGTTCGGGATGACGTTGGCGGAGTGTCTGACCGACCCCGTACCTCGCGCCGAGCGTGTCGGCCTCACCTGGTCGACGACCACCCCCATCGGGGAAACCGACCATGTCCGCGCGACGACCGTGGTGACCAGGGTCGGCGCCGACGGGATCGAACGCGAGGTCCGCCTGCTCGACGACACCGGGCGAGTCCACGAATCCGGAACGGAGACCTGGCGTCCCGACGTCCGGCCCGAAGTGATCCCGGCGCTCGACTTCTGCTCCATCGAGTGGGGCGGGCAGCTGCGTGAGCGGCTGCATTCCGACGCCGCGTTCACCTCGTCGGTGTCCACGTGGGACGGCACCGTCGGACTGCGGTGCGGCGATCTCGAGGTGCACCTGCGCATCTACAAGGGCCAGATCATCGACGTCACACGGCGTGCCCCGCTCGGTGCCACGTTCACCTTCGAGGCCTCCCCCGCCACCTGGGTGGATCTCATGCTGTCCGAGGAGGACGACTTCATGCGCCGCGCACTGCGCGGTGAGTTCTCCTCGACCGGAAACGGTTACGAATACCTGCGACTGACCAAGCCGCTGCACGTGATCATCCAGAACGCGCGGTCGATGGCACGGGAGGTGCACTCATGATCGAGGCGCGCTACCTCGAGATCCAGGGTGCTCTGGCATTCGTCGAGATCGTCACCACCGATTCCACGACCTCCGGGGAGTGCATCGTCGACATCCCGACCGTGTTGTGCATCCACACCGCGGGGCAGAGCGGCGTCCAATGGCGCCGCGCCGCACAGGACATCGCCGACCGCGGGTACCGCGTCGTCGTGCCGGACCTGCCGGGTCACGGTCGATCCGAACCCTGCCCGACGGGCCCGATCACCAGTCTCGTCGACTACGCGGACTGGCTGACCGCTGTCCTTCGGCAGCTGGACGTCGAACGGCCGTACGTAATCGGCTGTTCCATCGGCGGCAAACTCACCCTGGAACTGGCGACGCGGCCGGAGTATCCGCTCGCCGGGGCCATCGCGATGGCCGCCGAGACCGGACCGGGCCGCGTCAAGATCGCCGGCCTGCGACGCGAACTCGAGGATGTGGCCGGACCGGCCCGTGCGGAGCGCACGTACCTCGGCAGTCTCGCCTCCGTGGGGCGGGCGGTACCCGCCGCACAGGCCCATCTCATCGGTCTCATGCACAAACGTGAGGACCCGGAGATCTCGTCGTCGGACCTGATCGGTTGGGGCAGTCACGACGTCCGCGAACGGCTCTCCGATCTCACCTGCGGGTTGCATCTGATCTGCGGCGCCGACGACCCGTGGATCAGCGTCGACGCCGTCCGTCGCGCCGCCGCCGAGATCAACGAACTCGACGGCCCGCGTGCGCAGTTCACCGAGCTGCAGGGGTACGGCCACTACCCGATGGAAGAACTCCCCGACTTCGGAACACGCGCCGACGCCTGGCTGCGATCCCTTCCGGCCGGGACCCGTACCCCGGAGGTCGTGGCATGACCGTCACGACCCATCCCACGCTCGCCGGGATGCTCGCCGATCTCGTCCACCAGTCCCCCGACAGCCCGGTCGCGATGGATGTCGCCGACGGCGAGGTCATCCCCGTCACCCGCTCCGAACTCGGCCGTCGGGTCGACCAGTTGCGGGACGAGCTGTCCCGCATCGGCATCCGCCGCGGCCGGTGTCTGGCGGTGTACCTGCCCAACTGGTCCGACGCGTTGGTCTGGCAGTTCGCCGCATCCGCGCTCGGCGCGCACGTCATCGGGGTCAACACCCGATACAACGTCGGAGAGGTCGCGCACATCCTGACGTCGGCACGACCCGCGGTGGTCGCCGTCCCCGCGGAGTTTCACGGCCTCGACATCTTGGGCACCCTGCGCGAGGCGAGTTCGGCGGCCGACCCCGTCCCGGTGATCGCGGTCGTCCCCGGGCCGTCGAATCCCGAGGCGACGGCATCCGACTTCGACCTCGGCGCCGGCGCCTGGATCGCCGGTAGCGGCGACACCACCGGTGTTTCCGCGCCGACGACCCCGTCGACGGCGGAATGGACCCCGGCCGGCGACCGGGCCGCGCGTTCCGGCGAACTCGCGGTCGCGTTCACGACCTCCGGTTCCACCGGGACACCCCAAGCTCGCCGCCCACCGGGATGCGGCCGTGGTCCGGCATGCGCATGCCGACTCGGTGATCATGGGAGTCCGCGAGGGCGACGTGATCCTCGGTGTCCTGCCGGTGTCCGGTGTCTTCGGATTCAGCACGGCCATGGCCGGTCTCGCGGGCGGCGCAGCCCTCCTGATGGAACCCGTCTTCGACGCCGCGGCCACCCTCGAGAGGGTCGAGTCGCTACGCGTCACCCACATCGTCGGCGGCGACGACCTGTTCGGGCGCCTCTACGACACCTGGCACGCCGGCCGGCGAACCGATCTGGCCTCGTTGCGGTGGCTGGGCATCGCCGACTTCCTCGGCCGGTCCCACGACATCGCGCGCTGGGCACGCGACGAGGCCGGAGCCCAGACGACCGGCGTCTTCGGCTCGTCGGAGGTCTTCGCCCTGGCCCTGCTCTGGTCGTCCGACGACCCGGAGTCGTTGCGCTGGAACGGCGGTGGCCGTCCGGTCGACTCCGCCATCGAGGTACGGGTCGTCGACCCGCTCGACAACCGTGTCCTGAACATCGGCGAAGAAGGTGAGCTGCAGTTCCGCGGCCCCAACGTCGTCGACGCCTATCTCGGCAACCCGGATGCCGCCGCACGTGCGTTCACCGCGGACGGTTGGTTCCGCAGCGGCGATCTCGCACGTGCACTCGACACCGGGGGATTCCGTTACGTGTGCCGCATGGGAGATGTCCTGCGGCTGCGCGGTTTCCTCGTCGACCCGGCCGAAATCGAACACCGCCTCGCCGAACACGCGGGCGTGCAGACCGCGAAGGTCGTCGGGATCACCGGTTCGGGTGGTTACACCGAGGCCGTGGCCTTCGTCGTGCCGGTGGATGCCAGCGCGGACCTCGACGCCTCGTCGTTGAAGACCTGGTGCCGTGATCGCCTGGCCGCCTTCAAGGTGCCCGCGGCGGTACACGTGATCGAGCGGATGCCGACCACGGTGGGCGGCAACGGAACCAAGATACGGGCCGTCGAACTGCGCGAGTGGGCGCAGCGGTGGGCCGGCCAGGAAGTGAACTACCGCAAAGGAACACCTGCATGACCGTCACCACGCCACCACCTGCCGCCGACGACGTCGTCATCTGCGAGCCGCTTCGCACACCCGTGGGGCGCTACGGCGGCGCCTTCGTCGACGTCCCGGCCACCGAACTGGCCGCGACCGTCCTCTCGGAGCTGTTGCGCCGCACCGCTGTCGACCCGGCGAGTATCGACGACGTGATCTTCGGTCAGTGTTATCCGAACGGCGAGGCACCGGCGATCGGACGTGTCGCCGCACTCGATGCGGGTCTCCCCATCACCGTGCCCGGTTCGCAGCTCGATCGTCGCTGCGGCTCGGGCCTGCAGGCGGTTCTCGACGCCGCGATGCGCATCCAGACCGGGGTCGCCGACCTCGTCATCGCCGGTGGCGTCGAATCCATGAGTCGCGCAGAGTATTACACCGAGTCGATGCGGTGGGGTGCCAAGGGTGCGCCGGCAGCCCTACACGATCGACTGGCCCGTGGCCGCGTCACGTCGGGCGGCAAGAACCATCCGGTCCCCGGAGGAATGCTCGAGACCGCGGAGAACCTTCGCCGGGAGTACTCGATCCCGCGTCAGGAGCAGGACGAGCTGGCCGTCGAATCGCATCGACGCGCCGTCGCCGCCATCGACAGCGGCAAGTTCGCGGAAGAGATCGTCCCAGTGTCGGTTCCGCAGCGCAAAGGTGAGCCAAAGATCGTCGACCGCGACGAACATCCCCGCGCCGACACCACGCTGGAGTCACTGGCCCGCCTCCGGCCGATCATGGGCAGGTCAGATCCCGAGGCGACCGTCACCGCGGGCAACGCCAGCGGCCAGAACGACGGCGCCGCAGCCACGCTGGTGACCACCCGCGCGACCGCCGAGCGCCTCGGACTCAAACCGCTCGCCCGCCTGGTCACCTGGGCGGTCGCCGGTGTCGGACCGGAGGTGATGGGCATCGGCCCCGTCCCGTCCACCGCCAAGGCATTGGCCCGCGCGGGTCTCGAACTCTCCGACATCGATCTCGTCGAACTCAACGAGGCCTTCGCCGCCCAGGCGCTGGCGGTCACCCGGGAGTGGAAGTTCACCGCCGCCGATTTCGAACGCACCAACGTCAACGGATCGGGCATCTCGCTCGGCCACCCGGTCGGTGCGACGGGCGTCCGGATCCTGACGACGCTGCTGCGTGAACTCGACCGGCGCCAGGCGCGTTTCGGCCTAGAAACCATGTGCATCGGCGGCGGCCAGGGGCTCACCGCGATCTTCGAACGGGTGTGACCTCAGGTTTCGCGATCCCGACGGCGGGTACCTCCGGTGGATGACGCTCCCGATTCGGGTGAGCCCGGAATCGGGCATGACCGTCGATCGGCTCGCCGAGTATCTCGGAACGCCGATCGTCGGTGATCCCCATGCCGGCTACCGGATGGTTCGTGACCTGGTCGATGACTCGCGCACCGTCCGCCCGGGTGATGCGTACCTGGCGATTCCGGGGAGTCGCTGGCACGGACTCGATTTCGAACACGAGGTGGCGGCCGCCGGCGCGGTCCTGGCGATCAGCGACCGACCGTCGTCGGTACTCCCCACCCTGATCATCGACGAGCCGCGAAAAGCGATGGGACCGTTGGCGTCCTGGTTCCACGACGAACCCTCCCGCGACCTCCGCGTCTTCGGTGTCACCGGTACCAACGGCAAGACCAGCACGACCCATTTCATCGACGCCGCACTCACCGCGGCGGGCGAATCGGCCGGACTCATCTCCGGCGCACGCATCCGGGGCCCTGGCTACGACCTGGTACCGACACGCACCACCCCCGAGGCACCGATGCTGCAGCGAACGCTGGCGACCTTCCGACGGCACGGTGTCACCGGGTGTGCAATGGAGGTCTCCTCCCACGCCGTCGACCAGCACCGCGTCGACGGCACTGCCTTCCGCGTCATGGCCTTCGCCAACCTGAGCGACGACCACCTGGACTATCACGGCTCGATGGAGAGCTACTTCGCGACCAAGGCGTGCATGTTCACCGTCGATCGGACGCAGATCGCTGCGATCAGCATCGATGACGACTGGGGTGCACGCCTCGCAGCGGGCACTGCTCCCGAGACGTGGACGTGCTCGGCACAGGATGCCGCCGCCGACGTGTACGCGACCGACATCCGTTGTGCCGACACGGGAACCCGGTTCACCGCTCACACGCCGTACGGCGTCGGCGTCATTCACTTGCAGACCCTGGGCCCGCACCAGGTCGCCAACGCGCTCCTCGCCCTCACCAGCGTGGTGGCCGACGGGGTCGACGTCGCGGCGGCCGCAGAAGGGATCTCGTCGGTGACCGGTGTCGCGGGCCGCTGTGAACCCGTCCACGCCGGCCAGTCGTTCGTGGCGATCGTCGATTACATGCACAACACCGCAGGTCAGCATGCGCTGCTTCCCTACCTGAAATCGCTCGCGAGCGGACGGTTGATCCTGGTGGTCGGCGCGACCGGCGGACGGGATCCCGGCAAGCGCCGACCGCTGGGCCAGGTGGCAGCACAGCACTCAGATGTCGTCATCGTCACCGATGAGAGTCCGGAGGACGAGGACCCAGACGCGATCAGAACCGAGGTTCTACGAGGAGCGCGCCTCGGGGACTCCGCAGTGGTCGTCGAAGAACCGGATCGCCGAGCCGCGCTCACCCGGGCGGTGTCCATGGCGGGCCCCGACGACATCGTGGTCGTGACCGGGCGCGGGAGCGACACCTTCCGGCGGTACGGTCCGCACACGTCCTTCTTCGACGACCAGGCCGAACTGCGACGAGCCATCGTGAAATCACTTGACACGCAGCCCTGATGCGGCCTGCGGTCATCGAGTCCGCCGACTTCGCGACGCACCCGGGTTTGACGCGGCATAGCGTCGGGCATACGCCTCGCGGAGGAATGCACCACCCCGACGTTCCTCCGCCAGGCCCGTCGGGCGCCCACCCCTTGACGCCCGACGGGCCGACTGCGAGATCGCCCTACCCGGGTGCCGTGCCGGGCGCGAATCGTGCCACCCAGCCCTCGAAATGACCGACGTCACCACCGTTGGCCCGGAACCAGCCCCACGGGCCGCCCCGGTGCCCGGTCACGGCGTCGACGACAAGATCGATCGCCTCCCGCGGGGTACGCAGGATCGGCGCATCGAGCGTCATGCCTCTCGGAACCCGGTCGCGGTGCTGCAGGCGCGCGAGGACCCCGGCGATGTTCTGCTCGGTCTGCTGATAGTCGGCGACGATCGCGGCTTCGTCGACACCGGCGAGGAGTTCGGCGATCGCGATGATCACGCCGGTGCGGTCCTTACCGGCCGCGCAGTGGACGAGGGTCGAGCCGGCCGGGTCGAAGGCATTCAGGGCCGCCGTCAGCCGATGCCCGCCGGTCTGCATCATCGCCGTGTAGATGTCGGTCAGTGCGGTGTCGGCGAGGCGGTCCACGCGTGCTCCCGACGACACCTGACGGTGCACCAGTCGGACCTCCGCCGGCCACGTCACCCGCACTGCACCCGACTCGGACGGGTCACGCAGGTCGACCACGGTCGACGGCGGCCACGCCACACCGACGGGATCGTCGTCGTCCGGGTAGGGCGCGTCACTGCGGATCAGCACTCCCGGCGAGGTCGTTCCGCCGGAGACGAGCGGCAGTCCCCCGAGATCGCGGATGTTCGCGAGAGATCGCAGAACCCGGTCGGCGTCGCGCTCACCAGCACGGGAGAAGGTCACTCCGGCCTCCGTCGTCTCGCCCGGTCCATGTCCGCTTCACCGTACCCCGGTCACGTACGGTGAAGCGATGAGCCGGTACCACTCGTACGCCCCCGCAGAGGGGCATCGTCTCGCTCACGACCCCCTCAACGCGATCATCGCGCCGCGTCCGATCGGCTGGATCTCCACGGTGTCCGACGCCGGGGTGCGAAATCTCGCTCCCTACAGCTTCTTCAACCTGTTCAACTACACCCCGCCGATCATCGGCTTCGCGAGCGTCGGCTGGAAAGACACTGTCGCCAATGCGAAGTCGACCGGCGAGTTCGTGTGGAACCTCGCGACCGATTCGATCGGCGAGAAGATGAACGCCACCTCGGCCGCGCTCCCCCCGGACGCCGACGAATTCGAGCACGCCGGTCTCACCGCCCTCGACTCCGAACTCGTACGCCCGGCCCGGGTCGCGGAGAGCCCGGTCGCCTTCGAGTGCCTGGTCACCGACGCCTTCCAACTGCGTTCGGCCGCAGGAGACTCCGTCGACACCTGGATGGTGCTCGGCGAGGTCGTGAAGGTGCACATCTCGACGGAGTTGCTGACCGACGACCTGGTCTACGAGACCGCCCGTGCCCAGCCGCTGCTACGCGCCGGCGGTCGGGGTGACTACTTCCTGCCCAGCAACGAACACCACCGGTACATGGAGCGGCCGAAACCTCTGTCGCGCTAGGTTGCCGACGCGGCGTGCGCGATGGCCTCGGCGGTCGGCATCCCGGTACGCGCCCCGACGTGGGCCACCGACAGCGACGCCGCTGCCGCACCGCGCCGCGCTGCCGTGACGAGGTCGTGCCCGGCTGCCAGTGAAGCGGCCAGTACGCCGTTGAAGGTGTCGCCCGCGCCGGTCGTGTCGGCCACCGACTCGACCTCTCCCGCCGGCACCGATGTGACGCCGGCACGGTCGACGACCAGGACTCCATCAGCGCCCAGCGTGACCACGACGGTGACGTCGAGGTGCTCGGCCAGCGCCGTTGCCATCTCGGCTGCGGCCGGGTCGCGCCGGTCGCAGGGCAGGGTCTGCGCGTACAGGTCGCGCAGTTCCGAGGAATTCGGCGTGAGGAAGTCCGCGACCGAGAGCACCCCGACGAGCTCCTGGAGGACCGGCGCCGGATTCACGACACATGGGATGCCGTGCTCAGCAGCAGCTCTCACCGCTTCGACCGCGGCGTCGGGAGCTATCTCGGTACTGATCAGCACACATCCGGCACCCCAGTCCGCTGCTCGGGCCACGGCTGCACGCACACTCTCCGGGGCGACCCGGGCGTTCGCTCCGGAACCCACCGCGATCTGGTTCTCGCCGGACGGGTCGACGACGATCAGCGCCGCGCCGGTGGAGACGCCGTCGATCCGGGCAACCTCGGTCACGTCGACTCCCTCGTCCGCCAGTCCGCCGAGCGCGCCCGCACCCATCTCGTCGTCACCGACCGCGCCGCAGTACCGAACGACGGCTCCGGCGCGCGCTGCCGCCACCGCGGCATTCGCACCCTTACCGCCTCCATGACTGCTCACGCCCGGACCGACGACGGTCTCCCCGGGAGCCGGGAGTCGCTCGGCGGCGACAACCAGGTCGACGTTCACGGCCCCGATCACTAGCACCTTCGCCGCGTCGGCATCGGTCATGTCGGCTCCTTCGATCAGCCCGGTGGTCTGGCGATTGTGGCATCTCGGCCTCGACCCCTACCTGCTGTCGATCCAAGTCACCTCTGCCGATCCACCGGCCTCGACCGGTCCTGGTTGCTCACGGCGTGGTCGACGCACCTCGTTTCGGCAGCACCCAACCCGCACGCGGGAAGTGGCAGGTGTATCCGTTCGGGTAGTTGAGCAGGTAGTCCTGATGCTCGGGTTCGGCCTCCCAGAACGGACCCGCCGGTTCGATCGTCGTGACGGCCGGCCCCGGCCACAGACCCGAGGCGTCCACGTCGGCGATCGTGTCCCGGGCCACCTGCTCCTGCTCTGGACTCAGCGGGAAGATCGCCGAGCGGTAGCTCGTCCCGACGTCGTTGCCCTGACGATCGCGGGTCGTCGGATCGTGGATCTGGAAGAAGAACGCCAGGATGTCCCGGTAGGTCGTCTCGTTGGGGTCGAAGACGATCTCGACGGCCTCCGCATGACCGGGATGGTTGCGGTAGGTGGCGTGGTCGTTCAGTCCGCCGGTGTAGCCGACGCGGGTGTCGAGGACTCCCGGCTGCTTGCGGATCAGGTCCTCCATCCCCCAGAAACATCCGCCGGCGAGGACTGCGGTCTCGGTGCCGGGGCGAACGGTGATCTGACCGGTGTCGATGGTCATGCGGTCTCCTCTTCGATGTGGGTTGTGGTGCGGAACAGCTCGGTGTACTCGCCGTATCCCTCGGCCTCGAGGTCACCAACCGGGATGAAGCGCAGCGCAGCCGAATTCATGCAATAGCGCTGTCCGCCGGCATGTCGTGGACCGTCGTCGAAGACGTGGCCGAGGTGGCTGTCGGCGCCCGACGAGCGCACCTCGGTGCGGCGCATCCACAGGGTCCGATCGGTCTTGGTGGTCACCGCGGCGTCGTCGATGGGCCTGGTGAAACTCGGCCATCCGGTGCCGCTGTCGTACTTGTCGGTCGACGAGAACAGCGGCTGGCCCGAGACGACGTCGACGTAGATGCCGGGCTCGTGGTTGTCCCAGTACTCGTTGTCGAAGGCGCGCTCGGTGCCGTCGCGCTGGGTGACGCGGAACTGCGCGTCGGTGAGGCGATTCAAGGCCTCGGGGGTCTTGCGGTATTCGTTGCTCACGATTCCTCCTGTCGACGCCGGCCGCTCGTCGGTCTGGCGGAGCTCGTCCGGCGTCACCGTGCACAACAACGCCGGGTCGTGATTTGGTCCCGCGTCCTGTCAGGCCTCCGAGATCGCCGACTGACCTGCACAGATCGGACAATTCAGGCTGGTGAAGTCGCGTTGTTGCGCGGGTTTACTCTGAACCCCGCCAACCAACACCGGCGGTCAGGAGTTCTCCACGTGACGATCGAGCAGGGCAACGCCGAACCGGGTGTCGACGAGGGATACGAACGCGGGCTCACCGCGCGCACCGTCCAGATGATCGCCATCGGCGGCGCGATCGGCACCGGCCTGTTCTACGGGTCGGGCGGCGCGATCGAGAAGGCGGGCCCGGCGCTGGTCCTGGCTTACGCACTCGCCGGCCTCGCGATCTTCATCGTCATGCGAGCGCTGGGCGAGCTGCTGATCTACCGTCCGATCTCGGGCGGCATCAGCGAGTACGCCGACGAGTTCCTCGGACGCTTCGCCGGCTTCAGCCAGGGTTGGACGTACTGGGCCGTCTGGACCACCACGTGCATGGCCGAGATCACCGTCGCCGGCAAGTACATCAACTACTGGTGGCCGTCGATCCCCGTGTGGGTGACCGCACTGGTCGCGCTCCTGGTCCTGTTCTGCGCCAATCTCATCTCCGTCGGGCTGTTCGGCAGGGCCGAGTTCTGGTTCTCGGCGATCAAGGTGACCGCCATCCTCGGCATGATCGTCGTCGGCATCGGGGTGCTGCTGCCGATCTCCGGCTTCGGCCCCGAGGTCGGGCCGTCGGTCTCCAACCTCTGGGACCAGGGTGGGTTCTTCGCCACCGGCTTCAGCAATGCCCTGCTCAGCCTGCAGATCGTCATGTTCGCGTACGTCGGCGTCGAGCTCGTCGGCGTCACCGCGGGTGAGGCCGAGAACCCGCGGGTCACGCTGCGCAAGGCGATCAACTCGGTGCCGTTCCGCATCGGCATCTTCTACGTCGGCGCGCTGTTCGTGATCCTGTCGGTGCGCAGCTGGAAGGACTACCAGGAGGGCGAGAGCCCATTCGTCTCGGTGTTCTCCTACATCGGCATCCCCGGCGCCGCGGGCATCGTGAACTTCATCCTGCTGACCGCCGCCCTGTCGTCGTGCAACTCGGGCATCTACTCCACCGGCCGCATGCTGCGCTCGCTGGCGCACACGGGCGACGCCCCGAAGCAGCTGACCAAGCTGTCGAACCGCAAGGTGCCGGCCGCGGGGATCACCCTGAGCGCGGCCGTCATGGTCCTCGGCGTCGTCGTCAATGTTCTCGACCCCGAACACGCCTTCGCGTACATCACCGCCGTGTCGACGGTCGGGATCATCGTGATCTGGTCGACGATCCTCCTCTGCCAGCTTGCGTACCGGCGCAAGGTCGCGCGCGGCGAACTGCCTCCCTCCGACTATCGCGTGCCGGGTGCCCCGGTCACGACGTGGCTCGCCCTCGCCTTCCTCGCGCTCGTCTTCGTGCTGCTGTTCTTCGACCAGGACGGTCGGATCGCACTCATCGTCGGCGCAGTGTGGTTCGCAGGCGTCGGCATCGGATATCTGGCGTGGACCCGCAATGCCGGGGAACTGGCGGACCGCGAGGTCTGACGATCAGCCGACGAACGAACCCGGATCAGATGGACGGGCGGCCCCGACGGAGATGTCCGTCGGGGCCGCCCGGGTTCGGGGCGCCGAGTCCGGTCAGAGAAGAGTGACCGTGCCGGAGGTGCCGTCGACCTCGACCATGGCTCCGTCAGTGATCCGCCGGGTGGCTTCGGTGGCCGACACGACGCAGGGAATGCCCAGCTCGCGACTGACTATCGCAGCGTGAGAGAACGGGGCGCCCACGTCGACGACGACCGCAGCGGCGGCGACGAACAGCGGAGTCCACGACGGATCGGTGATCGGTGCGACGAGGATGTCACCCGGCTCCAGGGCCGAGGGATCATCGGGATTCGTGAGAACCCTGGCGCGGCCGCGCGAAGTGCCGCCACAGGCGGGAACGCCGGTGATGGTGTCACCGCTGGATGCGGCAGCGACAGTCGATTCCGAACGCAGTGGCCATTCGCTGACCGGGGGCGGGGTGCCGTCCACGACGAACGGCGGTGTGCGATCGAAGAGGTCGAGGTAGACCTTCTCCCGCTCCACCAGGGTTTCCCGGTAGGACTCCGGGTTCTCGAGGAAGTCCGGCAGTTCGTCGGCGAACACCATGAAGATCTGGCGGCTCGAGTCGATCGCGCCCTTGTCCGCGAAGCGACGACCGAGTTCGAGAGCCGGTAGACGGAGCTCGTGGATCAGCATGGCAGCGGTGGTTCGGCCTCGTTCGCGGCCTCGCATCCACAACGCGGACGCATTGAGAACCGCCTCGAACTGCGCGGAGGCTTCCGCGTCGGCGGCCAGGGTCTCACGGATCGCCGCTGCTGCAGCATCGCGTTGCGCGGCGCGCTCGGCGGACTTCGCCTCCGGCGCTTCGTCATCCGAGACATCGCGCATCCGATCGATGGTCGCCAGGGCCAGGTCCGGGTCGACGCCCCAGGTGATGGCTCGGATCTCCCACTCGGCGGGGCCACGGAAATCCCAGTCGGCGAGGAACGTGTCGAGCTCGGCGGTGAACTCCGCTACCGCGGCCGACTCGGAAGCCCTGAGCTTCGCGTAGAGGCCCTTGGTGCCTGCGTCGAACAGAGCCGCGACGTCCGGATGCTGAGCCCGACGGCTGAGATCCCACATACGCAGCGAGGGGCCGGCGGAATCGACGTTGCCGAGTCCCGCGACGAGGGTGAGGGACTGTTCCGGCTTACCGACCGCCTCGGCCAGCTGTGCGATGGCACCGAGCCCGACACCGGACTTCAGGCTCGCCTCGATGTGATGCTTGAAGAGTCGACGCAAGAGGGTCTCGAACGACTTCATCCGCTCGACCAGCTCGGCGTCGGACAGCGTGGTCATGTCCGGCCGATTTCGACGGATCGCGTCGACCTCGTCGCGATCGGCGTCGTAGGCGGCGAGGTCGGTCGCGCCGAGAACCTGCTCGGCGAGCCACGCGCCGGCCTTGGCCTCGTACTCGGGGCTCTGGTCGAAGTCCCGCTTCTCACTCTCGTAGCTCGGGATGCCCGGCATGTCGCCGAAGTACTGCAGGTCGACCGCCTCGGCACCCATGCCCGGTACCCGCACACCGAACAGGCGCATCAGGGACATGTTGATGTAGAGGTAGCTCCCGAAGGCCGGAAGGATGTTGAAGTCGACCGAGTCGTCGTAGAGGTCGTCGTCCCACACCCCGCACGCGATGAACGCATCGCGCCATCCGGGTTCAAGAGTGTGCTGGAACCCGAGGGAAGCGTTCAGCGGGGTGATCGGGTCCGGGAAGATCTCACCGACGTTGGCGCGGGAGTACAGCGGGAAAACTTTCGAGGTCTCGTTCGAGATCGGCCAGGCAGTCATGTGTCCGGGCGTCCTTCCGTTTTGTTTTGGGTCAGCGGCCGAATCCTCGAACCGCTTCCGACATCGCGCCGCCGGCTTGGCGGTTAGCGAACGCTGTGTCACATTATTCTGTGACACCACTCACGTTGTCAACCACTCGTAGCTGCTTGTCGCCCGCCTAAACACGCGATTTCGTCCGGCGACTCCGTCCCTACTGGACACAGATGTGATGAGTGAGTCACTATTTACGGCAGGCACGCCGGTGATGACAGGCTGCCGAGAGGAGAAGTCTGATGCGAGTGCTGGTCACCAACGACGACGGATACGACGCCGATGGGTTGATCGCGGTCGCGTCGGCGCTGATCACGGCGGGACACGAGGTGGTCGTCGGCGCACCTAGTTCCGAGCGCAGCGGCAGTGGCAGTTCGTTGGGCACCATCGAGGACGGCGCGCTGATTCCCACGACCGAGCACCGGCTCGCCGAACTCGGTGACACCCCGGTGTTCGCGTTGGACTGTCCGCCGGCATTGACGACGATCGCGTTCTGCTCGGGCGCGTTCGGACCGCCGCCTGAGCTCGTGGTCAGCGGCATCAACGAGGGCCACAACACCGGACGCTCGATCCTGTTCTCGAGCACGGTCGGGGCCGTCCTCGCCGCGCGCGTGGCCGGAGTCGGGGGCATCGCGGTCAGTTGCGGCTTCGCCCCGCGTAGCCGCTACGACACCGCCGCGGCGGTGACCGAGCGCATCGTCGGGTGGATCGCCGATTCCAACGCCCCGCGAATGACGTTGAACGTCAATGTTCCTGACGTCGACTTCGCCGATCTTCGTGGTATCCGGATGACCTCGCTCGCCGCCAGGAGCATGTTCTCCCTTCGACTCTCACGCACCGAGAACGCACTGCTGATCAATCGTGTGCTGCGAGATGCCGGCTTCCGCGAGGGCACCGACAGTGCCGCCGTGGCCGACGGTTTCGTCTCGGTGTCGGCGTTGCGCGGAGTCGACGCGGACACCGAGCCCCTTCGCGACGCGGACGCAGCGGAGCGACTGGACGACGCATTGGGTCTGACGCGACTCGCCTGACAGCGCCGAGCAACCTGTACACCGATTGAGCCGCCCGTCACCAGGTGACGGGCGGCTCAATCGACATGGATCTCAGTCGCTGCTGCCGGACCGAGTCCTCACTCGTCACCGGCGCCGCGCTCGCGGCCCGACGTCAGCAGCAGGTCTTGGTGCAACTCCATCCAGATGTCGTGGTAGCTGTCGTACATCGGACGGGCGAACGCCGCGGTGTCGCCGTCGCGCACCTTCTGCAGTGCGACCGACAGTCGGGCGCTGTACCGACCCAACCGGTCTCGGTGTCGGCGTTGCGCGGAGTCGACGCGGACACCGAGCCCCTTCGCGACGCGGACGCAGCGGAGCGACTGGACGACGCATTGGGTCTGACGCGACTCGCCTGACAGCGCCGAGCAACCTGTACACCGATTGAGCCGCCCGTCACCAGGTGACGGGCGGCTCAATCGACATGGATCTCAGTCGCTGCTGCCGGACCGAGTCCTCACTCGTCACCGGCGCCGCGCTCGCGGCCCGACGTCAGCAGCAGGTCTTGGTGCAACTCCATCCAGATGTCGTGGTAGCTGTCGTACATCGGACGGGCGAACGCCGCGGTGTCGCCGTCGCGCACCTTCTGCAGTGCGACCGACAGTCGGGCGCTGTACCGACCCAACCGGGGAATGTCGGCGCCGACCGCATCCAGCGCAGCGGAGACCCGCTCGTGAACCTCGCCCAACTCGGCGACGACAGATGCGTCGTAGTCGGGATCGGTGTGATCGTTGGGCGTTTCGTCCGGACGAACCTGCCACGCGGAGCAGATTCTCTTGAAATCGCCGTTGATCGGCCCGAAGGCTTCGTGGAACGTACCTACTGCCACACGCTCGGAATCACCGAGCACGAACTCCGCGGCCAACCGCTCGTACTCCTCGCGGCCTGCCGGAGTGATCATCGTGCCGGAGATGCGTCCGCCCTCACGGCGCAGGACGAAGCCCGATTCCCGGAGCGCATCGACCGTCGCGGTCAACGTGTCGGAGGCCAGACCCGTCAGCGCAGCCAAGGCCTCGTCACTGGCGAGCCCTTTCACCTTGAGGGCGTGCAGCACATCGAATTCGGCGGTTGAGGTCTTAGTCGTCATACTTTCTCTCCTTGAAACGTCGACGGGCTGGGCAACTGTTGCGAATCGGGGACCTTCGACGAACCGGGGCCGGCGCCCTCGTCCGCGGTGGCGAAGCGGTCGACCAGTGTGCGCTTGTCGAGCTTGCCGGTGGGTAGGCGGGGTAGGTCCGTGGTGAATTCGACGGATCTGGGCGCCTTGAAGTGCGCCAGGCGCTCGCGCGCATGGTCGATCAACTCGGCCTCGGTGACCACCGCTCCGGGGCGCACCTCGACGACCGCCTTGACCGACTCGCCGAACTCGGCATCCGGGACACCGACCACCGCCACGTCGGCGACGGCGGGGTGAGCCATCAGGGCCGTCTCGATCTCCTCGGGGTAGATGTTGACCCCGCCCGAGATGATCATGAAACCACGACGCCCGACGAGATAGAGGAAACCCTCGTCGTCGAGGTACCCGATGTCCCCCATCTGCTTCAGTGCCGGACGGGAGGCGTCACCGGAACCGGTGGTGGCCTCGAAGCAGACTGTGCCCTGTTCGCCGGGGTCGACGTCGGCGCCGTCGGCGTCGGTGACGTGCACCCTGGCAGCGCCGAGGGGGCGGCCGACCGACCCGGGGTGCGACTGCGCCTCCAGCGGCGAGATGTAGGTGTGGCCATAGCCTTCGGAGGCTCCGTAGTACTCGTGGAGGATCGGCCCCCACCAGTCGATGATCGCCGCCTTGACGTGCGGCGGGCACGGGGCACCGGACGTGAAGGCCACCTGGTGACGGGGCGAGAGCGCGATGGATTCCCGATCCGGTAGACGCAGCAGGCGGACCAGCATGGTCGGCACCCACTGTGAGTGGGTGACGCCGTGGTCGACGATCGCCCTCATCGCCCCTGCGGCGTCGAACCTCTCCATGCACACCACCGTGCCGCCGGCAGCCAAGGTGATCAGTTGGAACGTGAACGGCGCCGCGTGATAGTTGGGTGCCGGGGAGAGCAGGACAGAGTCGGCACCGACCCCGAGCTTGTCGACCAGCCCGGAGTGTCGGCGCGGCGCCTTGGAGGGATGTACTCCGAGCAGTGGCTGGGCGAACCGTTTCGGGCGCCCGGTGGTCCCGCCGCTGTAGAGCACTCGCGCACCGAGCAACTCGGTTTCCAGCGGGTCGGTGGATTGATCGGCGAGGGCCGTATCCCACTCGACACACCCCTCGACCGCCCCGTCGGCGCACACGATCACCGGGTGATCGTCGGTCGTGCCGCCCACCGCGGCGACCACCTGCCCGGCGAGCGCAACGCTGGTGACTATCGCCGCCGGACGGTCCTCACTGATGAGTGCCGCCAACTCGGCAGGCTTGAGGTGCCAGTTGACCGGCGTCACGTAGAGGCCACTGCGCATCCCGGCGGCCACCGCCACCGGCCAGGCCAGGTTGTTCTCCATCACCAACACGACCGAGCCGCCCGGGCCGACGCCGCGCGACTGCCAGAATCGAGCCAGCTGGTTCGATCGTCGATCGAGCTCGGCGTAGGTGATGCGCTCCCCCGACCCCGCCATCACATAGGCGATGGCGTCGGGGCGGTCACGCACGGTCGACGGTGGGTACACGTCACTCCTGATTGCGAATCGCAAGTCGCATTGCTCACCCCCGGACGATCAGCCGGTTATCGCAGGCAAGCAACCTCGGACTTTTCTCTTGTTGTGGTTCACAACACACCATAGACTATGGTTTAGTGAAAGTGCAGTCACAAACCAGAGTCTTTTGGAGACGACATGACAATCGCTGACAACATCGACTTGATGGATCTCAGCCCCTTCGCCGCGGGCGTCGACCACGAGCTGTTCGCACAGCTGCGCGACACGGACCCGCTGCACTGGAACGCCGAACACGATGGCCCGGGATTCTGGTCGGTGACCCGCTACGAGGACATCAAGGCCGTGGCCTCCAACGCCGAAGACTTCACTGTCACGCAGGGTACCCAGATCGCCAGTCGACGCGCCGAAGGAGAGGGTGCGCGCAGCATCCACCACGTCGACCCTCCCGAGCACGGCAAGCTGCGCGGCATCGTCACCCCACATGTGCGGCCCGTGAAGCTCAAGTCGCTCGAAGGCGACATCGCCGCCGTCATCGACGAACTCCTCGATGCCCACACCGGCACCGGTGACGTCGACTTCGTCGCATCCATCGCCGCGCAGCTCCCCCTGGTGATGATCGGGCGCCTCCTCGGCGCACCGCTCGAGGACTGCCCGAACCTGTTGCGCTGGACGAACCAGATGGCCAGCGAGGATCCCGACTACTCCGAGGGACCCGAAACCGCGGTGAAAGCGCGTGACGAGGTCTTCGACTACTTCCGCGGGCTGGAGAAGCTCCGCCGTGAATGCCCCGCCGACGATCTGATCAGCGTGCTGACCGCGGCCGAACTCGACGGTGTACCGCTCAGCCGTGGCTACCTCGACGCCTACTACCTGATCCTGATGGTCGCGGGCAACGAGACGACGCGCAATCTGCTGTCGGGCGGGGTCAACGTCCTGTCCGAGAATCCGCAGTGGTGGGACTTCATGCGTGAGAACCCCGCCAAGATCCGGGTGGTCGTCGAGGAGATGGTTCGCTGGGTCTCGCCGGTCCTTTCCATGCGGCGCACCGCAACCCGCGACCTCGAGATGCACGGCAAGACCATCCGCCAGGGCGACAAGGTCGTGATGTGGTTCTGCTCGGCAAATCGCGACGAACGCGCCTTCGAGAACCCGGAGACGTTCGTCGGCAACCGCTTCCCCAACGAGCACGTCGGCTTCGGGTGGGGCGCGCATGCCTGTCTCGGCTCGAACCTCGCGCGGATGGAAGCACGGCTGTTCTTCACCCGCGTCATCGAGCGCGGACTGGACATCAAGGTGCTCGATCAGCCGAATCGATTGCAGAGCAACTTCTTCCGTGGCATCAAGTCGCTCCCGGTCCGGATCGAAGCAACCCGATGAGCGCTATCGGCGAGCAGGAGACACCCGCCGGCGTCGGAGCGGGTCCCGCGGCCCTGATCGAGGACCGCGTCATCGCCGATGGCGCACCGATCCCGGTGATCAACCCGTTCACCGACCGCGCGATCGGTACGACCCATGAGGCCGGTGGTGCCATCGTCGACGAGGCCGTCGCCGCAGCCGTGGCCGCCCTGCCGTCATGGTCCCGGACCAGCGCGGCGCATCGGGCAACGGTGTTGCGTGCGACCGCGGATCTGATCGATCACCATGGTCACCGGATCGCGGCGACCGTGACCTCCGAGATGGGAATGCCGACCGCTCTGTCCACCGCCACCCAGCAAGTGCTGCCTGCATCGGTCCTGCGCGCCACCGCAGACGCTGCCGAGCGCTTTCCCTGGGAGCAGACCGTGGACGGCGCGATCGTGCGCCGCGTTGCCGGCGGCGTCGTCGCGGCGATCACACCGTGGAACATGCCCGTACATCAGATCATCGCCAAGGTCGCCGCCGCCTTCGCCGCCGGCTGCACCGTGGTGCTCAAGCCCTCCGAGGCGACGCCCTTCGATGCCGCACTGGTCCGTCGGTGCTTCCTCGAAGCCGGGCTTCCCGCAGGCGCATTCGCCATCGTGAACGGCACGGGACCAGAGACCGGGCAGGCGTTGTCGTCACACCCGGACATCACCCATGTGTCGTTCACCGGTAGCGTCCGCGGCGGAAAAGCGGTCGCTGCGGCGGCCGCAGAGTCACTGGCCCGGACCACGCTCGAACTCGGCGGCAAGTCACCCGCCGTGGTGCTACCCGACGCCGACCTCGACGCCGTCGTCCCGAGGATCCTGGCCTCCGGGCTGGTCAACTCCGGCCAGGCCTGCAACGCGACCACACGACTCGTGCTCCCCGCCGCGCATGCCGACCGCATCGAGCAGCTGATCGGCGATGCGCTCGCCGAACTCGTGTTCGGCGACCCGACAGCACCCGAGACCACCCATGGTCCGCTGGCATCAGCCGCGCACGCCCGCCGAGTTCTGGACCACATCGATCTCGCCCGGCACGACGGTGGTCGCGTGATCGCCGGTACCGGAGAGCAACTCGGCATAGGCAACTCCCGCTGCTTCGTGGCCCCGATCGTCTTCGGTGATCTCGACCGCTCCGCGTCCGCGGTGCGCGAGGAGATCTTCGGACCGGTCCTGGTGGTGCAGTATTACCGCGATGTGGCCGAGGCGATCGAGGTGGCCAACGACAGCCAGTACGGCCTGTCCGCCGAGGTGTGGTCCGCAGACCGGGATCACGCGGTCGAAGTCGCGACACACCTCGAGGTCGGCCAGGTCAAGATCAACGGGGTGCGTACCCGCGAACGGCCCACCGTCCCCTTCGGTGGGGTCAAGAACTCCGGCTACGGACGCGAACTCGGCAGTGTGGGTATCGCCGAGTTCACCGAGGTATCGGCGGTGATGGCATGAACGACGCCTCCTCCATCGCACGTACGGTGATCGTCACCGGCGCCGCGTCGGGAATCGGTCTGGCCCTGGTGAATCGGCTGCTCGACCGAGAGCCGGACACCCGCGTCATCGCGATCGACATAGCCGCCTGCCCGGACGATCGCGCGCACTCCCTCCGGTGCGACCTGTCCGACCTGGCGGCCATCGCAACACTGGATCTACCCGACCACGTCGACGCATTGGCCAACGTCGCCGGGGTGCCGGGCACCGCGCCGGCCGAGACCGTCCTGGCGGTGAACACCCTGGGCCTGCGGGCGCTGACATTCGCTGTGCTCGAGCGGATGTCAGGAGGTGCGGTCGTCAACGTGGCCTCGATCGCGGCACACCGGAACAGCCTGGGGCACGACGACATCGTCGAACTCCTCGAGGTCCGCGACCGCGACGAGCTACGTGAATGGCTGGACCGGACACAGCTAGACGGCCCGGCGGCCTACGACACGTCCAAGCGTGCTGTCGTGGATTGGACCATCGCCTTGTCGGCGTCTCTGCAGGCCCGAGGTATCCGCGCGCTGTCGGTCAGTCCCGGACCCACCGACACCCCGATCCTCACCGACTTCGAACAGTCCATGGGCGTCGACGCCATTGCACGATCGGCATCGATGGTCGGCCGCCATGGCACCGCCGCGGAATCGGCGTCGGTGATCGACTTCCTGCTCAGCCCTGCTGCAGACTGGGTCAACGGCATCGACGTCCCGGTCGAAGGCGGACTCACCGCGCTGCGTTTAGCAGCCCTCCCCACCCCTCTGTCCCAGCCTCGAGCTCGGGTCGACACCACCAAGTGAAAGGACCACTCTGATGAACACACCCGCTGTCCTGGCACTGGACGGGACCGCTCCGGCCGACCGGGAGTTGCTTGGAGGCAAGGCCTACAGCGTCAACCGCATGCGGTCGCTGGGGCTGCCGGTCCCGCCGGCCTTCGCCATCACCACGCCGGTCTGTGCACGGTTCCACGACAACGGAGGCCAGCTCCCCGACGAGGTGTGGGACGAGGTCGTCAACCAACTGCATGTCCTCGAACAGCAGACCGGAAAGACTTTCGGCGCCGGACCGTTTCCCCTTCTGGTGTCGGTGCGTTCGGGTGCCGCGCAGAGCATGCCAGGGATGATGGACACCGTCCTCAACCTCGGTCTGACCGAGCAGCTGACCGCCGAGCTGGCCGAGGCGACCGGGGACCACGACTGGGCGCGCGACACCTGGGCGCGGTTCTGCGCGGGATACGGCGAGATCGTTCTCGGTGACGCCACGTCCGCACCCCCCGCCGATCCGCACGACCAGTTGCGCGAGGCCATCGGCGCGGTGTTCCGCTCGTGGACCAATGAGCGGGTCACTGCGTATCGCCGCCACCACGGACTCGGCGAGGGCGGTGGCACCGCGGTGACCGTGCAGGCCATGGTGTTCGGGAATCGCGACGAGCAGTCCGGCACCGGTGTGATCTTCAGCCGCGACCCGGCCACCGGCGACCCTCAGCTCTTCGGCGAATGGCTTTCGCAAGCACAGGGAGAGGACGTGGTCTCCGGAGAACGCACTCCGCAGACGATCGATCAGTTCCAGGTTCACTCCCCGCAGCTGCACCAGGATCTGAGTGCGATCTCGGCCACTCTGGAAGCCGAGCATCGCGATCTGGTCGACATCGAGTTCACCGTCGAGAGCGGCACGCTCTACATGCTGCAATGTCGATCGGGCAAACGGTCTGCACGTGCGGCGGTACGCATTGCCGTCGATCTGGCCCGTGAGGGCCTCATCAGCCGCGAGGAGGCCGTCTCGCGGATCAGCGCAGAGCAGGCCGAGACGCTCGCGCAGCACAACTCGGCCGACGCGTGCGCCGAACTGCTCGCCTCGGGCACGGGCGCAGGACCGGGAGCCGCCGTCGGCGTCGTCTACACGGACACCGACGCCGCCTGCATCGCGGCCGCCGAGGGCGAACGCGTGGTCCTCGTGCGCCCATCGACCTCCCCGGCCGATGTCCCGGCGATGTTCGACTCCGTCGCCGTGGTCACGGAGGTCGGCGGAACCACCTCTCATGCCGCACTCGTGTGCCGCGAGATCGGCGTGCCGTGCGTCGTCGGCTGTGGGATCGGCCTCTCGCAGACCTTGGCGGGACAGACGGTCACCGTCGACGGTACGACCGGAAAGGTCTACGCAGGCGACGCATTGAACTCCGGGGACACCAGCGACGAGTATCTCGACGAACTGCTGTCGTTCCTCCCCGACACCTTGCCTGATGACCATCCGCTGAAGGCACTACAGGCAGCGCGGTCGCTGGAAGCAGCGACCCGATGAGTACCGAGACCGGCCCGGACACACGCGAGCACGACGGGATCAACGCGGCCTATTCGGCGGCCGGACTGCTCGACGAGACCGCGGTCTCGACCAAACGCGCCAACAAGCGCGGTGAACAGACCCGCGACAAACTGGTGAAAGCGGCCACCGAGTGCTTCACCGAGTACGGATACACCCGCACCCGCATCTCGGACATCACCCACCGCGCCAACGTTTCTCAAGGCAACTTCTACCGTCACTTCGTAGGCCTGGACGACATCTTCCTCGCGGCTCTCCGGCCGTCGCTGCAGGAACTGGCCACCGCCCGGTTGCGGCCCGACCGAACCCACGGTGAGTTGGAATCGCTGATCGAGGTCAACACGACATATCTACAGGCCTACGCCCGTAGCCGCCACATGCTGCGCCTGCTCCGCGAGGCCGCCGCGGCCAGCGAGAACCCGGGATTCAAACAGTTGTGGCTCAACCTTCGTGGAGACTTCGTCCGACGCACCGAACGTTGGCTCGAACGCCTCGTCGCGAGCGGCGCGATCGAAAGCTGTGACACCAATCTGCTCGCGGAGACGCTGGGATGTGCCACCGAACAGATGGCCTACATCCATGTCGGGCTGCCGACTAGCACCCCTCGACGAGAGCGACTCGAAGCACTCGGCACCGCACTCGGCGAACTGTGGTACCGAGCCATTCCCCTCATCTCCAGGACCACCACATGACCCAATCGACCATCTCTCCCGTCGCACGGACCCTCGGCATCGACGTGACCGTCACCGCGGTCATCGACGAGACCCCGGAGGCCCGCACGATCGTGCTGGACTTCCCTGCCGGCACCGACTATCGGCCCGGACAGTTCATCACCGTCCGTATCCCCAGTGACCGCACCGGCCCCGTCGCCCGCAGCTACTCCCTGTCCACGGCCCCGAACGTCGACGCCTCCCCGGCGATCACCGTCAAACGAACCCGCGGCGGCTACGGGTCGAACTGGTTGTGCGACAACGCCGAACCGGGATTGGTGCTGCATATCCTCCCACCGTCGGGCGTCTTCACGCCACGGTCCTGGGAAGGACCGCTGTACCTCTTCGCGGCCGGCAGCGGGGTGACCCCGGTGATGTCGATCCTGCGTTCGGCACTGGCGGAGCACGACACCGACGTGGTGTTGTTCTACGCCAACCGCGACCATGAGTCGACCATCTTCGCGAGCGCGATCGACGAACTGACAGCTCGTCATCCCGCGCGACTGACCGTGAACCACTGGCTCGAAACCGAGCGGGGTCTTCCCACCGCGGATGCGGTCAGCGGAGTCCTCACCGACGCAGTCGGTACGGGCGAAGCGTTCATCTGTGGCCCAGCACCTTTCATGGACCTCGTCGAGCACGCCCTGCGGGCACACGGCATCCACCACGACCGGGTACACGTCGAGCGATATGTGTCGTTGACCGGGGATCCGTTCACGCTGGACGCTCCCGTTCACGAGGGCTCCGGCGCATCGGAGATCACGGTCACCATCGACGGAGACGTCCGAGCCATCCGGTGCGGCACGGACACCGTCCTGCTCGACGCGCTCCTCGCCGCGGACGTCGACGCCCCGTACTCGTGTCGCGAAGGGGACTGCGGGTCGTGTGTGGCACGCCTGACCGCCGGAGAAGTAGACCACGGCAACGGGATTGCACTGGAACCCGAGGACATCGACGACGGCTACCTGCTGACCTGTCAGGCGACCCCGACGAGCGACCGCATCGGGATCGAGTTCGACTGAACAACTCTCAGACCTGATCCGATCCGGTCATCGGCGCAGCGCCGTCCGGAGCACTCGCGCCTGGGGAACCCTCCGGGCCGGATCCTCTCGTGTAATTCCTGGAATACATCGAGAATCCCCACTTTCCATCGCGCCTGAAGGCGGCGCCCCTTCGCGAAAGGACCAGTCGTGCACACTGAACCCGAGGACAGATCACTGGAAGGCCGCACCCTGATCATGTCGGGCGGCAGCCGAGGAATCGGCGAGGCGATCGCGATCCAGGCGGCCCGTCGAGGAGCCAACGTGGCCCTGATCGCGAAAACGACCGAGCCGCACCCGAAGCTGCCCGGCACCATCTACACCGCGGCTGCTGCGATCGAGTCGGCCGGCGGCAAGGCGCTGCCACTTGTCGGTGACATCAGGGACGACGAGTCGGTGGCCGACGCCGTCGTGCGCACGGTCGAACAGTTCGGTGGCATCGACGTCGTCGTGAACAACGCCAGCGCGCTCGATCTGACACCGACCGCAGATATCAGCATGAAGAAGTACGACCTCATGCAGGACATCAACGCGCGCGGCGCCTTTCTCCTGACGAAGACCGCCATCCCGCATCTACGGCGATCGGCCAACCCGCACGTCCTGACCCTGTCGCCGCCGCTCAACCTCGAGCCGAAGTGGTTCGCGGACATAGGGACTGCGTACACGATCTCGAAATTCTCGATGTCCCTCGTAACCATCGGACTTGCCGCCGAGCTCGCCGGCGACGGCATCGCCGTGAATTCGCTGTGGCCGCGAACGACCATCAACACGGCCGCGGTTCGCAACATCTTGAGTGAGGAACTCATCTCGCGTAGCCGAACGCCGGACATCATGGCCGATGCAGCGATCAGCATCATCACCAAGCCCTCCGACCTCGTCACCGGACGGTGCTTCATCGATGACGAGGTCCTGGCCGGTGACGGTGTGACCGATTTCTCGGGTTATCGCGTCGTACCCGGCGACGTGGAGCTGGAACTGGATTTCTGGATGGAGTGGGCATGAGTTCGGTCATTTTCGGAGTGGACGATCGAGGTGTTGCCTCCATCGAACTCAACCGGCCGTCCGCGGGCAATGCACTCGATCTCGAGGTCGCCGGCGGCCTCGCGCAGGCGATCACGTCGATCCGCGAGAATGCCGACGTACGGGTCGTCCGCCTGTCTTCGACCGGAAAGATCTTCTGCGCGGGCGGCGACGTACGGGCGATGGCAGCGGCGTCGGACCGCCCGCGGTTCCTCGCCGACCTCGCGGGGTCCATACATCGTTCGCTCATCGCACTCGACGAGCTGCCCGTCCCGATAGTCGCCGCAATCCAGGGCCCGGTTGCGGGCGCCGGGCTCGGCCTTCTCCTTGCAGCCGACTATGTGGCCGCCACTCCCGCCAGCTCTTACGTCGCTGCGTACTCGATGATCGGGTTGTCACCGGATTGTGGGGTGTCGATCGGCCTCCCCCGCGCGATCGGCATGCGGCGGGCGCTTCAGATGCTCGTTCTCAACGAACGTATCGATGCGTCGACCGCACTCGCCTGGGGCCTCGTGGATGCGGTGGTGGAGCTGGACGAACTCGCCACCGACGTCGACCGTGTTGTGTCCCTGCTCCTCGATCGACAGACGTCGGCCGTCGGCCAGGCACGGAGGCTCGTTCGAGCGTCCTACCAGCGGGAATTTGCCCAGCACCTCGACGATGAAGCCCTGACCATCACCCGTCTGGGCGGTACCGAAGAAGTGGGCGCCTTGCTCTCTTCCCGCTCGAGGTGACCGCCTGGAAGCGGTCCTGACCGGGCTGGTGACTGCCGCCCTTCCGTCTGATCGTCGGCCCGCCGCGTCGTCGACGATCAGCTCTCGGCGCGAGTCGGACGGTGACGTCAGACGCTCAAGAGCGCCTTGATCGCGCGACGCTCGTCCATGGCCCGGTAGCCCTCGGCGGCCCGGTCGAGCGGGAGGGTCAGGTCGAAGACCTTCCCGGGATCGATCTCCCGCTTCCAGATGAGGTCGATCAGCTCGGGCAGGAAACGCCGCACCGGGGCAGGACCACCGTGCAGGTGGATCTCGGAGAAGAACAGTTCCATCCCGGGCAACTCCACGTCGTGGGAGACACCGACATATCCGACGTGCCCGCCGGGGCGTGCCGAGCGGATCGCCTGCATCATCGACTCCTGTGTCCCGACCGCTTCGATGACCGAGTGCGCCCCGAGACCGTCGGTGAGTTCCTTGATCCTGGCCACGCCCTCGTCGCCGCGCTCGGTCACGATGTCGGTGGCGCCGAACTCACGGGCGAGCGCCTGCCGGTCGGCGTGCCGACTCATCGCGATGATCCGGTCGGCGCCGAGCCGCTGAGCGGCGAGGACAGCGAGAAGACCCACCGCACCGTCGCCGACGACGGCCGCCGTCTTCCCCGGGCCCACCTCGGCCGCCACCGCGCCGAACCACCCGGTTCCCAGCACATCCGACGCGGCCAGCAGCGACGGGATGAGGTCGGCGTCGGGCTGCCCAGGGGTGGCGACGAGGGTGCCGTCGGCGTGCGGCACCCGGGCGTATTCGGCCTGGGTGCCGATGGCACCCATCGGCTCCGCATGGACGCACCGGGACTGATAACCCGCCCGGCAGATCTCGCAGGTGTTGTCGGATGCGAAGAACGAGCCGACGACGAAGTCGCCCACCTTCACCGTCGACGCCTGGTCTCCCACCTCGGTGACCGTACCGACGTATTCGTGCCCCATCGGCGCGTGGTCGACGTCTTCGATGCCGCGATACGGCCACAGGTCCGACCCGCACACGCAGGTCGCGGCGATCTTGATGATCGCGTCGGTGGGCTCCTCGATCGTCGGGTTCTCTCGTTCGTCCACCCGGATCTCCCCAGGGGCGTCCATGATCACGCCGAGCATGTTTCCTCCACTTCAGCCCGCCGTCGGCGGCGAGCGGTCCGTACCCATCGAGGCAGGCGACTTCGGTATCAGGAACGGGTTCCCGACAACGCGGGAGCGACGTGTGAGATCCGATCGAACTTGTCCGAATCATCAGCGCGCCTTCGCGCATCCCTCCCACTCTTGTCCTGAGAATCTTCCGCTGTAGTTGTCCAAAGAAACCACTAGTTCGGTCGGCTAACAGGCAGTACTTGGCGCTGTAGCTGCTGAGCGCCTATCACAGGCAGGCGCTGCTCCACTTCCCCACGCGGCCGTTGTTCGCTCAGCGGATGCGGTGTGGCCGTCCATTCGCTAGGGGTCCAGTCGCTGCGAATGCTCAAGGAGTCGATCCTGATCCCGGACACGATCGCTATTGTCTGCGACAAGGCTCGACTGCTCAGACAACCGCAGGCGTTTCCCCGACACTGGTCGACGAATGCGTCTATGCGTCGGGCGGTGACGAAGGCGCCCGCGGCGCCGTCCCGCTCAGAGGAACAGTGTGCTGGACATACGTGTGAGGCGAGCCACACGATGTTTGGACCGCGAGTGATGGAGGTTCCCCCGATGGCCGCGATCCAGACCGTGCAGAAGATCGGTCCCCTTCTCGATCTGTTCACGATCGAACGCCCCGAATGGGGCGTCTCCGAGGTGGCCGAAGCACTCGGTGTACCCCGCTCTACTGCACACGCAATGCTGTCCTCGTTGGTGGAAACCGGCCTATTGCAATGCCGTACGCGTGGTCGCTACCGCATCGGGTGGCGTGTCGTGGAACTTAACCAGACGCTTAACGGTTGCATGGATGTGAGGTCGACGGCCGCCCCGATGTTGCACGAATTGTCGGGCAAGTTCGGCGAGACAGTGCATCTGGCGGTGATGGAACGCTACCGCGTGCTCTACGTCGACAAGGTGCTGGGCAACCACGTCATCAACGTCGCGGGCGCTCGAGTGGGGGCCCACCTAGAGGGCCACTGCAGCGCAGTGGGCAAGGCACTGTTGGCCCAGTGCGACGTCAGTGAGATCGAACGCAACGTGACCAACAAGCCGCTGCGTCGGTTGACACCTGCCACCATCACCAATCCCAAGTCGCTGCTCCAGGAGTTGGATTCGGTACGTCGGATGGGTGTAGCGCTCGACGCGGGAGAGGCTGTCGCCGAAGTTCATTGCGTCGCTGCACCGATCCGGGACGACATGGGGGTTGTAGTGGCGGCTTTGAGTATGACTGCCCCGGCGAGCCGATTTGTCCCGTCACAACGGGAGTACAAGGCGGCGGTTGTTGCCGCTGCGGGAGCCGTCTCCAAAGCCTTGATTCAGGCCTCGGAACCTGCCGAGAAGCCGATGGAACGTGATAGCCCGCTTTTGCGGGCAGTGCCCAACTAGTGTCCTGAGTCATTAATTGTCATTCGGTTGATAGACTGGGGAATGGCAACCCGGGGTCCGCGAGCAGTGGATATTGTTCTGACCGATGACGAGCGCCGTGAGCTCGAAGGGTGGGCGCGTCGGCGAACGACGGCCTCGGGTTTGGCGATGCGATCACGAATCGTTCTCGCTGCCGCTGATGGCGGGTCGAATACCGAAGTGGCACAACGACTCGGCCTCAACCGAGGTACCGTGCGGCGATGGCGAGGCCGGTTCGTCGAGCACCGCTGCGAGGGGTTGCTCGACGAACCCCGGCCCGGGCGACCTCGAACCGTCGGCGACGAGCAGATCAAAGACCTGATCACCGCAACTCTCGAGACCACTCCGAAGAATGCGACACACTGGTCGACTCGGTCGATGGCCGAGCATCTCGACATGTCACAGTCAACCGTGTCGCGTGTATGGAGAGCGTTCGGATTGGCTCCACACAAACAGGATTCGTGGAAGCTGTCGAAAGATCCCATGTTCACCGAGAAGGTCCGCGACGTCGTCGGGCTCTACATGAACCCACCCGAACGTGCCCTGGTGCTCTGCGTTGACGAGAAGACCCAGATCCAAGCGCTCGATCGCACCCAGCCGATCTTTCCCATGCTCCCGGGCACCCCGCAACGGGCCAGCCACGACTACGTGCGCAACGGCACCTCCAGCCTGTACGCGGCGTTGGACATCGCGTCGGGCAAAGTCATCGGTTCGCTTCACTCACGGCATCGCGCAACGGAATTCATCGGATTCCTCCGCAAGATCGACGCCGAGGTACCCGACGAGCTCGACGTCCACCTGGTCATGGACAATGCCTCCACCCACAAGACACCCGCGGTCAAGCGATGGCTGACCGCGCACCCGCGGTTTGTTGTCCACTTCACTCCCACCAGCTCATCCTGGATGAACCTCGTCGAACGCTGGTTCGCCGAACTGACCACCAAGAAACTCCAACGCTCCACCCATCGCACCGTACGAGTACTCAATGCCGACATCAGAGCGTGGATCGAGACCTGGAACGACAACCCCCGCCCCTACGTGTGGGTCAAGACCGCTGACCAGATCCTCGACTCCATCGCCCACTACTGCACACGAATTAATGACTCAGGACACTAGCCCTCAGTGACCGCTGCCGAGTTGGCGGGACAACCCCAGAGCAGCGGTGCGTACCGCGGACGCCGTTTGGTCGAGATTGATCCTGTTTTGCCATCCGGAGACTGACAGGCCTGCAACAACGGTTCCGTCGTGACTGAAGACCGGGCTGGCGGCACACACGACCCCCGCGCGTGACTCTTCGAGGTCGTAGGAAACGCCTCTGTCCCGGATTCTGGACAGCTCAGCGCGGAAACGGCCGGGTGTGTCGATGGTGCGTTCGGCTAAGCGTGGGAGCCCATTCGCGACGATCAGGTCGACGGTGGCCTCGTCGGAGTAGGCGAGGATGGCTTTGCCGATACCGGTGCCGTGCGCAGGCCAACGTCCTCCCGATCGAGTTGGCAGAGGAGGAGCTGTCGGGCTCCTCAGCACGTCGAGATAGACCACCGCGGTGCCGTCAAGCACCGCGAGATGCACCGAGTGGCCGGTGGCTTCGCGCAGATCGGACATGAACGGTTTAGCAGCATCACGCAGGCTCCGGTGCCGGGGTGCCTTCTGGCCCAGTTCGAACAGCCGAAGTCCCAGCCGGTACTCGGTGCCGTGACGTTCGAGTATGCGCAGCGATGCCAACTCCGCGGCCATCCGGTGCACGCTGGATTTCGACAGGCCGGTCCGGCGGGCGAGTTCGGATACTCCGAGACCGGTCGACTCGAATTCGAGCGCTTCGAGGAGCAGCATCGTTCGGGCAATGGCGCTGGACGCCTCGGCCCCGGTTCCGCGCGGGTTGTCCCGCTGAGAGGAACGGTTTGGTTGCATGACTGCAGATGCTCCACCACGCTGAGTCCAGGTGCAATACGTCACAGCAGGTCCGTGTTGAGCACGATCCTGCCCCGAACCCACTGGAGTGCTGATCTCATGACGTCCGACGTTCAGTCCGCAGTCGCGGGACTGCTTGGTGCCTACGACTCCAAAATCCCTATCGAGCCCATTGCCGGCCAGTTCGCCGATCAACCGCTGTCTGTCGCGTACGAGATCGCACAGGCTCAGGTGCAGGCGTGGGAGAAGCGCGGCGATGTCGTCAAAGGCCATAAGGTTGGTCTGGCCTCGCGGGCGATCCAGCAGCAGATGGGTGTCGACCAACCCGACTTCGGCCACCTGACCGCGAGCATGTTCCATCTCGAGCACGATCCCATCGCCCCGGATCTCTATATACAGCCGCGGATCGAACCGGAAATCGCCTTCGTCCTGGGCCAACCCCTGCGTGGTCCGGGTGTCACGGTCGCCGACGCGGCGCGCGCGGTTGACTTCGTGCTCCCGGCGTTGGAGATCGTCGACTCGCGAATCCGGGACTGGAAGATCGGGATCTTCGACACGATCGCCGACAACGCGTCGTCCGGCGGCGTCGTTTTGGGAAGCACGCCTGTGCAGTTGTCCGAGCTGGACCTGCGTCTGGCTGGATGCGCTCTGCATATCAATGGCGAATTGGTTGCCACCGGTGCCGGCGGGGCGGTGTTGGGATCGCCGTTGAACGCGTTGGTGTGGCTGGCCAACACTGTCGGCCCCCTGGGGGTGACTCTCGAACCTGGCCATGTGGTGTTGCCCGGCTCGATGACCAAGGCCTTCCCGGTTACGGCGGGCAGCGCCATCGTCGCCGAGGTTCTCGGCTTGGGCAGCGTCACAGCCGTTGTGGGAAAGGACAACTGATGACAGACGCGGACACGACCGACCCGTGGAACGCCGCACGGGTGGCCAACATCCTCATTTCGGCGGAACGGTCACGGCAGCCCCGGACTTCGCTGCAAGCTGAGTGGCCAGACCTCGACCTCGACGTGGCGTACGCCGCGCAGGACATCGCCCTCGCGGATCGTCGCGCACGGGGCGAGGTCGTCACCGGTGTGAAACTGGGTCTGACGTCTCGTGCGAAACAGCAGCAGATGGGTGTTGATGAGCCATCGGTGGCGTGGCTCACCGACGCCATGACCCTGCCTACGGGACTTGCCGTTCCGCGGGAGAAGCTGATCCATCCTCGCGCGGAGCCCGAGATCGCATTTGTGCTCGGCCGGCGCCTGGAGGGGCCCGGGGTGACCGCTGCTCAGGCGCTGTGCGCCGTCGATCATGTGGTGGGCGCCTTGGAGATCATCGACAGCCGGTACTCGGGCTTCAAGTTCACGCTGGCTGACGCCGTCGCCGACAACAACTCCTCAGGTGCCTACCTCACCGGGCCTGTCAGCCGACGCGTGGAGGAACTCAATCTGGCTCTCGAGGCGTGCCTGCTGGAAGTCGACGGCCACGTCGTCGACACGGCGACAGGGGCTGCGGTTCTTGGCCACCCGGCCGAGGCCCTGGCCTTCGCGGCCAACACGCTCGCTACCAGGGGGCATGCACTCGAGGCCGGTTGGATCGTCCTCACCGGCGGCATGACCGACGCGGTGCCGGTCTATCCCGGGGCGCGGGTCGCCGCCCATTTCACCTCACTTGGCTCCATCTCTGTGTCTGGAGGATGACATGCCCTTTATCGACGTGACCATCGCCCAGGGACGCACTCCCGAGCAGATCCGGAATCTGGTGCACGAACTCACCCTGGCCGCGCAACGGGCGGTCGACGCCCCTCTGGGCAACATTCGGGTCGTCGTGCGGGAGGTGCCCACCACTCATTGGGCGGCCGGCGATGTGACGATTGCCGAACGGGCCGCCAGCCAGAGTGGCTGAACCACACCTCCGGGCGGCCACGACCGAATTCAGATTGTCCGATTACTCCTGGCAACCGGGTCGCGGTGGGCCGTAAACCTAAGGGGAACATGACCGCTCACCCCTTGGAGTCGCTATGACCACCACCGATCTCCGGCCCGTCGCCGCAGAACCCGCCCGGATTGCCGACGAGCTTTACCACGACTTGCTCTCGCCGGACGAGATCGTCTCGGTTCGGCACAACATTCGCGACATCGCGCGGACTGCGATCGCCCCCATCGCTACTCGCATCGCGCACGGTGATGAGCGTCTCGACGGATTCCCCCGGGACGCGTTCGATGCCCTCGCCGAGCACGACGTCTTCCGCCTGCCCTTCTCGAAAGACGTCGGGGGCAATGGTCTGCAACATCCGGCGACGGCGACAGCGACAGCGGTCGAAGAGCTGGCGTACTACTCCAACAGTGTGGCGGCCATTTTCGACGTGCATTGCATTCTCGCCGGCAACGCGATCAATCAGGGCACTGACGAGCAGCGCCGACGCTGGTTGGCTCCGCTGGTGGCCGGCGAGATCATCGGATCGTTCGCCACCAGCGAGCCTGGCGCGTCGAGTGACCTGTCACCTGCTGCGGTCGGCACCCGCGCAGAACGGACCGCTGACGGCTGGACGCTGAATGGCCGCAAGCGCTGGATCACCAACTCCGTCGTGGCGTCGGTGGTGGTCGTCCTGGCCCAGACCGGGGCCAAGCTGTCCACGTTCATCGTGCCCACCTCGACCCCCGGGGTCACCATCGGCACCCCAGATCGCAAGCTGGGCAACAACGGACAGATCACCGCCGATGTCATCCTCGATGACGTCCACCTCGGCCCGGAGGCCCTGCTGGGCGACGAGAACGGCGGCCTCAAAGTCGCCCTGCAGACGCTCACCTACGGCCGGATCGGCATCGCCGCCGCCGGCGTGGGCATGGCTCAAGCCGCGTTCGATCACACTGCACACCATCTGCGCACCCGGCACGCTTTCGGCGGACCGCTGGCCGCCAAGCAGCACTGGCAGTTCCTGATGGCCGATCGCGCCACCGAGATCGCCACCGCACGTGACCTTTACTTGAAGGCCGCGCTGCGAGTGGACGCCGGCGTCGCGTTCCCCGAGCCAGAGGCAGCCATGGCCAAACTGCGCGGAACCGAGGTCTCGGTGCAGATGGCACGCGACGCCGTGCAGGCATTCGGCGGCTTCGGGTTCACTCGCCAACTCGGCGACGACGATTCATCGAGCCCGGTCGAGGCGATATACCGTGACAGCAAGATCGGCGAGATCTACGAGGGCGCCAACGAGGTGCAACGGTGGGTTCTGGCCCGCCAGATCTTCGGTCGCGACATCACCGGCTGACCACAGGGACGGATCGCGGGCACACCCCGGTGTGCCCGCGATCCGTCGTCGTCGTGGTGCCTTGCGGCGTGTGAGGTGTTCTGGTCACTCAGACGGACGGCTGATGCCGGCGGCGCGGGCCGCGCTCTCGTCGGCTCGCGCGATGCTTGCCGCCCGTCCGGCAATGCCCCAGTTATCTGGTTCGACCTCGATGATCTGACCGCGGACTGCGGCTCGATCAACTGCAAGGACCTCGACGAGCAGGTCCGTGAACCGCTCGAGCAGTAGCTGCCGCTGCCGAGCAGGACGGCCTGCGAGCACGATCGCAGTGAAATACGGTGCCACTGCACCACCTTCTGCGACGACAGCACCGGCCACCGCGATCGAGCTCGGCGGATGAGAGACGATGAAAACTCGCACCCGTTCGATGGGCGAGTCGAGCACCTCGGAGTAGATTCGTGAGGCCTGCAACAGCACTGTGCGTTGCTGGGACCCGTCGAAGGTGTCAGCGGGGAGATGAAAGTGCGCTACCGGCACGCGGAGCTCCGATCGGTCTACAGGATGCCGTGGCGTACACCGCCGTCGGCTGTGAGCACAGCTCCATGCAAGACCGCCGCCTCGGGCGCCAGGAGAACGTCGACGAGCCAGGCGATTTCGGAGAGAGTGGGGAGCCGGCCCAGCGAGGTGCGTGCGACATAGGTGTCCCAGATCTCCTCGACAGGACGTCCGGTCTCTGCGGATTCGCGCGCCGCGAACGCCCGTAGCCGGGGGGTGTCGATCGGACCGGGCGCGATGGTGTGGGCGGTAACTCCCCGCGGTCCGTAGAGAGCGCTGATCTGCCGCATTAAGTTCAGTAGGGCCGCATTGGCTGTTCCTGGTGCCGCGTCAAGCGGGCCCGGTTCGATTCCGAGAGATCCCGCAATGGACACGAACCGTGAGCCCGGCACAAAGTGGTCGCGTACCGCATGCAGGAGCCGCACCACTCCCCCGGTTTTGATGTTGGCCGCGGTGGCGAGAGCGTGTGGATCGATGGTGTCTGCCGACCCCCGCACCGGTAGACCCGCAGCGAACAACGCCAGCTGGACCGGGCCGTCAATCGCGGCGCGGATGTCGGCGACGGCCCGGTCGTCACCGATGTCGGTAGGGCACACAGCGATGAGCTCACTGGTCGCGGCCAGGGTGTCGAGGGCAGCGCGATCCCGACCGACCGCCACAACGCGCAAGCCGCGCGTGACGAGTCGGTCGGTGATCACCGTGCCCATTGCGCCCGTGGCGCCAACCACGACGCACTGCAGTGGTTGCACTAGCGCCGCAGGCGGATGGTCACCGCGCGCGGCTCGGTGAAGAACTCACGCGAGTACTGGCCACCTTCGCGGCCGAGGCCGCTGATGCCCTCCCCGCCGAAGGGCAAGCGCAGGTCACGTTCGAAGAAGGTGTTGATCCATACCGTGCCGGCCTTCCAGCGTGCGGCCATCCGGTGGGCGCGGTCCAGGTTCTGGGTGAACAGGATGCCGGCCAGCCCGTAGGGCGAATCGTTGGTGATCCGCAGGGCTTCGTCTTCGGTGTCGAAACCCAGGACGGTCTCCACCGGGCCGAAGATTTCTTCCTGGGCGGTGCGGGACTGGTTGGTCAGTCCGGTGATGACGGTCGGCGGGTAGTAGAAGCCGTCGGCGCGGGCGGCGTCGGTGAGCCGTTCGCCGCCGGTGACGATCTTGCCGCCCTCTTCTTGCGCGAGCTCGACGTAGCTGTGCACCTTCTCCAGATGACGGGCTTCGATCAGAGGTCCCATGAAGGTGCCCGAGTCCTTGGGATCGCCGACGACCAGCTTGCGGGCTTCCTCGGTGAATCGCTCCAGGAACTCTTCCATGATGGAGTTCTGCACCAGCAGCCGCGACCCTGACAGACAGACTTGCCCATTGCCGCCGAAGATCGCCCGTAGCGACATCGGCACTGCCACATCGAGATCGGCGTCAGCGAAAACGATGTTGGCCGATTTGCCGCCCATTTCCGCCGAGACCGGCGTGTGGTTGAGCGCAGCAGCCTGCAGGATCTTCACCCCGGTCGCACTGGATCCGGTGAAGGTGATGCGGTCGACGCGTGAGTCGGAAGTCAGCGGTCCGGCAACCGCTTCGCCGCCGAAGCCGTGCACGACGTTGAGTACACCGGGGGGAAGTCCGGCTTCGAGGGCCAGTTCGGCGAATCGATGCGCGGTCAATGGTGTCTGCGGCGCAGGCTTGAGCACGACGGTGTTACCGAAAGCCAACGCGGGCGCGATCTTCCAGGTGGCAAGCATCAGCGGGGCGTTCCATGGGCTGATCGCCGACACCACCCCGGCCGGCGGATAGAGGACGTAGGACAGCAGGTCGCCGTCGGGGTAGGCCTCGTTCGCGGCCATCGACACGTAATCGGCGAAGAACCGCAGATTGTGCGCCACCCGCGGGATCTCCGCGTGCAGTGACTGAGTGATGGTCTTGCCGCCGTCGCGGGTTTCGAGCTGCGCGAGTTCGTCGCGGTGGTCGTCGACGGCGTCGGCGACCGCGTGCAGAATTTTTGCGCGTTCCTTGGGTGACATCTGCGGCCAGGGACCCTGGTCGAACGCTGTACGGGCAGCGTCGATCGCCGCGGTACCGTCCTCTGCGGTTCCCTTGGGGACGAGGGCCAGCAGCGAGCCGTCGTGCGGATCGCGCGATTCGAAGGTGGAGCCGTCGGAGGCCGGAACCCAGTTCTCGCCGATGAGGTGGCGTACTTCGCTACGTTGCTCTGTCGAAGTCATCGATGGTCCTTTCAGACCCCGGCGGTGGCGGGGGTTTCGTAGGTGCGTCCTGCAAGTTCCGAGGCGACGTCGATGATCATGTCTTCCTGGCCACCGATGACACCGCGGCGGCCGAGTTCGAGCAGGATCTCCCGGGTGGACACACCGAACTTCTTCGCCGCGCGTTTGGTCGGATGGAAGAACGTCGAGTACACGCCTGCATACCCGAGCACCAGCGCCGTTTCGTCGACGATCTGCGGTTCTTTCATCAGCGGCGCCACGACGTGTTCAGCGGTGTCGATCAGCGGGAACAGGTCCACACCGGTGTCCCACCCCGCGCGTTCGAACGCGGCGGCGAGGACTTCGGTCTGCGCGTTGCCGGCGCTGGCGCCCAGGCCGCGCAGTGAGCCGTCGATGAACGTCGCGCCGTTCTCGGCAGCGGTGAGCGCGTTGGCGATTCCCACGCCGAGGTTATTGTGGGCGTGGAAGCCGATGTCGGCCGAGATCGCCTCGCGCAGCGCCGCCACGCGTTCGCCGGCCTGCCGGGGCACCAAGGCGCCCGCGGAGTCGACGACGTAGACGACGTCGGAGCCGTAGGAGTCGAGTTTGGCAGCCTGTTCGGCGAGCGGCTCTGCGTCCAGCTTGTGACTCATCATCAGGAATGTCATGACCGTCAGGCCTTTGTCCTTGGCCCACTCGATGGGCTGTTGACCGCAGTCGGCTTCGGTGCAGTGCACAGCCACACGGACGGTCTTGATGCCCGCGTCGATGGCCGACTGCAGTTCGTTGAGGGTGGCGATGCCCGGCACGTACAGGGCGGCGATGTCGGCGTTGTCGACGGCGGCGACGGCGGCGCGCACGTACTCGGGGTCGGTCGCGGCCGCGAACCCGTACTGCAGTGAGGACGCGCCGAGTCCGATGCCGTGGGCGACCTCGATGGTCGACACTCCGGCACGGTCGAGGCCGGCGGCGATCTCGGCGACGTTGGCGGGGGTGAACTGATGCGAGACACTCGACATGCCGTCGCGCAAGGTCGTGTCGACCAGCGTGACCTTCTTGGTGGCAGCGTCGGTGGTGGATGCGTTGGTGGTCACTGGCGTGCTCCTGTTGCGATGGTCTGCTGGGCCATGACGTCGGCGACTCGGGCCGCCGCGGCGGTGATGATGTCGAGGTTGCCGGCATAGGTGGGAAGGAAATCGCCTGCTCCGACGACCTCGAGCATCACCGTCACCCGGTCGCCGTCGACGTCGACGAGTTTGAGGGAGTACCCCGGAACGTACTTCTGGACCTCGCCGACGATGTCGATCACGGCCCGCTCGATGGCGGCGGCGTCGGGGTTGCGCACGATGGCATAAACCGTGTCGCGCATGTTCATCGGCGGCTCGGCGGGATTGATCACCGAGATCGCCTTGGCTGTGTCGGCGCCGGCGACCGCGGCCAGCGCGCGTCCGGTCTTCTCACTGAACTCGCTGAGATTCTGTCGGGTGCCCGGTCCTGCGCTCTTGGACGCGATCGCGGCAACGATTTCGCCGTAGGAGGCATCGGCGGCCTCGTTGATGGCGTACAGGATCGGGATCGTGGCCTGTCCGGCGCAGCTGACCATGTTCAGGTTCGGCGCCGAAAGATGCTCGTGCAGATTGACCGCCGGAACCACATAGGGCCCGACCGAGGCCGGGGTCAAGTCGATAGCGGTGATACCGGCCTCCGCGTAGCGCGGCGCGACCGCGGCGTGAACCTTCGCCGAGGTCGCTTCGAACACCAGATCGGGCAACTCCGACTGGGACAGAAGCCAGTCGACACCGCCCGCCGAGGCCTCTAGTCCCTCCTTTGCGGCACGCTTGAGCCCTTCGCTGTCAGGATCGATGCCGACCATGTAGCGCGGCTCGACCCATTCCGATCGTTGCAGCTTGTACATCAAGTCGGTACCGATGTTTCCCGACCCGACAATCGCAGCGCTCAAACGACTCATGAGCTTCTCCTTCTCTCGACGCGTTGAGGATGAGGCTACGAGCAAAAATGCCACCCCAAACGACGCCGTCGACTCATTCGGAATCTGCCGCACTCATCCGATCGTGATGTCCAGGATCGCTGGACATAGGTGACTGCGATCACAATGGGCCGCCATGCTCGTAGCATCCACATTGGAAGGCACGAGTTCGGTGCCGCAACGATCAACAGGAGTAACTGATGAGCGAGAACCCCGCACGATTCGAGATTGCGCACCTCGCGCGGGTCGAGCTGTTCAGCCCGAAGCCGCAAGAAACCGAGGATTTCTTCACGAGGTTCCTCGGCATGTATGTCACCAAGCGTGAGGGCCAGTCGGTCTACCTGCGTGCCTACGAGGACCCCTACCAGTGGAGCCTCAAGATCACCGAAGCGGCCCAGGCCGGAATGGGGCACGCTGCTCTGCGCACCAGCTCACCCGAGGCACTCGAGCGCCGCGCGAAGTCGCTCTCGGACGCCAATATCGACAGCAACTGGAGCGAGAACGAGTTCGGCTACGGCAAGACGCTGGAGTACCAGACGCCAGACGGACACAATTTCTCGCTGGTTTGGGAAGCCGAGAAGTACGTCGCGCCGCCGGAGCTGCAGAGCAAGATCCTGACCCGGCCATCGAAGAAGCCGTTGCAGGGCATCCCTGTGAAGCGCATCGATCATCTCAATCTGATGGCTTCCGACGTGACCGCGATGAAGGACTCGTTCGAACGGCATCTGGGTTTCCGAACGACCGAGCGTGTTGTAGACGGCGACGTCGAGATGGGCGCATGGATGAGTTCCAACCTTCTCGGTCACGAGGTGGCCTGCCTGCGCGACATGACCGGCGGTCGAGGCAAACTGCATCACCTTGCCTTCTATTACGGCACCGGTCAGCACAACATCGATGCCGCCGAGATGTTCCGCGACTACGACATTCAGATCGAGGCAGGGCCTGACCGGCACGGCATCACCCAGGGGCAGTTCCTCTATGTGTTCGAACCCGGTGGCAATCGCATCGAACTGTTCGGCGAGGCTGGGTACATGCACCTCGACCCCTCCGCGGAGACCCAGACCTGGCAGATGTCGGACATCGATACCGGGCTGGCCATCGGCGGCGCGAAGCTTCCGTGGGAGACCTACTTCACCTACGGCACACCGAGCCCCCTGTCGCTGGATCAGCACATCGAACAGTTCTCGCACTTCGGGCCAGGAGCGCCCACTCCCGAGTCTGAAGCTGCCGCCGACGTCCTCCCCGATGCGATCGAGCACTCTCGCGCGGTTGCCGGTGCGCCGAACTGACCGGGTGACGCGTACACGCGGTCGCCAGATCGACGTGAGATTGTGAACCGAGTGGCCGATCACCCCTGGTGGTCGGCCACTCGTCTCACCTGCCGGCGTGACGAGCGCGGCGAGCCTTACCCATGTGGCGGTTGTGAACAGTCACGCCACTGCCGTGTACTCGCCACTTGATTTGACAAGGAACACTGGTGTTCGAGATGCAACAGAGGTGATGTCGATGGTCTCCAAGATCGCAACGCTGGGAGAAAGCAACGGCGTCTCAGACTGTCCGTCTGACGCCGGCGAGTTGTTGTCGGGGTCAGGTGGTCGCGCATGGTGGACAGACACCTTGTCGGAGATGTACTGCGAGATGGATCCCCAGTGGTACACCGAACGAGGGAGATTTCACGCTCGTCTCACGGGCCGTGACTTCGGCAACCTGTATCTGAGCACTGTGCGCGCTGACGGACACGCGGTGGTGCGGACGCCGGCGATGATCTCCGACGTCGATCACGAGGATTTCTTTCTCTGTGCGGTGACTGGTGGCCCCGGCACTGTCACCCAACATGGCAGGTCTGTCGTCCTGGACAAAGGCGACTTCACCGTCGTCGACTCAGGGCAGCCCTACCGTTTCGACTTCCCATGCCGGTTTGCTCAAACAGTAGTTCGCATACCCCGCCCGGTGATGCACAGTCGTGTCCGCGAGAGCGATCTCGACGCGGCGATACTGCGGCGAGTCGCCGGAACCAGCGGCGCGGGAGCAGTGGTCAGCAGGTTTCTCGAGCAAATCGCAGCGCACGGAACAGAGCTCGACTCGCCCGAATCCACAGCGCTGGCCGAGTCCGCCATGGACATGATCGTCGTCGCGCTGACTGCTGCCGGTGTACCCCAATCGACGACGACGAGAGCACACATTGCCGACTATCGTCGCGCGCAGACGTACCTCCGAGCTCGACTCGGCGACAGCTCCCTCACGGTGGCAGGGGCAGCATCCGAATTGGGCATGTCGACGAGGTACCTGCAGAAACTCTTCGCCGCCGACGGAACCACTCCCCGCGAGTGGCTGGTCCGCGCCCGACTCGAGCGGGCTCGGTCGCTGTTGGTGACCAGCGACATCACGGTCGCCGCACTCACCGGCGAAGTGGGGTTCAAGGAGTCGTCTCACTTCAGTCGCTCGTTCACCGACGAATACGGACTCAGTCCGGGGCGCTATCGTCGGCTGGGCCCGCTGACGGCATGAACACGTCAGCGGGCCCCAGCAACTAACGCCTCACACCGCGGCTGGACTCGGGGTCGCCAAACGCCGGCGGTATTGGATGAACCCCTTGTTGTCATTCACCGTGACCCCAGCAACCAGCGAGCCCCCGGCGATGCCGTCCCAGCTCCACTTGGTCGGCCCCCGATTCGCAGTCGGCTCGAATCGCTCCGCCGAGGCCACAAAACCTGCGGCTTTGATATGGAGGTCGTACTGATCGGTCCAGAATGTCGGGATCGGCATGTATGCAACCGGGTGGTGCGCGGCGGTCAGGTTCTCCGCCGCATGTAGGCCCATTTCGGCCGCATTCGACCAATGCTCGACGCGCACCTGCCGGCCCACGCCGTGATGATCCCAGGTCGCGACGTCACCGACCGCGACGATGTCTCGATAGCCCTTGACGAAACAGAACTCGTCACAGACCACCGACCCCTGCGCCAGAGGAAGACCGGAGTCGGACAACCAGCTGGTGTTGGGTCGCGAGCCGATCGCCACCAGGACCAGATCAGCATCCAGCACTTCTCCCGAGGTGAGAACCACCTGTTCGACTCGAGTGTCCCCGCGGAGTTCGATCACGCCGGTCCCGCATCGGAGGTTCACTCCGTGTGCGGAGTGAACCTCACCTGCGAAGGAGCCGATGGTAGGCCCCAGGACCGGCATCAGCGTCTTCGCCATCTCCACGACGGTGACCGATACGGTCCCTGCCACGGCGAGTACCGCCGCCACCTCACAACCGATGAACCCTCCGCCGATGATGACCACCCGCTTCGCCGAGGCAGCAGCCGCGGAAAATGCCGCGGCGTCGTCGAGGCCGCGCAGAACGTGGACTCCCTCGAGGCCGGCGAACGCCGACGGTAGGTACGCTCCACGGCCCGTGGCGATGACGAGGTTGTCGTAGTGCAGGTCGTCCTGAGCCAGCTGCACAACCTTGGACTGGGGGTTCAGCCCGGTGGCGGCGTTGTCCAGTAGCCACGTGAAATCGTCTGTCGCGTCCTCGAATACGCACTCCGCTGCCGTCATCGTGCTGCCGAGAAGTTCCTTCGACACGGGCGGACGGTTGTACGGTCGGTGCTTTTCGTCCCCGACGATGACGATCTCGGACTCAGGGGTACGTTCGCGGACGCGCTGGGCTGCCCGGAGTCCGGCCAGCCCAGCGCCGACGACAACCGTCTTCGTCACTTGTCGTCCTCGACTCGAATGACCGCGAGAGGACAGAGCTTGACGGCCGCAGCGACTTTCGGTCGCAAACCCTCGTCAGGGTTCTCGTCCAACAGCACAACGGTGTCGCCGTCTTCGTTGAGGTCGAAGACCTCGGGGGCGGCGATGACACATTCACCGTGTCCATCGCACATGTCGAAATCGATGTCGATCTTCATGATTACCTTCTTTCCATCCGGGCGGACGATGCCCGGTCGATCTGCACGCCTACGTGGCGTTAGTCAGCCCAGGTGATCGTCAGCTCCAGCTCACCCAGGCTGCGGATGATGTTGTTGGGCTCGTATCGGTGGTTGCCGGCGTGGAAGCGCTCCACGTGGTCGGCCAGGGCGTTGAACAGGGTGGTCATCTCGAGGCGTGCCAGAGGCTTGCCGAGGCAAGAGTGCTTGCCACGACCCCATCCGAGATGCTGAGTGGGATCTCGGGTGATGTCGAACCGATCGGGGTCCGGGAACTGTCGGTCGTCACGGTTGGCCGAGCCGTACATGACGATGATTCGGGACCCCTTGGGGATCACCGTGCCGGCAACCGTGGCATCGGCGGTCGCCACTCGTGTGAAGAACTGCAGCGGCGAGGCCAGCCGGACGATCTCCGGAATGGCCCGGGACAACAGCGAACGGTCCTTACGTAGGAGGTCCCATTGGTCGGGGTTCTCTGCGAAGAGCAGCAATCCGATACCGATCGCGCTGATCGTGCTGTCGATGCTCGGGTAGACGTAGTCGTTCATCACTCCGCGACAGAAGTCTTCTGTCCATCCGGCCTCGGCGCCGTTCTTGAACAGCTGATCGGCCCAGCCACCCTCGCGGATGTTGTTGGGGAAGTTCTCCGCCGCGTACTGGAAGTAGCCGCCCATCGTCTGCAGGGCATCGCCGGTGCGGGGTGCGTCCAGGGGGCCGATGCTGTCGAATCCTGCCTTACCCCACTCGAAGAACTGAGCTCGCCCGGCCTCTGCGATCCCTACGAGATCGGTGACCACGTCGATGGGCATCCGCATGGCGATGTCGGCGACACCGTCGAGTTGGGGCCGATCGCGAAGTTCGGCGATAAGGTCGTCGGAGAAGGACGCCAGCCGGGGCTTGAGCTCCTCGAGCGGGCCCTTCTTGATCGGGCAGCCCTCGACCTGACGGATCTGATCGTGCAGGTCGCCCTCGTTCATCAGGCTGGTCTCGCGGATCGAGTTGAACATGTCGTTGAAGCCGACACCTTCACCGCTGGTGAAGGTTTCCCAGTCGGCGAGCGTGGACGACACCTCTTCGTAGCGAGGCAGGGCGTAGTACCCGTAGTGACTCATCCACACGACCGGGCCGGTTTCGCGCAGCGCGGCATAGGTGGGATACGGGTTCGTCAGGATCTCGTCGACGTGCAAGTTCACATCGGACACCGGCACGCCTTCTGGTGCGCTTTTCTCCGCTGTGATCGATTCTTGGGTCATCGTTGCGTCCTTTCGTTGTGCATGGGCTGTTGTCAGGGGTTTGAGATGGCGCTTACGGCCGCAGTTGTCGTGCTATCGCAGATTTCGGTTGTCAGTCTCGAGGTGTCAGGTGCGCGCGTAGGAATGCAGCGGTCTGCGCGAGATTCGCAGTGCTGTCGAATTCACGGCCTTCGTGGCCGGCACCACCCAGCACTGTGAAGGTCGAATCGGCGCCCGCCGCGACCAGCGCGTCATGGAGGTGGCGGCTCTGCTCGATGGGGGTGATGCGATCACGGTCTCCGTGCGCGATGAGGAACGGAGGTGCTGCGCGATGCACGCGCGACAACGGACTCGCATTCCACGATGCAGCGGTGGGTGCTTCGACTTCGCTCTCGCCGAGAATGGCGGTCTCGAACGGGGGTGGCAGCAGGAAGCTCTCCACTGGACTTCGACGAGAGTTGGCAGACAGATCAGAGGGTCCGAACCAGTGCACGACCGCATCGACTCGGCTGGACTGGTCCTGGTTGCCACCTACATCGCCCTCGAGGTCGGTGTCCCTGTCACTCAGACCGACCATGGTCGCCAGGTAGGCGCCGGCGGAAGCTCCCCATATGCCGATACGGTCCCCGTCGACGTCGAGCGAGGCTGCGTTCGCTCGTGCCCATCGAACAGCGGCTTTGACGTCATGTATTGGGTTCGGGAAGGCCGCCTTGGGCGCCAAGCGGTAGTTCACCGACAACACCGCCACCCCGTGCGAAGCGAGCCCCTCGAGCCGCTCCGACGCGCCGTCGGCCTTGTCTCCCAGCTGCCAGCCTCCACCGTGGATGTAGATCACCAACGGCGGGGCCTCCCCGGACGGACGGTAGAGGTCGGCCGCCACCTCGAAACCATCGATGGTTGCGATGGTCAGATCGGTCTTCACGATCACGTCATTCATTGGCCTGAGCCACCTTTCGATTCTGCCGTCCGCCCGAGGGGCCGGCGTGTTCTCCGAGGCTGTGCCGATTCACGTGGGTTGAGCCACCGACACTCTCCGCCTGTGACTCACAACACTAGGAGCGGTCTGCGGTTGCGGCCATGTCGTCACGCGCACGGACCTGTGCCTTCAGGCGCACGGATCTGACTCACACTGACAGAGTTATCGAAATTGGCTGCGGTGCAGCACTTTTTGCGTCACGGTCACTCACGCGTTCGACCACAGGGTGGCGACGTTGTGTCGGCATCTCGCCGACGACCCAGCTCCACGGAAGAGGGAATTCTCGTGCAACTACAACTGAGATCGAAGATCGCCATCATCGCCGGCGTACTTCTGCTGATCGTCGCCGCTGTGGTGCGGCTCTGGCTGGTGCCGACGATGTCGCGGCTGCCTGACACTCTCGACGTCACCACTCAGTACGCCGGTGTCGGAACGCTTCTCAACGCAACAGCGCTTCAGGAAGGCGACACTGCGAACGTAATCGCCCGCGATGTGCCGGTCACCATCGATCGTCACATCTACGTCTCGAGCACGTCTGGGGACACCGCGATCGCCCACGACGACATCACGCTCGAGGCCGGCGACACCAAGCTGCCGGTGAATCACACGTACGCGATCGACCGCCGCAGCATGGACGCCGCCACGGGTTCATCCGCGGGGTCCGCGACCGAACCGCACCGTGGGATCACTATCGCGCTCCCCCTTCGCCCCTCCCCCGAAACCGCCTACGAATACTACGATTCCGCGACCAGGACCACTGTTCCGATGCAGTACCATGGGGCTGGCGAGGTCGAGGGCCGAGAAGTCTTGAAGTACACGATCAACGCACGGGGACCCCTCCAGGACCCCGCTGTTCTCGCTGCCCTCCCTCCATCGCTACCGAAGGCCACGGTCGCCGGCCTGGCGCCGCTGTTGCCTCCGCAACTGCGCGAGCAGCTGGGAAATGCTGCTCCTACTCTCCCGGAGGTGGTGCCCTTCATCTACACCGCACAGACCACAATCGAACTCGCAGCAGACGCCACCACCGGCGCACCGATCGACGCCTCGCTCAACCAGCAGGTCATCGCCGGGGTCAGCGTCAATGGTCAGACGGTCGACTTGATGCCGGCGCTGGCTGTCGACACCTCATTGACCGATCAGTCCGTCGCAGACGGGGCAGCCGCCGCGTCTTCTCAATCTCGCCAACTCGACATCCTGAGTATCTGGGCACCGATCGGTCTGGCGCTCTTGGGGTGCCGTGCTCATCGCTATCGCCGTGATCTCCGGTCGACGCCGCTCACTGAGCGACCGAGATGAAGACAACGACAAGGCTCGCGACAGCACCCCCCACGCCGGCACACCGGTGTAGTGGGTCTCGTCGGCCGACTGGCACCAGTCGGCCGACGGGGACGCACTCCGAAGTGCGGGACATCGATCCTTTCCGGCACCTGTTTGTTCCCGGCACCTCGAACACCACCACTCGCCACGTATGACCTGTGCAAGCGTGAACCCACGAATTGCGGATTCAGACGTCTCGGAACCTGACACTCGCTGACCAGTATCGATCGAGAACATCGACGCCCCCATCGTCAGCGTGCCACCGGCGCGACTGACCCATGACCTCGCCTCGCGGATCGCGCCGAACACCGATCCGCGAGGCGACTCCACACGCGCCGAACCACCGCGCCCACGGTGTGCGCGACGATGACGAAAGGGGCCATCGATGACATCCGACCACCACGCAATGGTGGAGCTCGCGATACAGTGGCTGCCTTTCGGCGGACCTCCCCCCGAGGACATCTTGGTGACCTACGGAATCACCGTCGACACCTTCTACCAACGCATCCTCGACTACCGAGGCACAACAGCCGTGCCAGCCGAGCTGTCGGCTTTCGCCCGGTCGCAACTGCGCCCCCGCGCTTCTCGCCGCACCGTCTGACACCTACCGGAGATCACTCACACCGTGCCCAGCCCTGCGCCACGTCGCGACATCAACGAACACGACCTCGTCGTCTCGTCCGAGAAGACCCACGCCGCCGGCGTCAAAGCCGTGCTGGTGTCACTACAACGCGGCGTCGAACAGATGGGCGTCGTGCGTACCGCCCAAACCCTGCTGAAACTGAACCAGCGCAACGGATTCGACTGCCCCGGCTGTGCGTGGCCGGAAACTCCCGGCCATCGCAAGCATGCCGAGTTCTGCGAGAACGGCGCCAAAGCGGTCGCCGAGGAGGCCACCCGTAGGGTGGTCGACCCGGAGTTCTTCGCGCAACACTCGGTCGCCGAGTTGCTCGAACGCACCGACTACTGGCTCGGGCAGCAGGGACGGATCACCGAACCGATGGTTCTGCTTCCGGGCGCAACCCACTACACGCCGATCAGCTGGAGCCACGCCAACGCGATCATCGCCCACGAACTGTGCGCCCTGGACACCCCGGATCAGGCGGTGTTCTACACCTCCGGACGCACCAGCAACGAAGCCGCGTTCGTCTACCAACTGATGATCCGGGCGTTCGGCACCAACAACATGCCCGACTGCTCCAACATGTGCCACGAATCCTCCGGCTCAGCCCTGACCGAGACCATCGGCATCGGCAAAGGCTCGGTCTCGGTCCCCGACATCGAAAACGCCGACCTCATCCTCATCGCCGGCCAGAACCCCGGCACCAACCACCCCCGCATGCTCTCCACACTCGAGAAGGCAAAGGCCAACGGCGCCCACATCATCGCGATCAACCCCCTCCCCGAAGCCGGGCTACTGCGGTTCAAAGACCCCCAGAAAGTCCACGGCGTCCTCGGACACGGTGTCGCCATCGCCGACGACTTCCTTCAGATCCGCATCGGCGGCGACCAAGCACTCTTCCAAGGCCTGGCCAAACTCGTCCTCGACGCCGAAGACGCCGCACCCGGCACCGTCCTCGACCACGACTTCCTCACCACCCACTGCACCGGGTGGGAGGCCTATGCCGACCACATCCGGCAGGTTGACCTCGACACGGTCGTCGAAGCGACCGGGCTCACCCTCGAACAGATCCACACCACGGCGCAGGCACTCATCACCTCACGAGCGACGATCATCTGCTGGGCCATGGGACTGACCCAACAGACCCACGGAGTCGCCACCATCCAAGACGCCGTCGCCCTACTGCTGATGCGCGGCATGATCGGCAAACCCGGCGCCGGAGTGTGCCCCGTCCGCGGCCACTCCAACGTCCAAGGCGACCGCACCATGGGCATCTGGGAGAAGATGCCCGATGAGTTCCTCGACGCCCTCGACACCGAGTTCGCCATCACCTGCCCCCGCCACCACGGACTGGACGCCGTGGACTCCATCCGCGCGATGCGCGACGGGAAAGCGTCGGTCTTTATGGCCATGGGCGGCAACTTCGTCGCCGCCACCCCCGATACCGCGGTGACCGAAGCCGCACTGCGCAACTGTGCACTGACCGTGCAGGTGTCGACCAAACTCAACCGCTCCCACCTCGTGACCGGACGGACCGCGCTGATCCTTCCCTCACTCGGCCGCACCGGCAAAGACATTCGCGGCGGCCGCAAACAACTGGGCACCGTCGAGGACTCCATGTCCATGGTCCATCTCTCCCGCGGCGGACTCACCCCCGTCAGCGAACACCTACGCAGCGAAGTCGCCATCGTCTGCGAACTCGCGCAGGAACTGTTCGGCGCCGACCACCCGGTGCCCTGGCAACAATTCGCCGACGACTACGACACCATCCGGGACTCCATCGCCCGCACCGTGCCCGGATTCGACGACTTCAACACCCGCGTTCGCCAACCCGACGGCCTCGCCCTACCCCACCCACCGCGCGACGAACGCCGCTTCCACACCGACTCCGGGAAAGCCACATTCGTCGTCAACGAACTACGATGGGTCCCCGTCCCGGCGGGCCGGCTGATCCTGCAAACCATGCGCAGCCACGACCAATACAACACCACCATCTACGGACTCGACGACCGCTACCGCGGCATCAAGAACGGTCGACGGGTGCTGTTCATCAACGCCGCCGACCTCACAGCCCTCGGATACACCGACGGCGACATCGTCGACCTCATCTCCGAATGGCCTCGACCCGACGGAACCACCGAACAACGCCGCGCACCCAACTTCCGACTGGTCGCATACCCCACACCCGCCGGCAACGTCGCCGCCTACTACCCCGAAACCAACCCACTCATCCCCCTCGACCACGTCGCCGACACATCCAACACACCCGTATCCAAAGCTGTAGTAGTCCGTCTCGAACGCCACCGCCCGTGACCGGCCGCATCACCGCACGTCTCCGCGCCACCCGGATCCACGCCGGAGCAGTCACACCCTGGCCCGACAGCGTCGCCGTCGAGGAACCTCTGGAGATACGCGTTGACCGCCGGCCACTTGCAATCACGATGCGCACCCCCGGAAACGACATCGATCTGACGCTAGGTTTTCTCTTCACCGAAGGACTCATCACCGACCCTCACGATGTTTCGGCGATCCGCTACTGCGACAGCTTCGATGACAGCGGCCGAAACACGTACAACGTCATCGACGTCACTCTTGCACCAGGTATTTCGCTGCCCGACACCGGAATCGAACGCAACTTCTACACCACCTCCTCGTGTGGTGTCTGCGGCAAGGCCTCCCTGGACGCGATCCGTCAACGCACCCTGCACCCACCGGCACGCGATTCGTGTCGCGTCACTGCCGACGTCCTCGCTGGGCTACCGGACCGGATGCGCACTGCCCAGAAAACCTTCGCCCGTACCGGCGGACTGCACGCGGCCGGTCTATTCACCACCTCCGGCGACCACTTAGCGCTCCGCTGCAGAATGAGTGATGCCCTGCCGAGGCTTGGACAGATACCACCAGATACTGACAAGTATGGACAAGTAGCGATGCAATTCGGACATCTTCGAACGGATGTCACACGAAACACCGCCTAGCGCCGAACCTCTTGCCTCCGGTTCGGAACCCATTTATTGTTTGCCATACAAACACTGTTGTCGAATGAACAGGACTTCTGTGGCCACCACCGGACGCGCGAGCCGGGAAGCCGGCAAGGCAACCCGCCAGGCGCTGCTGCGTGCCGCCGCCGAGGTGTTCGCCGAGCGCGGTGAGGCGGCGTCGGTCGCCCAGATCTGCCAACGCGCCGACGCCTACCCGAACCAGGTCACCTACTACTTCAATTCCAAGGAACAACTCTTCGTCGAGGTCGCCTGTGCCGGCGTGCTGCGCGCCGGCCGCCGAGCCGAGGAAGCCGCCGCCGAGACCACGACCGTCCGCGATTACACCAACACCCTCGTCGGAACCCTACTGGGGCCGTGCGCGCGGGACATCGAACTGTTCACCACAGCCATGCTGCTGACGTCGCGCCGCTCCGATCTCCGCGAACACATCACCGACACCCTGCGCACGCTGCACGAACGCGGCGAGCAGGCGCTGATGTCAACGCTGGTGCGCACCGGCTGGCAGCTGCGTGCCGGGATCGATGTCGAGGCGAAGGCCTTCTGGTCCGCGATCTTCGGTCTCGCGGTCCAGAAGGCCGCCACCGGAGCCGATTTCGGTTACCGACTCGAGGACGCGGTCGCCGTGATCTTCACGAATCTGCAGATCCCGGACCGCGTTCTGGACCGGCCACTCGCACCCACGCCCCAGGAGGCATGATGACCCACTTCGCGACGCACATCCACCCGCAGCCTCACCTCACCCACGAGGTCTTCAACCAGTCCGCTCCGCGACTGGACGTCAACGAGTACGAACTCGACACCGTCCTCACCGAGGCCGTCGCACGACACGACGGCGCCTGGGGTGACGCCGAACTCCGGGAGATCGGCGCACTCGTCGGCAGCGAATCCTTCAAGCACGACGCGCATCTCGCCAACACCATCACGCCGGTGCTGCGGACGTTCGACCGCTGGGGTCACCGCATCGACGAGGTCGAATACCACCCGGCGTACCACCGGATCATCTCCGAATCCATCGCCCACGGCGCCCACACACGCTGCTGGGCGGACCCGCAACCCGGTTCTCACGTCGTGCGTGCGGCCGCGTTCATGCTCTTCGGTCAGATCGAGCCGGGCCACGCCTGTCCGGTGTCGATGACGCACGCGGTCATCCCCTCGCTCGAACTGCAGCCCGACGTCGCCGCGAACTGGGTACCGAAGGCGTTGTCCCGCAGCTACTCCCCCGCACTGAGCGCCACCAAGGGGTCGGCGATCTTCGGGATGTCGATGACCGAGAAGCAGGGCGGTTCCGACGTCCGCGCCAACACCACCGTCGCCGTTCCCGCGGGGACCGGCGGCCCGGGGGCCGAATACCTTCTCACCGGCCACAAGTGGTTCTGCTCGGCACCCATGTCCGACGCATTCCTCGTCCTCGCACAGGCGCAAGGCACTGGTGGCGAAGGACTTTCGTGTTTCCTGCTCCCCCGCATCCTGCCCGACGGCACCCGCAACGTCTTCCGCATTCAGCGCCTCAAGGACAAGCTCGGCAACAAGTCCAACGCCTCGAGCGAGATCGAACTCGACGGCACCGTCGCCGTCATGATCGGCGAACCGGGCCGCGGCGTGCGCACGATCATCGAGATGGTCGCGCAGACCCGCCTCGACTGCGTCCTCGGTTCTGCGGCCGGCATGCGCCAGGCCGTCGCCGAAGCCGTCTGGCATGCCCGCCATCGTGCCGCCTTCGGTGCGACACTGGCCGACCAGCCCGCGATGACCGCCGTATTGGCCGATCTCGCACTGGAATCCGAGGCCGCGACCACCACCGCGATCCGCCTCGCCCGCGCGCACGACGAGGATGCGGACTCTCAGGAGCGCGCCTTCCGCCGACTTGCGACCGCGGTCGCCAAGTACTGGATCTGCAAGCGCGGGCCGCACCACGCCTACGAGGCGCTGGAATGCCTGGGCGGCAACGGATACACCGAGGACTTCCCCCTCGCCATGCGCTACCGCGAGCAGCCGGTGATGGCCGTGTGGGAAGGATCGGGCAACGTCATCGCCCTGGACGTCCTGCGTGCGATGACCCGGGAACCCGAATCGGTCGCCGCCTTCGACGCCGAGGTCTCCCTCGCCCGCGGCGCCGACCGGACTCTCGACGCGCACCTCGACCGACTCCGGGAACAACTCGGCGAACTGTCGCGACTCGCCCCGGCCGACGCCCAGCGCCGGGCGCGGTCGACCGTCGAGTCGATGGCCCTGGCGCTCGAGGCGTCACTGTTGGTGCGGCACAGCCCGTCAGCCGTCGCGGAGGCGTTCATCGCGAGCCGACTGGGCCCCGACCGCAGCTTCGAGTACGGCGCACTCCCCGACGGCGCCGATCTCGCCGCGATCCTCGAGCGCCACTGAGACGTCCGGCTCGAGGCCTCACACCACCCCTTCCGCCGCTGCCAGGATCTGCCGGCGCAGCGTCGAGGCGGTGTTGGGCAGCCACATCGCACGGACGGGCGCGAACGGCGGATCGGTGAACTCGACGATGCGGATGGAATTCGCGTAGATCCAGCCGGGTTCGTTGGTGACGAACGCGCACGCCTTCGGATGGGCGATCACCGCCGTGTGCGGCGGCGTGCCGAGGAGCGTCGACAGGATGATGCGCGGCTCGAAACCCGCTCTCCGGCACAGCCCGACGAGGATGTCGGTGTACTCGTACTCGTGCTCGGGCCCCCACACGACGATCTCGTAATCGGCGAGGGCGGCCATGTCGACGCGGGCGTGCGCGGCGAGTGGATGGTCACTGCGGACCGCGAGGCGGAGTTCGTGTTCGGTGGCGATCGTGGTCGCCATGTCCGGTGGCGCCGACACACCACGTCCCAGCGCGAGGTCGATCGACCCCGACAACAACTCATCACGCATGAAGTCGGCGAACACCGGGCGCACCGTGATCGGCACCGAAGGGTCGGCGAGGACCACGGGTTCGATGATGCGGAAGACCTCCGACGACGCGAGGTCGGGTGCGTGACCGATGACGAACGGCGCGGGCGCCCCGGCGTTCACGCGTCTGACCTGCGTGGCGAGCTGCTCACCACCGGCCAACAGGGGTACCGCGCCGCGGTAGAGCGCCTCCCCTGCAGGCGTCGGGGTCAGGCTGCGGCGCGAGCGGGAGAAGAGCTCGACGCCCAACTGTCGCTCGAGTTCACGGATCGCCGACGACAGCGCCTGCTGGCTGATGAACAGGGTGTCGGCGGCGACGCGGAGGCTCGGCGCCTCCATGACGACGACGAACATGCGGAGTCGACGTAGGTCGATATCGCGGAGTCCTACGTCCCCAGAACCATTCATCAACCATCCCCTGTCAGTTATCCAGATTGATGTGATTGTAGGTTGACCTTTGACGCAATATGCTCGTTTTTGCATGGCATCGTATTCAGATGCCATTCGCGTTTGGGCTACCTGCTGAGGTCCCCCCGCGGAGGGGACGGGAGGACCTCGGCAGGTGCTTTTTTCATTTTCCTGATTTCGTTGCCGCCGAGCGGGCGACAATCGCGATGCGGCTCGGCGAGCACCACACCTACAGGATCACGCCCGGATTGAGCAGCCCCTCCGGGTCGAGGGCGTTCTTGATGAGCGTGGTCAGCTCCATCACGTCCGGACCCACCTGATCGGGCAGCCAGCCTTTCTTGAGCCGGCCCACGCCGTGTTCGCCGGTGATGGTGCCGCCCAGTTCGATGGCGAGGTCCATGATCTGACCGAACGCCGTCTGCGCCCGGTCGGCCTCTGCGGTGTCGGCCGGATCGAAGACGATCAGCGGATGCGTGTTGCCGTCGCCGGCATGCGCGATCACCGAGATCATCACCTGGTTGTCCGCCGCGATCTTGGCGACGCCGTCGATGAGATCGGGCAGCGAGGGCAACGGGACCCCGACGTCCTCCAGCAGCAGAGATCCCAGCTTCTCCACCGCCGGGATCGCAGCACGCCGGGCGGCGGTGAACGCTTCGCCCTCGGCGGGGTCGTCGGTCGTGAAGACCTCGCCCGCGCCGTTCGACTCGAAGGCGTTCCGGATGAGTTCGACCTCCTGGGCGCCGGCCGCCCCGGGCGCATCGGACTGGGCGACGAGCAGCGCGCCCGCGTCCCGGTCGAGTCCCATGCGCAGCATGTCCTCGACCGCGTTGATCGCCACCGAGTCCATGAATTCCAGCATCGCCGGACGAATCTCACCGGTCACGGCGAGGACGGCACGACTGGCGTCGTGGACCGAGTCGAAGACCCCTACCACCGTGCTCGCCGGCCCCTGCGGCGGGAGCAGTCGCAGGGTCACCTCGGTGATGATGCCGAGGAGTCCCTCACTGCCGACGAAGAGTTTGGTCAGCGGAAGCCCGGCGGAGTCCTTGAGCTGTTTGCCGCCCACCCGGACCGCGCGGCCGTCGGCGAGCACCACCTGCAGTCCGAGCACGTAATCGGTGGTGACCCCGTACTTCACGCAGCACAGCCCGCCCGCATTGGTGGCGACGTTGCCGCCGATCGAACAGATCTCGAACGACGACGGGTCCGGCGGGTACCAGAGACCCTCGGCGGCAGCCGCGGCCTTGACCTCGGAGTTGAACAGCCCGGGCTGGACGACGGCGGTGCGCGTCGCGGGGTCGACGGCGATCTCGCGCATCTTCTCGGTGGAGATCATGATGGCGCCGTCCACCGCGGTCGAGCCGCCGGACAGGCTGGTGCCGGCGCCGCGCGTGATGATCGGGATCCGGTTCTCGGCGCACCACCGAACCGTCGCCTGGACCTCCTCGGTCGAGGTCGGGCGCACGAGCGCGAGCGGGGTACCGGCGTCCGGGTCGAATGCGCGGTCCTGGCGATAACCGGCGAGGATGTCGGGGTCGGTGATCACCATTCCGCCGGGGAGGGCGGCGGCCAACGAACTCGTTTCGGCACTCATGCGTTCAGCGTATTCTTCGACGCCCGGCACGCGGTTTCACTTCGAGACACCTGCCGGTCAGAGCTCTGTAGGCGTATCAAGGAGGTCGTGAACGACTTCAATTCGACCATCATCAACGAGTTCCGCGCCAACAACGGACATGTCGAGACCGCGGGCTTCGGGAAGAACCTCGTCTTGCTGCACACCCTCGGCGCCAAGTCCGGCGAGCCGCGCATCAGCCCGCTGTTCGGCCTCGCCGACGACGGGTCGTGGCTCGTCATCGGCTCCTTCGCGGGTTCGCCGACGACGCCGGCCTGGGTACACAACCTCCGGGCGCACCCCGACTCGGTTGCCGTCGAAGCCCCCGCAGCCGAGGGCATCGAACGCCACGAGACCCAGGTCGCCGAGATCACCGACGCCGACTGGGAGGCCGCCTGGGCGAAGTTCACGGCGTTCACCGACCAGTTCGTCAAGTACACCGAGACCGCCCAGGGACGGAAGTTCCCGATCTTCCGGCTGACACCGAAATCCTGACGGTCGAGTCCGATTCCGGCACCCGGGTCTCGACACCCTCGTCCGGCACCGCACCCGCGGATCGTCGTCGCTCTACCCTGGGCAGGGTGTTCGAGGCTGGCGACCGGGTAGACGGCTTCACCATCGACGAGTTCGTCGGCGGTGGTGCGAGCGCGGACGTCTTCCGTGCCCATCGCGAGGACGGCGACGGACCGGTCGCGCTGAAGGTGCTGCACCCGAACGCCGCCGATCACGCCCGGGTCCGCGAACGGTTCGAGCGCGAGTTCGGGATCGCCTCGCTCCTCGACCACCCGCACATCGTCCGGATGCGGGCTCACGGCGAGATCGCCGCGCCGCCCGGCTCTCTCGGCCCTCGCCACCAACCGTCGATGTGGCTGGCGATGCAGTACGCCGCCGGCCCGGCGGCCACCGCACTCGTCCCCGGCGGCAACGCCGAACCCGACGTGGACACGATCCTCAGAGTGGCCGGACAGATCGCCGACGCCCTCGACCACGCGCACGGACAGGACATTCTTCACCGTGACGTCAAGCCCGCGAACATTCTGCTCTCCCGGCCGCTCGGCTCCGACGCGGACGACCCCACCCCGGTGGACGCCTATCTCTCCGATTTCGGGATCGCCCAATTCCTCGACGACACAAGGCCGCTCGCGCGCAACGGCCGGGTACAGGGTTCCATCGGGTATGCCTCGCCGGAACTACTTCAGGCACATCGCCTTTCCCCGGCCAGCGACAACTACTCGTTCGCGTGCAGCCTCGTCGAACTGTTCACCGGCACACCGCCGTATCCGCGGCACACGTCCTTCGCGATCACCTACGCACACATCAACGACGACCCGCCGCGGCTCACCCGGCGCCGTCCGTGGCTCCCGTCGGCAATGGATTCGATCTTCGCCAAGGCGCTCGCCAAAGCACCACAGGACCGCTATCCGACGTGTGCGGAATTCGTAGACATCCTGGTCCGCCTCATGCGTGACGTGCCCGTCCCCGAGCCGACCCGATCGCGATGGTGGGGGCGTCCGCGTCATCCGTGACGGACCGCCCGCCGGTCAGGTCTCGTCGAGTCGGTAGACGCGAACCGCGGTGTCGCGGAAGATACGTCGCAACGCCTCGTCTCCCCACTGGGACGCACAATCGACGAGGGCACCGACGAGGACGTCGATCGCCGCGTTGGGGCGGTCGATCGGGTAGTTCGAGCCGAACATGATGCGGTCCGAACCGAAGTGGGTGACGACGTGTTCGACGAACGGGCCGATCATCTCGCACAGCGTCGCCTGCCCCCCGATGTTGCCCCACCGTTCGCGGCCGTAACCGAGAACCGGCATGGCCAGTCCGGAAAGCTTCACCACCACATTGCGATACGACGCCAGGGTGGTCATCCGTTCCCGCCACAACCGCCAGATGTCCGCGCGCGCCGCGGCCGTCGCACCGGTGCGCGTCCCGATCGGGCCGAACACCCCGGCCGGCATCCCGAAGTGATTCAGCACGATAGTCGTGTCGGGATACTCCCGCGCCAGCACGACGACGTCGTAGAGCTGGTGGGAGTAGACCGCAGCCTCGAAGACGAGCTTGCGCCCAGCCAGTTCGGCGAAACCGTCGAGGAAAGCCGGCGACGCCAGGATGTTGTCGGCGTCGCCGCCGTCGCGGACACGCGGATCGGGATGGCGCGTCGCCACCAGGCGGACACCTCGAACCCGCGGCGAGACCGCGAACTGCTGATTCAGCGTCTCGGCGAAGTCATGGTCGCGCGGGTCACCGTGAGCCACGATCGCCCCCAGACGCGGAGCCCCCGAGTGACCGAACGGAAGTCGCTCCAGGTAGCGCGTCTCCTCCACGGCAGTGCTGTGTGCCGACGCCTGCTCCCCAGCGGGTAGGGCCTTGCGCCAGTGCGACTCGACGTGCACCACGGTGTCGATGGGCACCCCGACGACCGTCGAGACGAGAGCCGCGTCGGTGGCGTACTGCCGTGGCTCGTACGGGCGCGCGACCGTTCGCGGTGTCAGCACGAACTCCCGGTCGGCGCGCGAGGCGATGAACGGGAATGCCCGGTCCCCCAATCGGGGGACGAGCCCGTACAGCCGCGACGAGCGTGTCACCGCCCATGGGGTGCGCCGCGGATCCCAGTGCTGCACATGCGCGTCGACGATGGCCGGGAGGACACCGTCGAGGGACGTCATGCTGGTACCTTGCCACACCGGATCACAGTCCGACATACGATGACGGATCCTGAATTCTGTACCGTCGGGCGTTAGGGTTGAGCTCTCGGAACAGGCGGGGGACGAACGCCGACGGAGGTTGTCCACAGAGAATGGCGAGCCACTCACGCCACACGTTGCATCAGCTGCGAACAGCGGTGAACCGACAGCCCGACCGGTTCGTGACCAACGTCTACACCCGGATGTTCGCGATCGATCCTGACCTTCGGGATCTGTTCGGCGTCTCGATGGCCGCACAGCAGATCGCCTTCCATCGCGTGATCGACCACGTTCTCGAGGCCATTCCCGCGGAGTCCGGTCACGCCGACCTCGTCGAGTTCCTCGCCCAGCTCGGCCGCGACCATCGCAAGTTCGGGGTCGAACCCGAGCACTATCACGTAATGTATGCGGCCCTCATGGGCGAGTTCGCCAGTCTGATGGAGGGGTACTGGGACGAGGAGGCACAGCAGACCGTCTCACAGGCGATGATGCTCGTCACCGGCGTGATGCGCGGGGCCGCCGAGACCGCCACCCATCCCGCCCGGTGGACGGCGGAAGTCGTGGAGAAGTACCGCATCAGCCGCGACCTCGCCGTCGTGCGTCTCATCTCGCATGCGCCGCTGACGTTCCACGTCGGCCAGTACCTCGAGGTGCACGTCCCGCAATGGCCCAAGCAGTGGCGCAACTTCTCGCCGTCGATCCCGCCGAACCCGGCCGGCGAGCTGGAGTTCCACGTCCGGGCCATTCAGGGTGGGACGGTCAGCTCGGCCATCGTCAGCGAGACCAGCATCGGCGACGTCTGGACCCTGTCGCAGAGCCATGGCACGCTGCACGTCGACCGGGATCGGCCCGTCCTGATGGTGGCCGGCGGCACCGGACTGGCCCCCCTGCGTGCTCTGCTCATCGAGATGTCCAAGCGCGCGGACTCGCCCCCGACACACATCTTCTACGGGATGCGCTACCCCGGTGAGCTCTATGACCTGAGCGTTCTGCGACGGATCGCGTCCACCAATCCGTGGTTGCAGGTCACCGCGGTGTCGGAGGAGGAGAGCGATCCGTGGTGGATCACCGCGGTGGCGACGCCGGCCGAACTCGGGATCGACCACGAGATCGGCACGCTCGCCGACGTCGTCGTCAACGCCGGGAACTGGCAGGACCACCAGGTGCTCATCGCCGGATCGGCGCAGATGATCGAGGCGACCCGACGCAAACTCATCATCGCCGGGGTCCGCGCGAGCCGCATCCAACACGACCCGGTGTACTGACGCGCCGGTCAGGGCGTCAGGGCGCCGGCGATCCGGCTGCGGGGACCTCGACCGTGGTCGTCTCGGTCTCGGTGATGGTGAACGGTCCCGGGATCTCCTCGGTCACCGTGGTCGTGCGGGTGACCGGGCGCGGCGTGCTGGTGATCGTGGTCGTGCGGGCCCGTCCGGTCTCGGTCTCGGTCTGGGGTGACCGTCTTCGCGTCGGCGGTGATCGTGACGGCCGCTGGTGTCTCGGTGACCGTCACCTGAGTCGGTTCGGGGGTCTCGCCCTCGGCGGCCAGGAGCAGGGTCAGGCCGACCGCGCCGAGAAACACCGCGGCACCGATCGCAGCGCCGACGAACCACCAGCGTCGTCCGGTCGACACCCGCGTGGCCGCCGCCGGGGCCGACAGCGCCACCAGGGCGGCGTCGGCCGCGCCGATCGCCGAGGCGAGCGGCGGATTGTCCGCGACGGTGACGGGACGCTGGGCGGCGTATTCGAAGGCGGGGGCGATGCCCGGCATCTCCGCGCCGGGTCCGACCACGATGATCGAGGTGATGTCTCGACCGCGCGGCAGCTTGGCGATCGCGGTTGCCAGTGCCGATGCCCCGTCGGGATCGGTGACGGACGCGAGCCGGTGGGTGGTGAAATCGGCTGTTCCGAGGACCGCCCCCGAGGTCGTGTCGACCGTGGCCACCGTCGTACCGGATGCCGGTGCGGCCTCCCGATCGAGATCCACGACCGCGACGACGCCGCCACGGGTGGCATGAGTGCACGCGATCTCGGCGAGTGCCGAGGCGTAACCGGTGACGACGACACGGTCGTGCCAGGATTCGGCGGCGCCACTCGACCCGAAGGCCTGTGACAGGTGCTTGCGGACGTCCTCGCGGGACACGGAGACACCGATCAGGTCGACGACGACGGGCACCGAATCGACCAGCTCGACGATCGCGGCCTCTACCGCGGGAGCCGACGGATCAGGCAGGTCGACGAGGTTGCTGGCCAGGATGTGGCCATCGGCGTCGCGCACCACGGATGCGATCTGATCGTCCACGACGGATATCCCGAGAACCACGGATCCGGGCAGTCCCCCACTCGCCGGATCTTGGGTCATCGTCACCTCCACATCGACATTTGCCCATGCAGCCTAACGGCTGGGGCCGAATCTGTGGCAGCCGGACCGTCGGTGGTACCTCGTCAGACCGAGTCGGCGGGATGCTGGGTGTACGCGGCGTCGCGTACCGCCTCGTCGGTCTCCAACCCCGCACCGAGCGCCCCGCCGACGGTTGCCAGTGAGCACGTCAGCCACGCGACCTCCAGGTAGTCGGTGATTCCGGGGTCGTGACCGAGGGCGTCGCCGAAGACCTGAGGGACCACGAGGCACAGCGCGCCGACGGTCGCGAGGACGAAGAGAGCGGCATAGAACGCCGCGACCCCCAGCGCGACGGTGATGACGGTGACGGTGTTGAACAGGACGATCTGTTCGCGCGACTGCCGCGACGATCCTCGTTCCCAGAGGTTGGCGCCGATGATCAGGGTGGCGGTGATGGCGACGATCGAGCCGACGGCGACGCCGGTGAGGCGGACCCAACCGAAGGTGTCGGCCAGCAGCCAGATGTCGGCGGTGACCAGCGCGAAGACCCCGGCCGCGATGGCGCCGGTCAGTGCCCGGGTCAGCCCGAGGGCGAGGCGCCACGGCCGGTTGGCGCGCACCATCCCGGAGAGGAGGCGGAGATTGCCGGTGAGCACCCGGGCGGTGAAGGCGGTGCCCTCGTCGTCGACGTCGGTGCCCAACTGGCGGACGCGGTGCCGCAGCGGCGACTTCGACGGGGACTTCTCGTGGTCTCGGAGGTCGTCGGCGTCGGCACCGAGGAGTCGGCCGACGAGACCGATGACCGTGGTCCGCGCCCGCTGTCGTAGTCCGGTCGGACCAAGGGCGGGCACCGACAGGACCGCGACGCCGTGCACCGCGTTCGCATGCGCGACGACGGGGCGCCGGCCCACGTGGAGGGGGAGGTCGGTCAGACAGACCACCAGGTCCCATTCACGTTCGAGGAGAACGTCTCTCGCGGCGTCGACGATCTGGGCGTCGGTCGCGGGCGGCTGCACCAGGGATGCCTCGACGACCTCGATCTGCCATCGGGCTCCGGGGAAGCTGGTCTGGACGTGCTCGGTCAGGTCTGCGTCGACGAGCTTGCGCGCGAGCCCGATCGGTTGTCCGGGAGCGGCCACGACTCCGAGGACGACCACCGCTTCCTCGCCGGATGACGGCGAATCGTCCTCGAATTCCATGGAGAGGCTTCCTTTCGCGGCCGCCCCGGGACGGCCTGATCAGGCGTTGAAGGTCTCGATCAGGGTGTGCTGTTCGACGGCCGACGGAGCCTGCATGCCCGAGGCCTGGTCGTCGGAGTGCGATGCGCGGAACGAATCAGACTTCAGCCACGCCAGGAAGTCCTCCTTGGCGTCGAACTCCATGGTGGAAACGTAGGGCAGGCCCTCGGCCTCCGGACGCATCAGGGTGGCGCGGTGCAGGCCGGGAACACCCTTGAGCGTGGTGCGCATGGAGTCCGAGAATGCCTTCTCGAAGGCCTCGGCGTTCTCGGTGACATCGATGCGGTTGGTGATCACGAACATTTCGTCGACTCCTGGTGCGGGTCTGATAGGTCTCCGCCATCTTATCGACATGCTGTCGGCAAGATGGCGGTGGCATCAGCCGAACCGGTTTGCGAGCGCGCGGAGCGTGCCCTCGATGCCCTGCCCGTTCTTCTTGTCGTAACCGATCAGCTCCATGATCTTCGGGAACTTGAGCGTGGAGTAGTCGAAGGTCTCGGTGACCTGCGTGGTGGTCGGCGACGTGGCGACGAGCTCCCAACGCCAGTGATGGCCCATGGGGTGCTTCCACTCGACGACGCGGTCGGTGTCGACGTCGGTCGCGGTGGAGGTGATCGTGTACGGAACACCGAACTGCTTCATCCCGACGCTGAATCGCGCGCCGGGGGTGAGCTTTTCCGGACCCTTGACAGGCGTGTCCCGCACCGTCCCCGAACCGTCCAGTTCGGGATGACGATGCGGGTTGGCGATGAGAGCGAAGACCTCGGCAGCCGGCGCGTCGACGACGATGCGCCGTGAAACGCGGTGCGGGCCCGTGTCAACGGTGGTGACGGTGTCGGAAGCCATACCTCCAAGGTACGCGGGACCTACCGGTCGCCCTGACGAAACGAACCGGACCGTTCAGTCGCCGGAGCGCTTCCGCCGCGGCTGCCACACGACGAGGGCATTGGTCCGGGGCACCGGGACGAGCTCGCCCCCGCGACGATTCCGCGACGCAGCGACCTCGTCGGAGAGCTCACGGACACGCTGCTGCAGCGCTTCGACCTGATTGCTCAGGTCGATGATCCGTTTGATCCCTGCGAGGTTGACGCCCTCCTCCTGCGAGAGACGCTGGATCTCACGCAGGAGGTCGACGTCGCGGGAGGAGTAGCGGCGACCGCCGCCGCTCGTGCGTTGCGGGGTGACCAGACCGAGACGGTCATAGGTCCGCAGGGTCTGGGCGTGCATGCCGGCGAGCTCGGCGGCCACCGAGATCATGAAGGTCGCGCCGTCGGCGTCGAAGTTCTTCTGACCGGCCATGACTCACTTCCCCCAGTTCGCCCGTGGATCGAAACCGCTTGCCCGCTCGGCCTGATCGTAGGCACGCATCGCCTCGATCGCAGCGTCGTCGAGCTTGTCCGGCACCGCGACCTTGACCGTCACCAGCAGGTCGCCTGCACCGCCGGACCGCTTGGGGACGCCGCGGCCGCGCACGCGGAGCGTGCGGCCGTCGGTGGTGTTCGGCGGGATCTTGACCCCGACCGAGCCCTCGAGTGTCGGTACCGACACCGTCGCGCCGAGAACCAGTTCCGAGATCCGAACCGGGAGCTGCACCCGAAGGTCGTTGCCGCTGCGCGTGAACTGCTTGTGCGGCGTGACGTGGACGACGACGTAGAGGTCGCCCGAAGGTGCTCCGCGACGTCCGGCCTCACCCTGGCCGGCCAGCCGAATCCGTTGTCCGTCTTCGACTCCGGCCGGGATACGCACGTTGATGGTGCGCGTCCGGTTCTTGACTCCGCTGCCGGAGCAGTCGGTGCACGGGTCGTCGATCCGCGAGCCGGTGCCCTGGCAGTCCTGGCAGGGTTCGCTGAACCCGAAGGCACCCTGGTTGCGGCTGACGAAGCCGGAGCCGTTGCAATTAGGGCACACTCGCGGGCTGGTGCCGGGCTTGGCACCCGACCCGTGACAGGTGGTGCACGGGGACGGGCTGGTCACCCGCAGCGGGACCGTCGTGCCGAGCGCCGCGTCCTTGAAGGACAGCGACGTCTCGGTTTCGAGGTCCTTGCCGCGACGGGGACGGCTGGCCGTCGATGTGCGTTGGGATCCGCCGCCCCGGTTGAAGAGTCCGTCGAAGATGTCGCCGAATCCGCCACCGCCGCCGGCCTGACCGCCGCCGAACAGGTCGCCGAGGTCGAAGTCGCCCCCGGTCGTGTACGTCGTACCGCCGCCGGGGAAACCGCCGCCCGGGAACCCGTTGCCGCCGCCGCGGAATCGTCCGCCGGCGAACATCGCACGGGTCTCGTCGTACTCCTTGCGCTTCTCCGGATCGCTCAGCACGCTATGGGCTTCGGACACCCGCTTGAAGCGCTCTTCGGCCGCGGAATCGCCGGGATTGGCATCCGGGTGCAGCTCGCGTGCGAGCTTGCGATAGGCCTTCTTGATCTCTTCAGCCGAAGCGTCAGAAGCAACGCCCAGGTCCTTGTAGAAGTCGTGTTCCAACCACTCACGTTGTGGAGCCACCAGACGTCACCTCCTTCAAGTCTTCTGTTGTCTGGATGGGTATTTCAGTTGTTCCCCCGCCCCCTGAGGTGCGAGCGGAGCGAGCCACGAAGGGTTCCTCGCCCTTCGTGGCTCGTCGCTTGCGCTCCTCGCACCTCAGGGATCGGTGGTCGGATCGCCCCTCATGCACGGGCGATTGTTGCCTTATTGTGCACCGGTCTGGTCGCCGGCGGGCTCGGGATCGGTGACCGTCACCATGGCGGTGCGGATCACCTTCTCGCCCAGTCGGTAACCGCAGCGGTACACCGCGCCGATGACCGGGTGGTCGCCGGTGCCGTCGTGCTGAACCGCTTCGTGGAGTTCGGGGTTGAACTCCTCACCCGCGGCCCCGAAGGACTCGAGGCCCTCCGCGTTCAGCACTGCGGTCAGCTTGTCGGCGACCGCCCGGAGCGGGCCGGTCTCGAGATCGCCGTGCTCGCGGGCACGGTCGAGGTCGTCGAGGACCGGGAGGAGCTTGTCGATCAGGATCTGCTTGCCGTAGGCAACCGATCCCTGCTTCTCCTCGGCAGCTCGCCGCCGGAAGTTGGCGAACTGAGCGCGTTCCCGCTGCAGGTCGGCCGTCAGCTCAGCGAGCCGGGCGTCCGGGGATGCCTCGTCGGCCGGCTGTTCGGTGTCGGACTCGTCCACGACGGGTTCGGCGTCGGCCGGGCCGGGGCCGGCGGCCGGCTCGTCGCGCACCTCACCCGTTTCCGGGTCGATGCGACGACGGTCGGTCACCGTCACCGGCTCCTCGCCAGACCCATTCGACGAATGGGATCCTGCGGTCACTTGTTCTCCTTGGTGTCGGCGTCGTCCACGACCTCGGCGTCGACGACATCGGGATCACTGTCGGCGGCAGCGCCGGCCTCACCGTCGGCGGACTCCGCAGCGGCGTTGGCGTAGATCGCCTGGCCGAGAGCCTGCGACTCCTCGGACAGCTTCTCGATCGCGGTCTTGATCGCGGCCGAGTCGGTGCCCTTCAGTGCTTCCTTGGCGTCGTTGACCGCAGCCTCGACCTTTTCCTTCACGTCGGCCGGGACCTTGTCCTCGTTGTCCTTGAGGAACTTCTCGGTCTGGTGGACCAGCGACTCCGCCTGGTTGCGGGTCTCGGCCTCCTCGCGACGCTTGCGGTCCTCGTCGGCGTGCGCCTCGGCGTCCTTGATCATGCGGTCGATCTCGTCCTTGCTCAGGCCGGAACCGTCCTGGATGCGGATCGAGTTCTCCTTGCCGGTGCCCTTGTCCTTCGCGGTGACGTGCACGATGCCGTTGGCGTCGATGTCGAAGGTCACCTCGATCTGCGGGACACCCTGCGGCGCAGGCGCGATGCCACCCAGCTCGAAGCTGCCGAGCAGCTTGTTGTGCGAGGCGATCTCACGTTCACCCTGGTACACCTGGATCTGCACCGACGGCTGGTTGTCCTCGGCCGTGGTGTAGGTCTCGGAGCGCTTGGTCGGGATGGTGGTGTTGCGCTCGATCAGCTTGTGCATCACGCCGCCCTTGGTCTCGATGCCGAGGGACAGCGGGGTGACGTCGAGCAGCAGCACGTCCTTGACCTCGCCGCGGAGAACGCCGGCCTGCAGGGCGGCGCCGACGGCGACGACCTCGTCCGGGTTGACGCCCTTGTTGGGCTCGCGGCCACCGGTCAGCTCCTTGACCAGGTCGGTGACGGCCGGCATACGGGTGGAACCACCGACGAGCACGACGTGGTCGATATCGCCGACGGAGATGCCCGCATCCTTGATGACGGCCTGGAACGGTGCGCGGGTGCGCTCGAGCAGATCAGAGGTGATCCGCTGGAACTCGCTGCGCGACAGCTGCTCGTCGAGAAACAGCGGGTTCTTGTCGGCGTCGACGGTGATGTACGGCAGGTTGATCGAGGTGCTCTGCGAGCTCGACAGTTCGATCTTGGCCTTCTCGGCAGCCTCACGCAGACGCTGCAGGGCCATCTTGTCCTTGGTCAGATCGATGCCGTTCTGAGCCTTGAACTTCTCGACGAGCCAGTCGACGACACGCTGATCCCAGTCGTCACCACCGAGGTGGTTGTCACCGGAGGTCGCGCGGACCTCGACCACACCGTCGCCGATCTCGAGCAGCGAGACGTCGAAGGTACCGCCACCGAGGTCGAAGACCAGGATGGTCTGCTCCTTCTCGCCCTTGTCGAGTCCGTAGGCCAGGGCGGCCGCGGTGGGCTCGTTGACGATGCGCAGCACGTTGAGGCCGGCGATCTGACCGGCTTCCTTCGTGGCCTGACGCTGGGAGTCGTTGAAGTAGGCGGGCACGGTGATCACGGCGTCGGTGACGTCCTCACCGAGGTACGCCTCGGCGTCGCGCTTGAGCTTCATGAGCGTGCGCGCGCTGATCTCCTGCGGGGTGTACTTCTTGTCGTCGATCTCGACCGTCCAGTCACCCTCACCCATGTGGCGCTTGACCGAGCGGATGGTGCGGTCGACGTTGGTGACCGCCTGGTTCTTGGCCGGCTGACCGACGAGCACCTCGCCGTTACGCGCAAAGGCGACCACGGACGGCGTGGTCCGCGAGCCCTCGGCGTTGGCGATGACCGACGCTTCGCCACCCTCGAGCACCGAAACCACGGAGTTGGTGGTGCCGAGGTCGATTCCAACAGCACGAGACATGTTTGGCTTCCTCCTAGTTTGTGGGTGTGCACCCCAAGTCCTTTGGCCCCGCGGTTCGATGACGCGGGGATGATGTCCGAAACCCGGCGGGACCGGACTTCAGTGCGTCCGACTCATGTCCTACTCACAATGGATCGTCGAGTCAAACTTACTTGAGTCAGTCTCACTCAGCTTTCTCGAAGTGTGTAACGGGACCCCTCGCGGGTTTGTTCCCGGATGACTGGAAAAAGTTGAGCGAGTTTCGCTCAACTGGTGACCTGATGATGTGGTCCTTGACACACCCGGGCCCGCCGGGCAGATTCACCAGCAACAGGAAGCACACGATTCCACTTGACCGTTGCCGAGGATCGCCCATGACGCAGACCAGTCCTACACCCACGAGGGGCACCAGGGACTCCCCACCCTGTCGTCCGTATCGCATCGCCGTCTGGGGTCCCGGCGAGGTGGGCGGTGCCGTCATCCGGGCCGCACTCGCCGACCCCGCCTTCGAGGTGGTGGGCGCCCTCGTCCACAACCGTGAGAAGGACGGTAGGGACATCGGCGAGCTGGTCCGGACTGATCCGATCGGGATCGGCGCCACCCGCGACCGCGAGGCGTTCAAGGAACTCGACGTGGACTGTGTCGTCCTCACCCCGGCGCCGGCCCCGGTGATCGAGGGGCTCGACGACGACGTCGTCGATCTGCTGGAGGCGGGGAAGAACGTCGTGGCGACCGCGGCGTACCACAATGTGTCGATGCCGAACTGGCTCAGCCCGTTCCGCAAGTCCCCGCACCGGATGCTCGAGGCCTGCCATGCCGGCGGCGCCACCTTGCACGGCACCGGCGTCCATCCCACGTTCATCGTCGAGCGGGTCGCGATGACGATGGCCAGGGCGATGTCGTCGGTCAGTCATGTGCGGTCGGTGGAGGCCGTCGACTTCTCTCGTGCCGGATCGATGTGGGGCGGGTTGGGAGCACTCGGCTTCGGCGCCGAACTCGACTCCCTCAGTGCCGAATCCCCGGTCGCACGCGGCGGCGACATCTACTACGGCGATCTCACCGGCAACGTCGCCCATGCGCTGTACGGCGTGGACAGTTCCGAGGTGAGGGTCGAGACGTCGCTACGCGGAATCCCCGCCGAACGTGATGCGCAGGTGGGCGCGACCACCATCAGGAAGGGCACTGCGGCCGCCCTGCACCTGACGCATCGCGGCTACCTCGGTGACCATCATTTCTTCACCAACGAGGAATGCTGGTATCTCGCTTCGGTACCCACTCGGCCCGCTCCCGGCGCCGAAGCGGTGTATCGAGGCGACGATCTGCCGTTCGGCGGGTTCACCAGCCCGATCGCGTACACACTGGTCATCAGCGGCGAACCGGCCGAGATGCGCACCCAGCTCGAGTTCGGCGTCGGGTCCGGCCACACCAACCCGATCACGACCGCGTCGGTACGGGCCGTGCTCGACGCCATCCCGGCGGTGGTCGACGCCGAGCCGGGCATCCTCATCGATGACATCGGACCCCACTACCGGCACGACGACCGGGTCCGGCTCCCGTGACCGAGGACGCCCGACCAGAGGTCGCCGCGTGGAACGGTCTGGTCGACGCACTCCGCTCCGCCGGTGACAAACTCGCCGCCGACACCGCGGGCCTGGCCCCGGCAGAACAGGCCGACGGATTCCGCGCACTGGTGCGCGGGTTGTCGAATCAGTTGTCGCGCTTCGAGGTCGACCGAGAACGCCCGGAGCTCGTGCCGTTCAACGGGTGGCGGCACAAGTTCCTGATGGACAACCCCGATTTCCGGTACTGGGTCACCGAGGTCCGAGGTGACCGCGCGTACCGCATCCGCGGGAACCGCGGCGATGCGTCGTACATGTCGGTGACCGTCTACCGCCGGACCGGCGGCATCGGCGGCATCGGCGCCGAGGCAACGGCCCGCATCGACAGCGACACCATCGGATTCGACGACGACGGCGCCTTCGAGATCGTGCTCGGCGGCACCGCGCCGGGAGCCGGTGACCGGCTGGAGCTACCGGAGAAGGCCGGCGTCGTCTGGGTCCGGTTCTTCCACGACGACGTGGCTCGGGACGAAATGGGTTGGTGCAGTATCGAGCCGGTCGTCGAACCGCCGGTGCCGCCGTCCATCGACGCGGCGAGATTCGCGTCCTCGCTGGACTCTTTGGCGGCCACGACCTCGATGCTCCCGACGATCTTCGAGATGTCGACCAAGGACGATCTCGATCCACCGAACGTGTTGCGGCACTGGTCGGAGATGGCCGGTGGCGCCGTGTTCACCGAACCCGGAATCCACTACGTCCGCGGCGGCTGGCAGCTCGGACCCGGCGAGGCACTGGCCATCGAGGGGGATGTCGTGGAGTGTCGATACTGGAACATGTTGGCGTACAGCCGCTTTCTGAACTCGCTCGACTTCCGGTACCGCCCGGTGTCGTATACGGGTGCGACCGCGACGGTCGTCGACGGACGGTATCGATTCGTTGTCGCGGCGGAGAACCCAGGCGGCTCGGGCGACTGGATCGACTCCGAGGGGCGCGACTTCGGGATCATCGTGATGCGCTTCCTCCAACCTGCCGACACGCCTCCTCTGCCGTCCGCTCGGGTGGTCCGGCTCGACGAACTGCGAGGCGAGTGATGGTGACGTGGACGCCACCGCAGCGGAGTGAGGTCGCCGAGAGCATCTACGCGGCCGCAGAAGCCGATCGGATTACCCGTCCCGAGCGGTACCGGCTAGGGGTCGAGGCAACCGACACGATCGTCGAACGGGCCACTGCCGAGCACGGTGTCGAGGGATTGGGCGACCCGGCACTGTGGCGGCCGGGCCTGGAGCAGTATCTGGCGTCGGCGGCCGAGGACGGGCGTCTGAACGCTGTCGGCATCCGTAATGCGCAGGACGCGGTGATCGGGAAACTGCGGGCTCGCTCCATCTTCGACAAGACCCTGCGGGAGAGCCCGGAAGTGGCCGAACGCGAGGTACTCCCGCCGATCGTGATCATCGGCGGCTGGCGCACCGGGACGACGTTCCTGTACCGGCTCATGGCGCGCGACCCCAGACTCCGCGCGCCGCGTCCGGTGGAGCTGTACGCCCCGTGGCGGGTTGCAAGGCTGTCCCCGGAGGAACGCGAACGGCTGATCGAAACGCAGGCCGCCGAGCCCAACCCGCTCCACGTGCTGAATCCGGCGATGGCCGCCGTCCACGATTCCGGACCGGCCCTCCCGGAGGAGTGCGTCCTCGGCATGGGAACGACCATGCGCAACTGGGGCTTCAGCTCGACGATGCGCCTCGACAGCTACTCCCGATGGCTGGCCGACCACGACTTCACCGGCGAATACGCAGCACATCGGACGATGCTGCAGATCCTCGACGACGGTTCCCGGCGGCGATGGCTGCTGAAGGCACCGGCCCACACGCCCGAACTGGCCGCACTGACCCGGACATACCCGGGTGTCTGCATCGTCCATCTGCATCGCGACATCGTGGAGACCGTGGCGTCGGGCGCCAGCCTGTTCGCGACCTACCGGTCGACCTACAGCGACGAGGTGGACGGCCACGACGTCGGCCGCTTCCAGATCGAACAGTCGGAGTTGTGGTTCCGTCGAGCGCTCGAGTTCCGCGCCTCCCCAACGGCTGGTTCGGCGACCGTCGTCGACATCGACTACCGGGACCTGGTGTCCCGCCCTGGGGAGACCGTCGAACGGGTTTACGCAGCAGCGAATCTCGATGCCCCGGATGTGGCGGCGATGCTCGCCCAGCACAATGCGGAGCAGCCGCGGCACGGCAAGGGCAGACACCGGTACAGCCCCGAGGAGTTCGGGATCGAGCCTGATGCCCTACGCGAACGGATGGCGTTCTATACCGATGCCGTCGCGGAGTGGACGTCGAGCGCTGCCCCACGGTGATCGACGGCTCGCGGTTCACGCACCGTCGGGTTGCACTTGGATCTCTGTCCCCCGGTTACTGCTCGGCGCTCTACCGTGCGGCGCTACCGTCGGAGGCGCCGAGGTCGGGAGGTCGAGATGGGCGACGCCACATCGAGCACCACCCGCTGGGTTCCATGGCGAGTGGCGCCGGCGTCGGGTTTCGAGGTCGACGATCCGACCGGTAGGGGCAGCGTCGGGATCGTTCAGATCGACGAGCGGCAGTTCGTCGTCCTCAACACCTTTCGATACTCCGACCAGGGCGTCGAGAACGATCTGGTGGCCAAGCTGGTACGCGGTGGCATGGAGCAGTCGCAGGCCCGTGCGGCGGTCGACCGGGCCCGGACGTTCGTTCCGCGCGAGGACAATCCGACGGATCTGGCATCGGTCCCGCGCTTCATGCGCTGGTTCGAGGACTCCTACGGAAAGCACTCGCTGGCAGCGTTGATCCACGACGAGCTCATTTCCGACGCCGTCAACTCAGGTGCGCTCGGCAGCGACACCCTGTCCGATCGGTTCTTCCGCGAGATGATGCGCACGTCCGGCGTGCCCTGGCTGAAGCGTTGGCTGATGTGGTCGGCCGTCGCGCTCCGTACCCGTTGGGTCGCAGGCGGTTACCGTCGTCTGAGCATCGTGCTGTGGCTGGTGCTCAGCGTCGCGGGGATCATCGCGACCATCGGCTCCGCGGGTGCGCTGCTGTTCGATTGGCCGTGGCTTTTCGATTGGCCGTGGCCGGTGTCGTCGCCGGGCTGGTCGTTCGTGGTGGCACTGCTGATGATCTTCGTCGCCGCACCCCTGTGGGGACGGCAGTGGGCCGCCAGCCTGATCGCCGCCGTCGGCGCGTTGTGGCTGGTGCCCGCCGCTGCCATGACGAGTCTCGCCTGGGTTGTGTACAGCGTGTTGGAGAGGATTGCCCGCACTGTCGGATTGCGATGACAAGAAAGCAGGGCACCGCCCGGGTGATCCCGGACGATGCCCCGCTCGTGTATCTCAGGCCGCGCTGATCTGTTCTCCCACTGCGGGTTCCAGAGCCTGCGCGACGATCTCGGCGACGTCGGTCATCGGACGCACGTCGAGGGCGTCGAGGACCTCGGCCGGCACGTCGTCGAGATCGGGCTCGTTGCGCTGCGGGATGAAAACGGTCTTCAGCCCGTTGCGCTGTGCCGCAAGCAGTTTCTGCTTGACCCCGCCGATCGGCAGGACGCGGCCGTTGAGCGTGACCTCACCGGTCATGCCGACCTCGGCGCGGACCCGTCGCCCCGTCGCCATCGACACCAGCGCGGTGACCATGGTGACGCCCGCACTCGGACCGTCCTTGGGCACGGCTCCGGCCGGAACGTGCACGTGGATGGTCTTGTTGAGCGATTCCGGGTCGACGCCGAGCTGTTGGGCGTGCGCCCGCACGTACGACAGCGCGATCTGCGCCGACTCCTTCATCACGTCACCGAGCTGGCCGGTCAGCTTGAGACCGGGCTCGCCGTCGGTGGCGTTGACCTCGATGAAGAGGACATCGCCACCCATCCCGGTGACGGCGAGACCCGTTGCGACACCGGGAACTGCGGTCCGTTCGGCCGATTCCGGGGTGAACCGGGGACGGCCGAGGTAGTCGCGCAGGTCCGGCTCGTCGATGATGATCGGTGCCGTGGCACTCTCCTGAGCGAGGTTGGTCGCCGCCTTTCTCAGCGCCTTCGCGAGGAGCCGTTCGAACTGTCGCACACCGGGTTCCCGGGTGTAGTTCGCCGCGATCTCACGGAGCGCCGCGTCGGTGACGGTCACCTCGTCGGTCGTCAACGCTGCCCGCTCGGCCTGTCGAGGCAGCAGGTAGTCGCGAGCGATGGCCACCTTGTCGTCCTCGGTGTAGCCGTCGAGGGTGACGAGCTCCATGCGGTCGAGCAGGGCCGACGGGATGTTCTCGACGACGTTGGCGGTCGCGAGGAACAGCACATCGGACAGGTCGAGGTCGAGATCGAGGTAGTGGTCGCGGAAGGTGTGGTTCTGCGCGGGGTCGAGGACCTCGAGCAGGGCCGCGGCCGGGTCGCCCCGGTAGTCCGAGCCCACCTTGTCGATCTCGTCCAGCAGCACAACGGGATTCATCGATCCCGCCTCGCCGATGGCGCGGACGATACGGCCGGGGAGCGCACCGACGTAGGTACGACGGTGACCGCGGATCTCCGACTCGTCGCGCACACCGCCGAGGGCGACGCGCACGAACTTGCGGCCCAGCGCCCGGGCAACGCTCTCACCGAGCGACGTCTTGCCGACGCCGGGCGGACCGGCCAGCACCATAACGGCACCCGATCCGCGTCCGCCGACGACCTGCAGTCCGCGGTCGGCGCGTCGAGCACGCACGGCCAGGTATTCGACGATGCGGTCCTTCACGTCGTCGAGGCCGTGGTGGTCGGCGTCGAGGATCTCGCGGGCGCCCTTGATGTCCGTGAAATCTTCGGTGCGGGTGTTCCACGGCAGGTCGAGGACGGTGTCGAGCCAGGTGCGGATCCACCCGGTCTCCGGCGACTGGTCGCTGGCACGCTCGAGCTTGCCCACCTCCCGCAGTGCGGCCTCGCGCACCTTCTCGGGCAGGTCGGCCTCGTCGATGCGCGACCGGTAGTCGTCGGCTCCCTCGGGTTCGTCCTCGCCGAGCTCCTTGCGGATGGCGGCGAGCTGCTGACGGAGCAGGAACTCCTTCTGCTGCTTGTCCATCCCCGCGCGAACGTCCTCGGCGATCTTCTCGCTGACCTCGGACTCGGCGAGATAGTCACCGGTCCACTCGATCAGCAGCCGCAGCCGCGCGGCGGTGTCGGGTGTCTCGAGGAGCTCGCGCTTCTGCTCGTCGGTGAGCCACGCGGCGTAGCCCGACGTGTCGGCGAGATCCGACGGGTCGGCCATCTTGTTGACGGCGTCGATGAGCTGCCACGCCTCGCGGCGCTGCAGCATGGCCAGCACGAGCTTCTTGTACTCGCCGGCCAGGTCCCGGACCTCATCGGTGACCTCGGAGTCCTCGACCTCGGTGGCCTCGACCCACAGCGCGGCGCCGTGGCCGGGTGTTCCGGCCCCGATCTGCGCTCGCTGCTCACCCTTGACGACGGCGGCCAGTCCGCCGCCGGGGATACGCCCGACCTGAACGATCGAAGAGATGACCCCGTACGTGGGGTACCGGTCGTCCAGACGTGGGGCGACCAGCAGTTTTCCGGTCTCGCTCGCCCGAGCGGCGTCGACGGTTGCCTGAGCTGCATCGTCGAGCGGGATCGGCACGACCATGCCGGGCAGGACGACGACGTCCGGGACGAAGAGGACCGGCAGTGAATATGTCTGCGACATGAAACCTCCAGAGTTAAGTCTGATCGACTCAACCGGGGTGGCTGGAAGTTTGTTCCCGCGTGTTTTATGCCAGGGGTGAACAGTGTAGCTTCTCACCGAACGTGTCATTTTCTCATCGGCTTGTCATAGGCGTGTCATCGTTCTCATCGGGCTGTCATGCGGCACGATAGCAAAATGCCTGATCAGATCGGTGCGACCGAGATTCGCTTCGTTACCGAAGCCGGTGACGAGACCATCAGTCAGGTCAGGGATCACTCGATCAGCTCGATGGCCCGAGCCCAGCCAGTGCGCCTGCCACCGTCCCACGCCGGCCAACGCCACTATCCAGGTCTTTTTTGGACCCGTACAACAGCCGACCACGTGGTTTACGAAAGCCTTCTCGAACGCGACCGCATCTTGCTTGCCGACTTCGATCCCGAAGTCGTTTGGATCACGGCGCAACCTTTCTGGATCACCGGCGACGACAGAGGTACCGGCCGACGCCACTGTCCCGATCTCCTACTGACGCGGGCTGATGGGTCATATTTGGTCGTGGACGTCAAGAATCCACGAATCGCGCAGAAAGACGAGGTCAAGGCCGTGTTCACGTGGACCAAGGTGGTGTCCAAGCGCCTCTCCGCCGATTATGAGGTTTGGACCGGCGAGGACTCGGCGTTGATCAACAACATCAGATTCGCTTCTCAGGCTCGCCGCGAGTCGCGCGCGGCCCTGTTCCAGACGGTGCTCGAACGATTTCCAGAGGAGCTCTCAATCGCGCACGCTGAAGCCACACTCGCAGCCGAGCGGATTGCACGGCCTCGACACATCGTCCTCGAGCTTCTGTGGACGGGCACCTTCACGGCCGATCTCACCCGGCCATTCGGCGACAACACCTTGATCCATCGAGCCGAGGCCGTATGAGCAACACTTATCGACTTGCTGTTGGCGATCGGGTGTGGATCGACGGATCCGTGGTCCGCATAGTCGAGATCAGCGACAGTCGGTCGATAGTCGAATCGGATCGCGGCACACGAGCGGTGAGCACTCCACACCTCGTGAGGTCTTCTCAGCCGCTCGACGCACCTCGCAGGCCCTGCGAGACGTCCGGACAACTGCTTTCGAATCTTACGAAGAAACAGCAAGAGACTTACAACGCACGGCTCGCCGTCGTCGAAGCAGTACTGGAGATGCATCACAACAGCACGCGACTCTATCGGTCGCAGCTCCGAAACGGTCGCTCTCGCACACAACATGTCTGACCGCACCGTCAAACGCTGGGTGAAGGCGTATCAAGAGTCAGGACCAGCCGGCCTCGTCGAAGCAAGGAAACAGCGCTCGCCGATCGACCCACTCTGGCGGGAGGCGTGCCTCGACGTACTCAATCGGTACACACGCGAATCCACACCCAGCAGAAACATAGTAATCGACCAGGCCAACAATCTGCTGACCGAGCGGTGTGGCGCCGATCTGGCGCCCACCCCATCCAATGCGACCGCCTACCGCTGGCTGGACGAGCTCTCCAAGGGTCGCTATTCATTTGGCAGCGGAAAGGCACGGCGAATCGCCGCCGACCGGCCGGAGGCCCCGTATGGCCGTTTGCGCGCCACGCGCCCCGGAGAGTACTTCGTACTCGACACAACGCGCCTCGACGTGTTCGCGATGGAGCCGATCACGCTGCGTTGGGTGCCGGTCGAACTCACTGTGGCGCAAGACCTCTATACACGCTGCATTGTCGGTCTGCGCCTGACCCCGATTTCAACCAAGGCAATCGACGTGGCCAATGTGTTACACCAGTCGGTCACGCCCCAAGAACCGGTCGACGACGGAGCGTGGCCGTTTCACGGCGTGCCTAGTTCGATCGCAATCGAACGCGACGACCCGACCGCAGACGATGCCACTCCGAGCATCCCAGGCTGCCTACCCGAGTCAATCGTTGTTGACCATGGCAAGATCTACCTCTCGCACCATGTCAGATCCGCCTGTGCGCGACTCGGAATCTCGATTCAGCCTGCGATCGTAAAGAAGGCGTCAGACAAGCCAACTGTCGAACGCTTCTTCAAGACCATTCGGCTCGGCCTGCTTCAGCAACTGCCGGGCTACAAGGGACCCGACGTCTATCACCGCGGTGAAGACATTGAGAGTCAAGCGTTCTACTACGTCGCCGAGCTTGAGTCGATAATTCGCGAGTGGACAGCTCGGGTGTACCACCGGTCGAAACACGAAGGCTTGTGTCTCCCTGAGACGCCCGGCCTCGAGCTATCACCGCTCGAAATGTACGAGATCGGCCTGGCTCGCGCCGGTGGACTCACCATCCCGTCCTCACCGGACCTTGCGTACGAGTTTCTCAATGTGGAGTGGCGCACGATCCAGCACTATGGCATAGAAGTGGATGGGCGCCGATACGATGGCGCGGCGCTCAACCCTTACCGGAATAGCAAGTCCAACTGTGGTTCCCCCGGAATCGTGGAGGACTCCTCTATGCGGCTTCGGGCTCGGTGACTGCGGTGTTCTCGTAGTCGACCGGACTCATCATCCCGATCGCGCTGTGGCGACGCTGGTGATTGTAGAAGCCGTAGCACCACTCCAACACGACCGCCTGCGCCTCCATGATAGTATGGAACTCGTTGCGTGACAACACTTCCCACTCCAAAGAAGAGAAGAATGCCTCCGCTGCGGCGTTGTCGAAACACGATCCGACCCGGCCCATCGACTGCCGGATACCCATCTTCTGGCACAGCCTGGTGAACCGTTTCGCGGTGTACGTCGACCCACGATCGGTGTGGAAAATCAGCTTCTGCGCATCGTCATCACGCCATATCGCCTGCATACCGCCCCGCGTGGCGACCGCCATCTCGATCGCCGCACACGCCAACGCTGCATCCGGGTGACGACTGGTGGCCGCCCCCAGCAGGCGGCGACTGTAGAGGTCGATGACCGTGGCCAGATACAGCTTGCCCGCCGCGGTCGGGATCTCGGTGATGTCGCCGACCCACCGCTGATCGGGGCACTGTGCGGTGAAATCGCGACCCAACAAATCGGGGAACTTCGGGGCGGTCTTGTCCTGACGGGTCAGCCCGTTGCGCCGGCGGATCCGCCGCGCGACCAGGCCCTGACGACACATCGAATCAGCGACAGTCTTCTCGGTCACCGTCCACCCGTCAGCACGCAGATCCGCATGCAGGCGCGGTGACCCGTGCAGGCCGCGGGCCTTGTCGAACGCCACCGCCACGGCCCGGTCGATGGTGTCCCGGCGATAGTCGCGGGTGGTGTGCAAACCCGTTGCCGCACCCGGCGATTGGGTCCGCTTATGCCATTTGTAGAACCACGCCTCGCTGACCCCGAGCAGCCGGCAGGACACCGCGTGTGGCACCCGATAGTTGGTCCTCTGGTCGGCGATAAAGCGTGCCACGCTCACTTCGTCGCCTCCTTCACCCACAGGACCACTGATCGCTTGAGGACATCACGCTCCATGCGCAGCTCGGCGACCTCGTCACGCAACCGTTTGAGCTCAGCAGCGTCATCAACGGTCAGCTCGCCGCGGCCCTCCCGCTCGGCGCGCGCCCGGTTGACCCAGTTACCCAAGGTGCCCTCGTTGACCCCCAGGTCTCGAGCGACCTGGGCGATCGGCTTACCTGTCTCCTCGACGATCCGGACCGCCCCATCACGAAACTCCCGGTCGTACTTCTTCCGCTTCTCTGGCATCGTGCTCCTCACTATCGATGCCTCTACGGTTCGGGGGGAACCTCATTGACCGAGACCACGCAGAACGTCCCGACGACCCCGGCGATGCCCATCGGAATCAGCATCAGCAGATGGCGTCGAGGCGGCATGCGGTCCCAGCCGTAGAGGTAGATCCCGAGGAAGATCGCCTCGACGAAGAACGACAGCCCTTCGAACGCGAATGGCAATCCCAGCACGTCACCGAACCGGCCCATCAAACCGGGCCACAGCAGACCCATCTCGAAGCTGAGGATCGTGCCCGAGACCGCGCCGATCGCGAACAGCACTGCCGACACCTTGGCCCACCGTCGGGCCAGTCCCATTGCGACAGGGCCGTCGCGCACGATGCCGCGACGGCGCATCACGAAGATCATCGTCGGGAACGCCACCCCGAAACACGCAAGGACGATGTGCCAGCCCAGGGACACCGCCATCTGCTGCCGGGCCGGCATCAGACCCGGAGGTTGCTGACCCTCCGCCACAACCAGCAATGCCTCGGCCAGGTACACGGTCGTCACCGTCGAGCAGGGCCGGTTGTTCCAGCCCGACACGTCGTCATCTGTACCGAAGGTAATCGCACGCAGATGAGGTTCCCGCCGGGGGTGGCCGGTAAACGCCACTGCCCCGCCGCCGGCTCGAGCTCGTGTCCGCAACGACGAGGGTGGGTCCGAGTTGCTCGACGACGATGAACAGCGCGTCGGGGACGGTCCGGCGGGTCAAGTCAGCGGCGGGATACGGTGTACCGGAAACCCGATTTCCGGGTGAGAAACTTTGTTTCGTACTCTTTTCCCCGTGAATCCCGCTGCTGCCGATGCGTTCGTGACCGAAACCACTTCGAGTGTTTGCGTGTGGTGCTCGTCCACCGACGAAGTCGCGGAGTTCCGCGGCGAGAGGCGCGGACGGTGCTCAACCAGACGCGCACGCAGACTCCCCCTGCTGCTTCCCGGCGGCGAAGCGTCGAACCGCGACGACGACTGCCCACGAAGGCAGGCGGGAAGGCGGTGGCCACCAAGCCGCAGAATGTCAGGTCCGGCGTCGCCGGGCCGGCGAACGTCTCACGACCCGACCGCGCCGAGCTCATGAGCCGGGCGCAGAGCCTCCTGGCGCAGCTCACCGAGATCGAGGAACGTCTGCAGGTCGCGCAGAAGGATGGCGGCTTGAGTGGCAAGGCCAAGGTGTCCGACCTGACCGCGAAGCGCGACTCCGTGTTGCGCACGCTCGCCGCGTTGGAGAAGGCCAAGCGGGCGCTCGAGCCGGCCTGAGGTGGACGCACCACACCCCGTACGCTTCGTGACGGGGCACCTCGCTGCGCGCGGTGCGTCAGCCGCGTAAGGCGGACGCAAAGAGCGACGGCAGCCGGGTGGCCTTCGGATCTGCCGCGAATGCAACCATCTTTCGGCCTACATGGTGCGCATGCGTGTTCCTGACGAACCACGCCGGCTTCGGCGTGATCGACAGCTGGCCGGTGATCAGAGATCGGCTCAGCGGGCGGAACGGGCCGGTCACGACCGTGCGCTCTGTGTCGTCCACCAGTGATGCGTTGTGTACCAATCCGATTCCGCTCTCGACATCGACGAGGGTCGCACCGGGAAAGCCGCCCCATGGTGCTGCTGCGGTGAGATAACCGACCCCCGTCCACGCGTTGATCGCTATCGTGCCGTAGCGGAGCGATTCCACGAACCACTCGAACTCTCGACCGAGCTTGCGGCGGTATCTCGGGTGCACCAAGACGTTGGCGCCGAGAGTGCCCTCGAGCCGCTCATTGACGAAGCGGCTCGCTGCCCGGAGGTAGGCAATCCCGTCTCCGGGGATCTCCACGACGGCCAGCACGGGCGAGAAGTACTCCACGGTGAAGGCCTCGGCCACCTGGTCCGGTGAGAGCCCCTCGATCAGCAGCCGGCCGTTCTCGCGTGCGTTGGCCGTGGCGTGCCGGTGGGCTGCCGCGGCGACCCGTTGGTCGCTTCCGGGGTAATAGGCTGGCCGCGCGGGAGCCTTGTCGATCTGGTCGCGGAGTTCCCGGAGGAACTCCCCTTTCTTGGACCACTCGGACGGGATCACGGCAACCTGGGCGGCGATGCAGTTGTAGCCGCCGTTGTGCAGACGCTGGGTGGCCAGGTGCTCCGCCTGGAAACGGATGTCCTTGGCCGACCACCCGGTGGGGACGACGACGGTGGGTGATACGCCGCCGAGTTCACTGGTGATGGTCTTGCCGAGCTTCGGTACGCCGGCCCGGCGACGGGCCTCGCCTTCCGGGCCGGTGCCGAAGACGATGGCGTCGTGACTTGCCGAGCTTCCGGTGATGTGGACATGCGCCACATTCGGGTGATCGACGAGATACGAGCCGACCTCGACACCGCCCCTGACGACCTCCACGAAGCCGCGCTCGGACAGGGGTCGCAGGACGGCGTTGATCGCGTCGAACATCTCGCCCAAGACGGGGTTCAGTTTGAGGATCACGACGCGATTGTGCGCGATCAGCTCGTACAGGGTGTCCAGCACGGCGATCGAGGTGATGTTGCCGGCGCCGAGGACGACTGACATGCCGTGCGTCGTCGCGGGGTCGAGTTGCGCCAATCCCGCCGCCGACCGCGCCTGGGTGACACTCACCCCCGGCTTCAGCCAGACCTTGGCCGAGACGCCCGACAGCAGTAGCCGATCCCAGATCTGATGGGGAAAGACGTCGAGCGCAACACGACCGCCGGGAGCGACGGAAGTCGGTACGTGGGCGATGGGACTGTCGCCGCTGCTCAGGTCGCGCAGAGAACGGGCCAGCGTGGCAGCGTTCGTGATGACCGGGTACGGCCCCGACAGCCATTCTTCGCCTGCGAGCGGCGATGAGGGCGAGATCCGCTTCGCACGGCACGCGGCCTCAACCCAATCCGATGCCTGCTCGGCCGCCTGGTGCGCCACCTGTTGCAGAAGGTCGGCGCGCCGGGTCAGCGGGAGGTCTGCCCACCGGCGCTCGCCTGCGCTGAGTCGTAGCAGCGCACTGTCGAGCTCCGCGACTGTGGTGAAATCGGTGGTGAGAGTCATGAGTTGTTCTCCATGGTGTGGTGTGGATGGCTCAGGGTTTCCGCGGCTACACCGGTGTGAATTCGGAGATCTTCCAGCGATCGCCGTCCTTGGCCATCTGGACGCGAATGCGGCTGCCGTCGAGTCGCGGCCCCTCAGCGTCCTTCTTGGACGTCGTCTGGTTGACGAAGAGCAGGACGGTTGCGTGATCGGCGTCCGACGCGACGAGTGCGGCGTCGACCACCTCGGCGTTCGTGACGATCTGCTCCTTCTTGGCAGCAGGTTGAATAACTGATTCGCCCAGTTGGGTGTATTCGTCGAGGAACCTGCCGGTCAGCATGGTCTCGGCAGCTTCGGGCAGCGCGGTGTCGACTGTTCGGTAGTCATAACTGAGCAGTTTGGGGATGTCGGTACGTGCCGATGCAAGCGCGGACTGCCCCGCCGATGCCTCCGTCGTCGCCGCGCTCGTCGCGAACCACACGTAGCCGAGTCCACCGGCGCCGGCGATCACGAGTGCCGCCAGCACCCTGACCAACCCGTTACGCGCCTTTGTCGAAAGTCTGGCGGGCCAGCTCACAACGACGGGGCCGAGTCGTTTGACATGACCGCCGCGCACCTTGTCCTGCTTCTCGGCGCCGTCGGTAGGCGCCGCGTCGGTGTCGACGTCGCGATCCACCTCCGCCTCGGCGAACTCGGATGAGATATCTTGCTCCACAACCTTGTTCATGGCTTCCTCCTCGGTTCTGCCGCCTTCGCGTCGGTCGACGCCTCTTGGTCCGCGCTCCCCGCGTTCATGACACGAACTCCACGTTGCTGACCTTCCACGCATGGTCGGCGGCCGTCAGATCCACCTTCATCCGATAGACGCGTTGCTGCCCGTCGGGTGCCTCGGTGTTCTTGACGATCGAGCTGACCGCGGCCAGGACCTGCGCGGCGTCGTCGTCGGCGGTGATGATCCCCGCCTCCTTGACCGATCCAGTCGAGAGGACCTCGCCGGAGGAAAGGACCTGCTCGAACGACGTCGCCAGCTGTTCAAACTGCTGCTGAAAGGATCCGGTGGCGACGGACTTGATCCGATCCAGGTCGGCCTTCGACCGGCGGTAGTCGAGGCTGACGAGTCCGGCGACCACCTCGCGGGTGACGTCGAGTACCTCAGAGTTCCGCTTCTCGTCCTGCTTGGCCTGATAGAGATCGGTGCCCTTCACGCCGAGCAGCGCGAGCACCGCCACGAGGGCCGCCACCAGCGCCCACACGGTGACCACGGACCGGAGTGGAGCAGTGCCCGCCCCTTCGCCGGCGCTCTCCGGGCCGACCGCGTCGTCGTCGACTTCCGGACCGGTGGCCTCTACTTGATCAGTAACGACTGCCATGTCGCCTTTCCTTTCGCCGAAGCTGAGTTGGTGGGTGTTCCCACGAAGTACGTCACCCCGTCGGGCCCTCGGAACCTTCCGGTGGTCTCCGAATACGGCACCGGCTTCGACGCTGTACGTAAGCGCTTCGGCACCCTCTTCGCCCCTGGGTCACCGCCGGCGTCGCCCATAGAGTGCGGACGCGACAACATCTCCGGCCACGTGGACGGAAGTCCCCCGGGGCAATCGGCCACTAAGGGAGTCCTCACGCGGGGGTCGGTCGCGCACGGGACGTTCCGGGCGCCACGCGCCACCTTCGGGTTGTCGGGGCGCGCGTCGCAGTACTGGTCCGGAACCACCGGCACAGTCCGCATGTCCGATGCGTCACGACGTCGGCTGCCGCCATATCCCTCGGTGCACGGGGGCGGGTTCAGCGTGTTTCCGAGCTTGATGTCGAGTGGAGCCTGCGGACTCTGGCCGAGCGCGTAGCCGTCGACCGAGTTCAGGGTTCCCGACGTGAACGCCGGATAGACGGTCAGGATGTGCCGGAGGTTGGGGACGTTGACGCGCAGCACCTGTCCCACGGACTGGAGGTCGGCGAGCAGCGTCGGCAGCGTAGGCGTCAGCTCGGTCAGGGTGGCCGACACCTGGTCGGCTGCCGACGGGGTCTGGGTCAGCAGAGTCCGCAAGTGTTCATCGCTCAGCGCGAGCTGATCGGTGAACGACGCGAGGTTCGCCACCGCAGAGGTCAGGTCGGCGGCCACCCGGTTGCCAGTGGTCAACAGCGGTTCGGCGTCGTCGATCAGCCGGGTGGTGGGGCCGATATCGATCTGCGCCAACTCGAGCAGCCGCTGTGATGCGTCGATCAACCGAGCCAGGCGATCACCGGTCTGTCCTAGCCCGTCGGACACCTCGTCGACGGTCGTCTCCAGATTCTGGGGCGAGATCGTCGCAACGAGGTTCATGGTCCTCTCCAGGACGTCTTTGGTGGGCGTGGGCGCCTCATTGCCCTTGGCCGACAACACGTCTCCGTCCGTCAGCGCGGGCCCGCCGTTGTCGCGGGGAATCAGATCCACGTATTGTTCCCCGACCGCAGACTGACTCCTGATGTGCGCCGCACTGTTTCGCGGGATCGTGTTGTCCGAATCGATGCGCAGGGTGATGCGAACCGGCGCCGACAAGTCGGCCAGATCGACGTCTACCGAATCCACCCGTCCCACGGTTACACCTCGATAGGTCACCAGTCCGGTCTCGTAAATGCCGCCGGCGGTGTCGAACTCGGCGACCACGCGATACGATCCGATGCCGGTGACCCGACCGATGCCGACGTAGGTGACAGTCCCGTAGACTACGCTGACCACGGTGAGGACAGCGAATACGACGAGCTGCCATCGCACCAGTCTGGTGAGTTTCATCGGGGGCCCCCCATCCCGGCGGGCTGCGGTGAGGTCTTTTTCGATGGGCTGTGATCCGTTGTGGGGGTGCGCAGTCCGAATGGAGCGCGGAGTGGGTCCGCGGCTTGCCGCGAGGCCGCCATCCTGGCCAGGGCCACCTTGGGAATACTGCCGAGCACCTTGTCGCGTATGGCGCCCACCGACAGGTCGAGGGTCAGGAAGAGGTTCTGGTAGTCACCCTTCATTCCCTTGTCGATGACGGTCACCGGGAACGGAACGGTGAGCCCGACGATGAGCGAGCCGACCAGGTCGTCGCCGGACTCCTCGAGCCCCTTCAGTGCGGGACGGAGTTCCGCGGCAATGGAGTTCAGATCGGCGTTGCTGCGTGCGATCACGCTGCCCACCTTTGCGCCGAACACTCCTACGCGATCGAGCATCGTGACCAGCTCCTCGCGTTGGTCCGCCAGCACGGTCAGGGCGGGTTCCAGGTTGTCGATGCCCTCCGCCACGGTCGAACTCTGATCGGCCAGCGTGGCGCTGAGCTTGCCGAGCGAATCGATGGCGCGGCCGATGTCATCACGTTGCTTGTGTAGTCCGGAGACGAAGGTCTTGAGTTGAGATATCGCTCGGTTGGCAGCGGCTGTGCGGCCATCGGTGGCGTCGTTGAGCTCGGTCATGATCGACCGGAGCTGTTCGAGGCCACTGCCGTTGAGGATCAGCGACAAGGCCGCCAGCACCGACTCGGTCGACGGATAGGCTGCGGAGCTGTTGACATCGAGTGTGTCGCCGGGCAACAGCTTGCCCGGCGTCTGCTCCGCGGGAGGAATGAACTCCAGGTACTGCGCGCCCAGCACCGAGGTCTGTGCCAGCTTCACGGTCGAACCGTTCGGGATCTCCACTCCCTCGGAGAGCTCCACGTCCACTTCGGCGAACGACTCGCGCACTGTGATGGACCGGATCTGCCCGACATTCGCGTTGTCGAGCTTGACCAGGGAGTTCGACACCAGGTTCTGCACGTCGGCTAACTGGACGGTGATGCTGTAGCTGTCACCGGAGACGGCGTCGCCTGGCAGTGACAACGAGTTGGCGCCGTCGAACCGACAGCCCGCCACCGTCGACATCGCGACGGCCGCCGCGATCAGTCCCGCGCCGACGTGAAAGCGCTTGTGTCCCATCAGCGTCCTCCCTCCTCGGGGCGACCGGTCGAGCGTGCCATCTCGGACGTGATGACCCGGGTCAGGGTGGTCTCGGCCTTCTGGCATTCCGACTTGGGAGCGTCCACGGTTGTCAGCAGTGCACAGATGAGCGACACCGGATCCGGGAAGTCGGCCACCGCGAGACCGGCCGTCAGTGAGTTCGAGTCCGGGTCGTAGATGTTGTAGAGGTTCGACAGCGCGGTCGGCGCCGTGTGCAGGATCTGAGCCAGATCGTCCTGCCTGTCGACGAGCAGTCGGGACACCCTGGTGAGGTCCTTGACGTCACGGCTTAGCGCACCCTGGTTCTGCTTCAAGTAGTCGCGCAGGCGTGGGGCCATCGAGTTGAGGGCACGGATCGCGGCATCGAGTTGCGTCCGATTGTCGTCGAGCACGGCCGACGCGTCGTCGAGTTGCGAGGCGAAACCGACGATCTGCTGGTCGGCGGTGCGCAGCGCGGTGACGACCTGCTGGAGATTGCGGACTGTGCTGAACAGGTCGGGGCCGGCCGCGGAGAGCGTCCTCATCGCGTCGGAGAGCGCATCGACCGACTTCCGGAGTGAGCCGCCGCTGGTGTCGAGCGCACCGGCCGAGGTGTCGATGAGTCGGCTGAGCGCCCCCTTCTCATCGCCGGTGGAAGGTCCGAGTTGGTGCGCGAGGTCGGTCACCTGCTTCTTGATCTCGTCGTACCCGACCGGGACCGCGGTCCGGCCGACCTCCACCACGGCATCGTCTTCCAGCGCACCAGCCGGCGATCGCTTGACCGGGTTGACGAACTGAACATACCGACCGGAGACGAGGGTCGGCGCCACGATCGCCGCCCGTGCCTCGGAGTCCACGTACGCCGAGTCGTCGTACGAGACCTCGACGCGAACCTTCGCCGGTGTGGCCTCCACTGCTTCGACAGTGCCGATGGTGACGCCGCGCATCTTGACCGGATCGCCGACGAACAGCCCGGTGCCGTCCGTGAACCAGATTGTGGCCCGTGAGGTGTGCGTGCTCTCCCATACCTTCGCCGCGGTCACGGCCACCATGGCGACGATGACGAGGGCGATGACCGCGGGCCCGCCGAGTCGGTTGACGGCTGATGACGTGCTCATCGCCCGCCTCCCGGACTGCCCGGCTGCTGGCCGCGGAGATTGGCCGGCGTGATGTTCTGGAGCAGTACTGAGAAGAACGGTCCGCTGCCCAGGACGTCGGCGAATTGCATGACGAATGTGCGCATCCCCTTGATCGACTTTTCGAGGTTGGCGTAGTTGGCGTTGAGCGTGGCCGTCACCTGACGGACCTCCTCGAGCATCTGTGGGGTGGACGATCCGGTGTCATGGACGAACGTCTCTATCTCGGTGGATACTGCGCGCAGGCTGGTGAGCAGCCTGCGGATCACCTCGGCCCGATCGACGAGGGTCTCGAACAGCACCGACCCGTCGTCGATGAGCCTGGTGATGTTGCCCTTTCGCTCGGCCAGCACGTCGGAAACCGAATCGGCCTTCTGCAGAAGCGTCCGGATTCCGGCATCGCGCGACGACACCGTCCGTGCCGCAGCGGCGACGTTCTCCAGGGAGCCGCCGATGTCGGACGGGAGATCGTTCATGACCTTGTCGAGGCTCTCGACCGCGTCGACGACGCTCTTCTTGTCGGTGTCTCCGACGGTCTCGGTGAGCTGGTCGAGTGACTCGGTGAGGTCGAAGCCGGAACTTGTCCGCGACACCGGGATTCGGTCGCCGAGCTCGCCGGGGCCGGCGGTCGTGAGTTGGACGAAGCGACGCCCGAGCGCGGTCTCGACCTTGATCGAGGCCGTGGTCTCGGAACCGAGCTTCTCCCAGCCGTCGGTGAGCCGCATCGTCACGTCGACGTGGTCCTCGGCGAGCTCGATCGACTGCACACTCCCCGCGGCCACGCCGGCGATGTGCACTTCGTCGTCGGGATTCAGGCCACTGGCGTCGGAGAACTCGGCGACCACGACGGTCACGCCGGGCAGGAACGGAATCGAGCGGTAGTTGAACGCGAGCGCGAGAACCGCGAGTATCGCGCCGATTCCGATGAGACCGGCCCGGATTCGACGGCGGGAGTCGTCAGATCTCATGATGTTTTGACCTCATCTGGTTGTCTCCCTCACTTACAGCGCCGAGCTGGGACTTGGACCATCGGTGTGTCCGCATGTCCGCCGTCGAGCGTCGGATAGCGGATCGCGAGGCCGCACACGAAGAAGTTCACAAAACTGCCGTAGCCCGACGACCTGCCCAGAAGCCGATAGGCCTCCGGCATCTTCGCGAGCAGCATGTTGATCGTTGAAGTGTTGCTGTTCAGGTTCTGGGCCAGACCGCGCAGATGCTCGATGTCGGAGGTGAGATCGGGGCGGGCTCGGGACAGCAGCTCGTCGAGCTCGGTGGTCGCGCCCGCGATGTTCGTGAGGCCGTCGGCGATCAGCCGGCGATCACCGGCAAGCTCGGAGACCAGCTCCTGCAACTGGACGACGACGCTGCCGAAGGCCTCCCGGCGATCCGCTACCGTTACGAGCACGGTGTTCAGATCGGTGACCACCGATCCGATCGTCGCGTCGCGATCGGCGATGGTTTCGCCGAGTTCACCCATTTGGGTGATCAGATCGCTGATATCGGCTGTGCGGCCGTTGAGTACCGAGACCAGCGCAGCGGACAGCTTGTTGGTCTGCTCTGGATTCACCCCGGTCAGTAGGGGTTTGAACCCGTTGACGAGTGCATCCATGTCGAGAGCCGGCTTGGTCTGCGATACCGGGATCACGCTGTCGGCTGACCGCCTCCTACCCACGTCTCCGGGGTCGGTCTTCAGCTCGAGGTACCGATCACCGATCAGGTTCTTGTACCTGATGTAGGCGTTGGTGGTGGTCGTCACCGGGATGTGGGAGTCGACGTCCATACGGACCTCTGCTCCCAGACCCGTCTGCGCAGCCGCACCGGAGTCCACGATGTCCACATCGGTGACCTTCCCGACCACCACACCGGCCACCTTGACGTCGTCGCCGGTCCGCAGGCCGGATGCGGACATGAACTGAGCGCGGAAAACCGTTGTCGGACCGAAACGCAGGTCGCCGACGATCACGAACAGAGCCGAGGTGATCAGCGAGCTGACAGCGAGAAAGATCCCCAGCTTGATGGCCGGTCCGGTGATTGTCATTTCGTCATTCCGTAGATCATCGAGGCGAACGGGTTTCCGATGACGTCTTCGATCGACTTCACATCGCGGTACGCGTGACTGCCGTCGTCGAAGTCGACGTGCCCCGGCCCCTTTTCGCCGGGTGCGCGCGGGTAGCCGTAGCAGCTCGGTCCCGCCGTTCCTGCCGTGTGTTCGGGCGCGTCGATGCCCGGTCGGTATGGCGGGTCGCCGATGAGCAGGGTGCCGACGATGTCGAGGCCCGGTCTCGCTCCGCCGAACGCCCGCTCGAGATATTTGCGGCTCGTGTTCAGTCCGTCCAGGAAGCACGGGTAGATCGGTCCGTAGTCTCCGAGCACCTGCGCCGGCGGCGCCAGGGCGTCGGCGGCCTTCACCAGTGGCGTGCCCGCGTTAGTCATGAACCGGTTGCCGGTGTTCCCGAACTCGGTGAAGCTCAACAGGAACGCAGTCAGCTGCGACTGGTTCTCCACAATCGTCTTCGAGGTGGTGGTGAGGTGACGGACGGTGGCCATCAGGTCCGGTGACAGTCCGGCGAATGTGTCGAGATTGTCCGCACCGAGCTCGAGATCCCGTTGCAGAGTTGGCAGTGACTTGTTGAAGGTCGCGAGGTAGGTGTTCACCGAGTCGACCAGCTCGCCGAGCTTCTCGCCCCGATCGACGGTGCCGGTCTGCACAGCGGTCAGGGTTGCATTCACCCGCGCCGGGTCCACACGGTCGAGAATTCCGACAAGCAACTCGAAAGTGTCGTAGACCTCGACCGGCGTTTGCGAGGTGTCGATGGTGGCACCGGCGCTCAACGTCGATGCCGCCGGCTGCTCCGGCATCGTCAGCGCGACGTACTTGCGGCCGAAGAGCGTGGTCGGCTCCATCTCCGCCCGGACGTTCGTCGGCAGATCGCCGAGCTGGTCTTCCTCCACCGCCAGCTCGATGCGAGCGTGATCGCCGTACACGTCGACAGATGCGACACGACCGATCACTACGCCGTACAGCTTGACGTCCGATCCAGGCACCAGCAGCAGCCCCGTGCGCGGGGCGTTCAGGTAGATGGACCCGGTGGCCTGGAACCTGCCGTTGTACGACATCAGCGCAGCCACGACGACGCCCACCACCACGGCGAAGGCGACGAACGCGTACAGCAGGTGTTGTCTGCGTGAGTGTTCGATCATCCCGACACCCGCACAGTCGCGTGGACGCCGCCGTACAAGGCGATACCGACGATGAAGTCGACCATCATGATGATGATCAGTGACGTGCGGACGGCGTGGCCGACAGCGACGCCGACCCCGGCCGGTCCACCGCTGGCGTTGTAGCCGTAGTAGCAGTGCACCGCCATCACGGCGACCGCCATGACGATCACCTTCAACAGTGAGATCGCGATGTCACCGGGCTGCAAGAACAGCTGGAAGTAGTGGTCGTAGGTGCCCGGCGACTGGTCCGACAGGAACACGCTCACGAACTTGGTGGCGGCGTACCCGGTGAAGAGGGCGATCGCGTACAGCGGCACCACAGCGGCGAGTCCCGCCGCGATCCGCGTCGACACCAGATAGGGCAGCGACTGAACCGACATCACCTCGAGCGCGTCGATCTCCTCGCTCACGCGCATGGCACCGAGTTGCGCAGTGAAACCGGAGCCCACCGTCGCCGTGAGTGCGACGCCAGCAATGACCGGGATCGCTTCGCGGGTGTTGAAGAAGGCGGAAATGAAGCCCGACATCGCTTCCACACCGACGCGCCCCAGTGAACTCGATCCCTGTTGACCGACCTCGTATCCGGCTGCAGCCGTGAGGAATCCGATGATCACGACGGTCCCGCCGATGATGGCGAGTGCACCTGCGCCGAGCGACACCTCAGCTAGCAGGCGCAAGGTCTCGCGACGATAGTGGGTCATCGCCTTGGGTACCGCCCGCAGCGCCACCCCGTAGAACGCCAGTTTCTCTCCGAAGGATTCGGCGGGCTTCAGCGCCTTCCCGGCGTCCAACCGGTCGGTCAGTCGCCGCGACGGTTCGGTGGGCATCTGAGTCGATGTCAACGTGGTCCCTGCTCTTGTGTTCGCGCAGTCATGTCGAGGCCTTCAGTGCAGTGCGAGCGTGGTGATGACCGCGTTCGCGAGGAACAGCAGCACAAAGCTGAAGACAACGGTCTGGTTCACGGCGTCGCCGACACCCTTCGGTCCGCCTCCCGCGTTGAAGCCGAGATGGCAGGCCACCAGTGCGGCCAGCAGACCGAAGATGCCGGCCTTGAGCTCGCTGATGAGTAGGTCGGGAATTCCGGTGAGGATCGGGATCGCGGTGATGTATTGACCCGGCGTGGCACCTTGGAGGAAGACGCCGTACACGTATCCCCCGGCCAGGCCGATGGCGGTCACCAGGCCGTTCAGGAACACCGCGACGCCGCAGGAGGCGATCACGCGCGGAACTGCGAGTCGCTGGATCGGGTCGATACCGAGCACCTTCATGGCGTCGATCTCTTCGCGGATGGTGCGCGAACCGAGATCGGCGCAGATCGCGGTGGCACCTGCGCCCGCGACGACGAGAACCGTGACGATGGGTCCGATCTCTCGGATGACGGCCACACCCGCGCCCGCACCGGACAGGTCGATCGCACCGATCTCGTTCAGCAGAACGTTGATCTGGAACACCACCATGACGCAGAACGGGATCGACATCAGCATGGTCGGGACAATCGATACGCTCGCGATGAACCACGCCTGCGCCACCAGCTCACGCCACTGGAAGGGACGCCGTGGGAGCATCTTGACGATGCCCCAGAAGGTGAGGAAGAAGTCGCCGACCATTTCGGTACCGTGGCGCGCCTTCTTGAGAACCGGTGCGAGCGTTGACGATTGGCGTCGTTCCGGGAGCGCTGTTTCGGGGGCGAGTGCGCTCATCGGGCGTCGGAGCTCTCACGCGTTGCGGCCCGCGAGATCTTCTCGTCTGCCACTCGACGGACAGGAATGATGGGCAGTCGCAGCGCTCCAGGCGCCGAGACCGGCACGATCGGCGACCGGGGTTCGGTGGGCTCGATGCGCCGATAACCCGAACCCTGGATCGGGCGAAGGTCCTTCTCCCCCTTGTTCGGCCACAACGCGGCGGCCCGCTCGGCCTGAGCAGCTATGGTCAGCGACGGGTTGACGCCCAGATTCGCGGACACGGCCGAACCGTCGACCACACTCAGCGACGGATAGCCGTACACGCGGTGATATGGGTCGATCACACCGTTGTCCTCATCGTCCCCGATCACGCATCCGCCGAGGAAGTGTGCGGTCATCGGCACGTTGAACACCTCGCCCCACGTTCCGGCGGAGGTGCCGCCGATCTTCTCGGCGATGCGCCGCGTGGCTTCGTTGCCCGCGGGGATCCAGGTGGGATTGGGCTCGCCGTGCCCCTGCTTGCTGGTGAGCCGGCGACCGAACAGACCGCGCTTTGTGAAAGTGGTGATCGAGTTGTCGAGGTTTTGCATCACCAGTGCGATCACGGTCCGCTCGCTCCAGCCCTTCACCGCCAGGACACGTGCTGTGGCGAGTGGATCCCGGAGCGCGACGCCGATGAATCGCAGCCATCGCGGCAACCGTCCGTCGCCGTCGGTCATCGGCGCCTGCAACAACCCCATCGCGTTGGAGCCCTTGCCGTATCGGACGGGTTCGACGTGGGTGTCCGGCGTGGGGTAGAACGACGACGTGATCGCCACGCCCTTGGTGAGGTCGAGGGATTCGTCGACGCGGTAACGGGTGGCCCCGAGGATCGACTCGGAGTTGGTCCTGGTCAACTCGCCCAGTCGCGTCGAGAGCTCAGGAAGGCGGCCGGAGTCCTTGAGCTTGTGCAGCAACTGCTGGGTACCCCAGGTACCCGCCGCGAAGACGACATTGTGAGCGGTGAACGCCTTCTCGCGCTTACGAATCCAGGCACCGGTCTTGACTGTGTCGACTGTCCAGGAGCCATCGGGTCGCTGACGCACGTCGGTGACGGTGGTCAGCGGATTCACCACCACTCCAGCGCGTTCGGCGAGCCCGAGGTAGTTCTTGAGCAGCGTGTTCTTGGCACCGTGACGGCAACCTGTCATGCACTCGCCGCACTCGATGCAGCCGGTGCGATCCGGTCCGACCCCACCGAAGTAGGGATCCGACACGGTACGACCGGGCTCGCCGAAGTACACCCCGACCGGAGTCTGGACAAACGTGTCGCCGACACTCATGTCGTCGGCCACCGACCGGATGATCTCGTCGGCAGGCGTCATGTGCGGGTTGGTGACCACGCCCAGCATGCGACGCGCCTGGTCGTAGTAGGGCGTCAGCTCGTCTTCCCAGTCTGTGATGTGCGCCCACTGCGGATCGCCGAAGAATGCTGATCCCGGCTGGTAAAGGGTGTTGGCGTAGTTGAGAGAGCCCCCCCCGACTCCCGCCCCGGCCAAGATGACACAGTCGCGAAGTAGGTGGATGCGCTGAATCCCGTACGCACCCAGCTTCGGCGCCCACAGGAATCGTCGAACGTCCCAGCTGGTCTTGGCGAAGTCCGCATCGTCGAATCTGCGGCCGGCTTCGAGAACGCCGACCCGGTAGCCCTTCTCTGCCAGGCGAAGGGCGGTGACGCTGCCGCCGAACCCGGAGCCGATCACCAGGACGTCGTAGTCGGTGTCTTTCTCGCTCGCCTCAGCGTTCATTGGATGCTCGCAATCGTCTGTGGGCGTGGGTATTACGTGGCTGATTGAGCCTCTACAGGAACACGTCCCTGTGATGACCGTGTGCCGGTCGCCGCTTCTGTCCGTCCTGGCCAAGCGGGGCGGTGCGGCCGGACACAGTGTGTTGACACTGTGAGATGAACTGTATTGTTTCTACACATAATTGCCTAATGTGTCAAACACTCAGGCGGGCGCCTTAGGCCTGCATGCCAATTCGGGCATGATGGACACATGGCTACGCCCCCGAGCTTCCACGACGAAGTACGCGACCTGCTGCGCGATCGCATACTCGACTCCGCTCGCGATCTCGTGGTGGAACGGGGATGGTCCGCGGTGAACATGTCCCGGGTGGCGCGCGAGGTCGGAATCAGCCGTACGACCCTCTACAACGAGGTCGGGACCAGGGATCAGCTTGCGGCATCGCTGATCGCACGCGAGGCAGACCGCTTCCTCCACGGGGTCGTCGAGGGCATCGCGGACGAACAGGACATCGTTGACGGACTCACAGCCGCCGCGGAGCGCACACTGACCCTTGGTGAGGACAACGAGCTTCTGATGTCGATCATCTCGGGCAGACTCCAGGGCGGCGAACTCCTGTCGCTGGTCACCGTCGACTCAGAGGTCGTCCTCGGGCGGGCGACGCAGGTGGTAGCCGATCAGATCCGTTCTCGGAAGCCCGATCTCGACGAATTCGCGCTGGAGTCGATCACCGAGATCTTCGTACGACTCACCGTGAGCCACCTGCTCCAGCTCCGGGGTTCGCGTGCCGAATCCGTCGTGCAGATCCACGCTGTCATTCTCGCCTTGTTCGCAAGCCCGCCAGCTCCCCCGGCGGGATGACGCGTGGACGGAACAAGCCAAGCCGAGCGCTTTGAGAACACTGATCCCCATCTTCGGGAATCGCTTGTGCAGCCAGGTGGCCAGCGCCATTCCCAGGGAAAGATGGCCTCACGCCGGTTGGTGCGTATCGCCCGGACAGTTCGTCGAGCGACGTCTTCGGGCTCCAGAACCGGAAACCACTGCGACATCCGGGGGTACCACCCCATGTCTGCATCGTTCCGTTCGAAGTAGTCGGTGTTGACCTCCGAAGGGCAGACGAGTGAGACTCCGATGCCATAACGACCGACTTCCTCGCCGAGACTGTTCGAGAACCCCACCATGGCGGCCATAACGGTGGCTAGAACGAACCGGCTGGTGTCCTCGGCGAGGCGGCAGACGTTGAGGTGTGGCTGAGAATTGCCGCGTAGGCGATGCTGGCTGACTTGTAACGACCGTGCGCTTCGGACGGGGCGGGCCCGGGTTACCGTATCGAAACGTTATGAACCAGTCGCGAAATTCGTTGTGGTGTAATCAGCTGACGCCCCGATTGGGCTGGTCGAGCATTCATGCGGCTGGCGGGCGTGCACGTCGAAGTCGAAACTGCGACGGGGAGCAGCCGACCCACCGAGCAAACGCATGAGAAAAGCTTGCGACGTCGCAGTACCCCAGTTCGGTAGCAATCTGGCCGATTCCGACGCCGGGATCGAGAAGTCGGAGGATGGCGTGCTCCTGCATGAATTGCTGTCGTAGGCGGCGCAGGGTGGTGCCCTCGGCGTGTAGGTGCCGTTTGAGTGTGCTTACCGATACCGACAGCTCTGCTGCGATCCGACTAGCGTTGACTCGAGCAGGGTCTGCATCAAACTGGGCTCGGACGCGCTGCGTGTACGAGTTGTGACGCCGCTGATCGCAGAGCCGTCGCAGTTCGGCGGTACCGATCCGGTAGGCGACGGGATCGGAAAAGCGGCACACCTCATGAAGCGCCTCGGCTGGTATGCGAACAAATGACGCTGGCGCATCGAAGACGACTCGATGCCCTATCTCTCCCACGTTCAGCGGCTCGGTCGGCGCCGGGCAGGTCAGGTGTAACTCTGCTGAGGACACATCTCCTGTGAGTATTTTCACCAGACGCAGAACGGTCAGGCCCCCATAAGTGACGGCAAAGCAGTCGGTACCCGCGCTGTCGGTGCGCCCTGCGAGACCGATGGTAAGACCACTGGCGCCATGATGAAAGTCCGCACTTAGCGCCGTCGAGATCAACGGCAGAAAACGAAGCAACTCGACGATGTCAACGACCGACCCGGCACTGACCAGCGGCAGGCTCAGTGGACCGAAGGAGGTCAGCTGAGCGTGCTCAGCGAATGCGAGGCCCAGCCGAAACCCGTCGTGCGGCCCCATCGTCGGATACACGTCATGAAACCATTGCATCGGCACCTGCGCTTCTTGCGTGATCAACGTTCTGAGGTCGGTGCCCTCCTGGGCCATTATCCGACCGAATGCGCTCGTCGCCTCCGTGCCCAGCGCACCGCTGTCGAGAAGCTGTGCAAACGCCAACGGGGGCACACCGGATTCACCGAGGGTCACGTGAGCCAGATTAACAACAGATTGCGACGTTCACACATGGATCGGTCGGGATCCGCACATTCACACTCAAGGGGAACCTCATACGTGCAAGGAGGTGGCCATGGCCACGATCACATACATCACCCACGATGGAGACGACTACGAAGCCGATCTCGTGGAGGGGAAGTCGCTCATGCAGACCGCCGTCGACGAAGCCGTCCCCGGCATCGACGGTGATTGTGGTGGCGAAGCGGCCTGCGGTACGTGTCACGTCATTGTCGACCCGGCGTGGATCAAGACCGTCGGGCGCAGCGGCGAGGGCGAGGAAGAGATGCTGAGCATGCATCCGGAACGGGAAGGAACCTCGCGGCTGTCCTGCCAGATGATCGCGACTGAGGAGTGGGACGGCCTGACTGTTCGCCTCCCGGAATTCCAACTCTGACCCGCAACGACGAAGGAATGCAATCATGAGCATCGCAGCCACCGTCGCCGAGAAGGCGCAATCAATGATCCCGATCGACCTTCAGATCCGGGGGGCGCATGTCTATGACAAGACCCGCCGAATCGTCACAAGGACCGACGGCCAGAAGATCTTCACCGAGACCCCGATCCCGCCGGTGGACGAGGTCGATCTCGCCGAAATCGACCTGAGTAACCCGTTCCTGTATCGCCAGGGTATGTGGCGCTCGTACTTCGAGCGTGTCCGCAACGAGGCGCCGGTGCACTTCCGTTCGGAGAGCCCCTTCGGTCCGTTCTGGTCGGTCACGCGACACGCCGACATCATCGCGGTCGACAAGAATCACGAGGCGTTCTCCGCCGAACCGTTCATCATCATCGGCAGGCCCCCGCGTTTCATGGACATCGCGATGTTCATCGCGATGGATCCGCCCCGGCACGACAAGCAGCGCGCCGCAGTGCAGGGCGTGGTGGCTCCGAAGAACCTTCGTGAGATGGAGGGGCTCATCCGCGCGCGCGTCCGCGAAGTCCTCGACGGCCTCCCACTCAACGAGCCGTTTGACTGGGTCCAGACTGTGTCGATCGAACTCACTGCACGCATGCTCGCGACGCTACTTGACTTCCCTTACGACAAGCGGCACAAGCTGGTCGAATGGTCCGACCTCGCGACCTCGATGGAGCAGGCCAACGGCGGCCCCTCGGACAACGACAGGGTCTTCCGTGAGATGGTCGCGATGGCGCAAGGCCTGAGTTCGCTGTGGCGGGACAAGGCGGCACGTACCGTGGCCGGCGAAGAGCCTGGCTTCGACCTCATCACCATGCTGCAAAGCAACGAGGACACCAAGAACCTCCTCGACGATCGCCCCATGGAGTTCCTCGGTAACCTCGTGCTGCTGATCGTCGGCGGCAATGACACGACCCGCAACTCCATGAGCGGCGGAGTGCTGGCCCTCAACGAATACCCCGAGCAGTTCGAGAAGCTCAAGGCCAACCCCGACCTCATCCCCAACGCGGTGTCGGAGATCATCCGCTGGCAGACCCCTCTTGCTTACATGCGCAGGGTCGCCAAGAAGGACGTCATGCTCGGCGGCCAGTTCATCCGCAAGGGTGACAAGGTGGTGATGTGGTACGCCTCGGGCAACCGAGACGAGCGCGTCTTCGAGCGTCCAGACGAGCTCATCATCGACCGGGCCAACGCCCGCAACCACATCGCGTTCGGTTTCGGTGTACACCGCTGCATGGGCAACCGGCTCGCCGAGCTCCAGCTACGCATCCTGTGGGAGGAGCTCCTCCCTCGCTTCGACAACATCGAGGTGGTGGGTGAGCCGGAGTACGTGCAATCGAACTTTGTCCGTGGGATCAGCAAGATGATGGTTCGCCTGACCCCCAAGGGGGAAATGTGACGGCTGATCAGGTCGTCATCCTCGGCGCGAGCCACGCCGGCGTCCAACTCGCGGGCGCTCTCCGAAAGGAGAAATGGGCCGGGGATGTCTTGCTGATCGGCGACGAGGGCAGGCTCCCCTACCAGCGTCCACCGCTGTCCAAGGCATACCTGGCAGGTGCATCACAGCTTGATGACTGCGCGATCCGCGGACGTCAGTTCTACGACAAGCAGCGGATCGAGCTCGTGGACGGAACGGCGACGGCGATCAACCGTTCCGCGCACACCGTCACCCTCAACAGTGGAGACGTGGTGTCTTACGCCACGCTGGCACTGTGCACCGGCGCGCGCGCCCGCGCGCTGACCGTTCCGGGCGCCGAGTTGACGGGCGTCCACTACTTGCGCACCGCCACCGACGTCGAGGCCATCCGTGCCGCGGTGGTGCCAGGTTGCCGGGCCGTCATCGTCGGCGGCGGCTATATCGGCCTGGAGACGGCCGCCTCACTTCGAGCTCAGGGTGTGGACGTCACTGTTCTCGAGGCTGCGGAACGCGTGCTCGAGCGGGTGACCGCGCCGGTGGTCTCGAGGTTTTTCGACCGTACCCACCGGACCGAGGGTGTCGATGTTCGCACCAGCGCGTTGGTCGAGGGTTTTCGCGGGGAGGGGCGAGTCGAAGAGGTGGTGCTCGCCGACGGTGAGACCCTGGCCGCGGACCTCGTCATCGTCGGTGTCGGCATCATTCCCAACACGGATCTCGCGGTCGCCGCGGGCCTCGAGGTTGACGACGGAGTCATCGTCGACGACCATGCACGCACCAGCGACCCCGACATCGTCGCCGCCGGCGACTGCGTCAACCAACGGATCGCACGGTACGACAGGCGCGTCCGCCTCGAATGTGTGGCGGCCGCCACCGAGCAGGCCAAGGTCGCGGCAGCGACCATCTGCGGCAACGAAGCCGGTCTCACCGCGCTGCCTTGGTTCTGGTCCGATCAATACGATCTGAAGCTGCAGATCGCCGGGCTCAACACCGGGTACGACGAGGTACTGGTCAGCGGTGACCCTGACCACGACCGTGACTTCACCTGTTACTACTTCAACGACGGCGAGCTGATCGCCGCGGACTGCGTCAACAGACCCAAGGATTTCATGAACGCGAAGCGTACGATCGCACAGCGTTCGTCGCTCGACAGGTCCGAACTGATCGGAGCCACACCATGACCACATCACCCGCGGCAGCGGAAAGGCCGGCGGCGGCGCTCACAGCATCGACCTTCCTCGACATCCATCACGCGACCGTGCAGGCCTTCACCCAAGACGCGGTCGGCGACGCGGACACCGATCGCGAGAAGGCGCGGCGCCTCTTCGCCGCAGTCCGAGACCAGATCCGTTACGACCCCTACACCGTCTCTGACAAGCCCGATCATTACCGGGCCAGCCATGTCATCGAGTCCGGACGTGGGTACTGCGTACCCAAAGCGGTCGTACTGACAGCCGCGTTCCGCGCGGCAAACATACCGGCCCGGCTCGGCTTCGCTGATGTACGCAATCATCTGCAGACCGACGCGCTGCGCGAACTCATGGGAACCGACGTCTTCGTATATCACGGATACAGCCACGTCTACATCGAGGGGCGCTGGTTGAAAGCTACACCCGCGTTCAACATTGAATTGTGCACTCGATTCGGGGTCCCACCTATCGACTTCACCGGCGATCGCGACGCGTTGTTTCACGCGCACGCGGCGGACGGCTCCGCGCACATGGAGTACGTGCACGAACGCGGCGTCTACAACGACTTGCCCCTCGAGGAAATCCTGGCGGGCCTGCGGCATGCCTACGGCCCTCTGATCTTCTCGGGACGGCCAGCTCCGTCCGACGCATTCCGCGCATAGTGTGCGCTCCGGCGGGCTACCGCCGCAGGTTACTGCCCGCTCGAACACCCGTGCCACCACCTGTCGGCCAGATCCCGTCGCACAGTGTCCACCACCACTAGGGAGACCATGACAATGTCCGAGTCATTGCTCGACACCTATCCACACCGAATGGGCGGCCATTGCGGCTCCAGCGCGATGCGCGACTTGATGGAGTGGTCGGGACTAGGCTTCGACGGGCCACCGAACGAGGGTCTGGTGTTCGCTCTGGGCGGAGCACTCTCGCTCACGTATGTTCGCACCGACGCCCTCGTGCCGCCGTTGTATCTGGTAGGACGTGGTCCTGACTTCGAGATGGACCTCCCCCGCCGTCTCGGCGCTACGGTGGAGGTCCGGTCCACCGACGATCCCCAGCTAGGGTGGGATCTCGTCCGCGACGAACTCGACCGCGGCCGGCCCGCGCTCGTGTGGGCCGAAATTGCTGAATTGCCCTACCTGCGCGTTCAGTTGCGCATGAGTCGCCACGATATCGTCATAGTGGGCTACGACAGCGACGCAGAAATCGCTTACGTCGCAGACAACGATCGCGTCGAAATTCAACAGGTTCCCTTCGACGCGCTGGCGCGAGCCCGACGCTCGATGACCTTCCCCGAGCCGACCCGACATACGCTCTTCCGCATTGACTGGCCCGAGGCGCTACCGTCAATCGCCGTCGTGGCTGCGGAGGCGTTCGCGCAATCTGCGGCATGCATGCGCGCGCCCGCAGGATCCACGATCGCCGGCCCTGTCGAACACTCGGGGACACACGGAATAGACGCAGCCCTAGCACTATCCTCTGACGTGGTGCTCTGGCATGAGCTGCCCTCCGACGTGCTCGAAGTCCACCTATTCAGTCTTGGTGCATTCATCGAGAAGGCAGGTACGGGTGGTGGCCTGTTCCGACGACTACTCGCGTGTGGCTGCGACGAGATCGCCCGACTGACCGGCGATGCTGCAACCAGCGACCTTGCCAGAGATGCTCACCGAGCGGCTGCAGCATGGACATCAGTCGCTCAGGCGGCCGTACACAAGGGCTCGACCGCTGCTACCCGGCTCGACCACGTCATCGAGGCCGCGGCGGTTCTAACTGACACTGAGTCGAGCCTTGCCACCTCACTGGACTCCGCCGCCAGATCCCTAAGGTCCGCCGTTTAGAAGAACTGCCAGCACCGCATCGGTGAGTGGCTGGCCCTAGCCCGGCCCTTTCGCATCTGGATCGACTGAGGTGGGTCGCTACCGGAGTCCGACGGGGTGAACCACGAGATCGTGGGCATCAGTTCCTACGAGTTGATTCGGTCCTACTGGTCGCGCCAGACCTGGGGCCTGACTGGCTCGCCGGCTTCATCACCGGGGGCGACGTGATGACACTAGATCAGGTGGTAGACGACGAGTCGTTCGACCCGCCCATCCGACACTTGGACAAGTGCTCCTCGCGATAAGGAACACAGTTGTGATCAAATACTGAGGGCGGAGACTGGGGCGGCACCGTCTCTCGCGAGCGGGATCAGTCTAGTCCGAGGCGAGTGGCGAACGCGGGGTCGCCGAAGGGTCTGTCTCTGCGGAAGCGAACGCCCACTGTGGCCGCAGCGCCGTCAATGATCCCCCACGACGTCTGATAAAGGTGCGCGGAGAACAGGTCCTTGCTCATTCCATTGAGCCGACCGTGATCGATCCACCATTGGGTAGCTGATAGGCCCGCCCCCAAGATGGAGGCCACTACGACGGCGACGAGGGACTCGTCGGCACCGACCGATTGGAGGCTACGGGCGAACTCGTCGGAAATAATATCCATTGCCGATCTCAGCTGATCCGCGGCCCCTCCCTCGCCGGACTCAGAATACTGAAACATGTGGTTCGTCATGAGGAAGCGGACGACCGCCGGATGCTCGTCGACCAATGACACGTATGCGGAGATCGCTGACCGGAAGAGCTCGTCGACGGAGTCCTGCTGTCCGGAGAGCAGAGTTGACTGTGCGGACTCCCACATCATCGAACCCAAACGTGCTGCCACAGCGGAATAGAGCCCAGCTCGGTCACCGAAATGGCGATAAAGCTTCGGCTTCGACGCCCCTGCCTCTTCCGCGAAGTCGTCCATGCTCACAGCGTCGCCAAACTTCTCGATCGCGCGTATTGCCGCGTCGACGAGTTCAGCCTTCACGATAGCGCGGTGGTCGTCCCAACGCGTGCTTCGTGCATCGCGCACACGACGTTGCACTTTCACCGGGGCTGCGGAGATTCGACGGACTACAGACATGACCCACCACGCTACCAGGATGGTTGACCGTCGCCCCAATAAGCACGTGGCGCACGCATGCAGTCGGCAGAGACATGGGTCGAAACGAGCTTCAAGCGGATCTGTCTAACCTGGCCACAGCTGAATTGAAGTCTTCAACGGCCTCTAGGTTGGACATGTGACCGACCTTGTCGAGAAGAGTGAATTCAAATAGAACGCCCTGCCGACCCAGTCGCGCTGCGAGATCCACCGAATGGGCCGCCGGGGTCAGTCTGTCGGCATCGCCCACGATGACCGCCGCCGGCACTGTCAGCGAGTCAACACCCCTGCTGACGTCGATTGTCGCCAAAACCGCACCCCACATCCCCCGCACCTGTGGTGGGCATCGCAACACGATGTCGGCGCACTCATCGATTACCTCGACAGTCGCGCCCGGGCCCAGGGTTCCGTAACGAATCAGGCGGCGAGACAAACGCGTGTCCTGCATCTCGGGTCCCGCGACCGCAAGACTAGCCGCGAAGGCCCGTTCAAGTCTCGGTCGTAGCTGGCGGGGAACTTTGAGTAACGTTGACCGATCCACCAACTGTGATGGCCCGGTGCTTGCCAGTACTACTCCGCGGGCCAGCTCCGACACCGAGGCTGGGTACTCAGCTGCCCAGCTCATGATGGACATACCTCCCATGCTGTGTCCGACCACGACAGCCTTGTCGGTGGGAGTGGCTACCGCCCGAACTACGGACTCCAAGTCATCGGCCAGAAGTCTCGCCGAGAACGGTACCCGGCCCCGGTCGCTCCACCCGTGTCCGCGTTGGTCGTAGACCACTACCCTATGCGTCGCCGCGAAGTGTTCGATCTGTGGCCGCCAGAAACGCCCCTGACAGGCCCAGCCGTGACTAAAGACTAGAAGTGGAGCATCCCGGCCCGAGCCGAATTCCTGGGCGAACAACCTGGTTCCGTCGGAGGAGAGGACCTCGAGGTGCCGCGATCCTCGCGACTCGCTCGCTATCTCAGAGGTCATCAAAGCTCACCGTGACTGCATCCGTCAGCGGAAGTGCCTGACACGCAAGCCGTTCACCGTCGGCAATGTCATCTTCAACGAGGATGTGGTTTTGTGCCATTTCTACATCACCCTCAACCAGCTTGCATACGCACGCGCTGCAGGCCCCTTCTCGGCAGGAGTACGGGGCATTGTGACCTTGGGCCAATAGCACGTCGAGCAACGGAGTGTTGCGCGGCCACTCAGTCGTGATGGACTGCCCATTCAGATAGACCGTGGCGGTCGCCACACCATCGTCGTCACTGAGCTGACGCATCGTGGCTGTCTCGAATGGATCTCCGGTCAGTGACTGAAAGACTTCTCGATGTACCGAGGCGTGCTCAACACCGCAGGCCTCCGCCGACTTCTGAACCAGATCCATGAACGGCGCCGGACCACAGGTGTAGATCTGTGCACCGCGGTGCTCACGTATGGCGGATTCGACATCCTCAGGTGCCGGAATCCCCATAGCCGACTCCAACCAGTGGAAGACCGTGAAACGCTCGGGGAACTCGGAGGCGATCTGCGCCAGTTGGCCCTCGTACATGATCGACTCGGCATCGCGATTCGCGTAGAACAGTGTGACTTCGCCCCCGCCGCACACAAGCGCCGACTTAATCAGCGACAAGACCGGAGTGATCCCACTTCCTCCTGCAAAGAATAGAAAATCGACGTCGAGATTCTTAGCCGTGAAGTGCCCCGACGGCGGGAGGACGGTCAACTCCATTCCCGTCATCGCGTTGTCGCACAGCCAGTTCGATGCGTAACCGTTCTCCGTCCGCTTGATCCCGATCTCGAGACGGAAGTCCTCGACGTGAGGCGAGCTGCTCAACGAGTAGCATCGTGCGACATGACCGGTCCGATCAGATGGGATCTTCACGGTGATGAATTGCCCTGGGACATGCTTGAACTCCTCGACCATGGCATCGGGGATCTCGAACGAAATGGTGACGGAGTCTTTCGTTTCCTGGGTCACTTCTGAGACGCGCAAGGTGCGTGAGCGGGCTGCGGCAGCCGGACGTGCATCGGGTTCGACGGTCACTTGAGGATCCCCTGTCTACGTGCGACCGCGTAACCCGCCCGTGTCAGTGGCGCCGCGATGTCCTGGTAGCGGGGACCGATCACCCGTGCCACGAAGTCGAAACCGCGGGCGTCCGCACCGATCAACACTCGTGCCTTCTTCTTGTCCATACCTTTGAGGATTGTCGCCGCTGCTTTATCCGGGGTGCTTCGTGCGATCCTGTCGAACAGCGAGGCGACAGTCGCGGTGTCTGCCCCCATGGCGGAAACGCCTCGGGCATTGTTGACGATGTTGGTTTTTACACCCCCCGGGTGCACACATGTCACTGTGACCGGGTATCGACTGATTTTCATCTCCTGTCGGAGCGCCTCGGTGAAGCCTCTGACGCCGAATTTCGCGGCATTGTATGCGCTCTGGCTGGGGATTCCGATCAAGCCGAAGACGCTCGACGTGTTAATGAGATGTCCGTCCCCGGACGCGATCAGGTGAGGCAGAAACGCCTTCGACCCGTTAACGACTCCGCCAAAGTTGATGCCCATGAGCCAGTCGAAGTCTTCCCAGGTCATGTCGACCACGTCGACGCCCAAGGCCACGCCGGCGTTATTGAACACCATGTCGACGTGGCCCGACTCTGACCGCACTCCGTCGGCATAGTCCTGAAACGCACTGCGGTCCGCAACGTCTAGTACGGCGGCGGTTACCGTCGCCGCATACGTGGTGCGGCAAAGTTCTGCAGTCTCCTTCAAGTGCATCTCATCAATGTCGGACAGTGCCAGTGCGGCACCTCGCTCCGCCAACTGGAGTGCCAGAGACCGACCGATCCCTGACGCGGCACCGGTGATCACTGCCACCTTGCCTGTGTAATCATGCCGGTCAGAATTGCTCACTGTCGTCTCACCATTTCTACGAATCGTGTCTCTCCGTGCGTTCGGGCTCAGGCGATGTCGTACTCGGCGGGGTCGAAATCTTTTGTGGCGCGCCAGTACTGCCATGTGAAGCCCGGCCACACGGTCCGGTTGACGCCCTGCGAGTCGAGATACCAACTCGTGCAGCCGCCGTTGGTCCACACTCCCTTGGCCAGCTTCCGCTGGATGTCGGTGTTGAACTGTTCTTGCACGGACGGGCGTACGTCAACCTTCTCAGCGCCTCGGCTTTCTACTGTGTCGATGGCCTTCATGATGTATTTGATCTGTTGCTCGATCATGAACACCACTGAGTTGTGGCCGAGGCCCGTGTTGGGTCCGAGGAGGAAAAACAGGTTGGGAAAACCCTTGGTCGTGATGCCCAGGTGCGTGTTAATCCCCGTCTGATGCCAGTGGGACGGGAGATCCTCGCCAGTGGCACCTTTCAGGGCGAGCTGATCGAAACCATCAGTCACGTGAAAACCGGTCGCATAAATAATTACGTCGATGAGGTGCTCGACGCCGTCTGAGGTGATGATGGAATCAGCGGTGACCCTCTCAATCCGATCGCTGATGACGGTGGTGTTGGGCGCCGCAAGTGCAGGGTAATAGTCGTTTGACCCCAGAATTCGCTTACAGCCGATGCGATATGACGGGGTCAGTTTCTTGCGTAGTGCCGGATCAGAGATGGAGCGTTCAATGTTCCACCGAGCGACCCGTTCGATTGGCCGCATAAGGTTGGAGTGACCGTTGAGGCCGAAGGCTAGGCTCTCCGCACCCCAGTACACCGACCACCTGGCGATACGACGTGCAATCGGGAGTCTGCTCAGAAGAGTCCGCAGGGCCGGCGGAACGGTGAAATTCTTGCGGGGTAGGACCCAGGCAGGGGTTCGCTGGAAGACCTTGAGGGACATGGCCTCCTTCTGTACGAACGGCACAAACTGGATAGCGCTGGCACCAGTGCCGATCACGGCGACACGCTTGCCCTCCAGATCCACCGAATGATCCCACTGTGCGGAGTGAAACGCTTCGCCTTTAAAGTCCTCAATCCCCGAAATTTCGGGAAAATTGGGGATATGCAGCGCACCGACTCCTGAAACTACGAACTGAGCAATGTACTCACGTCCGGACTCAGTACGCAGGTGCCACCGCGACTCTGACTCGCTCCAGTATCCGGAAACCAACTTCTGACCGAAATGAATCTTTTGTGTCACGCCGCGCTTGTCCGCGACGTCTTGTAGATACCGCTCAATTTCTGGTTGTGACGACCACACCTTCGACCAGCTACCTCGACTTTCGAATGAGTACGAGTACATCAGCGACGGGACGTCACATGCACAGCCCGGATAGGTATTGTCGCGCCAGGTTCCACCGACGGAGCTTGCCTTCTCCAGGATTAGAAAGTCGCTGTACCCGCGACGTCTTAGCTGTGCGGCCATCCCGAGACCAGAGAACCCGCTTCCGATGATCAGAATCTTGGTCGAAATCGGGTCGTCGGTTGAGTCGGTTTTGGCGGCGGCGCGCGAGGCGCGCCGGGTAGTTGAAGATGCCATGTTTATGCTTTCTCCCTCGTGGGTTCGTTGGCACAACACATCACCTGCGCACAGTGGCAGCGGGTGATCTGTTGAGGCGGAAGTGATCGCGAAGCCATCGAGAATGCTCCGCACAGGTCTAACTGATGTCGACCGTGACGGCTCGGCCGCGTGAACGGAGATCAGCGGAGATCGTCGGGAAGGCTCCGCGTCGCGCGCCACATGGCCATTGTGAACTTGCCTTCCAGCATTCCCGCCTCATGGAAGAACCGAATCATGGGCTCCGACATGAACTGCAGGTTGGTCCGATAGTTTGGGCTGGTTTGTTGTGCCCATACGCCACGCCAGCGGCTAATTCCCACTGCGGGGTACACTTTCGGATTAATGAGCAGCGGGTACGCCAGGTTCGCGATGACGGCAAGCACCCCTCGGTGCCAAGCGCGCGTCGCCTTACGTCGACGCTGCATGCCTTCGATCATCTCCAGTCGCGCAAAGGTAATGTGACGGGCTTCCTCGAGGACATGGATCTTCATGAGCTGGCGAAGCTGAGGCTGCATACTGGGGTCGTTCATCGCCTCGCGCTGGGCGCGGTCCAGGATTTCCTCGATCAGCAGCGTGGCTCCGGACACCGACGGTCCGAGCGGGACGAAATGCAGGATCTTTGCGAAGCTCAAGAAGCCCTTAGGGAGCTTGTAAGGGGGCACGCCTGTTTTGTTAATGAGGCGCGCGAACATAGTGGAATGGCGGGACTCATCGCCGATTTCTGTTAGCGCGTATAGGGACTTCTGATCGGTTAGGGCCCCCTTTGCCGACATGCGCAGGAGCGCCGAACTCAAGAGGTTCTCTGCGTAGATGCCGAAACTGAGGATGCTTACGATCTCGTGGCGTCCCAGCTCGCGACGCTGCTCCTCGGTCATCTTGTTCCATAGTTTGGTGCCGTATAGCGACACCCGGTGCTCTGGCAGAAAGTACTTGCCTTCCTCCCAGGGCGACTCCCAGTCGATGTCGATCTCCGCGTCGTAGAACTTCTCCGCGGAAGACCGCAACAGACGACCTGCAGATCGTTCCATGTCGACGGGCTTGCGCCCGTTCACCCGGGCCATGCCCTCCTGTGAAAAGTCGGGCTTGATATGGGCATCCTGCACGGTCATGTCTTCTCCTCGGTCGTTCAAGGCTGGGAGTCGGGGCCTGGCGCCCAGTACCCATTACTCGCAGTATCTGGTACTGCTAGTATCCACGAACCGCGTTATTTGTCAACGCTCAATGCGAAGAAGGTAGGGCTGCATGTCTGACGACCATGACCTCGACTACTCCGGCGAAGGAACCCTGGTGTGCCGTGGGACGGAGATCCATGTCGAAGCGAAAATAAGAGGTTATTTCCAGCCGCTGAACGGCTTATACACCTGGTATGGCCGGATTCAGAAGAATGATGAGCTCGACGGGCTCCTGAAAGGCGCCCGCGCGATCGCTGTATTTACGACCGCTGAGGGGCGGGCGGAGTGTGTCGTCGGGGATCCCGACTTCTGGGGCCGATACCGCATCTCAGGTAAGAGCACCCCCCCATACCACCTGCCCACCACTCTCGAGGAGGTCGAAGACATGGCCGAGCACCACCACAAGTGACAATCATCCACCGCACGGACGTTCGCCAGACGGATCCGAACGATTGGGTCGCCCACTTCAGGTCGAGAGGATATTGCACATGGTGAGTTCGTCTCCCATTCGAACCCGCTCGTCGAGAGGGGGCGAGAAACTCGGCGAATACAGTCCGACCCTTGAGCGGGTTGCATGGTTTACCCTCCGCCGCAAAGGGATTGTGACGCTGGTTTGGCTCGGTGCCGCTATCGGCTTAGGCCTTCTCTTTCCTCAACTGGAGTCAGTGGTACGGGAACAATCTGTGGATCCGATCCCGGCCGGAGTCCCGTCTTTTCAGACCTTGGACCGTATGGGCGCCTCTTTCGACGAGCGCGGCGCCAAGACCACCGTATTCGTTGTGATGGAGAACAGTGCAGGCCTGTCCGACAACACCCGCGATCGATACCACGTGCTTGTCGACACCCTGCGGGCGGACGACAAGCACGTCATCGCCGTCCGAGACCTGCTGAGCGATCCCCTCACTGCGAGTCAGGCTCTCAGCAAAGACAAGCAAGCCTGGTATCTGCCCGTGGGAGTGACCGGCACACTCGGGGGACCCGATACCGCGGAGGCGGTCGCAGCGGTACGCGACACCGCGGAGAGAATCTTTCGCGACACTGAGACGAGAGTCCGTGTGACAGGCCCACCCGCGACCTTTAGCGACCAACTCGCCGTGGGCGAGTCGGATCTGGTCCTGATCACTGTCGCCACCGTGCTGCTGATCGCCGTGATCCTCCTCGTCGTCTACCGTTCGGTGTTCACCGCGCTGATGCCGCTGCTTGTCGTGGGCATGAGTTTGGCCGTGGGTCGCGGAGTTCTATCTGGACTAGGCGAGCTGGGCATGCCGGTATCCCAGTTCACCTCGATGTTCATGACCGTCATCATCTTCGGTGCCGGAGTTGACTATTCGGTGTTCCTCATCAGCCGCTATCATGAGGGTATTCGAGCAGGCAACTCTCCTGATGCCGCTATTGCCCACGCGAATGCAACTATCGGCCGCGTGGTTCTCGCATCGGCGGGCACTGTGGCCCTAGCCTTCCTGGCTATGGCCTTCGCCAAGCTCAGTGTGTTCAACACTTTGGGGCCGGCCTGCGCAATCGCCATAGCATTCGCATTCTTGGCGACGGTGACATTGTTGCCCCCCGTGCTCTCCTTCGCTGCCAAGAGAGGGGCCGGCCTTCCCCGCCGTGACCTGACGCGGGATTACTGGAGAAGAGTCGGAGTCATGGTTATCCGGCGGCCGGTCCCTCTGCTCGCGATCAGTGTAGTCGCGTTGATTGGCCTCGCCCTGGTCGCCGCAACAATCCAGATCACCTACGACGATCGAGAGGGGCAGCCAACTGACACAGGGAGCAACGAAGGCTACGCGCTGCTCAACCGCCACTTTCCGAAAGACATCATTATCTCGGAATTCTTGGTGGTGGAGTCCGAGAACGACATGCGCACGGCTCAAGGCCTTGCCGACCTCGACCAGTTGGCATCCCGCGTCGCGCAGATTCCCGGCGTGACCAGGGTCATTGGCGTGACGCGGCCAACCGGTGAGAAGCTGCAGCAGGCGCAATTGTCTTGGCAGAACGATCAGATCGGTACCAAGATCACCGAGGAGACCGGAGATGTACAGGCCCGCAAGGGTGATCTGGCCGTCCTGAAGACCGGATCAGAGCAGCTCGCCGGAGGCCTGGCACTGCTAGAAGACCAGATCTCATCCAATCTCGCTCCGCTGTCGGGGTTGCTAGACGAGGTGTCGTCATGTGGCCCACAACTCGATGAGTACCGGCCGTTGGTGAACCAACTCGCGAGCGCCGCCCCAACGCTTCGACAGTTCTCCCAGCGAGCGCCTGAGCTGTCTCAACTCGCACGTCGGGCCCAGTCTGCGGCAGACGCGGTCGCGCCAGCGTTGTCCGCATTGGAAGCTCCGTGGTGTCAGCAGATCGCGCAGTGCTCGGCACTGCGCGCGCAAACGGCCGACATCCGGGCACTCGCGGATGATCAGTCGCTCGCGAGGGTGGCTAACTTTGCCGCGCAACTCGGCCGCGTGAGTGCGCCAGGCTCTACCGACATGGCACAGCTGCAGCGTTCTCTTCAAACGCTGAATTCTGCACTACAGACCATCGGTGGACAGGACCTCGGGAACAGGGTCTCGCAACTCGAGTCCGGCGTCGGCGCACTCGCCGACGGCGCACGTCAGTTGTCGAACGGAGTCGGGGCTTTGGTGGACAGCAACGTTCAGCTACTCGGTGGACTAGCACAGGTCGCCGCACAGCTTCGGGCTCCCGCCCGCGAGATCGGCGATTCTGATTCGGCAACCGGCTTCTATCTCCCCGCGGATGCGTTCAAGGACCAGCAGTTCAGTCAGGCCGCTCGACAGTTCATCTCGCCCGACGGGAAAACCGTGCGCTATGCGGTACAGACCTCCTACGACCCATACTCTGCCGATGCAATGACGCTGGCGAACGAGCTGTCTAGCGTCGCCGAGAACGCGATGCCGAACACCACTCTGGAGGGCGGACGTGCTTCGGTCGCGGGCTTTCCTGCGATCAATGCCGACGTCCAGCGGTTGTTGTCGTACGATTTCAAACTGCTTGGCATAGCCACACTTCTCATCGTGGGTCTGATCCTGATGCTGTTGTTGCGGGCCGTCGTTGCACCGGTCTATCTCCTTGCAACCGTCGTCTTGAACTATATGGCGGCTCTTGGTATCGGTGTGCTCGTACTTCAACACATCCTCGGTGCCGGGATCGCCTGGCCAGCTCCACTGGTGTCGTTCATCGTCTTGGTGGCGGTGGGCGCTGACTACAACATGCTGCTGGTCTCACGCCTGAGAGAGGAGACGAGAGCGAGCGTGCGGGTCGGAGTAATGCGTACCGTCGCCTACACCGGTTCGGTGATCACCTCGGCCGGGTTGATCTTCGCAGCCAGCATGTTCGGGCTGATGGTCGGCTCCATCGATGTGATGGTGCAAATCGGGTTCATCATCGGTGTCGGTTTGCTGCTCGACACGTTCCTGGTGCGGACCTTAGTAGTCCCGGCACTAGCGGTGCTGCTGGGCACTGCAAGCTGGTGGCCGGGTGACATCGACCGCTTCCGGCGCGCCCCGGGACCATCGCAAAAGACACGCGGACGGACCCATGGGGATCTGACAAGCGTCGGTCCCTGAACTTCCCGACCATCCCGTCAACAGGTAAGGATCGGCATAGGGCATGACGCGGCACGGTCGCTCGTGATAGACGAATTGCGTCCGTACAACGCTAGACGGTATGGGTGACTCCACGGCGATGTGTTGGGGGTTGCGGGCCGGAGCCTCACGCACAGGGACTGAACGACCCGAGGTTTTGTGCCGCCTCCATTGTGGGCTGGTCCTCGGGCCGAGGCCAGAGTAGTGGAGCGTTTCGAACTCGGTCGGGGGGATCTGGCCGATACTCGAGTGCAGCCTGCTGTTGTTGTACCAGTCGACCCAACCAGCGGCCGCGAACTCGACGTCGGAGACGGTCTTGTACGGGCTGGAGTGGAAGATCGTGGTCCCGCTGTACGCCGGCGGCATGACGTTGCGCGATATCCAACACCATTTGGCCGCCACGATCGGCACCGATCTCTCGCACGAGACGATCTCCAAGATCTGCGACGAGGTCCTCGACGCGGTCGACGAATGGCAGAACCGGCCGCTGGAGCCGTTGTGTCCCGTCATCTACCTCGACGCGCTGGTGGTGAACGTCAAAGACAGTTCTCATGCTCGAAACAAGCACGCCCACATCGCTATTGGCGTCGACATGGCCGGCGTCAAGCATGTGCTGGGAATCTGGATACAGGCCGAATGGCAGGTCCCCGATAACCGGTCCAGTCGGTCCTAGAGCGAGTTCTTACTTGCGGTCGGTCAGTCGATCTCGCAGCCCACGGGGTGGTGCTGGTGGGTGCATCGGGCAGCGTACTCGGCCGGGGTCTTGTAGCCCAGCGCTGAGTGGCGGTGTCGGTGGTTGTGGTCGTCTTTGAAGTCTTCGATGACCACGCGGGCCTCCAACAGGGTGGGCCAGCAGTTGCGGTTCAAACACTCGTCGCGCAACCGGTTGTTGAACGACTCGATGAACCCGTTGTTCCACGGCGTGCCAGGCGGAATGTAGGAGATCCCCACCGACCCTGCACAGAACGTCTGGAGGGCCTCAGAGATGAACTCAGGGCCGTTGTCCATGCGCAGCACCTTCGGTGGGCCACCCCAGATCGCGAAGGTCTTCTTCAACTCCTCGATCAACCGGTCGGCGGCGATCGAGCGATCCACAATGTTGAGCAGCGACATCCGGGTGTGTTCATCGACCATGGACGCGATCTTGATCTTGTGTCCGTCGACAGTGGAGTCGAACTGAAAGTCCAATGCCCACACCACTTTCGGTGCGTCCGCGGTGACAATCGGCATCGACGCCTGGCCGGCCCGTTTACGCCGCGGCGCCCGGCGCACCTGCAATCCTTCTTCCTTCCACAGCCGGTGGACCTTCTTCTTGTTCACGGTGTCGCCTTCGTCGAAACGTAGCCAGGCCCACGCCCGACGGAACCCGTGGCGTGGGTTCTGACGGGCGTAGGTTCGTAGCTGCTGGCGCAGGCCAGCATCCGGGTCAGCCGGGGTGTGCGCTTGCGGCAGTTGACGATACGCTGAACGAGCAAGCCCAACAACCTTGCACGCCTTGCGTTCTGACATGTTCATCACGTCTTTGAGCATGTCGATGGCGGCGCGTTTGGCGGTTGGGCTCAGAATTTTCCCTTGGCGATCTCCCGTAGCGCGTCCTTCTCCAACTCGGCATCGGCGAGCAGCCGCTTGAGCCGGCCGTTCTGCTCGCGCAGCTCCTTGAGCTCCTTGGCCGCGTCACCGTCCATGCCGCCGTACTGGCGGCGCCAGTTGTACAACGTCGCTGCCGACACCTCGAGGTCGGCGGCGATCTCCTCGCCGGTCTTGCCCTGCGCCGCCAACTCGTCAGCCCGGCGCAACTTGCGCACAATGTCCTCTGCCGAGTGGCGCTTGCGTCCTGCCATGATCCTCATCGTCCCTTCTCTGCCCTCAACAGGGCAATCAGGACTCTAAAACAGACCGGACCGGTTCACGGGGGACACGCCACCGCCGTACTGGGCCAGCCAGCGATGCCACGTGGACTCCGCGACTTCGAGGTGCCGGCACACCTCGTCGAGTTCCTGACCAGCGGCGAGGAGCATATTGCCCTCGGCGAGCTTGCGGATGATCTGCTCCGGCGTGTGCCGGCGGCGCTTGTTCGATGTCATGACGTCGTTGATTCTTCCTGCTCGAACAATCGAGCAACAGAGTCCCACAACGACTGGACCACCCAGGAGGGCTCACCTCACAAGCTAAGCGCTCGGTTCACGGGGAGGGCGGTAAGGCGCTGCGAATGGGTTAGATACGTCTCGCCCTCAGGGTTGATGCAGCCTTGCTGTATCGGGTAACACCAGATGCAGGCGCGGTTACGGTATTCTAGTCGGCTTGAAGGAATCGAGTAATCAGGTCTGTGGCGGCGTCCGGGTCTCCGTGGTTCTGAAAGTGACTTAAGTCAACTTTCACGAACACGGCGTTCGCGGTGAAATACGCTTTCTTGCCTACTGTGCCGACCGCTTTGATGGAGAGTGCCCGAGCGGTGTTATCGACGACCGTGGCGACGAGGTGCACGGGTGTGTGCAGTGGCACTGGGTGTCGGTACTCGACGGTGAGTGTTCGAGTGACTGCAGGTGTGCGGGCGATCCACAGGGTGAATCCCATGATGTCGTCGCAGGCTGCTGAGATGGCACCGCCATGGGCTAGGCCGGGTGCTCCTGATTGGCGTTCGTCGAAGGTTAGATCAGCGTAGACGTGGTCGTCATGCCTGTATACCTCGAGCTGGAGTCCGCTGGGGTTGTCGCTGCCACATCCCATACATGATGGCGAGTGCGCTGGTAGCCGCTGATCGAAGCCCATTGGGTGGTCCTCTCTGCGGTCCTCGTTCGGTGTTCGAGCACTCGCAGTTTCGTTCTGTTACCGACGGTATCGTTTGTGCTGTTGGTCTGGAGCGGGAAGTGGGCAAGGGTGGAGATCGCCGATATCGATGATGTGGACCCGAGGCGGGTTCGCTCGCGGGCGCGGTTGTTGGATGCTGCCGCGACCCTGCTCAGCAGCGGTGGGGTCGAAGCGGTCACCGTGGAGGCTGTAACCCGGCTATCTCGCGTAGCCCGCACCACGCTGTATCGACATTTTGAGAGCACCACGGACCTGGTGGCAGCAGCCTTCGAGCGGTTGTTGCCTCAGGTGGACAACCCTGAAACCTCGCAATCGATTCGCGATGACCTGGTCACATTGATGCAACGCCAGGCTGCTCTCATCGAACAGGCTCCGTTGCAGTTGACCACACTGGCTTGGTTGGCAATGGTTCCCAAGCAACCTGGCGAAGAACCAAACGCATTGGGGCCGTTGCGGATGCGCGTAGTCAACCAGTACCGAGAACCCTTTGATCGAGTGTTGACAAGTAGCGCGGCCGCCGCTGAACTCGACGATCCGGACTTGACCATGGCGATCACTCAGCTGGCAGGCCCTCTGGTCTTCGCCAAGCTCACCGGGATTCGCGCGATGGATGTCGCTGATCTCGAGCGCCTCGTCGATGACTTTCTTGCGGCGCACAGGCGGCGCCCGCCTACATAGCCTCACCGCCTTCCACTTTTACGCTACAACTTGTAGCGTAGCGCTACCGATGGTTCCACTGTGGGCCAGATGAGTTGGTGAGGTACTGCGTATGGTGGTCCATCGTCCCGATGACAAGCGCTTGGCAAGGCGGCCGTTGGTCGAGCGCAGCGAGTACAGCTCCACGTTGGGACGAATCGCGCGGTTCACTTTGACGCACAAGTCCCTGGTCATCGGGGTGTGGATAGCTGTCGGGGTGGTGTTGGCGGTGCTGTTTCCTCAGTTGGAGACGGTGGTGCGGCAGCAATCGGTAGATCCGATCCCTGCAGGGGTTCCGTCCTTTCAAGCTCTTGATCAAATGGGTGGCGCATTCGGGGAAAAGGGCGCTAAGACCACTGTCTTCGTGACCATGGAGAACCCGAATGGGCTTACAGAGGTCACGCGAGAGCGATACGACGCGTTGGTCCTACAGCTCCGTGAAAATTTTGACGATGTGCAATCGGTTCGTGACTTGCTGTCGGATCCGATCACTGCCCGCCAGGCGTTGAGTGAGGATGGCAAGGCCTGGTATCTGCCCGTCGGGGTCTCGGGGACCCTGGGCGGTCCGGCGGCGACTCATGCGGTGGAAACCGTCCGCGAAACCGCACGCCGGGTGTTTGAAGATACTGGTACCGCGGTTCATGTCACCGGACCCGCAGCCACCTTCAGTGATCAGATCGTGAGTGCCGAGAGCGACCTGGTCGTGATCACTTTGGCCACAGTCGCGCTGATCGCCCTGATCTTGCTGGTGGTGTACCGATCGCTGTTCACAGCACTGGTGCCGTTGCTGGTGATTGGTGTCAGCCTTGGGGTGGGCCGCGGCGTCTTGTCCGCACTAGGTGAGCTCGGAATGCCGGTGTCTCAGTTCACCGTCGCATTCATGACGGTCATTCTGCTCGGGGCCGGGGTGGACTACTCAGTCTTTTTCATCAGCCGCTATCACGAGCGGTTGCGCCAAGGCGCGCCTACCGCGGATGCTCTTGTGGACGCTACAGCGACGATCGGACGGGTCATCTTGGCCTCGGCGGCGACGGTGGCACTGGCATTCCTGGCTATGGCGTTCGGCGAACTGAGCGTCTTTTCCACCTTGGGTCCGGCCTGCGCGATCGCGATCCTCATCGGGTTCCTCGCCACTGTCACCTTGCTGCCGCCGGTGCTGCAGTGGGCAGCCCGCTTCGGTTGGGGCAACCCCCGACGAGACCTCACGCGCAAGTACTGGAATCGCGTGGCGGTGCTTGTCGTCCGCCGCCCAGTCCCCCTTCTCGCTATAACGATGGTGGGGCTGATCGTGCTGAGCACGATCGCGATGGGTATCCACATCACCTATGACGACCGCCAGGGCCAACCCGCGACGACCGACAGCAACCAGGGATATGCGCTGCTTGACCGCCATTTCCCCACAGATGTGACGGTTGCTGAGTTTCTTGTGGTGGATGCGCCGATCGACCTACGCACCGCCAGCGGACTTGCCGACCTCGAGCAGATGGCTTCGCGGGTATCCCAAATTCCCGGGGTGACTCGCGTCATCGGCGTCACCCGCCCCACCGGCGACAAACTCGAACAGGCCGAGCTGTCGTGGCAGAACGGTCAGATCGGGGACCAGGTGGCAGGCGCCGTCGCAGACGGCCAGCAACGAAAAGGCGACCTCGAGCAGTTGCGCTCCGGTGCCAACCAGCTCGCCGACGGGCTGGCCCAACTCGACACCCAGCTACGCCTCAACCTGACGCCACTCGCCGGTATCCTCACCCCAAGCAAGCACCGCCGGTCAACAAATCCAGCAGTACCAACCACTCCTGCGCCAGCTCGCCGCGTCCGCGCCCGCACTCGACCGCGCCTCACAGAACGCCCCACAACTTGCCGCCCTGACCCGCCAAACATCCGCGGCGCTGACAACAGTGACCTCAATCCTACCCCTCCTCGACTCAGCGCCCTGGTGCGCCCAAGTCCCCCAGTGCGCAACCCTGCGCGCACAGATTCGCGACCTCAACGCCACACTAGGGAGTGGACTGCTCGACCAGATCACCACCCTGTCAACACAACTCGCACAACTAGACACACCCCTCACGACGGTCACCGACCAACTCACCGCAACCGTCAACTCCCTCAACTCCACCCTGAGCACCATCAACAACCAAGACCTGCCCGCTAAGATCACTCAACTCCAAACTGGCGTGAGTCAGCTCGCCGCAGGATCACGACAACTCGCCGACGGCGTGTCCGCGCTGATCGACAGCAACCTTCAGCAACTAGCCGGGATGGCCACCCTAGCCACGCAACTCCAAACCTCCGCCCGCGAAACCGCCGGAACAGACTCCGCGACCGGCTTCTACCTGCCACCTCAAGCCAACGCAGACCGCCGCTTTGTCGATGTCGCTCGCCAATTCGTCTCGCCCGACGGCCATACCGTGCGCTACGCAATACAAACCAGCTTCGACCCCTACAGCACCGAAGCCATACAACTGACCAACACCATCACCGATGTTGCAAACGCCGCCAGACCGAACACCACCCTGGAGGACTCCCACATCGCAATCGCCGGATTCCCCGCCATCAACGCCGACCTGCAACGCCTACTCGCCGACGACTTTCAACTCCTGGCACTGGCAACCCTCATCATCGTCGGCCTGATCCTAATCCTTCTCCTCCGAGCACTCATCGCACCGCTGTATCTCCTAGGAACCGTCGTCCTCAACTACACCGCGGCACTGGGCATCGGCGTCCTAATCTTCCAACACATCCTCAAAACCGAGATCGCCTGGCCTGTACCGCTATTGGCTTTCATAGTCCTCGTCGCCGTCGGCGCAGACTACAACATGCTGCTCATCTCTCGCCTACGCGAGGAATCCCAGAACAACATACGAATCGGCGTTCTACGAACCGTCACCAACACCGGATCGGTCATCACCTCGGCCGGCCTCATCTTCGCTGCCAGCATGTTCGGCCTCATGGCTGGCTCGATCTCCATCATGACCCAAGTTGGACTGATCATCGGTATCGGACTACTGCTCGACACCTTTATAGTGCGCACCATCGTCGTGCCGGCCATCGCGACACTACTAGGCAAAACCAGCTGGTGGCCGAACAACGAAACCGTTTAACGTACTCCTGGTTTAGTTCCCCAGTATCCGCGCGGGACTGTCGCTAGGGACTGCTGCACGGATAGGTGACATCTGATCTGGCTTGCCTTCGGGCGGTCGGGAAGGATGTAGCTGTGCCCAAGCCGTACCCCCAGGAGCTCCGAGACGATGCGATCCGGGTGGCTCGTGATCGTGGAGAAGGCGTCACGATCGAGCAGGTCGCCAACGACTTCGGTGTGCACCCGATGACGCTGCACAAGTGGATGCGACGCGCGAATATTGATGGGGGCCGCAGCCCTGGCGTGACCTCGACCGAGTCCGCTGAACTGCGCGAGGCCCGTAAGCGGATCCGCCTGCTTGAGCAGGAGAACGAGGTGCTGCGTCGAGCGGCGGCGTATCTATCGCAGGCGAACCTGCCGGGAAAAGGCTGTACCCGCTCGTGAAAGAGCTCGCCGCCGACGGGATTGCCGTCGCGTGTCGTGTCGGGTACTTCAGCTCTCGCGCCAGCCCTACTACCGGTGGCTGGCCAGCCCGGTCACCAATGCCAAGCTGGCCGCGGCGTATCGGGCGAATGCCCTGTTCGATGCCCACCGCGAGGACCCGGAATTCGGCTACCGATTCCTCGCCGGGGAAGCCGCCACCGTGGGTGAGTCGATGACCGAGCGGACCGCGTGGCGGATCTGCCGCGACAACGCCTGGTGGTCGGTGTTCGGCAAGAAGCGAGGTCGTAACGGCCGACGACCGGGACCACCAGTCCACGATGATCTGGTCCAGCGCGACTTCACCGCCGAGGAGCCACATCGGTTGTGGCTCACTGGTATCACCGAACACCACACCCGTGAGGGCAAGCTCTATCTGTGTGCAATCAAGGACGTGCACTCCGGGCGGATCGTCGGCTACAGCATCGATTCCCGGATGAAAGTCCCGACTGGCCGTGGCAGCGTTGCACAGCGCGCTGGCCCGTCGTGGTGAGGTGGCCGGCTGCATCGTTCACTCGGATCGAGGGTCACAGCTCCGGTCGCGGAAATTCCTACACGCCTTGAATACTCACGGTCCAACGGGGTCGATGGGCAAGGTCGGGGCGTGAGGGGACAACGCAGCTATGGAGATCTTCTTCGCGCTCCTGCAACGCAACGTGCTCGACCGTCAACGCTGGGACACCCGTGAACAGCTACGGATCGCAATCGTCACCTGGATCGAACGGACCTACCACCGCCGGCGCCGGCCACCACATCGGCCGAGAATCAGACCCGGCGGCTGATGCGACTGGCCGGGGTCCGCGGAGTGCAGCGGGCAGCGAAGGCTTTCACCACCCGTCCCGACCCGACCACGGCCAGACCTACCGACCGAGTTCAGCGACAGTTTCGTGCCGATCGACCCAACCAGCTACGGGTCGTCCCAGCTATGGGTCGTCGACATCACCTGCGTGCGAACCTGGCAGGGCTTCGCCTACACCGAATTTGTCACCGATGCCTGCACCCGCGTGATCGTCGGTTGGCATGTTGCGGCTACCATACGGACCGAGCTGATCAGGCAGCGTCGGCCTTGGCGCACCGTCGAGCAGGTGGGGCTTGCCACCTGCGAATGGGTCTGGTGGTACAACCAACAGCGTCTACACGAAGCGCTCGACTATCAACCACCCACAGAGTTCGAGGCCGCCCTCAACGGCGCCTCAGCTATCTGCGAGTCGGCCGCCCCGGCCCTCGCAACCACATAGGAACTAAACCTGGGGTACTTCATGGTCTTGCGTCGACCAAATGAACCCCCAATACATATCGCTGGCCTATGCCGACCGGCTGATCGAGTTTAAAGTCGACCCCTCGGTCAGCACTGTGCGCGACTCCTCCGACAACACTCTCGCCGAAGCGTCAGGTACCGCGAGTGTCATTTGCCACGGTGAAGGGACCGCTGTGAGCTGATTTTTGCCATCGGGATGGGACCACCTGGATTGCCAGTTATGGGACCACCGGCGCGTTGGCGGATTCTAGGGGTCCTCGCAACACCGGTTGGTTAGACGGGTACAAGTAAATCACGCAGACGCTCGGCTGGGGTTCTCCAGTCGAGCGTTTTGCGTGGTCGACTGTTGAGTCGTTGGGCGACGAGTTCGAGGTCTGCGGCAGTGTGCACCGACAGGTCGGTGCCCTTCGGAAAGTATTGGCGCAGTAGCCCATTGGTGTTCTCATTCGAGCCTCGCTGCCAGGGTGAATGCGGGTCGCAGAAGTAGACGGGCACATTGGTAGCGATGCTGAACTGCTTGTGGGCGGCCATCTCGCAGCCCTGGTCCCAGGTCAACGATCCCCGCAGGTGCTCGGGCAGAGAACCGATCAGCGGGATCAGTACGTCACGGACTGCTTCGGCCGTGTGCTCGCCGGGTAGATGACCGAGGAGCACATAGCGAGTCGAGCGTTCGACCAACGTCACGATGGCTGATTCCGACCGGCTGCCGACGATGAGGTCACCCTCCCAGTGACCGGGCACAGCCCGATCCTCGACCTCGGCCGGTCGATCGGAAATCATCACCATCTCGTCGACGAACCGGGTGGTGCGTCGATCTGGGGACCGGTGAGGTTTGCGGTGGGTGCGGCCGGTGCGTAACGCGTCGGCGAGTTCGCGGCGCAACCCGCCCCGGGCTTGGACGTAGATCGCCTGATAGATCGTTTCGGTACTCACTCGCATCGCCTCGTCATCGGGGAATTCGATGATCAAAGTGTGACTGATCTGTTCGGGAGACCATTGCTCGGCGAGTTTGTTCGAAACGTAATCCCGCAACGGTCCACCGACCGCCAGCTTGGAGTCTTTTGGTCGTAAACGCGAACTTGCCCAGTCTCTTTGGGCTCGATGAGGGCGATACACCCCAGAAACGGAGTAGGCGTCGATTTCTCGTTTGATCGTCGATGCCGGCCGACCCAGCTGGCGCCCGATCTCCCGCAGCGAGTCGCCGGCGCGACGCATGTCGGTGATCTGTTCCCGCTCGGACAAGGTGAGAAACCGAGGATGCAGTGGGGCTTCGATCCGGGCCAGTGACGGTCGCGTGTCAACAGTGGTCACACCGGTCTTGTAGTCGATCCGACGGCCATCGGGGTGGAGGCGCGCGTTGCCGATCTTGCGGATCCCGCTATCCCAGTCCCGGGCGGTGCGGATGTGCACTCCGACTTGCTTGGCAGCCTCACGGCGGCCGACACCGGCAGCGCGCAGCGCGTCATAGCGAGCGCGTCCCGGATGCCCGGAAGTGCCCCGTTTGCCGCGACCACGTAAGCCGGCTCGACGAACCCACCCATATGCCGTGGCACGGTTGACTCCCACACTGCGCGCCGCTGCTGTCACGTTGCCGTATTCACGGTCCAACGCCTCGAAAAACAGCTCCTTCAACTCCGCAGAAACCATGATCCCCGCAACTCCCTGATAGCCAGGGTGTTGCGGGGATCACTAGAACCCAAGGTTGCGCTGGTGGTCTCTTGTTTTGTCCGTTGGGCCTTGACCCCGGACCTTGGACACAGGGTGGGATTTATGCTGCGTGTAGAAGTGTAGCAGCGTAACGGTTTTCGTAGGTGAGTGGTGATTGGTGCCCGCACCACGAGTGTCTTCGGCGGTTGTTGTAACGCACGAGCCACCCCAAAGACTTCACGCCGGCAGGTGAACTCATCGGGCCAGGACTGCTCATCTTGAAGGACCTCGCGTTTGAGCGTGGCGTTGAACGACTCGGCCATCGCATTGTCGGCGCTGGTGCCCACCGCTCCCATGGACTGGGTCACGCCGAGTTCAGCGCACAGGTTGGCGTAGGCCTTGCTGGTGTAGACCGAGCCGTGATCGGAGTGAAAGACCGCTCCCGACAACGACCCTCGCGTCTGTTGTGCCGCTTGCAAGGCATCGGCAACGAGATCGGTGCGCATATGATCGGCCACCGCCCACCCCGTCAACCGTCGGGAGTAGCAGTCGATCACCGTAGCCAGGTACAGGTTGGAGCCATCGGCGATCGGCAGATACGTGATATCGCCGACATACACCCGGTTCGTGGCGGGCGCGGTGAGATCGCGTTCCACCAGGTCAGGGACTATGCGATCGGCAGGTTCAGGGATCGTGGTGACCACACGACGGCGCCGCCGATAACCGACAATGCCGTGGGCGCGCATCACCCGCGCCACCCGTTTGTGATTGACCCGGTTCTCCAGCGCCACCCCATCGTTGAGTTCCGCGGTAATCCGCGGTGCACCACAGGTGCTGTCACCATCGTGAACCTCACGAATACGTTGCGCCAAAACATGATCAGCTTCCGCACGAGCCGCCCGGCGCGGGGCCGCCTTGCGCCAGGCGTAAAACGACGAACACGCGATCTCGAGGAGATCGCATAGCCACTTGACCGGGTAGGTGTCGAGGTGGTCGGCGACGAACTGGAAGCGGCTCACCAGTTCGTCTCCCCGGCGAAATACTTGGCCGCCTGACGCAAAATCTCCCGTTCGGTGCTCAGCTTGAGCTTCTCGCTACGCAGTGCCGCGTTCTCCCTCTCCAACCGTGCGATCTTGGCCTCAGCGCTTTCTGGCCCCACCACAGTGGGCCCATCGCCGTTGCGGGCCTTGAGCGGGCTGACCGCCCCGCTGCCATCGGCAGCGGTCTTGCGGCCGGTGCCGTAGCGCTCAAGCCAGTGACGCAACGTGCCGCGCTCGACCCCAAGATCGGCGGCGATACCGCGCACCGTGGCCCCGGGGGTCGACTCGTACAAGTCCACCGCGTCCTGACGAAACTGCTCTGAATAGTGTCTCCGAGCCATACCTTGATCATCTCGCTTCTCCCCGCGAACTGCGGGATTCAACGTGTCCAAGGTCCGGGGTCAGGTCCCGTTGACTCGGCCGTGACGAGCAGTCATGGAAGGGGCGGCGGCATGGGCTATCGGGAGGTTGCTGTGGAAGAGATCAGAGAAGTCCTGCGGTTGTGGCTGGGTCTGGCGGTGGGGTTACCGTCGCCGGGGCTGCGCACGATCGCCGCGCATGCGGGGGTGTCCGTGGCCATGAGAAAGTCCCCACTGGTGGGGGGTTGAGGTTCCCCCCGAACCGTAGAGGCATCGATAATGAGGAGCACGATGCCAGAGAAGCGGAAGAAGTACGACCGGGAGTTTCGTGATGGGGCGGTCCGGATCGTCGAGGAGACAGGTAAGCCGATCGCCCAGGTCGCTCGAGACCTGGGGGTCAACGAGGGCACCTTGGGTAACTGGGTCAACCGGGCGCGCGCCGAGCGGGAGGGCCGCGGCGAGCTGACCGTTGATGACGCTGCTGAGCTCAAACGGTTGCGTGACGAGGTCGCCGAGCTGCGCATGGAGCGTGATGTCCTCAAGCGATCAGTGGTCCTGTGGGTGAAGGAGGCGACGAAGTGAGCGTGGCACGCTTTATCGCCGACCAGAGGACCAACTATCGGGTGCCACACGCGGTGTCCTGCCGGCTGCTCGGGGTCAGCGAGGCGTGGTTCTACAAATGGCATAAGCGGACCCAATCGCCGGGTGCGGCAACGGGTTTGCACACCACCCGCGACTATCGCCGGGACACCATCGACCGGGCCGTGGCGGTGGCGTTCGACAAGGCCCGCGGCCTGCACGGGTCACCGCGCCTGCATGCGGATCTGCGTGCTGACGGGTGGACGGTGACCGAGAAGACTGTCGCTGATTCGATGTGTCGTCAGGGCCTGGTCGCGCGGCGGATCCGCCGGCGCAACGGGCTGACCCGTCAGGACAAGACCGCCCCGAAGTTCCCCGATTTGTTGGGTCGCGATTTCACCGCACAGTGCCCCGATCAGCGGTGGGTCGGCGACATCACCGAGATCCCGACCGCGGCGGGCAAGCTGTATCTGGCCACGGTCATCGACCTCTACAGTCGCCGCCTGCTGGGGGCGGCCACCAGTCGTCACCCGGATGCAGCGTTGGCGTGTGCGGCGATCGAGATGGCGGTCGCCACGCGGGGCGGTATGCAGGCGATATGGCGTGATGACGATGCGCAGAAGCTGATTTTCCACACCGATCGTGGGTCGACGTACACCGCGAAACGGTTCACCAGGCTGTGCCAGAAGATGGGTATCCGGCAGTCGATGGGCCGGGTCGGATCGTGTTTCGACAACGCCGCAGCGGAGGCATTCTTCTCTTCTTTGGAGTGGGAAGTGTTGTCACGCAACGAGTTCCATACTATCATGGAGGCGCAGGCGGTCGTGTTGGAGTGGTGCTACGGCTTCTACAATCACCAGCGTCGCCACAGCGCGATCGGGATGATGAGTCCGGTCGACTACGAGAACACCGCAGTCACCGAGCCCGAAGCCGCATAGAGGAGTCCTCCACGATTCCGGGGGAACCACAGGTGTCAGATGGTCTGTGTAAGTCCAGTGCTCATCAGTGAGAGGAAGATCTATGAGCATGGCGTTAGACGACAAGCAGCAGGGCCACGACGACGAGCAGTTGCCTGAACTGGCCGAGCCGCGCTCGACCGCGGAAGTCGCCGAGGCATTACAGGCCTCGGGCATGGTCGATGAGCTGCTCGCCCAGATCGATACCGGCCAGGTCCAGATCACCGGCGAAGGCGGGTTGATCCCAGGTCTGATCAAACTGGCCCTCGAACGCGGTCTGAAGGCCGAGCTGACCGATCACCTCGGCTATGCCAAGGGCGATCCGGCCGGGCGGGAGTTGCCCAACGCCCGTAACGGGTCGAGCCCGAAAACGGTGGCCTCGCAGGCCGGGCCGGTCGAGCCGAACATTCCTCGTGACCGTGACGGCACGTTCACCCCGCGGCTGGTCCCGAAGGGCTCGCGCCGCCTCGGCGGCCTCGACGACATCATCATCTCGCTCTACGCCGGCGGCATGACGTTGCGCGACATCCAACACCATTTGGCCTCCACGATCGGCACCGATCTCTCGCACGAGACGATCTCGAAGATCTGCGACGAGGTCCTCGACGCGGTCGATGAATGGCAGAACCGGCCGCTGGAGCCGTTGTATCCCGTCATCTACCTTGACGCCCTGGTGGTGAAGGTCAAAGACGGCGCCCATGTCCGAAACAAGCACGCCCACATTGCTATTGGCGTCGATATGGCCGGCGTCAAGCATGTGCTGGGAATCTGGATACAGGCCGAAGAAGGCGCCAAGTTCTGGGCCGGGGTGTGTGCGAATCTGGCCAACCGCGGCGTCAAGGACGTGCTGATCGTGTGCTGTGACGGGCTCACCGGATTCCCCGAAGCGATCGAGGCGACCTGGCCGCTGGCCACCGTGCAAACCTGTGTGGTGCATCTGATCCGCAACTCGATGCGGTTCGTGAACTACAAAGACCGCAAAGACGTCGCTCGGGCGATTAAACCGATCTACACCGCCCCCGACGCCGAGACTGTGGTTCCCCCGGAATCGTGGAGGACTCCTCTATGCGGCTTCGGGCTCGGTGACTGCGGTGTTCTCGTAGTCGACCGGACTCATCATCCCGATCGCGCTGTGGCGACGCTGGTGATTGTAGAAGCCGTAGCACCACTCCAACACGACCGCCTGCGCCTCCATGATAGTATGGAACTCGTTGCGTGACAACACTTCCCACTCCAAAGAAGAGAAGAATGCCTCCGCTGCGGCGTTGTCGAAACACGATCCGACCCGGCCCATCGACTGCCGGATACCCATCTTCTGGCACAGCCTGGTGAACCGTTTCGCGGTGTACGTCGACCCACGATCGGTGTGGAAAATCAGCTTCTGCGCATCGTCATCACGCCATATCGCCTGCATACCGCCCCGCGTGGCGACCGCCATCTCGATCGCCGCACACGCCAACGCTGCATCCGGGTGACGACTGGTGGCCGCCCCCAGCAGGCGGCGACTGTAGAGGTCGATGACCGTGGCCAGATACAGCTTGCCCGCCGCGGTCGGGATCTCGGTGATGTCGCCGACCCACCGCTGATCGGGGCACTGTGCGGTGAAATCGCGACCCAACAAATCGGGGAACTTCGGGGCGGTCTTGTCCTGACGGGTCAGCCCGTTGCGCCGGCGGATCCGCCGCGCGACCAGGCCCTGACGACACATCGAATCAGCGACAGTCTTCTCGGTCACCGTCCACCCGTCAGCACGCAGATCCGCATGCAGGCGCGGTGACCCGTGCAGGCCGCGGGCCTTGTCGAACGCCACCGCCACGGCCCGGTCGATGGTGTCCCGGCGATAGTCGCGGGTGGTGTGCAAACCCGTTGCCGCACCCGGCGATTGGGTCCGCTTATGCCATTTGTAGAACCACGCCTCGCTGACCCCGAGCAGCCGGCAGGACACCGCGTGTGGCACCCGATAGTTGGTCCTCTGGTCGGCGATAAAGCGTGCCACGCTCACTTCGTCGCCTCCTTCACCCACAGGACCACTGATCGCTTGAGGACATCACGCTCCATGCGCAGCTCGGCGACCTCGTCACGCAACCGTTTGAGCTCAGCAGCGTCATCAACGGTCAGCTCGCCGCGGCCCTCCCGCTCGGCGCGCGCCCGGTTGACCCAGTTACCCAAGGTGCCCTCGTTGACCCCCAGGTCTCGAGCGACCTGGGCGATCGGCTTACCTGTCTCCTCGACGATCCGGACCGCCCCATCACGAAACTCCCGGTCGTACTTCTTCCGCTTCTCTGGCATCGTGCTCCTCATTATCGATGCCTCTACGGTTCGGGGGGAACCTCAAGGCGGGTGACCCATCCGGTGGTGGTGTCGAAGAGCACAGGGTAGGCGTTGTGCGCGGCTTTGATCCCGAGCGCGATCGCGAGGTGGGTCTTACCCACTCCAGGTGGTCCGAGAAGGATCACGTTGTCGCTCTTAGCGATCCGGGTGCTGGTGGCCAGATGGGCGATAACATCGCGACGCAATCCTGGAAGGCGGTCGAAGTTGAAGTCCTCGAGTGTCTTGACCGCGGGGAAGCGAGCGCCACTGATCCGCAGCACGGTGCCGTTGGCTTCGCGTTCACTGACCTGGCGGTCAAGGATCGCTGCGAGGTACTCCTCGTGGGTCCAGTTGTCGGTGCGGGCCCGCTCGGCCAACTCGGCCCAGCAGCGGCGGATCGCTGGCATCTTCAACGCCCGCGCCGCGAACTCGATCTGCTTACCTGTGTGATTGTCGGACATGGTATTTCACCTTTCAGTGATAGTGGACGGGGTGGGTGGTTGAGCACCTGACGGGGTAGCAAAGTGCACCCCGAACAGGTCGTCGTAGTCTGGTAGCGCCCGGATCGGTACCTCGTGGCCGTCGGGGTGGGCGCGGATGCGGGCGGCGTTTCGGGCCCGGTTGGCGAGGTCTTGGCGGCGGTAGTCGCGGCGCAGTTCTTTGGCTGCCCGCACGTGCTGAGGGTCGGCGATGGTGACGTGGTTGGCCCAGCTGCGAGCGTGGTCGGCGACGGTGACCTCGCCGCACTGGATGCGCACCTGCTGCAGGTCGGCGGTGATGTCGACGAAGCGACCGATCACCGACGGGTGCACCGAATAGTCATTGCCGGCCACACGTACGTAGTAGTCGCGACCGAGTCGCACCCGGCTACTCAACCCGATATGAGGTGCGGTCGGGGGAAGCCCGGCCATCTGCTCGAGGTCCTCGGCGAGCGCATCACACGGGCGTCGATCACCGATCGCGCGCACCACTCGGGTGTTGGCATGATCGGCCAGCCACCGATCGAACTGGGCGGTGAAATCGTCCGGTGAGGCGAACTGGCGGCCCGGCAGGAACGAGGTCTCGAAGAATCGGTTGTTGCGTTCGACCATGCCCTTGTACTCGGGGTCTCGCGGTGGCGCCAGCTCCAGCCGAGTGCCCAAGGTGCCCACGAATCCTGCGGCCAGCGCGGTGGGTGTGCCCTTGGGGCCGATCGCGGCTTCGCGGTCCCACACCAGCTTGCGGGTCACCGCGCCCAGTTGCGACAGCAGCAGCCACATCCCCGTCAGGATGTCTCCGCCCTGGCGCGACGGGATCATCACCGCCGACCGGTATCGGGAGAACGCCAATGTCATCACCAATACCGGTAACATGGCGAATTGATTGTGGCCCACTGGGATTCGGTAGTCCGGGAACCACAGATCCCACTGCGAACAGCCGCCGGGCTCATAGATCACCCGATCGGCCGGATCTACCCCACGAAACTCCGGGCGAATCACCCGGACCCGGTCTTTGAGGACAGTCAACGATCTCGTCCACCCGATCCGCTCCGCGATCACCGTCGCCGGCATCGTCGGATACTCCCGCAACAACGCCCGGATCTGCGGTTCGAACGCATCGACCACCGAGCCCTTCGCCGGTCGCGAGTACTTCGGCGCGGTGTCTGAGGCCAACGCCGCCCGCACCGTGTTACGGGCCACCCCCAACCGGCGCGATCTCCTTGATCGGCACACCCTCACTGCGATGCAAACGGCGGATCTCCGCCCACTGCTCCACTGAAATCACCCTCCTAACAAGACGGGGGTCAAAATTCACCCGTCGTCAGGGGGTCAGTTTTCAGGCGCCGTCAACATACCCTTCGGGATCGATCCAACGACCGCGTCACCAGGTAGAGCGTTTTGAGTGCGGACTGCTCGTTCGGGAAGTGCCCTCGAGCGCGCACCGCACGCCGCTAGCGGGGCGTTGAGACTTTCGATAGCGTTGGTGGAGCACAACACTCGTCGAATTTCGACGTCGTTGTCAAGGAACGGGATGAACTCCTCCCACGCACTCTCCCACAGGGTCACGATCGCCGGGTACGGCGTGCCCCACTTCTCAGCGAATTCCTCCCATCGCAGCCGGGCCTCAGCGGCGGTCAGCGCGGTGTAGATCGGTCTGAGATCGGCGCTGATCTTGTCCCTATACTTGCGGGAGGCGTACTTGAAGGTGTTCCGGATCAAATGGATGATGCACGTCTGTACCGTGGCCAACGGAAACGCGGCGGACACACTGTCGGGCGACCCTTTCAAGCCGTCACAGACAAGGGAGAAGATGCCCCTGGCACCCCGGTTCTTGAGGTCGGTGAGCACCGCCCGCCGGAACGTGGCCGACTCGCTGCCGCCGTCGCCAGCCCACATGCCGAGGATGTCTTTGTGCCCATCGAGATCAACCCCGATCGCGGCGTAGATCGGCCGGCTACTCACTCACGCACCTCATCCGCGGTGGTGACATCGTGTTCTTGACCAGTCTCAACTGGCCCTGCCACCAGGGCATCCACGCCCTCGACTGTGTCGGTCATCGTCGTGATTCCTCCTGCCCCACGCCGGGGGCGATCAAACCACTTACACCGAATCAGCGACAGTCCCCCCTGCGGCGTCAGTCTGTACGCGTGAAGTTGGCGAAGAAGTCATCGATTGTTGATAGGTCGGCATACCGTCGAAAATGAGCGACGTCGACCTTGACGAAGACACCGCTAGAGGTGAAATACGTTCGATCATCGAACGATCCAACGGCCGCGATGTGCAGTAGGCGATCCGACTCGTGGTCAATCCAAGCAGAGAGGCGAATGGGAGTGTGCAGAGGGACCGGCTGACGGTATTCGACGGTCAGGGTGCGGGTCACCGCGGGGGTCCGCGCGATCCACAGGGTGAAACCCATGATGTCGTCGCAAGCGGCCGAGATCGCTCCGCCGTGCGCCAACCCGGGCGCGCCAAGGTGCCTCTCGTCGAAGGTGTGATCGGCGTACACCCGCTCGCCACTCCGGTAGACCTCAAGTTGAAGTCCGTGGGGGTTTTCGCTTCCGCAGCCCATGCACTGGGACGAGTGCGCCGGCAGTCTTGCTTCTGAGGTCATCTTCTGATCGTTGTCCTTACTAAGCCGCCACCTACTCAAACAGGGTGCGGGGGTCGATGAGGTGTGGGAGCAGGTCCCGACACGGTCTTTCTGTAAACACTATAGGTAATACTGCCAGTACCTGGTACCGTCCATAACGCGCACCAGCATTAAGCGGCGCATACCCCGTGTACGAGGGAAGGAGAGGTCCATCACCACTCGGACCGGCGCCAACCGTTTCCTGGACGGCGCCGCCACTTTCGGTAGCACCCTCGGCTTGGCTGGCCAGGCCCTGCGGTGGGTAGCGGTAGACATTGCTACGGGACGGTTTCCGTTTCGCGAAGCCGTATCGCAGACTTGGTTCGTTATTGTCGTGACGACTCTGCCCGCGATTCTGGTAGCTGTGCCATTCGGTGTCATCGTGTCGGTACAAGTGGGAAGCCTCACTCAGCAAGTTGGGGCCACGTCAATTGCTGGCGCCGCTGGGGGCCTCGGGATCATTCAACAGGGAGCGCCCATCGTTACCGCCCTTCTACTCGGGGGCGCGGCCGGATCAGCGATTGCCTCTGATTTGGGCGCTCGAACGATTCGCGAAGAAATTGCCGCCATGGAGACACTCGGACTCAACCCCACCAGGCGCGTCGTAGCACCTCGGTTCGTATCTGTGTTGATCACTGCGCCGATGCTCTGCATGCTGATCGTCTTCACCGGGCTGCTGGCGGGCTACGCCATCAGCGTCGATGTCCAAGGCATCACACCCGGCAGCTATGTTGCATCGTTCGCGTCGTTCGCATCGGTAACCGACATCGTTGTCGCTCTATGCAAATCGCTTGTGTTCGGACTTGTCGTGGTGACGATTGCTTGTCACCGCGGGCTGTCGACGAAGGGCGGCCCTAAAGGCGTCGCAACCTCGGTCAATGCCACCGTAGTGCTGGGTGTCGTCGCGTGCTTCGTGATCAATGTCTTTATCACGCAACTAACAACCATGTTCGTCCCCCAAACCATTGGATGAGAAACGCCTCGTGACCACCGTTCCCTCCCGGAGGTTCTCCGCCGCCACCCGGCCGGTCGGTGCCGTGATCGCGCCCGTTGCACAAGTACCTGAACGCTTGGGGCACGTCGCGACCTTTGTGATCGCCGCGGTCCTCGGCATCCGCCATGTCATCACCACATACCGGCGCCAAACCCTGCTCTACATACAAGAATTCGCCTGGGGTAGAGGTGCAGTCTTGGTCGGTGGTGGAACGGCCATCGTCCTCGCCATCCTCGGCATCGCCGTCGGCGCCTCAATCGGTATCCAGGGTTACGCCTCGCTGGACCTCGTAGGGATGGGTTCACTGACTGGATTCATCTCTTCCTACTGGCGTGTCCCCCGTAAACCGGTCCGGTTGGTTTTAGAGTCCTGATTGCCCTGTTGAGGGCAGAGAAGGGACGATGAGGATCATGGCAGGACGCAAGCGCCACTCGGCAGAGGACATTGTGCGCAAGTTGCGCCGGGCTGACGAGTTGGCGGCGCAGGGCAAGACCGGCGAGGAGATCGCCGCCGACCTCGAGGTGTCGGCAGCCACCTTGTACAACTGGCGCCGCCAGTACGGCGGCATGGACGGTGACGCGGCCAAGGAGCTCAAGGAGCTGCGTGAGCAGAACGGCCGGCTCAAGCGCCTGCTCGCCGATGCCGAGTTGGAGAAGGACGCGCTACGGGAGATCGCCAAGGGAAAATTCTGAGCCCAACCGCCAAACGCGCCGCCATCGACATGCTCAAAGACGTGATGAACATGTCAGAACGCAAGGCGTGCAGGGTAGTTGGGCTTGCTCGTTCAGCGTATCGTCAACTGCCGCAAGCGCACACCCCGGCTGACCCGGATGCTGGCCTGCGCCAGCAGCTACGAACCTACGCCCGTCAGAATTCTCGCCACGGGTTCCGTCGGGCGTGGGCCTGGCTGCGTTTCGACGAAGGCGACACCGTGAACAAGAAGAAGGTCCACCGGCTGTGGAAGGAAGAAGGATTGCAGGTGCGCCGGGCGCCGCGGCGTAAACGGGCCGGCCAGTCGTCGGTGCCGATTGCCACCGCGGACGCACCGAAAGTGGTGTGGGCATTGGACTTTCAGTTCGACTCGACCGTGGATGGCAAGAAGGTCAAGATCGCATCGATGGTCGATGAACACACCCGGATGTCGCTGCTCAACATTGTGGATCGCTCGATCGCCGCCGACCGGTTGATCGAGGAGTTGAAGAAGACCTTCGCGATCTGGGGTGGCCCACCGAAGGTGCTGCGCATGGACAACGGCCCTGAGTTCATCTCTGAGGCCCTCCAGACGTTCTGTGCAGGGTCGGTGGGGATTTCCTACATTCCGCCCGGCACACCGTGGAACAACGGGTTCATCGAGTCGTTCAACAACCGGTTGCGCGACGAGTGTTTGAACCGCAACTGCTGGCCCACCCTGTTGGAGGCCCGCGTGGTCATCGAAGACTTCAAAGACGACCACAACCACCGACACCGCCACTCAGCGCTGGGCTACAAGACCCCGGCCGAGTACGCTGCCCGATGCACCCACCAGCACCACCCCGTGGGCTGCGAGATCGACTGACCGACCGCAAGTAAGAACTGGCTCTAGGACCGACTGGACCGGTTATCGGGGACCTGCCACTACGCTAACACCCGAGAGCTTGCGCCAATGATCGCTGCGATCGGGTTCGCAGCACAAGCCGGCTGCCGGTTGACAGCTGAGATAGGCTCGATGCGCATTTCCGAGGAGATCGACGCTCTCGAGGCTATGGCGGTACGTCCCATTCCCTTCGTCGTCAGCACTCGCGTAGTGGCGTCGATCACGACCGTGATTCCTTTGTACATCATCGCGCTTATTCTCGGATTCGCGGCCGCTAAGCTCGTCGTCACACAGGTACACGGCCAATCCGGCGGCACTTATGATTTCTATTTCGACCAGTTCCTCAAACCTCAGGACCTTATCTTCTCGCTCATCAAAGTTCTTGTATTTGTCGTTTCCGTAGTGATTATCCATAGCTATCAGGGCTACTTCGCCACAGGCGGAGCTGAGGGGGTAGGCCGGGCGTCCGGCCGAGCGATCCGCACGAGCCTCATCGTCATCGTCGTGGAGGACATGATTCTGACACTTCTGATGTGGGGATTCGATTCCGGCGTACGGATTTCTGGGTAGGGGGGTTCAGTGGCTGTCTTTCATGATCCGTCCGGGCGCGAACCATCGCACGGGAACCTGGTCCTTCGGGGGGTCGCCCTCTTAATCCTCGGCGCGATAGCTGCCTACTTACTGATAAGTGACGCTAACGGTGACTTCAGCGATCACACGTCGTTGACCATCAACACCGACGCGATAGGCGACGGATTGAAGGGGGGATCGGAAGTGAAGTACCTTGGGTTCACCGTGGGCGAGGTCTCGAGCATCTCGGTTCGAGACCGTGGCGCGACGGTCAAAATCAACTTCACCGGTTCCGGCAACGACCTAGATCTCCGGCAGGGCATGACGGTGAATTACACTTCGGCAAACGCACTGGGACCGACGGCACTGGAAATCGTAGATCCTGGACACGGACCGCCCATCGGTTCCGGCGGGAGTGTCTACGTAAGCAGGTTGCAGTCTGAACAGACCTCGGTGTCAACACTTGTTCGCAAGATCTCCACGCTGGTCGAGGCACTGGACCAGCCCTCGTTCGAAGCGGTGGTGAGGTTCATCGTCGAGGATTCGCAGGCAATGTCTGATAGCGGAAAACTCGTATTCCAGATCGCGAAGCTCACGCGGGATGTCCAGAAACGGCCGGTCGGGGAGGACCTAGAAATTGCAGCCAATCTGTCCACCGGAGTCGCCGACTTCATGACGCCGTTCGTCCCTGGCGTCTTGAAGAACGTCGATATCGCTGACTTTTTCGCCACTCAACAGAACATCGATCGCACGAAAAGCAATCTCGGCGACACGGGAAAGGTTCTGTTCGGTGCACTCGGCGGACTGCTCGACAAGAATTACCCGGCCCTGAGTTCGCTGTTAGACGTCGGCCTTGATCTAGCGCGGCCCGTCGCCAGATCCGCCTCGGGGCTCGTTCGCACGGTGTACACGATCCCGCAGATCCTCGATGGCATCGACAAAGCCTTGCCGAAATTCGGCGACCGAGTCCAGCTCCAGCTAGCACTGGTGGTCCAGACCTCACCTGCTCTACAAAGCGCATTGAGAATGGGGGGGCCCACGGGATGACTCTGAGGTCTCTGACACCCACAATCATTAAGATCACCGCGTTCACCGCTGTCATCGGCGTCCTTACGTATGTCATCATCGCGATTCTGCAGCCGACCAACGAAGGATCCTCCAGTTCGCAGCGTTCCGCGGTTTTTGCCGACGCTTCCGGACTCAAGCCCCGCGACGGGGTACGACTCGCTGGAGTGAAGGTGGGATATGTAACGGCTGTCGACCTGAAGGGATCAACAGCGATCGTCCGTTTCCAACTGGACGACGGCGTCTCGATTACCCCCGCGACGACTGCCGCCGTCCGTTACCAAAACCTGCTGGGGCAGCGGTATGTGGAGCTCATCAATGCCGGACAAGGCGCCGACCAGGAGTCGATCACACAGGTGGCACTCAACAAGACCGTCCCGTCGTTCGACGTATCGACACTATTCAACAGTTTCAAACCAGTATTCGATACATTGAATACGGCCGAGATCAATGAGCTTCAGTCGAACCTGCTACGGGTCGCCCAGGGGGACGGTCGAGGTATCGCACCAGTCATGAAGCAAGTCGCGAACATCACCGAGTACGGGAACCAGCGTTCAGAGATCATCACCAACATTGTGACGAGCCTGGGACAGGTGTCTGATCAGTTGATGGGGCGCTCCGCCGAACTGGTCGAGTTGATAGACAAATTGGGGTCAATCGTCGATGCGTTCAGCCGCGTGAGCGATCGCCTGAGGGCCTCGCTGCGGGAGGTCAACCGTTCGATGGCGAAGACTGTGCTCTCCGGTGAGCAGATCGAGTCGACCTACGACACCAGCTTCGCGGCCATTTATCAGAGATTGGTGCGGGAGCCAGGGGATACAGAAAGCTTACTGAACGGTGCCGTTCTCCTGAAGCCACTCCTGGACGCCCTGGAAACTACATCCAAAGCGACACCTTCGTCCTCGGCGGCAGGGTGCGCCCGAGGAGTGCTCGACCTACCGAGAACAGCGCAGATCGCCCTGATGGGTCAACGACTGGTGGTGTGCCAGTGACCCGCTTCTTCGATAAGCGTCCGCATCACCGCCCGCAGCGTCGGCGCGACCTCATCCTGGCGGGAGTCGTTACGATGGTCACGGTGGCCGGCCTCGTCGTGGCGGGTGCTGTGTACATCTCACCGCCCGGACAAACTATCTACAGTGCCAAGTTAGTCAATACCGGCGGATTGGAAGCCGGCGACCAGGTACGTATCGCCGGGATCAGGAAAGGCAAGGTCGCGTCAGTCGACCTGACCGGAACGTTCATCACCGTGCGATTCCGGCTGGATGACTCGATTGCCGTTCGGTCGGACGCGACGGCGAACGTCCGTCTCATCACCCCTATTGGTGGACGTGTATTGGACCTCGACCCAGGTTCAGGCCCGTCGGCCCTCGACGGTGCAATCCCACTGGAGCAGACAAGCAGCACCTACGACATTTCCAGCACGCTTGAGACAACCACACCGGTGTTCCGTGACGTGCGTGGTGTTGATCTACGGCGCACAGCGGCGCTGCTACAGAATGCTTTCTCCGACGGAAACACCAATATCCCTGATGCCCTGCAAAACGCGAGCAGCCTGATGGACCTACTGCAACGTCAGTACGCACAACTCGACAAGACGATGACGTTGTCCGATGAGTACGTCGCCGCCCTCGCAAACCGCAAGCAGGTACTCGTGGACTTCCTCCGCCAGCTCAGCTTCCTTGCCCGCACCCTTGGACCAGACATCGCCAACGTCCAGAACGGATTCGATTATCTGCGCCGTCTTTTCAAGCTACTGACCCGACCGCTTGTCGCGTACCGCGACGGAATAGAACCATCGGTACAACAGTTCAAGACCCTTCTGAACAAGGTGTCGGCCCAGATGCCCGCCTACGCAAACGCGCTGACCCAGGTCGATCAGATCACCAGACGACTGAGCATTCTTCTCGACGCTCCAGAGGTCGGTCCAGCGAGTCCTGAACCGACTGTCCGCATCTGCATCCCGAGTGGTGATCAAAAATGCTGACAGAGCGGATGCGTCAGCATCTGATCCCGATCGCCACCATCGTCACACTCGCAGTAGTGATCGCGGCCGTAGGAATCAACTATGCGACAGCCGACGACGACACGCGGCCACTATGTGCGGAGTTTTCCGACGCATCAGGTCTGTACGAAGGCAACTCCGTCGCGATGCTCGGCAAGAAGGTGGGCAGGGTCGTAGGCATTCACGAGGAGGGCCAGAGGGGCGTGCGTGTCGACATGCGGATCGACAAGACCGTGCCGCTTCCCGCGGATGTGGGGGCCACCCTGGTGTCCACCTCGATTGTCACCGAAAGACAAATCGAGTTCACCCATCCCTATCGCGGCGGAGAGCATTACGAGTCGGCCAAGTGCATACCACTGAACAAAACCAGGACTCCACTGGGGATTAGTCAAACGCTCGACGCGATCAGCACTCTTTCCGATGAACTCGTCAAGGACGGCGGACGTGACACCGATGCGATTCTCCAGGCGCTCACGCTCGTCTCCAAGAACATGGAGGGAACCCAGGGCGATATCTCTGGCATTCTCAAGGACTCGGCCACGCTGATCAACGATCCGACCCGGCGTGATGGTCAGATACGCAGAATTGTAGCCAACCTCGCGACCTTAACCGGTGTTGCCACCGAGAACAGTGCTGAGGTGACCCAGCTGTTCGACAACTTCGTCGGCGCAATCGAGGTGATTGTTGCTTTCGGTCAAACATTCGGCGCCGCAACAGAGTACGCAGGTACCTTCGTCCCCATCCTGTCGCGATTGGCGTCCGACTTCGGTCCACCGATCTTCGCAATTGGTGATGCTGCGGTTCCACTCCTCGCGCAAGTAGGCAAGCAAGAGAACATCCTGGCGACCGTCGCCGCTCGAACGGCTGACCTCATCGTCAAGCATCCGGATGCGAAGTCGATCCTGCGGGCATTCGCCGTGTCTGTCCCACTGCAGACCCTAAGAACGGCGTGTGCCTCTCCCCCCGTCAACGGCGTCTGCAGGACGGGTAACGAAGTGGCGACGATCGCTAACTTGATCGGAGGGCAATCTCAATGATGACCTACGGCTACCTTCGCCGTGTCACGGCCGCGATCGTGACGCTGTTCGCAGCGACCATCGCCCTCGCCGCCTGCAGCATCAACGCCGACAACCCGCCGACCATCGGCGGATCATCCGCCCGAGACGGCTACGACATCGAGATCGAGTTCACGAGTGCTCTGAACTTGCCTGCCCGTGCCAAAGTCCTCTCTCGAGGGATTGACGTCGGTGCCGTCACCAGCGTCACGTACGACGGAGGCCACGCGCTGGTTGCCGCCCGAATTGATAAAGACGCCCAACTGCAGGAAGATTCGCGCGCGGAACTCCGCCAAGACACTCTCCTGGGCGAGATTTATGTGGCCATCCTTCCCCCCGCACAGCAGTCCACCCCAAGCCTTGCTGCACGCGGGATCGGTAATACCTCTCTCACGCACCGAACCGGCTGCCAACGTCGAGGACGTGATGCGGGGGATGGCTAATGTACTGGGCGGGGGTGAACTCGATAAAATCCATACCGCGATATCGACACTGAACTCGACCTTTCCGAGTGACCCCGCCCAATTCGATACGCTTTACCGCACGACGTTGCGCACCGTGTCTGAGGTGTCCGCCAACACCGACAAACTCGACGTAGTCCTGCAGTCGGCCGATCGCACACTGAAAGTGATCCTGGCCGACCCGTCAGGTACTGACCGAATGTTGACCAAGGGGGGAGTGAACTTCTATGGTCTGGGCTATTCGCTAATTGACGTCGCGCTACTTATCGCCAACCTGCGCGACTTCGCAGTATCTGCCGGCCGTATCGTCGACCCTGAGTATTCCCGCATCAAGGAAACGGTAGGAGCGATCGCGCCGGTAATCGCGTCCATCGCGTACTCGGACATCTACTCCAAGGATGTTTCCGACAAGGCGACGCGTGTAATACGCGAGAAGCTCATCCCATTCGTCAGCTCGCCAGATATCAACGTTTCCGACGTGTCTATCGACGGCCAAGATCTAGCCCGACGTGATGCCGGGTCGTTCATTAACGTATTGCGAGCGATCGGAATGATGCCATGATCCGCAGCACCGTCGTATCCCTGGTTGCCCTTGTCGTCGTCTTCCTCGTCGGAGCAACATACCTGACCATCGACGTGGCACGAATAAACCCGTTCCGCTCCGACTACACGATCTCGGCCATACTCAAGAGCTCGGGCGGCCTGCTCGACACATCGCCGGTGATGCTAGAGGGGGTGCCGGCGGGCAAGGTGACATCTATTCGCGTCACAGATAATCAGCTCGCCGTCGACATGTCCATCGACTCCGGCTACAAGATCCCTCGCGGCAGTGTCATGACGATCCAGAACCTCTCGGTCGCGGGAGAGCAATACATCAACTTCATCCCACCGGATACCACCACCAGTGAGTACTTGCGTAGTGGGGACCTAGTGCCCGCCAGCGCCATCCACGTGTCCCAATCCGTTCCCCAGGTGCTCCCGAAAATGTCGGCAGTGGCCGACGCGCTCGATCCAGCATCGATTCAGACCATCAACGAAACGATCTCGGCTGCAGTCGACGGCCGGCAAAAGGACCTCGACACGATCGGAGACATGATGCACCGCCTCGTGGACTTCGTCGGTGACGACGGTGCGGTCCGTACCACCGCGGACAATGCCGAGTTCCTCCTGGGCCTCATGTCGAACGTGGGCGGTGTGCTCAGTACCGCGTCGGTCCGGACCCCGGATGCCGTCGACGGTTTGGCGAGAATCCAACGTGCGTTCATCGTTTTCACCTCTACGTCCTACGACAAATGGCCACCAATCCTGAAGCTAGTGGAAAAGCTCAGCGGTTACATCCAGATACTTCAGCCCGACATTGTCGCCATCACCCGCGCGGTCAAACCGGCGACGGCGAAAGTCGCAGACACATACGTCGACTTCGGATCGATCGGTGATCTCCTGGCGCGAACATTCCCCGCGTCCCATCGGGGACAGGCGCAAATCCCGATCGCCGTCACACCATCACCCCGCTGACGCCCGATGTCGCCCCCCCTACCCCAGCATTTACAGAAGGCAGCAAATGACCGCACACGACAACGGATCAGAATCCGAGGACAGCGGCACCGAAAATGAGCTGACTACGGCTTCCGATAAGGCAGACCGCGGCGACGCCACTAGTGCCACAGAACCTGCGACGTCACAGGACGTTTCCGCCTCGGACGAGGCAAGCCCCCCGACGTCCGAGGCCGAGCAGCGCTGGGGATCAGCACGCCTCCAGGTGGTGGCCGTCGGTGCTCTCGTGGTAGTACTCGCGGTGCTGGCCGGGCTCTTTGCTTACCTCTACATTGACATGCGGCAAGCAAAGACGTCCCTGGAGGACGCCGCCACACAACGAGCGCAGGCAGCGCAGGCAGCATCGGACTACACCACAAAGTCGCTCACGTACAGCTACCAAAACACCGACGCATTCTTTACCGAAGTGAAAGAGAATGCCAGCGATGCGTTGGTCAAGCGATACGACGATGTCGAACCCACCCTGACCCAAATCATGAAACAGGCCAAGGTCCAAGCGGCGGGACGCGTACTGGCGACCAGCGTCACCGGCAGCGCCAGCGAGAACCGGGGGGAATACACGGTGCTGGTCTTCGCCACCCAGAAGACCCAGAATGTTCAGAACCCTCAGCCGAGCGAACTCCCCACACTGTTGAAAGTCGTCGTGCTGAAGACCGATAACGGCTGGCAGATCCAGGATTACGGACCTGCCGAATGATCCAGCGTCCGCCGCGAAAGGAGAGTTAGATGAAAAGCACCATGCAGGAGGTGCCGATGACAGTGTCATCGATACTGCGCCACGTCGCAACCAATCACACTGTTAGGCAGGTGATTACCTATTCCGTGAACGGCTCTGCCCGGTATGCGACCTACGGCGATCTTGAAGAGCGATGCGCACGTCTGGCGAATGCTCTGCGTCGGGTCGGCGTGGTCGGCGACGACCGCGTGGCAACGATGCTGTGGAACAACCAGGAGCACCTCGAAGCGTACGCTGCGGTACCCGCGATGGGCGCGGTGCTGCATACGCTGAACATCCGGTTGTCACCGGCTCAGCTGCAGTTCATCGCGAACCACGCCGAAGACAAGGTCATTATCGTGGACGGGTCGCTGGTTCCGTTGTTGGCGGCGGTCCTACCGGGCTTGGCGACGGTTCGGGTTGTGTTCGTTACCGGCGACGGCGACACCTCCCCGCTCGACGGGCACGGCGTGACCGTGATGCGATATCATGACGCGCTCGCAGCGGAATCCCCAGTGTTCTCTTGGGTCGATCCCGACGAGCGGTCGGCTGCGGGTATGTGTTATACGAGCGGCACTACAGGCGATCCCAAGGGGGTCGTCTACAGTCATCGCTCGGTGTTTCTGCACTCCATGGCAGCGTGTACCGGTAACGCTCTGGCGATCGCAGAAGCCGATCGTGTACTTCCCGTCGTGCCGATGTTTCATGCCAGCGCCTGGGGTCTGCCCTACGCGTCGCTGATGGCCGGCGCGGACTTGCTGATGCCTGATCGATACCTTCAAGCAGCGCCGCTCGCTGACATGATCCAACAACATCGCCCCACGAAGGCAGGAGCAGTACCGACAATCTGGAACGATCTTCTTCAGTACGGTATCGCGAATCCGGGTGTCGACTTGTCATCGATCGACCTTGTCGCCTGTGGTGGAGCTCCCGTCCCGCAGTCGTTGATCGAGGGGTTTGCGGACCGCTTCGGCGTACAGATTATTCAGGCGTGGGGTATGACTGAGACGTCCCCGCTTGCAGCGGTAGGTCGGCCTCCCGCCGGGATCAGCCCCGCAAAGGAAATATCTTACCGCAAGCGACAGGGACGGGCAATTTGCGGGGTGGAGATGCGCCTCATCGACGAGGGCGGCCTGCCTGTTCCCCGTGACGACAAGTCCGTCGGTGAACTCGAAGTGCGGGGTCCGTGGGTCACAGGCAGCTACTACCGACTCGAGGACACCGAGAGGTTTCGGGATGGCTGGTTGCGGACCGGCGACGTGGGACACATCAGTCCGGACGGGTATCTGACGCTGACCGACCGGTCCAAGGACGTCATCAAGTCCGGGGGCGAATGGATCTCGTCAGTGGAGCTCGAGAACTGGATCATGTCGCACCCGGATGTCGCCGAGGCCGCGGTTGTCGCGATGCCCGACCCCCGATGGCAGGAGACAGCTCTCGCTGTTGTGGTTCCGGCACCGGGTCGCGAAGTGTCGGCTGACACGCTCCACGAGTGGTGCCTAAGAAATTGCCCGGAGGAGATCCCGCACTGGTGGATCCCGAACAACTGGACGTTCATGGAGCAGATACCACGGACGAGCGTGGGCAAGTTCGACAAGAAGGTGTTGCGCGCGAAGCATGAGCAGGGCGAGCTGCCGGTTGTATCGAACTAGCGCCGCACGGGGTCGGCTTCGCGTCCGCACTGGCCGAGATAGGACACCGCCGAGGTAAGGCACAGATGTGCCCACCGAACGTCCTCAGCGTTCGGTGGGCACGTATTTATTGGAGCGATCCGTCTGCCCGATGGCCCCGGTGGGAAAGACAGAACCGTCACTGGGAATTGCGCGGCCATTCATCTCTCACTCATCGTTCGTTGGGCGCCGTTTTATCGAGCGTCGTAGAGTTTGCGAGGTGGACATCGCAGCCAGCGCTCCACATTCGCAGTCATCAGCACACAACATCGAAGGGGCCACCATCATGGCCGAGGCTATCGTGGGCGCAATCATTACCGACATCGTCGGCGAACTGGTCACCGGATCGATCGAGTCCGGATCAGACGAAGCTACCGCTTGAGCGCTTCACAGAAGAACACACCGCCCCGTGGCTTCTGCCGCGGGGCGGTCTCTTGGTGCGCGGGGGCTCGAGAGCTTGTCAAGATGTCTGTGTAAGAACGTGGCTCCTGATTTTCTTGTGGTCTGTGGGGTCTAGCTGAGGTGGGGTTCGATCCGGTCGGGGTAGGCCAGTGCGAGTTGTCCGGGGGCCTGTTTCCAGTTGGTGACGACCTGTCCCTCGACCAGTCGTCCGAGGGCCTTACGGGGCTGTGACCGCCTGGTCCCGCGTTCTTTGAGGCGTTGAGCGGCTCGTTTGTCTTCGATGTCGCAGATGGCCAGCCACAAGAGTTTGCGGACCGCGATGTCGTTGGGGAAATGTCCGCGGTTCTTGATGACCTTGCGGAGCTGGTAGTTCAATGACTCGATCGAGTTGGTGGTGTAGATGACTTTGCGCAGCTCGGGCGGGAATGCCAGGAAGGGGATGAACCGATCCCAGGCTCGGTCGAAAGCCATTGCCGCACTCGGATATTTGGCGCCTAGTTCCGAGTCGCGGAAGGCTTCCCACTCGCGGCGGGCGGTCTCGGCGTCGGGGGCGGTGTAGATCGGTTTGATCGCCCGGGCCACGTCTTTGCGGTCTTTGTGGTTCACGAACCGCATCGAGTTGCGGATCAGATGCACCAGACAGGTTTGCACGGTGGCCAGCGGCCAGGTCACCTCGATTGCCTCGGGGAATCCGGTGAGCCCGTCACAGCACACGATCAGCACGTCCTTGACGCCGCGGTTGGCCAGATTCGCACACACCCCGGCCCAGAACTTGGCGCCTTCTTCGTGGCGTGTCCCCCGTGAACCGGTCCGGTCTGTTTTAGAGTCCTGATTGCCCTGTTGAGGGCAGAGAAGGGACGATGAGGATCATGGCAGGACGCAAGCGCCACTCGGCAGAGGACATTGTGCGCAAGTTGCGCCGGGCTGACGAGTTGGCGGCGCAGGGCAAGACCGGCGAGGAGATCGCCGCCGACCTCGAGGTGTCGGCAGCGACGTTGTACAACTGGCGCCGCCAGTACGGCGGCATGGACGGTGACGCGGCCAAGGAGCTCAAGGAGCTGCGTGAGCAGAACGGCCGGCTCAAGCGGCTGCTCGCCGATGCCGAGTTGGAGAAGGACGCGCTACGGGAGATCGCCAAGGGAAAATTCTGAGCCCAACCGCCAAACGCGCCGCCATCGACATGCTCAAAGACGTGATGAACATGTCAGAACGCAAGGCGTGCAAGGTTGTTGGGCTTGCTCGTTCAGCGTATCGTCAACTGCCGCAAGCGCACACCCCGGCTGACCCGGATGCTGGCCTGCGCCAGCAGCTACGAACCTACGCCCGTCAGAACCCACGCCACGGGTTCCGTCGGGCGTGGGCCTGGCTACGTTTCGACGAAGGCGACACCGTGAACAAGAAGAAGGTCCACCGGCTGTGGAAGGAAGAAGGATTGCAGGTGCGCCGGGCGCCGCGGCGTAAACGGGCCGGCCAGTCGTCGGTGCCGATTGTCACCGCGGACGCACCGAAAGTGGTGTGGGCATTGGACTTTCAGTTCGACTCCACTGTCGACGGACACAAGATCAAGATCGCGTCCATGGTCGATGAACACACCCGGATGTCGCTGCTCAACATTGTGGATCGCTCGATCGCCGCCGACCGGTTGATCGAGGAGTTGAAGAAGACCTTCGCGATCTGGGGTGGCCCACCGAAGGTGCTGCGCATGGACAACGGCCCTGAGTTCATCTCTGAGGCCCTCCAGACGTTCTGTGCAGGGTCGGTGGGGATCTCCTACATTCCGCCTGGCACGCCGTGGAACAACGGGTTCATCGAGTCGTTCAACAACCGGTTGCGCGACGAGTGTTTGAACCGCAACTGCTGGCCCACCCTGTTGGAGGCCCGCGTGGTCATCGAAGACTTCAAAGACGACCACAACCACCGACACCGCCACTCAGCGCTGGGCTACAAGACCCCGGCCGAGTACGCTGCCCGATGCACCCACCAGCACCACCCCGTGGGCTGCGAGATCGACTGACCGACCGCAAGAAAGAACTGGCTCTAGGACCGACTGGACCGGTTATCGGGGACCTGCCAGCGGCATGAAAGCTGATGACGCCAAGCGGCTCAAAGAACTCGAGGCGGAGAACGCCCGACTCAAGAAGCTCGTGGCCAACCAGGCCCTCGACATTGACATGCTCAAGGACCTGTCGTCGGGAAACTTTTGACCCCGAACCGTAAACGCCGCGCCGTGACGGTGCTGCAAGAACGGTTCGGGGTGTCTCAGCGTCGGGCGTGTGCGGTGGTCGGTATCCACCGCTCGACGATGCGCCTGAGGACACAACCAGCGGACGACGAGGACACCAGGCTGAGGGCCTGGCTACGCAGGTTCTCCACCGACCGGCCCCGGTGGGGGTGGCGGCGAGCAGCGAAGATGGCACGCAAATCCGGATGGGCGGTCAACGACAAACGTATTCGTCGACTATGGTGTGAGGAAGGACTTCGAGTGCCCCAGCGCCGCAAAAAGAAGCGGTTGACCGGCGTCGGTGTCACCGTAGGGGCGATGTGTCCTATCCGGCCGAACGTGATCTGGGCGATGGACTTCCAATTCGACACCCTCGCTGATGGTCGTACGATCAAGCTACTCAACATCATTGATGAGTACACCCGAGAGTGCCTGGCCATCGAGATCGGCAGGTCAATCGACGCCGACCAAGTGGTCGCAGTCCTTGACACGCTGGCTTTGACCCGCGGGGCGCCGGTCTACGTGCGGTTCGACAACGGCCCCGAATTCGTCGCCCACGCCGTACGCGACTGGTGCCGATTCACCGGCACCGGAGCCTTGTTCATCGACCCCGGTTCGCCATGGCAGAACGGCTGGATCGAATCGTTCAACGGTCGACTACGCGATGAACTGCTCAACTCGTGGCGCTTCGATTCTCTGCTCGAAGCCCAAGTGATCACCGAGGATTGGAGGACCGACTACAACACCGCCAGGCCCCACAGCGCCCACGGCGAACTCAGCCCCGCTGAATTCGCTCTACAGTGGACCACGACCCACCAATCCCAAGCCGCATAGCGACTGGACCACCAAACGGGTCCCCCTCACCATCAAGTCGCGCATCGCGCTGGAGCCGCAATGGCCGCCCATTCGGTGTGGATAGGTGTCGAGCAATGACTCGGACATTGTCATGGTCTCCCTAGTGGTGGTGGACACTGTGCGACGGGATCTGGCCGACAGGTGGTGGCACGGGTGTTCGAGCGGGCAGTAACCTGCGGCGGTAGCCCGCCGGAGCGCACACTATGCGCGGAATGCGTCGGACGGAGCTGGCCGTCCCGAGAAGATCAGAGGGCCGTAGGCATGCCGCAGGCCCGCCAGGATTTCCTCGAGGGGCAAGTCGTTGTAGACGCCGCGTTCGTGCACGTACTCCATGTGCGCGGAGCCGTCCGCCGCGTGCGCGTGAAACAACGCGTCGCGATCGCCGGTGAAGTCGATAGGTGGGACCCCGAATCGAGTGCACAATTCAATGTTGAACGCGGGTGTAGCTTTCAACCAGCGCCCCTCGATGTAGACGTGGCTGTATCCGTGATATACGAAGACGTCGGTTCCCATGAGTTCGCGCAGCGCGTCGGTCTGCAGATGATTGCGTACATCAGCGAAGCCGAGCCGGGCCGGTATGTTTGCCGCGCGGAACGCGGCTGTCAGTACGACCGCTTTGGGTACGCAGTACCCACGTCCGGACTCGATGACATGGCTGGCCCGGTAATGATCGGGCTTGTCAGAGACGGTGTAGGGGTCGTAACGGATCTGGTCTCGGACTGCGGCGAAGAGGCGCCGCGCCTTCTCGCGATCGGTGTCCGCGTCGCCGACCGCGTCTTGGGTGAAGGCCTGCACGGTCGCGTGATGGATGTCGAGGAAGGTCGATGCTGTGAGCGCCGCCGCCGGCCTTTCCGCTGCCGCGGGTGATGTGGTCATGGTGTGGCTCCGATCAGTTCGGACCTGTCGAGCGACGAACGCTGTGCGATCGTACGCTTCGCGTTCATGAAATCCTTGGGTCTGTTGACGCAGTCCGCGGCGATCAGCTCGCCGTCGTTGAAGTAGTAACAGGTGAAGTCACGGTCGTGGTCAGGGTCACCGCTGACCAGTACCTCGTCGTACCCGGTGTTGAGCCCGGCGATCTGCAGCTTCAGATCGTATTGATCGGACCAGAACCAAGGCAGCGCGGTGAGACCGGCTTCGTTGCCGCAGATGGTCGCTGCCGCGACCTTGGCCTGCTCGGTGGCGGCCGCCACACATTCGAGGCGGACGCGCCTGTCGTACCGTGCGATCCGTTGGTTGACGCAGTCGCCGGCGGCGACGATGTCGGGGTCGCTGGTGCGTGCATGGTCGTCGACGATGACTCCGTCGTCAACCTCGAGGCCCGCGGCGACCGCGAGATCCGTGTTGGGAATGATGCCGACACCGACGATGACGAGGTCCGCGGCCAGGGTCTCACCGTCGGCGAGCACCACCTCTTCGACTCGCCCCTCCCCGCGAAAACCCTCGACCAACGCGCTGGTGCGAACATCGACACCCTCGGTCCGGTGGGTACGGTCGAAAAACCTCGAGACCACCGGCGCGGTCACCCGCTCGAGCACGCGTTCCGCAGCCTCGAGAACAGTGACGTCCACACCCTGAGCTCGAAGTGAGGCGGCCGTCTCCAGGCCGATATAGCCGCCGCCGACGATGACGGCCCGGCAACCTGGCACCACCGCGGCACGGATGGCCTCGACGTCGGTGGCGGTGCGCAAGTAGTGGACGCCCGTCAACTCGGCGCCCGGAACGGTCAGCGCGCGGGCGCGCGCGCCGGTGCACAGTGCCAGCGTGGCGTAAGACACCACGTCTCCACTGTTGAGGGTGACGGTGTGCGCGGAACGGTTGATCGCCGTCGCCGTTCCGTCCACGAGCTCGATCCGCTGCTTGTCGTAGAACTGACGTCCGCGGATCGCGCAGTCATCAAGCTGTGATGCACCTGCCAGGTATGCCTTGGACAGCGGTGGACGCTGGTAGGGGAGCCTGCCCTCGTCGCCGATCAGCAAGACATCCCCGGCCCATTTCTCCTTTCGGAGAGCGCCCGCGAGTTGGACGCCGGCGTGGCTCGCGCCGAGGATGACGACCTGATCAGCCGTCACATTTCCCCCTTGGGGGTCAGGCGAACCATCATCTTGCTGATCCCACGGACAAAGTTCGATTGCACGTACTCCGGCTCACCCACCACCTCGATGTTGTCGAAGCGAGGGAGGAGCTCCTCCCACAGGATGCGTAGCTGGAGCTCGGCGAGCCGGTTGCCCATGCAGCGGTGTACACCGAAACCGAACGCGATGTGGTTGCGGGCGTTGGCCCGGTCGATGATGAGCTCGTCTGGACGCTCGAAGACGCGCTCGTCTCGGTTGCCCGAGGCGTACCACATCACCACCTTGTCACCCTTGCGGATGAACTGGCCGCCGAGCATGACGTCCTTCTTGGCGACCCTGCGCATGTAAGCAAGAGGGGTCTGCCAGCGGATGATCTCCGACACCGCGTTGGGGATGAGGTCGGGGTTGGCCTTGAGCTTCTCGAACTGCTCGGGGTATTCGTTGAGGGCCAGCACTCCGCCGCTCATGGAGTTGCGGGTCGTGTCATTGCCGCCGACGATCAGCAGCACGAGGTTACCGAGGAACTCCATGGGGCGATCGTCGAGGAGGTTCTTGGTGTCCTCGTTGCTTTGCAGCATGGTGATGAGGTCGAAGCCAGGCTCTTCGCCGGCCACGGTACGTGCCGCCTTGTCCCGCCACAGCGAACTCAGGCCTTGCGCCATCGCGACCATCTCACGGAAGACCCTGTCGTTGTCCGAGGGGCCGCCGTTGGCCTGCTCCATCGAGGTCGCGAGGTCGGACCATTCGACCAGCTTGTGCCGCTTGTCGTAAGGGAAGTCAAGTAGCGTCGCGAGCATGCGTGCAGTGAGTTCGATCGACACAGTCTGGACCCAGTCAAACGGCTCGTTGAGTGGGAGGCCGTCGAGGACTTCGCGGACGCGCGCGCGGATGAGCCCCTCCATCTCACGAAGGTTCTTCGGAGCCACCACGCCCTGCACTGCGGCGCGCTGCTTGTCGTGCCGGGGCGGATCCATCGCGATGAACATCGCGATGTCCATGAAACGCGGGGGCCTGCCGATGATGATGAACGGTTCGGCGGAGAACGCCTCGTGATTCTTGTCGACCGCGATGATGTCGGCGTGTCGCGTGACCGACCAGAACGGACCGAAGGGGCTCTCCGAACGGAAGTGCACCGGCGCCTCGTTGCGGACACGCTCGAAGTACGAGCGCCACATACCCTGGCGATACAGGAACGGGTTACTCAGGTCGATTTCGGCGAGATCGACCTCGTCCACCGGCGGGATCGGGGTCTCGGTGAAGATCTTCTGGCCGTCGGTCCTTGTGACGATTCGGCGGGTCTTGTCATAGACATGCGCCCCCCGGATCTGAAGGTCGATCGGGATCATTGATTGCGCCTTCTCGGCGACGGTGGCTGCGATGCTCATGATTGCATTCCTTCGTCGTTGCGGGTCAGAGTTGGAATTCCGGGAGGCGAACAGTCAGGCCGTCCCACTCCTCAGTCGCGATCATCTGGCAGGACAGCCGCGAGGTTCCTTCCCGTTCCGGATGCATGCTCAGCATCTCTTCCTCGCCCTCGCCGCTGCGCCCGACGGTCTTGATCCACGCCGGGTCGACAATGACGTGACACGTACCGCAGGCCGCTTCGCCACCACAATCACCGTCGATGCCGGGGACGGCTTCGTCGACGGCGGTCTGCATGAGCGACTTCCCCTCCACGAGATCGGCTTCGTAGTCGTCTCCATCGTGGGTGATGTATGTGATCGTGGCCATGGCCACCTCCTTGCACGTATGAGGTTCCCCTTGAGTGTGAATGTGCGGATCCCGACCGATCCATGTGTGAACGTCGCAATCTGTTGTTAATCTGGCTCACGTGACCCTCGGTGAATCCGGTGTGCCCCCGTTGGCGTTTGCACAGCTTCTCGACAGCGGTGCGCTGGGCACGGAGGCGACGAGCGCATTCGGTCGGATAATGGCCCAGGAGGGCACCGACCTCAGAACGTTGATCACGCAAGAAGCGCAGGTGCCGATGCAATGGTTTCATGACGTGTATCCGACGATGGGGCCGCACGACGGGTTTCGGCTGGGCCTCGCATTCGCTGAGCACGCTCAGCTGACCTCCTTCGGTCCACTGAGCCTGCCGCTGGTCAGTGCCGGGTCGGTCGTTGACATCGTCGAGTTGCTTCGTTTTCTGCCGTTGATCTCGACGGCGCTAAGTGCGGACTTTCATCATGGCGCCAGTGGTCTTACCATCGGTCTCGCAGGGCGCACCGACAGCGCGGGTACCGACTGCTTTGCCGTCACTTATGGGGGCCTGACCGTTCTGCGTCTGGTGAAAATACTCACAGGAGATGTGTCCTCAGCAGAGTTACACCTGACCTGCCCGGCGCCGACCGAGCCGCTGAACGTGGGAGAGATAGGGCATCGAGTCGTCTTCGATGCGCCAGCGTCATTTGTTCGCATACCAGCCGAGGCGCTTCATGAGGTGTGCCGCTTTTCCGATCCCGTCGCCTACCGGATCGGTACCGCCGAACTGCGACGGCTCTGCGATCAGCGGCGTCACAACTCGTACACGCAGCGCGTCCGAGCCCAGTTTGATGCAGACCCTGCTCGAGTCAACGCTAGTCGGATCGCAGCAGAGCTGTCGGTATCGGTAAGCACACTCAAACGGCACCTACACGCCGAGGGCACCACCCTGCGCCGCCTACGACAGCAATTCATGCAGGAGCACGCCATCCTCCGACTTCTCGATCCCGGCGTCGGAATCGGCCAGATTGCTACCGAACTGGGGTACTGCGACGTCGCAAGCTTTTCTCATGCGTTTGCTCGGTGGGTCGGCTGCTCCCCGTCGCAGTTTCGACTTCGACGTGCACGCCCGCCAGCCGCATGAATGCTCGACCAGCCCAATCGGGGCGTCAGCTGATTACACCACAACGAATTTCGCGACTGGTTCATAACGTTTCGATACGGTAACCCGGGCCCGCCCCGTCCGAAGCGCACGGTCGTTACAAGTCAGCCAGCATCGCCTACGCGGCAATTCTCAGCCACACCTCAACGTCTGCCGCCTCGCCGAGGACACCAGCCGGTTCGTTCTAGCCACCGTTATGGCATTCACCGAACGAATCCAGTCGGGCCTTCGGGACATTGCAACACCGCAGCAACGACGTTTGATAGACGCACACATGCGATACCGCCACGAGAATGTTTCGGTCGTCACCCTCGACCGCGAGATCATGATCACCGACGACGGTTTTCGCACACCAACTGCCCGACCGACCGACAATCTGGGCGGCCTGCTACGTCACGTAACGAGGCCATTCGCCGCATCGAGTGACGACGATCACGCCATGTTAATGTTAACTAGCCGCAATTTCCCGCTTGCCGAATACGACATGGGGCCGAGGATGATGCCGGCCGGCGCGGGAGGACGACTCGGGCGCCATCTTTACCCCTCAGCCAAGACGCGCACCCGTGACGAATACATTTGACACCGAGCATGACCGACTCTGCCACAGCCGCTTTAGCTGGTAAGGAAACGTGTCAGAGTAGGACGAGTTGTCGGCGCCGAACGTCCGCCGATGTCGCGGACGGCCGATGGTTCGAAGTCAGGCAGAGAGGGAGCCGATCGCTGCTTGCTCGCCGTCGCGGCCACTCCATGTTGCTATCCCTCCGATGAGAACTGCGCCCATGGCGCCTCCCGTGCGGCCGCGGGGCCACTGAATCCCCGTCCGCTCGATCTGGTCCTGCACCAGATTTGCTCAGCCAACAGCTACGGCTTCTTCTCCGGCAGTGGCCAACACCCCTTCACCGGAGTGCCCCATTCCATGAGACATGCCGCACTCAGGGGTGACGTCGCTTGACAGCCAGACGTAATCCAGCTCGTCATCCTCGCGAATCTGGCGATGCTGACGTGTAAGGGCTCGGGACATGCTTGACGTCGTGTCGCCGGGACATCGTTGACGTCTCACGCTTGTCGGTGGTCGCAGTCAGAGTGTGGGGGGTGTCCTTCTCTGCTGAGACTGAATCCGATGCTGAGATCGCTGCACGGGTGCGTGTGGAGGTCAGGTTCCGTGCGGTCACCGAAGTCGCCGACGGTGCTCCGGTCATCGAGGTCGCTAACCGTTACGGTGTCTCTCGCCAAACGGTCACGGCGTGGCGCAAGCGCTATGCCGCATCAGGTCTGGGCGGTTTATCGGATCGATCTCGCCGACCGCGTACTAGCCCGAACCAGATCTCTCCACAAGTGGAGGCGACGATCTGCGAAATGCGACGCACCCACCGGCGGTGGGGTGCCCGGCGCATCGTCTACGAACTCGGACGCCTCGACCCTTATGCGCCCGCGCCCGCGCGGGCCACGGTGCACCGCGTGCTGGTACGCAACGGATTGGTCAATCCTCAAGAGCAGCTACATAAACGGGTCTACAAGCGATGGGAGCGGGAAGCTCCGATGCATCTGTGGCAACTCGACCTGGTTGGAGGTGTGTTCCTGGCTGGCGGCCGGGAATGCAAACTGTTGACCGGCATCGACGACCATTCCCGCTTCGTCACCGTCGCCGCGGTTCTCGAGCAGCCCAGTGGCAGTGCCGTGTGTGAAGCGTTCGTCGGGGCGATGAATCGATGGGGCGTGCCGTTCGAGGTGCTCACCGACAACGGCAACCAGTTCACCGGCAGACACACGCGGCCGTTGCCGGTTGAGGTGCTCTTCGAGCGGACGTGTCGCGAGTACGGCATCACCGCGCGGTTGACCAAACGCCGGTCACCGACCACGACCGGCAAAATCGAACGATTCCATCGCACATTGCGCCGGGAGCTTCTCGACGAGACTGGCGCCTTCGACACCATCGAGACCGCGCAAACGGCTATCGACGAATGGGTCCACGCCTACAACACCTGCAGACCGCATCAGTCGCTGAACATGGCCACCCCTGCCAGCGTGTTCCGCAGTCGCAGCACCGATCCCGACACCATGCCCAGCAAGCCTGTTGGTGCCGAGATCCGACCGGAAGCCGAAGTCGTTCGGCCAGCTCCAACCGTGGCCGATCAGTCGAGTTCCGCCATTGAGTTCGACACTGTCGTGCCGCCGTCCGGTGTAGTGACTATTGCCGGTGTGCAACAGGTGTGGGTCGGAAAGAAACTATGCGCAGCGCAGTGTCGTGATGTGGGCTGACCTGTCGAGCGTGTACATCATCTGCGACGACATCGTGATCAAGACGGTCCGGTCGAAGCTGACCACCGCAGACCTGCAACGACTCCGCGCCCGCGGCACCCGCCCGGGCCGGCCCAGACCGGCGCAAGCCGCGTTCGACACCTCCACCGCCACCCATCGGCCGCGAGCTATCGAGATCGACCGGACCGCGAACCGCGACGGCATCGTCATTGTTCGTGGACATGAACTCGCCCTCGGCGTCGTGACGGCCGGCAGCCGGGTCACCCTGCGGATCGACGGCGAGTTGATCCACGCGACCAACGGCACCCACCTGATCAAGACGCTACCCAATCCTCTTGACCTAGAGAATATGTGGTTCCCCCGGAATCGTGGAGGACTCCTCTATGCGGCTTCGGGCTCGGTGACTGCGGTGTTCTCGTAGTCGACCGGACTCATCATCCCGATCGCGCTGTGGCGACGCTGGTGATTGTAGAAGCCGTAGCACCACTCCAACACGACCGCCTGCGCCTCCATGATAGTATGGAACTCGTTGCGTGACAACACTTCCCACTCCAAAGAAGAGAAGAATGCCTCCGCTGCGGCGTTGTCGAAACACGATCCGACCCGGCCCATCGACTGCCGGATACCCATCTTCTGGCACAGCCTGGTGAACCGTTTCGCGGTGTACGTCGACCCACGATCGGTGTGGAAAATCAGCTTCTGCGCATCGTCATCACGCCATATCGCCTGCTTACCGCCCCGCGTGGCGACCGCCATCTCGATCGCCGCACACGCCAACGCTGCATCCGGGTGGCGACTGGTGGCCGCACCGAGCAGGCGGCGACTGTAGAGGTCGATGACCGTGGCCAGATACAGCTTGCCCGCCGCGGTCGGGATCTCGGTGATGTCGCCGACCCAGCGTTGGTCGGGGCACTGTGCGGTGAAATCGCGACCCAACAAATCGGGGAACTTCGGGGCGGTCTTGTCCTGGCGGGTCAGCCCGTTGCGCCGGCGGATCCGCCGCGCGACCAGGCCCTGACGACACATCGAATCAGCGACAGTCTTCTCGGTCACCGTCCACCCGTCAGCACGCAGATCCGCATGCAGGCGCGGTGACCCGTGCAGGCCGCGGGCCTTGTCGAACGCCACCGCCACGGCCCGGTCGATGGTGTCCCGGCGATAGTCGCGGGTGGTGTGCAAACCCGTTGCCGCACCCGGCGATTGGGTCCGCTTATGCCATTTGTAGAACCACGCCTCGCTGACCCCGAGCAGCCGGCAGGACACCGCGTGTGGCACCCGATAGTTGGTCCTCTGGTCGGCGATAAAGCGTGCCACGCTCACTTCGTCGCCTCCTTCACCCACAGGACCACTGATCGCTTGAGGACATCACGCTCCATGCGCAGCTCGGCGACCTCGTCACGCAACCGTTTGAGCTCAGCAGCGTCATCAACGGTCAGCTCGCCGCGGCCCTCCCGCTCGGCGCGCGCCCGGTTGACCCAGTTACCCAAGGTGCCCTCGTTGACCCCCAGGTCTCGAGCGACCTGGGCGATCGGCTTACCTGTCTCCTCGACGATCCGGACCGCCCCATCACGAAACTCCCGGTCGTACTTCTTCCGCTTCTCTGGCATCGTGCTCCTCATTATCGATGCCTCTACGGTTCGGGGGGAACCTCACTCTTCCGTGAGGGTTTGGCGGGTGGGATGAGCGGAACGCTTGATGCCATCGGCTCTCGCGCCAACTCGATATACCCGCCGGGGATGTTCGGTGTTCCGGTGAACCTCGGTTCCTACGGTGGGATGTTCTCGGATCACCTTATGAGTGCGCCTGGCCTCTCCTCGCTTTTTCAGCACGCGCAGAAGCAGATGGTCGACAAATACCCTGACGTGATCGCGCGTGATCAGTCAGCTGAGGTGATGTACAGCGCTCCCGGAGCAGCCGACGTACGGGTCGATCTCCAGTTCGCCGACGACATGGGCGACTTGTGGCGTCGACGGCACGGTCAGCAACCCGAGCCTGTGATGGAGGACGAGTAGGCCAAGTCTCCGAGTCCGACCCACGTCCGAAATGATAAGAACGTCATAACACCTAATCGCAAGGCGCCAGACCTTGGTCAGTCGCCTCTAAGAGCAGAGCCACTCGATGTCGACCACTATGCCCAAACAAACGCCCCCGAAGATTGCTCCCTTCACCCTTCGTCAAGGGCGTGTGCGACGTGCTTTCGCAGACAGATCATCCGGGACTCACCGGTTCCGAGATCGACTCCTTGCTCCAGATGGTGGGAGTCAGGCAGCGTAAGCCGGGCGGCAACAAGCGCGACAGCCTGTACGTCACTCTCTACAACGTCCAGGTTCGACAGCAAGCCGGCAACGTCATGGGCGGATTCATCGCAAAGGCCATGAATCCTAGCCGGTATGCCGCTCAGCCAGCTCGTTTCGACGAGCTGCGCGACCAGCTCAACCAGTTCCTCGTGTACTACGGCTACGCAGTTAACGAAGCGGGCAAGCTCGCATCCGGAGCGAAGGCATCCAGCATCTCCGAGGGTGCCGCCCTGGCCGGACGACTTCAAACTGAGCTGAGGCGCCGAGGGTGTCACAGCGAGTTATTCCGCTACTGCGACGAGGAACTCATCGGGCGTTCTCTGTTTCATGCAATGTCGGAAGCGTCGAAGAGCATCCCAGCAAGAGTCCGCGGCATCACGGGGTTGGCGGGTGATGGCGCAGCTCTTTACGACGGCGTCCTCGGAACCAATCGCGAGCATCCCGCCTGGTCCATCAACGCCCATGAATCAGACTCCGACATCAGCGAGCACCGCGGCTTTAAAAGCCTGCTCGTTGGGATCCACGGGCACTTCCGAAACCCGCGCGCGCACTCCAGCCGAATCTTCAATGATGAGGTTCTGAACGATTTCTACGACGCGTTCTCGCTCTCCTCCTACGTACATCGTCGGCTCGACTCAATGAGGAGATTGACCGCACCCCACTGAGCCGAAAGCTTGGCTTGCGGCTATCCGCGCCGAGGAACGATTGCTCGGGTCGCTGCTCACGGTCTCAGGTCCGGACCACACCAGAACCAACGGCCCGCTCTAGATCCGCTATGACGAGTCCTCTCATCCGTTTCATCACGACCGGCTTTCTGGGTGCCCACCCCCTCGCTGCGAACGTCACCAATCTGCTCATGCGGCTGCCGACCTCCGGGAGGGCGGCAGATCAGCGCGCCCAGCGAGTGGCGCCGCCAGAATGTCCTATCGCGCCGATATCCTGCCTACGTGCCTCCCCGGTCGCGGGAGGACGTGCTGCGCGATCAAGGGTGAGTGATGATTGACGAATCGGCGGTCGTCGAACAGTTCCTCGAGCTAGCTCGGGGCACGAGCAGCTCGCTGATCAGCTTCCTGCCGGCGTTCGAGGACGCCGTCACAGTTCCGGAAACATCGACTATCGTGCGGACGCACTTTCTCGCACATGATGCCAACGGAGCGCCTGCTGTGGAGCAGCTCGCAGGAGCGATGGCGTCTGCGGCCATGGATTTCTGTTTAGCACGTTCGAAGATCGAGCGAGCGTATGCAGAGTACGAGGAGACTCGATCGACCGCGGCCATCGTGAGCTTGAATGAGCTGACGTGTGCGGTCTCAGGAGATGCGTGACGTCGTGTTCTCGGGAGATGCTTACCGGCGGTGGGGCCGGTGGGCGTTGAAGTTGCGAATGGTCTTGGTGGTGGTTCGTGCGTGCAGTGACAGTTCTCTGGCGCCGTCGAGCACTCGTAGGTGGTGATCGTCGACGATGATGGTGACGATGGTGCCGGCGTAGGTCGGACTGACTCGGAGGCGTTGGCTGGCCACCATGATCTGACCGCTCTTGGGAACCCGGCGCTGCACGCTCTGCGGCCCTGACGGTGGCGCAGGCGGCAGCGGGGTGCTGGCTTCCCGAACTCCGGTCAAGCGGCGAATATTCTCTAGGTCAAGAGGATTGGGTAGCGTCTTGATCAGGTGGGTGCCGTTGGTCGCGTGGATCAACTCGCCGTCGATCCGCAGGGTGACCCGGCTGCCGGCCGTCACGACGCCGAGGGCGAGTTCATGTCCACGAACAATGACGATGCCGTCGCGGTTCGCGGTCCGGTCGATCTCGATAGCTCGCGGCCGATGGGTGGCGGTGGAGGTGTCGAACGCGGCTTGCGCCGGTCTGGGCCGGCCCGGGCGGGTGCCGCGGGCGCGGAGTCGTTGCAGGTCTGCGGTGGTCAGCTTCGACCGGACCGTCTTGATCACGATGTCGTCGCAGATGATGTACACGCTCGACAGGTCAGCCCACATCACGACACTGCGCTGCGCATAGTTTCTTTCCGACCCACACCTGTTGCACACCGGCAATAGTCACTACACCGGACGGCGGCACGACAGTGTCGAACTCAATGGCGGAACTCGACTGATCGGCCACGGTTGGAGCTGGCCGAACGACTTCGGCTTCCGGTCGGATCTCGGCACCAACAGGCTTGCTGGGCATGGTGTCGGGATCGGTGCTGCGACTGCGGAACACGCTGGCAGGGGTGGCCATGTTCAGCGACTGATGCGGTCTGCAGGTGTTGTAGGCGTGGACCCATTCGTCGATAGCCGTTTGCGCGGTCTCGATGGTGTCGAAGGCGCCAGTCTCGTCGAGAAGCTCCCGGCGCAATGTGCGATGGAATCGTTCGATTTTGCCGGTCGTGGTCGGTGACCGGCGTTTGGTCAACCGCGCGGTGATGCCGTACTCGCGACACGTCCGCTCGAAGAGCACCTCAACCGGCAACGGCCGCGTGTGTCTGCCGGTGAACTGGTTGCCGTTGTCGGTGAGCACCTCGAACGGCACGCCCCATCGATTCATCGCCCCGACGAACGCTTCACACACGGCACTGCCACTGGGCTGCTCGAGAACCGCGGCGACGGTGACGAAGCGGGAATGGTCGTCGATGCCGGTCAACAGTTTGCATTCCCGGCCGCCAGCCAGGAACACACCTCCAACCAGGTCGAGTTGCCACAGATGCATCGGAGCTTCCCGCTCCCATCGCTTGTAGACCCGTTTATGTAGCTGCTCTTGAGGATTGACCAATCCGTTGCGTACCAGCACGCGGTGCACCGTGGCCCGCGCGGGCGCGGGCGCATAAGGGTCGAGGCGTCCGAGTTCGTAGACGATGCGCCGGGCACCCCACCGCCGGTGGGTGCGTCGCATTTCGCAGATCGTCGCCTCCACTTGTGGAGAGATCTGGTTCGGGCTAGTACGCGGTCGGCGAGATCGATCCGATAAACCGCCCAGACCTGATGCGGCATAGCGCTTGCGCCACGCCGTGACCGTTTGGCGAGAGACACCGTAACGGTTAGCGACCTCGATGACCGGAGCACCGTCGGCGACTTCGGTGACCGCACGGAACCTGACCTCCACACGCACCCGTGCAGCGATCTCAGCATCGGATTCAGTCTCAGCAGAGAAGGACACCCCCCACACTCTGACTGCGACCACCGACAAGCGTGAGACGTCAACGATGTCCCGGCGACACGACGTCAAGCATGTCCCGAGCCCTTACACGTCACATCCGGGAACATCGCCACGACACCGGCCGGCGTTCGATCGCCCTTGTTCAGCCGGTCGGACGGTTCGACCATTCACAAGCCGCAGTTCACGTCGCGTAGCGGTCTCCTAGCAACCCGCCGCTTCAGCACTGCAACCTCGAACTATGACGCGCCGGCCGGGGAGCAGTGCTGGCCTGAGGATTCTGACAAGTTAGTGAGAACCCACAGGTGACATGATCATGAGAAACCCCAGTTCGCGACTGACAAAGAGGATGAGATCCTACAAACAGAGAGTCATTCCCAGTCGAACCCATCTGGATCGACGAATTGCCCGGTGTCGGCGGAGATCGACAGCCGATGCGACCCGGAACCCGCGGCATCGACGCCGGCGTCCTTCGCCGCGGCTTTCCGACCGTAGAGTGCGAGCTTCACCGAGTCCGGTCCGCTCTCGAACTCGACGTATTTGCGGCCGTAGCTCTTCCCCACCGTGAATCCACGGTCGACGTAGAACTGCTTGGTGGCCGCGACGTCGTCGACGCCGAGGAGTAGGACCAGGTCGTCGAACTCGCGAGTCGGCGCTCCGGTCGACTTCTTCGACGAGCTGGCGACCTTCCAGATCGTGCCGTCGGGCGCCTGGACTACGCCGCCGTAGCCCCAGAAGGACTTTTTCGCGGGCTTGAGCACGGTGGCGCCGGCGTCGATCGCGGGATCGAGGAAGGAGTCGGCGACCGTCGGATCGGCGACCACGAGCGAGATCACGAAACCGCGAAAGCCTTGGCTCGGTGCTTCCGCGGTCCGGAACCGCAGTCGATCGTCGAGCCCGAAAGCCTTGTCGTAGAAGACCTCCGCGGCGCTGATGTCGGGAACTTCGAGGGTGAGTGCGTTGATGTTCGTCATGCTTCGACGCTATGGCGCGTCGAAGTGTTCACGCTTCTCGATTCCTGATCGATCAACCTGCGGGTGTTGTTCAGCCGGGAAGATCGACTGCGAGGCGGGCCGCGAAGACGACGACCTGTGCCACCACCAGAACCGCTAGGCCGATGGCGAACGCCGCCGCAGTGATGACCACTCCTGCGGAAGCCTTCAGCGCGTCCCACACCGACTTCAGCGTCATGACCGTTCCCCGAGCCGCATCGTGGCGAATGGGTGGCCTGAGGACTGGTGTCGGAACACCGACATCGGGTCGAGGGACATGGGCTGACCTCCGTGCGGACAACTACCCCGGACGACGGTGTCCGGGGTCACATATGTATCACACATTTACTAGGTACCGCGACTAATTCTCATAGGTCGCCGCCGAAGGGAGAATCAGACGAATCACCCTCCCTGCCAGTCCGAGACCGGAACGGTCACGAACCACCGGGAACGCAACAGACGCGACCATTGGAGGAGCCTGCATTGTCGATCCTGTCCCCCACCACCGCCCGCCAGCCGCTGGGCCGCGCGATCGCCCGGATCGCGCTCGGAGCCGTCCTGGCGATCGCCGGGATCGGCCATCTGACCGCGCAGCGGGAGGAGTTCCAGGCGCAGGTCCCCGACTGGGTGCCGTTCAGCAAGGACTTCGTGGTGCTCGCCTCGGGCGGGGTGGAGATCGCGCTGGGGGCGGCACTCATCGCCCTTCCGCGCCATCGCAAGATCATCTCGTGGATCGTCGCGGCGTTCTTCGTCGCGGTGTTCCCCGGCAACATCCACCAGTACGTCGACCACATCGACGCCTTCGGCCTCGACACCGACCAGAAGCGCCTCACGCGTCTGTTCTTCCAGCCGGTGCTGGTGCTGTGGGCGATCGCAGCGGGGACCGGGAAGCGTTCCGACTAGCCGTCTCATAGCTCGAAACCGCGGTGACCGCGGCTTCGAGCTATGGATTCGCCGGTTGTTCGCGGCGGGTGCAGGCGTCCTGACATGCGGTGTCCATCCCGGCCCGGACCTGCGGCCGGAAGCCCGCGCCGGAGCTGATGGTCAGGGCCGCGACGAGCCCGCCGACGGCGCAGAAGGCCGCGCAGATGTACATCGCCGTCCGGAAGCCGTCGCCGAGAGGCTCTCCGGGGCCGGCGTGGATACCGGCCACCGCGGGCAGCACCGCGACGGCCAGGAGGCCGGCGACGCGGGCCACCGCGTTGTTCACGCCCGACGCGGTCCCGGCCAGCGCGTCGTCGACCGCACCGAGCGCGGCCGCGGTCAGCGGTGCGACGGTGACCGTCATCCCGAGCCCGAACAGCAGGACGCCGGGCAGCACGTGCGCCAGGTAGTCCGTGCCCGGCTGCACGCGCGACATCAGCGCGAAGCCGCCCGCGGCGATCAGCGGACCGACGGTCATCGGCAGTCGCGGCCCGGTGGTCTGCGCGAGCTTCCCCACCAGCGGGGAGCCGAACAGCATGATGAACGTGCTCGGGAACATCGCCGCCCCGGCCTCGAACGCCGAATAGCCGAGACTCTGCTGCAGCTGCAGGGCCAGCAGGAACAGTGCGCCACCCCAAGGCCGCGTACACGAGGAGCGTCGTCAGGTTGGCTCCGGTGAACTGCGACGCTCGAAAGAGCCTGAGCGGCAACAACGGCGAACGCACCCGCGTCTCGATGACCACGAAGGCGACGAGCGCTCCCACGCCGACGAGACCGGCGGCGGTCGTCCCCGCGGACCAGCCGCTCGACGGCCCCTCGATCAACGCGAAGATGACGCCCGCGAGACCGAGCGTCATCGTCACGGACCCCGCGACATCGAGGCGCGGCGGTGCGGACTGATCGCGGGACTCGGGCACATGCCGAATCGAGATGACCAGCGCGGCCAACGCCAGCGGCACGCTCAGGAAGAAGGCCCAGCGCCACGACGCCGCGTCGACGAGCCACCCACCGACGAACGGCCCCAGCGCGCTGGTCGCGCCGGACATCCCGGCCCACAGCCCAACCGCCGCACCGCGATCCTCCGGCGCGATCTCCGCGTTGATCAATGCCAGGCTGCCGGGCACGACGGCCGCCGCCGCGACGCCCTGGACGAGCCGCGCGACCACAAGCCATTCGATGGTCGGCGCCACACCGCAACCGATCGTCGCCACTGTGAACATCGCCAGCCCGCCGGTGAAGATGAGCCGTCGCCCGTACCGGTCACCGGCGACGCCGCCCAGCAGCAGGAGTGAGCTCAACGTCAACAGGTAGCCGTCGAGCACCCACTGCTGCCCACGCAGACCGGTGCCGAGGTCACGCGCGATGGACGGCAGCGCGACGTTCACAACTGTGCCGTCGAGGAATGCGACGCCCGAACCGAGGACCGCGGCGACGATCAGCCACCGGCCAGCGGTCGACGCAGCACGAATGCCGACCGGTTCATCCGCCGAACGGTTCGCGATCATGTGTGCCTTCCCGAGACCTCGGGTCGCTGTCTACCCAGGGTCACGGTCGGATCGGCTACGCGCAACCACCGCCGTCACGGGCAGGCGTGTCGCACGTCGGCGGCGACGATGCCGACCTGCCCGAAGAACTGATGACCACCGGTCTCGTGACGATGCAGGTGCGCACCCGGGAGTACCGCGGCGTTCAGGTCCAGGTGCCCGATCGGGACCTCTTCGTCGTCGACGCAGTGGTGCAGGGAGAACGCAACATCGCCCGGTTCTGGTCCGACAAAGTCGTACTGCTCGATCGCCCACCCGTTCGGCCCCCAGTTCGGCATCGCGAGGAGGACGGCGCGCCGCGGCCCTGCGTAGCCGGCCTCGGCCAGCACGTGCAGCAGGATCGATGCGCCGAACGAGTGGGCGACGAGCAGATCGTCGGGTGCCATCGCAGACAGCCGTGCGCGCAACGGATCGGCCCACGCCTGCAGGGACATGTCGTCGCCGGAGAACTCCGGCATGTCGACCGGCACGCCGAGTGCGTCGCCGAGACCGTCGGCGATCGGACGGTCGTCGGTGAATCCACCTGCGCCGTGGACGAACAGCAGACGGGTCATTGCCGATGCCTCCATTGCCGATCCCTTGGTTGGTCCGTACCGATACAGAGAAAGACCCTGCCCGAGGGGCTTTCTCATCGCGATCGGAAGATTTCGTCCATCTGAGGGGCTTCGGAGGGCAATACGCCCTCGGAGGGCGCTCAGGGGGACGAGTTTGTCAGCGATTCGCCGGGCGAGGCACCCGAACCCCCGAGCAGCAGGCCCACCATCGCCTTTGCGTCCGCTTCGGTATAGCCGGGTCCGACGATGCACAGGTTGCCGATGGCACGCAGGAACGTCACCGCGCTGACGTCCTTGCTGACCGCTCCCGTGTCCTGCGCCCGCTCGACCAACGAGGCAAATGCCGGGACCAAACTGTCGAAGATCAACGCGTGCAGGTTGTTCAGGCTCGGATCGTCCGAGCTCAGAGCGTCACTGAGTCCGTGTTTGGTGACCAGGAAGTCGGTGAACGCCGAGGTCCACCGGCACAGCGCATCCGTCGGCGGCACGTCGTCGGCGTTCAAGGTCTCGGCGAGCGCCACGCACTCGTCGACCTGATGCCGGTAGACCGCGGTCACCAGGTCGGCGCGCGTCGGGAAGTGCCGGTACACGGTGCCGACGCCCACGCCGGCCCGCGCGGCGATGTCGCGAACCCGGTGATGTAGATCCACCGATCCTCATACACCGACCAGTTCCATTCCGGCAGCGGCAGAGTCACCGTCGCCCGACGACCATCGGGAGCGCGGCCCTCGACCGTCATCGGGCGGAACGACCTCGGCGGGATCACGCCGGCGACCGACGGCGCAGCGGCCACGGTGCTGCCGTAGGTCATCGCCTCACCGACGTCGCCTTTGTAGTTGCGGGTCGCGTCCCACTGACGGGCGATGACCTCGCCCTGCTCACGCTGCAGCAGTCGGGCATTGCCGCGACTCTGGCGGGTTCCTTGGAGGCGATGCCCTCCCAGGCGCGCATGATCTCGTCGTCGAAGATGCCCGCGTCGTTCATCTCCCGCAGTGCGGGCAGTCCGCCGACGACGTACGCCCGGTGCATCGGCATCAGGTCGGAGAAGATGTTCTTCTGCATCACCAGGATCTGGCCCTGGACCTGGCGCAGATCGTCGGCGGTGATCTCGGCGCCCACACGAGCCAGCGCGCGCAGTCCGCCGGGCAGGCTGTTCACCGCTTGCGTTCCCGCGAGTTCGTTGGCGCGGGCCACGATCGCGTGTGCGACGGGCTGCAGCCGACTGAACTCGAAGATCTCGGTGGCGTCCTTGTAATCCAGGAGGCCACCGCCGAAGTCGCCGCCGACCAGACCACCCATGCCGGCCCACTGCAGTTCGCGATGCGCGAGCTGCAGATCCTCGTAGTAGCGGTAGGACTTCAGCAGGTTCTGGTGATTGGCGCCGACGCCGTCGCGCGGATTCCACGACGCGAGGTCGATGCCGGCGCGCGTCGTCGTCTCCACGAGCCAGTACTGGAACAGCAACGCCTCATACGACGACGGGTCGAGCCCGCGATCGCGGGCCTGCTCGACCAGCCTCTTCAGCGTGCTGGGATCGGTCGGCAACGCCGGGTGCACACCGCCCGGCCCCTGCGACGCGTCACGATTGACCAGCGGCAGGTTCAGGTACCGCGAGAGGGAGTCGGCGGATGCCGCACCCCCACCGACCAGCGAACCGAGCGCGACGACCACTGCCACCGCTGCGCAGACCGACCCCCGTACGACCTTGTTCACGACGCTCCCGTTCAGGCCCCCGACATCACGGCCGAATCACATTCGTATAACTGAGGGGAATCTAATCGTTGATGTAGTCAGACGGCAATTCGACATCGGTAAATCAGTTCGAATCCGCCGAAACGGGTCCGGTCGGCCAGGCGGCTACCCCAAGAGCGCCTTGAGCCGCGCCAGGTCTTCTTCGACCATGCGGGCGTCCCGGTCGAACTCGTCGTCGGACATGGCCAACTGCCGCAGGGTGAACACCACCTCCGCACCCTCGGGATGGGGCAGCACGCGCAGCGGATTGTGCACGGTGTCGCCGTTCGGGAGGATCACGTCGTGGTCGACGACCCCGAAAGTGTTCCGCGGAACGAACCGTACGGTCACGGTGCCCATCGGCGACTCGGCCAGGAGGTCGTCACCGCGTCGCACGATCTCCGAACTCGCCAGTCCGGCGGCCCATTTGGGGAGATTGTCCGGTTCCGACACGAATCGGTAGACATCGTCGGCTGCCGCGCCGATCACCGTGCTCACATGACGACTCCGCATGCCGAATCAGTATTCCGGGTTTGGTGACGTGGTGCCCGGGGAACGTGGGATGGTCACGACTGGGAGCCACGACATGGGGACTCCCGCGACGATGAGCACATCCACCACCGACGGGATCAGAATGAACGACGACGCGAACTCACCAACGACCCGGCGGCGAACTGGCGTGATCACGCGGTTGAGCATCGTCGCCGTGTCCCTGATGGCCGCGATGACGGGGGCGTTGATCGCCGGAAGCCCGGCCGACGCCAAGCCGGGATGCTCCGACGTCGAGGTCGTGTTCGCACGCGGGACCATCGAGCCCGCGCCACCGCTGGGGCTGACCGGTCTGTCGTTCGTCGAGGCCGTTCGGAGCCAGCTGCCGGGCAAGTCGGTGGCCGCCTACGGCGTCCCGTACCCGGCGAGTGACCAGTTCAGCAACCGCCTGAAGTTCGCCCGGACCGTCGCCGACGGGGTCCGCACCACGCAGAACCGCGTGAAGTACCTGGCGGCCAACTGCCCGCGCACCAAGGTCGTCCTCGGCGGATACTCCCAGGGCGCCGTCGTGGCCGGCTACGCGGTCCACGCCGGTCTCGACCTTCCCGCGCGGTACGCCGCCTACGACCGCTACGTGCCGCCGCCGCTGCCCGCGTCGCTGTCACGCAACGTCGCGGCGATCGTCTTCTTCGGAGCTCCGTCGGACCGCTTCATCGACGACATCGGCGCACCGCCGGTCCGGGTCTCCACTCCGTACCGCGGCAAGACCGTTCGCTACTGCGTCGCCGGTGACACCATCTGCGACGGCGCCCCGGTCGGTGGCCCCAACGCCCTGCACACGCTCTACTCGGTCAACGGCATGACGCTCGACGCCGCGAGGTTCGTCGCCCCGCGGGTGTGAGACGCTCAGCGAGCCGGGTGTCAGCGGCTCAGCGAGCCGAGGTGTCCGCCGCGCCCATGGTCCGGGAGACCAGCTGCGAGATCCGCACGTCCCGATCGTGATTGAGATGTTCGAGCATGAGCAGCCGCGCTTTCTCGGGCGAGCCGTCGATGATCGCCGACAGGATCTGCTCGTGCTCCCTCACCGCACTCTCGAAGCTCTCGCGGCCGGTCGGGGTGAACCACGGCGCGCTGACCTTGATCTGGTCGCGTAGGTCGCGCTCCATGTCGTAGATGGTCTGGTTGTGTGCGGCCTGCAGCACACAATCGTGAAAGACGTTCAGTGCGTGACGGATGTCGGCGGGATCGGTGTGACCCGAACTCAGCGCCAATGCCTCTTTGAGGCGTGCGACATCCACCGGCGTATGCCGTTGCGCCGCTGCGGCAGCCGCACTGGACTCGAGAATGGCCCGCACCTCGAAGATCTCGAGCATCTCCTCGTCACCGCGGATGCGCAGGCTGAATCCCCGCGATGCCGCGACCAGAAGCCCCTTGCGCTCGAGCAGCCCCAACGCTTCTCGCACCGGGGTCCGCGACACGCCGAACTCCTCGCTCAACGTCTGTGGGATCAGTGTGGCGTCTGCCGGGTAGTGGCCGTGCGTCAGACGCTCGTGCAGCGCTTCGTAGACCGCGTCGCGGGCACTCTTCATCGGCGCTCACCTTCCATCGGGTCATGCGGGTCGGACATCACGAGCCCCTCGATCCTTTCAGACGGCACCATCGGCAGACGTCATCGCGGCAGCGGCCCGGTCACCAGCGGCAATTCGGGATGCGCGCGCCACTCGCTCAGCGAACCGTCGTAGACGCGCGGCAGCGGGTAGCCGGCCTCGGCGAACGCCAGGGCCGCACCGGCCGCGTTGATGCCGCCGCCGCAATAGACGATCACCTCGGCATCGACGCCGATTCCCGCCGACTGCAACGCCTTCCGGGTCCTCGCGGTCGAGAAGGTGCCGTCGTCGTTCAGCAGGTCGGGAAACGGGACGCTCAGGCTTCCCGGGATGTGGCCGGGCCGCTCACCCCCGGATTCGCCGGTGTAGTCGGGTTCGCGCAACGCACAGACGATCGTCGTCGACGACGCTTGCGAAACGGCCACGTCATGGACCTCGATCAGGTCGGCGAATGCCGGACCCGTGAGGTCGCGCAGCGCGACGACGTCCGGGCCGCCGGCGGCAGGGGCGGGCGCGTCACCGGCCGCCACCGGGTGATCCAGCTGCGTCCAGCGGGCGAACCCGCCGTCGAGGACCTTGGCGTGCTCGAATCCGAACGACCTCAGGACCAGCCACACGCGCGCCGCATACGCGCCGCTCAGCTGGTCGTAGACCACGATGTCGTCCGACGGCGTGATACCCAGAAGTGATGCGGCGGCCGCCATCTGATCGATGGTCGGCCGGGTGAACGCCACCGGCGCGTCGGGATCGGAGAAGGTCGCGAAGAGATCGGCGAAACGGGCCCCGGGGATGTGCGCAGCCCGGAACACGGCATCACCCGGGGCGAACACCGTCTGTCCGTTGTCATCCACCGAACGCTCGACGCTGGCGTCGAGGATGATCGTCGAATCCGCATGGCGACGAAGCCATTCGGCCGAGACGAGTGCGGTGCCGGCGACGGTCACGCGACGGTCCCGCCGTCCGCGGCGTCGGCCACGCTCTTGGCCCGGTTACGCCATTCGCCGCGTTCGGGTCGGGCGAGCCCGAGATTCTCACGCAGGGTGTCGCCCTCGTATTCGGTGCGGAACAGGCCGCGCCGCTGCAGTTCCGGCACCACCTGGGTGGCGAAATCCTCGAAGGCCGCCGGGACGTGGGTCGCCTGGATCATGAAGCCGTCGGCGGCACCGGCGTCGAGCCACTCTTCCATCGCGTCGGCGATGTCGGTGGCCGAGCCGATCATGTTGCCCTCGGTGCGAGCGCCGTACCAGCGGCCGATCTCGCGGATGGACAGCTTCTCCCGTTCGGCGAACTCGACGACCTCACGGTAGTGCCCCTCCACTCCGACGACTTCGAGCGACGGCAGCGGTCCGTCGAGGTCGTACTTCGTGAGGTCGACGTTGACGTGATACGCCAGACGGGACAGACCCGCCATGGGGTCGACGAGCTCGAAGAACGCCTCGTGTTTGGCCATCGCGTCGCGGTAGTCGGTGCCGACGACCGTCGTCGCGGCGGGCAGGATTTTGAGCTGCTCGGGATCCCGGCCGTGGGCGGCCGCGCGCCGCTTCATGTCCTGGTAGAAGTCGACGGCACTCTCGAGCGACTCGTGGCTGCAGAACACGACATCGGCCCAGCGGGAAGCGAAGTCGCGCCCCGTCGGTGACGCCCCGGCCTGCACGATGACCGGGTAGCCCTGCGGCGGACGGGGCACTCCGAGCGGCCCCTGCACCTGAAAGAAGCGACCCTTGTGGTCGATCGCCTCGACCTCCTCGGGGCGGGCGAAGCGGCCGGACTCCTTGTCGTGGATCAGTGCGTCGTCGGACCAGGAATCCCACAGGCGGGTGGTCACCTCGAGGAACTCCTCGGCACGCGCATACCGCTCCTCCCGGTCGGGCAGCTTGTCCTGGTTGAAGTTCTGCGCCTCCGCATCCTGGAAGCTGGTGACGACGTTCCACCCGGCGCGTCCGCCACTGAGGTGATCGAGCGTACCCATGGACCGCGCGAGGTTGTACGGCTCCTGGTAGCCGGTCGACATCGTCGCGGCGACACCGAGTCTGGTGGTCACCGAGCTCATCAGGGTGATGACCGTCATCGGGTCCAGACGCGGTGTACCGGTACCGAATTTGACCGCCGGCTCGAAGGAGTCGCCGAGACTGCGCGGGACGGCGAGCGCGTCGGGCACGAACGCCATGTCGAACTTGGCGTCTTCGAGGACCCGGGCGATGTGCAGATAATGCTCGGCGGTGAGGAAGCCGTCCCCGGCGTCGGGATGCCGCCAACCTACCGTCCCCTGCGGGCCGGCATTCATGAATGCGGCCAGGTGGATCTGCTTGCGGGACATGTCATTCGCTCCTTTGCGACTGATCTGCGGTTGACGATGAGCGGGGCGCTTCTGCCTCGTCAGCGAGTGGATAGTTCGTCGAGGAAGGCCACGGCGAACGATCCGGTGCCGATGGTGCGAGCACCTGCCCGCTCCCCCGCCGCGGCGAATGCGGCGTGTGCGGCGCGTGCGGCGGTGAACGGATCGACGACGGCGCAGTACGCCGCGCTGAGTGCACCGAGGCTGCAACCGGTGCCGGTGACCTGCGGCATCCGCGAGTCACCGCCCGTGACGGAGGTCGCCCGGCCCGACGGGTCACAGAGGTAGTCGACCTCACCGGACACCGCGACCACCGCGTCGAGGCGGGTGGCGAGATCCTTCACGATGTCGATGACCTCCGAGGAGTCGAGGGTCGAATCGACGCCACTGCCTCCGGCGCCACCCGCCAGGGCGGCGATCTCACTGGCGTTGCCGCGGATGATCGACGGCTTGTGCTTCAGCAACGCGCCGAGGATCGCGTCGTACTCGGTCGCGCCCGCACCGATGGCAACGGGATCGAGCACCCACGGGGTACCGGCCTGGTGTGCTGTCGCGGCCGCCTCGTCGAGCGCCTCGGGCGTCACCGACGACATCAGCGCCGCGCCGTTGATCCACACGGCGCCGGCTCCGGCGGGAAACGCGCCAGTCCACCCGGGTGCCGACCCGATGGCGGGCCCGGCGCCGAGCGCGAGCAGCACGTTCGCGCTCAGATTGGCCGCAACGTAGTTGGTCAGGCCATAGATGAAGGGCGCCTTCTCCCGGAGGCTCACGATGGCGGTCTTCACCTCCGCCGACTCGATGGTCGTCGTTTCCATCCCCACGAAGACTCCTTCAGGTTGCAGCACGTCACGGACAACTGCATTTAGTTGTATACAGCTGTATGCGGACCCCGCCAGCCTGGCCGACTTTAAAATCACGCCGATTTGAAAACAGGGGTCGCCCCTTCGCCCCTACCGTCACCGGAGGTGAGCGACGATGAGCGCCATGCGTGACCTCACTCCCGACGACCTCGGCGTGCTGTTGTCTGTGTTCGCCGTCCTTCTCCTGGCATTCGGCGCCGACTTCCACTTCTCCCGCCGAGTCGCGAAACGCCACAAGTTGTCCGCCCGCATCTTCATCACGGTCAACGTGGTCGGCGAACTCGCGACCGCCGTCGCGCTGGTCCTGACGTGGGTGGCCCTGTGGAGTCCCGCCGCCTGGGAGCGGATCGACAACCTCCTGGTCTTCGGCCCGGGCACGCTGGCGATGGTGTGCGTCGTGATCCTCACGGTCGAGACCGTCGTGTCGCGCTCGACGGATGCGTGGCGGGGCTAGCCGAGAAGGGCCACGATCGCCCGCGCGAGTCCGCGTCGTGCCAGTTCCTGATCCTGGAAACTGCCGAGTTGCTTCTCCGACACCAGACCCCGCATCGCGCCGGGCAGGAATGCCGCGACCTCGCGGACGCGTTCCGGGTCGACGTCGAGGTCGGCGAAGGCGCGCTGGCAGGACTCGGTCCACGACGGTCCCCAGGAGGCGAACTCGGCGGCCGTCTTGGGGAAGAGTCGCCGGAGTTCGTCGGGATCGCGGGGCAGCGCTGCCCGCAGGGTCTCGATGGCGCGGGACTCCGGCGCGTTCAGTCCCGCATACATGAGTTCGATGATGGCCTCGACCCGTTCGCCCAGTGGTGCTTCGGGTTTCACGCTGACCGGCAGGTCGCCGCGCTGTTCGGCGGTCCGGTGCAGAACCGCCGCCCAGAGACCGTCGATGTCGTCGAACTGATACTTGATCGCACCCCAGGTCGCGCCGATGTCCTTGGCGATCCGGTTGCCTGACACCGACGCCGGATCACCCGAGGCCAACGAACTGATCGCCGCGTCGAGCATTGCGTCCCGGGTGGCCTGTCCGCGACGATTCGCGCGCCGCGCACCGGGCGCCGGCGTACCGGACACGGTGCGGGCGTCGGCGGGGGTCATGGTCGCCGATGGTAGCCGCTGGGGTTCACGCCTGGCGTTCTGCGGCCACGAGTTCACGGACCGCCGGCGCAGCCCGATCCGGCGGGACGAACTGCAGGCTGGGTACCCACGCGTCGGCCACGCCTCCGGTCAGCCGCAGCATCCGCGGACCCAGTGCTCCGAGCCAGATCGGGATGTCATGCGCCGGAGCGGGTCCGGCGTGGAGACCGTGGACGGGATAGAACTCACCGTCGAGATCGACAGTGCCGCCAGCCCAGAACGCCCTCATCACGGCGACGGCCTCGGTGAGGGCGTCGACCGCCCCTCCCGGCGAGCGACGTGGCCCGCCCGCAGCGACCACGCCGTCCCAGAACGCTCCCGCCCCCAGACCGAGTTCGACGCGGCCACCGGTCAGGATGTCGAGGGTCGACGCCGCCTTGGCCAGCATCACCGGTGGGCGCAGCGGCAGGTTGGCGACGCCGGGCGACAGCCGGATCGACGTCGTGCGGGCGCCGATGACGGACAACAGGGTGCAGGTATCGAGGAATCAGCGCTGGTAGGGATGGTCCTGCACGCTGACGAGGCCGAGTCCGGACGCCTCTGCGACGTCCACGAGCCGCAGGAGGTGGCCGACCCGGTCGGCCCGCGGACTCGGGAAGAACCCGAAACGCAACGGTTGTCCGTAGTCGGTCATTGCTGACTCCTCACCGCCCGGGCCGGGCGCCGCTCAGCTGGCGGCACCTTCCAGTTCGGTCGGCATCGAGACCGAGTACATGACGCGATGGATCTCGGCGGTGAAGTCCTCGGCGGCCTCGATGTTGGAGGCATGACCGGTGTCGAGCACAACGAGCTGGTCGAGGTAGCCGCGGATCGAGAGAGTGTGGGCGATGCGCTGGGTCATCGCATGCGGGAGCAACAGGTCATGACGTCCACCGATGACCGTGGTCGGCACGGTGATGGCCTCGGCTCCCACCGGACCCAGGGCCAGCTCGACGAGCGCGACCGCGGCCTTCGCCCGCGCGACCGGATTGCACGAACGGCTCATCGAGAGAACGAACTCGGCGTGGTCCGCCGTCGCCGATCGGCCGTTGAGGATTCGAGTCCGGACAAGACTCCGTGCGAATCGGCCACCGGGGAACGGGAACGGAACCGACAGGGCGGCCTGACCGAGCCAGATCGGCGCCTTGAACATGCTGTTGAGGAACGGCAGGACCCGGGTCTCCGCGGCGATCCCACCCCAGGTGGTGTTCGCGAGCACGAGTGCGGCCGCACGCTCGTCGACCTGGTCGGGATGACGGTGCGCCCACGCCTGCACGGTGATACCGCCCATGCTGTGGCCGACGAACACGGCCTTCGAGTCACGCGGCACCGCCTGATCGACCACCGTATGAAGGTCATCGGCCAGGACGTCGGCGTCGAAACGGCGCTTGCCCCAGGTGCTCTCACCGTGGCCCCGCTGGTCGTAGGCGATGACGTGGTAACGCTCGGCGAGGGCGTTGATCTGCGGGTTCCAGTACTCAATACAGCAAGACCATCCGTGGACCAGCACCAGGACCGGCGCATCCGGCGATCCGTAGTGGTGAACGCGGAGCCGGGCGCCGTCGCCGGCGAGTGCCCAGGTGGCACGCTCGGGCTCGCGTGAGTTGAACAGCGCGTCCGCGTACTGCCGGGTGCGGAGTCGGCGTCGGGCCTCTGCCGGTCGTACCAGCCCCGTCAGCATGGACTGCGCGTCAGCCAGTCGTGCAGTGCGCAGGGCACTACTTGCGTTCATCTCGGCCTCCCGGCGTCATTGCTGTAAGCCATGTCACAGCGCCGGCCCCATGATACAAACCGGCATCTGATGTTCCAACACTTTCGTCGGAATTGTTGCAACCACGAGTAACCGACGCGGACGAACCTCAAACCTCCAGCAAGACGCCTGTTTCACATCTTTTCACAGAACCCTCTTGTATTCCGGCTCGGCGCGTCCTACCGTGACCGCATGGCGCAGACGCCGCTGTCGATGACACCCACCGGATGGTTCCAGGTCGCATGGTCGACCGAGATCGCCGTCGGGACCGTGCACACGATGAAGTACTTCGGTCGCGAGATGGTCGCCTGGCGATCCCGGTCGGGCCGCATCTCCGTATTCGATGCCTACTGTGAGCATCTCGGCGCCCACCTCGGCCACGGCGGCCACGTGGAGGGCGAGAACCTGGTCTGCCCCTTCCACGGCTGGGAGTGGAACCAGGAGGGACGCAACGTCTGCATCCCCTACGAGAACCATCCCAACAAGGGCCGGCGCATCCGCAGCTATCCCGTCGTCGAACGCAACGAGGCCGTCTGGATCTGGCACGACGTCGATGGGCGCGCACCGCATTTCGACGTCCCGGACATCTTCGCCGACTTCGATGACGACGCCACCGCGGACGACTACTATCCGCCGGTTCCCGGCGCGACGTTGTTCCGGCCGGGCCTCGAGATCCACCCGCAGTACATCATGGAGAACGGCGTCGACTTCGCCCATTTCAAGTTCGTGCACAAGACACCGTTCATGCCGGACTTCACCCGGCACGACTTCTCCGGCCCGGTGTCCTACGTCGACTTCACCATCGCCTTCGACGAAGGGGCGACGCTCGAAAGTGCAACCAGCGGAGTCGAATCGATCAACGCCGGACTGGGCTGCTCGGTCACCAAGAGCTGGGGCATGGTCGACAACCGCACCATGCCCGCGGTCACCCCGGTCGACGAACACACCTCGGACGTGCGGTTCACGGTGTGGATCGGGCGCAAGCCCGGCGAGGAAACCGGCGAGATCACCCGATACGGAAAGACCATGGCCGACTTGGTCATCGAACAGTTCGCCGCCGACATCGACATCTGGTCACATCAGCGCTACTCCGACCCACCTGCCCTGTCCCGCAAGGAGTACGCGGGATTCACCGCACTGCGGCAATGGGCCCGGCAGTTCTACCCCGACGGCGGCGCCTCGGCCGACGAGTACGTCCGTATCCGCCGGTCCGAGCTCGAATCACTCCGCGCGGCAGCACACGTCGACACCGGCGCGGCAGCGCAGTCCTGACCCCACTCTTCTGGCCCACCCCTGAAAGGACCTCACGATGACGGCACCCGACAAGATCCGGGTCTTCCAGGTCGCCACCGGCAACCTGGGCACCGAGATGATCGACCGCATCCGCAATCATCCGGACCTGGAACTGATCGGACTGCACTGCTATTCGCCGGACAAGGTGGGCCGGGATGCCGGCGAGATCGTCGGCATCGGCCCGATCGGCGTGATCGCGACCGGCACCGTCGAGGAGATCATCGCCGCGCGGCCCGACGTGCTCACCTTCCACGGCGTCTTCCCCGACGAGGACCTCTACGTCCAGGTCCTCGAAGCCGGGATCGACATCGTGACCACCGCCGACTGGATCACGGGTTTCCACCGGGACACCAACCATCCGCACCACTCCGGACGCAAGGTCAGCGAGGTCATCGCCGAGGCTTGCGCCAAGGGCGGCGCCACCTTCTACGGCACGGGCATGAATCCCGGCCTGGCACAGATCCTCGGCATCGTGCACACCGCCGACGTCGCCGAGATCGAGAACGTCACGGTGACCGAGTCGGTGGACGTCTCCTGTCATCACTCGGTCGACACCTGGAAGGCCGTCGGTTACGGCCTACCGGTCGACGACCCGTCGATCCCGGACTCGCTCTACAAGTACACCGCCGTCTTCGCCGACTCTGTGTACCTCATGGCCGGCGCCTTCGATCTCGAACTCGACGAGGTGACGTTCTCGTACGAGCTCGGCGCCTGCACCAAGGACGTCGACCTCGGCTGGTATCAGCTGCCCGCAGGATCGTTGGGCGGCAGCTACATCAAGTACCAGGGCATGGTCGACGGTGTGCCGCGCGTCGAATCGCATCTGGAATGGCAGATGACGCCGCACACCGACCCGTCGTGGAACATCCAGGCCTGCTACATCACCCAGGTGACCGGCGACCCGAACATCTACTCCAAGCACATGATCTTCCCGCGCAAGGGATTCGACCTGTCCAACCCGGAGAACTTCGCGTCGATCGGCATGACCGTCACCGGCCTGCCCGCACTCAACTCCATCCGGTCGGTGGTCGCGGCCCCGCCCGGAATCGTGACCAGTGCCGACCTCCCGCTACGGAGCTTCGCCGGCCGCTTCAAGATCTGAGCCGGTGCGGTGTCGGTATCGACCTCGGCGAACCCGCTCCTCGAGAATTCCCTCCCTCGAGAACCCTTTCGGGAATCCCCTTCAGCCGAGGTCGATACTGATGCCGGTTAGTTCGGCGCCGACGTCCCACAGCCGTGCGGCGACCGCGCGGTCCTTGGCCTTCGGCGACGGCTCGACGAGCATCGGCGGACCGGTCAGGCCGAAAGCACCTGCAGGTCCGTAGTATTGGCCGCCCGACGCCTTCGGATCGGTGGCCGCACGCAGGATGGGCAGCGCGCCCTCGGGCGGATCCATGATGAATCGATCGGTCAGCCACCTCAGCGACGGCGCGTGATAGCCCCACTGCAGGAATCTGTTCTGTTCACGCATCACACCCGTCCTGGTGCCACCGGGGTGAGCGGCGAGCGAGATCGCCATGGCATCAGCCGCTCTCAGCCGACGATCGAGCTCCAGGGAGAACAGCATCTGGGCCAGCTTGGCTCGTGAATAGGCCCCGGCACTCGTGAACGTCCGGTCCATTGGCAGGTCGGAGAAATCGATGTTGCCCGCCCGGTGGGCGTGGCTGCCGACGGTGACGATCCGCGCGGCGTCGGCGGCGAGCAACCGGTCCATCAGTAACCCGGTGAGCGCGTAATGGCCGAGGAAGTTGGTGCCGAAGTCCATCTCGAAACCGTCGGGCGTCAGCTCGCGCTGAGCGCGCATGACACCGGCGTTGTTCACCAGGACGTCGATCCGCGGATGACGCCGCCGGATCTCCTCGGCGGCAGCGCGGACGGAATCGAGACTGGCGAGATCGAGGTCGAGGATCTCCACTTCCGCACCGGGTACCTCGGCGACGATGTCGTCGCGTGCGGCGGCAGCGGTCTCGGCGTTGCGGCACGCCAGGACCACTCTGGCGCCGAGAGTGGCGAGTCCACGAGCGGTTTCACGTCCGATTCCCCCGTTGGCCCCGGTGACCACGGCAACCCGCCCGGTCTGTGGAGGCGCGTCGGCCAATGTCCAACCCGTCTTCACGTGCTCCCCCTCTGACTCCGGCACCACGGACGCTGTTGTTCGTATCACATCTCATGTGACAGTTCCTGTTCGGGTGTCACACGCGACCGCACCCCGATCGCGTTCCGGAGGAACACAGTCGAGGCGCGGCGACCGGGGTGCGTGCGTCGAACGGTCAGACGGTCACGGGCGCCGGGGCGGCGCCGCTGAACTGTCCGGCCGGCGCGAACCTGGCGAGGACCTGGTCGAATGGTTCTCCCGCCACTGCAGTGATGAAGTTCTCGACATCCTCACGGGTCCGCAGACCGAGGAGCGGATTCGGGTCGGACAGCAGACCGAGCAGGGCCTGCGCGACGTTCGGATCGACGGCGGCAGCCGGAAACGACAACTCCAGATGGGTCGCGAAATCGGGATCGCCGAGGAACAGGCGGGTGACCTCGGTGGCCGCGTGACCGCGGCGCTCCCAATGCTTCTCGAACTCCTCGGCCAGCCAGTCCGAGGTGAACTCGCCGTCGTGGGCGCGGGCGGCCTTGACCAGCTCGGCGATCTGGATGAGCGTGTTCTGGGCACCCTGTCCGGCGACCGGGTCGACGGCGATCGCGGTGTCGCCGATCGCGGCCACCGGATGACCGCCCCTGGTGGTGGCGACAGCCTGGCGCACGGTCGGGGTGACCGCACCCTTCAGCCACGACACCGGGTCGGATTCGATGACCTCGAGCCGGTCGATGACCGGCGCGTCCTCCGGGAAGAACTCCGCGAAGATGCCGGCGATGGTTCGACGCGCGGTCACCGCGTCGTGGACGTCGTCGATGCGCGGCGCCCAGGCACCCGACGGCTTGGCGAAGACGATGAACGACCAGGTCGCACCCTCGTCCTTGTGCAGGAACGGGCCGACGAACAGCTCGCCGTTCTCGCTGTCGAGGTTGTACAGCGAGTGGCCGCCGCCCGCCTGAGAGCGGTAGGAGAACACCTCCGGTCCGTGGTCGACGCCCTTGAGCGTGACCTGCAGCAGTCGACGCTGCGGCTCGCGGTACTTCGTCCGCGACTCGTCGACCGGGAACAGGGTCGACAGTCCGCCCTTGCCGGTCGCGACGAGGGTGAGGTCATTCCCGCCGGCGATCTCGTCGAGGTTGTCGAGATCGACGGTGGTGACCTCGAACCGTCCGCCGCGGTCCAGGAAACGGCCCAACCGGTCGTCGGCGCGCAGCCGGAGGTCGACAGCCGCGGCGACGTAGCCGTAGTCGGGGTCGTATTCGAGAACGGGGGCGCGATCCTCGCCGGCGCCGCCGTACAGGCGGACGCTCATGCCGGTGGTCTTGCCGACCTCGTACAGGTCCTCGATGATCTCGGCATCCCACTCCTGGGACTTGCCGAAGAGCACGCCGACGCCCGTCGGCGGCACCTTGTTGCGCAGCGAGTCACGGTCGCGGTCGCTGAAGATCGTGACGTCGAAACCGGCGTCGAGGAAGCCGAGACCGGCGGTGGTGCCGGCGAGTCCGGCGCCGATGATCGCGACGGATCGTCGTGTGGTCATGGGTGTCTCCTGAGATCGGATGCGTGTGGTGCATGTGATGACTGGGAGACAGGGTGCCGGGGGGATCGTCGTGGCTGAAGGTTTAGACGCAGCCCGAACAAATGGCTGGTCGCCGTGCGCGGTTACCCTCCGGATACCCGGTAGCGCTCGTATGTGACGACCCCGAACAGCCGGGTTTCCACCAGATCGAGGTCGACCCGATCGGTGACCGGCGGCAGCATCGGCGCCCCGCCGCCGACCACGACCGGATACCGGAAGATCCGCAACTCGTCGACCAGGCCGAGTTCGAAGGCCTGCGACGCCAGGTCCGCTCCACCGATCTCGATGTCCCGGTCCGTTGCGGCGCGGACTTCCGCGATCTCGTCGGCCACAGAGACCCGGGCGAGTCTGGCGTTGCCCTCCACTGCGTGGAGGGTGCGACTGAAGACGACCTTCGGCAGGGCCGCCCAGATGTCGGCGAAGACGGCGCCGGCTTCGGTGTCGCGCATGGCCGGGTCGGTCTCCCAGACCCGCATCGTCTCGTACAGCCGGCGCCCGAGGATGGTGCCGCCGAGGCTCCCGACGCGATCGGTGTGGAACGCGAAGAGTTCGTCGCTGTGTCCCGGCCATTGGAAGTCGCCGTCCCGATCGTGGATGAAACCGTCCACCGAGGCACCCATCGTGTAGATCAGCATGCAACTCCTCACAGTCCGTTCCGAGGGGATTGTCCGAGGTTACGGCCGTCTTCCGAGGTAGACCCGGTAATGGGAACCTTCGAACATCCTGTGGGTCCGCCGACACCCGCCGCGGGGGCGGCGTCGCACCACCGCGGACAAGTACCATCGCCGTCTGTGCGCACGCCCGTTCCCGAAGTGACCCCGGTCGTCGCGACGCCCAACGAGGACGCCGCGACCGGTAACACCTCGGGTTATCGGCTCGACCTCGACGGCCTGCGCGGCATCGCGATCGCGTTGGTCGCCGTATTCCACGTCTGGTTCGGGCGGGTGTCCGGCGGCGTCGACGTCTTCCTGACGCTGTCCGGCTACTTCTTCGTGGCGTCACTGCTCAAGCACGTGCTCGCGACCCAGCCGGCGTCGGCCTCGTGGGGCCAGGCGATCAACCCGTGGCCGCGGCTCTGGCGCCTGGTCCGCCGCCTCCTGCCGGCGCTGCTGCTGGTGCTGGCGTTCGTAGCGGCGATGATCGCGCTGGTCATGCCGACCACGCGGTGGGGCCCGCTCGGCGCCGAACTGCAGGCCAGCGCACTGTACTACCAGAACTGGCATCTCGCGTTCGAGTCGCAGGACTACGCGGCCGCGGATTCCGCGAACAGCCCGATGCAGCACCTGTGGTCGATGTCGATGCAGGGTCAGTTCTTCCTGATCACGCTACTGTCCGCGCTCGCACTCGGTGGTGTGCTGCGCGCGTTGGCACTCAAGTTCGAGTTGTTCCGCCGACCTCAGGTCGTGCGCGGCATCGTCGGGTTCGCGCTGCTGGGCGTCGCGCTGGTGTCCTTCGCGTGGGCCAACTACCGCCACGGCATCAACCAGCCGTTCACCTACTACGACACCGTCGCGCGTCTGTGGGAGCCACTCGCCGGCGGTCTGCTCGCGGTGTGGATGCCGAAGCTGGCAATGTCCGCCCGGATGCGGAACCTGCTCAGCGTCGTCGCACTCGGCCTGATCATCACGTGCGGCTGGTGGATCGCCGGTGTCCAGGAGTACCCCGCGGCGTGGGCGCTCGTGCCCGTCGGCGCGACGCTCATCCTGATCTGGGCGGGCTCGGCCGCCACCGCCCGCCCCGCTGCCGGGCAGGCCCAGGTGAGTCGTGGTCTCTCGCATCCGCAGCTGGTGTGGCTCGGTTCCATCGCCTACGCGCTGTACCTGTGGCACTGGCCGCTGCTGATCTTCTACATGGCGTGGCGCTACCAGGACGAGGTGTCCTGGCTCGAGGGCACCGGCATCCTCGGCGTGTCCGTACTGATCGCATGGCTCACCACCAAGTACGTCGAGGCCCCGCTGCGGTCCGGGTCGCTACGACGCAAGAAGACCGCGGCGTCGGAGACACCGGCCACGCCGCCGAAACCGAGCAAGCCGGGATTCCAGAACTCCCCCGGCTACCGAGCCACCCTTCTCGCAGTCCTGCTGATCGTCAGCGTGGCCGCCGGTAGCGCCGCGGTGACCTGGCAGCGTGACGCCGCCAACGCGACCCTCGACACCGAGAACCTCGACCCTCGCCTGTACCCCGGCGCACGAGCCTTCCTCGACGGTGCGCCCGTCCCGAAGGTGACCGCCCAGCCGAGCCCCGACGTCGTCGACATGGATTGGCCGATCACCTCCTACGACTCGATCATCAGCGGCTGGAAGGACCCGTCGATCAAGGTCGGGTACTACGGCGACGTGAAGGCCACCCGCACCATCGCCCTGGTCGGCGGCTCTCACGCCGAGCAGTGGATCACCGCGCTGAACGACATCGGCAAACGGCACAACTTCCGTGTCACGACCTACCTCAAGGTGGGCTGTGCGCTGACCACCGAGCACGTCTTCACCTGGTTCGGGCAGAAGTACTACCAGTGCAACGACTGGTCGAATCGCGTGATGGAACGCCTGGCCGTGGACAAGCCCGACTACGTGTTCACCACCTCGACCCGCCCGCCCGAGGGAGGCGAGAAGGGTGACAACGTCCCCCAGGACTACAAGCAGATCTTCGCCCAGTTCCGCGACCGCGGGCAGAAGGTGATCGGCATCCGCGACAACCCGTGGTCGACCGGCAAGCTCAAGCCGCCGGAGTGCCTGGCCAGCGGCCGCAAGCCCGAGGTGTGCGGTGTCTCGCGTGCACAGGCCATGGCGCCCACCGACCCTGCCGCCGCGCTCGCCGACGAGTTCCCGAACATGACCTTCCTGGACTACACCGACGCCATGTGCGACGACACGTACTGCCCGGCAGTGGTCGGGAACATCCTGATGTGGCACGACTACCACCACCTGTCTGCCACGTTCGTGCGCAGCCTCATCCCGGCGATCGAGGCGGACCTGCAGAAGGCCACCGGCTGGTGGTGAGACCCGGGACGAGGGTCGGTGTCAGCAGGCCGGGCAGAAGTGCGCCGGACGGCGCTGCCGGAACGCGATCTGATCCCCCGGTGAACCGGCCCACTCCGGTTCCGCGCGCACGAACAGTTCGACGCCGTCGTCGTGTCGGGCCGGATCGGCAGCCGTCAGCGACACCCTGACCTCGATGTGCTCCCCGCACGGTCTGACCGAGAGAACTGTCGCACGACCGAGCTCCGACCCGTCCGGAGACGTCGCGACGTCGAGGTCGCCGGGACGGAGCATGACCGTCCCCGGACCCCGAGCCGGCCTCCGCAATCGCAACAGTCCGGCCGAACACCGGACGACATCCCCGTCCGCGTCGCCGGGAAGCTCCGAGACCTCGCCGAACATCCGCGCGACCTCGGCGTCCGCCGGCGCCAGGTACACCTCTTCGGGCGACCCGACCTGACGCACCTGTCCGGCCATCAACACGACGATCTCGTCGGCCATCGCCATGGCCTCCTCACGGTCGTGCGTCACGAGTAGACCACTCGAGCCCTCGGCCAGGATCGTGTCACGCACATGGTCGCGCAGGCGGGTCCGCAACTGGGCGTCGAGTGCGGAGAACGGCTCGTCGAGGCCGATCACCGCGGGCCGGGGGGCCAACGCCCGGGCCAGCGCCACCCGTTGCCGCTGACCGCCGGACAATGCGCTGGGGTGGCGACCGCGAAACTCGCTGAGCCCCACGACTTCCAGCAACTCGGTGGTGCGCGCCGCCCGTCCGGGGATCCGACGCCACCACGGGCCCAGACCGAACCCCACGTTCCCGGCGACACTCAGATTGCCGAACAGGGCGCCCTCCTGCGGGACCAGACCGAAACTCCGGCGCTCGGTGGGGATGTCGACGTCACGACTCCCGCCACCGCGTACCGACGCGACCTCGATGCCGCCGATCTCGATTCGTCCGGACCGAAGCGGTTCCAGGCCCGCGATCGTGCGCAGCAGCGTCGTCTTCCCGCACCCGGAGGGCCCGATGACCGCGGTGATCGACCCGGCAGGCACCCGCAGGGAGACCCCGTCGAGGATGGTCGCATCACCGAGGACGACCGAGATGTTGTCGACCCGCACAGCGTCATTCATCGGTCAACGCCCTTTCCGAACAGCGTGGACAGAGCCGCGGTCGGTATCGACGCGACGATGATCAGGACAAGGCCGAGGACAGCCGCCCGCCCGTGGTTCAGGTCGTTGCTGAGACTCCACATGTCGGTGGCCAGCGTCCGGGTGCCGATCGGTGCCAGCATGAGGGTGGCCGGAAGTTCCTTGGCCACCGACAGGAACGCCAGCGCGGACCCGGCCAGCACGGCCGGCATCAGCAGCGGCAACTGCACGCGGACGGCAGTGGCCAGTGGTCCGGCGCCCAGGGTTCGCGACACATCGGCCACGTGCAGCGGGATGGCGTCGACACCGGACCGGACGGGACCGAGGCACACCGGCAGGAACAAGACCACGTACGTTGCGATCAACATTCCCGCGGTGAGGTAGTAGGACGGCAGGACCCTCGTCCCCAGGAACACCATCGACAGCGCGACCGTCACACCCGGCAGTGTGTAACCGAGGTAGGACACGAGCTCCACGGAGTCCCCGGTGCGAGTACGCGGACGGGATATGAAGAACGCCAGCGGAAGTGCCAGGATCGCGATCACGACGGCCGCCTGTGCCGACAGTTCCAGCGTGGTGCGGGTGTACGGGGCGACCCACGCGAGCAGCTCACCGAAGTCGTCGAAGCCGAGTCTGCGGGATTCACGGATCTCGGTCAGCAGGCCGACGATCGGGACGCAGACGCCGACCGAAACGGTCAGCGTCACGAGGGTCCAGGCGACGGGCCGGTCACGGGCGTCGCGACTCCGGGGCGGGGTGGCACCGGAATCGACATCACGACGTACGCGTCGTTCGGCCAGCGCGAGGACGACGGCGATCGAGGCGAGCACGAGCCCGTACAACGCGGCGACCGATCGGTCCAGAGTCCCGTTGTAGGCGTTGTAGATACCGACCGTGAACGGCTCGAACCTCACGATCGCGGGGCCGCCGAAGTCGCTGATCGAGTACAGCGCGACAAGCAGTCCGCCGGCGAGGACCGCAGTACGAATTCTCGGCAGGGTCACCCGCAGGAACGCGGTCGGCGCGCTGCATCCCAGAGTGCGGGCGGCGTCTTCCTCTCTCCCCCCGGTCCCCGCGAGAGCTGCCATCGCCGGCAGCATGACCAGCGGGTAACAGGCCAGGGTCAGCACGAGCACCGCGGCCCACAGACCTTCGAATCCGGGGAACAACCGGGTCCATACGAAGCCGGAGACATACGACGGAATCGCGAGTGGTGCGGTGAGCAGGGCGACCACGACCGCGCGTCCACGACGGACGCCGCGGGTCACGCACCACGCCGCGCCCACACCGATCACGATCGAGGCGGACGTCACCAGGACGGCGAGTTGCGCTGTCCGCCAGAGCAATTGGCCTGTTCTCGGCCGGAAGAGGTAGGCGAGGGCGTCGTCCGCCCCGATCTCCATCACCCGGACGACCAGGTACACGACCGGAGTGACGAGCAACAGGGCGATGATGACGCTGACGGATCCCAACAGCAGTCGTCCCGACCGGATGGTCCGGCCGGGACGACGAAACACCGCGCGTTTCAGACGATCAGACAGCGCCGACCTCGTTGAGCAGTTTGTCGGTACCGGCCACATCGGCGAGTTGGTCGAGCGTGATCTTCGGCGGCGACAGCTGGTTCAGCGTCGGCAGCCCGTCGACCGGGAGCGGTTCGTTGCCGATCACCGGATACTCCCCGACCTCAGTGGCGAAGTAGGTCTGGGTTTCGGGTGTGAGGAACTGCCGGACGAAATCGAAGGCCGCTTCCTTGTCCCCGGCGGTCTTCAGGACACCGATGGCACCCACGTTGACCAGCGCACCCGGATCTCCGTCCGAGAAGAAGTGCAACCGGCCGGGGACGTTCTCGATGCCCTTCTCCTGTACTTCCTGGACCCAGTAGTAGTGGTTGGTCAGACCTGCGGCGAGCTGCCCGTTGTTGACCGACTCCACGATCTGCCCGTTTCCTTCGAACGCCTGGGGATCGTTCGCCAGGAACGCGGTGAGCCATTCACGGGCCCCGTCCTCGCCCCGGGTCAACCTCAGCGCGGTCACGAAGGACTTGAAAGACGCATTGGTGGGCGCGTATCCGACCTTGCCACGGAACTCGGGTGCGAGCAGGCCGTCGATACCGGTGGGCAGTTCGTTCTGGGGCAGCTGTCGCGGGTCGTAGATCAGGACTCGCGAGCGCGCCGATGTCGACACCCAGGCACCGGTTTCCGAGCGGTAGGCCTCGGGGACACTCTCGGCGATATCCGCTGGTAGCGGTTCGAGCAGCGAGGCGTCGGCCAGTGCGCCCAACTCACCAGCGTCCTGGGCGAAGAAGAGGTCCGCGGGTGAGCGTTCGCCCTCCTCGAGGATCTGCGCAGCCTTCTTATCGTAGGCCGCCGTCACCGGAATGGTTCCGTTGATGCGCTCGACGAGGGGTCCGACCAGCGATTCCGAGCGGCCCGAGTACAGAACGAGGGTCTCGTCGTCTCCCGCCGAGTCTCCCCCCGAGCAGGCCGCGAGGACGCTCGTGGCGATGAGCGCGGCCCCGGCCGCCGCAATCGCTCGTCGGATCAGGCCGGTGGTCCTCATGCGCTCTCACTTTCCTCCGGCCGCTCCCCGTCGAAGCGACCGCCCTCTGGACTTGGCAAGCCTAACCGAACTAGGACCCCGCGTAGAACAGGACTCGACGGTTCCGCACGCGGCGCACACACCCAGCGACCTCAGCCGACGCGGCTCAGCACCGCCTTCGGACCCGCGAACACCGTCTCGCGAATGTGGTTGCGCACCAATGTCCATGACGGACAGTCGCATTCGGCTTCGACGCCGCGGGCGTCGACCCCCTCGCCACGGCACAGCGCGATGGCGCGCCGGAGATGGAAGCCCTGGGTCACGACGACCAGTCGGTCGACGCCGAACACCTCCCGCGCCCGGCGACAGCTGGCCGCGGTGTCGAGTCCCAGCGGGTCGTCGACCATGACCTGCGCCGGGACCCCCGCGGCTTCGAGATGGCTCCGCATCACCGCCGGTTCGTCACCCGCTGCGGGAGAACCGTTGCCGGAATTGATGATTCGTACGACTCGCCCATCCCGGTACAGCTCGGCCGCGACGTCCAACCGGCCGCGGACGTAGTCGCCGGGAACGCCGTCCTCCACCAGTGAACCGAGCACCAGTAGCGTCGACCCGTCCGGCACCTGCTCGGCGTCGAGGATCCGGTCACCGGCCACGACGTACATCCAGGTAGCCGCAACGGTGACCCACAGTTCGACGACCACCAGCACCGCCAGCGCCACCGGCGCGACGAGACGTGCTGCTGACCTCACCTGTACAACCTAGATGTACGAACACATCTCACCCAAGATCACCATTCGACGCCGCTCCGGTGACGCCGGACCGATACTGAACCCATCTGCTGCGCTCAGCCCCGACGCGTATCCGACACCCGCGCATCCGACAACCGTGGAAGAGAGTGTGCATGCAGTACATGCCGGTGACCTCGTCGATGTTCCTCCTCGCCGAGACACGTGAGCAGCCGATGCACGTCGGCGGGCTTCAACTGTTCGTGCCGCGCGAGGGGCAATCGTCGGCCGACCTCGCGGAGGAAGTCCTCGAGACCTTCTCGTCCGGCAGCGAGTTCCACCCGCTGTTCCGCAAGCGGCCCGCGTCGCCGGTCACGATCCTCGGCAACGTCGCCTGGACCTATGACGACGAGATCGACTTCGACTACCACGTCCGACGAGCAGTCCTCCCCCGCCCGGGCCGCATCCGCGAACTGCTGCGCTACGTCTCGCTGAACCACGGGACCCTGCTCGACCGGTACCGGCCCATGTGGGAGATCCACATCATCGAGGGCCTCGAGGACGGCCGGGTCGCGATCTACAGCAAGATCCACCACTCGATCGTCGACGGGGTGTCAGCACTTCGTCTCCTGCAGCGGATACTGTCCCCAGACCCCGACGACCGGAACGGGACGGCGCCGTGGGACCCGGCCCTCATCGGGAAGAAACGACCCCGACCGGCCCCGACGTTGCGGTCGCGCGTATCCGGGATCGTCGACACCGGCCTCCAGGTGGCCGGGATCGGTCCCGCCGCCGCCAAGGTCGCCGTCGCCGGGCTGCGCGAACCGGACTTTGTGCCGCCGATTCCCCGCGCTCCGCGGACCATCCTCGACGTCGCGATCGGCAGCGCACGCCGCTTCGCCGCCCAGCAGTGGGAGATCGCACGGCTGCGCGCGGTCGCCGACGCCCTGGACATCACACTCAACGACGTCGTCGTGGGGATGTGTTCGGGCGCACTTCGGTCATACCTCGTCGATCAGGACGCTCTGCCCGACTCCCCGCTGGTCGCCGCGGTGCCGGTGTCGATGCACACCGAGGAGGAGAAAGACGGAAACGCCGTCACCGCGATCATGGTCGACCTGGCCACCGACCAGCCCGACCCCGAACGCCGGCTGAACTCGGTCGTCGCGTCGGCCCGGCAGGCCAAGAACGTCGTCCGCGGCCTGAAACCCTTGCAGGCACTCGCGCTCGGCGCGGCCAATTTCGCGCCGCTCGCCTTCGCGACCATCCCCGGCTTCGTCCAGTACGTGCCGCCACAGTTCAACATCATCATCAGCAACGTGCCGGGACCGTCGGTGCACCTGTACTGGAATGGTGCTCGACTCGACGGCCTCTATCCGGTCTCCATCGCGATGGAGGGCCTGGCGTTGAACATCACCGTGACCAGCACGGCCGAACACATCAACTTCGGGCTGATCGGCGCTCGCGCGCAGGTCCCGAGCCTGCAACGACTGCTGACACACCTGGACACCGCCCTCGAGGAGCTCGAGAAAGTGGCCCACGTCCGCTGACCCCGGAGCAGCCCGCGAGGCGAATTGGGATCCTCCCCACCCTGACTCGACAGTAAGTTACTGGCGAGTATCATTCGGTGTGAGTTTAGACCAGCAAGAATTAGGCCAACCTTGGCAGCGCGCCACCGGCGCGAAGAATTACGGTTACCTGTAGTACACCGCTCCGTGGGGGCAGCCCTGCGCACTTTGTGCGCTTCCTCCGGTGGCGGGACGACCTAGACGAAAGGCCGGTACGCGCCCGTGACAGCCACGACGATTGCCATCGGCACCACAGCAGCGGTGATCAGCCTCTTCTGTTGGTACCTGTTCCTCGGCGGAGTGGTGCGGATGTTCCGCACCATCAAACTCGGCCAGAAGGTCGACGGTTCCCGATTCTGGCCGGTGATTCCGCGCCTGGGGACGATGATCAAGGAATTCATCGCCCACACCCGAATGGTCAAGTTCCGGACGGTGGGCTGGGCCCACTGGCTGGTCATGATCGGCTTCATGGGCGGCGCCCTGCTGTGGTTCGAGGCCTACGGCCAGTCGATCGACCCGACTTTCCACTGGCCCGTCTTCGGTGACACCTTCGCGTGGCACCTCTGGGACGAGCTGCTGGGCATCGGCACCGTGGTCGGCATCATCACCCTGATCGTGATCCGCCAGCTCAACCATCCGCGCGTCCCCGAGCGCATCTCCCGGTTCTCCGGCTCCCGCTTCGGTGCGGCCTACTTCGTCGAGGCCGTCGTCCTGCTCGAGGGTCTGGGCATGATCCTGGTGAAGGCGTCGAAGATCGCGACCTACGGTCACGCCAACGCCTACTCGGACTTCTTCACCATGAACGTGGCGAAGATCCTGCCCGCGTCGCCGACCCTGGTGTCGATTTTCGCGGTCATCAAGCTGATGAGCGGCATGGTGTGGCTGGCCGTCGTCGGCCTGAACACCGACTGGGGCGTTGCGTGGCACCGCTTCTCGGCCTTCTTCAACATCTACTTCAAGCGCGAGCAGGACGGCGGGGTCGCCCTCGGTGCCGCGAAGCCGATGATGAGCCAGGGCAAGGTCCTCGACATGGAGACCGCCGACCCGGACGTCGACGCCTTCGGTGCGGGCAAAATCGAGGACTTCTCCTGGAAGGGTTGGCTCGACTTCACCACCTGTACCGAATGCGGCCGCTGCCAGTCGCAGTGTCCGGCGTGGAACACGGGTAAGCCGCTGTCGCCGAAGCTGCTCATCATGTCGCTGCGCGACCACGGCAACGCCAAGGCCCCGTACCTGCTGGCCGGCGGCCGCAAGGACATGGGCGGAGACGAGGTCGGCCTGGTCGACGCCGACGGCAACGTCGACGAGGCCAAGCTCAACGCGATCCCCGAGGCCGCTCGAGCGGAGGCCTCCCGCAAGCTGGTCGGCGAGTCGAAGGGCAAGATCGGCGGCGGCGAGGGCATCGAGTCGGCGGAGGGTGCGTTCGATCCCGAGGCGCTGGGTGCGGTCATCGACACCGAGACCCTGTGGAGCTGCACGACCTGTGGTGCCTGCGTCGAGCAGTGCCCGGTCGACATCGAGCACGTCGACCACATCCTCGACATGCGCCGCTACCAGGTCCTGATCGAGTCGGACTTCCCGACCGAGCTGGCCGGCATGTTCAAGAACCTCGAGAACAAGGGCAACCCGTGGGGCCAGAACGCCTCCGCGCGTACCGCCTGGATCGACGAGATGGACATCGAGATCCCGGTCTTCGGCAAGGACGTCGAGTCGTTCGAGGGCTTCGAGTACCTGTTCTGGGTCGGCTGCGCCGGCGCCTACGAGGACCGCGCCAAGAAGACCACCAAAGCCGTCGCCGAGCTGCTCGACATGGCCGCCGTCAACTTCATGGTCCTCGGCGAGGGCGAGACCTGTACCGGTGACTCGGCACGACGCGCAGGCAACGAGTTCCTCTTCCAGATGCTCGCGCAGCAGAACATCGAGATGCTGGGCGAGGTCTTCTCGACCGCACCCGAGCAGCGCAAGAAGGTCGTCGTCACCTGTGCGCACTGCTTCAACGCACTGGGCAACGAGTACCCGCAGCTGGGCGCCAAGTACGAGGTCGTCCACCACACGCAGCTGCTGAACCGTCTGGTTCGCGAGAAGCGCCTCGTGCCGGTCGCCCCGCTCGGCGAGGGCGTCACCTACCACGACCCGTGCTACCTGGGCCGTCACAACAAGGTCTACGACGCCCCGCGTGAGCTGATGGGTGCGGCCGGATCGACTCTCACCGAGATGCCGCGTCACGGCGAACGGTCCATGTGCTGTGGTGCCGGTGGTGCCCGAATGTGGATGGAAGAGCAGATCGGCAAGCGCATCAACCTCGACCGGGTCGACGAGGCGCTCGACACCCTGGGCGCCGGGAGCGCAGCGAGCGGGCCCAATGGACACGGCGACACCACCGGCGAGGTCAAGAAGGTGGCGACGGGCTGCCCGTTCTGCCGCGTGATGCTCACCGACGGTGTCACCGCCCGGACCAGCGGTACCGAGTCCGAGGGCAAGGTCGAGGTCGTCGACGTCGCGCAGCTGCTGCTCGACTCGGTCAAGCGCGGCAAGACCGAGGTCAAGCTCGGTGGCCGCTACCTCGGCCCGCGTCCGAGTGCTCCCGAGCCGGAGGCCGAACCCGAGCCCGAGAAGGTCCCGGCCGCAGCTGCCGCGACCGCAACCACCGAGGCTGCTCCGAAGCCGAAGGTCGGCCTGGGCATGAAGGGTGGCAAGAAGCCCGGCGCCGCAGCCAAGACCGAGGCACCGGCTGCCGCACCCGCCGAGGCACCCGCCGAGAAGAAGCCCGCTTCCAAGGGCTTCGGCATGAAGGGCGGCAAGAAGCCGGGCGCTGCGGCTGCAGCACCGGCCACCGCGTCGGCACCCGCCGAGGCTCCTGCCGAGGCGCCCGCCGAGAAGAAGCCCGCCTCGAAGGGCTTCGGCATGAAGGGCGGCAAGAAGCCAGGCGCCGCGGCGAGCAAGCCTGCCGCGTCGGCAGCTCCTGCTCCCGCGGAGGCCGAGTCGTCGGAGGCCGTGAAGGCCGAGGCACCGGCAGCAGAGAAGACCGCGGAGGCGAAGCCTGCCACGGCCAAGGGCTTCGGCATGGCCGCGGGCAAGCGTCCCGGCCAGAAGGCGTCCACCCCGAACGCGGCAGCAGCCGACGCCGGTGTGACCGCTCCCGCCGAGAACAAGGTCGACGAGGCCGAGTCGGCACCCGATGCCGCCCCGACCGTCGACACCGAGTCCGCCACAGCCACAGCCACAGCGGCGACGGAAGAAAAGCCGGGCAAGGCCAAGGGCTTCGGCATGGCTGCGGGCAAGAAGCGTCCGGGCGGGATCGGCAAGGCCGCTCCCAAGCCGGCCGCGGAGGCTCCGGCAGCGGCTCCCACCGCAGAAGCACCCGCAACCGAGGCACCCGTCACCGAGGCCCCAGCCGCCGAGGCCGAGCCTGCAACCGAGGCACCTCAGGGTGGTTCGGCTGCGGCGCTGACCGAAGAGAAGCCGGCCAAGGCCAAGGGCTTCGGCATGGCCGCGGGAAAGAAGCGCCCCGGTGGCGCGAGCAAGGCCGCGCCGAAGGCTGCGGCACCTGCTGCAGCGCCGGCAACCGAGGCCGCCCCCTCTCCTGAAGCAGCCCCCGAGCCCGGGGCACCCGAGGTCGAGGAGGCCCAGGCAGCTGAAGCACCGGCAGCTGAGGCACCGGCCGAGACGAACGGGACCGAGGTCCCGACCCCGTCGGGCAACGGCTCGGGCGACACCCGGACCATCGCCGAGACCGGGGCGTCGAAGTCCAAGGGCTTCGGCATCGCGGCCGGCAAGAAGCGGCCCGGCCACAAGTAGTTCCGCAATACCGAAACGGGCTCCGACCACCGCGGTCGGAGCCCGTTTTTCGTGGGCCAGACCACGGTCGCTCAGCACTGGCGGAAACCCGTTTGCGTCCGGCTGCGACAATTGAACCCGTGAGTAGGCCCCATGTGTCGCATCTGAACCAGAACCTCAAGCCGCTCGAGCAGTCGCTCAAGCTGCAGAACGTGTGTTACGAGATCCGCGGACCCGTACACGCGCACGCGCAGCGGCTCGAGGCGGAGGGCCATCGCATCCTCAAGCTGAACATCGGCAACCCGGCCCTGTTCGGGTTCGAGGCACCCGACGTGATCATGCGCGACATGATCCACGCGCTCCCGTACTCGCAGGGATACTCCGAGTCCGCCGGTGTGCTGTCCGCTCGGCGTTCGGTGGTGACGCGATACGAGCTGATCCCCGACTTCCCGTACTTCGACGTCGACGACGTCATCCTGGGCAACGGCGTCTCCGAGCTCATCACGATGACGATGCAGGCGCTGCTGAACGACGGCGACGAAGTACTGATCCCGGCACCGGACTACCCGCTCTGGACGGCGATGACCTCGCTCTCCGGCGGCACCCCCGTCCACTACCGGTGCGACGAGGCGAACGGCTGGAATCCCGACATCGCCGACATCGCGTCGAAGATCACCGATCGCACCAAGGCGATCGTCATCATCAACCCCAACAACCCGACGGGTGCGGTCTACTCACGCGAGGTCCTGCAGCAGCTCGTCGAACTGGCTCGTCAGCACTCGCTGCTGATCCTGGCCGACGAGATCTACGACAAGATCATCTACGACGAGGCCGAGCACGTGAACGTCGCGTCGCTGGCCCCCGATTTGCTGTGCCTGACCTTCAACGGCCTGTCGAAGGCGTACCGGGTGTGCGGGTACCGCGCCGGCTGGGTCGTGATGACCGGACCGAAGGACCACGCCAAGGGATTCATCGAGGGCATGGGCATCCTCGCCTCCACCCGTCTGTGCGCGAATGTGCCTGGGCAACATGCCATTCAGGTGGCGCTCGGCGGCTATCAGTCCATCGACGCACTCGTCTCCCCCGGCGGGCGACTCTACGAGCAGCGCAACGTCACCTGGGAGAAGCTCAACGAGATCCCCGGCGTCAGCTGCGTGAAGCCCAAGGGCGCCCTCTACGCCTTCCCGCGTCTCGATCCCGAGGTGCACGAGATCCACAACGACGAGCTCTTCGTCCAGGACCTCCTGCTGCAGGAGAAGATCCTCGTCGTGCAGGGCAGCGGATTCAACCTCGACGACACCAACCACTTCCGCATCGTCACGCTGCCGTGGTCGCGGGACCTCAAGGAGGCCGTCGAACGGATCGGCAACTTCCTGTCCTCGTACCGCCAGTAGGCGGCCGTTCCGACGCGAACAAGCGAACAGGCCCGGGTCTCGACAGAGATCCGGGCCTGTTCGCGTGCCGGCCCATGCACCAGGAACCCCCAGTGAGACGGGTTCGCGCAGGGGTCTAGACATTTGTGTAACCGTTGGTAACGTGTAACTCCAATCGGGGTCTACGGTCTACAGCGAGGTGACACGGATGTCCGAACAGGCAGTGCAGGTGCGGCCCGAGTGGCGGCGGGGGAAGGTGTCCGGCGACGGCGTCACGCTGGCAACCTTCGAACTGGGCGAACCGGGGAATCCGACGGTCCTGTTGGTCCATGGCTGGCCCGACACCCACCACCTCTGGACGCATATCGCGCCCAGACTGGCCGAGAAGTACCACGTGGTGGCGTACGACTGCCGCGGCTTCGGCGAGAGCGAACGTCCGCGCGAGGTCAAGGCGTACCGGCTGGCCGAGCTCGCCGACGATCTCTTCGCCGTCGCCGAAGCGGTGAGCCCCGATGCTCCCGTCCACGTCGTCGGCCACGACTGGGGTTCGGTCCAGGCATGGGAGGCGGTGAGCCGGCCGCGTGCGCACACCCGCATCGCGTCCTTCGTCTCGGTCTCCGGTCCGAACCTCGATCACCTCGGCCAGTTGCTCCGTGAAGGGCTGACCCGTCCGACGCCCCACCGCGTGCGAACCATTGCGACGCAATCGCTCTCGTCGGCCTACACGGGACTGTTCCAGCTTCCGGTGCTCCCGAACGCCCTGCTGACCGCGCTCGGGAATCCACGGGCATGGAAACAGTTCCTGCACACCGTCGAGGGCACGCCACCGCAGAACGTTGTCGTCGCCGGAACCCTGCGCCGCGACATGATCACCGGGCTCGCGTTGTACCGAGCCAACATCCGCCAGAAGCTGATCCGTCCGGAGCCGCGCCCGACGACGGTGCCGGTCCTGCAGGTGGTCAACGAACGCGACATCGCGCTGCGCCCGGCGATCTACGAGAACACCCCGGCCTACGCGGCGAAGCTGTGGCGCCGCGACACCCCCACCGGCCACTGGCTGCCGTACACCCACCCGCACTATCTGACCGAGACGGTCCTGGACTTCCTAGCCGCACAGACCGGCAGCGACACACCGCCGACCGTCGAACGGTCGAGGGTGTTCGCCGAACCGAAACCCCTCGCCGGAAAACTGGTCGTGATCACCGGTGCGGGTAGCGGTATCGGGCGAGAGACCGCTTTGCTCCTCGCCGAGCGTGGCTCCGAACTCGTCCTCGCCGACCGGAACCTCGACACCGCCGCCGACACCGAGCAGGCGTGCAAGGTCGCCGGAGCGCTGGCACACGCCTACCTGCTCGATGTCTCCGACACCGACGCATTCGTGACCTTCGCCGCGACGGTCCGGGAGCAGCACGGAGTGCCCGACGTCGTGATCAACAACGCCGGGATCGGCTTGGCAGGTGGAGCTCTCGCCGCAACCGACGAGCAGGTCGACCGGCTTCTCGACGTCAACCTGCGCGCCGTCATCACCGGGAGCCGAGAGTTCGGCCGGCAGATGGTGGAACGCGGGGTGGGCGGGCACATCGTCAATGTCTCGTCGGCCGCGGCGTTCACGCCGTCGCGCAGCCTCGGCTTGTACTCGGCGTCCAAGGCCGGTGTCCTGCTGTTCTCCGAGTCGCTGCGGGCCGAGCTCGCCGAACACCGCATCGGCGTGAGCGCCATCTGCCCGGGTATCGTCGACACCAACATCGTGTCGTCGACGCCGATCGCCGGCCTCGACCCGGATTCCGAACAGACGCAACGGGATCGACTGGACCGCTTCTACCAGCGCCGCGGCTTTCACCCCGGATCGCGTGGCGACCGAGATCGTCTCGGCCGTCGAGCACAACAAGGCTGTCGTCCCGGTGACACCCGAGGCGAAGGTCGGTTATCGCATCTACCGTTTCGCGCCGTGGTTGTCGCGCATCGGCGCCCGACAGAAGGTCACCGGATGAGCACCGTCGATCGTCAGCGTACAGAGCTGTCCCAGACCGATCAGGCCGATCCCGGACCCGTCGAGCTACACGCCCGTAACGTGGCGTTCGACTGGGACGACGTGCCCCTGCACTGGATTCCCGGTCACCCCGTGGCGTCGAACTTCATCAGTGTCCTGAATCTCCTTCTGCCGGAAGGCGAGCGCTGGTTCGTGCAGACCTACAACGAGGCGCTGCCGCTCGTCGCCGACGAGGAGCTCGCCTCCCGCATGCGGGGTTTCATCGGCCAGGAGGCCATGCACGCCGAGGCCCACGACCACGTGCTGTGGGAGTTCCTCGATCACCACGGCATCGATCCCCGCCCGTACCAGCTGCAGATGGAGTGGATTTTCCGTCGGGTTCTCGGTCCGGCGACGAGCGGTTCCACCGAAGCCCGACGCAAGCATCTCGTCGAACGGTTGTGGTTGATCGCGGCACTCGAGCACTACACCGCGGTGCTCGGCGATTTCGCGTTGAACAACAACTGGGTCGAGGCCGGTGCACACCCGACGATGGCCGACCTGTTCATGTGGCACGGCGCCGAGGAAGTGGAACACCGCGCGGTCGCGCACGATGTCGCGGCGTACTTCGGGGACAGCTACCTGCGCCGTGGGCGCGCGATGCTCGCCGTCCTCCCGATCCTGCTGTTCCTGGTGCAGCGTGGCTACCGGTTCATCATGAAGCAGGACACCTCGGTGTCCTACAACTACATCCAGAAGAAGTGGCAGTTCCATCGTGGGGTCCGGGCCAACGTCCTGCCGCCGCTGCGGAGCATCGTCTTCTCCACGTTCAGCTACTTCCGTCCCGGGTTCCGTCCGGAACAGATCGGCAGCACCGCCCAGGCCGTCGCCTACCTCGCTTCGTCGCCGGCCGCGCGCAGCGCCGCGTGAGGGACTCCGATGAACCAACGCGCACATCCACATTCGACGAGTCTGACGCAACCGCCCCCGCATCTCTACGGGCGGTGGCACCGTGATCCGATCCTCACGGTCGGCACCGCGTTCATGCGGGCGTGGTGGCCGGCGTGGCGCCCGTTGTCCCCGTTGAGGCCGGCACCGGTCAACCCTGGGATCACGCAGGTGCGCATCGTGAACCGCGAAGTGGTCGCACATGACGAGAACGTGATCGCCCTGACGCTGGCCGCTGCCGAGGGGGGCATGTTGCCGTCGTGGCACGCCGGCGCCCATGTCGACGTCTTGCTGCCGTCCGGGCGGATGCGGGAGTACTCGCTGTGCGGCGACCCCACCGATCGAGAGCACTACCGCATCGCGGTGCGTCGTATCCCCGACGGCGGTGGGGGTTCGATCGAGGTCCACGACGCCCTGACGATCGGGGAGGTGGTGTCGATCAAGGGTCCGCGCAACGCCTTTCCGCTCGCCGTTCCCGGTCACGGCTCCCCCGCCCGTCGGCTTCGGTTCATCGCCGCCGGGATCGGCATCACCCCGATCCTGCCGATGCTCGCGGTGGCGGAACGCTTCGGGTTGGACTGGTCGATGATCTACACCGGGCGCTCCGCGGACTCGATCCCGTTCCTCGACGAGGTCGCGAAGTTCGGCGACCGCATCACCATCCGGACCGACGACCAGCACGGACTCCCGACGATGTCGGAACTGGTCGGACCGGTCCCCGATTCCGACGCCGATCTCGCCGTGTACTGCTGCGGGCCGGTCCCGATGCTGGAGAACCTCCGCCGTCATCTCTGCGACCGCGCCGACATCGAACTGCACTACGAGCGCTTCAGTCCGCCACCGGTGGAGAACGGCTCACCGTTCACGGTGACGCTGGCGTCCACGGGCGCGCGGATACCGGTGGCCGCCGACGAGTCGGCGCTCGCGGCGATCCGGCGGGTGATGCCGTCGGTGCCGTACTCGTGTCAGCAAGGGTTCTGTGGCACCTGCAAGGTCAGGACGTTGTCCGGCGACATCGATCACCGCGACAACATCCTGACCGAACCCGAGCGCGAGGCCGGGACGATGCTGACCTGCGTCTCACGCAGTGCCGGCGGGAATCTCACGCTCGACCTCTGAGGCATCTCTCTGCGGACGCGCAACCACTGCTCCCTGGGGAGTATCCGGAGCCTGCGAAGGGGGAGCCTGCCGCCCCGCAACCGTGCCGCGCAGCAGGAACACCGCTGCCACACCGGCTGCCGCGGTGATGGCCACCGCCGCCCACACCGCGTTGTGCAGGCCGTCCATGAACACCTCCTGGACCGCGGCACGGACCGTGTCGCTCATCGCGGCGGGCACCCGGCCGGCGACCTCGACCCCGGCCATCACCGATTGCTCCGCGGTGGCGACCACCTCCCGCGGTAATCCGCTGCCCGACAGCCGATCCCCGATTCCGGCGACATAGGCCGAGGTCAGGATCGAACCGAGCACCGCGACGCCGAGGGTGCCGCCGATCTCGCGGGTGGTGTCGTTGACCGCGCTGCCCGCACCCGCCTGCTCCGGACGGAGCGCATCCATGATGAGCTGTGTGCACGGGCCCGAGATGAACGCCAGGCCGGCGGCCATCAGCGACATCGCCCAGATGATCAGTTCCCAATATCCCGATGTCCGCGAGGACAATTCGACGAGGGCGAACCCGCCGGACATCAGGAAGGCACCCGTCACCGCGACGTAGCGCGCCCCGAACCGGTGCGAGAGAACCATCGCCACCGGTGACAGCACCGCCATCACGATGGCGAACGGGAGGGTCCGCACGCCGGCGGCGAGCGGTCCGTAGCCCTTGACCGCCTGGAAGAACTGGGTGATCAGGAAGATGAACCCGAAGAGCGCGAAGAACGCCACGCTGATCATCCCGGCCGCGGTGGCGAAGTGCCGGTTGGCGAACAGCCGCACGTCGAGGATGGGATGGGCGATACGGAGCTGGGTCACCACGAACACGGTCAGAATCGCCAGAGCAGCAACGATTCCGAGGACCGTGCGGATCTCACCCCAACCGGCGTGCGGTGCTTCGATCAGGGTGTACGTGAGCAACCCCAGACCAGCGACCGAGAGACCCACTCCGACGGCGTCGAATCGGGGCACCGCCGATGGTCGGGTACCGGGCACGACCGCGAGGATCACGGCGAGCGCGGCCAGCCCGAACGGGACGTTGACCCAGAACACCGACGTCCACGAGAAGTGTTCGAGCAGCCAGCCACCCATCACAGGACCTATGGCGACGGCGACACCCGAGACTGCTGCCCAGATGCCGACGGCCATCGCCCGCTCCTTGGCGTCGACGAAGATCGTCGTGATGATCGCCAGCGTCGCCGGGAACACAAGCGCCGCAAAGAGCCCGAGGCCGCCGCGGGAAGCGATGAGCTGTCCGAGGTTTTGCGCCGACGCAGCGAGGATCGACACCGCCATGAAGCCGATGACCCCGGTGAGGAGCATCCGCCGGTGGCCGAACCGGTCGCCCAGATAGCCGCCGGTCAGGAGGAGGCCGGCGAAGACGAGGGTGTACGCGTCCACGATCCATTGCAGGCCGGAGATCCCGGCGTCGAGGTCGCGGGCCAGCGTCGGCAGGGCGACGTTGACGATCGTGTTGTCGATCATGACCAGCAGTTCGGCAAAGCTGAGGGCGCCGAGCGCCCACCAGCGTGAGCCCATACGTCCAGTACGCATCGGCATTCTCCTGTTCCGTGAGCGAGAGTTTGAATATGGAACGCCGTACCACTGTTATAGAACAACGTTCCACTCCAGAAGAACACCGTGCTAGTAGATTGTCAATATGTCTCCCGCGAAGCCGCGCAGCCGAACCTCTGCCGCCGAAGTCCGGTCCTCCCTCATCCGCGCCGGCCGCACGATCCTCGAACGGGACGGCGAGGCGGGGCTGACGGTGCGGGCGGTGGCAGCGGAGGCGAAGGTCGCGCCGATGGGCGTCTACAACCATTTCGACGGCCGCGACGGGCTGCTGGATGCGCTGGTCACCGACGGTTACGCCGAACTGGGCCGCGCGGTGGCCGCCACCGACGACGATTCGTCCACGCGCCTGCGGAGCTCGGGGCGCGGGTATCGTCGCTTCGCCACGTCGAGTCCGGTCGTCTACGGACTGATGTTCTCCGCCCGGTGCACGCCCGAGCTCGAGGTTGCGGCTCACGCCTTCGAGGTACTGGTCGACGTCATCCGCTACGGCCAGGTCGCGGGTGTGATCGCGACGGGCGACCCGACGACGCTCGCGATGCAGACCTGGTCGGCGGTACACGGGGCGATCAGCCTGGAGCTCATGGGCGCGCTGCCGCCGAACGTCGATGCCGACACGAACTACGAGAACGTCCTCGACTTCATCGCGCGCGGTCTGCGGGCACAGCCCGCCGAGTGACCCCCTGTCCGACCGATCCCCGACCGGCTACGGCAGGACGATCGGCGGCAGTCCGGGAATCGGATTCGGGATCGTCACACCGCGCTGCGGTCGCGGTGCGCGGGAGCGGGGTCGTGGTGAGGGTGCCGGTTCGTTCGTCGCCACGGGCGGTGGCGGTGGGGTATAGCGCTGAGCCGGTTGACGCGCCTCCGCGAAGATCGCCGGGTCGGCGTACTCCTGGGGTGGTCGGGGCCGTGGTGGCCGGCGTGGTCGGGCCGGCAACCGGTGCCGGCGAGGAACCGTTGCTCCCCGCGGCCAACGCGACCGCGACTCCGATGACGGCGAGCGCGCAGACGAGTGCCACTCCCGCCCAGATCCGCTTTGCCGGGAGGTTGTGCCGAGGACCGACCGGTGCTGAACCCGTCCGAATCGCCAACGAATGCTGCTCCGGAACTGGGATGTTTCCGTGTGGCGGTGTCATCGGGGCCGGAATGTACTCGTGAACCGGCGCGGGCTCTTGGACCGGTGAGGGCCCTGGATATGCCGCCAGTGCGCCGAATGCCGTTGCGGGAGCAGGGTCCACCGGTTCCACGATCCGCGCCTGGGGCATCTCCTCGACACCGACGACAGGGAAATCGCCTGAGCGACCCGGGCTTCCGTCCGGCCGACCAAACGGCAACGGGAGTTTGCCGGTGGGGGCCTCGTCGGGCGGGATGGGCCCGGCGCCGGACGCCGGCGGAGCGAGCCGGTCGGTGACCTTTTCGGAGGGCTCGGGCTCGGCATCGGCGACGACCTCCGGTGATTCGTCTGCGACCGGCTCCGGCGAGTCGTCGACGACCGGTGCGGGTTCGGCGGCGGCTTCGACCTCGCGCTCGGAGGCGGACTCGGCCTCGCTGTCGGCCCCGTCGGCCTCGTGATTGGTCGCGGTCCAGGTCACCTCCGAGGCCAGGGGCGCCGGAGTCCTGTCTCGGTCGCCGGCGTCGGGGTCGCCGGCGTCGGGGTCGCCGGCGTCGGGGTCGAAGTCGCCGGGCGTCGCCGTGTCGGCTTCGGCCGGCACATCGGCTGCGGGTTCTTCGCCGGGCGTCGTCAAGCTGTCGCTGGCGCTCACGTCTCTCGCGGCGGCCTCTGTCGGCTCAGGCTCTGACTCGCCCCGGGACCCATCGAGGGGCCCGGTTGGTGCTGCGGCGGTCAACGGACCGGGAGCGGCGTCGACGATCGGTACCGGAACGGCTTTCGCGATCCCGTCGCGGAGGCCGGGCCACACGCCCAGACCGTCCGTGATGACGACCGCGTGGGCCTGCGCGCCGGCCACCGCTGCACGAGCCAACTCTTCACCGCGCGCGATGAGCGCACCACCCGCCTCCTCGACATCTCGCCGCGCCATCCGGAACAACCGGATATGCCGGCGTCCCATCAAGAACGTGCCATCGGAATCCTGCAGCCGTTCGCGTCCGCGCGAGATGAGCTCGAAGAGTTCGTCCTGCCACTCGGGCGTCGTCGGTGACTCGACCCGTCCGATCCGGGCCAGGTGATCGGCGATGGCACGGTCGAGCGCTCCGAGCGACAGCGCGGGGTCGGAATACGAGTCGGCGACCGTGCCACGGGAGGTGTCGAATCGTCCGACCGACACGCGTCCGTTTCCGTCAAGCCCCAGGAGAACCACTTGAGGGTCGTCGTCCAGACCGCGCAGACGAAGTTTGGACCGCACATCGTCGAGCACGGCGGCGTTCACCGGGACCTCTGTTGCGGCAGAGGCCGGTCCCACAGCCGAATCGAACACCGTGTCGGTCATCAGTTCATTCCTGCACTAATGTGCACCTCGCCCAGCACGCCCCCACGGCGAGAAGGTGCCCCCCTGATCAATCGCGGGGTTCAACCTAACACGTGTACGGGGGGAACCGCTTTCGACGACGAGCCGTTCACCTGCGTGAACGAACTGGTTGTCTCAGTTTTTCGCGCGGGCACGGGACCGCCGAGCGCGCGGTAGTCCCACCCCGCCGACCGCCAGGCCCGGGAGTCCAGGCAGCGTCGGGCGTCGACGATGCGCTTGTGCCGCACCACCGGTGCGAGTTCGTCCGGCGACATGTGCACGAACTCGGCCCATTCGGTCGTGACGACGACGACATCCGCTCGATCGCAGGCCGCGCGTGCCGAGGCGGCATAGCTCAGCATCGGTTGCACCCGGCGCGAATTGTCCATGGCCTGCGGGTCGAAGACGGTGACCGACGCACCGTCGAGCGCGAGGCGGCCGGCGACGGCGAGCGCAGGAGAGTCCCGGACGTCGTCGCTCTCCGGCTTGAAGGCCGTTCCGAGAACGGCGACGTTGCGGCCCAGCACCTCTCCCCCGAGTGCTTCGGCCACGAGTTCCGCGGCGGCGCTGCGTCGGCGCATGTTGATGGCGTCGACCTCGCGCAGGAACCCGACCGCACGGGGCGCGCCCATCTCGTCGGCGCGGGCGGTCAACGCCCGGATGTCCTTGGGTAGGCAACCTCCACCGAAGCCCAAGCCTGCGTTGAGGAATCGTCGCCCGATCCGGGCGTCGTGCCCCATCGCATCAGCGAGCGTCCCGACGTCGGCGCCGGCGATCTCGCACAGTTCGCTCATCGCGTTGATGAACGAGATCTTGGTCGCGAGAAAAGCATTGGCTGAGACCTTCACGAGTTCGGCAGTGGCCCAGTCGGTCTCGATGAACGGAATTCCGGTTTCGAGGACTTCGCGGTAGATGTCCCGGACCACCTGACCGGCCACGGATTCCACCTGCGGGACCTGCGGGTCGTCGACGAGCCGTCCGACGCCGAGGACCATCCGGTCGGGTGAGAGGGTGTCCTCGACGGCGAAGCCCTCGCGCAGGAACTCCGGACTCCACGACAACTCGATCTCGGCTCCCGGCGCCGACAGGCGCGAGATTCGTTGCGAGAGTTCCTCGCACGTGCCGACGGGGACGGTGGACTTGCCGATCAGAACGTGTGTACCTCGCAGCGTGGGCACAAGCGCATCGACGGCCGCGTGGACGTGGGACAGGTCGGCACGGTGACCGCGCACCTCCTGCGGGGTGCCGACGCCGATGAAGTGGACCGAGGCGTGGTCGGCGGCGACCGAATGGTCGGTGGTGAAACGCAGCCGGCCGGCGTCGAGGTTGCGGCGGAGGATGTCGGAGAGCCCGGGTTCGAAGAACGGGACGTCACCGGCTTGCAGGCGATCGACCTTCTGGGGGTCGATGTCGATACCGACGACGTCGTGCCCGAGTTCGGCCATGCAGGCCGCGTGCGTCGCGCCGAGATAGCCGCAACCGATCACCGTGAGCTTCATGGTTGCAACGATTACCCAGGTGGGCCTGCCGCCAACCAACCGTCGCGTGGCGGGTGGTGATCGGGTGGGTGAACGTCAGTCGTTCTTGATGAAGTTCAGGTACGCCTTGGACGGGGTGGGGCCGCGTTGTCCCTGATACTTCGAGCCGACTTTTTCGCTGCCGTAGGGGTGCTCGGCCGGGCTGCTGAGGCGGATGAGGCACAGCTGACCGATCTTCATGCCCGGCCACAGCGTGATCGGCAGGTTGGCCACGTTGGAGAGTTCCAGGGTGATGTGCCCGGAGAAGCCGGGGTCGATGAAGCCGGCGGTCGAGTGGGTCAGGAGGCCGAGTCGACCGAGCGACGACTTGCCTTCGAGGCGCCCTGCGAGGTCGTGGGGAAGGGTGCACACCTCGAGGGTGGAGCCCAGCACGAACTCACCCGGGTGCAGCACGAACGGTTCGCCCTCGGTCGGTTGGACGAGGGTGGTGAGTTCGTCTTGGCGTTGGGCCGGGTCGATGTGGGTGTACCGGGTGTTGTTGAACACGCGGAACAGACTGTCGAGCCGGACGTCGACGCTGGAGGGCTGGACGAGCGCAGGATCGAATGGATCGATGGCGAGGCGCCCGTCAGCGATCTCGGAGCGGATGTCGCGGTCGGAGAGCAGCACGTGTCGAGGTTATCGAACGGTCAGGGTGGGTCTGCGCCGGTGTCCGTCGTCCCGGAGGTTTCGGTCTCCCCGCGACCGTCCAACCGGCGCCGTCGGGCGTCGGCTCGCATCAGAGCGAACACCTCATCGGTGCGATGAGCCCGGTTGACCCGCGGAGTCTGGTCGGGGTGCGATGTCGGCGGGTGCCAGACAGCACGTCCTGAGTCGGGCCCATCGGTGACGATCGTCGTGGTCCACTGGTCCTCGCCGCGGCCGACTGCACGGTTGTGGGGTCCGCACGCGGTGGTCATGTTGTCGATATCGGTGGGACCGTCGTCGGCCGTCCATTCGAGCACGTGGTGGAGTTCGGAGTCGAAGGACGATCGCGTGCAACGTGGACACGTGCAGCCACCATCGCGACCCACCGCGGCGATCCGCTGGGCCCGGGATGCCAGGCGCTTGGCTCGTCCGAGGTAGAGGACCTCGCTGGTGTGGTCGCGGAACACCTCGAGGTGCTGCTGCGACTCTGCGGCGAGTTCGACGGCGTCCTTGATCGGAAGCAGCGCGCCCGTCGCGGTGCGCGCGGGAGCCCCGGCCTGCTCGCGTAGCGCCGATTCGGTGATCGTCACGATGACGTGTGGCGGCAGTCCATGATGAGAACCGCCGAGCGCGCCTCCGTCGAGGACACAGCGCAGCAGCGCACTGAAAGCGTCGTGGTTGCGTTTCGCGGCCGACCGGTCGTCGCGTTCGACCGCAGCCGCGAGGGCATCGGGATCAGCACGGCCGGGATCTCCGACGGGTGACGCGGGGTCGTCTGGGTTGTTCATGCCCGGCGCTGCCCACACGGCCAGCACGACGTCGAGCATGGCTCGGGTCTTGGGATCGAGGGTGGCCGTCAGCGTGGACATCAGCTGGGCGTCCTGCGGACCGAGTCGCATACCGCGCATCCGGGCGCGGTCGCGGTCGTCTGTCAATGTCCCGTCAGGGTCGAGGTGGGCGAGGATGCGTGCGCCGAGTTCGCGTAGCGAGGCCGGGTCGTACTCGCGGGCGTAATGGGCAAGCGTCGCCTCGGCGGCTTCACGGTCGGCCGAGTCCACTGCGGCTGGGATCTTTTTCATCACCTCGACGATGACGTCGACGTTTCGTCCTGAGATCTCGCCGTCGGCAACACCTTTGGCAGTTTCCGTGAACCTGGGATCTAGCGCCTCGCCCTGCATGTCGGGGAACTTGCCGATCGCCCACACGCGGTTCAGCAGCCGATTGGCCTCCCCGCTGCGGTTGAGCACGCTGGTGACAAAGTTGGTGACGGTCTGGCAGCCGGCTTTCCGGTATGCGGAGCGTTCGTCGATGTCGATGATGTGGGCGGCGAACGAGGTGAGCATACGACGCTCGGCGCGTTCGTGCTCCATCGCGACCTTGAGCAGGTCCGTGTCGGAGCACTCGGTGGACGCCGTCGCGCTGATCTCATCCAGCAGCGCGTGTAGACGCTCGTACTGGTCGAGAAGAAGTGGTTGTGGTGCAGATGGCTCGCCGAAAGCCATGATCAAACCCCCGTCATCATGGCTTTACTCGAAACTATGTTCGAGTCTACGTGCGTCCTCGCGGGTGCGCAACCCGATTAGCGAAGAATTTTCGCGCCGCTCGCGGAGACCCGGACCCCGGTTTGCTAGGCTTTCGGTCGCGAGCCCAGCGCTCGCACGCCGATGTAGTTCAATGGCAGAACATCAGCTTCCCAAGCTGAATACGCGGGTTCGATTCCCGTCATCGGCTCCACCCCCGGCGTAATCGCGTGCGGTCAGCTTGCACCGGCCCGCGGCGATCTCGACAAAGCCGACCGTGTTCTCGGCCGAGCGCTCCAGATCACGCGAAGAATCGGAAACGACTCACTCTCGCCACGAGCCGAATCGGCGCGCCACGGTCCCAGCACTTCGAGGCGACACGGCGAGAACGGCTGAGCGCTGCTCGCCGAATTCATCACCCGGTCGCTCGATGTCCGGGCTGGGCCGGAACCCAAGCTATGCACTACCCGCCCCGGCCGGGCTCGCCCTACGGTTGGACGAACCACGTTCCACAGCAACACTTCTCGCTGCGTCTTCATCCCTGCCGGTGGCCGACGCGGTCGCCCCGCGATTCCCGGTGTCGCGCGAGATCGCCGCGCAGGACCTTGCGGCCGCGCGCAGTCTCCTACGACCGCACACGGCAACAACACCTGCAACCCACACCCTCTAGCCATTGCGGAGATGTATACAACGCGCTACCGTAGTCCGCGTGAGAGTGTTGCGTGTCACACCGTCTTTACATGCGAGAGTGCGCTCACGACTTCGCAATTGAGTCCTCATCTAGGGTCTTAGCGACCCCGAAGCTCAACGTCGAGCTCAGGAGGATTTCGTACACCCAGCCCCCGGTGTACACAATCATCCCAGTATCTAGGAAGAAGGCCATCGGATGGATTCAGTGTCCGTTCCTGCAGTCGCCGCTTCGATCGCCGTGATGGTGCTCGGCGGCGGGGCGCCCCTCGCCGCAGCGCTCATCCTCAACTGGCGCGACCGAGTCAAGTCGAAAGGCGCCGACCAGTGAGTCTGCAAACCGTCTTCAGCATTCTGATCGCGGTCTACTTCGTTCTGATTCTCGTTGTCGGACTGCGGAGCAACAAGAAGATCAGCACATCGTCGGACTACAGTGTCGCCGTCCGGAACATGGGGCCGGTACTCGGCACGATGACCTTCACGGCCACTTACGTGTCCGCCCTGACCGTGATCGGTCTGGTCGGCTCCGCGAATGGCATGGGACTCGCGCTGGTCCCGTACACATTTGTCGGCCTCGGCTGCGGACTGTTGTTCCTCGTACTTCTGTCCAGTCGAGTCCACCGCGCCGGTCGTACGTCGGAGAGTGTCCCGGAGCTTCCGGGAAAACGTTACGGCGACAAGACAGTTCGCGTCACCTCGGCCGGCACCATCGTCATCGCCTACTTCGTCTACCTCATCGCACAGCTCTTCGCGGTAGGCATCCTGCTCTCCACGACGATCGGGTTCAAGGTGTGGGCCGTGATCCTGGTGGTCGGCACCATCTTCGTGCTCTACACCCTCACCGGCGGTATGCAAGCCGTCGCCCGGACCGACGCCTACCAACTCGTGGTGCTCGTGGCGGCAGTCCTGCTCACGCTCGTCCTGGTCGTCACCAAGGTCGGCAGCGACGGATTGAGCTGGAGCGACGGGCCCGGCCTGTCGCAGTTCCTCGGCGGACCGGTTCCGAGCGCAATGCTCGCGTTCGGTTGGGGCCTCTCGTGGGGACTCGGCGTCGCCTGCATGCCCAACTACCTTCAGCGCATCCTGTCCTGCCCGGACGTGCGGACCACCCGCCTCGTGCTCGGCTGGGGCTCGGCGATCTCGTTCTGGCTGGTGAACGCCCCGATCCTGGTCATCGGCATCGGTATCGCGATCATCGACCCCACCATGACGGGCGATTCGGCACTGCCGTCATTCCTGCTCACGCACGGCGGCACGATCATCGCGGCACTGGCACTGACAGGTCTGATCTCCGCGGTGATGTCGACGACCGACTCGCTCCTGCACGTCATGGGTGTGTACTTCGGTCGTGACATCCTGTGCACACTGAGGAAGATCGACGACGACGCGACAGCGTTGAAGCTCGCCCGGATCTCGACCGGTGCGATCGGCGCGCTGGCGGTCGCGACGGCCACGAATATGTCGTTCAGTCCGCTGCCGTTGATCCTCACGTTCGCGTCCTACGCGGTCTCACTCCTCGCAGCCGGCCTGTTCGTGCCGCTGTTCATCGGTCTGCTCTGGTCGGGGGCATCGAAGACCGGAGCTGTGGCCTCGATGGTTGTCGGAGTGATCGTGCTCATCGTGTTCGAGGTCCTGCGCAAGCAGGGGGTCGTCGAACTCCACGGCATCGTCCCCACGCTGCTGTGCGCGATCATCGCGATGGTCGCCGGATCGTTGTGGGACAGTCGCCGGTCGGAGTTGACGGCAACCGAATCCGACGAAACGGAACAACCGGTCGCGGTTCCCACCGTGTGATCGACTCGCGGCGGGCCGTCTGCTCGCAGACACTGCAAGCAGGCGGCCCGGTCGTGTCATGCGACCACCGAGTCGTCACCAGTCGACTTCTGTTCGACGGATCACCGAAACCCTCCCACCGGGAATGCCTTCGCCTCGACCACCGTTGCGCGAAGGGTCAACGGCATCGTCGGAAGAGGTACAGCATGAAGATCGGGATCATCGGCGCAGGATTCATCGGCGGAACGCTGACTCGGCGACTCACCGAACTGGGACATGAGGTCCACGTATCGAATTCGAGGTCGCCCGAGACGCTTTCGGAGCTGGCAACAGAAACCGGCGCCACGGCGGTGTGGGCGAAGGACGCAGCCAAGGAGGCCGACCTCGTCATCGTGTCCATCCCGCAGAAGAACACGCCCGACCTGGCCCCGGGTATCCTCGACGCCCGCAAACCGGGTGCCCCGGTCATCGAGACCAACAACTACTACCCACAGCAGCGCGACGGGAAGATCGAGGCCATCGAGAACGGCACCCCGGAGAGCGTGTGGGTGTCCGAGCATCTCGGTGTGCCCGTATACAAGGTGTTCAACGGGATCTACTGGAAGCACCTGCTGAAGAAGGGGCTCCCGGACGGCGCCGAAGGCCGGATCGCACTTCCGATCGCCGGTGACGACCCGGACGGCAAGACGATCGTGTTCGCGATCGTCGACGAGCTCGGATTCGACCCGGTCGACGCCGGACCGCTCGCCGAGTCGTGGCGTCAGCAACCCGGAACACCCGTCTACGGCAAGGACTTCGGCGTCGACGACACGATCGCGGCACTCAAGGAAGCCTCCCCGGAACGCACCCCGGAGTGGCGCGCCGCCTGAGCCGTCCGGCTGACGTCATCGACGCTTCGGCCGCACCCCGGGCTTCTTCCGGGCACTCTTCCCCGGGACCTTGCCCGCGGCTTCTCGCGCAGCACGCTTCGCGGCGGCCTTCTCCTTGGCCGAGCGTTTCGGCACGGGTTCGGACTGCCCCCTCGACGACGTCGCCTTGCGGCCACGCACGATCCCGATGAACTCGTCGGCGAGCTCGGCGGTGGGGGCCGGCCACAGCAGGCCGACGGTGCTGGTCGGCGCGTCGGTGAGCGGACGGTAGACGAGATCCTTGCGGTGGTGCAGCCGCGCCAGCGACTGGGGCACCAGAAGGACACCGATGCCGGCGGCGACGAGTTCGATTGCGGCGCCGGTGGTTTCCGGGCGGTGCTCGACGGCGGTACCGGGGCGGACGGCAGGGTCATCGAAGCCCGCCGTCGGCTCGTCGAGCGGCCACAGGAACTGCTCGTCGGCGAGGTCGGCGAGGGTCAGCTCGTCACCCGCGGTGAGCACATGATCTTTGGGAACCACGACGACGGTGGTCTCGTCGTACAGTTCGATCGTGTGGTGCGGACCGGCCTCGCCGCGTCGCAGGGCGCCGGGCAGACGCGTGATCGCCATCTGCACGTTCCCCCGGGCGATTTCGCCCGCGCACTCGGCGACTTCGAGGGCGACGAGTTCCAGCGGGACGTCGGGCTGCCGTTCCTCCCAGATACGGACCCACTTGCCGGGGGTCACGCCGGGGACGTACGCCAGTCGGAACGTCGAAGCCCCGGATTCGCCTGCCCGGTCGGGTGTGGTCACGACCAAAGGCTACCGCCCGATACCCTGGGGTAATGAGTTCGCAGTCGATGAAACCGGCCACCGCCGCCAAGAAGCTGGACGTGTACCTGCCGGCGACCCCCGCGGAGTTCCGCGAGGGTTCCATCACGCGCGCCGATCTCGCCGCCCTGCAGGCCGACCCGCCGGAGTGGCTGAAGACCCTCCGCGCCGAGGGTCCGCACCCGAAGAACCTGGTCGCGGCCAAGCTCGGTGTCTCCAACTCGGCCCTGGTCCGCAACGGGATCACCGAGGCGCTGACCACCGCACAAATCAACGACCTGCTCGCCGAGATGCCCGAGTGGCTCGCCGCCGAGCGCGCGACGCAGGTCGAGGTCCGTCGCGAGGAACGACGCGTGAAGTCCCTCCACGAGGACCGTCGCCGGGACCGTGAGGAAGCCGAGAACCCCGAGGCCTGACCGGTCGGGGCGGCCCCGAGGTCGCCAGCCGCCGTCACACACCCTTCCCGACCCGCAATGCCTGCAGGCGGCCGGAAGTGACCGACGTCGCGGCGAACCCCCGGGTGTGACCGTTTCGCGAACTTCTGCCGCCTGTCTTCGTTATCCTCCAGCGAGCCCACCCCAGGGCGATTCCGCGTGAGGAGATCACAGGTGCAGCGTCGAAACCACCCCCGTCGGATGGCGATTGCAGTCGCTGCGGCAATCGGCCTCGTCGGACCTCTGTGTTTCTCCGGAGCCGGTCCCACATCCGCGGCCCCGACCCCGTCGGTCTCCGGCGCGGTGGTCGCCGACGGTCCATCGCGGGCATGGGATGTGCGCGCGTGGATCACCGGCACGGACTCGTCGCCGGCGCGCAGTGCGGGTGTCGCACGGTCGGATAGGTCCGGTCGCTTCACGCTCCGCCCCACCGCGCAGCCCGGCGCGAACGAGGCTTTCCACGTGACAGCCACCCCCGTGGGACAACCGAACTCCTTCACCACCCTCGCCACGATCTCCCCGACCCTGCCCGCCCGCCTGACCGTGAACGAGCTGACTACCGTCGCAACGGGTTACGCGATGGCACGGTTCGTCGACGGCACTCGTATCAGCGGGCGGGCACCGGGTGTGCGCAACGCGGCGTCGATGGCCGGCAACCTCGCCGACCCGACCAGTGGCCGGATCGGTTCCACCCTCGCCTCCGCACCGAACGGCGCACAGACGTCGACCCAGGCTGCGTTCCTCTCGCTGTCCAATGCGCTCTCCGCCTGCACCTCGTCAGCCGAGGGGTGTGCCGCCCTGCGATCCGTGACGACGACACCGCTGAGCGGCCGGCCGTCGAACATGATCGAGGCGATGGCGAACATGGCGAAGAGCCCGGAGCACAACCCGGCCGGGCTGTTCGGCGTCGCACTGCGGAGACCCGCTCGCGCCGGGGCGCTTCCGCTTCCGCCCGCCGCGTGGACCCTGGCCCTCCGATTCGACGGCGGCGGTGGACTACTCGCCGGCCCCGGTAACTTCGTCATCGGCGAGGGCGGTGACATCTGGGTGAACGCGAATTACGAGTACAACGCCGATCCGCGAACTCCGGTGTGCGGCAGCAAGTATCTCTTCCGGTTCGGACCGAATGGCAAGCTCGTCGGCGGACGCCCGATCACCGGTGGCGGTCTCAGCGGCGCCGGATACGGCATCACCCGGGACCACTCCGGCGACATCTGGGTGAGCAACTACGGCTTCGCCGCGCCGGAACCGGGGTGCCCCGCCGACCGCCAGCCGCCGCACAACTCGTTGTCGAAGTTCAGTGCGCAGGGCGAAGTCCTCTCTCCGGCTGCCGGGTTCACGCAGGGGTCGATCAGCTGGCCGCAGGGCATGACCACCGACCGCGCCGGATCGGTGTGGACCACCAACTGCGCCACCGACTCGCTGACCGTCTTCCCCGACGGGGACCCGAGCCGCGCGCGCAACATCAAGGTCGGCGTGAAGCAACCCTTCCACCTCGTCGACAACGGCCGGGCCCTCTTCGTCAGTGGCCTGCAGAGCAGTTCGATCGCGATGCTGGACCGCTCCGGCCGACCCCTGCGCTCCCCGATCACCGGACCCCACGTCGACAATCCGCTGGGCCTGGCCACCGACGCCCGCGGCAACGTGTGGATCGCGAACTCCGGGGTCATCACCCTGCCGTGCCCCGACCGCCCCACCGGCACGGGATCGTTCGGTTCCGTGTCCGCTCTCGGCCCGACGGGCATGACCCTCGTCGGACCGCTACGCGGGGGCGGCATCACCATCCCGTGGGGCATCACCACCGACGGCGACGGCAACGTCTGGGTCGGCAACTTCGCCGGCAAGCGCGTCTCGAAGTTCTGCGGTGCGAACGCCGCCACCTGCCCGCCCGGCAAGCGCACCGGCGACGCCATCTCCCCGGACGTGACCGGCTACTTCTTCGACGGGTTGGCGCGGAGCACCGGCATCATCGTCGACCCCGCGGGTAACGTCTGGACGACGAACAACTGGAAAGAGGTCCCGCTCCAGACCAATCCGGGTGGACTCCACATCGTCGCCCTGGTCGGTGCCGCGGCCCCGGTACCGGTGCGCTGACCAGGCCCTCATCGCCGAACAAGCACCTCGCGCCGGGCCGTCGGACAGACCGGCAACGCTGCTCTGTGTCCGATTTGTGGAACTTTGTCACAGAATTCACCCTCGTTCGCGTGACTAACGGAAGCGTGCAGGTCACGCTTGTCATCGCGCCGGAATCGGGGACCAGTGCAAAAGTGGTACTCAGTAACTAGTGTTAGTCACTAACACATGTGGCGCGACCGTCGCATGTCGCTCCAACGGTCGGCGCCGGCGCCGGCCCTGCGCTCGAAAACCGAAAGGGTTCACACGCCATGGCGTCGCTTCTGTTCAGGCTGGGGAGTTTCTCCTTCCGGCACAAATGGGCCGTGATCGCGGCCTGGCTGGCCGCAATGATCGCGGTCGTCTCGCTCGTCGGCGTCCTCCAGCCGAAGTTCGCCCAGGACTTCAGCCTCCCCGGAACCGACTCCGGCACCGCGACCGAGCAGGTCAAGGAATACTTCCCGCAGGTCATGAAGGAGCAGGAGCGGGCCTCCACGAGCATCGTGGTGGCCGCGAACGACGGCCTGCAGAACCACACCGACCAGATCAACAAGCTGGCCGAGGATCTGCGCACCCTGCCCGATGTCATCGCGCCCGAAACGGTGGTGAACCCGGTCGTGGTCGCTGCCGTCGACCCGGCGATCGCCCCGTCGGTCCTCGGTGACAACGGTCGCGTCGGCCTCATCCAGGTCCGGCAGAACATCACGGTCATGGACCTGACGACCGAGAACAAGGAACAGCTCGTCAAGATCCTCGACGAGAACCGCGGCAACGGTCTACAGGTCGAGGCCACCGGCGCCCTGATGCAGGTGATGGAGCAGGGCGGCGCCGCCGAGCTGATCGGCTTCGCGATCGCCTTCGTGGTCATGATCGTCGCCTTCGGCGCCCTGATCGCCGCGTTCATCCCGCTGGTCACCGCCATCGTCGGCGTCGCGATCACCATCATGCTGCTCACGCTGTCGGCAGAGCTGCTGTCGATCAACCAGTCGGCGACCGCCATCGTCACGATGCTCGGTATCGCGGTGTCCATCGACTACGCGCTGTTCATCGTGTCCCGGTTCCGGGCCGAATTGAACCGGGGTGGTGATGCGGCCGATGCCGCGGGCCGCGCGGTCGGTACGGCCGGATCCGCGGTCGTGTTCGCCGGCCTCACGGTCATCATCGCGGTCGTCGCCCTCGTGGTCATCGGCATCCCGATCATCACCCAGATGGGTGCCGGCGCCGCCGTCGCCGTCTTCATCGCCGTCTCTGCCGCTCTCACGCTCATCCCCGCCCTCCTCGGCGCGTTCGGCCGCTTCGCCTTCCGTCCGAAGATCCCGTGGATCAAGCACGCCGAGCAGACCGAGGACGGCGACACCCTGGGCGTCCGCCTGGGCCGCACCGTCGTCAAGGCACCGATCCCGTTCATCGTCATCGGCCTCCTCGCTCTCGCCGCGGCGGCCATCCCGGCCACCAAGATGGAGCTGGGTCTGTCGCTGTCGACCGAGGATGAGGCGCCGGCACAGGCGTTGCTGGGCAAGGGATTCGGTGAGGGCATCAACGGCCCGCTGCTCGTCGTCCTACACGACGACGACGCTCCGATCGCACCCGTCGCCAACGAGGCCGTCAAGCACATCGCCGGCCTGAAGGACGTCGTCAACCCCGGCTCCCTCACCTGGATCGGCAACGAGGGCGGACAGAACGGCAACACCGCGCTCATCACCGTGACACCGAAGAGCGCACCCTCGTCCGAGGCCACGCACACGCTGATGGAGAACATCCGCGCGTACGCGCCGATTGTCGACAGGGAAGGTGCCGAACTTCATGTCGGTGGACAGACCGCGATCATGTCGGACCTCTCGAAGAAGCTCGACGACGCGCTGATCCCCTACCTGATCGTCGTCGTCGGACTCGCGTTCCTGATCATGATCGGCGTCTTCCGCTCCCTGTGGGTGCCGCTGATCGGCACGGTCGGCTTCATCTTCTCGGTACTCGCGACCTTCGGTATCACCGTCGCGATCTTCCAAGAGGGCTGGTTCGGCATCATCACGAACACCCAGCCGATCATCTCGTTCCTGCCGATCTTCCTGATCGGAGTGGTCTTCGGCCTGGCGATGGACTACCAGGTGTTCCTGGTGACCCGAATGCGCGAGGAGTACATCCACGGCATGACCGCCAAGGAGGCCATCGTCGCGGGTTACCGTCACGGCGCTCGTGTGGTGACCTCCGCCGCGATCATCATGATCAGCGTCTTCGCCGCATTCATGCTGTCGCCGGAGACGACGGCCAAGATGATGGGCTTCGCCCTCGCCGGTGCAGTCCTGTTCGACGCCTTCGTGATCCGCATGCTGGTCGTCCCGGCCGTCATCGCCCTTCTCGGTGACCGCGCCTGGACCCTGCCGCGTTGGCTCGACAAGTTCGTCATCAACTTCGACATCGAGGGCGAAGCAGTCCGCCACCGCGGACTCCCGGACCCCGACGACGAGAAGACGCCGGTACCGGCGAGCTGACCGTGTCCACAGCACCACCCACCTACGCCCCGGGCGACCGCCCGGGGCGTCGGCCCGGGTTGCGCGAACAGCAGAAGATGCGCACCCGCAATGCCATTCGCGAGGCAGCCCTGCACCTCATCGCCGAACAGGGCTACGCGAAGACGACCGTCGAGCAGATCGCCGAGGCGGCCGGCGTCTCCCACACGACCTTCTTCCGCTACTTCCCCACCAAGGAGCAGGTGGTGGTCGGCGGAGAACACTTCGAGTCCGAGGCCCGCGCCATCGTCGCATCGATGCCACCCGGACTCGGCCACTTCGACCTCATCCGGCGGCTGTTCACCGAACTCCACCGCCTCACCGCCGACGACCCGTGGGTCGGCAATCCACTCCGGATGCAGCTGATCCGGTCGGAGCCCCTGCTGCAGAACACCTTTCAGGCCGAGTCCGAACGGATGATGACCGGGATGCGGCAACTCATCGCCGACTACCTCGGCCGCGACGCCGACGACTTCGCCCTCTGCGTGTTTCTCGACGCCGTGGCCGGGGTGACCTTCCGGCTCGCGACCGAGGCCGAGGACAACCACCTCGAACCGCCGATCGAGACGACCCTGCGCGCCATCGACCTTCTGGAGCAGGGCCTTCCGCTCGACTGATCCCCCGTGCCGCTGAAATGCGCCCCTGGAATACACCCCCGGTAAGAACCCTCCTGAACGGCTCCGACGACACCACGCGCTGTTGCGTAATTGGCTGGGTCCGGTCCGGCCTGTCGTGGGTGGTTGGCGGCGGGTTCCGGCGATGATGTGTTGGTGGCCAAGGGTTATCGTCCGGTGCAGCGTGATCAACAGTTTCTGATGCCGCCGAGTATGCGGGAATGGCTGGCGGCTGATGATCCGGTGTGGCTGGTCATCGATACGGTCGCCTCGTTGGATACCTCGGCGGTGCAGGCGGTGCGCAAGACCGGCGGAGCCGGTCGCGCCGCCTATCACCCAGATATGTTGTTGACCCTGTTGATCTGGGGTTGGGCACAAGGTCAACGGTCCTCGCGGCAGCTGGAACGGTTATGTCACCGCGACGTCGCCTACCGCATCATTTGCGCTGGTGACGTCCCTGATCACGTGACGATCTCGCGGTTTCGCGCCGACTGCGCACCCGCGATCGAGAACTTGTTCGTTCAAGTGTTGATGCTGTGCTCGCGGGTCGGGATGGGCCAGTTGGGAGTCGTTGCCCTTGACGGCGTCAAGATCGCCTCCAATGCGTCACTGAGCGCCAATCGGACCGAGCAAGGATTGCGCGCAGCGTTGGCCGCCGAGGCTGCTCGTGCCGCGGCCGAACACGAAGCGGCCGATGTCGCCGAGGATGATGCCCATGGTGATGACCGCGGCGATCAGCTTCCCCGCGAGCTTCACGATCCAGGGTCGCGTCACGCCCGGATCACTGAAGCGTTGGCTGACCTGGCTGCCCACAATGAGCAACTCAACGACGCCGAGTCGGCGGCCGCCCAGCGCAAGAATGACCGTGAACAGGCTGGTGAGAAGGCCCAGAAGGCCCGCGAGGAGACGGTACAGCGGGCGCGGGAACGACGGGCCTCTGGCGGGCCCGCCACGGGTAAGGGATCGTTGCCGGTCGAGATCGAGGTCGAGGTGTTGACCGAGTCGTTGGCGCGAGCGATCGCCGTTCACCAGGACAAGATCGACCGCTATCGGCCCGGGCAGCGGGGCCGTGAACCCGGACCGGTCGAGACGAACTACTACGTGCTGCGCGCCCAACGAGCACTCCAGCGGGCCCTGGACCGTCAACAGCAGCGCCACGCCAAATCCGCGCCTGACTCAACTCCCACCCCGCCTGCCACCGCGACTGCGGCAACGACGTCACGGGCGCGACGGGCGCCACGGCGCAACATCACCGACCCGCAATCGCGGATGATGCCGTTGCGTGGCGGTGGTTGGCTCCAAGGGTTCAACTGTCAGGCTGTGACCAGCGACGACGGGCTGATCATCGCCACCGGTGTGGGCAACAGTCCCGCCGATGCCCCCACCTTCACCACGATGCTCGACAAAGCCGTCACTGCCGCAACACTCATCGACACCCATCGACCCCACCCGCCGGCGACGACCGGCATCGGGGTGGTCTTGGCCGATGCCGGATACCTCTCCGAACACAACCTCACCACCCCCGGACCCGACCGGCTCATCGCGACCGGCAAAAGCCGGGCAGTTTCAGAAGCCGCGCAACACACTCCGACCCACGGACCACCGCCACCAGACGCCTCGCCGATCGAAGCGATGGCCCACCGGTTGGCCACACCAGAAGGGCATGCGCTTTACCGTCAACGCGCCCACATCGCTGAAACCCCGTTCGGCCACGCCAAACACAACCTCGGATTCCGCCGCTTCACCAGCCGCGGACTCGATAGAGCCGCAGCGGAATTCAGCTTCCACGCCCTCGTCCACAACCTGTTCAAAGCCATCGGAAACCCCGCCCTGGCCCCCGCCCTCACCTGACACACCGCCCGGCCAGCCACCGGCCAACCCGACCCGAACCCGACCCCCACACCGATTACGCAACAGCCCGACCATGTCGCCGGTCCGGCTGTGGCGGGCGTATCCCAGGGGCGCTTCTCAGGGGCGCATTTTCGTGACGGCTTCCGATGCAGTTTCCGAAAGCCATACTGCACGGACATTACCCGCCCTACGATGAGCTGATCCTTGCAGGAGGGATCAGCATGCGACTCACCCGACACCTCCAGATCCGGCGTTGGCCACGCGCTCTCGCGGTCTCCGCGCTGACGTTCGCCCTTGCGACGACGTCGTTGATCGCGGCCTCACCGCCGACGGCCCGGGGTTTCGCCGAGGACATCTGTTACACGCCGGGTGCTCCGCCGCACAGCTGCGGCCCGCTGCCGGTCATCTGCCCGCCGAACAATCCGAACGATCCGCTCTGCGGCGCACGCGCATTCCTCCGCTACGCATACACACTTCGTCAGCCACTCGGCGGACGCAGCCTGGTCCACACCGATTCGACCTACATCATGGCGCGCAAGGTCGGGTTCTCCGTCCAGGACGCCTACTGGATCGCCGCCTACAGCGAGGCGACCGACCTGGGCACCTTCGTTCCCCGTGACATGCGCGGGAATCCGGTTCCGAACGCGAAGACACTCACCACCAAGGACATCGGCGGACTCGTCCGCACCCACTTCGCCACCGGCGGTTTCCTGTTCCACTTCTTGCCGACGATGCGCGGTCCGCGCGCACCGCAGCCGAACGGCTTGCGCCCCAACGTGAACGACCCACGCCACGAGGTCATGCTGACCCACGTCCGCAAGTGGGCGATGGACGGTCCCGGCAGCGCCGCGCCCCTGTGCACCGGCGGTTTCACCAATCGCACCGCCGCCGGCGACTACGCCACCGGCGCAACCTGTTACGGCGGCAAGCAGCCCGTCCCGATCAACGGCCAGTACAGCCTCGTCGATCCGATCGACCTGCCGTTCCAGAACATGACCGGCCGTCAGGTCATCTCCGGCAGCGTGACCTCGGACCGCTTCGACTCCTATGTGGGAAAGCAGTCCGCCAACGCGCGCACCGGCATCTACATCCACGCACTCGGCGACCGGATCTCCCACCACGTCTGCACCGACGAGGGCCGCATCACGCCGCCGACGCCGCGACAACGCGCGTTCGACATCGACCTCCTCGTGCCGGGTTGCGACCAGGGCCCCCACGCGGTGCGCCACGAGTTCGAGACCGGCGTGCATTTCGACGAGCTGAAGCCGCAGGACCGCACCACCGCCGCGACCCTGTCGCTCGTCTACGACGAGCTGGTGAACTTCGCCCGTCTCCGCGGCACCCTGGACCCGTCGGCCACCACTCCGGCTGCGAAGTCCGCGGTTGTCACCAACGGCCTGCTCCCCGCTCTCCAGCGGCGGAATCCCGAAGCCCGGTTACGCGCAGTGACCTCCGCAGGTTGCCGTCTCGGCGTGCCGGCGTTCCCGGGTAACCCGGTCTGCTGAAACTGGTCTGCTGAACTGCCGCCGACGTCCCAGCCGTTCGTCCGGCGAAGAACATCTAGGATCGTGGGGTGATCTCGGACAGCGACGCCCGACCCCGTACGACTTCCGCACGTCGCCCGCGGCGGGCCCTCTCGCGGTTGTCGGCGTCTGTCGTCGCCATGGCAGCCGCCGTCGTCGCGACCGCCGCTTTGGTCGCACCCACACAGGCCGCACCCGCGAAGCCCACGCCGACGCCGTTCCCGATCGGCGACCTCGCCCGGCTCTATCCGTCGGATGTCTCCTCGTTTCCCGGCGGCATCTACCTGCAGCCCATCGAGACGTTCAGCGCGCTGCGCCGGGGCCACCCCGAGATCATGGCGCAGAACCTCGCCGAGGTCGTGGCGATCAACCAGGCCGCGGCGGCCGACCCCGCCCTGCAGCGGCGCGCACTCACCGACGCCCACGACGATCCGCTCGTCACGATGTCCGACGCGTTCGGGCAGAAACTAGGCCGCCACTTCCGGGACGCACTGGCCGCCGGCCGACTACCCAAGACCAAGGCGATCTTCAGCGACTACCTTGCACGCGGCGGCGGCATCGCCAACGCGACGCTCGTCGAGAAGCACGTCTTCGACAACGACCGCCCGTTCGTCGTCGCCCCCAAACGAATCCGGAAGTACACACGCGCCGGTGAGAACGAATACGACGCGCTCGGAATGAACCCGTCCTTCCCGTCCGGACACGCGGGCATGTTCTTCTGGCGCGGAACCCTTCTCGCCCTGATGCTTCCCGAATTCGCCCCGCAGTTCCTCACGCGGGCTTCCGAAGGCGGTTACCACCGCGTCGTGCTCGGCGTGCACTACCCGCTCGACGTGATCGGCGGCGCCATGGTCGGTCAGGCCGCGGCCGCCGACCGCTGGAACGACCCGGAATTCAACCGCCTGCTCCGCGCCTCCGCCGCCGAGATCCGGCGTGAGCTCGAATGGCGTTGCGGCGCCCCGTTGTCCATCTGCATCGAGCAGGACACCCCGTATCTGGCCGACGACGAGGCGCAGCGCATCTACACCGGTCGCCTCACGTACGGCTTCAGCCGGATCGCATCACCCACCCATCGAATGGTGGTCCCGCAGCAGGCCGTCGACATGATCTCCCCCGCGTTCCCGTCGCTGACCGATGCGCAGCGCCGCCAAATCCTGGTCGCGACCGCGCATCCCGCCGGTTACCCGCTCGACGACCAGCGCCCGGGCCGCGCCTCCTGGCAGCGACTCGACCTCGTGCGGGCTTACACCGCCCAGGTGACCGTGGACGGAAACGGCGACGTCACCGTTCACTGACGACGCTTCCCACTTCCCCTCACTGAATCGTTTGTCCCACTGCGCGTTGCGAACTCATCGCAGGCGCCATCTCGTGGTGCCGATCTGGATCAGAGTGTGTCCAGTTTGCCCGAACAGCTTGACACCCGCGTAAGAATGTCGCCAGTTTTCGGGTGGTCCACGTCACACCCGAGGTGGACTCACCGCCCGTGAACTGGGCGGACGGCGCCGAAGCTCACATCCAGTCCGACGACTGGGTCAACGAACTCACTCACCTTCAAGCCCCGCCGGGGCGATGTCGTCATGCCCACTTCCCGGGCTGCTTCGTCGTGCCCGGAGACCATCGCCGAAAGGCAGTCGGAACATGCGTTTGTCGAACTCTCGAGGAGCCGGACGGCTGGCGGCGGTCGCCGTGGCCGCGGCATGCATCTTCTCCGTCGTGTCATAGAGCAGCGACGACGGCGGATCGGACGGCTCCGCCGCGGATTCCAGCGGCACCAAGGCCTCCGGCGAAGCCATCAAGGTCGGATTGTTCAACCCCTCCAAGGGACCGGCGACCCAGCCCGGTGTCACCACCGGCAAGCAGGCCGCCCTGGACTACATCAACAACCAGATCGGCGGCATCAACGGCCGCCCCATCGAGATCGTCGACTGCGGCATCGATCAGACCGCACCCGAGTCGACGGTGTCGTGTGCCAATCAGTTCGTCGAAGCCGGCGTGGTCGCCGCGATCGACGGGTTCAACGCCGAATCCGCTGCCGCCGTACCGATCCTGACCGCGGCGAAGATCCCACTGGTCGGCCAGATCCCGTTCAGCACCATCACCGGCGCATCGGCGGACAATCGCGTGTACTTCGGCCCGCCGCCCGCCGCGTTCCTCGTCGGCTTCATGCAGCAGCTGAAGGCCGACGGCAAGACCTCGCTCACACTCGCGAACGCCGACCTGCCGCAGGCACATCAGGTCTTCGACGGCCTCATGAAGCCGCTCGGCGCGCAGCTCGGCATCGAGGTCAAGTCGGTCTACTACCCACCGGCCGGACCCAACTTCACCCAACTGGCCAGCCAGCTCGCCGAGGGCAATCCGTCGGCGGCCGGCCTCATGACCGCACCCAACGACAATGTCTGCACCAAGCTCGCCCAGTCGCTGCGCTCGGTGAAGTTCGAGGGCACCATCTTCATGGCCGCCTGCACCGACTTCATCGACACCCTCGGCCAGCAGGCCGTCGGCGCCCAGACCTACTCGCCGTTCTGGCAGCCGCCCGCACTCGACTCCACCCCGGCTGAGGTCAAAGGCAACCTGGAGACCGCACAGAAGTTCATCGACGACCAGAGCGGCACCGCCGGTTTCTACGCCTACGGCACCTTCTCCATCCTCGCCGACTTCGCGACGACCGTCGGCAACGCCGAGCTCAGCGACTACACCGGACCGAGCATCCTCGGCGCTCTGAAGGCGGTCAAGGACTACCAGTCCTTCATCGGACCGAAGCTCAACTGCGGTAAGCCGACGAGCCCGAACTGCACCACCGAGATGCTGCTGTTCAACGTCGTCGCCGACAAGAAGACAGAACCCGCGATCGGCGGATTCATCACCCCGCTCCCGGCCGCGCTCGCCCTCATCCCGGGCGCCGCGTAAGCGAGCACGACACGGTAGGGACGGGCCCCACTCCGGGGCCCGTCCCACCACCCACCCGTCCGCGCAATCCGTCCGCGTGTCCTGCGCACGCGCCGAACAAATGAGTTGCCACATGGGCCAGTTCCTCCAGTTCGCCTTCCTCGGGCTAGCCGCGGGTGCCATCTACTCGGTCCTCGCCTCGTCCTTGGTCGGCATCTACGCCGCCACCGGCATCATCAACTTCCCCCAGGGCGCGATCGGTCTCTACTCGGTCTATCTCGTCGCCGCGTTGCGCACCGACGGCAGCCTCGTCCTGCCCATCGGCACGCTGAGTCTCGGCAGCGAGGACAACCCCACGTCGATGGAACTCGCACTGGTCCTCGGCGTCGTCAGTGCGGTGATCTGGGCGCTGCTCGCCCACGTCCTCGTCTTCCGCCCCCTACGACACGCCCCCGTGCTGGCACAGGTTGTCGCATCCGTCGGCCTCATGCTGTTCCTGCAGGCTCTCGTCCAGCTGCGCTTCGACACGGAAAACCTCTTTGCGCAGTCGATCCTGCCCGAGGACACCGTGGACATCGCCGGTGCCGTCGTCAACGTCTCCGACCTGGTCCTCGCCGGTGTCGCCATCGCGGTGTCCCTGTTGCTGTGGGCCTACTTCCGTCTCACCACACTCGGTGTCGCGACGCGCGCCGGCTCCGAGGACGAACTGGCCGCCCGTCTGTCCGGCTACTCCCCCGACCGCCTCGCCGCCATCGTGTGGGCCATCACCGGCGCAGCCACCGGTCTCATCGTCGTGCTGGCCTCGTTCACCATCGGCCTGACCGTCACCAGCTACACCTTCTTCGTCATCCCGGCGCTGGCGGTCGCCCTCGTCGGCCGGCTCACCTCCTTCGGGATCGCCCGCGCGGCGGGACTTGTGCTCGGCGCCTTCCAGTCGGTCATCTCGTGGCTCGCCACCAGGACCTGGTGGCCGGAGTGGGCGCAGGCCGGGTTCGGCGACGCCGTGCCCTTCCTCATCGTGGTGGTCGCGCTCTTCCTTCTCGGCGGACGTATCCCGTCGCGCGGATCGCTCGGCGAGGTTCGCATGCCGGCTGTGCGCATACCCCGCATCCGGGTCGTCCCCACGGTGGCGATCATCGCGGCCGTTGTGATCGCCATCCTGCTCACCTCCGGCACCTGGCGCTTCGGCGTGGTCACCTCGGTGATCCTCTCGCTCATCGCGCTCTCGCTGGTCCTGCTGACCGGTTACCTCGGCCAGATCTCGCTGGCGTCCATGGCTTTTGCCGGTGCTGCCGGTTTCGCGCTGTCAAAACTGACCACCAACTGGAATGTGCCGTTCCCGTTCAGCATGCTGTTCGCCGCGCTGATCGCGACGGGGCTCGGAGTGCTGGTCGGCGTCCCGGCGCTCCGTATCCGCGGCGCACAGCTCGCCGTGGTGACCCTGGCTGCGGCACTGGCGATCCAGAGCTTCGTGTTCAACAATCCGGCCATCACCGCATACGAGGGCAACATGATCGCCGACCCGACGCTCTTCGGCATAGATCTCGGTGTGCGCGACGGCACCAACCTCGTCACCCTGCGGTTCGCACTGATGGTCCTCGTCGTCGTCGCGATCGCCACCCTCGTGGTCCTGCGGTTCATGGGCGGCTCGACCGGCCGCGCCTTCCTCGCGGTCCGTTCCAACGAGCGCGCCGCCGCATCGGTCGGGATCAACGTCGCCGCAACCAAACTCCTCGGTTTCGCCCTCTCGGCCTTCCTCGCCGGCATCGGGGGTGCCTCATCGGCTACAGCCGCGGCCAGCTCTCGGCCGGCTCGTTCACCGTCATGATCGGCCTGACCCTGCTGGCGATGACCTATTGTCCTGAGTCATTAATTCGTGTGCAGTAGTGGGCGATGGAGTCGAGGATCTGGTCAGCGGTCTTGACCCACACGTAGGGGCGGGGGTTGTCGTTCCAGGTCTCGATCCACGCTCTGATGTCGGCATTGAGTGCTCGTACGGTGCGATGGGTGGAGCGTTGGAGTTTCTTGGTGGTCAGTTCGGCGAACCAGCGTTCGACGAGGTTCATCCAGGATGAGCTGGTGGGAGTGAAGTGGACAACAAACCGCGGGTGCGCGGTCAGCCATCGCTTGACCGCGGGTGTCTTGTGGGTGGAGGCATTGTCCATGACCAGGTGGACGTCGAGCTCGTCGGGTACCTCGGCGTCGATCTTGCGGAGGAATCCGATGAATTCCGTTGCGCGATGCCGTGAGTGAAGCGAACCGATGACTTTGCCCGACGCGATGTCCAACGCCGCGTACAGGCTGGAGGTGCCGTTGCGCACGTAGTCGTGGCTGGCCCGTTGCGGGGTGCCCGGGAGCATGGGAAAGATCGGCTGGGTGCGATCGAGCGCTTGGATCTGGGTCTTCTCGTCAACGCAGAGCACCAGGGCACGTTCGGGTGGGTTCATGTAGAGCCCGACGACGTCGCGGACCTTCTCGGTGAACATGGGATCTTTCGACAGCTTCCACGAATCCTGTTTGTGTGGAGCCAATCCGAACGCTCTCCATACACGCGACACGGTTGACTGTGACATGTCGAGATGCTCGGCCATCGCCCGCGTCGACCAGTGTGTCGCATTCGTCGGAGTGGTCTCGAGAGTCGCGGTGATCAAGTTTTTGATCTGCTCGTCGTCGACGGTGCGAGGTCGCCCAGGCCGGGGTTCGTCGAGCAACCCCTCGCAGCGGTGCTCGACGAACCGGCCTCGCCAGCGCCGCACGGTACCTCGGTTGAGGCCGAGTCGTTGTGCCACTTCAGTATTCGAACCGCCATCAGCGGCGGCGAGAACGATTCGTGAGCGCATCGCCAAACCCGAGGCCGTCGTTCGCCGACGCGCCCACCCTTCGAGCTCACGGCGCTCGTCATCAGTCAGAACAATATCCACTGCTCGCGGACCCCGGGTTGCCATTCCCTAGCCTAACAACCGAACGGAAATTAATGACTCAGGACACTATGTCGGCGGCATCACCTCGTTTGCCGGCGCCGTCATCGCAGGCATCATCGGACCGCTCGGGGTCGGTTATGTGTTCCTCACCCAGACACTGAGTTTCGGCGAGTACTACGAACTCATCGCCGCGGGAAGCCTCCTGTTGATGGCGGTGATGAACCCCGTCGGCGTGGCCGGCGCGCCGTCGGAACTCGGTGACCGCATCCGGGCCCTTCGGCACCGCCGAGAACCGGAGCCGAAACCCGAGGCGCCCGGTACTGCGGCGCAGAGTGCAGAGGCAGGTACACGTGTCTGAGGCGACGGTCCCGGAACGGACCACCCTGCTCCACACCGGTGGGCTCTCCGTCCGCTACGGCGGTGTCAGCGCCAACTCCGACGTCGACATCACGGTCGGCGCCGAAGAGATCGTCGGCCTGATCGGCCCCAACGGTGCGGGCAAGACCACTTTCGTCGACGCCGTCACCGGCTTCACCAAGGCCACCGGCACCGTCTCGCTGGCCGGTGAGCGCCTCGAGAAGGCCTCGCCGCACCGTCGGCGGCGGGCGGGAATGGCACGCACCTGGCAGGCCGGCGAGCTGTTCACCGACCTCAGCGTCTCCCAGAACCTAGCCGTCGCCGTCCAGCCCGTCGGCCTGCGCGCGATGTTGTCGGACGTGATCAACGGCTCGCGGCCGCCCGCCGAGACCATCGACCACGCACTCGATCTCGTCGGTCTGCGCGACGCCGCCGATCAGCTTCCCGGCGAACTCACCCTGGGACAACAGAAGCTGGTGGGGGTGGCCCGGGCCCTGGTCGGCGGGACCCGACTCGTCCTGCTCGACGAGCCCGCGGCCGGCCTCGACACCCATGAGAGCCGCGACTTCGGTGCCGAACTGCGGCGCATCGCCGCCACCGGCATCGGCATACTTCTCATCGACCACGACATGTCGCTGGTCCTCGACGTCTGCGACCGCCTTTACGTGCTCGACTTCGGGAAGGTCATCGCCAGCGGCACACCCGCCGCCATCCAGGACGACCCGGCGGTGATCTCCGCGTACCTGGGCAGCCCGGAGGTGGACCCGGATGCGGTCGCCGAGCGCGACACAACCGAGTCATCCGGCGAATCACCGGATCTCGCAACCGGAACCGGACCGACCACACCTGAGGAGAACCGATGAGCACGACGATCGACGCCTCCTCGGCGTCCCCTGTCCTCGAACTCGACGACATCACCGTCGGCTACGGCGGGGTGCCCGCCGTACGCGGCCTGAGTGCCTCGGTGCGCGCCGGAGAGATCCTGGCGCTGCTCGGCCCCAACGGAGCAGGCAAGACGACCACGCTGCTCGCCACCGTCGGCGCCCTACCGCTGATATCGGGCACCGTCACCGCGCTCGGGGAGCCGATCGACCATCACATCGAACGCAACGCCCGCCGCGGCGTGACCCTGGTCCCCGACACCCGCGGCCTCTTCCACAAGCTGTCGGTCTCGGACAACCTGCGACTTGCCAAGCACAAGAACGGAACCGAACTCGACACGGTCTTCGGGTACTTCCCGAAACTGAAGACCATGCGCTCGCGGCAGTGCGGCAACCTGTCCGGCGGCGAGCAGCAGATGCTCGCCCTGGCCAAGGCACTCCTCGCGCGCCCGCGCGTTCTGCTCATCGACGAGATGAGTCTCGGACTGTCTCCGGTCGCCGTGCAGGATCTGCTCCCGCGACTACGCTCGTTCGCCGACGAGCACCGGATGGCGGTGGTCCTCGTCGAGCAAGACATCGACCTCGCCCTCGGGATCGCGGACTCGGCGATCATCCTCCATCACGGCCGGGTGGCCCTGTCGGCGAGCGCCGCCGATCTGCGCAGCCGACGAGACCTGGTGGAGGCCGCGTACTTCGGCCGCACCATCTCCGAGCAGGCCTCCTGAGACCGGTCACGACGAACGCGACCACGACGAACCCGGGGACGATGTGGCCACCGCCGACGATCCGCACACCGACGATCGATCTGCACCGGGGACCGAGCGGTCCCCCGAGGGACGGGCCGGGCACGAACGCCCGGCCCGCAGCACCAGGAATCGCCCGACCGACGAGCAACTGCTCGATGCCGCCTGCGAGGTGATCGCCGAGGTGGGTGCCGACCGCGCGACGATGACCGCGATCGCCGAACGCGGTGGCACCACCCGGGTGACGCTCTACGCACACTTCGGGTCCCGCGATGATCTCGTCGCCCGCGTGATCAACCGCGAACTCGACACGTTCACCTCGTTCATGTTCCGCGTCTATGACGAGAGCGAGGACATGCCCTACGGGGCGCGGGCGCGGTACTCGGTACAGTGCCTCTTCGACTACGCCCGGAACCATCCTGCGGGCCTGCGGGTCCTCATGGGACACAGCGAGGGCCACGGCAATCGGCGCCTGTACGCCGCTCTCGAACCGAGGATCGCCGCACGGCTGCGCAAGAACTACGCCGACAGCGGCGCCGGGATCGCCGCCAGCGCGGACACCCTCGCGTCGCTGCTGCTCGGCATGAGCCTCGACGTCGCGCATCGTGCGCTCATCGTCGACGGCGCCGGCATCGACGAGGCCTGCGACCTCGCCATCACCGCCACCATGGCCGTGCTCCGCGACGTCCGGCCGGAACAGCTCCAGGCACTCGACGCGTCGCTCGAAGAACGCTGACACCCTGCCGGAGACCTCTGCCCGGTGTAGCTCCGTCCAAGGCGACCCGAGACGGTCCAAGACCCGGACAAGTCGACCCCAAGTTCCCCACAAGCGGACCGGGCGATTCTTTCTCCTGTCACAGAAACCCCCGCGGTCGAACCGCCTCCGGCACCCCGGACGTCGACCGCCCAGGAGAGGAAACCGCATGTCCCGCCCGCAGAACACCCAGCCCGGCACCGATCACCCCGAGACCGCGCAGATGAACCACGCGCAGATCGGCCCCGTTCCCGGCCCCCGCCGACCGCTGTGGCAGATCGGCCGACGCGCCACCGTCATCGTCGCCTGTCTAGGCTTCAGCGCCCTCGCGGCCTGCAGCTTCAGCATCGGCACCCCAGACCGTCGAGGAGGCCTCCGACATCGACGTCGGCGAGTGCCTGCAGATCGGCGAGGAGGCCGGCGAGGGAAAGGTCAAGGCCACCAAGGAGGACTGCGAGGGCACCGAGGGCCTCACCTTCTTCGCGGCCGACAAGGTGGGGTCCGACTCGGAATGCACCGCCGACTTCACGTCGACCCTCACCTTCTCCGGCGGCGACCAGAAGCTCTGCATGACACCGAACTTCGCGACCGACACCTGCTACCAGATCCCACTCAACGGCGGAAAGCTCGCAGACTACCGCGAGGTCGAATGCAGCGCCTCCCCGGTGGAGAGCACGGTCATCGCCAAGACGGTCAGCCGGGGTGACGGATCGATCAGCTGCCCGGACGACCAGACGAAGTGGACCTTCACGCAGCCCGCCTCGATCGGCTACTGCCTGACCGAGGACGTCACCGCTGCAGGCGCATTCGGCGGCTGAGCAGTCGGACCGTCGACCGGCGGCTGGCCCGACGATGCGGAGTTCGCGGCCGCATCGACCAGACCATGGGTGACCCCGTAGTCGTCGCGCATCCGGGCCATCTCGGCATCGCGCACGCGGTAGGCCTTCTCGATCCGAGCACGAGCGCGCCGTGGACCGCCCAGACGCTGCGCCGAGCCGGCCAGCGCGAGAGCCGGGCCGACCCGACCGAGGACGTGCTTGATCCTCCCGTCCGGTATACCCAGGGCATCGGCGTCGTGATCGCCGATGAACACCCGCTGCAACCCGTACATGAGGTTGGTGGCCAAGCGGTCTCGCAGGACACGCGGTCCGGGCAGTGCATTGGCGAGCTCCGGGACGAGATAGTCCTCGGTGAGAGCGACCACGAAGTCGTGATCGTCGGGCCCGGGTCCCGGTGACGTCAGGCGGTACAGCTCTTCGATGCGGACATGATCGGCCTCGCACGCCGGATCGAGTTCGGGGCTCATCCCGACGACATGGCCGACGTAACGCCAGAGGTGGTAGATGTCCTCGAGCTCACGGTCGGTGAACCGGACCCCGAGGGTGTGCATCGCGTCGATCGCGATGTGGCCGAACTCGGCGATCGTGAACGCCATGTACGGCTGCGGAATCGGTACGCCCCAAGCATTTTCGTCCCAGTCCCCGCGCTCCCACAGCATCTGCCGTACGTGCGCGTGGATCATGCGGACGCGCACGGTGTAGGCGAAACCGTTTCCGTCGCGGCGCATCCCGCCCGGGGTGATGACCTGACTCAGCCACTCCCCCACCTCCACCGACCGCATCGCCGGGTGTGACACATAGCGTCCGGTGATCGCAAGCGGTTTGGCGGCGATCGTGTTGCCCGCGCCGCGCACCAGCGAGGCCGCGCCCAGCACGATGCCGAGCGGCGCGGTGTTGACGATGAGCGCGTCCGCGGCCCGGGCCATCCGATCGTGGTCGACCCAGTCCGGCTCGTCGTCGAGAAGAGCGAACAGGTCCCGCATCGACTCGGTGGACTCGTCAAGCGATCCGATCCCGTGGGCGAGCGCTCTCCGGAGCACGGTGGTCGTCGACCCGCCCGGATGCGAGTCGGCCGCCACTGCGTCGGCGAGGGGATCGGCGAGCCACATCTGGGCGAGCCAGACTCGTCCGGCCTCACCGTATCGCTGTACGGCCAGGTCGGCGTTGACCAGATCAGTCGGTATCCGCCCCATGACACAATGAGAACACGTGCGTGCTCACTTTCCATTCGTTTTCCCGCGCGGGGCGAGAGCGACCTCAGAGCCTGCGCTGCTTCGCGTACTCGGCCATGGCCGCGCGCTCGCCGTCGTGATCCGGGTAGTAGACGAACACGATGGCGGCACCCACCAGCACGATCGCCGCGGCGGCACCGTAGGCACGGTTGTCCCCGTGCACGAAGGCGTCCCGGGCGGCGCCCATGATCTGATCGGCGTACTGCGGATAGCGCTCGGCGAGTACCTCGGCGCTGGAGAAGGACTTGGTCAGCGCCGCCTCGGTCTGTTCGGTGACCTGATTCGCCTGCGGGGAGTTCGCGATCGTCTCCCGCAGCTGGTTGGCGTACCCGGCCGTGAGGATGGCACCGAGCGTCGACTGCAGGATGGCTCCCCCGAGGTCGCGTTGCAGGTCCGACATGCTCGATGCCATGCCCGCGCGCTGGACCGGCACCGATCCGGTGAGTGACTGCGACGCCGGGGTGCCGGCCAGGCCCACGCCGATGCCGACGAGGACATAGACGAGCCCGACGTGCCAGAAGTGGGCGTGCTCATCCCAGGTGAGCATCGCGAACACCAGCCCGAGAACGATGAAGGCGTAACCGGACAGCAGGGTGGACCGAGACCCCATGCTCTGCACGAGTTTGGCCGACCGCGGTGCGACGACGACCATCGCGCCGGCGGCGGGCAGGATCGTCGCGCCCGCGGCGAGGGTCGAATAGCCGAGCACGTTTTGCATGTACTGCTGGCCGATGAACATCGCGCCCATGAGCGTGCCGAAGACGATGAGTCCGCCGAGCGCCGCGACCCAGAAGGTCCGACGGGACGCGATGCGGAGGTCGAAGAGCGGAACACGGACGCGGAGTTGCCGCCACACGAATCCGGCGCCGGCGACGACAGCGATGGTGGCGAGGATGTAGACCTGCAGTCGCTGATCGCCGTTGGGCGCGAAGTTGATCGCGAGGACGAGCGAACCGACCATGACGATCGAGACGATGCCGCCGAGGTTGTCGACGACCGCGGCCTCGTCACCGGTGTCGGTGGGCACCAGCCACCATGCCGCCGCCAGCGCGAGCACTGCCAGCGGCAGGGTCACCAAGAACACCGAATGCCAGTCGAACACCTCCAGGAGCCCACCCGACATCACCGGGCCGAGAGCGGAGATCGCTCCACCGAACGCCGACCAGGCGGCGATCGCCCGGGTGCGCTTGGCCCCCGACCAGAGTGCGGTGATCACCGCGAGGGTCGTCGGGAAGGCCAGACCGGCCGCGATACCGCCGACGAGTCGGGCACTGAACAAGACCTCGACGTTCGGCGCAAAACCGGCCACCAGCGACGCCGGGATCGACAGCGCCATGCCGAACACGAGCATTCGCTTGCGGCCGTGGCGATCTCCGAGCGCACCGAAGTACAACACCGACGCGGCGAGCCCCAGCGAGTACCCGACAGCGATGAGATTGAGCTGCGTCGAACTGGCGTCGAGGTCCTTGCCGATGTCGGGCAGGGCGACGTTGGCCACCGCGAGGTTGATGTTCGCCACGCCTGCAACGAGAATCAGGGCGACGAGGATCGCACGCGCGCGTGGCGGTGCGGTACCCGTTTCCACCTCGGGCGTCGTCGACGTCATCGGTGAATCGTACGTGCGGATTCAGTGCCCGAGCAGGACTTCCGCGCGTCAGCGGCACGGAATTGTCACGCCCCGGGGGCAAGCGACCCCGGGACGATCGTCGTGCCGTCAGATGCAGATGCTGAACGACAACGAGCCCAGCGGGACCCCGAAGCAGAGCGCCACGGATCCCACGACGGGTTGCGCCTCGACCGGCGCCGCGGCGGCGGTGGGCGCACCGGCAAGTCCGAGTGCGCATGCCGCGGCCACCGTGGTGATCCCGACTGTCAGACGACGAGTGATCTTGGATGTGTACATAGCGAGCCCCCTCGAGCACGTTTCCCCCACACCGAACCCGCTCACGTGACCCATCGCCGCAGGTGGTGCTAGGTGTCGAGTCTACGCCGGCGGGGCAGGGGATCCTGTCGCACATCTGGGGGACACCGGGTGAGAACGGTGCCGAGCAACGAACTCAGAGGCTGATCCGCAGACCGTCCCACTCGTGGTCGTGCATGAAACCCTCGGCGAGCCCGACCCGGTACTTCACACAGCTGCGGAGGATGCCCGCGTAGGCGAGCGGGAGCAGGACCGCAGGCTTCTGGTCGCCGGACCGGGTGATCACGTCCGACGCGCCGCGGAAGTCGCGAGCGAACTGCCGGAGCGTCCGGCCGTTGCGAGAGGCCGCACGCCAGCCGTAGAGCATCATGCCGAGACCGATCATCTTGTCGACACCCGGTGCGGGCGTGATGATCTCGGAGTCGGGGTCGGAGGTACCGAGGAAGGCTCGGTCGACGCCGTCCTCCGGGGAGAACATCATGATGCCACTCGTCGCACGCGGATTGCACTCGATGCAGAACAGATCGTCGTCCGGTCCGTCCTCGATGAAGTCGAAGCCGATCTGCCCGGTGAAGTTGACGCGCTCGACGATGTCGGCGACCCACGCCTGGATCCGCGGATGGTCGACGGACCGGAAGTTCAGGCATGAGCTGCCGTCGATGGCGTAGTCGACCGGATAGGTGGCGTGCGCATAGATCCGGCCCTCGTGGCACACCGAGTAGGTGCAGTACTTGTCGCCCGACACCCATTCCTGCGCGACCCACGGGTTCTGCTCGTCGTGCTCGAGCCACGTGAGCGGGTCCCCCGGCTGCACCTTGTGCACCTTCTGCGAACCGCGCGAATAACACCGCTTGAGCGCGAAGGGCTTGCCGAAGTCGAGCGAACCCGCATCCTCGGGCCCGGCGACCCGCGCGAACTTGCGCGTGGGGATTCCGAGTTCGACGAGCAGTTCCTGGAATTCGTATTTGTGGTGCAGCCGGTTCTCGATGTCGAAATCGGAGAGGAAGAGCCGGCACGTCGGCGGGAACAGTTCGGCCAGCATCGCGATGATGTCGGTTTCCTCGTGCACCGGGATCACCATGTCCACGTCGTTCTCCTCGACGATCCGCGCGAGGGCACGGCAGTACTCGAGCGGCTCGAACTTCGGCGGTGGGACACGGTGGAATTCGCCCACCGCGTTGGAGAATCTGCTGATGGCGACGGGTATCGAGTCGACGGTCGTCACGCGATGACCACCCGCGGCCATGAGTCGTGCGAGTTCCAGCGAGAGGAACGACCTACCGAAGGTGATCAAAACATGAGCTCGTCCAGCGCTGTCCACCCGAGAGAGTCTAGGGGGTGGTCGGGACCCTGGCGCGCGGCATCGGCTCCACGCCTGTTCAATGGAATCGGACCCTGCGGGAATATTCGGTACCGATCTGTCGGTTCGTCCTGTTAGTTTCCGCAGGACCGCACTCTGTGCCGGTTGAGCCTGTGGTGGCAGGCAGACGGATCGGGCGACGGACCGGACGACCCCGAGACCTGGGGGGCCGGACCGAGTTGGAGGAGGCATGCAACTGTTCGTGGTCGGCGTCATCGCCGCATGCCTGGCTGCTGTCGCATACGGCATGTCGACAGTTCTCCGTGCGCTCGGCGCGCGTCGTGTGGCCGCGGCCGCCGCCGAAGAGGGCAAGGGCATCACGACCGAGACCGGTGCACCCACCATCTCCTCGACGATGTCGACCTTCGTCGATCCCGCCTTCATTCTCGGCACCACGATGGTCGTCTTCGGTTTCGCCGGCGGAGCGCTCGCCGCGCGGTTCCTCCCGCTCTTCCTGTCGCAGACCATCGTGTCGGCGAACCTCGTCGTCACCGCGCTCCTCGGCACGATCATCCTCAACATCGCCCTGCACACCCGCGAATGGGTCGCCATCTGGCTCGTCGTGATGTCGCTGTGCCTGCTCGGTGTCTCGTCGTCGCATCACACCGGCGGCGGCGAAGAGGTCGGTTTCCACTGGGGCCTCTTCCTGGCGACCCTCGCGTTGTGCGCCTTCGCGCTCGTCGCCGTCTACAACCTCGGTTCGGCCGCCGGCGCCATCGTCGGTGGTGCCGCCGCAGGCCTGTTGTTCGGCATCATCGCCATCGCGGTCCGCATCCTCGACGGCGTCGATCCCTTCGATCCGGTCGCCCTCCTGACCGACCCGGCGGCGTGGACCATCGCCGCGGCCGGCGCGGTCGGTTTCTACATCCAGACCGTCGCCCTCCAGCTCGGCGCCGTCAACGGCGTGACTGCCGTGCTGGTGGTCGGTGAGACCGCCGGGCCCAGCCTGGTCGGCGTCGTGTTCCTCGAGGACTCGGCCAAGCCCGGACTCGGCTGGCTCGCGATCCTCGGGTTCGTCGGTGCCGTCATCGGCGCCGTGTTGGTGGCCTGGTACGGCTCGGTCGACCCCGACCATCTCGGCGAGGCACCGCCGATGAAAGGCGGCTGGCGTCGCGGACGCGAGGAACCGGAGGGCTCCGAGTCCGAAGAGGTCGGTGCCGAGAACTACGCCCCCGACGAGTTCGACCCGGATTCGTTCGAGGCGGATTCGTTCGAGGCGGAGGTCTTCGAGGCGGAGTTCCGCAGCGACCCGGATGATCCCGGCGCGCGCACCGACGACGCCGGGCCGCGTCCGGACGGCTCCGCTCCGGACGATCGATCCGTCGGTAGCCGCGACTCGCGGCGCAACTGACCGCGAGCGTCCATCTCCGCTAAGGTGGTTGACACCCGTACCGCCGGTGGAGAAGGTGGGGTGATGACGCCCACAGCGACGGAGTCGCTCTCCCGCCTCGCCTACGAAACCCTCGAACCCTTCCACATACTCGCGTACTTCAACCCGGGACTCCGCTCCGCACAAGAGGACACCGGTCTCGACGGCCACGCCTTCTATGTGGGCGCACGCGGAGCTCCCCTCGGCCCCTGCGCCGCCCCGGTCGTCTCCGCCGCGTTCTACAACTTCAACCCCGACCTGGTCGCCAAGTCGTGGCAGGCTGCGGTCGACGTCGGCCTCGACCGTGTCCACGAACGCCGCCACGCGATGCTCGACGATTCCTTGCGGCAGATCCTCGGCGACTCCGCTGATGACGCCCTTCTCGACGAACTCGCCGCCGAGTACGCCCGCCTCGCCGCGAACCTACCGCTCGGCGGCCGCCCCCTCGCCGCGGCGTGGGCGTCGGCGCCGATCCCGGACACACCGCGTCTGAGGTTGTGGCAGGCGATCGCCGTACTGCGGGAGTGGCGGGGCGACAACCACATCGCCGCCCTCGTCCTCCACGGCCTCAACGGCTTCGACGCCGCGGTCTTCCACGAGGCGCAGCTGCCCGATCCGTCGGTGAGGCGCCGGGTGATGGGCAAGCGCGTCGTGCTCCTCACCCGCGGCTACGCCGAACAGGACTGGGAGGACAGCATCGACCGGCTGGTGGAGGCGGGCCTGGCCGAACGGTCCGACGACGGCCATCGACTCACGGCGCAGGGCGCCGCGGTCTACGACGACATCGAGGCCACCACCGACGCCGCGGGTGAGTCGTTGTGGGCGGGCAGCTCCGAGTTGCTCGGACGAACCCGTCCGATCGTCAAGGCCGTGCTCGATGCCGGCGTCCTGCCCGGAACGAGGCACAAGTGAGCGATCACAGCGATGACGTGCGCGAGATCGAGAACCTCAAGTACCGCTACCTGAGAGCACTCGACACCAAGGACTGGACGGCATTCGCGTCGACACTCACCGAGGATGTGACCGGAAACTACGGCGCGAGCCTGTCTTTCGGCAACCGCGACGAGCTCGTCGGATATATGGAGGCCAACGTCGGCCCCGCGGTCATCACCGAGCACCGCGTGAACCACCCCGAGATCGAGGTCTCCGGTGACACCGCCAGCGGCCGTTGGTATCTGCAGGACCGAGTGATCGTCACCGAGTTCTCGTTCATGCTGATCGGGGCCGCCTTCTACGAGGACACCTATCGCCGGACCGAGGACGGCTGGCGCATCAGTTCCACCGGCTACGACCGCACCTACGAGGCCACCATCGGGCTCGCCGACCTGCCGAGCTTCAAGCTCGCGGTCGGTCCCGCGGTACGCATCTGAGGACCTGACATGTCCGGCCGCGTCTTCCCCGATCGGGTCGCGGCGGGACGTGCCCTCGGCACGCGGGTGGCCGAGGTCCTGCAGGCCCGGGACGATACGCGTTCGGCGAGACCGGTGGTCATCGGACTTGCCCGCGGCGGCGTGCCCGTGGCACGAGGGGTGGCCGATGCGACGAACGGCGATCTCGACGCCCTCGTCGTGCGCAAGATCGGTGCACCGGGACACGAGGAGTTCGCGATGGGCGCACTCACCGCCGGTCATCTCGTGGTCAACGACGACATACCCCGCCGATTGGGTGTCTCGCGCGCCGAGTTCGACGCCGTCGCCGACCGGGAACGTCGCATCCTGCACGATCGTGAGGAGCTCTACCGCGGCGGACGTCCGCCGGTCGAGGTCGAGGACCGCGTCGTGGTGCTGGTCGACGACGGCCTCGCCACCGGCTCGACGATGGCGGTGGCCGTCGACGCGATGGATGCGGCTGGTGCGGCACGGTTGATCGTGGCCGTGCCCACGGCACCATCGGATTCGGTGGGCCGGCTCATCGATCGCGGCGTCGACGAGGTCGTCGTGCTGACGACGCCCGAACCCTTCGAGGCCGTCGGACTCTCCTACGACGATTTCAGTCAGGTAGAGGACGACGAGGTGATCGCGTGTCTGGATCGCGATCACCGTCCTTGAGCAACACCTTCGCCGATGCGCGATCTCCTCTTCCCGACGCCCCGTGCGGGACCGGGGGTCACGCTGAGACCCGCTGACTACGCATCCCGGGCACTGGTGACGAAAATGGCGATGGCCAAGAGGATTACGGTGAACACCGCGAAGTACGCCAACGAGCCGTACGCGTTCCAGTGAAAAGTGCTGTCACCGCCGGACAAGAAGTTCCACCCGTTGAGGAACGGCAGGAACGGCGTGATGTTCTCCCCGATACGCGGGAGCACCGAGAGGATGCGTTCGAACGCGAACATCCATCCCAGCACGATCGCCACCGCTCCGGCGGAATGTCGAACGAGAGCACCCACCGACAACCCGATCAGGGCGCACAGCATCGCGAAAACCGGAGTACCCCACAGTTGCCGTACCGTGTTCGGGCCACCGAGCGCGATGCCGTTACCGGTGAGCGCCTGCCCCAAGACGACCCCGAGCAGGCCCACGATCGCGGCCGCCACGAAGGTGAGCCCGCCGAACACGACGGTCTTCGCGAGGATCACGAGCGGCCGCCGGGGAACCGCGGCGAAAGTCGGCCGGATGGTGCCGAACCGATACTCGGTGGTGACGCCGAGAACGGCCATGATCGCGAAGACCGCGACCCCGAACTGGTTGACCCCGACCAGGTAGTCGATCGTCCGGGTGTCGACCGACGCAGTGTCGGCGTACCCGCCGGACAACAGCCAGCCGAGGAGTACCGCGACACCGAGACCGAACACGACGACCATCGCGAGGCACCAGTACGGGGCCCGGGTGCTGGACAGCTTGATCCGTTCGGCGTCGACCGCCGCGAGAGCCTGGCCGATCATCGTCGACTCCCTCCCGCGGTGCCCTGACCGCCCTGAACTCCCGGTTCGGGTTCGACGGACCGGAAGCCGTCGCCCCCGTGATAGTCGACGACGTGTGCGGTCATCGACATGAACACCTCTTCCAGCGAGGCCGATTCGGCGGCAAGCTCGTGCAGCGTCACGCCGGCCGCGGCGGCGATGTCCCCGACGCGGTCGGTCGTCGTGTCGGGTACCCGCATCACCGGCCGTCCCGCGGCATCGGGTGCACCGGGCGCCGGTGCGAGGCCGGCCGCTTCCAGTGCGGAGTGCAGTTTCTCGAGTTCGGGTCCGCGGACCCGCACCGACTGCCGGGCCCGGCCGGTGAACTCGCCGACCGAGCAGTCCGCGATCAGACGTCCCCGGCCGATGACCACGAGATGGTCTGCGGTGAGGGACATCTCGGTCAGCAGATGACTGGAGACGAGTACGGTGCGGCCCTCGGCGGCCAACTGCCGCATGAAACCCCGAATCCACACGATCCCCTCGGGATCCAGGCCGTTGACCGGCTCGTCGAACAACAGGGTGTGCGGATCGCCGAGCAGCGCACCCGCGAGCCCCAGCCGCTGCGACATACCCAGCGAGAACCCGCCGGCGTGCTTCCGGGCCACCGATTCCAGCCCGACGATCTCGAGTACCTCGTCCACCCGAGACCTGGGAATCCGGTTGCTCGCCGCGAGCCAACGCAGATGCGAACGCGCACTCCGATTGGGATGCACCCAGTGTGCGTCGAGCAGTGCGCCGACCTGGCGCAACGGATGGTCGAGATCGCGGTAGGGCACGCCGTTGATCGTCGCGGTCCCCGACGTCGGGCGGTCGAGTCCGAGCATCATGCGCATCGTCGTCGATTTGCCGGCACCGTTGGGCCCCAGGAAGCCGGTGACCCGCCCCGGCCCCACCTCGAAGGTGAGGTCGTCGACGGCGCGCTGACTCCCGAAATCCTTCGTCAGATTCGTTACCCGCAACACGACTCGACCATAGCCGTCGTTCGGTGGCCCGCCGGGCTTGTCGTTGAGACGGTATGTCGACTCAGGCGCGATCCGGCGTCGGCGACGACGCCTGCGCCCAGAACCGCTTGGGGATTCGACCCGCCCGCGCGGCGAGTCGTCCGGCGATCACCGCGTACCGCATCGCCGACGCCATTCGCTCGGGATTCTCCGCGCGCGTGACCGCGGTCGCGAGAAGCACTCCGTCGCAACCGAGTTCCAGAGCGCGCGCCGCGTCGCTGGCGGTACCGATACCCGCGTCGAGGATCACCGGGAGCGGATCGTCGAAGGCCGTGGAGCAGTGGTCGACGATCATCTCGATGTTGTGCGGGTTGAGGATTCCGAGTCCGGTCCCGATCGGCGAGCCGAGCGGCATCACCGCGGCGACACCGAGGTCGGCGAGTCGCGCGGCGAGGACCGGGTCGTCGTTGGTGTAGGCGAGCACCACGAATCCGTCGGCCACCAATGCGGCGGCGGCGTCGACGAGTTCGACGGCATCCGGCATCAGAGTGCGTTCGTCGGCCACCACCTCGAGCTTGACCCAGTTCGTCTCGAACGCCTCGCGGGCCAGCTGTGCGGTGAGCACCGCCTCGGCGGTGGTGTGGCATCCGGCGGTGTTGGGGAGGACCGCGATGTCGAGGCGGCGCAGCAGGTCGAAGACACCCGTGCCCGACGCGGCGTCGACGCGACGCACGGCCACGGTCGTGAGTTCGGTGCCCGAGGCGATGAGCGCACGCTCGAGGGACGCGAGATTCGTCGCGCCACCGGTTCCGGTGATGAGGCGGGAGGAGAACTCGCGGCCGGCGATCCGGAGCGGGTCGGCCTCGGCAACGTGTGCGCCGTCGATGACGCCGGACTCAGCCACCTTGCACCGCCGTGACGATCTCCACGACCGCTCCCGAGGTCATCGTGTGTGCCGACCAGCGTCCGCGCGGTACGACCGTGCCGTCGACGGCGACCGCGATCCCGCGGTCCGGCAGGCCGAGCCGGGTCACGACATCCTTCACCGACTCGTCGTCGCCGACATCGAGGTCCTCTCCGTTCACGGTGATGGTCACGCTGACGCTCCTTCCAGAATCCCGAGCACCTTGTCCGCCGTGCCCGGTGCGAGGACGATGCCGTTGCGGCCGTGGCCGGTCGCGACCACCGTCCGGTCGTCGATACGCTCCACGATCGGCAGGCCGTCGGCGGTGCACGGACGCAGTCCGACGCCCACCTCGGTCAGTTCGTAGGTGCGCAGCCCGGGCATGACCTCGATCGCGTCGTTGAGCAGATCGGCCACGCCACCCGCCTGCGGGTTGCGGTCTCCGAAGTCCCCGGCCTCGTATTGTGTTGCGCCGATTACGATCCCGTCCTCTCGCGGAACCAGGTACACAGCCCGGCCGTGGAGTCGGGCACGGACCACGTGTCCGGGCGTCGGGACCGACCACCGGGTCCGGCGCAGTCGGAGGATCTCCCCCTTCGCCGCGTGGAGCGGTACGTCGGGGAGCAATGCCGCGGTGCCGAGCCCGGCGGCGAGGAGGATCTGGTCGCGGGGGCCGGCGAGTTCACGCGCGACGGCAAGGCTTTCCACTCGCGCATCCGTGAACCGCACCCCGGCCGCGGCCCCGGCGCTGCGCAGGGTCGCCAGCAGCCGCCGGTTGTCGATGGACCACTCCCCGACCGCCCGGTACCCGCCGACGAGTCGCGAACTCAGCGATGGCTCCAGCGAACGGATCTCACGACCCGTCACCGTGCTGAGGGTGGCATCGGTCCGCGGCTGGGTGGCCCAGACGAAATCTGCGAGGTGGCGCAGATACTCGGCGTCGGCCGCCGAACCGGCGACGAACAGGGAGTCGGTGGCCGTCACGATCGCGGTGTCGTCGAGCCGTTTCACCAGAGTCGGCCAGCGCCGCACCGATTCGACCGACAGCGCGAGTGCGGCCTCCTCCCCCGGATGGCCCTCGCCCAGCGAGCCGAGCATGCCGCCGGCAACCCACGAGGCACGCTCGTCGTGACCGGCGTCGACGACGAGCACCTGCCAACCGGCATCGGCCGCAGCGAGCGCACAGGTCAGACCAATGACGCCACCGCCGACGACGGTGAGCGCACGATCGAATCGTGCTGGGGTATCACTCAAGCCAGATCACCTTCCTTCGCCGGAATGACCCGGATCAGGTTCGACGGTCTGCGGAGGGGTCCGCACTCTCAGCCCGCCTGCCCGGGCTCCCGTGTGTTCTCGCGGTCCACCCTACGCCCGGCCGCCCGCCGCGGGGCTAGCCTGGTCGCCGTGACGACTGCTTCCGAACCGCGCCGCCGCCTGGATTCCGCCCGGCTCTACCTGTGCACCGACGCACGTCGCGAGCGCGGCGACCTGCTCGAGTTCGTCGACGCGGCCCTCGCCGGCGGCGTCGGCATCGTGCAACTACGAGACAAGGGGTCGGCGGGCGAGAAGAAGTTCGGCACGCTCGAGGCGCGTGAAGAACTCGAGATCCTCGCCGCACTGCGGGGCGTCGTCGACGCCCACAGCGCACTGCTCGCGGTCAACGATCGCGCGGACATCGCCGCGCTCTCGGGCGCCGACGTCCTCCACGTCGGACAGGGCGACCTCCCGCCGCACGTGGCGCGTGGGATCGTCGGACCCGACACGATCATCGGGGCGTCGACCCACGATCCCGAGCAGGCCACCGCTGCCGCCGCCGACCCCGACGTCGACTACTTCTGCGTCGGTCCGTGCTGGACCACCCCCACCAAGCCGGGTCGTAGTGCCGCCGGCCTCGACCTGGTGACGACGACCGCCGAGGCCTCCCCCGACAAGCCGTGGTTCGCCATCGGCGGCATCGACGCCCCACGGGTGCCGGAGGTGACCGCCGCGGGTGCCCGCCGGATCGTCGTGGTGCGGGCGATCACCGCCGCTGCCGATCCCGCGGCCGCGGCTGCGGACCTTCTCGGCCGGCTGTAGCGCCGCCTGCCGAGAGGCGCCGGAGGCGGTTCTCCGGGGGCGGTTGTCGGGAGCGGATCGCAGGCCGGAATCTGTTTGCCTGATCCGGACACCGCGGTCTAGCCTGGACGGATCATGATGTGCATCAACCGCGTGCTCGTAACCCGCCGCAGCGGGGTCTGATTCTGACCGACCCCCCGCTGCGGGTCGGTTGCGCGCTCCAGTCGGTCATCCGTTCTTCGACCGAATTCGGGTTTCGAGATGCATCTTCTTCATCTGCCCCACCCACCCTTCTCACGACACGGGCACGCGACCGCGCCGTCGGGAGATTCCGTCACCGAGCACTTCGGCCGTCCGCTGCCGGCAGGTATGCGCGAGGAGGCCATCGGGATGAGCTGGCAACACTTCACCGAAAAGTACGCCTGCGGAGGTGCCATCCGCCTCGGATCGTGGTCGGTCGCACCGGCACGGCAGGACCTCGTCGAATGCCGCGCGACCATCGCGATCGGCGATCGCATCATGTCGTGCAGCGCGGTCGCCGCCGGACCACTCGGCGCGATGACGTCGATCCTGTACGACCTCGGCGCACCCGTTCAGATCCTGCGGCTGCACCAGCGCGAGGTCGACGGGGCGATCGCCACGTTTCTGCTGTGCGAGAACGACGGCCGGCAGGTGTGGGCCCTCGGCGAGGGCGGCACCGGGGACGAGGCGAACATCGCCGCGCTGATCTCCGGCGCCAACCGGCTGCTCGGCTCCTAGCCCTGCGGGTCGAGTGCGGCGATGCGCTCGCGCAGCGTGGGCCAGGCGCGGCCGAACGCCGGATGCAGCGGGAGCTGATCGACGTGCTGCTCTTCGACCCAGCGCAGTTCCGTCGACTCGAAGTTGGCGACCGTGCGCACCGGCGCGTCGGTCTCGGCGATGACCGTCGTGTAGGTCCAGCCGCCCGGTGACTCGTGGGTGACGACGGCGGCGACGACCCGTAGCTCGGTGCTGTCGATGCCGGCTTCCTCCTCGGCTTCCCGCATCGCGGTGTCGATGGCGCCCTCATGGGAATCCCGCGCACCTCCGGGCAGGGCCCAGGTCCCGCCCTGATGGGACCACGCGGCGCGATGCTGGAGCAGAACGCCTGTCGCGCCGTCGACCAGCGGAGCCCGGAGCAGCAGACCCGCCGCGCCGTGAACACCCCAGTACCGTGAACCGTCGGGATCGATCACCCAGCCGTCGCCGTCTCCGCGCACCACGCCTCCTTGCAGCCCGGCGAGCCGAACGCCGGATTTCCTCCACCGTAAGTGAGACTCGCGCGACCTGCCAGGGCGATCAGGAACCCTCGGCGTGGCGACCGTGATGCACGGAGGAACCCTCCTCGATGGCATAGGCTGAAACACGCACGACCCGGTGAGCGATGACCCTGATGAGTCATTTCTTCTTTCAGGTCGCGGGAGCCGGCACGGGGACCGGCGACCGAGCGGCCACACCGGAGACGATCCAGCGTTCGAGAAGGGGATCAGCTAGGTGACCGGCGATGCGTCCTCCGTGCGGACGGCACTCACCCGTGGCGGTCGCACGATCCGCCCCGCCCAATCGTCGCCGCCGATCCGCCAGGTCCTCGCCGATCGTCGAGAGCTCGTCGCCACCGCACGCGAGCGCGCGCAGTCGCCGTTCCAGACGCTGCGTCATTACTCGGTCACCACTCCGGGCAAGCTGATCATCATCTGCGTCATACTCTTCCTCGGCTGCGTGACCACCGGCCTGTATGCCTCGACCGTGCTCGAGGACCGCACCCAGACACTGCAGCGTCTGATCGACCGGACCGAGCCGCTCGCCGAGGCCGCCCAGGTTCTGTACAGCTCACTCTCCATCGCCGACGCATCTGCGAACGCCGCGTTCATCTCGGGCGGCTTGGAGACGCCGGAGTTGCGGGAACGCTACTCCGACGCCCTCGCGACCGCCGCGTCGTCGTTGATCCTCGCGACCGGAACCTCGAGCGAACCCGGACCGGGGATGACCGAGGACGCGACCGAGCGGGCGCTGTCGGCGGACCTCGACACCCTGTCGACCTCGATCCCGGTCTACAGCGGTCTCATCGAGACTGCCCGCACCAACAACCGGCTGGGCAATCCGGTCGGTTCGGCGTTCCTGGGTCAGGCGTCGTCGCTCATGCAGGACAAGATCCTGCCGGCCGCCCAACGTCTCTACGAACGGCGGTCGATGGCGATCGCCGACCCGCAGCATTCGCTGACCCGGCCGCCGTGGACGGTCTACATCCCGCTCTTGCTGCTGCTCACCGCCATGGTGCTGACCTCCCGGTATCTCGCGCGCAAGACGCGGCGTCGCTTCAACCTCGGGATGGTCGCCGCGATCTTCGCACTGACCCTGGGGACGGTTTGGCTGCTGGCGGCGGGACTGATGTCGGTCGCGGCGACCAGCAACGCCCGCACCGACGGCGCCGACCCGCTGCGCGAGCTGACCGCCGCGCGCATCCTGACCCAGCAGGCGAGATCGGCCGAGACCCTGTCGCTCATCCGTCGCGGCGATCAGGGTGGACTGGAACGTACCTTCGCGGCGACGACCGCCAGGATCGCCGGCATCGTCGACGATGCCCGAAGCTCCGACGAGACCGGATCGGTGTCGGATCAGCAGCTCGATGCGGTGAGTACGGCGCTGGCCGAGTGGAAACGCACCGACGACGCCGTCCGCCGGTACATCCAGACCGGTGACTTCGACCGTGCCCGCCAGCTCACGGTCGGCGACGGGCTCAACAGCTCGGCCCGCGCGTACACATCGGTCGACTCCGCCCTGGTCGACGCGATCACCACCGCGCGGACGTCGTTCCGCGACGACATCAACACCGCCCAGCGCGTGCTCGGCTTCACCGGCACCGGGATTCTCCTGCTCTCCGTCGTCGCCGCCATCGCAATCGTCGGCGGGCTCACACCCCGAATACGGGAGTACCGATGACCCTCTCCCGACTCCACCTTCCCGGCCCCGCCCGCTCGCGACGGCCGATGATCGTCGCGGTCCTCCTACTCGTGGCCCTGGTCGCCACGGGCTGTGTCCGGTTTCCCGCCCCGGAGGCACCGCCTCCGACCGCGACCGCCGGGCCACTGGTGTTGCCCGGCGTCCAGACCGACGTGCCGGTCGAACCGCCGCCGAGTTCGGAGGCGTGCAACGCGACCCTCACTCTGCGCCCACCCGCCCAGATGCCCGCTCCCGGACGCATGCCGCCGAACTCGACGATGGCCGGCATCTTCGAACGCGGCCGGCTCATCGTCGGACTCGACATCGGTTCCAACCTGTTCAGCTTCCGCGACCCCATCTCCGGCGACATCCAGGGTTTCGACGTCGACATCGCCCGTGAGATCGCGGCAGCGATCTTCGGCGACCCGAACCGCGTCGAGTTCCAGGTGCTCAGCTCCGCGCAACGCATCGACGCGTTGCGCGACAAGACCGTCGACGTCGTCATCAAGACGATGAGCATCACCTGCGACCGACTCCGCGACATCTCCTTCTCGGCCCCGTATTACGTGGCGTCGCAACGCATCCTGTCGTTCCGCAACTCGAACATCGTCGGACCCTCGCAGCTCGCCGACAAGCGGGTCTGCGCCGCACGCGGCACCACCTCGATCGGTCGGATGCAATCCATCCAGCCGCGGGTGCGCATCGTCAGCACCACCACCTGGGCCGACTGCCTCGTGCTCATGCAGCAGGGCCAGGTCGACGCGGTCACCAGCGACGACGCCATCCTCGCCGGGCTCGCCGCACAGGACCCGTGGGTCCGGGTCGTCGGCCCGAGCCTCGGTGAGGAGTTCTACGGCGTAGGCATCCCGAAGGGCGAGGACGACATGATCCGCTTCGTCAACGGGGTCCTCGAGCGCATCCGCGCGAGCGGCCGCTGGCAGCAGATCCGCGATCGCTGGCTCACCATCCTCGACACTGGATTCGGCGCACCGCAGCCGTACTACCGGGACTGATGCCCATGGACTACGCCGGCGAACCATCTCAGGCAGACCCTCACGGCCCCGAGGGTCAGGACGCACCCGCCTCCGACACCCCGGAGGAGGTCGGTACCCAGCGCGTCTCGCTCGCCGATCTGATGGGCGACGACGAGACCGACACCGACCGGCACACCACCGACGCCGGGACCGCCGGCTCGAAGAACCCGGCCCAGAGCTCGACCGACGACCACACGACCGATGTCCGTTCCCCCGACGACGGCACCACCGACCAGGTCGCCGAGGTCGGCACGCAGAAGGCAAATCTCGACGCCCTGATGGCCGGAGCCGACGACACGACGGCCGCCACCGCCGCCGACGACACCACCAGACCCCGCGCGGCGGCCGACGACCCCGATGTCGGAACACAGGCGGCCGCACCCGCATTCACCGTCGGTATCGCGCCGCCGGACCGCTTCGACGGCCGGACCGACCGGGTCGTCCGTACCCGCGCGACACCGGAACCCGATTCCGGCCCGCTCGGCCGACGGCTCGTTCCACGGCGCCGCCCGCCCGTCCACGAGCGTCGCCTAGGCAGCGGTCTGGTCGAGATGCCGAAGATCACCGACATCGAACCCGAGGACGCGGTCATCGACGATCCGGTGATCGCCGAGAGCAAGCGATTCTGCTGGCGCTGCGGCAAACCCGTCGGGCGACTCGAGGGCGAAGGCGAGGGCCCGCCCACCGGCGACTGCGCGAACTGCGGTGCGCGGTACTCGTTCGTCCCGGGCCTGGCCCAGGGGACGCTGGTCGCGGACCAGTACGAGATCGCCGGTGCCATCGCCCACGGCGGACTCGGATGGATCTACCTGGCCATCGACCGCAACGTCAGCGACCGCCCCGTCGTTCTCAAAGGTCTTCTGAACTCCTCGGATTCGGAGGCCCAACGCGTCGCGGTGGCCGAGCGGCAGTTCCTGGCGTCGGTGAACCATCCCGGCATCGTCAAGATCTACAACTTCGTCGAGCACATCAGCGACGACGGTGAGCGCTTCGGCTACATCGTCATGGAGTACATCGGCGGTCAGACGCTCAAACAGATCACCTCGGGTGACCCGGAGAAATCTCTGCTGTCCGTCGAACAGGGTCTCGCCTACATCCTCGAGGTGCTGCTGGCCGTCGGCTATCTCCACTCGGTGGGCCTGGTCTACAACGACGTCAAACCCGAGAACATCATGGTCGGCAGCGACGAGGTCAAGCTGATCGACCTCGGCGCGGTCTCACCGATCAACGGTTACGGACACCTCTACGGCACACCGGGTTTCCAGGCCCCGGAGATCGTCAGGACCGGTCCACAGGTCGCCACCGACATCTACAGCGTCGGACGCACCCTCGCGGTGCTGACCGTGCCGATGGAGATGCGCAACGGACGCTACGTCGACGGTCTCCCCGCCCCCGACGAAACCGGCGTCTTCCGCGACAACCCGTCGTTCTACCTTCTGCTGCAACGTGCCACGGCCCCCGACCCGGCCGACCGGTTCGCCTCCGCGGAGGAGATGAGCACCCAGGTGCTCAACGTGCTGCGCGAGACGGTCGCCGTCCACACCGGCGTCCCCCGGCCCTCGCTGTCCACCGTCTTCACCCCGCAGCGCTCGACGTTCGGCACCGACCTGATGCTCGCCCCGGTCGACGGCTTCTTCGACCCCGATCAGGCCGCGTTCTACGATCCGGTCGACATCGCCACCGCACTCCCGCTGCCCCTGGTGAATCCACTGGACCCGGCCGCGAGCCTGCTGACATCGGCGGCCCTCTCGGACCCGCGGCAGACCCTCGACTCGATCAACACCGCACGCGCCGAGGGGTTCGCGTCGCTGTTCGGCGGCCGACCGGTGAAGAACGCCCATCCGTCGCTGGAGATCGACCTGGCCGAGGCGCGCGCCCACCTGCAGCTCGACGACGTCGACACCGCTCTCGCACTCCTCCGCGATGTCCGTGAGCACCATGGTGATTCGTGGCGGGTGGAGTGGTACATGGGCATCTGCGCGCTGATGAACGACGAACCCGAACTGGCCTACGAACGCTTCGACGAGGTGCTGGGCGCGATGCCCGGCGAGGTCGCTCCGAAACTCGCGGTCGCCGGTACCGCCGAACTGATCGGGCGATGGCTGGCCGACGAGAACGGGTCGGGGAAGTCGGCCGACAAGATCGCCCGACTGTACGACGTCGCGCAACACCACTACCACGATCTGTGGCTCACCGATCACAGCATCGTGACCGCCGCCTTCGGACTGGCCCGCCTCGCCGTGGCGGCCGGCGACTACGACGCCGCGATCCGTCCCCTCGACGAAGTGCCTGCCACCAGTAGGCATTTCAACACCGCCCGGGCGACGGCGATCATCGCCCTCGTGCACGGCCGGCCCACCTCGCAGGTCACCCGCAACCAGATCGTCGAGGCCGCACGACGACTCGAGCAGATCCCCGACACCGAACCCCGGAAGTCGCGGATGCTGCTGATCGTGCTCGGCACCGCGCTCGGTTGGATTCATGACAACCCGCAGGAGGAGGACTCGGACAAGGAACCCTCGACCCTGCTCGGGTTCCCCTTCACCGAGTACGGAATCCGCACCGGCACCGAGAGATCCCTGCGCCAGCTGGCCCGTCAGACGCGCAACAACCGCGAACACCGGTTCATGCTGGTCGATCTCGCGAACTACGTGCGGCCGAACACGTTGTTCTAGGGTTGCCCGCCGACCTTCTCCGCGACGAGCGCAGCCGACTGCCGGGCGATGGCGAGTTCCTCGTTCGTCGGGACCACCAGTACGTCGACGGCGCTGGCGTCGGCGGAGATCCGACGCGCCGACCGGTCCGCTGCTGCGTTGCGCTCCGGGTCGAGGACGATCCCGAATCGCTCCAGCCCCGCCAGCGCGTCCGCCCGGACCCGCACCGAGTTCTCGCCGACGCCCGCGGTGAAGGTGATCGCGTCGAGTCTGTCGAGTCCGAAGGTGTACGCACCGAGGTAATGCCGCAACCGGTGGATGTAGACGTCGTAGGCGCGGCGGGCGTCCTCGTCGCCGGCGTCGACCAGTTCGGTGATGGAACGGAAGTCGTTCTCGCCGCACAGGCCTCGGAGTCCCGACCGCTGGTTGAGCAGCGTGTCGATCTCGTCGACGGACAGGTGGGCCACCCGGTTGAGATGTAGCACCAGGCCGGGGTCGATGTCGCCGCTGCGGGTTCCCATCACCAGCCCCTCCAGCGGGGTCATGCCCATGCTGGTGTCGACGGGTTGTCCGCCCGAGATGGCCGAGGCCGACGCGCCGTTGCCGAGATGCAGCACGATCTGATCGAGCTCGGTCACGTCTTTCCCGAGGAACTCGGCCGCGCGACCCGACACGTACTCGTGGCTGGTGCCGTGGAATCCGTACCGCCGGATGGCGTGTTCGGCGGCCACCTCGCGGTCGATCGCGTAGGTTGCGGCGGCCGCCGGCAGCCCGTGGAAGAAGGCCGTGTCGAACACCGCGACCGACGGCACGTCGGGGAGCAGCGTCCGGGCCGCCTCGATGCCGACGAGGTTCGCCGGATTGTGCAGCGGCGCAAGGGTGGAGATCCGCTTGATCTCCGAGATCACCCAGTCGTCGACGAGGGTCGGCTCGTAGAACGACCGACCCCCGTGCACCACACGGTGCCCGACCGCCGCGAGCCCGGCGTGTACGAGGTCGGTGCCGTTGTCGGCGAAGAACTGTTCGGCCCGCCGGACCGCCGTCAGATGATCGGGCAGCGGTACCGACTCGGTGACCGTCTCCCCGTTCTGTTCGTGCGTCATCGACGACCCGGCGTCGCCGATGCGTTCGGCGATCCCGTCCGCGATGACCACCCCGGTGTCGGGCTGTACCAGTTGATATTTCAGCGACGAGGAGCCGGCGTTGAAGACGAGGACCGCCCCGGCGGTGTCGGCGCTCACCGCGCGTCTCCGGCGGTGGCCGTGTCGGCGTCGACGTGCTGCGCCTGGATCGCGGTGATGGCCACCGTGTTGACGATGTCGGACACCAGTGCACCACGGCTCAGGTCGTTGATCGGCTTGTTGAGACCCTGCAGGACCGGTCCGATCGCGACGGCACCGGCGCTGCGCTGCACCGCCTTGTAGGTGTTGTTGCCGGTGTTGAGATCGGGGAAGATCAGCACGGTGGCCCGGCCGGCGACCGGGGAGTCGGGCATCTTGGTCGCCGCGACCGACGGTTCGACCGCCGCGTCGTACTGGATCGGCCCCTCCACGAGCAACTCGGGAGCGCGCTTCCGGACGAGTTCGGTTGCCGTCTTGACCTTCTCGACATCGGCACCCGAGCCGGATGTCCCGGTGGAGTACGACAGCATCGCGACGCGCGGGTCGATGCCGAAGGCCGCCGACGTCTCGGCGGACGAGATGGCGATGTCAGCGAGTTGTTCGTCCGTGGGGTCGGGCACGATCGCGCAGTCACCGTAGGCGAGAACCGTGTCGGCCAGGCACATGAAGAACACACTCGACACCGTGGAGACCCCCGGCTTGGTCTTGATGATCTCGAAGGCCGGCCGGATGGTGTGGGCGGTCGTGTGGGCCGCACCCGACACCATCCCGTCGGCGCGCCCGGTGTGCACCATCATGGTGCCGAAGTAGGAGACGTCGAGCATCTTCTCCTGTGCGCGTTCGAGATCCATGCCCTTGTGTTTGCGCAGATCGGTGTAGATCCGGGCGAACTCGTCCAGATACTCCGAAGTGGCCGGGTCGATGACGGTGGCCTCTGCGAGGTCCAGGCCGAGTTCGATCGCCCTCGCCTGCACGGCATCCGGGTCGCCGAGCAATGTCAGGTCGGCGACGCCGCGGCGGAGGAGTCTGCTCGCCGCCCGCAGGATGCGATCGTCGCCGCCCTCGGGGAGCACGATGTGCTTGCGCTGCGCCCGTGCCCGGGAGATGAGGCGGTACTCGAACATCTGCGGAGTGACGACCGACGGGACGTCGACATTGAGGTTGCGCATGACTACCTCGGGATCGACGTAGGTCTCCATCAGCGACAGCGCCGCCTCGATCTTGCGAGCCGATCCGGCGTTGAGTCGGCCACGGGTGTGGGCCGCGGTCCGCGCGGTGTCGTAGGTGCCGTGCGGACAGCTGATGATCGGCAGCGTCGGCTTGAGCCCGCTCACGAGGGCCTCGATCATCGGGTGCGGTTTGAGCCCGCCATTGAGGATGATGCCCGACAGTCGCGGGAAGCCGTGCGCGGTATTGGCATTCACGAGTGCCAGGAGGACGTCGGAGCGGTCGGCGGGGGTGATCACGACTGTGCCGTCGGTGAGACGTTCCAGAATGTGTTCGACGGTCATGCCGCCCACCATCACCCGCAACGCCTCGTGGTCGAGGAGCTCCTCGTCGCCGCTGTACATGGTGGCGCCGAGCGCCTCCTTCAGTTCGGCCATGGTGGGAGCGAACAGGATCGGCTCCTCGGGGAGACACAGACTCGGCACCCCGATGCGGCGCAGCGTCGTCCGGATCTCGTCGAGTCGGTCCGGATCGCAGCGGTTCGCCACGATCGCGATCGGGGTGGCGTGGGCGGCGCCGACCTCGGACACCAGCCCCGCGGCGAGATCGGCGATCTCGTCGGGAGACCGGTCGTTGGCCTTCAGCGCGATCACCATCGGGGCCGACAGATTGGCGGCGATGCGTGCGTTGAAGCTCAGCTCCGACGGGGTTCCGACGTCGGTGTAGTCCGAACCGACGATCACGACGCGGTCGCAGTGCGTTGCCAGCGCATGGAATCGGGCGACGATCTCACCGATGGCGGAATCGGGATCCTCGTGGACCTGCTCGTAGGTCACGCCCAGGCAGTCCTCGTAGGGCACGTCCACCGAGTCGTAGTCGATCAGGAGGTCGAGCAGCGGGTCCCGCTTGTCACCGTTGGCGCGGATGATCGGACGGAAGACGCCGACCCGGCCGCCGGTCGCCGCGAGCAGCGCCAACAGGCCCAGCGCCACGACCGACTTCCCGGTCTCCCCCTCTGCCGACGCGAGGTAGATGCTGGTCGTCGACTCGTCAGCACCTCCATCCCCGGTGTTTCGATCTCCAGCGGCGGGGTCGGTAACGGCAGCGTCGGTGGCCATGCGCCCCAGCATAGTGGCGCCTCGGCATTCAGAGCAGGATGCCGGGATTGCAGACGCCGTCGGGATCGACGGTCGCCTTCACCGCACGCAGTGCTTCGAGAGCCAGCGGCCCGATCTCGTCATGGTAGGCATCGCGATGGTCACGGCCGATGGCGTGATGATGGGTGATACTCGCTCCGGCGGCCCGGATCGCGTTGTTCGCCGCGGTTTTCGCCGCTGCCCACTCCGCGATCGGGTCGGCGCCGAACGGTGCGACCACGGTGAAGTACAGCGAGGCACCGGAGGAGTAGACGTGGCTGATGTGGCACATCACCAGCGGCGGTGTGCCCGATGCGGTAAGCGTGTCAGTGATCGCGGCGGTGACCGAGGCCCGCAGCTCGTGCAGCTTCGACCAATAGGTGACGGTCTCCAGGGTCTCGACCAGCAGACCGGCGTCGAGTAGCGGGTCGCGTAGGTAGGGTCCAGCGAAACGTCCTGTGCGCCAAGACTCTCCGGGGCCGGCCCCGAGTGCCGTGCCACCGGCGCCGACGAGCATCTCCGACGCGGCGTCGCGACGTCGGAGCACCTCACGCTCCTCCCCCTCGTAGCCGGTGACGACGAGACATCCTGTCGACTCCCCGCCGAGCTGTGCGGGATCGGCGAGATTGATCGCGGTCTCGATCTCATCGGACAGACGGATCACGGTGGGTAGGGGGCCATCCTGAGCGAGGCGACGGAGCGCGGTCGCACCGTCGGCGAAGGAGGCGAACCGCCAACCCTCGAAGAGTCGTGCCTTCGGTGTGGGATGAACACGCAGGCGGACGCTGGTGATGACGCCGAAGGCGCCCTCGGAGCCGAGGATCAGCTGGCGGAGGTCGGGTCCGGCCGCGGACCGGGGTGCCGTCCCGACCTCGACGGTGCCGCGCGGGGTGGCGAGCACGAGTCCCTCGACCATCTCGTCGAACCGTCCGTAACCCGCCGACGACTGGCCCGCCGACCGGGTCGCCGCGTAGCCACCGATCCCGGCACCCTCGTAGGACTGCGGGAAGTGGCCGAGCGTCCAACCCTGCTCGCGGAGAAGCGCTTCGGCGGCGCTGCCGCGAAGGCCGGCCTGGAGGGTGGCGATGCGGGAGATCTCGTCGATCCCGACGAGACGGTCGAGGCGACGGAGGTCGAGGCTGACGACACCGGCGAACCCGACTCGCTCGGGGGCGAGACCGCCCACGACCGAGGTACCGCCGGTGAACGGCACGACCGCGACCTTCGCCTCGGCGCAGATCTGCAGGATTCGTACGACGTCGTCGTGATCGCCGGGATAGATCACCAGGTCCGGGGCATCGGAGGCGTCACCGGTGCGCAGCCGGAGCAGGTCGGGCGTCGAGTAGCCCCGGGTGTGCTGGATGCGGGTGTCGTCGGAGCCGACGACGTGCTCGGCGCCCACCACGGCTTCCAGGTCGGCGCGCACCGCCGACGGCACGGTCGCTGCGGGCGGGGCGACCGCCTCAGGACGGACTCCCCGATCCTCGGTGGCGTCGCCCGCAAGCGCGGCCGCGGCGGCGGGCAACTCGGTGACGCGGGCCGGGTCGCCCCAGCGGGGCCGGCGCATCTCGACGACCGGGATCGCGGTCTCGTCCGCGGTGGACTCCTGTTTCCCGGTCATCGTGCGATCACTCCTCGTTCTTGACGACCGCCCGCACGACGAGATCGGCGATCTGCTCGTCGGTGAGCGAACTGTCCGGGATGAGCATCAACGAGTAGATCGTCCGCACCAGGAACTCCGCGGCCCCACGCGGGTCCGGGACGAGCTGGTCCCGGATCGTCGGATCGAGATCGGGCAGCGTCTGGTCGACGATCTGGTGGATGAGCGTGGGACCGGAGGAATCGCTCGTCGCGACAAGCGCCCGCACGATCTCCTCGGGCTCCTTGCGCAGCACGTACTGGAGCGCCTCGTGCTCACGGATGTAGGGCAGCACGTTCACGACCTGCGCGCGGACCTTGCCCGCGGCGTCGGGTGCGGAGGCCGACCACTCCCGCAGCTTCACGCGCAGCAACGAGACCTCGCGGTCGACGATCGCCGCGACCAGCGCGTTCCGCCCGCCGAACATGCGGTAAGCGGTGGCCCGGGCGACACCTGCGTGACGCGCCACGGACGTCAGACTCAACGTCTTGGCGCCGAAGCGGGAGACGAGTCCCACTCCGACGTCCACCATGCGGTCACGATCCATGCGAAAAACTTATCGAATCGGGATGGGGTGTGGCCGTCCTGGTCGCTGTTGTCGAAGAAGAGTCGCCACTTTGCATCGGTAGCGCTATGTGGAACTCGGGCTTCTGTCCTCGACGCAGGATTCTGCCCCGAGGTTCATACTCGACGCCTCGTCGTTCGCCGGGCGAGATCCAGTGGCATCGACACGTCCGGCCCGGCGGGTTCGCGGCAGCAACTGACGGGCGATCGCCACCCCGCCGATACACAGCACGCCGCCGACGATCCCGACGCCGGTGGGCAGTTCGTCGAGAAGTGCCCAGGACATCAGGATGACTATTGCCGGGACCACGAGGGTCGTCGCGGCCATGGCGCCGGCATCGGTCCGCGCGAGGGCATACGCCCACGTCGAGAACGCGATCGCGGTGGGACCGACGCCGAGATAGATCACCGCGGCGATCGCGGAGGCGTCGGCGTGGGCGAGTTCGGAGACCGCTGCCGGCGCGAACGGGAGCGTCGCGACGAGACCGGCGAGCGCACCGAGCCAGGTCGCGGTCAGCGCGTCGACCGTGCGGAGCGCGGACTTCTGGATGAGGACGCCCGCGGCGTAGAGCACCGCGGCGGCGATCCCCAGGAGCACTCCGAGCCAGTCGGCATGTGCGTCGGCGGTGGCGGATCCGCCCGTGGCGATCAGCACGACGCCGGCGAATGCGATCGTCATGCCGATCACCAGATGTCGCGGGAACCCTTCACCGAAGAACAGGCCGGCAGCGACCGCGACGAGGATCGGGGCCAGGTTCACCAGCAGCGCCGCGGTCCCGGCGTCGAGGTGCTGTTCGGCCCAGTTCAGCAGGATGGTGTAGCCGGCGAACCAGGCGACGCCGTAGGCGATGACCAGCATCAACGCGCGTCCACGTGGAAACCGACCGGTGGCCGTACGGTCGTCGTCGGCGGTGCTGCGTCTCCGCAATTTCACCGCGAGCATGATGACCGTCAGCGGTAGGACTGCCGCGAGCAGCCGCAAGAACGCCATCGCCCCTGGCGAGAAGGAGTCGCCCAGCGCCCGGATGCCCACGAACGCCGACGCCCACAACACGACGGTGATGAGGGCAGCCAACGCCGGGAGCGAGACGCCGAGAACTGCGGGGGACGAGAGGCGCGAGGTCATGTCAATCAGCGTCCGGCATGAAGCACTTCAGGACAAGTGAAATTTTCTATCGGTTTGTTAAGTCTCGCTGTATCGTCGATGGCATGGTCGACATCCACCGACTTCGTGTTCTTCGCTCGGTCATCGGCGAACGCTCCATCGGCGGGGCAGCCAGCGCCCTGGGTTACACACCGTCGGCGGTGAGCCAGCACATCGCCACACTTCAGCGCGAGACCGGCCTGACCCTGGTGGAACGTGACGGCCGCGGCATCGTGCCCACCGAGGCCGGCACCATCCTCGCCGCCGAATCCGAGGGGGTGTTCGAGGAACTGTCCCGGGTGGACGGGCTGATCTCGGAACTGCGCGACGGGCGCCTCGGGCAGTTGCGGATGAACTACTTCGCGTCGGCGGGCGCCGCCTGGATCCCACCGATCGTGGCCACGATCTCGCGTGAGTTCCCCGGCCTGCGCCTCGATCTGCGACTCATCGAGCTCGTCTCGGCATCCACCACCTCGCCGGATGTGGAGATCTACGTCGAGGACACCGAGCGACCAGTCCCCGACGGGCCCGGATTCATCAGCCGTCCGCTCACGTCGGACCCGTATCACGCTGTGGTACCCGAGGATTCGGCATGGTCGGGATATGAGTCGGTGACCCTCCGGGAGTTGTCCCAGGTGCCCTGGGTCGACAACGACGTCGCCCGCGGCCCGTGCCGCCAGGCGCTCATCAGTGCCTGCACGTCCGTCGGCTTCGTGCCCGACTTCAGCATCGAGACCCAGGATCACCCGACCGCGATCCGCTTCGTCGCGGCCGGCGTCGGGCTCACCGTGGTACCGCAGCTCGCCCTGACGGACCTACCCGCGGGTGTGGTGGCGATCCCCATCGTCGACCCCACACCGACCCGCGCGATCCGGGTGCGCGTGCGCCAGAGCGCACACGATCTCCCGCCGGTCCGGCGTGTGCTCGAACTCCTCGACACCGTTGTGCTGCAGCCCGTTTGACTTCGACGAGCTCAGCCGGCGGAAAACGCGCTCAGCCGTTCCCGCGTGACGTTCACCCTGCCGCGGGCCTGATTCCCTCGCGCTTATTGGCCGGCGCCCGCGGGAGGTAATCCTGCCCGCGCCAAGGAAACACCCCAGCGCGAACACGACGACGCCCCCGCCGAGGGCTGGGGAACTAGCCGAGCTTGCGCAGGCGCGGTTCCAGGTCGCGCTGGAAGTTCTCCAGGAACCGGCGCTGATCGTGGCCCGGGGCGTGGAAGACGAGGTGGTTGAGTCCGGCGTCGGTGTAGAACTTGACCTTTTCGACGGCCTCGTCGGGATCGGAGGCCACGATCCAACGCTTGGCGACCTGCTCGATGGGCAGCTCGTCGGCGAGGCGTTCCATCTCGGTGGAGCTGTTGACGCTGTGCTTCTGCTCGGGAGTCAGCGACAGCGGCGCCCAGAAGCGCGTGTTCTCCAGCGCCAGTTCCGGATCCGGATCGTAGGAGATCTTGATCTCGATCATCTTGTCGATGGCGTCGAAATCACGTTCGGCCTTCTCCGCACCTTCCTTCACCGCGGGCAGCAGCTTCTCGGTGTAAAGCTCGGAGCCCTTGCCCGAGGTGCAGATGAAGCCGTCGCCGGAGCGGCCCGCATAGCGTGCGACGACCGGCCCGCCGGCGGCGACGTACACCGGGATCGGTTGCTCCGGAACGTCATACATGTACGCGCCCTGCGTGTGGTAGTACTCGCCCTCGAAGTTGACCTCTTCGCCGGTCCACAGTTCGCGCATGAGCTTGATCGACTCGCGCAGGCGGGCGAAGCGCTCCTTGAACTCGGGCCACTCGCCCTGGAATCCGGTGGCGTACTCGTTCAGGGCCTCGCCGGTGCCGACGCCGAGCATGATACGGCCCGGGTACATGCAGCCCATCGACGCGAACGCCTGGGCGATGACGGCCGGGTTGTAACGGAAGGTCGGGGTCATGACCGACGTGCCGATCTGGACCCGCTTGGTGCGCTCGCCGACGGCAGCCATCCACGCGAGCGAGAAGGGAGCGTGGCCGCCGTTGTGGCGCCACGGCTGGAAGTGGTCGCTCACCGCGACGGAGTCCAGCCCGTGCTCTTCGGCCGCGACTGCGATCTCCACCAGCTCGCGCGGATCGAACTGCTCCGCCGACGCCTTGAAACCGAGCTTGAGTTCTGCCATGAGCCTCGCCCCTAACCGTCGGCCGTGCCGACCTTTCCCGGTCGATCCGCTGATCGTGATCGCCGCTGTGACCACAGTTACCAACCTAGAGCATCGATGGAGGTGCGGCCCTTCCCGCCCGATTCGGCGCCGCAGCCCCTCGATTGGACCTCAAGTCAACTTTAAGTTCTACCCTGGGCGACATGAGCATGGAGTCGGTCGCCTGGGACATGATGTACAAGTCGTCGACCTCGCCGGGCGGTAAGCGGTTGCGCGGGGATCGGCGCGCAACGCTGCGCCGGATCGGCGGGTTCGCGAGCCCCCACCGGCGGCGGATCGCCCTCTTCTTGGTGCTGTCGGTGTTCACCGCGGTCCTGACCGTGGTGACCCCGCTCCTCGCCGGACGCGTCGTCAACCTCATCACCGACAACGGGGCCGAATCGATGATCGTCGGGCTGGCGGTGGCGATCGCACTGATCGCGGTGGCCGAGGCCGCGGCCGGGATCGGTGTCCGCTGGTTGTCGTCGAACATCGGCGAGGGTCTCATCCTCGATCTTCGGCGGGCGGTCTTCGACCATGTCCAGCGCATGCCGGTCGCCTTCTTCACCCGGACCCGGACCGGCGCGCTGGTCAGCCGGCTCAACAACGACGTGATCGGCGCGCAGCGCGCCTTCAGCGACACCCTGTCCGGCGTGGTCTCGAACTTCGTGACGCTGACCCTGACATTGGGTGTGATGATCTACATCAGTTGGCAGATCACCCTTCTCGCCCTGGTGCTGCTCCCGGTGTTCGTGATCCCGGCGCGTCGGATGGGAGGCCGGATGGCCGCCCTGTCGCGGGAGGCGGCCGAGCACAACGCCCGCATGTCGACGCAGATGACCGAGCGGTTCTCCGCACCCGGCGCCACCCTGGTGAAGCTGTTCGGACGGCCCGACCTGGAATCCCGCGAGTTCGCCGACCGCGCAGATCGCGTGCGCGACATCGGCGTCCGGCGCGCGATGCTGCAGGCCTACTTCTTCACCGCGCTGACCCTCGTGTCAGCACTCGCGCTCGCACTGGTCTACGGCCTCGGCGGATGGCTTGCGGTGCACGAACATCTGTCGGCGGGAGCGGTCGTGTCCCTCGCCCTGTTGCTGACCCGGATGTACGCACCGCTCACCGCCCTGGCGAACGCCCGCGTCGAGATCATGAGCGCGCTGGTCAGTTTCGAGCGCGTCTTCGAGGTCCTCGACCTGACCCCGCTGATCGTCGACGCCCCGGATGCCCGCCCGGTACCCGGCACCGAGAGCGGCCGGCCGGTGCCGGTGTCGGTCCGCTTCGAGGACGTCTCCTTCGCCTACCCGTCGGCCGACAAGGTCTCGCTGGCGTCTCTGGAAGAGGTTGCGCAGCTGGACAACCGGGCCGGACAGACGGTCCTGCACCACGTGGATCTCGATGTCCCCGCGGGCAGCATGGTGGCCTTGGTCGGCAGTTCGGGTGCCGGCAAATCGACCATCGCCGGTCTCGCCACCCGGCTCTACGACGTCGACGAGGGCTCGGTCCGGCTCGCCGGCGTCGACATCCGCGACCTGCAGATCGCCTCGGTGCATCGCACGGTCGGCCTGGTCACGCAGGACGGTCACCTCTTCCACGACACCATCCGCGCCAATCTCGTTCTGGCACGGCCCGACACCTCTGACGAGGAGATCTGGGACGCGTTGCGTCGCGCCCGCCTCGAGGATCTGGTGAAGTCGTTGCCCGACGGACTCGACACCATCGTCGGCGAACGCGGCTACCGGCTCTCCGGCGGTGAGCGGCAACGGATGACGATCGCGCGCCTGCTGCTCGCACAGCCGTCGGTGGTGATCCTCGACGAGGCGACCGCCCACCTGGATTCGACCTCGGAGGCGGCGGTTCAGGAAGCGTTGGGCGAGGCCCTCGAAGGCCGCACCTCGATCGTCATCGCGCACCGGCTCTCGACGATCCGCGCCGCCGACCAGATCGTGGTGCTCGAGGCGGGACGCGTCGTCGAACGTGGCGAGCATCCGACGCTCCTCGCGCGCAACGGACGCTACGCCGAGCTCTACCGCACCCAGTTCGCCGACGGCGGCGACGAGGACGACGACGGCACGCTGAGTGCCTAGGCCTTCGAGGCTCGTCGCTGCGCTCCTCGCACCTCAGGCAGCACGGGTCACTGCTCGTCTTCGAGGTCGTCGAAGGTGTCGATCAGCGGACGGCGGGGTTTCTTCGGATCGTTCACCCGCTCGCTCAGGCGGCGGCGGATCTGCGTGGCGATCAGCACGATGTTGACCACGATGACGGCGATGCCGACGGCCACCCAGAACCAGCGGCCGTCCTGCCACCAGCCGACGGTCAGCCAGCCGACGCAGACGATGAGGATGGCCGCTCCGATGCTGGTCATCGTCGTCGACAGCGTCTGTGCGCCGCGGGAGAAGTCGGGGCCGGTACTCACGGGAACTCCTGGATAGAACGGTTGCTGGCGATCAGTTCTGGATTCGATCACGCCTGGACTACGACGACGACCGCGATCAGGATGGCCACCACCACTATCGCAGTGACGACGAACAGGATCTGGGCCGGGCCCGGCATCTGTCCGCCGCGCTGGAGCACGCGCAGCGTGCGACGCCAGCGCCACGCACCGATCAGTGCGAGGGAGCAGCCCAGGGCGACGAGGACGAGCCCCAGGACCAATTCGAGGACCGGGTTGTCGATGTCGGGGGCCAGATAGACGATCGCCATCCCGGCGGCCATGAACCCGAGGGCGGTGCGCACCCACGCGAGGAGCGTGCGCTCGGCGGCGAGGGTGAAGCGCGCGTCGATCGCGCCAGGCGGGGTTGCGGGCGGTGAGGCGCGTGGCGTCGTACCCTCGCCGGGGCCGGCGCCTGCTCCGTCAGCCGGCCCGTTGGTCCTCTCGGTCGTCAGTGCTCTTGCCCTCTCGGATCGCATCTTTCGCGAAGGCCGCGGTGGCCTCGATGGCGTGGATCGTCTCCGCGTGATGCGAGGCGAGCACCGGGAACGCGTGTACCTGCCAAGCGTAACTGTGGGCGAGTGCCTCGACCCCGGCCTCGTCGAGGATCTCGATCAGACCGATGACGTCCGGTTCGAGCATCTCCCCCTCGGCGGTGACCATGACCGTCGGCGGGAACTCGACCGGGTCGAGGTCGGCGATGCGGCGCACCCCGGTCAGCGGCACGGGACCGCGATCGAACTGCGGTGCCAGCTTCGCCATCTTCGACTTCGGAATGTAGGCGTCGGAGCGGCTGGACCGGTCCGGGTTGGTGCCCAGGTCGACGTCGAGCAGCGGGGAGAAACCGATGAGTGCGGCCGGGGCGGGCAGTCCGCGTTCGACGGCTGCCTCGACGACCTTGGCCGCCAGGAACCCGCCCGCCGAGTCACCGGCCACGATGATCCGCCGGTAATGGCGTTCGTTGATGAGTTCGGCATAGGCATCGACGGCGTCGGCCACCGACGCGCCCACACCGGCCTGCGGCAGCTGCCGGTACTCGAGCGAGAACACCGGGATCTCGCAGGCCCGGGCCAGCCGCGCGGCGATCGACCGGTGGGTACCGAGACCGCAGACGACGAAAGCACCACCGTGGAGGTACAGCATGGCCGTGTCGCTGTCGCGACGCGACGGCCCGGCCGGCATGACCAGTTCCGTGGAACGCCCGGCGAGGGTGAGCTGCTCGCGCACCACGCCGCGGGGCTTGGGTCCCACGGCGACGACGCGGTCGATGAGAAACAATCCGGCCATGCCCGCCTTGTTGATCGGCCACAGCGTGAGCAGCGGCTTCAGGAACACACGCGAGCCGAACCAGATGGGATAGGACAGGAGACTCGGCCGCCGGTGATGAACGATGGGCATGACTTCCTCCTGGTCTGAGCCGAAGCTACACCCTCGGCCCTCCCGTATATCCGTTAATTGCGGAGCAAAACATTCATCGAGCCGCAGTCTGCCGTCCACCCGGGTCCGCTATATTCTCGGACTCGTGACGAGACGGTGGCTGTGACGGTGCAGATCCCTTCGCAGTTCCTGCTGTCCGCTCAGGCAGGCGATCCGCGGACCCTCTGCGACATCCTCACCGCGACGGCCCGGGCGCACCCCGATTCCCCCGCGATCGACGACGGCGATGTCGCCCTCACCTATGGTCAGCTATTGGCACTGATCCGGCGCACCGTCGCGCGTTTTGCCGAGTTCGGCGTCGGCCACGGCAGTCGCGTCGGGATCCGGATGCCCTCCGGTTCACGGGACCTCTACGTCGCCATCCTGGCCACCCTCTACGCGGGAGCCGCCTACGTCCCCGTCGACGCCGACGACCCGGACGAACGCGCCGAACTCGTCTTCGGCGAGGCCGGGGTGGATGCCATCGTCGACGCCGACGGCCCTCGGCGGATGAAACCCGACACCGGCGCCGCCGCGGCACCGGCACGTCCGACCCCCGGCGACGACGCGTGGATCATCTTCACCTCCGGCTCCACCGGGACGCCGAAGGGAGTGGCGGTCACCCACCGGAACGCGGCCGCCTTCGTCGACGCCGAGGCACACATGTTCCTCCCCGACGAGCCGATCGGCCCCGGTGACCGTGTCCTGGCGGGGCTGTCGGTGGCCTTCGACGCCTCCTGCGAGGAGATGTGGCTCGCCTGGCGCAACGGCGCCTGCCTCGTCCCGGCGCCCCGATCGCTGGTGCGCAGCGGTATGGATCTGGGTCCGTGGCTGGTGGCCCGCGACATCACCGTCGTCTCGACCGTTCCGACGCTGGCCTCGCTGTGGCCGCCGGAGGCCCTGGAAGCGGTACGGCTGTTGATCTTCGGTGGCGAGGCGTGCCCGCCCGAGCTCGCCGACCGCCTCGCCGTGCCCGGCCGCGAGGTGTGGAACACCTACGGTCCCACCGAGGCCACGGTCGTGGCCTGCGCCGCCCCGCTCGGCGGACCCGGTCCGGTACGCATCGGATTACCTTTGCGCGGTTGGGATCTCGCGGTCGTCGACGCGGACGGCAACCCCGTCGCCGAGGGCGAGGTCGGCGAGCTCGTCATCGGCGGCGTCGGGCTGGCCCGCTACCTCGACCCGGCCAAGGACGCCGAGAAGTACGCACCGATGCCGACGCTGGGGTGGGAACGCGCTTACCGCAGTGGCGATCTCGTTCGGCTTGATCCCGCGGGACTGATATTCATGGGTCGCGCGGACGACCAGGTGAAGGTCGGCGGACGGCGCATCGAACTCGGTGAGATCGACAACGCCCTGCAGAATCTGCCCGGCGTGAGCGGAGCTGCTGCCGCGGTGCGCAGATCCGCGGCGGGCAACAGCCTGCTCGTCGGCTATCTCGTCTCCGCCGACCCCGACTTCGACGTCTCGGCAGCGCACGCCGAACTCACCCGCCACCTGCCCGCCGCGATGGTCCCGACCCTCGCTCTCGTCGACGAGCTGCCCACGCGCACTTCGGGAAAGGTTGATCGTGATGCGCTGCCCTGGCCTCTGCCGGGCAGCAGCAGACCAGTGGATGACGACGTCGAACTCGGCGAGACCGAGTTGTGGCTGGCCCAGCTGTGGACCGATGTCCTGGGCATCCGGATCACCCATCCCGACGTGGACTTCTTCGCGGAGGGCGGCGGTTCTCTCGCGGCCGCACAGCTGGTGACGGCGATCCGCGGACGCCACCCCGACATCTCGGTCGCCGACCTCTACGACCATCCGCGTCTGGGGTCGATGGCGGAGATGCTCGACGCGCGCCGCCCGGCGACCAGCATCGTCGAACGCGATGTCGCGCCCACGCCACGTGCGACGGGTCTCGCCCAGCTCGCGCTGACCGTTCCGCTGACGACCCTGACCGGTCTGCAGTGGGCAACGTGGCTCGGTGTGCTGAACAACCTGGGCGTTCTCGTGGCCGACCGGTTGGATCGGTCCGTCCCGTGGCTGGTCGAGGTGAACTGGTGGGTCCTGCTCGTCGCCTTCCTCGTCTTCATCACCCCGCCCGGCCGGATGTGCATCGCCGCGTTGGGTTCCCGCCTGCTCCTCTCGGACGTCACGCCGGGTGAGTACCCGCGCGGCGGCAGCGTGCACGTGCGTCTGTGGGTGGCCGAACGGCTCCTCGACGCGAGCGGTGCGGCGAACCTGTCCGGGGCGCCGTGGATGATCTACCTCGCCCGGGCGCTCGGGGCCCGGATCGGTCGGGACGTCGACCTGCACACGATCCCGCCGGTCACCGGTCTGCTGACGGTCGGTGAGGGCGCGTCGGTGGAGCCGGAGGTCGACCTCGCCGGCTGGTGGATCGACGGCGACGTCGTCCACATCGGGGAAATCGCGATCAAGCGCGGGGCGTCCATCGGTGCGCGGTCGACGCTGATGCCGGGAGCGGTCGTCGGACGCGATGCCGTCGTCGCACCCGGTTCGGCCGTGTTCGGCCGGGTGAAGGCGCGTCAGCACTGGGCCGGCTCACCCGCGATCAAGGTCGGCAGGGCCGCGCATCCGTGGCCCGACCACCGGCCGCCACGCGCGCGGGCGTGGGTACCGATCTACGGACTGTCGTCGCTGGTGCTGGCCGCGATCCCGCTCATCTCACTGGCCGCGGGCCTCGCCGTCATCGGTCTGTGGGCCCTCTCGGCAGATCGGTTGCGCGACGTCGCGATCCGCGCCGTGATCCTCCTACCGGCGGCGACCCTCACCAGCCTCGTCGTCTTCGCGGCGATCACCGCGGGGCTGGTGCGCCTGGCGTCGCTGGGGCTGAGCACCGGCTACCACCCGGTTCGGTCACGGGTCGGCTGGCAGGTCTGGCTGACCGAACGTCTCCTCGATGCCGCCCGCACCTACCTGTTCCCGCTCTACGCAAGCCTGCTCACGCCGATCTGGTTCCGCGTGCTGGGCGCCAAGGTCGGCAAGGGCACCGAGATCTCGACGGCACTGGTGCTGCCGCGGTTCACCACCATCGGCGACGGCGCCTTCCTGGCCGACGACACGATGGTCGCGTCGTACGAACTCGGCGGCGGCTGGCTCCACATCGACGAAGCGAAGATCGGCAAGCGCTCGTTCCTCGGCAACTCGGGGATGACCGGACCGGGCCGCAAGGTGCCCAAGAACGGCCTGGTCGCCGTGCTGTCGGCAACCCCGAACCGAGCGAAGTCGGGGTCGAGTTGGCTGGGCAGTCCCCCGGTTCGCCTGCGCCGCACCGCCGCCGAGACCGACACCTCGCGCACGTTCGATCCGTCGACGAAGCTGAAGGTCGCGCGCTCGGTCATCGAGACCCTGCGCCTCGTCCCGGTGATGGTGTCCTTCGGGCTCGGCGTCGGCATGCTGATCGCACTGCAGTACGTGGCCGTCCACGTGCACTACGGCGTCGCAGCGCTGGTCAGCGGACTGCTGCTGCTCGGGATCGGCGCCGTCGCCTGCGGCACCGCAGCAGTCGCGAAATGGCTTGTCGTCGGCCGCATCACCGTCAGCGAGCACCCGCTGTGGAGCTCCTTCGTCTGGCGCAACGAACTGTCCGACGCCTTCGTCGAGACCGTGGCCGCGCCCTGGTTCGCCAACGCCGCCACCGGGACACCGATCCTCAACCTGTGGCTGCGTCTGCTCGGTGCCCGGATCGGACGAGGCGTCTGGTGTGAGACCTACTGGCTACCCGAGGCCGATCTGGTCAGCCTCGGCGACGGTGCGACCGTCCAGCGCGGCTGCGTCGTCCAGACCCATCTGTTCCACGACCGCGTAATGGCCATCGACCGCGTCACCCTCGACGACGGCGCGACGCTGGGCCCGCACTGCGTCGCACTCCCGGCGTCAGGACTGGGCGAATCGGCGACGGTCGGGCCGGCATCGCTGGTCATGCGCGGCGACGTGGTGCCCGCCCACACCCGCTGGCAGGGCAATCCCATCGCCCCCTGGCCGACGGCGAAGTAGTTCGATCCACCAGGGAACGGTCCCCCGCTCCCCGAGGTGCGAGCGAAGCGAGCCACGAAGCCCTGGTGACGCCATGTCACCAGGGCTTCGTGGCTCGTCGCTATCGCTCCCCATACCTCAGCCGGCAGAAGGAGCGTCCTTCGGCCGGCCGGGTGGTCAGATCGCGGGTTCGGCCGGGGCCTCGACCTTCTTCGGCAGCGTCAGCAGCGTGGCGATCGACAGTGCGACCAGCATGATGCCGCCGACCCAGGTCAGAACCTGGAGCGAGAAGACCGGCAGGATGATCATCACGATGCCGGCGATCACCGAGATGATGCCGGACAGGATCAGGAACCAGGTCGGGCTGTGGCCGGACTTGGTGACCGCGGCGTAGAGGTCGGCGACGCCCTGGAAGATCCAGCCGATGCCGATGAACACGGCGAGCAGCCACAGCGCGTCACCGGGGCTGAAGACCGCGATGACACCGGCGATCAGCACGATCGCACCCACGATGCCGAGCAGCACACGGGTTCCCGTACTCAGGAACGACGCCGCGAAGGCCTGGTAGATGCGGAAGATGCCGGCGATGATCAGCGAGATCGCGAACAGGATCGCGACCACGACGATGGTCGGGCCGGGCCAGAGGATGGCAACGATGCCGAGCACGATGCCGACGATCGAGGTGATGATCAGGGCCGTCCGGACGGCGCCGATCAGTTCATCAGGGAAATGCTTCGTGTACGCCGTCGCGAAAGTCATGATCGAAGGTTATCGTCCGGCGGGCCGTGACACGCTGTCCTTGAGGGCCTCTGGCACAAACTGATACTCGTACGGGTAGTAAGTATCGAATGAACTCCATAGCGTTCTTCGAGAGGGCCGACGACCCGTCCGGCGAGATCCGGTACCGTCCGACGACCTTCGCAGCGAGTCTCTGGGCGCCCGGAACCCTCAACGGTCCGGCTGTGTGCGCGCTCGCCGCCCGGGCGGTCGAAGCGGAATTCGGCACAGAAGAGTTCCTGCCCGCCCGGTGCACGATCGATCTGTTCAAGGCCGCCCGCGACGTTCTCACCTCCACCCGGACGCGACTCGTCCGCTCCGGCGGCCGCATCCGGGTCGTCGACGTCGAGATCGTGCAGCATCCAGAGGGTGCCGACGAGGTGGTGGTGGCGCGCGGGACGACGGTGTTCCTGCGCACCTCCACCAACCCTCCGGGTGAACGGTGGCGCCGGCCGGCCGAGGCGGTCACCTTTCACCCGCCGGCGACCACCGGCGACGACCTCGCACCCCGATTCGCCTCCGATGCCCCGGACGGCGGCCTCGGCGAGTGGCAGCGCGACATGTCCCGTCACCAGAACGCGCAGCGCAAGCGGATCTGGACCCGTGCGGCCCCCATCGTGCCGGGCGAGGACCCGACGCCGTTCCAGCGCGCCGTCGTCAGCGCGGAGTCGGCGAGCCTCGTCTCGAACTGGGGCAGTGCCGGGATCGGTTTCATCAACTGCGACCTCACCGTCGCGCTGAGTCGTCTGCCCCACGGCGAACGGATCGGCGTCGAGGCGGACGTCCATCTCGAGGACGACGGCGTCTCGGTGAGCAACGCCGGTCTCTACGACGCCGACGGCATGTTCGGGACGGCGCTCGTCACGGCGGTGAACAACGCCGCCGCCCAGATCGACTTCACCACTGTGGACACCTCCGAGCGGTATCGCGAAGCCTGAGGAGACCTGTACTTACCCAGGTGAAATACTTCCCACAGGGCTCACAGGTCTTGATAAGGTCACGCCCATGACACGACGCCTTCATCGGCTTCTCCTGAGTCTCGTCGTCTCGACCCTCGCGTTTGCCCTGACGTCGACGCTGGCCTCGCCGGCGCAGGCCGGGAACGTCGCGGGCCCGGCGAGCGTCGTCAACCGCCTCACGGGCCCGTTCGCGATGAACGACACGATCGGCCGCTACAACATCGTGGGCACCGATCTGGGCGTCATGTGGGACAACGGCCGAGGTGAGATCCTCACCGCCTTCGGCGATACCCAGTCGTTCAACGGCTGGTCACTGCTCTACGGCCAGCTGTACTACTGGCGGTCCAACGTTCTGCTGCGCAGCACCGACCGCAACCTGGCCGATGGCATGACGTTCACCTCGCACGCCGGTCGTCCCGGCCACGCCAAGCGCTTGCTGAAGCCGAACGTGCGTAAAGAGGTCACCATCATCCCCACCGCGGGTGTCTCCGCCAACGGCAAGCAGTACATGACCGTCATGTCGGTCAAACGGTGGGATTCGCCGGGGATCTGGACCACCAACTGGTCGGGTCTGGTCGTCTCCGGCGACAACGGGGAGAACTGGCGCGCCCTCAACGCCTTCCGCCCGAACGGTGGCGGCAACAAGAAGTTCCAGATGGGCGCCTTCCTCAAGGTCGGCAAGACCGTCTACTACTACGGCACCCCCGACGGCCGCTGGGGCAGCGTCTATCTCGCCCGCGTCGACGAGAAGGACATCGAGAACCTCGGCAAGTGGGACTACTTCTCCTACGGCCGTTGGCTCCGCAACAACCCCGGCGCGGCCACCCCGGTGATGGGCGCACCGACCGGCGAGATGTCGGTCGCCTGGAACGACTACCTCGGAAAGTACATCTCGCTCGCCAGCCAGGACATCGGCGTGACCCTCCGTACCGCCGACAACCCTTGGGGCCCATGGACTCCCGGCGAGCTCGTGGCACCGTCCGCCGACCCCTACACCGGTTACGCGCCGTACATCCACCCGTGGTCGAAGGGCAGCACCCTGTACTTCACGTACTCGATCTCTATCGGCTATCAGGTCTACCTGATGAGGTTGCCGCTCAAGCGATGACGCCTGACGAGGTGGGGCGGTTCGGGGATCTCCACCGAACCGCCCCACCTCGCTTTCACGTCGTCAGTTCTGGCCCAGCATCGCCCGCATCTGGTCGATCTCGGCCTGCTGCGTCGTCTTGACCTGTGTGGCAAGGGCTCTGGTCGCCGGGTCGGCACCCTTGGCCAGCACCTCGTCGGCCATCGCGATGGCACCTTCGTGGTGCCGGATCATGCCCTCGAGCCACAGTCGGTCGAACTCGCCGCCGCTCGCCTGACGCAGCGCCGCCATCTGCTCGGGGGACATCATTCCCGACATGTCCCCGTGACCCATGTTCCCGTGCCCCATGTCCCCGTGGCCCATGTCGTCGCCCCCATGGTCAGGGTTGCCGTGATCCGTGCCTCCGTCGTCGTCCATGTGTCCGGCCACCGGCACACCCCACGACCTCAAACGCACTGCCATCTGGTCGATCTCGTCTTCCTGCGCGTCCTCGATGGTGTCGGCGAGGGCGATCAGTTGGCGGTTCTGCGTCCGCCCCTCGACGAGGTCTGCCATCATCACCGCCTGCCGGTGGTGAGGGATCATCTCGGTGGTGAACTCGACATCCGCGTCGTTGTGTTTCGCGGCGGGCGATTGGCCCGGCGCAGACGCATCCGCCGCTGACGACGTCGCCGGGCGGTCGGCTGTGGTGCTGCCGGAAGGCGACTCGTCGGATGAACACCCGGCGAGGGCCAGGGCGAGCGCGGCACCGACGGCGGTTCCGACCGCGACGCGGCGTCGGGCAATTGCATTGTGCTGTACATACATTGGATTTTCCTTGCTGCTGAGGGTTCTCGGATACGACGACATGGCGGACCCGGCGGATCCGCAGACGTCTCCTCAGCAGCGGATCACCTGCAATTGCAGGTGATCACGAATCGCCCACGGGGGCGGACGCCCCAGGACGACGATGCCCCGGCGAGCGGGACGGTACAACCCTGCCACCGACAGCGACAGGAATGCCCAGACCAGCAGTACGAGCACCACGGGTGGGATATCGATGCCGGCGGCGCGGGTGAACACACACGCGTGGTCGTGGTCGCCGCAGTCGTCGCCCGACATGGACGGGGGTTCGCCCATCACCGCGGCGGGCACCATCTGCGCATCTCCCACGGCGTGATGCCCGGCATGGCCGGGGTCGGCGTCGGCGTCGGGATGAGCGGGCGCCACGCCCGGACCCGCGATCACGGTGTGCATGAGCATCACCGCGAGCGCGAGAGGAAGTATCAACCCCCGGAACCAAGAAGCGGTCCGGGGCGCGGGCCGGCTCACCTCTCCCAGGCTAGCGAGGTCACGACGCGGGCGTCGAGACCTTCTCCGCGTCCGGATCCTCGCTCTCGGAGTCGACCTCCGCAGCCTCCGCGGCCAGCCGTTTCTGCCGCGGGATCAGGTACTTCCGGTCGATGATCCGGTAGGCCGCGATCACCGCCGCGGCGAGACCCCAGCCGAGCAGGATGTCGAAGATGTAGTGCTCGGCGGTGTAGACGAGGGCGAAGGCCATCGCGAACGCATACCCCATGAACAGTGTTTTTCCGAGCGCCTTGACCCGTGGCCACATGAAGAGCGCCAGCAACATCGTGAGGCCGGCATGCAGCGACGGGATGGCTGCGACGAGATTGGACTTGCCCTGTCCGAGCGTGACGAGCTGCGAGGCCATGCTGATGTTCAGGAAGTTCCAGCCGCGCGCGGAGATCCGCTCGACGTACGGTTCCGCATCGGGATACGCATTGTCCAGGGGTCCGAGGAGACCTCCCGGTTCGTTGGCGTCCTGCGAGTACATACAGATCGGGTCGCGGGGGTAGTCCTGCACCTCGACCGCGGTGCACCGTGCCGCCGCCCACGGGGGTGCGCCGGGAACGAGGGTGTAACCGATGAGCGCGAGGAACGTGGTCGCCACGAAGCAGGCCGCGTACCGGCGCCAGGCGTGGCGGTCCTTCAGCCACAGCCATGCCGCCACCGCGTACGGGACGATGAAGTACGACATGTAGACGACGCTGACGATGACTTCCCACCACGGAGGACTCGCCTGTTTGAGCTGTTCCTGTAGCCACGCGGTCGGGGTGACGTCACCACCCATGAGCCATTTGTCGAAGTCGATCGCCAGGTGCCAGTGGGTCGGCATGCCGACGATCTGGGCGATGTTGCGCGTCCAGTCGTAGAGGATCAGGATCAGCGCGAACGGCGCCCAGTCGAGGATGATCGTTATGAACCTGCGGCGCCCGATGCTCGCCGCCGCCAAGCCGAGGCACAGCAGGATGATGAGCCGCGTGCGGTCCCACGCCAGGCCCTCGAGGTAGATGTGCACTGCCATCACCAGGAACCAGGCCGTGACCGCGATCCGGCGGACCATGGTCAGGTCGCGGCGGTTCTCCGGATGGGCCTCCATCTCGGCAGCGGCGGCCAGGTCGTCGAAGACCGGCGCCATCTCCGGCGGGTCGACGTCCGATCCTGACCGGCCGGACGTCGACAGGCTTCCATCCGCCGAGGTCGTGTCATCGGGCTTCTGGCCCTCACTGCGCTCCGAGGACTTACCCGGCCGCGGGAAGCCCACCGACTCGTCAACACTCACCCGACACAATCCCGCCCGTCACACCCCTCAGGGCACCCACGCTCGTAACCTGCCGTCAGTGTAGTGGCCATGTCCGGTTGGTGAGCCACCGCTGCGCAGCACGTGTGCGCCAGTCGTCGCGACCACGGCGATCACCCGCGCCGACGACCCGTTTCGACGGATTCACGCCTCTTGGGCGTGTCGTGGATCACACTGGAGACCTGCAATGCTCCATCCCAGAGGAGGTCTCGGTGCCCAATCGCTACCTGCGCTACGGCGACCAGCGCTACATCATCACCAAGGAGGCGGAGGCTCGGCTGAATCGCACCCTCGATGCGGTGTACTCCGACGGGACCCGCGGCCATGAGTGGCTGAACCTGTACCACGACAGTGCGGCCCCCTGCCGTCTGCTGATCGCGGCCGGGGTGCCGATCACGATCGAGACGGAGCCGGCGCCGGGCGAGTGACCCCGGCGCGTCGAACGAGCCGATCCCGGGCACCGCGGCGTCACCCGGAGCCGGCCTCTATCGTTGACGCATGCGCATCGGAGCACACCTTCGCGAAGACACCGACCCGTTGGTCACCGCCGCCGAACTCGGCATCGACGTCTTCCAGATGTTCGTCACCGATCCGCAGAGCTGGAAGAAGCCGCAACCGAATCCGCACGCGGCCGCGATCCGCGAATCCGACATCGACGTCGTGGTGCACTCCAGCTATCAGATCAACGTCGCGAGCCTGAACAACCGGCTGCGCATGCCGTCACGCAAGGCCGTCGAACAGCAGGCCGCCGCCGCCGCCGAGCTCGGGGCCTTCGGCCTGGTCGTACACGGCGGACATCTGCGGGACGGTGAGGAGTCCGCCGAGGGATTCGCCAACTGGCGCAAGCTCTTCGACCGCCAGGTCGACAAGGGCGGCTTCGGGGTCCCGATCCTGATCGAGAACACCGCGGGCGGCGATCACGCGATGGCACGCACCCTCGAGTCCATCGACCGGCTATGGGAAGCGGTCGGCGACTTCGAGCAGGCCGGATTCTGCCTCGACACCTGCCATGCCTGGGCAGGCGGCGAGGATCTCGTCGGACTGGTCGAGCGCGTCAAGGAGATCACCGGACGCATCGATCTGGTGCACCTCAACAATTCCCGCGACGAGTTCGACTCCGGCCGCGACCGCCACGCCAATCTGGCGTCGGGTCAGATCGACCCCGAGGTACTCGCCGCCGTGGCCAAGGCCGCCGACGCACCGGTGATCCTCGAGACGCCCGCCGAGGGCATTCCCGCCGACCTCGAATACCTGCGCTCGGCGCTCTGACCCGTCACGACAGATTCCAGCCCGGCGCCGGCGGCGTGACGGGGTAGGCCGCCACGTTCATGTCGACGGTCCCGTCGCACGGCCCGCCGTCGATCGTGGTGCGCCACACGCCTTTCAGCGTGCCGTCGCCCTGTGGGGTGTAGGTCGCGACCGACGTCGCCGGCCGCCACACCTTGGGTACTCCCTCACCCTGCCAGCAGTCCCATTCCCAGTCGTATCGGTGTACCCACGAACCCGCTTCCCACGTGTAGCGCGGCGGTTGCGGCAGCGTCGGATTGGCGGGTTTCGGACCGTCGATCACAGTGGCCACGCACGTCCCGCCATCGCATGAGCTGGTGAACGTGTAGTCATCGGAGAAGTCCGGTTCCGACTGCCGCGCGGCGAGGCTGGTGCCCGTCTTCGACGCCGCGAACCGTTTGAGCGTGTACCCCCCGTTCCAGGCGGGATCCGCGGCGCTCGCCGGCGCCGTGCCGACCAGCGGCGCCAGACCGGCGACGACCGCCGCCACCATGAGGATGATCGGAGCTCTCGTTCCGCGTCGTGTGCGCATGCCCGATTGGACCGCATGAGCCCGCCACCTGCAGCTGTTTCCGGATTTGTCGTGCGCCACGCTTCGTCACCGTCATCGGCGCAGATCACATCGACGACGATTGATCCCCTGGCGATTTGGGTCTATATTGGCGGTTACCGGCGAGTAACTTAGCTCGAACAGTCTCCACCACGCCCGGCCGGTACCCACTTCAACCGAATGGGGTCGGACCGGGACCTGGCAACAACACCGTCATCACGCATACGGCCACACCAGAGAAGGAATCACCATGGGCCATTACAAGAGCAACATGCGCGACCTGCAGTTCAACCTGTTCGAGCTGTTCGAGCTCGACAAGGTGCTGGAGTCGGGCGACTTCGGCGACCTGGACCACGAGACCGCCGTCGACATGCTCCGCGAGGTCAAGGCACTCGCCGAGGGCCCCATCGCCGAATCCTTCGTCGACGCCGACCGCAACCCGCCGGTCTTCGACCCCGAGACCCACAGCGTCACCATCCCGGAGAGCTTCAAGAAGTCCTACAACGCCCTCGTCGAAGGCGGCTGGGACAAGATCGGCATCGCCGAGGAACTCGGCGGCCTGCCCGCCCCGCGTTCGCTGTACTGGGCGATCGGCGAGATGATCCTCGGCGCCAACCCGCCGGTCTTCATGTACGCCGCCGGCGCCGGCTTCTCCAACATCTTCTTCAACAACGGCACCGACGAGCAGAAGAAGTGGGCCGCCATCTGCGCCGAGCGCGGCTGGGGCGCCACCATGGTGCTCACCGAGCCCGACGCCGGTTCCGACGTGGGCGCCGGCCGCACCAAGGCCGTCCGGCAGGAGGACGGCTCCTGGCACATCGACGGTGTGAAGCGCTTCATCACCTCCGCCGACCAGGACATGACCGAGAACATCTTCCACCTCGTGCTCGCCCGCCCCGAGGGCGCCGGCCCGGGCACCAAGGGTCTGTCGCTGTTCTTCGTGCCGAAGTTCCATTTCGACTTCGAGACCGGCGAACTCGGCGAGCGCAACGGCGTCTTCGTGACCAACGTCGAGCACAAGATGGGCATCAAGGCGTCGGCCACCTGTGAGGTCACCTTCGGCCAGCACGGCGTCCCCGCCAAGGGTTGGCTCGTCGGCGAGGTCCACAAGGGCATCGCGCAGATGTTCGAGGTCATCGAACACGCCCGAATGATGGTCGGCACCAAGGCCATCTCGACCCTGTCGACCGGCTACCTGAACGCCCTCGAGTACGCCAAGGAGCGGATCCAGGGCGCCGACATGACCCAGATGACCGACAAGGCCGCACCCCGCGTGTCGATCACCCACCACCCGGACGTGCGTCGTTCACTGATGACCCAGAAGGCCTACGCCGAGGGTCTGCGTGCGGTCTACCTCTACACCGCCTCGCACCAGGACGCCGCCGCCGCGCAGATCGTCTCCGGCGCCGACGCCGAGATGGCGCACCGCGTCAACGACCTGCTGCTTCCCATCGTCAAGGGTGTCGGTTCCGAGCGTGCCTACGGCACTCTCGGTCACGAGTCCCTGCAGACCCTCGGCGGCTCCGGCTTCCTGCAGGACTACCCGATCGAGCAGTACATCCGTGACTCGAAGATCGATTCGCTGTACGAGGGCACCACTGCCATCCAGGCGCAGGACTTCTTCTTCCGCAAGATCATCCGCGACAAGGGCCAGGCCCTGGCACACGTCGCCGGCCAGATCCAGAGCTTCATCGACTCCGAGGCCGGCAACGGTCGCCTCAAGACCGAGCGCGCTCTGCTGAAGACCGCTCTCGAGGACGTCCAGGCGATGGCCGCCTCCCTGACCGGCAGCCTCATGGCCGCCCAGGAGAACTCGGCCGAGCTGTACAAGGTCGGCCTCGGTTCGGTCCGCTTCCTGATGGCCGTCGGCGACCTGATGATCGGCTGGCTGCTGCTGCGTCAGGCCGAGATCGCCCTCAAGGCACTCGACAACGGCGCATCGGACAGCGACAAGGCCTTCTACGAGGGCAAGGTCGCCGTGGCCGGTTTCTTCGCCAAGAACATGTTGCCGCTGCTCACCGCCGTCCGCGTCACCGTCGAGAACGTCGACAACGAGATCATGGAGCTCGACGAAGCAGCCTTCTGATCCGGAAGCGCCACCAGCGCGCAGATCCACCCTTGATACGTAAACCCACCGCCTTGCCGCATCCTGTCAGGCTGTTCGTGAGACACCTGGCGGGGTGTGCGGGGGACGGAATGAGTGATGACGATCAGTGTCGAGGTAGGCCGAACTCCGCGAGGGCAGCGGTCCTATCCGTTGGGTTTCAAGGTCGAGTTCCTGCAGTTGTGGGACGCGGCGACGGTCGAACGCGGTGGCCGTGCGCGGCTGCTCCGGGAGCATGGTCTGTGCCGGGCGACGGTGCGGGGCTGGCTGCAGGCTCGTGGTCGGGGAGACTTTGAGGCGTCGATGGTGTCGGCGGCCCAGAAGTCGAAAGGATCACGGGTGGATGCTCAGGAACGAGCCGAGTTAGCGCGGTTACGCGCGGAGAATCAACGGCTACGTAAAAAGGTTGAACAGGCCGAAGCCATTCAAGAGATCATGGGAAAAGCTATCGAGCTCATGGACGGGATCACCGCGAGCTCGACCGACGAGGAGGAACAGATCCCGCCGGCGTTGATGAGCGCCGAACAGTATCAGCAGTGGTTGCAGCGCAAAGGACTGTCCTAGTCGAGACGGTCATCGCGCTGGCAGTTGCAGGCATGACGATCGCAGCGGCATGTGCGTGGGCGGGACTACCGCGAGCAACGTTCTATCGCCTCTCCCGCCGCTATCAGCACTACACACCGGTGGCTGATCCGATCGGGCAACGTGAGCGTTGGCAGCCGGGGGCCTTGACCGCCGATGAGCGTGCCCAGGTATGCGCGGTGCTCGAAGACGAGCAGTACGCCGATCTATCGGTGTGCCAAACCTATTGGCGGGCTTTCGATGCCGGTCGGGTGCCGTGTTCGCAGAGCACGTTCTATCGGATTGCCAAAGCCGAACGGATGACCGGTGATCGCCGTCGCGGACGACACAGAGGTGGCCAGTGTTCACGCAAGGTGCCGAAGGTGGTGGCCACCGCTGCTGGGCAGTTGTGGTCGTGGGATGTCACCGAACTCAAAGGACCATCACGGCAGCGCTACAAGCTGTATCTGGTGATCGATGTGTTCTCCCGCTACCCAGTGGCCTGGCGCGTCGAGCACGTCGAGGACACCAGGATGGCGGTGGACATGTTCGCTGCCGCGTTCGTCCGCCACGGCGCCCCGCAGGTGCTCCACGCCGACAACGGAGCGATCATGCGGTCGCGCGATCTGCTCGACGAGCTACCCGCCGACACCGAAGCCTCGTTCTCCCGGCCCCGGGTCAGTGATGACAATCCGTTCTCCGAATCGTTGTTCAAAACCATCAAGTACGACCTGTCCTGCCCCGACCGGTTCGACGACATCGAGCACGCTCGTACCTGGACAGCGCGATACCTCGCCGACTACGCCGAGAAGCATCGCCACAGCGGGTTGGCCTGGCACACCCCGGCATCGGTGTTTGACGGCACCGCCGCTCACCAGCGGCAGCACCGCCAAACACTGCTCGACCGCCGATACCTGGCCCACCCGCAACGCTTCCGGCGCCCTCCCCGGGCCCCGGACATCCCGGCCATCGTCGGGATCAACCACAGAAGAACAACCAAACAACCCCTGTCTCAGACAGGTTGAGAAATTCCGTTGCGAGGCGGTGGGTTTACGCATTTGTGGTGGGTTTGCGGAGCGGTCACTCGAGCAGCGAGACGCAGTATCCCGTCGGCTTCGGTTCGGCCACGTAGTACTTACCCTGTCCCGGCGGGCAATCCGGATCCCGGGACTCCTTGGTCTCGACCTTGAAGTTGGTCGCCTCGCCGGCCGGAATCGGCTGACCACAGTCGATCTCGCGGGCCTGGGCAAGGGACGTCGTATCCGCGCCCGACGATTCGGGCAAGTGGTAGCACTTCCCGGCCTGGAAGACCTGGGCGAGACACAAGACCTCCTTCTCGTTGCCGGCGAACCAGAACGTCGAATAGCTGAGCCCGCAACCGAATCGGGTGAACGACTTGCTGGCGACGACGTAATGGAAGTCCGTGGTGTCACATGAGATCTTCTCGGCCTTCAGCGAGTCCGACCCCGATGTCACCTCGAGACACTGCCCGCTCTCGACGTCGTCGGCGTTGTGGACGATCGAGCCGTCGGAGTTCCCGACCAGTGCCACCCCGCCGGCGATCACCGCACCCACGACGACAAACGCGAGGACGCCGAGCGTGATCCAGAGCCCCGTGTGACTCTTCTTCGGCGGCGGCGGTCCCAAAGGTCCCTGCGGATACCGGCCTCCCTGCGGTGGCAGCGGATACGGCGGGGGTGCGCCCTGAGGCGGGTGGCCCGGGTTCGGCGGATACGGCCCCGGTTGGCCCTGGTACCCGTAGCCGGGATACCCGGGTCCTGTCGGCGGCATGGTCACCCGGCGAGCCTAACCCGGCACACCCGTCCCGACCCTCGGCAACTGACAGACGCCCACAAACCCTCCCCTATTGGGCAGAATCGCCCCGTCGCGAGGGGCTGGGTTTGCCGAAAGGGGAGGCTTTGCGATTGCGGTCGCGTCTCAATACGAGATGGGCCGGGCGTGTCATCGCCGACGTCCCTAGCCTCGGAAAGTGGACCAGAAGGGCCGGGGACAACTCGAAGGAGAGTCATGAAGGCACTCGTCTTCCACGGACCGGGCGAGAAGAGCTGGGACGACGTCCCCGATCCGACGATCCTCCAACCCACCGACGTCATCGTGAAGATCGACGCCACCACCATCTGCGGCACCGACCTGCACATCCTCAAAGGTGACGTCCCCGCGGTCGAGAAAGGCCGCATCCTCGGCCACGAGGGAGTCGGAACGATCACCGAGATAGGCTCTGCGGTAACGACTCTCGCGGTCGGCGACCAGGTGATCCTGTCGTGCATCTCGGCCTGCGGCAAGTGCGACTTCTGTAAGCACGGGGTGCACTCGCACTGCCTCGGCGACGAGGGCGCGTCGGGTATCGGCTGGATCTTCGGTCACCTCATCGACGGCACCCAGGCCGAGTTCGTGCGCGTGCCCTACGCCGAGACCTCGGTCTACAAACTGCCGTCGGGGGTCACGCCGGAGCAGGGCGTGGTGCTCAGCGACATCCTGCCGACCGGGCATGAGATCGGTATCCGTTACGGCAACGTCAAACCCGGTGACGTGGTGGCCGTCGTCGGGGCCGGACCGGTGGGTCTCGCGACGATCGCGACGTCGGGACTGTACGGGCCGAGCCGCGTGATCGCGATCGACATCGACCCCAACCGCATCGAACAGGCCAAGGCCTTCGGCGCGACCGATGGCGTCGTGTCGTCGGATGCCGACTGGAAGGACCAGGTCCTCGCGATGACCGACGGCCTCGGCGTCGACGTCGCGATCGAGGCGGTGGGCATCCCGCAGACCTTCCAGATGTGTCTGGACGTCGTCCGGCCCGCAGGTCATGTCGCCAACGTCGGCGTGCACGGCGCCCCGGTGGAGTTCGCCCTCCAGGATCTGTGGATCTCCAACATCAACGTCTCGATGGGCCTGGTGAACACGGACACGCTCGGCGTCCTGCTCAAGCTGGTCGCGCAGCGTCGGATCGACCCCGACCTGTTCATCAGCCACCGTTTCGCCCTCGACGACATCATCGAGGCCTACGACGTCTTCGGCCGGGCCGCGGAGACCAAGGCGCTCAAGGTGGTCCTGCAGGCCTGAGCACGCAGACGCCGCACACGACCGAACCCACCACCCCGCAGGGGCAGTGGGTTCGGCGAGTGGTGATGTGTGCTGGTGACTACTTCGGAGGCATCCGGATGCCGCCGTCGACGCGGATCACCTCGGCGTTCATGTAGCTGTTGGTGACCAGCTCGACGACCATCGAGGCCAGCTCGTCGGGAGCGCCCAGACGGTGCGGGAACAGGACCGACTCGCCCAGCTTCGCCTTGAACGCCTCGGCGGCCTCGCCCTCGCCGTAGATCGGGGTGTCGATCAGGCCGGGGGCGATGGTGTTGACGCGGATGCCGACCGCGGCCAGGTCGCGGGCGACCGGCAGGGTCATGCCGACGACGCCGCCCTTGGACGAGGAGTACGACGCCTGGCCGATCTGGCCGTCGAAAGCTGCGACGCTGGCCATGTTGACGATCGCGCCGCGCTCGCCGTGGGCGTCGAGCGGCTCGTTGCGGCTCATCGCGGTGGCGGCGAGACGGATGAAGTCGAAGGTGCCGATCAGGTTGATCGCGATGACCTTCTTGTAGGCGTCCAGGTTGTGCGCCGAACCGAATTCGCCGTCGCGGCCGATGGTGCGCTGCGCCCAGCCGATGCCGGCCGAGTTGACCAGGGCACGCAGCGGGCCGAGTTCGGTGGCCGCGTTGATGGCGGCTTCGATCTGTTCGGTCGAGGTGACGTCCACACTGACGAAGACACCGCCGATCTCCTTGGCGAGCTCCTCCCCCTTGTCGGCGTTCAGGTCGGCGACGACGACCTTCGCACCCTTGGCCGCCAGCTGGCGGGCCGACGCGGCGCCGATGCCCGACGCTCCACCTGTGACGATTGCACTAGCTCCGTTGATATCCACGTCTCGGAATATATCGAACGTTCGTGAGATGTGGAACACATGCGGGGCACTGTTCCATTCACCTCACGGTACGAGCCGGGCTCAGATGCACTTGACGATCGGCTCCGGCGCGTAGCGCACGGTCCGGGTGTACCGGTTGACCTCTTGTCCGGTGCGGGCGTCGCGGACGATCCGCGTGTTCGACGTCGTGAAGCCCTTGCTGCCGCTGCTCGCGATGCAATCGTCGCCCTTAGGGAGCTTGATCCGCTCCGGCTCGGTGGGGTCGGTCCGCTCGCCGGTGATCGACTCGACCTCGAAAGCCTTGGTGCCCCAAAACCTCACGGTCACCGCAGACGGTGACCAGCTCGTCTCGATGAGCACACCGTGTCGGGTGTTGTTGCGGAACTTGAGGTCGATGGCGCCCTCGAAGACGGTGGCCTCCCGGGCCTCCGGATAGCGCGAGATGTAGTACGCGTGCTCGGTGTGGTCGACGTCCTCGAGTCCCGCGAAGTAGGCGGCGTTGTAGAGGGTCGTCGCGAACTGGGAGATGCCGCCGCCCACGGCCGTCGCAGCGCGGCCGTTGTTGATGATCGTCGAGTCGACGTATCCCTCGGCCGCACCTCGCGGACCGGTGTGCCCGTTGAGCGAGAAGACCTTGCCCGGCAGGACCAGCGCACCGTCGACCTCGGCCGCGACGAGGCGGATGTTCTCCCCGGAGGCGCTCGAGAAACCGTCGGTGGTGTACTCGCTGATCAGTTCGTTCACACCGAGTTTGCGGGCGGCGTCGGTGGTGAGCTTGGGGTCGACGTCGTCGTAGACCACATCGGCGGTGCGGTTGCCGCCGTCTGCGGTCGCGGTCGTCGCGAGCGCCTGAAGTGTCTTGCCCCAGTTGATCTTTGCGCCGGTGACTGCCGGCACGACGATCGGGCGGCCGCTCGCGAGGCTGAATCGTGCACTGACAGCGGGGAGTTGGGAGGGATCGAGCTCGGAGGCCAGCGATTTACGCGCCGTCGTCACATCGACGCGCGGCGTGAGTCCGCCCCGCCCGTCCGGTCCGAAGGTCAACATTGCCGCGATATCGCCTGCCGGGACCTCCACCGTGCGCTTGCGGCGGTCGACCAGTTTCACCGGCGCCGACGTCGCGCGGTCGGCGGGGCCGGCCACGGTGGCGGCGACGACCTCGGAGGTGACGGTCGGCGAGAAGGGTTCCATCGGCAGGTCGACGGGTGTGCCGTCGAGCCAATGGTCGACGAGCACGGCCGCGGCGGCCTGGCGGGCGACGCGCTCACCCGGTGCCGGCTCGTCGCCGACCGGGGTGGCGCCGTCGTAGTGCACGCCACCTTCGACCGCGGCCTTCTCCAGCGAGCGGCGATGGGCGTCGAGGGCCGTGTTCATGGTGGCGGGATCGATTGTCACGACGGGCTCGACGTCGAGGTCACGGCCGAACAGGGAAAGGAAGCGGGTCACCGGGTTCCGCGGCTGTTCGCGGAGACGTGCACGGGTCGCGTCCGCGTCGAAGGTGAGCCCCAGCTCGGCAGGGGCAACTTCAGCCGATCCTTCGGGAGTTCGCAGGACGACCGGCTGCGTGGAACGCGTCGTCAGTTCTTCGATGACCGGGTCGAGCTCGACGGCGTCGCGGTTGCTCGCCGGAATCCCGCCGATGACGGCTCCACGGGCAGAGTGATCGCGGGTCACCACGAAGTCGATGGAGAGGGCGAGCGTCAGGATGACGACGACGACGACCGCAGCGCGTACCGCGTGGCGTGCTCGCCGGGCGCTCGTGGTCACAACTCCATCCATCACGGCTGACTACCTGGGCCAGTCGGGGTGGTGGCCGCAGAACTCATACCCCAGAAATGTAGGTGCTCCGGCTGAGCTGTCGGGTCGGGGGTCTGACAGCTCTGCCGGAGCTGTCTTCATGTTTACGCTACTTTTCGGCCGTTGACACGTCTGGGGCCACGTTTGGTCCGAACATGTGACGAAGGACCCCATTTCGAGGTCGACAAAGAGACGGATCGAGCGATTCGTCGCCCGATCCGTCTCCTTATCGAAGGGGTCAGCCCTCGATGATGGCGGTGACGCCCTGGCCGCCGGCGGCGCAGATCGAGATCAGCGCACGACCGCCGCCGTTCTCCTTGATCTGCTTCGCCGCCTGCGCGACGATGCGGCCTCCGGTCGCGGCGAACGGGTGACCGGCGGCGAGCGACGAACCGTTGACGTTGAGCTTGGACCGGTCGATGGGTCCGAGCGCCGAGTCGAGGCCCAGACGCTCCTTGCAGTACTCCTCGGACTCCCACGCCTGCAGCGTCGCGAGCACGACCGACGCGAACGCCTCGTGGATCTCGTAGAAGTCGAAGTCCTGCAGGGTGAGACCGTTACGGGCCAGCAGGCGCGGCACGGCGTAGGTCGGGGCCATGAGCAGGCCGTCGGGCCCGTTCACGTAGTCGACGGCCGCGGTCTCGCTGTCGACGAAGTACGCCAGCACCGGCAGACCGCGCTCGGCGGCCCACTCGTCACTGCCGAGCAGCACGGTCGATGCACCGTCGGTGAGCGGGGTCGAGTTGCCGGCGGTCATGGTCGCGTCGCCGAGGGAGACACCGAAGACGGGCTTGAGCTTCGCGAGCTTCTCCGCGGTCGAGTCGCCGCGCAGATTCTGGTCGCGGGTCAGGCCCATGAACGGGGTGATCAGGTCGTCGAAGAAACCGTCGTCGTAGGCGGCGGCCATGTTCTGGTGGCTGCGTGCGGCGAGCTCGTCCTGGTCGGCGCGCTTGATGCCGAATTCCTTGGCGGTGATGGCGGCGTGCTCGCCCATCGACATCCCGGTGCGCGGCTCACCGTTCTGCGGAATCTCGATCCCGAGCTTGGTCAGCAGTTTCGCGGCGCCGAGGATCTGGTCCTTGGTCGAGCGGGCACGGTTGACCTCGAGCAGCTGTCGACGCAGGCCCTCGCCCACGGCGATCGGGGCGTCGGAGGTGGTGTCGACACCGCCACCGATCGCGGCGTCGTAGCGGCCGCGGGCGATGCCGTCGGCGACGGTCGTGATGGCCTGCAGACCGGTGCCGCACGCCTGCTGGATGTCGAAGGCGGGGGTGTAGGGCGACAGAGCCGAGCCCAGCACCGATTCGCGGATGAGATTGAAGTCACGGGCGTGCTTGAGCACGGCGCCACCGGCGACCATGCCGAGCTGCTCGCCCTGCAGGTTGAAGCGGCTCACCAGGCCGTCGAGGGCGGCGGTGAACATCTCCTGGTTGCTGACCTTGGCATATGCCTTGTCCTGGCGGGCAAACGGAATGCGGTTGCCGCCGAGGATCGCCACCGGGCGCTCGGTGCGGGTCTCGGGCTTCTTCGGGGTGGTGCTGTTGTCTGCCACGTCGATCTCCAGGGTCGTGTGCGGTATCTATAGCGTATTCTTACTCAACAGTAAGTTCGTTGTCGAACGACAGTCAGAGGAGATCCAACATGGCCGCCAACGGAACAACTGGCCTGTACTCGAGCTTCGTCCATTCCGGCCCGGGCGCTTTCATCGCCAAGCAGGCCGGCCTCCCCGTCCCGCCGCCCCTGCGGCGGTACAAGCCGTCGGAGCCGCCGCTGCCGGGTCCGGTGCTGCTCGGAGGCTCGGGGCGCCTCGTCGAACCGCTCCGGGAGATGCTCTCGGGCGACGATTACGACCTCATCCAGAACGCCCTGACCGGCCGTAGCGCCGACAAGTACGGCGGCCTGGTCTTCGACGCCACCGGCATCACCTCCCCGGCCGAGCTGCGTCAGTTGTTCGAGTTCTTCCAGCCGGCCATGCGCTCGACCGCGCCGTGCGCGCGCTTCCTGGTCATCGGCACCACGCCGGAGCTGGTGACCGACCCGTCCGAGCGTGTCGCGCAGCGGGCCCTCGAGGGCTTCACCCGCTCGCTCGGCAAGGAGCTGCTCAAGGGCTCCACCGTCCAACTCGTGTACGTCTCGCCGGACGCCAAGACCGGCCTGAGCGGCCTGGAATCGACCGTACGCTTCGTGCTGTCGGCCAAGTCCGCTTTCGTCGACGCACAGGTCATCCGCGTCGGTTCGGCCGACGCGACCGCCCCGAAGGACTGGGATCGTCCGCTGGAGGGCAAGGTCGCCGTGGTCACCGGCGCCGCCCGCGGCATCGGCGCGACCATCGCCGAGGTCCTCGCGCGCGACGGCGCCCACGTCATCGCCGCCGACGTCCCGCAGGCCGGGGACGCGCTGTCGGAGACGGCCAACAAGGTCGGCGGCACCGCGTTCCCGCTGGATGTGACCGCTCCGGACGCCGGCGACAAGCTCGCCGAGCACGCCCTCGAGCGCCACGGCGGCATCGACATCATCGTCAACAACGCCGGCATCACCCGCGACAAGCTGCTCGCCAACATGGACGACGCCCGCTGGGACGCCGTCATCGCGGTGAACCTCATCGCTCCGCAGACCCTCGTCGAGAAGCTGCTGGAGAAGGGTGCACTCCGTGAGGGCGGCGCGGTCATCGACGTCTCGTCGATCGCCGGCATCGCCGGTAACCGCGGCCAGACCAACTACGGCGCATCGAAGGCCGGTGTCATCGGCCTGGTCGACGCCTACGCGCCGATCCTGGGCGAGAAGGGCATCACCATCAACGCCGTCGCCCCCGGCTTCATCGAGACCAAGATGACCGCGGCGATCCCGCTGGCCACCCGCGAGGCTGGTCGCCTGATGAGCTCGCTGCAGCAGGGCGGCCAGACCGTCGACGTCGCCGAGACCGTCGCCTACTTCGCCAACCCGGCGAGCTCCGCCATCACCGGCAACGTGGTCCGTGTCTGCGGCCAGGGATTCCTGGGTGCGTGATGGGTAAGACGATCACCCTCCCCGGCGCCCCCGGCACCGGCGAGCTCTACGGCAAGGCAGTCACCGGGATGCTGCCGGGTATCGGCAAGCCCGCCCGCGTCCCGGCCGACGCCCCCCTCCCCGACACCCACTACCGACTCGACGACGTCCGCGTCGATCCCGCTGCGCTGCAGGCGTATTGCCACGCGACCGGTCAGCGCTTCGGCGCCACCCTGCCGGTGACGTACCCGTTCGTGCTGCAGTTCCCGGTGGTCATGAAGCTGCTGACGTCGGACGAGTTCCCGTTCGGCGCAATCGGTTCGGTCCACATGACGAACACGATCGAGCGGAAGCGACCGATCGAGGTCGGCGAACCGCTGTCCATCGAGACCCATGCCGAGAACCTGCGTGAGCATCGCAAGGGCATCCTCGTCGACGTCATCAGCGAGATCAGCGTCGGCACCGAACTGGTGACCAGGCAGACGGCGACCTTCCTCAAGCAGCAGCGGACCACCCTGTCCGACGAGCCGCGCGGTCCCGAGCCGAAGTCGAAGACCCCGCCGCCGCCGGATTCGGTTCTGGCCGTGGACTTGGGGCGCATCCGCGAGTACGCCGCGGCGTCGGGCGACCGCAACCCGATCCACATGGCGAACCTGACGGCCAAGGCCTTCGGGTTCCCCAAGGCGATCGCCCACGGGATGTGGAGTGCCGCAGCGGCGATCGCGAACGTCGAGGCCCAGCTGCCCGGCGCGGTCACCTACGACGTCAAGTTCGGCAAGCCGATCCTGCTGCCCGCCAAGGTGAACCTCTACACCCGCCGCATCGACGGTGAGGGCAACTTCGACATAGCGATCCGCGACCGTCGCAAGGGATTCCCGCACCTCACCGCGACCACACGGAAGGGCTGATTTTCGCTCCCGCTTAACCGTTTCCTTCCCGCTTATTGCGCTCAATAAGCGGGAAGGAAACGATCGAGCGGGAAGAAGCGCGGCCTCGCGGGGGCTGCGCTCAGATGTCGGTACCGACACCCTTCAGGCCGCGCCAGGCGATGCCGACGAGCATGTTGGTGGCCTTCTCGAGGTCGACGTCGCCCTCGGTGATGCGGTCGGCAACCGCCTCGCAGGCGCCGACGATGGCGACGGCGGTGAGTTCGAAGTCGATGTCACCGGCGGTCTCGACGGTGGTACCGGCCTTGATGAGTGCGGCGACCATCTCGGTGACGCGCTGACGGCTGTCGGAGACGATGCCGGCGAAGCTCGCGGTGCCGATCGCCACGCGGTACAGCACACGCCAGGACTCCCGGTTCTCGTGCACGAAGCGGAGGAACTCGCGGATGACGGTGACGGCCTGCTCGCGCTGAGTGAGTGACGGGTCGAAGCCGACGCTCATCGCGTCGATGAACAGTCCGGACTCACGGGCGATGCAGGCGCTGAACAGCTCCTCCTTGGAGCCGTAGTACAGGTACAGCATCGGCTTGGAGATCTGCGCCTCGGACGCGATGGCATCCATCGAGGTCTCGCGGAAACCGTTCTGCGCGAACACCTTCACGGCGGCGTCGAGCATCTGCTGCTCACGCACTGCACGCGGCAGGCGCTTGGTTCCGCCCGACATGGCCGCCTCCATCCTCGATGTCGTGTCCGAACGACGATACCCAACAAACTTACCAATCGGTAAGTTCAACGAGCGCTCGGGTTGCTCCGGACAGACTACTCAGCAGGTGATGACGCCCTTGGACCGGAGGATGCGGGTCACCTTCGCGTCGAGGCGAGCGGGTGCCAGGCGGCCGCGCTTCACTGCGGTCTCGAGGTTGTCCAGGACCGACGAGACGCGGTCGGTGGACAGCCACAGCGCGACGTCGCCGCCGGCGAGGATGAACTTCTCGACGGCCTGCTCGATCGGGTAGCGCTGGCTGATCGCCGCCATGCCCGACAGGTCGTCGGAGTAGATCACCCCGTCGTACCGCGGACCGTTGTAACCCTCACCGGTCCGCAGCATCTGGATGGCCGGCCGGCTGATGGACGACGGCAGGCCCTCGGTCAGCCCGGGCACGATGAGATGGCCGACCATGACGCCCGCGGTACCCGGGTCGCGCAGCAGATTGCGGAAAGGCACCAGGTCGCTGTTCTGCAGCTCGGCGAGCGACGGCACGGTCACGACACCGAGGTGCGAGTCGCCGGAGCCGTGGCCGTGCCCGGGAAAGTGCTTGTACACCGGCGTGATTCCGGCTTCGGCGAGACCCGCGGCGTAGGCGGCCGCGTACTCGGTGACGACGGCCGGGTCGTTGCTGAACGAGCGATCGCCGATGACCTCGTTGTCGGATTCGTCGCTGACGTCGGCGACAGGCGCGAAGTCGACGGTGATGCCGAGCTTCTTCATCTGACGACCGACGCCGGCGGCGATCTCCTTCACCTGCTCGGGCGTCTTCGTCTGCGCCAGTTCTCGAGGAGACGCGTTGTCGATGCCGAGTGCCGACAACCGCGACACCCGCCCACCCTCGTGATCGACCGTGACCATCAGCGGGATCGACGAGTTCTGCGAGATCCGTGATGCCGCACCGCTCGTCAGGATCGCCTTGTCGGTCCAGCTCCCGACGAAGATCCCGCCGATCTCCTCGTCCTCGACGATCTGCTGCGCGTCGTCGGCACCGGTGACACCCACGACGATCAGCTGGGCCAGCTTCTGCCGCAGCGTGAGCTTCGCGAGTTGTTCTGCGCCACAGGGATTTGCGACGGCGGTCGTCGTCGCGGCGACCGATGACGGGGACGCCGAGGGCGAGCTGTACGCGGACGGCGTGGGCGGTGCGGCCTCGGGCGACGACGAATCACAGGCCACGAGACCGAGACCCAATGCCGCGACCGTCGCAGTCGTCAGCGCGTTCCGAATCCAGCGAGGTCGTCGAGTTGGGCCCATGGCTCGAGTCTGGCATGTAACCTGAGCAAATGGACGTGGGGTCCATCTCGGCCGGGTCCGCGACCGCCCCCAGCGGTCGCGGTGACAACCGCGCCAGACAGACGTTGATGATCGCCTACGACGGCTCACCGAACGCCGATCGGGCGATCCGTTATGCCGGACACTTCCTGCGCGCCGAATCGGCAGTCGTCGTGACCGCCTGGCAGCCCGGCGGCATGACCCCCGCCCGGATGTCCACCCTCGCCGGCGGCATGCAGCCGTTCGTCGACACCCAGCTCGACGCCGGGGTCGACCGCGCACTCGAGGACGAGGCCACGAAGATCAACGAACGCGGTTTGGCCCTGGCCCGCGAATGCGGACTGTCGTCGAGGGGCACGCTCGTCGAGGTCGAGTCGACCGTGTGGGGCGCGCTCGTCGCCGCGGCCGAGGCCCTCGACGTCGATCTGCTCGTCACCGGGACGCGCGGGGCGTCGGGCCTCAAGGCATTGCTGCGGTCCAGCGTCGCCGAACGCGTCCTCAAACACTGCCATCGACCGGTGTTCATCGTCCCGGCCAAGTGCGAGCGGGAACCAGAGCTGACGCTGTAGTCCCGATGTCCTCAAGTGTGGGATGCATGTCCTGGCCGACATGAGCCGAGTCGGCCACGATGGGCTCATGACACGAACCGTGCTGGTCCTAGGGTTTCCCTGGGTGCAGTCGCTCGACGTGACAGGACCGGCCGATGTCTTCACCACGGCGTCGATCGCCCTCCGTGATCAGGGGTCGCCCGTCACGTACGACCTGCGGTTGGTGTCGCAGCACGGGCAGCCGATCGACACGGGCGTCGGACTGCAATTCGGCGCCCACCCACTGCCAGATCCCGCCGAACCCGTCGACACCCTGCTGCTGCCCGGCGGCACAGGCGTCCATCGGGCCGTCGACGACGCCGACCTCATCGAGTGGATCCGGGTGGCGGCCACCCGGGCGCGGCGCGTCATCAGCGTCTGCAACGGCGCCTTCCTCGCCGCCGAGGCCGGTCTCCTCGACGGCCGGCGCGCGGCGACGCACTGGGCCATGGCCGAGCACCTCGCCGAGCGATACCCGACGGTGCAGGTCGACGCCGAGGCACTGTTCGTCCGCAGCTCCGATCACGTCTGGACGTCCGCCGGCGTCACCGCGGGCATCGACCTCGCCCTCGCCGTCGTCGAAGAAGATCACGGCACCGAGCTCGCCCAGCTGGTCGCCCGCTGGCTGGTCCTCTACATGCGACGCCCCGGCGGGCAGAGCCAGTTCGCACCACCGGTCTGGATGCCGCGGGCGCGACGCGACGTGATCCGCGAGGCGCAGCAACGCATCGAGGCCGAACCCGGACTGCCCCACCGCCTTCCCGACCTCGCGCAGGAAGCCGCGATGAGTCCTCGCCATTTCTCCCGCGTCTTCACCGAGGAGACCGGCGAACCGCCGAGCGACTACATCGAGCGGGTCCGCACCGAGGCGGCTCGTCGTGCATTGACCGAATCCTCCGACACCATGCCGGTGATCGCCGCGCGGTGCGGGTTCGGCTCCTCGGAGTCGATGCGTCGCACGTTCGTCCGACGTCTCGGTGTTTCCCCGATCACTATCGCAAGACCTTTCGCTGACACCGCAGCATCATCACCGAACAGACAGGCATACCCATGACGCAGATCGCGATCGTCCTCTACCCGCGGTTCACCGCCCTCGACCTCATCGGCCCCTATGAGGTGCTCCGCCTGCTTCCCGACGCGGAGGTCCGGTTCGTCACGCACGAGGCCGGACCGGTCGCCGCCGATTCCGGTGTTCTCCTCATCGGCGCGACGCATTCGTTCGACGAGACGCCATCACCCGATCTGATCCTCATCCCCGGCGGCGCGGGGTGTTTCGGCGCGGCGAAGGACGACAAGCTCCTGGATTGGCTTCGTGCTGTCAGCCCGGGCGCGCAATGGACGACGTCGGTCTGCACCGGCTCGGTGGTCCTGGCCGCCGCCGGACTGCTGGACGGTCTCCGCGCGACCACCCACTGGTCGTCGCTGACCGCGTTGTCCCTCTATGGCGTGACCGCGGTGTCGGACGAGCGCATCGTGCGCGCCGGCCCCGACGAACGCATCGTGACCGCGGCCGGCGTCTCCGCCGGCATAGACCTCGCGCTATGGCTCGCCGACGAGATCGCCGGGACGAAGAAGGCCGAGGCGATCCAGCTCGCCATCGAGTACGACCCGCAACCGCATCTGGACTCCGGTCACCGGTCGAAGGCGTCGACCGGCACGATCACGGCGTCGACGCTGCTGCTCAGCCGTGACGTCGACAAGCCGGAGGTGCTGAAGCTGAGCACCCAACTCCTGTGGGATCGAGCGCTGGCGAAGGCCCGCTCGCTCCGCTGACGACGAAACGCTGTGACGGAACCACCGGACATGCCCGGGTGACACCGGGGTGAGACGCCGCGCGATGGTAGTTTCTTCGCCATGACCAACAACCGCCTTGTGGCCGGCGCCGTCGCCGGAGTGGCCGGCATCCTGGTGGGACTCGGCGCGGTGTTCCTCGGCGGGTTCCTCGCCTCGGAGAACAGCCCGTCGACGGACCTGAACAACATCAATCCGAACAGCGGATTCGTCCAGGGTTCGGTCGACTACGGATCGCGCGGCGGCGCGGGCGAGACCAACTGACGCCCGCCCTCGACGCCGTGCACGGCGTCGGGGCCTTTCTGACGGCAGCAGCAACTGAGTAGTACATCGACCACCGCTCCGACAGGTGTCCTGTCGGCACGTGGGGTCGGTGTGGCTGCCGCGATCGCGCTCATCGTCTGCCTGCTGCAGTCCCCGGGCCGGATCGCCGCCGACACCAAGCTCGACCTGACGGCGAACCCGCTCGGGTTCCTCGCGCGGGCGGCACACCTGTGGACCCCGAATGCCCCGATGGGGCAGGTCCAGAACCAGGCCTACGGATACTTCTTCCCACACGGCGCCTTCTTCGCCCTCGGCGATCTGCTCTCGGTCCCGCCGTGGATCGTCCAGCGGTTGTGGTGGGCATTACTCCTCACCGTCGGCTTCGTCGGCATCGTGCGTGTCGCGGAGGCGCTGCGGCTGGGCTCGCCGGCGTCACGGATCATCGCGGGCGTCGTCTTCGTCCTGAGTCCGCGCGTCCTCACCACCCTCGGCTCGATCTCCTCGGAGACGCTGCCGATGATGCTGGCGCCGTGGGTCCTGCTGCCGGTCATCCGCGCTCTCGATTCCCCCACCACCGAGGGCCGTCCGCTCTGGCGAGAGGCCGCCCGATCCGCGGCCGCCGTCGCCCTGATGGGCGCGGTGAACGCGGTGGCGACGGCCGCCGCCCTCGGCGTCGCGGCCGTGTGGTGGCTTCTGCACAGGCCACGAGACCGCCGCTGGTGGTGCTTCGGCGCCTGGACCACGCTGGGGTTGGTCCTGGCGTGCGCGTGGTGGATCGTCCCGCTGCTCATCCTGTCCCGGGTCAGCCCGCCGTTTCTGGACTACATCGAGTCCGCCCGCGTCACCACGCAGTGGGCGTCGCTGACCGAGGTCCTGCGCGGCGCGAGTTCGTGGACGCCGTTCGTCTCCACCGAACGCGTCGCCGGCGCAGTCCTCGTCACCCAGCCGGCCGCGGTGCTGGCCACCGGAACGATCGCCGCGGCGGGACTCGCCGGCCTGTGCATGCGGCACATGCCGTTCCGCGGTCGCCTCGTGACGATCCTGGGTATCGGCCTGGTGATCATGTGTGTCGGCTTCGCCGGGGGTCTCGGGTCGCCGGTCGCCGAGCAGATCCGGGTGTTCCTCGACGGTTCCGGTGCGCCGCTGCGCAACATCCACAAGTTCGAGCCCTTCATCCGCATCCCGCTGGTGCTCGGCGTCGCGCATCTGCTGGCACGGGTTCCGTTGCCCGGCACCGTCTCGATCCGGGAGACGCTCTCCGCCTTCGCACACCCCCAGCGATCCCGGCCGGTGGCCGCGGCCATCGTGCTGCTGGTGGCGGTCATCGGTGCGGGGTCGCTCATCTGGACCGGGCAGCTCGCTCCCGCCGGTACCTACACCGCAATCCCCAACCACTGGAAGCAAACCGCGGACTGGTTGTCCGAACACAGCACCAGCCCCGACGGCTCGCCACCCGCGCGCACCCTCGTCGTCCCCGGTGCGCCGTTCGCCGACCAGCTGTGGGGTCTCACGCGTGACGAGCCCCTGCAACCGCTCGCCGACGCGCCGTGGGCCGTCCGCGACGCCATCCCGCTGACCCCGCCCGGAGCGATCCGCGCGCTCGACTCCGTGCAACGTGAGATCGCCGCCGGCCGTGGATCACCCGGCCTGGCCGAGACCCTCGCCCAGCAGGGCGTGGGCTTCGTGGTGCTGCGCGCCGATCTCAATCCCGACACCTCACGGTCGGCGCGACCACTCCTCGCACAGCAGGCACTCGACACCTCCCCCGGATTGACGCGAGTGACGCAGTTCGGTCCCCAGGTCGGCGCGCCGAGCGTCCGGGGTGTGAAGCGCGACAACGGTTTGCGACCCACCATGCCCGCCGTCCAGATCTACGCGGTCGAGGCCGACGGATTCGACGGCACCGGCCCCCTCCTCGTCGACGAGCAGGGCATGCCACGCGTGGCCGGCGGTCCGGAGGCCATCGCGGCACTCGCCGAAGTGCGTGCCCGACAGGGTCTTCCACCGCTCGGCCCGGTCCTGCTCGACGCCGATGCCCGACGCGCCGGGATCGCCGACGGCCCACTCATCGTCACCGACACCCCGAGCGACCGCGAAACCGACTTCGGCCGGGTCGACGACCACAGCTCCGCCATCCGGTCGGCCGACGATCCGCGGCGCACGCAGAACGCGGCCGCCGACTACCCGGTCGACGATCAGCCACTCGTTCGCGGGGAATGGTTGCTGGACAACCAGAGTGGCGAGGTCGAGGTGACGACGTCGGGCTCGGCCTCGGACGCGGTGCAACCGGGACAGACGTCCCCCGCGAACTCCCCCGCGGCGGCCTTCGACGGCAACCCGCAGACCGCCTGGGTCAGCGGCGGGCTCGAAGGGGCCGTCGGCCGGTGGATGCGGATCGGGTTCGACACTCCCCAGACGGATCTCGCATTGTCGCTGACCACCGCGAAGGCCCTCGGCTCGGATGTGACCAGCGTCCTGATCACCACCGAGGCCGGCAGCACCGTGGCGTCGGGGCTCGAACCTGGCAAGCCGACGACGGTGACCGCCCCGAGCGGCCCGACCCGCTGGATCCAGATCCGCGCGCTGCGCACCGAGGACGGCACGGCCGGAAACCAGTTCGCCCTGGGCGAGGTGGGGGTGTCGAACCTGCGAACCTCGACGCCTCTGCAGATCAGGTATCGCGTCGTCCTGCCCGAACTCGAGGCGGGCACCACGGTCGACCAATGGCTGTTGTACTCCGAGCTCAACGGGCGGGCCTGGTGCGTCGCCGATCCCGCCCGCGAGAAGACCCGCTGCGCACCGGGACTCGGCCTGTCACCGGAGTCGTCCTCGGTGTTCAGCCGCGCCCTGTCGGTTCCCGAGGACACCACGGTCACCCCGTCGGTCGTTCTCCGGCCACGTCCCGGCGACGCACTCGACCGACTGCTCGCCACACCGGGCGGCGTGACGGCCACCGGACCGCGACCGGTCACCGATCCCCGCGGGGGCCCGGCCGCCGCCGTCGACGGTGACCCCGGCACCGCATGGACCGCCCCGCAGATCCCCGACAAGGAGAAGTCCGAGGATCACGAAGACGACGAGGAGTCGGCCGACGACGCCACCCCGATGCTGGTCGTCCGACTGCCTGCCGAACAACGCGTCGAATCGCTGAAACTGCTTGCGCCGGAAGACTACCCGGCCACCCCGACCGAGGTCGCCGTCGATCTCGGCACCGGCGAACAGATCCGTGAGGTCGGCAAGGACGGCGTCCTGCGACTCGACCCGGCGGTCACCGACCGCATCGAGATCACCATCCGCGCACAGCGCGACCTGATCGACGTCAACAGCCTCGGATTCGCCACGCCCGCACCCCCGGGCATCGCCGAGGTCGAGGTCTTCCCGGCGCCGCGCGCAGCGGTCGACGGTGACCGGGTCGTCGAGATCCGTTGCAGCGATGGCCTCGGCATCACCGCCGCCGGCCAGGTGGTCGGCATCTCCGCGCGGACCACCACAGCCGCCCTGCGATCCGGGGAACCCCTGGTGGCCCGGGCCTGCGCGCCGGGCGAGCTACGGTTGCCCGCCGGACAGCAGGAGGTGTCCGTCAACCCCGGTCAGGCGTTCACCGTCGACGCGGTGTCGCTGACGGTCGGGGCACCCGTGGACGGGGCTGCGACAACCACACCGGACGTTTCCGAATGGACCGCGGCGAGTCGTGCGGTGCAGCTCGATTCCGGTCCCGAGCGCCTGCTCGTGGTCCCCGAGTCGACCAACCCGGGCTGGATCGCGCGGGTCGACGGCCGGGAGCTGTCGCCGGTGGTCGTGAACGGTTGGCAGCAGGGTTGGCTCGTGCCAGCCGGGGCGGCGGGGACGGTCGAGCTCACCTACCGGTTCGATTCGCTGTACCGCTGGTCGCTCGTCATCGGACTCGTGCTGATGGCCCTGCTGCTCGTCGCGGCCTGGTGGCCGTCGTCGCGACGGGAGACCGTCGCCGAACGGCGAACCGTGTCCGCCGGACGGTTCACGCTCACGGCCGCCGGTCTGGGGATTGTCGGCGCCTCGTGGCTGCTGTCGGGATGGTGGGGTCTGGCCGTCGGGATCGCGGTCGGTGTGGTCGCCGCGGCGATCCCACCGAAGGCCGGGGTGACAACGACTTTCGCGATGATGATGCTCGCCACCGTCGGCCTCACCGCCGGCCCGTGGCACTCCTCCGGCGGCTACCACGGCTGGGACTGGTGGGTTCAGTTGCCCGCGCTGGTCGCCGTGCTGATGACCGGTTGGCTGGTGTTCTGGTCGGCCGGGGAATCCGACCCTTCGAGGCTCGCTTCGCTCGCACCTCAGGGAGCAACGCCTCAGGGAGCAACGGGGGCCGGGGACGAATCGGCAGCCGCCCGGTTGCGGCGTCGTGTGTCGCGATTGCGCAACCAGTTCCGCGCCGGCTCCTCGATGAACGCATAGGACGCCGCAGCGATCCCGACCGAGAGTCCCAGCGTGATGACCAGGACCAGGAGGGTGCTCCCGTTGAACGGCACGATGCCGAACAGCGGGAAGACGACCGCGAGGACCGCGACGTGCCAGATGAAGATGCCGTAGGACCAGCGTCCCAGCGCGAGCATCACGCGTGAGGTGAGAAAACGGAACGGCCCCGGGTTGCAGACGAGCGGCGCGAGAAGCGCATAACCGCACAGCGCACCGAGGACCATTTTGGTGACGAACTCGATGTTGCTGACGTCGCCGAGTCCGGTCGGGCCGGCGAGGCGGGTGCACGCCAGCCCGTAGGCGACGACGAGGACCCCGAGCATCAGCCACCGGTTCGCGCTGAGCCGTATCGCCAGGTTCATCCACCGCGCGCGTGGTGCACCTGCGGTGTCGAGCACGCCCGCGACCTCCGCGAGGATCAGGCCGGCGACGAACCACGGCAGGTGACCGAACACCCAGTTCTTGGTCTCCACACCATCGGCAACGGGCAGCGAGGTGCCGACCCAGGCCCAGCCGAGGCTGACCGCGCCGAGCACCAGGAGCACCGGGATGCGTGCACCTGCCCATCGGCCCCGCAACCGCACCAGGGCGAGACCGATCAGCGGGAGCAACGCATAGAAGGCGATCTCGACCGACAGGCTCCACATCTGGGTGAGCCCCGCGGTCAGGGTCAGGGGCACGAAGACCTGGGTCAGGGTGAGGTTGGCGAGCCAGACGTCGAAGTCGGCCCCCTGCGCCTCCGGCAGGAGGAGCAGCACCAGCACGACCACCACCACGTACGCCGGCCAGATCCGCACGACTCGGTGCTTGAGATACCGCGGGATCGACGGATGGCCGGCACCTCGATGCGCGGCGTCGACCCATGGCCGCCACAGCAGGAACCCGGAGAGGCCGAAGAACAGCGCGACGGCGAGGTCGAGGCGGCCGAGCACCGGGCCGAGCACCGCGATCTCGACGGCCCGCGTCTGGAACGCCACGTGAGTGATCAGAACGCCGATCGCGGCCAGGGCACGCATGCCCTCGAGCTGCGGATAGAAGCGTCGCGAGGTGACCGCCGGACCGGCGGCGTCGGGATTCGACGCCCCGGAGCCGGAATCGGTGCTCGAAGCTGCGACCGGGTCGGCGTTCGATACGGCGACAGAGTCGGCGTTCGATGCGGCGACAGAATCGGCGTTCGATGCGGCGACAGAGTCGCGGGCGGAGTCGGTGCTGGTCATGCTGGTGACAGGGTAGCCCGGTGGCATCCACTACCCTCGCCACCATGTCTTCGGAGCCGTCCCCGGTGCCCCCACCCGCGGTGGAACAATCCGCGCCTCACCGCTGGTCGACCGCGGACCTCGCCGGACCGACGCTCATCTTCATCGGCAGCTTCCTGATCGCGGTGACCATCGCCCTGCCGACGCTGCTCGTCGGCAACTTCCGCGAGATCCCGCTCAGCACCGACTTCACCACGGTCGCCACCGCGCAGGACGCGACGATCCTCGACCGCTGCTCGCTCGCGACGCCTGCGGCACGAACCCTCGACGCCGACCTGGTCCGCCAGCAGCGGGTCGTCGCGGTGCAGCCGTCCGACGAACACCGCGTGACGCTGCAGGCCGGCACCTCGGTCCAAGCCGAGAAGCTGCGCATCGACGACCGAGCAGTCGAACCGGAGGACGCGCGACCGGGCAGTGACGCCGACGCCGACTCGCCGGACGCCTGCAACGATGTGACGATCAACGCGGTGAAGGACCGGGTGACGCTCGACCGGGAGACCGCCGAACCCCAGCTCTCGGCGCGCGGGGCGTCGGAGATCCAGTACGACAGCAACGAGGCGCCGGTACTGGTCCCCGACCGCCGCGGTTTCACCTACCTGCTGCCCTTCGACGCCAGCCTGACCGATCACGAGTTCTTCGACGTCGTCACCCGGACGACCGTGCCGCTGAGATACGACGGCGACACCGAGGTCGTCGGCAAGGACGTCGCCCGGTTCCGCGCCGAGGTGCCCGAGACCGACCTCGCCCGCGCCGCGTTCGGCAGGCCGGTCGGGACCGACGTCGTCATCACCCGACCGGCGTCGTGGTTCGGCATCGACGGACCACGACGCGACCTGACTGCCACGCTGCGACACCGCAGTTCATGGGACCTTGCCGTCGAACCGCGGACCGGCACGATCGTCGACGCGAAGATCACCGTCGACGAGTTCTACGCCTTCCCCGACGGCACTCCCGGTGTGCCCGCGGACTTCCGGCTGCCGCACCTGCGGGCGACCTTCGCCTACGACGACACCACGCAGTCCCAGATGTCGCGCCTGGCTTCGGATCTCGCGACGCCGATCACGATCTGGGGCCGCATCGTGCCGATCGCGACCGGTGTCCTCGGCGCCGCCGCGCTGGTTGTCGGAGCACTCCTGATCAACCCGGCGTGGCTGCCCGCGAGGTTCCGGCGTTCCGGCGGCGATATCACCGCCGGAACCGACGGATAGAACTCAGGAAGCAGCCTCGGCCGCGAGACGGCCGAGGGTGTCCTCGAGCTGGGACTCGGTCACGAGCGGGAACTTGACCTTCTCGAGGAGCTTCTTGTCGGTGACCTTCGACCAGTCGTAGGTGTGGCGGACCAGCGTCTCGCCGGGGCCCTGGGATTCCAGCTCCCACAACCACTCCCACCCGGGAGGCTCGGTGCCGGCGGGAGTCGTCTTCCACGCCAGCAGCTTGTCCTTGGCGTACCCGGTGACGTGGTTGTCGGTCTTGTACTCGCCGCCCATGTGGTCGCCCTCCATGTTCATCGTGAACACTTCGCCGACGTTCTGGATGCGGTCGGCGTGGTCGACGCCGCGGATGAACCCCGAACCGTCGAGGGCCTGATGCCTCTCGGGATTGGAGAGGACGTCGAACACCGCGTCGACGGGCGCCTCGATGACTCGTTGGACAGTGACCTTGGTGACTCCGTTGTCGCTCATCTGTCCACCCTGCCGAAACATCCGGAGCTCGGCAACGTCCCTGCTGAGACTCGCCGATCAGCGGGTGAGCGCCCACGTGACGACGGCCGCGATCGTCACCGCGACGGCCGCGGTGGCCGCCACCCCGACCACCGAACCGGCGACGGTGAGGATGACCACCACCTCGAGCCCCACGACGATCCAGGTCACGAAGGACACCCGGGTGCGATCGCGGGCGATGGCCGACAGCAGCACCACCTGGAGCACGGACAGGGCCGCGCCGATGTAGGCGAAGAGCCACAGGAGCGGGACGAGTTCGTCGTAACCGTCGCCGAAGACGATCGGCACCAATGGGCCCGCGAGCCCGGCGCCCAGGGTCAGGACCACGCCGACGCCGGCGACCACCGCCACCGCCTGCCGCAGCGAGACCCGAGACCTGGCGGGGTCGGCGAGGCGTGGGTAGAAGACGACGCCGATGGCCTGGGGCAGCCAGAACGCGACCTTGGTGGCGATCGCGCCGAGCGCGTACACCCCGACCGACTCGGCGTCGAGAACCCGGGGCGACAGCAGGAGATCCACCGACGACGCCACGATCAGCACCAGCTGCACCTGCGACGCGCGGACGACGCTGAGAACCCCGACCGTGCCCGCGTCCGACACCCGCTCCCCGACCTTCCCGACGACCGCCCAGACCACGACCGCCGACACCGCGGCGCCGATGGTCCCGGCCCGCAACCCACCCGCAGGACCGGCGCCCAGCACGAAGGCGCCGACGATCGGCACCGAGCGCAGGATCCCGACCGCGGCCAGCACCCACGACAGCGTCCGGAACTCGCCGCGCCCCTGCAGGATGCCCTGACCTGCGGCGACCAGGGCCAGTAACGGTGCCGCGCCGAGGGCGGCCAGCGTCGTCGCCACGCCCGTGCGCATCAGCAGCGCGACCAGCGGCGTCGCGACGGCGACCAGGACCACCACGTACAGCGTCGTCTGGATGCCCACCCGGCGGAGGCGCCGCTCGTCGCGCCCCAGGACGACCTCGCGGGCGACGACGTTCTGCAGCGCCAGTGCGGGCACACCCAGCACGAGCATCGCCGACAGCAGGACCGCGAACTCGCCGTACTCGCTGACGTCCAAGTACCGCGCGCTCGCCGCGAGATGCACCACGTACATGCAGATGTTGGCGACCATCGATCCGACGGCGACCGACCCGACGGCGCCGACGGTTCCCGACGAGGCCCCTTGTCGCCGGGTCGGACGGGTCTGCTGCATGGCACAAGTGTGCCGAGTTGGTACCGGCTCGCGCGCACAGGGTGCTTTGCACCGGTCATCGGCCATAGGCAACGATGGGTAGGCTGCAGAGTTTACGAACGAGAGATATCGATGTACGACGACAACACGACCTACGACACCGAATCGACCGATGTCGGTTCGCGTATCGATCCGGTGCTGGCCCGAAGCTGGCTCCTGGTCAACGGCGCCCACTACGCGAAGTTCGAGCCGGCGGCTCGCTCGCGCGCCGACATCGTCGTGCTCGACATCGAAGACGCCGTGGCTCCCAAGGACAAGGTCGAGGCGCGGAACAACGTCGTGCGCTGGATCGGCCCCAAGGACGGTTCCGGTCCCGGCGCCGGTGAATGGGTCCGCATCAACGGCTTCGGTACCCCGTGGTGGGCCGATGATCTCGAGGCGCTCGCCCAGACCGCGATCGGCGGCGTGATGCTGGCGATGGTCGAGTCCGTCGACCACGTCACCGAGACCGCCAAGCGCCTACCGGGCCTCCCGATCGTCGCTCTCGTCGAGACCGCCCGCGGACTCGAGCGGATCAGCGAGATCGCCTCCGCCAAGGGCACCTTCCGCCTCGCCTTCGGTATAGGTGACTTCCGCCGGGACACCGGCTTCGGCGACAGCCCGCAGACCCTCGCCTACGCCCGGTCGCGATTCACCATCGCCGCCAAGGCCGCTCACCTTCCCAGTGCCATCGACGGCCCGACCGTCGGTTCGAGCGCCCTCAAACTGAGCGAAGCCACGGCGGTGAGTGCGGAGTTCGGCATGACCGGCAAGATCTGCCTGACGCCCGCGCAGTGCGCCCCGGTCAACGAGGGCCTGTCGCCGTCCCAGGACGAGATCACCTGGGCGCGGGAGTTCTTCGCGGAGTTCGAGCGCGACGGCGGGGAGATCCGCAACGGTTCGGACCTCCCCCGCATCGCACGCGCCACCAAGATCCTGGACCTCGCGCGCGCCTACGGCATCACCGAGTCGGAGTTCGACGACGACCCGGTGCACGCACCCGCGCCGTCGGACACCCACCACTTCTGAGCCACCCGGGCCGCGGTGTTCTCCGGACGGTTGCTCCCGACGCTCTACCTGGTGAGTGCCGTTGCGGCCGTGGCCGTCCTGGCGCCGCTGCTCCCCGGATCGATCGGCGTCGGACCCGGTTACCTGCTGTACCGGGACGCGGTGTCGACGCCGCGTACCCATGTCACCGACACCACGTTGGGCATCGGTGACCTACCGCCGCGCGCGGTGCCGCAGGACTGGTTCGTCGCGATGGCGTCGACAGTGGTCGACGGTGGCGCGGTGGTCACCGTGATCCTGCTGGCCGCCTTGGTGTTCGCCGGCGCCGGCTTCGGCCGACTGGCATTCCGGCTCGTCCCCGGCGCCGGGCGCGTGGGCGCGGCGGCCGCCGCTCTCGCGGCGATCTGGAATCCCTATGTCGCCGAACGCCTCCTGCAGGGGCATTGGAGTCTGCTGGTCGGGTACGCCACGCTGGGCTGGATTCTCGTTGCCGCATCGGAACTTCGGGATCACCACGACGCGGCGCGGTTCCTCCGGCTGGGTGGTTTGCTGGCCGCTGCAGGGTTGACACCGACGGGATCGGTACTCGCCGGGGTCGTGCTGATCGTGGGGCTCGGCTGCCGTCCGGTCGGCCTGCGCCCCGCCCTCATCGCCGCCGGACTGTGGGTCCTCAGCACGCTGCCGTGGGTCGTGACGGCCGTGATCAGCGACGCCACCACGACTTCCGCCGCCGCCGGCGTCGATGCGTTCGGCCTCCGGTCGGAGCCGGGCCTGGGACCGGTGGGCACGGTTCTTTCGCTGGGCGGCATCTGGAACGCTGATGCGGTGCCCCCCAGTCGCTCCATCTGGTGGGCGGCGATCGCGACGCTGTGCCTGCTGCTCGTGGTCGCGGTGGGCGCCGTCCACCTCTTCCGTCGTCGGACGACCCTCGATCCGCTGGTGCGAGGAATCGCCGCGCTGTCTGTCGCCGTCGCGGTTCTGCTGATCGGCGGCAGCTTCGGTCCGGGAGAGTGGTTGCTGGAGTTCGCGGTCGAACACGTCCCCGGTGCCGGGCTCCTCCGCGACACCCAGAAGTTCTCCGCGCTGCTCGTCCCCGGGGTCGCGCTGGCCGTGGCCGGTGCGGTCGCGGCGGCCTGCCGGCGGGTGCCGTCGGGCTTCGCGTTCGTCGGGGTCGTGTTACTCGTCGTCGCCCCGCTGCCCGATCTCGCCTGGGGCGCCGGTGGTTCGGTGCGGCCGGTGGCCTACCCCGACGACTGGGCCGCGGTGGCGGAGATCGTGCCCGGCGATCAGGGATCGGTGGCCCTGTGGCCCGCGGACACCGTGCGGCACTACCGGTTCGCAGACGGCGTCTCGCTGGATCCCGCGGCGCGGATGCTGCGGGCCCCGGTGATCGAGTCGGGCGCACTGACCGTTGACGGCGAGGTCGTCGATCCGCCGAGCGAGCACGCTGCGGCCGTGGCGTCGGCGCTCGAAGCCGGCGGCGCCCCCGATGATCTCGCGACGCTCGGTGTGGGTTGGGTTCTCGTCGAGAACGATTCCCCGCCCGCTCGGCTCGCGGCGGACGCGCGCCTCGTCCACGACGGGGACGATCTGCGGCTGTACCGGGTAGACGATCCGGCCCATCATGGTGCGGAAGCCACCGATCGGGCGCTGGCGATCGCCGCACACCTTCTCTGGGCGGCGATGCTGGTCGCCGGCGTCGCGGGTGCGCTCGTCGTCAGCGCGCGAGAACGACGTCGAACGTCTCGATGAACCCGTCGCAGGTGGCCGCCCAGGAGTAGCGCCCCGCGCGTACCCGCGCGTCGTCCCCGAGTCGCTGGGCCTCGTCCGGGTTGTCGATGAGTTTCCGTGTGGCGCTGACCAGTTCGTCGACCCCGTCGACGAGCAGACCGGTGTTGCCGTCGTCGATGGAGTCGGTGAGACCGACCGAGCTGCGGTAGCCGATGGTCGGGACCCCGTGCTGCGCGGCTTCGACGACCGCCAGACCCCACCCCTCTTTGCGCGAGGGCATGAGGTGGACCCTGGCCTGCGAGAGCAGCTCGTGCTTCCGTTCCTCACCGACGTGGCCGTGGAAGGTGACCGCGTCGGCGACTTCGAGTTCGGTGGCCGCCGAGCGCAGTTCGTCGGACCACCAGCCGCCACCGATGACATCGAGCTCGACGTCGATTCCGGAACGTCGCAGCTGAGCCAGGACCGTCAGCGCGTCCTCGACCTGCTTGTGCGGCACCAGGCGCGACAGGACACACAGACGCACCGGCTCGCCGGCGTCGTCAGACGGCCGCACGGCGAGCACTGCACCGGTGGGGACGGGGTCGATGCCGTTGCGCACGACGGAGATCCGATCCGCGTCGACGCCGAGCGCGACGAGCTCGGTCTTCGACGGCGTGGACACCGTGACATAGCGGTTCCGGCGATGGACCCTCGGCGAGAGTCGTGACTCGATGAACCAGCCGACGTGCCCGAGCAACCGGCCGGCGACCGGCCATTGTTCGCGGTGGCAATGGTGGACCAGCACCACGGTCGGCGCCGAGGCGACGGCGGTCGCGAAGAACGGCACCCCGTTCTGGGTGTCGACGACGACCTCCGGCCGACAGTCCCGGAGCGGTCCGAAGCCGAGGCGACCGGCCAGGATCGTCGCCAGCATGCGCGGGTAGACGCTGATCCGCCCGCCGGCGCGCACGAACCGCATGCCGTCGCGGTACTCCTCCTCGGCGGCGCCCGGATACGCCGAGGTCAGGAAGGTGACGCGGGCGCCGCGTCGGGCCAGTTCGGCGCCGACGCGTTCCAGATAAGTCTCACTGCCACCGCCCTGAGGGTGGCGGGTATCCCGCCAGCACAGCAGCAGGACGTCGGAAGGTACGCGCATCGCACGACAGCCTACCGCCGAGTAGCTGGTCAACTGCCACGACTCCGGTCGATTAGAGTTTCCCGACGATGACGACCACGACTTCCGGCCGCGACCGTATGGCCCGGCTGGCCACCCTGCGGCGCGCGGCCGGGCTGCTGAACGACTTCCGGTACGAGCAGTCCGATCCTGCCCGCTTCTACGGCGCCCTGGCGACCGACACCGCCGACATGGTGCAGGCGTTCGTCCCCGACCTCGACGGCGGCGTCATCCTCGACGTCGGCGGTGGTCCCGGCTACTTCGCCGACGCCTTCCGCGCCCGGGGCGCGCACTACATGTCGGTCGAGCCGGACCCGACGGAGATGCATGCCGGTGGTCTCGAGCATCGCGGGTCGGTCCGCGGGTCGGGCCAGAATCTGCCCTTCGCCGACGACTGCATCGACGTGACGTTGTCGTCGAACGTCGTCGAGCACACGTCGACCCCGTGGGAGATGGCGGACGACATGCTGCGCGTGACCCGTCCGGGCGGCGTCGTCATCATCAGCTACACGCTGTGGTGGGGTCCCTTCGGCGGCCACGAGATGGGTCTGACCCACTACCTAGGGGGGCACCGCGCGGCGCGTCTCTACACCCGTCGCCACGGCCATCCGCCCAAGAACCTCTTCGGGACCTCGCTGTTCGCCGTCCACGCCACCGACGGCCTGCGCTGGGCGGGATCGGCGACCGATCGGGCCGAGCTCCTGGCCGCCTTCCCCCGCTACATCCCGCGTTGGATGTGGTGGGTCATGCGCGTCCCCGGCTTACGCGAGGTGCTGGGCACCAACCTCGTGCTGGTGCTGCGCAAGAGGTAGTCCCTGACTCCCGGGTGCTACTCCGCCGACAGGTCCGCGGTGCAGTTCAGCGTGCCGCCCTGGCTCGTCGCGGTTGCGAGCTGCTGCCCGTCGACGAGGATGCTGCAGGTGACCGGACCGCGCACGACGATGGCCGACAGGGTCGCCTTGTCGCCCTTCACGTTCACCCGCTGCGACCAGGGCGACCCGGTGGCCGCGATGACGGTCGGTGAACCCCCGCCCTTGCTGAAGCTCAGCGCCACGACGTCGCCGTTGCCGGTGAGCTGGTAGACCACCGTCGCCGGACCCGGCTTCTTGGTCGGTGTCGACGTCGTCTCCTCCGTCGTGGTCGTGGTGGTGGTCGGGGACGAACTGGTCGTCGTCTCCTCGCTGGTGGCCGTCGTCGACGACGAGGCCGCCGCCGCGGAGGAGCCGTCGTCGCCGCCGGACCTCGAGACCAGCGCGACGACCAATCCGAGGATCACCAGAGCGGCCAGCGCCACCAGCGCGAGACCGATGGTGCGTCCTTTCGACGATCCGCCGCGCGGGGGCTCATCACCCTGGGGTGCGCCGTATGGCGACGCCGCGTACGGCGAGCCACCCGTGTATTGGGGGTCCGCGTACTGGGGCTGACCGTAGTGGGGTTCGCCGTATTGGGGCTCGGTGTACGGGCCGGGATACGGCTCACCGGCATGCGGCTGGGTGTAGGCCTGCGACGGCGGCGCCGAAGGGTCGAAGTCGGGATCGAACTGTCGGGTCTCCGGCGGATCGTTCCGCGGATCGTTCGGATCGCCCTGGGGTGGTCGCGTCATGCGGACGATTCTGTCATCCGGTTCCTGATATCGGTCTGTGACCACGCGGCCCGGGCACAACCCGGGCCGCGCCGGCACAGATCAGGAGCGGGACATCAGAGGTCGGCGATCGCCTCGAGAGGCCCCGTCCGGGCGGCACGGACCGCCGGCCACAGCGCCGCGAGCACGCCGACCACCGCCGAGGCGACCAGCGTGATCACGATCAGCGACCACGGAATCACCGGCGCGCCCAGCCCCCACGCCGCGAGCGTGCGCACCAGGGCCACACCGATCAGCGTTCCGAGGATCACGCCGACCACGGCGCCGAAGATCGAGATCAGCACGGATTCCAGGTAGATCGACCGACGCACCTGACCCCGGACCATGCCGATCGCACGCAACATACCGATCTCGCGCTTACGCTCCACCACCGACAACGCCAAGGTGTTGATGATGCCGAGCACCGCGATCAGCAGCGCCAGGCCGAGCATCGCGTAGAGCGTGGCCAGCATCTGGTCGATCTGCGCGGAGATCTGACCCTTGAACTGGTCGCGGTCCTTGACCTGGACGGTCAGGAACCCGGCGGTCGCGTCCTCGAGCCCGGTCCGCAGGGTCTCCAGGTCGGCGCCGGCCTCGGCCTTCACGAAGACCGTGACGTCGAAACGCGCCGGGGGCGGGACCAGGCGCTCGTAGACCGCCGGGCCGACGACCCACGGCTGGAGGGCCTCGTTGTCGGCATAGATGCCGGCGATCGGGACCTGGACCTGCTCACCGGTGGGTGAGGTGAAATTCAGGACCTGACCACGCTCCCAACCCTTCGTCATGGCGGTGCGGTGACTGATCAGCATCCCGTCGGCCGGCAGCGCCGACGACGCGCCGTCCTCCATGTCCATCACCGTGACGTCGTTCAGCGGTCCACCGAGCGCGGAGAATCCCTGCACCGGCTGGTCGTCGACCTTCGCCTGGACGACACCGAACGAGACCACCTCACCGACGCCCGGCACCTTCTCCACCGAGGGACCCACGGTGGGCGGCAGCGGCCCCTGGTTGGTGCCCGAGAGGATGTAGTCGGCGGTGATACCGGAGTCGACGGCATCGTCGACCGTGCCCTTGAACGACTGGCCGAGCGTGCCGATGATCGCCACCAGCATCAGTCCGAGCGTCAGTGCGAATGCCGTCGCAGCCGAACGTCGGGGATTACGAACAGCATTCGTGCGCGCGAGGCGTCCGATCGTGCCGAACGGCGCACCGATCGCGCGGCCGAGCACCCCCACGAACGGACGTGAAGCCGCCGGACCCACCAGCACCGCGGCCAGCACCGCACCGGCCGCGCCCGCACCGACCGTCAGTGCCGGCCCGGAGCCCTCGTCCGTCGCGCCGATCACGATCGCGACGATCGAGGCCAGGCCGATGACCACGCCGATGATGGTGCGATTGCGCAGGGATGCCGATCCCTCGGCCGCCGACGCGCGCATCGCCTCGACCGGCGGCACCCGTGCAGCACGGGCGGCGGGCACCCAGGCACTGATCATCGTGACGACGACGCCGACCAGGATGCCCGCGAGCACCGCACCCACCCCGATCGTCAGCTCGCCCTCGGGCAGTCCCGACGTCGCACTGATGACGGCCTTGAGCACGGCAGCGAGGCCGATACCGATGCCCAGACCCAACGCACCGCCGAGCACACCGACGACGAACGCCTCGAACAGCACCGATCGGGATACCTGTCGCTGGCTCGCCCCGACCGCCCGCAGCAGCGCGAACTCGCGGTTACGCTGCGCGACGATCATCGAGAAGGTGTTGTAGATGATGAACGTGCCGACGACCAGACCGATCGCCGCGAACGCGAGCAGGATGTACTGGAAGATCTGCAGGAACTCGTTGACCTGTTCCTTCTGGTCCTCCCGAACCTGATCGCCGGTCCGCACCTCGTACAGATCGGCGTCGGCGCCGAGGAAAGTGCGCACCCGCTCCTGCAATTGCTTCGGGGACATCCCGTCAACGGCCGACATGTCGACGAGCCCGACGTGGCGCCCGTCGGTGAAGAGGTTCGACGCGGTCGCCGCGTCGAACTGTGCGTTGACGTACCCGCCGGTCGAGGCGGGCAGGTCGATCAGTCCGACAACGGTGACGTCGAGCGGGGTGGAATTGCCCTGGCCGATGACGACCTTGGTCTTCGACCCGACCGTCAGCCCGGCCTCCTCGGCCGCCGAGGAGTTCAGGGCGATCTCACCGGCGTTGGCCGGCCCGCGACCACCTGGCAGAACCCGGGACTCGTCGGGATCGAGCGCCTCGTTCTCCGGGATGTAGGTGGTGCCGACGCTCGGCGCGCCACCCGTCTGGATGGCCTTGCCGTCGGAGTCGGCGACGGTGACCAACCCGCTGTTGTTGACGACGAGCTTGTCGATGCCGAGTGCGGTGCGCTGCTCACGCAGCTGGTCGACCACCCAGAGCGGAACGCCCGGCGACTGCCGATCAGCGGGCGTCACCTCGACCGCCACGCCCTGCGCGGCATTGTCGAAGATGTCGGTGAAGGCCTTCGAGACGGAATTGGTGAACACGATCGAACCGACGACGAAGGACGTGCCGAGGACGATCGAGAAGAGGGTGAGGAACAGACGTAGCTTGTGCGCCCGCAGGTTTCGCAGCGAAACCCGGCGCATCACCGATGAAGACGCCACGGCTCAGAGGGCTTTGGAGGTCTCGGCGGGAGCCGACTGGGACGAGGCGTCGGTGTGGTGGACCCCATCGAGGTTCTTCATCACCTCGAAGACGTCGTCGGCACTCGGGCGGGCGAGTTCCTGCACGATCTGGCCGTCGGCCAGGAACACCACACGGTCGGCGTACGACGCCGCGCGCGGATCGTGGGTCACGATCACGACGGTCTGGCCGAACTCGTCGGTGGCGGCACGCAGGATCGACAGGACCTCACCCGAGGACCGCGAGTCGAGGTTGCCGGTGGGCTCGTCGCCGAAGATGATGGCCGGCTTGCCGATCAGAGCGCGGGCACACGCCACTCGCTGCTGCTGACCGCCGGAGAGCTCGCTCGGCAGGTGCCCCAGGCGATCGGTGATGCCGAGGCGTTCGGTGACGGCGTCGAACCACTCGGTGTCGACGGTACGGCCGGCGATGTCGACCGGAAGGGTGATGTTCTCCTTCGCGGTGAGCGTCGGCACCAGGTTGAACGCCTGGAAGACGAACCCGATGCGGTCGCGGCGGAGCATCGTCATCGCCTTGTCGGACAATTCGGTGAGATCGGTGTCGCCGATGTGGACGCGGCCGTCGCTCGCGACGTCCAGGCCGGCGAGGCAGTGCATCAGCGTCGACTTGCCCGACCCCGACGGACCCATGATGGCGGTGAACTCGCCCTCGCGGAACTGGATCGAAACGCTCTTCAATGCCTCGACGGCGGTGTCGCCCGTGCCGTACCGCTTGGACAGGTTCTCCGCACCCGCAGCCACTCCGTGTTTCGGCGCTCCGGCATCGCGGGCGGCCGCATCAGTCGTCGTCATGCCCTCAACGGTGCCAAATCCGCCGCCGAATGGCTATCAGGTAACCCCCTGACACCACCCTGAGGCGGGAATTGTCACACCTGCCCATCCGCTCCCCGGGTGGCCCCGAGTTCGCGGAGGACGCTACTTGGGCAGCTGGACCTCGAACGAGTGGACGCGGGTGGGCGACCCGGCGTTCTGAGAGACGACGAGCAGCGTGCGACTGCGCGCCTTGGCGAACGGGGTGTCGGGATGCCAGTTGCCCCAGGCGAGACCCGACATGTCGCCGGTGACGAGGTGCGGCGTGCCGGTCGTGGAGAAGATGCGACGCTTCGGCATCGCCTTCTCCTTGCCGGAGAGCTTCTTCACGCCGGCCACCGACGTCGCGCCGCGGACGGTGGTCCAGAAGATGTTGGTCAGCTTGCCCGCACCACGCTCGAGGACGAGGAAGTCGGTGGAGTTGATGGCCAGCACGTCGGCCGCGACCTTGTTGGCGTCGGTGCGATAGACGAACTCGCGGTTGGGTTTGCCGAAGTTGAGCAGACGCGCCGAGATGCGGCCGTCTTGCTTGAGTCCGCCCGCGGTCAGCACCGAGACCTGGCCCTGGGGACCGACCGCGAGGCCGGTGAGCCCACGCTGGCCGGCGACGCCCGACTTGGACGACGGACGCCAGGCGGCCGGCAGCGGGAGGTCGCGGGTGAACTGGCCCAGCGGGCCGATCTGGCGGATGAACTGGTTGTTGCCACCGCTGACGACGGTGTAACCGCCGTTGGTCTTCCGAATGCCCTCGAACTGCGCGCCGCCGGGCAGCAGCGGCACGAACCACGGTCCGAGAACGGTACCGCCGCCGTCGAGTGCCGGACGACCCACGAATGATGCGGTCTCCGAGGAGTATCCGATCCGAGCGGTGAAGAACCGTGCGGGGAGCACGTCCTCGGCGATCAGCGCGTACTGACCGTTGCCGGTCCGGTCCAGGCCGGTGATCCGGTTGAACGTCGGGACGAAGTCGCCGAGCGTCGTCGTATCGGTGTAATACGCGCTGACGCCGGCACCGGAAGCCGGTGCGGCCGTGGCTGGTTGAACTGCGAGTGGAGAGGACAACCCGAGTACACAGGCACCGGCTATCGTGGCCCCCCACAAACGTAGCTTCATGAGGGGCACGATACCTCAACCGTCACATCAGCCTCAGCCCGAACTACCAGACCGGTCGGATCAGGCCAGACGCTGCTTGAGGCCTTCCAGCTCGTCGCGCAGCGAGGTCGGCAGTTTCGGGCCGATGAAATCGAAGAGCTCCTCGATCGACGGGATCTCCTCGCGCCACTCGTCGGCCTTGAACGCCAGTGCCTCGGCGACGTCCTCAGCGGGCACGTCGAGGCCGGACACGTCGATGTCCTCCGGCTTGGCAACGATACCGATCGGCGTCTCGACACCCTCGGCCTCACCCTCGATGCGGCCGATGATCCACTTCAGCACGCGGCTGTTCTCGCCGAATCCGGGCCACAGGAAGCGCTTGTCGTCGCCACGACGGAACCAGTTGACGTAGAACACCTTCGGCAGCTTGGACTCGTCGGCGTTCTTGCCGATGTTCACCCAGTGCTGCAGGTAGTCACCGACGTGGTAGCCCATGAACGGCAGCATTGCCATCGGGTCGCGACGCACGGTGCCGACCTTGCCCTCGGCCGCAGCGGTCTGCTCCGAGCCGACGGTGGCGCCCATGAAGACGCCGGTCTGCCAGTCGCGGGCCTCGGTCACCAGCGGGACGGTGGTCTTGCGACGGCCACCGAACAGGATCGCCGAGATCGGCACACCCTGCGGGTCATCCCACTCGTCGGCCAGCGACGGGCACTGCGAGATCGGGGTGCAGTAACGCGAGTTCGGGTGCGCCGCATTGCTTCCGGACTCGGGAGTCCAGTCGTTGCCGAGCCAGTCGGTCAGGTGAGCGGGGGCCTCGCCGTCGATGCCCTCCCACCAGATGTCACCGTCGTCGGTACGAGCGACGTTGGTGTACAGGGTGTTTCCGGCCTCGATGGTCTTCATCGCGTTCGGGTTCGAGTCGTAGCTGGTGCCGGGCGCGACACCGAAGAAACCGAACTCCGGGTTGATCGCGTAGAGACGGCCGTCCTCGCCGAAGCGCATCCAGGCGATGTCGTCGCCGACGGTCTCGGCCTTCCAGCCGGGGATGGTGGGCTGCAGCATCGCGAGATTCGTCTTGCCACAGGCACTCGGGAACGCCGCGGCGACGTAGTAGACCTTGTTCGCCGGGCTGGTGAGCTTGAGGATCAGCATGTGCTCGGCCATCCAGCCCTCGTCGCGGGCGATGACCGAGGCGATACGGAGGGCATAGCACTTTTTGCCGAGCAGGGCGTTTCCGCCGTAACCCGAACCGAAGGACCAGATCTCGCGGGTCTCGGGGAAATGGGTGATGTACTTCTCGGTGTTGCACGGCCACGGCACGTCGGCCTGACCCGGCTCGAGCGGCGCACCCACCGAGTGCAGCGCCTTCACGAAGAAGCCGTCCTCACCGAGGATCTCGAGGACGCGCGGGCCGACGCGGGTCATGATCTTCATCGACAGGACGACGTACTCGGAGTCGGTGATCTCGACACCCAGCTTCGGGTCGTCGGAGTCGAGCGGACCCATGCAGAACGGGATGACGAACATCGTGCGGCCGCGCATCGAGCCGCGGTACAGCTCGGTCATGGTGGCACGCATCTCGGCGGGCTCGACCCAGTTGTTCGTCGGGCCGGCGTCCTCTTCGGACTCCGAGCAGATGTAGGTCCGCGACTCGACACGCGCGACGTCGGCGGGATCGGAGCTGGCGAGGAAAGAGTTCGGCTTCTTCTCCTCATTGAGCTTCACGAGGGTGCCGGCCTTCACCAGGTCGTCGGTGAGGCGTTCCCACTCCTCGTCGCTGCCGTCGGACCACACGACCCGATCGGGCTGCGTCAGTTCCGCGATCTCGGTAACCCAGGCCAACAGACCCTGGTGGTTGGTCGGCGCGCTGCTCGGGTCCAGTCCGGGGATGGTGGCTGCGGTCATCGTTGGGGCCTCCTGGCGAGCGTGTGACCTGCTGGAATGGTCACCGGTCAGTCGTCTAGGTGTCCAGGATACGTGCACCGAGCGGACGCTAGGTGTGGGGGTGGGCGACTGCGGCTTATCCCACACCGAGGCGATCAGGGACCAAAGTCCCTGGAAGACGGCCGTTGACCGATCCTCGGCCTGCTCAGCCGATACGCCCCGAGCCGCCGGGAATCCACTCGCCGGTCTCCGGGTCGAGCACGGCCGAGCTGAAGCCGCCGTCGGCGCCGATCTCGGTGATCTTGTCGACCTGGCCGTCCCGGTCGCTGTCGGTGTACACGGTGAACCCGTCCGGACCGTTCCGGGTGAGCGAGTCGTTCACCCCGTCGTTGTCGGTGTCGACCTCCGCCGGACCGAGATCCCAGATACGGCCGTCCTCGTGCATCCACAGGTGGTCGTCCAAATCGTCGGAAGCCGATTCGGCGTGCACCGCGGCGACCGAGTCGACGTGCGGGTCGTATCCGGCGCCGGCGTCGGGGAGATCCGCGGTCTCGAACGACCCGCCCGGCAGGGCCCCCGCGTCGGGCCGGCCCGCGTCGAACGGATCGCCCCCTGCGTGCTCGCCGTCGAAGATCGAATCCATCTCGTTCACCCTGTCCCGTCCTCGCCGGAGCCGACCTGATCGTTGGCACTCGGGGCGTTCTTGCCGTCGCCATCCGCCCACAACTGCTCGGAACGGGCGCGGAGCTCGCGGTGCACGACTTGCGCGCGGTCTCGCCGAACACGCTCGTCCTGGTTCACCGCGCCGCTGCGCAGGCGTCGGATCTCGCCGTCGATCTGGGCGACCTGTTCGCCGGTGCGACGTGCGCGGCGTTCGTGGGCTCGGGCGATCTGCCCCGCGATCCGGGTCTCGGACGCGGCGAACCGCAAACCGAGCTGATGGTCGAGTGCGGAGCGGGCGACCGCGAGACGTTCGGTGCTGCGGGCGGTGCGATCGGCGCGCTCCAGCGCGCCCCGCCGGACCCGGATCACCCAGACCGCGACGCCGATCCCCAGCAGCAGGGTCAGCGGCATGCTGATCCACTGCAGGGTCTGCACCGACGCCATCGGCGCGACGACGAGTCGCCCGACGCCCAGCCCGGTCGAGGCGCCGATGACGACGAGCAGCGCATCTTCGGCGCCCCGGCGCCGCCGCCGATCACCCGGGCCGTCGGCGGGCAGCGGGGTCTCCGTCCACGGCTCGGGTGGGGACGGCTCGGGGTCGAGGCCGACCAACACGGTGGCCGCGACCTCGTCGATGCGCTCGTCGGCGTCCCGACGGATGCCGTCGGCGAGGTCACCCCAGCGACTGAGGAGCCACGACTCATGCTCGGCAATGTTGTCCGGCGCGTTGTCCGCTGCCAGAGCCGCGAGTTCACGGACACGCGACCGGAGTTCGGCCGAGGACTGCGCGCGGGCTCGGGTCAGGCCGGCGCGCACGGCTGCGAGTCGATCCGCCCGGCCGCGGTCTCGCGACGCCAGCAGCCGTCGCCGCGCGCTCATCAACTCGTCCAGCGCTCCGGATGTGTCGGTTCCGGTGTCTGCTTCGTCCAGCAGATGTTCGACGGCCCCGGTGCCCGCAGCGAGACGGGCACGCTCGAGGCGCATCGCGGCGGGGGCCTCCAGCGCCTCGCGCATCCAGTCGACCAGTGCGTCGACCCCGGACTCCTCGACGGCGCCGCCGAGCGCAGCGGCCGCCGACACCCCGAACAGCGGCATCGTCGCGAACGGATCAAGGGTCTTGCGATGGGCGCGAACGATCCGGGGCCATTCCCAGAAGGCGTCGATCTTGGTGCAGACCAGCGCGACGGTCCCGACCGTCGCGCGCACCCGCTCGACGAGGTGGAGTTCCTCGTCACCCACCGACGACGAGGGGTCGAGGACGACCAGAGCGACCCCGGGCAGGGTTTCGGCCTCGATGTTCCGGGTGTGGGTTTCGAGATCGGGGGCCAGTTCCCGCACGGCGTCGACGAGGGTGCGCACGCCGACCCCCTCGGTCCCGACGACCAGGACACCGGAACCGGTCCCGACGGTCGCGGCGTCGAATCCGGTCAGTTCTCGCGCTGCGTCGAGTACCCGCACACTCATCGGGCACCTCGGGTCGCGAGCAGACGTTCGGCATTCTCCCGATCGCAGCCTCTGGCCGCGGCACGTTCCAGCTCGGCGTGGATCTCGACCTCGCGCCAGAATCGGACCCGGCCCACGCGGTCACCGAACGCCGAGCCGAGCTGCGGAACCCCGCTGCGGGTGTGCAGGGCGCGGTTGAGAGCGTCCGCGTCGGCCGCCTCCGGCGATCCCTCCGCGATCAGTCGCAGCGCAGTACTGATGCCGTACGCGTCGATCCGGCGCAGCAGGCCCTGCCGCAGGAGTCGCTCCTCCGACCCCGGCGCACCGACGAGGAACCGGCCGGCCATCGACGGCATCTCCGGTCGATCGGCGGCCAGCCGGGTGAGGGCGGAGAACTCCGCGGCGTCGAGATCGGCACAGGCGAGCAACTGGGAGACGGCGTGCACCGGAAGGCCGAGCTGCGTCGAAGACCGCTTGGCGACATCGACCGCGGCCTCCCAGTCCGGATGGGTGTCGGCCTTGCCGAGAACGACGATGACCCGGTCGGCGGGCAGCGAGCTCAGCAGTTCGCGGTCGGCGCGGCGCGGCGGCCCGGTCAGCACGTGCAGCCAGAGGTCCGCGTCGGCGGCAGCGCGGGAATCCTCACCCGGACCGGTCACGGTCAGCGCGAGCCGCTCGCGCAGAGCGCGCGCCATCGTGTCGCGCCCGACGCCCGGCCGGCCGACCACCTGCACATGTAGAGGACGCAGAAAGCGCTGTCCGGCCGCGGCGAGCACTGGGACCAGCGGCGACGACGCTTCGACGAGGTCGGCGAGTCCCCCCTGGTCAGCGGCCGACGAGACGGAATCCCGGGACGGCCACCACCCGGGTGGCGGGTTTGTCGGTGTCCGCACGTTCGCCCCCACGTCTCAACAGCCCTTCCCCACCCGACACCCCGCGTGTTCCGCGGCTGGCCCGAGACTAATCCGGATTCGCCCCGATGGGCTTCCGGGCCTCCACATCCCCGCCGACGACCCGTTCTGTCCCCACGAATCCGCGCCCCCTTGACGGACACGATCACCCGCGACTTCGCGGAAAGGCCACCATGCGCAACGATGGACGGGTGAACAACAGCGCCGACAGGTCACGGTTGTACCCCCGCGTGACGAGCTTCCGATTCCGCCGGGGGACCTTGACGACCGGACAGCAACGCAACTGGGAGACCCTCTGGCCCGTCCTCGGTCGCGACCTGGAGATCGGTCCGGAGCGCATTCCCGAGCCTCAACTCGATCTGAACGCCATGTTCGGCCGGGACAACCCGAAGGTCCTCGAGATCGGCAGCGGCACCGGCATCTCGACCGCGGCGATGGCCGAGGCCGAGCCCGACGTCGACGTGGTGGCGGTCGAGGTCTACAAGCCGGGCCTGGCGCAGCTGCTCGGTCTCGTCGACCGGAACGGGCTGACCAACGTGCGCCTGATCCGCGGTGACGCGTCGATCGTCCTGCGGGAACTGATCCCGTCGTCGAGCCTCACCGGCGTCCGACTCTTCTTCCCGGACCCCTGGCCCAAGTCGCGTCACCACAAGCGCCGGTTCGTCCAGACGGGCACACTGGAGCTGATCGCCGACCGTCTCGTCCCCGGCGGCGTGCTCCACATCGCCACCGACCACGCGGGTTACGCCGAGTGGATCGCCGAGAAGCTCGCCACCCAGGACGCCGACCGCCCCCACGTCGTGCAGCTCACCCGCGAATCCCCGATCCTGCTGGAACGGCCGACGACGAAGTTCGAGGGCCGGGCGGAACGAGAAGGCCGGTACGTCAGCGAATTCGTGTACACGCGGCCCATCCCGCCGGCTTCCGCGTCCGGCGACACCCCTGACGGGAGCCCGGCATGACCGACCAGACCACCCCGGCCGGAACGACCGCCGGCTTCGCGGACACCATCTCGGGCCAGACCGGTACTCGCCGGATGCTGCTGGTCTGGGATGCGCCCAACATGGACATGGGCCTCGGCGCCCTGCTCGGCGGCCGTCCGACCGCCGCGCATCGCCCCCGATTCGACGCGTTGGGCCGCTGGCTGCTGCAGCGCACGGCAGATGTGTCAGCTCTCACGGAGAACGTCGGCGGCGTCGAGCCCGAGGCGACCGTCTTCACCAACATCGCGCCAGGTAGCGCCGATGTTGTGCGTCCCTGGGTGGATGCCCTGCGCAACGTCGGTTTTGCGGTTTTCGCCAAGCCGAAGCTGTCCGAGGACAGCGACGTGGACTCCGACATGCTCGACCACATCGAACTTCGCAGGCACACTGTTGGACTAGCCGGCGTGATCGTGGCGTCCGCCGACGGTCAGGCATTCCGCGAGCCGCTCCTCGAAGTGGCCGGCGACGGGGTGCCCGTCACCGTCATCGGATTCCGTGAACACGCCAGTTGGGCCCTCACCACCGAGGAACTGGAGTTCATCGACCTCGAGGACATCCCGGGCGTGTTCCGGGAGCCATTGCCCCGCATCGGGCTGGATTCCCTCCCGGACGAAGGCGCTTGGCTCACACCGTTCCGGCCGCTCAGCGCGCTATTGCGCTGACCGGCGCGCGGTGCCTCGTCGCAGGACGCCGAGGTGCTCACTGAGGGCGTCACCGACCCCGATACCTCAGGGATCACTCAGGCAACACTGTCAAGATCTCACGGAGAACTGACAGAATCGCGACCGGCACCGTTCACCCCCCGGCACGGCGCCCCGTCCGAGCGCACCGACGGCCCGACACCCCCGATCGCGGCCGGCGCCCGACACGTCGCACGAGAAAGGACATCAGCGTGTTCCGAGTAATCGGCACATTCGTGTATCGAATGCGCTTCCTCGTCATCGCGGTGATGATCGCCCTGATGGCGGGACTCGGACTATACGGTCTCGACCTCAGCAAGCATCTGAGTCAGAGCGGTTGGTTCGACCCCACGTCGGAATCCGATCTCGGTGCCCGCTACGCCGACAAGGCCCTGGGCCGCGATCACACGTCTGATGTCATCCTGCTGGTCACACCACCGGAGGGCACACTGGTCGACGACCCGGCGTTCGGGAAGAAGGTGGAGACCTTCGTCGAAGACCTGATCGCCACGCACCCCGACATCGTCGGGCGCGCCGACCCGGGGCTCTACGACCCGTTCCTCGTCCAGCCCGCACAGAGTGCAGTCCAGGAGCGACTGTTCACCCCGGACAAACGTCAGGCCTTCATCAGCATCGGTGTCGCCGGCAACGACGACACCACGGTGCTGGCCAACTACAACACCATCGAACCGTTCTTCGACGACATCGCCGAACGCTTCGACATACCCGGCGCCACCTTCGAACTCGCCGGCCTGCAGCCGGTCTCCGGGTCGATGGCCGACGGCATGGACAAGGACATCAAGCGCGCCGAGGTGATCGCGCTGCCGGTCGTCGCGCTCATGCTGTTCTTCGTCTTCGGGGGCGTCGTCGCGGCGTGTCTGCCGGTCCTGATCGGCGGCCTGACGATCGCGGGATCGCTGGGCATCATGAAGATCCTCGCGCTGACCACCGAGCTCAACATCTTCGCGCAGTCGGTGGTCACGCTGATCGGTCTCGGCATCGCGATCGACTACGGCCTGTTCATCGTCTCGCGCTTCCGAGAGGAACTCGGCGAGGGCTATTCCACGAAGGCCGCGGTCCGAAGAACCGTGATGACCGCGGGCCAGACCGTGGTGTTCTCGGCGACCATCATCGTCGCCGCGCTGGCCTGCCTGCTGATCATGCCGCAGGGATTCCTCAAGTCGGTGGCCTACGGCGCCATCGCCTCGGTCTCCCTCGCCGCGATCCTGTCCATCACCGTGCTGCCGGCGATCCTGGGCATCCTCGGGCCACGGGTCAACATGCTGTCGATCGGCTCGATCCTCAAGTACACCGCGATCCCGCTGGTCCGCCGCTTCTCGACCGAGGAGCGCGCCGTCGCGCTGGAGAACCGCTTCTCCGGCCGGATGAAGACCAGCCAGGAAGTCGAGAACGGCTTCTGGGGCCGCCTCGCGACGTGGGTGATGAAGAACCCGCTGAAGACGGCGATCCCGACCGTGCTCCTCCTGCTCGCCCTGACGGTCCCGTTCGGCAGCATCCAGTTCGGCGGCATCAGCGAGAAGTTCCTGCCGCCGGACAACTCCGCACGTGTGGCGCAGGAGAAGTTCGACGAGTACTTCCCCAGTGAGCGCACCGAGGCGGTCAAGCTCGTCATCGTCTACGACGAGACGAACCAGGAAGATCAGAACAAACTCGAGGCCATCGCCCGCCAGGCCGACCAGGTCCCGGGTTTCACCAACAAGTTCAGTGACCCCGACAAGGCCGGCTTCGGTTCCTACGACGCCGAGCGGTACCCCAACGTGGGCGTCTACCAGGTCTCGGCCGGCCTGGTCGACCGCACCCAGGCGGCCAAGGCGATCGACCAGCTCCGGGCGATCGACACCCAGGGCCTCACCATGTACGTGACGGGCACCCCTGCGCTCACCCAGGATTCGATCGACGCGCTGATGAACCGGCTGCCCCTGATGGCGATCATGCTGGTCCTCATCACCGGCCTGCTGATGTTCCTGCAGTTCGGGTCGCTGGTCCTGCCGATCAAGGCGGCGTTGATGACCGCTCTCGGTCTCGGCGCGACGCTGGGCATCCTGACCTGGATCTTCGTCGACGGCCACGGTGCGGGTCTCGCGAACTTCACCCCGGGTCCGCTGTTCGCGGCGATCCTGGTCCTGATCATCGCGATCATCTTCGGTCTCTCGACCGACTACGAGGTGTTCCTGCTCTCCAGAATGGTAGAGGCCAGACAACGGGGCGCCAGCACCACCGAGTCCATCCGGAGCGGCATCGCCCACACCGGCGGGATCATCACCGCGGCGGCGGCCATCCTGGTCGTGGTGACGGGCGCGTTCAGCCTGTCCGACATCGTGATGATGAAGTACATCGCGTACGGCATGATCGCGGCGCTCATCCTCGACGCCACCGTGATCCGCATGCTGCTCGTGCCGTCGGTGATGAAGCTGCTCGGCGACGACTGCTGGTGGGCGCCTCGCTGGATGCAGACCGTACAGCGCAAGATCGGTCTCGGCGAGGCCGTCCTCGAGGACGAGCCCGACGAGCAGCGCGACTCCCGCGCGGCACGCAAGATGAGTGCGGGCACGCTGGTCGCGGAGGCCCCGACCTCGGTCATGGCCGCGGCCCGGCCGCGCACCGCGCCCGCCGGAGCCGCACCCGCGCGCCGCGGGGCCCCGGGACCGGATGGTCGCCGGCCCGTTCCTCCCCGTCCCGCATCCGGCGCACCCCAGGGCAATGCGCCCCAGCCCGGTGCACCGCAGCCGAATGCACCGATGACCAACGCACCGCTGGCGAAGACGCGCCAGCCTGGTCCGCCGGTCCGTAACGGCGGTCCGGGTCCGGTCCCCCCGGTACCCGCCCCCGGTCGCGCGGTCCCCGGCCGTGTCGGTGCGTCGGCACCGCCCGCCGCCCAGCCGTCCGGCGCGCCGGCCGAGGCATCCCGTCCTGAGCGTCGCCCGGCGTCGCCGTACCGACGGTCGACTCTCCCCAAGAGCGATCGCCCGGACACCGGTGGGTGGAGCCTCGGCGAGGGCGGTATCCGCCTCGGCGACCCGGCTCCGCGCGCAGACCGCCCGACGGGAACCACTCCCCCGGCTGCGGCGCCGGTCCGTGAGCCCCAGCCGACCGAAGCACCTGCGCGTGACGCGGGTTCGCGGTCCCCGCTGGGACGACGCCCGAGCCTTGACGACGCCGGGCGCCGACCGCTGGCTGCGTCCGTATCGCCGGAGAACTCGACGCCGACGACCCGTGGTCGCCGGACCTCCGGACCGTCTCCGATGGAGCGTGGACTGAGTCCGGACGCCACCCCGGCGGCCACTCCCCGTCCGGGAACCGGCCCCGCCGGCCCGCCATCCGCAGACGCCGACTCGGGCCGTCGCCGCCCACGGTCCGACCGGCACGCCCGCTCGGACGAGACCGGTGACGACGCCCAGATCAGTGTGCAGGAGCTGCTGAAGCGCAGTCGTTCCGAGAAGTAGTCGCGCCGACAGGTGCACGTCGACGGCCGGTCGGGGTTCGCCCCGCCGGCCGTTTCTCGTTATGAATTCCGCGTCGGGCCGGATCAATCGCGGACTGGCCAGGACTGGGCATTACCCTGATGTGATTGCGCACACACTCCGCGCAGGATGGCTTCCAGCCCACAAACGCTGGAGGTACAGCCCGCATGAACTCTTCCACCTGGACGTCTCCGGAGCATCGCCGCAGCGTGCTCTGGATCGTCACCCTCGCCGCCGTCGCGATCGTCTTCGATGGTTACGACCTCGTCGTCTACGGCACTGTCCTGCCCACGCTGCTCGACGACCCGGGACAACTGGGCGAGCTGACCCCGGCGACCGCCGGGGCCCTCGGTTCCTACGCCCTCATCGGCGTGATGATCGGCGCCCTGGTCGCCGGGGCGTTCGGCGACCGGGTCGGCCGTCGCCGGATGATGTTGTTCAACATCGTCTGGTTCTCGGTCGGCATGGCGGCCACCGCGCTCGCGACCGACCTCGTGTCGTTCGGAATCCTGCGCTGCCTCACCGGCATCGGCATCGGCGGCCTCGTCGCGACCGCGGGCGCGATGGTCGCAGAGTTCGCGCCGACCTCCAAGCGAAACCTGTTCAACGCCATCGTCTACAGCGGGGTCCCGGCGGGCGGTGTCCTCGCCTCGGTGCTGGCGATGCTGCTCGCCGACCACCTCGGGTGGCGCGGCCTGTTCTGGATCGGCGCACTGCCTCTCGTCACGCTGCTCCCGCTCGCCGCGCTGAAGATGCCCGAGTCCCCGCAGTGGCTCGCGGCACGCGGACGGTACGAAGAGGCCCGTGAGATCAGCACGCGGACCGGTATCCCGGTGGACCTGCGCGCACGCCACCTCGACGTCGCACCGGGATCCGTACCCGTGAAACTCGGCTTCGCCGCCCTCGCCACCCGCCGGTTCGCCGTCCCCACACTGCTTCTGGGCATGATGAGTTTCGTCGGCCTGCTGTTGACCTACGGCCTGAACACCTGGCTTCCGCAGATCATGAAGGGCAACGGATTCGACGCGAAGGGGTCGCTGGCGTTCCTGCTGGTCCTCAACGGCGGCGCGATCGTCGGCGGCCTCATCGCCGCCCGGCTCGCCGATCGCCGCGGCCCGCAGCAGGTGGTCGCGACGTCGTTCTGTCTGGCGACCTTCGCCCTCGTGTGCCTGACCTTCGGTCTGCCGCTGCCGATCCTGCTCGCCGCGGTCGCGGTCGCCGGCACGGGCACCATCGGAACCCAGGTGCTGATCTACGGTTTCGTGTCGAACTTCTACCCCACCGAGGCGCGCGGCGCGGGCGTCGCCTGGTGTGCCGGATTCGGTCGGCTGGGCGGGATCGTCGGTCCGGTCATCGGCGGTCTGCTGATCGGCGCCGGGATCTCCTCGGGCACGGCGTTCTACCTGTTCGCCGGCATCGCGCTGGCCGGTGCGGCAGCGACGCTGATGGTCGTCGAACCGAAGCCGGAGACCTCGACACCGGTTGCGCCGGCCGCGCTCGCCGCCACCGAATAGTCTCGGGCATCGAGCTTTTCATCCACACGGCCTGGAGGAGGACTCAGTCCTCTTCCAGGCCGTGTTCGATGACGTAGCGGGTCAGTTCCACCCGGTTGCCCAACTGCAGCTTCCGGAGCGTGGCCTGGACGTGGTTCTCGACCGTACGGTGACTGAGGGACAACCGCCGGGCGATCTGCTTGGCGCTCAGCCCTTTCGCCACGAGCCGCAGCACCTCGGTCTCCCGCTCGGTCAGGGCCGGCGTCGCCGGCGAGGCATCCGGTTGTTGCGACATTCGGCGGTACTCGCCGAGGACGAGCCCCGCGAGACCGGGCGTGAAGACCGCCTGTCCATCGGCGGTGGCGCGAACCGCGGACACCAGCTCCTCCCGCGACGACGACTTCACGAGATATCCACTCGCCCCGGCCTTCACGGCCTTGAGGACGTCGTCACGCTCGCCGGAGGCCGACAGCACGAGGATGCGGGTCCGCGGCGAGACCTCGAGCACCGCGACGGTCGCGTCGGCGCCCGAGCCGTCGGGGAGCTGCATGTCCATCAGCACGACGTCCGGCGTCACCGCGGCGGCACGTCGCCCCGCGCTGGCCACCCCGTCGGCGGTGGCGACGACGTCGAATCCCTCGTCGGCGAGGTCGCGGGCGACCGCGTCACGCCAGATCGGGTGATCGTCGACGACCATGATCCGCAACCCTCCGGCGTCACCGTCCACCACGCGTTCACCCTCCGATCCGACCGTGCCCATCCGCTTCTCCCATCAGTCCCGCCGGCTCTGTCGCCGCGGAACGGTGAACTCCCACTCGGTCCCGCCACCGGGCTCGGTGTCCAGGACGGCCCTACCGCCCAGTGATTCGATCCGTCCGACAATGGATTTGGCGACGCCGAGGCGTCCCTGCGACACCGCCTGCGCCAGCCGACCCTCACCGATTCCGATGCCGTCGTCGCGTACGCTCACCACCACGTCGTCCCCCAGATCCTCCACCAGGACGTAGGCGCGCGCACCGGGTCCCGCGTGATGGCGGGTGTTGTCCAGGGCGTTGACCACCGCGGCGCGGATCTCCTGCCCGATGTGGGCGGGTACCGGAACGGGGTCGGCGGGTGCGCTCACCGAGGTCCGGTCGTCGGCGAAGACGCGTAAGGCAGCCGCAAGGTCGAGTTCGACGGTTCCTCCGGCGCCGTCGAGCACGGACTCGGAGCCCGCGTCACCGGCGTCGGAGATCATGCGGCGCAGCGCGCGTTCCTGTTCGGCGGCCAGCGAGGCCAGTTCCGCGGTGGGACCGCCGATCTCACGTCCGCGCCGGGCGATGAGTGCGAGCACCTGCAACACCCCGTCGTGCACCTCGCGCGACAGGCGTTCGCGTTCCTCCGCGGCCGCCGCGATTCGTGCTGCGGCCGAGAGCTTCTCGTGGGAGCGCCGGGCATTCGCCGCCGCGAGGCCCACTGCCATGCCGGTCGCGACGATCACGATGATCGTGGCATTGCGCCCGAAGTTCAGGTTCAGCTCGCCCTTGACGAACGTGCTCGTCCCGCCGACGACGAGTCCGGTGACGATCCCGGCGACCGGTCCCGCCAGGATCGCGACCGAGATGACCGCGTTGGTGGCCCACAGCGTCGTCGGCCAGGTCTGGTTGTTCCACGCCCACTCCGCGTCGGCCACATAGGAGGTGGACAGCATCAGTCCGCAGACCAACGCCACTTCGGCGGTCACCCAGTAGCGATTGCGGGCGAACCCGACGAAGTACCCGACTCCGCTGACCGCCGTCCAGACGGTCAGCAGACCGAAGAGGGCCCATGCAACGGCCCGGTGTTCCAGGTCGTCGTTGATCGCCAGTTGGAAGCCGAGCGCGTAGAGATACGACAGCAGCCGGAAGATCTGCGCCCCCCGCCACAGCGGGCCGACCGGATCGACGTCGACGGCGCGGGCCAGTCGCCCCGCCTCGGTGTCCCGCATCTGCGCGACCCACCGCGCCGACGGCTGCGCGCTCATGCCGTCCCGGGGTCCTGCGGGCCTGGCTCGGGGTCCCGCTTCGGTGGGGTCGTGTCGTGCGGCATCGCCCCGCCCTCGGCCACGGCCTCCGCGGTCGCGTCGGGATCGGCGGTGTCCCACAGGGGTTCACTGGCTTCGGCGACATAGCCGCCGGGGTGGACCGCGGTGTCGTGGTCGGCGTCGGCCGTGCCCTTGAGATGACGTATCGCGGTGTTGAGGAAGGCGATCAGCGGCACGGCCAGCAGGCCGCCGATGATCCCGGCCGAGACCAGGCCCGCGGCGATACCGAGGACCACTGCGACCGGGTGCAACCGCACCGATCGGCCGAGCAGGAACGGCTGCAGCACATGACTTTCGAGCTGCATCACGCCGACCACGATCGCGAGTGCGACCACCGCCGCGATCCAACCCTGGGTGATCAGGGCGACCAGCACCGCGAGCGAACCGGTCAGCAGCGCACCGACGATCGGGATGAAGGCACCGAGGAACACCAGCGAGGCCAGCGGAAGCGCGAGCGGCACCTGCAGGATGGCCAGGCCCACACCGATACCGCAGGCGTCGACGAAGGCCACCGCGATCGTCGCCCGCACGTACCCGACGAGCGTCCCGAAACCGGCGATCCCCGCTCGCCACACCCGATCACGGCTCCCGGCCGGCACGAGGCCGGTCGAGAACCGCCAGATCTCCGCCCCGCCATAGAGAAAGAAGATGAGGAGGAAGAGGGTCAGCAGTGCACCGGTGATGATCTCGCTCGCGGTGGTGGCGGTCGCTAGTGCGCCGCTGGTGACGCGATCCTGGTTGTGCTGCAGAAAGTTCACGACGTCCGAGCCCGCGTTCCGCACCTGCTCCGGATCGAGATCGAGCGGCCCCTCGATCAGCCACTGCTTGGTCCGCTCGACCGTGTCGTTGACCTCTTCGACCAGCTGCGGCACACCCCGCATGAACTCGCGCACCACGAACGTCATCACCCCGGCGATGAAGCCCAGCGCCAGGAGGATATTGAGCAGCACTGCCAGCGACCTCGGCACCCCGCGACGGTCGAGGGCGTCGACCGCGGGCACGAGCATCGCCGCGACCAGGATCGCCAGCGCGACCGGGACCAGCACCTCCTCGAACTCCACGAACAGCTTCGCGGCCACGTAGGCGGCGACGAGGAGCAGGAGCAGTCGCCACGCCCATTCAGCGGCGGCCCGCACCTGCGGGTGGACCCTGGCCCGGTCGAGGGACGCGAGGTCGGGGGCAACGTTCGGCCGACCGGCCGGTTCGGCTTCGCTCACGAGAGCAACAGTAGACAGTTGGAACACCGGACGGTGGTGGACATGCAGGAGCGCCCCCTGGCCTAGTGTGTCACCTATGTCGGAGGATGTTGGCTCGCCGCGGGATATGACCGCCCGCCTCGCCACCCGTCCCCGCTTCTGGTGGGTGCGTTGGGTCCTCCTTGCCGTCGTCCTGGTGATCCTCGGAGTCGAGATCGTGCTGATCTGGCCCGAGTTGAAGAAGGCATGGCTACGCATCGGCGACATCAAATGGCACTGGGTGTTCGCCTGTGTCGTGGCCGCGATGCTCTCGATGGACAGCTTTGCGCAGGTCCAGCGTGCGCTGTTGCGTTCGGCCGGTGTCCGGGTGACGCAGTGGAAGTCGCTGTCGGTCATCCTCGCCGCCAACTCGCTGAGCCAGACGATGCCGGGCGGCCAGGTGCTGGCGCCGGCGTTCACCTACCGCGAGACCCGTAAGTGGGGAGCGACCCCGGTCGTCGCGTCCTGGCAGGTCGTGATGTCGGGCCTCCTCGCGGGCGTCGGACTCGCGGTTCTCGGCTTCGGTGGCGCAATGCTCGCCGGCGCCAAGACCAGCCCGTTCTCGGTCGTCTTCTCGGTGGCCGGGCTGCTCGCCGTCGCCGTGGTCCTGCAGTACCTCGCCAGTCACCCCGAGTCGCTGAAGAGCACCGGCATCCGGGTACTGGGGTGGATCAATCAGCTCCGCAACAAGCCCGACGAGCACGGCACCGAGAAGCTCTTCGAACTGCTCGAACAGCTCCGGGCGGTCCAGCTCACCAAACGGGATACGTCGATCGCCTTCGGGTGGAGCCTCTTCAACTGGGTCGCCGACGTCGCCTGCCTGATGTTCGCCTGCTGGGCCGTCGATGCACACCCGAGCATCGCGGGACTGATGGTCGCCTACGCGGCCGGCAAGGCGGTCGGTACGGCGATCCCGCTGCTCCCGGGCGGCATCGGGGTCGTCGACGCCGTGCTGGTCCCGGCCCTGACCAGTGCCGGGATGCCCGCCGCGGACGCGATCACCGCCGTTCTGATCTACCGCATCATCAGCTACGTGTTCGTCGCGGCGGTCGGCTGGGTCGTGATCGCCCTCATGTTCCGCAACCGGATCAGGCGCGACGACACCTTCATCGACGAGGTGGAACGCGACGTCGACGCAGCAGAGCGCGAGGAGGCGTCCGGCACGGAACCCGATCGAGGGTCGGACAGTGATCCGCCGCCAGACCCGGTACGGTAATCCACCATGTCGATCCCGAACCCCACGGAGGAGGGGACCTCACCGGTGCGGGGAACCGCGACCGGGCCGATGGCCGCCCTGTTCGACGCGGTGGCCATCACGATCTTCGTGGTGATCGGCCGGGCCAGCCACGAAGAGGGGTACGCCCCGGCCGCCTTCCTGCACACCCTGTGGCCGTTCCTGGTCGGCTGCGCGGCAGGCTGGTCGATCACCTACGTGTACGCGCACGTGCGGTCCAGCGACTTCTTCGGCCACGATTTCCGGCCCGACCGCGTCGTGCCGGTCGGGATCGTCATCTGGTTCTGCACCGTGACCGTCGCGATGATCCTGCGCTTCATCCTCAGCCAGGGTGTGGCCGTCAGCTTCGTCATCGTCGCGACCGTGACGCTGGCCCTGTTCCTGCTGGGATGGCGCGCGGTCTTCGCCTACCTGGGCCGCCGCGCCGTCACCCGCTGATCTCGGCGGCTGCCTACGCCGTCTTTCGCGTCTACTTGATGGTGAAGTATTTCTGCGCCACCTGGAGCGCTGCGGTGCCCGACTTCGGACCCTCGGTGTAGATCACGACGACCTGTCCACCCTGGATGCCGACGAACCAGCCCGGCCCCTCGGGACCGTTGGTTCCGACCAGCGCCTTCAGGCCGGGGGCCCGGGTCAGGTCGCTGGCATCGCCGGTGGCCGCGGTCGTGGTCATGGCCCGCAGCAGCGGACCGACCAACGCAGGGTCGAGGCCTCCGAGTTCACCGCCGGTGACCTTGGTGGGCACGTTCTTGAGGACGAACGGCGGCACCGACGACGGTTGACCCGCAGCGGCCCGTGCCAGCGCGACACCGAGCGCACCCATGTTGGTCATCGACATGTTGGTCTGCCCAGGGCGGAAGCCGATGGTCGCGATACCGGGCTGTCCCGGCGTCGGGACGCTGGCACCGGGAACCGTGAACTGCACACCGAGGCCCAGGCGGTCGAGGAGCGTCTCCGCCTGCTCGGGTTGCGCGCCGGAGATACGGCCGATCTCGTCGAAGACCGGGTTCAGCGTCGAGCCGACCGGGTACGCCCGATCGATCTCGATGTTGCGTTCGGCGGCGTAGCTGTTCTGCGCCATACCGAGGATCGCGCCGCTCTGGGCGTCGAGTGTGAGGATCGTGGCGGGCTGCCCGACCTCGACCGCGGCGTCGCCCAGGGTCAGCTGCACACCCTGATCGACGGTCGACAGGACGTCCGGTCCGGGCGGCCCCTGCTCACCGGCGAGGCGACGGGGCCGGAGGCCGGGGTTGACCATCTCGACCTGCCAGCCGGCAGTGGCGTCCCGGATTGCCTGCCAGTAGTTGGTCAGGCCGTCCTCGAGGGGCGACGACAGGCGGCGGTCGGCCATGACGAGCCGGTCGGTGCGGTTCACGCTCACCCCGGGCACACGGGCGGGGTCGCCGGCGAGAACCTGCATGTCCGGGTCGCGCAGTGTCACGGCGATCACCGGCTTGCCCGGTGTCTCGGCCAACTTCTCGCCGATGACCGTGGGGGTGATCAGCGGGGCGATCGGCGCGATGACCCCGGCCAGCGCACGCGTCGTGGCGGCCAGATCGCGGGTCTGTGCAGGGTCGATGACGATTTCGTTGACCGGTTGGAGGTACATGAAGACCTTGCCCGACCGGCTGCGTACCGACGGCGCGGGCGTCGCGTCGGTGCGGACCTCGCGCAGGTGTCCGCCGGCGCCGAGGCCAGGATGCAAGATCGCCGGATCCCAGGTGACCTTCCAGCCCGACGACAGCTTCCGCGCGGTTCCTTCGCTGTTCGCCTCGTAGACGCGCCCCTTGTCCCAGTTCCACTTGGTGGTCAGGGCGAAGGTCGCGGTGCCATCGCTGTATTCGACGGGTTTCTCGATGTCGACGTCGATCCGTTGTGCCGACATCTCTTTCAGCGTCGTGGTCAGACTGTCACCGGCTTGACCAGGCGCAGTCGTGAACTGCGCGGCACCGCCGGCGTCCTGGCGGCTCAGTGCAGTGGCGAAAGCGTCGATGGCGGCGACGGCACCCGAGTTCGACGTTCCGGTGAGCGAACAGGAGCTCACGACGACGGCGCAGGTGACCGCGGCACAAGCGGCGGACGTTGCACGCTTGACCCAGATCTTCATAGCGACAATTTTCACTCTTGTAACACCCGAAATCGACGCTCTCAGCTTCCATTCGGGAATCAAGCCGGTCACGAACGCGTCTCGTCCCGCAATCTCTGCGCCACAGCCGTCGCCCGGGTGTGGTTTCGTTCACGAAACCCGCGGGCGAACTCCGGCCAGGGGTGAGGGTCGGGCGGACTGCGATGATGAACTCATGGCTTTCACGGTGATCCCCGGCGACGATCGCATGGTCACGACGACCGACTGGCTCACCTCGCGGCACGGGTTCTCCTTCGGCGACCACTACGATCCCGACAACACCCACTTCGGCGCCCTCCTCGCGTTCAACGACGAGGTGGTGGCACCCGGCGAGGGCTTCGACCTCCATCATCACCAGGAGAGCGAGATCGTCACCTGGGTGGTGTCCGGGACGCTCGTGCACCGGGATTCGGCCGGGCACTCGGGCGTGCTCTACCCGGGTCTCGTGCAACGGATGAGCGCCGGGACCGGCGTCGAACACTCCGAGCGCAACGACACGTGGCCGGACCTGGCGGGTTCGGGGACCGAGCCGGTGCACTACGTCCAGATGTGGCTGATGCCCGACCGCCACGGACTCGAACCGTCCTACGACCAGGCCGACGTCGCCGACCGGCTGGCGGCCGGTGAGCTGGTCCCGGTCGCCTCCGGGGACCCCGACCGTGGGGCCGCGATCTCGATCGCCAACGCCGGCGCCACCCTCTACGCCGTGCGGCTGAGCCCCGGCGGGAAGGCCGAGATCCCGACTGCGCGCTTCACACTCCTGTTCGTCGTCGGGGGCCAGGCTGAGGCCACCGTCGACGGGGAGCCCGCAACCTTGCGTGCCGGTGACGCCGTGCGCGCCGTCGACGCCGAACTGATGTCGGTCAGCTCCGCCGCCGGTGCCGAGGTCCTGGTCTGGTCGATGGCGGCTGGGCTCGGGGGTGCCTGACGGGAACCGCTACTCCGTCCGCGACAAGGCGTGCAGATCCTTCGCGGTCGGCGACTTCTCGACGCTGTCGGGGTCGGGGTAGGTCCGCAGCAACCTGTCGGCGGTCCCCGCCGTGGTGACCGTGAACCAGTAGTGCTCGTTGCGGTAGTGGTGAAAGCGGTGGTTGCGCCAGAGCCGGCGGTAGAACGCATGTCGCGGCCGGTAGTCGGAGTGGATGAGGTAGTGCGTCCACTCGTAGACCAGTCCGATCGCCGGGAGCACGACGAGGAACGTGAGTCCCCGTTCGACGCTGGTGAAGAGCAGCAGTCCGACGGCGAGGGCGGCGACGATCACGACGATCAGCACCTGCCACGGGATGAAGATGAGCGGGATGTCGCGGGGGTCGCGATGATGCTCCCGGTGCTTGCGCGAGACGAGCGGGTCGATGGTGACCGGTCCCAGTCGCTTCGGGCGCCAATGGAGGACGAAGACGTGGACCAGCCACTCCACCAGCGGGAAGCTCGCGACCATGACGACGGGGACGAGCACGTCGGCGAGACCCCAACCGCCCAGCCACACACGCGCCACCAGCGCGGTGGCGAGGAAGCCCGCCATGATCCACGGCGACGGATGCCGGAGGAACTCGGCGAACGCGTCGCGCAGCGACATCGAATGCCTCGACCTCATACGCCGTTCTTCGGCCGCCACCTGCCGGCGCGCCGTGATGTCGATCTCGTCGGCGGACATCAGTGCCCCTCCCCCTGTGTGGTTTCTGCGTTCTCGAGTACCTCGCAGAGTGCGAGCAGCGCCGTCGTCGCAGGTTCGAGCAGAGCTCGAGCAGCCGCCGCGGCTCGTCCGGGATCACGCGCGGCGATGGTGTCGACCACCGCGCGATAGCCATCGATGTTCCCGACCTCGGGTTCGAGGACCCCGGCGAGGGCCGGGACCGCGGGCTCGTAGGCGGCGCGCAGCGAGTTGTACATGAGCCGGAAGGCGATCGAGTCGGCCGCGTCGACGACGACGCTCCAGAACTCGAGGGCGACGACCTGCTGGCCGACGGGCTCGGGCTCGACGGCGAGACGGTCGAGGACCGCTCGGATCGCGACGAGATCGCTGTCGGTGGCACGCCGCGCCGCGAGGCGGGCGACCTCCGGGCCGACGGCGGCACGCGCCTCGATGATCGACCGCGCGACGCGCGGCACGAGCGCACCGCTGCGGATGAGGAGACGCGGCAGGAGATCGAGGCCTCCCGTCCGGGCGATGTCCTGGACCCGCGCGCCGTCGCCCTGCCGGATGGTGACGAGTCCCGACGCCTCGACCCGCTTGAGCGCCTCGCGCACGGTCGGCCGGGACACCCCCAGCATTCGCGCGAGCTCCCGCTCGCTGGGGAGCGCCTCGCCGGCGGCCAGATCGCCGGCCAGCACGCCTTCGACGATCTGGTCGAAGACGATCTCGGGCGCACTCTGCTGGGTCACCGGCTGGAAGGGCATGTCTGTGACCGTAGCCACATGGGGTCAGGTGGTCAAGTGGTCAGACCAGGCCGTCGCCAACAACGCTGGTTCGGATCGGCGGCGCCACCTCTACGTAGGGAACCTTTTCGGCGTAGTCGCGATTCTGCCCAGGTCAGCGAAGCTGATCGAGCAGCCGCAGCCACACCTCACTGACGGTCGGGTACGACGGGACCGCGTGCCACAGCCGCGACAGCGGCACCTCGCCGACGATCGCGACCGTCGCCGAGTGCACGAGTTCGCCGGTCTGCGACCCGACGAAGGTCGCACCGACGAGAATCTCCCTCTCCGCGTCGACGACCAGCGATGCGTACCCGGAGTAGTCCGGCCCGAGCAGGTACGACCCGGCCACTGCGATCTCGCCCTCGGCGACGCGCACGTCGATGCCGGCAGCGGTCGCCTGTTCGCGGGTGAGCCCTACCGACGAGATCTCCGGTCGGGTGAACACCACCTGTGGCACCGCAGCATGGTCGGAACTCGCGACGTACCGCGGGCCGTCGAGTTCCCGACCCTCGGCCCGTGCGGCGATGACGTCGCCGGCCACCCGCGCCTGATACTTGCCCATGTGCGTCAATGCGTTGCGGCCGTTGGCATCTCCAACCGAGTACAGCCACGGATGCCCCGGCACGGTGAGGTGATCGTCGACCCTCAGCGGGCCCTTCGCCTCCACCCCCAGGGCATCGAGTCCCACATCGGTTGTCGCGGGCGCCCTTCCGGCCGCGACCAGGGTCTCGTCGACGGTGAGCTCGTCGGCTCCGTCGCCGGTGAGCCGGACGATCGCCGGGCCGCCGTGGAGTCGCCCGTATCCGGTGTCCGCGGCGTCGGGCCTCTCGACGGAGTCGATCGTCGTCCCGAAGCGGATGTCGGCGCCGCGTTCCCGCAGCGCGTCGGCAACCCGTTCGCCGGCGAAGGGTTCCATCTTCGGCAGCAGCCGGTCCCCGCGGATCGCCATCACGAGACCGCGCACACCCAGGTCGAGCAGCCACGTCGCGGCCTCGCAGGCCACGACCCCGCCGCCGAGCACCACCACCCGTTCCGGGATGTCGAGGATGTTGGTCGCGTCGCGCGATGTCCACGGCAGCGCCTCGCGCAGTCCCGGGATCGGCGGAACGGATGCGGTGCTCCCGGTGGCGACGACCACCGCCTCGCGGGCTGTCAGGAGCCGGTCACCGACCCGGACCTGTTTCTCGCCGACGATCCGGCCGTGGCCGCGGATCACCTCGATCCCGGCACTCTCGGCCCACTTCACCTGACCGGTGTCGTCGTGGGTGGCGGCCCCGTCGGTGAGTCGTCCGGTGACGGTGTCCCGCCAGCCGAGCACGCCGTCGGCATCCGGGTTCGACGCCGACGCCCGTTCCCTGGACCCGGCCAGCGACCGCGCCTCGCCGAGCGCGTTCCCGGGCCCGAGCAGCGCCTTGGACGGCATGCAGGCCCAGTAGGAGCACTCCCCGCCCATCAGTTCGTGTTCGACGATCGCCGCGGTGCGATCGCTTCCTCGTATCGCGTAGTCGGCGGCATTCTCGCCCACCGGCCCGCCGCCGATCACGACGACGTCGTAGCTGGTTTCTCCCACCATGGATCCACCGTAGGGACCCGACCGGGCCCCCGCGTGATTTCGCCGGTACCGAACGCTGCTGACGGATCGGCGATCCGGTGACAGGATGGAGCGCGTGACTGCTTCGAATACCGATCTCAAGTCCGGACTCGACCTCGAGTGGGTCGACGATTCCGTCCGCATCCAGGACGATCTGTTCGCCCACGTCAACGGCAAGTGGTTGGAGTCGCACGTCATTCCCGACGACCGTTCGGTCGACGGAGCATTCCACGTGCTGCGCGACAACTCCGAGGAGAACGTCCGCGACATCATCACCGAGTGTGCGGAGTCGAGCCCGGCGAGCGGTTCCGACGCACAGAAGATCGGCGACCTCTACGCCTCGTTCATGGACACCGACCACATCGAGGCGCTCGGAATCGGCCCGATCACCGGCGAGCTCGAGAAGATCGCCGCCATCGATTCCGTGGACGCACTCGCCCGGCGTATCGGCCGGCTCCAGCGACACGGCGCCGGTGGACTGTTCGGCTTCTACGTCGACACCGACGCCAAGAAGTCCGACCGCTACCTGGTGCACGTCACCCAGTCCGGTCTCGGCCTGCCCGACGAGTCGTACTACCGCGAGGACAAACACGCGGAGACCCGCACCGCTTATGTGGCGCACGTGGAGCGGATGTTCGCCCTCGCCGGCTTCGACGACGCAGCTGCCCGCGCCGGCACCATCCTCGATCTCGAGACCGCGATCGCGGCCGCGCACTGGGACGTCGTCAAGCGCCGCGACGCCGAACTCACCTACAACCTGATGACGCTGGACGAATTCTCCTCCACCGCTGACGGTTTTCCGATCAGCGAGTGGCTGGGCGGTCTGGGCACCACCGGTGACCCGACCTTCGCCGAGGTCGTCGTCGCGCAGCCGTCCTTCGTGTCCGGCGCGTCGGCTCTCATCGCCTCTCGTCCGCTCGACGAGTGGAAGACCTGGCTGACGTGGCGACTGCTCCGCTCCGCGGCGTCGTACCTGTCGTCGGACTTCGTCGACGAGAGCTTCGACTTCTACGGCCGCACGCTGACGGGCGCGGAGACCATCCGTGACCGATGGAAGCGCGGCGTCGGGTTCGTCGAGGGCGCGATGGGCTTCGCGGTCGGCAAGCTCTATGTCGCCAAGCACTTCCCGCCGGAGGCGAAGGCGCGTATGGACGAGCTTATCGCCAACCTGGTGAAGGCCTACCGCCGCAACATCTCCGAACTCCCGTGGATGACCCCGGACACCCGGGAGAAGGCCCTCGCGAAACTCGAGAAGTTCACCCCCAAGATCGGCTACCCGGCGAAATGGCGCGACTACAGCGCGCTGAGCGTCGACCGCGGTGATCTCATCGGGAACGTCGCGCGCGCATCGTCGTTCGAGCAGGACCGCGAGTTCGCCAAGATCGGCGGACCGGTCGATCACGACGAGTGGTTCATGACGCCGCAGACAGTCAACGCCTACTACAACCCGGGCATGAACGAGATCGTCTTCCCGGCCGCCATCCTGCAGCCGCCGTTCTTCGACCCCGAGGCCGACGACGCGGTCAACTACGGCGGCATCGGCGCCGTGATCGGCCACGAGATCGGGCACGGCTTCGACGATCAGGGCGCGAAGTACGACGGCGACGGCAACCTGGTCGACTGGTGGACCGACACCGACCGTAGCGAGTTCTCTTCCCGTACACGCAAGCTCATCGACCAGTACGGCGAGTTCACCCCGACGGGCCTCGACCCGGAACACAAGGTCAACGGTGACTTCACCATCGGTGAGAACATCGGCGACCTCGGTGGTCTGTCCATCGCGCTGGTCGCGTACGAGATCGCGACCGAGGGAACCGAACCCCCGGTGATCGACGGGCTGACCGGTACGCAACGAGTCTTCTTCAGCTGGGCGCAGATCTGGCGCACCAAGACCCGCGACGCCGAGGCGATCCGTCGTCTGTCGATCGACCCGCACTCGCCGCCGGAGTTCCGCTGCAACGGCGTCGTGCGCAACATGGACGCCTTCTACGAGGCCTTCGACGTGAAGCCCGGGGACGCACTGTATCTGGAGCAGGACCAGCGGGTCCGGATCTGGTGAACGACGCATCCGGCGGCCCTCTCGGCGCCCCGGCACCGGGACCGGGGTCGCCGGATTCCTTCGTGTTGGCGAAGGGACGTGACCTGACGGTCGCCCTACTCCGTCCCATCGGCGCCGCCATCGTCCTGCTGACCGGATACTTCCTGCTGCCGATCAACAAGGACAGCAATCTCAACACCCTCGGGATGGTCCTGGGTGCGGCACTGCTCGCGTCGTTCTGCGTGTGGGAGGTGCGCAGATTCGCGCGGTCCACCCGTCCGGTCGCGACCGCGGTCGAGATGCTGGTGGCGCTGGCGACGTTCTACATCGTCGCCTTCGCCACCACGTATTACCTGTTCTCCGAATACGATCCGGGCAGCTTCAACGAGAAGCTCACCCGCGTCGACGCCCTGTACTTCTGCCTGACGGTGTTCACGACAACGGGTTTCGGCGACATCGCACCGGATTCGCAGGGGGCACGGATCGCGGTGTCGATCCAGATGGCCAGCACGCTGGTACTCCTCGGGCTCGGCCTGCGTTTCCTCAACCTGTTGATCAATCAGCGACGCCAGGCCACCGCAGGGTGACCCGGCGTCGCTGATCAGGGTGTCGGAGAACGATCAGTAGTCGTCTTCCCCGTAGACGATCATGCCGCGAATGTTGTTGCCCGCCAGCATGTCGTCATAGGCCTCGTTGATCTGGTCGAGCCGGTAGGTGTTGGTCACCAGATCATCGAGGTTCAGCTTGCCCGCGCGGTACTCGTTCAGTAGCGCCGGGACCTGGGTCCGCGGGCTGGCACCACCGAAGATGGCGCCCTGCACCCGCTTCTGCAGGAGGGTGAGCTCGAAGAGGTTCATCTGGGCGTCCATCGCTTGGAAGTTGCCCATGCCCACCACGACGACCTGTCCGCCCTTGCCGGTGAGGGCGAGAGCGGGGGCGATCATCGAGCCGTCGATCTCGCCGACGGTGAGGATGGTGGTGTTGGCCATCCGGCCCCAGGTGATGTCGCCGATGGCTTCGAGCGCGTCCTCCATCGACGCGAAAGTGTGTGTCGCACCGAGCTTCTCGGCCATCTGCAGCTTAAAGGGCACCGGGTCGACGGCGATGACGTTGCGTGCACCGGCGGCCGCGGCGCCCTGGACCGAGTTGATGCCGACACCGCCGATGCCGACCACCACGACCGTGTCGCCGGCATGCGTGCCGCCGATCTCGACCGCCGAACCCCAGCCGGTCGCCACACCGCATCCGAGGAGGGCTGCGGCCTGCAGTGGGATGTCGTCCTCGATCTTCACCAGTGACGCCTGGTTGACCGTGATGTAGGGCGCGAACGTGCCGAGCATGCACATCTGCACGAGCGGCAGACCGTCATGGGTGTGCGCCCGGTTGGTGTCGTCGGAGATGGACAAGCCGGTCAGCAGGCGCGCACCCTCGTCGCAGATGTTCTGCTGACCGCGCGAACACGGCTCACAGGTCCCGCATGCCGGGATGAACGCAGTGACGACGTGGTCGCCCTCCTTGAGACGGGTGACACCCGGACCGACCTTGGTCACGACGCCGGCGCCCTCGTGTCCGCCCAGCACCGGCATCGGCGCCGGACTGTCACCGGTGCGGAGGTGATGGTCGCTGTGGCAGAGACCCGAGCTGACGAGCTTCACCTGGACTTCGCCTGCCACCGGGTCACCGAGCTCGAACTCCTCGATCTGCCACATCTCACCCGGATTGCGGAGAACTGCACCTTTGGTCTTCACGTGTGCTCCTTGCTCGTGCCGCCCCGGAACAGGGCGTTAGATATCGCCGTCTGCTTATGCGACGTACATCACATGTTGGTCCAAGTCCTCGGTCGCCGCAGCCAATTCACGTGATCGGTGTCACGCGTTCCCACTGCGGCCATCCGGCTCCCGGATGGCACCGAATCGGTTGCATGCGACCGCCCTCGAGCCCTTCCTCCGCACGTGCGGAAAAGGCATGGAACGATGACCCCATGCCGGACAAGACCGTTTCGAGTCCCCGTCCCACCCGCAGGCTCCGCTGGCTCATCCCCGCCCTGCTCCTTCTGGGCTGGTTGATCGTCGGCGGCATCACGGGCCCGTTCGCCGGCAAGCTGGCGGGCGTCGCGAGCAACGACAACAGTTCGTTCCTCCCCGCCTCGGCCGAGTCGACGCAGGTCCAGAATCTGCTGGCCGACTTCCAGGACACCGACGAGATCCCCGCCATCGTCATCGCGGAACGCTCCAGCGGGATCACGCCCGGTGACCTCGAGTTCCTGCGCACCACCACGGCCGACCTGGCCGGCACGCCCGGTTTCGGTCCGGCGGTCTCCCCGCCGATCCCGTCGCAGGACGGCCAGGCCGCCCAGCTCTTCGTCCCGATCCAGAGCGCCGGCGAACCCGCCGACACTGTCGAGATCCTGCGCGACAAGCTGGCGAACGCACCGGACGGTCTGACGGTCGCGGTCACCGGTCCCGCGGGCCAGGTCGCCGACCTCGGCGAGGCCTTCGCCGGCATCGACGGCCTGCTGCTGCTGGTCGCGGGCGCCGTCGTGATCCTGATCCTGATCGTCGTCTACCGCAGCCCCATCCTGCCGTTCGTGGTGGTCATCTCCGCGGTTTTCGCCCTCGGACTCGCATCGGGACTCGTCTACTTCCTGACCAAGCAGGGCGTGCTCGACCTCAACGGTCAGAGCCAGGGCATCCTGTTCATCCTCGTCTTCGGGGCCGCGACGGACTACGCGCTGCTGCTCGTGTCCCGGTATCGCGAGGAACTGATAGCCACCGAGGACAAATACGCCGCGATCAAGCAGGCGTGGCGCGCGACGATCGAGCCGGTCGCGGCGTCGGCGGGCACGGTCATCGCCGGTGTCCTGTGTCTGCTGTTGTCGGATCTGAACTCCAACAAGAGCCTCGGTCCGGTCGCCGCGATCGGCATCGTCGCGTCTTTCCTGGCGTCGATGACCTTTTTGCCGGCCGCGCTCGCGCTGCTCGGCCGCGCCGCGTTCTGGCCCCTCCGCCCCAAGTACGCGCCGGAGACCTCGGCCGACAGCGGCGCCACCCACCGCCTGTGGAAGCGCATCGCCGACGCGGTCGCGTCCAAGCCGCGTGCCATCTGGGCCGGCACGTTGATCGTGCTGCTCATCGGCGCGGCGTTCGCCCCGACCTTCAAGGCCGACGGCATCGCGTCGACGGACTTCTTCATGGGCACGGTCGAGTCGGTGGAGGGCGCCGAGATCCAGGCCAAGCACTTCGACGCCGGTAGCGGCACGCCCACCTACGTCATCGCCGACCAGGCCGCCGGCACCGCGGTGCTCGACGCGGTCCGTGCGACCGACGGGGTGGCCAACGCCGAACTGCTCACCGAAGGCGACGCCCCGAAGGTCGTCGACGGCAAGGTCGCGATCACCGCGACGCTGACCGACAACGCCGAGTCGCTCGCCGCCCAGGACACCGTCTCCGACATCCGCTCGGCGGTGGACTCGGTCCCGAACGCCGACGCGCTGGTCGGTGGAACCACGGCCATCGACCTCGACACCCGCGAGACGTCGATCCACGACCGCAACCTGATCATCCCGATCGTGCTGATCGTGGTCTTCCTCGTGCTGGTCGCACTGCTCCGCAGCATCCTGGCGCCGGCCATCCTGCTGGCGACCACGGTGCTGTCCTTCGCGACGACGCTGGGCGTGGCGGCACTGCTGTTCAACGGTCCGTTCGGATTCCCCGGTGCAGACCCGGTGGTCCCGCTGTTCGCCTTCGTGTTCCTCGTGGCACTCGGCATCGACTACAACATCTTCCTGATGACCCGAGTGCGCGAGGAAGCACTCCGGCACGGGACCCGGATCGGCATGATCCGCGGCCTGACCGCGACCGGCGGCGTCATCACCTCGGCCGGCGTCGTGCTGGCGGCGACCTTCGCGGCACTCGCCGTGATCCCGCTGCTGTTCCTCGCACAGGTGGCGTTCCTGGTGGCGTTCGGCGTCCTCATCGACACGCTCATCGTGCGCACACTCCTGGTGCCTGCGCTGACCCTCGACATCGGTCGCAAGATCTGGTGGCCGAGTGCGCTGGCCAAGCGCGAAGAAGACGACACGACACCGGAGCCCGTTCTCGACAAGGCGTAACATGAGCTACGGCAAGCGAATTCGCTGAACCTGACACTGTTCGCAGGGGAAAGCGTTAGCGTCAGGTATTCGTACTCTCCACGGCAGTTGGCTGGTGATCTCATGACGCTTATCGAGCACAAGGAAGAGGGCCGCCAGGACTTCTCCTCGTTGCGACCGGGAGGTCTCAACTGGGACTCGTTTCCGTTGCGTCTCTTCATCAAAGGCAACGCCCGCTTCTGGGACCCGACGGCGATCGACTTCTCGCGGGACGCCCAGGACTGGGTCGAGCTGAACGACGAGCAACGCCGTAGCGCAACGTATCTCGTGAGTCAGTTCATCGCGGGCGAGGAGGCGGTGACCGAGGACATCCAGCCCTTCATGAAGGCGATGTCCACCGAGGGCCGCTTCGGCGACGAGATGTACCTGACCCAGTTCTGTTTCGAAGAGGCCAAGCACACCCAGGTCTTCCGGATGTGGATGGACTCCGTCGGCCTCCAAGAAGACCTCCAGGCGTTCGTCGCGGAGAACCCCTTCTATCGCCGGCTGTTCTACGAGGAGCTGCCGGAGTCGCTGCACGCCCTGGAGCACGACGCGTCGCCACGCAACCAGATCCGCGCCAGCGTCACCTACAACCACGTCATCGAGGGCAGCCTGGCGCTGACGGGTTACCACGCCTGGCAGAAGGTCTGCACGCGCTACGACATCTTCCCCGGCATGCAGAAGCTGATCCGCTTCATCAGCGACGACGAGCGTCGCCACATGGCGTGGGGCACCTTCACCTGCCGCCGGCACGTCGCCGCCGACGACTCGCTCTGGGCCACCGTCGGCGAACGCATGGACGAGCTCCTCCCACTGGCGCTCGGCATGATCGACTGGGTCAACCAGCAGTTCGAGGAGCAACCCTTCGGCCTCGACAACAACGAATTCCTCACCTACGCCGCCGACCGCGCCCAACGCCGACTCTCCGCCATCGAATCCGCCCGCGGACGCTCGGTCGCCGACATCGACGTCGACTACTCCCCCGAAGTCCTCGAGGACGCCATGGGCGAGGACGACGCGGTGCGGTTGCAGATGTAGGTTCGTCGCCCGGCGTCGAGATCCACCACCCACGCGTCGACGGTCCCCGGCGTGCCCTGACACAGGTGGATCGGAGAATTGTCGGCATTCCACATGTGATCTATCCTGTGTTCCAGGAGGTGATCGGAAGTGTCAATCACCGGTGCGCACCCAGATCTCGCGGCCTTCAACGAGGCAACCCGCATGTCGGACGCCGAGCTGGTATCAGCCTTACGAGACCTGCTCGGCGCGAAGCTCGTCGCTTATCTCGGCACCGTCAAGGAAACCCGCGCGGTCCGGCAGTGGGCCGACGGTAGCCGTGCAATCGCCAACCCGACCGATAAAGAGCGTCTGCGAATCGCCTACCGCGCGGCCCGGATCATCTCTGAACGCGACAGTCCCACCGTGGCACAGGCTTGGTTTCAAGGACTCAATCCCATACTCGACGACACGTCGCCCGCACGAGCCCTTCGTGACGGGGACCTGGACACCGAGGGACCCCGGGTTCTGGGTGCAGCGCGCCAGTTTGCCGCGGTTGGATGAGCGAAGCGTCCGCTCTCGGCTCGATCGCGTATGCGTCCCGCGAGGTACAGATCCACCGGGTCCGCTACCGGCCGGACGTCTGGAAATGGACCCCGTGGCAATACGCCGTCGACCAACTCGCGACGCCGACCGGTCGACCTGTCACGGGAATCGAGTTCAGCTCACGTCATGCAGACAATTGCCGGCTCTGGGGCGTGTTCGAGCGGGACGCCGACACCGACCTCGCCATCGTGCCGACACCGATGAACGAACCGGTCGATCCGTTCGACCCCGACCTCGTCGAGGCCATGAGGCTTCTCGACGTCGAGTGGGCCAACTAGTCGCGTCGGCTACTTCGCGTCGAGATCCACCGCCCGGTCACACCGAGCGTCGACGAGCCGCCGCTGGTGACTGACCAGCACCATCCCGGCCCCGGCGTCGACCAGCTCTTGGAGAAGGCCGATCACCGCCCGCGCCGAGATCGGGTCGAGCATGGCGGTGGGCTCATCGCACAGGACGAACCGCGGCGTTTGCACGAGCAGCCGACCGATGCACGCGCGTTGGAGCTGGCCGTCGGAGACCTGCGAGGGGAAGCGGTCGAGAAGAGCGCGGTCGAGACCCACGCGTGCGGCGATCTCCTCCACGTCACAGAGCCGTCGCGTGATCGCGGCGGGTTCCGCGACGATCCTCCGCAAGGTCCAGCGCGGGTTGGCGACGACCCGGGGATGCTGCGCGAGGAGTCCGACGGTCCCCGGGCGCGGTTCCCCACCACGCTGTTCGACGGCGCCTGCCGCCGGTTCCGTCAGTCCGGCGAGGATGCGCAGCAGCGTCGTCTTCCCGCTGCCTGACCGGCCGACGACGCCGGTGATCGAGCCCGTGTCGACGGCGATGTCGAGGTCGGCGAAGACCTCGCGGTCACCGAATCGCGCGGTCAGGCCTCTGCCGGCGAGTGTCGCCGTCATGCGACCGGCTCGAAGAAGGCAGCGACGTACTCATCGTCGGACGTTGCGAGGTCAGCGGCCGCACGATGATCGACGATGCGGCCGGCGCGCATGACCGCGACCGAATCACACCCCGCCCTCCGCAGGGTCTCCGTGTCATGGGTGATCACCAGGACGGCGGCGCCGCGTCGAGCCGTCTCTGTCAGGAGTGCCCAAATCGCGGCCGCGAGGTCGGGGTCCAGGGCGGAGGTCGGTTCGTCGGCGACCAGGACCTCGGGACCGCCGGCCAGGGCTGCGGCGATCGCGGCGCGTTGCGCCATGCCGCCGGACAGTTCGTGCGGGTAGAGCCGCAGCGCGTCTGGATCGAGATGCACCGCATGGCACAGCTCGACCGCGTCGCGCGCGCCGTCGAGGCCGGCGATCACCTCGTCGAGTTGGGAGCCGAGCGTGCGCACCGGCGTGAACGAGGTCGCCGCCGACTGCGGCACAAACCCGACGCGACGGCCGCGGACCGCCCGCCAGCGCGGGTCTCGTCCGCCGATTTCGTGACCCAGGAAGGCGTCATCGCCCAGGGCCAGGCGTCCGGTCACGCTCGATCCGGGCGGCAGCAGCCCGCAGATCGCCGCCGCGACCATTGACTTCCCGCAGCCCGACTCGCCGACGAGGGCGGTCATCGAACCGGCCGGCAGGTCCAGAGTCACGTCGTCGAGGACCCGCACGCGCTGGCGGCGTCGCGCGGTGACATCGACCGTCACCCCATCGAGACGGGCGGTCATCGCCACACCTCGCCGCTCGGCGGAAGCGTGGCGCGTCGCAGCGAGGCAGCCGCTCCCGAGCACGCGAGCGCGGTGAACAAGAGCGCCACACCGGGAACGACCAACGTCCACCAGGCGCCGGTGAGGACGTCGCCGCGGGCTTGACCGAGGAGCGTGCCCAGGCTCGCGGCGTCCGGAGACAGGCCGACGCCCAGGAACGACAGCGTCGTCTCGTGCCACACCGCGTGTGGGAGGAGCACCGTCATCGCGACCAACACCTGTCCGGACACCGCAGGCAGCAGGTGGCGGGTGGCGATGAACGCGCGCGAGGCACCGGCCAGGCGTGCGGTCTCCACCCATCCCGCCGAGGTCGCCTCGAGCAGCTCGGCACGCACCACCCGTGCCACGGCCGGCCAATGGGTGAGCGCGATCGAGGCGATGATCGCGAGGGGTTCGCCGCGCCACATCGCCGCGATCACGACACCCACGACCAGGTGCGGCAGCGCGTTCACCCCATCGACGACACGCATCACGACCGCATCGACCCACCCGCCGGCGGTCACCGACGCGACTCCGACGACCACACCGAGGACGGTGGCCAGCACCGCGCAGGCGATGGCGATGAGCAATGAGATCCGCAGCCCCTCCGCGGTGCGGACGCCGAGGTCGTAGCCGGAATGATCGGTCCCCAGGAGTGCGCCACGGCCGGGGGCGCGCAGGGCCTGTGCGAAGTCGGCGGTCTGATCGCCGGCGACGAAAGGCCACCCCACGGCCAGCAGCGCGAACACACCGAGCACTACCCACGGCGCCACAAGCGTGAATCGCTCGCGGGTTACGGCCCAATGACTTTCGTCGGAGATCGTCGATTGATGGACGGCTGTCATGCGCGCAATCCGATCCGCGGATCGATCCAGACGGCGGCCACATCCGACAACGCCGACCCGATGAGCACGAGCACCGCGGACCCGACGGCAAGCGGTGCGAGAAGTGAGAAGTCGAGGGCCACCGCGGAATCGACGAGAGCTTCGGCGAGACCCGGCCAGCCGAAGACGGTTTCGACGATGGCGGCACCGGCGATGAGCTCCGGCAGCCGTGTTCCGAGCAGCGCAAGGGTCGGCAGCACCGACACCGGCACGATGTGTCCGCGCAACAACCTCCATCCGCCCACGCCGCGGGCACGTGCGCCCCGCACCGCGTCGGACGCGGCAGCGTCGACGACCGCCGACCTCATCGTCAGCAGCAACCACGGGATCATCGAGATGGTCAACGCGAGGTAGGGCAGCACCGCGTGCGTGAGCAGACCGTCGAGCGAGTAGCCATCGCCCGGACGTCGTGCGCCCGAGGTGGGAAACCAGCCCAGCCCCACAGCGAAAGCGCTGACCAGCAGAAGGGATACGACGAACGGCGGTGTCGCGGCGAGTATCGCAGCCAGAGAGGTGCAGGCACGGTCGAGCAGACCGCCGCGTCGCATGCCGACCACGGCACCGAGGACGATCGCGATCACCGCAGCAGACAGCAACGCCGCGAACGACATTCCCAATGTGAACGGGAGCCGTTGACCGATCACGTCGGCCACCGGTTGACGCATGGTCGACGACCATCCCAGGTCTCCCCGGAACACCGCACCCCACCACTTCCACCAGGCCGTGAACCAGTGGTCGTCGAGGTCGTATGCCTGCGTCATGGCGTCCCGTTGCGCCCGCGTCGCCGACTGGTACCTGTCGCCGAGATGCGCCGTGAGCGGATCGAACGGCGAGGCCGCGGCGAGCGCGAACACCCCCAGCGATACGAGAAGCACGGTCGGGATCATCACCAGGAACCGGCGTCCGAGAAGTCGCATGGCCGTTCGAGAACCACCCCGGCGTCGACCGTATTCGCTTGTGCCGAGCGGATTCTCCGGTTCGGGACGCGGGCCCGCCGCGGGCCGCTCGGCGTCCGGCCGGATCCACGTGGTCACGATGTCGGCGCCCAGGACGGCAGATTCCACCACGGCCCCCAGGTCACGCCGTGCGAGTGGGGTTCGAGGATCGGGGCATCATGCTTCCACCCCGCACTGCGGGCCACGTAGGTGTGGTGGACGAAGGCGAGGAACACCTGGGACGGCTGACGTGCGTAGATCTGCTGGATACGGCGATACCGTTCGTCGTTCTCGGACCCCGCAGCCGATTCCCTTGCAGCGTCCAGCATTTCGTCGAGCCTGGGAGCGGTGAAGTTGCCCGGGTTGGAGTAGGGCGACGAATCCGGCACACGGGTGTGGAGGGCGTCGTAGACCTGGGAATCGATGCTGTAGGGGGTCGCTCCGCCGCCGAGAAGCACACCGGCCGTGTCCATCTTGGTCTCGATCTCGTCCCAGCTGGTGCCTCGTGTCAGCACCTCGACGCCGACCCCCTTCATCGAGGCGGCGAAGGCGACCGCCAGGTCGCGGCGCAGGGTGTCCTCGGCGTTGTAGAGCAGCGGGAACGACGCGCGAACCCCGTTCCGGACGCGTACGCCGTCGGAACCGGTGCGCCAACCCGCGGCGTCGAGGGTCGACTCAGCCAGCGAACGGTCGTACGCGAACTGGGCATCGGCGTCGAAGGCATCGCCGTAGACCTTTGCGATCGGCGTGCTCGCCGGCTCCCCCTTGCCCAGCAGGACGTTGTCCACCAGCGCGTCCCGGTCGACGCCGAGGTTCATCGCCAGGCGCGCGGCGGGGTCGGCGGTGAAGGCGTTGCGTGACGGCAGCGAGACTCCCCGCCAGTCCGCCGAAGCCACCACTGCGACATCGACACCGGAACGGTCGGCGAACCCGTCGGCCAGTCGCGGCGGAAGGCCGGCCCCGTCGACCTCACCGGTCTGCACGAGCTGCGCACGGGAGTTGTCGTCGGGCACATGGGTGTAGACGATCTTGCGCACCGCCGTCGACTCCGCGCGGTCATCCCGGGTGACGAGGACCGCCTGGTCGGGGTCGAGAGACTCGAGGCGATAGTGCCCCGTTCCCACGGGCTCGGTGTTGAGTGCCCATCTCGCCGCGGGGGCGGGCTCCACCTTCTCCGACGGGACGATGCCGAGCAGGAGGTACGGCGAGGGGTCTGCGTCTGTGGTCATGGTCAGCCTGATCGCCCGTGGCCCATCGGCTTCGATGGAGGCGAGCGGCGCGAAGTCGGTGGAGATGCCCGACGCCACCTTCGGGTCGACCGCGGCGCGATACGTCGCAACCACGTCGACGGCATCGAAGGCGGTGCCGTCGGAGAAGGTGACGCCGTCCTTCAGCGGCACCCGCCAGGTCCGCGGCGCGATGCGTTCGGGCGCCGACGCGGCCAGCGCGGGCACGAGGTCGGGGACGCGGTCGTCACCGTCCGCCGCGGGAGCCAGCAGTCCGTCATAGATCGGCGACACACCCAACTGCCCGTAGCCGAGCATCGGGTTGAACTGCCCGAGGTCCTGGCTTTCGGCGAGCACGATCTGCTCCGACGTCGCGGCATCCTGCCCGAGGGCGCATCCCCCGAGGGCGACTCCGGCGAGCAACATGGACGCGACCACGACGATCACCGGCCGTCCGCGGCGTCCGAGGGGCCGGCGGCCTACACGTGTCGTCACAGACATATGTTCTCCCAGACATACATCTGTCGCCACTCGGCCCCGGCATCCACGGCCGGTGGTGTAATTCGAGGGGGCGGGACGAGCAGAGGAGGCATCGGTGACCGACTTCGACGCGGACTCATGGGCCGCGCGCTTCACGCTGCTCAGCGACCCGACGCGACTGCGACTCGTCGCCGAGATGCACGCCCATCCGGGCTCGACGGTCGCCGAGCTCGCCGCCTCGATCGGCATCACCGAGAACGCCGCCTCGCAGTCGATCCGGGCACTCCGCGACCAGGGGTGGGTTCGGTCGGAGAAGGTCGGCCGGAGCGTCCACTACGAGGTCGTCGGCGACGCGATCGTGCATCGCATCCTCCACGACATCATCGGAGTTGGCCACATCTCCGCAGGTCAAGAACACGATCACGCACACCCGTGACAACGGATTAGAACACGTTCTAATCTAGTCGCGTGGATGTCTCCTACGATGCGACCAAACGGGAACTGACGACCGACCAGGGCACCCTGCGCTACCACGAGGCCGGTGACGCCGATGCGCCGCCGCTGATCCTCCTGCACGGGTCCGGGCCCGGGGTGACCGGTTGGCGCAACTACCGCGGCAACCTCGGCCACTTCGCGCAGACCCACCACTGCTATGTGATCGAGTTCCCCGGCTTCGGCGTCAGCGACGCGGTCGAGGGTCACCCGGTCCTCACCGCCGGCGGCTCGGTCATCCGGTTCATGGATGCGCTCGGCATCGACAAGGCCCCGATGATCGGCAACTCGATGGGCGGCGTCGTCGGCGTCAACCTGGCGATCAAGAAACCCGATCGGGTCGAGAAGCTCGTCACCATCGGTGGCGTCGGCCCGAACGTATTCAGCCCGAGCCCCAGCGAGGGCCTGCGACTCCTGCAGGAGTTCACCGACGCCCCCGACAAGGACAAGCTCGTCCGCTGGCTGAACTCGATGGTCTTCGACCGTTCCCTCGTCACCGAGGAACTCATCGAAGAGCGCTGGGAAGCCGCCATCAACCCCGACGCTCAGAAGACCGCCCAGATGATGTACGGCTCGGCGGCTTTCGAGATGCAGCAGCAATTCATGGCCGCCTCCGACACTCCTCCCTACTGGGCGTCGATGCACAAGGTCGCCTGCCCAACCCTCCTCACCTGGGGCCGCGACGACCGCGTCAGCCCGCCCGACATGGCGATGGTCCCCATGCGCCTCATCCCCGACGCCGAACTGCACATCTTCCCGAAGTGCGGTCACTGGGTGATGATCGAGGCGAAGGAGGCCTTCGAGGCGACGGTCACCTCCTTCCTGACCCGCTGACCATTCGTTCCCGCGGCGCCGTTCCCTTCCGGCCGGCCCGTTTCGCGGGAACGGCGTGGGCCTCCCGCCGCCGAGGCTCACCCCTTCCGCGACCACAGCAGGTATCCGTACGCCAGCGCGAAGATCCCCGGCCCGACCCGCACGAGGTGGTTCCGCGACACCTCGTCGTCGAGATCTTGATCAGTGAGACCGGCAAGCAGCGCATCCTCGCGTGCGATCAGGCCCGTCCGGTCTGTCGTGATGGGAGTCATGCGTACTTTGACGCATCGCGGCGTCGAACGGTTCCGCCACATCCGTTGCTGCGGGCACTCGCAAATGCAGGTCGCCTGCTCGACGCCCACCCGGCGCCGTCGGGGGACTGAGTTTCGCTCACGACATCCGTTCGCGATCATCCAGAAACTGTGAGCGCGAACGGAATACGTGATCGCGCGCTCCGCAGGGAACCGCGCTCCGGTTTCCCGCGTCGAATCTGCATGTCTTCATTCCCCACCGACCGATACGGGCTCGTCCATCGCGACGCAGCCCTTCATGCCGGGTTCTCCGACGAACAACTGGCGAGCGCAGTCGAGCGCGGAGACCTCGTCCGAGTCCACCCCGGCGTCTGGGTCACGTCTTCAGGCCGACCGCACGGGCCGGACGCGGCCGAGAGTCTGCATCGCCTGCGCGCACTGGCGGTCGCCACGTCGGGTCCGGCCCGCGCCCATCCGCTCAGCCACGTCTCCGCCGCTGCCGTTCACGGACTCTCGATGCTGCATCCCGATCTGAATGTCGTGCATGTCACCACGGGCCGGCCCTACGGCGGGTCCATCCGAAGACAACGCCACCTCCACGCCGCGCCTCTCGAACCCGAGGAGATCACCGAGGTCGACGGTGTCCGAGTGACATCCGTCGAACGTACCGCGGTCGACGTCGCGTGCATGGGCACGTTTGCACAAGCGATCGTCGTCTTCGACGCCGCCCTCCGACGCGGTGCCGATCCCGACGTCCTGGCCGACACGCTGTCTCGACGCAGACGAACCAGCGCTCGAAATGCCAAGCGCGCACTACCTCTCGCCGACGGTAAGGCCGAGAGTGTCGGCGAATCCTGGAGCCGTGCCCAGATCATCGATGCGGGTCTCCCGATCCCTACGCTGCAGCGCGAGTTCATCATCGACGGGCAGAGGTACCGCAGCGACTTCGACTGGGACGGACTGCTCATCGGAGAGTTCGACGGCCTGCACAAGTACGGTCGCCTGCGGCGCACAGACGAAACAGCCACGGACGTCGTCGTTCGTGAGAAGCTGCGCGAGGATCGCCTCCGGGCCGAAGGTCTCACCGTCACGCGCTGGACCTGGGCCACTCTCGAGCGCCGACAGTTGGTACCGCTTCTCCGTCCGCAGCTGGAGAAGCTCGGCCTAGTCGCAGCCTAATCGCGATCACCGATTCCGTTCGCGCTCACCGTTGAAGGGTGAGCGCGAACGGAAACAGTGATCGCGACAAGAAGGGCCCCGACCGGAACGAATCCGGCCGGGGCCCTTGATGTCTGCTGGCTACCCAGCGAGAGCCTTACTTCGCAGCGAGGTTCTCGTTGGTCAGCTTGGTGACACCCTGCTCGGCCTTCTCGACGAGCGAGGCCGGCGGCTCGAAGTGCTTGCCGTACTTGCCGGCGAGCTCCTTGGCACGCGCGACGAAGCCGGGCACGCCACCCTCGTAACCGTTGATGTACTGGATGACACCACCGGTCCATGCCGGGAAGCCGATGCCGAAGATCGAACCGATGTTGGCGTCCTCGACGGAGGTGAGCACACCCTCGTCGAAGCACTTGACGGTCTCGAGGGACTCGGCGAAGAGCATGCGCTCCTTCATGTCCTCGAGCGGGATCTCCGTGGTACCCGACTTGAACTGCTCACGCAGGCCCGGCCAGAGCTGGGTGCGCTTGCCGTTCTCGTCGTAGTCGTAGAAGCCCTTGCCGTCCTTCTTGGCGGTGCGGCCGTTCTCGACCATCCAATCGACGACGGCGTTCGAGCCGTGCTGCGGAACTTCCTTGCCCGCGGCCTTGAGCGCTGCCTCGGTCTCCTTGCGGATCTTCTGCGGCAGAGTCAGGGTCAGCTCGTCCATGAGCTGCAGCGGTGCGGCCGGGTAACCGGCCTGGGTGCCCGCATGCTCGATGAACGCCGGCTCGACGCCCTCGCCGACGGCCGCGATGGCCTCGTTGATGAAGGTGCCGATGACGCGGCTGGTGAAGAAGCCACGGCTGTCGTTGACGACGATCGGGGTCTTGCGGATCTGCAAGGTGTAATCGATGACCTTGGCCAGCACGGCATCCGAGGTCTTCTCACCCTTGATGATCTCGACCAGCGGCATCTTGTCGACCGGCGAGAAGAAGTGGATACCGATGAAGTCCTCGGACCGCTTCACACCCTCGGCGAGGATGGTGATCGGCAGGGTCGAGGTGTTGGAACCGAGGATGGCGTCAGGCTCGACGATGTCTTCGATCTCCTGGAACACCTTGTGCTTCACCTCGACCGACTCGAAGGCGGCCTCGATGACGAGGTCGACACCCTTGAAGTCCTGGGGGTCGACGGTCGGGTGGATGCGGGCGAGGAGCGCGTCGCTCTTCTCCTGCGTGGTCTTGCCCTTGGCGAGAGCCTTCTCCTCGAGCTTCTCGGAGTAACCCTTACCGCGCTTGGCTGCTTCGAGGTCGATGTCCTTGAGGACGACCTCGATGCCGGCCTTGGCCGAGACGTACGCGATGGCCGCGCCCATCATGCCGGCGCCGATGACGCCGACCTTCTTGGCGGTGTACTTGTCGTAGCCCTCGGGGCGCGAGCCGCCACCGTTGATGTGCTGCAGGTCGAAGAAGAACGCCTTGATCATGTTCTGCGCGACCTGGCCGGTGACCAGCGAGACGAAGTAGCGGGTCTCGATGATGTCGGCGGTGTCGACGTCGACGTAGGCACCCTCGACGGCTGCGGCCAGGATGGCCCGCGGAGCCGGCATGTTGGCGCCCTTGATCTGCTTGCGCAGCAGGGCCGGCAGAGCCGGGAGGTTCGCGGCGAAGGCCGGGTTGGTGGGAGCACCGCCCGGGATCTTGTAGCCCTTGACGTCGAACGGCTGCTGGGCCTCGGGGTTCTCCTTGATCCATGCCTTGGCGGCGGGGATCAGTTCCTCGATGGAGCCGACGACCTCGTTGACCAGTCCGGTCTCCTTGGCCTTGGTCGGGTTGAAGCGCTGGCCCTGCAGCAGGACACCCATGAGGGCGTTCTGGATACCGAGCAGGCGGACGGTACGGACGACGCCGCCGCCACCGGGGAGCAGGCCGAGGGTGGCCTCGGGCAGACCGATCTGGACACCCTTGACGTCCGCGGCGATGCGGTAGTGGGTGTGCAGCGCGATCTCCAGGCCGCCACCGAGGGCGGCGCCGTTGATGGCCGCGACGACGGGCTTGCCCAGGGTCTCGAGACGACGCAGCACCTTCTTCATGGCGTTGGTGGTCTCGGTGATCTGGGTGGCGATCTCGGCCTTGGAGACGTTCGAGCGGTCGCTCGTCATGTCCTTGAGGTCGCCGCCGGCGAAGAAGGTCTTCTTCGCCGAGGTCAGGATGACACCGGTGATGTCGTCCTTCTCCGCCTCCAGGCGGTCGACGGTCGCAGCCATCGACTCCTGGTACAGCGCGTTCATGGTGTTGGCGCCCTGGTTGGGGTCGTCCATGGTCAGGATGACGACGCCGTCGGCGTCCTTCTCCCAGTTGATCATGTTGTCACTCATGGTGTTTCGCAGAGTTCTTTCTCGTGAAGTGGGAGCGGGTCGTCAGAGACGCTCGATGATGGTCGCGACGCCCATGCCGCCACCGATGCAGAGGGTGATCAGGCCGTAGCGGCCGCCGGTGCGCTCGAGCTCGTCGAGGCAGGTGCCGTAGATCATCGCGCCGGTCGCACCGAGCGGGTGACCCATGGCGATCGCGCCACCGTTCACGTTGACCTTCTCGTGCGGGATCTTCAGATCCTTCATCCACTTCATGACGACCGAGGCAAAGGCCTCGTTCAGCTCGAAGACGTCGATGTCGTCGACGGTCAGGCCGGCCTTCTTCAGCGCCAACTCGGTGGCCGGGGTCGGACCGGTCAGCATGATGGTGGGCTCGGAACCGACCTCGGCGAACGAGACGACGCGGGCGCGCGGGGTCAGGCCGTTGCGCTTGCCGGCCTCCTCGCTACCGACGAGCACGAGGCCCGAACCGTCGACGATGCCGGAGCTGTTGCCACCGGTGTGGACGTGGTTGATCTTCTCGACGCTCGGGTACTTCTGCAGCGCGACGTCGTCGAAGCCGGCCATGTCGGCGAGGGCGGCGAAGGCGGCCTTCAGCTTGCCGAGGCTCTCGACCGTCGAACCCGGACGACGGTGCTCGTCGTGGTCGAGGATGGTGACGCCGTTGAAGTCCTTGACCGGCACCACGGACTTGGTGAAGTAGCCGCTGGTCCAAGCCTTCTCGGCACGAGCCTGCGACTCGGCGGCGTAGGCGTCGACGTCCTCGCGCGAGAAGCCCTCGATGGTGGCGATCAGGTCGGCGCCGATGCCCTGCGGCACGATGTAGTGGTCGTACGCGGTGGCGGGGTCGGTGAAGAGTGCACCGCCGTCGCTGCCCATCGGGACGCGCGACATCGACTCGACACCACCGGCGAGAACCAGGTCGTCGAAACCGGAGGCGACCTTGGCGGCCGCGAGGTTGGTGGCTTCCAGGCCCGAGGCGCAGAAGCGGTTGATCTGGGGTGCCCGGGACGGTCTCCGGGAGGCCGCTGTTGAGGGCGGCGGTACGTGCGATGACCGCGCCCTGCTCGCCGACCGGCGAGACGACACCGAGGATGACGTCGTTGACGTCGGCGGGATCGAGGCCGCCGTGGCGGGCCAGAACCTCGTCGATCAGACCCGAGACCAGGTCGACCGGCTTGACGCTGTGCAGCGCACCGCCGCGCTGCTTGCCACGAGGCGTGCGGATCGCCTCGTAGATGAATGCTTGATCAGGCACGAAAGTGTTCCTTTCACACGAACCACCAGTTGGTTACTCCCCGAGGCTAACGCGGAATCACTTATTTGGCTATACCCCATGGTCAACGGGTCTAGATTTGCTGTGAATGTGCGCTATGGTCTGTTCACCATGCCTGACCGAAAAACGACCCGGACCAAGGGCGCCGACCGCAAGCGACAGCTCGTCGACTCTGCGGCGACGCTCTTCGTCCAGCGCGGTTACTCACAGGTGTCGGTAGCCGACATCGCCCGCGCCGCCGGGGTCACCGCACCCTCGGTATACAGGCATTTCGACGACAAACAGTCACTTCTCGAGCAGGCCGTCCTCGCCGGCGTCGACGACCTCGAAGCGTGTACCGCTCGAGCACTCCGCGACGGAAACGACGCCGCGACGCTGATCTCGACGGTGTGCGCGCTCGCGGTCCAGCGCCCGCAGACGGCGTCGCTCTGGCGCTGGACGAGCAACTACCTGACCGTCGAGCAGAACAAGCAGGTCGCGCTCCGCACCCGTGAGGTGATCGGGCAGTGGGCGGCGGCGATCCTGACCGACCGCGACGACCTGACCGAGCGCGAGGCGGTCCAGTTGGCGTGGGCGATACTGAGTGTCAGCGGCAGTTTGACCGTCCATCACACGCGAATGTCGAGCGCCCGCGCCCAGGAGGAGATCGAAAAGCTGGTCCGCCGCCTGCTGACCCTGAGTCCGGCGACCGCACCGACCCTCGACACCGCACCGGTCATAACCGGTGTCACACGGTCGCGTCGCGACGAGATCCTCGACGCCGCGGCCGCCCTGTTCGCCGACCGCGGCTACTCCGATGTCGGCGTCGACGAGATCGGACGGGCCGTCGGAATCGCCGGACCCAGTGTGTACAAACACTTTCCGTCGAAGATGGCGATCCTGGTAGCCATCGGTTATCGCAGCGGCGCGCGCCTCGACGCCGGAGTGATGGCGGCGTACGGCGCAACCGACGACCCGGCGAAGCTCCTGGCGGCACTCGTCGACTCTTATGTCGACGTCATCACCAGCACGCCCGACCTCTCGGTCAGCTTCAACAACTCGTCCGTGCTCGCCGGGCAACCCGGCGCCACCGACCTCCTCGACATCCAGCGGCGCTACGTCGCCCGCTGGATCGATCTGCTCGTCGAGGTGGATCCTTCGCTCAAGCGCGACCAGGGCGCGGTTGCCGTACACGCGGCGCTGTCGGTCGTCAACGACGCCGTGCGGATGCGCCGAGGAGCGCAGAGCCCGCAGTTCGCCGCTCGGATGGCCTATCTGATGAAGGGCGTGCTGGCGATCTGACTGCCCTGGCGCCGTTGCGCTCCCCAACGGCCCGGCAGTGCGAGACACTTTCTGCATGCCGGAAGACGCCCCCTCTCTCACCGCCGACGATGCCAACGAACCCCGCTACACGCGCAACGAACTGATCGCCGAGCTCGGCATCGAATCGGATTTCGCGGAGAAAGCGTGGAACGCTTTCGGTTTCGTGCGACGCTCGACCAGCGACAAGGTCGCCTCCGAGAGTGACGTCGCCGCGCTCCGCATGTTCGCCGCGTCGTCGGCGGCGATGCCGGAGTCGACTCAGATCGCGATGGCACGAGCGATCGGCCAGACCATGTCGCGTCTGGCCGACTGGCAGGCCGACCAACTTCGCGAGATCGCCGACGACCCCGACATCCCCTGGTCCCTCGACCAGATGAGTGCCGCGCTGGGCCAGGTCCAGCAGCTCATCTGGCGACGCCACATGGCACTGGCGTTGGAACGCCACGCTGATCACTCCGCGGATGAACAGTTCGATCTGATCGTCGGATTCGCCGACATCGTCGGGTACACGAGCCTCTCGCGCCGTATCGATCTGGCCGACCTCGAAGCTCTTCTCGGGTCTTTCGAGGACGACACCTTCGACGTCGTCGTCGATCATGGCGGTCGCGTGGTCAAGACTCTCGGCGACGCGGTGATGTTCACGTTCGAGGATGCTCATGCCGCGGCGGCGGCAGCGATCCGAATCCACGAACTGTCCGAGAACGACCATCTGCCGCCGCTCCGCGTCGGACTCGCGCGCGGTCCGGTGTTGACACGTCTCGGCGACGTCTTCGGCGAAACCGTCAACATCGCCTCCCGGCTGGCGAGTTCGGCCCGGCCCGGCACCACTCTCATCGATGACACCATCGCCGACGAGATCAGCGCCGACGACCGGTTCTACCTCAAATCGATGCCTTCCCTGCGAGTCCGGGGATACAAGCACCTCAAGGCGCGCGTGCTTGAAAGCCATCGCGACGGCCCGCTCAACGACTGACCGGCAGACTTCGGCTCGACCGGCAGACTTCGATCGAGGTCTGTGTGTCGAGTTGAGGTTCGGCGGTCGCCTGTGGACGTCGTTTCGCATGGCCCCCTCGCCGCGAACACTATGCTGTCTCGACGAGGAAAGAGGACAGCTTGGACCGAGGGCGATCGGACGACTGGCGAAGCAGGCGCCGCTACACCGGACGGCACCGCGGAGTCGACACCCGCACACCGCAGGAGAAGCGGGCGGGGCGTCGCGACCGGGCGCGCCAGGAATTCGTCGGCCAGATCGAGGAGCGTGTGAAGCTCTGGCTGGAATGCTCGCCGTCGTTCATCGGGTTCGTGCTCGGGGTCTTCGCCGGCGTCAGCATGTGGGGTTGAGGAGAGAGGATTGCAGAGTGAGATGACCGAAGACACGACCACCAGCCGCTGGCGCCGGCCGACGACGTACCTCACCGGCCGGTTCTCGATGCTCGTCACCTATCCGGTCCTCAGCTTCGCCGGCGGGTTACTCGTCGCCTACCTGACGGTCCGGTGATGGCGGAGGATCCCTACACCGGTCCGTACATCGTGCGCGGCAAACGCCGCTACAAGCCACGGCACCTCTCCAATTACACTCCGCGGGACTCGTCGTACGTACTTGCCCATGTCTGGGAACCGCTGAAGTACCGGCTCATCGCCACGCCGTCGATCGCCGCGTTCTTCGCGGGACTGGTCGTCGGCCAGAGACTGTTCTCCTAGCCTGCGACTCTCAGACCTCATTTTGGCGCTGCGACTTCAATCGAAGTCGCAACATCGAAATGAAGTCTGGCAGTCACCGCTCGGCGACCGCACTGATGCGTACCTCGCTCGCCTTGACCACGAGCACGACCTCGAGCCCGGCGACCAACCCCAGATCGGCAACAGCCGCCCAGGTGACCTCGGCGGACACGACCTGATCACCGACGTCGGTGTTCACCAGCGCGTGGTCACCGCGTGGCACCACGTCGCGGACGGTAGCCCGCAGCGTCGTTCGCGGACTGCCGTGTGGCTCTTCGAGATACACCGCGACCGCGCGCGGGGAGAAAGTCGCCGCAGCGGGCGCACCTCCGACAAGGCCACCGGCCGGCACGTCCTCCCCCACCAACCCGACGACCTGGTTACCGGTTGCATCAACCACTGCCGACGCCCCAGCGACACGCCCCACGAACAGGTTGAGCCCCGACAGCGACGCGCTGAACCTCGACCCCGGATTCGTCAACACCTCACGCGTGGAACCGGATTCGACGATCCTCCCCTGGTCCAGGACGACGATCTCCTCGGCAAGCCCCAGGGCGTCCACCGGATCATGAGTGACCATGATCGTGGTGCGGCCGTGATCGACGAGCAGACCTCGGAGCAGCGCGCGCAGCCGAGCTTGCCACGTCGACGTCCAGCGCGCGGAACGGCTCGTCCAGCAACAGAATCCGCGGTTCGGCAGCTAGCGCCCGAGCGATCGCGACGCGTTGAGCCTGGCCGCCGGACAACTCGTCGGGCTTACGGTCGGCCAACTCGACGACCTCCGTCGCGGCCAGCCACCGCTCGACCCGGTCACGAACCTCGGCGCGCGACAACCGCTGCGCCGACGGCGCGAACGCCACGTTCTCGGCGACCGTCAGATGCGGAAACAATCGCGCATCCTGCGACAGCAGCGAGACGCCGCGTCGATGGGGCGGGACGAAAACCCGGCGATCGCGAAACACGTCACCCCCCAGAGCGATTCGTGAAGCACCGTCCCCACGCAGCAGCCCCGCGATCATCCGCAGCATCGTCGACTTTCCCGCACCGTTGGGGCCGACTACCGCGGTGGTCCGGCCGGCGGCAAACCGATGCTCCACGGTCAACGGCGGCACCGCCTGGTCGATGAAGACCACCAGGTCCTCACCACTCACAGCGCACCCGCCCCGGCCCGGCGCCGCCGACTGTGCACGCCCACCACGACGACCAATGAGATCACCACCAGGACAAGCGACAAGGGGATCGCGGCCTGCGGGTCGTCGATCGCCGAAACATAGATGGCCAGCGGTGCGGTCTGCGTGATGCCAGGCGCGTTGCCGGCGAAGGTGATCGTCGCACCGAACTCGCCGAGTGCGCGTGCGAAAGCGAGCACCACACCGGCGAGCAGCGACGGCGCCACCAGCGGCAGCGTGACCCGCCACAACGTCCGGGTCGGACCCGCACCGAGTGTCGCAGCCACCTCCTCGTACCTCGTACCCACCACGCGCACAGCACCTTCGACACTGATCACCAGGAACGGGAGCGCGACGAAGGTCTGTGCCAGCACCACCGCCGTGACCGTGAAGGCGATGTCGATCCCGGCGTCGTGCAGATGTTCTCCCACGATCCCGAGCCGACCGAACGTGTACAGCAGGGCCAGGCCGCCGACCACCGGCGGCAGGACGAGCGGCAGCAGAACCAGCGATCGCACCACCCGTACGACCACCCCGTCATGACGCGCGAAGATCACCGCCATCGGCACACCGATCAGCAGGCAGCAGACCGTGCTGATCATCGCGGTGACCAACGAGAGCCGCAGCGCATCAAGCGAAGACGGCGACGTCACCTGCTCCACGAAGGTGCCCCAGGGCGACCGGAACAGCAACGCCAACGGCGGCAGGACGATCAACAGCACACCGAGCGCGGCCAGCCCGTACGTCCAAACCGGTAAGCCCGTCGGATCACGACGAGCGAGTCCCGCACGCATGGTCATGGAGCCCCGAAACCGGCGTCGCGCAGGATGCGCTGACCGGTCTCGCCGAGAACGAGATCCACGAACTGCGAACCCAGCTCTCTGTGATCGGCACCGTCGACCGTCGCGATCGGGTACGCGTTGACCACCTCCGAGAACGCCGGATCGGCCACCATGGCCACCTGGTCACCGGCTGCGCGGGCGTCGGTCACATACACGACCCCGGCGTCGGCCTGCCCGGTCGTGACCTTGGTGAGCACGGCGCTCACCGACTGTTCCTGCGACACCGCGTCGACAGTGATGCCCGTGTTCTTCTCCACGACGTCGGTCGCGGCTCCACACGGTTGAGCGGACTGACACACCACTGCAGTCACGCCGGGCTTCGCGAGATCCGCGAAAGAGCCGATACCCAAGGGGTTTCCGCGCGCGGTGACGATCACCAGGGTGTTGGTCGCGAAGATCTTCGGGTCGACGGCGAGTCTGCCGAGTTTCGCCATGCTCTTCTCGTCTGCGCTTGCGAAGACATCGGCGGGCGCCCCCTGCCGAATCTGGTTGGCGAGGGTCGACGAACCGTCGAAGGACAGGCGCACATCGACGCCGGGATGCTGCTTCTCGAAATCCTCCGCGATCGCGGTGAAGGCCTTCTTCAGCGACGCCGCCGCAGAGACGTCGAGAGTCGACCCATCCTCCGAACCCGTATCCGCCGAGCAGCCCGCAACGAGGAGCAGCACGGCTACCACCAGAGCGACCGCCGACCTCCTCATCGGTCGCCCCGCGTCGTCTCGACGATGACATTCGTCGACTTCACGATCGCGGTGGCGACCGATCCCGGCGCCAGCTCCAACTCACGCGCCGACTGCGCACTCATCAGCGAGGTCACCTCGAACGGCCCGCACTGCAGCGTCACCTGCGCCATGACGCCGTCCATCAGCACTTCGGTGACGAGACCGGTGAAACGGTTACGGGCCGACCGCGAAACGGGCGCCCCGTCATCGGGGGCGACCGCACGCTCCCGTGCCAGCTCCGCGAGACGGGCACCGTCGACCATCGCCACCGGGCCGTCCTCGGACAGTTCGAGCACCCCGGACGCGACCCATCGACGGATGGTGTCGTCACTGACGCCGAGCAGAGTAGCGGCATCCTTGATCCGTATCGCGGTCACGACGACACTCTATCCGCATCTGCGTTCCTTATCGCGTCTATACTCCGCAGATGCGAACGCCAGCGTCTTCTTGACTTCAAGCTGGCTTGAGGTCCTAGCGTCTACGTCACAGCGATCGTCGGAGTTCGGGCCGCAGGACCGATGAGTTATGAGGGCGCCCGCGGTCTGTCATCTCGAGGAACACCGGAGTCCCCTGACGTGCCCTGAGTTGTCACCCATGTACACCCGGAGACACCAGAAAATCGTTCGCCCCTGTCACACCCCATAGATACCGTGGAGAGTTATGAACTCAGTCTCAGTTCCCGCCGCCGCGCCCGGCGATGTCGCGACGTCCGATGTTGCCATCGAGGCCATCGACCTGGTCAAACGCTTCGGCGATTTCACCGCGGTCGACGGTGTCAGCTTCACGGTCCCGCGCGGGTCCGTGCTCGGTCTACTCGGCCCCAACGGCGCCGGCAAGACCACCACTGTCCGGATGATGACCACCCTGTCGCCGCCGACGAGTGGGACCGCCCGCATCGCCGGCTACGACGTGATCGAGCAACCCGGCATGGTCCGCCAGAACATGGGCCTCACCGGCCAGGCGGCCACCGTCGACGAGATCCTCACCGGTCGTGAGAACCTGCGCATGATCGGTGGCCTCTACGGCATCGGCCGCAAGACCCTGACCCGTCGCTCCGACGAACTCCTGGAGCAGTTCTCCCTCACCGAAGCGGGGAACAAACCGGTCAAGTCGTACTCCGGCGGTATGCGCCGCCGACTCGACCTCGCGGTCAGCCTGCTCGCATCGCCACCCGTGTTGTTCCTCGACGAGCCGACCACCGGCCTCGACCCGCGGAGCCGCTCGGAACTGTGGGATGTCCTGCGTGACCTCGTGTCCGACGGGACCACTCTCCTGCTGACGACCCAGTACCTCGAAGAGGCCGACCAGCTCGCCGACGACATCGTCGTCATCGACAAAGGCAAGATCATCGCCCACGGCACACCGCTGCAGCTCAAGGAGCAGGCCGGTTCGGCCAGCCTGGTGCTGACCGTTTCCCGCGGTGAAGATCTCCCGGCGGCCGAGGCGCTGCTGCGCAAGAACGGTGCCGAGGTGTTCGTCGACGTCCCCGCACGCCGACTCACCACCGCCTCCGGCGGCCTCGGCGACCTCCCCCGCGTCGCCGCCTGGTTCGACGAAAGCGGGATCGCCGTCGACGATTTCGGCCTCGCACGCCCGAGCCTCGACGACGTCTTCCTGTCCCTCACCGGCCACCGCGCCGAGGACACCACCAACACCACCGACGAGGAGACCGCCTGATGACCACCACTGCCGAGAAAGACGCGGTGGTCGCGAACACGTCGCGCGTCCATCCGACCACCCTGTGGCAACAGTCCTGGATCATGGTCAAGCGCAACATGATCCACACCAGACGCATGCCGGAGATGCTCTCCGATGTCACGATCCAGCCGATCATGTTCGTGGTCTTGTTCGCGTATGTGTTCGGAGCGTCGATCCAGACCGACAGCGCGTCCTACAAAGAGTTCCTGCTGCCGGGCATCATGGGGCAGACGATCGTGTTCACGGCGTTCATCGTGGCGTCGGGAATCACTGCCGATCTCGAGAAGGGCATCATCGACCGGTTCCGGTCGCTACCCATCCGACGGTCGTCAGTGCTGATCGGCCGGAGCATCGCGAGTGTCATGCACAGTTCCATCGGAATCGTGGTGATGTCGCTGACCGGTCTCGCGATCGGATGGCGTATCCGCGGGTCGTTCGTCGAAGCCGTTCTCGCGTACGGCCTGCTACTCCTGTTCGGTTTCGCGATGATCTGGTTCGGCATTCTCATCGGCTCATGGCTGCGCACCGTGGAGGCGGTGAACGGCTTCATGTTCTCGACGCTGTTCCCGATCACGTTCCTGTCGAACGCCTTCGTCCCGACCGACCCGATGCCCACCTGGCTGCGGACGATCGCCGAATGGAACCCGATGTCATCACTCGTCCAGGCATTGCGTGTCCTGTGGGGCAACGGTCCGGAGTTCGGTCCGGGTTCGGCACTGCCGCTCCAGCATCCGGTGATCTCGACCATCATCTGGGCGGTCGCGCTGACCCTGATCTTCGCACCGTTCGCCCTGCGCGCCTACAACAAGCGGACCATCGACTGAACCGCCAGGACATCGAGGGGACTACAGCGGCCCGTTCAGGCAGTCAGGGTGATTGCCTGCAGCGGGTCGCTGTAGATCGCGTCCAGGGAGACCGCACCCGCGGCCTGCTGCTGCACCGTGGCTCCCGAATGTGACACTCGCACATCACGCTTGGCGACGATCGAGGTCTCACGAACCGCACGGGCCACCGTGGGCAGGGTGGTCGGGTAGTCGGTGAACGCCTGACCGCCGAGGATGATGTGGTCCGGGTTGAAGATGTCGGCGATGAGGCCGACCGTGCGGCCGAGCACCTCGGCGCGCTCCTCGAAGAGGGCGCGCGCGGTGGCATCGCCCGTACGGGCGAGGCCGTGCAGACCTTCGACGTCGGTCACCGAAAGTTCCAGCGCCTGAGCGGCTTCGACGATGCCGGTGTCGCTGACCGCCGGCTCGAGTCGACCCGTGCGGTGCGGGTCGAGCAGTGTGGTGGCACCGGTCGGAAAGTGTCCGATGACCGGAGGTCCCGCGGTCGGGGTGTGCACGGTTCCGCCGACACTGAAAGCGATGCCCAGCATCTCGCGGGCGTAGAAGTACAGGAAGCTCGACTGCTCGTCGTCGGGGTTCAGGACCAACTCGGCGGCTGCCATCGCCTCGACGTGCGAGGCGACGGACACCGGCAGTCCGACCGCCTCGGCGATGACCCGTCCGACGGGCGCGCCTTCCCAGCCGAGGCGGGGATGATCGACGATGCCGCCCTCGGCGACACGGCCGCCGAGTGCGACGCCGACCCAGAGCACGCGCTTCCCGTTCCAGCGCTCGGCGAAGCGGCGAGCGCTCACACCGATCGCGGCGAGGGTTTCCTCGGGGGTGTCGGCCTCCGGGGTCGGGATCTGGATCGCACCGACCACGCGGTGGAGCAGGTCGTGGGTGGTGATCGAGGTGACCTTGTAGCCGATGTGAATACCGAGGGTGAGGAACTCGGCGAGGTTGACCTCGAAGGGCAGGCGCGGGCGTCCGATGGCTCCAGACGGGGCCAGGTCGGCGCGTTCGCGGATCAGACCGGCCTTCAGCAGGGCACTGACCTGGCGGTTGACCGTCGAAATACTCAGACCGGTGCGCTCGGCGGCATCGTCGCGGAACAGCGGGCCGGCCAGTCGCGCGGCCCGGAGGACGAGCGCGGCCGGCTTGTTCGACAGCTCGAGGCGCGGCGTCGAGACGTGCACCCGCTGGTCCCCCCTGTTCAAGCCGCGTCGGTCCGCGGCCGATCCCGGGACCCGGGGCGACAGCACCGACGAAGGTACGGATGACAACGGTACTGGCTGGTGATGGCCCTGCGGTCCGCGGCGCACCGGACGCGATGCAGGTCGGCGGGTCAACGGCGTGGGTGCGGTGCGCAGGGTACGGCCGGAGATCTCAGGAAGAATTGCGGTCATGATGTCCTCGTCGAAAATCCCCGCGCTCTACACGGCGGGGCAGGGTGGCTGAAGTGCTCGGGAAAAGAGACTTGGAGCGACACCCCGGAACGAGGCGTCGGCTCAGCGCATTCGACGACAACAACAGAGAACGCGAGCGAGCGGCAGACGGCAGCCCAGAGCGGTGGTCACATAGGTGACCTCCGACAGGTTGCGGTCGACACTCGTCATGCCGATCAAACTAGCAACGGCCACCCCGACGCGGCAAGCCCGTTCCTCCAGGTAATGGAGCTTTCAGACCCGGACGGCACACGCGTTCACCGGCGAACTCCACCCGCCCGCCGGCGTTCGCCGGGTTGCACTCACCGTGATTCCAAATCCGCACCCAGCACCGACCCGGTCCGCGTCCCGTCCGGACCAGGTTCGGGGAGCTTGGGTCTTCCGAGTCGAGTATGTCGGTGGCCAACGGTAAATTGTGACCATGACCACAACCGCGGGTGAGTCCGTCCACGACGCCGATTTCCTCGGGATCGCCGAACCGTTCCGTCGCGAGATCATCGCCCACTGCTACCGGATGATGGGCTCCCACCACGACGCGGAGGACCTCGCCCAGGAGACGTTCCTGCGCGCGTGGCGCGGCTACGCCAAATTCGACCACCGCTCCTCGGTGCGGACCTGGCTGCACAAGATCGCGACCAACACCTGCCTCACGGCACTACAGAGCTCACAGCGTCGCCCGCTTCCGTCCGGGCTCGGTGGCGACGCCTTCGACCCCACCGACGACCTGCTCCAGAACCACGAGGTGCCGTGGCTGGAGCCGTATGCCGGCACCGTCGACGAGATCACCCCCGGCGACGACGCCGACCCGGCCTTCGTCGTGGGCGCACGGGAATCGGTGCGACTGGCGTTCATCGCCGCCTTGCAGCACCTGCCGGAACGGCAGCGTGCGGTGCTGATCCTGCGCGACGTCCTGCAGTGGCGGGCCGCCGAGGTCGCCGACACCATCGGCGTCACCACCGCGACCGTCAACAGTCTTCTGCAGCGCGCCCGAGAGCAGCTCAAGACCGCCCGGCCCCAGGCGGAGTCTTCGAGTTCGGACCCGTCGGTCCTCGACGACGACGCCAAGCGGGAACTGCTCGCCCGGTATGTGTCGGCCTTCGAGCGCTACGACGTCGATGCGATCGCCGCGATGTTCACCGACAAGGCGATCTGGGAGATGCCGCCGTTCACCGGTTGGTACCAGGGCCCGGAGGCCATCGGGACCCTCATCCGCAAGAACTGCCCGGCAGAGAAGGCCGGCGACCAGATCCTGCTGCCCACGGTCGCCAACGGGCAACCGGCGTTCGGGCTGTACATGCGCGAACCAGACGGGGTTCATCGGCCGTTCCAGCTCCAGGTCCTCGACATCGATCCGGTGACGAGGAAGGTCGGGCACGTGGTGGCCTTCTTCAGCGACACCATGGAGGAGGACTTCGCCAGGTTCGGGCTCCCCGCCACCCCGTACGACGCACCCACACGGACCGCGCCCGGCCCCTGGCACTGAGATCGGCGACCCGTCAGCCCTCGGAGTTCTGTGGCAGTTGGGAGGCGTCCATCCAGACCACCTCCCAGGCGTGATCGTCCGGATCGCAGAAACTGCAGCAATACATGAACCCGAGGTCCTCGGGTTCACGCAGCGGTGTGCCACCGGCTGACAATGCAGCGCTCACGAGGTGGTCGGCGTGCTCCCGGCTGTCGGCGGAGAACGAGACGAGTGCCTCACGCCCCTGTGCGGGCTCGGCGATGCTCCCGGCCGCGAACACCTCGAAGCGTCGGCGCTGCATCAGAATCACCATCGCGGCGTCGTTGATCGGCATACACACGGTGGCCGGGTCGCAGAACATCTCGTCGAATCGAAAACCCAGCGCGCCGAAGAACCGTCGTGACCGCGCGACGTCGGCGACCGGCAGATTGACGAAGAGCATCGATGCCACGGGCGGCCTCCAGTCGAGATCGGGTCTCTGCCCCACCTGTCCGGACGCCTCCGAATCGCCGGCCGGGAGAGGGCCTCACCCGATACAGACCAGCCCGCGCAAGGGAACTCATCGGCGTCTAATAGTGTGCACTCATGGGCGTCATCTATCTTGTGCGGCACGGTCAGGCTAATGCGTTGGCGTACGGCGTATCCGATGCCACGGACGACCTCCGGAACGGGCCCGGCGGACTCACCGCGACCGGTGACACCCAGGCCGCGGTGTCGGGTGCATTCCTCTCCGGTCAGATCGGCGGATTCACCGCCGCAGTGAGTGGCGACCTGCCCCGGCAGAGCCAGACGCTCAACGGCGTCCTCGGCGCGTTCGAAGCGCGCCCGGACACGCAGGTGGATCCCGGCTGGAACGAGTACTCGCTCCCCGCACTCGTGGGACACGCGTCGCCGGAAATGTACCGCGACGGGCGCAACTACCAGCAACAATTGGACAAGGGGCTCGCCGCGTGGATCGCCGTAGGTGAACACGACCCCGAGCCTGGGCCCGACGGTGGGCCCACCGAGAGCTACCCGCAGTTCCAGGCACGTGTGCGCGACGCCGCGGCACGAGCGACAGAGATGGCCGGATCAGGTCAGACGGTTCTGGTGGTCTCCTCCGCGGGCACCATCACGCAGTGGATCGCCCAACTCTGGGGCATCTCGGACGACCAGTGGCCGAAGATGGCGCGCTCGATGGTCAACGCCTCTATCACCAAGCTGATCGTGGGCCGGCAGGGTGTGACCGTCGTGTCGTTCAACGAACACGGTCACCTCTCCGACCGCGAGGGCGGAATCTCGACCTTCCGCTGAGAAGACCGGCGGCGCAGCGGGTCTCCGATACGACCCTCGGGCAACCCCTCGGACCTGCTCGGCCAGCGGGTTACCACCGGCCGAGTAGCGACAGAGGAGCGTACCGAGGCGGCCCCGCTACGCCCGATGCAGATTGGTGCCCGGGCGGGTGAGCACAACGTTCGGGAGCACCGCGTACCGCGACAGCTGTGTGACCGAATGTGCGACGACGGCGACGTCGGCGGCGGTGATCATCTCTTCGGCAGCGAGCTTGTCCTTGAGCCAATCTGTCATGTCGGTGTTGACGTAACCCGGCGCGATTGTCGTCGCGCTGACGCCGTTCTCCGACTCCTCGAGGTTGAACGTCTCGCACAGGGAGATGAGCGCCGCCTTGGTCGCACCGTAGGCGGCGAGTTCTGGCTCCGGGTAGACACCGGTGATCGACACCACCGCAATCACTTTCGCCGCTCCGTTGGTTTCCGCGGTTGCCCGCAGCGTCGGCAGCACCGACTGCAGCAGGATGTACGGCGCCCGCACGTTGACCTCGTAGAGCCGGTCGAATCGCTTGACCGGCATCTCAGCCACCGCACCCTTGGACCCCATGCCCGCGTTGATGATCAACGCATCGCAGCGCCCGAAGGCGTCGGCGTGGGCGGTCCCGAGTGCGGTGATCGCGTCGGCGTCGGTCATGTCGGCCGGGACGACCTCCACCCGGCCCGCGCCGCGCTCACGGAGCTCGACCGCCTTCTTTTCCAATGCCTCCCGGCCCCGGGCACTGATCGTCAGGTCCCAGCCGTCGGCCGCGAACTTCTCGGCGATCGCCGCCCCGATACCCCGGGACGCGCCGGTGACCAGCGCGACCCTGGTGTTCGACACTTCACTCATGCACTTGCCCCCCGTGTTTCTTCTCTGTCGGATGTGTCGGGTCAGCTGAGGTGACGCAGGCCGGCGGCGATGAAGGCCGCAGTGGCCTCACCCGCGCGCTCGGCCCCGTCACCCGACGACGCACCCGAGAGCGCACGGTAGGTGATGCCCTCGGCGATCACCCCGAGCTTCAGGTTGGCCAGGCCGAGGTAGAAGTCCCAGTCTCCGAGGTCGGAACCGGTTGCGGTGGCGTACTTCTGCGCGATCTCGTCGACGGAGGCGTAGCGGTCGCTGGTCCACGCCGCGGAGAAGCCGAGTACCTGATCGAAGACACCGGAGCGATAGACGCACATCAGCGCGACGTCGGTGATCGGGTCACCGAGGGTGGACATCTCCCAGTCCACGACGGCGGCGATCGTCGCCGGGTCGTTCGCGTCGACGATGGTGTTGTCGACACGGAAGTCTCCGTGCACCACCGATTCCCGGGCCTGTTCCGGAACCCGCTCGGACAGCGCCTCGACGAGCCGGTCGACGTCGGGCAGGTCGCGGGTCTTCACGTGACCCCACTGACGGGCCCACAACTTCACCTGTCGCGCAGCGAATCCGGCGGGACGGCCGAACTCGCCGAGGCCGACCGCCTGGTAATCGACGGCGTGCAGGTCGGCAAGGGTCCGGACGAGGCCGTCGAGGTTTGCGGCCACCTCGTCGTCGGAGTACGCGGCGAGATCCTCGGCCGTGCGCACCACCCGACCGTCGACGAATTCGACGACGGTGCAGGGTGCCCCGATGATCGATCCGTCGGCGTCGAAGGCGACCGTCTTGGCGACCGGCACCGAGGTCGACTGCAGCGCACTGGTGACGGCCCACTCGCGACCCATGTCATGCGCGGACGGGGTGAGACCGCCGGTCGGTGGGCGACGCGCCACCCACGAGGTCACGCCGTCGGTCACGGTGTAGGTGAGGTTCGACTTGCCACCGCTGATGAGTTCGATGGAGAGGTCACCGGCGAGTTCGACACCGTTGTCCATGAGGAGCCGACGGAGCTTGTCCGCCTCGAGGGCTGATCCGGCCCCGGTCATTTCGCACCCGTCGCGGCCTGTGCCTTCTTCGCGCGGCCGATGGCGCGGCGAGCGATGGCCCAGCGGTGGACCTCGGAAGGTCCGTCGTAGACACGGAACGGGCGGAGCTCCTGCGCCAGGCGTGCGATCGGCAGATCGGCGGAGACACCGAGACCGCCGCACATCTGGATGCTGCGGTCGGCGACCCGCGAATACGCCTCACCGGCAAAGGTCTTGGCGATCGAGGTCTCGTCGGAGGCGTGGTTGCCCAGGTCCAGTTCGTGACATGCCTTGAGCAGCAATGCACGCGCGGCCGCCAGGTCGATCTCGTTGTCGGCGATCATCTGCTGGATCATGCCGAGGTCGCCGAGGCGACCACCGAATCCCTCACGGCGCGAGACGTAGTCGACGGCGACGTCATGGCAGCGTTTCGCTGCGCCGAGCCAGCGCATGACGTGGGTCATGCGGGCTGGACCGAGGCGGACCTGAGCGTAGCGGTAGCCCTCGTCGACCTCGCCCAGGATGTCCTCGTCGGGGACGAAGACGTCGTCGAAGGTGACCTCGCAGTGTCCGCCGATCATCGCCTTGTCGATGGTGTTGATGTGGCGGCCCACGGTGATGCCCGCGGTGCCGGCCGGAGCCAGAAACATCGTGGCGCCGCCGCGATCGCCCGGCGACCCCGCGGTGCGGGCCATGATGATGAAGAAGCCCGCGCCCTCGGCACCGGTGATGAAGTGCTTCTGGCCGTTGATCTTCCAGCCGCCGTCGACGCGGACCGCCTGCGTGCGCAGCGCATTGGGGTCTGAACCCGCACCCGGTGCCGGTTCGGTCATCGCGAAGGCCGAACGGACCTCACCCGTGGCGAGCGGAGCGAGGTACTTGTGTCGCTGCTCCTCGCTGGCGATGCGCTCGAGCATGTGGATGTTGCCCTCGTCGGGCGCACCGATGTGCAGCGCGACGGGACCGAAGGTGGAGTAGCCGGCAGCCTCGAAAACCGGTGCGCGGTCGGCCATGTCCAGTCCCAGACCGCCGAACTCGACCGGCGCGTGCGGTGCGAAGATGCCCTCGGCCTTGGCCTTTGCGTTCATTTCGCGACGAAGATCGTCGCCACCGGCCGCGGTGATGTCGCCACCGTGCGCGTCCTCGAGCGGCAGCACGTAGTCGCGGACGAAGCGTTCGGTCTTCTCGACCAGCTCGACCACGGCAGGATCGTGGCGCAGGTCTATGGGCATCGTGACTCCTTTGGCTGGACCGACGGGAAACTCACCCCGACGCCGACCGAGCGATCGTTCGGCCGTCCATACCTTGCCAGGCGATGCGGTCCCGGTCAAGGCGGACCGGATGAAATCCGTGCCCTCAGTTGGTGCGGTAACCGACCAGGGCGCGGGCGAGCTGGAGGTTTCGTGAGATCAGTTCGTCCGGCCCCAGCAGACCGTCCAGCTTGAACCAGGTCGAGACCCCGACACACATCGTCGCCACCGCCCGGGCCGCATCCTTCGGATACTCGGTGGTGAAGTCGCCCGCCTCCACACCGGCGAAGACGATCTCGTCGACCATCCGCTGCTGACGGTCGCGGTGGCCGATGTACCTCGGCCGGTAGTCGTCGTCGAGGCTCCGGATCTCGGTGGAACCGACGAAGGCCTGCTCGCGCCGGTACATGTGGAACCGCAGCAGCGACTCGACGACCGCATCGAACTGCTTCACCGGTTCCGGGCCGGCTTCGAGGATCGCCGCCTCCGAGCGGGCCAGCAGGTCGGTCATCGTGCGTTCGAGCAGGCCCTGCAGCAGCGACTGCTTCGACGGGTAATGGTGGTACAGCCCCGGTACCGAGAGGTTCGCCCGCGCGGCGATCTCACGCACCGACGTGCCGTGGTAACCCTGCTCGGCGAACGCTTCGAGGGCTGCGGCCAACGGGATCGGCAGCCCGGGCTCGCCGTAGTCACGCCAGGCGCCGAGAGGTTGCTTCGCCGGTCGTACGTCGGTTTCACCGGTTCCGCTGCTCATGGGATCGACCATATCTGCCTACGGAGCACTACTCACCATCGGCGCTGCCGTGGGACAGGCTCTTCTCCAGGATCTCCGCTGGGGACACGAGCAACGCGATGCTCAGGTCGACGACGTCGGACTTGGACAGCTCGACGTCGCCCTCGAGCCACGCCGCGAGCAGGCGACTCAGCCCTCCGACCTGATAGTGCGCCACGCCGGTGGCCTGGGCGGGGCCGACGTGGACGTCGAGAACCGACGAGGCGCTCTGGAGCGTCAGGCCGGCGAACAGTGCGGTCGACTCCATCCGCTTCGCCGCGATCACCGGGCTGAGCAGGGCCTGCGAGAATAGGAGACGGCCCTTGCGTCGATCCTGGTCGATGAGGTCGACGATCGCGGCGACCGCTCCCGACACCTTGGTGCGCATGGTCGCGCCCTCGGAGAATGCCGCGAGACCCGAGTGGGCGATCTCCTCGATGACCTCGTCGTACACCACTTCGACGAGCTGATCGACCGACTCGAAGCTCTCGTAGAAGTACCGTGCGGTCAGTCCGGCCCGCCGGCAGACACCGCGCACCGTAACCGCTTCCGCGTCATCGGCTCCGAGCAGGTCGAGGGCTGCGTCGATGAGCGACGCGCGGCGTCGAGCGACCCGGGTGTCACCGCCCTCGCCGCCGTAGGCGCGCAGGGAAGCCGCGGAATCCGACGCAGCAGTGCCGGACCCGTCGTCCGGGTTCGAAGGTCCTCTTCCCATGGTTCCTATCTTGACACCCCGGCGAGATCATGTTTTATAAAACGGGAAACACACGTTTCCTAAATCCGACCAGGAGGGGTTCGATGGCAACGGAGCCTATCACCAGTGGAAGCTCGGCCCTCTCGCCGCAGACGCCGGACGATGTGACCGCCGAGGTCGCCGAATTCCTCACCGCCGACCGGCCGGATACCGAGTTCCTGCCGTCGACCGCACGCGTCTCCCGCGCCGAACTCGACGCCCTCCCGTCCGCGGAGGATCTCGATCCACTCGGCATCGGTGTCATCGCCGGCGCGGCGAACGTCATCATGCAGCTGAGCCTGCCCGCGGTGGGGTACGGCGTCTATGAGAGCCGCGTCGACTCGGGCAATCTCTTCAAGCATCCGCTCAAGCGGGGTCGCACCACGCTGAGCTACCTCGCGGTCGCGGGTCTGGGCAGCGCCAAGGATCGCAAGGCCTACCGCAAGGCGATCGGCAAGGCCCACGCGCAGGTCCGCTCGACCGCCGACAGCCCGGTGAAGTACAACGCCTTCGACCCCAAGCTGCAGCTCTGGGTCGCGGCCTGTCTGTACCGCGGCACCGAGGACGTCCATCGGATCTTCGGCGGGATGACCGAGGTGACCGATGAGTTCTACCAGGCCGGCGCCGTCCTGGGCACCACGCTGCAGGTTCCGCGCGAGGCCTGGCCGGCCGACCGCGAGGCCTTCGAGGAGTACTGGAACTCCACCGTCGAGACCCTCGAGATCGACCCGGTCATCCGCGGGTACCTGCTGCAGATCGCCCGCGCCGAGTTCCTGGGGCCGGTCGTCGCCAAGCTGCTGGGCTGGTACTTCGAGATCCTTGCGATCGGATTCCTACCGGAGGACTTCCGACGCAAGATGGACGTCCGCCTGTCCCCGTGGCAGGAACTGTTCTTCGCCAAGCACAACGCGGTCCTGCGGGCGATCATCACCCGCGCACCCAGGCCGGTCCGCAGTTTCCCGTTCAACCTGCTGCTCGCCGACGTCCGCTGGCGGATGCGCACCGGTCGTCCCCTGGTCTGAGCTCCCTGTCCCGGTTGGGGGAAGCCCGTCCCGCTCATCTCGAGCGGGACGGGCTTTTCGGTTCGGACCGCTTTTCGATTCAGACCCTCCGCAACGCCTCGCGACCGAGAGCGGTGACATCGGTGTGGCCGGCCAGGCCGAGCGTGAGGTCGAGTTCGGCGATGATGTCGGCCACCGCATCCCGGGCGCCGTCGGCACCGGCGAGCGCCAGCCCGTACATGTGCGGCCGGCCGATACAAGCGGCGTCGGCGCCGAGCGCCAGTGCCTTGAACACGTCCGACCCGGTGTAGATCCCGGAGTCGACGAGCACCTTGATCCGACCGTCGACCGCGGGTGCGATCTCGTCGAGGGCGTCGATGGTGCTGATCGCGCCGTCGATCTGGCGTCCGCCGTGGTTGGACACGATGATCCCGTCGACCCCGGCGTCGACGGCGCGACGGGCGTCGTCGGGATGCAGCACACCCTTGAGGACGATCGGCAACGATGTGCGGTCGCGCAGACCGGCGAGGTCGTCCCAGCTCAGCGACGGACGCGAGTAGATGTCGAGGAAGGTCTGCACCGCGGCCCGCGGTTGGGCCGAGGTGAGGTTCGCGAGAAAGCGTCCGGGTGCGTTACGGGTGATCGAGATCAGGGTCGCGATGGCCCCGAGTGAGATCTCCGGCCGCTCCTCGGCAGCGGTGCGCAAGCGGTCGGCGACGATGTCGACGAAGCGCCGGTCGGAGGTGTACTGCGCTATCCCCTCGCCCCGCGCGAACGGCAGCGATCCCAGGTTCAGATCCTGCGGCCGCCAGCCGAGCATGGTGGTGTCGAGGGTGACGACCACCGCATCGGCCCCGATGGCCGCCGCACGGGCGAGCAGACTGTCGACCAGGTCGTCGTCGGTGGACCAGTACAGCTGGAACCAGCGGGGGGCTCCCGGCGTCACGCCGTCCATCTCGGCCGCCACCGTCTCCATCGGCACACTCGCCTGGTTCGAGAAGATGTAGGGCACACCGAGTTCCGCGGCAGCGTGACCGATCAGACGGTCCGCTTCGCGCGCGGCGAGCGAGCCGGCGCCCACGGGCGCGAACAGGACCGGCGCCGGGATGCGACGTCCGAACAGTTCCACCTCGAGGTTCCGCGTGGAGACGTCGCGGAGTATCCGCGGCACGATCGCCCAGCGGTCCAGGGCCTGCCGGTTGGCCGTCATGGTGCGGCCCTCGCCGGCGCCGCCACCGATGTACGCCCACGCCCGAGCCGACATCGACCGCTTGGCGCGACGTTCAAGTTCCGCGAAATCCGTTGGCACGCGCGGCTTTCGACGATGGACACCAGCGGTGTAGATGTCGTTCTGCCGCGCCCGCCCGTATCCCGTGGTCATGGGAGCCGATCGTAACGTCGGCATCGCCGGACCCGGGGAGGATTCCCGGACCGGGGTGTCAGCGTATGGCGACAGCCGTCGCACCGGCCGCGGCGGCCGTCACGACACCGACCGACGGCCACGCGCCGATCTTCTTCGCGAGCGGATGCGAGCCGCCGAAGGCCGCCAGATATCCGGCGAGCAGCCCACCGGCCACCACCGGACCCTGCTTGACCGCCCACTGCCGGGTGCACCAGGCACCCGCCGCCGCGAGGACCACCCCGCCGAGCTCTCGTCGACCGCTGTAGCGCGCCGCCGCGAAGCCGCCGACCAGACCCACCGCCACCACGGGCACCGTTGCATCCACTGCCATGCGAACCAACCTACCGGCATCGTCGCGCCCCCGACCCATCCGACGGGTGTCACCGCACCGAAGACCGGGTACCCGCAACCCGCGCCGACCCCGCACCCCGAAGGGCCTCGCCATGACACAGACCGCCGAGATGACCGACTCATCCCTCCCCCACCGGCCTGTCCTCGACACCAACACCGGCCTTCGCGCGATCGACGACGCGACGACCGACCTCGAACTCGTCGAGGAGGTGCTGACCGCGCACTTCCGCCGCCACGCGCTCACGCTGCACAAAGTAGGTGCCGAACTCTCTCCGGCGGCGGACGCCATCGCTGCCCGGATCGGCGGGGGCAAGCGCCTGCGCGCCGCATTCTGTCTGTGGGGAGCGCGCGGCGCAGCTCGTGGGCAAGCCGTCCCCGGGGTCGTCGAACTGGCGTCGGCGATCGAACTGTTCCACTTCGCCGCCCTGGTCCACGACGACGTCATGGACGACTCCGACACCCGCCGCGGCCTGCCCACCATCCACCGCCTTTTCGGCGACACCCATCGCGCAGCCGGTCGCCGGGGCGACTCCGACACCTGGGGCACCGCGGTCGCCATCCTTGTCGGCGACATGTGCCTGTCGTGGTCGGACGACCTGGTTGCCGCAGCGGTCGACACCGTCGACCGCCACACCCGCCAGGCCGTCCGCGCGACCTGGACCGAGATGCGCGACGAGGCGTATGCGGGTCAGTACCTGGACATGCTCAGCCAGACCGAGGACCACACCGATCCCGATCGGACCGAACGCGTCCTCCGGTACAAGAGCGCCCGCTACAGCATCGGCCAGCCGCTTCGACTCGGCGGCTCGCTCGCCGGCGCCGACGCCGCCCTTCTCGCCGACTACGACCGCATCGGGATCAGCGCCGGTGAGGCATTCCAGCTGCGCGACGACATCCTCGGAGTCTTCGGCGACGAGAAGGTGACGGGGAAGCCGGTGATCGATGACATCCGCGAGGGCAAGCGCACCATGCTGATGGCGCTGGCCGAGGAGTCCGCCACCTGGACGGAACGACGGATCATCGCCAACTGCCTCGGCAACCCGGACCTCGACGCCGCCGGTGCCGCACAGATGCGCAACGTCGTGGAATCCACCGGCGCCCTCGAACGTGTGGAACAGCGCATCGTCGAACTCGCCGAGGACGCCCTGGGCGTCGTCGCCGACGCATCGGTGGACGAACAGACCCGTCAGGCCCTGACCTCCCTCGTCGAACGCTGTGTGTGGCGCCGCTCATGACCCCATCTGCTGCTCCGACGGTCGAGCTGCGCATCTGGGGCGTCGACCGGGTGATGCCCGCGCTCGGCCGGATGGCGTCGGGCCGGCGTGCATTGCGCGCCACCCCCGGACTCCGCTTCGCCAAACTGCTCGGCACCGGCACCGCAGAGACTTTCACGATGGAAAGCGCCGACCTGCGGCACTGGGCGGCGCTCACCGTCTGGCACGACGACGATGCCGCTCGCGCGTCGGCGGATTCACGAGTACTGCGACGCTGGCAGGACTCGAGCACCGAGGAACTGCGCATCACGATGCGTCCGCTCCGATCGAAGGGTCGGTGGTCGCGGGTCGACCCGTTCGGCCACGAGAGCCGGGATCGACCGGCTGACCGTGCACGGAACTGGACGGGCCCGGTCGCCGCACTCACCCGAGCCCGCCTGCGGCCGACGACGATGGCCTCCTTCTGGCGCGCGGTCCCGCCGGTGGCCTCGGAACTGGCCGGGGCGCAGGGCAATCGGCTCGCGCTCGGCGTCGGCGAGCTGCCGATCGGTGTCCAGGGGACCTTCTCCCTCTGGGACTCCACGCGCGACCTCACCCATTTCGCCTATCACTCGCCCGCACACAAGTCCGCCATCTCGCGCACCCCAACCCGCCCGTTGGTATGCCGAGGAACTGTTCGCCCGCTTCGCCGTCCTCGACGTGACCGGGACCTACCAGGGAAGATCGGCATGAGCACGACCAAATCACCTTCGCCGGCCGGGGCGCGAGGAGCGCAAGCAGGAGCCTCCCCGCTGCCTGAGGTGCGAGCATCTCTCCGTCACCACCTCATCCCGGTCGCGTGGGTTCTCCTCGCCGCGACCATCGGCGTACAGATCGCCTTCCCGCTCACCGGTGGCGGCACGCTCCCGCTCACCGTCGCGAGCGTCGTGCTGCTGGCGTCGGCGTCCGCCCTGCACCTCGCCGCGACGCGCGGCTTCGGGGCCGCGATCGCGCTGGTCGTGATCGCCGGCGGCGGTGGTCTTCTCGCCGAAGCGATCGGTGTCAGCACCGGCTTCCCGTTCGGCACATACGCATACACCGACGGCCTGGGACTGAAGGTTCTCGGCGTCCCGGTCCTGGTGCCGCTGGCCTGGATCATGATGTCGTGGCCGGCACTCGCCGTGACGCGACGACTCGTCGGCGCCACGCGCTTGTCCGGTACGCGGGCTCGCGTGGTGACGGCCCTGCTGGGCGCGTACGCCCTGACGGCCTGGGATGTCTTCCTCGATCCGCAGATGGTCGACCAGGGGCACTGGACCTGGTCGTTCCCCACTCCGTCGCTACCCGGCGTCGACGACATCCCGTTGACGAATTTCGCGGGCTGGTTTCTGGTCTCGTTCCTGATGATCGCCATCCTCGATCGGTTGATCGGCGCCGGTGACGCCGACGATGCGGTCCCGGTGACCGCCTATCTGTGGACCTACTTCTCGTCGGTGATGGCGCATGCGATGTTCTTCGGTCGTCCGACGGTCGCACTGACCGGTGCCGTGGTGATGGGCGCCGTCGCGATCCCGGTGCTCGTCCTCGAGGTGCGGGCGTTCCGGTCGAGGAGACATGGTGCGAGCGTCTGACCTCTGGCGCCGGACGGTGACGGTCGGGACCGGCCTGTCACTGGCGTCGCTCGCCCTCACCGTCGACAACGCGATCCGCGTCCGCCGACCAGGTCTCGCGGACATCCCTGCGGCCGAGCCTCTTTCGGTGCTGATCCCCATGCGGAACGAGGTCGCCCGGGCCCAACGCTGCATCACCGCCGTCCTCGAGGCCGTCGACCGGTGGCCCGGCCCGTCCCGTGTCCTCGTGCTCGACGACGGTTCGGTCGACGGCACCGACGCTCTCCTCGCCCGGCTCGCCGCCCACGACGACCGGCTCGAGGTGTTCGAGGGCTCCCCGCCACCGCCGGGTTGGCTCGGGAAATCCTGGGCCTGTCGGCAGTTGGCCGACAACGCCTCCCCCGACGGAATCCTCGCCTTCGTCGACGCCGACGTCGTGGTCGAACCCCACGCGTTCACCTCGTCGTTCGCGTTGCTGCGCAACGCCGGTCTCGATCTCGTGAGCCCCTACCCGCGGCAGATCGCGACGAGTGCTGCCGAGCGTCTGGTGCAGCCCCTGCTGCAGTGGTCGTGGCTCAGCACGCTACCGCTGGGCCTCGCCGAACGTTCCCCGCGTGAATCGCTGACCGCCGCGAACGGCCAGTTTCTGATGGTCGACGCCGCCACCTACCGCCGAGCCGGAGGACACGGGACGGTGCGCGATGTCGTCCTCGAGGACATCGCACTCCTGCGCGCGATCAAGGCCGCGGGTGGTCGGGGTGTGGTGGCCGAAGGCAGCACGGTGGCAACCTGCCACATGTACGACGGTTGGCACGAAGTCCGTGCGGGATACCGCAAGTCGCTGTGGTCCGCGTTCGGGTCGCCCGCCGGGACGTCGGCGGTGACCGCCGGCCTGTGTCTCATGTACGTGATCCCGGCGCTGGCCGCTCTGACCGGTTCGCGCACCGGGCTGGTGGGATACCTCGCCGGCGTGGCCTCGCGGCTCGTGTCCGCGCGGACCACCGGAGGACGCACATTACCCGATGCCCTGGTCCATCCCGTGTCGATCGCACTCTTCGCCTTCCTCGCAGCGGATTCGACGATCGCCCGTCACCGTGGCGAACTGCAGTGGAAGGGACGCACTCTCGAGGTTTCCCGATGAGCCGGGTCATCGTCATCGGCGCCGGCGTCGGCGGTCTTGCGACGGCGATGCGCCTGCAGGCGGCCGGCCATGACGTCACCGTGCTCGAGCAGTTCGACACCGTCGGCGGCAAGCTCGGCGTCATCGAGCACGACGGTTTCGTCTTCGACACCGGCCCGTCGCTGGTCACCATGCCTCACGTCCTGACCGAGTTGTTCGACGAGACCGGCGCCCCGCTGGACGAGTTCCTCGAGCTCGAACGCCTACCGGTAGCAGCGCGCTACCGATTCCCCGACGGCACGGTCCTCGACCTTCCCGACGCGCTCGACGACATCCCCGCCGCCCTCGACAACGCTCTCGGGCCCGGCTCCGGCGACCAGTGGTCGTCGTTTCTCGATCGCGCGCAAGCGATCTGGGAGGTCACCCACGGGCCGTTCCTCGAGTCGCCGATGAGCGTCCGGACGATGATCGGCGGGATCGCCACACCCTCCGACGTCCGCACCGTGGCACCCTGGAAGACGTTGCGCGGGCTGGGGTCCGAGTATCTCGGCGATTCCCGGCTCGCGATGCTGCTCGACCGTTACGCGACCTACACGGGCTCGGACCCGCGCCGTGCCCCGGCGGCCCTGGCTTCGGTTCCGTGGGCCGAGCAGGCCTGGGGCTCCTGGTATGTCCGTGGCGGCCTCGGCCGGATCGCCACCGCGATGCGGGATCGGTTCCTCGCCCTGGGCGGACATATCGAGTTCGGCGTCGCGGTGTCCCGGGTGTCGACAGATGAGCACGGCCGCGTCGACGGCGTCGTGCTCGCCGACAGCAGCTGCCGCTCCGCCGATCTCGTCGTGGCGAACGCCGACGCGCGCCAGGTCTTCGACCGACTGGTCCCCCGCCGTTCCGCTCGCATCCCGTCTGCGCTGCTACGACGTTCGACACCGTCGCTGTCGGGCTTCGTCCTGCTCCTCGCGCTCGACAACCCGCCCGCCGACCAGGCTCACCACCACGTCCTGTTCGCCGAGGACTACGACGAGGAGTTCGACGCCGTCTTCGGCTTCAACGGCCCACCGCGACCCGTCGCCCGTCCGACCGTGTACATCTCCGCACCCGACGATCCGGAGATCGTCCCGGGCCCCGGCACCGCAGCCTGGTTCGTGCTCGTCAACGCCCCCCGGCACGACCCGGAGCACGGAGTCGACTGGGATGCAGCAGGACTTGCGGACAAGTATGCCGACCAGATCATGCAGGTGATGGCCGACCGCGGCCTCGACGTCCGCGACCAGGTCCGCCACCGACTGCTGGTCACGCCGGCAGATCTCGAGCGCCGCACCATGACTCCCGGCGGCTCGATCTACGGCTCGTCGTCGAACGGTCCGCGCGCCGCCTTCCTCCGGCCGAAGAACACATCGCCGATCCCGGGCCTGTACCTGGTCGGCGGGTCGTCGCACCCCGGCGGCGGGCTCCCGCTGGTGATGCTGTCGGCGAAGATCGTCGCGGATCTGATCGCCGGCTCACCCACCCCCTGAGGAGCGTCCGGAGTCCGCGGAGAACGGAACAGCCCCGCCGGAAGCGGGGCTGTTCCTTGTTGTTCGGCGTCAGTGCGTCGGCGTCGGACCGACGGAGTGATCTCCGTTGAGTCGCTTGCGGATCAGTTCGGCACTGATGAGGCACATGGGCAGGCCGATGCCGGGGCGTGTGCTCGACCCCGCGTAGTACAACCCCTCGACCTTGCGCGAGCGGTTCGTCGAACGCAGAAATGCGCTCTGACGCAACGTGTGTGCCGGCCCGAGGGCACCGCCGCACCACGAGTTCACGTTGACGACGAAGTCCGCGGGGCCGACGGTGCGTCGGACGACGATGCGATCGGCGAGGTCGGGGACCCCGGACCACTGGCCGATCATGGCGATGGCCCGATCGGCGACCTTCTCGATGTCGGGGTCACCGGCGCCGTTCATGCCGCCGTGCCCGAGGCCCGGGTCGGGCGGTACCGGGACGAGAACGAAGACGTTCTCATGACCGTCCGGGGCCACCGAGTCGTCCGTCGCCGACGGCTTGCACACGTACAACGACGCCGGATCGGGTACCCGCGTGGGTGATTCGAAGATGGCGTCGAAGTTGGCCTTCCAGTCCTCGGTGAAATACAGCGAGTGGTGGGCCAGCTCGGGCAGCTCACCGCTGACGCCGAGATAGGCGAGGACGGCGCCCGGCCCCGAGGTGGCTCGTTCCCAGTAACGCTCCGGGAAGGTCTGCAGCTCCCCGGGCAGGAGCTTGGTCTCGAGGTGGTGAAGATCGGCCGCGCCGACGACGATGTCGGCGGGCAGATCCCGCGTGGTCCCGTCTGCGGCCTGGACGCGAACGCCGACCACCTCGGCGCGACGGCGCAACCGGCGACCCGATCGCTTCCGCGTGAGGACAGAGGTCGCGACCGTACCGGTGTGGATGACGACGCCACGCTCGCGAGCGACGCGCTCGAGAGCATCGACGAGAGTCGTGAAGCCGCCCTTGGGGTATCGGACGCCGTCGGCAAGATCCATCCAGCTCATCAGGTGGTACATGGACGGTGTCCGCTCCGGCGACGAACCGAGGAACACGGCCGGATAGCCGAGCACCTGCTGCAGGCGCCGGTCGCTGAACTTCGACGAGATGAAGGACTGCAACGATCGGGTCAGCAGTTTCGCGAGCGTCGGCGCGTTCTTCAGCACCGGCAGGCTCAGGAACGCGCGGGCGGAGTCGAAGCTGGTGTACAGGAACCGTTCGACCGCGAGGTCATACGCCTGGCGTGCCGTCTGGAGATAGGAGTCGAGGGCCGCTCCCGCACCGGGTTCGATGTTCTCGAACACCTCGCGATTGCGCTCGTAGTCGCCGAAGATGTCGAGTGGCGGTTCGCCGGAACCGCTCTCCCCGAAGAACACTCGGTAACCCGGATCGAGCCGGACGAGATCGAGCTGTTCCTTCGTGGAGGTGCCGAGCATCTCGAAGTAATGGTCGAAGACCTCGGGCATGAGCCACCACGACGGTCCGGTGTCGAAGCGGAATCCGTCCTTGCTCCACAACCCCGCGCGCCCGCCGAGGTCGTCGTTCTTCTCGATCACCTCGACGTGGTGGCCGTCGTGGGCGAGCAGCGCGGCGGTGGACAGTCCGGCGACTCCGCCGCCGATGACGACAATGCGTTTGCGGGGGGTCATGCGTTCACTCCCGGTGCGGTGCGCGGCATCCCACGGCGGGCGACGGCGGCTGCCGCGATCTTGGCCTTGCCCGCGTTGGGAACACGGACACGGTTCAGCCTGGCCTCGGACGCCGACGATTCACGCAGGCGCGCAGTGAGTTCCGCGAAGAGGTCGTGTGCGGTGCAGACCGCGACGCGGCTACTCGCCGGCAGGTGCGGGATGGCTGCTGCCGCGGCGGTGAGGTCGAGATCGATGTCGTCGAGCCACAGCGACCAGGCTGCGTCGTCCGGGTTCTCCGGGTCGAGGCCGACCAGGTACCGGCGGCCCAGTCCGTCACTGTCCTCACCGAAGTCGCGGAGGAAGTTGATCTTCTGGAAGGCGGCGCCCAGACGACGCGCGCCGGGTGCGAGGTGGTCGTAGCGCGCTTCGGCTTTCGCCTCCTCGGCGAGGAACGCGCGCAGGCACATCAACCCGACGACCTCGGCCGAGCCGTAGATGTAGGACGCGAGGCTTTCGAAGTCGTGCTCGACCTGGGTCAGGTCCGAACGCATGGACGCGAAGAACGGCGCCACCAGGTCGAGGTCGATGCCGACCCGGCGGGCGGTCCGCGCGAAGGCGTGCACCACCAGGTTGCTGCTCGAACCGGTGATCATCGCCGCCGAGGTCTGCTCCTCGAGCTGGTCGAGTTCGTTGCTGCGGTCGACGAGTCCCTGCTCCGGGCGCGGCGCGTCGACGATCTCATCGGCGACGCGGACGAGCGCGTAGATGTTGCGAACGTCGCGGCGGATGGCGGGGGCGAGGAGGCGCGAGGCGAGTCCGAAGGAACTCGAGTACGACCGGATCACCAGCGCCGCGCTCGCCTCGGCGACGGCGTCGTACCGCCGATGCGGCGGGACCAGTTCGGTATGACCGGGTAGATGCATCATCCGGTGGCTCCTGCGGTGTGAAGTGGGGTTCGGTATGTCATGAATTCGACACCCGGACGGTGTTCGGATGGGTCGCGACCACGGCGGGGGCGGCGGCGAGTCCGTGGGGGTCGGGTCCGGGTAGCGCGCGCACCTGGTCGGCGAACCAGGGGCTGACCGCCCAGGGGGTTCGGGACGCGAGGTCCCACACATCCGGGACCTCCGCCCAGGCGTATTCGGCGACCTCGTCCGGATTCGGCTGCAGCGAACCCACCGGGCGGGCGACGAACACGGGGCAGATCTCGTTCTCGACGATGCCGCTCGCGTCGACGGCCCGGTACCGGAAGTCGGGCAGGACGCACCGCACCTCGTCGACGTCGATGCCCAGTTCACGCTGCGCGTACCGGTGCACGGCGTCGACAACGGCCTCGCCCGGACGCGGATGACCGCAGAACGAGTTGGTCCACACGCCGGGCCAGCTGCGCTTGGACAGGGCGCGACGGGTCATGAGGATCCGGTTGTCGGCGTCGACCAGGTGGCACGAGAACGCGAAGTGCAGCGGCGTGTCGACGCCGTGCACGCCCTCGCGGTCGGCGGTGCCGCAGGGGCGGCCGTCGGCATCGGCGAGAACCACCGAGTCGTTGATCATCAGTTCCTCATCAAAGTCGAGATCGTGGGTCGAGCCAGGTTCGCCCATTGTTCGTCACCGAAGCGCCCTCCGGATGGGCCGGCCGGTCCCCGAACAGCGCCGGAGAGAACGCGCCGGGCAACGAGAATCGGCGCCCTCGCTTCGATGGTAGGGAGTGTGGGGCGGGTCAGCCTCGGTCGCCGAAGCCCGCGGCGCGCATCAGGGCACACCACGTGTCCACATACGCGTCCAGGTCGACGTCGCCGACGAGTGACTGCTGCACTACGATGCCCTGCATCACCGACACCATCGGCAGCGCCAGTTCTGCGGGTTCACCAGGCAGTTCGTGGCCGGCGTCGCGCCAGCGGACCAGGACGCGCTCGAAGACCTTGCGCAGGCCCAGGATGATCTCACGGACGATCTCGCGCAGCTCGGGATTGTTTGCCGCCTCGCCCCAGATGGTCATCACCATCCGGAAGTCGTCGGTGAGCGGCGCGATCTCGGCCAGCACATGCGCCGCGAGCATCCGGACGGCGTCCTCGGGTGACGCGGGCGCGCCGTCGCCGTCGACGAAGCCCCCGAGTCCTGACTCGTACGCCTCGAACACCGACCGCGCGACCGCGGCGATCAGCTGTTCCTTCGACGAGTAGTACGAGTACACCGCCCCGGCACTCAGACCCGACTCCCGGATGACGTCCGACATCGACGCCCGGTGGAACCCCTTATCGGCGAAGCAGCGGCGAGCCGCATCGAGGATCTGCTGACTGCGCTCGAGCTTGCGTTCCGCGCTGATCTTCGGCATTCGACCAGTCTAAAACGAATATTCGTTCTTGATTAGCGGAGCGACCCGGCGCATACTTCAAAAAACGAGAGTTCGTTCTTTTTGGAGGCCGTGATGACCGCGTACACCGAACCGTCCGATCGAGAACTCGTCACGCAGGATCGGCCATCCGAACCGTCCCCCTCGCACGCAGCGTCGTGGCGCACCGTCGTCGCGCTGATCCTGGCGATACCGATCGTGGTCAGCACGATCGCGGCCATGTTCGTCTCCCTGGCGGTGGACCCGGGGCCGCACGACGTCCCGCTCGGCCTGGTCGCACCGGCACCCGCAGCGTCTGCCATCGAAACAGCGCTGGCCGATCGCGCAGGTGAGGATGCCTTCGCGGTCGAGCAGTTCGCCGACCCCGCCGCTGCGCGGAGAGCCATCGAATCCCGGGACATCGTCGGCGCCATCGCCGTCGGCCCGCAGGGCGTCACCGTCCTGACCGCCGAGGCCGGGTCCCCGGCGCTCGCCGGGATCGTCGCCGGCGTCGGCACCGGGATCGCCACCGCGCAGTCCTTGCCGGTCACCACCGAGTCCGTCGTCGCCCCGCCGGCCACCGATGTACGCGGAACCGGATTCGCAGCGGGACTGCTCCCACTGCTCATCGCGGGGATCGCCCTCGGCGCGGCGTCGGCGATCGCCCTCGCCGGACGGGTGTGGATGCAGGCCACCGTCGTGTTGATCGGTCCGCTGATCGCCGGACTCGGGTTTGCCGCGGTCTGGTCGTGGCTCGGAGTCATCGACGGGCGCGTGCTGCCGGTGGCCCTGGCACTCGCCCTCATGATCGGCGCGATCTCCTGGTTCACCGCCGGGGCCGGCGCACTCCTCGGCGCGCCCGGCGTCGGCATCGCGGCGATCCTGATGATGCTGATCTCCAACCCACTGTCCGGGCTCGCATCGTCGCCGTACCTGCTCCCGGCTCCGTGGGGAGCCCTCGGCCAGTGGCTGCCGACCGGCGCCGGCGGCACCCTCACCCGCTCGGTCGCCTACTTCCCCGACGCCGCGATCGCCGGCCCGCTGTGGGTTCTGTTGGGCTGGCTCGGCATCGGCGCCATCCTGCTCGCCGTCTCCGACCTCCGGCTGCGCCGAGCCTGACTCAGGCGTGCCGGCCGCGAGTCTGTCGGAACACCGCGACGAACAGCTGGAGAAGGCCGATCATCGCCAGGATCGCACCGGTCCCGGCGATGATCGCTGTCAGCACCCCTGCGGTTCCGTCGGAGACACCGATGGCCCACATGACCGTGGCCACGATCATCGCGACGAAGGCGAGGATCACGCGGGAAGGCCGCTCCCAGACCGTGACGGTTCCGGGCCCATTCATCCCGGCGGCCTGGGCCGTCGCGCGGGTGCCCTCCAGGAACAGGGTGAGGACGGCGATCACCACACCCAGCCACGGCGGCGCCCCGGCCATTACGACGATCCCGGCGAGGAAGATGTCCGACCAGCGGTCGGCCATGGTGTCGAGGACCCGTCCCCACTGCGTCGCCGTACCGGTCTGGGCAGCGATCGCGCCGTCCACACCGTCGAGTACCGCGGCGAGGAGGATGACGAGTGCGGCGACGGCGTACCACCCGCCCCCGGCGAAGCTCACCGCGAACGCGATCGCGGTGCCCGCAGCTCCGCAGACGGTGATCACGTTGGGCGTGACACCCAGTCGAACCAGCGGTCGCGCGCACGCACTGCTGAGGAGCACCCACCGTTCGACCCAGAAGGACGCGCGGGGATCGATGCCGCCGTGTAACTCCGACCATGCGTCGAGCACGGCGTCACGGTGCAAGCGCCGTGCGCGGTGGCGTTCGTCGACGCGGCGACCCGGTCTGGTCGAGCCGCCGACGCGGCGATCCGGTTCAGCCGACACGGTCATCCCGGATTCCGGCCCCCCGAGCCCCGTCGAGAGCCTGACCGACCGCCCATCCGACGATCACCAGCACATGCAGGACGTAAAGCCAGAGGCCGGCCGCCACCACTCCGCCGATGACGCGCAGACCGCCGTAGGGGATGCCGACGTCGATGGGCAGGGAAAGGAACAACAGGAATCCCTGCACGAAGCCGGCGATGAACGAGGCCGTCCCAAGTGCCGTCACCGCGGCGACCGCGAGGCGCGGACGGCCGGGCGTGACCTTCCAGTACACCCAGGTCAGGACCACCGCGAGGGTCAGCCACACGGTGACGAATCCGGCCACCACCCGCGCCGCGAGGTCCCCGAGTCCTCCGGAACCCCCGCCGTCGGGCGTCAGTCCGGTGGCCGAACCGCCTACCGCGACCAGGATGTGCGTCAGTGGCGGCACCAGGACGAACAACGCAAGGACCGACACTCGGGCGCGCCATCCGGTGAAACGATCCTTCTCCGGATGGAACATCAGGCAGGCCCGCCGGAGGCCCTCGCCGTAGAACGACGCCGGGAACAGCAGGACGAGCGCACTCAGGGCGGAGAGCCCGGTGCCGATCGCCACTGCCTCGTCGAAGACCACGCGGCCGCCCATGTCCGGGGGGATGAGCACGCCCAAGCCCAGCCACTCGTCTTTCGCCGACGACGCCTCGCGCGCCCACGTCATCGACCAGATGGCCAGCAGCACCCAGGGGACCACGGCGATCGCGGCATAGTAGGTCAGCGTTGCCGCGGCGGCGGAGAGGTCGCCGCGGGCGAGGACGGCCCGTGTGTCGGACAGCACCGCGCGCGCGTCGAACGACCGCGTCCCGTGCACGCGGGCGCTCGGCGGGGCGGAGGAACTGAGGGTCACCCTGTCCGGTGTACCGGAAAAAGGTCTCGACTAGGCATGTCGCGGACGGCGATCGACGACCACGATGTCACAGCTAGGTCACACCGACGCGAAGAGTGCGACCGCCATACCGATCATGATCACCGCGACCACCGCGTCGAGGATCTTCCATGCCCGCGGGCTGGCGAAGAAATGCGACAGGCGCCGAGCGCCTCCCCCGAGCGTGGTGAACCACAGGACGCTGGCCAGGCAGGCCCCGATGGCGAAGGCCCACTTGCCGTTTCCGTGACCGTTGGCGATCGCGCCCATGGTCAGCACGGTGTCGAGGTAGACGTGCGGGTTGAGCCACGTGAGGGCCAGCGCCGTGCCCACGGCGACCCACCGCCCGGCCGATTCCGCCTCCTCGGCATTGGCGGCGATGGCCTCGTTGCTGCGCAGGCAGCGCCTCGCGGCGAGAAGTCCGAGCACCAGAACATAGAGACCGCCGATGAGTTTGGCGACGGCGATCACCTGCGGATGCGCCGCGACGATTGCACCGAGCCCGGCGACTCCCGCGACGATCAGCACGACGTCGGAGATGGCACACACCGCCACGATCGCCCCGGTGTGGCGTCGCGCGACGCCCTGCCGGAGGACGAAGACGTTCTGCGGACCGATCGCGACGATCAGGCCCGCGCCGGTGAGCAGACCGGCGATCGCGGGGAGGAGGTAACTGGACACCCGGTGAACGCTATGGGGTGCCGATAGATCAGTACAGCAAATGTTTCTGACGAATCATTAGCTGTTCTTCATCTAGCCTGATGGCATGGAGATCAGCCAGGAGGGCCTGCGCACCCTGGCCGCGGTACTCCGCGAAGGCACCTTCGACGCCGCGGCAGCGTCGCTGCACATCACGCCATCGGCGGTCAGCCAGCGGATCAAGACGTTGGAGTCGGCGGTCGGGCGGGTGGTGTTGCGCCGGACCAAACCGGCGTCGGCGACGCCGGACGGCGAGGTGCTGGTCCGCCTCGCCCGGCAGTGGGAGCTGCTGCTCGCCGAGACGCGTGCCGAGTTCGTCGGCGAACCCGATGACGACGACGCCCCGGTGGCCTCCCGGCCCCGTGTGCATCTGCCGATCGCGACGAACGCGGACTCGCTCGCGACCTGGCTGCTCCCGGTACTCGCCCGGTTCCACCGTGAGCACGCGGTCGCCGTCGAGGTGTTCCGTGACGACGAGACCCGCAGCAGCGCCCTGCTGAAGTCGGGTGACGCGCTCGCCGCGGTGACGTCGGAACCCATCGCCATCCGGGGTTGCGCCCTGCAGTCCCTCGGCAGCATGCGGTATCTGCCGGTCGCGACTCCGCAGTTCATCGACACCTGGCTACCGGACGGGCTCGACGCCGACGCACTGGCGAGGGCCCCGATGGTCCAGTTCGACCGCAACGACCACATCCAACTGGACATGGTCTCGGCGCTGGCCGGCCGCGCCGTCGACCCACCGGCGGCCTACATCCCGGCCTCCACCGAGTACCACCGCGCAGTGTCTCTCGGAATCGGCTGGGGCACAGTCCCTGTCGTCCAGATCCGGGAGGCGCTCGACGACGGTCGCGTGCGGCTGATCGCCGACCACCACCTCGACGTCCCGCTCTACTGGCAGTACTGGAAGCTCAGTTCGCCTCTGCTGCAACATCTCACGGACCTCATCGTCGCCGGGGCCGCGGAGTTGCTGTGCTGACCGTGCCAGAGGGTCAGTCGTTCACCGACACCAGCGTCGGCGGCGTCTCCTCGACCAGCGGGTTCTCGATCTCGTCGCGCCACATGCGGGCCGCGAGGTAGAACGCCCACGCGATGGGGACCGGTAGAAGGCCGGCCAGGACGAACGTCGCGGTCAGGCCGATCGCCGACGAGACCGGGGCGGCGATCGCCATCGACACCGGCATCAGCGCGACCGACACGAAGAAGTCGAGGCTCGCGATCCGGCCGAGCAGTGCCGGCGGGACACGACGCTGAAGCAGCGTTCCCCACAACACCATCGGGCCGTCGAACATCACGCCCATGCCGACACCGGCGGCGACGAACATCCAGGTCGCGTCGGCGACACCCATCAGGACGAGCGGCACACTCGAGAACGACCAGATGCCGAACATGACCGTCAGATACCGCCGCGGCATCGGCAGGGATGCGAACACCAGAGATGTGGCGGCCGCACCGATACCGAATCCGGCCAGCACCCACGCGTGCTGGGAGGCACCTCCGTCAATTCGCTCGCGCAACGCGAACGGCACGAGCACCTCGATCGGGCCCATCGTCGCCAGGACCAGGACGCAGGCGAAGAACAGGGTTCCCCACAGCCACGGCGTGCGAATCATGTAGACGAAACCCTCGACGAGGTCGACGACGACACTGCCGCGGGCACTCGTGCGCGCGACCTCCGCCTCCGACGTCTCCGGTTCGCCGAGGCGGCGAGAGGTCACCGGGCTCATCACCAGGTAACAGACCCCCGAGGCGATGGACGCGACGGCGGCCAGCACGACCGCCTGGCCCGGCGCGGATGCGGCGATGACCGCACCGGCGACCATCGGACCGACGGCCTGGAACACCACCGGGCGGAAGAACCCCTCGATGCCGTTCGCCGCCTGCAGCTCCGACGCGGAGACCACGCCGGGCAGCAACGCCGAGTACGCCGGGTAGTACATGCCCATCGTGACGCCGGCGAGCAGCGATGCCATCACGACCATCCAGAGGTCGAGGACACCGAACACCGAGGCCGCACCCACGGCGCCGAAGGCCGCCATCTTGGTGACCTCGAGACCGATCATGATGTGGCGCTGAGAGATCCGGTCGGCGAGTACACCACCGACCAGGGTCGACACGAGCATCCCGACCGCAGCGGTCCCGGTTGCCAGGGACACCTGTCCCGGCCCGCCGCCGAGGGCGATGACCTGCCAGATCACCGCGACGGTCCAGATTCCGTCGCCGAACATCGCCAGGACCAGACCCGACGCCAACAGCCGGTACTGCCGCCGCGCCAGGGGCTTCAGGGCGCGCGGCAGACGGGTGTCGACGGTGGTGCTCACCTCTCGAGCTTGCCGGACACCACCGGTCTCAGGCCAGCGAATTTCGTCGGGAGAGCAACATCAGCTGGCCTTGCGGGAGGCCTTCTTGGCCGGCGCCTTCTTCGCGGTGCTCTTGCCGGAATCGGAACTCGAGCCGCTCTTCGACGCCGTCTTCTTGGCGGTCGTCTTCTTCGCCGCGGCCTTCTTCGCGGGGGCCTTCTTGGCCGCCTTCTTCGCCGGGGCCTTCTTCGCGGTGGACTTCTCCTCGTCCGACCCGTCGTCGGAGGAGCCGCGATCCTTCACCGAGGCACGCAGCGCGGCAAGCAGATCGGCGACCTCGGAGTCCTCGTCCTCGGGCTTCTCCTCGTCGGACTCCGGGAACGCCTCACTGCCCTCGGCCTTCGCCTCGATCAGTTTGGACAGTTCCTCCTGGTACCGGTCCTCGAATTCGGACGGGTCGTAGTCGGAAGCCATCGACTCGATCAGCGAGGCCGCCATCTTCAGCTCCTGATCGCGGATCTCGGTGTCCTCATCGAGGAACCCGAAGTCGGGTTTGCGAACCTCGTCCGGCCACAGGAGGGTCTGCAGCGTCATCACGCCGTCGACGACCCGCAGCGCCGCCACCCGCGTGCGGTTACGCAGGGTGAATGACGCGATGGCCAGACGATCGGTCTCCTCGAGCGCCTTCGCCAGAAGCACGTAGGCCTTGGGCGACTTCGACGACGGCTCCAGGTAATACGGCTTGTCGAAGTAGATCGGGTCGACCTGCTCGGCTGGCACGAACTCGAGGATCGAGATCTCCGGGCTCTTCTGCACGGGCAGCGTGGCCAAATCGTCCTTCGTCAGGATCACCGTCTCGCCCGATTCCGACTCGTAGGCATTCGCGATGTCGGAGTAGTCGACCTCGGTGTCGGTGCCCTCCCGCACGCGGCGGTAGCGGATGCGGGTGCCGTCGGAGGAGTCGACCTGATACGACTTCCGGTCATGACTCTCCGTCGCGGAATAGACCTTGACCGGTACGTTCACCAGGCCAAAGCTGAGATCGCCCTTCCAGATCGAGCGCATGTCGAACATTGTGCCAGGCATTCGCACGGCACGTCGTCAACCGGGCCCAACACGGCCGGGCCGACATCCACGCGCCGATCGACCCTGCCTCGAGGCGTCGGGTGTGGACAATGGGGGGATGGCAGGCGGAGAGAACCTCGAGGTCGACGGCCGCCGGATCTCGATCACCAATCTCTCCAAGGTGCTCTATCCGGCGACCGGGACCCGGAAGTACGACGTCATCGACTACTACTCGCGCATCGCCGACGTCATGCTGCCGCATCTGCGCGATCGGATCGTCACCCGCAAACGCTGGCCGAACGGTGTCGAGTCGACGCCGTTCTTCGAGAAGGACATGCCCGACAGCGCACCCGACTGGGTTCGTCGGTACGGAATCCAGCACAGCGAGCGGGTCATCGAATACGCGCTGGCCGAGGATCGCGCCACGCTCGTGTGGCTGGCCCAGATGGCGGCGCTCGAGATCCACGTCCCGCAATGGCGACTGCCGATCGGCCCCGATGGCGACCGCATGGCCAACCGCATCGTCTTCGATCTCGACCCCGGCCCGCGTGTCCCCCTGCACGAGACCGCGGGCGTGGCGGTGGAGATCCGGAACTGGCTGGGCGGCACCACCACCTACCCGGTGACCAGCGGCGGCAAGGGCATCCACATCTACGCTCGACTGCCCAAACCGGTGAGCTCCGAGGCGGCGCGGAAGGTCGCGCGCGAGGTGGCCAACGAGTTCGCCCGGCAGAACAGCGATTTCATCACCGCCAACATGTCCAAGAAGATCCGCGACGACAAGGTCTTCATCGACTGGAGCCAGAACAACGCCTCCAAGACCACCCTGTCGCCGTACTCGTTGCGCGGACGCGAACAACCGTGGGTCGCCGCTCCCCGCACCTGGGACGAGATCGAGGACCCGAAGATCGCCCAGTTGCTCTACACCGAGGTCCTCGACCGCGTCGCCGACGTCGGCGATCTCCTCGAGGGGCTCGACGCCCCGTACGACGATGATCCGGCCACCGACGCCGGTCACGACACCGACCAGGCCGACACGGAAGACAGCGACGGGGACATCATCGACCCGGACACGTTGCGGGAGAACATCACCTCCGGTGACGGTCTCGCTCCCGACGATCGCCCCACCGAGGAGTCGCAGCCGGGTCGGATCATCAATCTCCGGGAGTACCGCCGCAAGCGGGATGAGTCCAAGACCCCGGAGCCCTTCGGCGACGAGAACCACCGGCAGCGCCTCCGTGAATCCGACGAGGAGGCCGGCACCGCCCCCGAAACCGGTCCACGCGAACCGATCTTCGTCATCCAGGAACACCACGCGCGGCGCCTCCACTACGACTTCCGCCTCGAACACGACGGGGTGCTGGTCTCGTGGGCCGTCCCGAAGAACCTGCCCACCGATCCGGACCAGAACCGGCTCGCGGTCCAGACCGAGGACCATCCGATGGACTATGCCGACTTCGAGGGCGACATCCCGGCCGGGGAGTACGGTGGCGGGCACGTATCAATCTGGGACAAGGGCACTTTCGAGCTGGAGAAGTGGCGGGACAAAGAGGTCATCGTCCGCCTGCACGGTGAGAAGGTCCAGGGTCGGTACGCACTGATACGCACCGGCGACAAGAACTGGCTCGCCCACCTGATGACCGACGAGCCGCGCCCCATCGTCCCCGACAGTCTCAGCGATCCGCGGCCGATGCTCGCGACCGATGACCCGATCGACACGCTGAACGAACGGGACTGGGCGTTCGAGGGCAAGTGGGATGGGTATCGGCTCCTGGTGCGGTCGATCGGTGGCGAGTTCCGGCTCACGTCCCGGTCGGGGATCGACATGACGAAGGACTTCCCCGAATTCGCGGGCATCGCCGACGATCTCGGGCTGATGGACGTCGTCCTCGACGGCGAGGCGGTGGCCATCGACTCGACCGGCCGGACGAACTTCACGCTGTTCACGTCACGCAAGCACACCGATGTGCCGTACACGCTCAAACTGCACCTGTTCGACATCCTCTACCTCAACGGGACGTCGTTGCTCCGGAAACCGTGGTCCGTGCGACGCGAACTACTCGAGGAACTCGCGCCCGCCTTCCGCCGGTCGCCGTATGTCGATGTGCCGCCGTTGCTTCCGACGCCGGCGAGTGCTGCGATCGAGTACAGCCGCGAACACAACCTGGAAGGCGTCGTCGCCAAACGACGCGACTCGGTGTACCAGCAGGGTCGACGCTCCACCAAGTGGCTCAAACACAAGAACTGGAGCGACATCGAGGTGGTGGTCGGCGGTTACCGGCCCGGGCGCGGCAACCGCTCGCACACCATCGGATCGCTGTTGCTCGGGCTGCCCGAGGAGACCGGGCTCCGCTACGTGGGACGCGTCGGCACCGGCTTCACCGATGCGCAATTGCGCTCGCTCGCCGAGGAACTCGAGCCGCTGGAGATCTCCCGGTCGCCGTTCCTGGACAAGCTCGACCGCCCCATCGCGTCGAGCGCGGTCTGGGGTGCTGCCCAAGATCGTCGGCGAGGTGCGCTTCATGGACTGGACCACCGCGGGCCACCTTCGACACCCGAGCTGGCGCGGCATCCGCCGGGACAAACTCCCCGGAGATCTCTGATGACGAATCCCGTGCGCCCGCAGTCGGACAAACTCGATCGCTCCGTGATCGTGACCGGCCTCGTGATCGTCTCGGGGATGATCATGGTGGTTCTCGACACCACCATCGTCAATGTCGCCCTGGAGTCGTTGAGCACCGAACTCGACGCCTCGCTGTCGACGACGCAGTGGGTGGTCACCGGTTATCTCCTCGCGGTCGCGCTGATCATCCCCCTCACCGGTTGGGCGATGGACCGGTTCGGCCCCAAGCCGACCTGGATCACCGCGGTGACGCTGTTCGTCGCGGGGTCGGCCCTCTGCGCGGCGGCGTGGTCGATCGAGACCCTGATCGTGTTCCGCATCCTGCAGGGGCTCGGCGGCGGCATGCTCCTGCCGGCGGGGCAGGCCATCATCACCCGCGCCGCCGGCCCCGACCGACTCGGGCGGGCGATGGCCATCCTCGGCGTCCCCATGCTCCTCGGCCCCGTGCTGGGACCGGTGATCGGCGGCCTGCTCGTCGAGTACACGAGCTGGCACTGGATCTTCCTCGTCAACGTGCCGGTCGGCCTCGTCGCGGTGGTACTCGCAGCGTGGAAACTGCCGTTCGGCGACAAGGCGCCCGACCGTGACCGCCTCGACCTCCTCGGCCTCGCCGTGCTCTCCGGCAGTCTGGTCGCCCTGCTCTACGGCCTTTCGCGCGCGAGCTCCCACGGCGGTTTCGGCGAGGCCGATGTACTCGGGTGGCTTCTCGGCGGTGCCGTGGGTCTGGGCCTCTACACGTGGCACAGCCTGCGAAAGGGCGAGGACTCGATCGTCGACGTCCGGCTCCTCACCAACAGGGTGTTCGCTGCGGGCACCGTCTCGGTGTTCCTGGTGGCGATCGGGCTGTTCGGCGGCATGCTGCTCCTCCCGCTCTACTACCAGACCGTTCGGGGCGAGGGAGCCCTCAACGCGGGCCTGCTACTCGCCCCGCAGGGCCTCGGCGCGATCGTCGCGATGGTGATCGGCGGCCGGATCACCGACCGCATGGGCGCCGGTTACGTGGTGCCGGTCGGTGTCGTGCTGGCGATGATCGGCACCTATCCCTTCACCCACGTCGGGGCCGACAGTTCCTACCTGTGGCTCAGCGTCGCCCTGTTCGTCCGCGGCATGGGCCTCGGTTCGGTGATGATGCCGACGATCTCAGCCGCCTACAGCGATCTGAGCAAGGAGGTCGTGACCCGCGCAGCCCCCACCCTGTCGGCGATCCAGCAGGTCGGCGCGTCGCTGGGTAGCGCGCTTCTGGTCACGGCGTTGACCCAGCGCCTTACCCACGAGTTGAGCAACAACGGGATCCCGGCATCGGGGGGCGGCACCGACCAGATCGGCTCCGTCCCACCGGAAGCCATGCCGGTCATCGGGCCACTGATGGCGGACGCCTTCGGTTACGCCTTCTGGGTCGCGTTCGCACTCACGGCGGTGATCTTCGTTCCCGCGATGTTCCTGCCGCGACATCGCTCCCGGGGCGCCGAGACGGCCCCGGCGCCACCGGCCGGGATCTGACGGTGTCGACGAACGCACCGAACCGGCAGCCCACCAGGAGGAGTCACCCATGACACGCGAGGTGTCCGGCGAGACGATCACGGTCCCCGCGGCCTACGGCGACACCGAGATGTACGTGGCCCGCCCGGCCGGGTCCGACGGCAGGCCGCTGCCCGGCGTCCTGTTCATCACCGATGTGATCGGGCTCCGCCCGCGGACCCGCGCGATGGCCGACCGCATCGCGTCGTGGGGGTACGTGGTCGCGGTGCCCCACCTCTTCTACCGCTTCGGCACCGCCGAGGAGTGGGCGCCGGCCGACGACCTGCTGTCACCCGGGACCCTCGGCGCGTTCTTCCGGGCGGCGATGCCACGGGCATCGACCCTCACGTCCGACGTCGCCCGCGCCGACCTCGTCGCGTACCTCGACGCCCTGCGCTCGGTGCCCGGTGTCTCCGCCGGTCCGATCGGCGTCACCGGATACTGCATGGGTGGACGGCTGGCCCTGAACCTGGCGGCGGCGCGTCCCACCGACGTGGCCGCCGTCGGGATCTTCCACACCGGCAACCTGGTGACCGAGGCCCCCGACAGTCCGCACCTGCACCTCGTCGACATCGAGGCGTTCGTGCTGGCGATCCACGCCGACAACGACCGCTCACTCCCCCACACCGCGGTCGCCCGGTTCGAGCATGCGCTCATCTCGAGCGGCGTCACACATTCGGCGACCGTCTACCCGGGCGCCGCGCACGGGTACACCATGTCCGACATCCCCGCCTACCACCACGAGGCCTGCGAACACCATTTCGCCGAGCTCGAAGCCCTGTTCCGCCGAACCCTGACCGCGTGAGCGCCGCCCGGGGCAGCGTGCGCCAGAGAACCCACCGCCCGTCGGGACGACTGAGCCACACCATCGCAAGGGGAGTGTGTTTCGACTCGCGGCACCCCCGTGGTGCACGGACAAGCGGTTCCTGGGACTAGCCTCGTGGGAGTCAGTGACCGTGACAGGAGCTCTTCGTGTTCGTTGTCGCCCACATCAGCGACCTTCATTTCAATGGGACGCGGTTCAATCGCAGCCGCATCCAGTCGACGCTGAGTTACATCAACGCACGCGCGGCCGGGATCGACGTCCTGCTGGTCACCGGCGACCTGGCCGACGAGGGCGTGCCGAGCGAGTACCGAGAGGCCTACGGCGTTCTCGAGAGTCCCCTGCCGATGCTCATCACCGCGGGCAACCACGACGTCCGCGAACCGTTCAGCGCCACCCTGCTCGGCGCCGAGACGTCCGGACCGATCAACCACGCCCGACGCGTCGGCGAGGTCCTGTTCCTGATGTGCGACAGCTCGGTCCCCGGGCGCAACGACGGTTACATCGACGACCACACGATCGCCTGGATGTCGGCTCAGCTCGAAGTCGAGGACCCGCAGACACCCGTCTTCGTCGCCTTCCATCACCCGCCGGTCGAGCTGCACATGCCGTTCATGGACTCGATCCGTCAGACCGGCGAGGAACGCCTGGTACCGCTCGTCGAGCGCCACCCGAACATCGTCGCGTTCCTGTGCGGACATGCCCACACACCCGCCGTGACCCGGTTCGCCGACCGCCCGCTGTGCGTCGCGCCGGGCGTCGCCTCGACGCTGAACCTGCCGTTCGAGGGCACCGAGATCGTCAACCGCGGACAACCGCCCGGCATCGCCTTCCACATCTACGACAAGGGACGCCTCGTCACCCACTACCGTTCGGTCATGTTCTAGCCGAACTCTCCTTCGATCTCTTGCTGAGGACTCAGCCCTCGGTACCCGAACCGATTGCCGACGACCCGGCGTCGAGCAACTGCTTGAGGACCTGCCCGCCTAGGTCGGTAAGCAGACCGGGCCCGGGATCGGGGAGGTTCTGCGGGAGCGCACCCGGCTGGTGGGTAGCCGGAATCCGGGCGGCACGCGTGGCCTCGAGCCGGATTCCCCGAGTCTGATCCTTGGTCAGGGGGGTGAGGTATTTGCTGAGATCGGTGGCGGTGGTGAGGGTTCCGACGACCCGCAACCCGGTCGCGCCGAAGTCCGCCGCCCCGCGTCGGATGTGGTTGGGCGAGGTCACCAGGATGATGTCGCGAATACCCTTCGCACGCAGGATCTCCGAGGTGTTCTGCGCGTTGGCCACGGTGGAGCCCGACTTGTCCTCCGTCAGGATGCGGCCGGTGTCGACCCCGTTCTCGACCAGCCAGTTCTTCATCGCGGCGGCCTCGGTGATGCCGTTCTTTGGGACCCCGCCGGTAACGACGATCGGTGCGGCGGTGGTGATCTCGGATTGCGCCTTGCCCGCCGTCACCCGATTCACCAACTCGGGGGCCATCTTCCCATTCGCGTTCAACCCGAATCCCAGGACGACGATCGCGACCCGCCCGGACACCGGTTTGGGCGTGGTGTCGGGGACGATCTGCGCGGCGGTGGCGACTCCGGAGATCACGTTGCGGGCCGTGGTGGCGAGGAGAGGGTTCAATACCCGCAGGCGACCGAGCGCGGCATTGCTGACCGACACCTCCTCCATCTGATCTGCCCAGATCGCCTGCAGAGCAAGCGCATCGGTGTCCGCTGGAGCCAGGGTCAGCGCCTTCTGCAGCGCGGCCAGACCACCGGCGACGTCACCGTTCGCGAACTTCGACTGGGCCTCGTTGTACAGCCCGGCCGGGTCGACGGCGTCCGCCACTGTCACGACGCTCGCCCCGTCGGCGGGGAGAGACCCGGCGGCCACACCGCCGAGCGCGGCGACCGCGATGGTCGCGGCCGCCGCCAGCCGAAAGCGCTTAATTCTGGTCACACCAGTCACTCGCGTAACAGTACGAGATATCCGCAACGGCCTCGCACCCGTCCGATTCCAGATCGGTAACGGGCACGAGGCCGTCGCGACGCCTTACTCGTGCTGGTCAGCGGCGCAAGCCGGCGACCTTCAACAGTTCCGGACGACGCAGGACCAGGCCGATCCACGGCAGGACGCCGAGATAGACAGCGAACAGAACCGTGCTGAACAGCGGCTCCTCGATCCTCAAGTTCGCGGTGACCGCGCCGCCCAGGTAGGCGGTGATGCCGAGCGCGCCGAGCACCGCGGTACGCGGAATCGCGTACACGACAAGGCAGACGAGCAACACCACACCCATCACGATGGCCTGGTCGGAGTCGAAGCCGAGCTTCTCGGTGCCGTCGATCACGGCCTGCGGGCGGGTCAGCTTCCCGACGACGTCGAAGGCGAGGAATGCGCCGACAATGCCGCTGATGACGATTCCCACGATGCGGCGCCAGTTGCGGTCGTCTGTGGTCTCGGACGCGTTCCGTGTGGTGATGTCGGTGGCCATGATGTTCTCCCTGGTGGTCGAGCGGTGTGGTGGTCGTGCAGGGACAGACACGGCGCGTCAGAGAAACTCATCGACGGTCGTAACGCGCCCGGGTCAGGCGGTCACCAGCTTCACCACCGGGTACTCGCGGGTGGCCTTCGTCTGATACTTCGCGTATCTGGGCTGCACACTCACGACGGCATCCCACGCAGCCGTCCGTTCCGGACCCGTCAACACCACCGGAGTGACCGGGACCGGCTGTTCGCCATGCCGTTCGACGGCCACCGAGTCGGGATGCGCCGCGAGATTCGCATACCAGTCCGGATTGCCTTTTCCGCCACCGGAAGCCACGACCAGCCAGCCGTTGTCATGCGCGAACCAGCTGAGCGGCGTCTCCCGCTGCTGGCCGGACTTGCGCCCCTTGGTGCGCAAGATGACCATGTCCATCCCCCACATGGTCCCGCTCTTGTTGCGGATCCGTTTGACGGTGCGCTCGTTCACCTTCCGTTGATACCACTGCCAGATCGACATGATCCTCCTCCGATTCGCTCCCGATACCGTCATCCTGGACGCTATCCGGCACGACCTGGGGGAGCTTCTCGATTCCTGCTCGATGTGCACCGCCCGCCGGCTCGCGGAGGACCTGTGTGAGGCAACTACTCCGCGAGAGCGTCGAGCAGCGGACGAACCCGGAAGTCCACCATCTCTCTCATCACGAGGGCGGTCGTCGTGCGCTTGACGCCCTTGATGTCCAGGATGTCCCCGGCGATGCGGTACAGGTCGTCCGCATCCTTCGCGGCAACGTGCACCAGCAGGTCGGCGACCCCGGTGAGGCCGTGGACCTGCAGGACCTCGGGTATCGCCTCGAGTGCTGCACCTACCTGATCCAGCTTTCGTTGTGTGACATTGGTGAGCACGTAGGCCTGCAGCGGGTATCCGAGGACGGCCGGGTCGACGCGCCGTTCGAAGGAACGCAGGGCGCCCGCGGCGTCGAGCTTGCTCAACCGGGCCTGAACGGTGTTGCGGGACAGCCCGGTCCGCTCGGCAACCGCCATCACCGTCGCCCGCGGGTCGTCGGCGAGAGCCGTCAGGATCTTGGCGTCGATCCGGTCGGCCCGGTGTTCGCTTGGCACGATGCCAACCTCCATTCCCTACACCTCCGGTGAAGGTGTGCATATTGACCAGTTGCGACGCCAAGTATTGCGCAAACAGACTTGCGTTGCTGGACTGTCATCACCCCTGTTCGTAGAACCGGCCAGCCTCGACGGAACACGATCCCGGCGGTGACCCGGATTTCGCCCCACCGGCCGCGACCGATCCGTCGCCGCCGCCCAGGCGACGATCAAACCTTCACATCCGCACGCCGTATCGCGGTTCGCGTGGGTGGTGTTCGAAAGCGAGTTCCCGTGTCCCAGTCCGCATTTTCCGATGCCGTCCCCGCACCGCCGACGCTCGGCGGCGCCGCGCCCGAGCAAGCCGCACTCGAGTCGATCCAGCAACGTGTGCTCTGGCTGTCGACCTCGATGATCCACCACGCCAACCGGGTTCGGCCGAATCCCAGCGGGTTGAAGGTCGGCGGCCACCAGGCGTCGTGCGCGTCGATGGTCTCGATCATGACGTCGCTGTGGTTCGAGCACCTGCGCCCCGGTGATCGCGTGTCGGTGAAACCCCATGCTTCGCCGGTGCTCCACAGCATCAACTATCTGCTCGGGCAGCTCGACGAGAAGTACCTGACCACGCTTCGCGAGTTCGGTGGCCTGCAGTCGTATCCCAGCCGTTCCAAGGATCCGGACACCGTCGACTACTCCACCGGCTCGGTCGGGATCGGCGCGACCGCCCCGATCTGGGGCGCGATGGCACGACGGTACGTCGACACCCACGTCGGGGACACCGGCCGCGGCCGGCAGTACTCGCTCGTCGGCGACGCCGAACTCGACGAGGGCGCCGTCTGGGAGGCCATCCTCGATCCGGGGATCGCCGATCTCGGCGAGGTGGTGTGGATCGTCGACCTGAACCGCCAGTCCCTGGACCGCGTGGTGCCGAACATCGCCGCCCGTCGTCTGGAGAAGATGTTCGAGGCAGCCGGCTGGCAGGTCATCCCCGTACGGTTCGGCGAACTGCTCGAATCTCTCTTCGCCCGCCCCGGCGGCGACGCGCTGCGGACCCGCATCCTGCAGATGCCGAACCCGGAGTATCAGCGACTGCTCCGCTGCACCGCGGACGAGGTTCGCGACCGTCTGCCCGGCAACGGTGTCGAGAGCCAGAAGATCGGCGAACTCATTGCCGCACTGGACGACGCGACCCTCCTGGCAGCGGTCCGCAACCTCGGCGGTCACGATCTGCAGGCGCTGTCGCAGGCGTACCGGCAGATCGACGACACCCGCCCGACGGTGATCATCGCCTACACCATCAAGGGTTACGGATTGCCGACGCAGGGCCACCCACAGAATCACTCGGCGCTGCTGACCGTCGAGGAGTACCGGCAGCTCGCGGCTGCCCTCGGGACGGACCCGGACCGACCGTGGGGCCGGTTCGCCGACGACGACCCGGCAGGCCGGTTGTGTGCCGCCGCAGCACAACGCCTTCTGCGGGATCCGGCGCCTCCGTTGCCCGACGTCGAGATCCCGGCCGACTTCGGCCGTACCCCGAAGGGCACCAGTACCACCCAGGCCGCGCTCGGTCGGTCGTTGCTCGACCTGACCCGGCAATCGCCCGAAGCGGCGAAGCGCGTCGTCACCGTCAGCCCGGACGTCAGCTCGACCACGAATCTCGGTGGCTGGGTGAACAAGGTCGGCGTCTGGTCGCCCACCGAGCGGCACAACTGGTTCGCCGATGATCCCGAGACGATCATGCACTGGAACGAACGGCCCACCGGGCAACACATGGAACTCGGTATCGCCGAGACCAATCTGGTCGGTCTGATCGGCGAACTCGGAGCCACGTGGAGCCGCTGGGGACAGCCGCTGTTGCCGATCGGCGTGCTCTACGACCCCTTCGTCGAACGTGCGCTCGAACCGTGGTCGTACGGCATCTACGCCGGAGGCCAGTCGATTCTCGTCGGCACCCCGTCCGGGGTCACGCTCGCGGCCGAGGGCGGTGCACACCAGTCGATCAAGACGCCGTCGATCGGTCTCGAGCAACCCGGTTGTGTCAGTTACGAACCGGCATTCGGGATCGACGTCGAGTGGACCCTGCTGGCCTCCCTGTCCCGGCTCGGCCGCCCCGACGGCACGTCGGCGTATCTACGCCTGTCGACCCGTCCGGTCGATCAGTCCCTCGCCGCGGTCCCGACCGACCCGGCAGCGCGTGAACGTCGACGCCGCCAGGTGGTCGCCGGCGGTTACCCACTTCGACGGAGCGAGAACGCACAGGTGACGGTCGTGGCGATGGGGGCCCTGATCCCCGAGGCCCTCGCCGCCGCAGATCGTCTGCAGCAGCAGGGGATCGACGCCGACATCCTCTGCATCACCAGTCCCGGGCTCCTGTTCGAGGCCTGGCAGGCGCGCCAGGGACGGGGCCACGGTGAGACCTGGATTCTCGATCAGCTCTTCCCGAGCGACCGTGCCACCCCGATGGTCACGGTCCTCGACGGGCATCCCCACACCCTGGCGTTCCTGGCCGCCATCAACCGGGTGCGCAGCAGCAATCTCGGAGTCTCCCGGTTCGGTCAGGTCGGCTCCCTCGACGACGTCTACCGACATCACGGCATCGACACCGACAGCATCGTCTCCGCCGCCCTCGACATCCTGCCCTGATCCGACGACAAGACCCCCGGGACCCGCTTTCGCGGGACCGGGGGTCTGTCGTCGAAACCGGAAGCGCCTACAGCGCTTTGAGTTCCTCGATGACGCTGTCGACGCTCTTCTTCGCGTCACCGAACAGCATCGAGGTGCCGTCGGCGAAGAACAGCGGGTTCTCGATGCCGGCATAACCCGAACTCATCGACCGCTTCAGGACGATCACCGACCGCGCCTCGTCGACGTTGAGGATCGGCATACCGTGGATCGGGCTGGAGGGATCGTTGCGGGCGGCCGGGTTGGTGACGTCGTTGGCGCCGATGACGATCGCGACATCGGTACGGCCGAACTCGCCGTTGATGTCGTCCATCTCCTTCATCGCGTCGTACTCGACGTCGGCCTCGGCCAGCAGCACGTTCATGTGCCCGGGCATACGACCGGCCACCGGGTGGATGGCGTACTTGACCTCCACCCCCTTGGACTCGAGCAGGCTCGCCATCTCCTTGACCGCGTGCTGGGCCTGGGCCACGGCCAGGCCGTAACCGGGCACCACGATCACCTGATTGGCGTACGCCATCTGGATCGCGGCGTCGGCGGCTGAGGTGGCCTTGACCGTGCCGCCCTCGGCGCCGGGTCCACCGGCGCCGGCAGCGTCGCCGCCACCGAACGAGCCGAACACGATCGCCGGAATCGACCGGTTCATCGCCTTGGCCATCAGGTTGGTCAGGATCGAACCCGACGCGCCGACGATCATGCCGGCCACGATCAGCGCCGTGTTGTCCAAGGCGATACCCGCGGCAGCGGCCGACAGACCGGTCATCGCGTTGAGCAGCGAGATGACCACCGGCATGTCCGCACCGCCGATGGGGAACACCACGAACAGACCCATCACGCCGGCGGCGAGCAGCAGCCCGACCATCCACCACACGCTCGCCCCGCCACCGTCGGAGGCCTGGACACCGAGGTAGATCGCGAGACCCAGCGCGACCAGCAGCAGCACGATGTTGGCGGCCTGGAACAACTTCGCGTTCGCCACGAAGGTCTTCTCCAGACCCTTCGGCATGATCTCCTGCAGCTTCGCGAACGCCACCAACGATCCCCAGAACGAGATCGAACCGATGATCGCCGCGATCAGCGAACCCACCACCAGCGGCGAGGCCGGTTCGGTGTTGTGGAAGACCGAGAACCCGGAGGTCTCGATGAACTCCGCCCACGCGATCAGCGCGACGGTGCCACCACCGACGCCGTTGAACAGGGCCACCAGCTGCGGCATGGCCGTCATCTTGGTCTTCAGCGCCGGCGGGATACCCAGCACCACACCGAGAACCAGACCGATCACGATCAGGACCCAGTTGATGGTCGGCACGCCCACCGTCGAATGGCCGTCGTCGCCGACCGCGCCGGCGTTGTAGATGTAGAGCAGCGTCGCCGCCACCGCCAGACCCATACCGGTCGCGGCGATCCAGTTGCCGCGCACCGCGGTCTTGGGACCGGTGAGACCCATCAGGCCGTAGATGAACAGCGAGAAGGACACGATGTAGAGCGCCATGACCAGGTACGACAGGCCCTCGCTCGGAGTGTGGGCGCCTGCCGCGAGCACCAATTGCGAGCCGATCACTTGGCGGCCTCCTTCTTACCCTTGAACATGCCCAGCATCCGGTCGGTGACGGCGAAGCCACCGATGACGTTAAGCGTGCCGAACACCAACGCGACGAACGCGATGATCCGCACGCCCCATCCGGCGTCGGCGGGCAACTTGCCCAGGACCACCAGCGCGCCGAGCACGACGATGCCGTGAATGGCGTTGGTACCCGACATCAGCGGGGTGTGCAGGGTGTTGGGAACCTTCGAAATGACCGCGAAGCCAACGAATCCGGCGAGCACCAGGATCGCGAGATTTGCGAGAAGTCCGGCGTACATCAGGCGGACACCCCCTCAGTGGTTGCACGGGTGACGCACGCGGCAGCCACCACTTCGTCATCGAAATCCGGAGTGATCGCACCGTTGTCGTCGAGCATCAGCTCGATCAGCGCGAGCAGGTTCTTCGAGTACAGCTCGCTGGCATGCTCGGGCATCGTCGCCGGCAGATTCAACGGCGCGGTGATCGTCACATCGTGCTTCACGACGGTCTGCCCGGGTTCGGTGAGCTCGCAGTTGCCGCCGGTCTCACCGGCCAGATCCACCACGACGCTGCCCGGCTTCATGCCCTCGACCGCGGCTGCGGTCACCAGGCGCGGGGCCGGACGGCCCGGGACCAGCGCGGTGGTGACCACCACGTCGAAACCCTTGATCGCGTCCTCGAGCGCCTGTTGCTGCTGCGCGCGTTCCTCCTCGGTCAGCTCGCGGGCGTAACCGCCCTCGCCGGCTGCATCGATACCGAGATCGAGCCACTGCGCACCGACCGACCGCACCTGCTCGGCCACCTCGGGGCGTACGTCGTAACCGGTGGTTCGGCCGCCGAGGCGCTTGGCCGTGGCCAGCGCCTGCAGACCGGCCACGCCCACACCGAGCACCAGCACCGTCGCCGGCTTCACCGTGCCCGCCGCCGTGGTCAGCATCGGGAAGAACCGCGTCGACAGGTCCGCCGCCACGATCACCGACTTGTAACCGGCCACGTTGGCCTGCGAACTCAGTGCATCCATCACCTGCGCGCGGGAGATACGCGGAATCGCTTCCACCGCGTAGGCTTCCACGCCCGCGGCGCGCAGGGCACCGATCTTGTTGTCGGCATTGCGCGGCGCCAGGAAACCGATCAGCTTCTGCCCGCTGCGCAGCCTGCCGATCTCGTCATCCGACGGCGGCGACACCCGCAACACCACGTCAGCCGAATACGGATCTCCGATCGTGGCCCCGGCTTCGGTGTACGCCTCGTCGGGGATCAGGGCGCCGAGACCGGCCCCCGACTCCACCACGACGGGCACACCTTTGCCCACCAGCGAGGCAGCCACCTTCGGGACCAGCGCCACGCGGCGCTCCCCCGGGGCTGTCTCGCGCACGACACCCACTGTCATTTCACTCACCCTGTCTGGCGGCGACGCCGGTAGGCGCCGCCTTGTTTCGGCGCCTTCGTCGGCGCACATGTCTACAACGCCGTAACCTGCGTGCAAATCGTGCAGCTCCGCCATGTGTCGGCGGTGCGGACGACCTGACGCAGGTCACGAAGTGCTCGGGCGTCGACAGCGATGACTGTCACCCGGCTCACATATAGAGGTGCGAAAAACATAACACGGGCTCTCAGCGTCAGCTCAGGAGAGTCGGATACCTCACTCAACCCTTGACAACATATTGATCATGACCTTTACCGAAGACTTGGCGGGGCCACAATCCGCTGGTGAGACGGTCAGGCAATCGTGTATCTACGTTCATCCAACCCGGTCGCGCCGTCGGGCGCGGGAGACTGGTACCGCTCGACCTGTGGGCGTCCCTGCTTGTCGATCGCACGGCATGTGACCGTGTGGTCACCTTTGCCCGCTTGCCATACGAATCTCCATTGACGCCAGGTGTCGACGCTGTACTCGGTCGCGAGTTCCGCGGGTTGCCACGGCCCGTCGTCGATCCGGACCTCGACGCGCTCGACACCGATGTGCTGTGCCCATGCGGTTCCGGCGATGACGACCTCACCCGCAGGATGTGACGTGCCCCGGGCCGGGCGATCGATCCGAGAGGCCAGTTTGATAGGTCCGAGCGCCGACCACCCGCGGTCGGTCCAGTACGCCCGGGCCTCGGAGAACCTGGTGATCTCCCAGTCGACCACCCACTTGGTCGCCGAAACGTATCCGTACAGACCGGGAACCACCTGACGGACCGGGTATCCGTGTTCGATCGGCAGTGGCCGGCCGTTCATGCCGACGGCCAGCAGCGCGTCGCGGCCGTCGGTGATGTCCGAAATGGGTGTGCCACAAGTCCACCCGTCGACGCTGGTGGACAACAGCATGTCGGCTCCGGGTCGTACGCCGGCGAGGTCGAGGACCTTCTGTATCGGCACGCCGAGCCACCGGGCGTTGCCGATCAGGTCTCCCCCGACGTCATTGGACACGCACGCGAGCGTCACGAACCGTTCGGTCATGGGGATCGCCAGCAGATCGTCCCAGGTGAGAGTCACCTCCCTGTCGACCTCCCCGTGTATCCGCAGTCGCCAGTCGACGGTGGTGAGCGTCGGGACCTGGAGCGCGGTGTCGATACGGTAGAAGTCGTCGTTACCGGTGACGAAAGATGTTGCGCCGGAGAGATTCAGCTCGGTTCCGGGCGGTATCGGCGGCGCCGGGTCCACGGGTTTCGGTAGCAGAATCCGCGCGCGGTCGGCCAGCGTGCTCGCGGTATCGGCGAGCATGCGACGGCCGACGACGCCGATCGCGACGGCCGCCACGGCAACGCCACCCGCCGCGAGGACGAACCGGCGCGAAAGAGGTTGGTGGACGCGATCTTCCGCATCACCATCCGCGACCGGTGGCGGCTCGTCGTCGAGCTGGGCCAGCAGCAGCCTCAGTACGACGATGCCCACGACCCCGGCAAGAACCGAGGGCAGCGCATATGTCCACGACGCACCGGGCCGATTCACCGCCGCCAGCACTCCGACGGCCGCGAAGACCACGATGATCGCGGACCCGAGCGGTGGACGCCGCCGCTCGAGGTACCCGCAGGCGCCGGCGATCGCCGCGATGATGATGCCCATCCCGACGAAGAGGGCGACCTTGTCGGCGATGCCGAAGGTCTGAATGGCCCATTCGCGGACCGCCTGGGGCGAGTGGCCGACCACCGACGAGCCGACCGCGAAGTACGGCGACGCGTCCGGCGACACCGGGACCGCGGCGATCTCCCCCGCCGCCAGCCCGGCACCCGCCGCGACGATGCCCGCCAGCCAAGGGGCGGCGGCGTGTGCGCGGGGGGTCGACAAGATGGTCACACTTCTTGATACCGGAGTTCGCGCACACGGCGGCGGATCCTGACCCAACGCCCGCTGTTCACCCGACGATCGATCGGCTGACCTGCTGATTCGGCCACGACCCGGCGACCTCCCGCCGAATGGGCGCCAAGACTAGAACAGGTTCTAGTTTGTCCGCTAATCTGGCCGCATGGCTACCAGTACCGAGATCCCGGAGACCGTCGCACTCGAATCGGTGACCGAATTCTCCGACGAGGTCGACGTCGTCGTGATCGGATTCGGCATCGCGGGCGGATGCGCCGCCGCGGAGGCCGCCGCGAACGGGGCGCGCGTCCTGCTCATCGAACGCGCCGCCGCGGCCGGCGGCACCACCTCCTTGTCGGGAGGTTTCTTCTATCTCGGTGGCGGCACCGCCGTCCAGAAGGCGACTGGTCAGGACGATTCGCCCGAGGAGATGGAGAAGTACCTGACCGCGGTGTCCATCGACCCCGAGGTCGACAAGATCCACGCGTACTGCGTCGACAGCGTCGACCACTTCAACTGGCTCGAGGGGCTGGGCTTCACCTTCGAGCGCAGCTTCTACCCGGAGAAGGCCGTCATCCAGCCGGGCACCGAAGGCCTGATGTACACCGGCAACGAGAAGGTCTGGCCGTTCAAGGACCAGGCCGTGCCCGCCCCGCGCGGTCACAAGGTCCCGGTCCCCGGCGAGACCGGCGGCGCTTCCCTGGTGATCGACCTGCTCGTCAAGCGTCTCGGCGAACTCGGCGTCGAGGTCCGCTACGAGACCGGCGCGCGACAGCTCGTCGTCGACTCCGACGGAACGGTCGCCGGCGTGACCTGGAAGAAGCCCGGCGAGGAGGGCGTCATCCGCGCCACCTCGGTGATCATCGCCGCGGGCGGCTTCGTGATGAACCCCGAGATGGTCGCCGAGCACACGCCGCACCTCGCCGAGAAGCCGTTCGTCCTCGGCAACACCTACGACGACGGTCTCGGACTGCGCATGGGCCGATCGGTGGGCGCCGAGCTGAAGTACATGGACAAGGCGTTCATCACCGCGCCGATCTATCCGCCCGCCAGCATGGTCATGGGCGTCATCGTGAACAAGTTCGGCGAACGATTCGTCACCGAGGACTCCTATCACGCGCGCACCTCGGGATTCATTCTCGAGCAACCGGATTCGACGGCATACCTCATCGTCGACGAATCGCACATGAATCAGGAGCACAACTACCTGATCAAGTTCATCGACGGCTACGAATCCGTCGCGGAGATGGAGGCCGGACTCGGCATCCCCGAGGGCAATCTGCAGCGAACGATGGCGCGGTACAACGAGAACGCCGCGAAGAAGGAGGATCCCGACTTCCACAAGGCGGCCGAGTTCCTCGAACCGCAGGACAAGGGTCCGTGGGCCGCCTATGACCTCTCACTGGGCAAGGCGGTCTACGCCGGTTTCACCATGGGTGGCATGGCCACCTCACTCGACGGCGAAGTGCTCGACGAGTCCGGGTCGGTCATCAAGGGCCTCTACGCCGCCGGGGCGAGTGCCACCAACATCGCCCAGGACTGCAAGGGATACTGCAGCGGAACGCAATTGGGGTGAGGGGTCGTATTTCGGCCGCCGCGCCGGTCGTCACGCCGCGGCGAAGGTGACCTCGCGCGCGTGAGCTGACGTACCCACTCACCGAGAACCGCCCCCTGGAAGGCGCCCTGTGGAGCGGGGCCGGCGACGCTACGTCGCCGGCACCGCTTCGGAGAGTCGTTCCCAGTGGCGGTTCTCGTTGGGGCGCGCTCCAGGGCGGTTCTCAGCGGGCCGGGGAGAACCTCCGCAACCGCAGGCTGTTCCCCACGACGAACACCGAGGAGAGTGCCATTGCGGCCCCGGCGATCATCGGGTTGAGCATCCCGGCGGCCGCCAGCGGGATCGCGGCGACGTTGTAACCGAAGGCCCAGAACAGGTTTCCCTTGATCGTGCCGAGGGTTCGCCGCGCCAATCGGATGGCGTCGGCGACCACGCGGAGGTCACCGCTCACGACCGTGAGGTCGCTGGCCGCCATCGCCACATCGGTGCCGGTTCCCATCGCCAGACCGAGGTCGGCCTGCGCCAGTGCCGCGGCGTCGTTGATGCCGTCGCCGACCATTGCCACCACGTGACCCTGTTCCTGGAGTTCGGCGATCACCTCGAGCTTGCGCTGCGGACTGACCCCCGCGGTCACGTCGTCGATCCCGACCGCTGCCGCCACCGCGCGGGCTGCACCCTCGTTGTCACCGGTGAGCAGCTTCGGCGTGAGGCCCAGGCGCCGGAACTCGGCGATGGCCTCGGCCGACGATGCCTTGATGCGGTCGGCCACCGCGATGACACCGACCGCAACCGGTTCGGCTGCATCCTCGTTCGCATCTCCGACGAGGACGACGACGGCAGTCGCACCGCCTGATTCGGCAGTCGACACCGCGTGCGCGAGGTCGGCGGGCATCGGCACGGTCACCGTGCTGGGTGAGAGGACCTGGACTCGCCTGTCACCCACGGTGCCCGCAACACCGGCGCCCTGCGTGGACACGAAATCCCGGGCTTTCTCGGAGACCAGCCCACGACCCGCTTCGACGACGGCACGGCCGATCGGGTGCTCCGACCCCGCTTCCACTGCAGCCGCCCACGCGAGGACCTGTGACTCGTCCCGACCGTCGACGGCGATCACAGTCGACACGGACATGTCACCACTGGTGACGGTGCCGGTCTTGTCCAGCACGATGGCGTCGACGCGGCGCGTGGACTCCAGCACCTCCGGCCCCTTCAGCAGGATGCCCAGCTGTGCGCCGCGGCCGGTGCCGACCATGAGGGCGGTCGGCGTGGCGAGCCCGAGCGCACACGGGCAGGCGATGATGAGGACCGCGACCGCGGCCGTGAACGCGAAGGTGACGTCGCCACCCGCGAATTCGTCCAACGACGCCGCGCCGAGCCAGAAGCCAAGCGTGGCAACCGAGATCGCGATCACCGCGGGGACGAACACCGAGGAGATGCGGTCAGCGAGACGCTGCGCGTCGGCCTTTCCTTCCTGCGCGGCGGCGACCATGCGTGCCATCTGCGAGAGTGCGGTGTCGGAACCGACGGCGGTTGCCCGGACGACGAGCAGTCCGCTGGTGTTGACGGTGGCGCCGATGACCGCATCGCCCGCGGTCACCTCGACCGGCACCGATTCCCCGGACACCATCGACGCGTCGATCGCCGAGGCACCCTCGACCACGACGCCGTCGGTCGCTACCTTCTCTCCCGGCCGCACGACGAACTCGTCGCCGACGACCAACTGACCGACGGGGATTCGACTCTCCACTCCGTTCCGTCGGACGGCAACGTCCTTCGCCCCGAGGTCCATGAGCGCACGCAGCGCGTCACCCGCCCGACGCTTGGACCGCTTCTCGAAGTAACGACCCGCCAGCAGGAAGGTCGTCACGCCCGCGGCCGCCTCGAGATAGATGTGCGACGCCCCGTCGGTGCGTTGGGGAAGCAGGTCGAACCCGTGGGTGAGGCCGGGCGTCCCGGCGGTACCGAGGAAGAGCGCGTACAGCGACCAGCCGAACGCCGCGAGCGTGCCGACCGACACCAGGGTGTCCATCGTGGTCGCGCCGTGGCGCAGGTTGATCCATGCAGCGCGATGGAACGGGTAGGCGCCCCACACGACCACCGGCGCGGCGAGCGTCAGGGACAGCCACTGCCAGTAGGTGAACTGCCAGGCCGGAATCATCGCGAGCGCGATCACCGGGACCGACAGCACTGCCGAGACGATCAGCCGCTGCCGCAGCGCGTCGAGTTCCGGGTCTGCCGTCGGTGAGGTGTCGGCCGTGTCCGCCTCCGACCCGGCGGGCGGGTCCGGCAGGATCGGCGCGGCGTCGTAGCCGGCGGCTCGGACCACCTCGACGAGGTCGTCGGCGGCGAGACCGGCGGGCACCTCGACATGGGCGCGTTCGGTCGCGTAGTTCACCGAGGCGGTGACGCCGTCGAGTTTGTTGAGCTTACGCTCGATGCGGTTCGCACACGACGCGCAGGTCATGCCGGAGATGTCGAGATCGACGAGTTGTAGGCCGGGACTCGCGGACATCAGTGGTCACCTCCATATGTCGTGTCGTCGTGTGGGGCGAAATCCTGATCGGTCGTCTCGACGACGCCGTGCGAGGGTGCGTCGTGGGTGCCCGGTTCGGGTTGCGGTCCCCATGCCCGGCCGACGCCGAAGGCGATCGCGAACGCGGCGATCAGCGCGACGACGTAGGCCAAGGGACCCTTGGGAATGCTCATGTCAGACCAGGGAGTACCCGGCTTCGGCGACCGCTCCGGCGATCTCCTCGCGCGGGATCTCACGGTCGGCGACGACGCGCACGGCTCCGTCTTCGAGGGCCACGTCGACACTGGTCACGCCGGCGATCTCCTCGATCTCCTCGCGGACGGAGGCGACGCAGTGGCCGCAGGTCATGCCGGTGACGGTGTAGGTGCTGGTGGTGCTCATCGGTGCTCCTCCGTTTGCTCTGTCTCGTGGTGTGGTTCTTCGGTCGACGTCAGGACTTCACGAGTCGGGCGATCGCGGCCATGGCCTCGTCGACCTTCTCCTTGCCGGCGGCGTCGCTCTCCTGCGCGGCGTGTACGACGCAGTGGGCCATGTGCTCCTCGAGCAGACCCAGGCTGACTGCCTGCAGGGCCTTGGTCATGGCCGACACCTGGGTGAGGATGTCGATGCAGTACGAGTCCTCTTCGACCATGCGCTGCAGTCCGCGTGCCTGACCCTCGATGCGGCGAAGTCGCTTGAGGTAGTCGTCCTTGCGGCCGATGTAGCCGTGCTGGTGCTCGTCCATGTCGCTCCTGTTGTGACGGGTACCCCTCAGGGGTATGCGCCATCAGGTATACCAGCATCCAAGCGACAACGGTACCCCCCTACCGTATGCGGTTCCGGCCCGGTGGCCGGAACGCAAACAGCACGAAACCCCGCCGCGCGGGGCTCAGAGACCAGTGGGAGCTACGGCCGCAGGGCTGCGGCGAGGCGCGCCAGGGCGACGGCGACGTCGTCGAGGGCCGCGCTGATCTCGGCGCGACGTGCGGATTCCGCTTCGGAGATCGGCGCCGAGGCGTGGTCGGCAGCATCTGTTTGTGCATCCGGGACACCGACGGGCGGGAGGACGGCACCCGTCGGCGACGGGACGTCCGGGAGCGCCGGCACGGCGTGAGCCGGTGTCGCCGGGTTTGTCTGCGCCGGTTTCGGCACCACCGGCCCGGGGGCTGCCGGGTTGGGTGATGCCGGGTTGGGTGCTGCGATATCGGGCACCGCCTGGCCGGCAGCGGCCTGGCCCGGGGCGTCGGACCGGTGGCGTTGGCCGTGATAGTCCTCGGAAACGAGCGGTTCGGCGTTCGTGGACCGGCGGCCACCGCGGTATCCCGGCTCTGGAGGGGGATCCGGCGTCGCACCGTGAGCGGGCCCGGACGCCGGCCCACCGGCGGGGGGCAGCGGAGCGGGCGGTTGATCCGAGTCCGGCAACCGGTGTGACCCCATCCGCTGGGGATTCGGGGTCGGGGGCTGCAGACCCGTCCGGCCGGGACCGGACGCGGGTCGTTGATGATTGCCTGCTCCGGCACCCGACATCACCGATGGCGCGTGCCCGTTCGAGTGTGCAAAGAAGTGGGGTCCGCCGTGGCCGACGAAGAAGACACACCCGGCACCTTCCGGCGACGGGACCGGGCACGGGTTGCGTTCGATGAGTGACTGCGCGCGATCGTCGAAGTCGTTCCACTCGAGCCAGAGGCGGCGGTCGTGCCGCGGGTGGGTGCTCGCATCCGTCGCGTGATTCCCGCGATGGCCGATCGCGAGACGACACTGCAGCAACCAATCGGAGTCACCCGACAGTCCCAGCGCCGCCCGTTCGGTCGGTCGGCACACCACCGTCGACCAACAGCCTTCGCCGTTCATACGGACTCCCCTTCATACCTGCAGTGCTTCACGTCTATGCGCGCCGTCCCGGCCATGCCACGCCGGTCTTCGCAGTGGTTCTCGAGTGTTCGTGCCGATCACGGCTCGCCCCCCCGGAAAGCGCCGCGGCGCCCCCGGTGGCCGCGGTGCTGTGAAGATCCCGGGCGTCAGTCTACGAAGGAGGCCGGTCCGGTGTCACCCTGTTGGCCTCCGCGCGTCCCGGCGACAAACATCACGATCCGGCGATTCACCTCCTCCGGGCGATCGAGGTGGAGGAAGTGTCCGGCGTCCGCGATGACCGCGGTGGCGCTGCCGTCGGGCAACACGCCGCGCACGTGGTCGGTGAACCTCGACTGCATGCAGCCGTCGTCGGCACCGTGCAGATACAGGGTGCGGCAACGGGGTTCACGCAACCAGTCGCGGCTGAGGTCCGCGTAGCGCGCGTCGACCCGCGGCCGGAGCATGGCACGGTAGTAACCCAGGACGGCAGCGCGATGCGCGCGCGTCGGTAGCGCGGCGAGGGCACGGTCGACGTCGAGGTCGTAGTTCGGTCGCGGCGTCCCGGGGCGCCGTAACCGCCAGCGGCGCCACAGCAGGGGGATCAACCAGCCGAGACTCCGCTCGGGCAGCCAGGGCAACTGGTTGAATCCGATGTACCAGCTCATGGCCGCCTGCCGCGCCAGGAGTCGAACTGCACCCGGCCCCTCGGCGACCGCCCTCCGGATCGCGGGTATCGGCGGAACCGACATCGCGACCACCGCCGAGTACGGGTTGTCCGAGCGGTGGGACAGGGCGTTGACCGTCAGCGCACCCCAGTCGTGCCCGATGAGTACCGCGTCGGGTCCGGCGCCGACCGCCCGATGGATCTCACGGGCGTCGTAGGCGAGAGCCGCGACATGAAAGTCCCTGTCGCGCGGTATGTCCGACGGTGCGTATCCGCGGGTGAACGGTGCGACGACGCGGTACCCGGCGGCAACGAGTTCGGGGGCGAGGAGACGCCACGTCCACGCCGAATCCGGAAAACCGTGGAGGCACACCGCAACCGGGCCGTCGACCGGACCCCACTCCAGCGCGTGGAGGGTGATGTGACCGAGGTCGATGGTCTCGTGTCGCGGGGCGTCGGCGGCGTCGGAGTCGGCGTGGGGTTCGGCGTCGCGCGCGTCTGGTGAGCTCTGGGTCATCGGCGCCAATGTATCGCTGGAATCCGACAACCGCATCCACTTGTGCGCTCGAGTACGCGGCGCGGGCCTGCGCTCAGACCGCGATGCCGGCGAATCCCAACTGTTGGATCTCGCCGTCGACGAGGCGGAACGTGTGGGATTCGCCGATCTCGACCGTGAGGGGGAAGTCCGTTCGGACGTGAGCGCCACGTGACTCGGTGCGAGCGGTGGCCGCCGCGATGACCGCCGACGCGGTCAGCGTGAGTGCGGCGTCCTCGACCTCGCGCACCGTCGTGGGAACCCGCCGCGGCGCACTCGCGATCGTCTCGGCCGCGTGTGACAACCCGGCGGCGGATCGGCGCAGAGCCACCCGTCGCGACATCGTGTCCTGCAGCAGATCGCGGTCGAGGATCGGCACCGGCCCGGGCGCCGCGACGGGACGCCCGTCCGGCCGCAGGTCACGTCGTCCGACGGCGACCGTCGCGGCACGCCGGCCCATGACCAGGCCTTCGAGCAGACTGTTCGATGCCAGCCGATTGGCCCCGTGCAGGCCGGTCCTTGCGACCTCCCCGGCGGCCAGGAGACCGTCGACGGCGGTGCGCGCCTCGTCGTCGGTCACCACGCCACCGCAGAGGTAGTGGGCGCCCGGTACGACGGGGATGCGGTTGTCGGCCGGGTCGAGGCCGGCCGCCCAGATTCCGGCGCTGACCGTCGGGAATCGCCGCTCGAAGTCGGGCACCCCGCTGATGTCGAGGTAGACGCAGGGGTGTCCGGTCAGCTCGATGGCGGTCTCCACGGCGTTCGCGACCACATCGCGGGGCGCGAGGTCGCCCATCGGGTGCACGCCGTCGGTCACCGACCGTCCGTGCACGTCGACGAGCCGACCGCCTTCCCCCCGCACTGCCTCACTGATGAGCGTTCGACGTCCGCGGGCCCCCGGCGTGTAGAGCATCGTCGGGTGGAACTGGATGAATTCGAGGTCGGCGACGTGCGCACCCGCTCGTAGTGCCAGCGCGATGCCGTCGCAGGTGGCACCGGACGGATTGGTCGTCGCCGCGTAGAGATGGCCCGCACCGCCGGTGGCGAGCAGGACCGTCGGCGCGTCGACCGAGCCCAACCGGTCGTTCTGCAGATAGGCCACCCCCGTGACCCGGCTGTCGACGACCCTGACCTCCGTGACGATCGCGTCGTCGAGGAAGCGGATGAACTGCCCGGGGCCGGTTTCCCGTTTGGCGACGGCGTCGTTGAGCGCGCGCTGGATGGCGGCGCCCGTCGCATCACCGCCGGCATGGATGATCCGTCGTACCGAGTGACCGCCTTCCCGCGTGCGCAGGAGTCGGCCGTCGGCGTCGCGGTCGAAGTCGGCGCCCCACCCGATCAGCGTGGACACCGATGACCACCCGTCGGCCAGGATCGGGCGCGACGCCGCGGGGTCGGTGAGGCCACCGCCGGCGGCGAGCGTGTCGGCGAGGTGCGCATCGATCGAATCGACGTCGTCCGGGCCGGTCGAGCGCACATCGGGCATGACCACCGCGACGCCACCCTGGGCGTAGAACGTCGAGGTCGGCTGCTCCCCGCGGTCGGGACGCCAGCTGGGGCCCTTGTTGACCACGACGACCGACAGTCCGCTTTCCGCGGCGCAGAGTGCGGCGGTCAGACCTGCGATCCCGGCCCCGACCACGACGAGATCGGCACGATCCGCGACAGCCTCGTCCGCGCCCGGTCCGTATGTGGACGTACTCATGTCATCCGCCTTTCGCCGGTCGTACTCCCTCAACTCCGGCGAGGTGTTTTCGATTCCCAGTCGAAAACCCTACCCCGCAGCTCCCGCCGGCGAAATGTTTGATCACACATGTCCGCGGAAACCCCGACCAGCATGAAAACGCTCTGGTTCGACCCGGCGAACGACTCCGATCACGCCGGACTCCCCGACGTGCGCCCCGAGACCACCCCGTTCGGCACCGTCGACACCTATGACCAGATCGTCGTCGGCGGCGGCATCACCGGTTTGACCACGGGACTCCTGTTGGCCCGGGCCGGACAGAAGGTCGCCGTCCTCGAGGCGCGCCACATCGGCGCCGCCGCGACCGGCCACACCACCGGCAAGCTGTCGTTGCTGCAGGGCACGCGCTTGTCGTCGATCTCGAGCCGGCACGGGAAGTCCGCGGTGCGCGACTACGTCGACGCGAACCGCGAGGGACAGGCCTGGCTCCGGCACTACCTCACCCACCGGGGCCTGCACGTCGACGAGCGCGCGGCGCTGACGTTCGCGGCCACCGAGTCGGGCGCGAAGACCGTGGAGAAGGAGTTCGAGGCCTGCCGAGCGCATGACATCCCGGTCGAGCACGTCGACGTCCCGGAACTCCCGTTCGACGTCAAGACGGCCATCCGCCTCGAGGGTCAGGCGCAGATCGACCCGATGGTGGTGCTCCGCGCACTCGCCGACGACCTGCGCGGCCACGGCGGCCATCTGTACGAGGGAGTCCGCGTGCAGGGTCTGCGCCACGGCACGCCCCACACCCTCACCACCGATGCCGGTGACGTCCGGGCCGAGTCGGTGGTGATCGCGACCGGCGTCCCGTTCCTCGATCGCGGCGGGTTCTTCGCGCGGGTGCATCCACAACGCTCGTATGCGGCGGCTTTCACCGTCGACGAGGAGATCCCGCGGGAGATGTACCTCGGTGCCGACAACCCGTCGGTCTCGCTGCGGACCGCGACCCGCCCGGGCCACGACGGCGAGCTGTTGTTGGTCGGCGGCTTCGGACATGAGGTGGGCCGCACGAAATCCGAACGGCAGCATGCCCTGGACATGATCGCGTGGACCGAGAAGCACTTCCCCACCGCCCGCATGGTGGCGCGGTGGTCGGCACAGGACTACACGACGATCGATGAAGTGCCCTACGTCGGACCACTTCTGCCCACGATGGAGAGCGTCCAGGTCGCCACCGGATTCGCGAAGTGGGGACTCACCAACGGCGTCGCGGCAGCGTTGTCGATGACCGGGCGCATCCTCGGCTCGGAACCCCACTGGTCCAAGACCGTTCGACCCTGGCGCTCCTCCGAGATCACCAAGCCCGGATCGCTCGCGTCGGCGGCATCGGCGAACGCACAGGTCGCGGCGTACATGGTGGGCGGTTACCTCGGTCTGCTGAAGCCGGCGAACTCCTCACCCGCCGAGGGCGACGGCAGCGTCGGGCATTCCGGAATCTCGCCCAAGGGCGTGTGCACCGTGGCGGGACAGACGCAGTCCGTCGCACCGCTGTGCACTCATCTGTACGGCGTGCTTCGCTGGAACGACGCCGAGCAGTCCTGGGACTGCCCGCTGCACGGCTCCCGGTTCAGCCATTCCGGCGAGGTTCTCGAAGGCCCTGCGACTCGAAAACTGTTCTCGCAGGACTCCTCCGACAGCTGAACCGACACACCCGGCCACACCTGAGATCTCACGCACCCGATCACGAATGAACGGAGCACCGATGTATCGCGTCGAACGCCACACGTCCGCCACCCCGGCACAGGTCTGGTCGGTGTTGTCCGATGGCTGGCTCTACGCCTCCTGGGTGGTCGGCGCATCGCGGATCCGCGACGTCGACCCCACCTGGCCGCAGGCGGGGTCGAAGATCCACCACTCGGTGGGCATCTGGCCGGCACTGCTGAACGACGAGACCCAGTCGCGCGAATCGAAGGCCGGTTTGCTGGAGCTGTCCGCGGCCGGATGGCCGTTCGGGCGAGCCCGCATCAGGATGACGATCGAGAAGAACGGCAACGGCTCCATCATCGGCATGGAGGAGTTCGTCGAGACCGCACCGCTGAAGTGGATTCCTCCGGTGATCCAGCAGACGATCATGTCGCCGCGACTGAACGAGTGCCTGACCCGCCTGGCGATGCTCGCCGAACGCCAGCCCGGCTGAACTATCTCAACGGAACCGACAGCGGCTCAGCTCGATTCGCTCATCTCGCCGCCCTGCGACGACTCCGCTGCACGGCGTCGCAGGCGCTCCCGATAGCCGTACGTCGCCCGGAGCACGTCGTCGTGGCTGTCGGCGCTGGACCCCAGCGCACCGGCGAAGATCCCCATCGAGGTCGCCAGCCAGGCCAGTTTGAGGTAATTGTGCAAACCCGCTTCGAATCCGAGCTGCGAGGACAGGAATGTCTCGTCGATGACGGTCATCGCGGCGACGAGGACAGCGAGGAACAAACCTACGTAGAGGACCACCGCGCTGAAGACGACGGTGCAGGCCGTGGCCATGTTGTAGAGGCGGGCGCGGGGCCGGTAGGTGTCGGTGGTCCGTTCCCAGAGTCGGTTGTTGACGATCAGCCAGAGTGCAGCCAGGACCATCGACAGTATCGAGATGGCGGCCAGACGCCATGGGCTGAGCGCGTTGGCCATCGACCAGATGGTGGAGAAGAAGACACCGAACGACGCCGCCGCAGCAGCTGCCGCCGTCATGCCCGTGAGTGTCGGGATCAAACGCCACGGCCGATTGCCGCGAACCATCCCCGCGGTCAGCAACACACGCGGGTAAACACCTTCGCTTACCACGTATTCCGTTTCGCCGTCCCGTTCGACGCGCAGACCGCGAGACAGTTCGAACGGCTCGGTCGAGGAATCCTCGAGTGAGGACACCACCGTCTCGATCAGCTTGCCCAGACGTCGGCGGGGCGACGGGCCGAGGGCGGGCAGGGAGATCACCGCGGCACCACGTTCCCGGTCGAGCTCCGCCAGCACGACGCTGTCCCGGGAACGTCCTGGACCGCCGCGCCCACTGAACAGACGGGGCATCTCCGTCACGAACACCACGACCTCGTCCGGGATGCGGTCGGATCCCCAGACGGTCTCCAGATCACCGCGCGGGGTCATCTGCAGTGTCGTGTCATGAGTGACGGTGACTCCGCGGTAGTCCATACCGAACCGCTCGGCGATGCCGCGAATTCGCTCTTCCCCGTTGGTGATCAGGGTTTCGGGCAATCCGTGTTCGGCCACCATGCGCAGACTCGGGATACTCCTGCCCTCCTGGCGCTCGACGGTTGTGGGATCCAACGACGACCTCCTCGGCGACGTCAGTCCGGCGGCTCGGGGTCTCCGGCGGCCGGCGACTCGAGGTCGTCCTCGTCGTCGGATGCTGAGCTCGGTTCGGCCGACGCCCCCTTCTCGTCGGGTTCATCGACGTGTTCCGCCTCGAGTTCGTCGACCTTGCGGCGCGCGTCGTCGGGGGTCTGGTCCGGTGTGCCGGTCTCAGCCGGCTCCATCGGTAGCTCTTCGGACATGTAGGGCGTTCACCACCAATCCGTTTCGGGTATCCGTCAGATGTCCGGTTTCCCGGTGGGGATGGCTTCCAAACGCCGCACGACAGACCTGCGATTGCGGCCGAGGTGTGGGCCGGCGGTGACCCGGGTATGCGACCGTCATGTCAGATGAACCACGCGGGTCCATGGACCCGGCACCGGAAGAGACACCCGACCTCGAGGCCGGTGGCGGCGTCGCCCCCGGCGACACACCTCCCGACACCCCTCAGACGTCAGGCCTTTCGCATGAACAACCCGATCGGACCAAACGCTTCCCGGCCGGCGGGGTCGGCGCATTTCTGGGGTGTCGGGCTGTTGGTGATCGCGATGGTGGTGATCATCATCGGACTCATCGCCATGGTGTTCTGAGATTCGATCTGCTCCTCGACGATTCGGAAGGATCGTCGAGGGCCTGGAGTGCTGGATTACGTTGCGCCAGGGCGCCATCAGCTCCGTGGTGGCCCCCTCGTGCGTGCTGGGGAGCTGGACGTGTCGCGGCGCATCGGTACGTTGCTCGACCGGCGCGAGTTCCGTTGACGTCATGCGCGGCCGCCTCCTCGAGGTTGGTGCGGGAAGTTTCCCCGATCGGATTCCCCGCCACGAGTACATCAAACATCCGGCCCGGCCGCAGGATGAGCGGGCCGGGCCGAGACGCGTCGTCGGACAGAGTGTGATCAGAGTGTGGCGGTGTCGATCACGAAGCGGTAGCGCACGTCCGAGGCGACCACGCGGTCGTAGGCGTCGTTGATCTGGTCCGCGGAGATCACCTCGATCTCGGCACCGATACCGTGTTCGGCGCAGAACTCGAGCATCTCCTGGGTCTGCGCGATCCCGCCGATCATGGAACCGGAGAAGTTGCGGCGCTTGCCGATCAGGGCTCCGGCCGGGACCTCGATCGGATGTTCGGGCAGACCGAGTTCGACGAGCGTGCCGTCGAGCGCGAGCATGCCGAGGTACTTCCCCATGTCGAGGTTGGCCGAAACGGTGTTGAGGATGAGGTCGAACCGCCCCCGCAGCTCACGGAAGGTCTGCGGATCGCTCGTCGCGTAATAGTGGTCGGCGCCCAGACGCAGGCCGTCCTCCATCTTCTTCAGCGACTGCGACAGCACCGTCACCTCCGCGCCGAGTGCGTGCGCGATCTTGACGCCGACGTGCCCCAGGCCGCCGAGCCCGACGATGGCCACCTTCTTACCGGGGCCCGCCTCCCAGTGCCGCAGAGGCGAATACAGGGTGATCCCTGCGCAGAGCAGCGGAGCCGCCACATCGAGCGCGATGCCCTCCGGGATGCGGCAGACATAGTTCTCGTCGACGACGATGGACGTGCTGTATCCACCATGGGTGCGCTGCCCGTCGCGGCCGACCGCGTTGTAGGTTCCGGTGTTACCCCGCTCGCAGTACTGCTCCTCGCCGAGGCGGCACGGCTCGCATTCGCGGCAGGAGTCGACGAAGCAGCCGACGCCCACGCGGTCGCCGACGGCGTAGCGGGTGACGCTGTCACCGACCGCCGAGACCGTGCCGGCGATCTCGTGCCCCGGCACCACCGGGAACGTGGTGCCGTTCCACTCGTTTCGCGCGGTGTGGATGTCGGAGTGGCAGATGCCGGCGTAGGCGATGGCGATCGCGACATCGTTCGGGCCGAGGTCGCGCCGCTCGATCGTGGCCGGTTCGAGCGGGCGATCTGCTGCCGTGGCCATGTACGCGTTGACCGTCGTGGGCATACGGGAATCTCCTAGGTGTGGGTGTTCGGGGTGTCGACAACGTTCGCGGTCGAAGGACCGATGCACGAAAGCGCATGGGTCGGCACCGCACAAGTCTGCCGTCGTCTGCGCATCTCCGCCACAAGCGCACGCCGGGAGGTCGACTCAGCCCGTCGAGACACTGGATCGGACATCGATGATCGTTACAATGGCCGACGGTGACCATCAACAGCTCGGTCGACGACGGTCGGCGCACGCAGTTGCATCCGGTGTCGCCCATCGCCGAGGTCACGCGATTCGGGACGACCACCGCGCACGCGGCTGCGGGCCTCGGACGGTTCGTCCTCCACACGGCAGGCGACGCTCTTCGCGGTCGCGCACCCAGTGCTGCGCGCGCCGCGCACGAACTGCGCTCCACCTTCGAACATCTCGGCCCGACCTACGTGAAGCTCGGGCAGCTCATCGCATCCAGCCCCGGTGTCTTCTCCGACGCTCTCTCCTCGGAGTTCGAGACGCTGCTCGACCGCGTGAAGCCGGCCGATCCCGACGCCATGCGCGCACAGTTCGTCGCCGAACTCGGACGCCCACCCGAAGAGGTGTTCGCCCGGTTCGATCCGGTGCCGATCGCCTCGGCGTCGATCGCGCAGGTCCACACCGCAACCCTGCACAGCGGCGAAGAGGTGGTCGTCAAGATCCAGCGGCCCGGGATCGCCGACCGCCTCGCACCCGACGTCGCGATCCTCGAGCGGATCGCCGGACTCGTCGAGATCTCCGAGTACGGCCGAATGCTCAGTGCGCGGCACGTCGTCGAAGACTTCGCGGCCGGTCTGGACGCCGAACTCGATTTCCGGATCGAGGCCGACACCATGCGCGAGTGGTTCGAGTGCCTGCAACCGGGCCCCTTCGGCGACCGCGTCCGCGTCCCGCGGGTCTACGACGAGTTCACGACGCCACGCGTGCTCACGATGGAGCGCATCCACGCAGTCCGGATCGACGACGCCGCGGCGGTGCGGGCGGCCGGGCACGACGGCGTCGCGCTGTGCCGCAACTTGCTGCTCTCACTGCTCGACTCGGCATTCCACGGCGGCCTCTTCCACGGCGACCTGCACGCCGGGAACGTCCTCGTCGACGATGCCGGGAAGATTGTGCTGCTCGACTTCGGCATCGTCGGGCGGTTCACCCCCCGCACCCGTCGCATACTTCGTCAGCTCGTCGTCGACCTGGTGGTTCGGGCGGACTACGAATCCGCAGGTCGCGCCATCTTCCTGCTCGGCGCAGTGCACAAACCCGGATCGACGGCCAAGGGCGCCGAGGACATCAAGAAGGTGACGACCCCGCTGTCGACGACCGACCTGGGCTCGATGTCCTACACCGACCTGGGCCGACAGCTCGCCGCAGTGGCCAAGGCCCACGATGCCCGCCTCCCCCGCGAGCTGGTCCTCGTCGGTAAGCAGTTGCTGTATGTCGAGAAGTACATGAAGCTCCTCGCCCCGCGGTGGAAAGCCATGTCGGACAAAGAGATCTACGGGTACATGGCCGGCATCCTGAAGGAGGCCGAACGCGATCGGCGCGCCGATCGGACCCGCACGAACTGATGCATGATCGCAAATCCCGGCATGTCGGGCCTACTGACGCGTACGGAACGCGAGACGCCCGCTAGGGTGATACCGATTACGCTGCTGATTCACAGGAGTCACACATGAGACGTTTCGTGCCGGCACTGCTGGCCTTCTTTGGTGCCGCGTTCCTCGCGGTCGCCATTGCCATCCCGCTGTACCTGGTGCCGACGCTCAAGGTGGTGCCGCTCGACCTCGACATCACCTCGGATGCGACGACCGTCGCCGCCGACGGGTCCACCGGTGACCGGTTCCCGGCGGTGATCTTCGATCGTTGCTCGGTGTCGGAGGATCGTGCCCGCACCTTCGAGGCACATCTGACGCAGCAGCGCCGATCGGTGATCATCGAACCGTCGGACAGCCGCCAGGCGACTGTGCAGTCCGCGCAGACCGTCCTGATCGACCGCATCCGCGACGCCGACGGTCAGGAGACCGAACCGACCGTCGCCGCGGCAGGCGAGGCCCGTACCTGCAAGGACGGCCTGCTCACCGCGACCATCGACCGCGTGTCGGTGAACCGTAAGACGTCGGTACCCAACGGTGCCGTGAGCTCGCTGCAGCTCGAGGCCGTGCCGCCGGGCGGCAACGTGAACGACGTCTCGGTCGCCCTCGACAACCGCAAGGGCTTCCAGTACAAGTTCGGCTTCGACGTCCAGCAGCGCGACTACCTGTATTACGACCTCAACACCCGCCAGGACTGCGACGCGAAGTTCCAGGATGAGGTGGAGATCAAGGGCGTCAAGACCCTTCACTTCGCCTGCGACGTCCCGGAGAAGGACCTCTCGAGCCTGCCGAACGCACAGGGCGAAGCCGCCCTCGGCACCATGCTGACGATGCCGGCCAAGTGGTGGGGCATCAGCGGTCCGGGCGTCCGCCCGAACGATCCGATCACGATGCACCGTCACGCGTCGGCCGTGCGCCACGTCTACGTCGAGCCGATCACCGGCACCATCGTCGACGGCCGCGAGGATCAGCACCAGTACTTCAAGTCGCCCGACCAGAGCGAGTCCAACCCCGAGGTCGTGCGCAACTTCCGCATGGACGCGCTCAAGGGCACGTTCAAGTGGAGTGATGGGATCGTCACCAAGCAGACCGACATCGCCAGCGGTTACGTGACGCAGCTGAACCTCCTGGGCTTCTGGCTGCCGATCGTGCTCGGTGTGCTCGGTGTGATCATGCTGGCACTGGCGGTCTTCATGTTCCTCCGCGGACGCCGCGACGACGACGCCGCCGTGGCCACCGCAGGCCCGGCTGCCACCGCGCCCGCCGCAGATGAGCGTCGAACCTCCGTGATCAAGCGGGACGCACCGGCAGCCGGTACCGCCTCGTCGGCCGGCAACCCGTGGGAGCGTCCGACCGAGCAGATCCCGAAGGTCGACGGCGGCGAACCGCCGGCCGACGGCTCGTCGACCCGCTCCTTCCGCAAGCAGCCGCCGCCCGAGTAGGCCCGACTGCTGACAACGACCACCGCGGGCGCATCCGGATTCACCGGATGCGCCCGCGGTGTTTTCGTCTGGGTCTCAGATGCCGCGGAAGGTGTCGGGTGGGCGACACGATCCGCTACAGCTGTCCCGGGACACCCGACGGCCGGGGGACGACCCACCCTGCAGGCGCCCCTGACGGGCGGCACGCGCGCCACCCGACGGGGCGCCGCCCCCTCGCGCGGCATGAGTGCCACCCACCTCCTGCGGCGCACGGAGCCCCCCGGGCCACACACAACAAGGGCCGGTGACCCGAAGGTCACCGGCCCTTGCCGTTGTCTCTATGGAGTTGCGAGACCGTCTGCTCGGCTCAGAAGAACGCCGGGCGGAAGGTCTTGACCCACGACTCCTTGAAGGTGCTCTGCCAGTAGTCCCACCAGTGCGCACCGTCCGGGGTGATCCGGGTGGTGAGCTTGACGCCCGGGACGAGCGCGACACGGCCGACGTACAGCTGGCTGCTGGTCGAGGCGGCGACCTCGAGCGGGATCATCTGCGCGAACTTGACCGGGTCGAAGTTGGCGCTGGTCGGGTTGACCGACGAGTCGTACTTGCTGCCGACGCCGCTACCGGACGAGACGTAGACGTATTTGCCGGCCAGGTTGCCCGCGCTCAGGAACGGATCGTTCTGGAACCAGCTGCCGGCCGGGTAGAAGCCCCACATGTTGCTGGGGTTGCCGCCCATCTCGATGACCGAGGCCTGGATGCCCTGGGTGAAGCCCGGCAGGGTCACCGTCGGGTACCCGCTGTAGGACGCGACTGCCTTGTAGAAGTTCGGGTGGCGCGACGCGAGGTTGAGCGCCGAGGTGCCCGACATCGACAGGCCGGCGATGCCGTTGCGACGGTTGTCGCTGCCATGGCGGGCGGCCATGTACCCCGGCAGCTCGCGGGTCAGGAAGGTCTCCCACTTGTTGTTGCCGAGCTTGGGGTCGTAGGACTGCCAGTCGGTGTAGAAGCTGCCGCCGCCGCCGAACGGGATGGCGACGTTCGTGCCCTTGCCGGCCATGTAGCGGGCGACATCGGTGTTGATCAGCCAACCGCTGTTGTTGTTGGGGGCACGCAGGCCGTCGAGAAGGTACAGCGTCGGCTTCGGTCCGCCGCCGCCGGCCGAGACGATGCACACGGGCACGGTCCGGTTCATGGCGTTCGAGCGGACGTATTCGACGTTGCAACCATTGGCTGCGGACGCCGGCGGAGCTGCGACCAGCGTGGCACCTGACACGGCCACGAGAGCCACGAGTCCGGCGACGAGGCGCTTACGGGCGCGAGTCAGCATTCGTCAGTTTTCCTTTGGATCTCGGCCGGAGTCGGCCGCTTCTGGGTCTTCCCTACCGGGTACTGCGGAAGTCGTACGTAGGGGGATTCTATTGATCCCCGTCGGGAGCGGTACCCGTCGTCGAGAAGTGTAACGGCACGATAACGTCGCGGCAAAGGCTGGACTGACCTTCGTGACGCATACGGGTAGTGGTGCGTGTCACATTTGCCCCGTTGTGAACAGCCCATATGGGCCATGCGCGGCACAACTGTCCGATTCTGCCCTCCGAACGGACGAAATTGCCGCGACCGCACCGTTATTCGTTTGGGGTGGTTAACGGTGATGTGGGAATCGGTTCGATCTCCGAGGCGGTCGTATCGGCCAACCAGGCCGCACCCCGACCCCGTACTCACTAGGGTCGGGGCCGTGGACATGGGTGAATACCTCGGCGCCGACGCGACCGCCCTCGCCGGACTCGTCGCATCGGGTGAGGTCACGGCTGCCGAACTCCTCGACCTGGCCCGGGCCCGTGCCGCCGCGGTGAACCCGGACCTGAACGCCATCGTCATCCCGATCGAGGCCGAGGCCGACCACCGGGCCCGCACGGAGTTGACCGGGCCGTTCGCCGGCGTCCCCTTCCTGATCAAGGACCTCGCCCAGGACTACCGCGGCTATCCGACGACGCGTGGCTCTCGATCGTTGGCGCGGCACGTCGCCACCGAGCACGCGACGGTCGTCCGGCGATTCCTCGATGCGGGTCTGGTCGTCTTCGGGAAGACCAACACCCCGGAGTTCGGTTCGAAGGCGATCACCGAATCCGTCCTGTGGGGTCCGGCGCGCAACCCCTGGAACCTCGACGTGACCCCCGGCGGCTCGTCCGGGGGCAGCGCCGCGGCCGTGGCCGCGGGCGTCGTGCCCGCGGCCGGCGCGAACGACGGCGGCGGCTCGATCCGCATCCCGGCGGCATGTACCGGGCTCGTCGGACTGAAGGCGTCACGCGGCCTGATGCCGTTCGGGCCCGCCACCGGCGAGCCGCTCTTCGGGATGGGCGTCGAGGGTGTCGTGACCCGCACGGTGCGCGATGCGGCCGCCCTCTACGACGCGATCATCGGCCCCACCGCGTCGTCGACCTATCCCGCCCCCCTCCACACCGAGTCGTTCACGACGCGGATCGCCTCTCCACCGCGGCTGCTGCGGATCGGTTACACCACACGTTCGGCCATCAACCCAGCACCGCACCCCGAAGCGGTGGCGGCCGTCGAACACGCCGCGAAACTGCTCACCGAACTCGGCCACCAGGTCGACGAGGTGGACCCGCCGCACGACGATGCGGAGCTTGCCCGCGACTTCCTCGAGATCTGGTTCGCCAAGGCGGCCGCCCAGGTCGACGAGGCGCGGCGCCTGTCCGGTGCCGGCGACGCCGACTTCGAGGCGGACACTCTCGCCCTCGCCGAGATCGGCCGGGCGGCCGGGGTGGTGCCGCTCTTCCGCGCGCTCGACCACGTCAACCACCACGTTCGTGCTCTGGAACGCTTCCACGAGACCCACGACCTGCTCCTGACCCCGACCCTCGCCGTCCCGCCGCCGGCCGTCGGGTCGATGACGACCCCGCCGCTCCTCCAGCAGGCGGCGCGGCTCGCGGCCCGCGCCCGCATCGGCAAGGTGATGTCGCGGGTGGGGATCGTCGACCAGCTCGTCGAGGAGAATCTCGGCTGGGTGCCCTACACCCAGCTGGCGAACATGACCGGACGTCCGGCGATCAGCGTGCCCCTGCACTGGACCGGGACCGGGCTCCCGCTCGGCGTCCAGTTCGTCGGCCGTCTGGGCGCCGACGGTGACCTCCTGGCTCTCGCCGCATCCCTCGAGGACGCCGCGCCGTGGTTCCACCGGTACGCCGACATCTCGATGTGACGCGGCGCTAATGTTCTCTCGGGATCGCATGTCCGGGTGGGGGCACGCGGCAGATCGACGGTGAGGAGTTGTCGTGACGAAGCAGGTGGCCGACGCGGTGGTCGTCGGTGCGGGTCTGGCGGGTCTGGTCGCGACATACGAGCTCACCAAGGCGGGCCGACGCGTGGTGGTGGTCGATCAGGAGAACCGCAGAAATCTTGGCGGACAGGCCTTCTGGTCGCTGGGCGGACTGTTCATGGTGGACACCCCCGAACAGCGCAGGCTCGGCATCACCGACTCCGCCGACCTCGCTCTGCAGGACTGGATGGGGTCGGCGGGCTTCGACCGCGACGACGAGGACTACTGGCCGCGTCAGTGGGCCCGGGCCTACGTCGACTTCGCCGCCACCGAGAAGCGGCAGTATCTGCACGATCTCGGGCTGCGCATCACCCCGATCGTCGGCTGGGCCGAACGCGGCGGCGGCTTCGCCGACGGACACGGCAACTCCGTGCCGCGCTTCCACCTCACCTGGGGCACCGGACCCGAAGTGGTCCGGATCTTCGCCGAACCGGTCCTCGAGGCCGAAAAACGTGGGCTGGTCGAGTTCCGGTTCCGGCATCGGGTCGACGAACTGGTCGTCGAAGACGGTGCCGCCGTGGGCGTGCGGGGAGCCACCCTCGCGCCGACCGACCTCGATCGCGGCAAGGCGTCGAACCGCGATGTGGTGGGCGACTTCGAGATTCGTGCCGGAGCGGTGATCGTGACGTCCGGCGGCATCGGCCACAACCACGACCTCATCCGCAAGAACTGGCCGGTCGACCGTCTCGGTCCTGCACCGAAGACGATGATCTCTGGCGTCCCGGCGCATGTCGACGGCCGCATGCTGGAGATCAGCGAGGATGCCGGCGCAAACATCGTCAACCGCGACCGCATGTGGCACTACACCGAGGGCATCCACAACTGGGACCCGATCTGGCCCGACCACGCCATCCGGATCATCCCGGGACCGTCGTCGCTGTGGCTCGACGCGAACGGCAACCGCCTCGCACCGCCGAACTTCCCCGGCTTCGACACGAACTCGACGATGAAGGCGATCCTCGCCGCCGGCCACGACTACTCGTGGTTCATCCTCACCCAGTCCATCGTCGAGAAGGAGTTCATGCTGTCGGGTTCCGAACAGAACCCCGACATCACCTCCAAGGATCTGAAGCTCGCCGCGAAGAGCCGACTCGCCAAGGGGGCCCCCGGACCGGTGGATGCCTTCGTGCGCAACGGCATCGACTTCGTGGTCGCCGACAACCTGCCCGAACTGGTCAGCGGGATGAACGCGATCGCACGCGGCCCTGAACTGGACCTCGCGCTCATCGAACGCGTCATCTCGGCCCGCGACGCCGAGGTGGAGAACAAGTTCTCCAAGGACGCCCAGCTGATGGCGATCAACAACGCGCGACAGTTCATCGGCGACAGGATCGTTCGAGTGGCCAAGCCCCACCGCATCCTCGACCCCGCGCACGGTCCGCTGATCGCGGTGCGGCTCAACATCCTCACCCGCAAGACCCTCGGCGGCCTCGAGACCAACCTCGACTCACAGGTGCTCCGCCCCGATGGCAGCGCCTTCGACGGCCTGTTCGCGGCCGGCGAGGTCGCGGGTTTCGGTGGCGGCGGTGTGCACGGTTACAACGCCCTCGAGGGCACCTTCCTGGGCGGGTGCATCTTCTCCGGGCGTGCAGCCGGACGGGCCGTCGCGCGCAGCTGATCTCGGCGTCCGGACACGCCCTTCGAGACGGTCCGAAAAGGGTTGCCTGCCCTACTTTTTCACGGCACGGTCCGCGATCCCATTTCGGACATGCGTCGGCTAGGGTATTGGGCGTGCCCGTGCCGCAGACGATCCTGACGCGTAAGACCAAGTCGGCGATCTTTCTCGTCCTCACCATCGACGACGGTGGCGAGGACACGGTTCGTGATGTGCTCGAGGAGATCCCGGGCCTGAACAATGCGGTGTCCTCGCGCGCCCCGGAGGCCGCGCTGGCCGGCATCGTCTCGATCGGTTCCGACGCCTGGGACCGGTTGTTCGACGGCCCCCGCCCGCGTTCGCTGCGGCCGTTCGTCCCCTACGAGGGCGCGGTCCACACCGCGCCGGCGACCCCCGCGGATCTGCTGGTCCACATCAAGTCCGACCAGATGGACCTGTGCTTCGAGCTCGGCCGCCTCATCACCGACGCCCTCGGCGACGCGGTGACCGTCGTCGACGAGGTGCACGGCTTCCGCTACTTCGACCTGCGTGATCTCATCGGCTTCGTCGACGGCACCGAGAACCCCGTCGGACAGGCCGCGATCGACGCCATCACCGTCGGTGACGAGGACCCCGACTTCGCCGGCGGCAGCTACGTCGCCATCCAGCGCTACGTCCACGACCTGTCGTCGTGGAACGACCTGAGCACGAGCGAGCAGGAAGCCGCGATCGGACGCACCAAGCTCGACAACGTCGAGATGTCCGACGACGTGAAACCGCCCAACTCCCACATCGCCCTCAACAAGGTCGAAGACGAGAACGGCGAGGAGATCGACGTCGTCCGCGACAACATGCCCTACGGCGATGTCTCCGGGAACGGCGAGAACGGCACCTTCTACATCGCCTACTCCGCCGGCCCCGACGTCACCGAGGAGATGCTGCGCAAGATGTTCATCGGCGACCCCCCGGGAACCTACGACCGCCTCCTCGACTTCACCACCGCCGTCACCGGGTCGCAGTTCTTCACCCCGACCCTCGACTTCCTCGAGGACCTGCCGCCCGCACCCGGCGCCGCCGAACCCGCCGCCCAGACCCCGGTCCGCCGCGCCGACGGATCCCTGGGGATCGGTTCCCTGCACTAGCCCGCCACAGACCGACCACCGCCCGACACCACCGCACCAGGAGGCCCCCATGAACAACCTGCACCGCGAGCTCGCCCCCATCTCCGAGGCCGCCTGGGCAGAGATCGAGGAGGAGGCCACCCGGTCGTTCAAGCGGAACATCGCCGGTCGCCGACTCGTCGACGTGAAGGGACCGATGGGTCAGGACACCGCAGCCGTCACCCTGGGCCACCGCAGCAAGATCGACTCCCCGGCCGACGGCATCCAGGCCTTCATCCGCCGAACCCAGTCGCTGGTCGAGCTGAAGGTACCGTTCACCGTCTCCCGTGAGGCCATCGACGACGTCGACCGCGGCGCTCAGGACTCCGACTGGGATCCGGTCGTCGAAGCCGCGCGCCAACTCGCGCTCGCCGAGGACCGAGCGATCTTCGAGGGTTACGCCGCCGCATCGATCAGCGGTATCCGCGCCGAGGCCACGGCGACCCCGATCCAGCTGCCCGAGGACGTCCGCGACTACCCCGAAGCCGTCAGCCAGGCACTCACCACTCTGCGGCTCGCCTCCGTCGACGGGCCGTACTCCGTCGCCATGTCGGCGGAGGTGTACACACAGGTGAACGAGACGTCGAACCACGGCTACCCCATCCGCCAGCACATCCAGCGGCTCCTCGACGGGGACATCGTCTGGGCGCCGGCCATCCGCGGCGCATTCGTCATGAGCACCCGCGGCGGCGACTTCGAGCTGACCATCGGCCAGGACGTGTCGATCGGCTACGACTCCCACGACGCCGACGTGGTGAATCTGTACTTCCAGGAATCGTTCACCTACCTCACCCACACCGGGGAGGCAGCCGTCGCCCTCTTCGGCGGCTGATCGACGGGAGACCGACGTACGCCTTTTAGCCGAGGCAACTAGTCTGGCGCAGGTGATCGTGCCATGCTGACCCGCCTCATCAGTACGTACCTGCAGCGGTACCGCATCAACATCGTCCTGGTGGTGACGCTGCAGTTCGTCGCCACCGCGGCGATGCTGTACCTGCCGAGCCTGAACGCCGACATCATCGACAACGGGGTGGCGACCGGCGACACCGGTTACATCATGCGCATCGGCGGCTGGATGCTGCTGGTGAGCATCGTGCAGATCGTGGCGACGATCATCGCCCAGTTCTTCGGGTCTCGGGCCGCGCTCGGGGTGGGCCGCGACATCCGCAGCGACCTGCTGCACCGGGTCAACTCGTTCTCCGCCCGCGAGGTCGGCACGTTCGGCGCCCCGTCGTTGATCACGCGCACCACCAACGACGTCCAGCAGGTGCAGATGCTGATCGTCATGTGCAGCGCGATCCTCGTGATGGCGCCCATCATGTGCATCGGCGGGATCGTGATGGGCATCCGGGAGGCCCCCGCGTTGTCGTGGGTCATCGCGATCGCGGTACCGATCCTCGGCTTGGCGATGGGCCTCGTCATCGCACGCATGATCCCCGGTTTCCGGGCCATGCAGGAACGCATCGACTCGGTGAATCGTGTTCTACGCGAGCAGATCACGGGAATCCGCGTGGTGCGCGCCTTTGTGCGGGAGGAGCACGAGCGCAAGCGTTTCGCCGTCGCCAACGACCACCTCGCCGACGCCACGCTGCGGGTGGGCAAGCTGATGGCGCTGATGTTCCCGCTCGTCATGGTGATCACCAACGTCACGATCGTCGCGGTCATCTGGTTCGGCGGTCACGCCGTCTCCGACGGCACGGTCGAGATCGGCGCTCTCACTGCGCTGATGAGCTACGTCATGCAGATCCTCATGTCGGTGATGATGGCGTCGTTCCTGGCCATGATGGCGCCGCGCGCCGCGGTCTGTGCCGAGCGCATCACCGAGGTCCTCGACACCGAGACCTCGGTGCATCCCCCCGTCGACCCGATCGGCTTCGCCGGCCATCCCGGCACCGTGAAGTTCGACGCAGCCGAGTTCCGCTATCCCGGCGCCGACGACCCGGTGCTGAGTGGCATCAGCTTCGAGGTCACACCGGGGACCACGACGGCCATCGTCGGATCGACCGGGTCCGGCAAGACGACACTCCTCGGACTCGTACCCCGGCTCATCGACGCCACCGAGGGCAAGGTCAGCGTCGGCGGCACCGACGTGAAGCGACTCGACCCCGACGAACTGCGCTCGGTGGTCGGCCTCGTCCCGCAGCGCCCCTACCTCTTCTCCGGCACCATCCGGTCGAACATCCTGCACGGCAAGTCCGACGCCACCGACGACGAGATCTGGGAGGCGCTGCGCATCGCCCAGGCCGACGAGTTCGTATCGGCCATGCCCGACGGCCTCGACACCCACGTCGCCCAGGGCGGCACCACCGTCTCCGGGGGACAGCGACAGCGCCTCGCGATCGCCCGTGCACTCGTCCGGCGCCCCGCCGTCTACCTGTTCGACGACTCGTTCTCGGCGCTCGACCTCACCACCGACGCCAAGCTCCGGGCGGCGCTGCGACCGGCCACCCGCGACGCGTCGGTGATCGTGGTCGCGCAACGCATCTCGACCATCGTCGACGCCGAGCAGATCGTCGTCCTCGACCGCGGCCGAATCGTCGGCATCGGCACACACGACGACCTGCTGGCCTCGTGTCCCACCTACGCTGAGATCGCCGAATCCCAGCTGGCCATGGAGGAGCGCGCATGACCCGCCCGGGTGGACCGATGGCCGCCGGCGGTCCCGAGTCCAAGCCGCGCTCGTTCTGGCCGTCGATCAAACGGGTTGTCGCCCAACTCGGTTCATACCGCGGCTTGATGACCGTGACGCTGGGTTCGATCGTCGGATCGGTCATCCTGCTGGCCGTCGCACCGCGCGTCCTCGGTCACGCCACCGACCTCGTCTTCAACGGCGTCATCGGCCGGATGCTGCCCGCCGGGCAGTCGAAGGACCAGGCGGTGGCCGGCCTGCGCGACCGCGGCGACGACACCTTCGCCGACATGGTCTCGTCGATGGACGTGACGCCCGGTGTCGGGGTCGATTTCGGCGACGTCGGCCGCGTCCTGCTTCTGACCCTGGTGATGTACGTCGTGGCGTCGGGACTGGCCTGGCTGGCCGCTTACCTGCTGAACATCATTGTCGTGGAGACGATCCGAGACCTACGCGCGAAGGTCGAAGAGAAGGTCCACCGCCTGCCGCTGCGGTACTACGACACGATGCCGCGCGGTGAGCTGCTCAGTCGGGTCACCAACGACCTCGACAACCTGTCACAGAGCATGCAGCAGACCATCGCCCAGTTCGTGAACTCGGTGCTGACGGTCGTCGCGCTGCTGGTGATGATGATCTGGATCTCGCCGCTCCTCGCGCTGATCGCGGTGGCGACCGTGCCGCTGGCGATCATCGCGACCGCCGTCATCGCGAAGCGTTCCAAGCCCCACTTCTCCGCACAGTGGGCGTCGACCGGTGCCCTCAACGCCCAGGTCGAGGAAGCCTTCACCGGACACGAACTGGTGACCGCCTTCGGTCGTCAGCGGGAGATCGAGGCGACCTTCGACGAGCGCAACGAGAAGCTGTACCAGTCGAGTTGGCGGGCGCAGTTCATCTCCGGCGTCATCATGCCGACCATCATGTTCCTCGGGAACCTCAACTACGTGGCCGTCGCCGTGGTCGGTGGCCTGCGGGTGGCGTCGGGTTCGCTGAGCCTCGGTGAGGTGCAGGCGTTCATCCAGTACTCCCGCCAGTTCACGCAGCCGCTCACCCAGATCGGGTCGATGATCAACCTGATGCAGAGCGGCGTCGCGTCCGCCGAGCGCATCTTCGACATCCTCGACGCCGAGGAGCAGACCCCGGACGCGGCGAACCCGAAGACGCCGCCGGTCGACAACGGGCTCATCGAGTTCGACGACGTCTCGTTCCGCTACGTCGAGGACAAGCCGTTGATCGAGAACCTCACCCTGACAGCGCGTCCCGGACACATGGTCGCGATCGTCGGACCGACCGGCGCCGGCAAGACCACCCTGGTCAACCTGATCATGCGGTTCTACGACGTCGATTCCGGAACCATCCGTGTCGACGGCGTGGACTCGGCCGAGATGACCCGCGACGATCTCCGTGAGCGCACCGGCATGGTGCTGCAGGACTCGTGGCTGTTCGGCGGGACGATCTACGACAACATCGCCTACGGTGACCCCTCCGCCACCCGCGAAGAGGTCCTCGAGGCCGCCCGGATGAGTCACGTCGACCACTTCGTCCGCACTCTCCCCAACGGTTACGACACGGTCCTCGACGACGAGGGCGGCGGCGTCAGTGCCGGTGAGCGGCAGCTCATCACGATCGCCCGGGCGTTCCTCGCCCGGCCCACGATCCTCATCCTCGACGAGGCGACCAGTTCCGTCGACACCCGCACCGAGCTGCTCATCCAGAAGGCGATGGCCAACCTGCGCACCGATCGCACGAGTTTCGTGATCGCACACCGTCTCTCGACGGTCCGCGACGCCGACGTGATCGTGGTGATGGAAGACGGCCACATCGTCGAACAGGGCAACCACGACGAACTCCTCGCCGCGCGCGGCGCGTACTGCCGGCTGTACCAGAGCCAGTTCACCGCGGCGATCGAGGCGGGCTGAGCCCCACGCTGCGATGCGCTGGCGCCGACTCCCTCGCTTCTTGGGGTGCGAGGAGCGACAGCCCCCCTGCTCCCTGAGGTGCGAGGAGCGCTAGCGACGAGCCTCGAAGGGCTGGCGAGTTACCCTGCTACGCAACCACAGTCGGAATGAAGTCGCGTGCGACATCAACCCGTCGGCACGACCTCGATCGAGCTCGTACATCCTAAGCGATGTCGCATGCGACTTCACTTCGGCGGACCGTCGATGATCGCCGTCCCCGTGAGTGTCGCTCGAGGGCATATATTGCCCTCGAAGACTGCTGACGGGGATGGATCTCCGGCTGAGGTGCGAGGAGCTCAGTCCCCGCGACCCCGTTCGAGCGCACCGGCGATCTGGCGTTCGAGGCGTTCGGCGGCAAGGGGCGGGACGTCGAGGAGGCCGTCGAGTTCGGACCGCGCCTTCTTGTAGGCGGCCTGGCGTTCCGCTGCGGTGGCACCGGAGTCGGAGGCGATGTTGATGAGTTTGCGGGCGCGGTCGAGCGCTTCGCGTTCGATCGGGGAGAACCCGGCCTGCTTGCGGCGTCGTGCCTCGCGTTCGGCCGCGTCGAAGGCCGCGGCATAGTCACCGACCGCCTCGCGGTAGTCGGCGAAGTCGACCGGGGCGAGAGTCGTCTCGGTATCGCCTGCACGCGGGGGTTCCGGGCGCAGGTCGTCGGCGTGGACCCGCGCGCGATGGAAGGCGAGAGTGAGTGGCTCTCGCATGTCGGTCATGAGGGGGTACTCGATGAGCGTGGCCAGGTCGAGCTCGTAGGCGAACCACTTCTCGTTGAGTGCATCGTGCTGTTTGAGTGTCTTGCGGAGTTGCTCGACGGACGTCGTGGTCAGTTTCAGCTGTTCGGTCTGGGCGGCGGCCTTGATCCGGGCCAGTTCGATCTTGTCCTTGCGCCGCTTCTCGTTGTACTTCGCGACCGACCCGGCCCAGCCGCCGACGACGCCACCGATGGGGAAGATCAACCACCAGTTGTTGCTCGCGAACTCGAGGATGCCCGTCACAGGTCAACTGTACCGAGACCGACCGCCCGCGATCAGGGTGAACGCACGGCCGATCCGGGCGCGCATCAGCTCGTCGCCGAGACCCTCGACGAGCGGCGAGAGTGGTTGCGCGACAAGAAACCCCTACAGATCCGGGATCGGCAGCTCCAGGTTCGGTGCGATGATCCCGCCGTCGACCTCGAGGATCTTGCCGGTGACGTAGGCACCCGCCGGTGAGGCCAGGTACAGGGCCGCGGCAGCGATGTCCTCGGGGTCGCCGAGCCGGTGCATCGGGGTGGCGTTCTCGAGTGCGGTCCGCATCTCGTCGTTGCCGGCCACGATCTCGAGTGACGATGTGAGGATCGCCCCGGGCGCGATCCCGTTGACCCGGATCTTCGGGTTCAGGTCCATCGCGGCGATCCGGGTGTAGTGCGCCAGAGCGGCTTTCGCGGTTCCATAGGCGGCATACGCGCGACCCGGCACCCGGCCGACGGCCGAGGTGATGTTGATGATCGAACCGTGACCGGTCGTCGCGAGCATCTGCTTGGCGCCGGCTACGACGAGCGCATGCGCGTTGGCGACGTTGAAGTCGAAGGCATCGACGAGGTGTTGGGGGGTGGTGTCGAGGAGCGGGCGCGGCATCGCGCCGCCCACGTTGTTGACGATCGTGTCCAGCCGTCCGAACTCCTCGACCGCGGTCTGGGCGAGCGCGGCCGTGGCGTCGGCGTTGCTGAGATCGACCGGGACGACGCGGGCGCGACGCCCGGCGTCGGCGATCTGTCCGGCTACCTGGTCGAGGTCGAATTCGCTGCGCGCCGCGATCACCACGTCGGCACCCGCCTGGGCGAAGGCCACGGCGATGGCCGCACCCAGGCCGCGACCGGCACCGGTGACGACGGCGACATGGTCATCGATACGGAATCTGTCGAGAATCACTCCCCGACTCTGCCACGAACGGCCGCAAAACGAGAACGTGTTCTAGAAAATGGTCCCGGTCAGTAGTCTCGGCCGGGCGTGACCACCGAGATCAGTTCCTCGCCGGCCGCGAAGCGACGCACGTTCTCGGCCAGCCACGGCGCCATCTCGCGTGTCAGGCCCGAGGCGGGATTGGCGACGTGCGGGGTGATGATGACGTTCGGCAACGACCACAGCGGGTGATCCTCGGCCGGCGGTTCGGGATCGGTCACGTCGAGCGCCGCACCGGCGATCTCGCCGCCGACCAGCGCCCGGTACAAGGCCTCCTCGTCGACCAGCGGGCCGCGCGCGACGTTGACGATCCATGCGTGATCCGGCAGCGCGGCAAGGCTTTCGGCATTGATCATGTGCCGCGTCTCCGGCGTCGACGGAGCGGCGAGCACCACGTGATCGACCGAGGACCACACCGAGTCCAGTTCGGCGGAGCGCCGAACCTCGTCGGCACCGGGCACCTCGCGGCCCGACCGGTTCACCGCGACGACGCGGGCACCGCAGGCCTTCAGCCGCGGGCCCAGCGACGCGCCGATGCCGCCCGCACCCACGATGGCGACCGTGGAGCCGTGCAGCGACCGCACGGAGGTGTCGATCCGTTCCTTGTCCCAATGTCGCGTGACGGCGGTGTTGATCTGCCGGAGTCCGGCGAGAAGCAGCGCGAGCGCGTGCTCGGCCACGTTCTCGGCGTAGAAGCCGGAGGCGTTGGTCCAGACCCGGCGGTCGTCGAGCAGCCCGGCATTCAGGAAGTCCTCGATACCCGCCGTCTTGAGGGCGACCCACTCGACGGCATCCGGTAGTTCGGGGAACTCGGCGGGCGGGCCGATCCAGACCAGGACCCGCGCGTCGTCGAGCCCCACGATCTTCCCGCCGGCGCCCTCGACCGCGGCGACGAGATGCTCGTCGTGGGTGGGCTCGACGGCGACGTGAACAGCGGTCATCGGGAGACCGCCCGGGCCGCGGTGGTGGCGAGTTCGTCGGCGATCTCGTTGAAGTGGTCACCGGCGTGGCCCTTGACCCAGCGCCATTCGACCTCGTGACGCTTCTCCTCCTCGATGAGGCGGCGCCACAGGTCGGCGTTCTTCACCGGCTTCTTGTCCTTGGTCTTCCAGCCGTTCGCCTGCCAGCCGGCGACCCACTTCATGATGCCGTTCCGCACATAGGTGGAGTCGGTGTAGATGATCACCTTCGACGGCCTGGTCAGCGCGGCGAGCCCTTCGATGGCCGCCGTGAGCTCCATCTTGTTGTTCGTGGTGTCGGGGTCCGACCCGGAGATCCGCTTCTCGTTGCCCTTGTACCGGAGCACCGCACCCCACCCGCCGGGGCCGGGGTTGCCGAGGCAGGCGCCGTCGGTGGAGATCTCCACGACCGCGTCGTCGGGGCCGGTCGGGTTCTCGGGAGCGGGGTTCACGGGATCTGTCACGCACGGAAGCCTACGTCAGCACCGTGACCACCCCATCAGAGGCGATCGCGTCACGAAACCACGCTGCGTCGATCTCGACTCTCCGTGACACCACCACCGCCGGCCCCTACTGTGGACGCATGGCTGTCTGGGATCCAGCACGCTATCTGCAATTCGCCGACGACCGGTCGAGACCCTTTCTCGACCTGATCGCTCAGATACCCACCAACCCGTCGTTCATCGTCGACCTCGGATGCGGACCGGGGCATCTCACCAAACACCTGCGCGCGCAGTGGCCGGCAGCCGACATCCTCGGCATCGACGAGTCCGCCGCGATGATCGACCGTGCCATCAGCGACAACTTCGATCCGCGCGCGAATTTCGACGTCGCCGACGTGATCGACTGGACGCCGCACCGCACATTCGACCTGATGATCTCCAACGCCATGTTCCAGTGGGTGCCCGACCAGTTCGGCGTCATCGACCGCCTCCTGGGCCATCTCTCCGACGGCGGAGCCTTCGCGATCCAGGTCCCCAACGGTCACGACGCCCCGTTCCGCAAGGTATTGGCCGAGCTCGCCGCCACCGACCCGTTCGCGGAGTCACTCAGTGAAGTCCGACAGCTCCCCCGCCTCGACGCCGAGGACTATCTGAGGTTCTTCTTCGACCGTGGTTTCCGGGTCAACGCCTGGGAGACCACCTACCTGCACGTCCTCGACGGCGACGACCCGGTCTTCGACTGGATCTCCGGGACCGGCGCCCGGCCGTACCTGCAGGCGTTGCCCACCCACCTGCGCGAGGAGTTCGTCACCGAACTCAAGCGACGGCTCGCCGAGGCCTACCCCCGGCACGACTGGGGCACCCTCATGCCGTTCCGACGCGCCTTCGCGGTCGCCACGCGCCACTAGCGGCTCCCAGGTCACGCCCCGGTCAAGCTTTGGCCGCCTCCACCGCTCGGACCCGTCACTTCTGCAACACTGACATCAGCCGTAGCCACAGGGGGTCCGCATGTCCCGACGCAGCCGTGTACGCCTGCGCCCGCTCTCGCGCGCCTTTGCGATCGGTGGCGTAACCGTTGGACTGACCGCGAGCCTCCTCTCGGCGACGGCCTCCCCCGCCGCCGGGGCGGTCTGCAACGTCACCGGCATCACGGGAGGCGACGTCGGCAGCACAGGTTAGCTCCGGGTCCAGCGATCTCGGCTGGGGCAGCATCGACTTCGGTAGTTACCGCGCCGACGGCAAGAAACCGCAGGGGCCGCTGCCCAAGCTCAAGGGCTCCACCACGGCCGTCTCGTGGGTCACCGGGCCACGGAGCCCCGAACGCACCGACGCCCGCTTCGGGATCACGGCCACCGACGTCGGCGTGCCCTGGGACAACGGTTCAGGTCAGATCCTCCTGGCCTTCGGCGACACCTGGGGCAGATGCGCCGGCCAGATGGTGTGGCGACACAACACGATGCTCCGCAGCGACGCGAACTCGAATCTCGACAAGGCCATCCGCTTCCCGACCGCCATCCCCGGATCGGTCCGCTCCGGCGCCTCGGTCACGCCCGCGCATCCCACCTATTCGCAGCCGATGTTCAATGCGATAGGCGTCCGCAACACCGAGGTCGGACGCATCCCGACCGGCGGCATCTCGATCAACGGCATCCAATTCCTGAGCTTCATGTCGATCCACAAGTGGCTGGGTCCGGGACGATGGGCCACCAATTATTCGGCGATCGCGGTGTCGCGCAACAACGGTCAGACCTGGACCGTCGACAACAACACGATTCGGGCGAACCTCGAACTGACCGTGCCCGGCGTTCCCCAGATCGCGCAGGGGCACAGCCGGTTCCAGATGGGCGCTTTCCTGCGCAGCGGCGACTACATCTACCAGTACGGCACTCCCAACGGCCGGCACGGATCGGCATTCGTCGCCCGCTTCCGGCCCGCCGACATCCTGAATCTGAATCGCTACCAATACTTCCGGGGCGGCAACGCCTGGTCGCCGAACCCGGCGGACGCCACGCCGATCGTCGGGCGGCCGGTCAGCGAGATGTCGGTGGCGTACAACACGTACCTCAAGAAGTTCGTCATGCTCACCGAGCGCGCCGGCACCGTCATGATGCGCAGCTCCCCGACCCCGGTCGGTCCATGGAGCGGCGAACGCGTCCTCATCTCCAACAAACAATCGAACGGGTTGTACACGCCCTACATTCATCCGCGATCGAGCGGAAAGAACCTGTACTTCGTGGTGTCCCGCTGGGACGACTACAACGTGATGCTGGCGCGCACCGACCTGTCCAAGTTGTGAGGCCGCTGCCATCATGGAGCGGTGAGCAGCAAAGACGCGGTACGCATCGTCCTCATCCGAGCGATCAACGTCGGCGGCGCCAAGCTGCCGATGGCCGAATTACGCGCGATCGCAACCGAACTCGGGGCCACGAACGTCTCGACGTACATCGCGTCGGGCAACCTGCTCTGTTCACCGCCCGGCGACCCTGCCGAGTTCGACCGCGCACTCGAGCGCGAGATCGAGAAGCGCTACGGGTTCTTCCGCGAGGTCATCAGCCGCACCCCGGCCGAGGTACGGACCGCACTGGACGCGCACCCCTTCGAGGTCATCGACGACAGGTACTCCTACGTCTACTTTCTCGCCGCCGAACCCGATGCCGACAAGGCTGCCGCTTTCGAGGAGAAGGACTTCGGCGACGACGTCCGGCGCGTGATCGGCTCCGATCTCCACATCCGCTACGCCGAGGGTGCGGGTCAGTCGAAACTGACCGCGCCCGCCATCGCCCGAGGACTCGGCGTGCAGGGAACCGGCCGCAACCTGCGCACCGTGCGAAAACTGCTGGACCTCACCAAGGGTTGACGAGCCTGGCCGGACGATCGGTGTGGGCGTAGCGTTGAGAACTGGACGCCAGACGCGCACGTCGAGAGGAGTCCCTCGTGAACCAGCCGGTACCTCAGCCCCCACCGCCTCCAGACCCGATGCCGGCGCCGGAACCGATACCCGAACCACCGCCGGAACCACCGATCCCGACGCCCACGCCCCCGCCGGTGCCGGATCCACAACCGACGCCGCCCGCGCCCGACCCGCCGCCGCGCCCGACCGTCATCTGAGCGTCAGCCGCGCGACAGGACCCGAGTCACACGGTCCAGGTCGGCGAGCTGGTCCGACTTGGGCGCCTCCCACAACTTCTTGGGTAACGCCTCGAGCGCCTTGACCGCCGATTCGGCGCGGTCGAGGACTTCGGTGGCCTCGTCGCCCCCGGCGCCGGCAGCAGCGATGAGCCGGTCGTCGAGTTCGAACACCGCGTCGTCCAACCGGTCCCGCGCCGACACCAGTTCCTCATCGAGGGGGATGGCGGGGTTGGCGTGTACGTCGGCGATCGCATAACGAACACGTCGATGCAGCAGAGCTTCTCGGCTGTTGTCGGTGGTCCAGCTCTCCGGTGCGCGCCCGGGCCGACCCGGGATGAGGTCGGTGGACCGCGCGAAGTTGCGCACCCGTTTGTCAGAGTCCCAGGCGAACCACGCCGCACCGCCCAGGACGAACAGTGCGACCACCACGGTCGCGACGATGATGATGACCGCGATCATGGCCGGATCACCCGATTCGGCACGGTTCGCACACGATCTCGCATGATGCCCAGCCTACTCAGGCCGAGCCCACTCCCTTGGGCGCCTTGCCCGACATGAAACCGAACAGGTACCCGGCGACCCGTCGCATCTGGATCTCGTCGGCGCCCTCGGTGATGCGGTAACGGCGGTGGTGACGGTAGATGTGCTCGAATGGTTCGTGCCGCGAGTACCCCTTGCCGCCGAACACCTGCATCGCCTGATCGGCGGCGTCGCAGCACAACCGGTTGGCTTGGTAGTTGCACATCGACACCTCGGCCGACGCGGCGAAGTTGCCGTGGGTGTCCATCTTCCACGCCGTCTCCCGGATGAGCGCGCGGACCATCGCGCAGCGGGTGTGCAGGTCGACGAGCGGGAACTGGATCGCCTGGTTGGTCGAGAGCTTCTTGCCGAACGGCGCCCGCTCGTTCGCGTACTCCACGGCCCGGTTCACGCAGTACTGCGCAGCACCGAGACTCGACGCGGCCTGCCGAATCCGGTTCTCGTTGAAGAAGTGCTGCACCACCTGCAGGCCGGCGCCCTCCTCACCGAACACCGCCGAGTCCGGCACCCGCACATCGCGCAGGCTGATGTGCGCGTGATCGGTGGGCATGTTGAACGTCCACAGGTACTCCTCGACGGCGAAACCCGGCGCCTGCGGGTCGACGAGGAACGCGGTGATGCCCCGCGCGTCACCGGGTTCGCCGCTCGTGCGGGCAAAGACGATGTCGCGGTGGGCAGCGTGAATACCGGTGTTCCAGGTCTTCTCGCCGTTGATGATCCAATCGTCACCGTCGCGAACCGCGGTCGTCTCCATGTACGTCGCGTCGGAACCGTGCTCCGGCTCGGTGATTCCGAAGGCGAAGAACTTGGTACCGGCGGCGAGACCCTCGACCCACTCCTCCTGCTGTTCGGGGGAGCCGTACTCCAGCATCAGGAGCAGACCGATGTTGTTGCCGACGATGGCGTGCTCGTTCTGCAGATCGCAGTGCAGGCCCAGCCCTTTCGACGCGAGGTGCTCGCGGATGATCGCCATGGAGAGATTCGATCCGTCGCGGCCACCGAACTCCTTGGGGAAGGGATAGCGGAAGTGGCCCGCGGCGTCGGCCCGCCGGCGCGCCTCGCCGAGCAGCGCCTCCCATTCCGCGTTCGGCAGACCGCCGCGCTCCCAGTCCGTGCGCGAGTCCTCACGCCGGTGGTCGAAGAACCGGATGTTGTCGTCGGCCTGCTCGAGCGGCTTGATCTCCGCCTCGATGAACGCGTCGAGTTCCTCCAGGTAGTCGCTCAGCGACTCGGGCAGTGCGAAGTCCACGGTGAATCCTTCTCGGTCGGGTGTGCGCGGTCACGGATGCGGGACCGCGAAGTACTTCGGGTTGGCGACCAGCAACCGCGCGCGGACGTCGGCGGCGATCGCCGCACGCACCTTCTCGTCGGCGCCGTCGAGTTCGCCGGTCCGCAGCGCGTCGCACAGGGCGCGCTGATCGGCGACACCCAGCGCGGCCAGGCGTTGAGCAGACTCCGCGGCGTGGGTCGCGCCGAGCAGTATCTGGCGCCAGACGACGTCCACCACGTTGCCGGCGACGCGGGTGTGGAACCGGACCTGCGGTGACATCTCGGCGGTCACGGAGTCGGAGCGGAGGAATCCGGCGAGTGCGCCGAGCAATTCGAGCGACGACGGGGACCCGTGCGGCTCCTCGTCGGAACCAGGCGTGTCACCGTCCAGCGGGTCCGGCACCACCTCCGGCGAGACGATCCCGAGATCGAGCAGAGCGTCGAATTCCTGTTCGGCACTTCGTCGTCCGATCGCGGCGAGTTCGACGGACCGTTCGACGCCGTCGAGATGCCGATTGGCCTGCACCGCGCAGATCAGACCCCACTTCACCGTGGCGTACAGCTCCCACCAGCGCAGTGCTCCTTCGGTGGGACGCCACCCGGCCACCTCGGCATAGGCATCGAGAAGCGCAGCGCGACCACCTATCCCGGCGACCGGGGCGGAACCGCCGAAACGCCAGGCCTTGGCGCACAGCCAGCCAAGATCCTCGACCGGGTCACCGATGTGAACCAGTTCCCAATCGAGCACTGCGGCAACACCATCGGCGTCGACGAGAAGGTTGCCGAGCCGGAAGTCACCGTGCACGACGCAGGAACCGGGGGACGCCGGCGGTGGGTTGGCCACGAGCCACTGGGTCGCGAGAACCAGCCCGGCCGGCATCGCGTCGAACTCACGCGGAAACAGCGTGTGCAGCGCCTCGACCGGGTCGACGAGTTCCTCGAGCCCCGGCGTCTGTGTGGCGTCGATACGGTGGACGCGCGCCAGGATCCCGCCACACTGTTCGACGAACCGGCCGCGCGCTGCGGCATAGGTGTCGTCGCGGAGGATCCGCCGCGGGATCGACTCGCCACCGATGAAATTCATTGCCAAATAGGGAAACCCGAGGACGCTGTCGTCGTCGAGACCGGCGTCGAGGATTGTTGGCACCGGGACCCCGGCATCGGCGGCAGCACGCAGGACCTCGGCTTCGGCACCGAGTCCGCCGTCATCCTCGGCGGCCGGAACGGCGCGGATGATGATCGGTTCGGGTGAGCCGGCAGCGTCTACCAGAGACGCGGCGTAGGTCGCGCGACTCGCGCCCGCAGGTAGTTGTCGGGCGGCCTCGACCGACACCGGGGTTCCTCGCGTCGCGCTGAGCCGTTCGGCGACTCGTGCGGCCACTTCGCCGGCCTCAGGCACTCCCACGCAGACCCGTCCCTTCGCGCACCGATCGACTGCTGTGCCGGTGTAATCCCCGACACAGCGAAGCTAGCACGGAAGCTGAATCCACTGTCAGAAAAACGGCCGCGGTGGCCCGGCGTCAGCGCGCCGGGGTCTGGAATTCCGGCTGATCGATGATGCGCACCCAGGATCCGTCGGATCGTCGGGTGACGACCTGTGCGCGAGCACCTGCGCCGTCGCGCGGCGGGGTCGAGGTCAAGGCCAGATCATCGCCGAAGACGAGCGTCGGCAGCGGGGGTTCGGCGACGAAGGTCGGCCGGTGTTCGAGCACCGAGGCCCAGAGGTCCCGGATCGCCGCCCTGCCCCGGGTGACCTGCCCCGGCGGGAAGGCCATGACCGCGTCCTCGTGGTAGAGCGAGGCGACGGCGTCGGCATCGCCGGCGTTGGAGAACTCGACGAAGAGTCGGGTGAGGTCTTCGGGGGTGCGGGCGGTTTCGCGGTTGGTCATGGCTTCCTTTCAACGGTACTTTCCAAGGCTCCTTCACCATGCGTCGCCAGCATGAATAAGTCCAAGTGATGATTTTGATGGCGGGTATCATCCTCGGTTATGGAGATGCGGCAGCTCGAGTACTTCGTCGCCGTGGCCGACGAGGAGAGCTTCACCGCGGCGGCGCAGCGGGTGCACACCACGCAACCCAACATCAGCGCACAGATCCGCGGCCTCGAACGCGAGCTGGGATCAGCGCTCTTCGATCGCTCCGCACGGTCGGTCCGGCTCACCGATGCCGGGCGGGCCGCCCTCCCCGCAGCTCGCGCGGCTCTGGCTGCGGCCCGAGAGGTGACCGATGCGGTTTCAGAGGTTCGCGGCCTGCTCCGCGGGAGTCTGTCGGTGGGAATGGTCGAGGGGTGCACCATCGCACCGCTGTTCGCCGCATTGGGCACCTTCGGTTCCGCCCATCCGAAAGTCGCTCTGAGCCTGCAGGAAGCCCCATCGGATCGACTGGTCTCCTCGGTCGTCGACGGCAGTCTCGACGTGGCGCTGGCCGGCTACGGCGACGAGCTGCCGCGCGGCATCGAATCACTCACCGTCATCGCCGAACCCGTCGTCGCGGTGGTCCCGGCCGACGTCGAGCACAGCGCCTCCACCGGGCTTGCGGACCTGCGCCAACGGTCTCTCATCTGCCTGCCGCGCGGCGCGGGTATCCGGGCCGTCTTCGACGACGCCGCAGTCGCGCAGGGCGGTCCCATCCGACCCGCGATCGAGGCGTCGTCTCCCGACGCGATCGTTGAATTGGTGTGCGGCGGCATGGGAACCGGCATCCTCAGTGCATCCATCGCCGCGGCGGACGATCGGGTGACCGGCCTGCCGATCGAGGGCGTCGACGTCCGCGCACGACTCGGCTTCCTGTGGAGAAGCGATCCGTCTCCCGCGACGCGACGGTTCGTCGACGTCGCCCACGAGGCCTTCGGCCTCGGTCCGGGCTGACGCGGCGGACTCAGCTCGCCAGCGCGTCCCCGGTCTCGTCCGTCGGCTTCTCCCGAACGGCCCGGTCCACCGGATCATCGGTGGGTGCGCCCGCGATCCAGTCGCCGATGCTCAATCCGCGTCGGCCCCAACGATGGTCGAACTTCTGCGCCCGAGCAGTCGCCTTCGCCAACTTCTCCGGTGAGTACCGGCGACGCGCCCACGGGGACTTCGGTCGAGCCAGTCGGATCGCGCCGGACCAGGCGAAGATCGGGATGAAGACGCCGACGATCGCGGTCGAGTACTTGCCCTTGACGACGCAGAAGATGGCGGCGGCGATGTTGATCGGTGCGGTCAGGGCGAACGCGATGGGGCCGAACTCGACGTCCGCCTCCACGTTGAACGGGTTGAAGCCGAGGATGACCATCCCCAGGGCGGCCACCGTCAGGGCGACGACCTGCACCGAGAGTTGGCCTTCGCGTGACCAATACACGTCCTGGAGACGGAGGATCAGCGCGAACTCGTCGAGCACCAGCGATGCGCCGATCCCGACCAGGACAGCACTGATCGACGCACCCGGCTCGACGCCGTTCACGCCGACGGAGATGAACGCCCCGACGATCATCAGGGCGAGCCCCGGGACCATGTGGTGGACGTGGAGGCCATCGGACACGTTGTTCTTGAACGGCCCCTTGCCTGCACGGATCAGGCGCGTGATCACCCGCGTCACGACGAATGTCACCGTGAAGGACGCGAACAGCAGGAACAGTGGAAGTCGTTGATGGGTCAGATCATCGAGGAACTCCACCGTTCATTCACTCCTCATCATGCGGGCACGATGCCCGTGCGCCGCTGCTCGATGATCAAGCAGCGGTCCTCGACGTAGAGCAGTCCCGCGTCCTCGGCGATCTTGCGTGCCTCCTCGGAGCGGATTCCGAGCTGCAGCCACAGCGCGGTCGCGCCGGCCTCGACCGCGGCGCGCGCGACGTCGGCGCATTCGGGTCCGGGGCGGAACACGTCGACGAGGCCGACCTGTTCGGGAATGTCTGTGAGCGACCGGTACACCTTCTCGCCGACGATCTCGTCGGCGGTCGGGTTGACCGGGATGATCCGCCACCCGAGGTGCTTCATGTGCGCGGGTACCTCGTTGGCGGCTTTGGCCGTGTTGGCGCTGGCACCGACCACCGTGATGGTGTCGTAGGTGGACAGGATCTTCTCGACGATCTCGTCCGTGGTGCGGGTGTCGGCGGAGTCTTGGGTAGCCATGGAGCGAGTGTAGGTGCCCACGCCGGACGATTTGCCACGTCACCGGCGATCGGATGGGTCAGCGCATCACGCCGTGAAGGACGATGGCCACCAATCGTTCTGCCCAGTCGTCGTCGAAATCCTGGTCCCGCAGCAGAAGTACGTGCAGCATCGCCGATCCGCCCACCACCTCGATGAGACGGTCGGGGTCGACGTCGGGGTGCACCTCGCCGCGCTCGACCGCGACCACCAGTCTCTCGCGCACACCCCCGAACACCGCGGCGAAACCGGCGTGGACGCGGGCGGCGAGAGCCGGGTCAGCGGACATGTCCGCGATCAGGCCGGGCAGCGCGACACGGGTCACCGGTCGGGCGAACAGGTCTCGAGCGGCGTCGACCATCAACCGCAGATCGGCCTCCATCTCGCCGCTCGACGGCGGTAGACGTGTCATCTGCGCGAACACCACGTCGTGTACGAGCTCGGCCTTACCCGACCATCGCCGATACAGCGCCGTCTTGGTGGTGCCCGCCCGCTCGGCGATCGCGGCCATCGTCAGGCGGTGATAACCCACCTCGACGACGAGTCGGGCCGCGGCGTCGAGCACCGCGGAGTCGATCCGCGCGTCGCGGGGCCGCCCGGCTGTCGCCTCGACCGGTCCCGCGCCGTCGAGGCCGGCGGCGAGACCAGCCCCGTCGGGTCCAGCGTCCATGAGACCAACTCTCGTCGCAGTCGCGATTTTGCCGAAGTCGCTGCGGGGTCCGCGACCTGTCTGCTGTCATTACGCTACTCACCGTAGCGAATCCTGGGGGTGCCCGTGGCCACCGAGCCCGCCGTCGAACACATCGACCATCTACAACGCTCCAGCAGGGACAGAACGTCGGTTCCGGACGTCCTCGCGTCCTGGCTCGCCGAACAACCCGACTCTCCCGACACCACTCCGGAGGTGACGGTGGCCGCCGGCGGCGACGCCAACGGCATGTCGTCGGAGACCATCCCGGTCACCGCGACCTGGCCGGGCTCGGACACCCGCGAGTGGGTGATGCGGATGGCACCCGCCGCCGGCGACATCCCCGTGTTCCGTACCTACCGGATGGACCATCAGTTCGAGGTGATGCGCAAGGTCGCCGAACTGACCGACGTCCCGGTCCCGCGCGTGCATCACCTCGAGCCGACGGGATCGCTGCTCGGCGCACCGTTCTTCCTCATGGACCGTCTGGAGGGCGACGTGCCGCCCGACGTCATGCCGTACACGTTCGGCGACAACTGGTTTGCCGACGCGACTCCCGTCGATCGACGCCGTGCGCAGGACGCCGCGGTCCACGTCATAGCCGACCTGCACGCCATCCCCGACGCGGCGGAGCACTTCGGTTTCCTGCTCGATGACCTGCCCGCAGGGGACTCGACCCTGGCGCGACTGCTCGCCTGGTTGCAGGACTGGTACGACCTCTCGGTCGAGGGCATCGGCCGCTCGCCCCTCGTCGAACGGGCGCTGGAGTGGCTCACTGCGAACTTCCCCGACGACGCCGCCTCCGCCGACCCGGTGCTGTCGTGGGGCGACTCCCGCCTGGGCAACATGATGTTCGTCGACTTCGAACCCACCGCCGTGCTCGACTGGGAGATGGCGAAGATCGGCCCGCGGGAACTCGATGTGGCGTGGGTGATCTTCGCGCACAGCGTGTTCGAGGAGCTCGCCACGATGGCCGGGCTGCCCGGCCTCCCCGACCTTCTTCGCGAGGAGGACGTCCGCGCAACCTATCGGGAACGGACCGGGGCCGAACTCGGCGACCTGCGCTGGTTCTACGTCTACGCCGCCGTGCAGTGGTGCTGCGTCTTCATGCGCACCGGCGCCCGACGCGTGCACTTCGGCGAACTCGAGCGGCCCGACGACGTCGACGGCACGCTCTTCTACCACCGTCCGCTGCTCGACCGTCTGCTCGAGGAAGGCTGATCCCATGTCCGGTCTCGGACCACTCGACGAGTTCCCGATTCATCAACTGCCGCAACCGATCGCCTGGCCGGCGAATTCCGACCGCAACTTCTACGACCGCGCCTATCTCAACGCCCACGATCGCAGCGGCAACATCTTCCTGATCACCGGCATCGGTTACTACCCGAACCTCGGGGTCAAGGATGCCTTCGTCCTGATCCGACGCCGGCAGGAAGACGGCCCGGACACCCAGACCGCGGTGCACCTGTCCGACGCCATCGACGGCGACCGACTCGACCAGCATGTCGGGGCGTACCGACTGTCTGTCGACGAGCCCCTGCGCACACTGCATCTCACGCTCGCCGAGACCGAGGGCATCGCCGTCGACCTGCACTGGGAAGGCCTGTTCGACCCACTCCTGGAGCAACCCCACATCATGAGGCAGGGCACCAAGGTCACGCTCGACGCGCAACGCTTCGCCCAGGTCGGCACCTGGCGCGGGTCCATCACCGTCGACGGCGAACACATCGCGGTCGACCCGTCGACGTGGATCGGGACCCGCGACCGGTCCTGGGGCATCCGGCCGGTGGGCGAACCGGAACCCGCAGGGCGACCGGCAGATCCGCCCTTCGAGGGCATGTGGTGGCTGTACGTGCCGATGGCCTTCGACGACTTCCAGCTCGTCCTCATCGTGCAGGAGGACCCGAACGGGTTCCGCACCCTCAACGACTGCTCCCGCGTGTGGAAGGACGGCCGCGTCGAACAACTCGGCTGGCCGAGGATCTCGGTGCACTACGCCTCGGGAACCCGGATTCCCACCGGTGCAACCATTTCCGCCACCGCATCGGACGGGTCGGTGGTGACGTTCGAGGCGGAGTCACTGCTGCCCGTCCCGATCCACGTCGGCGGCGGGTACGGCGGCGATCCCGACTGGCTCCACGGCGTCTGGCGCGGTGAGGACTTCACCGAGCGCCTCACCTACGACATGACCAGCCCGGAGATCATCGGGCGCATGCCGTTCGGCGTCATCGACCACGTCGGACGGGCGACCTGCCGGGAAGGCGACGGCACGACCCGAACCGGTTGGGGCCTGTTCGAGCACGGCGCGCTCGGCCGTCACGACCCGTCGGGCTTCGCCGACTGGCTGAGCGTCGCCCCCTAGTCCAGGCTCGACAGGAACTCGTCGATCCGCGGCCACGTCTGTTCGACGGCGGCCGATCCGGCGATGAGCCCGAGATGGCTGGTCTCCACGGTGGTGAACTCGACGCGCGGTGACCCGGTGAACAGGTCGACGCCGTGGTGGGCGGCCTCCCAGCTGACGATGGCGTCGCGGTGGCTGCCGAACAGCTGCACCGGCACCGCGACCTTCGACAACTCGACCGTGACGTCGTCGAAGGTCAGCACGCCGCGGGCCAGGTCGCCGTGCATGATGAACTTCTCCCACATCTCTTCGGACGCCTTGCCGGGGTAACCGGGCATCGTGTCCTGGAAGCGGTCGATGGCCTTCATCCTCGTCAAGGCCTCGGTGTCGTCGGCGTTGCGGATGATGTAGCCGGGTTTCTTGAGCTCGCGCTGCCAGGCGGTACCGCGGTAGGCGGTACGCACGAGAAGGGCCGGGATACCGCCCAGAGCCCGCAGCGCGAGAGACACCGGTTTGGGCCCGAGGGGCCGCATCAGCGTCTTCACCAGCGGGTACGGCGGGACGCGGTCATAGTCCAGCGGGGTACCGACCGCGGTGATGGACCGCACCGGCAGAGCCGGGTCGGCGGCGACGGTCAGGAACGAGATGGTGCCGCCGAGACTCCAGCTGAGCAGGTCCACACCGCCGCCGCCCGATGACCCCTCGTCGAAATCCGCCAGGGTCGCGGCTATCGCACCGGGGACGATGTCGGCGAAGAAGTCGGCGAACCCGAGGTGCCGGTCGTCCCGGCTCATGTCCCCGAAGTCGAGCACGTAGGGCACCCGGCCAGTGGACAGCAGGTACTCCACGACGCTGAGGCCGGACGCGAGGTCGTAACAGTCCGTGGACACCGCCAGTGGCGGGACGAGCAGCACCGGTCGCTGCGACGACCGGCGGGCCGACGTCAGTTGCTCGACGCTGCCGTAGCGCCGCAACTGACGATGTGGCGCGTCCTCGAGCACGGTGTTCGGGGTTTCGTGGGGTTCCCCGACCTCCCCACCGCGCGCCAGATGCAGCAGCTTCGCGACGCCGTCGAGACCGGCCATGACAGCTTCCCCCTTCACCTCATCCGCCCCCGCGGAGCCGTGATCGCTGGCCATTCAACACGGTGTGCCGACGCGCGTCACGGTTGGGGCCGAGCGTGTGTGGGTATGTCCGATCCAGGCAGCGCGGCCTCCGCCGTGTGCCTGCGATCAAGACGCGGTCGGATCGATCAGCCCGCACGACGGAGCACCCCCGACCCCGCCTGTGCATACGAGGAGGAGACACCATGGCCGAAGAACTCAACAACGTCACCGTCGCATTCCTGGTGGCCACCGAGGGCGCCGAACAGGTGGAGCTCACCGAACCCTGGAAGTCCATCGAGGCCTGCGGCGGAAAGCCGGTGCTCGTCTCCACCGACTCCGGCACCATCCAGGCGTTCGATCACCTCGACAAGGCCGACACCTTTCCCGTCGACCGGACTCTCGAAGACGCCCGCATCGCCGACTTCGACGCCCTGGTCCTCCCGGGCGGTGTCGCCAACCCCGATTTCCTGCGCGCGTCGTCGCCGGCGGTTCGTTTCGTGCGCGGCTTCTTCGAGGCTGGCAAGCCCGTCGCGGCGATCTGTCACGCGCCGTGGACGCTCATCGAGGCCGACGTCGTGCGCGGACGCACCCTCACCTCGTTCCCGAGCATCAAGACCGACGTCATCAACGCCGGCGGCAACTGGGTCGACGAGGAGGTCGTCACGTGTCGAGGCGGCGACAGCGTGCTGATCACCAGCCGTAAGCCCGACGACCTGCCGGCATTCAACGCCGCGATCGTGGCCGAGTTCGCCCACAGCCGCGTGCCCGGCTGAGGGGTCACACCACCGAGATCGGCCCCTGCTCGCGTCCGGTGAGGATCAGCAACGCCTGCTCGCCCTGGCCGGTCAGATCGGCGGCCTCCACCGCCGTGGCCAGGGCCGAGGCGAGCACATTCCGTGGCAGCGTCGACGACGATCCGATGGCGCGGGCGATGTCGAGGCCGTGAACGGCCAGTTCGAAGGTTCTCGTCGGTAGATAGTGCGACAACAGGATTGCGCCCCACGGGGTCGCCACCCGTCGATCCTCGATCCCGGTGATCGCCGCGACCGCGCGGTCCCGGCGTTCGGTCGCCGCCCGGAGCGGGTCGTCGCCGAGGTCGACTCCGGCGGCGACGCCGCGGGCGGTCACCTCCGGTGAGGACGCCAGCCCCTGGATACGGGCGTAATAACCTGCCACCGAGTCGATGTCGACGACGTCCGGTTCGGGTTCGGCGAGATAGTCGGCGACCGTGATCAGGGAGCGACTCGTGTGTCCGACGAGGGAGCGCACCGACCAGTCCCCCAGTCCCGGCTCCTCCCACTGCTGCGGGCCCACCTGCGCGACCAGGGCCAGGTAGTGTTCGGCGCCCGCGAGGTAGTCCTCGATCGCCGCATCCAACCGTTGCTCGACTGCCATGGTGTCTCCTGGTTCTTCGGCGGAAACCGACTGCACTGCACACGATATTCGGCGTCTCGCCGTCGTGGTGGGCGAGGTCACCATGGCCCGGTCTGGGTGCGCACAGCGCCGCGGTCACTCGTACCGTGTCTGTCATGACCACGCAGTCCGACAGCATCACCGGCACCACCGGCGTCGACACCCGCAATCTCGTCCGCTACGGCGGCCAGTTCTCGCCGGAGCTGATCGTCCGGGCGTCTGGCAGCTGGGTCCACACGGCAGACGGGCGACCCCTCCTCGACTTCACCTCAGGACAGATGTCGGCGATCCTCGGGCATTCACACCCCGACATCGTCTCGACCGTCACCCGGCAGATCGGCGAGCTCGATCATCTGTTCAGCGGGATGATCTCCCCTCCGGTGCTGGAACTCTCGTCCCGCCTGGCGGAGACGCTGCCCGACGCACTCGAGAAGGTGCTCCTGCTGAGCACCGGCGCGGAGTCCAACGAGGCCGCGATCCGCATGGCGAAGCTCGTCACCGGCAAGCACGAGATCGTGTCCTTCGCGCGGTCCTGGCACGGCATGACCCACGCCGCGGCTGCCTCGACCTACAGCGCGGGCCGTACCGGCTACGGACCGGTCGCACCCGGCAACTTCGCGTTGCCGACGCCCAACCCCTACCGTCCCGACTTCACCGATGCCGACGGCACTCTCGACTGGCAGCGCCAGCTCGACTTCGGTTTCGAACTCATCGACGCCCAGTCGACCGGTTCCCTGGCGGCGTGCATCGTCGAACCGATCCTCTCCTCCGGTGGCGTGATCGAGCCGCCGGCAGGTTATTTCGCCGCGCTGAAACGCAAATGCGAGGAACGCGGGATGCTGCTGATCGTCGACGAGGCGCAGACCGGACTGTGCCGTACCGGTTCCTGGTACGCCTTCGAACGCGACGGGATCGTGCCCGACATCCTCACCCTGTCGAAGACACTCGGTGCGGGTCTACCGCTCGCCGCGGTCATCACCACCGCCGAGATCGAGCAGGCCGCCCACGACCGCGGCTACCTGTTCTTCACCACCCACGTGTCCGACCCGCTGGTGGCGGCGGTGGGCGTGACCGTGCTCGACGTGCTGCAGCGCGACGGCCTCGACGCCCGTGCCACACATGCCGGTTCGGTTCTGCGCGACGGACTTCTCGAGATCCAGGGCCGCCACGATTGCGTGGGCGACGTGCGCGGCCGCGGGCTCATGCAGGGAATCGAACTCGTCACCGACCGCGCGACGAAGCAGGGCGCCGACCAGCTCGGGTCTGCCGTGACCGCACGGTGTTTCGAGCTCGGACTCCACATGAACGTCGTCCAGCTTCCGGGCATGGGCGGGATCTTCCGCATCGCACCCCCGCTGACCGCCTCCGACGAGGAGATCCGCACCGGCCTCGCCATCCTCGACACCGCGATCGCCGAATGCGCCTCGGCGGCAATCTGATCGCCGAGGCCGACCCTCGGGACTCAGCCCTTGGGGTCGGTCTTGGTGGTGTCGTCGACTCCCGTGACAACCGTGTCCGGCACGGTGCCGCTGGCGGCAGCGAGCTTGGCGATGCGGTCGTAGAGCAGGGCGACGAGGCCGGCGAACACGATGACGCCGAGGATCTGCGCCCAGGTCTCGAAACCGTCGCCCACGATGGCCAGCACTGAGTCGTCGCCGGTCGCGGCGACGATGCCCGCGAAGACCACGCCGAACAAGGCCTCACCGACGATCAGGCCGGTCGCGAGCAGCACACCCATGCGCTTCTTGTGTTCGACTGCGCCACCGCTGCGTTCGGCCCAGCGGTTGTAGAAGTGTCCGAGGAAGGCGCCCACCGGGATGATGAGAGTGACCGACATCGGCAGGTACATGCCCATGCCGACCGCGAGCGGCGGCAGCCGGAACTTCCCCGCACGACCCAGCAGTTCGTCGATGAGGATGACGGCCGCGCCGATGAGGGCGCCGAGTCCGATGAGGCCCCAGTTGAGATCGGCGCCGAGCACGCCCTTGGCGAGGGTCGACAGCAAGCCCGCCTGCGGTGCGGCCAGTGCGTCGGGGCCGGCGCCGGGGGCTCCGACGAAGCCGAAGACGTCGTACATGAGCCCGAGGATCGGCGGGATGATCGCCGAGCCGAAGAGCACACCGATCACCAACGCCACCTGCTGTTTCCACGGTGTCGCACCGACCAGCTGACCGGTCTTGAGGTCCTGCAGGTTGTCATTGGAGATCGTCGCGACGCCGAAGACCACCGCGGCCGTGAACAGCGTGTAGGCGATCAGGGCGTCGGTCTGGGAGGAGTCGGCGCCACCGAAGGTCGCCTTGATGAGGAGCGCGGCGATGAGGACCACCAGGATGCCGACGCCGGAGATCGGGGAGTTCGACGAGCCGATGAGCCCGGCCATGTAGCCGCAGACCGCCGCCACCGCGAGACCGATGACGAAGACGAACACGATGCTCACCGCGATGATCCCGGCGGCGCTGCCCTCGAGGACGGTGTCGTGCACGAAGTCCCACAGCAGCAGACCGATCGGGACGAGCAGCACCAGGATGCTGCCGCCGACGATGTTGAAGGGGATGTCGCGCTCGGTGATGTCCACGGTCTGGCCCTCGCGGCGTGACCGCGACGAGGCGAGCGACCCCTTGATCCCGCGGGCGATCGGGCCCATGACCTTGATGAGGGTCCAGATCGCGGCGATTGCGATGGCGCCCGCACCGATGAGTCGGACGTCGTTGGCGAAGACCCCGGAGACCACGTCGCTGAGCGACTCCCCGGCCTCACCCTGGTTCTGGCTCTGGATCGGCAGCAGGACACCGTAGGAGATGAGCAGGCCGACGAGCATCGCCACACCGACGGTGACGCCCACGAGGTGTCCGATACCGATGAGCGACATCGACAGTCCGGCGGTGAACAGGGTGCCGCCTGCGCCGACCTTGATCGTCGTGGCGATCGAGTCGCTCAGAACCTTGAGCTTCGTCAGAAGGGCGAATCCCGCCGACGCGATCGAACCGATGACGATCGTGCGCAACCCGGCCTTGTTCTCCGTGGCACCGCCGGCCGAGTCACCGACCTTCAGCACCTCAGCTGCCGCAACGCCTTCGGGATAGGGCAGGTCCGATCCCGTGACCAGCGCCCGGCGCAGCGGGATGGAGTACATGACGCCGAGGATGCCGCCGATCGCACAGACGGCGACCGTGATCCAGTACGGGAATCCCGTCCACCATCCGATCATCACCAGACCGGGGATCACGAAGATGATCGCCGACAGCGTGCCGGCCGCGGATGCGATCGTCTGGACGATGTTGTTCTCCACCACCGAGTGATTGGCGAAGTACCGCAGGATGCTCATCGAGATCACGGCCGCCGGGATGGCGGTGGCGAAAGTGAGGCCGACCTTGAGTCCGAGATAGACATTGGCCGCGGTGAAGACGAGCGTGATGACCCCGCCGAGGATGACCCCTCGGAGCGTCAGCTCGCGCAGACTTGTCGTGGCCGCGGGCGTAATCGCCATCAGGTCCCCTCACACAGGTCGTGAACGGCCCGCCGCGTGAGACGTGGACCGGGTTCACTCGAGTACAGTCGATCCACCTTAGGACCGGAGGGCCGCACCGGCGCAAACGCGGCCTGTCGCTCGCGCGTCGGGTCCGGGACAACAGGTCACGATCCGTGCTCCGGACGACCACCACGGTAGGGCATCATCTACCCATGACCGATGGGAAGACCGAGCAGTCTGCCCGTACCCGCCAGGCGCTGATCGGCGCGGCAGAGGAGTTGATCGCGCTGCACGGCGTGTCCGCGGTCTCCAGCAGGCAGATCAGCAAAGCCGCCGGTCAGGGCAACAACTATGCGGTGGGCCATCACTTCGGTTCCAAGGACGACCTGATCCGGGCCACCCTCGACAGACACAACGCCACCATCGATCGACTGCGTCAGAAAGCACTCGACGCGATCACGCCGAACCCGGAGGTACGGGACTGGATCCGGTGTCTGGTGTGCCCCGAGATCGAGTATCTCGGCGGGCTCGGTGCCCCGACCTACTTCGCGCGGTTCTTCGCGAACGTGTCCAGCGACCCGGCTACCACCATCCTGCTGTACGAGAAGATGGGCGAGTCCCGACCACTGCTGGCGATCCTCGCGGGCTTGTACGGCGCACTGCCGGAGTTCCCGGGTCCCGTCCTCGAGATGCGCAACAACATGACGCGTCACATCATCGTGAACACACTGGCCGACCTCGAGCGCGCCGCCGAGTCCGGTGATCACCCGGTCACACCCTGGCAGCAGCAGTGCGAGATCGTCGTCGACGCCCTCACCGGGATGTGGCTCGCTCCGGTCACCCTCCCCGCTTCTGAGTGAACCGTCGCTGGAAACCGCGAGCGAAGCGAGCCACCAAGCGTCAGATCGTGGAACCCACGTCCTTGGCGACGATGTGGTCGAGCGCGCGTTCGGCCACCGCTGCGATGGTCATCGACGGATTGCAGGCCGCGGTGGTGCCCGGCATGAGCGCACCGTCGAGCACGTAGAGACCGGGTTGTCCCTTGACCCGCCCCTCGAGGTCGCAGACCGTACCCATGTTGGCGCCACCGAGTGCGTGCCAGGTCGACGGGAAGAACGCGTTGGTGTCGGTGAGGATCGCGTCGGGCCCGGCGATCCTGCGGACCGCGCCGTCGATGTGTTTGGTCTGTATCTCCGAGTCACCCTCGTGCGGCCACTTGATGATCGCGTCGCCGGCCCTCGAGTCGTAGGAGATGACACCGCGTCCGGAACTGACACCGAAGCCGACCAGCATCGTGGTCTTGGCGGAGACCGGCATCGGGGGAATCGAGGCCTGGACGACGGTGAAGGCGCTCTTGGGATCGCTCCAGTTGAGACTGCCGTACACCACCGGACCTCCCTGTACCGCTCCGAAATCGATGCTCGGGCTGGTCCAGGTGTAGATGCGGTCCGCGTTGGTGCCCCACCCGCGGCCGAGACCATCGGGCAGGTCGCTGATCGTACCGGCCTCGCGGGCCCGCACGAGAAGCTTGGTGGTGTTGACACTGCCCGCCGCCATGATGAGTGTCCTGGTGATGATCTCCTTGTGTTCCAACACCTTTCCGGCCTCGTCGGTCCGTTCGACGTGGAGGGACCACTTGCCGTCCTTCCGCCTGCTGACCTGCCGGACGGTGTGCAGTGTCCGCACCGTCACGAGCCCGGTGGCCTCGGCCTGCCGGATGTAGGTGACGTCGACGCTGTGCTTGCCGCCGTTGTTCACGCCGAAGGAACCGTCCCCGTTGGAGTAGGCCGCCTTCATCTCGCCGCGCAGTTCCGCCTCGGCATATCCCCAATCGATGGGCATTGGAATCTTCTGCAGCGGGAGTCCCTCGGCGCGAACCCGTTTGGCGAACTGACGCGGGGCCAGATACTGCGGTGACCGCACCACCGAGTCGGGTGCCACCGCGACCTTGAGCATCTTGGCGACCCGCGGATAATGGACGCGGTTCATCAGCTGCCAGTCGAGAGCGTTGGGGAAGTGCTCGTTGAAGACCGCCTCACTGGGCTGCAATGTCATGCCCTGGTAGACCAGGGAACCACCACCGAGTCCAGCAGGACACAGCGCCGTCATGTTCGCACCCGTTACTGACTCAATCAGTCCCACATAGGGTTCGACACTCAGCGGCTTGCCGAACAGGTTCGGCGTGGACTCGTGCCAGAGTACGCGTTTGTCGGGATTCAACGCCCGTGGAAAGGTCTCCGAGTTCGGTCCGGTCGGCCACCTTCTTCCCCGCTCGAGCATCAGGACCGGCACACCGGCCTGCGCGAGGCGGAGTGCCGAGACACCCCCACCGAAACCGGAGCCCACGACCACCACCCGATGCTCCTCCCGGGTGCGCCGGACACGGCGCGCCGGCGCCGCCGACGCCGGGGTCCCGTTCGCGGACACAGCGATCGCGCCCGCTGCGCCGGCCGCGGTGACCGCCGCAGCCTTGAGGAAGGTTCGTCTCGTCGGCAACGCCCCGGACATGGCTCTCCTGTCGTCGGTGCACGAGACGATCCCGTACACGCATGCACTGAGGGAACTCACGGCATTCTCGAACCGCGAGCGGGAGAAGATGGCGCCTGCGAGATGCAGCCGTCCGAAGCAGACTTCGGCATGAACACAGTCCTGTCAAGGGCTACAACGGTTTTCGTCCCTCGTTCTGATCAGCTCACCGCAAGGCTTGACAGACGCTCCAGTCATGTGACTGAATCGGTGGCAATGGGTCTGCACCTATTCGCGGCGGGGGAGATGCATGTCAGATCACTTGCGAGACAAGACCATCATCATCACGGGGGCCGGTGGCGGATTCGGCAAGGTCATCGCCCAGAAGTGTGCCTCGCGCGGTGCCCATGTCGTCGGCGTGGACATCGACACCGACGGTCTGACCGCCGTTGTCGACGACATTCTCGCCGCCGGCGGCTCGGCGGTCGCGCAGGTCGCAGACGTGACCGACATGGCTCAGATGCGGTCGGCCGCAACGCTCGCCGTCGAGAAGTTCGGGACCATCGACGTCATCGTCAACAACGCCGGCGTCATGCCGTTGGCCTTCTTCGCCGATCACGAACGCGCCTGGGAGAAGTGGCACAAGGCCATCGACATCAACATCAAGGGCGTCGTGAACGGCATCTCCGCCGTCTACGACCAGATGATCGCGCAGGGCCGTGGGCAGGTCGTCAACATCGCGTCGATCTACGGCAACGGCGGCTTCGAGGGATCGGGCGTCTACAGCGCGACGAAGGCGGCGGTCACCATGTTGTCCGACTCGTTGCGGATCGAGGCCAAGGGCAAGATCAAGGTCACCACGGTCAAGCCCACCGGTGTCGCGGGCACCAATCTGGCGAGCTGGATCGTCAACGATCGCGCGATCCGCGGCATCGTCGGCCAGCGCGCGGCGTCGTACCGGGAGCACGTAGTCCAGATGCTCAAGGGTGAACTACCGCCCGAACTGACCGACGCGGACTCGATCCGGTACTGGCTCATCACTCCCGAGGATCTGGCCGACGCCGTCGTCCACGTCATCGATCAACCCTGGGGGATCAGCCTCTCGGACGTGACCGTGCGCGCGAGTGGCGAGGACTACCTGTACTGATCTCGCAAATCAGCGACGACGATTTTCCCCGCGGTACTTGCGGTGGTACTCGTCGTAGAGGTCGGAGTTCTTCTCGCGCTCGAGCCGGTTGACCAGGTCGGGGTTGAGCCCGTGCTGGGCCAGCCGGTGCCGGCGGTAGACGCGGTTCAGGGCGATCGAGAAGAAGAGGTAGGCGATGAGGATCGGCGCCGTCATGGTGAACCGGACGCCCCAGTCCGCCGGGACGAAGAGCATCGGCAGCAGGATGACGATGCACGGGATCGCCCAGCGCACGACCATGCGCACCGAGGCACCCGGCCCCGCGAGGTCGTTCTCGACCCAGGCGGTCATCGACTTCGGCAGGGGCGCCCAGTAGCAGTACTTGACGTACTCTGCAGCGTTCGGGGTGGTGCGTTCTGTCGTGCTCACTCTTCGATCGTGCACCATCGGGGAGGCCGTCTCCAAAGAGGTTGACGCAGGCCACACTCCGCGCAGCCGGTTCGTCCGCAACCCATAGCATGGCAAATCGGACATGGCTGCGTGTGCCCGAACACTTTGCGGTCGGTAGTCTGACCGCGTCTCGGCACGGTGAATCGGCGAAAGGACTCCGCGACCATGAGCTCGGATCCGACCCCCGCCGAATCCCCCGCTCCGATCGATTCCGACGCCATCGGGGGCCTCGAAGCCGAGCTGACCGACTTCTGGCGCCGCGGGCGCATCCGCACCCGCCTGCGCGCCCGCGAGATCGACTCCCGCCTCGATCCGTCGTGCTATCCACTCATGTCCGTGCTCGCCCGTTTCAACTCGATGCCGATGTCCGACCTGGTCAGTGCCGTCGGGATGGAGAAGTCGACAGTCACGCGGCAGATCGACGCGGTCGTACGGCTCGGGCTCGCCGAGCGGCACCCCGACCCGCGGGACGCACGGGCCCGCGTGGTCACGCTGACCGATCATGGACGCGAACGCGTCGACGCCGTCCTCGCCTCGGCAGTGTCCGACTGGCGAGCCCGTCTGGCCCAGTGGGACCCCGAGGACATCCGCACCCTGACACGCCTGCTCCACCGGCTCGGCGAGGCGACCAACGACCCGGTCGTCGACCCGGAGGCCTGACGCGCCGGTTCGGGCAGGCGGCACAATTCCCCACCGCATTCCGGGCGCCGGGAATAACCCGGTTGGTTGCGCGTTACACCTTTCACGTCCTATAGTTGCAGCATTCAACTAAACGGGCGGCGGCCTATGCCGGACCCCCGTTTCCACCAGCTTTCCCGGCACCTGTGTCCACGAGCTCGACGAGCACGCTCCGTCGATGCTCTGTGGTCGCCGCCATCCGGCTCCGTCCACACGGCGCACGCACGACCCCGGAGGAACCCCCGTATGACAACGTCCCCACCACAGGTGGAACCCGTCGACACACCGATGACCCACAAGCAGCGCATCAACGCGCTGGTCGGCCTGCTGCTCGGCATGTTCGTCGCCCTGACCTCGGCCACGATCGTGTCCAACGCACTGCCGACGATCATCACCCAGCTACACGGCACCCAGGATCAGTACACCTGGGTCGTGACGGCGACCCTGCTGGCCTCGACGGCCGCCACCCCGATCTGGGGCAAGCTGTCCGACGTCTTCAGCAAGAAGCTCCTCGTCCAGTTGTCGCTCGGCGTGTTCACCATCGGCTCTATGCTCGCCGGTCTGTCGACCTCGGTCTCGATGCTGATCGGCTTCCGTGTGATCCAGGGCCTCGGCCTCGGCGGCATGCAGTCGCTGGTCATGATCGTCATCGCGTCGATGTTCAGCCCGCGTGAGCGCGGCCGCTACCAGGGCGCCATCGCCGGCGTCATGTCGATCGCAACGGTCGCCGGACCGCTGATGGGTGGCGTTATCGTCGACACCAGCTGGCTCGGTTGGCGCTGGACTTTCTACGTGTGCGTCCCGCTGGCCGTCATCGCCATGATCGTCGTGCAGCGCACCCTCAACCTGCCGGTCGTCCGACGCAAGGTGTACATCGACTACGCCGGCGCCCTGCTCATCTCGGGCGGCGTCAGCGTCATCTTGATCTGGGTCACTCTTGCCGGCAAGAACTTCGACTGGGTCTCGGCCGTGTCGTTCGGTCTCGTCGCACTCGGACTCGCCCTGCTCGCCGTCGCGATCTGGGTGGAGTCCAGGGCCAAGGACCCGATCATCCCGCTGCACCTGTTCAAGGAGCGCACGACCACCCTCGCCACCATCGCGAGCATCGCGGTCGGCGTGGCCCTGTTCGGCGGCGCGGTGTTCCTGGGCCAGTACTTCCAGATCGCCCGCGGCTACTCGCCCACCGCAGCCGGCCTGCTGACCCTCCCGATGGTTTTCGGTTCGGTGGTCTCGGCGACCCTCTCCGGACGCCTCATCACCAAGTACGGCCGGTGGAAGAACTACCTGGTTGCCGGCTCGATCGCGATGGCGGTCGGCTTCGGGCTCCTGGCGACGATCGACGCCCACACCAACATGGCGGTCCTGAGCGGTTACCTGTTCGCCCTGGGACTCGGGATGGGCATGACCATGCAGAACCTGGTGCTCGCGGTGCAGAACACCGTGGAGCCGAAGAACCTCGGCGCGGCCACCTCGACCGTGACGTTCTTCCGCTCACTCGGCGGCGCGGCCGGCGTCTCGGTGCTCGGCGCGGTGCTGTCCAACCACGTCACCGATCTCATCGGTCAGGGTCTGCGCGCGATCGGCATCACCCCAATCCGGCTCGGGCGGTGCGGGTCTGTCGAACCTCAACGAACTGCCCGCACCCATCGCGGCGATCGTCCGCGGCGCGTACGGCGACGGCACGGCCCGGATTTTCCTGGTCTCGATGGCGATGGCGATCGTCGGCACGATCGCGGTCCTCTTCATCAAGGAGGTCGCCCTCAACACCCTGACCGGCGAGGAGCAGCGGATCGCCGCGGAGGCGGCCGTCGCCTCGACCGACGAGGAGTTCGCTCAGGTCATCGCCGGCGAGACGTTCGACGCCACGGGAGTCGAAGGCACGGGGGTGGACGCCGACCGCGGCCGGCGGGCGCTCATTGACGAATCGGACGGGCGCGGGTGATTCTTGGCCGGTGAAATCGGACCAGTCGCCCTCCGCCGACTCAGCCCCGCTGCCTCTGGCGGGGATCACCGTCGTCGCCCTCGAGCAGGCCGTCGCCGCGCCTCTCGCCACCCGGCATCTCGCCGACCTGGGGTGCACGGGTGATCAAGGTCGAGCGCGTGGGTGAAGGGGACTTCGCCCGGCAGTACGACTCGGCCGTGCGCGGCGGCGCGGGTTCGCATTTCGTGTGGCTGAACCGCGGCAAGGAATCGGTCGAACTCGACCTCAAGAGTGAAGCCGGCCGCAACGCGATCAAGACCCTGATCGCGAATGCCGACGTCTTCCTGCAGAATCTGGCCCCCGGCGCCGCGGCGCGCCTCGGACTCGGCGCCGACGCCCTCCGCGCCGACCATCCCGAGCTGATCGTCGTCGACATGTCCGGATACGGCGACGCCGGCCCGTTCCGCGACCGCAAGGCCTACGACATGCTCGTCCAGGCCGAGACGGGCCTGATCTCGGTGACCGGGACGCCCGAGGACATGACCAAGACCGGCATCCCGTCCTCCGACATCGCCGCCGGGATGTACGCCCTCACCTCGGTGCTGTCGGCGCTGTTCCGCCGCGCCACCACCGGCATCGGCGCACGGGTGTCGGTGTCGATGTTCGACTCCACGGTCGAGTGGATGGGGCACGCCATGTACATGCGGCTCTACGGCGGCACACAGATCGCCCGCGTCGGCCTCGGCCACGCGGCGATCGTGCCGTACGACAAGTACCCCACCCCAGGACGGCGCCATCCTCATCGGAGTCCAGAACGACCGCGGGTGGGACACGCTGACCCGCATCGTGCTCGATCGCCCGGACCTCGCCGAGGACCCCCGGTACAAGACCAACATTGATCGCGTCTCCCGTCGAACGGAGGTCGACGCCGTCATCGCGGCGGAGACCAAACGGTTCACCACCGCGGAGCTCGACCGCCGCCTCGCCGACGCAGGTGTACCGGCCGCCGAGATCCGCGACCTCGAGGCCGTGGTGGAGCATCCGCAGCTCAGCGAACGCGACCGCTGGCGCGACGTCGCCACCGAGGTCGGACCGATCAAGGCGGTGCTGCCGCCGATGACGTTCGACGACGTCGAGCTCGCGATGGGACCGGTACCCGCTCTGGGCGAACACACCGAAACGGTGCTCCGCGAGTTCGGCATCGTCGCGGGCGAGCGGCCCTGACGGTGATCGGCTCAGCGTAGGATCGGCTGAGCGGACCTGCAGCCCTCGGGTCCCGCGTTTTCTTGCACGGATACGACGACCTCTCGGAGGCGATATGTCCGACGATTCGCTCTACACAACCCGGGATTCGGGCGCGCCGGCCGGGAGTGACGAACACTCTCTGACGGTGGGCGCCGGAGGACCGATCGTCCTGCACGATCACTACCTGATCGAGCAGATGGCCCAGTTCAACCGCGAACGAATTCCCGAACGACAGCCACATGCCAAGGGCAGTGGCGCTTTCGGAACGTTCGAGACCACCGAGGACGTCTCGGCCTACACCAGCGCCGCACTGTTCCAGCCGGGCGTGAAAACCGAGATGGTGGCACGGTTCTCGACGGTGGCCGGCGAACGCGGCAGCCCCGACACCTGGCGTGACCCACGCGGTTTCGCGCTGAAGTTCTACACGTCCGAGGGCATCTACGACATGGTCGGCAACAACACGCCGATCTTCTTCGTCAAGGACCCGATGAAGTTCCAGCACTTCATCCGCTCCCAGAAACGTCGCCAGGACAACAACCTTCGCGACCACGACATGCAGTGGGACTTCTGGACGCTGTCGCCCGAGTCCGCCCACCAGGTCACCTGGCTGATGGGCGACCGCGGTATCCCGAAGACGTGGCGTCACATGAACGGATACAGCTCGCACACGTATCTGTGGGTCAACGCCGAAGGCGTGAAGCACTGGGTCAAGTACCATTTCAAGTCCGACCAGGGCGTCGAACACCTGACGCAGCACGAGGCCGATCAGATGGCCGCTGCCGACACCGATTTCCACACCCGGGACCTGTTCGAGAACATCGACGCCGGCAACCATCCGAGCTGGACGCTGAAGGTCCAGCTCATGCCGTTCGACGACGCGGTGGGTTACCGGTTCAACCCATTCGACCTGACCAAGGTGTGGCCGCACGGCGACTACCCGCTGATCGACGTCGGCAAGATGACGCTGCACACCAACCCGGTCGATCACCACACGCAGATCGAACAGGTGGCCTTCGAGCCGAACAACGTCGTGCCCGGCATCGGTTTCAGCCCCGACCGGATGTTGTTGGGACGCGTCTTCTCCTACGCCGACGCCCACCGGCACCGTCTCGGCGGCAACTACAAGCAGATCCCGGTCAACGCGCCGAAGAACGAGGTCCACTCGTACTCGAAGGACGGCGCGATGCGCATCCACAACGTCACCGACCCGGTCTATGCGCCCAACTCCAAGGGCGGGCCGTCAGCGCTGTATCCCGGTCAGGGCGAACCACAGTGGGCCGCCAACGGTGAGATCCTGCGTAGCGCCTACGTCGATCATCCGGAAGACGACGACTGGGGTCAGGCGGGGACGCTGGTCCGCGAGGTGTTCGACGACGACGAGCGTGAACGGTTCGTCGACAACGTCGTCGGCCACCTTCTCAACGGGGTTTCTGAACCCGTGCTGCAGCGCGCGTTCGAGTACTGGCACCGCGTCGATCCCGACATCGGTGCGCGAATCAAGTCGGGCGTGACCGAGAAGAAGGACGAGTCCGACCCCAAGGCGGATGACCAGGCCAATCCGGCCCGGTCGTCGATGCAGGAGAAGGCGAAGGCCGAGAAGGCGTAGCGAACCTCACTCCCAGATCTCAACTCGGCCGCCAGACTTCGATCGAAGTCTGGCGGCCGAGTTGAGTTCGTACGGTTCCAAACAGCAGGCACCCTCACGGAGGAGTCGCCGACTAGGCTCGAACCCGTGAGTGTGCGCGCAGGCATCGTGGTGACCGGAACCGAGGTACTGACCGGGCGGATCGCCGACCAGAACGGCCCGTGGCTGTCCGAGCAACTGCTGTCGCTCGGCGTCGACGTCGCCCACATCACCATCTGCGGCGATCGACCCGCCGACCTCACCGCCCAGCTGCGATTCCTCGCCGACCAGCAGGTCGATCTCATCGTCACCAGCGGCGGTCTCGGTCCCACCGCCGACGACCTCACGGTTGCGACGGTCGCCGAGTTCTGCGGGCGCGACCTGCAGCTCGACGCAGCTCTCGAGGAGCACATCGCCGGCATCATCCGACGCTGGCGACCCGACACCGTCGACCTCGACGAGGGCGCGACCCGCATCGGAATCCGCAAGCAGGCCCACGTTCCCGCCGGTGCCGTGGCGATACCGCCCACCGGCACGGCGCCGGGCGTCGCCATTCCCGCCTCACCCGGTACACCGCCCGTGCCGGCGATCCTCGTCCTGCCCGGCCCGCCCGGTGAACTCCAGGCAATGTGGCCGACCGCGATCGCCTCACCCGCCATCGCCGACGTGGTGTCCCGGGCCGACGACCTCACGCAAGAGACCATCCGTGCCTACGGTCTGCACGAGGCCGAGCTCGCCGAGACCCTGCGCCGCGCCGAGAAGACCATCGCCGGCTTCGCTGCCCTCGAGATCACCACCTGCCTGCGACGCGGGGAACTCGACATGGTCACCCGGTTCGCCGCCGCCGACGCCGGGACCTACGGTCGGCTCTTGGAATTCCTCGCCGAACACCATGTGCGGCAGATCTTCTCGACCGACGGATCGACCATCGAGGACCAGCTCATCGCGACGCTCGACGGTCGGTTGATCGCCACGGCGGAATCCTGCACCGGCGGACTCGTCGCAGCTCGACTCACCGATCGTCCCGGTTCCTCCGCCTACGTCATGGGCGGCGTCGTGTCGTACTCCAACGATGCGAAGTCCGACCTCATCGACGTCCCCGCCGACCTCATCGCCTCCCACGGCGCGGTCAGCGAAGAGGTCGCCGCGGCGATGGCCGAGGGCGCCGTCCGCCATCTCAAGTCCGACGTGGCGGTGTCGACCACCGGAATCGCCGGCCCCGACGGCGGCACCGAGGCCAAGCCGGTCGGCACCGTCTGCTTCGGCGTCGCGATCAAGGGCCGTCCCACCTACACGGTCACGCGTCGCTTCCCCGGTGACCGGGAACGGGTTCGCTCACTCACCACCACGGCCGCCCTGCATCTGGTTGTCGCACAGCTCAAGCGAGACCAGGCCGCCGGCTGACCTCCCGCTGATCGAGACCTACAGCGGCCCCGTCGGCAACTGTCGGCGGACGAGCTTGCCGGTGGGGTTGCGCGGCAGCTCGTCGACGAACACCACGTCACGCGGCACCTTGTATCGGGCGAGATGCGCCTTCACGTGCGCCTTGATGTCGTCGGGCGACGGGTCGGCGTGTGGGGCCGCGACAACGAAGGCGCGCAACCGCTTTCCGAACTCGTCATCGTCGACCCCGATCACCGCGACATCGTCGATGTCGGGGTGCTCGGCGAGCAGGTTCTCCACTTCGAGCGGATAGACGTTCTCCCCGCCGGACACGATCATGTCGTCGTCGCGACCGTCGATGTGCAGCAGGCCGTGCTGGTCGAAGCGGGCCATGTCGCCGGTCGACATGTAACCGTCGATGATCTCCTTGTTCCGACCGTCGGTGTACCCCTCGAAAGGTGCACCGTTGCGGACGAAAAGTCTTCCGCGGACATTTGTTCCGGTGATCCGGCGGCCCTCGTCGTCGAACAGGGCGAGGCGGCTGGTGACCGGCGGCCGTCCCACCGTGCCCGGGGCGAGCCGCAGTTCCTTCGGCTGCGCCACCGACGCGACAGCCACCTCCGTCGACCCGTAGAGGTTGTAGAGGACGTCACCGAAGGTGTCCTGGACGGCTTCCGAAAGCGTCGGCGACAGAGCCGATCCCGCGATCACGATGATCCGCAGCGCGGACGTGTCGTACTTCTTGATGACGTCGGGGCCGAGAGCGACCATGCGGTGAAGCATCGTCGGAACCGCGACCAGCACCTCCGCCTTGTGTTCGGCCAGCGCGGCCAGCGTCTTCTCCGGGTCGAACCGTCGCATGACCACGGCCTTGTTTCCCAGAGCGGCGCCGACACCCCAGAGTGCGAAGCCGGTGGAGTGGAAGATCGGCGAGACGATCACCATCGTGCCCCGTTGCGGGAACGGAATCCGGTCCAGGAGCAGGGCGCTGGAGAACGGCGACAACTTGGAGCGTTGCGCACCCTTGGGCAGACCGGTGGTGCCGCTCGTCAGGATCACGAGTCCGGCCCACTCGTCCGGCTCCGCGGGCGTGGACGTGTCCCCGCCGGCGACGATGTCGTCGAGGGTACGAACCCCCTCGGGGACCGGGCGCTCGCCATCGACCCAGGTCACGATCCGTAACGTCGCGGGCGGAAGGGCGTCGGCGAGGTCGGTGAACTCCTCGTCGTAGAGCATCGCGACGATCTTCTCGCGTTCGGCGACCTCGACGAACTGGGTCTTGCCGAACCCGGTGTTCATCATGGCCAGCCGCACACCGGCCTTGCCCGCGGCGCTCATCGTCGTCAGCAGACCTCGGTGGTCGCGCGCGATCACGCCGATCACCGAGCCTCGCTCGACGCCGGAGGAGAGTAGATGGTTGGCCAACGCGTTCGCGTTGGCATCGATCTCGCCATAGGTCAGCTCGCCACGCTCATCAGCGACCGCACCCGCTTCCGGGTACTCGTCCGCACCGTGCGCCACCACCGAGGCACAGGGCCCGATGATCTTCGCGCGCTTGACCGTTGTGAGGAGCTCCTTGGGTCGCGTGGGGTCCAGCAGACCCGAACGCCTGAGCACCTTGAATGCGCCGACGGCGTCCTGTACCTGTTCGACGGCGGTTCCGACCGCACCGGTCACCGAGACCATGTCCACCCACCTTTCGCGGCCGAGCCGCTAGTCCGCGCCCTCGGGTCGGCTCGACGATGACGCGACGTTGGTCACGGGCGTCACCATGGCCGATGCAGGTGCCAGAGTAGGTCGCCACCCGCTCGGCCATGTCCGCTTCGCCGAAATCGGCTCGGCCCCAACGCATACCGGGCCGTGGCCGGGTTTCCGGCGGCGACGAGGGTGTCCGCCACCGTAAGCAGGTAACTGATTCATTGCGCTTTCGCGGCAACTCTGACAACATCTGTCTTCAGATAGAGGGTGGAGGAACATGTTCAGTCTTCGACGATTGACGACGCTCGTCACCGCTGCCGTGGTGTGCACGATGACGGCGACGGCGGGCCTTTCGGGGGTCGGCGCGGCCGCGGCCGCGCCGTCCACGAAGTACCCCGTGTCCTGGGACTTCCGGTCCGCCATCCCCGACGCGCTCAACCAGACGTTGGACGCGAACTGGTCCCCACCGGGCGCCAACGACCCGTCGTGCAAACTCACGGAGGACCGCCCCAACCCGGTGATCCTGCTGAACGCCACCGCCACCACCCAGTGGGCCTACAGTGCCGGCGCCCCGTACCTCGCCAACCGCGGATACTGCGTCTACACGCTCAACTACGGCAACATCACGCCGATCCCGAGCTTCCCCATCCAGGGTCTCGCCGACATCGAGCGGTCGGCCCGCGAGGTCTCACGCAACATCGACCGGATCATGCGACGCACCGGCGCGAAGAAGGTCGATCTGGTCGGTTGGTCGCAGGGCGGTGGCTTGTTGCCGCACTACTACATCGACTTTCTCGGCGGTGACAAGAAGGTCGACAAGGTCATCGGCATCGCGCCCGGCAACCACGGTTCGACGGGCGACATGCTCACCTACGTCCGGTATTTCATTCCACCGTTCGGACCCGTCGGCTACGACATCTTCAAGGCACTGTTCCCGGCCTTCGCACAGCAGGCACAGTATTCGGACCTCGTTCGCAAGGTCTACGGCAACGGTGACACCAAGCCGGGACCGCACTACACGACGATCGTCACCAAGTACGACGAGATCGCGACCCCGTTCACCAACGGCTTCCTCGAGGGTGACAACGTCACGAACATCCTTCTGCAGGAGGCCTGTCCGGTAGATCTCTCCGAGCACCTGTCCATCGCGTTCAGTGAGCGCGCCTGGCGTCACGTGCGGAATGCGTTGACTCCCGCCGAGGCCACCCGCGTACCCTGCTTCCAGGTCGATCCCTTCTACCCCGGAATGAGTGAAGGCCGATGACCGCGGACCCGGTCCCCGACGCGTCCGTCGACAACTCCGAGATGACTCCCCTCGGACCGGATTCGGTCGCGTGGAAAGTATTCGGCGACCTGACCTTCGTCCTGGGTGCGCCCCGTCGGCTCCTCATCGACGTCGCCCACCCCGTGGTGGCGACCGGCGTGCGCGAGTTCTCGGTCTTCGAGACCGACCCGTACGGACGCGCCGAACGCACACTCGACATGATCATGGGCGTCGTCTACGGCCGCGACGACGCACTCACCATGGCGCGCCGGCTGCGCGAACGCCACCGCGACATCAAGGGCCGCAATCCCGACGGCTCCCGCTGGAGCTCACTGAATCCCGAAGCGTTCCACTGGGTTCACGCGAGTCTCGTGCACGGGATCTACACCCAGCAGAGAGAACTGGGTCGTGGGTGGAGGCCCGGCGAGGTCGAGCAGTTCTACCTCGAGATGCGTCAGGTCGGGCGTATGTACGGGGTGCGCGAGCAGGACATGCCGGAGAACTGGGATGCGTTCTGCGCCTGGTTCGACGAGATGACCCGCACCCGACTCGAGCGTTCCGACATGACCGATCGCGTCTTCGGTGTGGTGACGTCGCCGAAACCGCCGCCGCACATCCCGGTTCTACGGCACGCGCTCGTCTGGAACGCCACGGTCCGTCCGGTGGCCGGGCTCGTGCTGGGCACCGTCACCGCAGGGCTTCTCACGCCGGAACTGCGAGATCTGCTCGGCATCGATTGGGGCGCCGCACGGCGCTTCCTCTTCCGCCTGATCTCGCTGCAGTCGCGGGTGATCGTCCCGCGTCTGCCCAGGGCTGTCCGCATGGTTCCCCACGCGCGCGCGGCGTACCGGTAAACGAACGACAGTGCTCCCGCACAACGAATCATGCGGGAGCACAGCGGCTTCGGTGATCAGAAGGCGCGCAGGTTCTCCCTCAGGGTCGAGCCGGTGTACTCGTCGCGGATGAGTCCACGGCGGCGCAGCTCGGGCGCCAGACCGTCGGAGATCATCGCCAGGTTCATACGCGTGGTGGGCAGGTAGAACAGGAAGCCGTCGCCGCCCGCCTCCTCCATGATCTCGCCCATCTTGTCGGCGATGGTCGACGGTGAACCGACGAGACCCATGTCCTTGACCTGGAAGCTGCTCGCCACGACCTCGCGCAGGGTCTCGTCCTCGCGGCCGCCGAACAGACCGGCGATCGAGGTGTACTCGCCGTTCTGCTTGGACAGGTCGATGTCGCCGACCCTGGTGTCGGGGTCGATGGCGCCGAAGTCGATGCGGCCGCCCGAGGTGTAGGACATGTTCCACAGGTTGTACTCGATGGCCTTGTCGGTCTTGCGGAATGCCTGAGCCGCTTCGTAGGCTGCCTGGGCCTCGGCGTCGGTGGCCGCGATCGTGGGGGTCGCGATGAAGAGGACCTTGATGTGGTCGGGGTTGCGTCCGGCGGCGGCCGCGCGCGCACGGATGTCCGCTCGGTAGGCCTTTGCGTCCGCGGCGTCCTTGACGATGGCGATCTGGGTGTCGTCGTAGTTGGCGGCGAGCACGCGACCGGGCTCCGAGCTGCCGGCCGAGCACACGGGGACCTCGCGCTGCGGGCCCGGGATGGTGTTCAGCGGGCCGCGGCACTTGAAGAACTTGCCGACGAACTCGATCGGGTTGACCTTGGTGTGGTCGGCGTAGACACCGGAGTAGGGATCGGCGATGACGGCGCCCTCCTCCCACGAGTTCTGCAGCGCCTTGACGACGTCGATCCACTCCATCGCCATCTCGTAGCGTTCGTCGTGCTCGAGATGCCGTTCGTAACCGAAGTTCTGGGCGACGCGGTCGGTGACGCTGGTGACCACGTTCATGCCCACGCGACCCTCGGTGAGGTGATCGAGGGTGGTGAACGCACGCGCCGCGAGGAACGGCGGGTACTGGATGGTCGACACGGTCGGGATGATGCCGATGTGCTTGGTCTGCTGGGTCATCAGCGGCACCAGCGGCAGCGGGTCGTTCTTGGGGGCCATGAAGCCGCGACGCAGCGAGGTCTCGGCGGAGTTCTTATAGGAATCTTCGACCATCGAGGTGTCCTCGATGAGGATGTAGTCGAAGCCGGCACGTTCGAGACTCTTGGCCATGTCGACGTGGATGTCGGGCTTCATCCAGTCCAGGTGGTTGGTGCCGGTCCACGGACCGTCACCGTTCGTCGGGCTCCAGGGGTGAATGCCGAAGCCGTCTCCGAGGAACCAACCCATGTGGAACATTGCGATCTCCTGTCGTGAGAAATGGTTGTGAGATGTGTTGCCACCGGCCGGGGCGGCCGGCGAGTCGCGGGTGGGGTCAGGCCGCTGCTTCCATGGCCTGGTAGGCGCCGACCAGCGTCTGCGTGTAGTCGTTCGACGGCGCCTCGAGGATCGACCTCGTCTCGCCCGATTCGACGACCCTGCCGCGGTTCATCACGAGCAGGTCGTCGGTGATGAAGGCAGTCGCCGGGAGTCCGTGCGAGATGAAGACGAGCCCGAGCGAGTGCGTCTTCACGTAGTTCTTGAGGAGGTTGAGGACCACCGCCTGGGCCGACACGTCGAGCGCACTCACCGCCTCGTCGCAGACCAGGATGTCCGGCCCGGCGACGAGCGCCCGTGCGATCGAAAGACGTTGCCGCTGACCGCCGGAGAGCTGGTGCGGAAACCGCTCGACGAGTTCGGGAGCGATGCCGAGTTCGGCGACGATCGCGTCCACGGCGGCGTCGGCCGCCTTCTCGTCGAGCCCGCCGAGGATCTGCGCCGGGCGTCGGATCGCCTCGCGGATGATCCGCCGGGGATCGAACGTCGTGGTGGTGTCCTGGGCCACGAGCTGCACCTTGCGGCGGTACGCGAGGCGGCCGGGACGACGTTCGAGAAGCCGGGACAGGTCGCGGCCGTCGACGAGGACCTGCCCCGAGGTCGGCGTGGTGAGTCCGACGATCATCTTGCCGAGAGTCGACTTGCCCGAACCGCTTTCGCCGACGATCCCGGTGGCTCGGCCGCTCTCCAGCTTGGTGGTCACCCCGCCGACAGCGGTCACCTTGCGCCCGTACTGCTTGTGGACGTCGACGACCTCGATGATCGTGCTCATGCTGCCGCCTCCTCTCTCATGACCGTCTCCAGGGTCGGAAGACGGTCCAGCTGAGCCGAACTCAGCGTGGGCATGCATTCCAGCAATCCCCGGGTGTAGGGGTGCGTCGCATGATCGAGGTCGGCGGCGGCGATGATCTCCACGGCGCTGCCGGCCTGCATGACGAGCACCTTGTCGGCGAAACGTCGTGCAAGCGCGATGTCGTGGGTGATGAAGACCAGCGACGCACCGTTCTCGATGGTGAGGCCGGTCATGAGTTCCATGACCGACACCGCCAGGGACGCGTCGAGTGCACTCGTCGGTTCGTCCGCGACGAGCAATTCGGGCTCGGACGCCAGTGCGATCGCCATCATCACGCGCTGACGCATGCCGCCGGAGAGCTGGCCGGGTACCGACGACATCACCCGGCGCGGTTCGACGATGCCGACCTGCTCCAGGCGGGCCTCCGCGACCGCGGCCCGCGCCTTGCGGGAGCCGTACCTGCTCTTCGGCAGGACCGCCGTGAGCTGACTGCCCACCGACCAGATCGGATCGAGGGAGCTCATGGCGTCCTGGAAGATCATCGAGATCCCCTCGCGCCGAGCCGGGATCCTCTGAGCCTTCCCCGCCAGCAGCGAGCGACCCGACAGCGACATCGTCGCCGCCGACACCTCGCCCACTCCAGGCGGGATGAACCCGCCGAGTGCGTTGGCGATGCTCGACTTCCCCGAGCCCGACTCGCCGACGATGGCGACCCGCTCGCGCCGGCCGATCGTGAAGGAGGTCGGGTGGATCTTCTCCACCCCGCCGTAACGGATCGTCAGATCGGTGACCTCGAGGACCGGGGCAGGAGTGCCCGTGAGGTCCTCTTCGGCTACCGCGACCTGGTCGGTGAGCGTGGTCATGGCTTGAGCTCCGAGTAGTCGATCACGCTGTCGGTGCGGAAGACGTAACCCTCGACACCGTTGGCGAATGCGTTGAGCGGCTGTACGTATCCGATGTACACCGTCGGCATCTGGTCCTGCAGGACGCGCTCGGCCTCGTTCCACTTGCCCCAGGCGGCCGGGGTGAGCGGCTCGCCGGAGGCGTTGCCCGCAGCGATGGCGTTGTTCAGCGGTGCGTAATCGAAGTCCGGCCAGTTGATCGGCGATCCGGGGGTGTAGAAGAGCGACAGCACGTACGGCGGGGACTGCACGACCGCGTAGTCACGGCCCATCGATGCCTGGAACGTCTTGTTGGCCAGACCTTCCTGGAACACCGCCGAGTTCACCTCGTTGATCGTGACCTCGAATCCCGCAGCGCGGGCCGCCGTCTGGATCTGGACGGCAGTCTCTTTGAGATCCGGCACGGCGTTGTTGACGGTCAGCTCGAACTTCACCGGGGTGGTGATCCCCGCGTTGCGCAGGATCTCCAGCGACTTCGCCGGATCGGTGGTGTTGCTCTTCAACCCGTCGCCGTTGTAGTCCGGCAGCGTGTCGTTCAGGATCGACGAGATCGGACCCAGCCGACCCTTGTAGACGTCCTTCATGATCGCGTCGTAGGGAACCGCGTGGGAGAACGCGCGGCGGACCTCGACGTTGTCGAACGGCGCCTTGGTGGTGGTCAGCGGAACGTAGACGTAGGCATTGCTGGGCACCGTGAAAATCTGGGCGGCGTTGGCATCGCGCAGGGCGACCTGGTCCGCGGGACGCAGCTGCGTGGCAACCGATGCGTCACCGCTCTTGACGAGGTTGGAGCGCTGGCCGGCGTCGGCGACGACGCGCTGGACGACACGCTTCACCCCGGGCTCGCCGAGAGCGTATCCGGGGTTGGCCTCATAGACCATCTGCTGGCCGGGGGTGTAGCTGGTCAGCTTGTACGCACCGAAGCCGAAGTCCGCGTTGGTCTTCGAGTACTCGACGCCGTACGGGTCGTCCGGAGTGGCGTTCGCCGTCAGCACCTCGGAGTCGTAGATGGCGTACGGGGAGTTCGCCAGCAGCGACAGCAGCGTGAAGCCGTGCGACGGATCGGCGATCGAGATGGCGACGGTGGCGTCGTCGACCTTTTTCACCTGGTCGGGCGAGGTGATGACCGGAGCGCTGACGAAGGACACGATGCTGGTGTCGACCTCGAACTTGCGCTTGAACGAGAAGATCACGTCGTCGGCGTCGAGGGCATTGCCGGCGGCGCTCTTGGCCTCGGTGTTGAGGTGGAAGGTGTAGGTCTCGCCGTCAGGGCTGACCTCGTAGCTCTTGGCCAGCACGGGCTCGAACTTGAAGAGCTCCTGGTGTGCCGAGAGTCCGTCGGACCCTGCGATGTACGGGTTGCGGATGAGGGTGGCGCCGGTGTTCAGGAAGAACTCGGCAGCCTCGTAACCGGTTGCGCTGGTCTCGTAGCTGAAGCTCGGCGGCTGGGCGGCGGTCACGATGACCACCCCGCCCTCGGCGGAGTCGTTCGACGACCCGCCACCACACGCGCTGAGTGTCAGTGCGGCGGCGAGGGCGAGCGCGGTTCCGCTCACCAGGGTGGACAGTCGTTTCATGGTTGTCGGGGCTCCGTTCTGGGAAGGGTTGAGAGAGGCAGTCGGATGTCTGATGGTCAGACCCGTCGGCGACGGGAGATGAAGGCGGTGACCCGGGAGGCAGCCCACACCGAGTAGGCGAGTGCGAGAACCGGGAACAGGGCGGGCCACCAGCGTCCGACCGCACGGATGACCGACGCCGTCGGTCGTTTCGGCATACTGTTCGATGACCCACGCTCATCGAACCGGGAGGTCCCCGTGGCCAGTGGTCTCGTCGCTCTGCTCGACGACATCGCGACACTCACCCGTGCCGCCGCCGCGTCACTCGACGACATCGGCGCCGCGGCCGGAAAGGCGAGTGTGAAGGCTGCGGGCGTCGTCGTCGACGACACCGCGGTGACCCCGCGCTACGTCGACGGGTTCACCCCCGACCGCGAGCTGCCGATCGTCCGCAAGATCGCGATCGGCTCGATCCGCAACAAATTGCTGATCATCCTGCCCGTCGCGATGATCCTCAGTCAGTTCCTCCCGCAGGCCCTGCCGTATCTGTTGATCGCCGGCGGTCTGTTCCTCTCCTACGAGGGTGCGGAGAAGGTCTACGAGGCGATCACCGGCGGTCATCACGAGGAGGGGTCCGGGTCCAGGAAGGGCGATCCCGAATTCGAGAAGCACATGGTCAGCGGCGCGATCCGCACCGACCTCATCCTCTCGGCCGAGATCATGGTGATCTCGCTGTCCTCGGTCGAGAACGAACCGTTCTGGACTCGCCTGGGCGTTTTGATCGTCGTCGCGTTCCTGATCACCGCACTCGTCTACGGCGTGGTCGCGATCATCGTGAAGATGGACGACGTCGGGCTCGCGCTCGCACAACGGGAGTCGACGTTCAGTCAGAAGGTCGGCCGCGGGCTGGTCACCGCGATGCCCAAGATCATGTCGACCCTCACCGTGGTCGGTATCGCCGCGATGCTGTGGGTCGGCGGGCACATCCTCATCGTCAACGTGGGTGAGGCCGGCTTCCACTGGCTCGCCGACCAGCTCCATCACGTCGAGCACTGGTTCGGCGAGCTGGTCCACGGCGGCTTCGGCGGGGTGCTGTCCTGGACGGCGGGCACCGTCCTGTCCGCGGTCGTCGGCCTGATCGTGGGCGCGATCCTCGTCGCGATCCTGCACTTCATCCCGAAGCGGAAGAACAAGGACGCGACCCCGGCCCACTGAGACCCCCCCTGGGATCCACCCCGGTGACCGACCCACCGGACGCACCGGGCACCCTCAGAAGTCGTGAGTACATGGGAACTGTTCGCCGTCCTGCTGGCCGGTGTGGGTGCGGGCGCGATCAACGCGGTCGTCGGTAGCGGCACCCTGATCACCTTCCCGACGCTCGTCGCGTTCGGGGTCCCGCCGGTCAGTGCGACCATCTCCAACGCCATCGGTCTCGTCGCGGGCGGAGTGTCCAGTACTTGGGGATACCGACGTGAACTCGAGGGCCAGTGGCCGCAGCTGCGATGGCAGATCCCCGCGTCGTTCGTGGGCGCGATCGTCGGCTGCTGGCTGCTGCTCCATCTGCCGGAGACGGTGTTCGAGGCGATCGTGCCGATCCTGCTGGTGGCGGCTCTGATCCTGGTCGTCGTGCAACCGTGGATCCAGAAGTGGGTCGGTCGTCGGTCCACCGCGCCGACGCACCTGGGCACGCCGCGCCTGACCCCCGCCCGCATTGCCGCGATGGTGGCCGGCACGTTCGCGGTCGGCATCTACGGCGGGTACTTCACCGCCGCCCAGGGGATCATGCTGATGGCGATCCTCGGTGTCGTGGTCCCCGACCACCTGCAGCGGATGAACGCCGCGAAGAACCTGCTGTCCCTGGTCGTGAACGTCGTCGCGGCCGTCACCTACACGCTCGTCGCCTTCGACCGGATCAACTGGTCGGCGGCCGCAGTCATCGCCGTCGGCTCACTCCTCGGCGGCGTCATCGGGGCCCGCTACGGTCGACGACTCTCACCCCGCGCATTACGCGGGGTGATCGTCGTCGTCGGCCTGATCGGGTTGTGGCGGTTGCTGGCCTGAGTCAGACCAGGCGGTCGCCGGTGGACGGATCGAAAAGATGAACAGCTGTGTCGGACTGGCGCAGCCGGATGCCTTCGCCACGCTTGGCCGGTGACCGTTCCGCCGACCGCGCGACCATGACCATCGATTCGCCGTCGAGACTCTTCACCGACTGATCGGCGAGGTTGGCGTAGATGTAGGTCTCGCTGCCGAGCTCTTCCAGCAGCGCGACCTCCGCCTCGATGCCGGTGCCACCGTCGGCGAGGGCCAGGTGTTCGGGGCGGATGCCGACGATCACCGAGTCGAGACCGGAACGACGCAGCGCCGCCTCGGATTCGGCGTCGATGTCCACCGTGCCACCGGAGATGGTGATGGTGCCGTCGGTGACGGGTGCGGTGAACAGATTCATCCCGGGCGAGCCGATGAACCCGGCGACGAAGGCGTTGACCGGCTTGTCGTAAAGGTCGGTTGGGGTCGAGAACTGTTGCAGCTGACCGTTCTTGAGGACCGCAACCCGGTCGCCCATGGTCATGGCTTCGACCTGGTCGTGGGTGACGTAGACCGTGGTGGTGCCGAGACGACGCTGCAGTGCTGCGATCTGGGTGCGGGTCTGGACGCGCAGCTTGGCGTCGAGGTTGGACAGCGGCTCGTCCATGCAGAACACCTGCGGTTCACGGACGATCGCGCGTCCCATCGCCACACGCTGGCGCTGACCGCCGGACAGCTTGGCCGGCTTTCGGTCGAGGAAGTCGGTGAGGTCGAGCAGTTTCGCGGCCTCGGCGACCTTGCGCTTGCGTTCCTCCAGAGGCACACCACGCATCTTCAGCGCGAAACCCATGTTTTCCCCGACGGTCTTGTTCGGGTACAGCGCGTAGTTCTGGAAGACCATCGCGATGTCGCGGTCCTTGGGCGCGACGCCGACCATGTTGTCACCGCCGATGCGGATCTGCCCGGAATCGATCTCCTCCAGGCCGGCCAGCATGCGCAGTGCGGTGGACTTGCCGGAACCCGACGGTCCGACGAGGACGACGAACTCGCCGTCCTTGATGTCGAGGTCGAGGGAGTCGACGGCCAGCTTGTCCGCGCCCGGGTAGACGCAGCAGGCCTTGTCGTAGGTGATGGAAGCCATGATGTTCTCCGGTTCTGTCTCAAAGGTTTTCGAGTCGGTGGGTGCGGGCGGCGATCACTTGATCGCGCCGAACGAGAGCCCGCGGACCAGCTTGTTCTGGGCGATCCAACCGCAGATGACGACCGGCAGTGCGGCGAGGACGGACGCTGCCGACAGCTGCGCCCAGTAGAGGCCCTGCCCGGACATGAAGCCGGTCAGGAACACCGGCATCGTCTGCGCGTTGACCGCGGTCATGTTGACGGCGAAGAAGAATTCGTTCCACGAGAAGATCACGCAGATCAGGGCGGTGGCGGCGATCCCGGGCGAGATCAGCGGAAGGATGACCTCCCGCACCGAGGTCCACAGGCTCGCGCCGTCGATGCTGGCGGCCTCGAGCAGTTCGCCGGGGACCTCGAGGAAGAAGGACCTCATCATCCACACGGCGATCGGGAGGTTCATCGCGGTGTAGAGGATCACCAGAGTCCAGATGTTGTCGAGCATGCCGATCTCGCCGACGATCACGTACAGCGGGATGATCGCCGCGACGATCGGCAGCATCTTGGTGCTGATGAAGAAGAACAAGGCGTCCTTGGTCTTTCGCACCGGCCGGAGTGACAGGGCGAATGCGGCGGGTACGCCGAGCAGCAGCACCAGGATGGTGGAGACGATGGTCGCGAACAGCGAATTCAGCAGCGGTGTCGCGATTCCCGCGTCGAAGACGTCGCGGAACTGTTGCAGGGTCGGTTCGAAGAAGAAGGTTGGCGGGTTGGTGGCCGCGTCGCTCTCCTGCTTGAACGCGGTCAGGACCATCCACAGGACGGGGAAGAAGAATCCGATCGCGATGATCCAGGTGACCGCGGTCAACAGACCCCCTCGGGGGTTGCGACGTCGTCGGATCTCCCTGCCGGGGCGCTGTTCTGCGGGACCCTCCGCGGTGCGGTCGGGGCGGATGTCGGTGCTCATCAGGCCGGCTCCTCTGTTCCGGAGAATGATGTGAAGATCAGACGCAGTGCGAGCGTGGCGACCACGATCGTGCCGACCACCGTCACGACACCCATCGCGGCGGCCTGACCGATGTCGAAGCCGAGGAAGGCGCGTTGGTAGATGTAGTACGAGAGGTTCGAACTCGAGACTCCCGGGCCACCCGAGGTCATCATGTACACCGCGTCGAAGGTGTTGACCAGGTAGATCGCGCCGAGCACGGCGCCGAGTTCGATGAACCGCCGCAGGTGCGGCAGCGTCAGCTCACGGAACAGCCGGAAGCTCGTCGCACCGTCGACGCGGGCGGCCTCCTGGACGTCGCGGGGCATCGACTGGAGTCCGGCGAGGATGAGCAGCATCATGAACGGCGTCCACTGCCAGACCAATTCGGCCATGACACTCATCAGGGGGAACTCCGAGAGCCAGTCGACCTTGACGCCGAACGGGCTCAGCATCCAGTTGACCAGGCCGTTGGTCGGCGACAGCAGGCTGGTCTTCCACAGCAGTGCCGCCGCCACCGGTGTCACCAGGAACGGGGTGATCAGCAGGGTCCGCACCACGCCGCGTCCCAGGAACTTACGGTCCAGCAGCAGCGCGAAGATCAGTCCGAGGATCACCGAGATCAGCACGGTGCCGACGATCAGCAGGATCGTGTTGACCGTGACCCGCCAGAACTGGCTGTCACCGAAGACCGCGACGTAGTTGTCGAGGCCGACGAACGCTCGGGAGTCGGGACGGACGAGGTTCCACGACTGGGTCGAGTAATACAGGGTGAAAACGAACGGGACCTGCGTGACCACGATCATGAAGATCAGGGCCGGCAGCAGGGGTCCGCGTCGCCGCCACCCCTCCGCCCGCGAGATGCGGTCGCGGGATGACGTCAGTGGTGTCCGCTCGGGCGAGGATTCCTCGGGCGAGCGCGTCGAGACTGCGGTGGCCATGATCACTGCTCCCTCTGGTAGGACTTGCCGACGACCTCGGCATACTCCTGGGACTGGGCCAACGCGTCCTTGACGCTGATCTGTCCGGCGATGGCCGCCGAGATCTGTTGGCTGACACGGGTACCGAGATCCTGGAACTCAGGGATCGCGAGGAACTGCACCCCGGTGTAGGGCACCGGCTGCAGAGTGGGCTTCAGCTGGTTCGCGGCCTGCATCGAGGTCAATGTCTGCTCGGCGAACGGCTTCGCGAGTTCCTTGTACGCAGGCAATTCGTACGTCGACAGCCGGCTGCCCGGCGGAACGTGGCTGGGTCCGAGCTTCTCCGACACGTATTCGATGTAGCTCTTGCTCGTCATCCAGCGGATGAACGACCACGCCTCGTCCGGGTGCTTGCTGCTGGTGGGGATGCCGAGCGACCAGGTGTAGAGCCAACCGTTGTCCTGCTTGGCCATGCTCGGTGCGGGGAGGTAGCCGACATCGCCGGCGATCGACGAGGTTTCCGGACTCTCGAGGACCGAGACCGCCGACGTCGCGTCGTACCACATGGCAACCTGCCCCTGGGACAGGAGATTTCCGCACTCCTGGAAGCCCGACGACGACGCGCCGGCCTCACCGTGGTTACGGACGGTGTCGACGTAGAACTGCACGGCCGCCTCGACTTCCGGGCTGTCGAGCTGCGCGTTCCACTCCTCGTCGTACCAACGGCCGCCGAAGGCGTTGATGACGGTGTTGAGCGGAGCGAGCACCTCACCCCAGCCGGGCTTGCCGCGCAGGCAGATCCCCGCAGTGCGCTCGTTGTCGAGCTTCTTCGCGACCTCCGCCACCTCGGGCCAGGTCGGATTCGCCGGGAGCGTGACCCCGGCCTGCTCGAAGAGCTTCTTGTTGTACATCAGAAACGACGACTCACCGTAGAACGGCGCCGAGTACATCGACCCATCGTGTGACAGAGCGGTTTTCAGCGTCGGGATGAAGTCGTCGGCGTCGTACTCCGGATCAGCGTCCATGTACGGGCTCAAGTTGACCAGCCAGCCGTACTCGCCCCACATCGGGGTCTCGTAGTTGCTGATCATCACGACGTCGAACTCGCCGCCGCCGGTGGCGACCGACGCGGTGATCTTGGCGCGCGCCTCGTTCTCCGAGAGCGTCACGAACTTCACCGAGACGCCGGGGTTCTGCTCTTCGAACTGGTCGGACAGCGCGACCGCGTCCTGCATCTGGGAGTTGGAGACCATCGCGACGGTGATCTCGCGCCCGCCTCCACCGGTGAGGGAACCGGCGCCGGAACAGCCGGTCATCACCAGCGTCACGGTCGCCACCAGGGCGCCGAACATCCGGGGTCGGGAGAACTTCATTGTTCACCTTTCTCTTGCAACACAAGCCATTCCGCCGTGGGGACGTCGGTGACCAAGATGGTGGCGTAACCACCGCGGAGAGCACCGAGGATGGACTCCCGCCGGTGCTCACCACCGGAGACCAGGATCGAGGTGGGGCAGGCGCGGACCGCGTCGAGGGAGACCGAGACGGTCCGGTCGACGAGGCTCGATGCCACCGCGTTTCCGTCTGCGTCGTAGAACCGGCCGCCGATCTCGCCGACCGCGCCCAGTTCGACGAGTTCGTCGAGAACGATCGCGTCGATGAAAGCGCCTTCGAAGAGGGTGGTCGAGGTCGAGACCGAACCGACGCCGAAGAGCATGACCTGCGCACCGCGGGCGGCCGAGAGCGATTGCGAAAGAATCGAATCGCGGTTGACGGCGGTGACCGTCTCGGGATCGACGTAGAGCGGCGCGACCAGGCGCAGAGGCCGGGCGTGCAGGCGTTCGGAGAAACGCGACAGGGCGTGGTCGACACCCGTGTGGTACTCCACCGACGTCATCGAACCGTCCATCTGCACGACCCGCTGACAGGAGGCTGCGGCTCCCATGGCGTCGGCGACCGCGACCTGCTCGGGCCCCCAGGTGAACCCGAAGGTGTCCGCGGCCTGGATACGTCGGGTCAGAACCGACGCCCCGGCCCGCCCCAGTGCAGCGTTGCCGGTGGTCGATCCGTCGGCGATCTCGTCGATCACCAGGACCTCGTCCAGACCGAACGTCTCCTCGACCGCGCGTTCGAGCTCGGTGTGGATCGACGACGACAGATGCGGCGGCGCCGAGACCGAGACGTGGACGAGTCCCTGCGCGCGGGCGCGGGCAACCAGGCGGCCGGCTGTGGGTCGGGAGACTCCGAGGCGGGCGGCGATCTCCGCCTGGGTCAGGCCTTCGAGGTGGTACATCGTCGCGGCGCGGACCAGCAAGCGCAGATCCTGGCCGGCGTCGGTGCCGCGCGGCCCCGCCGCCCGTCCCGACGAACCCTGGTGGTCGTCGGCGGTGTCGACCGACTGCTTACGAGGTGCCATCGATGGCCTACTCCCGTTCTCTCGTGAGCAGATGCTCACTAGCGGTGAATATGCTCAGTAAGCTAGCATCCTGGTGTGACCCACGCAACAACCGATCCGAACATTCCGGGCGCTCCACAGGTGATGCGGGCCGGCGTTCTGCACCCGGACCTCTCAGTCGGCACCGAAACCCGCAGGTCACCGCGGCTCGTACGCGGAGATGTGCTGGTCGAGGTGCGGGCAGTCGGCGTCTGCGGCTCCGACACCCACTACCTGCGCCATGGACGCATCGGGGACCACGTCGTGGACGCACCGCTCGTTCTCGGTCATGAGGCGTCCGGGGTGATCGTGGCGGTCGGCGACGGAGTCAGCCCGAACCGTGTCGGCGAACGCGTGTCCATCGAGCCGCAACGACCCGACCCGACCACCGCCGAGACCAAACGCGGCGACTACCACCTGTGTCCGCACATGGAGTTCTACGCGACGCCGCCGATCGACGGAGCCTTCGCCGAGTACGTCACCATCGGAGCCGATTTCGCGCATCCGGTACCGCCGGAGGTCTCCGACGAGGCCGCGGCCCTGTTCGAACCGCTGTCCGTGGGCATCGCCGCACTCCGCAAGGCGGCGGTCGCGGCCGGCGACTCGATCCTCATCGCGGGCGCCGGACCGATCGGGTTGATGATCGCCCAGGTCGCCCGCGCGTCGGGTCTGGCACGCATCGTGATCAGTGAACCCGACGAGCAGCGGCGCCGACGCGCAACCGACTTCGGTGCCTCGCATGCGATCGCGCCCGGCGAGGACACCGACCCGGTCGATGCCTTCGTCGACGCGAGCGGCGTTGCTGCCGCCGTCCGGGACGGAATGACCCGGGTCCGACCCGGCGGTCACGTCGTACTCGTCGGAATGGGTTCGGACACAATGGAACTACCGGTCACGCTGATCCAGAACCGAGAGCTCGTGGTGACCGGCGTCTTCCGGTATTCCAACACCTGGCCGACCGCCCTTGCCCTTGTCCGGACCGGCGCCGTTGACCTCGACGCCATGGTCACTGCACGCTTCGGTCTCGACGAGCTCACCGACGCCCTCAACGCCGACCTCCGGCCCGGGAACATCAAGGCCGTCGTCTATCCCGGCATCTCGGAGTGGCGCGCCGCCGACCAACAGACAGGAGAGGCTCGCCGATGAGTACCCCGCTGAACGCCGAATCGTTGACCCGCATCGACGGGGCCGCCGTTCCCGCGTACGACCGCACCGCCGTCACGCCCGGCATCGTGCACTTCGGGGTCGGCGCGTTCCACCGCGCGCACCAGGCCATGTATCTCGATCGACTGCTAGCAGCGGATCCCGCCGCGAAGGAGTGGGGCATCTGTGGTGTCGGGGTGCGGCCGGCAGATTCCGCGATGCGCGATGCGCTCGTCCCCCAGGACGGCCTGTTCACGCTCACCCTGAAGCATCCGAACGGTGACACCGAGACCGCCGTGATCGGGTCGATCGTCGAATACCTCTTCGCGCCCGACGATCCCGAGGCAGTCCTGGAACGCCTCAGCGATCCGGCCACCCGCATCGTGTCGCTGACCGTGACCGAGGGTGGGTACAACTTCTCCCCCACGACCGGCGAATTCGACGCCACGAACCCCGATATCGTCGCGGACCTCGAGGGCTCGGCACCGCCGGGTACGGTCTTCGGCTTGGTCACCGAAGCACTCGCCCGACGCCGCGAACGCGGAATCCCGTCGTTCACCGTGATGTCATGCGACAACATCCAGGGCAACGGACACATGGCCCGGTCGACGTTCCTCGCCTACGCACGGCTCCGCGACGAGGCTCTTGCCGACTGGATCGAGACGAACACCCGCTTCCCCAACTCGATGGTCGATCGCATCACTCCCGCAACGCCTCCCGATCTCATCGACGAGGTGGCGGCTCGAACCGGAATCGCCGACGAATGGCCGGTGGTCGCCGAACCCTTCACCCAGTGGGTCCTCGAGGACGACTTCTCGATGGGCCGCCCCGCCCTCGAGACAGTCGGCGTGCAGGTCGTCGACGACGTGACGCCCTACGAGTTGATGAAGCTCCGGCTGCTCAACGCCGGACACCAGGCGCTGTGCTACTTCGGATATCTGCTCGGTTACCGCTACGTCCACGACGCCGCGTCGGACGCGGACATCCGAACACTGCTGCGGCGCTACATGATCGAAGAAGGCAGCACGACGCTGCAGGAGATGCCCGGCGTCGACGTCGAGTCCTACATCAACACCCTTCTCGAGCGCTTCGCCAACCCTGCCATCGCCGACACCATTGCCCGGCTGTGCCAGGACTCGTCCGACCGTATCCCTAAGTGGTTGCTGCCGGTGATCCGCGAACGCCTGGCATCCGGGCAGCGTAGTGAGCTGGCCGCGGCCGTCGTCGCGAGTTGGACCCGGTACGCCGAGGGGACCGACGAACAGGGCGACCCCATCGACGTCGTCGATCCCCTGGCCGCGGAGCTCGTTCCGCGGGCGAAGCGCTCGCGGACCGATCCACTGGCGTTCGTCGCCGACCGCGACTTGTTCGGAACTCTTGCCGACGAAGAGGAATTCACGACGCCGTACCTGGCCGCGCTGGATTCGCTGCGTACCAAGGGTGCTCGCGCCACACTCACCGAGCTGCTGTCATGACCCTGGTCGCCGGGATCGACTCGTCCACCCAGTCGTGCAAGGTCGTCATCTGCGAGGCCGAGACCGGGACAGTCGTCCGGTCGGCGAGCGCACCACACCCGGCCGGCACCGAGGTACACCCCGACCGGTGGTGGGATGCCCTGGGCGACGCCGTCTCCGCCGCGGGTGGATTCGAGGACGTGGCCGCGGTGTCGGTCGCGGGGCAGCAGCACGGGATGGTGTGTCTCGACGCGTCTGGGCGAGTGGTGCGCGATGCCCTGTTGTGGAACGACGTCCGATCCGCCTCGAGCGCCGTCGATCTGGTCGACGACCTCGGCGGTCCGGGAGTATGGGCGGAGGCGGTCGGCGTGGTCCCGGTCGCCGCCATCACCGCCGCCAAACTGCGCTGGCTCGCCGACCACGAACCCGCGAACGCCGATGCCACCGCCGCGGTGTGTCTCCCCCACGACTGGCTCACCTGGCGGCTTCGCGGGAGCACCGACATCACCGAGCTGACCACCGACCGCAGCGACGCGTCGGGAACCGGTTACTTCGGCGCGGCCACCGGCGAGTATCGGAAAGACTTGCTGGAGCTGGCTTTTCGCGGGAGAAACCCGCAGCTGCCGACCGTCGTCGGACCAGGTGACCGGGCCGGGACGACTGCCGCCGGGGTGGTCGTCGGACCAGGTGCCGGCGACAACGCGGCCGCGGCCCTCGGGCTCCAGGCCCGACGCGGAGACGCGGTGGTGTCCCTCGGGACGTCGGGCGTGGTGTGTGCCGTGTCGGACACCGCCCCCAGCGACCCCGCCGGCTTGGTCGCCGGTTTCGCCGACGCGACCGGCCGGCACCTGCCGCTGGTGTGCACCCTCAACGGCGCTCCGGTGCTGGCGTCGACGGCGAAGATGCTCGGCGTCGACTTCGACGAGTTCGCACGGCTCGCCACCTCCGCCGATCCGGGTGCCGGGGGACTGACGATGGTGCCGTGGTTCGCGGGCGAACGCTCCCCCAATCTCCCGGACGCCACCGGAACCCTCACCGGCATCACCACAGACAACTTCGGTCCCGCGTCGATCGCGCGCGCCGCGGTCGAGGGGCTCATCTCGTCGCTGGTGTTCTGCCGGGAGAAGATCGAAGAACAGGGCGTGCGCGTCGACCGCATCCTCCTGACCGGGGGCGGCGCGAAATCAGCTGCGGTGCGGGCGATCGCACCGGCGCTCTTCGGTGGCGAGGTCGAGATCCCCGCCGACGGCGAGCACGTGGCCCTCGGTGCCGCACGTCAAGCCGCCTGGGCCCTCACCGGCGAGCTGCCGGAATGGGACATGCCCCGCGAAACCCTCTCCGCGACCGCCACTCCTGAGGTGTACGGCCGGTACCGCGAGATCGCGGACATGGTCGCCACCTCCGCTCGCTGATCAGCAGGGAGCGCAAGCCCACGGTCAGATCGCACGAAACCCGCACTCTGCAGCCGCAGGCGGCGGACCATGGACGTCGACGCTCCGACGGCAGGAGAAGCGATGGTCGACTGGGATGGTGCACGGTACGCGGAGGTGAGCGGACTTCAGCGCATGGTTGCCGAGGAGTCGATCGCCGATCTCACGCTCAGCGGCACCGAGCGGCTTCTCGACGTCGGCTGCGGGGACGGGTTCATCACGATGCTGCTCGCCGACCGATTGCCCGACGGTTCGGTGGTCGGCGTCGACGCTTCGCACCGGATGATCGAGCGGGCCCTCGCACGTGTGCCATTCGACATGCTGCGGGTCCAGTTCCACGTCGACGACGTGCTCGCCCTGCCGTTCGACCAGGACTTCGACATCGCCGTATCGTTCAACGCCCTGCACTGGGTCCATGACCAAGGCGAGGCGCTACGACAGATCGCGCGCAGCCTCGTCGACGGGGGACGGGCGGTGCTGCAGATGGTCTGTGCGACGGACCGGCCGAGCATCGAGGACGTGGCCATGCTGGTCACGTGCGATCCGCCGTGGACGAGCGATTTCGAGGGATTCACCGCGCCATACGAACACGTCGAACCCGAGCATTTCGGCGAACTCGCCGCGGCCGCCGGGTTCAAGGTCGACGACCTGACCGTGAAACACCTGTCCTGGCAGTTCGATTCGGTCGACGATTTCCGCGCCTGGTTCGCGGTGGGTGCCTCTGACTGGACGAGCCGACTGTCCGGGGCCGAGACCGACCGGTTCGTCGGCGCCGTGATCAACCGATACGAGGCGATGGTCGGCGAACCCGCGCTTGTCCGGTTCAGCCAGCTGCGGGCGACACTCGCGAAGCCCTAGAGACATGGCAACGGGCGGGCCACTCGGTCAGTGGCCCGCCCGTTGTGCCCACAGATCAGGGCACGTAGTTGAACGTGTCCGGGTCCGGTCCGATGCGGTCATCGGTGTTGAGTGCGTCGATGGCCGCGACCTCGTCGTCGGACAGCTCGAAGTCGAAGAGCGCGAAGTTCTCCTCGACGCGGGCGCGTGTCACCGACTTGGGGAACACGATGTCACCGCGCTGGATGTGCCACCGCAACGTCACCTGGGCGGCCGAGCGCCCCTTTGCCTCGGCGATCTCGGCGATCACCGGGTCGTCGACGACCTTGCCCTGCGCGATCGGCGACCAGGCCTCGGTCGCGATGCCGTGCTGTGAATTGAAGGCACGCAGGGGGTTCTGCGACAGATACGGGTGCACCTCGATCTGGTTCACGGCCGGAACGACATCGGTCTCGTCGAACAGGCGCTGCAGGTGGGACTGCTGGAAGTTCGAGACACCGATGGCGCGCGCCTTGCCGTCGGCGTAGGCCTTCTCCAGTGCCTTCCAGGTCTGGACGTAGTCGCCCACCTCGGGCAGCGGCCAGTGGATCAGGAACAGGTCGACCTGGTCGACGCCGAGGTCGGCATTGGTCCGGTCGAGCGCCTTGAGCGCGTCGTCGAAGTCGTGGAAGCCGTTGTTGAGCTTGCTGGTGATGAAGACCTCGTCGCGGGCGAGACCGGAATCGCCCAGCGCTTCACCGACGCCCTTCTCGTTGCCGTACATCTCGGCGGTGTCGATGTGGCGGTAGCCCACCTCGAAGGCTGTCAGGGTCGCGGCCTTCGTGTCCTCCGGCGGTACCTGGAAGACGCCGAAGCCGAGCTGCGGGATGGTGATGCCGTTGTTGAGCGTGATGTTCGGGACTGTCATGGGCGATCTGTCCTTTCGTTGCGGCGAGACGAGAGCGAACCCTCGACGGCGGGTCGCGGGCGATTCGGCCCGGGGCCCGGGTCGCACGACCATGTTCATGTTCAAGGCACGCCTGGGCGGCGGATATTCCTGCACTCACGATGACCTGGTCAGCGCCGACCTGATCGAGCGTGTCAACCCTTCCGGGGGAGGCGGCGCTCCCGTTCTTCGGCGAGCTGCAATTCTTCGAAGTCGGCGAGCCGGTCACGGGCCGGTTCACCGAGTTCCTTGGTCACCAGCGACACGAGCAGTTCGGCGAGAATGAATCCGTGGGCCATCGAGTCGAAGGGACCCGGCCCCGTGTGACTGGTCGTGAGGACCGAAGTGGCGTGGGAGGCGAGCGGGGACAGATAGACGTCGGTGACGAGGATCAGGTCGGCGCCACGATCCACCGCCGTCAGACCCCACTCGATGGTGGTCTGTTGATACCGCCGGTAATCGAACAGGACTGCGACGGTCTTGTCGTCGACATCGGTCATCGCGGCCATGCGGTCGGCCGAGTTCGGCTGGACGAGAATCACACCCGGGCGCAGCATACGGAGGTACTGGTGCAATTCGGCGGCCAGGACCGAGGTGAAGCGGCCACCCAGGAGCATCACCCGGCGATCGGTGTCGGCGAGTGCCTCGACAGCGCCGGCCAGATCGGTGCGCGACAGGTTGTTGACGGTCGCGCGGACCCCCGCGGTGTACAGGGTCAGCGCATCGGCGAGATCGGCGTCATCGGCCGGCCCTGCCCGGCCCGCTCCGGTGTCGTCGGTCGGGTACACGGTGACCGGCGAGAACAACCGCGTCTGGACCTCCGCCCGCAGGGACTCCTGGAACGCCCCGTATCCGGGGAACCCGAGTTTGCTCACCAGGCGCAAGGCCGTCGGCGCCGACACCTGCGCCTCGGCCGCGAGCTGTGCGATGGGAACGAGACCTGCGGTGGGATAGCCGTCGGTGAGGGCGGCGACCACCCGTAGTTCACCGGGAGCCAGCGATCCGCGTACCTGACGGATGCGTTGCGCGACGGTCCCTTCGAGCGGTGCACCCTGAGCCATGGGCGAAGTCTAGTCGGCGCGACGAGCCCCGCCGGCCGCGAGCGCGCCGAAAGCGACCGCGCCGGCGCATCTTAGACCGTCAAGGGTCCAAGTACCCGGAAACAAACGTTTTACACGTTACGCCTACACAATCGCGCGTAACGTATGTAACGTCACTCACATCCCCCGGTTCAGCTCGACCAGGAAGCAGCGATGACCTTGCAGAACAGCCCGTCGCACGCACCCACCACCACGTGGGACGCACCGCAGACGACCGCCCCCCTCGATGACCGATGGTCCGATCTCATCCAGCACGATCGCGTACACCGCACTCTCTACGTCGATCCCGCGGTCTTCGACGAGGAGATGGTGAAGGTCTTCGGCGGTGAGTCCTGGGTGTACCTCGCCCATGAATCCCAGGTACCCGATCCCAACTCGTTCCTTTCGGTCCGGATGGGGTTGCGCCCGGTGATCGTCACCCGCGATCGCAAGGGCGGACTACATGCGGTTTTCAACCGGTGCGCCCACCGCGCGGCGACGGTGTGTCGCGAGGAGTCGGGCACCGCCAAGAGTTTCCAGTGCCCGTACCACGGCTGGACGTTCCGCAACACCGGCGAACTGGTCGGCACACCGTGGCCTCAGGGATACGGCGAGCTCGACCGAGAACGGTTCGGTCTCACCGTCGTCTCGAAGGTCGAGAGCTACCGCGGGTTCATCTTCGGCACGATGAACGCCGACGCACCCCCGGTCGACGAGTGGCTCGGACACGCACGCTCCTGGCTCGACTACTGGATCGACCGTTCCCCCACCAGCGAGGTCGTCGTGAAGTCCGCGGCCTACCGCATGGGTTACCGCGGTAACTGGAAGCTGGCCTTCGACAACGCGGGTGACGGTTACCATCCCGCGTTCTCCCACCGGTCCTTGCTCGAGATGGCCTCGCGCATGGGTGATTCCAAGGACATGTCGTATTTCGGCAAGACTCCCGACGACGGCCCGATGAAGGTGTACTCGTTGGGCAACGGCCACAGCGTCATCGACCAGCGACCCGTGTACGAAGGGCAGGGCAGCTTCTGGGCCAACCAACGTCCACAGCCCGGACGCGAACGATTCGAGGAGCAGGTGCGCGCCGACCACGGCGACGATGCCGATCGTCTCCTCGACCTCGCCATCGGCGCGCAAATCAATCTGAGCATCTTCCCAAATCTCCTGATCATCGGGAATCAGATCCAGGTCGTCGAGCCCCTCGCCGTCGACCGCACACAGCTCACCTGGCACGCCACCTCCATCGGCGGCGTTCCCGACGAGATCAACACGATGCGCATGCGTTCCCAGGAAGACTTCCCTGCATTCGGGGAGCCAGACGACCAGGCCAATTTCGAAGAGGCGCAACGCGGTCTGGCCGCTCCCGAAGCGGAGTGGGTCTTCATGAACCGTGGCCTCGACACCGGCTGGCAGACCGTCGAACACGACGGTGTGATCCGCAGCGCCGTCACCGACGAGATCCACATGCGCGGCTACTACGAGGAGTGGCAGCGCCGGATGCGAGGAGCGAACCGATGAATCTCGACCGTCTGCCCGACACCTACGCCGACACGTCGTCCTTCTCCTACCACGTCGACACCGACTGGTACGACGAGCTCGACCGCTTCCGTCAGACCCTTTCCGAGGACTGGCCCGTCTCCCCGCCCACCGAATGGCATGAGGCACAGTCGTTCCTGTTCGCCGAGGCCCGCCTGATCGACAGCGGCCGGTTCAACGACTGGCTCGACCTGTTCACCGGGGACTGCCTGTACTGGGTGCCGGTCACCGCCGGCGGCGGCGACCCCCGCCGGGAGGTCAGCCATGCCTTCGACGATCACCGCCGTCTCACCGATCGCGTCTACTGGCTGCGGACCGGCCTGGCCTACAGCCAGCTGCCACCCTCGCGCACTCGACGCCTCATCACCAACGTCGAATGCCTCGACCATCCCGACGGCCTCCGCTACGTCCGGTCCAACTTCGTGATCCACGAGATGCGTGCGGGGACCGCGAAGACCTACACCGGCTGGTACGGGCACGTACTGCACAAGTCCGGCGGTAAGTGGCGGATCCGACTCAAGTCGGTCAACCTGATCGACTCCGAGCAGTACCACGAGAACCTGACCCTGGTGTTCTGACCATGGACGACGAAACCTCCCCCGCACCGGTGGATGCCGACCTGGTCCGCCGCGTCGACGCACTGACCGCCGAGCTGGAGCTCGTCCGCGCACGGGTGGGACGCATCGAACGCGAGGTCGCCGCGACTCGCCCCCTCGTGAGCGCGGTACGTGCCCTTCACATCTGGGACTACACCCCCTACGGCGTGGCACCCGGCAGCGACTGGGTCGCGATCGACCGCACGGCGGCCTCGGAGCTCCTTGCCGCACTGGCGAAGATCGATCACTGGCAACCCTGGTCGACTCCGATCGAGGCGAGGCCCCGATCATGAGTGCCCGTGAGCTGTCGGTGATCACGCATGTGAACAAGCCGTCGATCGGCGTCCTCGAAGAGGCCGCCACCGCCGGCGACTGGACGATGTCGGTCGTCGGACCTTTCCGTGGAGACCGGCTACCCGACCTCGACGCCGTGGAGGCGCTCGTCGTTCTCGGCGGACCCCAGAGCGCCTACGACGTGGAGAACCATCCTTACCTCGTCGACGAGATCGCCTACCTACGCGACGCACATGCACGCGAGATCCCGGTTCTCGGCCTGTGCCTCGGTTCCCAGCTGCTCGCCGACGCCCTCGGCGGAGGATCACGGCCCGGGGACAGCGGATTGGAGTGCGGCTTCATCGACGTGACCGCCGTCGATGACGAGTCACCGTTGCACGGTCGGTTCTTCTCGTTCCACTCCGATTCCGCGGACCCTCCGGCTGACGCAGAGGTCCTTGCCCGCAGCGACCGCTATCTGCAGGCCTGGCGCCTCGGGACATCCACCGCGATCCAGTTCCATCCCGAACTCGACGGGCCGGGCATCGAAGCCCTGCTCGCTCTCGAGGGACCGAAGCTCCGGCAGTACGGCGTCGACGTGGACGCCATCCGCGACGCCATCCCGGCCGGCGGTCCGCAACCCGGCCGCCGACTACTCGATGTCTGGCTCGACGACGTGCCCGCTCGTAACCCCGTCCACCGATCCGATTCCGCTTCAGCTCAACCGCACTCACATCCGAGGAGAATCCCGTGACCAAGTTCGTCGAGCAGTACAACCTGTACGGACCCGCCGACGTCGAGGCCGCCGATCGAGCCGTCGACATCATCAACCGCGAGGGCATCGAGGTGGTCCGCGTGGTCTGGCCGGACCAGCACGGCCTGCTGCGCGGCAAGGCGCTGACCGTTCCGGCATTCCTGGCTGCACTGAAGGCCGGCAACGACATCACCATGGCGCCCTTCTTCTTCGACACTGCCAACGCCATCGTGTTCAACCCCTTCAGCCCCGACGGCGGTTTCGACTTCGACGGCCTCGGCGGAAGCCCGAACGTCAAGATGGTGCCGGACCCGGGCACCTTCACCGTCCTGCCCTGGGCCACCAAGACCGCGCTGGTCTTCTGCGACCTGTACATGTCCGACGGCCGACCGTTCCCGCTGGCACCGCGCACCATCCTGAAGAAGACACTCGCCGAGATGGCGGACAACGGCTACGACCTGGTGGCCGGCATCGAGATGGAGTGGTACCTCACGAAGGTCGTCGACAACGGACTCGGCACGTGCTCGCTGGGTGCTCCGGGATCGCCGGCCGACCCGCCGACCGTCGCGCCGGTGGCCCGCGGTTACAACTACTTGCTGGTCGATCATCTCGACCAGGTCGACGACATCCTGCGTCCCATCCGTAATGCCTTGTCCGACATGGGGTTACCGATCCGTTCCTTCGACGACGAATGGGCACCGAGCCAGATGGAGACGACCTTCGACGTCCTCGACGGTCTCGCCGCCGCCGACGCCGCGGCCCTGTTCCGGACGACGACCAAGCAGATCGCCAAGCGGAACGGTCACCTGGCGTCGTTCATGTGCACCCCGGCGATCGCGGGCTTCTACGCGAACGGTTGGCACCTGCACACCTCGGTCGCCGAACGCGGCACCGGCCAGAACCTCATGGTGCCCGACGGTGCTGCGCCACTGTCGGATCTGGGGTGTGAACTACGTCGGCGGCACCCTCGCCCACGGCGCAGCGGCGTCGGTCTTCACCACGCCCACGATCAACGGCTACCGTCGTCGTCGTCCGTACTCGCTGGCACCCGACCGTCTCGCCTGGGGCCAGGACAACCGCGCGGCCATGATGCGCGTCATCAGCGCACCCGGTGACATGGCATCCCATGTGGAGAACCGCGTCGGCGACTCGGCGGCGAACCCCTACCTGTACATCGCCGCGCAGGCCGCCGCCGGACTCGACGGCATCCTGAACCGCACCGACCCGGGCCCCCTCAGCGATGACCCCTACAACGCCGATGTCCCACAGCTTCCCGCTTCACTCGCCGAGGCGATCGACACCCTCGAACAGGATGCGTTCTACCGCAAGGCCTTCGGCGACGGTTTCATCGACTACCTGGTCACCATGAAACGCAGCGAGGTCACCCGCTACGAGGCCTGGGTCGCCGAGAACCCGGACGAGTCGACCTACGTGAACGGCGTCACCGACTGGGAACACCGCGAGTACTTCGAACTCTTCTGAGTTCTGGTCACGCGGTTTTCGTTCGGAAGTGAGTAGGGATAGAGGAGTAGGCGTTGCCCACCATCACGTTCATCAGCCCCGACGGCACCAAACATCCGGTTGAGGCGAAGGTCGGCGCATCCGCGATGGAGACCGCGGTCAGACTCGGCGTGCCCGGCATCGTCGGGGAGTGCGGTGGCGGATTGTCCTGTGCCACCTGCCATGTGTTCGTCGAGGCCGGCGACCTCGACCGCACGGGTCGGGCCGAGGACTTCGAGGAGGAGATGCTCGAGGACGCCCTCACCCCGGCCACCGAGTGCAGCAGGCTGTCGTGCCAGATCCGGATCACGGATGAACTCGACGGGCTGACGCTGACGATCGCGCCCGAACAGTGAGCGGGCGCATCCTCATCGTCGGCGGCGGCGAGGCAGGTCTCACCATCGCGGTGACACTCCGCGAACTCGGGCACACCGGGGAGATCTGTCTGGTCGGTGCCGAACCCTTCCCTCCCTATCAGCGTCCCCCACTGTCGAAGGAGTATCTGGCCGACGGTGACGAACCGGCGGCGCTACGTGCCCCGGAGTTCTACGCCGCCAACCAGATCACCCTCCTGACCGGCCGGCGGGTGGTGGGGATCGAACAGGACGGGAACGGCGGTGGCGCTGCCTACTTCGACGACGACAGCGTCGTCCGGTTCAGCCGGCTCGCGCTGGCCACGGGTTCGATGCCCCGGCGGTTGCCGGTGCACGGCGCCGAGGCCGAGGGCGTCGCGACACTGCGCACGGTCGAAGACGCGCGTGCCATCCGCGCCGGTCTCGAGAAGGCCCGCGACGTCGTCATCGTCGGCGGCGGCTTCGTGGGCTTGGAGGTGGCCGCCGCGGCGCGAGCACGTGGCGCGACGGTGACGGTGGTCGAGGCGACCGACCGCGTCCTCGGCCGGGTCGTCGCCGAACCGGTGTCGTCGTTCGTCCGGGACCATCACCGCGAACAGGGCATCCGGATCGAGACCGGGCGGAGCGTGACGTCGATCGGCGTGATCTCCGGCCGGGCGGACTCGGTGATCCTCGACGACGGGGAGTCCGTCCCCGCCGATCTCGTCGTGGTCGGGGTCGGAGCCTCGCCCGTCGTGAACGTCGCGACGATGCTCGGCCTGGACTGCTCACCCGGGATCGTCGTCGACGACCGAGCCCGCACAAGCGATCGACGGGTCGTCGCAGCCGGCGACTGCACCGTCTCGCCACACCCCCACCGAAAGGGACACGTGATCGCGATCGAGTCGGTGAACAATGCCGTCGAGCAGGGCAAACTGGCCGCACACACGCTGCTCGGCATCGAGCCCGCCCCCCGCGGGGTGCCGTGGTTCTGGTCCAACCAGGGTTCGCTGAAGATCCAGATCGCCGGCATCTCCGACGGCCATGACCGCTACGTCGTCCGCCGCGGCGCCGCGGATCGGATCACCGTGCTCTATTACCGAGACGGCGTGCTGATCGCGGGCGACACGGTCGACGACCCGCGTGAACACATGGCGATCAAACGCGCTCTCGCCCAGAACGCCACCATCGATCCGGAGGCGGCTGCGGACACCACAAGGCCCCTGAAATCACTCGTCGCGCCGCTGATGTCGGCCAACTGAGAGACAGGCTCTGTCAGGCCCGGCCGAGTTCTCACAGTCCTCCGATGCCGGGAGCCAGGCCAACACTCGGCGAGTGACGCATATCACTCGATCGACACGCTCGACGGCGCCGCTGCTACTCAGCGCGCCGGACCGCCCCTCAAGGGTTGCCCCGCACGCGCCCAGAACCCCCCATTGTGCTCTTCTTTTGCGGCGATCCGCGCTCACCGTTTCCCAGAACACATCTTTTGTGCCACACTTGGCGGGCGGTCATCAGTTTTGGTGGCTGCTGAACTGAAGAAAGAAGTACAGCAGTATGGCACAGGGAACCGTCAAGTGGTTCAACGGCGAAAAGGGCTTCGGCTTCATCGCACCCGACGATCAGGGCGCCGATGTTTTCGTCCACTACTCTTCGATCACCGGTAGCGGCTTCCGCAACCTCGAAGAGAACCAGCGCGTCGAATTCGACGTGGAGCAGGGCCAGAAGGGCCCGCAGGCAACCAACGTCAGCGCGCTCTAAGCACACCTGACTTCACGAAGCGCCTCATCCGGCTCCGGCCAGATGGGGCGCTTCGTCGTTTCCGGGGTCTGCGTCGAATCAGCTGCTGTACAGCCCCTTCGTCACCGAAGCGCGCGGGGGAGACGTGACACCGGGACGACGACCGTGCCCTCGAGGGTCGCCGAGGACAGGATTCCGACCACGCGGCCCCGGCTGTCCCGCACACCCGCGCCGCTGTCGCCCGACTCCGAACGCAGGCTCGTCTGAACCGAATACGATTCGTGGCTCGTCAGGAACGGCGGAGCGAGCGAAAAGCCGTGCGACGTCCGCAGCACCTCGGCCGGATCGGTGACCTTGCCCGTTCCGTAACCCGTGGTGATCCCCGACTTCCAGACCAGCTGTCCCCGGCCGAACTTCGCGTTCCAATCCACCGGGTCGATACGCGCCGCGGTACGCGGAACCAATCCGATGACCGCGATGTCGAGCCGTTGCGCAACGCGATTGGCGGTGATCGTCCCGATTCTCTTGCCCGTGCGGTCGTGGACGGCCCGACCCACGACCCCGCAGTGTCCCGCGGTCAGCGCCTTCTCGGCGGAGATGACCGCGCCGAGCGTGCAGCTGTGCGAGGTCACCACCGTGTCATCGATGCTGATCTCCATCCCCGACCGCACCGTCGGAGTTGCCGCGTCCGCCACCACCGCGGGGGTCGAGACCAGAGCCGCCGACGCGCCCAGCGCCGTCAACGCACGAATTCGAATGCCCATGTTTCCTTCCCCGGCAACCAGCTCAGCCTAACCGGGCGGTGACCCTCCGCGCCGAGGAGTGCCGCGGTCACCCGAAACCCGCCCCGCTCGTTGTAACCCACGACACAATGGGACCCATGGCGGTCTCCCTCAGGGAACCGCCATGGGACACCTGAGCACGGGAGCACACCGGCGCGGTGTCGACGACGATGACGTGAGGGTGATGCAGATGTCCGATCCCGTTCTGGTCCTGACCAAGGCGCGTACGTCGTGCGAGATGCACGCGGTCAAGGACTGGGCCGCAACCGCCTACCCGGACGCCGAGGTCCGGCAGGGCGCCGACGTCGACTTCGACGAACTGCCGCCGAACACCCTCCTCGTGCCGGTGCGTCCGGTGTGGCTCCCCGCGGTCCGCCAGGGTGAGCGGCGGGTGACTCTCGGCGATGTCCTCGTGCTGTCGAATCCCCGGCGGCCGCTCGGCCTCATGCAGCCGATCATCCGCAAACGACGCCCCGATGCCCTTCGCGTGGTGGCCGGGGAGCCCGCCACCATCACCGAACTCCGCGAACGGCATGCGCGCGATCAGGCCGAGGGCGAACCCTTCGACAAGTACGTCCGGATCGCGGCGTCGGTCTCCGCCGAACGAGCCGAACGCCAGATCGTCGGCGACCGGTACAAGGTTCCGCGCCTGGTGGCCGAACAGATCAGCAGTTCGGCCAGATTTCAGAGCGGTGCCGCCAAACTCGCCGCTGAACTCGGCCGGCCCACGGATGCGGTCGTGTCCGAGGCCACGGACAAGCTTTCCGGCTTCGTCGCCACCCAGAGCCGGTTGATGGATGACATCTTCTCGGCGACGTTCAACCGCCTCCACGAACGCGCCTGGAACGTCACGGTCGACGTCGACACCCTGAACTCCCTACGGACCCTGAACAAGTCGACCGGCCTGATCTTCCTCCCCTCGCACCGCTCCTACGTCGACCCGCTGGTCTTGGCAACAGTGCTGCGCAACAACGACTTCCCGCCGAACCTCGTCCTGGGTGGCAACAATCTGTCGTTCTGGCCGGTGGGGCCGGTGGCCCGGCGCGCGGGGATGATCTTCATCCGCCGCAAGTTCGGGTCGGACCCGGTCTACAAGTTCGCGATGCGTTCCTATCTGGCCTACATCATCGAGAAGCGGTTCAACCTCGAGTGGTACATCGAGGGCGGTCGGAGCCGAACGGGCAAGCTGCGCAAGCCGATGCTCGGACTGCTGAACTATGTCGTCGACGCCGCGAGCCAACTCGACGACGCCGATGTGACGATCGTGCCGACGTCGATCGTGTACGACCAGCTGCAGGAGGTCGATGCGATCGCCGCCGAGGACGCGGGTGGCGTCAAGAAGCCCGAGGGGGTCGGCTGGCTGTTGCGATACGCCAAGGCCCAGCGCAGCTATCTCGGTGAGGCGAGAGTTCGTTTCGGCACGCCGATCTCGCTGAAGCAGACGCTGGACGAGGCCGGCGACGGACCGGCGCGTCTGGAGAAGGTCGCCTTCCGCGTGATGGACGAGATCAATTCGGCCACACCGATCACCGCGACCTCGCTGGTCGGCTTCGCGGCCCTCGGCGCGCAGGACCGGGCGTACACGCTGCCCGAGATCGAAGCCGTCCTGGCTCCCCTGCTCGATTACATCGAGCGCCGCGGCCTCCCCGGACCGGACCCCGCGCTGTGCCGCGGCGTCGGGCTCGTCCGGACGCTGCGGGTGCTGGCCGGCAACGGCGTGGTGACCTGTTACGACGGTGGCTCGGAACAGGTCTGGTCCGTCGTCCCCGAGAATCGGGCCGTCGCCGCGTACTACCGCAACGGCGCACTCCATCATTTCGTCGACCGCGCGATCGTCGAGATGGGGTTGCTGGCGCTGGCCGAGGGCGAGGTCAAAGCCGGCAGCACGCCGATCCGGAGCAGCCACGTCGGTTCTGCTCCGGCACCCGACGAGGAACTGCTGACCGCCGCCCAACGCGAGGCCCTGCGAATCCGCGACCTCCTGAAGTTCGAGTTCTTCTTCCCGCCCAAGACCGAGTATCTGCACCGGCTCGGCATCGAACTCGATCTCCTCGCCCCCGGTTGGCGGGCGGTCACTCCTACCCAGGAGTGGACCTACGAGGTGTTGCACGGCCACACGGGAGCACTCCTCGCGCGACGCACACTCCAGACCTTCTTCGACGCCCAGCTCGTGGTGGCGACCAAGCTGGTGGAACTCGGCAACACCGCCCAGGAGAAGGATGCCCTGATCGCCGACTGCCTCGGGCTCGGACGCCAACTCGCGCTGCAAGCCGTTCTGCGCAGCAAGGATTCGGTGTCGAAGGATTTGTACGACGGGGCCTACCGCCTGGCCGACAACCGCGGCCTCATCCACGGCGAGGACATCGTGGATCTCCGGGCCGCCCGCCGGAGTTGGCTCGACGAGGTCGAACTCATGCGGGATCGGCTCGCCCGGATCGCCGCCATCGAGGACCTGCAGCCGGTCGTCGTCGACGACGAGGAGCAGCAGTGAGCGCCTTCACCGACCGCATGCGGGCCATCCGTTCGGCGCCGACAGGCAAGAAGGTGGCCGCGCTCTTCGACTACGACGGCACGCTGATCGAGGGTTTCTCCGCCGCAGCCATCATGCGGGCACGGTTGCGCAGCATGGACTTCGGGTTCGGGGAACTCGCCGACTTCCTGGTGATCGGCCTACGCGGCGTCATGTCCGAGCAGGACTACGCCGAGGTCCTGGCGGCCACGCGGCCGACCTTCGCGGGCAAGACCTACGCCGAGCTGATCGCTTTCGGCGAGCATCTGTTCAAGTACGAGACCGCTGCCAAGCTGCGTCCTCAGATGTGGCAGATCCTGCGCGCGCATCGGGAGATGGGGCACACCATCGTGATCGCGTCGTCGGCGACCCGCTTCCAGATCGAGCCGATCGCACGGGAGATCGGTGCGGACTTCGCGCTCGCGACCGACGTGGAGGTCGTCGACGGTGTGGTCACCGGGAACATCAAGGGACGCCCTCTCTGGGGTCCCGGCAAGGCAGCCGCGGTCCGGGAACTGGCACGCGCCAACGACATCGACCTCGACGCATCCTTCGCCTACAGCGACGGGAACGAGGACATCCCGTATCTGGAGTCGGTGGGCAATCCGGCGGCGATCTCGCCGCGTCGAATCCTGCGGGCGGAGGCCGAGTCCCGCGGCTGGCCGATCATCGATCTGAAGAACCCCACCTACAACCGTCTCGGATCGCTGGCCCGGACCGGCGCGTTCTACGGCTCGTTCGTCGCCTCCGCCGCCATCGGCGCGGCCGCGGGCCTGGTCCGCCGCGATCCGCACGCGCTCGTCGAGGCGCTTCCCACCGGGAACGACATCGGCCTGTCCCTCGCGGGCGTCCACGTCCAGGTGCTCGACGGCGGCGAATACCTCTTCTCCGATCGACCCTGCGTCTTCCTCTTCAACCATCAGTCGAAGCTCGACCTACCGGTCATGATCAATCTGGTCCGCACCGACGCGACCGGCGTCGCCAAGAAGGAAGTGCAGCGGGTCCCGGTGCTCGGTGAGATCCTGCGACAGGCGGGACTCGTCTTCATCGATCGGGCCGACCGGGGCAAGGCCATCGAACAGTTGGCACCGGCGGTCAAAGCGCTTCGCGAGGACGGCTTGTCGCTGGTCGTCTCACCGGAGGGGACCCGGTCCCCGACGCCACGGATCGGTCCGTTCAAGAAGGGTCCGTTCCACATCGCCATGCAGGCCGGCGTCCCGATCGTCCCCGTCGTCTTACGCAACACCGGTGAATTGATGTGGCGCGGTGCGCAGCTCATCCGGCCAGGTACGGTCGAGGTGATGGTCCTGCCGCCCATCGACACCAGCGGCTGGACAGCCGATGAGATCGGCGCCCGCGCCGAGGAGGTCCGCCAGATGTATGTCACGGCGCTCGCCGACTGGCCGCTGGAATCATTCGTCGACGATTCCGTGGAATCGCTGCACAAAACGTCCGAGGAGGACTGACGATGGCCGACGAGGGTGATCTCACCGACGGTGTCGACCGCCCCCTGGACTGGGCGAGCGACCCCCACATGAGCGCGGTCGACACCATCATGTGGCGTGGCGACACGGATCGTCGCATGCGGGGCACGATCTGCATGCTGGAGATCTACGACTGCGATCCCGACTGGGATCGGCTGGTCGCCGCCCACGAGTGGGCGAGCCGGATGGCTCCGCGCTTCCGCCAGCGGGTTGTCGACTCCCCGTTCGGCACCGGAACACCCAGTTGGGCAGTCGATCCCGACTTCGATCTGCACTACCACCTGCGCCGGATCAGCCTGGGTGGCGACGGCAGTATGCGGGAACTGCTCACGACGTGCGAGCAGTTGGCGATGACCGCGCTCGACGCCGCACGCCCGCCTTGGGAGGGTTACCTGATCGAAGGTCTGCCCGACGGCAGGGCGGCCTACTTCCTCAAGGCGCATCACGCCCTCACCGACGGCCTGGGTGCGATCCTCGGTCTGGCGCAGTTGCATTCGCCGACGCGGGAGCACAATCCGAGCAAACCGCAGCCGCCGAGCCCCGACCCGGTGAACATCACGCCGCTCGATCTGCTCGAGCGGCAGATCATCGAAGAGGTCCGTCGAGTGCCCCACCGCCTCGACACCGCATTCCGTGGCGTGCGCGCGCTGGCGAATCCGCGGCAGGCGCTGAGTACTGCTCTGCGCTATGGCCGTTCGGTACCGCGAGTGGCGGGCCTCGTCAGCCCTCCGGGTTCTCCCTTGTTGGCCCACCGCAGTCTGTCCTGGCGGTTCAGCGCCTTCGAGGTGCCGTTCGCCGACATGAAAGCCGCCGCGACCGCCGCCCGGTCCTCGATCAACGACGTCTATCTCGCTGGGTTGATCGGCGGATTCCGGCTGTACCACGAGAAGATGGGTTCGCCCATCGAGACGATGCCGGTGGCGATCCCGATCTCGGTGCGCCGACCCGAGGATCCGGCAGGCGGTAATCGCATCGCGGTGGGCCGGCTCGCAGGTCCGGTCGGTATCGCCGACCCCTTCGAACGCGTTCTCACCATCCGCGAGCAGGTCCGCCAGGCCCGCCACGAGCCCGCGGTGGACATCTTCAACACCCTCGGATCGGTGATGGCCTGGCTGCCCGGCACCGTCCTGATGCGGTTCAGCGGAACGACCAGCCAGAACGACCTCCAGGCCAGCAACGTCCCCGGAATCCCGTGGGAGACGTACGTCGCGGGCGCCAAGGTCGAGCGCATGTTCCCCTTCGGCCCACTGCCCGGTTGCGCGATGATGGCCACGATGATCACCCACAACGGAACCGCCTGTCTCGGGATCAATTCCGACGGTGCCGCGGTCACCGACCAGGAGTTGTTCGCCGAGTGCCTGGTCGCCGGGTTCGGCGAGGTGCTGGCGCTGGCCGCCGATGACGACGTGACCCCCGGCGAACTGAAGCGGGTGGTGTGAGGCGCCAACCGGTGGATCTCGTCCCGACGATGCGACTTCGATCGAGGTCGCGTCGTCGAAGTGAGGTCTGGATGCCGGAGCGGCTCGACGCCGGGTTGTGCACATGACCACCGTGATGCTGGTTTTCGTCCTCATCACCGGCGTGATCGCGGCGGCGTGCGCGATCATGGCGGCCTTCACTTACCTACGCCGAGGCCGAGATCCCGTGGCCGCCGACCGTGACGCCCGACGTTGGCTTCTCGGCGTCGCGGTCTTCGGGATCAGCGCGATCGTGCTGCGGTTCGTGTGGTTGTTGCTCCTCTGAGCGCGACCGTCACCGGAAGTACGGCTCGTCCTGAACCCAGTTGAAACCCCTGCTCCGTAACGTCATCGCGTCGTGGTCCATGCGGTGGGCGACGACCGTCGTCGGAATCCCGTCCAGCTCGCCGGACAGCACCAGGGTGTCGTTGTCGGGACGGTCGATCGCCAGCGACGCGGGCGGTTGTTGCATCCGCAGCGTCTTGTCGGAGGTCTCGGCCGGTACCGGCACCAGCACACCGCTCATCATCTGCAACGTGGTGGCTCCGCCAATATCGAAAACTATGCGTTGCCAGCGCTTCTCATCGGTTGTGTGCGGTGGGACCGGCGTTCCTTCTACGCGGAAGTCCTGTACGGTCCAGATGCCGTACAGCTCGGGCTTCGGCGCGCCGGCTCCGTACTCCTGGTACGCGGACCAGCTGATCTGCGCCGCGCCGATCGCCACCCAGATACCCAGGACCACCTGAACTGCCGCGGCCCACCGGTTGAGCTTGCCACTCGTGAACAGGGAAGGCGGGGTGAGTGGATCGGCTGCTCGACCGAACACGAACAGCTCCAGGAGGTTCCGGATCTGCGGGCCCAGCAGGATGAGCGAGAAGACCATCAGGTGGAACGACAGAATCTTTACCGGGACGTCGAACGTCATGTTCAGGATGAACACCTGGACCATCGCGACAAAGCTGACTACCGCGCCGAGTGTGGCTGTGCGCGTCCAGAACAGGAGGAGACCTCCCAGTACCTCGACGCTGCCGAGAAGAATCTCGTAGACAGGTGAGCTGCCGACCTGCAGCCATAGCACCGACGCCGGGCTGAAGTCTCCGAACGGTTCGAGCAGCGCGGCGAGCGGAGGTGGGCCCATCTGCGACGGGATGAGCTTTGCGAAGCCGTAGAACAGCATCTGCCCGCCGAGTGCGAGCCGCAGGAACACCATCGTCCACGACCACAGCCGGGCATAGTCGGGCCGGTGCCGGTCGAGGACCGACCACACACCGGTCACGACAACGGCGACGACGACGATGAGGAACAGGTAGATCCAGATCGCGGCCTGATCACCGCTCCCTGAGTGGAGGTTGAGCACCGCGTCGACGCCGAAGACATTGCGGCCCACCCACTCCATCAGCGGGGACAGCGTCTGCATCTGCCACAGGATTGCGGAGTCGGGCAACAGGTTTCCCGCCACTCCGAAGAACACGAAGGTGATCTGGGCGAAGGTCAGGCAGAACAGGGCCGTGTAGGTGAAGGTGAAGCGGAACGCCACCTTCTTCGCCGGACCCCAAAGGCGTGGCGTCGCTGGGGGTTCGCTGCCGGAGACTGCCGGACTCTCGACTGTGTCGATCACACTCATGTCCCGACGGTAGGGCGACGAGGGCGTCCCGCACATCGGTGAGAAGACCGAGTCGACCCCCTACTTTCGGGTGAGCCCCTTCCGGGACATGTCAGGGTTGACGACCTCCTCGGATCGAGCGTCCTCAGGCGGCTCAGGGGCGGTCGGGGACCGGGCGTCCGGACTGACGGGACCACTGCTCCGGGTCATCTCGCAGCAACCGCGCGCGGCCTTTTCGTCGGTATCGCCAGATCTGTAGCGCACCGAGTCCCCAGAGCAGGAACTGCACGGCCATCGCCCAGGTGAATGCCTCGGCCGGATAGCCGTCGACCCCATCCGGGGTGCGCCAGTCGAGGATCAGGCCGATCAGTCCTGCGGTGACGAGGGTCGCCAGGAAGCCGGCCTGATTGATGAGCCCGGTGGCGGTACTGGTGCGAGAGGCCGGGTTGGAGGTGCGCCCGAGATCGAACCCGACCATCGACGCGGGCCCACCCATCCCGCAGATGATCACCAGGACGACGAGCAACCACAACGGCGCCGCGCCGGGCCACGCCAGCACCACCGCCCAGGCGGTTGCGATGCTCGTGATCACCCCGAGGACCAACGTCGACCGGTGCCACGGCGATCGGGTGATCAGCCACGCGAACGCCGGACCGAAGCCCATGATCGCGAGCACCATGATCGTCAGCAGGAGACCCGCAGCGCCGGCGCTCAAACCCTGGCTCTCCACGAAGAAGGGATAGCCCCACAGGAGGCCGAGCACGTTCGCGCTGAAGGGTGTGGAGAAGTGCATCCAAAAGCCCAGGCGGGTGCCGGGGTGTTCCCACGACTCACCCAGACTCTGCCGGATACCCGCCCACCCGAGGATCGGACCCGACACCGAGCGCGCTGCCGGCGAATCGCGCACCACGAGCAGCGTCGTCAGCAGTAGCGCTGCCCCCATCCCTGCCGTGGCGAGGTACGCGTGCGTCCATCCCAGGGTCGACAGCGCCCAGGTCATCGGGATCGCCGCCGCCACCGCGCCCAACTGGCCCAGCACCCCGGTGAGTTGGGTCATCAGCGGGATTCGCCGCGTCGGGAACCAACTCGTGACCAACCGCAGGACGCACACGAAGGTCATCGCGTCGCCGATCCCGACAAAGAACCGGGACGACAGCGCCCACGGGTAGCTGTCGGCGAACGCGAAGCTGAACTGCGCGAGGGTGAGGATCAGGGTCCCGGTGAGCATCACCCGCCGCGGACCGAACCGGTCGACCAGGAGTCCGACGGGAACCTGCATCAGGGCATAGACCAGGATCTGCAGCACGACGAAGATCGACAGTTGCGACGCGGTGATGTCGAAACGCTCCGCCGCCAACAGGCCCGCCACAGCCAGCGACGACCGCTGCAGAACCGCGACGAAGTACACCGTGAGACCGACCAGCCAGATGACCATGGCCTGGGTCGAACGCGCGGGTGCGGTCATCGGTCGACGACGTTCACGCGCCGCAGGATTCGTTCGGTCACCTCACCATTGTCGGGGTGGGCGCAAACGGTTTGACCGGAGACCCACCGCACGTGGGGTTCGCCGAACAGTCTCCGGTCTCGCCGACGAAAAGCGCCCCTGGTTTGCGCCCTCTGCAGCGACGCCAACAACACCATCGGGCTGTTGCGTAATCGGTGTGGGGGTCGGGTTCGGGTCGGGTTGGCCGGTGGCTGGCCGGGCGGTGTGTCAGGTGAGGGCGGGGGCCAGGGCGGGGTTTCCGATGGCTTTGAACAGGTTGTGGACGAGGGCGTGGAAGCTGAATTCCGCTGCGGCTCTATCGAGTCCGCGGCTGGTGAAGCGGCGGAATCCGAGGTTGTGTTTGGCGTGGCCGAACGGGGTTTCAGCGATGTGGGCGCGTTGACGGTAAAGCGCATGCCCTTCTGGTGTGGCCAACCGGTGGGCCATCGCTTCGATCGGCGAGGCGTCTGGTGGCGGTGGTCCGTGGGTCGGAGTGTGTTGCGCGGCTTCTGAAACTGCCCGGCTTTTGCCGGTCGCGATGAGCCGGTCGGGTCCGGGGGTGGTGAGGTTGTGTTCGGAGAGGTATCCGGCATCGGCCAAGACCACCCCGATGCCGGTCGTCGCCGGCGGGTGGGGTCGATGGGTGTCGATGAGTGTTGCGGCAGTGACGGCTTTGTCGAGCATCGTGGTGAAGGTGGGGGCATCGGCGGGACTGTTGCCCACACCGGTGGCGATGATCAGCCCGTCGTCGCTGGTCACAGCCTGACAGTTGAACCCTTGGAGCCAACCACCGCCACGCAACGGCATCATCCGCGATTGCGGGTCGGTGATGTTGCGCCGTGGCGCCCGTCGCGCCCGTGACGTCGTTGCCGCAGTCGCGGTGGCAGGCGGGGTGGGAGTTGAGTCAGGCGCGGATTTGGCGTGGCGCTGCTGTTGACGGTCCAGGGCCCGCTGGAGTGCTCGTTGGGCGCGCAGCACGTAGTAGTTCGTCTCGACCGGTCCGGGTTCACGGCCCCGCTGCCCGGGCCGATAGCGGTCGATCTTGTCCTGGTGAACGGCGATCGCTCGCGCCAACGACTCGGTCAACACCTCGACCTCGATCTCGACCGGCAACGATCCCTTACCCGTGGCGGGCCCGCCAGAGGCCCGTCGTTCCCGCGCCCGCTGTACCGTCTCCTCGCGGGCCTTCTGGGCCTTCTCACCAGCCTGTTCACGGTCATTCTTGCGCTGGGCGGCCGCCGACTCGGCGTCGTTGAGTTGCTCATTGTGGGCAGCCAGGTCAGCCAACGCTTCAGTGATCCGGGCGTGACGCGACCCTGGATCGTGAAGCTCGCGGGGAAGCTGATCGCCGCGGTCATCACCATGGGCATCATCCTCGGCGACATCGGCCGCTTCGTGTTCGGCCGCGGCACGAGCAGCCTCGGCGGCCAACGCTGCGCGCAATCCTTGCTCGGTCCGATTGGCGCTCAGTGACGCATTGGAGGCGATCTTGACGCCGTCAAGGGCAACGACTCCCAACTGGCCCATCCCGACCCGCGAGCACAGCATCAACACTTGAACGAACAAGTTCTCGATCGCGGGTGCGCAGTCGGCGCGAAACCGCGAGATCGTCACGTGATCAGGGACGTCACCAGCGCAAATGATGCGGTAGGCGACGTCGCGGTGACATAACCGTTCCAGCTGCCGCGAGGACCGTTGACCTTGTGCCCAACCCCAGATCAACAGGGTCAACAACATATCTGGGTGATAGGCGGCGCGACCGGCTCCGCCGGTCTTGCGCACCGCCTGCACCGCCGAGGTATCCAACGAGGCGACCGTATCGATGACCAGCCACACCGGATCATCAGCCGCCAGCCATTCCCGCATACTCGGCGGCATCAGAAACTGTTGATCACGCTGCACCGGACGATAACCCTTGGCCACCAACACATCATCGCCGGAACCCGCCGCCAACCACCCACGACAGGCCGGACCGGACCCAGCCAATTACGCAACAGCGCGCCATGTCGACGGCGGACCGCTGGAGGGTGGGTTCCAGGGGCGTATTTCGGCAGACACCGGCAAGGCCCGGTGCTAACCCCGCGCCATGTCGACGAACCGGCTGAGGTGTAGCTGGTGCGCGACGGTGATGGTGGCGGTGGGGCCGTTACGGTGCTTGCCGACGATGATGTCGGCCTCACCGGCGCGCGGGTCGTCGCGCTCGATCGAGTCGGGGCGGTGTAGCAGGATGACCATGTCGGCGTCCTGCTCCAGCGAACCGGACTCACGGAGGTCCGACACCTGTGGCTTCTTGTCGGTACGTTGCTCGGGACCACGGTTCAGCTGGCTGATCGCGATCACCGGGACCTCGAGCTCCTTGGCCAGCAGCTTGAGCTGACGCGAGAACTCCGAGACCTCTTGCTGTCGGGACTCGACCTTCTTGCCCGACGTCATCAGCTGCATGTAGTCCACCGCAACGACTTTCAGGTCGTGGCGCTGCTTGAGACGACGCGCCTTGGCGCGGATCTCCATCATCGTGAGGTTCGGCGAGTCGTCGATGAAGAACGGCGCATCCGAGATCTCACCCATACGACGGGCCAAACGCGTCCAGTCGTCGTCGCTCATGGTGCCGGCACGCATGTCGGCGAGTTTGACCTTGGCCTCCGCCGACAGCAGACGCATGACGATCTCGGTTTTGCTCATCTCCAGCGAGAACATGGCCGCGGTGAGGCCGTGTCCGATCGCCGCCGAGCGCAGGAAGTCCATTGCCAGCGTCGAGTTGTGTGTCGGGACCATCGCCTCACCGGCGAGGTAGAGATGCTCGTCGTTGTCGACCTCGACACAACGCACCGGCACCGAGTCCACCGGACGCACCGCCACGACGCGGCGGACGCCGGCCTTGCGACGGAGCTCCTTGTGTCGAATTGCCTTGTGGTGAACGGTGAACACGTCTTCGTCGGCGTCGACGCGCAGCCACCCGGTGGCCGAGCGCTTGTAGTTGAAGCCCAGACCGGCGACCAGGTCGGCGACGACCGCGGTCATGTGCCGGGTCGCCGCGGGCACGGTGATCCAGCCGTCGTCGTCGACGGTGGCCCGCGCGTCGAGCAGACCGGCCAGCAGCGCACGGCGCTGAGCGATCGAACCGCGCAGGTACTCGTAGGGGATCCGTCCGCCGAGGTCGGCCATCAGCGTCATCACGTCGACGGGCCCCTCGGCGTCGATGCGCATACTGATCTCGGGATCGTCGAATGCCATCCCCGCCAGCGCCGCGACGGTGTACGGACCGTAAGCAAATCGCTTGCGCGGCAACTCGAGTGGCGCGGTGTTGCGGATGACCGCACAGCCCACGTGCGCGCGTAGCCCCGCCGTGGTGACGACCTGACGCTCGCCGTCGATCTCGGCCGCCCACTGGTGCTGCTCGTCGGCGACCAGCACAGCGCCGTCGTTGAACTCGACCTCGTAGCAGGGACGTTCGGTCATCACGTCGGTCGCGGCGACCACCTTGGTGGGCCGGCCGTGGGCGTCGAGCAGCTCGTCGCCCACCCCGACCTTGCCCATCGTCGTCCAGCCGGAAGGCGTGGGCAGCGGAGTGTCGAGGGCGAGCGCCTTACCGACACCGGGTCGCGCGGCCACGATGATCATCTGGCCCGGGTGGAGACCGTTGGTCAGCTTGTCGAAGTCGGCGAAACCGGTCGGCACGCCCAGCGAGATGCCGCCGCGCGACGCGATGGAGTCGATCTCGTCCATCGTCGGCTGCAGCAGCTCTTCGAGCGGGAGGTAGTCCTCGGCCTGACGGCGTTCGGTGACCTCGTAGACCTCGGCCTGCGCGCGGTCGACGACCTCGGCCACGTCCTGGCCGTCGTTGCCCGCGTAGCCGTACTGCACGATGCGGGTGCCCGCGGTGACCAGACGGCGCAGGATCGCCTTCTCAGCCACGATCTCGGCGTAGTAGCCGGCATTGGCGGCCGTCGGCACCGTCGAGATCAGGGTGTGCAGATAGGGCGCGCCCCCGATGCGCTTGAGCTCGCCCGAGCGCTCGAGTTCCGCGGCGACCGTGACCGCATCGGCGGGTTCGCCCTTGGAATAGAGGCTGAGGATCGCCTCGAACACCGCCTGGTGCGCGGGACGATAGAAATCGGCCGTACGGATCTTCTCGACGACGTCGGCGACCGCATCCTTGGACAGCAACATGCCGCCGAGCACTGATTGCTCGGCAGCCAGATCCTGTGGGGGTTGCCTACCGAAGTCCTCGGTGGGTGGGGCGTCGTCCCCGCCTCGACCTCGACCTCGTTCTTCCCGATCGCCGGCGGCAGGACCGTGCCCGCGGTCATCCACAACAGCCACGTGTGTCTAACCTCTCGCATACGCTCGCACCGCTCGCCCTGACGAGTGGATACGACCTCTGTGGTGTCGGCCCCGGCAGGCCACCTCGCGAGTCTCCGGTGTCGACGTACTGCTCTGTCTCTTGCTCTGTCCGTCTCTTTCCTATCGGGACGCTCCGACAACGACTGCCGGCGGGCGCGCGAAAACAGGACTGAGACCTGAGCCGTGACACTAAGACCTCCGCCACGACGACTCAAACCGGGCTGTTGATGAATCTGGGGAGCACTTGTGGACGACGTGTGAATGAGCGGGGGAGCGATTGTGCACCCGTTGTGGACAACCTGAGGAATTCGGGTGTGAACAACCCTGTTTGCCCAGTTCAGAGCGTCCATTAATTTCCACAATCAAGAAACTGAAAATCCTTCGCCACTCTTCGGCGCGTCGTCACATGGGCGTGTTGCGACGACCGTTCAAGTGCGAGTGGCCAACAATTCGGTGAATTTCCCGAGTGATCTACGTAACAGCCAGGCACGACGGCGCTCAGCCACGTGCCATCTCGCCGGATAGCCGACCGCGACCCGAATCCATGTGATGCAATGTCGATCGTGTCGAGGTTGGGGTTGGGAACCGGGGTCATCCGTCGAACGGTCGGGGCGGTGGCCGCGCTGACGGTCGCGGGCGGGATCGCGCTGGGAGCGCCTCCGGCCAACGCCGCGCCCGGTCCCACGATGCCCGTCGAGTTCGACCTGTCGCGGTACCAGCCGGTCGATCCGACGACCTTCCGCTCGATCGCCTACGGCGACAACGGGCGCTCGTTCTTCACCACCGGCCGCTGGATGTGCCAGATCGGTCAGGCCTACCGTTACGTGGGCTGTCAGGGCCGCCCGGCGACAGCCCCGCCCACCGCGACCGGCGCCGCCATCACAGCGGACCAGCAGGGCCCGTGGTGGGTCAACAGAGACCAGACATACCGCTTCGGTTCGAAGACCGGGTTCCGTCCGCCGGTCCTGGGTGTCGGCAAACGCGTCACCATCGCCGGGGTCACCTGCACCGTGCCGCGGCGCGACGTCGTCGCCTGCCGCACCGGCGAACGGGCGCTGATCTTCACCCCCGCGTGGCACAAGTTCTTCTTTCCGTCCTGGGACACTCTCGGACCGGGCAACAACGCCGTCGCGCACAGCGCCAACCCGGCGCCGCGGTACCTGCCGCCGCGGCTGCAGTACTGGAATCAGTTGCCCGCCAACCCGCCCGCGCCGAAGTAGGCCGCGGAGACAGACACGACAAAGGCCGGGTGGAATCTCTTCCACCCGGCCTTTGTGTGTTCGACGCTGGGGTCAGCTGGCGGCGACCACGGCGAGCTGCACGGTTGCCGAGACCTGCGGATGCAGGGTGACGGTGACCGGGTAGCTACCGGTGGCCTTGATGTGACCCTTGGGCAGCACGACGTTGCGCTTGTCCACGACGGGTCCGCCGGCGGTCTTGATGGCACCGGCGACGTCTGCCGCGGTAACCGAACCGAACAGCTTGCCCGAGTCGTGGGTCTTGACGTCCAGCGAGATTGCGTCGAGGCCCTCGAGGGCCTGCTTCAGCTCGTTGGCGTGCTCGAGACCGCGAACCTCGCGGGCCTCCTGCGCACGGCGGATGCCCTCGACCTGCTTCTCGGCGCCGCGGGTGGCCTTGATGGCCAGGCCGCGAGGCAGCAGGTAGTTGCGGCCGTAGCCGTCCTTGACCACGACGATGTCGCCGGCTTCGCCGAGGTTCTCCACGGCGGCGGTGAGGATGAGCTTCATGTCAACTGATCCTTTCCGCTTATCGGCTGGTCGAGGTGAAGGGCAGCAGGGCCACCTCACGCGAGTTCTTGACGGCCACGGCGACGTCGCGCTGGTGCTGCACGCAGTTGCCGGTCACGCGACGCGAGCGGATCTTGCCGCGGTCGGACAGGAAACGACGCAGAAGCGCGGTGTCCTTGTAATCGATGACGGCCTTCTTGTCCTTGCAGAAGCTGCACGCCTTGGTCTTGGTGACCTTCTCGACGCGAGGCTTCCGGCTGGCCTTTGCCTTTGCCATGTGTGTATTGCTCCAGTCATGCAATCCGGGTCGCCGCCGACGGGCGGAACCCGGGAGTTATCAGAATGGTGGTTCGTCGTCCCCGCCACCGAACGATCCGCCGCTGCTGGCAGGTGCGCTGCCCCAGGGATCGTCGGCGACCTGCTGGTTCGATCCGCCGCCGCGGCTACCGCCGCCGCCACCGGATCCGAATCCGCCGCCGCCACCGCCGCCGCGCGAGGCGCGGTTGACCTTGGCGGTGGCATAACGCAGCGAGGGGCCGATCTCGTCGACCTCGAGTTCCACGACCGTGCGTCGTTCGCCTTCTTTGGTTTCGTAGGACCGCTGCTTGAGCCGTCCCTGCACGATCACCCGGGAACCCTTGGTCAGGCTTTCGGTCACGTTCTCCGCGGCGTCGCGCCAGATGTTGCAGCGGAGGAACAGCGCTTCGCCGTCCTTCCACTCATTGGTCTGACGGTCGAACGTGCGCGGGGTGGAAGCCACCGTGAAGTTGGCAACCGCTGCGCCGGACGGCGTGAACCGCAGTTCCGGGTCGGCGGTGAGATTGCCGATGACGGTGATGACCGTGTCGCCTGCCATGTGTGTTTCCCCTTGGGTCGTAGGTGGGCACTCGCTGATCGACATGCACCGGGATTTTCTGGGTCAACCCTAGAACCCGGTACCGACGTCTTCAGACGTTCAAGAAACCCTGTGTATTACTTCCGCAGGACCTTGGTGCGCAGAACCGACTCGTTCAGCTTCAGCTGACGGTCCAGCTCGGTGACCGTGGCGGGCTCGGCATTGAGATCGATGACGGCGTAGATGCCCTCGTTGTGCTTCAGGATCTCGTAAGCAAGGCGGCGCTTGCCCCAGATGTCGACACCATCCACCGAACCGCCATCCTTGCGGACAACATTGAGGAAAGTATCGAGTGAGGGTGCGACGGTGCGCTCGTCCAGATTCGGATCGAGGATGACCATCAATTCGTAGTGACGCATAAGACCACATCACCTCCTATGGGCTAGGTCGGCCACGGACTGTCCGTGGCAGGAGGGTCGCCTGCGTCGGCAACCGGTCCAAGATACATGACCAGGACGTTTTCCCGGAAATCCGAGGTCGTGAGCACCGGTTCAGCGGCTGATGACGACCCCGATCACTCGGTTCGTGTTGTTCGTGTGCGACGACCTACGCTGTTGGCCATGTCGGAGCCGCGGACCAGTACGCCTCGGCGGATCCCGTGGCTGTCCGGCCGCGGTGAGACCGCGGTTATCGTGCTGGTGTCCCTGCTGGCCACCGCGGCGACGATGTTCTGGAGCTTCCAGACGAAGGCCCGCTGCGGCGGGGCGCCGTTCGACGCCGACGGTCGCAGCGCCAACTGGCCCTCCGGCGATCCCGGCGGTCTCATCCCCTGCTACTCGGACCTGATGTACCTGTGGCTCGGCCGCGACATCAACAACCACGTGTTCCCTTACATCCACGGCGGGATCACCGGGGACGGCACGCTTTTCGGGGGCGTCGTCGAATATCCGGTGCTGTCGGGTCTGTTCATGTACGTCGGGGCGATCGGCGCGGACACCGACACCGCGTTCTTCACCCAGTCCGCACTGTTGTTGGCGCCGTTCGGTTTCGCGATCACGCTGATGCTGGCGCTGATGGTCCGCTGGTGGGCGCTGCTGTGGGCGGCCACTCCCCCGCTGGTCCTGTACTCCTTCCACAACTGGGAGTTGCCGGTGGTCGCCACCGCGGTCGCCGCCATCGCGGTGATGACGTGGGGCGGATCGATCGACCACGCCACCGGCCGACGACGACTCCCGCTGCGCGCCTGTGCCGTGGTGGCGGCCGTCCTGCTCGCGATCGGCTTCTGCCTCAAGCTCTATCCCGGGATCTTCGTGCTGCCGTTGGCCGCCTATGTCCTGACCGGGGGCGCCGGTGGACCACGACGCGCCGGGCGTCGCGGCCTCGACTGGGTGGGCGCCGCGTGGGTGGCCGGCGCAGCGGTGGTCACCGTCGTCGCGATCCAGTTGCCGTTCATGATCCTCGGATTCGACGGTTGGAAGGCTGCACTGACGTTCCAGGGGCGGCGTCGGGCCGATGTCGACACCAACTCCATCTGGTACTGGGGTCTCCGCTACGTCACCGGGACGACGGACACCTACCACTCCATCGTCGGGGTGGCGTCGCCGATCCTGATACTCGCCGGCTTCGCCGTGGCCATGTACCTGGGGTGGCGCCGCTACGAGCGGATCGGCGTCTTCCCCTGGATCGGTGTGAGCGGGGCGATGCTCGCCGGCTTCATGCTGTTCCACAAGGTTCACTCACCGCAGTACACGCTCTGGATTCTTCCGTTCTTCGTGCTCATGCGGGTCCGCTGGCAGGTGATCGCCGTCTACCTGCTCACCGATATCGCCCTCGATCTGACGATCTTCCGCCTGTTCCCCATCCGCGACGCCGGCGATCCCCTGCCCTGGTGGGTGCTGACCGGGGTCGCCGGCTCGGTGTGGGTGCACGCGGTGCTGCTCGTCTACCTGATCGGCACGCTCGCCCGCACACCGCTGCGGCAACCGCTCGCGTCGAAGACGATCCGCGCCGCGGGACCGGGTGATCGCACCGGAACTCCCACGACCCGGCCGGTACCTGCCACGGACCGGACCTGACATGAGTTCCTGGTTGGGCACGGGCCCACTCGTCGGCGAGCGGGTCACCCTGGGGCCGTTAACCGCCGACGACGCTCCGGCACTCGCCCGCGTGGTCGGGGACCCGGCCCGGTTCCGCTGGTCTCCCGGTGTCCCCGTCGACCTCGCCACCGCCCACCGCTACGTCGACGCCGCCAACGCCGACCCCGAAGCGCGCGTCCCGTTCGCGGTCGTCGACAACGTCGACGGTCAGGTCGTCGGGTCGACGAGCTTCTACGAAATCGACCACGCCCACCGGAGTGTCTGCATCGGGTACACGTTCTATGCCGAACGCGTTCAGGGGACGACGGTCAACCCAACAGCGAAGTACCTGCTGTTGCGGCACGCGTTCGAACACTGCGGCGCGGTTCGGGTCACCTGGCACACCCACGAGCACAACGCGCAGTCCCGCGCCGCGATCGAGAAGCTCGGCGCCCGCTTCGAGGGGCTGCTCCGCAAACACCGACGGTTCGGCGACGACTGGCGGACCACCGCGCTCTACGCGATGACCGACGACGACTGGCCGGCCGCCAAAGCCTTACTGCTACAGCGGATGTCCGCCTGATCCAGGTCCCCTGCCCTCGGGCTCCTTGGTGTGGTCGGGGTGACCGTGCGTCCGTCGGTCCTCTTTCATCCGCGCCTCGTGGAGGTGTGCGATCCCGTCGGTCAGCTCGGCCCGCGCCCGATCGGCATGCTCGCGCAACGGCTGCCAGTAGGTGGAGTCGAACTCCTCGACAACCTGGAATGTCCAGCGCCCGTTGATGACATTGCGCCCGACCATCTCGGTGGCGAGGGCATCCGCCATCTCGGAGTGCCCGTCCTCGCGCAGTGCGTCCACGGCCTCGCCGAGCAACAGGTCTGCGTGCCCGATGAGTTGATGGAAACTGTAGAGGTGGCCGCGGGCACGCTCGACGTACTCGAGCGCCTCCCCCACCTTGCCGACCGCCTCTGCGGTGCTGTCCGGGATGTTCTCGCCACGCTCAGCCATGTCCGGACCATACCCACGACGGACACGCCTCAACCCTCAGAGGCGTCGACCGAGGTAGCTGCCGTAGACGTAGTCCTCGTCGAATCCGCCGTTGATCTCACTGACCTCGCCATTGAGTGCCTGGCTGATCTTGCGACTCAGCTCGCGGAATTCTGGTTGCGCCTCAGCGGATCTCGGCGCCAGCGCGGAAAGGGTGCACAACCAGCGGTGGACGACGCGCAGATCGTCGGTGGACAGCGGGCCACGTACCCAGTTGGCCTTCTCCCAGGTCTGACGCTCCCAGGCCTGCCACGGGTGGTCCCATCCGGTCGGGGGCGAGATCGCGAACAGGCCGCGTACGACGACGTCGTTGCGATCGACCCCCGCCTCTGTGCGCCAGCGATCCACGAGCCGCGAATAGGCGACGTAGTCGGCGGCGGTCCAGACGCCGTCGCGCAGACCCTTCCACCCGGCACGTCGCAACGACCGGCCCACCTTGGCCTCGAGCACCGGGCTCGGGTGTTTCGGGTCCCCGGCGCCCGCGAAGTACAGGAACCAGGTGAACCCGCCCGGTCCGAGCCGGTCGATGGTGTTGCCGCCCTTGTCCGGTCGCAGCATCGCGTACGCCGCACCCGGGTCGTCGCGACTCGCGAGGGCGGCCTCCTGCAGCAGCTTTCCGAGGCGCTTGCGGTCGGCGGCCACGGCGGCGATCCGCTTCTTGCCGTCGGAGTTCTGCCGGCCCAGGCAGAACGCGACGACATTCCACAGCAGGGCGATCGCATCCTCCGGGGACTCTCCGGCGACCGCACCGAGGCCGAACAGGTCCTGTCGGCCGATTCGACTGCCGTGCAACGTGTTCGGCATCTCGAACTCGGCCAGGGTGTCGGTCCACCACTGCTGGTCGACCAGCACGGAATCGGCCAGGAGTTCGGCCGTTCGGTCGCCGGCGGCAAGCCAGTCGGTGAGGTCGTCGGGTACTGCGAGTTGCAACGGATTCATGCTGGATTGGACGCAGCGGCGCGGCGTTCGGTTCCCTAGGGTTCGTCTCCGCCCGCGGCGCGATGGCTATCCCGTCACCGAGTACCGACTGAAATCGGCTCGGCCACTTCGGCTTCGGCCCGCCGTCGCCTTCGCCCCGACGGCAGGTGCAACCGGATGTGGTCCGGCGCACCGTCGAGCACTCCACCGGCCGGATCGTCGTACCAGCGACCGTCGTTCCCGCGTCGGACGAGATCGTCCTTCGGATGCCAGATCTGCCAGACCACAACCGCACACAGCACGATGACGAGCAGACCGCGGAGCACCACCGCGGCGGTGAACCACTGGTCGGGGAGCCAGCGCCGCTCCTGGTCGAGGAACAGGCTCATCCGAGGAATCCAGATCAGCGCGTCGACCGTCATCCACGTCAGGAGCAACCGGGTGTGCGGGATCGCGAGGACCGCCAGCGGCACCAGCCACAGCGAGTACTGCGGGCTCCACACCTTGTTGACGAGCAGGAAGCCGGCGACGGCGAGGAACGCCAGTTGCGCGACCCGCGGACGGAACGGCGCACACAGACCGATGAGGGCGACCCCCACCAGGACGACGACGGTCAACCCGACCGACAGCGCGTTCAGAATGTTGATGTTCCATGTGAAACCAAGCGTGTCGGCGAGGATGCGGTAGATGGTGTCGGCGTCGGCCGAGCGATCGCCGTTGAACCGGAAGAACTCCCACCACCCGGTGGGATACGGGATGAGGATCGGCAGGTTGACGAGCAGCCAGGCAGCGACCGCGGCCCCGGCCGTGGCCCCGAACTCGCGGACGCGACCGGACCGCAGACACAACGCTCCCAGAACCACCAGGAGCAATGCCGGGTAGAGCTTCGCGGCGGCACCGACCCCGATGGCCACGCCGGCGATCCACGGCCGGTCCCGTGACCAGGCGAGCAGTGCGACCGCGACGGCGGCCGTCGCGATGGTGTCGAAGTTCGTGAAGGCGTGCACGAACACCAGCGGCGAGAGCGCGGCCAGCCAGACCGTCCACATCCGGGTGCGTGCGGTCAGAGCCGTCGCCCAGATCGTGACCAGCCAGAACAGGGCCAGACCGAGCGCGACGATGGTGGAGAACAGCACGACGTCGAGCGCACCGGGGACACCCCAGTTCTCCTCGGCCCACACCCACCCGCGGGTCAGTTGCGCGGCGCCGTACATGAACATCCCGGTGAGGACCGGGTACTCCATGTACCGCTTGATGGTCTGGCCCCCGGCGTCCTCCTGGAACCAGAAATCGCGGTACGGCAGGGCCCCGATGTTGAGTCGTTCGGCCCCGTACAGGCTGATGACGTCGCTGTAGCAGAGGTTGGTGAACTGCCGCTGGTCGTCCCAGTCGAGTCTCATCTCGGCGCCCGGGCGGCCCGCCGAACCGTCGTCCGCCGGAGCCTGCTGCAGGCAGCTCGCTTTACCGAACCAGCCGAGGGCCAGTCCGCACAACGCGAGCGCGAACAGCACGCGCAGCGGTGTCAGGTGGCGGCTGCGTCCGATGACGGCGTGCGCGCCCGCCGGGCCGCCGACGAGCGAACTCGCCTCGCGCACCAGGTTGTCCGAGCGCGTCGGGAGTACTCGTTCGGCGTCGACGCGTTCATCGCACGCCAACGGGGCAGGGCTGTCCCAGGCAGGGTCGGCTGCGTCAGCAGAGTCAGCCGGGGGATCCTGGTCAGCCGACGGGCGGTTCAGGGATTCCTCCGCCGTCCTCACCACCGGGCTGGTTGCCCCCGCCCGGCGAGTTGTCGCCACCGGCGCCTCCGCCGTCGGGTGAGTTGCCCCCGCCCGGCGAGTTGCCGCCGCCGGTGCCGCCACCGCCGCGCGGGCCGCCTCCCGGGAGCGGGATGGTCACACCCGGCGCGAGGGTCAGGTTGCCGTCGCCGCCCTGGTCGGGGATCTCGAAGGTCGGGACAGAGGGTCCGCGCGAGCGCGTCGGCGGGGCGTAGGTCGTCGCCGGCGCCTCGTACGGGATGCCGACCTGTCCGCCGATCGCCTCCTCGGGCTCGGGGAACTCCTTGATCTCCTTGCCCTCGAGGGCGGAGTTCATGGCCGCCTTCCAGATCTGCGAGGGCAGGCCGCTGCCGTAGATCGACGCGCCGCTGTAGTTGGTGAGCGCGGTGCCGTCGTTGGTGCCGACCCAGACCGCGGTGGACAGCTGCGGCGTGTACCCGACCATCCAGGCGTCCTTGTTCTTGCCGGTGTCGCCGAGCTGCACGGTTCCGGTCTTGGCAGCCGACGGACGCGCGCCCAGCGACGGGTCGTAGAGCGAGTTGCCGTTGGAGTAGGCCGCGATCGGCTCGAGGGCCGCGGTCACGGTGTCTGCGACCTTGGCGGGGAAGACCCGCTTGCCCTCGTTCTTGCGCTCGAAGAGCACCTGGCCCTCGGAGTCGGTGACCTTCTGCACGAAGTACGGCTCGTGGTAGACGCCGGAGGCCGCGAGCGTCGCATACGCCGAGGCCATGTCGATCACGCGCGACTGGTACTGGCCGAGTACGACGCCGCCCTCAGGGGAGCCGTTCGCCTCTTGCAGGGTCTTCTCGATGTTGCCGAAGGACTCGGCGACGCCGGCCCGGTGCGCCGCGTCGGCGACGTCCTCGGCGCCACGCTTGAGGTCCATCATGAGGCGGTAGTAGACGGTGTTCAGCGACATCTTCATCGCGGTCGCGAGGTTGCACGAGCCGCAGCTCTCGCCGTCGGAGTTCTCGACCGTCAGTCCGCCGCTGGCCTCGAAGGGCGCCGAGCTGTAGGTCTTCGACAGCGGGATGTCCTGCTCGAGGGCCGCGATGAGCGCGAAGACCTTGAACGACGAGCCGGTCTGGAGGCCGGCCTGCGCGAGATCCCAGCCGCCGGCATTGTCACCGCCGTAGTAGCCGCGCACCGCCCCGGACTGCGGGTCGATGGACACCACGGATGCCAGGAGGTCGTCCGGTTCCCCGTTCAGCTGGCCGTTCGGGCACTTGTAGATCTTGTTCTTGCGGCAGGCCGCCTGAACGACGCCGTTCTGCACCTGGGGGTCGATGGTGGTGCTGATCTTGAGGCCGCCGGTCTGCAACTGCTTCTCGGTGATGCCGACGCTGTTGAGCTCTTCGAGCACCCGACGCTTGATCAGACCGTTGGGGCCGGGTGTCTCGTCACTGCCGCTGACCCGCGCCTTGACGGTCTTGGGGAAGACCGCGTTGTCGGCCTGCTGCTGGGTGATGGCGCCGGTCGCGACCATGCCGCTCAGCACGTAGCGCCACCGGGCCTCGGTCGCCTCGAGGTTGTTCTCGGGGTCGTAATACGACGGTGCGCGGATGACGCCGGCGAGCAGCGCGGCCTCTTCGAAGGTCAGTGGGTTCTTCTTGGCACGCGCCGGATCGGTGATCGACTTGTTGAAGTACTTCTGCGTGGCCACGGCGACGCCGTAGGCACCGCGCCCGAAGTAGATGGTGTTGAGGTAGGCCTCGAGGATCTTCTCCTTGGACCAGCCGTGTCGCTCGTTCATCTTGGCGGCGATCGCGAGTTCCTTGAACTTGCGGTCGAAGCTGCGTTCGTCGCCGACGATCGCGTTCTTGACGTACTGCTGGGTGATCGTCGAACCACCGCCGGCGGAGGTGTTACCGGTGATCTGACCGATCACCGCGCGGGACAGACCGCGGGGCGAGAAGCCGTTGTTGGTCCAGAACTCGCGGTCCTCGGCGGCGACGATCGCCTGGATCATCGTGTCGGGGATCTCGTCGAACGGCACCACCTGGCGGTTGCCGTCGGGCTGGGTGATGTCGGCGAGGGTGCGGCCGGAGGTGTCGACGATTGTTGCCTTCTGGCTGACCTCGGGTTCGGGGATCTCCGCGGTGAAGTAGGTGAAGGCGAACGCGATGGTCAACACCAGGACGATGGCCGGGACGATCGCACCCACGGCGCCGAGCGCCCATGCGAACCGTTTCTGCCGCACCTGAGCGGCCTGCCTGTTGGCTCGTCCGTTGTTACCGCCACCGTTGCGACCGGGACGGGATCCGGTACCGCGCGGTGTGGGCGAAGAACCGTACGCCTCGCTCATCGTCCACCTTTCCTACCGGGCCGTGCGGCGCGTCACACGCCGCTGGCCTCGGTCTCATTCTCTAGCCTCGTGCCACTCCACTTTGACAGCACGCATGAGGCCCCGGCAAAAACCCGCAGGCCAGCGCGCTACTTGGCCACACGTCGGGTGCGACGCGTGGTCCGCGGCGGCAGCCCGGCAACGTATGACTGCACCAGATGGTTCCAGCTGCACGTCCGGCACACTTCGACGACGTGCACCGAGAACTCCTCGGCGGTGGTCGCCAGCCGGGTGATCTCCTCAGTGCTCCGCGCTGAGCCGCTGACTTGGCCAAGCCGTTCGCCGAACACCCAGGAAACCAGGGTGACCTGCTCTTTTCGGCAGATCGGGCACATCGTTTCACTAGGCCGACCGTGAAATTTCGCCGCGCGCAGAAGGTACGGACTCGCATCGCATACGTCGGCCACGGCAGTCCGGCCCGCGTGGACCGAGGACAGCCGAGCGCGCCGCTGCAGGGCGTAGTCGACGATCTGGCGTTGCACGGGTTCAAGCGTACGTGGTCACACCTTTGCCGTCGGCGCGACGGGTCCGCCGCTCACGGGACCGGGTGGCCGCCGAAACCAGCCAGGGACCCGGTGTACCTTCGTCGGTCGACCTGGTCGTGGACACGGTTATATCGGTGCGATACATTTGCTAACACATCGGAGCGAGGTGTTGTGCTGTCAGCACCTTCCGACACATCGACGGACCGGAGGGGGTGACGAAGTGCTCGAGCTCGCGATCCTGGGGTTACTTCTCGAAGCCCCCATGCACGGTTACGAGCTGCGCAAGCGGCTGACCGGGCTCCTCGGGGCTTTCCGTGCCTTCTCCTACGGTTCGCTGTATCCGACCCTGCGTCGGATGCAGGCCGACGGTCTCATCGACGAAGCCGACGCGCCCTCGGGCATGAAGGTTCGTCGTGGGCGTCGGGTGTACCAGCTCACCGATGCCGGTCGCGCTCGGTTCGCCGAGCTCGTGGCCGACACCGGGCCGCAGAACTACACCGACGACGGTTTCGGTGTGCATCTGGCGTTCTTCAGCCGGACTCCCGCAGTTGCGCGCATGCGCATCCTCGAGGGCCGTCGCCGGCAGGTCGAGGAGCGCCGCGAAGGGTTGCGGGAGATCGTCGGACGGTCCAACCGGGCGGTCGATCGCTACACCCGCCAGCTGCATCAACTCAGCCTCGAGTCCAGCGAACGGGAGGTCCGCTGGCTCAACGAGCTGATCGCCGCCGAGAGCTCCCAACAGCGAGACGGGACTCCAAGTCCGTTCGATTCCGACACGTTCGATCCCGACGACACCGCTCGGGACGACGCCGGAACCGAACAGTCACCTGTCGATCCGGGGCCGGACGCCGGCATCGGACGATCCGATGACGAATTGCCAGAACCGGACTCGACGCAGAGCCGGGACGAACAGCTCGGGCACCCGAGCAAGTGAAAACACCGGTGGCGCAGCGAAGGTCTGCGACGCCGCAACAAGAAGGAGAGCCCGACCATGGGTGAGCCCAATAAGGTGCGCGTTGCCATTGTGGGCGTAGGAAACTGCGCTTCATCCTTGGTGCAAGGCGTGCAGTACTACAAGGACGCCGACGAGAACGCCAGCGTTCCCGGCCTGATGCATGTGAAGTTCGGTCCGTACCACGTCCGCGACGTCGAGTTCGTCGCCGCGTTCGACGTGGACGCGAAGAAGGTCGGCTTCGACCTGTCCGACGCGATCTTCGCGAGCGAGAACAACACCATCAAGATCGCCGACGTGCCGCCGACCGGTGTCACCGTCCAGCGCGGCCACACCCTCGACGGTCTCGGCAAGTACTACCTCGAGACCATCACCGAGGCCGACGGCTCGGGTGTCGACGTCGTTCAGGCCCTCAAGGACGCCGAGGTCGACGTCCTCGTCAGCTACCTGCCGGTGGGCTCGGAGCAGGCCGACAAGTTCTACGCACAGTGCGCCATCGACGCCAACGTCGCCTTCGTCAACGCACTCCCGGTCTTCATCGCCTCTGACCCCGAGTGGGCCCAGAAGTTCACCGACGCCGGTGTCCCGATCGTCGGCGACGACATCAAGAGCCAGGTCGGCGCCACCATCACCCACCGCGTGATGGCGAAGCTGTTCGAGGATCGCGGCGTCACCCTCGACCGCACCTACCAGCTCAACGTCGGCGGCAACATGGACTTCAAGAACATGCTCGAGCGTGAGCGCCTGGAGTCCAAGAAGGTCTCGAAGACCCAGGCCGTGACCTCCAACCTGACCGGCTCGCTCGCCGGCAAGGTCGAGGACAAGAACGTCCACATCGGCCCGTCCGACCACGTCGCATGGCTCGACGACCGCAAGTGGGCCTACGTCCGCCTCGAGGGTCGTGCCTTCGGTGACGTGCCCCTGAACCTGGAGTACAAGCTCGAGGTCTGGGACTCCCCCAACTCGGCCGGCATCATCATCGACGCCGTGCGCGCCGCCAAGATCGCCAAGGACCGCGGCATCGGCGGCCCGATCCTCCCGGCATCGGCCTACCTGATGAAGTCCCCGCCGAAGCAGCTCGCCGACGACGTCGCGCGTCAGCAGCTCGAGGCGTTCATCGTCGAGGCCTGATCCTCTTCGGAACGATCCACGACGTCCCCGTCGGATTCGTGAGGTACATCCTCACGATCCGGCGGGGGCGTCGTCGTTTCCGACGACAAATTCGTGAATCGCCGGTGACCTGGTCACGCTTGCCCGAAAATGAGTCCTCGAACCGCCGGCTGCCGGACGAGCGACGAGGAGACGACCGGGATGGCTTCGAAATTGTTCAGGGCATGTGTCGCAGTGGCTGTCACGGGCGTCGTCGTGATGCTCGGGCTGTCCGGGGTCGGAACCGCGACCGCCGCACCGCCCCCCACGCCGGCCACGACCGTCGTGGGCGGCTGCGACGGCGCGAAACTGGTTCAACCACGCACTCTCTCGTCGATCTTCTGTGCCGACGTGGGAGTAATCGTCTCCGACATCATCTGGCTCGCGTGGACCGACGCCTTCGCCGTCGGTTTCGGCAACGAGAGCCGCAAGCTGTGCGAGCCGAACTGTGCGGCCGGGAAGGTCGCGAAGTACCCGGTGGGGATCTGGCTGTTCGCACCCAAGAAGGGTGCGTTCACCCAGATCTCGCTGTACTCCTCGATCACGGGCCCGCCCGAGACCTACCAGCTCACGGGGTACGTACGCTGATGTTCAGCTGATCTCGCCGCTGTCCTGCAACACGGTCTCCTCGACGCGATGCTCATCCGGGTGTTCCTCGGCCGCGAGGCGCGGGATAAGCCCGCCCGCCAGCACATCTGACACCTGGCGCTTCGAGAGTCGGTGCCGGACTTCGAACTTCCGGTCCTTGGTCACGTTGCGAACGGTGAGGATGTCGTCGGCGCCGAGCGCATCCCGAAGGTTCTCGAGCCGTAGGGTGTCGTCCTGCTCGACGGCGTCGTAGTCGGCGGGATCGACGAATTCCACTGCCAGCACACCGAAGTTGGCGAGATTCTGCCAATGGATGCGCGCGAACGACTTGGCGATCACCACCCGCAGGCCGAGGTGGCGGGGCGCGATCGCCGCGTGCTCCCGCGACGAGCCCTGCCCGTAGTTCTCGCCACCGATGATGATGTGTCCGGAGTCCGCGGATCGTGCTCTCTCGGTGTAGGTGTCGTCGATCCGGGTGAAGCAGAACTCGGCGAGCTTGGGGATGTTGGACCGGTACGGCAGCGCTTTGGCGCCGGCAGGGGAGATGTCGTCGGTGGAGATGTTGTCGCCGACCTTCAGCAGCACCGGCGCTTCGACGACGTCGGGCAGCGAATCGAGGTCCGGCAGGTCGGAGATGTTGGGCCCCTTCACCGGTTCGACCTTCGTCGCCTCCTCCGGCGACAGCGGAGGGACCAGCATCGCGGTGTTGATCGAATGCTCCTCGGGCAACCCGAGCTCCGGATAGGAGGCATCGTTGTCGGCGGCCCAGTCACGGGGATCGGTGATCACGCCGGTCAGGGCCGACGCGGCCGCCGTCTCCGGCGAGCACAGCCACACCTTGTCGTCCTTGGTGCCCGACCGCCCGGGGAAGTTGCGGGGCATCGTGCGGAGCGAGTTCTGCCCGGTCGCGGGCGCCTGCCCCATGCCGATGCAACCCATACAGCCGGCCTGGTGGATCCGCGCGCCGCTGACGACGAGCTCGGTCGTGGCGCCCATCTTGGTGAGGTCGGTGAGGATCTCGCGCGAGGTCGGGTTGATGTCGAAGCTGACACTCGACGACGTCTGTCTCCCCGCCACCATCGCTGCGGCGATCGCGAAGTCGCGGAGCCCGGGGTTGGCGCTCGACCCGATGACCACCTGCGAGATCTCCTCGCCGGCGACCTCGCTGACCGGCACGACGTCCCCCGGTGAGGATGGCTTGGCGATCAGCGGGACGATCTCGGCGAGATCGATGGTCTCCTCGGAGTCATAGGTCGCGCCGTCGTCGGCGACCAGCTCGGTCCAGTCGTCCTCGCGGCCCTCGGCACGGAGGAACTCGCGCACCGCGTCGTCGCTGGGGAAGACCGTTGTCGTCGCACCCAGTTCCGCACCCATGTTCGCGATCACGTGTCGGTCCATCGCCGTCAGACTCGCGAGCCCGGGGCCGTGGTATTCGATGATGCGGTTCACCGCACCCTTGACGCCGTGCCGTCGAAGCATCTCGAGGATCACGTCCTTGGCCGAACACCACGGCGGCAGTTCGCCTTCCAGCCGAACGCCCCAGATCTCCGGCATCCGGATGTTCAACGGCCGACCCGTGATCGCCAGTGCCACTTCGAGTCCGCCGACGCCGATCGCGAGCATCCCGAGCGATCCGGCCGCCGGCGTGTGCGAATCCGACCCGACCATCGTCTTGCCGGGAATGCCGAACCGCTGCATGTGGGTGGGATGGGAGACGCCGTTGCCGGGCTTGGAGAACCAGAGCCCGAAGCGTTCACACGCGGTGCGCAGGTACTCGTGATCCTCGGCGTTCTTCTCGTCGGTCTGCAGCAGGTTGTGGTCGACGTACTGGACGCTCACCTCCGTGCGGGCGCGGTCGAGACCCAGCGACTCGAGTTCCTGCATGACCAGGGTCCCGGTCGCGTCCTGCGTGAGGGTCTGGTCGATGCGGATCGCGATCTCGTCGCCGGGAGTCATGTCCCCGGCCTCGAGGTGGGCTTCGATGAGCTTCCGGGCAACGTTCTGGGCAGGCATCGCACACTCCTGATCGGGTCACGCCCGAGCCGTGCATGGCTCGGGGCTGAACCGGAGTCAGAACCTGTCCGCGTCGTCGACGCGGTGACGCGCCAGGCGCTCTCGCTCGGACTGCCCCCATGGTCCCAGCCACAACCGACATGCGCCAGGGTCCGGAACGCCGCTTGTACGACAAACAACCTGTCGCGTGGCACCCGAGAGCCGGGAATCCGCAGGTCATGCATCCGACTCAGTGACCGCTTCGCGCCCTTCACATAGAGTGTTGTCGATCGCTCCGTGCGCCCGGCTTGGGTCGGCGCGCTGGACGGCACCCAGACCACGTACCAACAGAAAGGCGCATAACCATGGGCGTGAGCCTGAGCAAGGGTGGAAATGTCTCGCTGACCAAGGAGGCCCCGGGACTGACCGCGGTGTCGGTCGGCCTCGGCTGGGACATCCGCACCACCACCGGTACCGACTTCGATCTCGACGCCAGCGCGATCGCGCTCGGCGCGAACAAGAAGGTGCTGTCCGATCAGCACTTCGTCTTCTTCAACAACCTGCGCTCCCCCGACGGTTCGATCGAGCACACCGGCGACAATCTGACCGGTGAGGGCGAAGGCGACGACGAGGTCATCAAGGTCGACCTCGCCGGTGTCCCGCCGGAGGTGGACTCCATCGTCTTCCCCGTCTCGATCTACGACGCCGATGCGCGGTCGCAGTCGTTCGGACAGGTCCGCAACGCGTTCATCCGCGTCGTCAACCAGGCAGGCGGTTCCGAGATCGCGCGTTATGACCTGACCGAGGACGCCTCCACCGAGACCGCGATGGTGTTCGGCGAGCTCTACCGCCACGGTTCGGAGTGGAAGTTCCGCGCCGTCGGCCAGGGCTACGCATCGGGGCTCGCGGGTATCGCCCGCGACTTCGGTGTCAACGTCTGAGTCCGGTCTTCGCCTGCTGTTCGCGCAGCAGATTCCGCGAGGATGCCGCACCCCTCCTAGAGTGGGTGCGGCATCCTCGTGTCTTCACCCTCCGGCGTCGCCGTCGGCAGTGGTCCCTTGAACACCTCAGAAAGGCCACCATCCAGTGGTAGTAAGAATTTTCGGCCTCTCGGTCGTCGTGACGATCGTGTCGCTGATCATCGCGTTCCTCTATGGCGGCATCGAAGCGCTGATCCTGACGGCCATCCTGGGCGTCTTCGAGATCTCACTGTCCTTCGACAACGCGGTCATCAACGCCACGATTCTTCGCAGAATGAGCGAATTCTGGCAGAAGATCTTCCTCACCGTCGGCATCCTGATCGCGGTTTTCGGTATGCGCCTGGTGTTCCCGCTGGTCATCGTGTGGCTCGCCTCGGGTCTGAACCCGGTGGAGGCGCTTGATCTCGCACTCAACCCGCCGCCCAACGACGCCGCATACTTCGCCGACGGCTCGCCGAGCTACGAGACGATCATCACCGACGCCCATCCGCAGATCGCGGCATTCGGCGGCATGTTCCTGCTGATGCTGTTCCTGGGCTTCGTCTTCGAACAGAAGGAGATCACCTGGCTGTCGTGGATCGAGCGGCCGCTGGAGAAGATCGGCAAGTTGGAGATGCTCGAGGTCGTCATCGCGATCACTCTCCTCGTGCTCACCGCGACGTTCATCGCACCGGCCGACGAGCGGTCGACGGTCATGATCGCCGGCGCCCTCGGCATGATCACCTACATCCTGGTCAACGGCCTCGGCGAGTACTTCAACGTCGAGACCGAGGAGGACGACGAAGCCGCCGAGCCGGGTACCGACACGGCCGAGAACGCAGCGGTCGAGGAGTCCGGCGGCCGCAAGGGACCGTCGGATCTCGCGAAGGCAACGGGCAAGGCAGGCTTCTTCCTGTTCCTCTACCTCGAGGTGCTCGACGCGTCGTTCTCCTTCGACGGCGTCATCGGCGCGTTCGCCATCACCGCGGACCCGATCATCATCGCCCTGGGCCTCGGCCTCATCGGCGCGATGTTCGTTCGTTCGCTCACCGTGTACCTGGTCCGCAAGGGCACGCTCTCGGAGTACGTGTACCTCGAGCACGGCGCCCACTGGGCCATCGGTGCGCTGGCGTTCATCCTGCTGTATTCGATCGGCACCCACGTGCCGGAGATCATCACCGGCCTGATCGGTGTCGCATTGATCATCGCCGCCCTGATCTCCAGCATCGTCCGCCGAAACCGGCTCGCTGCGAAGGGCGAGCAGGAGAAGGTCGAGGTCTAGCCCTTCGAGGCTCGTCGCTACGCTCCTCGCACCTCAGGGAGCAGAGGCCCAGACGAACAACTGCGCCGCAGATCCTTTCGGGATCTGCGGCGCAGTTCTCGTTTCCGCCGGTGTCAGCCCTGGTGTTGCGTGAGCTGCTGACTGATCTGCTGGTTGATCTGCTGCAGGCCGGGTACCGAGAGACCCGGCAACTGGCCCTGGATGGTGCGCAGGACCGACGAGTCGTCGCGCACCTTCTCGCTCGACTGCACCAGAACCGTTCCGGCGCCGGTGAAGTCGAACTGCCGCTCCTCGCCGGAGTTGATGCCGAACCGCTGGCCGGCGGCGGCGATGAAACTGTTCACCCACGCCTGGTCGTAGTGGTGGCTCGGGGACGGGCAATCCGACCATCCGACAAGGGCTTCCGGATCGACGCGCACCGGCGGCTCGACGAACATCACCGGCCCGTTCGATGATGCGAGGAACTTCCCGGTGCCGATCAGGGTGAGGAAGCCGGGCACGATCGACTGGTTCAGCGAGAGATTCGGCTGGAACGCCAGCAGATTCGAGGCACGGATCGTGAGGTTGCCGTCCTCGAGGTCGTAGGCGTTGATGTCGTAACCGCGGTCACCGATGATCAGCTTGCCCTGCCCCTCGGCGACCACGTAGTCGCCCAGGTACAGCGGGGCAGAGAATTGCTGGGCCACCATCTGCAGCAGCTGACCCTGCAATCCCTGTTGGAGCGAGGTGAACTGCATCTGGCCGTAGTAGGCGATCATCGCGCCTTTGGACATGAACCACGGCTGGTTGAGATCGATGCAGAACGAGTAGTTGTTGTCCGGCACGTTGTCATCCGATGGCAAGGTCATCGGATTCCACACGGTGTTGAGTTGGCTCACAGCTTCTCCTCCGATGCCTGCACGTAGACGATGCCCTGTCCGGAGCACTCCAATTGCATTGCCTCACCTCCGGTCCGGCCGACGTTGCGCCAGCTGACGGTCGAGCGAAGATTGGTGTTGACCTGTCCCGCGGAGCCGACGAAGGCCTGCGGGTCGACGGTCACCGGCGGCTTGTTCGGAGTCACCTCGAGTTCGAAGACCCCGCCGTGGCCGAGGATCACGGCCGATCCCGGACCCGAGAGCTGCGTCGTGAACATGCCCTGACCGGTCACGGCGCCGGCCGCGGCGGACCGCAGTGCTCCGAAGAGGCCACCGCCTCCGCCTCCCCCGCCACCGCCTCCCTGTGAGGCGACCGAGACCACCGACGCCTGGAGATTGGCGCCGTACGCAAGCAGCCGGGACGCCTCGACGCGGATGGTCCCGCCGACCGCGCCGAGATCGACGACGTGCACCTCGATGCCGAGGAATCCGTAGTGCACCTCGCCCTGCCCCTGCGCGATCATCGTCGACTCGTGCTCGCCGGCGAGCATACGACCGGCCATGCCGCCCATCGCACCCAATCCCGGCATGCCGCCGCCCATTCCGGCACCGGCGATCTGGTGCGGCTGAAAGAAGACGTTGCCCTTGTAGAAGATCATCGCGCCCTTACGAGCGACGACGGGCCCGCTGCGACCGATGTCGACGGAGACGATCTTGCTGTTGACCTTGGTGAACATTCGCTACCTCACCCTCACCGTTCGGCCGGCTGGATCGACACGACACCGGTTCCGTCCCACCGCAGCGAGAACGCCTCGCCGCCGCCCTGTCCCATCACCGAGCGCCAGGACACGTCGGTGACGAAGGACTGGTTCAATTGCCCACGGGCGCAAACGAAAGCGTCCGGGTCGACGACGAGCGGGTACTGCGGTGACACCTCGAGATGGATGAGCGGTCCACCGTTGGACAGCAACGCGATCTGGCCGTAGCCGCTGACCGTCGTCGTGAACAGGCCCTGACCCGACGACGCGCCGCGCAGACCCGCGAACGCCACGTTGGTCTGGAGGTTCCCGTTGAGCACCATGAGCTGCTGGGACTCGACCTGCAACGTCTCGTTGTTGAGTTCGATGATCGTCGTCTCGGCCGCGTTGTGGGCGAAGTAGACGATGCCGTTGCCCGAGGCTTCCATGAGGGACAGCGCCTCACCGGTCGCCCGCTGCTTGAGGCCGGCGAGCACGCCGTCGCCACCACCGAAGCCGGCCGACTTGAACGCGACCTGCCCCTCATAAGCCACCATCGACCCGCTGATCGCGCGGACCGACGTGTTGTTCAGCCTGGCCTCGACCACGCGTTTGGATCGTTGTACCAACTGCATTCGACGTGCCTCTCTCGCGCCGCCGGGAGGCCGCTACTCGGCCCCCCTCGTGTGTTCCCCGACGCCGTCCCGAATCACGGCACCGACGCCGATCGGCATCCATCTCCGGTGTGAGGCGGTGGATCGTCTCGGCCGGTCCGGCCTCATACCGAGTTGAAATTAGCCGATAGCATCGTGTCGTGCCCGGAAACTTCGTACGTCGTTGGTTCGGCAACGATTCACGCACGAATTCCGCCTCACCTGCATCATCGGAACAAATGACAGCGGCCTTCCTGGAGTCCGAAGCGGTCCTCGCCGAGATCGATCCGGCGGTCGCCGTGGTCGCCGCCACCGACCCGCGCTCGCAGTTGCGCGGGGCATGGTCGGCGATCCGCGAACAGCACGCCGAGGCGACCGCCGACTACCTCCACCTCGTCTCCCCGCCCGAGGGCACGCGCTTTCGCCAACAGGACTACGAGCGATCCACCGAGGCCCTCCGTGCGGTCACGGCGTCGATGCGCGCCTTCGCGGATGCCAACGCCGGTGCACTCCGACGCGCCCGCGCCGCAATGCAGGCCGCGAACGTCCAAGACCACGAGGCCCGCGTCGCCGCGCACCGGGCGATGACCGCCCTGGAGAACGCCGGTCCGACAGTTGCACGGCTGCAGTCGGTCGCCGGTGCCACCGATGAACTCGACCGTGCCCTGAGAGTCTTCGAGCAGGCTTCCGAGCTGCGCGAGCGGCAGTCGGCCGCTGCGACGGTCATCACATCGGCACACCGACTCGAGAACATCCTCGAGCAAGCGCCCTCCTTCGAAGACCGCGCCCGACGGGTCATCCGATCGGTGGAAACGCGGCGCAGCGCCATCGCGACCCGCCGCGCCCTGGTTCCCGAAACTCTTTCGGCGTTGCGCCGCGACTTCAGTGCGGACTGTTCGGCGGACCTGCAACGCACCGAAACCGTGGTCGACGAGCGTCTGGCCCGCGCGGATTCGGCGATATCGACGGCGCGCGGAATGCTCACCGACGCTCCCGACCAGGCGATCGATCAGGCCGACTCCGCCCGGGACGACCTGTCCGTGGCAGAGGCCGCCGTGGACGCCGTCCTAGACCGACTGCGCGTCCTGCGCGAGGTGCGCGCCGATCCACAGGCAACCGAACGCACCGTGCGCTTCCGTCTCCGCGACGCCCAGCTCTTCGCGGTGAATCACGCCCTGGTTGACGAATGGGGCTCGGTGCTCGATGCTCAGGCCGACCGGATCGAGCGAGCGAAGGGGGACCTCGATCGCGTCCACCCCGACTACTGGGGATACCTGACCCGACTGCGGGCCGTGGACGACCGGATCAGCGAGATCGTTTCCCGGATGAGAGGACAGGTGGCCGCACGATGACCACCACGGCACGCCACGACACCTGGCTCGAACCCGGAACAATCCGGCATTTCGATCATTTGGGGTTCGAGACCCGGGAGCAACTGTTCTTCCGGCAACCGGAGCCGATCGACCGCGCCTGGCCCGCACAGCGATTGGCGATCGCGCTGGGCGCCACCCTCTACGTGCCCGCCACCCGCCCCGACCTCGCCGACGTCATCCGAAAACGCCGAGCCGAGGGCGTGATCTCGATGGTCATCGACCTCGAGGATGCGGTCGCCGATCACGAGGAGGCGGACGCCATCGACCACGCGGTCGCGGCGCTGCGTGACATCGCGGACAACCCCGGCGCGCCGATGCTCCTCTTCGTCCGTCCGCGATCGGCCGACCGCATCGTGCGCATCGCCAGGGCCCTCGTGACCCCCTCGGCACCGGGCACCCCGTCCGCGCTCACCGGTTTCGTCATCCCGAAGTTCGACTCCACCAACGCCGAAGAGGCGCTCTCCGCCATCGTCCAGGCGAGTGCGGTACTGGGACAACACCTTTGGGTAATGCCGGTCCTGGAGTCCGCCGCGGTGGTCCACCGCGAGACACGCGACGACGAACTCACCGCCCTGGCCGCACACCTCAGCGTGCATCGCGCCAACGTGCTCGCAGTTCGTATCGGGGCCACCGACATCTGCGGTTACTTCGGCATCCGACGCGACCGCGACCTCACGATCTACGACGTCCGAGTCGCCGCCGACGTGATCGCCGGCATCGTCAATCATCTCGGACGAACCGACGAATCCGGTTTCATCGTGACCGGACCGGTGTGGGAGTACTTCGCCGACCACGAGCGTATGTTCCAACCGATGTTGCGGCACACTCCTTTTCGCGAGAACGACGCCGTCTACTTCCGGCAGCAACTGGTCAGCCGGGACATGGACGGCCTGTTGCGCGAGATCTCGCTCGACCGGGCCAACGGCCTCCACGGCAAGACGGTGATCCATCCGGCCCACGTCGCCGCCGTGCACGCGCTGTCCGCGGTGACCCACGAGGAATATCACGATGCGCTCGACATCCTCGCCGGTGAAGCCGGCGGTGTCCGGGCATCGTCGTACCGGAACAAGATGAACGAGCTGAAACCCCATCGCAATTGGGCGCTGCGCGTGATCGACCGGGCCGCTGCCTTCGGCGTGACCCGCCAGGGCGTCAGTTTCGTCGATCTCCTGACCGCCCTCGCCGCTCCGGGACCGGCGGCCCGGTGAACGCAGCGAGCGACCATCCTTCCGACCGCGAACCGGACTGGGTCAGCACCCGCTTCGGCGTGCATGCCGCATCCGACGGCAGCGGGTACGCCGGGCACCATCTGCGCGACCTCGTCGTCCTCGGTCTGCGACACAACAAACGCCGCGCCCACCTGCTGGTCTCCACGGTGCTCGGCAAGCACATACCCACGCCTCCCCGCATCGTGCGCGGTGCGGCCGACGACCTCGGTGCGGCGATCATCGCGCAGATCGGCGCCGACGCCGCGCGCGACTCCATCGTCTTCGGTTTCGCCGAGACCGCGACCGGCCTCGGCCACTGTGTCGCGCAGCGGATCTCCGCGTCCCGCTACCTGCATTCCACCCGACGGGAGCTGCCCGGCGTGGTCGTGTCGGGATCCTTCGAAGAAGGTCATTCCCACGCCACGACCCACCTGCTGCAACCCAGCGATCCGGGCTTTCTCGACGCCGCCACACCGGACGAGACGCTGATCCTGGTCGACGACGAGATTTCGACCGGCACCACGGCACTGGGCGCGATCGAGACGATCGTCGCGACGCGTCCGCGCACGCGGTTCGTCGTCGCCTCACTCGTCGACATGCGCAGCCAGGACCAGCGGGCCGAGTGTGGCAAGGTCGCCGCCGGCCTCGGCGTGGAGGTCGCCTACGTCGCACTGGCACACGGCTCGGTCACGCTGCCGCCCACGCTGCTCGACGACGTGTGGGGGCTGCCCTCGGACACGCTCAATCCCGTTGCGCCGGAACGGGCGCGCGTCACCACGCTCGAGCTCGACTGGCCGGTGGGGACACCGGACGGCGGCCGCCACGGTTTCGAACGATCCGATACCGTGCCGTTCCGGGAGGCGACCGAGGCCGCCGCCGCGGCCATCGCAGAACGTCTCGATCTGCATCGCCCCGTCGTCGTGATCGGACACGAGGAGCTGATGTACGCGCCGCTGTGCATCGCCGAGCGCCTCGAGCAGCGCGGCTTCATCACCGGATACCAGACGACCACCCGGTCACCGGCGCAGGTCCACGACGTGCCCGGCTACCCGCTGCGTCGCGGTTTCCGCTTCCTCGCACCCGAATCCGATCCCGAAACACCGCGCTACATCTACAACGTCTCGTCGGACGCCCTGCCCGATCCCCAGGTGGTCGTCGTGGTCGACACCCCGGCCGACACCCCCGATCTCCGTGCTCCCGGCGGCCTCCTGGACGTCCTCGCCGCCGCAGGCCATCCCGTCACGCTGGCGATCCTGCCGGCTACAGACCAGGCGCAACTCCGCGCATCACGACAGGCGGTCAACCCGTGACGTCCACACCCCCGCTCCGCGGTCCCGACTTCGGCTCTTACGCACCCGATGAGGTGACATGGTTGCTCAAGGACCTCTCCGACCTCGCACTCGAGGGCGACCTGCACGAGCGGGAACGCCGAATCCAGTCGGGCAAGGCGCATTACGCCGAGTCCCTGCCGATCGAGTATCAACCCGGTCGTGAGTATCAAGACCTCTTCCACGCGACCCTGCGGTCATCGGCGCAACGTCTCGCCGAGGCGGTCGGCGTCGTCTCCGAACTGATTCTCGCGGAACGGGCTTCGTTGCCGACACTCGTGTCGCTCGCGAGAGCCGGGACACCCGTCGGCATCCTGATCCGCCGGTGGATGCAGGCGGTCCACGGGATCGAGCCCCAGCATTACACGATCTCGATCGTGCGTGATCGCGGGATCGACACGGTCGCACTGGACCACATCGTCGAACGCCATCCCGCCGAGTCGATCGTCTTCGTCGACGGGTGGACCGGAAAGGGTGCGATCCAGCGCGAACTCACCGCAGCCCTGGCCGAGTACGCGGAGCTGCCCGGCCGCCCGGCACTGCACGACGAACTGGCCGTGCTCGCCGATCCCGGCTCCTGCACCACCCTGTTCGGTACGCGCGACGACTTCCTCATCGCTTCCGCATGCCTGAACTCCACCGTGTCGGGTCTGGTGTCGCGCACGGTCCTCAACGCCGACCACACCGGTCCGGGAGAGTTCCACGGCGCCAAGTTCTATCGGCATCTGGCCGAGTTCGACGTCTCCGCCCGGCTTCTCGATGCGGTGAGCGCCGAGTTCCCCACCGTCGCCGACCGCGTCGCCGCCACGCTGGCCGCCATGACCGCGGAGCATCGGACGCCGACCTGGTCGGGATGGCGATCGGTCGAACGTATCCAGCTCGACTACGGATTGTCGTCGATCAACCTGGTCAAGCCGGGCGTGGGCGAGACGACCCGCGTGCTGCTGCGTCGAGTGCCGTGGCGGGTGCTCGTCCGCGCCGACGACCTACCCGAGCACCGCCACATCCGACTCCTCGCCGCCGAACGCGGAGTGCCGGTGGAGGTCTCACCCGATCTCGCGTACTCGTGTGTCGGGCTGATCAAGGAGGACGCGTGAGCGTTCTGGTCGCCACCGACCTCGACCGGACGATGATCTACTCGCAGCCGGCGATGGGCGAGGCACAGTTCGCCTCCCTCGACACCGTCTGCGTCGAGATCTACCGCGACGCCCCGCTGTCGTACATGACGGCGACCGCCGTCGAACTCCTGTCCCGCCTCGCTGAACGGGTACCGGTGATCCCGACGACGACGCGGACGCCGGCCCAGTACGAACGAATCGCCCTGCCCGGCGGGCCGTTCCGGTATGCCGTGGCGAGCAACGGCGGGCGGATCCTCGTCGACGGAACCGACGACCCGGAGTGGCGTCGCCAGGTCGAGCGTGGAGTCTCCGAATCCGGCGCAGGGCTCGACGAGGTACTGACCGAACTCCGCACCCGCGTCGACGATTCCTGGGTGAAGTCGTTGCGTATCGCCGACGACCTGTTCTGCTACCTCGTCGTCGAACCGGCGGCCCAGCCGGAAGACTTCCTGCCGGCGTGGCAGGACTGGTGTGCGGCGCACGGGTGGGTGGCCTCGCAGCAGGGTCGCAAGATCTACGCGACGCCGCGGTCGGTCACCAAGTCCGCGGCGATCGCCGAGGTGCGCGGGCGGCTCGTCGACGACGGCGTGATCGGAACGGACGCGGAGCTGTACGCGGCCGGGGACGGGTGGCTCGATGCCGACCTTCTCGAGCTCGCCGATCACGCGATCCGACCCCGCCACGGCGAGCTCGAGCTCCTCGGGTGGACGACGCCAGGGCTCACCGTCACCGCCGGGACCGGAGCTCTCGCCGGCGTGGAGATCCTCGAATGGTTCCACGACCGGTGTTCGGTCAGGACGGCATCGGACCCAGGACGTCCGAGTGCCCGTGCCGTCGGCACCAGCTGATCAGGTACCGCGCGTGCAGACCGCACCAGCGGTAGACGGCCGCCTGCGTCATCGGGGAGGACGTCGGTTCCTCGCCGCGCTCGGAGATGATCGGGCCGAGATAGTGACTCGTCACCTTGTTCGCCGTGTTGGGTGAGACCTTGGCCGCGCGGGCCAGAGTCGCACCATCGGACGCGTTGCCCGAGGCGATCGCGCCCGCCAGACGTCCCGCGGTCTGTCCCCGCTGCCCCGTGAACAGCTCGTACAGAGGCTTCCGACGCGAAGGCCCCGGCTTCTCCCCGAGTCCCTGGCCGAGCGCCACCGCGCGCACCGCACTCATGAGCGTCGCGAACCCGTCGGACTTCGCGATGACGCCGGCGACCTCGTCGCGCAACCGCGCCTCGTCGAGATGGTCGAGCTCGACCCCGTGGCCCTGGGTCGCGAGGATGACCGGCGCCTGACGATCGTGTTGGTTCAGGGCGTCGATGGCGTCGAGTCCGTCGAACCGCCATTCCAGGTCGGGACGGTTCCAGATCAGGTCCGCGATCACGACGTCGAACCGGACGTGGCCGGCAACCGAGCGGGTGAACTCGGCGTCGCTCGTCGCCACCGTGACGACGGCGTGCTCGAGCGCGCCTTGGAGAGGGCCTGCCACGACGTGACCGAGTGGGGAGGCAACCAGCACGCGCAGACGATTCGGCACGTGCATGATTTTGCCTGATGCAGAGCATCCGTGCGTGATCACGCATTGATTGGAGTCATTCGAGCCAATCATGGCTCGATTACCTATCAATCAGGTCGCAAAGACCATGACTTACCGACAGATGTTCGTAACCCTAGAGAAGTAGACGTTGAGAGCAGTTCATCTCTCCGCCTGCCAGATCGCGAGCAAAGGTCGATCACGGCTTCCCGGGGAACGCCGATCCGTCGACCATGGCGATACCGGAGCCGGTAGTGATTCTGTCGACAGGAGGACGGTACCGATGTCAGCCCCTCTGGACGAGCTCCACCGCCCGCACGAAGCAACTACGCAGCCCGATGTGTCCCGGCTCGGTTCGGCCGGCCGGGGCGCACCGCAACCCGCCGGTCCGCACTCGCAGGCCAAACGCCTCGCCGCCGTGGTTGCCGAAGGCGATCTGTTCGACGCCGCACTGGTGGCCCTCATCGAGGGGGTCGGCTACGGCGCCATGCTCGTAGAGCCTGCGCAGCTCCCCTACCTGCGCAATCCCGCCGTCCTCTTCGTTCGGTCGCCCGGCACCCTCGCACTGGTCCGGCGCGCGCCGATGCTGCGCAACGTACGCGTCGTCTTTCTCGGTGACGGGATCACCGGACGCGACCACATCCGGATCTCGCCCCGTGCGCCCGGCGCCGAGGCGGCACTGCGCCAGGCCCTCGCCGCGACCATTGGCCCTTCTGAGAGGTCGACCCCGCCCGCGCCCGCCAACCGCGTGCGGGTGACCGAACGCGAACGCGAGATCCTGCAGACCTACACCCTCGGCGCCACGCTCCGCGAGACATCGCAAGCGCACCAGATCGCAGAGAGCACGGTTCGCGAGCACTACCGCCGCGTCGTGCGGCGATACGAAGAAGCCGGTCGGCCCGTCGGCAACAAGGCCCAGCTCCTCCTCGAGTTCATGGCCGACGGTTGGGTTCGACCCTGAGGACATCCTGGTCAGGGACCTAGTACCCACGACGCCGCGTCGTCGGGCGCGCAGACTTGAATCATGAGGTCGACACCGGGCCTCCGCCGCCCGCTCCCCATGGCCGCCCGATACCGACGTACCTGGGCCGCAGCACTGCTGGCTGTCGTCGAGATACTGGTCGCCTATCAGGCGATCGACGGTGGTCTGGCGCTCGCCGACGACCGGTGGCAGATGCCCCGGGAGTGGCTGCACAACACACCGTTCGACACCTGGACCGGCCCCGGTCTCGTCCTCATCGCGGCGATCGGCGTGCCACATGCGCTCGCCGCACTGGCCGTCGTCCTCCTGCCCGTCGACTCCCGGATCGGCATCCTCGGGGGTCTGTTGAGCGGCGCGTCGTTGGTGGTCTGGATCGGCATCCAGATCGCGCTGCTCCAGATCTTCTTCTTCCTGCAACCGGTCATCGTCGCCTTCGGGATCATCGAGATCTGTCTGGCCATTCTGTGGCGGCGTGCACTGACGCGTCGCCCAGCACCTCCGCCCGGCGACACGTATCCGACTCGCCCGCTGTCCGCCGCGGCAAACCGGAATCGGCAATGAGGAGCGGCCCGATCATCGCCGGTCTGCTGGCTGCTGCCGCGTGCTCCGGCACGTACTACGCCTGGGTGCGGCCGTGGGTGATGACCTGGGGAGCGACGGAAGAGGAAGTCGCTGCAGCACTCCCGGGCGACGAGTTGCTGCCCGACGCCGACGGGGTGGCCACACGGGCGATCACGATCCACGCACCTCCCGAGGCGATCTATCCGTGGCTGGCGCAGATGGGCCCGTCCCCGCGGGGTGGCGCGTACACCTATGACTGGATCGAGAACCTCCTCGGGCTCGACATGCACAGCACCGACCGGGTGCTCGAGGAGTTCCAGCATCCCGTCGTCGGCGACACCATCGGCGTCGGACCGGAGGCCTCGCGGATCGAGATCGCCGAATCCGACCACGCTTTCGTCACCCGGACCACCGACGGTGACTGGGTGTGGTCGTTCACTCTGGTCCCCGACGGCGCCTCGACACGGCTGATCAGCCGGAACCGATTCCGGTTGACCGGGCTGGGCAAGAAGCTGGCGATGATCCCCATGGAACCGGGGTCGCTGATCATGGAACGCAAGATGCTCCACGGGATCAAGGAGCGAGCCGAAGCGCTCGCGCACGCCGGGTGAGCCACGCAGGTCACGCAGGAGATCCACGGGACCACATGCCCGTCGTGGCACAGTTGAAGGGTGCTGCTGCCGACGCTGACCCCCACTGCCCCGGACGATCCGGAAGTCATCCGGATAGGGGACGATCGGCTGTCGCGAGAAGACCTGGTCGGCGCCGCCACGGCCGTGGCAGAACGGATAGCCGGCGCACGCACCGTCGCGGTGCTGGCGCATCCGACGGTCGAGACCGTCCTCGCGATGGTGGGCGGGCTCATCGCCGGAGTGCCGGTGGTCCCCGTGCCGCCCGACTCCGGTCCGCGCGAGTTCGCGCACATACTGGCCGATTCCGGCGCGCAGGCGTGGCTCGGGCAGGCACCCGCCGACGCCACGCTCCCGCTGGTCCCGGTTCGGCGCTACGCGAAGTCATGGCACCGGCATCCCGAACCCCACGCCGACTCGACGGCACTGATCCTCTACACCTCCGGCACCACGGGGCTACCCAAAGGCGTGCCGATCACCCGGCAGGCGATCGCCGAGGGACTCGACGCCCTCGCCGACGCCTGGTTGTGGACCGCTGATGACACTCTCGCACAAGGCCTTCCACTCTTCCACGTCCACGGGCTGATCCTCGGTGTCCTCGGTCCGCTGCGTCGAGGCGGCCGCTTGATCCACACCGTGAAGCCGACGGCGGCCGGGTACGCCGCCGCCGCAGAGGCCGGTGCCTCGATGTTCTTCGGCGTCCCGACCGTCTGGAGCCGGGTGGGCGCCGAACCCGATGCGGCCCGAACCCTCACCGGCGCACGCATTCTCGTGTCCGGCAGCGCCCCGCTGCCGGTTCCCGTCTTCGACCGCATCCGCGAACTCACCGGCCACGAGATCGTCGAACGATACGGTATGACCGAAACCCTAATCACGCTCAGCACCCGCGTCGACGGGGAGCGCCGTCCGGGCTGGGTCGGACTCCCCCTTGTCGGGGTCGAGACCCGGCTTCGCGAGGGCGACGCCGACGTGCCCCACGACGGCGAATCCGTCGGCGACCTCCACGTACGGGGCCCGATGATGTCGTCGGGCTACCTCAATCGCCCCGACGCGACCGCCGAGTCGTGGCTCGCCGACGGCTTTTTCGCCACCGGGGATGTCGCCGTCATCGACCCCGACGGCATGCACCGAATCGTCGGACGCCGGGCCACCGACCTCATCAAGTCCGGCGGTTTCCGCATCGGAGCCGGCGAGATCGAGACCGTACTGCTCGCCCACCCGGCGGTCCGCGAGGTCGCGGTGGTCGGCGTCCCCGACGACTACCTGGGCCAGCGGATCGTCGCCTATGTGGTGGCCGACGACGTCGCCGACACCGAGCTCATCGAATTCGTCGCCGGCGAGTTGTCGAATCACAAACGGCCACGAGAGATCCGGTTCGTCGAATCCCTCCCGCGCAATGCAATGGGGAAGGTTCAGAAGAAGCTGCTCGGCTGAGGGCTTGCGGGTCATGCCCGGCATCCCGCACCGGAAAGCGCCCCTGGAAAGCACCCTCGCTGGCGGTGTCGGCGACATAGTGGCGGGCAGGTTCAAGTGGTCACCGCAACAGCCTGACTTGTTGGAGGCTGTGGAGGGTGGAGAGCAGGGGTCGATTTCAGGGGTGATTTCCGGCGGCAGCGCGGTTGCGGTGGTACCCCTTCCGGACCGCGGCCGCGATGTCGGCGTACGTGGTCTCCCAGTGGCTGAACACCTGCGCGTAGGTGAGTCGCATCGGTAGATAGCCCAGCGGGATGAGCTTGCGGGACCTGACGCGGTCGCTTTCGTAGTCGTCTTCGCCGGTGTGGTGGGCCCGGCTGTCGAGTTCGATCGCGAGCCGCTCACCGACGAGCAGATCAATCCAACCGACCCCGGGCAGGAGATGCTGCACCTCGACGCGTAACCCGGCACTCCTCAGCCTCAGGCGTGCCGCCGTCTCTGTTCCCGACGCCGCGAGCCGGTCACACCTCTCGATCGCGTTCTTGATCGCGAGGTGTGAGTCGGAACTCGGAACGGAGATCGTCGTGGGTCAGCTTGCCGTGATGTAGAGCGGAGTCACACAGGATGACGAAGCCCTCCTCGTCGAAGCACCGTGCGGCGTACTGGAGGGCGGTCGCGACATCGTCGACGGCGGTCCGAGCCGGAGTCGGGCGGCCATGGCGTCGGCATCGGTCGGGGGACCGACGTCGTTCGTACCGCGTCACGCGCGCATGGGACTCGACGGGATGGTCGGGAATCCACAACCCGTGCCGTCGAAGAGCGGTCGCGCACGACACGACGGCATTGTCGGCCACCGCAGCAACGATCTCGGGGTCGGCGCCGGGAACTCGTAACCATCCGTGCCGAATCCGGTGCATCGCACCGGTTTCGACGGCGCGTCGGATATCCGGCGTGGTCTCTCCGGATTCCAGCAGCTGCCGGGTCGACACCACGCCCCCGAAGCGCTCGATCAGCTGGTCGTAGTCCATCGGTCCAGTGTCAGGTGCTGGGGACTCGATCGAGCGTGGCGTCCCGGAGCTGTGGATAACTCCGCTGGAAACCGCCCCTGGAATAGGCCCTCCACAACCGACTCGACGACACTATCGGGCTGTTGCGTAATCGGTGTGGGGGTCGGGTTCGGGTCGGGTTGGCCGGTGGCTGGCCGGGCGGTGTGTCAGGTGAGGGCGGGGGCCAGGGCGGGGTTTCCGATGGCTTTGAACAGGTTGTGGACGAGGGCGTGGAAGCTGAATTCCGCTGCGGCTCTATCGAGTCCGCGGCTGGTGAAGCGGCGGAATCCGAGGTTGTGTTTGGCGTGGCCGAACGGGGTTTCAGCGATGTGGGCGCGTTGACGGTAAAGCGCATGCCCTTCTGGTGTGGCCAACCGGTGGGCCATCGCTTCGATCGGCGAGGCGTCTGGTGGCGGTGGTCCGTGGGTCGGAGTGTGTTGCGCGGCTTCTGAAACTGCCCGGCTTTTGCCGGTCGCGATGAGCCGGTCGGGTCCGGGGGTGGTGAGGTTGTGTTCGGAGAGGTATCCGGCATCGGCCAAGACCACCCCGATGCCGGTCGTCGCCGGCGGGTGGGGTCGATGGGTGTCGATGAGTGTTGCGGCAGTGACGGCTTTGTCGAGCATCGTGGTGAAGGTGGGGGCATCGGCGGGACTGTTGCCCACACCGGTGGCGATGATCAGCCCGTCGTCGCTGGTCACAGCCTGACAGTTGAACCCTTGGAGCCAACCACCGCCACGCAACGGCATCATCCGCGATTGCGGGTCGGTGATGTTGCGCCGTGGCGCCCGTCGCGCCCGTGACGTCGTTGCCGCAGTCGCGGTGGCAGGCGGGGTGGGAGTTGAGTCAGGCGCGGATTTGGCGTGGCGCTGCTGTTGACGGTCCAGGGCCCGCTGGAGTGCTCGTTGGGCGCGCAGCACGTAGTAGTTCGTCTCGACCGGTCCGGGTTCACGGCCCCGCTGCCCGGGCCGATAGCGGTCGATCTTGTCCTGGTGAACGGCGATCGCTCGCGCCAACGACTCGGTCAACACCTCGACCTCGATCTCGACCGGCAACGATCCCTTACCCGTGGCGGGCCCGCCAGAGGCCCGTCGTTCCCGCGCCCGCTGTACCGTCTCCTCGCGGGCCTTCTGGGCCTTCTCCCCAGCCTGTTCACGGTCATTCTTGCGCTGGGCGGCCGCCGACTCGGCGTCGTTGAGTTGCTCATTGTGGGCAGCCAGGTCAGCCAACGCTTCAGTGATCCGGGCGTGACGCGACCCTGGATCGTGAAGCTCGCGGGGAAGCTGATCGCCGCGGTCATCACCATGGGCATCATCCTCGGCGACATCGGCCGCTTCGTGTTCGGCCGCGGCACGAGCAGCCTCGGCGGCCAACGCTGCGCGCAATCCTTGCTCGGTCCGATTGGCGCTCAGTGACGCATTGGAGGCGATCTTGACGCCGTCAAGGGCAACGACTCCCAACTGGCCCATCCCGACCCGCGAGCACAGCATCAACACTTGAACGAACAAGTTCTCGATCGCGGGTGCGCAGTCGGCGCGAAACCGCGAGATCGTCACGTGATCAGGGACGTCACCAGCGCAAATGATGCGGTAGGCGACGTCGCGGTGACATAACCGTTCCAGCTGCCGCGAGGACCGTTGACCTTGTGCCCAACCCCAGATCAACAGGGTCAACAACATATCTGGGTGATAGGCGGCGCGACCGGCTCCGCCGGTCTTGCGCACCGCCTGCACCGCCGAGGTATCCAACGAGGCGACCGTATCGATGACCAGCCACACCGGATCATCAGCCGCCAGCCATTCCCGCATACTCGGCGGCATCAGAAACTGTTGATCACGCTGCACCGGACGATAACCCTTGGCCACCAACACATCATCGCCGGAACCCGCCGCCAACCACCCACGACAGGCCGGACCGGACCCAGCCAATTACGCAACAGCCCGCTATGTCGCCGGCGCCGCCACGGAGGGCGCATTCCGGGGGCGGATATCAGGGGCGCACTTCAGGGTGGGTCTCAGAGAGCCCGGTGATCAGTTGGCCCAGCCCCGCTCCCCCATCCAGCCGGTGATGATGCCGACCGCCTCCTTGAGGTGTGGGATCTGTTCGCGGCCCGAATAGTAGTGCGTCGCACCGGCAATGGTGTGCAATGTCGTGTCGGGGTGGCCGACGGCGTCGAACAGCCGGTGGGTGTGGCTCGGTGTGCACGCGTTGTCGGCCGAGTTGCCGATGACGAGGGTCGGGACCTCGAGGTCGGCGGCGCAACGGGGTCCGTCGCCGTGGGCGTCGTCATAACTCCACTGCGACAACCAACTTCGCAGCGTCGTGAAGCGCGCCAGGCCGACCGGACCCATGTTGACGATGCGCGGATCACCCAGGTAGCAGCCCAGTTTGCGGTCGCTCGGGTCGACCGACAGGTCCAGCCACCGAGGGTCGGCCATCGTGCCGTGGACGATGAACCCGCGTTCCATCAGCGGCTCGCCACGGCCGCGGAGGTCGGCGAGCTGTTCCTTCACCCATGCGGTGATCCGGCGATTGCGATCGATTTGCGCTGCCCGGTACCGCTCCAGGAAATCCGCGGTGTACGGCGGCTGGTTCGGGTTGGCCGGGTTGTACAGGTCCAGCTCGGGATCGCGCTTCTCCGGGTCGTTCTCGTCGAGGATCGACGGGTCCATCCACTCGGTCAGCGTCCCGTGCCGCGACACGTGGGCGGCGAGGAGCATCATGCCGTCCGCTGCCGGGAGGTCGAGTTGGGTGAGGTCCGGCGGCTCGCCGGCCGGGCTCTCGGTGACCGTCGCATGTTGCGCCTGCTGCTGGTAGTACAGCGACAGCGCACCGCCACCACTCCAGCCGGCGAGGATCACCTTCTCGTAACCAAGTCGTTCTTTGGCGTCCTTCACACAGGCACCGAGATCCTGGACGACCTTCTCCATGATCAGGGCACTGTCGACGCCGCGATACCGGCTGTTGCAGTAGATGACGTGATGGCCCGCGCGAGCCAGCGCGTTGGTCATCGGCAGGTAGGCGCCGCCGCCGATCGGGTGCATGAAGATGATGACGTTCTTCGACGGCACGCCGACCGGTTTCAGGAGGTAACTCTCCAGGACGACGCTCTCGGTGACGCCGCCGTAGGTGTCCTTGTAGGCCGACGTGTCGTCGAAGACGACAAGGTACGGGATGCGCTCGTAGTCGTGGCGCGGCAACGTGTTCGACGAATTCGTGGTCGACGACGTCATACCTGTGCCTCTTCCTGTGCCTCGGCCGGCGCCGACTCGGTCATCACCGGGGTCGCGATGAGACGACGCCTGGTGTCGATCGCGATGACCTTCCACTCGACGCGCTCGAACTCGTCGAATTTGCGGCGCGACCGTTCGCGGGCTCGTTCCGGAATCCCGTGGTGAATACCCTGCGGCGCATGTGAGATCAGGCCGGGCGGCATGTCGATCCCGAACATGCTGCCGCCGTGGAAGAACGCGATCTCGTCGAAGTCGGTGTTGCGGTGGAACCAGGGCAGACGCTCGGCGCCCTTGCGCGCCTCGGCCGGGCGCGGCAGGAAGTTCATCACGTATACGCCGGTGGCCTGCATGAACAGGTGCACGGTCGGCGGCAGGTGCACCGACTCCGAGGTGATGACGTCGTAGTCGGCGATGTTGAAGGTGAACGGGAACAGATCACCGCGCCATCCCTCGACATCGAGTGGGTGAAAGGGATAGAACAGCGTCGTCTGACCCTCGCGCTGGCGGAAGCGGACCTCGTACTCCTCGCGTCCGTCACCCTCGAAGACCTCGGCTTCCGGGACGCCGACCAGCGACGAGTCGAACGGGAAGAACCGTCCGAGAACGCCCGGCTCCGGAACCCGGTACTCGTCGACCGCCTCGATGATCAGCAACAGCGACTGGTCGTCGGGGATCTGCCGGTACGTGCACCCCTTGGGGATGTAGACGTAATCGCCCGGGCGGTAGGGCAACCGGCCGAATTCGGTCTCGAAGTAGCCGGTGCCCTCGTGGACGAAGATGAGTTCGTCGCCGTCGACCGGACGGAACCAGAACGGTGCGGCCTCGCCACGGCGACCCAGCGAGATACGGCAGTCGTCGTTGTAGAACATCAACAACGGCTCACCCGACGGATCGATCTGATCGGTCGGGGTCAGCTCGGTGACGAAGCGGTCGACACCGGTGTGGGTACCGACCGCGCGGAACTGCGTCGGGTCGTTGCGCCGGTAGAGGTGCGCCGTGCGACCGGTGAACCCGTACCGCCCGAGCTCGTCGTCCTTGAGGTCCTCGACGTCGCGGTGGACCTGTCGCGGCGTGCGACCCTTCCGGTGCTGGATGAACGATTCCACTGGCTGACTCCTGTGTGCGTGTTCGGACGAGCAGGCGCGATCGGTTGCACGGGGACACCGGTGGTTCCCGTGCGGCGTTTCTGATGCTAGATTCAGGTTCAGAATATGACAAGCACCACACCGTTTGTCCGGTCCTTCTCCGACCGATGTGGATGCGTGGTTCGATACATCGATCAGTCCCCAGAAAGGAGTGCTCGGGTGCCGCCGACGAACAAGGGACGTCAGACCGAGGCCGCGTTTCTCGACGCGGCGCGCCGTTGCTTCGCCGACAAGGGCTACCTGAACACCAAGATCTCCGACATCGCGGAGGCCGCGGGACGCTCGACGGGCTCGTTCTACAACTACTACGACAACAAGGATCAGCTCCTCGAGGCTCTGCTGGACCAGTTCAGCGACGAGGTGGTCGAGGGGTCCCTCGCGACCCGCCACAGCGATCCCGAAGCCGGAGTGCGCGCCGCGGTCACCGCCTATTGGACGACCTACAAGAAGTACCTGCCCGAGATCATCGGACTGTTCCAGATGTCCATGCTCGACGACGAGTTCCGGGATCGCTGGCACGCCAACCGGGCGTCGGGGATCAAACAGGTCCTGGCGGGGCTGCACAGTGCGGAACGCGCCGGATACGACGTCGGCCTCCCCCTCGAACCGCTCGCGTCGGCGTTGGTGAACACGCTCGAATCCTCGTGCTGGTCGTGGCTCGCCGTTCGCGGAGGCGTGGTCGGGTCGATTCCCGACGACGACACCGCCATCGACATCCTGACCACCATCTGGTTCCGCACGGTCTACCGGTCGGCTCCCCGCATCCATCGTTGATCGCGGACACGATCTGGCCCTTGCGCCACGTCGACGCCGGTTGTGATGCTGAGACGCATGACGATCGACGTCCGGCCCGCGACGAACTTCGCCGACATGGCCGCGATTCTCGGCCCCAAGAAGCCGACCTCCAACGTGTGCTGGTGTCTCAGCTACCGCATCCCGAGCAAGCAGAACCAGGCGCTGGTCCGCGAGGAACGCGGTGAGTATGTGAAGAAGTTGTGCGCCGGCGGCATTTCACTTGGCGTCCTGGCGTACGAGACCACCGATGACGGTGAGGACGTGGTCGGTTGGGCGGCGGTGTCGCCGCGCGCGGACACGGCCTTCGCGACCAACCGCAAGATCCCGCATGTCGACGACCTCCCGGTGTGGTCGTGGCGTGTCCCCCGTGAACCGGTCCGGGTGGTTCTAGAGTCCTGATTGCCCTGTTGAGGGCGGAGAAGGGACGATAGGGATCATGGCGGGACGGAAGCGTCACTCGGCTGAGGACATCGTGCGCAAGTTGCGCCGAGCCGATGAACTGGCGGCCGAGGGCAAGAACGGCGAGGAGATCGCCGCCGACCTCGAGGTGTCGGCGGCCACCTTGTACAACTGGCGCCGCCAGTACGGCGGTATGGACGCTGATGCCGCCAAGGAACTCAAGAAGCTACGCGAGCAGAACGGCCGGCTCAAGCGCCTGCTCGCCGACGCCGAGTTGGAGAAAGACGCGCTGCGGGAGATCGCCAAGGGAAAATTCTGAGCCCGACCGCCAAACGCGCCGCGATCGACATGCTCAAAGACGTGAAGAACATGTCAGAACGTATGGCGTGCAGGGTTGTTGGGCTTTCACGGTCTACCTACCGGCGTCTGCCGTTGGCTCAGACACCGGCCGACCCGGACGCTGGTATGCGTGCACAGCTACGCACCTACGCCCGCAAGCACCCGCGACACGGGTTCCGGCGGGCGTGGGCGCACCTGCGGTTCGACGACGGTATCGAGGTGAACAAGAAGAAGGTGCATCGGCTGTGGACGGAGGAGGGCCTGCAGGTGCGCCGGGCGCCGCGGCGCAAACGAGCCGGGCAATCGTCAGTGCCGATCGTGGCGGCGGATGCGCCGAAGGTGGTGTGGGCATTGGACTTTCAGTTTGACTCGACCGTGGATGGCAAGAAGGTCAAGATCGCATCAATGGTCGATGAACACACCCGGATGTCGTTGCTCAACATCGTGGATCGCTCGATCACCGCCGACCGGTTGGTCGAGGAATTGGAGAAGACCTTCGCGATCTGGGGTGGCCCACCCATGGTGCTACGCATGGACAACGGCCCTGAGTTCATCTCAGAGGCGCTCCAGGCGTTCTGTGCAGGGTCGGTAGGCATCTCCTATATTCCGCCCGGCACGCCGTGGAACAACGGATTCATCGAATCGTTCAACAACCGGCTTCGCGACGAGTGCCTGAACCGCAACTGCTGGCCCACCCTGCTCGAAGCTCGCGTGGTGATCGACGATTTCAAAGACGACCACAACCACCGGCACCGCCACTCGGCGCTGGGCTACCAGACCCCGGCCGAGTACGCTGCCCGATGCACCCACCAGCACCACCCTGTGGGCTGCGAGATCGACTGACCGACAGCTAGAAGAAACTGGCTCTAGAACTGCCTGGGGTCCCGGTAGTAATGGCGCAAAAAACAACGAAGTTCGCGTAGTGCCTGGTCAGCGGCGATTTCTCGGTTCGGGCTGCGGGCCGGGGTGGTTGGTGCTTGGCTTGTCTGCCGATGAGGTTGGTCGGCGTGTTGGAGGCTGGGGTTCGTGGCGACGCGGGTATTCGCGGACGAGGAGTTGCAGCGCCTGCGGGAGTTCCCGGAGATCAGTCGTGAGGAGTTGTTCCGGTACTTCACGCTGACCCCGGCGGATCTGGCGTTTGTTGCTCCGCAGGGCAGGGGCCCTGCGGTCCGTCTGGGCCTGGCGGTGGCGTTGTGCACCTTGCCGTGGCTGGGGTTCGTGCCGGACAAGGTGCCGTCGGCGCCGCCGGTGGCGGTGGCCCGGCTGGCGGATCAGCTGAATATCGATGCAGCGCAGCTTCGTTCGTATGGCAAGCGGGCGCAGACGCGGACCGAGCATGTGCGGCTGGTGGCCCAGTACCTGGGGTGGCGGCCTGCCGGGGCGATGGAGTTGAAGGAGCTGGATGAGTTTCTGCTGGCGCGGGCGATGGAGCACGATTCGCCGACGCTGTTGTTCCGGCTGGCGTGTGAGTACCTGATCTCGGCGCGGGTGATCCGGCCGGGCCCGGAAACGGTGGTCCGCCGGGTCGCGCACGCTCGCACGCGGGCGCAGCGGGAGACCTACGACCGGTTGGCGCGCGAGTTCACGCCGCAGCGGTGTAAGGAACTGAATGCGTTGCTGGTCGTCGACCCGTCGATCGAGATGTCGCGGTTGCGGTGGTTGTCGACCGGCCCGGTGGAGGCGTCGGCGACCGCGGTGAAGGCCGAGGTCGAGAAGCTGGTGTTCCTGCGCAACCTGGGCGCGGATGAGCTGGACATGTCGGTGCTGCCGGCGGAGCGGCGGCGGTTCCTGGCGACGGTGGGCCGCCGCTTGACGGGCCAAGCCCTCGAACGCCGGGATCCGCAACGCCGCTACCCGATTCTGCTCACCGTGTTGGCGCAGTCGGCCACCGATGTGCTCGACGAGGTGGTGCAGCTGTTCGATCAGGCGATCTCGGCCAGGTTGAGCAAGGCCGAACGCCGGATGCGCGACGAGCTGGCCGAGCGCGGTAAGGCCGGAGAGGATCGGCAGGGGTTGCTCGACGACCTGCTGGCGATCGTCTGTGACCTGCAGATCCCCGACGAGGAGATCGGCGGCCTGATCCGGGGCGATCGGATCGGATGGGAGCGGTTGCGGGCCGCGGTCGCGCAGGCCAAGCCTCGGCTGCCGCGCGATCACGGGCACCTGGCCGCTCTGGACAGCTCGTACTCCTACCTGCGGCAGTTCACCCCGCAGGTGCTGTCGACAGTCCGGTTCGCCGGCGGCACCGCCGCGACCGAGCTGCTGATCGGGGTGCACATGCTGCGGGAGCTGAACGCGACCGGTACCCGCAAGGTGCCCGACGACGCGCCGACCGGGTTCGTGCCGACGAAGTGGCGCGGCTACCTCGACGAGGCCCGCAAAGCCGGTAACACCACCGCCTATCGGCACTACTGGGAGCTGTGCGTGCTGCTGGGGCTGCGTGACGGGTTGCGCAGCGGGGATGTGTTCGTGCCGGGGTCGCGCCGCTACGCCGACCCGGCCGCGTACCTGCTGACCCCGCAGGCGTGGGAGCCGCAGCGTGACGAGTTCTGCCGCCTGGTCGGCAAGTCCGCTGATCCCGCTCGCGCGCTGGCGACCGCCACCGACGAGCTCGACGCCGCTATGGGCGAGTTGGAGAAGGTGCTCGCCGGCGGCGACGGGCCGGTCCGTCTCGATGAGGCCGGTGACCTGGTGATCTCACCGCTGTCGGCGGAGGATGTGCCCGCGGAGGCGACGGCGCTCAAGGCCGAGCTGACGGAGATGCTGCCGTTCGCGCCGATCGTGTCGCTGCTGATCGAGCTGGACAAACGCACCGGCTACCTGGACTGCTTCACCCACGCCGGCGGCAAACAGGCCCGCAGCCCGGAGCTGAAACGCAACCTCATCGCCGTCCTGCTGGCCTACTCCACCAACCTCGGGCTGACCCGAATGGCCGAGGCGTCGGGCCTCTCCTACGACATCCTGGCCTGGACCAGCGAATGGTATGTGCGGGAGGAGACGCTGCGGGCGGCGAACCTGACGATCATCGACTACCACCAAAGGCTGCCGCTGACCCCGGTCTTCGGCGCCGGCACCCTGTCGTCGAGTGATGGGCAACGGTTCCCGACCCGCGGCAAATCGGTCACCGCCAGAGCGTTGAGCCGCTATTTCGCGAACGAAGGACTGAGCACGTATACCCATGTCACCGATCAGCACGCCACCTACGGCACCAAGGTCATCGTCGCGACGAGACGCGAAGCTCACTACGTGCTGGACGAAATCCTCGGCAATGCAACGGATCTGCCGATCACCGAGCATGCGACCGACACGCACGGCGTCACCCTCGTGAACTTCGGGCTGTTCGACCTGCTCGGATTGCAGCTCTCGCCCCGCATCCGGGACCTGGGCCGGATCACCCTGTATCGGGCGGCGCCTCGGGCCCAGGTGGAGTCCGCGTTCCCGCACGCCGGGCCGCTGCTGACCCGCAAGCTGAATCTGGATCTCATCGCCGAGCACTACGACGACCTGCTCCGGCTGAGCGGGTCGCTGAAGTTCGGGCACGCCACCGCGTCGCTGCTGGTCGGCAAGCTCTCCGCGTCGGGCCGGCAGAACGCCCTCGCGGCGGCGCTCAAGGAATACGGGGCGCTGCGGCGCACGATCTACGCCGCCCGGTACCTGTCCGACCCGGGCTATCGGCGCAAGATCTCCCGACAGCTCAACAAGGGCGAATCCCTGCACGCGCTCCGCCGCGACCTGCTCTACGCGCACGAAGGCGCCGTGCGCGCGAGGCACCTGGAGGGACAGACCGAACAGGCATGGTGCCTCACGTTGGCGACCAACGCCGTCATCGCCTGGACCACAGAGTATTACGGGCTGGCGACCGAACAGATGCGGCGGGCCGGGCGGCGCATCGACGACGAGGTGCTGACGCACATCTCCCCGGCCCACAGCGAGAACATCAACTTCTTCGGCGCCATCGAGGTCGACATCGACGCCGAACTCGCCCAGCTCGGCCCCACCGGGTACCGGCCGCTGCGCGTGCGGGACACCCTGTTCTGACCCGCAGCGCCGGCCCGGATCGGCGGCGGCGCGATCTAGCAGCAGGCGCTGGTTCCGGTGGTCGTGGTCGGGTCGGTGATCGCGTCGGCGAGGGGGCGGGCGAGCTGGTGGTAGGCGTCGGTGACCGGCAGCACCGTCATGCCTGGGAATTTCGCCTGCCAGTGGTGGGCGGCGTCGGAGGTGGCGAGGAACATCTGCGGGTTGCAGCAGGTGGCGCGGAGGTGACCGGGCTGGATCCGGTCGGGGTCGACGAAGGCCACCATCGCGGTGGCCGGTTCCAGGTCGCTGACCCCGGTGACGGGGTCGATGGTCAGGCGCACGGTGGTGCCCGTGATCGGGCAGTCGGATTCGATGCAGGCGGGTGCGCCGATGACGGCGGGGAAGATGAGGGTGTCGGGGGCACACCAGGTGTAGAGCTGGTGGCCACCGACGCTGAACCGGTGCGGGGTCGGGTTGAGGGTCAGGCCCCAGCCGACGATCCGGCCGGCCTCGTCGTATTCGACGTCGGCGCCGATCGGCGTCTGCGCGGGGTCGAGGTCGGGCACTCCCGCGGCGGCGGCGAGTTCGGTGACGGTGACCGGGGTGCCGTGGGTGAGCAGCCGCAGCGCGGCGCGCATCAGCGCCCGGTCCCGGCCGGCGGGCAGGATCTTGGCGAAAACGTCGGCAGTGAGGTTGTCGGTACTCATGGGATCGGACTCCTCGAGGGCGATCGGACAGTGACGGTGCCGACGGTAGGGTCTGTCCCCGGGGTGAGGGTCAAGCCCGTAGCTCGCATCCGCACGGGTCACCGGCCCAGCACAGGTCGTCGGTGGCCAGATGCGCACGGTGTGCGGTTTCGAAGGCGTCGATGCGGTCGAGGATCTGCTCGGCATCGGCGATGCGCTGGCGCAGCCGCTGCCGCGACCGCTGCAGCAGCTCGGCGAGATGGGCGCCGACCGAACGGCCGTGGTCGTCACGGTCGGTGGAGGTGAGCTGGCAGATCTCGGCGATGGTGAGCCCGAGGCCGCGCAGCTCGCCGATGAACCGCACGCACCACTCCGCGTCGTCGGTGTAGAGGCGGTAGCCGGCCGGGCTGCGGCCCAGGGTGTAGATCAGGCCGAGGTCGGTGTACTCGCGCAGCGCCTTCACCGGCACCCCGGTGCGGGCCGAGAGGTCCCCGATCGTCATGTGTCCGTTCATCACTGCCTCCCGTCCGACGGCGTCAGCCTGCGCAGCAGGACAGTTTGGTGACGTCGGTGGTGAAAGTCTGCGCGGTCAGTTTCAGCGCTTCGGCCATGGTCAGGTACGGCGCCCAGGTGTGGGCGAGCCGGTCGACGGTCAGACCCGCGGTCATCGCATAGGTGGCGGCGGTGATCAGGTCCCCGGCGCCGTCGCTGAGGGCGTGCACGCCCATGATCCGGCCGGTGCCGGCTTCGGCGACGATCTTGACCAGGCCGCGGGTGTCCCGGTTGACCAGCGCCCGCGGCACGCTCGACAACCCCAGCACCCGGCACTGGCAGGCCAGCCCGGCCGCGGCGGCTTGCGCGTCGGTCAGTCCGACCGAGGCGATCGCGGGGCTGGTGAACGTCACGCGCGGCACCGTGGTGTAGTCCAGGACGCGATCGGCACCGGCCAGGGCGTTGTCGGCGACCAGGGTGCCCTGCGCGGCGGCCACGTACACGAACTGCGGATCCCCGGCCACGTCCCCGGCCGCCCAGATGCGCGGATTGCTGCTGCGCTGGCGGTCGTCGACCACGACCGCGCCCCGCTCGTCGACGGCGACGCCGACCGCATCCAGGCCCAGCCCGGCGGTGTTGGGGCGGCGGCCGGTGGCCATCAGCACCTGCTCGGCCCGCAGCTCGGTGCTGGCGCCGCCGCCGGTGCGCACGGTCACCACCTTGTGCCCGTCGTCGGCGAGGACCTTCTCGACGGTGGCGGCGGTGAGCACGTCGATGCGCTCGTGGGCGAAGACGGCCTCGAGCGCGGCCGAGATTTCCGGTTCCTCACCCGAGGTCAGCCGGCTACGCGCGATCACCGTGACCTTGCTGCCCAGGCGGGCGAACAGCTGGGCCTGCTCGAGCCCCACATAGCCCGCACCCACCACGATCAGCGACTCCGGCAGCTGCTGGAGGTCCATGGCGGTGGTCGAGGTCAGATACCCGGCCTCAACGAGGCCGTCGATCGGCGGAGCCCAGGGCGCGGCACCGGTGGCGATCAGATACTGGTCGGCCTCGATCACCCGTACACCGCCCTCGGCGCGCGCGACCCGCAGCACGGGTGCCTCGGCGCTGCCGTCGAACACCGCGGTGCCGGAGACGATCTCCCACCCGTAGTCGGCGGCCAGGTCGACATACTTCTCCGCCTGCAGCTGCCCGACCAGCGCGTCCTTGCCCGCGATCAGGGCGGGGAAATCCAGCGGCACCTCGGCGGGGGTGAGCCCGGGGAACCGGCCCGCCGCCTCGGCGGCGTGGCGGGCCTCGGCGGCGGCCAGCAGCGCCTTCGAGGGCACACACCCGACGTTCACGCACGTGCCCCCGACCGTCCCGCGCTCCACCATCACCACCCGTTTGCCGAGGTTGACCGCGGCGATGGCGGCGGCGAACGCCGCCGAGCCGGAACCGATGATCGCCAGATCGGCGCGGGAATCTGTCAAGGTCACGAGGGTGCCTCCTGGTCGGGCAACCGCTGAACCGACAACGGCTGCTATTCGTGTTGACGAATATCTACCGGAACCATATTATGCGCTTATCCGAATAGTTCAAGTCTCGTGGAGGCGATCCCATGGCCCGGTCCACCACCGCCACTGTCACCGTGCCCGGTGCCGAGTCGGCGTGTACGCATCTGGATACGACGGCGAAGTTTTTTCGCGCCCTGTCGGATCCGACCCGGCTCAAGCTCCTCGAATTCATCCTCGCCGGGGAGCGCACCTCCGCCGACTGCGTCGAACACGCCGGCATCTCGCAGCCCCGGGTGTCGGTACACCTGTCCTGCCTGGCCGACTGCGGGTATGTCCTCGCGCGCCGCGACGGGAAGAAACTGCGGTACTCCGTGGGTGATCCGCGGGTAGCTGACCTGGTGATGCTGGCGCGGTCGCTGGCGGCCGACAACTCCGCCGCGCTGGGCTGCTGCCCGCGCATCCCCGCCGCGGACGGTAGTGGGCGGCGATGAACACACCCGACAACAAGGCGATGAACACACCCGACAACGACTCGGGCGGGTTCGGTGGTCTGCTCGCAGTGGCCGGTGGCGTGCTGGTGATGGTCGCCTGCTGCGCCGGTCCCGCCCTGATCGCCGGCGGCGTGCTCGCCGGTCTCGGCGGTGTCTTGACCAGCCCGTGGCTGCTTGCCGCAGGCGTGCTGGTCGTGGCCGCCGCCGTCGGCTACACCCTGCGGCGCCGCGCCCGTAAGGCCACGGGGTGTTGTCCGCCCCGACCCGGATCACCATCCCCGCCATCGACGGCCTCGACACCGTCCCCTACTTCACTTCCCGCACCCTGCTGGACCTCACCGACCTGCCCTCACATCTGCTCGTCGTCGGCGGAGGCTACGTCGGCTGCGAGTTCGCCCAAATGTTCCGGCGATTCGGCTCCGAGGTCACCCTCATCCAACGCGCCGACCGGCTGCTGCCCGGCGAGGACCCCGACATCTCCGCCGCCGTCAGAGAGGGCATGACCGCCGACGGCATCACCGTGCTCACCGGCACCACCTGCACCGCGGCCACCGGCACCACCGGGAACATCCGGCTCGGCTGCACCGGCAGCGAAGCCGACGACATCACCGGCAGCCACCTGCTGATCGCGACAGGACGCACCCCCAACAGCGACAATCTCGGCCTCGAGTACCTCGGTCTCGAACCCGACCCACAGGGCTTCCTCACCGTCGACGCCTCCCTGCGCACCGACGCCGAAAATGTTTGGGCGCTCGGCGATCTGCGCGGCGGGCCCATGTTCACCCACACCGCCCGCGACGACGCCGACATCGTCTACCGCACCATATTCCGAAGCCAGGACCGCACCACAACCGGGCGCATCGTGCCGCACGCGGTGTTCACCGACCCCGAAGTCGGCGCCGTCGGGCTCACCGAACCTGCCGCCCGCGCCGCCGGCTACGACGTCGTCGTCGGGCGCCAGGACTTCACCGGCGTCGTGAAAGCCCGCGCCATCGGCAACACCCGCGGCCTGGTCAAATTCGTCGCCGACGCCGCCACCGACCGTATCCTCGGCTGCCACATCGCCGGACCCGACGGCGGGAACCTCGTTCACGAGGCCGTCATCGCCATGACCACCGGCGCCACCTACACCCCAACTCGCCCAAGCCATCCACATCCACCCCACCCTCGCCGAAGCGGTCAACACCGCCGCCGGCGGCGTCCACCGCGAAATCGGCGCATAGACACCCCATGAGCATCGCCCGGTACTCGGGTGAGGCCATTTTCCGACTGCCACGGATAACACCCTGTTATCTGTAGCATCATGACATCCGGCCTGCGCCGACTCCGCTCCGGCGGTGCGCGACGCGGACCTGTTATCTGCGGCAAGCCCAGTGAGGGAGGTACCACCGTGCCGTCCGGGATCACCGTCCGCGCCGCCGGCGACAGCTTCCTCGACTCGATCGGCTCCCCGAACACCCGCCGCGCCTACGGCATCGCCGTCGACAAGACCACCGCCACGCTCGGCGAGACCCGGCGGCTGGCCGACGTCGCCGACGATGAGATCGGTGAAACCCTCGAAACCCTGTGGGGCTCCTCAGCAGTCAACACCTGGAACGCCCGCCGCGCCGCGGTCGCGTCGTGGCTGGCGTGGTGCCGCGAGCACGGCCACACCGCCCCGGCGGTCCCGGCCTGGGTGAAACGCTCCACTCCACCGGACTCCACCACCCCGGTGCACTCGCGCACCGCGATCGACCGGCTCATCGCCCGCCGCGACATCGACCTCCGAGAGAAGACGCTGTGGCGGATGCTCTACGAAACCTGCGCCCGCACCGAGGAACTGCTCCAGGTCAACATCGAGGACCTCGATCTGGCCGGGCGGTGTTGCCCGGTGAAGTCCAAGGGCGCCAAGCCCCGCACCCGCCGCCGCGGTGCCACCTACCACGAGTACGCGCACGAGCTCGTGTACTGGGACGCGGGCACCGCCCGGCTCCTGCCACGCCTCACCAAGGGCCGCACCCGCGGACCGCTGTTCGTCACCCACCGCCGACCGGGCCCCGGAAAGGCCGCCGCCGACCGGGACATCTGCCCCGACACCGGGCTGGCCCGGCTGTCCTACGGCCAGGCCCGCGCCGTGCTGGATGCCGCCACCGCGACGAATGGGCCCGGCACCGGTTGGGATCTGCACGAACTTCGGCATTCCGGCCTGACGCATCTCGGCGAGGCCGGTGCCAGCCTGGTGGAGCTGATGGCCAAGTCCCGCCACCGCAAACCCGAGAACCTACGCCGCTACTTCAAACCCTCACCGGCAGCCATGCGCGGCATCACCAGCCTCATCGGCCCCGACCGCAGCCACCGATAGCGGCCACCAACAAGAGCGTCCGTCTACCCGCTGACCAGGCACTACGCGAACTTCGTTGTTTTTTGCGCCATTACTACCGTGACCCCTGCCTGGACCGGCTATCGGGGACCTGCCAGGAGATCTGATACCAGAGAGCACTTGGTTGTTGCGCTTCCAGTTACGGGCACGCCAGTTTGGCGTGTACCGCGCGGTCACTCTCGAAGTCGGGTGGCAGACACCTTTTAGGGACTGGTGTGAGCGCGGCCCAGGGTTCCTCGCCTCGGGAGGCCTCGGTTCATCCATGGGGTAGGGCTACTCCCCCTCCGCTCAGCGTCCTCCCGGCTCATCTGAACTACTATTTGGATTAGTTTCAAGATGGCTGTTGGAGGCGCGGTGATCGCAAGCGTTGTGGCCCAAGGGGCACTCTTGGGGCTGTTCGGTGCGGTCGTAGCGTGTGGTGTCGCCGCTGCCCGTCGGCCGGGTCGAGGTGGGGAGGCTTGGCGGGCGCTCGTTTCGTGTGCGCTTGCTGTGAGTGCGGCCGGCGGCGTGATGGTGGTTGCTCCCCAGGGCTTTTTCGCGGCGGCTATCGTGTTGGCGCTGCTCTGTGTTGGGGCGTTCATGCTGTCTTCTGCTCGTCTGCACGGCGCGTCGTTGGCGGTGATGGTGGACTCGCTCGTGTGGATGGCCTCGGCGATGTGGGTGTTCATCGTGTTCGCCGCCACGGGCGGGCCGATCGAGGGTGGTGTGGTGCCTGCTGATCCGATTGCCGAGTTGGCGTTGAGGGCAGAGCTCAATCGACCCCCGAGGTGGGTCCGTACTGGCAGTGTGATCGCGATTTTCGGTCTGGTGGCCGCGATAGTCTTCCGCCTGGCCCGGCCGGCCTCCTGTGGTGATTGCTTCGAGACCCTCGTTCCCGGCGCCCACGCCCGATGGCCACAAAATACGAAGGTGGTTAGTAGAAGTGGGGTGTGATGCGGGTGTGCGGGGAGGTGGTGAGGCATGACTGACGGTGTCGCGGTGCGGCGTGCGGGTCGGTTCGGCCCGCGCGGTCCTGCCCGTACGATCTCCCGTGCGGTGGGTCTTGCTGTGGTGATGTTTGAGGCGGTGGCCGCGTTCTGGCTGGTGATGCTGCTCCGAACGTCGGATCTCGTGCCATCCGACCCCCGCTCAGGAGTCGGGCGCGGTGATCCGGTTGAGCTGCGGGTGCTGACCGCTGTGGATGTGCACGACTGGGTGTCGGCTCTGAGTGCTGCGGCCTTCGCTGCGGGTGTGGCCGGTGCGCTGGTGGCGCGTCTACTCCCAGCAGTCAAGGGGCGCGCGACCGGTTGAGTAGTCGGGCCTGGGCCTCGCCGGAGTTTCCCTTGTCGGAGGGTTTCTATGGCTTAGGCTTTGGTGCCGCCGCCGCGGGTGTGGCGAGGTTTAAGGGTGAGGTATTCGCTGAGCACTTCACGCTCGGCGGGTGTCACGGTCTGGGCGAAGTGCATCAGTACTGCCGCGGAGTCCCCGCTGGCGTCGAGGACCTGACGCAAGGTGCGTGAGGTGGCCTCTTCACGGGTCTGCATGGGGAAGTACCGGTAGGCGCGGCTGACTTTTTCTCGACCGACGAACCCTTTTTTGTGCAGGTTGGTGACGACGGTGAGCACTGTGGTGTAGGCCGGTTCGCGGTCGTGGAGTTCCTCGACTAGGTCGTGCACCGACATCGCCGCACCGGCTGACCACAGCACGTCCATCACTGCGCGTTCCAGTGAACCCAGCCCAGTCATTTTCACCCACCATCTCTAGATGCGGGTCAATCTTACGACGGACTACCTCAGTTAGTAGCTTGGTCCCGTTGGAGCGCATCGGCAGCGCCGCGACGCGGGCGGTGTTTGAAGGCCACGGAGAATTCGGTTCCAGGGGTGCTGCGGTGGATGTGACGTCGGGTGGTGGTCGGCAACGTGATGGTGAAGGTGGCTCCGTGTCCGGCTCCCAGGCTTTCGGCGAGCAAGGTGCCCCCATGGTCTTCGACGATAGAGCGGGCGATGGTGAGGCCGATTCCGCTGCCGCCGGCGTCTCTGGTGCGTGAGGAGTCGGTGCGGTAGAAGCGGTCGAAGATGTGTGGAAGGTGTTGAGGGGGAATGCCGTCACCGCAGTCGACGACGCTGATGCGCACCGCGTGTGCCGGGGCGGTGTCGGCTTTCACTACGACTCGCTGGCCCGGGGAGCTGTGTCGCAGCGCGTTGGTGAGCAGATTGAGCAGTACTTGGCTCATTCGTTCGGCGTCGACATGGATGTGTACGCGCGCGGCGGTGGTGACGATGCCTAGCGTGACTTTGGCGTCGGTGAACAGGTCGGCGGCTTCTTCGTAGGTCGCGATGAGCAGTTCGTTGACAGTGATCGTCGCCGGGTGGAGGGGCATCTGATGCTCGTCGGCGCTGGATACGGTCGCGATGTCCTCGGCGAGACGCTGCAGGCGGGTGGTGGCGGTGCGCACGACGTCAAAGGTCTGTGAGTCGGGAGCCCGGATTCCGTCTTCGATGGCGTCGGTGATCGCGCCGATGGTGGTCAGTGGGGTGCGCAGTTCGTGGGCAAGGTCTGACAGCATCCGCTTACGGATGTCGTCTTGTGAATCCAGCCGTTGTGCAAGTTGGTTGATAGCTCGGCTGAGCTGGGTGAACTCGGTGCCGAGCTGGCGATCGGGTACGCGCGTGCGGTAGTTGCCGGCGCCAATAGCCACGGCTGAGCGGGCGACACTGGCGACTGACTGTTGTACGCGGCGAGCCAGGAACCAGCTGACGGCCGTGGCCAGGATCGTCGAGGTGATCAATGCGACAGACATTGAGACGACGATCGAGGAAGTGAACGCGGCTTCGACATGGTCGGCCTGAACTGACCCTGGCTCGAGGCGAGCTTGGCCGAGGTGGTCGTGGAAGGTGTGTGGAGCCACGAATAGTGCCACGATCGCGACGCTGATGCCGCCGCCGGCGATGACGATAGCTTGAGCGAGCATGAGCCGGGAGCCGAAGCTGCCGGGGATACGTAACCGTCGACGTTCATCGTTCATCGCTGGCTCCTCGAGGTTGGCCGTCACCCATCCGGTAGCCCACTCCGCGAACGGTGCGGATGAATCGGCCGGCTACGGCGCTGTCACCGAGTTTGCGGCGCAGACTGGCGACATGGACTTCGACGACGTGGGCATCGCCGACCCAGTCGGGTCCCCAGATTTCGGTGAGCAGTTGCTCTCGACTGAACACAACACCGGGCCGCCGCGTGAGCGCTTCGAGAACGTCGAACTCAGTCCGAGTCAGCTCCACGGGTGTGCTCTCCACCTGGACTTCACGACCCTGAGGGTCGAGGGTGAGCTCCCCTATCGTCCGCGGGTGCGACTCGCCGGTTGGGGTCGGCCGTGGTCGGCGCAGCATGGCGTCGATGCGCGCCATCAGCTCACGAGGGCGAAATGGTTTCGTGAGGTAGTCATCGGCCCCCACCGACAGGCCAACGACTGTGTCGACTTCGTCCGCGCGGGCCGTGACCATCACGATGTAGGCGTTGGTGAAGGTGCGCAACTGTCGACAGACCTCGACGCCATCGAGTGACGGCAAGCCCAGGTCGAGGATGACTACTGCCGGACTCGCCGTGCGTGCGGCGGCGACTCCCTCCTGGCCGTCGGGCGCAACGGTGACCGTGAATCCGCTGCGCTGCAGGTAGTCAGCAACGACTTCGGCAATGTCGGGCTCATCTTCGATCACCAGGGCGTGCAGACCGTGCGGTGGTCGGACCACCGGCATATGGAGGTCGTCGACGACGTTGCGATCTTGGGGCACGCTCCTATGGTGGCGGTGGTCTACACGATCATCCAACCTCGTGGGCATTCTTGAGCAGATCTTGATCCACGCTGCCGATCAGCCTTGAGGTTCGGTGGGCAAGGTGGCGGTGTCGCCGGGTGGAACGTTACGACACAGTTCCCTCTCACACTGATGATCTGATTTCTGCCCGGCGGCGTCCTGTTCAACAACGCAGAGGATGCCCGTGTGACTGTCTCCTACAGCCTCACCACCAGTGATCCATTCGCCAGTACCTTCCCCGCCGAAGCCGCGTCGCCCCGTGCTGGGCTGAGTCGTCAGCTGGTGGGCGGCACCCCGGTGTTGCGCATCGAGGAACCCTTCGCCGAGCACGGGCGCGGCTTCTGGGCCAAGCTGGAAGGCTTCAACCCCGGTGGTATGAAAGACCGGCCTGCGCTGCACATGGTGGAACGCGCCCGCGCCCGTGAAGAGCTGGCCCCGGGGGCGCGGATCATCGAATCAACTAGTGGGACACTGGGATTAGGCCTGGCTTTAGCGGGCATCGTGTTCGGGCATCCGGTGACCTTGGTGACCGATCCAGGACTGGAACCGATCTTGCGGCAGATGCTCGCCGCATACGGCGCCCAGGTCGATGTCGTCAGCGATCCCCATCCGGTCGGGGGTTGGCAACAAGCCCGCCGCGACCGCGTGCGCACCCTGCTCGAGCGCGACGAGGCTGCGTGGTGTCCCGACCAGTATTCCAACCCCGACAACGTGACCGGTTACAGCTCGTTGGGTGTGGAGTTGATCGCGCAGCTGCGACATATCGATGTGCTGGTGTGCTCGGTGGGCACCGGTGGGCACTCAGCCGGTGTGGCTCATACTCTGCGGCAGTTCAACCCTGAGCTGGAGGTTGTGGGCGTAGACACCATTGGCTCGACGATTTTCGGCCAGCCGGCACAGTCACGGATTATGCGGGGACTCGGCTCGAGTATCTACCCCCGCAACGTTGCCTATGACCAGTTCAGTGAGGTGCACTGGGTGGCGCCGGCCGAGGCAGTCTGGGCATGTCGCACCCTGGCCGCCACGCATTACGCCACCGGCGGCTGGAGCGTGGGCGCGGTGGCCCTGGTCTCGGGCTGGCTGGCGCGTACTCGTTCGGCCGATACGCGCATCGCGGCGGTGTTCCCCGATGGCCCCGCTCGCTACTACGGAACCATTTACAACGATGAGTACTGCCGCGCTCACGACCTGATCGGCGCCCCGGCGCCGCCCACTGAACCCCGCACCATCAGCGATCCGCTCACTCAGGTCGCGAGCAGCTGGACGCGGTGCCCTACCATCATCGACCCCACTTGCGTGCCGCACGCCGAGCCCACGAGCTGATCTATGCGACGCCTCTACCGCAGTTTCCGCAGCTTCGATCGCCCCAGCCAAGTGCTGATGGTCAATCAGTTCACCATCAATCTCGGCTTCTACATGCTCATGCCCTACCTCGCCGCCTACCTCGCCGGCCCGCTGGCCCTGGCCGCATGGGCAGTGGGCCTGGTCCTGGGGATACGCAACTTCTCCCAACAGGGCATGTTCCTGATCGGGGGAACACTCGCTGACCGCTGGGGTTACAAACCGCTCATCATCGCCGGATGCCTGATGAGGGTCATCGGATTCGTCCTACTGGCCCTGGTCAGTTCGCTGCCGGCGATCCTGATCGCCTCGGCGGCAACGGGATTCGCCGGGGCGCTGTTCAACCCCGCCGTACGGGCCTACCTGGCCGCCGACGCCGGTGAGCGCCGCATCGAAGCATTCGCCGTGTTCAACGTGTTCTACCAGGCCGGGATCCTGCTCGGGCCGCTGGTCGGACTAGCCCTGACCGCCCTGGACTTCCGGCTCACCTCTCTCTGTGCGGCAGCAGTTTTCGCGGTCCTGACCCTCGTGCAGATCAAAGCGCTACCCGCAACAACACCTGCCCCGAGCAGCACCTCAATCATTCAGGACTGGCGCAGCGTCGTCCGTAACCGGCGATTCCTGCTCTTCGCTGCGGCGATGGCCAGCTCTTACGTGCTGTCCTTCCAGGTCTACCTCGCCCTGCCCCTACATGCCGACCGCATAGCAGACAACCCCACCCTCGCCACCAGTGTTGTCACCGCAATGTTCGTGGTGACCGGTCTGGTGGCCATCGCCGGCCAGCTACGCATCACCACATGGTTCGGCAACCGCTGGGGCAGCACCGGCAGCCTGAGCGTGGGAATGACGCTGATGGCTGCAGCTTTCCTGCCCCTAGTCGCCAGCACCGCAACGCATCAGCGCAACATCGCCCTCAACATCGCCGCCCTGCTACTCACCGCAGCTCTGCTCGCCGCCGCCACCGCAGCAGTGTTCCCATTCGAAATGGACACGGTGGTGGGACTGGCCCGCGGCACGCTTGTCGCCACCCACTACGGGCTCTACAACACCATCGTCGGGATCGGGATTCTGCTCGGCAACGCCGCGACCGGGTGGCTGTTCAGCGCGGCCACCACCCGCGACATGCCCGAACTGGTGTGGATCGCTCTAGTCCTCACCGGCATGGCGGCGGCGTCTGCCCTGTTGCTGTTGCACCGCCGCGGATGGCTCAGTGTCGCCGCCCCCACCGAAGCTCAGCCCACCACAACCCATTGATTACCCTAGGGGGGTAAGGTATAACGGTGGTGTGGCGAGACGCCACAGCGACAGACCCCCTGAGGGTCGTTGGCACCACTGCTGTACCGAAAGGGCACATCTCATGAGCACATCGACAGTGATCGTCTCCGGAATGACGTGTGGGCACTGCGCGGCGTCGGTGCGTGAAGAAGTCGGCGCACTGGCCGGCGTAACTGACGTCGACGTCGACGTGGCCAGCGGGCGAGTCACCATCTCTAGCTCGGCCCCGATCGAGGCCGACGCGATCCGCGGCGCGATCGAAGAGGCCGGCTACCACCTGGCGCAGTAGCCGACGAGGGGCTGAAGTGTCTGCCCCACTGGCGACTTCAGCCTCTCCCGGGCGGCGTGGGTGTCGCCACCACCGATGACAGGAATCCAGCGATGAATGTTCCAACCAAGCTCGGCGTCTTCGCCGCGGCCCTGCTGATAGTTTTCGCTGCGGCGTACGCCATCGCCGCTGGTGTCGCTCCCGACAGGGCGTCGACCTCCCCGGCTGAGTCCGCCCATGCCGATCACAATGCTGCACCACAGTCGCGAACATCCGCCTCGTCTCCGGGGGCCGATCAGGTTCGCGGAGTTTCGATGGCAGCAGCCGGCTTCATCCTGGGGAATGTGGTGGCACCCCATGCGTCCGGGGTGCAGGCACCGCTGAGCTTTGAGATCCTCGACGCCGCCGGGGCCGCGGTCACCGACTTCGCCGCCGAGCACGACAAGCAGCTGCACCTGATCGTCGTCCGCGCGGATGGCACCCACTTCCGACACGTGCACCCCACTCTCTCGCCCGAAGGGCGCTGGACGCTGCCCTGGCAGTGGGCGACGGGAGGCAGCTACCGGATCTACGCCGACTTCGTGCCCGCCGCCACCGGCCAACCCCTCACCCTCACCAGCACCGTCGAAGTCAGCGGTGACTACCAGCCGGCCCCACCCGCCGCCGAATCACGACAGTCATCCGTCGACGGGTTCGACATCGGGCTGGCCGGTCATCTGCGCGCGGGCGTCGAGTCCGAACTGACCGTCACCGTGCGCCGAGCAGGACAACCGGTCACCACCCTGCAGCCGTATCTGGGCGCTTTCGGTCACTTGGTGGCCCTGCGACAGGGTGACCTGGCCTACCTGCATGTTCACCCTGAGGGCGCGGCACCGACTGCCGGTCAACTCGCGGGACCACAGGTCCGCTTCGCCACCACCGCCCCCACCCCGGGCCGCTATCTGCTCTACCTCGACTTCCAGGTCCAGGGCGCTGTGCATACCGCCACCTTCGTTCTCGACGTCCCCACCGGCGCCCCGGCCCCGACACCTGACTCCACGGCCCCCTCGGCCGATCCGCACGCCGGACACTAACTCGCTGACCAGCGCCACCCGGGGCACTGCGCCGAGGCATTCACCCAACGAGGAACCCCCCCATGACCACCTCAGCTCCGATCCACCCACCTGCGGCCACCGCCGAGCAGACAGGCGCCGTCGATATCGAACTCGCCGTGTCGGGCATGACGTGTGCATCGTGCGCGGCACGCATCGAACGCACACTGAACAAACTCGACGGAGTGAGCGCCTCGGTGAACTACGCCACCGAAAAAGCTCACGTCAGCGCACCCGCCGGTGTCGACCCACACCTGCTGATCGAGACCATCGAACAGGCCGGATACCACGCTGCGCTGCCCGCCACTCCCACCAAAGGTGCCGCCCCCGACGATGACCCTTCGGACGACGACGGGGAGCTCGTGGCCTTGCGTCACCGACTGATCGGTGCGGTGGTTCTCTCGGTACCGGTGATCGCGCTGGCAATGGTCCCGGCGTTGCAGTTCACCTACTGGCAGTGGGCGTCGTTGACGTTGGCCGCGCCAGTGATCGTGTGGGCGGCATGGCCGTTTCATCGCGCCGCGTTGCTCAACCTGCGCCACGGTGCGGCCACCATGGACACCCTCATCTCGGTCGGCACCACCGCGGCGCTGTTGTGGTCGTTGTATGCGTTGTTCTTCGGCACCGCCGGACAACCAGGCACGACCCACGGGATGTTGACCGGACTAAGTTCGGACACGCCGAGGACGATCGAGGCGGGGGCGGTCAGCGTGGTCATTGTCGAGGGCACTGTTGAAGGGAGTGTCCGTGAACCGTGAAGACGCGAAGGGTGTGCCGACGAGGCTTCCGGCCTGGGGTCGTGTGAACCCAGTAGATGGGGTTCCGTTCTGGTCTCTGGTTGGACCGGACGATCGTGAGATCGAGCCGGTCGGCGAGTTTCTGAAGGAGTTGGTCACTCGTGGTCACCGCGCCGGGACGGTTCGGAGCTATGCGTATGACCTGCTGCGATGGTGGCGCTGGTTGCGTGTGATCGACCGGCCGTGGAACCGTGCCACACAAGAAGACCTGCGCGAGTTCGTTCTCTGGTTGTCTGATGCCATCAAGCCGGAAAGTGGTCGGCGGACCGTGTCCGTCTCGACCGCGGGCACGATCAACGCCGTCACACGCAAGCAGTACCTCGACGACCGCTACAAGCCGCGGACCATCCGCCACAGCAATGCGGTGCTGCGCACCTTCTACGAATGGGCCATCATCGAAGGGACTGGGCCCCTGGTAAACCCAGTCCAGTTGCGCAACGCGAGCCGGCGCGCCCATGCGCACCACAACCCCCTCGAATCATTCCGAACCGACGGCCGGCTTCGCTACAACCCGCCCATACCGAAACGTCGTCCGAGGGTCCTTCCCGATCCGGAATGGGTTCGGCTCTTCGGTGCGCTCACCTCCAATCGCGACAGGGCACTGCTGTCGATGGCGGTCAGCAATGGTGCCCGAGCTGGGGAGATCCTCGGGATGCGGATGGCCGACGTCGACTGGGGCGAGCAGTTGGTGCGGGTGACTCGTAAAGGTTCACGGGACGAACAATGGCTACCTGTGAGCGCGGAGGCGCTGCTGTGGCTCCGCCTGTATCTGTCCGAGATCGATGATGTGCAACCGAACGCCCCACTGTGGTGGACCCTTCGCGTCCGCAATCGTCGGGCTGGTGCGTCCCGCCAACCGATGAACTACGAAACGCTCCGAGGCGTCTTCCGTCGCACCAACGTCGCGCTCGGAACCAACTGGAGCATGCACGATCTGCGGCACACTGCCGCACGACGTATGGCCGACGACTCGAAGCTCTCGCTCCGTGACGTTCAGACAATCCTCGGCCACCGACAAATCGCCACGACCGTCCAGGTGTACCTGCACGAATCAGATGTCCAGGTGGCGTCGCGTGTACTCGAGCACCTGAGCAGGCCTTCACCACCACACCCCCTCGCGGGGAAGTCGCTGGGATACCGGGACCATGACATGTCTGTTCTGTTTGGCGGTGAGGATCTGTGCTGACGACAGTGGCAACTCCCTCAGTGACCGTCCGCCCCGAGCGCGTTCACGGACACCACGACGGCCACTCGATCGATGAGGTGCTTGCCGCCGTGGAGGCAGACCTTCGCTGGCGGAATCACCCGGTACGCGGCGAGCGGGCCGCGATCGCGCTGCGCGGCATCCTCGAGTGGCTCTCCACATTCCCCGGAACCGGCTGGCAAGAGCGGTGGTCAGCCGCATCGGGGAACGACTACCCGAGCTGGATCACCACCATGACCGAGCATCTCTCGGCGCGCGGAGTCGCCCGCAGGAACGTGATCGACACAGTGCCGGCGCTCCTCATCCATCGAGTGGTGATCGTCGACTACGCGTTCCTGCGCGCATACAGGGCACGAAGCCTGTACGAGACGGTTCGAGAGAGGCTCCGCCCCGATCTCTGGGAACGCATCGCCGCCAACGCACCGCGCGCCAAACTGACGGCGTACCAGTTCCGCGAAGCGCGGTTGGTGTTGAGCAAGATGGTCCTGGCAACCGGCCGAGACCTCAACCAACTGCAGCTACATGACTTCACCGACTATCTTGCAGACAACCGGCACTCCAACGGGTCCAACCCGAACGGCGTCCACGCGGCCTGGGATCTCGTCCGCGGGATTGCCCCCATTCCCGACAACGACCTGCTGACGTGTCTGAGAGTCGGCCAGCGCAGCGCCGAACAGATCATCGACCGATTCGCCATCCAGAACTCGGCTATCCGGGATCTCCTCGTTCGCTATCTCAACGAGAGGAAGCCAGCGCTGGACTACACCTCCTTCGACTCAACAGCCCGCCTACTCGGCTCCTTCTGGGCTGATATCGAAGCCCACCATCCGGGTGTCGACTCCCTGCACCTCAGCGACAATGCCGCGCGAGATTGGAAGCTGCGCTTGCGTACCGTCACGAATCGAGATGGGTCCACCAGACCGCGGCTGAATTACCTGGACGTGCTGATGGTTGTGCGCGCGTTCTACCTCGACATCCAGGAGTGGGCCCTCGCGGATCCCTATTGGGCTCCGTGGGCGGCTCCGTCTCCCGTGCACCGTATGGACACAAAGGGAATCGAGAAGGCCAAGCGCACCCGACAAGCCCGGATGCACCAACGCGTCCGCACTCGGCTTCCACATCTCGACCGTCTCGTGGACAGCGCAAACGACCATCGCGAAGACCGGGCGGCGCTTCTCGACCATGCGCGGAGGGCCCAACCCGGCGAAGAGTTCGAGTACCGCGCAACGAAATACCGCAGGGTCGACCCCAGCGACAAGCGACGCGTCAACGGCAACACGACGTTCGTTCACGTCATCGATCCAGCGGGCCGGCGCATCGACGTCGTCAAGGAGGAAGACGACGCCTTCTGGACCTGGGCTGTTATCGAGACACTGCGCCACACCGGAATACGAGTGGAAGAGCTCGGCGAACTCACTCACCTCGCACTCGTCACCTACAGGCCGCCGGATACGGGCGAGACGGTGCCACTTCTGCAGATTCTTCCCTCGAAGAGCAACGAGGAGCGCCTGCTGCTCGTCAGCCCCGAACTCGCCAGCGTCCTCGCCTCGATTATCACTCGACTACGCGGTGAGAACGATGGAGTGATCCCGCTGGTCGCCAGATACGACAAGCATGAGCGGACGACAGGTCCAGCGCTTCCGCACCTCTTCCAGTGCCGCAACGGGCACCGACGTTCAGTGATCGGGTACGGAACCCTGCGACGCCTTCTCGAAGAGGCGATCGAGCGCATCGGCCTTCGTGACGCGGCCGGCGAGCCGTTGCACTTCACACCGCACGACTTCCGGCGATTGTTCGCCACGGACGCGGTTACGGGCGGACTCCCGGTCCACATCGCCGCCAAGCTCCTCGGACACGCCAACATCACCACCACGCAGGGGTACGTCGCGGTTTTCCAGGATGAGCTGATCGGGTCCTACCGCCGTTACCTCGACCACCGTCGAGCGATGCGCCCCGCCGTCGAGTACCGGGAACCCACCGATACAGAGTGGGCTGAGTTCGAGCAGCACTTCGCGACCCGACAGCTTGAACTCGGCACCTGCGGTCGCCCCTACGGATCCCCCTGCAACCATGAACACGCCTGTATCCGTTGCCCGATGCTCCGTGTCGACCCCCGGGCGCGACCACGATTGGTCGCGATCATCGCGAACCTGCGCGAGAGGATCGCTGAAGCGCGAACAAACGGGTGGCTCGGCGAAATCCAAGGGCTCGAGACCAGCCGAGACGCGGCGATCCGCAAGCTCACGGTCCTCGACCGATCGGGCCCGTACGGCCGAACAGGCCTGGCCGACTTGGGTATCCCGTCGGCTCGCTGATCCGCTCAGGGCGAGACGGTCGTTCAGTGAACCAGCGGCACGCCGAAGTTCAAAAGAACGTCGGGAATTGGATGACCAGACCAAGTTCCAGTGGTGCGGGAGATTCTAGGTCGGCGGGAGGTTCGACTGGGTCGTCTCGGACGGGCGGGTCAGTGCATTCAGTGCGTTGATCCCTACAGGTTCAGTGGCCAGCATCGGCACGATCGCACTCCGGTTGTGTGTGCTGGTGATGGAGCTGATCTCGACGACTTCTGTCCCGGCACGCCGTCGGAGCAGCGGTGATGTCGGGTGAGCTGCAGCGATCGAGTTGTTGACCACCCAGGCCCACGGGTGGATCCGGCGTCGGTGGTGTCGGTGAGGCCGAGCATCTGGATCGCGGCGGGCGCGGCCACCGGTTCGGGGGCGATGCCGGCCCACTTGGCGAGCTGGGCGCGGTCGGGGTAGCGGCCGGTGACGGCGGTGACGCCGTCGACGAGGACGAGGGGCAGGCCCTCTGAGCCGGAGAGCTGCAGGAACGCCTTGACCGGTTCCCGCTCGGCGAAGGCGAGGGGCTCATTGGCGAGGTTGAAGCGGGCGATGTCGCCGCCCTGGGGTGTTGATCCAGTCCATGTCGGCGGTGAAGGTGACCAGGGCCTGGTCGACGTCGTCGCCGCACACTCCGGTGTTGCAGCACAGTGCGGGCTCGAAAACCTCGATACGGGTCATCAGGGGGGCCTCTCAGTTCTCAGGGGTGGGTGGGGGCGGTGAGCTGGGCGGCGAGCCGGTCGACGCGGGCGGCGATGTCGTCGCGGACCAGGCGCATGCGGTCGATGCCGTCGATGCCGCGTTCGGACGGCTCGTCGGTGTCCCAGTTCTCGAACCGGGTCCCCGGGACGGGATCGACGTGGGCCTCGCGGCCGAGGGTGACCACCACGTCGACTGCCCGCAGCAGCTGCGGGTCGATCGCCTTCGGGGTCTCGGCGGTGATGTCCACGCCGACCTCGAGAAGCGACTGCGCGGACAGGGCGTTGACCGCGGCGCCAGGCTTGGTGCCGGCCGAGTGCACCTCGACCGCGTCGCCGGCGGCCTTGCGCATCAGCCCGGCCGCCATCTGGGACTTGCCGCCGTTCTTCACGCAGACGAACAGCACCGAAGGTTTGTTCACGCTCGGATCCTTCCGGGGTGGCCGTGTTCACCGGCCGTTCGGTTGACGAGTTGAATCGATAAGAGTCAATATAGACGTATGTCGAATCAATCGTCGAGTGGGGTCGAGGCCTGCTGCTCGCCCATCACGCGGGAGCCGTTGACCTCAGATTGGGCCTCTGACCTGGCCCGGATGTTCAAGGCGCTCGGGGATCCGGTGCGTCTGCGGATGCTGAGTCTGATCGCCAGCCACGAGAACGGCGAGAGCTGTGTGTGCGACATCTCCCCGGCGTTCGAGCTGTCGCAGCCGACGATCTCGCATCACCTCAAGGTGTTGCGCGAGGCCGGTCTGCTCGACTGTGAGCGCCGCGGCACCTGGGTCTACTACCGGGTGATCCCGTCCGCGCTCGCGCAGTTGTCGGCGGTGCTGGCGTCCGAGGTCGGTGTCGTCGAAGGCTCGGCCTGCGTGCCCGCAGCTGCGGTCGTGGAGGTGGCCCGGTGACCGAGACGACCACCCATCCCGCTGTTGTCGGCAAGCTCTCGACCCTGGACCGGTTCCTGCCGGTGTGGATCGGTGTGGCGATGGTCGCCGGCCTGCTCCTGGGCCGGATGATCCCCGGCCTCGGTGACGCACTCGGGGCCGTCGAACTCGACGGCATCTCCCTGCCGATCGCGCTCGGTCTGCTGATCATGATGTACCCGGTCCTCGCGAAGGTGCGCTACGACCGCCTCGACACCGTCACCGGCGACCGCAAACTCCTCCTCGGCTCCCTGCTGCTGAACTGGGTCCTCGGCCCGGCGCTGATGTTCGCGCTCGCCTGGATCTTCCTGCCCGACCTGCCCGAATACCGGACCGGTCTGATCATCGTCGGCCTCGCGCGCTGCATCGCGATGGTCATCATCTGGAACGACCTCGCCTGCGGCGACCGCGAAGCGGCCGCCGTCCTGGTCGCGATCAACTCCGTCTTCCAGGTAATCATGTTCGCCGTCCTCGGCTGGTTCTACCTCTCGGTGCTGCCCGGCTGGCTGGGCCTCGAACAGACCACCATCGACACCTCACCGTGGCAGATCGCCAAGTCCGTACTGATCTTCCTCGGCATCCCGCTGCTCGCCGGGTTCCTCACCCGCCACTTCGGGGAGAAGGCCAAGGGCCGCGAGTGGTACGAGGAGCGGTTCCTGCCGAAGATCGGCCCCTGGGCGCTCTACGGCCTGCTGTTCACCATCGTGATCCTCTTCGCGCTACAGGGCGACCAGATCACCTCGCAGCCACTCGATGTCGTCCGGATCGCGATCCCGCTGCTCGCGTACTTCGCGATCATGTGGGGCGGCGGCTACGCACTCGGCGCCGCAATGGGACTGGGCTACGAGCGCACCACCACCCTCGCGTTCACCGCCGCGGGCAACAACTTCGAGCTCGCCATCGCGGTCGCCATCGCCACCTACGGCGTCACCTCCGGCCAGGCCCTCGCCGGGGTCGTCGGACCGCTGATCGAGGTCCCCGTCCTCGTCGGCCTGGTCTACGTCTCCCTCGCGCTACGCAAACGCTTCAACCGCACGGACTCTCCCGCACCCATCGCTTCGTGACCCGAGAAGGCCAGGAGACGAACATGTCCCAGCATGTCGACCGCCATCAGTCCGAACTACTCGTCCCCGAGGCGGTCCTGCGGCGGGCCGCCGAGCATCTCGCCGGCAGATACGTCGGGGTCTTCTCCCCGGAAACGGTGGAGCGGACGGTGTTCGAGTCGTACGCCGCGCTCCGCGAGACCGCCACGGTGCACACCCATCTGACGGCGCTCGCGCCCAGGCTGGCCGCCGAACGCCTCACCGCCCGCGCCCACACCGACGGTTCCGTGGTGAAGACGGCGCCCGAGGTGCTGTTCGTCTGCGCCCACAACACCGGCCGCTCGCAGATGGCGGCGGCGCTGCTCGACCACCACAGCGGCGGCCGTGTCCACGTCCATTCGGCGGGCTCGGCCCCGACCGGCGGGATCGATCCCGCCGTCCTCGCGGTGATGGCCGAAACCGGAATCGACCTGGCCGCCGCGTATCCCAAGCCGCTGACCGACGAGGTCGTCGCCGTCGCCGACGTGGTGGTCACCCTGGGCTGCGGCGACGCCTGCCCGGTCCATCCGGGCACACGGTATCTCGACTGGTCGGTACCCGACCCGGAAGGGCAATCGCCGCACATGGTGCGCGCGATCCGCGACGAGATCGATATTCGTGTCCGCGGCCTGCTCACCGAACTCACCACCACCACCCAGGCCTGACCCCTCCATCTTCCCGAAAGGTTCTCGATGACCACCGATTCCCCGAACGCCACTCCGTCGGTCCTGTTCGTCTGCGTGCACAACGCCGGCCGCTCCCAGATGGCCGCCGGATTCCTCACCGCGCTGGCCGGTGACCGGATCGAGGTCCGCTCCGCGGGCAGCGCCCCGGCCGACCAGGTCAACCCCGCCGCGACCCTGGCGATGGCCGAGGTCGGCATCGACATCTCGACGCAGTCCCCGAAGATCCTCACCGTGGACGCGGTACAGGCCTCCGACGTGGTGATCACGATGGGCTGCGGCGACACGTGCCCGGTCTTCCCCGGAAAGTCCTACCGCGACTGGGTTCTCGAGGATCCGGCCGGTCAGGGTGTCGACGCGGTCCGCCCGATTCGTGACGAGATCAAGGCGAAGGTCGAGGCGCTGATCGCAGAACTGACCGCCGAGCCCGCCCGTTCCTGACCGACAACGTCCACCTCTTCGCCCCTGCGGGGGCCGCACGGAAGGCTCCTCATTGAGTACTGACGCGACCATCCACGACCTGATCATCGTCGGCTCCGGACCCGCCGGATACACGGCCGGCGTCTACGCCGCCCGCGCGGAGCTCGAGCCCCTGCTCTTCGAGGGCACCCAGTTCGGCGGCTCGCTGATGACCACCACCGAGGTGGAGAACTTCCCCGGCTTCCGCGAGGGCATCATGGGCCCGGATCTCATGGACGAGATGCGCGAGCAGGCCAAGCGTTTCGGCGCGGACATCCGCACCGAGGACGTCGAGGAGATCGAGCTGGACGGCCCGGTCAAGAAGGTCGTCGCGAACGGTGAGACGTACTACGCCCGCGCCGTCATTCTCGCGATGGGTGCCGCTGCCCGCTACCTCGGTATCCCGGGGGAGGAGAAGCTCCTCGGCCGCGGCGTCAGCGCCTGCGCCACCTGCGACGGCTTCTTCTTCCGCGACCAGGACATCGTCGTGGTCGGCGGCGGCGACTCCGCGATGGAGGAGGCCACCTTCCTGACCAAGTTCGCCCGCAGCGTCACCCTCGTGCACCGCCGCGAGGAGTTCCGCGCGTCCCGGATCATGCTCGAGCGCGCCAAGGCGAACGAGAAGATCCGCTTCGTCACCAACGCCGAGCCGGTCGAGGTGCTGGGTGAGAACAGCGTCACCGGCCTGGTGGTCCGCGACACGGTCACCGGCGAGCGGTCCACGCTCGACGTCACCGGCATGTTCGTCGCCATCGGCCACGACCCGCGCAGCGAGCTCGTCAAGGGCCAGGTCGACGTCGACGCCGCCGGCTACGTCCAGGTGCAGTCGCCGACCACCGCCACCTCCACCGAGGGTGTCTTCGCGGCCGGCGACCTGGTCGACCACACCTACCGTCAGGCCATCACCGCGGCCGGCACCGGCTGTGCCGCCGCGATCGACGCCGAGCGCTGGCTGGCCGACCAGGGGGAGATCACCGAGAACACCCTCGCCGCCGCGGGCGAGCCCGTCACCGTCTGAGCATGATGCAGCAGCGATCGGTGACCGACATGGATGTGGTCGTGATCGGTGGCGGACAGGCCGGGCTCGCCGCGGGCTACTACCTGCGGCGAGCCGGGCACCGGTTCGTGATCCTCGACGACCAACCGGTACCCGGCGGGGCATGGCCACACACGTGGCCGTCGCTGCGGCTGTTCTCCCCGGCGGAGTTCGCGGCCCTGCCGGGATGGCCGATGCCGCCGTGGCCGGACGGTTTCCCGCCCGCCTCGCACGTGGTCGACTACTTCACCGCCTACGAGGAGCGCTACGACCTGCCGATCAAGCGGCCCGTCCGGGTCACCGGTGTGGACCGCGACGGGCAGCACCTCGCCGTCACCACGAACCAACGGATCTGGCGGGCCCGGCGGGTGATCAGCGCGACCGGCACCTGGCAGCAACCGTTCTGGCCGCTGTACCCGGGTGCGCGGGAGTTCACCGGCCGCCAACTCCACACGGTCGACTACCGGCAACCGTCGGACTTCGCTGGCGCCCGGGTGGTGATCGTCGGTGGCGGCAACTCCGCCGCCCAGCTCGTCGCCGAAATCTCCACCGTGGCCACCACCACGTGGGTGACGACCCGGCCACCCCGCTTCCTCGCCGACGACGTCGACGGGCGGGTGCTGTTCCAGGTCGCATCCGAGCGCGCCGCGGCGATCGCCGCCGGGAAACCCGATCCCGGCGGACCGGCTTCCCTCGGCGACATCGTCATGGTGCCCGAGGTGCGTGAGGCCCGCGATCGTGGTGTCCTGCAGGCGCTACCGATGTTCGACCGTCTCACCCGAGACGGCGTCGCCTGGGGAAACACGGTTCAGCACGCCGATGTCATTGTGTGGGCCACCGGCTTTCGGCCCGCGCTGGCCCACCTGCGTCCGCTGCGGTTGCGCGAGCACGACGGCACGATCGCCGTCTCGGGCACGAAGGCGCTCAAGGAGCCCCGCCTGCACCTGCTCGGCTACGGGGACTGGACCGGCCCCGGCTCGGCGACCATCCTCGGCGTCGGACGCACTGCCAAAGCTGCAGTCGCCCAACTCGACCTCGACGACTGACCACACTCGTCCGATAAGGGACCGGCGACGAGCGCGCCCACGTTCACCCGGACGCTTCCGCGGTGTGGGCGTTGCGCAAGGTGCTCGGGTATGCGGGTCATGGTGAGTGGTCCTCGTTGGATTCGAGGAGCAATGCGCCGATGACGAGGACGACGCCGCAGGTGATGTAGGTGTCGGCGATATTGAAGGTGGCGAACCATCCGGTGTGGAAGTAGTCGGTGACCTTGCCGTCGAGAAGACGGTCGATGACGTTGGCGGCGGCGCCGGCGACGATCGCGGCGAGCCCGACGGTCTGGATCGGGTGACTGTCCGGTGCGGTACGCCACGCGAACACACTGATCGTGGCGGTGATGGCCGCGGTGGCGGCAAGAACGACGGCGGTGGGGAGTTGGTCGCCGAGACTGAAAGCGACCCCGGTGTTGTAGGTCAGGCGCAGTTGCAGCAGGCCGAGATCGACGGTCCGACCCCAGGAAAGAGTGTCGCGTGCAATCGGATCGACGACCAGCGCGATCGCAGCTAAGGCGACGGCGACCGCGACGAGGGTGCGGCGGCCGCGGCGCCACCTGGCTGAGGTCGAGGTGGTGGGCTCGGCGTAGGTCATGACCGAGTCCCGGCGATCGGTTCGCGCGTGATCGCCGAGGGTGTCGCTGCGGTGAGGGTTCGGGCGCGTCCGGCGCGGACGCCGTTGGCGATGACGACGATCTCGGCGACTTCGTGGACGAGGACGACCGCGGCCAGGCCGAGGACACCGAACAGGGCCAGCGGCATCAAGACGGTGATGATCGCCAGGGACAGGCCGACGTTCTGCAGCATGATCGTCCGAGACCGGCGCGCGTGGTGCAGCGCCTGAGGTAGGTGGCGCAGGTCCTCGCCCATCAGAGCGACGTCGGCAGTCTCGATCGCCACGTCGGTTCCTATTGCGCCCATCGCGATACCGAGGTCTGCGGTGGCGAGGGCGGGGGCGTCATTTACTCCGTCGCCGACCATCGCGGTCGGTCGCGCAGCGCGGAGGGTTCCGACGATGCGGGCCTTGTCCTCGGGGCGCAGGTCGGCGTGCACTTCGTCGATGCCGACGTCGGCGGCCAGGGCGCGGGCGGTGCGGTCGTTGTCGCCGGTGAGCATCGCGACCTGGTAGCCGTCGCGGCGCAGGCCGGCGATCACCTCGTGTGCCTCGGGGCGGAGTTCATCGCGGACGGCGACCGCCCCAATCACGGTTCCGGCGCGCTCGATCAGGACCGCGGTGGCGCCGGCACGCTGCATCCGTTCGATGTCGGCGGTGAGGGGGCCGGGGTCGATCCAGCCGGGTCGACCGAGCCGAACCGGTGCGCCGTCGATGCGGCCGGTCAGGCCCGCGCCGGTCACGGCATCGACATCGTCGGCGGGCACGTAGTGGCCGACGGCGGCGAGAATCGCTCGGGCCAGCGGGTGTTCGCTGCGGGCCTCCAACGCCGCGGCCACCGCGAGGACGTCGCCGCGGGTGGCGCCGTTAGCGGCGGCGACGTCGATCACGACGGGCTGGTTGCGGGTGAGAGTGCCGGTCTTGTCCAGCGCGACGGTGCGGATGCGGCCGAGTGCTTCGAGGGCGGCACCGCCCTTGACCAGGACGCCGAGCTTGGACGCGGCGCCGATCGCGGCGACGACCGTCACGGGGATGGCAATCGCCAGCGCGCACGGTGAGGCGGCGACGAGCACGACGAGGGCGCGTTCGATCCACACCCGCGGATCACCGGCGAGGCTGCCGACTGCGGCGATGACCGCGGCCGCGACCATCACGGCCGGGACAAGCGGCTTGGCTATCTTGTCGGCCAGGCGTTGCGCTTCGCCCTTGCGGGACTGCTCGGCCTCGACGATCCGCACGATCTTGGCCAGCGAGTTGTCTTGCGCGCCAGCGGTGACCTCGACCTCGAGGACTCCGGTGCCGTTGATCGACCCGGCGAACACCTCGTCGCCGGGACCGGCCTCGACGGGCACCGATTCGCCGGTGATCGCGGAGGTGTCCAGGGCGGTGCGTCCGGTGCGGATGACGCCGTCGGTCGCGATCCGCTCCCCGGGCTTGACGATCATGATCTCGCCGAGAGCGAGCTCGGCCGGCGGGACGGTCTCCTCGCGGCCGCCGCGGAGCACCGTGGCGGTGTCCGGGACCAGGGACAACAGGGCCCGCAGGCCGCGGCGGGTGCGGGTGACCGCGTACTCCTCGAGCCCCTCGCTGATCGCGAACAGGAACGCGAGCATGGCGGCCTCGCCGACCTCGCCGAGCAGCACCGCTCCGACGGCGGCAATCGTCATCAGCGTGCCGACGCCGATCTTGCCCTTGGCCAGCCTCTTGAGCGTGGACGGGACGAACGTGTAACCCGCCACGATCAGCGCGGCCGCCTCGAACCCCACAGCGAGCGCATCGGCTCCGCCGGTCACGCGAACGATCAGCGCCGCGACCAGCAGCACGCCGGCCGCGGCGGCGGCGCGGATCTCGGTGATGTGCCAGAGCTTTTCGGGCTCGTGTTCTTCCTCGCCTTCGGGGCGGGGTTCGTCGTGGCCGCAGCCGCACGCGTCGCTCATGACTTCTCCTCGGCATCGGTGCCGTAGTTCGGGCACAACGCGACCGCGTTCCCGGTCGCCGCCAGCAGCGTCTCCGCCGAGGCGAGAAGATCCATCAACTCCGGCCGGGCCAGCGCATAGAACACCTGCCGCCCCTGCGGGCGGCCGGTCACCAGCCCGCAGTCTCGCAGACACGCCACATGCGCCGACACCGTCGACTGCGCCAACCCCAACTCGCCGACCAGATCCGCCACCCGAGCCTCACCCGCAGCGAGGCGGCGCACGATCGCCAACCGGGTCCCGTCCGACAGGCTGTGGAACAACGCCACCGCCGCATCGAGGGTCGAGCCGGTACTCCCGGCTGTCAGGCAACCATCCGCACGATCAATCGTCATACGGCGATGATAACCGATGAACTACGATGTTAGATGGGGGTTGGAGATCAGGTGAGGACATGGAGAACTGGCTGACGAATCTGCAGGCCTGGTGGACCTGTCAGGTAATGATGGCGAACGGAACATGTGAGATGTGCGCGTGCACGCCGATGACGGGCTGCTGCTAGGTCGCATGTTGCTTCGGCCGTGAACCCGCTCGTGTCGCCTTCGGTGCAGTGCTGCGCTGTGGGCGGAACGAGCGGGCATCTTTGCCCTCACTCGCGAGGTCACTGATCGGGTCGGTTTCCGCCAATTCGACATTTCGACGATGCTCGAACGCACGGTCCGCATACGCGGACTGAGTGTCTGACGTCAGTGTCGCCGCAGCTCCGCCTGGCGGAGCGCCTCGACGAGGTCGGGAACTGTCGGTGCTCCGGCGGGGCCGTTGGCGGTGTGGTAGACCCTGCAGGTCAGTCCCACCCCGGTGGTCGGCCCGAACGCGTCGACCCGGTCGATGCGGATGGTGGGCGATCCCGGAAACGCTTCGCGTTCTGCCTCGTCCTGGGTGTCGATCGCCCGGAGCACGATCGGCGTTCCGGCGTTCCCGGTCGCGGCGAGGGCCTCGGCGATCTGGTCCCGGGCGATCTGCCAGTTGGGGCAGCCGTCGAAGTAGAGCAGCTCGATGTCCACGACGGTCAGAACGCCGCGCAGCTGGTGGCGGCCTCGGTCTCGGATCGTCGTTCGAGCAGGACGGTGTCGCGCCACTCGCCGCCGAGTTGGGCGATGCGTTCGCGGACCCCGACGGTGCGGAACCCGGCGGAGTGGTGCAGCGCGATCGCGGCCCGGTTCTCCGGGAAGACCGAGGTCTGTAGCGTCCACAGGCCGGCCTGGTCGGCGGCGATCACCTGCGTTCGGAGCAGGGCCTTGCCGACGCCGCGGCCGCGCCAGCCTTCGGCGACACAGACCGCGCTTTCTGCGACCCCGCGGAAGTGCTCGTGGGGCGACGCGGGGGTTAGGGCGGCCCAGCCGACGACGGTGCCGTCGATCTCGGCGACCCACCGGTGATCCGGGAGCCACTGGGTGTCCAGCGTCTTCCGAGGCGGCACCTCGGTGGCGAAGGTGGTGAGACCGGTGGCGATGGCGTCGCTGTAGATGCGGCGCACGGCGGGCCAGTCCTCGTCGGTCATCGGTCGAACGGTCACGTCGCCGGGGAGATCGTCCGGGCAGCACGGGCGCTGGGTGAGCAGGCCCATGACTGCGTCGGCCGCGCTCGGCAGGCCGGTGCAGCACGCCGGGTTGACCACCACGACGGAGCTGGTGCCGTCCTTGTGGACGGTCACGAAGCCGACGTCGGCGAGCTTGCGGACGTGGTGCGAGATGGTCGGCTGGCCGATGCCCAGCCGTGTGGCCAGCTCCCCGATGCTGACGCCGGCCGGGGTGCTGGCGACCTCGTGGAGAAGCCGGACACGGGTCGGTTCGGCCAGGCAGGCGAACCAACCGGCGTAGGTGGCCGCGTCCTCGGCCGCCAAACCGGCCGACGGATGCCCGGCACCTGCACTCGGCGGGACACGGCACTCGGCGGACTCAGTGGACGTAACCATGAACTCAGTATATCGATCGGCATCGATGGTTACATTCATCGATGGCCATCGATACTGTGGGCATTGATCGAAGAACATCGATGAAAGGTCGAATGATGAACGACTTGCCCGTCGTCGTGATCGGTGCCGGACCCATCGGTCTGGCCGCCTCCGCCGAACTGCGCGAACGCCAGCTCACCCCGCTGGTCTTCGAGCGGGGCCCCCGCGCAGGAGCTGCCGTGGCCGAGTGGAACCACGTGCGACTGTTCTCCCGCTGGGCCGAGGTCATCGACCCCGCCGCCCGCCGCCTGCTCGACCAGACCGGCTGGAATGCCCCCGACGATGAGGCGTATCTGACCGGGCAGGAGTGGGTCCGCGACTACCTCGTCCCGCTCGCCGCCGCACTCGGTGACGCCGTGCAGTTCGGCACCGAGGTCATCGGCGTCGCCCGCCGCGGCCGCGACCTCGTCGTCGACTCCGGCCGCGACACCGAACCGCTGTCCGTGCACATCCGCCGCGCCGACGGCACCGAGGAACGTGTGCTTGCGCAGGCGGTCATCGACGCCTCCGGCACCTGGGGCACCCCGAACCCGCTCGGCGGCGAAGGACTACCCGCGCTCGGCGAGAAGGCCGCGGCCGACGTCATCTCCTACCGCGTCCCGGACCTCGACGACCGGGAAGTGCGCGCGCAGTACGCGGGCAAGCACACCGCGATCGCCGGCGGCGGCCACTCGGCACTGAACGCCATCGTTGCCCTCGCCGCGCTCGAGAAGGAAGCACCCGGCACCCGGATCACCTGGATCCTGCGCCGCGGCGACGTCGCCTCCACATTCGGTGGCGGCGAATCCGACCAGCTGCCCGCCCGCGGCGCCCTGGGCCTGAAGGCGAAGAAGGCCGTCGACGACGGCCTGCTGAACGTCGTCACCGGGTTCCGCACCGCCGCAGTCGAACCCGCCGATCAGGACCGGGTTGCCCTGACCTCCGACAACGGTCAGCGGGTCGACGGTGTCGACCGTGTCGTGGTGCTCACCGGTTTCCGGCCCGAGCTGTCCTGGCTGTCGGAGATCCGCCTCGGCCTCGATCCGGTCCTGCAGGCCCCGATCGAGCTGGCCCCGCTGATCGACCCGAACGTGCACTCCTGCGGCACCGTCTACCCGCACGGCGCCGAGGAACTCAGCCACCCCGAACCCGGCTTCTACCTGGCCGGAATGAAGAGCTACGGCCGCGCACCGACGTTCCTGGCCATGACCGGGTACGAGCAGGTCCGCAGCATCGCCGCCGCGATCGCCGGTGACCACGAGGCCGCCGCCCGCGTCGAGCTGATCCTCCCCGAAACCGGGGTCTGCGGCGGCGCAGGGGTATTCGACGAGCCCGACGCCGACGCCTCGGAAGGCGGCTGCTGCGGCGCGCCGCAGCCAGAGTTGGTGACCCTGACCGCACCCGGCGGGTCACGATAGCCCGATGACGGACACCAAGGCCCCGCCGCAGACCGACACCCTTCCCGCGGCTGGTCTGCGGCGGGTCTTGGCGATCCTGTGCCTGACGGAGATCACCAGCTGGGGCATCCTCTACTACGCCTTCCCCGTGCTGTCGGTGTCCATCGCGGACGACACCGGCTGGTCCCTACAGACGATCATGGCCGCGTTCTCGATCGGCCAGCTCGCCGCCGCATTCACCGGCATCCCCGTCGGCCGCATCATCGACCGCATCGGCCCGCGCGCCATCATGACCGCCGGCTCCGTACTCGCCGTGCCCGCACTGCTCCTCATCGCGACCGCACACAACCTGCCGACGTTCTACGCCGGCTGGATCCTCGCCGGCATCGCGATGGGCGGCGTTCTCTACCCGCCCGCGTTCGCGGCGCTGACCCGCTGGTACGGCGACAGCTACGTCAAGGCGCTGATGATCCTCACCCTCGCCGCGGGCCTGGCGAGCACCGTCTTCGCCCCGCTCGCCGCGACGCTGGTCGAGCGAACCGACTGGCGCGCCACCTATCTCATCCTCGCGGCGATCCTCGCCGTCATCACCATCCCCGCCCACCTGTGGGGGCTGCGCGGGCGCTGGCCGCACCCACCGGCACCGGCGCACGGAGACGCGGCCGATCACCGCGACGCCTCCCGCAGCCCCGCGTTCCTCGCCCTCGTCGCCGCCTTGAGCCTCGGCGCGTTCGCCGCCTTCGCTGGCGTGTTCAACCTCGTGCCGCTGCTCATCGAACAAGGCTTCTCCCCGTCTCTGGCGGCTTTGACCCTCGGCCTGAGTGGGGCGGGACAGCTCCTCGGCCGCATCGGCTACCTGCCCCTCGCGGCCCGTACCTCGGCTCGCAGCCGTGCCATAGGTGTTCTCGTCGCGACCGCCGTCAGCACCGCACTACTGGGTGTCGTGACCACGGTCGTGACCCTGATCACCGTCGCGATCGGCGCCGGACTGATCCGTGGACTGTTCACCCTCGTCCAAGCCACCGCCATCACCGACCGGTGGGGCGCCGTCCACTACGGCCGCCTCAACGGCCTGATGTCCGCCCCCATCGTCATCGTGATGGCACTCGCCCCGTGGGCCGGCACCGCCCTGTCGAATTGGACCGGCAGCTACGCCCACGCCTACCTCGTCCTCGGTGCCATCGCACTCCTCGCAGCCCTCGTCGCGGCCGCCAGCGTCCCCCGCCGCACCGTCGACGCCACTCCCTGATTCGAAGGACCCCCACATGTCCCACTACGACGCCCTCATCGTGGGCGCCGGCCAGTCCGGCCTGGCCACTGCCCACTCCCTCCGCCAGCGTGGCCTGACCGCCGCGATCCTCGAAGCCTCCGACGACACCGCCGGATCCTGGCCGCACTACTACGACAGCCTCACCCTGTTCTCGCCCGCGAAATACAGCTCCCTACCCGGGCTTTCCTTCCCCGGCGACCCCGACCACTACCCGCACCGCGACGAAGTCGTCGACTACCTGCGCCGCTACGCCAAGGGCCTCGACGTCGACATCCACCTCAACCACCGGGTCGACGCCGTCGACCACGACGGCCACACCTTCACCGCCCACACCGACATCGGAACCGCCTTCACCGCACCCCGGCTCGTCGCCGCCACAGGCGGATTCGGCTCACCCCACCTCCCGGCACTGCCAGGACAAGACACGTTCACCGGAAAACTGCTGCATGCCAGCACCTACCGCACCCCCGCCGACCACACCGGGGAGAACGTCATCGTCGTCGGCGCCGGCAACTCCGCGGTCCAGATCGCCGCGGAACTCGCCGACACCACCACAGTCACCCTCGCCAGCCGCACACCGGTGAAGTTCGCCCCGCAACGCCCCCTCGGCCGCGACATGCACTTCTGGTTCACCATCACCGGCATCGACGCCCTCCCCATCGGGCACCGGATCACCAACCCGCCCACCGTGCCGGTCTTCGACACCGGCCGCTACCGCGCCGCCCTCGCCGCATCCCAACCCGTTGCCCGCGAGATGTTCACCCGACTCGACGGCGACACCGCCGTATGGCCCGACGGCACCTCCAGCGACGTCGACGCGATCGTCCTTGCCACCGGATACACACCCCACCTGCCCTACCTCGCCGGTATCGGTGCTCTCGACCAGGACGGGCGCCCCCGGCAACGGAAAGGCCTGTCCACCACCCACACCGGACTCGGCTACATCGGCCTCGAATGGCAGCGCAGCCTCTCCTCCGCATCTTTACGGGGAGTCGGCCGTGACGCTCGCTACCTCGTCAGGCGGATGGTCAGGTAGACGCTGATGGCGGGGTTGGTGTCGGTGCCCGCAGATACGATCGTGATCACTCAAGTGGTGACCACAAGGGGGACGACATGGCTGGATTCACGATGGATCCGAACTTCGAGAAGAAGCTCGCGAAGCAGGTTGCGGGAAACATGCAGCGGGAGGTCGACGCCGTCTACCGCCAGTGCAAAGGCCAGCCCGTAGCCACGGTCAAGCGAGCGCTGCAACGCAAGCTTGGCACCGCCCTCGTCGAGCCGACTTTGACCAGCATCGCCGAAGCAATCAGCCGCGGTGACAATGTCAAGATCAAGCTCTGACAAGAGCAGTCACGCCTTCGTTGGCGCGTCGGTTCGGGAGACGGTCGTCAGCAGATGATTGCGGCAAACGCATTGCTGGCGAGCTCCTGCCATCCTAGTCCGGTAAAGGATTCACCCTGACGGTCAGCGCTTCTGACGGTGCAGGCAACATCTACCTTGAGGTAGCCGCGGGGGTCACGATGTTCGTCCTGGCCGGCCGATACTTCGAGAAGCGGTCCAAACGGCGCGCCGGTGCGGCGTTGCGGGCCTTGTTGGAGCTGGGCGCCAAAGACGTCACAGTGATCAGGGACGGCCACCAGCATCGGATCCCGATCGGCGAGCTCGCCATTGACGACGAGTTCAATGTGCGCCCCGGCGAGAAGATCGCCAGCGACGGTGTGGTGGTGTCCGGCACCTCGGCAGTCGATGCCAGCATGGTCACCGGCGAGTCGATGCCAGTCCAGGTCGCCCCCGCCGACACCGTGACCGGCGGAACGGTCAACGCCGGCGGGCACCTGCGGGTGCGGGCGACCCGCGTGGGAGCGGACACCCAACTCGCGCAAATGGCCGCGATGGTCGAACGCGCCCAGACCGGCAAAGCCCACGCCCAGCGACTGGCCGACCGGATCTCAAGTGTCTTCGTGCCGGTGGTCATCGCCGTCGCCATCGCTGTCCTCGGCGCGTGGATCGGCGCCGGCTATCCCCTGCAAGCGGCGTTCACCGCCGCGGTCGCTGTGCTGATCATCGCCTGCCCCTGCGCTCTGGGACTGGCCACCCCGACCGCACTTCTGGTCGGTACCGGCCGCGGAGCCCAACTCGGCATCGTGATCAAAGGCCCCGAAGTCCTCGAATCCACCCGAACCGTCGACACCGTTGTCCTCGACAAAACCGGCACGGTCACCACGGGACAGATGACACTCGTCCAGGTCACCACTGCTCCCTCCACCACTCGCGAAGACGTGCTCGCCCTCGCGGGGGCGGTGGAGAATGCCTCCGAGCACCCCGTCGCGGCCGCCATCGCTGCTGGTGCAGCCGCCGAAGTCGGGCCGCTCGACCAGGTCGACGACTTCCGCAACTTCGAAGGTCGAGGCGTGCGCGGTCTGGTCCAGGGACGTGTGGTCACCGTCGGGCGTCCGACGCTGCTGGCCGAACACCACATCGCCGTTGATGACCCCCACCTCAACGAGGCGCAGACCGCCGCCGAAGAAGCCGGACAGACCGCCGTACTCGTCGCCTGGGACGGCCGCGCCCATGCGGTCCTGGCGGTCGCCGATGCGATCAAACCCACCAGCGCACACGCCATCGCCCGGCTCGCCGCACTGGGTATGACGCCCATCCTGTTGACCGGCGACAACCAGACCGTCGCCGATGCCGTGGCCGCTGAGGTCGGTATCGACACCGTCATCGCTAACGTCTTGCCGGCCGACAAAGCCGCCGTCATCACCGACCTGCAATCCGACGGCAAGGTTGTGGCCATGATCGGCGACGGCGTCAACGACGCCGCTGCCCTGGCCCACGCCGATCTCGGGCTGGCGATGGGCACCGGCACCGACGCCGCCATGCATGCCGCTGACATCACCCTGGTCCGCGGCGACCTCAACGCTGCCGCCGACGCGATCGCCTTGGCACGCACCACTCTGAAAACGATCAAAATGAACCTGTTCTGGGCATTCGCCTACAACGTCGCCGCGATACCGCTGGCCGCGCTGGGACTGCTCAACCCCATGCTGGCCGGGGCCGCCATGGCGTTGTCCAGCGTGTTCGTCGTCAGCAACAGCCTGCGGCTGCGCGCCTTCACCAGCCCGCCCCACTCATCGTCCACAGTTCCACCCACCAACCCCTCGACGTATACCCCCAAGGGGTATAAGGTAGCGGCATGAACGAGCACTCTTCCCCTGAGCACGTCGGTCACGACGCCGCCGATGAACGCCACCACGGCCAACTCGCCGCAGCGTCACACAACCACCACGATCACCATGCTGAGCGCGCCCGCGCAGACCATGATCACGCTGGGCATGGGGGGCATGGTGATCACGCCGGGCAGTTCCGGCGGCTGTTCTGGATCATGCTGGCCCTGGCTGTGCCGGTCGTGGCCTTTTCGCCCATGTTCGCGATGCTCATCGGCTATGACCTACCCGATGGTGAAGTGTTGAAGTGGGTCTCACCGGTGCTGGGTACGGTGATGTACTGCTGGGGTGGGCGGCCGTTCCTGGTAGGCGCCTATTCAGAACTGCGGTCGCGTGCACCGGGAATGATGCTGTTGATCGCCTTGGCGATCACGGTGGCCTTCGTGGCGTCCTGGGGTGCGAGCATCGGTGTGTTGCACCACGAACTGGACTTCTGGTGGGAACTGGCGCTGCTCATCGTGATCATGCTGTTGGGGCATTGGATCGAGATGCGGTCGCTGGCCCAGACGACCTCGGCCCTGGACTCGCTGGCCGCGCTGCTGCCCGATGAGGCCGAACGCGTCGATGGCGACCAGATCACCACGGTTGCTCCCAGTGAGCTGCAGGTCGGAGATGTGGTGATCGTGCGCCCGGGGGCCAGCGTGCCGGCCGACGGTCGCGTCGTAGACGGCTCGGCCGAGCTCGATGAATCCATGGTCACCGGAGAATCGCGCACGGTGCGCCGCGGCATCGGCGATCAGGTGGTGGCCGGCACGGTGGCCACCGACTCGGGGCTGCGGGTCCAGATCACCGCCACCGGCGATGACACGGCGCTGGCCGGGATTCAGCGCCTGGTGGCAGACGCGCAGAACTCCACCTCCCGCGCCCAGCGGCTGGCCGATTCCGCTGCAGCGCTGCTGTTCTGGTTCGCGCTCGGCTCAGCGATCATCACCGCCATCGTGTGGACGGTCATCGGCCAACCCGACCAGGCGGTGATTCGAACCATCACCGTGCTGGTCATCGCCTGCCCGCACGCACTCGGCTTGGCTATCCCCCTGGTGGTGGCCATTGCCACCGAACGCGCCGCCCGCGGCGGCGTGCTGGTTAAAGACCGGTTGGCACTTGAGGCCATGCGCACTGTGGATGCGGTGCTGTTCGACAAGACCGGAACCCTGACCAAGGGTGAGCCCACGGTCATCGAGATCGCGGCCGCCGACGGCGTCGATGAGGACACCGTGCTCGCCCTGGCCGCCAGCGCCGAAGCCGACAGTGAGCACCCGTTGGCGCGAGCGATTGTCGCAGCTGCCGGAGACCGCGCGCGGCCGGTGCCGGCGGCCACCGACTTCACCTCGTCACCGGCGGTCGGTGTGACCGCTCGCGTCGAGGGCGCCACAGTGCGGGTGGGCGGGCCCCGCATGCTCGAGGAACAGGGCCATCAGGAACTGGCCATCGCTGATCGCTGGCGCGCCGACGGCGCAATCATCCTGCATGTCACCCGCGACACTGAGCTGATTGGAGCTCTCAAACTTGCTGATGAGGTGCGCGGGGAATCCCGCCAAGCCGTCGAGGTGCTGCACGCCCGCGGGGTCGAGGTTGTGATGATTACCGGCGACGCCGAAGCAGTGGCGCACACCGTCGCTCACGACCTCGGTATCGATCGGGTGTTCGCCGGTGTACGGCCGGAAGACAAAGCCAGCAAGGTGGCCGAACTGCAGCACGAAGGCCGCAAGGTGGCGATGGTGGGCGACGGCGTCAACGACGCCCCCGCCCTGGCCCAGGCCGATGTGGGCATCGCGATCGGGGCCGGCACCGACGTCGCGATCGCCTCGGCCGGGGTCATCCTCGCCAGCGACGACCCCCGCTCGGTGCTGTCGGTCATCGAGCTGTCGGACGCCAGCTACCGAAAAATGAAGCAGAACCTGTGGTGGGCAGCGGGATACAACCTGATCTCTGTACCGCTGGCCGCCGGAATTCTCGCGCCCATCGGGTTCGTCCTGCCGATGTCGGTCGGAGCGATTCTGATGTCAGCCTCGACGGTCGTGGTCGCACTCAACGCGCAACTGTTACGCCGACTCGACCTGCAGCCAGGCGCGAGTACAGTGCGTGGACTGCAGCACAACCGACCGAGATCCATTGAGAAGGTGAGTCCATGACCGCTGCGTCCGCACCGGGACAATCCTCCACCCCGGAAGAATCCTCTGCCTCGGAACACTCTTCCCACGGTTACATCAGCGATAAGGGCAAATACCTGGCCCGCCTCAAGCGCATCGAGGGGCAATCCCGAGGTATCTATCGGATGGTCGACGAGGAGCAGTACTGCATCGACATCCTGACCCAGATTTCGGCGCTGACCAAGGCGCTGGAGGGGGTCGCGCTGGGTTTGCTCGACGACCATCTCACCCACTGTGTGCTCGATGCCGCCCACGCCGGCGGGGACGAGGCGCAGGAGAAGATCGCTGAAGCCTCGGCGGCCATCGCTCGCCTCGTTCGTTCCTGAGCCACCCACCACGCCGGGTTCGTCACAGGCGTGGTTCGCCGACCCACTGCGGCACCACCGGCCCCGGCGCGCGGGCGTCTGCATCAGCGGCCATCGCCAGAACCACCCCGCGATCGGCCAGCCACTGTGCCGGATCGACGTTGACTCCCGTCGGGTCGAGAACCTCGAAATGCAGATGCGGGCCGGTCGAGACCCCACGGTTGCCCACTGTGGCGATCGATTGGCCCATCCGTACTCGCGCGCCCTGCTCGAGCAGATTCTCGTCGTTGTGGCCGTAGGTGGTGATCGTGCCGTCATCGTGCCGGATCCGCATCCACAACCCGAACCCCTCGGCAGGTCCGGAGGTGATGACCTCCCCGTCAGCTACCGCGACAATGGGCGCGCCCAGATCATTGCCGATATCAATGCCCTGATGGCCCCGTCCGTCACCGAAGGTGGACGTGATCTCGCCCGCAGTCGGCGCCACCGCACCGCCACTACCGGGCAGCAGCGGTGTCGGCGTTCCGGGTTCCTGCGGCTGGGGGCCATGCGGCTCGTTCGGATCGTGCGGCACGATTGCGGCGATCAGGGTGGCTACCAGCCGAGCCAGCGGTAACGCGTCGATGATCCGGAACCCGTCTATCGGATCAATGAGCGAAAACGTGCCGAAGCACTGCAGTGCGGCTGCACTGCCCGCATCGCCGACGCTGCCCGACTGGGCCTGAGCGCCCAGGCAGGACGCCGTCTGCGTGATCGGCTTCCCCAAATTCGCAGCCGCGGCACCACCCAAAGCGGCCTTCACCGAGTCCTGCACGATCGCGATCAGCTCCCCGGCCACATGTCCATCGGTCGAGGCCGCCGCCGGTGCGGTGGCAATCACAGGCGCAACACCCACACACACCGCCGCTGCCACCCCCAGCGCTTTGGGGCCCCACTGCTGCCCCGCCTTGACCCGTAGCGATGTCAACACCATCTGCATGCGGTCGGACCTTTCCCGCGGACGTCGTAGACCCACGCACGAGTGCCATGCGTGTACCCGCGAGATCACACCACAAGTCACTTGTGCACCACCAGTCACACGCGGCTCCACTACGAAGCGAACTAATCGGGCATTGGTGGCTTTGTTTGCGCAGTTCACCGCCCGTTTTGTGGGTGCGGGCAGGCGACTAACTACTATCGGTGTTAGTAGAATTGTTATCGAAGCGCCGCCGGGCGGTGGCGAAGTATCACTCTTGAGGAGGAGATCGATGAGAGTCACACGAACCGGTGTCGTCGTTGCTGCCGCGGCGGCTGTTCTGACAGTGGTGGCCGCGTGTTCGGACACCTCGACTGAGGATCATTCCTCGATGTCGGGGATGGGTACCAGCACGGTCAGTACCGAATCGTCAGCGGCGGCCTCTGCCGAACACAACAGCGCGGACATCTCGTTCGCCCAGCAGATGATCCCGCACCACACCCAGGCGATCATGATGAGCGACATCCTGTTGGAGAAGGACAACATCAACCCCCAGGTCGTCAGTCTGGCCCAGCAGATCAAAGACGCTCAGCAGCCTGAGATCGAGCAGATGCAGTCGTGGCTGAAGCAATGGGGAGCCCCACTCGAGGGCCAGGGACACAACATGGACATGGGTACGTCGATGGCGCCGGGTTCCTCCCCGATGCCGTCGATGATGGGCATGATGTCGCCAGAACAGATGCAGCAGCTACGCGACGCGCAAGGAGCCGAGGCGTCGCGCCTGTTCCTGACGCAGATGATCGAACACCATCGCGGCGCCATCGCCATGGCCAAGACCGAGATTCAAGACGGCCAATCGCCCGAGGCGATCGCTCTGGCACGTCAGATCGTCACTGATCAGGAGAGCGAAATTGCGAGGATGCAGCAGCTTCTCAACAACCCCTAGCGGTCGGACCTGCCCGGGTCGGTCTCGGCTACACACACATCGCGATCACCATCGCCGAGACGACACCGGACACCGCTAGCGTGGTCGGCACCGCCACCACACCAGCCACCGCCGCGGCAGCACCCACATGATGACGTCGCGACCGGCACCGGTGACCGGAGTCCAAGCGGCTCAACCGAGGCCCCACCGACGACGAATCGCTGATCGACAACACACCCACCGGGCCCGCTACAGGTCCCGAACGGGCCAACGTTCCCAACGCCGAGCAGACCGCCCGCGCACCCACCAGCTGGGCCGCGCGGGCATCGGCGGCTTGCTCGACCAAGCCGGCGACCTCACGGCCCGCGCGGCTGAACAACGGAATCAGCGGGAACGCACGCCCGAGAGCGCGGGCCGCCAACACCACGGTGTGATGACGTTGCCGCCGGTGTGCGCGCTCATGAGCAACGACGGCATCGAGTTCCTCACCGGACAACGCCGCCTGCAACCCGGTCGTGGCGGCAATGCCGGCATCCTTGCCCGGCAGACAAAACGCCATCGGCCGCCCGTCGGCGAGCCACCACACATCGGGATAGCGCTCACTGCGGGCGCCCACCAACCGCAACGACTGAAGATACTCCTCACGAGCACCACGCATCCGCACCGCCGATCGCACCGCGATCGTCACCGCTCGGACAATCGCTGCCACGGTCACCACCGCCAGCACGCCACCAGAGATCGCTTCCACCCGCGGGGATGCGCCGTGTGACAACACCCGCAGACACGACACCACCTCAGACAACGAATGGATGCCGAAATGACCGGGAACCGCCAGCGTCACAACAGCTCCCACCCACAACAACGCAAACACGACCTGCGCGGCCGGCCAGGCCACCAACACCCAACGAGCATCGATACGGCCCTGCACCCGAACCATCCATCGAGGCCACAGCCAGCCCAGCACACCTGCGGCAACAACTAGCACCACCGCTGCACTCATGGATGCTCACCCATCGTTCGCCTCGATCCTCGACGCCCGCCGTCGTGCTCGCTGAGACCCACGCTCAATACACCTTCCCGGCGGTCCGCCACCTGCACCACCAGCCAGTATGCCCCAGGGGCTCGTCCGTGACGCCGCAACTCCAGCACCCACCGCGCCGCCAATTACTAGGCCCTATAGTAGTTAGATGACGCGGGTTGACCCAGCCTGCGCGTACTAGTTCGAGGGATGCGCTGTGACCGAGAACCCGAGGGGGACGCACTCGCCCCCGGACGACCACCGTCGTCAGTATCTGCATGCCATGCGCGACGTCTACCGGGCACCCACGCCATACTCGGCCCACCAGTTCTTCCACCGCGCCCATCACTTCAGCGTCACCTCGAACCGACGCCGCCACCTCGCCGCACACATCGGTCTCGTCCGCCACCTCGCTGCGATCGGCGACCTCGCCGGGGCGCGTCACCACCTCGGTACCGTCCTTGCCTCCCTCGTCCTCCAAAGACATTGCGGCCAACAACCTTCGCAGGCTTCCACTCCCATCCAGATGTCGTGACCACGACACCCCCAGGGGGTCACGGTGACCCTCTACCCAGTCTCGCCGCTATCGCCGATCACCCACACCACCCCAGAGACGCCACGCCCGAACTCGGCCCTATCCACACGAAAGTCCTAGCCGCTTGCCTGTCTCGAGCCTGTCCATCCGCACTGTTGCGGTCGTAGTCATCGCCACGCTGACTGTGCTGAGCGGTTGTGCCACCCAGGAACAACCCACATCCCCACCGACGTCGGCAACCTCACCAGAGATAGTCGCAACACTGACCCCAGAACTCGACCACCTTCACGCCCTGCACATCCGCGCCGACGGCACGATCCTCGCCGGAACTCACACCGGCGTAGTCGCCCTCACCGCAGACGGAACCACCAGCCGGGTCGGCGTCTCCGACGACGACTTCATGGGACTGACCGGGGTACCCGGCTCTGATCGGCTCTTCGCCTCCGGCCATCCCAGCCCGCGGAGCTCGGCACCCAACCCGCTGGGACTCGTCGCCAGCGAAGATGGCGGGCAGACATGGACACCGAGATCGGTGGCCGGCGAAATCGACTTTCACGCGCTCGCCACCAACGGACAACTACTCGTAGGCTTCGACGGAATCAACCGCCTGCTCGTATCGACCGACGACGGGACAAGCTGGACCACCGGCGCGTCCCTGGCCGCAGCAGCACTTGCGATCACCGACCACGGCGTCTGGGCGACCACCCCCGCAGGGCTGCAACACAGCACCGACGACGCCCAGACCTTCACAATCGTCCCCGATGCGCCGGCCCTAGCCCTCCTGGCGGCCGCACCCGATGGCACGCTCTGGGGCATTGACACCGCCAACACCGTCTGGCGCAGCCCAGACGGCACACACTGGGAACAACGCAGCACCATCAGCAGTGTCACCGCGCTGGTCGCCAGAGACGCCGAAACTGCATACGCCGCAAACGGGCAATCGCTATACACGCTCAGCTAACGGACTCGTGGGGAGCAACGAAGGAAGGAGGCGACTGAGATCCGGAAGAGCGTTTAGATCTCGCCCACTCCTCGCGAGAACCGCCTAGGTCGCCCGGGCACCCCCTCTGTCAGATCGCCTTGGGCGGGGACGGCCATCGAAGGCCCCGCCAATCGGCTGTCCTGGTAGCTGCATACTGGTAACACTGCATATTCGTTCACTGCGTGTCCTAGGAAGCGTCGTCGAGATCGAGGTCGATGAGAGCGGCCGCTCCCCTCGGGCGAGCTGTGCGGCCGGACAGTTCTCTGCGGTCGCCTTCCATCGGCAGGATTCAGATCAGCAGCCGAGATGTTGGATCGCGATCGGTGCGTAACCCCGACCCGCACGACATCCTGTGCGGGTGAAAGTAGTGCCGGAGCCAGCCGTTCAGCCCTAGACGCGCGAGGAGGCCTTAGGTGAGAACGGCAGCAGCCACCTGCGGGAAGGATTGATGACGTGCCGATCGCGCTGTCGTACCGGCAGCTCCACGGTGCGCATCGGGGACCGCTCGCCCTCCTCGACGGCAGCAGTACGGATGACGCGCAGGTTCACGCTGATGTCGGTGAGAGTGCCGTCGGGGCGCTTCTTCGTCAGCTCGATAACCGTTGTGCGGGCGATGTTCCCCGAGGCGCGGACGGGGCCGGAGATGCAGCTCTGCACCGTAGCGCGATCGAAGAGGATCAACTTCCCCGGCTGCGCGGTGTAGCGACGCCTGGCCACCGCCCACAGATCGGCGATCGCATGGTAGATCATGGTTGCCACGGCGAGGTCCTGGTCCGGGAGAGAGCCGGTCATGCTGATGTGGTGCTTCGGGCCGTCTTTGACGCCGGGAGCGGACGGGCCGTGCATGTAGATGAGCAGGCTGCCGTCGTGCAGGCGCACCTCGTCGCCGTCGGCACTCGTCAGGGTCATCGCGCCGGTGTCGACCCGAACGGTCGTCAGCCCGTGCTTCGCCGCGTTGTATAGGAACGACTCATCCAGGAACTGCGTCGCGCTGTATCCGAGCAGCAGCTTGATCCCGTCGACGCACGCTGTGAACTCCTCGTCGGTGGCCCGGATGGATGCGTCGCGCGGATCGGTGCCCCCGAGGAAGACCCGAGCGATGTCGGCCTCGTCGAACCCGCTCTCCAGGCTCTTGGCGACCTTGGCTTTGAACTCAGCGAAGTTTGTCGAGGAGGACATGCCCAGCCACGGGCAGTCCGGCTTCTCGACGTGGGCGTAGAACATGCGCAAGAACATCTCGGCGGCGTGGTGGAAGATCATCACCGCTTCAGTGGCGATGTAGCGTTCGCGCACGTCGTCGGTGGGCGGCCCTACCGGGTCGAAACCGAGCGATCCGATCTTGCGTGGCGTGGCCAGCATCGCCCCGACCTCCTCGGTCGGGAGCGTCATCAGCGAGAGCGACTCGATCCGCATCCTTAGAAACTCGGCCGGATCACCGCTGTAGAAGGTAGCGTTCAGTTCCGAGAACAGCTCAGGGGCCAGCGGCAGGGACTCCGTGGCGTCGCTGCTGGCCTTCTTCTTCCGGGAACGGCTTCTGCTGGACATTCAGTAATGATGCCCGCAACCAACGACATTCAAGACGGTGGTCCGATTTTGGGGCCGTCGGCATCGAAATGCGGCGCGATCTTGTCCGCGAGGTCGACGAGTCGGCCGGCCCGGGTACGGGCTGCGGTCCGGTTGAGGCAGCGTTGCGAGTCTTGGATGTGCTGGAGTACCACTGCGAGACGCCGTAGGTAGCCGACGCGGGACTGTGCCGATCCTGACCGGACCGCCGACCGCTTCGAGCTCCGCGAAGGCGAGCGGCCGGGTGTAGAAGCTCGAACATTCCCGATCTCGACTGTGGTGTCATTGACCCGTGGTACTGAGACCGTGCGAGACTCCTCGAGCTGCTGGCTGGATCGTGAACTCCCATGAGCCGTGGCAGGATCTAGCCGGGTTCGGCGCTCCGGGTTTCGAGACCTACGCACGATTGCGATTCATGCCTGATCCAGACGGCCAGGATTACGTCGATGATCCGAACGAACCCACTGACCAGGCTAAAGTCGGCCATCTGTGCGAGCTCTTGCGTACTGCCACCACGACACCGGACGATTGCTACTTTGCGATCTGGGAAGGCTGGCCGGATACCTCTGCGGTTATGCGGCAGAGCGCCCGAATGCGCATCCCCAACCGGTCCTACTACCTCCTACATGGCCCACTGTCAGACTTCGGCCAATGGGGTGTGCGAGAGACGGGGCACAACCCGGCAGCGTTCGTATGGCCGGCCGACCACGCGTGGTGCATCGCCTCCGACGTTGACGACCACTGGGCGATCGTCGGTGCGAATACTCAGACGATCACCGGCCTACTAACCCAAACAGACCTCGACATCGTCACTGCCGACGCCGACCGTGGCGCCCCCGACCAATACGCCGCACCCACTCGATACTTCACACGACCGCAGGCTTGTCCCTAACTGACTCACGCTGGTGTCTACGTCGGGGTGCAGACGGTCATCGACTGTTGCATCAGATGCATCATTGATTCATTCGATGCATCACGACGCAAAGGACAGCAGGTCAGCGAACCGCAGCCACCCGGCGATCGACGCAGCCTGGAGCCTCCGACGGCTCGCGGACACCAAGTGGGGCATCGCCGAGAGTCGTTGCCACGGAGTGATTGTCGTGATTGCGTCCATGCCGACGGATGGTGGACAGCGTGATGCATCAGATGCAATGTGCAGTGCTTGTGATGACATAACGTAAATTATCGGCGATGAACAAGGACGAGTGAAAACAGATGCGAGTCAGCACCTTTGGGTTCTGACCGTTCCCCCGATGCTAAGCAAAGATCACTACCCTGGGTTGGAGTGGCGCCACGTCAGTGGTTGCCGCCTGGCTCCCGAGTCCGTTGTCAGCTGGAACTCACACTGGGCGGGTTCTAGTCCGTAACGTACGGACTGAGCCTGTCTAGGCCCGCCCCCTGTTACTCGTCATACTTCAACACGTCTCGCTACCGGCTTGTGTTGTGCGCCATTGTATTACGTCACCAGTGACGAAACTGATCTTGGATCAAGTAGGTGCATCGGGACTCGCCTGGTGCCCTCATCCAACTGTTCAGCGAGTGAGTTCGATTTCACCGCGTTCGTATCCAAGCAGTCCCGCGATCGCGGATCGAGCGGTATCCGCGTAAAGCACGCTAAGAGGCTCCCCGAACAATTCCGTGTATAGCTGGTTTTCATCGGCGGGGGTGCTTGAACGGCGAGCGAATCTGACCTGGATGTCGGTTGGTTCTCCAACTGGCTCTGTGTAGGCGACGACGGCGGGTAGGGCCCGGTTTCCGGGATGCACGGCGACACGGAGGGCGTGTTGTGGTCTGTGCCCTCGCATGTTGCCGATCGTCAGCTGTTCGGAGAGTGTCCTGCCGAGCGATGTGTCGCGGAGATGGGCTGCGCGTACGGCTTGGGCGAGTTGGTCGGGCTCAAGCGCGATGCGGTAGCGGGGTTGATTTCGGTTGTATGTCCGTGCATAAGCCGAGAAGTCTTCAAGCAGATCGACCACCGGATCGTCCACCAAACCCTCGGGTTGTACACGCCGAGTTATGTGGTGAATGCGTTCGCCGGGGCGTAGAGCGAGGCGATGCTCTAGCTGGGCGAAACGGAAGGGGTGGTCACCTTGAAGTAGAGCGAGCTGCTCTGCGGTCAGAACGCTCACGCGGGAGGTGCCACGCAGTTCAACGAACCAGGAGTGACCGTCGGCGGCGGCGTGCGCCACTGCGTAACCACGGGGTTCGTCGAGCGCGTAGATCTCCTGTTCGAGGTCGCTAACCCTATTACGAAGGATGTCGACAAAGTCGGCTTTCCGTCGTGCGTACTCGCGTATGGGCAGCGCAGGGCCGGGGTTCCGCATCCACCTCTTTCCGTTATGCGTGGCCTCCACTTGGCGCCCCGTGGCGTAGTACACAGCTCGCAAGAGCCGCCACGAGGGGACCGTCGTCGATTGGTCCTCGAAGACACGGGTGGTTCTCACTCGACGCCCGTAGGATTCGGTATCGATATTCAAAGCCCCAGTTTTCGCGAGCTGTCGATCGGCATCGGTGTTGAAGATCGCGGACAGGCTGATGGGATGACCTCCGTAGTCGATCTGCACACCCATCATCGGGCAGACGGCTCCGGTCAATAGGTTGACGCGATAGAGGGGATGACTGTTCGCCAGCTCAACGAGCCTGACAGCGTCGGCTCGCCCGGGTTCGGTTATTACGAGTGTCGATTCGAGCCGAAGCGCTTCGTACTGCTCTCGCACGACGCGATCGGTGATATGCGGAATCACGGTTTTACCGAGGACGTCCTGAATACGGCCGTAGAGAACGATTCGAGACTCGGCATTGGGGTCGGCGTCAAGTGTGACGGCGACGGGGGGGTCTGTGTTCTCTACCCCGGTGGTTTCGACTGTCTCGATCAAGTCGCGTTCGAGGAGGGCTGGTAACGCGTCTAGGGCCTCACCGCGGTCGGCGCCAAAAACATTGTGGGCGTAGATGAGTGCTGGATCGGGCAGCGTCCATTTCGTTTGCATATCAGCTGGGCCCTGGGTGGTCTCGAGTTCTATGAGGGCTGCCATCACGGCGAGTTGCGATTGGTCCAGTTCAAGAATCTCGGCAAGGAGTGGTTGGTTGGTTTGGCTGGTGAGGGCGTATCGGGCTGTCCGCGCGATAGGGACCATCAATCCCGTCCAGTCTGCGCCTGGCGTGCGGTATTGCGAGAGCAGTGTCTGATAGGCGGGTTCGCCGATCTCGGCGCGTTCAGCGTCGCTGAGGATGGTGTTCCATAGGTGCGCTCTACGTGCTTGATGAAACCAGAGCCGCCCGTCGCGATTGATACTCAGGATGCTCTCGCGTTCGAGCGAGCTGCGCATAACACCCCATTGCGTTGCAGGGATGGCGAGGTAGCCGAGGATGGCCTCTTCCGCAGGCGGCAGTTCGAAGACCGACAATTGGCGTGCGGCAACCTGGGCGTCTGGAGTAAGGCGGGCGAGGGCGTGATCGAGCGACAGTACAAATGCGGTCGGGGGTGTGTAATCGTCGAGTGTGCCCCCGCTACGGAGTTGACCGATCAGGCCCTCAACGATGAGCGGGAAGCCGTTGCTAAGGAATAGGACTCGGTCTGTATTTGTAGTGTCGACACCCCCGCGAGCAAGCATGTCGTTGACCCCGTCTCTGTCGAGGCCACCGACAACCACTTCGCGGCAGCCAGCTTCACGTAGCCGAGAGAGGCCGTCGCGGGGGTGGTGCGCAGCGGAGGACCATGCGAGAACAAATCTCGCCCGGGTCGGTGGTTCGAGAGAGAGGGTCGCGAGGGCCCGTTGATCGTTATCGGGTAGTCGTTGGCATTCGTCGATGGCTACGGTCAGCTCACAACCGAGCGCGGTTGCGACTTCATCGCACGCTCTAGCTAAGAACTTGACCATGTTCTGGTCACTGCGAGTCTTCAGGTCGCGGCGCATATCAGCGGTGGGGTCCTGCCGGAGGCCCTTCACGAATGCGGTGAGGCCTTCGCCGGCGTGTTCACCCAGCCGCGCTTTGACCTGCGCCGACAGTTCTTGGGCGACGGCTTTGGCCAGGCTCTTTCCGGTCTCAATAGCCATTTCCCTACTGGCGTTTTCGAGTCGTATCTGGATATGCCGCCACATGGTCGCGTCGACCGTTGAGGCACTGAGTGCGGAGGCAAGGGCCTTGAGCACTGCAACCTGGAGTGCACCACCGTCCCAAGTACACGTGACTGGCGGTGGGGCGACGGTCGAGTCTCGAGATTGTGCGCTCTGATACGCATGGAGAAGAGCTGTCTTGCCAGTGCCGGTGTCACCGGTGATGACCACAACTGGACTGGTCAGCGCCAAAAGGCGTTGGAGTTCCGAGCGCCGCATCACCACAGTATGCGTTTCCCACCACTCGCTGGCGGTGTAGCTGGCCCAGGCCTGTCGGCGTTGCGTACGGCTAGCCCCCGTAGCATCGGGACCATGTCCTTTGTGAACAAGCTCATAGGCTTCACGGGTAAGCAGGGTCGTTCGGGCGGTCAGCGCGATATGCCGAACGGCAACAGCCCTGAAGGTGTGGACTTCTCAACTCTCGACAACTGCCCGTACTGCCTCGACTCGTTGCAGGGCTGGTGGTGTGTCTCCTGTGATGTGGAGTTCGTCCTCGAGGACGACAGCCTTATTGAGCGTCTGCTGTCGGCGCAAGGGCCCCGAGTGGAGCGTCGGTGCACGGGCTGTGATAGCCCCATGAAGCCCGGAAGCGAGTTCACCGCTGCGTGGGAAGACGGTGATAACGCCGATGCATACCTCACTTGCCCAGGTTGCGGCTACCAGAACCCTTTTTAGTACGGAAACTAGAACATCTTCGTGTGCCCCGTCTCCGCTACCGGGATCTCCCCGCTGCCCATCGATGCAGGGGTAGGTGAGTCGTAAACGACGACACGCTGGCCCGGGTGCTCTCGCTGTTCCGCCACGGCTCCACTGCAACTGGCGTGTCCCCCGTAAACCGGTCCGGTTGGTTTTAGAGTCCTGATTGCCCTGTTGAGGGCAGAGAAGGGACGATGAGGATCATGGCAGGACGCAAGCGCCACTCGGCAGAGGACATTGTGCGCAAGTTGCGCCGGGCTGACGAGTTGGCGGCGCAGGGCAAGACCGGCGAGGAGATCGCCGCCGACCTCGAGGTGTCGGCAGCCACCTTGTACAACTGGCGCCGCCAGTACGGCGGCATGGACGGTGACGCGGCCAAGGAGCTCAAGGAGCTGCGTGAGCAGAACGGCCGGCTCAAGCGCCTGCTCGCCGATGCCGAGTTGGAGAAGGACGCGCTACGGGAGATCGCCAAGGGAAAATTCTGAGCCCAACCGCCAAACGCGCCGCCATCGACATGCTCAAAGACGTGATGAACATGTCAGAACGCAAGGCGTGCAGGGTAGTTGGGCTTGCTCGTTCAGCGTATCGTCAACTGCCGCAAGCGCACACCCCGGCTGACCCGGATGCTGGCCTGCGCCAGCAGCTACGAACCTACGCCCGTCAGAATTCTCGCCACGGGTTCCGTCGGGCGTGGGCCTGGCTGCGTTTCGACGAAGGCGACACCGTGAACAAGAAGAAGGTCCACCGGCTGTGGAAGGAAGAAGGATTGCAGGTGCGCCGGGCGCCGCGGCGTAAACGGGCCGGCCAGTCGTCGGTGCCGATTGCCACCGCGGACGCACCGAAAGTGGTGTGGGCATTGGACTTTCAGTTCGACTCGACCGTGGATGGCAAGAAGGTCAAGATCGCATCGATGGTCGATGAACACACCCGGATGTCGCTGCTCAACATTGTGGATCGCTCGATCGCCGCCGACCGGTTGATCGAGGAGTTGAAGAAGACCTTCGCGATCTGGGGTGGCCCACCGAAGGTGCTGCGCATGGACAACGGCCCTGAGTTCATCTCTGAGGCCCTCCAGACGTTCTGTGCAGGGTCGGTGGGGATTTCCTACATTCCGCCCGGCACACCGTGGAACAACGGGTTCATCGAGTCGTTCAACAACCGGTTGCGCGACGAGTGTTTGAACCGCAACTGCTGGCCCACCCTGTTGGAGGCCCGCGTGGTCATCGAAGACTTCAAAGACGACCACAACCACCGACACCGCCACTCAGCGCTGGGCTACAAGACCCCGGCCGAGTACGCTGCCCGATGCACCCACCAGCACCACCCCGTGGGCTGCGAGATCGACTGACCGACCGCAAGTAAGAACTGGCTCTAGGACCGACTGGACCGGTTATCGGGGACCTGCCAGTCGGTCTGGTGCATCCGCGTCCGCCCCGGTCATCGCAAGAAGGGGATCTCACATGCTCTCCTCCATGGCGCGGTCGAGTTCGCCCGGTCGAACGGGGCGCCGGCCATCGAGGGGTACCCGGTCGACAACCGAGGCGAGAAGGTCGATCTCACCATGGCGTATGTCGGTACCCGCGGGTTGTTCGAGAAGGGCGGCTTCACAAAGGTTGCCGACACCGATTCGGTGCTGAACGGATTCCCGCGGGTCTTGATGCGCAAGCCGTTGGGGTGAGGGTGGTTTCGACACGGCTCGTCGCAGGCTCCCCGCCTACTCAACCGGCAGAGATGAGCTCGGGCAGCTCGCAGTTCGGGACGTGGATCCAGCCCTCGCGCAACGCGACCGGCCGGTCGTCCGCGGACGGTGGCGTCGTGAAGCCCAGCTCCGCAGCGCGGGCGATCAGCGCGGTGACGACGGCGTCGAATGCGTCGTCATCGCTGCGCATCTGGCTGTGTTGATCACCGAGCTCCAGCCACGGCGCGGCCGTACGTAGCGCATCGACGAGTTCGGTCAGCACAGTGCGGTTGGCAGCGCGCTTGTAACCGCGCGAGGTGAGCCCCCAACGCCGCAGCGCCCCGGCGGGATATGCCTCGACGGCCCAGCCCTCGACACGATTCCCGACGCTCAGGTCGGCGAGGAGACCCGCGCAGCGGAAGGCGACGTGGGCGATCTGATCGGCGGACACGCTGAGCGGTCGACCGAGTCCGGCTTCGATGATCCAGAGGTCGGTTCGACGCAGCGCGAGGGGGCGTCGATTCGCTATGTCGTCGAGCTTGCGGCCGGCACTCAGATGTTCACGGTGATGTGCGACAAGGAATTCCACGAAGCCATCGGGCCAGCCGAAGGGTGAGTCGATGCCGATGCGCGTCGCTCCGTCGACGAGGCGTCGGATCTCGGCGTCGTCGGCTCCGACGACCAGTTCCACCAGCTCGGCCCGGTCGTCGAACCAGTCGAGGACCGCGACCGCGGTCTTGGCCGGCGATGCGGACAGGTCGACACCGACCGTCCGCATCGCCGGGGTCACGATCAGAAGTTGCCGTCGAGGAATTCCGCATAGGCGGGCAGATCGAGCTGGCCGTGGCCGGACAGGCCGATGACCACGACCTCTTCCTTGTCACTGTCGGCGACGTGGGCAGCACAGGCCGCGATCGCGTGAGTGGACTCCGGGGCCGGGACGATGCCCTGCGCCCGGGCGAACTGCACGCCCGCGGCGAAGGCGTCGTGCTGCGTGATGGCGACGCCCTCGACCAGTCCGAGCTCCACGGTGTGGCTCAGCGCCGGCGCCATGCCGTGGTAGCGCAGACCACCGGCATGGATCGGGTCCGGAACGAAATCCATTCCGAGCGTGTGCATCTTGAGCAGCGGGGTGAGGCCTGCGACGTCCCCGTGGTCGTAGCGGTACTCGCCCTGCGTGATCGACGGGCAGGCAGCGGGCTCGGCGGCGACCACGCGCGGGTTCGACCGTCCGTGCAGCTTCTCCCGGAGGAACGGGAACGAGAGACCGGCGAGATTCGAACCGCCTCCGGCGCAACCGAAGACGACGTCCGCGCCGCCGGCCTCGACGGCGTTGAGCTGCTCGACGGCCTCCTGGCCGATGACGCTCTGATGCAGCACGACGTGGTTGAGCACGCTGCCCAGGGCGTAGCGGGTGTCGGGGTCGGAGGCGGCCACCTCGACCGCCTCGCTGACGGCCATGCCGAGGCTGCCGGTGGTGTTCGGATCCTTGGCGAGCATCGCGCGACCCGATTCGGTGAGGTCCGACGGGCTCGGGTGGATGGTGCCGCCGTAGGTGCGGATCAGGAAGCCGCGGTACGGCTTCGAGCTGTACGAGGCGCGGACCTGCCACACCTCTACGTCGATCCCGAACTGCGCGCCGGCGAAGGCGAGTGCGCTGCCCCACTGGCCGGCGCCGGTCTCGGTCGTCAGCTTGGTGACGCCGTCGATGCTGTTGTAGTAGGCCTGTGCGACAGCGGAATTGGTCTTGTGGCTGCCGACCGGGCTGACACCCTCGTACTTGACGTAGATGCGCGCCTTGGTGTTGAGCGCCTCCTCGAACCGGCGGGCACGGATCAGCGGCGACGGACGCCACATCTTGTAGATCTCGCGGACCGGCTCGGGGATCTCGATGTAGGTCGCGCTGGAGACCTCCTGCGCGATGAGCCCGCTGGGGAACAGTGCGGCCAGGTCCTCGGGGCCCACCGGCTCCTTGGTGCCCGGGTGCAGGTGCGGGGGAATCGGTGTCTCGAGCTCGGCGGCGAGGTTGTACCAGTGCGTCGGCACACCGACCGTCACCAGATCGGGATTGGTGGCGTCTACTTGCGTCGTCATGGGTTGACACTCTAGTGCGCGAGGTCGGCGGCGTACCCCGCCCGCGGCATTATCTGGTCACGATTTGGGGCGCCGATATTCCTGGCGGGGTCGGCCGGTGGTTCCATACTGCAGCGACATCCGCAGTCGACCGGCGGCGACGAGATTGGCCAGATGCCGACGAGCCGTCGGTACGGCGATCCCGACCGCCCGCGACACGTCGTCGGCGAACAGCGCGGTGTCGGGATCGACGAAGAGGTCGAGGATGCGTTGCTCCGTCGGCGACCCGGATTCCGACCGCTCCACCGCGCGGGTGCCGAAGCGCAGGGCGGACAGCGCGGCGTCGACCGCATGCTGGTCGACGTTCTCGCCGCTGAGGACGCGCCGGTACTGCGCGTAGCCGGCGAGACGACGAGCGAGGTCGGCGTCGTCGAAGGGCTTGATCAGGTAGGCCAGCGCACCGGCGCGCATCGCGGTCCGGACGGCGGCCGCGTCGGTCTCGGCGCCGACGATGAAACAGTCGCAGTCGAGTTCGGCGACCAGGTCGATGCCGGATCCGTCCGGGAGGTAGACGTCGAGGAGTGCGAGGTCGATGTCGGGATGATCGATGAATGCCCGGCGCGCCTCGGCGACACTGCCGACTCGTGCCCGGACGCTGAAGCCGCGCACGGCGTCGACGATCGTCGAATGCAGTGCGGCAACCCGGAAATCGTCGTCGACGATGAGGACCCCCAGATCCTCACTCATTGCTGCTCACTCCCTCGGCGGACTCCACGGGCGCGATGACGCCCGGAAGCCGGGCGACGAAGAGTGCGCCAGGCGGATCATGCTCCGGTGTCGGCGACCGTTCGCCACCGGGGTCGGCAACCCACAGGTCTCCCCCGATCCGGCGCGCGACCTGTCGGGCGAGGGCCAGCCCCATTCCCCGGCCGCCGGGCACGTGGTCGCCCGGTTTGGTGGTGGTTCCTTCGGCGAAGACCTCGTCGGGGTCGTCGAAGGAGATGCCCGGACCGGAATCGCCGACCGATACGAACAGGGTGTCGCCGTCGGCGATCACCTCGACCTCGACGATCCCATCGGCCTGCCCGCTTGCTGCCTCGAGTGCATTGTCGATGAGGTTGCCGACGACGGTGGTCGCGACGACGGGTTCGGTGAGTGTGCCTTGCAGCCAGGTCTGGTCACCGAGGCGGAGCGTCACGCGGCGTTCGCGCGCGTGGGCGGCTTTCGCGTCGAGGAAGGCATGGAGGTGTGGTTCGCGGACGTTGTCGAGTCCGTCGAGCATGGCCCCGTCGGGGCCGGTCCCGGACAGTTCTTCGAGGTAGGCGAGCGCTTCGTCCGCGTGACCGTGTCGAAGTAGTCCGGCGAGGACATGCATGCGGTTCGCGGTTTCGTGCCGCTGCGCGCGGAGGGCGGCGCCCATCGATCGGATCGAGTCGACCTCGCGGCTGAGGGCCTCGACGTCGGTGCGGTCGATGACCGAGAGGACCATGCCGAGGTCGCGACCGTCGGCGTGCACCCGGTGGGAGCTGACGAGGACGACGCGGTCGCCGACCGTGGCGGCGAGGGGTTCGTCGGTGGGTGAGTCCAGGACTGCGGCGACACGCGGGGTGAGGCCGAGGTCGGCGGCCGCGGTACCCGCAGGGGGGTCGATGTCGAGGAGCGCGCGGGCCTTGTCGTTGACGACCCGGACGATCCCGTCGGCGTCGACGGCCAGCACGCCGTCGGCCATCGCGTGCAGGACAGCACCCTGTTCGCGGACGAGCTCGGCGAGTTCGTCGGATTCCAGGCCGAGGGTGAGCTTGCGCCAGCGCCGGGCCAGCATGACCGAACCGAGCGCGCCTATGCCCAGTGCGGTCAGCGCGAGGAGCGTCGTGGCGACGATGTCACTCCGGGTCTCTCTGGCCAGCCGTTCCGTCGAGACGCCGACGCTGACGAAGCCCACGATGCGACCGCCGGGGTCGAAGATCGGGACCTTCGCCCGGACCGACTCGCCGAGCGTGCCACGATCGGTCGCGACGTCGTCGGAACCGGCCAGCGCCTTCGACGGGTCGGTCGACACCGGTTTGGCCAGTTCCGCGACCTCGGGGTGGGCGAGGCGAATTCCCTGATCGTTGCCGATGACGACGAACAATGCGCCGGTCCGAGCCCGGACCGCGGCCGCCTGGCGTTGCAGCGGGCCGTCGACGAGCTCGCCCGCGTCGACGCCTCGACCCTGTTGGGCGGCCACCGCCACGCGGACGTCGGTGTCGGCAGCCACCGACCGGGCGATGGCGAGGGCTCGCTGGGCGTACTCGTCGCGGACACGGTCGTCGGCCCCGGCGATGACGAGACCGAACCCGACCGCGAGGCTGACCGCGAGGACAGCGAGCTGCAACAGCAGCACCTGCGTCCGTAAACGCATGACGTCAGCCTAGTGGCGGCGCTGATTCCAGCGCCGCCACCGACATCGATCCGCTCAGAACGGGATGGCTCCGACGAGCACGCCCGCACCGAGCATGACCAGGGAGACCACCGTGGCCCGCCACAGAACCTTCTTGTGATGGTCGGCGAGGGTGACTCCCGCCAGCGCGACGAGAAGCAGGATCGCCGGGACCAGCGGACTCTGCATGTGGACCGTCTGACCGGTGATGGACGCGCGGGCCATCTCGGTGGGGTCGATGCCGTAGCGGGTCGCGGTCTCGGACAGGACCGGCAGCACGCCGTAGTAGAAGGCGTCGTTGCTCATCAGGAAGGTGAACGGGATCGACAGGACGCCGATGACGATGGCCATGTGCGGCCCCATCCAGGCGGGGATGCCGTCGGAGAGCCAGTGGGCGATGGCATCGACCATGCCGGTGCCGTTGAAGACGCCGGTCAGCACCGCGGCGGCGAGCACCATGGCGACCACCGACACGATGCTCGAGCTGTGCCGGGTGATGGCCGCCTGCTGCTGCCTGACGTGCGGGAAGTTGACGGCGAGGGCGATGCCGGCGAAGACCATGAACAGCACGGGGATGGCGAGGATGTCGGCGCCGAGGATCGCCAGCAACGCGACGGTGAGTCCGGCGTTGACCCATAACAGCTTGGGGCGCAGGGTATCCCGATTGGGGTCGAGGATGCTGGAGAACGACTGGTCGCGATCGCGGGTCTCGTCGTCGTCGGAACCCGTTGTCGTCGAATCGATCTCCGACGAACCGCCGGTAGTGCGCCGCGGCGGCGTCGGCGGAATCGTGGAGCCGGTGCCTGCGGCGCCCAGCACCTCTTCACGCGGAGCCAGCAGCGATTCCTTCATCTCGAGGGTGCCGATGCGTCGGCGTTCGAGGACTCCGAGGTGGTAGGCGAAGAGAAGTACGACGACCAGCGCGGCGGCGAGTGCAGGGATCATCGGGACGAAGACGTCGTTGGTGTCGATGTTGAGCGCACTCGCGGCGCGGGCGGTGGGGCCACCCCACGGGAGGATGTTCATGGTGCCGTTGGCGAGACCGGCGACAACGGTCAGAACAACCGGGCTCACACCGAGTTTCACGTACAACGGCAGCAGCGCGGCGGTGGTGATGATGAAGGTCGTCGAACCGTCACCGTCGAGCGAGACGACCATCGCGAGGACGGCGGTCCCGACGACGAGCCGGGCCGGGTCGTCGCGCACGGCGCGGATGACCAACCGGACCACCGGGTCGAAGAGGCCGACGTCGATCATGATCCCGAAGAAGATGATCGCGAAGAACAGCATCGCCGCAGTGGGTGCGAGATCCTTGATGCCGTCGGTGATCATGTCGCTGATGTCGAGGCCGGCACCCGCGAACAGGCCGAACGCGACCGGGACGAGGATCAGCGCCACCACGGGCGTGGCCCGTTTGGTGATGATCAGGACCATGAAGGTGGCCACCATTCCGAGGCCGAGTGCTACCAACATTGTCTAGCTCGATTCTGATGTGGATGTGAGGACGACCACATTTCGGTGGCCACATCAGAAGTGTTGGGGCAGAAGTCGACACAGTCACGCTTGAGCGCATAAGTATCGTTTTGCGCTTTTCGCTCCCCTTCGATTCGTCGAGAACCCGGGGACATAGCGCGCATTGTCGCTACGCAATCCCTAGTCGGGGAGCATCGGTGCGTCGTCGCCGTGATGATGGCCGATCAGCACGGCACGTGTGACGGAGTCCCGGCCGAACCGGTCGCGCAACAGGTCCATCGTGGCGTCGAGCTGCTCGGCATGGTCCGTGTCGAACGGGAGCGTCAGCTGGATGTTGTCGTGGTCGTCGAGGTTGGTCAGCGACAACCCGACCAGGGTGCAGCCGCGCTCGCGGATGATCGGCATGGCATCGGCGAGGAGCCCTCGCGCGGACGCCATGATGAGGTCGGTGCGATCGGTCGCCTCGAGAAGGGTGCGCGAGCGGGTCGCACGGGTGAAGTCGTCGAAGCGGAGTCGGAGAATGACTGTGCGACAGACCCGTTCGGCGGTGCGTAGTCGCTTTCCCAGACGTTCGACGATCGCCACGATGGTCGCCTCGAGGTCGGCCTCGGACTTGGGTCGACGCCCGAGCGCACGTTGGGAACCGATCGACGACCGTCGCTTGCCGGTTTCGACGCGGCGCGGATCCTGAGCGAGCGAGAGCGCGAAGAGGTGGCGTCCCGCCCCCGATCCGACGACCGCGCTCAGCGACCGCTCACCCATCTCAGCGAGCTGACCCACCGTCTCGACCCCCGCGTCGTGCAGCTTGGCCTCCGTCACCGGCCCGACGCCCCACAACCGACGCACCGGCAGCGGATGGAGAAAGGCGAGTTCGGTGCCGGGTGAGACGATCAGCAGACCGTCGGGCTTGCCGACGGCACTGGCCACCTTCGCCAGGAACTTGCTGCGCGCGCCGCCCACGGTGATGGGCAGCCCGACCTCGTCGCGCACGCGCGTCCGGATCGTCGAGGCGATGTCGTGCGGGGTTCCGCTGATCCGCCCCAGACCACCGACGTCGAGGAACGCCTCGTCGACCGAGATCCCTTCGACGATGGGAGTGGTGTCGTGGAAGATGTCGAAGACGTCGCGGCTGGCCTCCATGTAGGCGTCGAACCGGGGACGGACCACCACGGCGTCCGGACAGAGGGCCCGCGCCTCGTGTCCGGGCATGGGTGACCGCACTCCCCTGGCCTTGGCCTCGTAGCTGGCGGCGAGCACGACCCCGCCGCCGACCAGCACCGGGCGTCCACACAGGGATGGGTCGTCGCGCTGCTCCACCGATGCGTAGAAGGAGTCGAGATCGGCGTGCAGGATCGTCGCCTCCTGCCGTTCCCGCCGCTCGATCCGCATAGAACATATGTTCGCATACGTGTCCGACAACCCGGCCCTCGCTGCGACGACACTCGGACGGGCCACCTCAGGTCGGTTCGGACTCCTCGATCTCGTCGAGCACGCAGTCGCGGATGGCCTTCAGATCCATCTCGTACCTCACTCCGCCCGAGTTCTCGTACTCGACGAGTCGCGCGGCGGCCCGATCGTGGAGGCGTCGGGCACCGACAGCATTTCCGCGTCGATGATGCGTCAGCGCCACGCAGAGCTGGGCAAGCCCCTGCCACAGGGGACGTTCCTCGACCGGGCAGGACTTCCATCGCGTCTCGAACACCTCGTGCGCGGAGAACGGCCGGCCGTCCTCGAGCAGCCGCCGCGCGAATGCGATCGTCTCGTGCGGTGGCAACGGCTCCTCGGGCACCGGCTCGACGCCCGTCGCACCGTACGGCAGCGGGCGACCGAGTTCGTCACGCGGCCGAGCCTGTCGGGCGCGACCGCCGGTATCCCGATCTCGGTCTTTTCCCATGGCCACATCTCCATCGCGTCGATCTCCGATTCGTGCTGTCCTTCGACTCTGACAGACGCCCTGGGCAGGTGCCGGACGCGGCAGGGGGTGCTTACATCACGACCCCCCTCGACCGTCATCCTGATGAGGTGATGACCCCCACCTCGAACACCGTCGACGGAGTGCTGCGCCGCGCTGCCGCGAGATTCCCCGACCGCGTCGCCCTACACTTCGGCGACGACACCCTCACCTACCGCGAGCTCGACGACGCCGTGACGCGCGCCGCCGCGCACCTCCTCTCCCTCGGCCTGGCCAAGGGAGATCGCGTGGCCGGTTACGGCACCAACTCACACGCCTACGTGATCGGCTACCTCGCCGCAGCGCGTGCCGGGCTCGTCCACGTGCCGATCAACTACGCTCTGCGCGCCGGTGAACTGAGCTACCTGCTCGAGCAGTCCTGCGCCCGGGCCGTTCTCGTCGACCCTGCTCTCGCCGAGAACCTCGACGCCGTCATCGACGTCGTGCCGGCCGAGTTCGTGCTCCCCCTGCGCGACGCCGATGACTCGTTGTTCGCCGTCGCGACCTCGGGTGACGTTCCCGCGCTGGATGTATCGGTGGAGGACACCGACCTGGTGCAGTTCCTCTACACCTCGGGCACCACGTCGAAACCCAAGGGCGCCATGATGACCCACCGCGCGCTGATCCACGAGTACACCTCGTCGATCATCGCGCTGGATCTCGACGCCGATGACAATCCGCTCATCTGCATGCCGCTGTACCACTCGGCGGGCATGCACGTCTTCATGGTTCCGTACCTCGCCGTCGGCGCCACGGTCCGGCTGATGCCGGCACCCGACATCCCGGAGATCCTGCGTCTCGTCGAGGAGTACAAGATCGGTTCGCTGTTCCTGGCACCGACGGTCTGGGTGCCGCTGGCCGCGCACCCCGACCTCGAGACCCGCGACCTGTCGTCGCTGCGGAAGGCGCAGTACGGCGCGTCGATCATGCCGGTCACCGTCCTGCAGCGCCTCCGCGAGCGTTACCCCGACCTCGGCTTCTACAACTGCTTCGGCCAGTCCGAGATCGGCCCGCTGGCAACGGTTCTCCGCCCCGAGGAGCACGACGCCCGACCCGCCTCGTGCGGCCGTCCGGTGTTCTTCGTCGAGACCCGCGTCGTCGACGCCGACGGCAACGACGTGCCGGTCGGTGAACCCGGCGAGATCCTGTATCGCTCGCCGCAGCTGTGCCAGGGCTACTGGGACAACCCGACCGCCACCGAAGAGGCCTTCCGCGACGGCTGGTTCCACTCCGGCGACCTCGTCACCCGCGACGAGGAGGGTTACGTCACCGTCGTCGACCGCATCAAGGACGTCATCAACACCGGCGGCATCCTCGTCGCCTCGCGTGAGGTCGAGGATGCGATCTACACCCACGACGCGGTGGCCGAGGTCGCCGTCATCGGCACCCCGGACGACAAGTGGATCGAGGCGATCACCGCGGTCGTCGTCCGGCGCGCCGAGGCCGTCGTCACCGAGGCCGAGCTGATCGACCACGTCAAGCAGCGGCTCGCGCCGTTCAAGGTCCCGAAGTTGGTGAAGTTCGTGGAGGAACTGCCGCGCAACCAGAGCGGGAAGCTGCTCAAGCGCGAATTGCGCGCCTAGAATCATCCGCTGTTCACCGAGATCAGGTTGCGTTTCGGCTCTCTCGCCGGGGTCAAACGCAACCTGATCTCGTCCGGCGACCACTACCGTGGACCACATGACCGAGCGCACGAGCACAGGCAACGACGTGGACATCAAACCTCGCAGTCGCGACGTCACGGACGGTCTCGAGAAGACCGCCGCGCGCGGCATGCTCCGCGCGGTGGGCATGGGCGACGACGACTGGGCGAAGCCCCAGATCGGTGTCGGGTCGTCGTGGAACGAGATCACCCCGTGCAACCTCTCCCTCGACCGTCTGGCCAAGGCCGTCAAGGACGGCGTGCACGAGGGAGGCGGATACCCGCTCGAGTTCGGCACCATCTCGGTGTCCGACGGCATCTCGATGGGCCACGAGGGCATGCACTTCTCGCTGGTCTCCCGCGAGGTGATCGCCGACAGCGTCGAAACCGTGATGAGTGCGGAGCGGCTCGACGGCTCGGTCCTGCTCGCCGGCTGCGACAAGTCCCTGCCCGGCATGCTCATGGCCGCCGCCCGGCTCGATCTCGCGTCGGTGTTCCTCTACGCCGGGTCGACGCTGCCGGGATACGCCACGCTGTCCGACGGCAAGGAACGTCAGGTCACCATCATCGACGCCTTCGAGGCGGTGGGTGCATGCTCCCGCGGGCTGATGAGCCGCGAGGACGTCGACACCATCGAACGCGCCATCTGCCCCGGCGAGGGTGCCTGCGGCGGTATGTACACGGCGAACACGATGGCCAGCGCTGCCGAGGCACTCGGAATGTCGCTGCCCGGTAGCGCGGCTCCCCCCGCCCCCGACAAGCGACGCGACCAGTTCGCGCGGCAGAGCGGCGTCGCCGTCGTCGAGATGCTCCGACGCGGAATCACCGCCCGCGACATCATGACGCGTGAGGCCTTCGAGAACGCGATCGCCGTGGTGATGGCGTTCGGCGGGTCCACGAATGCGGTCCTGCACCTGCTCGCCATCGCCAACGAAGCCGAGGTCGAACTGTCGCTCGACGACTTCATCCGCGTCGGCTCGCGCGTCCCGCACCTCGCCGACGTCAAACCGTTCGGACGGCACGTGATGACCGACGTGGACCGCATCGGCGGGGTACCGGTGGTGATGAAGGCCCTGCTCGACGCCGGTCTGCTGCACGGCGACTGCCTGACGGTCACCGGCAAGACGGTCGCGGAGAACCTCGCGCACATCGCGCCGCCGGATCCCGACGGGCAGGTCCTACGGGCCACCAAGTCGCCCATCCATCCGACGGGCGGCATCACCATCCTGAAGGGGTCGCTGGCCCCGGAAGGTGCCGTGGTGAAGTCAGCCGGCTTCGACTCCGACGTGTTCGAAGGCACCGCAAGAGTTTTCGACCGGGAGCGGGCGGCAATGGACGCACTCGAGGACGGCACGATCACCGCCGGCGACGTCGTCGTCATCCGCTACGAGGGCCCCAAGGGCGGGCCGGGCATGCGCGAGATGCTGGCCATCACCGGTGCCATCAAGGGCGCGGGCCTGGGCAAGGACGTGCTGCTGATGACCGACGGCCGGTTCTCCGGCGGCACCACCGGACTGTGTGTCGGCCACATCGCGCCCGAGGCAGTCGACGGCGGGCCGATCGCCCTGGTCCGCGACGGTGACCGGATCCGGCTCGACGTCGGACGCGGTCTCCTGGACCTACTGGTCGACGACGCCGAACTCGAGTCCCGCGCCAAGGACTTCACTCCCCTGCCGCCGCGGTACACCCGCGGGGTCCTGGCGAAGTACTCGAAGCTGGTCACGTCCGCGTCGCAGGGTGCCGTCTGCCGCTGACACGCGTGGACGTACTCCGCGCTCGCAGGTTTGACGAAGCCCCTGCCGGGACATGGATGAAGTGTGCATACTTCGTTCATGACAACAAGCGATGTCACGAACCTCCATCTCGCCGCCGAGGGCGGAGGCGCGGCGCTCGACCAGGTGTTCCTGATGTCCGCAGTGGCCGCGGTGGTGTCGATCGGACTCCTCTGGATCGGGTATCTGCACCGGGCGCGGAAGATCACCTGGCTGACCACCCTCTCGGAGTGGGCCGCCCGGCGTGTCAACCGACCGCCGTGGGCGGCTTTGCCGATCTTCCTGTTCACCAGCACGATCATCTGCGCCCTGTTCGGCTTCCTCTGGGACGTCAGCCTGCACATCGGTGACGGCCGCGACGAGGGGCCGCTCGCCAACCCGGCGCACTACTTCATCCTGGTGGGCCTGTTCCTGTTGTTCATCTCCGGCATGCTGTCGGTCTTCCTGCCGTTCGACAAGCCCGGCGCCTCCGCCATCCGGATAACCCGGCACTGGTATGCGCCGGTCGGCGGAATCCTGCTGGCGGGCTGCGGCTTCTACGCCCTGGTCGGCTTCCCGCTGGACGACGTCTGGCACCGCATCTTCGGACAGGACGTCACCCTCTGGGGTCCGACGCACCTGATGCTGATCGGCGGCGCGGGACTGTCGCTCATCGCGGTCGTCATCCTCGACCGCGAGGGCAGAGCCGCGATGGGCCCGGACCTCCCGCCGGACGGACGCGGGCAATGGGTCGTGCGCTGCCTCGCCTTCGGCGGTCTCGTCATCGGCATGTCGGTCTTCCAGATCGAATACGACTTCGGCGTCGAGCAGTTCCGGCTGGTGTTGCAACCGATGATGATCGCCGGCGCGGGTGCATTCGCGCTGGTCGCCGCCCGGATCAGCCTAGGACCTGGTAGTGCGCTGGTCGCGGCCGTGTTCGCGATCCTGCTGCGCGGCGTGGTCGCTGTCGTCGTCGGGCCGGCGCTCGGTGCACCGATCAACGTGTTCCCGCTGTACCTGGGCGCGGCCGTGGTCATCGAGCTCCTCGCCCTCACCCCGCTCATCAAGCGTCGTGCCCTGTTCGGTGCGGTCTCGGGCCTGGGCGTCGCCACCGTCGGACTCTGGATCGAATCCTGGTGGATCGCGGCGGCCTACCCGTTCCCGTGGGTGACCGGTATGTGGGGCGAGGCCCTGGCCATGGCCGTTCCGGTGGGCGTGGTCATGGGTCTGTGCGGTGGGTTGCTCGGCACCGTCTCCGTCGGTGAACGCCTGCCGCGACGGTGGATCAGCATCACCGCCGTCGTGCTCGCGGTGCTGGTGGTCGGCTGCGCCGTCGCGAACGGTCTGCGGGTCTCGGTACCGGCGGACATGACCGCCCGCGTCGTCCTGACCCCGGCCGGGCCCAACGCCGCGGCCGACCAGAACGTCACCGCCGACGTCTACCTCGACCCGCCCGATGCGATCAGCGGCGACCCGGAGTGGGTGACGCTGATGTCCTGGCAGGGCGGCACCGACAACGACCGCGGCATCGTCATCGACCGACTCGAGCGCGTCAGCCCCAACCACTTCCGTTCCACCGAACCGATGCCGGTGTCGGGATCGTGGAAGACGATCCTGCGGGTACAGGACGGCACCACCATGGCCGGTGTGCCGGTGTATCTGCCTGCCGACCCGGCGATCGGCGCGGAAGGCGAACCCGCGCAACCGACATCGACGAAACCGTTCGTCGCGGAGATCTCGATCCTGCAGCGGGAGCGCACGTTCGACTACCCGTCCTGGCTCTTCGGCGCTGCCTCACTGGTGGTGCTGGTGTGCACGCTGCTCCTCATCACGGCCTTGTCGTGGGGAGCGGGTCGGGTCAACTCCCACGAGACGACCTCGGGTGCACGAGAACCCGAGTTGCAACCGCAGCGATGATCACCGCCGCTTCGGCGCCGGTGGTCCTCCACCTCGCCACGCATCCCCTGATCCTGGCGCTGCCCGCGGTGATCCCCGCGTTCATCCTGGTGGGCGTCATCATCGCGATCGCGATCCACGACCGTCGTCGAGGCGATGACGAAGACAGTCCGGATTCCGCCGGCCCCACCGATCCCGACCACACCGTCCCACCCACCCGGAACGAGGCCGATGACCCCGACCGTGAGGCCGACTGAGACCCTGCTCGCCCACGGTCTGGGCGGTTCAGAGTACCTGCCGGTCCCGCTGACCGCGGTGCTGATCGGCGGCGCCTGGGCGCTGACCATCTCCTTCGCGGTGATCGCATTCGCCTGGCGCACACCGCGGTACGGGCGGGCCGACGCCGGGCGCGAACTGCCGTCGTGGGTGAGGGCCACGGTGGACAACTCCTGGGTCCGCGGCGTGATCGCCGGTGCCGCCCTGGTGCTGACCGTCTGGTTGGTGCTCGCCGCGTTCGGTCCCGACACCGACGAGAACCCGCTTCCCGGCGCTTTCTACGTGCTGCTGTGGGTCGGGCTGACGGTCCTGTCGGCGCTCATCGGTCCGGTCTGGCGACTCCTGTCGCCGATCCGAACCGTGCTCCGCGTCCTCGGCCCCCGAGTTGTCGGCCGGAAGGCTTATCCCCGACGTCTGGGCTGGTGGCCGGCCGCTTTCGGCCTGTTCGCCTTCGTCTGGCTGGAACTCGCCTCGCCAGAACCGGGTTCGGTAGCAGCAGTGCGGATCTGGCTGTTGTCCTACCTCGTGATCACCCTCGTCGGCGGCATCGTCTGTGGACTGCGGTGGACCGACAACGCCGACCCGTTCGCGGTGTACAGCACGGTGGCCTCCCGACTCGCCCCGTTCGCGAAGAACGCCGACGGTGCGGTCATCTTGCGCAGTCCGATGAACTCGCTGACCACGCTGCCGGTCGTGCCCGGAACCGTCACCGTCCTGGCAATCTTGCTCGGCTCCACCGCTTTCGACAGCTTCTCGGCGATCCCGCTGTGGCAGGAGTTCGTCGACGGACGCGCCGACGGAAGCCAGGCGGTCGCGACCCTGCTCTCGACCGCCGGCCTGCTGGTGTTCATCGGCGTGGTCGCGGTGACCTTCTGGTCGGCCGCCCGCGCCGTCGGCGGGGTGTCACCCGATCTCCGCCGCCGGCTACCCGGCCTGATGGCGCACTCACTCATCCCGATCGTGATCGGTTACATCCTCGCCCACTACCTGCAATCACTCGTCGAACAGGGTCAGGAGGCACTCCTGGCGCTCGGTGATCCGCTGGGCCGCGGCTGGAACCTGTTGTGGCTGAGCGATGCCCACCCGGTGTACATCATGTCGGATCACCCCACCGTCACCGTGACACTCAAGGTGCTCTTCGTGGTCGGCGGGCACATGATGGGCGTCGCCGCGGCCCACGACGCCTCACTGCGGCTCCTGCCCCGCCGACACCAGTTGACCGGCCAGCTCACGATGATGGTGACGATGGTCTGCTACACCTTCCTCGGGCTGTACCTGCTGTTCGGCGGGTAGATCCGTCCGACCGCTCAATAATCAGATTGCGTTGCGTCGCGGTAGGCGTTACAGAACGCAATCTGTTCTCGATGAGCGGACGATCCGGTGGTCTACCAGCTAGATTCCGAGAGAACCGAAGTCGAGGGATCCGAAGTCCAGCGACCCGTTCGAGCTGCGGCAGCCTTCGACGACCAGTTTCTGCGGGTTCGGTAACCGATCAGCGGTCTGTGGTCCGGTCTTGATCCGGAAGTAGATCGTCTTCGTTCCCTCCTCCGACGGTTCGGGCGCGCCGGTCACCGTCTTGAGGTCGATGGTTCGCTCGGTGACGAAACCGTCGGGTTGCGCGTTCCGGTTGTACGGATTGCCGTTACCCCAACTCGGGACTCCCGGACCGAGGCCCGAGGTCAACGCCGGCGAGTCACCGACCCACCGCGCGATCGGCCACGGGATACCCGACACCTCGCGCCACGGGGCCGGCATCTCGGGGGGAATGCTCGTCGCGTTCACCATGGCCGGGTCGTTCTCCTGCTCGAACCACCAGTCCGGCTGGAAAAAAGTGGAATTCGTGTAGTTGGTGATTTTGATAGTAGCCGTGCAGTCTCCGTTGGAGACCCCTTGCAGTGTCAGTCCGCCCGGAGCGGCGAATGCTGTTCCGGCACCGGCCATTCCCCCGGCTGCCACGCCAGTCGCCAGCATAATCGCGCACAGGGCGCGCATCGATGATGTCCTCATAGGCCCTCCCGAAAGGCGCAGGCACGCTTGTCGGTTTGATCCCCCTGCGCCGACGCCACCGTAAACCGAAGAGGGTGGGTCGTGTGGCATGTTCGGCGTCAACGTCTGTTACACAACGAATGTCCGAATTTCGTTGATATCGAGCAGATCTCGGTTCCCTCACGAACCAGTCACTCTGAGTTCACTTCTGTGCACAGGCGGTCACTCTCGACCCATGCGTCTACATCGTCGATCTGCCACACTCGTCCTCGCGCTGGCATCCGTCGCCGGACTGGTGGCCGGAGCAACTGCGGTTGCGGTCGCCGACGATCCGACCGAGTACGTGGCGCTCGGCGCGTCGTTCTCGGCGGGCGTCGGGATTCCCTCTTCGGTTCCGGGATCGCCGAGCGGGTGTGGACGGTCAACGAACAACTTTCCGCGTCTGGTCGCCGAGGCGGAGGGTTACCAACTCAAGGACATGAGTTGCGGTGGCGCCCAGACCCGACACCTCACGACGAGCCAAACCGCCGGCCAACCGCCACAGTTCGACGGCCTGAGCCCGACGACCGATGTCGTCACCATGCAGATCGGTTACAACGACGGCAACGTCTACTCAGGCAGCATCGCCGACTGCTCGCAGACTGCTTCGGGCAGCTCACAACTCGCGCCCTGTGAGACCCGCACCCTCGGTCGGTACTCCGCCGAGATCCAACTGACGGCCGGCAACATCGCCACCGCCATCGCCGGGATCAAAGACCGAGCCCCATCCGCGCAGATCCTCGTCGTCGGCTATCCCGCGGTCTACCCGCAACAGGGCAACTGCCCCGGACGAAACCCGTTCTCGGCAGAGGACACCGCCTTTCTCGACCGTCTCGAGGTCGAGCTGAACACCATGCTGAAGACCCAGGCCCAGCTGGCCGACGTCGCGTTCGTCGATACGTACGGCCCGAGCGTCGGTCACGACTCGTGCAAGTCCCAGGCGACGAGGTGGGTCGAACCGTACACGAATCCCGTTGGTGCGCTGCGGCTACATCCGAACGCCAAGGGGCATCAGCAGGCCGCGAAGGCGGTACGCGCCGCCCTCGACTGACCTGCGCGCTGTTACCGGCCGGCTCGCCGCGCCCGGAACACCACGTCGTGAGTGTGGTGACCGCGGCCTGCGGCCTTTCCCCGCTCACGCGTCTCGTCGGTGACGATCTCCCAACCGTCGCCGAGGAGTTTGGCGAAACCGCCCGGCTGGACGTAGTCATCCGGCTCGAACCCGTGCGCTCGCACGCCCTCCGGCGCATGGGCGACGACGAGCAGCGCACCGCCCGGACCGACGGCGTCGACGAGCTTTCGCGCCACGTCGATCTCCTCGACGGGGATCGGAAAGTAGTGCAACACAACGAGACCGAAATCGCCCCCGGGGACCGGGTCGACGACCAGGTCGGCGCGCGTCCACGTGATCGGCAGTTCGCCGCTGATGTCGCGTGCCCGATCCAGTGCCACCTGTGAGATGTCGACCGCGGTCACCTGCCAGCCGCGTTTCGCCAGCCAGCGGGCGTCGGCGCCCTCCCCCGAGCCGACGTCGAGCGCGGTGGTCGGCGTCAGGCCTTCGGCCTCGGTGATCAGTGCGGGATTGACGTCTGCGGTCCACAGCCGCTCGGCATTGCCATATCGCTCGTCCCACTCGGCTGCCCGGTCGTTGTCCATCCCCGATTCATAGCAGTCGAACCCGGATCAGCACACCGCGGCAGACGCGGGTTCGGGCTATGGAACAGGCGGGTCGGTGACGATGCGAGCGATCCGTTCGACCGCCTCGGTCAGCACCTCCGGCGAACACGCCACATTCAGCCGTGCGAAGCCCGCGCCCTGCGCGCCGAAAGCGGGTCCGTAATGCAACGCGACCCGGCCGTGCTCGAGGATCGGCAGCCCCGGGTTGTCCCCGAGTCCGGCCTCGCGGAAGTCGAGCCAGGCCAGGTACGACGCACGAGGCCGTCGATAACCGACGCCCGGCAGATGTTCGGCCAGAAGCCGTTCCAGCAGGTCGAGACTCTCCCCGATGACGTCCAGGGTGGCGTCGAGCCAGTCGTCGCCCCGATCGAAGGCGGCTTCCGTCGCGGCACGGCCGAGGATGGACGTCCGGTACTGCACCTCGTCGGGCTGACGTGCGACGATCCCCCGGCCTCTGTCCGAGGTGGCCACCGTCAACGCGCACTTCGCCCCCGCGAGGTTGAACGCCTTGCTGGCCGAATGCGCAGCGAGGCCCACCTCACGCGCGATGTCGCTCACCGCGAGGAACGGGACAAAGCCGACTCCAGGATGCACCAGTGGCGCGTGAATCTCGTCGCTGACGACCGTCGCGCCATACGACGCCGCGAGCTCGGCCAGCCGCGCCAGGTCGGATGCATCGTGGACCAGGCCCACCGGATTGTGCGGGTGGCACAACAGAACTGCCCGCGCACCCGCCGCGAGCGCCGCGTCGATGCCGTCGAGATCCATCCGCCACCCGGGATCGTCGAGCAGCGGCACCTCGACGACGGTTCCGCCCGCCTCCGGGATGAGCTCGAAGAACGGCGGATACACCGGCGGCATCAGGATGACGCCGTCGCCCGGACGAATCGCCGACCGCAACTCTTCGACGATCACCACACTCACATCGGTGGTCAGCGTGACGTCGTCGGCGCTCAGCTGCCAGTTCCACCGCCGCTGCGCGAAACCCGCGAAAGCCGTTCCCACGCCGCCCGAGTCGCCGGCATAACCGACATCGGATGCCCGGATGCGGTCGATCATCGCCTCCGCGACCACCGGTGCGAGCTGGTAGTCCATCTCCGCGATGAACAGCGGCAACACATCGTCGGGATGGGTGGACCACTTCGAGGAGGTGCGGCGTCGGAGTTCGGAGAGCGACGGTGCGGCGGGCCTGGGGTGTCACGGGGTCATTGGTACCACCGAGACATCGACGCCGACGCCGTGAGCGGGCAGACTGGTCGCCATGGCCTTCCCTCTTCGTATCGGTGTCCAGATCCAGCCCCAGCACGCTCCCGAGTACGGCCTGATCCGGGACGCGGTCCGCCGCGCCGAGGATGCGGGCGTCGACGTCGCCTTCAACTGGGATCACTTCTATCCCCTCTACGGCGCTCCGGAGGGTGAGCACTTCGAGTGCTGGACGATGCTCGGCGCGTGGGCGGAACAGACCTCGCGGGTGGAGATCGGCGCGCTGGTGACCTGCAACTCCTACCGCAATCCGGAGCTGCTGGCCGACATGGCGCGCACCGTCGACCACATCAGCGGCGGACGCCTCATCCTCGGTGTCGGCGCCGGCTGGTTCCAGAAGGACTACGACGAGTACGGCTACGAATTCGGCACCGTCGGCTCGCGCCTCGACGACTTCGGGGCGGCACTGCCGCGCATCAAGTCGCGTCTGGGCAAGCTGAACCCGGCGCCCACCCGCGACATCCCGATCCTCGTCGGCGGCAGCGGCGAGAAGAAGACGCTGCGCTACATCGCCGAGCACGCCGACGCCTGGCACGGCTTCAACGACGTCGAGCAGTACCGGCACAAGTCGAAGGTGCTCGCCGAGCACTGCGCTGCGGTGGGACGCGACCCGGAGACCATCGAACGGTCGTCGGCGGTGCAGTTCGACGGCGACGTCGACACGATGCTCCGCGGCGCCGACGCACTGGCCGACGAGGGCATCAGTCTGCTCACCGTCGGCGTGACGGGCCCCGACTACGACCTCACCGCCGTCGAGGCCCTGTGCCGGTGGCGCGACGCTCGACGCTGAGCACGTGCCGGTACCCATCGAGGTCAAGGACGGACATACACTCACCCGAATGCGGCGGCTGGTTAGATTTGTGATCATGCATCGGGAACCTGCGATTCGTGGTGGGTGGGAGCACGCCGTGACACGTCGCATCTCGGCAGCCCTCGGCGCCGTCGGTCTTGCGCTCGGCATGACCCTGCTGCTGGCGGGTGTCGGAGCGGGCCCGGCCGCCGCCGAACCACCCACCCGCCTGCCCACCTACGTCGTCGACTCGGCCGGGGTGATCACGCCGGAGCAGCGGACCGAGCTCGAGAACGCCGTCGACGATCTCTACAACGAGCACGACATCCAGATGTGGATCGTGTACGTCCGCAGCTTCGATGGCCTCACCAGCGAGCAGTGGGCCGACCAGACCGCCATCGCCAGTGAACTCGGCGACCACGACGCCCTGCTGGCCGTCGCGACCGACGACCGGGCCTACCGCATGTTCGCCCCGGACAGCATCGGCGGACTCGACCAGGCCACCCTCGATGACGTCGCCACCAACGACGTCGTCCCGCAGCTCCGCGAGGGCAACTGGGCGCAGGCCGGCCTGGGCGCGATCAACGGGCTCGCGAATGCCCTCGACCCCAGCTACACCGGGGTCATCACCGCCGGCGTCGTCGGCGGAGCGGTCGTGGTCGGCGGTGGCGGTGCGTACCTGTATTCGCGGCGCCGCAAGCAGCGTCGGATCGACAGCAGCGTCGAAGCGCTCCGCGAACAGGAACTGACCGTCGACCAGCTCGAAGAACAGCCGCTCGACGTGCTGGACCCGTGGTCGCGCGAAGTCCTCACCGATCTCGACAACGCCATCCGCACCAGCGAAGAAGAACTGCGGCTGGCCGTCGGCGAGTTCGGTCCCGCCGAGACCGCACCGTTCACGAAGGCTCTCGAACGGGCGAAACGCGATCTCGCGCAGTCCTTCACCAACCGCCAGCGACTCGACGACAACATCCCGGAGACCGATGACGAACGCCGCAGGATGCTCGTCGAGATCATCACCTCCTGCACCGAGGCCGACGCCACGCTCGACGACCAGGTCGAGGCTTTCGACGCGATGCGCGACCTGCTGATCAACGCCGACGCCCGCTTCGACGCGATCACCCAGCAGCTGATCGGCCTGCGCGCACGTCTCGACCCGGCCTCGCAGCAGCTCACCGAGCTGACCGAGAAGCACGGTGAGCAGACGCTCGCCTCGGTCCTGTCGAACGTCGAACTGGCCCGGCAGCAGATCGATTTCGCCGAGGCGACCGCCGATCAGGGTCGCGCAGCGAGTGCGGCACCGGTCGGACAGCAGGGTCCCGCGGTCGCGGCGATCCGCTCGGCCGAGGGGTCCATCGAGCAGGCCACCGTGCTCCTCGACGCCATCGATCACGCCGACGCGAACATCGCGGCCGCGCAGTCCCGGATGCCGGCGCTGATCGACGAGGTGGAGGGCGAGCTCGCCGAAGCCGCCTCGCTGACCGCCGACGGCGGACCCGCGCTGGCGACTGCCGCGGCGGCCGCGCGAACCGCTCTCGACTCGGCCCGCACCGGCTTCGACGCCGACCCCCTGGGCACGTTCACCGCACTGGTCGACGCAGATGCCGATCTCGACGACGCGCTCGACGCCGCACGGGACGCTCTTACCAAACGGACGCGCCGCGAACAGGTGTTGACCGCGGCCCTCGAGTCGGCGACCGCGAAGGTTACCGCGGCGGCGGACTTCATCGGCACCCGACGCGGCGCCGTCCAGTCCACCGCCCGGACCCGCCTCGCCGAGGCCCAGCGACTTCTTCGGTCCGCTCAGGACGCCGCCGGAACCGACCCGGTAGCGGCGACTACCACCGCACGCCAGTCCGGCGCCCTCGCCGACCAGGCGCTGATGGCCGCCCAGGGCGACGTCGTCAGCTGGCAGCAGTCGCAGGGGCCGCGCTCGGGCGGATCATCGACCGCGGGTGCGGTTCTCGGCGGCATCCTGGTCGACAGCTTCCTGCGCGGCACCGTCAGCGGCGGCCGCGGAGGCGGATACCGGGGCGGTTACCCCGGTGGCTTCGGCGGCGGATTCAGCAGCGGCGGACGCAGTCCCGGCTCGTTCGGCGGCTCCGGATCGTCGGGGCGGATCGGTACCGGCGGACGGTTCTGAGCCGTTCCGCCGGCCGAGACACCCATTGCTCCCCGAAGGCCACCGGGCGTTGGGTTTCCGTTCACATCTGAGCACCCGTCGGTTTGCTTCGCTCTCCTAGCGTCCTGCGGGTGCGAATCCAGTTGCCGCTGTTCACCTCCGACGGCCGCGATGCCGGCCGGTCGTCCCGCGCCCACGTCACCTGTCGGTACAAGTGCGGTGACGCCTGCCGATCCGAACCCGGAAACACCAGCGACAACGCGTACTTCCGCGACATCGTGCGTACCGCGGTCTCGCGCCGAAGCGTCCTCAAGACCTCCGCGGGTACCGCGGTGGCGTTCGGTGCGGCATCCGTGCTCGCGGCCTGCGGCGACGGCGGTTCCGGGTCCGGGTCTCGGACGGGCACCGCAGCGACAGATGCGTTGCCGGGTATGAAATTCACCGCCGTCCCGGCGAACACCGAGGACGCGGTGGTGATCCCCGACGGTTATCGGCAGGAGGTCGTGATCCGCTGGGGCGACCCCGTTCTGCCCGGCGCCCCGGACTTCGACTTCGCCGGCCAGTCCCCCGAAGCGCAGGCCAAACAGTTCGGCTTCAACAACGACTTCGCCGGACTCATCCCCGTCGACGGCGTCCCCGGGCACTTCTACCTCGTCGCCAACCTCGAGTATCCCACCGAACCGTTCATGTTCGCCGGTTACCGGGAGGGCGCACCGACCGAGCAGCAGGCGCGGATCGCGATGGCCGCGGTCGGTATCGCCGTCGTCGAAGTCGTCGCGAGGCCCGGCACCGGAGCACTGACACCGAGGGTCGGAGAGCGCAATCGACGACTAACAGCGTCGAGCCCGTTCCGGCTGACCGGCCCGGCCGCCGGCAGCGAGTTCGTCCGGACCGCAGCGGATCCGGCCGGCACCACGATCCTGGGCACTTTCGCCAACTGCTCCGGTGGCCTTACGCCGTGGGGCACGATGCTCTCCGGAGAGGAGAACTTCAACAACTACTTCGCCAACGCGAGCAAGGTCACCGACCCCAGGGCGGCCGAACGCCTCGACCGCTACTCCTTCGCCGACGATGACGACGAGCACCAGTGGGGCCGGTACGACAAGCGTTTCGATCTCGCCGTCGAACCCAACGAGGCCAACCGATTCGGGTACGTCGTCGAGGTCGATCCGCACGACCCGAAAGCCGTTCCCGTCAAACACAGTTCGCTGGGGCGGTGCAAGCACGAGTCGGCCAACATCCACGTCGTGGAGAACGGTCCGGATCGGGGCACCGTCGTCGCCTACAGCGGCGACGACGAGAAGTTCGAATACATCTATAAGTTCGTGTCGTCCCGCAAGATCAAGAGCGGACTTTCGAAGACCGCACGCGAACACAACATTCGCATCCTCGACGAGGGCACGCTCTACGTGGCGACCTTCACCGGGGACACCCCGGACGGCTCCGGTGAACCGCCTGCGTCGGGCCGGTTCGCCGGGAAGGGGTCGTGGAAGCCGCTGTTGACCAGCAACGCCGACGGATCGGCGCGCTCGCATGTGCCCGGGATGTCGCCGGCAGAGGTCGCGGTGTTCACGCGCCAGGCGGCCGACGCCGTCGGCGCCACCAAGATGGACCGCCCGGAGGACATCGAGCCCAGCCCCACGACCGGCAAGGTGTACTGCGCTCTCACCAACAACAGCGACCGCGGCACCGACGGCAAGGCACCGGTCGACGCGGCCAATCCGCGCAACGAGAACAAGAACGGGCAGGTCCTCGAGATCGCCGACGATCACGCCGGCACCGAGTTCACCTGGGAGTTGCTGCTGGTCTGCGGTGACCCGACCACCGCCGACACCTACTACGGCGGTTTCGACAAGACGAAGGTCAGCCCCATCTCCTGCCCGGACAACCTGGCCTTCGACCCGCACGGCAACCTGTGGATCTCCACCGACGGCAATGCCCTCGGATCCAACGACGGACTGTTCGCCGTCGCCCTCGACGGCGACCGCCGTGGCGAGACCAAACAGTTCCTCACCGTCCCGATCGGCGCCGAGACCTGCGGGCCGGTAGTCGACAGCGACCGCATCCTCGTCGCCGTGCAACACCCCGGTGAGCTCGACGACCACTCGGCCGACAACCCGGCGTCGCACTGGCCCGACGGCGGCAACTCCCAGCCCCGGCCCGCGGTGGTCGCGGTCTGGCGCGACGGCGGGACCCCGATCGGCGTCTGAGGACACCTGCAGAGTCGCCGCTTCCCGACATAGGCCCTGGTCACCGCTAGCGGCCGTGTCGGGAAGTGGCGATTCCGAACGGGGTCGGGAAGCCGTGTGTCGTCGATCTCACACCTGCCCAGGTATTGTTTCGAAGTTCTAAGTATTAGGGTGTCTAAACGTGTCGACACCAGAACCCGCTCAGCTCGCGACGGCCCTCCGGCCGACCATCACGCGGCTCTACCTGGCTCTTCGACGCCGAGCGCCGCTGGTCCAGCTGACCGCCGCCCAGACCTCGGCACTGAACGTCCTCGCCGATCACGGGTGGATGCGCATGGGTGAGCTCGCGGAACGCGAATCGATCCGGATGCCCACCGCGACGTCCGTGATCGACGGACTGACCAAACACGAACTCGTGGAACGCCGGCCCGACCCGGTTGATCGTCGTGCCGTGCTCGTCGACCTCACCGCCCATGGACGCGAACTGGTCGACCGGATCCGCCTCGGCCGCGACGTCGCGCTCACTGACGCCCTGGCCAACCTGAGCCCCGAACATCTCGAAGCACTCGCCGCGGCCGCCCCGGCCCTACAAGCGCTCCGCGACGAACTCGACCATCACCCCGCACAGACCTCCGCGGCGGTGGATGCCAACACGGCCGGGAACTGACCTCCCACCCGATCCACCTCCCCACTCCGTCGACCAGCCCCGTTCAGAGGACCCACATGACCGTCACCGAAGACAAGGCCGCGACAAACTCGTCGGCCCCGGCACACCCCGACGACGCGGAGAACAACTCACTCCTCGCCATGTTCCGCATGCAGCCCCGCGCCGTGTGGATCACCGCGTTCGCGGCCACCATCGCCTTCATGGGCATCGGTCTCGTCGACCCGATCCTCCACAGCATCGCCCAGGCGCTCAACGCTCCCGCGAACAAGCTCACCCTGCTGTTCGGTGTGTACGTCGGTGTGCAGTGTGTGGCCATGCTCCTGACCGGTTGGGCCGCATACCGTTTCGGCCCCAAGCGGACCCTCACCGTCGGCCTCGTGATGATCGTCGTGGCCGCCGGGATCTCGGCGTTCGCCAGCAACATCGACCAGCTGATCGCCTTCCGCGTGCTCTGGGGCCTGGGTAACGCCTTCTTCTTGGCGACCGCGCTCGCCTTCATCGTCTCCTCGGCCAAGGGCAGCCGCCAGGGCGCGATCATGATGTACGAGGCGGCCCTGGGCATCGGCCTCGCCGTCGGTCCGCTGCTCGGTGCGACGCTCGGCGAATGGACCTGGCGAGCCCCGTTCGGCGGCACCGCGCTGCTCATGCTCATCGGTGCCGTGCTGTGCGCCATCATGCTGCCCGCCGACGGCCCGAGGTCGACGCGTGCCCGGGTGAGCATCACCGACCCGCTCAAGGCCCTCCGCAACCGCACGCTCACCATCGCCGGCATCGGTTCGGCCTTCTACACCGGCGCACTGTTCACCGTCATCGCGTGGGCTCCGATCGCCATGGGACTCCGGCCCATTCACGCCGGCCTGGTCTTCTTCGGCTGGGGTCTGCTGACCGCCATCGCCGGCGTGTTCATCGCGACGCCGCTCGCCCGCGTCGTCGGCGCGAAGGGTGGTGTGCTCGTCGCGATCACCGGTTACGGCATCGTCATGGCGCTCGCTGCCGTCGGAACGCTTTCCGACCAGATCTGGCTCATCGGTCTCGCGGTCGTCCTGTCCGGTCTGCCGTCGGGCATCCTCAATACCCTGTTCACCGACCTCGCCATGGCCTCGGGCGGCGACGACACCCCGCGCTCGGTGTCCAGCGCCGGCTTCAGCTTCCTGCGCTGGGGGGTGCGGCGGTCGCCGCGGTCCTCGTCTCCTACCTCGCCGAGTGGTTCGGCGACGTCGCCCCGTGGTGGTTCGCCGTCGGCTACTGCGTGGTCGCACTCGGCGCGGTGGCGCTGGTCAAGACCACCAGACACGAGGTCGCTCCCGACGCCGCCCTCATCGGCGCCGAGGAGTTCTGAGGCACGAACCTCAGACCGCGGAGTCGGGGAACGCGATGACCGACAGGAAGCGCACGGGCAGTTCGACGAGTTCGACCGGCCCGTGCGCTCCTTCGCCGTCGAGCTGGAGCGCATCGCCGGGGTGCATCCGGTACACCGAGCGGCTGTGCGCGTAGTCCATCACGCCTTCGAGCACGTACAGGAATTCGGTACCGGCGTGCTGGAACAGCGGCTGGGTCACCGATTTCTCGGTCAGCGTCACGAGGAGACATTCCAGGCGCTTGTGTTCCCCGCGCAGCGACCCGAGCAACTCGTACTCGTGTCCCTCCCGGGAGCCCTCACGGACGATCTCGTTGCCCTCGCCCGCCTTCACGAAGACGGCCGACCGCTCCATCTCCGCGCCGCGGAACAACGACGTGACCGAGACGTCGAAGCCGTTGGCCAGTCGGGCGAGGGTGCTGAGACTGCACGAGGTCTGCGCGTTCTCGATCTTCGACAGCATCGCCTTGGAGATCCCGACGCGGGTCGCCATGTCGCCCACCGACAGTCCCTGTTGACGACGCAACCGGCGCACGTTGTGCGCGATCGCGGTCTCGAGTTCGAGTTCCTCGACCGACTGGTCGACGGGGCGTTCCCGTGCGATGCCAGATTGGTTGCGGATCAAAGGGTCGTCGGTCACCTCGCCAGCATAGTGAGCGAGGTCGTCCACTGTCAGTTGACACATGTCGCGCGTCCTCTCGTCGGTTCACCCCCCGCGTACACCGCCCGGGAACGCTCAGCGCATCTCCCCTGCTCCCACGTAGGGGAACCTCGTCGTCAGCGGATCGCCTTCGGCGAACCGGGTGAAGCGGAAGTCGGACTCCGGGATCCGGGGATCCGAACTGCGGCCGTCGACGACGAGATCGGCGACGAGCCGCCCCACCGCCGGCGAGATCTTGAATCCGTGACCGCTGAAACCGACGGCGAGCACCAGGCCGTCGAGCGGCCCACGCGAGATGATCGGGTTCCAGTCCGGCGTCACGTCGTAACACCCGGCGTAGCTGCTGGTGATCGCAGGTTCGGTGAACCCGGGGAAGCGGGTGCCCACTTTGTCGACGGTCAGGTCGACGAAATCGCTGTCGACCCGATTGCTGTAATTGTCCGGATCGGCGATCTGCAGCTCCTTGAGATCGCTGTTGCCGAAGAGGATCTCGCCGCGGACATCCGGCCGGACGTACTGCAGGGAGACGAGGTCGGAGAACACCGGCACCTCGCCGAGATCCTCACCCGGATGGATCATCACGATCTGCTCGCGATGCACCGAGATCGGGACGTCGATGCCGTGCGGCGCGAGGAAGGGCTTGGACCACACCCCGGTCGCCACGACGACGGTGTCGGCGGAGATCGTCGAGCCGTCGGTCAGGCGGACGCCGGTGACCCGGTCCCCGTCCACGACCAGCTCGGTGACCGTCGTGCCCTGCCGGATCTTGATACCGGTGGCCCGTGCGGCGGCGGCGAAGGCCTGAGCGGTCTGGTAGGCGTCGCCGTAACCGCCGCGCTCCTCCCAACCGAAGGCCGCGAACGGCTCGAGATCGGCTGCCGGCCACATCTTCGCGACCTCGGCGACGTCGATCTCCTCGGTCTGGACGCCGACCTCACGCTGTGCTGCAAGGCTTTTGCGCAGACTCTCGACATTCGGCTCACCGACGCCGACGACATAACCGGTCTGTCGGAAACCGATGTCGGTGCCGAAGATCTCCTCGGCCTTCTCGAAGACCTCGAGGCCCACGGCGGCCATCGCGGCGAGCGAACTAACGCCGTAGTGGCATCGGACGATGCCCGACGACTTGCCGGTCATCCCGCCGCCGACGGTGTCGCGTTCGCACACCACCACATCGGTGATGCCGCGCTGACCGAGGGCCCATGCGGTGGCCGCACCCTCGAGGCCGCCGCCGACGATGACGACCGATGCGGTCGAATCTTGTTGAGTCACAGTCCACTCCCCGGAATCCAGTTGGTGCCGGCCATCGGGACCCGTGCCATGGCGGCGGCCTCGATCGTGATGGCGACGAGGTCTTCGGGTTCGAGGTGCTGCAGGTGTGCTTTGCCGCACGCACGGGCGATGGTCTGGGCCTCCATCGTCATGACCCGCAGGAAGTTGGCGAGGCGCTTTCCGCCGAGGACCGGGTCGAAGCGGGCCGACAGTTCTGGGTCCTGGGTGCTGATGCCGGCCGGGTCACGACCGTCCTGGAAGTCGTCGTAGTAACCGGCGGCCGAACCGAGTGCCTCGTACTCCTCGGCGTAGCGAGGATCGTTGTCGCCCAACGCGATCAGGGCGGCAGTACCGATGGCCACCGCGTCGGCGCCGAGAGCCATCGCCTTGGCGACGTCGGCACCGTTTCGGATACCGCCGGAGACGATCAGCTGGACTGCGTCACGGCCCGCCCCGACTCCCGCCCGTCGGTGAACTCCGAGTTCCTGCAGCGCCTGCACGGCCTGCGGGATGGCGGCCAGCGTCGGGATGCCGACGTGCTCGATGAACACTTCCTGGGTCGCGGCGGTACCGCCCTGCATGCCGTCGACCACGACCACGTCCGCGCCGGAGTGCACGGCCAGCTTCACGTCGTAGTAGGTGCGGCTGGCGCCGACCTTCACGTAGATCGGCTTCTCCCAGTCGGTGATCTCGCGCAGCTCGTTGATCTTGATGGCGAGGTCGTCGGGACCGGTCCAGTCCGGGTGCCGGCAGGCGCTGCGCTGGTCGATGCCCTGGGGGAGGGTGCGCATGCCCGCGACACGCTCGGAGATCTTCTGTCCCAAGAGCATTCCGCCACCGCCCGGCTTGGCGCCCTGACCGAGGACGACCTCGATCGCGTCGGCCTTGCGCAGGTCGTCGGGGTTCATGCCGTAACGCGAGGGCAGGTACTGGTAGACGAGGTGCTTGGACTGACCACGTTCCTCGGGGGTCATACCGCCGTCACCGGTGGTGGTCGACGTGCCGACCTCCGACGCCCCTCGGCCCAGGGCCTCCTTCGCACCGGCCGACAGCGCACCGAAGCTCATACCGGCGATCGTGACCGGGGTCGACAGGTGCAGCGGGTACTTCGCGTTGCGACCACCCAGGACGACGTCGGTGTCGCAGCGTTCGCGGTAACCCTCGAGCGGGTAGCGCGACATCGAGGCACCGAGGAAGAGCAGGTCGTCGAAGTGGGGGAGCTTGCGTTTGGCGCCCCAGCCGCGGATGTCGTAGATGCCGGTCTCGGCGGCCCGCTGGATGGCGGCGATGGTGGTGCGGTCGTAGGTGGCGGATTCACGGAGTCCGCGCTGCTCGACGCTGAGGTTCTCGGTCATGGTGATGTCTCTTTCGATGTGGGGCGCGTGAGTTGCGGCCCTTCGTGGCTCGTCGCTAGCGCTCCTCGCACCTCAGGGAGCGAGGGGTGGCTCAGTAGGCGGAAGCGTTGTCCACCTTGAAGTGGTAGAGCTCGCGGGCCGACCCGTAACGGGTGTAGGCGGTCAGGTCGTCGTCGCCGTAACCGGCAGCCTTCAGCAGTCCGGCGAGTTCCTCGAGGTGCTCCTCGCGCATCGGCTTGGCGATGCAGTCGGCACCGAGGGAGGCGACCTCGCCGCGGACGTAGATGCGGGTCTCGTAGATGGAGTCGCCGAGTCCGTCGCCGGCGTTGCCGCGGATGACCAGGCGGCCGGCCTGGGCCATGAACGCACTGTTGTGTCCGACGTTGCCGCCGATCACGATGTCGACGCCCTTCATCGAGATCCCGCAGCGCGCGGCCGCGTCGCCCTCGACGACGAGGAGTCCGCCATGCGCGGTGGCACCCGCCGACTGCGAGGCGTTGCCCTTGACGATCACGCTGCCGCTCATCATGTTCTCGGCGACTCCGGTGCCGGCGTTGCCGTTGATGGTGACCTCGGCCTGCTGGTTCATCCCGGCGGCGTAGTAGCCGACGTGTCCGTCGACGGTGATCTTGACCGGGGCGTTGACGCCGGCCGCGACGCTGTGGGCGCCGGCGGGGTTGTCGATGACGATCTCACCGGAGATGTCATCGTGGAGCGCCGAGTTGATCTCTCGCAGTGGGGTGTTCGCGAGATCGAAGTGGTGGTTGGGGCTCATCGTCTCAGCTTTCGCCGTGTCGGTGGGGGAGGTGGTGGGATCGAGCGTCCCGGGTTGTTCGAGGATCCCTGGTTGTGGGAGTGTCACCGTGTCCATGCGTAGACCACCTCGGGCTCGGGCTCCCAGATGCGAGCGTTCTCGACGCCGGGCAGCTTGGCGAGGGCGCGGTACTCGCTGGCGATCGCGACCCAGTCGTCGGTCTCGGCGATCACCGCGGGCTTGCAGGCGATGGCGTCGCGGACGACGGCGAAGGAGTCGCGGTTGGAGACCACGAGGGTGTAGAAGCCGTCGAAGTTGGCGCACACCTCCTTGAGGGCGGTCTCGACGTCCTTGCCGGCGGCGAGCTGGTGCGCGACGAAGCGGGCGCCGACCTCGGTGTCGTTCTCGCTGTCGAATTCGACACCCTGGGCACGCAACTCGCGTCGGATGGTGGCGTGGTTGGCGAACGAGCCGTTGTGCACCAGGCACTGCTCCGGACCCACGGCGTAGGGGTGAGCACCGGACGGGGTCACCGCCGACTCGGTGGCCATCCGGGTGTGGCCGACGCCCTGCCAACCGGAAGCAGTTGCCAGGCCCCAGGATTCGGTGAGGTCGCGAGGTGCGCCGACACCCTTGAGGACGGTGAGGTCCGAGCCGAAGCCGGCGACCAGCGCGTCCGGGTAGGCGGCACGGGCCGCGCCGAGAAGTTCCTCGGCACCGACTGGGGCCGACGCGACCAGCGTGGCGTCGACGAGCTGCGCGGCGACGGGCACACCGAGCGCCGCGCCGAGGGTCGACGAGACCTCGTCGGGCAGGACGTCGAGTTCGAGCAGCGAGACGCAGCCGTGGCCGGGCGGCGCCCACTCGGGGTTGCCGTAGACCGCGATACCGGCTGAGTCCGCGCCGCGATCCTGCATCTCGCCGAGCATCTCGGCGAGCATGGCGCCGAGCCGGGGATGAAGATCGGGATTACGCAGATGCAATCCGACGATTCCGCACATTGTCGAATCCTTTACGTCGAAGGGAGAGTTGGGATGTGCTTCGGTTCGCGCGGCCGGGTGCGGCCACGTCAGAAGGCGGTGAGGTACTGGTCCACTTCCCACGGGGAGACCGCGGCATGCCAGTTGAAGAACTCCTCGCGCTTGAGGCTGGAGAAGTAGGTCGACACCTTGCCCTGGTCTTCGGGCCAGTCCTGGGGGAGTGCGGCGTCGAGCGCGCCCGCGACGACGGCGTCGGCCTCGAAGGCCTCGACCGCGTGCAGCAGGGTGAGGGGCAGTTCGGCGATGTGGCTGGGCGCTCCGCCGACGGCGCCGGGGTCGAGGCTGCGCTTGATGCCGTCGAGGCCGGCACCGAGCAGCGCGGCCGCGGCCAGGTACGGGTTGGCTGATCCGTCGCCGCCGCGGAGTTCCACGCGCTGGTCGTCGGGGACGCGGATGTAGTGGGTCCGGTCGTTGCCGCCGTAGGTGGCCTTGCGCGGCGCCCAGGACGCGCCCGAGCGGGTGGCGGTGGCGCCGGTTCGCTTGTAGGAGTTGACGGTCGGTGCGATCACGGCCTGCAGCGCCGGGGCGTGCTCGAGGATGCCGCCGATGAACCCGTAGGCGGTGTCGGACAGGCCGAGTCCGCGGGCGTCTTCGCTGACCTGCGGGAACACCGGCTCACCGCCCTTGGTGAGGGATAGGTGGAAGTGGAGTCCCGAGCCGGTGCGGTCGGCGAACGGCTTCGGCATGAAGGTGGCGATAAAGCCCTTCTCCGCGGCCATCGCCGAGAGGAGGTAGCGGAGAGTGACGACCCGGTCGGCGGTGGTGAGCGCGTCGGCGTACTTGAAGTTCTGCTCGAACTGTCCGTTGCCGTCCTCGTGGTCGTTGGCGTAGTTGCTCCAGCCCAGCTGGTTCATGGCAGTGGACACCGACGTGAGGTGCTCGTACATCCGAGTGAGTCCGCGGACGTCGTAGCAGGGCTGGTCGGAGTCGTCCGCGTCGTCGGCGGTGACGAGCGATCCGTCGCCGGCACGCTTGAGAAGGAAGTATTCGACCTCGGCACCCACCCACGGCTCGAAGCCGGCGTCGGCGGTCTGCGCGATGAGGGTCTTGAGGATGTTGCGCGGGGCGAACGGCCACGGCTTGCCCTCGACGTGCGGATCGCACTGGACGACGGCGAGGCCTTCCTTGATGAACGGGATCGGAAGAAAGGAACTCACGTCGGGGATCGCGATGAGGTCGGGATCCTTGGGCTCCTGGCCGATCGCACCGACCGCGTAACCGGCGAAACCCACTCCCTCCGTGGCGAGTTCGTCGACCGCCTCGACCGGCACCAGCTTGGCGCACGGCTTGCCGCGGAGGTCGACGAACATGGCGAGGATGAACTTGGTGTCGTTCGCCGCACACAGCTCGGCGAGGGTGCTGGTGTCAGGGGCTGCGTTGGTGGTGGTCATAATGCGCTCCGGGGTCGACTGTAGGTATTGCCTGTCGGAATGTCCACTCGCGTGAACCAGTGTCTACCGTTAGTAGACCGGTCCTTTGTTTCGCCGCTGTTTCCGCCCGGTGAGCGGACGGTGTCGTTTCAGCACCTCGTGTGACGGGACGAAGAAGACCCGGGACCCACCGTTCTCACGGTGGGCCCCGGGCCGTTGTTCACTTCCTCCGCGCGATCAGACCTGTGCGGGTGGAGTCGAGGAAGGCATCGACTTCTCCACCGACTCGGCAGCTGCCGCCGGAGACAGGGCGCCCAGGCCGCCGCCCGGGTGGCCGACGCTAGCACTGGGGATCTCATAGGCGGTCTCGGCGTGCAGGACGGTGTCGAGACCGACCATCTCGGTCTCCTCGTCGACGCGGATGCCCATGACCTTGTCGAGACCCTTCGCGATGAGCCAGGTCATCACGAACGAGTAGGTGCAGGTGATCGCGATACCGGCGAGCTCACGCCAGATGATGTCGGGATCGCCGCCGAAGAGGACACCCTGGACGCCGGCCGGGGCGACATCGGTGGCGAACAGGATGATGCAGAAGGTACCCACGATGCCGCCGATGCCGTGCACGGCGAAGGCGTCGAGCGTCTCGTCGACCTTCAGCTTCGACTTGAAGCTCAGCAGGAAGGCGACGACCGCGGCGGCGAAGATGCCGACGAGGAGGGCACCGAGCGGGGCCATGCTGCTGGCTGCCGGGGTGATGCCGACCAGACCCGCGACGACGCCGGTGATGATGCCCAGCGAGGTGACATGACCTTCACGCCACTTCTCGATGATCGCGAAGCCGATCATGCCGGCGGAACCGGCGAGCAGCGTGTTCAGGATGACCGACTGGGCGAGGAAGTTGGCGCCGAGGGCACAGCTGCCGTTGAAGCCGAACCAGCCGAAGAACAGGATGCCGCCACCGAGCATGGTCATCGGCACGTTGTGCGGACGCTCCATGCGGCGCTTCCGGGCACCCAGCACAACGGCCAGCGCGAGCGCTGCGACACCCGAGTTCATGTGGACCGCGGTTCCGCCTGCGTAGTCGACGATCTCGACCTTGTTGAGCAGGAAGCCGCCCTTGTAGTTGTCGTCGACATCGGCGGAGAACACCCAGTGGGCCACGGGGAAGTAGACCACCAGGAGCCAGATCGGTGCGAAGACGAGCCATGCGGAGAACTTCATGCGGCCGGCGGCACCACTGGCCACGATGGCGATGGTGATGGCCGCGAACAGGATGAACCAGGCCGCGAAGTACAGCGTCTGGGTAGCCCCGGAGGCGTCGTCGGTCAGCCAGTTGGTCAGGCCGATGAAGTCGGTCGGGTTGCCGATGAGGCCCCACCCGCCCACCGACGGCCCGGACACGAGTCCGTAGCCGATGACGACATAGAGCACGGCGGTGATGCCGAGGGTCGAGATGACCATCGACATGATGTTCAGCACGTTCTTCGAGCCGACCATGCCGCCGTAGAAGAAGGCGAGGCCGGGGAACATGAGCAGGACGAAGACGAAGGCTGCCAGCATCCAGGCCAGGTCGGCGTTAGCCGCGAGAATCGGTTCCATGGGCGATCTTTCGGTTCGGAGACTTGAGAAGTCGGTGGTTGTTGCACCAGCAGCTCACGGGCGTCATTGACCGCGTAGATAAGCGACGACACTGTCGCGATAGTCGAGGAATCCCTTGTAGGCGGCGATGTCCTCACCGAGTGTCTCGATGACGGTCGCCAACTGATCGGCCCACTCGGGTATTCGCTTCACGTCCTCCAGCGAGGCCATGAATGTCCGGATATTGAACGTCACCGCGCCCGACATCGGCAACCGGACGAAGTGTTCCAATTCGATTCGCAGGCGCGCCCTGGCGAAATCGCCGTCGGCGACCATGCCCGGGACGTCACCTGCCCAGGCCGGCAGCTCCTCGAGACTGACGTCGAGCTTGTGCGAATCCGAAGCCGAGAGAGTCCAGTTCACCCTGCGGTACACCTGATCCGCGGGTAGCCTGCGCAAGAACTGTTCGGCGCGGGCGACGATGCCCTCGCGAAGCATGCGCGGGACCGGGGCGTGGATGTCGTACATGTCCATACCGACATCGAAGGAGACCGACCACGCCGCGGCGAAGGTCACCACACCGGCGTCGAAGTACAGGTGCCCGTCGCGTTCGGTCACGAGCAAGAGGTCGTCGGGCACTTCGCGCGCCAGGAACTCCATCGGCCCGTAGGGCAGGGAGTCGGGGGCCCCGAGCACGAATTCCTGGTCGGTGCCGAGGATCTCGTTGCGCCAGTGGAACCGGCCGTCACCGTACTCGTCGAGGTGCATCAGGTCGGGATACGAGATGCTGAGGTCGCGCAGGTAGTAGAGCAGCAGGTCCCAGCAGGCGACCTCCATACCGGCACCGACCCGCGCCCGTGACGGGTCGTTGTCGAGGATCCGCCGGCGTTCGGCCATCATCTCCGGGTACTCCGCACCGCCGAGATCCACCAGATGCCTGCCCCATTCGCCACCGCGGGTTCGCCGGGGGATGCGGGCGGGTTCGACGTTGACGCTGTAGGAGAACTCCTCGAGGTCGTCGGGGAACGGCCACGGCAGGTTGGACAGATGGTCCACCGGGCCGGACAAGTAGTCGCGGGTGGATGCGGGCGGGATTGCTTCTGTGGTCACAGCTCCACCTCGATGTTCTGGCCCCGGGAAACACAGCACAGCATCGCGTCACCAAGCGCCTTCTCCTCGTCGGACAGGACGAGGTCGCGATGTTCGATAGTGCCTCCGCGCACGGGGATTCGACATTCGCCGCAGACCCCCTGGCGGCACAGGTTCGGCACCTCGACACCACTGTCGAGGAGACGTTGGAGCAGTGACACCCCAGCCGGGACGTCGATCCGGTCGCCGGTCGAGGACAGCGTCACGGTGAACGGGTCGCCGGGCTCCTGTTCGGGTGCGGCGAATCGTTCGAGATGGACTCGCGCCGTGGGCCATCCGGCCTGGGCCGCGAGCTCGGTGTAAGTGTCGAGCAGAGCTGCTGGCCCGCACGCGTAGGCGTGGGTCCCGAGCGGTTGCGCCCGGAATCTCTCGGCGAGGAGTTCCGTCGTGGCGTCGACCCCCGACACTTCGTGCAGGGTGATGTCGGGCTGCTGGGCGAGCGCGCGGAGATCGTCGAGGTGGGCTCCGCTGCCGGGCCGGTAGGAGTAGACGATGTCGGCCCGACGCCCCTCCCGGGCCAGCGCCCGTGCGTGCGACAGGACCGGTGTGACGCCGATACCGCCGGCCACCAGCAGCGCTCCCCGCTGGTCGAGTACCGGTGCGAACATCGACCGGGGTCCCTCCACCTCGACGATCGCATCCTCGGAGAGGTTGTCGTGCAACCAGTCCGAACCGCCGCCGGCGCCGCGTCGGAGAACCGAGATGCCGTAGGTGTTGGGGTACATGCCGTCGTCGACGAGCGAGTAGGCGTTGCGGTGCTCGCCGGCGGTGACGATGAGATGGCTACCCGGCTGATACGGCGTGAGGACCTGCGGGGCATCGTCGAGCGGTGCGAACCGGAAGTGGGTGATGTCCTCGGTCAACTGCCGGACGGTGACGACCCGCATCGGCCTCGTCGACGTCGTGTAACCCGGGTGCAGATGTGTGGAGATGGCTGCTGCCGTCATGCTTCGCCTCCCGCGGCCGACGCCAGAAAGCTGCCCATCATCGGCGAATGGTGTTCGTGGATCTCCAGATCCCGGGCGCAACCGGGGCAGGTGACGATCCCGCCGGCACGGCCCTCGACGCGGAAGGTGTTGCGGCAGTGCGCACAGTAGAGCGGCAGATCTCGGGTGTGGACGACGAAGGAGGACAGTTCGCCGGGGACGGCTCCGGCCTCGCGCGCGACCGCCAGCGCGGTCATCACGTCGTACTGGCCACCGGTGACGAGGATGCGGGTGCCGGTGAGCGCTTCGCCGAGGGCGTCGTGGAGGGCCGCCCGATCATGCTCGTCGGTGAGGGTGTCGAGCACGAGCAGCCGGGTGGCTCCGACGGCCTCGGCCGCCGCGACCCAGTTGCGTGACACGTGCGCGGTCTCGGCGTCGTCGCCGATCGCGACCACCAGGAAGGCTGCTCCGGTGGTGTCGACCGCCGGGGGAGTGGTCGGCCACACCGGCATGCCCGGTCCGGTCGGTGCCGGTGTAGTCGGGGCCGGCGGGGTCGGTGCGGCGTCGCGCAACCACTGGGCCGCGCGATCCCGGTACTTGATGATGCCTTTGTAATCGGCCATGTCCGCGGGCAATTCGGCCAGGACCTCGGCGGCACGACGCCGCCACGGATCGACGGTGGCCACCTGCTCCAGGGGGAGCATGTAGGTGCGGATCAGGAACATGACCGCACCCGAGTCCGGTAGTCGGATCAGGTGTTGCACCTCGACACGGAGATGGACGCGACGACCGAACTCGGCGTCGTCGACGAGCTGGATGCTCTCCCGGTCGGGGCCCCACTCGGGGTAGATCTCGGTCGAGACGTCGAGGCGGCGATCGATGGTGAGTGTCCAGTTGGTCCGCCGGTACGGCTGGTGCGGTTGGAGACGCTTGAGGAACTCGTGGGCCCGGGTGATGACGCCTTCCTTGCGCACCCGCGGGACGGGCCCGTGGATCTCGAGGAAGCTCATGCCGACGTCGAAGCCGAAGCTCCAGTCGGCGGCGAAGGTCACCACACCGGCGTCGACGAAGAGTTGGTCGTTGCGGTGGTCGAGGAGGGCGATGTCCTCCTGGACCTGAGAGGTGATGTAGCGCAACGGTTCGTCGGGCAGAGTGGCGGCGTCACCGTAGCGGAAGTGCTGCTCGATGCCGAGGATTCCGTTGCGCCACACCCATTCATCTGGTCCCGTCGAGCGCAGCTGCATCTGCTCCGGATACGCGGCGTCGAGCTCACGCATGAGGGTGAACATCGCATCCCACGCCGCGGGGACCATATGGGGGAGTACCGCGTGGCGGGTCGGGTCGGCGGCGAGGATCACCGCTCGTTGGGCGAGCTCGGCCCGGTACTCGGAGTCGATGTCGACCACGGCGGTGCCCCACCGGCCGGCCGGTGTCGTGACCGGTTGCTCGGCCGGTTCGACGTTGGTGCTGTAGCGGTACCGGTCCTCGAGGAACGGGAACGGGAAGCCGGCGATCAGGTCGGTCTCGGCCGAGGTCTTCGCGTCCGTGTTGTCGAGAGTGCTTGTCACAGGGGAACCTCCAGGGTGCCGCCGTCCGCGGCGCGCGAGACGCACGGCATGATGGCATCACCGGCGGACTTCTCCTCGGCGCTGAGGTAGAGGTCGCGGTGGATGGGTGATCCGCCGGACAGGGGGACGCGGCATTCGCCGCACACGCCCTGTCGGCACAGATTCGGGACCTCGACGCCCACCTCCTCCAGGGCTTCGAGCATGCTCTTCCCCGGCGGGACGTCGATGCTGCGGCCGGATTCGGTGAGGTCGACACGGAACGGGTCACCGGCGTCGAGTGCATCGATGCCGAAACGTTCGAAATGGATCCGGGAATCGGGCCAGCCGGCCGTGACCGCTGCGTCGACGACGGCGTCGATCATCGCCGACGGCCCGCAGACATACAGGTGGGTGCCAACCGGCTGGACGCGAAGTGCGTCGTCGAGGCGCTCGGTGAACGAGAGACGGTCGGTGAACAGTTCGGCGCGGGCCCGGGCGAGCGCCGTGACGTCGTCCAGGTGGGCGGCGGCCTCCTCGCGGAAGACGTAGAGCAACTGCACGTCACGTCCCCAACGCACGGCGGCTCGCAGGTGGGACACCATGGGGGTGATGCCGATCCCGCCGGCGACCAGCAGATGCTTGCGGGCGCGGGCGATCGGCGCGAAGGCGCTACGGGGAAGCCCGACGGTCAGCAGGTCCCCGACGGCGAGTTCGTGGTGCAGCCAGCGGGATCCGCCGTTGCCGCCGTCGACCTCGAGGACCGAGATCGAGTACTGCGTGGGATGGGTGCCGTCGCCGGTCAGGCTGTAGGCGTTGGAGTGTTCACCCGCGCGCACCACCAGGTGACTGCCCGGTACGAACCCGGGGAGGGCGCGGCCGTCCGGGTCGACGAGCGTGATGCTGCGTATGCCGGTGACGGTGGCGTCGATCGCGGCCACGACGAGTCGCATCGTGGGCAGCCGGTCGACGCGTGTCCCCGCTGCGGTACCGGCCGGATCTGTTTCTGCGACGGTGATGCTCACTGTTCGACCTCCTCACCGGGGGACAGGGGCTGGGCGGTCTCGGCGGCGACCATGAAGCCCAGGTATTGCCCCGTTCGACGGGACACGTGGTGGTAGACGAGCAGGTCGCGACGACACCCGGCACAGGGGATGACGTCATCGATCGCCGCTCGGACGCGGGTCACCGACCGACAGTGCGAACAGAAGACGTCGGCTTCGGTTCGATCATCGGAATCGGTTGTCACGACCTCGATCTCGTCGTCCTCGAGGCCGGCGTTGACGGCAACGGCGCGCAGCCTCAGTGCCGAACCGGTGTCGGCGACGATCCACACCCGGACACCGACGGTGGCCTCGGCGAGCGCCCCGGCGAGCAGGTCGTCGGCGGTGTCGGCATCGCCGTGGATTCGAGTGGTGACCAGCGGCGGGCACTGGGCCTCCCAGCGACCCAGTGTGTCGGCGACGTCCCCGACACCGACCAGCAGGTAGGAACTGCCGGTCGGTGTGGGGTCTGTCGTCTCGACCAGGTCACCAGGTCGCGCCCACGCGGGCACGCTGGAGTACGCGATCTGCGACATGGCGGTCGTTCAGAGAAGGGTGGCGTCGCGCTGGCCGGTGTAGAAGGCGAGTGCGTAGTCGGGGGTGCTGAAGTAGATCTTCGAACCCTTGGGGAAGAAGATGGCGTCCTTCGCCTTTGCTACGATCTTCTGCCCGGTCTCCTTGTTCTCCAGCAGGAACTCGCCCTCGAGCACGACCTTCATCTCGTCGTATTCGTATTCGTAGTAGAGCGGCTCGTCGGTGTGACGGAGTTCGAAGTAGCCGCTGCACATCGGGCTGCCGTCCGGGTTCTCGTAGACGTCACCGATGAAACCCTCGGTGCCCGGGTACTCCGTCTCCGGCATCTTCGGCAGGTTCTTCCAGGCGTCGCTGGTCACCCGGAACTCCAACGCCTTGGCACTCTCGATCGTCACAATGCTCCTCCATGTCTCACTTGTGCGCTACGCGCTCGTCGGGGTACGTGTTCGGCGTCCTGGAGCCACCGGGGTTCGTGGTGACTCATCGGAGTAGACGCTGACCCCTGTCATGAAACAAGTGGCGTGTTTCAGCAGTGTGACGGCTTTGTAATGAGTCGAGGGCCGAGTGGATGCGGTGCCGCAGCCAGTCGCGGTCTCGATCACATGATCCGTTCGCGCTCACGCGAATCGGGTGATCGCGAACGGATCTTGTGAGCGCTCCGCGCGCCTACGGCCGGCGATAGTCGAGCAACCCGGACCAGAACTCGTCGGGGATCACGTCACCGGCACGCAGTACGCGAGCGAGCCCCGCCGCCATGAACGCCCCGAGCAATCCGAGCCACAACCCGGACAGTGAGATCGCGACCCACGCGACGGCCACGGCGAACGGCCAGGGGTCGAGGATGATCAGGAGCGGGGCGAAGAAGAAGCCGGCCCCGATGAACCACGACGAGAGCGCGCGGTCGCATCGCGCCACCGCCACCAGCCAGCGCGGCGTCGAGGCCGTGGGTGTCGCGCCCAGAGGGGGTCTTCGGTTCCGGTGAGTGGTCGAGGCCGCGGTCATCGGACACCTCCTGAGACGGATTGCTGTGACTCCAGACTCCGCCCAGGAACGTGCGGAAGCCACTACCTCCCGGGTAGTCGAATCGCCTCTCAGTCGAGCCAGTCCAGCACCGACGCCGCGGTCCAGCTCTGCTGCATGCTGCCGAGGGGTTCGCCGGTGAAAGGCTCGTAGTACTCGGCGAAGGAGCCGTCGGTGGCCTGACGCAGACCCTCCTCGCGGAGGCGAGCCGACCGCTCGGTCCAGCCACGACGTGCGAACGCCCAGCTGAACAACCAGGTCATGACCGGCCACACCGGACCGCGCCAGTATTCGCGCGGACGGAAGTCCGCGGAGATCGGCGACGTCGACGGCGGGACGGCGTACCGGAGGTCGGGGTGACCGCAGAAACGCGGGCCGTCGAACAGCCGCAGAAGAGCGCGTTCCCGCTCGCGGGGGAGACCGCCACAGATGAGCGGCGCGAACGCGGCGATGGTCTCGGTGGTGATCCAGGAGGTGGCACGCAGGTCGAAATCCCGTGCGGCACCGTTGCGGTCGTTGGCGGCGGCAACGACGCCGGCGCGGAACCGATCGGCCCAGGCGCGCAGATCGCGAACGTCGGCGAGCGGCTTGGAGTAGTCCTCGCCGATCGTCGCGAGGACATCGCAGGCCACCGCGAAGATCGCGCTGACGAACACATCCTCGACGGCGAAACTCATGACCTTCGGCAACACGTCGTCGTCGTAATGCGCCCGCTTCATCTGCTCTACGAGCCAGATATACCGGTCGTACTCGAGGTCGGTGGGCCGCATCGACAAGTCAGACACGTGGTCGAGGTCGGCGCGTGCGTACGGCGGAAGGTCCAGTCCGGGAACGACATTCGCATACGCCGAGTCCCAACGCGGCGAGTTGTCCATACCGGATTCCCAGCCGTGGAAGATCGTGATCCGGCCGCGCCCCATGGGATCCCGGGCATGAGCCAGCCAGCGATGCCAGCGCACGAGCGAACTCCACCTGCGGTCGATGAACTCGTTCGCCACCGCCCGCGTCGTCCGACCGTGGCGGCGGGAGTGGTCGAGGATGCGCTGCACCGCGATCGCGTGGACCGGCGGCTGCGTGATGCCCGAGGTGTCCGGGAAGTCGGGGGCGCATTCGGCGAGTCGTGCGCACTCCCACCGGGACGGACCGGGGAAGTATCCGTCACGGCCGTTGGCGAACACGATGTGCGGGATCATGCCGTTGCGCCACTGCGCCGACAGCAGGGTGTCCATCTCGATCACCGCACGCTCGACGGACAGCGGTGCGAGGCCGACGGTCACGAACGCGGCGTCCCAGCTCCACATGTGCGGGTACAGCTTGGGCGCCGCACTGGTCATGGTGCCCAGGTCGTTGCCGCGCAGCAGATAAGCGGCACGTGCCGACAGCTGCGTTGGGGTGAATCCGTACCTGGCCACGCCGACGATTGTGCCCCGCGGCGCCCTCACATGCTCACCAAGGTGACGCGAGCCGCAGGCGCTCGGCCGGCCCGTCTCGGAGCAGTAGGGTGGGCAGAGTGCCCACCGCGTTGATCACCGGGGCCAGTCGTGGCCTCGGCGCCCAGATCGCCCGACAGCTCGCCCCCACGCATGACCTGTTGCTGGGCGGCCGCCCCTCACCCGAACTCGACCACCTCGCCACGGAGCTCGACGGCGCGAGCACCTTCGCCGTCGAACTGACCGACTACGACGAGGTCGCCGCCGCGGTGGAGACCATCAGCGAACTCGACGTCCTGGTCCACAACGCCGGCGTCGGCAGCAGTCTCGAGCACGTCTCGGACACTCCGGTCGAGGAATGGCATCACGTCCTCGAGGTGAACCTCGTGGCGGTCGCCGAACTGACGCGGCTCCTCCTGCCTGCCCTCCGGCAGGCGGAAGGCCACGTCGTCTTCGTGAACTCCGGGGCAGGCCGGAACGCCAAACCCCGGTGGGCTCCGTACGCCGCGAGCAAGTTCGGCCTGCGTGCACTCGCCGACTCTCTCCGCGCCGAGGAGCCGACGCTGCGGGTCACCTCGGTCTATCCCGGACGCATCGACACCGACATGCAGCGCGAACTGGTCGCTATCGAAGGCCGGGACTACGACGCCTCGCAGTTCCTGCGCCCGGAGTCGGTCGCCGCCGCGGTCGTGCACGCCATTCAGACCCCGGCCGACGCCCATCCGCAGGACATCGTGCTGCGGCCGACGGGCCGGGGCTGACCCTTCGAGGCTCGCTCCGCTCGCACCTCAGGGAGCGAGGGGGGCCGACGCTCGCACCTCAGGGAGCGAGGGGCGACCCTCGCACCGCAGGGATCAGAACTAGAGCTGCGTCAGGTCCTCCGGACGCCAGACGGCGCGCATGGACGAGACCTTGCCGTCGGCGTTGAAGACCATGATGTCGACCGGGGTGATCTCGAAGGCGAGACCCGAGGTCTTGGTGACGAGGGTGAACTCGAAGACCGCGGTGTCGCCGGCGACCTTCTTCCACTTGAGGGTCGCGGTGCGCTCGTCCATGCCGGTGATCACCGAGTAGAACTCGACGAGCTGTTCGCGGGTGTTGCGGATGTCGGCGCCGATCGGGTCCTCGACCGTCGCGTCGGGCGCGTAGAGGTCGGCGATCTGTTCGGCGGTGCCGTTGTTCAGCAGCTCGACGTAGGCGTCGACCGCCGCGTCGATCTTGTCGGCGAGGTCGGCTTGCTCGACGGTCATGAATCCTCCAAGAAATTAGAACGTGTTCTAGTTCCGCACCGTAGCACGCGCGTCCGTCGACCGGTGGATGTTTCCGGTGCTTGCGCGGGGTTCTTTGATACGTTCGCCGCAAGAGCTCCCGCGGGGCTCGAGTCCGTGAACCAACGAGGTCCAGCAGCGCGGAAAGGCCGGTATCCGTGACCCCGATCCTGGCTGCTCCTCTGGACCCTGGCAACGAGGAGGCCCGACGCTGGGCCGAGGACGAGCTCTCCAAGAACATCTACCAGCCGCCGGAACCGTCGTGGTGGGACGAGTTCAGCGACCGTGTGTGGGAGTGGATCGCCGACAACATCCTCGACCTGTTCGGTGGCTCGGACACGATCCGGGCGATCGTCATCGTGCTCGTGATCCTCCTGGTCGCCGGGCTCGCCGTGCTGGTAATCCGTCGAGTTCGACGCATCCCGCGGGCACCGAAGACCGCCGACACGACCGCGACCAAGGTGGTGCTGTCCGGGGCGCGTTCGGCGAAGGAACTCCGTGCCGAGGCCGAGACCCTTTACGCTGCGGGCGATCACGACGCCAGTGTCATCGCCGCGGTGCGTGCGCTCGCCCGACGCGCCATCGAACGCGATCTGCTCGCCGACGAACCGTCCCTCACCGCACACGAGGTGGCCGTCGAACTCGCCTCGCGGTTCACCGCTCACGGTGTCGAACTCCGCAGCGCCGCTGATCTGTTCGACGCGATCGCCTATGGCGACCGACATGCGGCCGCCGGGTCGGCGCGTGCGGTGCTCGATCTCGAGCGTGCGGTGTCTGCCGCCCAACCCGACGCGGTGGACACCTCGGGTCCTCGTCGACTGGCGGTTCCCCGGTGACCTCGACGACCCGTGCTCCGTCGATCGCACCCGCCCCGCCGAAGCGCGGTACGCCGCGATGGATCTGGGGTGCTCGTGGTGGTTCTCGTCGTCGTGGTGGTCGGCGCGATCGGCCTGCTCGGAGTGTCCGCTCTGACCGTGTTCGGAGCGGAACCCGGGCCCGGGGTGAGTTACGACCCCGACAACCCCAGGCCCCAGGGCGCCCGCGCCCTGGCCCGGATCATCGACGAGCACGACGGCGACGTCCGTCAGGCACGCGGGCTGGACGAGTTCGCCGACGCTCCACGCCCCAGCGGCAGTACGACGGTCGTCGTGTCATCGGTGGGTGCGTTGAATCCCGGTACCGCGCAACAGTTCCTCGACCGGGTGTCCGAGGCGCACCGGGTGATCCTCATCGCGCCGCAGGACAACGCCCTGTCGCTCCTCGAACTACCCGTCCGGTTGGAGTTCGGCGGTGCCCCGACCGCCGTACCCGCACGCTGCGCGACCGCCGAGATCGCCGCCGACGACACCATCACCGGGGGCACACTCGGTTACAGCAGCTCCGCACCCGGGGTGACGTCGTGCTTCACCACCGGCGCCGCGTCGAATGTGCTGTACTTGCCGGCCGCCGCCGGCCGTCCGGAGATCGTGGTCGTGAGCGGTGACATGCTGATCAACGACAACCTCGCGCTCCGGGACAACGCCGGGGTGGCCACCCGGCTCTTCGCCGACGCGGACGACGTCCTCTGGTACATACCGTTCTTCACCGACGAGGTGCCGACCGGGGACGAGGACACCGACATCCCGGCGGCGATCGGCCCGCTGATCGTGCTCGCCGCGTTCGCGGTCCTGACGCTCATGCTCTGGCGGGGTCGGCGGTTCGGCGCGCTGGTCACCGAGCCGCTGCCGGCGGTCGTGAAGGCGATCGAGACCACCCAGGCGCGGGGACGGATGTACCACAAGGCCCGCGCCGACGCCCGGTCCGCCGCCGCACTGAGGATCCACACGCTGACCTCGCTCGCCTCGTACCTCGGCCTGCCTTACGACGGTGGGAGGGCCACCGACGAACTGGCCATACCCGGATGGGAGGCGACTGTGGCGCGCGGCGAAACCGCCGACCCGGCAGTCCACGCCATCATCACCGCCGTCGTGTCCGCCACCGGGAGGGACCTCGCCCGGGTGCGCGCCCTGCTCGCCGGACCGCTCCCCACCACCGACACCGGCCTCGTCCTGTTCAGCAGCGAACTGACCGCCCTCGAGAAGGAAGTCCGACACACGCCATGACCGTCGATCCATCCCGCACCTTCGGCCCCGGCCCGTTCGAGAAGACGGCACCGCACAGTCCCCACGGCGGCCCCGCCCCGTCGTCGAACACCGCCACGCGCGACGCACTCGGCGCGGTACGTGCCGAGGTCGCCAAAGCGGTTGTCGGACAAGACCCGGCGGTCGCCGGCATCCTCATCGCACTGCTGTGTCGCGGGCACATCCTGCTCGAAGGCGTACCCGGTGTCGCGAAGACGCTCCTCGTCAGGTCGGTCGCGGCCGCGCTCGACGTGGAGACCAAACGCGTGCAGTTCACCCCGGACCTCATGCCCGGTGATGTGACGGGGTCGCTCGTATTCGACGCCTCCAGTTCTGAGTTCACGTTCCGCGAGGGTCCGGTGTTCACCAACCTGCTGCTGGCCGACGAGATCAATCGCACCCCGCCGAAGACGCAGGCGTCGCTGCTGGAGGCGATGGAGGAACGGCAGGTGACCGTCGACGGCGTCGGCCGTCCGCTGCCCAGCCCGTTCCTGGTAGCGGCGACGCAGAACCCCGTCGAGTACGAGGGCACCTACCCGCTGCCGGAGGCACAGCTCGACCGCTTCCTGCTCAAGGTGACGCTGCCCCTGCCGGCCCGCGAGGACGAGATCACGGTCCTCACCCGGCATGCGGCCGGATTCGATCCGCGCGATCTCGCCGCGGCCGGACTCCGGCCGGTCGCCTCGGCCGCCGACGTCGAGGCCGGGATCGAACAGGTCCGCCGCGTCGGCGTCGCACCGCAGGTTGCCGCCTACATCGTCGACATCGCCCGTGCGACAAGGTTCTCCCCGTCCCTCGCGCTCGGCGTCAGTCCGCGAGGCGCGACCGCCCTGCTCGCGACGAGCCGAGCCTGGGCTTGGCTGAACGGTCGCGACTTCGTGACCCCGGATGACGTTCAGGCGCTGGCACAGTCGACGCTCGCGCACCGGCTGTCGCTGCGTCCCGAGGCCGAACTCGAAGGGGTGTCGGTGGGTTCGGTCCTCGACGCCGCCGTGAACTCGGTTCCCGTCCCGCGCTGATGTTCCTCACCGGCCGGTTCCTGATCCTGGTGCTGCTCGGCGCGGTGCCGATCCTGGTGTGGCCGAACTATGCAGTCCCGGTGTTCTGGGTGGTGTGCTGCGTGTTGCTGATGTGCCTCGATCTCGCGCTCGCCGGGTCGACGAAGACCGTTGCCCTGGCACGGTCGGTGCCCGGGCCGGTGCGGCTCGGGGAGACCACCTCGTGTTCGATCATGGTGACCAACACCGGAACCGGCACCTTCCGCGGCGTCCTGCGCGACAGCTGGCAACCGTCGGCCGGTGCCGCCGACGCGGTCCATCGCCTCACCGTGCCGCAGGGTGAAACCCGCACGGTGACCACCACTCTCACCCCGACGCGCCGTGGCGACCGGCTCGCGGTGCGGGTGACGGTCCGTCGCCTCGGCCCTCTCGGACTCGCCGGCCGGCAGCGCAGCGTGCCGCTACCGGGCCGGGTCCGCGCGCTCCCGCCGTTCGGATCACGGCGCCTGCTGCCTTCCCGGCTCGCCCACCTGCGTCAGCTCGACGGCCGTTCCGCCGTCCGGATACGCGGGCAGGGAACCGAATTCGACTCGCTGCGCGACTTCGTCGAGGGCGACGACGTCCGCAGTATCGACTGGCGAGCGACCGCACGACGCCGGTCGACCGTTGTGCGCACCTGGCAGCCGGAGAAGGATCGTCACATCGTCATCGTGCTCGACACGTCACGCACATCCGCCGGCCGCGTCGGCGACGTCCCCCGGCTGGACGCCGCGATGGACGCCGCCCTGCTTCTCGCCGCGTTGGCTTCGCATGCGGGCGACCGCGTCGACCTCATCGCCGGTGATCGACGGGTCCACCGGCGAGTGGTCGGGGTGGGCCGCACGACGCTGCTCAACACCCTGGTCACCGCGATGGCCAACCTCGAACCGGCTCTGCTGGAGGCGGATTGGCCGATGCTCGGGGCGGAGGTCGCGAAGATCAGCCGCCAGCGCGCTCTGCTCGTGTTGCTGACCCCGCTGGAGCCGGCGGCCGTCGAGGAGTCACTCCTGGCGCCGCTGTCGGTTCTCGCGCAGCGCTACAAGGTCGTCATCGGATCCGTCGCCGACCCGGCGCTGGAGGAGATGATCGCGGCCAGGGAGAGTCCGGACGCGGTCTACGACGCGGCGGCCGCGGCCCGGACCGTCACCCTGCGGAACCGAACGGCCACTGCCGTCGGCCGGCTCGGCGTCGAGGTGGTGGACGCTCCGCCGGAGAAGCTCCCCGCGCGGCTCGCCGATCACTATCTGCTGCTGAAGTCACGCGGGTTGCTGTAGCCGACTAGCTCTTGGCCTTCGCCGCGCGGTAGCCGAGGAAACCCAGGTAACCGGCGAGTCCGGCCAGGCCGAGCCGGCGGGTACGGGGAGACACCAGCGCGACGCCGATCGCGGTCTCGCACGCCCCGTTCCGGTAGGTCCAGGTGGTGGTGTCCTCGGGGAACACCGGCGCGGTGATCGGGGCGAACAGCTCCGGCTTGACGAAGTGCGTCAGACCGACCGCGGCGAGACCTCCGCCGATCAGCGAGACCGCGTCTAGGGACTTGTCGTTCTTGGCCATTCGGGTGTTCCTCTCGGGTGGATGCACTCCGTCCATTCCTACACGGTGGGTGCGGTGAGTCCGCGATCGAGTTCGGCGAGATCGCCGGTTTCACCGGACTCGTGCGCGCGGCGTCCGGCGACGAAGACATAGGCCATGAACAGCAGCCAGGCGGTCACGCCGATCCCGATGCGCGCCCAGGTCGGCAGCGGTGAGGGTGTCACGAAGGCCTCGATGACCCCGCACAGCAGCAGCACGACGACGAGGCCCAGCGCCACACCGGTCGCGGCACGTCCTTCCTCACCGAGAGCGGCTGCGCGCGTTCGGTTCCCGGGTGACACCCACGACCAGAAGATCCGCAGGCCGACCCCCGCGGCGACGAACAGGCAGGTGAGCTCGAGCATGCCGTGTGGGAGGAGTAGCCCGAAGAACAGGTCGCCGCGGCCGTGCCGGATCATGATCGAGGCGATGACCACCAGGTTCAGGATGTTGGTGTAGAGCATCCAGATCACCGGCAGGCCGAAGATGCCGACGACGATGCACATCGCGGCGAGCCAGAAGTTGTTGGTCCACACCCGCGCCGCGAACGAGGTCGCCTCGTATTCGCTGTAGTAGTTCTCGAAGTCGTTGGTGACGAGACGCTCGATCTCCTGCGGCGAGGCGAAGGAACTCTCGATGCGGGGGTGCTCCAGAACCCACCAGGTCATGACGGCCGCCGCGAGCAGGCAGACACCCATCACGGTCAGCCACCACCACCGAATGCGGTACAACGCGGCGGGGAACGTGACGGCAAAGAAGTCGACGAACGTCGACCAGGTACTCACCCGCGTGCCCGACGCCCGCCCCCGGGCCCGCGCCAGCAATGCCGACAGGTACGCGACGAGCGAGGCGTCGGGGGCCGAGGACCGGATCACCGAGAGATGTGTGGCCACGCGCTGATAGGTGTCGATGATCTCGTCGGCCTCGGCTCCGGTCAGCCGGCGCCGGCGCGACAGCGTGTCGAGCCGTTCCCACGTCGCGCGGTGCGCGGATACATAGGCGTCGAGATCCACGCGGCCAGCGTAACCGGCATCCGAGAAGGTGCGCGGCGTGTCATTCGACGGGCGTCGTTGCTGTGTGCGCGCGCCGTGCGGACCCCGTTCGGCGTCGTATGGTGAGGCGGTGCCGCCCGGATCGTTGCCACCCCGACCTCCGGTGCTGGCGGGTGCGTCGGTACCGGTCGGGCCGCCGCCGACCGTGCGGGGTGCCGGTGCGCCGGCCACCGTCGGCGTGGGCCGCGACGACCTCGTCTCCGGTGAGGCGGTCGCGCTCGCCCTGCCGCCGGGCGGTCTCGGCTATCGGATTCTCTCGGGGATGATCGACGTCGCGCTGGGGATCACCCTGTGGTTGTTCCTCTGGTGGCTGTCGTACAAGGTGACCGGCGACCTGAACGACGCGTGGCGGGGCACCGTCAACACGTTGCTGCCCATCATCAGCGTCGTCGCCCTACCGACCGTCACGGAGACACTCACCGGCGGCAAGACCGCCGGCCATCTGATAGTCGGACTGCGCACCCTGCGAGACGATGCCGGGCCCACCGGTTTTCGGCAGTCGCTGACCCGTGCGCTCGTCGGGTTCATCGAGATGTACGCCTGCCTGGGCCTGCCCGCGCTGATCTGCGCGGCGATCTCGCGGAAGAACAAGCGTCTCGGTGATCTCCTCGCCGGCACGTACGTGATCCGCGACCGGCATAGCATCGAGGAGCAGCATCCCATCGAGATGCCCGCGGGTCTTGCGTCGTGGGCGGTGTCGGCCGACATGGCGGCCCTACCCGACGGCCTCGCCGTGGTCATCCGCCAGTTCCTCAACGGACGGCACGCCATGAAGCCCGCACCGCGAGCTGCCGCCGCACACCGGCTCGTCTTCGCCGCAGCGCCGTTCGTGGCACCCGCACCGCCTCAGGGTGCGTCATTCGAAGACGTGCTGTCGGCGATCATGGCCGAACGCCGGCGCCGCGACACCGAACGACTCGAGCGCGAAGCACGCCTGCGGGAGAGATTGTTGCGGTGAGACCGGCCGGCCTACTGGATCGGGCTACCCCAACCAGGTGCGGGCAGCGAGGACCAGGGCCCGCACACCGATGTCCAGCGTCGGATCGATCACCGGCGCGTAGTGCGGAGAGTGGTTCGACGGCACCTTCAGCAACGCCGGGTCCGTCATGTCGCCGGTGGTGAACAGCGACGGATCCGCTCCGCCGAGCAACCAGTACGACAATGGTGCACCACAACTGGTGGCCAGGATGCCGACATCCTCGCTGCCCGCGCCGGCTCCCGGATCGAGAATGTTGGTCGCGCCCAACCAGTCCGCGAAAGCGCTCAGCGTCTTGCCCAGTGCGTCCGGATCATTGGTGACCACCGGGAACCGTTCGATCTCGGTGATCGTCGGATCCTCCGGCGCTCCCGCGGCTGCCGCCTCACCGCGCACGATTCGCCCGACGCTGTCGAGGATCTTGCCACGAACGGTCTCGTTGTAGCTCCGGATGTTCAGCTGGATCTCGGCTTCTCCCGGAATCACATTCGCGGCGTCGCCGGCGTGGATCGACCCCACGGTGAGCACGGCCGTTGCGGTACTCGGGATCTCCCGCGAGATGACGGTCTGCAGCCGCATCACCGTCGCTGCCGCCAGCACGATGGGATCCACCGAGGCCTCCGGCATCGAACCGTGTGCGCCGCGGCCCACCAGCTTCACCCGCAGTGAATCCGATCCGGCGTACGACGCTCCCGGGTGTCCGGCGATCTTGCCGGCCGGCAGGGGCGAGACGTGCTGACCGAGTACGACGTCGGGCTTGGGAAAACGGTCCCACAGGCCGTCGTCGACCATCGCCTGCGCGCCGGCACCGAGTTCTTCGGCGGGTTGGAAGATGACTACGACAGTACCCGACCATCCCGATGTATCAGAGGCGAGGATTGCCGCCGCTCCCAGAAGACATGTGGTGTGCAGATCGTGGCCGCACGCGTGTGCGACGGGGACCGTCCTTACCCGTGTCGTCGGTGGCGGTGACGGTGCTCGCGTAGTCGAGCCCGGTGTCCTCGCGAACGGGGCAGGGCATCCATGTCCGCGCGCAGCGCGATCGTCGGACCATCCCCGTTCCGCAGGATCCCGACCACTCCGGTCCTGCCGACGCCGGTCGTCACGTCGAAGCCCGCCGACTCGAGCCTCTCGACAACCAGGCCGACGGTCCGATGTTCTCCGAAGCCGAGTTCCGGGTGTTTGTGGAGGTCCTTGTAGAGGTCGACGAGCGACGGGTCGATCGGGATGTCTACCGGAGTGGTCATGCCACTACCTCCAAGATGGGGTCGGACCGATGCTCCGGCCCGACCCCGTCGTCACACGCGGGAGGGTCCGCATGTGTGCGAATCAGTCTTCCCGCACGGACAACCCGCGCCTCACTTCAGGTCCGCGCTGGACTTTCCGAGAACGCGGCGGGCGACGATCAGCTGCTGAATCTGCTGAGTTCCCTCGAAGATGTCGAGGATCTTGGAGTCCCGAGCCCACTTCTCGAGGAGCGAGGTCTCCGAGAAACCTGCGGTCGCACCGATTTCCACGGCCTTGTTGGTGATCTCGGTGACCGTACGACCCGCCTTCGCCTTCGACATCGAGGCCTCGGTGGAGTTCGGCTGGGAGTTGTCGGCCATCCAGGCGGCCCGCAGGGTGTGCAACCACGAGGCCTCCCACTCCGATTCAAGGCGGATGAACTCGGCGACGGTCGCATGCTGGGCGGCGGCCGAGCGGTCGTAGTCGATCTCGTGGCCGGCCTCTTCGAGCATCCGGCGGAGCTCCTCGAGTGCCGCGCGACCGAGGCCGATCGCCATGGCGGCGACGACCGGGCGCGTGTTGTCGAAGGTCTGCATGACCCCGCCGAAGGCCTTCTTGGTGTCGATCTCCGGCGAACCGAGCAGGTTCTCGGCGGGGACCCGGGCGTTCTCGAACCGGATCACCGCGGTGTCGGAGGCCTTGATGCCGAGCTTGTGCTCCAGGCGTGCGACCGTCACACCCTCGGTCGTCATCGGGACGACGAAACTCTTGATGGCAGCACGGCCGACACTTTTGTCGATGGTCGCCCACACGACCACGTGATCAGCCCGCGAACCGGCGGTGACGAAGATCTTCTCGCCGTTGATGACGTAGTCGTCGCCGTCGCGGGTGGCCGTCGTCGAGACGGCCGCGGAGTCCGAACCGAAGCTGGGCTCGGTGATGGCCATCGCCGCCCAGACGTCGGAGAACTTCTCGAGCTGTTCGGGGTTGGCGACGGCCGCGATGGCGGCATTGCCGAGTCCCTGACCGGGGATGGAGAGCAGCAGGCCCACATCGCCCCAGCTCATCTCGAGAGCGGAGATCAGGCCGCGCATGTTGGCGCCGTTGACCGACGGCGCGTCGTCGCTGCTCGACGAGTCGGCTGCCTTCTCCGACCCGCGTCCCTGCTTGGCGAGCTTCGCCAGGTCATCGAGTTCGACCGGGTATTCGTGCTCGGCCTTGTCGTACTTGCGCGAGATGGGCCGGAAGATGTGCTCGGCAGCCAGGTGGGTGCGCTCGACCGTCGAATCGAACTTCTTCGGGAGCTCCAGGTTGATCGCCATGGCATGACCTTACTGCTCGGTAAGTTAGCTGCCAAGTCTTTCCCCGTCACACCCGCCGAATAGCCTGGAACCGTGGCCTACGACGAGGAACTCGCCTTCCGCATCCGCGCGCTTCTCGCGACGGAAGTGGGCGTGGACGAGGTGCCCATGTTCGGCGGCCTGGCCTTCCTGATCAACGGCAACATGGCCGTGACCGTCAGCGGCAAGGGCGGGATCATGGTGCGCGTGCCGCCCGAGGAGACCCACACCCTGCTCGAGTACCCGCACACCGCCCCCATGCACATGTCGGCGCGCGAGACGCTCGGCTGGCTGCGCGTCTTCGAAGAGGGGATCGCGTCGGATCGGCAATTGACCCGCTGGGTCACCATCGGCGCCGACTACGCCCGGAGACTCCCACCGAAGTAGAACCGGCACCGTCATCGAACTGATCGACAACCCCGACCCGGGGTTCCCGATCGTCACGCCGTGATCGAACCCGCGTCAGGGGACGACGTTGACCATCCGGCCGGGCACCACGATCACCTTGCGCGGCTCGGCACCGTCGAGGAGAGCGGCGATCTTCTCGTCGGCGAGGGCGGTGGTTCGCAGGGTGTCCTCATCGGCGTCGGCGGCGACGGTGATGCGGCTGCGAACCTTGCCCTTCACCTGAACCGGGATCTCGATGGTGTCCTCGACCAGCCAGGCCTCGTCGGCCACCGGGAACGGCGCGCGGACGACGAGGGTGCCGTGGCCCAGGCGGTGCCACAGTTCCTCGGCGATGTGCGGGGCCAGCGGCGCGAGCATGATCACCAGGGCTTCGACGGCATCGCGTGGGACGCCGGTCTTCTCGAAGTTCTTGGTGAGGTGGTTGGTCAGCACGGTCAGCTTGGCGACGGCGGTGTTGTTGCGCAGGGCCTCATAATCCTCGCGGACCCCGGCGATCGTCTTGTGCAGCAAGCGCTTCGTGTCGTCGTCCGACTCGGTGTCGGCGACACGTGAGGTGCCCGACTCCTCGTCGACGACGAGACGCCAGATGCGCTGCAGGAAGCGCTGCGAGCCGACGACGTCCTTGGTCGCCCAGGGGCGGGACTGGTCGAGCGGCCCCATGAACATCTCGTAGACGCGCAGGGTGTCGGCACCGTAGTCACGGCAGATGTCGTCGGGGGTCACCGAGTTCTTCAGCGACTTGCCCATCTTGCCGTACTCCTGGGTGACCTCTTCACCGTTGTAGAAGAACGTGCCGTTCTCCTCGGTGACCTCCTCGGCAGGTACGTAGATGCCGCGCGAGTCGGTGTAGGCGTAGGCCTGGATCATGCCCTGGTTGAACAGCTTTCGGTACGGCTCGCGGCTGGTGACGTAACCGAGATCGAACAGCACCTTGTGCCAGAACCGCGAGTACAGCAGGTGCAGCACCGCGTGCTCGACGCCACCGATGTACAGGTCGAGGCCACCCGGGTCGTTCCGACCGTGCAACTCCGGACGCGGACCCATCCAGTAGGCCTCGTTGTCCTTGTCGCACAGTGTGTCCTGATTGGTGGGGTCGATGTAGCGCAGTTGGTACCACGAGCTGCCCGCCCACTGCGGCATGACGTTGGCGTCGCGGGTGTAGGTCTTCGGACCGTCACCGAGATCGAGTTCGACCGTCATCCAGTCGGAGGCCTTGGCGAGCGGCGGGGACGGTTCGCTGTCGGCGTCGTCGGGGTCGAAGGAGACCGGCGCGTAGTCCTCGACCTCCGGGAGTTCCACCGGCAGCATCGATTCCGGCAGCGCGTGCGGCTGACCGTCGGCGTCGTAGACGACGGGGAACGGCTCACCCCAGTACCGCTGACGGGCGAACAGCCAGTCGCGCAGCTTGTACTGGATCTTGCCGGTGCCGACGCCGTCGGCCTCGAGGCGTTCGACGATGGCGGCCTTGGCGTCTTCGACGTTCTTGCCGTTCAGGAAGTCGGAGTTGACCAGCGGGCCGTCGCCGACGTAGGCCTCGGCCTGAACGTCGGTGTCGGAGCCGATGACCTCGACGATCGGCAGGCCGAAGACGGTCGCGAACTCGTGGTCGCGGGCGTCGTGTGCCGGAACCGCCATGATGGCGCCGGTGCCGTAGCCCATCAGGACGTAGTCGGCGATGAACACCGGAACCTGGTGTCCGTTCACCGGATTGACCGCGAAGGAGCCGGTGAAGACGCCCGTCTTCTCCTTGTTCTCCTGACGTTCGAGGTCGGACTTCGCTGCAATCGAAGCGCGGTACCCGGCGATGGCACCTGCGGGATCGCCGGCGCCACCTGTCCACCGGGCATCGGTGCCCTCCGGCCAGGCGTCGGCGATCAGCGAGTCGACGAGCGGATGCTCGGGCGCCAGGACCATGTAGGTGGCGCCGAAGAGGGTGTCGGGACGGGTGGTGAAGACCTCGATGTCGCCGACACCGGGCGCACCGAACCGGACCTGCGCACCACGCGAGCGGCCGACCCAGTTGCGCTGCATGGTCTTGACCTTCTCCGGCCAGTCCAGCAGCTCCAGGTCGTCGAGCAGGCGGTCGGAGTACGCGGTGATCCGCATCATCCACTGCCGCAGGTGCTTCCGGAAGACCGGGAAGTTGCCGCGGTCGCTGCGGCCGTCGGCGGTGACCTCCTCGTTGGCCAGCACGGTGCCCAGACCCGGGCACCAGTTGACCAGCGAATCACTCAGGTACACGAGGCGGTGGTCGTCGATCACCGCGGTGCGCTCGGCCGGGGAGAGGTCCGCCCAGGACTTCCCGGCGTGCTCTCCGGTGAGTTCGCGGGTGCCGGAGACGAACTCGTCGACCAGCTCGGCGATGCGTCGGGCCTTGCCCTGGTCCGCGTCGAACCAGGCGTTGTAGATCTGCAGGAAGATCCACTGTGTCCAGCGGTAGAAGTCGACGTCGGTGGTCGCGACACGACGACGCTCGTCGTGGCCGAGTCCGAGGCGTCGGATCTGACCCAGGTAGCGCTCGATGTTCTGCTCGGTCGTGGTCCGCGGGTGGGTGCCGGTCTGGACCGCGTACTGCTCGGCCGGCAGCCCGAAGGAGTCGAAGCCCATCGTGTGCAGGACGTTCTTGCCCGTCATCCGCTGGTAGCGCGCGAAGACGTCGCTGGCGATGAAGCCCAGCGGGTGCCCGACGTGCAGACCCGCGCCGGAGGGGTAGGGGAACATGTCCTGGACGAACAGCTTGTCGGGGGCATCGGCGCTGCCGCCGCCGAACGCGCTCAGGTCACCGGCCAGCGGTCCGACGGGGTTGGGTGCCTCGTAGGCACGCTCGTCGGACCAGGTCTGCTGCCAGCGCTGCTCGAGCTCGCCCGCGACCTCTGCGGTGTAGCGATGAGCGGTGGCGCCGGCGGAGCCGTTGGTGCTGGTGGTGTCGACTGAAGTCACCCGACCAGGGTAAATCCTGGGCCCGACCAGCCTGAAATCCGGTCAGCCCGCCACCCGCGACCGGGCGGACACATCTATGAGGTGCAGCTCACCGACGACGCTCGATTCGGTTGCACGGTGGACGCGGTCGTATGCTGTGGGTCGTGAACGCCCTGTCCGTCGCCGTTGCCGTGCTGCTCTTCGCGCTGGCCGGGCTCTGGGCCACGGTCGGGGCCCGCGGGCTCCGCGGCTCACTCCCTCGCAATCGCCGGTTCGGTGTTCGTACCGACGACACCATGCGCTCCGACGAGGCCTTCCGCGTCGCCAACCGCGTCGCCGCACCGGGCACGATCGGGGCGAGCGTGATCCTCGTCCTCGGTGCCGTCGCCACCCTCGCCGTCGACGGCGGCTGGTCCATCCTCTTCGGCGTCATCGCCCTGGTGGCCGCACTGGTCATCATCGGCCTGGTCAGCGCCATCGGCGTCCGCGCCGCCGCCACCGTGCCGGCCGAGGACGCGGGTTGCTCCTGCTGCTCGGGCCACGACGAGGGGCACAGCCACGCCGATCCCGCCGGTGAGCAGGGCGCCTCCGAGCCCGCCGCCGACTGCGGTACCAGCAGCTGCGGTGCGTGCTCGCTCCGCGGCGTCTGCTCGAGCGACGCCCAGGCCTGACCTGGCCTGCGGCCGGCAGCTCTGACGTATGCGCACGCTCAAGAACCTTCTCGACCGCTCACCGATCGACGGATTCATCCTCGCGATCGTCGCCGCCGTCGTCGTCGCGGCCTTCCTCCCCGTCCGCGGTGCCGCCGGGGACGTGTTCGAGTGGGTCGTCATCATCGCGATCGGCGCCCTGTTCTTCCTCTACGGGACGCGGCTCCACCCACGTGAAGCGCTCGAAGGCCTGAAGCACTGGCGCCTCCACGTGACGATCCTGGCGTTCACGTTCGTGGCGTTCCCGATCATCGGTCTGGCCCTGAAGCCGGTCGTCGAGCCGATGATCGGTTCCGACCTCTACGCCGGGCTGCTCTTCCTGTGCCTCGTGCCGTCGACGGTGCAGTCGTCGATCGCGTTCACGTCCATCGCGAAGGGCAACATCGCCGGCGCGATCGTCAGCGCCTCGGCGTCGAACATCCTCGGCGTGTTCCTCACCCCGCTGCTCGTGGTCGCGCTGATGCACAACACCGGCGACGCCAGCATCGACGCGACGTCGATCCTGAAGATCGTGGCGCAGATCCTGGTGCCGTTCGTGCTCGGCCAGCTGGCGCGGCCGTGGGTCGGGCCGTTCTTCGCCCGGCACGCCAAAATCACCAAACTCGCCGACCGCAGCACCATCGTCCTCGTGGTCTACGTCGCCTTCAGCGAGGGCGTCGTGAACGGCATCTGGTCGTCGGTCGACGCCACACAGGTGATCGCTGTCGCGGTGATCTCGCTGCTACTTGTGCTGGTCATGCTCGTCGTCACCGGCTGGGTGCCGAAGAAGCTCGGCTTCGACCGCGCCGACACCATCGCCATCCAGTTCTGCGGCACCAAGAAGAGTCTCGCCACCGGACTCCCGATGGCCACCGTCCTCTTCGCCAGCTCAACCGTCGGCCTCATCGTCCTACCGCTGATGATCTTCCATCAGATCCAGCTGATCATCTGCTCGTGGCTGGCGACGCGGTACGGGCGTGAGGCGGAGAAAGTCGCGGCCGGCTAGCTCGATCGACGGGCTGTGATCCTCAGCCACCGATCGGCGTCGACAGCGGCAGGTTCACGAAGCTCGGCCGGTTCGGGTCGAGCTGGATGTGCTGCGGCTTCAGTCCGGACTCGTTGAGCAGCGGCCGCAGCGGCAGACCGCGCGGGAAGTTCATCGCGAAGACGTCGACCCGCAGGCGGTGACCCGGCTTCACGATCGCCTCGGTGGGCAGCAACCCGATGTCGATGCTGACCGGCCGGCCCGGCGCCACCCGCTGCCGGGTGGACAGCGTGAGGTTGTAGAACGGGTCGATCACATCGCCGTTCGGAGCGAATTGTGATGCCGCACGGTCATATCCGCGTAGCGACGCGACCACCTGACCGGAGCTGATGACCTTCGACGTGCCGTCGGGGGCGACGTCGTTCAGGGTGGCCGTCCAGTAGCCGTCGGTGGCGTCGAGCACGGTGTTCAGCCGGACATTGGAGTAACCCGACACGCTGCGGGTCGTCGTCATCGGGGGAGTGGTGAACGTCAGCGCGGCGCGCTCGGAGATCCGGGCGTCGTCGGAGCAGCCCGGGAAGATCGCCAGCGCGCCGGCCATCTGCTGCGCGGCGTCGCGGGAACACACGGGTGCGAGACCGGGGGCGATGGTCATGCGCGCCTGCGACTGCGGCGCCGTCGGGGTCAGGCTGCCGTCGCGGACCGCGTACGGGGCGGTACCGCTACGACGGTCGCTCAGGTAGAGGCGCTGGCGCTTCATCCCGGCGCGCGGGAATTGCTGCGCGGTGACCCAGGAGTCACCGACCTGCTTGAGGTTCACCGGACCGTAGGAGTCGATGCCGTTGTCGATTCCCTTGAGCCACTTGTCGAACCACGCCTTCTGCAGCACGTCGAGCCGCGGCGGCGTGCCGGCACGGCCCTGCTGGCCGCCACCGATGGTGAGGTGATAACCGTCGCCCATGATCAGCTGCTTCTTGCCGGGGGGCAGCGGGATCTTGTTGTACATGCGGACTTCGGAGTTGGTGAACAGGTCGAACCAACCGCCGTAGATGAACGTCGGCGTGGTGATGTTCTCGGCGCGGTCGAGCCAGGCCGTGCGCGGCTCGGAGTCGGTCTCCAGCAACTCCTTCAGCTCCGGCGGCACCGACGCGATGTCGGGGGTGAAGAGGCCGGCGAGGAGTTGGGGATAGAAGGTGAGCGGATCGGCGATCCGGTCGGCCAGCCACTTCCAGTCGAAGGTGCCGTTCAGCATCGACGCCACGTTCGGAACCATCTTGGTGGTGTTGACCAGCGTCAGCCAGAGGGGGAGGAAGCCGACGCCGAGTGCGCCGCCGGGCGCCACGATGTCGCGGATGAGATCGCCGCCCGGTTCGACCGGGAAGATCGCCTTGAGCGCCTTCGGGTTCTTGTTGGCGGCCTGGATCTGGTTGATCGCCGAGTAGGAGACACCCGACATGCCGACCTTGCCGTTGGACCATCGCTGCTTCGACGCCCAGTCGATCACCTCGACGGTGTCCCGCTGCTCGCGGTCCTGGAAGACATCCCACTTGCCCTGGGAGAAGCCGGTTCCGCGTACGTCGACGACGACCTGTGTGTAGCCGCTGCGGACGAGGTCGAAGTCGACGAGGAAGGTCTTGGCGCCGCCGTCACGGATGGTGTGTGCGATGTCGTTGATGCCGTCGATCGGGGTGCCCGACAGATTGATCGACCGGGCGAGCTGCAGCAGGAACGGTTCGAGCACCGGATGCTGGGTGACCGCGGAACCTATCGAGCTGATCAGCTTGGTGTACGGGGTCATGTTGACGATGACGGGGGTCTTCGTCGACGTCGGCCGTTCGCGGGCGTCGGCGGGCCGGTAGACGTTCGCCCGCAGGACGGTGCCGTCGCTCATCCGGATCGGCACGTCCCAGCTGACGTTCACGCCGGCGTAGGGTTGCGGGCCGTCGTGGCTCGCGGCCCAACGCGCTGCCGCCGACCCTCCCGTCGGACCGCTCGGCGCGGCGCCGGCGACAACGGTCGGCGCGACCAGCACCGCGACGAGTGCGATCACCCCCGCCAGCAGACGAACACTCTTCGACGACCCGCCCATACACACCCCCGCGTGTGATTCGCCGCGCCGACGGTCGTGCGTCGTCGCGGCGATACCTGATCAAGCGATCACAACTTAGCATCAAGAGTGATGCGGGTCACCGGTGGTCAGTTGAGGCTGAGATCGATCGGGTGCGTCGCGAGGAGCGGCATCGGCCACGGCTGCCGGCGGAGGATGTCGAACCAGACGTCGACGCCGGGCGGGGCGAGCAGGTCACGGGGAAGTGCCGAGGCGAGCATCCAGCTGAACTGATCGAGCTCATCGTCGAGCTGACCGATTCCCCATCCGCTGTAACCGGCGAAGATGCGCACACCCTCGAGCACCTCGGACAGCGGTTCGGGGTCGGCGTCGAGGTCGACGAGGACGACCCGACCGTCGACGGGGCGGAGGGCGGGATGGTCGTCGACGTCGAAGCCGTGCTTCATCACGCCGAGACACAGGGCGGCGTCCTGCTTGACCGGGCCGCCGACGTAGAGCGCTCGGGGTGAGGCGGCGATGTCGGTCCACTGCGGCAGCAGGTTGTGCACCGCGGTCTGGCTCATGCGATTGAGGATGACGCCGAGACTGCCGGCCTCGTTGTGCTCGATGACGTAGATGACCGTGCGCGCGAAAGTCGGTTCGATGAGATCGGTCGACGCGATCAGCGCGGTGCCGGGACGGACGCGATGGGTGGGATCGGCGTCCCACGGGACACCCGGCATGCGGCCACTGTCACCGCTGCCCGCCGAGGGATCCCCGGGGCGGAATTCCGGTGTGGGATCGTCTGCGTCGTCACCGCCGGCCACTCAGCCATCATCGCACGTCCGTCGAGTCCCGGGGTCGGCGGCCGAGGTCCTCACCGCGTCGGTGAGTACGCTTGAACGGGTGAACAGCACCGAGGTGAGCCACCGCCGCGGGTGGTCGGTGTTCCTCGATTCGCTCCGTCACTCACCGGGTCTGGGACGGCTGCTGTTCGTCCGTCTCTCGAGTCAGGTCACGGACGGCATCTTCCAGGCGGCGCTCGTCGGGAGCATCCTGTTCAACCCCGAACGCCACGCGGATCCGCTCGCCGTCGCGGGCGGTCTCGCGGTGCTGTTGTTGCCCTATTCGCTCATCGGTCCGTTCGCCGGAGCATTGCTCGATCACTGGGATCGGCGCAACGTGCTGTTGTACGCGAACCTGTTGCGCGGCGCCATCATCGGGCTCGTCGCGATCGCGGTCGCATCCGGCGCACCGGACCTGGTGGTGCTGATCTCGGCGCTGGCCGCAACAGGTGCGAGTCGGTTCGTGGCCGCCGGTCTGTCCGCCGGACTCCCGCACGTGGCCAGACGCGAGGTGATCGTGGCGACCAACGCGTTGTTCACGACGCTCGGCGGCGCGATGCTCAGCGTGGGACTCGGGATCACGCTGGGTCTGCGCGCGATCTTCGGCGACGACAACTCGGGCAGTGCGCTCACCATGCTGGCCGGTATCGTGCTCGCCGTCGTATCCGGCGGCCTCGCACACGGATTCCGGCCGCTGCAACTGGGTCCCGACGAACCCGACGATCCGGGCAGGTCGGCGTTCCACGCGGTCTCGGTCGGCCTGTGGCACGGCGCCCGTGCGGTCGCGACCCACAAGACGGTGGCGGCCGCACTGTCGGCCATCGGCGCCCACCGCCTGGTGTTCGGCATGAACACACTCATGATCCTCGTGTTGACCCGGCAGATGGGACCGGGCGACGGGCTCGATCGCGTCAGCCTCGTCATCGGCTTCACCGGAGCCGGCGCTCTCCTCGCCGCGGTGCTCACCCCGATCGCAGTGGCACGCGTCGGGCGGTACGTCACCCTGATGTGCGCTCTGGGCATCGGAGCCGTCGCCGAGGTGACCGTCCTGGGGTTCCACTTCGCGGTGATCTGCGGGTCGGCCTTCGTGCTGGGCCTGATCGGTCAGGTCGCCAAACTGTGCGGCGACGTCGCGATGCAGGTCGACGTCGGCGACGCGGTACGCGGTCAGGTCTTCTCCGTGCAGGACGCGGTGTTCAACATCGCCTACGTCGGCGCGGTCACCGTGGCGGCGCTGGCGATCCCCGTCGACGGTCACGCCACCGTGCTCGTTGTCCTGGGTGTCGTCATATACCTGCTCGGCATGGTGGCGGTGCGCGCCCTGTACGTCCGTGCGGACGTGGCCGGCGAACCCGCCGCCGGACAACAGGCGGTCACCGACCCCGCCGCGTGAACCGCGGATCGCGCTTCTCGTAGGCCGCGTCGGCCACCCCGTCCCCGTTCAGATCCACGAGCACCGTGTCCGTCGTTCCGTCGGCGTCGGCGTCGACATACAGACGCTCGGCAAGCCGACCTCCCTTCTCCGCGCCCACCAGTTCGATGTCGGGGGCTCCGTCCGCATCGAGGTCGAGGCGTAGGACTCTCTCACCCGACCCGTCGCCGGCCGCGGGGGAGCGGGCCTCGGGCGAGCCGGGTTCGTCCCCGGCGGCGTGGTCGACGGCCCGGTCCCACAACCCGGCACCAGAATCGCGGTAGAAGGCATCCGGCTCGCCGTCGTCGTCGGTGTCGAGCGCCGCCACGTCGGCGATGCCGTCGGCGTCGGTGTCCCACATCGCGTCGTCCCGACGGCCGTCGCCGTCGAAGTCGAGGCGGACCGCGTCTGGGCCGGAATCGCCGAGAACGGCGTCGGCAGGGGAGGACCAGCGGGTCGTCGAACCGTCGCCGGGCCCGAAGAAATACTCGATCACCGGGTCCATGCGTTCTTGGACGTATGCACCACCCCGGGTGGTTCCATCGATCCGATGCCACATCACCCCCGGCGTGTCACCGGGCCCGTCCGTACCCGGTAGGTTGAGGCCCTATGTACGTCAGTGACCTCGGCGAGCAATGGCATGCAGCGCGGCTGAAACCCGCCCTCGCGCATCTCGACTCCGCGTCCGCCGGGCGATCGTCGTATGGCGTGATCGGTGCGATGACCGCTCATCTGTGGCGTGAGACCGAACGCGGCTCCTACGTCGCCGCCGATGACCGTGCTGAGGAAATCGCCCGCGACACACGCAATCTGGCCGCCCTCATCGGGCACACCCCGGACGAGATCATCTTCCGCGAGAGCGCCCGTGCGGCCCTGCGCGCACTGCTCACCAACTGGAGTCTGCCCGTCACCTCGACGGTGTGGGTGGCAAAGAACGAGTTCGGCCCCAACCTCGAAGAGTTCGAACGTCGCGGCTACGCCGTCCGCACGATGCCCGACAGCGACGTCTACGGCCACGTCGACACCGATGCCCTCGAGAACATGCTGCAGTTCGAGCAGCCCGACTTCATCCACATCTGCCACATCGGGTCGATGTCGGGCGCGGTGCAGCCGGTCACGCGGATCGTCGAGCTCGCCCACCGCGTCGGCGTGCCGGTGGTCGTCGACATGGCCCAGTCCGTAGGACACGTACCCACCGTCACCGGAGCCGACGTCGTCTACGGCACCAGCCGCAAATGGCTGACCGGCCCGCGCGGAGTGGGATTCGTCGCGGTGCGCCGGGACTCCCTACGACCGGTCGAGATCGACGGTTCCGACGCGTTCATCGCCGGCCGCCTCGGCCTCGGCATCGCGGTTCGCGAGCTGCTCGACATCGGACAACAGCGGGTCTTCCGTGAGCTGGCGACAATCGGCAGGGTCACCCGCGAGCGATTGCACGGCATCGCGAGCTGGGAGGTCGTCGAACCGCTCGACGAGCCGTCGGCGATCGTCACCCTCGCGCCGCCGCCCGGGTGGCAGTTCGAGGACGTCGCCGCTGCCCGGGAGAAGTTGCTCTCCCTCGGCCTACTGGTGACCGCAGCCGGAACCTGGCGCGCACCCCTTGCCACCGAGACCCCGGTCCTACGCCTCAGCCCTCATCTCGACGTGCAGCGCGAAGACCTCGACCGTCTCGCAGATGCGTTGCGCACCATGGGGTATTAGGGTTTCGATACGGCAGTGGCGGGACCCGCCGGCGCGACGCCCAGGTACTCAACCGGCGGTCGGCAGTACCTGCGCGACGACCTTCTCGATCTCCGGTCGGGCCAGGTCGCTGTCACGCTGGACCAGGCCGATACGTGTCCGCCGGTGCAGGACGTCGTCGACGCCGACCGCGCCTTCGTGGGTGATCGCGAACTCAATCTCGGCGCGGGTCACGTCGATGCCGGGCGCGATCGGATCCAGCGGCCGGTCCACCGTGGCCGTCTCGACGACCGTCGGGGCCTCCCCGCCGAAGCGGGCCACCAGTGACGTCGGAAGTCCCTGCTCGCGCGGGTCGCGCAGGGCTCCGACCAGCGTCGTGGTGGTGGTGACACACTCTCCCGCGGTCAGATCGGTGGTGGCCAGCGCGGCGTCGACCGAGTCCTCGGCCATCCGCCGATAGGTCGTGAGCTTGCCGCCGAGCACCGTTACCAGTCCGTCCCCGCGGACCCGGATGTGGTGGCGGCGCGAGACATCGGCGAGGCCGTCCGACTCGGCACCGGCGGTCCCGCGCTCGTCGACGAGCGGCCGCAGACCGGCGTAGACACCGATGATGTCGGAGCGGTCGAGGGGTCGGGTCAGCGCGGGGTTGATCGCGTCGAGCAGGAACTCGATCTCGGAGTCGTCGGGCGTCGGGACGTCGGGGATCGCCCCGGGCGCCGCAACGTCGGTGAGCCCGATGTAGACCCGGCCCAGCTGGGCGGGCAACGCGAAGACGTACCGGGACAACGACTTTCCGACCGGAACGGTCAACGCGGCGGTCGGGTTGCCCAGGGTCGCCGCATCGACGACGAGGTGTGTTCCGCGGCTGGGCTGGACGGCGATCGAGTCGTCGACCGAGCCGGACCAGACACCGGTGGCGTTCACGACCATCCGCGCGCCGACGTCGAAGCTCTCGCCCGTGAACACATCGGTGAGCGTGGCACCACGACCGTCGACCCGGTCGGCGCGGGTGTACGTGCAGATCAACGCGCCGTAGGCGGCCGCGGTGCGCGCCACGGCGACGACGAGCCGCGCGTCGTCGATCAGCTGCCCGTCGGTGGTCGAGATACCTCCGCGGAGTCCGGCCGGCGACAGCGTCGGGCAGCGGCCGAGGGTCTCCATCACCGACAGCCGCGACGGCGGAGGCAACAACGAACTCGGGGTCCCGGCGTTGCGGCGCAACAGATCCGCCGCACGCATCCCGACGCGCAGCACCGCGCTCTGCCGCTCGCCGCGGTCGGGGAGGATCTGCCGGAGCGGTGAGATCAGATGCGGTGCAATGGATGTCATCAGATGGTGGCGCTCGACGGCGCTTGCCCGGGCGATCCGGAGGTCACCCTTGGCCAGGTACCGGAGGCCGCCGTGGACGAGCTTGCTGCTCCACCGGGAGGTGCCGGTGGCGAGATCGTTCTGTTCCACGAGAGCGACGCGCAGGCCACGGGTGGCGGCGTCGAGAGCGACTCCCACACCGGTGATCCCACCGCCGACGACCAGCAGATCGAGGGGATCGGTACTCGAGGCCATCGACGCGAGAGCGCGACTGCGTGTCCGAACGGACAATGTGGCCATCAGATGGACTCCCTCATGGCATCGGCCGCAGGTAGCCGACGATGACGTCGTGGAGTTCGGTACTCCAACCCTCGGCGAGGATGTCCGACACCAGCGCCCCGGACTGCAGGAAGCTCTGCGCGATCAAAAGCACCATCGACGCCATCCGCTTGGCGTCACCGACGCGCACCTGCTTGCGCACCTGTCCCTGCGCCAGCATGTCCGCCAGCAGCGCGAGCACACCCTGCTGACTGGTGCCGAGGCGTTCGAAGACATAGGGCGCCATGAAGTCCCGCTGTTCGCGCCACAGCAGAGAGATGAGGTCGCTGTCGCGCAGCGCCCCGACCACCGTCACCACCCGATCGGCCAGTGCGTCGAGGTCCTGCGGCTCGCCGCGCTCACCGAGCACGTGCTCGACGATGGTGAGCACCTCACGGGTGAGCAGGTCGCGGATGATCTCGGCGATGTCGGGCCAGCGCCGATAGACGGTGGGACGACTCACCCCGGCCTGGCGGGCGACCTCGGACACGGTCACCTTGCGGCCGCCGCCACGCAGCAGGCAGACCCTGGCCGCGTCCAGAACGAGATCCCCGATCTCCTCGTTACGGATTGACATGATGTGTAACACTGTAACGGATCACTCAATCGGCGGGGGGCCGACCAGATGACCATCCGACACGTCACCATCGTGGCCAGTCCGTACGCACGGCACGGAGCCGGACTGCGCGTCGCACAGGACGCCGCCGACCTCCTGGACGCACAGAACGTCGAGGTCGAGATCATCGTCGGCGAGGACATGGCCGATGCCGCCGACCTCGCCGGGAAGGCCGCCCGCGGCGACACCGACGTGCTGGCCATCGCCGGCGGCGACGGCACCATCCGGCTCGCGGTCGAGGCCAGCATCGGTTCGGGCAAGCCGCTCGCCGTCATCCCCGCCGGTAGCGGGAACGACTTCGCCCGCAACCTGCACATCCCGCTCGAGACCCCCGACGCCGTCCAGGTGATCCTCGACGGCCACCGACGACCCGTCGACCTGGGCCGCGTCAGCTTCCCCGACGGCCGGACCGCCCTGTTCGGCACGGTCGCCGCCACGGGCTTCGACGCCGCGGTGACTGCGCGCGCCATCGACATGCGCTGGCCCCGGGGACAGTCGCGCTACACGATCGCCGCATTGTTCGAGCTCATCGCCTTGCGGTCGCGGCACTACCAGGTGCGCGTCGACGACGAGACCGTAGAGGCCGACCTCGTCTTCGCCGCGATCGGGAACACGACGTCCTACGGCGGCGGCATGAAGATCACCCCGAAGGCATCGGTGTCCGACGGGTTACTCGACGTCACCCTTGCGAAGAATCCACCGCGGTTCGCCCGGCCGACGCTCGCCCGCGTGTTCCCGAAGGTGTTCACCGGCTCGCACGTCGACCATCCGCTGGTGCAGACGTTGCGCGGCGCCGAGGTCGAGCTCTATTGCGATCCGCCCGCGCTGGTGTCCGTCGACGGTGATCTCGTCGGTGAACTGCCCGCGGTGTTCGAGGCGGTCCCGCACGCGATCGAGGTCTTCGCACCGCCGACGCAGAGCTGACGGGTACCTATTTCTCCCCGCGCGACTCCCACCACTCCCGGAGCGCCTGTTCGGCCTCCTCGTGGCTGAGCGGTCCGCGGTCCAGCCGCAGTTCCTTCAGGTACCGCCAGGCCTGGCCGACGATCGGACCGGGCGGCACCCCGAGCATCTCCATGATCGCGTTGCCGTCGAGGTCGGGTCGGACCTTCTCCAGATCCTCGGCTTCCTTGAGCGCCGCGATCCGCTGCTCGAGGTTGTCGTAGTTCTGCTGCAGCCGGCGGGCGCGTCGCTTGTTGCGGGTCGTACAGTCGGCCCGCACCAGCTTGTTGAGCCGGTCGAGCAGGGGACCGGCGTCGTTGACGTAGCGCCGCACGGCCGAATCAGTCCAGGCACCGTCGCCGTACCCGTGGAAACGCAGATGCAGGAACACCAGGTCCGCGACGTCGGAGACGACGGCCTTCGGGTACTTGAGGGCCCGCATCCGCTTGCGCACCATCTTGGCGCCGACCACCTCGTGGTGGTGGAAACTGACCCCGCCGCCGGGTTCGTGGCGGCGGGTCGCGGGCTTGCCGATGTCGTGCAGCAGTGCCGCCCAGCGCAGGACGAGGTCGGGATCGCCCTCCTCGAGGTCGATCGCCTGCTTCAGCACGGTCAGCGAGTGCTGGTAGACGTCCTTGTGCTGGTGGTGCTCGTCGATGGTGAGCTTCATCCCGGGGATCTCGGGCATCACCCGGTCGGCGAGGCCCGTCTCGACCATCGCGTCGATCGCCTCCAGGGGGAACTCCCCGCAGATGAGCTTGTCCAGTTCGGCGCGGATGCGTTCGGCGGTGATGCGGTCGATCTCGCCGTTCATCTCGGTGATCGCCTGCCACACGCGCGGCGCGAGCCGGAATCCGAGCTGGGAGATGAAGCGGACGGCGCGCAGCATCCGCAGCGGGTCGTCGCCGAAGGACTGTTCCGGTGTCGCCGGGGTGTCGACGACCCCGGCCAGCAACGCGGACATTCCGTCGAGCGGATCGCAGAAGTCCTCGGCGCCCTTCGCACCGATACGCACGGCCATCGCGTTGACGGTGAAGTCGCGGCGGATCAGGTCGTCGTCGAGGGTCTCGCCGAAGGTGACCTCGGGATTCCGGCTGACCTGGTCGTAGCTGTCGGCACGGAAGGTGGTGATCTCGATCTGGTGCTCACCCTTGCGGATGCCCACCGTGCCGAACTCGATGCCGACATCCCAGAAGGCGTCGGCCCAACCCTTGAGCAGGCGGGACACCTGTTCGGGACGAGCATCGGTGGTGAAGTCCAGGTCGTTTCCCAGCCGGCCCAGCACGGCATCCCGCACCGACCCGCCGACCAGGTACAACTCATGACCAGCCGACGCGAACAGCTCCCCGAGGGGAGCCAGGACGTCGTCGAGCTCCCGGAGCGCTATCGCCGCTGCCGCGAGCAGCCGCGTCCTGCGGTCCGGATCCGACACCGTCGGCCGTACATCCGACGGAGAAGAGTCATTCACGGCTTGCCACCCTACCGTCGTCGCCCGCGGCTTCGACGCCGTGGAGGAGCCCGGACCACGGGCCGAGTCGTGGCCACCTGTCGATATCGGTCGTACACCGTGTCCGCGCGTCGGCGTTGCCGGTGTCCACATCCTCCGCGCACTACGAGGCGTCCGGGCAAACTGCAGGTGACCAGCCGCTAGCATCGTGGAGTGTCCACCGATTCCTCGACCAACCCTTCAGACGTCAGCGACGTCTCGTCGGGTTCGCATGGCAACGGTGGCGGACAAGCAGGTCAGAACCCCGCCGGCCAGGGACGTCGGACCCGACGCGGTCGCCGGCGTCGAGGTCGTCGCAAGGGCGACGGTCGCGGAACCGCGACGCACACCAGCGGCGGTCACGCGGCCGCCGGGCACAAGCAGGCCGGTTCCAAGCAGAACGGGCCGAAACCGAACAGCCACAACGCGGGCACCCACAAGCAGCACAACCCGGCCACGTCACCGGCGCCGTCGACCGGTCGGCCCACGCCGAACGATCTCGTCCGCGCACGCACGACCGATCCCGCCTGCCCCGACCCCGTCGAGGCCGAATCGGTGGAGAAGCTCCCCGTCGACCCCGACCGCGCCCGCCCGAAGGTCACGCCGCCGAAGCCCTCCGACATGGCCACCGTCACGGCGACCATCACCACCAAGGGCCTCACCCAGGCGACGGGCAAGGCGGGTAAGGGTCGACGCCGCTCCGCACGGGGAGAACGCACCGCCGACCGGTCCGGCGACCGCACCAGCACCGACAAGCTCCGGACCGTGCGCGAGACGTCGGCCGGTGGGCTCGTCGTCTCCGACCTCGGACTGCCCATCGACGAGCTGTCCGCCGCACTCATCGGCCGGGTGGATCGTCGTGGCCGGATGATGTGGTCGCTGCCGAAGGGTCACATCGAGACCGGCGAGACCGCCGAGCAGACCGCGATCCGCGAGGTCGAGGAGGAGACCGGGATCCTGGGCACGGTCGTCGCACCGCTGGGCAAGATCGACTACTGGTTCGTCAGCGAGGGTCGTCGTATCCACAAAACCGTGCACCACTACCTCCTGCGGTGCGTGGGTGGCGAATTGTCTGACGCCGACTACGAAGTCAGCGAGGTGGCCTGGGTGCCGTTGCACGAGTTGCCGCGTCGCCTCACGTACTCTGACGAGCGACGACTCGCCCGGATGGCCCGTGGCGTGATCGCCGATCTCGCGGCCGACCCGACCCGACTCGCCCAGTCCGAGGCCGACAGCATTCGCACCGAACCCAACGCCTATGAGAAAGCCGCCGCAGCGCGCAATCAGCGCCGCAACGAGCCCCCGCCCCCGGCTCGTCCGCGCCGGCGACGACGCCGTCCCCGACGGCCCGCGGCCGGCGATGGCTGAGGCGCGCCTGTTGCCTGACCGGTCCGGTCCGTCCCCTCGTCCTTCTCTCCGTCGATCCGAGCGACGCCACGATCGTCGCGACAGGATCATCGATCCGCGGCGGGTGCAGGTCGTGACCGCGTTGGCGGCGGTGCTGGGGTTCGTCGCACTGCTGTTGTTGCCGGGTGTCGCCGCGCCGGCCTCCGCCGTGCCCGAGACGAGTGCCACCGGGGCAACCCCCGCCCAGCAGTCGTCGCCGCGGTTCGCACGCATCGTCATCGACTCGATGACCCCGTCGATCGTCACCACCACCAGCCGGCCGCTGGTGACGGTGAGCGGTCGCGTCGACAACGTCGGCGATCGCTCGATCAGCAACCTCTCCATCCGCCTCGAGCGCGGTGATCCCGTCTCGTCTGCGTCAGGGTTGCGCACCCAGCTCGCCGACGACGACCCCGCGGTCGCCGTCGCCGGTCCGTTCGAGACGCTCAGCGAGTCCATCGCGCCGGGGGAGAGCGTCGGCTTCCGGATGTCGATGGCACTGTCCGCCGGTTCCGGACCCGACGGCCAGGGCCTCGCGATCTCCGAGACCGGCGTCTATCCGATGCAGGTCAACGTCAACGGCACCCCCGACTACGGCAACCCGGCCCAGGTCGCCGGCTCGCGCACGCTCCTTCCGGTGCTGTCTTTGCCGCCCGACGAGAACCGCGCCCGCAACTACGTCGATCCGACCGACGAGACGGGTTCGCCGGCGGTACCCGGGCTCGGTCCCGACGGTTCGGTCTCGGCGGATCTGGCCAGCCCCGCCCGGATGACGATGCTGTGGCCGATGGCCGCGCCGCCGCAGCTCGCACCGGGCGTCCTCGGCGGCAACACCGAACCCGTCCGGCTCATCAACGAGGACATGGCACGGTCGCTCGACACCGGAGGCCGGCTCAACGAGCTACTCAAGTCGTTGCAGAAGGTGGTCGGGGCACCACCGCGCGAGGAGTCCGGACCGCCGTCCTCCGAACCCACGGCGGAGAGTCCCGCCGAACCCGCGCCGGTCGCGATGCCCGGCTCGGAGAAGCTCGCCGAAAGCATGTGCCTGGCCATCGACCCCGACCTCGTCGTGACCGTGCGCGCGATGTCCCTCGGTTACGAGGTGTCGACGAACCCCGCCGACCCGACCTCGGCCGCTCGACCCGGCAACGGATCCGAGATCGCCGGACGCTGGCTCGACGACCTGCGCTGGACCGCGAGCCGGATGTGCGTGGTGGCGTTGCCGTTCGCGCAGGCGGACCTGACGTCGCTCGCCCGGATCGGCAACACCGGTCTCACCGAGGCGGCCCTCCGCAAGCCCGCCGACATCATCGACGCGATCCTGGGCGTGCGCAGCGTGCGCGGATTGTCGGTGCCCGCGCTCGGCGCCATCGACGACGCCGGTGCCGACGCCCTGGCCGAAGCCGCCGTCACGTCGACCGCGCTCGCGTCGAACTCGGTCGTCCCCACCGGCCGCCGCGACGACACCGGGCGCTACCGCGTCGGACGCCTCACCGCCCAGACCTTCGACGCCCCCATCACCGCGTCACTCGCCGCGATCGGCACCGCACCGAGCACCCCGGCCCTCACCCCGGAATCGCAGCAGGTCGACCTCACCGACGAATCGGCCGGCAGCCGTCGGCAGAGTGCGATCGCCGCGCTGGCCTACCCGGCGATCGCCGCACCGCAACCGGACTCGGCCGACGGCTCGAACACCCCGAACCCGGTGGTGGGCCGGTCGGCGTTCCTCGTGCCGCCGACCTACTGGTCCCCGACGGTCGCGGATTCCGACGCGCTCTTCGCGACCGCGCGCCTGCTGCTCGAGTCGGGCGCCGCGACCCCGACCCCCCTCCCGTCCCTGGTGCAGGAACTGAACACCACAGGCGCCACCGGCCGCCTGACCAACCCGCCGGGCGTGGGACCCGTCGGACGGATCGGATCGGTCCTCACGTCGCAGGCGACGGCGGCCATCCGGCGCAACGTCGAGGACAGCTGGCAGTTCGAGGGCGCGCTGGTGCGGTCTGCCGATGTCGCGGCCACCCCCGAGCGGTACATGTCTCCGCTGCGCGAGGACCAGCTACGCGCCATCAGGTCCACCGACGTCGCGGGATCCGCGGTCTACACGCATCTGCGACGGCTGCAGGAGGAGCGCATCGACGCCGTGGCATCGACCCTGCACCGCCTCGGTCAATCCGTGACGATCCTCGACCCCGGCGGCCGGTACACCCTGGCCTCCGAACGCAGCCCGGTCCTGCTCGCGGTCCGCAACGACCTCGCCCTACCGGTCCGGGCCCGCCTGACCACATCCGCGCCCGAGGGCCTCGAGATCGGCGATCTGGGGTGTGATCGAGATCCCCGCCCGCGGAACCCGGCAGATCCAGCTCCCCACACGCGGTGAGACCTCCGAGGCCATCACCATCGACATCCGGCTGGCCACGGTCACCGGTGTGCCTCTTGGCCAGCCGATCACCCTGCAGGTTCACACCAACGCCTACGGCAAGCCGCTGTTCTACATCACCATCGTCGCCGGCGTGGCGCTCGTGCTGCTGACCGCTCGCAGGCTGTGGCACCGGTTCCGCGGTCAACCCGACCCCGCCGACGCCGACCGTCCCGAGCCCGACGAACTCGAGCGGATGCTGGCGGGAAGCGGGTATCAGGAGCGACGCCGTACCCTGCAAGGCGAGGGTCGGCCATCCGGCGAGGAGCCGGGCGACCACCCGCACGACCCCTGATCGAGCACTGAACGAGGACGGCGAAACACCACGTGAACTGGAACGATGTGCCGCGCGAACCGCGGCCGGGGACACCCGGTGCGGTGCCTCCCCAGCGTCCGGATCGCGCTGCACCGCGCCGGATCCCTCCTGGATCCGGCCCCGTGCCGCCGCCACCCCGGCCCGGCCGACCGGTCCCGTCACCCCCCGCTCACGGCGCCCGGCATGCCCAGGGGCCCGTACCCGGTGGTGTCCGCGTCGAGGCCCCACCGGTCCGGCCCGGTCGTCTCGACGCGGCCGGGTATCAGGAACGGCACAGCGGCGAGACGGACGCCGTCGCCACCGGCTCGTCGAAGAAGGTGACAGCCGGCGACGACTCGTCGTCGACCGGGCTGGCACGCGACTCGGACTCGAGCATCCTGCGGACCAGTGGCTCGATCGCCATCGCGACTCTCTTCAGTCGCATCACCGGCTTCCTGCGCACCGTTCTGATCCTGGCGATGCTCGGTTCGGGCATCGCCTCGGCGTTCCAGGCCGCCGACGTGCTGCCGAACATGATCGCCGAGGTCGTCCTGGGCGCGGTGCTGACGGCCATCGTCATCCCGTTGCTCGCGCGGGCCGAGGCCGAGGACGAAGACGGCGGTCAGGGCTTCCTCAACCGCATCTTCACGATCACCGTGGTGGTGCTCGGCTCGGCGACGGTCCTGGCCGTCATCGCCGCGCCACTCCTGACCTACCTGAATCTCGGTGACGGGCAGGTCAACCGGGACCTGTCCACGCACCTCGCCTACCTGTTGCTGCCCGAGATCCTGTTCTACGGGCTCTCCGCACTGTTCATCGCCGTGCTCAACCTGCGCGGCCTGTTCAAACCGGGCGCCTGGGCACCGGTCCTGAACAACGTCGTCCAGATCACGACCCTCGTGCTGTACGCCCTGGTGCCCGGCGAGATCACTCTCAACCCGGTCCGGATGAGCGATCCGAAGCTGCTCGTCCTGGGTATCGGCTGCACCCTCGGCGTGGTGCTGCAGGCCATGGTCCTGGTGCCGTTCCTGCGCAAGGCCGGCGTGCATCTGAAGCTGGAATGGGGCATCGACGCCCGGCTGCGCCAGTTCGGCAACATGGCGCTCGCGATCGTCGCCTACGTCGCCCTGCTGCAGGTCGGTCTCATCGCGACGTACCGGATCGCCGCCTCCGCCCAGGAGTCCGGCGTCAGTATCTACTTCACCCACTGGCAGTTGCTGCAGCTGCCCTATGGCGTACTCGGCGTGACCATCCTGACCGCGATCATGCCGCGACTGTCGCGCAACGCGGCCGCCGACGACACGAAGGCCGTGGTCGACGACCTGTCGCTGGCCACGCGTCTGACGATGGTCGCGCTGGTCCCGGTCGTGTCGTTCATGACCTTCTTCGGGCCGGCCATCGCGATCGCGGTGTTCAACTTCGGCCGGTTCGACGCCGCCGACGCCGCCCAGCTGGGCTCGGTGCTCGCCTGGGGTGCGTTCACGCTGATCCCGTACTCGATGACGCTGGTCCAGCTGCGCGTCTTCTACGCCCGTGAGGACGCCTGGACCCCGACCTTCATCGCGCTCGGCATCACCGTGGTCAAGGTGACGTCGTCGTACATGGGTCCCGTCCTGTTCGACGACCCGTCGAACGTCGTGCGGTGGCTCGCCCTGTCCAACGGACTCGGCTATCTGGTCGGCGCCATCGTCGGCCACTACTTGCTCCGCAGCCGCCTGCGCGGCGCACGACTGACGAACGTGGCCCGCACCACGCTGGTCACGTTCGCGGTCTCCCTGAGCGTGTCGGCGGTCGTCTGGGCCGTCGCGAAGATGACCGGCCTCGACCACATGATCGGCTGGCTCGGCAAGGTCGGGTCGCTGCTGTACCTGATCCTGACGGCGGTCGTCGTGCTGGCGGTGACCTATGCGGGTCTGGCCGCCGCCCGGGTGCCGGACGTGGTCGCGATCGGCAACTCGGTGCGTCGCCTCCTCGGCCGGTTCATCCCGGCTCTCGCGCCGCCCGCGGAGCCCGAACGCGAACAGTCCCCGGCGATCACAGTTCAGTTTCCGCGCGTCTCTGCGGACGAATCGCTCCCGTACTCTGGTCAGGTACAAGTGCTGCGCCGCTTCGACAGGGGCACCGCGACGTGGCAGTCCTACTCCGTGCACACCGGGGGCGCGATCGGCGCCGGCCGGGGTGCACGTCCCATCCCAGAGCGCGCACCGGTTCCGCGCGACATCAGATACCGGAGGAAAGGAGTCCGTCGCGTGAGTGACAGCGAGATCGACACGAGTGCACCCACCGGGTCGCCCGTCGAATCCGGCCCCGGCGATTCCCATTCCGCCGGACCCCAGACTCCCTCCGCACCCACTCACGGACAGACTCCCGCCGCGCCGGCCGCTGCCCCCACACCGGAGGCTGCTCGTCGACGCGGACCGCGACTGATTCCCGGCGCCGCGGTCGCCGGTGGCCGATACCGGCTCCTCGAGCAGCACGGCGGCACCCGCGGCCTGCAGTTCTGGCGCGCCCAGGACATCAACCTCGACCGTGAGGTCGCACTGACCTTCGTCGACGCAGACCAGCTCGCGCCGCCGCTCGAGCGCGGACAGGCCATCAAGGCGACCGATCAGGGGCCCCAGGCGGTCCTCTCGCGGACCCTGCGCCTCGGCCAGATCACCTCCGACGGCGTGGCACGGGTGCTCGACGTCGTCCGCGGTTCCTCCGGCGGCATCGTCGTCGCCGAGTGGGTGCCCGGCTCATCGCTCGCCGACGTCGCCCGGTCCGAGCCGTCCCCGATCGGTGCCGCCCGAGCCGTGCGCTCGCTGGCCGCGGCCGCGGAGATCGCCCACCGCTCCGGTGGCGCACTGTCGATCGACCATCCCGATCGCATCCGAATCAGCCACGACGGCAACGCGGTTCTCGCCTTCCCGGGCACCCTCGCCGGGGACGACAAGGCCTCCGACGTGCGCGGACTCGGCGCGGTGCTCTACGCGCTGCTGCTGAACCGGTGGACCCTCGATCCCGAAAACGGGTCGCGGCTCGTCACCACCGACGACGTCACCGAACCGATCGGCGGTATCCCGGTGGCGGCGCCGGGGGAGAACGGTCAACCCCTGGAGCCGCGGGCAGCGAAGCCCGACATCCCGTTCGAGATCTCGGCCGTCGCGGCGCGTGCGCTCGACGGAACCCGGGGCATCCGGACCGCGGCGACGGTCCAGCACGTCCTCGACCAGGCGACAGTGGTCGACCTCAACACCGACATGCTCCCCGCCATCACCGATGCCGACGCGCCGCCGCCGGTCACGGTGGCACCGCGGGTCGGCAGCGCCGAGCACAAGGCGGGCCGCAAGAACCTCGCACTGCTGATCGGCGCGGGTCTGCTCGCGCTCTTCGTGGTCATCGCGCTGATCGTCGGAGCCACCAACGTCTTCGGCAGCGGTGACGGCTCGAGTGACATCGACTCGATCCTGACCACCACCGAGCCGGCCCCGCCGGGCGAACCGACACCCGAGGCCAAGGCACCCGCCGAAGCGCCGCAGGCCCAGGACATCGCGCTCCGGGGGGTGACCGTGGCCGACTTCTCGTCGCAGCCGCCGGACAACTCGGCCAACGTCGGGAACGTGATCACCGGTGCGGCGCCACCGTGGCAGACCGACAACTACCGGGGCCGCCCCGACTTCGGCGGTCTGAAGCAGGGCCTGGGCCTGATGTTCGACCTCGGTGACGAGCGCGCCGTGAAGTCGGTGACCATCGAGACCCCGACCCCCGGTTTCGACGTGGAGATCCGCACCTCGCCGAACGCGAGGCCCGCTTTCGCCGGGACCACCCCCGTGGCCGCGGGTCGTGTCGGCCAGAACACCACGACCATCCAGATCGCGTCTCCGCAGGCCAGCCGCTACGTGATGGTGTGGATCACGACGCTGCCGCCCGCTGCGGGTGGCTATCAGGCCGAGGTCGGCCGCGTCACGATGGCGGGCTGACCGGCTCGTTCTCCGGGCTGACCGACTCGTCATCGGTGCCCGATGCCATCGGTTCGGTGGTCGACGCGCCCGTCTTCGGCGTCCACCCGGGCGGGCCGAAGATGTAACCGAGGCGTGCTCGCCAGCTCGACGTCGACTTCACGTCGCGGGCGATCGCCACGTACTCGTGCGTCTCGAGTCGCCAGATGTTGTAAGTGTCCACCGGTTTGGTCAGTCCGTAGCGCGGGCGGCGACCCTCCGGGGTGAAGGATCCGAACATCCGGTCCCAGATGATGAAGACGCCGCCGTAGTTGCGGTCGAGGTACTCGGGATCGCGTCCGTGATGTACACGGTGATGCGACGGGGTGTTGAACACGTACTCGAACGGCGCCCACATCTTGTTGATGTGTTCGGTGTGAATCCAGAACTGGTAGATGAGGTTCAACGAGTACGCGAAGAACACGAGGGCCGGCGGGACCCCGAGCAAGGGGAGCGGCAGCCACATCACGATCGCCGCGCTGATGTTCCACTTCTGGCGCAGCGCGGTGGCAAAGTTGAAGTACTCGCTGGAGTGATGTGCCTGATGGGTCGCCCACACGATGCGCACGCGGTGCGACACCCGGTGCACCCAGTAGTAGATGAAGTCCACCGCCACGAACGCGATGACCCACGAATACCACTGGTTCATCGGCAGGTGCCACGGCGCGACATACGTGAACAGGGCGGTGTAGGCGAGCAGCCCGAGAAGTTTCCAGAAGGCGCTGGTCCCGATCGAGACGACGCCCATCATCACGCTCGCGCGCGCATCCCGGGTCTCGTAGGCGCCGGGGGCCGGAGCACCCTCGTCGTCGTGATCGTGCTCGAGCTTGGCCGCAGCGAACCACTCGATGGCCAGCATCGCGAGGAAGAACGGGATCGCGATCACCGTCGGCTCGCGCATCGGTTCCGGCAAGAACTCCAACACCGTGTACTCCTCTGGACCACCATCTGACACGTCAGCATGTCAGTTTGATTCTGACAATGTATCGTGTCAGAAGTAGTGCTGTAAAGATCCGGATCGGTCGAAATCCGGGTCGTGACCAGAGGAGCAGAGGTTCGTGCCCACGTCCGCCACCGCGGGAACCCCCGCCGCCCGCGCCGGAGGCCGGCGCTATGCGGGAGCGGACCCGACCGAACGCCAGGCTCGCCGCCGCAGCGCCCTGATCAGCGCCGGACTCGACGTCTTCGGCACCGACGGTTACGCGAAGGCCTCGGTCAAGAGCGTCTGCGACCAGGCCGGGCTCACCCAGCGCTACTTCTATGAATCCTTCAGCGACCGCGCCGACCTGCTCGTCGCGGTATACGACGACTGCGTGGACTTCGCCCGCACCTCGACGATCGCCGCTGCGAGCCGCTTCATCCACACGGGGGCCGGCGGAACCGATATCGGTGCCGAGTCGGAAGGCATTCCCGCAGAGTCGATCTCGGATGCGGCGCGCGCAATCCTGCAGGCCTTCATGTCGGCGCTGGCCGACGACGCACGTCGAGCGCGGGTCATGCTTGTCGAGGTCGTCGGCGTCTCACCCGAGATCGAACGCGTACGGATGCGCGCGATACACGGGTGGGCCGACCTGATCCTGGTGCTGGCACGGGGAAGTCGTCCACCGACGACCCGTCAGCGGCTCGCCTCTGTCGGACTCGTCGGAGCCGTCACCCAGTTGATGGTCGATTGGTATGTGGCCGGCGAAGCGGACTCCGGCATTCAACGCGAACCTCTCGAAGACGTCCTCGACGTCTGCGTGGAACTGTTGGTCGCCGCGCACGGTCGACTGTTGAACTGACTCCTCGCATCCGTCGGACTACGCCAAAACACCGCCATAAGTCTTGCTACGCGAGTAGATTTCGGACCATTCTGCTTCAAGCCGCGGGGCCGCTACTCCCGGGAGGCGACAGATGAGCACAGCAGAAGAACGCGCCAGACAGCTCGATCTTGTTGCGCGCCTGAAATCTTCGTATCCGGAACTTCCGGACGCGCCCACTCCCGATCTCCTCGATCACGCGCGTATCACCGCCTACCTCAAACCGGTGCATGACGTCGGCGGTGAACCCGACGCGCCGATCTTCTACGAGGGAAAGGCCTACGAGCTGTGGGAACACATGACGTACGTCATGTGTGAAGTGCTGGCCTGGCGCGGGATCTGGCTCTCCGAGGAACGTCGGCGGATCGGCAACGTCGACGTCGGCCGCGCGGAGTACCTCGGACTGCCGTACTACGGCCGATGGTTGCTCGCGGTTGCGAGAGTTCTGGTCGAGAAACACCACATCGCGCTCGGCGAGCTCTCCGAGCGCATGCTCGAGGTGCAGGATCGATACGCCGGCGGACTGGCGGGCAAGAAGCTCGAAGCGCGACCACGCAGTGTCGGTGACGGATCCGACGTTCCCCGCAACACCCATCACCGGCACGCCGTCGGGGTCGGGGATCCCCAGATCTACGCGGGGAGGGCCGGTGAGGCCCGGTTCGCCGTCGGCGATCCCGTCGTCGTGCGCGAGCTTCCCGTCGTCTTCTACACGCGCACACCGGAATACGTGCGCGGTGCAACCGGTCAGATCTCCGCCGTCGCTTACGAGAGTCCAGCGCCCGAAGACGAGACGTGGGGTCTGTCCGATGCCCAACCGGAGTGGTTCTACGTCGTCGAGTTCCAGATGAGCGACCTGTGGCACGGGTACACCGGCACCGCCGACGACACCCTGCGAACCGAGATCCCGGAGAGGTGGCTGGCACCGGCCGGTCGAGAGGAGAGCTAGACCATGAGCGACGCCACCGGTGCGCACGATCACGATCACGATCACGACCACGCGCGGACGGTCGCGCCGATGGTCGAGGAGGTCACCGACTTCGAGGTGCTCGAGATCGCGCTACGTGAATTGTGTATCGAGAAGGGACTTTTCACCGCCGAGGAACATCGGCGATTCACCGAGTTCGCCGAGCAGATCGGGCCGACACCGGCAGCGACCCTGGTTGCGCGCGCCTGGCTGGAACCGGACTTCAAAGAGTTCGCGCTCGCCGAACCCATGACCGCGAGCAAGGAGGTCGGGGTCGATTGGCTCGAGCCCACCGGTTTCGGCACACCCAGTGACTTCACCGCGTTCTCGATACTCGAAGACACCCCGTCGGTCCATCACGTGATCGTGTGCGCGCTGTGTTCGTGTTATCCGCGGCCGATCCTCGGCAATTCGCCCGAGTGGTATCGCACGCCGAACTACCGGCGTCGCATGGTGCGATGGCCGCGACAGGTGTTGTCGGAGTTCGGGCTCCAACTGCCCGACGGTGTATCGGTCCGCGTCCAGGACTCCAATCAGAAGCATCGGTTCATGGTGATGCCGCAACGCCCGGCGGGGACGGAGGACTGGACCCAGGAGCAGCTGGCCGAGATCCTCACCCGCGATTGTCTGATCGGGGTGGCCCTTCCGAAGCCGGGGGTGACCACCAACGCGGTCACCACCGTCCGGCCGGCCATCCACCCGGCGGGAGAGTGACGATGTCGACGCAGTCCGAGACCGGAGACGCCTACCCGCCGCTCGCCGAGGTCGTCCAACGTGACCAGGTATGGCCGCGAATGGCCGCCAAGTACGGGGTCGCCAACCTCGTCCCACCATGGAAGACCAGCCTCGACGGTCTCTGCGACGCGCTCGACCGGGCCGCCGACAGCGGATGCGCGGCACCCGGGGTCGTGGAGCGCCGCGACGAGGAGGACAGGTTGGCGGCGACCACCTACGCCGACCTTCCCTACCCGGAGAACCAGCTTGTCGCCCTCGCGCACACCCTGCTCGATCGCGGGGTGATCGACCAGCGCGAACTCGCGGAGCGGATGGCCGCGGTCCGAGCCCGTCTGGAGGCGTGAGCAGGCCGGCCAAACCGGCTGTCCACACTGAGATCGGTCCTGTAGACAACTGCGTCGCCACCGGGTCGGGCGGCGGCTTCTCCATTACTCTCAGCGCATGGCCGGGGGGAACGACGCAGTTGACCTGCACACCGATGAGCAGTTGTTACGCGCTCACGCCGCCGGCGACCCGGGCGCGTTCACCGATCTGATCAACCGTCACCTCGACTATCTGTGGTCGGTCGCCATTCGGACCAGCCAGAACCCCGAGGATGCCGCCGACGGGTTGCAGGACGCACTACTCGCCGCCCACCGGACCGCCGGGGATTTCCGCTCCGACGCGAAGGTGACCAGTTGGCTGCATCGGATCGTCGTCAACGCCTGCCTCGACCGGATCCGACGCAACAACGCCCGCCGGACCGTTCCGCTGCCCGAGTGGGATGTGCTGTCGATCGCCGACACCGCCGATGACATCGCCGCGGTGGATCTGTCCGTCTCCATCGGCCGGGCTCTGCACGCGCTTCCCGAAGGCCAGCGGCAGGCCATCGTCGCCGTCGATCTCGAGGGTTACTCGGTCGCCGAGGCCGCCTCACTCCTCGGCGTCGCCGAGGGGACCATCAAGAGTCGATGCGCACGCGGACGACTCAAACTCGCCCAGGTCCTGGGTCATCTCCGGACTGCCGATGACGCGTAAGCCGATGCCTGCCAACGTCTTTCCGCCGAATCACACCGGAGTGGAACCGGAACCGCGCGTCGTGCGTCCAAGTATCCGACGACCACCGGACAACGACCGGCGAGATGCCACCCTGAGACACCGACGCCTGACCTTCGGAATGGAAGACTGACACCATGACCCCGCGGGGACCTGACGACACCGAGTCCGGCGATCTGCCCGATCCGCCGTATTCGGCGGAGACGCTGGCCGATCTCCACGCCGGAGTGCTGTCCGAGCGCGCTGCCACACACATCCGTGCGCAGATCACCGATGACGCTGCCGCGCAGGAGATCCTGGCGGCTCTGGATCGGACGACGAGTCAGCTTCGCACGTCGACCCCCGCCGCGCATACGGTTCCGGATCATGTTCGCGCCGACGTCCAGGCCACGCTGGCCGCACTGGCCGGAGCGCCCGCGACCGACGCGGCGGCGCCTCCCGGCCCTGCACGACCGGGTCCCGCCCAGGACGCACCGGTGGATCTCCCCGCACGGCGCGAACGATCCGGTCGGTCGTCGAGGGTTCTCTCGGTGGTACTGGCCGCGGCGGCGATCGCGGTGGTCGCCCTCGGCTCGATCGGTGTGCTTCGACTGATGTCCTCGTCACCGGACGACACCCCATCGCCGATACAGGCCCAGCCCGGATCGACCCAGATCCTGGACCCGGCGGGCTCCGCGTCGGCCATCTCGGTCCTCGGTCGTACAGACGGGGCACCGTTCGGCTCGGTCGCCGCGCTCCGACGCTGCACCGCGGCTCATCTCGTCCCCGCGACGGTCGTCATCGTCGGCTCCGGGCGGATCATCTTCCACGGTGGCCCCGCTGCCGCCATCCTGCTGTCGACCGGTGTCCCAGGCCGGTTCGACGCCCTGATCGTCGGTCTCGAGTGCGACACCGACAATCCCGCGTTCCTGGCGAGGGGGACGATCGGCGCCTGATCCCCTCTACCAGGGCCGAGACCTGCGTCACCACGCCGGACGCATGGACTTGACCGGGAACATCTGCGCTTACCCTTGTGTTGAAGCAGCCGTGATCCCGACCAGAACTCCGGGATCTCGCATACCCCACAGCACGGAGGACGGATGAGCCAGCCAGAGACCCAGCAGATCCACGACGTGATCATCATCGGATCTGGTCCTGCCGGGTACACCGCGGCGATCTACGCCGCGCGCGCCGAGCTAGCGCCGATTGTCTTCGAGGGCACCCAGTTCGGTGGCGCGCTGATGACGACCACCGAGGTCGAGAACTTCCCCGGCTTCCAGACCGGCATCCAGGGCCCGGCCCTGATGGACGAAATGCGCGAGCAGGCGATCCGATTCGGCGCCGACCTGCGCATGGAGGACGTCGACACGGTCCGCCTCGAGGGCGACATCAAGGAGGTCCAGGTCGGCGGTGAGGTGTTCCGCGCGCGCGCTGTCATCCTCGCGATGGGCGCGGCAGCACGGTACCTCGGAGTCGAAGGAGAACAGGAACTCCTCGGTCGCGGCGTATCCGCATGCGCGACCTGCGACGGCTTCTTCTTCAAGGACCAGGACATCGCCGTCATCGGCGGCGGCGACTCGGCGATGGAGGAAGCGACCTTCCTCACGAAGTTCGCCCGAACTGTCACACTGGTTCATCGTCGGGACGAATTCCGCGCCTCGAAGATCATGCTCGAGCGCGCTCGCGCCAACGACAAGATCCGCTTCGTCACCAATGCCGCCGTTCGATCGGTCATCGGCGACGGGTCGGTGAGCGGCCTGGAGATCGAGGACACCCGCAACGGTGAGCTCAGCACCCTCGACGTGACCGGCATGTTCGTCGCGATCGGTCACGACCCGCGCAGCGAACTGGTCCGCGGACAGGTCGACCTCGACGACGAGGGCTACGTCCTCGTGCAGGGCCGCACCACCTACACCTCCCTGCCCGGCGTCTTCGCCTGTGGCGATCTGGTCGACCACACCTATCGCCAGGCCATCACCGCAGCCGGGAGCGGTTGCTCGGCGGCCATCGACGCGGAGCGCTGGCTCGCCGAGCAGGGTGAGGCGCCCGCACACACCGTCGACGCCGAGTCCGTCGCCGACGTCGAAGCTGTTCAGGCACCCGCCTGACCTGAGCGTTCCATTCCAATCTCGTTCTTCGAGTCCATCTGAGGAGGACATCACCATGGGTGCAAACACGGTCGTCGTGAACGACACCACCTTCAAGGACACCGTTCTCGGTGCCGACAAGCCGGTCCTGGTCGATTTCTGGGCAACCTGGTGCGGCCCGTGCCGCATGGTCGCCCCGGTTCTTGAGGAGATCGCCCGCGACAACGGCGACAAGCTCACCATCGCCAAGCTCGACGTCGATGAGAGCCCGGCCACCGCGCGTGACTTCCAGATCATGTCGATCCCGACCATGATCCTGTTCGACAAGGGTCAGCCGGTGAAGACCATCGTCGGCGCCAAGGGCAAGGCCGCACTGCTACGCGAACTCGATTCGGTGATCGGCCAGTCAGCCTGACCTGCATTTTCTTCTGATCCGCGGCGAGAGTCCGACGGGTGAACGACGTTGTCGTCGGCCCGCGGGCTCTCGTCGTTGGTAGTCTCGGCCCGGGTCCCCGGCCACGAGGGACACGAGCCGACGACGACGCCACTGGAGCTGTTCCAGTTTGGTGTAGTGAACTTCAGCTGAGAGAATGCAGGCTGATGCTGACCGGTACCGCAGTCACGCGGTCCGCCAGATATCGCCGGCAGGGCGTCACCCTGCCGCGATGCGTACGAGGGGTGACGACATGCCATTGTTCCGACTTGGGGATCACGGCTCGGCGGTGGCCGAGATCCGCGCCATCCTGGTCGGGCTCGGTCTGTTGCCCGACGGTGGGGATCCCGTTTTCGACGAAGCCTGTGACCGGGCAATTCGGGCATTCCAGCAGCAGCGCGGTCTGATCGTCGACGGCATCGTCGGCCCCGCAACCTACCGGGTTCTCCGGGAGGCCTCGTACCGCCTCGGCGCCCGTGTGCTGTCGTACCAGCTGTCGGCGCCCATGGTCGGCGACGACGTGGCGACTCTGCAGCACCGCCTCCAGAACCTCGGTTACTACACCTCGCTCGTCGACGGCATCTTCGGGCTGAACACCCACAATGCGGTCTGTCTGTACCAGAGTGAATACGGTCTGGCGTCTGACGGGATCTGTGGTCCGGCGACTCTTCGCTCACTCGAACGCCTCGGCACGCGTGTCACTGGTGGTTCGCCGTATGCGATCCGCCAGGAGGAGCAGGTTCGACGCTCCGGTCCGCAGCTGTCGGGCAAGCGGATCCTCATCGATCCCGGTTCCGGTGGGCTGCACCCGCTGTCGACCGGCGAACTCGCCGAACGCGAATCCGATCTCCTCTGGGATCTGGGGTGCACGGCTGGAGGGCCGCATGGCGGCCGCCGGCATGCAGACCTTCCTGTCCCACGACGGCCGCGGCCGACCGGGGGACAACGAACGCGCCCGGGTCGCGAACCTCATGGATGCCGACATGATGATCTCGCTGCGATGCGGTCATTACCGCAACGCGCAGGCCAACGGCGTCGCCTCGTTCTATTTCGGCAACAACCAGAACTCCTTCTCGACAATCGGCCGTAATCTGGCCGGGTTCATCCAGCGCGAGATCGCCGCTCGCACACCGCTTGCCGATTGTCGGACACATGAGCGCACCTGGGATGTCCTGCGACTGACCAGGATGCCGGTTGCCCTCATCGACGTCGGCTACATCACCAACCCGGATGATGCTGCGGTGCTGGGTAGTTCGGATTGGCGCAATGTCATCGCGGACGCCATCCTGGTCGCGGTGAAGCGGTTGTACCTGCTCGACCAGGACGATCGCCCTACTGGCACTTACACTTTCGCGGACCTTCTGGCCGCGGAGAACGCTTCGCGCTGACACGGCCCGCACCCGATCCCACCGGCACAGCTGTTCGCTGCCGTCCGGTGAGATCGATCTCGGCCATCACCACCAGCTTCTCCAGCGCGCTCTCGACCTCAAACTTCCAGCCGAGTCCTTCGTCGAGCTCCAGACGGAACCGCGGGAAGCGCTGATGCGATGAGACGACGTCGAATCCCGAGTTCTTGAGGAACGACGCGTCGATCATGCACGTGGTGCACAGATCAGCCTGTGAGTCCTCGAGGATCTCTCGTGCGACTTCGATGATCGCCTCATCCGTCCAGAAGTCGAGGTCGGGGAGACCTCCACCCGTGACGGCCTCACCCGACTCCGCAGAGCCGGACGGACTGGCTCCGATCGACGAACCGAACTCGGCCCCGCCGGCACCATTGCGGACGAGACCGAAGGACTCGACTGCGCGGACACCGCGTCGGATCAGATCACCGAGGACGGCATCGAGCAGTATCGTCGCGACTTCCTCGTGTCCCGGCTCCGTGCGAATGCTGGTGAGAAGGACGGCGTCGTGACTGACCGGGGAAGTGGGGAAGTGCTGCGAACGGGGCACCCGGTTCGGCGGTGCGTAGAACGCCGTACCGATGACGGAGTTGGTCGTCGAGTCGATGGCGACCTGTCCACACGCTCCCCACTCGAGCAGCAGACCGGAGATCCAGGCCTCCTTGTCGAACTCGCTCTCGTAGGCCTGACCGTTGGCGGTCGGTTCGACTTCCCAGAAGACACATCGGCGGGTGTGGTGGGGGAGGGACTCGAAAGATCCGAGTTCCAGCCGCACGATCGACACGCTCATGTCATCGAACTCCGAGCCGGAGACGTGAATCGACGAAAAGTATTGGGCTACAGCCCATCTCGAAATTCAGGTCGGTCCCTGATCCGTCAATCGTCACTGTGACGTTACTTCCGCATCCGCTGGTACAGAGAAATCCGCGGTGGAGTTCACTTGTTCGGGTCGATGAACTGAACGATGCGTTCCAGGTCGTCGACCGATCCGAATTCCACGACGATCTTCCCTTTCCGCTTCCCTAGACTGACTGTAACCCTGGTGTCCAGGCTGTCGGACAGTCTCTCGGCGAGGTCTTGGAGCCCAGGCATCTGCATCGGCTTGCGCTTCGGGGCGGCCGGCTTCGCCTCCGGTCCGTCACCGCGGTTGGCGAGAGTGACAGCTTCTTCGGTCGCACGGACTGACAGCCCCTCGGCGACGATTCGCGCGGCGAGAGCCTCCTGTGCATCGCTGCCCGTCTCGAGGGAGAGGAGGGCGCGGGCATGACCGGCGGACAGGACACCCGCCGCCACACGACGCTGCACCGGGATCGGCAGCTTGAGCAAACGGATCATGTTGCTGATGAGTGGACGTGAACGGCCGAGCTTGGCAGCCAACTGCTCGTGGGTGACGCCGAACTCTTCGAGAAGCTGTTGGTAGGCAGCCGCCTCTTCCAACGGATTCAGCTGTGCGCGGTGGATGTTCTCGAGCAGTGCGTCGCGCAGCATGTCGCCATCGGCGGTCTCACGGACGATGGCCGGAATCGCCTCGAGGCCGACCTCCTGGCTCGCCCGCCACCGACGCTCACCCATGACGATCTGGTAGGCGACACCGTCAGCCGTGGGCTCCTTGAGGCGCCGCACGACGATCGGTTGCATCAAACCGAACTCGCGGATCGAGTGGACGAGTTCGGACATCTGCTCGTCGTCGAAGACCGTTCGGGGCTGGTTCGGGTTCGGCTGGATCTGCTTGGGCGGGATCTCCCGGTAGACGGCGCCGGCCTCTTCGCGGCTCAGTACGTCGACCGCCGAGGCGTCGACGGGGGAGGAGGGCTGGCCGTCGACCACGGGCGACGGTCCCTTGCCGATGACGACGTCGGCGGCGGCGTTGCCCAGCCGCGGAGCGGTCGACTGGTCCTCGGTGGGGCCGGTCGGGATGAGTGCCGCCAGTCCACGACCCAGTCCGCCACGACGCTGCGCGGTGTCCCGTTGACTCATGCCTTTACCTCCACTAGGAATCGGATCTGTGTCGTCATGCCTGGGCGCTTTCCGTTGCACCGCGGAGAGCCAGTTCGCGCGCCGCGTCGAGGTAGCTCATCGCGCCACGTGAACCGGGATCGTATTCGATGATCGTCATCCCATATCCGGGTGCCTCGGAGACCTTCACGCTGCGGGGGATGATCGTGCCGAGCACCTTGTCGCCGAAGTGGCGACGGACTTCCTCGGCCACCTGGTCGGCAAGCTTGGTTCGACCGTCGTACATCGTGAGGACGATCGTCGACACGTGCAGCCCACGATTGAGGTGCGCTTGGACGAGCTCGATGTTCCGGAGGAGCTGTCCGACGCCCTCGAGGGCGTAGTACTCGCACTGGATCGGGATGAGTACCTCACGCGCGGCGACCATCGCATTGACGGTCAGGAGACCGAGCGACGGCGGACAGTCGATGAAGACATAGTCGATCTGATACTCGGCCAGAACTTCGTCGGAGAGTGCGTTCCGGAGTCGGTTCTCGCGCGCCACCAAGGACACGAGTTCGATCTCGGCACCGGCCAGATCAAGTGTTGCCGGGACACAAAAGAGGCCCTTCTGGCTCGGCGACTCCTGGATGGCCTCCTTGAGAGTCACCTCGCCGAGGAGCAGCTCGTAAACGGAGGCGATGTCCTCCGCGCGATGATCGATACCCAATGCAGTGCTCGCGTTGCCCTGGGGGTCGAGATCCACAACAAGCACGCGCAGTCCACGTACAGCGAGACCGGCCGCGAGGTTCACCGCGGTGGTGGTCTTACCGACGCCGCCCTTCTGGTTCGCGACGGTCATGATCCGCGTGCGCTGAGGGCGGGGGAGTTGACCGGCACCACCAGGAGTCAGGACCTGACTGGCGCGCTCCGCAGCCATGGCGATCGGGGTGTCGGCGAAGGGCTCGCCCGCGACGGGCGGGGCTCCAGCGGATGGCGTTTCACGTGAAACGTTCGGGTCCTGATCGACCACGCGGGCACTCCTTTGACCTACCTGGTAGGCGTTCGAGTTGTCGGGTCCGGCGGACGTCGCCCCGGCTCCAACAGATGCAGAATCGTCAACGGCAGCCCGTTGAGACGCGCTGCCAGAACGCTTTCTATTCTGCGCCTTACGCGGACTCCATACCAATTCAGAACTCCCTCTGTGTGACACCGTCGGCACAATCCGCCGCGTTGGCCCGAATGATCGCGTCGGTACTCATCGCCGTCGCTGCTTCTTGGTTGCCCGCTCCGCCTTCGTGCCTACGACGACGGTCGTCGGTGTCTCGAGCACCGCCCCACACGTGACGACGCGGAGATCACTGATACCGGTCCGACCGACCACCGCGCGATCCCGCTCGATCTCTTCGGCCGCCGAGGAACCCTTGATCGCGATCATCCGCCCACCCCCGCGAACCAGGGGAGCGGACCACTTCGAAAGCCGCTCGAGCGGTGCAACGGCCCGGGAGGTGACCACGTCCGCGAGACCGACATCGGTGCGGACTACCTTCTCCTCCGCGCGGCCGCGAACAACTCGCACGTTCTCGAGACCGAGGGTCTTCACTGCCTGTTCGAGGAAGGTGCTGCGACGGAGCAGCGGTTCGATCAGGGTGATCGACACATCCGGGCGAGCGATCGCGAGCGGCAGGCCGGGGAGACCCGCACCGCTCCCGACGTCGAACACCGTCTCGTCCTTCTCGATCAGTTCCCCGATCACCGCACAGTTCAGGATGTGCCGATCCCACAACCGAGGAACCTCTCGGGGTCCCATCAGACCGTGGTCGATGCCATCGGTGGCCAGTATTCGCCAGTAACCGTCCGCCAATTCCCTGCGTTCGCCGAACACCGCGTCGGCGGAAGCCGGCGGGGTCTGCAACGCATCAAGGTCGGGGTGGTCATCGGGTTGAGCGTCTGACGACACTTGGCCTCCGTTTCTAGTTGGTCCTATGACAGTGTTTCACGTGGAACCTGGCGCGACCGACGGTCGGTGCACATCATCCCAGCGCTCATGTTTCACGTGAAACCACATCCTTGTCATTCTGGTTCAGTACGTCATATATCGCCCCATTGAGTTGAGTCCGCACCAGGCCGGGCAGGCCAGCCCGACCATACAAACGGATCACGCCAACGAGATGCCGGCTCACTCTAGTGCGGACAACCCGCGCCAGTAGTTCCGTCCGGCGGCAACGCATGTGTGGTCGGTTTTCACCCATGCCTACCCCCAGCCGCATATCCCAACTGGGGAGGAGAGCTGTCGGCGACCCGAAGCGCCACGCGCACTCGGACGCATAGTCGAGAAGCGCCAGATGCCAGCACATCCACTACCGCCGCGACGACGGTCAGGCATCAGCGCCGCGCTCTACTACCAAGGCTGTCGCATGAGCACCTTCCGGCGGCCTTCGCATAGACCTCCGGACACCCGGGCATACCGGGCCCATTGGGGGTTGTCGTACGCGACGGTCGTACTACTCGAACCTGGAGTCGCCAGCCTTCGGTTCTTCGTAGCAAACGCAGACCGGATCCGCGGATTCAGCGCAGTTGTCGTGCGCAGGGTTCCACGTGAAACAGGGCAAGACCTGCGGGCGCCGCAAGGCGAATGTTTCACGTGAAACGACACTCATGTCATTCCCGGACGGGCCGCTGACACCCATCCTCAGCAAGGGCTGCGGGCGGCCGGCGACACGGTCAGAGACCCCTATCCACGTCAACCGAGCCCTGTATCCGCGGGAAACGAAACCACGCTCAGTCTCGATCACAAGGCCAGTCACGGTCCAAGCGCTCGCGCGGACGCACGGAACCTTCCATCGACCGATGCCCGTCGGGTTAGCGGAGGCGACCAGTCGAGTCCCAGCACGCCAGGCGGAATACCTCTGTGCCGCCACTTCTCGGTCGGGGAGGATCTCCCGAGTTCGAGCGTGACCCGACCCGGAACACCGCTGCGTAATCGATAGACCTCAGCACCGACCGGTCTCACGTGCAAAGCGGTTGCGAATGCGGATGGCGCACCGTGTCGGCAAACCGCCACGAATCGCGACATCTTCCTACCGCCGCACCGCCGACATCGATGCGGGTGCGGCGATCACAAGACTTGACACACCACCGCCGATACCGCCTAGAACCCGATCCGAAGATCCTGGTTCTAGTCCGTGAACGCCGTCGGGCATCCCGATCAGAAGCACCGCGCGGGCTCCTGCGGAAGACCGCTCGCCGGGCAGAGCGCGCCGGGCCGATCGTCCGCACCCTCACGCGCGAACAGGGCGCCTGCCGCGCTTGCACCGAATAGGGGATGGGTTCGGTGTCCGCCGCCAATGCCGCCGGCGGTCGAGATCCGTGCGGGCCTGGGCGGGGGGTGGCGTTAGGAAAGTCGCACTTCGGCGCACCTGTCCGAGCAGGACCCGACGCACGCGGACCCCGGGCCGTGGTCGGTACCGTCTCCACAATCGGGAACCCCGCGGAGATGAATCGACACGTGACGATTCACCACCGATGCCCGTGGTCCTGGAACGTCGCGGGGATTGATGACCAGAGACGGCCTCTTCGACGCATTACCACCGCGCATCTGACGCACCCGTTCGCCAAAACCGCCCCATTCGGCGACCAATTGGTCCGGCACGCGGTAGGCCTTCCGAGCGGGCGCACCACGATCCGATACCGACGTTTCACGTGAAACAACACCATTGTGATTCTCACGCGGGAGCGCGCGACGCGGTGACCGCAGAGGGGGAGGGGGCCCGGAAAACGACTCAGGCCCCGACCTAAGGTCGGGGCCTGAGTGGAACTCTGTAGTTCGGGTGAGTCCTACTCGGGGAGGACCACCACGCGACGCTTGGGCTCGGCGCCCTCACTCTCGCTGATGACGCCGTCGACGGCGGCCACCGCGTCGTGAACGATCTTGCGCTCGAACGGGGTCATCGGATCCAGCGCTTCACGCTCGCCCGACTTGAGTACACGCTCGGCGACCTCTCGGCCGAGACGGGCCAGGCGGTCACGACGGTCGGCGCGCCACCGCGCGATGTCGAGCATCAGTCGGCTGCGCTCGCCGGTCGCCTGCTGGACCGCGAGGCGGGTCAGCTCCTGCAGGGCGTCGAGAACCTCACCCTTGCGGCCGACGAGCTTGGTCAGGTCGTCGCCACCATCGATGCTGACGACGGCACGGTCACCGTCGACATCGAGATCGATGTCGCCGTCGAAGTCGAGAACGTCGAGCAGCTGCTCGAGGTAGTCGCCTGCGATCTCGCCCTCTTCGACGAGGCGATCCTCGTCGTCCTCGTCATCGTCCTGATCATCGTCGAAGTCCTCGGCGGACTCGTCGGTGGCGTCGGTGTCGGCAGCGGTGTCCGCACCGGTGGACCCGGCGGGTTCGGTCTGGGTTTCGGTCGTGGCCTTGGCGTCGTCTTGCGCCTCGGTCTCGGTTCCGGTTTGAGTTGCAGTCTCTGCTGTCATCTCGTTCACCTAACTGTGTGCTTCGAACAAGTCTTGGGCGGTCATCGCTTGCCGCGCTTCTTACCGCTCTTGGCGGTGGACTTCCCGCCCCGGTTGGGGGGTTGCTTCTTGGAACCCGGGCCGGCGCCGGCGCCTGAGCGGGTCGGCTTCTGTCCAGGCTTCGGCTTCGTACTCGGCGCGGAGTCGCCGGTCTCGCTGGGGGAGGACTCGGACGTCGTATCCGCGTCGCCGGTCGTACCCGCCTTGGTCATCGACACAGCCGTGGTCTCCGAGTCTCCTGAGGCATCAGCAGACGTGTTGCGCTTCTTCTGGCGGTCCGGACGCGCGCCCGGCTTCGGAGCGTTCGCCTTCAGCTTCTCCTGCTTGAGGCGCTTGGCCTCTTCCTCTTCTTTCTCGATCTTTCCGAACACCAGGTGCTGCTGGCCGTACGTCCAGATGTTGTTGCTCATCCAGTACAGGAGGATCGCGACGGGGAAGAACGGACCGGTGATGAGGATGCCGATGGGGAAGATGTACAGCGCGAGGTTGTTCATCATCCGCGTCTGCGGGTTCTCGAGTGCAGCTTCGGGCTGGCGCGCAACCGACGCCCGCGAGTTCATGTGCGTGGCGATCGACGCGATGATCATCATCGGGACGATGACATAGCCGATCTGGACACGGGTGAAGTCGATCGGAGCGCCGGGCTCGACGAAGGCCTGGAACTCGGTGACCGGCTCGACGAGGTAGGACGACAAGGGCACACCGAACAGACGGGCGTCGAGGAAGTTCTGCACCTGCTCGGCACTGAACACGTAGTTGCCCTGCGCCCGGGTCTCGGCGGCGCTCATGCCGAGCTGTCCCATGCCGGTACCCATGCGGTTGAACGAACGCAACACGTGGAACAGACCGATGAACACCGGGATCTGGAGCAACATCGGCAGGCAGCCGAGCAGCGGGTTGAACCCGTGCTCCTTCTGCAGCTTCTGCATCTCCTCGGTCATCTTGACCCGGTCCTTGGCATACTTCTTCCGGATCGCCTGAAGCTGCGGGTTGATCTCCTGCATCTTCTTCGTGGTGCGGATCTGCTTCACGAAGGGCTTGTAGAGAATCGCTCGCAGGGTGAAGACGAGGAACACCACGGACAGTGCCCAGGCGATGCCGTCGCCCCCGGGACTGTCGGGCGTGACGTAGCTGAAGAGCCAATGCCACACCCACATGATCCCGGACACCGGGTAGTAGATGAAGTCGAGCACGGGTCAGGTACCCCTTACTTGTTGTTCTCTAGGTGGAATCGTTCCGCCGGGACGGTGGCTGATGGTTCCGGCCATCGTGGGCCGACTGCGGCCCGCCGGAGAGTTCACGGATCCGGCCGCACAGATCGCTCCACAGTTCGCGGGGACCTTTGTCGGGAACCGGGTCGTACCCGGGCTTGTGCCACGGACCGCACTTGAGGAGCCGGACCGTCGCCAGCAAAGAGCCGTAGAGGAAACCATGACGTTCGAGGGCTTCCACTGCATAACCCGAGCAGGTCGGTTCGAACCGGCACGTGGGCAGCCGTAGCGGCGATACCCAGGTCCGGTAGAGCTCGATGAGAAAGATGACCGTGCGGCGCGGCAGCAGGTGGGCTCCGCGGCGCATCCGGGCGATGACGGTGAGCTGATCGTCCGCGTCCGCGGGCGAGTCGGTCCGGGTGTTCGGAGTCGACGATGACGGGGTGGGGGAGGGGGCCGATCCACGGTCATCCAGCTCGGCGTCGATCATCGTCCGACACCCGCCCCGGTCGGTGTGCCTGCGGTGGGCGCCATCTCGACGATCCGCCGGCTGGTGAAGGCCGACCGCAGTTGATCCGCCAGTTCTTCACTGGTCCTGTCCGCGGCGCCGCGCCGAGCGCGGATCACCACGTATGTCTCGACGGCCGGACAGAGATGCCTGGTCGCAGCGAACGCGGCCCGCAGCCGTCGTGCGACGGCATGGCGGACCACGGCGTTGCCCACCGACTTGCTCACGACGAGGCCGAGCCAGGGTCCACCTGTCATGGCGACGTCGCGCCGCAACCCGGCCGGGTCCGGCCACTGTGTGCCGACCGGTGCCAGGTGTACGACGAAGTCACGAGCATTCACCCGCGCACCGGACTTCAGGGTGCGTGAGAAGTCGGATCCACGAGAGATCCGATGAGAAGACGCAGTCATCGATCAGCTGACCGGACCCGGAGGATCCGGTGGGTAGCCGACGATCAGGCGGTGAGCTTCGCGCGGCCCTTGTTACGACGGCTGCTGACGATCGCACGGCCGGCGCGGGTCCGCATACGCAGACGGAAGCCGTGCACGCGCGAACGACGACGGTTGTTCGGCTGGAAAGTACGCTTGCCCTTGGCCACGGTGACTCCTTGTGCTCCCTGTGAGCACGCCGGTTACCCGCACGTGACCCACATGTTGTCGTTGGTCGTTGATCCAGGACGGTGCCGAACTCTTGTCGGTGATGAACTCGGCGAACATGACAAAACGCCGCGCAAATCCGCAACCTGGATGACCAGTCGAGACTACTGACAGCGCGCGCTCAAATCAAACGCGGTCGTCGGGACAGCAGAACAGTCTCTCACCAGGTGTGTTCTGGAGCACGCGGATGACGACAATCAGTCCGAACGAGTCAATTGTCCCGATCGCTTTGTCGGCCGCCGACACCTCTGTTAGGTTCTGTCAGAGCGTCGGCCACGGACACCTGCCGGACACCAACGAAGTGTCGCCGGGATCCGAGGTTACCGACCAAAGTCCCAAGTTCGTCATCACCGTTGTACACAGGTGTGGATAACTCTGTGGAGAGATGCGGTCGATGACGTGGGGTGCCCCGGCCCGCGTCAACGCTGGTAGTTTTCCGGGTCAGGAGGCCAGCCCCGTGACTTCAGACCGCGACACATTCGGTGAGGTGTGGCAACAGGTCGTCGCCGAACTCAACGACGACGAAGCCGCACGTGACCACGAACCACTGACTCGCCAGCAGAAGGCGTGGCTGTCACTGGTTCGACCCCTCACCCTCACCGAGGGATTCGCCCTTCTCACCGTGCCGACCGCTCTGGTCCAGGAACAGATCGAGCGCAACCTGCGCGAGACGATCCGTTCGGTCCTGAGCCGCCATCTCAATGAGCCGGTGGATCTCGGTGTTCGTATCCAGACGCCCCGCAACGACGAGCCCGTACCCGAACCGGCCGCGTCCGAATCACGCCTGGTCAACGGCGCGGCACCGGTCGATTACTCCGCGGTCCCGGGTGCGGCGATCGGTGCCGGATTCCCGGCGACCCCGGGTGCCGGAGCCGTACCGGGTGGCGACACCGGCCGACCGTCGGGCGACTGGGCCTCGTATTTCGCCGAGCGGCCGACGACCACGCCGTCGCCGTCGGGGGCAAACCTCAACCCCAAGTACACCTTCGACACCTTCGTCATCGGTGCGTCCAACCGCTTCGCACATGCGTCGGCGGTCGCGGTGTCCGAGGCTCCGGCACGCGCGTACAACCCGCTGTTCATCTGGGGAGAGTCGGGACTGGGCAAGACCCACCTGCTCCACGCGGCCGGGCACTACGCCCAGCGCCTGTTCCCCGGTATGCGCGTCAAGTACGTCTCGACCGAGGAATTCACCAACGACTTCATCAACTCGCTGCGTGACGACCGGCGGGTGGCGTTCAAGCGCCGCTACCGCGACGTCGACGTGCTGCTGGTCGACGACATCCAGTTCCTGGTGGGTAAAGAAGGTATCCAGGAAGAGTTCTTCCACACCTTCAACACGCTGCACAACGCCAGCAAGCAGATCGTCATCTCGTCCGATCGTCCACCGAAACAGCTTGCAACACTTGAAGACCGGCTCCGCACGCGATTCGAGTGGGGTCTGATCACCGACGTCCAGCCGCCCGATCTGGAAACCCGCATCGCCATCCTGCGCAAGAAGGCACAGATGGACAACATCGCGGTACCCGACGACGTCCTCGAGCTGATCGCGTCGAAGATCGAACGCAACATCCGCGAGCTCGAGGGTGCGCTCATCCGGGTGACGGCGTTCGCCTCACTCAACGACGCAGCGCTCGACAAGTCGCTCGCCGACGTCGTGCTGCAGGCTTTGCTGCCCAACTCGGGCACCCTCGAGGTCAGCGCCGCCAGCATCCTGGCGATCACCGCGGAGTACTTCGACGTCTCGCTCGAGGAACTGCGCGGCCCCGGCAAGACCCGGTCCATCGCCCAGGCACGCCAGATCTCGATGTACCTGTGCCGCGAGCTGACCGACCTGTCGCTGCCGAAGATCGGTGAGACGTTCGACCGCGACCACACCACGGTCATGTACGCCGAACGCAAGATCCGCAAGGAGATGGCCGAGCGCCGCAAGGTGTACGACCACGTCCAGGAGCTGACCGCCCGCATCAAGCAGCGTGCGGTGGGCTGACCGTCCTTCTCCTCTGTTCTCCACGCGCCTCTCGTGCCCTCGCACGGGAGGCGCGTTTCGTATGTCACGGGCGATCTCCGCGGTTTCTGACGGGATCACGCAGTGAAAGCGGCGACGCCGGCGTCTCGTCGCCCGAACCGGAGAGCGGATCGTGACGGTCGTATCGACTCGGATCCTCCCCGCCAGAACCACAACTCTGCTCCCCGGGTCGAGACTGACGCGTCGGTCTTGTGTGTTCTCGCACACTCGGATCGGCCATGTCGAATGACAATCTTCGTCTCCGGAGGCTGTGGATCGGCGTGGGATAACAGGGCAAGACCTGTGCACCGACGGTGGACGCCGCGCGAACAACAAGTTTTGTCCACAAACTCTTGGCATTCGGCTCAACGATGCTCCACCGGTCATGCACACCCGCGCACCCCGTCCGACTGGCCCGATGTGGGGGTTGTCCACAGATTCCACAGTTCCTATTACTGAGATGGATCCCTCTCTAAAGAGAAATCTTTTGTAAGAAGGACTGTGCACAAACCTCCATCCGCGGGCCCGGCGGGCCCGGCCTCCCGGATGGACTGACTTGGCCCCAACCATCCCGGCATCGGCGGTGGCGTTCTACAGTGGGATTCCCGGATGTGGGACGTGATCGACCATGCCGTCGTTTCGGCTCCGGCATGCCGACGATCCGCACGAGAGAGAAGGGCAACCTCCCAGCATGAAGTTCCGTGTCGCACGTGACGAGTTCGCTGATTCCGTCGCCTGGGTCGCTCGAAGCCTGCCCTCTCGTCCGCCGGTACCGGTTCTGGGTTGTGTGGTGCTCAACGTCGGCGAGACCGGTCTGACCGTTTCCGGATTCGACTACGAGGTCTCGGCCCAGGAGAACCTGGGTGCCGAGGTCGCCGAGCCCGGCCAGGTGCTCGTCTCGGGTCGACTCCTCGCAGACATCACCAAGGCCCTGCCCAACAAGCCCGTCGATGTGACCCTCGACGGCGCCCGTGTCGCCATCACCTGCGGTAGCGCCAAATTCTCCCTGCCGACGATGCCGGTCGAGGACTACCCGCAGCTGCCCGACGTCCCGGCCATCACCGGCACGATCCCGTCGCAGCTGTTCGCCGAGGCGATCTCCCAGGTCGCCGTCGCGGCCGGCAAGGACGACACCCTGCCGATGCTGACCGGTGTGCGCGTGGAGATCGAGGGCAACTCCGTGGTCCTCGCGGCCACCGACCGTTTCCGCCTCGCTGTGCGCGAATTGCAGTGGGAGCCTTCGGACCCCGACACCAAAGGCGCAGTCCTGGTCCCGGCCAAGACGCTCTCGGAGAGCGCCAAGACCGCCGGCTCGGAGGGCACCGGGGTCGTCTCACTGGCCTTCGGCAGCGGCGCGGCCATCGGATCCGACGGCATCCTGGGCATCCTCGGCGAGACCAAGAAGACCACCACCCGACTGCTCGACGCGGAGTTCCCGAAGTTCCGCCAGTTGTTGCCGGCCAGCCACACCGCGGTCGCCACCATCGACAGCGCCCCGCTGATCGAGGCGATCCGTCGTGTCGCGCTGGTCGCCGAGCGCGGTGCGCAGGTCCGGATGGAGTTCACCGAGGGATCCGTGCTCCTCACCGCCGGTGGCGACGAGGCGGGCAAGGCCGAGGAAGAGCTGCCCGTGTCGTTCCACGGCGAGCCGCTGACCATCGCGTTCAACCCGGGTTACCTGCAGGACGGCCTCTCGGCGATCAACGCCGACAGCGTCGACTTCGGTTTCACCACCCCGAGCCGCCCGGCGGTCCTGCGCCCGGCCAGCGGTGAGGATCCGGTTGCCGACGAGTCCGGCGCCTTCGTCGCCCCCGAGAGTGCGTTCAGCTACCTGCTGATGCCGGTCCGCCTGCCGGGCTGACAAGCGCCGCGAACCCAGCCGATCACCGCAACCGACCGTGTTCGTTCGTGAGCTGCACCTGAGGGATTTCCGTTCGTGGCAGGCCGTCGACCTCGATCTGCGGCCCGGCCCGACGGTCTTCACCGGCCGGAACGGCTTCGGCAAGACCAACCTGCTCGAGGCGCTGTTCTACCTGGCGACCCTGCGGTCGCACCGGGTGAGTTCCGATGCGCCGCTGGTGCATTCCGGATCCCCGTCGGCGCTGGTCACCGCCACCGTCGAGAACGAGGGACGGGAGCTGACCGCGGAACTGCGGATCAACGCCGAAGGTGCCAACAAGGCGTCGATCAACCGCAGTCCCGCCCGGCGATCCCGTGATCTGCTCGGGATCCTGCGGACAGTGCTGTTCGCTCCCGAGGACCTCTCGCTCGTCCGCGGGGATCCCAGCGATCGGCGACGGTTCATCGACGAACTCGTCGCCCAGCGCGGTCCCCGATGGGTGGCGGCCCGGGCCGACTACGACCGGGTGCTGCGACAGCGGTCGGCGCTGCTCAAGACCGCGGCCGCCGCGTTGCGGCGTGGCGGTGACCAGGCCGAGTCGGTCATCAGCACGCTTGATGTGTGGGACGGTCAGCTTGCCGATCTGGGCGGGCAGGTCACCGCGGCACGGCTGCAGGTTCTCGCCGAGCTGGAACCACATTTCACCCGGTCGTATGCGTCGATCGCGCCGCACTCCCGCCCCGCGACCCTGAGATACCGTCCCGCCGGCGGCGTCGAGTTCGAGACGACGACGGCCGACTCGATCAGCGAGATCCTGGCGGCTCGCCTGAGCGAATTGCGCGACAAGGAGATCGATCGCGGCATGTGCCTGGTCGGTCCGCACCGCGACGACATCGACATCGTACTCGGTACCGACGTCGCGAAAGGCTTTGCGTCGCACGGTGAATCGTGGTCGTTGGCACTGGCGTTGCGGCTCGGATCCGTCGAGTTGACGCGTGCCGAGGGCGTCGAACCGGTCATCATGCTCGACGACGTCTTCGCCGAACTCGACGCCAAGCGTCGGGAGAAACTGGTGGAGTTCACCGCCGGGGCCGAGCAGTTGCTGATCACCGCGGCCGTCGCCGACGACATCCCGGGCGAGATCGGCGGCCGGCGGATCTTCGTCGACGTCGTCGAGGACGCGGACGGTCGTCGGTCCACGGTCATCGGAGACGAGTCGGATGCGGCGCCCGGACAGGTCGAGGAACCGGTGATCGGGGTCTCCGATGAGTGACGAAGCACACTCGTCGCGGCCCGGCGCGGCCGGGGAACCGTCGAACCGACCGATCGAACCGGGTGAACTCGGCGGATATGAACGCGCCCGCAAGGCTTTGGAGGAGGCGCGCGCCGCGGCGCGGGCGGCCGGGAAGTCGGTGGGACGCGGTCGCGCGTCACCCGTGCGTCGCACGCCGCGGGGCGCGCAGACCCGGAAGAGATGGTCGGGATCGGGTCCGGATGCGCGGGATCCGCAACCCTTCGGGCGCCTCGTCGGCGGTCTGGCGAAGGACCGCGGCTGGCAGGAGAAGATCGGCGAGGGCACCCTGTTCGGGATGTGGGACAACATCGTCGGCGCCGACATCGCCGCGCATGCGAAGCCGATCGAGTTGCGGGACAACGTACTTCACGTCCAGGCCGAGTCCACAGCGTGGGCGACGCAGCTGCGGTACGTGCAGTCGCAGATCCTGGCGAAGATCGCCGCGGCCGTCGGCGACGGCGTGGTGAAGTCCCTGCGCATCAGCGGACCCAAGGGTCCGTCGTGGCGTAAGGGCGAGCGTCATGTGCGGGGGAGGGGCCCACGGGATACGTACGGTTAGGCCGGGCCTAGCAGACTCGTCCGCACATTACTAGTCAATGCGCCCCGTGAGCCGATTTTCCTCCCCAAGCCACGATCGAACCGGGCTAGTCCCAAAAAAATCGATCTGAGGGCCTGTTAGCGGCCCCGGATGCACGTTCCTGGGCGAGTCAGGCAGTACACTGTGAGGTGTTGTCCCGACAGGGGACCACCGAACGGCAGAACGACCGCCGCCTTCAGGCAACCCGGGAAGTCCCGGGCATACCTGTGTGCGCATCGACCTGCCCGCCCCCTGGTCGAGTAGATCGACGGCGGGATCCCGGGTCCCTGGGATTCGCCGATGAGCAGAACAGGAGCGGACGCACCTCGTGGCCGACACCAACGACACCGGACCCAAGAAGAGCAAGAAGAAGCCGTCGGAGTACGGCGCCGACTCGATCAACATCCTCGAAGGTCTGGAAGCTGTCCGCAAACGGCCCGGCATGTACATCGGCTCCACCGGTGAACGCGGCCTGCATCACCTCATCTGGGAGGTCGTCGACAACTCGGTCGACGAGGCGATGGCCGGCTTCGCGAGCCGCGTCGACGTGACCCTCCTCGAGGACGGCGGCGTCCAGGTCGTCGACGACGGTCGTGGCATCCCGACCGGCATGCACCGGACCGGCGTCCCCACCGTCGAGGTCGTCATGACCCAGCTACACGCCGGCGGCAAGTTCGATTCCGATGCCTACGCGGTGTCGGGCGGTCTGCACGGCGTCGGCATCTCGGTCGTCAACGCGCTGTCGACCAAGGTCGAGCTCGAGATCGAGAACGACGGCTTCCACTGGGAGCAGACCTACTCCTACGCCAAGCCCGGTCCCCTGGAGAAGGGCGACGCCACGCGTAAGACCGGTACGACGGTGCGGTTCTGGCCGGACCCGGACATCTTCACCGAGACCACCCGGTTCAACGCCGAGACCGTGGCTCGTCGTCTGCAGGAGATGGCCTTCCTCAACAAGGGCCTGACCATCACGCTGACCGATCAGCGGCCCCAGGCCGTCGAGCCGCCGGGCGACGCCAACGGCGACGAGGACGCACCCGCGACCGATGTCGCCGAGGCCGTGCAGACGGAGACCGAGAAGGCCGCGGCCGCGACGAAGCCGAAAACCCGGACGTACCACTACCCGGACGGGCTCGTCGACTACATCAAGCACCTCAACCGCACCAAGCAGTCGATCCACAACACCGTCATCGGGTTCAGCGCCAAGGGCGAGGGCCACGAGGTCGAGATCGCGATGCAGTGGAACGCGGGCTACTCGGAGTCGGTGCACACCTTCGCCAACACGATCAACACCCACGAGGGCGGAACACACGAAGAGGGTTTCCGCGCGGCGCTGACCAGCACGGTCAACAAGTACGCCCTCGAGAAGAAGCTCATCAAGGAGAAGGACGGCAAGCTCACCGGCGACGACATCCGCGAGGGTCTCGCCGCGGTGATCTCGGCCAAGGTCTCCGACCCACAGTTCGAGGGCCAGACGAAGACCAAGCTCGGCAACACCGAGATCAAGGGCTTCGTCCAGCGCACCTGCAACGAGCACCTCGGTCACTGGTTCGAGGCGAATCCCGCCGAGGCCAAGATCATCGTCAAGAAGGCCGCCGACTCCGCCCAGGCCCGCATGGCCGCGCGTCGTGCGCGAGAGATGGTGCGCCGCAAGACCGCAACCGACATCGGTGGTCTCCCCGGCAAGCTCGCCGACTGCCGCAGCAACGACCCCACCAAGTGTGAGGTCTACATCGTGGAGGGCGACTCGGCCGGTGGCAGCGCCAAGTCCGGTCGCGACTCGATGTACCAGGCGATCCTCCCGTTGCGCGGCAAGATCATCAACGTCGAGAAGGCCCGCATCGACCGCGTCCTCAAGAACGCCGAGGTCCAGTCGATCATCACCGCCTTCGGCACCGGTATCCACGACGAATTCGACATCGCCAAGCTGCGCTATCACAAGATCGTGCTGATGGCCGACGCCGACGTGGACGGCCAGCACATCTCGACGCTGCTGCTGACGCTGTTGTTCCGCTTCATGCGCCCGCTCATCGAGCACGGTCACGTGTTCCTCGCGCAGCCACCGCTGTACAAGCTCAAGTGGCAGAAGTCCGCTCCGGAGTTCGCCTACTCCGACCGCGAGCGCGACGGACTGCTCGAGGCGGGTCGCGCGGCCGGCAAGAAGATCAACACCGACGACGGCATCCAGCGCTACAAGGGTCTCGGTGAGATGAACGCCAAGGAACTGTGGGAGACCACCATGGATCCGGCGGTGCGTGTCCTGCGCCAGGTGACGCTCGACGACGCCGCGGCGGCCGACGAACTGTTCTCCATCCTCATGGGTGAGGACGTCGCCGCACGTCGAAGCTTCATCGCCCGTAACGCGAAAGACGTTCGCTTCCTTGATGTCTGATCACGGGTCGACGGAATTCGCAGTGATCGGAGAAAGAATCCACAATGACTGACACCACCCTGCCGCCCGCCGGCGGTGAAGGCGACCGCATCGAACCTGTCGATCTCGGCCAGGAGATGCAGAAGAGCTACATCGATTACGCGATGAGCGTGATCGTGGGCCGTGCGCTCCCCGAGGTGCGCGACGGCCTGAAGCCGGTGCACCGACGGCTCCTGTACGCATCCTTCGACGCCGGTTTCCGCCCCGACCGCAGCTACGTCAAGTCGGCGAAACCCGTTGCGGAGACGATGGGTAACTACCATCCGCACGGCGACACCGCGATCTACGACGCCCTGGTGCGTCTCGCGCAGCCGTGGTCGATGCGGTACCCCCTCATCGACGGCCAGGGCAACTTCGGCTCCCGCGGTAACGACGGCGCGGCCGCCATGCGTTACACCGAGGCGCGCCTGACGCCGCTCGCGATGGAGATGCTGCGCGACATCGGCGAGGAGACAGTCGATTTCACGCCGAACTACGACGGCAAGACCCAGGAGCCGACGGTTCTGCCCGCGCGGATCCCGAACCTCCTGATCAACGGATCCGGCGGTATCGCCGTCGGTATGGCCACCAACATGCCGCCGCACAACCTCAACGAGGTTGCCGACGCGGTGTTCTGGGCGCTCGAGCACCACGACGCCGACGACGAGACCACTCTCGCGGCCTGCATGGAGTGCATCAAGGGACCCGACTTCCCCACGGCCGGACTGATCGTCGGCAGCCAGGGGATCAGGGACGCCTACACCACCGGCCGCGGCAGCATCCGCATGCGCAGCGTCGTCGACATCGAGGAGAACAAGGGGACCACCACACTGGTGGTCACCGAGTTGCCCTACCAGGTCAACCCGGACAACCTGATCCAGTCGATCGCCGAGCAGGTCAACGAAGGAAAGCTCAAGGGCATCAGCCGGATCGAGGACCAGTCCTCGGACCGCGTCGGTATGCGCATCGTCGTCACGCTGCGTCGTGACGCGGTGGCCAAGGTCGTGCTGAACAACCTGTACAAGCACAGCCAGCTGCAGACCAGCTTCGGTGCCAACATGCTGTCCATCGTCGACGGCGTGCCCCGCACCCTGCGTCTCGACCAGATGATCCGCTACTACGTGGCGCATCAGATCGACGTGATCGTGCGTCGCACCCGGTACCGGTTGCGCAAGGCCGAGGAACGCGCTCATATCCTGCGCGGTCTGGTGAAAGCCCTTGACGCACTTGACGAAGTGATCGCCTTGATCCGCCGGTCGGCCAACACCGACACCGCGCGCACGGGCCTCATCGAGCTGCTCGACATCGACGAGATCCAGGCCGACGCCATCCTGGCGATGCAGCTGCGTCGCCTGTCGGCATTGGAACGTCAGAAGATCGTCGACGAACTCGCCGAGATCGAGCTCGAGATCGCCGATTACAAGGACATCCTCGACAAGCCGGAGCGCCAGCGCGCCATCGTGCGGGACGAGCTCAAGGAGGTCGTGGAGAAGTACGGCGACGAGCGTCGTACCAAGATCATCGCGGCCGACGGCGACGTCAGCGACGAGGACCTGATCGCCCGCGAGGACGTCGTCGTCACGATCACCGAGACCGGCTACGCCAAGCGCACCAAGACCGACCTCTACCGCAGCCAGCGTCGCGGCGGCAAGGGCGTTCAGGGTGCAGGTCTCAAGCAGGACGACATCGTCAAGCACTTCTTCGTCTGCTCGACCCACGACTGGATCCTGTTCTTCACCACCAAGGGTCGGGTGTACCGGGCGAAGGCCTATGAACTGCCCGAGGCCAACCGCACCGCGCGTGGCCAGCACGTCGCCAACCTCCTGGCCTTCCAGCCGGAGGAGCGCATCGCGCAGGTCATCCAGCTCAAAACCTACGAGGACGCGCCGTACCTGGTGCTCGCCACCCGGAACGGCCTGGTGAAGAAGTCCAAGCTCGTCGACTTCGACTCCAACCGCTCCGGCGGTATCGCCGCGATCAACCTGCGCGGCGAGGACGAACTGGTCGGTGCGCAGCTGTGCTCCTCCGACGACGATCTGCTGCTCGTCTCGCAGAAGGGCCAGTCGATCCGGTTCCACGCCGACGACGAGACCCTCCGCCCGATGGGCCGGCAGACCTCGGGTGTCCAGGGCATGCGGTTCAACGCCGACGACACCCTGTTGTCGCTCAACGTGGTTCGTGATGACACCTACCTGCTCGTCGCGACGTCGGGTGGCTACGCCAAGCGCACCGGCATGGACGACTACCCGGTCCAGGGTCGCGGCGGCAAGGGCGTGCTCACCATCGCCCACGATCGCCGGCGCGGTGAACTCATCGGCGCGCTCATCGTCGACGACGACTCGGAGCTGTACGCGATCACCTCGGGCGGCGGTGTCATCCGTACCGCGGCCAAGCAGGTCCGCAAGGCAGGGCGTCAGACCAAGGGTGTGCGTCTGATGAACCTCGACGAGGGGACCACCGTCATCGCGATCGCCCGCAACGCCGACGAGCCGGAGGAGACGGACGCCTCGGAGTAGGCGTTAGGGTTGAGAACACGTGCAGCCGAGGAGTCGGTGGCGGTAGAAAGTGACCCGACGCGTCGATGTCCGTCGGCAGTGACGCCAGAGTGAGGGATTGCCTGTGAGCACACCGAACGAGCCGAACCAGGAGCAGAACGGGCGCCCGTCCGGGAACCCGTCCGGTCCCGGTACGGGGACACCGACCGGTGGGCTGGTGCCGCCGTGGCAGCGCGGACCGGGTGAGGATTCCCCCGGTTCCGCACCGACCGAGGCGTTCGGGCGTGAGGACGACTCGCGCTCGAACGCGCAGGGCAATCCCGGCGGTCCGCCGCCTGAGTCCAGGGGCGGCCCGCCGCCGCGGGGCGTCGTGACCAACAGCGGCACTGCTGCCGCCAGCATGAGCGGCCAGCAGGCGCCCGTCACCAAGCTCGACAGTCCGCGTCGGCCGGGTTCGTCCGTCGCGACCGAGGAGCCCGGCTTCGTCGAGTCGCCGACGAGCACCATCGACCGCGACAACCTGCCCGGCCAGGATCTGCCCGATCTGGATCGGATCCACCACACGGCCGATCTGACGAAGCGTCCTTCGGAGGCTCCGGCTGCCGGGGCACCGTCGCGGGTCCCGCCGCGGTCGGCACCGCGTCAGGTCGGGTCGGGTTCGGCGTTGCGGGCCGCGGTGCAGCTGCGTCGGATCGATCCGTGGGCGACGTTCAAGATCGCCGCGGTGCTGTCGTTCGTCGGGTTCTTCATCTGGATGATCGCGGTCGCCGTGCTGTACCTGATCTTCGACGGCATGGGCATCTGGGATCAGGTGAACAACAGCTTCGGAACGCTCGTGGCGGACGAATCGAGCACCGCGGGGGATGTCATCGGGGCGGGCACCGTTTTCGGCGTGGCAGCGCTTCTGGGGGCCGTCAACGCCATCCTGCTGACGGCGCTCGCGACGGTCGGCAGCTACATCTACAACATCTGTGCCGACCTCGTCGGCGGTGCCGAGGTGACACTCGCGGACCTCGACTGAATCGAGCCGCTGACCAGCCGTTTTGGTCGGTAGGGGATCCGTCGGGTAACCTCACTTCTCGGTTCAAGGGCCTATAGCTCAGGCGGTTAGAGCGCTTCGCTGATAACGAAGAGGTCGGAGGTTCAAGTCCTCCTAGGCCCACTGCGACGGAAGTTTTCGGACTCCCGGTATCGCATCCCGTCGACCGATTCCGGTCGGCACGGGGCCTTAGCTCAGTTGGTAGAGCGCTGCCTTTGCAAGGCAGATGTCAGGAGTTCGAATCTCCTAGGCTCCACCACTGCACGAACCGCAACGCACCACCGGACCCCGGTGGTGCGTTTTGCTTTCCGCGCACACTTTCCGTTCGCGATCACCCGAATCGGGTGATCGCGAACGGACAAGGTGATCGCTCAGGCGCGGACATATTCGGTGAACGACACCCCGGTCTCGAAGTCCCGGCTGCTGACGAGTTCGAACCGTTCTGGTTTGTACGCCCCGGATGCGAACAGTGGGATCCCGTCGCCGAAGAGCAGCGGCTGCCTCTTGAGCACCAGACGATCGATCTCGCCGATCAACTGCGTCGCCAGCGACCCGCCCCCGCAGAGCCAGATGTCCTTGCCGCTCCGGGACTTCAGCTCTCGCACGAGTTCCACGGGATCGCGGTCGGTGAACGTCACGCCGTCGACCGGTTCCGGCTTTCGGTGGGTGAACACGTACTGGTCGAGATGCCGGTAGGGACTCGGCGCCTCCGGCAGGCCGACCGCGTAGGTGTCGGCGCCCATGAGGACGGTGTCGAAGCCGCCGCCGCTCTGGTCGATCCCGAGGGCCGCCGCGTAGTCGGTCGGGATCGTGTCGGCGAAGCGCTCGTTGATGCCGACCATGTGGTCGCCCTCGACGAGAAAGGCGTCGAACTCGCCGTTCGGCCCTGCGATGTACCCGTCGAGGCTCACCGCCACGTAGTACACGAGTTCTCGCAATGCGCACTCCAATCACTTCAGATGTAGTGGTTAGGAATGTACAGCAGCTGTAGTGGTCGGCGCTATCGTTTTCGCTATGGCCCGAAACGACGAACGACGCCGCGCCCTCGCCGACGCAGGACTGACGGTGCTCGCGACAGCGGGCGCACGCGGACTCACCCATCGCGCCGTGGACCGGGAGGCGGGCGTTCCGCAGGGCACGACGACGAACTACTTCCGAAACCGCGCAGCGTTGCTCCAGGGGCTCGTGGAGCGCATCGGTGAGCGACTGGCGCCCAGCGACGAGTTCATCGCCGCACGGGCAGGCCAGTCGCCCAGTCAGAAGCTGTTTGCCGAGTATCTGCGCAACATCGTCGAACGTCTCCTCGCAAACCGAGAGGTGACGATCGCCCTGATCGAATTACGGCTCGAGGGCATCCGCCGACCCGAGGTGGCCGAGATCATCGGCGAGTGGCGACGCTCGGGGTTCGCCGGCGACGTGGCGTTCAACGAACAGGCGGGTCTGCCAGGGTCCGCGCGCGAGATCGCACTCTTCCACTACGCGGTCGACGGTCTGGTCCTCGACCGGCTCACCGGGCCGTTGATGCCCGATGAATCGCTCGACGACATCGTCGACGCGCTGGTCGACGGATTGCTACCGGCTTAGGCCGCTACGCGGATTCCTCTGCGACCTTCTTCACGCGGTGCAGGACCTCGCGTGCCAGCTTCTCCGATGACGCGGGGTTCTGTCCGGTGAGCAGGTTGCCGTCGGCCTGGGTGTGCACCGTCCACGGCAGTCCGAGCGTGACCTTGAAACCCTCTTGTGTGAGCCGGTTCTCGAGGAGCCAGGGCGCCTTGTCGGCGAGTCCGGCCTGCTGTTCCTCGGCGTTGCCGAAGCAGGTCACCGTACGGCCGGAGAAGACGTTGACGCCGTCCTCGCCCTTGGCAGCCAACAGGATCGCGGGTCCGTGACAGACGATGCCGATGGTCTTCTTGGCCCGGTCGGCAGCGATGAGGAGTGCGCCGGCGTCGGCGTCCACCGCGAGATCCTCCATCGGCCCGTGGCCGCCGGGTACGAACACCGCGTCGTAGTCGGCGACGTTCACATCGGATAGGGAGATCGGATTCTGGATTTCGGGGGCGGTGTCGATCACCTTGCGGAGTTCGTCGGCGCGCTCGACGGATCCGGCGGCGTCGGGGCTGAGGCTGCCCTCGTCGACCGGGGGACGCACGCCGCCCGGCGTCGCGACGGTCACCGCGAATCCGGCCTCCCGGAACACTTCGAGTGGCGCCACCGCCTCCTCGGCCCAGAAGCCGGTCTTGTGACTCGATCCGTCGTTCAGCGTCCATGCGTCGGCGCCGGTCATGACGAAGAGAATGTTCTGTGTCATCGTGCTCTCCTTGGGTTGGGATGACCCCGGTCGGGTCAGGTGAGCCCTGTGAGTTCCGCCGACTTCGTCCACAGACCGTCGATGAGCTTCTGGTCGTGGGCTTGCCGGTTCTCGAGCCCGTTCGGCTTGTGGCGGCTGAAGTACACGCCGTTGATCGAGGGATCCGCCCCGCGTTCGGCGAGGGCGATCAGCGGTGCGGCGCCCTGCTCGGGGGTGATGGTCACCAGGCGGGTGATCGGGGAGCGATAGGCGAGTCCGACGAAGCGCGAGTCCCGTCCGAAGCTCGTCGCAGCCGGACCCGGATGTACTGCGGCCGAAAAGATCTTGTCGTCGGTCCAGCGCTGCGAGATGCCGCGGGTGAACAGGATGTTCATCAGCTTCGCCGTGCCGTAGGGACGGAGGGCCAGTGCTCGCCGGTTCTCGAAGTCGAGGTCGTCGAGATCGACGCTGCCGGCCAGATTGCCGACGCTCGCCGTGTTCAGGACCAGCGACGAACCGGCCGCGGCCAACCGGTCGCGCAGCAGGTGGGTCAGCAGGAACGGGGCGAGGTGATTGATCTGGAAGTTAGGCTCGTGGCCGTCCGCCGTGCGGTCCTTGTGATCGAAGGTGCCGCCGGCGTTGTTCATCAGGACGTCGATGGACTCGACGCTGCCGGAGATCTGCGCGGCGAGATCACGCACCTGGGCGAGGTCGGCGAAGTCGGCGGTGAACGACGTCGCGCCGGTCTCGGCCGCGATGGGCGCGAGTTTCCTCGGGTTTCGGCCGACGAGGATCAGGTTCGTCGACGGCCCGGCGAGCGCGCGGGCCGCGATGGCACCGATGCCGTCGCTGGCGCCGGTGAGGACGATGGTCCGCTTCTCACTGGCCATCTGCGGTGCCCTCCGATCCACCGACTGCGTGATCCTTCGGTGCATCCGTATCGGCCGGCGACGCGTTGTAGGCGGCCTTCTCCTCCTCGATGCGCTTGGTCTCGCCGATCGGGGAGTCGTCCGCGCCGGGGAACACCGAATGCGGACCGTCCGGCTCGTCCGGCTGCTCGGGCATGTCGGGGTCGGTCGTCAGTTCGTCCTCGGTGGTCGTCCAGTGCTGCTGTTCGTTGTCCGACATCCCTCCACCCTGCCCGAGGATCGGACGTGTGTCACTGATTCAGGTGCGGATAGCGTCGATGGAACTTCTCGACGCGTCCCGCGACATCCGGGATCGTCGCCACTCCGGTGTAGAACGGGTGTGAGGCACTGGTGACGTCGACGACGATGAGCGGGTAGGTGTTTCCGTCCGACCACACGCTCGTCGCCGACGAGGTCGCGGTGGATCTGGTGAGGAACTCGGTTCCGGTGGATGCATCCCGGATGATGACCGGGTGGTAGTCGGGGTGGATGTTCTTCTTCATGGTGATCTCCTTGTCGGTGTCGGTGTCGGTGTCGGTGTCGGTGTCAGTGGTCGTCGAGTCGGTGGTCGGACGAGTCGCCGGTCGCGGGACTGCCGGCCATCGGGACCTCGATGTCGTCGACGTCCTCGCACGGGTCCGCGTGGAACCGGCCGAACGGGTCGTCAAACGTGTTCCAGAACTGTTGTCCAGCAGCGAATTCCACATCGTTGACACAGGCGTGACGCAGCGCCGCGTCGATGTCGTCCGGATCACCGCGGTGCACGAGCACGACCAGCGAGGAATGGCGATCCCCGAAGGTGTCGTCCCAACGCAGTGCACCGAGCGCCCGCCGTTCGGGCCCGACCAGCGCCAGTTCGTCGTCGTCCATCGCGGCCAGCCACCGACCACCCGGCGCGACGCGTAGCCCGCCGCCGGCCGACTCCAGCCACAGCGCCTCGTCCGGCTGGGTCGCGACCCACAGGCGTCCTCGTGCGCAGACCACTCCGTCCAACAGTGAGTCGATCGCATCGTGCAGGCGGCCCGGGTGCAGGGGCCGGTCGGTGTGGAACTCCATCCAGGTGACACCGCAGTCGGGGTCGAGGGAAGGCTGGTCGACCAGGAGCGGGTCGTGCGGCCCGTCGATGCGCCCCCTCCGCGATGAAGGCGGGATCGCGGCGACCAGCTGCTGGACGAGCAGGGGAGTGAGCGGCCGCTCCGGCAACTCGAACATCATCGGAGCCTTGGGGTGCCAGTCGCTTGAGGACGGCCATGAGGCGAGCTGACTCCCAGGCGTCCCGGACGGCGGGATCGCAGCCGACGACGATGAGGGCGTCGGCGATCCCCACTTGCCCGACGGCGACCTGGGCGAGGGTGCGCTCGTCGTCGGGCGGAACGGGCAGAACCTCGCACAGTCCGAGATCCCCTGTCGCGTGGTGCAGCCAGACATCCTCTGCGACAGCAGCGATCGTCGATTCCACCCGGACGTCGAGACCGGCAGGTGCCCCGGGGATGCCGGGCTGGTCGTCGACGACGACGTGCTCGATCGACCACGCGATCCGTTCGGGTTCCAGGATCGGGTCCAGGGTGAGGACGATGCGTCGAACCGACCGCCGCCGGTGAAGGCGTCGGAGCAAGGGCAGCAGGTCCTCGCGCAGCGTGCACGACACACAACCGTGGGCGAGTTCGATCACCGTCACCCCTTCGCGGCGCCGGCCATCGGACTCCCGCCAGGTCAGGGTTCGCACCACGCGCCCGTCGCCCACCCCGCTCAGATCGTGGTGGACCTGCAGCGTTCCGGGATCGGACGTCAACGCGTCTCCGACCCGGCGAGACGTGGGTCGGTCCAGGCCGGTCACCAGGATGACGGGCGTTCGGTTGTCCGCAGGGAGGAATCGCATCTGCCCGTCGGCGGGGTTCTGGTCACCGGGGTTCAGGTCGTGCACGTCCACGCTCCAGACTATTGAGAATCATTTCCATTTGCGTCCGGTCGACGGTAACGTGTCGGCGACGCTAATGCCAATCATTGTCAATAAGGAGGACGCCATGTCTCGTCGATGCCAAGTCACCGGGCGCGAACCGGGCTTCGGCAAGCAGGTCTCGCATTCCCATCGGCGCACATCTCGTCGCTGGGACCCGAACATCCAGCGCAAGCGGTACTTCGTGCCCAGCGAGGGGCGGTACATCACCCTTCGGGTCAGTGCGAAGGGGATCTCGACCATCGACCGTCACGGGATCGAATCCGTGCTGCGCACCATGCGTGCACGCGGGGAGAAGATCTGATGGCGCGCAACGAGATCCGGCCCATCGTCAAGCTCCGGTCGACGGCCGGCACCGGATACACCTACGTCACCCGCAAGAACCGTCGCAATGACCCGGACCGGATGGTGCTCCGCAAGTACGACCCGGTCATCCGTGCCCACGTCGACTTCAAGGAGGACCGCTGATGGCGAAGAAATCCAAGATCGTCCGCAACGAACAGCGTCGCGAGGTGGTGGCCAGATACGCCGACCTCCGCGCCGAACTCAAGCGGACCATCGTCGCACCCGACTCCACCGGCGCCGAACGGGCGGAGGCCCAGCGTCGCCTGCACGCCCTGCCACGCGATGCGAGCCCGACGCGCCTGCGCAACCGGGACGCCATCGACGGCCGGCCCCGCGGCTACATCGGCAAGGCCGGGTTGTCGCGGGTGCGGTTCCGCGAACTCGCGCATCGCGGTGAGCTGCCCGGCATCCACAAGTCCAGCTGGTGAACCACCCGAACAGGAGGCGTTCATGAAACGCAGACCACGCCGCGACGACGAACGTCCGGTCCGCAAAAAGAATCAGCTGTCCGCGCTCGGCGTCCGGGCCGACGGCCGGAACCCGGTGGACTACAAAGACGTTCAACTTCTCCGCCAGTTCCTCAGTGACAAGGGACGGATCCGGAGTCGACGGCTCACCGGCCTGACACCGCAGCAACAGCGCCAGGTCGCCACCGCGATCCGCAACGCCCGGGAGATGGCGTTACTGCCCTACAACTCTCGCTGAGTCCCGCAGAGAGCACAATCGCCACCTCTGATCAGGAGCGCCATCCGCAGATGGCGAAACCGACCGGAGGTGGCGATTGTGCTTGTGAGACTTAGGAACTCACGGCATGTGAGTCCTTCTTACCCCAGGCCGGGGAGTTCTCGATCGCACCGATGATCCGCGGGCGCAGCTCCTCGGCGCGGATGACCGCGTCGACCGAACCGACCTCGACGGCGCGCTGGATGCTGTGCACCTTGTCGAACTCGGCGGCGATCTCGCTGATCTTCTCCGCGCGGACGGACTGGCGGATGTCGGCGAGCTCGGCGTTCAGGCTCGAGCGATCGGTACCGGAGGCCTCGGCGACGCTCGTCTCCAGCTCGCGGACGCGCGGATCGGCGGCGACACGCTTCGCGACCTCACCGGCGAACACCACCGCGGCGGCCGGCGCGCCACCGAGCACAGAGGCGAACGATCCGTCGATGGCCAACACGGTCATGTTCGGGTTCAACGCCTTCGAGAACACCACGAACGCACCGCCGTGGTAGCGCGAGATCACGCAGAACACGATCGGACCACGGAAGTTGACGATCGCGCGACCGATCTCGGCGCCGTACTCGAGCTGCAGCTTGCGCATCGACTCCGGCGAACCGTCGAAGCCCGACAGGTTCGCGAGCACGACGAGCGGACGGTTGCCGCTGGCCACGTTGATCGCCCGGGCGGCCTTCTTCGACGACTGCGGGAACAGGGTGCCCGCGGTGTAGGTGTCCGGACCGTCGGTCGGCTTGTAGCCACGACGCGCGACCTCACGCGACTCGATGCCCAGCATGCACACCGGGATTCCGCCCAGATGGACGTCGCACACGACGGCCGTCTCGGCGTCGGCCATGCCCGCCCAGCGCTCCAGGACGACGTGGTCCTGGTCGGCGACGGCACGCATGACGGTACGGATGTCGAAGGGCTTCTTGCGATCCGGGTTGTGCTCGCGCGAGAAGATCTGACCCACCGTGGTGAAGTCGCTGCCCGCGAGGACGTGCGGGTAGTCCGAGACGTCGCGGTCCGACGGATCGGCCGTGTCCGCCCGGCGCGGGGTGCCCTCGCCCGGAAGCACATAGGTGTGCTCGTAGTGGGACATCAAAACATCGCGGGCCGCACCGAGATTCGGTGCCCAGTACTGTGCCTGGCCGTTCGGGCCCATCACGCGGTCGAAGCCGCCGATGCCGAAGTTGTCCTCGGCCGAGACGCCGCCGGAGAAGTCCAGCGACTGCTTGCCGGTGAGGACCATCGCCGAATCCGGGGTCATGACCAGGATGCCCTTGGTGTGCATGAGCATCGTCGCCTCGGCGTTCCAGTACGGTTGCGCACCGACGTTGATACCCGCCACGACGATGTTGATCTCGCCGCCGTCCTGGGTGTACTCGACGACGCGCTTCAGTGCACGCGCGACCCAGTCCATGTTCTCGGTACCGGAGTCCATCGAGATCCGGGCACCCGAGGACAGTGCGTACCACTCGAGCGGCACCTGCATCTGCTCGGCGAGATCGAGCGCGGCGATGACGCGGCTGCACTCCGGTTCCGACAGTGCGCCAAGCGATTTGGTCGGGTCGCCGAGTAGGACCACGCGGGTGACGCCCTCGGGGAACTTCTCGGTCGGGGTGGTCACGACACCGGCGACCATCGCCGCGGTGTTGCGACCCTTGGGCCGGTCGACCGGAACCAGGCGATGCTCGGCGTCGAGGTCGTATTCGGTGAAATCACCGAGGATCTCGGCCAGCTCGTACGGGTAGACGGTGTTGCGTGCCGCGGCGCGCTTGACCTTCTGGCGGTACTCGTCGACGGGCTCGATGGGCGCGTCGGTCGGTGCGGTGACCTTCACCTCGAACTCGCCGGTCGCGGTGAGCGAGAAGTGCACCGAGACCTTGGTCAGCTCGCCGGAGTCGCGGTTGCGGCGACGGGCGATCACCTGGACCTCTTCCAGGCCGATTCCGCGTGTGACTCCGCTGATGTGATCGGCGATCGCGTCGAGGATGGACGCGTCGTCGTCGATCGGCGGCCAGACGTAGAGGACGATCCGGTTGGTGCTCGACGGCCGGGCCGCCCCGCGCTGGGCGCGGCGGATCGAGTCGGCACACGAGGCGAGTGTCGCCTCGGCGGTGGGAAGCGTCAGCAGACGTCCGCCGGGCTCTCGGACCGCGGTGAGATCGCGGACCTGGGCGAAGGCGATGAGTCGCTCGTCGGACGGGTTTTCCCTGGCGACACAACGGAAGAGGTACACCTCTTCGTCGTCGGCCGACGGGAGCCGGGTGAGGTCGAACTTCCGCAGCCGCTCCATCCGCATCCGCTGCGCGATGTGCGGGTGCAGACCGCGGATGAGGCGTTCCTCCGCCATGCCGGTCGCGGACTGACGGAAGGTGACGTGATGATGCATTCGCGCGTCGCCGCGGCCGGCCACCGTGATGGTGACCCGGTGGACCTGCGGTGGGAGTGCGGCGTTCGAGATGGTCTCGTGCAGGGTCTCGGCGAGGGCGTCGAAGCCGCTCGGCTGCTGCTCCCAGCTGAGGTAGATGTCGGCGTCGACCGCGGCGGCACCGCGGGCGAGTTCGCCGAGACCGTTGAGCGCCGCCGGCAGGCCCGCGAAACCGACGGCCGCGGACATCAGGCTGCCGCTGTCACGGTCGGCGACGACGAACGTGGTGCCGCCGGCCTCGTGGTTGCGGATGTCCGACAGACCCTTGTTGCCGTAGTAGCGGCGGGTCAGGACCTCGAGCATCACCTGGTTGTCGGTGGTGCCGCGCTCGATGCGCTGGCCGAGGAGACGGACGAGCGGCTCGGTGCTGCGCACCATGTTGTCGACGCGCTCGTCGCGGTCCGCGGCGTTCGGATTCTCGTCGAGGTACCGCAGCTGCTTGCGCACGTTGCTGTAGACGCGGGCGCGATCGCGGAGCAGCAGCGGCTGGCCGTACCAGGCGTAGACGACGCCGCGGGCGAGGTCGGCGATGGCCGGGTAGCGCATCTGGGGTGGCGGCGATCAGGCGATCGAGGGCGGGGCCCACGTCGTCGCGCAGCTCGTCCCGGGGCGTCGGCTCCTGCAGCCATTCACGCAGCAGGGTGGTGATCACGGTGACCGAACCGGCCGGGTTCTGCAGGGCCAGGAAGATGCGGAAGACCGCGGCCTCGAGTTCCGGCGTCCGGTCGAGTTCGGTGACGCCGTAGTGTCGCAGCGCCCGGCTGAGCTGGTCGTGGAAGGCGGCGGGCAGACCGTCGCGCTCCACGTCGAGGCTCTGCAGGTAGGTGTGGAAGTTCTCGCGGGCACTGTGCACGTGCTCGACGCCGACCTCGTCGCTCGACGGGCGGTTCTGGCTCAGCTCGGCGAGGTCGGCGAACACGGTGATCAGTTCGAGCTCGTCGGCGAGGGGCCGGCGACCGCTGGCCATCACCGCGCGGCGCACGGCGAGGTAGTCGTCGAGCAGACGGGTGGCCTCGTTGGCGTCGACGTCGAAGCCGAGGAGCTGCGCGCGCAGGTCCTCCTGCGTGCGGGTGGTGCGCTCGTGCGCCTCGACCTCGGGTTCGGCGGGCAGGTCGACATCGACGCCCGCGACCTCCGTCGGGGCCTCGTCACCGTCGTCGTCGGCCAGCGGCTCGAGACGCAGCAGGGTCGCACCGGTCTCGACCTGGGTGCCGACCGACACCAGGCTCTCCTTCAGCCGCGAGCGGACCGGTGCGCGCAGCACGGTCTCCATCTTCATCGACTCGAGGACCAGCACGGGTGCGCCCGCCTCGACCTCGTCGCCGACCTGCAGCGGGGTGGCGACGACGAGTGCGGGTGCCGGCGAGCGGACGACGCCGCCCTCGTCGCGGCTGACGCGATGGGTGATGCCGTCGACGTCGACGAGGTGGACGGGTCCATGGGTGTCGGTGACGAGGCGGAACCGCTCACGGTTGACCACGAGCTGGGCGGCGTGGTCGTCGAAGCGCTCGAGCTCGACGTCGGCGGTGTGGGTCTCGGCACCGGCCTCGATGCTCACGCGGAAACGGTGTGCGCCGATGCGGGCCACACGGACGCGGTAATTGGCGCCGCGCAGCTTGAGATCGAGGGGACGGCCGCTCTCGTGCTGAACCTGCGGACGGCCGCCCGAGGCGGTCGACATCAGGCGCTGCTGTTCGACCTTCTCCTCTTCCTCGTAGGCGTCGATCGCCGCGGCGGTGAGCGCGATCGCCGAATGCTGGTTGGCGACCAAGCCGCCCTCGGCGCGGACCCGGTCGATCCAGCCGGTGTCGGCGCTGCCGTCGATGACCTCGGGCTGGTCGAGCAACTCCAGCACGAAGGACTTGTTGGTCGAGCCGCCGGCGATGATCACGCGCGTCTCGCGTACCGCGCGGCGCAGTCGCCCGAGTGCCTCGTCGCGATCGCGGCCGTAGGCGATGATCTTGGCGATCATCGAGTCGAAGTCGGCGGGGATGGTGTCGCCCTCGCTGACGCCGGTGTCGACGCGGATACCCGGGCCGGCCGGCAGTTCGAGGAGGTTGATGCGTCCCGGCGCCGGAGCGAAGTCGCGGTCGGGATCCTCCGCGTTCAGGCGGGCCTCGATGGCGTGGCCGCGCTCGGTCGGCGGCTCACCCTCGAGCTTGCCGCCGGAGGCGACGTGCAGCTGGGCGCGGACGAGGTCGAAGCCGTTGGTGATCTCGGTGATCGGATGCTCGACCTGGAGGCGGGTGTTGACCTCGAGGAACGCGAACAGCTTCTCGCCCGGGTGGTACAGGAACTCGACCGTGGCGGCACCGCGGTAGCCGACGGCGACGGCGAGGCGCTCGGCGGAGGCCTTCAGCTCGGCGACCTGTTCTTCACCGAGGACCGGCGACGCCGACTCCTCGACGACCTTCTGGTTACGACGCTGCACGGAGCAGTCGCGGACGCCGAGCGCCCATGCGGTGCCCTGACCGTCGGCGATGACCTGCACCTCGACGTGGCGCGCTCCGGTGACCAGGCGCTCCAGGAAGACGACGCCGCTGCCGAAGGCGCGGGCCGCCTCGTCGCGGGTGCGCTCATAGGCCTCGCGCAGTTCCTCGTCGTTGTTGACCACGCGGATACCGCGTCCGCCACCGCCGGCGGTGGCCTTCAGCATCAGCGGGTAGCTGATGTCGGCGGCTGCGGTGAGCGCGTCATCGATGGTGTCGACGGCGCCGCGGCTCCACGGCGCGACCGGCACGCCGACCTCCTCGGCGATCAGCTTGGCGCCGATCTTGTCGCCGAGCTTGCGCATCGCATCCGGCGACGGGCCGACGAAGGTGACGCCGATCCGCTCACAGAGTTCCGCGAAGACCGGGTCCTCGGCGACGAAGCCCCAGCCGACCCACGCCGCGTCGGCGCCGGTCTCGAGGAGGGCGCGCTCGAGCACCTTCATGTTCAGGTACGGGCGCGACGCCGCGGGACCGAGGTCGTAGGCGATGTCGGCCTCACGCACGAACGTGGCGGCGGCGTCGACGTCGGTGTGCAGGGCGATGACCTCGATCGCCTGCCCCGTTTCGGCGGACAGGCCACGGACGGCATGGATGAGGCGCATTGCGGCCTCGCCACGGTTGACGATGGCGATTCGGGAGAACATCACCGACTCCTTCGGTTCGTCGTGCCGAGGGTGTCTTCGGCACACGCGAGGTGGTTCAACAGATCGATAGTTGCGGACCGAAGCCATTACGCGCGAGTACGTTCACGCGCGTCGGCATCGGATCGTCGTGACCCGGCGGTTCACCTGGACCGGGAACGCGCTGGGTGGAGACCCTTTTCAGCCACCAGATCTTCCTACCGAAACAAATCGCGATTCGGTACCGGTCGGCGATCTCCGGAGGGTGAATTCGTGCCGCAACGGCTGCGACCGGTGTCACAGGAGACGTCGACGCCACTCGGAACGGGTCAGGCGGCGAAAAGGATCCAGCTGTAGACCAGCAGGCCGAACACCAGGACGCCGAGATAGGCCCAGCCCAGCCAGATCGCGACGTCGGCGAAGGGCAGTCCGGTCTGCCCACGGGTGCGTCGGATCTGAGCACGCGCGCGGTATCCGAGTACGAGCCCGATCGGGAACGTGATGCCGAGCCCCGAGAGGATCAGGGCCCACACGGCCAAGCGATTGAGGCGTGGGCCGGATTGGGGAGCCACGTTGTCCTCCGGATCGTCCTCGAATGCTGGGTTGGTGTTCGCAGAGTAGGCCTGGGACACCGGTGTGAAGGTCGTGCGGTCGTCGTTGCCGGGCGTGTCGTCGTTCTGCTTCGCCGGGGCGGCCGACGGCTTGACGAAGACGGTGGCGTCGGCTGCGTCGGAGCGCCGGGTCTCGTCCTCGAGCGCATCGAGGTGCGACCGGGGAGGTTCGGGCCGCGAGGGTGCCGTTCCCGGACGGCCGCCGAGGGTGTCGGGCCGCGGTGCGCCGGTCCACTGCGTCGGGTTGCCCTGCAGCGGATTCCCTTGTGGCGAAACAGGTTTGGCGCCAGGCGGTGGGCGGTGTCCGGCCGGGGGCCGGCCGCCGGGAGTCAACGGTCCGGGGTTGCCCGGCGGAGTGCCGGGAACCGGTCGCGGACGCGGGCCGGTCGTGTAGGCGCCGGCCGGACGCGGAGGAGCACCCGGGTCACCGGCCGGGCCGGGACCGTTCGAGCGCGAAGGTTGCGGACGGGGACCGCCGGGCTGACCGGGGCCGCCCGGACCGGGAGGACGGGGACCGCCGGGCGGGGGACCGGACCGCTGGGACGATGCCGGGCCGCCGGGGCCTGCCGGAGCGCCTGGCGCGGGCGGCAGGGGGCCGCGAGGGCCGGGACGTCCCGAATCGGGCAGGTCGCGTCCGCGGGGAGGCGAGGGAGCGCTGATCGGTGCGCTCGGCACACGCTCCCAGGGTGCGGTGCCGTGGGAGCCGCCGGTGGGAGCCGGGCCCGCGGAACCGGGGCTCGGAGAACCCGCGCCGGTCGGGCCGGTCCGGGTGGATTCGGTCTCGCGCGGCGTCGCGTCGTCGGACATCGACCACAGCTCGCGTGCCCGCTCGGACGCGCCACCGGGAGAGGTGGGCGTGTTCGGAGAGCGCTCGTCGTCTGAGGTCACGTGTTCAAATTACCTGTGGATGCCGCCGGCGCCCGGATCGACCGTCGGCGGTGTCGTCACGAGGCCTGTGATTCCGCGCTCTCCGCGAGGGCCGCACGGACCTCTTCGACGCGGGGAACGGTCGGCGAGACCGGCGGTGGATCCTGACGTGCACGACGCAGGATGATGACGCCGACACCGGCGGTGAGCACCGCCGCGAGCACGGTCAGTGCGGCGACGAGGTAGTTCTTCGGCATGCCGACCAGCGTGCCAGCCCGGCCCCCGCCGACGCCACCTCCGGCGATGTGACCCTGCGCGCGCAGGTGCGGTCGAGAGCCACGTCTCGACCACCGAGAACCGCACAAGTGGTTGGATGGAGGGGTGACCACTCAGAAAACCTCCGCAGTCATCCACACCAACCGCGGCGCCATCAAGGTCGACCTGTTCCCGAACCACGCGCCCAAGACCGTCGAGAACTTCGTCGGCCTGGCCGACGGGAGCAAGGACTACAGCAAGCCGAACGCATCCGGCGGCAACTCCGGCCCGTTCTACGACGGCTCGGTCTTCCACCGTGTGATCGCCGGCTTCATGATCCAGGGAGGCGACCCCACCGGCACCGGCATGGGCGGCCCCGGCTACCAGTTCGGCGACGAGTTCCACCCCGAGCTCCAGTTCGACCGTCCGTACCTGCTGGCCATGGCGAATGCCGGCCCGGGCACCAACGGCTCGCAGTTCTTCATCACCGTCGGCCCGACCCCGCACCTGAACCGTCGCCACAGCATCTTCGGTGAGGTCACCGACCCCGAGTCGCAGCAGGTCGTCGACGCCATCGCGACCACGTCGACCGATCGTCAGGATCGCCCGCTCGACGCCGTTGTCATCGAGAAGATCGAGGTCAACTGACTTCTCCGGAGCACACCGCCCCGCAGCGGGCGGTGTGTTACCGGCATCCCGACCGCCCCACCGGCCTGTCCTGCAGCCGGTGCGGGCGGCCGGCGTGTCCGGACTGCCTTCGACCGGCGTCGGTCGGCCAGCATTGTCTCGACTGTCTTCGGGGCGACGGGGTCCAACGCACGCCGGCATTCGGTGACCGCGGAATGCGGCGGCTGGCGACCACCCGCCTGCCCGCGGGCAAGCCGTACGTCACCTACACCCTGATCGGGATCAACATCCTGATCTTCCTGCTGTGTGCCGTCCAGGCCGGCAGCTTCGGCGACCCCGGGGCCGCCGCCATCTTCAGCTCCGGAGATCTCCTCAAGAGTGACGTCGCCGCCGGTGAGTACTGGCGCCTGCTGACGTCCGGCTTCCTGCATTTCAGCGTGATGCACGTGGCCGTCAACATGCTCTCGCTCTACATCCTGGGCCGCGACCTGGAGCTCGCGCTGGGAATGTCCCGCTACGTCGCGGTCTATCTGATCGCACTCTTGGGCGGCAGCGCCGCCGTCATGCTCTTCGAGAACGACCGCGCCCTCACCGCAGGCGCCTCGGGGGCCATCTACGGCCTGATGGGCGCGATGCTGGTGATCATCCTCAAGGCCCGCGTGTCGCCGGTGCCGGTGTTGCTGATCATCGGCTTCAACGTGGTCTTGTCGTTCTCGCTGCCCGGGATCTCCGTCCTCGGGCATCTCGGCGGCCTTGCCTTCGGCGCCGCGGCCACCGCCGCCATCGTCTATCTCCCGGGAATGGTCCTGCCGGAGGGGCGTCGTACCCCGGAGGCGGCCGGCCGGGTCGGCTGGATCGCGCTCGGCGCGCTGTTCGTCCTGGCGCTGGGCCTGGGCATCACCGGCGGGATCGTCTACGACGGACTCACGTACATCCGCTGACGGTCCGGGCGTCGGGAACCGGGCCGGTCAGCGGTCGTCGTCGACGTGGAAACCCGCTGTGCGGAGTGCGTCGACCACCGACATCAGGTCGGTACCGAGATCCCAGCGGCTGAAGACGAGCAGCCGGGTGTCGTCGCGCGGTCCGTCGGACCCATCCGGACGACCGGTTTCGGCGTCGTCGTCGAGAACGTCGATCTCGAGCTGGCCCACCCGACGGCCGACGCGCCGCATCGACAGCAGCCGGATCCGTTCGACGCGGTCGGGTGTGTAGCTGCGTCGCCCGGTCAGAGAACGCACGGTCAGCGTCGCCGGGTGCTCGGCCGAGAGTTCGAGCCGCGGCCGGACCAGAAGCGTGTAGACGCCCAGCGCGACCAGCAGCACGCCGGCGATCCCCATCAGCACCGAGCCGGCGGGGTCCTTGGACACCACGATTGCGCCGCCGAGCAGGACCACGCCGCCGATGCAGCCCGCGACACCCGCTCCGACCGGCGTCGACCATGCGTGTGTGGAGAAGTCGGCAGAGTTATCCACAGGAGTTACTCACAGTGGGGACTACTTACACACATGTTATTTCCACAGTGTGGATAACTAACACTGATGTGTTTTGGCAGGTCAGCGGCCGACACGCGGAGAATGATCGAGGATCGGATCAGCGCCACCGCATGGTCATCAACAGGCCGGCCACCATCAGGGAGAACCCGATGAGGAAGTTCCAGGAGTTGAGCTCGGCCATCCAGTGGAGGACCTGACCCTCGGCGCCGTACGCGGTGGGGGTGGCGGCGAGGTAGTAGACCACGAGCCAGGCGAGCCCGAGGAGCATCAGGCCGAGCATCACGCTCACGTAGATGGTGCTGGAGGCTCCGGCCTTGACCTTGACCGGAGTCCTGCTCGCGGTGTTGATCGTGTAGTCGGTCTTCTTCCGGACTTTTGACTTCGGCATGACATCCTCTGTTGTGCTGTACCGCAGCAGCGGTCGTACGCGTGCCCGGGAGTCCCGAACGTCGTGGAGACCGATCGGTCCGGGGTCGGAAACACTCGACTTCTACGGTATCTCACCAGGTCGCTGACGGAGGTACCCGCTTTCGGCGGTAGCCTTTTCTGCGTGAGTCGCATCCTGGTCATCGACAACTACGACAGCTTCGTCTACAACCTGGTCCAGTACCTGGGCCAGCTCGGTGTCGAGGCCGTCGTGTGGCGCAACGACGACCCGCGGCTGACCCCGTGGGACCCCGAACATCTGCGTGAGGCGGTCTCGGGATTCGACGGGGTGCTGCTCAGCCCCGGACCCGGTACCCCGCAGCGCGCCGGTGCGACGATGCCGATGGTCGAGATGGCCGCCGCCGAGGAGCTCCCGCTGCTGGGTGTCTGCCTGGGTCATCAGGCGATCGGCGCCGCGTTCGGCGGAACCGTCGACCGCGCACCGGAACTTCTGCACGGCAAGACCTCGCTGGTTTTCCACGACGACAAGGGCGTCCTCGCCGGCCTGCCGGATCCGTTCACCGCGACCCGCTACCACTCGCTGACGGTGCTACCCGAGACCATCCCCGACGAACTGGTCGTCACCGGACGCACCGAGTCGGGCATCGTCATGGCGATGGCCCACCGCGAGCTGCCGATCCACGGCGTCCAGTTCCACCCGGAGAGCGTCCTGACCCAGGGCGGGCACCGGATGCTCGCCAACTGGCTCAAGACGTGCGGTATCGAGGTCGACGAGACCCGCGTCGCGGCGCTCGAGGCGGAGATGGCCGGCGCGATCGGCTGACACTCGTACGATCGCTGGGCCGATCAGTTCGGCAGCAAGCTGGCCTGGCCGACGATGATCGTGATCGGGCCCGCCTTGCGCGCCTTCGAACCCGCCGGTGGTTCCTGTCCGACGACCCGTCCGCTGTCGGGACTGTTCAGCGGCACGTTCCGGGTCTGACGCGTCAGCGTCGACCGTTCCCAACCCGCCTGTTCCAGGGATGACTGGGCTTCGGCGGGTGTCTTGCCGCGCAGGCTCGGGACGGTGAACAGGTTGCCCCGGGACACCGACAGCTGCACCGTGCTGCCCTGCTCGGCCGTCGAGCCGGGACCGGGAGAGGTGGAGATGACCTCGCCCGCGGGCTTGTCCGAGTCGACCGCGACCTCGTCGACCGACATGCCGAGCTCCTCGAGAACCGCGCGCGCGCGATCCGCCGGCATGCCGACGACGTCGCGGACCGTGATCTCCTTGGGCCCGTTGCCCACGTTGAGCACCACCGGTCCGTTGACGGGCACCTCGGTGCCGATCTTCGGCGCGGTCGACACGACCTTGTCCTTCATGTCGGCGGTCGAGTCGACGCGCTCGGTCTTGACGTTGGTGAACCCGAGCACCCTCAGGGCGTCGAGGGCCTCGGCAGGCGTCTTGCCGGCCAGGTCGGACGGTATCCGGTGTCGTTGCGGACCGGTCGAGATGTACAGCGCGACCTCGGATCCCTCGGTCGCCAGCACACCCTCACCGGGCGTCGAGCGGGTCGCGAAACCGGGCCCGACGTCGAGGCTGGGTTCCTCGAGAACGCGTACCTCGAAGCCGGCTCGTTCGAGGGACGACCGCGCGTCGTCGGAACTGAGTCCGGCGACCGCGGGCACGGAGACGTCGGGATCGGAGCCCGAACTCCACGGAGACCACAGGAAAAGCGTGCCGACGAGCAGCACGACCACGGCGATCGCGCCGGCGATCAGCCAGCGGGGCCGCCGACGCGGCGGGTCGTCGTCGGAGTCGGACCGGTAGTCGGCGTCTCGTCGGTGGCTGCCACCGGCACGTGTGGGGACGGCGCGCCGCGGTCCGCTCGTCTCCGACCGGACCGGGCGTCGGGGGCCGGTGTCGATGAACTCGGTGCGCTCCTCGTCGGTGAGCAGCATCGGCGCCGACGGCTTGCCGCCCGCGAGCACCCGGATCAGGTCGGCGCGCAGATCGGCGGCCGACTGGTACCGGTTGTCCTTGTTCTTGCTCATCGCCTTGAGTACGACCGAGTCGAGCTCACGCGGGATGTCGGGTCGCACGTGCGACGGCCACGGCGGGTCCTCGTGCACGTGCTGGTGGGCGACCGCGACCGGCGAGTCACCGGTGAACGGCGGCTCCCCGGTGAGCAGCTCGAAGAGCACGCAGCCCATCGAGTAGATGTCGCTGCGGGGGTCGACCTTGATACCGCGGGCCTGCTCGGGCGACAGGTACTGGGCCGTGCCCATGACGGCGGAGGTCTGCGTCATGGTCGACGTGGAGTCGCTCATCGCGCGGGCGATGCCGAAGTCCATCACCTTCACCGCACCGGACTTGTCGATCATCACGTTCGCCGGCTTCATGTCGCGGTGCACGATGCCGTTGCGGTGCGAGAAGTCCATGGCGGCGGCGACATCGGCCATCCACGTCATCGCCTGACGCGGGGCGATCGGACCGTTGGCACGCAACACGTCTCGCAGGGTGTCGCCGTCGACGTACTCCATGACGATGAACGGCAGCGGGCCGTCCTCGGTCTCGGCCTCACCGGTGTCGAAGACCTGCACGATCGTCGGGTGGTTCAGCTTCGCCGCGTTCTGGGCCTCACGCCGGAAACGCAGATAGAACGACGGATCGCGCGCGAGATCGGCACGTAACACCTTGATCGCCACGTCCCGGTGCAGCACCAGGTCGCGGGCATAGTGCACCTCGGACATGCCACCGAAACCCAGCGTTTCGCCGAGTTCGTAGCGGTCGGAGAGGTGGTGTGGTGTCGTCATCTGCCTTCGGTCAACCTGGGATCTCAGCTCATCGGGTCGGGGTTGGTATCAGCATGGCGCGGTGAGCTAACACAGCGGGAACGGCACGCCGGGGAAGCACGGGGTGCCGGTGGCGGCACCGGTGTCCGTCGTGTCGTCGGTGGTCGTCGGAGGACCGGGGGCAGTGGTCTCCGTCGTCGTCTCCTCGCTGGTCGTCGTCTCCTCGCTGGTGGTCGTGCGGGTCGGACGTCGCGTGGTCGTGGTCTCCTCGGTTTCCTGGGTCGGGACCACGGTCGTCGTCTGGGTGACGACCGACGAGGAGGACGGTGCCGGCGGGGAGGCATCGTTGCCACCGCTGCTGACCAGGTAGAAGCCGATCAGGCCGATCGCACCGACCAGCAGGGCCGCGGCGACACCGGCGAGAACCTTCTGCCCGGTGGTCCAACTGTTGTCCGGCGGAGGTGCGACCGCGGTGCGGGACGTCGGACGCGGGGTCACGGGACGTGATGCGGTACCCGGCGCCGTGGTGGCGCGGGTCGCGACGGTGTTGCCCAGCGCCGCGGCACCGGCAGCACCTGCTGCGGCACCGGCGATGGCTCCCGGACGGGGGGGTCGGCGACCTGCCCGGACGGCGGCCACCGCGTCGGCGAACTCGCCGCCGTTCGCATAGCGTTGGCGCGGATCCTTGGCCATCGTGATCTCGATGAGCTCGCGGACACCCGACGGCAGGTTGGGCGGCAGCGGCGGCGGCGATTCACGGATGTGCTTCATCGCGACGGTGATCGCACCGTCGCCCAGGAACGGTCGGCGGCCGGTGAGGGCCTCGTAGCCGACGACGCCGAGCGAGTACACGTCGGACGCGGCGGTCGCCTCGTCACCGGTGGCCTGCTCGGGAGAGATGTACTGGGCGGTGCCCATCACCATCCCGGTCTTGGTGACCGGGGCGGAGTCCACGGCCTTGGCGATGCCGAAGTCGGTGATCTTGACCTGGCCGGCCGGCGTGATGAGGATGTTGCCCGGCTTCACGTCGCGGTGCACCAGACCCTGGCTGTGGGCGGCCTGCAACGCCCGGCCGGTCTGCTCGAGCATGTCGAGCGTGTTGGTCAGCGACAGCCGACCGAGCCGGGAGATCACCGAGTTCAACGGCTCGCCGTCGACCAGTTCCATCACCAGATAGGCCAGCGGATCGCCGCCGTTGTAGTCCGGGGTCTCGCCGTAGTCGAAGACGTTGGCAATGCCCGGGTTGTTGAGTTTCGCGGTCGTCTGGGCCTCCGCACGGAACCGTGCGATGAACTCCGGGTCGTTCGTGTACTCGGCCTTGAGGACCTTCACCGCGACACGACGGTTGAGCCGCGTGTCGAGGGCTTCCCACACCTGGCCCATACCGCCCGTAGCGATCAGACGGATGAGCCGGTAACGATCACCGATGGTGGTGCCGTTCTGCAGGGTCATCGACTGCCACCTCCCACCAGCGAATTGATCACTTCTCGTCCGATCGGCGCCGCCACGGTCCCACCGACCGAGTCCGCACCGAATTGTCCATTCTCCACCACCACGGCCACCGCGATCTGCGCGTTCGACGAAGGTCCGAACGCGATGTACCAGGAGTACGGGGTGTCGGTGCTGGAACCGCTCTCGGCGGTGCCGGTCTTCGACGCGATCGTCACCGGCCCGCCGGCACCCGAGGTGGAGCGCTCGGACTCGATCATCATCGAGGTCAGCTCGGCCGCCTGTTCGGGCGTGATGGGCTTGTTGGCGGTGGTCGGCGGTGTGGTCTGCAACGTGCGCAGATCAGCTGATTGAAGCTTATCGACCAGGTACGGCTGCATTCGCACCCCTCCGTTGGCGACGGTCGCCGCGATCATGGCGTTCTGCAGCGGCGTCAGCCGCACGTCCCGCTGTCCGATGGATGCCTGTGCGAGGACATCGAGCGACGGGATCGGGCCCACGGTCGAGTCGACGACCGGCATCGGGATGTCCGGGCCGGGCTGATCGAGACCGAACAGGCTCGCGGTCTCGGTGAACTTGGGGATCGCGTCCGACATCTTCTCGGTCACCAGCTCGGCGAACGCGGTGTTGCACGAGTACTTGAACGCCGTCTCCAGCGACACCGTCCCGCCCGACGAACCGGGGCAGGTCTCGCCGCCGTAGTTCGGCAGCGACACGTTGGTGCCCGGCAGCGGGAAGCTCGGCGCCGCGGTGAGACGGATGCCCGGGGTGATGTTGTCTCGCAGGGCGGCCGCCGAGGTCACGACCTTGAAGGTGGATCCCGGTGGGTACACCTGGCTGATCGCGCGGTTGAGCATCGGCTGCGCGGTGTCGCCGGGACGGTTCCACGCCTCCCAGCTGCCTTCGCGGACCTCTTGGTCGTGGCTGGCCAGCTTGTTCGGGTCGTAGCTCGGGGTCGAGACCATCGCCAGGATCTTGCCGGTGTTGGGCTGCAGCGCCACCACCGCGCCGCGGCACGGTCCGTCGCACGGCCCGTTGAGCATGGCGCGGTAGGCGGCCTGCTGCACCTTCGGATTGATCGTGGTGACCACGTTGCCGCCCCGCGGGTCGCGGCCGGAGAACATGTCCATGAACCGCTGGCCGAACAATCGGTCGTCGGAGCCGTTGAGGATCGAGTTCTCGTAGTGCTCGATTTGGCTCGCAAGGTACTGGAACGAGTAGTAACCGGTGACCGGTGCGAATGCCTCGGCACCCTCCCGCGGGTACTGACGCAGGAACTTCAACCGGCTGTCGATGGGCACCGACAGCGCGATCACGGTGCCGTCGGCGGTCGTGATCAGGCCGCGCTGGCGCGAGTACTCGTCGAGCAGGACCCGGTTGTTGCGCGGGTCGGTCTTCAGGGCGTCGGCCTTGAACACTTGGACGTAGGTGGCGTTGGCCAGCAGCGCGACGATCATCACGATCACCGCGAGCGAGACGTTGCGGATCGGTTTGTTCACTTGCGCTTCACCACCTGGGTGGGCAGCGCGTCGACCGGCTTGGCCGTCGGACGCTTCTTGACCGGATCGGGTTCGCGGGCGGCGTTGGAGATCCGGATCAGTAGCGCGACGAGGATGTAGTTGGCCAGCAGTGACGAGCCGCCGTACGACAGGAACGGGGTCGTCAGACCGGTCAGCGGGATCAGCTTGGTGACGCCGCCGACGACGACGAAGATCTGCATGGCGATGGTGAACGCCAGGCCGGTCGCGAGGAGCTTGCCGAAGCTGTCGCGCACGGCGATGCCGGTGCGCAGGCCGCGGTGGATGAACACCATGTAGAGCAGCAGGATCGCGGCCAGGCCGGCGAGCCCCAGCTCCTCACCGATCGTCGAGATGATGAAGTCGGTGTTGGCGAACGGCACGATGTTGGGCCGCCCGGATCCGAGGCCGGTGCCGAACAGACCGCCCGTGGCCAGGCCGAACAGGCTCTGACCGATCTGGTAGCCCGAACCGTCGAAGTCTTCGAAGGGGTTGAGCCACACCGAGACGCGGGTTTGCAGGTGGGAGAAGATCGACCACGCGATCACGGCACCGATCGCGAACAGGCCGATGCCGAGGACCAGCCATTCCACCCGCGAGGTGGCGACGTAGAGCATCGTCAGGATCGTCGCGAAGATCAGGAGCGACGTGCCGAGGTCCTTCTGCACGACCATCACCGCGATCGCGATCGCCCAGGCGGCGAGCAGCGGCCCGAGGTCTCGGGCGCGAGGCAGGTCGACGCCGAGGACGTGCGGGCCCGCGGTGATGAACAGATCACGCTTCGACACCAGGACCGCCGCGGCGAAGATGATGATCAGGATCTTGGAGAACTCGCTCGGCTGGATCGAGAAGAACGGCGTGATAATCCAGTTCTTGGAGCCGTTGATCTCCGAGAACGCGCTCGGCAGGATCGCCGGGATGATCAGGAAGATCAGTCCGCCGAGGCCGAGCGTGTAGGCGTACCGCGACAGCGTCCGGTGGTCCCGGATGAGGATCAGCACCGCCGAGAACGCGATGATGCCCAGACCGGCCCACAGCAGCTGCTGATCGGCGTTGTTCGTCGCCTGGGTGGGGTTGATCGACTCACCGGTGTTGCCCGACCCGAGGTCGAGGCGGTGGATCAGCACGAGCCCGAGTCCGTTGAGCACGGCGACGACCGGCAGCAGGATCGGGTCGGCGTGCGGCGCATAGCGTCGTACGACCAGGTGGGCGATCCCGAACAGCGCCGTGTACGCGGCGACGTACTTGAAGATGTCCCACGTCAGGTTCTGGCCCTGGGCCGCCTGGACGATGAGCAGGGCCACGGTCACCAGGCCGATGGCGAACACCAGCAGGAGCAGCTCGGCGTTCCGGCCGGTGCTCGTCGCTGGCTCGCGAGGCGGGGCGTGCGGGGCGGGCGCGGCTTGAGTCATCTCACCTGCTGCCGGCAGCTGGTGACCGCGTCCTCTGGGGGTGCAGGCTTCTCGGAGGGTGCGGCGCTCGGGGCGGGCGGTGCCACCGACTCGGTGGCACCGCGTTGCGGAATACCGGACGGCGCGGCGGTGGCACGGGGAGCGGGCGGCAAGCTCGACGCGGGTGGCGGCGGGGTCGCCGACGACGGCGCAGGCGGGGGAGTGGACGAGGGAGCGTTGTCGCAACGGAAGGTGAGCTCCTTGGTCACCACGCCTTCGATCTCCTCGGCGCTGCGATCGCGGATCATCACGTTCTTCACCGACTGCGCCGGCCCGGACACCAGATCGTCGACGTTGAGCGGCATCTCGCAGGTGCCGTCATACGGGATGAAGGTGTAGGTCGGCTTCTCCTGGTCGAGATCCTCGACGCAGACGCGCGTGACGGGCTTGCTCATCGACACGAAGAGGAGGTCGGCCGGCGAACCCTGGTGGATCACCACATCGCCGTCGGAGTCGGCGGCCACGTAGTAGTTGCTCCGCACGATCGAGCGGGTCACGAAGAATCCGGCGACCAGCGCCGCGACGACGGCCAGGACGACACCGACGGCCAGCCACCGGCGCCACGTGCTCTTGTGCTTCGGCGGTTCCTCCGCCTGGGTCAGCACCGTCGGGCGCTGCGGCTCGGCGGGCGGCGGGCGCAGCGCAGCGGCGCGTCCGGCGGCAGTGGCCGGGTCGGGGGTGTAGGACTCCTCGTTGCCCCCGGCGGCACCGCCGACGATCGGGCGTGAGTCGCCGTACTCGGTGTCGACTACGTCGGCGAGGACGACGGTCACGTTGTCCGGGCCACCGCCCCGCAGTGCGAGTTCGATGAGGCGGTCGGCGCACTCCTTCGGATCGGCGATGGATCCGAGGGTCTCGGCGAGGGTCTCCTCGCTCACGACGTCGGACAGTCCGTCGCTGCAGAGCATGTACCGGTCACCGGCACGCGCCTCGCGCATCGTCAGTGTCGGCTCGACCTCCGAGCCGGTCAGGGCGCGCATGATCAGCGACCGCTGCGGATGCGTGTGCGCCTGTTCGGCCGTGATCCGGCCCTCGTCGACGAGGGTCTGCACGAAGGTGTCGTCGCGAGTGATCTGGGTGAGGACGCCGTCGCGGAACATGTAGCCACGTGAATCACCGATGTGGCACAGTCCGATTCGGCTGCCCGCGAAGAGGATGGCGGTGAGCGTGGTGCCCATGCCGTCGAGTTCGGGGGACTCGTGGACCTGTGCGGCGATGGCCTCGTTGCCCGCGCGGGTGGCACGACTCAGATGGCTCAGCAGGTCGCCGCCGGGCTCGTCCTCGTCGAGTTCGGACAGGGCGCGGATGACGAGTTGACTCGCGACCTCACCGGCCGCGTGTCCGCCCATGCCGTCGGCGAGCGCGAGCAGGCGCGGGCCGGCGTAGAAGGAGTCCTCGTTGTTGGACCGGACGAGACCGCGGTCGCTGCGCGCGATATAGCGCAACACAAGTGTCACGGGCGCAACTCGATCACGGTCTTGCCGATGCGGATCGGCGTGTTCAGCGGGACCTTGACGGCGGTCGTCACCTTGGACCGGTCGAGATAGGTGCCGTTGGTGGAGCCGAGGTCTTCCACGTACCAGTCGTCACCGCGTCTGGAGAGTCGCGCGTGACGTTCCGAGGCGTAGTCGTCGGTGAGGACCAGGGTCGAGTCGTCGGCGCGACCGAGCAGTACCGGCTGCTGGCCGAGGCTGATCCGGGTGTTGGCCAGGGCGCCGTGCGTGACGACCAGATAGCGCGCCGCGCCTCGGACCCCGCCACTGCGTCGACGCTTCTCCGCGCCTCCCGAGTAACGCGGGATGCGCATGCCGCCGGCCGAGGCGATGTCGGCACGAAGAGTCCGGATCACAGCAAAGACGAACAACCACAACAACAGCAGGAACCCGATACGGGTCAGTTGCAGCACCAAGCCCTGCATGTCTTGCGTTCACCTCCAGCGCCGTCACATCTCGGATCGGTCGTACTCGGTAAGCCGTACCGGGCGGGTGTCGATCTCGACTGCCGATGGCAACCGGCGGACCCCGTGTGCATCTTATGGGCAGTTGAGCGGAACCCGTTCATTCACATATGACAGTTCAGTATCAACCGCCCCCGCGGAGTCGCCCGGATCACTTCGATCAGCGACCACCGCCGCCCGTGTTCGGCGGGCGCTGAACGGCGTTCTCCGGGACTACTGGAACCGGACGGTGATGTCGGAATGTCCCACGCGGATGCGGTCGCCGTCGGCCAGTTCCCAGGTGTTGACCTGCAGGTCGTTGACGGTGGTGCCGTTGGTCGAGTTGAGGTCGGTGAGCATCGCGGTGGTGCCGTCCCAGCGGATCTCCACATGGCGACGCGAGACACCGGTGTCGGGCAGGCGGAACTGCGCGTCCTGGCCGCGGCCGATCACGTTGGAACCCTCGTGTAGCTGGAAGGTGCGGTTGCTGCCGTCCTCGAGGAGGAGGGTGATCGACGCCGGCGCGTAGCCGGCGGCGGGACGTCCCGCACCGTAAGCCTGGCCCTGGTCGTAGCCACCCTGGTAGTCGTAGGCGGCCGGGGGCTGCTGGCCGTAGCCCTGCTGGCCGTAGCCCTGGTCGTAGCCGCCGGGCTGCTGGCTGTAGCCCTGCTGTTCGTAGCCGGGCTGTGCGTAGCCCTGTTGGCCGTAGCCCTGCTGGTCGTAACCGGGCTGGCCGTAGCCCTGGTCGTAGCCGCCGGGCTGCTGGCTGTAGCCCTGCTGTTCGTAGCCGGGCTGTGCGTAGCCCTGTTGGCCGTAGCCCTGCTGGTCGTAACCGGGCTGGCCATAACCCTGTCCGTAGCCCGGCTGCTGGCCGTAACCCTGCTGCTCGTAGCCGGCGGGCTGCTGACCGTAGGCCTGCTGGTCGTAACCCTGCTCGTAGCCGGGCTGCTGGCCGTACTGGTCGTAACCCTGCTGTCCATACGCCTGCTGGCCGTAGCCCTGCTGCTCGTAGGCCTGCTGGTCGTACTCGGGATCGGCGCCCCTGCGCTGGTCGTATCCGGGGTTCTGAGTCATCTTGGGGGCTCCTTGGTCGGGTGCGTCGGCGGGAAGAGCTTGTGCGGCCGGGCGAGGATTCGGGGCCGGGAGACCGGCCGGTGGGCGGGGGGCCTTCGATGGTGCGCCGTCTGGTCGTCCCGAACGCGACGGCACCGGGCGGGGCCGCACGTCAGGGTTCACCGTGCCGCGCGCACGGAAGATCCCGGTGTGCAGGGATGGCGATTGCTCGAACTCTACGACGACCTTGCCGTAGGTCTGCCACCCGTTGTCGTTGATGAAGTGTTCCAAATGCTTCGAGAAAGTCTTGCGGTTCAGTTCGTATTCCGCAGCGATGTGGTCGTGATCGCTCGGACTCAACAGCAATGTGTAGCTGTTGGCCGCAAGGACCGTACCGTCGCCGAGATCTTCCAGCGACTCCTCGGCTTCGCGCTGAAGGCCGTTCTCGATCTCCTGTGGAGCCACCTGACCACCGAAAACTCGCGCAAAACCGTCGTCAACAGCGCCTTCGAGCTTGCGTTCAATTCGTTGCAGGATCCCCACCGAGACCTCCTTTCGCGGCATTCGAGCGTGTCGCCGTGCATATGGCCTTGTTTGATGATAGCGACAAGAACGGACAACTGTGCCACCGCGACAACTGGTGCATCGTGTGTAACACCTGCCTCATGGGTCTGGCCAGTCACCGGTGCCGCAGGTCACCAGCCCGTCGAATACCCGCGGACACCCGAGTTTTGTAGTAGGGGCGCGGTGCTGTTATCGTCGTCCAGTCGCCGGACGAACTCAGTTCGACGACATGCCCGCCGGAACTCCGGCGGCCACGGGCGAGTGGCGGAATGGCAGACGCGCTGGCTTCAGGTGCCAGTGTCCTTCGGGACGTGGGGGTTCAAGTCCCCCTTCGCCCACACGGTGAACGAGGCCGGATCGCGGAAATGCGGTCCGGCCTCTTTTCGTATGCGCAAGCCAACCCATCTTCGCCACACCCAGCATCCCGCTGGTGGTGATCCTGCCGATCAGTGTTGGGTTTTGCTGGGATCGCGAGGGAAGTCGAAGGTCATCCGGAATGCAGTGGGTGACGAATCCGTTGACTGTCCGGTACAGGACGCGGAAGCGTTCGGGAGACGAGGTTGACGATGACAGCCGATGTTCATCGAGGGCAGTACGAGCCTGTTGACCTGCTGCTTCCTTCCCGCGATCCGTTCTACGACGAGCCCGCCGATGTGGCTGCCCTCGCTCCCGGAGAGATCATCCGCTGTCGGCAGGTCGAGCTCAAGGATTACTGGGCCTCACAGCACCGCACCGATGCGTGGCAATTGCTGTATCGGTCGTCGGACCTTCGTGGCGTCGCAGGGGTGGCTGCCACCACGGTTGTACTGCCGCGGCGACGAGCGGGTGCCGGACACTTCCAGCTGCTGTCGTTCCAGTGCGCGATCGACGCCGTCACCTCGCAGAGCTTCCCGTCGTATGCGCTGCGGAAGGGCGCTCGGTCCGGGCACACCATCGCTCCCTTCGAATTCCTCGTGGTTCGCCGCGCGCTCGCGAAGGGCTGGGCGGTGTCGATCCCCGACCACGAGGGCATGCTCGGCGCCTGGGGAGCTCCGCGAGAGCCTGGATACCGCACCCTCGACGGCATCCGCGCGGCGCTGGCCTTCACCGATCACGGACTTTCCCACGACACCCCGGTCGGGTTGTGGGGTTACTCCGGTGGCGGCATGGCGACGTCGTGGGCTGCGGAGATGGCGCCGGAGTACGCACCGGAACTGCGACTGGTCGGGGCAGTCCTCGGATCGCCGGTCGGTGACATGGCCTCCGCGCTCCTGAGACTCAACGGGACTCTGCACGCCGGCCTGCCGGTGATGGTGATAGCGGGCCTGAGTCGGGTTTATCCACAGCTGGATGAGGTGATCCGGCAGCACGCCACCGAGTCCGGACGTCGTCACCTCGACGAGATCGCCGAGATGCCGACGCTGCACGCGGTACGCCGGTTCCGTAACCACGACATCGACCGGTACCTCGACATCCCGCTGGCCGATGTCCTCGCTGAGCGCGAGATCGTCGAGATGATGACCGACGTGCAGCTTGGCATGCGTCGCCCGGAAATCCCGTTGCTCGTCGTGCAGTCGGTGCGTGATCCGATCATCGCGGTCGCCGATGTCGACCGCCTGGTCGGCCGCTATCGCGAGCAGGGCGTGCCTGTCACATATGTCCGGGATCAGCTCAGCGAGCACCTCTCGCTGCTGCCGCTGTCGGGCCCGATGGCCGTGTCCTGGCTCGCCAACCGCCTCGCCGGCCATCCGGGGGCGGACCGTACGGTGACGACGCTCGCCGGGCAGCCGTCGCCCGCGTGGGCACTGCGACAGTTGACGCGACGGCTGCGTGGCTCGGCGGCGTCCGGATAACGCGATTCGTCTTGTTCTGCAATGCATTTCTCATGCTGTTCACCTGTCGGACCGCTGCCGTCCGCCGAAGTGGTCGTCTGGGCCTCCTACGGTCGTGCGGTCCGAAGGTGGTCCCAGGAAGCGCTGGGGCACAGAGAGAAAGCACACTCGATGAAGTTCAACAAGATCCTCGCCACCGCAGCGATGGTGATCGCGTCCATGGGCGTGGCCACCGGCACCGCCTATGCCGACACCGCAGGCCCGGTCAGTACCCAGTGGAAGGTGGATCGGCACGACTCGAGCGTCGTCGTCTCCACCGACACCGGTTCATTCGTCAAGGCCGGTGACCAACTCATCCTCCGTGACCGCAACGGGCACAATGTGGAGTCCATCCCGCTGACCCTGGCCGTCGACGACTTCACCCACCCGGTGAATGCCGATGTGCACGGACGGTCGGCCACGCTGACGGTGAACACCTCGCCACTGGCCACCCGGTTCCAGCCGGTTCGTCACAATGTCGACCTCCAGGCGGCCGTCGCCGGAGTGAAGGACAACATCGGCCTGACCGCGAGTGTGGGTGGCTTCCTCGGCGCGGCGACGGGACTGGTCGGTGGTTGTCTGCTCGGCGCCGTCGCTGCGGGTGTGGTCTCCGCCCCGGTGGCCTTGCTGTTCGGAGCAGGCCCCCTCGCAGGCTGCATCGGTGGCGCGATCCTGCTGGGTTCGGCTGCGTCGCTGGGCGGAACGGCCATCGGCGGACTCGGCTCGGCCATCGCCAACGCCCAACCCTTCATCCAGCTGCTCAACGCCCCGCCGAAGAAGAAGTAACCTCTCCAGACTGCTCGAACTCTCACACCGAGGACCCCATCCCGCAAACGCGGAGTGGGGTCCTCGGCATCATTCGGGTCCGTCAGGTGAAGACTCTGGGAGCGTCGTCTACGTCGACGTGCCGACCACGCGTCCGGCGAAACCGTCGAGGCGTGTGCGCAACGACTGGATCCGCTGCTGCCGGACCGCGTCGGGGTCATGCCCGCCGAACACCGGCGGGGGCTTCATCCGCACGTTCTTCGAGCATTCGAAGTTCGAACAGATCAGGGTGCCGATGGTGTCGCCCTTCCGGCCGGCGGCGCCGGCGAGCTTGGCACTGAAGAAGGCGACGTCGTTGGGCAGCAGGACGTCCTCGCAGAACGAACACAGCGGTCGTTTGCGCGGCTGGCGTCCGCCCAGGCGGAGCATGATGCCGACGGGCTCGTCGTCGGTCGGGATGACGAGGTAGCCGACCATCGGCTGCTTGGGATCCCGCCAGCCGACGAAATCCATGCGCTCCCAGTTCATTTCCTTGAAATCGGGAGGCAGGACGAGCGACTTGCGTTCGCGGACGGTCGCGTTGACGAAGGATCCACGGATCTCGGATTCGGTCAGGGCATGCATGAGTGAGAAACACCTCGGGTGTCGTGGGAGGAATGAGGACACGCGTCGACCGGCGCGGTCCGCAGATGCGGTACTCGCGCCGGTCGGGGCAGGTCACTCAAGCGCCGGCGTGCAGGACGCCGACGACCTCCTCACGCCCGGTGGGCGACGACACGGAATGCATGGTCCCGATGCTCGCGCGCGTGCGCCACTCTGTCAACGCATTTACGCGAGCGATCCGGAGGGCAGGACCGGCCTTGTCAGCCGGCCAACAGACCGGCGACCTTTACGACTCGCTGCGCCAGGTGGGCGAGGGCGGCCTTGGTCGGGTCGTCGAGGTCGTTCTTGTTCTCCGGGCCGGTGACATGTGAGACGCCGTACGGGTTCCCGTCGGCGAACTTCAGTCCGTCGGTGTAGCCGGGCGGTACGAGAATGCCGCCGAAATGCATGAGCGAGGTGTACAGCCCGACGAGTGTCGTCTCCTGCCCGCCGTGCGCGGTCTGGCTCGAGGTGTAACCGGCATAGGCCTTGTCGGCGAGCTTTCCCTCGGCCCAGAGTCCGCCGAGTGAGTCGATGAAGGTCTGGAACTGCGACGCTGTACTGCCGAATCGGGTCGGGGAGCCGAAGATGACGCCGTCCGCCCAGACGATGTCGTCGCCGGTGGCGCTCGGCAGATCCTTGGTCGCCTCGTAGTTCGCCGACCAGGCAGGGTTCTCCGCGAAAGTCGCCGGGTCGCGGGTCTCCTGGATGTGACGGACCCGCACCTCGGCTCCGGCCGCCTCGGCAGCGGTCTTCAGTTGGTCAGCCATGGCTGTGCCGTGTCCGGTGGCCGAGTAGTAGATGATCGCCAGCTTCGTCATGTCGCTCCTGTCTCGGTGGTTGCGACTTTCCGTAGGCGGGTACCCGTGTTCGGTGATGCGACACCCACACGCGCGAAAAGCCGTCGACGGGATTCGTCACCCGTCGACCGGCGGATAGGTGGAGCATGCTGCACATCGGTACCTCGGGCTGGCAATACAAGGACTGGCGCGGCGCGTTCTACCCGGAGAAGATCCCGCAGCGGGAGTGGCTGGACTATTACTCGAAGCGGTTCACGACGGCCGAGGTCAACAACACCTTCTACCGCCTGCCGGAGAAGACGGTGTTCGAGAACTGGGCCGCGACGGTGCCCGCCCACTTCCGGATGGCTACGAAGATGAGCCGCTACCTGACGCACGTGAAACGGTTGAAGGAGCCGGCCGAGCCCGTCGAGCGTTTCCTCGACCGTGCTGCCGGCCTCGGCACCAAGCTCGGGCCCGTCCTCCTACAACTCCCGCCCAACTTGCAGGCGCAACCCGACTCCCTGGACGCCACCCTGAAGCTGTTCCCGGACACTGTCCAGGTCGCCGTCGAGCCTCGCCACGAATCCTGGTGGACCGACGAGGTGCGCGACGTGCTCGAACGTCACAACGCCGCCCTGTGCTGGGCCGACCGGAAGAGTCGATCCCTCACCCCGCTGTGGCGGACGGCCGGCTTCGGATACCTGCGCCTGCACGATGGCACCGCCAAGCGGCCGATGAGTTACGGAACCCGCGCCATCGACAGCTGGCTGCGTCGATTATGGGACATGTTCGACGACGGGTGCGACGTCTACGTGTACTTCAACAACGATCCGGGGTGCGCCGCGATCGACAACGCACGCAACATGATTCGCCGCGCACGAACCCTGGGGATGCCGGTCGCGACGATCGACGACGCGTCCGTCGAGTGAGCGAGAACACGCCCGTTTAATCGGTATCCGTGATGCCGATTTATGGTCTACTTGCGACATGCAGCTGACACGCTTCACCGACATCGGCCTCCGGGTCGTGATGCGGCTCGCCGTCGCCGGTGAACAATCGGCCGGTGAACAATCGCCCGGTGAACAGCGTGGGGCTGCAACACCTCTCACCACGAAGGATCTCGCGGCAGAGCTCGCCGTCCCGTACACGCATGTCGCCAAAGTCGTCGGCAGGCTGTCGGAGATGGGCGTCGTCCACGCGCGCCGCGGCCGTACCGGTGGTCTGACGATCACCGACCTCGGCCGCGAAGCGCGCGTGGGCTGGCTCGCGCGATCCCTCGAGGGTGACGGGGAGGTCGTCGATTGCGAAGGCCCGCAGCCGTGCCCGCTCCGGCGCGGATGCCGTCTGCGGGGAGCGCTCGCCCGTGCGGCCGCCGCCTTCTACGAGAGCCTCGACTCCGAGACCGTCGCCGACCTCGCCGCCGAGCCGACCACCGCGGTACTGCTCTCGCTGTCGACGCGGCCACCGCAAGTGGATGGACCGCTCCAGGCGGAGCGATAGCCACACGCCCACAAAGACTTCCGGCCACACGCCGGAACTCCTATCCCGATGAGCAAGTGAACAAAGGAGTTCTCATGCTGTCCGACACCCAACGCGCCACTCTCGCGGCGACCCTGCCCGCAGTCGAGGGGGCACTCCCGGAGATCACCCCGCGGTTCTACCGCGGGCTCTTCGACGCGCATCCGACGCTGCTGGACAACATGTTCAACCGGACTCACCAGAAGTCCGGTGAACAACCGCAGGCCCTCGCCGGCTCGGTCGCCGCCTTCGCGCGCCTCCAGTTCGAACCCGACGTCCGGCGTCAGCGGTTCATCCTGGACCGGATCGCGCACAAGCACGCGTCGCTGGGCGTCACCGCCGATCAGTACAAGCTCGTCCACCAGCATCTGTTCGCGGCGATCGTCGAGGTTCTCGGCGATGCCGTCACGCCGGAGGTCGCCGATGCCTGGGACCAGCTGTACTGGGACATGGCCGATCTGCTCATCGCCTCGGAAGCCGACCTGTACGCCGCCGCGGGTGTCGAGCCCGGCCAGGTGTGGCGGGAGGTCACGGTCAGCGACCGCGTGCAGGTTTCGCCCGACACCATTGCGCTGACCCTGGCCGCGGTTGAGGGTGAACTACCGAAGTTCCGCCCCGGACAGTACATCTCGGTCCAGGTTCCCCTGAGCGACGGCGCGCAGCAGATTCGTCAGTACAGCCTGACGGGCTCGCCCGACGACGCCGAGTGGCGCTTCAGCGTGAAGCTCGCCGGCGAGGTCTCGGCACACCTGCACGAGCAGGTCTTCGAAGGCGACACCCTGAGGGTCAGCACCCCGTTCGGCGACCTCACCCTGCCCGACGACGATGCCCCACTGCTGCTCGCCTCGGCCGGCATCGGGTGCACGCCGGTGATCGGCCTGCTGACCGCGCTGGCAGAGAAGGGCGATGCCCGTCCGGTGACGGTCCTGCACGCCGACCGTTCCCGCGACCGTCAGCCGCACCGCGGAATGCTTGCCGCGCTCGTGGATTCGCTGCCCACCGGCCGACTGATCCAGTGGTACGAGAACACCTCGCCGCACATCGTCTCCGATTCGGTCCGAGTCGGCCACATGACGTTGGACAATGTCGAGGTGCACCCCGAATCCAACGTCATGCTCTGCGGCCCCACCGGATTCCTGTCCTCGATGCGCGAGGAGTTCCTCGGCCGCGACATCGCGGAGAGCCGGATCCACTACGAGACCTTCGGCCCGGAACTGCTGCGGTCGAGCGCGCGATGAGTACCTCCGCGGCGGTCGTCACCGCGCTCACCTTCGTGTGGCTCGGCATGGTCTTCGCGATCTCGTTCCTGGAGGCGCCGCTGAAGTTCCGGGCGCCGGGCGTGACCCTGCCCATCGGTCTGGGGATCGGGCGACTGGTCTTCCGCGCGCTGAACGCCGCCGAGGTCGTCTGGGCGGTCGCGATCCTGATCGCCGTCGTGCTCGGTTCGTGGCCCGGGGTGGCCACGCCGATTGCCGCGGGCGTGGCGATCGCAGCCCTGGTCATCCAGCTGGTGGCAGTAAGGCCGGCCCTCGCCAAGCGGTCCGACGCCGTGCTGGCCGGACACGAAGGTCCGCGTAGCTCAGCGCATCTCGTCTACGTGGCCGTCGAAGTGATCAAGGTGGCCGCGCTCATCTGGCTCGGCGCCGCGGTACTGGTCAGCGCGTCCTGATCGGGGCGACCTGACCGAGCGAACCCGGTTGGTCGTCGCTCATCGGTGGCTGGTGACGTCACCGATGAGCGACGCGGCCAATTCCTCTGCTTGCGTGCGGATCTCGGGTACGGCGGTGGTCTCCCAGAGTTCGCCGCGACGCAGCGAGCCGAGAGTCCAGATCGGACCGGGGTGGCCGTCCGCGTCGAGGACGTGCCCGTCGTCGGTGACCAGGCCCAGGCCGAGCGCATCGGTGGTCGCGAGCCCGGCGTCGAGAACCGAGTCCAGGACCGGATTGCCGAGTTCTCGCACGTCCGACTGGGGACCGGTGCAGTTCACGATCCATGCATAGGTACGTTCGTCGTCGCCGGTGGTGACGGTGAGACCACCGGGGACCGCGTCGACGCGGTTGATCCGTCCAGCACGCACGACGAGGCGTCCCGATCGCCGGGCCTCATCGACGAGTGCGCCGCTCGACGGGGGCATCCGGTGCCGACGCACAAGCCAGTCGCCGGCAAGTTCGCGGACGAAGGTGCCGCGGTCCGCCTCGTCGAGCCGGGCCCACAGTTCGGCAACGCGGTAGCGCACACCGTCGACGCCGGGCCGCCAGTTCCCCAGCAGGCGTTCGATTCTCGCGACATGGGTGGCGACCGCGGCACGGATCTCGTCGAGGCTGTCACCCCAGGTCGAGGTGTCGGGGACGACTTCGCCGAGGTAGGTGTCGGCATGCCGCCGGGGGAGTCGGCCGCCGCGTGAGATGGCCTCGACGCGACGGTTGCCGCCCGACTTGAGCAGGCTGATGGCCACGTCGACCATCGTCAGGCCGGTGCCGATCACGAGGACGTCCCTGTCGTCGGCCAGCACAGGTTCGAGGGCATCGGGCCGCCAAGGGTTGGCGACGTAGCGGGGTTGATCGCTCAGGTCGCAAGGCGCCCAGCCGTCCCCGACACCCGGGAGTCCGGTCGCGAGCACCAGTCGGTCGCCGTCGACGACGGTTCCGTCCGAGGTAGTCACCCGAACTCCCTGACCGACGGCGGTGACCCCGACCGCGCTCTCCCGGACGTGCCGGACACTCAGCCGGTCGCCGGCGTGCTCGCATGCCTCCGCCAACCGGGTCCGCAGATAGCGCGCCCACTGTGCGCGCGGTGCGAAGAAGTAGTGCGCCTCGTCGCCGGAGACGAGCCCCTCGGCACGGCACCAGTCCACGAAGTCGAACCGCTCATCCGGGTCCACCGACATCCCGGCGGCCGGGACGTTCAGCAGGTGGGCGGGATCCTTGGTGCCGAACGCGGGACCCGCGACCTGGCCGGTCGGGTCCACGACGACGACCTCGAATGCTTCGGCCCGGCCATCCGCAGCGACCAGGCGAGCCAGGTGGAACACGACCAGGGAACCGGCGGCGCCTGCGCCGACCACGATCACGCGCATCAGCCGACCCCGGCGCCGACGGCGCGGGACAAGACGGATCCGCTGCGTGGACGGGGACGCTTTTCGAGCACCGGTACTTCTTACAGCAGGCCGGCCGATCCGTCCTGAGGAGGAGCGGTCGCCAGGGTCGGCGATCACGCGGCGTACGTCGGTGACACTCTCAACGATCCGGTGGTCGCCGCCTGGCGAGCCCTCCCGGACCCGGACGAACCGGTGGTCCTGGGCCGGCACCTGCCGATGAGCTTCGGCTGCAATCTCGGCGTGCGGCGCGACGTGTTCGACGCCGTCGGCGGATGGGACGAGGATTATCCGACCGCCGGCAGCGACATCGAATTCTGCTGGCGGGTGCAAACAGCCGGATACACGTTCGGGTTCGCGCCCGAGGCGATGGTCGCCTATCGCTACCGCACGGGGATGCGTGAGTCGTGGAAGCAGGTCGTCGACTACGGCAGCGAAGAGGCGCGGGTGGCGAAGCAGTACGGGGCGCGGGGCCGGGAGTGGTGGTGGTTCCCGGTTCACGCCGCCGTGGTCCTCGCGACGTGCCCGGTGTGGCCGTGGGGCTGGTCGCGGCGTCGCCGCGGGGCCTGGGTCTGGGTGACCGGGAACCTCGTCGGGCGGATCAAGGGGAGCCTGAAGTACCGGGTCGTCTATCTGTAGACGCGTGATCTGGTAGTTTGGGACAAACCCATTCAGATCGGATCATGTTGTGACAGAAGCGAATCAGTCCGGGGCGAGCAAGTCCGGACGACGCCCGGCGTACGAGATCGTGGCCGATGCGCTTCGGGTTCGGATCCTCGCCGGCGAGCTGACTCCCGGTACTCGTCTGCCGCCGGATGCCGAACTCCGCGCCGAATTCGGTGTCGGCCAGAGCACCGTGCGGGAGGCCATCCGCACGCTGGCCAGCGAGAACCTCGTCCACACGACTCGCGGGGTGACCGGCGGTACGTTCGTCGCCACGCCCGACATCGGCCAGCTGAGTGCGCACCTCGAGGCAGGGGTGACGCTCCTTGCCGCTGCCGAAGGAGTGACCGTCGATCAGCTCATGGAGGTCCGGCAGCTCACCGAGGTGCCGGCCGCCGGGTCCGCGGCCTATCGGCACACCGATGCGCACCTGGAAGAGTTGCGCGCCACCATATTCGACCTCTCGGCGGCAGTCGGTCCGGAGGTCTACGCCAACAACCAGGAGTTCCACCGTATTCTGCTGCGCGCGGCGGACAACCCGCTCCTCGACCTCATCACCGTCCCGGTGTTCCGCGTCATCGGCAGCCGCTTCAGCCGTGACGTCGCCCCGGAAGGATTCTGGCGGTGCGTCGACGAAGATCACCGTGCGATCCTCGAGGCGGTCGAGCGCCGGGACTCGATGACGGCGATGACGCTCATGCGCCGGCATCTCGACCACCTCGGCGACGTCTACAAGCAGATGGACCTGCTCAGACGTCAGAACTGACGCGCACGGGCGGGAGCCGGAGATGCCAGTCGCTGTGCTCCTGCACCTGCTCGGCCAGCGCGAGGACAGTTCCCTCGCGCAGACGTGCCGCCGTCAGCTGTGCACCGATGGGCATACTGGACGGGTGCACGCCGACCGGCAGTGCCAGTGTCGGGCCGTCGTGCAACGACCACGGATACGTCAGCTGTCCCATCCGGTGGGCCTGCGCCACGACCGCCTCGCCGACGCCGATCTCCGGCACGTCCACCGGCATCGCCGGGGTGAGCACGACGTCGACGTCCCGGAACATGTCGGCCATCGCCGAGCGGAACACGTCTCGCTGTCGGACCGCAGCGGCCCGCTGTTCGTCGGAGATGTGCAGTCCGAGGGAGATCCGTTCGCGGGTCGCCGGCTGAAAGCGGGACGGATCGTCGCGCAATCGCTCGGCGTGGATGCGTGCCAGGTCGGAATAGATCAGCGTGTAGACCACATCCTGAGCCGATTCACTGTGCGGCACGGGACATTCCACGATGTGATGACCCAGTCGCCGGATGAGTTCGACGGTCTCGGTGACGGCGTCGGTGATGGCGGGATCGATGTCGCCGGTGACGAACGGCCACGGAACCGCGACTCTCAGGGGGCCGGTGTCCTCAGGTGTGGGGTCCGAACCGGCGAGCACCGCGAACGTCTCACGCACCTGCGTGGCCGTGCGGGCCAGCGGTCCGACGGTGTCGAAATCCGCACTCACCGGGAAGATCCCGGACATGTCCAGCAGCCCGATGGACGGTCGTAGACCGGTGACCCCGCAGCATGCGGCGGGCAACCGGATCGAGCCGCCGGTGTCGGTGCCGAGTGCGACGTCGACGACTCCCGCGGCGACCGCGACACCGGAACCGCCGCTCGAGCCACCGGGCACACGGCGGGCGTCCCAGGGATTGACCGATCCGCCCGAGGCGGAGTTCTGACTGGTGACCCCGACCGCGAACTCGGCCATGTTCAACGTCGACGTGATCGTCGCACCGGCGCGCTTGAGCGCAGCGACGCAGGCGGCGTCGTCGGTCGCTACACGGTCGGCGAAGAACTCCGAACCACAGGTGGAGCGAACCCCGCCGACCTCGATGTTGTCCTTGACGCCGATGCGCACACCGGCCAGCGGACCCGGACCCGACGCCGCCGGATCGGAGCCGCGCTCGTCGGGAACCCAGGAGATGACGGTGTTCAAGCGCTCGGCGACGGAAACCACGCCGTCGGAGCGCGTTCCGGACGTGCCGGAGGGGCCGGCGACAGAGTCACCGGCCCCTCCGAGATCACCGGTCAGGACGCCACCCGAGCCGAGCGCAGCGCCTCGGTGGCGGCCTCGTCGATGGTCCAGGTGTCGGTGTCCACCACGACACCGTAGTCCTGTCGGGCCTCCTCGGCACTCAGATACTCGTCCCACACGTCGGACAGCACGGCGAACGGGTCGCGCAGGAACGGGTCACCGAAGCCGCCACCCGACGGCATCCGGATCTCCAGGCGGTCACCGGCGTGAATGACCTCCTGGGTGACCTTCGAGAAGAGCACCTCTTCCTCCGGTGTGCCGGGATTGCGGATGAACGACCCGGAGGCGCCGTCGCCGCCGCCGAGCGCACCCGCGGGCGGATCGGTGCGGTTGTCGGCCTCGGAGCCGAGGAAGGTGTCGGTCTCCATGTACCAGGTGCGCACGCTGCCGATGCCGCCGCGCCACTGGCCCGGAGCCGGCGACTCGTCACGCAGCTCATAACGCTCGGCGCGCATGGCGTGGTTGAGCTCGAGTTCCTCGATCGGGTTGTTGCGGGTGTTCGCCATCAGGGCGTCGACGGCGTCCATTCCGTCCTTACCGTTGCGTGCACCGTAGGAACCCTCGTTGATCTCGATATAGACCCAGTAGGATTCGCCGTCCTCGGCGAGGCCGGAGTAGGCGATCGCGCAGAGTGCGGCCGACGAGCCGGCGATGGCCCGCTCGGGCAACACCGGGGCGAGCGCCAGGTTGATCGAGTCGAAGATCCGGTTGACCTGGGAGAACCGGGCGAAGCACGACGCCGGGAAGTCCGGGTTGAAGATGGTGCCCTCGGGTGCGTAGGCACGCACCGGACGGAAGCAACCGTCGTTCTGTGGGACGAACTCCTCGGTGAGGTACTCGTCGAGGAGGATGGTGCGGATCGCGCTCACCGCGACCGGTAGCACCGAACCCTCGAAGGGAACGTTGAACGCCGTCGGCACCTGGTCGTTGGAGCCGGTGAGGTCGATGAGGACGTCCTCGTCCTCGATCTGCACGCGCACCGCGACCTTCAGCGGGACACCGCGGTTCTTGCCGTCGTCGTCGAGGTAACCGATCGGTGCCTCGTAGCTGCCGTTGGGGATCTCCCGGATCCGGCTGCGCAGCATTTCCTCCGAGTAGTCCATCCACCGGTCGGCTGCACTCATCACGACGTCGAGACCGTACTTCTCGAGCAATTCGACGAACCGCTTCTCGCCGATGCGGGAACAGGCGATGAGGGCCTCGAGATCGCCGCGGTTCTGCTCCGGTGTGCGCACGTTGTCCAGGATGTGCTGGATCAGCATGTCGTTGCGGACGCCGCCGTCGTAGATCTTCATGGAGTCCATCAGCTTGCCCTCGGCCCAGACGTCGACGACGTCCATGCACAGGCCGGGGAAGTTGCCGCCGATGTCGGAGACGTGACCGGTACATCCGGCGAAGCCGATGTGCTCACCCTCCCAGAAGATCGGGATGATCACGCCGTAGTCGGGGGAGTGGGCCGCACCGTGATACGGGTGGTTGTGCAGGATCACATCACCCGGCTTGTACGTCCCGGCGAGCTTGCGGTTGACCCCGCGGATATAGGCCGGGATCGAACCACAGTGCATCGGAGTCGAATCCGACTCGCACAGTTCGCGACCGTTGACGTCGAAGATGCCGGCGCCGAGGTCCTCGGACTCGCGGATCAGGCTCGAGTAGGCCATGCGGTAGAGGACCTGGGCCATCTCCTTGGCCATCGAGTTCAGCGCACCGCCGATGACGCGCAGGGTGATCGGATCGACCTCGACGGTGTTCCAGGTCCGATTGGCCTCGGCGGCAAGGGAAACGCCGTCGGCGGGCATCAGGGTCTTCGCCATCTCAGGCGCTCCTCTCGATGATGATGTGGCCCACGGCGTCGACCGTGGCCTTCTGTCCGATGCCGACGATGGTCGTCGAGTCGAACTGCTGGACGATGGCCGGGCCCTCGAAGGTGTTGCCGGCCTTGAACAATGCGCGGTCGTAGACAGGGGTATCGACCCATTCGGGGTCGGCGGAGTCGTTCTTCCAGAACAGCGCCTGAGTGGTCGACTTGATGGCTCCCGATGCGTCGGCACCACCCTTCTCGATCTCGGCGATGCGGATGTGCTCGACCGCGCCGACACCGGTCACCCGGATGTTGACCAATTGGACCGGCTTGTCGTCGAACCGCTGCGAATACGTACGCCCGTGCACTTCGTGGAACGTGGCCGCGGTCTGCTCGACCCATTCGGCGGTGATCTCGCCATCGGGTGCGTGCACACGAAGCTCGTAACCCTGTCCGACATAACGGCAGTCGACGCTTCGCTCGAGGGTGATGTCATCCTCGGCGATGCCGTCGGCACGCAGCTGGGCGACGGCCTGCTCGGAGAGCCGGTCCATCTCGCGGGTCAGCAGTTCGAGGTCGGGGTCGGCCGACGACGTCCACACGGTGGTCGGGACCTCGTAGCGCACGTCGGTGGTCAGCAGGCCGACCGCCGACGTGATGCCCGGGTGGCCGGGGACGATGACCCGCGGGATGCCCAGGTGCTCGGCGATCTGCCATGCGTACAGCGGTCCGGCGCCGCCCTCGGCGACCAGCGAGAACTCGCGCGGGTCATAGCCCTTGCGCACCGAGTGCAGGGAGATGGCCTCGGTCATCGAGTGGGCGAGGATCTGGAAGATGCCCATCGCGGCGTGCTCGAGATCGGCACCGAGCTTGTCAGCGATGTGGGTCTTGACCGCCTCGGTCGCCAGCTCCGGCTTGACCTCCATGGTTCCCGACAGGAAGCTGTCGGCACCCAGCCAGCCCATGACGACCATGGCATCGGTCGAGGTGGGTTCGGTGCCGCCGCGGTTGTAGCAGGCGGGTCCGGGCATGGCGCCCGCGCTGCGAGGTCCGACGCGGAACATGCCGCCCTCGTCGATGCTGGCGATCGAGCCGCCGCCGGCACCGATGGTGTCGACCTCGGCCATCGGGACCATCGCGTGGTAGTCACCGATGCGGGTGTCGAGGAGATGCTTCATCCGCAGCTTGCCGTCGGGTGCGACGCCGATGTCGGCGGAGGTGCCACCCACGTCGAGGGTGATGACGCTCGGGTAGCCCGAGGCCCGGCCGATGAAGCAGCCGCCCAGCAGGCCGGCGACGACGCCGCTGGTCAGCAGCGACACGGGGACTTCACTGGCGCTGCGCGAGGTGACGAGACCGCCGGCCGAGGTCATCAGGTGGACGTCCTCGCCGACCTGTGCGGCCTTGGCCTTGCCGGCCAGGTTCTCGATGTACCGGGAGGTCTTGGGGCCGACGAAGGCGTTGAGGGCGGTGGTCGAGAAGCGCTCGTACTCGCGGTACTGGCTGGCGACGTCGCTGGACAGCGACACGAAGACGCCGGGGTACTCCTCGGCGATGATCTCGCGGACCCGCTGCTCGTGGGTCGGGTTGCGGTAGGCGTGCAGGAAGGCGACGGCGATCGCCTCGACCCCGCGTTCGCGGAGAAGCGCGACCTCGCGGCGGACGGCGTCCTCGTCGAGCGGGGTCAGCACGTTGCCGGCGGCGTCGATTCGCTCGGGGACGGTACGCCGGTTGCGGCGCGGCACCAGCTGCCACTTCTGCCAGGGCAGGTCCTGGTAGTTGGAGTAGTTCAGGGGGCGCTTCTTACGCGCGATGTGCAGGAGGTCGCGGAACCCGTCGGTGGTGATCATGCCGACGTCGCTGCCGTTGTGCTCGAGCACGATGTTGGTGGCCACGGTGGTCCCGTGGAAGAACATCTCGATGTCCGCGACGTCGATGCCCGCACGTTCGGCGAGCACCTCGATCCCGTCCATCGTGCCGATCGAGGGATCGTGGTTCGTCGACGGCGTCTTGTGCACCGTCACCGTCCCGTCGTCGTCCCACAGGACCAGGTCGGTGAACGTACCGCCCACATCCACGCCGATTCGCTTCATCGAAACTCGCTTCCTCTTTTCGTGCCGTCACCCCGACGTCGGATCGGTGCGCCCCATCCGGTGACGGGAGTGATCTGAGCCATAGCTGCGCTCGAAAGGATCATGCAATACATCGGAGGTTTCGGCAACCCATGAGCAAAATCTCACCCCAAAATTCGCTATTGACCGCGTCTTGACGTTCTAAAGATCTGATGTTTATGGTGGGCCGCGTCACGGCGTGTGCTTTTCGACGACGACGCCGCAGCCTTGTAGGAGGACCATTGACCACCCATCCCGCCACTCTCGGACGCTTCTTCGAGGACTACGTCGTGGGCGACGTCTATCAACACCCGATGGGCCGCACGATCACCGACACCGACAACGCGTGGATCACGTGCCTGTCGATGAACACCAACCAGAACCACTTCAACGAACATCTCGCCCGGACGAATCCCATCACCGACGGCAAGGTGATCGTGAACTCGGGGCTGACCATCGCCCTGGTACTCGGACTGTCGGTGATCGACATGAGTCAGAACGCCGTCGCCAACCTCCAGTTCACCGACGTCAAACTCCAGCATCCGGTGTACGTCGGTGACACGATCTACGCCGAGAGCATCTGCACCGATCTGCGCCAGTCCAGGTCTCGTCCCTACGCGGGCATCGTGTCGATGATCACCCGCGGGGTCAATCAGGACGGCGAGGTCGTCGTGTCCTGGAATCGCTCCGTCATGGTCGCCACCCGCGAGAGCGGCATCGGACAGAACTACTTCCCCGAGGTCAAGGCGCCCTCGCTGGCCGAGCTAGTCGCCGGCGCCGAGACCGAGGACGCGCGGTCATGAGGCCGCTCGAGGACGTCCGGATCATCGCCGTCGAACAATACGGCGCCGGTCCGTTCGGCAGTGTCCACCTCGCTGACCTCGGTGCCGACGTGCTCAAGATCGAGGAGCCGACCTCCGGGGGCGACGTCGGGCGCTACGTTCCGCCCTACAACAAGGGCGAGGACTCGCTGTTCTTCGAGACCTTCAACCGCAACAAGCGCAGTCTGTCGCTGGACCTCGGGACACCGGGCGGACGCAAGGTGTTCGAGGACCTCGTCCGCACCAGCGACGCGGTCTACTCGAACCTGCGCGGCGACGTCCCGGCGAAGATCAAGATCACCTACGACGACCTCAAACACCTCAACCCGGCGATTGTCTGCTGCAGCCTGACCGGATTCGGCATGACGGGTCCCCGGGCCAAGCAACCCGGTTACGACTACATCCTGCAGGGCCTCGCCGGCTGGATGGACCTCACCGGCGATCCCGACGGGCCGCCCACCAAATCCGGTCTCTCCCTTGTGGATTTCTGCGGTGGCTATGTTGCCGCGCTCAGCCTGATGGCGGGTCTGCACGCCGCTCGGCGCGACGGGATCGGCGGCGACTGCGACGTCTCGCTCTACGACACCGCCATCTCGATGCTCACCTACCCGGCAGCCTGGCACCTCAACGCCGGCTACCGCCCGGGTCGCACGAAAAACTCCGCGCATCCCTCGCTGGTGCCGTTCCAGGCCTTCGAGGCCGCCGACGGCTGGTTCGTCGTCGGCTGTGCCAAGGAGAAGTTCTGGGGTGCGGCTGGCCGAGACCATCGGGCTACCGGAACTTCTCGAGGACCCGCGGTTCACCGACTTCACCGCCCGTGGTGAGCACAAGGACGAACTGCTGCCGTTGCTCGAGAAGCGATTCGCCGAGGCCACGGTCGATCACTGGGTGTCATTGCTGACCGAGGCCGGGGTGCCGACGGGTCCCATCAACGACGTCGAGCAGGCGCTGACCGAGGAGCACACCCTGGCGCGCGGCCTCATCGCCACCACCGAACACGAGGTGTGGGGCGAGGTCCGGCAGGTCACCTCACCGGTGCGTTTCGGCAACGAGCCCACGGAGTATCGTCGGGCACCGCGCCGCAACGAGAACTTCGACGAGGTGATGGCACTGCTGGGCTACAGCGCAGAGGACGTCCGCGGTCTCGTCGACGCCGGTGCCTTCGGTTCGATCGCACAGGCCACACCGTGACCGCCCGCCGACTCGTGACCTGGGCCGCGGGCCTCGAGATCGACGACATCCCCGAGGTCACCCGGCGCGCGGCGTTGCGGCATCTGCTCGACGGGATCGGCAATGCGATCGGCGCCCGTCGACTCGACCAGGGCGGCCCCGGATTGTCCGTGGCCCGCGGGCTCGGCGGTCCGCCGCAGGCACATCCTCTCGGTGACCCCAAGGCCATCTCGGCTCCTGCGGCGGCCTTCGCCAACGGCGTTCTGATGCACGCTCTGGACTTCGACGACACGCATGCCGGTGCGCTCGTGCATCCGACGACGGTCGTGGCGCCGGCCGTCCTGGCCGTCGCCGAGGAAGTCGGCGCGACCGGTGCGCAGACGGTGACCGCGCTGGTGGCCGGCCTGGAGATCGCTTGTCGACTCGGCGCGGCCGCACCGCACGGCTTCCACGCACGCGGCCTCCATGCGACCGCCGTCGTCGGTCCGCTCGCCGGTGCCGTCGCCGCCGGACTCCTGTACGGTGCCGACGCCGATCGCCTCACCGACGCCATCGGCATCGCGGCGTCGTCGGCGGGCGGCTTGCTCGAATTCCTCGACACCGGGGCAAACACCAAGGTCCTGCATCCGGGGAACGCGGGTTTCAGCGGTGTCCTCGCCGCACGCCTGGCGCTGGCCGGGGCCAGCGGTCCGGAGTCTGTGCTGGAGGGCAGGCGCGGTCTCTACCGAGCGCTCGCCGACCGCGACGTCGATCCCGACGTGATCGTCGCCGATCTCGGAAGTCGTTGGGAAAGCGCCGGTATCGGCATCAAGCCGTATCCGAGTTGTCAGCTCATGCACGCTTCGCTCGATGCGGTGGCGCAGGCTCTGGCCGAGGCCGCGCGATCGGGCATCGAGGTGTCGGCGTCGCGCATCGCCACCATCAGTGTCGACGTCCATCCCGACAGCGTGGACATCGTCTGCGGCCCCGGAACCGGAACCCGCAGCCCGCGCAGTATCTACGACGCGAAGTTCGACCTGCCGTGGAGCGTCGCCGCCCTCGTCCACGACGGATCGGTCACGGTCGACACCTACGCCGAGGACTCGATCGTCCGACCGGAGGTGGCCGCCACCGCCGGACTTGTCGAGGTCGTGCCCGTACCCGATGACCGCCCGGCCGCCGACGCCGCCGGGCGGGCGGTCATCACCCTGGACGACTCCACTCGCTTCGTCGGCGAGGTCCCCTGCAGCCGAGGCACTTCCGGCCGGCCGATGGACGATGCCGCGGTCGCCGAGAAGTTCCGGGGCAACAGTGGCGGGGGAGAGACCTCCGACGCGCTCGTCCGGACCGTCTTCGGTCTGTGCGACGCCCCGTCCGTCGCACCGATCGCCGGCCTCGCGGCCGACATCCTCGCCGCGGGCTGACTCCTCTTCACCTGCCGGTCCGCGGCCAGATCCGGACCGACGTCTCAGCTCACACCCTCAGATCAAGGATTACGCAATGGATTTCAGCTTCACCGAGGAACAGCGCGACTTCCGGTCGGCGCTCCGTCAACTGGTCGACAAGGAGATCATCCCGGTCGCCAACGAATGGGAACGCGAGGGTCGCTATCCCACGGAGATCGTCGCGCGACTGCGGGACATGGGGCTGTTCGGGATCACCACCCCGGAGGAGTACGGCGGACTCGAACTCGACATGGTGTCCTTCACCCTCGTGTACGAGGAGATCGCCCGCGGCTGGATGGGTATCGCCGGCATCCTGGGCAGCCACAACCTGGCGTGCTGGATGATCGCGCGCCACGGCACCGAGGAGCAGAAGCAGCAGTGGCTGCCCCGGCTGGCGAGCGGTGAATGCCGTACCGGCATCGGACTGACCGAACCGGGCGCGGGCACCGACCTGCAGGGCATCAAGACCACCGCCACCCGCGACGGCGACGACTACGTCATCCGCGGCACCAAGACGTGGATCACCAACGCGCGCCACGCGAATGTGCTCCCCGTCCTGGTCAAGACGGATCCGTCGGCCTCGCCGGCGCACAAGGGCATGAGCATCCTGCTCGTCGACACCACGACCCCCGGATTCGAAGTGCAGCGAGACCTCGGCAAGCTCGGCTACAAGGGCACCGAATCGTGCGAGATCTTCCTCGACGAGGTGCGGGTACCGGCGTCGACACTGCTCGGCGGGGTCGAGGGCCGCGGTATGCAGCAGGCGCTGTCCGGGTTGGAGATCGGCCGCCTCAACATCGCCGGCCGCAGCGTCGGCATCGCGCAGGCGTCGTACGACGCGGCGCTCGACTACTCACGCCAGCGCACCGCCTTCGGGAAGCCGATCTCCGACTTCCAGGCGATCCAGCTCAAGCTCGCCGACATCGCCACCCAGCTGCAGGCGGCGCGTCTCATGACGTATTGGGCTGCCGCGAAGGCGGATTCGGGTGCACGCGTCGACGGGGAGGCAGGTATGGCGAAGTACTTCGCCTCGGAGACAGCGATCACCGCGAGCCTGGAGGCGATGCGTATCCACGGCGGCTACGGCTACTCGACCGAGTTCAACGTGGAGCGGTACTACCGCGACGCGCCGCTCATGTCGATCGGCGAGGGGACCAACGACATCATGCGGACCGTCATCGCCAAGGCGCTGGTCAACGGAACCGTCACCGTCGGATGAGTTCGCTGCTGATCTACCTGTACGTACCGGGCGACCGGCCCGAACGTTTCGGCAAGGCGACTGCATCGGGTACCGACGCCGTGGTCCTCGACCTCGAGGACGCGGTACCGGTCGCGGCCAAGGACTCCGCGCGCATCGCGGTGGGGACCTGGCTGGAGAAGCGCGACCCGGCCGGGGTGCCCACGTGGGTACGGGTGAATCCCGGTGCCGAGCTCCTCGACGACCTGACCATGGCGGTCCGGTGTGGGGCCGACGGCATCTGGCTGCCCAAATGCGATGACCGCGCGACGCTGGATCGCGTGGACCGGATGCTCACCGACCTCGAGGCTGCGGAAGGCCGTCCGCGGACTCCGGTCTCACCGCTGATCGAGACCGATGCCGGTCTGGTGAATGCGCCGGCGATCGCCGCCGGCCCCCGTGTCGAGTTCGTGCAGATCGGCGAGGTGGACCTGGCAGCTGATCTCGGGGTGACGCCGTTCGTCGGCGACGAGTTGCTCTGGGCGCGATCACAAGTTGTGGCCGCGTCGGCGGCGGCACGGATCCGGCCACCGCTCGCGGCCGCATCTCCGGTGATCGACGACCCGGCGTCGTTCGAGACGGAGACGCGGCGGCTGACCGGGCTCGGGTTCTTCGGTCGGGCGTGTATCCATCCGCGTCAGATCGCTTCCGCACGTTCCGGTCTCGCGCCGACTGCGGCCGAGGTGGACACAGCGGTCGACGTACTGGCTGCCTTCGACGCTGCCGAGAACGGGGCGGCGACCGACAGTGCGGGCCGGCTCATCGACGAGGCGGTCGCCCGGATCGCGCGTCGGACTCTGGCTCGTCGGTTCTGATCCCCGCGAACGACGTTTCTGTGACATGTTGCCGATAGGGGTCGAGGTTTCCTCAGGAACCGTTCAGGTTGCCTGATTTGTCCGCTAATGTTTAGCGATGCGCAAAGGTCTGGGCAATTCTCGACGGTCGACGCGTCCGCTGGTTGCGGCACTCGCGGTGACGATTTCGGCGACGTTCTCGGTGGTGGGGGCCGGTGCTTCCGCCGCCGCACCTGTCGTGAATCCACAGGCGGGCAAAGTCGTCGCGCATTCCGGCTTCGACGTCAAAAGCGATGGCTTCTCCTTCGAGAACTGGGGGCCCAACGACGCCCTGCACCGGCGCGGACTCACGACCGAGGGAATGCGCGCAGTATTCGGTGACGAGGTATGCGCCCGCATCGTGCTCGGCATCTGCTCACCGACCACCGTCGCCGAACTCGTGATGGCGGAATTCAACGCGTCGATGAGTGGCGGTCATTGCTACGGCATGGCGGCGCTGGCAGGTTTGTACAACACGAAGCGGCTGAGCCAGTTCCCGTTGGCGCTGCCCGGGCAGAGCGTCTACAGCATGCCCGCGTCGGGTCCCCTCGACGAGTTGATCGCCCGGCTGTTCATCACCCAGGGTTTCCTTCCCACCGACCTCACCGCATCGCAGGTGTCGGTGCCGCAGGCCCTGTCGAAGCTCCGTACCGCATGGTCGCGCGACGACAACTACATCCTCGCCATCTATACGGACGAGGAACATTCCGCCGGGCATGCGATCACACCGATCGCGCTCCGTGACCTCGGTGGCGGCAAGCAGGGAATCGTCGTCTATGACAACAATTTCCCGGGCCGGGAGAAGATGGTGGTCGTCGACCCCGCCGCCGACTCCTGGTACTACTCGACGGCGACGAACCCGTCCGAGCCGACGATGCTGTACCAGGGCTCGCCGAAGAACAGGATGATGCTGGTCCCGCTGGCCCAGGTTCTGAAGCGTCACCAGGATCCCGACTTGCGCACCGACGACACCGTGGTGCTGGTCAGCGACACCAACGGCACGGCGCAGGGTGTCGGTGACGTGGACTGGGACGTCCGGGTCACCGATCCGTCCGGCAAGCCGATTCCCGGTGTCGAGCAGCGGATTCTGTTCAACAATGACAATTCCGCACGATTCTCCGTGCCGGCGGGCAAGCGTTTCCGCATCGTCGTGGACGGTGTAGAGGCGGGGCGTACCGCCGACATCAACACGACCGTGCTGAGCGCGGGTGGAGCGGTGGCGGTCGGCGACCTCGAGGTCCCGGCGGGTGCGACATCGGCGCTCGATGTCGATCCGGTTCGTCACGCGGTGCGGGTGAGTTCGTCGGCACCGACGACAGCCGTGTTCGAGGTCGCCACCGAGGACTCGTTGCGGTCGGTCTCGGTCGACACGTCGCAGCTCGCCGTCGGCCCGGGCTCGTCGGTGTCGGTGGGGGCCACCTCACCGGTCGGCGTGACCGTGCGGACCGAGGGGCGTTCGCAGAAGTTCCAGGTCGCGGTAGAACGCAGCGACACCATCGCCGACCGGGGTGCGGTCACCCGGACTCCGGTCACCCTCCGGCCGGGCGCGACGCTCGATGTGCCGGTGGATCTCTGGACGGGCTGGACCCCGCTGACCGCAACGGTGCGTGCCGGTGGGTCCATCACGACGGTGCCCCTGACGGTCAGGTGATCTCGCGGCCGGTGACCAACGACTCGCGTCGGTGACCAACGACTCGCGTCGGTGACCAACGACTCGCGTCGGTGACTAACGACTCGCGTCGGTGGCCACGGCGGCCATCGACCGCCACTTCTTGATAACCGCGGGGTCCTGCAACTCCATCCAGGCGATGACGTCCTGATGGGTGGCGCAGATGACGTCCGGTTTCGTACATGCGCGTCGCATGAATGCGGCGGTCGCCGGGTTGAAGGCGTTGGCGTTCCAGGTGTTCAGATGGTTGGCGATCACCAGCGGGGCACGGTTTCCCTCGTAGGCCCGGCGCAGCATGTAGTCGTAGGTGCTCGTGACGACCCTGGCGATCCGCGCACGATCGGCCGGCCGGTCGGTCGCCTTGTTGACGCTGTACCAGAAGTTGTAGTCGAGCGCCGTCTGACGCTGCTTCAACGCCGGTGACCAGACGTAGGGTACCGGGAACTCCCAGATGCCGTTGATCTTCGACGGCCAGTAGACGCCCGGCCGCGACGCCGGCATCGACGAGTCCCACGTCATGTCGAACGCGCGCAGCGCAGGAAAGAGTGCCTTCATCGAGCCTTCGAGGCATTGTGTCCGAGTGCCTTTCACGGCCTCGGGACCGAAGGCGAGGTCGGGTCCCGTGCGGATTCCGTTGAGTTCGCGCCATTGCGTCATGAGCCGGAAGAACTGAGCCAACTCGTGACGCCATTCGGCACTGGTCCACGACTTACCGGGATTCTTTGTGCCCGCGCAGAAATGGCCTACGAAGTGGGTGCCCATCTCGTGGCCGTTGTACCAGGTCCGGTTGAGGTAGGTGATCTCTTCGATCACGTCCTTCTTCGATCCCCCGAATGCGATAGCCGCCTCACCGGGTTTGTATCCCGGACCCCGATACTGCCGCTTGTTCGCGTCGGTCAGGAAATAGAGTCCGGTCATCAGTGCCGTGAATCTTGCGTCCGATTCGGCGGCGGTGCGCAGGAACAGATCCCAGTTCTTCGAGATCCCGACGCCGTCGAAAGAGAACAGGATGAACTGCGGCGGCTTCTCCCCGGGTGCCAGGCGCTTCATCGGGACGTTCGACGCCAATCGCGTGGGCGCTGGCGGCGGAGTCGGCGACAATGTGATGCTGGTACCGGGGATCGGTTCGGGAACAGCCGAATTCGCCGACGTCGCACACCCGGCGAGGATCACCGTGAGGGCGGTGACGACGATCGGCGCCGTGATCGTTCGCTTGCCGCGCAGAATCGCCAATTACTCACCCCTGGATTTACTTTCGCTTTACCTTATGGGGCAGAATGCAGTATGGCCTCGTGGCCGGAAAGGCGGGCACAGAATTGATGCCTTCGATGACTTCGAGAGATCCCCGACGATCCCGCTGGTCTCCTGTCCCACTTCGACTTCTGGGTCTGGCGCTCGCGGCGGGATTGGGATTGACCGCGTGCAGTGCCGACGATCCGTCGGCCTCGGGTCCGGTCAAGACCCAGACGGCGACCAGCCAAGCCGCCGAGTACCTCGACGAGGTCACCATTCATCGGTTCGAGTACCCCACGCCCGGTGAGGCCGACAGCGAACAGAACTGGGCCGAGTTGTACTTACCGGCAGGGGAACAGCGGGTCGATTCCATTCCGCTCGTGGTTCTGATCCACGGTGGCGCTTGGCAGAGTGCGTTGGGCGCGGACATCTTCGATCCGCTTGCACGAGATCTCGCGGAGCGTGGGATGGCGGTCTACAACGTCGAATACCGACGGGTGGGCTCGGGCGGCGGCTGGCCGACGACCTTCCGCGACGTGGCGAGCGCGCTCGACCACGTTTCGGTGGTGGACAAGCAGTTCCCGCAGATCACCACGGACGACGAACTCGTCGTCGGACACAGCGCGGGTGCCCAGCTCGCCGTGTGGGGCGGGACCCGGCACAAGCTGGAGGACGACGAGGTCGGTGCGCGGCCGGTGTTCCGGCCCACGCGCGTCGTCTCGCTCGCTGGTCCCCTCGACATGGTCTATGCCGCAACGCATGGCGACGACCGGATCGTCACCGCCCTCGGTGGCACCCCGCGTCAGGTGCCGCAGCGGTACACGATGGTCGATCCCATCCAGAACATCGATCCGTCGACGCCGGTGGTCGCCGTGCACAACACCGGCGACCGCATGGTCTCGTCGGCCAACTCGAGCCGATACGTCGACGCTGTCGTGAAGCGGGGCGGCGAGGCCACCGCGGTGCTGCTCCCGGGCGGCAACCACGGCTCGGTGGTGACCTCGACTGCGCCCGAGTACCCGAAGGTCCTCGACATCATCACCGGCGCTTCGTCCGCAGACCTGGACGACGTCGACGAGGTGAACGGCTGACCTGCGCCCCATCCCGCTCCGTGGGTGCACGCCGCGTCGCTCCCTGAGGTGTGAGGAGCGTTAGCGATGAGCCCCGAAAGGTGGGTGACCTTCCCTTCCCGAGTCTTGGTACGCGTGGTCGAGAAGTGCTGAGGCGACGACGAGTTCGACGGGCGTGGCATCCCGTAGGTCGATGACCTGACGCATCTGTAGGCGCGGGGTATCGCCGGACTCCTGCTCGGGTCCGTGGATCTCGGTGCGTACGTGTTGTAGGTGTTCGGCGAATCGTCGGGGTATGTCGGGTCGCCGGTTGATGCGTTCGGGGTTGGGGTGGTGTGCCGGGTTCGGTGTTGAGTTGCCAGGTGGCGCGGCCTTCGTCGGGTGAGGTTCCCCCCGAACCGTAGAGGCATCGATAATGAGGAGCACGATGCCAGAGAAGCGGAAGAAGTACGACCGGGAGTTTCGTGATGGGGCGGTCCGGATCGTCGAGGAGACAGGTAAGCCGATCGCCCAGGTCGCTCGAGACCTGGGGGTCAACGAGGGCACCTTGGGTAACTGGGTCAACCGGGCGCGCGCCGAGCGGGAGGGCCGCGGCGAGCTGACCGTTGATGACGCTGCTGAGCTCAAACGGTTGCGTGACGAGGTCGCCGAGCTGCGCATGGAGCGTGATGTCCTCAAGCGATCAGTGGTCCTGTGGGTGAAGGAGGCGACGAAGTGAGCGTGGCACGCTTTATCGCCGACCAGAGGACCAACTATCGGGTGCCACACGCGGTGTCCTGCCGGCTGCTCGGGGTCAGCGAGGCGTGGTTCTACAAATGGCATAAGCGGACCCAATCGCCGGGTGCGGCAACGGGTTTGCACACCACCCGCGACTATCGCCGGGACACCATCGACCGGGCCGTGGCGGTGGCGTTCGACAAGGCCCGCGGCCTGCACGGGTCACCGCGCCTGCATGCGGATCTGCGTGCTGACGGGTGGACGGTGACCGAGAAGACTGTCGCTGATTCGATGTGTCGTCAGGGCCTGGTCGCGCGGCGGATCCGCCGGCGCAACGGGCTGACCCGTCAGGACAAGACCGCCCCGAAGTTCCCCGATTTGTTGGGTCGCGATTTCACCGCACAGTGCCCCGATCAGCGGTGGGTCGGCGACATCACCGAGATCCCGACCGCGGCGGGCAAGCTGTATCTGGCCACGGTCATCGACCTCTACAGTCGCCGCCTGCTGGGGGCGGCCACCAGTCGTCACCCGGATGCAGCGTTGGCGTGTGCGGCGATCGAGATGGCGGTCGCCACGCGGGGCGGTATGCAGGCGATATGGCGTGATGACGATGCGCAGAAGCTGATTTTCCACACCGATCGTGGGTCGACGTACACCGCGAAACGGTTCACCAGGCTGTGCCAGAAGATGGGTATCCGGCAGTCGATGGGCCGGGTCGGATCGTGTTTCGACAACGCCGCAGCGGAGGCATTCTTCTCTTCTTTGGAGTGGGAAGTGTTGTCACGCAACGAGTTCCATACTATCATGGAGGCGCAGGCGGTCGTGTTGGAGTGGTGCTACGGCTTCTACAATCACCAGCGTCGCCACAGCGCGATCGGGATGATGAGTCCGGTCGACTACGAGAACACCGCAGTCACCGAGCCCGAAGCCGCATAGAGGAGTCCTCCACGATTCCGGGGGAACCACAGGGTCCTTTGCGGACCATGCGGGTGGTGTATTGGCCGGGTTGGTTGCCGACCATGCGGTTGTGTTTGGGGCAGGCGGGGGCGAGGTCGGTGATGTCGGTGAGTCCCCCGAGTCCCCAGTCGAGTTGGGCGTGATGTACTTCCACGTGTGCGGCGGGCACACCGCAGTCGGGGGTGGAGCAGGTGTCGCCATCGGGTCGGGCGAAGGAGACGAGTCGTTGTTCGCGGGTGGCGAGGCGTTTGCCGCGTCCGAAGTAGAGGGGGATGGCGGTGGCGTCTTTGAACACGGCCAGCCAGGGTTGGGCGTCGGCGGCCATGGGGATGAGGTCGGTGATCGGGATCAGGGTGCCGGTGGCGGTGACGGCATAGCCGGCTTCGCGGATCAGGTCGTTGAGGTCGGCTTTGACGATCACCTGCATGGGTAGTCCGCGGTGACTCTTGCCGAGCATGCCGTCCTCGAGCACGGCTTTCAGCAGGGCGTTGAAGGCGTCGTGGTTGAGCTGGGCCGGGGGAGCGGTCATCACGTTCGGCGGCGGCCGCCACTGCGTCGGGATCGGCATCCTCGACTGAGCCACAGGGTGAGTCGGGGTCATTCGGATTGTTCATGCCGGGTTTGGCCCACACGGCCAGGAACATCGACACCCGTGCCAGGAGTTCGGGTGTCAGGGTGGCGGTCATCTTGGCGGTGCCGTCGGCGCGTTGGCGGTGGAGGTACAGCTGGCGGCGGCGTTTGCGGTCGGTGTCGTCGGTGAGGGTGCCGTCGGGATCGAGGTAACCCAGCAGGCGGGCGCCGGCTTCGGTGATCTGGTCGGGGGTGAGGGTGACGGCTTGTTCGGCGATGGTGCGTTCGGCGGCAACCTGCACATCGTGGTCGAGGGCGTGGGGGATCTGGTCGAGCACGTCGATCACCGCATGCACATGCGCCGACCCGACCTGTCCGGCGGCGAACGCCGTGGCGAGGGTGGGGTGGACGGGTTCGAGGGGTGCGCCGGTGGTGGCGTCGGGGTAGGTGGCGGTGGCCCTGGTTTGTTTGAGGCGTTTGCCGGGGTAGGCCATACGCAACCGGTGTTTCATGTAGTCGATGACGCTGCGGTAGCCGGCTTTACGGGGCAGGTCGCGTTGGTCGGCTTCGACGATCTGCTGGTTACCGGTGTAGGTGAGTCGGGCGATGGCCTGTTCGATACGGACACCGGCGTCGTCGACCTCGGTATCGGACAGGCGGGTGAAACCCGCGGTCTGCAGCTGGTCGATGATCGTATCGAGTTCATCGAGCAACGCGGGCACCCCGACCGGAGACGACTCATCAGCGACATCGGTTGATGCGATATCGGTCATGACGGTCACCCCCCGATGCCGTAGTTCGAATACATGTGGCACTCTTGACGGTTCTGTGGGTGCCTCCCGGTGCGCCTGAAGCGCGCAACGCCCTGTCTCACTTAAGGTTTGGTTTGCGAAGACTAAACCGAGGAGCAGGGCGTTGCGCGCTACTAGACTACTGCAGAAGTTGCTGAAGATCGAGAACCTGGTGGTTCTTGATGTCGCCATTGAAGACGACGATGACGGCCAGTTGTTGGTCGTCTCGGTCCGTGCGAAACGCAGGCAGGGCTCGCGGTGTCCACACTGTCGACGGCGTCGACCAGGCTATGACCGTCCACACCATCCGCGCCGTTGGCGACACCTCGACCTGGGCGGGATGCGCTGCTACCTGCAAGGACACATTGGACGGGTCGACTGCAGCCTGCACGGCGTCGTCACAGAACATGTGCCGTGGGCACGGCCGGCAGCAAAGATGACGCGCCGATTCGACGACACGGTCGCCTGGCTCGCCGCGCACAGTCCATCATCCGCGGTGTGTGAGTACATGAGGGTGTCGTGGCGAACAGTGCAACGCATCATCGCTCGAGTCGTTGCCGATCACACCGGACAGGCCGACCGAATGGATGGGTTGCGCAGGATTGGTATCGATGAAATCGCCTACCGAAAAGGTCGGCGATATCTGACGGTGATCGTCGACCACGACACCGGCAGGTTGGTGTGGGCGCGTGAGGGTGCAACCAAGAAGACGCTTCGCCAGTTCTTCGACGAGCTCGGCGCCACGCGCAGTGCACAGCTGACCCATGTGAGCGCCGACGCGGGTCAGTACATCGAAACGGTTGTTGCAGAACGTGCTCCGGATGCCATTCGATGCATGGATCCGTTTCATGTCGTCCAGTGGGCCACCCGTGCCGTGGACCGTTGTCGTAGCCGGGTCCTCAACCGGATCCACGGTCTCTCCAACGACGATCGTAGGAATCTGAGGTGGGCACTGTTGAAGAACCCCGAGAACCTCACCCCCGGTCAACAGCGGACCCGTGAGCTGATCGTCAAACGCGCCAATAGTGAACTCGCTCGCGCGTATCAACTGAAAGAGGAACTCCGCCACATCGTTACCGGGGAACATTCCGGCACGTGGCGACGGCTCGAGCACTGGTTACATCGAGCTGATCTTAGTCGAATCATCGAACTCGTCGGTCTCTCCAGATCGGTACGACAGCAACAGATCCAGATCTACAACTCCGTTGTCGTGGGCCTATCGAACGCCCGGGTGGAGGCCACCAACACGCATCTGAGGGCACTGACCAAACGGGCCTACGGATTTCACTCACCAGAAGCACTCATCGCGATGTCGACACTCACGCGAGGAGGGGCGTGTCCTGCTCTGCCACACCAGTAGTGACCCACGAAACCGTCAGGAGGACCATACATGTTCGACCATACCACTCTAATCTGTTGCCGTGCAACAAGAATGCTCCGGTTATGCAGACCCCGGTCTTGTCGGTGCGATGGTGTATTACGAGTCCAGACGGCCCCGAGTTCACGGGAAGAGGATCGACCGGAACACCTGCGGTATGCGTGCCCAGCCGGGCCGCGCCGCGTAGTGGGTGAGGGCCTTCGACGCCGAGTTGTTCGCCTTTGAGGTGACGAAGACCGGAGACGGCGGGGCGATGGTGGATTCGCCGCCCAGCCAGGACCGTGGGAACGGGCGGAACGAGCCGTACACCACCGACTTCTCCGGGTTGGGTATCAACAACCCGTTGTGTACCACGCCGATTCCGCTGCCGACGTCGTCGAGGGTGTTGCCCGGGTATGCGCCCCAGGTGAGCGTCGGTGAGAGGAAGACGAAGGCGGTCCAGCAGTTCGCCCCGATCGCTCCGTACCGCAGATCGGCGAGTGACTCATTGAGGCGAGGTCCGAGGGTCTTGCGTTCACGGGGGGAGACGATGACGCAGGCGCCGAGCTGACCCGCGAGTCGGGTGTTCGCGAAGTGGACGGCGTCGCGCAGAAACGCTGCACCTGTACGGGCCGGCCAGCCACTCTTCGCCGCGCACCGACGGTGGGGTGGATTTGATGCGGATCGAGATCTCCGCCCAGCGTCGACTCACTTGGCCGACGGTCGTGCGCGTACGCAAGAACAGATCTGAGCGTTGTTGAAGTGGCATCGCCGCCCACTCGATGGCCCCCTGCGCGAGCTCCGCCAGCATGCCGTCGAGTTCGGCATGCGCCGGCGGCGAAAGCCCGGCAGTCATGGCCTCCAGTGTCCCACCTCGCACGCGGTGTGGCCAGACCCCGACGCGGGCCCACATGCGCGGGTCAGCGAAGTACGCCGATTCGAGTGTCTGGTAGGTCTTTAACCAGACTCACCGATCGAAGGAGATCCCATGGACGTCGCGGGCAAGGTAGCAATCGTCACCGGCGGCGGAGGCGGGATCGGTGGTGCGCTCGCGCACGCTCTGGTCGAGGCGGGTGCGAAGGTCGTGGTCACCGACCTCGACGCGGCATCGGCGAACAGTGTCGCCGACAGACTGAAAGAGTCCGCGGTCGCGCTCGCCGGCGATGCCTCGAACGACGAGCACATCGATGCGGCGGTCCGCCTGGCCGAGTCCACCTTCGGACCCGTCGATCTGTACTTCGCCAACGCCGGTATCGGTCGCGGAGGCGGCCTCGACACCGGCGAGGCGATGTGGGATCTGGCGCTCGACGTCAACCTGCGCAGCCACATCCGGGCCGCACGGCGTCTCGTTCCGGAGTGGGTCGAGCGGGGGAGCGGCTACTTCGTCAGCACGGCGTCGGCCGCCGGCCTGCTCACCCAGATCGGCAACGCACCGTACTCGGTCACCAAGCACGCCGCGGTCGGTTTCGCCGAGTGGCTCAACATCACCCACGGCGACGACGGAGTGCGCGTCAGCTGCCTGTGCCCGATGGGTGTCGACACCAAACTGCTCCGGCCCGAGGACGATTCGGCCACCGCGGACCAGAAGCTGATGCAGAAGGCCGTCGAGACCGCCGGCGAGGTCCTGACCCCGGGCGCGGTGGCCGCGATCGTGCTGGAAGCCGTTGCCGACGAACGATTCTTGATCCTGCCGCACGCACAGGTGCTGGACATGTACCGGCAGAAGGGCGCCGACTACGACCGTTGGCTGCGCGGTATGCGTCGTTACCAGCGTTCGTTGCAGGGCCGGTAGCGGCTACTCGAAGTAGCGACGCGGGACGTCGACGAGCATCGTCGTGATGTCGGCGTCGCCGACCCCGCGTTCGCGCAGCGCGGGCAGGACGTCCTCGCTGATGTGGCGATAGTTCCATTTGGGCACCGCCTGCTTCTTTGCCTCCTGGTCGAACCAGTCGATGAAGCAGGACGCGTCGTGGGCGAGTGCCATGCGGTCGGCGTAGCCGCGCTTGCACAGTTCGGCGACCGTGTTCACCCGCTCCTCGAACGGCAGCAGCAGATCGAGGCCGAAGCGGTCCATGCCCAGGATCGATCCGGCGTCGGCGAGCTGCATCAGGTAGTCGAGGTCGACGCTGTCGCCGGAGTGGCCGATGACCACCTTGGTGAGATCGGCACCCTCCTCGGCCAGCACCTGCTGCGCCACGAGCCCCGACTGGGTGTGCGGGTTGGTGTGCACGGTGATGGGTGCGCCAGTCTGCGCGCTGGTCTGTCCGACGGCACGCATCACCCGTTCGACGCCCGGTGTCAGTCCCTCGGCCTCGATGGCGCACTTGAGGAATGCAGCGCGGACACCGGTGTCGGCGATGCCCTCCGTGAGGTCCTTGGTGAACATCTCCACCAGCGGTTCGGGGACGTCGAACAGCAGCCCGGGGCCGGCGTAGTGGAACTGGAACGGGATGTCGTTGTAGGTGTAGAGCCCCGTCGCGACGACGATGTTGAGGTCGATCTGCTCGGCGATCCGCTGGATGCGCGGGATGTACCGGCCGAGCCCGAGGACCGTGGGATCGAGGATGGTGTCGATCCCCAGTTCCTTCAGTTCGGCGAGGTCGTGGACGGCCTCGGCGACTTTCGCGTCCTCGTCCCAGTCGTGCTGGTAGTTCTGCCGGAACTCCTCGCCGACGATGAAGACGTGTTCGTGCACAAGTACTTTGCCGAGATCGGCGGAATCGATCGGACCTGCTGCGGTGTGGACGGTGGCCACGCGAACCTCCTCCGGGGCCGCCTCGTTGCGGACCCGCTGCGCCGAACCCTAATCGACCCTCCTCCGGCGCGGGGTGGTTTCGACGGCCCGCCACCGGCCACCGATGAGTTCCGGTGGAACCTCCGGTCTGACATCGTGACAACACAACGCATACCGCACACACAGGAGCATTCCGATGGGAAAGATCCACGTCCACGAGTTCGTCACCCTCGACGGCAGTTACGAGAACCCGGCCTTCACGATGCCGTACGGGTTCACCGACCGGATGGGTGAGGTTCTGGCCGGAATCACCGGCTCATGTGACGGAATCCTGCTGGGACGCAACACGTTCGAGATGTTCGCGCCGGCCTGGTCGACCCGGACCGTCGACGACGACCCGGGCGCTCCGTTCTTCAACGACACCACCAAGTACGTCGTCTCCTCAACGCTCGACGAGACGACCGGCTGGCAGAACTCCGAGATCATCGGCGGTTACGATCCCGAGCGGATCCGGGAACTCAAGAAGGGCCGCGACCTGTACGTCAGCGGCAGCGGCACGCTGGTCCGAGCTCTGCTGCGCGACAAGCTGATCGACGAACTGCATCTGCTCGTCTACCCGGTGGTCCTCGGGAGCGGCGCGCGCCTCTTCGACGGTCTCGCCGACCTGCCGCTCACCCTCGTGGAGACGGAGTCCTTCGGCAACGGCGTGGTGCACCTGTCGTACTCCTCGACCGCCTGAACGTCAGGTCAGCTCCATCGCACTGAGGAGCAACTGCGCCACCTCGGCGTAGGCGCGGTGCTCCGCCTCGCAGAAGGCGATCTCCTCCTCGCCGAGTTCGGCCTTGCGGGCCGAGGCGAGATTGTCCATCCACTCGCGCATCTCGGCGGCGCAGATGTCGAAGAACTCGTGCACGCGTTCGGGGTCGCTGCGGCAGGCGATGAGCACGGTGTTGGGCGACAACTTGCTGCCCGGCTTCTGGTTGACCCGCAGGAGTCCCAGCAGCGCCCCGGGGAGCCGTTCGCCGCGACACCGATGCGTGGCCTTCTTGTTCCCTTCGAGCCGGGTGATCATCTCGGCGCGGGCGGTGCCGGCGAACTCGTCCCATCGACGCAGCGCGGCGTCGAGGTTGGCGGGACTGAACACCGCCACGTCGAGGCGGCGCTGCGCGTAGACCAGACCGTTGCGGACCACCACCGCGATCTCCGGCCAGCGCGGGGAGAACTCGGAGATCAACATCCCCAGGACCGACGGGGGCGGTACCGCGGAGCTGAGGATCGTCACGATCTCCAGCGCGCGTCCGTCGCGCGTGGGCCGCAGCAACGACGTTCCCGACGACCGCAGGAAGATCGCCTTGCGCGGACTGATCACCACGGGCCGCCCGGCTGCGGCCATCGCGGCGCGGACCAGTTCGACGAGATGATCCTTGGACTGCGGCACGACACCACTCTCCACCGGGGCGTCGAGCGGATGGGCCAGCGATGCGAAGCGGATGGTGTCGGCGTTGGTGGTCTCGGGGTCGAGCGCGTGGGTTCCGAACTCGCGGCCGTGCCGGTCGGTGCCGGAGGCGTCGTCGGTGTTCTCGACGTCGGCCGATCCCGACGCCAGATGGTGCCGCGCGTACGACGGGTCGCCGATGCTGACGAACGACGGGTGGATGACCCCCCACACCTCGCGCAGAGCTCGTACGGCGGCGCGGGCGAGGTCACCGAAACGGTCGTCGTCCACCTCGTAACAGAAGGCGCTGCGGCCCTCCACGCGGCACCAGCCGCGGTCGACGATGTAGGTGGCCTGCCGCATCCAGCGGTCCTTGTCGGTCCACGTCAGATCGCCCGCGGAAATGGTGCAGCGCAACCGGTCCTGGTCGGCGACGGCGAATGTCATCCGCCTGCGCCAGCCACCCGCCGCGGCCTCCACGACGGTCAACGACTGCCCGGGAACCAGTTGCGGAACCCGGCCCGCGAGGGTCTCGGTGAAGTCCCGCCATGCCGCCTCGACGACGGCATCGAAATCGGGGGACATTCGCACTCCTCAGGGCTGGGTCCTCGTGCTGGGCGGCCGCCGGCGAACCTGCGGAACCCGAATACTACGACGCCTTCCTGACACCCGGGTGAGATCTACAGGGGAGTCGAATGCCGGGTCGTCTCCCCGAAGCTCGTGTGCCAGGGAAGTCGGCGGTCGATGTAGTCCGCACACGTCAGCGGAGAGTGCCGCGGGGAGCCGCCGGTGAGCGACCCCCACATCACCGAGTTGACGATCCGGACGGCCGTCGACCCCGTGCGCGTCGGATCCCAGGTGTCGGCGGACTCCAGCGGGCCGGTGACCCGAGGCGCCGCGATCCGCGGTTGTGCGCGCGCCTGCTCGGCCCGGGAGATGTCGCAGAGGACGCACGCACTCGCGGAGGTGTGGCGGCGTCGCCGTGCCCAGGCGTCGGTCCGCATCGGGATGACCGTCAGCTGCACCAGTGTCCCGCCGGCATCCGGTCTCGCCCCGGTGTTGATCGACGGGGCGACGAACTGCCGGTGATCACCCGTGGCCGTTCGGTACGACGCCAAGGTCTGCTGCGTCGGCACCTCGATGTAGTCGTCGGTGGCGAAGTCGGGTGTCCCGGTGAACGGCTCGCCACTGATCGCGTTGATCCCGTCCACGCCGACCATCACCAGGAATGGATGCTGATGCGGAGAGGAGAAGTCGATCCAGGTCGCCTCCGACTGCCACAGCGGGATGACGGCGTCGGCGTCACCGGTCGGTGAGCCCTGCGCGAGTGGCAACGCGATGTCCGCCGTCAGTGCGGCGCGGTCGTGGGTATCGATGGCGCGCATGGTCCGCGGGAAGACGACATGCAGGCGGGCGTCGGGCCCCAGTTCGGGAAAGGCGAACGTCAACATGCTGCGGTCGGTGGTGAGGGTCATGCGTTGCTCCGATGGAATGCCCGGCGGGGCCGCCCGCGGGAGACCCACTACCGATATAGCGCACACACCACCATGGCGCTCGTGTACGGGACCGTAATCCTCCGGGTGGACTACCGGAATACCAACGCGGGGGAGAGCCGTGTCCGGTTCGCGGCTACTTGGCCGTCGGACGACGGTCGGGGACGTCGTCGTCGGACAGCACGACGACCCGGAGAGCGGCGCGCAGATTGTGGGTCGTGGCCCGCCAGGCGTCGGCCTCGTGCCGGCACGCGTCGGCTTCGGTCGAGTCGGCGGATGCGACCGCGTCGGCCGCCGAACGCCGCCAGGTGAGGTACTGCTCCTCGCAGGTGTGGATGAACGAGAGGATGTCGGCCTGGTTGTAGCGGCAGATCTTGGCGACCTCGTGGGCGGACAGCGACCGACCGTCGGGATCGAGTTCCAACAGGGTCTGCAGCGCATCCGGCAGGCGTTCGTCGGTCTCGGGCCGCATCGGTGCCGCAGTCTGCGTGATCTGCTCGATGACGTTCGGTGCGCAGTCGGCGAGGAAGCTGAACCACTCGGCGAGCGCGGAGCTCAGGTTGTGGGGGTGGAAGACCGCGCACTCGAGGGTCAGGGTCGCGAAGACCTCGTCCTGCAGGAGGTGTACGCGGACCGCCGAACCCATCGTCGGCTGCGCCGCCACGATGTCGGCGGCACGCCTGCGGTCGGGGATGTCGCCGGCCAGGCGGGCGAAGAACTCGAGTCGGGGTGCGTCCGACCGTGGGCTCAGCCACGACGACACGGGCTTGGTCGGCAGGGCGATGTCGCCGTCGGCGTCGGTCTGGATCAGGCAACCGGTCAGGTCCTCGAGCGAACGGACGAGCAGTGCCCGGAGGTGGTCGTCGTCGAAGGGCTGGACGGCGACCTCGATCTGCGGTTCGGCGCGCGCAGCCGGGGTGTGGTCGAGGAAGGCCGGGTGCACGACCTCCCAGACCCGACGCAGCGTGGCCACCGTGGCGTGGGCGAGTTCGTCGACGCGTCGGCGGCCCACCTCGTAGATGTGCGTGCCGTTGCGCAGTCGACGCCAGCCGAGGTCGGCGAGCATCTCGAGATGCTCGAGGAAGTACTCCTCGGTAGGGTGCAGATCGGTGTCGTCGATGGTGCACCGCAGACGGTTCGACCCGGTGAGGGTGTATCGCAGCCTGCCGTGGGGGCCTTCGGGGATCAGGGGGTCCTGCTGGATGGTGAGCGTCGAGCCGGGGGTGAGGTTGGCCAGACGGTCGCCGACGTGCAACTGGAATGTGCGCCAGGCGTCATCGATGTTCGAGTCCACGGTGAAGTCGGGCGTCATGTCGACTTCCTTTCTCGTGCGCTGAGATCGAGACCGCCCGGTGCTACAGCGGGCTTCGGGTGGCTGCGGTGTCGGTTCGTCGACGGACAGCCCGGATGAGCCGGCTCAGACGTGAACGACCGCGAACCCGTCTCGGGGTTCAGGTTAGGTGACCGGGGCGACATTGTTGGTCGGTTGATCAGACCTATTGCTGAACGATTGCTCGAACCGTACCCCGCTCTGGGACGCCCGGCTGACCACGCAGACGGTTCTCCCAGGACCGGGAGCATAGTACCCGGTCAGAGCCTGAATATTTTCATGCAGCCGGTGACGAGTAAGGCACCTCCGCCGGCGACTCGGGCGCCTGGGAGGGCTCCTCGGGAGGCGGGGCGTACTCGGTGGTCGGCTCGGTGGTGGTCGGTGTCTCGGTGTGGGTTTCCTCCGGCGGCGCCTCGTAGGTCTCGGTCGATGTCTCCGCGGGCGGCGCCGACCTGGGGATCTCCGGTTGCGCAACGGTCCAGGAGGCGGACCGGACGACGACGGCCCGGGACGAGAGCGCCAGGGTCCAGACGCCCGTCGCGTCGGTCGCGCCGAGGACGGCGGCCCGTTCCAGCGCCGCGGCACTCACCGAGCGCGGCACGCCGTCGCTGCACGCCAGCGTGATGGTGCCCGACGCTGCACCGGCCGGGACCGCACAGCTGACCGACAGGCCGGCGTCGTCGAAGACGAAGCTGCCGATCAGGTCGCCGGCGCCGCTGAAGGAGGTCGGCACGGATGCGGCCTCCGGTGGACTCTGGGCGGCGGGGTTCTCGGACGCGGGAGGCTCGGCCGAACCGGGGGCCGGCACCTCCGCCGAACCCGGGACGCCCGAACCCGGCTCTCCCGAGGGTGACTCGGCGGGTGAGTCGGAGGCGGGTGTGCCGACCGGCAGCCCGTTGTCCTCGGCGGCACGCTTCTCGACGGCCGGCGCGGCGGCCGGGTTACCGGCCTCGAGCAGGCCGTTGCGTTCGGCGTCCTCGTCGGTTCCCGCCGTGAAGGGGGTGTTCAGCGACGCCGGTGTGGGCAGCGGTTCGGAGAGCGGTGGCAGACCCGACAGGTCGAGTAGACCGCCCAGCGTCTGCGGGATGATCTCGCCGGTGAGGAAGTTGAGCAGCTGCAGGACCGACCCGCCGTTGGCGTTCGCGACGGGCGTGGGCGCACCCGAGACGATCGTCGTCGAGCGGTTGACCGCGGTGACGTTCTGGTTGTTGTAGGCGATGCGGGTCACCTCGCGGGTGTGGTAGCCCGGCCACGGCTGACCTTCGAGTCGATATCCGCCGAGGGGCGCCGACACCGGTGGGGCGAGCGGGTTGCCGCAGGAACACATCGCGCGCGGGACACCGGCGGCGTCGACGTACACCGATGTGCCGCGCTGCAGCACCGACTGGAACGGCTCGGCCCGCCCCGTTGTGTAGGTGTGGTTGGTGACCCAGGTGTCGGCGGTGAGCACCACCGGGGTGAGGGTGTTGAGGTAGTGCGGGATGGCGGCCGTGCTGATCCCGAAGACGCTCGCCCAGGCGGCGGCCTTCGCCGGATCGGCCATCAGGCGGTTGCTGAGTGCCGCGGTGTCGCAGGCCATGGTGTCGCCCGTCGCGTACAGGCCGGCCTCGGTGCCGTTGACCGCGCGGCCACCCATGTCCGGTGCCCCGGCACTCGCCGTCAGGGCGACGTTGGCAGGCAGGTTCCCCGCGCCGGCGACGAGGACCGGATCGGTGAACGGGTCGATGCCGGGGTCGTTGACCGCGGCGAGCGTGAGACCCGGTACGTAGATGTCCCCCTTGCGGGCCTTCACCACGAAGACGATCCCCGCCGCGAGTACGAGGGCCAGCACGACGACGATCGCCCCGAGGACGAGGGTGAGGGCCTGCCGGTTCCGGGGCCGAGGAGGGACCGCACCGAAGGGCGTCGAGGGATGGGGCAGGGGACCAGGTGGGTAGGTCATCGGGGCGAACTCCTCGTGCCGACGGGCCGGCGAGACCGGCGCGGTCGTGGCGGGCGGAGGCGCTCGCCGAGTTCGAGTATCAACGCCCCATCAGACGCCGGGCAAGGTCTGACCAGCACAGATCGGACATCTGCCGCCAAATCTCGACCGTTTGGACCACACGGCGTAACGCTGCCGCCGGCGGGCCCGACACACCGGTTCGGGCCCGCGGGGTGTTCTCAGATGCGCCCGAACACCATCGAGTCGTCGATCTTGCTGATGCGGTGATCGAGCGCGTCCCGGTAGTAGTTGTGGCGCACCTTCCAGTGCCCGTGGGTGCCCGACTTCGGCAGCGCGTCGGGAGACCGTTCGACGTACCCGGCCTTGAGATCCCACAACGGTTGCGCCGTCATCGGCTCGGACCCGAGGTGCGGGTAGGCATGCGTGTAGCCGTTCTCGCGCATGTACTTCACCAGGGTCGCGACGGATCGCGCGGTCATGTCGGCACGCAGCGTCCACGACGCATTGGTGTAGCCCACCGACCACGCGAGGTTGGGGACGTCCTCGAGCAGGTGGCTCTTGAAGACGAAGCGGTCGTGTGGCTTCACCTCGTCGCCGTCGACGCGCAGACGGGTCCCGCCGAATCCGAGCAGCTGCAGGCCGGTCGCGGTGACGATGATGTCGGCGTCGAGGTGCCGGCCCGACGTGAGACGCACACCGGTCTCGTCGAAGCGGTCGATGTGGTCGGTGACCATCTCGATCGACCCCTCGGTGATGCCGTGGAACAGGTCGGCGTCGGGGACCATGCACATGCGCTGATCCCACGGGTTGTACGTCGGATTGAAGTGGACGTCGACCGGATAGTCGTCGGGCAGGTTCGCGGCGACGTTGGCGCGGATCAGCTTGCGTCCGAGCTTCGGGAAGCGGTGGGTCAGGTGCACGATCGCCGCGGTCTGCGTCGCATAGCGGAGACGGATCGCCCGATGGGCGGCGGCCGGTGGCAGCAATTTCTTGAGGGCCGGTGCCAGGTAGGCCTTCTGCTTCGACGAGAAGATGTACGACGGCGAGCGCTGCAGCATCGTCACGTGCGCGGCGTCGTCGGCGATGTTGGGGATGAGGCTCACCGCCGTCGCGCCGCTGCCGATGACGACGACGCGCTTGCCCCGGTAGTCGAGGTCCTCCGGCCAGTGCTGGGGGTGGATGATCTGCCCGGTGAAGTCCTCGGCGCCCGCGAAACGCGGCGTGTAGGGCTGGTCGTAGTCGTAGTAGCCCGTCGCGAAGAGCAGGAACCGGCAGCGGTAGGTCTCGGTGCGTTTGTCCGCACCCTCGCCGACTTCCACGCCGAGTGTCCAGGTGTCGGTCGAGGAATCCCAGTCCGCGGTCAGCACGTGCCGCTCGAAGCGGATCTGGTCGGCGATGCCGTACTTGTGCGCGGTGTGCACGATGTACTTCCGGATGTCGGCGCCCTCGGCCAGTGCACCTGGCTTGCGCCATGGCTCGAACGGATAGCTCAGCGAGAAGATGTCACTGTCCGAGCGGACACCCGGATACCGGAACAGGTCCCAGGTGCCGCCCATTCGGGGCCGACGTTCGAGGATCAGGTAGTCGGCGTCCGGATTCTGCTCGCGCAGGCGATAGGCGCAGTCGATGCCGGACAGGCCGGCGCCGATGATGATGACGTCCCGCAGCGGGGACTCGGTTCCCGACGACGTGCTGGGCTCGGGATCACTGGCTGAGCGGACGGCGTCGGTGGCGTCGATCTCGGTCACGCAGACCTCCTCGGTGGGGTGCCTCGGCTGTTGCCATCATGCATCAGTTGCCACCACCTGTGAACGGAATCACACCGACAGTCACGACGATAGGCCCCGGGCCGAGAATCCGATGCCAGGGGGATGCGTCACGCCAGACGGCTGGTTCAGCAGCATCCCGTGGTGGCGCTGAGGACATTGCGTAGTGCTTCCAGCGAGTCCGGGCGGGCGCGGTAGTAGACGTTCATCCCTCGTCGGTCGGGTGCGACCATCCCGGCCTTGCGCAGCTGCCCCAGATGGTGACTCGTAGTCGCTTCGGTGAGCCCGACCGCGGTCGCGAGATCACAGGTGCAGATTCCGTCACCGGTATCGGCGAGCAGGATCGAGACGAGTTTGATCCTGACGGGATCGGCAATCGCCTTGAGCCGCAACGCGATCTCCAGCGCGGTGTCGTCATCGAGCGGGGCCGCGGACACCGGCGCGCAGCAGATAGGAGCACTGATGTCGACCATCGGCAAGGTCTTGGGCATGACCCGACCATACCCTCGCACTTGACATATGTCGAAAAGGTGGCACCCTGCAGGTGTCAGTAGTTCGATATATGTCTCACAGGTGAAGGTGATGGTCATGTCCCGTATGCAGCTCGCGCTCAATGTCGATGATCTCGATACCGCGATCGAGTTCTACTCCAAGCTGTTCAACACCACCCCGGCCAAACGCAAGCCGGGATACGCCAACTTCGCGATCGTCGAGCCGCCCCTGAAGCTGGTGCTGCTGGAGAATCCCGGCCAGGGCGGCACGATCAACCATCTCGGCGTCGAGGTCGAGTCGAGCGAGAAGGTGCACGCCGAGATCGCCCGGTTGTCTGGGGAGGGCCTGTTCACCCAGGAGGAGATCAACTCCACCTGCTGTTTCGCGACGCAGGACAAGGTGTGGGTGACCGGACCGGCGAAGGAGAAGTGGGAGGTCTACACCGTGCTCGCTGACTCCGAGACGTTCGGGACCAGCCCGAAACTGTTGGAACAGAACGCCACCGAGGACGCCGAGCAGGGTTCGGTGTGCTGCGGCGGCAACGCCGCAGACCAGGCCGAGGCGCGCACAGCCTGCTGCTGACAGCCTCGGTTCGCGTTCTCGCCTACCCCGTGATGCGTTCGGCGAGAACGCGAATCCGGTTGGTGATGTCGTCGCGGATCAGGCGCATCCGCTCGACGCCGTCGGTGCCTCGCGTCGAAGGTTCGTCGGTCTTCCACACCTCGAGGGCGACGCCTTCCGGCGGGGTCACCTCGGCGGTGCCGACCACCACCACAAGATCAGCTGTGCGCATCAGTTCGTCGGTCAGTTGCCGCGGCTCGTGTCCGGCGACATCAGCGCCGACTTCGGCGAGCACCTGGGCGGACAGCTCGTTGGCCTGACCGCCGATCTTGGCGGTGGTGCCGGCCGAGGACGCTGCGATCCGGTCGGTGACCGTGGGCGTGAGATGTTCGGCCATCAAGGATTCTCCGCGGTTGCTCACACACACGAACAACACCTGCTGTGGTGCGCTCATTGGCCGACCTGCTGGTCGGTGGGTACGAGTTCGTCGAGCAGGCCCTCGACGAGCCCGCGGATCTGATCGCGGATCGGACGGACCGCATCAATGCCTTGACCGGCCGGGTCGTCGAGGGCCCAATCGCGGTAGCTGACGCCGGGGAACACCGGGCGCGCATCGCCACAGCCCATGGTGATCACGACGTCGTCGGATTCGACGGTGTCGGGGGTGAGGATCTTCGGTGACTGCGCGGAGATGTCGATACCGACTTCAGCCATCGCCTCGACAGCGGCGGGGTTGATCGAGTCGGCAGGTGCGGATCCGGCGGAGCGGACCTCGACGCTGTCCCGGCCGAGGGCGGTCAGGAAACCGGCGGCCATCTGCGATCGGCCGGCGTTGTGGACGCACACGAACAGCACGCTGGGTCGAGAGGAAGACATGGAACACAAGCCCTTTCAGCTGTGAATAATGGTCGGAGGAGTCACACACGTTCGGCCGCGAGCCCGGACAGGAGCCCGCGAACTCGGGTCTCGAGATGGTCGCGGATCGCGCGAACCGTGATCGGCCCTCGGGGTTAAGCATCCGGGCTGACAGCGGCAGGGGCGGAGAAGCGCTTCCGCAACGCCAGGGACACGTAGACCAGAGCCACGAGGACGGGGACCTCGATGAGCGGTCCGATCACTCCGGCCAGGGCCTGGCCGGATGTTGCACCGTAGGTGGCGATCGCGACGGCGATGGCGAGCTCGAAGTTGTTGCCCGCGGCGGTGAACGCCATTGTGGTGGTTCGCTCGTACCCCAGCCCCATCGCGGCCCCTAGCACGAAACCACCGCCCCACATCACCGCGAAGTAGATCAGCAGCGGCAGAGCGATCCGCACGACGTCCCACGGTTGCGACGTGATCTGCTCCCCCTGCAACGCGAACAGGATGACGATGGTGAACAGCAACCCGTAAAGGGCCCACGGCCCGAGACGCGGCAGGAACGAGGACTCGTACCAGTCGCGGCCTTTGGTTCGCTCGCCGATGCGGCGGGTGAGGAAGCCGGCGACCAGGGGTATACCGAGGAAGATCAGCACCGACTTCGCGATCTGCCACGGCGAGGTGTCGATGGTGGTCTGCTCCAGGCCCAGCCATCCGGGCAACACCGAGAGGTAGAACCAACCCAGCACGGCGAACATGACGACCTGGAACACCGAGTTCAGGGCGACGAGAACAGCAGCGGCTTCGCGGTCGCCGCACGCCAGGTCGTTCCAGATGATGACCATCGCGATGCATCGGGCCAGACCCACGATGATCAGTCCGGTCCGGTACTCCGGCAGATCCGGGAGCAGGAGCCAGGCCAGCGCGAACATCAACGCCGGTCCGATGATCCAGTTCAACGCCAACGACCCGAGTAGCAGGCGACGATCACCGGTGACCGAGTCGAGTCGGTCGTAGCGCACCTTGGCCAGCACCGGATACATCATGATCAGCAATCCGAGGGCGATCGGCAGCGAGATGCCGTCGAGCTCGACCGCCGCCAAAGTGTCACCCCAGGCCGGGGACGACTCGACCGAGCAGCAGTCCGGCGACCATCGCGGCGCCGATCCACACCGGCAGAAACCGGTCCAGCGTCGACAACTTGCCCGCGACCGCGGTGTCGGTGGCGGTCACTGGTCCGCCTCACACGACCGCGTTTCCCCCACGACCGTGGCGAGATCCCGCAGCAGGTCCGACAGTTGTTGCAGCGCTTCGGTGTTCACCCGGTAGTACACCCCAGGTCGCGCGGCGCTCGCTGGTCACCAGACCCGCCTGGCGCAGCACCTTCAGATGATGCGAGATCGTCGGCTGCGACAGCTCGAACGGTCCCGAGATGTCGCACACGCACGCCTCGCCGCCCGGATGCGCAGCGACCTCCGACAGCAACCGCAGTCGAACCGGATCCGCTAGCGCCTTCAGCAGTGGGGTGACAGCCCCGGTCTCGTCACCACTCAGGCCGCGGCCCGGTGGCAGCAGGAGATTCTTATTCGACACGTGTCAATATTGACACACGTCAATTCAGGCGACAAGACGCCCGCGATCGAGGTGGGCGTACATGCCCTGACCGGAGTGCTGCTCCGGTTCGCAGCAGTCACGCCGATTCCCTGAACGAGCATCGTCGTTCAGGGAATCGGCGCGTTGTGTCATGTTGCCGGGTTGCCCGGCAGGCCGGTGTATCGGCTGGTCATCGGCGTCCGCGGAGTCCCGATTCTTCCGCGTCCGGGGCTTGTCAGCCCACCGGAGTTGTTGCTGTCGTGGGTCTTACGAGGCAGGCGGGGTCAGCACGGCGTCGATCAGGTAGACCTGGGCGTTCGAGGTGGTGACGCCACCGCAGACGATACCCGCGTCGTTGACCTTGAGGTTGTCGCCCTCGCCGCTGACGGTGAGCTTCTTGCCCTCGAGGGTGGTGTGCTCACCGAGAGCCTTGTCGGGGGTCGCCTGACCCTCGACGACGTGGTAGGTCAGGATGCTGGTCAGCAGGTCCTTGTCGGTCTTCAGCTTTTCGACGGTCTCCGGCGGCAGCTTCGCGAAGGCGTCGTCGGTCGGGGCGAAGACGGTGTACTCACCGTTGTTCAACGTCTCGACGAGGTTGACGTCGGGGTTCAGCTGGCCGGACAGCGCGGCGGTCAGGGTGGTGAGCTCGGGGTTGTTCGACGCCGCGGTGGCGACCGGGACGGTTGCCATGCCGGCGATCGACGCGGGACCCGAGGGGTTGGCCTCGGCGTAGGCGGCACAGCCGGGGCCGACGAGGTTCGCGGCCGGGTCGGCGGCGGCGCTCGCGCTCATCGAGCTCATACCGGTTGCGGTGCTGGTGGTTTCGCTCGACGAGTCGGAATCGTCGCTCGAACAGCCGGCGATGACGCCGACGGCGAGGACCAGTCCGGTCACCGCTCCTGCGATACGGGGAACACGCTTGATCATCGTTGATCCAATCTCTCCGAGAAGGTTTCGGCTGCTGTGAACCGCAGCCTCACAAGCGTATTCGACACCGTGTGAGAACCGGATGGGCCAGATGTGCCGGTCATCTCTGCTTTCCGTCACAGCCCGTCCTTGTACCGAACGCACACATGCCGGTTCCCTGGAGGAGGGGTGTCCTCCTCCAGGGAACCGGCATGTCACTGTTCGGCAGACGTGCGCGGTTCGAGGTGCGTAACCCGTTGCCCGCGAGCTGATCTGTTTACGAAATCACCCGGCCGCAGGCGGCGTCAGGACCGTGTCGATCATGTAGACCTGCGCGTTGGCGGTCGCGACGCCACCACAGACCACGCTCGAGTCGTTGACCTTGAGCATATCCGGCGATCCGGTCACGGTCACGGTCTGACCCTCGAGGGTCTTGTGCTCACCGACGATCTTGTCCGGCGTGGCCTGGCCCGAAACAACGTGGTAGGTAAGGATCTTGGTCAACAGTTCCGAGTCGGTCTTGAGCTGTTCGACGGTTTCGGCCGGCAGCTTGGCGAAGGCCGCGTCGGTGGGTGCAAAGACGGTGTACTCACCGTTGTTGAGCGTGTCGACCAGGTTCACATCCGGATTCAGCTGCCCGGAAAGGGCCTGCGTCAGCGTCTTCAGTTCGGGGTTGTTCGATGCCGCGGTGGCGACCGGATCCATGGCCATCCCGGAAACCGAGCCCGCGCCAGAGGGATTCGCCGATGCGTAGTCCGCACAACCGGGGCCGACCGGCCCGCTCGCGGCGTCGGCGGACTCGCTGTTCATCGACGACATGGCGGTGGTAGTGGAAGTGCTGCTGCCCGAATCGGAGTCGTCGCTGGAACATCCGGCGATGACGCCGACGGTCAACACCAGCCCGGACGCCGCGACCACGAGGCGCTGAATTCGTTTGATGGCCATGGCCCATCCAATCTAGTAGGTCGTGGTCCGACCATCCGGCCGAACTCATGACGTCATTCGCGGCTCGAGTGGTCGCGGATGGGTCCGATTCCGGATCAATCCAATCCGGGCGCTGTCGACGCGCGAACTCCCCTCGACAGAAACGGAGTTCAATGGTGCGAGTCTTTCAAGAGTCGTCGGTGCGGGCAGCGGTGTCCGGTGTCGTCGCGGTGGCAAGCGGCCTGGCGGTCGGCGAACTCGTCGCGGTCGGTATCGCGCAGTTCGCGTCCCCGTATCGCGCGGTCGCGGCGTTCCTCGTCGACCATGCGCCGGCCTTCGCCCGCGAGTTCGCGATAGACCGCTTCGGAACCGCGGACAAGCCTGCGCTGCTGGCAGGTATGGCGCTGGTGATCCTGTTGATCGCCGTGACTGCGGGAGTGTTGCAGGTCAAGCGCCCTCCCGCCGGGGTTCTGATCGTCGTGGCCTTCGCGGCCGTCGGTGTGATTGCGGCGTTGGCCCGCCCGACGATGGAGGCGTCCTACGTCGTTCCGCCGGTTGTCGCGGGGCTGGTGGCCGCCGGTGTGCTGGTAGTGCTGGGGCGCGGGAGTGCCGTCGGAGACGAGTCCGAAGAGGAAGCGTCCCGCTCAGGGGGGTGGTCCCGCCGCCAGTTCGTCGGTGCCGTCGGGGTCGTCGTCGTGACAGGTGCGGTGTGCGCCGGCCTGGCCCGCCGCGCCGCGGACACCGGTGGCGCTCTCGCCGAACGCATGGGGCTTCGGTTGCCGCGCACGACCTCTGCGAGCAGGCCGGTCCCGACGGGTACCGAGTTGCGGATCGACGGTGCGACACCGTTCATCACCGGCAATCGAGAGTTCTACCGGATCGACACCGCGCTCCAGGTCCCGCAGCTGACCACGAGAGACTGGCGGTTGCGGATCCACGGGATGGTGGACCGCGAGATGACGCTGCGGTGGGACGACCTGCAGTCGATGCCCGCGATCGAGCGGATCATCACGCTCTCGTGCGTGTCCAACGAGGTGGGTGGCGACCTCGCCGGGAATGCACGCTGGCTCGGTTACTCGATGCGCGACATCCTCGCCGAGGTCGGGGTACACGCCGACGCAGACATGTTGCTGGCCACCAGCGTCGACGGATGGACGTCGGGAAGCCCGCTCGAGGCGATCCGGGACGGCCGCGACGCGCTGCTCGCCGTCGGTATGAACGGCGAACCGCTACCCCTCGAGCACGGATACCCCGTGCGGCAGTTGATCCCCGGTCTCTACGGTTACGTGTCGGCGTGCAAGTGGGTCGTCGACTGGGAGATCACCCGGTTCGATCGAGCGGAGGCCTACTGGACCCAGCGGGGCTGGGGCGAACGAGGGCCGATCAAGACGGCGTCGCGGATCGATCGGCCCGCACCGCTGTCGACGACGTCCGCGGGACCGGTGGTCGTCGCGGGCACCGCGTGGGCTCAGCATCGGGGTATCGGTTCGGTGGAGGTCCGCGTCGACGACGGACCGTGGAACCAGGCCGACCTCGCCACCGAGTACTCAACCGACACCTGGCGGCAGTGGACATGGACCTGGGACGCCACGCCCGGCCGACACACGCTGTACTGCCGCGCGACCGACGCCACCGGCGCGACGCAACCGGAGGAGCGGGTGCCGCCCATTCCGGAGGGTGCCACCGGTTGGCACAGTCGCGTGGTGACCATCGAGTGAGTTACTGCATCCATTCCGCGTCGGCCCAGTCCTGACCTTCGGAGATGGCGCCCATGGTGGTCTGGCCGTCGAGTGCCTCGCGGATGATGTCGGCGTGGCCGCAGTGGTGGGAGGTCTCGCGGAGCAGATGCAGGAGCATCGTGCGGATCGTCGACCACTCGCGTTCGGGCGCCCACGGCGCGGTGGGCTGGGGGATGAGTTCGTCCAGGCTTTCCGCGTCGGCGATGACGCGGTCGAGCGCTGCCGCGTTGCGGTCGTAGGCCTCGAGCCAGCCGGCAAGGGTCTCGCCCTCGGTCAGCTCGTATTCCGTTGTCGCCCGGCTCATGTCGAATTCGGCGTGCTCGTCTCGCTCGGTGATGACCTTTGCGGCGTTCTCCTCCCCGTTGGCGAGGTGCTTGATGAGGGCGCCGATCGTCAGCGTGCTCACGGTGGTCTGCTTGCGGGCCTGCTCGTCGGAGAGGTTGCGGGCGGTGACCTTGAGCATGTTGCGCTGGTCCTGCAGAAGGGTGAGGAGTTCATGCTTCTCGCCGGTGACGTCGACGCTGAGTTCGGGGGTGGTGTAGGTGCTCACGGTGTTCTCCGGTTCGTCGTTGATGATCATTCGTGCTGGTGAAAATCACGTTACGAACCATTGCGGACAGCTTCGGTCCTCGTTGCACAGGGATATGGCGGCTATATCGGTTGAGCCGGCGGCGACCGTGCCCGACGATGGGCGCCATGACATCTCCGCTCGACGCGCTCACCCGGAAGCCCGCCCGTGCCACCGACCGCGCCGCACTCGACGAACTCCTCGACGAGGCGAAGGTCGGCACGCTGAGCACGGTCGTCGACGGACTGCCGTGGTCGGTACCGATGCTCTTCGCCCGCGACGGCGATGCAATCCTGCTGCACGGATCGACCGGCGCCGGGGCGCTGCGGCATGTCGCGGCCGGTGCGCCCGTCACGTTCACCGTGTTCGTGATGGACGGGCTCGTCATCGCCGACACCCTCTTCGACCACTCCGCCAACTACCGGTCGGCGGTGGTGCGGGGTGCCCTCGAGCCGGTCGACGACGCGAAGTCGGCGCTGGAGGTGTTGTCGGACAAGCTCATTCCGGGTCGCGTCACCGAGGTGCGGGAGACCACACACAGAGAACTGGCGGCGACTGTGGCCTTACGGCTGCCGATCGTCGACGGCCAGTGGATTGCGAAGGCACGGACGGGCGGACCGGGCAGTGAGTCTGCGGACTGGACCGGTGTCGTACCGATGAGAACGGTCTACGACGAGCCGATCACGTATTCCGGTGAGACCGTGCCGGATTCGGTGCAGGCCATGGTCAACGGAACGTAGGGGCCGGCCGAGGGGTCATCGGGGGGCGAATGACCCGTCGGCCGAAGGTTCGCGGCATTGCGAACCGAGATCGAGGTCACCGGGCCGACCGGATTGCGGTAGCCGGCCGCGGTGCTCGATGGTGACGCGGCCCAGCGGAAGGGGGGCACCCGCTGGGTCGCGCGCGTGGAAGACCGCGTCCCGGGATCGCCGGGACGCGGTCGGCTCTATCCCTTGCGCAGCAGGAAGCGCTGGATCTTGCCGCTGGGGGTCTTCGGGAGGGCGTCGACGAAGTGCACGGTGCGCGGGTACGCGTGCGCCGCGAACTCGGTCTTCACCAGCTGTTGCAGCTCCTTCTCGAGGGCCTCGGTCCCCTCGATGCCGGGAGCGAGGACGACGAACGCCTCGATGACCTCACCGCGCAGTTCGTCGGGGCGCCCGACCACCGCGACGTCGACCACCGACGGGTGCGTGATCAGCACGCTCTCCACGTCGAACGGTCCGATGCGGTAGCCGGCCATGATGATCACATCGTCGTCGCGAGCCGAGAAGAAGTAGCGACCTTCCTCGTCGGCGCGGCCGGTGTCGCCGGTGAGGTACCAGCGACCGTCCTCGGTGAACCGGGCGGCGGTCTTCTCCGGGGCGTCGAGGTATCCGCTGAACCACATGAGCGGGCTGGCGGGCACGTCGATCGCGATCTGCCCGTCGACGATTCCGGCGGCGAAACCGGGCATCGGCTTGCCCATCGAGCCGGGGACGAGCGCCTCATGGACGTCGGCGTGCCAGTGGTTGTTGATGAACATGCCGTGCTCGGTCTGGCCGTAGTGGTCACGGACCTCGGTGCCGAGTGCCTGCTGGGCCCAGCCGATGACGTCGGGCGTCAGGGGCTCGCCGGCCGACGAGGCGCGTCGCAGCGAGAAACCGGTGATCCGCGGGTCCTTGCTCAGGGTGCGGTAGACGGTCGGCGCCGCGGCGAAGTTGGTGACGCCGAGGCCGCCGAGGATCTGTGCGGTGAGCTCGGGGCTGAAGCCGGCGTGGAGCAGCAGGTTGCGGTGTCCGGTCGCGAGTGGGCCGAGGATGCCGTAGTACAGGCCGTAGGCCCAGCCCGGGTCGGCGGCATTCCAGAAGACGTCGTCGTCGCGGACGTCGAGGCCGTAGTGCATGTAGGCGACGAACGAGGCGAGTGCCTTGACCGGCACCGGGACACCCTTGGGCGCACCGGTGGTACCGCTGGTGAAGAGCAGGATCAGGGCGCCGTCGCCGCCCACGGCCACGGACTCGGCGATCGGCTCGCTGGAGCTGATCAGACCCTCGAACTGCTCGCCGGCGACGATCGTCTCGACACCGTCGATGCCTTCGAGCTTCGACGCCTGGCTGGGCTCGGTGATGACGACTTTCGCCTTGCCGGACGTCAGGCGCATCTCGATGGCCGGGGTGGCGAAGGCGGTGAACAGCGGGATGTAGACGGCGCCGAGGCGGGCGATGGCCAGCAGCGACACGACGAGTTCTTCGCGCTTGCCCATGAGCACGCCGACGGTGTCCCCGCGGCCGACGCCGAGGTCGGCGAGCGCCGATGCGAAGCGCTTGGAGCGCTCGGCGAGGTCGCCGTAGGTCACGTCGGTGGTGATCGGGGCGGGGGCCGAATCGTCGTCCGCGGAGGCCTCGACCTCGATCACGGTGAACGCCACCGCGTCGGGATCGTGGTCGTCGACGAGGAGTGCTGCCGCATTGGCGTCGGGCGCCCCGTAGATTGCCAACCAGCGGTCGACCATGTGGGTGGGGGTCATGGTGGCCTGTGTCATCGTGAACCTCGCTCTTGACTGAGTAAGCTGAGTCACAGTGTGATGCGCTGTATGTAGTCCCTGCCACCCTCCGAAGAGGGGGATAGAGAGGTGAGATGCCCGAGCCGTTGAGCGGGATCGTCACCGACGCGTTGCGACGGGTGCGCAAATCGAGCGGAGTGCCCTTGGCCTTCGCCGGCGTCGTGAACAATTCGACCAGTCTGCGCCTCCAACATTTCGCCGGTAACCACGTAGGTGCGCTGGCCGGACTCTCGGTCGACGTGGGGCACGGGCTGGGCGGCAAGGTGGTCTCGCTGAACCGGCCGATGGTGGTCGAGGACTATCTGCGGACCCCGCACATCACCCACCGCTACAACACGCTCATCGAACGCGAGGGACTCCGCGCGATGATGGCCGCGCCGATCATCGTCAACCGCACGCCGGTCGCGGTGATCTACGGTGCGTTGCACACCCCCGATCCGATCGGTGGCCGCATGCTCGACGTCCTGGCCGCCGAGGCGCGCGCCGTCGAGCAGGAGATCGTGGCCTCGCGGGCCCGGCTCGAGCACGGTGCACAGAACGAGGACGAGCTGCGCGACCGGCTGACCGCCGCCTACACGCGACTGCGGTCGCTGGCCGACACCGTCGACGACGCCCGGCTCGCCGAACAACTCGCCGCCGTCACCGATTTCCTGCTCGCCGAGGCCGCCGCCGACTCGGTCGCGGTCGAGCTGACCGGACGCGAACAGGACGTGCTGTCTCTCGCCGCGCTCGGCTACTCGAACGCGCGGATCGCCGAGGCCCTCGGCCTGACCGTGCACACGGTCAAGAGCTACATGAAGGACGCGATGCGCAAGCTCGACGCGTCGTCGCGGCTCGAGGCCGTCGTCGCCGCCCGGCGCGCCGGCCTGTTGCCCTGACCGCCGCGACTCACACCGACGTCGACGAGCTCAGCAGGTTCTCGATGATCTGACAGGCGCGCTCGATGCCGTTCTCGCCGATGATCTTCGTGGAGAGCGCGGTGGCGCGGTGCTGATGATTCCGGAATGGGACCGGCGAACCTCAACTCGACTCCTAGACTTCGATCGAAGTCTGTCAGTCGAGTTGAGGTTCGCCGGTCGCCATCGCACATACGCTGCATTTTCTCTACGGATCGCCGTGGCGGAGGTCACGATCGAGAGCTCGGAATAGATCCGCGGGCCCCGCAGTTGAAGACCTCGACGGTGACGGATTCAAGCCCCGGGCCTCAACCCTTTGCCGCTTCGAGCGGCCACTCGCCGAGAGGCGCTTTGACCGGCATCGTCCATCAACACGCCGAAGCCGCCGACCCTTCTGGGCCGGCGGCTTCGGTGCTGTCTGGGCTGAGGGTCAGTGATTGCGCAGCTTCTTGACCAGCTCGTCCTTCTTCAGGTCGGAATACCCGCTGATGTCGAGTTCCTTCGCGCGCTCCTTGAGCTCGTCTACGGTCCAGTCCTCGTAGGACCCGGACTTGCCGCCGCTGCGGCCCACATCCGACCGGGAGCTGTTGGCCGCGGCGTTGGCGATCCGCGCGGACTTCTCTTTCGAGTTGCCCTCGTCGCGCAGCTTCTCGTAGAGCTCGTCGTCCTTGACCGACGGTCCCGGGTCGCGCTTCTTCTCCGCCATGGACTGCCTCCTTGTCGTCGACGCGAACGGTTCTCCCACGAGGCGTGCCCGATCGCGGGTACAACCAAACCTGGGCCGGGTAGCGCACACCCGCGACTACCTACAGTGAACGGTGTTGACCAAGAGTGGACGACCATGGCGGGTACGGATAAGGTTGTGACGATGTGTCCGGTACGGGTGGATCCTGTCGCCACGGCTGGGAACACAGACGAGCACGAACGCTGACAACCCAGTTTCGGAAGGAACCAGAACGCATGTCTCAGACAGTCAAGGGAGTCATCTCGCGCAGCAAGAAGTCGCCGACGGAGGTCGTCGACATCGTGATCCCGGATCCGGGTGCGCGTGATGTCGTCGTGGCGATCAAGGCCTGCGGTGTCTGCCACACCGACCTCGCCTACCGCGAGGGCGGCATCAACGACGAGTACCCCTTCCTGCTGGGCCACGAGGCGGCCGGCGTCGTCGAGTCGGTCGGTTCGGATGTCACCCACGTCGAGGTCGGCGATTTCGTCGTCCTGAACTGGCGCGCCGTCTGCGGTGAGTGCCGCGCGTGTAAGCGTGGTCGTCCGTGGTACTGCTTCGACACCTTCAACGCCAGCGTCCCGATGACCCTCACCGACGGCACCGAACTGACCCCGGCCCTCGGTATCGGCGCCTTCGCGGAGAAGACCCTCATCCACGAATTGCAGTGCACCAAGGTCAATCCCGAGACCGACCCGGCCGTCGCCGGCCTGCTCGGCTGCGGAGTCATGGCCGGCATCGGTGCCGCCATGAACACCGGCAACGTCGGCCGCGGCGACTCGGTCGCCGTGATCGGTTGCGGCGGCGTGGGTGACGCCGCGATCGCCGGCGCCAAGCTGGCCGGCGCGACCAAGATCATCGCCATCGACCGCGACCCGGGCAAGCTCGAGTGGGCCAAGGAACTCGGCGCGACCCACACCATCGACGGCACGAAGGTCGACGACGTGGTCACCGCGGTCCAGGACCTCACCGACGGCAACGGCGCCGACGTCGTCATCGACGCGGTCGGCCGCCCGGAGACCTACAAGCAGGCCTTCTATGCACGAGATCTCGCCGGCGTCGTCGTCCTGGTCGGTGTGCCGACGCCGGAGATGACCCTGGAGATGCCGCTCGTCGACTTCTTCTCTCGTGGTGGCGCTCTGAAGTCCTCGTGGTATGGCGACTGCCTGCCCGAGCGCGACTTCCCGATGCTGATCGACCTGTACGAGCAGGGCCGTCTGCCGCTCGACAAGTTCGTCACCGAACGCATCGGCATCGACGACGTCGAGGCCGCGTTCTCGGCGATGGAGGCCGGCAAGGTCCTGCGTTCGGTGGTGGAACTCTGATGTCGGCGCTGCGTATCGACAACGTCGTCACGTCGGGCACGTTCAGCCTCGACGGCGGCACCTGGGACGTCGACAACAACGTGTGGCTGGTCGGCAACGACGACGAGGTCATCATCATCGACGCCGCTCACTCGGCGGCACCGATCCTCGAAGGCGTCGGCGACCGCACGGTGAAGGCGATCGTGCTGACCCACGGTCACAACGATCACGTCACCGTCGCACCGGAACTGTCCGACGCCACGGGCGCGCCGATCCTGCTGCACCCCGGCGACGACATGCTGTGGAACGACACCCATCCAGAGGTCTCGCACCGAGATCTCGAGGACGGGCAGAAGATCGGCATCGCCGGCACCGAGCTGACGATCATCAACACCCCCGGCCACTCGCCGGGCTCGTCGGTGATCCACCTGCCCGAGGCGGGCGTGCTGTTCTCCGGTGACACCCTGTTCCAGGGCGGACCGGGCGCGACCGGCCGTTCGTACTCGAGCTTCCCGACGATCATCGCCTCGATCACCGAGAAGATCTTCACCCTCGATCCCGAGACCAAGGTCTACACCGGGCACGGCGATGGCACGACGGTCGCCGCCGAGGCACCACATCTCGAGGAGTGGATCAAGCGCGGCAGCTGACCCGCGTACAGACCGACAAACCCGGCGCGGGTGGCCATCGGGCCGCCCGCGCCGGGTTCGTCCTGTCACGTCAGTGTTGCTGCGGCGGCTGGCCCGGCCGACCGCCATCGGGCTGGTGTTCACCCAGTTCGTGCCTGCCGGGATGCGTGCCGGGATCATGGCCGGCCGTGCCAGGGGTTCCGGTACCGGGGCGTCCGGGGCCGGGCGCTCCTGCACCGGGGTTCCCGTGGCCGTGCGTGCCGGGACCGGGAGTTCCGTGGCCCGGGCCTGCGGGGTCACGGTGGTCGTTGCCGAGAGGTGCGCGGTCGCCGCGGTCACCTCGGACATCGGGATCGAGCTGGTCGGCCCGGGCAAACGTGCCCTCGACCTCGTCGCGCTTCTCTGCGGCCTGCGTGCCGTGGGCGCGCGCCTGCTCGTTGAGCCGTTTCGCCTCGGCGGCCTTGGCGTCCGCCTCGGCCTGGGCCTTGCGCGCCCGCGCTTCGGACTCCTCGGCGATCGCCTCGCGTTGGCGTAGTTCCGACACCTGACTCGTCGCGTTCTCGCGGATCTGATGAGCCTTCGTCCGGCGGACGTCCTGACGCTTACGCAGGAACAGCAACAGAAGAGCGAGTAGGACTATCACGGCGACGACGGCGACGATGATCCATACTGCGGTATCCATGGGGGCCTCCTCGATTCATGGCCTTGCACGGATACCCAGAACGCGTGGCCGTCAACCTGCGCATGCTTGTGCCAGGACCTTCCAGGTGCGGCTCGGTGCAGGTCTGCCGGGGTAGCGTCTTCGACATGATCCGGCTCGCTGCGCTGGTCCCGCCGGCGTTGCGCGGTTACCGGCTCGCCTGGTTGCGTGCCGACCTCGTGGCCGGCGTGACGCTCGCGGCCGTCGCGATCCCGGAATGTATGGGTTACAGCTCGATTGCGCATGTCCCGGTGTCGGCCGGGTTGTACACGATCATCCTGCCGGCGATCGCCTTCGCGTTACTCGGGGCCTCGCGGCTCCTGGTCGTCGGCGCGGATTCCGCGACCGCTGCACTGCTGGCATCGGGAATCGCCGGTATCGGCGTCGTCGGAGTGGAGCCCGACTCGCAGGAGTGGCTGGCCTGGGCGTCGCTCGTCGCGGTGGTCACCGGGGTGTTCCTCGCGTTCGCCCGACTGCTGAGACTCGGCTTCCTCGCTGATTTCCTGTCAAGTTCGGTCCTGGTGGGTTTCCTGGCTGGAACCGGGATCACGGTCATCCTCGAGCAGATCCCCGGACTGCTCGGTGTGCGCCGCACCGAGGGCTGGGTGTGGGAGCGTTGCGCGGCGGTCGTCGACGACCTCGAATCGGCAGATGTCGCGTCGGTGGGGTTCGCGCTCGCGTCGCTGTGCGTGCTGCTGATGGCGCGTCGCGTGGCCCCGCGGCTGCCCATGGCCTTCGTGGTGGTGGTGGCATCCATCGTGCTGGTCGCGGTGTTCGGCTGGGACGACGATGTCTCGGTCGTCGGAGACCTGCACGGCACGGTTCCCCACCTCGGCCTGCCCACCGGTCTCGGATGGGACGCGGTGCCGAAAGCGGCGACTGTTGCCTTGGGGTGCACGGTGGTGATCCTGGCCCAGAGCGCAGGCACCGCCCGCGCGTTCGCACACACCCGCGGTGAGACGACCGACGTGAACCGCGACATCGTCGGCCTATCGGCGGCCAACATCGTTGCGGGACTGAGCTCCACGTTCGTGGTCAACGCCAGCCCGACCAAGACGCAGTTCCTCGAGGAGCAGCGTGGCCGCACCCAGGTCGCGAACCTGACGATGGCCGCCTCGGCGGTCGTCGCCGTCGTGTTCCTCGGGAAGGCGCTGGCCTACCTGCCGCATGCCGTGCTCGCGGCGATCGTGTTGCTGGTGGCGGTCGACCTCATCGACGTGCGTTCGTTCCGGCGCATGTGGAGGATTCGGCGGACGGAGTTCGGGATCGCGGTGTTCACCGCGATCGTCGTCGTGGTGTTCGGGGTGCAGGACGGGCTCCTGACGGCCATGGTGGTGTCGCTGCTCGAGATCATCCGCAGGCAATACCGCCCGGAGAGGTTCGTGGTCGGGGTCTCCGATCACGGACGAGAGCGAGAATATCGGCCCGCGCGGCCGGGTCAGCAGTCTCTTCCCGGACTGATCGTGTTCCGCTACGACGCGGATCTGTTCTACGCCAACGTCAACCGGTTCTCCGACGATGTGGTGGCGCTTGTCGAGTCGGCTCCCGACCCGGTGCGTTGGCTGGTTCTCGACTGCACGGTCATCTCCTACGTCGACTATTCGGCGAGTGGTGTGCTCGACCGTCTCGTCGCATTCGTGCATTCACGCAACGCTCATTTCGTCCTCGCCGGCGTGGATCCCGAGCTCGAACGGGTCCTGCGCGCCGAGGGACTTCTCATGGATTTCGACCCGGCTCATGTCTATCCCACGGTCGGTGCGGCGGTGCGGGCCTTCGAGACGACGTATCCCCGAACCGGGCAGGAGGATGACACCGGCGAAACGGATGGCCGGTGAGGCTCTGAGGCTCACCCGCCCGCGCACGTGAGGGGTATCGCTGGCGTAACCTGCCACGAATGAGCGAGTCCGCGGTCCGCAACATCGACCACCCCGAACAGCCACCGGTACCCCGGCGCCGAATCGTCATCGCGTCGATGGTCGGCACGAGCGTCGAGTTCTTCGACTTCTACATCTACGCGACCGCCGCGGTGCTGGTCTTCCCGGTGTTGTTCTTCCCGAAGGGCGACGACACGGCCGCACTGCTGGCGTCGTTCGCGACGTTCGGACTCGCCTTCGTCGCACGACCGGTCGGTTCGGTCCTGTTCGGCCACTTCGGGGACCGCATCGGCCGCAAGGCGACTCTCGTCGGTTCACTGCTCACCATGGGTATAGCCACCTTCGTGATCGGACTCCTGCCGACCTTCGATCAGGTGGGTTATCTCGCGCCGGCCCTGCTCGCGCTGATGCGCTTCTGCCAGGGCCTCGGACTCGGCGGGGAGTGGTCCGGCGCAGCGCTTCTCGCGACCGAGACCGCGGAGAAGGGCAAGCGCGCCTGGGCCGCCATGTGGCCGCAGCTCGGTGCGCCGATCGGCTTCTTCTTCGCCAACGGCATGTTCCTGCTGCTGATCTTCGGACTCGACTTCGACGCGAAGACCTCGCCCGCCGACCACTCGTTCATGACGTGGGGATGGCGAATCCCGTTCCTCGCCAGCGCGATCATGGTCATCATCGGCCTGTACGTGCGCCTCAAGCTGACCGAGACCCCGGTGTTCGCCAAGGCCGTGGAGGATGGCAAGAAGGTCAAGACCCCGCTCGCCGAGGTCGTCAAGTCCAGCTGGCGTCAGCTGATCGCCGGCACCTTCATCATGGTCGCGACGTACACGCTCTTCTACATCGTGACGACGTGGATCGTCTCGTACGGCACCGGTAAGGTGACCGACGCGTCGGGCGTGAAGCTCTCGTTCAGCTACGCCGACTTCCTGCAGCTGCAGATCGTCGCGGTGCTCTTCTTCGCCGGGTTCGTGATGGTCTCCGGCCGGCTCGCCGACAGGTACGGCCGTCGCGCCTTCCTTCTCGTGATCACGGCGATGATCATCGTCTTCGGTCTGTTCTTCGCGCTGATCCTCGATCCGTCGTCGATGAGCAACGGCCGGATGCTGTTCTTCCTGGTCCTCGGCATGACGCTGATGGGTCTCACCTTCGGGCCGATGAGCGCGATCCTGCCGGAACTGTTCCCGACCAACGTCCGATACACCGGTTCGGGTATCTCCTACAACGTCTCGTCGATCATCGGTGCCGCGGTCGCGCCGTTCATCGCGACGTGGATCGTGGCCGACTACGGCGTCGGCTGGGTCGGTGTCTACCTCGCCGTCGCCGCCTGTACGACGCTGATCGCACTGCTCAGCGTCCGGGAGACCAAGACGGTCGACCTCAACGAGGTCTGATGTCCTGTCGGACCCGGCGGGTACCTTCGGAGGGATGAGACTGGTCGACGTGGTGCAGACGTCCTCGGACGTCGCACGCGACCGTTCCCGCACCCGCAAGACCGAGGTGCTCGCCGGCCTTCTGGCCACCGCTACCGACGCCGAGCTGCCCATCGTCGTCGCCTGGCTGTCCGGTGAGATCCCGCAGGGCAGGCTGGGTGTCGGCTGGCGATCCCTGTCGAAGCTGGTGTCCGAACCGGCCGACGAACCGTCGCTCGAAGTCGCCGAGGTCGACGCCGCCTTCGGCGAACTCGCCGCCGCGAGCGGACCCGGCTCGACGACCCGCCGCGCCGAGATCCTCACCGCGATGTTCGGCGCCGCCACCGAACCCGAGCAGAAGTTCCTGATCGCGTTGCTGACCGGGGAACTGCGGCAGGGCGCGCTGGCAGGGGTGATGACCGACGCGATCGCCGCGGTCACCGGTGAACCACTCACCGCGGTGCGTCGCGCGCACATGCTCACCGGATCGCTTCCGGAGACCGCTGCCCTCGCGCGGTTCGGCGCCGAGGCGCTCGCCGGTGTGGGTCTCGAGGTGGGGCGCGGCGTCGAACCGATGCTCGCCACACCCGCCGACGATCTCGACGCCGCCCTGGAACTCCTGGGCCCCGACCTCGTCGTCGACTACAAACTCGACGGTGCGCGAATCCAGGTGCACCGCAAGGGTACTGACGTCTCGGTGTACACCCGCACGCTCCGCGACGTCACGGACAACGTTCCCGACCTCGTCGAGGTGATCGCCGGACTGCCGTGCGAGTCGGTCATCCTCGACGGTGAGACCCTCATGCTCAGCGATGACGGACGTCCGCGGTCGTTCCAGGACACGATGAGCCGCTTCGGTTCCGGTCCGACTGCCGCCGGCGAACCGGAGCGCCTGCTCAAGCCGTTCTTCTTCGACTGTCTGCACCTCGACGGCGTCGACCTCATCGACCGTCCGCTGTCCGAGCGTCTCGCCGCCATCGACTCGATCGCACCGCAACTCCGGATACCTGCGGTGATCCGTCCGACCGCAGAGGAGGCCAGACGGCACTTCGACGCCGCCATGGCCGACGGTCACGAGGGTGTGATGGTCAAGTCCCTCGACGGGCTCTACGTCGCCGGCAGACGCGGAAAGGCCTGGCAGAAGGTCAAACCCACGCACACCTTCGATCTCGTCGTGCTCGGTGCCGAGTGGGGTTCGGGCCGCCGGACCGGCTGGCTTTCCAACCTGCACCTGGGCGCCCGCGACTCCGCGACCGGCGAGCTCGTCATGGTGGGCAAGACCTTCAAGGGCCTCACCGACGAGATCCTCCGGTGGCAGACCGAGGAGTTCCCGAAGCACGAGACCCACCGGGACGCCCACACGGTCTACCTCCGGCCGGAGATCGTCGTCGAGATCGAACTCGATGGGGCGCAACGCAGCTCGCGCTATCCGGGAGGCGTCGCACTCCGGTTCGCGCGGGTGGTTCGATACCGGCCCGACAAGACCCCCGACCTCGCCGACAGCATCGACGCCATCCGGGCGCTCCTCAAATAGCGGTCAGCTCAACGACAGCTGCGCGACCGGTGAACTGGTCGGTTGCGGCGAGCCGCCGGGCGGTTCGACGGTGAACGCCAGGGCGTCGGCCGTGTTGATCCCGGACAGGACGGCGGTGGTGACCGGTTCGACGTCCTCGTCGGTCATGGTCCCGGCCGAGCGAGTGCCCCCGGGGCCGACGAGCCACATCTGGTACACGGTGCCAGGTTGGGGCGGCGGCACCGAATTCATCACCAGCACAGCGGTATCAGTGGACTCGGCGACGTAGACGGTGGCACTCCCGGTGGCGACCGGGGCGCTCATAGAGCGCAGGTCCGCGGCGGAGAACACCTGCTCGGCCGGTGCGGCGACGGGTGCGGGAGCGGCCGGTTCCTCCGTGTTCGACAGTCCGATCGCCCAGCCGAGCGCTCCGGCCGCGATGGCGACCACGGCCGCCGCGGTCAGATAGGTGAATCGACGCGAGCGACGGGGTCGACGGGCGTCGAGGTCCGCGGGCGGTTCGACGGCCTCCGCCGGCCGGGGTGCGGGAGCCTCGACCTCGAGCCCCTCGATGGACGGCATCGGCGGCACCTCCGGCGCCGACGTGGCAGTCGCGACGTCCCCCACCGGCGGCTCGTCGAGCCCCGCCTCGGCGCGCGCGGCGGCGAGCACCCGCTCACGCAGCGACGGCGGTGGTGGCGTCGCGGTGGCGGCGCTCACCGCGGCCATCGCCTCCCGTGTGGCCCGGACCTGCTTGCCGAACAGCTCGCGGAAATCCGCGGGAGCGGCGGCCACCCGTGCCTCGACGTCGCGCAGCTCGTCGGAGGTCAGTGCGTTCAGCCCGACCACCGGCGCGAGTTCGAGCAATTCTGCCGATTCGGGATCGAGATGATCAGTCATCGCACACCTCCTTCCCTCGGCGTCGTACCGCGTTCACCTTCTGCTGCTGTCCTTCCGATGCGCACAGATGTCCGCCCGCAGCTGCGGACGCAGAGCCCCGACGCTCGGAGGGGTCCGGGCGTGAGGCTCATGCCCCTTCTTCGGACTCGACAGGGGAATCGGATGGGTCGGACGACTCAGATGCGTGCGGGGGCGCCGCCGGGCATCGGCTGGCCGGTGGGGACGATCTCGGCGCCGAGCGGCAGCAGCGAGACCGGCACCATCTTGAAGCTCGCGATACCCAGTGGGATGCCGATGATGGTGATGCAGAGGGCGAGGCCGGTGGCGATGTGGCCGATCGCCAGCCACACGCCGGCAACGATGAGCCAGATGACGTTGCCGATCATCGACGCCGCCCCGGCGGTCGGCTTGCGGACGACGGTGCGCCCGAACGGCCACAGAGCGTAATTGGCCATCCGGAACGACGCGATGCCGAACGGGATGGTGATGATCAGGATGCAACAGATGATGCCGGCGACCACGTAACCGATCGCCATCCACAGTCCGCACAGCAGCAGCCAGATCACGTTGAGGAGGGTCTTCATCCGTCCATTGTCCACGTGTCGGAGCCCGGTGGGGACGAAAGCGTGACCAGCACTGACTTCGTGGTGTGCGGACCGTTCCCACTACGATTGGTGCTCATGGTGGGACAGTCGGCCCGGACGCGGGAAGCGATGTGGGCGTTGGTCGCCACCCTCGTCCTCGTGATCCGGATCCTGGCGACGATCGCCTTCGTCCTGTTCGTGATCGGCTGGGCCGTCGCGGCCGTCCGCGACTCCCTCGACAATGCCTTCCTGTGGCCGGCGATCGGCGCCGGCGCCGCATTGCTGGTGAGCACCTACGTGTACAGCTATCTGCGGGTGCGTCACCCCCGGCGCAACGGCTGGATTCCCTAGGCGGCACGCCTTCCCAGCCGGGCGAGCAGCGCGGTCTGACGGTCGGCGCCGGCCGGGACGTCGACGCGCTCACAGACCCCCTCGGAGTAGAGGGCATCCCCGAAACCGTCGGCGGCGGCCTCCATCTCGGCGAGCTGGTCGTCGGTGAACCGATGGTCGAGTCCGGCGGCCGTGGCGATGTCCCAGCGATGGGCGATCATGTCGAAACCGTAGAAACGGAGCAGGGTTTCGCCGATGGTCGTCGGCCCGAAGTGGCCGTCGAAGGCGTGGTCGGCGACGGACGGGTCGGCGAGGCGCGCGGCGACGGCCTCACGATGGGTCCGCCAGCCCGACGCGGGATCTTCGAGGGAAGGGGCGGGACCGAGATCGACGCCGTGCCCGGCGAAGAAGTCCCGCTGGGTGTCGACGACGTGCGCCACGACGCCGCGGGCCGTCCAGCCGTCACACGGCGAGGGGCTGGACCAGGCCTCGGCGGGCACGGTCGCGAGGACGTCGCCGAATCCGTCGGCGTAGGAGTTGTAGCGGTCGAGCAGTGGTGCATTGTCAGCGGTGGTGGTCATGATGACAGTCAAGCGCCACTGCAGGGGACGGTGATTGATGAAACCCGACAAGACGGGATCCACGCGACTCGACGACGTCGAGCGCGCGCACCTCGTCGATCCGTCGGACGCGAGCTACCGCATCGGCCGATGGGGTCCCAGCCCGGATCTCGACGAGATGATGCGCCGCTTCTGGGTCCCGGTCTGGTCGGTCCCGCCCGGGGCCGAGGCCCCGCAGCGAGTGTTGCAGTACCCGGTGTGCCTGCTCGTCATCAGCAACACCTACGCCCGCTTCTACGGAGTGGTCACCGGCTTGTCGGAGACGGTCCTCACCGGTGACGGATGGGCGGTCGGCGTGATGTTCACCCCGGGGGCCGGGGGTCTGCTCGTCGGAGACGTCGCGCAGTGGACCGACCGGTTCGACGAACTGTCGGTGGTCTTCGGCGAGTCCGGCGCGGACGTCGCCCGGTCGGTGCGTTCGGTGATGGAACGTGCACCGGACGACGAGGACACCCAGCGTGCCGCGACCGACACCGTCGAGAACTGGCTGCGACGGTATCTCCCGACGGACGGCCGGCCCATGGATGACGAGGGCCGGTTGGTCAACGCGATCGTCGACTGGGTCGAGAGCGATTCGACGGTCGTCTCGGTCGCACAGATCTGCGAGCGATTCCATGTCACCGAGCGCAGCCTGCAACGCCTCACCCGCCGACGCCTCGGCCTCACCCCCAAGTGGCTGATCCAACGCCGACGTCTCCAGGAGGCGGCCGAACGGTTGCGCGAACCCGACGAGACCCTGGCCTACCTGGCCGCCGAACTCTCCTATGCCGACGAAGCCCACTTCGTCCGGGACTTCAAGGCCGTCACCGGGATGACCCCGCGGGAGTTCTCCGCGCGGTTCGCTTGACCAGGGCGAGTAGTCCCTGCACGCTGGTGAACCCGGATTGTTGCCGGGATCACACCTTGCCAGGCAGAATCGTCGGCATATGGCGAGTGACGGAGGGCGCATGACAGACGCGGCTGCGGTGGGTACACGCATCCGCCGTGCGTATGAGGATTTCCTATCCGGTGTCACGCCCCCGACGGACGCGGTCCGCTCCATCGTCCGTGACTCCTGGGCGCGGTCGCTGAGCCGCGGCATCGACCCCAGCGACGTCAGCCCCCACGACGGGTTGCCCACCGGCGAAGCGGTGTCGACCATGACCGCCGACGAGTTCGCCGAGTACCGGGCAGCCCACCCGATCACCGCGGTCCGCCCACTGGTCCAGTCGCTGATGGTCGACGCGATCGCCGACACCGGGGTCGTCGTCGCCCTCACCGACCAGGTCGGCCGGCTGCTGTGGGTGGAAGGCGACTCGGCGGCCCGGGACAAGGCCGGCAACATCAACTTCGTCGAGGGCTCGGTCTGGAGCGAGGAAGCCGTCGGGACCAACGCGCCCGGTCTAGCCCTGGCCGTCGACCGCGGCGTCCAGATCGTCGGTCCCGAACATTTCGCCGGACCGGTCCAGGAGTGGAGTTGTGCCGCGGCGCCGGTGCACGACCCGTTCACCGGGCACGTCATCGGCGTGATCGACGTGACCGGCGGACGCGAGGTCGCGGCGCCGTTCGCGCTCGCGGCGGTCCGATCGGTGGTCGCCGCGGTGGAGCGGGAACTGCAGTCGAGCGCCGTGGACCTCGCCGACCCGTCCACCTTCCGCACCGGCGTCGTGCGGTCGAGCGCCGCCCACCTCACCGTCCTCGGCGACGGCCCGCATCGCTGGCGTCGCACCGCCGACGCGACCGGGGCGCGCACCGTGTCGCGGCGCCACGCGGAGATTCTCGTTCTCCTGCAAGCCTTTCCGGAGGGACTCAACACCGAGCAGCTCGCCCTGAAGCTCGCCGAGGAGGGGCTCGATCCGGTGAGCGTGCGGGCCGAGATCTCCCGACTCCGACGCGATCTGGGTGCCGACCTGGTGGCGAGCCGTCCCTATCGCCTCACCCTCGACATCTCCTCCGACATCGGGGACATCCGGGACCGCATCGTGAGCGGAACCGACCTGGCGTCGGTGGTCGACGACCTCGGTCGCGGTGGGCTGCTGGTCGAGTCGACGGCGCCGGGCATCGTCGAGATCTTCGAGGAACTGCGCGAGGACCTGCGTTCACGGCTCATCGCGGCCGGCGACGTCGCCGCGCTGCGCAAGTGGACGTCGTCGGTCCACGGGCGCGACGACCTCGGCGCCTGGCGTCGCCTCGAACACCGGCTGCCGGTCGGGCACCCCGACCGGGCCGTCGTCGGTGGGCGTATCAGGTTGCTCGACAAGCGCTACGGAGTATGAGGCTTCGACGGAGCTCCGCCGGCGGGAATCGCTGAGCCGCCGGTGGAGGTCATCTGACCTGGTCCGGACACGTTGCGAAGGTTGCAACCCTCGTGCAACGAACCCGCACCTAGTGTGTGGAACAGATCACATGGACATCCAGGGGTGTTCCACGTGACAGAGTCCAGCGCCCTCGAGAAGAGGCCGACACGCAAGGAGTGACCATGACCGTCTTCGCAAAGCCCGGTGCCGATGGCTCGGTGATGAGCTACGAGTCGCGCTACGACAACTGGATCGGTGGCCAGTGGACCCCGCCGGTGAAGGGTCAGTACTTCGAGAACCCGTCGCCGGTGGACGGCAAAACGTTCTGTGAGGTCGCCCGTTCGACGGCCGAGGACATCGACCTCGCCCTCGACGCCGCCCACAAGGCCGCCCCGGCGTGGGGCAAGACCTCCGCCGCCGAGCGCTCCCTCGCACTGCTGCGCATCGCCGATCGCATGGAGGAGAACCTCGAGAAGCTCGCGGTCGCCGAGACCTGGGACAACGGCAAGGCCGTCCGCGAGACGCTCGCCGCCGACATCCCGCTCGCCATCGACCACTTCCGCTACTTCGCCGGTGCGCTGCGTGCCCAGCAGGGCGGGATCTCCGAGATCGACGAAGACACCGTGGCGTACCACTTCCACGAGCCGCTCGGCGTGGTCGGCCAGATCATCCCGTGGAACTTCCCGATCCTCATGGCCGTCTGGAAGCTGGCCCCGGCTCTCGCCGCCGGCAACGCGGTGGTGCTCAAGCCCGCCGAGCAGACCCCGGCGTCGATCCTCTACCTGGTGAGCCTCATCAGCGACCTGCTGCCCGCCGGTGTTCTCAACGTGGTCAACGGTTTCGGCGTCGAGGCCGGCAAGCCCCTCGCCTCGAGCAACCGCATCCGCAAGATCGCGTTCACCGGCGAGACCACCACCGGCCGCCTGATCATGCAGTACGCGTCGGAGAACCTGATCCCGGTCACGCTCGAGCTCGGTGGCAAGAGCCCCAACATCTTCTTCAACGACGTCATGGCCTCCGACGACGGCTTCCTCGACCGTGCGCTGGAGGGCTTCTCGATGTTCGCCCTCAACCAGGGTGAGGTGTGCACCTGCCCGAGCCGCGCGCTGATCCAGCAGGACATCTACGACGAGTTCATCGCCAAGGCCGTCGATCGCGTCTCGAAGATCAAGCAGGGTAACCCGCTCGACACCGACACCATGATGGGTGCGCAGGCGTCGAACGACCAGTTCGAGAAGATCTCGTCGTACCTGGCCATCGGCCGCGACGAGGGCGCTCAGGTGCTCACCGGCGGCGAGGTCGCGGATCTCGGCGGCGACCTGTCCGGCGGCTTCTACATCAAGCCGACCGTGTTCCAGGGCAACAACAAGATGCGCATCTTCCAGGAGGAGATCTTCGGCCCGGTCCTCGCGGTCACCACCTTCAAGGACTTCTCCGACGCCATGCACATCGCCAACGACACCCTGTACGGCCTCGGTGCCGGCGTGTGGAGCCGCGACGGTGCGACCGCCTACCGTGCGGGCCGCGAGATCCAGGCCGGTCGTGTGTGGACCAACACCTACCACGACTACCCGGCACACGCCGCCTTCGGCGGCTACAAGCAGTCCGGCATCGGTCGCGAGAACCACCTGATGATGCTCGAGCACTACCAGCAGACCAAGAACCTCCTGGTCGGTTACGCTCAGAACGCGAAGGGCTTCTTCTGAGCCACTCACCAACCCACAGAAGGTGATTGAGAATGACCACCGAACAGATTGCTCCTGATCGGGTGGTCGCCACAGACGCCGCCGTGCAGCTCCTGACCAAGTTGTCGGAGTTGCACGGCGGACTCATGATCCACCAGTCCGGTGGATGCTGTGACGGCTCGGCCCCGATGTGTTATCCGGTGGGGGAGTACCGGGTCGGCCAGCGCGACGTGCTGGTCGGCGAGATCGAACTCCCCGAACCCATTCCGGCAGTGCGGGTCTGGATCAACGGTGACCAGTTCGAGCTGTGGAAACACACACAACTCATCCTCGACGTCGTGAAGGGGCGCGGTGCCGGGTTCAGTCTGGAAGCGCCCGAAGGCGTGCGTTTCCTCTCCCGGGCGCGGGCCTTCACCGAGCAGGAGAACCAACTGCTCGCCGCGTCGCCACCCTTGACGGGCGCAACCGCCGGACCCTGACCGGCCAGTCCACAGAATGCGTCGTGAGTATCGGAAACCGATACTCACGACGCATTCTCGGTTTGCCGGGCAGACCATTTCGAGCGCATACGATCGAAGGATGTCGATGCCCGGCGATGCCCCACCACCGCGACCCCGCGTCGCCGTCACCCCCATGCGGCCCCAGCGAACCACCGAACGCGCCGGCCCCATCCGCTGGGTCGTCCTGGGGTGGATCGTCACCGTCGCGCTGACCCTGGTGACGGTCCTGCTGATCGTGGCGTCGCTCGACGACCTCCGCTCGGTCCTGGCCGCCGACCTGATCCGCGAACACCCCGACAGCGGCACCGACGCCGGACGCGCCGTGGACATCTCCCTGCTCTTCGGTGCAGGTCTCGCACTCGTGGTCGTGGTGCTGGGCGTGGCGGGAGCGGTCCGTCTGTGGGCCGGCCGTCGCGCAGGGCGCATGATGCTGACGGTCGGTGCCCTGGTCGCGACCGTGGGCGCGGTGGGATTCCGCCTCACCGTCGATCCGTCGACGCCCGGGCTCGCCGACGCCGGCCTGCCCGCGCCGGTGCTGTGGTTGCCGGTGGCCGCGGCGGCGATTGCGCTGATCGCCACCGGAGTCACCTTCACCCGCGCGGTGAGTGCAACCCTGCGCTGAAACCCGTCGTGCCGGCAACTTCCTGTGGCTCGTCCAGTCGTGCGACGATGCCCTCTGCGCTGCGGACGGCCACCTGGCAGGCCGACGCGACGTCCGGTGCGATCAGTGGGTGGTCGGCGAGAGACCGCCAGGTGCGAGCGGCCTCGATCGCCGTCGAACGAACAGTCGGCGCATCGGTCTCGGCGGGGAGACCCAGACGTGTCGCAGGATCGATTCCCGAGCCGCCGATCAGGCGGGAGAGGTCGGCGATCTGATCCGGGGGCAGGTCGAGACCACCGCCGCGGATGGTGGTGAGGACACGCAGTTCGCGGAAACCGTGCACGTCGGCGAGCTCTCGTCGGACCGAGGCCCGTAGCTCCGCCGCCCGCGTCGACGCGCACGCCGCCAGCAGGTGATCGAGGGTGACCAGTGCCGAATGGGATTTGAGTTCGTCGGCACGCTGGGCGAACTGGGTGTCGATGATGGCACTCAACTCCGGCAGACCGCTGCGTTCGAGGAGTTCCGCGGCCAGCGCGGTCGACGACGTCGCGCCGAAACGGACGAGCGTGACCGCCAGTCGGATGCCGAAGACGCCGAACCGCTCGGCGAGTGAGCGTCGGAGGGCGGCGGGGATGTGGGGCAAGATGTCGGGCCGCGCGAAACGATCCACCGTCAGCAACGCCGACTCGATCTCCGGTCCCGGCGTCGAGGCCAGCTGTGCCAGCGCGCGGAACTCGACCTCGCGCAGCGTGCGGGCCGCCAGGGCGAGCAGCCCCGCGACGGGGACCACCGCCTGGCAGAGTCCGGTCCGCTCGAGTTCACCGGCGAAGCGCCCGGCGATCTGTTGGGCGGAGATCATCGCGTCCATCCGGCCGGCGCCCAGCTCGTCGGCACGCGACACGACGCCGATCACCCCCAGCGGGCCCGACGAACCGCCGATCGCGGTGCCGATGCGTCGCAGCATGGCCGTGTCCGTGGCGGTGAGAGACCGAAGCAGGTAGACGACCGCGTCGACCCCCGATTGACCCCGGTGCTCGTCGGCCCGGGGTGCGAGGAGGCGAATTGTGGAGTCGGACAGTTCCGTCGACAGCGACGCGGTGCCCGGTGTGTCCACGATCGTGGTGGATTGCAGTGCGCGGGAAGGCCATTCGACGTCGAGATGGTCCACGCGATCAGCGGTGAGGTGCCCGAAGTCGAAGCCCAGGCGTCCGTCGACCCGGGTCACCGGGATCGGGACCGCGCGACCGTCGTCGACGTGTGCGGTCACCGACGGCGACCGGCCGCTGCGGTACCAGGTCACGACCCGGGTGCACTCGGTAGCATCGGTCGGGGCGATGTCCTGTCCGACAAGCGCATTGAGCAGGGTCGACTTGCCGGCCTTCAAGGACCCAGCCAGCGCGACCCGCACCGGTTGATACATCCGGTGCTCACAGAGATCGAGTTCGCCCTGCGCACGCGGATCGTCGGCCAGGACGCCACGCGTGGCGTCGAGTAGCAAACGTGCACGATCGATCCCGGCCATCAGCGGGACTGTCCGGCCGCGTGACGACCGACCTTCGCTGGCGCCGGTTCGGTGTGAGCCGGGTCGAGGGGAGCGGGGTCGAAATGATCGGCGGCCTTGCGCAGGGCGGCAACCGCAGCCAGCCGGGACTCGAGCTCGGCGGCCCGCCGGGTCCGTTCGGACTCGGTTGAGGTGGCCGCCGACTGTGCGGCACTCAGGGATTCGGAGATGGAGCGAGCGGTCTGCTCGGCGACCGAGCTGAAGTGGTCGCGCAGCACGCGCTGGATCACCCGCAACCGGTCCCGCGATTCCTTGCCCACCTGGAAGCTGACATCGTCGGTGAACGCCCGTACCGCCACCTTCGCCTTGGCTCGGCGTTCGAGTATCTTCGCCTGCTTGTCGTCGCGGTATGCCTTGGTGCCCAACAGGAGTCCGGCACCTACCGACACCGGGTTGATCAGGGCCATGCCGACCATCGTCGAGATGAGCCCGAACATCAGCACGCCGCCGTAGGACCCCCGCATGCCGATCAGCAGTTTCTGTGTGACACCGACCTTGCCGCTGTCGAGCTCGGCGAGTTCGGCCACCGAGTCGAGCACACCGGTCAGATCGGCGGCATCGAAGTCGGGGAGGGACGTCTGGCCGGCGGCCGCGAAATGGTCGGCGACCCGCTCGGCCAGCCAGACCGACCGCTCGTGAGCCCAGACGAAGTTGTCGCCGATGACCGTCGCCGTCTGCTCGGTCAGCCACTCGGCGAGTTGCTCCCAGTCGACGCCCGGATCGCCCTCGTCGATGGCGCGTTCGGCCTCGCGGGTGACCGCGCGGAGCCGATCGCGGAGATCGTGGTCGATGTCGGCGGCGAGGTCGGCGACCCCGTCGGCCAGAGTCTGTTGCCACTGCGCGGATTGGCGGCGCATCGCCTCGGCGTCGGCCTTGGCCTCGTGCAGCGCCCGGACGGCTTTGGTCGCGGTGTCCGGATCGCGGAGCGCTGCCAGCTCGCTGCCGAGGGTGAGGGCGAGATGCTCACTGACCACCCGGAGGTCGGTGGCGACCGCCCCGCGGGTCGCCTGCTGAGCGGACGCCACCACGTGATCGCGAAGGTACCGGTAGAGGTGGAGGAATCCGGCTTCGGCGTTCAGTTGTTCGTCGCCCAGGCGCAGCGCGTGCGAACGCAGCACCGACGACACCGGAAGCAGGGGAATGTCCATCCCGGCGGCCTGGAGATGCGAGCGATCGGCGTCGGCGACGGCCCGCCAGTGCGGATACAGGTCGGTCTTCGTGAGCAGACAGGCGACGGTCGGGCAGAGCCCGATCACCTGCTGGAGGAAGGACATCTCCGGCGCCGTGAACTCCTGGCTGGCGTCCGACAGCACCAGCACTGCGTCGGCGGCCGCGACCATGCCCAGTGTGGCTGCGGCGTAGGGGTGTCCGTGACCACCGACACCGGGGGTGTCGACGAGGACGAGCCCGTCCGCCAGCAGCGGACCCGGCGCACCGATCTCCAACCGCAGCACCTCGCGGCCACCGGCGAGAGGCGAGTCGGGGGTGACGGCACCGATCGCGTCCATCGGGACCGGGATGCGATTGTCGGCGGCCGGACCGTCGACGACGAGGTGGGCGGTCGGCTGGGGCGCGTGCGAGATCACGGTCGGCACCGCGGTCGTCTCGTCGTCTCCCACCGAGCACACGTCGAGGTTCAGCAGGGCGTTGACGAATTGGCTCTTGCCCTGTTTGAGCTGTCCCACCACGACAATTCGCAGGCGAGGGTCGGAGATGCGGGTCCGGGCGCCGTCGAGGCGGGTGACGAGGTCGGTTCGCCCGACCTCGCGGGCCACCTCCGACATGGTGGCCAGCAGATCGCCGATGGTCGACGGTGTTGCCTGGGTGCCGGCCGCAGGGACATGCGCGACCTCGTCCGTTCGTCTGGCGGGCGGGATCTCGGCGGGGGAACTTGTCATGGTGTCCTCACGGTAGTTCTGAGTCGGCGCACGCGGTCGGCATTGGGGAGGGTGTCCGGTGCGCACCGCGGAGACGAGGTCGGCCCCGGCACCGTCCGCGTCCAGTGATCAACTGGCGTCGGGCGATGCCGGGGCGAAGCCGTCGGGTCCGGGGTCAGCCGGCGTCGGGTCCGGCGTCGACGTCTCCGGATGCGGCGGTATCGGCACCCGAGTCGGCTCCCAGCCCACCGGTGAGACCTCCGGTCAAACCACCCGTCAGCCCTCCGGTGAGATCTCCGGTGAGGCCGCTCGTCGTGTCGACCGCACCATCGACCGTCGAGTCGACGGCGCCACCGAGTCCGGCGTCGGTGGAGGTGGTGCCGCCGAGGTCCACATCGCCGCTGCCGACACCGCCGAGGTCGACGCCGCCACCGGCCTCGCCGCCACCGGCCTCGCCGCCGCCGGTGAGTCCACCGGTCAGGCTGCCGGAGAGGTCGCCCGGCAGGTCGGCGCCCAGGTTGCCGATCGCATCGGTCGTCGCGCCGAGGGTGCCGCCCAGGCTCGACCCGACCGCCGCGGTCGCGTCACCGCCGACGGTCGCCGCGCCGTCGGCCGCACCGGAGACGGCGGTCGTCAGGTCGCCGGTGACATCCGCGGGGAGCGAGCTGTCGAGGCCCAGACCACCGCCGAGGCCCAGATCGCCGCCGAGGCCCAGATCGCCGCCGAGGGTCGAACCGAGCCCCGACTCCAGCGTCGTCCCGAGTCCGGCGAGTCCGCCGCCGAGCCCCGTCTCCAGGCCTCCGGTCAGGTCACCGACGGCACCGCCGGTGAGGTCGCCGGTCAGGATCGGGCCGCCGATGTTGATGCCGTCCTCCGGCGAGATCACGAGACTCGGGTTGAGCACCGCACCGAGCTCACCCGTCAACGCCCCGTTGAGACCGCCCTGCAATGTCGACTCCAGGGTCGTGACCAGACCGTTCGTGGCCGCCAGATCGACATCGAGCGCATTGCTCAGCGTGCCGGTGAGGGCACCCCCCAGGTCCGCTCCGCCGGCCAGCCGTCCGGCGAGGTCGCCGCCGAGGTCGCCGGTCAGCGCGGTACCGAGAACGGCACCGAGTGAGGCGCCGAGGTCGGCTCCCACATCGCCGCCGGCTCCGAGGACCGTCCCCAGCGTGTCGGTGAGGTCGCCGGCGGTCTCGGTGACCAGGCCCAGATCGGCGCCCGCCCCGAGTGCGGCGTCCAGTGCTCCACCGAGTTGGGTGATGAGGGCGCCGTCGACGCCGAGCGCCCCACCGAGGTCACCGGCCAGTAGCTCGCCGACACCGAGGCCGGCACCCGCCGCGGCGTCGAGAATGCCGTCGACACCCGCGGTCGCACCGAGTACACCGCCGAGCGCGGCACCGAGTTGCGCAGCGAGGTCGCCGCCGCCGCCGAGCGCGGCCCCCAACTGGGCGGCCAGGTCGGTGGTGAGGCCTGCGTCGAGGAGGCCGGTCAGGTCGGTGCCGAGCACGCCGCCGAGTTCGAGGGCCCCGCCCAGCGCGGCCCCGAGATCGGCACCGGCAGCTGCTCCCAGGACGCCGCTGAGCACGGTGCTCAGCGCGGTGTCCAGACCGACACCGGCCGACAGCAGCCCGCCGAGTGCGCCACCCAACTCGCCACCCAGACCGCCGACCACGTTCAGCCCGCCTTCGAGGGCGCCCCCGACGGAGCCCTCGAAGACGCTGCCGAGACCGGCGCCCAGTCCTGTCCCGAGACCCAGTCCGGTCTCGAGTGCACCACCGAGTCCGGCGGTCAGATCGGCCGCGAGGCCGCCGTCCAGCGCGGCGGCCAGGGTGCCGCCGAGTGCGGCGCCCAGGGCACCCGCGGCGTCGCCGCCGGCTTCGAGACCTGCGGCGAGCGCGCCCGCGAAGGTCGCACCCAGGTCGCCACCTGCGGTGAGGACCGCGTCGAGGTCGACGAGACCACCGGCGGCCAGCACCGATTCCAGGGTCGCCGCGAGACCCGCCTGGGCACCTCCGCCCACTCCGAGAGCGGCGGTCAGCGCACCGCCGAGAACCGCGTTCGCACCCGCCGCGCCGGTCAGTGCCAATCCGCCGGCCGCGGCAGCGGTGGAGGTCAGAGCAACGCCCAGAGCGGTGCCGACCGACGCGGCGGCCGAACCGCCCGCCGCCAGGGTCGAGCCGAGGGCACCGGTCAGGGTCGCACCGAGCTCACCGGACAGGTCGGCGACGGCCTGCGCGTCGAGTAGTCCGGACAGTGTCGCGGACAGGTCACCGGCGACGCCGAGCGTCGAGGTGAGGGCGGCGGTGAGGTCGGCCGACAGCTCGGCACCGAGGCCGAGCGCGCCGGAGAGGACCGCGGAGATGGCGCCGCCCGCACCGAGTCCGGCGGCGAGCGCGGTGGCGAGATCGGCGCCGAGCGCACCGCCGGCACCGAGGGTGGCGCCGAGCAGTCCGCCGAGGGTCGCGCCGAACTCGCCGGCGAGTTCGCCGCCCGCACCGAGCGCCGACGACAACTGGGCGGCGAGCCCGCCTCCGAGTCCGGCGCCCGCGGCGAGGAGGGCGTCGAGTGATGCGCCGAGCTGACCGATCAGTGCACCTTCGGCGTCGATCGCGCCGGCCAGCGCACCGGCGATCACCGGTCCGGCACCCGCACTCAGTTCGAGGCCGCCGGCGACCACGGTGTCCAGGGCGGCGCCCAGGGTGGCGCCGAACTGTGCGGCCACGGCACCTCCGGCGCCCAGCCCGGCGGACAGGGCCGCGCCGAGGGCGACGGCCAGCTGACCGGCCAGGTCCAGGTCACCGAAGGCGATACCGCCGAGGTCCAGGTCGGCGAGGGAGAGGCCGGACAGGTCGACGCCCCCGAGCCCGATACCGCCGAGGAGTCCGCCGAAGTCGAAGTCGCTCAGGCCGATCCCGCCGAGGTTCACGCCGCCGAAGTTCACGCCACCGAGGCCGATGCCGCCCCCGCCGAGATTGATGTCACCGAGGCCCAGTCCCCCGAGCCCGAATCCGATTCCGCCACCGGCGCTCGCGCCGCCTCCGACGGCCCCTCCGACTGCTCCTCCGACGGCCCCGCCGACCGAACCGCCGCCGACGAGGGCGCCGAGGCCACCACCGGCAGCGCCGCCGGCGGCCAGTCCGGAGTTGGCGACGAGTGGGGCTGCCGCCGAGATGTGGGCGGGTGTGATCCCGGTGAGCCCGGCGCGGTCGATCGCCGCTTGGGGATTACCGCAGTAGCTGTTGAATGCTTCCTCGTCGCGGAGCAGACCGAGGATGAAGTCGAGTACCGCATTGGTCGGCATGGCGTCGTTCCTTGCGTCGGAGAGATCGCAGTTCGATCCCGTGTCGAGTTCGACGCTAGGCAGCGGCGCGCTCCGGGGCATCGGGGCAAATCCCTAGTCCTGTCGCGGACCCGGTGAACAGGGGACCGATCCCGGGGGCGGCACAGGTAGGGGGCGGGGGAGTTTTCCCCTAATCCCGGCCGAAACGCTAACGGTCGGGTAATGGCCCGCGACACACTCAGTGAAGTGCAGCGCCCGCATCGGTCGCGGCACGAACCATCAGACGAACACCCACGCTGCGCGAGTGGCCGGTGATCCGCCATCGACCACCCCCGCGGGTGGGAACAGGAGCTGACCGACATGGGCATCACGATCGGTGTGAAGGTCGGGAGCGCGAACAGCGTCGCGGTCGTGGCCTCGGAACACTTGTGGGAGAACTCGCTCTCGGTCGAGACCGTCGGCCTGGTGGGTTCCGGCGACTTCCTCGACCGTGTCGGCGATCCGGTGCCGGTACTGGACGACCGTGGCCAGAGCCGACCCGCCGCGCAGATCCACGCCGAGGCGGTCGCCGCGCTGCTCACTCGACTCGACCTCACCGACCCCGTCGAACACCTGACCGTCGTGCATCCCGACACGTGGACGTCGCTAGCGGTCGACGAAGCCCACGCTGCCCTCCGCGCACGGGACGACGTGCCGACGGGCGAGATCAGCTGGGTGTCGGAGTCGCGGGCGACACTGGCCGCCGTCGAACACAGTGAAGGTGCCCTCGGTGAGGGTCTGGTGATCGGCTATGACCTCGGCGCTTCCGCGCTGACCGTCACCGTGCTCGCCATCGGTGACGAACCCCGCGTGGTGAGCCGACCGCTCCGGCTCGACTCGGTCAGCGGCAACGAGTTCGACCGGCTCCTGCTGGCACATACGTTGCGGGTCACCGGCGTCGACGCCGAGCCGGCTCCCGGCCGTGCCTCGTCGGTGCTCGACGACCTGACCCGACTCCGCTCCGAGTGCCGGCGCGCCAAGGAAGCCCTCTCGGTCGACACCGACGCGGTCGTCGACGTCCGCGTCGGGGAGACGACCACCGTCGCCCGACTCGTCCGCGATGACGTCGAGGACCTGGTGCGGGGGCCTATCGCCGAATCGGTGGCGCTGATCCGGGAGGCACTCGCGAGTGCGGGCGTCGACCAGGCGGGAGGTCACCCGGTCCCCGTCACCGCGATCGTTCTCGCCGGTGGGGGCGCGTCCATCCCGCTCGTCACCGAGATGCTGTCGGCAACCCTGCGCGTGCCGGTGCTCCTCGATCCCCAACCCGGATCGGCGTCCGCGGCCGGTGGTGCGCTGCTCGGAATCGCCGCCCTCGGCGCACATGCGTCCGCCGCGCCCGAGCCGACCACCGAGATCCCGGGACAGGCGCTCGCACCGTTGCCGGGGGAACGCCCGATGCGTGAGATCGTGCCGGCGCCCAGCACCACGGTGACCACTCCGGCCCCCCGTTTGTCCCGGCGCCGGCGGGGAATCCTGATCACGGCAGGTGCCGCGGCGTTGGTGCTGGTCTCGGCCACCGGACTGTCGGTGGGGACGGGTCTGGTCGGGTCCACCGGCGAGGCGACGCCGCCTCCCGCCGGTGCGGTGACGACGACGGTCGACGCAACTCCGGGAAAGCCCGGCCAACCCGCGCCGATCGTGGCCGACGCTGCGACCGGCACCCGTGCCGCCGACGCCGGTACGCGTGCCGCGGGCACCGGCACCGGAACTCCCGCCCGGCGGCAGTCGACGGCTCCCGTCCCGGCGGGTACCCCGGCGCCGGGGACCACCAGCGCGCCTCGCGGAGGACAGGCACCCTCGACCGGCGGGCAGGCCCCCGCACCGGCGGCCCCGCCTCCCGCGCCGGCGCCGGTGGATACCGTTCCCGCGCCCGTCCCCGATCAGCAACCAAGCCCCGATGTCCCCGAGCAGCCGAGCACCGGTGGCGGGGGCACCCCGGGCGGTGTCCTGCAGGTGCCCGGCAAGATTCTCGACGGCACCGGTCAGGTCCTGTGTGGCGTCACCCGTGTCGTCTGCTGACGCGGGGCGGGTGACCGCGTCGCCCACCCCGACGATCGGTGATCGCCGGGACTCGTTGTCGACGTGGGTCGACGACGTCCTCGACCGTGCGCGCACGGGGCTCCCGATCTGTGCGGTCGTCGTCGGCATCCCGGGAAGCGGACGCAGCGGACTGCTGGACGTCGTGCACGAGCGGTTGCGCGAACTCGACGTCCCGGTCAGCGTCGGCATGCCGGCCGGAGGTGACACGGCCGGTCCGACGGTGGTGCTGGCCGACGACCTCCACAACTGGCCGGGTGACCTCGTCGCGCGGACGGCGACGATGATCGACGCCGGAACCATCGGACTGATCGCCACGACCGAACCACGGGAAACCGACCCGGCTCTCCGCACGGTGCTCGACGTCGCTCGCCGCTACGGCGCGGTCCTCGAACTCGGCACGATGAACACGGCGGACGTCCTCGTTCATGCGGCTCGGGCCGGTCTCACGCTCACGCCGGCCACCGCGTCGCTGATCCGACGACGCTGTGGCGGTGCACGCAACGTCGTCATCTCTGCGTTGCTCTCCATCCGGGAGGAAGTGGCGGCTGCGATGCCCGGCGAGACCGTCGACGAACTGGTGGTCGTCGAGCGTGTGGCACGCGACCGTCACCATCGTCTGCTCCGAGGCCTCGACCCGACGACACTGTCCGTCCTGGCCCTCGCGTCGCTGCGGGCGCCGCTGGACCCGGAGAGCCTCGCCGAGACGCTCGACGTCCCGTTCGAGGCAGCGGTCGAGGCACTCGACCGGGCGCGGGGGAGCGGTCTGCTGCTCGGAGCGGACGTCTTCGTCTCGGCCGCAGGCGATCCGCTGCGCGCGGTCGTCGGGAACCGGCGACTCGATCAGCTCCGCCGGACGTCGATAGCGGTGCGTCTGCGTGCGAGTGAACTGACCGCCGACGACGCGTTGCACGCTGCGGAATCGGGGATCGAGGATCCCCGTCTGGTCGACACCTTGCTCGCCGGTGCAGCCGATGCCACCGCCGCGCGCGCGGTGGTCCTGCTCCGGGCCGCCGACCGTCTCGAACCGGGCCGTGACGACGTCCGTCTCCTGATGGCCCAGCGCGCCTTGACCTCCGGTGATGTCGACGGCGCGGGCGAGGTCGCGGACCTCCGGCTGGAGTCGGCTCGTCCCACGGATGACGGGATCGAGCACTGGGTGGGGATCGCGGCTCTCGTCGCGGCCCACCGGGGTCTCGGGTCTCACGCAGCTGATCTCTACCGTTGGCTCGGCCCGGAGAACATTGCGGCCGAATCCCTTTCCGCGGTGACGGCACTGGTGGCGGTCGGCGACCGGGCAGGTGCCGCGGCGGTCGCCGCCGCTGATGCGGGGCGCCCGCCGGTGGGTGCTCGAGCGATACGGTCACGGGCGGTCCGGGGTCTGCTCGCGTCGGTCTCCGACAACCAGACAGACGGTGACGGCGCGGCTGGTGACACGGTCGATCTCGTGGTTCGGGGGCTCACGGCCACCATGCCGGGCCGGTGGGACCCGGCGGTCGCGCGAACCCTGCACGCCGCGACCGCACTGGCGCTGAACAGCGGTGACCTCAACGCGGCCCGCGCGCTTCGGAAAGCTGCGGGCGACTGCGCGGCCGGGGCCCTGCTCGATGCCGAGATCGCGTTGGCCAGTGGAGACCTCGACGCGGTCACTCGTCTGCTGCCGGCCGACGAGCCGGCCGGGGCGGTCGACCGTCTGCGGACGCACGCCGTCCGCCTCGGCCTCGCTCACCGCAACGGCGACACCCCGGCGCTCGCTTCACTGTGGCCGGAAGCGCCGGCACTGTTGGCCGCGACCGAGATCGATCTCTATCTCCTGCGACCCCTCGCCGAGTTCTGGCAGGTCGCTGCACGCTTGGACGACACGGCGTCGATCGATCGGCACATCACCGCGGCCGACCGGTTACTCGAAACGCTGGAGAATCCGGTGACCTGGGCGGCACCGTGGCATTTCGCCGGAGTCCAGGCAGCGGTGCTCGCCCGCGATACCGGGCTCGCGACCGAGCGTCGACGATTGCTCGAGGGAGTCGCCGGGCGCAACACGAGCACGTCGGGCCTCGTGACGGCCGCCCGCGCGTGGACAGCGCTCACCTTCGAGCCGGCGGGGACCACCGATGACGTGCAGGTGGCCGACGCGGTGGCCGCCCTTCGGTTGCGTGGATTGGATTGGGAAGCAAGCCGTTTGGCGGGGATCGCGGCGTTACGCACCGGCGACCCGGGCACGTCGGCGGGCCTGCTGGAGACGGCCCGGTCGGTCGACGCGGATCGGCGGCGCCCCCGACCGGTCGACGGCCTGCTGACCGAGCGCGAGGCCGAGGTCGCACGAGAACTCCTGCAGGGATTCACATACCGCGAGATCGGTGCCCGCCTGTTCATCTCGGCGAAGACCGTGGAGCACCACGTGTCCCGTATTCGACGCCGATTGGATGCCGGGTCGCGCTCGGAATTGATGGCGGCATTACGGGCCGCCGGATACAGTTGATTTCGCGAATTCATACCCACAAAAGAGTGCAATTTCATACCCACGCCAGAACAAAGTGAGGATCGGGCGCTCTGTCCGGGTTGTCGTAAATCGACATTATTCGATCGGTCATTCACCAATTTCAATCGTGTGATGTGTTCCTCAAAGGGGGTGGCCGGCCTCTTTATCGTTTGTTACGTTCGCCGATGTCCATGAATCGAAATAGATGGAGGTCGGGAAAACCCATGAAACGTAATCTCATTCGTGCAACCACCGTCGGTGCAGCTCTCGGCGTTGCGGGACTCATCGCACCTGCCGGGGCAAATGCTGCGCCGGTGGACGAAAACAATTGCGCAAAGGTCTCGACGCCGGGTAACCCCGCCGGCTGGGGAAATGATTTCTCCGATGAGCAAGGCCAGGCCGGAAAGCATTCCGACGTCGACGTCAACGACGATGACGGATCACTGCAGTTCGTGACCACCGACGCCACGCCGCGACAGGCTTCCTACCACGCGGCCGGTCGGCTGCCGCTCGCTGACGTGGCGAAGAAGCCGTTGACATTTCACAAGTCCGAAGGCCAGGCGAACTGGCAGATCCGCGTGACCGGCGCAGAGACCGGATCCGGCGACGGATTCGCGACCCTGGTGTGGTCCGCCCCGGACGGCAAGACCAAGGCCGACGCCACCGAGTCCGACCAGTGGTGGGCGACGCGTGACCTCCCCGGTATCCCGAGGGCCCAGACCGCAACCCTGGATGAGCTCGTCGCCGCTGCCGGCAACAAGACCGTCGTCGACCACTACGGCATCTCGAGCCAGCCCACGAACAAGGCCGGGACCGTGAACGTCGACAACGTCTCGTTCAACGGTTGCACCACGAACTTCACGGCCACGGATGTCGGAGGTGGCTTCGGCTCGCTGGAGAATCTCTTCCCGTGATGTGTTGAGCCGAGCTCATCCACCGGTGTCCCTTCGCTCGCCGAGCTCGTCGAAACCGCCACAGGCCCCGCGACCGTTTCGGTCGCGGGGCCTGTGGTGTTTCCAGTGATCAGCAGGCGTCCTCCACTCACCACTGGTCGAATCCGACGTTGGCTTGCGGGAAGCCGGTGTCGATGTTGCTGTTCATCCAGTACTGCTGCGACCGGGGGCCCCAGATGCCGCTCATGCCGGTGTTCACGTTGAGCTTGTGGTTGGTGAGCTGGTAGTTGGCGGTGGGGCCGAAGAGGCCGATGCGGTACATCGCGTTCACGTCGAGGTGGTTGTTGAACGGTGCGACGGCCGTGATGGTTTCGGTGGCACCGGGGTAGAGGACCTGCTTCGGTGCGTTGACCCACTGCCCGCCGTCGGCGTTGCCGCCGATCAGGTACTCGGGCTTGTCGGTGTGGTTGGTGATCGTCATCGCGACCGTCGGCTCTCCCGGGCGGGTGATCGGCATGGTGCCGGCGTGGGCCGCTCCGGAGGCACCGAGCGCGATGCCGGCGGCTGCGGCGAGTCCGAGGGTTCCGGCTGCGATGCGGGACGCGATCTTCATGGTGTTCTCCGAGTCTCTGGTGAGGGTTTCTGTGTGGTTGTTCCGGGCTGTCCCGGTGACACCAATGACTTTCCTCGGAAAACACCCCGCCCGGATTCCGCCGACCGGGTGATCCACCGGTGGATTGCCGCATCCACCGATCGGTGGACACGGACCCTCAGACCTCGCGCGCGGGCACCTCGACGACGACGGCGGTTCCGCCGCTGGGTCGGGTCTCCAGGGAGAGTGCGCCGCCGACTCCCTCGATACGTACCCGCCGCGACGCCAGGCCGATGTGGCCGGCCGCCTGGCGGCGGCGCATCAGTTCCTCGATCGAGACCTCGTCGGGGAGTCCGACACCGTCGTCGACGACCACCAGCCGTGCGACCCCGTCGTCGAACTCGGCGGTGACCTCCGCGGTGTCGGCGTCCGCATGCTTGACCACATTGGTGAGGAGCTCGCGCGCCGCGGCGAACAGCAGCGAGTCGGCGGTGGTGCGCAGCTCGCTGGGCCAGGCGGCGGTGTCCACGGAGATCGACGGCGCGCCGGCGCGGCTGCCGTACGACGACGCCAGATCGGTCAGGGCGACGGCGAGTCCGGCCTGTTCGAGGACCGCGGGGTGCAGTTCGCTCAGCGTCGAGCGGAGCAAGCGAGCCGAGTCGCGCAGGGCGCCGTCGACCCGGTCCAGGGTCACGGCATCGGCCGAACCCCGCAGTGTCGCAAGCTCCTGCCGCGCGGCGAGCACATACTGGAGTGCGCCGTCGTGGAGGTTGTCGGCGAGGTCGCGCCGTTCTCGCTCCTCGATCTCCATCGTCGCGTCGAGGAGCCGGGCGCGTTCGGCGGCAAGCGATCCGATGGTCGTCACCCGTGATCGTTGCAGCTGGGACAACAGGACCGCCCCGACCGCGAGAGCCGCGACGACGAGGATGCGCAACACGATGATCGACCACGGTTCGCCGTTCGAGTCCCGGGCGAGGATGTTGGCGACCGCATAGACCACCACGGTCGCCGTCACCACCATCGCGCAGAGGCGCGGCTGCAGCGAGATGGCCGCGATCATCGGGACCAGCGCGAAGCCGGCGATCAACGCGTCGGTGGTCCAGCTGACCTCGTTGGACATGCCGGCGATGACGGCCAGGATCGTCAGCAGGAGGAGGTCGATCGGCAGCGCGATCCACGAGTAGCGGACCATCCACGACTCGCGGCTTCGGGCCACGACGGCCCCGGCGACGCACCATGCCGCATAGAGAACGGCGGTGACGACGCTGAACACGGCCGCATGGTCGGGCGGATCCAGGCAGACCGTCAGGAGCACGAAGAGTGCCAGGAACAGTCGCAGGAGCACCTGGATGCGGATTCCCCGGATCGCGTGGTCGACGAGGATGCGGTGGATGCGCGGCTCGTCGGCGAACTCGCCGAACCCGAGATAGACGGTCAGTCCGGCGATCTCGATGTCGGAGTTCCGCATCACCCGTCGGCTACTCGAGAAGGCCACGACGCATCGCCTCGGCCACCGCGGCGGCACGGTCGGACACCCCGAGCTTCTCGTAGAGACGCTGGGTATGGGTCTTCACCGTCGCGGCCCCGATGTACAACTCGGCGGCCAACTGCGGAATCGATTGTCCGCGTGCGAAACCGGCGAGTACCTGGCGTTCTCGTTCGCTGAGTGCCGGCGCCTCACGCTGTGTCTGGGCCCGGATCTCGCCGGCGAGACCGGCTGCGAGCGCCGGGGGCACCACCGTCTCGCCCTTCGCGACCCGGGTCACCGCACCGACGATCTCGTCGCGGTCGGCATCCTTCGACAGATAGCCGGCGGCGCCTTCCTGTAGCGCCCGGAACACGATGGGGCCGTCGGTGACCGCCGACAGCAACAGCACGCGTGTCGGCAGTTTGTCGCGGCTGACCGCATGCGCCAGTTCCACACCCGTCATGCCGGGCATCTGGTGGTCGACGACGGCGACGTCGGGATTCTCGCGCCGGATGAGTTCGAGGCCGGTGACGCCGTCTGCCGCCTCGCCGACCACCCGCACCCGGCCGCTCTGCGTGAGACCTCGCGACACCCCGTCCCGGAAGAACGGGTGATCGTCGACGACGACCGCGGTCACGAGGGTTTCCATCGCCCCAGAATACGGTGCATACAACGCGTTTCACCCGTTTACGCGGGTTTCCGGGCCCTACTCGGCGTGCTGCTCCTCGACGAACTCGAACAGGCGGAACTCCGAGCCCGGGTCGGTACGTGAGGCGGTGGTCGGCGTCCGGTTGCCCGCGTCGGCGTGGATCCGGGCGACGATCTCGGGGAGATCACCGTCGAGCGTGTAGGCCGCCATGTACCGGTGGCTGGCCTCGGGATCGGCCGACTTGTATCGCACCGCGCTCGTGACACCCTCCGTCGCAAGAATTTCCGGAAGGTGATGCGTGGTGTACCACTCGTTGAACTCGTCCTCGACGGAGTCGTCGCGCGGATGAGTGAAGGCGATGTAGAGGCCTCGTGCCATTGTCATTCCTCTTTCTCGGATCGGGCCTTTCTCGGATCGGGCCGGATCAGGCGGGCGGGAGTTCGACCGGGGGGAACAGGCCCGCGCGGGACAGCTGGCCCGGCACCGTCGTCCCGAGCATCTCGCCGAGCCGGCGGGCGCCGGAGAGGAGCACGGCGGGGTCGACGCCGGTGGCGCATCCGCTGCGGTCGAGGAGATACCAGAGGTCCTCGGTGGCGATGTTGCCCGTCGCGGCCGGAGCGAACGGGCAACCGCCGATGCCGCCTAGACTCGCGTCGAGAGCCGACGCCCCGAGCTGCAACGCGGTGAGGGCGTTGGCGTAGCCGGTGTTCCGTGTGTTGTGGAAGTGCCAGCGCAGCGGCATCCCGGGAGCCTCCCGGCGGGCGGCGTCGGCGAGTGCAACGACCTGCGCCGGCACCCCGACACCGATCGTGTCGGCGAGGGCGATCTCGTCGGGTTGCGCATCGCTGCATCGTCGGATGAGGTCGGCAACCCGCTCGGTGGGGACCTCACCTTCGAACGGGCAGCCGAAGGCGGCGGCGATGGTCACGGTGGTCTTCAGCCCGGCATCCGATGCTCGCTTCGAGAGCCGATTCCACAGGTCGACGCCCTCGTCGGTGCTGGTTCCCTGGTTCCGTCGGCTGAAGGTGTCGGAAGCGACGACCACGATGTTGACCTCGTCGAGGCCGGCTGCGACGGCGCGATCAAGTCCGCGCTCGTTGAGAACCAATCCGATCCAGGAGACCTCGCCGCGCGGCAGGGCGGCGGAGACCGCCTCGGCGTCGGCCATCTGCGGGACCCGCTTGGGGTGGACGAAACTCGTCGCCTCGATTCGACGGAGACCCGCCGCCACCAGATGATCGATGAGTTCGAGTTTGGTCTCGGTCGGCAGGAGCGTCGCCTCGTTCTGCAGGCCGTCGCGGGGCGACACCTCCACGATGGTGACCGACTCGGGGGTGGCCGATGAGGGGGTTATGGAGGACGGGGTGAGGGGCATGACTGTGTCCGACTGCTCGGACGCCGTGTTGTTTGGCATGCCCGGATGTTCCCCCAGCCGCAGAATGTATGCAAGTGAAGAGTCGTCTTGTGTCCATTACGTAAGAAGTTCCAGTAATTCACGAGATTTCGGTTGTAGGGGGACTGTTGCCGGGCTACGATGTATGCAATCTAGGAGGTAAGAGTGTCTCAGGCATCACAGCGCGCCACGGATCTCCTCCGCGCGAAGATCCTCGAAGGTCGATGGGGACCGGGAGATCGGCTCGCCGAGGTCGAACTGGCCGAGATCCTCGAGGTCAGTCGTACGCCGGTGCGGGAAGCACTGTCGCGGCTGGCCGTCGAGGGCCTGGTCGAGATGTCCCCGAACAAGGGTGCTCGCGTGGCCACCTGGTCGGAGGCGAGGCTGAACGAGATCTTCGATCTCCGTCTCCTCCTCGAACCGGTGGCCACGGGCAAGGCGGTGGGCCGGCTCGACGACGCCGAGATCGACGAACTCGAGGAGCTCGCCGTCCGCATGTTCGAGCACGGTCGTCCCGGTGGTGACCGTGACTTCAGCGAAATCGCCCGCCTCAACCGGAAGTTCCACGCGACGCTGATCGAGAAGGCGGAGAGCCTCCAGCTCGAGGCGACTCTGACGTCGGTCCGGCACATCTCGCTGGCGACCCGGAACTACCAACACTTCACCGAAGACAGCTTGTCTCGCAGCCTTTCTCACCACTTCGAGATCGTCGCCGCGGTCCGCGCCGGAAACTCGGACTGGGTCGAGGCGGTCATGCGCTGTCACCTCCACAACGCACGGACCGCGATGCTCGGCGCGATGAGCAACCCGACCATCGGCGCGGACAACACGCGCGACGGAATCGGCGCGATCCTCGCCTGATCGTCCCGCGATCCCCAGCACCCGAACCACTTCCGAACCCCACGACTCCGACAGAGCACATACCGCTTGATCCGCGGGCCCGATGACGGCCCGCGACCTCGCCTGCATACAACGACGCCTGCGTAGCTCCCTGCGCGCGGTGGCGATGACGCACGCATCCATCCGGCCCGGTCGCATCGGGCTCCCAACGAACAGGAAGTACGAGATGAGCAACGAAACCGTCGAAACCGCCCCCGAGCACGACCAGGTGGGGCCGCTGTCCGATCTGCGCGTCGTCGAGATGGGCCAGCTCCTGGCCGGGCCGTTCTGCGGCCAGCTGCTCGCCGATTTCGGTGCCGAGGTCATCAAGCTGGAGGACCCGGGCAAGGGCGATCCGATGCGTCAGTGGGGCCGCAAAAGCGCTCAGGGACAGTCACTCTGGTGGCCGGTCGTCGGTCGCAACAAGAAGTCGGTGACCTGCAACCTGCGGACTCCGGAGGGCCAGCAGATCGCCCGGGACCTGATCGCGACCGCCGACATCCTCATCGAGAACTTCCGTCCGGGCACGCTGGAGCGGTGGGGTCTGAGCTACGAGGAGCTGAGCGCACTCAACCCGAAGCTGATCATGGTGCGGGTCACCGGATACGGTCAGACGGGACCGTATGCGCCCCGCGCAGGCTACGGTTCGATCGGCGAGGCGATGGGCGGATTGCGTTACATCACCGGCGATCCCGACAGCCTCCCGAGCCGGACCGGCATCTCGATCGGTGACTCGCTCGCTGCCGTCTTCGCGACCATCGGTGCACTGACCGCTCTGCACGGCGTGCGCCGGACCGGCCGTGGTCAGATCGTCGACTCGGCCATCTACGAGGCAGTGCTGTCCCTCATGGAATCGACCGTGCCGGAGTACCAGCTGACCGGTTACCAGCGTGAGCGCACCGGTTCGATCTTGCCCAACGTCGCGCCCAGCAACGTCTATCCCACCGCCGACGACAGCAGCATCCTGATCGCGGCGAACCAGGACACGGTGTTCCGCCGTCTCGCCGAGGCGATGGGGGAGCCCGAACTCGCCGACGATCCGCGGTACCACAACCACGCCGAACGCGGGGCGAACCAGCTCGAACTCGACGACCGAATCGCCGACTGGACCCGCCGCCAACAGTCCGAGGATCTCCTGGCCCTGCTCGAGGAGAAAGGTGTGCCGGCCGGTCGGATCTACCAGGCCAAGGACATGCTCGCCGATCCGCACTTCGCCGCACGTGAGGCCATCGTCACGTTGCAGCACAAGGTCTTCGGCGACTTCCCGGTCCAGAACGTGGCCCCGAAGCTGTCGTCGACGCCGGGCACGATCCGCTGGCTGGGACCGGAACTCGGCGAGCACACCGCCGAGGTCCTCGGCGACGTCCTCTCCCGGACCCCTTTCGACATCGACGACCTCCGGACGTCGGGCGTCATCTGACAATCCGGGACAGACGTAACGCAGACGCACCCACGGACCGGCAGTTGTATGCAATGCTAAGAATCTGCGCCGTTCCCGGACCTGTCTGCGGACGAAAGTATGCAATAGAGCGCTAGAAAGGAACGACCAATGTCTGCATGGAAGCAGAGCACCGCCGCCGAGCTGAGCCCCGAGTCGCTCGCGGCCCTAATCCGCAACGAGATCCCCGCCATCCGCATCGAGAACTTCGCCGATGCCGAGGAGTGCGCAGCGTTCACCAAGGCGGTGTACGAATCGCCCGACCTGAAGTCGTACAGCGTCGCCACCCCCACCCACTACCTCGGCCTGGTGATGTACGAATACCGCCAGGACGGCGGACGTAAGCAGGAGTTCTTCGACGCGGTCCCCGAAGCGGTTGCGGCGCAGGAGAAGCTGTACGCACAGTCGTTCGACGTGCCCCAGCGTTTCCGCGACCTGCTCGGTGCACACCATCCGGGCGACATCCTCGTCCCGTCCGAGCCCGGTTACGGGGACTACTGCCCGGTGGTCGTCCGCATCGCGTCCAACGGCGTCCACCTGCACGCCGACTACGCGCCGTACAACTCCCCGGAGTGGGCCATCGGCGGCATCGAGCACCAGATCACCTGGAACCTCTACACCCAGTGCCCGTCCGTGGGTGGCGAGACCACCGTCTACAACAAGCCGTGGGTACCCGCCGAGGGCGAGGATCCCGCACGCGGCCTCCCCGACGGCGGCGTGGAGACCGATGACTCCATCGAGAGCTTCACCTTCGCACCGAAGGTCGGTGAAGTGGTGCTGTTCAACCCCCGCAACCCCCACAAGATCGCTGCCGGCACCACGGAAGGGGAGGGCCGCGTGTCCATCGGTTCCTTCCTCGGAACCAAGGGTGCCGACCTGTGGATGTGGTCCTGAGCTTCCGGACCCGGCTTCCCCTGAACCCCGAACCACCAGACCACTGACTCAAGGAGATAGACATGGCGATTGACCCAGAAGACCGGATGATCAAGCCCAGCGGGCGCCTGTTCACCAAGAACTCGGACATCCCGGCCGATCCGGTGAGCCTGATCGAGGACACCGTGGAGGACGGCGAGCTCACCGTCCGCGCGCTGATGGTCGGCGAGGAGATGATCTTCGTCGAGGCGTTCAAGGGCAAGGGAATGATCGATCCCACCCACCAGCACGACGATCACGAGTCGATCGGTTACCTGCTGCGCGGCAAGATGCGCGTCGTCATCGGCGACGAGGAGTTCATCGCCGAGGCCGGCGACGTCTGGCTGCACCCGCGCGGCGTCCCGCACATGAGCGAGGCCCTCGAGGACTCCATCCAGCTCGAGATCAAGTCCCCGCCGCGCAAGACCTGGTACACCGACGCCGAGCTCGCCGAGCGCGCGAAGCGTCAGCCCGCGAACTGACCACTGTCGCCTCCCCTCCCGGCGACAGCGGTATCCGAACGACAACGCCCCGGCCACCCGCCGGGGCGTTGTCGTGTCTCCAGCCTGGGAAATCAGATCTGCCTGTCGCGCAACGCATCCGGTCGCACGTCTGCTGCGTCGCGACACGGTTGGATGTCACACGGATACGACAGAGCCCCTCGAGCAGATCGCTCGAGGGGCTCTGTGCGTGAAAAGAGATGTCAGGCAGCGCCGTTGGTGGCACCCGAACCGGCCAGGGGGCCGATGGTCTCACCGGTGATGAACTTCGACTCGGGGGAGACGAGGAAGGCAATGGTGCGCGAGACGTCGATGGGCTCGATCCACGGGACACCCATCGGGTTGATGACGTATGCCTCTTCGATCTGCTCCTGGGTCGGGTTCTCGATGCCCGGCAGGAAGAGTGCCTCACACGCGTCGTTGCGGATCATGTCCGTGTTGACGTTGGTCGGAGTGACGGCGTTGACGGTGACGCCGCTCTGGGCGACCTCGAGGGCTGCCGACTTGACCAGACCGATGACGCCCCACTTGGCGGCGCAGTAGTGGGCCAGGTTGTTGAAGCCGATGTGGCCGCCGCCCGACGAGGTGGCGACGACGCGTCCGTAGCCGGCCTTGACCATGTGGGGAAGAACAGCGCGGAACGAGTTGAAGACACCGGTCAGGTTGATGTCGACGGTCTCGGCCCACACCTCGCCGCTCATCTCGGCGATCGGGACGGCGGTCATGATGCCGGCGTTGGCCAGCAGGATGTCGATCTTGCCGTAGCGTTCGACGACTTCGTCGGCGAATGCGATGAGGCCGTCGAGATCCCGGACGTCGATAGCACGTGCGTATGCCTTACGGCCCTGTGCTTCGATGAGGCGGACGGTCTCGTCCAGGTCGGCCTGCGTCGCCATCCCGTACGGGGTCGTCACGTTGTCCTTGATGGAGTCGACGATGACGATGTCGGCACCCAGGCTGGCCAGGTGGACGGCGTGCGAGCGGCCCTGGCCGCGTGCGCCACCGGTGATGAAGGCGATCTGTCCGTCGAAAGTACCCATGTCAGATTCCTGCTTTCCGTTGATGTTTGACACTGAAGTGTGGGGGTCGCGTCAGCGACCGAGTGCGGTGGCGCCTGCGTCGGCCACCGTGACGTCCTGCTCTGTCGATCCGCCGCTGACGCCGAGCGCGCCGACCAGCACGCCGTCGATGTGCAGCGGGACCCCGCCGCCGAAGGGAGTGAATCCCGGGACGCTGGTGATCGACCCGGCGAACGACGCGTTGGCGGTACCGGCTTCTTCCCACATGGCGGTCGGTTGTCCCATACCGACTGCGGTGTAGGGCTTTCCGCCGGCCATGCCGAGCGCCATCAGCGGGCTGTCGTCCATCTTCTGCGAGGCGATCTGCTGTCCGGCGTGATCGACGACGACGAGCGCCATCGGCACCGAGATCTCGGCTGCCTTCGCGCGCGCCGCCGCGATCACGGCCTCGGCGTCGTCCAGCGTGAGGACGGTTCGTTGACTGGCCATGGCTACTCCTCTGTCTGCTTGCCCCACCGGGTGTTCGGCCGGCTCCGGGCGCAGCCTGGTCTTCGTGGTCGGGCTGCCTGCTCAGTATGACCGGCCGCGGCCTCCTGCGCAATGGACATGTATACAACTGTCCAAACTTCCTTTAATGCTGCTAAACAGCGTTTTAGAGCACTCCGCCGCCGGATCCGGGACCAATCGGTTGGTAAATACCCTGTTAATCGGCGCGATCTGGGCTACTCTTGGCCCGTGGTCCTGCCATATGGTTTGACGCGAAGCAGTGATCTGCCACGACCCCCATGTACACAAAAGCCCCCGCGAACCCCGGATTGTGTGCAGTTTCCCCCGAAGGAGATTCATGGTTGACGTTCTTGGTTACCGCAACGTCTTTGGCGTCCTCGCCCCCTCGACGAACACGGTCGTCGAGCCGGACTACTACCGGATGACGGTGCCCGGCGTGACGCCTCACGTCGGCCGGATCCACATCCGCGACCAAACGCTGAGCAGCAACGAGGATTTCGAAGGTCTTCTCGAACAGATCCGCGGCGAGATCAACGCCGCATGCGAGCGCGTGCTGACCTGCGACCCCGACTACCTCGTGATGGGGATGTCGGCGGAGACCTTCTGGGGCGGTGTGGAAGGCAACCGGCAGTTCACCGAACAGCTCGAGAGCTTCTCCGGCCTGAAGGTCGCCACCGGCGCCGACGCCGTCCGCCGTGGACTCGACCTCTTCGGCGCCAAGCGTCTCGGCGTGGTCACGCCCTACCAGCCGATCGCCGACGAGAACGTGCGCCTGTTCCTCTCCGAGGCCGGTTACGACGTGGTCAACCTCAAGGGACTGCGTTGCCCGTCCGCGGTGGACATCGCCCGGGTCAGCGAAGACGAACTGCGCCAGGCGATCCTGGAGGTCAACGGACCCGACGTCGATGCCATCGTTCAGGTCGGCACCAACCTCTCCATGGTCGGCCTCGCCGACGAAGCCGAACGCTGGCTCGGCAAGCCCGTCATCGCCATCAACGCGGCCACCTGGTGGCATGCGCTGCGTTCCAACGGCGTCACCGACCAGATCCACGGGTTCGGCACCCTGCTGCGCGAGCACTGAGCCCGGCAGTCCCGAACCACTCTCTGCACAACACTTTTCGAGGAGAACCGATGAAGAAGACAGCATCCTGGATGCTCACGACGGTCGCCGCCGGCGCCCTGCTCGCAGGCTGTACCAGCGCAACGGCCGACAACGGCTCGAGCGCTTCCGGTGAGAAGATCAGCAACGCCTGCACCCAGGCCGCCGGCGCCATCGTCGACAAGGCCCGCGAGGCCACCCCGCTGATCGTGCCGGAGGCCCCGATCGATCTCGCCGCCGCCAAGGGCAAGAACATCTGGATGATCATGGTTGTCACCAACCAGTTCACCTCCGCCGCCGCCGAGGGCTTCAACGAGGCCGCAGCCGCAGCCGGTGTAAAGGCCACCGTGTACGACGGCCAGGGACAGACGAACAAGTTCAACGAGGGCATGGCGCAGGCCATCGCGCAGAAGGCCGACGCGATCGTCCTCCTGGGCATCGAGCCGGCGATGCTGTCCGGTTCGCTGAACGACGCTGCCCGCGCAGGCATCCCGGTCATCAACGCACTGTCGGGTGACGCCTCTGCCCCGCTGGCCAACGGCGTCTTCGCGAACGTGAGCGCCAACTACACCGCCGACGGCTCCGCGCTCGCCGCATGGACGCTGGTCGACTCGAACTGCTCGGCGTCGACGTTCTTCGCGCAGCCGACCGCGATCGAGATCTACAAGAACATGGCCGACGGAGCCGAGAAGGTCTACCGCGAGAACTGCCCGGACGACTGCTCGCTGGACATCCAGGAGATCGACCTGGCCAACGCCGCGACCGATCTGCCGCAGAAGGTCGAGACTGCGATGAAGCGCAACCCGGACACCACCTACGTGATGACCAACTGGGACTCGGGCGTCACCTTCGTCGAGCCGACCGTGGCCATGACCAATCCGGACGCCAAGATCCTCGGCCGGGACGGCATCGCCACCAGCCTCGACTCGATCCGTTCGGGCAAGGGCCAGGACGTCACCATGGCGGCTCCGCCGGAGGCGTGGCTCGGTTGGGTGATGGTCGACAACGCGATTCGCTCGGTCACCGGCGCCCAGCCCTCGGGCATCGTCATCCCCACCCGGCTGGTCGACGAGGCCAACGTCGGCGACTCGAACGCGGACGTGAACCCTAACTACAAGGATTTCCAGAACGCCTTCAAAGAGGCCTGGTCCAAGAACTGATCGGCACGCGGGCTGACCATGCCCGCGGCTCACCCACGGAGACATCATGAGCAATGACCTCGGCACCGTCGCGGCGCCCACCTCTCGCCCACCGGCGATCCAGAAGTCACCGACCGAGTCGGTGGCCAGCTCCACGAAAGCCCGCCCGGCCACGTCGTTCGTGGAACGTTATGCGCTGGTCGGCCTTCTCGTGCTGGCGTTCGCGCTGTGCGCCGTCTTCCTGCCCGAGTTCCGGTCGACGGGCATCGTCTCGGCGATGGTCAACTCGCAGGCGATCATCCTGCTCCTCGCATTGGCCGCGACCCTGGCGCTGCGGACCGGTGACTTCGACCTCGCGATTCCCGGCGTCATGGTCACCAGCGCGTGTGTGGTCGCGGTCATGTCGACCAACGGGTACTCGCCGGCCGCGGTGATCCCGGCTGCGCTGGCGGTCGGGCTCATCGTCGGCCTGATCAACGCCCTCCTGGTGGTCAAGGTCGGGGTGGACTCGTTCATCACGACACTCGGCATGTTCACGGCCCTTTCGGGCATCGGGTACGCCATCACGGGTTCCAAGATCGTCACCGGTGTCCCGGACTTCTACGTCGAGCTGTCGCGGGCCAAGCTGCTGGGCCTGCCGATGACCACCTGGTACGGCTGGCTGCTCGTGGCGGTGCTGTGGTTCGTGTACCAGCGCACCCCGATGGGCCGCTACATGCTGTTCATCGGCGGCAATCGCGATGCCGCCCTGCTGGCGGGTATCTCGGTGGCACGCATCCGCACCATCACCTACGTGGTCTCGGGTGTGGCCGGCGCGCTGATCGGCATCATCCTGGTCGGCAACCTCGGCGCGATCGATCCCGGCATCGGCAGCCAGTACCTCCTGGCCCCGTTCGCCGCGACGTTCCTCGGTGCCACCGCGATCACCGTCGGCCGCTTCAACGCGATCGGCACCCTGGTCGCGGTCTACCTCCTGGTCGTCGGCATCACCGGTCTCCAGTTGGCCGGTGCGGCATCGTGGGTCAGCCCGCTGTTCAACGGTCTGGCACTGATGATCGCCGTCGCCCTCGCCAAGCTCGTCGGCAAGCGTCGCGGAGCCGCGTGATGACGCCCGAGTCGGCGGCCGCCACCCTCCCGGGTCGGGGAGGGGGCGGTACCGCGGGTCCCGCCCTGCAGATCGAGGGTCTCTCGAAGCAGTTCGACGGCAACTACGCACTGCACCCGCTCGACTGGGAGGTCAAGCGCGGCGAGGTCCACGCGCTGTGCGGGCAGAACGGCAGCGGCAAGTCGACGATGATCAAGTGCCTGGCCGGTTACTACCGGCCGGACAGCGGTCGGGTGAGTCTGTTCGGCCGGGAGCTCGACCTGCCGGTGCGCAACCCGGCCGAGCACGGCATCGCCGTCATCCATCAGGACCTGGGTCTCGCCCCGGAGATGACGGTTCTCGAGAACATCGGCGTCGCAACCGGTTACGGCACCCGCGGCTTCGGCTGGGTGCGTGATCGGCAGGAGGCCAAGGCCTGCCGCGAGATCGCCGAACGTCTCGGCATCGACCTGCCGCTGAACACGTTGGTCGCCGACCTCAGCCCGGCGCAGCGTGCGCTCGTCGGTCTGGTCCGGGCGGTCCGTGCACTCGGTGACGGTCACGAAGGTCACCTGTTCATCCTCGACGAGCCGACGGCGTCGCTGTCGCACAGCGAGGCCGCACAGGTCACCTCCATGATGCGCAGTGTCGCCGATCTGGGCTCGAGCGTCATCTTCGTCAGCCACCGGCTCAGCGAGGTGCTCGACGACTGCGACTCAGTCACCGTGTTGCGTGATGGCAAGCGGGTTCTCACCCGCTCCACCGCGGGACTGACCCGCTCGGACCTGGTCGCCGACATCCTCGGCCGGCGACTGACCGACTACTACCCGGATCCGCCGGAGCGCTCCGGCACCACGCCCGCACAGCTCGTGCTGGAGAACGTGAGTGGCGGTGTGGTGAAGGATCTCTCGGTCACCGTCGAGAAGGGCGAGATCGTCGGTTTCACCGGCCTGGCCGGCATGGGTCACGAAGAACTGCCGCTGGTCCTGGCCGGCAAGCTGCCGCGTACCGGTGGCACGGTCATCGTCGACGGCACCGCCGTCGAACCGGACCGACCCCGGGCCGCCATCGCCGCCGGTCTGGCGTTGGTGCCGGGCAACCGTCATCGCGACGGTGTCTGGCTCGACGCATCCGCCGCCGAGAACGTCACGCTGCCGAGCCTGGGCTCGTTCACCAGGTTCGGCGTCGCGACCAACTGGCGCAAGGAGCGGTCGACGGCGGTCGGCCTCGTCGAAGAGTCCGGTGCGGTTCCGGCGCAACCGCATTGGCCGATCCGTCAGTTCAGCGGCGGCAACCAGCAGAAGATCGTGCTGTCCAAGTGGTTGCATCTCGACCCGACCGTGCTCCTGCTCGACGAACCCACCCAGGGCGTCGACGCCGGCGCGTCACGTCAGCTGCTGGACCGGGTCGCCGACCTTGCCGCCGACGGTGCGTCGGTCCTGGTGTTCTCCGGTGATCACGAGCAACTCGCGGCGATCTGCCACCGTGTTCTCGTCCTGCATCATGGAGAGGTCGTGGCGGAACTGCCGCGGTCCGAGCTCAGCGAGCAGGCCTTGCTGGAGGCGTGCGAACAGAATGTGGAGGTCGTCGCGTGAACGATCCCGGGAACACGGTCACAGATGCGGACGGCATCGCCGCCGACTACGCGAAGGCGGGATTCGGTGGCGCGCTGGGCTGGGGTTCCCGGCCCGCGTTGCTGATGATCGACATGATCGAGGCGTACTTCCGGCCGGGATCGCCGTTCTGCCTTCCCGATCCGGAAGTCGTCGACCGATGCGCCATGCTCCTCGAGGCGGCTCGCCGCGCCGGCATCCTGGTCGTCCACACCCGGGTGGAGTACACGCCCGGTCTCGCCGACGGCGGTGTCTTCGTCCGGAAGGTGCCCGCGCTGGGTGTCCTCGAGGCCGGGCACCCGGACGGCCTGGGTGAGTTCGTCGCACCGCTGCGTCCGCAAGCGGGCGAGGTCGTCGTGGTCAAGCAGTACGCATCGGCGTTCTTCGGCACGTCGGTCGCGGCAACACTGGTCGCCAACGGAGTCGACTCGGTGTTCGTCGCCGGCGTCTCGACCTCGGGATGTGTGCGTGCGAGTGCCACCGATGCCATGCAGCACGGATTCATCCCGAAGGTCGTCGCCGACGCCTGCGGGGACCGCAACCCCGCGGTGCACGACGCGAATCTGTTCGACCTCGACGCCAAGTACGCCGACGTGATCGACCTCGACACGGCGTGCGCACGAATGGCGTTCGCGGACTGACCATCCAGGCGCCCCGGACGGCGCCGTCGCGCTCGATGCCCCCCACGTAGCGCGCCGGCGTCACCGGGCGTGTCCATCACGCCGACGGGTTGAGGATTCCTCCATACCGTGCCCGCCATCCCAGGTGGTGGAGGCGATCCTCATGGGTCCTCGTTCGGATGGACACGGCAACGGCCGGTGACGATCTCCCAATGTCGTCACCGGCCGTTGTGTCTTTGCCGGGGCGCGGCGGCTCAGCTCGCGGTGTCGGTGCGGGTGGGTGCCGTGACGGTGATGAACCGGGCCGCGGTCTCCACGGCCTGGCGGGCCTCGGAGGACAACCTCGGCATCAGCTGGAAGACGTGCCCCTGGTCCGGCCATGCCTGGATCACCGAAACGCCACCGGCGCCGACGATGTCGGCGTGGGTGGCCCGCGCGTCGGCGCCCATCACCTCGAGGGCCCCGTACTGGATGAGGGTCTTGGGGAGTGTCATCTCCGGGGTCAGGCGGATCCGCATGCGCGGATGGTCGGGGTCGGCGGTCCGCGTGTAGAGACGGAGGATCTTGCGCGCGGTGATCGCGTTGATGATCGGATCGTGGACGCCGCTGCGCTGATTGTCGACCGCCAGATCGAAAGTCGGGTCGTAGAGCGGGGAGAAGAGCACCATCGAACCGGGCTGCGGGGTGCGTGTCGCGTGGTTGACGGCCAGGATGTCGAGCGCGAGGTGTCCGCCGGCCGAGTCGCCGGCGATCACGATGTCCTCGGCCCGATAGCCCTGTGCGAGAAGCCAGCGGTATCCCCGGATCGCATCGTTTCCCGCACAGGGCCACGGATGTTCGGGGCCGAGCCGGTAGTCGAGACTGAACGCCGACAGTTCGGTCAGATTTCCCAGGCGCGCGACGAGCCCGCGGTGCGTGCGCGGCGAGCACACGACGTATCCGCTGCCGTGGAGGTAGTAGATGACCCGGGTGCCCGGTTGCGGATCCGCGGCGCGCCGGCCCGTGACCCATTCACCACGGATCTGGCCTCCGCGAAACGTCTCCCGGACCGGCCCGACCCGCGTGCCCGACGGCGGCGGGTTGAGCCGTTCGATGGTGCGGTTGAGGCCGGGGCGGGAGCGCTGGATCATCTGTGCGGTGACCCTGGGATGGCTACGGCGCGCGGCGAGCATCATCGGCCAGGTCACGCGGGCGAGGTAGGCGTTCACGGCACGAGACCGGAGGGAGCCGTGGGGATCCTCACCGAGCCGCCCGAAGGGGTTCTCGTCGTCCGCGGGGAGGGAGGGGCCGCCGCCCGTGGGTGAGGTGACGCTCATCACCTGACGGTAGCGGCCTTCGATGTCCGGTGCGTGGCAATGGTCCGCCCGACACCTGGCCGCGATCCGGTCGCGATCGACCGGCCGCCGTGATGGACCCGTGTCGTTACGCAAGCGGTCCGATCGGTGATGTCCGTAAACGCCCGATTTCTCTCTGACGTGCAGTGTCGCGGCCATTGTGGTAGCCGGATTTCGATTGTGGGCACCCCACGTGGAAAAATGACCCACAATGCTCATACGGCAGCCCGCGGGCGCCCTCTGTAGTGCTGCGCGAAGCCGAGATGAGCAGGGTGTTCGGGCCCCGACGATGCGGCCCGGAGGATTCCGTCAGCAACGGCGCTGACGGGCCACCGCCATGTGAGTGTCGGCTCTGCCCCAGGTCAGCCCCTTGGGGGTGGCAGACGACGAAGCTGTTGGGGACAGCGAGGTCCACCAGGCGATCAGGCCGGCAACGGAGCCGGTGACACAGGCGGGGTAGGCCCCCAATCATTGACGACGGTTAGTGCGTGCACCCTTCGCACGCAAAGTGAGGCGAATATGAAGCAGGCTCCGGGACCGGTCGGTCTCTACGACCCACGCAACGAGCACGATTCGTGTGGCGTGGCGTTCGTCGTGGACATGCACGGACGACGCAGTCGCGACATCGTCGACAAGGCGATCATGGCCCTGGTCAACCTCGAGCACCGCGGTGCCGCGGGTGCCGAACCGAACACCGGTGACGGTGCCGGGATCATGATCCAGGTTCCCGACCGCTTCCTGCGGGAGACGGTCGACTTCGAGCTTCCCGCCGAGGGCAGCTACGCGACCGGTATCGCCTTCCTCCCGCAGGGCTCCGAGGACGCGCGACTCGCCTGTGAGGGCGTCGAGAAGGTCATCGAGTCCGAGGGTCTGACCCTGCTCGGCTGGCGCGAGGTGCCCACCAACGAGAATTCGCTCGGTGCGCTCGCCCGGGACGCGATGCCCACGTTCCGGCAGGTCTTCATCGGCGGCGCCGAAGGCATGGAGCTCGAGCGCCGCGCCTACGTCGTGCGCAAGCGCGTCCAGTACGAGCTCGGCAACAAGGGCGCCGGCGCCGACGGCCCCGGCCGCGAGACCGTCTACTTCCCGTCCCTGTCGGGCCGCACCTTCGTCTACAAGGGCATGCTGACGACCCCGCAGCTGCGGGAGTTCTACGTCGACCTGCAGGACTCGCGCGTCGAGAGCTCGCTGGGCCTCGTCCACTCGCGCTTCTCCACCAACACCTTCCCGTCGTGGCCGCTCGCGCATCCGTTCCGCCGCGTCGCCCACAACGGTGAGATCAACACCGTCACGGGCAACGAGAACTGGATGCGTGCCCGCGAGGCGCTCATCGACACCGAGGCCTTCGGTGCCGACGCCGCGTCGAAGATCTTCCCGATCTGCACCCCCGGTGCTTCCGACACCGCTCGCTTCGACGAGGTGCTCGAACTGCTTCACCTCGGCGGCCGCAGCCTGCCGCACGCGGTCCTGATGATGATCCCGGAGGCCTGGGAGCGTCACGAGTCGATGAAGCCCGAGCACCGCGCGTTCTACCGCTACCACTCGGCGCTCATGGAGCCGTGGGACGGTCCGGCGTCGGTGTGCTTCACCGACGGCACCGTCGTCGGCGCCGTGCTCGACCGAAACGGTCTGCGCCCCAGCCGCATCTGGGTCACCAAGGACGGCCTCGTCGTGATGGCCTCCGAGGTCGGCGTCCTCGACATCGACCACGCCGACGTCGTGCAGAAGATGCGTCTGCAGCCCGGCCGCATGTTCCTCGTGGACACCGCCGCCGGCCGCATCGTCGACGACGAGGAGATCAAGGACGAGCTGGCCGCCGAGCACCCCTACGCGGAGTGGCTCGAGAAGGGCATGGTCGCCGTCGACGACATCGAGGCGCAGCCCCATGTGCACATGCCGCACGACCGGGTCGCCCTGCGCCAGCAGGTCTTCGGTTACACCAGCGAAGAGCTGAACCTCCTCGTCGCGCCGATGGCCAGGACCGGCGCCGAGGCACTCGGTTCGATGGGCACCGACACGCCCATCGCCGTGCTGTCCAAGCGTCCGCGCATGCTGTTCGACTACTTCCAGCAGATGTTCGCGCAGGTCACCAACCCGCCGCTCGACGCCATCCGCGAGGAGGTCGTCACCAGCGTCGGTTCGACCATCGGCTCCGAGGCCGACCTGCTCAACCCGAGCCCGGTGTCGTGCCGCCAGATCGAGCTGCCGCAGCCGGTCATCGACAACGACACGCTGGCGAAGCTGGTCCAGATCAACGACAACGAGTCGCTGCCGGACTTCCGCAGCGTCCACATCCACGGCCTCTACCCGGTGGCCGAGGGCGGTGCCGGACTCCGCAAGGCACTCGACGAGATCCGTGCGAAGGCCAGCGCCGCCATCGAGGACGGCGCCAACCTGATCGTGCTGTCCGACCGCGAGTCCGACGAGAACCTCGCGCCGATCCCGTCGCTGCTGCTGACCGCCGCGGTGCACCACCACCTGGTGCGCGAGCGCAAGCGCACCCGCGCCGGCCTCATCGTCGAGTCCGGTGATTGCCGCGAGGTCCACCACGTGGCGACGCTCGTCGGTTTCGGTGCGGCAGCGGTCAATCCGTACATGGCCTTCGAGTCGATCGAGGACATGGTAGAGCGCGGCGTGCTCGGCGACATCGACTTCGCCACCGCACGCAAGAACTACATCAAGGCCGCCAGCAAGGGTGTGCTCAAGGTGATGAGCAAGATGGGCATCTCGACCATCGCCTCGTACACCGGTGCGCAGCTCTTCCAGGTCATCGGCCTCTCCCAGGCGACCGTCGACGAGTTCTTCACCGGCCTGATCAGCCAGCTCGGCGGCATCGGTCTCGACGAGATCGCCGCCGACGTCGCCACCCGGCATGCACTGGCCTTCAGCGACCGGCCCTCGGAGCGCGCACACCGCGAGCTCGAGGTCGGCGGTGAATACCAGTGGCGCCGTGAGGGTGAGTACCACCTGTTCAACCCGGACACGGTGTTCAAACTGCAGCACTCCACGCGCACCGGTCAGTACGGGGTGTTCAAGGAGTACACGAAGTTGGTCGACGACCAGTCGACCCGTCTCGGTACGCTGCGCGGCCTCTTCGACTTCAACTTCGGTGACCGCGACCCGATCCCGATCGAGAAGGTCGAGCCGGCCAGCGAGATCGTCAAGCGGTTCTCCACCGGCGCGATGAGCTTCGGCTCGATCTCCGCCGAGGCCCACGAGACGCTGGCCATCGCCATGAACCGTCTCGGTGGTCGCTCGAACTCCGGTGAGGGCGGCGAGGATCCGCGTCGTTTCCACCACGACGAGAACGGCGACTGGCGGCGCAGCGCGATCAAGCAAGTCGCGTCGGGACGTTTCGGTGTCACCTCGCACTACCTGTCGAACTGCACCGACATCCAGATCAAGATGGCGCAGGGCGCCAAGCCCGGTGAGGGCGGCCAGCTCCCGCCGCACAAGGTGTACCCGTGGGTCGCCGAGGTCCGCGGTTCGACGCCGGGCGTCGGCCTCATCTCGCCGCCGCCGCACCACGACATCTACTCGATCGAGGATCTCGCCCAGCTGATCCACGACCTGAAGAACGCGAACCCCAAGGCGCGCATCCACGTGAAGCTCGTCAGCGAGGTCGGCGTGGGCACCGTCGCCGCCGGTGTGTCGAAGGCACACGCGGACGTCGTGCTCATCTCGGGTCACGACGGTGGTACCGGTGCGTCGCCGCTGACGTCGCTCAAGCACGCCGGCGCGCCGTGGGAGATCGGTCTGGCCGAGACCCAGCAGACGCTGCTGCTCAACGGTCTTCGCGATCGCATCGTGGTCCAGGTCGACGGTCAGATGAAGACCGGCCGCGACGTCGTGATCGCCGCCCTGCTCGGTGGTGAGGAGTTCGGTTTCGCGACCGCGCCGCTCGTCGTCTCGGGCTGCGTCATGATGCGCGTCTGCCACCTCGACACCTGTCCGGTGGGCATCGCCACCCAGAACCCGCTTCTGCGTGAGCGTTTCGCCGGCAAGCCGGAGTTCGTCGAGAACTTCTTCCTGTTCATCGCCGAAGAGGTCCGGGAACTGCTGGCACGCCTCGGTTTCCGTACGCTCCAGGAGGCCGTGGGTCACGTCGAGGCTCTCGACACCACCAAGGCGCTGGCGCACTGGAAGTCGGAGAAGGCAGGCAAGCTCGACCTGACGTCGATCCTGACCATGCCGGAATCGCCGTTCATGAACCAGGACCTGTACTGCTCGGGCGTGCAGGACCATGCGCTCGAGAAGGCGCTCGACCAGCAGCTCATCGCGCAGAGCCGCGACGCGATCGACCACGGCACCCGGGTGTCGTTCACGTCGAAGATCACCAACGTGAACCGCACCGTCGGCACCATGCTGGGTCACGAGGTCACCAAGACCTATGGCGCACAAGGTCTGCCGGACGGCACGATCATCGTCGACTTCACCGGATCGGCGGGCAACAGCTTCGGTGCTTTCGTCCCCAAGGGCATCACCCTGCGCCTCGAGGGCGACGCCAACGACTTCGTCGGCAAGGGCCTCTCGGGCGGTCGCCTGGTGGTCCGTCCGGCGCGCAACGCGCCGGCCGACTTCGTCGCCGAGGACAACATCATCGCCGGCAACGTGATCGGCTTCGGTGCCACCGCGGGCAAGATCTTCCTGCGCGGCATCGTCGGCGAACGCTTCTGCGTCCGTAACTCGGGTGCGACGGCGGTCGTCGAGGGTGTGGGCGACCACGGTTGTGAGTACATGACCGGTGGACGCGTCGTGGTGCTCGGCGAGACCGGGCGCAACTTCGCGGCGGGCATGTCGGGCGGTATGGCGTTCGTCTACGACCCGGACGCCAAGCTGGCCGACAACCTCAACACCGAGCTCGTCGACCTCGAGCCCCTCGAGGACGAGGACATCGAGTTCCTCGCCGCCATCATCGACGAACACCGTGCCGAGACCGAATCCCCGGTCGCCGCAGCGCTGCTCGCCGATTGGGACACTGCCCAGACCAAGTTCGCCAAGGTCATGCCGCGGGACTACAAGCGCGTGCTGTTGGCCATCTCCGAAGCGGAGAAGACCGGGCGAGACGTGAACGAAGCGATCATGGAGGCCGCACGTGGCTGACCCCAGAGGATTCCTCAAGCACCCCGAGCGGGAACTGCCCGACCGTCGTCCGGTCGAGCTGCGACTGCTCGACTGGAATGAGGTCTACACCGACTTCGACAAGGATCACCTGAAGACGCAGGCGAGCCGTTGCATGGACTGCGGTATCCCGTTCTGCCACAACGGCTGCCCGCTCGGCAACCTGATCCCCGAATGGAACGACCTGGTCTACAAGGACCAGTGGCGCGACGGTATCGAGCGTCTGCACGCGACCAACAACTTCCCGGAGTTCACCGGTCGCCTGTGCCCGGCACCCTGTGAGGCGTCGTGCGTGCTCGGCATCAACCAGCCGCCGGTGACCATCAAGCAGGTCGAGGTCGAGATCATCGACAACGCCTTCGACAACGGCTGGGTCACCCCGGTCCTGCCGTCGAAGAAGACCGGCAAGTCGGTGGCCGTCGTCGGTTCGGGTCCCGCCGGACTCGCTGCCGCACAGCAGCTCACGCGCGCCGGACACGACGTGACGCTGTTCGAGCGGGCCGACCGCATCGGCGGCCTGCTGCGCTACGGCATCCCCGAGTTCAAGATGGAGAAGCGCCACATCGACCGCCGACTGGCGCAGATGGAGGCCGAGGGCACCGTCTTCCGCACCGGCGTCAACGTGGGTGTCGACGTCACCGTCGAGCAGCTGCGGGCCGACTTCGACGCGGTCATCCTCGCCAACGGTTCGACCATCGGTCGCGACCTGCCGATCCCGGGCCGCGAGCTCGACGGCATCCACCAGGCGATGGAGTTCCTGCCGCAGGCCAACCGGGTTCAGCTCGGCGACACGGTCGAGGGTCAGATCACGGCCAAGGGCAAGAAGGTCATCATCATCGGCGGTGGCGACACCGGCGCCGACTGCCTGGGTACCTCGCTGCGCCAGGGTGCCGAGATCGTCCACCAGTTCGAGATCATGCCGAAGCCGCCGATCGAGCGTGCCGAGTCGACCCCGTGGCCGACCTACCCGCTGATGTACCGCGTGTCGTCGGCCCACGAAGAGGGCGGCGAGCGCGTCTTCTCGGTCAACACCGAGGAGTTCATCGGCGAGAACGGCAAGGTCACCGGGCTCCGCGCCCACGAGGTGGTCATGCGTGACGGACGCTTCGAGAAGGTCGAGGGCTCGGACTTCGAGCTCGAGGCCGATCTGGTCCTGCTGGCGATGGGCTTCGTCGGCCCGGAGCGCGAGGATCTCCTCGACAAGATGGGTGTCGAGTACGACGCCCGCGGCAACGTCAAGCGCGACAACAGCTTCGCTGCTGTCGGCCAGCCGGGCGTGTTCGTCGCCGGTGACGCCGGCCGTGGCCAGTCGCTGATCGTCTGGGCGATCGCCGAGGGTCGTTCGGCTGCCGCGGCCGCCGACGAGTACCTCACCGGTGCGTCGGATCTGCCGGCCCCGATCGTGCCGACCCAGGTCGCGCAGCGCTGACCTGCCGGCCACCACGAACGAGAACTCCCGCCCACCGAGAAGGTGGGCGGGAGTTTCGTTTTCTCGGCTACACACCCGGGGGGTGTGGCCATACACTCGGCCTATCGCGATCCATCCGTCGAAGGGGCAGCCCATGCGTCGAATCCTCGCCATCATGTGCACTCTGCTGTGTGCCGTATTGGGAGGGTTCGGGTTGAGCACGCCGCGTGCGGACGCGGCACCGGCCGGTTGCCCGAAGATCTACGTCCTCGCCGTTCCGGGAACCTGGTCCAACGGCGTGAGCCCGGGTGTCCTGGGTGCGGTCACCTCCGGGCTGGGGCCGGAGACCAAGGTCCAGTACGTCGGTTACGACGCGACCGCGTTCCCGTGGGAGAAAGCGATCTACGGGAAGTCGAAGGCCCAGGCCGTCGCCAACACCCGCGGCCTCGCCCTGCAGATGCTGGCGCGGTGCCCGGGCACCCGGATCGCTCTCGTCGGGTACAGCCAGGGCGCCGACGCCGCGGGTGACCTCGCGTCGGAGATCGGCACCGGGCGCGCCTTGATCCGCCCGGGTCAGGTTGCCGGCGTCGTCCTGATCTCCGATCCCCGACGCTCCCGCAAGGACAACGTCGTCGGCCCGGCCCTGCGCGGTGAGGGCAGCGGCGGACCTCGCCTCGACGGCATGGGCTGGCTCCTGCCGCGGGCGTTCACCCTCTGCGAGCCGTCGGACATGTACTGCAACACACCGCGGGACTTCTACATCACCCGCATCGCCGGCTACCTGGCCGAGACCAGCGACCCGACTCCGAGCCAGATCCTCCAGTACCAAGCGGAGGCGGCCGTGATCGTGCGTGAATTGCTGACGCTCGGCGGTCCCGGCGCGATCGTCCAGGAACTCGGCAACAAGCGGGCCCGCGAGCAGATCATCTCGTTCAACAAATTCCTGCAGTCGGGCTCCCACGGCACCTACGGCGACTTCCAGGTCAAGCCCGGCGTCAGCGCGGTCACCTGGGCCAACCGATACCTCGCCGGCCTGGCCTGAGCCATCACGCGAGCGTTCCCCAAGGCTGACGAGAGACCGGCGTCGCGAATGGTCTGCCGACCGGTGTGGTCCGACCGGAGGGCATACGGCGCACCGCACGCTGAGTAGCATTGGTGCTGGTAGATGCCGCGTCGCTACCCGGGACGTAACGCTCGCCGTGTCATGATCGATCTAGTCGACAGGTACGACGGTCACGGTTCCGGGACACCGGGGACGTGCGATCTCACATGTCGACGGGGCTCGGGGTGAGTGGTGCAAACCACGGAAAACCCGGGAGACAGAGATGGGTACTGTCGCTACAGTAGATCAAAGTCAGAGTCCGTTGTAACGAAGTGAATGCACCAGGAAGTGATTGGTCATGAAGTTGGCTGACACCTTTCAATCGCCCCGCCGGGGCTCATTGCTCAATTCGCTCACCGGGGGGCGACTCGGCGGCCGCCGAGTCCATACGTCGAACTTTCCCGCCGAAGCGGAACGCCTCATCACGCCGGCCGAGCTCAGGCGTTTCGGCGTGAGTTCCTGATCCGGGAGGATCAACACCGGGAGGATCAACACCGGGGGGTCGGAATCGGGGGGGGTTCTCACACCTCGTCGCGGGCGACCCGCACACTCATCCCGCCCACCTCGACCACGTCGCCGAGGATGAGCTGACGACCGCGCCTGGTCTCGACCTCACCGTTGACGGTCACCAGACCGTCGGCGATGACCTCTTTGGCCTCGGCGCCGGATTCGATGAGGTTGGCCAGTTTCAAGAACTGGCCCAGCCGGATGGAGTCGTCGCGGATCGTCACGTCGTACACAGTCTGAGATCATGCCCCGTGTCCGCGGAGCCGGCCACACCGGCACGACCGCACCGTCGTCCCGCTGCAGATATGTGCCGCCGAATGATCGAATCAGCGTGGAGTGTCCGAGCGCGCCACCGCGGACGACTACCGTCGACGCATGGCCACCGACACCCCGCTTGCGCCGGTCGACCCGTCCAGCCCCGACGAACATCCCGAGGCGCCCCGGCGGACCCCCACCGCGGCTGACCGACGCTCCCTCGTTCTTCTCGACAAGATCAGGCGCCCTACCGGATTCGGCCGTAACGCGCCGCACATCGCGGGAACGGTCGTCGGCGTCCTGGCGACGATCGCGTTGCTGTCCAGCCTCATCCCGGCATTCCGGCGGCTGATCCACGACCCGAGACGCTACGTCGACGACTACATCATCACCCTGCCCGACACGAGCTTCGCGTGGGCGTTCGTCCTGGCGCTGATCGCCGTCGCGCTGTCGGCGCGCAAGCGGATCGCCTGGTGGATCGGCGTGATCTACCTCGTGCTGTTCATGGTCGGCAATGTGCTGTACCTGATCCCGTCGCTCGAGGACGATCTCGACGTCACGGCCTGGGACCGCACCAACATCTACATCGGCCTGGTCATCGACCTCGCCGCGCTGATCTTCCTGCTGGCCACCTACCGGCAGTTCCACACCCGGGTCCGACGCGGTGCGATCCCGGCGTCGATCGCCACCCTCGTCGTCGGTCTCGGTATCGCGACGCTGCTCGGCTGGGCACTGGTCTGGGCCTTCCCACACACGCTGACCCGGGCAGATCGGTTGCCGTACGCGTTCAACCGGGTGGTCGCCTTCGGCGCGATCGATCAGGACGCCTCCTTCGACGGGCGCCACGCGCATGTCTTCGTCAACGGTCTGCTCGGTCTGTTCGGTGCGTTGGCGCTGATCGCGGCGGCCGTTGTGCTGTTCCGGTCGCAGCGACTGCGCTGGCTGATCACCGCGGAGGACGAGTCGCTGATCCGCGCACTCATCACCCGATTCAACGACGACGATTCGTTGGCCTACTTCTCCACGCGCCGCGACAAGGCGGTCGTGTTCTCGCCCGACGGCCGCGCCGCCATCACCTACCGGGTGGAAGTCGGCGTCGGCATGGCCGGCGGCGACCCGATCGGCGATCCGGAGTCGTGGCCCGACGCCATCGCCGAATTCCTCACCCTCTGTGAGAAGTACGGCTGGCACCCGGCGTCGATCGGGTCGAGCGCGCGCGGCGCCGCGGCCTACGACGCGGCCGGGTTCGTGTCCTTGAACATCGGCGACGAGGCCATCCTCCACACGCGTGAGTTCAGCCTGAGCGGGCCGGCGATGAAGGCCGTCCGCCAGGCCGTCACCCGCACCCGGCGCGCGGGTGTCACGGTGCGCATCCGCCGGTGGTTCGACATCGACGACGCCGAGATGGCCAAGGTCGTCGCCCGCGCCGACGAGTGGCGGGACACCGACGAGGAACGCGGCTTTGCGATGGCCCTGTCGCGCGTCGGCGATCGGTCCGACAACGACTGCCTGCTGGTCGAGGCGGTCATCGACGAGGGCGCTCCCGACGAGAAGGTCGTCGGCATGCTCTCGTTCGTGCCGTGGGGCAAACGCGCTGTCTCACTGGACCTCATGCGTCGTGACCGCAGCGGACCGAATGGTGTGGTCGAGACGATGGTCGCCGAACTGTGCCGCAACTCCGAGCAGTTCGGCATCACCGAGGTCTCGCTCAACTTCGCGGCTTTCCGCGCGTTCTTCGAGCAGGGCCCGCAGATCGGTGCCGGCCCGGTCATGCGTGCCGGCTACTCCGTCTTGATGTTCGGCTCCCGGTTCTTCCAGATGGAGTCGCTGTACAAGTCCAACGCCAAGTACCTGCCGGACTGGCAGTCGCGTTACCTGTGCTTCGAGGACAGCCGAATCCTGCCCCGCGTGGGGATGGCCGCGATCGTCACCGAGGGTTTCATCACCCTGCCCAAGTTCGGTCGGGACAAGCACTTCTCCGAGGGCCGGCCGTCGATCCCGGCCGGCGTCGACGCGCCTGCGCTGATCGCCGAACTGGAAGCCGAGGCAGCAACTCCCGAGGGCTCGATCGTGCACCGGCCCGAGCAGGTGAGGGTCCGCCTCGACAAGATGGACCGGCTCGTCGAGCGTGGTTTCGATCCGTATCCGCCCGCCGACCAGCCCACCCACACCATCGCGCAGGCGCGGACGGAACCCGAGGGCACCGTCGTCACCATCGCCGGCCGCGTCACGCGTCTGCGCGACTTCGGCAAGGTGGTGTTCGCCGACATGCACGACTGGTCCGGTGAGGTGCAGATCCTCGTCGAGGAGTCGCGGGTCATCCCGGGCACTCCCGACTTCGGCACCGACGTCGATCTCGGCGACCTCATCCAGGCGCGTGGTGTCGTCGGCACCAGCCGCAAGGGTGAACTGTCGATCCTGATCGACGCCTGGCGGATCAACGGCAAGTGCCTGCGCCCCCTTCCGGACAAGTGGGCGGGCCTCACCGATCCCGAGGCCCGCGTGCGCCAGCGCTACGTAGACCTCGCGATCAACGAGGAGAGCCGGAAGAACCTCGCGATCCGCAGCCTGGTGGTGAAGTCGTTGCGCGACTTCCTCGCCGCGCGCGGCTTCCTCGAGGTCGAGACGCCGATCCTGCAGCAGATTCACGGCGGAGCCAACGCGACACCGTTCCAGACGCACATCAACGCCTACAACCTCGACCTCTACCTACGGATCGCACCGGAGCTCTACCTGAAGCGCCTCTGCGTCGGCGGCGTGGAGAAGGTGTTCGAGATCGGACGCAACTTCCGCAACGAGGGCGTCGACTTCAGTCACAACCCGGAGTTCACGAGCCTGGAAGCCTATGAGGCGCACAGCGATTACCTGAAGATGCTGGACCTCACCCGCGAGATGATCCAGCACGCGGCGACGGCGGCCTACGGTGAGCCGGTCATCATCCGTACCGACGCCGACGGAAACGAAGAGCGCGTGGACATCTCGGGGGAGTGGCCGGTGAAGACCGTCCACGAGGTGGTGTCCGAAGGTTCGGGAGAAGAGATCACCGCGGAGACCTCGGTCGAACAACTCCGCGCAGTGTGCGACCGTCTCGAGATCAACTACCGCCCGGACTGGGATGCCGGACGGATCGTGCTGGAACTCTACGAACACCTCGGCGAGGACCGCACGACGTTCCCGACCTTCTACACCGACTTCCCGACGTCGACGTCGCCGCTGACGCGCGCGCACCGCAGCAAGCCCGGCGTCGCCGAGCGCTGGGACCTGGTGGCGTGGGGTGTGGAGCTCGGCACCGCCTACACCGAGCTGACCGATCCGGTCGAGCAGCGCAAGCGTCTCACCGAGCAGTCGATCCTGGCCGCCGGCGGCGACCCGGAGGCGATGGAGCTCGACGAGGACTTCTTGCAGGCACTCGAGTACGCGATGCCACCCACGGGTGGTCTGGGCGTGGGCGTCGACCGCGTGGTCATGCTGATCACCGGTCAGTCGATCCGCGAATCGCTGGCCTTCCCGCTGGCCAAACCGCAGGACGCCTGACGCATGGCTCCCACCGACGGTGACGAACCCGCAGCGCCGGGCACGTTCGTCACTGTCGGGGATCATCGGCTGCACGTGCTCGACGAGGGGTCGGGGCCGCCGCTGCTTCTGATGGCGGCGCTGGGCAGCAACTGGTTCGACCTCGACCCGCTGGTGGCCCGGCTCTCGGCGTCGTGGCGGGTGATCCGCTACGACCGCCCGGGTTACGGGTTGTCGAGCCCGGTCGGGCGGCAACATCTTCCGACCCTCCTCGGCGAGGTCGACCGGATGGTCGCGGTACTCGATGCCCGCGGTGTGACCGAACCCGTTGTCGTGGTGGGTCATTCGCTGGCATCGCTGTATGTGGAGGCCTTCGCCCGGCAGAATCCCGGCCGGACTGCGGGCGTGGTCGTGCTCGACGGCTCCTATGTGCTCGTGCCGTGGCGCCTGGTGCCGTTGTCGTTCCGGGTCGGGAACGCACACCGGCTGATGGGGGCGGCGCGTGCGGTGACGAGTCGCGTCGGTATCCAGCGCTGGCCGAGCCTGCAGGTGTGGAAGCGGGTCGTGCCGGCGCCTCCCGAGGGTCGCGGTGAACAACAACGACGTTGGGGAGCCCGGATCTTCGGGCAGCCGCCGTTCCTGCTGGCCATGCTCGTCGAGAACGCCGCCTTCGGTTCGATGAACAAGACTCTGCGCGGCCTGCGTCGAACCGCCCCGATGCCCCGCGTGCCCGTCGTCGTCGTGGTCGCCTCGTCGACGCTGCGCGGCTGGCGGGTGTTCTGGGAGTGGAAGCAGCGGCGCTATTCGGACATCCTCGGCGCCGATGAGGTCGTCGTCCTGCCGCGGGCCAAGCACTTCCTGGTCTCGGAGCGCCCGGACGAGGTCGCGGAGATCATCGACGGTCTCGGGGGAGAACGGCTACCCGAACCTACCCGGGAGTAACCCGGAACTTGCGGTAACACCTAAACTGGTCGGCATGAGCGAGCTGACCTTCACCCCGACGGCTGATCTCGTCGACGAGATCGGGGCCGACGTCCGTAGTTGCGACACCCAGTTCACGCAGTACGGCGGGAACCGCGAGTTCGTCGGACGCGTCACCACCGTCAAGTGCTTCCAGGACAATGCCCTGCTCAAGTCCATCCTGAGCGAGTCCAACCCGGGCGGCGTGCTGGTCATCGACGGCGACGCGTCGGTGCACACCGCGCTGGTCGGCGACATCATCGCCGAACTCGGCCGATCCAACGGCTGGGTGGGGATCATCGTGAACGGCGCCATCCGCGACGCCAAGACCATCGGCGGGATGGCGATCGGCGTCAAGGCGCTGGGCACCAACCCCCGCAAGTCCACCAAGACCGGCGCCGGCGACCGTGATGTGCCGCTGTCGATCGGTGGCGAGACCTTCAACCCGGGCGACATCGTCTACTCCGACGACGACGGCATCGTGCTCGTCGGTCCCGAGAGCTGATCGCGCCGGTCCTCGACCGTCCATCGCAACGACCCGAGCCTGCACTGAGGAGACCCGAAATGCCGAAGCCCACCGCCGAATATTTCGCCCGTCTCGGGGCCCTCGTCGCGATCGACGACGCCGCGAGCCGTCCCACCCGGTCGGTGCTCGAGGCCTTCAGCGGCACCGAGATGGCCACCATCCCGGTCGCGACGGCCGAAGACCTGGAGACCGCGGTCGCCCGTGCGCGGCAGGCGCAGCAGGGGTGGGCGGCCCGGACCCCGGCCGAACGCGCCCAGATCATCGACAAGTTCTCCGACCTCGTCTTCCGCAACGCCGAGTCGCTGATGGACATCGCGCAGGCCGAGACCGGCAAGGCCCGGATCTACGCGCAGGAGGAAGTGATCGACGTCGCGATCACCGCGCGTCACTATGCGACCGCCGGACCCAAGCTGCTCGCCGACCGAAAGGTCAAGGGCATGCTGCCCGGCGCGACCAGCGTCCGGGTGCGTCACCTGCCCAAGGGCGTCATCGGCGTGATCAGCCCGTGGAACTACCCGCTGACGCTCGCCGTCTCGGACGCCGTCGCGGCACTCGTCGCCGGCAACGGCGTGGTCGTCAAGCCCGACAGTCAGACCCCGTACTGCGCTCTGGCGCTGGCGGAACTGCTGTACGAGGCAGGTCTCCCGCGTGAGCTGTACGCAGTGGTCCCGGGACCGGGAGGCGTCGTGGGGCAGGCGATCATGGCCTCGACCGACTACGTGATGTTCACTGGGTCGTCGGCCACCGGTGCCACCCTCGCCGAGCAGGCGGGGCGCCGTCTCATCGGTTTCTCGGCCGAGCTGGGCGGCAAGAACCCCCTGGTCATCACCGCGAACGCCGACATCGCCAACGCCGTGCAGGGCGCCGCCCGCGCCTCGTTCTCGAACTCGGGTCAGCTCTGCATCTCGATCGAGCGGATCTACGTCGACAAGCGGATCGCCGACGAGTTCGCCGAGCGGTTCGCGGCATTTGTCTCGATGATGACGCTCTCGGGCGCTTACGATTTCACCGCTGACATGGGTTCGCTGGCCTCGGCCGCACAGATCGACACCGCGGAGGCGCATGTCCAGGACGCGGTCGCCAAGGGCGCCAAGGTCCTCGCCGGCGGCAAGCGCCGTCCCGACCTCGGCCCGTTCTTCTTCGAGCCGACAGTGCTGACGGACGTCACCGACGACATGGTCTGCTACGGCAACGAGACCTTCGGGCCGGTCGTCTCGATCTACCCGGTCGACTCGACGGACGAGGCCATCAAGCTCGCCAACGACACCGAATACGGGCTCAACGCAAGCGTTTTCGCGGGCAGCAGCGCCGAGGCGCAGGCCGTCGCCGAACGCCTGCGGGCCGGCACCGTGAACATCAACGAGGGGTACGCCGCTGCGTGGGCGTCGACCGCCGCGCCGATGGGCGGCATGGGCATCTCCGGTGTGGGCCGACGCCACGGCGAAGAGGGTCTGCTCAAGTACACCGAGGCACAGACGATCGCCGAGCAGCGCTTCATCGGGATCGACCGCGCCCCGTTCGTCCCCAAGAACATCTACCGGGCGATCACACCGACCGCGGTCCGCGCCCTGAAGTACCTACCCGGCCGCTAGGTCTCGATCTCGCCGTTTCGCCACGGCCCGACGCCGGGTCGTGGTTACGGTGAGCCCTGTGACCCCGACACGTCGTGAACGCAGGACACTCATCCGCTCGGCGGCCCGCGGGCTCACGACGATTACCGCGTCGGCGGCCGCGATCGCCGGGATGCTCGTCGCGGCCCCGGCGGCGCACGCCCAGGCGCCGCTGCAGGTCTCGACGGTCACCGCCGGGCTGACGATTCCCTGGGGCGTCGTCGTGGCGCCCGACGGGACGATTCTGACCGGGGAGCGTGCGGGGAGATTCGTCGCCGTGCGCCCAGGCGGGAAGCGCGTCGACGTCCGGGCCGACCTGTCGAAGATCTTCGCGGTCCACGAGGCAGGGCTGATGGGACTCGCCATCGATCCGCGCTTCTCCGAGAACCGGCGGGTGTACTCATGTCAGGCGGAGTACACCGTGCCCGGCGCATTCACCGTGCCCGAACCGCTGGCCGGCGCACCCATTCCGGCGCCGCAGACCGGCCAGACCACCAAAGTGGTGTCGTGGCGGGTCAGCGCGGACTGGACGCGGATGACTCGGGAACGGACGCTTCTCGGCAACATCCCGGTGAACTCCTCCGGCAGTCGCGCCGGCTGCGGACTCGCCGCCACCGCCGACAGCATCTGGGTCGGCACCGGCGACACCGGCACCCCCTCGTTCGCCCAGGACCGGAAGTCGCTGGGCGGCAAGGTCTTGCACATCAACCGCGATGGCACACCGGCACCGGGCAATCCGGACCCGCGCAGCCCGGTGTACAGCCTCGGCCACCGGAACGTCCAGGGCGTCGCAGTGGCCCCCGGCAGCGGCCGCGTCTACGCGGCCGAGCAGGGGACGAGTCGCGACGACGAGCTGAACCTGATCGTCGCCGGCGGCAACTACGGCTACAAACCCGACCGCACCCCATTGATCTACGACGAGTCCGTGCCGATGACCGACACCGGCCGGGTCCCCGGCGCTATCGGGCCGGTGTGGTCGTCGGGGAACTCGACGATCGCGACGCCGGGCATCGCCTTCCTGCCCGACACCGGCTGGGGACCGTACAGCGGAGGACTCGTGCTCACCGCGTTGAAGGGGAAGCGGCTGGTCTTCCTGAAGCTCTCCGACGACGGACGCCGCGTGGTGTCGAAGACCGAGGCCCTCGCGCAGAAGCACGGCCGTCTGCGTGGTGCTGCCGTGGCACCCGACGGGTCACTGGTGCTGACCACGAGCGACGGCGACGGTTCCGACCGCATCCTGCGGGTGCGCTGGGAGGACTGAGAGTGGCACGAGGTCACGGAATGAGCGGTCGGACCACCGACAGGCTGACGACGTTCCGGCGCGGTCGGCACACCTTCGACGTCGTCGACGCCGGCCCGCCCGACGGGGAACCGATCGTGTTGCTGCACGGTTTCCCGCAGCGGGCGAGCTCATGGGATCTCGTCGCTCCGCTGTTGCACGACAAGGGTTTCCGTACGATCGCCCCGGATCAGCGCGGTTACTCGCCCGGGGCGCGACCCACCCGGCGCCGGGACTACGTCCAGGGCGAGCTGGTGGCGGACGTGCTCGCGCTGCTCGACGCCGCGGGCCTCGACGATGCGCACGTCGTCGGGCACGACTGGGGTGCGGCGGTGGCGTGGACGCTCGCGGCCCATCACCCTGATGGGGTGCGGACGCTGACCGCACTGTCGGTTCCACATCCGGGTGCGTTCCTGCAGGCGATGCCCCGCGGACAGTTCCTTCGGTCCTGGTACATGCTGGCGTTCCAGATCCCGGTGCTGCCCGAGAAGCTACTCGGGCGGTTGATGACGACGCGACCGGATTTCGGTGTGCGGATGGGGCTCCCGGAGCCGTTCGCCTCCCGCGTGGTTCCCGACATCGCCGAGTACGGTGCGTTGCCCGGAGCGCTCGGCTGGTACCGCGCGATGCCCGTCCCCGACAAGCGGTCGGTGCCGGCCCAGGTGAAGGTGCCCACGTCATATCTCTGGGGAGACCGCGACATCGCCCTCGGCAGGGTCGGTGCGCAACTGACCTCGGGGTGGGTCGACGCTCCCTACGACTTCGTCGTCCTGCCCGGTGCCGACCATTGGCTCCCGGAATCCCGGCCCGACGACGTGGCGGCCGCGATCTGCAGGCGCATCCACTCGTCCGTTGCCCGATAGATCCCACTTGCTGGAGAACGTGGCCGGATTGATGCCCCGACCTGGGTTTGGAGCGGCTTTCCGGTGGTAATACGGCCGTTGTGAACCGATCTGATCGAGTGACCCACCCTGCGGCGCCAGAGGTCGTAGGGTCAGACTCAGATCGCTCGGAGGGCACCCATGAAGCAGCTCGTGGGCACCAAGAGGCAACCGACGACCCATTGCGAGGTCTCGTGACACGAATCGAATTGCGACAAAGGCTGTTCCGTGGCTGAGCGCGGCGCAACACCCAAGGTCTCCCCGCTGCGTCGAGGCTTTCTCGGCGCGATCCGACACTTGTTCAATCCTCTGCACCCCGACGACTACCTGGAGCTGATCAATCCGCTCTGGACCACGCAGGAGCTGCGCGGACGGGTCGTCGAGGTACGTCCCGAGGGTGCGGATGCGGCCACGGTGTGGATCAAACCGGGCTACGAGTGGCCTGGTCACCAGCCGGGGCAATATGTCCGTCTCGGCGTGGTCATCGACGGCGTGTTCCATTGGCGCGCTTACTCGCTGACCTCCGATCCGCATCCGCGTGACGGTCTGATCAGCGTGACGCCGAAGCTGGTGGAGGAGGGGACGGTCTCGCCCTATCTCGTCCACCGCGTGCGCCCGGGGGAGATCGTGCGGCTCGGTGAGATCGAGGGCGTCTTCACGCTCCCCGATCCGTTGCCGGAGAAGATGCTGTTCATCAGTGCGGGCAGCGGGATCACCCCGATCATGAGCATGCTCCGCGACCTCGACCACCGCGATCGGGTCGACGACGTGGTCGCCATCCACTCGGCGCACAGCGACGAACAGGTGATGTTCAGATCCGATCTCGAGTCGATGGACGAGCGGCACGACGGATTCGACCTGACGCTGCGCATCACGAGCCGGGACGGCCGGATCAAGGCGGCCGACCTCGACGAACTCTGTCCGGACTGGCGTGAACGGCAGGCCATGTGTTCCGGACCGCGTGAACTCCTCGACAGCCTCGTCGAGCATTTCGAGTCCGAGGGTGTCGGCGACCGGATCCATCTCGAACGTTTCCAGCCGATCATCGGCGGGAATGCCGGTGAGGGTGAGGGAGGCACCGTCCGGTTCACGCGCAGTGACACCGAGGTGACCTGCGAGCCGGGCCAACCGATCCTCGTCGCCGGCGAGGAGAACGGTATGCAGCTGAAATTCGGCTGCCGGATCGGTATCTGCCACACCTGCACCGGGGTTCTCAAGCAGGGGAGCATCCGGGACCTGCGGACCGGCGAGGTCAGTTCGCCGGAGGGATCGAGCATCCGCATCTGCGTGAACACCGCTGAGGGAGACGTCGACGTCGAGCTCTGATCGGGCGTCAGACCTACTCCACAGACCGAAGGTCAGGATCTACACCGTCGACCGAAGGTCAGGATTGACCGGGAGGAACAATTATGACAACCACCGATTCCGGACAGCGCGTGACCAACCCGTTGGCGCACCTCGATCAGGAGACGATCGACAAGCTCGCCGAGGAGTTCGACGCCATCCACGACGAGGTCTACAGCGACCTCGGCGACCGCGACCGGCGGTACATCAAGACCGTCATCGCCACCCAGCGCCAGCTCGCTGCGCTGGGACGCATCGTGTTGCTCAACTCGCGTTCGCGGGGCGCATGGGTCGCCGGGACGGCGTGCCTCGGTATGGCCAAGATCCTGGAGAACATGGAGATCGGCCACAATGTGATGCACGGCCAGTGGGACTGGATGAACGATCCCTACATCCATTCGTCGGTGTGGGACTGGGACACCGCCTCCACGGCCGAGGCGTGGAAGCACTCCCACAACTACATCCACCACACGTTCACCAACATCCGCGGAAAGGACAAGGATCTCGGCTACGAGATCATGCGGATCGACCCGAACCAGAAGTGGCATCCGGTCTATCTGCTCCAGCCGTTCTACAACGTCCTGCTCACCGCCTTCTTCGAGTGGGGTGTCGCGCTGCACGATCTCGACCTCGAGGCGATCCGGCGCGGTGAGAAGCCGATGTCGGAGCTGGCCAAGGACCTCAAGGGCATCGCGGGCAAGATGCGTCGCCAGGTCGTGAAGGACTACGTCGGCTGGCCGGCGATCAGCGCGGGCGCATTCCTGTTGAGCCAGGCCGCGACCGGCGGAGCGATCCGTCAGCCGTCGACCTCACGGATCGGCAACGTGATCCGACGCCGCGGCGGCCGGCGCGGGAAGGCCGCGGCGAAGTTCGCCGATCAGGTCCTGCCCGGTGCGGAGAGCACTTTCCTGCGAACACTGACCGCGAACTTCACCGCCAACATCATCCGGAACGTCTGGGCGCACGCCATCATCTTCTGCGGCCATTTCCCGGACCAGACATACACATTCAGCAAGGAAGAAACCGAGAACGAGACCCGCGGCGGCTGGTATGTCCGCCAGCTCGTCGGTGCGGCGAACATCGAGGGCAGCCCGCTGTTCCACATCATCAGCGGCAACCTCGGCTACCAGGTGGAGCACCACCTGTACCCCGACATGCCGAGCACCCGGTACGCAGAGGTCGCACCCAAGGTGAAGGACATCTGCGCACGCTACGGATTGCCTTACAACACAGGGCCTTTCGGGCAACAGTGGGGCCAGGTCCACCGCACCATCGCGCGCCTGGCGTTCCCCGGCGGCAAGGCGCGCCCGAAGCCGGGACCATACCACCGGCCACCGCACTCGCGGGGCGAAGAATCGGGTCCGAGCGAGGCCGCACGCTTCCGCGGACGGCTCCCCGCCGAACACCCGAACGCCGGACCCGAGCACGAGTCGGGCGGCGTCGAGGTCTCACCGCCGCCGCGGTAGCCCCTCAGCGCAGGACGCGCCGCAGCACCACGAACACCAGCATCGCCACGACTGCCGCCAGCCCCGCGTAAGCGGGGGTGAGGTTGGTCGTCGGCGGTTCGGTGGGTGCACCTGATCGCAGCTGGGCGAAAGTGGCTCGCGCAGCATCGGATTCGGCGACGACGTCAACCGGCGGATGCGTCGGTGTCGGCGCGGGGGCGGGAGCCGCCGGCGTCGGGGTCTCCGGGGCGGCCGGGGTCTCGGGGGCGGGCACCTCGGTGACGGGAGGTACCGACTTCGGGGGCGCCTTCTTCTCCGGTGCCCTCTTCGCGGGGGCCTTCTTCGCCGGCGCCTTCTTCGCGACCTTCTTGGCCGGCAGCCTGTCGCCATCGGATGCCGCCGCGGCCTTCTTGGTGCGTGCTTTCTTGGCCGGGGCCTTCTTCGGCGCAGGTTTCGGCGGGGTCGCCTGCTCGGGGGCCGGCGTCGCATCCGGTTGAGCCGGTCCGGGATCGGCCGCCGCCGACTCCTGGGGAGTGATGGGGAACAGGGTCGGTTCGTCGTTGTTCGCACCGTCGTCGGACGGCGTGACGTTCGGCTCCTGCTCGGTCATACGGCGCTCCCTTGCGTGTGTCCCGGCCTTGCGTGTGTCTCCGGGGTGTGCGCGCAGGGGAGATCCCCGACGCGACGCGTGGAACCCATCTTAGAGGTTCAGGAGCGAACGCCGAGGCGCGCGAGGATGTCGGCGTCGATGGCGACGAGCTCGTCGTCGATCGCCTGGTGGGCCGTCCGGCGCTGCCCGGCCGACATGGTCTCGGCCGCGCCGACCGCGATGTCCAGGTTGTCCAGACGCTGGGTCATCGCCGTGACGAAGTCCTTGGCGTCGGCGCTGGTGTCCTGCGCGACGACCTTGTCCAGGGTGGTGCGCGTGGTCGCGATCCGGGCGGACAGGGCGGCACCGTGGCCGCTGAACTGGCGCAACACTTCTGGCGACACACCCGCACGACTGGCCTGCAGCGCCGAGAGCTGTGCGCGACCCGCGACCGCCGCGCGGTAGGCGATCGGGACGGCGATGGGCGCCACGAGGCGAGCGACCGTGAGGTAGCGCTTGACGCTGGCCGGGCTGAACACCTTGGCGTCGGCGGCTGCCTTCGCCTCGGCACTGGCCCTCTTGGTCTCGGCCTTGACGACCTTCTCCTGGGCCTTGGCCAACTGCTTGGCGGTCTTGCGCTCGGCCTTCAGATCCTTCTCGAGGTACTTGTGCTCGGTCTTGCGACGAGCCTTCTGTTCCTTCCGCCGGTGCTTGGCGTCGAACTTCGCCTCGAGCTTGGCTTTCGTCTTGAGAGCCTTGGCCTCTGCGCGGCGCTGAGCGCGAGACCTACCGTCGGAGGACAACAAACCCATCGAATGACCTTTCGCTGCTGCCGAGTGGACCGCTGCGGGCGTGGTAACAAGTACAAGCATGACACGTGGCCCGCCGGGGCCACGCGTCCGACTGCTCGAGCCGAGAAAGGGATGGCGTGGCCTCTGTGGTGTTGTCGCCGCGCGATCTGGCGGGTTGCGAGCACCGGGTCGCCCTCGACTTCGGTCACGAGGGGCGTCCCGGTACCGAACCGGACCCGCCCGGCGTCCAGCGACGCAAGGAGGCCGCGGCCGACCATCGGGCCGCGGTCCGTGATCTGCTCCGCGGCATCCACAGCGATCAGCCGGGCGCGTTCGTCGCCGTCGACCCGCAGTCCCGGGCCGTGGACCGGGTTGCCGCCACCATGAAGGCCTGCGACGCGGGTGCCGCGTGGATCTGGAATGCTGCGCTGCCCACCGACGTCGAGCACGGGCGGCGGGGCCACGCTGAACTCCTGGTGAGGGTGGGGGACGGATACGTCCCGGTCATCGTCGTCAACCACCGGGTCACCCAGCCCGCGAAGACCGCCCCGGATCCGAGCCGCCCGCCGACCCTGGTCACCAGCCCGCTCTGGGGCTGGGCGCCCAGCCCCGATCCGTATCGCACCGCCCGGCCCAACCGGCGCGACGCACTACGCCTCGCCCAGCTCACCGCGATGCTGGTCGAGATCGGTCGCACTCCGTCATCGGAGAGCGGGGGTCTGCGCGGCGGCGTGATCGGAGTCGACGCCGACTGCATCGTCGTGCACGACACCGGTGCGATGCTCGACGACTACAACGAGGTCCTGGACCGCCGTCGGGCGATCGCGGCGCAGCAGGTGCCGACCGAACCACGACGCGTCGCCGAATGCCGGTCGTGTCCGTGGTGGGTCAAGTGCGGTCCGGAACTGGAGGCCGTCCGCGACGTGTCGCTCGTCGCCACCGGAAACCAGGGCACGGCACTCATCGAGGCGGGCATCACCACGATCGACCAGCTCGCCGCACACCGCGGGGATCCGCCCGAGAACTGGCCGGGCAGTGCACGATTCGACGATGCGGTGATCGGCGCGATCGCCTGGCTCACCGGAACCGAACTCGTCCGGCGCCTCGACACCCCGCGGGTGTACCGCGCCGACGTCGAGGTCGACGTCGACATGGAGAGCTTCGGCGAACACGGTGCCTACCTGTGGGGCACACTGCGCACCGATACCACCGCACCCGACGAGCCCGTGGTGTACCGGCCGTTCGTCACCTGGGACCCGCTGCCCACGCGCGACGAGGCGAGGTCGTTCGCCGAGTTCTGGGCCTGGCTGACCGCCGAACGGCTCGCCGCCCGGCAGAACGGGAAGACCTTCGCGGCGTACTGCTACTCACAGCAGGCCGAGAACCGGTGGCTGCTGGGCTCGGCCGACCGGTTCGCCGGCGAACCCGGTATCCCGACGCGCCGCGAGGTGGAGGCGTTCATCGCCTCCGACGAGTGGGTCGACATCTACGAGGCCGTCGGCGAGAACTTCATCTGCCCCCGCGGCAAGGGACTGAAACGGGTCGCGCCCGTCGCCGGGTTCGCGTGGCGCGACGACGACGCGAGCGGCGAGGCGTCGATGGAGTGGTACAGCGCCGCGGTCGCGCTGGGCGGTGGACGCCCCGATCTCGGTCAGCGCGAGCGGTTGCTGGAGTACAACGAGGACGACGTGCGGGCGACAAAGGTGTTGCGGGAGTGGATCTCCGGGAGTGCCGTCGAGGACATCCCCCACGAACGCGATCTGCTGGCCCGGACCGACTACTGACCTGCCGAGTCGGTGGGGGCGGCTCACGGGAACCGTCAGGAACGCAGGGTGCGCAGCGACTCCAGGAAGGATCCGCTGCCGAACAGGGCGACCGCGCCCAGCAGCATCAGGCCACCGGGGGCCACACCGATCAGGAACTTCTTGACCCCGGTCAGGATCGTATCGGGGGACGAACCGGGCAGAGCCTGCGCCGGGCCATCCGACGGTCCCTGCGGGCTCGACACCAGGGCTGCCGACTCGTCCGAGTCGGGCGAATCGGGTTCCTGTGTCTCGGTGTTCGAGGTCTCGCCGGCTCGGGGAGCGTCGGCTTCCGCGCCTGCCGGCGTCCCGGCTGCGGGTGCTCCGGGCGGTGCCGCTGCGGCGGGGGGACCGCTGGGGGCGGCAACAGTGGGGACCGCGGCAGGTGCGGGAGGGGTTCCCTCTCCGTCGCCAGGTGGGGTGGCGACGGTCGGGGGCAGCGGAGCCGACGGCACGTTCGGCCCTACGTTCACCGGCGGGAGTGGGATCACGACCCCGGTCGTCGACGACCCTGTTGCCGAGGTCTCCGACGTCTCCGACGTCTCCGACGTCGCCGGAGTCTCCGAGCTCTCCGAGCTCTCCGACGGGGAGGATTCCGGCGTCGAGCTCCCGGACGGCGTTCCGGTGCCGGTGCCCGACGGGGTGCCGTGACCGTGGTGTCCGTGTCCGTGCTCGTGCCCGTTTCCGTGCCCGTGGTGCCAGGAGCTCCCCGGGTTGCCGGTCCCGGTCGGTGGCGGGGCCCCGGTGTCGCTGTCGTCGCCATCGCCGTCGCTGGAGTCACCGTCGGAGCCGTCGGCGCTGTATGCGCCTGATCCGCCCGATCCGGGATCGCCCGATCCGATGTGACCCGGTCCGGAGTCGCCGGAACCGATCGGGGCCGTCGAGGCGATTCCGGGAGCGAGAGCGAGGAACGCGATCATCGCCAGGACGGCACAGAAAGCTGCCACGGATCGACGCCGCCGGTCGCCCCGCGGCGCCGGAATGCGATGGGTCATCGATCGGCTCCGGGCGTACAGTTGTCGGTGAGATCCAAGGGGTCGGGACGTGACCTCACGGCCCTGCGGGCGTTGCAGTGAGGCTCCCAGGTCATGTGTCGTAAGCAGTTCGACAACGCGTTACCCCCCGAAATGTGAAGAACGCCACACTAACGTTCGTTACATCATCACCACAGGTGATACGCATGGCGTGCGACGGTCCGGTACGTTCTGACCGTACCGGTCATTGCAACGGCCGAGTACAGCGGGCTTTAATGTTTGCAAATTCAAGTTTCGCATTTCGGAGAAGATGGTCATGACTTCAGGAGGGGCGGAGAAGCCTATGGGCGACACCGGACGCACCGACTCCGATCGTTCGAGAACGAAGGAATCGGATGCACTCGATCCGGGGCTGTTCGCCCGGCGACTCGAGGAGCTTTTTCGGACCGTACCCGGTCCGAACGGGAGGGCATACAGTGCCAAGGCGATTGCGGCGCGGTCGACGGAGCGGGGGTTCCGTCTGGGTGAGTCGTATCTGAGCCAATTGCGATCGGGGAAGGCGAAGTCCCCGTCGTTCCGCACCGTCGAGGGAATCGCGGCCGCATTCGGGGTCGACGTGCACTACTTCCTCGAGGATCGGGCTGCGCAGCGCACCCGCGACGAGATCGATCTGATGCGGTTGCAGGCGGACACCAACGTGCAGCTGGCCGCATTCCGCCTTGCGGGACTCTCGAGCGATTCGGTCACCGTGGTGAACGAACTGATCAAGGTGCTGCGAGAGCAGCAGGGGCTGCCGAAGGATCCACCGGACGTCATCGCAGCGGGGCTCAGCGACGAGAAGAAGCCGTCGGCTGATTCGCGTCTGCGTGTGGTCGGGGAGCCGAACGAGGAATGACCTGGTTCTCGGCCTGACGGTCGACAACCGCGTCGCACGGGTCGCCGGGCGTCGGACACACAGAATGGGCCGTGGGGTGTCGGCCCAGACAAGTCCGAACCGGTGACCGCCTCGTGGCCTTCCGTTCCTCGGGTCGGTGGATACCGATCGCCTGCCCTTGCGGGGTCATGGTTCGATTGTGCGCATGCGTCGATCCGAGCGTGCTCTGCGTGTGCTGTGCCGCACCGCGTTGCGTGGACTCGATCTCGATCTCCCGCTGGACGTCACTCAGCTGTGTGACCGGTACGGCGAGCGACGGGGTCGTCCGATCCGGTTGCTCGCCCATCCGTTGCCCAGTGGTGTGCCCAATGGGATTTGGTTGGCGGCCGCCGACGCGGACTACTTCTTCTATCAGGCGAACACCTCGCCGTTGCATCGCGACCAGATCGTCATCCACGAGTTCGGGCATCTCATCGCCGGACACCAGATGCTGGCCGAGGTGTCCGTCGAAGGGCTGGCCGCACTCACACAGGACTCGTCCGACGCGGCGCTGCGTCGGACCTGCTACTCCGACGACCGTGAGTGGGAGGCCGAGATGCTGGCGTCGATGATCCTCACCTGGGCCGAGGATGCCAGTACCGGCGTCGGAAGTACTGCCGCGCACGACGAGCTCCGGGGCCTCCAGCGTCTGCTGGGTGGGCACCGCGGATGGCTGTGACCGGGCCGGCCGGCGACGCCGCCACGGTCCTCGTCCTCGCTCAGGGTGTCGAGGCGGGGATCGGCATCGTCAACGCGCTGGCGGGCGTGATCTTCGCGATCGCGTTCTGCTGGCGACTGGACCAGATCCGCCGGGCCGGCTGGGGACTCCAGCCACTGGCGATGATGGTCGCGGTCGCGTCGCTGACCGTCGCCTTCGTCGTGGTCAACGAGGCAGTGGCGTCCGAGCTCGACACCAGGGGATTCGAAGGACTGTCGAGGGTGGCGTTCTACGCACTCCTCGCGATCGGGGTGGCCGCGCTGGTCGTGGTGTTCTTCTTCCCCGACCGGGTGTCCCGCGAACGACGCGCCGGATGGGAGGCGCTGCCGCTCGTCGCGTCGCTCATCGGTCTCCAGATCACCATGCTGGTGATCCCGGCCGAGATCCGCACCGCGACGATCAGCGAATGGACGGTCCAGAACTGGGGCTTCGCACTGTTCATGCTGATCGCGAGCGGTTACCTCGCCTACGGCTTCCTGGCTTGCGTCAACAGTGTCCGGAAGTTCTACTCGACGGCGGACGGGTACCTGCGCGTGTCGTTGGGGCTGCTCATGGCCGGGCTCGGATTCCTGGCGCTCGGGGCGATCGCGCAGATCGTGTTCGTGGCGGTCAGTGCGACGAATGTCGCGAGGTCCCCGTGGCTCGTGACCACCAACCGGGTCCTGGCGATCATCGGTGTCGTGTCGTTCCTGCTGGGCATCAGCTATCCGATGGTCTACTCCAAGGTCCAGACCCTCGTGGCGAACCGGCGTCGTCGTCGACTCGACACCGAACTCCTGCCGTTGTGGCGTCTGGTGACCGGCGCGGTACCGGAGGTGGTGCTGCCCCGCACGGGGCAGCTGTCCCCGACGCCACGGCTCCATCGGCGCGTGGTGGAGACACGTGACGCGCTGACCCAGATCAGTCCCCATCTGCCGCCGGTCTTCGAGTATGCCCAGGTGGACGTGCAGGCCCGGTTGTTGCGCACCGCGGTCTCGGAGATGGACGCGGCGGCGAACGGGTCCGGAAACGCGATCAGCGGCGCGGTCCGCGACCTCGCCCCCGCCGACGGCGAGGGTCTGGAAGCGGATGCCGCACCGCTGATCAGGTTGTCCGCGGAGCTGCTGCGGACCGACGGCGCCGAGGTGTCGCACGTCGGTCGCTCAGCCGAGGGCCGGGATTCGGGGCTCTAGCGCGGAGCCATCCGGATCGCGCCGTCCATGCGGATGGTCTCGCCGTTGAGGTAGTTGTGCTCGACGATGAACTCCGCGAGCTGTGCGTATTCGTCGGGCTCGCCGAGACGCTGCGGGAACGGGATCGCCTCGGCGAGGGTCTTCTGGAACTCGGGGGTGACGCCCGCGAGCATCGGGGTGCTGATGGTGCCCGGGGCGATGGTGCAGACGCGCACGCCGATCCGGGCGAGGTCGCGAGCAGCCGAGATCGTCATCGCGTGGACGCCGCCCTTCGACGCGGCGTAGGCGATCTGACCGATCTGGCCCTCGAAGGCCGCCACCGAGGCGGTGTTGATGATGACGCCGCGCTGGCCGTCACCGTCGATGGTCGACTCCTCCGACATGCGGTTGGCGGCCAGTCGCATGACGTTGAAGGTGCCGACCAGGTTGATGTCGATGATCTTGCGGAACAGGTCCAGTTCGTGCGGGCCGTTCTTGCCGAGAATGCGTGCGGCCCATCCGACGCCGGCGCAGTTGACGGCGACGCGCAGCGGCGCGCCCGATTCGGCGATGGTGTCGATGGCGCCCTGGACCTGCGCTTCGTCGGTGACATCGGCGCCGATCAGGGTGACACCGTCGGTGGGTGCTGCCTTGTCGATGGAAGCCTGGAGGTCGAGGCCGAAGACCTGCGCGCCTGCGGCGGCGAAGCGACGGGCAGTGGCTGCGCCGAGGCCCGAGGCCCCGCCGGTGACCAGTACAGAAGCGCCTGAAACGTCCATGGGTTGATGTAGTCCTTTCGCGGTACTGATTGCCGCCGGACCCGTGTCCCGGAGAAGGGGACGACGTGCACCGGCGCAGGGTGCACGTTCACGATAGTCAGTGGTTGCGGGACTCCCGCGTTCAGCCCTCGTGTACACCGAGCGAACGCTCGGGAGTAGCTGGTTCGACGTCGTCGGCGCGCAACCGCCGGTCGCGACGGATGAGGACCGTACCGACACCGATGATCGCCACAGCTGCGGTGATCGTCGCGGCGATCACCGGCGTCGAGGCGCCGATCAGTCCGGATGCCGTCAGCCACAGCGCGAAACCGAAGAACAACACGGCGGCACCGATCGCGATGACGCGTTCGGGGAGGTGCTTGCCGAGCAGGACTCCCACGCCGATCGCGAGGGCGTCGGCGGCGACCATCCCGACGGTGGAGCCGATCCAGACGCCGAGCCAGTCGCGGTCGGTGGCGATCGTGATGGTCGCGAGCATCGTCTTGTCGCCGAGTTCGGCGAGGAAGAAGGCCGACATCACGGCGAGGAACACCGAGGCACCGATCCTGGTCGCGCGATTCTGCTCCTCGTCGTCGAGGCGGTCGCCGTAGACCGTCCACAGGCCGAAGACGAGCATGGCGAGGCCGGCCAGGACCGACATCAGATCGGTGGGCAGCGACTTCCCGAGGAAATGACCGAAGAACACCGAGACGGCATGGACCGCGGTGGTGGCGACGGTGATGGCGAGCAGGACGACCCACCAGCGGTACCGCAGGGCATAGGTCATCGCCATCAGCTGTGACTTGTCGCCCAGTTCGGCGACGAAGATCACGCCGAAACTCAGGAGCAGGGCAGCAATCACGAACGCCAGGTTAGTGAGCCCTAACTGGCGAACGCAACTCCTCAGTAACCCGTATCGGCGCAGGTGGGAGGCATGAAAACGAAAGTTCGGAGCCCCTGATCTCGCGTGTTGGCGACCCTCTCGGAAGCCTTCGGGTCGCCTCGGGGCCCTAAGCTGCGAGAAGCATGGCGAGCACGGCGGTGTCCGGGTCGGCGTTGGGGTCGATGCCGACCTCGTTGCGGAGGTTCACCACTGTCCCGTCGGCCTCCGCCTCGGCCCAACCGGCCCGGTGCTCGAGCCCGAGTTCGGGGAGCCCCGGCAGCAGTACACAGCCCGACGCGACCTCGGAACACTCCGGCAGCGACGGACGGGTCTGCGACGGCGGGTGCAGCATGACGAGCGCCGGGGGATTGTTCAGGAACTTCCCGGCCTCGACGAAGCTGTCGTCGACGACGTTCCCGATCGCGACCATCATCCCGACCGTGTCCTCTCCGCCGTTCGGGGGACGCTGCTCGACGACACCGAAGATCGTCGTCGTCGGCAGGAAGCCGGGCCGGCATGCGATCCGCACCGAACCGACGAGGGTCTGCGTCCACTCGAGTGTGGACTCCGGCCAACGGCCCGAGATGAGGATTCCGTTCAGCGTGCCCTCATGCTGGAACGGGGTGAGTCCGATCGGAATCGACTGCATCGTGTCCTACCTCCAATCCGGGTGGGAGACCTGGTCATTGGGACCCAGGCCCGCCGAAGATCACCCGTGTGAAAAGAATCCACCGCGTGGACGAAACGGACAACCCGAACCGCGGTCTTGTGACGGTTCGTTTACATGCGATCGACCGACTGCTCCGGTGCCCAGGCACACTGGACCGGTGAAGAACTCGCCCCCGCTGCGTCCGATGGAGTTCGCGTCCGTCGCGATCTTCGGCGGCCTGACCGTCGCCGCGGTGGTCATCGCCTCGGTCATCCCGCTGGCGCAGGCCGCCGGGCTGCTCGCCCCGGTTCCGCTCGCCCTCGTCGCGGCCCGCACGCGGCCGCGTGCACTGCTCACGGCCACGGTTGCGACCACGGCGGTCGCGTTCGCGATGGCGGGTACGGGCGCCATGGCGACCGTGATCGGTTCGGCGTTGATCGGCGGGATCGTCGGCGACCTCAAACGACGCCGCCGCGGGCTCGCGTCGCTCGGATTGTCCACGCTGGTGGCCTCGCCGCTCCTCGGTGGGGTGTCCGTTCTCCTTCTCTGGGTCCTGGTACCCCTGCGTGAGCTGACCATCGAGGCCATGACGAACTCCCTCCACGGTGTCGCGAAGTGGCTGCGCGGGTGGGGGCCCACCGATGCCGTGGCCGATGCGCTCGACTCGATGAGCCTCAGCATCGCTAGCCACTGGTGGGCGTGGATCTGGATCTCCGGCACCGTCGGCACCGCGATCTCGCTGCTCGCCGCCTGGTGGATACTGGGTGGCGTCATCGCTCGACTTCGCGATGTGCCCAGCGAGGACACGCTCACCTCCGACGGTCCGGCGTCCGACGTGACCGACGCCGCGGCGTCGACGGCAACCGACGTCGCGCCGCTGCCGATCGTCGCCGAGCGGGTCGGGTTCGCCTACAACCCGGACTCGAAACCGGTCCTCCACGACATCGACCTGCGCATCGACCCCGGTGAGTTCGTGGCGGTCGTCGGCGCCAACGGTTCGGGCAAATCGACACTCGCGAAGATCCTGGCCGGTCGCGCCCCGACCACCGGCGTCGTGCACCGCCCGGGACTCGCCGGGCTCGGCGTACACGGCGGCACCGCACTCGTCCTGCAGCGCCCGGAGATCCAGATGCTCGGTTCCCGCGTTGCCGACGACGTGGTGTGGGGTCTGCCGCCGGATGCCGACGTCGATGTGGAGGCACTCCTCGCCGAGGTCGGGCTGACCGGTCTCGGCGACCGGGAGACCACCGATCTGTCCGGCGGGCAGCAGCAGCGCCTGGCGATCGCGGCGGCGCTCGCCCGCGATCCACAGCTCCTCATCGCCGACGAGGTCACCTCGATGGTCGATCCGGAGGGCCGCGGGCAGCTCCTGCATCTGCTGGCGTCGCTACCGGCCCGACGCGGGATCGCGGTCGTGCTGGTCACCCATCGCGGCAGCGAGGCCGCGGCCGCCGACCGCGTCATCCACCTCGAGGCCGGCCGGGTGGTTCCGCATCCGCCGCACTGGATGCCGGACCCCCACGCCGACCTCGACCATGCTTCACCGACCGGATCCTCGACGTCCCTCGCGGCGCCGGGGCCGCACATCGGCGGCCCGCTGCTGGTGCTCGACCACGTGGGTTATGCACACCTTCCCGGTTCGCCCTGGGAGGTCGTGGCCCTCACCGACGTCACGATGACCGTGTACCGCGGGGAGGGGTTGCTCATCGTCGGTGGCAACGGGTCGGGCAAGACCACCCTCGCCTGGATCATGGCGGGCCTACTGTCACCTCGCACCGGAACGTGTCACCTCCTGAACGCCGCGGGAAAGTTCACTCCCGCAGCCGGTTACGACGCCGGGGAACCGGTCACCGAGCATGTCGGCGCGGTCGGGCTGGGCTTCCAGCACGCGCGCCTACAGCTGCAGAAGGTCACCGTCGCCGACGAGATAATGGCGGCCGGCGGCGAGAAGGTCGGTACCGCCGAGGTCGCTCGTGTCCTCGAACTCGTCGGCCTGCCGCGGGAGATGGCGGCCGGCAAGGTCGATTCCCTGTCGGGCGGGCAGATGCGTCGTGTCGTGCTCGCCGGCCTCATCGCGCGCAATCCCGACATGCTGGTGCTCGACGAGCCGCTCGCCGGTCTCGACCCGTTGGCCCGAGAGGAGATCGTCGCGCTCCTCGCGCGTCTGCGCGCCGACGGCATGACCATCGTGATCATCTCGCACGACTTCGAATCGCTGGACTCGGTGTGCACGCGGCGCGTCCGGCTCGTCGACGGGCAGTTGCTGCCCGACACCCATCAGAACGTCGATCAGCCGTCCGGCTGGGACGGAGGTGCCCGATGACCATGCGCACGGTTCCGTTGCGGCAGGTCCCCGGCGATTCCTTCGTCCACCGGTTGTGGGCGGGAACCAAACTGGTGATCGTGCTGATCCTCGGCATCATGACCTGGGTGCTGCCGTCGTGGCCGGCGCTGGGGATGGTGGCCGCGATCGTCGTCCTCACCGCGCTGATCGCCGGCATCCCGTTGGGCGCCATACCCCGTCCGCCGTGGTGGTTCTGGGGGTTGATCGGTATCGGTGTCGCCTTCAACGTCTCGTTCGCCGGCCTCCACGGTGGGCTGGTCTTCCTCCGCGCGGTGACCCTCGCGCTCGTCCTGGTGGCGAGTTCGATCCTCGTCATCTGGACCACCCCGATGGCCGACGTCGCTCCGGCGATCGCACGGTTGATGCGACCCCTCCGGCGGCTGCGTCTGCCCGTCGACGAATGGGCCGTCGCAATCGCGTTGTGCCTGAGAGGGCTTCCGCTGCTGATCGAGGAGCTGCGCATGCTGCGCGCCGCACACAAGCTGCGGCCGACGGCGAAGGGGCGCAGCGATCATCCGTCTGCGGAGATGGGGATCATGGATCTCATCACGGCCGCCATGTCGTCGGCGCTGCGTCGTAGCGCGGAGATGGCCGAGGCGATCACCGCCCGCGGCGGCACCGGTCGTCTCACCGCTCATCCGGCCCGGCCGGGACGCGCGGATCTCCTGGCGCTCATCGTGATCGCTCTCGCCTGCGGGCTGGCCGTCGCGGTGACGCTGATCTTCTGATCTTTCCTGCTCCCGCAGAACAGAAACGGCGCCGGCCACCCGAAGGTGACCGGCGCCGTTGGTATCTGGCGAAGGGAGGATCAGGCAGGCACGATGAGGCCGCTGCCCTGGGTCTTCGCGCGACCGTAACGCTCTCCGGCGTCGGCCCAGTTGACCACGTTCCACCAGGCCTTGACGTAGTCCGGCTTGACGTTCTGGTAGTCGAGGTAGAAGGCGTGCTCCCACATGTCGAGCATGACGACCGGGATGATCGCGGCGGGGATGTTGCCGCTCTGGTCGGTCAGCTGCAGGATGACCAGCTTGCCACCGATGGTGTCGTAACCCAGGATCGCCCAGCCCGAACCCTGCAGGGTGGTGGCAGCGGCGGTGAAGTGGGCCTTGAACTTGTCGAAGCCACCGAACTGCTCGGTGATCGCGGCCGCGAGGTCACCCTCGGGCTCGCCACCGCCGTTGGGCGACAGGTTCTTCCAGAAGATCGAGTGGTTGGTGTGGCCGCCCAGGTGGAAGGACAGGGTCGCCGACAGTCCGTAGACCTTCCCGGCGATGCTGTCGTCCTCGCGGGCCGCGGCCAGCTTCTCCAGGGTGTCGTTGGCGCCCTTGACGTAGGTCGCGTGGTGCTTGCTGTGGTGGAGCTCCATGATCCTGCCGGAGATGTGCGGCTCCAGTGCCGCGTAGTCGTAATCCAGATCCGGCAAGGTGTATTCAGCCACGATGTTCCTCTCTGAGGTGCTTTCGTATTCCCTGTTCACACGTGGGTCCGCCGATTGTGTCGGCGCCACGCGGATGGTTCCAGCCTTCCCCACACCATGGGTGATTGCAACAAACAGGCCCGAAGAAATATCAAGTGCGGTTGAAGATCACCGGCGTTGAACTCGCCCCGGTCCCGTGGGTGAGATGTCCGGGTCGGGTCAGATCAGTGCGAGCGCAACGATGACGGCCAGCAGTGCGACGATGCTCAACGCGATGGTGCGGCACCTTCTCGCCACATCGTAGTTGGCGCGCGGTGCGCCGCGGGGAGTCCGGAGGGAACCTCGATAGTCTCCGGTCGCGTGCGTCGCCATGGTCGCCTTTCATCAGCGGATCGGCTCACCATCCCGCGTCGTCGGTCCGAGGACCGACGGCCGGACGTGACGGGTGTCACACATGGATGTGACCGCCATCATAGGCAGACTGGGACGGCTGACTCAACTCGGACGACCGGGCCAGCGCCGACGGCGCGCGTAGACTTGGCGCATGTCTTGGCTCGACCAGCTCTTCGCCGCCGGTGCGCACAAACAGGAACTCATCGCGGCCGACTCCGCACTCCCCGGACGCGACACCGAGATCACGGCCCCCGGGGTCCATCTGGTCTTGGAGACCCCCATGCGTGGGCGGCCCGAGGCCGACGGCTCCTTCGCCAACGGCGGTGTCGGCACGTTCGACGACGGGCTGTCCGCAGTGATCCTGGCGGGTGGCTGCTTCTGGGGGATCGAGGAGATCTTCTGGCAGGTCCCGGGCGTGTACACCACGGCGGTCGGTTATGCGGGCGGGTACACGCCCAATCCGACCTACGAGGAGACCTGCACCGCGCGCACCGGCCACACCGAGTCGACGCTCGTCGTCTTCGACCCGGCCGTCATCGACCTCGAGGGGATCCTCAGGATCTTCTGGGAGTCTCACGATCCGACGCAGGAGATGCGCCAGGGCAACGACATCGGTACCCAGTACCGGTCGGCGGTCTACACCCTCTCCGACGACGACGCGGCGATCGTCGAGGAGTCGGCGGCGAAGTTCCAGACTGCGCTCGATGCCGCCGGTATCGGGTCGATCGCCACCGAGATCAAGCCGCTCGCCGCTGCGGGCGACGGACATTTCTATTACGCCGAGGACCACCACCAGCAGTACTTGGCGAAGAACCCGCACGGTTACCGCTGCCACGCGGCGACCGGGATCAGCTATCCCGCCTGAGGTGTCCGAGCCGCTCACCCTCCGGCAGTGGAATCGCACCCTGCTGTCCCGTCAGCATCTGCTGGAACGAGTCGACGAGGACGCGATCGAGGTGCTGGACCGATGCGTCGGCATGCAATCCCAGGACCCGCGTGCGGCTTTCTTCGGATTGTGGTCCCGTATCAAGGGATTCGACGCGGCCGAACTCGATGAGCTCCTCACCGAGCGGGAGGCCGTGCGGATCGCGTTGCTGCGTTCCACGGTGTTCCTCATCGACGCCGAGGACGCCCGGTGGATACGGCCGCTCGCCGAGCCGATTCTCCGGCGTGAGATCGCCGAAGCGCACGTCCCGAGGCTGGTCGACGCCGATCCGTCGCGGGTGATCGCCGACGCCGCCGAAGTCCTGGCCGGTCGTGAGCTCTCCGGTGCCGACCTGGGAAAGCAACTGGCGCAGCGGCATCCGGCGGAGAACCCGTCCACGCTCACCGGGATCGCCCGCTGCGGGCTCCCACTCGTCCAGGTGCCGCCGCGAGGACTCTGGCGGGGCCGCGGGGCGCCCACCTACCGGTTGTTCGACGAATGGGCCGGTCCCGGCGAACCGGCGGTCGAGGGCGAGGAGGCGCGAGCCGACTTGATCCGCCTGTACCTCCGCGGTTTCGGGCCCGCCACCGTCAAGGCCATCCAGGCGTGGGCGGGCATGACCGGCCTCAAGGCGCTGGTCGAGAAGATGGAGTCCGACTGGGAGCTCGTCAGGTTGGACGGGCCGCACGGCGAGATCCTCTACGACCTCGACGGACTCGGCCTCACCGCCGCCGACGCTCCCGCCCCGGCCCGACTCGTGGCGCCGTTCGACCATGTCATCGGCGTCTCGGCCGACCGTGTCCGTGTCGCCGACCCGGAGTTGTTCCGCCGCACCGTGACACCCAACGGTCGCTCGCCCGGGTTCGTCTTCGCCGACGGATTCCTCGCCGGCACATGGCATCTCGCCGGTGACGACGGGATACGGATCGAGATGCTGCGCGAGGTCACGAAAGCCGAGAAACGGGAGATCGACGCCGAGGTCGAAAGACTGCGCGAGTTCCTCAGTCGCCCGTCCGCGGATTGCGCGAGGTGATGCAGTAGGGGCGTCCCGCCGGGTCGGCCATCGTGGTCCAGTGCGGGTAGTGCTCGATCGCGCGAGCGCCCCAGCCCTCGTGGCGTGCCACCTCGTCGGGGACCGAGCTGGTCGCGAGGTCGAGGTGCCCGGTCGCCGGTGACGAGCCGCCGGGCACGGGCCCGTCCGGGTCGGTCTGCCTGCGCTGCAACAGGATTCCGACGGTGATCGCGGGGTCGCGGCGTAGCGCCACGAGTTCGGGTCGGGAGCCGGGCGATTTGAGTGGCCACCCGGTCAGTGCCGTCCAGAACGCGACCTCGGCGTCGAAGTCGGCGGCCGGGATGTCGATGCACAACTGGTCGATGATGCTGATGGCGTCACCGGGCCAGCGGATCGGCCGGGACCGTGTCGACTCGCCCTCCCACGGCACCAGGCAGAACACGAAACCGGCGGGCGAACGGAGGACGAGGTGGGTGCCGGCGTCGTGGGTCAGCGTCGCCCCGAGTCCCACGGCTTCTTCGGCTGCGCCATGGGGGTCGTCGGTGTGTATGTCGAGGTGGACGCCGCCCGGGCCGTCGTCGACTCGTTGCACACGGAGGTGGGGGTCGCCGTTGAACGGTTCGAGGGAGGCGAACTCGCGGTGCTCGCCGCGGGGCGGCGACACGGTGCTACCCGCGATCGCGCGCCAGAAGGTCACCTCGGAGCCGAACTCGTCGGCTGGGAAATCGAGGAATGCGCTGAGCCACCTGACCTGCACGCGGGAGAGTCTACGGTGCGACTGCAACCGGTGCGCTGCGGACTGCGCAGCGCACCGCGCGGAACAGGAAGCGGTTGTCCGCCATTAGACTCGGGCAGATGACTGCGGGACCGCTGGCGGCGGTGGGCAAGAAGTTCGCGAAGTCGCGTGCCGAGCACGTCGCGGTGGTCCGACTCGACGGCCCGATCGGCGTGGCCGGCATGGGCAAGCACGGACTGACCACCGATACGGTCGAGCCGGTGCTCAAGCGGGCGTTCGACACCGACCGGCTCAAGGCCGTCGTCGTCGTGATCAACTCACCGGGAGGTTCGCCGGCGCAGTCGGAGTACATCGCCGAGCGCATCCGGCAGCTGTCTGCGGAGAAGGGCGTGCCGGTCCTGGCCTTCTGCGAGGACGTCGCGGCGTCCGGCGGCTACTGGGTGGCCTGCGCGGCGGACGAGATCTTCGCTGCCCACACCTCGATCGTCGGTTCCATCGGAGTGGTGTCCTCGGGATTCGGCTTCTCGGCGCTGCTCGACCGGTTCGGCGTGCAGCGTCGTCTGTACGCCACGGGGGAGAACAAGGCCCGGCTCGACACCTTCTCGCCGGAGGTTGCCGAGGACGTCGAATGGCTCAAGGGACTTCAGGGGCAGCTGCACGAGGCGTTCATCGCGTGGGTTCGGCAGCGTCGGGGCAAGAAGCTGACCGCGTCCGACGAGGAGCTGTTCAACGGCGATGTCTGGGTCGGGCGCCGGGCGGCCGAACTCGGTCTGGTCGACGGCATCGGCGTCATGCGTTCGGTGGTCGCCGAGCGGTACCCCGACGCGGAGATCATGGTCATCGAGGCCCCCAAGCCGCTGTTGGCACGACTGGTCGGCAACCAGGTGTCGGTGTCCGGGCTCGCCGAGAGCTTCACCTCGGGCGTGATCACCGCGATCGACCGCGCTCCTGCGGTGCGGACGCGGTTTCTACACCGTGACTGACGGGTAATACCAGACCCAGTTCGGGGGGATTCCCCAAGGGTTTGTCCCCACGTTATCCACAGGTGTGTGCACTGGAAAGAAAATGCACCACCGGTCGACCCCTGCAGTTTCGTGAATTTCCTACGCGCACATCGGGTCAAACAAGTGATCGCAGTCACAATGGCGAGGCCTTTGGCCAGGGTTTTTCCACAGTTTCCACAGCCTCATCCCCAGGTTGACGGTGAGGTGTGGGTTGTGGACAGCTGTCTGTTGAACGCATGTGGATAAAACTATGATGATCAGCATAGGACCCTTTTGGGCGGTCTGTACGACTCCGAACGTGATCTTCACGAGACTGTCGACAACCGCCGCGGAGATGACGTGACGCGCACGGCGCCTCGACTGTGCCACCATGGAAATCGTGACCATGGGCGACATCACGCAGGTGCCGGTGACCGATTTGCCGGACGACTTCACTCACACGGCCGACGCGGTGATGCTCGACGTCCGTGAGGACGACGAATGGGCGAGCGGACACATCCGCGGCGCCGTCCACATCCCGATGGCCGAGATACCGGGACGACTCGGCGAACTCGACCCCGACGCCGACCTCTACGTGGTGTGTCATTCGAGCGGACGCTCGATGCGGGTGCTGCAGTACCTCGCGCAGGTCGGGTACGACGGAATCTGCGTGCGTGGCGGGATGCTCGCGTGGCAGGAGCACGGCAAGCCCGTCGAGTTCGGGACCGGGGGCGACGCCCACTGATGATCGACCTCTGTCCGCGGTGCCGCATCCAGGCGCCGCACCGCCCCGGGCGCGAGCACTGCCCTCGCTGTGGCGGCCCGCTGAGCGTCGTCGACGACGTCTCTCGCGCGGTGTCCGCACCCGCGCGCCCCGTGACCCCCGCGCCGCCCCGAACGGCGCCGACCGGCCGGTTGTACCGGGCTCGGAACGTCCGGTGGGTCGCGCGGCGTCCTCCCGAGGCCATCCCCAGCCGCCGCGGACCGTCGGGCCCGCGCGGCCCGCGTCTCATCCCGCGCTACGTCTACATCCCGACCTGGGGCCTGCACGACGAACCGGTGACCGCCGACGCGACGCACGACCGGATCGATTCCTCACGGGCACGCCTGCTGTTCGCGCTCGTCGTGGCCGGAACGGCGCTCGCGGCGTCGGCGGTCATCCATCTGATCCGCTACATCCTGCTGGCCGTCAACCGCACCCAACCGCTCCCGGACCCGCTGATCGTGGTCTCCGACTGGCTGATCGTGTTCGTGGGTGTGGCCGCCTTCCTGGCCTACATCTGGGCGACCCTCGCGTTCATCCGCTGGGTGATCGACCTCCGGGCCGGTACCTATGAGGAAGCCCGACTCCTCGACCCGAGGCGTCCGCTGTGGGTGGGGGTGCTGGTGGGAGTCCCGTTGGTGAACCTGGTCGGTGGGCCGCTCGTGCTCGGCGAGGTCGTGGCCCAGCGCGTGGCCCACGATCCGTCCCTCGACGCCGAACGCGTCGGCCGCCGGGTCCGGCGTCTGTGGGTCGCGTGGGTGTTCGTCACCGTCACCGCTCTACTGGCGCTGGTCGCCCGTGCCGTCGCGTGGGGTTCGGACTCGGTGCAGACCGGCGCCAATGCGCTCGCCATGGTGATCATCAGCGCGGCCGTGTCGGCCGCCTTCGCCTTCTGGTCGGCACGCCGCCTGCCGTTGCTGTTCGACGCCGCCACGGCGGCCCCGGTCCCGAAGAGAAGGTGGGTGGCGGTCGGATGAACTCAGGTGTGAACGTGGGTGCGGCCGAGAAGGTGTCGCGTTCGGGTAAACCCGCGGTGGTGGCGCACCGCGGCGCCTCCGGGGACCGTCCGGAACACACTCTGGCCGCATACGAGCTCGCACTCGCGCAGGGTGCGGACGGACTCGAGTGCGACGTCCGGCTCACCGCCGATCACGAACTCGTCTGCGTGCACGACCGAACCGTCGACCGCACGTCGAACGGTTCCGGCATCGTCAGCGAGATGACACTGGCCCAGCTCCGCGAACTCGACTTCGGGAGTTGGCATTCCGCGGGCGACCCCGCGTCGATCCTGACGCTCCGCGAGCTGCTCACGCTCACCCTGGACTGGCGCCGGCCGGTCCGGTTGTTCATCGAGACCAAACATCCCGTGCGGTTCGGCAGCCTCGTCGAGCAGAAGCTCCTCGAGATCCTCCACGAATTCGGCGTGGCCACTCCGCCGTCGGCCGATCACAGTCGCGCCGTGGTCATCTCGTTCTCCTCCGCCGGCGTCTGGCGTATCCGCCGCCATGCCCCGATGCTCCCCACCATCCTGCTGGGCGACACTGCCCGGGTACTCGGTGGCAGCGCGGCGACCGCAGTCGGGGCCACCGGGATCGGACCCTCGGTGATGACCCTGCGGCAGTACCCGGATCTCGTCGACCGCGCCGCCGCGGCCGGCCGCGTGACGTACTGCTGGACCGTCGACGAACTGGTGGACGTCCAGCTCTGCGCCGACCTCGGGGTGCGCTGGCTGGCCACCAACCACCCGGCCAAGGTCCGCGACTGGCTGGTCACCGTCGACTGAGCGCGGCTCTCGCCCTCCCCGGGCTTTCCGGCGCCGTGAGCGGCTCGTGAGAGAGTGGACCGATGGGCAAGAAGAGCAAGCGGGGCAGTGGACCCCGCCCGGGAAGCAATCGCGCAGAGCGGGTCGCCGCTCGCAAGGCTCGGCAGGCGGCGTCGATGGCACCGCCGCCACGTCCCTTCGCGGGGCTGGCCTCCGAATGCGATTTCGTCGCACTGCGGACCTTCGTGGCATCGGCGACTGCACGTCTCGAGCTGACGGAGCCTGCCGACACGCGCAACGACGTCTCCCTCGTGACGATCCTGCCGGGTGCCGGTCCGGCACTGGCACGTGAATCCAACGGCGCCACAGAGGGTTTGGTGGGTCTGCAGACCGAACCGGACCGGATGGCGCCGGCTGTGGAGCTGGCGGCCGCCATCGCGTGGGCCGCGCACGCCGAGGCCGGCAGCGAGTTCGACCTCGAATCCGCCGACGAATCGCCCTCGCTCGACGAGGTGCTGAAGGCCGACGCGATCCTGGACATCACCGTGCACCAGGACTTCTCGTGGTGGTTCCCGGAGGGTACCGAGGTGCCCGCCGAGATCGCGCCGATGTTCGAGCGCGCCAACGACTCCGTGCTGCCGACGGCGCGACTCGTCGTCGAGAGCGGTTCAGGCGCCCCGTGGTGGGTCGACGCCGGTGAACGGGCGCACCTACGCTGGATCCGCCCCGAGCCCGAGGACGACCTCATGGCCGCGATGGCCCGCCTGCATGCGGCCGGCCGTCTGACGATGGGTGAGGGCTCGCGTTTCGCGGGGTCGTTCCGCACGCACGGCCTGCTGGTCCCGGTCTTCGACCTCGACAACGAGATGCACCACGAGGAGTGGCAGGCGGGTCTCAACCAGCTCGATCAGTGGCTGGGCGAGGCACTCGCCGACTCCTCGGAGCTGACGATCGCCGAGCGGAGCTCGCGCGACGGCATCCGCGGCCGCCAGGTCACCCTGCGCTAGGCGAGAACATCGGAAAACCGTTCCGGCGGCGCGACTTCGGGTGAAGTCGCGCCGCCGGGATCGTCTGCTGGTCGGAGGCTAGATGTTGCCTCCGGCGACGGGGGGTGACGTCGGATCGTCGGCCGCGGCGCTGTTGAACTCGCGCTCGACGAAGTTCTCGAGGTCGAACAGGTTGCCGTTGCACCGGTCGGCGATGGTCTGCAGGGTCGTCATGGTGGCGACCTCCTCGACCTGTTCCTTGAGGAACCACTGCATGAACTGCTCACCGACGAAGTCGCCGGTGTCGCGGGCCGACTTCGCGAGATCGACGATCTGCTGGGTGACCGTCTTCTCCTGCTCGAGAGCCAGATTGATCGGGGCCTTGTAGTCCTCGAACTTGTTGTTCGGGGCGGGGATGCCGGGGATCTCAACCTCCATGTCCCGGTCGAGGAAGTACTGCACGATCATCATCGCGTGGTTGCGCTCTTCGACGGCCTGGCCGTAGAAGAGTTTCGCCAGCTGGGGCATGTCGTGGTTGTCGAAGTAGGTCGCGACCGCGATGTACTGCTGCGAGGCGTAGAACTCGTTACCGATCTGGTCGTGCAGCAGCTGATGGAACTTCGTGAATTCGGTCATGCTTCCATCGTAGGTGCCGAAAAGTGGCCTCTACCAGCAAGTTCAGGCTAAGTAAGGCAAGTCTGGCCTGGCTTTGGGCAGCCTGGCCACGCTGTCACCCGGCGTCGACGAGCAGATCGTCGGGGATCGGCTGACCTGCACGTAAGAGACCGAAGAACTGTTCGGTCGTCTCCGTGACCGGTAGTGCCAGACCGTCATCGGTGTAGATGCTCTCGCCCGTGGGTGTGGTGGTCGTCACGGGGTCACGGAGGGCGAACATCAACGAGGCCAGGTTCCAGATGTGGTCGCGCTCGTCGACGGTGAGCGAGTCGATCGCACCGCCGATGAACCCGAACAACCGGAACGGGTTGAACAGCACCGCCGGGCTCGTCGCGCGGGAGACCAAGGCGGCGAGGAACTTCCGCTGATTGATGACCCGCTCGAGATCGGCGCGGGGGAAGGCGCGGGTCCGGACCAGTCCGAGTGCCTGGCGCCCGTTCAGGTGGTGGCAGCCCTTGGTCAGTCTGAGTCCGGCCTTGGGGTCGTTGAGCGGCTGGTCGATACACATGTCGACACCGCCGACGGCGTCGACGAGCGTGTCGAAGCCGCCGAACCCGATCTCCGCGTAGTGGTCGATGTGGATGCCGGTCAGGTTCTCGACGGTCTGTACCAGCAGCTGCGGACCGCCGATGTTGTACGACGCGTTGACTTTCAGGCTGCCGTGGCCGGGGATCTCGACGTAGAGGTCGCGCGGGATGCTGACGACCGTCGCCTTCCCGCTCCCGGGCGGGTTGTGCACCAGCATGATCGTGTCGGTGCGCGAACCGTCGGCGTCGCCGGTGGACAGGGTGGTGCGCTGTTCGTCGGACAGGTCGGAGCGGGAATCGGTGCCGACGATGAGCCAGTTGGTGCCGGGGGTGTCCGACGGCCGTCCGGCGTAGGCGGGCAGCGCGTCGATGCGGTCGAGTCGCGAGTCGTAGTAGAAGAGCAGTCCGGCGCTGCCGAGCACGAACACGAGCAGCAGGATCAGCAGGATTCTGCCGACGCGCAGTCCCCGGCGCCGACGACGCCGGGGACGCGCCGGTTTCGCGGCGGGCGGAGCGCCGACGGGCGGTGCGGGCGGGCGCGCGGGCGACCGGCCGCGGTCTCCCCGACGCTCGCCGGCCGGGATCGGTTCGGGCTTCTGGGGTGGGTGCGTACTGACCCGGGGCAGCGCCTCTGCCGGGAACGGGCCCGGCTGTCGGGGCAGGGCCGGGAGCCCGTCGCGGCGGCGGGCCCTGCGCGGGGATTCGCGGCATGGCCTGGGGGTGTGCGGCGGGAGCGGGACCCTGCGGATGGGGTCGTCGAGGTGCACCGGGAGGCGGTCCCTGGCGTGGTGGTATGCCCCCCGCCGGCCGCCCGGGCGGTACCTGCGGCCCCGGACGACCGCGCCGAATGATCGGCGGGTCCTGCTCGTTCATCCCAACCAATGTACGCATCCGCCGGTGCCCGGCACGGATTCGGCGCAGATCACACGAATGATCGGCCCGCGACGGGGTATCCGGGTCGCCATGACCGACGATGTGGCCGCACGGCCCGACACCGAGACCGGTGACGACCGCACCCCGCTCCGGCGCGCGATCTCCGGCAAGATGCTGTTCCTGTTCATCCTCGGCGACGTGCTGGGCGCCGGCATCTACGCGCTCGTGGGCGAGATCGCCGGCGAGGTGGGCGGTGCCATCTGGGGTGCCGCTCGTGGTGGCCCTCGTCATGGCGCTGCTGACGGCGGGGTCGTATGCGGAGCTGGTCACCAAATACCCCCGGGCGGGTGGCGCCGCGGTCTTCGCCCAGCAGGCCTATCGGTCGTCGCTGGTCTCGTTCCTGGTGGGATTCTGCATGCTCGCCGCCGGTGTCACCAGCGCCGCGGGTCTGGCGCTGGCGTTCGCCGGTGACTACTTCACGACCTTCTTCGACGTGCCCACGACCGCCACCGCTCTCGTGTTCCTGGTCGCGATCGCGGCACTCAACGCGCGGGGCATCAGCGAGTCGGTGCGCGCGAACGTCGTCATGACGATCGTCGAGGTGTCGGGTCTGGTGCTCGTCGTCGTCCTGGCCGCGGTCGTCCTCGGTCGGGGAGACGGCGAACCGCATCGCGTGTTCGAGTTCGACAGTTCGACGACCCCCGCGCTGGCCGTGCTGAGCGCGGCGTTGCTCGCCTATTACTCGTTCGTGGGTTTCGAGACGTCGGCGAATGTGGCCGAGGAGGTCCGCAACGTGCGGCGGGTCTACCCGAAGGCGCTGTTCGGCGCGCTCATCACCGCGGGCGTCGTCTACGTGCTCGTGGGCCTCGCGGTCTCGATCGTGGTGTTACCGGACGAGCTCGCCGGCTCGTCGGGCCCGCTGCTCGAGGTGGTCACGATCGCCGACGTCGGTGTCCCGGACCAGCTGTTCTCGCTGATCGCCCTGATCGCGGTGGCCAATGGTGCGCTGCTCACCATGATCATGGCGTCGCGTCTGACGTTCGGGATGGCCCGTGACGGACTGCTGCCCTCGGCGCTGGCGAAGGTCCTGCCGGGTCGGCGTACGCCCTGGGCGTCGATCATCGCCACCACCGCCATCGCGATGGTGCTCTCGGCGACCGGTTCGGTGGCCGCGCTCGCCGAGACCGTGGTGCTGCTGTTGCTGTTCGTCTTCCTCAGCACCAACGTCGCGGTCCTGGTGCTTCGACGCGACCGCGCCGACACCGATCACTTCCGGGCGTGGACGATCGTGCCGGTGCTGGCGATCGTGACGTGCATCGTCCTGCTGACGCAGCAGAGCGCGGAGACCTGGTTGCGCGCAGGCATCCTGATGCTCGTGGGGCTGGCGCTCTTCGGACTGGCCCGTGCCACCGGTTCGGGTAAGCACACCGAGGCTCGCGACTGACCGGTTGCGTCGTCAGCCGACCCAGGAGAGGTGATCGCGCAACAGCGCGTAGCCGATGAATGCGACGACGTCGATGGCACCGTGGGCGATGACGAGCGGCCAGGCGCGGGCGGTGACCTGGTAGAAGCGGCCGTAGACGACGCCCATCACCAGGTTGCCGAGGCCGGCGCCGAAGCCCTGGTACAGGTGGTAGCCGCCGCGGAGGACAGCGCTGGCGGCCAGCGACTTGGCGTCCGAGACACCGAGCTGCCGAAGTCGGGTGATGAAGTAGGCGACCACCACTATCTCCTCGGCGGCCGCGTTCCCGATCGCGATGAGGATGAGCACCGGCCATTCCCACCAGGTGTCCGCCTGGCTGGGCACGAGGCTCGCGTTGAGTCCGAAGGCGCGGGCGACCGCGACCAGCGCGAGACCGGGGATGCCGATGACGGCGGCGAGGACGAGTCCCGCGGGCACGTCGCGGCGCGGGGTCCAGCGGCCGAGGCCGACACGCGACAGTCCGAGCCCGCTGCGCCACAGCAGGTATACGCCGAGCGCGGCGATGGCGAACAGCCTCAGGACGCTCAGCACCTGACGCGCTGCGTCGATGAGGGCGAGGTCGGAGCGACTGGGGTTGAGGGCGACGGTCGTCCCGCCGATGCCCCCGGCCAGTTGGGCTTCGAGCAGTGCGAGCGCGGCCGAGACCGCCGAGAACGCGAAGGTCAGGACGCCGACGATGACGAGTTCGGCGATCAGGCCGCGCCGCTCGACGCGATCGGTGACGACCGGGATGCCGTGGGGCGACGGCCGCAGGTACTCGCGCAGAGACATGCCGGTCAGCCTAAGGAATGGAACTCCCTGCTTCCATCGCTCCCTGAGTGCGAGCGGAGCGAGCCTCGAAAGGTCAGTCGGGCATCGAATTCAGGAACGGGCAACCCGCGAGGTTCCGCAGAGCACGTGACAGTTCGAAGACGTCGGTCACCGGGCGGGGGAAGGGTAGCCGGACGTCGGAGTCGCCGGCGATGCCCTCGATCCGGAAGCGGATGCCGAAACGGTCGAGGCCGAGGGGACGTACGCGGCCCTGACGCAGGTCGGTGGGCAGCTTGCGGGCCAGCTGACCGACGAGATCGGCATGGTCGGCGTCGAGGTGCTCGAGCCAGCCGGCCTCACACTCCCAGAACGGATCGGGTTGGGCGTCGGCCAGTTCGGCGGCCGACACCGACGTCGCTCCGGAGCTCGACGCCAGTACCGCTGAGTCGACCTGGAGGCGGAGCATCGACGCGCCGTGGCCGATGTCGAGCAGGCCGTCGTCGGGGTGTTCGGCGGCGATCTCGATGGCCAGGTCGCGTTCGAGGTCGCGGGGGACCTCGTGGAGCGTGCCGTTGAGCCAGACGACCGACCGGACTCGTTCGCGCAGGTCGATGGGCGCCCAGTCGGTGACCTCGAGCATCGCGGGGGCGCCCTCGGTGCCGGCGACGGCCGGCATGGCCCCGCCGTCGGTGGGGACGAGGACGAAGGCTTGTGATTCGAAGAGGTGCACGACCTCGATCGGTGTGGTGTCGGCGCCCTCGACGGCGAGGATGGCGGAGCCGACCCGACGGCAGGCCGTCTGGATCATCTCGGCATCCGTGGGTCGGTCGGTCGTCGTACGCGTCATGTTGTCTCTCCGGTCGGCGCGGGCGGCTGCTTTGCTCATCACTTGTGAAAGGTAACCCTAACCTAAATACGGCCGGCGTGATCGTCAATGGGTACTCGGACCGGCGTCCACTAGGCTCGTGTGGTGCCTGTGATCGCCTACTTCGGCCCGCCCGGAACCTTCACCGAGATGGCACTCGACGCGGCCATCGCCGCCCATGACCCCGCACTCGGGGGTCTCGACCTCTCGCGTGACGTCACCAAGGTCGACGCCTCGAGCCCGGCTGCCGCCATCGCGATGGTCCGCAGCGGCGAGGCCGATTACGGCTGTGTGCCAATCGAGAGTTCGCTCGAGGGATCGGTACCGGCGACGATGGACGCCCTCGTACCGCCGGCGCGGTCCGGTACCGACGGGCGCGTCCAGGTGTTCGCCGAGACCGTCCTCGACATCGCATTCGCCATCGCCGCGAACGGTCCGATCGCCCCGGAGGACGTCCGCACCATTGCGGCATACCCGGTGGCCGCCGCGCAGGTCCGGCAGTCCGTGGCGAAGCTGTTCCCGAACGCGGAGTTCGTCACCTCCGGCTCGAATGCCGCTGCCGCGCTGGATGTCGCGTCCGGCAAAGCCGATGCCGCGGTGACGACCGGTCTCGCGGCAGGGTTGTCGGATCTGACCGTGATCGCCGACGGGGTCTGCGATGCGAAGGAGGCCACCACGCGCTTCCTCGTCCTCGGACGCCCCGCGGCCCCGACGCGCCGGACCGGCACCGATCGCACCTCGGTGATCCTCGACCTGTCCAACGAGCCCGGCAGCCTGATGAACGCGATGAACGAATTCGCCTCGCGGGGAATCGATCTCACACGCATCGAATCCCGGCCGCAACGCGACGAGGCGGAGGGTCGGGCCATCGCCGGCCGCTACCGGTTCTTCCTCGACGCCGTCGGCCACATCGACGACGCGGCGGTCGCGGAAGCCCTTGCGGCGCTGCATCGCCGGTGTGAACGGGTCGTCTACCTCGGTTCGTGGCCCGCGGTGCGGACGACGGGATCGGCGCCTCCCGACCACGCCGAGTCGCTGGCCTGGATCGAGTCCCTGCGACAAGGAGAAGTGTGATGGCGCGCCTGCACCTCGTCCGGCACGGCGAGACCACCGCGAATGTCATGCGCCGGCTCGACACCGCGCTGCCCGGAGCCGCGCTCACCGATTTCGGTGCGCGACAAGGCGTCCGGTTCGGCCTGGAGAATCGGCCCGAACGCGAGGCGGTCCTGTTCAGCTCAGCGGCCCGGCGCGCCCGGCAGACCGCCGAACTGATCAGCTCGGTGTGGGACGTCCACACCGAGGCCGTCGACGGTGTGCACGAGGTCCAGGCCGGTGTGCTCGAGGATCGCAGCGACCGCGAGGCCCACGACGTCTTCCACGACGTCATGGAGAAGTGGCATGCCGGTGACCTCGACGTGCGCATCCCTGGCGGCGAGTCGCTCGCGATGGTCTACGACCGCTACATCCCGACCGTCGAGGACCTCGCCCGCTCGTACCTGACCGGAACCGAACCGCGCGATGTGTTCCTGGTCAGCCACGGTGCGGCGATCCGCCTCATCGCGGCGCGCCTGGCCGGCATCGACTCCCGCTTCGCCGCGGCGACGCACCTGGGCAACACCGGCTCGATCGAACTCGAGTACACCGACGGCATCTGGGTCTGCCACCGCTGGGGAGCCGAGACCGCACCCTTCGACCGGGTCGACGAACCGCTGGTCGACGACCCGATGGGTTGAGCTACTTGATGATCGCGTCGACCGTCTTCTTCAACGCCGACGGCTGAGACGGGCGTCGCGGTGCCTTCTCCTTGAGGCGGAGCATCTCTTCACCGATCTCCTGGAGGTCCTTGCGGCCGAGGGCTTCCCGCACCTTCGGGAACCACTCGTCCTCTTCCTCCTCGATGTGGTGCTCGACGTTCTCGATCAGCACGGTCGTCTTGGCGTCGAACCGCTCGGAGTCCGGCTTCAGCGCGGCGAGCTCGACGACGAGGACGTCGGCGACGTGGTGCTCCTCGTAGGACTCGAGGATGTCGTCCTCGAGATCGGGTACACGCTTACGGATCTCGGGATACATGCACTCGTTCTCGATGTAGGTGTGCACGGTGAGGGCCTCGATAATCTTGTCGACGATCTTGCCCTTGGTCTTGACGGCGTTCGGGCCCTGTGACTTGAAGTCGCGGAAGAGTTTGCGGATCTCTTTGTGGTCGTCCTTCAGGATGACGATGGCGTCGGTGGACATGGCGATACTCCTGGATGTGGGCTGGACATCGGAATCTCGGTATTCCGCATTCCGGCCACGATGAAACATCCGGCCTGACCTGGGGTTCCGGGGTTGGTTCCTAGCCCCACCCGTTGGCGTGCAGCCAGGCGTCGTCGATTCCGAAGTGGTGGGCGATCTCGTGCATGACGGTGACCGCGACCTCGTGCACCACCTCGTCGCGCGAGTTGCACATCGCCAGGATCGGGTCGCGGTAGATCGTGATCGTGTCCGGCAGGAATCCGCCGTAGTCGTGATCGCGCAGGGTCAGCGCCACGCCCTGATACAACCCGAGGATGTCGGGCTCCTCGGGGTTGTACGGCTCGACGAGGATGACCACGTTGTTCATCGCGCCGGTCAGTTCCGACGGGATGGTGTCCAGTGCGTCGGAGACCAGCCCGTCGAACTCGTCGTCGGACATCGGAACGGCCATGGGTCAGCCCGCCGGGGCGGGGGCCTGGTCGGGATTCGGCGCGATTCCCGGCGGGAGCGGCACCGGCGTCGGAAGAGCACGACCGGGCGGAGCGGCAGGTGGCGGAACGGGTGCCTTGCCGTTGATCAGCAGCGCACCGTCCTTGGCGTCGCCGACGAGGGTGGCGAATCCGCCGCGCTTGTCGGGCAGACCGAGGTAGCAGACCACCTTTCGGCTGCCGGCCAGCCAGCTCGGCTCGCTGAGCACCGACCACTGGACGTTCAGCGTCGTCTTGTCGAGGGCGGGCGCGCCGCCGGCGAAGCGTTCGGCCTGCTTCGGGCAGATGGTGCCGAGGTAGTTGTTCTGGGCGCCGGTCGCGGGCCACGGCTTGTTCGACATCCGGTCGCCGAAGCGGACCGCGAGGTCGACGATGCCGGTGGTCTGGAAGGCGTGCGGCTCGGCGCAGTTCACCGGGAATCCGGTGGGATTGCGGGTCTCCGGGTCGATGCCGATGCAGGTTCCCTCGGGCCACACATACGACTGGTTCTGGTCGGCGACGCGGCCGGAGAACTGCACGGGCTGACCGTCGGCCCCGTCCTCCTGGACTCCGCAGCGCAGCTGCCGGGCACCCTTGTCCCACTGGGCCTGCGACGGGTACATCATGCCGACCGAGAAGCGGCCCTGCGGGTCGAGGCGGCCGTCCAGGTACTGGTCGACGATGACCGGACACTGTTCGTCGCGGATGGCGGCGAAGCGTTCGGGCCCGGGCCACAGCGCGTCCTCACCGAACTCGACGCCGGGGATGAGGGAGGTGTCGATGCCGCCGGCCACCTCGAAGCGGTGCTTCTGTGCGCAGTCCACCGCGGTCGGTTGTCCGGGGTTGCCCTCGGGCCAGTCCAGACAGTCGCCGGCCACCGACTGGGTGAAGGCGTTCTGGACGAGGCGTTCGCCCTCGCCGACCTTGCTGCCGCCGACGCTGCCGGAGTCGTCGAAGACGCCCATCGCGAAGGCGATGCCGCCGGCGACGAGAGCGCCGACGACGATCGCGGCCAGTACGACGAAGACGGGGTTGCGCGTGGCGGATCGCGGGGGCCGGGTGGCGGCCTTCGCCGGCTCGTCGTGCGGCTCGACCGGGTCGACGGCGGTGAAGTCGTCGGCGGGGGCGTGGTGCGCGTCGTCGGGGCCGGGCGGGTGGCGGTCGGGGTCGGGCTCGTTCATCGGGATCCATCATGCCTGGTCGATGGGACCGGGCACACCCGCATCAGCCGATGCGGAGCCCGGCACCCTTGTCGGTGGCTGCCTACACTCGCGGAGGTGTCCGCCGATTCCTCACCGCCCGCATCGGAACCGTCGCCCGATCCGGAGGTCGTCGAGCTGGCCACCCGGCTCTTCGGCATGGCCCGATCCGGAGACTCCGCCCTGGGTGTCTATGTCGATGCCGGCGTGCCGGCTGACCTGCGCAACCAGGCCGGCGACTCGCTGCTCATGCTGGCGGCCTACCACGGCCATGCGGCGGTGGTGTCGGCTCTGCTGACCCGTGGCGCCGATCCGGACCTCGCCAACGACAAAGGCCAGACGCCGCTGGCCGGTGCGGTGTTCAAGGGATTCGACGATGTGGTCCGGCTGCTCGTCGACGCCGGGGCCGACCCGTACGGCGGCACCCCGTCGGCCGCCGATGCCGCGGCGATGTTCGGTCGCGACGATCTCCGGGCGCTCTGGAGCTGACCTGCGGGCCGGCCCGCGTTTCACTTCGGTGGCGTGATCGGGTTCGCATCGCGCGCTCAAGTAGGGTTTGAAGGCGTGATCGACCTGAAGATTGTTCGTGACGACCCGGATCTGGTCCGCGCTTCGCAGCGCACCCGCGGCGAGGACCCCGGCCTGGTGGATGCCCTGCTCGATGCCGACGCGGCCCGTCGTGCGGCCATCGTCGACGCCGACACGTTGCGATCCGAGCAGAAGGCTCTCGGAAAGCAGGTCGGCAAGGCCCAGGGCGACGAGAAGCAGGCGTTGCTCGCCAAGGGCAAGGAGCTCGCCGAACAGGTCAAGGCCGCGGTCGCGCGTCAGTCCGAGGCCGACGAGGCCGCCGCGAAAGCGCACCGCGCGATCTCCAACATCGTCGCGTCCGAGGCTCCCGCCGGCGGCGAGGACGACTACGTGGTCCTCGAGCACGTGGGTGAGCCCCGCGAGATCGAGAACCCGAAGGACCACCTCGAGCTGGGTGAGTCGCTCGGTCTGCTCGACATGGAGCGCGGCGCCAAGGTGTCGGGTTCGCGGTTCTACTTCCTGACCGGGCAGGGTGCCTTCCTGCAGCTCGGCCTGCTGAACATGGCCGCGCAGAAGGCTGCCGCCAACGGCTTCACGCTGATGGTCCCGCCCGTCCTGGTGCGTCCGGAGGTCATGGAGGGCACCGGCTTCCTCGGCGCTCACGCCGACGAGGTCTACCACCTCGACAAGGACGACGACCTGTACCTGGTCGGGACCTCGGAGGTGCCGCTCGCCGGCTACCACATGGACGAGATCCTGGACCTGTCCGACGGTCCGAAGCGCTACGCCGGCTGGTCGACGTGTTTCCGCCGCGAGGCCGGCAGCTACGGCAAGGACACCCGCGGCATCATCCGCGTGCACCAGTTCGACAAGGTCGAGGGCTTCATCTACTGCAAGCCCGAGGACGCCGAGGCCGAGCACCAGCGTCTACTGGGCTGGGAGAAGGACATGCTGGCCGCGATCGACGTGCCCTATCGCGTCATCGACGTCGCCGGTGGTGATCTCGGTTCGTCGGCCTCGCGCAAGTTCGACTGCGAGGCATGGGTTCCCACGCAGAACACCTACCGGGAGCTCACGTCGACGTCGAACTGCACGACGTTCCAGGCCCGTCGCCTCTCGATCCGCTACCGCGACGAGAACGGGAAGCCGCAGACTGCGGCGACGCTCAATGGCACGCTCGCGACGACCCGCTGGCTGGTGGCCATCCTCGAGAACCACCAGCAGCCCGACGGTTCGGTGAAACTGCCGCCGGAGCTGGCGAAGTTCGTGGGCACCGACGTCCTCACGCCTCGTTGATCTGAGCCTGCGTCATGACCAGCGGGATCGTCATCGCGGTGATCGGTGCGCTGGCGTTCGCCGCCGCGGCCGTTCTGCAGGCGCTCGGCGCCGAGCAGGTCTCGCAGCGCGCCGCCATCCGTGAGGAGCGTCGACGATCCGCGGCTGCGCACCCGTCGCTGAAGTCCACCGCGCTGACGATGTTGACGGTGCCGTTCCTGATCGGGTTCGTCTTCGACATCATCGGGTTTATCGCGACGATCGCGTCGGCCCGACTGATCCCGCTGTTCCTGTCGCAGACCATCATCTCGGCCCGGCTGGTCGCCACGGCACTGCTCGCCATGGTCGTGCTGAAAGTCGGCCTCACCATGCGTGATTGGATCGCCGGTGCGGTGGTCGTGGCTTCGTTGATCCTGCTGGCGGTGTCGGCAGGCCGCGAGGGGGTGGACCACACCGCATGGATGCGCTGGGCCGTGCTGGTCGCCGGGCCCGCGCTGATCCTCCTCGGTCTGATCGTGATGCGCCGCTTGAAGACCCACATCGCGACGGTCACCGGTCTCATCGCCGGCGCGGTGTTCGGTGTGATGGCGGTGGCGTCTCGAATCCTGGACGGTATCGACCCCCTCGACCTCACCGTGCTGTTCACCGACCCGGCTCTGTATGGGTTGCTGCTCAGCGGGATCGGCGGCTTCTACCTGTTCACCGTGGCACTGCAGACCGGCTCGGTGAACGGTGCCGCGGCAGCTCTTGTCGTCGGGCAGACGGTGCTCCCGGGCGCGGTCGGCATCGCCTTCCTCGGCGACGTCACGCGCGCCGGCTGGGGACCGGTCGCGATCGTCGCCTTCGTCGCGGCAGTCGGCGGCGGAGTGGTGCTCGCGTCGTCGGGTGCCGTCACCGCGGTGGAGACCGCCGACGCAACGAATGCGCCTCGTGGGTACGGACATCCACCGCGGGAACTGGGCCGGCCCCACTAGGCGATCTGGCCAGTGCGTAGGACGTGGTCTTCGGGCAGGACGGGAACAGGTCGGGGAATGTCAGCCATGAGCGATGCGCGAGCGGGGCTGGTCGGGCGGGACGCCGAACTCGCCGCGCTCCGAACCTTTCTCGACAGCACCCGGATCGATGGCGCCGCATTGCTGCTCACCGGCGATCCCGGGGTCGGCAAGACCGCGTTGCTCGACGCCGCCGTCGACACCTCGCGTGCCGCGGGTATGCGCGTCATCCGCGGGAGCGGCATCGAATTCGAGTCCGAGCTCGGTTTCGCTGTCCTGCATCAGCTGGTCCTCCCGCTGGCGGCCGAGCTCGGCCGTCTCCCGGAGTCCCAGCGCGCTGCTCTCGAGGTGGCGTTGGGTCTCGAAGACGGCAGCGCGCCAAGCCAGATAGCGGTCCTGAACGCTGCGTTGGGGTTGTTCGCCGCGGCCGCGGCCGACGATCCTCTTCTACTCGTGATCGATGATCTGCACGTGGTGGATCAACCGAGCATTGCCGCGATCGGCTTCATCGCCCGGCGGGTGCAAGGGCGGCGGATCGGAGTTCTGGCGGCCCGGCGGTCGGGACCAGGCGGTGCATTCCGGCCGACCGGCGTCGCCGAACTGGATGTCACCCCACTGACGGATGCGGACTCCCTCCGCCTCCTCGCGCGTCGTTTCGCTCACCTCCCCCGAAGTGTTCTGTCCTCCGTGGCCGGTGACGCGCAGGGCAATCCGCTGGCACTGCTCGAGTTCGCCGGGACCACGGGCGCATCAGGTGACCGCGCCGGCTGGGTGGGCGGACCGGCCCGAGATGTCAGCGCACTCTTCGGCGCTCGGATCGGTCGACTACCCGAGCGGACCCGCGACCTGCTCCTGTTGGCCGCCCTCGAGGGCTCCGGCGATCTCCGAATCCTCCAAGTGGTCGGTGCGTCAGAAGGTTTCGACGACCTGGCCGCGGCCGAACGTGATCACCTGGTGATCGTCGAGGAGGATGACCACATCATTCGGTTCCGGCATCCGCTGGTCAGGTCGGCGGTGGTCGACGGTTCCACCGCGGAGCAGCGGCGCACGGCGCACCGACGGCTCGCGGACGTGCTGGTCGACCAGCCCGACCGTCGTGGTGTCCACTTGGCGAAGTCGACGACCACGCCTGACGAGTCCGTTGCCTCGGTGGTCGAGGTGGCGGCCCAGACCAGCTTGCGCCGAGGCGATCCCGGCGGGGCGGTCGCGATGTTGCGACGGGCGGCGGAGCTGAGTCCGGAGGCCGAAAAGGGGAGGCGGCGGTTGTCGCAGGCCGCCTATGTCGCCGCCTGGATCGCCGGTGAACTCGACACGTCTCATGAACTGTTGCACGCGCTCCAGGGGGTTCCCGGGGGTCAACCGATCGGAGCCACTGCGGCGGCTGCGTTTCTCGTCCTCGTCACCGAGGGTGACGCAGACACCGCGTACACCATGTTGATGCCGGCGCTCGAGGCCGCGACGTCCGTCGACGGTCCGCGCACCGGCGACGTCGAAGACGCTCTCTTCACTCTCACCCTCGCAGCGGACTATCTCGGTGGCCGTGAGTACTGGCAGCCGTTGATGGATCTCGTCGGGCGATTCCCCGACCCGTCAACGGCATCCGCAGCAACACTGGCCCGCGTCCACCATGATCTCGGCTCGATGGACAACGAGCAGCTGCGGCGCCTTGACGCGGCGATCGACCGTCTGCGCGATGAGACCGACACCGACATCGTGATCCGCACCGCACTGGTCGCCTCGTACGTCGATCGCCTGCCCGGATGCCGGGAGTCTGTCACGCGGGTCATCCGTGACGGCGGTGCGGTCGGATCGAGCATGCCTGGTCTCATCTACCTTGCCCTCGATCATCTCTATGCTGCAAGGCTTTCAGCGGCGTCGGATGCCGCAGCAGAGCTCATCACACTGTCCGAGAGGACCGGGTACCCGCTGTGGGCTCAGGTGGGGCACTACGCCGCAGCGATGGCTGCGGCGGAGCGCGGGGACCTCGAAGAGTCCATCGAACACTGCGAGCGGATCTGGGGCTGGTCCGGTCCTCGCCGGGTGCACCGGCTCGTGAAATGTGCCCACTTCGCCAGGGCCAGGGCGGCACTCGGAGTCGCCGACTTCGAGACGGCTCACCGCCACGCGGTGGAGGTGTGCACACCTGGTGAGCTCGCCCGCTTCAATCCCGAGGCGGTATGGGCTGCACCAGATCTCATCGAGGCCGCAGTGCGCACCGGGCGGGTCGACGAGGCCCGTGCACACGCCGAAGCGTTCCGCTCGGCCGGCCTCGAACGCATCTCGTCGCGGTTGGCTCTCATCTCCGGGTTGTGTACCGCGATGGCGTCAGAACCCGACGAGGCCGTACGGATACACGAGGAGACACTGACGATCCCGGGCCGCGAACAGTGGCCCTTCGAGGTCGGTCGAGTACACCTCGCATCCGGTGAGGTTCTTCGTCGTCAGGGTCGAGCACGTGATGCTCGGCGGCAGCTGGACGCTGCGCGAAAGTTGTTCGCCGACATCGGAGCTCGTACATGGTTGAGCCGTGCGAACACCGAGCTGCGTGCCACGGGGATGAGTCGTGCGCGGTCGAGGTCGGAACTCACTCCGCAGGAACTCGAGGTCGCGAGACTTGCGGCGTCGGGTCTGTCGAACCCGCAGATCGCCGAGCGGTTGTTTCTGTCGCCACGCACCGTCTCGTCGCACCTGTATCGGTTGTTCCCCAAACTCGGAATCACCTCGCGGGCAGCGCTTCGTGATGCGCTCGATGCCTTGGCAGGTACCGACTGAGGTCGATGGAACCGTTTGGCGCACAACGTGTTGGTTACCGGGACCTTGTGGATGAGAATCCGAGTTTGTCGGTGGGTTGATCTAGATTGGGTGGTGACAGATTCAGCCATCCAGGTTGGGCTGTAGACGTTGTGGGGGCAGCGTGTCGCGTGCGTGGACCGATCTACCGGGCGAGTTCCTCGCCGGGGTCGATCCTGCCCACCCCGAACAGTCCGACACCGCAACCCATATGGAACGGTTCGGTTCGATCCGCCACGGCGAGGCTTACCTGGCGTGGTGCCGGTATGAATCGATCATCACCGTCTACGACCAGCTCGTGGTCAACACCGGTGGCGGGTTCTTCATCGACCGCTACACCGAGATGGTGACCCGGGTGTGCCGTGAAGCCGCGATCACCCGCTACCAGGCCGATCAGTGGGTCGGTGAAGCACTCGCCCTGCGTGACCGGTTGCCGAAGGTGTTGACCACGCTGCGCGATGGCATCCTGTCGCGCCAGTTGATCCAGACGGTCATCTCCCGTACCGACCTCATTTCCGATGACGCGGTCATGGCTGATCTCGATGCCGAGATCGAACGCATCGTGCGTAATCGCAAGGGCGCGTGGGCCAACCCGAAACTCCGGGACATGGTCGATCGGCTGGTGTTCCGTCACGATCCTGATGCGGTGCGCGAACGCCGCAAGGAAGCGTTGGACAAGCGTGGGATGTGGACCGAGAACTTCGTCGACGGGACCGGTGAGATCACCGGTGTGATGGCGGCGGAGAACATTCGTATTGCCGCGAAAGCGGTGACAGCGTTGGCCGATACCGTCTGCGCCCAGGACGGGCGCAACCGTAACCAGCGCAATTCCGATGCCATGTTCGCGCTGTTGACTGGCACCGTCTTCGATTGCCAGTGCGGGCGGGAGGATTGTGACGCCGAGATCCCCGACCCCGCCGAGGTGGTCCGCGCGGTGAGTACTGAGGTCGTCGTCCACGTGGTCACCGATGCCGCCACCCTCGCCGGGGCTTCGGGGATCGGTTGGGTCGACGGCCACGGGATCATCTCTGATGAGCATGTGCGTGATCTCGCCACCCGGCCCGACGCGACCATCAAGCCTGTCACCCCGGTGCGGACACCCCCGGCCCGCGTCGTCGCCGAGGATGTCCCGTCGAAGGATGTCGTGGTCGTCTACCCGGGTGCGCAAGCCGCGGACCCGTACCGGCCGACCGCTGCGTGTGCGGATTTCGTGCGGGTGCGTGACGGGTACTGCACCGAACCCGGCTGCGCCCAGTCCGCTTTCGGTAGCGATCTGGACCACGTCACCGAGTACGACCACACCCACCCCACCCAGGGTGGGCCGACGGCCAGTGAGAACCTCAACGCCAAATGCCGGTTCGGGCACCTACACAAAACGTTCGGCGACTGGATCGACACCCAGTACCGCGACGACGACGGCCACCTGGTCACCGAATACCGCACGTCCGAGGGGTTCGTCATCCCCGGTGACGCCGAAACCCTCGAAGACTCCTTCCCGAACCTGCGGCGTATCCGCTACGAACAGCCACCCCAAGCCCCACCGACCCCACGGGTCATCACCGGCGACGAACCGCCGCGCCCACGCAACCGACTGGCAGACAAACACGCCAGACGGCGAGCCGAACGCGCCCGCAACCAGCGAGAACGCGAACGCCGTCAGCAGGCCGACGGACCTCCGCCCTTCTGATGACCGACTGACCTAAGTCAGTACCGTCGTCGGATTGCAGTCACCTGACGGAGGCTGTCGACCCGTGTGTGGAGCGACGCTGGAGCGGTCATCAATACCGCCCACCGGGCACGATCGCGAGGAGCACATCATGCCTTTCGTCACCACCACCGACGGCGTCGAGATCTTCTACAAGGACTGGGGCGCCGGTCAGCCGATCGTGTTTCATCACGGCTGGCCCCTCAGCTCCGATGACTGGGACGCCCAACTGCTGTTCTTCGTCCAGCAGGGATTTCGGGTGATCGCTCACGACCGCCGCGGCCACGGACGCTCGGCACAGGTCGGCAACGGACACGACATGGACCACTACGCAGCCGACGCCGCGGCGGTCGCCGAGCACCTGGACCTGCGCGACGCCATCCATGTCGGACACTCCACGGGCGGTGGCGAGGTTGCCCGCTACGTCGCACGGCACGGCGTCGGCCGCGTGGCCAAGGCCGTCCTCATCGGTGCTGTTCCGCCGATCATGGTTAAGACGGAAGCCAATCCGGGCGGCTTGCCGATAGAGGTGTTCGACGGCTTCCGCGACGGTGTGGCCGGCGACCGCTCGCAGTTTTACCTCGACGTCGCGTCGGGACCGTTCTACGGCTACAACCGTCCGGGCGCCGAAGCATCGCAGGGCGTCATCTACAACTGGTGGCGCCAGGGCATGGCCGGCGACGCGAAGGCGCATTACGAAGGCATCAAGGCGTTCTCGGAGACCGACTTCACCGAGGACCTCAAGGCCATCAGCGTGCCGACCCTGATCATGCACGGCGACGACGACCAGGTTGTCCCGATCGCCGACTCCGCCGAATGGTCGGTGAAGCTGGTGCCGAACGCCACGCTGAAGGTCTACCCGGGCCTCTCGCAAGGCATGTGCACGGTCAACGCCGCGACCATCAACGCCGATCTACTCGACTACATCAAGAACTGAGGAATGTCCGTGAACACATCCACCACACTGCCCGGTGGCACCTGGACCCTGGGGTGACACAACAGTCACCAGATTCGGTTACGGCGCAATGCAACTCGCCGGTCCGTGGGTGATGGGTCCGCCCGCCGACCCCGACGCGGCACGCGCCGTGCTCCGCGACGTCGTCGAGCAGGGCATCACCCACATCGACACCAGCGACGCCTATGGACCGCGTGTCACCAACGACCTGATCCGAGAAACCCTTCATCCGTATCCGGACTCGCTGTTCATCGCAACGAAGGTCGGCGCCACCCGGGACGCCGAGGGCGGCTGGCCACCGGCCCGGGAACCCGAGGACCTACGTAAACAGGTTCACGACAACCTTCTTGCCCTCGGCGTCGAGGCGCTCGACCTCGTCAACATGCGGATGGGCGACACGCTGGGGCTGCAGGCGGGTTCGATCGCCGAGGGGATGGAGACGCTCGTCGAGCTGCAGCGGGACGGATTGATCCGACACCTCGGGGTCAGCAACGTGACCGTCGAGCAGGTCGCCGAGGCACGTTCCGTCGCCCCGATCGTCTGCGTCCAGAACATGTACAACCTCGCCCATCGCGCCGACGACGCCCTTATCGACGAACTCGCCGCCGACGGCATCGCGTACGTGCCGTTCTTTCCGCTCGGCGGCTTCTCGCCGCTGCAGTCCGAAGCGCTGTCCCGGGTCGCCGGCCGCCTGGGCGCCACACCCATGTCCGTCGCACTGGCCTGGCTGCTTCAGCGTTCACCGAACATCCTGCTCATCCCCGGGACGTCGTCGGCTGCACACCTCCGCGAGAACATCGCGGGCGCGGGACTGCAACTGACCGAAGAAGACATCGCCGAACTCGACACCATCAGCGCCTGACGAGAACCGGCAAGTGGGCTCGTGACTTATCTCCTCGGGGGTGTAACACTGTAATCATGTAATACAGCTCGAGGAGGCGGTCATGAAAAACGCGCAACAGGGAAGCCGAGGGTCGGGCGGGCGTCGTGGTGGTTGGCAGCGGGCCGAACTGCCCGACGCCGGGGATGCGGCCGCGTGGTTCGCCGGCCGCCTGCCCGACGCCTGGTTCACCGGACCCGCAGAGGTCACCGTCGACCGCGACGAGATAACCGTCATCGGAATGCTCGAGCCACCGACGACCGGCAACGATGCCGACGTACGCGCCGCCGCGCAGGGGCGGGCGTCGAGGTTCCGCGAGGAGACCCGCGCCGAACGGATGTCGATTGCCGACGAGGCGCAGGCCCGCTACGCAAGAAAGGTCTCGTGGGGTGTCGCCGTCGGCGACGAGCGAATCCTCTTCACTCATCTCGCAGTACCGGTCATGACGCGACTCCGTCAGCCGGAACGACGCGTGCTCGACACGCTTGTCGACGCCGGGGTCGCCCGGTCGAGGGCCGACGCACTGGCCTGGTCGGTCAAACTGGTCGGCGCCCACACCGAAGAGTGGCTGGGCAAATTGCGTGCCGCAATGGACGAGGTGGACAACTTGCGTGCCGAAGGTCCCGGTCTGTGACCGATTTTCGGTCTGAAGCGGGGATACTGATCCGATGCTGATCGGAATCCTCGCGGCCGTCTTCGCGGCACTCGCCTACGGAACGGCCTCGGTGCTGCAGGCACGGGGCGCGCAGAGCGTCGACGACACGGGTGCCGGGCCTGGTGAGGCGCCGTCGTTGCGATCGACCATCGCGGCCATGCTGACGGTGGCGTTCATCGCGGGAATGGCGCTGGACGGTATCGGTTTCCTCGGCAACCTCGTGGCGGCGCGGATGATCCCGCTGTTCCTCGCACAGCCGATCGTCAGCGCCAACCTGGTCGTGACCGTGGTGCTGGCGACCATCGTGCTGAAAGCGAAGCTGTCCCAGCGCGATTGGATCGCCATCGGTGTCGTCGTGGTGTCGTTGGTGCTGCTCGGGTTCGCCGCGGGCGACGAGGGACGCAAACACGAATGGTGGCTGCATTGGGCGGTTCTCATCGCAGCGGTCGTCATCCTCGGTCTCGGGGCGGCGATCCTCCCGCGGATGCAGAGCCGGGTCGCGGTGCTGGCCGGCCTGTCCGGCGGTGTCCTGTTCGGCGTTCTCGCCGTCGCGGTGCGAATCCTCGACGGCCTCGACCCCTTCGATCTCGGTGAACTCGTCACCGACCCCGCCCTGTACGCCATCATCCTGGCGGGACCCGGTGGGTTCTACATGTTCACGGTGGCCCTGCAGAAGGGAGCGGTGAGCGCGGCGTCGGCGTCGCTGGTGGTCGGCGAGACCGTGGTGCCGGGCGTCATCGGGATCGTGGTCCTCGGCGACACCGTCCGGGAAGGCTGGGGACCGGTCGCGGTGGTCGCGTTCATCGCCGCCGTCGTCGGCGCGGTGGTCGTCGCCATGTCGCCGGTCGTCGAGGAGGTCGAACGAGCGGGGGAGAGCACACCGGTCGGCTGAACTGTGCCAGGTATGCCGCTTAAGCCGTCCAAAAGGCGACAACCCCGGCATCATTACTGCCCATGCGCCTGATGCTGCGGTTCCTGGCGACGCTGACCTCCGTGATCGGCATGGGGGTCTCCCTGTGTCTGGTGGCCCAACCGGCGACCGCCGCGCCAGTGCCGAACCCGGTCGCGGCGCCGAGCAGGCTCCCGTCGCAGGACCCCTTCTACGTGCCGCCCCGCGGTTACGAGAACCGGGTGCCGGGCGCGATACTACGAACCCGCCAGGTTCAACTCGGTTGGCGTGGAACGGATGTGCCGATCTCCGCGACGCAGATCCTGTACCGCAGCACGAACAACTTCGGCAAGCCGACGTCGACGGTCACCACCGTGATCTCTCCGCCGGGGGTCGGGCCAGGGGCGCCGCGTCGCCTCGTGTCGTACCACTCCTTCTACGACGCGCTGGGTTCCCAGTGCGACCCGTCGTATACGCTGCGCGGCGGTAACATGTCCGAGCGACCGATCGACATCAGCCTGGTCACCGGCCTGATGGCCGCCGGGTACACGGTGTCGGTGCCCGACTACGAGGGACGTGGACTGCGCTGGACGATCGCCCGCGAATCCGGGTACGCCGCTCTCGACGGTCTCCGGGCGACGCTGCGTCAACTTCGCGCCCCGGCGCACACGCCGATCGGACTGTTCGGCTATTCCGGCGGATCGGTGCCCACCGGGTTCGGTGCGGAACTGGCACCGAAGTACGCACCGGAGCTCAACATCATCGGGGCGGCGGCCGGCGGAGTGGTCGTCGACCCCATCCACAATCTGGGTTACATCAACGGTAAGCAGGACTGGGCCGGGGTCATCCCCGCGCTGATGGCCGTATACAACGAGACCTACGACCTGAACCTGGCCGGCTACCTGTCCCGGAAAGGCACTCGCATCCTCCGTCAGGTGGCCGGGCAGTGCATCGAGCAGTTCGCCGACAATTACCCGGGGCTCACCGACCGTCAACTTCTCCAGCCTCAGGTCGGTGGCATCCTCGACGTTCCCGGTGCGCGCCAGGCCCTTTCGAAGAACATCATGGGGACGCTCGGAACCCCGCGCGCGCCGATGATGCTGGGAGTAGGGAATTCGGACGGCACAGGCGACGGCGTGATGATCACCGCCGACGTCGCGCGTCTGGCCGGTAGTTTCTGCCGTCGCGGTGTGCCCACGACGTTCACCGAGTACCGCGGTCAGTCACACACGGCGGCGTTCATTCCCTGGAGCGTCGAGGCTCTTGCGTTTCTGGACAACCGGTTCGCCGGACGTCCGACGGGAGGCTGCTGAGGCAGCCGCCCGCCGGCATCGCAACTACTCTGCGTCGGCTGAGGGATGAGTGTTGGTGCCGCCATCGGAAACCTCGAAGTTCTTCCACTCGCCGTTGTCGTGGACCTGCATGACGGTGCCGAGGCTGTCCTCGGGTGCGGCGACGGTCTTGAACCAGTCGTATGCACTGGTGGCGTCATCGAAATCCTTCTCCTCGATGACCTTTTCGTCGGAATCCACGACGCGGTACTGAGCCATGTTCTTCTCTCCTCACTGTCGGGTTCGACCAGGGCGCCTCTGATGTGGCGCCACATTCGACCGTATTCAGTTGCCTACCCACAGTGGCTGGGTGGCAATCATCGCCGTCGGATCGTGCCCGGCCGGCAACGCCTCGGTAACGATGGGCGTCTTCGGGTTTGAGTCGTGTTCAGCCGAGCACCTCGAGCAGCCGGCGGCAGGCCTCCTCGCAGCGTCGGCAGACGTCCGCGCAGATCCGGCAGTGCTGATGCATGTCGGCGTGCTTCGCGCATTCGTCAGCGCAGGCTCCACACGCGATGGCGCACGCTTCCAACGTCTCCCGCACCACCGCGATGCTGGCCTCGGTGCGTCGGAGCAACACTCGTTCGGTGACGGAACACAGGTCGGCACAGTCGAGGTCGGCGCGGATGCACTCGACGAGGTGCTCCACGCCGCTCTCGCCGAGGCATGCGTCCGCGCACGAGGTGCAGGCCTGCGTACATTCAGCGCACGCCTGGATACAGGCCGCGAGCACGGCGTCGTCGATGTCGTCGCGGACCGGATGTGCCTCGAGTATCTCGGTGACAGTCGTCAATGATTTTCTCCCTGTCGTATCGGGGAAACGTCGATTTCAGTTAGAAATCGTGTACCCGCGACACCCCGGAATGAAACTGCCCGCGTTGGGTAACCGTCGGGACGTGACCAGCGGCGATGCAACCAGCAGCATCCGAGATCCCTGGGGTCAGCGCACTCCGTACGGTCCAGGCGACGACTTGCCCAGCCGTCGGCGATCGGCTTCTACACGTCGGCCAAGTGTGCGACCTCCGATGCCGAGGCTCGGCACGTCCTGGACGGCGATCTGCTCGCGATCACCAGCCCCCGGGGCACCATCACCGCCTCGGCACGCATCACGGGCATCCGCCCAGCCCATCTTCAAGACCGGCGTCGCGTCACTCGCCCTGGTGCGGCCGGGTCGCCGGTGATGCGGGGTGCACATCACCGGCGACTCCCCGCCGCGCGGGCCGGAGCCGTGCCCTAGGGCAGGCGCGGAGGATTACCGAGTTCCTGGTTGATCGCCAGAGCCAGGTTGTTGCCGACGAGATTCACGAACGCGCGCCAGGTCTTCGGATCGAGGGCCATCGAACCCTGATCGGTTGTGGTGCAGCCGATCCCAGCCGGTCTGCCGTCCAGTCGATCCCGCATCCACACGATCCCCGGTGCGAAGCCCTCGATCGCGAGCGAGACGTGCTCGCTGAAGTGATCGCGGACGTATCGGACACTGGCATCCGGGTCGGCGCAGTAGGTGCCCACCAGTTCGTTCACCGGGCCGACCGGGGCGATCCAGTCGGGATTCGACTGGTAGACGAACATCGGAAACCGCGGGACATGCTCGCCCATCTTCAGCTGTCCCAGCACTTTTCGCGGCGTCGGGTGGCTCAGCGGATCAGGTAGGTTCACCAGGCCCTTGATGTCCACGAACGGTGCCAGCGCGGCCTGGTAGGTGAGACACAGAGGATTCTTGCTCGCGAGCAGCGCCTTTCCGAGCGGATTTAGATTGCGCTGCAGGAACCGGTCGAGTTCGGGGTATTCGCGGCTGACGCCGATGATGCCGGCGAGGATGAGCCCCGACGCGGCGTTCCTGTCGGCCAGGTCCACCATGGCCCGGATGTCCGCGGGGACACCGCCTTCGGCCGCACCGACGATCGGCAGCTCCGGCGCGTACTGCTCGTGGAGCTCCGCGGCCCAACCGGTCGCGATCGCTCCGCCGGAGTAACCCATCATCCCGACCCGCAGGTCCTTCTTCAGTCCGAGCGGCGCGAAATCGCGTGCGCCGCGGATGCCGTCGAGGGTGATCCGTCCGGCGAGAGGGCCCGCTGCGAAGGCGGATTCGGGTCCCTGGTGGTCGGGGATCACGACCGACCAACCGGCGCCGACCAGCGACGTGATCTGCAGGACCTCGTAGGCGGAGTCCACCGACCCGGTCAGCTGACCGGGGATCGATGCCTGCTGCAGCGCATATGACGGTGAGCAGTACAGCGCGGTCGAGTCCTCGGCAGACTGCCACGACACCAGCTTCGACGGTCCGGGCCTCACCGGCCCCCTCGGCTTGAGAACGGTTGCGACCGCGGGAATGGCCTCACCCCGGGTGTTGGTCGAGCGGTAAGAGATCTGCCAGGCGTCGACGTTGATCGGGATCACCGACAACGCGGCGAGGTGGACGCGCCGGGCGGCGATCAACTCGCCGGGCTTCTTGTCCGCGTATACCGACGCCGGGGGTAGGTAGAAGTCCTTGTCGAACTCGGGGATGGCCGGCGGGACCGGAAACGGGAGGGGTGGCGCAACGGGTACTGCGGCGGCCGTCCCGGCGCCGAGTGCTGTACCGCTGACGAGCGCGAGAGTCAGTGCTGCGATGAATGTTCGCAGGCCACGTCCCGTTCTCCTGCCGGATGCCCGACCCATGAAGACCCCCTCGAGATAGTGAGACGTCTGTGTCTCACACTTTGAGCGAACATACATGGATGTGTGCCGGCGCACAATCGTCGGGCAGGGAAGGGCTAGAGCGCGGCAAACGCGAGCAGGATGTCGGACAGGACCGAGACGATGTCGTCGAGCGTTGCCGGGTCCGGCGCCACGCTCCAGCGGTGGACGAGCCCGGTGAGGGCGCCGACATAGGCGATCGCGAGGTGGCGTTGCCGTTCGCTCGGTGCGCGCCCGGCGAAGTCGGCCATCGCCGCGACGAAGAACTCGACCCACTCCTCACGCCCGTCGAGGCGGTGCTGCTCGACGCGAGAGCTCACGCCCACGATCTGGACGAACGAGACCTCCGCACGACGCGGGTCGGTGCCGACCGAGGTCATGTAGGCGCTCATCGCGGCGGTGGCCAATTGCCTCAGATCGCGGGATGCCATGCCCGCCAACGCTTCTGCGACGGCGTCGCGGGCCGCGTGCTGGATCTCGTCGTACAGCGCGACGAGCAGGTCCTCGCGGTCGCTGAACTCCTCGTAGAACTGCCGCCGCGAGAGCCCGGCGGCCCGGCAGATGGAGGTCACCGAAGAGCCGGCGTATCCGGCGGCACCGGTGAACTCGACGAGGGCGGCGTCGAGGAACCGACGCCGACGCTCGGCGGCGCGATCGCTGACCGGCCGCCCGGCGTAGGTCCGTTCGGACGCCGTCATCGCGTCAGTCGAGCTTGCTCGCGCGCAGCTCGTGGCCCTTCGACGTCAGGCAGCGGCCAGAGGTCAGGTCCCACTGCCAGCCGTGGAGGTTGCAGGTCAGTTTCTCGCCCTCGATGACGCCGAACTTGCCGAGGTCGGCCTTCAGGTGCGGGCAGCGACGCTGGATCTCCCAGCCGTCCTTGGTGATCGAGGCCGAATCGTCGTGGGCCTCGGCGAACCAGCCGTCGGCGTAGGCGATGCGCTCGTCGGTCAGACACTTGAAGAAGGTGTAGAGGAACTCGTTGTATCCGCCGATGCGCCACGTGGTGAAGCGCGTGGACAGGAAGATGGTGTTCACCCAGTCCGGCTCGTTGTCGCGGAGGACCGTGCGCACGAGTTCGGTGGCGATACGGAAACCGTAGCGGTACTTGCCTTCTCCCTCTTTCGGTTCGCGCACGATGCGGTTGGGGAAGTCGAGTACGACGGTCTCGGTGGCGTCGTTCGCCGGACCGCCGCCCGGGGTCATCACCAGGCCGACGGGGTAGCCGATGCCGTCGCAGATCAGATCCGACTGGGCCATGATCGGCTCGAAGAGCTCGCGGAGCGCGCCGATCAGCGGTTCGCCCTCGGCGGGTGCCCAGGTGGCCTTGTCCGCGGCGATGACCGGCGCGAACTTCTCCTTCATCCGCTCGAGGTAGGCGCGTTTGTTCTCGCCGAACACGTCGCCCGGCGCGTACGGGTGGCTGACCTCGTTCAGCGTCGAACCGGTGAAGTCGGCGACCGAACCGGAGACCATCATCAGACCGCGATGCTTCTCGCCGTCGTCGGTGCCGTGGATGCGCATCTGCTCCAGGAAGGTCTCCTGGTCCGGGAAGATCGAGGTCTCGTCGGCGGTCTCACCGGAGCCGAAGTCGTTGAGGTAGAACAGCTCCTCGTCGAGGAACATCGGCGGGCCGGCTGACGGGACGACCCAGGTCGCGCCTACCTGCTCGATGTAAGAACGCGCACGGTCCATTCCGCGCTGACGCTTCTGAGAAGCGAAATTGGCCTTCGACTTCCGCGGGATGTCGTACACCATCGGGTACCAGATGGCGCCCGAGTACTGCAGGAGGTGAACGTCGACGTGGCCGAACGCGTCGTCGATGACGTCGAGGTCGATCGGGCGGGCGTCGTTCATGTTGAAGCAGACGGTCTCGCCGTCGGAGACGATCAGACCGCTGTCGCCGATAGGCCCGTCGGCGGGCGCGCGCAGTGCGATGATCATGACGTCGAGCGAACCCTTGTCGTTCGTCACCGTCGTTTTCACCGAGTCGGTGGTCTCGATGAACTTGGTGAAGCCGAGCTTCTCGAGCTCGCGACGCAGGTCCGGCACCGGGTAGTCGGGGAGCAGGACCGTCGCGTCCTTGCTGACGTTCTCGCGGAGGTTCTTCTCGTCGAAGTGATCCCGGTGGAGGTGCGAGACGTAGAGGTAGTCGCAGTCGCCGAGCGTCTTCCAGTCGAGTTCGGAGTTGTCCGGGAACGGTACCCACGAGGCGAAGTAGGTGGGGTTGACCCAGGGGTCGCAGAGGATCGATCCGGCGGTGGTCTGGATGTGGAAACCGGCATGACCGATGCTGGTGATCTGCACGTAGGGGCCTTTCCTGGTGTGCGCGGGGCTGCCGCGGCGAGCACTACAGGCCTCCAGGGTATCGAGCCGCCATTTCCCGTGGCGTGGGCCATGAGTCCCACCCCGCGCAGATGCGACGATGAACACATGAGTTCGGGGAAGCTGTGGCGCGGACAGACGCTCGAGGACCGGTCCACCGACCGGCGCGAGCAGATGCTGGCCGTCGCCGAGACCCTGCTGGGAAGCGGCGGCACCGGGGCGGTGACGATGCGCGCGGTCGTGCGCGAGGCCAACCTGAGCCCGCGCTACTTCTACGAGAGCTTCGAGTCGACGGAGCAGGTGGTCACCGCGGTGTACGACCGGGTCACCGAACAGCTCCTCACCCGGATCGCCGGCATCGAGCGGCCCGACGACCTGCGGGGAAGCGTGCGTGCACTGCTCGAGGTCTTTCGCGAGTTCTTCCAGGACAACCCGGGCCGAGCCCGTATCCTGCTGCGCGAACCGCTCGCCGACGACGTCCTCCGCGCGCATCGCGCGGCCACCGTTCCCGGATTCGTCGAAACCGTCCTGGGCATGGTCGCCGACGAGAACTCGCTCGCCCCCGAACGCGTCGCGGTGATCTCCTCCGCGCTCACCGGCGCGCTCGTGGCCCTTTACCTCGACCACATCGACGGCAGGCTCGCCCTGACCCCCGCACAGCTCTCCGACGCCGCCCTCGACCTCGTGTTCGCCGTCACCCGGATCGGTGCGACCGACGCCTGACCTCTACCGGGAGCACGATCGCTAAGCTTTGCGGCATGGAACCCGTCTACGACACCGTGATCACCGCCGCCCGCCTGCTGTGGCTGGCCGAAGGTCTCAAGTTCAAGGTGTCGGGCGTCGAGCACGTCCCGGCCGAGGGCCCCGGCGTCGTCGCGATCAACCACACCGGCTACCTCGACTTCACCTACGCCGGCATCCCCGCTCACCTCCAGGGGCGTCGGAAGGTGCGGTTCATGGCGAAGAAGGAGGTCTTCGACAACAAGATCTCCGGCCCGATCATGCGGTCGCTGAAGCACATTCCGGTCGACCGCGCAGCCGGCGCCGACAGCTACCGGGCTGCGGTCGAGTACCTCAAGCGCGGTGAACTCGTCGGCGTCTACCCGGAGGCGACGATCAGCCGCAGCTTCGAGCTGAAAGCGTTCAAGTCGGGTGCGGCACGCATGGCGATCGAGTCCGGTGCGCCGATCATCCCGACCGTCATCTGGGGTGCGCAGCGCGTGTGGACCAAGGGACACCCGAAGCGGCTCGGCCGCACCGGCTACCCGATCTCGATCGGGGTCTGCGAGGCGCTCGAGCCCACCGGCGATCCCGACGCCCTCACCGCAAAGCTGCACGAGGTCATGAGTGCGAAGCTCCTCGAGCTGCAGGACGCCTACGGCGAGCATCCCAAGGGTGAGTTCTGGGTCCCCGCACGCCTCGGCGGCTCGGCGCCGACGCTCGAGGAGGCGAACCGCATGGACGCCGAGGAACAGGCCGAACGTGCCGCCAAGCGCGCTCAGCGTCACAACCCCTGACCGTTAACCTGGGAGGCATGAGCAGCGGGCCGCGTCGAGGACGGGAGCCGGTTTACCGGACCCTCGAGATCATCGCGAACACGCTCGTCCGCGCCCAAGCGCTCGGCCTGCACTTCACCGGGATCCAGAACATCCCGGAAACCGGCGGAGTGGTGCTGTGCATCAACCACACCGGCTACGTCGACTTCATCCCGGCCGCGCTGGGCGTGCAACGTGCCGGCCGGCGGACGCGGTTCCTCATCAAGTCCGAGGTGATGGATGTCGCGATCATGCGCTTCCTGGTCAACCACACCAAGACCGTTCCGGTGGACCGGTCCCGCGGCGCCGACGCCTACCGCGCGGCACTCGAACGCCTCCGCGACGACCACGTCGTCGCCGTCTATCCGGAGGCCACGATCAGCCGCAGCTTCGAACTCAAGGAGTTCAAGAGCGGCGCGGTGCGGATGGCCGCCGAGGCCGGGGTCCCCATCGTCCCGGCGATCGTGTGGGGCGCCCACCGGCAATGGACCAAGGGCGCGCGCCGGAACATGGGCCGTCGCCGCATCCCGGTGCACGTCCGATACGGATTGCCCTTCACCGTCGACCCAGAAGAGAAACCCGAACGCGAGACCTTGCGGCTACACGAGGTGATGGGCTCCATGCTCCACGAGGTCCAGGACGCCTACGGCCCGCACCCGGCGGGTGAGTTCTGGGTTCCGGCCCGGCTCGGCGGGTCTGCACCGACACCGCAGGAGGCCGCGGTCATCGAGGCCGACGAAGCGCTTCGCAAGGCCGAAGCCCGCGCCCGCAAGGCCGCGGCGAGAGAACGCGAGGCCACCCAGGCCCGAGACAGAGGAAACAGATGACATTCGGTCCACCCACCCTCATCGCCAGCGACGTGGACGGAACACTGATCGACGACGAGAACCGGGTGTCGTCGCGAACCGTGTCCGCGTTGTCGGCGGCCCGTGCGGCGGGCGTCGAGTTCGTGCTCGCGACCGGCCGCCCGCCCCGGTGGATCGCCGAGATCACCGATCAGTTCGCCGGCACCGATGCCTTCGTCCGGTACGCGGTGTGCGCCAACGGCGCCATCATCTACGACGCCGAGCACGACCGGGTCCTGTGGTCGGCCAACCTCGAACCCGACGCCCTCGTGAAGCTGGGAGAGATCGCCTACCGGCAGATCCCGGGATGCGGTATCGCCGCCGAACGTGCCGGACGGTCGGCGCACGACGCCGCCACGCCGCCGTTCGTCGCGAGTGCCGGTTACGAACACGCCTGGCTGAACCCGGATCACGTCGAGGTCGGCGACGACGAGGTTTTCAGCGAACCGGCGGTGAAGCTGCTGGTGCGCAAACCGGACATGCCGAGTGGCGAGATGGCCGCGCGTCTGGAGCCGTTAGTCGGCGACCTCGCCCAGGTGACGTTCTCCACCGACAACGGCCTCGTCGAACTGTCGGTGCCCGGTACGCACAAGGCGTCCGGACTCGCGCGCCTCTGTGAGGCGACCGGGCTACCCGGCGACGGCGTGATCGCCTTCGGCGACATGCCCAACGACGTCGAGATGCTCACGTGGGCGTCCCACGGCGTCGCCATGGGGCACGGCCATCAGGCCGCCCTCGACGCCGCCGACGAGATCACCGTCGGCAATAACGACGACGGCGTCGCGAAGGTCCTCGAGCGCTGGTTCGCCTGAACCGATCGACCCGCGCGTCTCACGCTGCCGGCGGGGCTGCCTCCGGCGCCGGCGCGGGGGCCTGCCCGGGTGCCCCCGGCTCGGCGGGCGGTGCTCCCTCCGGGGTCGCCTCGGGAGTCGCCTCCGGGGCCGGCGCTGCGCCACCCGCCAGCGCGCGGACCTGCTCCAGCGCCGCGTAGCCGTGCACGCCGGGGCAACTGGTGCTGTTGTAGTCGCGGTGGCCGGAGATCATCGGCAGGTTGGACTGCGTCCCGGCCGCGAACTTGGTGCCCGCGAAACCCTCTGACATCAGGGTCGCCGTGCCCGCGGGGTTCAGACCCGCCTTGCCGAGTCGCCAGCGCAGGAAGCGTCCGGCTGCGGCGACCGCCGCCGCGGTGGGCGGCACCTCCTCCAGGTTGCCGATGAACGACAGGCCGACCGTGTCCTTGTTGAACCCGCCGGTGTGGGTGCCCTCCACGTTGCGGTCGAGTCCGCCGAACGCGCCCTCGAAGATCTGCCCGTACTTGTCGACGAGCACGTTGTAACCGATGTCGCACCAGTTCAGGCTCTGTGCGTGGTAGGCGTAGATACCGCGCACGATCTCGACCGACTGCTGCGGGGTGTAGTCGTTGCTGCCCGCGGTGTGGTGCACGATCGCGCCCTTGAGCTGCGGCGAGTACACCGGCTGTGAGCAGCGGATCCCTTCGTCGGCACCCCACTGCTGACGCGCGACCACCTGCGGCCCGCCGGTCAGCGGGGACAGCAGCGACGAACCCAGGGACAGCAGCCCCTCCGGGCTGATCAGCGTTGCCTTGAGAGTGTTGAGGGCCGTCTCGGCCAGCTTCGTCACGATCTCGCTTCCAGAGCCGACGGCCAGCTGGGCCAGGTCGCCGCCCTGGGTCTCGGCGGCCGGGATCGCCAGACCGTCCTTCGACGCGGCGACCTGCACCTCCCGCGCATCGCCGACCCACACCGGTTCGGTGCCCGCCGGTTTCTCGGCACTCGGGGCGCCGCCCTTGGAGATCTGCTCCAGGACGGTCCACGGACTCCAGGTCCCGTCGGGCTGCTTGGCGCGCAGCTTCAGGTCGACGTCGACGGGGCGGTCCCAGGTGAAGGCGACCATCTTGATGGGGTCCTCGCGCACGATGTGCGTCACCGCGGCACCCACCTCGCGCCCGTCGCGCATCGTCGTGACGGGCGGGGGAGTGGTGCTGGTCGGAGCGGGAGCCGGGTCCGACTCGGTCGTCGACGGCGCGGGAGCCTCGGAGGAAGTGGTGGTCTCCGGTGCACCGGAGTCGGGGGTGCTCGACCCGGGAGTGCTCGGTGTCAAAGCGCTCGGCACGATCCCCTTCGGCAGCGGGACCGTCAGATCGGGGAGGGGGAACGCATCGGGGTCGATCTCCGGCAGCGCGACGCCCGCGGCGGCGAGGCCCGACGACGCGACGTCGAGGATGGCGGCGGGCAGCTCACGCAGTGGCACCTGCTCGATCTCGGTGTTGGCGATCTTCCGTTTGTTGTCGACGAGCCGGGTGTCGCCGGCCTGCGGGCCGGAGGTGCTCGCGATCACCGCGAACGGACTCGCGACCACCGCCGCGGCGATGGCCGCGAGAGCGATCGAATGCTTCGGTCGGGGGTAACGCACTGGGGGTCTCCTCGCCGGAGGGTGTCCGGTCATCGATGCGATGCGCAGCCTCGCGCGCCGGGCGGGCGTCGAGGCGTGCTCGGTCTCGGCCGCCATCGTGATGCGGGGCCGCCCTTGGTCGACACGCCACACGCCGACTTCGGACCACTCGTGACTTTCTTGTTACTTATGAGGCTGGTGTTACTGGTGATATTCCTGAGGTCACGATTGCGGTCACAACTCGTGATCCGGTTGTGATCTGCTCGACTTGGTGAACTCGAATGAGGTTCACTAATGTCACGTAAGTCCCAATCGTCACATCGGCCACGATCGAGTGAAAGTTGTAGCTCCAAGGCAACTTATGAGGCTGGTGTCGTCGCGACCGAAGGATGTGTTCTGCAGTGAACGAAGCCCGACCCAGACGGCTCCTGCCGGGGAGGCCGGCGACCGGCTCCCGGCCCGCACGGACTCGCGGAAGGTTGCTGACCTGGGCGGCGGCCGGGCTCGCGCCCGCACTGCTGGCCGGAGGACTCGTCGCTGCGAGTTCAACGGAATCGACCCCCGGGGTCGAGCTTTCGGTCGGGTCGACGGTGACGCTGATCGGACACGGTCATGGCCACGGCCGCGGAATGGGGCAATGGGGTGCGTACGGCTACGCCCGTAAGGGCTGGTCGGCACAGCAGATCCTGCGTCACTTCTACGGTGGAACCACCGCGGGGAAGGTGGACAGGCCCGAGATCATCGTGGCCCTCACGGGCCAGAACTCGGTGAATGTGCATGCGGACGCCGGAATGCGCGTCGGAGGTCAGACGGTGGCTCCCGGACAGGCGGTCAGCTTGTCCGGGGGCACCGCCACCATCCGCAGCGGCTGCGGCGGTGGCGTGATCCGCTCCGTCCCGGCCACTTTCGTCGAACCGCTGAGCATGGCGCCGAACCGGCCCGCGGCCGAGTTCCTCAAGTTCTGTGGTTCCGAGAAGGCCTACCGAGGCGCACTCGGCCTCGAAGGTGGACGCGTGGTCAACCGCATCCACATCGACGACTACGTCAAGGGCGTCATCCCGCGCGAGAGCCTTCCCGCCTGGGCCGACTCCGGCGGCGCGGCGGCACTGCAGGCTCAGGCCGTCGCCGCCCGCACCTACGCACTCGCCGCGATCGCCGGCGGCAAGAAGATCGACGACACCCCAGAACTCCCAGGTGTACGGCGGCGTGTCCGGCGAGGATCGTCGGACCAATGTGGCGGCCGACGCGACCGCAGGCCAGATCCTGCTGCAGAACGGCCAGCCCGCGTTCACCGAGTTCTCCGCCTCGACGGGTGGCTTCTCGGCCGGCGGCCGATTCCCGGCCGTGCCCGACGAAGGTGACACGGTCTCGCCCAATCACAACTGGACCGTGACCATTTCCGCCGGCACCATCGGCTCGGCGTTCGGTGTGGGTGCGCTCCGCAGCTTCGAGGTCGTCGAGGCCAACGGCCTCGGTGCCGAACACGGTCGCGCGATCAAGGTCCGCGCCGTGGGTTCCGGCGGAACCTCCGAGGTCTCCGGCGAGGAAGCCCGCACCAAGCTCAAGCTGAAGTCCTCGTGGTTCACCGTGCAGGGCCAACCGGCGCCGCGGATCGTCAAGCCGCCCACGGGCCCGTCCGGACCCTCGCTGGGTCTCGACTTCGGTAGCTTCGGGCAGTTCGTCGACCAGATCATCCCCGGCGGGGCGAAGTTCCTGGAGATCGCCTCATCGGCCATGGACGGCAAGTTCGCCGACCTCGGCGGGCTCTCCGGTCCGCTCGGCGAGGCGATGGGCCTCCCGTCGCTGACCCCCGACGCCGCCGGCGTCACGCAGGTCTACGAGAAGGGGATGATGTTCTTCACCCCTGCCACGGGACCGCGGGTCCTGGTCGGCAAGAGTCTCGCGGAGTTCCAGGAACGCGGCGGCATCCCGGCGCTGGGGTTTCCGAGGGAAGACGGGCTCGGTTAGGAGGTCTCCGGACCGGCCACGACGATCTGCGCAGCGACATCGACCAGCTTGGTGTTGGTGTCCTGCGACAGTCTGGCGAGCAACGCGAACGCCTCGGTGGCGTCGAGCTTGTAGCGCTCCATGATCATGCCCTTGGCCTGACCGATGATGTCGCGTGAGCTGAGCGCCGCCCGGAGCTGCTGCTTCTCCCGGATGGCACCGAACGCGGTCGCGGCGTGCGCGGCGAACAGCTCGCCGAGCTGTCGCGCCTCGGTCGGGAACGCGTGGGGACGGGTGCTGTGCAGGTTCAGCGCGCCGAAGTCGTCGCCGTCGATGTACAGGAAGAAGCAGGCCATCGAGCGGATGCCGATATCGGCGGCGGCTGCGGCGAACCGCGGCCAGCGTTCGTCGGCGTGCATGTCGTCGATCCACACCGTCACGTCGTTGACCGCGGCGCGGATGCACGGACCCTCGCCGAGTTTGCGCTGCAGTTCGTCGGCCTCGCCGCCCAGGTCGCCGATGATGACGGGGGTCTCGACGACGCCGTCCGACACAAGCGTCACCGATGCGTATTCCGCACCCGGGATGGCGTCGACCGCGTACTTCGTCATCGACCGCACGGCGGCCTCGGTGTCGTCGCTCTGTTTACGTATCTCGCCGGCGATGCGCGTCATCTGCGCTCCGAAATCCGACAATTGGGTCACTCCTGCCTCCTTGGGAGACCGCGTTTCGCGCATCTCAGCCGGCACACGACAGCTGAGCGCAGGAAACGAAACACTCGTTTGTCGATAATCCATTATGCCGGATCGTATAACCCTTACGAATCAACGAGCCCCTCTCGTTGCGCAACCGACCGTTCAGGTGACAAATGGAGAACATCCAAGCGGAAATCGGTGTCGGAGTAGGACGTCGAGGTCACCATCGGAGATTCGGACAGGGCTGTGTGGACGTCGTCGCCGGACTGCGGATACTCGTCGACGGGCCACCGCCAGTGGACGGCGACGACCTCCCCGCCCGGGGCCAGTGCCGCGGGTAGACGGGCGATCAGGTCGATGAGTGAATCCGCGTCCAGGTAGTAGAGCACCTCGCTGAGAACGACCAGATCGAAGGGTTGCGACGGCCAGTCGGCCGCGATGTCGCCGACCCGGACGTCGACGTGGGCGTGCCCGGCGAGCCGTTGCCGGGCGAGGTCGACGGCCCGTGGGCTGACATCGGTGGACAAGAGCCGATCGCACCGCGGGGCCAGCCCCTCGCTGAGCACCCCGATCGAGCATCCGGGCTCGAAGGCCGACCGGTATCGCGGCTTGGTCAGCGCCGCGAGTGTGAGTGCGTACTTGCGCTGTTCGTACCACCGCGAGGCAAAGCCCCACGGATCGTCGCTCGCCGCGTACATCTCGTGAAAGTAGCTGTCGGGCAATCTCATACGAACACAAACTCTCGATCACGGAGCAGTCTGGCCAGGATGTGCGGACCCAGGACGACGGCGTCCTCGGGAGCGTCCGAGAGGGGATTGACCTGGGTGCCGAATGCCTCGACCGCGGCACGTTTGCGTGTGAGCGCCTCGTCGTCGAGGTCGAAGGTCTGCACCCGGTGCCACGGGACGGTCGGATCGTCGGGAAGTGCCCAGTGCCACATCCAGATCGGGTACATCCACAGCGGAACGCCGAGCCCGTCGCCGACACGCTGGGCGCAGCGACCCACGGTCTCGTGGTCGGGGTGGCCGTCGTGCGCCCACACGGCCAGCAGCCCGGTGGTGACGTCCGGCTTCTCGGCGAGAACCCGGGACACGATCACCTCGATCTCCTCCTCGTGCTCGGCGAGGCCGCCGTCGGGGAGGCCGCACCATCGTGACGGGGCCAGGCCCAACTGTGCTGTCGCCGAGTTGAGTTCATCGCGTCGACGGTCGGCCAGCTGTTCCGGGGTGAGGGTCGGCGAACCAGGGTGCGACGCCGCTCCGTCGGACAGGCACACCGTCACCACGTCGATCCCGCGGTGCGCGGCCGCCGCGAGCAGAGCGCCGACCCCGAGCACCTCGTCGTCGGGATGCGCGGACAGCACGACGAGGCGCTCGACCGACAGATCCACGCCCGGCCACCGACCTCGCTCGGCGAACCAGCGCTGCCACTCCGGTTCCGGGGTTCCGTTCTCGGTGACCGGCGTCGCCGCGAAACGTTCCGACATGCTGTCGACATCTGGGCTCATGACTTCTCCTTCGCCGGATCATCGTGGGGACCGGGGATGCGCCCGTCGACGAGAGACCCGAGAACCGCGAGGTCGGCGTCGGCGTGTGACTGCCGGATGTAGACGGTGAGGTCGGCGACCGCCTGCGCGTGATCGGGGTCGGCGACCAGCGGCCCGGGGCCGAGCGCCCGGCCGACCCGATCGACGACGGCGGTGGCGAGCTGTTCGATCGACCATCGCAGGGCGAACGCCTCGCGCTGCGCGCGCGCGGTGGGATCGGCGTCGATGTGCCGGGCGGCGGCCTCGATCGCGGCCCATCCGGCTGCGAGCAGTGCATCCACCGCACCGGCGTGCATCCGCAGGAGCGGGTCGTCGGAGCGGCCCACCGCGCGGTACAGCGGGCGGGCGACTCGCCGCGCCCCGCCGAACCAGCACGCCGCCACACCCATCCCGCCGTGCCAGAAGCCGGGACGATCCAGGTACGCCGTGACCGCCCCGACTGCGGTGGCGGGAACCGCATCGAAGGTGACGGTCCCGGTGTCGGTGTCCCGCATGCCGGTGGCGTGCCAGGACGAGAGGTCGGCGGACACGCCCGGTTGCCTCAGGTCGACCGCGAACAGGCGGTTGCCGTCGGCGGTCGCGGCCGTGACGAGCGCATGGGTGCACGCCCCCGCGCCCGAACACCATTCCTTGACGCCGTCGAGCTCGAAACCGTTCGCGACCGGCCGGGCATCGACCCGCGTCCCGGGCGGTTGAGCGGCCCAGACACCCCAGAACTCGCCGGGACGGACCGCGCCGCCGATGATCTCGCCGAGGATGGCGTCGGCGTCGGCGTGCGCCTCGACGAGCCGCCCGGTGCTGATGTCTTCGGAGCAGAGGCGGGTGAGCGTGGCGAAGCGCTCGAGGGTTGCGCCGGCGCCGGGCCGAGGCAGGCCGAATCCTGCGGAGCCCACGATCGTGCGGGCCGCTTCGGCGCTCATCGGATCGTCCCGGGAGTCTGGTCGGCGAGTTCTCGCAGGTAGGACGCGAAACCGTCGGCGGTCCGGCCCACCCGCCGCGTCGACGTACGTACCGGGGCGTCCGCGCCCCACTCGATCGGCACGTCGGCCTCCTCGAGCCGCCGGACGAGGTCGACGTCCTCGTGAGCGTCGAGATCCCGGAATCCGCCCGCAGTGGCATAGGCGGTCGCTCGTACGCCCAGGTTGGCGCCGTGCACGTGACGGTGGCCGGGCCGGGCGTCGTAGCGGGCGTCGAACATCGTCCCGGTTCCCGGTGGCCATCCGTCGAAGCCGTCAGGAGTGACGATGCCCACGAACGCGTCGGCTCCGGAGTCCGCGGCCTCGACGTGGGTGACCAGCCAGTCGGGCGGCACCGTCGAGTCGGCATCGGTCGTCGCGAACCAGGTGGTGTCGGCCGGCGTCGGTGATGCCGCGGCGAAGCCCGCCCGCCGCGCGGTACCGACGCACCGCGCGGTCACGTGGACCGTCGTCATATGGTCGGGGACGGCGCCGGCGGAGTCGTCGTCGCAGGAGTCGAGCACCACGATCACCTGCACCGACGGTCGGACGACGGCGAGCGCGGCGTCGAGCGCGGCCAGGCAGGAGGGGAGCAGGGTCTGCTCGTTGTGGGCGGGCACGACGACCACGATGTCCGTGATGGCGGCGGCCGCCGCGGGAGGTGGCGAGGCGGCCACAGGTGCCGACAACTCAGGCGATGACGTCACGGTGCCCCGAACTACTCGAGAAGCAGAGGAACCGGCCCGATGTCTGCAGACCGACGATCGAACATTACCCGGCGACCACCGTGGCTCGGAGAATCCTCAGGACGGGTCCGTTACCCTGAGGACCCGTGGCAACCAGTAGCAGCTATGACCTGATCGTCGTCGGCTCCGGATTCTTCGGTCTCACCGTCGCCGAGCGGGCGGCCACCCAGTTGGGCAAGCGGGTCCTCGTGATCGAACGGCGCAACCATCTCGGTGGCAACGCCTATTCCGAGGCCGAGCCGACGACCGGGATCGAGGTCCACAAGTACGGCGCCCACCTGTTCCACACCTCCAACGACCGGGTGTGGGAGTACGTGAACCAGTTCACCGACTTCACGAACTACCAGCACCGCGTGTTCGCGTTGCACAACGGGCAGGCCTACCAGTTCCCGATGGGCCTCGGCCTCATCAGCCAGTTCTTCGGTCGCTACTTCTCGCCCGACGAGGCGCGAAAGCTGATCGCCGAGCAGGCCGGTGAGATCGACACCGCCGACGCCAAGAACCTCGAGGAGAAGGCGATCAGCCTCATCGGTCGGCCGCTCTACGAGGCGTTCATCAAGCACTACACCGCCAAGCAGTGGCAGACCGATCCCACCGAGCTGCCCGCCGGCAACATCACCCGCCTCCCGGTCCGCTACACCTTCGACAACCGGTACTTCAACGACAAATACGAGGGCCTGCCGGTCGACGGGTACACCGCCTGGCTGGAGAACATGGCCGCCGACGAGCGCATCGAGGTGCGCCTGTCGACCGACTGGTTCGCCGTCCGCGACGAGCTGCGTGAGCAGAACCCCGACGCGCCGGTCGTCTACACCGGCCCGCTGGACCGCTACTTCGAGTACTCCGCCGGCCGACTCGGTTGGCGCACACTCGATTTCGAGACCGAGGTGCTCGACACCGGGGACTTCCAGGGCACCCCGGTGATGAACTACAACGACGCCGACGTGCCGTTTACGCGTATCCACGAGTTCCGTCACTTCCATCCGGAACGGGACTCCTACCCCGCGGACAAGACCGTCATCATGCGCGAGTTCAGCCGCTTCGCCGACGACGACGACGAGCCGTACTACCCGATCAACACCGCCGACGACCGCGCCAAGCTGTCGGCCTACCGCGAACTCGCCCGCACCGAGACCGCCAGTGCGAACGTGCTGTTCGGCGGTCGCCTCGGTACCTACCAGTACCTCGACATGCACATGGCGATCGCCAGCGCGCTCACCATGTTCGACAACACCCTGGCGCCGCATCTGCGTGACGGTGCGCCGCTGGTGTCCGACCCCGCAGGAGCCGAATAGATGACGGTGACCCCCGTGAACCAGTCCGAGATCCCCGACGCGGGCATCGGGCCGTCGAAGGCGAAATCCCTTCTGCAGCGCGTGATCTTTCCGCGCGCGGGTGAGCCGCTCGACGTGCGGTCGCTGTACCTGCTCGAGTCGGACTCCAACAACCGGCGGGCACATGCACCGAGCCGGACCTCGGTGCTTCTCGGCGGCGAATCCGAGGTCAGCTTCGAGACCTACTTCAACGCCTTCGCGGCCGCCTACTGGCGTCGCTGGAGCATCCTGGACTCGGTGGTGCTGCGCATCGAGGTGATCGGCACCGCCCGGGTCGACCTGTACCGCTCCAAGATCGACGGCTCGCGCATCGGTATCGGCGGCGACCTCATCGCCACCGACGAACACGGCCGCGGCGTGGTCGAGTTCGAGCTCGACCTCGGACCGTTCGAGGACGGCGGCTGGATCTGGTTCGACATCACCACCGACACCGACACCGAGATCGTCTCCGCCGGTTGGTATTCGCCGATCGACGCGCCTACCTCCGACGCCGACACCAAGCGCGTGACCGTCGGCATCCCGACCTTCAACCGCCCCACCGACGCGGTCAACGCTCTCGCCGCCCTGACCTCCGACCCGATGGTCGACGAGGTCATCGACGCGGTCATCATGCCCGACCAGGGCACCAAGAAGGTCGTCGACGAACCCGGATACACCGAGGCCGCAACGGCTCTCGGCGACCGGCTGCACATCTTCGACCAGGGCAACCTCGGCGGTTCGGGCGGCTACGCCCGCATCATGTACGAGGCGCTGCGACTCACCGATTCGCCCTACATCCTCTACATGGACGACGACATCGCCATCGAGCCGGACTCGATCCTGCGCGCGCTGGCCATGTCGCGATTCGCCAAGTCCCCCATGCTCGTCGGCGGTCAGATGCTCAACCTGCAGGACCGCAGCCACCTGCACTGCATGGGTGAGGTCATTCGCCGCGACACCTTCATGTGGACCGCGGCGCCGTTCGTCGAATACGACCACAACTTCTCCGAGTACCCGCTGCGGGACCGGGAGAACTCGAAGAACCTGCACCGCCGGATCGACGTCGAGGGCAACGGCTGGTGGATGTGCATGATCCCCCGCGAATGCGCCGAGACCGTCGGCCTGCCGATGCCGCTGTTCATCAAATGGGACGACTGGGAATTCGCGCTGCGCGCGGCCAAGGCCGGCTATCCGACGGCCACCGTCCCGGGCATCGCGATCTGGCACATGGCGTGGAGCGACAAGGACGACGCCATCGACTGGCAGGCGTACTTCCATCTGCGCAACCGGCTCGTCGTCGCATCCATCCACCACGACGGACCGATCAAGGGCATCCTCCGGTCGATGACCAAGGCGACCGCGAAACATCTTCTCTGTCTTGAGTACTCGACGGTCGCCATTCAGAACGAGGCGATCCGGGACTTCCTCGCCGGTCCCGACCACATCCGCAGCCTCCTGCCGACCGCGCTGCCGAAGGTCGCGGCGATCCGCAAGGAGTACCCGGATGCGGTCGTGCTGCCGTCGGCCACCGAGCTGCCCCGGACCTCCGGTGAGGCAACCCATCTGGGCACCTCGATCCCGCTGAACCCGATCAGCAAGGTCAAGGCGCTGGCCGCTGCCGTCGTCAACAACGCCCGGCCCGCCGACCCTCGCCATCACGAGGTCCCGCAGGCGAACTACCCGCCGATCGAGGCGCGCTGGTTCTCGCTCGGCCGCGTCGACGGTGTCACCGTCACCACGGCCGACGGTCGGGGAGTGGTGTACCGGCAGCGTGACCGCGAGAAGATGATCGCGCTCGCTCGTGAGCATTTCGCCCTGATCAAGGAACTCCAGGACAAGTTCGGCGACATGAAGCAGCAGTACCGCGCCGCACATCGTGAGTTGACCAGTAAGGAGAGCTGGGCGGGTGTCTTCGGAATCGAGTAGTTCTGACATACAGGTCGAGGAGTCGACGAAGCTCCCGGCCGACGACGCCCCCAGACCCCTCGCCGGGGAGGAGAAGATCCTCGTCGCCATCCAGACGGGCATCGGTTCGCGTCCCGGTGTGCGGTCGGCGGCGCGCGGGCTGTCGCATTTCGGCGAGCACGCCCTGGGCTGGCTGGCCATCTCCGGTGCCGGCTGGACGCTGGCGCGTGCCCGCGGCGACGTGCGCTCCCAGCAGTTGTGGATCGAAGCCGGTGTGGGCGCCTTCGGCGCGCATGCGGCCTCGGTGATCATCAAGCGAATCGTGCGCCGGCCCCGGCCGGCGCATCCGGCCATCGACATCGGGGTGTCCACGCCGAGCAAGCTGAGCTTCCCGTCGTCGCACGCCACCTCGACCACGGCAGCGGCGATCCTCATCGGCCGGGCAGCCGGCTGGGACGCGAAGGTGCTGCCCGCGGCACTGGTGCCGCCGATGCTCCTGTCGCGTCTTGTACTCGGCGTTCACTATCCGACAGACGTCACCGCGGGTGCCGCGATCGGTGCCGCGAGCGCAGCGGCCGTCATCGCGGGCGATAAGGTGCTGCTCGAACCCACCCGGAATGCTCCGGCCTCAGGACGTGCCCGCCGCGCGGCGCGCGCCCTGACCCGGCTCGGCCTCACGGCCGCGGTGCCCGGCGGGCCGCTGCGACTCGCCGCGTCCCCCGTCATCGCACGGGTGACACGACACAGGGAGAGTGCATGAGCGAGGAGCCGATCGAGCACGGGAAGGTCGCCGGGCCCCCGAAGAACCTGGCCACCGGGCTGATCAAGGCGATCCGTCCGCGGCAGTGGGTGAAGAACGTCCTGGTGCTCGCCGCACCGCTGGCCGCCGGCAACATCACCGACGCCTCGGTGCTGGCCTCCGCCGGCATCGCCTTCGTCGCGTTCTGCCTCGCCGCGTCGAGCATCTACCTGGTCAACGACGCGATGGACGTCGAGTCCGACCGTAATCACCCGACCAAGCGGTTCCGTCCCATCGCCGCGGGCGTGGTCCCGGTGCCGCTGGCCTACGGCCTCGCCGCGGTGCTGCTGGCCGCCTCGATCGGGATCTCGTTCCTCGCGAACTGGCAGACCGCGGTCGTCATCGCGATCTACCTGATCATCCAGCTCGGCTACTGCTTCGGCCTCAAGAACCAGGCCGTCATCGACATTTGCATCGTGTCGTCGGGCTTCCTGCTGCGCGCGATCGCCGGTGGCGTCGCGGCCGAGATCGTGCTGTCGCAGTGGTTCTTGCTCGTCATGGCCTTCGGTTCGCTGTTCATGGCCGCCGGCAAGCGGTACGCCGAGCTGCAGCTCGCCGAGCGCACCGGCGCCAAGATCCGCAAGGCGCTGCAGTACTACACCACGACCTACCTGCGATTCGTCTGGACGCTGTCGGCCACGGCCGTGGTGGTCTTCTACGGACTCTGGGCGTTCGACAAGGGCGCCGAAAACCATGACACGAACGTCGCCTACGCGATCTCGATGGTGCCGTTCACTGTCGCGATCCTGCGTTATGCGGTCGATGTCGACGGTGGCGCCGCAGGTGAGCCCGAGGAGATCGCCCTCGGCGACCGCATTCTGCAGCTGCTGGCCGTGGCCTGGTTAGTATGCGTGGGTGTCGCGGTCTATGCAGTCAATTGACGGTCTGCAATCCACCGACGGTGTCGGTACCGATGCCGTCGACGACCCCGAGGTAAAGGGCCCTCGCGCGACGGGCGTGCCCGTGGTCGACAAGGCTCGTCGGCGTCTCGCGGCGGCCAGTTTCCTGATCGGCGCCGTCGCCGTCAGCACGTTCTTCGCCGTCGGCGCCTGGCAGCGCCGGTGGATCGCCGACGACGGTCTGATCGTGCTGCGCACGCTGCGGAACCTCTTCGCCGGCAACGGGCCGGTGTTCAACGCGGGCGAACGCGTCGAGGCGAACACCTCGACCGCCTGGACCTATCTGCTGTGGTTCTGGGCGTGGGTCACCGATGGCCAGCTCGAGTACGTCGCCCTCTGGGGTGGCCCTGGTGTGCTCGGTCGCCGCGATCCCGATCGCCATGTACGGCAGCGCACGTCTCTACGGCAACCGCCTCGGCGGCCTCACCGGTGACGGTTGGACGCTGCTGCTCCCGTTCGGTGCCATCATCTATATCGCCCTCCCGCCGGCCCGCGACTTCGCGACGAGCGGTCTGGAGAACGGCCTCTGCATCTTCTGGGCCGCAGTCCTGTGGTGTCAGCTCGTCGCCTGGGCCCGACGCGGTCCGCAGACGACGCGTCGAGCGTCGGCGGCAACGCTCGCGCTCGCATTCACCGCAGGTCTCGCACCCCTGGTCCGGCCCGAACTCACCGTGTTCGGCGGACTGGTGCTCCTGCTGGTCTTCTTCGCGCCGCTCGGCTGGAAGATGCGCCTCGGCGTGGCCGTGGTCGCCGGAGCCCTGCCGGTGGGCTATCAGATCTTCCGGATGGGGTACTACGCCCTGCTGGTCCCCAACCCGGCGGTCGCCAAGGACGCCAGCGGCGCCAAGTGGGAGCAGGGTTTCGCCTACCTCACCAACCTGTTCGGTCCGTACGTGCTCCTGCTGCCGGTCGTGATGGCCGTCGTCGCCGGCGTGATCCTCGTCGTCGGGGCGCGTCTGCGCCGCGATGCCGGCACGACCACCGCGGACCCGGCCACCGTCGACCCCGGCCGCTCCCGTCTGGGCGCGCTGTCGGCCCGGCTCCAGTCGTCGACGGCCGTGGTGTCCGTGGTCGTCGTGGCCGGTCTCATCCTGATCGTCTACTGGATGCGTCAGGGTGGCGACTTCATGCACGGCCGCGTGCTGCTCGTGCCGCTGTTCGTCACGCTGCTCCCGCTCATGGTCGTACCGCTGACGGTTCCCGCGCATCTGGGGTGCCGCCTTCGGTCGGCGTCGTGCCGCGCAGGAGTCGGTCATCGACGACGAGCCCGAGCCCGTCGAGGTGTCGCCGGCCGAACGTCGCCGGACCCGCGTCGGACTGGCCGGTGCGGTCGCCATGGCCGGCCTGTGGATCACGGTCCTGGTCTGGGGGATCAGCACCCACGCGAACGTGCTGCCCAACGCCGGCATCGACATCGGCCGCAGCGGCATCGTCGACGAGCGTCGCTTCTACGTGACGAACATGGGCAACGAGAACCCGGTGACCGCCGAGGACTATCTCGCCTACCCGCGCATGAGCGCGATGGTCGAGAAGATCGACAAGTATCGCGAGGAGGGCGGCGTCATCCTGCCGTCGTTCAACTACGACGAGTGGTACGTCGCGCAGTTGCCCGCGGTGATGCCCAAGGGGGCCGAGCGTCAGGTGACGGTCTACTTCCTCAATCTCGGTATGACGAGCATGAACGCGCCGCTCGACGTGCGCGTCATCGACCAGATGGGTCTGGCGTATCCGCTCGCGGCACACACCGAGCGACTCGAGGACGGCCGCATCGGGCACGACAAGATCCTGCCCAGCGAATGGGTTGTCGCCGAGGCCGGGGCCTATCCGCGCAAGCCGGTTCTGCCGGGGTACCTCGACGAGGACCTCGTCCGCCAGGCGCAGGTGGCCCTGCAGTGCCCCGAGACCAAGGACCGGTTCGCATCCTTCGAGGGAGAGTGGTCGTTCAGCCGCTTCAAGCACAATCTGAAGCAGGCGTTCACGTTCAACAGCTATCGGATCCAGCGGGAGCCGGAGTACGAGATCGCCCGGTGCGGACTCGAGATGCCGCCGCCCGTGAACCCGGAGTAGAGGGCCGGGCGGTACGCGGGTGTGCGCGACCGTGGCACACGAACCCAAGCAAATGCACAGAAAACCCGTACTCTGCACTGAGGACTTGCCCCAGAACATCTCGGATCGGTAACGTCCCGGCTTCAGAGGCCGATAATCCGATCGTGACCGAGCTGTCCTGGAGTATCGGGGCAGGCTCGGTGGCGGGGTTGTGATCGCGATCACAAGGTTTGTCAGGTTCGGGGGCATCGAATAGGCTCGCCGACGGCGAATCGCATGCGAGATCGGCTCGGAAACCATCGTCGCGCCGCGCACGCGCGGGGACGAGAGATGTGAGACGCACAAGAACCGGTCGGGTTCCGCGGGAGGTAGGACCTCCGGCGATCCGATCGGCCGAAGAGGGAGATTCTGTACATGCGTGAAGCTGCCACTCAGGCGAACAAGCCTGCGCGCGGCCGGATGGGGAACCGGCTGATCGCCGCACTCGTCGCCGTGCTGACAGTTGTGGGTCTGACCGGCGTGGTCGCCGGACAGGCCACCGCCCGCATCGGCGGAACGCAGATCGGCAAGCAGGAGTTCTTCATCAACGGCTGCGGAATGCCCGATGTGAAGGTCCGCGCCTGGAAGAAGCCGGGCAACTACAAGACCGTCATCCTGCTCGACGGCATGCGCGCCCAGTACGACTACAACGGCTGGGAGATCAACACCAACGTCCAGGAGATGGTGAAGTCCGGCGTCAACGTCGTCGAGCCCATCGGTGGACCGGCCAGCTTCTACACCGACTGGGACGCACCCAGTAACTTCAACGGCCAGAAGTACCGGTACCGCTGGAATTGCGCCATCACCAAGTCGCTGGTCGGCGCCCTCGACAAGCGCGGCTTCCGCGTCGGCCCGTCGAAGCGTTACGCGATCATGGGTCTGTCGATGGGCGGTAACGCCGCTCTCGTCATCGGTGCGCAGAACCGCCAGCACTTCGACCGTGCCGGCTCGCTGTCGGGCTACAACTTCCTGAGCGCCCCCGGCATGCGCACCGCGCTGCGCCTGGCGATGTTCGATGTCGATCCCAAGCCGTGGAACATCGACGCGATGTGGGGTCCGCCGTGGAGCATCCGCTGGTTCCAGAACGATCCTTTCTGGAACATCGGCAACATGCGCGGCATGAAGATCTTCGTGGGCTCGGGCAACGGTCTCTTCGGCAAGTACAACGCGCTGCCCAACGTCTTCGACGACCTGTTCAAGGGATCGACGCTGGAGCTGCTGGCGTTCACCCAGTCGAAGGCCTTCGAGGCTGCCGCGTTCGTCCAGGGCGTGCCGCTCATGACGTACTACGCCAACGGCACCCACGCCTGGGGTTACTGGCAGGACATGGTCTGGAACGCCAAGAACCGCGGCTTCTTCCGTTGATCGGCAACAGACCGGCCTGACACGGCCTTCACGACGCCCCGTCCGGGATTCCCGGGCGGGGCGTCGTCGTTCTCGGCAACGAATTGCGGCGGGCCCGTCGGTATCAACTGTCACACAAATCCCACGAGTCACAGCGTGGCGTTGGGACATCCGGGTCTGATTGCGTGTAAGAAACTCCTGAGGCGTTTGGTATTGATGATGCAGTTGTGACTGACGGGGAATCGGTCAGAACGTGCGGACGCCGTTGTACTGGGTTGAAGGAGTTCTGGAGAGTTATGCGGCGAAACAGTGGTACCCGACCGTTCGGTGCGCGAGTGACCTGGCGAACGGTGATGGCCGCCGTGGTGGCGATCGTGGCCGTGATGACGCTTGTCGTGGGTCAGGGACTCGCGGGCGCCGAGCCCGCCCCGGCACCCGCCCCGGCCCCGGCCTCGCCGGCTGCGCCCCCGGCTTCTCCGGCTGCACCGCCCTCGGCGCCCCCGTCGTCGGCGGCTCCGGCAGCCGCACCGGCCCCGGTTCCGCCGGGGAAGGTGACCAACACCTACTGGTACACCGATCGCCGCGTCGCCCTGTGGGTGTACTCGCCGTCGATGAACACCAACATCCAGGTGCAGATCCTCCTCGCGCGTGACTGGCACGCCAAGCCCAAGGAGAAGTTCCCGCAGCTGACGATGCTCGACGGTCTGCGCGCGCAGGACGATCAGAGCGGCTGGGTTCTCAACACCAAGATCGTCGACTTCTACAAGGACAAGAACGTCAACGTCATCCTGCCGATCGGTGGCGAGTCGAGCTTCTACACCGATTGGAAGGAACCCGACCGCGGCAAGAACTACAAGTGGGAGACGTTCCTGATGCGGGAACTGCCGCCCATTCTCGAGAACGACTGGCGCTCCACGGACGTTCGCGGCATCGAGGGTCTGTCGATGGGTGGCTCGGCCGCGATGATGCTGGCCGCGCGCAATCCCGGCTTCTACAAGTTCGCCGCGTCGTTCTCCGGCATCCTGCAGTTCAGCTCCTTCGGTATGCCGCAGGCGATCCAGTTCGCCGTCCGTGACGGCGGCGGCTACGACTCGATGAAGATGTTCGGTCCGCCCTCCGACCCGGCCTGGAAGGAGCACGACCCGTACGTCCTCGCCGACAAGCTGCAGGGCACGAGTCTCTACGTATCCTCCGGCAACGGCATGGTCGGCCCACACGACAAGCCGTCGGACATCCCGCTGCTCGCGACCAACTACTCGGGCGTCGGCCTGGAGATGCTCAGCCGCGTCACGTCGCAGCAGTTCGCGGTCCAGTTGAACCGCAAGGGGATTCCGGGCCAGGCGGTCTACCGCCCGTCCGGAACGCACACCTGGCCGTACTGGGAGTTCGAGATGATGCAGGCGTGGCCGCAGGCCGCGGCAGCCCTCGGCCTTTCGCGAGACGCGGTCGCCTGCCGGGTGGACGGCGCCTTCCGCAAGCTCTGGGATGCCAACAAGGGCGACCTGGGCGGCTGCCTGACGCCGGCCTACGGCGTCCCCGGTGGCAAGGCCCAGGACTTCGCCAACGGCCGTATCTTCACCGGCCCGAAGGGTCCGAAGATCGTGACCGGCGCCATCGGCGGTGCCTACGTGGCGGCCGGCGGTCCGGGCGGGCGTCTCGGCAAGCCGGTTAGCAACGAGGAACCGACCCGCGACGGCAAGGGCCGGGTCAACTACTTCGAGCACGGCCGCATCACCTGGACGGCCAAGGACGGCACGGAGGTCCTCAAGTGAGGCCTTAACCTCGATCGCACGTGTGCGGGCGCTGAGACTTCGCTGAGGAATCGAGGTGTTCGCGCAGGTCGCGCCGGTGGGCGGGATCGTCGGGGTGTGTTGGGACGGTAGCCTGGCGGGGCGTGCGGTGCAGTGTCCGACTGTGCCGCGTCCGGCGGGATAGAGGTTCGACAGGAAGTGGCGATGACAACGAAGTGTGCTCGGCTGGTGCTGCCCTTGGCGGGACTCGCACTCGCGCTCGGTTCGGTCTCGGCGTGCTCCGACGATTCGACGGCCAGTGCGCCGATCACCAACAACCCGGTCACCACCACGTCGCTGTACTCGGCCGCGGGTTCGTCCACGCCCGCGTCGGGTTCGGCCTCGGCCGAGCCGACCACCAAGGTCTCGGACGCGCCGTCGGGCACCGCTTCGCAGCTGCCCGAGACCGAGCCCAATCCGAGCACCAAGGTCCCGGACGACTTCCCGGGGCCGAATGGTGCTCCGCTCGACGCCAAGGCCAAGGCCTACCTCGCGGCGCTGAAGGCGGACAACGTCACCTTCATGGGCGACAGCGACCACTCCGTCTCGCTCACCATGGCAAAGTACGTGTGCGGCGCCAAACAGAAGGGCACCGACCCGGGCATGGTGAAGGCCTTCGTCACCGCATCGGTCGGGCCGGGCACAAAGACCGTCGAAGAGGCGAACACCAAGGCCGACAAGGTGATTCGCGCGGCAGAACAGCACTACTGCTGACGTGATGGCCAGACGCACCGCGGGTCGCGCTCGGAAGAGCCCCGCCCGGCGGTTGGGGAAGTTCTCCCTCTTCCTGCTCGCGCTCGCGGTCATCGCGATCGTGCTCATCGTGCTGCTCGTCCTGGTCTGGCTGAAGCCCGGACCGGTCCCGCCGATCGGACCCCAGACGCCGTCGACCCCGTCGAAGGAACGTCCAGAGGCGCAGCCCGCGGACTGTCCCGATGTGCTGACCGTGGTGATCCCCGGCACCTGGGAGTCGAGTCCGACCGACGACCCGTACGCGCCCTCGGCCAACCCGAACTCGCTGATGTTGCGGGTCTCACGCGCGTTGTCGAAGGAGTTCGACTCGTCACGGACCGAGATTTACACGGTGCCCTACACCGCACAGTTCCGGAATCCGACGAACCTCGCCGACCGTCAGGCCGACTACAACGTCTCGCGCACACAGGGGTACCAGCGTGCGGCCGGCAAGATCATCAACACCAACAAGCGCTGCCCGCTCACCAGCTACGTGCTCATGGGCTTCAGTCAGGGCGCGGTGATCGCGGGCGATCTCGCCAGCAACATCGGCAACGGCCGGGGTGTGCTCGAAGACGGTGATCAGGATCTCGTTCTCGGAGTCGGACTCATCGCCGACGGGCGTCGTCAGCCTGGCAAGCAGAACGACGTGGACCCCAGCCCAGACGGCGTCGGCGCCGAGATCGCGCTCGGCGGCATGGGCAACATCGTCCCCGGCATCACCATGACCGGCCCGCGCAACGGCGGCTTCGGCGACCTCGAGGACCGCGTGCAGTCCATCTGTGCGCCAGGCGATCTCATCTGCGATTCGCCGACGGTCCTCAATCCGCTCGCCGCCGTGTCGAAGCTGGCCAATGCCGCGAGCAACCCGATCCACGCGATGTATGCCACCCCCAAGTACTGGGAGGCCGACGGTCGCACCGCGACCCAGTGGATGTACGCGTGGGCTCGGGATCTCATCGACGAGGCCCCGCGTCCCGCGCACGAGTGACCCCTCGACGTCCCGCGGTCGGCGAACTCGCGGTAACCCGGTCGCCAACACCACCGATTCGTTTTGCGGGGCCGTCACGCTGCATTAACGTGTTGGGCTGGCCCGGGCTTCGTCCGGGCGAACGACACAGGATGCCGGACGGCGTCCTCGACGGCCGGACACGAGGAGAGGACAGCGATGACGCAACCCCCGAATGATGCGGGTGGCAGCTCCTCCGGTCTGCGCAAGTTCCGCTTCGGTGCGGGTGGTGAGGGCAACAAGGACGAGGGCGGAGCCCGCAAGTTCGTCAAGCTGGCCCAGACCGCCGAGGAGTACGGCTACGACACCTTCGCGGTGCCCGATCACCTGGGCAACCAGGTCGGTCCGCTGGCCGCGCTCGGTGCGCTGACCCAGGCCACCAGCACGATCCGGCTGGCGACGTCGGTGCTGGCCAACGGCTTCCGCCACCCGGCGCTGCTGGCCAAGGAGGCCACCACTATCGACGTGCTGAGCAAGGGGCGACTCGAGCTCGGCATCGGCGCAGGCTGGATGAAGGAAGAGTTCGACAAGGCGGGGATCGAGTTCGAGTCCCCAGGCGTCCGCATCCGCCGGCTCGACGAGGCGCTGACCATCCTCGACGGCCTCATGCGCGGCGAGACCGTCGACTTCGACGGCGAGTTCTACCAGATCAACTGCCTCGAGGGCAGCCCGCGACCCCGTCAGGGGCCTCGCCCGCCGATCGCGGTCGGCGGTGGCGGACCCAAGATGCTGGCTCTCGCCGCAAAGCACGCCGACATCATCTCCGTCGCCCCGGGCACCACGCCCGACGGCAAGATGAAGCTGTCGGACATGACCATCGAGAAGACGGCCGAACGCGTCGACCGCATCCGCCAGGCCGCGGGTGATCGCTTCGACGAGATCGAGCTGAACTGGACCATCGCCGTCATCGTCATCACCGACGATCGCGTGGCGACCGCCGAGATGGCGCTGAAGGCCCTCGAACAGGGCTATCCGCCGAACATCGCGCACGACACCGAGTTCACCGTCGACGACGTGTTGTCCTCGCCGTACATCGCGATCGGCAGTTTCGAGGAGATCGCGGATCAGATCCGCGAGGTCCGCCGCCGGACGACCATGTCCTACGTCGGGGTCTTCCCCACCCCAGATGGACGCCTTTGCGCCCGTGCTGGCCCAGTTGAAGGGGGAGTAGGATGGCCGTTTGTCTCGCGAGTGAACCGCGAGGTGGTGGGTCGTCGAATCGAATGTGTACGCCGGATGGCCGACGTACGCTTTTTCAAAGCTGACCATGACGATCACAAGCTTTTCGTTGTGTAACTGGACGTGCGCTACCGTATCCCGCGGTCGGCACAGGACGTGGATGGCAGAAGCGCCGGGTGTTGTCGCCGAAGGACGTCACCGGGGAACTGCACTCGCGTGGGGGAGTCCACGAGGGGGCCACAGGAGTAATGAATGCTGAAGACTGAACTCGAAGACTTTCTCGATGAGACGGGGAACATCTCTTTCACCGAGGAAGCAACGCTTGTCGACTACGTCGAGCAGAACGTACGAGAGCAGGCCGACACGCTGGCCTACCGTTTCATCGACTACAGCCGCGAGCGCGACGGCGAAGCGCAGGACCTGACCTGGGCGCAGTTCGGCAAGCGCCTGCGCGCTGTAGCCGCACGCCTGCAGCAGGTCACCAAGCCCGGTGACCGTGTTGCGATCCTCGCGCCGCAGTCGCTCGAGTACGTGATCGGGTTCTTCTCCGCCCTGTATGCCAGCAACGTCGCGGTGCCGCTGTTCTCGCCCGACGAGCCCGGGCACACCGATCGTCTGCACGCCGTCCTCGACGACTGCAAGCCGACCGCGATCCTCACCTCCACCAAGTCCGCCGAGGCGGTCCGCGACTTCTTCGCGCCGCTGCCGGCCAAGGAGCGCCCGCGCGTCATCGCCGTCGACGCGGTGCCCGATTCGGTGGGTTCGAGCTGGGTCGCCCCGGTCGCGGGCAAGGACCACAACAAGGACACCGTCGCGTACCTGCAGTACACGTCCGGTTCGACCCGCGTCCCCGCGGGCGTGGAGATCACCTACCAGGCGGTCGCCGCGAACGTCCTGCAGATCTCCGACACCATCCAGATCGACCGCAACGCGCGCGGTGTCACCTGGCTGCCGATGTTCCACGACATGGGTCTGCTGACCGTGATCCTGCCGGCGCTCGGCGGCCGCTACATCACGATCATGAGCCCGCAGGCGTTCGTCCGCCGGCCCGGCCGCTGGATCAAGGAACTCGCCGCGGCCGCCGACGGCGCGGAGACCTACGCCGCGGCCCCGAACTTCGCCTTCGAGCACGCCGCCGCGCGTGGTCTGCCCAAGGAAGGTGAGGAACTCGACCTGTCGAACGTCATCGGCCTGATCAACGGGTCGGAGCCGGTCACGGTCAGCTCCATGAAGAAGTTCAACGAGGCCTTCGCGCCCTACGGACTGCCGAAGACCGCCATCAAGCCCTGCTACGGCATGGCCGAGGCCACTCTGTTCGTTTCCGCGACCCAACGCGAGAACGAGGCCAAGGTCATCTACGTCGACCGCGACGATCTCAACGCCGGCAAGCTGACCGTCGTCGAGGAGGGCACGCCGAACTCGGTCGCCCAGGTGTCCTGCGGCCAGGTCGCGGTGAGCCAGTGGGCGGTCATCGTCGACCCCGAGACGGCCTCCGAACGTCCCGACGGTCACGTCGGTGAGATCTGGCTGCACGGCCTCAACATCGGCGCCGGTTACTGGAACAAGCCGGCCGAGACCGAGGAGACCTTCCACAACAAGCTCGTCACCCCGCTCGCGGAGGGCAGCCACTCCGAGGGTGCCCCGGCCGACGGCCTGTGGATGCGGACCGGCGACTACGGTGTGTGGCTCGAGGGTGAGCTCTACATCACCGGTCGCGTGAAGGACCTGGTGATCGTCGACGGACGCAACCACTACCCGCAGGACCTCGAGTACAGCGCCCAGGAGGCCAGCGCCGCGCTGCGTCCGGGCTTCGTCGCCGCCTTCTCGGTGCCGGCGAACCAGCTGCCCGCCGTGGTCTTCGAGTTCGCCGGCAGCGGTCTGACCCCCGATCCCGACGATGCCTCCGAGCAGCTGGTCATCGTCGCCGAGCGTGGTCCGGGCCGCAAGGCCGATCCGCAGGAGGTCGCCGACACCGTGCGTGCCGCCATCGCGCAGCGTCACGGCGTCATGGCCCGGGACGTCCTGCTGGTTCCCGCCGGCTCCATCCCGCGTACCTCGTCGGGCAAGATCGCCCGCCGGGCAACCCGTGCCGCCTACATCGACGGCAGCCTGCGCGGCGGCTACAAGCAGACGGCGTTCCCGGACGCGGCGGAATAGCGCGTCCGGCCACCCGTTCACGGCCGCGGTGTCGGTGATCGTCCACAACAGTCACCCGGCATCCGGTTTCGGGTGCCGACGAGAGCAGTAGTCTGGAAGCGATGTCTGAACTGAATACCGACGAGTCACGCAGCACCGATCTGCCCGACGATTCGTCCTTCGAGACCCCCGGTTCGGTAGACGGAGCAACCGCCGACGCGAGCGCTGCACCCGCCGGCGCCGAGGCCACCCCCGGTGAGACCGCCGGTGACCTCACCGTCGACGAGTTGCGGGACTGGCTGCGCGAATGGGTGTCGCAGGCGACCGGCGTGGCGATCGGCCAGATCGACGTCGACCGCCCGATGGAAGAGCTCGGGCTGTCCTCGCGCGATGCGGTGGCACTTGCCGCCGACGTCGAGGACAAGACCGGGGTCATCCTGACCGCCACGGTTGTCTACAACCACCCGACGATCTCGTCGTTGGCCCAGCGCATCATCGACGGCGATCCCGACGAAGGTCTCGACGACACGGCCGACACGTTCTGGCAGCGCGAGCGAAGCGCGGACGACGACATCGCGATCGTCGGTCTGTCGACCCGCTTCCCCAAGTCCGGCACCACCCCGGAGTCGACCTGGGAGGCGCTCGTCGGCGGTGTCGACGGCATCTCCGACCTGCCCGAGGGCAGGTGGACCGAGTTCACCTCCGATCCGCGTTTCGCCGAGATCCTGGAGTCGTCGAACATCAAGGGCGGCTACCTCGACGACGTGCGGTCGTTCGACGCCGACTTCTTCCAGATGAGCCCGCGCGAGGTCGAGATGGTCGACCCGCAGCAGCGGCTCGCGCTGGAACTCACCTGGGAGGCGCTCGAGCACGCCCACATTCCTCCGAGCGACCTCAAGGGTGCCCCGGTCGGTGTGTTCATCGGTACGTCGACCAACGACTACCAGTTGCTCGCGACCCTCGGCCTCGGTGAGGGCGCCGAGGACACCGCGGCCTACGCGCTGACCGGTACCTCGACGGCCATCGTGGCCAACCGCGTCTCCTACTTCTACGACTTCCGCGGACCGTCGATCGCCATCGACACCGCGTGCTCGTCGTCATTGGTGGCGATTCACCAGGCGGTCCGCAGCCTCCGCACCGGCGAATCCGACGTCGCCCTCGCCGGCGGCGTCAACATGCTGCTCACCCCCGCCGCGACCCTCGGCTTCGACCGGATCGGCGCGCAGGCCAAGGACGGCCACATCAAGGCCTTCTCCGCCGACGCCGACGGCATGATCCGCGCCGAAGGCGGTGGTCTCGTCGTGCTCAAGCGCATGGCCGACGCCCGCCGCGACGGCGACGACGTCCTCGCGGTCATCGCGGGCTCGGCCGTCAACTCCGACGGTCGTTCCAACGGTCTGCCCGCCCCGAACCCCGAGGCCCAGGTCGAGGTGCTGCGTTCGGCGTACACCGACGCGGCGATCGACCCGCGCACCGTCGACTACGTCGAGGCCCACGGCACCGGCACCATCCTCGGTGACCCGATCGAGGCCGACGCCCTCGGACGCGTCGTCGGTCGCGGCCGCACCGCCGACAAGCCGATGCTGCTCGGTTCGGTGAAGACCAACTACGGACACATGGAATCCGCCGCGGGTGCGGGTGCGATCGCCAAGGTCGTCCTCGCGCTGAAGAACGGCGTCATCCCGGCGTCGCGCAACTACAGCGGCCCCAACCCGTACATCCAGTTCGACGCGACCAACCTCAAGGTCATCCCGGAGACCACCGAGTGGCCCCGCTACTCGGGCCACGCCGTCGCCGGCATCTCCGGTTTCGGTTTCGGCGGCACCAACGCCCACGTGGTGGTCCGCGAGGTCCTGCCGAGCGATCTGAAGCCGGAGACGGTTGCGGTCGACGCGGCGGCGTCGGAGCTCCCCGCCACCGGATCGCTGCCCGGCGAACCGGATCTCGACGACGAGGACGAGTTCCTGACCGACGCCGAGCGGGCCGTACTGGCCGCCCAGGCGCGCCACGTCGAGCCGGAGGTCGCCGAGACCGCGGCCGACCCGGCCGAAGGCTTCGCGCCGTGTGCCGTCGAGGGTTCGGTGGTCCCGCTGGTGCTCTCCGGCTTCCTGCCGTCGCGCCGCCGCAGGACCGCTGCCGACCTGCTCGAGTGGCTCGAATCCGACGAGGGCCGGGCCACCCCGCTCGCCGACATCGGGCGCGCGCTCGCACACCGCAACCACGGTCGTTCGCGTGCGGTGGTGATGGCCCGTACGCACGAGGACGCCATCACCGGTGTCCGTGCGATCGCCGATGGCAAGGGCAATCCCCTTGTCTACTCGTCGGATTCGCCTGATGCGGCGTCGGCCGTGTGGCTGCTGTCGGGCTTCGGTTCGCAGCACCGCAAGATGGCCAAGCAGCTCTACACCGAGAACCCGATCTTCGCGAAGTACGTCGACCGCGTCGATGCGCTGATCCAGAACGAGCTGGGTTACTCGATCGCCCAGATGTTCCTCGACGACGAGCAGACCTACGGCATCGAGACCAGCCAGGTCGGCATCTACACCATCCAGGTCGCACTCGCCGACACGCTGCGCCACCATGGCGCGGAACCCGGTGTGCTGGTGCCGCATTCGATGGGCGAGGCCTCGGCCTCCTACATCAGTGGCGGCCTGTCGCTGGAAGACGCGACCCGCGTCATCTGCCAGCGTTCGCGCCTGATGGGCGAGGGCGAGTCGATGCTGCAGGGCGACGACATCCGCCTGATGGCGCTGGTCGAGTACAGCGCCGAGGACATCAACGAAGTCCTCGTCGACTACCCCGACCTCGAGATCTGCGTCTATGCGGCGCCGACGCACACCGTCATCGGTGGGCCGGAGTCGCAGGTCGACGCGATCGTCGCGCGCGCCGAGGCCGAAGGCAAACTCGGCCGCAAGCTGCAGACCAAGGGCGCGAGCCACACCTCGCAGATGGACCCGATCCTCGGTGAACTCGCCTACGAGCTCACCGGCATCGAGCCGCGGCGCCTGACCACCGGGTTCTACAGCTCGGTCGACCGCGAGGTGTTCTACCGCGCGGGTCACGAGCCGGTCCACACCATCGACTACTTCCTCAAGGGTCTGCGCCACAGCGTGTGGTTCAGCCAGGCCATCCAGAAGTCGGTGGAGAACGGCCACCGCACCTTCCTGGAGCTGTCGCCCAACCCGGCGGTCCTGATCTCCGTTGCCGCCGTGACCTTCTCGGCCGGTCTGCACGACGCCGAGCTCATCGAGACGTTGCGCCGCAAGGAAGACGAGAGCTTTGGTCTGGTCAACGCCCTGATGAAGCTGTACGTGCACGGCCACCCGGTCGACGTCGCGTCGTTGTTCGGCGCCGGTGGTTACGCGGCCATCCCGCGGACCCGCTTCGAGCGCAAGGAGTTCTGGCTCAAGGCGCAGTTGTCCTCGGGTGGCTCGGCCGGTTCGGTTCCCGGCTCGCATGTCGCATTGCCCGACGGTCGGCACGCCTGGGAGGTCAACGCCGCCGCCGTCACCGACCCGCGCGCGCTGGTGCACGCCGCCGCCGCTCAGGTCTTGAAGAACGCCTCGGTCGGCGCCGCGGTGTCGCACGGTGAGATCCCGACGGGCGGCACGGTCACCACCACGCTGAGCCCGCATCCGGGTGGCGCGTCGGTGAGTCTGCATGTGAAGGCGGACAGAAACTTCCGCCTGCTCTTCGAGGCCGTGGTGACCGGTGACCTCGACGAGACCGCCGGCGCGGTGTCCGCCCCGGCGTCGGCCGCCGAGTCCGGTGCCGCGGCGTTCGCCGACGACAAGGTCGTCGTCGAGGACGAGATCGTCGACGACATCGGCAACAAGTGGAATCCGGAATCCGGTGAGACCGTGGGCGATCGCCTCGCGATCATCGTCGGCGAGTCGATGGGTTACGACCCCGAGGACCTGCCGCGCGAGATCCCGCTCATCGAGCTGGGCCTCGATTCGCTGATGGCCGTGCGGATCAAGAACCGCGTCGAGTACGAGTTCGACATCCCGCAGCTGCAGCTGCAGGCGATGCGGCAGGCGAACCTGGCCGACGTCCAGAAGTTCGTCGAGTTCGCGGTCACCCACCGCGACCAGCTCGACGACCTCGCCGAGAACGCCGGCAGCGGAGGCGAACTCGACACGGCGGCGCTCAACGCCTACATCGACGAGCAGAATGCCAAGGACGCATCGTCGGGCGTGCCGGCCGTGGAGGAATCGCCGGAGCCGAAGCAGGAGGTGGCCCAGGACGTCGTCGACGTCGAGGACGCCGTCGCGACCTCGCCGGGCACCGACCCGGAACCGGTCACGGCTCCCGAGCCCACGCCGGAGCCGAAGCCGGCCACCGACATCACCTCGCAGAAGGCCGTCGCCGAGGCCGCGGGTTCGGATGTCCCGCCGCGTGATGCGGCCGAGCGTCTGACCTTCGGCACCTACGCGGTCGTGACCAAGAAGTCCGCGGGTGGCATCTTCAACAAGCTGCCGGTCCTGTCGGAGGAGATGGCCCAGCAGCTCACCGACCGCCTCAACGAGCGCACCGGTGGCGACATCGACGTCGAGGACATCCTCGACTCGGAGACCATCGAGGAGATGTCGAACTACGTTCGCGAGCACCTCGATGCCGGCGCGTCGACCGACGGATTCCTGCGCTACCTGCGTCTGGTTCCCGAGGACAAGAAGGTCTACGACCCCGCAGCGGGCGACCCGACCCCGATCCTGTTGTTCCACCCGGCCGGCGGCAACACCTCGTCGTACGAGGCGCTGCTCAAGCGTCTGCCCGACGACCGGCCGGTCATCGGTTTCGACCGCGGCGTCGAGGGAACGATCGAAGACCGTGTCCGCGAATACATCCCGCGTCTGCGTGAACTGCAGCCGAACGGGCCGTACGTGCTGGTCGGTTGGTCGTTCGGTGGTGCCCTCGCCTACGGGGTCGCCCAGGTTCTCCGCGAAGCCGGTGAAGAGGTCGCCTTCGTAGGCCTGATCGACGTCGTGCGTCCGCGGGAGGACATGACCGAGACCCCCGATACCAAACGGGCCCGCCTGGAGCGGTGGAAAGAGTTCGCGATCCGCAACTACGACCTCGACCCGGACGTGCCGATCCCGATGGAGCGGCTCGTCGAGGCCGACGACGAGGGACAGTTCGCGATCATCATGGAGATGATGTCGATGTCGGGCACCAAGATCCCCGGCGGCATCATCGAACACCAGCGGACCTCGTTCATCGAGAACCGCGTGCTCAGCAACATCGCGCCGGAACCGTACGACGGCAAGGTCGTGCTGTACCGCGCCGACAAGATGCACGCCGGGGCGATCGAGCTCGAACCGCAGTGGGCCGAGATCGACGAGGACGGCCGGTGGGGCGAGGTCGTCGACGACCTCGAGATCATCCACGTCGGTGGTGACCACCTGTCGATCGTCGACGAGCCGTACATCGCCAAGATCGGCGCCGATCTGGCCACGCGTCTCGGCGAGCTTGATAAGAAGTAGCTTCAACGAGACATCGTGGTCGCGTAGAAAGTGAAGGACCGTGACTGACACCACCGCAGGCAAGCTCGCCGACCTCCGGCAAAAGCTGGAGGCCGCTCGCGAACCCGGAGGGGAGAAGGCAGTCGCCAAGCGTGCGGCGAAGGGGATCTGTTCCCCTCGCGAACGCCTGGCCATGCTGTTCGACCCCGGGACGTTCGTCGAGATCGGCGCGCTCGCCAAGATGCCGGGCGCCGCGGAGAGCGGTTACGGCGACGGTGTGGTCACCGGTCACGGCCTCGTCCACGGACGCCCCGTCGCCGCGTTCTCGCACGACCAGACCGTCTTCGGCGGCACCGTCGGTGAGATGTTCGGCCGCAAGGTCGCATCGCTGATGGAGTGGGCGGGCAAGATCGGCTGCCCGATGGTCGGCATCAACGACTCGGCCGGCGCCCGCATCCAGGACGCCGTCACCTCGCTCGCCTGGTACGCCGAGATGGGTCGACGCAACGACCTGCTCTCCGGTCTCGCACCGCAGATCTCGGTGATCCTCGGCAAGTGCGCCGGCGGTGCTGTCTACACCCCGGCCAACACCGACATCCTGGTCGCCGTCGAGGACAAGTCCTACATGTTCGTCACCGGCCCGGACGTGCTCAAGCAGGTCAACGGCGAGGAGATCTCCGCCGAGGACCTGGGCAGCGCCCACAACCAGGCGCGCTGGGGCAACATCCACCACATCGCGCCCGACGAGAAGGCCGCCTTCGACTGGGTTCGCGAGTACTTGCAGTACATGCCGTCGAGCGCCTACGAGGAACCGCCGGTGATCAACCCGGGCCTCGAGCCGGAGATCACCGAGTCGGATCTGTCGCTCAACGACTTCATGCCGGACAACGACAACGCCGGGTACGACATGAAGGACATCATCATCCGGCTGTTCGACGACGGCGCCTTCCACGAGGTCGGAGAACTGTTCGCGCCCAACATCATCACCGGTTACGCGCGCGTCGACGGCCGGTCGGTGGGCGTCGTCGCCAACCAGCCGAGCGTCATGTCCGGTGTGCTGGACACCGATTCGTCGGAGAAGGCGACGCGGTTCGTCCGCATCTGCAACGCCTACAACATCCCGCTCGTGTTCCTGGTGGACACGCCGGGCATCCTCCCCGGCCTCGCCGAGGAGCAGAAGGGCACCATCCGCCGGTCGGGTCGCTTCCTCTACGCCTACGTGGAGGCCGACGTCCCCAAGGTCACCGTGGTGCTGCGCAAGGCCTATGGCGGCGCCTACGCGGTGATGGGGTCCAAGCACCTCGGTGCCGACATCAACTTCGCCTGGCCGACCGCCAAGATCGCCGTCATGGGCGCCGAATCGGCCGCCGCGGTGCTCACGCGGCGTCAGACCGAGGGACTCTCGGCCGCCGAGGCCGACAAGGTCCGCCGCGACTTCATCGACTTCTACAACACGATGATGGCCACGCCCTACCTGGCGGCGGAACGCGGTTACGTCGACGCGGTGATCGAACCCGCCGAGACCCGCCTCCAGCTCCGAAAGGCGTTGGCGCAGTTGCGCGACAAGCAGGTCCTCAAGACCCCGCGCAAGCACTTCCTCATGCCGATCTAGCGCGCACACCCACCCCGCGCCGCAAACCCACCCTTCTTCCGTAGACCCGCCTTCCGGTGAGCGGGCGGGTCTACGGAAAGAGGGTGGGTTTGCGTTGGGTCAGTTGCCGATCGCCCGCATCGGGCCCGGTGTCCACAGGCCGTTGTGGGTCTCGGTCGTGACGATCAGCTCCGCGTCCTTCTGCGGCAGGATCGGGGTGAGGCCCTGGAGCGAGCCCCAGTCCTTCGCCCAGTCGTTGCGCAGATACGACGGGTAGACGCGACCGCGCAGTTCGTTCTCGATGATGCCGAGCGGACCACCGGCGTCGCCGGACATCCAGCGCTGCGAGTTCACCCGCTCGCCCTCGCGGTCGGGGGAGATGCGCCAGACCGGGGTCTCGAGCACGCCGTTCTTGACCTGAGCGGGCCGCTGACACGGGAACGCCAGTCCGGCCTCCCAATCGATGAGGACCGGTTCCTCGCTGCCGACGAGCTTGTTGAGTGTCTCCATCGACGACACCCGCGGCGGGGTCACCGCGAGCCACTGGTCGCGCAGCGGCGAGGTGTCCTCGGCGAGCACGCGGACCACGGTGGCGCCCGGAGGTGCCTGATCCAGCGGGAAACGCAGGTTGCGCCACTCGGGTGCGCCACCGATGTCGAGCGGGATCATCTGACCGGCGGGGGCCACCGTGCCGTCCGGCGCGACTCGGCCGAACTGCAGCCGGACCTTCTGGCCCGGCCGGACGACCGCGAGGTCGTCGATGTACTCGACGTAACCGGCCACCGACATGGTGATCAGCGGCTGGGCGTCGGAACGGCCGTCGGGCAGCTGATACCAGTCGGAGGTGAGGCTTCCGGTCCCGGTGGGGGAGTTGTAGGTGCCCAGGACCGGGGTCTTCGACGGCGACAGGCCGAACGGCAGCTTCACCGTCGAGCCGTTGACGCCAGCCTGTGCGGTACGGCCTCCGCTGGTGTCGGTCGTCGACGACGTGGTGGTGTCATCGGAGCTGCTGCCGTCCTCGGTCGGATCGGTCTGCGTGCGATCGACCTCGGCGGTCGAGGTACCCGCGGAGTCGTCGGACTCCTCCTCGGTGTCCTCGGAGAGATCCGACGCGACGCCGTTGGGATCGAAGCCCACCAGGCCTGCGCCCGCAAGGGCCGCACCCGGCGACGGATTGTTCTGTCCGGCAACGCGCGCCGGGGCCAGGAGTCCGGCGGTCGGATCGTTCTCCACGAGCACGGCGTCGGCGAGCGCACACGGTTCGCCCTTGAGGGCGTTCACGTTCGAGCTCAGCCACGACCACGAGTTGCGCTGTGTCCAGTCGGCTTTCGCGAACGAGACCAGGGTGAACATCAGCATGATCGCCGACACGATGATGATCGACGGGCTCCGCAGGCGCGAGAACAGCGTCTTCGATCCCGCACGCGCGGCCTCGTCGACGTAGTCGTCGCGGAAGTGCTGCCAGAGGCCGAGCAGGGTCAGCGCAACGGCCACGGCGAGGATGCCGGTCCAGAGCGGGATGCCCTTGACGTCGGGAACCGCGTCGCGCCAAGGAATTCCGTAGCTGCCGACGTACCACCACTGGTTACGTCCGGAGAACGCCAGGGCGAGAACGTAGGCGCAGGCGGCCGCGAACAGCGTGCGGTTCCGACGCCGCCGCATGATCGTCCGGTCCGCACACGCGGTCGCCACCGCGGCCAGCGCGCCGCCGATCGCGGCGTACACACCCATCTGGTGGGTCCACTTGGTCGGCAAGAAGGCCATCAGCACGACCGAACCCGCGACCATGGCGAGCAGGCGCCAGGTGGGCGCGGTCGCGATCCCGGGCAGACGACGCCGGTTGAGCAGCATGATCACCACGAGGATGAAGCACGTGAACACGATGAGGACGCCGAAGCGTCGGGCGATGCCGCCGTCCGCGGTCGGGTTCATCAGCATGTAGTAGCGCATCGGCTCTTCCCACCACTTGTTGGTGGGACCGACCTGACCGTTGACCGACACCGCTTCCAGGATCGGGGCGAGTGGCTGGTCGGCGAAGATCTCGAACATCACCGCCAGACCCGCGGCCAGGATCGGCAGCAGCAACGGAAGTGCGCCATCGCGCTTGCGGCGCACCATGAACCGCTTGAGCAGGGGGCGGATTCCGGCGACGAGAGCGATCGCCGCGATGACACCGGTCGGGTGGATCGTCAGTGTGAACGCCGCCGAGATGATGGCGACCGTCAGCGGCAAGAACCGGCCGGTGGCGATGGCCCGTTCCACGCAGACCCACGTGAACAGGGTGCCGAGCGCGATCAGCGGTTCGACGCGCAGACCGTTGTTGTACGGCATCCACACGGCGAGGAAGACCAGGGCGGCAGCCCAGACCGCGGGCGTCGACTCACGGACCGCGCGACCCAGGCGGGGGATCGCGGCACGGGAGATCAGCCACCAGGACGCCATCGCGAACATGAACGGCAGCAGGCGGAGCCATGGGGTGGCCGTGCTGATGTCCATCCACACCGACAGGTACTGGTAATGCCAGCCGAACGGATCCTGCGGCACCCCGAAGTAGCGGTAGTAGTTGTCGAGATAACCGGCCTCGCGGGCGATCCGGCCCACCGTCACCTGATACCCGTCGTCGGCGGTGTTGCCGCCGACGAACAGCCAGATCCCCAGGACGAGCGCGACGAAGCCGTCGACCGGGCGTACCCGCCACCAGCCGGCCGGGAAGATCTTGTGGTGTCCGCGGGCGTCGCGGGCGTCGAGAACCGCCAGGGCGGCGAGCGACAGGATCGTCGATGCCACGCCCAGTACCAGCAGCCAGAACTTCAGAGTCGTAGGGGTGGAGACGAATCGGGTGTCGATGGTCGACCGGAAGGACAATCCCTCGGTGGACACATTGGACGGCAGTCCGGAGTAGACGCCGATGATCTGCGGGCGCGCGTTCGGGTCCTTGAGATCGAACTCGTGGATCGAGCCGTCGGTCTCGGGCACGCCCTGGATCGAGCCGCGGCTGCCGTCGGTGTCGGCGACGACGACGATCCGGCAGTCGGGGGAGTTCTGGGCGGGTGCACGAGGAGTGTTGAGCAGCACCACATTCCGCTGGACGACCTGCAGGTTGTCCGCGGTGGCCCGGATGAACAGGCCGACCTTGCCGGCTTCCGCGCCGCCTTCGGGCACCGTCGACAGCAGGACGCCGCCGTTGCGCGGGAGTGAGGCACCCAACGCGCAAGGGACGGAGACCTCCATCGACACCGGCACGAACGACACGTTCGGTGCGGCGACGTTGGCGATCGAACCCTGCTGCGGCCAGACGAGTTCGGACTTCGTGTAGTCGACCGGCAGGAACGGGCTCAGCAGCGCCAGCAGGATGCCGAGCGCGCCCGCCGCCATGGCGACGATGCGTGCCTTGCCCGCATTGCGTTGGGAGAAACTCTGCTCTCGTTTCGCCGGCGGCGAGTCGTCGTGCTCCGCTTCGATGGGAGCGTCAACGCGGTCAGTCATCTTGGGGCACCACCCTGATCGGGCCGGGGCGCGACCATCCCCATGTGGTCGCCGCCCCGGTCATCACGTCCGCCGGCCGCGCCTGCGGCACCAGCGGGTTGAGTCGCTGCAGGTTGCCCCACTCGCGATACCAGTCGTTGTCGAGATATGTCGCCACCGTCGTCGGCCGGGTCAGTGCCTCGGTCGTCGTCAGCAGGCCGCCGTCCTCGGCGGCCATCCAGGTCTTGGACTGCGAGTTGGCGATCCAGGACTCCGGCAGGATTCGCCAGTCCGGGACGTCGAAGACGCCGTCGTGGGCCGTCATCGGCCGCTGGCACGGGAACCAGGCACCGGCGGCGAAGTCGATGAGAACCGGATCGGTCGAACCGACCACCTGCTGCAGGGTCTCGAGGACCGGAGCGCGCGGCGGCGTGATCGCGAGCCACTGGTCGGCGTCGAGGTTGTTGTCCTTGGCCACGAGGCGCATCACCGTCGCGTCGGCGGGCACCCGGTCCATCGGGATGCGGAGGTTGCGCCACGGGCGGTTGGTGCGCTCGGCGTCGATCGGGACGGCCGGTGCGCCGACCTCGACGAACCGACCGTCGACCTCGCGGCCGAACTCGACCTGCAACTGCTGTCCGAAGATCGGGACACCGTCGCGGTCGTAGGTGAACACGGCACCCGCGGCGGTGACGACGATCAGCGGTGAGGCGTTCCGATCCGGGAGGCGGTACCACCCGGTGGTCAGCGTCGCCTGTCCGTCGCTGGTCTCGAAGCTGCCCATGACCGGGGTGGTCGCGGGATCAAGGCCGTACGGGAGTGCGGCGGTACTGCCGTTGACCCCGCGCGGGCCCTCGCCGCCGGCGGTCCCGGGGTTGGAGCCGTAGACGATGAAGGTCTTGGACAGATCGGCCGAGGTGTTCATGGCGCCGGGCTTCTGGGCACCGGCCTGCGGTGTCAGGTCGGGCTTCACACCATTCGGGCTGAAGCCATGCGAGTCGCCCTCCAGGGTCTTCGACGCCGATCCGCCGTCCGCCGGGGTGAGCGTGCCCTTGTTGGGGTCCGGCTCGACGAGCACAGCGTCGGCCATGGCGCACGTGTTGCCGCGCAGGGAGTCCAGGTTGGCCGACAGCACCGTGAACGTGTCGGCCCGGCTCACGGCGGCCTTGGCGAAAACCGCGAGCTCACACACGACGATGAGGACGGCGATGACCGCGATAGGTGCCGACGCGACACCGATGCGCCAACCGGCCGGTGCGGCACCGTGAGCATGGGCCAGACCGGTCTCGTCCACGTAGTCCATGCGCAGGTGCTGCCAGACGGCGAACACGAGCGCGACGACGGCCAGCGCGAGCAACACCGTCGAGACCTGCATGCCGGCGATGACCGGCGCCTTGTCGAACCAGGCGATGCCGAAGTTGTACGGCCACGGCCACGCGTTCTTGCCGGCCGCGGCGGCGGCGCACGCCACGAGCAGTCCGGCGATCAGGATCGACAGGTTGCGCAGCGTGCGACGTGCGGCCTGACCGATCGCGACACAGGCGACGGCGGCCAGTGCGGCGCCGAGACCGGCGAAGATGCCGAACTGGATCGTCCACTTGGTCGGGGTGAACGACAGCAGCAGGATCGTCAGCAGCGAGGCGCCCAGGACACGCCACACCGCGCCGGGATCGACACCGTCGATCCGCTTGCGGCGCAACATGATCGCCAATACGAGGAACATCGACACGGCGAACAGCAGCACCGGGATGCGTCGTGCGAGCGCACCATCGGTGTGGTTGACGGCCAGGAAGTAGTAGCGCAGCAGCTCCTGGTACCAGGCCAGCGTCGGCCCGACCGAGTAGCGGATGCGGATCGCCTCGAAGACCGTCGCCAGCGTCTGATCGCGGAAGACCACGATGACGACGAGCGCGCCTGCTCCGAGAACCGGTGCGAGGAGCGGCAACAGGCCGTTCTCCCGGCGACGGCGGACGAGGATGCGCAACAGGGGCCGGGCGCTGGCGATCAACAGCGCCAGCGCGATCAGTCCGTGAGGCGCCAGGGCCAGGGTCAGCAGCGCGGTGAGCGCGGCGAGCGCGGCGGGGAGCATGCGACGGGTGGAGACCGTCACCTCGACCGCCCACCAGGTGAGCAGCGTGCCGAGCACGATGATGCCCTCACTGCGCAGGCCCGAACACATCGGCAGCCAGAACGCCAGGAACACCGCGGCGCCGGTCAGCATCGCCCACTGCGAGCGGCGGACGGCGCCGCCGAGACGGGGCAGCAGAACTCGGCTGAGGATGAACCAGGCGGCGAGGCCGGCGATGAGCGACGGCAGACGCATCCAGAGGCCCGTCGTCGAGATCGTCGACCAGTAGGCGAGGAAGTTGTAGTACCAGTCGAACGGTGCCTCGGGGATGCCGTAGAAGCGGTAGTAGTCGGCCAGGTAACCGGCGTCCGCCGCGTTGCGGCCCATGTTGAGGATGTAGCCGTCATCCGGCGACCCCGCGCCCAGGAAGTGCCAGACGACGAGTGTCAGCGTGACGCCGATGTCGGTCGGGGTGGGGCGCAGCACCGTGCCCCAGCGGAGCCTGCCGCCCACCCGTCGGTGGTAGCCGTGGATGCGGTCGAGCCGGCCCACGGCGACCAGCGCGACGATCGCCGCGATGATCCCGACGATCATGACGAGCCACTTGATCACCGACGGCGACGAGTCGAAGCGGTCGTCGATCTCGATCCGCACATCGATGCCCGACGTCCGGACCTGCTCGGTGGTGAGGCCGGTGAACACCCCGGCGATCTGCGGGTTCGACGACGGTTCGGCCAGGCCGACGTCGCCGCCACCGGCCGTCGCAGCACCCGGCGGCAACCCGACGAACTGTGCGCCGGTCGCGGTGGCGTCGGAGAAGATGCGCAGCTCGCCGCATTCGGCCAGCGCGGACCGCGGCACCGAGGCCAGCGTCTTGTTGCGGACCGACACCGTCACGTTCGAGCCGTCGGCCACGACGAAGAGACCGTTCTCACGCGCCTTGGTGGCATTCGCCGGCATCGTCGAGAGGACCGTGGTGGACGCATCGGTCGGCGTGGCGGCCATGACCCGGCACGGGACGGTGATCTGTACATCGCGCGCGGTCTGCGCGACCAGCGGCGCGGTGACCGATGCCGACTCCGCGCCCAACTCCTGGCCCTGCGGCCAGGTGACCGACGCCGTCGACGTGCTGACCGGCAGGAACGGCGTCAGAACACCGGCGACGACGGCGACCAGTCCGGCAACCGCGGCCACGATCGCCACGGGTCGCGAGGAACGGTGAGGAGACTGCTCTACGGGGGTATCGGCGCCGACGGTGGGCTCGTCTGATTCGGACACTCCAGGCGACTTCGGCACAGGCGCATCGTAGTCAGCGATGCTGTGACAATCCCAAATCGAGCTCCGCTCGGGACAATCCCAAATCGAGCTCCGCTCGGGAACTCAGGTGAACCGGGCCAGGATCGAGTGAACCGCCTGGGTGACGGTCATCCGGTCATAGGTCTGCACGAACTCGAAGGTGCGCTCCAGGTCGGGACCCGCGTCGTGCTGGTCGCGCGCGGAGAGCAGGGCGGCGAAGTGCGGGCCCAGGACCGCGACGTTCCACTCGTTGATCAGGTCGTCCTCGGGATCCAGCGGTGCGCGGTGCACGTTGCCGTCCCGCACGTCGGGGAGCCCGACGCCGTAGACGCCGGCCAGGCCGGTCTTGGCCGACATCTCCCGCCACCGCTTGGCGGTGCGCGGGGTGAAGTGCTCGGCGAACTGGAAGGTGCCCAGGACGATGGCGGCGCCCCCGATCGCGGCCTGGTGCTCCAGGGCCTTGCTCATCTCGATCAGCAGACGCTTGTTGCCCATGCGCGGCTCGATCGAGGTCGACGCGATGCGGTACGGCGTCGACTTGTCCGGGTCGGGCGTCGTCCACACCGGCATGTCCGGCAGCGGCACGATGGTCCGTGTCGCGAGCGTCGAGGGATCGGCCACCGGGGGATACAGGTCGCCGATACCGAAGGCAGCTCCCATCGTCTGTGCGGTGACGCGAGCCGACTCGTCGTCGACGCCCTCGGCGATCACCACGGCGTGACTTCGTTCGGTGTGCGCGGCCAGCGCGTGCGCGAGGTGGGCGGCATCGGCGGTGGCCTGCTTGGACAGGAGTTCGGCGCCGGTCACGATGATGTCTGGTTCGACGAGTGAGAGAAGGGTCGCGGCGTGTTCGCTGCGGACCAGGCCGTCGACGCAGATGATCTTGCCTGCCGCACGGGCGCGCGCGACCCGGGCGAGCGTGCGCTGCGGGCTGCGTTCGACGGCGTCCGGGAGAACCATCATCACGTGACGCTCGAGCGTACGGGTCGTCTCGGCGTCGAGGTTGTCGATCAGCTCGAGATCGAGGTTGACCAGCAACGGAAGGATCTTCGCCAGGGACTGCGCACGGGGGCTGGCAGCCATCTTGCGCTTGCGTTCGTCCAGAACCGGATGCTCTTCGACGAGGCGCGCGGCCCGTTTGAGGGCGGCTGCGGTGGCGAGACGGGTTCCGGCGGGTCCACGGAGCTGCAGTTCGACGGCGGCCAGCGCCCCGTCCGACAGCCGGCACACCGGCGCGAACTGCATGTGGAGCTCCAGATCGTCGAACAGCGTGAATGATCGTGTTTCGGCCACACGTACCTCCCCGTCAGAGCGAGGTACGCCCCGATCGATCCGGCGGACGCAATTGTCTTCACATCCTGTTCACGGCCTAAGCCTGTGCTCAGAGTAACAGTGCGTCGTCGAAAGGACGTGCGACAGCACCCGCAGCACAGCGAGAGTTCAACTCTCGCAAAGTGATCGGGTGGAAAGGGGAAACCGCGGCCGCGGGGGTGGTGAGGCGGCCGCGACCGCGGTTCCGGTGCGGGACCGGGGGAGGGCCCGCACCCGGTCTAGCGGTCAGCGCGCGGCATCGGCGGCTTCCTTCTCGCCGCTGGCACCGGAGTGCTTGAGCTCGCCGGTGTAGCTCTCGAGATGGGCGCGGACGAACCACTGGAACTTCTCGAGTTCGGCGGTCTGGCCGATCAGAACGTCCTCGGTGATCGGGTCGATCTTGCCGATCTTCTCGATCGCGTCTCGGTGCGAGGTGATGAAACCTTCGTAGACGAGGTCGAGGGCGCCGAGATGTGCCTGCGCGGTGTCGCGACCGATGGAGTAGTCGCTCCACGAGCGGTCGGACTCGATCGCCTTGGCGGTGCCCTTGGGAGACGAACCGAGGGTCGCGATGCGCTCGGCGACGGTGTCGGCGTAACCGCGGACGAGCTCGACCTGCGGGTCGATCATCTCGTGCACGCCGATGAAGTTCGCGCCCACCACGTTCCAGTGGATGTGCTTGAGGGTGAGGTGCAGGTCGTTCAGTGCGCTGAGACGCTCCTGCAGGATCCCGGCCACCTTATCGGCCGAGTCCGTGCTGAGTCCTGGTGCCGTGAATTTACTCATGACACGACGCTAGGCTGCGGTCACGGTCGGATCGAGGGGCCCGGGAGATGAGTGACGCAACCGAGATTGGAGATCACGGTGCGGTAACGAACGGGGTGCGACGGGTTTCGACGGGGATGTGGTGGGTAAAACCGCCACACCCCCGTCGGCCCAGGTCAGAGGCTGTCAGTAGCCGCTGGATCTCATCGGCGCGGGGTCGTACAGCCCCGAGCGTCGTGCCTCGCCGAGCTCTATCTCGGCGGGCGGCGCCGGGATGATCTCGGTGAATCGCTGCAGACCGCCCCAGTCACGTCCCCAGTTGTTGCGCAGGTACGTCGGCATCAGTGTCGGACGCAGCATCGCCTCGGTGATGCCCAACGGTCCGCCCGCGGTGCCTGACATCCAGGTCTGGCTGTTCTTCCGGGTGGCCTCGGCGTCGGGCATGATCCGCCACTTCGGCACCTCGAGCACACCGTGCCGCACCTTCATCGGCTGCTGGCAGGGGAAGACCAGACCGGGCAGCCAGTCGATGAACACCGGATCGGTCCGGCCGACGACCTCGTCGAGCGTCGCGAGCTTGCTGACGCGCGGCGGGGTGATGGCCACCCACTCCGACGACGCCGCGGCGGTGTCCTCGACCAGGATGCGCACCACGGTCGACTGGGCCGGCGAATCGGCCAGCGGGAACCGCAGGTTGCGCCACGTCGGGACCTCGCCGATGTCGATGGGGAACATCTGGCCCGTCGGCACCACGCGACCGTCGGCGCCGACGCGACCGAACTGCGCGACCACCTTCTGGCCCGCGTGGACGACACCGATGCCGTCGACGGCCTCGACCGATCCGGCGACCGCCATGGTGAGCAGCGGGGCGTCGTCGGAACGTTCGGGCAACTGGTACCAGTCCGTGGTCAGTGAGGCGGTGCCCGACGGCGAACCGTAACTGCCGAGAACCGGTGTGGCAGCTGGGTTCAGGCCGAACGGCAGCCGAACCGTCGACCCGTTGATGCCGCGTGCGCCCTGGCCGCCCTCGGTGCCACCCTGCGCCGACGACGAGTCGCCGGACTCGTCCGCGCCGGCACCGGTCTGCGCGGTGTTCTGGGCGCTCGTGGTGGACGGGGTGTCGCTCTCGGTGGCGTCCACCGACAGCTTGTCGGGAACCCCGTTGGGTGTGAAGCCGGTGGAATCCGTGCCCGACAATGCCTGTGCGACGCCGGGTGCCGGGCGGCCGTTCACCGCTGCGGGAGCCAGCAGCCCTGCCGTCGGATCGGCCTCGACCAGGACGTCGTTGGCCAGGCCGCACGAATTACCGGTCAGGGCACGCGCATTGGACTTCATCCAGGACCAGGAGTCGCGCTGCACGTAGGCGCCCTTCAGGAACGACGCGACCATGAACAGCACCATCAGTCCCGAGATCACCGGCAGCGGTGAGAACTTGAGCTTCGAATACCAGTGGTCACCACCGCGGGTTCGGGTCTGTTCGTCGACGAAGTCGTCGCGGAAGTGGAACCACAGACCAGCCAGTGCGGTGACGATCGAGGCGAGCAGGATGAACCACGCGACGTTGACGCCGCCGACGGCCGGCGGGCGGTCCCACCACGGCACGCCGTAGCTGCCGACGAACCACCAGCCGTTGGTCCCGGCGAAGGAGATCCCGGTGATCGCGAGCACGGCGGCCGCGAAGAACGTGCGGTTACGCCGCGACCGAAGGACGGCCGGCGCCATCATCGCGCCCGCTGCGGCAGCGAGACCGGCGGCGATACCCGCGTAGACGCCGAAGTGGTGGGTCCACTTGGTCGGGGTGAAGGCGATGAAGAACATAGTGCCCAGCGTGACCGCCACCAATCGCCAGATCGGTGCGCGCGCAACGCCGTTGGGATGTTCACGACGCAGCAGGCGCAGCAGTACGACGAACAGGCACAGGATCATCGCGAGGACGCCGAAGCGACGGGCGAGCGTGCCGTCGGCGGTCGGCAGGATCAGGTAGTAGTAGCGGATCGGTTCCTGCCACCACTCGAGTGTCGGGCCCACGTCGGACGCGACCTTGTTGCCGGCGATGAGCGCGCCGATCGGCTGGTCGAAGAAGATCTGGAAGAGGACCGCGGTGCCGGCCGCCAGGATCGGCGCCAACATCGGCAGGAGTCCGTCACGGGAACGGCGCGACACCAGGGTCTTCACGATCGGCCGGATACCGGCGAGGAGCGCCGCGACGGCCATCAGCCCGCCGGGGGCGAGGGCCAGGGTGAACGCCGCGGTCACGACCGCGATCGCGTACGGCAGCAGGCGCCGCGTCGCGATCGCCCGTTCCACGCAGCACCACGTGAGCAGCGCGCCCACCGCTTCCGCCGGCTCCGGCCGCAGACCGTTGTTGAACGGCAACCAGATCGCCAGGAAGACGAACGCGGCCGACCACACGGCCGGCCTGCTGTTGCGGACCGCGCGCCCCAGGCGCGGGATCACCTCACGGCTGATGAGCCACCAGCCGAGAAGTCCGAGGAGGAAGGCGGGCAGGCGCATGAACGGCGTGGCGACGCTGATGTGCGACATCCACGAGATGACCTGGAAATGCCAGCCGAACGGGTCCTGCGGGACGCCGAAGTAGCGGAAGTAGTTGTCGGCGTAGCCGGCTTCGCTGGTGATGCGGCCGACGGTGAAGTTGTAACCGTCGTCGGAGGTGTTGGCGCCGGCGAACCACCAGAAGGCGAGGATCGCGAAGACCGCGACGTCGGGCGGGCGGATGGTCCACCAGCCGGTCGGCAGGAAACGCTTGTGTGCGCGGCCGTCCCGGCGGTCTAGTACGCCGAGCGCGATCAGCGACAGGACCGTCATCACGATGCCGATGACGATCGCGGCGAGCTTGAGCGGCGTCGGCGAGGAGACGTAGCGGGTGTCGATGGTCGCGTGCAACGACAGGCCGTCGCGGGACACGTCGGCCGGGAGATCGCTGTAGATCCCGACGATCTGCGGACGCATCTCGTGGTCGGGGATGGCGAACTCGTGCAGGCTGCCGGTGTCGGCGTCCGGGGCGGGCAGACCCTCGAAGCGACCGGCGACGCCCTCACCGTCGGCGTGCATGACGATGCGGCAGTCCGGGTTCGCCTGTGCCGCGGCACGATCGGTGTTGAGCAGCACCACGTTGCGGTCGGTCATCGTCAGGGCGTCCGGGGTGGCGCGGACGAAGAGACCGCGGGCGGAGTCGTCCTGACCGCCTTCCGGCGTCGTGGAGAGCAAGACCCCGCCCTGGGCAGGCAATCGGGACGCCAGCGAACAGGGCACCGACATGTCCATGTCGATCGGGACGAAGGCCACCAGCGGTGCCGCCACATCCGATACCGAGTCACCTTGCGGCCACTCGAGTTCCGCGGTGGTCTGGTTGACCGGCAGGATCGGCGTGACGATCGCGAGCAGGAAGCCCAGCAGGCCCGTGACGACGGCGACGATCTTGGCGGTGCGGTTGGGTTCACTCATCGGATTCGGGCTCCACCCTGATCGAGCCGGCGCGTGACCAGCCCCATTGCGTCGTCTGTGCGGTGTCGATCTGTGCGTTCGGTGCGTCGGGTACCAGCGGCGTCAGTTTCTCCAGGGCGCCCCATTCACGGACCCAGTCGTCCTTGAGGTAGGTCGACACGGCCTGGGCCGAGGTCGTCGCCTCCGAGATGCCGAGCAGGCCGCCGTCGACCCCGGCCTGCCAGGTCTTGGACTGGGAGTTGGTCAGCGGGTAGTCACCCAGGATCCGCCACTGCGGCACCTGCGCGACGCCGTGCGAGACACCCATCGGCTGCTGGCACGGGAAGTGCGAGGCCACCCCGAAGTCGATCAGGGTCGGCGCCGTCGTCCCGACGACCTCCTGCAGGGTCTGCAGCCGCGGCGCGCGCGGCGGGGTGATCCCGATGAACTGCTTGTCGCCGAGGTTGTTGTCTTGCAACGTCAGTCGCATCACGGTCGCAGCCGGCGGGGCGGCCGCCATCGGCACCCGCATGTTGCGCCACGGTCGGTTGAGGATGACCGGTCCGGGGTCGATGGGCAGGATGTCCGGGCCGACCTGCTCGAACTCACCGCCCGGGCCGGGCCGCCCGAACTGGACGACCATCTTCTGTCCGAAGTTCCGCACCCCGAAGGTGTCGATGGTCGAGACGGCGCCGGCGGTGCTGAACACGAGCAGCGGCGACGCGGCACGGTTGGCGGGTAGGTCGTACCAGCCCGTCGTCAGGCGCGCCTCGCCGTTGTACCCGTAGCTGCCGAGTACGGGCGTGGTGGCGGGGTCGAGTCCGAAGGGGAGTTTGGCGTTCGATCCGTTGACGGTCTCGGGGCCGCGACCGCCGGTGGTCCCGGAGCCGAGTCCGCCGGTGATCGCGAACGGACGCGCCATGCTCGCCGAAACGTTCATCTGGCCCGGACGCTGGCTGCCCGGTTCGGGCTGCAGGTCGCCGGGAATTCCGTTGGGGGAGAAGCCGACCGGGTTCTCGCCGCGTAGGGCCTCGGTCGCCGACGCCCCGCCCGCGGGGGTGAGCATGCCGGTGTTCGGGTCGACCTCGACGAGCACCTCGTCGGCCAGCCCGCACGGGTTGCCGCGCAGGGTGTTCAGATTCTCGGTGAGCACCGTCGGCGCCGGATACCGACTCACGGCCGCCTTGACGAACAACAGCATCTCGACCACGACGAGGAGACCGGCGATCACCGCGATGGGAGAGGAGGCGAGGAACAGGCGGCGCCGGTCGGCCCGTGTCTCACCGGGGCCGGTGTCGCTGTGTGCGAGACCGCGATTGGTGACGTAGTCGAGCCGAAGATGCTGCCAGACCGCGAGGGCGGCGGCCAGGACGGCGAGGATCAGGAACAGCGTCGACGCCCCGTAGCCGGCGATGACGGGCGCCCGGTCGAACCAGGAGATGCCGTACTCGTAGGCGAACGGCCACGAGTTGTAACCGGCCATCGCCGCGGCCATCGCGAAGAGCAGACCCGACACGAAGACGGTGAGGTTGCGGGCCGATCGTGCCGCCGACTGGGCGACGGCGAGGGTCGCGGCCGCGGAGGTCGCCGCAGCGAGACCGGCGAGCACGCCGAACTGGATCGTCCACTTGGTCGGGGTGAACACGAACAGCAGCAGGGTGACGCCGACGGCGCCGACGAGGCGCCACACCGGACCGGGGTCGACGCCGCGGATCCGGGTGCGCCGCAGCATCACCGCGACCACCACGAACAGGCCGGCGAGGAGAAGGAGCAGGGGCACGCGACGGGTCAGCGAACCGTCGTCGGTGACGACCGAGATGAAGTAGTAGCGCAGGAACTCCTGGTGCCAGGAGATCACCGGGCCGACGGTGTAGCGGAGCTTGATGGCCTCGAGCACCGTCGCGAGCGTCTGATCCCGGAACACGATGACCAGTACGACCATCCCGGCGGCGGCGATCGGCGCGACCAGCGCCGCGGTCGAGGTCCATCTCGAGCCGCCGAGCTCGTCGCGTCGCCGGAGCAGGATGTGCAGCAGCGCTCGGGCGGCGACGAGCAGGATCGCGATGCCGACGACGCCGTGCGGGGCGAGCGCGAGGGTGAACCCGGCGAGCGCGGCAGCCAGTGCCGCCGGCAGGAGGCGTCGGGTGGAGATGGCGTATTCGGCTGCCCACCAGGTCAACAGGGAGCCGAGGACGATGATGCCCTCGCTGCGCAGGCCGCTGCAGAACGGCAGCCAGAACGCGGTGAACGTCAGGGCGGCAGCCCAGGTGGCCCACGAACTGCGGCGCACCGCCGGGCCCAGACGCGGCAGCAGCACCCGGCTGAGCACGAACCACGAGGCGAGGCCGGCGACGAGCGCCGGGATGTGCATCCACAGGATCGACGGCGAGATCGACGACCACATCGAGAGGAAGCTGTAGTACCAGTCGAACGGCGCCTCGGGGATGCCGTAGTAGCGGTAGTAGTTGGCCAGGTAACCGAACCCGTCGGCGGTGCGGCCCATGTTGAGGATGTAACCGTCGTCGGGCGACCCGGCACCCAGGAACAGCCAGACCAGCAGGATCGCCGTCACGACCAGGTCGGCGGCGCGCGGCTTCAGTGAGTGCCACCAGGCGTGGGTGCGGACCCCGATCCGCCGGTGGTAGCCCTGGATGCGGTCGAGAAGGGCCAGGGCGATCAGCGCCACGATCACCGAGATGACGGCGAGGACCATCACGATGATCTTCAGGACCGTCGGCGAGGACTCGTACCGGTTGTCGACGACGATCGAGACCGACATCCCGGCGGCGGCCGCGGCGCGGGCCTGCTCGGGACTCAGCTCGCTGAAGATGCCGGCGACCTGCGGGCGCTTCTCCGGTGGCAGGACCGTCGAGTCGCCGAGGCCGACGAACTGGGCGCCGGGTCCGCTCGGGGCGGAGAAGATGTGCAGCTCACGGCAACGGTCGAGTTCGGCGCGGGCCGCGGTGGCCGCGACGCTGTTGCGGAAGGTGACGGTGACGGCCTGATCGGATTTCGTCACCCACAGCGACGAGCCCTTCGACTTCGGCGCGCTCACCGGCATCGTCGACAGGACGACGCCGTTGCGGGCACTCGCCAGCGTCGAACACGGGATGCGGGCGTCGAGCGTCTGCGGGGTCTGCGCGATGAGCGGCGCCATCACCGACGACGTCTCGGCAGCGAGCTCCTGACCTGCGGGCCAGGTGATGTCGGCGTCGGTGGCCTTCACCGGCAGGAACGGGGTGAGAGCGCACAGCACGACGCCGAGAACACCCGCGACGATCGCGATCAGACGGGCGGTACGTGCGGAAACACGGGACGTCGAGGCTGTCACAGGCACGGTGCTTGATCGTATGCGACCGGCACTCGCCCACCTAGCGCCCACCCTGAGCTGCGGCGCTCCTCAGTGCCGGATCGGCGCCGGGCTCCACAGGCCGCTGCGGGTCTCCGTGCCGGTGTCGATGTCGGCGAGGGTGTCCACGCCGCCGTACGGTTCGTAGCGCTCGAGCGCGCCCCAGTCGCGTCCGATGTCGGCCATCAGGTACGTCGGCAGAGCGGTGGGCTGCTGCGAAACGTCGATCCAGCCGAGCGGGCCGCCGCCGTAGTAGTTCTGCCATGCCGAGACCGCAGCCGCAAGATCCGACCCCGGCTTGATCCGCCACTGGGGGATCTCGGCGACACCCGCATCGTGGGTGAACGGCCGCTGGCACGGGAAGGCCAGACCCGACGTCCAGTCCACGTGCACCGGGTCGGTGCTGCCGACGACGTCCTGCAGCGTCTTCATCTGCGGGACCCGCGGCGGGGTGAGCACGATGAAGCGGTCCTCGTTGAGGTTGTCGTCGGCGGCGACGATGCGGACCGCGGTGGTGTCCGCCGGCAGCTCGCTGGTGTTGTAGCGAAGGTTCCGCCAGGCCGGGCGCGGGCCGGGGTCGATGAGTTCGGTTTCGCCGGCGGCGGTGAGGTCGGCGTCCTTGGTGTCCGGTCCGATCGGGTCGGCGGTGTACTCGAGCATCACGTTCGGGTTGTCGTATTCGCCGGCCACCGACATCGTCAGCAGCGGACGGTCGCGCCAGTCCTTCGGGAGCGCGTACCAACCGGAGGTGAGCCGGGCGGGGACCTGGTCGAGCTTGGAGTAGCTACCCATGACCGGGGTGGTCTTCGGGTCGAGGAAGAACGGCAACGCGGCCCTGCTGCCGTTGACGCCGGGTTCGGCCAGTTCACCGCCACCGGTGCCGCCGGGGTTGGAGTTGACGATCTTCGGGTCGGCCCACACATTGCCGGACAGCACGCCCAACGAGCCCTCACTGGCCGTCGACGCGAGATCCAGCGGCACACCGTCGGGGGAGAAGCCGACCGTCTTCGGCGAGGTGCCGGGCGCCGGGGCCGCTCCGCCCAGCGGGTTGCTCAGCGACCCGTCGACGGGCCGCAGCATGTCTCGGTTGGGGTCGCCCTCGACCCACACCTTGTCGGCCATGCCGCACGGCTTGCCGGTGAGCGCGGCCAGGTTGGAGCGCGGCACCGAGTACGACGACGACTGGTGGATACCGGCGAAAACCGCGGTGATGATCTCGAAGACGACGACGGCCATCGCGAGATAGGCGAGCGGTGCGGCGGCCATCGACGCGGACACGCGCCGGTACCAGCGCTGGTCGGAGGTGTCGGCCTGCTGGGTGGGGTCCCCGTCGGGGGAGTGCGGGTCGGTGCCGGTGAACGGTTCCCGGAAGTGGAACCACAGCGCGAGGAGGAGCAGTGCCAGCGCCGCGTACAGGAACACGCTGCCGAGCATCACCCCGCCGATCGTGACCTGCTCGTAGGCCCAGGGCATGCCCCACGCAGAGTAGTAGTAATAGGAGTTCGGCGCGGTGAACGCCAGCCCGCCGATGAACAGGACGAGCGCACAGAACAGCGTGCGGTTGCGTCGTGAGTGCATCGCTTGCTGACTGGCGGCGACCGCGGCGATGGCGGCCAGCGCGGCAGCGATACCGGCGAAGACGCCGAAGTGGTGGGTCCACTTGGTCGGCGTGAACATGAGGAACACCAGCGAGGCGAAGGTGATCGCGACGATGCGCCGGGTGGGTCCGATGGAGGTGCCGGGGATGCGGTTCTTGCGGATGAGGACCGCCGCGGCCACCACCAGGCCGAGGATCATCGCGAGGACGGCGAAGCGTCGTGCGATGGAGCCGTCGGCGGAGAAGGCGAACAGCGCCGAGTAGCGGCCGAGCTCGTTGTACCAGTTCATCGACGGACCGAGCGCGGTCTTCATGCTCGAGGCCTCGGAGAACGAGCGCAGGGTCAGATTCGAGAACACCACGAAGGCCACGAAACTGCCGGCGGCCAGGATCGGCGCGATCAGTGCGACGAACGACCATCTCAGCGCGCGGCGCGACATCGAGTCGCCGGTGATGACCCGGGCGCGCTTGATCAGCGCCATGATCATCGGTCGGGCGCCGGCGATCAGTGCGGCGACGGCGAGCACACCGGTGGGGCCGGCGGCGATGCTGAACGCGCCCACCATGCAGGCCACCGCGGCGGGTAGCAGACGCCCCGTGGCGATGGCGCGTTCCACCGAACACCAGGTGAGGAGGGCGCCGAGGCAGATGATCGGCTCGGGGCGCAGGCCGTTGTTGAACGGGAACCAGCAGGCGAGGAAGGCAAAGGCGGCGGTCCAGGCCACCATCGGGCGGATGACCGCGGCCCGACCGAGCCGCGGGATGACCTCGTGACTCACGATGAGCCACACCAGGATTCCGCAGGCTAGCGCGGGGAGTCGCATCCACGGGCTGGCCACCGACACATGGCTGAGCAGTCCGAAGACCTGGTAGTACCAGCCGAATGGTGCCTCCGGTGCGCCGTACCAGCGGAAGTAGTTTGCGGTGTAGTCGGTGTCCTGCGCGACCCGCGACATCGTCAGCAGGTAGCCGTCGTCGGAGGTGTTGGGTCCGATGATGTGCCAGAGGATCAACGCACCGATGACCACATAGTCGCGTGCATTGAGGCGCCACCAGCGGGCGGGGAAGATGCGGCGGTGCTTGCGGCCATCGGTTGCGTCAAGAGTTGCCAGTGCCGCCAGTGAGAGGAGCGTCGCGGCCACTCCGACGACGATGACGAGCCACTTGGAGATGGTCGGCGCGGTGTTGTAGCGGGAGTCGACGGTGACATGTGCGTCGAGACCGGCGATCTCGGACGCGGGCCCGGACAGGTCGGTGAAGAGGCCGGTGACCTGCGGCCGCTGGTCGGGCGAGTTCTTGAAGGCCTCTTTGTCCTCGGTGGTCCCCTCGAGCGGTTCCCCGGCGTCGTTGGTCATGCCGACGAACTCGGCGGTCACCGCGTCGGAATCGGCGCGGACGACGATCTCGCGGCAATCCTGCGCGCGCATGTCCTGGAGGCTGGCGGAGATCAGCGAGACGTTGCGGATGACCACCTCGACGCCCTGGCGGTCGGCGGGGGAATCGGCGGCACCCGTCTTACGGATGAAAAGGCCGCGTTCGGCGGATTTCTCGGCCTGCTTCGGCGTGGTCGACAGCAGGACCGAGCCACCGGGAGGGAGGTCGGCGACGGCGTCGCAAGGGATCGTGACGTCGAGGTCGACGGGCGTGTAGCCGATGAGCGGGGAGGTGACGGAATCGATCTGTCCGTTCTGAGGCCAGTTGATCTCCGCGGTCTTCTGCTCGACCGGCATCAGCGGGGTGGCGAGCGCGAGCAGGAACCCGAGCAGGCCGGTGACTATGGCGACGATCCTCGCTCGTCGAACGGTCTGCGCTGGCACAAAGAGAGATGGTAGCCGTTGAGCTGTCTCGCCCCGGTCGGCGAGGCGGCTGAGACTATGGTGAACCCATGTCCGACTCCACGCCCGATCCGGCCGGTCCCGAGCCGCTGCCGATCCTCCTGCTCAACGGGCCGAACCTGAACACCCTGGGTACCCGTGAGCCGGCGATCTACGGCTCCGAGACGCTCGACGACGTCGTCGACCTCGCCGAGCGGACCGCGTCGGAACTCGGTTTCGGCCTGCGAGCGGCGCAGACCAATCACGAGGGACAGATGATCGACTGGATTCACGAGGCGGTGGGGAAGATCAGCGGCATCGTCATCAACCCCGGCGGGTGGACCCACACGTCCGTCGCCCTCGCCGACGCCCTCGTGGTGCCCGGAGTCCCGATCTTCGAGGTGCACATCAGCAACGTGCACAAGCGTGAGGCGTTCCGGCACCACTCCTATGTCTCGCCCCTCGCAGCCGGTGTCATCGCGGGCTACGGCATCCGCGGTTACGAATTCGCGATCCGCCGTCTCGCTGAGATCGTGGACTGAGTATTATTGCAACCTGGGGGTTGCGAGTCGCCGGCGAATGATGCAACCATTGGGTTGCATCATTCGAAGCGGCCCAGGAGGCGTCATGAGTGCAACCGATCCCGAGACAATCAGTGCGGCAACCGATGAGAACCCCGATCGGATCGAGCGGGAGATCGCCATCGAGGCGACCGCCGAGCGCGTGTGGCAGCTCGTCAGCGAGCCGGGCTGGTACATCAACGACAGCGTGATCAGCGACCACCGGATCGACCGCGACGGAGATCTGTCGACGGTGCACGATCCGGTCCACGGCGCCTTTACCTTTCGTACCGTGAAACTCGACGAACCGCGTTACGCCGCCTTCCGGTGGCTCGCCGACGCATCTGACCCCGATTCGGAGTCGACGCTCGTCGAGTTCTGGATCACCGACTCCGGGTCCGGGGTGATCCTCAGGGTCGTCGAGTCGGGATTCGCTTCGCTGTCCGGTTCCGACGCGGAACGACGCGCCAGGTTCGACGGCAACGTCGAAGGCTGGAAGATCGAGCTCGAACTCGCACGTACTCACCTGACGAGCGGCTCCGATGCCTGAGGTCGCTCCCGTCGAGATCTTCGGCGCTCTCGCCGACGAGACCCGCTGGCAGATCCTCGTCAGATTGGGGGCCGAACCGGCCTCGGCGTCGACCCTCGCCACCGAGCTGCCGATCAGCCGTCAGGCGATCGCCAAGCACCTCAAGGTGCTGACCGATGCGGGCCTGGTCGCCGCATCCCGCGCCGGGCGCGAAATCCGTTACGCGGCGGTCGGTTCGGAGCTCTCGCGCCTCGCACGACATCTGGACATGATCGCGCGCGGATGGGATCGGCGACTGGCCGGTATCAGGAAGGCCGCCGAACGCGACTGATCCGCGAGAGGTTGCTCGTGGGGTGACCTCTCAGAACGGCGGTGGACCGTCGGCCTGTTCACGTCGTTCACGTTCTCGCTGGTTGCGGGCACGCTCCGCCCGCCGGCGTGCGTGCTTCTGCGCGAGCCGGTTGCTGGTGGGCGGGGTGTCGTCCCCGGTGATGACCCGTGGGGACGGTGGGGCTTGGGGTGGCTGTTCGTAGCGGATACGACGCAGGTTCGGGAAGGAGTCTTCGAGGTTCTCGGCGTCACCGGGGATGACGAACCCCTCGGACGTGCGGTATTCGGTGACCAGGTGGCCGTCGTCGTCGCGGTACTGGACGTCGATCCAGTCGCCGAACGTCTTGTGTAGATGCCCGAACCGGCACTTGGCGTTGAGGTTCTCACTCGCCGTGGCCCCACCCTGGGTGGGGTTGGTGTGGTCGTACTCGGCGACGTGGTCCAGATCGGAGTCGAAAGCCGAACACCCGCAGCCCGGTTCGGTGCAGTACCCATCACGCACACGCACGAAATCGGCGCACGCCGTGGTCGGCCGGTACGGGTCCGCGGTTTGCGCACCCGGGTAGACGATCACGACGTCGTTCGCCGGGACGTCCTCGGCGACGACGCGGGCCGGTGGTGTGCGCACCGGGGTGACAGGTGTGATGGTCGCGTCGGCCCGGGTGGCGAGATCACGCACATGCTCATCAGAGATGATCCCGTGGCCGTCGACCCAACCGATCCCCGAAGCCCCGGCGAGGGTGGCGGCATCGGTGACCACGTGGACGACGACCTCGGTGGACACCGCGCGGACCACCTCGGCGGGGTCGGGGATCTCGGCGTCACAATCCTCCCGCCCGCATTGGCAATCGAAGACGGTGCCAGTCAACAGCGCGAACATGGCATCGGAATTGCGCTGGTTACGGTTGCGCCCGTCGTGGGCGCAGACGGTATCGGCCAACGCTGTCACCGCTTTCGCGGCAATACGAATGTGCTCCGCCGCCATCACACCGGTGATCTCACCGGTCCCGTCGGCGAAGTTCTCGGTCCACATCCCACGCTTGTCCAACGCTTCCTTGCGGCGTTCGCGCACCGCGTCGGGGTCGTGACGGAACACCAGGCGATCGACCATGTCCCGCAGCTTCGGCGGGGTCCACGCGCCTTTACGGCTGCGCAGGATGGTGTCGATCTCGGTGTCGAGGTCCGCGATGACCGCGTCGTCGGAGATGAGGTCGGTGCGGGTGATGACCGTCTGGATCAGCTGCCGCGACAGGATGCCATCGCGCAGCGTGGTCAACACTTTCGGCAACCGGTCACGCAGCGCGAGCGCTTCACCCACCCACTGATCGGCCTGGTAGCGGGTGATGGCGGCTTCACGGCAGACCCGGGTCACCATCTCGGTGTAGCGGTCGATGAAGAACCCGCCACCGGTGTTGACCACGAGCTGGTCGTAGACGGTCACAATCGATTCATACCGGCACCACGCCAGGTAAGCCTCGCCGTGACGGATCGAACCGAACCGCGCCATATGAGTTGCGGTGTCAGACAATTCGGGGTGGGCAGGATCGACCCCGGCGAGGAACCCGCCCGGTAGATCGGTCCACGCACGCGACACGCTGCCCCCACAACGTCTACAACCCAACCAGGATGGTCGAATCTGTCACCACCCAAGGTAAACCCCACCACCGACAAACTCGGATCTTCATCCACAAGAGCTGGGGAGTGACACATTGCGGGGCAAACGGTTTGATCGGAATGAAGTCGCGCGCGACATGATTCCGGCAACACGACCTCGATCGAAGTCGCACCGACGAAATGAAGTCTGGCAGACACGTTCTAACCTGCCGCGCGCTCCAAAATCTTCTCTATCGCCTTTGCTGTCTCCGCGGCGTGGGGTGCCCGGATCATCGAGATGTGGTCGCCGTCGATGTCGAGGAATTCGACCCTACCCGAGGTGAAGTGACCCCACAGGGCGGGATCGTCGGTGTTGGTGCGCGCCTTGACGACCGTGATCGGACCCGAGTACGGGCTGGGCCGGTGCCGTCGGATCATACTGGTGCCCAGGCGGAAGAAGACCACCCACTGGACCGGCGTCGACAACGGGACGAGTCCGGCGGTGAGGACGAGGGCGTTGAGGGAGATCTCCTGCACGACGCGCTGGACCGGTGAGCCGGTGGGTTTCTTCTCGTCGGTCCCGGTTCGGTCCGGCAGCGTCTCATCGGTCCCGGTCAACGAGCGCAACGAGTCACGAACGCGCTGTGCGACGTTCGGCGCGTTCCCGGAAAGGCGTTGCGCCAGAGCGGGGTCGATAACCGAATCGAGAACGGCGACCGGATGACAGGTCTCGCCGGCCTCGGTCAGACGCGCAGCGACCTCGACGGCGATGAACCCGCCCAGCGAATAGCCGCCGATCTGATACGGGCCGTGGGGTTGTACCGAGCGGATGTCGGCGATGGCACGGCGCGCCGCGGCGCGCACGGAATGATCGGCACGACCGCGCTTTTCGACGCCCCTCGATTGGATGGCGTAGACCGGGCGGTCGGTCTGCAGTGCGCGGGCGACCGGCGTCAGGCTCGTCGCGAGGCTGCCGGCCCCGGCGACCAGGAAGATCGGGTCGCCGACCCCCTTCCGCAACGGGATCAGCGTCGCGCCGGTGGCGTTCTTGGAGCGTTCCTTTGCGGCCGCCTCGATCCGCTGCGCGAACTGCGCGATCGTCGGTGCCTCGGCGAGCATGGCGGTGTTCACCTCCAACTGCAGGTGATGCTGGACCTCGGAGAGCATCTTTGCCGCGGCGAGGGAGTCGCCGCCGAGTTCCACGAAGTCGTCGTGGCGCCCGAAGGACTGAGGTTCGAGACCGAGGATCTCGCTCCAGAAGCGGTGCAACGCCATCTCGGTGAGCCCGCGCGGCCGTTCGGGTGACGGGCGCGGTGGGGGAGGCGGCAGCGCACCACGGTCGACCTTGCCGCGCTCGTTGCGCGGGATCTCCGACACCACGACGATGTCGCGCGGGATCATCCACGGGGTCAGTGTCTTTCCGAGTTCGTGGCGGATCTCGGCGGGCGACGGTGACCACTTCTGCGGGTCGACGGCCACATGAGCGGTGAGTCGACCTTCCTTCCGGTCGGCGGTGACGACGGCGTCGGTGGTCCAGGGCAGCGAGCGCAGCGCGGACTCGACCTCGAGCGGTTCGACGAGGTAGCCGCGCACCTTGATGGCGTCGTCGCCGCGACCGAGGAGTGCGAGTTCACCGTTCTCGTCGAGACGGCCGAGATCTCCGGTGCGATAGCGCCTGCGGCCGTCGGGCAGCGAGGAGAAGCGGGCTGCGGTCAGCTCCGGATTCGCGTGGTACCCGGAGGCGATGTTCACGGATTCGACGATGACCTCGCCGGTGGACCCCGGCGATAGATCTTGGCCGTGCTCGTCGACGATGCGGACCGACTTGTCCGAGGCGGGGATTCCGACCGGTATCGCACCGTCGGTGACCTCGCGATCCGGTGGAAAGAGATTGAAGGCGAGGTTGCCGACCTCGGATGCGCCTGCCCAGCAACAGAAAACGCCCCGGGCAAGGACCGTGTTCCGCGCGAGTTCGACGTCCGTGTGATGCGCTGGCTCGCCGCAGGTCGACAGCAGGCGCAGCGAGTGAACGGCGTCCTCGGCGTCCAGCTCGCCCAGCCACGAACGGAGCAGTGACGGCGTGCAGTGCGCGGTGGTGGCGCCTTCGGCGGACAGCCAGTCGCGTAACCCGGTGGTGGTGCGGCGCCGTACATCCCACAGCAGCATCGTCGCGCCGTTCAGGAGGCTCATCGCGAGCGCGTCGAGTCCGCCGCCGAAACTCAGCGGCAGCAGCACCGCCGCGCGATCGTCGGGGCCGAGTTCCATGAACCGGCGGCCGTCACGCGCGTGGTTGACGGGTGTCCGCTGGGCGAGCACCACGCCCTTGGGGGTGCCGGTGGATCCGGAGGTGAACAGCAGAACCGCGGGATCATCGGGGGCGGGTTCGATGACATGCGTCTCGAGCGGCTCGTGATCGACGGCGGTCGCCGGGGTGAGGAGTTGGGCCCCGGACAGTTCCAAGATGTTCGTGCGGCGGTCCTCGGGCAGGAACGGGTCGACCAGGACGAGCGGGCGCCCGGCGCACCAAACCGCGAGCATGGAGATCACCGAGTCGATGTCGGATTCGATCTCGACGGCGACCGGGCTGTCCGTCGGGACGGTGTCGAGGATTGCGCGGGCGAGGTCGTCCACCCGCCTGGCCGCCTCCGCGAAAGTGATCGACTGCTCCGGAGTGCGGAGCGCGGCCGAGTCGCCACGGCTGCGGGCGATGGCTCGCCATCGGGCGGCGACGGTCGTCTCCGCCGACTCAAATGATCCGGCTGTGGCGGACGCAAGGCCTTCCAGATGATTATCGACGGTCATGTCCTCGAACTCCCCAGGTGGCGGGGATGACCACGGTTGCGAGCGGGCCGCGGTTCTCGGCCCGGACGATGCGATTCCGTGCGGGACGCGGCCCCTCCTCCGGCCCCGGGAATTACTCAGGTAAAGCTACCCTTTGTTCGGCGGATTGGCACCGTTGGACGGTGAGAACGTGGCGCGGGTAACAGTAGGGTTGAGGACAGATCCGTAGGTTCGGATCGCCCGACGAGAGGGAACGATGCAGTTCGACGACGTGATCCTGGGGCGGCGCAGCATCCGCGGCTTCACACCGGAGCCCGTGCCCCGGGAGCTGATCGAGGAGATCCTCGCGCTCGCCATGCGGGCTCCGTCCTCGATGAACACCCAGCCCTGGAACTTCCACGTGATCACCGGTGAACCACTCGATCGCATCCGTGCGGGCAACACCGAGCGCAACCTGGCCGGTGTACCGCACTCTCGCGAGTTCCGGACCGGCGCGGAGAAGTTCACCGGCATCCATCGTGATCGCCAGGTCGGCGTGGCGAAGCAGCTGTTTACCGCGATGCGCATCGCGCGCGACGACATGGAGATGCGGCAGAACTGGGTCCTACGGGGATTCCGCCAGTTCGATGCCCCGGTCTGCGTCATCGTGACCTACGACCGCATCCTCGACGGCAGCGACGACACCCCCTTCGACTGCGGAGCGGTCTCCACCGCGCTCGTGAACGCCGCCTGGTCCCGCGGTCTCGGTGCCGTGATCAACAGCCAGGGCATCATGCAGTCGCCGGTGGTCCGGGAGCATGCCGGGATACCGGACGATCAGGTCATCATGAAGAGCATCGCGCTGGGTTGGCCGGATGAGACGTTCCCCGCCAATTCGGTGGTCTCCGAACGCAAGACGGTCGAGGAAGCCACCACGTTCGTGGGGTTCGCAGACTAGTTCAGAGCGCCAGTGCTCGACGAGCGGCGTCGGCGACGCTGCCTCGGTACAGCGGTCCGTGACCGGCCAGCAGTAGCTCGGCGTCGAGCTCGGTGAACCGTTCGACGCTCCGGCGCGCGGTGGCCTCGTCGTGCTGGAACGGCGACGGAATGCATTGTGGCCCGACGATCGCCGACACCTCATGGCCGCTGACCAGTGCGTCCCCGGAGACCAGGGCGCGCCCGTCGCCGACCAGGTAGGAGCTGTGGCCGTCGGTGTGGCCGTGGCTGGCCACCGGCACCGGCGACCCTGGCAGGTCGAGCTGCTCCGGAAAGGACTCTGGCGACGGCAGTCCGGCTCGACTCAGCACCCCGAGAGGTGTGGTCTTCGCGAGCCAGGACCACAGGCGTCGGGTGCCGGCGAGTGGCGCGAGATCGAGTGCGTTCGCCTGCTGGAGATGGTGCCGCAGGGCGTGATCGACCTCGACGGGATCCATGTAGACCGGGAATCCGTACCGCGTCTGGAGTTTCGCGAGCCCGCCGAGATGGTCGACGTGCGCATGCGTCAGCAGCGCGCCCCGAATGTCCTCCGGACGACGGCCGATCCGGTTGATCGACTCGACGACCTGCCCTGCTTGTCCGGGGTAACCGCCGTCGATCAGGGTGAGCTCGCCGTCCTGTTCCAGCAGCACCCAGTTCACGACGTCGGTGTGGACGAAATACGTTGTCGCCGAGTCGGCGTCGAGGCGCGTGAGCTCCATTGGCCGGGCGGTGCGGAAGGAGGGGCGCATCGCTCACTTCCGGACGACGAGGACGAACGGGCCCACCTCGGTGACCTCGAACCGCGGGTCGTCGAAGACCGAGGGGTCGAAGGTGACGGTGTAGCGCTTCACGTTCGGGTCGTTCGGGTAGACGTCCTCGGCGAGGCGGAGTGAATACCCGTCCGAGCTGTATCGGAACAGGAAGACGTTGGGGGCCTTCCACGGCGACTCGTCGAGGTGTGCGACCAGCTGGTCGGAGTCCTCCGATTTCGCCCAGCGTGCGATGGCGGCGGCGCGCTTGTCGAACTCGGCCAGCGGGTTGGCGTAGTGGGAGGTCAGCCCCTGGAAACCCCAGTACGGGTAGATCGACAGGAATCCGAAATCGGCGGTGAGGACGACGTTCTCGGTCGGCGGCCGGCCGGTCTGCTTCCCGATCAGTTTGTCGATCTCGGCGAAGTACGACTCGGCGCCGGCCGGGCGTGCATCGGCGCGCTTACCGTAACCGTCGGTGTCGGTGTACGCCGTGGTGATCTCCGTGCCGAGATGGCCGGGGATGCTCTGTGCCGCTGCGATTGCGGCGAGCACGGCCACCGCGCCCACGACGACGCGTACGTCACCGAACCTGCCCACGGCCCAACGGCCGATGTCGACGACACCGAAGACGCCGGCGGCGGCGAGCGCAGTCACCAGGATCGGCTCGAGCCGGAAGGACAGCAGGGTGGTGCCCATTGCGGTCATGAGCATCGACAGCAGGCAGAAGAGGTACACCGTGATCACGGTGGCGCCCATGGCCACTGCGACGGTGCGGGTGCGGAACCGTAGGAGAATCCACAGCAGACCGATCATCGTGATCGCGCCGACGAGATTGACCCCGAACATGGGCAGCGGGAACGTAGCCCCGCGCTCCGGGAGGTAGTGCTCGGCGGTTCCGCCACTGGCGGGGGCGCTGGACAGACGCTTCAGCAGATAGGGCGCCCAGACCAGCAGCGCGATTCCTCCGGCGATGACGCCCATCGAGACGAGTCGGCCGATGACGGCGACCACGATCTCGCGGCGGTGCGCCTTGACGGTCCGGGTCGGGGTGGCCTTGTTGGACGCCGCGAGCCAACCCTGGACGAGGAAGTAGCAGGCCAGGAGAATCGCGGTCAGCGCGAACAGGCCGGTGTAGAGCGTGTAGGTCGCGGCCGAGATGCCAAGGAACACACCGGCACCGGAAACCGCGGGCCAACTGGTGGCACCTCGCAGCGGTCCGATTGGCCCCTCGGCGGCACGTGTGCGACCCCGCAGCGCGTAGGTGAGGACGATCATCATCGGCACCCCGATGATCACGAGGATCGCGGCGTACGGCTCCGGCGAGGCGTACAGCAGCGCCAGTGTGGTCACTGCGAGTCCCAGTGCCACCCCGCGATCTGCGCCGAACATCCGGTTGAACAGGATGACGCCGACGGCCGCGGCCACCGCCATCGACACGATGGCCCACGGCTTGTAGGCCTCCCAACCGGGCTGGCCGAGCAGATTCGCGAACCGGCCGCCCCACCAGAACCAGCCGGCCGGGTAGTACGGCGGCAGATCCGGGTAGGTCATGTCCGCCAGGCGCGGACTCGACGTCATCCGCGTCAGATACTCGGTGCGGAACTCCTGGTCGACGGACAGGCCGAAGAGGTAGAGACGGGTTGCCCCCAAGGGCATCCCGATGGTGACCGTCACGAACGCCGACATCGCCGCCGCCGACAGGAACGGGATGAAGGCCCGTCCCTTGCCGTAGCGGTACAGCAGCGCGACGACGACGAGCACCGCGATCGCGAGGACCTGACCGGCGGTCGTCAGCGACCGGGTCACGTTCGACGAGTTGAAGGCCGGCCAGTTGACGGTCTCGATCGCCTTGAGGCCGACGATCGACACCACCGCACCGACCACCACCGCCGTCAGCAGGAGCAGCACCGTCCGGCCGAGGCGTGAGGCCGTGGTGGGACCGGAGTCCGTTTCCTGAGGCGCGGTCGTGGGGTCCTGGCGGTCAGCGCTCACCGAAGTCGTCATCGCTCGCAATCGCAGTCGAGGGCTGCTAGACGGGCAGCTTGCGGAAGATCGGGCGCGGGATGTGGCGCAGGACCATCATGATGTAGCGGAAAGGTCCGGGGACCCAGACGATTTCCTTGCCCTTGGTGGCCGCAGCGACCGCGAGACGTCCCACGTCTTCCTTCTCGACGGTCAGCGGCGCTTCCTTGACGTGCGCCGACAGTCGCGTGCGGACCTGGCCCGGGCGGATAACGAGGACGCGAGGACCGAAGGGGCGCAACGCCTCGCCGAGTCCGAGGTAGAAACCGTCGAGTCCGGCTTTGGTGGAGCCGTAGACGAAGTTGCTGCGACGGACGCGCTCACCGGCGACCGAGCTCATCGCGATGATCTGGCCGTGGCCCTGGGCGCGCATCTTCTCGCCGAGCAGGACGCCGACGGAAACCGCTGCGGTGTAGTTGATCTGGGCTTCGGCGACCGCGAGGCCGTGGTCCTGCCAGGCCTGCTCGTCGTCGCCCTGGATGCCGAAGGCGACGATGGCGACGTCGACGTCACCGTCGGCGAAGGCCTTTTCGATCACGTCGCGGTGGGTGTCGGTGGCGCGAGCGTCGAAGTCGATGACGCTGACCTCGGTGGCACCGGCCTTCTTGGCCTTCTCGACCGCGGCCTCGACGGACGGGTCGCCCGGCAACGCGGCGAGGATGACCCGGGCCGGGCCCTTGCTCAGGTACTCGGCGGTGATGGCGAGCCCGATCTCCGAGCTCCCGCCCAGGACCAGGATGGACTGTGGGACGCCGACGGCGTTCATCATCGTGGGTCTTCTCGCTTTCGGTGGTCTGCGGCCGGTGGGCCGTAGCGGTGGAATGGAGGTCGGAACCGGTTGTGGGTCAGGCGAGTTCGAGTCGACGGCCCATATCGGACATGAACACCCGGTCGGGGTCGATCCGACGGCGCGTGGCGATCCACTCGTCGATGCGCGGGTACATCGAGTGGAAGGCCGCCGCCGACGTCCGTGAGTCCTTCGCCGTGTAGAGGCGTCCGCCCATGCTCATCACCCGACGGTCGAGATCGTTGAGGAACTCGGCGAGCCCGGCCTTGACCGGGAAGTCCAGACAGACGTTCCAGCCCTTGAACGGGAAGCTGAGCGGCGCCTTGTTGCCCTCGCCGAAGAGCTTGATCACGTTGAGGAAGCTGACGTGTCCCGACGCCTGGATGTGCTCGATGAGGTTGGTGAACTCGGCCTCGTTGCCGGTCGGCACGATGAACTGGTACTGGCAGAATCCGCCGCCGCGACCATAGGCGTTGTTCCAATCACCGAACACGTCGAGCATGTGGTAGAACTGCGCCAGATTTTTGACCTTGCCCTCGCTGGGCGGGCCGATCCGGTAGTACGCCTCGCCGACCGCGGAGAAGCTGAGCTTGTTGGCCAGTCCACGCGGGAAGATGTCGGGGAACCGCACGAGCGGCTTGTTGTTGAACGACAACGGGTTGTCGCGATACTTCTCCGGCAGCTCGTCGACGCGCGCGAGGTTGCCGCGCGAGAAGGTGCCGCGGCCGAGCTTCGGCGGCGCGCTGATGGTGTCGAACCAGCCCGAGGCGTACTCGTAGCCGTCCTCGAAACCGTCCTGCAGGTGCAGGTCCAGCGTCTCCTGCAGCGACCCGGTGCGCGCGGTGTCGGCGATGAAGTAGGCACTCTCGGTGCGTTTCATCTGGATCTTCGCGCGCAGCACGATGCCGGTGAGGCCGATGCCGCCGACCGTCGCCCAGAACAGTTCGCCGTTCGGGTCGTCGCCGGAGCCGTCCGGGGTCAGCGTCAAGATGCGGCCGTCGGCCACGAGGAGCTGCATCTCGACGACGTGGTTGCCGAAGCTGCCCTGGCTGTGGTGGTTCTTGCCGTGGATGTCGTGCGCGATCGCACCACCCACGGTGACCTGACGGGTGCCCGGGAGCACCGGCACCCAGAGGCCGTACGGAAGCGCGGCCTGCATGAGGGTGTCGAGGGAGACGCCGGCATCGAGGTCGACCGTCGCAGTCTCCTCGTCGATGGCGTAGATCCTGGTCAGCGGGGTCATGTCGATCGTGAGACCGCCGCTGTTCTGGCCCGACTCGTTGTAGGAACGGCCGAGTCCGCGGGCGATGACACCGCGCTTGAGGTAGTCCGGCTTGTCCGCGTTGTCGCTCGCGACGCGGGCCACCGCCTCGGCGATGACCTCGGGGTACGGCGTGGACAGGACGTGGCCCTCGATCGGGGTGGTGCGAGACCAACCCACCAGCTTGCGGGTCGTGATCGGCAGCAACTCTTCAGTAGACATCGGTGAAGAGAGTACTCGGCCGCCCTGCGCCCACGGTGAGAGACGACCTGCGACAGGCGTCGCACTTTTGCGAGGCTGTGGTGTCGGGCTACCGCAGCGCGCCGAGTTCGGTGTCCCCCAGCACCGCGGCCGCCGCGTTACGACCCGGGATACCGCTCACGCCTCCGCCGCGTCGTGCGCCGGCGCCGCACAGCAACAGTCGCGGATGGCGCGTCTCGACGCCCCAGGTGCCGACCTCCGTCGCCGTTTCCGCCCACGGCCACCGCAGCGACTGGTGGAAGATGTTGCCGCCGGGCAGCCCGAGCATCTCCTCGAGGTCCTGAGGGGTTTTCGCCTCGATGCACGGACGGCCGTCGAGGTCGTGGGCGATGACATTCTGGATCGGCTCGGCCAGCAGCATGTTCAGCGAGGCGAAGGTCGCGCCCACCGCGTGCTCGACGGCGCCCGGCTCGTCGAAGACGTCCGGCGGCATGTGCAGCCCGAACAGCGTGAGCGTGTGTTTGCCGTCGAGTTCGGGTCCGAGGATGGACCGGTCGGAGAGGGTGTGGCAGTAGATCTCGCACGGCGGCAGTTCCGGGACCTCGCCGCGGGTGGCCTGCCGCCAGGCCTCGTGGAGCTGGCTCGCGGTCTCGTTGATGTGGAAGGTGCCCGCGAACGCCGCCTCCGGTGACACCGACTCGTCGCGAAGGCGGGGGAGACGGTCAAGGAGGAGGTTGATCTTCAGCTGCGAACCCCTCGGGTGGGCCTCGCACGTGATCGGCTCGTCGAGCAGCGTGTTGAGGACCTGCGGTGCGCAGGCGGCGTAGAGCATCGAACCGCGGACCGTGCGTGTGCCCTGGGCGCGGTCGGAGTATTCGACGGTCCCGTCGGCGGGGTCGACGCCGGACACCGTGACCCCGGTGCAGATCTCGGCACCCGCTGACGCCGCAGCCTGGTACAGCGCGCCCGAGACCGCCCCCATGCCCCCGGCCGGGACGTCCCAGTCCCCGGTCCCGCCGCCGATCACGTGGTAGAGGAAGCAGATGTTCTGCCGCAGCGACGGGTCGTCGAGGTCGGCGAACGTGCCGATCAGGCCGTCGGTGGCGGCGATGCCGCGCAGCAGGTCGTGGTCGAAGTACTGGGCGAGCAGCGTGCCGAGCGGCAGCGTGGTGAGCGCCTCCCACAGCTCGGCGTCGGAGGTGTCGGTGCCGACGGCGAGTTCGTGCATGTCGGCGGCGGTGCGGAGGGGCTCGGTCAGGGTCGGGAAGACGCGCTGCGCGATGGTGCCGACGCGGCGGTAGAAGGACTGCCACGCCGTGAAGGCGGCGTTGGAGTAGCCCACGGCGTCGGCGCCGACGCGGTCGGCGTGCAGCACCCGGTGGAAGGACTCCGCGGTCGCGTCGTCGTCCTGGGTGTCGATGAGGATGCCGCGCGTCGGGTCCGACGGCAGCGGTGTGTACGACGAGTAGCGGCGGCGGATCAGCGAGATGTCGAGGTCGAGGTCGGTGATGATCTCGCGGGGCATCAGCGAGACCAGATACGAAAACCGCGACAGCTGGGCGGCGAGACCGGGGAAGGGCATCGCCGAGACGGTCGCCCCGCCGACGTGGTCTGCCTTCTCCAGGACGAGGACCCGGCGACCGGCGCGCGCGAGATAGGCGGCGGCGGTCAGGCCGTTGTGTCCCGCGCCGATGATGACGTCGTCATAAAAAGCAACTGCGGTGCCCGTCGATCCTGTGCCCATCGATAACAGGGTCTCAGATCGACGGACACCGCAGAGGCGTCCTGCAATTCTCGGGTCAGCGCAGGATGCGGGCCACGAACGGGGTCGAGTCCTTCATCGAGGCGAGAACCGCGCTGGAGTGGTCGTCCTCGGGGTAGACGAACAGCTCGACGGGCTGGTTGTTGGCCTTCATCTGTGCGTAGAGCGACAGTGCCGACGGCGCCGGCACATCGACGTCCCGAAGGCCCTGGCCCAGGAAGATCGGGCGGTCGTATCCCTTGTACGGCGTCGCCATGTACTTGTGCAGCGCCGGGCTCAGACCCGGGATCGACATCAGCGGTGCCTTGAACCAGGTGCGCACATCGTCACCGGCAAGGGACTTCTTGAGGATCGGGTAGCAGGTGGTGCGACCCTCGGCCAGGCGTGCGATGCCCTTCGGCGTCATGACCTTGGTGATGTTCATGTCCGGACGGGTGTCGTTGAACCCGGCCAGGATGTAGGCGGTGTAGGCGTTCAGGCCGCCGGGCAGGTTCACCGGCGGGACGACCGGCCCCAGGTTCTGGTACAGGTACTCGAGGTTGGCCGGGATGCCGGTGGCGACGACGCCGCGGTAGTCCAGACCCGATCCGCGGCTGAACTCGGTGGCGTAGCGAGCGCCGTTCAGCGCGGCTGCCGCACCCTGCGACTGCCCGATGATCGCCCAGCGCTTGGCCAGCGGCAGATCCATCTGATGCGACGCGACGACGATGTCGACGATCGCGTGCGCCGCGGTCACGCCGTTCAGGTAGGCCATCAGACCGGGGGTGCCCAGGCCGACGTAGTCGGCTGCGACCACCGCGTATCCCTGGTTCAGCCAGTGGCCCAGGTACTTCTGGTCGCGGTCGCTGCGCGGGAACGCCGACGGCGTGCAGTCGTCGTTCATGCCGACGGTGCCGTGTGCCCAGGAGATGATCGGCCAGCCACCGGCCGGAGCCTTGCCCTTGGGCAGGAACACCGCACCGGTGCCCGTCGCCATCTTGCCGTGCTGGTTCAGCGACGAGTACTGGATGCGGTAGGCGTCACCGGCCGCGGGGAGGTTGAGCTCCTCCGCCAGCGGAACCTTGGCGATGAGGGTGCCCGCCTTGGCCGGGATGGGGCCGGAGTATTCGGTGACATCGAGGCCGGACCAGTTCGGGATACCGACGGAGACCGCGTCATCCGCGTGTGCCGGAGCGGTCGATCCGAGTGCGAGCAGCACCATGCCGATGCCGGTGATGACGGAGACGAGTGTTCGTGTGGTGCGCGACACCGGTGATCTGGACGTGAAGGCAGACATGTTCAGCACAGTAAAGGTACTCATGTGCCGGGTACACCTCGAGGCGGTGACTATTCGTGCCGTACCGGAGTGGTTTCCGTGCCGCTGCCGGTTTCCAGTTTGGTCTCGGCGGAGCGAACGCGGGCCGCAGCCGACCTATCCTTGTCGGGTGGACATCCCCTCGGTCGAGCTCAGCAACGGTCAGTCGATTCCTCTCGTGGGACTCGGGACCTACAACATGCTCGGCCGACCGTGCATCGGCGCGGTCAGCGCCGCGCTCAAGGCGGGATACCGACTCCTCGACACCGCTCCCCGCTACAGCAACGAGCTCAGTGTCGGCATGGGTGTGCACGGTTCGGGGATCGCTCGCGACGAGGTCATCGTCCAGACCAAGCTCAGTGGCGGTGACCAGGGGTTCGACGAGGCGATCAACGCGGCCAAGGAGAGTGCGCGGCGGCTCGGTGTCGGCTACATCGACGTCTACCTGATCCATTGGCCGTGCCCGAGTCTCGGGCGCACGGTCGACTCGTGGAAGGCGTTGCTCACCCTGGCCGACGAGGGCTACGTGCGTACGCCCGGTGTCTCGAATTTCAAACAGCACCACCTTCAGACCCTCTTCGACGAGACGGGGCGCTGGCCGGTGCTCAACCAGATCCAGTGCTCACCGGCGCTGCCGCGGACCGAGCTCCGGGAATTCATGGCGGAGCAGGGGATTCACGCGCAGGCGTGGCATCCCACCGGCCGTAAGGAAGGTCTCCTGGGCGACCCGGTGATCCTGCGGATCGCCCGGAAGTACGGCAAGTCGCCGACCCAGATCGCGCTGCGGTGGGCGGTGCAGCACGGCATCGGCGTCGTGCCGAAGTCCTCGCACGCCGGGCGCCAGCTCGAGAACGCCGACCTCTTCGACTTCGCCCTCGACGACGCGGACCTCGCCGACCTCGCCTCGCTGGACCGCGGCGAACGCGCCGCCCGTGACTCGGACGTCGACGAGGAGTTCTGACACGTCGGCTAGGGTGTCAGCGTGTCTCGACCCGACCCCGGCAACGACGAACCCGCAGGTGACGTCCCCCACGATCACCACGAGGACTTCAAGACGCGGCATGCGCCGATGCCGATCGAGTTGCCCTTCGACGACGAAGAGGCGTCGACCGACGTCGACCTGAAGACGCAGCTGATCCGCTTCGTCGTCACCGGTGCCGGGTCGGCGGTCCTCGACTTCGGGCTGACGCTGTTCCTGCAATACATCGTCGGAACCCCGGACTGGGTCGCGAAGGCACTCGGCTTCATCCTCGGCACCACCGTCGCGTACCTGATCAACCGGCGCTGGACGTTCCGCGCCGAGCCGAGCGCCGCCCGCTTCGCCGCGGTCGTGCTCCTCTACCTGGTCACCTTCGCGGTCAACGTCGGTCTGTACAGCTGGCTGTCTTCCCTGTGGGAAAAGACCGCCCTCTACTCGGCGATCGCGTTCGTCATCGCGCAGGGCACCGCGACGGTCATCAACTTCGTGGTCCAGCGGGCGGTCATCTTCAAGATCCGCTGATCGCGGCTACCGTGGCGGCATGCGAAGAGCCGTCGTAGTCGGAGCAGGACCCAACGGACTCGCGGGCGCGGTCCGGCTCGCCCAGGCGGGTCTGGAGGTGACCGTGCTGGAGGCCGCCGACGAGATCGGTGGCGGCACACGCAGTGCTGAGCTGTTCGAGCCGGGCATCATGCACGACATCTGTTCGGCCTTCCACCCGCTCGGCGCGGCGTCGCCGTATCTGAGGACCCTCGGTCTCGAGCAGTACGGCCTGCGCTTTCTCCGACCGGAGATCGACGCCGCGCATCCCCTCGACGACGGCACCGCCGGCCTCTTCCACCAGTCGGTCGAGAAGACGGCGGCCGGGCTCGGCGCCGACGGTCGACGGTGGCGCGCGATCTTCGGGCCCGTGGCGCAACGCTTCTCCACCATCGCCGACGACGCGCTCGGGCCCATGATGCGAATCCCCCGGCACCCGCTGGGTTTCGTCGGCTTCGCCGCCCGGTCGGGGCTACCGGCGACGCTGCTGGCCCGCGCCTTCTCCACCCCGCAGGCACGCGCGCTCTTCATCGGCATCGCGGCGCATCCCTTCGTGCGGTTGAACCGGATCGGGACTGCGGCGGGCGGCGTGATGCTCACCGCGGCCGGCCACGTCGAGGGCTGGCCGGTGGCCGAGGGCGGTTCCGCCGCGATCACCCGGGCGCTGGCCGCGAAACTGGCCGATCTCGGTGGTCGGATCGAGACCGGCACCACCGTGACCAGCCGCGCCGACCTCGACGCCGACATCGTCCTGCTCGACACCGACCCCACAGCGGCGCAACGCATTCTCGGCACCGAACAGCCGTCGCGCACCGCCCGGACCTATCGCCATCACCAGGGTGGACCCGGGGCGTTCAAGGTGGACTACATCGTCGAGGGCGAGGTCGGGTGGACCGCACCCGGATGCGACCGCGCCGGCGTTGTGCATCTCGGCGGCACGATGGACCAGGTGGTGAAAGCGGAGAACACGGTTCTCGACGGTCGGATGCCCGACGATCCGTTCGTCCTCATCGGCCAGCAGTGGCTCGCCGACCCCTCCCGGGCGAAGGGTGATCGGAAACCGCTGTGGGCGTACGCGCATGTGCCACGTGGCTACACCGGTGACGCGACCGAGGCGGTCACCGCGCAGATCGAACGCTTCGCCCCGGGATTCCGGTCGCGCATCCGTGCGTCGCGGAGCACAGGTCCCGCCGAACTCGAGGTCGAGAACCCCAACTACGTCGGCGGTGACATCGGCGGCGGCCGAAATGACCTGTGGCACCTCGTCGCCCGCCCCCGCTTGTCGCCGAATCCGTACGCCACGGGGGTCGACGGCGTGTACCTGTGCTCCTCGTCGACCCCGCCGGGCGGGGGAGTGCACGGCATGTGCGGGTTCCGCGCCGCGGAGGCCGCGCTGCGGGGGTAGCTCAAGCCCGCTGCGGCACCTCCGGCGGAATCGCGGCGAGAAGGCTTCGGGTGTAATCGGTTTCGGGATCGTGCAGGATCTGCGACGCCGGACCTGCTTCGACGACCCTGCCGTTATGCATCACCGCGACGGTGTCGCTGATCTGCTCGACGACGGCAAGGTCGTGTGCGATGAACAGAAAGGTCAGGCCCTTTTCGCGCTGCAGGCCGCGCAGCAGCTCGAGGACACCCGCCTGCACCGACACGTCCAGCGATGCCGTCGACTCGTCGAGAATGAGTATCTCCGGTTCGGAGGCCAGCGCCCGCGCGATGCACACGCGCTGGCGCTGTCCGCCGGACATCTCATGTGGATAGCGGCCGAGGAAGGAGGCGTCGAGACTGACATCGGCGAGCAATTGCTCTGCGCGACTCCGCATCGCGTCGCGGCCGGACGTCAGCCCGTGTGCGCGGAGCGGTTCCACGATCGACGCGGCGGCGGTCATCCGCGGATCGAGCGAGGCGGTCGGGTCCTGGAAAACCATCGCGACCCGGCGTCGGAGCAGCGCCTCGTCGGTGCCGCGGACGCCCACCGCCTCGACCTCGCGCCCGTCGACGGAGACCATGACGCTGCCCGTCACCGTCGTTCCCTGGCCGGAGGTGATAAGTCCGGTGACAACCCCTGCGACAGTGGACTTTCCCGACCCCGACTCGCCGACGATGCCGAGCGTCCGGCCGCGTGCCACCTCGAGGTCGACCCCGTCGATCGCGTGCACCAGGCTTCGGCCCGTCGGTCCGCGCACGACGTACTCCACGCCGAGTCCGCTCACCTGCAGGACGGGTGACTCCGCGACTTCCTTCGTCAGGCCCGGGCCGGTGTCGCGTTCCCCGACCTTGCTCAGCAACGGCCGGGAGTCGAGGAGCTTCCGGCTGTACTCGTCCTGCGGGTCGTCGAAGAGCGCTGCCACGTCTCGACTTTCGACGATGCGACCCGAACGCATGACCATGACGCGGTCGGCGATCCGGCCGATCACCCCGAGGTCGTGGCTGATCCAGATCACCGCCATCCCGCGTTTGCGTTGCAGCTCGGCGACGAGGTCGATGATCTGCGCCTGGGGTGGTGACGTCGAGGGCCGTGGTCGCCTCGTCGGCGATGAGCAGTTCGGGGTCGCAGGCGAGGGCGATCGCGATCATCACGCGCTGGCGCTGGCCGCCCGAGAGTTGGTGCGGGTATGCGCGCAAACGGCTTTCCGGGTCGGGCAGGTTGACGTCGCGGAGCAGCTGCAGTGCGCGGTCGTGTGCCTCGGCGCGACCGAGGCCGAGATGCCGACGAGGTCCCTCGGTGAGTTGCTGCTCGATGGTGAGCAGCGGATTGAGGCTCGACGACGGGTCCTGGAAGACGAACCCGACCTTCGTCCCGTGGAGGGCCCGCAGCGTCGACGGGGTGGCACCGACGATCTCGGTTCTGCCGAGTCGAGCTGATCCGCGAACGTAGGCGCTCGGGGCGTCGAACAGGCCGGTCGCCGACAGCACGCTCAGCGACTTTCCCGAACCGCTTTCACCGACGATGCCGAGAGTCTCTCCGCGTGCCACCGTGAAACTGATGCCGTGCACGATTTCTCGCGGTCCGACCCCGATGATGAGGTCCTCCACATCCAGCACGGAATCCTCGGTGACGGCGCGTGCCGGCTTCGGATTCGCCGTGGCGACGGTGACGGACCCGCGGTCGTGTCCCCGGTTGCGCAGCAGGGTGCGCTGCCGCGGGTCGAGCACGTCGCGCACACCGTCGCCGACCAGGTTGAACGCGAACACGGTGAACAGGATCGCGAGGCCGGGGAAGACGCCCATCCACCATGCGGTGGTGATGAAACCCTGTGCGTCGAACAGCATCCGGCCCCACGACGGATCGGGCGGCTGGACACCGAGGCCCAGGAAGGACAGCGCAGCCTCCGACAGGATGGCGAACGCGAGGGAGATCGAGGTCTGCACGATGACCGGCCCCGAGATGTTCGGCAGAACATGGCTGAACAGGATCCGGGAGGTGCGCACACCCATCGTCCGAGCCGACTGCACGTACTGGGTCTGCCGCACCCTCAGCGTGTCCGCGCGGGCGACGCGGGCGAAGATGGGGATGTACACGACCCCGATGGCGATCATCGCCGACGTGACACCGGGTCCCAGGACCGCGACGATCGCCAGTGCCAGGAGGAGCACGGGGAACGAGAAGACCACGTCGACGATGCGCATGAGCGCCGTGTCGAGCACCCCGCCGGCGAAACCCGCGACCATTCCCAGGACCACGCCGACGGTCAGCGAGATCGCCACGGCGATCACCGCGACCCGCAGACTCACCGACGCGGCGAGCACGACCCGGGAGAAGACGTCGCGACCGAGGTCGTCGGTGCCGAACAGATGCGACCAGCTCGGTGCCTGCAGCGCGTTCGGCACGTCGATCGCGTTGGCGCCGTACGGGGCGATCAGCGGACCGAAGATCGCGGCGATGACGGCCACCGCGATGATGATCAGTCCCGCGACCGACGCCCGATTGCGGAGCAGCAGTCGCCAGGCCGAATCCGTGGTGGCGGCGGGAGGTTCGGGTGCGCGGAGGGTCATGACAACCGGATCCTCGGATCGATGACGGCGTAGAGGATGTCCACGACGAGGTTCACGAGCAGGAAGATCACTGCGATCAGCAGGATGGCTCCCTGCAGCACCGGATAGTCGCGGGCCGCGACCGAGTCGTAGACCAGCAGTCCCAGACCCGGCCAGGCGAACACGACCTCCACGACGATGACGCCACCGAGCAGCCCGGCGAACTGGATCCCGGAGATGGTGAGGACCGGAACCAGTGCGTTGCGCCCCACGTGGTCGATCATGATCTTCTTCTTGCTCAGACCCTTTGACTCGGCGGTGGTGACGAACGGGGTGTTCACGACCTCGAGCACCGACGACCGGACGTACCGCGTCATGATCGCGCCGGTCACGACCCCGACCGTCACCGCGGGCAGAACGAGATGCTCGAACCAGCCGAGCGGCCCGTCGGTGAACGGCTGGTATCCCGCTGACGGCAGCCAGCCGAGCGCGGTCGAGAACAGGCCGATCAGCAGGATGCCCATCCAGAAGTCCGGGACCGAGATGCCGAACTGGCTGATGACGCGAATGACGTTGTCGGCCAGACGGCCTTCGCGGAGCGCCGCCCACGCCCCCAGTGGGATCGCGATGAGCAGGGCCACCACGATGGCGGCGAGGGCGAGCGTGATGGTGGCGGGCAACCGGTCGAACAACATGGTCGTGACGGGTTCGCTGTTGCGGAAGCTGACACCGAGGTCGCCGGTGAAGGCGTTACCGACGTAGGCGAACAGCTGATTGGCCAGTGGCTGGTCCAGGCCGGATGCACTGCGCAGCGCCTCATACGATTCCGGCGTGTAGCGCGTGCCGAGTGCTATGCGCACCGGGTCGCCGGGCACGATCTGGATCAGGAAGAACACCGCGACGATCACCCCGAGCAGCACGGCGACGGTGTAGGCGAGCCGGATGAGGATGAATCGCACCAGCGGGGAACGGAGCGCGGTCACGTCAGCTCCTCTCCAGCCGGGCGGACCGGAACCGGACCGCTTTGTCGGACCGGACCGTGTACCCGTGGAGCTCCTTCGAAAACGCCTGCGTGGCAGAGGGGTTGTACAGGTACAGGTAGCTGACGTCATCAGCTATCCGGCCGGCCGCGTCGGCGTAGATGCTCTTGCGGGCCTCGACGTCGAGTTCGGTGCGTCCCCGGTCGAGCAGTGCGTCCACCTGTGGGCTCGAGTACTTCTGGGCGTTCGACGTCCCGTTCGAATGGTGCTGGGCGTAGTAGAAGTCGTCGGGGTCGATGTTGCCGAGCCAGCCGAGTAGTAGGGCGTCGAAATCACCGGCAGCCTGACGGTCGAGCCAGGCGCCGAAGTCGAGTTGCTCGATCGTGACGCTGATACCGACGTCGGCGAGATTCGAGGCGATGACCTGCGCCGCGGTCACGGTCTCGGGGTACTCGGTGGTGACCATGAGCCGCATGTCCATCGACCGGATACCGGCCTGGCGCAGCAGGGTTTTCGCCTTGTCGACCGCCTGGGCACGGTCGAGGCCCGCGGTGTATCGGTCGTACGGGGCGAACCACGGGCTGGTCGACGGGATCGCGAGTTCGTTGGGTGTGGCGGTGCCGTATCCGACGACCTGCGCGATCGACGGGCGGTCGATGGCGTAGGCGACGGCCTGGCGCACCCGGGTGTCCTCGAACGGTTTGGCCTCGAAGTTCATCGTGATGTACCAGTAGTCGTTCGCCGTGACGGTGCCGACCTCAAGAGTGTCGTCTCGGGACAGGATGCTCAGCTGTTGTGCGGGAATCGCGTCCGTCCAATCGATCTCGCCGGAACGGAGCGCAGAAACCGCAGTCGTCCCCTGGGAGATGAAGCCGTAGTTCACGCCGTCGATGGCCGGCGCCCCACCCCAGTAGTCGGGGTTGGCCTTCAGCACGATCGAGGCGCCGGGGGAGCGCGAGACGAACGAGAAGGGTCCCGTGCCCACGGGCTTCGTTGCGATCTCCCCGGATTCGACGTTGCGCCGGTTGACGATCGCGAGTCCTTTGAAGCCGCCGATGTTGGTGAGCAGGTTCGGAGTGGGTTCGCGGACGGTGAACTGCACGCGCCGGTCGTCGAGCGCGGTGATCGATTCGATGGCCTCGAGTTTCCAGGCGTTGGACAGCTCCTCGTCGAGGATGCGTCGGAACGAGAACTCGACGTCGGCGGCGGTGAGGGTGTCGCCGTTGTGGAAGGTCACCCCGGGCCGCAGCAGGAACGTCCACTGCCGGGCGTCGGGGCTGACCTCCCAGCTCTCGGCGAGAGCCGGTTGCATCTGCAGGTCCTCGTCGGGTTCGACGAGGGTGTCGAAGACGTTCTCGAGGACCTCGAAGGTGAAGTACGAACTGGATTTCTGGGGATCGAGCTGGTCGGGTTCGCCGGCGATGGCCACGCGCAAGGTGTTCGGCGACGTCGACGACCCGCCGCACGCGGCGAGCGCCGAGGCGCCGAGAAGCGCCGTACCGGTGACCCCCGCGGCCTTGAAGAAGGTGCGCCTGCTCAGGCGAGATGGAGCATTCACCCGACCGGCCCCTGCCCCGACCGCGAGGCCGACCCACCGGGTGAATCGGTCATCGCTGTCCTCCCACCCGGTGATCGCTCACACCTGGGGTCTGCATTGTCCGTGTTCTGCAGTCTGCCCCAGGTGAAGGACCCGTGCAACCGTTGCCGGTTCGGGTGTGGCCCGATCAGGTGTCGCGGTGAATATGGTTGACAGGCAACCAGATCAGCCGTTGACTTTCGCGATCACGTTGTCCGCGTACCAGTTCAGATGATCGATCTTGGTCTGGAGCGGCTCGGTGTCCTGGCCCATCACATAGGGCAGTCGGAAGCCGACGATCACATCGGTGATCCCCTTGTCTTCCAATCGTTTACATCCGTCGACCGTATAGGCGTCCATCGAGATCACGTGAATCTCGAACGGGTCGTCGGCCTTGCCCTCGGCCTTGCGGATCTCGTTGATCCGATCGAGAAGCGTGTCGAGCTCTTCGGGCGGGCCGCCGCCGTGCATCCAGCCGTCGCCGCGGATCACCGCTCGTTTGAGTGCGGCGTCCGCGTGGCCGCCCACGAGCAGCGGGATGGGCTCGGTGGGCGCGGGTGTCATCTTGATCTTCGGGATGTCGTAGAACTCGCCGTGGAACTCGAAGTACTCGCCCGTGGTGAGGCCGCGGATGATGTCCATACACTCGTCCATCCGCTTGCCACGGCGGCGGAAGTCGACACCCATGAAGTCGTAGTCCTCGGGCCACGGACTCGTGCCGACGCCGAGGGCGAGGCGGTTACCGGTGAGGTAGGCGACCGAACTGGCCTGCTTGGCGACCAGGGCCGGCGGGCGAACGGGAAGTTTCAGCACGAACGGGGTGAAGCGGATGGTCGAGGTGACCGCGCCCAGTGCCGCGGCCTGGATGAAGGTCTCGATGAACGCCTTGCCGTCGAGAAACTCGCGATTGCCGTCGGGGGTGTACGGGTATTTGGCGTCCGATTCCTCGGGATAGGCGAGCGAGTCGGGGATGGTGAAGCCGGCGTACCCCGCCTTCTCCGCGGCCTGCGCGAGCGGCGCGTAGTACGACGGGTCGGTCATGGCCTCGGCGAAAGTGAACCGCATCATGCTCCTCAAGGACGTCCAGACGGAACTCTCCCCACAGTAGAACACGTTCTAGTTTGCTCGGGAAGAGTCCGTCATCGACGCACCGGTCGACTTCAACCCGACCGGCAGACTTCGATCGACGTCTGCCGGTCGAGCTGAGATTCGGCAGTCGGGTTCCGGGCCCCTCGGCTGGCGCCCCGGGCCTACTCGGCCAGCGGGAATCCGGCGGAGTAGTTGGGGCAATTGGTTCCGGTATCCGGAAACAACTGCCCCAAGAAATTTCTGACCGGCTCAGGGCCTCGTGAACCGCTCGCGCCGGCCCAACCCCCGGAGGCGAACCCACTCGGCGAACGCCTTCGGGTCACGCTGCTGCACAAGGAAGAACCAGCCGAAGCGGGCGTACTCCTGAGGGATCAGCCTGCGCATACCGGGCTGGCTCATGAGGTAGCCGCGGTTGCGGTAGGTGAAATAGCGCTTGGTGTCGTTGTCCGGGTACTGGGTGTGCATTCGGCCACCCAGGATCGGGCGGAACTCCGCCGAGCCGTCCGGATGCAGGTAACCGGCGCGCAGGCAGGTCCCGAACTTCACCCCGGAGCGCACCAGACGGCGGTGTACCTCGACCTCGTCGCCGCGGAAGAACAGCCGGAGGTCCGGGACGCCGACCTGCTCCAGGCATTCCGCCGAGAACAGCGCCCCGTTGAACAGCGACGCGATACCCGGGAGCAGATCGTCGGACTGCGCTTCTCCGTCGGCAAAGAGCTCAGAACGCTTGCGACGCCACACGAGTCCGCGCCGGAGCGGGAACGCGAGGGTGTCCGGGTCGTCGAGGTTGGCGACCACCGGCGACACCTCGTCGAGCTCGTGACGCTTCGCGCAGTCGAGCAGCGTCGACAGCACCGACGATCCGTCGGGCCGGCCGTCGTCGTCGGCGCACCAGACCCAGTCGGCCCCCAGAGCGAGTGCGTGCAGCATGCCCAGCGCGAAACCGCCGGCGCCGCCGAGGTTGCGCTGCGACCCCAGGTATGTTGTGGGAACAGGCTGAGCGGCAACGAGTTTCGCGACCTCGGGTTCGTCGGCGTTGTCGACGACGATGAGGTGGTCGACGGGCCGGTCCTGACCGGACACCACCGCGAGGGATTCGGCGAGCAGTTCGACGCGACGGTGGGTGACCACCACCGCGACAACCTTCTCCGGCCGGGAACCGGTCACTCGGAAGCCTTCTGCGAGTCGGCCTCGACCTGGGCGATCACCTTACGGACGTGGGCCGCGGCGCCCGGGCCCTCATAGGCCTCGACGACCTCTTCGATGCCGCCTTCCATGCGGACCTCACCCTTGTCGATCCACAGTGCGCGGTCGCAGAGCTGGGCGAGGAACTCGTTGGAGTGGCTGGCGAAGACCAGGATTCCGGAACGTTCGACGAGCGCCTGCAGACGACCGCGGGCCTTCTTCATGAAGTCGGCGTCGACGGCGCCGATGCCCTCGTCGAGAATGAGGATCTCCGGGTCGATCGACGTGACGACGCCGAGTGCGATGCGCACGCGCATACCGGTGGAGTAGGTGCGTAGCGGCATCTGCAGGTAGTCGCCGAGTTCGGTGAACTCCGCGATGTCGTCGATCTTCTTCAGCATCTCCTTGCGGGTCATGCCCAGGAACATGCCGCGGATGATGATGTTCTCGTAGCCCGAGATCTCGGGGTCCATGCCGACGCCGAGGTCGAAGACCGGGGCGACGCGACCGTGCACCCGGCAGGCGCCGCGGGTCGGTTCGTAGATACCCGACAGCAGGCGGAGCAGCGTCGACTTGCCGGCGCCGTTGTGGCCGACGAGACCGATGCGGTCGCCGTGTTTGAGGTGCAGGTTGATGTTCTTGAGTGCCTCGACCACCACCACGTTCGACGCGTTGGAGCCGATGACACCGCCGGCGGCGCCGATGACGGACTTCTTCAGCGAACGCGTCTTGGCGTCGAAGATCGGGAAGTCGACGCAGGCGTCCCACGTGTCGACGCGGACCCGGTTGTCGCCGAGGTTGTTGTTTCTGGCCATCAGTTGAGTCCCTACACCCAGTACGCCACGCGGGCGCGGTAGTTGCGCATCACCAGCATGCCCAGAACCCAGCCGACGGCGGTGCATCCGAGGACGACGGCCCAGTGGTAGAACTCCACCGGTTCGCCGAGCAGCGGTCCGCGCGCGATCTCGAGGTAATGGAACATCGGGTTCAGCTCGACCAGCTTCAGCCGCGACGACGTCTCGCCGGTCGTGCTGCTCAGGCTCGACGTCGTCCAGATGATCGGCGTCATGAAGAACACCAGTTGCACGGCGGTGGTCAGGAGCTGACCGATGTCGCGGAAGCGGGTGGACAGGATGCCGAAGACGATCGTCACCCAGACCGCGTTCAGCACGTACAGGCCGATGGCCGGGACGATGAGGAACACGGTCCAGTTCAGCGGCGGTGTGAAGATCGCGAAGATGATCACGATGATCACCACGTTGTGCGCGAAGATGATCAGCGACCGCCACACGACCCGGTAGACGTGCACGCTGACCGGGGCCGGGAGCTGCTTGATCAGACCCTCGTTCTTCGCGAACACCTCCGCGCCGTCGAGTATCGAGGTCTGGATGAAGTTCCAGAAGATGAAGCCCAACGCGACGTAGGGCAGGAACACCTTGATGTCCATGCCGAACAGCTCGCCGTACAGCAGGCCCATCGCGGTAGCGGTGACGCCGGTGGCGATGGTGATCCAGAGTGGACCGAGCACCGATCGGCGATACCGCTGCCTGATGTCCTGCCAACCCAGATGGAACCACAGCTCGCGGCTGGCGAGACCGTCGCGGAGGTCCTTGACCGCACGCGCGAAGGTGCGTGACTCAGAACTCTCGGGACGCGCGGGTATCGCGTCGTCGTCTACTACCGCTGACACGAGGAGTCAGCGTACCCGCGCCGGGACTCAGAGGTACTGGCCGGTGCTGTGGCCAGGGCCACCGCCGGGTCCGGGCATACCCGGGGGCAGTGCACCCTGACGCATCTGTTCGAGCTGGGCGCGGGCCGCCATCTGCTGGGCGAACAGCGCCGTCTGGATGCCGTGGAAGAGGCCTTCCAGCCAGCCGACGAGCTGGGCCTGAGCGATCCGCAGCTCCGCGTCGGACGGCGTCTGCTCGTCGGAGAACGGCAGTGCGAGGCGCTCGAGCTCTTCACGCAGCTCGGGCGCGAGGCCCTCTTCGAGTTCACGGATCGACGACTCGTGGATCTCGCGCAACCGGTTACGCGAGGCCTCGTCGAGAGGTGCGGCCCGCACCTCCTCGAGCAGCTGCTTGATCATCGTGCCGATACGCATGACCTTGGCCGGCTGCTCCACCATGTCGGCGACGCTCGTCGATTCCGACGACTCGTCGCCGGACTTCGAACCGTCCACGCCTGCGCCCACCACGATCACGTTCTCGGAGTCGCCGGCGCCGAAGGGGCTGCCGGGTGTCGAACCGGGTCCTGGAGTGCCATCGATTGCCATGGTTCCCATTGTGCCCATCCGCACCGACCGAGACCTCGCCGGGCGCACTGATCGTTCGGATGCCGGGACCGACCAGAGGCGGTGAACGGCGTGAGTAGGGGCGTCTATCCTCGTGCCATGCCCTTCGACGTCGCCTATGTGCGTGGATTGATTCCATCGCTCGGCGACGGCTGGATTCACCTCGACCCGCAAGCGGGAATGCAGGTCCCGGATTCGGTCGCCACGGCGGTGACCACCAGCTTCCGTCATCTGGCGGCGGCTCCCGGTGGCGTGTACCCGTCGGCCCGTGCGTCCGCGGAAGTCACCGACAGCGCTCGCCGCGCGATCGCCGATCTCGTGGGCGGCGACGCCGCGGGGGTGGTCCTCGGTCCCTCGCGCTACTCGCTGCTGGCCTGCCTGGCCGAGGCGCTCTCTCCGCACGCTTTCCTGCGCGGCGACGTGGTGGTGACCCGGCAGGACGACGAGCCGAACATCGTCCCGTGGGTCCGCGCCGCCGAACGGTATGCCGGCCGCATCCGGTGGGCCGAGGTCGACGTCGAGACCGGCGCACTGCCCGCATGGCAGTTCGGTGACCTCATCACGCCCGGGACCGAGGTCGTCGCGGTGACCCTCGCCTCGTCGACGACCGGCGCGATCACCGACATCGGCGAGATCACGCCGCTGGTCCGTGAGGCGGGCGCGCTGTTCGTCGTCGACGCCACCAATGCCGCGCCGTACCTGTCGCTGGACATCCACGAACTCGGCGCCGACGTCCTTCTTGTCTCCGCCGAACGATGGGGCGGTCCGCGCATGTCGGTGATGGTGTTCCGCGAGCCCCAGGTCATCGACCGGTTACGACTGATGTCGATGGACCCGGGTGCCAAGGGGCCGGCACGACTCGAACCGGAACCACACCAGGGGTCGATGCTCGCCGGACTGGTGGCCTCGGTCGAACACATTGCGGGTCTTGACGAGGACGGCATCGGCAAACGCCGCCGACGTCTGGTCACGTCACTCGACGGCGTCTACGAGTACCTCCAGCGTCTGACCTACTACCTGGTCACGACGCTGACCCAGCTCAACCACGTCAACGTGGTCGGCACCGAGGAGAACCGGGTGCCGCTCGTGAGTTTCACCGTCGACGGAGTGAGCGCCGACAAGGTCGTTCGCAGACTCGCCGACAACGGGGTGTGCGCGCTCGCCGACGTGCCCAACCGGGCGCTGGTCCGGATGGGCGCCCCGGACTTCGGCGGTGCCGTCACGGTCGGCCTCGCGCCGTACTCGACGCCCTATGAGGTCGACCACCTCGTACGGACCCTCGGTTCGCTCGCCTAGGCGCATCTGCAGCGTCTGTGCACCCCAATTCACTATCGCGTGCACAAAATTCACCACCGTGTATGTTTGCACCCTGTGTCGGGAAAACAGGAAGATCCAGCAGCAGGTCCTCCACGGTCGCTCACCTCAGCCGAGGCCGAGAGCTGGCTCAATCTCGTCGACGGCGGGTGGGCGCTGTTCGCACGGGTCAACGACGAGTTCGTGAAGCGCGGAATGGCGTTGTCCGACCTGCGCATCCTCGAGGCCATCGCACAATCGCCGAAGCTGGGGGTCAGCGAGGTCGCCGACACCGTACACATGCGGGTGAGCACGGTGTCGCGGATGATCGCACGACTCAGCGACGTCGGCGATGTCGAACGCCTCGAGTCCAAGGCAGACGGTCGGCATCGACTCGTCCGCCTCACCGATCAAGGCCACCGGACACTCGCCGCCCACGTCTCGCTCCGCGACCGCGTCATCCGCAGGTTCGTCGTCGACGCGATGAGCCCCGATGAATTCGCCTGCCTGGGGACCGCTTTCCGCAAGATCAGGGAGGCGGTCGACGCCGCTGACGAACCTCCCGTTCCCTGAGCTACTCCACCGTCAGCAGCACCTTGCCGATGGCGTCACCGCTGTTGAGATGGTCGTGGGCTGCGGCGGCGTCGGCGAGCGGGAAGGTGCGGTCGACGACCGGCACGACCTTGCCGGATTCGATCAGCGGCCAGGTGCGGCCTACCGTTGCCGCGACCACCTCGGCCTTGCCGCCCGGCCCGTGGACGGGACGCGCGCGCAGCGTCGTACCCATCACCGACAGTCGCTTGGCGAGCAGCAGACCGATCGGGAGTTCGGCCTTCGTGCCGCCCTGCATCCCGATGATCACCAGGCGTCCGTCGGTGCTCAACGCCTTGATGTTCGACGACAGGTACTTGGCGCCGATGATGTCGAGGATGACGTCGGCGCCACCGTTCTCTTTCAGGATCGCGGCGAAATCGTCTCGCGTGTAGTCGATCAGGATCTCGGCGCCGTACTCGCGGCACCGGTCGAGCTTGGCCTGGGTGCGGGCGGTGACCGCGACCCGCGCGCCCATCGCGTGTGCGAGCTGCGTCGCGTGGGTGCCGATGCCGCTCGATCCGCCGTGGATGAGAAGCAGCTCGCCCGTACTCAGGTGCGCGGTGTCGAAGACGTTCGACGACACGGTGCACGCGACCTCGGGGAGCGCGGCCGCCGACACCAGGTCGACGCCACGCGGCACCTGCATCACCTGCTCGGCGGGGACGGCCACCTTCTCCGCATAACCGCCACCGGCGAGCAGGGCGCACACCTCGTCGCCCACCGCCCAGCCCGATACCTGGTCACCGAGTGCGGAGATCCGCCCGGACACCTCGAGGCCGAGCGTCCCCGAGGCACCGGGCGGCGGCGGATAGTTTCCGGCCCGCTGGAGGATGTCGGCACGGTTGACCCCGGCCGCGACCACGTCGATCACCACTTCGCCGGCAGCCGGCGTCGGGTCGGGTACGTCCTGCACGGACAGGTTCTCGGATTCGACGACAATGGCTTTCACCCTGTCGATGGTTCCACACCGCGGCGCGGGCCGAACCGGTGTCCACCCGACCCCGGTGGGCGGACAATGGGTCCATGTCCACTGCGTTCTGGATCATCATCACCGTGGTCGCCATCTGCACGATTGCCGGCGGGCTGCTGCGGATGCAGGCCTGGCTGCGGAAGCCGGCTCCACCCGAGGTGATCGAGGCGGCGCGACGGGAGCGCGAAGCCGAGGAGGACTGACTGCTCGGGGTGCCGGCGAGCAGAGGAACGTCGGCGCGATGGGGTGGTGGCGGCCGATCACCGTGTTTCACGTACTCTTGCTGGTCAGGGAAGCGTGGCAGAGCGGCCGAATGCACTCGCCTTGAAAGCGAGCGTGGGTAAAACCACCGGGGGTTCAAATCCCTCCGCTTCCGCCAAACGTTCGTCCTTCAAACCCTGGGCGAACGTCAGCACTGGTGTCTGACGTGGTCTGGGAGTGAAGCTCAGGAGCACGGCCGTCTGGCTGTGCTCCTGTTGCATTTGGTGGTACCGCTGTCCGCGCGGGACGAGCGACACGACATGAGCTGTCGGAGTGTCGCCCGAATCGGATTCGTTCTGCTCGGGCATGGCCTGCCTGAGACGCTTCTGACGGTGTTGGATGGTCGTCCGCTTGTCGACAGCAAGCAGGTGAACGAATGGCTGCTGCAGCTCCGCGTCTGAGACGGTGCCGTCGCTGTTGATGTAGATCCGAGTGAAGAATCCCTGGTTGAGCATGCGCCGTTCGGATGGTCGCGCCCTCTCGTAGAGACGGTGGCGGTGGTGAGCGAGTTCGATGGCGCTATCGGCCCGGTGGCGGAGATCGTCGAGGCCTTGGCTTGACGTAGCAAGCTGGTTTGTGGCCGCCTCGATTACGTCGGACAGACGCTTCATTTCCTTCTTCAACAGTTCCAGCGGTATTGCCCGTCGTAGTGCGCCGTTAGGAGCTTCTCCTGATCATTCTGGGCGCGTGTGAGCCGTTTCTTGGCGGCGGACGTGTCGAGTTCAACTTGTTTGTTGTGGGCGCTCAGTTCGTCGTGGACGGTTTCGCTCATAGCAGCCGCGTCCTTGGTCGTCAGGGACATCGCCCTGTAAAGATCTTCGATGCCTTCTTCGATCCTGCTGAGTTGGACGAAGCCGCGCGGGCAGGGATTGTCGGCGTCCTTCCTCCCCATGCAGAAGTAGTACTCATACGTGCCGCCCCGTCCCTTGTTCTTGGAATACACCATTCGTTGGCCGCAGTGGCTGCACCAGATCGTGCCGCGCAGGTGATGGTTGTGCTTGTTGTCCTTTTCCCCGGCCGTGTTGTGTGCGTGAAGAATGTCCTGCACGCGAATCCACGTTTCGAGCGGGACGAGCGGCTCACGTGGGCTGGAGTTGTTCAGCGCAAGAATCGAAACTCCTGCAACTGGTTGCGGAAACTGCTTCATTGATGCTGGTTCGTTCTCTTCTCAGAGAGGAATCTTCGAAAAGCTCTATATGAAAACCCGAATGAGGCGTAGTGGCGGTTCAAACGCGGTTTGCAATCCGGATGACGCCGCCGGCGTGAACCAGAAGCAGCATCGCGTCGAGCACTTTCATCGGCGCTTTACCGAGGAATATTCCAGTGTATAATAGTTGACAGATGAAGCAATTCAGACTCATGACTCATCAACAGAACTTTCTCCTGCGGGACAGAGCGACGCGCCAGTTCGTACTAGTAGGCAGGGCTGATCCATTCTCGGTAGACATAGACAACCCTAGCATCATCTATGGATTGTTTCAGACTTCACTGGCTTCACTGAGCTCTGAAGACGAGCGCGTAGTTTAAAGTCTGATAGACTTATTCTTCCAGAATGGTTTCGTTCTAAATAACTTCTCAAAGTTTCATGACGAGGTCACAGTCAGTGACTATCACGTGGATGATAGAACCTATTCGCTTAGGTCATACTATTATAGTGAGATAGATATGATGGATGTCGATCGAATCAAGGATTCTCGGTTGAAAAATTCTATCGAGCAACCGGTCATAGTTCTGTGTTCCTTTGATGAATTAAAAAGCGAAATTGGAGAGGATGAGATGATCGCGTCCCTGTTGGTTTAGAGAAGAATCGTTTCTTAGTTAAGTTAGAATGCGGAAATTCTGCCGAGAGATTACCTGGCCGCGTTCGCCCTGTCTTTTGTGAGGCGTCAGGGGTGCGGTTGGTCAACGGTTTCGGCGCAGTATCAATTCTGTGATCCATCTTGTCCCGTGACAGACAACGGCAGGTGAGTTATAAACCGGTCAAACTGACAACCATCTGGTGCGCCGCCTCGCTGGTCCGCTGCGGGTCCTCGGCCTTACCTACTTGGAGAGCGGGAGTCAGCAAACGACGTGCTCAATAGAGTCATCTGCTGCACAATCAAGGCTTGGGACTCTGACCAGCGGTTGCGCTCGTTTCGAGACTGCCTCTTCAGAGCGCGTCTAGACGAGGGGGGCATGATATGCCTGCATGGAGTGAGTCTGTGATACACGGCAGCCTGGATGACGGACGGTATGTCACCCTGAAGTTCGCGGCCGACAGCGACGATGTGTTGGTAGCTCTCGGCCACCTCAGCGACATTCAGCCGTGGAACGACCATGTGCATATCTGGCGGGGCAGCGACGGCAAGCTTGACCATCATGATCGACGCTGGTCGGCCGCGATCTTCCCTTCGACCCCTGGCAAAGACGAACAGAAGTCCACCCGCAACGAATACAACCGCACCGCCGCGCTGCAACTCGAAAACCTTGTTAAGCAGGCTAGAGCGACTGCCGCCACGACCGACTGGCGAGCAGGCAAAGAGACGATGGACAGCCTTAGACATCAGTGGAATTCAGTGTGGCGCGATCCGCGCTACACTTTCCGGCCCGGAACCATCGATTATGCAGAGCGGGACCGCCTGCGACGCGAGTTCAGGGAGGCGCAGGACACATTCTTTGAGAACCGCCGCCAAGCCAACGAACGTCGACAGCGTGACCAGCAGCATGCGCTCGAACGTAGAGAGGGGATAGTAGCAGAGGCCCATAGGCTGGCGGCATCCACCGACTGGAAAGCGACGGCCGCGCGCTTGCAAAAGCTCGACCAGGAATGGAAAGCCGCGGGGTCGTGTCGTCGCGAAGACAACGACCGCTTATGGCAAGAGTTCAAGAGTGCGAAAGACAGCTTCTACGCCAAACGCACCGCGTTCTTCGAAACAAGGGACCGCGACTCGGAGCGGGCCAAACGCGCCAAGGAAGACCTGGTGCGTGAGGCTGAGCGCCTTGTATCGTCGACAGATTGGAAGGCGACAGGGGATCAGTTCCGTCGACTTCAAGAACGCTGGAAAGCTACCGGGCACTGCAAGAAGAATGATAGCGATAGGCTATGGCAGCAATTCAGCGGTGCGCGGGACAAATTCAACCGCAACCGTGAGAAGCACTTCGAGAATGTGAAAGCCGACCAAGCAAAGGCGGTGCGGGCAAAGCAGTCCCTAGTGAGCGAAGCTCAATCGCTGTCCCGTGCCACGGATCTACGGTCTGCCCGGCAGTCGATGAAAGGGTTAATGGACCGTTGGAAGGCAGCGCCTCGCGCCTCGCGCACTGACGAGGATAAACTATGGCAACAGTTTCGCCAGGCCCAAGACGAACTCCGGCGACGCTCGGATGTCGAGCGGCAGAACCGACAGCGAGAACAGCAGCAAGCTAGGTCCGCTAAGGAGCGACTGGTATCGCGTGCGGAGTCACTCAGCAACACATCCGATTTTAAGCTGGCGCGCCAAGAGATGCGAACTCTGATGGATGAGTGGAAGGCGGCTGGACGTGCCGAACGGGATGTGGAGAACCAACTGTGGGAGCGCTTCCAGCGTGCCAGGGACCGATTCAACCAGGCTGCTAACGCCGCCTGGGAGAATCAAAAGCGAGAACGAGTGTCGAGACTTCAAGATGCAATCCAGCGTAAGAAGGAAGCCCTGAGCCGCATTGAGAATGCAATCCGTAGTACAGAATCGCAGCTGTCTGACCTATATAGTCGCCCGAAACCTTCGTACAAAAACCCCCGGCGCTGGGAGATTGCTAGTCGGCGCAACGAGGCAATCAGCAACAAAAGGAACAAGCTCGCCAGCATGCAGGGCAAGAGGAACGATATCGTTAACGCACTCGTCGATATGGAAGCAAAGCTGCGCAGCATGTACTGACTACTTCTTTCTGAAGAATGGGCCGCGATGTCGTCAAACGTATTTCCCTGCACCTGAACTGCCTCAGCCACTGCCACGGAGCATCCGGAGTCCACACGCAGTATCGCCAAGGCGCTCATCAGCATGGCGGGGGACCTCGTCAAGCAAGAGGCGTTCGTTCGGGAGATGCTTGAGTGTGACGAGCGCATCTCGGGTGTGTCGTTGAGCAGGTTCTTCGTCATGCTGTACTGGGATGGCCACGCCTTCGCGTGCGTGGAGAGGCGCATGCTCGTCGTGCGCATCCCGGCAGCTTCGTCTAAGCGCCCGATCCCCGCCCACCGGGCAGAGTGGGTACTTGGGGATATGGTCATGGAGAACTGGCGTGTCGACAGCGGCGAGCACTCGATGTGGGTGTCCCTAGCGCTACACGCCCGGGACGTCGTCGGCGACGAGCTAGGGCAGGCGGCGTAACGGGTTATCTGCGCCGGGGTTTGGGCATGTCAGACGGCAGATTGAGCAAGTGGTTAGTCTCGCTACTGAGGTTTGAAAGCCATGACGTTCCTTCCGCCAAATGGAAATCATTGTCAATTAACAGGGGCCGACGAGGTTTGAAGTCGCACGGGCATCTAGGAAATTGTGCTGCTTACCGGTGATGGCTGGGTTCAAATTCCGGACGTTCATTGTCATGAAACGCGATTGATGTTCCAGTATCGTTACCCGTTGTGTTTCGAGTAGTGCGTGGCGTGTGCGCGCTTTTGTAATACACTTGGCCGTGAGATAATGGGGGCGTATGATCACTCGAATTGCAATAAAGGGATACCGGCTGTTCAAGGAATTCGAACTTGAGCCCAATCCGGGGACCAACATCGTTGTCGGAGATAATGAGGCTGGTAAGTCCACTCTGCTGGAAGCGATCTCGTTAGCTCTAACAGGTCGGCTGAACGGCCGTTGGGCCCAGGATGAGCTGAATCCGTACTGGTTCAATCAAGAGAATGTTTCAGAGTATTTCAGCGCGCTCGATACGGAGTCTCCTTTGCCTCCTCCGGAAATACTTATTGAGCTATACTTGACAAATGAGGATGACAAACTACAACCCCTCCTCGGAGTCCACAATTCTCGCCAGGACAAACTCCCCGGAGTAAGGATTCATATCCACCCGGCCTCGGACTCCAGCGAAGAGTATGCGGACTACATGCGTTCCGAAGATCGTCCGGAGATCCTTCCAACAGAGTGGTACACCGTTGATTGGAGAAACTTCTGTGACGAGCCACTAAATAGGCGACCGAAACACCTTGGTGTTGCAGTGGTTGATTCCCGAACTATTCGATCCAGTGCCGGTGTGGATTACCACACTCGTGAGATGCTTGCAGATTTTATCGAGCCGAAGGAGCGTGCTGCTGTTGCGATCGCGCATCGAAGTGCTCGCCACGTTATTAGCACGAAGACACTTCTCCCGGTGAATGAGCGTATCGCCGAGAAGAGCAAAACGCTTCACGATAAGCCTATAGGTCTTCACATGGACCAGTCGGCAAACGCTTCGTGGGAGAATAGCATAGTGCCGCAGGTTTCTGATGTGCCATTCGCGATGGCGGGGCAAGGTCAACAAGCAGCTATCAAGGTTGCCCTAGCAATGAATCGTTCTGTCGATACAACTGCGTACGCGCTGATTGAAGAGCCTGAGAACCACTTGTCCCATACTAGCCTTACGAAGTTGGTGTCTCGGATCGAGGCGTTGGCTGGTGAAAGGCAGATATTCTTGACGACGCACAGCTCATTCGTGCTGAACAGACTCGGCCTAGATAAGTTGATTCTGCTACACCAGGGTACTAAGGCCACATTCGAAGTACTACCCGAGGATACGGTCCGCTACTTTAAGAGGCTGTCGGGTTATGACACCATGCGGCTAGTGCTAGCGGACAAGGTTGTGCTGGTAGAGGGCCCGTCCGACGAAATGGTCTTTGAACACGCGTTTCGAGCAAAGCATGAAGACAGGGTGCCGATGGAGCTTGGCGTCGACGTAATCTCGATGGCCGGCGTCTCGTTGAAGCGTGGATTGCAACTGGCCTCTGCACTTAACCGCAAGGTGGCGGCAATACGTGACAACGACGGGAAGCCGCCGGATCACTGGCGTGATCCATTGCAGAATTGGCTCGCAGATGGCGTCCGCGAAGTGTTTATCGGTGATCCCGCCGACGGAAGAACCCTCGAACCACAGTTTCTGAAGCTGAACGATGATGCGGAATTGCGTTCACTGTTCGGCATCACGGACGATGAGGTGCAAACCGACCAATGGATGGCATCCCACAAGACCGATTGGGCACTTAAGCTCGAAGAGTCTGAGGCGTCAGTTGAGTACCCTCAGTATCTGAAGGATGCGGTCGACTTCGTCTCATGAACACAGCCACTCTCGCGGTAGCCGGATCACGTAAAACCCAGTCGATCGTGGATGCGTGCAAGGATGGCCCGACTGATCGCCGACGGCTTGTACTCACATACACGCTGACTGGTCAGCGAGACCTTGAGCGACGACTCAATGCGGCGTGTGACCCGCAACGTATTCCCGAGATTTGCGGATGGTACGCATTTCTGCTTCGTCAATGGGTGCGACCGTTCCTTCCGCTCCTATATCCCGGTAGACGGCTTGCCGGTCTGAATTTCGAAGGTTCTCCGGCCAGTAATCGACGGGGGATCGTAGTCGCGTCTGGCGAGGAACGGTTTCTCGATTCCGATTCGCGTGCCTATAAGAGGTTTTTATCCAAGCTCGCCGTAGATGTTGCCGAGAAGGCCGAGGGTACGGTGATTGATAGATTGCAGCGTATGTACGATGAGATATATGTCGACGAAGTCCAGGACATGACAGGGTACGACCTAGACATACTCGAGCAGTTACTAAAGTCGACGAGTACCATTTTTTTGGTAGGAGACATTCGGCAGTCGGTCTTTGATACTAACCCCCAGGACCCTCGCCACAAAATCTACCGCGGCCTGAAAATGTTGGATTGGTTCAATGCCCAGCATGAGCATGGTCGGCTGGATATCAACTATTCATCTGATACTTGGCGCTGCGTTCAGGATGTTGCGACGTTCGCCGATTCAATTTTCGATGCATCGTTCGGTTTCCCTCCTACTATCTCTAAACAAGTGCGCAGTTCCGGGCATGATGGGGTATTCGTCATCGCTCCTGAGCATGTTGATGCTTATGTTGAGGCGTATCGGCCTGTAGCTGTGCTACGGCAGACAGTCGCGACTGTGATTCCAGAGGGATACGAAGCCACGAATTTCGGAGTTTCAAAGGGCTTGACTCACGAACGCGTACTTATTTTCCCAACAGGTCCGATAAAGACTTTTCTCACTAAAGGCACGATGCTTGCACCCCAAATCTGCATGCGGACTGTACGTTGGAGTTACACGCGCAATCTTCAGCGTGACGTTTGTCATGGAAGAACCGGCTAAGAGTGGGCTACCTGTTTGGACGCCTGGTTAGTGGGATGATAGGGCACTAATAATACCTGGAGGTTTGCAGCAGTAGTTGCGCATATTCTGAAGCCTACGCCGTTACCCGCGCTGTCCTTTTCGGGAGACCTTCGATTGCAGTCGATCGGGGAGTCGCTATTGTCTCCGCTATGTCTCATTATAAGGCGTGAGGGGTGCTTATGAAGAAATCGAAAAAGAGTCGTCGTCACCGGAAGTATCAGGCAGGGTGACGGTCAGCGCGGTGCGCCGGGAGCATCCGGAGTCCACACGCAGTATCGCCAAGGCGCTCATCAGCATGGCGGGGGACCTCGTCAAGCAAGAGGCGTTCGTTCGGGAGATGCTTGAGTGTGACGAGCGCATCTCGGGTGTGTCGTTGAGCAGGTTCTTCGTCATGCTGTACTGGGATGGCCACGCCTTCGCGTGCGTGGAGAGGCGCATGCTCGTCGTGCGCATCCCGGCAGCTTCGTCTAAGCGCCCGATCCCCGCCCACCGGGCAGAGTGGGTACTTGGGGATATGGTCATGGAGAACTGGCGTGTCGACAGCGGCGAGCACTCGATGTGGGTGTCCCTAGCGCTACACGCCCGGGACGTCGTCGGCGACGAGCTAGGGCAGGCGGCGTAACGGGTTATCTGCGCCGGGGTTTGGGCATGTCAGACGGCAGATTGAGCAAGTGGTTAGTCTCGCTACTGAGGTTTGAAAGCCATGACGTTCCTTCCGCTGCATATCGGGGGCCGGTCGGCGTGATTGGCCCCCGAGTTGTGCGAATCCCTTGCTGATTCAGAAGTTTCGCTGGAGAACTGGAACGGGTCGTCGGCCCAGAGCGCATCTTCTCAAGGGACGTGCGGTTCTCGTCAGTCGAGAAAGTACGCGAGGACCTTCTCGTCGGTGTCCAAGACCTCTTCCGAAGCCACTCCCAGCTCGAGTGCGAGCTCGACCGAACCGAGGAGAGCGAGCTCGACGTCGGGAGAGAAGGCTCGGTCGAGCACCTCGAGGTAGTCGGCAACGCTCGTATTGAGCGTCATGATGAGGTCTTGGTAATCAGCGGCGAGTTGTCCGTCCAGCGCTCGCTGTTCGTCGGCGTAGCGCAGGATCAGTGCGGCCTCCCGCTCGGAGAGTGAGGACGATACCGCCTTGTACATGATGGTGCCGACGGTGTTGCCAATCACGGCCCCGAGGACCGGCACTGGAATGAGCGTCTGCCCGACGAAGGAGGATAGGGCGCTGACGGCGGTCTCCAGGCAGACGAGCTCGGCGTTCTCGATGAACTCCAACTCGTCGATCTCGCCGCGACGAAGCATGTTCGCCTGCTCCGCTACGCCGAACGCCGCAGTGACGATCGAGCTGGCGACGGCCGCGGATGTGGCGGTGAAGTTCGTGAGCCAGTAGATGCTGAGTCCTCGGACGCCGCCCTTGACGGCGCCGAAGCCGCCTTCGCCTACGATGGCGGCCCAGTCCTCGCCGGTGAAGTCTTTAAGCTGCTTGCCCGCACGGCGTCTCGCGGCCACGGCCAGAACGACGGCGGTACCGCCCTCGATAGCGGCGGCGGTAAGCGTGGCCTGCGCGCCCTCCCTTACGGTCGGCCGGGCTTCTTGGTAAGCAGCGTCCCGCTGGGATCGATCGGTGTCACGAAGGGTAACTTTCTCGGTCTCTAGAGTCGCGTCGACGGCGCCCCTCTGAACTTCGGAGTACTTCAGGTGGGAGGGCTCGAGCGACTCGAAGTCGACAGATCCCTCTTCGAAAAAGGCTTGGACTCGTCTCCAGTCCTTGAGCGATGGGCCGTCGCCGCCGAGCGTTAGGAGCTTGTCGCCTTCCTCGCGAGGCATGGCGTGCAGCTTCTGGATCAACTCGTAGTGGTCGCGAGGGATCTGGTACTTTCCGCCCCTCTCGACGAAGTCGGGATACTTCCGGAGGTGTTCCGTGATCGCGCCGAGGCCGAAGCTGCCACCGGCCGCGACGAATTTCTGCTGAATCTCTATGCCGTTGCGCATCAGGTCCACGGGGCCGTTGTCGTTTACCCAGTCGTAGACAGCGTCCCCACCACAAATCTGACTGCGAGCATTGCCGACGCCCACTTCTGCGACCTCGGCGATGAAGCCGTGTATGCCCTTCGTTCCGCCACGGTTTCTCGCGACCACCTCGAGATCGATCTTCCGGATCGCCTTGTCGATGGTGGCGAGCGCGTCCTTCAGGTTCACGTCCTGTCGGTTCAGGGTGCTCAGCAGGTTGCCGAGTCGGAGCTGATTGAGGTAGTTCACCCAGGCGGCCACGGCCTGCTCCTGGTTGCTCTTTCCAAGCTTTACCGCATCAGTCATCCTCGTCGCCCTGCTCGATGCGTTTGTTCAGCAGCGCTGCGCACGCCTTCGTATTATTCACCAGAGCAACGAGTTGGGACTGCTGCGGAGCGGAAAGCGTGCGGAAGTCGGCACCGAAGAATTTTAGCCCTTGCGAGTAACTCTGCAGGAGCTGCTCGCGGAGGGAAACCGTGCGTCGGAGGAGGTCGTCGATCTCGGCGTCCAGACCTCTGACCAGCGCGGTGTTTTGTTTCACCGAGGTCAGCGCTTCTTGCTTCGCCTCCCGGTTCTCGAACTTGCTCTTGGTGAACAGAGCGACTGACGCGAGGAGGGTGGCCCCCGCGACAGTCCAACCAACTGGCCCCGCGAGGGCGAGCAACGCGCCGCCTGCCGCCGCGCCTCCGCCGCCCGCCGCGACAGCGCCTCCGCCGAGCCAGGCGAGGGCGGCATTGGTCGCTGCAGCCCCGGAGAGTGCGGAGATCGCGGTGCCGGTTGACGCGGTACCGAAGGTGGTGGCGACCCACAGCGCAGCTGTGGGAGCCATGCTCGCGACCGCGGCGCCGGCGGTGAACCCGGCAGTGGCGCCGGCAGCCGATTTTCGCGCGGCCTCGAGGTCCTTCCGCGCGAATTCCTCCGCTGCAAGGAACTCGGCCTTCTGGAAGTCGATCTCGCAAAAGTCGGTGTCGAATGACTTCGGAGTGTTCACGATGCTGTTCACCAGCAACCCGACGAGCTCTATCAGGTCCGTCGAGCGTTCGCGCTGGAGGAGGAGGGACAGGCCCTTGTCGTTCATCGAGGTGAACGTGTTGTTGTACTCGGCTATGGCCTGCTCGTAGGGGTCGGGTGTCTTGATGGTCAGCCGCTCGACGGTGTCGACAGCGGCGTCCTTTAGATCGCTGGTCTGCTCCACCAACTGCTTGGTACTACTTCGCGCGAACTTGCCGAAGCCGCCCACAGCTTTGTCGAACCCTTGCTTGGCCTTGTCAATCCTCAGCGGTTCGACCATCGAGATGCCTGACCTCAATTCCTGTGTCCCTTTTGTCTGTCCTGGCGACAAGAGAGTATCCGTTGTGAGTGACACGTCGGATGCATCGGTTGGATTCGCTATGACCGCTTCCGCAAAGAAGGCAATCGGTCGGCGCCGACCCAGCTGTGAATCGTGACACGAGGTGCCGCGCTCTATCATTTCCTGCCGTGCAGTACTCGCGGTTCGTCGCCATCGGCGACAGTCAGACAGAGGGTCTGGGAGACCCGCACCCGGAGTACGAATTCCGCGGGTGGGCGGACCGCCTCGCCGAGCGGATGGCGGCGCTGAACCCGAATCTGCAGTACGCCAACCTGGCGATCCGCGGGAAACGGACGCGGCAGGTGCTGGAGGATCAGCTGGAGCCGGCGCTCGCCCTGCGACCGGATCTCATCGCCGCGCCGCTCGGGATGAACGACGTGATCGGCCGCTCCGACCTCGCCCAGGTCCGCGCCGACCTCGACGCGATCTATCGCCGACTCGCGGACTCCGATGCCACGGTGATCGTCTCGACCTTCCCGAACATCGTCCGCACCATTCCGTTCGCCGCCCGCAAGGAACACCGGTTGCTGGAGCTGAACGAGATGAATCGCGAGTTCGCCGCGACCTACGGCTTCCTTCTCGTCGACCTCCATGCGGCGCCGGTGCTGACGGACCCGCGGTCGTGGTCGTCGGACCGCCTGCACGCCTCACCGTTCGGACACGAGCGGTTCGCCGACGCCGCAGCGCATGCCCTCGGTCTCCCCGACGCCACCGCCGACTGGGGCAATCCGCTGCCGCCCGCACCGGTTCCACATCCGGTGGCGGCCCTTGTCCGCGACACCCGGTGGGCGGTGGAGTTCTTCACACCGTGGCTGATCCGCAAGTTCCGCGGGGTTTCCCTCGGCGACGGCCGCGAGCCCAAGCGGCCGTCACTGAGCCCGATCATCCTCCGCGACAACTGAAGGCTCAGATGTCTGCCTATTGGCGGTGTGCCACCGTCATTGCGGCAGTGAGGATTTGAGATGTCTGGCGAAGAAGCGACCGGCATCCTCGCCCGCGTGCAGCGGAATCCCGGTGTGCCCGCCCATGTTCGCCTGCAGGGTCTTCTCCTGCGAGCCGAGGGCGTCGAACAGTTCGAGGGCTCGTGGCCGGTCGTTCCAGGCGTCGTCCCACTGCAGCAGGACGTGCACCGGGACGGCGACCTCGCGGGCCTCTTGCAACGTGGCGCGCGGAAGGTAGCTGCCGGCGAAGAGTCCGAGAGCGGCGATACGTGGCTCGACCAGGGCGAGGCGCACCCCGATCGCCGTCACGCCACCCGAATAACCGACAGGCCCGTCGACCTCGGGGAGGCGGAGCACCGCGTCGATGGTCGCCTGCAGCTCCGGCACCGCCCTGTCGACGAGCGGGAGCACGAGCCGGTCGATGATGTCTTCGGTGACCGGTTCTCCAACCGACAGTGCAGTGCGGAGTTCGGTGCGAGCATGATCGACATCGGGTAGCGGGTTTCGCTCGCCGCTACCGGGGAGTTCGACCGTGGCGGTGGCGAAACCGCTGGCTGCGGCAATGCGCGCCCGGGCTACGAGTCGCGGGTGCATGCTCTGCAGCCCGCCGGGGTGGCCGGCAAGAATGAGCGGAGCCGGCGTCGAGGGAGGCGTCCACAGGGTGCCGGGGATGCCGTCGATGACGAGGTCGCGTTCGAGGACACCGTCGTCGAGGCGTCGACCGGTGGTGAATCGTGCGGGGGAGAATGGCATGGTTCTGTCCTTCGGAGTGCTCGTATGCGGCGCTCCCGGACGACCTACCGCCCGACCGTTACCCCTGCGAGGAGCACCCACGTCGAATCGTTCACGGGCACCACCTCCTCGTCCTCGGCACGGTCTCGCATGAGCATAGCCCCGCGCCCCCGTGGTTGGTGTCGGCTCGTGCCGGCCACTAACTTGAACGCGAGTGAGAGGTGTTCCATGAGTATCGACGGATTCACCGTTGCGTCGTTCAACGTCAACGGGATTCGGGCGGCGCGTCGGCGCGGCTTCGACGACTGGCTCGCGCAGCGCGATCCCGATGTCGTAGGCCTGCAGGAACTACGGTGTGGCGTCGACGATGTCGGGGAGTTCGCCGGCTACACCGCGGCAGTCGACGTCGGCACCATCCCGGGACGGAACGGCGTCGCGATCCTGACCCGCAGCGCACCCGCCGCGGTGCGTACCTGGCTGACGCATCCCCCGAAAGCGCGTGGCCTGAATGCCTTCGCGCTCGAAGGACGGTATGTCGAGGTCGACCTGGCGGACCGGCCGCTCACCGTCGCCAACATCTACCTGCCCAAGGGCGGTCTGCCCGCGGAGCTGCAGCGGCCGGGGTCGATGCGCGAGAAGCCCGACGGTGGCGCCAAACACGCACGCAAGCAACGTTTTCTGGCGGCCTTCGCCCGCGAGCTGCAGCGCAACCGGCTGGAGGCACGACGCGCCGGGCGGGAGTTCCTGCTGCTCGGCGACCTCAACGTCGCCCATCTCGAGCACGACGTCACCAACTGGCGCGCGGCCCGCAAGATGGAGGGCTTTCTGCCCGAGGAACGGGAGTGGTTCGGGGAGATCACCGGACCGCGCCGCCTCGTCGACGTGGTGCGCGCACTCCACGGAGACCGTCCGGGGCCGCTGACCTGGTGGAGCTGGGCAGGGGAGTCCTTCGTCAAGGACGTCGGCTGGCGCATCGACCACCATCTCGCGACGCCCGGGCTCGCGCGTGGGGCGCGGTGGGTCGAGGTCGACAAGGAAGCCGCACCCGAGCTGCGGCTCTCCGATCACGCGCCCCTCGTCGTCGAATACACCGAGGTCAACGACGTAGAGAAGGGGCTGTCAGGCGGTCCACGACCCGCAGGTACTCAACTGGGCTGATAATCTCCCGCCGGTGACAAGCTCTGCTCCGACCACCCGCGACGGCCTGGGTGCGCGCCTCCTGTTCACTCTGGCGCTCCTGTCGGCGACCGCACCGATCGCGACCGATTTGTACCTGCCCTCGTTCATCGACGTCCAGGACGCTCTACACACGGACGCCACGCACGTGCAGTTGACGCTGACCGCGTTCCTGATCGGTGTGGGTGTCGGCCAGGTCATCTGGGGTCCGATCTCGGACCGGTTCGGTCGGCGTCTCCCGCTGATCATCGGCTCTGCCGGCGCGGTCATCGCCGGTGTGGTGGTGGTCGCGGCACCGAACATCGAGGTGCTGATCGGCGCCCGGTTCGTGCAGGCGCTCGCGGCGGCGTCCGGCATGGTCATCGCCCGCGCCGTCATCGCCGACCTCCTCCGCGGGTTCGCCGGCGCCCGGTCGATGACGCTGATGATGAGTATCCAGAGTCTCGCGCCGGTCATCGCGCCGCTCGTGGGAGGTGTTCTCGCAGGGCATGTTCCGTGGCGCGGCATCCTCGCGGTGATCCTGGCTACGGCGGTGTTGCAGCTGATCGGTGCGGTGACCTCGGTGCCGGAGACCCTGCCGCAGGAGCGTCGTGCACCGCGACTTCGGTTCGGGGACCTACTCGGTCGGCTGAAGCGCTCGGGGTTCATGGCCTACGTCCTGACGCAGGCCTTCGCGTTCGGCGCGCTGATGGCCTACATCTCGAGCTCGTCGTTCGTGTATCAGAACGTCATCGGAACGTCGGAGCTGGTGTACGGCTGCGCCTTTGCGGTCAACGCGCTGGGGATGATGGGCGGGGGACTGATCTCGTCGAGGCTGGCGCGTCGGCAGGTCCATCCCGCGACGACGATCAGGCGCAGTCTTCCCGTGTTGATCCTCGCCGCGTGCGGGGTGCTCGGCGCAGCGGTGTCGTCGGTGCCGGTCCTGCTGGTTGTCCCGCTGTTCGTCCTCGCCACGGCCATCGGCTTCATCTTCGGCAACGCGGCCGCCCTGGCCATGGAGCACACCCACGACGCCGCGGGCGCCGGCAGTGCCGTGCTCGGCGGGATCATGTTCCTCGTGGGTGGCGCGTTGTCCCCGCTGGGCGGCCTCGCCGGCGACCACACCGCGGTGCCGATGGCCTGCCTCATGATCGTCTCGTCGATCCTCACCGCGGTCTGCTTCGTGGTCGGCCGGCGCTACGTCGCGCGCAACCCGCAATCGGAGGCGGCGTTCGCGCGCGCGTGACCCGCGCGGCGGGGACGGGGCTCACACGACGGTGAGCACCGCCTGCAGGTACTCCCACTCCATGTGGCCGTCGGTGATGTACCGGTCGGCGAGCTCGGCGATGGCGGCGTCGAGTTCGGCGACGCGGGTCGGGTCGCCGGCGATGTTGCGGAAGGTCATGATCGTCGGACCGTAGTGGGCCTTGAAGAAGTCCCGGAAGGCGGCGCCGTCGGTGAACTCGTCGATCTTCACGGTCGTGGTGGTGAACCGGTGGTCGGTCACGCGGCCGTCGAACAGGGATCGCACGTGGTCGGTGCTGCCCCACAGTGGGCCGGGTTGTGCACCGGGAGGCGGGGGCGGTGCGTACGGCTTCATGACCCCGAACAGCTCACCGATGAATCCCGTTGGCGTCCAGTTGATCAGACCGATTCTCCCGCCGGTTCGTACGACGCGGACGAGTTCGTCGGCGCACTTCTGGTGATTCGGTGCGAACATCACGCCGACGCAGGACGTCGCGATGTCGAAGTCGTCGTCGTCGAACGGGAGGTCCTCGGCATCGGCGGTGCGCCAGGTGATGCCGAGGTCCTTGTGCCGCGCTTCGCCGGTCTCCAGCAGTTCGGGCGTGAGGTCGGTGGCGACGACGTGACCGCCGGCCCGGGCCGCGGGAACCGCGACATTGCCGGCACCGGCCGCGACATCGAGGACCTTCTCGCCGGACCGGACGTGCAGGGCGTCGACGAGGCGCCTGCCCAGTGGTGCGATCAGGTCGGCGACGGCCGGGTAGTCGCCGGCCGCCCACAGCTTGCGGTGCTTGGCCTTCATCTCGGCGTCGAACGGGGTGGGGTGGATCGTGGTCATGATGGGAATCCTCGTGCTCGTTGGTGTCGTATTCATCTGGCGGACCTCTCGAGCATCCGCCGTCCACGGTGCATCCCTCCAGACCAACATCTGTACCGGAACCGGTTCACATTCTGTACTGGTCAACGGTGTGCGGTGGGTGTGTACTTGGAGTCGACGGCGTGAGGGAGGATGCGATGACGTCGTACGGACAGTTCTGCCCCGTCGCGAAGGCGATGGAGTTGCTCGACGAACGCTGGACGATTCTGATCGTCCGCGAAATGCTCCTGGGGAGTAGACATTTCAACGATCTGCGGCGCGGGGTGCCCAAAATGTCACCGGCGCTGCTGACCAAGCGGCTGCGCAGTCTGGAACGCGCCGGGGTGGTCAACAGGTCGGTGGTCGGTGGTCGTTCGGTGTACACCCTGACGGCCATGGGACAAGATTTGATGCCGGTGGTGGATGCCCTGAGTGAGTGGGGAATTCGCTGGGTCGGTGAGCTCGGCGACGCCGACCTCGATCCTCATCTGCTGATGTGGGACATGCGCCGGACCATCCCGGTCGGCCGGTGGCCACGTCGACGAACCATGGTGCAGTTCGTCTTTCGCGATGTGATCGGCAAGTCGCGATCCTGGTGGCTGGTTGTGTCGGGCGACGACGCGCAGGTGTGCGATTTCGATCCTGGTTACGAGGTCGACGCCACCATCGTGACCGATTTGAGAACCCTGACCGAGATCTGGCGCGGCGACATCGACTGGCGGTACGCGCTCAGCGCCGATCGAGCCGAGGTCCATGCCCCGGTGGGGATCGCCCGCGAGATCCCGTTGTGGATCGGGCAGAGCCTCTCGGCGGCCATCCCGCGTCCCGCGTGAATCAGCGCAACCCGACCGACCGCGTCAGGATCGGCCAGGACACCGCCAGCTCTTCTTTCCAGTAGCCCCACTTGTGGGTCCCGCTGGGTCGCAGGTTGGAGGTGTAGGGGATGCCGAGTTGCTTGAAGCGGTTGCTCATCTGTCCGGTGCAGGTCCAGCTGCCGAACTCGGCGATCATGCCCTGGATGGTCTCGCCGATCGGGTCGGAGAGCAGGTTGTTGTACTTCCCCGGGAGTCCGTTGCCCGACGACATGTAGATGGTCTTGCCGCGCAGCTTCTCCGCGTTCACGTAGGGATCGTGGGCACTCCACTCCGGGTCGCCCATCGGGCCCCACATGTTGTTCGCGTTGCCGCCGCCGCGGCTCACGTCCCATCGGGTGAGCAGCTGATTCTGTGGGCTCGAGATGTTGGCGCAGTCGCTGTAACCGGCCACCCCGCGGTACAGCGCGGGGCGTCGGGTGGCGAGGGTCAGGGCTGCGACCCCGCCCATGGACGCCCCGGCGATGGCGTTGCGACCGTTGCCGTCGAACTCCTCGTCGATCAGCGGGGGCAGTTCCTCGGTCAGGAAAGTCTCGTACATGTACTTCTTGCCGACGCCGGGATCGACTGCGCGCCAGTCGGTGTAGTAGCTGTGCGGATCGCCGACCGGCGTCACGACGTTGAGCTTCTCGCCGGCGGCCAGCTGCTGCAGGTGCGTCATCGCGTACCAGCCGGACTCCTCATCGTGCGCCTCGGCGCCGTCGAGCATGTACAGCGTCGGGCGCGTGGTGTCCCCGGCCGGATGCTGGACGTCGACGGTGATCTCGCGACCCATCGACGGCGACCAGACCTTCAGGCGCTCGCGTCCGTCGAAGGCGGTGGTCGAGACGATGCGGGCGGTGTTCTGGTCGGCGACGGCGGACGGGACTCCCGGGGCGAGTGCCAGCGCGACGAGTGACGCCCCGACCGCCACCAGTGCCCCGGTCAGCGTTCGGCGTCGTCGCATGCGTCATCCCTCGTCGTGGGTCTGGTGACCCGTCGAGTATGGGACAGATGTGACGGATGAGGCAGGTGTTGTGACCGGATCGTAACGACGGGCGCTGCACACGCCGCCGATTCGGGAGCTAGGCGATGTCGCGTCGCAGCGTGGTGTACCGCCCGATCACCGCGAACGCGGCGATGTACACCAGCATCACGAGAGCGCCGGCCCACTGCGGGAGCAGATCCCCCGCGCCCTCACCCATGCTGGCGTAGAAGCTCGTGCCCACCAGGGCGTCGGCCGCCGACCCGGGCAGGAATTTCGACACCGACGCGGTGGCCTCGAAGGAGGCCAGCGCGATCCGGGCGATCGGCTCGACGAGCTGGGTGAACGCCAGCAGGATGACGATCGAGGCGACCTGATTGTAGACCACCGCGCCGAAGGCGACGCCCAGTGCCGTCCACAACACCATCACGAGCATCGACAGGACGATGACCTCGATGGTCGACGTGTCGCCGAGGTAGGCGCCGTCGCCGACCAGGGCGAGAACCGGGGCGGCGGTCGCCACGACGGCAAGCGTGCCGAGGATGCCGTACAGCGCACCGATCGGGATGCCTGCGATCAGCTTGGCCGTCAACAGGATTCCGCGTCGTGGTTCCACCAGGAGGCTGGCGGTGATGGTCTTGTGGCGGAACTCGCCGGTCACCGCCAAACTGCCGATCACCAGCGCGAAGACGTAACCGATCGGTGAGGTCAGTGCGTAGATCGAGCGGGCGAGGTCGCCGCCGGAGAGCAGCACCGGCTGGTTCATCGCGCTCTCGGCGTTGAGCGAAAAGGCAAGGACTGCACCGATGAAGGCCAGATATCCGACCATCGCGACGAGCAGCACCCACCACATCCGGGTGGAGATGAACTTGCGGTACTCCGCGACCAGCGCCGCCTTCATCGCACAGCTCCCATCGCCGGCGTGGCCGCACCGGTCAGTTGCAGGAAGACGGTCTCGAGATCGGCTCCGGCGTCGGTGAGTTCGTGCAACTCGATTCCGGCGCCGAAGGCCGCGGAGCCGACGGTGGCCGTGTCGACACCATGGACACGGAAACCGCCGGGGGCGTCCTCGATCCGCCAGTCGCGTTCGCGTGCCAGTGCCACGAACGACGCGGGGCTCGGGGTCCGGACCCCAACGGCGTGGACGGCGAGGTCCTCGAACTCGGTCAGGGTCGAGGCGCGAACGAGCCGGCCGTTGCTGATGACCACCACGTCGTCGACGGTGCTGCGCACCTCTGCCAGAACGTGACTCGAGAGCAGCACCGTCCGACCTTCGCGTGCCAGCGATCGGAGGAGTCCGCGCAGCCAGACGATGCCCTGTGGATCGAGACCGTTCGCCGGTTCGTCGAGGATGATCACGCCCGGATCGCCGAGCAGTGCCGTCGCCAGGCCCAGGCGCTGGCGCATGCCCATCGAGTAGCCACCGACCCGACGGTCCACGGCCCCGGTGAGTCCGACGAAGTCCAGTAACTCCCGGCACCGTGTAGTGGACACTCCGACCTGCGGTGCCAGGGCCTCGAGGTGCCCGAGTCCGGTGCGGCCCGGGTGGAAGCTCGACGCCTCCAGCGCCGCCCCGACTTGCTGTGCGGGCCGACGGATCTGCCGGTACGGACGGTCGCCGATGAGCGCGCGGCCGGCCGTCGGCTCGACGAGACCCAGCAGCATCCGGAGGGTGGTCGTCTTGCCCGAACCGTTCGGTCCGAGGAAGCCGGTCACGCGCCCCGGCGCGACCGTGAACGACAGTTCGTCGACCGCGGTGACCGCGCCGAAGCGCTTGGTCAGACCATCGATCGTGATGGCAGGGGAGTTCAACGTCGGGTCACAACCAATCGCGGCGTCGGAAGGAGATGTACAGGCCCAGCACGACAACAATTATCAAACTGATGCTCATGACGAAACCAAGCGTGTCGAGGTAACCCGGAAACGGCACATTCTGTCCGTAGAAGCCCGTGATGGCCGTCGGTACCGCGATGATCGCCGCCCAGGCCGTCAGCTTCTTCATCACCGTGTTCAGCCGTGCGTCGGCGAGCGTCAGGCTGGTCTCGAAAACGGTGGTGATCATGTCCCGCAACGATTCCGTCCACTCGGTGGCGCGCAGGGCGTGGTCATACAGATCCGAGAAGTGGGGATCGAGTTCGGGTGGTGCATGGTTGTCGAAGCGGCGCCGCTGGATACCGGCGATCACCTCCCGCATCGGCAGGACCACGCGCCGCAGCACGACGAGGTCCTTGCGCAGATCGTAGGTACGGCGCTGGAGCTCGCGGCCCGGCACGCGCTTCGAAGAGCAGCGCCTCGAGGTCCTCGATCTCGTCGTCGAGCAGCTGGACCGCGTCGAAATGCCCGTCGACGACGACGTCGAGCAGGCCGTGGACGAGGGCGCCCACGCCGTACTGCATCGCGCCGCTCTCCGACCAGCGCCGGACCACCTCGTCCATGTCGAAATCCGGGGTCGGACGCACGGTGATCAGGACGTTCTGTTTGACGAAGATCGAGATGCGGTGCAGGTCGAACAGCCGCGCCCGACCGTCCGGTGATGCCCGGACGGCGGTCCCCGCGGCTCGTTCCGCGACATCGTCGGTCGACTCCTCACCGGACTCGCCGTCGTGCAGCGTGATTGCGTAGACCATCACGAACGTGTGTCCCGAGTACATCACCGTCTTCACACGTTCGGCCGCCGCGACGGTGTCCTCCACGGCGAAGGGATCGAGGTCGAGTTCGGCCGCGACCCGCGACAGTGTCTCGTGCGTGGGGCATTCGAGATCGGCCCAGATGAGGGTGCCGTCCTGGTCGGCGTCGAGGCAGTCCGAGATCGCCTCGATGTCGAAGCCGTCGACGGCCTCGCCGTCGCGCCAGAGCTGGCCGCGTATCCGCTCGTTCGCGTGTCGTCCGGTATCGGCCTCGACGGAATCGGTCATGCCCACATCGTGACAGCACGAACGCCTCGGGCGAACCCAGGTGAGGAGATCACGGTCACCCCGGCGTGTCGGAAACCGCGGGTAGCATCGAAATCGGTGTTTGCGGAAACGGGGGCGCACCGATTCTCCCAGGTAAGGCGGCAATGGCATGGTCGAGAACGGCTCGAGAGGGCAGAGGCGGATGCCTGCGCGCAGCAGTGAACAGATCCGCGAGTGGTGCGACCGGTCCGCACTGCCGGGTGAGCGCCGCGAGCTGTCCGACACCGCAGCACTGCTCGTCGCAGCCGGTTACCTGACCCCCGGAGGCCGCGCGGTCGTGGTGCGGAGGATCTCCACCGGCCGCCCGATGCCGACGGTCCCCGCCGGGTTCGGCGACCTGCGCCGTCTGCAGCGCGCGATCGTCCAGCTCGAACACCAGCTGTCCAGCCCGGTCGTCCCGAGCGTCGTCGGCGCAGTCATGCGCAACCGACTGAACGGTCTCCAACGACGCCGCGAGGACGCGCGCAAGCACATCGTGACCGCGAAGGGCGTCCTCGCCTCGGGGACGCGCGCGATCCGTCGTGAGCGCCGCGAGAACATCTACCTCGAGATCGAGGAACGCGAGCGGCTCTTCTCCGGCCTGCTGTGCACGCCGACCCCGAACGTCAACTCCTCGGGCTACGTCCGACGCGCGGGCACCGCGGCCATCGACCGCATCGCCGGCGTCGTCGGGCAGGTCGCCGCGAAGTCGGGCAACCCCCAGGCCGGGCAGTGGGCCGATCAGCTCCTGACCGCCGGTCGCGACTCGGCGCAGGCGGGCGCCCCTCGGTCGGCGACCTTCGTCGACGGTTACGAGACACTGCTGTTCATCGCGGGCCACTACTACGACCGCATCGTCGGCAACCCCGCGTGGCGTTCAGATCACTTCGAGGTCCAGCGCACCCAGGTCAACCTGCATGCCGAGCTGGCCGAGATCGCCGCCGACGTGATCGCCCTCCGCGCGGTCCGCATCGACCTCGACCGCGCGAAGCGCAACGGCGGCTTCGACCGCACCTTCGCGGCCCAGATCGACCAGCGTGAGACGACGCTCCGCCCGGTGTGGAGTGAACTCATCGATCGCGTCCAGGCACTCGGCGAGGTCGCACACGTCGTCGAGTCGGCGGCCGTCGAACTACAGGTGCTCGCCGAGTACAACAAGGCGATGACCCTCGACGACCGCATCGACGCCCTGATCGCGCGGTCGGGGGATCGGGAGATCAGCGTCGACAACGCCAAGCGGCTCACCGAGCAGGTGCGCAGCGGCGAAGAGCAGCTTCGGATCTACCGGGATGTGTTGCAGGGCAACATCGCCCGGATATCACCGGCCGTGCCCCGGGAGCTACCGGCCCGCTACGAGCCGTCGTGACCAGGCCTTGAGGTAATCCTTCTCGCCGGGGCTGAGGCGCCGGAGCGTGTGTTTCTCCACGTCGACGACGGCCATCTGGGTGCTCGCCACGCACGCCGGGCGGCTCGCCGGGTCGGCGTGTGCGCCCCGGATCTCGTAGCCGATGGTGAAGTCGACCGAGCGGAAGTTCTTGATCCACATGCCGATTCGCAGCGGCGAGTCGTCGTGTCGGAGCTGGGCCTGATAGCGGATGTCGACATGGACGATCATCGCGCTGGTGATCAGCGGGGCGTACTCCTCGCCGGCGCTGAGGAGCCAGGCGATGCGCGCCTCCTCCATGAGGGTGACCATGCGCGCGTGGTTGATGTGCCCGAAGGCGTCCATGTCCGACCACCGGACCCCGACCTCGGCGACGAACGCGTACCCGTCGTCGGCGAGCCCGCCGTCCTCGACACCGGTCTTCGCTGCGTTCATCGTCGACTTTCGCTCGGGGACTAAGAATGTTCGGCCCTTGGTATCGGATCGGCCACTTTCGGGACGTCTCGCCCTGCCGACCGGCAGGTAGTCTGACAGTCTAGATGTCTGCCACGCGTACGAGCCGTACGGTTCGGTGCATCAGCATGGCAAAAGATGACTTCCGGTGCGGTCGGGGTTTTGCCGGGTAGGGAGTTCGACGTGATTTCGAGGCGCTTGATCGCGGGCCTTGCCAGTCTGGTGATGACGGCTGCGCTGACCCCCGTGGTCGCCCATGCGGCACCGCGGACGACCGAGCCGAAACCCGTCGCACGGATCGCCAAGACCGTGAAGATGAGTGCCCTGCGCACCGACGTCTGGGTGTACTCCCCGGCCATGCAGGACCGCATCCGCGTGTCCGTCCTGACCCCGAAGGGTGCCACGGGTCCCCGGTCGACGGTGTACATGCTCGACGGCGCCGGCAACTACAAGGATGTCAGCGACTGGATCACCAAGGGCCGTGCCGGCCGGTTCTTCGCCGACAAGAACGTCAACGTAGTGCTCCCCGCCGGGGCGTCGGGCACCTTCTACACCGACTGGAAGAGGCGGGACGCCAAACTCGGCAAGCCGATGTGGGAGACGTTCCTGACCAAGGAGCTGCCCCCGCTCGTCGACAAACGGTTCAACGGAAACGGGCGCAACGCGATCATCGGTCTGTCGATGGGCGGACAGGCGGCGTTCGCGCTCACCGTCCGAAACCCGGCGATGTACACCGGCGTCGCATCACTCAGTGGATGCCCGCCGGTGTCGGGTCCGTTCAACGAGGCATACGTGCGCTCGACGGTCGGCCGCGACGGCGGCGACGCGACGAACATGTGGGGACCGTTCGGCTCCGCTGGATGGCGTGCCCACGATCCGGCCCACCATCTGGACAGACTCCGCGGCAAGAACATCTTCCTCTCCGCCGGCTCAGGGGCCATCGGCCCGCTCGATCTGCAGCGCCGGATCGACCCCGAAGAGGGGACCCGCGACGTCGTGACGGCGTCGTCGTCGGCCCTCGAGCTGGGCGCCTACCGCTGCTCGCTCGAGTTCGCGGTCACCCTGCGCGCCGCGCGCATTCCGTACACCAACGGCTTCCGCCTCATCGGTACGCACACCTGGGGCTACTGGGAACGCGACCTCGAAGTCGCGTGGCCCACCATCGCGCGCGGTCTCTAGGCCCGCGGGCCGCCCCAGTTCTCGGCGAAGGCCAGGAAGACGTCGCTTTCGACGGCGTTGGTGACCGTCACCCGGACGCCGTCACCGTCGAACGGGCGGATCACCACACCGGCGTCGACACCGGCACGCGCGAAGTCCATCGCCGCGGCGCCGAGTTCGAGCCAGACGAAGTTGGCCTGCGAGTCGGGTACGCGGTACCCGGCGGCACGCAGCCGCTCGGTGACGCGGGCGCGTTCGGCGACCACGGCGTCGGTCCGCGCGACGAGTTCTTCGCCCGCTTCGAGGCTCGCGATGGCGGCGGCCTGGGCGACGCTGCTCACCGAAAACGGCACGTGAACCTTGCCCAGCGCGGTGATGACCTCGGGGTCGGCGATCGCGTACCCGACACGGAGGCCGGCCAGCCCGTATGCCTTGGAGAAGGTGCGCAGGATCACCAGGTTGGGGAACTCGCGACGGAGCTCGAGTGCGTCGTAGGCCTGGCTCTCCGGCAGACGCAGGTACTCGAAGTACGCCTCGTCGAGCACGACGATGATGTCCGACGGCACCTTCTGCAGGAACGCGCGGAGGTCGGCGGCCTCGACGACGGTGCCCGTCGGGTTGTTGGGGTTGCACACGAATATCAGGCGGGTCCGCTCGGTGACGGCGGCGGCCATCGCCTCGAGGTCGTAGGTGAGGTCGCCGGTGAGCGGCACCTGGACCGGCGTCGCGCCCGTGACACGCGTGGCCAGCGGATAGGTCTCGAACGAACGCCAGCCGAAGACCACCTCGTCCCCGAGGCCGCTGGTGATGGTGATCAGGTTCTGGCAGAGGATCACCGATCCGCACCCGACCTGGATCTCGTCCTCGGTGACGCCGAGTTTCTTGGCGAGCGCTGCGGTGAGTTCGACGATGCCGTTGTCGGGGTAGCGGTTGACTCCGGCCGCCGCTGCGGCGATGGCGTCGACGACGCTCGGCAGCGGACCCTCGGTGACCTCGTTGCTCGCGAGCTTCACGGCCCCGGGAAACGTCTTGCCCGGAACATAGACGGGAAGGGTGTCGAGATCGGGGCGGATTCGCAGGCTCACCAGACCAATGTAGGCCGACCCGTCAGAGGGGCAAAAACCGGCTCTGACCAAACGGTTTGCTTGTGGACGCGGCGGGTGTGTAATCTTTGGCCCGGCAGTTCGAAAGGACTCCGCCAAGGAGGCGTGCCAGAGCGGCCGAATGGGACTCACTGCTAATGAGTTGTCTCGCTAAAACGGGACCGGAGGTTCAAATCCTCTCGCCTCCGCCACCGCAGTCGGCCGACGGCGGTACAACTGAATAACACGCGCCCGTAGCTCAACGGATAGAGCATCTGACTACGGATCAGAAGGTTTGGGGTTCGAATCCCTACGGGCGCACAGCGAGAACCCGCCACCGATTCCCGGTGGCGGGTTTCTTCGTCTGTGCCAGAGGTGATCTACGCGTCTGTGGTGAGCACCACCAATTCGTTCGTCGCGCGCGTCATCGCCACATACCGGTCGACGGCCCCTTTGATTCCGTTCCCGACGGACTCCGGATCGACGAGCACGACGAGATCGAACTCGAGTCCCTTGGCGAGGGTCGGGGTCAGCGACCGCACCCGTTCGGTCCCGGCGAAGTCCGGGGCCCCGATGACACACGCGATGCCCTCGTCGTGCGCGGCCAGCCAGTCGTCGACGACGCCGGCGAGCTCGGATCGCCGTCCGTACCGGACCGGGACGCCCGTGCGGCGTACCGAGGTCGGGACGTTGGCGTCGGGCAGCGCGGCACGGATGACCGGTTCCGCAGCGGCCATGATCTCCTCGGGCGTCCGGTAATTGATGCTCAGTCCCGACCGGGCGACATCGTCGAACCCGACCCGCCGCAACCGATCCGACCACGACTCGGTGAATCCGTGGCGGGCCTGTGCTCGGTCGCCGACCACCGTGAAACTCTTCGACGGGCAACGGCTCAGGAGCATCTGCCACTGCGCGTCGGTCAGCTCTTGTGCCTCGTCGACGACGATGTGCGCGAACGGGCCGGCGAGCCGGTCCGGGGCGTCGTTGTCGGCGAAGACGCCGTCGTCGAGCGTGTTTCGCAGGTCCTCGCCGCGGAGCATCGTCATCAGACCCTCGCCGTCGTCGTACACCTGCGCGGCGATGAGATCGTCGACCACGCGGTTCATCCGCTCGTGCTCGGCGTCGACCGTCGCCCGCCGCCGACGTCTGCGCAGTGCGGCTTCGGGATCCCCGACCCTGCGTCGCGCGGCGTCGAGGAGCGGGAGGTCGGCATCGGTCCAGGCGTCGGGGATGTCGCGCTGCAGGGCACGCACCTCGTCGGGCGACAGCCATGGTGCACATCGGCGCAGGTAGGCGGGCACCGACCACAGATCGCCGACGATGTCCGCCGGTCGTAGAACCGGCCACGCGCGATTGAACGCCGACGTGAATACCTCATTGCCGGCTAGGGCACGCCGCAGTGCGCCGAAGGGGACATCGGCGTCGTGCTTCGCGGCGATGATCGAGGCGAGTTCCTCCCACACCTCGTCCCGGCCGTCGTTGTGCGGTGTTCCCGACTCGGGGACGTCGAACGCTTCGGCCCAGTCCGCGGCGGTGAGAGTGACCTCGGCCCAGGGGGTTTCGACGACCAGCGGCGTCGTGGGTGGTTGTTCGTAGAAGGACACCGCCGGCTCGACGGCTGCGACCATCCGCACCGACGACTTCAGCCGTGCCACGCGATCGTCGGATTCCGTTGTCACCGAATCCCCTTCGACGACGAGATCGGCGAGTGTGCACGTCTGCACACTCTCCTCCCCGAGGCTCGGCAGCACATCGGCGACGTAGTTGAGGTACGGGCGATGCGGACCGACGACGAGGAGCCCTCCGCGGTGACCGGCGAGTCGAGGGTCGGCGTAGACGAGATAGGCCGCCCGATGGAGGGCCACCACCGTCTTGCCCGTCCCGGGGCCGCCGTCGACGACCAGCGCGCCCTGGGAGCCGGCACGGATGATCGCGTCCTGATCGGCGGCGATCGTGCCCAGCACGTCCCGCATCCGCGGCGAACGGACGGCGCCCAGGTCGGCGATGAACGCCGACTGGTCGTCGAGAGCTGCGTGACGATCAAGGGCCGCCGGGTCGTCGACGAAGACCTCATCCCAGTAGTCGGTGATCCGCCCTCGCGTCCATCGGTAGCGGCGTCGGCTGACCAGTCCTGCGGGATCACGCAGGGTCGCGGCGAAGAAGGGTGCCGCCACGGGTGTACGCCAGTCGACGAGAAGGGTTCGACCGGCGGCATCGGTGAGACCGAGCCGACCGATGTAGAGAACCTCACCGTCGGCGCCGACGATGCGACCCAGACACGTTTCGAGGCTGAAGCGCTGCAGAGCCCGTACGCGGGAGAGGGTTTCGTGGATCTCCAGATCCCGATCCAGGGCTCGACGCCCGCCGCCGCCATTGGATCGCCGCAATACCGCGATCCGGGCGGTGGCGTCCGTGATGCTCTCGGCGAGGCTCGTGGCGATCGTGGCGAAATGCCGTTCGTCGTCGGCGATGAGAGCGGGGTAAGCCTTGACGGTCAGCCTGGGCGGCAGGTCGAAGACAGTGCTGGGTTCCGGGGCGAGCGGGGCGGACGGCACGGACAAGGCGGCTCCGATGGTGCGATGCGGGTAAGACTTTCGGCAGGTGGGAAGGCGATTCTGCACCCGGTGGGGGGTCTTGCGGCAAGGCCCCGTCCAGCGCTTATGGTGAAGAGGGAAAACTTTCGGACACCGAGCGGGTCACGGATGACGACGCGCCGCGCCCATCTGTTGCACGCTGTTTCCAGTTGTGTGAAGGTGTCATCAGTTCATTCGGTGAACTATTTCGGTGGGGCCTGTCAGGGGGCTGCCGCCCCCAGGTACTGGGGGTAGGGGCGGCAGCGCGGCTTCGGTCGACGCGAGTTCCCGCAGGGACACCGGGCCGCGGTGTCATTCTCGATCTCATTCGATCAGCCGGTTCCGAGACCTGCCGCGCCCCGGGCGACCTGCGATTCCGGACCACGCGGGGACACCGGCATCGCGACCCGCCGTAAGGTCGAAGACAGACGACACTTCGACCGGAGGCCGACGATGGGACAGCCGTACGGCGGGCCGAACCGCGATGCCCGCGACCCGCGGGATCGTGGCAATGACCCGTACACGCAGACACCCGCGTCATCGCAGCTGTACCCGCCGCTCGGTTACGCCCCGGACGGTACGGCCCTCTTCACGCCCGGCCAGCCGACGAACACCGAACTCCGGCTCGCCGAGCAAGCCGAACGCGAACAGTCTCGGGCCGCCGCCGAGTCGACCGCCGGGGCGGACGACGAGTCGCGCATCCCGAAGGTGTCCACGACGTCGCTCATCGTCTGCCTCGGACTCGTCGTGCTGGTGGCAGTGGCGATCGTCGGGTTCAGCGGAATATTCCGGAACGAGCCCACCGAGCCGCCGCTCGCCGACCCGCCCACCACGATCGACACGGTCCCGCTTCCCCGCACATTCGAGCCGCCGCGGCTGACCCCCGACGGTCCCGGCCGGTCGGCGCCCGGCGGACCCGACGAGCGGGTCAACCCGCAGGACAAGCCGGTGACCTACGAGGTCGCCATCGACGGCCAGGCGACCATCCTCTACGTCGACGCGATGGGCCTGCGGTCGGAGTTCGCGCCGTCGAATCCGTGGAGTGTCGAGTTCACCGGCAGCGACAATCCGTTGCGCCTGCTCGTGATCGCCGGGACGGGGAGCGGCGCCAAATGTTCGATCACCGTCGACGGTGAGGTGGTCGTGGAGGACACCGTGACCGCGTCGTCGGCCCGGCGCACCGCCTCCTGTATCGCCTGACCCGGCAGTGATCGGCGTCTCCTCGGTCGTCCGACTGGTGGAGTGACCAGCACGTCCGATGTGTGATCGGCCCGTCGGCTCGCTACCGTAGTCGTGTGAGTTCCCCGCAGACAGCCCCAGAGAACGGGCAGTCCTCCGCCACCACGGACGAGTTCAAGACAGTGCTGACGTGGCGTGGTGAGGACACCGATCGGCTCGAACAGGTGCGCCTGGTCGTCTCGGGCGCGCGCGTGAAGGCCTACGGCCGGATCATCGCCGCCGAGACCGACGACCACGAAGCGTTCTCCGCGTCGTACGAATTGCAGACCACCGAGTCCGGCGTCACCAAACGCCTGACCGTGCACCTCATCTGTGAAGCGGGGGAGACCCAGTTCGGCATCACCCGCGACAACGAGGGGACCTGGCTGATCCGGCGTCCCGACGGCGAGATCATCCAGTCGGACTTCGACGGTGCCGAAGACGTCGACCTCGGGCTGTCGCCCATGTTCAACGCGCTTCCGCTGCGCCGCAAGGCGCTGACCCCGGCCGACGGTGCCGTCGACATCCCGGTCATGTACATGTACCTGCCCAGCGGTGAGGTGAGGGCCGCGACGATGTCCTACACCGCCACGGCGAACGGCATCGACCTCGTGTCGCCGCTGGCCACCACGACCCTCACGCTCGACGACAACGGATTCGTCACCGACTACCCGGGACTCGCCCGACGGGTCTAGTCAACCCACCCCAGACCCTGCCCTGATGGGCCTGGCGGCGGAGTTCCTCCTGCCAGCCGGGCTCGCCGATGGTCACTCCGCTGATCGGGTCCGGGTCGCCCTCGTGCAGTCGCTCGTACGCCGTGCGCGCCCGGTGGCCGTCGTCGACCAGGACCTCCGCGGTCCCGTGGTCACGCAGCTCGTCGCGCGCGGCGATCAGCCGGTCGATGGTCTCGCTGAGCACATTCAGGACGGCGATGCCGTTGGCCTCGATCATCGCCCGCTGCAGCGCGGGTGCGGTTCCGGCGACCCGGGTCCCGTCGCGGAAACTACCGGCGGCCAGGCGCAGTGCCAGGTCGCTCTCGCCGGCGCCCACGGCCGCAGTCGCGGCTGCCGTCAGATGCGGCATGTGCGAGATCGCGGCGACGGCCCGGTCATGCGCGTCGGGCGCCACCGGTACCACCTGCGAGCCCGCGAGCCGCGCGATCGACGCGACGGCCAGCCAGTCGTCGGCGTCGGTGTGATCGGTCGTGGTGACCGCCCACATCGCTCCCTGGAACAGCGTCGGGTCGGTCGCCGACCAGCCCGACCGGCTCGTCCCGGCCATCGGATGGCCGCCGACGTACCGGGCGCCGGGATGCGCCCGCGCGATCACCTTCTCCACCTCCTGTTTGACGCTGATCACATCGGTCAGCAGGGCACCGGGCGCGTGTTCGGCGATGGCCGAGACGATCGGTTCGATCGTCGTGACCGGCGTCGCCAGCACCACGACGGCATCCGTCTCGGCCGCCCGGCGCAGGGTGGCGACGAGATCGGTCGACGCCTGGTAGCCGTCTGCAGTCGCTGCGTCGACGGTGGCCGGCGAGCGGTTGTAGCCGAACGTGTCATGGCCGGCGTCGTGCAGGACGCGCAGCAGCGAGCCACCGATCAGACCCAGACCGAGTACGCACACCGGCGTCGTGGGCGCAGAATGCGAGGACGACGAGTCAGCAGTCACGCTGACAACGTTCCCATACCTTGATCGATGCCCGTCCCGGGACTTGGGACTGCCGGTGATAGCGGCTACGGTTTCTCCCATGGCTGGTGCCGGATTTGGGAAGTCGGGGTCGAACGCGCAAGACGTGGACGACGACATCGACGGTTTCGCCGTCGCGGTGGTCCGTGACGAGAGCGGTTGGAAGGTCACCGCGCTCAAACCGTCGGCGCTCTCTGATCTCGACGACGCCGAGCGGCAACTACGCGAGCTCCGTTCCGCCGGAGCGGTCTTCGGGCTGCTCGACGTCGACGACGAGTTCTTCATCGTCATCCGCCCCGGCCCGTCGGGCGCGCGACTGTTGCTGTCCGATGCGACCGCGGCGATCGACTACGACGTCGCGGCCGATGTCCTCGACGCCTTGAACCTCGACGTCCCCGACATCGACCCGGACGAGCTCGACACCATCGATCCGTGGGAGGAAGGCGACCTCGCGGTCCTCGCCGATCTCGGCCTGCCCGACGCGGTCATGAGCATCATCGTCGGCGACACCGACCTCTACGCCGACGAACAGCTCGGCATGATCGCCGCCCGACTCGGCTTCGCCGACGAACTGGGCAAGGTTCTCGACTCCCTCGGACACTGACCGGCGCCCGATGAGCGCGCCCGCCTGGGAGAGCATGGTCCGCGCGGCACTCGACGCCGCATCGCTGTCGGGAACCGACGACGTCCCGATCGGTGCCGTGGTCTTCGACCCCGAGGGCGTCGAACTCGCGCGTGCGGCCAATCGCCGGGAAGCCGACGGTGACCCGACCGCTCATGCCGAGGTACTCGCCCTCCGTGCTGCCGCCCGGGCGTTCGGTGACGGCTGGCGACTTCCGGGCTGCACGATCGCGGTGACCGTCGAGCCGTGCACGATGTGCGCCGGTGCGATCACGCTCTCCCGTGTCGATGCGCTCGTGTTCGGGGCGTGGGAGCCCAAGACCGGCGCGGTCGGATCCCTGTGGGACGTCGTGCGCGACCCGCGCCTCACCCATCGCCCCCAGGTGAAGGGCGGCGTCCTCGAGGACGAGTGCCGGGCGTTGATGGTCGACTTCTTCGCGACCAAGCGCGCGCGCTGAGCAGACGGTCCGGGGCGGGACACCAAAAAATCGGGGAGATCTCAGGGTCGCGACCGATGGTCGGTGCTGTGCCGCTCTGGCAGATTGGACAGGTAGTCCCCCACCAGATCTCGAGGAGTAGCCATGTCCGACCCGGCCGACAAGGTCACCGCAGCCTTCGACACCGCCAAGTCCAAGATCAACGAACTGGCCGAGAGCGGCAAGGTGCAGGAAGCGCTGGGCACCGCCCGCGACAAGATCGACGAGTTCGTCGAGAGCAAGCAGGTCCAGGATGCGCTCGGCACCGCCAAGGACAAGCTGAGCGAACTCGCCGAGAACGAGAAGGTTCAGGACGCCGTGAGCACGGCGAAGGACAAGATCAGCGAGGTCGCCCAGAAGTTCAACAATCGGTGAGCCCCCTGTGACCTGCGGTTCTGCAGCTAGGGGCGTGTCTGTGGCACGGTGGAAACCAGGAGTCAGCTCCTTCAAGCGACGCTCGCGTCGAGCCACCGGCGCGTGATGGCCGCTGAGTTCTTCCACCTCGGCCGGCACCGGGCCGCGCCGAACCTCATCGAGGAGGCTTCATGGGAACCACTGACGACGCCAAGAACAAGGCCGAAGAGCTGAAGGGCCGCGGCAAAGAAGCCGCCGGCAGCCTCACCGACAACGACGACCTCAAGAACGAGGGCAAGGGCGACAAGACCCAGGCTCAGGGCAAGCAGAAGATCACCGAGGCCGCCGACGCCGTCAAGGGCAAAGTCGACGACGTCAAGGACAAGCTCACAGGACACTGAGATGCCCGCTGCACCCGGTTTTATGGCTCTGACCAGCTGATTTAAGACTCAACGCCCTGCTGCGGTACAGTCTTTCGCGGTGGCGTGTCCGAGCGGCCGAAGGTGCAGCACTCGAAATGCTGTGTGCGGTAACCCCGTACCGAGGGTTCAAATCCCTCCGCCACCGCCAGAAATGGCCCCCGTCAAGTAGACGGGGGCCATTTCTCATTCGGCGATACCGTTGCGGAGAATCCGGAGTGCATCTTCGGTCCTTCGACCACCGTTGTGCTCCGAGCACAAAGGCCCCTCCCAAGTCTGGCCTCCCGGGCCGTTCCAGATCACTTCAGGCTTCCTTAGTGTTCTGGATCACATATCTGAGGACAGAACGCCGAGTCTTGGAGGCCCTACCCGTGACCAGTTCCTATTTTGCCTGGGACCTGACGAAGCGTGGCGACGCACCATGCGTCCGCGACGACGAGACCGCACTCGACTACATGAGCTTCGCCGAACGCGTCGAAGCCGCTGCGGAACAGTTCGCTGCGCGGGGTGTCGGCCGGGGCGCCGTGGTGGCGACTTTCCTGCCGAACCGCGTCGAACTGCTGATCACGCTGATGGCCGCCTGGCGGCTCGGAGCGATCGCCACCCCGGTCAACCCTGCGTTCACGCCCGACGAGGCCGAGTACCAGCTGACGGACTCGGGCGCACGCCTCGTCGTCGGAGTGAACGCGGGCGGGACCGATCCCGATCGTGACTTCCTCTCCGTCGGCGACCTCGCCACGTCGCCAAGCCCGCGCTGGCGAGTCCCGGCCGCGCCGGGCTTCGATGACGACGCCCTGCTCATCTACACGTCCGGCTCGACCGGCCGCCCCAAGGGCGTGCGTCTCTGCCACGGAAACTTGCACCACATGGGATCGGCGATGGCCCAACACTTCTCGCTCACCGATCGGGACCATGCCCTTCTCGTGTTGCCGCTGTTCCACGTCAACGCCATCTGCGTGAGCTTCCTGGCGCCGATGCTCGTCGGCGGGCAGTTGAGCATCACCGGCAAGTTCTCGCCGAGTCGATTCTTCGACGACGTCGCGCGACTGAAGCCCACGTACTTCTCCGCCGTCCCGACCATTTACGCGCTCCTGGTCTCGCAGCCCGGGCTCACCCCGGACGCCACCGCGTCGCTGCGGTTCGCGGTCTGCGGTGCGGCCCCGATCTCCAAGGAACTGCTCGACCGCGTCGAACAGGCCTTCGGCATCCCGATCGTCGAGGGTTACGGGCTCACCGAGGGCACATGCGCATCTGCCTGTAACCCGGTAGACGGTGTACGCAAACTCGGCACGGTCGGGCCTGCGCTACCCGGCCAGCACATCGCCATCGTCGACGCCGCAGGCGCCGAGGTGCCGACCGGTGAGATCGGCGAGGTCGTCATCAGCGGACCGAATGTGATGCGCGGCTACCTCAATCGTCCCGATGCCACCGCCTCGACCATCGTCGACGGCCGGCTGCACACCGGTGACGTCGGCCGTCTCGACTCCGACGGCTACCTGACCCTCGTCGACCGGATCAAGGACATGATCATCCGTGGCGGCGAGAACATCTACCCGAAGGAGATCGAGAACGCGCTCGCCACCCACCCCGGCGTCCTCGAATGCGCCGTCGTCGGTGCCCCCGACGAGCTCTACGGCGAGTTACCGGTCGCCTTCGTGGTCGCCTACCCGGACCGGAACCCGTCGGCCGAGGAACTCGCTGCCCACATCGCCGGCCGACTCGCGAAGGTCAAGCAGCCCAGCGTGATCCACGTCGTCGGCGAACTGCCGCGCAACCCCGTCGGCAAGATCGACAAGCCGGCCCTGCGCAACGAGTTGCGCAGCCCCGCACCAATCTGACGACCACCACACGATCCACCGACTCGCAGCCGCCGGCTGCCGAGGCGATACCCCACGCGCCACGGACCCCCGCGACGCCCGAATCCAGTGATATTCCACCGGAAAAGGAGTGCACAGAAATGGGACTCACCCAACCCGATTTCCCCCAAGTGGACCCGGAGACATTCCTCCAGAGACCGTTCTTCGACCGAATCCGCACACTCGGCGCCCATTGGGCCGATTACGGATTCGGCACACCGAAGATGGTGCACATCATCTATCTGGTGAAGGTCTTCGTCTTCTACGTCGGCGTGGGGATCACGCTCGCGACCCTGACGTCCGGGCTCAACCCGCTCCACGTCACCGAATGGTGGAACCAGCCCATCGTCTACCAGAAGGCGATCCTGTGGACGGTGTTGGTGGAGATCCTCGGCATCGGCGGCTCGTGGGGTCCGCTGGCCGGCCACTTCAAGCCGATGACCGGTGGCATCCTGTATTGGTTGCGGCCCAAGACGATCCGGCTCCCACCGTGGCCCGGCAAGGTGCCCTTCACCAAGGGCGATTCCCGCACCCCCTTCGACGTCGCGGTGTACGCCCTCATTCTCACGAATCTCGTTGTCGCGATCGCTCTTCCGGGTGTCTCGTCGGACTCGCTCGACGCGGCGATGGCAGACAACCAGGGCCTGGTGAACCCGACGCTGATGTACCCGCTGATCGCGCTGATCGTCGTGATGGGACTTCGGGACAAGGTCATCTTCCTGGCGGGACGATCCGAGCAGTATCTGCCCGCGATCATCTTCTTCGGAATCCTGCCGTTCGTGGACATGATCCTCGCGCTGAAGTTGCTGATCGTGACCGTCTGGGTCGGTGCCGGCATCTCCAAGATGGGCCACCACTTCTCGATGGTGATCCCGCCGATGCTGTCGAACACCCCGTGGCTGCCGAGCAAGACCATCAAGCGTGCGCACTACCGCAACTTCCCCGAGGACATGCGGCCGTCGAAGCTGGCCGGCGGCGTCGGGCACGTGCTGGGCACCATCGTCGAGATCGTCACGCCTCTGGTGCTGCTCTTCTCCACCAACAAGACGCTCACTGTGGCCGCGGTCGTGCTGATGGTGTGCTTCCACCTGTTCATCCTGTCGACGTTCCCGCTGGCCGTCCCTCTCGAATGGAACATGCTGTTCGCCTACGCGTCGGTCTTCCTGTTCCTCGGGTTCCCGGCGTGGGACGGCTACGCCCTCGCCGACACCTCGACCCCGTGGGGCCTGGCGCTGATCGCCGCGGCGCTCTGCTTCTTCCCGGTTCTGGGCAACCTGCGGCCCGACCTAGTCTCCTTCCTGCCGTCGATGCGTCAGTACGCCGGCAACTGGGCGTCGGCGACCTGGGCATTCGCGCCGGGCGCCGAGGAGAAGCTCGACAAGCACGTCGTGCGACCGGCCAAGAACACCCGCACGCAGCTGCTCGAGTCGTACCCGCCGGAGGTCGCCGACGTGGTGATGCACCAGCTGCTGGCCTGGCGGTCGCTGCACAGCCAGGGCCGCGCGCTGTACTCACTGATGATGCGCCACCTCGGTGAGGACATCGACACCTACACCCTGCGGGAGGCAGAGTTCTCCTGTAACTCACTGGTGGCCTTCAACTTCGGTGACGGACACCTCCACGACGAGAAGCTCATCGCCGCTCTCCAGCGACGCTGCAACTTCGCGCCCGGTGAGTTCACTGTCGCGTGGATCGAGTCGCAACCCATCCACAAGGGCACGCAGAGCTACAAGGTGATCGACGCCGCGCTGGGTGTCATCGAGACCGGAACCTACCGGGTCGTCGACGCGGTCAACGAGCAGCCGTGGCTGCCGAACGGGCCGATCCCGTTCGACGTCGAGTGGACTCTCGACGTTGACGCTCGTCGCGCGGTCACCGATCCTGAGGTGGTGCGTGAACCGCAGATGCGCCGCAACGACAGCGGCACGTCGCCCGTGCAGGCGACAGATCAGGTGCAGCAGTGACCACTGCTGTCGTGGTCGGCGGCGGGCCCAACGGGCTCGCCGCCGCCCTGCACCTGGCCCGCAACGGCGTGCAGGTGCAGGTACTGGAAGCCGCCGACACGGTCGGCGGTGGTGCACGGTCCGGTGAACTGACCGTGCCCGGCGTCATCCACGATCACTGCTCGGCGTTCCATCCGCTCGGTGTGGGGTCGCCGTTCTGGGCCGAGGTCGGACTCGAGAAGTACGGGCTGGTGTGGAAGTGGCCGGAGGTCGACTGCGCGCACCCGCTCGACTCCGGGGACGTTGCGCTGCTGTACCAGTCGATCACCGAGACCGCCGCGGGTCTGGGCGACGACGGAAGGCGCTGGCGATCCATGTTCGGCGACCTGGCCGAGCATTTCGACGACCTCGGTGAGGACCTGCTCAGGCCGATCGTCAACATCCCCGGACACCCGATCAGGTTGGCCGCCTTCGGGCCTCGCGCGGTGCTACCGGCCACCGTGCTGGCCCGCTGGTTCCGCACCGAGCGCGGGCGGGCGCTCTATGGCGGGATCGCCGCGCATCTGTTCTCCCGCCTCGACCGGCCGTTGACCGCATCACTCGGCCTGATGATCGCCGCTAGCGGACATCGGTACGGATGGCCTGTCGCCGAGGGCGGTTCCGGCGCCATCATCGCGGCGGTGACGGCTGCACTGCTCGACGCCGGCGGCAAGATCGAGACCGGGGTCCGAGTCAGCTCCCGCGCCGACATCCCGCCCGCCGATCTCGTTCTTCTGGATCTCTCGCCGGCGCAAGTGCTTTCGATCTATGGCGACGCCATGCCCGCGCGGGTTCGCCGCTCCTACCGGCGGTACCGCGTCGGGTCGTCGGCCTTCAAGGTCGACTTCGCCATCGACGGCGACATCCCGTGGACCAATCCGGATTGTGTGCGGGCCGGAACCGTTCACCTCGGCGGCGATTTCGACGAGGTCGCGTACACGGAGAAGCAGCGCGCCGCGGGGGTCATGCCGTCCCGGCCCTTCGTCCTGCTCGGTCAGCAGTACGTTGCCGACCCCAGCCGGAGTGCGGGCGGAATCAATCCGATCTACGCCTACGCCCACGTCCCACGGGGTTTCGAGGGCGACGCCACCGACCAGATCGTGGCGCAGATCGAGAGATTCGCTCCGGGTTTCCGCGACCGCATCGTCGCCACGACGAGCCTGGGAACCGAGGCCCTGCATCAGGGCAACGCCAACTTCGCGGCCGGCGACATCATCGGCGGCGCCAACGACGGACTGCAGATGGTCCTGCGCCCCCGCCTTGGCATGGACCCGTACTCGACAGGTGTTCCGGGCGTGTACATCTGCTCGCAGGCCAGCCCCCGGGAGCCGGTGTGCACGGATTGTGCGGATTCCATGCGGCGGAGTCGGCGCTTCGGCACAGCCGAAAGGTCTCGAAGCCTTGACCGGTTCGGGTTCCTTTCGATCGATGTCGACGGCGGCCGGTGACGCCGCCCGCGATCGGCTGGCCGGGGTGCCCGCGGCCGCCGACTCCGAATTGCTCGAACACGCCGCGCTGGTCGCGAAGATGTTGCGGGAGGGCGAGTCCGAGCTCGTCGCCGAGCTGAGCTCGATGATGGCCCGCGGCATCGACCAACTCGACACCGACCCGAAACTGGTGGAACTCCTCGCGGCCAGTGTGCACGGCAACGTGTCGACCATCATCCATGTCCTGGCCAACGACATACCCATCGAGCATCTCCAACCGGCTACTGCCGCAGTGGAGTACGCCCTCAGGTTGGCGCAGCGCGACGTCCCGTCGAACTCACTCGTCCGGGCGTACCACATGGGCCAGAACAGTATGATGCACCGCTGTTACCGACTGGTCGAGGAACTCGACCTCGACGGCGAGGCGTCCATGGCGCTCATCCGACACATCTCCGATGTGGTCTTCGGATACATCGACTGGATCACCCTCTACGTGTTCGAGGCATACGAGGACGAGCGACGCCGGTGGCTGGGCGTCGAGGGCAATGTGCAGTCGGCGGCGATCCACACGTTCCTCGGCAGCCTCGACACCGACGACCGCGACTTCGAGAGGGAGACCGGATACCGTCTGGACCGGCGACATCTGGCGCTGATCGTGTGGTCGGCCGACGATGATCCGGTCGAGCTGGTGGTCCTCACCCGCGCGGCAAGGGATCTCGCGGTCGCGCTGGGCGGTGGCGGGGACCCCATCGTCACCGCCATCGACCGATCGACGGTCTGGGCCTGGATTCCACTCGCCCCCGGTCGAGGGGGCGGTGACGACCCGTCGGAAAGCGTTGCGCGGGCGACGTTGCCGACGGGGGTCAGGGTCGCGTGGGGCCTGCCCGGATCGGGTGCCCGCGGCTTCCGGCGCACCCATGAACAGGCGCGAGCTGCCTACTCGGTCGCGACGACCGCCGGCAGTTCGGCCGGCCGGGTCGTCGGCTTCGGCGACCGTGGTGTGGCCGTCGTGTCCCTGCTCGCGAGGGATCTGGATTCGACGAGGTCCTGGGTTCATGAGGTGCTGGGGGGCCTCGCCGAGGACACCCCCAACGCTGCCATGCTCCGGGAGACGCTGTCGGTGTACTTCGCCACGAAGGAAAGCCACCTGCGCACCGCCGAGCGGCTGAACCTGCACCGCAACACCGTGAAGTACCGCATCGGCAAGGCGTTGGCCGAGGCGCCGCGCGACCGCGATCGCCTCGACCTCGCCCTGGCGCTCACCGTCTGCGAGTTCCTCGGACCCACGGTGCTCGACGGCTGACCCCGGGCCGCCGGTCAGTCACACGCGGTGGCCGCCGAGGCCTCCCATAGCGGCGCGATCTCCTTCTCGATGCGTTCGGTGATCGCCACCCGCCGGTCGAGTGCGTCCTGGCCCACCGGAAGATGCAGTGGCAGTGGATCGTCCGACGACACGATCCGATGGATGAACGCGGCGCCCTTGACCGGATCGCCGAGCTGCGAGTGGTTGGTCACCTCGGCCCACTCGAGTGTTGCGTGAGCCGGAGTGCCGTCGTACGCGGCAAGCTGATTCGCCGGGAGCTGCAGCGAACTGACGTCGAGGAAATCGGTGCGGAACACACCGGGTTCGACGACGGTGCTCTGGATTCCGAACGCAGCCAGCTCACCGGCGAGTGATTCGCTGATGCCCGCGACCGCGAACTTGGTCGCCGAATAGAGTGCGACGCCCGGCTCGCCCTCGAAGCCGCCACGGGACCCGATGTGCACGAGTTTGCCGCGACCGGCGGCCCGCATCAGCGGCACGACCGCACGAGTGGCGTTCAGGAGCCCGAAGACGTTGACGTCGAACACCGACCTGGCCTCGGCATCGGAGATCTCTTCCACCGCGCCGAGGAGGCCGCGGCCGGCATTGTTGACCAGGACGTCGATGATCCCGAATCGCTCCACCGTCGATGCGACGGCGGTGGCGACCTGGTCGACGTCGGTGACGTCGAGCGGCACCGGGAGGACGTCGGGGTGATTGCGGACGTCGTCGGGGATGGAGTTGATTTTGCGTGCACAGACGGCGACGCTGTCGCCGGCCTGAAGAGCGGCCCGTGCGATCTCGAGGCCCAGTCCGCGGCCCGCGCCGGTGATCATCCAGACAGACATGTTCGTACTCACTTTCGTTGGGATGGTGGTGAATCGCCGTCGAGGCGATGACATCCATGGTTGCGATGCCGCGAGCACCGGTGAAGAGAGAGTTCTTCCTGGGACAAACTGGGCCACCTTCACCCTTTGACGCAGGTCGACGGACCTCCCAGGATGGAGACATGGCCGATCAGCTGGAACCGTCACTCGCCGATTTCCTCCGCGCGGCTCGCGGTCGGCTGTCGCCGGACGCCGCCGGGATACCCGATGCGGGACGCCGCAGGGTCAAGGGCCTGCGGCGCGAGGAACTGGCGATGCTCGCCGGTGTGAGCGTCGACTACTACACGCGGTTGGAGCAGGGACGCAGCAAGAGCGCGTCCCTGGAGGTGCTCGACGCGCTGGCCGACGCCCTGCAGCTCGATGACAGCGAGCGCTCCCATCTGCACGCGATCGCTCGTCGCGAACCGGCCAGGAGGCGCCGCGCCGACAGGCCGCAACGCCTCCACGAGTCGACCCGGGAACTACTCGCCACCTTCGACGCTGCGCTGCAGCCGGCGTTCGTCCTCGGACGCCGGTTGGATGTGCTGGGCCACAACCGACTTGCCGGACTCCTCGTCGTCGACTTCGAGAACTTGCCTGCGGCGGAGCGCAATCAAGCCCGTTTCGTCTTCCTGGACCCGCATGCGCGCGACCTGTATACGGACTGGGACGGTGTCGCCGCGGACACCGCAGCCATGTTGCGCATGGACGCGGGCAAACATCCCGACGACCCCCGGCTCGGAGCCCTGGTGGGCGAACTGTCCATCCACAGTCCGGAATTCGTCAAGCTCTGGGCCCGTAACCGCGTGCACGAGCGCAGCGTCGGCACCAAGCGCTATCACCACCCGCTGGTAGGTGATCTGACTGTCGCCTACCAGGCCCTGACACCGGGCGACGATCCCGAGCAGACGATCTTCGTCTACCGGACCGAACCGGAATCGGCGTCGCGACATGCACTCCAGCTGCTGTCCGGGCTCGCCGACGATCCGGCGTCGCCTGCCGGGACGAAGCCCATCTCGCGCGCCGCCGAGCCGGGTACCTGAGCGACCCCGGGTATCAGCCGATGGCGGTCCGGCGTTCCTGCGCGGTGTTCTTCCGTGCCGCCGCGACCGGAGACAGTGCGACGGCGATGGTGCCGGTCACCACCAGGTGCGACGGGACCACGGCATGAAGTGTGCGCCGATGCCGGGACAGGTCGACGACGGTGATGTCGAGCATCGACCCTGTCGAGCCGGCCCCGGGGAACGCGACGTCGAGGATCGACGAGTGGAGGGGAAGTGCGGCATCGATGGCGACGACCGCGCGTCCGTGGGAGATCACGACCGAGGTCATCCGGGTCACCAGCGTCGAGAACCACTCCGACGGTTCGCACGAGGACTGGCTGACGGGTAGTCCATCGGCGTCGAGGTAAAAGGCGACCTTGCGCCGGAGGGACTCCTCGCGCAACGAGACCTCTCCCGCGAGGATGTCGTCGCCGGCGGCGCTGAGCTGGGCTCCCCAGGTGGATGCATCGAAGGTTCTGGTCACTTCTGACCCCTCTCGGCGAAGGACTGTGTTCTCACAGTGTGACCGATCGAGTGCAGTTCTGCACCAGGACGCGACGGAAAGATGTTGAACAACAACGAAATCGGTGGTCGGTGTGTGCCGGAGCGCACACGCTGGAGTCGGCGCCGATCCGACGCGAACGACGATCGGGTGCTCGACCGCGATCTCGTCGTGTGCACCGATCATGGCGCAACATCACGCCTCCGCACCTCGGACACGCCGTTGTCGATTGATCGGGGGCACCGGGCTACCCGGTAGCCGGTATCCCGGTGCACCGGCCAGCCCCCGGTCGGGTTGGCGGTCAGCATCGACGACATCCGCCCGCGGCCGGACGAGTCTTGAAGTCACCGATCCAAGACTCTGCAGTGGCACTGCGCGAGAGGAGCTCTCATCATGAACGACACATCGATCGACACCAGCGTTCCGCCGAGCGGGCCGGGTTGCGTCGAATGCGAGGCCGCCCGGTCATGGTGGTTTCACCTGCGGCGATGCGCCGAGTGCGGTCACATCGGCTGCTGTGACGACTCGCTCAGCCGCCACGCCCGTCAGCACGCCGCCGAGACCGGACACACGGTGATGCAGAGCTTCGAACCGGGGGAGAACTGGTTCTACAGCTTCCGAACCCGTCAGGTGTTCGACGGCCCGACGATGGTCGAACCCACGTCGCACCCGGCCGATCAAGGCGTTCCCGGACCGGTCGGTCGCGTGCCAGGTGATTGGGTTCGGCAACTGAATCATGCGCACTCACGCTGACTCCCGAAACCGATTTCACCACTTCGATTCACAAACCACGGAGCCCACCATGTCCACCATGAATTCACACGCCACCGACCTCGTCAGAGTCTACGGTCGCACTCAGTGCCGGCGTGCGTTCGAACTGCGTGACTTCCTCAGCCGGAGCGTCGTTCACTTCGAATGGATCCCGATCGACACCGACGTCGACTCCACACGGCACTTCGGTCTGCCACTGGACGAGACCGATCTTCCGATCGTCGATCTGAGCGATGGTTCGCGGTTGCACTCGCCGACGGTCGCCGAGCTGGCCGACCGGCTCGGGTGGGTCCAGGAACCGAAGCTGCCGGAGTACGACGTCGCGATCTACGGCGCCGGGCCGGCGGGACTGTCCGCAGCGGTCTACGCGGCGTCGGAGGGGCTGAGCGTGGCCGTCCTGGAGCGCGAGGCCGTCGGCGGGCAGGCCGGTTACAGCAGCCTCATCGAGAACTACCTCGGCTTCCCGAAGGGCATCCCCGGAGGCGAACTGACGGAACGCGCCCGCCAGCAGGCGGTGTCGTTCGGCGCCGAACTCCTCCTCATGCGCGACGGGATGCAGACCCGCTTCGCCGACGACCGGGTGTACACGACCCTGAACGACGGGACGACCGTCGTCTCACGGACTGCGGTGTGCACAACCGGCGTCGAGTGGCGACGTCTCGGACTCCCTGACGAGGACCGCTACATGGGCTGCGGCCTGTTCTACGGGGCGGGGACCAGCGAGGCGTCGACGTGCTCCGATCTCGAGGTGTTCGTCGTCGGTGGCGGGAATTCCGCAGGTCAGGCGGTGATGAACCTCTCGGCGTACGCCAAGCGCGTCACCATGCTGGTCCGCGGGCCGTCCTTGTCGGCGACGCTGTCCGCCTATCTCGAGGAGCGTGTCGTCCGCCGGCCCAATGTCGAGATCAGGACGAACACCCGGGTGGTCGGCCTCGACGGAGCGCAGGGGCTGACGGCGATCCGTCTCGAGGACACCAGGACCGGCGCCGTCGAGGAGGCCGACACGGAACGACTGTTCGTCTGCATCGGTGGCGACCCTGCCACCGAATGGGCTGCCGGGACACCGCTGGTGCGCGACGATCACGGATTCCTCATCACCGGACCCGATCTCGTGCGCACCCATCGCGAGGCGCACTGGCCGCTCGAGCGCGCCCCTTACTACATGGAGACCTCGGTACCCGGGTTCTTCGCGGCCGGCGACGTTCGCCGGAACTCGGTGAAGCGCGTCGCGTCCGCCGTGGGTGAAGGGGCGATGGCGGTGACCTTCGTCCACAGTTACCGGCCTCGATCTAGTTGTTTCAGATCTAGCTGTGCACGCCGGTGTGGCTCCCGTCGGCACGCCACGTCACCGTCGTCGGGACCTCGTCGTCCCAGGGCTGGCGGGTGACGAGGTCGGCGACCCGGACGTACCCGCGTTCGAAGATGCCGGTCGCCGGATCGATCAGGCGATACTCCTGCGTCTGGCGATGGATCGGCTGGGCGTCGAGCAGGACGATCCGGACCTCACCGGGCTCGAAACGGCAACGCCGTTGCAGTGATTCGATCAGCTGCTCGTTCGAGAGGTGACCGTCCCCGAAGTTCCAGCCCATGGCGGTACTGCAGATCCGCTCACCGTCGGTGAGGACGTACTGCTGCTCGGGAGTTCCGGCCATCGCGCGGTGGGCGAGCGTGAACAGCGCGCGGCCGTGACTGTTGAAGGCGCGGAACGCATATCCCATGTAGAGCGGGATCTGCGCGGCTTCGGGGCTGCCGTAGAAACGTTCGAGCTGCGCGGCCGGCATCGATGCGATCGCCACGATGCCCGCTTCGATCTTCGCCGACGCCGACGGTTTGATGCACCACAACCCGGTGTCCCAGTTGCCCGCGTAATACCGCATGCCCGGCAGGAACGACACCTTGCGCGGCATCAGGTTCCCGACGACGACGGTCGTCGCCGACACCGCGAACAGCACAATGGGCCAGGGTGATTCGAGATCGGTGAGGCCGATCCCCGGGTGTCCGACGAAGATCGCCAGGATGCCGAACATCATGAAGACGTTCCACTCCAGCGGGACGCCCATCGGGATCGACGACAGGATGCCGAAGTGGAAGACGAGCATGATCGCAGCGGCGATCCCGCCCACCCATCCCCCGTGTGAGAAGAACAGCACGATGGGAACGAGTCCCTCGACGGCGGTGGAGAAGTGGGCGATCCAGCGTGAGCGTCGTCCGGGGCGCAGGTCGTCGGGGAAGTCCTCGAAGAACTTCCGTTTGATCCTCGGCGACCGCCAGATCGGGTTGTTCGACATCATCGTCGCGATGACGAAGGGGAAGTGCTTGTTCAGCTTCGATGTCGCCGCGCCCAGCCAGATGCACAGGAACAGGAGTTTGGCGCCGATGATCATGTCGACGCCGCTGAACAGGAACGTCACCGTGAGCGCCCCGTACACCTCGCCGCGCGCCGCGAGGAAGACCGTCTTGTCGCGGAGCCCGATGGCGGCGAGGAGCGCGAGGATGGTCCAGATCTGCCACACCGGCAGCACCCCGACGGTCGTGTCGAGAGCGGGTACGGCCCCGGACCCGGAGCTGAAGAGCGCGATCAGCACGACGACGATCAGCGCGCCGTAGAGCGCGACGTCGACCGGGGTTCGGGTGTCGCCCGCGGTCAGGGGAATCCGCGGCCACGGGGGTTGGCGGATCGTTTTGGGGCGCAACCAATAGAGGATCGAACCGAAGGGCGGGAAGAAGCGGTTGTTCAGCGGACCGAACCCGCAACCGAATCCCACGACCTCGAACAGCATCGTGTAAAGCACGATCTTCTGGAAGACGATCGGCTCGTTGTACCAGTCGGTGACCGCGAAGAAGCCGTCGATGCCGGGCGTCGAGATGACGATCGCCCAGCCGATCAGGATGTAGGCGAGGATCTTTGCGACATAGAACAGGTGCAGGGCGACCGGGGTTCCGAACCCGACCTCGGCCCAGTGTCGCGCCATCGGTCGGATCTTCTCCGCTCGCGTGCCCTGACTCCAGGTCGGGAAATCGATGTCCGGCGTGGTCTGCTTCAGGAATCCCATCGTTGCCGAACGTAACAAACCAAGCGATTGCTCGGGGTCGGATCAGGCCTGGTCGAGCGATTTCGGCACCGTGCGTGCATTCCGGTCACCGATGCGCGGCATCGTATGCCTCGCGGCTAGCGTGCACCTCGTCCATGTGGGCCTCGGCCCACGTCTTGATCGACGCCATGACGCCGTGCAGGGACAGCCCGAGGTCGGTGAGCTCGTAGGTCACGGTGACCGGGACGGTGGCAGTCACCGTGCGGGTGACGAGTCCATCGCGTTCCATCGAGCGCAGCGTCTGCGTCAGCATCTTCTGGCTGACACCGGCCAGGCGTTGTGCGAGTTGGGAGTAGCGCATCGCCCGCGGGCCTCCGGGACAGTCGTTTCCCGGGGCGGGCCCGTCGCTGCCGAGTGCGGCGAGGATGAGCGCGACCCACTTGTTGGAGATGCGGTCCAGGAGCTGGCGACTCGGGCACTGCGCGAGGAAGGCGTCGTACTGGGCGCGAGCCTCGGCTCGTTTGTCGGCTGCGGTCTGCGTCGGCATGGCGGCACCTTTCGTTTCGGTGTGTAACGCACTTCGAAGTGCGTACTTCCCATTAGAGAGTTGCTCTCTCATGGTGGTTCCTAGAACCGCTACACACAAGAAGGAGACGCCATGAGCACAAGTCGAGACACTTTCCGCGCCGCGGTCGTGACCACGCCGTCGGGACCCGACGCGATCGAGATCGTCGACGTCCCGGTGCGGCGACCCGCGGACGGCGAGGTGCGCGTCGCGGTCGCCGCCGCCTCGGTCAACCCGGTCGACCTCGCGGTGTCGTCCGGGTTCTTCCACTCGGTGGGGGTGATCAGCGGCGACACGCCCGTCGGGCTGGGTATGGACTTCGCGGGCACGGTCCTCGAGTCCGGCGTCGGCGTCGACCTCGCACCGGGTACCCGGGTCGCCGGGGTCCTGCCCGGCTTCGGCCATCCGACCGGCGCCTACGCGGAAGAGGTCGTGACTTCGGTCGATGCGGTGGCGGTCGTGCCGGAATCCCTGGACCTCGTCGCGGCGGCGACCGTGGCCATCAACGTCCTTGCCGCCGAGCAGATCCTCGACCTGCTCGGCGAACCCGGACCCGGCAGCGACCGACTACTCGTGACCGGCGCGGCCGGAGTGGTCGGTGGATACCTGCTGGTCCTGGCCCGGCATCGGGGGTGGGACGTCACGGGGCTCGCCCGCCCGGCCGACGAGGAGTTCGTCCGCGGCCTCGGCGCCGGCTTCCTCGACCGGCCGCAGGGCGGCTGGCCCGCGGTCGCCGACGCCGCCGCAATGCAGGAGGACGCCCTCGCGCTGGTGCGCGACGGCGGCCGGCTGGTCGGGGTGATGCCCGGTCGAGCGCCGGCCACCGAACGTGGGATCACCGTCGAGGTCGTCGACTCCCACGCCGACGGTCGGCTCGGAGACCTCTTGGAGCTCGCCGCAGCGGGTGACCTGCCGGTCCGAGTCGAGGGGACTTTGCCGCTCGACCGGGTTGCCGACGCTCAGAAGGCCGCGGCGAAACCGGGCGGGCGGGGTCGGTGGGTGATCACGCCGTGACGATGTGCGGTGCGGGCGGATCGAAGCTGGGGTTGTCGGGGAGAGGCGATTCGCCTTTCGAGTCCCCGATCTCCTTGACCGTCTTCAGGCCGGAGAGCTTCGAGTCGCCGCGCCGCGCGAGCGAGTCGTCGTACCACTCGAACCACGGGTACCCGTACTGCAGATACTCCTCGATGGTGGGAGGTGCGTGGTGCGGAGCCGCCCCGGTCAGTCCCTCCCAGTCGGCGCTGTTGACGATGCGCAGGACGGCCTCGCCGGTGGTGTCGGTGTCCCAGTTGGTGCGAGGTTCGACCGGCGTCGCGATCGACTGCGTGATCGATCCGCCTGCGCCCATGCCCATCCCGCCGGTGGCCCCGGGCGCTTCTGCGCACAGAACCATCATGCCGGGATCGGACAGACGGGTGGCCTCACGTCGTGCGGCGACCCGTTCGTCCCAAGTCGACGAGCGAAGCGGGGTGACCTGGATGCGGACTCTTCCGTCGTCGGCACCACTGAGCTGTTCTGCAGCGGTGTAGCCGCCGCCGAGTGGCATCGCTACGAACTGCCGGACGGTCTTGTCGTCCACTCGGAAGCCGTCGAGCCAGGGTTGCTCGGGGACCTCGAAATAGTCCTCGCCCTGGAAGTCGACGGCGTCGGAGAAGTCGTCGCCGGTGACCGCGTTGATGCCGCCGACGGAGATCCGGACGAGGAACGGGTAGTCCTCGGGCGAGTTGAAGCTGAACCAGGCGGCCTCGGCCTGCCACATGGGCAGGAGTACGTCAGAGTCGGCCCAGGTGCGAGGCCGGTGGGCAACGGTTCCCGCATTGATCAGGTAAAACGAGCCGATTCCGGGCGGCAGCCCGTAGGTGGTCTCGTCGTCGGGAACGCGGAGGGTGCGATGCACGCGGATGTGCAGTCGGGCGTCGGGGTGGACATCGGGAAAAGCGAATTCCAACTGGTTCCGGGTGACGGTGGGGGACATGTGCGGCCTCCGGCTGGTGCTGATGTGTGTCGCCGACGTTAGAGGTCGGGTCCGACAGTTCCCGGCGTCCGCAGACCTGCGTTCGAACCGGCGACGGGACCAGCGCGGAGTGGTTCACTGGAAGCATGATGTTCGTCGCGGTGGCCGTCTTCGTGGTGGTGGTTGCGGTGGCGCTCGTCCTGCTGATGTCCATGGCCATCGGTGCCTTCTCGGCGATGTTCAGCGAGATGAAGGCCGACTCCGTGCGACGGCGTGCCGGGCGCGGTGATTCGCCGATCTCGGTGGCGGACCCCGTCGCGTCGAACTCGAGCGACCCGCTCGGCGAGCTCGCCGACGACATGCGGTTGGCACAGGCCCGGCGATGGGCGTCGTGCCAGTCCGTGCAGAGCCGACTCCCCGACACGGCGAACGAGACTTCCGGATACATCGCCCGCGCTCTCGAGATCTGGGGTGGCGGTGACCTCGACCGGCTCAGAGGCGACCGCGTCGGACAGATCGTCTGGACGACGGCGATGGTCGCCGACAGCGTGGCCGGTCACCCGGCCTGGAAGCTGGATTTCTTCGACCGCCATGCGGTCCGCGTCGATCTCGACGGCGAGGTCACCTCCATCGCCACCGTCGCCGCCGGTCTACGTGACCAGCTCGACATCCTCGGTGATTCACCCAAGGGCCACCTCGGCGTCGATGACGAGGTGGTCGCCACCTTCACGGAGAAATCGCGGGTGCTGTCCGGGCGACTCGACGGCCTCGTCGCGCGCCTGGAGGCATTCGCCGACTACGAGCAGATCGTCGCCCGCATCCAGCAGCGTCAGGAGAAGCAGGCCTGGCTCGACAGGGTCAGTGCCATAGACGAATTCGAGCATGTCGTCGACGCCGAGTGGGACCGCGCCGAGAGCGACCGCGTCCGACACATGGCCGACGAATCGGAGGTCCTCGCCTCCATCTACCTGGATGAGATCGCACCACTGGCGAAGTCGCTCAAGCAGAGTGATGCGGCGTAGGGCTGGTCACGACGGGGCGATGACCACCTGGAACAGCACTTCCTTGCGGACCTGGAATCCCAAGTGCTCGTAGAGGCGGATCGCGTTCACGTTGGTCGCTTCCGCGTGCAGGACCGGGATGGCGCCCCGGTCCCGAATGCCCTGTGCAAGTGCGAGAACCAGCCGTGACGCGAGGCCCTCGCCGCGGTGACCGGGGTCGGTGCACACGGCGCTGATCTCGGTGTGTCCCGGGAGAGTGAGTCGTTCGCCGGCCATCGCGATCAGGCGGCCGTTGCGTCGAATCCCGAGGTAGGTGCCCATTTCGATGGTGCGCTTACGGAATGGCCCGGGACGGGTGCGGCGAACGAGGTCGGTCATCTCCGGGACGTCGTCGGCGGTCAGTCGAATAGCGGAGTCGTCGGGGCTCGCGGGCACCCCGGCGTCGACCATCTGCACCCCGGGCAGATGCATCTCGGACTGCCAGCCGGCGGGCGGCGTGTCGGCGACGACCGGAAGGAGGAGAGCACCTCCCGGACCGACCAATCGGGCGGCGTCGGCCCAGTCCTCCGCGGTCGGGTCGTCGGGGAGTGCGGCCATCGGGCAGACGTCGGGGTGATACCGCAGAGCCGTGCCGACTCTCTCGGCGAACTGCGCATGCGGACCGGACAGGGCGGCGTGGGCCGGATTGTCGAGCGGTGTGGAGCCGGAACGCTCTGTCCCGCCCGTGAACTCGTCGACGATTCCGGGCACACGACGACGATACCCGGTGGTGCTTTCCGTTCCGAGTTCGCGCGGGCCTGTCTCCTATCCGCTCAACAGGCTTGATGAGCGGGAAGGAGACACGCGGGCGGGAGGGAAACGCGCACGCGGGAATCGGCCTGCGCAGGACGCCTGGACGTTCTCGGCCTTACGATCGGGCGGTCAACAGCGCTGGTCACGACGTTCCGCGGAACGTCGCCGGCGGAGGTCAGGGCCAGAAGGAGCCGCGCGTGGCGACGAGTGAGCGTGCCCCCGACGTCGGCGTCGACCGTGAGGCGACGCGCCATGTCATCTTGATGCTCGTGCTGACGTTCGCGACCGGCGTGGTCGATGCGGGCGGATTCCTCGGCTTCGACACCGTGTTCCTTGGGAACATGACCGGCAACGTGCTGATTCTCGGAATGGGTGCGGCCGGCGCCGACGGACTGCCGGTCCTCGCGCTGTCCCTGGCACTGGTCGCGTTCATCGTCGGCGCCGGAGTCGCGAGCCTGTTCCTACGTTCCGGGCGTCGTGGATGGAGTCCGCGGTTGACCGTGGTGCTTGCGGTGTCGGCGTCGCTGGTCGCCGGTACCGCGGTCCTCGTCTGGCTGCAACCGACCGAGCACATAGCGGCGATGTTCGCGATCGGGATGACGGCGGGCGCAATGGGCATGCAGGCCGCCGCGGCGCGCACCATCGGTGTCGCGGACGTGACCACCGTCGTCGTCACGTCGACGATCGCCGCCTGGGCGATCGACATGTTCTCCCGCCCCAGCCGGGCCACGATCCTGAACCGTCGGCTCGCGGCGATCGTCACGATCCTGGTGGGCGCCCTGGTCGGTGCGCTGCTGGTGAAAGTCGCACTGTGGTCGGTCTTCGCGGTGGCCGCGGTCGTCAGCTTCGTCGTGGTGGTGTGCGGGCATGTGCTTGCGGCGGCGGGCGGTGGTTCGGATGCGCTCGGTTGATCACTCATTGCGTCTTGTCGCGGGAAACGGCACAAGACGCAACGTGATCTGACGGCCTCGCAAAGAAAACGGTCGGCGAACACGCAGAAGCGCGCTCGCCGACCGCCTTTCAGGTCCCGGCCGAACGGTCGCCGAGCCCGAGGCCGCGGGAAACTAGCTCAGGACGATGTCGACCGGCACCGCGCTGCCGAGGGTGTGGCCGACGGGAGAGCTGGCCTGGACCTTCGCGTGCAGTTCGTCCAGCTTCTCGCGCGGGGCGTCGGAGTCGATGGTGACGTTCGCGGTGACCGAGCTGAAGCCGGCATGGCCTTCGGCGAGTCCGAGGAAGACGCGAAGATCGAGGTCACCCTTGAGGTCGATGCGGAGGTCCTTGAGTTCGATGCCTGCCACAGTCGCGTTGGCGGCGTAACCGACAGCGAGGCAGTTGCCGAGCGCACCCAGGAGCTGCTCGACCGGGTTTGGTGCCGTGTCCCCACCGCCCAGGGCTGCCGGCTCGTCGGACCCGATCGGCGAGAAGTTCCGGACGCGGGCCTCGGACGCGAACGCGCCGTTCCACTGGACGTGTGCCGCCCAGGTCGTCTGGGCCTTGGAGTTGTCGGCCTGGATGGCTTCGACGAGCTGACCGACGGCTGCGATGTCGACGTCGTTGAGGCGGGTGGCGGTGTCGGTCATGGTGCTCCTTCGCGAAGATTCTCGATCTCCGGCGAAGCTATCCGGCGGCGACGCCGCGATCACCAGTCAGCGTCATCCTGAGCCGAAGTCTTGGCGACGGTACGCAACCGGAGCATCATGACCGGCCCGGCCGGTCAGCAGTTGTTCGGTTCGCCGATCTTCACGGCCGAGCGAACAGCCTCGCGCTCCCCGAACGATTGGGCGCGTAGGGGCACCCGCGCCTACCTATGCGTTCAGTTGGTTCGAATGAAGGAATCGAGATCTGACTGCCGGTTACGCGGCGGGCACGTCGCAACCGCGCGGTAGCCTGCGGCAAGGCCGGCTACCGACGACACGAGGTTGACCAGTGACTACGGACGACACCCCTGGTGGGGGCTTGGGAAGAATGATCCCGCCATGCCGAGCGTGATCCCCGAGAACCCGCGGTTCGCGGCGGCGAGCGAGCAAGTCGTCTTCAACGCGCTGGACGAGCAGCTCCTGGACGAGGATTTGCTCGTCGTAGGGCAGCGGGTCACCGACCACTCGAAGGATCACGAGATCGACTTCGTCGTCGCGATCGAGGGCGCCGGGGTCGTGTGTGTCGAGGTCAAGGGTGGCGAGGTGTGGCACGACGGCGAGTCGTGGTGGCAGGAGCGCATCGGGCAGGCTCCGAAGCGGATCGACCCGGTCGCACAGGTCAGGGACGGCTGCTACTCGCTGCGTGATTTCGTCGAGCATGACCCCCGGTGGACGCAGGGGCGGGTGCGATGGGATCACGTGGTGGTGTTCCCGCACTCGGAGGTGGATTCCACCTTTGCACTTCCCGAGTGCCCGCGATGGAAGGTCGTCGACCGCACCCAACTCCACCAGCTCATGCCCCTGATCCGGAACGTTCTGCTGAAGAAGGACGTCGAGGTTCCCGGGATCGATGCCGAGGGGATCGGTCGACTTCGACTCGCGCTGAGCGGCAGGGGTTTACCGCAACGAGATGTTGTCGCCCGTGCTCTGGAGAACGAGAGCGTCGCCGACACGCTCACCTCCCACCAGGCGGTGATACTCCGTGCGATCCATCAGCTCAATCGCGTCGAGGTGCGTGGCGGTGCCGGCAGCGGGAAGACATTCCTTGCCGTCGAACAGGCACGACGACTCGCGAAGGACGGGCAGAGGGTTGCCCTCGTCTGTTACTCGCATGGGCTGGCGTCTTTTCTCCGGCGACTCACCGCCACGTGGAAACACAAGGAACGACCCGCGTATGTCGGCGAGTTCCACGAACTGGGCATCGAATGGGGTGCGCCCACCGGCCCCGACGAACAGGAACGAACCCAAGCAGCGCAGGACTTCTGGGAACACACGTTGCCGCAACTGATGTACGAACTCGCACAGGAGCTTCCGCCGGGGAAGCGCTTCGACTCGATCGTCGTCGACGAGGCGCAGGACTTCGCCGACGACTGGTGGAAACCGATGCTCGCGTGCCTGCGTGACACCGAGTCCGGCGGCATCTACGTGTTCAGCGACGAGGCGCAACGTGTCTTCGCCCGGCAAGGATCGCCGCCGGTGGACCTGGTGCCGCTGGTCCTCGACCACAATCTGCGTAACACCAAACAGATCGCCGAGACCTTCAAACCGCTTGTGGGACAGCGAATGCAGTTACACGGCGGTGATGGTCCGGCGGTGACCTTCGTGCCGTGCACGGCAGCAGAGGCGGTCGACGTCGCCGACGACCAGATCGACCCGTTGCTCGACAAGGGATGGCGTCCCGAGGACATCGCGCTGCTGACCACCGGGAGTCGCCACGCCGAACAGAAGGCACGCCAGGCCGAGGGCACCAAGGAGTACTGGGCGTCGTTCTGGGATGGCGAGCAGGTCTTCTACGGTCACGTCCTCGGGTTCAAGGGGCTGGAACGGCGCGTCGTGGTGCTGGCGCTCAACGAGACGAAGGCGTGGGACCGGTCTCGCGAACGCCTCTACGTCGGATTGTCGCGGGCCCGTGATGAGTTGGTGGTCTGCGGTGATCCCGAGTTCGTGCGGGAGGTCGGCGGACCCCAGGTCGCCCGACAACTCGGCATCGCCTAACCGACCCGTACAGACGATGGCAGCGGTGAACGACGGCCTTCGACAAGGCAAACAGAAGCCGCCGACCAGGACGTTTGCCCTAGTTTGGCACGAGATCGCGCGCCCTATGGGACTTTGGCCCCGAGGATAAGTGGACTTATGGCGTGTGGGTGCCGGGACGTAGTTACCTAAGGCGAGAAGATTTGAGTCCACCGCCTTCACAACCGTTTGGTTCGGTTGAGAAGCTCCTTACGCTCCGTCGGCATGAATGCCAGACGCGCCCTCTGTGCGGGCCTCGCAGCAGTCGCTGTCCTCGTCGGTGGTGCCGGCGTACTGACCCCAGCGGCCAATGCTGCTCCCGCGAGCCGCTGTGCCCCCGCCTCGACCCCTGAGACGAAGCAGCGGCTCTCGGAACTGACTGATCCGTCCGAGATCAAGACCTTTGACGATGCACGCTCCACGATCAGCGACCTGCGTAGTGAGCTCAGCAAGGCGAACAACTATCTCGGCACGTTCCCGATCGCCTTCGACAACATCCTCGAGCTCGTCGGACCCAGCATCGAGTCCGGAATCTACGAGGACCCGGAGTGGGCTTCGGATCTCGCGGTGGAGGTCGTCCGCCTCTACGTCGGGAACCTCCACGAGTACGTCATCGGCGGCAAGCCGCAGGCGCATTGGGCGCAGGCGTTCGCTCTGACCACCGCGTGCGACCGCAGCCCGGGACGGGTCCTGCTCGGGCAGATCTTCGCCCATCTCCTCGTCGACTTCCCGTACGCGCTGGAGAACATCGACACGACCGTCGGCCACACCCGGGACTTCTACACCTTCGGCGGGGCGCTGGTCGACGCCACGCCGGCAATCGTCAAGGACGTCAAGAGCACCTACGGTGTCGACCTCGGGCCGCTCTTCACCGCATGGTTCGTCGGCGACCTGATCGGCGACAGCCAGGCCACGACGCTCCTCTTCCAGTCGACCCGGACCGCTGCACTCGTCAACAGTTTCGGCTTGCAGAACCCGGCAACCCGCGGCGTGACCGTGGCCGAGATCAATGCTCTGTTCCAGACGTCGAACGTCGCGCTCGACGTGATGGAGAAGCTCGGCCAGATCTGACCATGAACGCGGGCCGGTGACATCCCGTCACCGGCCCGCATGTTGGTTCCTACAGGTCCGACTACCAGGAGATCTCGATCTCGATCTCGGATTCGTCCTCGCCGCGCTCGAATTCGACCTTCAGCTTCACCTGCGTCGGGATGTCGATACGCACGGTCTTGTTGTTCTCGACGTACGACACCTCGTTGTGTCGGGCGATCGCATCGGCAAGGTCGTGAAGCCGTTGCGCAGCTTCCTCGCGAGTCAGCGTGGTCTTGGTCTCGTGCTCGAACAGTTCATCGCTCATGCGTTCATCTGAGCCCATCGTGATGGGCTGGTCAAGGAAGAAGCCGGACTAGTTGCTCAGCGGCCGCAGGAACTCGCCGCTGACCTGAACTGCGGGCGCCGACGATCCGCCGCCGACGACCAGCGTCGCGAAGGCGAGGTCGCCGACGATGCCGGCAAACCAGCCGTGCGGGTTCTTGTTGTCGCCGTACTCAGCCGTCCCGGTCTTGCCGCCCAGGCCAGGGATGTCCTGCAGCGCGGCGGCGGTTCCGCGGGTGACGGTGTCGCGCATCATGCTTCGCAGCGCGCGCACCACATCGTCGGGAATCGGCCGGGGTTCGGTGTCGCCGGTGGTTCCTCGTCCCTCGATGAGCGTCGGGGTGACGGTCTCACCTCGCGCGAGACTCGCCTCGGCCAGTGCCAGGCCGAACGGGCTGACGGTGACCGTGCCCTGGCCGATGCCGTTCTCGACGCGCAGGGCGGGGGTGTCGGCGTTCGGTACGGAACCGGTCACGGTGGTCAGGCCCGGAACGGTGTAGTCGGCGCCGATGCCGAACCGGCGGGCCATCGAGGTCAACGCGTCGGCGGGGAGCTTGTTCGCGAGCGCACCCATGGAGGTGTTGCAGGAGCGCGAGAAAGCCGTTGGTAGAGGGACGGTTCCGAGATCGAATTCGTCCTCGTTGGGGATCGTCCTCCCCTCGATCGTCGTCCGTCCCGGACACGGGACCTGCGATGTCGGCTGCACCCCGCCGGATGCCAGGGCTGCGGCGGTGGTGATGGTCTTGAAGGTCGAGCCCGGCGGATACAACCCGGTCAGGGAGACTGCGCCGGAGCGGTCCGCGGCGTCGTTCTGGGCGACGGCGACGATTCCACCGGTCGAGGGGGTGATCGCGACGATCATCGCGGGGCGTCGTTCCCGGTCGACGGCCCGCTGCGCCTGGGCCTGGATGTCGCGATCGAGCGAGGTGCGGACCGGAGACGTCTCGCCAGGTTGAGCTGAGTCAACGAGATGCGTTGGTGCGCCCTCCTTGTCGACGATTTGGATCGACCAGCCGGCCGTGGCGTCGATCGCGCTTCGCCAGATGTCCTCGAGGCCGGCCATCGCGGGGGAGTGGAGAGCTTTGGTGGCACTGAGGAGCGCGCCCTGCTCGGTGGTCGTGATGCCGGCGATCGACCTGATGCTGCGCTGGACACGTTCGAGATCGCTGTCGCGCAACCTGATCACGGTCTGGCTCGGGGCTTTGTTGCCGTCGAACAGTTTTCGGATGGTTGCCGTGGTGATCGACGGTTCGATCGGCCGGAGCGCGCGCGCCAGTTGACCGGCCGACACGAGCTGTGCCCGTTCGAGATCGATCAGCGTCACGGCTTGCCATGTCATCAGCGGGCGGGCGTTGGTGTCGAGTACGGGGGTGCGGTAGGCGCGGTCGTCGCTGTAGGAGAAGGATTGTCCGTCGCGGAGCTGCCGGTGCATCACGGAGGGCTGCCACCGCACACGCCAGCCCGAATCGGTCTCGGTGAGGACGACCGACGTCTGATAGGCGGTGTTCCCGTTCCGGATCTGCCACTGGTGGTCGAGAGTCCCGGTGACCTTCTTGTCATCGACGAGGTCGGGGGTGACCGACAGCTTCGGGGTGGAGCCCATGCCCTCGAAGATCGACTTGATGGTGGTGCGCGCGGCGGCCGGGTTGTCGGTGAGTCCGGCGGCCGCGTCGACGTCACCCCGTTGGAGTGCCTCCGCGAACGACCGCAGGGTGTCCTCCGGCGAGTCCTTCGTGAGAAAACACCCCGACAACGTGCCGACCAGAACCGCGAGAACGCTCAGGATCACCAACCATCGACGCATGTGGTCAGACAACCGACCGGAGTGCCCCGATGCAAAGTCACAACGCGCGATCAAGCGATAGCGAACCAGTATCGGCCCAGATCACACCGGATGAACGGCGTCATTCCCGAGGAATGCGGAGCTCCGTCACGACGGTCCGGGCCAGCTCGCCGATCGCGCGATCGACTTGCGGCAATGCAGGCTCCGACCGTGCACTCCTGGTGAAGACCGCAACGGCCACCGGGAGCTCGCCGGGGAACTCGACGACGCCGACCTCGTTGCGGATCGCGACCAGAGTGCCCGTCTTGCCCGCGACCGTGACCCGTCGGAACGGAAAGCCCGACGCCAGTCGGGAGGTGAAGACCTGACGACGCATGGTGTCCCTGATGAACGCGCACATCTCGGCCGACGCCGCGCGGTCGGTCCACACGGCGGACAGGAGCGTCGAGCAGTCCCGAGGCGTGGACGAACTCGTATAGGCGGCGTCGTAGGCGCTCACCGTGGTGTCGCAGTCCGGGTCGGCGAGTGCGGCGAAAGCCTCTGCCACCGTGCTCGTTCCGGTCTCGCGCTGGAGTCTTTCGTGCAGTTCTGCGACCCCTCCGACGATGCGCGTGCTCGTGGCACCGAGGCCGATGAGGTCCTCTCGGACGCGGTCGAGCCCGATCTCGTCGAGGAGGACGTCGGCGGCCACGTTGTCGGAGACGGTCATCATCGAGGTGGCGAGATCGCGTCGGCTCAGGGTGATCGGGTCGCGCAACGCGGCCAGGCCCGTCGGTCCCTGCGCCCACCGGGTGGGATCGACGGTCACCGGCGAGGTCAGGTCGATCTCTCCGCGATCTGCGCTGCGGCACAACGAGATCAGGACAGCGAGCTTGTAGACCGATGCGAGAACCACCGGTGCGTCGGCGTCGTAGGAGTAGCTGATCTGGGGCGAGCCGATCGTCGTCGCATGAAGCCAGCCGGAACAGCCGGCGTCGGCGAGGATCTCGGCGACGTTGCGGTCGATCCGATCTCTCACGTGGGCAGGCAGCTCACCCGGGCCGACGGTCACCCGGTCGCCTTGCTGATCTTCCACAGTGCGGCCGTCGCCACGTCGGCCACCTCGCCGAGCGCAGACTCCCGGTAGACGACGCGGAGTCGCAGTGCTGTTGCGTCACGCCCGATGGGCAGGCAGCTAATGGAGTCCAGCGATGCGAGGCGTTGCGCGTCGGCCGTCAGACCGAAGGCTCCGCTGCCGGCGACGGCGGCCACCAGGTGTTCGGACGACGAGCTGGGCAGAATGCGTGGATCGAGCCCGGATTCGCGGAGGCGGTCGATCAGCTGATCATGTGCGGGTGGATTCGCCGCGCGCGATGGGTGGCAGAGGTCGAGTCCGGCCAGTTGTCGCAACCGCGGACGCACCGTGGTGGTCACCGGATGGTTTGCGGGTACGACCACGTGGCGACGAAACACAACGATCGGACCGGTGGCGAGAGTGCCAGTGACACAGGGAGCGTCGACGATCGCGAGGTCGAGCGTGCCCGCGGATACCTGCTCGACCAGACTCACCGCAGTTGCACTCAGCATCTCCTGGCCGGAGGACACGTCACCGAGACGTTGTGCGACTGCCGCAATCGCCACGGCACCGGCGAGAGGCACTGCACCCCAACGCAGCACCTCGGATCCGTGGTGAAGGTGTCGGGCTTCACCGAGGAACCGCGCTGCGTCGTCGATGAGAAGACGTGCGCGGGGCAGCAGGTCGCGGCCCGCGTCGGTGAGTTCGGCGCCGCGGGAGGTACGTCGGATCAGCTGGACCCCGAGCTCCTTCTCCAGGCGTCTCAGCCCCTGAGACACCGGTGGCTGCGTCATCTCCAGCCGAGCAGCCGCGTCCCCGAAGTGGCCTTCCTCGGCGACGGCGACGAAGAACCGCAGGTGCCTGACGAGATCCACGGGTTCCAGGATGGCACGGCGCCTTCGGCCGGCCTCGCAAACCCGCCACGGATGGGCGAATCTCTATCAGTGGCGAGCTGACCGTGAAACGGGCTTCTCAGACGGGCGACGGGTCCTTCTGCATTCGACCCGTCCGGGGGCCGGAGTGCTTGCGCCACTCAGTCCGGCTGGAGGGACCGCAGTTCGGCTTCAAGATTGCATCGAGCACGCAACTCCCAGTTTTCGTATCCGAACGTGGTGTTGAGGATCCGTTCGAGGGCCAGGAAGTGCTCGAGTACCCGTGTCCGTCCAGCGCGGTAGACGCTGTCTTCGAATCTGGAATACTCATGTCTTACGTCGGCGCAGTATCTGGAGTATCGCGACGAATCGCTCGCCAGTATCGACAGGTCGGCGTCGCACAGAGCTGACGCGTTCAGGTCGGTCAGAGCAACGTTGTGACTGGCAGTCACACGAACCAGACGTGCGACTTCGGTCGCGCATGACCTACCCGCCAACATCGTCTCAGCTAGAACAGCAGATTGTTCCTCGTTGTCAGGAGCGCCGACATCGTAGATCGCATCGTGGAACCAGGCTGCAAGAGTTACGGCTTCGTGGTCGAAACTGGCACCTGCAGAACGGAACTCGTCCAGCGCGGTCAGCACGGTGCGCAGATGGTTGAGATCATGATATTTGCGGTGTGGTTCGCGCCATCTGGAGAGGAGTTGCTCTCGTTCGGCCTCGGTGAGATAGGGAGTCTGCGTAATGCCGTCACGCATGGAACTCCCCCTTGGGGAGTCGGGGTCGTGCCGTCGCCGGCCAGCCTTGAGGGGGCGTCGTTATCGTCCAGTTGTCTGGCACTCGGCTGAAGTCCATCCAACGGCCGTGGCCGAGGTACAGGGAGTAGGCCTCCTCATCAGGAAAGTTTCCCATTCGAATGTAAATGGTGAACCCAACAGCATCGCCAACGTACCAGGAGCGGTCCTGAGGGTCGGCCACAAAATCGATTCGCGTGGACAATGCTTGCTCAAGATCGACAACGGAGGATGCTCGACTAACCAATTTAAACTCCTTAGTCGTCAATTCGAGCTGAACTGACCGCATCGATGAGGGCGGTCCAGGTGGAAACATCCTCGGAACTCGTGGTTCCAGTGCACTGCAGAAGACATGCAACATTCGCGCGCTGGTATAGCTCGTATTTGCTGACTGCATACAACCACTGTCCGGCTGGATCGCGGAAACTCCCGGCTTGGATGCTGGCGCCCTGTGTTCGTGATGTGATCGGATACCGGTCTGCGCGTTGTTCGGTCCAATCGGGGAGTGATCGCGCCTCTACGAAAGCATGGTCGAACAAGTCATTGACATCAACCGTCGAATCGACGATGAACCTGGTCAAGACGACGGCCACATTGTCTCTGAAGGCGGTTTCCGTTCCTTGATATGCGGAGAACAAGGCAAAAAATCCCAATTTGAAGCCCGAGGGGTCGGGCCGGAACCTGGCAGGGTCGACGTCGAGGCGAACGTCTCCGGCGATAGTGCGTGGATCTACTACGCGGGCGTGGGAGACTGCCATCCGGTGAAGGCGCTCGTAAATGGACCACTCGTTACTCAATCGAACAAACCGCCAATCTCCTTACCGAAACTGGCTCTTCCGGAACGACGGTGCGTAGAACCCGTTCTACGCACCGTCGTTCCGGAAGAGCCCGTAATAGTTGCGTGTCTCCGCGTCGGTCAATGATGCATCGGGGTAGTTGGGTAGGCCAAGAGAGGCGATACCGAACACGCCGGCGTATGTTCCATCGAAGGCGCTGGGCGGAATCAGCTCGGGTTCAGTTCGCCATCCGCGGCTCTGATTGCTGCCGCCAAATCGTCGTCAGCAGCTTCTGCGTTGATCAGGAGTTGATTGACGCGGAGTTGGAGGGCAATACGATTGCCTTCCCTTTTCTCCATTTCCTCCTTCGATGCAACCGTCTGGAGAGTCGATCTGACGGTTCCGTCGTCGTCGATGGCAAAGTGATCCAGGAATGCATCGGCACGTATCTTTGCAAGCGCTTCTTTGATGGCCTCGATCTTCTGTGCTGCTGCGCGAGCCGCATTGGCGATAGCCGAGACCTGGTTGCCATGGACGTCGAAATCGACTCGCGTGCGTCCTACTGATCGCTTGGCGGCGGCCGCTGCATCTCCGTCCCACGTAGAGAAGGTGTCGAGATTCTTGAGGTTGGCAGACTGGGTGCTGCAGTGATCGGCCTGGTCTGCGCAGACGCTGAAGACAGCCTCGATGTCTGCGACACTCCAGCGGTCGATGTCGGATATGGAGATCACAGGTTCAGTGGGCGGTGCCCGTCGCCTTCGTCATTGATGCGAGGCGAGAAGGCTTCTCGAGTATTCAGCACTGTGGCGGCTTCTGCGTCTTGCGCATCGTAGGTGTTGGCGGCCGAGACGAACCCCGCCCCATGCTGGCCGAGTCGCGCCGTAACGGACTGAGCAGAAGCTTGCAGGGTCTCAAGCTTCTCAGCGAGTGCTTTGGCTGAGGCGCCGACCCAGCCGGTTTCGGCTGCCTCGGCCACCTGCCGAAAACCTCCCTCGAATGTGCCCGCTGACTCGACGTGCCAACCACCCAGTTGGTGGCCTCCATACCTCAACTCGACAAGATCAACCGATACTTTGTCGCTCACACTTCCCCCGAAGTCGATTAGTCATTACAGATCCAAGCCCGAAGCCTAGTAGGCGGCCGCAGTGGAGACGGATCCACGGGGACTCGCTGTGGATACGATGCGCAACCGGAGGCACCGGCGACACCGACTGGCGTGAGGGTCAGCGCAGGAACGTCGCGGCCGCGTCGGCGAGGTCGAGGAGCGGTTGCGGGAAGATGCCGAGAACGACGGTGGCCAGCGTGCAGATCGCGATGCCCGTGGTGGTGAGGATGCTCGGCTTCACGACGTGCGGTGCGTCGTGGGAAGGGACGTCGTCGAAGAACATGGCGACGATGATGCGGATGTAGACGTAGGCGGCGATCGCGCTGCTGATGACGCCGATGACCACCAGGACTCCGCCGCCGTTGCCGGCGACTGCGGCGAAGACGTCGAACTTGGCGATGAACCCGCTTGTCAGCGGGATGCCCGCGAACGACAGCAGATAGACCGCGAACATGGCGCCGACCAAGGGGTACCGACGGCCGAGACCCGACCACTGGGTGAGGTCGGTGGCCTCGCGGCCGGACAGGTGCGGGTTGCGAACCGTCGCCGTGGTGCCGTGGATCGCGGCCGTGCGTGCCGATGTGCTGGTACCCGAAGTTGTCGTGTCCGAAGCTGTCGTGTCCGAAGGTGCTGTGTCACAGTCGGGTTCGCGGATCACTGCCACCATGGCGAAGGCGCCGAGCGTCGTGAAAGCGTAGGCCGCCAGGTAGAAGAGCGTTGCGCCGAGACCCGCGTCGTCGAAGGCGATCAGGCCGAGCAGGATGAAACCGGCGTGCGCGATCGACGAGTAGGCGAGCATCCGCTTCACGTCGCTCTGCGTCACGGCCATCACCGACGCGATGACCATCGACGCGATCGCGACCGCCCACAGTGCAGGCTCCCACTGGTCGCGCAGCGCACCGAAACCGACGTAGAAGACGCGGAGCAACGCACCGAACGCGGCAACCTTGGTGGCCGACGCCATGAACGCGGTGACCGGGGTCGGGGCGCCCTGGTAGACGTCGGGAATCCACGAATGGAACGGCACCGCACCGACTTTGAACAACAGCCCGACCGCCAGCATGGCGAGCCCGATCAGCGCCAGCGTGGTGTCCCCGCCGGTCCCGGCGACATCGGTGAGCGACGCCCCGATCGTCGACAGGTTCAGTGAGCCGGTCGCTCCGTAGACGAAGGCCGCGCCGAACAGGAAGAAGGCCGACGAGAAGGCGCCCAGCAGGAAGTACTTGAGCGATGCCTCCTGCGAGATGAGCCGCCGACGCCGCGCCAGTCCGCACAACAGGTAGAGGGGCAGCGAGAAGACTTCCAGTGCAATGAACATGGTGAGCAGATCGCCGCAGGCGGGGAACAGCATCATGCCGCCGACCGCGAGCAGGGCGAGCGGGAACACCTCGGTCGTCACGGCCCCGGCGCGGGTCGCCTCGAATTCGGCGTCGGTGTTGGGCACCGACGCGCCGGACGGTGTGAACATGTCCGCGTCGACGCCGCCGCCGTTGAGACCTGCTCTGCCGGACTGATCGTCGTTGACCCCGGCCCCGGCCAGGGTGCGCATGGTGACCGGTGCGACGACCCGCTCGAGTCGCCGTTCGGCCATGAACCCGACCGCGATGATCGCGATGATCAGCAGGAGTCCCTGCAGATACAGGGTCGGACGGTCCATCACAACGGCACCCGACATCGCGAACTGGCCGTTCGCGCCGTCCGCCGTCTGTGCGGCCGTGACGGTGGCCAGAGCGGCGAGGGCGACGACGAGCCCGCCCAGCGAAAGCCCCAGTTGCAGCGAGTACCTCGATCTACGCGGGGCGAAGGCCTCGACCAGGACCCCGATGACACCCGCGCCGAACACGATCAGCATGGGTGACAGCGCGGCGTATTCGACGCTCGGGGTTTCGATCGCGGCCAGCGGTGTCGTACTCAGAGCAACCAGAGACGTGGTCATCGGTGAGCCTCCGCATCGGTGGTCGCGCCGGCGGGCCGGTCATGGGCGGGGTCCGCGACAGCGGGTTCGGGATCGGTGACCCCGACCGTGGTCAGGGTGCTCTGCACGGCCGGATCGATCAGGTCGATCATCGGCTTCGGATACACACCCAGGGCGATGAGCAGAGCGAGCAGCGGGACGACGACGGCCAGTTCGCGGCCGGCGAGGTCGCGAATCGGCGACGACCGCTCTTCGACGGGTTCTGCCGGCCCGCCCATCATCCGCTGGTAGGTCCACAGGATGTAGATGGCGGAGAGCACCAGTGCCGAACACGCGAGGACCGCTGCGATCGGGTAGCGAGTGAAGGTGCCGATGAGGACCAGGAACTCGCTGATGAACGGTGCGAGTCCGGGTAGCGACAGGGTCGCGAGACCCGCGACCAGGAAGGTCCCGGCGAGGACCGGGGCGACCTTCTGGACTCCGCCGTAGTCGGCGATCAGGCGACTGCCCCGCCGCGACACCAGGAACCCGGCGATGAGGAACAGTGCGGCCGTGGAGAGTCCGTGGTTGACCATGTACAGCGCCGAACCGGTCTGGCCCTGATCGGTCATCACGAAGATTCCCAGGATGATGAACCCGAAGTGGGATATCGACGTGTACGCGATCAGACGCATGACGTCGGTCTGGCCGATGGCCAGGATCGCGCCGTAGATGATGCTGACGACCGCGAGACCGCAGATCAACGGTGCGAAGTACTGGCTGGCGTCCGGGAACAGCTGCAGGCAGAACCGCAGCATCGCGAAGGTCCCGACCTTGTCGATGACGGCCATCATCAGCACTGCCGACGTCGGGGTGGCGGCGACCGCGGCATCGGGAAGCCATGAGTGCAGCGGCCACAGCGGGGCTTTGACCGCGAACGCGAACATGAAACCGAGGAACAGCAGTTTCGCGAGGCCGGTGGTGTCGTCGATCTGTCCGCTCGACACCGCGGCCACGACGTCGCCGAGCGCGAACGTCCCACCGCCGTCTGCGCCGACCCCGTTCTGCGCGGTCACCACGTACAGGCCGATCACCGCGGCGAGCAGCAGCAGACCGCCGAACAGGTTGTACAGCAGGAACTTCACCGCCGCACCGGAGCGATTGGGCCCGGTGCCGAAGCCGCCGATGAGGAAGTACATCGGGATGAGCATGGCCTCGAAGATGATGTAGAAGAGCAGGATGTCCAGGGCGACGAAACTCATCAGCACCATCGCCTCGGTCGCGAGGAACAGTGCGAGATAGATGTGCGGGCCCTTCTGTGCCCGTCCACCGGAGTGATCCAGCGAACCGTCGGAGTCGGCGTCGTGCCAGCCGGCGAGCAACAGCAACGGCAGGAGGGCAGCGGTCAGCAGAATGAGGATCAGCCCGATTCCGTCGAGTCCCAGTGCGTATCGGGTTCCCAGTGCCGGAATCCAGCTCACGTCCTCGGTGAACTGATAGCGGTCACCGGCCGGATCGAAACCGATCGCGAGACCGACGGCCAGGACGAGGACCCCGACGGTGATCGCGAAGGCGAACCACCGGGCCGCCGCGGGACGGTTCGCGGGGACGGCCAGAACGAGTGCCGCGCCCACCGCGGGCGCCAGCCAGAGGATCGTCAACCAGGGGATGTTCACAGCACGTTCACCGCCATCACGAGTGCGACGATCAGGGTCGTCCCGGCGAACATCGACAACGCGTAGGAACGTACATAGCCGTTCTGCCACCCACGTATTCGACGGGACGTGCGGGTCACGGTCTCGCCGACCCCGCTCGTCAGGCCGTCGACGCCGTCGGACTCCACCGCGACGAGCCCGGCGGTGAACCGTTGTCCTGGACGCATGAGCAGTTCTTCGTTGATCGCATCGCCGTACAGATCACGCCGTGCCGCGAGGGTCAGCACCGACACGTCGTCCGGCGCGACGACGGGCACCGGTCGGGTCGCGTACTGCCGGTACGCGATCGCGACGCCGACCGCGACGACGACGAGGATGATGGCGGTCATCGCCCACACCGGGATCAGGTGGTGCGCGGTGTATTCGCCGACCACCGGTTCGAGCCAATGCTCGAGCGATCCGCCGATCGCGAGCAGACCGCCGGAGGCCACCGAACCCAGTGCGATCAGGACCATCGGCCCGGTCATCACCCGCGGGGACTCGTGCGGATGCGGCGCGGGGGCGTCGGTGCCGTCGTGCCAGCGCTTCTCGCCGAAGAAGGTCAGCAGCATCACGCGGGTCATGTAGAAGGCGGTGATGCCCGCGCCGAGAAGTGCTGCACCACCGAGGATCAGCCCCTTGGCGCCGCCTGCGCCGAAGGCTGCCTCGATGATGTGGTCCTTCGAGTAGAAACCCGCAAAGGGTGGGACGCCGATGATCGCGAGGTAGCCGACCCCGAACGTCACGAAGGTGACGGGCATGAGTTTGCGGAGCCCACCGTACCGTCGCATGTCGGTCTCGTCGTTCATCCCGTGCATCACCGAACCGGCGCCGAGGAACAGACCGGCCTTGAAGAAGCCGTGGGTGAGGAGGTGCAGAATCGCGAATGCGTAACCGGCCGGTCCCAGTCCGGCGGCGAGCACCATGTATCCGATCTGGCTCATCGTCGACGCCGCGAGCGCCTTCTTGATGTCGTCCTTCGCGCAGCCGATGATCGCGCCGAACAGCAGCGTCACGGCACCGACGACCACGACCCCGACCTGCGCGGTGGGGGCGAGGTCGAAGATGGGACCCGACCGCACGATGAGGTACACCCCGGCGGTCACCATGGTCGCCGCGTGGATCAGCGCGGACACCGGTGTGGGGCCTTCCATGGCGTCGCCGAGCCACGATTGCAGCGGCACCTGTGCCGACTTGCCGCAGGCGGCGAGCAGGAGCACGAAACCCAGTGCGGTGAGGGTGCCTTCGCCGGCCTGCGGCGCACCGTCGAAGACCGCGGTGAACGCCACCGACCCGAAGGTCGCGAACATGATCATCAGAGCGACGGCGAGCCCGATGTCGCCGACGCGGTTGACCACGAAAGCCTTCTTCGCGGCGGTCGCCGCGGACGGCTTGTACTGCCAGAAGCCGATCAGCAGATACGACGCGAGGCCCACGCCCTCCCAGCCGAGATACAGGCCGAGGTAGTTGTCGGCGAGGACGAGGACGAGCATCGCCGCGAGAAACAGGTTGAGGTAGCCGAAGAACCGTCGACGGTCGGGGTCGTCGGCCATGTAACCGATCGAGTAGATGTGGATCAGCGACCCGACGCCGGTGATCAGCAGGACGAAGCACATCGACAACTGGTCGAGGCGGAAACCGAAGTCCACCTGCAGTTCTCCGACCGGAACCCAACTGAACAGGGTATCGGTGACGCCTCGGTCATCGGCGGCACGGGACACCATTCCGGCGAACATCACCAGCCCGACCACGAACGATGCGATCGCCGCGGCGGTACCGAGGAGATGGCCCCAGCGGTCGGTCGTCCGGCCACCGAAAAGGAGGATCACCGCACCGGCGAGCGGGAGCGCGGGGACCAACCAGAGCAGTGACGCGGTCAGTTCGGCGTTCACCAATCCTCCTCTACCGCTTCAGCAGATCCGCGTCGTCGACCGACGCCGAACGGCGCGATCGGAAGATGGTCATGATGATGGCCAGCCCGACGACCACTTCGGCCGCGGCGACGACCATCGTGAAGAAGGCGATCACCTGCCCGTCGAAGGACTGGTTCATGCGGGCGAACGTGACGAAGGCGAGATTCGCGGCGTTGAGCATCAGTTCGATGCACATGAAGACGACGATGGCGTTGCGCCGCAGCAGCACTCCGGCGGCACCGATGGTGAACAGCAATGCCGACAGGTAGAGATAGTTCTCCGGGTTCATGATCGACCCCCCGGATCCCGGTCCCCCGAGTTCTCCGGGGACTCCGTACTCTTCCGGCGCAGGGTACGGGCGGCCAGGATGGCGTTCACCGAGAGGTCGGAGGGACTCCCGTCGGGGAGTCGTGCCGGGACGTCGACCGCGTTGTGCCGGGCGTAGACACCGGGACTCGGGAGGGGCGTGATGTTGACGCCGGTGCGGAATCGCGCCTGCGACAACTCCTTCTGGGTGAGGCGTGGACCGAACTTCTCCCGGTGGGCCAGGACCATCGCGCCGAGGGTCGCCGCGATGAGGAGTGCACCGGTGAGCTCGAACGCCCAGAGGTACCGGACGAAGATGAGTTCGGCGATGGCCTCGATGCCGTAGTTGCTGTCGGTACCCAAAGCGCCGGCGGCGGTCGCGCCGGAGGTGACCGCGATGGTGGCGTTGCCGATCCCGGCGATCAGCAGGACGCCGAACCCGAGGCCGACGAGCATCGCGGCGACGCGTTGCCCTCGCAGGGTCTCTTTCAGGGAGTCGGAGGAGTCGACACCGATCAGCATGAGCACGAAGAGGAACAGCATCATCACCGCGCCGGTGTAGACGACCACCTGCACGACGCCGAGGAACAGCGCACCCTGCGCCACGTAGAAGACCGCCAGCACGATCATCGTGGTGGCCAGGAAGATCGCGGAGTACACCGCCTTGGTGGCGAAGACGACGCCGAGCGCGCCGGCCACCGCGATCACACCGAGCACCCCAGAACTGCACGGCCTCACCGGTCGAGGTGCGGACCACCTCGTCGGCCAGTATCGCGGTCATCGACCCGGGCATCATGGGCGCGGCTCCCGGGCACCCTCGCGGACCGTCGGGGTCGGGAGCGGCACCACCCGGCCGTCGGAGGTGACCTCACCGCGGTAGTAGTTCTCCTCGGTCGCGCCGGGCGCCATGGCGTGCGGTGGCGGTTCGACGTCCGGTGCCAGTGGCGCCAGAAGCCGATCCTTCTCGTAGATGAGATCGGCGCGGTTGTCATCGGCGAGCTCGTAGTCGTTGGTCATCGTCAGGGCACGGGTCGGACAGGCTTCGATGCAGAGCCCGCAGCCGATGCAGCGCAGGTAGTTGATCTGATAGACGCGGCCGTACCGCTCCCCGGGCGAATACCGTTCGTCCGGGGTGTTGTCGGCGCCCTCGACGTAGATGGCGTCGGCGGGGCAGGCCCACGCACAGAGCTCGCAGCCGATGCACTTCTCCAGGCCGTCGGGATGACGATTGAGTTGGTGCCGACCGTGATAGCGGGGCGCGGTCGGCCGCTTCTCCTCGGGATACTGCTCGGTGATGGTCGGCTGGAACATGCCACCGAAGGTGACGCGTAATCCACTGACGGGCTTGAGGAAATCAGGCATCGGTGGTCTCCCTGCTCGGCGTCCGATCGGCGGGAAGGGGCGGCTCGGGATCGATCCGGACGGGCTGGGATCTCGAATCCGTCGAGGGAAGGGGCGGCACGGGGAACCCTCCGGCCATGGGATCGAACTCGGCCGGGCTCTCCGGCTCGGCCGGGGCCTCCGGCACCTCCGGGACCCGCATCATCCGCCAGATCGCGTAACCGATGAGCGCGGTCACCGCGAGACCGGCGCCCGCCGAGACGAGTGCCCGGATCAACTCGGCATCGTCGCCGCCGACGGAGGCGCGGATGATCGCGACGACCATCACCCACACCAGTGAGATCGGGATGAGCACCTTCCAGCCCAGATTCATGAACTGGTCGTAACGCAACCGCGGCAGGCTGGTTCGGAGCCAGATGAACACGAACAGGAACGCCCAGACCTTGATGGTGAACCAGAGGACGGGCCACCAGCCGGAGTTCGCCCAGTCGAAGGTGCTCAGCGGCCACGGCGCCTGCCAGCCGCCCAGGAACATCGTGGTGGCGAGGGCCGAGACCGTCACCATGTTGATGTACTCGGCGAGCATGAACATCGCGAACTTCAGCGACGAGTACTCGGTGTGGAAGCCGCCGACCAGCTCGCCCTCGGCCTCGGGCAGGTCGAACGGGGCACGGTTGGTCTCGCCGACCATCGAGATCGCGTAGATCACGAAGGACGGGAGCAGTAGCAGGAAGTACCAGTGGTGCTCCTGTGCCGCAACGATTCCCGAGGTCGACATGGTCCCGGCGTCGAGGAACACCGCCGCGAAGGTGAGTCCCATCGCGATCTCGTAGGAGATCACCTGTGCGGTGGAACGGAGGCCGCCGAGGAGGGGATAGGTCGAACCGGACGACCACCCGGCCAGCACGATGCCGTATACGCCGACCGAGGTCACGGCGAGGACGTAGAGTACGCCGACCGGGAGATCGGTGAGCTGCAGCGGGGTTTCGTGGCCGAACACCGACACCATCGGCCCGAACGGGATCACCGCGAACGCCATCACCGCGGGTACGACCGCGATGATCGGTGCGAGGAGGTAGATCACCTTGTCGACGCCGGACGGGATGATCCCCTCTTTCAGGGCGAGTTTCACACCGTCGGCGAGACTCTGGAGGATTCCGCGGGGCCCGACGCGGTTGGGTCCGATCCGGGACTGCATGCGTGCCATGATCTTGCGCTCGAGCAGGATCGCGACCAACGGGTTGACGACCAGGAATGCGAAGACGGCGACGGCCTTGAGGACGATGAGCCAGATGGGGTCGTGGCCGAAGTCGGCGAGGTCGGGGTAGTCGATGGCGAGAGCGGTCATCGAACACCTCCCGCCACGTCCGCCGACGAGGCCGGCGACAGCGCGACGAGATCACCCGCCCGGGCCCGGAGGTCGGCGTGCACCCGGGAGCCGGGGGAGTTGAGCGGGACCCACACGACGCGGTCGGGCATGTCGGCGTACTCGACGGGCAATGTGATCTCCCCGTCGGCGGTGCTGATCCGCACGCGCCCGCCGACCGCGACACCGGCTTCGGCGGCGGTCGTCGGAGACATCCGGGCAACCGGCGGGCGGGCGGTCCCGGCGAGGTGCGGCTCGCCGTCCTGTAGGCGGCCCAGGTCGAGCAGCATGTGCCAGGTGGCCAGGACGGCCTGGCCGGCCGCCGGTGCGCGTTGCGGACGTTCGTGGGCGACGACGGCCGGTCGCTCACCCGACCACGCCCCGATGCGGCGCAAGTCCATGTGGATGGTCTGTGGTCCGTCGCAGCGCAGCTCGACGCCGAGTCGCCGTGCGAGTGCGTCGAGGACCCGATGGTCGGGAATCTGCCCCGATTCGGTCAGTGCGATGGTGAAGCTGCGTGGACGGCCCTCCCAGTCGACGAACGTGCCCTCCTTCTCGGCGGCCGTCGCCACCGGGAACACCACGTCGGCGTGCGGGGTCACCGTCGAATGCCGCTGTTCGAGACTCACGACGAACGGCGCGGCGGCGAGTGCGTCGCGCGCGGCCGCGGGATCGGGGAGATCGTCGAGGTCGACGCCGGCGACGATCAGCGACAGTCCGTGGTAGCGGGCCGCGTCGAGGATGCCGGTGGTGTCGCGACCGGGCAGGGTCGGGATGCCGGGACCCCACACCTCCGAAACAGCGTCGCGTGCGGCGCTGTCGGTGATCGGCCGTCCGCCCGGCAACAGACCCGCGAGTGCGCCGACCTCGAGTGCCCCGCGTTCACCGGCCCGTCGCGGAATCCAGGCGAGGCGGGCGCCGGTGCGGTCGGCGAGGTCGGCGGCGGCCTGCAGGCCACCCGGGACGCCGGCGAGTCGCTCTCCGACGACGATCACCGAACCCGCTCCGCGCAGATGGTCGGCCACCTCGGCGGAGGCGAGGACCTCCGTTTCGGCGCCCGGCGTGGTGGGGAACAGTCGCGCACCGAGTTTCTGCGCACCGCGGCTCGCGAACGGGGCCAGGGTCGCCACCCGCTGCCCGTTCGTCCGCACCGCCCGGCGAAGGCGGAGGAAGACGATCGGGGATTCCTCTTCGGGTTCGAAACCCGCGAGGAGCACCGCCGGCGCGGCGGACAGGTCGTCGTAGGTGGTCTCGAGTCCCCGACCGGCCACCCGGCTCGCGAGGAAAGACGCCTCCTCGGTGCTGTGAACACGGGCGCGGAAGTCGATGTCGTCCGACTTCAGAACCGTGCGGGCGAACCGTGCGTAGGCGTAGGCGTCCTCGACGGTGAGGCGACCGCCGACCAGGACTCCGACGTTACCCGCGGCCGTCGAGATCCCCTCGGCGGCAATGCGGATGGCGTCCGCCCAAGAAGCCTCCCGAAGATCGCCGTGCCGGTCGCGAACCAGGGGAGATGTCAGGCGGTCGGACTCGGTCGCGTAGGCGAAGGCCCACCGCCCCTTGTCGCAGTTCCACTCGGAGTTGACCTCTGGGTCGTCACCGGCGAGGCGCCGGAGCACCTTGCCGCGCCGGTGATCGGTGCGCTGGGCGCAACCGCTCGCACAGTGCTCACAGACACTCGGCGTGGAAACGAGGTCGAAAGGCCGCGCACGGAAACGGTACTGGGCACCGGTCAGCGCGCCGACCGGGCAGATCTGGACGGTGTTGCCGGAGAAGTACGAGTCGAACGGCTCGTCGGAGTAGATGCTGACCTGTTGCAGCGCACCGCGATCCGCCAGTTCGATGAGCGGATCACCGGCGACCTGCGTGGAGAAGCGCGTGCACCGGGCGCACAGGACGCATCGCTCGCGGTCGAGCAGTACCTCCGACGACAGCGGGACCGGTTTGGTGAAGGTGCGTTTGACGCCGTCGAACCGGGACTCGCTGCGACCGGCCGACATGGCCTGGTTCTGCAGTGGGCACTCACCACCCTTGTCGCACACCGGACAGTCCAGCGGGTGGTTGATCAGCAGCAGTTCCATGACGCCGCGCTGTGCATCTGCGGCGATCTGCGAACTGAGCTGGGTACGGACGACCATCCCGTCGGTGGCAGTGGTGGTGCACGATGCCAATGGCTTTCGTTGGCCCTCGACCTCGACGAGGCACTGGCGGCAGGCACCGACCGGATCGAGCAGCGGATGATCACAGAAGCGGGGGATGGTGATGCCGATCTGCTCGGCGGCGCGGATCAGCAAGGTGCCCTTCGGTACCCGCAGTTCGACGCCGTCGATGGTGATGCCGACGAGGTTGTCGGCGTCGGTCTTCGGTTCACCGCCGTGGGTGAGGGTCATCGGACATCTCCCGTCGGCTCGGAACCCAGCACGGTCGACAACGAGTGATCGAACGGGCAACCGTGATCGAGATGGGCGAGGTATTCGTCGCGGAAGTGTTCGAGGGAGGAGACGATCGGACTGCCCGCACCGTCACCGAGCGCGCAGAACGACTTTCCGACGACGCTGTTGGTGACATCGGCGAGGGTGTCGAGGTCGGCGGTGGTGCCGCCCTCGTGCTCGAGTCGGTGGAGTAGCTGCACCAGCCAGTAGGTGCCTTCCCGGCACGGCGTGCACTTGCCACACGACTCGTGCGCGTAGAACTCGGTCCAGCGCAGCACCGCGCCGACGACGCAGGTCGTCTCGTCGAAGATCTGGAGTGCCTTGGTGCCCAGCATCGATCCCGCGGCGCCGACGCCCTCGTAGTCGAGTGGGACGTCGAGGTGATCCGGCGTCAGCAACGGCGTCGACGACCCGCCCGGGGTCCAGAACTTGAGTTCGTGCCCGGCGCGGACACCGCCGGCACGTTCGAGGAGTTGCCGCAGGGTGATCCCCAGCGGGGCCTCGTACTGGCCCGGATGAGTGACGTGACCGGACAGGGAGTACAGCGTGAAACCCGGCGATTTCTCGGTGCCCATTGATCGGAACCAGTCGACACCGTTCCGGATGATCGACGGCACGCTCGCGATGGATTCGACGTTGTTGACCACGGTCGGACTGGCGTAGAGGCCGGCGACCGCTGGGAACGGCGGACGGAGGCGCGGCTGGCCCCGACGACCCTCGAGCGAGTCGAGGAGTGCCGTCTCCTCACCGCAGATGTAGGCGCCCGCCCCGGCGTGCACCACGAGCTCGAGATCGAATCCCGAACCGAGGATGTTCCTGCCGAGATAGCCTGCGGCATAGGCGTCGTCCACTGCGGTGCGCAGACGGCGCAGAACCGAGGCGACCTCTCCGCGCACGTAGATGAACGCGTGGTGCGCGCGGATCGCGTACGCCGCGATTATCACGCCCTCGATCAGGGTATGCGGTGTCGCGAGCATGAGGGGCATGTCCTTGCACGTGCCGGGCTCGGATTCGTCGGCGTTGACCACGAGGTAATGCGGAATCGAGGGCTCGGCGCCGGGGGACTTCTCCTGCGGGATGAAGGACCACTTCATCCCGACCGGGAAGCCGGCGCCGCCGCGCCCCCGGAGGCCGGAAGCCTTGACCATCTCGATGACGTCGTCGGGTGGGGTGTCTAGCGCGGAGCGCAGGCCGCGGTATCCGTTGTGGCGCAGATAGTTCGTCAGGGACCAGGACTCGGGTTCGTCCCAATGCCGGGACAGCACCGGGGTTTCCGGTGGTTCGGGTTCGGGTGGGGTCTCGGCTGCGCTCGGGGCATGTTCGGCCGACGAGGGCGCGGCTCCGGCGAGCTCGCGCTCGGTCTGGCGGAAGGAGCACACGCTCCCGGTGCCGCGGGCGGGTTCCACCGAGACACCGGCGCGGAGGTCCTCGATGAGTTCGATTGTCGACTCGGGGGTCTGGTTGTCGAAGAACTCCCAGTTCACCATCACCACGGGCGCGAAATCGCAGGCGGCGTTGCACTCGACGTGTTCGACCGTGATGCGCGCGTCAGCAGTGGTGTCGCCGGGACGAACCCCGAGGTGGTCGCAGACCGCGCGGAGGATGGCGTCGCCGCCGAGGGTGGCGCAGAGCGTGTTGGTGCAGATTCCGACGAGGTACTCACCGGTCGGCGAGCGGCGGAACATCGAGTAGAAGGTGGCCACCGACGCGACCTGGGCGGCGGTCAGATCGAGTTGTGCCGCACAGAATTCGATGCCGGCGCGAGTGATGAAACCGTCCTCGGACTGCACGAGATGAAGCAGGGGGAGAAGAGCCGACCGTGCCTGCGGGTAGCGCGCGATGATCGGGGCCGCCTGCTCGGCGAGGCGTTCGGTGACCTCGACCGGGTAGGCCGCCGGGCCGTCGAAGGTGATGGTCGGCGCCGGGATTCCCTGCGCGGGCGCAGGATCCTCGGTGGGCGGTGAGGTGGAGAGCTCCACGAACACGGGATCGGTCATCGGTCCACGCCTCCCATCACCGGGTCGATACTGGCCACAGCCGTGATCACGTCGGCGACCATGCCGCCTTCGCACATCGCCGCCACCGCCTGCAGATTCGTGAACGACGGATCGCGGAAGTGGACCCGGTAGGGTCGGGTGCCGCCGTCGCTGACCATGTGGACGCCGAGCTCACCGCGCGGGGACTCGACCGCGACGTAGCATTGTCCCGCCGGCACCCGCATGCCCTCGGTGACCAGCTTGAAGTGGTGGATCAACGCCTCCATCGACGTCCCCATGATCCGGGCGATGTGTTCGGGGGAGTTGCCGAGGCCGTCGGGGCCGAGGGCCAGATCTGCCGGCCACGCCAGCTTGCGGTCGGCGACCATGACCGGGCCGGGCCGGAGCCTTTCCAGGCACTGTTCGACGATTCGGATCGACTCGCGCATCTCCTTGACGCGGATCAGGTAGCGTCCGTACGAGTCACAGGTGTCGGCGGTGATGACGTCGAAGTCGTAGGTCTCATACCCGCAGTACGGCTGGGTCTTCCGCAGATCATGTGGATAACCGGTCGACCGCAGCACCGGTCCGGTGATGCCGAGAGCCATGCAGCCCGTCAGGTCGAGGTATCCGACGTTCTGGGTGCGCGCCTTCCAGATGTAGTTGTCGGTGAGCAGATCTCCGAGCTCGTCCAGGCGGCCGGGTAGCTGGGCGATGACCTCGGCGACCCGACCCGGCCCGTCGGATGGGAGGTCCTGCGCGACACCACCGGGTCGGATGTAGGCGTGGTTCATCCGCAGGCCGGTGATGAGTTCGAAGAGGTCGAGGATCAGTTCCCGTTCGCGGAAGCCGAGGAACATCGCGGTGACGGCACCGAGTTCCATTCCGCCGGTGGCCAGGGCCACGAGATGGCTGCTGATCCGGTTGAGCTCCATCAGCATGACGCGGATGACGGTGGCCCGTTCGGGGACGTCGTCGGTGATCCCGAGCAGCTTCTCGACGCCCAGGCAGTACGCGGTCTCGTTGAAGAACGGCGACAGATAGTCCATCCGGGTCACGAACGTGACGCCCTGTGTCCAGTTGCGATACTCGAGGTTCTTCTCGATCCCGGTGTGCAGGTAGCCGATTCCGCAGCGCGCCTCGGTGACCGTCTCACCCTCGATCTCCAGGATGAGCCGCAGCACGCCGTGCGTCGACGGGTGTTGGGGGCCCATGTTGACGACGATGCGCTCGTCGCCGGGTTGCTGTTCGGCGCGGGTGCGGACGTCGGAGACGATGGAGTCCCAGTCCTGTCCGGAGACGGTGTAGGTGCGGGTCGGGGTCTCCCGGTCGGGGGATGTGGCACGGGGCGTCGACGATCCGGTGGTTGTGTCGGTCATCAGCTGTACGACCTCCTCCGGTCCGGTGGGTCGACGCGGGTCCCCTTGTACTCGATGGGCACTCCGCCGAGCGGGTAGTCCTTGCGCTGGGGGTGACCTTCCCAGTCGTCGGGCATCTCGATGCGCGTCAGCGATCGGTGGCCGTCGAAGACGATGCCGAAGAAGTCGTAGGTCTCGCGTTCGTGCCAGTCGTTGGTGGGATAGATGTCGCAGATGCTCGGGATGTGTGGATCGGTGTCGGGGGCCGACACCTCCAGGCGCACACGCCGGTTGTGGGTCAGGGAGGCGAGGGGATACACGGCGTGCAGCTCCCGGTCGGTGTCACCGGGATAGTGGACTCCGTTGACGCCCAGACACAGCTCGAAGCGCAACCCCGGGGCGTTGCGGAGGGTCAACGCGACGGTGGGGAGGTGCTGCCGCGCGACGTGGATGGTCATCTCGTCGCGGAAGACGACCACCTTTTCGACTGCCGCGTCGTAGGTGTCGCCGAGTTCGGCCTCCAGGAGATCGGCGGCCTCGTCGAAGTAGCTGCCGTAGGGTCGAGACGAGCTCGGCGGCAGGGTGATCGGATCGATCAGGCCCCCGTATCCGGAGGTGTCGCCGGTGCCCGGTGCGCCGAACAGTCCGTGCCGGACGCCGATGACCTCGGGATCGGGCGGTTTCGGGTCGGGCATGCCGAGGTCGGTCATCGCAGCAGCCCCTTCATCTCGATGGTCGGAGTCGACTGCAGGGCAGCGCGTTCCGTGGCCCAGATGGCCTCTTCGCGGTTCACCCCGAGGGGCATCTCCTGGATCTTCTCGTGCAGCTTGAGGATCGCGTTGAGCAACATCTCGGGACGAGGAGGACAACCCGGGAGGTAGATGTCGACGGGCACGACGTGATCGACGCCCTGGACGATCGCGTAGTTGTTGAACATCCCGCCGGACGATGCACAGACCCCCATCGCCAGAACCCATTTGGGTTCGACCATCTGGTCGTAGATCTGCCGCAGCACCGGCGCCATCTTCTGGCTCACGCGGCCGGCGACGATCATCAGGTCGGCCTGCCGCGGAGACGCACGGAACGCCTCCATGCCGAACCTGGCGAGATCGTAGCGGCCCGACGTGGTGGACATCATCTCGATTGCGCAGCAGGCGAGTCCGAAGGTGGCGGGCCACAACGAACCCTTGCGCATGAAGCCGGCGAGATCCTCTACGGTACTCAGCAGGAAACCGCTGGGGAGTCGTTCCTCGAGTCCCATGACTGACCTCCTTGCAGACGGTGACCGGGCGAAAAGTCCTCAGTCCCAGCTCAGTCCACCGCGACGCCATTCATAGGCGTAGGCGACCGAGACGTTGACGATGAACAAGAGCATGGCCGCGAGGCCGAACCAGCCGAAGGAGTCGAACGCGACGGCCCAGGGGTAGAGGAAGACGATCTCGATGTCGAAGATGATGAACAGCATCGCGGTGAGGTAGTACTTGACCGGCACCCGCTGGATCGGGCCGCTGAAGGTGGGACCCTCGCCCCCGCGCCGGAGGGCGGGAGTCAGGAGACTCTGGCCGACCGGCTCGATGCCACACTCGTACGCCTCGAGTTTGGCGCGGTTGTACCGTTTCGGGCCGATCGCGACGCCGATGAAGACGCTGAAAACGGCAAACGCCACGCCGATTGCCCCGAGGATCATGATCGGGACGTAGGCGTTCAAAGCGTGGACTCCTCCTCGCTCCGGGCGGCCGAAACACCTGGTGGGCGATTCCGGCTCGGCGATTCTCCTGCCCGTGCCAGGGGTTCGATCAGAACCTCCCGGCGCGGTTGTGAGCTACACCACAAGCCTAGGTGGTCGTCCCGCGGGAGTCACCCGTTTCAGGCAGTTCGGCGTTTCTCGATCATCTCGACGAAGGCCTCCGGGAGGGCGATCGGATCGACCGGGAGAGTGGCTACGGCGTCGGCTCGCGACCATTCGGCGAGCCAGCGGTCGTCGGCGCGACCGAGCAGCACGAGCACCGGCGGGCTCGGGTCGAGTTCGTCCTTCATCTGTTTGGCGATCCCCATCCCGCCGGCCGGGGTGGCCTCGCCGTCGGCGATCACCGCGTCGATCACACCGGCGTCGAGCTGGGCGAACACCATTGGAGCCGTGGCGACTTCGATGAAGCTGAGCTCGGGGATGTCCTGGGACGGCCGGGCTCCGAGCGCACTGATGACCTGGGCCCGGGTCTCGGAATCGTCGGAATAGACCAGCACGCGCAGCGACCGGGCAGCCTGGGTGTGGGTCACGCGTGCGATGCTACAGCCGTTCGACGTCCGGTTCGGGTGACTTGGCCCGCGCGTCGGGCGTCGGTGAGGTTCAGTGCTCGGTCGAGAAGCCGACGCGGCGCCGGTGGACCTCGAGCGCGAAGGCGACGAGCTGATCGATGAGATCGGCGTAGGGCACGCCGGTGGCCTCCCACAGCTTCGGGTACATCGAACCGGGGGTGAACCCGGGGATGGTGTTGACTTCGTTGAGCAGCCAGCCGCGACCGTCGGCCTCGTAGAAGAAGTCCACCCGGGCCATGCCGGTGCAGCGCATCGCCGTGAACGTGCGGGCCGCGAGCTCCCTGACCTCGGCGATCGCGTCGTCGGGCAGGACCGCCGGGATGACGAGCTTCGCCGCGCCGGTGACGTACTTGTCCTCGTAGTCGTAGAACTCGCTACCGGGCTCGATCTCGCCTGGCACCGACGTTTCGGGGGCCGTGTCGCCGAGCACGGCCACCTCGATCTCGCGACCGGTGACGTTCTCCTCGATGATCACCACGTCGTCGTAGCGCAGCGCCAGGTTGATCGCCGCGTCCAGCTCACGCTCGTCGTGCGCCTTGGAGATGCCGACCGAGGATCCGAGGTTCGCGGGCTTGACGAACACCGGGAGACCCAGGTCCTCGACGACCCGCGAGACGATGGTGTCCGGGTCGTCGACGCCGTCGCGGAATTCGAGCCAGTGGCACTGCGGGATGCCGGCCTGCGCGGCGACGATCTTGGCCATCGCCTTGTCCATGCACACCGCCGACGAGAGCACCCCGGCGCCGACGTAAGGAAGCTTGAACAGCTCGAGCATGCCCTGGATGGTGCCGTCCTCGCCGTGCGGTCCGTGCAGCAGCGGCAGTACGACGGTGATCGCCTGGTCGGCGTGACCGCGGAGTTCGGTCAGCGGGTCGACGACGGTGCCGGCCACCTCCAGGACGTCCGGGAGCGGGGTGCCGTCGGCGATCGCGGCGATGGCCTTGTCGTTGCGCAGCCAGGCGCCGTCCTTGGCGATGCCGATGGGTACCAGGTCGTATTTCTGCCGGTCAGCGGCGGCGAGCACGTGCGCGGCTGTGACCCGTGACACATCATGTTCGGCGGAGACCCCGCCGTAGAGGACCACAAGACGCAGGAGCCGCGAAGACATGCATGTCACGATACGGCCCTCGGCAACCGAGTTCTCGGGGTGGAGTGGCCGGTTGTGGGTTTCGACACGGCTCGACCAGCAGCGGAGACGGCTCGGGAAGCCGGTCGGCGGCCGTCGGCTAGCGTGAGGTCGTGCATTTCTTGGCGAGTGAGGTCGCAGCGTCAGTCGGCGGCGAGTTGATCGGTCCCGACGTCCAGATCGACGGGGCGAGTATCGACTCGCGCAACGTCCGGCCCGGGCAGCTGTTCGTGCCGATCGTCGCCGAGCGGGACGGGCACGACTTCATCGCGTCTGCCCTCGAGGGCGGCGCGGCAGCCTACTTCACCTCGCGCGACGTGGTCTCTCGAGGGACCGCCATCCGGGTCCCGGATACGGCCCTCGCCCTTGCCGACCTCGGTCGCGCGGTCCGCCGTCGGATCCCTGACCGCGTCGTGGGTATCACCGGCTCGGTGGGCAAGACCTCCACCAAGGATCTCCTCGCCGGTGTCCTGCAGACCACCTACCGCACCGCGGCGAGCGAGAAGTCCTTCAACAACGAACTGGGCCTCCCGCTGACCCTGGCCGGAGCGACCGACGACGTCGAGGCCGTGGTCCTCGAGATGGGTGCGCGCGGGATCGGCCACATCGATCTGCTGTGCTCCATCGCCAGCCCGACCGTCGGCGTGATCACCCGCGTCGAAGGTGTCCACCTCGAGTTGTTCGGGAACATCGAATCGGTGGCCCGCGCGAAGGGGGAGCTGGTCGAGTCCCTTCCGGCCGACGGGATCGCCGTCCTCAACGCCGATCACCGCTACGTTGCGGCGATGGCGGATCGCACCTCGGCCCGGGTGCTGCGGTACGGCCTGTCGCCGGACGCCGACGTGTACGCATCGGACATCGTCGTCGACGACGAGCTGCGAGCGTCCTTCCGGCTGCACACTCCGTGGGGTTCGACCGACGTGCGTCTCGGCGCGCGGGGTGAGCACCAGGTTCCCAATGCGCTCGCGGCCGCTGCGGCGGGCGGCGGTCTCGGAGTCTCCGTCGAGGACATCGCCAACGGCATGTCGGCCGCTGAATTGTCTGGTCTGCGAATGGAACTCGCCAAGACCGCGAACGGCACGATCGTGCTCAACGATGCTTACAACGCCAACCCGACGTCGATGTCGGCGGCACTGAAGTCGCTCGCCGCGCTGCCGGTTGGACGACGCGTCGCCGTTCTCGGCACCATGGCAGAACTCGGATCAGACTCCCCGGCCCAGCATCACGCGATCGCACTCGAGGCGCACGAGCTCGGCATCGAGGTCATCGCGGTCGACGAACCCGACTACGGCGACACCGCGCGCCACACCTCCGGTGTCGACGAGGCGGTTGCCGCGCTCGGCGACCTCGGCGAAGGAGATGCAGTGCTGGTCAAGGGAAGTCGCGTCGCCGCGTTGGAGCGGGTGGCGCAGGCCCTGCTCAGCTGAGGTCCGCCTCAGCCAGGTGTCACGCGGTCGGTGGTTCCCAGTTCTCCGCGGCGTCGATCTCGGCGGCCGCACGGGCGCGGTACTCGCTGGGGCCAATCCCGAGTTCGGCCCGGAAGCGGTTGCGCATCGTGGGACTCGACGGGAAGCCGGACACCCTGGCGACCTCGGAGACCGCAATGTCCGGACGCGTCCGGAGGAGCTCGCAGGCGGTCTTGAGTCTGCGGTCGGCGATGCGTGCGGCCAACGAGTCCTCCGTGTCCTCGAAGTGCCGGTACAGCTGACGACGGCTGATGTGCAGGTAGCGGGCGATCGCGTTCGGGGTGAACGACGGGTCACGATGGTGACGCTCGATGAGGTCGGAGACCGCCTCTCGCACGTAGAGGGCGTTGTCGGTGATCTGTCGATTGTCGTAGTCGAGCTGTCCGAGTGCAGCGCGAACGAGTTCGATGGCGGCCATCTCCGTGTCCGGGTCGGGTTCGGTCACGCCGACTGCGGTGTCGGACGCGAACTGCAGGATGAACGAGGCGGTCGCGCGCGCCAGGAGGGTATGGGAGGCGACCGGCCGGCGGGCCTGTTCGGCGACACGGCGCTGGTTCCCGAGGAGTTCGAGCGGGATCACCAGGCCCGCAGGGTCATTGATCTCGAAGGTCCGCTCGAGATAGGGGGAGGCGTTGCTGACGAAGGCGAGTTGTCCGGGGCCATAGGCGAAATCGCGTGACCCCTGGCGGATGATGTGCCTGCCCTCCAGGGTGTGAACCCCGATGACCAGGTCTTCGGAGGGCTGCTCGGAGATGAGGCGCGGGTTCCGCGACACCTGGAGCGGGGTGTGCAGGCTGCAGAAGGTGCCGATCATCGAGAGCTGACGTACGTACATCAGCGAGTCGAACGAACCGGGGTCATCGGTCTGCACCTCGACGTGCTGCCCGAAGTCGCGCATGCCGTCGGGTCCGGTGAGTCGGATCGGCTCGGCAGGTATGTTGCTGCGGTGCAAGCCGATCCGGCGCTCCCACGCCGCGATCACCTTCGGGGGCAGGGGCGCCGACGAGACGTCGTTCCGGAACAACTCGGTCATCCCCGGCTCCCCGGTGCCGGTGCGCCCCCGCCGGGATCCGGTTGTGTACGTGATCCGGTCATGCCGACTCACCCGAGGAGTTCCGGTTCCAGGCCGGGAGGACCACGAGGGACGCCAGGAAGAAGCAGATCGCCCCGATGAAGGTTCCCCAGTTCGCCATCGCCGTGTCGACCGTGACTCCGCCCCTGGACATGTAGGCGCCCACCGCGGCGACGCCGAAGGCGATGCATCCGATGAGGTTGATCTGTACGGACCACCAGCCCGCCGAACCCGGATCGAAGAACTTGTGTGCGTGCCGGTAGCCGCGAACGGCCATGAAGCCGCTGACGAGGAAGAGGATCGATCCGCCGGCGTCTGGAGACCAGACGAACTCTCTCTGGGAGGGAATCGAATGCGCGGTGAGTGCCGCGGTGGTGCTCACGTTGAACAGGATCGTTCCCAGCGACTGGGTCGACGCCGCGAGCCAGTCGGCGCGCACCATGATGCCGCTGCCGTAGTCGACCTTGGTCGTCACCGGGCCGCTCAGGATCAGCTGGATCAGGCCGGCGGCGGTGAAGAACCACGCCCCGACGAAGCAGCAGACATTGACGGCCGACGATCCCGCCCAGCTGCCGAAGCCCGGCGCCGCGCTCAACGCGAAGAGTGCGGATCCGATCATGAAGCCCCAACACTGTTTGTCCAGGGTCGGGATGAAGGCCGTGCTGCGTCTGGGGGCTGACGCGGCAATACTCATTTTCTACCTGTCTGTGAATGCGACGATGCGTCCCCGGCCTGGATGGGGATGCCAGGCCGGGGACACATCAGGGGATCGCGACGATCTCGCGATCAGTGGTGGAAGTGCGAGCGCTCACCCTCGGCCGGGATCGGGCCCTCGAGACGATCGAGGAAGTCGACCTCGGTCTGGATGTCGGCGATGAGGGCACGCGCGAGGTCGTGGCTCAGGCCGGCGCGGACGACGATGCGCTGGACGGTCAGGTCGGCGAGGTCGTCGGCCATCGGGTAGGCCGGGACCAGCCAGCCCTTCATGCGCAGGCGATCCGACAGGTCGTAGAGGTTCCAGTTCTCGGTATGGCCCGACTTCAGTCGCCACGCGAAGACCGGGATGGTGTCGCCCTTGCTGACGAGCTCGAAGGCCTCGATCTTGGCGATCTCCGACGACAGCCACTGCGCGACGTCGAGCGAACCCTGCTGGACCTGGCGGTAGCCCTCACGGCCGAGACGCAGGAACTGGTAGTACTGCAGCAGCACCTGGGCGCCGGGGCGCGAGAAGTTCAGTGCCAGGGTGGGCATGTCGCCACCGAGGTAGCTGCAGTGGAAGACCATGCTCTCCGGCAGGGCCTCGGTGTCGCGCCACACGATCCAGCCGACACCCGGGTAGACCAGGCCGAACTTGTGGCCCGAGGTGTTGATGGAGACGACGCGGTCGACGCGGAAGTCCCACTCGAGGTCGGGCTGGCAGAACGGAGCGATCATGGCGCCCGACGCGCCGTCGACGTGGATCTTCACGTCGAGGCCGGTGTCGGCCTGGATCTGGTCCAGCTTGGCGGCGATCTGCTTCACCGGCTCGTACATGCCGGTGTAGGTCTGGCCCATGATGGCTACGACGCCGATGGTGTTCTCGTCGACGTACTTCTCGAGCTCATGGCCGTCGAGGACCATGTGCTCGGGACTGATCGGCACCCAGCGCGGCTCTACCTCGAAGTAGTTGCAGAACTTCTCCCAGCAGACCTGAACAGCGGTGGACAGCACCAGGTTCGGGGTCTCGGTGGACTTGCCCTCGGCCTTGCGGCGGGCCTGCCAGTGACGCTTGAGGGCCAGGCCGCCGAGCATGCAGGCCTCCGACGAACCGATGGTCGAGGTGCCGATGGCGTTGTCGACGTTCGGGTTGTGCCACAGATCGGCGAGGATCTTCCAGCAGCGGTCCTCGATGGCGGCCGTCTGCGGGTACTCGTCCTTGTCGATCATGTTCTTGTCGACGGTCTCGGAGTAGAGCTTCTTCGCCTCGTCGTCCATCCAGGTGGACACGAAGGTTGCGAGGTTCAGGCGGGCGTTGCCGTCGAGCATCGCCTCGTCGTGGACGATCTGGTAGGCGGTCTCGGGCAACAGCATGTCGTCGGCCATCGAGAACTTGGGCAGATCGGTGGCCTCGCCCGGGCGTGTGAAGACGGTCCGCAGGTTCAGGTTGTCGCCGATGTTGGTCGTGGCGCGGGCTTGCGAGTTCGATTTAGGTGTCATGTATTCCTCCTGGTGTTCAGATGCTAAGGCGCTCAATACCGAAAATGGGGGCGGTTGAAGCGATCTACTCGAGGTAGACGACAGTCACGGGGGCTTGTCTGTCTTGACCTCCCTAGACTTCCACCGGCGGATACAGACGGTCCATCGTGTACTGGCGGTTTCGGCGGGCGGCCCACGACGAGATGGCCAGGCAGCCCAAGGTGATTCCGCTGAGGACACCGATGGCGAGCCACAGTCGGTAGTCGATGCCGCCGACCGTGAGTTGTCGGAGGCCCTCCACCGTGTAGGTCATCGGGTCTACGTAGTGGATGTACTGGAACGGCGTGGCCGTGGTCGGCACGGGATAGATACCACCGGCGGACACCAGCTGGACCATCAGGAACGCCAGTGTCACAACACGTCCGACCGCGACGTCGAAGACGGCGTTGAACATCTGGATCATCGCCATGAAGGTGGCGACCACGAGCAACAGATACAGGAACGTGGCTATCGGGTACTCGGCACGGAGACCGACCGCGAAGGTGACCACCGTGTACAGCACGGTGGCCTGGATGAAACCGATGGCGAAAGCGGGTGTGTACGAGGCCAATACGACGCGCAGCGAGGAGAAGCCCTGAACGATCGGGCGGGATTGGAGCGGAGTCAACAACATCCAGGTGATGATGCCGCCGACGAACAATGCCAGGGACATGAAGAACGGAGCGAAGCCGGTACCGAAGGTCGGGGCCTCGTGCGTGTAGTCCTCCTGCAACTCGACGGGCTGCGCCAGCGTCTTGGCGATCTCCGTCTTCTCCTGGTTGGTCCAGGACGGGATGGCCTTGACCCCTTCTTCCAGACCGGACGCCAGTTCGTCGGCACCCGCGCTCAGCTCACCGAGGCCAGAGCTGAGTTCGGCTGAGCCGCTCTTCAGTTCGTTGGCGGCACCGCGTGCGGCGAGGATGTCGTCGCGAAGGCCGCCGTTCTCGACGAGGGTGAGTCCGAGGCGGAGGGGGCTGTTCGGATTGCCGAGCTGCTGCGAGAGCAGGTTGGCGTCGTTGTTCAGCTGGGTGAGCTGGTTGTTCGCGTCCGGTCCGAGTCCGCTGGTGCGCAGGAACTGTTGTGCGGGGGAAAGGGCATTGGCGAGAGATCGCATCGTGGGATCCGCCGACGAACTCAGCTGGGCGACGACCGCGTCGAGGCCCTTGCTGGCCTGCGACTGCTGATTCGCGGCGGTCGTGAGTTCGTTCGACGCCGCTCCGGCATTGCGGGCGAGTCGATCTGCGGCCGCATTCACCTCGGCTGAGGACAGACCGGTCTGGTCGGCGCCGAGTGCGTTGAGCAGGGGATCGGTGGCCTTGATCAGTGCGGAGTCGAGTTGGCCGAGACCGGACGCGAGCTCCTGAGCGCCCGAGTCGGCGGTCTTCAGACCGGCGGCAAGTTCGTTCGCGCCGTCGGCCGCTTCCGTCAGCTTGGGCGTGAGGTCCCCGACCTCGTTGAGGACGATCTCGAACGTCTGCGCGCCGACCTGTGCGCTGACCTTGTTGACGACCTGCTGGGCGGCGTCCTGACCGATGATCGTCGCCAGGTAGTTGTTGGCGTCGTTGTAGGTGAACACCAGCGGCGCCGAACGCGGCTTGTCGCTCGTGGGCGAGGCGATCGCCTTGCTGAAGTCGGCGGGCAGCGTGATCGAGAAGTAGTACTTGCCGTGCGCGACACCGTCGGCGGCCTCGGCGGCGGAGACCTCGTGCAGATCGAGCTGCTTGGACTCGATCAGTCCGGCCGCGACCTGGGAGCCGGCGTCGAGTTTCTGCCCTTCGACGACTGCACCGGTGTCCTCGTTGACGAGTGCGACGGGGATCTTGTCGGCGGCGGCAAACGGATTCCAGAACGCCCACAGGTACATCGCGCCGTAGAGGAGCGGCATGAGCATGATGACCACGAGCGCCAGCCGGGGCATCCGGCCCCGGTAGTAGCGCTTGATGTCGCTGCCCGGCGAGAATGCGGCAAACATGTTCCTACGTCCGATCTTCGTGCTCGAGGCCGACGAACTGGCCATCTGTGAGGTTGTCGACGGGGATGACGTCACGGACGCCGCCGGCCGGGGACACGGCGTTGATGTCGGCGGTGATCACCGTCTGGGTGCGGCCCAGGTCGACGAGGCGGTCCATGAGATGGACCTGGTTCTCGCGCCGGGTCAGGTTGTCCACTCCGCCGACGACCAGCAGTGGCGGACGGCGCAGGTTGCCCACGGCGATCCGGAAGAGAGCCGCGGTCAGCTCGGGGAGTTCCTCGACGAACGATTCCATCGCGGGAAGGGGGTAGGGACCGAAGACGGGCCGGCAGATGCGCTCGAGGTCTTCCTCGCGCGCGGGCGTGACCCACTTGTACCAAGGCGCCGACCACCGGATCTGCTCGGTGATGACGTCGCTGACACGGATGGTCTGTTCGATCCCGTCGACCTCGTCGATCCACGCGACAGCCGCGTTCTCGAACAGGTGGTGGGCGTCGTTGGCGCGGTCGAAGGCGACCAGCTCACCCTTCGTCGGCTTCATGCGACCTGCGAGGGTGAGGAGCAGTGCGGTGCGGCCTCGGCCCTCCGGCCCGGCGATGACCGTGACCCCGCCGGTGCGGACCCGAAGGTCGACCGGGCCGTAGATGTGGCCCCAGGAAGCATCCACGGAGAGTCCGTGGCCTTCGATCAGGGTCGCGTCAGAGGGGGTGCCGCCAGGCTCCGGGGCATCACGCATCGCTGCCGCCCGATCCGAAGACCACATCGTCCAACTTTCTGTCGTTGTGTCGGCATAACCGACTTGCCTGCCGTACCGCCGGTGAGCAGTACGACAGGCTGGGGGTGAATTCAGAGGTTCTTGAAGATTCGCGCGGCTTCGCCCTTGATGAGTGGGTCTGTGCCGTCGACCAGTCCTTGGGACGTCCCGTCGAATACCCGAGTGACTCGGCTGAGTGTGCGACCGTGAACAGTCACTTTGCTGGACATACGTTGGAACTTAGCCCAGGCATATCCGGCATATCAATGCGAACGCGCAGGTCACAGAGGGCGAACCTGGCACGAAATTCGCCCCGGCAACCTGTAACGGCTCCGGGGTCCGGTTCGAAGTGCCCGCTACGTCCGCGAACAGCGCGTTTGGGGTGAACGGCCGTAATCCTCATGATGTGTCCGGAATCCCGCGGACTGGGTTTCGGTGTCCCCTTTCCGGGGGAAAGAATGGCTGGGCCAGGGCAATCTCCGAAGACGGCACGATATTGCCGTTACCCGGGAGTAACACCATAGTTCGCGTTAACTTCTCGTCGTCGCGACGCCACCGAAGTGCCTCACCAGGTTCGCGGTGTGTGAATCGGTGCCACATTTCGGTCGCTGGGCCCAATCGTCGTCGGATCCGCCTGTCAGAATCTCTCGTCATGACCGACCTCACCCACGCCCACGCCTTGTCTCTTTCCACCGTGCCGAATCTCCGGGACCTCGGCGGATGGACGACCGCCGATGGACGCCGGGTCCGACCCGGTCTGGTCTTCCGGTCCACCGAGCTCCACCGACTGGCCGGTGACGACCTCGCCAAGTTCGACGCGCTGGGTATCACGGCCGTCTACGACCTCCGCACGGTTGCCGAGCGTTCGGCTGCGCCGGACCCGGCACTGCCCGGCGTCGCCGAGGTCCCCTTGGACGTGCTGGCCGATTCGTCGACCGCGATCCCGGCCCGTCTCAACGAGGTGGTCGCCGATCCGGCCGCGGCCGCCGCGGTGAGCGAGGCGCTCGGTGGAGGTAAGGCGGCGGAGTTGATGGAGGGCACCTACCGGCAGATCCTGACCCTGCCCAGCGCCCATGCGGCCTACCACCGGCTGTTCAGCGCACTCGCCGAGCCCGTACAGCCGGGAGCGGCACTGTTCCACTGCACGACCGGCAAGGACCGGACCGGCTGGGCCGCCGCCACCTTCCTCTCTGTGCTCGGTGTCGGACGTGACGAGGTGTTCGAGGACTACCTGCTCACCAACGACGAGCTCATCCCGGCACTGCACCCGGTCTTCGCCGCGTTCCAGTCGGCCGGCGGCGACCCCGAGGTGTTGAAGCCGATCCTCGGCGTCCAGCGGAACTACCTCGAGGGCGCCTTCGAGGAGATGACCGCACAGTTCGGTGACATCGAGGGCTACTTCCGCGACGGGCTGGGACTCGATCCCGCTGTGCCGGAAGCGCTCCGGAAGCGTTATCTGGACGAGTGAGCAGACACCGGCCGGCGTCGATCAGATGCGTTTCTCGGCATTGGCCCGGATGACCTCGCGCAGGTAGACGGCGAGCCCGGGGGCCTGCTCGTCGTAGTGCGCGGTGAAACGCGGGTCGGTGACGTACACGTCGGCGAGCCCGACGTGCATCTCGTGCGTGCAGTCGTAGAACCGGCCGATCTGCGCGCGGTGCTCCTCGGCGAGGGCATCGGCTTCGGCGGTACCGGGCGTGAGTCCTCGGAGCATCGCGTCGGCGAGGCGTCGTTCGAGGTCGTCGGTCTCGGCCTTGATCTGCCGCCAGTCCTCCTTCGAGAACCGGGCGGCGCGCTTCTGGCTCTCCTGCCACGCGTCGGTCTCGCCCCACTGTTCCTCGGCCTCCGCCGCGTACTCTTCGCCGGGCCAGTTCTCGCCGAAGATCTCGCGTTGTTCGGCCGCCGACAGCTGGATTCCCTGCTTCTTCGCGCTCATCATCTCCTCCACCGCTGCGACCATCCGGTGCAAGTGATCGATCCGGTCGGTGAGCAGCTCGTGCTGCGCCCGGAGCTGATGCAATTCGTCGGCATCGGGATCGTCGAGCAGAGTCGCTATCCGCTCGAGTGAGAAGCCCAGTTCGCGGTAGGGCAGGACACGGTAGAGCCGTGCCACGTCGGCGTCGTCGTAGACGCGGTATCCCGCCGGCGTGCGGCGCGACGGTGTCACCAGACCGATCCGGTCGTAGTGGTGCAGTGTGCGGACGCTGACGCCGACCATCCCCGCGACGACGCCCACGGTCAGGTCCGACGAGGGAGCGGGGCGCGGTCGGTGCTTCTCTTCACTCACATGAGCAACCTTGGGGTCTGACGTCGCGTGAGGGTCAAGGCGGTTCGGTCAGCGAGTTTCGGGGGTCAGGGTGCGAAACCGATGACCGTCGCGTCCTTTTGGCAGGCGGCGAGTACGCCCTGCAGTTGCGACGGCCCGCAGGTCCAGCCGGAGACCGACTGCTGCGCGCCGGTGACGATCTTGGGACCGTAATCGTCCGCGACCGACTTCGCGTCGTCGCACTCGACGTCGCCGGCCAGGATCAACACTCGCAGCGCGCCGTCGGGGCCGGGGATGCTGCCGCACGTGGTGCCGGGGCCGCTTCCTGATTCGTCCGCGTCGGCGCGCGGTGTGACCGAGTCGGCGCGGGCCGACGCGGGCTTGCGGCCGGGGACGACAGGGGCGGATGTTGACGGGGCGTCGGCGGGTTGTTCCGCCGATGCGGACACGCTGTTCGCGGAGGTGTCGGTGACATCCTGTTCCGAACCGCAGGCGGACAGCGTGAACAGGGCCAACGACAGGCCGAATGCGGTGGTGGCGACCCTGGCCCCGGAGGCGATGGCGCGGCGCGTTCTGCACGACATGGTCCCACCGTATCGAATCCAGGAATGCCGGACCGGTCGGTCGTCACGGCCGCCGAAGGGCCCGACCGCGCCGCCGCCGGTTTGGGGTGGAGGGCGCCGACCTGGGAGGATGCACCGGTGAGCAGTACCGGAACCGAAGTCGCCGACCCCGCCTACACCGTCGGCACCACCCTGCCCGGCACCCGCGGCCGCACCGGGGTGATCAACACCCCGCACGGCGCGATCCAGACCCCCGCCTTCGTGCCGGTGGGTACCAAGGCGACGGTGAAGACCGTCCTGCCCGAGTCGGTCTCCGAGCTGGGTGCGCAGGCCGTCCTCGCGAACGCCTACCATCTGTACCTGCAGCCGGGGCCCGAGATCATCGATCAGGCCGGCGGGCTCGGTGCCTTCATGAACTGGTCGGGCCCGACCTACACCGACAGCGGTGGGTTCCAGGTCATGTCGCTCGGCGCGGGGTTCAAGAAGGTCATCGCGATGGAGGTCAGCCCCGACGACTCCCTCATCGCCGAGGGCAAGGAACGTCTCTCGCGGGTCGACGACGACGGGGTGACGTTCAAGTCGCACCTCGACGGTTCGGCGCATCGCTTCACCCCCGAGGTGTCGATGCAGATCCAGCACCAGCTCGGTGCGGACATCATCTTCGCCTTCGACGAGCTCACCACATTGATGAATACCCGTGCCTACCAGGAAAATTCGCTGGAACGAACCCGGTTGTGGGCCATCCGGTGCCTGGCCGAGCACAACCGCTTGAGTGTCGAGCGTGCGCATCGGCCCCAGCAGGCGTTGTGGGGTGTGATCCAGGGAGCCCAGTACGAGGATCTGCGGCGCAAGGCGTCGCGCGATCTGGTCGCGCTGAGCGACGCCGACCGGGAGACCGGCGGAAAGGGCTTCGGCGGCTACGGCATCGGCGGCGCGCTCGAGAAGCACAACCTGGGCACCATCGTCGGCTGGGTCAACGACGAACTGCCCGAGGACGCGCCCAAGCATCTCCTGGGCATCAGCGAACCCGACGACATCTTCACCGCCATCGAGAACGGCGTGGACACCTTCGACTGTGTGTCGCCGACGCGCGTCGCCCGCAACGGTGCGATCTACTCGCTCGACGGTCGATACAACGTCACGAACGCGAAGTACCGCAACGACTTCCGGCAGCTCGACCCAGAGATCGAGAACTACACCTCGCAGTACAGCCGCGCCTACCTGCATCACCTGTTCAAGGCGAAGGAGGGTCTCGGCCCGACGCTGGCGACCCTGCACAACGTGTCGTTCATCGTCACGCTGGTCGACCGGGCCCGACAGGCGATCGAGAACGGCACGTACATCGAGTACCGCGACGAGTTCCTGCGGCGCTACTACGGTTCGATGCGGGACTGAACGGGTCGGCGACCGGCGTGCGGTGGGTCACGTGCCGGAACCGTGCGGAACGGTGATTCGTTGTGAACCCATCGCAACGAGGTTGCGAACACCCCCGAACACTCGGCACCCTGTAGGGGTATTCGAGCACCAGCGAGAGAGACGATGAGACGCGCAAAGCGCCGAAAACGCCGACGACACCCGTCCGCACCCTGTTCCGAACCGGGCCCTGACCCGCGTTCCGGGCCCACAGTCCACTGCGAGAACATCCCCGGCGTCCCAGGCGTCGACGTTGATCGGACGGCGACATGCTGACCGTTCTCGGAATCTTCCTGGGAATTCTGGTGGTCCTCGCGATCACCGCCGTCACCGGCTACTTCGTGGCCCAGGAGTTCGGCTTCATGGCGGTCGACCGCTCCCGCCTGAAGGCGCGCGCCGAATCCGGTGACGCCGCCGCCAAGCGCGCGCTCTCCGTCACCCGACGCACCTCGTTCATGCTGTCCGGCGCCCAGCTCGGCATCACCGTCACCGGCCTGCTCGTCGGTTACGTCGCCGAGCCGCTGATCGGTTCCGGCGTCGGCGACCTGCTGAACAACGTCGGCATCCCCGTGGGAGTCGGTGTCGCGGTCGGCACGATCATCGCGATCCTGTTCTCCACCGTGGTGCAAATGGTCTTCGGTGAGCTCTTCCCCAAGAACCTCGCAATCGCCCGGCCCGAACCGGTCGCGCTGTGGCTCGCTCGTTCGACCACGATGTATCTGGCCGTCTTCGGCTGGCTGATCGCGCTGTTCGACAAAGCATCGAACCTGTTGCTGCGCGCCCTGCGTATCGAGCCGGTCCACGACGTCGAGCACTCGGCGTCGGTCCGCGACCTCGAACACATCGTCGCCGAGTCCCGCGACGCCGGCGAACTGCCCGAGGACCTGTCCGTGCTGCTCGATCGCGTGCTGGAATTTCCCACGCGCACAGCCGAACACGCGATGATCCCGCGTCCGCACACCGACCAGGTGGATGCGTCGCTGCCCGCGTCCGAGGTGCTGGCGCTGATGAGCACCGGACACACCCGCTACCCGGTCGCCGGAGACGACGACGAAGTGCTCGGCGTCGTACATCTCCCCGACCTCCTCGAATGGTCGTACGCGCTGCAAAAAGAACCCTCGAAGGCCGATCCGACCGCCACCGCGGGTGATCTCTGCCGCCGCCCCGTCGTGGTGCCGTCGACCCTGCCGTTGCCGGAGGTGCTGGAGAACCTCTCCACCGCACACGAGGAGATGGCCATCGTCATCGACGAATACGGTGGTTTCGCCGGCGTCGTGACCGCCGAGGACATCGCCGAGGAACTGGTCGGCGAGATCGACGACGAACACGACCCGGAGGCGTCCGCGGCGATCGAGAAGACCGCCGACGGTTGGCGTGTCCGAGGCGACGCCCACGTCGACGAGGTGTCCCGTGCGACGGGATGGGAACTGCCCGAAGGGGATTACGAGACGATCGCCGGTCTGGTGATCGCAGAGTTCGTGGGACTGCCCGAGGTCGGTGAGACCGTCGAGATCACCATCGACCCCGATCCCGCCTCGCTTCTCGACGACGATGAGGCGCCACCCCGCGTGGTCCACGTCGAAGTGCTCGAGGTCGAGAAGCATGTGCCGGCTCTGGTGTCGATGTCACTCGGCACCGAAGCGAGCACCGCAACGGCATCGGATGCCGGACGGGAGACCGACAATGGATAACCCGTGGGTCATCGGGGCGATCACCGTTGCGCTGATCGCGGCGAGTGCCTTCTTCGTCGCCGTCGAGTTCGCACTGATCGCGGCCCGACGCCACCGCCTCGAGGACGAGGCCGCCACGAGTAGCAGTGCCCGCGCCGCCCTGCGCAGCGCATCGGAACTGTCGGTGCTGCTCGCGGGATCACAGCTCGGTATCACCGTCTGCACGCTTGCGCTGGGTTCGATCACGAAACCTGCTGTGCATCACTGGCTCACGCCGCTGTTCGAGACCTGGGGCCTGCCGTACTGGTCTGCCGACATCGTCGGCTTCGTGCTGGCGCTCATCATCGTGACGTTCCTGCATCTGGTTGTCGGTGAGATGGCCCCGAAGTCGTGGGCGATCGCCCACCCGGAGCGGTCGGCGATCGTGTTGGCCCTGCCGATGCGAGCCTTCATGTGGCTCACGCGACCGATCATCGTGCAGCTCAACCACCTGGCCAACTGGTGCCTGCGGCGCGTGGGCGTCGAACCCGTGGACCAGGTCGCCACCGGACAGGACAGCGACGCGTTGCGCCACCTGGTCGAGCACTCGGCGACGGTCGGAACACTCGACGAGCGGTATCACGCACATCTGACCAGCGCGCTCGAACTGGAATCGCTGACGCTCGGCGACGTCGTCACGCCCAGCGACACCCTGGGGGCGGTGCTGCCGACCGCGACTGCCGGCGAGATCCAGACTGCCGGACGTATTTCGGGACATCTGCGGCTGCTGGTGCGCGACGCCGATCGGGGCCCGGTGCACGGTGTCGTCCACGTGCGCGACAGCCTGCGCGCGGCGCCGGACGCGGCAGCCGCCGACCTCATGCGTCCGGTGCTGAGGTTCGAGTCCGGGCAACCGGTCTACGAGGCGCTCGCCGCCATGCGTGAACGCCGGGCCCACCTCGCGCTGGTCACCGACTCCGGTCGGGCCATCGGATTGATCACGCTCAACGACCTGCTCCAGAGGTTGCTGGCGACGACCGCTTAGCGGTCAGGACGACCACTCCGTGGGCCCCAGTAACCAGGGCTCGCGGGGGAGTGCATCGGGGTCGAAACGGCTTGCGAGCGTGGGGAGGTCGACGGTCTCGCCGGGGTCTGCGAGGTCCAGCGACCGCGCGATGTGCGACAGAACGGTCGTGGCCGGAACCCCGTCGGCCGCAAGATCGGCGAGGGTCACCGCACCGTCGCGCTTGGAGAGTCGGACGCCGTCGGTGTTGAGCACCATGGGTACATGGGCGTAGGTCGGCGGGGTCTCGCCGAGCAGCGTGGCGAGGTAGGCCTGGCGCGGAGCCGACGACAGCAGGTCGTCGCCGCGGACGACCTGATCGACTCCCTGCGCGGCATCGTCGACGACCACGGCCAGGTTGTAGGCGGGGGTGCCGTCGTTGCGCTGGATCACGAAGTCGTCGACCATTCCGGTGAACGTGCCGTGGAGCAGGTCGGTGACGGTGAACTCGGTGGTGTCGGCCAGGATGCGGATCGCGGGCGGCCGGCCGGCGGCGATCTTCTCGGCGCGTTCGGCGTCGGTCAGTTTCCGGCACGTGCCGGGGTAGGCGCCCTGCGGTGCGTGGGGAGCGGACGGGGCCTCGAGGATCTCGCGACGTGTGCAGAAGCATTCGAAGGTCCGGCCGCCCTTGCGGAGACGGTCGATGATCCGGCCGTAGATGTCCCGTCGTTGCGTCTGATAGACGACGGGGGTCTCCCAGTCCATGCCCAGCGAGGCGAGGTCGGCGAGTTGCCGGGCGTCGGCGCCGGCGAGCGCGCGGTCGAGATCCTCCATGCGGATGAGGAACCGCCGACCCGTCGTGCGGGCGAACAACCAGGCCAGCAGGGCGGTCCGCAGGTTGCCGACGTGGAGGTCGCCCGACGGGGACGGCGCATACCGGCCCGCTGCGTGCTGTGTCGACATCGCGTCGAGGTTACCGCGTCGCTCCGACGACCCGCGATGAGAACCGGTCTCGCCGGTGGTCTGTCTCTGCGCCAGACCCGGCGGTCGGCCCGGACTTCCGGGCGGGTCGTTGCCAGCGCCCGGAGAAGTGAGGAACAGTGAAGCCATGGATCTTCCGGTCATGCCGCCCGTAGCCCCGATGCTGGCCAAGGCGGTCACCGCCGTGCCGCAGCAGCCCGACGGTGACACCGCCTGGTCGTATGAGCCGAAGTGGGATGGATTCCGCGCGCTGATCTTCCGCGACGGCGAGGAGGTGGTGATCGGTTCCCGCGGAGGGAAAGACCTGGCCAGGTACTTTCCGGAGGTCGTGGCCGCGGCAAAGGTCGAGCTGCCGGACAGGGTCGTCCTCGACGGCGAGATCGGGGTGCCCGCACTCATCGGCGACACGCACCGGCTCGACTGGGATTCGCTGGCGCAGCGGATCCATCCCGCCGAATCGCGGGTCAACATGCTCGCCGAGAAGACGCCGGCGATCTTCATCGGATTCGACGCACTCGCACTGGAATCGACGTCGGTCAAGGACGAGCCGTTCGAGGTCCGCCGGGAGGCGTTGCTGCGTGCGGTCGGACCCGGTGGCCGGGATCGACGGATGCACGTCAGCCGGGTGACCGGCGACCCGTCGGTTGCCGAGGACTGGTTCTCCGCCTTCGAGGGCGCAGGCCTCGATGGCGTCGTCGCCAAGCGGCTCGACGGACTCTACGTCGAGAACAAGCGCGAGATGCTGAAGATCAAACACAAGCGGACCGCGGACTGCGTGATCTTCGGTTACCGGATCCACAAGTCGGGCAGAGGGATCGGCTCGATGTTGCTCGGGCTCTACGGCGACGACGGCGAGTTGCGCATGGTCGGGGGAGCGGGAGCGTTCTCCGACGCCAAACGCGTCGAGCTACAGGAGATGTTCGAGCCGATGCGCCTCGACCCGGACAAACCGTCGCCGGGTGAGCCCACCCGCTGGCGGTCGGAGAAGTCGGGGGAGTGGATTCCGATCCGCCCCGAACTGGTCGCGGAGTTCGCCTACGACCAGATGGAGAACCAGCGCTTCCGTCACACCGTGAAATTCCTCCGCTGGCGTCCGGACCGGGACCCGGAGAGTTGCGGCTACGACCAGCTCGAGGTCCCGCTCACCTACGACCTGCACGACGTCCTCGAAGGGGAATGACCATGGCATCACGTTCTCCTGCAGAAGAACTCGACGTCGACGGGATCACCGTCCGCCTCAGCAACCCGGACAAGATCTATTTTCCCGAGCTCGGTGAGAACGGCGGCCGCAAGCGGGATCTCGTCGGCTACTACCGGATGCTCGCACTCGGCGTCGACGACAGCGGCGACGGGCCGCTCATGCGCGCGACGCGCGACCGGCCGACTTTCCTGCAACGCTTCCCCGACGGCGTCGAGGGGGAGGAGATCTACCAGAAGCACATCGCGAAGAAGCGTCCCGAGCACGTGCAGTCCACGCCGATCGTGTTCCCGTCCAAGCGAACCGGCGACGCGATCCGGCCGACGGTGCCGGCCGACCTGGTGTGGGCCGCGAACCTGGGGACGGTCACCTTCCACACCTGGCCGACCCTGCACCCGGACAATGACCATCCCGATCAGCTCCGCATCGACCTCGACCCGCAACCCGGCACGACATTCGACGACGTACGGAGCGTGGCGATCGACGGGCTGAAGCCACTGCTCGACGAGCTCGGCTTCACGGGCTTCGTGAAGACCTCGGGTGGTCGCGGGATTCACGTCTATGTCCCCATCGAGCCGCTGTGGGACTTCATCGCCACCCGGCGTTGTGTCATAGCGATCGCCCGTGAACTGGAACGCCGCGACCCCGACCGGGTAACCACCTCGTGGTGGAAAGAGGAACGCGGAGAACGGATCTTCATCGATTACAACCAGAACGCCCGCGACCGCACGATGGCCTCGCCCTACTCCGTCCGGCGCAGCGCGATCGGGCGCGTGTCGACGCCGGTGACGTGGGACGAACTGGCCGACGTCGATCCCGACGACTGCACTATGGCGACGGTGCCGAAGTTGCTGGAGGATCGCGGTGATCCGTGGGCCGACATCGCCGACCACCGCCGCGGCATCGAGAAACTGCTCGAGATGGTCCACGAGGACGACGCGAACGGCCTGGCCGACATGCCCTATCCGCCCAGCTACCCGAAGATGCCCGGCGAACCGCCACGTGTGCAGCCCAGCAAGAAGGTCGCCGAGCACTGGGACGACAAGGGCAACCGGATCGGGGACTGAGGTCCTCCGCTCAGCGGCACAAGGCCTCGGCCGCCCATTCCGCGAAGCTCTGCCACCCGACATCGGGGAACCGGCGGTGCAGTGCGGGAATGTCGACCTCGTATCCGCGGTCGCCGAGGAAGCGGAACATGGCACTCATGTCGGGCGACGGGATGCGTTCGGGATTATAGGATTCCGCGCTCACCCTGATCCCGAGGACGTCGCCGGCGATCTGCGCCATCTCCACCGGCGTCGGCTGGTCGGAGGCGATGTCGATGCGTTCGCCGGTGTACGCACCCGGGTCCCGGAACAGCGTCGCGACGAACCGGCCGAGATCGCGGCGCGAGAGTTGTTGCAGCGGTTGATCCGCGGGCATCGCGATCGGCATGACGCCGGCGGCGAGCGCGTCGGACCCGGCGAGCAGGTTGTCGTAGAAGTAGGCCGGCCCGACGATGGTGTGCGGGATGTCGGTGGCGGCGAGCATCCGCTCGACCTCGAACTTGGAGTCGAAGTGGTGGACGCCGGTGTCGCGGTCGGCGGAGGCCACCGACGAGAAGACGAGGTAGGGGAGTGCGGCTGCGGTGGCCGCCTCGATCAGCGCGGTGCCCTGGGCGACCTCGGCGTCGACGCCGGACTCGAAGGGCGTCGTCAGCGCGAAGGCGCCCGCCGCCCCGGTGAACGCATCGGTGAGTCCTACGCCACTCACGATGTCGCCGACGGCGAGTTCGACACCGCGGTCGGCGAGCGCCGCGGCCTTCGACGACACGGCGTCGCGGACGAGGGCACGCACCGCGAAACCGGCGTCGAGCAGCGCGTCGAGGACGGTACCGCCCTGTCCGCCGGTTGCTCCGATCACGACCACGGGAGAGGAATCGGACATGCCCCGACCCTAGTGCCGACCGGGCGGCCGGCAGGCGGGTTTGGGTGTGGGAGTCCCCGGCGGCTATCATCTCGACGTTGGAGGATTCGCCTAGTGGCCTATGGCGCTCGCCTGGAACGCGGGTTGGGTTAACAGCCCTCAGGGGTTCGAATCCCCTATCCTCCGCCACCGAAGGTCCGTGGTGCGCAACCCCGCACGGGAGTCGCGCCACGGACCTTCGTCGTATTCAGGGGACGGACACCCGCGTCGCCTGCGCCGACCTCGGCCACCGCGGCCGTGTGACCACCCGGTGTCACCCGTCTGTGAACCATCGCTACACTGGACGACGGATCCCGCGCGGCGTGCATCCTGTGAACTCCCCCAGGGCCGGAAGGCAGCAAGGGTCAACGGGCTCTCTCGGGTGCGCGGGGTCCCCTATATCCCAGATTCAGATTCGAATTTCAGGTCTGCGGCGTCGGACACCCGCACCGGCGTCGTGCCGCGGAAGGTCCAGACGTTGAATTTCCACTCGATGAGTGCCGACCAACTACGTGACACCCCAGGCGGATCTGAAGAAGCGTTACGACGAGCTGGCCGCTCTGGGTCTGAAGCTCGACCTCACCCGCGGCAAGCCCGCTCCCGAACAGCTCGATCTCTCCAACGCCCTGCTGTCGCTGCCCGGCGACGAGTACCGCGACGGCAAGGGCACCGACACCCGCAACTACGGCGGCCTCAACGGCCTGCCCGAACTGCGTGAGATCTTCGGCGAACTGCTCGCCGTCGCTCCGGAGAACCTGATCGCGTTCGGCAACTCGAGCCTCGAGCTCATGCACGATCTCACCGTCTTCGGCCTGCTGCACGGCACCGCCGACTCAGACGAGCCGTGGGGCCGCCAGAAGATCAAGTTCCTGTGCCCGTCGCCCGGATACGACCGGCACTTCGCGATCACCGAGAGCTTCGGCATCGAGATGATCCCGGTGCCGATGCTCCCCGACGGTCCGGACGTGCGCCTCTGCGCCGAACTCGTCGCCAACGACCCGAGCATCAAGGGCCTGTGGGCGGTACCCACCTACTCCAACCCGACCGGCGTCACCTTCTCCGAGGCGGTGACCCGCGGACTGCTCGAGATGCCCGCGGCACCCGACTTCCGCATCTACTGGGACAACGCCTATGCGGTGCACACCCTCGTGGAGGCCCCACCTACGCCGCTGCGCGTCCTCGAGATGGCCGCCGAGGCCGGTCATCCCAACCGTGTGTACGTCCTGGGCTCGACGTCGAAGATCACCTTCGCCGGAGGCGGGGTGTCCTTCTTCGGGTCGTCGGACGAGAACCTCGCGTGGTTCAGCAAGTACCTCGGTTTCAAGACCATCGGCCCGGACAAGGTCAACCAGCTGCGTCACCTCAAGTTCTTCGGCGACGCCGACGGCGTGCGCGCGCACATGGCGCGCCACCGCGAGATCCTGGCGCCGAAGTTCAAGCTGGTGCTCGAGATCCTCGAAGACCGGCTGTCCGAGGCCAAGGTCGCCTCGTGGTCGGAGCCCGAGGGGGGTTACTTCGTCAGCCTCGACGTCGTCGACGGCGCCGCCCGACGCACCATCGAGCTGGCCAAGGAGGCCGGAATCGCCCTGACCGGCGCTGGTTCGGCATTCCCGTACAAGACCGATCCGCACGACCGGAACATCCGCCTCGCGCCGACCTTCCCGAACACCGACGACCTGCGGGCCGCGATGGACGGGGTCGCGACGTGCGTGCTCCTCGCCTCGGCCGAGACCCTGCTGGCGGAGCGCAGCTGAGCCACTCGTCGCGCCGACGCGCCGCTGTCAAACGCCGAATCGACGTTAGATAGCTCTCATTCGGCGGCGAGTGAGCCGGTATGCACCGACTCTTATGCCACTCTTGTAAATCGTGAATCTGCCCAGGCCGGTTCTTCTCGCATCCGGTTTCGCCATCGTGGGGGTCATCGCTCTTGTCCTCCAGGATGTTGTCGTGCCCTGGGGAGCCCAGTTCTGGGGTCTGCTGAACAACCAGATCGATCTGGCCGTCTATCGGCAGGGTGCTCAGGCGGTCACCGAGGGCGCCAGCCTCTACGACGTCAAGATGATCGGCGACCTCGACTACACCTATTCGCCGTTCTCGGCGTTGCTCTTCACCCCGCTCGCATGGATCTCGTTCGACGTGGCGCGATGGTTGTGGACCGCGGGCATCGTGGTCGCCCTCTATCTCGTCGTTCTGCTGAGCTTCCGCAGCCTGGGCCGGCCGGTGACCTGGCCACTGCGGGTGATCGCAATGTCGCTCGTCGCGGTGGCGATGTTGCTCGAGCCCGTCCGCACCACCATCTGGTACGGCCAGATCAACGTCTTCCTGATGTTGCTCATCCTGGCCGACCTCACCCGTTCCGACACCAGTAGGACCAAGGGTGTCGGTGCCGGCATCGCCGCCGGGATCAAGCTGACTCCGCTGATCTTCGCCGGTTACTACGCGGTGCAACGCAACTGGCGTGCGTTCTTCGGGGTCATCGGCGGATTCGTCATGACGGTGGCGATCGGGTTCCTCGTCCTGCCCCGTGACTCGTGGGCCTACTGGACCGGCAAGCTGTTCCAGTCCGAACGCGTCGGCTCGGCGCAGCTGCGCGGCAATCAGTCGATCCGCGGGATGCTCGCCAACCACCTCGACACCGACCACCCGTCGACCCTCCTGTGGGGAGCCCTGGCGCTCACCGCGCTCGTCGCCGGGTTCGCGGTCGCGACCTACGCCCACCGCAGGGGTCAAGAGCTGCTGGCGGTCAGCATCGTCGGCATGACCGCTTGCGAGGTGTCGCCGATGTCGTGGGGGCATCACTGGGTCTGGTTCGTGCCGATCGTGGTGATCGGGGTGCACCTGGCCCTCGACCTGAGGCGAACCCAGCTCGAACGCGGCCTGGCGGCGGTGGGTGCCGCGGCGCTCGTGCTGCTCGCGTTCGCCTGGCCGACGCACGTCCCGGCGCTCGTGCCCGACGGCTACTACACCGGGCTCTACGTGAAGACGCGGGTCACCTGGCTCAACTGGTTCACCGTCAGTCCCTATCTGTTCGCGTATGTCGGAATCCTGATCGCGACGGTCGTCGCCCTGCGGGTCTTCGGTTCCCGTCCGACCACCGCGGCCGATCCGGCCGCGGTCATCGCCCCGGGGGTGGCGGCCGCGGTCATCGCCGACGGCGGACTGTCCACCGAGCAGGCCGAGGGTGGGAGTCCGCGGGGCGTCGAACCGGTGGTACGGGCCGACGCCGAGCGGGTGAACCTGTCGGCCGGCATGGCCGATGACCTGGTCGGAACCGCCGGTGAGTCGATGGGTGAAGCGCCCGAGACCGGGGCGTCGCCCGCAGTGTGAGGCAGGCGCATCCGATGTCACGGGTCGCCGGTACTCTCGACGCGTGGCTCTGTATCGCACCTATCGCCCGGCTACCTTCGCCGACGTCGTGGGGCAGGAGCACGTCACCGATCCGTTGAGCCGTGCCCTCGACTCGGGGCGCATCAATCACGCGTACCTCTTCTCCGGTCCGCGCGGTTGTGGCAAGACGTCGTCGGCGCGAATCCTGGCGCGGTCGTTGAACTGTGTCGAGGGCCCCACCTCGCGTCCCTGTGGCACCTGCACGTCGTGCGTGGCTCTCGCCCCCGGCGGTCCCGGCAACCTCGACGTCATCGAACTCGACGCGGCCAGCCACGGCGGCGTCGACGACACCCGCGAGCTACGTGACCGCGCGTTCTATGCGCCGGCCGAGTCGCGCTATCGCGTGTTCATCGTCGACGAGGCGCACATGGTGACCAACGCCGGCTTCAACGCGTTGCTCAAGATCGTCGAGGAGCCGCCGGAGCACCTCATCTTCGTGTTCGCGACGACCGAACCCGAGAAGGTGCTGCCGACGATCCGCTCGCGTACCCACCACTACCCGTTCCGTCTGCTCGCCCCGCCGGTCATGCGCGGGCTGCTGGAGAAGATCTGTGAACGGGAGGGCGTCACCGTCGCGCCCGAGGTCTACCCGCTGGTCATCCGTGCCGGCGGCGGTTCGCCGCGTGACTCGTTGTCGATCCTCGATCAGCTCCTCGCCGGCGCCGACGACCAGGGCGTCGCGTACGAGCGGGCGCTCGCATTGCTCGGCGTCACCGATGTCGCGCTCATCGACACCGCCGTCGAGGCACTGGCGTCGGCCGATGGCGCGGCGCTGTTCGGCGCCGTGGAGAAGGTCGTCGACGCGGGTCACGACCCACGACGCTTCGCGGTCGATCTCCTCGAACGGCTCCGTGACCTGATCCTGCTGCAGGCCGTCCCCGATGCCGCCGACCGTGGCCTGGTCGAGGCGCCGGGTGATCAGCTCGCACGGATGCGGGGCCAGATCGAGACGCTCGGCCCCGCTTCGTTGACGCGCTTCGCCGAGATCGTGCACGACGCCCTCGGCGAGATGCGCGGAACCACGTCGCCGCGACTCCTCCTCGAGGTGATGTGCGCGCGCATGCTGCTGCCCGGGGTGTCGAACGACGACGCGGCCCTGCTGCAGCGACTCGAGCGTCTGGAGTCGGGGATCGGCACCACGTCGATTCCGGTGCCCGCGAAACCTGCTGAGCCCGAACCGGAACCGAAGTTCGTGCGTCCGTCGCAGCGCAAGGCCATGGAAGAGGCGAAGGCCGCCGAGGAGGCACGTCGCGCTGCGGCCGAGGCCGCCGAGGCCGACACCCCCGTTGCTTCGCCGGCATCCGTACCGGCTGCCCCGGCTGCTGCGGTGCCCCCGATGCCGACCGCACCGGAACCCACCGCACCCGAACCGCCTGCGCCGGTCGCGAAGGTTGAACCGGCGCCGGCCGAACCCGCCGCTGCGGCTGCAGAGCCCGAGCCGGCCGCGCCCGCCGCGGAACCGGTTGCTGTCGCACCGCAGGCCGCCGCGGCCGCCGCCGTCGAGACCGACGACGCGGACATGCTCGAGGAACTGATCGTCGAGCAGCCCGCGCCCGACGCCATCGCCGATCTGGACGCCCTTCCCGACCCCGATGCCCTGGCCGATGCCGACGCGCTTCCGGAACCCGAGGGGCTCGATCTCGGGGATCTCGACACCGGGACCACCGACACCGAGACTCCCGAAGTCGACGCTGCTGCACCGACACTCGACGTCCCCTGGGACGAACCCGAAGCGGAGGCCGCCGCGCCGGCGCAGCCGGTTGCCGAACCCGTGCGCCCGGCGGTCCGGAACGGCGGAACCCCCACGGCGCCGGAGCCGCCCTCGCGTGCACCCGTGGCCGAACCGGCTCCGGAGCGGACCCGGCAACCTGTGGCCGAGCCGGCCCCGTCGGCCTACTCCGACGACATCCCGTTGCCGGATGAGCCGGTCGACGAGTACTCGGTCCCGCCGCCCGATGCGATGCCGGCCCGGGCGAAGCGCCCCGCACCGGAGCCCGAGCCGGAACCGGAACCAGAGCCGGCTGCCCCGGGCGGGCTCGACGCCGACGCGATCCGCAAGCGCTACCCGGAGATCCGGGCCGCGGTGCGGGAGCGTTCCAAGAGTCTCGAGCCGATGCTGTCGGCGGCGGTCATCGCCGACCTCGAGGGCACCACGGTGGTGCTCGGACATCCGGTCGAGGTGCTCGTCGGACGACTCTCGGCGCCGCACGCGGTCACGATCATCCGGGAGGCGCTCGCCGAGGTCTTCGGCACACCGCTGGACGTGCGGACGGTGCACCAGGCCCCGGGCACGGCGGTCGCGCCGTCGGCGGCCGGTGGCGCACAGGCAGCGAAACAGCAGGCCAAGCCCCGGCAGTCGTACTCACGCCCCAGTCGGTCCCGTGACCAGTCCGCCGCCGCGCCGCCGCCCGAGCCGGTGGCCGAGCCGGAGGAGCCCGAACCGCCACGCGCGGACGAGGACATCCCCGACGAGGAGCGAGCCGAGATGGTTGCCGACGCCCGGACCGGAGGTCCCGAGAAGCGCCTCGACCCCGACCAGGTTGCTCTCGAACTCCTCAAGTCCGAGCTCGGGGCACGGCCGATCGAGTGACCGGCAAGACGAAGGGCTGGTAGAACGCAGACATGCAGATCCGATCGGTCCTACGTCTGGCCGCGGTGCCGGCAGCGGTGGTGGCGGTGCTGACGTTGTCGATGGCAGATGCCGAGGCGGCTCCCGTCGACCAGCAGGCACGCGCGGTCGGCCTCGTCGACGTCGAGACCGTCGTCGCCGACGCAGTGCTCGATCTGCGGTATGCGACGACCAACAACTTCGTGGGGGAGCGGCTGTATCCGCGAAACGCCCGCTGCCTGGTCCACGAGTCGATGGCTCCGGGACTGCGGACCGCGGCCCAGAGGCTCCGGGCCCGCGGCGAGACGCTGGTGTTCTGGGATTGCTATCGGCCGCATTCGGTGCAGCAGAAGATGTTCCAGAAGGTCCCCGATCCGGCGTGGGTCGCCGCCCCCGGCCCGTACTCGACCAGCCATGAGGCGGGACGCTCGGTCGACGTGACCCTGGCCGTCCGCACCCCGAACTGTCCGGTGCCGCGCAAGGTCGGCAATCTCTGTCGCGTTGACATGGGCACCGACTTCGACTCGTTCACCCCACGCGCGACCGCCTATGCGACGCAGGGGGTCTCGGCGTCGGCGCAAGCGGCTCGGGCGCGGTTGCGCCAGGCGATGGCGGCCGGCGGATTGACCGTCTACTCCGGTGAGTGGTGGCACTTCGACGGCCCCGGCGCGGACGAGCGCAGGCCGATCATCGACGTCCCCCTCGTCTGAGCCGCTCGGGGATGAACAATCCCGGGACCTGAACGACGAGACCCCGCCGGACATCCGACGGGGTCTCGTTGGTCGAGAAGGATCAGGCGTTCCACCAGGGCCGCAGCGGGACCTGATGGCCGCCGTGGCTGTCGAGCTTGGTCGCCAGCACGTGGTGGAGCTGGATGATGTTGCGGTCGAAGCCGATCCGGCAGCCCGCCATGTACAGGCCCCACAAGCGGGCGGTGCCCTCGCCGACCTCGGCCACGGCTTCGTCCCAGTGATCGACGAGGTTGATGTTCCAGTCGCGCAGGGTCATCGCGTAATGCTCGCGGAAGTTCTCCTCATGGATGACCTCCATGCCGCCGATGTCCTGGAGCTTGGAGATGATCTTGCCCGAACCGGTGAGCTCGCCGTCGGGGAACACATAACGGTCGATGAACGTGCCGGCCTTGCTGCGGCTCGCATTGTCGGGCCGGGTGATGCAGTGGTTCAGCAGCATTCCACCCGGGCGCAGCTTGTCGCGCATGAAGCCGAAGTAGGCCGGGTAGTTGCCGACACCGATGTGCTCGGTCAGACCGATCGACGACACCGCGTCGAAACCGGATTCGGTGACGTCGCGGTAATCGCTGTGGCGCACCTCGGCGAAGTCGGAGAGTCCTTCGTCGACGATGGCCTTCTGCGCCCACTCGGCCTGCTCGGCCGACAGCGTCGCGCCGATGGCGTGTACGCCGCGCTTGGCGGCGTAGCGGACCATTCCGCCCCAGCCGCAACCGATGTCGAGGAGCCGGTCGCCGGGCTTGAGGCGCAGCTTCTCGAAGATGAGGCGGTACTTGTTGTCCTGGGCGGTTTCGAGCGACGCGTCGCGGTCGGGGTAGACCGCACACGTGTAGGTCATCGACGGGCCGAGGACCCACTCGTAGAAGGTGTTCGAGACGTCGTAGTGGTAGTGGATGACTTCGGCGTCACGAGATTTGCTGTGACGCAGGCCTTCCGCGAAACGACGCCAGCGCGGCACAGCCTCCTGCGGCGGCGGGGCAATCGGCTTGAAGTGTTCGATGCCGAGTGAGCGGGCGATCTGTGCCAGGGCCAGCGGCGACGGGCGGTGGAAGTCCAGATCGCTTGCAAGCGCCTTCAGGGCGGGGTAGGGGTCGCCGGGATGTGCGCCGACGAGCTCGAGGTCACCGGCGATGTAGGCGCGGGCCAGGCCGAGATCGCCGGGCGCCGTGACGAGGTAGGTGGTGCCGCGCGGGGTCTTCAGGTTGAGGCCGTACTGGGCGTCGGCCGGGCCTGCGCTGCTGCCGTCGTACGCCGAGATCCGGATGGACAGGTTGCCGCCCAAGAGGGTCTCGAAGATCTCCGACAGGGACATCTTCCCGGTCTGGGATTCCGCACCGGTCGCTGCGTCCTTGAATGTCGTCATTGGCGTTTCACCGCTTTCGCATAGAGGTCCAGAAGGCGGCCTCGGGGGTCGTACCGCTTCTTCAGGAGCCGGTAACTCTCTCCGCCGTAGAGTTCGTCGAACTCCTCCGGCTCGTAGAAACTTTCCGAGTACAGCGACTTGTGGCCGTCGAGTTCGGCGACCTTGCGTTCGATGATCTTGTTGGTGTGTCCGGGATCGCCCGGGGTGACCGGCACGGCCGACCAGAAGCCGATGTTGACGTAGGTGCGTCGCGGTTCGAGCGGGTAGAGCGGCCACGGGCGCGCCGAGTCCGAACCGGGCAGGGCTGGTTCGCGAAGGCGTAGTGGGCACAACCAGATCGGTTCGATCGGGATGTTGTCCAGGAACCATTCGACGTAGTCGGCGGTCCGCTCGATCGGCACCTCGATGTCCTGGACGACCCGTTCACCCGGTGGGAGGCCCTTGCGGGCATTGAGGCGGTCGCCGATGTCCCAACGCTGGTCGAGTCCGATGAGCTTCCAGTAGAAGCTGCTGCGCAGGTAGCGCTTCGGCCACCAGCGGCGGATCTTCGGGTTCTGCGCCCCGAAAGCTCGTGAGCACCAGAACCAGTCGGTGTCCCAGCGCCAGAGGTAGTCGTGGATCGTGAGTCGGTCGGTGGTCTTGTTCTGGATCGACCGGTAGAAGATGTCCATGCCGGTGTAGTCACTGACCGGGCCCTCCTCGTCGGTCTGGCGCCCGAGCGTGAGGTAGGACTCGTTGGCGGAGAACACGACTCCGTCGAGGTAGTCGACCTGTTCACCGTCGTAGGTCTTCTCGGTGACGATGGTCGCCATCGTCGCCTGCAGTTCGGCGATCGAGGTGAAACGCACGTGGCGCAACGCGACGTAGGGCTTCACCGGTTCGAGTTCGATGCGCAGGCGGACCGAATAGCCCAGCGTTCCATAAGAGTTGGGGAAACCGAAGAACAGGTCGGCGTGTTCGTTGGTGGGCGTCGCGGTGATGATCTCCCCGTCGCCGGTCAGGATGTCGATCTCCGACACCGACTCGTGCGGCAGTCCGGAACGGAACGACGTGCTCTCGATGCCGAGGCCGGTCACCGCCCCGCCGAGGGTGATCGTCTTGAGTTGCGGGACCACCAGGGGTGCCAGACCATAGGGCAGTGTCGCCGCGACCAGGTTCTCGTAGGTGCACATCCCGGCGACGTCGGCGGTGCGGGCGTCGGGGTCGACCGAGATCACCCGGTCGAGTCCGGAGACGTCCAGTCCGGGATGTGGATTGGCTGCGCGCTTGCGGAAGAGGTTCGAAGTCTTCTTCGCAAGGCGCACGGTCGCGTTCGGAGGGATGGCACGATAGCTGGCCAGTAGGGTGGACACCCCCTGGTCAAATGCCTGTCCCCCCATCTCCAAGCCAGAGCTCACCCGGTTAGCCTAGGACTTGATCAGTTCGCCCGCCAATCGTTTCGTCCCGAGGAGTGTTCCATCGTGGGTCAGGTTTCCGCATCGCAGTCGATCGACATCACCGCCGCCCCGGACGCCGTCATCGGAGCCCTCGCGGACTACAACGACGTGCGCCCGGCGATCCTCCCGGCCCACTACCGCGACTACAAGGTCATCAGCGGCGGTAACGGCGACGGCACCGTCGTGCACTGGATTCTGCAGGCCTCCGAGAAGCGGCAGCGCGACGTCCAGGCGACCGTCAGCGTGACCCCGGACACCGTGACCGAGCGCGACGCCAACTCCACCATGGTGACGACCTACACCGTCGCCCCGTCGGCCGGCGGCTCGCGCGTCACGACCACCACCAGCTGGAAGGGCGCCGGCGGCATCGGCGGCTTCTTCGAGAAGACCTTCGCGCCCAAGGCGATCAACCGCATCCAGGCCGAGGTACTCGGCAATCTCAAGAAGCGCCTCGAGAACTGACGTCACGGAGGAGGGGTCGGGCCCGGCCCTCGCCGCTCCCGATCCGGGACGGCGTCGACTCGACGCGGGTGGTGCTGCGGGCGGGGCCGGAATCCACCGTCGCCGAGGCACTACTGGCGTCGCCGAGCCTCGTGGGTCTCGGGATCGAGAATTTGCACGCGCGTGCAGCGGCCGGTGAGATCGTCGACGCCGACGGCCGGCCCGTCGATCTCGACGCCCCGTCGCGGGTGAACGTCTCGCTCTACCTGTACCGCGACCTGCCCGACGAGGTCCCGATCCCGTTCGACGTCCCGGTGCTCTACCGCGACGAGAACATCGTCGTCGTGGACAAACCGCACTTCCTGTCCACCATGCCGCGGGGTCGTCACGTGACGCAGACCGCGCTGGTCCGACTCCGCCGCGAACTGGGCAGCGAGACGATCTCGCCGGCCCACCGCCTCGACCGGCTCACCGCCGGTGTGCTGCTCTTCACGCTGCGCCCCGAGGTCCGGGCGGCGTACCAGGACCTCTTCGCCTCCCGGCTGGCACGTAAGGAGTACCGCGCGCTGGCGCCGGTCGACGAGCGACTCACCGAGACCGTGACCGTGCGCGACCGGATCGAGAAGACCGCCGGTGACCTGAGGGCCCGCGTCGTCGACGGGCCGGTGAACGCCATCAGCGACGTCACCCTCGTCGAACAGACCGAGCGTGGCGGCGTCTACCGGCTGGTGCCGCACACCGGACGCACGCATCAGCTGCGGTTGCACATGTCGTCGCTCGGTGTGCCGATCGTCGACGACCCGCTGTATCCCGAGGTCCGCCCCGAGCTCGCGGAACGGCCCGACCATGGAGACTTCTCGGCCCCGCTGAGGCTCGTCGCTCATGCCCTGGAGTTCACCGACCCGCTCGACGGGACGGAGCGTCGATTCGAGAGTCGGCGGTCGGTGCTGCGCTGAAAAGCGCCCCTCTAAACCTCGCCTGAAATCCGCCACCGGAATCCACCCCCCACAGCCGGACCGGCGACACAGTGTCGTCGGCCGGGTTCTGGAGGGCCCTTCGCAGGGGCGTTTTTCAGCGGCGGCCTCCAGACGGGTGGCGGAAAGTACCCTGGCGACCGTGACCATCCGCGCGTCGTACGAACGACACCCCGACCTGGGCTGCGAGGCCGTCGTGTTCATCGACGACGAGTCGCTGGCGTGTTTCCAGATCCAGCGGGACCTCACCGGCGGCCCGCGCGCCGACGAACACTGCGTCACCACCGGGGCGAGTGCGCCCGTCTACGGCGGGATCGTCGAGTGGCGGCGCGTCGACGACCGTTTCGAGTTCTCGCTCACGCGGCGGGCGAGTCATCTGTTCGGCGACGAGGTGCTGTCCTTCGAGATCAGCCCGGTCGACGAGACGACCGTCGACGACATCGCCGCGCATGTCGATCGATTGCTGCGCTGACCCGGGGGCTACCCTGGACGGCGTGACGCAACCATTCGATCCCAGCGCATTGTTCGGCGGCGGCCAGGGCGGCGAGAACCCGATGGCGGGTCTGCTGGCCCAGGCGCAGCAGATGCAGGAGAAGCTGCTCTCCGCACAGAACGAGATCGCCGCGGCGGAGATCGTCGGGAGCGCGGGCAACGGTCTGGTCACCGTGACCGGCAACGGCACCGGCGAGGTGACCGCGGTGTCCATCGATCCCAAGGTCGTCGACCCCGAGGATGTAGAGACCCTGCAGGACCTGCTGCTCGGCGCGCTCGCCGACCTGTCGCAGAAGCGTGAGCAGCTCACGAGCGAGAAGATGGGCCCGCTGGCCGGAGGCCTCGGCGGCGGCATCCCCGGGCTCGGCGGCTGATCGCGCCCGCCGCGCGATCCTTCCCACCACACCAGAGAACCCGGGCACGCGATGTATGAAGGACCGATCCAGGATCTGATCGATGAACTGGCCAAACAGCCGGGTCTCGGTCCGAAGGGTGCGCAGCGCATCGCCTTCCATCTGCTCGCGGGGGAGAAGTCCGACATCGACCGGTTGATCGCCGCACTCGGGTGTGTACGCGACGACGTCGTCTTCTGCGCCGAATGTGGCAATGTGTCGGCGAATCGCTTGTGCCGGATCTGCTCCGACTCGCGTCGGGACGCCACCAAGATCTGTGTCGTCGAAGAACCCAAGGACGTGCACGCGATCGAGCGGACCAAGGAGTTCACCGGTCGCTACCACGTGCTCGGCGGTGCACTGGACCCGTTGTCGGGGATCGGGCCCGACCAGCTCCGCATCCGAGAGCTGCTGCGTCGGCTCGCCAATCAGGAGGACGGCGTCGACGTCAGCGAGGTGATCGTCGCGACCGACCCCAACACGGAGGGCGAGGCCACCGCCACCTACCTGCAGCGCATGCTCAAGGACTTCCCCGGGCTGTCGGTGACGCGTCTGGCGTCGGGTCTGCCGATGGGCGGCGACCTCGAGTTCGCCGACGAACTCACCCTCGGCCGGGCGCTGTCCGGGCGCCGGATTCTGGCCTGAGGGCCAGACGCGCAAGCTTCTCGTGTGCCCGGCTAGGGTCGGGGAGTGATATCGCTGAAGCGGGGGCGTCGACGAGTCCGGGTGATCGCGCTGGTTGTGGCCGCGGTGGCCACGGTCGGTCTGCTGGACACGGTGCGCGCCGAGCCGCTCGCCGCGGCTGCGGAACCCGAGCTGGACTGGACGTCATGTCCCGCCGTCCACGGTGTCCCGGCGAGTGTCCGCTGCGCTGCGGTCGAGGTCCCGCTGGATCACACCAGGCCGAACGGACCCACGATCGAGCTCCTCGTGAGTCGCATTCCCGCGCGGCAACCGTCTCAGCGGCGCGGTGTCCTGATGGGTAATCCGGGAGGTCCCGGCGGCGACGCGATCGCGATGTTCAGTCAGCTGCGTGTGCCGGACGAGGTGCGCGACCAGTGGGATCTCGTCGCGGTGCAGCCGCGGGGTCTGGTGTCGGGTACGCCGCTGAAATGTGCACCGCTCACCGGAACGGAAGCCGAGATCTACACCGCTGCAGGCAAACTCAACCGTGATCGATGTGCACGGCGTACGCCCGGTCTGGGGTCGACACTGACCACGGAGAACACCGCGCGTGACATCGAGGTGGTTCGCCGAAAGCTTGGCGAGACCAAGATCAGTCTGTACGGGATCTCCTACGGGACGTTGCTCTTCGGGACCTACGCGACGCTGTTCCCCCAGCGTGTCGACCGATTGGTCCTCGATTCCGGCTTCGACCCCGGCCTCGTGTGGAACGCTCTCCTCGACGCGCAGACCCCTGGGTACAAGGCTCGCGTCCACGCCATGATGGCGTGGATCGCGCGCCACGACCACATCTACCGCCTGGGGACGACTCCGCTTGCGGTGTACCGGAAATGGAGTGACCGAGTCAGTGCCGAGGCGGGCGTCCCGCCGTCACTGGTCGCACCACCGGCACAGGTCGGGGACGTCCCGCCGGGCCTCCGCGCCGTCGCCGACCAGTACATCGCCGGCACCGACCTCACCGCAGATGCGCGAGCACGGTTCGAGAACTTCGCCGCGACACTGCTGACACCCGGTTCGGTGCAGGCGAATTCGGGGCTGCTGATCCTCACGCAGGCGTTCGCACCTGACCGGAACAGTTGGCCGATCATCGCGATGATGACGGCCGGTACAACCCGGAAGCTCGCCGAACCCTCACCCGCGGTGCTCGAGGCCGCGGCGATCTCACAGGACATGCAGGGTGCCGTCCTGTGCAACGAGAACCAAGTGCTGGCCGATCCGTCGGCGAATCTCGCCGCGTTCATCGCCGGCTACGTCACCGCCGATCCGTTCGAGGCACCCGGCTTGATCTACCGGTCGGGGATGGCCTGCGCGGGAGCCGCTCCGGTCACTCGTCCGATCCCGATCCGGAATCGTGGACTCGCCGTCCGCCCGCTGCAGATCCAGAGTGTCGGAGACCCCCAGACGCCGTATCGAGGCAGCCTCGTCATGCGCCGGCAGATGAACAGCCACCTGATCACCGTGGGTGGCGGCGACCATGGGCAGTTGGGCCGTGCGAACCGGCCGCTCGACGCCGCGATCGCCGAATACCTGCGGACCGGCCGGACAGGCGTGACCCGGGTCCCGGAGGCGCCGATCACCGCGCCGTTGACGAAGATCCCGCCGGGCCTGTTCACGGGCGTGGGGGTGCGGTGACGGCGTCCGACATCATCTCCCCAGAGGTCGGTGCGCGGGTCGCCGGACTCGCTGCCCAGCTCGACTCGGGGATCGTCGCGATCGACGGCCCGTCCGGGGCCGGGAAGTCGACGGTCGCCGACCTGCTGGTGAAGCAACTACGTGAACGGGGCGCCGGGGTGACGCTGGTGCGCACCGACGATTTCGCCTCCTGGGACGACCCGGTCGCCTGGTGGCCCGAGTTGGAAGCGGATGTGCTGCATTCCTTCGGCCGACGACGGGACTACCGCTACCGGCCTCGGGTGTGGCGGGACGGCGTGGCGACGCCCGGACCGCAGGTGTGGATCGAATGGCAGCCGTTGCTGATCATCGAAGGGGTGTCGTCGGCGCGGCGTCGGATCGCCGACCGGTTGGCCCACGCCCTGTGGCTCGACGGCGGCACCGAGGCGGAGCGTCTCGAGCGGGCCGTCGCGCGGGACGGCGAGGAGTCTCGGGTGCACCTGAAGCACTGGCAGGAGTTCGAGCGCGGCTGGTTCGCGGTGGACCGCACCCGTGAACGGTGCGTCGTGTTGGACTAGCGGCATGACCACCGCTCACGGTTACTGTCGGATATGGCTCCTCGACAGCGGTTCCGGAATCTCGCGGAGCTCGACGCGCAGCTGATCGACTGTCGCGCATGCCCGCGGCTCGTCGAGTGGCGTGAACAGGTGGCCCGCGAGAAGCGTCGGGCGTTCGCCGACCAGGAGTATTGGGGGCGCCCGGTCCCGGGCATCGGACCGGCGGACGCCCGATTGCTGATCGTGGGTCTCGCACCGGCCGCGCACGGTGGCAACCGCACCGGCCGCATGTTCACCGGCGACCAGTCGGGCGACTTCCTGTTCTCCGCCATGTATCTCGCCGGCCTGGTGAGTCAGCCCCATTCGGTGTCGATGGACGACGGGCTGGAACTGTTCGGCACCCGGATCACTGCGCCCGTGCACTGCGCTCCGCCACAGAACAAGCCGACTGTCGAGGAACGGGACCGATGCTCACGCTGGCTGCACGGTGAGCTCGAATTGCTCGCTCCGACGGCCCGTTCGGTGATCACGCTCGGCGCCTTCGGTTGGCAGTCGACGCTGCGAACGTTCGGCGCGCTCGGCTGGACGGTGCCGCGTCCGGCACCGAAGTTCGGACACGGTGCGTCGACGATACTGACCCGCGACGACGCGACCCTCGAGGTGTTCGGGTGCTATCACGTGAGTCAGCACAACACCTTCACCGGACGGCTGACCGTCGAGATGCTCGTGGACGTGCTGAAAGCCGCGGCGGAGTCCGCGGGGATCCTGCCGGGGGAGTGAGTGCCTACCGCCGCCGGCCGGCGGCGAGGCGCTCCTTGCGCAACCGGCTGACCTCCGGGAGGTCGAGCGGCGCAAGGGATTCGACGCCCAGCGCGGTGGCGAGAAGGTGGTCGGCGAGTTCCGGGTTCCGGGCCAGGGCCGGACCGTGCATGTAGGTGCCGATCACGCTGCCCTGCACGACGCCCTCGGTGCCGTCGCCGACGCCGTTGCCGACACCGTGCTTCACGCGACCCAGCGGCTTGGCGTCGGAGCCCAATGTGGTTCCGCCGCGGTGGTTCTCGAAACCGGTGAGCGGCTGGGTGAGCGCGGCGAGGGTCGGTTCGGTGACCAGTTCGCCGATGCTGCGCTTCTCCTGGGGTGCGGTGGTCAGGTCGAACAGCGAGATGCCGTCGACCCGTTCACCGGCCGAGGTCTCGTACCAGTGACCGAGCACCTGGATGGCGGCGCAGATCGCGAGGACCGGGCGTCCCGCCGCGGCGGCCTGCTGCAGGCCGGGGTAACGGGTCAGGTGGCGGGTGGCCAGACGCTGGGCGTAGTCCTCGGCGCCGCCGAGGGTGTAGACGTCGAGGGAGTCCGGCACCGCGTCGTCGAGCGTGATGTGCACGACCTCGGCGTCGATGCCGCGCATGAGAGCACGACGTTTGAGGACGAGGGCGTTGCCGCCGTCGCCGTAGGTGCCCATGACGTCGGGCAGGACCAGCCCGATCCGCAGCGTCGACTCGCTCACTGTTCGGCCTTTCGTGCACGTGCCGCACGTTCCATGGCGATCCCGAGATCGCGGAACGCGGTGTAGTTGGCGAGTACCTCGACGCGTCCGGGCGGGCACGAGGCGATCGCCGCCATCGGGTCGGGGATCGTGGTGTGCTCCGCGCCCGCGTAGAGCAGGCGCACCGACAGATCTGCGGCCCGCTCGCCGGCGGCGACCACCTGCATCGTCTCGAAGGCCTCGAACCGCACGTCCCACAGCCAGGAGAGGTCCTCGCCGTCGGGAACCTGACCGTTGACCGCGATGACCAAACCGTCGGCGTCCTGGTCGATCATCGACAGGGCCTCCTGCCATCCGGCCGGGTTCTTGGCGAGAAGGGTACGGACGGAGTGGTTCCCGACCTGGTGGACGCCGTAGCGGCCGGCGACCTCGCCGACCGTCCCGACCGCGGCAACGGCCTTGCCCGGGTCCGCGCCCATCGCGACGGCGGCAGCCACGGCCTGCGTCGCGTTCCCGCGGTTGGCCCGGCCGGGGACGGCCAGGCTCAGGGGAGCGGAGAAGCCGCCGGGGCCGTAGATGTTCTCGTCGTCGAACCACCAGTCGGGGGTGGGCCGACGGAAGTTCTCGTCGCCGGTCGACTGCCAGCCGTCGCCGGACCGCACGATCGGCTCGCCGGTGCGGGGACAGCTCACCGAGTCCCCGACCCAGCTCGCGCCCGCGGCCACCCACACCACGTCGGGAGCGTCGAAGGCGGCCGAGGTGACGAGTACGTCGTCGCAGTTCGCGATCACGGTGGTCGACGGGTGACGGGCGATGCCCTCGCGGAGCCTGCGCTCGATCATGTTGATCTCGCCGACCCGGTCGAGCTGATCGCGCGACAGGTTCAGCAGGACCAACACCTCGGGATCTACCGCATCGCTGACATGCGGCACGTGGAGTTCGTCGACCTCCAGCGCACACAGTGGCGCGGTGCGGCTGAGGGTGAGGGTCGCGATGATGCCGGCGTCCATGTTGGCGCCGTCGGCCTGCGTGGCGACCTCGCCGAGTTCGGCCATCGCCGCGGCGGTCATCCGGGTGGTCGTCGACTTGCCATTGGTGCCGGTGATGATCGCGGAGCGTTTGCCGGCGGCGAGACGACGCATGATGTCGGGATCGATCTTGGCGGCGACGAGGCCGCCGATCATCGAACCCTTGCCCCGTCCCGCGGTGCGCGAGGCCCAGCGAGCCGCTGCGGCCGCCGCCAGCGCGACCGAGGTGCGGGCGGGCACACGGGTGCGCGTGCGAGAGGCGGTTCCGGTGGTGGACGATGGGCGGTCGGGCATGGCCACGAGTGTTCCACAGCGTCGATCCCCGGGTTGCTCGTGCTGACCGCCGACCAGCAAGTAGGCTCGGCCACTGTGAGCCGTGACACCTATCTGCGTCTGTCCCTGCCCGCGCGAATCCAGCGTGGCGTGCTGATCGCCGCGGGGAAGATTCCCGACGCCGCGATGTCGGTCCTCGGCCGGCGGGCGCCGGTCAACTCCGACGGCGAACGCGTCGCGCCCGAACTCGCCGCGATCGGCTGGGCCAACCAGCACGTCCCGGGCCTCAACCCGTTCGCGGGCGAGGTCGCCCGGTCACGCTTCGCGACCGACGAGAGCGGCGCGTCGATGGCGGAGAACCTGCCGCCCATGGCGGTTGAGGAAGACCTGGTCATCGACGGTCCGGACGGTCCCATCCCGGCCACGCGGTATCGGTCGTCGACGCAGTCGGACGGGCTGATCGTCTACTACCACGGCGGTGGCTTCGTCACCGGCAGTCGCATCAGCCATGACACTTTCGTGCGCCGGCTCGCGCACGGCACCGGACTCGACGTCCTGTCGGTCGAGTACCGGCTCGCGCCCGAGCACCCGTTCCCCGCCGGAGTCGACGACGCCGTCGCAGCCTGGCACTTCGCCGTCGACATCGCACCGCGGTGGGGTCTCGACCCCGAGCGGATCGTGGTCGCCGGGGACAGCGCGGGCGGCAACCTGGCGACCGTGGTCGCACGACTCGTCCGCGACGAGCCGGTCACGCCGGTCTTCCAGCTGCTCATCTACCCGGTCACCGACGCCACCGCGGACACCCCGTCGCGTCGTGAATTCGCGACCGGCTTCTTCCTGACCGCGGACGGCATCGAGTGGTTCAACGACCGCTACGTGCCCGACGTCGCGCAGCGCAAGGACCCGCGGTGTTCGCCGCTTCTCGCCGACGACCTCAGCGGACTCCCGCCGGCGCACGTCATCGTCGCCGGCTTCGACCCGTTGCGCGACGAGGGCCTCGCCTACGCCAAGCGGCTCGAGGAGGCGGGGGTTCCGGTCACGCTGCGCCGGGAGGGGTCGATGATCCACGGGTTCATCAACATGACCCTGATCAGCTCCGGAGCCCGCGCGGCGGTCGACCGGATGTGTGCCGAGGTCCGGAGAGCCCTCGACGAGGCATCGTCGGCGGGCCGGGAGGAGATCGCCGGCTAGCGGTCGCGGGCAGCTGTCGCGGCGCACGTCAGTTCGTCGTCGGCTTCCGTCGTCGTGCTGGCTGCCGCAGCTTCGGTCGGCAGTCGCTGAGGTCTGGGCGATCGCGGCCGGGCCATCACGCCGACAGCGCAGCCGCTGACAACGATCACCGCACCGACGATCTCGCCGACCGTCGGAACCTCGCCGAGGAAGACGAACGACGCGCTGATGCCCACGACGGGCACCAGCAGCGACATCGGCGACACCCGGCTGGCGTCGTTGCGGCTCAGGAGCACGGTCCACAGGCCCGCGCCGACGAGGGTTCCCAGAGCGGCGAGGTAGATGAGTCCGCCGAGGGCGCGCAGCCCGGTGTCCGTGCCGATCGTCATGAGCGCGTCGAAGCCCGCGGAAGGTCCCTCGATGATCAGGCTCGCCAGATAGAGCGGAGGCGACGCGACGACGGCCATCCACATGGTCATCCGGAACGAGTCGTCGGGCTGTGCGAGCCGGCCGCCGATGTTTCCGATCGCCCAGCTGAGCCCACCGAGGATGGTCAGGCCGGTCGGGACAAGTGCGGCCACACCGATGTCGCTGCCGGCGGCGCGGTCGAAGGCGATCAGACCCATGCCGCCGACGGCGACGAGCAGGCCCACCACCTGGGCGACCGTCATCCGCTCACGCAGGAACAGCACGCCGAGGATCACCGTGAAGGGCGCCGACGTCTGCAGGACCAGCGAGGCCAGTCCGGCAGGCATTCCCAGGCTCATCGCCAGGAACAGGAACATGAACTGCACCGACCCGAACCCCGCCACGTAGACGAGGAACCATTTGAGCCGGACCTTCGGGAAGCGCACGAACAAGATGACCGGGATGGCCATGACGGCGAAGCGCAGCGCAGCCAGGAAGAACGGCGGGAAGTGTTCGAGACCGAAGTGGATGGCCACGAAGTTCAGTCCCCACAAGAACACGACACAGAGGGCGAGCAACCGGTCACGAGTGGACATGGTCACCATCGTCCGAGTCGCCGCGATGAAGGACAATCGAATTTAAACGGAAGGATTGTTCAGATTTACTGAACAATCCTCCCCGTGTGCGCGTCAGCGGGTCACTGCTGTGCGGCGGCGACCTTCGCCCGGACGTCGTCCATGTCGAGAGCCTCGACCGCGCCGATGAGCTCTTCGAGCTGTGCGGCGGGGAGCGCTCCGGGCTGGTTGAACACGAGGATGCCGTCACGAAAGGCCATCAGCGTCGGAATCGACTGGATACCAAGGCTTCCGGCGAGCTGCTGCTCTGCCTCGGTGTCGATCTTGCCGAAGAAGATGTCGGAGTGGGCCTCGGAGGCCTTCTCGAACACGGGGCCGAACATGCGGCACGGGCCGCACCAGCTCGCCCAGAAGTCGAGCAGCACGATGCCATCGGCCTCGATGGTGGGTTGGAAGGTTTCCAGGGTCACGTCTTGTGTTGCCATGCTCCCCACAACCGTTTCGGGGGCGGAGACATTCCGCAGGTGGTCCGGTCGCGTGTCGGTACCTTTGGCGCATGGAGGTCCGTCGGCTGCGGTTGTTGCGTGAGTTCGCCGATCGTGAGTCGATCGGAGCGGTCGCCGACGCGATGCACATGACGCCGTCGGCGGTGTCCCAGCAACTGAAGGTTCTCGCCGACGAGGCCGGCGTGCCCCTGTTCGAACCGGACGGTCGGCGCATCCGGCTGACCGAGGCGGGCCGGGCGCTGGTGCTGCGCGCCGACGAGGTGGTCGCCGCGGTCGAACGGGCCCAGGAGGAGATGGCGTCGTATCGATCGGGCCGGGCCCGTGTGCGGCTCGCCATGTTCCCGTCGGGTTCGACGCTCTTGCTGCCGACCGTCCTCGACCGCGCCGCCGAATCCGGGATCGAGGTGCACGCCTTTCACCTCGACGTCGGATATTCGGATGCGGCACCTGCTCTCGCCGACTTCGACGTCGTCGTGACGCACCGCGACGAGCGGACGCCCTCGGTCAATCAGTCGCGCGTGCGGGTCGCCGAGCTGATGCGCGAGCCGGTCGACGTGATCGTCCCCGTCGACAGTCCGCTCGCCGAGGCCGACGAGGTGGCGGTTTCGGAACTCGCCGAACACGATTGGATCAGCGTCGAAGGCGGGTTTCCGGTCGACGATGTGCTGCAGTCGATCTCGGCGGTGACGGGGGTCGCGCCCAGGGTCACCCAACGCATGCTGGATTTCACCACGATCGAGGCGCTCGTCGCCGGTGGTCACGGGATCGCGCTGATGCCGCGGTTCGCGGTCCGTCACCCGCGGGTGAAGCGTTTGGAACTCAAGGGAGTTAGGGCGGCACGAGTGTACGAGGCATTGGCGCGGCCGCGGTCCCGGTCAGCGGTCCAGCAGGTCGTGGAACACCTGACGGCCGCGGGCGCCGAACACCGGCAGTGAACGAGCGGCCGATGGGCCACGCATTGAGCGTGACCCACCGGCCGTTGTGGTTCGACTCCGGGATCAGACGCCCAGGCTCTTGCCGACGATGTCCTTCATGATCTCGGTGGTGCCACCGAAGATCGTCTGGATGCGGGCATCGGTGTAGGCGCGGGCCACGCGGTACTCGTTCATGTAGCCGTAGCCGCCGTGGAGCTGCAGGCAGCTGTCGATGACACGCTTGGCGAGCTCGGTGCACCACCACTTGTTCTTGGAGGCGTCGATGGCGTCGAGTTCACCGTCGAGCACCCCCTGGAGGCAGCGATCGATGTAGACCTCGGCGATATCCAGCTCGGTGGCCATCTCGGCAAGCGTGAAGCGGTTCGCCTGGAAGGTGCCGATGGGACGACCGAATGCCTTGCGGTCCTTGGTGTACTGCAGGGTCTCCTCGAAGATCGCGCGTGCACCGGCGATCGCGCCGATGCCGATCGACAGACGCTCGGACGGCAGGTTCTGCATCAGGTGGTAGAAGCCCATGCCCTCCTGGCCGAGCAGGTTCTCGACCGGGACGCGCACGTTGTTGAAGTGCAGCTCGGCGGTGTCCTGCGCCTTCAGTCCCATCTTGTCGAGCTTGCGGCCGCGCTCGAAGCCCTCCATGCCGCGCTCGACGACCAGCAGCGAGAACGCCTTGTGGCCGGCCGCGGGGTCCGGGTTGGTGCGGCACACGACCACGACGAGGTCGGAGTTGATGCCCGACGAGATGAAGGTCTTGTTGCCGTTGAGGACGTAGTGATCACCCTCCAGCTTCGCCGAGGTCTTGATCCCGGCGAGGTCCGAACCGGCGCCCGGCTCGGTCATCGCGACGGCGAGGATCGTCTCACCGGTGGCAATGCCCGGCATCCAGCGCTTCTTCTGCTCGTCGTTGGCCAGGTGGACGAAGTACGGTGCGACGACGTCGTTCTGGAGGCTGAGGCCGGGAGCCGCGCCGTCGAACTTGGCGAACTCCTCGACGACGACCGCGTTGAAGCGGAAGTCGTCCATCGCGCCGCCGCCGCCGTACTCCTCCGGGATGTTGAAGCCCAGGAGACCGGCGTCGCCGGCCTTCTTGAAGATCTCACGGTCGACCTGACCGGCCTTGGTCCATTCCTCGTTGTACGGACCGCACTCGCGGATCAGGAAGTTGCGCGCGGTTTCCCGCAGGGCCTCGTGCTCGTCTTCGAAGATCTTGCGCTTCATGGATTTCCCTTTCGTGGACCGTAATTCGTTGTGTCAGTTGTTGTTCGCGCCCTGCGCACCCACGACCCGCAGTGCGATCTCGGCGTAGGACGCCGCGACCTCTGCGGGTGTGCGAGCACCGGACGGGCGGTACCAGGTGGTGACCGCCTGGCAGGCGCCGAAGAGATAGCGCAGGACGTCTTTTGCGTCCTGGTCGAATCGGAACTCGCCCGAGTCCAGGCCTGCCTGGATGACGTCGGCGAGCATGTTCTCGGTCTCGGTCCGCATCGCGATGTAGGGCTCGCGGCGCGGGTCCTCCGGGTCGAGATGGCGGAACTCGCTTGCGACACTGGCCAGCTCGAGATCGCTGGTCATGTGCAGAACGATGGACTCGATCGCGTTCGACAGCTTCTCGCTCGGCGTGCGCCCTTCCTCGATCGCTGCTCCGACCCAGGCGAGGACCGACGTCATCGCGGCTTCGAGCAACTCCACGAGGATGCCGAGCTTGTTGTCGTGGTGGTAATAGAGGGTCGGCAGGGACACCCCGGCGCGCGACGCGATGTCGCGGATCGAGGTTCCGTGGAACCCGCGCTCATAGAACGCGCGCTTCGCCGCGACCAGGGTCGTCGGCAGCGGTACCGGCTCGCGCCGTCGCCAGTCCAATCCCTCGGTGTCGACCGTGAACCGTTTTCCGGCAGCGGCTTTCGCTGAGTCAGACACGTTCGATGATCGTGGCTTCGGGCATGGGGGCTTCCTCCGTGTGGTGTCGCGAACCGGTGTGGGACCCAGCATGGCGCCCATCACTTTATCTAACGATCGTTATACAGTTTTTAGCACGCATCTGTCCGGCGAATCAACAGGTGCGGTGGGATTCGAATAGGACAATGCCCCCGTCCCGTCGAGAACGGGGCGAGGGCGTCGTCGGTTCAGCAGGTCAGATCGCGCCCTTGTCGGCGTCACCGGCGGGAACGGGGGAGAACGTCTTCACGTCCAGCGGGCCGGCCAGCAGCGGCCCGATCTTCTTGCCGAGTTCGGTCAGCGCCGGTGCGCCACCATGGGTGGCCAGCGCGTCGAAGGACTCCCAGCGCTCGATCATGACCAGGTCGGTCGAGTCGCCGGTGGCCTCGTGCAGGGCGTACTTGCCGCAGCCGGGCTCGCCGTGCACCTGGGGGATCGCGGCCAGCACCGCGTCGCGGACGGCCTGCTCCTCGCCGGGCTTCGGCGAGATGGTGGCGACGACGATCACTTCGGACATGGGCGAGTACTCCTCGGGGTGGGGATGGGGATCGCTCGTGACGTTATGGGAGTGCGGTCGTTCGCGTGGCGAAATCGCCGATGGTCGAACTCAGCGCCAGCCGAGTTCGGGTGCCACGTGGGTGAGGATCGACTCGATGACGTGCGTGTTGTAGTCGACGCCGAGCTGGTTGGGCACGGTCAGCAGGAGGGTGTCGGCCGCAGCGATCGCCTCGTCCTCGCGCAGCTGCTCGATGAGCTTGTCCGGCTCGTCGGCGTAACTGCGGCCGAACCGAGCCACGCTGTTGTCGATGACGCCCACCTGATCGGACTCGTCGCCACCGCGGCCGAAGTAGGCGCGGTCCCGGTCGTCGACGATCGCGAAGATGCTGCGGCTCACCGAGACCCGCGGCTCGTGCGGGTGGCCGGCATCGGCCCAGGCCTTTCGGAATCGCTGGATCTGTTCGGCCTGCAGCTGGTGGAACGGCACGCCGGTGTCCTCGGTCAGCAGGGTCGACGACATCAGGTTCATGCCCTGCTGCGCAGTCCATTCGGCGGTCGCACGGGTGCCGGCGCCCCACCAGATGCGGTCGCGAAGACCGGGCGACTGCGGCTCGATCGGCAACAGGCCGAGCGGGTTCGGGAACATGGGTCGCGGGTTGGGTCGGGCGAAGCCGCCGCCCTCGATGACGCGGAGGAACACCTCGGTGTGCTGACGGGCCATGTCCGCGTCGGTGGAACCTTCCGGCGGGACGTAGCCGAAGTACTTGTAGCCCTCGATGACCTGCTCGGGCGATCCACGGCTGATGCCGAGCTGCAGGCGCCCGCCGGCGATGAGGTCGGCCGCCCCGGCGTCCTCGGCCATGTACAGCGGGTTCTCGTAGCGCATGTCGATGACGCCGGTGCCGATCTCGATGCGGCTGGTCTTGGCGCCGACCGCCGACAGGAGCGGGAACGGCGACGCCAGCTGTCGCGCGAAGTGGTGAACCCGGAAGTACGCGCCGTCGGTGCCCAGTTCCTCGGCGGCCACGGCGAGGTCGATCGACTGCAGCAGCGTGTCGGCGGCCGTCCGGACCTGCGATCCGGGCGACTCCGACCAGTGACCGAACGACAGGAAACCGATCTTCTTCATGATCGGTAAATGAAACCACGGTCCGTTTTGTTCCCGGGTGCCCGGGTGCGGCGCGGCAGGTCAGTCGCGGGCGTCCACCGGCGTCTGGGTTCGACCGTCCGTCGTCACGATCTGGCCGTCGCGATGCCTTCGGCCCGCATCCGCGAGGGACGTGATGAACTGCTCGGCCGCCCACCGGAGGGCCTCACGGTCCTCGGGGAGAGTGGTCTGTTCGTATCCGGTGAGAACGAAGTTGGCCCAGCTCGAGTACCGATGAGCGGCGACCCGGTCGTCGAGTAGTTCCATGGCGAGGTCGAAGACGACATCGTAGCGTGCGCGGTCGGCTGCCTCCTGCACCTCGCGGACGTCCGGATCCATCGCCGCCCACGTGCGGATCGCGGCCTCCGCGTCGTGGGGGAGGGACACCGCGAACTCGATGAGCTCGATCATCCGGCGCAGCGGATCAGGCACGGACTGAACCGCCGCGACCTCAACCTGGGTGCGCGAGTCCAGCCAGTGGTCGATCAACTGGGTGGTGTAGTCCGACCAGTTCTTGAAGAAGTGATAGAACGAGCCGGTGGTGACCCCGAGTCGGTTGCACACCTCGGACAGCTTCAAGGCGCTGTAGCCCGAATCAGCGAGGACGGCGAGGCCGGTCTCCAGATACAACTCCCGGGTTGTCGTGTCTCCCATGCGGCCACCGTATCCAAGAACACGGCGGGAGGGATGCCGTCGCTGTGCCGTGTTCGTGGTGCGGCGGCACGAAGATGCGCAATGGGCCGGGACCCGGACGAGGATCACCCGTCGACGCGGTCCCGGCCCATCAACCGGATACGTATTCGATTGTTCGCTACCCGAGGGCCGTTACGGGGCCCAGGTCCGCGGGGCGGTCTCGGCCTCGGCGGGCGGGGTCGAAGTGACGCGGTAGGCGCGGTTCACCGCGGAGACCACGGCTCGGAGGCTGGCGGTGGTGATCGACGACGCCACGCCGACACCCCAGACGGTTTCGCCGTTGACCTCGGTCTCGACGTACGCCGCAGCGCTGGCGTCGCCGCCGGCGGTCAGGGCGTGCTCGCTGTAGTCCAGGACCCGGACCTCGTAGCCGACGGTGCCCAGGGCGTCGACGAAGGCGGCCAGCGGACCGTTGCCCGATCCGGTGATCTCGCGCTCGTTGCCCTCGATCTTCACCACCGCGGTGATGTGGTCCTCGCCGCCGTCGACCTCGGCTGCGTCGACCTTCTGGCGGATGCGTTCCAGCGGCCAGACCGGGTGCAGGTAGTTCTGGGCGAAGACGTCCCACATCTCCTTGGGATTGACCTCGCCGCCCTCGCCGTCGGTGATCTTCTGGATCTCGCGGCTGAACTCGATCTGCAGACGACGCGGCAGGTTCATGCCGTGGTCGGCCTTCATGATGTAGGCGACGCCACCCTTGCCGGACTGGCTGTTCACGCGGATGACCGCTTCGTAGCTGCGGCCGACGTCCTTGGGGTCGATCGGCAGATACGGGACCGCCCAGATGATGTCGTCGACGTCGGAATCGGCGTCGTCGGCGTCGTACTTCATCTGGTCGAGGCCCTTGTTGATGGCGTCCTGGTGGCTGCCGGAGAAGGCGGTGAAGACCAGATCGCCGCCGTACGGATGGCGCTCGGGGACGTTCAGCTGGTTGCAGTACTCGACGGTGCGACGGATCTCGTCGATGTCGGAGAAGCTGATCTGCGGGTCGACGCCGCGGCTGAACATGTTCATGCCCAGGGTCACCAGGCACACGTTGCCGGTGCGCTCACCGTTGCCGAACAGGCAGCCCTCGATGCGGTCGGCACCGGCCTGGAAGCCCAGTTCGGCTGCGGCGACACCGGTTCCGCGGTCGTTGTGGGGGTGCAGGCTCAGGATGATCGAGTCGCGGCGCGCCAGGTTGCGGTGCATCCACTCGATCGAGTCGGCGTATACGTTCGGCGTGGCCATCTCGACGGTGGCGGGCAGGTTGACGATCATCGGCTTCTCGGGAGTGGGCGCGATGATCTCGGTGACCGCGTCGACGACCTCCTTGGCGAAGCTCAGCTCGGTGCCCGTGTAGGACTCCGGCGAGTACTCGTAGCGCCAGTTGGTGTCGGGGTAGTTCTTCTCCACCTCGAGCACCTTGTGGGCGGCGTCGGTGGCGATCTTGATGATGGCCGGCTTGTCGGCACGGAAGACCACGCGGCGCTGCAGAACCGAGGTCGAGTTGTAGAAGTGGACGATGACGTTCGCGGCACCGCGGCAGGCCTCGAAGGTGCGCTCGATCAGTTCCTCGCGGCACTGCGTCAGTACCTGGATGGTGACGTCGTCGGGGATCGCGTTGTCCTCGATGATCTCGCGGACGAAGTCGTAGTCGGTCTGGCTCGCCGAGGGGAAGCCGACCTCGATCTCCTTGTAGCCCATGCGAACCAGCAGGTCGAACATGCGACGCTTGCGCGCCGGGCTCATCGGGTCGATCAGGGCCTGGTTGCCGTCACGCAGGTCGACCGCACACCACAGCGGGGCCTTGGTGATGACTTTGTCGGGCCAGGTGCGGTCCGGCAGCGAGATGGTCTCGACCTCGTCGGCGAACTGACGGTAACGGTGAACCGGCATTGCGGAATTGCGCTGCGGATTCCATACGGGCTGGTCGGCCGGAATCGGTCCGCTCGGCTCGACGATTCGGCTGGCGCCGGAAGTGAAGGTATCTGCTGGTGCCATGAGTGGTCATTCTCCGTGTCTGGAAGGAAAGTGACCGGCGCGTGATTGGGCCCCGCGACGGAGGGCCGGTCGTGTCAGACCCCGCCGCGGCAACCGAGAAGGAGTGCACGCTGCATGCGCTTGACTGTACTCCTCGGTGCTATCGGGACCAAAGGTGCAGGTGACAGCGTATTACTGCGGTTTCATCGAATGGAAGGTGGGGCACTGTCAGCGGTCCACGCCGAGGCCGAGGACCTCGTCGTCGAACCTCTGGCGCGCGGCGTCGATGGCCGGCAGGTGCGTGGCGGCCCACCCCAGGAGCCCGTCGATCGGTTCGCGAACCGTCTTGCCCAACGGTGTGATCCGGTACTCGACCGAGACCGGTCGGGTGCTGAGCGTGCGTCGCTCGACGATGCCGTTGCGTTCGAGGCGACGCAGCGTACTGGTGAGCGACTTCTGTGACACCGCCGGGATGGCGCGGCGCAGTTCGTTGAACCGAGACGGCGCCTCGCACAGTTCGTTCAGCACGCTCAGGGACCACTTGTCCAGGACCTGTCCCAGCAATTCCCGGGACGCGGCGTCGATGCTCAGTTCGTGGTCGGCCCTCGACGGAGTCGATGTGGGTGCGGTCGACGGTGAGGCGGGTGTAGGGGTTTCGGGCATGAGACCTGGTTTCGTTGAAGTAACTGACAGGAACCAAGTATACAAGCGATACCTACATAGACCAGGAGGAACTCATGTCCGTCACGCTCTCCAGCCCCGAAGGCATGCTGCCCGACGCCCCGTACCACCACGTCGCCGTGGGAGTCGGCGCCCGGCACGTGTACGTCGCCGGGCAGGTCGCACACACCGGTGACGGCTCGCCGATCCCGGCCGATCTCACCGGGCAGGTCGCCCAGGCGCTGCGGAACGTCGCCCGCGGATTGCGAGGCGCGGGCGCCGATTTCGGCGACGTCGTACGTCTGACCGTGTACGTGACCGACTGGGAGCCGGTGAAGATCGGCGACTTCATGGCCGGGATCGAAGCCGTGGCCGACGAAGTGGGGCTGCCCGTGCCCATGCCGCCGGCCACGCTGATCGGAGTGCAGGTGCTGTACGAGCCGGAGGTGCTGGTCGAGATCGAGGCGACGGCCGTCGTGGACTGACCCCCACCGCACCCCCCTCTTCGGGGGGTGCCGCGCGGGGGCGGCCACGGCGAATCTATGACATGCATCTCACCTGGGTTGCGGAGTGATCGAACTCATTCCCGGCAAGGAGGGTGTACGGGCTTCGTGCCCGGTCTTCGACAGAGCCGCTCAACCACGACGCGGCCGCCTGCACAGAAGGACGACGCCAGTGACCACGATCCCCGCCGATCCGCCTCGCGCTGACTTACCGCCGGATCCCCAGACTGCGCCGGACGCGAAGCCCACCAGCCTTCGACGCGTCGCGGCCGCCAGCTCGATCGGCACGACCATCGAGTTCTACGACTTCTTCATCTACGGAACCGCGGCCGCGCTGGTCTTCCCGACGGTGTTCTTCCCGGCAGCCGACGAGGTGACCGGCACGATCGCATCCTTCGCGACGTTTGCCGTGGCGTTCTTCGCACGTCCGGTCGGCGCCATGCTGTTCGGGCACTTCGGTGACCGGATCGGCCGCAAGCGGACGCTCGTCTGGACGCTGCTGATCATGGGCATCGCCACCGTGGCGATCGGACTCCTCCCGGGGTACGAGACCGGTGTCTTCGGCATCGCCGAATCGGGGATCGGGATCGCGGCGCCCATAGCGCTTGTCGTACTGCGATTCCTTCAGGGCTTCGCGGTGGGCGGCGAGTGGGCCGGCGCGACGCTGCTCACGGCCGAATACGCACCCCCCGGCAAACGTGGTCTGTACGCCATGTTCCCGCAGCTGGGACCGGCGTTCGCGTTCTTCCTGTCGAGCCTGACCTTCCTCATCGCCTCGCTCACCCTCGGAGAGACCAGCTCGGCCTTCCTCGACTACGGCTGGCGCATTCCCTTCATCTTGTCGTTCGCTCTCGTCGCCGTCGGCCTCTGGGGTGCGGCTCGCCGTCGCGGAGACCCCCGTCTTCCAGGAAGCCCAGCGTCGCAAGGCACTCGAGGCCGAGAAGTCGGATGGTCCTGCCCTGCCCTTCATGGACGCCTTCCGCTACCAGTGGAAGGAGATCCTCATCGCCGGCGGTGCGCTGGCGAGCCTGTTCTCGCTCTTCTACATGGGCACGGCCTTCTTGACGAACTACGGCACCAAGAGCCTCGACCTGTCCCGCACCTTCGTCCTCAGTGCGGGCATGGTCGCCGCGATCGTCTTCGGTCTGTCCACCGCGGCGTCGGCGATGTGGTCCGATCGGGTCGGTCGACGCCGGGTCATCCTGACCTCGTGCATCATCGCCATCCCGTGGGCGCTGGTCCTGTTCCCGATTCTCGAGATCGGCGGAGGCTTCGCCTTCGTCGTCGGACTGATCGGCACCTTGCTGATCTTCGGCATCGCCTACGGCCCGGCGGGTGCACTGCTCCCCGAGCTGTTCGAGGCGCGCTACCGCTACACCGGTGCCGGCATGGGCTACAACCTCGCCGGTATCTTCGGCGGCGCCATCCCGCCGCTGATCGCCGCCCCGCTGATCGCCGGACCCGGTGCGATCTGGGGTGGGTGTCCTGCTCGCCGGCCTGTCCGCGATCAGCGTGGTCTGCACGATCCTGATCGTGGAGACCAAGGACAAAGCCATGCGGGCCCAGGTCGAGCGGACCGAACCGGAGCCCGAACTGGTCGGCTGAAGTTCCTGAGGCCGAATCGGATACACGGCCGCAGTACGACGACGTCCCCGTCGCGATCATCGATCGCGGCGGGGACGTCTCACGTCTCGGGTGTGGTGAACGCGGGTCGTCCCCAGTGTCCGGCGAAGGCGACCTCGTCGAGCGGGAGACGGGTCCGCGGACGTTCGTCACGCTCGCGGATGTCCTCGGGCAACGACGCGGTGTCCTCGGCGAGCGCGCCGATCCCCAGCAGGACGAGGGGGCGCTTGTCGGTCGGGATGTCGAACGCCGCGGTTGCCGCGGCGGCGTCGAAGCCGGCCATCGGGTGGCCGTTGAAGCCGAGCGCCTCGGCCTGCAGGATCATCTGCGACACCGCGAGACCCACGTCGACCGCTGCGTAGGTGTGTTCCTTCGGGTCGTCGGGTCGGTCGGTGGTGCACACCAGGACGAGCGCGGCCGCCCTCGGCGCCCAGCCGGCGTTCCCCCGGGTCAGGACGCCGGTGAGGGTCTCGAAGGTCGCGTCACCGCGCCGGCCGACGAGAAACCGGACCGGCTGCATTCGTCCCCAGGTCGGTGCCCACCGTCCGGCGTCGACGATGGTCGTGAGGTCGGCGACGGAGATGGTGGCGGCGGGGTCGTAACCCCGCGCGCTCCACCGTCCTTCGATCAGTTCATGCACTTGGTCGAGGGTAGCGGCGCGACCGCCTCGGCTTCGTCGCTGCCGGTCCGGGCGTCGTCGGCAGTCCAGGGCTTCAGCGGCTTGCGCATCGCGAAGAACACCCCGATGCCGAGAACGGTCATCGAGATCCCGATCGCCAGCGACGCCGCGTGCATGCCGTCGACGTAGGACTGGCGGGCCGCGGCCGCGAGCCCGTCTCCCTGCGTGCCCATCTCGAGGGCGCGATGCAGCGTCTCACCAAGTGTGTCGCCGAACGACCAGCCGTCGCGATGTCCGCGGAACACCAGCGTGGCGAGCGAACCGAACAGGGCGAGTCCGAGCGCGTTGCCCAGCTCGAAGCTCGTCTCCGAGATGCCCGATGCCGAGCCCGACCGCTCCGGCGGGACCGCGCCGACGACGACGACCGACACCAGGCTGAACTGTATGCCGTAACCGATACCGGCGATGAACGTGAAGACGAGGTAGACCCAGATGGGCGACGAGGTGGTGAGCGCGAGCAAGCCGAAGTTGCCGACCGCGGCGAGCACGATCGAGCCGAGGAATGCCGCTCGGATGCCGACCATCGTCGCGATCCGGGAGGCGCCGATCGAGAACACCGCCACCGCGATGGCCATCGGGAGTCCGGCCACCGCCGCGGCGAGGACGTCGTGACCCATCACCGACTGCAGGTAGACGCCGGTCAGGTAGGACATGCCGCCCAGGGCCATCATGCCGACGAGGGCCACGGAGATCGCGCCGACGTAGTGGGCGTTCCGGAAGAGCTTGAGGTCGAGGAGCGGGGCCGCGGACTGACGTTGCTGCACCACGAATCCGGCGAGGAGCGCCAGACCCGCGAGTCCGATCACGATGATGCCCGCGTCGGCGCCGTCGCTCGCGAGGGTCTTGATCGCGTAGACGACAGGCAGGATGCCGGCCATCGACAGCACGACGCCGAGGACGTCGAACCGTGCGGTCGAGGGCGCCTTGTACTCGGGGATGAGTCGGGGACCGAGGATGAGGAGGGCGGCCAGCACCGGCACGTTGATGAGGAAGGCCGAGCCCCACCAGAAGTGGTGCAGCAGCACGCCGCCGATGACCGGGCCGACCGCGGCGCCGCCGGCGAAGGCGGCCGTCCACACGCCGATGGCCCGACCGCGCTCACGCTCGTCGGAGAACATGTTGGCGATCAGCGACAGGCTCGACGGCATCAGCGTCGCCCCGCCGACACCCATCAGGGCCCGCGCGGCGATCAGGATTCCGGCGGTCGGCGCGAAGGCGGCGAGGATCGACGCCCCGCCGAACACCGCGGCCCCGGCGAGCAGGATGCGGCGTCGTCCGATGCGATCGCCGAGGTTGCCCATCGTGATCAGCAGGCCGGCGATCAGGAAACCGTAGATGTCGAGGATCCACAGCTGCTGGGCCGCCGACGGTGCGAGGGCGTCGGTGATCGAGGGGATCGCGAGGTAGAGGACGGAGACGTCCATCGACACCAGGAACACCGGCAGCGTGAGCACCGCGAGCCCCAGCCAGGTTCGTCGGTCGGCATTGCCCGGAAGCTGCCGGTCAGACGTGCCGAGACGGGTTGACACGATGTGCTCCTCGATGGTTTCGCGGGTGGGGTTGCTCAGGTGTGTTGCGTACGGTGTACGCGAGAAAGCGTACGCCAGCTGAGTACGCTGTACGCAATCCTTTTATTCCCGGTCGTGAGCAGGAAGGACGAGCAGGTGACATCTGGCACGACCAAGTTGTCGCCGGCGGTCATCGTCGACGCCGCGATCCGGATCGCCGACGCGCGGGGACTCAACGGACTCTCGATGCGGCGGGTGGCCGACGAGCTCGGGGTCGGGGCGATGTCGCTGTACCGCCACGTCGCCGACAAAGAGGCGCTCCTGCTGGCGATGTCCGAAGAGGTCGCGCAGCGCTATCCCTACCCTTACGAGGACGCACCGCCGTGGCAGGAGCGGGTCCGGATAGCCGTCGACGTCGACTGGGAGCTGTACCAACGGCACCCGTGGGTGGTGCTGGCCTACTCCTCACCGCGCCTCAGTTACGGCGAGGCCTCGCTGGAATGCCTCGACTGGCTGTCCGCGGGTTTCCTCGAACTCGGCGTCGGCATCGAACGTGCCACCGACATGGCGCTGACCGTGTGGAGCTTCGTCCACGGTGTTGCGCTGATGGCGGTCGGCGACAAGCTGATCGACGATCAGGTCCGGGGCGAGTCCGAGGTGCCGTCGGTCCGGCTGTCCGATGTGATCGCCGGACGCTCCGACGCCGCGATGCCCGAACACCTCGCCCGTCTCGCCGGACGGCCCGACGCCGCACACCTGCTGGACCCCCGCGCCCGCCTCGACACCGGAATCGGTTATCTCTGCGCGGGTTTCGGGGCCGCAGCGCACTGAGTCGCCGGGCTACAGCGCGCTGAGGCGCCGCGGCCGCGGTCACATCGCGTGCGGGAACACCGTCAGCATGTGCGCGCCGAACCACGAACTGCCGACGACGATCGGCACGACGACGAGGCCGGCGATCGCCGGCCGCGCCCGGGCGAGGGCCATCGCGAGCGGGATGAGAAGGACGAAGGCGGGCAACAGGAGTCGCGGCCTGCTCATCATCAGGCCGCTCGACAGCACGATCTGGGCGACGAGGAGTGAACCGAACAACAGCACCGGCCACGGCAGCCGCGCCCAGACCGCCACCGCGAGCATCACCAGGGTGCTCAGGACGATCCACGAGGTCGCGGTCGGGGCGACCTCTGCAGAGTTGACCAACTGTTCGTTGACGAAGTTGAATGCGGCCACCCCCCAGTCGAACTCGGTGTCCCAGCCCTCGGTCTGGATGCGGAACCATCCCGTCGGAGAACCGGTGTGGGCCCACACCACGCCCAGGTAGGTGAGGTAACCCAGGGGGCTGAGGACGATCGCCGCGGCGGCACGCGCGCGGTCCGCACCGGTGACCTCGGTGGAGTTGCGGCCGGCCCACAGGAACACGATCGCGGCGAGGACCACCACGCCGATGATGACCGCGGCTGTCGGCCGGCAGAAGCCGCAGAGGCCGGCCATGACCCCGGCCAGCAGCCAGCGCTTCTCCAGGATGCCGACGAGCGCCCACGTCGCGAGGGCGCAGAACATCGCTTCGGTGTAGGCCATGTTGAGCACGATCGACATCGGGGTCGCGGCGAACAACACCACCAGGAACAGCCCGGTGGCACGTTCGGGGGCGGGGCCGATGGGGGAGCGTCGGGACATCAGCCGCGCGCAGGCCATGCCGAGGCGGGCCGCGCCGACCGCGGCGACGCATCCGAGGACGAGATTCAGGGTCAACGCCGCACCGAACGGTGACACGCCGGGCAGCTTCGCCAGGAACCCGACCAGGTACGGGTAGCCGGGGAAGAAGGCGAATGCGGTGTCGGAGGTGTGGATTCCGCGCGCGTCGGTCAGGCGGGCGGGCACTCCGTCGTATCCGTGGGTGGCGATCGCCAGCATCCACTGCCCGTCCCACACGGTGAGGGCCTCGCCGAGCGTGGTTTCGCGCAGGTCCGCGAACCGGGCGAGCGTGAGGATGCCGATCGCGCGGATGACCAGGTAGACGACGAGGGCGTCGATGCACCAGCGGTACCGGCGGACCCACTCGGCGAACGGCGGTAGCGCGTCGGCCGAGCGTCGAGCAGGTGTCGAACCGCCCGGTGAGATCGGCCTGCCGTCGACTCCGCCGGGGCCCGGATCGGGATCGGGACGGCCCGGATCGTCGACGTCGGTTGGGATGGCCACCCGTGGAATCCTAGGTCGTCGCGGCCGACCACAGGCGACATGCCGTGTGCGTCGGATCACGCCGACGTCGGTGACCAGGTCAGAGCGGCAACCTGCTGCCCGGTAAGGTTGTCCGAAGCAAGCTGTCGTCTATCGAACCGGCGCACGAGCCGGCGGGAGGTAACTCGACGTGGCCCTCGTGGTGCAGAAGTACGGCGGATCCTCGGTCGCAACGGCCGAACGCATCCGTCGCGTTGCCGAGCGCATCGTCGAGACGAAGAAGCAGGGCAACGACGTTGTCGTCGTCGTCTCGGCGATGGGCGACACCACCGACGAACTGCTCGACCTCGCCCAGCAGGTCAATCCGGCGCCCCCGGCGCGCGAGATGGACATGCTCCTGACCTCGGGTGAGCGCATCTCCAACGCACTGGTGGCGATGGCCATCAGTTCGCTTGGCGCACACGCTCAGTCGTTCACCGGCTCACAGGCCGGCGTCATCACGACGAGCTCTCACGGCAAGGCCAAGATCATCGACGTCACGCCGGGCCGCGTCCGTAGCGCGCTCGACGACGGCAAGATCGTGCTGGTCGCCGGATTCCAGGGTGTCTCGCAGGACACCAAGGACATCACCACCCTCGGTCGCGGTGGCTCCGACACCACCGCCGTCGCGCTGGCGGCGGCCCTCGAGGCCGACGTCTGCGAGATCTACACCGACGTCGACGGCGTGTACTCCGCCGATCCGCGCATCGTCTCCGACGCCAAGAAGCTCGACACCGTCTCCTTCGAGGAGATGCTCGAGCTCGCGGCCTGTGGCGCGAAGGTCCTGATGCTGCGGTGCGTGGAGTATGCCCGCCGGTACAACGTTCCCGTTCACGTGCGCTCGTCGTACTCGACCAAACCCGGCACCGTGGTGACCGGATCGATGGAGGACATTCCCGTGGAAGAAGCCATTCTCACCGGCGTCGCACACGATCGCAGCGAAGCCAAGATCACCGTCGTGGGTCTCGACGACAAGCCCGGCTACGCCGCCAAGGTGTTCCGTGCCGTCGCCGACGCCGAGATCAACATCGACATGGTGTTGCAGAACATCTCGAAGATCGACACCGGCAAGACCGACATCACCTTCACCCTGCCGCGCGAGCTCGGCCCGCTGGGCGTCGAGAAGCTCACCAAGCTGCAGGAGGAGATCGGCTTCACCGAACTGCTGTACGACGACCACATCGGCAAGGTCTCCCTCGTCGGTGCCGGCATGAAGTCGCACCCGGGCGTCACCGCCACCTTCTGCGAGGCCCTCAGCGAGGCCGGCGTGAACATCGAGCTGATCTCCACCTCGGAGATCCGCATCTCGGTGCTGTGCCGCGACACCGAACTCGACGACGCCGTGCGCGCTCTGCACGCCGCCTTCGACCTCGGTGGCGAAGAAGAAGCTGTTGTCTACGCAGGAACGGGTCGATAACCGTGGGTGCACGTATCGGAGTCGTCGGTGCGACCGGCCAGGTCGGCGCCGTCATGCGAACCCTGCTGGCGGAACGCAACTTCCCGGCCGACGAGGTGCGCTTCTTCGCGTCGCCGCGCTCGGCGGGCAAGAAGCTGCCGTGGGGCGACGGGGAGATCGTGGTGGAGGATGCGGCCACCGCAGACCCCGCCGGTCTCGACATCGCACTGTTCTCCGCGGGCGCCACGATGTCCCGTGAGCAGGCGCCGCGGTTCGCCGCCGCCGGTGTCACCGTGATCGACAACTCGTCGGCATGGCGCAAGGATCCCGATGTGCCGCTGGTGGTCTCGGAGGTCAACGGTGAGCTGGCGAAGAACCCGCCCAAGGGCATCATCGCCAACCCCAACTGCACCACCATGGCCGCCATGCCAGTGCTCAAGCCGCTGCACGACGAAGCGGGACTGCAGCGCCTGATCATCTCGAGCTACCAGGCGGTCTCCGGTAGCGGTCTGGCCGGTGTGGAGGAACTCGCCGGGCAGGTGCGGGCAGTCGCCGGCGATGCCGAGAAGCTGGTCCACGACGGTTCGGCCGTCGAGTTCCCGGCCCCCAACAAGTACGTCGCTCCCATCGCGTTCAATGTTGTGGCACTTGCCGGTTCGCTCGTCGACGACGGGACCGGGGAGACCGACGAGGATCAGAAGCTGCGCAACGAGTCGCGTAAGATCCTCGGTCTCCCCGAACTGCTCGTCAGCGGAACCTGCGTGCGCGTACCCGTGTTCACCGGCCACTCGCTGTCGATCAACGCGGAGTTCGCCGAGCCGCTGTCGGTGGCGCGTGCCCAGGAGATCCTCGGTGCCGCAACCGGAGTCGAGCTCACCGACGTGCCCACACCGCTCGCCGCGGCCGGCAAGGACAACTCGCTCGTGGGTCGTATTCGTCAGGACCCGGGTGTCCCGGACGGTCGCGGCCTGGCGCTGTTCGTCTCGGGTGACAACCTCCGAAAGGGTGCTGCTCTCAACACCATTCAGATCGCCGAGCTGCTGGTCTAGGCCTTCGTGGCTCGCTCCGCTCGCACCCCGGACAGCGGAGGGTGGCGGCGTCAACGCTCCCCGCGCCTCAGTGCGCGCGGCCGGCTGGCCGTCGTGGAGTTGGATAGACCTCGCCGGGTGTCCTAGGGGGGCCGGGTTTCCCGGTTGCACGCGCGATCGGTCCCCGGGATCGACGTGAAATGACGTCGCATGCGACCTCGCTCCGGCGCTGCGAGCTCGACCGAGGTCGCTCTCACGGACTGATGTCGCATGCGATGTCGATCCGGGTGTCGTGCACCGGGCCGTCGGGGTGACTGTCGCGTCCCGCTCTGTGGCTGCCGAGGGAAATGTGCCCTCCGACGGTGTTCACGGGGACGCGGTCGTCGCTGCTCGCACCTCGGGCAGCGAAGGGTCGTGCCGCGCTTCTTCCAGATCAGGCGGCGGGGGGACTCGCCTGCTGGCGCTTCAGGCAGCGGAGGGGTCCGGCGGCGGAGGTGAGACGGCTGCTGCCGCCTCGGTGATGATCTCTCGCATCGACGCCTCCGCGGCCTCCGGGTCGCGGAGGCGTATTGCTCTCGCCACGTCGTCATGCAGTGCGATGGCCGCCGGGTTCGGGGTCGGCGGCATCATCCCGTGATGGGTTCGGCCGGCGAGGACCTCGCCGACGACGTCGGCCAGCGACCGGAACATCTCGTTGCCGCTCGCCTCGAGCAGAGTGCGGTGGAAGACCTTGTCCGCCAACAGATATGACTGCAGGTCGCCGGTCCGGCCGTGAACCGACATGTCCGACACCGCGGCCGCGAGGATGCGGCAGTGGTGCTCGTTCGCACGTTCGGCCGCCAGTGCGGCCGCCACGGGCTCGAAGCCGCGTCGTAGCTCCGACAGGGTCGAGAGGAACTCCGCACGGTCCGCGCCGTCGAGACGCCATCGGATGAGTCGAGGGTCGAACACGCTCCACCTGGTCCGCGGTTGGATGGTGATGCCGACCCGGCGTCGGGACTCGACGAGTCCCATCGATTCGAGGACCTTGATCACCTCGCGCGCCACGGTCCGCGACACCCCGTGCTCCGTGCAGATGGCGTCGAGCGTCAGAACGCTGCCCGCCGGCTGCGCCCCCGAGACGATGCGTCGGCCGATGGCAGCAAGGGTCTCGTCGTGGCGATCCGCAGTCCCACCTGTGCTCTGACTCACGCTTTCATCTTCTCATTCGCGACGTCTGACGCAAATGTGCGTACTTAAAACTTGAGTGACTTGCATAAGTATGACTATTGAGGCATTCTCCGTGATCAGCAGCACAGCGATGTGGAGGAGTTGGCATGCGATCTCCGGTGGTCGTCATGGGGGTTTCCGGGTCGGGGAAGTCGACCGTGGGAGCCGCGGTGGCGCAGCGTCTACGCGTTCCGTTCGCCGACGCCGACGATTTCCATTCGGCGGAGAACATCGCCAAGATGTCGGCCGGGCAGCCGCTCGACGACGACGACCGGCGTCCGTGGCTGGAATCCATCGGGGCCTGGTTGGCCGAACACGGTGACGGCGGCGTGATGAGCTGCTCCGCGCTCAAGCACGAGTACCGCGACCGTCTCCGCGGGCACGAGCCCTCGGTGCTGTTCGCGCATCTCGCCGGATCGGTCGAGGTCATCGCCCGCCGGCAGGCGTCGCGGCCGGGGCATTTCATGCCGACGGCGCTGCTGAAATCCCAGTTCGAAACCCTCGAACCCCTGACATCCGATGAACGCGGCCTGACCGTCGACGTGGACCAGAGTGTGGACGCCATCGTCGACGAGCTGGTCGCGTCGCTCCCCGACGGCGAGGAGAACTGAGCATGTTGTCGACCACCACGATCCTCGCCGCGAGCGCGGATCTGCCCGAGCCGGTCGCGCCGGGCTGGCAGCTCGTCGTCGCGGCACTGGCCGGTATCGCGGTCATCGTCGTCGCCATCACTGTCGCGAAGGTTCATCCGTTCCTCGCGCTGGTCGGCGGCGGTGCCATGGTCGGCATCGTCGCGGGTGAGTCGATCCCGACGGTCTTGGAGTCCTTCACCACCGGATTCGGTTCCACCGCAGCCGGTGTGGGCATCCTTATCGCGCTCGGTGCGATGTTCGCGAAGTTGCTCGCCGACTCCGGGGGCGCCGACGAGATCGTGGACACGATCGTCGGCCATGCCTCCCCGCGGATGCTGCCGTGGGCGATGGCGCTCGTCGGGGCGATCATCGGTCTGCCGATGTTCTTCGAGATCGGCCTCGTCCTCCTGATGCCGGTCATCTACCTGGTCGCTCGCCGGTCGGGCCTGGGCCTGATCCCGATCGGAATCCCTGCGCTCGCCGGCCTCTCGGCCATGCACGGCTTCGTGCCCCCGCATCCGGGCCCGCTCGTGGCGATCGACGCCCTCGGCGCCGACCTCGGTCTCACGCTCGCACTCGGTGTGGGCGTGGCGATCCCGACGATCATCGTCTCGGGCCCGCTGTTTGCGACCGTCGCCGGTAAGTGGGTGCAGGTCGAGGCGCCGCACACCTTCGACGTCGACCCCGACGACGGTCCGACGACCAAGCGCCCGTCCTTCGGGATCACCATGTTCAGCGTCCTGCTGCCCGTCGTCCTGATGCTGGGGAAGGCGCTCGCCGAGATCTTCGTCGACGACGAGGACCAGCTCTTCCGTCGCGTTCTCGACATCCTCGGTACTCCTCTGATCGCGCTGCTGATCGCGGTTGTCGTCGCGATGTTCACCCTGGGCCGCGGATCGGGGATGGACCGCGAGACCATCTCGAAGTGCACCGGTGCGGCGTTGCCCGCCATCGCCGGCATCCTGCTGATCGTCTCCGCCGGTGGCGGTTTCAAGCAGGTCCTCGTCGACACGGGTATCGGCACGCTCCTGGCCGACTGGGCCACCGGTGCGAACGTCCCGGTTCTGGTCCTCGCCTGGGTGCTCGCCGCGCTGATCCGCCTGGCCACGGGCTCGGCGACCGTCGCGACCATCACCGCGTCGTCGCTGATGCTCGGACTCGTCGACGGACTGAGCTCGGGTGAGGTCTCGCTGGTCGTCCTCGCGATCGGTGCCGGCTCAGTCTTCCTGTCGCACGTCAACGACGCCGGCTTCTGGCTGGTCAAGGAGTACTTCGGCATGAGCGTCGGCCAGACATTCAAGACCTGGTCGATGATGGAGACCCTGCTGTCGGTGAGCGGCCTGGTCGTCGTGCTGGCGCTCGGCCTCGTGATCTGACCGGGCTGACCGCGCCGCGCTGTACAGCGCCCCTGGTTCTCGGTTGCGTTCCGGTAGCTTGACCACTCATGAAGCGAACCCGGCCGTGGATGGCTGCCCTCGCGCTCGTCGTGTCGATGTCGGTTGCGTATCCCGCAGCAGCACATCCTGATTCGCCGATCAGCGGTCTGGGACCGGCGGATACCTCGCTGATGCACGGAGATCTGGCGTCCACCGACACGACCGGGCATCGAGGGCCGGGACGCGGTGCGCGCCTCGCCGCGTCGTCGATCCCCGGCGGTGCCTGCGCGGCGACCTTCGTCGGCAGCGACGGGATGCCGGTCGCGCTGTGCACGCAGTTCGTGGCGCTGTCTCCGCCGACGTTCGCGGCGCCGACGGTGGTCCTGTTCGACCCCCGTACGGCACAACCACTGGCGTCGACGCAACTGACCAAGGGTGGACTGCTCGGGGGTGTCTACGGCTACCTCGACGACCGTGACCGCGTGGTCGTCGCCGACGGGTCCGGTTCGATTCTCCGTGTGGCGCATCGAATGACAGCGTCGGGTTGGCGGGTCTACGTCGACGACCGCGTCGACGTCGCAGGCCACATCCCGGCCGGTGACGCGATCACCGGTCTTGCACCGGATCTCGACGGCCGGATCTGGTTCGCGACGACACGCGGCGTCGTGGGAACGGTGGACGAGGCCGAGCGTGTTCGCTCGACGCGGCTACCGGCAGGGGAGGAGCTCGGCAACGGACTCTCCATCCGACGATCGGGCGCGTCGATCCTCACCACCCATGCGCTCTACGAGATGCGCGCCGAACCCGACGCCGCGCCGAAGATCGTCTGGCGCCGCGCGTACGACCGTGGTCCCGGTCGGAAGCCCGGCCAACTCACCTGGGGATCAGGCACCACGCCAACGTATTTCGGACCCGACGGGGATGGCTGGGTCGCGATCGTCGACAACGCTGACCGGCCGGACCTCCGGGTCTTCCGCAGTGACGACGGGTCCGAGGTGTGCCGCATGCGCGCCTTCGGACGATCCGGGCCGGGTACCGAGAACTCGCCGATGGCGTGGGGGACTTCGCTCGTCATCCCCAGTACGTACGGCTACCAGTACCCGCCCATGGCGGTGACCGGTCCCGCACTGCCCGCGGACGCGCCGTTCGTCGGCGGCATGACCCGCATCGACGTCGGTGAGGACGGGTGCGAGCGGGTCTGGGAGAACGCCGACCGGGTCGCGACGCTGCCCAAGCTCTCGCGGACCGACGGCCTGATCCACGCACTCGGTTACGGCCCGCTGGTGCCGGGACTTCCGCAGCAGCTGGGCCCCGTCGACTATGTCGCAACGGATTTCGCGACCGGGCGCCGCGTCGAGACCGAGCGTGTCGGCACCGCGCCGCTCGATGAACCACTCGAACTGACCGGGACCGTCACCGCTGACGGCACGCTCTGGCAGGCGACGGTCGGACGGATGCTCAAGATCTCGCCGGGATGATGGTCCCTTCGATACGTCCTCAGCAGGCCGGAGCAACCCAGGCAGCGGGGCTGCCGATCACAACACGCCGGATGAGAGCCCAGTCGCTTGACTCAACTTACTGTGGGGTAGGTTACTCGCCCATGAAGCTGAAGTCGGGAACGAGCGCTGGGTCGCGCCGCAGGTCACGCCTGCGAAAGACCACGATCGCGGGTGCGGTGGCAGCGGCGTGTGCGGCAGCCGTGATCAGTCCGGCGCCGGACGCGAGTGCGGCCGATTTCTACACACCTCCGGCATCCTTCGCCGGCGAACCCGGCTCGGTGATCCGGAGCCAGCAGATCCCGCTGCTCCTGCAGATCCCGGGCGCGCCGAATCAGTGGCCGGGCACGGCCCGCAAGGTCATGTACACCTCGACCTACCAGGACGGCGCGCCGGCGGCGGTCACCGGGACCGTCGTCGAGCCGACCGTGCCGTGGACCGGGAAGGGTCCGCGCCCGACCGTCGTCGTCGGTCCCGGCACCATCGGCCAGGGTGACCAGTGCGCGGCGTCGAAGTTGATGAGCCTGCCGATGTCCATCGACATCACCAAGCCCAGCATCGGCGTCAACTACACCGCGCCGGAGATGTTCTACATGCTGCTCAACGGTGTCCGGGTCTTCGTCACCGACTACATCGGCATGGGCACCCCGGGCATCCACACCTACGTCAACCGTTCGGAGACCGGCCACGCCATGATCGACGGCGCGCGGGCGGCATTGCGCGCATCCGGTGCCCCGGCCGACGCGCCGGTCGGCTTCATCGGCTACTCGCAGGGCGGTGGCGCAGCCGCCTCCGCGGCCGAACTCGCCGCGACCTACGCGCCGGAACTGAACGTCCGTGCCAGTTATGCCGGCGCACCGCCCGCCGACCTGGAGAAGGTGATCCCGGCCATCGACGGGAGCACCATCGCCGGAGCCATCGGCTTCGCCGTCAACGGCCTCACCCAGCGGTATCCGGTGGTCGCCGACGTCGTGCAACGGGAGACCAACGCCTCCGGAAAGGCTGCGCTGAAGCAGATCTCGACGAGCTGCATCGGCGACATCATTCCCGCCTTCGGCTTCCAGCAGACCAAGAACTGGATCCGCACCGGTGAGACGCTCTCCTCGGTGATCGCTCGGTCGCCCGAGGTACAGAAGATCGTGGGCGAACAGCGCATCGGACGCCTGAAGCCGAACGCGCCGGTCTTCCTCGAAGGCGGCCTCAACGACGACGTGATCCCGCACGGTCAGGTCGCCCAGCTTGCCGCGGACTGGCGTGCACAGGGCGCCGACGTCCGGTTCGTCACGGACCCGACGCCGCCGATCCTGACCAAGTCGATCGTCAACCACGTGGTCCCGATGCTCGGCACCTTCGTGCCCGGCATGGAGTTCGTCCTCGGCGAGTTCCGGAAGTAGTCGGCAGAACACAACCAGAACAGAAACCACGGACAGGGCCCGCCGGCATCGCGCCGGCGGGCCCTGTCCGTACCCGGGGCTTGGATGGCAGGATCGAGGAATGAACGATCCGCACGGGGCGGGGGACCCCCACGATCGCGACCCGGAACGCATCCCGACCCAGGCCGAGCTCGACGCCGAGGACCTCGCCGAGCTGGAACGCTCGTCGCGCGACCACGACCAGTCGGCGCTCTATCCGCCGCGGCCGGCCGACCCGGGCCGTCCACCGGTGGCCCTGGCACTCCACGCCCGCGTCGTCTGGTGGGGTGCGGCGGTCATCGGGCTGATCCTGGCGGTCTACGGTTTCTTCAGCCTCGGCACCATCACCGACGACCTGCGGCAGCGCCTCCTCGAGGGAGTCGTGACCGACCCGGCCAACTCCGCACCGGAGGACCAGGTCGAGACGCTCGCCGGATTCTTCCCGCCGTTCATGCTGGTCATGATCGTCGTGGTGCTGGTGATCGAGTACCTGCTCCTGATGGCCGCGGTGACCCACCACAGCCGACACTGCCGCAACTTCTTCCTCGCCGCTGTGGTGGTCCATCTCCTCTGCATCCCGGTCGGCGTCGACCTCCTCTTCCGCTATCCCGACATCTCGTCGACGATGGTCGTCCTCAGCTGGGTGCAGTTCGCGCTGCTGGTGATCGCCGCGCTGCTCACCGTGCGTCGGTCCGTCAACACGTGGCTACCGGAGTCGACCCGGATGAGGCCGACCCGCATGATGCGCGGCCGCTGACACGGGAGTGTCGTATCGCTGCTGACACTCGGCGGCCGGTTTGTAACCCCCGCCACCAGGCGGTTTGGTCGGAATGAATCCGGGTACAGCTCGGTTGGACAGAACGTTGGTTCTACACAGTTGAACATCCACCGACCTGAACCCAGGAGGATCTCCGATGGCGATCGAACCCGTCTACACCATCTCGTCCAAGGCATCCGGCGGCGGACGCGACGGTGAGGTGGTCTCGGCCTCGGGCCAGATCGACCTCGACCTCCGACCGCCGAAGGAGATGGGCGGCAGCGGCGACGGCTCCAACCCGGAGGAACTCTTCTCGGCCGGCTACGCGGCGTGCTTCCTCGGAGCACTCCGGGCCACGTCGAAGGCGGCCGGCAGCCCGGTGCCCGACGACTCCACCGTGAACGTGACCGTCGGCATCGGCAAGGACCCCGCCGACGGCGGCTTCGGTCTGACCGTGGCGATCGACGTCTCCATCCCCGGGGTCGACGAGGCGAAGGCCCAGGAGCTGGCGAACAAGGCACACGAGTTCTGCCCGTACTCGAAGGCCACCCGCGGCAACATCGAGCAGAAGGTCACCGTCACCGTCTGACGCCGGCCACCCGAACCAGTCGTTCTCTCCTCCAGACGGGGCGTCGTGCTCAGCCTGAGACGGCGCCCCGGTAGCACTCCCAGATATGACAAGGAAGGACGTTCTTGATCATGACGACCCCCATCACCAGCACCCTCACCGACGAGCAGCAGTCCGTGGCCGGGAAGGCCCTGCAGGACACCCTCGTCGACATGCTTGACCTCACCCTGATCGCCAAGCAGGCCCACTGGAACGTCGTGGGAAAGCAGTTCCGCTCGGTGCATCTCGATCTCGACGAGCTCGTCAGCGTGGCGCGTGAGTTCACCGACGCCGCCGCCGAGCGCGCAACCGCCATCGGAGTCAGCCCGGATGGTCGTGCCGAGACCGTCGCGAAGACCGCGAACACCAAGGGCTTCGGCGAAGGCTGGACCAAGGACACCGAGGTCGTCGATGCCATCGTGGAGAACCTCAAGGCGGTCATCGACGGTCTCCGCCAGCGCATCCAGGTCACCGAGGAAGCCGACCCGGTGACGCAGGATCTGCTCATCTCGTTCGCTTCGAAACTCGAACAGCTGCATTGGATGTGGCAGGCGCAGTCCGCCTGACCAACCGGATGAGCCCTCGATCGGGCCTCTCACAGCAACGAACCCCGTCGGTCACAACCGGCGGGGTTCGTTGTATCCGAATGTCTGGTAGGTGGTCGACGCGACGTCAGTCGCCCGCGGGCTCGCCGACCTTCGTGCCGGCGACCTCGGCATCGGTCGTGGTCGTGGTCGTGCTCGGATCGTCGTCGGCGTAGGAATCGCGGAAGGAAACACGCGGGGTCGACGCCGAGTGGTACAGCGCGATGCCGGCGAAGACCAGTGCGGCCAGGATGAAGATCGCCGAGGCAGCGATCGTGACGATGTGGACGACGGTGGCATACACGCCGTCGAGTGGCCCGACCGCGATTGCTCCGGCGGCGGCGAGGACCGCACCCAGCAGGGCCCAGACCGCGGAGCGAATCCACGGCGCCACCACCGATGCGTAGAAGAGACGTTGATAGATGGAGAGCGAGAACTCGTCCACCGCTGCCAGCCGGACCTCGTCATCGCCTGCGAGATCGCGCAGTTCGCGCGCCAGTGCCGTCTGTCGTTGCAGGGTTGCGGACTCCCGTTCGCGGTAGCGCACGAATGCAGCCGCACCGAACGCCGACGCGAGAAGTCCCAGCCCGACCATCACACCCCAGTAGTCCACGGCACACACGCTACAACGCGGCGCATGACCGCTCGTGAACCAGGTCACAGAGCGTCTGTCCGTGCCGGTCACGACGGGGCGGGCCGGATGTCCATGCTCGACGGGGTCGTAGGGACGCGCGACCGCTGATACGTTGGGCCATCGTCTGCGCCAACGCTGGCCGCGACCCGTCCGACCCCCGGTCGAGCGGAGCCGAGGACGGGAGGAATGCACAGGTGACGATCCGGATGATCGGGGCGTCGATCGTCTGCGTGATGGTCGGGCTCTTCATCAGCGCATCGGCGGGGCAGGCGGATACCGACGGGGTCGTGGCGTTCGCCGAACCACGGCCGGGTGCCGCCGTTCTGACCGGCGCGGAACCGGATTCGATCCTCATCAGCCGCGAGTTCTACTCCCGATCCGACGAGGCGATCCTCCTCGGGGCGGGTGCGCTCGGCGATCCCGGGACCCGGAAGCGCGTCGCGGCGGCCGCCGGCGAGAAACACGTCCCCGTGCTCACCGTGCGCCCTAAGACCGTGCACAGCGTCGACGAGGAGTTGCGGCGCCTCGGTGTCCAGCGGGTGGTCCGCGTCGGCGAGATCGACGGCCTCGACGACAGACGGTCTTCGATCGACCTCGAGGGCCTGCGCGGCAACCCGCGCCCGAGAACGGGCGAGCCGATCGTGATGGTCGCCCGCGGTACCCCGATGGACGCGACGCTGACCGCCCGTTCCGCGGGGCGTGTCGTCGAAGTGCCCGTCCCCGACCCCAGGGCCGGTACCGACGCAGTCGCCGCGGTGAGCGGCGCATCGCCGACGACCGCGATCCGCGCGGTCGGTCCCGCCTTCGGCGACGACAAGGTCTTCGCGGCACGTGTCGATCAGGCGCGTCGGACACCGGAGCTTCCCGGCGGCGGACAGATCGTGTTCCCGGGCCGTCGGATGGTCGCGCTCTACGGTTCGCCCGACGCGCCGGCGCTGGGACCGCTCGGTAGGCAGGGCATCGAGGCGTCGATCGACCGTGTCCGACGACTGGCAGCCGACTATCAGCGGGTCAGCGCCGAGCCGGTGATCCCGGCATTCGAGATCATCGCTACCGTCGCCTCGTCGGAACCGGGCGAGGGTGCCCGGTACACGAACATGCTCGACCCGGCCGTGCTGCGGCCGTGGGTGGAGGCGGCCGGACGCGCCGGGGTGTACGTGACCCTCGACCTCCAGCCCGGACGCATGGACTTCCTCGAGCAGGCCCGGCGGTACGCGGACCTCCTCGCGCTGCCGCACGTCGGGCTGGCGCTCGACCCCGAGTGGCGTCTCAAACCGGACCAGGTGCACCTCACGCAGATCGGTTCCGTCGAAGCAGACGAGGTGAACCGCACGTCGGAATGGCTCGCGGGGCTGGTGCGGGACCGGGGACTGCCGCAGAAGCTGTTCGTACTGCACCAGTTCGACGCCGGGATGCTCGCCCAACGGAAGAACATCATCACCGATCGACCCGAACTGCAGGTGGTCCTGCACGCCGACGGGCACGGGACACCTCCGGTGAAGATGGAGACATGGCGCAGATTGCTCGACGATCTGCCCGCGGGAGTGTGGATGGGCTGGAAGAATTTCTACACGGAGGACAAGCCGACGTTCTCGCCGGCGACGACCATGGCGGTCGCGCCGACACCCTGGTTCGTCTCGTACCAGTAGCGCCGGGAGGCCCACCTCCGGGCTCCGACCGGCGCCCGGGACACGCTCCACTGGGAGGAGCCCCGGTGACCACCACCCCCGCCGACCTGGCCGCCTGTCCGACGCGCGGCGAACGTGCCGACCCGCTGACGATCCTCGCCGCGCAGGCGCGCAACCGCGTGCCCGAACTCATCCCCGTCCGGCACGCGCGGATGGCGGCGACACCGTTCACCTTCTATCGCGGCGCCGCCGCGGTCATGGCCGACGACCTGTCCCGGACCCCCGACACCGGCATCATCACCCAATTGTGCGGGGATGCACACCTCAGCAACCTCGGTCTGTTCTTCAGTCCGGAGCGTCGAATGGTCTTCGACCTCAACGACTTCGACGAGACCCACATCGGGCCTTTCGAATGGGACGTGAAACGACTGGCCGCGAGTTTCGCGATCGCGGGGCGCAACAACGGGTTCGACGACAAGGTCAACCGCAAGATCGCCAAGACGGTGGCGAAGGCCTACCGCCGGACCATCAGGCGAAGTGTCTCGATGACGACGCTCGAGTGCTGGTACGCCGGAATCGATGTCGAGTCCATGTTCGCGGATCTCGGCGATCGCCTGGACACCTCGGTGACCCAACGGACGCAGAAGGCGCTGCGCAAGGCCCGGCACCGCAACAGCGCGCAGGCCCTGGCCAAACTCTGCGAGATCGACCCGGATGGCAACGCGCACATTCGTAGTGACCCGCCCTTGTTGGTCCCGCTGACGGAACGCTTCACCGACGAGGACGCCGGCGTCGTCGAAGCGCGGGTCCGGGAACGTGTCGACAGTTACCGGGCGACGCTGCCGTTGCATGTGCAGACCCTGCTCGCTCAGTTCTCCCTCGTCGACATCGCGTTCAAGGTCGTCGGAGTGGGCAGTGTCGGGACCCGCGCGTGGATCGTGCTGATGATGGGCAGAAACCTGGAGGACCCGCTGTTCCTCCAGGTCAAGGAGGCGCAGCGGTCGGTCCTCGCCGACCACGTGCCGTCTTCGGGCTTCGACAACCAGGGACAACGCGTCGTCGAGGGGCAGCGGCTGCTGCAGGCGGCCAGTGATCTCTTCCTCGGCTGGTCGACGGGACTCGACGAGAACGGCGATCGCCGCGACTTCTACGTGCGGCAGCTCCGCGACGGCAAGGGGTCGGTCGTCGTCGAAGCGCTCGAACCCGATGCGATGAAACTCTATGCGCGCCTGTGCGGAATGGCGCTCGGTCAGGCGCACGCCCGCACGTCGACCCGGTTCGACATCGCTCGGTATCTCGCCGAGACAACGGGTTTCGCCGACGCGATGGCAGAGTTCTCGATCTCCTACGCCGATCTCAACGACGCCGACCACGTCCAGATGACGGCGGCAATAAACCGTGGCGAACTGAGCGTGTACGACCTGGCCGCCGCGGGAGTGAACGCAGAGGGAAAGAGCTGAATTCGGCCCGGCTGTGGTACACAGGCGGCAGGGCGAACCGACAGTCGAGAGCCGACAGGGAGACGTGTGCATGGACGACGCGACATTGCGGGATCGGGTGCGGGAGTTGATGCCTCGCGCGAAGTCGGATCTGGCGGAGATGGTTCGGTTCCGGTCGGTCCACGACCCACAGCAGTTCCCGCCGGAGGAATGCGACGGCATGGTCGACTGGCTGCTCACGGCATTCCGTGAGCTGGGCGTCGGCGATGTCGCCGCGCACGTGACCAGCGACGGTTCCAAGGCCGTCACCGGGCAGATCCCCGGTCCGGAAGACGCGCCGACGGTCCTGCTGTACTTCCATCACGACGTGCAGCCGCCGCTGGGCGACGACGAATGGGATTCCCCGGTCTGGGAGCTGACCGAGCGCGACGGCCGCTGGTACGGCCGCGGGGCCGCCGACTGCAAGGGCAACATCGCCGTACATCTCACCGCGTTGCGTTCGCTTGCCGGCGAGTTCGGGGTCACCGTGAAGATCATCGGCGAGGGCTCGGAGGAGCAGGGGACCGGCGGACTCGAGCATTTCGCGGTCGAGAACCCTGACCTCCTGCGCGCCGACGCCATCCTGATCGCCGACTCCGGCAACTTCGCCGTCGGCAAACCGAGCCTCACCACGACGCTGCGCGGCATCGCCAACATCGACGTGTCGGTCGAAACCCTGGAATCGGCAATGCACTCCGGAATGTTCGGCGGGGCCGCACCCGATGCGCTCGCCGCCCTCATCGCGATGCTCGCCACCCTCCGCGACGATCACGGCAACACCACCATCACCGGTCTCGATGCCGACGCCGAGTGGCCCGGCGTGTCCTATCCGCCCGAACAGTTCCGTTCTGATGCAACGGTTCTCGAAGGCGTCGAACTCGTGGGGTCCGGATCGGTGTCGGACATGGTGTGGGCGCGGCCCGCGGCGACGGTGCTCGGCATCGACTGCCCGCCGGTGGTCGGGTCCTCCGCCGCCGTTCAGCCCCGGGCGCGGGCACGCATCAATCTGCGCGTGCCACCGGGGATGGACCCGACCTACGCCCAGGACGCCCTCATCGAACACCTCACGGCGGTCACCCCGTGGAATGCGCGGGTGTCCTTCGAACGCGAGGCGGTGGGATCGCCGTTCGTCGGTTCGACCTCCGGGCCGGCCTACGAGGCGCTGACCGACGCGCTGGCCACCGCCTACGGCAGCGAGGTGCTGATCCAGGGGCAGGGTGGGTCGATCCCGCTGTGCAACGTCCTGCAGAGCACCTTTCCGGACGCCGAGATCATGCTGTTCGGAGTCGAGGAACCGCAGTGCCTGATCCACGCACCGAACGAGAGCGTCGACCCGACGGAGATCGAGCGGATCGCCCTCGCCGAGGCTCTTTTCCTGCGTGATTACGCGTCCCGCGCGGCGGAGGCCCCGAAATCGGAGGCCCCGAGATCGGCCGCCATCACCGCGGGCGAGGTCTAGCGGGAGTCGGGTTCGCCGGCGAACCTCCGGACCAGGAGGTCCTTCAACTCGGGTCGGCTCGCCGCGACGAGGACGAACGACGCCTCCCGGAACAGACGCTCGGCGTCGCTGCCGCGGAGCAATGCCTCGCCGCCGCGTGCCGCGACGAGGGCCGCGACCGCCTCGAGAGCGAGCCCGGCGGCGTCGGCGCGAGCGGCCAGCAGATCCGTGGCGTCGTCCATCGCCGAGTCGAGGACCATCCGCGCGTCGTCGGCACGCTCGCGGAGACGTCGTGCGGCCCGCGCCTGCCCGGCGACGTCGAGAAGTGCCGTGCAGCGCCGGACGAGCCCGAAACGGCAGCGTGCCGTTGAGGCGGACACCGACGTTCTGGTTGGCGAAGAACTCGTCGACCGTGACGCGACTGACGACCCGGGCGTCGGGAATCGCGAGGCTGTCGACCTGCAGTGACACAGTCGACGTCGCTGCCGCGGCCGTCAGCTCGACCGGGGATGCCCGAATGGTGCCCGGGAGCTCGGCGGTGGGGAGGATCGCGGCGATGACGTTGTCGGTCCTCCTGTCGCGGGCGGAGATCTGCAGGAGGTCGACGACTCCCCAGCCGCTGACGAACGGGGCATGCCCGGCGAAGACCCAGCCGTTGTCGGTGCGGGTGGCGGTCATGCGAGGCGGGGTCGGGACAACGCCGGCGTAGGCGACCCCCGCACGTAGTCGACCCGTGATGGTCGGTTCGAGCAGTTCGTCGCTCAACGATCTGTTCGCGGTTCGCGACAGCGAGATGACGACACCGTGATGCTGGAGCCAGGTGAACGCGGTCGACAGGCAACCGCTGACCAGGACCTCCAAGATCTCGGTGACCTCACCGAACTCGAGCCCGGGTCCGCCGGCCTCGACCGGCGCGGCGATCGCGTACAGGCCGGCCTCGGCGAGTGCCCGCCAATGGGATGGCGGGACGACGCCGGTCCGGTCGACCTCGGCGGCGGCCGGGAACAGGATGTCGTCGGCGACCCGAAGGGCCTCTGCTCGCAGGGTGCTCCGGCGCGCGGCCGGGTCCTGAGTGCTCATGGAGTCCACCGTACGTCGCAGTAGAACGTGGACGTATGACCCACTCCCTGAGCGAAGTGGATAGGGAAAGTTCGCGTCCCGCAGCACAATCCCGTGACAAAGACCCGTCGATTTGGGACCAAAGGCCCAAGACCGAGGGGCGACCCGTCGGTAATCTTTGTTGTGGGTCGGAGGGGGCTCTTGTGAAAGGAATCAGGTGGGCGCAGGTCCCAATGGTGGTGACGGGCAAGTGATGAGCATTGCGCCGGAACGTGTTTCGCACAGTGAACGCGTTTCTCGTGACGGGGTGTCCGACTTGCGTACCAGTGAGCGGTATCTACGTGCCGCGGTCACCGACCTCATCGAGCGTAATTTCCGCGACCCAGATTTCAGTGTCGAGGTCGTGGCACGGCACCTTCACGTGAGTCGCCGGCATCTCTACCGCGTTCTCGCCGGCGGCCCGACGTCGCTGGCCGAGATGATCGCCGACCGCCGTCTCGAGTGGGCGCGCCGCCTGTTGACCGGTCCGGGGAACCTGAAACTCGAAGCGGTGGCGCATGCTTCGGGCTTCGCCTCGACGGCGACGATGCGCAACCGCTTCCGCGCCAAGTTCGGTCTCACACCCGACGAATTCCGGCGCACCGCAATGGCGGCCGACGCAGAAGCCAGTTAAGAGAGTTCGGCGCAAGCACTTTGGGTGCTTGCGCCGAAACCGTATGGCGCCGCCGTTCGGGGCCCATCATGAGTCGATGCATCCCCATTAGCTGATGCCGGAATTGTCGGGTTTTGGCACGGTGGCGTCTCTCGCGTGATACGACTACATCGCACGTCCGTCATGGAGCGGGCCGATGGAAGGCGTACAGCGTGAAGAGCTTCCGATGTCGGCTGCCGGCCTCGTGGTGGAGAAAGTGGAGGACAAGTCCCTCGCGCAGGTGTTCACCGACCGGTTCTTCGGTCCGCTCGGCCTGACCCGTACCGCGCTTCCCGCCGCGACCGACACGACCCTCTCGGCGCCGTTCTCGCACGGATATCAGTACGGTCCGCTACAGGTCTCGGACAAGCCGATGACGCCCGAGGAGACCGCGGCGGCGAGAGCCGGGTCCCTGCTACCCAACGATGTGACGGTGATGAGCCCCTCGTGGGCCTGGGCGGCCGGCGGCGTCGTCTCGAGCGCCGACGACCTGATGACCTGGATCAAGGCGTTCGTCGGCGGAGATCTTCTCGACGACGCCAACCAGCAGCTCTGGTGGGACAGCATTCGGATCCAGCACGAGGAGGATCCCCGGGTGTTCTACGGCTACGGGATCACCGAGGTCCGGTTCGGAGAGAACCGCCTCACCTATCACGAGGGCCAGCTTCCCGGTTTCAACACGATGGCGGTCCATGACGAGGCCAACGACGTCAGCATGGTCATCTGGACCAATCTCTCGGTCACACAGGACGTCGACAATGCGTTCACCGTGATGGCCAGACTGCTACAGCACATCTACAACACCCCGGCGGACACACCACCAGCACGGTGAGGGTGTCCGCCGACGGCCTACGGGGTAGATCTCAGATCGTGCACAGCGGCGAATAGTCGCTGCGCCCACCGGTTGTCGGTGAGACGAGGAACGTGCACGGGTTGAAGCCGACCTTCTCGATCTCCTTGGTCAAACGGCGCAGCTCGCTGTTGGAGACGACCTTGTCGCGAGAGAGCAGAAATCCCGACGCGCGACTCGGATCGCCGACGATCGAGTACTTGTAGGGGCCGTCCGGGTTCTCGCCGTCCTCGATGTGGGCGATGATGTAGTTCGGTGCCCCGTTGGGGTTGATGCTGGCCGGTGTCTGCGGGAACCGAACACTCAACTGGGCGTTCGACTTCGTGTCGACGACGGTGGCGCGGCCGAGCACGCCGCCCTTCATGCCCGTGGGTCCGGTGCACTGGTTGTCGACGCCGATGGTCTTCTCGTCGATCCGGGTGTAGAAGGCGCTGGTGTCCTTGGCGCAGGTGACTCCCCAGAACGAGGGGACGGTGGCGAGCTGCCACCACTTGCCGAGGTAGCGGTCGACGTCGACCTTCTCCACCGGGGCGAGGGGCGCGGCCTGTGCCGAACCGGTTCCGATCACGTAACCGAGTCCGACGACGATGCCGGCCACGAGGGCTGCGAGGGTGCGTGTGACGCGCATGGTGTTTCCTTTCGTGGCCCGATCATCTCCGTCGAGCCCCAATGGGCTGTCGGGAAGGGTTCGGATCACTGCGGGTCACGGATGGGTCGGGGGCACCCGGCAGGCCTCGTCGGCCGGCATCGACGCTGGTGGAGCTGGAGATTACAGGTTGTAGGCGTTGTTCGGGTTCCAGGTGGAGACCGCCCAGATGACGATGAGGTCGAGGACGATGATCAGGATTGCCCACGCCGGGTAGTAGGGCAGCCACAGGAACTGGGCGATGATCGACAGCGAGGCGATCACGATGGCCGCGATACGCGCCCAGTCGGCGCCGACGGCGAGACCACCGGCGATGAGGATGCCGACGATGCCGAGGATCAGGTGGATCCAGCCCCACGTGGTGAGGTCGAACTCGAAGACGTAATTGCGGCCGACGACGAACAGCTCGTCGTTGGCGATCGCCGAGATGCCCTGGAAGACCGAGACCAGACCGGCGACGAACAGCAGCGCGGCGGCGACGATCGAGATGCCGAAGGCGAAGCCCTGCTTGGCGGACGAGTTCGCCTGCTGATCGGTGGAGGCGCTCATGATGGCGTCCTTTCGTGTGGGGTGTACACCGGCGCCCAGGGATCCTGAACGACGGCGTGGGGCGTTGTTGCGGATGGACCTTAACCAAGAATGGGACGTCCGACCCGCAACCCACAGCGTTTCGCTCACTTCGGGCACATCTTTGACCAGGCGATTTAGTACTCGGCGGGGGTCCGGTATAAGCTATCGCAGGCTACACACGGGGTGTGGCGCAGCTTGGTAGCGCGCTTCGTTCGGGACGAAGAGGTCGTGGGTTCGAATCCCGCCACCCCGACAGAGATCGACCACGGTCGGTCAGCAAGATGTGTTGGTTGAGACACAGCAGTGAGACCCCGGTCCGCGCCAGATGCGGCCGGGGTTTCCTCGTTTGCGGCGCCATTCAGGCGTCGTGTTCGTATGCTGTGCGACCGCCGATGTGGGCGAGGATCTCCGGGTCGTCGGTGACGAACCGGTCGACCTCCTCGCCGCCGTCGCAGCGCAGCAGGCTCACCGTCACGCTCTCTGCGCCGCGGTGGACGACCCGCCAGCCGGCGCCGGAGTCCTCCCAGCGCCGCAGGTCGTCGAGGGTCATGGCCGTGGCCGCTCAGCAACCGAGCTGTCGGGCGAGGTCCAGCAGATCCGGCGCGTGGAAGTCGTTGTCGGGTGACCCGGAATCGTCCTTGGGCTCGCCGCCCCACTCGTCCGGGCGCTCGATGAACGCGGTGCGCAGACCGAAGGAGCGTGCGGCGTCGAGGTCGGCCTGGTGCGTCGCGACCATCATCACCTCGTTCGGCTCGACCTCGAGGAGTTCGGCCAGGCCGCAGTAGGTCTCGCGTGCGGGCTTGTAGTGCCGCCAGAGGTCGGAGCCGCCGATGACATCCCACGCGAAGTCGTTGTGCCGGGCCATGTCGGTCAGCAGCGCCACGGTGCCGTTGCTGAGCGCGCACACGACGAAGTCGCGCTTGAGGCGTCGAATCCCGTCCGCGGCGTCGGGCCAACCAGGGATGGCACGCCACGCACGTACGAGCGCGCGGCGCTGATCGGCGTCCAGGGTCACGTCGAAGGCTGCTGCGACCTCGTGGAGGGTATCGGTCTGCAGATCGTCCAGACGTCGCCACGGGAGGTCTCCGGCCTCGACCCGCGCGAGGATCGGTGAGTAGCGACGACGCCACTCGCGGGCGAAGTCGGCGGCGTCGACGTCGGGCACGGTGTGTGCGACGGCACCGGAGATCCCGGTGAGCCAGTCGGTGACCGTCCCGAAGGTGTCGAACGCCAGGACCTTCACCCCGAGGGAGTTCACGAGTCGGCGCGCTCCCGGCGTGTTCGCTTGCCCGTCACAAGGTCTCGCGGGCCAGCTGCGGCAGTGACTGGTCGGCGTCATAGTCGGCGTCGCCGTGCGAGACCGGGGTGAGGGTCAGCAGGCTGGCCTCCGGGCGGCAGCAGAAGCGTGCGGGCGCGTACGGTGAGGTGCCCAGTCCGGCACTGACGTGCAGCTTCATCGACGAGCCCCAGTTCGACGGGCCCTTCACCCGGGAGCGGTCGATGTGACAGTTGGTGACGAGCGCGCCGAAGAACGGCAGGCACAGCTGACCGCCGTGGGTGTGGCCGGCCATCACGAGGTCGTAACCGTCGGCGGCGAAGCGGTCGAGGACCCGCGGCTCGGGCGAATGCGTGAGGCCCAGGCGCAGGTGCGCGAGCGGGTTGGGGCGGCCGGCGATGGTCTCGTAGCGATCCCGCTCGATGTGCGGATCGTCGACGCCGGAGGCGACCACGCGGACCCCGCTGACCTCGAGCTCACGCACGGTGTGCGTGGCGTCCAGCCAGCCGCGTTCGGTGAACGCCGCCCGGAGATCCTGCCAGGGGAGCGGTTCGCCGTGCGTCCGCTGATGGTCCTTCTTGAAGTACTTCATCGGGTTCTTCGGCTTGGGGCCGAAGTAGTCGTTGGACCCGAAGACGAACAGGCCCGGCCGCGACAGGAGGCCACCGAGGGACTGGATCACCGCGGGCACTGCCTGCGGGTGCGCGAGGTTGTCGCCGGTGTTGACCACCAGGTCGGGTTCCAGGGCCTCGAGCTCGGAGATCCACGCCTGCTTGAGTCGCTGGTTGGGCATCATGTGCAGGTCGCTGATGTGCAGGACCCGCAAGGGCGAGGCGCCGGGTTCGAGGACCGACAGCGTCGTGTGGCGCAGGGCGAAGGCGTTGCGCTCGATGACGGTCGAGTAGACGAGGCCGGCGGCGGCCAGCCCCGCGGCACCGACGAGTGCGCGCGAACCGACCCCGGAACCGGACGAACCGAGGCGTGAGCGGAAGTCGAGTTCGGAGTGCTGCATCTGTTCAGAATACGCACCTCCGAGCCCGTGCCCACCCCCTTCGGTGGGCCGCACGGACGGCCCGCCGTCAGAAGCAGAGGCCGCCCGGCCCGTGACTCAACCGGGCAGCTGGATGACGACGGGTCCGACGCCGGGAACGACGACGGTGGTCTCGGTGGGACCGTTGCCGCTGTCACCGCCTGCCCGTCGACCGTTGCTCACATAGATCGTCACCGTGCTGCCGGGCATCGCGGAGTCCGACGGCGCGGTGAAGACGACGGTGCCCTTCGGGCGGCCGCTGTCGACCTCGAGCTCGTTGACCTTGAAACCGTCCCGCTGGAGCCGCGAGGTGGCCTCACTGGCGGTCAGGCCACTGACCTGCGGAATCCGGCCGCGATCGCTGCCGCGCCAGTATTCGCGGTCGACCGGGGGCATCCGGACCGGGCCGAACTTGGTGGCCACCGGTTTCATCGCCTGGAACCAGGTGCGTGCGGGTTCCATGCCGCCGTACAGGTCGCCGTCGTAGCAGGATCGGAGCGGGCTGCTGCAAACACCCTGCGGGTTCGGGCCGTCGCTGTAGACGTAGGCGGCGCCGGCGATCTGGTTGGTGAAACCGATGAACGCGGAGCTGCGGTGAGCTTCGGTGGTACCGGTTTTGCCCGACATCGGGAGCGTCCAACCGGCCGAACCGGCCGCACCTGCCGCGGTGCCGCCGCCCTGGTCGTCCTTGCTGAGCGCGTTGGCGAGGGTGTCGGCGAGGCCCTTGTCGACGACCTGTTCGCAACCCGGCGAGTTGAACGGGACCGAGGTGAGGGCGCGTTGTCCGTCGGGGCCGATCACCGGGTTGCCGTACTGGTCGCGCTTGACGCGGCTGATCGCCTTGATGGGGTTGGGCGGGCACCAGACCCCGCCGGAGGCGAGGGTCGCGGCCACGTTGGCGAGTTCGAGGCCGTTGAGCGGGAGGGGGCCGAGGGTGAACGAGCCGAAGTTCCCGTCCTTGACGTATTGCGCCATGCTCTTCTCGCCGTAACCCGACGAGCCGGGCACCGTGTAGGAGCGGAGCCCGAGGCGGACGGCCATGTCGACCGCCGGCTTGACGCCGACCTGCTGCAGCAGCTTGACGAAGGCCGTGTTCGGCGACTGGGCGAGTGCATCGGTCACCGACAGCGACGCCGGGTACCGGCCGTCGTTCTTGACGCAGTACGAGTTCACCGGACATCCGTTGGCGCCGGCGCTGTTACCCATGCCCTCCACGGCGACGAAGCCGGGGACCGGAATGCTCGAGCCCGCACCGAGGCCTTTTTCCATGGCTGCGGCCACGGTGAAGATCTTGAACACCGAGCCCGCGCCGTCACCGACCGTGGAGAACGGCTGCGGCTGCATCGTCTCGCCGGCGGCGAGGTTCAGACCGTAGCGGCGGCTCGACGCCATCGACAGCACGTCGTGCGACTTGTCGCCGGGACGGATGGTGCTCATGACGTCGGCGACGCCGTCGGCGGTGGGACTGGCCTGGGCCTTCACCGCGCGATCGGTCGCGCGCTGGACGTCGGGATCGAGGGTCGTCTGGATGATGTAGCCGCCGCGCAGAACCGAGTTGCGTGACATGCCGTTCTCGGCGAGGAACTGCAGTGCGTAGTCGCAGAAGAAGCCCTCGTTGTCGGCGGCGATGCAGCCCTGCGTCGGCGTCCGCGGACGCGGGAGCACGCCCAGCGGCTTCTCCTTGGCTGCCACCAGCTCGGCGCGTCGTTCCGGGAAGTTGTCGATCATCGTATCCAGCACGAGGTTCCGGCGGGTCAGGGTGCCCTCGGCGTTGCTGTAGGGGTTCAGCGCGGAACTGGACTGGACCATGCCCGCGAGCATCGCGGCCTGCTCGACCTGGAGATCCTTGGCCGGGATGCCGAAGTAGGTCTGCGCGGCGGCCTCGATGCCGTAGGCGTTGTTGCCGAAGGGGACGACGTTCAGATAGCGGGTGACGATCTGCTTCTTCGCCTCCTGCTTGGCGGCGGCGTCGTCGAGGCCCTTGTCACGCTTGGCCTGGTCGATGAGGGTCTGCTCGAGGGTGAGCGCCATGCGCACCTCCCGCAGCTTGCGCGCGGGGGTCGTCTCGACCGCGGCCTGGCGATCGGCGTCGGTGCGGGCCAGGACGAGCAGTTGATAGTTCTTGATGTACTGCTGGTCGAGCGTCGACGCACCCTGCTGGACCTCGCCGGACGACGAGTTCTTCAGCGCCGCGCGGATGGTGCCCTTCCAGTCGACGCCGTCGTGCTCCAGGAAGCGCCGGTCCTCGACGGAGATGATCGCGCGGATCATGTCGGGCGAGATGTCGTTGTATCCGACCTGATAGCGGTACTGGTCGAACAGCACCGCGATCGGCTTCCCGTTGACGTCGGTCATGGTGGTGACCTCCGGCAACGTGCCGTTCAGTAGTTCGGAGGAGACGTTCTCGACTGCCGCTGCCGCCCGGTTGGAGACGACGCCGACCCCACTGGCCACCGGATAGAGAAGGCCCGCGACGAGAAGGCCGGCCAGCAGGCTCGCCCAGGCCAGTGACCACAGCTTCTTCGACATCACCCCGACAGGATACGTGCGATCGGCCGGAACATCGTCCAGCCTCGCCCCCGGGGATCCGCGCTGCCGTTGTGCATGGACACGATCCCGGCGCAAACCCGACCGCGCGTCAGCGCAACCCTCCGATCGGATGAGTTTGCACGGTGGTCCCACTTTGTTGCGCTCCAGGGGTTGCGCACCCATGCACAGATCCCTAGATTGAGTGCAGAATGTGACTCACTTAACAGTGAGTTGTAAATGTGGTCTGAGCAGCGAGTTGAGTCCCGAGCTCGGGGCTATGCGGAACACGACAAGTAGGGGTGGCGGATGGCGACAGCGGCAGTTTCTACCGGAGAAGATCGCTTGGCCTGGGTGGCCAAGGCGCGATGCCGGGGCGGAGACCCGGACGATCTGTTCGTGAGAGGGGCAGCTCAGCGCAAGGCCGCGACCATCTGCCGGCACTGCCCGGTACAGCTCGAATGCGGCGCAGATGCCCTCGACAACCGCGTCGAGTTCGGTGTGTGGGGCGGCCTGACCGAGCGTCAGCGCCGCGCCCTCCTGCGCCAGCACCCCGAGGTCACCTCGTGGTCGGCGTTTTTCGAAGCCCAGCGTCGTCGCCAGCGCGCCGACGCGGTCTGATCACCGCAGACCCTTCAGTCAGAGCAATTCGGCTCGGCCGGCAGATGCCGGCCGAGCCGAATTGTCATCAGTGGGCGGGGAGAGGACTCAGCCGCGTCCGGTGATCTGCTCCGCCACGGCGCGGAGGGCGGTCACGTCCGCGACCTCGAACGGCAGCGCCGGGACCCCGACGATCGGGACCCGCGGATGGGCGGCCGTGAACCGTTGCAGCAGATGGAGTTCGCGCTTTCCGGTGGCGGCGCGATCGGCGTGAATCTGCAACACCCCGCGAGTCAGGTCGTCGGTGACCGACTCCAGTGCCACCAACGCCGCCTCCTCGTGGATCGAGGTGAGGTTCGGGTGGGTCCGGTTGAGGATCAGACCCGCGAGCGGCATCGTCTCCTCAGACAGTCGGTCGACGAAGAACGCGGCCTCACGCAGGGCGTCTGCCTCGGCTGCCGCGACGACCGCGAACTGGGTGCCCGGCTGCTTCAACAGTTCGTAGGTCTTCAGCGCCCGATCCTGGAAGCCGCCGAACATCGAGTCGAGCGATTGGACGAACATCGCGACATCGCGAAGCATGTCGCCGCCGATGATGGTGGAGACGCCGCGCATCGCCAGGCTCATCGCGCCGGTGACCATGCGGCCCACGCCGCGTCCGCCGCCGACCAGAACCTTCATCAGGCGGCCCGACAGGAACGAACCGAGACGCTGCGGGGCATCGAGGAAATCGAGTGCGTTCCGTGAGGGCGGGGTGTCGACGACGATGAGATCCCAGTGGTCCTGCTCGAGCAACTTGCCGAGCTTCTCCATCGCCATGTACTCCTGCGTGCCGGAGAACGACGACGCGACCGTCTGATAGAAGGCGTTCTGCATGATCGCCTCGGCGCGTTCCGGAGTGGAGTACTCGAGCACCATCTCGTCGAAGGTGCGGCGCATGTCCAGCATCATCGCGTCGAGGGTGCCTTTGCCCTCGATCGGCACGGGCTGCGGCTCGTTGGTGAGCTCGGACATGCCGAGTGACTGGGCGAGCCGCTTGGCCGGGTCGATGGTGAGGACGGCGACCGTGCGCCCCTGCTCGGCCGCATACATCGCCATGGCCGCCGCGGTCGTGGTCTTGCCGACGCCGCCAGCGCCACAACAGATGACGACACGGGTCCCGGGGTCGGTGAGCACCGTCCCCATCTTGAGGTCGAGTGGCATCACGCACCCGCTTTCTGGAGGAGGTTGGCCAGCTCGTAGATGGAACCGAGGTCGATGCCGTCGCCGAGGGACGGCAGTTCGAGCGTCGGCAGTTCCACCTCGTCGAGCTGTGCCTTCGCGATCTGCTGCGCCTGCAGACGGGTCGCATGTTCGATCGTCTCGGTGAGCAGGCCGGACAGGTCGCCGTCGGCGAGCTTCACCCCGGCGGCCTTCAGGTTCTCCTCGATGCGCGCGGCATCGATCTGGCCCTCGGCGATCTCGTCGATGGCGTCGGCGGGCAGGTGCGGGGCGCTGACCCGGTTGATGATGAGGCTGCCGAGGTTGAGGTTCTTGCCGCGCAACTCGTCGATCGCCTCGATGGTCTCCTGGATCGGCATCGCCTCGAGCAGCGTCACCAGATGGACGACGGTCTCCTCCGAGTGCAGCAGGCGGACGACGCCCTCGCTCTGATTGCGGATCGGACCGGTCTTGGCGAGGTCGGCCATCGCCTGGGTGACGTCGAGGAAGTTGCCGATCCGGCCGGTCGGCGGTGCGTCGACGACCACCGCGTCGTACACGCGGTCGCCCTTCTTGTCGGTGTGGATGATGCGCTCTTTGATCTTGCCGGTGAGCAGCACATCGCGCAGGCCGGGCGCCACCGTGGTCACGAAGTCGATGGCACCGATGCGCTTCATCGCCCGACCCGCGAAGCCGAGGTTGTAGAACATGTCGAGGTATTCGAGCAGTGCGTGCTCGATGTCGATGGCGAGCGCCGACACCTCGCCGCCGCCCTCGGCGGTCGCGATCCTGGTGTCGGTCGGCGGCAGCGGCGGGATGTCGAAGAGCTGCGCGATGCCCTGGCGGCCCTCGGTCTCGACGAGGAGGACCTTCTTGCCGTCGGCGGCCAGCGCGAGTGCCAGCGCCGCCGCGATCGTCGTCTTACCGGTTCCGCCCTTGCCCGATACGAAGTGCAACCGGGCGCGCGATGCCGCGTCCGGCCACTCGTTGTCGACAGTGACTGAAGACTTGTCTGTCACGCCGGAATCGAGACCTTCCCCCGCCCCGGAACGTGAGCCCTGTTCATTGGCCACCGCAACACCTTATCCATTCATCGTCGGCAGTTAGGGTGAGTCCATGAGTGAAGTGACCGCGTGGGAATACGTGACGGTGCCGCTGCTGACGCACGCAACCAAACAGATCCTCGATCAGTGGGGTGCCGACGGCTGGGAACTGGTGTCGGTGCTGCCCGGCCCGACCGGTGAGCAGCACGTCGCCTACCTGAAGCGACCGAAGGGCTGAGCATGGCTGCGACCTGGACGGATCGACTCGCCGAGCTCGGCATCGCGCTGCCCGATGTGGTGCCGCCGGTGGCCAGTTACACGCCGGCCGTGCGGACGGGCAACCTCGTCTACACCTCGGGGCAGCTCCCGATCGTCGACGGCGAACTCTCGGTCCACGGCAAGGTGCACGACGGTGCCGAGGGCGTCGTCCGTCCGGATGAGGCCACCGCCGCGGCTCGCGCCTGCGCGCTGAACGCGCTCGCGGCGGTGCACGCGCTGGTCGGCATCGACTCGGTGGTGCGCATCGTCAAGGTGGTCGGCTTCGTGGCGTCCGCTCCGGGCTTCACCGGGCAGCCGAAGGTCATCAACGGCGCATCGGACCTGCTCGGTGAGATCTTCGGCGACGCGGGCGTCCACGCCCGTTCGGCTGTCGGTGTCGCGGAGTTGCCGCTCGGTGCACCCGTCGAGGTGGAACTGATCGTCGAAGTGGCCTGACGTCTCCTTGGACGTCGCGCTACTGATCGTCGCGGCCGCCGCTGCCGGCTGGGTCGACGCCGTGGTCGGCGGCGGGGGACTGGTGTTGATCCCCGCGATGCTGATCGCTCAGCCCGGCCTGCCGACGGCGACGGCTCTCGGCACCAACAAACTCGCCGCCGTCTTCGGTACCGCGTCGGCCGCCTGGCGCTATGTGCGGCACGTGCGGATCGACCTGCGCCGGCTCGTCCCGGTGTTCGTCGCCGCGCTCGGGTTCTCGGCTATTGGTGCACTGGTGGCGATCTCGCTGCCGACGGAGATCTTCACGCCGATCGTGCTGGTGATGCTCGTCGGCGTCGGGCTGTTCGTCGCGCTGAATCCCGGGTTCGGCGGTGACGCGTCGGCGGGACCGCGGTCGCGGCTGTCCACGATCGCCGGTCTGGTGATCGCCGGTGTGGTGATCGCGTTCTACGACGGGGTCATGGGGCCCGGTACCGGGACCTTCCTCATCATCAGCCTCACCGCGCTCGTCGGGACGTCGTTCCTGGAGAGTTCGGCCATGGCCAAGGTCATCAACACCGGCACCAACCTCGGGGCGCTGACGGTCTTCGGGCTCCAGGGAAATGTGCTGTGGCTCTTGGGTCTCGGGCTCGCGGCAGCCAACATCGTCGGCGCCCAGATCGGCTCGCACATGGCCATCGGACGCGGTAGCTCCTTCGTCCGGTGGGTCCTGCTCGCCGTCGTCGTGGTGATGGTCGGGAAGCTCGGGTACGACCTGATCACGGACTGATCCTCCGGCCGGCACCACCAAACGCCGAACCTGGGGCCGCCCGCGGACTTATCCTCGTCATCGGGTCGGTCGCATGCGTCACCCGATGCTTCGACGGCCGCCCGGCGAGGCGGTGCGGAATGACCGATGCCACGACTCCCGGAACAGCCGCGCCGCTGTCGGGGAAGCAACGGGTCCTCGCCCTCCTGCTCGCGATGGCCATGTTCGTGCTCGTCGTCGACACGTCGGTCATGAACGTCTCGATCTCGGCCGTGGTCCGCGACCTGGAGACGACCGTCAGCGGCGTGCAGTCCGCGATCGCGCTGGAGGCCCTGGTCTCGGCGGCGTTCATCCTGATCGGCGGCAAGGTCGGCGATCTCATCGGACGACGCCGCGCCTACGTCCTCGGCCTGCTCGGGTACGCCATCGGAGCGATGGCAATGGTGTTCGCGCAGGGACTCACGGCCATCGTCGTCTTCTGGGCAATCATCGGCGGCATCGGGGCGTCCCTCCTGTTGCCCGCGATGCAGTCGCTCGTCCACGGGAACTTCACCGGCGACGACCAGAAGCGGGTCTATGCCCTCGTCGGTGCGGCCGCGGCGATCGCGGCGGCGGTCGGCCCGCTGCTCGGCGGCTTCATCACGACCTATCTGTCCTGGCGACTCGCATTTCTCGGCGAGGTCGTCATCATCGCGATCGTGTTGTGCGGCATCGGGCTCGTGCGCGATGTCGAGTTCACCGGGCCGCGCGGCGTCGACCTCGTCGGTGCCGTGCTCTCGGTGATCGGCATGGGGGGCATCGTCCTCGGAATCCTGGTCTGGCAGGAGGGCGGTGAAGCCGTCGGAGCACTGCTGGTGGTCGGGGCCGCCGCGCTCGCGGGATTGACCTGGTGGTTGATTCGTCGGCGACGAGCCGGCCGGCCCACTCTGCTCGACCCGGACCTGTTCCGGTCCAAGCCGTTCCGGATCGGGGTGAGTCAGCAACTGCTCCAGCAGATCGCGCTCGGCGGCATCATGATCGCGTTGCCGATCTACCTGCAGATGGTGCTCGAGTACGACGCGATGCAGGCCGGGCTGTCGTTGGCCCCCTTGTCGCTCAGCATGTTCGCGGTGGCCTTGCTCGCCGGTAGGAAGGCGGGTGAGCGACCTGCGTCGACCATCGTCCTCGTCGGCTTCGCGCTCCTCACCGCGGGCATCGCCGTGCTGATCCCGATCGTGCCGCGCGCCGAATTCGGCTGGGGACTGGTCATCCCGCTCCTCGTGGCCGGTTCGGGCCTCGGGCTGCTGGTCTCCCAACTCAACGACTACACGCTGGGGCCGATGAGCGAGGAACGCGTGAGTGAGGCGGCCGGGACGAACTCCGCCGCCGGGTCGTTCGGACTCTCCTTCGGCCTGGCCTGTGCCGGCGCGGTCCTGCTGGCATCGCTCGCGTTCGGTTTCACCCGCGCGTCGGAATCGAGCACGGTGCTGGAACCCGCCGAGCAGCAACGTGTCGCACAGGTGCTCGACGACGACGCGCAGGTCATGAGCAACTCCCAACTGTCCGAGCTGCTCGCCGCGCAACCCGAGGACGTCCGGGCCGAGATCCTCCGGATCAACACCGACGTCCGCCCCGTGGCGTTGCAGGTTGCCCTGGTGATCCCGCTGGCCGCGGGTGCACTCGGAACCCTGAACTCGTTGCGCATGCGGCGCGCGGGTTGAAATGACTTGGTGGTCTCGCGCCGGAACGTCGATGCTGTGGAGGTGAACGCCCCGAGTGAGTCCGTCGCCGATCCGATGCGTGCCGCGATCCAGCGCCGCACCGTCGTCCTGCTGTGCCTGGTCCAGGTCCTGGGTGGCGTGTCCATGGGCGGGGCACTGGCCCTCGGTGCGATCCTCGGTGAAGAACTGTCCGGGACCGAGTCGCTGGCCGGTCTGCCGACGACGGTGTTGACCCTCGGTGCGGCGGCGGCCGGCCTGCCGTTGGCCGCCCTGGCGTCGGCGCGGGGTCGGCGACCCGCACTCGCCACCGGTCTGCTCGTCGCCGCGGCGGGCACGATCATCGTGGCCCTCGGCGTGGATCGGGGTTGGTTCCTGGTGATGCTCGCCGGGATGATGGCCCTCGGGTCGGGCACCGCGGTCAGCCTCCAGGCGCGTTTCGCGGCAACCGATCTCGCTGCGCCGGAGACCCGGGGACGTGACCTCTCGCTGGTGGTGTGGATGACGATGGTCGGCGCTGTCGTCGGTCCCGCGCTCGTACCGCTGGGGGCGACGGTCGCGGGATGGGTCGGGATGGCCGACCTGGCCGGTCCGTTCCTGTTGGGTGCCGTCGGATGCCTGTGTGCCGCAACCGTACTCCTCCTCGGGTTGCGACCCGATCCGCTGATCGAATCCAACCGTGGGTATTCGGATCCGAGGGCGAGACCGGCACTGGCCGAGGGGCTTTCGGCGATCGTGCACAACCCCTCCGCCCGAGCGGCATTGGCGGCGGTGGTCTCGGCGCACGCGGTGATGGTCGGGGTGATGGCCCTGACTCCGGTCCACATGCATCACGGTGGCGCATCGGTGACGCTCGTCGGGTTGTCGATCAGCGCCCACATCGCCGGGATGTACGCGCTCTCGCCGATCATGGGCGTCCTGGCCGACCGCTTGGGGCGGGTGCCGGTCATTCTCGGCGGGCAGGCGGTGCTGGTGGCCAGTTGCGTCGCCGGGTTCGTCTTCGTCGACTCGCAGGCCGGCCTCGTCGTCGCGCTGGTGTTGCTCGGCATCGGGTGGTCGGCGTCCACGGTCGCGGCGTCGACCCTGCTCACCGATGCCGTCGACACGACGAGACGCGCTGCTGCACAGGGTGTCTCGGACACGTCGATGAGTCTCGCGGGGGCCGGCGCGGGCGCGCTCGCCGGAGTCGTGGTGGGGGCGTTCGGATACGCCGCCCTCGTCCTGGGTGCCGGGACGATCGCCGTCGTCACCGCCGCGTACGTCGTCGCCGACGGTGCACGCGGGCGACGACCGCCGGCGATGGCCTGGAGTTCGGGCGAAGGCGGGGCCGAGGACGTGAACGAGGCGGCCGACGAGTAGTCCGTGCCAGGGGACCCCGGTCGCCCGGGGCCGAGGAACAGGAACAGGTGACCTCCGCGAACTACGCGTGGTACCTGCACGTGTGGAACGACAGCCGGTCGTGGAACCCCTTCGAGGGGATGGCCCGCAGCACGAGCTGACCGCGGATCGGCTCAGCGTGGTCGGATACGCAGAGCAGTGTGACCCGGGTCGCCGTCAATGGATAGGCTCGAAGTCATGAGCGCCTCCGACGATGCCGTTCCCGTACACCCCGCCTACGGGGTGCTGCGGGAGGTCACGCCCTTCGCCTCGGTCCTGTTGTGCGACAACTCCGGGATGATGGAACTCGACGGCACCAACACCTATGTGCTGCGGGCGCCGGGCAGTGACGAGTGCGTCGTCGTCGATCCCGGTCCGCCGAAGTACAAGCACCACGCGCGACGCCTCGCCGAACTGCCCGGGGTCGCGCTGACCCTCATCACCCACCGGCATTTCGACCACACCGGTGGGGTCAAGCGCCTCCACAAGCGCACCGGCGCGCCCGTCCGCGCCCGCCTCGGGAAATTCTGCCGCGATGCCGAGCCCCTTCGCGACCGCGAGGTCATCGAGATCGCGGGACTGCGGATCACCGTGCTGCACACCCCTGGACACACGGGGGACTCGGTGAGCTTCCTCGTGGAGCACGAGGACCAGCGTGCGGTGCTGACCGGAGACACGATCCTCGGAAGTGGCACGACCGTACTGGACCCCAGTGATGGCGGGTTGCGGGACTACCTGAACTCCCTCAACCGGCTCATCGTCGAAGGCGACGGTGCGGCACTCCTTCCCGCGCACGGCCCCGACCATCCGGATCTCGTGCCGGTCGCCCGGTTCTACAAGACGCATCGCGAGGAGCGGATCGACCAGATCGTGGCCGCCCTCGACGACATGGGCGTGTCCCCGCACGAGGCTAAGCCGATGAAGGTCGTGCGCAAGGTCTACTCCGACGTCGACAAGAAGCTGTGGCCGGCCGCGCGGATGTCGGTGAAGGCGCAGTTGGAGTACCTGCGGCACGCCTGAGGGCCGCAGAGTCGCGGTGCGCTATCCGTGGATAGCGCACCTGGCCTCAGATAGCGCTTTTGGACAAACGCAAGAGCCGCTCGTCCCCGAAGGAACGAGCGGCTCTTGTCTTCCGTCGAACTCGCTCCCCGAGGAACGAGCGAAGCAAGGGTCAGCGGGCGCGACGCGCCAGACGCTCGGAGTCGGCGATCAGGACGCTCTTGCCCTCGAGGCGCAGCCAACCGCGCTGGGCGAAGTCGGCGAGTGCCTTGTTCACGGTCTCGCGCGAGGCGCCGACCAGCTGGGCGATCTCTTCCTGGGTCAGGTCGTGTGTGACGCGCAGGGCGCCGCCCTCCTGGGTACCGAACCGCTGGGCGAGTTGCAGGAGCTGCTTCGCGACGCGACCGGGCACGTCGGTGAAGATCAGGTCGGCGAGGTTGTTGTTGGTGCGGCGCAGACGACGTGCGAGCACGCGCAGCAGCTGCTCGGCGATCTCGGGACGGTCCTTGATCCAGGCGCGCAGAGCGTCACGATCCATCGAGACCGCGCGGACCTCGGTCACCGTCGTCGCCGACGAGGTGCGGGGGCCCGGGTCGAAGATGGAGAGCTCGCCGAACATGTCCGACGGTCCCATGATCGTCAGCAGGTTCTCGCGGCCGTCGGGCGAGCGTCGACCGACCTTCACCTTGCCGGACATGATGATGTAGAGCCGGTCACCGGGCTCGCCTTCATGGAAGATCACGTGTCCACGAGGGAAGTCAACGGGCTGAAGCTGCTTTGTCAGCGCCGCGACGGCAGAAGGCTCGACGCCTTGAAATATGCCTGCCCGCGCCAGTACTTCTTCCACCTAGGGAACCTTTCTCGAAATCTTTGCTACAGCCACGTGTGAGATCGCGCCCTTGGATACGCTACCCCGCGAACCAGCATATGTGTTGAATGGGTCACTGACGGCGCATTGCGGGTGTGTCTGACGGACAAGATGCGGCGATTCGACGTCATCGACCGCTCGTGGCTGTCGGCACCGAGAAAAGAAGCGTCGGAACGGTGTGTGCGAGCCGCCGCGGGTCAGCTGGCCCGCTGCGGCGAGGCGGCGTGATCGGCGGTCGCCGAGTCGTGGTCGAAGCGATGGAACCGCAATTCGTGCAGTTCGGCAGGCGCGGAATCGCGCGGCGGTTTGCCGGCGTTCTGGGACCCCGTGCGGTCGATGAACTCGTCGACCTCGTCGTTCGAGACGGACACGCGGTCGACCCGAGCCTGCAACTTGTCCATGCCCATGGCGAAGAGCATGAGTACAGCCGGGAACAGCAGTGCTGCGAGACCATGCATGGGGACAAGTAAACACAAAAGACCCCACAGAATCCTCATCGGCCGAGGCGACGTCACTGACTTGTTACCTGACCGTAGGTTGCGTCCCTCATTTTGGCCGGACGTGCCGGGTAGCTCACACCGGAACCGGAGCCACGGCTGTGACCTGCGGAGATGAGCTCGACGGGCTGGTTCGACGCGGCCACCGACGGCCGCGGTGAGCGGCGTTCGTGCAGGACATCGCTAACCTGAATCACGTGAGCGCACGTAAGGCTGCGTCCGTGGGCGAGGCCCCGGCTCGCAAGCAGGAGACCCACCTCGGGCTGGTCCGACGCGCGCGCCGGATGAACCGCACCCTCAAGGTCGCGTTCCCGCATGTGTACTGCGAACTCGACTTCACCAACCCGCTCGAGCTGTCGGTGGCCACCATCCTGTCGGCTCAGTGCACCGATGTGCGGGTCAACCAGACCACCCCGGCGCTCTTCGCGAAGTACCGCACCGCCCGCGATTACGCAGAGGCCGACCGCATCGAACTCGAGGAGATGATCCGCTCGACCGGTTTCTACCGGAACAAGGCGAACTCGATCATCGGACTCGGCCAGGCGCTCGTCGAGCGGTACGACGGCGAGGTCCCGAACAATTTGAAGGACTTGGTGTCGCTGCCCGGTTTCGGCCGCAAGACGGCCAACGTCGTCCTGGGCAACGCATTCGGGGTCCCCGGGATCACCGTGGACACCCACTTCGGCCGCCTCGTCCGACGCTGGCAGTGGACCGAGGAAGAAGATCCGGTGAAGGTCGAACACGCCGTCGGCGAGCTGATCGAGCGCAAGGAGTGGACCGACCTGTCCCACCGCGTGATCTTCCACGGCCGGCGTGTGTGCCATGCCCGCAAGCCGGCGTGCGGGGTCTGCATCCTCGCCAAGGACTGCCCGTCGGTGGGCACGGGCCCGATGGACAAGGCCGAGGCCGCAGCGCTGGTCAAGGGCCCCGAGACCGAGCACCTCCTCCGACTGGCCGGACTAGCCGCCCCGTGAACGACAACGCCACCGAACCGGCGACCCCGCAACCCGCCGATTCCTCTGAACACCCCGCGCGGCCGACCTCTCGTTTCCCGGCTGCCGCGCGCTGGACCCTCGTTTTCGTCATCGTGATGATCGCGCTCATCGTCGCGATCTGGCCGCGCGGCGACGCCCCGTCGCCGACCACCGGTGCACCGCCGTCGGTCAGCGGTCCACGTCCCTTCGACGCGCCGGTGGACGAGGACCGCGTGGCACAGGCGCGGGCCGACGCGCAGCTCGCCGACTGTCCGGTCACGGGCCTGCCGGAGAACCCGGACTCGGTGCTGGCCGGCATCGTCGAACCCTGTTTGGGGACCGGGGCGCCCTACGACCTCGGCGCCGCCACCGCCGGGAAGCCGCTCGTGGTCAACGTGTGGGCGCAGTGGTGCGGTCCCTGCAAGACCGAGCTGCCGTACTTCGAGGAGTTCGCGGCCCGCGCCGGCGACCGCGTAACGGTGCTGGCACTCCACGCCAAGGAGGGCGGGACCAACCCGTTCTTCCCGCTGACCCTGCTCACCGAGATCGGAGTTCGCTTGCCGTCCGTCCTCGATCCCGACGGCCGGGTGGCCGCCGCCATCACCGCGCCGCGGGTCTTCCCGTCAACCGTCTTCCTGCGACCCGACGGCACGATCGCCAAGGTGTACCCCGGTGTGTTCGACAGCCCGCAGGAGATCGCCGACGCGGTCGAGGAACACCTGGGCGTGACCATATGAGCGGCGACCCGCACCGCGACCCGCACGTGGGCCCGCTCGTGCATTCCGACGAGATCCCGCCGTGGTTGCACGCGCTGACCGGTGACGTCGGCGCCGTCTCCGAGAGCGTCAACAATCGAGGTGGGGACCGGACCCGCTGGGCCCAGATGTTCCGGCGTGATCGCCGAGCGGCCGCGGTCCTGGTGCTGTTCTCCGGTTCCTGGGAGGCCGCCGACGATCATCCCGGCGGTGTGCCCGCCGACGCCGAGGTCCTCCTGACCGAACGTGCCTCGACCCTGCGTCAGCACAGCGGACAGGTCGCCTTCCCCGGAGGTGCAGCCGACCCGGGCGACGACTTCCCGGTCGGCACCGCGTTGCGCGAGGCGCGTGAGGAGACCGGTCTCGACGCGTCGGGCGTGCACATCGTGGCCAATTTGCCGACCTTCCCGGTCCCGCCGTCGGGTTTCGACGTCGTACCGGTGATCGGCTACTGGCGCGAGCCGAGCGAGGTGCGGGTCGTCGACCCGGGCGAGACCGCCCGCGTCGACCGCATCAACCTGCGGGAGCTCCTCGCCCCGGAGAACCGCTTCCAGGTGCGCCGATCGGTGATGGGCGGCCGGCTCTATCAGGGGCCGGCCTTCTTCGTCGACGGCTTGCTGGTCTGGGGTTTCACCGGCGGACTCATCGCGGCCATCAGCGAGGCCTCTGGCTGGGACCGACCGTGGGACAAGAACGATGTGCGACCGCTCGACGAGATGATCGAGCTCGCAGGCAACCGCCAGGAATCGGGATTCAGCGCGGTCCATCCGCGTGGCACGACCGACCCCGACGCCGACCCCGGTGCGAGCTGATGACCGGGTCCGCGTGGGTCGACGTCATCGTCATCGGCATCGCGCTCCTCGCCGCGATCAGCGGCTACCGGTCCGGTGCGGTCGCCTCGGCGCTCGCGTTCATCGGTGTCGCACTCGGGGCGGTCGCGGGACTGCTCCTGGCGCCGCATCTGCTCGAGCGTTTCGACGACCTGCAGGTACGCGTGCTCGTCGGGATCGTCGTCCTCGTCGTGCTGGTGGTCGTCGGTGAGGTGGCCGGCATGGTGCTGGGCCGGGCCGCGCGCGGCGGCATCCGGTCGCCGGGACTGCGGGCCGTCGACAGCGGTGTGGGTTCGATCCTCCAGGTCGTCGCCGTCCTGCTGGCCGCGGGACTACTGGCGATCCCGTTGCGCGAGTCCGCCGACCCGGCCATCGCCGGTGCTGTTCGCGACTCCAAGGTCCTGACCGGCGTCGAGGTGTTGTCGCCTCAGTGGGTCAACGATCTGCCCGGCGACTTCAAGGCGCTTCTCGACAGTTCGGGTCTACCGAAGTTCCCGTTCCAGAGCACGCCGTCGACCAACGTCGACGCACCCGACCCGGCGCTGGCCGACCTGCCCGTGGTCCGTCAGGCGCGGCCGAGCGTCGTCAAGATCGAGGGTGTCGCGCCCAGTTGTCGCCAGGCCCTCGAGGGCAGCGGCTTCGTCGTCTCGCCCGAGCGCGTGATGACCAACGCCCACGTCGTGGCCGGCACCGAACGGCTCGAGGTCGAGACCTCCACCGGGGCGCGGCTGCCCGCGAAGGTCGTCCTCTTCGACAGCGACACCGACATCGCAGTCCTCGACGTCCCCGGTCTCCGCGCGCCCGCACTGAAGTTCGCCCCGCGGCCGGCCTCGACCGGCGACGACGCCATCGCCCTCGGCTTCCCCGAGGCCGGACCGTTCTACGTCAGTCCGCTGCGTGTCCGGTCGACGTTCATGCACACCGGCGACGACATCTACCGAACCGGCCAGGTCACGCGCGAGGTCTACGCCGTCCGCGGATCCATCCGGCAGGGCAATTCGGGTGGGCCGCTGCTGAACTCGGACGGCGAGGTGCTCGGCGTCGTGTTCGGTGCGGCGGAGAACGCGGCCGACGAGACCGGCTTCGTGCTCACCGCCCGTCAGGTGCGCGCCGACTTCGCCGAATCCGAGCGGCGAAGCGAGCGGGTGAGTACCAAGCGCTGCGTGCTGGCCTGATCCGCCGCGCCTGCTTGGCGGCGACGTCGTTGGTCGCCTCCGGTTCGGTCCGGAGGAACTCGAGGATCGCCTCGGTCACCGCCGCGGGCTGCTCCTGGTGCACGAAGTGCCCGCTGCCCTCGATCTGCCGGTAGGTCTGGTGCGCCGCCCAACGGTGGCCGTCGGCCATGGCGTCGCTGAGAATGTACGGGTCGTCGCGGCCGCGCAGCGCGAGGACCGGCAGGTGTAGCCGCTGGTCCATGAGCTCCATGAAGCGCATCCCGTCGGGCCGGAATTGGGACCGGAACGCCCAGCGCCGGTACTCCAGACTGCAGTGCGCGACGTAGGGGATCAGCATCGCGGACCGGTTCAGTTCAACCGTCTGCGCATAGTCGGGTCCGGACCGCCACGACGACGACGACCGCTGCGCGAAGTAGTCGGCGATGAACGCCGCGTCGTCCCGGGTGATCTGTCGTTCGCCGACGCGCGGGATCTGATTGCGTAGGAAGAGGTCGAGGAACTGTCCTCGCTGGTCCCGGTCTCGCAGCGCGCGTCGTCGTAGTGCCCGCGGATGAGGAGATGCGACGACGACGATCCGGTCGACGACGCGGGGATGCAGGGTTGCGGTCGCCCAGCAGACCAGGCCGCCGTCGGAGTGGCCGATGAGCGTGGCGCTGGTGTGGCCGAGAGCGCGGATGAGACCGTTGGTGTCGCCCGCGAGGGTCCAGCCGTCGTAGCCGCGCGGCGGCTTGTCAGTGTCGCCGTAGCCGCGGAGGTCGACCGCCACGGCACGGAAACCGGCCTCGGTGAGCGCGCTCAGCTGGTGACGCCAACTCCACCAGAACTCGCCGAAACCGTGAAGCAGCAGTACGAGCGGACGATCACCGGCGGGTATCCCCGCCGGTTCGACCGCGTGGAACCGGACACCGTTGGCGCGGACATCGAGGTGCTCCCAGTCGCCGGGAAGACGAACGCTCGACGGGTCAGGTGCCTCGCTCACGACTCACCCCTCGCGGGCGGGGGAATCCTCGGGTGCGCCGGGACCTGCGGATGGCCCGGGCCGCGGTTGGGCAGCACGGTCGACAACTCGTTGACCGACTCCATCGTCTTCTTCGGTCCTCGGACCTTCTTGAAGAAGATGTAGCCGACGAACGCCGCGATGACGGTGACCACGACGAGGATCAGGAAGACGATCAGGAACGCCAGCCAGCGCCACACGAACTCATCGAGCAGTTCGGCCAGGAAGAAAAAGAAGAAGAAGCTGGAGTACAGCGCCATCACGCCGGCGACGATCAGCAGACCCGTACCCGCGCCCGCCTTCTTGGCCTCACCGACGAGCTCGGCCTTGGCGAGGGCGACCTCGGACCGGAACAGGGTCGAGACGCTCGCGGTGGCGTCCTTGACCAGGCTCCCGATGCTCGGCTCACCGTTCGGACCGGCGTTCGCGTCGGAGAGAGGGATCGACGGGACGGAGTCCCGGCCCGCTTCGGGCAGGCCGTGCTCGTTGGGGCTCACAGAATCCTCCGTTGTTCGGCTGATGGCCATATGTTGCCATGCGTGGGCTCACGAGGTGGCGGCCCACCCGGCGAGATGCCGGTGAGTGGCCGCAAAAAGCTCGATGCGCCACCGGTGATCTGCTCACCGGCGGCGCATCGTCCAGCTCCCTGAGGTGCGAGCTTGCGAGCGTCTCTTGTGCTCCCTGAGGAGCGAGCTTGCGAGCGTCTCGAAGGGTCAGGCCTTCTTCGAGCGGATCGCCTCGAAGACCGACGGGTCGACGAGGGTCGAGGTGTCGCCGAGTTCGCGGCCCTCGGCCACGTCCTTGAGCAGGCGGCGCATGATCTTGCCCGAACGCGTCTTGGGTAGTTCGGGTACCACGTTGATCTCGCGCGGCTTGGCGATCGGGGAGATCTCCACCGACACCTGCTGACGCAGCTCGGCGATCAGTGCGTCGCCGGTGTTCTCTACCCCCTCACGGAGGATGACGAAGGCGACGATGCCCTGGCCGGTGGTCTCGTCGGCGGCACCGATGACCGCGGCCTCGGCCACGCCGGAGTGCCCGACGAGAGCCGACTCGACCTCGGCGGTGGAGATGCGGTGGCCGGACACGTTCATCACGTCGTCGACGCGGCCGAGAACCCAGAGGGCATGGTCCTCGTCGTAGCGGGCGCCGTCACCCGCGAAGTACCAGCCCTGCTCGGCGAACCTCGACCAGTAGGTGTCGCGGAAGCGCTCCTCGTCGCCCCAGATGCCGCGGAGCATCGACGGCCACGGCTGATCAAGGACGAGGTAGCCCTGTTCGCCGGCGCCGACCGGGTTGCCCTGGTCGTCGACGATGTTCGCGCTGATGCCGGGTAGCGGCTTCATCGCCGAACCGGGCTTGGTCGCGGTCACGCCCGGCAGCGGCGAGATCATGATCGCGCCGGTCTCGGTCTGCCACCAGGTGTCGACGATCGGTGCCTTGCCGCCACCGATCACCTCGCGGAACCACCTCCACGCCTCGGGGTTGATCGGCTCGCCGACGCTGCCGAGCAGGCGGACCGACGACAGGTCGTGGGCCTCGGGGATCTGCTGGCCCCACTTCATGAACGTGCGGATCAGCGTGGGGGCGATGTAGTAGATGGTGACGCCGTAGCGCTCGATGATCTCGAAGTGGCGGTGTTCGTTGGGCGAGTTCGGGGTGCCCTCGTAGACCACCTCGGTGGCGCCGTTGGAGAGCGGGCCGTAGACGAGGTACGAGTGGCCGGTCACCCAGCCGATGTCGGCGCCACACCAGAAGACGTCGCGGCCTTCCTTGTGGTCGAAGACGTAATGGAAGGTGTAGCTGACCTGGGTGAGGTAGCCCCCGGAGGAGTGGACGATGCCCTTGGGCTTGCCGGTGGTGCCCGAGGTGTACAGCAGGAACAGCGGGTGCTCGGAGTCGAAGGCCTCCGGCTCGTGCACGTCGGACTGCTGATCAACGGTGTCCTCCCACCAGACGTCACGTCCCTCGACCCAGTTGAGATCGGGGTCGTGGTTGGTGCGACGAACGACGAGGACCTTCTCGACCGACTTCGCGGCGTCGTCGCCGGTGCCCAGCGCCTCGTCGACGTTGGTCTTGAGGGGAGCAGGCTCGCCGCGGCGGTACTGGCCGTCGGTGGTGATGACGAGCTTGGCCTCGGCGTCGTCGACGCGGGAGCGCAGGGCGCCCGACGAGAAGCCGGCGAACACGACGGAGTGGGTGAGGCCGAGACGCGCGCAGGCGAGCATCGAGATCAGGGCCTCGGGGACCATCGGCATGTAGATGGCGACGCGGTCGCCGGCCTGCAGGCCGATGGAGGTGAAGTAATTGGCCGCCTTACTGACCTCGGTGAGCAGCTGGCTGTAGGTGAGGTCGCGGGTGTCGCCGGGTTCGCCGACCCAGCGGATGGCGACGCGGTCGCCCTTACCTGCGGCGACGTGCCGGTCCACGCAGTTGACGGAGACGTTGAGCTTGCCGCCGACGAACCACTTCGCGAACGGCGCGTTCGACCAGTCGAGGGTGTCGGTGAAGTCGGTGGCCCAATCGAGTCGACGCGCCTGCTCCGCCCAGAACTCGAGTCGGTCGGCGTCTGCACGGTCGTAGATCTCGGCGTTGGCGTTGGCCTGCGCGGCGAACTCTTCGGATGGCGGGAACGCCTGGACGGTGGTGGAGGACATCAGTGAAATGAGCCTTTCGCTTCTCGACGGCGGGTCAACCCACAGTAAAGGTGACCCGACGGGATGACGGATCGCTGGTGTGAGCGTAGTCACGCCACGTTGCAACGGGGTACCGGTGCAACGTCGAGCGTGATCTATTCGCGACGAGCGGTGGCTCTGTCGCGACGAGCGGTCACCGCCATTCTTCCGGCATGGCCGAGGCCTTGTCGGGACCACCGAAAGAATGGACGAAAGCGCCTTTTCGAAACCGTCACTAACAATAAGTGATGTCATGGTTGGTTTGCGTGATCTTCGATATCCGCTGAGGCGGGGCCGCGCCGATGCCCGGGTTCGAGCGCGCCGGGCATCGAGATGGCCGGACCGGGGTCGGGGGCGCACGCGACGAGTTCGCGCAACTATCGTCAGGGCGTGACCAACGATCCTTTGGCTCCTCTGCTGGACCTCCCCGGCGTGGCCGACGCCGCCGACCGGGCGCGTGATGCGCTGTCCGCGGTGCACCGGCACCCCGCCAACCTGCGCGGGTGGGACAAGACGGCCACCGAGGCGTCGTGGCGGGCGGGACGGTCGTCGGCCGCGATCGACGGCGGCAGTGTGGAGCTCCGCCGCGACGGGGACTTCGACGATCCGATCCTCGCGGGGGCGATGCGCGTATCGCAGGCTCTGGACGGTGAATCGCTCGAGACCCTGACCGGCGTCATTCGCCGCGCCCCTGCCCAGGCGCTCGCCCGGCTACACACTCTCGCCGCCGCCGACATGGTCGAAGACCCCGACGAGCTGGGCCGCCCACGACCTGAGACTGATGTGGCAAACCGTCTCGATCTGTTGGGGCAGTTGATAACCGGCGCGACATCAGTGCCGGCGCCGGTTCTTGCCGCGGTGGTGCACGGCGAGCTTCTCGGCCTCCAGCCGTTCCCCACTGCGAACGGGGTGGTCGCGCGTGCCACGTCTCGACTCGTGGGGGCGGCGACGGGGCTCGACCCGCATTGCCTGGGTGTCCCGGAGGTCACCTGGTTCAAACGCGCGTCGGAGTATCGGACGCTGTCCGCGGCCTTCGCCTCGGGTAGCCCGGACGGGCTGCGGGACTGGCTGGTGTTCTGCTGCGATGCTCTCGAAGCCGGTGCGGCGGAAGCGAAGTCGATCGCCGACGCGGCGCGGGCGGGATAGTTCCGAACCGACCCCGGACAACACTGCGGGCGGCCTCCCTGTCGTTCACCGACGAGGTTGCCGCCCGCGTAGCACGGACTCAAGTTACCAAGCGTGCTTGGTGGGTTGTGGTCACCGCCTCGGCGATTGAACGCGGGTCAGGTCGCCCGTACCGTCCACGTGCTGCCATCTTCAGGGCCGTTCTCCCCGGGCTCCTTGCCGGCGGGGGAAGGCAGTGGCGCAACTAGTGTGGCGGTCGTTTCTCCTGCCGCGATTTCGCAGGCGCACAACGCTTTTGCCTTTATGCGGCGTGCTCCGCGTGGGTGCTTGCCGCCCGTGCTGGGAAGTGCTGGAGTGGGGGCTCGGTCCTTCTCTTCCGGATCGGGCTTGGCCCTCCGAACTTCCGTACCACTGTTGTACACCGTGATCGCGGTCACATCAAGTGATCCGGGTCCAAATGTTGAACGACTTCCCGAACTCGCCGGGAAGTGCTGCGGGGCAGCGCATCCGAGGGTCGCGAGGGCTCCGGAAGGGTCTGAAGGTGGCGCGGCCGGCGTGTCGCGAGGACGGTTCCGGGTTCCCGCTGGATTCAGATTCGTCATGACGATCCGACCCCGGGGGCCTACCGCAACCGGGGTTGTCGATGCGCCTGTCCGATATTTACCAACGGCAATACTCCTTACAAGAACGCGCTTGTCGAATCGTGGCGTATTGGCCCCAGGGGCACCCCGAGGATCAGAACGGACATTTGCGAAAACCAATTGTTGTACTTGCAAAGAATCCGGAGCCGTGTGTATAGTCGTGGTACCCGGTTCTGATACCGGCGCCTTTCAGCCCGACCCCCCGGGGCTGAAACGCGACAACCCCGGCCTCCTCCCCCCTGGCCGGGGTTGTCTTCTATCTGAAGGTTGTTTCGCCCCGAGGTTTGTCGCTCACACAGCAGTTGTAGTCGACGCGGTCAGCGTCTTGTGGATTCTTTCCACAGCCACACGGAGATCTCCACAGAGCCGGCCGCCCGCCTGGGTACAGGTCCTTCTCCACCTCATCATCGACCCATGCCCGATGATCTGCTCGTTCTCGTCGACCCGGACCTCTACGACGACGTCGCGCGCTGCGCGGCGGCTGCCGGATATCGCACCGTAGTCGGTCGACCCGACGACTGCCGCCGTGAATGGCTGACCACCCGCGCCGTGGTGGCCGATCCGGCGGCGATCGCCGCCCTTGCTCTCATACATCCGCCGCGTCGCGACGGTCTGATCCTCGTCAGTGCGGACGAGCTGCACACCGACACCTGGCGGATGGCGATGGATATCGGGGCCACCGACGCGGCCGCGTTGCCGGCGGACGAGAAGCGCCTGGTCAGAACGCTGACCGAGGTCCGCGTACCGCGGCGCCGGCCTGCGGGTGTCCTGGCGGTCATCGGCGCGCACGGAGGAGCCGGCGCGTCGACGCTGGCCGCGGCCGTGGCCCTGACCGGCGTCGGAAACGGATCGCCCACCCTGCTCCTCGATCTCGACGACGTCGCGCCCGGTGCCGACCTGCTGCTCGGGATCGAACAACGCCCGGGATTGCGGTGGCAGGACCTGTCCCTGGACGGGGGAGTTGTCGGAGGCACGGCGTTGCACCACGCCCTACCACGCGCGGAGAGCGGTCTCGCCGTGCTGACCTCGGAACGCCTCCCGGCCCGGGGTCCGGGTGCGGACGCGGTGGCCGCAGTCATCGACGCGGGTCGGACGCACGGAGATCTCGTGGTGGTCGACCTCCCGCGCGCCGACACGCCGGTCGTCCGCACTGCGGTCGCGTCGGCGGATCTCGTCGTCCTGGTCTCGGCTCCCTCGGTCGGTGGCTGCGCGGCGGCACGTCGGGTCGTCGGTCGGCTCATAGGTGACGAGGTCTCTGTCGAACTCGTGGTCCGGGGTCCGTCACCGGGTGGTCTGCGACCCGCCCAGGTCGCCGACGCGATCGGGGTCCCGCTGATCGCCGCCTACCGGCCTGACCCGCGCCTCCCGGTCCGGCTGGAGGGCGGACCGCTCCGTGTTCGACCCCGCAGTCCACTTGGTCGTGCAGCACGAGCCGTTCACTCGAGGGTGGTCGGGCAGGGGAGGGCGGCGTGACGCCGGATCGGGCCGATGACGCTCTGCTCGACCGCGTCCGTTCGCGTCTGGCCGCAGATGCCGCGGAACCGAGCCCGGCGGTCATCGCCGAGGCGATCCGCGCCGAGGCCGGCGGTGTCCTGGGCGACACCGACCTCCTCGCGGCACTCCGATTCCTCCAAACCGAGCTCACCGGTGCCGGGAAGCTGGAGGCGCTACTGGCCGAACCCGACATCGCCGACATCCTCGTCGCCGGGCCCGACGACGTGTGGGTGGACCGTGGACGCGGACTCGAGCCGACGACGATCCGGTTTCCCGACGAGGCATCGGTCCGCCGCCTGGCGGGACGTCTCGCGCTGAGCGCGGGGCGTCGTCTCGATGACGCCCAACCGTGGGTCGACGGCCAGTTGTCCGACGTCGGCCGACGCGGATACACGGTGCGACTCCATGCGATCATCCCGCCACTCGCCGCCGACGGCACCTGCATCTCTTTGCGGGTGCTGCGTTCGGCGTCGAAGGACCTGCCGAGCCTGATCAGCGGCGGCGCGATCCCGGCCGAGGTGGTCGGGATCATCGGCGACATCCTCCGACACCGCTTCTCCTTCCTGGTGATCGGCGGCACGGGCTCCGGGAAGACCACCCTGCTCAACGCGCTGATCGGCGAGATGGACCCCCGTGAGCGGCTCGTGTGCGTCGAGGACGCCCTCGAACTCGCGCCCCGTCATCCCCAGGTGGTGCGACTCGTGGCGCGCGCGGCGAATGTCGAGGGCGTGGGCGAGGTTCCGGTGCGAACACTGGTGCGGCAGGCACTGCGCATGCGGCCCGACCGTATCGTCGTCGGCGAGGTACGAGGCGGCGAGGTGATCGATCTGCTCACCGCACTCAACACCGGACACGACGGCAGTGCCGGGACCGTGCACGCCAACTCGACCTCCGAGGTCCCGGCACGAATGGAAGCCCTTGCCGCGCTTGGTGGAATGGGTCGGGATGCGTTGCACAGCCAGTTGGGCGCGGCGCTACAGACGGTGCTCGGTGTCGCGCGTCGAGCCGACGGTTCACGCGGGCTCGTCGAGATCGGCGTCGTACGTCGCGCTCCTGACGGGAGGATCGACATCGTGCCGATCTGGTTGCGCGACAGTGGTTTCACCGATAACCGACCACTCTTCGACGCGATGATCGCCAGGCATCGTCCGCCCGACGGTCCGCGGCGGTTGTCGGCATGATGGCCGCGATCCCGCCGATGGCGCCGGTGTTGGCGGCACTCGGTTTCGGTGTCCTGCTGTGGTCGCCGCTGCGGGCCGGGCATCGTCTCGAGGACGTCGTGGGCAGGCCGCGCGCGGCCCGTTCGCCGAATCCGATGGCGCTGGTCGCCGCGGGTTCGCCGGTGGCGGCCTTGGTGCTGGGCGGATTCTCGGCCGCGGTTGCGGCGGGGATGGTCGTGGCCCTCGTGCTGTGGTTGCGACGCCGTCGACGGGCGGAGCGGGGGTTCGATCGTCGGTTGGACGACCTGCTGTTGGCGTTGTCACTGATGATCTCGGAACTGTCGGTCGGCGCGCCCCCGGTCCACGCCTGCGAGGTCGCGGTCGTCGAGCTGCGACGGCGCACAACCGTTGGCGTGCTTCGTCGTTCCGAGATCGCCGACGGCCTCGAGGCGATGGCATCGCGCGCGTCGCTCGGTGGGTCGGCGATCGCAGATCCGGACACGACACCGGGCTCGGAGGACGCGTCTGGGGCGGCGTCGTGGCGTCGGATCGGAATCGCCTGGCAGACGGCAGAACAGTACGGCCTACCGATGGTGGACATGTTGGCGGCTTTGCGGGCCGATCTGCGAGCGCGGCGCGGATTCGCCGACCGAACACGTGCCGGCCTGTCGGGACCGCGCGCGACCGCGATGGTGCTGGCCGGTCTGCCCCTGCTCGGTATCGCACTGGGCCAGGCGACCGGCGCCGGACCCATCCAGGTGCTCCTCGGCGGCGGTCTCGGCGGCATCCTGCTGATGGTCGGAACTGCTTTGGCTGCAGCTGGAGTCGCATGGTCGGAACGCATCACCGGCAAGGTGCTGGCCCGTTGACTGCAGTGGTCATCGCATTGGCCTCCCTCGCCGCGGGGTTGTTGGTCTGGCCCGCGCCACGCTGGCGCTTGTACCGCGTCGTCGACCCGCCGCCGGGTCCCGACCGGTCACCGAGATGGCTGGGTGCGGGGCCGCCACGTGAGGACCCGTTCGCCGTGGCGTCTGCCTTCGACCTCTTCGCTGTGTGCCTGCGGGCCGGATTGCCGGTCGGTCTCGCCGCGGCGGTCGTCGCCGGCCGTGCCCCGCGGTCGCTCGCCCGGCCACTCGCGCGCGTTGCCGACCTGCTGCAGCTCGGCGCCGACCCGGACGCCGCATGGTCGGCGCTGCTCGACGATCCTCCGGATGCAAAGGCATCGGGCGACGACCATCTCGAGGCTCTCGCAGCGCTGGCGCGACGGTCGGCCCGGGCCGGTTCGTCGCTGGCCGGCGGACTCGCGGAACTGGCCGATGACGTTCGACGCCGCGCTCACGACGATGCGCTGGCTGCAGCTGAACGTGCCGGCGTGGCGATCAGCGGTCCGCTCGGGCTGTGCTTCTTGCCGGCGTTCATCTGTCTCGGGATCGTGCCGGTTGTCGTCGGTCTGGCGTCGACGGTGCTCGTCGCGTTCTGACTCCGAGCGCCGAAGTGCTCCCGGACTGTCGGTGCTCACGAGCACAATCAGGACATGGCTGACACCGGACATCGACACCATGCGATCGACTACGTAGAGCTCACCGTGACGGACATGGCTGCGGCGCGCACTTTCTATGCGGGCGCATTCGGCTGGGAGTTCAACGACTTCGGACCGGATTACTCGGGAATCGTCGGGCCGGGAGGAGCAGGGTCGCCCGAGGCGGGCGGCCTCGCGCTCGGCGACTCGGCGCCCACCCGGGGCGGCCCGCTGGTCCTTCTGTACTCCGATGACCTCGACGCAACGGTCGAAAAGGTACGTGCGGCGGGAGGTCAGGTCGTCAACGGTCCCTACGATTTTCCGGGCGGCCGCCGGTTTCACTTCACCGACCCGAGCGGTAACGAGCTCGGCGTGTGGTCGTCCGCCTGAGGTCTCGGCTCGCAGCCCCATCCCGGCAGACCCACCCCCCGCGACGGATGGTGATTTTGCCGAAAATGGGTGGGTTTGCGGGTTCGAAAACTCGATGGATCCCAACGGGGCTTTGATGCGTCCAAGTAGTGCAGAACGAAGGTCGCTCGTCCCGACAGGAGAACCCATGACCCACAACCTTTCTCGTCTCATCGACCGCGCAGGTGCGCACGCCACGCGGCTGCTCACCGACGAGGACGGCATGTCCACGGCGGAATATGCCATCGGCACAGTTGCGGCCGCGGCCTTCGGGGCGATCCTCTACACGGTGATCACCGGGGACAACATTGTGAGTGCGTTGACCGGCATCATCGGAAAGGCACTGAACACCTCGGTGGGCTGATGTGTCTGCGCGCGTCTCAGATTCGGCTGGCGCAGCTGGGTCGCGACGAAGACGGGATGGTGACGGTCGAGGCGGCTTACGCGGTCGTGGCGATCGTCGTCGCAGTGTTGCTCGCCGTCGGTGCGATCGGTGGCGTGACGGCCCAGATCCGTTGCACCGATGCTGCGCGGGAGGCAGCCCGGTTGACGGCGGCGGACGATGGGTCGGCGCGCGAGGTCGCGAAGCGCATAGCGGGGGATCGGGCGGTGGTGTCGGTGTCGGTTCAAGGCGAACGTGTAGTCGCCCAGGTGCGGACCTCGGTGCCACTGTTGCCAGGACTCACGTTGTCGGCACAGGCCGTCGCCGCGAAGGAACCGCGCGGCGAGGACCAGGTGGTCTTCGCTCCTGGCGTCGAACCATGAGAGCCATCCGCGGTCTCGTCGCCGACGACCAGGGCAATGCGACGGTGCTGGGTGCGTTCGCGATCGCCGCCCTCGCCGCGGTGCTGGTCATGGTGATCTACGTCGGCGCGGCCGTGCTCGCCCGTCACCGCGCACAGTCCGCGGCCGACCTGTCTGCGCTGGCCGCCGCCGCAGACCATTTGGCAGGGAAGTCCGAACCCTGCGCCACTGCGCGTGCAGTGGCGGTGGCACAGCGGCCATCGGCGGAGGTGGTCTCGTGCCGAACGGCCGGTGAGGACGTGCTGGTCGCGGTTCGGGTCCCTGTCGACCTTGGCAGCTTCGGGGTCCGTGCCGCCACGGCGTCGGCGCGCGCCGGGCCGGTCGAGTAGTCGGGAGCGCTACCCGCGACTGTCCTCGTCGACGACGATCCGTTTCGGGTACACCCGTACCGATTGCATAGGGGCGAACCACAATTGGTGAAAATGCACGTCCGTGTCGCCGCGGTAGGCGAGTTCGAAGGCCTCGGTCCCCGTGTTGAGCGGAATCCACGGGCGGACCGCCCGTACGAACGACGACCAGTGGATCAGTTCGCCCTCGGTCAGGAAGCCGCCTGCAGCAGCCCAGGTTTCGCCGGACTGTGCGTCGGACGACGCCAGATACACCTCGCCGAGCGACGGAGTGATCCGCGGGCCGATCATCGCGGTCTGCAGGTACCACTGGGCGGTGGTGACCACCGGGGTGAAACCGCCCGACCGGGCCGCGCACCACCCGTAGTGCAGGTCGAGGGCGTCGAGGGCCGCTTCTTCCGAGAAGAACACGTCACGTTCGCCGATGGAGGCCGGCAGGTTGTCGGTGTCCTGGGTCGGCCGCGCGAGCAGGAAAAAGGCACGCGAGGGCCGGGTCACCAGCCGCTTCGTTCCGATTCCCCGACCGGATGCCTCGTCATGCATGAGCCAAGTATTGCCGAGACAGCAGCTCGAGTACGGCCACTGCGCCATCTTTGTCCAACGGATCATTGCCGTTGCCACACTTGGGGCTCTGCACGCACGACGGGCAGCCGCTCTCGCATCCGCAGCTCGCGACCGCGTCCCGGGTGGCGTCGATCCAGGTGAGGAAGGTGGAGTGCCCGCGCTCGGCGAAGCCCGCCCCGCCCATGTACCCGTCGTAGACGAAGACGGTCGGCAATCCGGTGTCGGGATGCAGGGCGGTGGAGACCCCGCCTATGTCCCAGCGGTCGCACGTCGCCACGAGCGGGAGGAGCCCGATCGCGGCATGCTCGGCCGCATGAAGGGAACCGGGCAGCCTCGTCTCGTCGATCCCGGCCTCGGCCAGCACCTCGGGTGTCAGCGTGTACATGACCGCCCGGGTGTGCAAGGTCTGCTCGGGCATGTCGAGCTCGACAGCGTCGAGGACCTCGCCGGTCCGCAGCGTGCGCAGGTATCCGACCACCTGGTGCGTCACGTCGACCTCGACGAAGGCGACGGTCAGCGGACCGAACTCGTGGCTCTCGATGATCGAGGTGATCGAGATGTCGGTGGTCTCGCGTGCGGAGGTGGTCCAGTCTGGGTCTTCGGGATGTGCGAGGGCCAGGCCGTCGTCGAGGTCGAGTTCGTCGACGAGGTACGTCTCGCCCTGGTGGATGTGCACCGCCCCGGGGTGCACCGTCGACATCGCGCGCCCGGTGTCGACGGTACCCAGGACCTGCGAGGTCGTGGTGTCGACGATCAGGACCTGCCCGCCGATGCCGCCCCGGATGTCGATCTCGGCGTGCGGTTCGACCCCGGCGGCGACATACCAACCCGACTTCCGCTTGCGCAGCAGACCTTCCGCCGCGAGGTCCTCGGCCACCGGCCGCGCGTCCCAGGCGTCGATCTCGGCGTCCGACAGCGGTTTCTCCGCGGCGGCACACAGCAGATGTGGCCCGAGGATGTAGGGGTTGGCCGGGTCGGTGACGGTGGCCTCCACCGGCTTGCCGAGGAGCGACTCGGGATGGTGGACGAGATAGGTGTCGAGCGGATCATCGCGGGCGACCAGGACGACCAGCGAATCCCCGGACTCGCGCTGGCGTCCGGCCCGACCCGCCTGCTGCCAGAACGATGCGACCGTACCGGGGTAGCCGCTGACGATGACGGCGTCCAATCCGCTGATGTCGACACCCAGTTCGAGCGCGTTGGTGGTCGCGACACCGAGCAGCTCGCCGTCGGAGATGGCCTTCTCGAGCTTGCGCCGGTCGTCGGCGAGGTAACCCGCACGGTAGGCCCCGACCCTCGACTCGAGTTCGGGCGCACTCTGCGACAACAGGTTCCGCGCCGACAGTGCTGTCAGTTCGACGCCGCGCCGGCTGCGGGCGAAGCACAGTGTCCGTGCGCCCTCGACCACGAAATCGGCCAGTAGCCTTGCGGATTCGGCGCCGGCGGAGCGTCGGACCGGTGCGCCGTTCTCGCCGGTCACCGCCGGCAGGAAGTCCGGCTCCCACAATGCGACGGTGCGCTCGCCGCGCGGTGAGCTGTCCTCGGTCACCGCGACCGCGGGCTCACCGATCAAGCGGCTTAACGCCTCCGCGGGTTGCGCGACCGTCGCGCTGGCGCCGATGACCGTCGGGTTCGCGCCGGCCGCGCGGGCGATCCGCAGGAGCCTGCGCATGACGAGTGCGGTGTGGGAGCCGAAGACGCCACGGTAGTGGTGGCATTCGTCGACGACGATGAAGCGAAGATGCCGGAAGAACTGACGCCACCGGGCGTGATGCGAGAGGATGCCGATGTGCAGCATGTCGGGATTGGTGAAGATCCACCGTGAATGCACGCGCGCCCACTGCCGGATCTCGGGGTCGGTGTCGCCGTCGTAGGCGCAGGGCTGCAGGTGCCCGAACTCCGGCCGGCCGGCGATGACCGAGGACACCGCCCGGATCTGATCCGCGCCCAACGCTTTCGTCGGAGCGAGATATAGCGCTGTCGAATTCTTTTCATTCAGCAGCGCCGAAAGAATCGGCATTTGGTAAGACAGTGATTTACCCGATGCGGTGCCTGTGCAAATGGCAACATGATTTCCCCTGAAAGCTTCGTCGGCGGCGCGGGCCTGATGTGTCCAGACGCGTTCGATTCCGTTGTCCGCGTAGGCGTCGAGGAGTGGCCTCGGCACCCAATCCGGCCACTCGGCGAAAGACGCAGGGCGCGACGGGATTACCGACAGGTGTGTGAGTGGGGACTCGTCGGGGTCGGTGCCTGCGAGGGACCTCGCGAGGAGGCCTGTCCCGAATGTGGAGTACTGCATTTTATGGAGGAAACTCTTCAAAGTGGTGTTGACGCGGGAGGTCTGGAGAGGTCGGGATGTTACCGACGGATGTCGTGCTGCTGAAGTTTGGCGAGGTTTTTGCTCATCTTGGTTGATGCGACTATCGCAACTGGGCCGGACATGATTGACTGGGTGCGGCCGCAGCTTTCGCAACCCGTCGAGGCGGGCGACAAGCGTGTTGCAGCCGTGGTACTGAGGTTAGTTTGGCGGATCGAAGCAGATCTTCGCGGGGCTCTTTGAGGTATGGCGGTCAACCGGCCACGACGCGATGACCCATCGTGTCGCGACAGTTGATATGTAAAGGATTGCAAGACATGGCACAGGGAACTGTGAAGTGGTTCAACGCGGAAAAGGGCTTCGGCTTCATCGCGCCTGACGAGGGCTCCGACGACGTGTTCGTCCACTACTCCGAGATCCAGGGATCCGGTTTCCGCACCCTCGAGGAGAACCAGCGGGTGGAGTTCGAGGTCGGCCAGGGCACCAAGGGCCCGCAGGCCACCGGCGTTCGCGCGGTCTGAGACCACCTGCGCAACTGCATTACGCAGCTTGCCGACAACCGCTCCCGTCTCGTTCAGTCGAGACGGGAGCGGTTTGTTTTTTCCGGGGGGTCGCTGAAGCGTCGGCGCGAACCGCCGCGGGAAAGACCGGTGCCGGGGACCCGGACCACCTAATCTCGGATTGTGGGCCAGTTGTCGTTTTTCTCCGCGGAGACCGAGGAGCCCGCGTACTCCGATCTCGCGGGCCTGCTCGCGGCGCACGGTCAGGCAGTCCGTTCGGACTCCGGTACGCGGGTCTCGATCGTCGTCCGCGATCGCTGGCGCGCGGAGCAGATCGTCGAGGAGATGCGGGCCTCCGGTCTCGACGCCGAGGTCACCACTTCCGACGAGGGCACCCCGTTGGCCCGCACCGCGGCGTGTCATGAACTCGACGCACTTCATCAGGCATGGTCGGCCGGCGCGGTCAAGGCGATGCCCTCCGGCTGGATTCCGTCATACCGTGCGCTGCGGCTCTGGGTGATCGCCTCCGGCCACTCCGACGAAGGCCGCTACCAACTCGGTCTCGACCCGCACGCCCCCGACACCCACGCGGCACTCGCCACCGCACTGATGAGGGTCGGGATCGCACCCACCCTGGTCGGCACGCGGGGTCATTCACCTGCACTTCGCATCGCCGGCCACCGTCGTCTCGTTCGTCTGCACGAATACGTGGGTCCGCCGCCGAATGCAGCGGCAGTGCCGGATTGGCCACCTGCGGACATACATTAGCGATCTCATCTAGATCGTTCTGGCCTGGGAAAATGCCGACCGAAAGCGCGGTATGGGTCACATCAGACAGCGTCACACGGAATTCGGATGTGCAAACGGCGCTATACATAAGGTACAAACCCATCGAACACACCTGTTGAGACATGCAGGTGGTTCTCCACCCAGTCAACCGAAGGACGCCCCGGTGGCCGAGACCAGCACCGCATCCCGCTCTAGTGGGGGAATCCGACGACTCGTGATCGTCGAGTCCCCTACAAAGGCGCGCAAGATCGCCGGTTACCTCGGCTCCAACTACGTGGTGGAGTCGTCCCGCGGCCACATTCGCGACCTGCCGCGCGGCGCCGCCGACGTCCCGGCCAAGTACAAGGGCCAGCCCTGGGCGCGCCTCGGGGTGAACGTCGACGACAACTTCGAGCCGCTCTACGTCGTCTCGCCGGACAAGAAGACCACCGTCAGCGAGCTGAAGTCGCTGATGAAGGACGTCGACGAGCTCTACCTCGCCACGGACGGTGACCGCGAGGGGGAGGCCATCGCATGGCACCTCCTCGAAACGCTCAAGCCGAAGATCCCGGTCAAGCGGATGGTGTTCCACGAGATCACCGAACCCGCCATCCGCGCGGCCGCCGAGAACCCGCGTGATCTCGACATCGACCTGGTCGATGCCCAGGAGACCCGCCGCATCCTCGACCGCCTCTACGGCTACGAGGTGTCGCCGGTCCTGTGGAAGAAGGTCATGCCGAAGCTGTCGGCGGGCCGCGTGCAGTCCGTCGCGACGCGCATCATCGTCGAGCGTGAACGTGAGCGCATGGCGTTCGTGTCCGCCGAGTACTGGGACATCGCCGCCACGATGGACGCCGGCGCCGAGGCCAGCCCCTCGACGTTCAAGGCACGTCTGGTCAACGTCGACGACGCCCGCGTCGCCACCGGTCGCGACTTCGAGGCGACCGGCGAACTGAAGAAGTCCGACGGGGTCGTCGTGCTCAACGCCGACCGTGCCGAGAGCCTGGCCGCAGGCCTGCGCGGCGCCGCCATGACGGTGACGTCGGTCGAGGAGAAGCCCTACACTCGTCGCCCGTACGCGCCGTTCATGACGTCGACGCTGCAGCAGGAGGCCGGACGCAAGCTGCGGTTCACCTCCGACCGCACCATGCGCATCGCGCAGCGGCTGTATGAGAACGGCTTCATCACCTACATGCGTACCGACTCGACGAGCCTGAGCGAGTCGGCGATCAACGCCGCCCGCACACAGGCCCGCGAGCTGTACGGCGACAACTTCGTGCATCCGACGCCGCGTCAGTACACCCGCAAGGTCAAGAACGCGCAGGAAGCCCACGAGGCGATCCGTCCCGCCGGCGAGACCTTCCGGACCCCCGGCCAGGTAGCCGGCCAGCTCGAGGCCGACGAGTTCCGCCTGTACGAGCTCATCTGGCAGCGCACCGTAGCCTCCCAGATGGCCGACGCCAAGGGCACCACGCTGAGCCTGCGCATCGCGGGTACCGCGTCGTCCGGTGAGCGCGCGACCTTCGCCTCGTCGGGCCGCACCATCACGTTCCCCGGCTTCCTGTCGGCCTACGTCGAGACCGTCGACGAGCAGACCGGCGGCCAGGCAGACGACGCCGAGAACCGCCTGCCGCAGCTGACCGAGGGCCAGTCGCTCACCGCGACCGAGCTGACCGCCGACGGCCACTCGACCAACCCGCCGGCCCGCTTCACCGAGGCGTCGCTGGTCAAGGTGCTCGAGGAGCTGGGCATCGGCCGTCCGTCGACCTACGCCTCGATCATCGGCACCATCCAGGACCGCGGTTACGTCGTGAAGAAGGGCAACGCCCTCGTCCCGTCGTGGATCGCCTTCGCGGTGGTCGGGCTCCTCGAGGCGTATTTCGAGAGTCTCGTCGACTACGACTTCACCGCGACCCTCGAGGACGACCTCGACCAGATCGCCACCGGCAACGAGAACCGCACCAAGTGGCTGTCGGAGTTCTACTTCGGCGACGAGCGGTCCGGCGATGCCGAGGCACGCTCGGCGCACTCGGCGATCGCCCAGTACGGCGGCCTCAAGAAGCTCGTCGGCGTCAATCTCGAGGAGATCGACGCCCGCCAGGTCAACTCGATCCGGCTCTTCGACGACGAAGAGGGCCGTCCGATCTACGTGCGCGTCGGCCGCTTCGGTCCCTACCTCGAGCGTGACCTCAACGCGAACAAGAAGACCGACGCCGATGCCGAACCCGATCTGCAGCGCGCCAACCTGCCCGCCGACATCACGCCGGACGAACTGACCCTGGAGATCGCGGAGAAGCTGTTCTCGACGCCGCAGGAGGGTCGCTCGCTGGGCGTCGACCCGCTGACCGGCCACGAGATCGTCGCCAAGGAAGGACGTTTCGGTCCGTACGTGACCGAGATCCTGCCCTCCGACGACGATGACGACGACGGCGAGGCTCCGATCACCATCCCCGCGGGTCCGACGCCGCGCGACGGTGGATCCCCCGGCGCCGGCGGCAGCGGTGCCGGCGACGCCGATGTGGTCCCGCTCGATTCCCCGGGCGGCGGCACCACCACCAAGACCAAGCCGGCGGCGAAGAAGGCCGCCAAGAAGGCAGCGAAGAAGGCCGGCCCCAAGCCGCGCACCGGCTCGCTGTTCAAGTCGATGGACATCTCGACGGTCACCCTCGAGGACGCGCTGAAGCTGCTGTCGCTGCCGCGCGTCGTCGGCGTCGACCCCGAGTCCGGCGACGAGATCACCGCGCAGAACGGCCGCTACGGTCCGTACCTGAAGAAGGGGTCCGATTCGCGGTCCCTCGCCAGCGAGGAACAGCTCTTCGAGATCACCCTCGACGAGGCCCTGAAGATCTACTCCGAGCCCAAGCGTCGTGGACGGCAGGCCGCTGCGCCGCCGCTGCGGGAACTGGGCAAGGACGACGAGGTCAGCGGCAAGCCGATGGTCATCAAGGACGGCCGCTTCGGTCCGTACGTGACCGACGGCGAGACCAACGCCAGCCTGCGCAAGGGCGACGAGGTCGACTCGATCACGCCGGAACGCGCGATGGAACTCCTCGCCGATCGCCGTGCCCGCGGCCCGGCGAAGAAGGCCGCCAAGAAGGCCCCGGCCAAGAAGGCTGCGAAGAAGACAGCCGCCAAGAAGACCGCGAAGAAGGCGGCCGCCAAGAAGACGACGGCCAAGAAGACAGCAGCCAAGAAGACGACGGCCAAGAAGGCTGCGCCGCCCGCGGAGGATTAGGCGCGACCCACCGCCGCCTGAGGGTGCGAGGAGCGGAAGCCGGCTGAGTAAGCGACGAAGGGGCGCATCGAAGTCGACGCGCCACGAAGGCCCTCGTGAGAACGCGTCCGGAGCTGCTCAGTCCAGGCGGTACGGCGCCATGTGCGGGCGGGCCAGGAGCGTCTCGATCCCGCGTCCGCGGAGTTCGACGCCTTCACCGATCTCCCAGTGCTCGGCCTCCTGATGCGAGGCCAGGAACACCGCACGGGCCGATCCCAGCACGCGCGTGGGCTCGTCCTTCGCGAGTTCGGTGAGGCGGGCGGCCTCGTTCACCGGGTCGCCGATGACGGTGTACTCGAGGCGCTGCTCGGCGCCGATGTGACCGGCGATCGCCTTGCCTGCGGAGACGCCGATGCCGATGTCGGTGTCGCCGAGGGTCTGATACAGCTCGGCGCGCAGTTCGCGGGCGGAGGCCAGCGCGCGGCCGGCGAAGTCGTCGAGGTCGAGGGGAGCGCCGAAGATCGCGAGCGCCGCATCACCCTGGAACTTGTTGACGAAACCGCCGTGGCGTCCGACGACGGCCACGACCACGCGGAAGAACTCGTTGAGCAGTTCGACGATCTCGCGCGGCGGACGGTTCACGGCCAGGCGCGTCGAACCGACGATGTCGACGAACAGCACTCCGACGTAGCGTTCCTCGCCGCCGAGTTCGGTGCCGGTCTCGATGGCGCGTCGTGCGACGTCCTCGCCGACGTAGCGGCCGAACAAGTTGCGTAGTTCCTGTCGTTCGCGCAGGTCGGCAACCATGTCGTTGAAGCCGGCCTGCAGCAGGCCGAGGTCGCTGCCGTCGTAGATCTTCACCGCGACGTTGAGGTCGCCGTCACTGACCTTCGACTGGGCGCGACGAAGCTGCTTGATGGGGTCGTTGATGGCGGCCACGACGCGCACGATCGCGATGACGCTGAATGCGAGAGCCGACACCGCCATCCACAGGATCGGGCGTTCGAGCCCGGTGGAGTCGCCTTCGAAGATGCCCAGCCTGTGCAGCACGATGAGGCCGATGATCACGACCATCGGCGCGACGACGCTGATCACCCAGAACGCGGTGATGCGGGTGGTGACGCTCGGGGCGATCGCGTGGTCGGGATTGTTGGCCATCGCGGCGACGGTGATCGGCCGCATGACCTTCTCGGCCTGCATGTAGCTCAGCGCGCAGGTGACCATCGCACCGATGGCGCTCGCGATCGCGACGATGAAGGCGTTCTTCGACGAGACGGTCAGATTGACCAGCGTGAAGAGCGTGCCGCCCACCACCCACAGCGCGGCGTTGACGACGGTCAGCAGCGTTGGCAGCGCGAGCGCGCGGCGTCGGGCGGCCTCGTTGTCCAGCCGGGTGCGTCTGCGGTGCCACACGAGCACGGGTAGCGAGAGCTGGATGCTGGCGTAGCCGCCGATGACCATCGCGATCAACAGGTAAGCCGCGAAGATCACCTGGTTCAGTGCGGTGATCTCGTCGAGGCTGATCGAATCCTGGAGCGGCATCCCGAAACGGAGGAATGCGAAGGTGAACAGTGCGCCGACGAGGTTGGCGCGGAGCATGTCGAGGGCGAGGATCGGCCAGGGCGTATGAATCAGCCACCGGCCAAGGTGCAGCACCTTGGACCACCGCGACCGCTGTTCCACCACGGAGACTACGGTAGCTGGCTGCTTGCAGTCGTTAAACACGGTTCCGCCCCGATGGCGTGTCCGAACTGCGGTTTAGGGTGTGGTTGTGACCAATGTCTTTGATCGGCTGACCGGCCAAGAGGCGATCGCGGACGATCTGCGTGCGGCGGCGCGTGCTGCGCGGGTCCTCGCGCAGCAACTCGATGCCGGCAGCAGCGAAGGCCTGTTCGTGCCCGACGACGAGATCCCGGGCGTCGACGCGGGGTGGTCACGCGCGTCGATGACGCATTCCTGGCTCTTCACCGGACCGCCCGGAAGCGGCCGTTCGGTGGCCGCGACCTGTTTCGCGGCTGCGCTGCAGTGTCAGTCGCCCGAGTCGGCGAACGTCGGGTGCGGCGAGTGCCGTGCCTGTGTGACGGTGATGGCCAAGACCCACGCCGACGTCCGGCACGTCGTGCCCGAGGGCCTGAGCCTGGCGGTCGGCGCGATGCGCGACATCGTGCAGGCCGCCGCCCGCCGCCCCGGAACCGGGCGCTGGCAGATCGTCATCGTGGAGGATGCCGACCGCCTCACCGAACAGGCCGCGAACGCGCTGCTGAAGGTCGTCGAGGAGCCGCCACCGCGCACCGTGTTCCTGCTCTGCGCGCCCTCGGTGGACCCGGAGGACATCTCGGTGACCCTCCGATCGCGATGCCGCCACGTCGCGCTGGTGTCGCCGACACCCGCGGCCATCGAGCGCGTGCTGATCGAACGCGACGGCCTCGACCCCGAGCAGGCCCGCTGGGCGGCGTCGGTCTGCGGCGGCCACATCGGTCGTGCCCGACGCCTCGCCACCGATCCCGACGCCCGTTCGCAGCGCGAGAAGGCGCTGTCGCTGGCGCGGGCCGCTTCCCGGGATTCGACGGCGTATGCCGCGGCCGAGGAGCTGGTGCGGTCGGCGGAGACCGCGGCCAAGGCGATCAGTGCCGAACTCGACGAGGCCGAGACGGAGGAGATGAAGACCGCGCTCGGTGCGGGCGGTACCGGCAAGGGGACCGCCCGGATGCCCCGCGGGAGTGCCGGCGCGCTGAAGGAGCTGGAGAAGCGTCAGAAGTCGCGCGCCACGCGCGTCGGTCGCGATGTCCTCGACCGCGCCCTCGTCGACCTCGCCGCTCTCTTCCGCGACGCGCTCGTCGTCGGGGTCGGGGCGAAGGTGACCGCGATGCACCCGGACAAGTCAGATGACATCTCGATCCCCCTGGCCGGTTATGCCCGCCCCGAGCAGCTGCTGTCGTGCGTCGAGGCCGTCCTCGACTGCCGCGAGGCGCTGGACATGAACGTCAAACCCAAGTTTGCGGTCGACGACATGGTCGCCCGGATCGGGTTGGCGCTCAAGCGCAAGGTCGACGCCTAGCAATCGCGGGGACTCCCCAATCTCGCAAAGCACCCACTATTGGTAACTGATGTGTTACCAATAGTGGGTGGATGCATTCGAGGCGATCGCCGACCCGACCCGTCGGGCGCTTGTCGAACGTCTCGCGCAGCGTCCCGCACGCGTGGTCGATCTCGCGGCCGAGCATCCGGTCAGCCGCCCGGCGATCTCGCGCCACCTCCGGGTCCTCGGCGAGGCCGGCGTCGTCGCGGCCGTCGACCACGGCCGTGAACGGCACTACGAACTCGTGTCCGGGGGACTTGCGCCGGTACGCGACTGGCTGGACGGACTGGCGTCGGGAGCAACGCAGCCGTTCGGCGAGCATCATCTAGTGTCCTGAGTCATTAATTCGTGTGCAGTAGTGGGCGATGGAGTCGAGGATCTGGTCAGCGGTCTTGACCCACACGTAGGGGCGGGGGTTGTCGTTCCAGGTCTCGATCCACGCTCTGATGTCGGCATTGAGTGCTCGTACGGTGCGATGGGTGGAGCGTTGGAGTTTCTTGGTGGTCAGTTCGGCGAACCAGCGTTCGACGAGGTTCATCCAGGATGAGCTGGTGGGAGTGAAGTGGACAACAAACCGCGGGTGCGCGGTCAGCCATCGCTTGACCGCGGGTGTCTTGTGGGTGGAGGCATTGTCCATGACCAGGTGGACGTCGAGCTCGTCGGGTACCTCGGCGTCGATCTTGCGGAGAAATCCGATGAATCCCGTTGCGCGATGCCGTGAGTGAAGCGAACCGATGACTTTTCCCGACGCGATGTCCAACGCCGCGTACAGGCTGGAGGTGCCGTTGCGCACGTAGTCGTGGCTGGCCCGTTGCGGGGTGCCCGGGAGCATGGGAAAGATCGGCTGGGTGCGATCGAGCGCTTGGATCTGGGTCTTCTCGTCAACGCAGAGCACCAGGGCACGTTCGGGTGGGTTCATGTAGAGCCCGACGACGTCGCGGACCTTCTCGGTGAACATGGGATCTTTCGACAGCTTCCACGAATCCTGTTTGTGTGGAGCCAATCCGAACGCTCTCCATACACGCGAAACAGTTGACTGCGACATGTCGAGATGCTCAGCCATCGACCGAGTCGACCAGTGTGTCGCATTCTTCGGAGTGGTCTCGAGAGTTGCGGTGATCAGGTTTTTGATCTGCTCGTCGTCGACGGTTCGAGGTCGCCCGGGCCGGGGTTCGTCGAGCAACCCCTCGCAGCGGTGCTCGACGAACCGGCCTCGCCATCGCCGCACGGTACCTCGGTTGAGGCCGAGTCGTTGTGCCACTTCGGTATTCGACCCGCCATCAGCGGCGGCGAGAACGATTCGTGATCGCATCGCCAAACCCGAGGCCGTCGTTCGCCGACGCGCCCACCCTTCGAGCTCACGGCGCTCGTCATCGGTCAGAACAATATCCACTGCTCGCGGACCCCGGGTTGCCATTCCCCAGTCTATCAACCGAATGACAATTAATGACTCAGGACACTAGACGCGCTCGACCTCGAGGTTCGACGCACTGTGCGGGAGTTCGCCGACCCGAGCATTCAGACCGGCGAACAGAAGGAGACAGGATGAAAGCCGAAGTGACGGCCACCGGGCGCCGGGAGATCCGCGACGGGGTGGCCTATGTGGTCCTCGAGCGCACCTTTGACGCGCCGGTCGCAGCGGTGTGGGCAGCCATCACCGAACCGGCCCGGCTCGAACGGTGGGTGGGGATCTGGGATGGGGATCCGACACACGGTTACGTCGACTTCCGGATGACCGCCGAGGGCGAGGACGCGGAGGCGGAGCGAATGGCCATTCTGGAATGCGAGCCGCCGAACCGGCTCGTCGTCGAATCGAAGAGCCCGGACCCCGACGGCGGGGCCGACGATGTGTGGCGACTGGAGCTAGATCTGACCGAGGCCGACGGTACGACCACCCTCACGTTCGCGCAGGGACTCTCACGCCCCGAGATGGCCGAGAACGTCGGTCCCGGGTGGGAGTACTACCTCGACCGGCTCGTCGCGGCCGAGTCCGGCAGCGGCGTCGACGCGGTGGACTGGGATGCCTACTATCGGGCGCTGTCGGCTCCTTACGCGCAGATGTTCGCCGGCTGAGCACGTCGCGACTCTTACGCGACGGTAATCAGGCTGCAACACGGCCTCTTTAACGTCTCCGGTCATGACACGCCCCCTGGGTACGGGGATCAACATCTCTGGACTGACCAAGACGTTCACCTCTCGTTCGCTGCGCGGCAGTTCGACGGTGACCGCGTTGTCCGACGTCTCGCTGAGCACGTCGGAGGGTTCCTTCTTGTCGTTGCTGGGTCCGTCGGGCTGTGGCAAGTCGACAGTGCTGCGCATCCTCGCCGGCCTCGAGGACGCCACCTCGGGGACTGCGCTGATGAACGGGCAATCGCCGCAGGACCTCCAGCGAAATCATGAGCTGGGCATCGCCTTCCAGGATTCGGCGCTTCTGCCGTGGCGTTCGGTGGAGTCCAACATCAAGCTGCCGCTGCAGGTCGGTGGCATGCCGGCCGACGACGGCCTCGTCGCCGACCTGATCGAACTGGTCGGCCTCAAGGGCTTCGAGACGTCCAAGCCCGCGATGCTCTCCGGCGGTATGCGGCAACGTGTTTCGATCGCGCGCGCTCTGGTGGTGAAACCGACCGCCCTGTTGCTCGACGAACCGTTCGGCGCCCTCGACGACATGACCCGGCAGCGACTCAACGTCGAACTGCTGCGCATCTGGACCAAGAAACCGGCGACCACGCTGATGGTCACGCACGGTATCGCCGAGGCGGTCTTCCTCTCCGACGTGGTCGCGGTCATGAGTCCGCGGCCGGGCACGGTGGTGGAGGTGGTCCCCATCGATCTGCCGCGGCCCCGCGTCCCGGAGATGATGCGCACGCCGGAGTTCCATGCGATCCACGACCATCTCTCCGGGCTGCTGTTCGGTAAGCAGGCGACCGCGAAACCGGCCGAAGACGTTGCGCCGGAACCTGTTGCGGAGGGCGTGAGTGGCTGAGTTCGGATCGGTCCGATGGTTGGCCGGTCTCGGGGGGATCGCCGGGCTCATCGTGGTGTGGTGGGCAACCGGTGCGATGGAGTTGTTCGGCGGAACGGTCCCGACGCCGTGGGCGGTGCTCGCCGAGATCGGCGAGACCGGGTCCACCTATTACGTCGACAACTTCTCGCTGACAGTCGAACTCGCGCTCCGCGGATTCCTCTGGGGCAACGGGCTCGCGATCGCGCTGGCCGTCATCGTGATCCTGTTCCCGCCGGTCGAGGGCCTCGCGACCCAGCTCGCGATCCTGTCGTACTGCACGCCGATCATCGCCGTCGCGCCGATCATCCAGGTGGCTTTCGCCGAGGTGACGACGATGATCGTCTTCCTCGCCGCCATCTCGGTGTTCTTCACGACGATGATCGGGACGCTGTCGGGTCTACGCTCACCGCATGCCGGCAGTCTCGACCTCGTCAAGGTCTACGGCGGCGGCCGCTTCGCGCAACTGTGGCGGGTGAGATCCGTCGCCGCACTGCCGAACACGCTGGCAGCCATCAAGATCGCTGCTCCCGCGGCCGTACTGGGTGCCGTGCTCGGCGAGTTCCTCGCGATGCCCGAGACCGGTGCCGGACCGGCGATGATCATCGCCCAACAGAGCGGCAACATCCCGCAGGTGTGGGCAATCGCCCTGATCAGTGGGGCGGTTGCGGGCCTCGGCTACGCCGTGGTCGCGGTGATCGCGAAGTATGCGACGGCCTGGTCGAACGGAACGGCGGCAGGACGATGAGCACCGATGTGGGGACTCTCGGAGCGGGTGGCCTCGGAACCGGCGGTCTATGGGCGGCAGGACGTTTCCTCGGCTCCCTGCTGCTGTCGTTCGCGCTGATCCTGGTGATCTGGTGGCTGTTCCTACTCGCCTTCCCCGACATCGGCCCGATCATCGGGCGCACGCCCGTCGACGTGTTCGACTACCTGTTCGTCGACGCCGGCGCGCCGGCGGCCCGCGCCGAGATCTTCGGCAACCTCTGGATCACGCTGCAGGACGCGGCAATCGGATTCGTCGTCGGTATGCTCGCGGCGATCGCCACGGCGGCGATCTTCGTCGTGTCCCGTTCGGCGGCACAGACCTTCATGCCGATCGCGATGCTCCTCAGGTCGGTGCCGTTGGTCGCGATGACACCGCTGATCACCGTCATCGTCGGTCGGGGAGTCGCGGTGGTCGCGGTGATGGGCGGGATCGTCGTGTTCTTCCCCGCGCTCGTGATGATCATGACCGGGCTGTCGAATGCGCCGCGACAGATCACCGATGTGATCAGTGTGTACGGCGGGGGACGCTGGACGGCGTTGCGCTGCTCCGCGATTCCGTCGGCGGTGCCGTCGCTGTTCAGCGCGGCCAAGGTTTCGGTGCCGGGTGCGCTCATCGGCGCGACCGTCGCCGAGTGGTTGGGGACCAACAAAGGCCTCGGTGCGTCGCTTCAGCGGGCCCTGCCCGCGGCGGCCTATGACGAGCTGTGGGCCTCGGTCCTCGTCATCACCGTGGCTTCGATCGTCATCTACGCAGTGGTGGGTGTCATCGAGACTGTCGTCCTGTCACAGATGGGAATGCAGCACAACTGAGGTCGAGCGCACGCACGACCCGATCTGCTTCTGGCGAAAGGTAATTCTCACATGGCCAACTCCTTCGACCGTCGATCGTTCCTCCGCTATTCGATGATGGGTGGCGCAGCTGCCGGTGCCCTCGGCCTGACCGGCGCGTTGTCGGCGTGCAGTTCCGGTGGCTCCGCGAGCGGGGGAACGGCCTCGACCAACCCGAAGGTGCAGCTGTCGTGGCAGAAGAACATCGAGTTCGCCGGTGAGTACTTCGCCATCGAGAACGGCTACTTCGAGGAGGAAGGTCTCGGCACGCCCGAACTGATCACCGGTGGTGGTGCGGGTACCGGCGTCGAGAACGGTCTGACGTCGAACAAGGTGTGGATCGGCATGTCCTCGCCGCAGCTGACCGCACCGGTCATCCTGCAGGGAGCCAAGCTGATGACCGTTGCCGCGACGTTCCAGCGCAACCCGTTCTGCATCGTGTCGTCGGCCGACAAGCCCATTCTCAGCCCAGAGGACATGAAGGGCCGCAAGATCGGCGTCCAGGCGACCAACGAGAACGTCTTCCAGGCGCTGCTCACGGCCAACAACATGACCGAGGCCGACATCCAGAAGATCACTGTCCAGTACGACCCGACGCCGCTGAAGAACGGCGAGGTCGACGGCTGGGTCAGCTATATGACCAACGAGCCGATCACCTTGGAGGAGAGCGGCTTCCCGAATGTCAACTTCTTGTTCGCCGACTTCAACCTGCCGCTCGTCGCCGAGACCCTCGTCGTCCGGCAGGACACCATCGACAACGAGCGCGACAAGGTGAAGGCCTTCCTCAAGGCGGACATCAAGGGCTGGTACGACGCGGTGGCCGACCCGGCGGGGTCCGCGCGCCTCGCCGTGACCAAGTACGGCAAGGACCTGGGCCTCGACGAGGCCGAGCAGACGAAGGAGGCCATCGCGCAGAACACGCTCGTCGTCTCCGAGGACACCAAGGCCAACGGCCTGCTCACGATGACCGACGAACTGATCGCGATGAACATCGAAGCCCTGGCCAAGGGCGGCTTCGCCCTCGAGGCCGAGCAGATCTTCGACATGTCGCTCATCAAGGAGGTCTACGAGGAGAACCCCGACCTGAAGAGGTGACCCGCCCTATCATTGGTGCACGGTCGGTGGCCGTGCAGCCGATGAGCAAGGGAGCAGGCGATGTCGGACTTCATCCGCAAGATCAAGGAAGAGGCCAGGGCCGTCTCGGCTGCCATTGACCAGGAGCTGACCGTGCTCGAAGGAGTCCCGGGGTACGACCCGCTGGCTGATGACGAGGACGTGGAATCGTCGGACGACGCCACCGTCGACGAAGCCGAGGGCGAGTCGACCAAGTAGACACGTCGCAACAACGGCCGCCGGGTGGGATCTCCCGCTCGGCGGCCGTCGTGCGTCCTGCGCGTGCGCTCACTTCTTGACGAAACCCAGCAGCGCCTCGTTGACCTCGGCGGAGTGCGTCCACAGCAGGCCGTGGGGCGCGCCCTCGATCTCGACGTACTCGGCCTCCGGGACGGCATCGCGGAAACGGCGGCCGGTGGCGTCGATCGGCAGGATGTTGTCGGCGGCACCGTGCAGGATCAGCGTCGGTTTCCCCGAATCGCGAACTGCGGCGACGTCGGAGCGGAAGTCCTCGATCCAGGTCGGGACGACGGCGTAGGCCGCGACCGGTGCGCTGCCGACAGCGGTGATCCAGTTGGCGTCGACGACCTCCTGGGTGATGCGGGTACCGAGGGTGTCGTCGAGGTTGTAGAAATCCTTGTAGAACTGCGTGTACCAGGCGTAGCGGTTATCCTTGGCGGCCTGTGCGATGCCGTCGAAGACCGCGGCGTCGACGCCCTCGGGATTGTCGTCGGTCTTCACCAGGAACGGCTCGAGCGATGCGAGGAACGCGAACTTGGCGATCCGCTTGGTGCCGTACTTCCCGGCGTAGCGTGCGAGTTCGCCCGTGCCCATCGAGAATCCGACCAGGATGACGTCGCGCAGGTCCAGGGTCTCGAGCACGGTGTTCAGGTCGGCGGCGAAGGTGTCGTAGTGGTATCCGGTGCCGACCTTGCTGGACTTGCCGAAACCCCGACGGTCGTAGGTGATGACCCGGTAGCCGGCGTCGACCAGCTCGCGAGCCTGCAACTCCCAACTGTTGCCGTCGAGCGGGTAGCCGTGGATCAGCACGACCGGTTGACCGGTCCCGTGGTCCTCGTAGTACAGCTCGATGTCGGTGGTGTTCTCGGTGCCGACGTTGATGTAACCCATGGCGATCACTTCTCTCTTCTGCAGCGACCCGAGGGGGTCTGATCGGAGCTGTGGGGAACGGTCGTTCTCTCAGCTGGTTGCTACACTAGAGAACGGTCGTTCCCCGCGCAAGGGGTAATTGGGAATCAGTGAGGACGGTGCGTCGTGGCAGCTTCTGAGAACCTCGCGGTCGACCCACGTGAGCAGGTCATTCGAGCCGCGGATGAGCTGTTCAACGCTCATGGGGTCCATGCGGTCGGAATGGACAGGGTTCGTGACGCCGCGGGCGTATCGCTCAAGAAGATCTACTCACTGTTCCCCTCCAAGGAGGCCCTGATCCTCGCGGTCCTCGACGACCGGACCCGGCAGTGGAATGCCGGTGTCGCCGAATGTGCGGAGGGGCTGTCGACGCCGCGGGCGAAGCTGCTGGCGATCTTCGACTTCCTGCTCGGATGGTTCGGGACCGACGAGTTCCGGGGGTGCGCGTTCATCAACGCCTACGGCGAGTTGGGTGGGGAGTTGCCGTCGGTGGCCGAGGCGGTGCGCAAGCAGAAGTGCGCATTCCAGGACTACGTGGCCGGCCTGGTCGAGGAGCTCGGCGGGCCGTCGCAGCTGGCTGCTCAGCTGGCGATTCTGGCGGAGGGGGCGCAAACGACCGCGGCGATCGCCGGCACCGCGCAGGCGGCTGATGACGCACGTGGCGCTGCCGAGGTTTTGATAGACCACGCTCTCGGATAGGTTGTCGTTCGTTTGACGGAATGCCGTCAACTGCATTGTTAGTGGGTCATCTGAACCAATTGTTAGAGACATTCCCAGTAATCAATCTCGCGAGAGCAAAATTGAGTCATCATTCTGACCTGGGCAAACGTACCTGTTCCGAATCTCTAATTCGGTCTGCTAATGTCCCGGCGTAATCGATTCCTTGTGTTGCGTTGTGGAGGACTGACGCACAACGGATCTCGGGCTGGGAAAGGTGCACAATGCGATTCACCAAGATGGCGACGGCTGGATTCGGTCTGGCAGCGGCGGCCGCGATGACATTCTCCGGGTCGGGAGGGGCGTCGGCGGCGGCGCTTCTCCCGTCGTATTTTCCTCACACCCAGTCCCTCAGCGACGGGACGGTGACCGTGAAGGTGACCAACGGGACGTCGAAGACGACGAAGTGCCAGCTCTCCGTCCACGATGCATCTAAGAAGTCGCAGCTCGAGGGGCGCGCTGCCGCCGTCAATGTGCTCCTCGGCTTCGGCCTGGAGAGCGATACGCTCGCGGAGGCACGCCAGGATGCGGCGGCCGGCGCGCTCAAGATCGTGTGGACCAACAAGTCGATCCTGAAGGACGGTACGGCCACCGCGACATGGAAGTCCGGTCGGACCGACACGTCGTACGCGATCTACCAGGAGTGCACGTCGCCTGACCCGCTCCTGGGACTGACCTACAACGGTGTCGCACAGGTCTACCTCGTGAACGGAACCGGCAAGTCCCCTGACTCGCCTGATGACTCGGGCAACGGCAGCCTAGGCGGGCTGTTCGGCGGTCTGCTCGGATAGTTCCCCGGTCGGTGGGGAGGCGGGCGCGGCTCGTCGGCTCCACCGTCGATTCGGCGTGGTAACTCTCGCGCCGGTCATGTCGATGCTCTGGGCACGTCGTCGTGCCCGCAGCTATCAGAACAATCAATCCCCCCGACGTCGTCGATTCGTCGGGCTCACCCGACGACACATGTTGTGGGGCAATGAATCATGCGTAGGAAAGGGATCAGATGCGGTTTTCACGCGTGGCACTGACGGGAATCGGAATGGCGGCCGGCGCCGCGGTGGCATTCACCGGAAGCGGAGAGGCGTCGGCGGCGCTGCTGTCGCCGTCGTCGTACCCGCACACCCAGTCGCTCACCAACGGCACACTGACTGTGAATGTGGGCAATGAGACGTCGAAGACGGCAACGTGCTGGCTGTCCGTACATGACGCGAGCAAGGAGACCCAGCTCGGTCTGCGTGTGGCTGCCGTCAACGCGATCCTCGCCTCCGGTATCGAGTCTCAGGTGCTCGACAATGCCCGGGCCGACGCGGCCGACGGGGCACTGAAAATCGTGTGGTCCGGCCAGTCCGTCGCCAAGGACTCGTCGGCGACCGGCACCTGGGTCTCGAACCGGGCCGACACGTCGTACGCGATCTACCAGGAATGCACGACGCCTGATCCGGTCACCGGCCTGACGATCAACGGCCTCGCACAGGTGTACAAGGTCACCGGCACCGGCAAACCGGCCGATAACGGCGGTGGTGACAACGGCGGTGGCGATAGCGGCGGTGGCGATAACGGCGGAGGGAACTCGGGCAACGGCAGCCTCAGCGGCCTGTTCGGCTCCTCCTAGCCAGCCCTCGGTCGGTGGGGGTTCAGGCGGTCTCGCGGCCCGTCGAATCCCCACCGGCCGAACCGGTTTCGGAAGAGTCGGAACTCTCTCGATCGCCGGCGCTACTACTCGATGAGTCGTCGTCGCCGGTCGCCGAGTCGGTATCTCGGGATCCGCTGTCGCCGGAGTCCGGTTTCTCCGAACCCGAACCCGAACCCGAGCCCTCGGAATCCGGCTTCTCGGAACCGTCGGGACGGTCGCCGGCGGCGCCGGAGCCGGGTTCACCCTCGCCGCGATCGACTGCCGGTTCGCGGTCGTCCGTGGGGACGTCGTCGACCGCCGATGGCACCGCGCCGACGGGGACGATCCCCCGCGTTTCGGGCGGACCTTCCGGCCTCTCGGCGCCGGTCGCGACTTCGGACGGCACGGTCACGGTGTATCCGTCGCCGGACTGGTCCTGCTTGACCTCCGCGGCCGTGACCGGCACCGCTGCGGTGTCGGGGTTCGGCGCCTGGGTCGGGTAGTAGGCCTCGGCGAGCGCGTCCCAGCGGGCGAGATCGTCCTTGTCGTAGGTGATCCCGAGGGTGTCGTAAACGGCTGCCACCAGTAGTGCCAGGGGATGCGCCGCGTCATACACGAGGTATGTGGTGTTCCCGCTGGTGTATTCGGTCGGGTCACCCAGACGTTCGACGTCACCGTAGGTGTGCGGTCCATTGCCAGAGTGGATGGTGAGGAACCCGGCCGCATTGACGACGAGCGACGAGACGGGCCGGTACGCCACCCACTGGAAGTTGCTGACCGGGTCGCCGACGACGATCACCGACACGACCCTGATCTTGCCGCTGGCTTCCGGATCGCGGGCGCCGTCGGCGTCGATCCCGGCCACCGCGACGAACGGCTTCAGGAAGGGCACGGTGTCGAGCCAGGCCTTGATGCCCCAGGGGCTCCGCGGGTCGGACACCAGGACGACCATGTCCTTGCCCGGGACGAGGAAGTCGTTGTCGTAGGCCCGGGGATCCTCGGCGGCGTCGCCGAGTGCGTCGGCGCCCTGCGAATAGCCGGTGTAGACGACGAACGGGCGATCCTCACCCATGTCGGCGAACGCGGCCATCACAGCCAGGTTCTGGTTCATCGCATGCTCTTTGGACTCGTCGTAGCCCGGCGAGAACGGTGCGAGCGTGTTCGAGCGGCCGGCGATGACGGGTCCGAAGGACTCGGCGTAGTTCACGATCAGGGTCTGCCGCTTGCCGACGTACGGAAGGTTACGCGGGATCAGCGTGGTGTCGTTGGTCCCTGGGGTGACGACCATGATCGCGCCGTCGGGCAGGTCGTCGGTGAAGATGTCGCTGGTGTTGTCGTGCTGCGTGGCTTCCCGCACGATTTCGCGCTCGATGAGGGATTCGACGACGGCGGTGACGTTCGTCGACGCTACGGCGATCGGCACGACGGTACCGAGAGACAACGCGCTGAGCGCCAACGAAGTGGCTGTTGCGCGCGATGGTCTCCGAGAAGATGTGGCCGGACGCGCCGGTCGAGACCGGTGCTGTCGTCGCCGACGTGCCCCCAATTGACCTCCTACAGTCGCATGGAGTCTAAGGAGCAGGGGGCTCGGGAGGTGTCATCCGAACGGATTAACACCGACAATCCTGGCACGCAATTGTCTTAGCGCGGCTAAGGGGGCTCGTGTGAGCGATTCACTGGTGGATGAAGAAGGCCGGCGCTGAATCCCGGGGAATCGCGGAACGCCGTGCGGATCTTGGATCGCACGATCCTGGTGGAGCCGCCCAGGGGAATCGAACCCCTGACCTATTCATTACGAGTGAATTGCTCTACCGACTGAGCTAGGGCGGCGTGCTACGCGAGGCAGCGCAGACGAGTCTAGCGAGTCCGCCGCCCGCAACAAAAACCGGCTCCACTCGTGTGCCTCGACGTGCCGCCGTGCAGGACCGCGTCGCGAGCCCAGGTGCGCTGCTTGTAGCTCGCCAACCCTGCGTGACCTGGCGCTTCTGACGGGCACTCGGGGCTCAGAGCGGGTAGTCGGGGCCGCAGCCCACCGGCACCCGATGGGCGGGGTCGAGGGTGTTGCGGACGAGCGCGGCGACGGTCGGGGAGTAGGCCATGCCGACGTGACCGATCTTCGACGCCGGGCACACGTCCTGGATCAGCGTGTTGACGACGTTCGGGCCGGGCGTCATGAGGGTGTTCGTGTACGGGGTGGAGATCTCGTCGTAGCGGGTCGCGAGGTTGACGTACTCGATCGACGGGTGCCGAGGACCCCAGTAGCTCTGGCCGGGAGCCCGGGCCGGGAGTCGGTCGGTGATCGAGCCGACGCGCGAGGTTCCCCGGTGTGACGCAGACAGGGAGATGAGGGTGTCGACCTGTGTGGCGCGGCCGGGGAGCTGTGTCACCAGCTGGGCGATCGCTCCGCCCTGGCTGTGGCCGATGAGGTCGACCTTGGCGGCGCCGGTGGCGGCGAGGACCTTGTCGATGAACGGTGCGACCTGCTGCGCCGCGGACCGTTCCTTGTTGCCGAGGCCGCCGGTGTTACCGCTCCAGGAGGCCTGGCCGTAGGTGAGGCTGAAGACGCAGTAGCCGGCGTTGACGAGAGTCGGTGCGAGGTACGCCCAGTTGGCGCTCTGGTTCATGGCTGTGGCGTGCAGCAGGACGATCGGGTCGCGTCCTTGCCGATCCTTGCAGCTGAACCGGTTGCTGCCGGCCGGTGACTCGCCGGCCGGGCTCAGGTAGTGCTCGGCGATCGCCGTGTTGGCGTCGGTCGTGACGGGGAAGGGCGCGGCCTGCGCGGTACCCGGGGCCAGCAGCACGCAGGCCGCGGCGAGCGCGGTCGCAGCGGCGGCGAGACCTGATCGGAGACGGTTCATAACAGCATTGTCGCCCATGACCGCCAGCGCGACAGGCGGTCTCGCTCCTACGCCAAGATCTCCGCCATCTGGGTCAGGCGGATGCTGTTGCCCGACGGGTCGCGAAAGCCTGCGTCGATTCCGTACGGACGTTCTTCGGGCTCCTCGGTGAACTCGACGCCGCGGGCGGACAAGGCCTCGAAGTCCCCTCTGCAGTCGTCGGTGGTGAGGAAGACCGTTCCCGCGAACCCCTTGGACATCAGGCTGTGGATCTCGCCGGAGATCTCGGCCTCGAAGGCGGGTGGGCCGGGGATGTCCATCAGCACGATGGACACGTCGTCCTGTCCGGGCGGTCCGACGGTGAGCCAGCGGAACCCGCCCATCTCCAGCAGGGAGACGTCCGAGCGAACCTCCATCCCGACCTTCGTCGTCCAGAAGTCCAGGGCCTCGTCCTGGTCATGTACCCACAACTGTGCGCTCGCTATGCGAATCATGTTGTCCACCTTTTGAATCGGTCTGACCGGGGTGGGATTCCCCTCCGGTGGGACCAAAGCTACGCGCGTACAGGTGTGGCGGTCTTCTTCCCATGTGCTGTCTTCGCGGAGGCCTGAACAGGGTTCTCGGTCGGTGCGACGCCCGACGTGGATCGGTCGACACGGCTGGCCGGTCCCGGCCGGGAATAGACCCGGAGCACGCATGCGGGGACGTGCGCGTACGTCGCGGCGGGCGGGAACGAATCCCGGTACGCCGTCGGGGTCTTGCCGAAGGCGCGGGCGAAGCTCGCGGTGAACGACCCGACGCTCGACAATCCCACCGCCATGCAGATGTCGGCGACGGTGCGATCCGTCCCGCGCAGCATCGCGGCGGCCCGTTCGAGTCGACGTGTCTGCAGATAGGAGTGCGGGGACTGTCCGAATGCGGCGGTGAACGCACGCGAGAAGTGTGCGCGGGACAGCTTCGCCGCAGCCGCCATGTCGTCGACGGTCAGCGGTTCGGCGAACCGGACGTCGGCGAGATCCTTGGCACGCAGGAGGTGGCGCGCAGGATGTGTGCCGTGCATGGACTGATTATGCGGAGCTCGCGACCAGCGCGCGCCCCGTTCGGGGTGGGCTAACCGCGGTCGCGGTGGAGGAACTCGACGCCACGCGGCGAGAGTGCGTAACCGACCTCGAGGCTCTCGGTCAGTCCCAGTTTCTTCAACTTGGTGACGTCGTTCTTGAAACCGGCTCGGTCCCTGCCGAGTTCGGCTGCGAGGTCGGTGGATACGACGCCGGGCCGGCGGCCGATGATCTCGAGTGTGTGGCGCGTCCAGTGGCCGTTCTTGGATCGGGCGTCCATCCGGTCGAGCCGTGAACGAATGTCGGCGACGTCGTCGTCGGAGAGGTCGTCATCGGCCCGTAGTGCGATCCGCGGGTCCTGGCCGATACATCGGAGTCCGATCCGGTAGGTCGGGTTGTGGGTGTTGACGCACAGCGTCGCACGTAGTTCGTCGGCGCTGTCGTAACCGGCCCGTCGCGCCTCCTTCGCGGTGATCTTTGCGGGATCGACGCGTTCCATGGACGTCACCTCGATGACGTGCGTGAGTGCGATGAAGCTCGACCCGGGTCGGATGCGGGGATGTCCCCAACGTCGGTAGGCGAGGTCGACGGAACCGTCGGCGACCCCGCGCGCCACTGCAGCTGTGAGAAGCACATCTTCGACCGTAGCGACGGCGCCGAGGTCGCGCAGACAGTCCAGAACCGGGTGCGGTGCTTGTGGAGCACGTCTGAGATGTTGCTGAGAGCTGTTGTAGGGTGACCCGAGATCAGCGACGGCAGTGCCGGCGCCCGGGGGATCTTCCTTTTGGTGTCGTGTCGTCGTATGCACAGCTGACGACGATCACCAGCCGGGGGGAGGGGGTCTCATGGTGCTTTCGCGTCCGCAGTCGCTGTGGTTCCCCGACGTTCCCGCGTGGCCGTCGTCGGGCGCCACGCCGGCAGTCGAATTGGCTGCTCACCTAGCGCGATTTCGATCCGTCGACGCGGTTGCGAACAATGTCGATGGCGCCGCTGTGGCGGTGCTCGACGTTCCGGTCCTGCCAGGAGAGCTGCCGACGCCGAGGTTCGATACCCCGGTCGCCGGGGTTCCGGCGAAGCCGTCGTCCGATCTCGATTCCTTCCTCGCCGAGGCCGAGGCGTCGGTCCGCGCAAAGCGGAAGGCCGTGTCCGGCAGGGCTCCCGGCTGGCGACGATTCCTTGGTTCGGGACCGCGGATCGCGGGTGCGGCAGCCGCAATTCTTGCGATTGTGGCCACAGTGCTCCTCGCTGTCACCTTTGCCGGTGGTGGTTCGGACAGTCCGGTGGTTGCCGCAGAAACCACGGAGTCCACTACACCGACCGAGGCGCCGTCGACGTCGGGCGTCGTCCGTCACCCGGCCTGCGCGCCGCGTCCCATCGGTTCGGGGACCACTGTGTCGAACGACGACGAGAAGGGCGACCAGGAGTCCGGTCCGGGCGCGATCCGCGCGTTCAACCACGCCTACTACGTGCTGCGCTCGGCGAAAGCCGCACGCGCAGTGGCGGCCCCGGGTGCCGTCGCCTCCGAGTACGTGATGCAGCAGTACATCGATCAGCGCCCCATCGGCACGCGGCACTGTCTGAAGATCACCGAACGGGCGCCCGGCAAGTACTCGGTGGTGCTCACCGAGTTGCAGCCCGACGCGGCGCCCATCACCTATCGCCAGGTCATCCGCACGTCCACGACAGGCGGCCAGACCTTCATCCAGTCCATCAAGTCCGTCGAATGAGTTCAGACAGAAAGCCATTCGGATGGCGCAGAAAGGTAGTCCCGAGGTGACCCAGAGCCGAGGTCGGCATCGTAAACGTCGGACCCCGAGTGGTCCGTTGTTGTCGGTGACGTCTGCTGTTGTGGCAGTGTCGATCACTGCTGGTGCGGGTGCGGCGTTCGCTGTCCCGGAGCAGGGTGGCACCGATCCGTCGGATTCGGTGCCGGGTCAGGGGGTACGAGTCCGTCGGATGTTGCGCCGGGTGCCCCGGCTCCGGGCGATGCAGTGGTCCAACCGGTCGTCGTCCCGGGTCCGGGTTCGATTCCGGGTCCGCCGGTCGAGGCTCCGTACCAGCCGTACGACCAGTCGCTGTCGCAGAGTTACCAGCAGCCGTACTCGCCGGCGATCACCAATCCTGTTGGGCCGCGGGTCACTCCGCCGGTGCGTCCGATCGCGCCGCCGCCGGACAAGATCCGTGTGGGTAACTTCGTCACCGACATCCCGAAGGGCTTGTCGAAGAAGGACGTCAACTCGATCAATGCGTGGTCGGCGTATGGCGAGGCGAAGATCGCTCAGGGTTTGATCTCGGTGGGTGTGCCGGAGGACGAGGCGAGTCGTCGTGCTGCTGCCACGATCATCGGTGTGATGGCCGGTGGAACGGCTGGTGCTGTTGCGCTGGGTATTCCGTCGGCGGTGGTTGGTGCTGTTGGTGGGGCCGGGGTCGGTGCCGTCGCCGGTGCGATCGTCGGGTCCTTGCCTCCTTACCACATCTTGGGGTGGTCCGGGCGCGGCGATTGGGGCCGGAGCCGGTGCTGCGATCGGAGGCGTCGGTGTTGGCGTGGCCGGAGCTGCACTTGGATTCGCAATTGGTGGCACCGCAGGCGGTCTGCTTGCGTACTCACTCGGTGCAGGCGACCCCGGGGCTAATCCGGATGAACCATGGAAGAACGACAGCCCCCGACACGCGTTGCCGGAGAACGGCGGCTTGAACCAGTTCGAATTCCACCTATCGGCGGAGGACGCTCGTCGTTCAGGTCTGCCGGCAGTCGATTACGTCGTGAACAACCGTGGAGATGTGGACGTCAAGGTCGGGTCTTCGGTCCACAAGTGGTCCGGTCAGCAGGCTCGCTCGCCGTATGCCGTGTTCGGTCCGCATGCTGAGAAGTCCGTTCGGGACTGGACTAGGGCGCAGTCGGACAACCTGAAGAAGACCATTCCGGGGAGTGAAGTTCTCTGGCCCGGGGAACTGTCCAGGTAATAGTTGCTCCGTTTCGCGTAAAGCTACTCGACCAGGTCGCAACCGTGTTGTCCGCACTGAATGAAATTGCAAGCGAGGAAGACACGTTCAACGCGCCCGTGAAGGGCGGTCGAAGGGAGATCGATGAAGAAGTTACTAGTGGCGCTTGCCGGGGTTATTGCGGCGGCGATGGGTCTGGTTGGTGTTGGGACGGCCTCGGCCGCACCGGTTCCACAAGTCTCGCCGACCGGGTACAACTTCGGAACGTTCGGTGACCATGCCTCGTGTCGCGGTGCGATCAATGTGACGGTGGATGCACCAGCGAAGAAGCGTGGAGTTGTGCGGGTGACGGCGCGATCGCACGGCTTTACCGGAGACGGTGCCGGATGGAAACGAAATCCCAAGTGTCGCGTACTCTTCGGGAATTTCTTTACCAGCGTGCGTGGGTACAACCTTGAAAAGTGGGTAAGCGGAACGTTCGGGCCGAGGCCAGGGGAGAAAAAGGTCTGGGAGATTGCCACGGGATCCGGTCCCGTCAGTCTTGGGTTCGGCGGTTTCTCGCCTAATAGTCAGGTTCGGGTGCCCGCCGGTTATGGGGCGACGATCTACATGCTGGTTCCCTGACTCTTCCCGTGGTGCCGTTCACTGTTCGTGGACACGCGCCGAATGGCCCGGCGGGCGCGCCTCAGTCGATTGGGTACGGCGCCTACCTTCTGGTTCCATAAGGACCGATGACTGCTGCAACACCTCGCGACGGCGACCCGCAGATCTGGGATGAGCGGGCCGTTGTCGTCTGCGGAACCGCCGGCGGGGTCGGCACTTCTGTCGTGTCGGCTCTCCTCGCCGAACATCGCGCCGCATCGAGCCTCGGCCTGCTCTCGTGGTGGGTCGACGCATCTGGCAACGACTGCGACATCGAACTCCGCCTCCGCGGAACCGGCAACGAAGAGTTGCTGCGCACCGCGTCGGGCACGGGCCTGTGGCTGCCGCCTGACGAAGCGGCGGTCACCGATGCCGTCGTCGAGGTGTGGCGGCAGGGAGCAGTACCGGTGCTCGACGCCGGGGCGCATCCGCTGACACTGCTGCCCGAACTTGCCGAGGACGACCTCCCGAATCTCACGCCCGTCCTCGTGATCAGCCCACGCCCCGACCTGCTCAACCGGGCACGCGTCATCTTCACGGAGTGGGACCGCGCCGGCGTACTCGAGAACACCGTCGTCGTGATCGCCTCCCAGCTGCCGGTACAGCAGCAGACGGGCCTCGCGGACATGCTCGTCGGTGTGGTGTCCGGGGCGGTCGGCACGGTGATCGGCCTCGACTACGACCCGGTTCTCGGCGCCGGGACCTCACTCGACCAGGACGCTCGACGCGGGTTCCTGCCTGCAACGGTCGAGTCCATCGCGAAACTCGCGGCAGCTACGTCGAACCGGCACTGACGGCGATTCCAGAGTGCGGCCTGAGTGCCGGAAAACGGCACCCAGGCCGCACTCTGGAAAACCGGGCCCTTTCGAAACAGGTCTCGAAGGTGCAGCATGGGGCAGTATGACCGGGTCCACGCGCACACCGCTCAATGCCAAGCAGGTCACCGAGGTCGTCGCCGACCCGTGGCGCGTCGTCGCCGACAAACTCGTGGCCGCCTACCGCACCGGTTCGATGGTGCGGGGTCTCGAGTTCGTGACCAGGATCGTCGACGCGGCAGAGGAAGCCAACCATCATCCCGACGTCGACCTGCGTTACGGCTCAGTGCATCTCGCTCTCACGACACACAGTGCGCATCAGCTGACCGAAGCCGATGTGGCGCTGGCCAACCGGATCACCGGGATCGCCGCCGAGATGGCGCTCGAGAAACTCGTGGGCCCGGTGACGGCGATCGAACTCGCGATCGACGCCATGGACATCGGTGCGATCCGGCCGTTCTGGCAGGCAGTCCTGGGTTACTCCGACGGGAATGACAGGGAACTCGCCGAGCTCGCCGACCCGACCGGGCGGCTGCCGTCGGTGTGGTTCCAGCAGATGGATGAGGCTCGCCCGCAACGCAACCGGATTCACTTCGACCTGTGCCTACCGCATGACGAGGTGCACGAACGACTGCAAGCGGCGATCACCGCCGGTGGGCAACTGCTCTCGGACGAGTTCGCACCGGCGTGGTGGATTCTCGCCGACCCCGAGGGCAACGAGATCTGCCTATGCACCTGGCAGGAGCAGGACTGAGACACCTGCGGAACGAAACAAGCCGGTTCGATCGAGATGATCGAACCGGCTTGTGACACATGAACTTACGAGCAGAGACCCTCGTCCTGCGCTGCCTTGGCGACCGCGGCCGCGACAGCCGGTGCGACCCGGTCATCGAGCGGGCTCGGCACGATGCGGTCGGCGCGCAGGTCGTCAGAGGCCACCGAGAAGATCGCGTCTGCCGCAGCGATCTTCATACCCTCGCTGATCCGGCGTGCACCTGCGTCGAGTGCGCCCTTGAAGACGCCCGGGAAGGCGAGCACGTTGTTGATCTGATTCGGGAAGTCGCTGCGTCCGGTTGCGACGACGGCCGCGTGCTTGGCGGCGACCTCGGGGTGGATCTCCGGATCGGGGTTCGACAGTGCGAACACGATCGAGTCGTCGCTCATCGACGCGATGATCTCCTCGGGGATGAGGCCGGCCGAGACGCCGATGAAGGCGTCGGCACCGTCGAGGGCCTCCACCGCGCCGCCGGTGAGGCCGCGCGGGTTGGTGCGCGAGGCCAAGTCGGCCTTCGACTCGTTCAGACCGTCGCGGCCCTCGGAGACGATGCCCTTCGAGTCGAGCACGATGACGTCGGTGATGCCGACGGCGAGCAGGATGTTGGCGCACGCCACACCCGCGGCGCCGGCGCCGGAGATGACGACGCGGAGGGTGGTGATGTCACGGCCGAGGTGGGTGACGGCGCCCTTCAGGGCGGCGAGAACCACGATCGCGGTGCCGTGCTGGTCGTCGTGCATGACCGGGCAGTCGAGGGCCTCGATCACACGACGCTCGATCTCGAAGCAGCGCGGTGCGGAGATGTCCTCGAGGTTGACCGCACCGAAGCTAGGGCGCAGGCGGATCAGGGTCTCGACGATCTCGTCGGGATCCTTGGTGTCGAGAACGATCGGGATCGAGTTGAGTCCGGCGAAGCTGCGGAACAGTGCGGACTTGCCCTCCATGACCGGCAGCGACGCACGCGGGCCGATGTCACCGAGGCCGAGCACGGCCGATCCGTCGCTCACCACGGCAACCAGGCGGTCGGTCCAGGTGTACTTGTTCACCAGGGTGGCGTCGGTGTCGATCGCGCGCGACACCTGGGCGACGCCCGGGGTGTAGGCGATCGACAAGTCACGCTGGGTGTCGATGGGTGCCCGCAGCTCGACCGACAGCTTGCCGCCGGCATGCGCCAAGAAGATCTCGTCGTCGGTGATCGGCAGATCGGCAATGGTCGGTTCGGTGAAGGGGGTATCGCCCATACGTGTGTCCTCCGTGCTTGTCACGGTCGGGTCCTCCTGAATACCGCGAAACGCGGGTTGCATCGTCTCGCCGGCCACGCTGCCCGCGAGCTATCGAGATCGCATCGACGCGAGAGCGGGTAGCCCGGCGGGCGCGAATCAGGGCGCGTGAGCGGGGTGACGCTCGTTACGGCCGCATTAAGTGTCTCACTGCTTGGGACCGTCCCGGAAGGCGGGTCGGCGCTGGTGACGACGCCATGCGGCGTTGGTAAGGTACAACTTGTGTCTATGTCGCATGCCTTCGCTGAATCCGCTGCTGAACGGGTATATGCCGAGGTCAAAGAGCAGATACTCACAAACGAGATCGCCGGTGGTGAGCTGATCAGCGAGGGTGAGATCGCCTCGAGGTGCTCGGTCAGCCGCACCCCCGTGCGCGAGGCATTCCTGCATCTCGAGACCGAGGGGTGGATGCGGCTCTACCCGAAGCGGGGTGCGCTCGTGGTGCCGATCGGCGACCGCGAGAAGCGTGACGTCGTCGACGCCCGACGCCTTCTCGAGAGTCACGCGGTCCGATCGGTCACGGCCCGCCCCGCTGCCGTGGCCGAGCTGGTCGAGCGACTCCGTGACAACCTCGACGCCCATCGACGGGCCGACGCGACCGACGTCGCCGAGTTCTCCCGGCTCGACGCCGAGTTCCACCAGCTCATCGCCGCGGCCGGCGACAACCCGCTCCTCGCCGACTTCTACACGACGCTGGGCGAGCGGCATCGCCGCATGACGATCGCCTCGGTGCATCGCGACGCCGGGGTGGCGACGCGCATCCTCGCCGATCACCTCGAACTCCTCGGCGCCGTCGAGTCCACCGACGCCGACCGTTTCGAACACCTTCTGGCCGGGCACCTCGCCGGTGTCCACGACCTCCCGGGGGAACTCGCATGATCGACAACCGCAACCGCTTCGGATGGCCCGCCGTCTTCGCGGCCGCGTGGGGCGGCAACGAGTTCACCCCGCTGCTGGTCATGTACCGGCAGATCACCGATCTGTCGCCGGTCGTCGTCGACGCCCTGCTGTTCGCCTACGTGCTCGGTATCGTTCCCGCCCTGCTGATCGGCGGGCCGCTGTCGGACCGGTTCGGTCGGCGGCCGCTCATGCTTCCGGCGCCGGTGTTCGCGGCGCTGGGCTCGGTATTGCTGGCCGCAGGATCTCAGTCGGCGGCCCTGCTGACCGTGGGACGCATCTGCAGTGGCATCGCACTCGGCTTGTCGATGGCGGTGGGCGGAAGCTGGATCAAGGAGCTGTCCGACCGCGACGGTGCACGGGCCGGAGCCGGCGCCGGTCGCGCGGCGATGAGCCTGACCGCAGGCTTCGGTGTCGGCGCAGGCGTCGCCGGTGTCCTCGCTGAGTGGGGTCCGTGGCCGCATGTGCTGCCGTACCTGGTGAACATCGCGATCGCGGTCTGCGCGCTCGCCCTCCTGACGGTCGTGCCGGAGACGCGCTTCCGCAGTTCGACGCCGGGCCGTCTGATCGACGACCTGCGCATCCCGGCTGCCGGTCACCGGCGGTTCATGTTCGTCGTCCTTCCGGTCGCGCCGTGGGTCTTCGGTGCCGCGGCGTCGGCGTACGCGATCATCCCGGCGCTGATGTCGGCACGGACCTCCGGAGCGCCGATCGCCTTCGCCGCCCTGTGCTGCGTCCTCGGACTCGGCGCCGGGTTCGGCATCCAGTCTGTGGGTCGCCGCATCGACATGCCGGGTAGCTCGCGGGGTGTCGTCGTCGCCCTCACGGCACTCGTCGCGGGCATGCTGGTCGCTGCTCTGGCCGCGCACGTGCTCACGGTCTGGCTGTCCCTGGTCGCCGCGACCCTGCTGGGCTGCGGCTACGGCATGGCGCTGATCGCCGGCCTCCTCGAGGTGCAGCGCATCGCCGGGCCCGACGACCTCGCCGGCCTGACCGCAGTCTTCTACAGCGTCACCTACCTGGGCTTCGCCGTCCCCGCGCTCCTGGCGTGGATCACCGAGACCTGGACCTCGATCACCTACACCGAGATGTTCCTGTTCGGTGCGATCGCCGCGCTCGCTTGCCTCGCGGTCGCCATGTCGGGACACACCAGGCATCCGCCCGGAGACGCGGCCGGTGGCCGTCGAGCTGCCGATGCGTGACGAGGGCGTCGTCACCGGACAGTCGCACTGAGTCGACGCCGGGTACCCTGCTGAGTGTTTGGTCGGGGCCCGGCAGGGAGCAGAAACGGGTCCCACCGCGGGGTGTGACGAGCGAGTGTGGAAAGGCGCGGGGTGATGGTGCTGGCTGCGTGGGTCGTGATCGTGTCCGCGCTGCTGCTGATCCTGCCGGGCGCCTTGGTGGGTCGGCGGATGAATCTGCCCTGGCCGGTGGCGTTCGCGGCCGGACCGGCCATCACCTTCGCCCTGGTCTCCATCCTCACCGTCCTGTACTCGGCGGTCGGCTTCCAATGGAACGCGGTCTCGGCGCTCGTCGGCCTGGTCCTGGCGCTCGTCGGTGCTTGGCTGTACTCGCGCCTGCTCGGCACCGGTATCGGGCGTCGGCTCGCGCCGGCACCAGCGGACACCGGTGAGCGGCGCGTCGGGCGCACCGCGATTCTGCGCGCAGGGGCCGGCATCGGACTCGGCGGATTGATCATCGCCATCACCTGTATCCGGCCGGTCGCCAAGACCGCGTTCGCGGGACTGAACAACATCTCGCAGGTGTGGGACTCGTTGTGGCACGCCAGTTCCCTGAGATGGATCGACGAGACGGGTGTCGGTTCGGCCATGCGCATGGGCGAGCTGATGAACTATGACACCCAAGGGTTCAATTACTACCCGAACACGTGGCATGCGCTGGGCGCCTTGCTGTTCCCGCTGACCGGCGCGAACCCCGTCGAGCTGTACAACACGTATTCGCCTGCGGCGCTGGCCGTCACGGTCCCGCTGGGTGTGGCGTCGTTGGCCTACTGGTTCGCCCGTCACCGCTACGACGTCGACAACTCGGCGCTGATCGCCGGCACCGCCGCCGCCGTCGCCGCGCTGTTCCCGTCGCTGCCGTACGTCGAGGTGCAGCTGACCTCGGTGCCCAATGCCGTCGGCGTGAGCCTGGCTCCCGTCGCGGCGGTACTGGTTCTCAGCGTCGTGCGGGACCGGTCGCGGGTGGCGCCCGCGGCCCTGGCTGTGGCCGGTGTGACGGCAACGCATCCGTCGGGTCTGATCCTCGTCGGCGTCATCGTCGGGCTGTGGTGGCTGTGTGAGGGGCTGTGGCGTCCGGCAACGAGCCGTCTCGCCGATCTCGCGACCCTCGCCGTCACCGCTGTCCTCACGATGGTCCTGATCTTCCCCGTGGTGATCGGCACGATCCGCGTCGCCGACACCAACGAACTCCCGTTCTTCGACTTCCGGGAAGAGGGGATCGGAGTGTTGCGCGGGTTGGCGCAGGGCGCGTTCAACGGCACGATCCCGCTGGAGCTCGACCACTTCCCGCTCTGGCCGCTGATCATCGTGACCGTCCTCGGCCTCGGGGTGCTGGCCTGGCTGCGCTGCTGGGCGGGACTCGCCGTGTGGTTGGTCTTTGCACTGGCGACGACCAACTCGGTGGTGTCGCTCGGTCCGCTGTCGTATCCGCTCGGCGCGATCGGCGGCTACTTCTACAACTCGCCGCACCGACTCACCTTCGTCGTCGCGATCTTCTCGGCCGCGGCCGCGGGTGTCGCGATCGGCGTGGCGGTGGTCGCGCTGATCGGCGTCGTCGGGCGGCGGTTCGGGCAGTCCGACGAGAAGTCCGTCAAGGGCACCGCTCGCGCGGGTTGGCTGGTCGCGTCGACGTACATGGTGCTGCTGGCGTTGATCGCCGGTGCCGCGGTGGTCCGCTACCCACCCCAACGCGCAGATCGCATCGAAAGAGCGCGGCGGCAAGTACGTCGGTCCCGACGACCTCGCGGCCTACGCCTGGCTGGCCTCGCAACCCGACGCCCAGGACGTGCTCGTCCTGAACAACCTCGACCAGGGCACCGGCTGGCTGTACCCGGTCACGGGCGTCACCCCGATGTTCCCGTTCTACCGGGCCAACGAGTTCTCCGACCGGCAGCGCGACCTCTTCTGGGGTGTCGCGAAGATCGGCGCCGACCCTGCGATCGACCAGATCGTCCGGGACATGAACGTGCACTACGTGATCGACTCCCCGACGAGCTACTGGGAGTTCCAGCGCGGCCGGCCCGACCCGGCGAACGGCCACCAGGGCGACCCGTTCCTCGAACTACGCGAGAACGGCGCTCCTGGATTGACCGAGGTGTTCCGCCGCGGCGAGGCCGTCGTCTACCGCGTCAACGACCTGGTCTACCCGTCTGTGCCGGCCGAAAATGCGCCGTCGGTCGAGGCGCCGCCTGCTGGCTGACCGATTCGATTCCCGCTATCCGGATTCCTTCCCGCTGATCAAATCACGAATCCAGTCAGCGCAAGGGAAGCAGAACCGCGGCAGGGAAGTGCGCACGCGGGAATCGGACTCGGGTTAGCGTCGAACCATGCAGCCGTGGACGTGTGTTTTCTGCGCCAACGAGTTCGCGCCCGACGCGGACCTCCCCGAGGTCTGCCCGATCTGTGACGACGACCGGCAATGGATCCCGACGAGCGGGCAGCAGTGGACCCGGCTTGACGAGACCGCCGAGAACGCTCTCGATGCTGCCGAAGAGGAGCCGGGTCTCATCCGGCTGTCGCTGCGACCGTCGGTCGGCATCGGGCAACGAGGATTCCTGGTGGCCACCCTGAACGGCAACATCCTCTGGGAGCCGCCGGGGTTCATCGGTCCGTCCCTCATCGGCTGGCTGGAAGAGCACGGCGGTGTCGAGGCCATCGCCGCCAGCCACCCGCACCTCTACGGCGCCAGTGTCTCGCTCAGTCACCGGTTCGGCGGGGTCCCGGTTTTCTACAACGATCTCGATCGTCGATGGCTGACCCGGCCGGACCCCGTGGTCGAGTTCTGGTCCGGCGAAGCCGAGGTTCTCGGCGGAGTGCGACTCATCCAGTGCGGCGGCCACTTTCCCGGCAGCGCGGTGCTGCACCTACCGGACGCCGCCGATGGCCGGGGAGCGCTGCTGACCGGCGACACCATCAAAGGAGTCATGCAACCGGGAATGGTGACGTTCATGCGCAGCTATCCGAACATGATCCCGTTGTCGCCCAGGCTCGTTCACCAGATCGTCGACCGGGTCACGGCCCTGCCGTTCGACCGGCTGTACGACGCGTTCGGCGTCGTCGTGAGCAAGGACGCACGCGAGGTCGTCGAGACATCAGCCCGGCGCTACATCGGCTGGGCCACCGACGAGATCATCGATCCCGACGATCCGTACGCCGCTCGGTGACGGTTCAGGCGTCGGGGTAGCCCGTCGGGTTCTCGGACTGCCAGCGCCACGTGTCGACGCACATGTCGTCGATGGTCTTGGTGGCGTGCCAATTCAGGTCGGCGTTGGCCCGGGTGGGATCGGCGTATGACGCGGCGATGTCACCGGGTCGGCGGGGAGCGATCTCGTACGGAATCGGCTTGCCGCTGGCCTTTTCGAAGGCGTGCACCACTTCCAGGACCGAGACGCCCTGTCCGGTCCCGAGGTTCCAGGTCGACATGCCGGTGTCGCCCGTGCTGATCCGGTCCAGAGCGGCGACGTGCCCGGCGGCGAGGTCGTCGACGTGGATGTAGTCGCGGACACCGGTGCCGTCGGGGGTGTCGTAGTCGTCGCCGAACACCGACAACTTCTCGCGCCGGCCCACCGCGACCTGCGCGACGAACGGCATCAGGTTGTTCGGGATGCCCGACGGGTCCTCGCCGATCTGACCGCTCGGGTGCGCGCCCACCGGGTTGAAATAGCGCAGGGCGGCGATCCGCCAGGCGTCGGAACTGGCCGCGACGTCGCGCAGCACCTGCTCGATCATCACCTTCGTCCAGCCGTACGGGTTGGTGGCCGACGTCGGGAGGTCTTCGGTCATCGGTAGGTCGGGGTCCGCACCGTAGACGGTCGCCGACGACGAGAACACCAGCGTGTGAACGTCATGGCGTTCCATCGCCCGCAGCAGCGAGAACGTGGTGCCGAGGTTGTTCTGGTAGTAGTCCAGCGGCTTGGCCACCGATTCGCCGACCGCCTTGTACCCGGCGAAGTGGATGACCGCGTCGACGTCCTCGTGGGCGAAGAAGTGTTCCGTCTTGTCCACATCCGCCAGGTCGAAGGCGTGCACCGGGATCGAGTGACCGCTCAGCGCCTCGAGCCGACCGACGACGGTGGGCTTGGCGTTGCTGAAGTCGTCGACGATGACGACGTCATGACCGGCGGAGACCAGCTGGATCACGGTGTGCGAGCCGATGTAGCCCGCGCCGCCGCTGACGAGTACGCGCATGTGAACACCGTAGGCGGCGGACCTGGGAGTACGCCAAACGGCAGGCTGAGGTCAGCCGGTGACGCGTTCGGTGGCGGCGTACTTCTGTTCGACGGCGTCCTTGGCGGGCTGCCACCAGTCGGTGTTGTCGCGGTACCAGTCGATGGTGGCGGCCAGGCCGGCGCGGAAGTCGACGTAGTTGGGGGTCCAGCCGAGTTCGGTGCGTAGGCGGGTGGAGTCGATGGCGTAGCGGCGGTCGTGGCCAGGGCGGTCGGTGACGAAGTCGAACGCATCGGCCGGCCGGCCGAGGAGTTCGAGGATGGTTTCGACGACGGTGCGGTTGTCGACCTCGCCGTCGGCGCCGATCAGATAGGTTTCGCCGATCCGACCTTTGTCGATGATGGTCCACACGGCGTCGTTGTGGTCGTCGACGTGGATCCAGTCGCGCACGTTGCGGCCGTCGCCGTAGAGCTTGGGACGTACCCCGGAGAGCACGTTGGTGATCTGGCGGGGGATGAATTTCTCGATGTGTTGGTACGGGCCGTAGTTGTTGGAGCAGTTGGAGATGGTCGCGGCGACGCCGAAGGAGCGTACCCAGGCGCGCACGAGCAGGTCGGAGCCGGCTTTGGTCGAGGAGTAGGGGCTCGACGGGTTGTAGGCGGTGGCTTCGGTGAAGCGGGCGGGGTCGTCGAGGTCGAGGTCGCCGTAGACCTCGTCGGTGCTGATGTGGTGGTAGCGCACCTGGTGGGCGCGCACGGCTTCGAGCAGGGTGTAGGTGCCCACGAGGTTGGTGTGTACGAAGGCCGACGGGTCGGCCAGGGAGTTGTCGTTGTGGGATTCGGCGGCGAAATGCACCACCAGATCGGCCTCGCCCACCAGCCTGTGGACCAGGGCGGCGTCGGCGATGTCGCCTTCGATGAGTTCGACGCGGTCGGCGACCGGGGCCAGGGTCTCGGGGTTGGCGGCGTAGGTGAGTTTGTCCAGTACCCGGATCGTCACGTCGGGGCGGGTGGCCAGGGTGCGCAGCACGAAGTTGGCGCCGATGAAACCGGCACCACCGGTCACGAGAACACGCACGTCGTTCCTTCCGCCTGAGGTCTTGGTGGACGTCACTCTACCGAGGCGCCGGGTATGTACTCGGTGAGCCGGATCGTCGGGCACTAGGCTGAGGCGCATGCGAGGGATCATTCTGGCCGGTGGCACGGGCACGCGCCTGCATCCGATCACGCAAGGTGTCAGCAAGCAGCTCGTCCCGGTCTACGACAAGCCGATGATCTACTACCCGCTCTCCACGCTGATGCTCGCCGGCATCCGCGACATCCTCATCATCACCACCCCGCACGACGCCCCGGCCTTCCAAGGACTGCTCGGCAACGGTGATCAGTTCGGGATCAACCTCACCTACAAGACCCAACCCTCGCCCGACGGCCTCGCGCAGGCGTTCACGCTCGGCGCCGACCACGTCGGCGACGATTCGGTGGCACTCGTGCTGGGCGACAACATCTTCTACGGCCCCGGCCTCGGTAGTCAGTTGCAGGGATTCGAGAACGTCGACGGCGGTGCGGTCTTCGCCTACTGGGTGTCGAACCCGGAGGCCTACGGTGTCGTCGACTTCGACGCGAACGGCACCGCGATCTCGCTGGAAGAGAAGCCGACACAACCGAAGTCGAACTTCGCGGTTCCCGGCCTGTACTTCTACGACAACGAGGTGGTCGAGATCGCCCGCGGCCTGAAGCCCAGTGCCCGCGGAGAGTACGAGATCACCGACATCAACGCCCACTACCTCGAACGCGGCAAACTGTCGGTGACGGTCCTGCCGCGCGGCACCGCCTGGCTCGACACCGGCACCTTCGACAGCCTTCTCGACGCCGGCAACTTCGTGCGCACCGTCGAACAACGTCAAGGTCTCAAGATCGCTGTGCCGGAAGAGATCGCGTGGCGTCGCGGATTCCTCGACGACGACGGACTCCGGTCCCGCGCGGAGAAGCTGTGCAAGTCCGGCTACGGTGACTACCTGCTCGAACTCCTCCGGCGAGGCAAGGGGTTTTGAGTACACATCCGACGCGAAAGGCTCATCCATGAAGGTGCGACCGCTCACGATCGACGGCGCGTGGGAACTCACACCGGTCCAGCACGGCGATGCACGCGGCCTGTTCGCCGAGGCGTTCAAAGGTGACCTGCTCGCCGAGGTGATCGGCCACCGCTTCGACCTCGCGCAGGTCAACCTGTCGGTGTCCGCGGCGGGTGTGCTGCGCGGTGTGCACTTCGCCGATGTGCCTCCGGGACAGGCGAAGTACGTCACCTGTGCGTCGGGCGCCATCCTCGACGTCATCGTCGACATCCGCGTGGGGTCCCCGACCTTCGGCACCTACGACACCGTCCTGCTCGACGATGTCGACCGCCGTGCTGTTTATCTGTCGGAAGGGCTCGGACATGCGTTCTGCGCGCTGGCCGACAACTCGACCGTCACCTACCTCTGCTCCACCGGTTACAACCCGTCGGGCGAACACGGCATCAACCCGCTCGACCCCGAGTTGGGGATCGAATGGCCGACGCACGCCCGCGACGGATCGCCGCTGGAGTACGAACTGTCCGAGAAGGACACCGCCGCACCCGGTCTCACCGAGGCGCGCGAGGCCGGACTGCTGCCGGACTACGACGACGTGATGGCGTTCCTGCAGGGCCTAGCCGCGGAACAGTAAATTCCAGAATGCGTTCTGAGCGTCGGAAAGCGGCACTCAGGACGCACTCTGCGGAGGCTCCGGCTTCTCCGCGTTCTGCAACGCGATCGCGCGGGCGAGGCGGGCGTATTTCACCTCGAGGTCGCGGAACCGTAGGTACGTCGACACCGTGGTGAACGCGAACGCGATGACCAGGAGGAACAGCACGAGGTCGAGGCCGCGCTGGATGCCGATCTTGTTGGCCACCCAGGTGACGTCGTCCTGGCGCAGCATCGCGTAGAGACCGAAGCCCACGAACGCGACGAACAGGATCTTCACCCCCGCCGACGACCGTGCGGTGCCGCGGTTGACGACGAAGAAGCCGACGAGCGCGAGCAGTCCGATGATCGCGAGGACCTGGAACCAGATCATGCGTTGCTCACTTCCTCATCCGGGTGTGGAACAGGCCGTCGGCGACGATGTTGACCCCGTTGATCAGCGACTGTCCCTTCGCGCGTGAGTATTCGGTGTAGAGGATCGTGACCGGTTGCTCGGCGACCCGCCATTTGTGGTGGTCGATGAGCGCGATGAACTCCGATGCGTGACTCATCCCGCTCATGAGGAGGTCGAGGTCGTCGGCGACCTTCTTGTTGAAGACGCGAAGTCCGTTGTGCGCGTCGGACAGACCGAGCCGGCGCGTGCGCGGGCTCAGGAAGACGATGGTGCGCAGGGCCATCCGCCGCAACAGCGGGACGGACTCGCTGCGGCCCTCGGCGAACCGGGTGCCGACGATGATGTCGACCGGTTCGGTCCGCAGACGTGCGACCATCGCCGACACGTCGTCGACCTGATGCTGGCCGTCGGCGTCGAAGGTGACGAAGAATCGGGCGCCGGGCTGCTTGCGCGCATATTCGACGCCGGTCTGGATGGCGGCGCCCTGTCCGAGGTTCACCGGATGCCGCACCAAATGGACACCGGCGGCCTTGATCTCCTCGGCCGAGTTGTCCGACGAGCCGTCGTCGACGCAGACGATGTTGGGGAAGGTCTCGCGTGCCTTGGCCGCGACCTCCCGGATCACCTGCCCTTCGTTGAAGACGGGTACCACCAGCCACACGTCGGCGTTGGTGATGGGTTCGGCCATGGTGAACAACCCTATCCCGGCCGGTCGCGGCGCCCGTCGCCCGGCACGCCCGGCTAGTCTTGTCGGGTGCCGATCGACGTGATGATGCCCTTCTACGGCGACGTCGAGCAGTTCCGCGAGGCGGTGACCAGCGTCCTCGACCAGAGCGACCCGGATCTGCGGCTCGTGGTGGTCGACGACTGCTACCCCGACCCGACGCCCCGCGAATGGCTCAACTCGCTGAACGATGCGCGCGTCCGCTACGTGCGCAACAAGACCAACCTCGGCGTCAACGGCAATTTCCGACGATGCGTCGACCTCGTGACCGCGGATTGGTTCGTCGTCATGGGTTGCGACGACGTGATGCACGCCGACTATCTCGCGACGGTCCGCACGCTGGCCGGACACCACCCGAATGCCTCGGTCATCGCGCCCGGCGTCGATGTCATCGACGAGAACGGCCGCACGGTTCGTCCGCTCGGGGATCGCATGAAGAACGTGCTGGCCCCCTCCCGCGCGACCGTGCTGACCGGCGAACGCCTCGCGACCAGCCTTTACCACGGCAACTGGACGTACTTCCCGTCGTTGCTGTGGCGGACCGCCGCGGTGCGTGAGGTGGGTTTCCGACCGGGGCTGGAGATCGTCCTCGACCTCGCGCTGCTCGTCGATCTCGCTGCCGCAGACGGTTCACTCGTCTACGACCCCGAGGTCGTCTTCTCCTACCGCCGCCACAGCGCATCGGTGAGTTCGGTGCAGGCCGTCGACGGACGGCGCTTCGACGAGGAGAACCGCTTCTTCGCGGGGGAGGCGCAGCGGTGCGCCGAACGCGACTGGCCGAAGGCGGCGCGGGCTGCCCGGCTTCACGCGACGTCGAGGTTGAATCACCTGCAGGCGCGGGTGGGTGCGGGGGTCGGCAAGCTCACCCGCGGGTAGGCTCGCCGGTCGTCGCACCTGAGTACCCGCGGCCGGCATGTCGGCCGTTGCGGAGGACGAGAAGATCGTTTGCTGAGGGGCGTCCGGAGCTTGCGGAGGACGCGTCTCGAAGGGTCGGCGACGTATGTCGCCAGGCGGCAGGGGCTGCACTTTCCGGCGAGGCCCTGACTGCCGAACCTCAACTCGAGCTGCAGACGTCGATCGACGTCCGCAGGCCGGGTTGAAGTCGACCGGTGATCGGGTGGGCGACGCCACCTCACCGGGTCTTCGAGGCTCGTCGCACCCGCGCAGAAGATGAGGCCGATCCCGATACCGTGCGCGCCGGAGCCGCCAGGAGTGAAGGCTGCACTTCTGGCCGGGTGGGGCAGAAAATCGCGTCCATCTCAGGGGCCGGCAAGGGCGATACGCCCTCCGACAGTGCTCACGTGAACGCGTTCGTCGGCGCTCACCCTCCTACGGACCGGGTGCGCGAGAACTCGCGTCCCGCTCAGGGGTGTCCGAGGGCATGATGCCCTCGGATGTCGCTCTCGGGGACGCGAACTCCGGAACTCACGTCGCGTTCTTTCGGATCAGGGAGCGGAGGTGGCCGGCCGCCGCAACACCCCGACCAGATGCACGCACAGCCCGACCAGTGGTCCGACGACGAGGGCGACGCAGGTGCGGATCTCGACGTCGGCCGGGACCAGCAGCATCCCTACGGCGACCACGGTCGCGACCCACCACCCGGCCGCGTACCAGCGGTGCGCGCCGGCGGCGACCGCGGCGGCGCCGGTGACGGTCAGCAGGGCCAGGCACGTGGCACCTGCAGTGAGCAGGGCGACGACGTAGCCGTCGAGGTCGAAGTCGGCGCCGAAGATCGATCGCAAGAGCCACGGTCCGACGACCCACGCGGCCGCGATCCCGACCCCGCCGATCACGCCGACGATGCCCAGCGGAGCGGCCAGCGCGGCGATCCGACGATCCCGACGGTCGACGAACCGTGAGATCAGCACGCCCTGGAAGCTGTTGAGCGGCACCAGCAGCGGTGCGCGGGTGAGCGTCACCGCCAGGATCAGTGCGCCGATGACCCGCGCCTCGTCGGCGTCGGGGGTGCCGCGGAGGTTGGCGGTCAGGTTGATCAGCACCGGGAAGCCCATCACGAGGACGGCGCTCGCCGTGGCGGCGGCCATCGCGGTCAGGGTGTTCGTGGTGAGTCGACGTGGCGCTACGTCCCCGCCGATCCCGACCGCGTGCCGGGTCGCCGATGACCCGAGCAGCAGCAGGCACCACGACGCGGAACCGATGACGGTGATGATCAGGAAAGCCGTGGTGCCCCAGCCGGCGGCTACCGCGACGACGGCACCGGCCAGGCGGATCAGCGCATCGACCGACAGCAACACTGCGAACGAGGACCAGCTCAGCATGCCGGACAACGCACCGCACAGGTGCGCGTACACCGCGAAGCTCGCCACCCCGACCGACAGCAGGGCCACCGACAGCCGGCGATGGTCGGTGAACACTTCACTGCTCCACAGCGGCGAGGTCGCGGCGACCAGAGCAGCCAGACCGACGCCGATCCCGAGGTTGACGAGCAGTGGTCTTGACCGGACGCCGCCGTCGGCGGCCGCGCGCACGGCACGCGTTGTCTCCTGCAGCTGACCGTTCTGCGCGCCGGTGACGAGACCGTAGGCCGCCCAGAACACGGCGAAGACGCCGTATCCGATCGCGCCGAGATGTCGTGCGGCCAACAGGAGCACCAGGTAGCCCGACGCGGCGGCGATGAGCGTCGCGATCGTGACGCGTCCCAGGGACCGCGCGTCGGTGTCGGTTCCCTCGGCCGCGCCGGAAGGGGTCTCCGGCGTCGGTGCCGGCCTGTCCGTCGTCACGGATGCCTCAGGACGGGGTGGGGAACGGCGGCAGCTCGGGGGTGAACAACCAGGCGTCCCACAGGTCCTTGAGTGGCTCCGACGAGTGGTTGGCGGCGAGCGACATGAGGTCCTCGGTGGTCACCGACCCGTAGCGGTGTTTCTCGGTCCACCGGCGTAGCAGTGCGAAGAAGTCACCGTCACCGATCCGCAGGCGCAGGGCGTGCAGCGTCAGCGCGCCGCGCTTGTAGACCCAGTCGTCGAACATCTTGCGCGGGGTGGGATCGGCCAGGGGCACTTTCACCGGCTCGGCGTCGAGCTTCTCGTAGTAGTGGCGGGCCCACTCGTCGGCGCTTCGGCCACCGGACCGCTGGCTCCACAGCCACTCGGCGTAGCAGGCGAATCCCTCGTGCAGCCAGATGTCGCGCCAGCGTGAGGCGGTCACCGAGTTGCCGAACCACTGATGGGCCAGTTCGTGGGCGATGAGGCGGTCGGCGTCGCGGCTGCCGTCGCAGTGATTGGCGCCGAAGGTCGAGAAACTCTGTGCCTCGATGGGGATTTCGAGTTCGTCGTCGGTGACGACGACGGTGTACTGCGGGAACGGATAAGGCCCGAACATCTCGATGAACGCTGAGATCATGTCCATCTGCGGGCCGAAATCGATCCCGAAGTTCTCCTCGAGACGGGACGGGATCAAACCGGTCACCGGAAAGGGCTTGCTGGCCAACGAGATCTGCTTGTACTGGCCGATCTGGATCGACGCGAGATAGGTGGGCATCGGCTCCACCTGCTGGTACACCCAGGTGGTCTGCGCGGCGCGGACCCTCTTGGACTCCAACACACCGTTGGCGAGCGCGTGGTACGGGCTGTCTGTGGTGATCGAGATCCGGTATGGCGCTTTGGCGCTCGGATGGTCGTCGCACGGGAACCACGACGCCGCGCCGTTGGGCTGGTTGGCGCACAGCGAGCCGTCGGTCAGTTCCTCCCAGCCCACCTCGCCCCACGGGCCGCGGATCGGACGGGGGCTGCCGTGGTAGCGGACGGTGATCGTCATCGCCCCGCCGGGTGGCACCGGGGTGTCGGGGGTGACGGTGAGTTTGTTGCGGCGATGGCTGTAGCGGGCGCGCTTGGCGTTGACCGAGACCCGCTGCACGGACATCGAGCCCGCGAGATCGAGGGTGAAACGCTTGAGTTCCCGCAAGGACGTCGCGGTCAGGATCGCGGTGCCCTCGAGCCGATTGCTCGCGACCTTGTACTCGAGTTCGAGGTCGTAACGGGAGATCCGGAAGCCGAGGTTCCCGTTGTCCGGCAGATACGGATCGAGGACGTCCGACGGTGCGCCCAGGACGGGCTGCCCGGTGTTCCCTCGCGACCCCAGGCCAGACTTTCCCGGCACTCTCGACTCCTACTCCGTTCTGCCGTATGGCATGTTCGCCGGCGGTCGGGTGCCGTGGCCGCGGGGCGCCGGTACGGTGCCTTTGGGTCACGACGCGGTTGCGTTTGATGACTCGATTTCGGCGTAACACCCGCGACGAGGTGATGTCTTCGCGGACACTGTGAGAGTACCTGGCGGCGGGGATCCGGGCCCGCCCGACGATGCGAGGAGCAGGGTTATGAGCGGATTCGGCAGTGTCGCGCAGTTTCTCGCGCGACTGATACTCGGCATCATCTTCATCGCCCACGGCTGGCAGAAGCTGGTGACGCAGGGGATGGATGCCACCAAGGTGGCCTTCGGTCCCGCCGGCATGGACGTGCCGTACCCCGATCTCGCCGCGTACTACGCGACGTGGGTGGAACTGGTCGGCGGCATCCTGCTGATCCTCGGCCTGTTGCTGCCCATCGTGGCCACGCTGCTGATCGCGGACATGATCGGCGCGATCGTGTTCGTGCACTGGGATGCGGGATTCTGGAACGCCGACGGCGGATACGAATGGCCGCTGGCACTGATCGCCGGGCTCCTGGCGGTCGGCTTCACCTCGGCGGGACGAGCGGCCGCGGACAGCTACATAATGCGACGGCGGCGTCGAACCGACGTCGTGTGAGCTCGTCGGATCGGCGAGGTCGGGTCAGGCGAGGTCAGGCGAACGCGAGGCCGTCGATGGTGGCCGAACTCCTCGAGGCGGTGTCGTTGTCGGCGAGCTGGGCAACCAGGCGCGCGATCACGGTGCGCTCCTCGTCGGCGTGGTGCAACCCCACTCCGTCGATCTCGCCCGGGGTGAGGATCTCCAGCGGATCGGTGTCGTGCCGGTGGATCACCGCGGCGCCGAGAAGTCGCTGTGCTTGACCGGGATCGATGTCCCAGCAGGCGTCGGCGGTCATCAGGTAGAGGCGGACGGCCGGCGGATAGTCGTGCAGGTTCACGAGCGCCCACGCCCAGTGTTTGGCGACGTCGACGGTGTCGGCCTCCCCGCGACCGTGGGTGCGCACGTACTTGCCGTGCAGCTCGCTGCAGAGGTAGTTGGCGTCGGTCCACAACTGCAGGTGCGACATGCATCGGACGCAGTCGTGCAGATTGGACAGATACTTCGTCGAGTACGGTCCCTCGCGTCGTGCCCTGACCTCGCGGAGGACGGAGAATGCGGCGAGCGCATGCTCGTATTCGCCCGCGGAGAGGAGAGCTTCGGCCTCGACCTGCAGTTCCTCGATCATCTTCGTCATTCTGGTCGATTTCGCCGACGGTCACCGGCGTATTGACCGAACTGGGACAACCCGCGCCGATCCCTGGCACAGGCCCCCGCAGGCTGGCATCGTGACAAGGATGAAGGACGACATCGGCAGCACCCCCGAAGGCTCCGACGGCGAGTACAGCCTCGACGAGGACGATCAGCTCCAGCCGGAGGACTCCCTGGTCGACCGTGGCGTCGACGACGTCCTCGACGAGGGTTACTCACCGCCCGACTACCGGCCGAAGGGCGCTGTCCACGGGCTCACGGCCCAGGAACAACGCGAGGGAGAGAGCCTCGACGAGCGACTGGCCGAGGAAGAGCCCGATGTCGGTGCGGTCGATCCGCTCGACGAGATCACCGCCGACGAGCGCGCCAAGAAGGATTGGCGCGCACACGATTCCGATCGGAGTGACGAGTTCGACGAGAACGACGAGGTCGGTGACCGACGAGCCGGTCGGCTGATCGCGCCGGACGAGGGCTCGGGTATCGACACCGAACCCGAGGCCATCGCCGCCGACGCGGGCATCGACGGCGCGGGCGCCTCAGCCGAGGAAGCCGCGGTGCACTACATCTCCGATCAGGAGTAGCTACTCGGCCGGCGGGTTGGTGGCCGACGGGGCGAACTGCGCGAGGGTGGCGACGATCTTGTCGCGAATGGCGGTCTTGTCGAGCCCCAGACCGGTGAGCGCGTCGGCCACCGACTCGTCGGCGAACAGTCCGAGCAGCAGGTGTTCGGTGCCGACGTAGTTGTGCCCGAGATCGACGGCGACGCCGACGGTCGCCTCGAGGACCGCCTTGGCCGCGTCGTCGTAGGGCACGACGGTCGACGCCTCTGATTCCGGGATGTCCCGTGGCGAGGGGGTGAGCGGTGCGACGGCCTGCGCGAGTGCCTCGGCGTCGACACCGAACTCCCGCAGCACCACGAAGACCAGGGCCTGCGGATCGTCGGTCATCGCCGCGGCCACGTGCCCGGGGGTCACGAATTCGGCCCGATCCGCGGCCGCCGCACGGTTGGCGGCCACCAGGACGTTCGCCGCGCGGGGCGTGAACCGCGAGAACGGGTTCGACTCGTCGGCCGGTCCGCCCGCGGCCTCGCCGGCGGCCGACACCCGGTCGACGAACCGCTTCTGAGCTGCCTGTTTGCTAACGCCCATGCTGGTCCCGATCGCAGTCCACGACGCGCCGGAGCGGCGGGCCTGGTCGACGAAGTGCCCGATCAGGCTGTCGGCGACCTCGTCGAGGTGGGCTGCGGCGAGGACCGCGTCGGACAGTTGGTCCAGTGGGTCGTCGTGAACCTTGCGGATCGCGGCGATCAGGTCGTCGAGCCGAACGGGAGCGGAGTTCTTGGCCATGCGTCAACTATAGGTTGACGGCGCCCGGGCGTCAACCCTCGGTTGACGATGGGCTCGTCCGGGTGGCCGATAGCAGGCCGAGCATCGTTGACAGGGATGGAAACCGTCGTGACGATGGATGCGGAGATCCGCCGAAGACACCGCCGCACACTCCTTCGTTTGCCACGGGAGGCTTTCCAGTGAGCATCACCGAACCCACCGTCCGCCCCGACTCCAGATCAGACGCGGGATCCCCGGATAGCGAGCCCCCGGGGGTGTCCGCGGGCGGTTCGGACATCGTCCGCCGCTTCCTCGAGGTGCGTTCAGGGACGGACGCTCTCGCCGAACGACTCTCGCCGGAAGACCAGACGCCGCAGTCGATGACCGAGGCGAGCCCCGCGAAATGGCATCGGGCGCATGTCACCTGGTTCTTCGAGGAGTTCATCCTCCGCCGGGATCCGGACTACGCGGTCTACGACGAGACGTTCCGGTACCTGTTCAACAGCTATTACGAGACGGTGGGAGAACGGCATCCGCGTCCCGATCGTGGCCTGGTGACCCGACCGGGCGTGCGCGACGTGACGCGGTATCGGGAACACGTCGACGCGGCGATGGTCGCGGCCCTGGAGTCCGGTCGACTCGACGACGCCGCACTCGACCTGGTCGAACTCGGCTGCAATCACGAACAGCAGCACCAGGAACTGCTGCTCATGGACATCAAGCACCTGTTCTCGACACACGCGTTCGGGCCGGTCTACGTCGACCGGGAGCCCGATGTGCCCGGAAAGGTCGCGCCGATGGGGTGGCGTGAGTTCACCGGCGGTGTGCACGAGATCGGCGCTGTCGGAAGCGGGTTCTCCTACGACAACGAGGGGCCGCGACACCGCGTCTATCTCGAGGACTTCATGGTGTCCGACCGGCTCGTCACCAACGCCGACTGGCTGGAGTTCATGGCCGACGACGGATACCGACGCCACGAGTTCTGGCTCTCCGACGGGTGGGCCACGACCAACCAGACCGGTTGGCGTGCGCCGGGTTACTGGCGCGAAGAGGACGGTGGCTGGACCACTTTCACGCTGTCCGGGCGCCGCCCCGTCGTGCCCGACGAGCCGGTGACCCATGTGTCGTTCTACGAGGCCGACGCCTATGCCCGCTGGGCCGGCGCACGTCTCCCCACCGAATTCGAGTGGGAAGTCGCCGCGGGAAAACTCGGCGACGCCCGCGGCCAGCTCCTCGACCCGGCCCGCTGCCATCCCGGTCGGGTCGGTTCGGCGATGGTCGGCGACGTCTGGGAGTGGACGGCCAGCGCGTACCTCCCCTATCCGGGATTCGTCCCGGCGAACGGCGCGGTGGGCGAGTACAACGGCAAGTTCATGTCCGACCAGCACGTGTTGCGAGGAGCGAGCGCGGTGACGCCGGTCGGCCACGAGCGGATCACCTATCGGAACTTCTTCCCCGCAGCGTCGCGGTGGGTCTTCTCGGGACTGCGGCTCGCCCGATGACTCTTGCCGCGGATGCGCTTTCGGGGTTGTGGCAGGACCCGCCGACGCTGCCCACCAAGTGGCTCTACGACGAGCGCGGGAGCAAGCTCTTCGACGAGATCACCCGCCTGCCCGAGTACTACCCGACGCGTCGTGAGACCGCGATCCTGCGTGCGCGTTCGGCCGAGATCGCCACTGCCACACAAGCGCAGGTGATGGTCGAGCTGGGTTCGGGCACCTCCACCAAGACCCGGCTGTTACTCGATGCCTTCAGCGCCGCCACACCTGACACCGAGCGATTCACCTACGTGCCGGTCGACGTCAGCACCGAGATGCTCACGACCGCCGCCGACGTGCTGTCCGCCGACTACCCGGGCATCGACGTCGTCCCGGTGGTCGCCGACTTCACCGAACCCGATCTCCGTCTCCCCGACGCCGATGGACCGCGCCTGGCCGTGTTCCTCGGCGGCACGATCGGCAACTTCGATCCCGCCGCCCGCCGGGCGTTCTATCAAGGCCTGGCGAAAGCACTTTCGCCCGGCGACTTCTTCCTCCTCGGTACCGACCTCGTCAAGGACACCGGCCGGCTCGTCGCCGCCTACGACGACAAGGCCGGGGTGACAGCCGATTTCAACCGCAACCTCATCGAGGTCCTGCGAACCGGGCTCGACGCCCGCGGCCTGTACGCCGACGACTTCGAACACATCGCTCGGTGGAACCCGGGCGAACACCGTATCGAGATGTGGCTACGTGCCCGCCGGGACATCGACGCGTACTTCGAGGTCCTGGGCCGGGCGTGGCGCCTGCCCGCCGGAACCGAGATCCACACCGAGATCAGCACCAAGTTCGAACCCGACGCACTGCGCGACGAACTCGAATCCGCCGGATTGCAGGTGGTCACCGTGTGGACAGACCCCGCCGGGGACTTCGCGCTCACGCTCAGCCGGCGCTGAGGCCGCTCACCCCTCGGCGAGCAGTTCCCGCACCCGCGGGATGACCTTCGTGCCGTAGAGTTCGATGCTGCGCATCAGCTGCGCATGACCCAGGGTGCCGTGGGAATACTTCATGTCGAAGCGACTCAGGCCGAGCCCCTGCGACGTCGCGGCGATCTTGCGCGCCACGGTTTCCGGCGACCCGACGAACAGCGCACCGTCGGGTCCGGTGGACCGCTCGAAGTCAAAGCGGCTGGGCGGTGGCCACCCTCGTTCGCGCCCGATCCGTGCCACATATCCCCGGTAGTGCGGCCACAACTCCTCACGTGCCTGCTCGTCGGTGTCGGCGATGTGCCCCGGGCAGTGGACGCCGACCGGCAGGGTGTCCTTCTCCAGGTCGGCGAGGGCGCGGTGATAGAGGTCGACGTAAGGGCGGAAGCGCAGCGGGTCGCCGCCGATGATGGCCAGCATCAGCGGGAGCCCGTACGACGCTGCGCGCACCACTGATTCGGGGCTGCCGCCCACCGCGATCCATGTGGGCAACGGGGGGTTCTCCAGCTGCGGGAACACGGGCTGAGCGCGCAGCGGGCCACGCGTCGAGCCAGACCAGGAGACCGGTTTGCCGGTGCGGAGTTCGGCGAAGAGCGCGAGTTTGTCGGCGAACAGCTCTTCGTAGTCGGCGAGGTCGTAGCCGAAGAGCGGGAACGACTCGGTGAACGAGCCGCGGCCGAGGATCACCTCGGCACGTCCCGAGGAGAGGGCGTCGACGGTCGAGAACCGCTGGAACACACGGATCGGGTCGTCGGAGCTCAGGACGGTCACGGCCGAACCCAGGCGCATCCGGCTGGTGCGGGCGGCGATGGCGCCGAGGACCACCTCGGGGGCGGACACGGAGTAGTCCGCACGGTGATGTTCGCCGACACCGAGGAAGTCGACGCCGACCTCGTCGGCCAGGATCGCCTGGTCGAGCACATCGCGCAGGGTCTGCGCGTCGGAGAGCGGGGTGCCGTCGGGGGCGGCGGTGATGTCACCGAAGGTGTCCAAGCCCAGTTCGAGTTCATGCCTGGCCGTGTGTGATTCCATTGCGTCTCTCTGGTCGTCCGGTTCTGGCACGAGCCGGAACTGCTCATGGGACACGTTCTCATATGCGGCAAATGGTGCACCGCGGTGTCGTGCTAATAGTTCTCACGGCCACTTTGGCCTGACAGAGCAGTACCGAGGGTATTGCTGTGCCATGCTTCTATCCGTCAGGGGGCCATTGTGAAGTGGTCCCTTTCTTCTAGAAAGAGGAGACCTTCATGTGGGACTCATTCTGGGATTTCATCTGGTACACCATCGTCATCTTCGCGTTCGTCGCGTACCTGATCGTCCTATGGCACATCATCACCGACCTGTTCCGTGACAAGAAGGCGTCGGGCTGGCAGAAGGCCGCCTGGGTGGTCTTCCTGATCGTCTTCCCGTACCTCACCGCCATCGTGTACCTGCTGGCGAAGGGCAAGGGAATGGCCGAGCGCCAGCGCGAGGCCTACACCGAGGCCAAGCAGGCCTCCGACGAGTACATCAAGTCGGTCGCGGGAACCTCTCCGACCCAGCAGATCACCGAGGCGAAGGCTCTCCTGGACTCCGGTGCCATCACCCCCGAGGAGTTCGAGCACCTCAAGTCGAAGGCTCTCGGCGGAGCGGCCTGAGTCGCGATACGGTCGGCTGACACCGACCTGACGACGACCTGGAGCCGCGGTGATCGGATACCTGTGTAAACGCATCGCGGCCTGGGCTGTCCTCGTCTTCCTCGCAACCAATCTGACCTATTTCCTGGCCACCTGGTTCCTCGACCCCCGATCCAATTACGCCGTCCGGCGACCACCCTTGCCGGAGAGCGTCGTCGACGCCACGCTGTCCTCCCACAACCTCAACGACAAGACCCCGCTGGTCGAGCGTTGGTGGAACTGGCTGACCGGCGTGGTGCTGCACTGGGATTGGGGGTCGACGCCGGTCGGTGAGAGTGTCAACAGCGAGATCGGTTTCCGGCTGGTCTCCTCGGTGCAGCTGCTCGCCGCCGCCACCATCATCTCCACCCTGCTGGGTATCGCCCTGGGCGTCTACACCGCGCTCCACCAGTACAAGCTCGCGGACCGTGCGTGGCAGTTCATCTCGATCGCGATGATCAACCTGCCGGTTCCCGTCGTCGGCCTGGGCATCGTGCTCGCCGCCATCTCGCTCAACCAGTCCCTCGGGCACAGCGTCGTCTACGTCTCGGGGGCTTCCAGTGTGGGGGTCGAGGGTTTCTTCCCGGTGCTGCTGGACCGCGTCCAGCACCTCATCCTTCCGACGATCACCCTGGTCGTGATCCAGTACGCCGGGCTGCATCTCCTCCAGCGGTCGATGGTGCTCGACACCATCAACGCCGACTACGTGCGCACGGCTCGCGCGAAGGGACTCACCCGTGGCGTGGCGGTGCGCCGACATGCCCTGCGCACGGCCATCATCCCGGTGGCGGTCGGTATCGCCTTCGCGATCCCTGCGGTGTTCACCGGCGCAGTCCTCACCGAGACCATCTTCGGCTGGGAAGGGATGGGTCGGTACTTCGTCACCTCCATCAACACCAACGACATCCACGGCGTCGTCGCGGTCGCCGCTTTCGGTGCCCTGGCCACCGCGGTCGGTGCGATCCTCGCCGACCTCGCCGTGGTCTACCTCGATCCGAGAGTGCGGGTGAGCTGAGATGGCGATGCTGCCGCCGGAACCGCGCGGGCCGCAGTCCGGACACCTCGACGCGACCGCCCCGATCATGGGTGAGACCGGCGGTGTCCTCGACGAATCGGACACCACATCGGCGCCGCCGGCCAGGCGACGCAGCGGCCGGGTCAAGATCTTCGCGAAGCGTTACGCGCGCAACCGGTCTGCGTTGCTTGGTCTCGCCATCTTCGTGGTGCTCGTGCTCTTCGCCGTCTTCGGCGGACTGTTCACCGCCTATTCCTACACCGACACCGATTTCCTCGCGATCGGCTTTCCGCCGTCGACGCAGGGGACCGAAGGCGCCCACTGGTTCGGTACCAACGACGCCGGCAACGACCTGTATGCGCAGGTGGTACACGGACTCCAACGCTCGCTGACGATCGCGCTGATCGTGTCGGTCGGGACGACCGCGATCGCCGCATTCCTCGGCGGACTCGCCGCCTACTTCGGCGGCTGGATGCAGCGCATCGTCCTGGGTGTGGTCTACCTACTCCTCGTGGTCCCCACGTTCCTCATCCTCGCCCTGGTCTCCAACAGCACCGGCGGCGACTGGCGGTGGCTGATCGTCGTGCTCGTCGCATTCGGCTGGATGATGCTGGCGCGCGTGATCCATTCACTGGCGCTGACCGTCCGCGAGCGCGACTACGTCGCCGCTGCACAGTATCTGGGCGTGTCCCCGGTGATGATCATCCTCCGGCACATCCTGCCCAATGTCGCGTCGTTGTTGGTCATCAACTTCGCCCTCGGCGTCGTGGCCACGGTGCTCGCCGAGACCGGCCTCTCTTTTCTCGGGTTCGGCGTGAAGATCCCCGACGTCACCCTCGGCTCGCTCCTACAGGCGGGGGTCGGGACGTTGGCCGCGTCGCCGTGGCTGTTTTGGTTCCCCGCAGCCGCCCTGGCGCTCCTCACGGTCTCGATGGCGCTCATCGCCGACGGCCTGCGCGATGCCTTCGACCCGACTTCGAGTGGAGGTGTCCGTCGATGACGAATCTCGATGGAGCGCTGACGGTCCGCGACCTGAGGGTGGATTTCGGCAGCGAGGCAGGCGTGGTGGCCGCCGTCCGCGGTCTCGACTTCGACCTGCGGTCGGGCCGGACCACCGCCATCGTCGGCGAATCCGGATCGGGGAAATCGGTGTCGGCTCTGGCGGTTCTGGGGTTGCTGCCGGACACCGCACGCGTCAGCGGTTCGGTCGCGTTGCGGGGTCGTGAACTGACCGGGTTGTCGGACAAGGAGATGTCCGCGGTCCGGGGTTCGGAGATCGCGATGGTCTTCCAGGATCCGTTGTCGTCGCTGACCCCGGTGTCCACCGTGGGAGCGCAGATCTCCGAGGCGCTGCGGGTCCATCAGTCCATCACCGCCAAGACGGCCTGGTCGCGGTCGGTCGAACTGCTCGACCTGGTCGGGATCGGTGATCCACGGCGACGCGCCAAGGCCTTTCCGCACGAGTTGTCCGGCGGGATGCGGCAGCGCGTGATGATCGCGATGGCGATCGCCAACGACCCGTCGGTGATCATCGCCGACGAACCCATCACTGCGCTCGACGTGACCATCCAGGCGCAGATCCTCGACGTCCTCGCCACCGCCCGGCGGGAGACCGGCGCCGCGATGCTGCTGATCACGCACGACCTCGGCGTCGTCGCGGGTCATGCCGACGACGTCGTGGTGATGTACGCCGGCCGGGCGGTCGAGACCGCCGACGTCGACACGCTGTTCGGCGGTCCGCGGATGCCGTACACGATCGGACTGCTGGGGGCTGTGCCCCGGGTGGACCGCCGGACCGATGCGCTCATCCCCATCCCGGGAACGCCTCCGCTTCTCATCGACGTGCAGGACCGCTGCCAGTTCGTGCCACGGTGTCCCGTTGCGGTCGACGACTGCCGCCGGGGCGAACCGGCGCTGACGGAGGTGGCGAGCGGCCACCGGGCGGCGTGTATCCGGTCGGGGGAGATCGACGTCGACGGCCGGATCAGTGGCGAGCCGGTGTTTCCGGCGCCCGATGTGTCGGAGGCGTCGACGGCGTTCGTCGACCGGCAGGACCGGGAGACCGTCCTCGACGTGGTGAACATGACGAAGGTCTTCCCGCTGACGAGCGGTTTCCTCAAGCGTCGGGTGGGTTCGGTGCGGGCGGTCGACGGGATCAGCTTCGACATCCGGCGCGGCGAGTCGATGGCCCTCGTCGGGGAGTCGGGCAGCGGCAAGTCGACGACGCTGCTGGAGATCATGGACTTCGCGCAACCCGAGGGCGTCGTTCGGATCGGCGGGGTGGACCCGGCTGCGGTCAGGTCACGCGAGGCCCGCGCTCTGCGGCAGAAGACGTCGATCGTCTTCCAGGACCCGTCGGATGCGCTCGACCCGCGGTTCACCGCCTTCGACATCATCGCCGAACCGCTTCGCGCGCTCGGGGTCCCGAAAGCGGAGACCGAGGAGAAGGTCATGGGTCTCATGCGGCGCGTCGGGTTGGACCCGGTTCACGCCGACCGTTTCCCCGCCGCCTTCTCCGGTGGCCAGCGACAGCGCCTCGCAATCGCGCGAGCTCTCGCCACCGACCCCGATCTGATCGTCCTCGACGAGCCGCTGTCGGCTCTCGACGTCTCGGTGCAGGCGGGCGTCGTCAACCTGATCCGCCGTCTGCGGGCCGACGGTGACGTGGCGTATCTGGTTGTCGCCCACGATCTCTCCGTGGTCCGGCATCTCGCCGATCGCGTGGCGGTGATGTATCTGGGTTCGATCGTGGAGTCCGGGCCCACCGAGACGGTCTTCGCCGAACCCGCGCATCCCTACACCCGGGCACTCTTGTCGGCCGTACCCGTTCCGGACCCGCACGTCGAACGGAAGCGGCAGCGCATCGTCCTGGCCGGCGAACAGCCCAGCGCGACAGAAGAGATCGCCGGATGCAGTTTCGCCGGCCGGTGCCCGTTGCACGCCCGGCTCGACGAGGAGCGGCGCGAACGCTGCCGAACGGTCGTGCCTCTTCTGCGGCCGACGGATCAGGACGATGCTCGAGCGGTCGACCACCGAGCGACATGCCATTTCCTGGAGATGGACCGGTGAAGCGCTGGCCGGTGATCATCGCCGCGGTGGCCGTGGCCGTCGCCTGCGTCACCGGCTGCGGTGCCGCGATCGACACCGGTGCGGTGAAGACCGAAGGAGCCTCGCTCAACCTGCAACCGCGTGAGAACCTCAGAGACGGAGGCAGTCTCACGACTGTGCTCCCGGAGGTGTCGGCCCAGTGGAACACCTTCCACGCCGACGGCAACGTCTATACCCTGGCCCTGTGGCGCTGGTACAACCCGATGCTCGCCTACTTCACGCCGGACGGGCGGTACCTGCCGAATCCCGACTACCTCACCGACGTGCGGACCGAGGTCGTCGGGCGGGACACCGTGGTCACCTACACCGTCAACCCGAAGGCCTTCTTCAACGACGGCACACCGATCGACTACCGCGCCTTCGTCGAGACCTGGCGTACCAGCCGGGGCGTCGACGATCGCTACATCGTCAGTTCCACCGACGGGTACAGCCAGATCGCCTCGGTCACCCGAGGTGCCGACGACCGTGAGGTCATCGTGCGCTTCGACGGCGTCTACGCCTGGCCCGACGGCCTGTTCAACGTCGTTCTCCATCCGAAGGCCGCCGCCCCCGACGTCTACAACGAGGGCTATGTGCGGAAGCCGCATCCAGAATGGGGCGCGGGGCCGTTCACGATCGCCTCCTACGACGCCGACAACGGGACCGTCGTCTTCGAACGAAATCCCAAATGGTGGGGGAAGCCCGGCAAGCTCGACCGTCGTGTCTTCCGGCAGATGGAGTCCCAGGCAGCGCTCAACGCCTTCCAGAACGGCGAGATCGACGCAACCGGGGTGGCGGCCAAAGACGCTCGCGCGCGGGCACTCACCATGAACGGCATCGACATTCGCACCGCGGCCGCACCGCAGCAGTCGTTGCTGGTGCTCAACCTCGACACCCCGATCCTGTCCGATCGGCGCGTCCGTGAGGCCGTGCTCTCCGCCGTCGACCGGGAGACGCTGTCGCGCATCAGGTTCACCGGCCTCAACTACACGGAGGAACTCCCCGGTTCGTTGTCGCTGTACCCGTTCCAGCCGGGATACGAGGACAACCTGTCGGACGTGTTGTCCTACGACCCGGCGAAAGCCGAGGAACTGCTCGACCGGTCGGGGTGGACCGAGGGTGGGGACGGCATCCGCAGCAAGGACGGGAGACGGCTGTCGCTGGAGTTGCCCAACATCGGCGACGACACCACGACCCAGAACCTGTCCCGCGCGCTCCAGGCGATCCTGAAGAAGGTGGGCGTCGACCTCGCTGTCCGCCAACGCCCGTCGGCCGACTTCTCGCAGGTGGTGGTCAACAAGGAGTTCGACGTGCTCCTGCTCGGCTTCTCGTCGAGCGACCCCTTCGGCATGGCCTACTTCTGTCAGGTGTGGTGCATGGGGTCCCAGCTGAACCCCGCCGGTGCCGGGTCCCCGGAACTCGACGCACAGATCCGTGCGATGTCGAGGATCGGCGACCCGATGGCCCAGATCAAGGCCGGGAACGAGCTCGAGCGCGAGGCCTTCGCGCAGTTCTCCAACCTCCCCCTCTTCAACGGTCCGTCCATGGTCGCGGTGAAGGAGGGTCTCGCCAATTACGGGGCGGGACAGTTCTACGTCGGTCCCATCGAGGATGTCGGCTGGGAGAAGTAGGTCTGCGCCTACTCTCCCGCGGGACCTGTCAGTCGGCAGACACCGTCACGAATGGTCGCTCACCCGCCACAGCGGGTTCACCGGGCCGTGGCCGGCGCCCAGCGGATAGGCGGCGGCCAGGCCGCGGGTGACCCACTTCTTCGCGAAGGAGACGGCGTCGGGCACCGAATAGTCATGTGCCAGAGCACAGGTGATCGCCGCGGCAAGGGTGTCACCGGCGCCGTGGTCGTGGCTCGTGTCGATGCGCTCGTGGTTGAGTTCGATGAACTCGGCCCCGTCGTAGAGCAGGTCGGGGGAGTGGTCGCAGGAGCGTAGGTGTCCACCCTTGACCAGCGTCCAGGCGGGTCCGAGATCGAACAGCGCCTTCGCCGCATCGCGCTGGGAATCGGTGTCGACGACGTCGATCCCGGTGATGAGCCGCACCTCGTCGAGGTTCGGTGTCACCACCGTGGCCAGCGGGAAGAGGTTGTCGCGCAGGGTGTCCAGTGCGGAATCGGCGAGGAGTTGGTTTCCGTGCATCGACGCGCACACCGGGTCGACGACGAGCGGGGAGGGACCGTCGCGACCGATGCCGCTCGCCGAGCACTGCGCGACGACGGCGTCGATGATCGGAGCAGACGCCAGCATGCCGGTCTTGGCCGCGGCGACGCCGATGTCGTCGACGACCGTGGCGATCTGGGCGGCCACCGTCTCCGGTGCGATCTCCTGGAAACCGCTGACGCCCAGTGAATTCTGCACGGTCACCGCGGTGACCGCGACACAACCGTGTAGGCCGAGCAGGGCGAAGGTGCGCATGTCGGCCTGGATGCCGGCACCGCCGCCGGAATCCGAACCGGCGATGGTCATCACGCGGACCGGTGTCTCTCCCGGTGCCGCGACCGGCAACAACTCGACGTCGGTCACGCAGAACCTCCGGGGATGGTCTCGAGCGGCAGGTACACGCGGTTGCCGGCCTCGGCGAACTCGGCCGACTTCGCCGCCATTCCTTCCGCGATCTTCCGGTCGATGTCCTCGGCGGTCACCAGATTGTTCTCCTCCGCGTAGGCGCGCACGTCGGCGGAGATCCGCATCGAGCAGAACTTGGGGCCGCACATCGAGCAGAAATGCGCGGTCTTCGCGGGTTCGGCCGGCAGCGTCTGGTCGTGGTACTCGCGAGCGGTGTCCGGGTCGAGGGCGAGGTTGAACTGGTCGACCCAGCGGAACTCGAAGCGCGCCTTGCTCAATGCGTCATCGCGTTCCTGCGCCCGAGGATGGCCTTTCGCGAGATCCGCCGAGTGGGCCGCGATCTTGTAGGTGATCACGCCGACCTTCACGTCATCGCGATCGGGTAGCCCGAGGTGCTCCTTGGGGGTCACGTAGCAGAGCATGGCGGTACCCGCCTGGGCGATCATCGCCGCACCGATGGCGGAGGTGATGTGGTCGTAGGCGGGGGCGATGTCGGTGGCGAGGGGGCCGAGCGTGTAGAACGGCGCCTCCTCGCAGAGTTCTTCTTCGAGACGCACGTTCTCGACGATCTTGTGCATCGGGATGTGTCCCGGACCCTCGATCATCACCTGCACGCCATGGGATTTGGCGATGGTGGTCAGTTCGCCGAGGGTACGCAGTTCGGCGAACTGGGCCTCGTCGTTGGCGTCGGCTATCGACCCCGGCCGCAGTCCGTCGCCGAGTGAGAAGGTGATGTCGTAGCGGCGGAAGATCTCGCACAGTTCATCGAAGTGCGTGTACAGGAACGACTCCTGGTGGTGCGCCAGGCACCAGGCGGCCATGATCGATCCGCCCCGGGAGACGATGCCGGTGACCCGTCGGGCGGTCAACGGCACGTAGCGGAGGAGTACCCCGGCGTGCACCGTCATGTAGTCGACACCCTGCTCGGCCTGCTCGATGACGGTGTCGCGGTAGATCTCCCACGTGAGGGCGACGGGATCGCCGTTCACCTTCTCGAGTGCCTGGTAGATCGGCACGGTGCCGACGGGGACGGGGGAGTTGCGCAGAATCCATTCGCGCGTCGTGTGGATGTCGGCGCCGGTGGACAGGTCCATGATGGTGTCCGCACCCCATCGGGTGGCCCACACCATCTTCTCGACCTCATCCGCGATCGAGCTGCGCACGGCCGAATTCCCGATGTTCGCATTGATTTTCACCGCGAACTTCTTGCCGATGATCATCGGCTCCGACTCCGGATGACGGTGGTTGGCCGGGATCACGGCACGGCCGACGGCCACCTCCGAGCGGACCAGTTCGGGTTCGACGCCCTCCCGTGCCGCGATGAACCGCATCTCGTCGGTGATGATTCCGGCTCGCGCCCAGGCGAGTTGGGTGCTCGCGCCGTCGATGGGTTCCGGGCGGTTCCAGCCGTCTCGGATCGGTGGAAGCCCACGCTCCACGTCGATCACGGCATCGGTATCGGTGTACGGCCCGGAGGTGTCGTAGACGTCGAGGTGTTCGCCGTTGGTCAGATGGATTCGACGCTGCGGTACGCGGAGGTGGTCGACGGCCAGGTAGTGCTTGGAGCTTCCCTCGATCGGCCCTGTGGTCAGACCGCCGTCTTCGAATGTTGCAGTGGCGGGTGTGGTGGATACATGTGTGCCCATGATGATTCTCCCTACGCCGGCATTACCCGGACAGGTTCGAGCGGTCGGCGACCGCCCGTCGCCATCTCAGCCCTCGGTCATCGTGAGAGCCCCCGCGTGTGAAGTTGTGGTGCGTCTGCCACCTTACAACGGCGGTCAACACCCGATGCGATGCCCGAAAGGTCACCGGGGGTCTCGTCAGTTACGGACCCGTAAGGTACGGTGTGACCCTAGTCACAAAGGGTCCTTGCGTCGTTCTGCGGCGTCGTGCCGGTGACCCGCCAACAGTGATCACGTGAGGAGGTGTGTAGTTGCTACGCAAGAACCGGCATCGGCCGCCGCAGTCGGCTCGATCCATCCTGCAGCAGATTGCTCAGGTGGTGCACAACCCAGACCGTGAGAGGTTCGAACTCTGGGTCGCGGGGGATCTCGTCGGGGTGCTCGGCTATTCGACCGAGACCGTCGACGGTCAGACCACCATCACCGTCCTGCACACCGTGCTCTACGACGAATACAGCGGTCATGGCCTCGCCACCCGCCTGACCCGGACGGTCATCCACTTCGCCCGGGAGCGCAACGCGAGGCTCCGGCCGGTGTGCTCGTTCACCAAGAACTATCTCGACCGTCACCCGGGGATCGTGCCACTCGCTCCCGTGTGAGCAGGCGCTTCCGCTTGCCCGCGGTGCTTCATCCCGCTGCCAGCTGCTCTCGTAGGACCTTCTTGTCGATCTTGCCGACGGCGGTGACGGGCAGGGTGCGGACGACGCGGACGACGTCGGGCAGCTTGAACGACGCGAGGCCGCGGTCGGCGAGGAAGGTACGTAGCGTCGCCAGCTCGAGGGGCCGGGCCGGCGGATGGTCGTGGGAGAGCACGACCGCTGCGCAGATCTTCTCGCCAAGCGCGTCGTCGGGCAGCCCGACCACCGCGACCTGTCGCACGGACGAGTGTGCAAGCAGGTTCTCCTCGACGTCGTCGGCGGCCACGTTCTCGCCGGCCCGGACGATGGTGTCCTTGATGCGTCCGGTCACCGAGAGATGCCCCGACGGCAGACGGGTCACCTTGTCGCCCGACCGGTAGAAGCCGTCGGGGGTGAAGGACTTCTCGTTGTGTGCATCCGCCCGGTAGTAGCCCCGGATCGTGTACGGGCCGCGGACCAGCAGTTCGCCTTCTTCACCGTCGGGAACGTCGGCGCCTTCCTCGTCGACGACGCGCACTTCGTCGAACTCCGACATCGGGGAGCCCTGCACCTCGTGGACGAGGGCCCGCGGTTCGTCGGGCCGTGTGTAGCAGATGAGGCCTTCGGCCATGCCGAACACCTGCTGGACCACGGGGCCGAGCGCCTCGTCGAGGGCGACGGCGTCCGGGTGGGCGAGCTTGGCTCCGCCGACCTGCAGGAGCCGCAGGGAACTGATGTCCGCGGGTTCCCATTCGGTCGCCGCGCACCAGAGCTGCGCGAGCGCGGGGACGAGGGCGGTCACCGTGACGCGGTGGCGTTCGATGAGGTCGAAGGTGTTGTCGGGGCTCGGGTTGTCGGTGAAGACGACGTGGCCGCCGACCCCGAGGACGCCGAGGATGCCCGGGCAGCACAGCGGAAAGTTGTGGGCGGCGGGGAGTGCGACAAGGTAGGTGTCGTCGGCGGTGAGGTTCGCGACCTCGGCCGACAACCGTGCGTTGAGGTCGTAGTCGTCATGCGTGCGCGCGATCAGTTTGGGCAGGCCGGTGGTGCCGCCCGAGAGCAGGAACAGGGCCGGTAGTTCAGCGTTCGGTGCGGCCGGGAGATCGACCGACGCGGAGTCCGCATCGGGTGCTGCCGCGAACGGACCGGGATCGCCGGAGATGAACACCTGCGCGACGGTCGGGACGCGCGACTGCAGCTCGGTGGCGAGATCCCGGAAGTCGAAGCCGCGTCGACCGTCCTCGCCGACATAGGCGACGGCCCCGGCGCCGGCGGCGAGATGGGCGATCTCGGTGATCCGGTGCGCGGGCAGGGTCATGACGGGTGCGACACCCGCGCGGAGCAGACCCAGCAGGTTCACGACGAAGTCCAGCGAGTTGTTCTGCTGCAGGACGACGCGCTCTCCGGGACGGAGCCCGGCGCCGACGAAACCGGCCGCGCGACGCAGCGAGGCCGCGCGCAGTTCGGAGTACGTGAGTGTCCGCGGCCCGTCGATCGAGGCATCGGTGACGGCCGGGGCGTCGGGGATGCGACCGGCGCTGGCGTCGAAGCCGGCGAACAGCGGGAGTCCGCGGAACAGTCCGGCGTCGCGGTAGCGGTCTGCCTGGGCGTCGGCATACGGCGTGAAACCGTCGAGCAGGTCGGTCGCGTGGTGCTGAGGCGTCGGCATGGGACCCATTCAAACACAGGCAGGATAGGGTAACCTTACCGGTCGGTCGGCATGGTGGATTTCATGCGCTACGCCGCCGACCCGGGTGGGCTGTTTGATTAGGCTGCCCTAATATCCCTAGGATCACAGGTGTTGCCGCCCACGACCGGAGGACAAGGACATGTCGCTGACGACCGACTCGCGGACGTCGAGGATCGATGCTGCGGAACTCGGCCTCGACCCGGCGGCCGGTCTCATCGCACCGGCGACGCCGCTCACCGAGGCGGTCGCCGCCCGGATCTCCGCCGCCTGGGCGGGTTCGGGCGAGTTCGGCGACCATGTCGTCTACGAGCGCAACCGACGCTGGACCTTCGCCGCGGGTGTGAACGTGCGAGTCGTGGTCACCCGCGGTGAGGTCATCGTCGACGACCGGGGCCGCCGGACGACCACCGCATGGCAGGGCGACCCGGCCGATGCGCTGGCCGCGGCGACGGAGGCGATGTCGATCCCCGACTGGCGGCTCTACGGGTGGGTCGGGTTCGACTTCTGCGCGCCGTATCACGGCATCCTCGACCGTGTTCCCGACGACACCGTGCTCGCGCATCTGATCGTTCCCGAGTTCGAGGCCTTCGTGGACGCGGATGGGGTCGACACCGGCGCCGCCGATCCGGAACGAGCTCGCCGTCTTCTCGAGATCGCCGCCACCGCAGGTGATCCCGGGACCTCGCGGCCCGTCGACGTGCGGGTCGACACCGAGGACTACCGTGGCCGCGTCGCCGCCGCCGTCTCCGAGATCGCGGCCGGTCGCTACCAGAAGGTCATCCTCTCCCGTGCGGTGGACATCCCCTTCGCGGTCGACATCCCCGCCACCTATGCCCGCGGCCGTGCGGACAACACCCCGGCCCGCTCCTATCTGCTCTCGCTCGGCGACCTCTCGGCCGCCGGCTTCAGCCCCGAACTCGTGGTCGCGGTGCACGCCGATCGCACCGTCGTCACCGAACCACTCGCCGGGACAAGGGCCTTCGGGGTCTCCGCCGACCAGGATGCGGCCGCTCGGGCGGAGCTCCTCGGCGACGCCAAGGAGGTCGCCGAGCACGCGATGTCGGTGCGCGCCTGCTACGACGAGATCGCCTCGATCTCGGCCGCCGAGACGACAGCGGTCAGCACGTTCATGGAGGTGCGCGAGCGCGGCAGCGTCCAGCATCTGGCGTCGACGGTGAAGGGCACCCTCGCCGAGGGGGAATCTCCCTGGCGTGCACTCGAAGTCGTCTTCCCGTCGATCACCGCGTCGGGAGTGCCCAAGACCGCGGCCGTCGACGCCATCGACCGCCTCGAGTCCCGGCGGCGCGGGCCGTACTCCGGTGCGGTCCTCGTCGCGTCGTCGTCGGGTGAACTCGAGGCGACGCTCGCGCTGCGCACCGTCTTCTCGTCCGGGGGCAAGGCGTGGCTCCGGGCGGGGGCCGGCATCGTCGCGCAGTCGACGCCGGAACGCGAGTTCGAGGAGACGTGCGAGAAGCTGGGCAGCGTCGCCCCGTACGTCATCCCACGCTGACCGGCCTTTACGTTCGAACCATCACCGATCCCATCAGGAGCCACCACATGTCCGACCACATCACCGAAGCGCTGCACGGCATCCTCACCGAGGACCTCGACCTCGCGCTCGGCGACGTCACCCGCGACTCACGGTTGATCGACGACCTGGGCCTCGACTCGGTGGCGTTCGCCATCGGCGTCGTCGCGATCGAGGAGCGGCTGGGTGTGAGGCTCTCCGAACGAGAACTCTTCGAGTCCAAGACGGTCGGTGATCTCGAGGACCTGATCCGCGCGAAGGCCGGGACCCCGGCCTGAGTCGGAACGAGAAGCGAGTCGGGGGAGAGGTGAGCGTGGACACCGGAGTGCAGACGTACGCCGAACTGCTCGACGAGGCGTTCGACGGGAAGGTCGCCGCGTGGGCGGCGCAGGCCGAGAACGACCATCGGTTCCCCCGGCCGCTGCTCGAACACCTCGGCGAGGCAGGGGTTTTCACCCGCAAGTGGGAGGGTCGCAAGCTGACCGAACTCCACGACCACTTCGCTCTCGGTCGGCATCTCGGCTCGCTGGGCTCGGCCGCGATCGGTGTCGGGGTCAGCCTGCACGATTCGGCCATCGCGATCCTCCGCCGTTTCGGGCGGAACGACTTCCTGACGGATTTGGCGCAGCGCGCGATGACCACGGATGCCGTCCTGTGCATCGGTGCCTCCGAGGAACAGGGCGGTTCGGACCTGCAGAACTCGGAGACGCGGATCTTCGCCGAGGACGGCGGATATCGGGTCGTCGGGGTCAAGAAGTTCGTCTCGCTCTCGCCGATCGCCGACCACATGTTCGTGGTGTGCCGCAGCGTCGAGGACGGCCTCGACACCGGGGGCAACGTCGCGCTGGCCACCGTCCCGATCGACAAGGTCCGCGTCGGTGCTCCCTACGAGAAACTGGGTGCCGGGCCGCTCGACACCGCGCCGGTCACCATCGACACGTGGATTCCCGAGGAGGCGTTGATCGCCCGGCCGGGGACAGGTCTGGCGGTCATCAGCTGGGGCCTTGCGCACGAACGCTATTCGGTCGCAGCGCAGATCGCGGCCTCGTGCGAGGTGATGCTGGGTGTGACGCTCGCCCGCATGATGGAGCGCACCCAGTTCGGCAAGAAACTCTACGACCATCAGGCACTCCGCCTGCGACTCGCGGATCTGCAGGCCCGCGTCGACGTGCTGAGCTACTCGCTCGACGGCGTCGCCGCCCGGGGAAAGATCAACCTGCGCACCGCCGCCGCGCTCAAGGCCACCGCAGCCAACCTGGGCGAAGAAGTCGCCTCGGAATGCCTGCACATCTTCGGCGGGATCGGCTATCTCGAGGCCGAGACGCCGATCGGACGCTGGTGGCGCGACATGAAACTCGCTCGCGTCGGCGGCGGCACCGACGAGGTGTTGTGGGAACTGGTCGCGGCGGCCATGAAACCCGACACCGAGCGCTACCAGCAGTTCGTCCCCAGTCCTCCCAACCGGACGCCCTGAGCGTCCCCCTACCAGGCGGTCATCATGAACAGCCCAGTCACCACTCCGGCCGACGCGCGCGTCACCGAGCTCGCACCACCGGATCACACCTATCTCCACATGGACACCGACAGCCGGCCCATGCACTGGGCGATGATCCTCCAACTGAACACCGACGGAACGCTTCTCGGCCTCGACGAGGTGCGTGCCCGGGTGCGGGACCGAGGGCGGCTGTACGAGATCTTCCGGCTCGGCGTGAAGAACGGCCGATGGCGCAAGCCCGAGGTGGTGCTCGCCGACAAGAGCTGGGATGCCGGCGAGCATGTCGCCGAGCTCGGCTTCACCGACCGTGAACACCTGCAGCGCCGCGTCTCCAAGCTCCTGGAGACGCCGCTTCCCCGGCCGCGCCCGTTCTGGGACATCACGCTGTTCACCCCCTCCGCCGGCGCCGAGGGCATCGGTCAGTGGGTACTGCTGCGCGTGCACCACAGCATCTCCGACGGCATCGCCGGCGCGGCCTTCGCGGCACTGCTCGCCGACGGTGAGCCCGAGGATCTGGCTGAGTTCGAACGCTTCGCCATCAGCCCGCGGTTCCACATCAGCGGTATCGACGCGGAAAAGCTGGGGGAGGCCAAGGCGGCTTTCAACGAGCAGCATGCGGCCGGCGGTGGCAAGAAGCGCGCCTGGCCGAGTCTGACGAAGTCGGGGCGGCGTGAACACGCACTCTTCAGTACCTCCACCCGCGCCCTCCGCAAGGCGGCCAAGGCCAACGGCTCCACCGCGCACGAGTTCGTGCTCGGGGCGATCGGCCGCGCGCTCAGCATCGACCCGCCCGCGTCGCCGCAGGCCGAGGTCCTCCGCGTGACCCTGCCCGTGACCCTCGACCAGGAGTTCCGGCACACCGGCAACGCGGTCTCGGTGGCCCTGCTCAACCTGCCCGGCAACGAGACGGATCTGTCGAGGCAGATCGGCCGGGCACGCAGCGAGCTGGCGACGATCGCCGATCGTCGGCCCGAGCTCTACCTGGCCGCGGCCGACGACCTGCCGCGGGCGCCGCTGTGGGGTCTGCAGCGGGCGATCGTGAACGCCTCGATGGGGCACATGCACCCGGACATCCACATCGGGATCAACCCCGGCTTCTCCCGGGTGCGGTCGGTGCTGGGCAAGTCCATCGCGAGCCTCACCCCACTGTCGCCGCTGGCCGGCTACTCCTTCTCGGTGACCGTCCTGATCCTCGGCACCACGACGACCTTCGGCATCGTCACCGACGCCCAGGCACTTCCCGGGTACGCCCAGAAGTTCGTGGAGACATTCGACAAGGTCCTCACCGAGGCCCTACCGTCAGCCTGAATACCAGGCGAGCTTAGGCTTGCCTAGGAACTCGTTCCCCAAGGGGACGAACCAGTACGGGGAAAATGCCGCATCCAGGCGTTCCACGGCACAAGTGAACGACATACAGCAGAAAACACGGAGAGCACCATGCAGAACGATGTCGGCTACCAGGACCCGGCGTACGTGGATGAGACCCACGAACCGGCCGCGGGCTCGGAGAAGCGTTCGGGCGGGATCAACATCCCGACCGTGCTGGCATCGGCAGGTGTTGCGGCGGTGATCTCGGCGATCATCGTCACCATCGGTGTGGTCGGCCTGATGGTCGGCGACCGCAAGGACTCGGCGAACGCGGCCCAGCCGACCGTCGTGAACCTCGGCTCCGCGCAGACGCCGCAGCAGCAGGGCCTGGTGGGTCCGGCCGCCAACCAACCGCCGGCCGCCGCACCCGGTGAGCCTGCCCCGGCCGTGGCGCCCGCACCCGCGGCCACCGAGAACGTGCCCGAGAGCGGCGGCATCGTCGGCGCCGGCCCCGACGCCGCAGCGCCCGCGCCTGCACCGGCGCCGGGCACCTCGGCCGCGCCGTCCCAGCAGCAGGCCGTCGCGGCCCCGACCGCACTCACTCCCGGACAGCTCAACACCAAGGTCAAGACGGTCATGAACTCGCGCGGCAACCGTGCCGCACGTGCTGCCGAGCTCCAGGGTGGTGAGCGTGCCTTGCGTCAGCTCGATGCTGTCTCCCAGGCGATCACCACCTACGGCAATGTCGGACTCAGCTACCAGATGGTCGGCCCGGTGCAGGTCAACGGCACCAAGATGACCGCCCCGCTGCAGATCAGCGTCGTCGGCCGGGGCAGCCAGAACCGTGCGATGACCTGGGTGTGGAGCGGCGACAAGTGGAAGCTGTCGAACAGCAGCGTCTGCCTCATCGCCAGCTTCGTCCTCCTGCCCTGCTCGCTCTGACCCCCACCGTTCTGGAGAACTGACGTGAAAACACGACTTCGCCTGGGTGCCCTGCTCGCAGGTGCGCTGATGTCCGCCGGCCTCCTCGCCGGATGCTCGAGTTCGGATGAGTCGACCGGTGGTTCGGTGCAGTTGAACCTGCCCGACGGTCGCTCGGTGACGATCCCGGAGACGCCGAAGCGCATCGTGACCCTGGGTGACCAGTGGACCGACGTGGCGCTCTCGTTCGGCGTGACCCCGGTCGGCTACTACGACTACTCCAAGTCGGCCACCGGCGAACTGCAGCCCTGGTACGGGCAGAAGCTCACCGACTCGACGTTCATCGACCCCACCAAGGGCGACGACGCGACGACGATCGCCAAGCTCGACCCGGACCTGATCTTCGCTCCCGGATTCGCCTCCGACAGCCCGGAATTCGAGCAGATCTCCAAGCTCGCGCCGACCGTCAACGCGATCAGCGGCCAGGAGATCGACCCCTGGCAGGACATGGTCACCGTCATGGGTACCGTGCTGCACCAGCCCGACAAGGCGACGGAGATCATCGACGAGACCGGCGCCCAGGTCGCCGCCGTCGGCAAGGAGTTCCCGGAACTCGCCGGCAAGACCTACGCGCTGGCCTTCATGTACGGCAACGACCAGCTGTCGGTGCTCGGCGACCCGAACGACGGCGCGGCAAAGCTGTTCACCGAGCTGAAGATGCAGATGGCGCCGAAGCTCGTCGCCGAGTACCAGCGCACCCGCAATCCCCGCTTCGGGCTGAGCACCGAGAACATCCCGATGCTCGACGCCGACGTGCTGGTCGTCGCCACCGCGACGCCGGAACAGGCCGAAACCCTCAAGAAGCTCCCGGGTTACAAGAACCTGAAGGCTGTCAAGAACGGCGCCGTCACCTTCATGACCCAGTCGCAGATCACCGGCCTCAATGCGCCGACGCCGAATTCGGTGCCGTACGTACTGGACCTGCTCAAGCCGAGCTTCACGGCCGCGACGAACTGATACGCAACGAGATTCGGCCCGACCCACGGTTGTGGGTCGGGCCGTTCTGGTCTGTGTGACCGCAGGGAGCGGTGGGGGCTCCTCGCACCTCAGGGCGCGAGGGATTCAGCCGACGACGTCGTCGAGGTCGTCGGCGCCGAAGGCGGTGAACGCGGTGTCCTTCGGCAGGCGGTACACCTCTCGGCCCGTGACGGCGTTGAGGATTCGGGCGTTGCGGACCGCGCCGATGTCGAGATTGGGGGCCGAGACACCCACGGCGTGCTCCTCGGCGTTCGCGACGAACAACCGGTCGGCCAGGGCGGGTTCGGTTTCCACCTGGTGGGCGGCTCCGACGACGAGCCGGCCGCGCGAATCACGGTGCAGCTGTGACTCGATGGGGGCCAGGAACGGCATGGGCCGGGGCTGGTAGCCGGTGCAGGCGATGACCATGTCGGTGGTGTGCGCGAGCTGGGTGCCGGTGTCGAGGTGGCGTCCGCGGACCTTCAGTTTGCCGTCGGCGAGGGTGTCGATGCCGTCGACCTCGGTGGAGATGCGCAACTGGACCGGGTTGAGCTTGTCGCGCAGCTGGCGCTGGTACATCAGCTCGTGGACCCGCTCGAGGGTGTCGCTGGAGACACCCTTGTGGAACTGCCAGTGCTGCGGTCGGATTCGATCGCGGGCCTCCTCCGGCAGGCTCTGGAAGTAGTCCATGTACGCCGGGGTGGTCATCTCGAGCGACATCTTGGTGAAGTCGAGCGGGGCGAACCACGGGGTGCGGGTCCACCAGCGGACCGACGGCCCGCCGCGGAGATTGGCCTCGAGCAGGTCGATGACGATCTCGGCGCCCGACTGTCCCGAACCGATGACGGTCACCGTGTCTGCGGCGTGCGCCTTGTCCTGGTGGTACAGGTAGTCGGAACTGTGCACGACAGCCGGAGAATCCGACGACAACGACTCGGGCACAAGCGGTTCGGTACCGACCCCGACGACGACGTGGCGGGCGATCACGGTCGACGGGGTGCCGCCGGTGACGACCGTGACGGAGAAGGCGTCGGCGTCGTCATCCCAGGTGACCTCGGTGACGGTGGTGCCCCAGCGCAGGGAGTCGAGCCGGTCGATACACCAGTGCAGGTAGGCCTCGTACTCGATGCGGGTGGGATAGAAGTTCTCCCGCACCAGGAATCGGTACATCCGATCGGTGTCGGCCATGTAGTTCAGGAACGACATCGGATGCGTCGGGTCGACCAGGGTCACCAGGTCGGACAGGAAACCGACCTGCAACCGGGCCTCGTCGAACATGAGGCCCGGATGCCACCGGAACTCCTCGCGGGAGTCCACGACGAGCACGTCGAGGTCGTCGACGGTCGATGCCAGCGCCGCGAGCCCCAGGTTGAACGGACCGCAACCGATCGCCAGGACATCTACGTTCTCTACACGGGTCATTCCGACACCCTCACCATTTCTTCACTGTGGTCCTGGTCGCTGGAGACCGAGGTGCTCTCGGACTCCACTTCGATCGCGAGACGGAGGAGCTCGTCGAACAGGTCGTCGATGTCGCGCTCGGCGGTCTCCGGATTCAGAAGAGTCAGCTTCAGGCAGGTCTGGGGTTCGTCCTCACCCGGCACCCGCACCTGCGTACGTCCGATGAGCGCCTTGCCGTCGGTGATGAGGCGGCGGCGCAGCTCAGCGTTGACGGCGTCGAGGTCGGCGCAGCGGTAGCGGAAGACGATGGTGGTCAACGTGACCGGAGCGATCAGCTCGAGTTGTAGCTCGGTGGCAACCCGCTGTTCGGCGTATACGGCGAGGTCGTTGCACCGGTCGAGCATCCCGCCGAGTTCGCGACGACCGTACGCCAACAGTGTCGCGGCCACCTTGAGGACGTCGGGTCGACGGGTGGTTTGCAGGGTCTGCCCGAGCAGCCCGCTGTAACCGGCCTCGACGTCGTCGTCGGGGTTCAGGTACGCCACCGAGCGGTTCAGCGAGGCGAAACGGCCGGCGTCGGAGAGCAGCATGAGGCTGGCCGCCGCGGGCTGCCAGCCGACCTTGTGCAGGTCCAGGGTCACGGAGTCGGCGCGGTCGATCCCGGACAGCAGCCCAGACAGGCGGTCCGAGAACAGGGTGCCGAAACCGTAGGCCGCGTCGACGTGTAGCCAGATCTCGTGGCGTTCGGCGATGTCGGCGATGTCGGGCAGCGGGTCGACGGTGCCGAAGTCGGTGGTGCCGGCGGTGGCGACGATCGCGAGCGGGGTGACGTCGCCGGCCCGACGGATCGCGCTTTCGAGCGCCCCCGGGATCATCCGGTGATGTGCGTCGACCTCGACGGGGATGACCGCGGACTCGCCGAGTCCCAGTGCGGCACAGGCGCGGTGTACCGAGAAGTGGGCGACCCGCGAACAGAACACCACCGGCCGGCGGAGTGCGCCGACGCCGTCCTGGCGGACGTCGATGCCCCGACGGGCCGCGGTGTGATCGCGGGCGATCATGAGCGCCAACAGATTCGAGATTGAACCGCCGGGACTGAAGACACCACCGGCGCGTGGGCCGAATCCGGCCATCTGGGCCAGGGATTGAACCGTCCAGGTCTCCAGGGCAAGGGTCGCCGGACCCGAGTCATAGGTGTCCAGGGAAGCGTTGGTGGCGCTCGCCAGCGCATCGGCGGCAACCGCGACCGACAGGGGTGCCGGCTGCAGATGGGCCGCGGTCAGCGGGTGGGTGAGGTCGAGTCCGAACTCGGCGACCAGGCGCGCCATCCGGGACAGGGCCTCGGACTCGCCGATCCCGGACTCGGGGATCCCGGGGCCGCCCAGCGAGCCGGTGACCGCCGCGAGCACCGACACCGGATCCCCGGCCGGCAATGGTGCTCGGTGGTGGTGATCGGCGACCGACTCCGCTGCTTCGGCCAGACCGCGACCGATGTCCGCCCACCCGGTACCCGGCCGCGCGAAACGAGAGGCACCCCAAGCGGAGTCGCGGTCTTCGGTCACTGAGTTCCCCCCTGGACGTGCGGTGGTCGTGTGGTGGTGTGCTGAGCCGTGCGGGCGCCGGGCGGTCACGCCGGGACCCGCCTGTCTAGCTCCGCGAGGAGTTCGGCGACCGTCGTCCCCAGCGTGGACGGGATGAGGTCGACGAGTGCGGTCAACACCCCGGTGGCGCGCGCGGCGACGGGGTCGGGAACGATCCCCGGCTGGTGGTCGACCTCCACGTGGGTGGAGTGGTCGTCGGCCTCGAAGGCGATCGACAACGGATAGTTGGCGATGCCGGTGAAGACCGAACGGCAGGTGACCGGGGAGTCGGGGGACTGGGCGATGCCGCGCAGCGGGGCGGGCCGAACCGAGGCCATGATCTCCATGATCGGGAACCGCCCGCCCTGCTGACGGAGTGCGGTCAGGATAGGCCCGAAGTCGGTGCCGGAGTGTTCCATCGCCCGGTAGATCACCGCGCCCGCGTCGCGCAGGCTCTGCTCGACGGTCGCGCAGGGGTCGACGCGGAACCGCATCGGGACGATGTTGCCGCAGTATCCGATGTGCTGGGGCGACTGCGGGCGTCGCCGGTTGTCCGCGGGGACGACGAGCACGTGGTCGGGCGAACCGGTCAGTGCGTAGGCGGCCAGCGAGCACACTCCGATGAGCAGCGCGTTCGGGGTTGCGCCGACGGTCCGGGCGACCCGGTCGAACTCGGCGAGCGACTCTCTGTTCACCGGTGCGGCCACCTTGATGCCCTCACGATCATCCATGGGGGACAGCCAGCTCTCGGCGGCGCTCTCGGTGGGCAGTTCGCCCGAGAGCGGGTACCGGACGTCCTCGGCGGCCCACGTCGACAGTGCATGCCGCACTGCGGAGTCCGCTGCCTCCGCTGCGGTGGCGGGATCCGGGGTCGCGGGGCGGGAATCGGCGTCGGCGTCGCCCGCCCACTCTCCGGACACGAGCGTGCCCAGCAGCAGCGGCCACGAGGTGTCGTCGACCGCGAGGTGGTGGACGACCAGGATCATGGTCACCTGCCCGTCCCGTCCCGACACACGCAGGCGCAGCGGCACGTCGGCGTGCAGGTCGAACGCGGTGCGAGTCATCTGGGTGGCCACGGTGTCGGTATCGGCGGAGTGGTCCTGGACGTCATCGGCTCCCCAGGTCCAGACCGAATGTGCTGCGTCCCAATGCCCTTCTCGTTGCACCGGGACGCGGCGGGGCACACCCTCGCCGTCGACCTCGACAACCGAGCGCAGCACCTCGAAGCGTTCGACGAGCAGTTCGGCCGCGGCGATGACGGATTCGACGGTGCGATCGCCACCGAACCCGAGAACGAGACCGATGTTGTGCGAGACCGATTCGGGGTCGAGTTCGTAGATCTTCCACATCCGGCGCTCGGCGATCCCGAACTGCCCGAAGGGAGTGGGGTTCTCCGAGCCCGCTCTGGTCTGGTGCTCGCCCGCCGGGGATTCGCCGGATTCCGCAATCCGCCGGCGCAGCAGTGTGAGTCGTGCTTCGGTCAACGTGGGCACGGTTCCCCCTCTGTTGAAGTGGCGGTGGTGGAGTCCTGTGCGCGCAGTGCCTCCCAGTCGCGGGCGACGGGGATCAACCGTCCGTCGGCCCACAGCGGGGCCTGGTCCTGGAAGTGATCGGAGGCCGGGTCGCCGGAGGCGCCGAGCGGAACCACCCAGCGGCTCGCGTGCGGATCGGCGAGATCCCAGACGTAGCGGGCCGCGGAGCCGGTGATGCACACGTGGGTGCCGACCGCGGATGCGTTGGCGAAGACGCATTCCGAATCCCCGGCGAGGGGCAGCGGAGCGGGTCGCAGCGTTGCGAACAGCTCGGCATGGTGAGGCGACGCACCGACGAGATCGAACCCGTGGATGGGGGCGAGCACATGCACGGTCCCCCAGTTCGGAATGTGCCCGAACGTCTCGATGCGAGTGAGGACGGCGTCGAGCGCGGCGACCGCGACCTCGTCGATGTCGATGCCGATCAGCGCGCAGTTGGCGATGACCGTCGTGATCGCGGTCGCGAGGCGGGGTTCCGGGACGAACCACGGCTGGAACACGGCGGGAAAGCCGTGTGGACCGCGCAGCGGTGCCAGGGCATCGGTACGCGCGACACCGAGCACGAGTTGGCTGCGGAATTCCGCGAAGAGATAGGCGTCGGTGCTGTCGGCGGCCATGGTGCGATCCCAGGCGAGGATGCGGTGTCGGATGTCCTCGGCGGCCGGGGTGTTGCCGACGACCCGGGTGAGGAGCTGCTGGACCACCGCGGCCTGCTCGAGAACGACGTCGCGATGGATGTCCGCGCAGTCCTCGGGATCGACCGAGGCGAGGGCCTCCAGGCGGACGACGATCCGGTCGGCCCGGAAGGCCTCCACACACTCGGTCGTCATCGGTTGCAGCGGAGGGGTTCCGGAGATCCGCTGGTTCGCGGTCACGCTCACACCGCCGTCGGCGACAGTCGCGTCGAAACTCGGGTTGCCGAGCGTACCGGTTTCGTGACCCTGCCACTGGTAGCGCTCGTTCCAGCCGGGAACGGGGAGCCAGTAGTTCTCCGGGGCGCGGACGGGAACACGGCCGGCGACGTGGGTGACCGTGGTCCCGTCGCGATGTGCGATGACGGCGCGGTTGACCGGTTCGACCCACGAGGACAGTGCGTTCTCGACGTCGGCGATCGTGCGGGCGAACAACAGGTCGAGCGGAGCGTCGAAAGTGACGTCCTCGGAGAGCAGCGGTGACCGGAGGCTGATCGCGAACGGCTCCTCCGGCCCGCCGAACACGACCGCCCCGTTGGGGGTGGTGATCACCTCGACCGCAACGGCTTCGGAGTCGCGGACGCCGATGTACTCGGTGTGGACGATCGCCGGCACACGGCGACCGCCCGGCGCCTCGACGAGGAGCGTCCCGTCCTCGTCGCGTGTCAACCGCTCCACGTAGAGATCCTGGTAGTCTGCCATCGCGTTCGTTATGCCCCAAGCGATCTCGGAGCCCTGCGCGAAGTGCGGCACCCCGGGGACACCCGCGAATGCGAAACCCGCCACGTCGAAGGACTGCGCCGGATCGGTCGAAGCGAGATGGAACTGCTCGTAGATGCCGGGCAGTTCGAGGAATCGGTGGGGATCACCGGCCACGATCGGGGACCCGGTCGTGCTGCGGGCCGCGGACACCCCCCACGCGTTGCTGCCGGACATCGGGTCACCCCAGGTCGAGGGTCTCGCCGACGGGAGAATCGGCGGCCGGAGCGGGCCGGGTGAGATCCAAGATCTCGTGTACGAACTGCTCGTCCGGCATCGGCGGCACGGTCGGATCGTTCTCGCTGCCCTCGAATGCCCAGAACCGCAGCGCATCCGGACCCGTGGTCCGGCAGGCGTGTAGTCGGAACAGTTTCGTGGTGAACCGGCCGAACAGCACGTGGTGCATGATGAACACCGAGATCGGCGTCCACGGTCGCCACGGGTCCGGCTCGTGCCGGAGCGCCTCGAGTTCCGGTGCCGGCGCCATGGTCTCGGTGTCGGACAGAGTGCTGTTCACACCGTCGGCGTAGGCGCGCAGCAGGCTGCGGGTGCGGTCCGACGACGCGTGATACATCTGCTCGGCGACCGCGTCGAGCCGGGCGCGCCGCGCGAAGGTGTCCCATTCGACGCAGGATTCGCCGAACACCTCGGCGGTACGCCCCTCGGCGCGTAGACGCATGAACTCGATCTGCCAGCGGCGGTCCTGTCCGCAGGCGCGGCCCTGTCCGTACAGCGCGTCGGCCGGCGTGGCGGCAAGGACGTGCGGGATGCCGTGCGCATCGCGCAGGATCTCGGCGGTGGGCGGTTCGGATGTGTTGACCGTCATCGTCGTCCCCGATCGGCGACGGGATTGACGAGCCGGTGGCCGGCGTCGACGAGGGAGGCGTAGGAGTCCTCGATGTCGACCATGCGCTTGTTGTTCCGCAGCTGAAGACCGTTCATGTGGACCGCGCCGAATTCCGGTGCGAACAGATCCCATTTCGTGAACTGGTCGGCGAGATCGGGATGGGCGGCGACGAATTCGCGCAGACTGTCGGCGACCAGGTCCCAGAACTCCTCGTCGGTCACGAGACGGTGCACGTGGAGGACCGCCGCCAGCGGTCGCAGGTAGTCGTCGAAGATGTCCGAGAGCACCCCGAGGTTGCGGATCTCGTCGGGTTCGGTGGTGAGGACGCGGGCACAACTCTCCGGGAGACCCTCCGGCTCACCGAAGACCGACACCTCTTCACCGATGTCCTTGAGGATCGCGCGGACCGGCACACCGTTGTCGAGGACGAGGATCAGGTTCTCGCCGTGGGGGGAGAACTTCAGTTCGTACCGGTAGAGCAGGTAGGCGATCGGGTGGAGATACGTCCGCAGGTAGCGCCGGACCCATTCGGCGGCCGGTATCCCCGATCGTGCGATGAAGGCGCGGACGAGCGGGTCGCCGTGGTGGTCGAGATGCAGGAGCGCGGCCATGGTGGACAGCTGCTCATCGCCACGCACCAGCGTGACCGGGCTCTGCCGCCACAGCGCCGAGAGGATCTTGCGGTACTCCGAACCCGGCTGGGTGATCGGGGTGAAGGTGGGGCTGCGGTAACCGATCGCCGCGACCTCGAAGATCATCTCGAATCCGATGGCGGACAGGTACGGGTCGTCGGCGACGAGCCCGCGAACCCAGTTGTTGATCAGCGGGGTGGTGCGCATGTAGTCCGCCGACATGCCCCGGGTGAAGCCCATGTTCACGATCGACAGGGCACCCTTCACATAGTGACGGGTGGGCGTGGTCGCGTTGAAGACCGTGCGGATCGACTGCTGCGCCTGGTACAGATCGGGGCTCTCGCCCACGAACACGATGCGGCGATCGGCGAGATCGGCCGAGTAGAGCTTCCGGACCTTCTCCGTCCACTGCCACGGATGAACGGGCAGGTAGCGGTAATCGTCGGGATCACAACCGGATTCGCGAAGCACTGCGTCGAACTCCGCCAGGGTGTCGGTGCCGAGTTCGTCGACGAGCATGGCGTCGTAGTCGACGTCGGTCACCGTCGCCACGTCGCAGTCCTCGCGGCGGGCGGCGACCCAGACGAGGCGGAAGTGGTTGCCGACCTCCGGTGCGTAACGGTCGATGTCGTCGGCGCTGAAGCCGAGGCGCCCGGCGTTCGCCACGATGCACGGGTGACCCTCGGTCATCGTCCGCTCGATGGTCTGGAAGTCCGCGTGCGCGAGATCGGTTGCGGTGATGCGTCGTTCGTCAGGCCGGTCGGCGCTGATCGCGAGAGTGTTGATGAACTCCTCGAGGTACTCCGGCAACGCCTGCGGGCCGATGCCGAGCATCGGGGCGAGGTCGACGACCAGCGCGACGGCGTCGACGGGCAGTTCCTCCCCATCGCGCACCCGGCGCAACGAGGACTCCTCGATCGCCCAGTTCTCCAGGGACAGGACCTCGGCACGGAAGTGATACTCGGTGCGGTCGTCGGCGGAACCGACCACGTAGCGACCCGGGCCGGTCTCGACCGGACTCAAGGCGCGTTCGTGGGAGAACTCGGCCAGGATCTTCCGCGCGATCCGGCGGTGATACACCTGCCGATACGACACGGTGGACTGCTGCGCGGTCGTTACCGGGCGGATCTGTTCGATGGTCAACGGATCTACGCTCCCAGGTCCGTCACCTCGACGGCGCCGACGCTGGTGCCGTCGGCGGTGACGCGGAGGAAGTCGTCGCGCGTGCAGTAGCTCAGATGCGCGGTCTTGTTCCCGACCGGGTAGTCGCCGTCGACCCGGAAGCCCACGCTCGCGTTGAGCCGGTGGACCGCAGTGTTCCGGACGTCGGGTTCGACGACCACCCGCGCTGCGCCGACCTCGAGGATCGCTGTTCGCATGATGTGCAGCATCACCGCGCCGGTGAAACCGGGCAGGGCCTGCTCGGAGTGGGCCACGAGCAGATGCATACCGATGTCGCCCGCGGCATGGACGTAACCGCTTGCGGGGTCGGCGAGTTCGCTGGTCTGCGGATCGTACAGTTCGAACAGGAACTGCGGGCGGCCCTCGTGGTAGCCCAGACGCAAGCCGTAGGGCGTGCCGGCGGTTGCCGCCGCGGTGTCCCGGATCATCTTCTCCACGTCCGCGACGGAGCTCTCCAGCATGTCCCAATACTTGGCCTTGGGGTGGGTCAGCCACGCGTGGACCGTGACGGCGTGCGACACGTCGTCGAGATCGACCGAGTGCAGGCCGTACGTGGGTGCCGGTGAAGTGGTCATGGTGCCTTTGCTGTCGGGGTGTCTGGTGGATGCGGGAGGCCGGTTTGCGTCAGGTGCCGGCGAGTTCGGCATCCACCTGTTCGTCGGAGAGGGCCACGACGTCGAGGAGTATCTCGGCGACGCGCACGACCCGTGGGCCTTCGAGGGCGGTGAGCCGCTCGGCGAGACCCGCGATCGTCCGGTGACCGAAGATGTCCGCGACCGACAGACGTGGTGCGTCGAGCCAGGTGCGGGACAGGGCCACGAGCCGGGTGGCCTGCACCGAGTCGCCGCCGAGCGAGATGAAGTCCTCGGTGACGCCGATCGGTCGGACGGGGAGCACCTCGGAGAAGATCACGACGAGCGCCTCCTCGAGCGGGGTGCCCGGTGCGACGACCTGCGGACCGCCCTCGGCGGTGTCGACCAGTGCCGTCAGGGCCTTGCGGTCGTACTTCCCGTTCGCGGTCAGCGGGAGGGTATCCAGGAGAATGATCGACCGCGGGATCATGTGCGGCGGAAGGGAATCGGAGAGCTCTGCGCGGATCGTGCTCTCATCGACGTCGGTTCCGGCGACGACGGCGGCATGCAGGTCGCGACCATCGGACCAGGCGACCGCCGAGCAGACCCCGTCGAGGGCGAGCAGGCCGGCCTCGACCTCGCCGAGCTCCACGCGGTAACCGCGGACCTTGACCATGTGGTCGGCGCGGCCCAGGAAGTCGAGGAATCCGCCCGGCAGGTACCGCGCGAGATCCCCGGTGCGATACCACTTCTCGCCGTCGTGATGGACGAAGCGATCGGCCGTGCGTTCGGGATCGCCGCGATAACCGTCGGCGACGCCGGCGCCACCGATCCACAGCTCGCCGGGCACGAGGTCGGGGCGATCGCGGCCGATCTCGTCGACGACCCGGCAGAGGACGCCGCGCAGCGGGACACCGTAGGGCACGAACGCCATTCCGGCCGGGACGTCGTCCGCCTCGCAGATGGTGGAGTGGATGGCGGTCTCGGTGGTGCCGCCCAGGCCGGCGACGCGGCAGTCGGGCAGTTGTGCGGTAACCCGTTCGAGCAGCGAGACGTCGACCTTGTCGCCGCCCATGATGATCATCCTCAGCGACGACGGCAGCGAACCGAGGTCGAGGATCATCCCGAGGATCGACGGCACGCAGTTGAGCACGGACACCGAGTGGTCGGCGAGGAGCCGCACCCAGTCGTCGACCTTGGTGCGTTCGTCGTCGCCGGGTACGACGACCGCCCCGCCGACAGTGAGGAGACCGAAGATGTCGAAGACGGAGAGGTCGAACTCGAGCGAGGAGACCTGCAGGCTGCGGTCACGGGCGTCGATCGAGTAGCGGTCGACGAGGTCGGTGATGGTGGCCACCGCGGCTCGATGAGGGACCTGAACGCCCTTGGGCAGCCCCGTCGATCCGGAGGTGAACAAGATGTAGGCCAACTCCTCGCCGCTGACTTTCACCGGGGCGACCGGTGCGGAGGTGCGCGCCGTCTCGAGGTCGATGACGGTGGGGCCGTCGGGTTCTGCCCAGGCATCGGCGTCGGCGGTGAGCACGGCGCGTGGTCCGGCGATGGAGACGATGCGATCCCGACGGGCCGCGGGCTGTGTCGGCGCGATCGGTACGTAGGCGGCGCCGACGGCGAGGACGGCGAGTGCGGCAACGATCTGGTCGCCACTCTTGGGCAGGCTGACGACGACGGTGTCGCCGGGGCGGACGCCCGCAGCGGTGAGTGCACCCGCCACGCGCAATGCCTCGTCGGTGAGCTCGCCGTGCGTCCAGGTGCGGGTGTCGGTGATGACCGCCGGGCCCGAGGACCGCTGCGCCGCGCGAGCGAAGACGGAGCCGTGCAGGGTCCCGTCGAAGGTGTCGGTCTCGGGTAGCGGTTCCTCGACCGAAAGCCGCTGTGCACGAACATCATCGTCGACCGGATCGGGTGCCTGGGCATCCCATTCACCGTCGACGAGCAGTCCGAGGAGCCGGACGTAGTAGTCGAACATCGCGCGTGCGGTGGTCTCGTCGAGGTCGGACACCCGGACATCCCAGTTGAGGAGCAGACCGCCGGCGATCTCGGTGACCTGGGCATCGAGCAGTACCTGTGGGCCCTGCGACACGATCCAGGCGGGGTCGCCGAGGACGTCGGTGGCCTGGGGAGAGAACAGGTCGCCGAGTCCGAGCGCGCTGGTGAACACGATCGGGGAGACGACGGATTCGCCTCGGGCGCGGCCGAGTTCGCGGAGGACGTCGAGACCGCTCATCGATCCGTGAGCGGCGGCGTCGTGCATCGCCGAGCGCATGTGGCGTGCGCGTTCGGCCAGGGTCGCCGGGCGGCGCAGGTCGACATCGACGAGGATCGACGAGGTGAAGTCGCCGACCACACGCTCGACGTCGGCGTGGATCTGGGGACGATCGAACAGTGGAACGGTCAGCAGGAAGCGGGAATTCGCCGCATGGGTGCCGACCGCTTCGGCGAAGGCCGCCGCCACCGCGGCTGCGGGGGTCACCCCTCGACGATGGGCGTGCTCCTCGAGGCGCTTCCACTCGGAGGCCGAGACGGAGTGGTGCAGGCGGACGCTACGCGGCTCTACCTCGCCGCGGGCGGCGCGATCGTCGAGCGGGAGTTCCGGCGGCCCGGGCAGGTGCGGGATGCGCTCGCGCCACCAGGCGAGGTCCTCGTCGAGGATCTCGCGGGAGGCCCGGTCGGCGGTGATCGTCGCGAACGTGACACCCAGTTCGGGCAGGGTCTCCCCGCGGTAGAGGCGAGCGAAGTCGTCGACGAGGACGCGGTAGCTCATGGCGTCGGCCGCGATCATGTCGACGTCGAGGTGCACCCGGGTGGACCTGTCGGGCAGCAGGCTCAGCTCGGCGCGGATGACCGCACCCTCTTCGACCGGAAGCGTCCGATGTGTTCCGTGGGAGCGCTTCTCGGCGAGGATCGCCTCGACCATCTCCGCCGGCTGGGCGCGCAGGTCGTGGACGGCGATCGCGTCCGGGTGCGCCGGTCCGACGGCCTGGGTGCCGTCGGGGAGTACGCGGACCCGCAGCATCGGATGTCGCTGGAGCAACTCGCCCATGGCGCTGGTGAAGCGGTCGGGATCGAGGTCGTGGCCGTCGAACTCGATGTAGAGGTGCGCGGCCACGTTGCCGAAAGCATGGCTGTCGGACCGTCCGATCCAGTAGGCATGCTGCATCGGTGCCAGAGGGAAAGGCGCTGTGGGATCGACGTTTTCCGGCGATGCGCTCGTCTCGGCGGGGGTCGACGGTTCGCCGAGTAGGGCGATCCAGGCATCGAGTGTGGGTTGAGCGGCGAGGCGGGCGAAGTCGATGTCGATGCCACGTTTGCGCCAGGTGCCGGCGAGTCGCATCATGCGCAAGGAGTCGAGGCCCTGGGCGATGAGATCCTGGGTGGGGTCGAGGGACTCGGGCGCGACGCCGAGAGCGGTGGCGATCTCTCCGCGGATGTCCGGCACCGCAGGCGCCCCGTTCTCCGGGGATGCGGCTTCGCGGGCAGCGGGGGCCGGTGTGGCATCGGCGGCGAGCATCTCGATCCAGGCGTCGAGGGTGGGTTGAGCGGCGAGGCGGGCGAAGTCGATGTCGATGCCACGTTTACGCCAGGTGCCGGCGAGTCGCATCATGCGCAAGGAGTCGAGGCCCTGGGCGATGAGATCCTGGGTGGGGTCCAGAGACTCGGACGCGACGCCGAGCGCGGCGGCGACCTGGGCTCGGATGTCGGCGGGGCTGACGAGGTCCGCGATGGGGTCAGTCATCTCAGAATTCGTGGCCATCAGCCGATTGCCTCTCGCGGTTCGGGAACGTCGATTACTCGAGCAACATACCCAATTTAGGGTAGGTTATACTAACTAGCCGCTGGATGAAATGCCTGGGCGGGCCCCAACTTAGGACAGCCTAAGTTAGACGACGCCGTCTGGCCAGATGATCTGGATCACGCTGTTACCGGCGGTGGAGACCTCTTGTGTGCTGCAAAGTTTAGGCTAACCTACCCATGGGCGGAGGGCCGACAACGGGTCGCCGCGACCCGTGCGATCCGAACGCTCCGGACGCATCCACACGAACACGACAGCCGACTCCCGCGGTCGGCGAGAACGGGGAACGAGCATGTCGCAGAGCAGCGTGGTCCTGGAGGAAACAGGTTCGACCAACACCCTCGCAGCAACCGTCCGTGAGGCGATGCTGGCCGGGGACACCACGCTGTCCGTGCTCGACTCCGACTCCGGCGAATGGGTGACCGCGCCCTGGCGCGAGGTCCATGCACGCGCCGAACAGATCGCGGTGCAACTCCTCGCCGACAGCGACCTGCACGAGCCCCTTGCCGTCGGCCTCATCGGTGATCCCACCGTCGACCTGATCGCCGCGATCCAGGGTGCGTGGCTCGCCGGCGTCCCGGTGAGCATCCTGCCCGGACCCATCCGCGGAGCCGACGAGAGCCGCTGGGCGGAGACCACCTACAGGCGATTCGTCTCGATCGGCGTCGGTACCGTCCTGGGGAGCGGCTCCCAGCTCGATCTGCTCACCAAGGTCGACGGGCAGCTCCGCATCGCTCGGGTCGCCGAATACGGGATCGCCGCTGACACCAGCGGCTTCGTCGCCCGCAATGTCAACCCCAACAGCGTCGCGGTTCTGCAGGGCACCGCCGGATCGACCGGTGAACCGAAGACCGCGGTCCTGACGGCGTCGGCGGTGTACTCCAACGCCATCGAACTGGTGAGCCGCCTGGGCATGCACCGCACCCGCGACACCGGGTTCACCTGGTTGCCGCTCTACCACGACATGGGACTGATGTTCCTCCTCGCCGGAATGACGACGGGCATCCCCGCCTACGTGGTGCCGAACACGGCTTTCGCGGCCGCGCCGTTCAAGTGGATGCAGTGGCTGACCGAGACGAAGGCCACCGTCACCGCCGCCCCGAACTTCGCCTACGACATCCTCGGACGCTACGGAAAGCTCCTGCGCGACGTCGACCTCTCGAACCTCCGTGTCGCGATCAGCGGCGGCGAACCCATCGACGCCGACGCCTTCGACAAGTTCCTGGAGGCCACGGCGCCGTTCGGCTTCGAGCCTTCGGCCGCCGCACCCGCCTACGGTATGGCCGAATCCGCCTGTGCCGTCACGATGCCCGCGGTCGGCGAGGGCGCACACTACGACGAGGTCACCGTGACCCCGCCCGGCGGTGGCGAACCCATCCGCCGGCGATACGCGCTCCTCGGAAAGCCGCTGGGCGGCATGCAGGTTCGGATCGTCGAACCGAATGTGGACGTTCCGGTCATCGACGGACGTTCGGTCGGGCACGTGGAGATCCGGGGAACCTCGATGATGCGCGGCTATCTCGGCGGCCCCGACCTCGGTGCAGGGGAATGGTTCGCCACCGGGGACCTCGGTTACCTGATCGACGACCGACTGGTCATCTGTGGACGCGCCAAAGAGGTCATCATCGTCGCCGGCCGCAACCTGTTCCCGATCGAGATCGAGCGTGCCGCCGCGGAGGTCGCGGGCGTGCGTCGGGGCGGTGTGGTCGCGATGGCCCGCGGCGAGGGCTCGTCGCGCCCGGGTCTGGTGATCCTCGCCGAGTACAAAGGTTCCGACCCGGAAAAGGCTCGCGCCGAGGTCAACTCGGAGGTCGCATCGGCGTGCGGGATCATGCCCGCCGACGTGATCTTCGTGGCACCCGACTCGGTTCCGCGCACCACGTCGGGCAAGATCCGTCGCCTCGAGACCCGGCAAATGGTCGAGGACGGGGCGTTCGAAACCATCGGACAGAAGTGAGTCAGGTCGCGACGAAGGGCCGCGGCTGGCAGGGCGCCGTCCTCAAACTCCTCGGCGGCGACGACTTCGAGCTGACCGTGACCGGCACCGAGGTCATCACCGAATCCTATGTGCGCCTGACGTTCACCGGTGGCGGCCTCCTGGCGAAGCGGGCGCTGCACCCGACGATGTGGATCCGGATGTGGTTCGACGACGCCGGGAAACTCCATCAGCGTGGGTACACCCTGGTCGACGCTGATCCCGCCGCCGACACCTTCGGCGTCGAGTTCGCGATCCACGACGGTATCGCCGCCCGTTGGGCGCAACAGGCACAGGTCGGGGACACGATCACCGCCACCGTCATGGGTTCCAAGTTCACGATGCCCGGCGAGGAGGTCCGTGGCTGGATCATCGCGGGCGACCCCGCCTCGCTCCCGGCGATCAACTCGCTGCTCGACGCCATCGACGCCTCCGCCCGCCCGGAGACACCGGCCACGCTGTGGCTGGAGTACCAGCACGAGAGCGACAAGTCCCTGCCGTTGCGTGCTCGTGCGCACGACACCGTGCACTGGATCGCGCGCGACCGCGACGGCGCCGCACTCGTCGACGCCGTACGTGCCTCCGCGTTCGCCGCGGACGACCACTTCGGTTGGGTCGCACTGGATTCGGTCAGCACTCGCGCCGTCTCGGCCGCGTTGAAGAACGAGTACGGCATCCCCAAGAAGTCGCTCAAGGCACAGGCCTACTGGATCCCGGGCAAGTCCTTCGCCTGAGGGTGCCTGCCGGACTCGCGGCGTCGAAAGTTCCGATCAGAACGGTGCGGGGCCGTCTTCGGCTTCGCGTCGTTCGCGTTCGCGCTGGTTGCGGGCGCGTTCGGCTCGCCGCCGGGCGTGTTTCGCGGCGGTTCGGCTGCTCGGCGGTGGGGTGTTGTCGCCGGTGATGACCCGTGGTGGGGGTGGGGCTTGGGCGGGTTGTTCGAAGCGGATGCGTCGAAGGTTGGGGAAGAGGTCCTCCAGTGTTTCGGCGTCGCCGTGGATGCGATAGCCCTCGGGGGTGATGTATTCGGTGACCAAACGTCCGTCGTGGTCGCGGTACTGGACGTCGATCCAATCGCCGAACGTCTTGTGCAGATGCCCGTACCGGCATTTTGGGGCGAGGTTCTCACTCGATGTCGCGCCACCGCGGGCGGGATTGTGGTGGTCGTATTCGGCGACGTGGTCGAGGTCGGAGTCGAACGCCGAGCGATCGCAGAAGGGATCGCCGCAGTAACCGTGCCGGATGCGTACGAAATCGGCACAGGCTTGGGGTGGGCCGGTACGGGTCCGACGGTAGGGAGCCGGGGTAGACGATGACCAGCTCGGCCGAGGGCACGGAAGCGTCATCGGTCGTCGACGTATCCGATTCTTTCACGGCATGCGTGTCGAGGGCGTCGCCCTCGGAGCTCTGGTCCTCGGAGTCGTTTGCTCTGGTGTCGGCGACCACGCCCATCGGTGGGGTGCGGATCGGGGTGACCGGGGTGATGGTGGCGTCGGGGCGGGCGGCGAGGTCGCGGACATGCTCATCGGAGATGACTCCGTGGCCGTCGATCCAGCCGATTCCGGGGGCGCCGGCCAGCGTGGCTGCGTCGGTGACCACGTGGATGTGGACCTGCGACCGGATCGAGGCGACAACAGTGGGGGGATCGGGGGTCTGGGCGGTGCAGTCTTCGCGGTCGCAGTGGCACTCGAAGGCGGTGCTGGTCAGCAGGGCGAACATGGCGTCGGAGTTGCGTTGCCCGACGGTGCGGCCGTCGTGTGTGCACACCGAATCGGCGAGAGCGCGGACGGCTTTGGCCGCGATACGGGTGTTCTCGGCGGACATGACCCCGGTGATCTCGCCGGTGCCGTCGTCGAGGATGTGGAGGAACATGCCGCGGTTGTCGAGGGCTTCTTTGCGCCGTTCGCGGACCAGGTCGGGGTCGTGGCGGAAGACCAGGCGGTCGACCATGTCGCGCAGGCGGGCGCGGCTCCACGCGCCCTTCTTGTTGCGTAGGGTGGCGGCGATCTCGGCGTCGAGGGTCGGGGTGATCGAGGAGTCGGCGGGCACGAGTGCGGTGCGCGAGACGATCGCCTGCACCTGCCAGCGGGTGGTGATGCCATCGCGCAGGGTGTCGAGGACTTCGGGGAGGTTCTCGTGGAGGGTGATGGTTTCGTCGATGAGGATCTCGGCTTGGCGTCGCGTCATCGACAGCTGGCGTGAGACCCGCTGGACGCAGTCGGCCTCACCGGTGGCGATGATCCCGCCGTCGACGGTGGGTCGGGTGGCGATGCTCCGTTCGGCGATCGCGTGCACCGTGCGGTAGCGGGTCCAGTGCTCATGCGATTCGCGGCGCTGTGACGCTGTGAGTTCGTCCATGAGAGTGGACATGTCGGCGCTGTAGGGGTGGGCAGGGTCGTAGGGGTGGGCAGGATCGACGCCGGCGACAACCTCGCCCGGTCGATCAGCCCGATTCCCCGACACCCTGCCCCCCAGAAGTGTTGCAGTACCGGCCCGGTCGGCCGGCTCACCTGCTGACAACCAAGGTAGACCCGACCCCCGACAAGTATGGATTTTCATCCACAGGGCACGACTAGTTACACAGCTGTGTAGCAACCGGATTCGGAACGGCGAACTCGATCGAATTCGAAACCGCCGGAACGGCATCGCACGCGACGTCGTTCCGAATAGTCGCTCGACTCGGCAGGGCCTGTCTAGCCGAGCTCGAACACCACCGGCGCATGGTCGCTGGCGCCCTTGCGTTTCCGGGCGTCGCGGTCGATGTGGGCACCCATGACGCGCGTGTCGAGCGCGGGCGAGCAGAACGCGTAGTCGATGCGCATTCCCTCATTGCGGGGGAACCGTAGCTGCGTGTAGTCCCAGAACGTGTAGCCCGGGGCGTAGGGGAGCGCGGAGTCGACCAGTCCGCCGTCCAGAAAGCGCTGCACCGCAGCACGTTCGGGCGGCGTGACGTGGGTGCGTCCCTCGAAGTACTCGCGGTCCCAGACGTCGTCGTCGGTCTGCGCGACGTTCCAGTCGCCGGCCAGCATCATCTCGGCGGCCGGATCGTGTGCCAGCCGCAACGCGATGTGGTCACCGAGGGCGTCGAGCCAGCGGAGTTTGTACTCGTAGTGCGGGTCCTCGGGCGTTCGCCCGTTGGGTACGTACAGACTCCAGACGCGAATCCCGGCGCACACCGCGGAGATCGCCCGGGCCTCTCGGATCGGCTGACCGTCGACCGGATAGGTGGGCACCCCGTCGAACGCGACCTCCACGGCATCGAGCCCGACCCGCGACGCGATCGCCACGCCGTTGTAGGCGCCCTGTCCGATGTGCGCCACGTCGTAACCGGCGGCCAGAAAACTCATCAGCGGAAACGCGTCGTCGTGACACTTCGTCTCCTGCATCGCGAGGACATCGACGTCGGACTTTTCCATCCACTCGACGACCGACTCCGAGCGTGCGCGGATGGAGTTGACGTTCCAGGTGGCGAAGCGCATGCAGCGTTCCTCCATCATGGTGGTGGTCGATGTCGGGTCCACCCTATCGAGGGGCCCTGGCCCCTGATCCTAGAGGTCCAATAGGGTCCGCGACGTCATCTCACCATGTCTTCGTGGTCACCGGCGGTTCGCGGCCAACTCCACGGCGCGTTCGAACGCTCGGACGCGATGCCGGGCCACGTCGTAGCCGGTGCGGGCGAGCAAGGCGTCGCGGAATTGGGGTGTTGAACCGGCCTGCGATCCCGGCCCACCAGGGCTTGTGGCTCCGGGGCAGATCGGCGAGCAACCGGTCGGAGGCGATGGTGAAGACCGGTGCGAGCCTGAGGTAGTCGGGCCGGAACTCGCGGAGGTCGCGGTCGGGATAGCGGTCGAGATGCACTTGCGCGAGCGCACGCGGCAAGTCCGCCTCGATGTGTGCCGACACCCCGGCAAGGAGTCCCTCCATCACCGGCAGATGTGGCTTCTCCGGGTTGACGATCTCGCAGGTTGACCACGCGATCTGCCACGGTTCCTCGACGTCGCCGCCGCTTCGGTAGGCGTGCAGATTGCGGGCGAAGTAGTCGTGGAAGACCGGGATGATCGCGAGAACCCAATCGGGGTGGGTCAATCCCAGTTCGAGACGTCCGGTGGCCGCGTCGATCATCGTCTCGGTCACGTACTGGTAGACGCGGGCGAACCACTGCTTCGGGTCGTCGGAGCCGGCGAGGTCATCGGCGATCTGTTGCTGTAGGTCGCGGATCGCGAGTGCGGAGGCCACCAGGTCGTCGAGGTCGTCGGGTTCGCGGCGGGGGTGGGTGCTCGGGGGAATGAGCGGCGCGTCGTCGAGCTCGGTGGCGATTGTCGCCATGACCTCGAGGGACCGTTGTACCTCGCCGCGGATCTTGCGGGCCATGACATGCGACAGCACGCCGGGAAAGAGTGTCATGTGGACGGTCCAATGCACCTCGACGCCATCGGAGGTCTCGACGAGTTCCTGATGACCGTGGTGGTCCACCAAGAGGGGGCCGCCGTCATACACGCGATACCTGAATGTGGTTGGAAATTCCGCATCTTCGATGACTTCGCGCAGCTTGGCCCGGCCTCCCGGGAGCGTCACCATGCGTAGTGCGCCCGGGGTGTCGAACCGATCCTGCGGTCCGCTGGACAGTGGGCTGATCGGTGCCGACGACCACCGGCACATCTGGTCGGGATCGGTCAGCAGATTCCACGCGGCCGCGGGACTGCAGTGGAGTTTCTGGCGAAGGGTGAAGCCGGCGGTCATGCGACGGTCTCCAGGTGGCCGGTATCTGCGGCGTCGTAGCGGGTCGACATGATGTTTCCGAGGTCGATGCCGAGTTGTGTGGTGACGCGGTGCAATTCACGGTTGGCGACCGTCCGCTCGGAGCCGAGCAGGCCGGCGCCGCGCGCCATCTCCCGGGAACGCACGACCGGTCTCGCCAGGGCCACCAGGTGATGTAGCGGCGTGGACCGCAAACCCATTGCGGCAGCGACCTCGTCGTCGACCCAGCGGGTCGACACCGAGGCGAACAGCGTACGGAGGAACGGTCGCGACAACCGGTGTACGGCGTTGTTGAGTGGTTTGGGGAGCCGGAGATCCGTCCGGTATCCGTCGTCGAGGAGAGCCTGGACGAGCAGCTTGGACTCTTCCGGTGGGGTCAGGTGGAATTCGCGCCCGATGTGGTCCGTTCGGCGGGCGTCGGCGAAGCTCGTCGGGAGCCGGTGCTCGTCGACGCCCATCACCCAGCCGATCCATCGCCACAGGTGGGTGATCGCCTCGAGTTCGGCTCGAGAGTAGTGAATTCCGAGATCCTTGGCGACCCGGAGCGGCAGGACGAGGAAGCCGGCAGTGATCGTCAGCTGTGAGTACGTCTGGTTGATCGGAACGCCCCACCGTTCGTCGTCCCACTTTTCGGCTGTCCGCAGGTGGTGGCGAACGATGGCGTGCACCAAGCGGATTCGCAGTGTCTGAGACCAACCGGGTTTGCCGGGTTCCATCATTCCGGGTGCCGTGGCGAGGGTGACCCACCGTCCGGTGGCGACGACGCGGTCCCAGGTGCCTTCGGTGAATCGACCGGTCTCCACCAAGGGGCGGGTGAATCCACGGGCCTGATAGCCGTAGATCAGCGACTGGTACAAGGTGCTCGACTGCAGCGAACCGAAACGCCACCACGCCTCGGCGCCGGCGCGTGCGACGGCCGGGTCGAACCACGGTGGCGTGTGCGAGGCCTGGTCGAGGACGCGCCGCAGGGCGGGTGGGGCGTCGGCGCCCGAGGACGGATCGTCGACGGCGGCGATGATCTGAGACCACGACCATCCCTCGCCGGAGAGCATCTCGGCGATGGCGGCGTCGGCGGCTGGGTCGCCCACCATCAAACCGTCGGCCATCGCATCGACCTGTTCCGGATGGGCGGACCTCACCTCCGCCCAGTTTCGGGCGCCGGTGATCGAGGCGGCGCGTTGCGGGGTGACAGTGCTCACGGCGTTCATAAAAGACAGTGTGTCTTTTTACTGGGTCGCGGTCAAGGGTTGCGGGTGTTCGCCCTGCCGTCGACCCCTTCGAAACCGGACCAGATGAGGAGATGGAGGTGATCGACCAGCGTCGACCGCGGAATCGACCGGTTGCGTGACCACCAGTTCACCGTCGACGAGACCGCGCCCACGAGCGCGTGCGCCCAGGATTCGGCCGGGGCGTCGTCGCCACCACGTGCGCGGAAACCCGCGCGCAGGATCTCGGCGATCGCGCTGACCACGGCCCCGGACTCCCCGCCGGCGGACTGGTCGAGCCGGCCGGTGAGGAGCTGGGCAAGTTGCGGTTCGGTGTCGAACCATTCCGCCAGGATGTCGATGGCGGCGCGCGTCTGATCGGCGGGTTCGACGGTTCCGCTGACCACGACGGTGAGCTTCTCCACGATCTTGCGCGCATGCCGCGCCGCCAGTGCGGTCATGAGCGCGTCCCGGTCGGCGAACGCCGCGTACACCGCCGACCGGGTGAGTCCGGCCGCCTTGGCGACCTCGGCGAGCCCGACCTCCGCTCCGGAACTGTGGATTGCGGCCTCGGCCGCGTCGAGCAGGTCCTCTCGACGGGCGTCGAGGTCCACCGGCGGGCCCGGTGGGCGGCCTCGACCGCGTCGTGCCGGTTCTGTAGTCATGTCCGCCCCAGGTTACGACGGGAGGATGCGATGAGGGTCGTGAGCCGGGATGCCCGGGTCAGCGCAGATGCGTCAGATCGGTGACCGCCACGCCTGCGTCGGACCAGCGGGCCCGGACCTCGCCCAGGCGTGAATCGGAGGTCGACAGGATCACCGCGAAGGTGCGTCCCTCTCCCCGGTACTCGTCGCGGTAGAACTCGACGGACTGCGCGAACCACGTGAAGCCCGTGTCGTCGGAATTCAGCAACCGATGCGCGTGGCTGATGTGGACGACGATCACAGGCGGGACGCCTCCCTCGTCGCCGGGGGTGGCGAGGTCTCGCATGCAGTCGTCGAAGGCGTCCTTGTTGCGCCCGAAGTGGTCCGGGAAATCCCAGACGCGGGCAAACGAGGTGTAGAGGCCGCCGAGAGTGGTCGCGGTGGTGCCGCTGACCGTGCGCATGCGGGTGTCGGGCCCGAGATCGGGAAGTCTCGGCGCGGTGGTGACGGCGACGGCGGGGCCGCCCTGGCCTGCGCCGGACAGGAACTCGCTGAGGGTCATGACGGTCCTCGAATCAGGATGAACGACCGGTAGTGATCGGCTGTGTACCAGGCGGTTCCGTCGCTGCCGGTGACGATCCGCTCGGCGTCCCGGCCGCGACCGGGCTCCTTGGAGTTGACGTCCCATTCCCGGTAGGCGACCCGGCGGCCGTCGACGTCCGTGACCGGCAGACGACGCTCGTTGTTACGGAAGGTGATTCCGCCCTTGGTCCCCGGTGCGCGGGCCGCCTCCGGCCACTCACCGGCGTCGATGAGGGCGAGCGTGCGCGTGACGTGCGCAGGTACCGCAGCGGGCGTCGGCGTCTTCGCCGTGGTCTCGGCGGCCGAGGTTCGGACCGTCGAACTCTTCGACGAGACCGAACCTGTGGAGACAGGCTCGTCGGTCCCGGAGTCGCTGCCGCCGTTGATGAACCAGGTGATCGAGAACACCAGCGCGATGACGACGAGAGCGGCGGTGGTGATCGCGGCCTGCCGACGGCGTCGGGCGACGGTCGGCGTCGAGCGTGAACGGCTGGGCATCAGTGGTCTCCGGGCGCGGGAGTGTCGAGCATGACGTAGCGGTAGCTGTGGTGCAGGCCGAAGCCGAGCCGGCGGTACCAGGCTCCGGCGAGACGGTTGGTCGTCTCGACCTGCAGATAGGCGTGATCGGCGCCGTGCTCGGCCCCCCACGCAACCAGCTCCGCGAGGATCTGTGAGGACAACCCCGTCCGGCGTCGCTCCGGCTCGGTCCACAGCGCCGACAATCCCAGCCATCGTCGGCCGTCGGGGGATTCGGTGACCACGCCGCGACCGATCGCGACGGCCGCCGACGACTCGGCGGCGCGGATCGCGGCGAAGACCGGCGGCCCGTCACCGGCGGTCACCACCTGCCGCACGGAGCCGGTGTCGTCGCCGGCGCGGTGCCCGGTGTAGGCGGCCAGCCAGTCGGTGTCCGGCCGATTGGCGAGACGGACCGCGTCGGAACGGGCCCCGGCCAGCCGTTCCTTCAACGGCGCCACGGCGGAGGTGAGCATCTGCACCTCGAGGTCCTCGGTGCCTCCGACGGTGGCGGCCTTCAGCAGACGCTCGGGGAGCGCGAGGAGGGGCGGAAGGTCTCGTTCGGCGTACCACTGCGTGATCCGGGCGAGCGTCGTCGCATCCGGGTGGGCTGACATGTCCAACGGGATGGCGGAATTCGCACGGCGGCTGAACCCGTGTCCGGCGCGCACGAACCACCCGGCGATCCACGCGGTCTCCACGCCCGGCCACGATCGGGCGGCGACGCTTTCCAGTGCGCGGATCTCCTTGTTACGCACTGGTCTCGCCGAGAGCAGCTTCACCGAGGTGATGGCGGCGGCCGGGATCGACACCACCTCACCGTCGCGTTCGAGGCGGAGCGGATCGGTGTCGTCGAGCAGGACGCCGGTGACATCCGATTGCGCCGCATCGGGATTGCCGCGCCAGTCGGCGGGCGTCGCCTCACCGAGCAGATAGCGCACCACGACGCGGTCGCCGATCACGGCGCCCGAATTCGTGGTGTGCAGTTGGGACACTGTCGTCCGGTGTGGCCCGTTCAGTGGCGGTCAGTCTTCGTCGTCATCGTCGTCGTGCCCGAAGGGGTCGGCGACGGCGCCCGGCAGCCAGGTCAGTCCCGGGACTCCCCACTTGTTGCGCTTGATGGCCTTCTTCGCGGCACGCGCATTACGGCCGACGAGCACGTCGACGTAGAGGAAACCGTCGAGGTGACCGACCTCGTGCTGCAGCATCCGGGCGAAGAAGCCGTTGCCCTCGATGACGACCTCGGCGCCGGTGCGGTCCACGCCGGTGACGCGCGCCCAGTCGGCGCGGCCGGTGGGGAACTGCTCACCCGGCACCGACAGGCAACCCTCGTCGTTGTCGTCGGGGTCGGGCATGGTCTCGGGGATCTCGGAGGTCTCGAGGACCGGGTTGATCACCTCGCCGCGGCGGCGGGTCGCCATGCGGTCGCCGTCGGGGCAGTCGTAGACGAACATGCGGGACCCGACCCCGACCTGGTTGGCGGCCAGTCCGACGCCGTGGGCGGCGTCCATGGTGTCGAACATGTCGTCGAGGAGTGTGATGACCTCCGGCGACGGACGGCCGTCCGCGTCGAGCGGGACCGGGGAGGTGGGCTGGTGCAGCACCGGCTCGCCCACGATGCAGATCGGGAGAATCGACATGTCGATCACCCTATCGCTGCTCAGGGCGCCGGAACGACGCCGGGTACGGCGTCGTTCGACGGGGCGCGGATGCCCGTGCGTCGTGGCGAGTCACAGCACGATCAGACGGCGTGACCGTGGTTAGATTGTCTCCGAACCACACCGTTGTGATTTGACGTCGTGGCCCGGTTGGCCGATTCGGATTCGGTCTATAGGTCCGGCACATCAGCGGCGGTGCGAGTGTCATCAGGTTTTATCGGTGAGGGAGTGAGATGGACGGCGCAACCGCGCGTAGCCAGAACGACGGCGATCAACCCACCCCCGACAACGGAGCCCAGCTCGACCCGCATGAGGTCGGCGCAGACGGCTTGACGCGCAGGGAACACGACATCCTGGCCTTCGAGCGGCAGTGGTGGAAGTACGCCGGTGCCAAGGAAGAAGCCATCAAGGAACTGTTCGGTCTGTCGGCGACCCGGTACTACCAGGTGCTCAACGCGCTGGTCGACCGTCCGGAGGCGCTGGCGGCGGATCCCATGCTCGTCAAGCGACTCCGCCGTCTCCGTGCGTCGCGCCAGAAGGCCCGCGCCGCGCGCCGTCTCGGCTTCGAGATCACCTGAGACGCTGACCCCGGTCAGCCACCCGAGGTGCGTTAAGGTCGTCGGTGATGAATGCAGACCGTGAGCCCAATCGCCTGCCGCTGCGCGCGGGGGCGATGATGCTCTTCGCAGTGGCCGTCGTCTTCATCGGGCTCGGCTGGCATTCCGCGGCGACGTCGGGAAGCGAACCCCAGGCCACCGAGACCACCGCGACCGCCACCCCGACTCCCGCCTCCACCACCTCGTCGACCTCCGCCGTGACGACGACGAAGCGGGTGTGCGTGATCAACGCCGGCCAGGTGTCCGGACTCGCCTCGGATGTGAGTGACCTGCTGAAGGAGAAGGGCTACACGATGGCCCAGCCCGGCAACTACACCGCCGGCGGCTTCAGTGAGAACACGATCTTCTACGACTCGGACTCCGACAAGGCCCAGGCCGAAGAACTCGCGGAGACTCTGGGCGGCACGGTCTCCGTCGAGGAACGCCCCAGTTCGTTCACCCGATGCAAGGGCGGTGTCCCGGTGATCGTGGTGAACGCGGTCAGTGGATCGTGACGCAGGCGGCCGGACTATCGTCAGAGCAATCGCACAACTTCAACCGCGCGCGGTGTAGTCGTCGCGCACCGTTGGGCCGACGCCCAGTGAACCGCCCCGAACCGGGCGCAGCCCCGGTGACAGTGATCAAGGAGTGACATGTCCGGACGTTCGAACATCACCGCGTCGCGCGCGCTCGCCGCGCTGGCTTCCGCGGGCCTGATCGGGCTGGCCCTGGCCGGTTGCAGCCCCGACCAGAACCCCACGGATGTCCCCGGCACGACGCCGCCGGTGGTCTCCGACAAGCCGCTGCCCCCGGGCGCCGCGGACAACGTCGACGGCGAGCCCAGCGGTCAGGTCGCGACCGCCGAGATCAAGGACACCTCCGGCAAGGTCGTCGGCGAGGCCACCTTCTCGGCCGAGTCCCAGGGCGACGGCCCGGTCACGGTCAGCGTGCGTGTCACCGACGGTGACCTCCCCGCCGGCTTCCACGGCATGCACATCCACGAGAACGGCACCTGCGACGCCGGTTCCGGTGGGGCACAGGCCTTCACCTCGGCGGGCGGGCACCTGCAGGTCGACGGCAAGACCAGCCACCCCGCGAGCGGTGACCTGGTCTCGATCAACATCCTCGAAGACCACACGGGCCGTACCGTCACCACCACCGACGCGGTGAAGCTGGAGCAGATCTTCGGCAAGGCCATCATGATCCACGAGAAGCCCGACAACTTCGGCAACATCCCGGCCGACAAGTACCCGGGCGGACCGAAGGAAGACACGCTGAAGACCGGTGACGCCGGCTCCCGCATCGCCTGCGGCGTCATCGAAGAGAAGAGCTAGGACCCGCGATCCCTCAGGGAACGCGGCCGTCCATGTCTCCGATCGAGTTCGACGGATCGCCGACCCCGACGCTCGGGGTCGAGTGGGAATTCGCGCTGACCGACAAGGTCACCGGCGATCTGTCGAACTCGGCGGCAGCGCTCTTCGCATCGGTCGAGGAGCATCACCCCGAACGCCTGGGAAAGATCCACAAGGAGTTGCTCCGCAACACCGTCGAACTGGTGACCGGCATCTGCCGGACCACTGGTGAGGCGATCGCGGACCTCACCGACACGCTCGGGGTGGTCCGCGTGCTCACCGAGGAACTCGGCGTCGACCTCTACGGCGCCGGCACGCATCCCTTCGCCGAGTACTCGACGCAGTTGCTGACCGAAGGTCACCGTTACGCCGAGCTCATCGAACGCACCCAGTGGTGGGGTCGGCAGATGCTCATCTGGGGCGTCCACGTCCATGTCGGGATCAGCCACCGCGACAAGGTGCTCCCGATCCTCGACTCCCTGCTCAACTACTACCCGCACCTGCTGGCGCTGTCTTCGTCGTCGCCGATGTGGGCCGGTCAGGACACCGGCTACGCCAGCAACCGCGCGATGATGTTCCAGCAGCTCCCCACCGCGGGACTGCCGTTCCAGTTCGAGACGTGGGACCAGTTCGAGGCCTTTGTCGCCGACCAGAAGACGACCGGCATCATCGACCACCTCAACGAGATCCGCTGGGACATCCGCCCGTCGCCGCATCTCGGCACCATCGAGGTCCGCGTCTGCGACGGCATGACCAACCTCGACGAGCTCTCCGCGATCGTCGCACTGATCCACTGTCTCGTCGTCGACCTCGACCGCCGGTTCTCGGCGGGGGAGACCCTGCCGACGATGGCACCTTGGCTGGTCCAGGAGAACAAGTGGCGCGCAGCGCGATACGGCCTCGACGCCATAGTCATCCTCGACGGGCAGTGCCGGGAGGAACTCGTCACCGACGATCTGCACCGGCTGCTCGAACGCCTCCAGCCGATCGCACGCGACCTCGGCTGCGTCGACGAACTCGCCGGCGTGGAGCGCATCATCACGCAGGGCGCCAGCTATCAGCGGCAACGCGCCGTGTACCGCGACACCCACTCGATGCGCGATGTCGTCGCATCGGTTGTGGCCGAGCTGGACTGACCCTTCGATACGCCCCTCCGCTCAGGGAGCGTCAGTCCCGGTCGGGTGACTCCATGTCCCGCTCCTCCATGAGGCCGTCGCGGGCGCGCTGCTCCTGGTAGGCGAGGCGGCCGATCCGGTGTGCGACCACCGGTGCGGTGATCAGTGCGAAGAGCCCGGCGAGGATGAGCATCCCGCTGTCGACGTTGTCGCCGAGGCGGACCACCGCGCCGAGCAGGATCAGCAGCAGGCCGAAGGTCTGCGGCTTGGTGGCGGCGTGCATGCGGCTCAACGTGTCCGGGAACCGCACCAGGCCGATGGCGGCGGTCACGGCCATGAGGCAGCCGGTGAGGATCAGCGTCCCACTGACGATATCCACGATCATGTCTGGTCATCCCGGACTCGGAATCGGGCGATCGCCACCGATCCCACGAAGCTCAGCAGTGACAGCGCGACGATGGCCGGCACGACCGTCGAATCGAGGCTGTAGGCCGCCCACACGCCGAGACCGCACATGCACAGCGCGATGAGGACGTCGAGCGAGACCAGACGGTCCAGCGTCGACGGTCCGCGCAGGATGGCGATCATCGTCAGGATCGCGGAGACGAGAAGCATCGTCGCCGCGATCGTCCACACGACGCTCATGACTCACCTCGATCCGAGCGGGAGGTCTCCGGCGCCGCGGTCGGGTTGTCCGCCGACTGCGCACCGGCGACCGGTTGGATGGGCCGCACGTGATGGAAGTCCTCGTCGATGCCGTGGTACGGGCTGGGATGCCATTCGCTGTCCCGCTCGAAGGCTTTGATGAACATGCGCTCGACGTAGGCGACCTGGTCGTAGAACGCGCGCACCTTCTTCTCCGACCGGACGTCGAAGACGTGGACGTACAGCATGCGACGGCGGTGGTCGATCTCGAGCACCATCGTGCCGGGCACGAGGTTCAGGTAGTCGACGGCCAGGGTGAGGACCATGTCGGACTTGATCGCGACCCGGACGCGCACGACGGCGCCGAGCGGCGGCCGGCCGGGGCGGATGGCCATCCAACCGATCTGCAGACTCGACATGAAGAAGTCGACGACGAGCCGGACGACGAGCTGGGCCACCGACAGCGGGTGGATTCGACCCTCGACGGGGACACGCGGCAGTGGTAGCACGGTGAGCACCGCTACCGCGAGGACCACACCGCCGATGACGTTGGCCCAGGAGACGGTGCCCCACAACAACACCCCAGACGAAGGTCAGCCAGGCGATGGTCCACAACCGGACACCGACCTCACGGCTGTCGCTGCCGAGCCACTTGGGCAGGCGCGTGTGGTTGCGCAGCCACACCAGTGCACTGACGAAGTACCAGAAGATGAACAGCAGGGACACCCGCCAGGTGTTGATCACCAGCGACAGCACGGGTCCCTTGGTGGACACCACCGGCGCGCGTCGTCTGGGTGCCGAGGTCCGGGCACTCTGATCGTGCTTCCCGGTGGGTTGTTCTCCGGAAGTCATCGTGTTTCACCTCCGCCCAATACGGCCTCGACGTACACGCCGCGGTGGACGACATCGGTCGCGGCACTGTCGGTGAAGTCGAAGATCGGGCCGGCCCACACGGTGAGCACCAGACCGGCGACGACCATCGCGAACGTGGGGAGAACCATCATCGCCGGCATGCGGCCGACGTCCTCTCGTTCGGAGAAGGCGCCGTCATCGCGTTCGTCGATGAGTGCGGACGGTCCCTGGTCGGCGAGTTCGCCCTCGGGGGCGTCGGCCCGCGGCCGCCAGAAGCCCTTGGTCCAGATGCGGGCCACCACGTACAGCGTGAGGAGGCTGGTGACGACCGAGCCGGCCACCAGAATCCAGGCCAGCACCGATCCGTTCTGGGCGCCGGCCTCGAGGAGTGCGACCTTGCCGATGAACCCGGAGAACGGCGGGATCCCGCCCAGGTTGAGCGCCGGGACAAGGAACAGTATGGCGAGAACGGGGCTGGCGATCAGGCCGCCCAGGCGGCGCAGCGACGCCGATCCCGCCTGACGTTCGATGAGTCCCACCACCAGGAACAACGTGGTCTGGACGAGGATGTGGTGGGCGACGTAGTAGATCGCCGCCGACATCCCCAGTTCCGACGACAAGGCGATGCCGAAGACCATGTAGCCGATGTGGCTGACAAGGGTGAACGACAGCAGACGTTTGATGTCGGACTGGGCGATCGCACCGAAGATACCCACGATCATCGTCAGCAGACCCGCCACCATCAGAACCGTGTCCATGGACCCGCCGGGAAACAGCAGGGTGTGGGCGCGGACGATCGCGTACACACCGACCTTGGTGAGCAGGCCCGCGAACACCGCGGTGACCGGCGCGGGTGCGGTCGGATAGGAGTCGGGTAGCCACGTCGACAGCGGGAAGACGGCGGCCTTGATGCCGAACGCCACGAGCAGGACGGCGTAGAGCGCGTTGCGGGTGCCGTCGGAGACGTCGTCGAGGCGGACCGACATCTCGGCGAGGTTCAGCGTGCCGGTGGTGGCATAGGCGAAGGCGATGCCGGCCAGGAAGATCAGCGACGACACCATCGACACCATCACGTACGACGCGCCGGCGCGGACGCGTTCCTCGCTGGCGCCGAGCGTGAGCAGCACGAAGCTCGCGGTGAGCAGCACCTCGAAGGAGACGTACAGGTTGAACAGGTCGCCGGCCAGGAAGGCGTTGCAGACACCCGCGGTCAGGATGAGGTAGGTCGGCAGGAAGATCGACGTCGGCTGCTGGGCGGTGCCGTCGCGGATACCCTGGCCGATCGCGTACACGATGACGCAGAGCAGCACGATCGTCGAGACGACCAGCATCAGGGCGGCGAGCTGGTCGACGACCAGCGTGATGCCGAGCGGACCGTTGGGGAACCCCTTGTCGCCCCAACCGCCGATGGCGACCGCGAAGGTGCCGTGCCGGTCGGTCAGGAAGAGCAGCAGACACGACGCGATGAACGCGACGGAGATCGCGGCGATGGCGACCACGCGCTGGAACCGCGGGCTGCGGCCGAGGAGCAGCGAGAGTGCGGCGGCCCCGAGGGGAACCAGCGTCGGCAGCGTGATCAGGACGGGAATCCAGGACGGCTGCGGAATCATCGGTCACCCCCTTCGGGATCGTGTTCGGCGTCGTCGGTGTCGACCTTCTCCCCGGAGCTCCCGATGACCTTCGGGTCGTCGGAGTCGTCCTCGGGGATCTTGTCGCCCACGAGGTCGGGGTCGTCGTCGGTGTCGTCGGACCCGATCTCGTCGATGACGTCGGAGTCGGTCGGCATGATGTCGGTCTCGTGCAGCGCCGCGTGCCGTTCGGCGACCTCCTCGGGGGAGAGCGGGTTGCCCGAGTCGTCGAAGTAGTCGCCGCTCGCGGTGTCGGACAGGGTGACCGGGTCGTCGCTGCGGTCGCGGTCGGGGGCCGTGTCGAGGGTGCCGGTCTTGATCTTGACGTCCTCGACGTCGTCCTCGAGGTCGTCGTCGTCACGGTTGATCACGAACAGGCGGTAGACGAGCGCGAGGACGAAGGCCGCGACGCCCATGGTGATGACGATCGCGGTCAGGACCATTCCCTGGGCGAGCGGGTCGGCGTCGGCGGCACGGTTCTCCGACGACCGGCCGAGGATCGGCGGATTACCCATGCCGCCGGACACCACGATGATCAACAGGTTGAGCGCGTTGCCGGCCAGGAGCAGGCCGAACAGCATCCGGACCAGGCTGCGTTCCATGAGCAGGTACACACCGCAGGCGGCCATGGCCCCGACGACGAGGAGGAGCGGGAGGTTGGTGCTCATCGGGCCACCCGCTCCTCTCCCGTCGGAACGTTCTCGGCCGTCGGCTCGTCGGACTCGGCCGGGATCGCGGCCGAATCGTTTCGCGTGCGGACAGCGGTGCGCGCCATCGTCGTCTCGACGTCGAGGCGGGCTCCGAGGCTGCGCAGCACGTCGAGCACCAGGCCGATCACGATGAGGTAGATGCCGAGGTCGAAGAACAGGGCGGTGACCAGCTTGATCTCGCCGAGGACCGGGACGGTGATCTCGAAAACCGCCGACGAGAGCGCGGGAGCCCCGAGGAACATCGAGGTGACGGCGGTCGTCGCGGAGATCGCCAGGCCCGCACCGAGGATGCGGCCCGGTTCGATGGGCAGCGCTTCGCCCAGTTCGTAGCGGCCGCCCGCCAGGTAGCGCAGGACCAGCGCGAGACCCATGGTCAGACCGCCCGCGAAGCCGCCGCCCGGCGAGTTGTGGCCGGCATAGAAGAAGTAGACCGACAGGATCACCATCGTCGGGAACAGCAGTCGGGTGGTGGCCTCGAGGACCATCGACCGGTGCCGCGGATCGCGCAGACCCGAACCGAGCAGCCAGGTCGTGCGGTCCGGTGGGATCGGATCGTCGTCGTCATCGGTGTCGTTGTCGCTGATCCCGGCCTGCAGGCGAGCGGCGTCGGCGACGCGTGGTACCGCGCCGAAGCGCCGGTTGCGGAACACCATCGAGGCGACGCCGGTCGCGGCGGCGATCAGCACCGACACCTCGCCGAGCGTGTCCCAGGCACGGATGTCGACCAGCAGGACGTTCACCGCGTTCGCGCCGTGGCCGTACTTGTAGGCGGCCTCGGGGAGATCGACGTGCAGTGGTTCGGTCGAGCGTGCGGACGCCGCGTACAGGCCGATCACCACGAGCATGGCGCCGAAGGCGAGGCCGATCAGCGCGCGCAGGGGCTTGAAGCCGGTGGCGTGCCGCTTCTCCGGCTCGGCCGGCAGCTTGCGCAGCACCAGCACGAAGATGACCAGCGTCAGCGTCTCCACCAGGAACTGGGTGAGCGCGAGGTCGGGAGCGCCGTAGAGGGCGAACAGCATGCCGCAGCCGTAGCCGGTGATGCCGACGACGAGTGTCGCGGCGAGACGGTTTCGCAGGACGACCGCCGCGATCGCCGCGGCGATCATGATGCCGCCGACGACGTACTGGGCAGCGGTGGCGTCGTAGTCGATCTGCAACTGGTCCCGGGCACCCCAGGAACAGGACGATCGTGGGCAAGAGGATTGCGGTGCACAGGATGACACCCTGCGTGACGGGCAGCGAACCGCGCTGGGTGTTGCGCGTGAGCAACAGCGAGATGGTGTCGGCCGAGCGCAGCGCGGCGTCGTAGATGCGGTCGGCGTTCAGCAGAGGTCGGAAGCCGAAGACGCGGTCGCGGATGCGGCGGATGCCGAGGAAGGCGATCACGCCGCCGACGATGACGATGATCGAGAAGATCACCGGGAGACCGAACCCGTGCCAGAGGGCGAGGTGTTCGAGCTCGTGCCCGTAGCTGTTCAGGGTCTCGGCGTAGGGCTCGAACAGGGCGCCGATCGGTCCGCTGACGAAGCCCGCGATCACACCGGCGACCGCGAGGACGACCGGGGAGATGTAGAAGGCCCAGGCGGGAGCGTGCATTTTCGCCACGGCCGGGCTGGGGGTGTTGCGGACCTTGCGGCCGAACGCGCCCCAGAGGAAGCGGAGCGTATACGCACAGGTGATGATCGATCCGACCAGCAGGACGATGTCGACGGTGTGGGCCTGCCAGGGGCTGAGGGCCCCGGTGTCCCAGACCGACGCGAAGGCGGTCTCTTTTCCGATGAACCCGAAGGTGAACGGGATGCCGGCCATGCTCGCGCCGGCGAGCGCAGCGGTCACCGCGAGCACCGGGAGGCGATGCCCGAGACGTGCGAGCTTGCGGATGTCGCGGGTACCGGTCGCGTGGTCGATGATGCCGACGACCATGAACAGCGACGCCTTGAACATGGCATGCGCGACGAGCATGGCGAGACCGGCCATGGCCACGTTCGCATCGCCGATGCCGACGAGCACGGCCATGAACCCCAGCTGGGAGACGGTGCCGAAGGCGAGGATGAGCTTGAGGTCGAGTTCACGGAGCGAACGCCAACCGCCGAGGACCATTGTCAGCGCACCTAGGCCGACGACCGCGATCTGCCAGCTGGCGGTGGCCGAGAAGCCCGGGGCAAGACGCGCTATCAGGTAGATGCCGGCCTTCACCATCGCCGCGGCATGCAGGTAGGCGCTGACCGGGGTGGGGGCGGCCATGGCGCCCGGGAGCCAGAAGTGGAACGGGACGATGGCCGACTTGCTGAGTGCGCCGATGAGCAGCAGGACGATCGCGATGTCGACGTACACGCCGGTCGGCGGTGCCGAGACGATCTCCGAGAGCAGATAGGTCCCGGACCGTTCGCCCAGCATGATGATGCCGACGAGCATGGCCAGACCACCGAACGTGGTGACCAGCAGTGCCTGGGTGGCCGAGCGTCGGGCCGTCGCGCGGACGTTGTAGAAGCCGACGAGCATGAACGACAGGACGGTCGTGAGCTCCCAGAACACGTAGAGCACGAGCATGTTGTCGGAGATGACCAGACCGAACATGGCCGCCGCGAAGGCGACCATCTCGCCGCCGAACAGTGCGACGCGCGGGCGGGCGTCGTCGAAGTAGTGGGCGCAGTAGCAGAGGACGAGGGCGCCTACGCCAAGGATCAGGACCGACAGGATCGCCGTGAGGGTGTCGAACCGGGTGGCGATGTCCATCTGCAGCGACGGAACCCAGCTCACCGTCTCGACGACGGCGCGGTCGGCCTCGGGGGCGGGCCAGTGGGAGATCACCCCAGATCAGGGTGCCGAGCGGCGCGAGCGCGAGGATGTAGAAACCCCGGGTGCCGATCCAGTGGATGACTGCGGGCGCGATCAGCGCGCACACTGCCAACGCAGCCAACACAGAAATCAAAAGGGCACTCCGTCTTTCTCCCGGCGGGGTGTCACGGGCGATCACCCGCGGGGACTACTTTACCGTTGCCCGTATGTTCCGGTTCGACTGGCTCTGGCGCCTGCTTGTGGTACTCGCATCGATTGTCGTGGTCGGAGGCGTCCTGGTGGGGTGCGGCGACGAGGAACAGGCAGGCCCGGACGGTGTCCCGCTGCCCTCTGACTTCCCGGTCACACAGGTGCCGCTGATCGACGGTCACGTCCTCTCTGCGAGTGGCACCCGGGCCGACGGCTGGGAGGTCACCGTCCAGGGGCCGGCGAACGCCGGCAACCAGCTGGAGGCGGCGACGAAGAAGCTCACCGACGCCGGCTACGTCGAATCACATCGCTCCACCGAAGGTGGTCAGTCCGTCGCCGTGCTGTCCGCGGCCAAGGGCGGGTCGACCTACTGGGTCCAGGTCGGTGCATCGCCACAGGCCGCAGGTGGCGGCGCGTCCGTGTTCTATCTGGTCAACGCCGAATGATCCCGGGCTCCGGACCTGTGTTCCCGGATAGTGCCGTATAGGAGGTCACTCACCCGCGACTCGAAGAGCCGGCGCGGGGTGAGGTGGTTGTCCACCAGTGCTCGGGCCAGGTGCGGCGCTGTGTCGGGCGAGACTTCTCCCACGACCGACGACCGGCTGCGCGGTGGGTGCAAGGCCTCCATCAACACTCCGCCGATGACGAGACTCTGTACACCCTCCAGGATTCGGACGTGCAGCTCCGTGGGCACGCCCGACGCGGAGAGAAACGATGCACAGTCCTCCTGAACGGCGAGCAGGTGCGCTCGCGGCAGATGCGTCAGGAGGATCGGTGCCGCATTCCGATGACGGAGCACAGACTGTCGGAAGTTGACGGCAAGCCTGATGAAGTATTCGGGCCAGTCCGGTCCCGGCTTCACGCGGGGGCGCCGAGTCGGACCGGCGACCCGGACCGCGACTTCGGCGAGTAGTTCGTTCTTGTCCCGGAAGTGGTGATACAGCGACGGCGCCCGGACTCCCAGGTGTGTTGCCAGCCGCGGAAGACTGAACGCATCGAGGCCCTCAGCGTCGATGATCTCGAGCGACGCCTGCACCGCGGCTTCACGGTTGATCAACGGTTTGGACGGCCGTGCCATTCGTCACCTCTTGGTTTCTCGCCCCGCGACCGGAGCCTGAAGACGGTCCGCCGTCTCACTCCAGCCGGCGCTCGGCATAGGCCCGGAGGTTCTCCACCTGAGCGGGATCGAGCGACGCGCGGATCCGGTTCCTCGCCTCGGCGACGTCGTCGGCGGTCACCACGGCCGCGTTGATGTCGCGGCGCATCGCCGAGAGCGCGGCCTCGCGGAGCAGCGCCGAGCAGTCGGCGGCGGAGTAGCCCTCCAGGTCGGCGGCGAGCTCGTCGAGGTCGATGTCGTCGAGCGGGACGTCGCGACCGCTGGTGCGCAGGATGTCCCCGCGGGCGGCGGCATCCGGTGGCGGCACGAAGACGAGTCGTTCGAGGCGTCCGGGTCGCAGGAGCGCCGGATCGATGAGGTCGGGCCGGTTGGTGGCGCCGAGCACCACCACGTCCTGCAATGGTTCGACGCCGTCGAGTTCGGTGAGCAGGGAGGCGACCACGCGGTCGGCGACGCCGGAGTCGGTGGACTGTCCGCGACGCGGTGCCAGGGCGTCGACCTCGTCGAGGAAGATCAGCGACGGTGCTGACTCGCGGGCGCGGGCGAACAGATCGCGGACCGCCTTCTCCGACGAGCCGACCCACTTGTCCATCAGCTCGGCACCTTTGACGGTGTGGACCGACAGCTGTCCGGACGCGGCGAGCGCACGGACGACAAAGGTCTTGCCACATCCGGGAGGACCGAAGAGCAGCACACCGCGGGGCGGGTCGACGCCGAGCCGGGCGAAGGTGTCGGGATGCTGCAGCGGCCACAGCACGGCCTCGGTCAGGGCCTGCTTGGTCTCGATCATGTCGCCGACGTCGGCCAGAGTGATCGAACCGAGTACCACCTCGGGCGAATCCGACCGGGACACCGGCCGGATCACGTCGAGCGCGCCGACGAGATCCTCGGTGCGGAGAGCGGGTTCGGACTTTCCGGCGCTGGCGCGGGTCGCGGCGCGCAGCGCGGCCTCGCGGGTGAGCGCGGCGAGGTCGCCGGCGACGAAACCGGGGGTGCGGGCGGCAACCGAGTCGAGGTCGAGCTCGCCCTCGGTGGGCACGGTCGACAGGATCGCCGACAGCAGCCGTGCGCGGGTCGCGGCGTCGGGCAGTCCGATGATCAGTTCGCGGTCGCACAGCGACGGGTCACGCAGGCGTGAGTCGAGGCGGACGGGTTCGGCGGTGGTCGCGACCAGCGCGATGCGGCCGTCGGATATGCCGGAGCGCAGCTCGTCGAGGATGAGGGTGGCGACCGGCTCCGGTTCGGACGGCAGCAGGGCGTCGATGTCGGTGATGAGCAGGACCCCACCGGTCGCCCGGGCGCGGGCCACCGCGTCCGCGACCGTGCGCAGGCGGGTGTTCGGTTCGGTGGCGCCGGTCGTCGGGCCGTCGACGGCGACGAGGGTGCGCTTCGCGCAGACCGATCGGACCAGCGTCGCCTTGCCGCCACCGGCGGGCCCGGTCACCAGGACGCCGAGGCGCGGTGCGGCGCCCAGGGTGCGCAGGACATCGGGCTCGTCGAGCGTGATCGCCAGCCATTCGGTGAGCTTGGTGATCTGCGAGTCGACGCCGACCAGCTCCGACACCGGCCGCACCGGGACGTCGGGTTCCTCGACCGGGACCACACCGACGGGCGCGGCGCTCGTCGTCGGCGACGGTGCGCTGACCGGCGCATCCGGCACGATGCCGAGGGCGCCCGGGATTCGCGGGGAGCCGGCGCGGTCACCGAGCGGAGGCACCTCGCCGGCGGTCGTCGACCACAACACGGCGGTGTTGGTCTGGACGCTGACGGGCGAGCCCGGATCGGTGCCGGTGACCGTGAGCAGTTCGGTGGTCCAGGTGATACCGACCGAGCGGGCGAGGGCGCGAGTCGCCTCGGTGGCGGCCAGTTCGGGTCCGAGGTCGCGGGGCAGCAGCGACACCGCGTCGCCGACCGAGAGCACCTTTCCGAGCAACGCGCGTCGGAGCGTGGACTCGGTGATCGACTGCGTGGCCAGCACCGAACCGTGCACGACGACCCGGCTCGCGCCGTGCACGACGACCGGTGCCAGGACGACCGAGGCGTTCTCCTTGACCCCGGCATTGGAGAAGAGGATCTCGTCGAGCAGGGCGACCCCGGTCGGCGCCGACGAATCGGTCGCCGCGACCACCGCGGCGGTCACGCGGGCGCCGGTGATCGACACGGCATCCCACTCCCGCAGCGACAACGCCGTCAGCACCTCGGGGTGGACCCGGATGATGCCGCGGCGTGCCTCGGCCGCGGAGGTGTTGAGCCGCGCGGTCAGCGTCAGGGACACCGGTGAGCTCATTCGGTCTCGCTTTCGGTCGGATCGGCAACCGGCTCGGAGGTCTGCGCGGCGACCGGAGCGCCGGTGGGCCGGTTGAGGCCCAACCTGCGTTGCGACTTCAGCACCGGGCGACGTCGACGGCCGCCAGGCGCGGCCTTCGACGCCTTGCGCTGCGCACGTCGTTCGGAGGGTTTTTCGTTCCAGTACTCGGGTCGGGAGGCGACCCAGCGCCGCGATCTCCAGGCGAACGGGATGTGGATCGCGTAGGCGAGGATGCCGATCATCATCAGCACGTACGGGTAGGTCAGCAGGAGAGCGGCGCAGACCGCGACGAGGACCAGGAGCCCGGCGATCGCGCGGGACGGGATCGACGCGGTCTTGAAGGACGCGGTCGGGACGCGGCTGACCGCGAGGAAGGCCACCAGGACGAGCCAGCCGCCGACGGCCGGCAACGAGGTCCACCAGCCGTCACCGAACTGCTGGGCCAGGCCGATCGGCAGCAGTGCACAGATCGCGGCCGCGGGCGCGGGTATCCCCACGAAGAAGTCCCGCGTGTACGCGGGCGCTTCGTCGTCGTCGAGCAGGGTGTTGAACCTCGCCAGGCGCAGCACGATCGCACAGCAATAGATGAGTGCGAGTGCCCAGCCGAGGTCCTGGCCGTCGAGCAGGAAGAAGTAGACGATCATCGCCGGTACGACACCGAAGTTGATGGCGTCGGCGAGGGAGTCGATCTCGGCGCCGATCCGGCTCGTCGCCCCCATGAGGCGGGCGACCCGTCCGTCGATCCCGTCGAGAAAAGCGGCGGCCACCAGCAGACCCATGGCGGCGTCGATGTCGCCGGTGGTCGCGGAGCGCATCGCGGTCAAGCCCGCGCAGATCGCGAGGATCGTCAACGACGAAGGGATGATGAGGCGCCCGGCCTGTGCCTGCTTGCGGAGACGACGCCCCTCGGGTTCCCGCGGATTCGCTTGTGCGGGGCCGTGGGCCTGCGCCTGGCGTCGTGCCGACCGCGCGGTGGGGACGCGGGTCTTGGACGGCCGGCGGACTCCGGGCCCGCCCACCCGGCGTCCGGCGGGCCCGTCGGATGAGTTCGCAGCTTGGGGGTTCACAGGCCGGATCAGAGGTCGAGGTGGGCGAAGGGGGTCTCGCCGCCGACGGCGCGCTGACCCACCGAGACGCGGGGCGTGGTGTCCTTGGGGAAGTAGACGTCGACCCGGGAACCGAAGCGGATGAGCCCGTAGGTGTCACCGAGTTGCAGAGCGTCACCGACCTTCGGCTCGCAGACGATACGGCGCGCGACGAGTCCCGCGATCTGCACGACCGCGAGGTCGGGTCCCGCGCCGCCGCCGGTCGCCGTTGTACGGATGGTCATGGTGGTGCGCTCGTTGTCACGGCTGGCCTCGGGCAGGTCGGCGGACAGGAAAGCGCCCGGCGTGTGTGTCACCGCGGTGACCGTTCCGGCGATCGGCACACGCTGTACGTGCACGTCGAAGATCGACAGGAAGGTCGAGACGCGGGGCAGCGGATCGGTGCCCAGACCGGATTCGGCCGGTGGGACGGCCTCGTCGACGAGTGCGATCGTGCCGTCGGCGGGTGCGACCACCACGCCCGGCTCGGTCGGCGGGACACGACTCGGGTGCCGGAAGAACGCGGCACACGCGCCCGCGGTCAGAGCCGCGGGCCGCGCGATCCAGCGGTGGCGGCGTCCCAGGAGCGCGACCGCCGCGGGGGCGGCGACGAACGGGATACCGGCCGGATGGATCGGCGGGATGGTCTCACGGGCCAGGTCTAGGAAATGGGCGACACGGCCGGTGTTGCCCTCGTCCGGACGCGGACGTCTGGCCACGATCTACCTCCTGTTGTGCCCGATGCGGGCCGCTCGATGAAAACCTTGCGCACCACGGGTCGGGTACGACTTCGGTCCAGCTTAGAGCTCAGCGCAGAACGAGCACGTCGACCGGAGTTCCCACGGCCAGACCGTCGGTCTCGGTGGGCACGTCGATCAGTGCGTCCGCCTCGGCGAGAAAGCGGAGGTGATGGGAGCCGGGCGGGCCGATCGGGTCGACGACGACGCCCGATCCGTCCTCGTCGGTCCGGAGGACTCCGCGGAGGAACTGCCGCTTGCCCTGCGGTGAGCGGAGGTCGGCGCCGAGCCGGGCGGTCACCCGACGTCGTTGCGGTGGCAACCCCATCGCGGCGCGGAGTGCCGGCCGGATGAAGACCTCGAAGGACACCAGGGCACTGACCGGGTTGCCCGGGAGTGTGATGATCGGCACGGTGGGCCCGGGCGTTCCGTCGGGCCGGTCGGACGCGGTGTGGTGACCGCAGCCCTGCGGCATACCGGGTTGCATCGCGACCTTCACGAACTCGACGGAACCGGTGGCCGACAGCGCGTCCTTCACGACCTCGAAGGCGCCCGCGCTGACACCCCCGGACGTGATGATCAGATCGGCCTCGCCGGCGACCTGGTCGAGCCGTTCGAGGAAGTCGCCGGTGTCGTCCGGGACGAAGTGCACATGCCGGCCGATCGCGCCGGCCTCGATGGCGGCGGCGGTGAGCATCGCTCCGTTCGACTCGTAGATCTGGCCGTGCTGCAACGGTTTTCCGGGTTCGACGAGTTCGGAGCCGGTGGACAGGACCACGACGCGCAACGGCCGGGCGACGGTGACCTCGGCGATCCCGAGCGCGGCCAGCAGCCCGATCTGCGGCGCCCCGATGACGGTCCCGGCGGGCAGGGCACGGACGCCCTGCCCGATGTCGGAACCCGCACGCCGGATGTGTTTTCCGGACTCGACCGGTGCCGTGAACGTGACCGTCTCCGCGGCCGCGACCGGGCCGACCGCCGCGTCGGTCAGCTCCACCGGGACGACGGCGTCGGCGCCGGCCGGCAGCGGGGCACCGGTCATGATGCGATGCGCGGTGCCGGGGGTCAGTGCGAGAGCGTCGGTGCGTCCCGCCGGGATGTCCGCGGCGACGGGCAGCGTGACGGGGGAGTCGGGGGAGGCGTCCGCGAGATCGTCGGCGAGGACGGCGAATCCGTCCATCGCCGAGTTGTCGAAGCCGGGCAACGAGAGCGGCGCGTCGACGTCGGCGAACGTGGCCCTGCCCAACGCGTCCGGCAGGGACAGCCGGACGGGAACGGGTGGGCCGAACAATGCGGAGACGACGGCCTGATGCTCTGCGACGGTACGCATGCGCCTCAGGATGCCAGGTGAGCGGACGCGTCTCGTCGGGGTACCCGGTTCGAGGGATGGCTGCACTGCGTCGCCGGGGACCGCGGACTACATTCGTGCCCATGGCATTGGGTCTGCTTCTCGACATCGACGGGGTGATGGTCACCTCGTGGAAGGCTCTGCCCGGCGCGGTGGAGGCCGTCTCCCGCCTCGCCGACCGCAAGATCCCGCGGATGTTCCTCACCAACACCACCTCGCGCTCGCGCAACGAGATCGCGGAGTTGTTGAACGACTGCGGCTTCTTCGTCGATGCCGACGAGATCCTGACGGCCGCGAAGCTGACCGCCGAATACGTGGGGTCGACCTTCCCTGGCAAACGGGTCTGGGTTCTCAACCAGGGCCCGATCGCGGAGGACATGACCGGGGTCGAACTGACCGACGACCCGGCGGATGCCGAGGTCGTGGTTCTGGGGTGGGGCAGGTCCCGTGTTCACCCACGACGCGCTGTCGAAGGTCCTCGAGATGCTGCTCGACGGAGTGCCGGTGATCGCCATGCACCGGTCGATGACGTGGTCGACGGCCGACGGGCTGTCGATCGACACGGGCGTCTATCTCGAGGGCCTCGAGAAGGCGTCGGGCAAGAAGATCAAGGCGATCGGCAAACCCTCGCCGCTCGGATTCCGCGCCGCCACCGACATGTTGGGGCTCGAGCCCAACCAGGTGGTGATGGTCGGCGACGACATGCACAACGACGTCCTGGGTGCACAGGCGTCGGCGCTGATCGGTGTGCTGGTGCGCACCGGCAAGTTCCGCGAGGAGGCGCTCGATGCGCTCGCGCGTGACGAGTTCGGGCCGTTCCCGGACCACGTCATCGACTCGGTGGCCGACCTCCCCGAACTGATCGACAAGATCAGCGGAACCTGACGGGCATCACGGGGTTTCAGACGCGGTCGAGCTGACTCTCCGCGGCGCGCTTGATCTTGCCGAGGGTCTCGGCCATGCCCAGCTGGAGTTCGGCCTCGAAGGAATCGGCGCCGCCGAACAGCTTGTCGACGAGCAACGACGACACCTTGGTGGTGGAGCCGTTCACCTCGCGTCGCTCGGTCACGGTCACGCCCGAACCGTTCGGGGTGATGGCGTAGCTCCACACGGTGTGGTTCTCGGCGACGCGGAAGGCGATCTCCTGATTGGGTGTGAAACGCACGACCTTGGAGGTGGTCGGCCACACCAGCGGGCCGCGGCGGTTGATGTTGATGGTCTTGGTCCCCAATCCGACGGTGCCGCCGCGGATGATCATCTTCTTGCACTGCGGGCTCCACTCGCCCATGCGCTGGAGATCGGAGATCACCGACCACACCTGCTCGGCAGATGCGTCGATGTCGATGGACTCTTCGATGAGTGATGCGGTCATGGTCGCCAACAGTATGGGCTTGTTGGCGCACCGTCAATAGGTTGTTGGCGGACCGTCAATAAGCCTGGTGGTCGCTTCGGAAACCGCTCAGACCAGCAGGGTCATGCCGATGACGGCACCGATGCCGACGAAGACCGCAGCGGTGATCCAGCCGGCGGGGTGCTCGTCGTTCTCCAGCAGCAGCGTCCCCAGCTTGCCCGGGGTCAGCCAGTCGATGAGCACGAACGACCACATCATCACCGCGATCGTCAGGACCACGTAGGCGACGGTGTAGAGCAGTGCGCGCCACAGTTCGAGGAGTTCGGTGTCGATGACCGAGCAGACCAGCACGATCGACAGTCCGATGACCATCGAGGTGGCGAGGATGACGGCGTTGCGGTTGTGGTCGACCCACACCAGCTGCCGAAGCCGGCCGGGGGTCACCACGTCGAGCGCCACGAACCCGACGACCAGCAGGGCGATCCCGACGAGGCTGAACGACGCCCCAGCGGCCAGATTGTCACGCAGCAGGTCCATCCGAGTCCCTCTCCATCGCCGACGTTCGCAGATGAACACTATCGGTGGGCGAGCTCGCGGGGTTGGAGGCGCCGGGTTGAAGTATCCCAGGGTTATGGCGGCGATGACGCCGACGATGCCGAGAATCGTGGCGTTTCGTCAGGCGGGGGTGCGACCAGTCGGATTTCCGGCATGTCCCCGTTTTGGGGGAGTATCGGCCAGTCGGCCGATGCGTGGCCACCCAGCCGGTTTCCTAACTCCGTGGGCGGCGACGTCGGTGAGGTTCCCAGGCGTCGTTGAACTTCGTTGCCTGAATAGGTGTTTCATTGTGGGCGCGTCGGCGGCGCTCGAATCGCTGCGGTGTGCGCGTGAAGTTTGGTGCCGTGCCCCAGGATTGTTTCTGATCTCGCAACATCGTGCGGTACCTTCTGGCGCATCGCCTGCCCAAGAGACTGGCGCAGCTCTCGACCGAGAAAGTGACCTCGTGGCTTATCCCTCGTACCCGCCGCGGCCGCCCATGCCACACCGGCCTCCGCAACGTTCTCAACCGCCGGTGTGGGTGTGGCTCCTGGTTGCGTTCGCCGTGCTCGTCATCGGTCTGGTGGTGCTTGGCGGCTGCGTCGCTTTGGTCGCTTCCGGATCCTCCTCCTCCGACAGCGACTCCGCCGCGACCTCGCGAGGCGCAGCGGCAAGCGCAAGCCCGGCCGACCCGAGCGCGAATCCATCGCCATCGCCACCGTCGCACGCGGCGCCATCAACGACGAGAGAAGTCGGACGGATGAACGCGCCCGTGTCCGACGGAGCCGCCGGCAGTTTCGTTGTCACCTCAGTGGAGACAGGTATCCCCGCGGTCGGCGATTACTTCACCGACACGGCCCAAGGCGCCTACACCATCATCACGGTCACCGTGACCAACACCTCGAATCACTCGATCGACTTCAACGCCTCAGAGCAACACGTCCGTGACGCCAGCAACCGCGTGTTTCGCGTCGACGGTTCAGCAACCTCACTGGCCAGTGATGGAGACGCAGGCTGGTTCAACGACATCAACCCGGGAAACTCCGTCACTGTCCGACTTGTTTTCGACATGCCCAAGGGGTCCATGCCGGCGACCATCGCCCTTCGCGCATCCGGAGGTCGCCCGGCTCTCGTCGCGCTCCAGTAGGTCACCGACAGGTAACAAAGTTTAAGGGGTCGTAACGCTAGCCTGAGAGTTTGTTATGAATCCTTCGACGACACGCGTCGTGTCTGTGGGGAAAGTTGGCCCGGCTCAGTTGGTTCGGGAGACGCCCCTTCCTGTGTGAGTGAAGGAAAGTGAATAGTGACCGACCCCAACAATCCGGGTGAGCAGCAGCCGAATTACGGGCAGCAGCCCAACTACGGACAGCAGCCCTTCCAGGGGCAGCCCGGACAGCCCTATCCGGGCCAGTACCCCGGTTACCCGCCGGCCCAGTCGCCGAAGAAGCGCAAGAAGTGGCCCTGGGGTGCTTCTTGCCCTCGTGGTGGTGTTTCTGGTGTTCGTAGGCGGTTGCGTAGCACTGATCGGCGGTGCGGCCGAGTCGATCGAGAATGAATCAGAACGCGTCGTTAATGTCACCTACGAGATCACCGGTGACGGCCCGACAGGTTCCGCAATCTACACCAACGGTGACATGAACACCTCCACCGACAACGAGATCCCCATCCCGTGGATGAAGGAAGTCGAGATCACCGGGTTCGTCAAGCTCGTGTCGCTGACCGCAAGCAACAGCTTCGACAGCACCGGAACGATCAAGTGCATCATTCGCCAGGACGGCAAGGTTCTGTCTGAGAGCACCGCCTCGGGCCCCGGTGCTTCTGCTAACTGCTCTGGCAGCGCCGAATAGGACTGGCTGGGTAGGGAACCTATGGGTCCGGCCTCGAGACCAAACGCCGGTCTCGAGGCCGGGCGCCGTCGTACGAGAGGATATGTAGCGTGTCCAAACACAGTGCCGCGTTGTGGAAGTCCCGCCCAGTGATGGTTGGCGCCATCATCGGAGCGCTCCTCGGTGTCCTCTGGCCTCTCATCAACACCATCAGCTCAATAGCCGATGGCATGCACCACTACGAGGGTGTAGGCGCGGTCTCCTACCTAGTTGGATCAGCATTCGCGTTCGTCGTGAGCGCGGTGGCAGGCGCGATAGTCGGCAGTCTCATCGGACTGGGAGTTGCCGCGATATTCGGCCAGTCCCGCTCGTAGCAAACCGACCGCTCAACCGAATCCTGCTTGACGGCACCGAAGTTCGTACTCTGCCTGCCGCAGTATCGTGTCGTCCGAACAGACGAAATCTGTCGCTCAATTCGTCATCGCGACAGGGACAGGCACGTCAGGGCGGCAACATCGCTGCCTTGGTCGGAGGCGGTCTCAGAATTCTCTTGAGGCTCCCCTCAGGTGCGTAAGATCCTGCGGATGGGATCAAGCAAGTCCAAGAACGATGACAACAGCACCGTCTGGGCGGCCCTCATCATCATCGCGCTCGGGTTTCTGGCGATAGCTTGGCCGTACTTCCTCGGGACATGGCTCGCCGTGAGCGTTGCGGGAGCAAGCAACCCATCCCCAGCTCGAACTGCGACCGGCTGGGTTTTGGAAGGTATCTGGCTGACTGTTCTATTGTCCGTTGTGGTGTGGTTCTGGTGGGACTCGGAGAGGGAGAAGGCCGAAGCCCGTCGCCGTGAGATCGCGGAAGCAGAAACGCAGGCCGCAAAGAGGCAACGGATGGTGGACTTCGGCCCGGAAGGGTTTGCGCTCTACGAGGAGGCCGAAGCATCGGTGTCTGCCATCACTGAATCCGAGGCCGCTCGCACCGGCTGGCTAGGTGCCCCCGCCGAGTTCGACTTTCAAGCTGACCTCGAGGCAATCGCAGACAACCTATGCCGGGCACACGAAATCCGACGCGCGACGACGGACGCCTCCTCGATCAAGAACTTCAGTGAATCCGACAAACGGATGCTGCAAGACGCGCAGCGCGAGATCGCTCGATTAGAGAAGTCGGTCAAGCGGCGAGTGGCCCTCATCTTCAAGTGCGCTCGCGAGGCCAGCGACATAGACCGCGCTTTGCGTGAGGACCGGGAGAATGTGGAGATGGCGAAGCAGCGCGAAGAACTGCGCGGCCGCCTCAGCCCAATGCTGTACGGCGCTCACAAGACGCCGTCGGAAACCCCGTCCGAGGCAGCCGACGTAGTGACAGCGCGCGCGACCGCGTTCCACGAACTCAAAGCCCTCATCGACAGACACCGCATCGAGGGAATCGGCGAGTCTTGATCGATGCGTCCGACCGGCCAGCTGACACTCAGGCCTTTATCGGCGGACAACGCCTGGTCGGTGTTCGGTAAGGGTCGCGGGGGGATAACAGCCGCCGATCAGGGCCGCGATCCATGATCATCTGGTCCAGCGCAACTCGCCGCCAACAGGCCGAATCGATTGTGGCTGAACGACATCACCACCGCGCCGGCGAGGGCGAGCTTGATCTGTGTGCCATTAAGGATGTCTGCACGGGGCCACCCCGACAGATCGGTTCCTTGGAAAGTGCTGCCGCAGCAGCCCATTGGTGTTCTCGTTCGTTCCGCGCTGCCACGGGCTGTGTGGATCGGCGAAGAACACCGGCACGCCGGTCTTCTCTGTGAGCGCAAGGTGGGCTGACAACTCCTTCCCTCGGTCCCAGGAAACAGAGCGCTTCAGCGGTTCGATGGGCCGAGTCGGGGCTTGCAGGGACAACGCGGCGATGGGGGGCTTATTCGTGCTGCTGCAACGCAACGTCCTGGACCGACAGCGGTGGGACACCCGTGAGCCCCACCCGTGTCGATCCTGAGGTGCGAGCGCAGCGAGCCACGAAGGCCGGTGACACTACTCACCGGCTCTTCGTGGCTCGTCGTTATCGCACCTAGCTCCTCAGCAGCGAAGCGAAGGGGCAGTTCCTCGCTGAGCGAGGAGACGCTTCGCAGGAGCGGGGTTGGTCTGCGTCAGCCGACGCTGAGCATGTCGTAGGACGCGAGGTCCTTCGACAGCTTGGTGACGTGGGCGTCCGCGTCGCCGAGGGTGTGGCTGATCGCGGTCAGGCGGCTCACGTAGTGCGCGATCGGGTACTCGGCGGTCATGCCGATGCCGCCGTGCATCTGGATGGCCTCCTGGCCGATGAGGCGTGCCGAGCGAACGGTCTGCAGCTTCACCCGCGACGCGATGGCCGCGTCGGCGATACCGTCGGCGAGGGCGGTCGTCGCGTACAGCACCAGGCTCCGGGCGAGCTCGAGCTGGACGTACATGTCCGCGGCGCGGTGGGTGAGCGCCTGGAAGGTGGCCAGCGGAACACCGAACTGCTTGCGCGACTTGAGGTATTCGACGGTCAGCTCGAGGCTGCGCTCCATGGCGCCAAGGGCCTCGGCGCACAGTGCGGTCTGGATGCCGATCTCCGCGTTGGCGATGAGCTCCGACGCGTCACCGCTGCCGAGGCGGGTGGCCTGGGCGTCGTTGAACGTGAACTCGGCGCCGCGTCGACGATCGTGGGTGCGGTACGCGGTGCGGGTGACGCCCTCGGCGTCGGCGTCGATGAGGAACAGCCCCACCTCGTCGCCGACACGTGCCGAGACGATCAGCTTGTGTGCGGAATCGCCGTGTCCGACAAGGGTCTTGGTGCCGTTGAGCACGCCCTCGGCAGTGGCGGTGGTGGACACCGCGGCCACCGGCCAGCGGTCGCCGGGCTCATTGTGGGCGAAGGCCATCAGCAGCTCACCGGAGGCGAGGCCGCCGCGCAGCTCGGCGCGGGTCGCGTCGGCGGCGGCGTCGAGCAGCGAGCCGGGGACGAGCACCGAGTCCAGGTACGGCTCGGGGGCCAGGGCGCGACCGAGTTCGGTCATCACGCTGGTGAACTCGACCGGTCCGGCGTCCATGCCGCCCTCGGACTCGGGGAAGGTCAGGCCGAGGATGCCGATCTCCGCGAGCGACTTCCACACCTTCTCGCTCCAGCCGAGATCGGTGTCGGTCACCTTGCGGAGGGTCTCCACGTCGTAGGTCTTGGTGAGGACCTCGCGCACGGTGTCGCGCAACATCCCCTGTTCTTCGGAAAGCTCGAAATCCATTGTTGTCCTTGGTCTGTGAAGTCGAAGTGAGGTCAGAGGGGTCGGCGGTCAGAGACCGAGGACCGCCTTGTCGATGATCTGGCGCTGGACCTCGGAGGAACCGCCGTAGATCGAGACCTTGCGGTAGTTCAGGTAGGTCGGGGCGGCGAGCTGGGCCCACTCGGGAGCGGTGACCGCTGCGCTGCCGTTCGCGGCGTCGACGTCGACCTCGGCGACCGGGAGCGAATCCGGTCCGGCGATGTCGGCGATGAGTTCCATCGCGGCCTGCTGCAGCTGGCTTCCCTTGAGCTTCAGCAGCGACGATGCCGGGTTCGGCTTGCCGTCGGCCGACGACGCGGCGACGCGCAGCTGGGTGATCTCGAGGGCGAGCAGCTCGTTCTCCAGTTCGGCCAGGCGGGTGGCGAACAGCGGATCGTCGAGCAGGGTGCCGTTGGCGGTGCGGGTCCCCTTGGCGAGCTCCTTGGCGCGCGCCAGCTTCGACTTGGTGTAGCCGACGCGGGCGATGCCGTTGCGCTCGTTGCCGAGCAGGAACTTGGCCTGCGTCCAGCCGCTGTTCTCCTCGCCGACCATGTTCTCGACGGGCACGCGGACGTCGTTGAAGAAGACCTCGTTGACCTCGTAGCTGCCGTCGATGAGCTGGATCGGGCGCAGCTCGATGCCCGGGGTGTCCATCGGGATCAGGAACATGCTGATGCCGGCCTGCTTCTTGACGTCCGGGTTGGTGCGGGCGAGCAGGAAGATCCAGTCGGCGTACTGGCCCAGCGTGGTCCAGGTCTTCTGGCCGTTGATGACGTAGTGGTCACCGTCGAGGACCGCGCGGGTCTTGAGCGAGGCGAGGTCGGAGCCGGCCTCGGGCTCGGAGAAGCCCTGGCACCACCAGATGTCGAGGTTGGCGGTCTTGGGCAGGAACTTCTCCTTCATCTCCTGCGACCCGAACTGGGCGATGACCGGACCGATCATGCTGACGTTGAACGGCAGCGGATCGGGGACGAACGCCAGGCTCATCTCCTCGCGGTAGATGTGATGCTGGATCGGCGTCCAGTCCTTGCCGCCCCACTCGATCGGCCAGCTCGGCGTCAGGATGCCGTGCTCGTTGAGGACGCGGGATGCCGTGACGATGTCGTCGGGGTAGTTGAGGCTGCCCTCTTCGTTCCGCTTGCGGAGGTCCTCGGGGACCTTCGCGAAGATGCCGCGCAGTTCCTCGCGGAACGCCTCTTCCTCCGGACTGAACTTCAGGTGCATGGGTTCTTCTCTACTCCTGTCAGGGGTTGCCGGGTGTTCGGCGACACCAATCACGGACCGTCTGCCTGGAAGACCTGGAAGACCGACCGCTGACTAAGCGCTTGCTTAGTGATAAGTTGCACTATGCCGCGCATCAAGGGCGGTGTCAATCGGCTGGAGAAGGCGCGAGGTCGCCGAGCGAACGAGGGGGTCAACGTGGTCTCGTCGACCGAACCGACGACCCGGATACAGCCGGTCGCGGCCCGGGAGCGGTTGCTGCTGGCCGCTGCCGAGGCGTTCGCGGCGAAGGGCTTCAACGCCACGACGACCCGGGACATCGCCAACGGCGCGCAGATGAGTTCGGCGGCGGTCTACGTGCACTTCCGGTCCAAGGAGGAGCTCCTCTTCGAGCTCTCCGAGGCGGGGCACCGGATCATCCTGGGCATGATCGACGAGGTCGACGACCCGGCGGTGGCGCCCGCCGAACGCCTGGCAACGGTCGTCGGCGCGTTCACCGAGCACCACGCGCGCGAGCACGTACGCGCCCGCGTTGTGAACTACGAGTTGGGGTCGCTGGCGCCCGATCACCTCGAGACGGTCATGGAGTTGCGGCGGGAGATCACCCGCCGGGTGCGGGCGATCGTCGATGCGGGAATCGAGAACGGCGACTTCGACGTCGCCGATTCCCAGGCCACCACCAACGCGATGCTGTCGATGGGCATCGACGTCGCACGATGGTACCGCGCCGAGAACTCTCTCCCGCCCGAGGCGATGGGAAAGTTCTACGCGGAGCTGGCCACCCGGATGGTGGGGCTGCGGGACCGGGACTGACCCCCGGCGTCCGTTCAGGATTCGCCGACCGCAACCGGTTCCGGCGCGTCTTCCGTTGCAGTGGTGGCTGCCTCGGCTCTGGTCGCGGTACGCCGCATGACGACCGCGAGTGCCGCGCCGAACAGTGCGACGGCGAGGACGTAGCCGACGTATCCGATGACCGTCGAGCGAAGTCCGATGTGGGACACGACTATTCCGGCTATCACCGCCGGCACGCTGAACGCGAGGTAGCTGGCGACGAACACCGAGGAGAAGACCTGTCCGCGCTGGGCGGGAGGGGTCGCGGCGGTGATGTTGTCCATGGCGCTGAGGAAGGTCGCCGCCCATCCGGAGCCGGCCACGAGCGAACCGAGGATGTAGAGCGGCAGGACCTCGGTCATGACGCCGGACAGCGAGATCAGCACGCCGATCGCGAGGGTCGGGTAGCCGAAGGCCTGTTTCACCGTCGCCGGCCGTCCCGTGATGAACAAGGAGGTGACCGTCGCGCTGGCGAAGAAGGTGAAGAGGATGAGTCCGGCCTCGCCGTGATTGGTGACCCCGAAGACGCGTGCGACGACGGAGGAACCGAGCGACAGGTACAGCCCGCCGAGGGACCAGGTGGCCACCAGGGTGGGGGCCGACGCGAAGAACACGGGGCGGACCTCGCGGGGCACCCGAACCTGGGGTGCGAGGGTCGTGGCCAGGTGCCGGCGTGAGGTGAAGGCCACGCGCTCGCGGGTCTCGGGGACCACGAGGAGTGCGATGAGCAGCGCCGCGAACAGGCCGAGGATGACCTCGTAGACCAGGATTCGGGGCGCGGGTGCGTACTCGACGAGCAATCCGGCGACGCCGACGCCGGTGGCGAGGCCGAAGGCCGGGGCGGCGCCGATGATCGTCGAGCCGAGTCGGGCGGTGGGCTGGAGGTCGACGGTGGTCGCGGTGAGGGTGCCCATGGCGGCGCCGGTGGCGAGGCCCTGCAGGGCGCGGGCGGCGAGCAACGTACCCACGTCCTGGGCCACGACGAAGAGCACCATGCTGGCGATCAGCAGGACGAGTGCGACCGCGAGCACGGGACGTCGGCCGATGTGGTCGGACAGCGACCCCACCGTCAGCAGGCTCACCAACATCGTGACCACATAGACGGCGAAGACCAGGGTCAGGGTGAGCGACGAGAAACCCCAGAGCTCCTGGTAGATCGGATACAGCGGCGACGGTGCGGCGGAGGCGAAGAGCACCATCACGTACGTGGCCGCGATTAGCCAAAACGCGCGGTGGGGATGTAGTGGCGCCACGTCGTCTCCTTAAAGCAAATTCCGTTGCATTTAGAACGACGATAGACGTGTACTACTTCCAAAAGCAATCGGATTTGCAATAATGGCTCCATGGCTATGGGAGGCGCAACGCCGCAGATGGACTCCGCGGACGCGGCACCGCGCGCGAAGAGGCCCGGCGGTCGAAGCGCTCGCGTGCAGACGGCGGTGTACGCCGCCGTCGGACAGCTCGTCGGTGCCGGCCAGCGCGACACGATGACGATCCCCGAGGTCGCCGACCTCGCCGGCGTCAACCCGACCAGCATCTACCGCAGGTGGGGCTCGATCGACGCACTCCTGGGCGAGGTGGCGGTCGCTGCACTGACGCAGGGCGAGCCGCTGCCTGACACGGGTGTGCTCCGCGACGACATCGCGGAGTGGGCGCGTGTGATCGCCGCCGACATCGGCCGGCCGAAGCGGCGGGCGTACTTGCGTGCGATGGTCGCGGCGCGCGACGACGTCGTCGAGGTGTGCCCGTGCTGGGAGGTCCGCCGCGAGCAGGCGGAGGAGATGATCGCCAGGGCCCGGGAGCGCGGCGAGGCGACGCCGTCGGTGCGGCAGCTCCTCGACCATGTGATCGCACCGCTCTACCATCACGCGGTCTTCGGTCTCGCCGTCGACGACGCCTACGTCGCCGAGCTGGTCGACGACGTCGCGGCGATGCTGGGAGCGGCCCCGGGGTCCGCCTGAGGGCGATAGGGTCCGGGCATGAAGAAGGTTCACGCGTTCAGAGACGATGCACTCGGTGATCTCGACGCGGTCGGCATCGCCGACGCGATCGCCGCCCGGGAGATCTCGGCCGCCGAGGCGGTCGAAGCGGCTCTCGCCCGGATCGACGCGGTCAATCCGCAGCTGAGCGCGATCGCCTTCGACGACCGGGAGCGAGCCCGCAAGCGCGCCGTCGACAGTGACTTCCCGGCCGGGTCGTTCGTCGGGGTGCCGTCGATCATCAAGAACAACACCGACTTCGCGGGCCTGCCCACCTGTCACGGTTCGGCTGCGGTGACCCCGAACCCGGCTGCGGCGAACGAGGCGTTCACCAATCAGTTCCTGGCGACGGGGGTCAATCTCGTCGGGGCGTCGAGCATGCCGGCCTTCGGGCTGACCGCGACGACCGAGTTCGTCGACCGCGAACCGACGCGCAATCCGTGGGACACCGACTACTCCGCCGGCGGCTCCTCAGGTGGTTCCGCCGCGCTCGTGGCCGCGGGTGCGCTGCCGATCGCGCACGCCAACGACGGTGGCGGGTCGATCCGGATCCCCGCTGCCGCATGTGGTCTGGTGGGGCTCAAGCCGAGCCGGGGTCGTACCGCGCCGGCGAAGCAGACCAGGGATGCGCCGATCGACCTGGTGTGCAACGGGATCGTGAGCCGGTCGGTGCGTGACACTGCACGCTTCCTCGACGACTCGCAGGGCTTCCGTCCCGGCCCCGGCCTGCCGCCGGTAGGTCTGGTGGAGGGGCCGGGGGAGAAGCGGCTGCGGATCGCACTGATCACCGAACCGATCACCGGCCAGCTGCTCGACCGGGACACCCAGCGGTGCGTGTCCGAGGTCGCCGAACTCGTCGAATCACTCGGCCACCGAACGGAGATGGTGCCCCTGCCGGTGGACCGCGCCTACATTCGGCAGTTCATCGATTACTGGTCGCTGCTGGCCTTTGCGCTGGACCGCACCGGTAAGCGATTGCATGACAAGGGTTTCGACCGCAAGCAGCTCGACCCGTTGACTCGCGGTCTGTCGCGCAACGCCCTGCGGCACTTCTATCGGATGCCGTCGTCGATCCGCGGTCTCCGACGCTCCACCGCCGCGTTCCGGTCGCTGCACGAGCAGTTCGACGTGATCCTGTCGCCGACCCTCGCACACCTGCCGCCGGAGATCGGTTACCTCGATCCGGGTATCGACTTCGGTGAGGCGATGGACCGCCTCACGCGCTACGTCGCCTTCACGCCGGCGAACAACACGTCGGGTACTCCCGCGATCAGTCTGCCGCTGGGACAGTCGACGTCGGGACTGCCCGTCGGCATACAGCTCTCCGCGGACCTCGGTGACGAGCGGACGCTGCTGGAGTTGGCGTTCGAGCTCGAGGCGGCACGCCCGTTCGCGCGGATCCAGGACGCCTGAGCCTCGTCCCCCAGCCCCACCACGAACGACCAGGTCCACCACCTCGGAAGGTGGTGGACCTGGCCAGAAAGGTGGATTTGCCGGGAAGGCTAGTGCTGCACGGCTTTCTCCGCACCGATACCGGTGAGGGAGCGAACCTCCATCTCCGCGTTGCGTTCCGGGGTTCCGACGTCGCTCGGCGAGGTCAGGGTGCCGACGATGCCGAGGACGAAGGCCAGCGGGATCGAGACGATGCCCGGGTTGGCCAGCGGGAACCAGGCGAAGTCGGCGCCGGGGATCATCGCGGTTGACGAGCCGGAGACGGCCGGCGAGAAGACGATCAGCAGGATCGTGGAGATGAGGCCGCCGTACATGCTCCACAGGGCGCCGCGGGTGTTGAAGCGCTTCCAGTAGAGCGAGTACACGATCGTCGGCAGGTTCGCCGCCGCGGCGATGGCGAAGGCCAGGGCCACCAGGAAGGCGATGTTCTGACCGTTGGCCAGGATGCCGAGGACGATGCCGAGGACGCCGAGCACGACGACGGTGTAGCGCGAGACGCGGACCTGGTCGTCCTCACTCACCTTGTTGCGCTTGATGACCGACGCGTAGATGTCGTGGGCGAATGATGCCGACGCGGTGATCGCCAGGCCGGCGACGACGGCGAGGATGGTGGCGAAAGCGACCGCGGAGATGATGCCGAGGAGTACCACACCGCCGAGTTCGAAGGCCAGCAGCGGTGCTGCGGCGTTCTGTCCGCCTGCTGCGGCGAGGATCTTGTCCGGTCCGACCAGCGCGGCCGCGCCGTAACCCAGGATCAGGGTGAACAGGTAGAAGGCGCCGATGAGCGCAATCGCCCAGACCACCGACTTACGAGCCTCTTTCGCGGTCGGCACGGTGTAGAAGCGCATCAGCACGTGCGGCAGGCCCGCGGTGCCGAGGACCAGGGCGATGGCCAGCGAGAGGAAGTTGATCTTGGACTCGAGCGAACCGCCGTACTGGGCGCCGGGTGCGAGAACGTCACGCGAGGCAACCTTTTCGCTGCCCGAGCTGCTGATGGCGTCCTGGGCGGCACCGAGGATCGACGACAGGTTCATGCCGAACTTGGCGAGCACGATGAAGGTCATGATCGCCGCGCCGCTGATGAGCAGCACCGCCTTGATGATCTGCACCCAGGTGGTGCCCTTCATGCCGCCGATGAGCACGTAGACGATCATCAGCGCGCCGACGACGGCGATCACGATCGACTGGCCCACGCGACCCTCGATGTCGAGGAGCAGGGCGACGAGGCCACCGGCACCGGCCATCTGGGCCAGAAGGTAGAACAGCGAGACCGCGAGGGTCGAGATGGCCGCCGCGAGACGGACCGGGCGCTGCTTCAGGCGGAAACTGAGGACGTCGGCCATCGTGAACTTGCCGGTGTTGCGCAGCAATTCGGCGACGAGCAGCAGCGCGACGAGCCAGGCGACGAGGAAGCCGATGGAGTAGAGGAAGCCGTCGTAGCCGTAGACCGCGATGGCGCCGGCGATGCCGAGGAAGCTGGCCGCCGAAAGGTAGTCACCGGCGATGGCGATGCCGTTCTGGGGGCCGGAGAAGCCGCGGCCGCCGGTGAAGAAGTCCGCGGCCGAGTTGTTGTTCTTGCTGGCCCGGATGACGATGTACATCGTCACCGCCACGAAGGCGGCGAAGATCGCGATGTTGGCGACCGGGCTGCCGACCGTGGCGGCGAGCGTGGTGGTGTGGACGGAGGTGTTCACAGCGACGGGCCGCCTTCCATCTCGTTGCGGATGGCCTCGGCACGCGGGTCGAGTTCGCGGTTCGCGAAGCGTACGTACAGACCGGTGATGACGAACGTGGTCACGAACTGCAGCAGCCCGAGGATCAGGCCGAGGTTGATGTTGCCCCACACCTGGATCGCCATGAAGTCATGCGCGAAGGCGCCGAGCAGCACATAGACCGCGTACCAGATCAGGAAGAACGCGGTCATCGGGAAGATGAACTTGCGCAGGCGCGCCTTCAGTTCCTGGAACTGAGGGCTGTTCTGCATCTCGATGAACTGCTCGCCCGACGGCGCATGCGGTGGTGCCGCTGCTGGTTGGTCGATGTTCGACACGCTGTCCTCCAAGTCGATGGGGCCACGGCGGGGACCCGCTGTGATGGCACTTCGGGGAACAGCCTGAATGAGGCGCAGATCACACCGCAATCGGTGTCGTGGGTCACACGCCGAAGGAGGTCGACTGTGCGACGGGCGGTCGATCAGGTCCGACGAACGGTGAACGGTCAGGCGCCGGGAAGCCGGTCGACGCCCATCCCGACGCGTTCTGGAACGTGCATCCGAGCGAAGGTGCGGGCGAGGTCGCCGGGCAGCCGTCGTCGGGTGGCGAGGCTGACCAGCACCATCGTGCCGAAGGCGAGCGGCACGGTGACCGCCCCCGGATAACCGGCCAGCGCGGCCGGCCAGCCGCCCAGGGCGTCGTCGTCGATCACCCCGGCGATCGCGAGTGAGGCGGCCGAACCGGACGACACCCCGCCCACGATCAGTCCGGCGATCGCACCGGCGGAGGTCAGGCCGCGCCACCAGATGCCGAGGACGAGCAACGGGCACAGCGTCGACGCGGCCACCGCGAACACCAGACCGACGGTCCGGGACAATTCCAGTGAACCCGCCGCCAGCGAGAGTGCGATCGGGATGGCCCCGCCGATGACCGCGGCGATGCGGAAGTCGCGCACGCGCCCGCGGAAGACATCGGTGGCCAGCGCGCCGGCCACGGACACCAGGAGACCCGAGGACGTGGCGAGGAAGGCCGCGATCGCACCTGCCGCGACCAGTGCGGCGAGGAGCTGCCCGGCCAGGCCCCCGATGGCGGCACTCGGGAGCAGGAGTACCGCGGCGTCGGACGTCCCGGTGATCAGCAGCTCGGGCACGTAAAGACGTGCGAACACCCCGAGCAGGACGGGGAAGAGGTAGAACAGCGACAGCAGCGCGATCGCGGCGAGCGCCGTCCGACGGGCCGTGCGGCCGTCCGGGTTGGTGTAGAAGCGCACGAGGACGTGCGGAAGACCCATCACGCCGAGGAACGTCGCGAGGATCAGGGACAGCACCTGGAACAGCGGATGGCGACCGCCGAGACCGCCGCCGGGCGCCACCCAGTCCGAGCCGTGGACCGGGGCTCCCGCCACAACCGGGGTGGCCGCGCCGGCGTCGAGGAAGATGACGGAGCCGGCGGAGACGACATGACCGCCGGGGGACGGCATCGGGGCATCGACCACGGGCGAACCGTCGAGCGTGCCGGTGACGCGCACTCCCTTGACCTCGGCGACGGTGACCGAGACGTCGGTGGTGACGTCGACGGTGGTGGCGGTCGCGACCCGCGGCGGTGCGGGTTCGCCGACATGCGCCGGATCGTTCGCGAACACCCCGATCAACACGAGGGTGGGAATGGCGATGGCAGTCAGCTTGAGCCAATACTGGAATGCCTGCACGAAGGTGATCGACCGCATCCCGCCGCCGACGACGTTCACGATCACGATGAGCCCGACGCCCACCGCCCCGGTCCAGACGGGTGCGCCGAGCAGGATGTTGAGGGTGAGTCCCGCGCCCTGGAACTGGGGGATGAGGTACAGCACGCAGACGACGACCACGACCACCATCGCGGTCTTGCGCACGGCGGTCGAGGAGAGCCGGAACTCGGCGAAGTCGGGCACGGTGTAGGCGCCCGACCGTCGCAGCGGTGCGGCGACGAACAGCAGTAGGCCGAGGTATCCGGCGGTGAAACCGACCGGGTACCAGAGCGCGTCGGCGCCGTACTTGGCGACGAGCCCGGCGACACCGAGGAACGACGCCGCCGACAGGTACTCACCGGACACCGCAGCGGCGTTCCATCGCGACCCGACGGCACGTGAGGCCACCAGGAAATCCGACGTCGTGCGGGAGAACCGGCCGCCCCAGGCCCCGACCGCGATCGTGGCGACGGCCGCGGCGAACAACCCCACGGCGGTCAGCGCGTCGACGCCGCTCACGTCCCGCCCGGATCGCCGGGGTCGTCGTCGACGAGGCTCATGAAGTCGCGTTCGGCGTGCTCGGCCAGCCGTACATACAGCAGCCCCGTCAGGTACAGCACCGGATAGGCGAGGAGTCCGAGGACGAGCCAGGTGATCCGGATGCCGAGGACGGTGGTCTCGGCCACGCTCGGGAACAGCACGGCGAGCAGGGGTATCGCCACCACGACGACGAGCAGGCTCCCGCCGAGGCGCAAGGCCAACCCGAGTTGGGCGCGCATCAGGCCGCGCACCAGCGCGTCGCCGACCTCGGTCTGCTCCTGGACCTCCACTCGGGTGCGCACCATCCGAGCGCCGCGCCGGGAGGCGAGAACGACGCGCTCGCGTTGCGGTGGATTCTCAGACATCGCCGCGACCGGCGGGGGAACGGTACTGGCGCAACGGGTCCCGGATGAGCCGGTCCTTCAGGTCGCGAACCTGACGCCGGCTGACGGGCAGCTCCACCGCTTCCGACGCCCCGTTCGCGCGCACACTGACCACGGTCCCGCCGCCGGTGGTCCGCAGGCCGGTGACCATCGGCAGGGACACCAGGTAGGACCGATGGACGCGTGCGAATCCCTTGTCCTGCCAGCGTGATTCGAGGGTCGACAGCGGGATGCGGACCAGGTGGGCGCCGGATTCGGCGTGGAGTCGGGCGTAGTCGCCGACGGCCTCGACCCAGGAGATCGAATCGCGCCGGACCAGCGAGGTCACCCCGCTCATCTCGACCGGGATCACCTCGTCGGAGGCGGCTCGCGGCTCAGCCGGAGGTGTCGGGGCAGGAGGGTCCTCGACGGGCTTCGTGCGGGCGTCGAGGCTGGCGCGGACCCGCCCGAGTGCCTGGGCGAGGCGTTCCTCGCGGAGCGGTTTCAGCAGGTAGTCGACGGCCCCGACCTCGAAGGCGTCGACCGCCTTGTCCTCGTGTGCGGTGACGAAGACGATCGCAGGCGGCTGCGCGTACTTGGCGAGGACGCCCGCGAGTTCGAGCCCGGACAGGCCCGGCATGTTGATGTCGAGGAAGATCGCGTCGACCCGGCGGGAGTTGAGCTCACGAAGGGCGCCGGTCGCATCGGTCGCGGCGTACACCTCGGCGATGCCGTCCTGCCGGTCCAAAAGGTAACGGAGTTCGTCGAGAGCGGGCGGTTGGTCGTCGACGGCGAGCACCACCAGCCCGGACATCCATCTCCTCCCGACTGCTGCGCTGACACGCGACGACGGACACGAGAATCCTACCGCGTGGGCCGCATCACAGACCGGAACCCGCGGACCCCTGTGACAGCTGATTCCCGGAATTCGGAAAAAGTCAGGTCAGGTGGGGGCGCCCGTCGGCTGTCTCGATACCCTGTCCACGGCCATCCCGACGTCAGACGGACTCACCGAGGAAGTCGCTGCACAGCGTCGCCTCGATGCGTTGGACGCAAGATAGGAAGAAAGTCACTGTGTTCTCCCGGTTCAAACCCAAGAACGATCTCTTCTACGGGTTGTTCACGTCCTCGGCCCAGTGCCTGGCCGATGGGACCAAGACCCTCACCGGCCTGCTGGAGCCCGAACCGGACTTCGAGGAGATCGCGCGCCGGATGGTCGACCTCGAACACGACTGCGACCGCATCACCCACGAGATGTTCCGCACGGTCAACTCGAGCTTCATCACGCCGTTCGATCGCTCCGACATCTACGTCCTCGGTTCGAGCCTGGACGACGTCATGGACCACATCGAGGCCGCGACTCACCTCATGGCCCTCTACGGTGTCACCGAGCTCCCGCAGCATCTGCGCGAGATGATCGAGATCCTGGACACCTCGGCGAGCGTGACCGCCGACGCGATGCCGCGTCTGGCCGGGATGAAGGACCTCGAGCGGTACTGGATCGAGATCAACGCCCTCGAGAACCGCGCCGATCACACCTACCGGACCTTCCTGGCCTATCTGTTCGACGGCCACCTCGACGCGCTGACCGTGATGAAGCTCAAGGACGTCGCCGACGAGCTCGAGGATGCGGCCGATTCCTTCGAGAAGGTCGCCAACATCGTCGAGACCATCGTCCTCAAGGAGTCGTGACACACCGGTGTTCGCACTTCTCGTGGTGATCGGTCTTGCCATGGCCTTCACGTTCACCAACGGTTTCCACGACTCTGCCAACGCGATCGCGACCTCGGTGTCCACCCGCGCCCTGACGCTCCGCGCAGCGCTGGCGATGGCCGCCGTCGGCAACCTGGTCGGCTCCTTCTTCGGCGCCAAGGTGGCCAGTACGGTCGGCTCCGGCATCATCGACCTCAAAGAGGGTCCGGACGCGCTGATGCTCGTCGGTTGCGCCCTCATCGGTGCCATCACCTGGAACCTCATCACCTGGTGGTTCGGCCTGCCGTCGTCCTCCTCGCATGCGCTGATCGGTGGCATGGTGGGCGCGGCCCTGGTCGCCGGGGTCACCGTGCTCTGGGCCGGCGTCGTGGAGAAGATCCTGCTGCCGATGGTGCTCTCGCCGCTCGCCGGCTTCGTGCTGGGTGCCGCGGCGATGCTGGCGATCATGTGGCTCTTCCGCAACGCCTCGCCGGCGATCACCGGCCGGCGGTTCCGGCACGCACAGACCGTGTCGGCCGCGATGATGGCGTTCGGTCACGGCATGCAGGACGCGGCCAAGACGATGGGCATCGTGGTCCTCGCGCTCGTCGTCGCCGGATACCAGGACGACTACTCGATCCCGTTGTGGTGCTTCCTTCTGACAGCTGTGGTCCTGGCCATCGGTACCGCCACCGGCGGCATGCGGATCATGCGCACGCTCGGACGCAAGATCATCGAACTCGACCCGCCGCAGGGCTTCGCCGCCGAGGCCACCGCCGCCTCGGTGCTCTACGTCGCCTCGGCCGGCCTGGGTGCACCCATCTCGACCACCCACGTGATCTCGTCGGCGATCATGGGCGTGGGGTCGACCAAGCGCACCAGCGCCGTACGGTGGGGCACCGCGGGCAATATGGCCGCCGCGTGGGTGACCACCTTCCCCGCGGCCGCCGCCTTCGCGGCTGCCACGTTCCTGCTCGCGAAGATGATCTTCTAGCTCTCAGGCCCGGATACCCGCCCGGAACTTCGGCACCCGCATGCCCACCTTGGTCCCGGCGCCCACGGCCGTCTCGACCACCAGTCCGTAATCGTTGCCGAACGCGGCCCGGAGGCGATGGTCGACGTTGGTGAGCCCGACGTGCGCACCCTCGCTGTGGTCGAGCGCGTCGAGTGCGCCGCTGCGCAGGAGTTCGGGATCCATGCCGACGCCGTCGTCCTCGACGGTGATGATGCAGTCGGTGCCCTCGTCGGCCGCGGTGATGGTGATGGTGCCGCCGCCCTTCGACGCGAGCCCGTGCCGGACCGCGTTCTCCACGAGCGGCTGCAGTGCGAGGAACGGCACGACGACGTTGAGGACCTCCGGCTCGACGTGCAGCCGCACGTCGAGTGAATTGCCAAAGCGGGCCCGTTCGAGGGTGAGGTAGCGGTCGATGTTGCGCAGCTCGTCGGCGAGCACGGTGTACTCGCCGCTCGCGCGGAACGAATAGCGCGTGAAATCGGCGAAGTCGAGGACGAGTTCGCGGGCACGGTCGGGGTCGGTGCGGACGAACGAGGCGATCGTGTTGAGGGCGTTGTAGATGAAGTGCGGGCTGATCTGCGCACGGAGCGCGAGCACCTCCGCCCGGTCCAGACGGGCGCGAGAGGCATCGAGTTCGGCCAGCTCGATCTGGCTCGACACGTAGCGCGCGACCTCGGCGACGGCCCCGAGCATGCCCGGGCCCGGACGGCGGGTCGTGGCCACGACGAGGACACCGACACCGACGTCGCTGGCGACGAGTGGCTGGGCGATGAGAGCTCGCACCGGCGACTCCGCGCCACACGGGTCGGACACCAGGACACGTCGCTGATCACCGGTCGCCGACGCCGCTGCTCGTGCGGCCTCCCGCAGCATGTCCGGGTCCCAGATCTCGTCGTCGTCCGGATCGTGGGCGAGCCGCCGTGGCTCGTCGTCGAACAGGGCGACGGCGTCGGCAGAGGTCAGCGTGCGCAGATGGGGGAGGGCTTCGGCCGCCGACTCCTCGGTGAGCCCGGTGCGAAGCGACCGCGCCGCCAGTGACGCGGTGTGCAACGCCATGTGCACCGCGCGCTCGGTCGGCGTGGTGACCTGACGCCGCGTTCGGACCAGCGCGACGAGGCCGAGGATCATGATCAGCAGCAGGATCGACCCGACGATGGCCACTTCGCTCGACATGGTGTCACCCTAGTTGACACCGTAGGTCAAGAGAGGTTCATGCGGACGGCGTATGGGAACCGGCCGAGCCAGGTGTCGCGAATCGTGTTGAGGCGCGCGACGATACGCGACATCTACGGCGGGACTCGTTCAGTAGATGGCCCATTCGCCCTGCGCGTACCGCAGGATGCGCGGGTCCATCAGAGTCGACGGGGGAAGATCGAGCGGCTGCCGGTCGAGCGGGAAGACGGTCGCCGCGGTGAGCTGTTCCGCACTCAGGAACCGCAACGGCCCGGGGGCGTCGACGGTCGGGCTGATCGGCCCGTCGGCACCCGCGAGGTGGAAGCCCCAGTCGCCGAAAGCCGGGACGTCGACGTGGTACGGCGTGGCCGGGAGTCCGGCCGCCCGCATGGTGGAGGCGATGCACCAGAACGACTTCGGCGCGAAGTACGGCGAACCCGCCTGCACGACGACGCGTCCGTTCTCCGCGAGGTGCGCACGGACGAGAGCGTAGAACTCAGTCGAGTACAGCTTGGCGGTGGCGGAGTCGTCGGGATCGGGCATGTCGACGATGATCACGTCGAAACGACGGTCCGTCTGCCGCAACCAGGTGAAGGCGTCGGCGGTCACCACCTCGGCTCGACGATCGGTCATCGATCCCTGATTGAGTGAGGTGAGGCGGGAATCGGTGCGGGCCAGCCGGATCATCTCCGGGTCGAGTTCGACGAGGGTCACGTCCTGCGCGTCCGGGTAGCGGAGCACCTCACGCAGCGCGAGACCGTCGCCGCCACCGAGAACGAGCACCGAGGAGCGGTCACCCGACATCGCCGGATGAACGAGTGCCTCGTGATACCGGTGCTCGTCGATCGAGGAGAACTGGAGGTCGCCGTTGAGGAAGAGACGGGTGTCGGGGCCTGCACCGGTGGATCTCTCGGTGATCACGATGTCCTGGTAGGCGCTTCGGGCGGCGGACACGATCGGGTCGCGGTAGAGCGCCTGCCGGGCGGTCACCTCGAACCGGGTGGACAGCATCAGGCCGGCGACGAGCGCCGCGACCACCGCGAGCGCTCCGGCGGACAGCAGGACGAGCTGGTTGCGGTTCAGGGACTTCCGGAAGATGACGAACACCAGGAAGCAGCCCGCGGCGGCGTTGACGAGTCCGACCACGAGCGCCCCGCGCAGCTGACCGAACAACGGCAACAACAGGAACGGGAAGCAGAGACCGCCGATCAGCGCGCCGATGTAGTCGACGGCGAACATGTCCGCGACGGCCGCACCCGGTTCTTGGCGTCGGATCCGTTGCAGCAACACCATCAACAACGGGATCTCGGCCCCGATCAGCACGCCGAGGACGAAGGCCACCACGATGAGCGCCGGCGTGTAGAGCTCCAGGTAGGCGAAGGCGGCGTAGAGGGCCATCACCGACAGCCCGCCGAGGAGTGCGAGCAGCAACTCGATGACCGCGAAGGCGGTAACCGAGTGGGGTTGGAGCGGTTTCGCGGCGAGCGAGCCGACACCCATCGCGAACACCATCACCGCGAGGACGATCGACGCCTGCGTCGCGGTGTTGCCGATCAGGAAGGAGCCCAGCGACACCAGCGCCAGCTCGTACACCAGACCGCAGGCAGCGCAGACGAACACGACGGCCAGCAGGGCGGATCGCGCGAAACGCGGCCGCGCGGACAGCGGTTCGGTCGAGGTGTCGGTGAGTGTCACAGGAACTCGGCTGTCACAGGAGGACGGTCGTCACAGGATGGAAGCGGCGATGATGACGGCGACGCCGATGTGGGCGATGCCCTGCACCCACACCGCCGGATGGCTTTCCGGGTGCACCAGGATCTCGCCGAGCTTGCCGGGGGTGAGCGCGTCGATGACCAGGAAGGTCACGCCCATCACGACCAGGCCGATCGCCGAGTAGACCACCGTGTAGGTGAGGCCCTCGAGTAGGCGTCCCTCACTCGCGACGATTGCGGCGGTCACGATGATCGCGACGGCGAAGAGGTTGGAGCCGACCAGGATTCCCGCATTGCGGTTGCGCTCGGCCCAGAGCTGATGGCGCAGCTTGCCCGGGGTCAGCAGGTCGACGATCGCGAAGGACACGATCATCAGGATGACCCCGACACCCGCGTAAGCACCTGCGGCGTAGGCGTTCTCGGTCATGTCAGCGAGCATGGTCATCTCCGTGGGTTCGGGCCGTGGTTTCGGTCTGGGGGGATCGATCGCGAGAACTGGTGTCCGGGCGTCACTTGCCGCCACCTCCACTGCCGCCGCCGCGGTTGCTGCTACCGCCGCCGGAATAACCCGGCGTCGGAACCCAGAAGGCGCCGACGTAGTTGTGGTACCGGTTGTAGCCCGACCGGTAGTCACGGCTCAGCATCACGCGGGTCTGGTTGGCGGCGTAGGGGAACAGGGCGACCAGGTAGTCGGGGTACTGGAGGAACTGGGTGCCCGCGACATTGCCCGTTCCCGACGCGCCGGCGCGCTGATCGGTGGGGCGTTCGGCGTCGCGAATGTCATCGGCCACCTCGGCGGGGGTGCCGTCGGCGACGTAGGCGTCCACGTCCCCCTCGTCGAGGGCGGTGTTGCGTTCGTAGTTCTGGGAGATGAAGTCGCGCGCCGCCCCGCCCAGCCCGCCGCCACGTAGGGCACGGGCACCGCATGCGCCGAGCAGCGCGAAGATCGTGATCACCACGATGACGCCGATGATGATGTTGCGGATGCGGTTGAGCCCGCGGCGCGGGTCGGGTGCCGGCTCATCCGGCGACGGGGGTGGGTAGGTCATGCGCGCGCGGCCCCGCGGTTGATCACGCTGCTCGTGATGACCACCTCACCGGCCTGCGGGTACGTGTGCCAGGTGTGCCACGAGATCTCCTCGGACGACGAGTAGGAGACGATCGCGGTCACCGCGTGGGGGTCGCCGGGGAACGCCCCCATCACGCTCGGGTTCCCCGTCGCCATCTGTTCGGTGACGCGCACACCGAGTTGTTCGACGAGTGTGGCCAGCTGATCGTCGGTGGCCCGCTCAACGCGGGAGCTGAAGTGATAGCCGCTCTCCTGAAAGGTCTCGGGCAGCGCCGAGGTCACGTCGGGCAGGCATGCGACGGTCTCACAGATGCGTTGGGCGCCGTCGTCGACGACGACCTGATGGCTCGCGCCCAGCAGGCGGACCGACACCGTGATGCCGTCGATCTCCCCGTCCTCCCGGGCGAGAGGCTCCTGCAGCGGGGCGTCGAGTGAGAAGCCGAGCTGTGCGGCGCTCGTGTCGGCGTATGCGACGAGAAGTTCGGCGATGGGCTGTTCTGACATGTGTCTCGCAGTCCTTCGTGACTCAGAGCGTCTCGGGAGACGGGTTGCTGGGGAAGATGCGGTAATCGGCGCGCGTGAGGAGCTCGCCGCGCGCGCATTCCCAGCCGCTGCCGTAGTCCTCGAACGACAACCGGTCGTTGCCGGCCTGGTAATCGTGGTAAGCCATCCGGCCCGACGCCGCGACGCCGGTGGTGCCCGCGGAGGTGAACCGGGCGCTGCCGGCTTCCTCGGAGTGATAGCGGCGGCCGTCGACCTCGACCGTCTCGGGTCCGGGTTGGATCGCGACGCCGGACAGTTCATGCCAAAGCACGACCTCGAGGTCGGGATCGTCCTCGACCGAGATCCAGGCCTTGCCGCCGAGTCCCGTGTCGAGGAAGTTCTCGGTCCAGACGTACCCGTCCTGGGTCAGCCGCACGGTGCCGCGGACCGCATAGGTCTCGCCGCGTAGCTCGACGAGGTCGCCCGGCTTCAGTTGGCGTGGGTCGCCATAGACGGAGTCGTCGTCGGCCGAGGAGAACGGGTCGCCGGGTCGGTACGTGCGGTTGCGGAGAGCGTCCGCCTCGGCCTGCCGGGCCTTGCGATTGCCCAGGAAGTTGAAGATGACGACCACCGCGATGATCGCGAGCAGTGCCACCACGATGATCAGCAGGAACTCCACTTCGCCGACACTATCCGGATACCGGGGTGCCGTCAGCCGAGTTCGGCGAGGTGAATGACGCCGAGGTGAAAGACGCCGAGGTGAATGACGCCGCTACCACTCCGTGCGCCTGCAACCTTGCACTCGGCAGGGGCGAGTGCTAAAACGGACGTTGGCACTCGCGAGCTGTGAGTGCCAGGTCGGGACGGTGAGATCGGTACCGAATGACACACCGGTCGTCCGTCGCGGGCACCGAGTTCCGGCCCTACGAACCTAGTGTCACCCCCTTCGGAGGATCACTTACCCATGGCCAAGCAAATCGCGTTCGACGAAGAGGCCCGTCGCGGCCTCGAGCGGGGCCTCAACAGCCTCGCCGACGCCGTCAAGGTGACGTTGGGACCCAAGGGTCGCAACGTCGTTCTGGAGAAGAAGTGGGGCGCCCCCACGATCACCAACGATGGTGTTTCCATCGCCAAGGAGATCGAGCTGGAGGATCCCTACGAGAAGATCGGCGCCGAGCTGGTCAAGGAAGTCGCCAAGAAGACCGACGATGTCGCGGGCGACGGCACCACCACCGCCACCGTCCTGGCCCAGGCTCTCGTCCGTGAGGGTCTGCGCAACGTCGCTGCCGGCGCCAACCCGCTGGGTCTGAAGCGCGGCATCGAGAAGGCCGTCGAGGCTGTCACCGAGTCGCTGCTGAAGAGCGCCAAGGAGGTCGAGACCAAGGAGCAGATCGCTGCTACCGCGGGCATCTCGGCCGGCGACTCCTCGATCGGCGAGCTCATCGCCGAGGCGATGGACAAGGTCGGCAAGGAAGGCGTCATCACGGTCGAGGAGTCCAACACCTTCGGCCTGCAGCTCGAGCTCACCGAGGGCATGCGCTTCGACAAGGGCTACATCTCGGGCTACTTCGTCACCGACGCCGACCGCCAGGAAGCCGTCCTCGACGACCCGTACATCCTGCTCGTCTCGGGCAAGGTCTCGACCATCAAGGACCTCCTGCCGCTGCTGGAGAAGGTCATCCAGGCCGGCAAGCCGCTGCTGATCATCGCCGAGGACGTCGAGGGCGAAGCCCTCTCGACCCTGGTCGTCAACAAGCTCAAGGGCACCTTCAAGTCCGTCGCCGTCAAGGCTCCGGGCTTCGGTGACCGCCGCAAGGCCATGCTGGCCGACATCGCCATCCTCACCGGTGGCGAGGTCATCAGCGAAGAGGTCGGTCTGTCCCTCGAGGGCGCCGGCGTCGAGCTGCTCGGTACCGCTCGCAAGGTCGTCGTCACCAAGGACGAGACCACCATCGTCGAGGGCGCGGGCGATCCCGACGCCATCGCCGGTCGCGTGGCCCAGATCCGTGGCGAGATCGAGAACAGCGACTCCGACTACGACCGTGAGAAGCTGCAGGAGCGTCTGGCCAAGCTGGCCGGCGGTGTTGCGGTCATCAAGGCGGGCGCGGCCACCGAGGTCGAGCTCAAGGAGCGCAAGCACCGCATCGAAGATGCCGTGCGCAACGCCAAGGCCGCCGTCGAAGAGGGCATCGTCGCCGGTGGTGGCGTGGCCCTGCTGCAGTCGGAGCCGGCCATCGACGCACTCTCGCTGGAGGGTGACGAGGCCACCGGCGCCAACATCGTCCGCGTCGCTCTCTCGGCTCCGGCCAAGCAGATCGCCGTCAACGCCGGCCTCGAGCCGGGCGTCGTCGCCGACAAGGTCCTGAACTCGCCCACCGGCACCGGCCTCAACGCCGCCACCGGTGAGTACGAGGACCTGCTGGCCGCCGGCATCAACGACCCGGTGAAGGTCACCCGCTCGGCGCTGCAGAACGCAGCCTCGATCGCGGCTCTGTTCCTCACCACCGAGGCCGTCGTCGCCGACAAGCCGGAGAAGAACGCTGCACCGGCCATGCCGGGCGCCGACGAGATGGGCGGCATGGGCTTCTGATCCGGAACCCCTAGCTACACCAGCTCCACATCTCCACGGACCGGCCCACTCCCTTTCGGAGTGGGCCGGTTTCGTGTTTCCGCCGTCCGCCGGAATGGCGCGCAGCCCCGCCGAGACGTTCACCCAGGTCCTGGAGAAGGTGCACGACGGCTGATCCTCGTGTGCGAACAGCCGGGTTTGGGTAAGGCACTGTCGATGCAGACGTTCCTGCCCTACCCGGACTTCCGGCGGTCCGCCGAGGCCCTCGACCCCGCGCGGCTCGGTAAGCAGCGGGTGGAGACGCTGCAGATCCTGCGTGCCCTGGAGCTGTTCGACTACGGCTGGGGCAACCACCCTGCGGTCACCATGTGGCGCGGCCACACTCCCGCACTCGTCTCCTACGGTCTCGCCTTCGTCGACGTCTGGCGTCGTGAGGGACGTGCGGACACGACGGCCGCGATGATCGCCGAGTTCGCCCCGGAGGCAGTGGACGCGTCCCAGTCGGATCTCGCCGACGCCGGACTGATGCCGCCCTGGCTGGGCGACGAGCGCCTCCATCGCAGCCACCGATCGGCGCTGCTGCGCAAAGACCCCGACTTCTACGTCGCCGAGTTCGGCGACGTGCCCGACGATCTCCCGTACTTCTGGCCGGAGCCGCCGGAACCGGCGCCCGACCGGAATGATCGCGGTCGCACGGTGTGGATCATCCGGCCGTCGTCGAAAGAGCAGTTCGATGAGTTCCGGCGGAGCGACATGGTCGGTCTCGGTACAGAATCCGGTATCGATGTCGATGCCGCGACGGCCACCGCCGACGGTTTGCGCGCCCTGCTCAAGGAGTGCAGCCCAGGACGGCGACCGGGTAAGGACCTCCGCGTACTCGCGTCCTTCGTCGACGACCTGGCCCCCGGTGACGAGGTGGCGATCGTCGATCCCGACGACCCGACCACGCTCGAGCTCGGGGTCGTGGAGAGCGACTACGCGTTCACTCGGCGCGGAAAGACTCTCACTCCACATCGGCGGCGTGTCCGGTGGACCGGCCCACTGGCACGTGGGTCTGTACTCCCACCCGCGCTCCTCCAGAACCCGCGGGCGATGTTTCCGGTGTCAGTCACCACCGATGGGGTTCCGGACTGGGAAAAGGGTCGTCCATCTGGTTGAATTCAGCGCTTGTCATGGCTAATCGCCCTTTTGCAGAACGCTATCCCGCTTCTCCCGAACGACAATTCGTGTCCGGTCTCCGACATATAGCGGACGCATGCGACGATGTTGAGTATCGTCCGTCGTATCCGGATCGATTCCTATTCGTTCGTATTCCGTTGTCGAGACCGTGGCGCGGTTGAAGTCTGCCGGAGGGACACAGATGTCTGCTGTTGGCGGTGATTGCCACCGGCGCCTGACCGTTGCGCTGGTCTCGATCTTGACAACCGTTGTCGCCCTTGCCATACCGGCGACTGCGTCGGCTGACGACGGGGTGCGGACGGCCCGGGTGGAGCGGTTGACCGAAGCTGTCGAGCAAGGTCGTGTCCTCGACCTCACCGTGCATTCGGCGGCGATGAAACGTGATGTCCCGATCCGCGTGCTGGTTCCCGAGAACACGTCGACACCTCGCCCCACACTCTATTTGCTGAATGGCGCCGGGGGCGGCGAGGGGAACGGCCATTGGTTCGAGCAGACCGATATCGTCGACTTCGTCGATGACAAGAATGTCAACATCGTCGTCCCCATGCGCGGTGCCTACAGCTATTACACCGATTGGGGTGCGGGTCGACCCGGTCCTCGGGCGCAACAAATGGACCACCTTTCTGACCAAGGAACTCCCGCCGGTGATCGACGACGAACTCAACACCACCGGGGTCAACGCCATCGCGGGTATCTCGATGGCGGGCACATCGGTCCTGAGCCTCGCCGAGGCCGCTCCCCATCTCTACACCGCGGTCGCGTCGTACAGCGGCTGTGCGGAAACGAGCACCAACATCGGCCGACTGGCGATCCAGGCGGTGGTCGAACTCCGCGGTGGCGGTGACATGACCAACATCTGGGGGCCGATCGGATCGCCGGCGTGGCGGGAGCACGACCCGGTGGTCAACGCCGGCAAGCTCCGCGGGAAGTCCATCTACATCAGTTCGGGCACCGGCCTGCCCGGTCCGCACGATCGGCTCACCGGCGCGGGGATCAGTGGCGACACCGTCATCTACGCCGATCAGATAGCGGTGGGCGGTGCAATCGAGGCGGCGACATATCACTGCACGCGCAATCTCGAGCGCCGGCTCGGTCAACTCGGCATCCCCGCGACGTTCGACTACGAGCCCGGGACGCATTCGTGGCCGTATTGGCAGGACCAGCTGGCCAAGTCGTGGCCGATGCTCGAGCGTGCTCTGACCCGCTGATCGACCGGCTGGACGCCGGTGAGGCGTGTTCATCTGCGACGATGGGTCGCGTGACAGTGACACCCGGCGCGCCGAGCCCGATCGGCAGCCTCCCGAATCTGCGTGACCTCGGCGGCTGGCGGACCGCCGACGGGCGAGTGGTGCGCTCCGGGCTGCTGTTCCGGTCGACGGACTTCTCGTCGCTCGCCGACTCCGACTTCGCCGCGCTCGAGGCGCTCGGCCTCCGCACGGTGTATGACCTCCGTTCGGTGCACGAGCGGGAGGCCATCCCGGACCCGTCCCTGCCCGACGCCACCGAGGTCGGGCTGGATGTCCTCGCCGATGCCCAGATGTCGATCCCGGCCAACATCGGTGCCGTACTCGCGGATCCGGCCGTGGTCGCCCAGGCCGACCAGGTCCTGGCCGGCGGTAAGGCGCGCGAGATGATCGCGGGCACCTACCGCGAGATGATCACCCTGCCGAGTGCCACCGCCGCCTATTCGGAGTTCTATCGCGGCCTTCTCGGCGACGCACCGGGTCCGATCCTCTTCCATTGCACGACCGGCAAGGACCGCACCGGCTGGGCAGCCGCCGCGTTCCTCACCCTGGTCGGGGTGGGGAAGGAGGACGTCTATCGCGATTACCTGCTCACCAACGAGCGGCTCATCCCGGCGTTGAAGCCCATCTTCGACGGTTTCGCGGCCGCGGGCGGCGACCCGCAGCTACTCGTCGGCGTGCTCGGCGTCGACGCGGGTTACCTCGACGCAGCCTTCGACGAGGTGCGGACCCGGTTCGGCGGGATCGAGGGGTATTTCAGCGAGGCGCTCGGCATCGGTACCCGCGAGCAGGACAAGATCCGCGAGCGTTTCCTCGTCGAGGGCTGATCGGGTCTACCGGAAGACGATGCACGTGGTCGTGCCGTGCGCGACCAGTTTCCCGTCGTCGGAGTACACCTTGCCCTCGGCGGTGGCCGTGGTGCGTCCGGCGTGGATGACGGTGCCGACGCCGGTCAGCTCACCGGCGTCGACGGCGACGGTCCGGATGTAGTTCACCTTCAGCTCGAGAGTGGTGTAACCGACGCCGGCCGGCAGCGTCGTGTGGACGGCGCAGCCCATGACCGAGTCGAGCAACGTGGCACAGACGCCGCCGTGCACGGTGCCGAGCGGATTGGCGAAGTCGGGCTGCGGGGTCACTGCGAAGGTCACGGTGCCCTCCTCGATCTCCTTGGGAACCATTCCCAGCAGTCGGCCGATACTCGGTCGATCGGTGCCGGCCCCGCCCGCCTGCCAGGCGCGCAGCAGTTCCAGCCCCGACATGGCGGTGGGATCCAGGGTGGACTCGGTGTAAGTCGTCATGACTATGCATGGTTGCATAGAATCCGGAGATTATGAAGACCTGCATACCTGCTCGGGCGCGCCTCTCGGGCGGTCGGGCTATGTATAGTTGCATAGGCCACCCGGGGCGAGATGAAGGAGCAGGTCATGGCGCTGCATTCCGCCGAATCCGTCATCTCCGGATCGGATGAGCGTGGTCCACGGGAACGGATGATCGTCCACGCCGCGGACCTGATCGGCCGCGACGGTGTCGCCGCGACCTCGATCGGCGACGTCATCTCCGCGAGCGCCGCCCCTCGCGGGTCCATCTATCACCACTTTCCCGGCGGCAAGACCCAGCTCATGACCGAGGCGGTCCGATACGCGGGGGACTTCATCGCCGAGCGGCTCGCGCGGCGGGCAACCCTCACCCCGGCCGAGACCGTTCGAGAGATCGGCGGCGTCTGGCGGCGCATGCTGGTCAACACCGACTACCAGTTCGGCTGCCCGGTCATCGCCGGCGGACTGGCGCGGCGGGGCGAGCCCGAGGTGGCCGACGCCGCCGCCGAGATCCTCCGCCGCTGGGCGGATCTCATCACCGCCCGGCTCGTCGTCGACGGTGTGGACAGTGAACGCGCCGATTCGCTGGCGAACCTGGTCGTGGCCGCCATCGAGGGAGCGGTCGCACTGTGCCAGACGCAGCGCAGCGTCGAACCGCTCGATCGCGTCATCGACGAGTTGGCCGCGCTCTGCGATGCGGCGGTCCACCGGTAGGCGCTTGTCACCCTTAGCCGTTGGCTTGTGGCGAGCGCCGTAGTAGGTTCACGATGGCGCCACCTCGGTGGCAGTATGCCGGGAAAGCGACGCTGGGCCGAGTTCGGGAGGGGACGCGATGACGCCGGTCTTCCGGCATGTGCTGGGCTCGGACTTCGACCGCCTCCATCCCAACGTCGCCTGGCGTTACGGCATCGACTCCACCTCCGGGGTAGCCCAGATCTGCCACGGGATGTTCGAGTCGGTGTACGTGTCCTCGGCGATGCCCCCGCCGGCTCTCTGGCACTACGCCAAGCGAAACGCCCTGCCGTCCAAGACCAGTCGGATGGTCCCGTTCACGCAGGCCTACTACTGCTACGTCGACGAGCTCGAGCGCGAATCCCTGGCGGTGCTGCGGACCTTCCAGTACACGACCGGCCCGCGCAAACTCAACTCTCTGCTCGTCGCGGGACGTACCGGACTTGTCGACTACTTCGGCGACGGACCCGAGTTCCTCTATCCGATCGAGCCGTCGGTGACCCCGTCCGGCGAACTGCTCCTCGAGAGCGGTCCGATGCGCTGGCTGGGACGCGGGCCGAAGGTGGGCATGAAGGGCCTCTTCACCGCGCAGATGAAGTTCATCGAGGGGTGGGACGAGAAGCGCGAACGCTTCCGTTGCGACATGACGGTCCGCAATCCGGTCATCGGCGAGATCATGCATTTCCGCGGATGGTTCACGGCTGTGGACCAGGCGTGCACGCTGCGCGACATCCCCGACGAGGCGTGGCCGGTGGATCTCGTCGACCGGGAGAGCTGATCCCCTCCGTGTCCCGACCCGGGGCACCGGGTTGTTCGACCAGCGCGAATCCTGCCGGCCCGCGGTTCGGTGTGTGCCCTCGGAGGCCGGGCGGTAGGTTCACCCCATGGCAGTCTCCGCGAACATCGAATTCGACGTATCCGCCCCGGCCTCGGTGGTGATGGAAGTACTCATGGACATCGAGTCCCTCCCGGATTGGTCGGGCCCCCACAAGGAGGCCGAGATCATCGACGAGCACGACAACGGCACTCCGAAGACGGTGCGGATGGTGGTCACCGCGGCCGGGATCTCCGACGAGCAGACATGCACCTACGAGTGGACCGAGACGACCTGCGAGTGGCGTCTGATCCAGTCCAACCAACTCAGTGAACAGCACGGCAAGTACACCGTCACGGCCACCGACAAGGGTTCGCGCGTGCACTTCGACCTGGCTGTCGACCTCAAGATCAAACTGCCCGGGCTGATCGTCAAACGAGCGCAGAAGATGGCCGTCGACACCGCCCGCAAGGGACTCACCGCCGAGGCCGAGAAGCGCGCTGCCGGTTGAGCCGAACCGCGCTCCAACCGGGCCGGCGTCATCCGAACGTGCCGACCCGGTGATCCCCCGGGTGGCCGGCGCGAGTCGCGAGTACCCTGGGATCGTCATCAGCCCAGCCGTTGCACCATGGAGGCCAAATCCCTTGAAAATCAACAAATTTGCTGTTCGGGCGCTGGTCTTTCTGGCGGGTGGCGTCGGGTGTGTCGCATTCGCCGGATTGTCCGGTGAGGGCGTTGCGTCGGCGGTCCAGTGTTCGGTCTCGAACGGGCATCAGGTCGAACGGGTCGTGGGGGCCAGCGGGTGCGGCGCCAAGGCCGGGCTGGGTAGCAGTGCGACCGCGGAGGACCGCAGTGGCAACGGCACGGCCATCTCGGTGTCGGACAACGGCGGCTCGGCCAACTCGTTCAACCTGCAACCCGGGTCGTCGGCTCTCGCGGGTGCCAACTCGCGCGGCGTGGCGTACTCGGTGACCACCGGACCCAAGGCGCTGTCCATCGCGCAGGCACGCCGCGGCGGTACCACCGTGGCGATCGGCGGCTGGGGTGGGCAGGCATACGCCGGACCCGACGGCGCGGTGTGCAGCGGCGGCTTCGCGGCGGCCGTCGACTCGACCACCGGAAAGGCCTGCCTGCATTCGGGTTCCATCGATCTGCGCAACTGACCGGTCGGCTCGTCCACCGATCTGAGACCGATCCCGCCCGACGCGGCGCGTCGTTCACCGTCGCGTCGGGCGTGGTCCACCCGGTCGGCCTATCGTGGGATCGTGACCGATCTTCACGATGTAGACCCCCACGTCGGCCCGGACTTCAGTGTCCTGAACGGCCGAGAGGCACTCCAGCAGCTCGTCGACCTGCACGACGTCACTCAGTTCACCGTGAACGACGACGATGACGACGACCCGGTCCTGCTGACGCTGCCGCATCGCAACGTGGTCGACACCTGGCGTCAGGACTATCCGTACGAAGAGCGGATGAGCCGGCGCGAGTACGAGGTCACCAAACGTCGCCTGCAGATCGAGTTGCTCAAGCTCCAGAAGTGGTCCAAGCAGACCGGGCAACGGCACCTGCTGGTCTTCGAGGGCCGCGACGCCGCCGGCAAGGGTGGCACGATCAAACGCTTCAACGAACACCTCAACCCGCGCGGCGCACGCGTCGTCGCCCTGGAGAAGCCGAGCGAGCGCGAGTCGACCGAGTGGTACTTCCAGCGCTACGTCCAGCACCTGCCGGCCGGCGGCGAGATGGTCTTCTTCGACCGCTCCTGGTACAACCGGGCCGGCGTCGAACGCGTCATGGGTTTCTGTAATCCGCAGCAGTACACGCAGTTCATGTCGCAGGTCCCGGCATTCGAGAAGATGCTCGTCGACGACGGCATCAACCTGGTCAAGTTCTGGTTCTCGGTGACCCCGCTCGAGCAGCGCACGCGGTTCGCGATCCGGCAGATCGATCCGGTCCGGCAGTGGAAGCTCTCGCCGATGGACCTCGCCTCGCTCGACAAGTGGGACGCCTACACCGAGGCCAAGGAAGCGATGTTCGCCGCCACCGACACCGACCACGCACCGTGGACGGTGGTGAAGTCCAACGACAAGAAGCGCGCCCGCATCAACGCGATGCGGCACGTGCTCAGCCTCTTCGAGTACGACGGCAAGAACCACGACTTCGTCGGCCGGCCGGACCCGCTGATCGTCGGACGCGCCGCGGACGTCGTCGGGGAGTAGCGATCGGGGGCTCGGTAGCCTCGTGGGGTGCGAAGCTTTCTGAGTGCTCTGATGACGCTCGTCGCGATGGCGGCGACGGTACTCGCGGTCCCGGCTCTGTGGCTGGACCTGCGCATCGTCGACCAGGACGGATTCGTCTCCACCGTCGCGCCGATGGCCGAGAACCAGAAGGTGAAGGACTACCTCGCCGACGAGATCGCCGCCCAGGCCACCGCCCGCACCGATCTGCCGATCGCGGGTGCGCTGGTGCGTCCGCTGGCCGCGCAATACACCGACAGCGAGCAGTTCCGCCTCGACTTCGCCGACGTCGTCGGCCAGCAGCACGCGTGGCTCTTCACCGAACCCGCACCGGGCGAGGATACGTCCGTCATGCAGCTCGACATCACCGCGATGATCAACCGGGCGCTCAACCTGACCGGCACGCCGAAGGAGATCTCGGGTCCGGTCGTCGTCGAATTGACCAACGGCGCTTCGGGTCTGGAGGCCGGTAGATACGCCGAGGTCGGCAACCAGATCACCATGCTCGCCCGGGGCTCGGCGGCGGTCGCGGTCATCGCCGGACTCCTCGCCCTCGTGCTCGCCCACCGGCGGACCACGGTCTTCGCCTGGCTCGGGGTGGGCGCCGTCGCGGCCGGGGTGGCGAGCTGGGCCATCGGCCTGTTCTTCGCCGACCGCGCCAAGCAGGAGGTCGCCGGCGCCGAATCCTCCGGTCGGCAGGTGGCCGAGCTGATCATCGACGGGGCCTACTCCGACCTCACCCAGGTCGCGATGATCGTCGGCGGGGTGGGCATCGCAATGATCGTCGTCGGGTTCATCGGCCGGGTGATCTTCGCGGGCCGGCGCTGAGCGTCCACTCCCTGAGGTGTGAGCGGAGCGAGCCTCGAAGGGCTCAGTGCCCTGCGAACGCCTCCGCGAGCCACCAGGATCCGCCGTCGTCGGTGATCTTGGCGTCAATGACCAGCGGGCCGGACGGTCTGGGGGAGTCCAGTGAGGCGACCCAGCGCCGTACCTCGTCGAGGTCGTCGAACCCGGTGACGGTCACCCCGGTCGCGCCGTGGCCGCGGGCAATCGCGGCGATGTCGACCTCGGGGAAGGTCACGGTCGTCATGTCGGCGTCGCCGAAGTGGTGCACCTCGGCGCCGTATGCGGAGTCGTTGTAGACGATCACGACGAGCGGAAGTGCCAGTCGAACAGCGGTTTCCAGCTCGGAGATCGCCATCAGAAAACCACCGTCGCCGGTGCCGAGGATTGGCAACCGGGTGGGTTGGGCGATCGCCGCGCCGATGGCCGTGCCCAGCCCGAGGCCGATCGACTGGAATGCCTGGGTGAAGCAGAAGCCGAACTCGTCGGGCACCGACAGATGAGTCGACGGGTAGCCCATGAAATTGCCCGAGTCGATCGACAGGACGCGGTCGGCGGGGAGGATCTCGTCGAGGGCGATGCTCAACGCGCGCGGGTCGATTCGGCCTTCGACGGGTTCGGCGGTGACCGGGACGTCTCGCCACCGCGCCGACCCGGCGATCCGTTCGGCGACCTCGGGTGTTCGGTATCCGTTGTGCAACAGGGGAGCCGAGGAGAGCATGGCGAGAGCGTCGGCGGCGGTCGCCGCGCAATCGCCCACCACGCCGACGTCGACCGGGCGATGCGCGCCGATCGCCTCGACCTCGACATCGACCTGGGCGACCACGGTCTCATCGCCGATGAGCCGGCCGTGCCGCATCGTCCACATGTTGAGCGCGCAACCCCACCCGACGATGAGGTCCGCGTCGCCGATGAGCTCGGCGACCGTCGGCGACGAGAATCCGCCGGAGATGCCCAGCGAGAAGGGATTTCCCTCGAAGAGTCCGTTGGCCACGGCCGACGTGGCGAGCAGTGCGCCGCTCGCCTCAGCGAGCGCCGCCATCTGCGGACCCGCTCCGCGACCGCCCCGTCCCGCGACGAACACCGGCCGGCGGGCCGCGCGGAGGGCGTCGACGAGCGCCGCCACCGACGCGGTGTCCGGCCGAACCCGTGGCGCCGCAATCGAAGCGATGATGGGCCCGGCCACCTCGGCGGGCGCCGCGGCCACGTCGATCGCGACGTTGAGGACAACGGTTCGGCGCTGTGTCACCGCGGTCCGGTAGGCCCGGGTCACATCGGTGACCACCGTGTTCGGGCCGTAAACCCGATCGCTGACCGCACCGACGCTCGTCGACAGCGCCTCCTGGTCGATCCGGAAATTCGACTGCAGCGCGGCGGCCGGGGCGTCGGCGGTCAGCACGATCATCGGGGTACGGCTCTTCGCCGCCTCGGCGATACCTGTGACCGCGTTGGTCAGGCCGCAACCCTGGTGCACGGTGAGGATTCCGACCCGTCCCGACATACGGGAGTAGGCGTCCGCCATGGATGCCGCGCCACCCTCGTGGCGTGCCGAGGTGAACCCGACCCCGCCGGCGCGCAGTGCGTTCGTCATCACGAAGTTGCCGCTGCCGACCACACCGAAGGCATGACCGACCCCGAGGTCGGCGAGCACGCGGCCCACGATGTCACCGACGGTGGGGCCGTACGCGGTCGCTGAGCCGGTCACGCCGGTCAGCTCTCGACGATCGCCAGGACCCGCGACGGGCTTCCGGTGCCGCCGACGATCGGGAGCGGACTGACGACGATCACGGCACCGGTCGCCGGCAGCGATCCGAGGTTCCGCAGCGAGGTCAGGCCGTACTTGTCGTTGCCGAGGAAGTGGTAGTGCACGGGGAAGGCCGGATCGAAACCGCCTGCGAGACCGGCGTCGACACCGACGGTCTCGACGCCGAGTCCGGTGATCTGGCGCTGCGTGGCCAGCCACTCCGCGCATTCGACCGAGACGCCGGGGGTGTGCGAGCCGGTCTCGTCGGCGTTGAGAAACTCGGCCTCCGACCCGCCGCGCGACTCCCAGCCGGTGCGCAGCAGCAGCCAGGCGCCCGGAAGCAGTTCACCGTGCTCGGCCTCCCACGCCTCGACGTCGGCGACCTCGAGCAGGTAGTCCGGATCGTCGACGACCTTTGCCGTGAGCTCGAGGACCGCGGCCGGGCCGATCAGCCGCTGCACCGGGATCTGCGAGACATCGTCACCGTCACGACCGCTGATCCAGTGAATCGGCGCGTCGAGGTGAGTGCCGATGTGCTCGCCGGTGTGGATGTTGTTGTGCCGCCAGTACGGACCGGGTTCGTTATAGGCGCTGACCTCTTCGAGGCTGAAGTCGATCAGGTTCGCGAACGGGGCCGGCAACCGCAGGGCCGGGGTGGAACTCGACAACGGGGTGGTCAGGTCGATCACCCGGAGGGATCCGTCGGCGAGGCCGGTGAGGAAACCGGACAGGGCGGTGGCGTTCACTTGCGTGCGCCCCGCCAGTTCATGCCCCAACCATAGGCCTCGTCGACCTTGTCCTGGGCACCGCGGATGTAGCGGACCTCGCGGTTGATCACGAGTTCGCCACCGCGGTTCTCGAGCAGCGCGATGGCGCACGAGATGGCCGACTGGTCGGCCTCGTCGAGGCGGACCTCGATCTGCGGGCCGCTGACCGGCGACAACGTGACGACGCCGTTGGCGCTGGCCCAGTTCGGCGTGCCCTCGTAGATGTAGGCGAAGATCAGGATTCGACGGATTCGGTTGGTGGCGGCGAGGTCGATGTACATGTTCTCGCCGCCGGAGCCGCTCCGGTCATCCCCGTCGAGGTAGATGATCGGCTGTCCCTCGCGGGGCGCCTGGAACGAATTGCCCAGGGCCTGGACGATTCCCTTGCTGCCGTCGGTGAACTCCCACAGGCAGCCGAGGTCGAGGTCGATGCCCTTGGCCTTGCGGAAGAAGCCGCCGCCGGAGGAGTTCGCGGTCCAGCTGAGGTTGACGCGCACCTGGCCGGTGGTCGCGCCCTGCTTGCTCAACGAGATGCTCGGCGCCGACTTGGTCAGCGTGATCTTGGAGAGCGACACCGGTTGGGCCGGCGGCTGCTGGCCCTGGACCGGTGCGGGCGGTGTTGATGCAGGCGGGGTCGGGGGGTGCGGCGGTTGGGCTTTCGGTCGCTTGGTGTAGTCGATCCCCATCAGGTTTCCTCATCTCGTCTGCGCGGCATCGTCGTCGGTCGCGTGATCTGGTGTCCAGGGTAGTGGAGAACAGCGTTCTCAATCCGTCTCGGGAGCGAGCGTCCGCCACAGGAACTCGAACGCGAGCGCGGACTTGAACGCGGCCTGCTTGTTGTCCGCGGCGCCGCCGTGGCCGCCCTCGATGTTTTCGTAGTAGAGCACCTCGTGACCGCTTTCCTCCAGCCGCGCAACGAGTTTGCGGGCGTGTCCGGGATGGACGCGGTCGTCTCGGGTGGACGTCGTGACCAGGATCGGCGGGTACGAGGCGCCGGGATCGATGTTCTGGTAGGGCGAGAACGGCTTCATGAACTCCCACTGCTCGGGGTCGTCGGGGTCGCCGTACTCGGCCACCCACGACGCGCCGGCGAGGAGCAGGTGATAGCGCTTCATGTCGATCAGAGGGACCTGACACACCAACGCGCCGAAGAGTTCCGGGTATCGGGTGAGCATGACGCCCATGAGGAGCCCGCCGTTGGAACCGCCCTGTGCGCCCAGCTGTTCCGGAGTGGTGAGGTCACCGTCGACGAGGGCACGTGCCACGGCGGCGAAGTCCTCGTACACCTTGTGACGTCCGGCCTTCTGCGCCTGCGTGTGCCACGACGGACCGTATTCGCCGCCGCCGCGAATGTTCGCGATGACGTAGATGCCGCCGCGCTCGATCCAGTTCTTGCCCGACAACGAGAGGTAACTGGGTGTGAGCGAGTTCTCGAACCCGCCGTAGCCGTAGAGCAGGGTGGGACCGCTGGTCACCTCCCGTCGACGGATCACAAAGTAGGGAATCTGTGTTCCGTCGTCGGACGTGGCGAAATGCTGCTCGGCGATCACCGATTCGGAGTCGAAGTACCTCGGGCTGCGCTTGATGACCTCCGGCGCGGTCCCGTTGCTGTGCAGGAGGCTCGGCGGATCGGTGAACGAGGTGGCCATCCAGAACACCTCGTCGCTCTCGTCCGGATCGGTGTCGAGGACGGACACGGTGGCGAGACCCGGGAGGCCAGGGAAGTCGATGACCTCCCAGCTGCCGAGCTTGCGCACCTCGACTCTGGTGTGCACGTCGTGCAGGGTCACGATGATGAGTTGCGAACGCGTGTAGGCATAGTCGACGAGACTCGTGTGGGCATCCGGGGTGAACAGCACGGTCGCGTCGCGGCCACCGGCCCGGTAGTCGTCGTAGTCGAAGGCCAGCAGGGTGCCCGGGGCGTGGGTCGTGCCGTCGACCGTCCACTCCGACCGCGTCATCACCAGCAGCCAGTTCATCCGCACACCGGCGTGGGCATCGGTCGGGACGTCGACGAGTTCCGGTTCGCCGCCGCGCAATTCGAACATCAGCGAGTTGAAGAAGTCCGTCGAACGCAAGATGAAATGTCGCTCGAAGCCGGGGGTGTCGTCGTAGATCGCATGCACCGACACGTCGCTCTTCTCGCCGGCGAAGACGGTGGTCGCGGCCTCCAGCGGGGTGCCCCGCGACCAGCGTTTGACCACGCGGGGATAGCCGGAGTCGGTCAACGACCCGACGCCGTCCGGCTGATCGCCGAAATCGGTTCCGACATAGACGGTGTCGCGGTCGATCCAGCGCACACTCGACTTGTTCTCCGGCAGGGAGAAGCCGTCGGTGATCCACTGCCGCGTCGGGATGTCGAACTCGCGGATCACGCTCGCGTCGGCACCGCCCCGCGACAGCGAGACCAGCGCGCGTTCGTACTCGGGACGGAGCACCGTGGCCCCCGACCACACCCAGTTCTCGTCCTCGGTGCGCGCGAGTTCGTCGACGTCGAGGATGATCTCCCACTCGGGCGCATCGGTCACGTAGGACTCCAGCGTCGTCCGGCGCCAGAGCCCGCGGGGATTGGTCGCGTCGCGCCAGAAGTTGTAGAGGAACCGGCCGCGACGTCGGACGAACGGAATCCGGTCGTCGGTGTCGAGGATCGCCAGCGCCGACGCCTCCATGTCGCGGAAGCGGTCCGACGACGAGAGCGTCTCGACGGTCGGTTCGTTGTGGGAGCGTACCCAGGCCAGCGCGTCGTCCCCGGTGACGTCCTCGAGCCACAGAAACGGATCGTCGGTGTCGGTGCTGGTGGAGATGCCGTCGGCCTGCTCGGTCATGGCGTCCAACTTACGCGGGACGGGTGCCGGCCATCGCCGGTGCGGGACCCACCCGCGTCACCTCCGTGCCCGTCCTGGCCGAGATCGTGCCGGTGAACCACGGTATGTGCACGTCAGGGCGTCCTTCGCGGTATGTTTCTCCGCGAGGATGAGGAGATCCGCATGCCCACTTCCGATTCGGTCCCTGTCCGACGCTCCGGCCCAGGTGCCGCGGGGCGAACCCCACGATGGCACGGCCCGAGATGGGGACGCGTGTCACTCGCGGCCTGCTCGGCCCTGTCGGTTGTCGCGCTCGTCGCAGCCTGCGACACCGCCTCGTCGGGTACCGGCAACCCGCCGGCCGAACCGTCAGGGGCGTCGGCACTGGTGAACCCGAACGCCGTGGACGCGATGCCGCTACCCGCCGGTGCGGTGGACAAAGCGGTCGGACAGCTCGACGGGCTCGTCGGGTCGTTGATGTCGTCGACGGGCCTGCCCGGACTCGCGGTGGCGGTGGTGTCGGGCGGAGAGACGAAGTATGCGAAGGGGTTCGGGGTCAAGGACCTGACGACCGGGCAGAAGGTCGATCCGAACACGGTCTTTCAGCTCGCGTCCGTGTCGAAGTCGGTCGGATCGACGGTGGTCGGTGCGGCGGTCACCGACAAGACGGTTGCCTGGGACATGCCGATCGTCGAGGGGCTGCCCTGGTTCGCGCTCGCCGAACCGTACGTCACCCGGACCGTGACCGTCGGCGACATGTACTCGCACCGATCCGGTCTGCCCGATCACGCCGGCGACAAACTCGAGGACATGGGCTACTCGCAGACCGAGGTCCTCCAGCGGCTTCGGTTCATGCCTCTCGACCCGTTCCGGATCAGCTACGCGTACACCAACTTCGGTGTCACCACCGGTGGTGAGGCGGTCGCCGCGAAGGCCGGCAAGGACTGGCCGACGCTGTCGCAGGACCTCATCTACGGGCCGCTGGGCATGACCAGCACCAGTTCCCGCTTCGCCGACTTCGAGAAGCGGGCCGACCGAGCCGTCGGGCACATCAAGATCGACGGCAAATGGGCCAAGACCGACATCCCCCGGGACCCCGACGCCCAGTCGCCGGCCGGCGGCGTCAGTTCGACGGTCAACGACATGGCCATCTGGCTGAAGATGGTTCTGGCGCAGGGCAAACACAACGGAGCTGAGATAGTCGCCCCGGACGCGCTGCTGCCCGCGGTGTCGCCGCAGATCGTCTCGAATCCGCCGGCGAACCCGGATGCCCGCGCCGGCTTCTACGGCTACGGGTTCAACGTCGGCGTGACCACCGACGCGCGTACCCAGTTCAGTCACGCCGGCGCCTTCGCGTCCGGTGCCGGCACCGTGTTCTCGATCCTGCCGTCGGCGGACACCGCGATTGTCGTGCTGTCCAACGCCGCCCCCATCGGCGCGGTCGACGCCCTGGCAGCGGAGTTCATGGACCTCGTGCAGTTCGGTGAGATCCGCAGTGACTGGCGGGACTTGTATGCCAAGGCCTATGCGCCCCTGGGGGTCCCGGCCGGCGAGCTCGTCGGGAAGGAACGGCCGGCGAATCCGGCGCCGTCGCTTCCGTTGCCGTCCTTTGTGGGCACCTACGCGAACGCCGTGTACGGGCCGGCCGAGGTCGTGGAACGGGACGGCAAGCTGGTCCTCGAGATGGGGCCGGGCGGCGTTCGCAAACATGAACTCGCCCATTGGGACGGCAACACGTTCACCTTCACCCTGCACGACGAGAACGCCGAACTCGGCAGCATCTCCCGGGTGACTTTCGACGGCCCGAAGATGACGATCGAGTACTACGACGACGAAGAGAGCGACGGGGTCTTCCTACGGAGCTGAGGCAGCTGTCGCGTATCGAGGCGGTCCGCGCCACGACACGCGACAGCTACCGGGTCGGTTCAGGTTGCCGGCGATGGAACCGCCAGCGGATCGGGCACCTCGCCGGTGCGGATCGGGCACCGCGTGTGCGAGTAGATCGTCGGCATGCAGAGGTTGCAGTGCACGCACTTCGACGTCGTCGTCGGGTCGGCGGCGATGCGCAGCGGCAGGTCCGGTTCACGCAGAATCGCCCGGCCCATCGCCATGAACTCGAAGCCCTCGGCCATCGCGGTGTCCATCGAGGCCCGGTCGGTGATGCCGCCGAGCAGGATCATCGGCAGGTCGACGGCCTTTCGAAGTTCGCGCGCGAGCGGCAGCAGGTAGCCGTCGTGGTACTGGTAGCGCTTGAGGAAGATCGGTGCGAAAGCCTTGAGCCCGTACTTCATCGGACCGGAGAAGGCTGCGGCGAACTCCTTACGAGGGGCCTCGCCGTGGAACAGGTACATCGGGTTGAGCAGCGAGCTGCCCGCGGTGGGTTCGATGGCGTCGAGGTGGCCGTCGGACTCCAGCAGCTGGGCCACCCGGCATGCCTCGTCCACATTGAAACTGCTCAGCTTGGCGCGCCCCTTCGCACGCGCCTCCGGCGACCGTTCGATATCGGGCTTGCCGACGCCGTCGTAGGTGTTGAGCTTCACCCCAGATCGCGGCCTCGTCCCCGACCTCCTCGCGCACGCTCTCGACGACCTCGCGTGCCATGCGCGCACGGTTGACCAGGCTGCCACCGTACCCGTCGCGCCGGTGGTTGAGCAGGGGAGACAGGAAGCTGGAGATGAGATAGTTGTGGCCGCAGTGGATCTCGAGTCCGTCGAAGCCGGAGTCGACGGCGATGCGGGCGGCCTGCCGGAACTTCACCCGCAGCTCGGCGATGTCGGAGACACTCGCCTTGTGGGTCAGCGACATCCCCATCGGTGCGGGGATGCGACCCGGACCCCAGGCCTTCGCACGGTTCGAGACCGAGTTCGCGACTGCGCCGGCATGGCCGAGTTGTGCGGCCGCGAGTGCGCCCTCGGAGTGGATGGCGTCGGTCAGCTTGCGCAGACCTGGCATCGCCTCGGGACGCATCCAGATCTGGTGGCGGTCGGTGCGACCCTCCGGTGAGACCGCGCAGTAGGCGACGGTGCTCATCGCGACACCGCCCGCCGCGACCTCGCGGTGGAACTCGACGAGTTCGTCGGTGACGAGTGCGTCGGGCGTCATGCCCTCGAAGGTGGCGCACTTGATCAGTCGGTTCCGCAGGGTGAGCGGGCCGAGTTGGGCGGGGCTGAACGGTCCGGCGTCGGGGCTGTCCACGTCGGTTCCTCTCAATCGTTTTCGTTCTCGGACGGAATACTTCGGCTCCTCGCGGAAGCCCGGAGCTTGCGGAGGGCTGTCACGAAGGGGGCGGTGCCGACAAGCCCGCGGTGACGAATCCCGCGAGTGCGTCGACGGCCGGGGCGTCGAGCGGTTCGGTGCTGCCGAAGCGCAGCAGTATCAGCTGGAAGGCGAGTGCCCAGCGGCGCCGTGCCGCGCGGGTGGGGAGTCCCGGGATGGCGTCGAGCAGGATGTCGGCGAACGGGTCGAGCCCGAACCACCGGGCGGTCCAGTTGACGTTCGGATGGCTGAGCACAAACCGCGACAGCAGGCGTAGGTGCAGGTGACCTGTCGGATCGGCCTGGAGTTCGACGAAGGGGGCGAGCAGCACGTCCACGATGTGCCGCACCGAATCGGTCCCGGGGTCGATCGAGGACACCGCGTCGGCCCAGCACGGGGCCAGCCGTGACTCGAGCAGCGCGATGGTCAGGTCGTCCTTGGTGCCGAAGTGGTAGTGGACGGCGGCGGGGTTGGCGTCGGCGGCGGCGCAGATCGCGCGAACGGACACCTTGTCGTAGCCGTCGGCCAGGAAGAGGCGCTCAGCGACGGCGAGCAGGGCCTCTCGGGTGCCGGTCGACCCGGCCCCGGACGGCGTCGAGTCGGTGGTCTGGGTCACAGATGGGATGAAACCACAGATCAAACAGCGTTTCAATCATTGATTGAACCCGCGGAGAAGTTACCGCAGAGTAGTGGGACGGACTGCGGCGATCGACAGAGGAGACGTAGGGTGGCTGTCGTGGCTGAACACTTTCAAACAGTTGTATTGGGTGCAGGTCCAGGTGGGTACGTAGCCGCGATCCGGTCGGCTCAACTGGGCATGAAAACCGCCGTCATCGAGGAGAAGTACTGGGGCGGTGTATGTCTCAACGTCGGATGTATCCCGTCCAAGGCGTTGCTGCGGAACGCGGAGCTCGCGCACATCTTCAACCACCAGGCCAAGACGTTCGGCATGAGTGGCGACGTGTCCTTCGACTTCGGCGCGGCGTTCGACCGCAGCCGCAAGGTCTCGGACGGCATCGTCAAGGGCGTCCACTACCTGATGAAGAAGAACAAGATCACCGAGATCGACGGCTATGGCGTCTTCACCGATGCCAAAACCATCACCGTGGGCGATCGCCAGATCACCTTCGACAACGTCATCATCGACACCGGCTCGACCGTGAAGCTGCTGCCGGGCGTCGAACTGTCGGAGAACGTGGTCACCTACGAGACCCAGATCCTCACCCGTGAACTGCCCGAGTCCATCGTCATCGTCGGCGCGGGCGCCATCGGTATGGAGTTCGGCTACGTGATGGCCAACTACGGCGTCGACGTCACCATCGTCGAGTTCCTCGACCGCGTCCTGCCCAACGAGGACGCCGACTCGTCGAAGGCCGTCGCCAAGGAATACAAGAAGCTCGGCGTCAAGCTGCTGACCTCCACCAAGGTGCAGTCCGTCACCGACAACGGCGACAGCGTCACCGTCACCTACAAGGACGCGAAGGACTCCGAAGGCGAGCTGACCGTCGACAAGGTCCTCATGTCCGTGGGCTTCGCCCCGCGCGTCGAGGGCTTCGGTCTCGAGAAGACCGGTGTCGAGCTCACCGACCGCGGCGCCATCGCGATCGACGACTACATGCGGACCAACGTCGAGGGCATCTACGCCATCGGTGACGTGACCGCCAAGCTGCAGCTCGCGCACGTCGCCGAGGCTCAGGGTGTCGTCGCCGCAGAGACCATCGCCGGCGAGGAGACCATGACGCTGGGCGACTACCGCTTCATGCCGCGCGCCACCTTCTGCCAGCCGCAGGTCGCCTCGTTCGGCCTCACCGAGGCGCAGGCCAAGGACGAGGGTTACAACGTGAAGGCCACCACGTTCCCGTTCACCGCCAACGGCAAGGCGCAGGGCCTCGGCGAGACCGCCGGCTTCGCCAAGCTGGTCACCAACGCCGACACCGACGAACTGCTCGGCGGTCACCTGGTGGGCGACAACGTCTCCGAGATGCTCCCGGAGATGACCCTGGCCCACAAGTGGGACCTCACCGCCAAAGAACTGGCCCGCAATGTGCACACCCACCCGACCATGTCGGAGGCGCTGCAGGAGACGTTCCACGGCGCGATCGGGCACATGATCAACCTGTAGAAGCCCACTTTGCGAAGTGAGGGATTCGTGCCGGAAAAACGGTACGAATCCCTCATTTTGTTTGCATGGTTCCGGCGAGTGGCAATTTCGTGCCAATTCCGAGGAACAAATCTGCGCATGAATGCGGGACCCGGTGTGAGGTTCTCCGTCGGATGCCGGGAAAAGAATGAATACACGGTATAACCAAAAGTCATGACCACAACGATCCTTCACAATGCTCGCCTGATCGATGGGACCGGCGCCGAACCGATCGCCGACGCGGTCGTCGTGATCGACGACGGCAAGATCACCTACGCCGGTGCGGCTTCCGGTGCCCCCCAGATCGACGAATCGGCGAAGCCGGTGAAGGTGGATGTCGGCGGCAACACCGTGACCCCCGGGTTCTTCGACTGCCACGTGCATCTCTCGTTGCCGGGCACCAAGGGCTCGCCGATCATGGCCGCGATGGTGCCGGCGTCGTACCGATTCTTCGAGCTCATCGACCGGCTCAAGGTCACCATCGAGGCCGGTGTCACCACCGTCCGCGACCTCATGGGTGTCGACGTGGGCGTCCGCGACGCCGTCGCCCACGGTCTGGTCGCCGGCCCGCGTCTGCTGGTCGCCGACAAGATGCTCAGCCAGACCGGTGGCCACGCCGACTTCCACATCCCGTCGGGCCTCAGCGGGACCGGCCTGATCGGTGGTGAGCTGGTCGACACCGTCGACGAGGCGCGCAAGGCCGTCCGCGAGCTGCTCCGCAGCGGCGTCGACGTCATCAAGGTCGCCTCCAGCGGCGGTGTCTCCTCGCCCAGTGACGATCCCGACTGGCTGGGTGCCCGCACCGAGATCGTCGCCGCGCTGGTCGAAGAGGCCGAGAACTACGGCGGACGCAAGGTCGCCGCGCACGCGATCGGTTTCCTCGGTATCCAGGCCGCCGTCCAGGGTGGCGCGCACTCCATCGAGCACGGGTACGCACTCACCGACGAACTCCGTACGGAGATGGTCGAGCGCGGTCAGTTCCTGGTCCCCACTCTGATCGAGACACTGAAGCCGGACACCGCGACGCCGCAGGCGGTCGCCAAGTCCGAGAAGTGGCACAAGCTGGCTCACGAGTCCATCGCGGCGTCGGTCGATGCCGGGATCAAGGTCGCCGTCGGCACCGACGCCGGTCTGGTGCCCGACCACGGTGCCACCCTCGGCGAGCTCGGCTGCCTGGTGAAGTTCGGTGGCATGACCCCGATGCAGGCGATCGTCGCCGGCACCAAGACCTCCGCCGAGCTCTGCGACGTCGCCGACAAGCTGGGCACCCTGGAGGCGGGCAAGCTCGCCGACGTCGTCGTCGTCAAGGGTGATCCGCTCGCCGACATCGACTCGCTCGCCGACCATGACAACATCCTTCTGGTCCTCAAGGAGGGCAAAGCAGCTTCCAATCGTGGCGGTTACGCGGTCTGATCGGTTTCGACCGACCGATCTCGTGAGAGCCGGTGACCGTTCGGTCACCGGCTCTTGTCGTATACGTCAGGCGCACTCACCGACCATTCGCTGAACGACAGACGAATAAGACGCGCGCCGACGAGTGCATTCTCGGAGAATTCGACGAGAAACGGAAAGGCGCGGGGGCGGGCTAGGCTCGGAACGGTGAGTTCCGACGAGCGTGCCCGGGAATGGGAGTTGCCATGGCAGCTCGACGTCCGGGGTACAGTCGGCCATCTCCGACGCGGCGCCGGCGACCCCACGTTCGTCTACGGCAACGACGGGTCGATCTGGCGCGCCGTGCAGACCCCCGACGGTCCCGGCACCGTGACTCTGCGCATCGACGGTTCGCGGGTGCTGGGACGCGCGTGGGGACCCGGCGGCGACTGGCTGCTCGAGCAGTTGCCGGACTTCCTCGGCGCGTCCGACGAGCCGGAGGCGATGGCGGTGCACGACGAGGTGGTCGCCGGACTCGTCCGCCGGTCGGCGGGCCTGCGGATCGGCCGCACCGACCGGGTGTGGGAGGCGCTGGTACCGGCGATCCTCGAGCAGAAGGTGGTCGGGGCGGAGGCCTTCCGTGCGTGGCGGTACCTGGTGCGGCGTTTCGGCGAGCCTGCACCGGGCCCGGTACCCGGCACGATGCGTGTTCCGCCGCCGCGTGCCGCGTGGGCAGACATCCCCTCGTGGGAATGGCATCGCAGCGGCATCGAACCGGTGCGGATGCGCACGATCCGCGGGGCGACCGCGATGGACGTCGAACATCACCACGATCGTCTCCGGCTCCTTCGGGGAGTGGGGCGGTGGACCGAGGCGGAGACGCGGGCCCGGGCGGTCGGTGACACCGATGCGGTGTCGGTCGGCGACTATCACATCCCGACGCTGGTGGGCCTGACCCTCATCGGTGAACCGGTCGACGACGCGGGCATGCTCGAACTACTGGAACCCTATGCCGGGCAACGGCGTCGGATCATCAGGATGGTCGAGCTGCACGGCGTCCGGCGAGAACGGCGCGGACCGCGGATGACGGTGCGCGACTACCGGTCCTTCTGAACCGGAACGACAGTGCGAGACCACCGAGCGCGAAGATGACCAGCGCGACCGCGCCGCAGTAGAGCAGCCCGCCGGTGGGCCCCCACGGGGGCATGAAGGCGAGTTCCTGTCCGGTGCCGAAGGTTCCGTTGAGGAAGGGCATGTACTGCTGCAGCGTGTAACCGTCGGGCACCAGGCTGATCGCGTTCTCGATGACATACGTCCAACCGAGCAGTGCCACAACGGTTCCCGCCGGATGCCCGATGATCGCCGCGAGTCCGATGCCGATCCCGACCGCGAACACCGCGAAGACCGGCACCGTGACCAGGAAGCGGACACCCTCGGGCGAACCGATGTCGACGCCGCTGTACACCTTCGGGAAGAAGGTGGGCAGGCTCGCCATCACCAGCGCGACCAGGACGGCGCTGCACAACGCGGCACCGACACCGTAGGCGATCCACCGGGACACCAGGCCGGTCCAGCGGCGCGGGTAGAGGTGGCGGGTGAGTTCCCCCAGCGCGCCGCGCTCGGCGGTCGCCTGGGCGTAGGCCGCGACGACGGCCCAGATCATCACGGTGAAGGTGATGACCCAGTAGACCGAGTTGGTCGTGGTGACCGAGGTGACCTGGATGCTCCCCGAGATCGACGCGAACCGTTCGGCGACGGTGGCGACGCCGAGGGTGATGACGAGGGGAAGCAGGACCGCCCCCGGGATCAACCCGTAGAGCAGGATGCTGCGTGCACCGCCGACGCGGGTGAGTTCGGCGCGTGCGCCGCGTCCGATCTGTGCCGCGACGGCCGTGAGGGTGGCGGTCATGCGGTGACTCCTGCGGGGGTCTGACCACCGACTGTGGCGAGGTAGGCCTCCTCGAGATCGGCGGAATCACCGACGAATTCGGCCAGCGGCGCGTCGGCGGCGATACGGCCGGAGTTCAGCACGACGACGCGGTCGGCGGTGCGGGCCACCTCGTCGAGGTGGTGGGAGGCGATGAGCAGACGCCGGCCGTCGTCGGCAAGATCTCGGAGAAGCCCGCGTAGCCAACGGATGCCGTCGATGTCCAGGCCGTTGACCGGCTCGTCGAGGACGAGGGTGCGCGCATCGCCCAGGAGGGCGGAGGCGATTCCGAGCCGCTGACGCATGCCGAGGGAGTAGTCGACGACCCGGCGGCCGGCCACGTCGGTGAGTCCGACGAGGTCGAGGACCTCGGCGACCCGACCGGTCGGGATTCCGCCGGCCCGGGCCAGCCAGGTCAGGTGGCGCCGTGCGCTGTGGCCGGGGTGGGCGGCGTCGGTGCCCAGATGCATGCCGATCACCGTGGGTGGCGCATCGAGTTCGCTGAATCGCTTGCCGTCGATCAGGATTCGGCCCGCCGCAGGAGGTATGACGCCGCAGATGGTCCGGAGCAGCGTCGTCTTGCCGGTGCCGTTGCGTCCGAGCAGATAGACCAGCTCACCGTCGTCGACGCGGGTGGTGATGTCGTCGAGAACGGCCTGCCCGCCCATTCGGACGGACAGGCCGCTGATGTCGAGCACGGCTACTAGGAGTTGCAGTAGATGTTCAGGCCGACGGTCTTGACGCCCTGGCACAGCGAGCTCGCCGCGAGCTTCCAGTTGCCGTCGAGCTTCTTGAACTCGATGGTCATGCGGATCGTGGGGCGTCCGGCCGAGCCGCTGTTGAGCGTGGCGGTGACGCTGTTGCCCTTCTGGACCAGCGGACCGGTCACCTCGTTCCAGCCGCGGGGCGCACGGAAGAGACCGAGCGAGTACACCGTCTTGGGGACGATCACCGCGTTCATCCCACCCTCCACGTTGGCGGCCTTGGCCTGGTCCGACGCCGGGGTCTCGACCAGGAACTCGACGATGTCGTTGAGATCGGCGAGCGTCGGGCGGTCGGTGGTGACCTTGAAGTTCGGCGGGAAGGTCTTGGCGGCCGAGGCACCGCCGGTGGCCGCGACGAGCCCGACGACGGCCACGAGCGTCGCGAGCAGCGTGATGGTCATCCTGCGGATGAGATGCATGACGAGAGTCCCTCCTGTTCGGCGATGGTCGTTCGCCAACGCCTTTGGAGAAACTTAATCCTTCAAATTAATTAAGGCAAGCCTCACCTGAGTGGGGTCTCGACGTGGTTTGCGGTGCGCCGCAACGGCGCCAGCCGCAGCACGATTTCGCAGTCGCCGCCTGCCGGGTCCGGGGCGACGGTGACGGCATATTGCGAGCTGAGGGCGGGGGAGCTGGCGGCGAGTGCCTGCTCGATGACGCCGCGGGCGACTCCTCGGGCGACCTCGGGGTGCGTCCGGGCGATGTCCTGCAGCGGGCACGAGCAGAGTCGTAGTTCGTGAGAGCCGAACGCGCTCATGATGTTCGAGACCTCGAATCCCAGCGCGCCGAGAGTGTCCGAGGCGACGGTCACCGGGTCGGGCAGATCGGCGGTCGGCGCCGGGCGCGCATGCTCCTCGGCCCACAGGCGGCCGGCCTCGGCGCCGGCATGTTCACGAGCGGCCTGCGTGCTGCCCAACTGGCCCAGGAGATGGCCCAGCAGTGCGCCGGTGGGCGCCCGGCGGACGAGCTGATAGCCGACGCGGGGACGGCCGACGCCCGGCGTCGGAACGGTCGTGGTCTCGACCCGCCCCTCCTCGACCAGCTTGGCGAGGTGGAAACGGGCCGTGGTCACGTGCAGGTCGAGGCGCGTCGAGATCTCCCCGGCGACCATCGGTTCGACCGATTCGGACAGCAGGGCCATGATCTTGTCGCGCTGCTTGGTCGCCATGGCTGGTCCTCTCGATCTCGACGCGCCCCGCGTGCTTCAGCTCCCGGAGGGTTGCTCTCCAGTGGGATTCTCCAACACCACCAGTGTGACGACCGCATCGGTCCGTGCCACGAGCGCGTGGGGGATGTTGGCGTTCACGTGGATCGCCACGCCCGTCTCGAGGCGGGTGGTGGATTCCCCGACGGTGAAGTCGATCTCGCCGGTCTGGCCGATGACCAGGATCGGGCGGCCGGCGCAATGGTCGGGCATCGTCTGACCGGCCAGGAACGACAGGCGGATGACGTTGCCGCCGTCGTTGCGGGAGAGAACGGAGATGTCGGGACGATCGCCTGTCTTGCCGGTGTTGTCGGCGAGGCCGGTGATCACGGTCGAGTCGCTCATCTCGCGGTCTCCGGCTTGGTGGCGATGACCTCGATGGCGGCCATGTGCGACTTGTACTTGGTGAACGTCGCCCGCATGGCGAGGACGCGCTTGCGTGCATCGCCGTCGCGGATCACGTTGCCGACGAACTTCAATGCCCCGACGAGTCCCTCGTCGGCGATCACGCGACGCGGCTCGAGCAGTGCCATCTTGGCGAACTTGACCGTCGTGACCTCGAAGCCGGCGTCGGTCAGCAGCTTGCGCCACTCGGCTTCGGTCAGCGGACGGGCGTTGACCTTGATCGATCGCGCCAGCGACTTGCGGATCTCGGTCTTCTCTTCGTCCGGAAGGGTGTCGGGATTGATCGCGAGCTCATGGATCGCGTACCGGCCGCCGGGGCGCAGCACACGGAACGCCTCCTCGACGATCTTGGCCTTGTTGCGGTCGGACTGCATCGTCAGCATCGCCTCGCCGACGGCGACGTCGGTACTCGAGTCATCGAGTCCGGTGGCCGACGCGTCACCTGCGACGACCCGGCCGCGCTCACCGATGACGCCCTTGGTGAGGACGACGGCGTCCGGATCGTCGTCGACGCCGACGTAGCTCTTCGGCGATCGCTCGAGGATCGCGGTGGCCGTCTTGCCCAGGCCCGGTGCTATCTCGAGGACATCGGAGCCGCTGATGCGGGCGTCGTCGAGCAGGCTCTCGGTGAGCTCGAGTCCGCCCGGACGCAGGACGCGTTTGCCGAGTCGGGCGAGGAGCCAGTGGCCCGGCATGTCCTCGGTCTTGCGCTGGCCGAACGGCAGCTGATCCCCGGACGTGGTTTCGTTAGTCATACCTAACCTCCCTATTTCGAGGAGGACTTTACTGCAAATCCCCGGCAGTGCTCACCGGCCCCGGTTTCACGCCCAGGACGTACTGTCCGTGACCGGTGATCGTCTGCTCGACGTTGGCCGCGCCCGCGGCGCGCAGGCGGTCGGTGATGGAGTGCTCGTCGAAGATACGAAAGCCGGTCAGTCCGACGACCCGCTGGACGCCGGGCAGTGATGTCACCTCGGTCGTGACGGAGGTGAAGATGACGATCTCGCCGCCCGGTCTGGTGACCCGCACCAGCTCGTCGACGACGGGGAGTGGATCGGGGATGAGGTACAGAGCTGCCAGGCAGGTCACGACGTCGAAGGTGTTGTCGTCGAACGGGATCGCGTGGGCGTCGGCGCGGAGGAAGGCGGCGCGCTCGACAGCGTTGGTGCGGGCCGCACGGGCCAGCATCGGGGCGGAGAAGTCGATCCCGATGCAGCGTCCGTCGCCGGTCAGTCCGTCGGCGATGAGGCGCGTGTAATTGCCTGGGCCACAGGCAACGTCGAGGACGAGTCGGTCACCGGGGCGGGACAGGTAGGTGCGGAGTGCGCGGTCGTAGTCCTCGGTGGTACGCCCACCGAGACTGAACAACCTCGTGAACGTCGGCCGCCAGAGGTTCTCGTAGATCTCGGCGAACGCGGCGTTGCGCATCAGGCGCTGGCTGATCGACTCCATCACTCATCCGTCGTCAGGTGTGGTGGTCGCGCTGGATGCGCAGCGTGTGGATCGTCGTGGCCAGGCTGTCGTATTGGCCGACGAGCAAGGTGAACTCGATCAGCCGGCGATCGTCGAGATGCCGTGACAGTGCGGCCCAGGCGATGTCGGAGACGTCCTTGCTCTCGACCAGTTCGTCGACCGCGCGGAGGATGGCCCGCTCACGGTCGCCCCATCCGGCGTCGGGACCTTCGAGGATGCGCTCGAACTCGGCGTCACCGATGCCCGCCCGGCGCCCCAGTCGTCGGTGATGATCGAGCTCGTACTCGCAACCGCGGAGATGTGCTACCCGGATGATGATCATCTCGGAGTCCTTGCGCGGCAACGTCCCGAAGGGCATCAGCCGACCGCTGTAGTGCAGCCAGCCGCGGAACAGTCCCTTCGTCCGGCCGAGCGTGGAGAAGATGTGTGCGTCGTCGACGCCGATGACGCGCGCGGCTCCACGCGCGAAGGCGAAATTGAAGGGTCCGAGATCTCGGAGACCACCCGGTGAGACTCGCGGTGCGCTCATGGGGCCACGGTAGACTACGGCCACCATGACTAACAGCACACGAACGTTCACAAGTGTCGAGGAGCTCAAGGCGGCGATCGGCGAAGACCTCGGATCGGGCGAGTGGCTGGAGATCACGCAGGAGCGGATCGATGCATTCGCCGACGCCACCGGTGACCACCAGTGGATCCACACCGATCCCGAACGCGCGAAGTCGGGTCCGTTCGGTACCACGATCGCGCATGGCTACCTCACCGTGTCGCTGCTACCGATGCTCGCCGGCCAGATCTTCACCATCGAGGGCCCCAAGCTCTTCCTCAACTACGGCATGAACAAGCTGCGCTTCCCGAACCCGGTGAAGGTGGGCGCGCGTATCCGCTCCAACGCGGTGATCACCTCGATCGAGGAGACCCCCAAGGGTGTCAACATGGTCGTGACCAACACGGTCGAGATCGAGGGCGAGTCCAAGCCCGCATGCGTCGCCGAGAACCTGCGCGTCCTCGTCTACTGATCCGCCCCTGACCGTCTCGCGGCGCTCGGCCTCAACCGGCCGGGCGCCGCGTGCATTCGTTCGGGGCCGGGCGGCCGGCCAGTCGGTTGTTCAGCCAGTCGAGCGCGACCTGGAAACCGAGGAGGGCGCCGGTCAGGTGTTCACCGAAGATCTCCCGGTAGGCGGCGGTGGCGCCGTAGCCGCACTGCTGCCGGTAGAGCGCGCGTGCGCCCGCCGCGGGAATCCACCACTCGTGGGTGCCGTGGTAGATCAGCAAGGGCACCAACGACTTCCGGTCCGCCATCGCGGTGAGCCGATAGATGCGTTCGGCGACGGGCGAGTGGAACGGGTCCGGGTCGCTCGACATCAGCTGCATCGGCATGAAGGTCCCGCCGCCCAGTGCCTCGGGGATGACGCAGACGTTCTTCAGCGGTGAGGTGGCCAGCCATCGCGCGGGGCGGTTGGCCAGCGCGAGGATCTCGGTGCGTTCGCGGGCGATGCCGAAGGTCGCCGCGTGGAACAGCCCGGTGGCCAGGTTCGCGTTCATGCTCCCGACCAGCATGCGGAAGTCCGCGGGAACCCCGCCGAGTGCGGCGCCGACGATCCGGTCGGACAGTTCGGGGGCGTAGTCGCCGACCAGCTTCGACGCCCCGTGCGTCGCGATTGCACCTCCCGAGTAGCCCGCCAGGGCGATTCGACTGTGCCGCAACGTTTCCGGGCGTACGGTCAGGCCGGCGCGGATGGCGTCGAGGATGACATGCCCGGCCAGCACGGGTTCGGCGTACGCCATCCGCGGCCCCTGATGGTCGGGGACGAGGACTGCATGGCCGTCGTTCAGGGCGATCTGGGTGGTGGGCGGGATCAGGTCGGTGGGGTTCGTCGCGATCGAGAAGCCGTGCGCCAGCGTGTATCCGGGGGTGCAGGCGGCGCCGAGCGAATCGATGGGCAGATTGTTGACCAGCAGGGGTCGGGGTCCGCGGGCGGGACGGTTCGGGATCAGCAGTGTCGCGGTGCCGAAGATCGGGGCGCCGGTCGCATCGGTGGTGGCGAACTTGATCAGGGTGGCCGACCGGAGGGGGACGGTGACGACCGGACCCGCGGTGGCCCTGACGTCGCGGACCGCGATGACCCGACCCGGTCGCATCGTCGACAGGTCCGCAGGCCAGCGGTCGAACAACGGATCACCGGTGGGCGAGGGCAGTAGCGCCTCCCGCAACTCCAGTGTGCGGTGGTCGAATCCGGCGGCCCGTGCCCGCGGCGGGATGTCTCGCAGTCGCGGGACCGGCGGCGGTGGCACGGCCGCGTCGACGGCCTCGGCGACCGGCGGCGGGACGGGCATCATGTTCGGCGGTTCACCGGGAGCGGACCCCGGCGCCACCGCGCACCAGACAACCACGAGTCCGGTGGCGATCCCCGAGATCAGCGTCCGGCGACCGGTCCGGTGTCGTCGACCGTTCGCGGTTGTCGCCATCGGGTGCCTCCGCAGCGTGTGAGTGCCTCGTCGCCTCACTGCGGTCGACACTAAGACAAGCGACCAGGTGTCGATGTCCGGCGCCCCGATGGTCGTTTCTTCGAGATCGAACCGTGATCCGAATTGGGCCGGACGATGGATTCTCCGGCGATGATCGGGGTGTGTCCTGCCGATGCCCGTGAGGCCGTTTAGCATGACGGAATCCGGACCGGAGGAGCGAGTCGGGCTGACCACTGGGGTGAGCTGACCCGGAATCGCCCGCATGACAGGAGTGTTGGCGATGGGCAGGTGGCGACCACTGACGCTGCGGGCGATGGTGACCGTCGGCGTCGCCGCGGCCACACTGGTCACCGGTGTCGGGGGAGTCGGCACAAACTCCGTGGCGAGTGCCGAACCCCCGAACCTGACCGCCATCCCGCCGAACATCCCGGGTGAGATCGACGCGGTTGTGCCGCCGCCCCCGATCAAGAAACTCCAGCGCATCCCGCAGCGGTCGAAGATCGAGGGCGGTTCCCGTGAGCTGCAGGAACTGCGTGAGGCGGTCATGCCGTCGCCGGTGGGTGACCGGTTCTTCGATCACTGGCCCGCTGACCTCGCCGGACGCAAGCCCGGCGACCTCATCGCGACCCGGGACGTGACGCCGGTGGCCGGCTTCCTCGTCACGGTGCCCCTGCGTTCGGCTCGACAGGTCAAGTTCCGCACCACCGATGCCACCGGCGGACCGCTGTTCGGCACGGCGACCCTGTTCGTCCCGCGCAAGCAGTGGAACGGTCCGGGACCGCGGCCGGTCGTCATCAACAACACGCCCATCGTCGCACTGGGAACCACCTGCACGCCGGGGTACACGTTCTCCCACGGTTACAACGACGACACCAACAGCACCGACCTGTTCCCGCCGTTGACGCAGCTGGCGCTCGACCGCGGATACGCGGTGATCGTGCCCGACCACACCGGCGCCCGAATGGCCTACGCCGAACCGTATGTGGGCGCCCACGTCGTCCTCGATTCCGTCCGTGCCGCCGCGAAACTGGACCCGCAGCAGTTCGGCCGGGGGCCGATCGTCATGAACGGATACTCCGGTGGCGCGATCGCGACCAACGCCGCGTCGAGACTCGCCTCGTCGTACGCACCCGATCAAGCCGGACGCTTCGCCGGCGCGGCGATCGGTGGCGTGCCGGCGGACTACCGGGCCCTGGCCGGCGCGATGAACGCCAACCTGGCCTCCGGGGTATATCACTCCGCGATGCTGGGCGTGGCCCGGGAGCGTCCCGAGATCCTGGCGATGTCCAACCACGCCGCCCGCTGGCTCGCGACGTCGCCACTGCGCGATCTGTGCACTGGCGACATGGGCAAACTGGGCGTCTCCCACGTGCCCACGCAATTGCTCTCGGTCGACCCGGACCCGTTCCATTCGCCGGTCGCCGAACACATCTTCGACGTCACCTCGATGTCGGGACTGAAGGCGACGATGCCGCTGTTCATCTATCACGGCACCTACGAATGGTGGATTCCCGCGAGTCAGGCGCGGGCGCTGTTCGAGGAACAGTGCGAGCTCGGAGCGACCGCGATCTACCGCGAGTACCCGATCGAGCACATCACCGCGGCGTTCACCTCGTTCGGTGACGTGGCCACTTGGCTCGACCGCCGACTCCAGGGGATCCCGGCCCCGAATGAGTGTCGCTGAGCATCAACGGTTCTCGGTGATCGCCATGTACGGCGACACCGTCGAGGAATGCTCGTTCACGCGCAGCGTCGCACCCAGCGCCGGAAACGCCCGCTGCGCACAGTTGGTGCGCTCGCAGACCCGGCAACCCGCACCGATCGGGGTCACGTGCGCCTGCGGGCCGATCTCGAGGCCGTCGGAGTAGATCACCCGCCCGGCATGGCGGAGTTCGCAGCCCATGCCGATGGCGAAGGTCTTGCCGGGCTGCCCGTAGCGCGCCGCACGTCGTTCGACGGTCCGCGCGACCCAGAAGTAGTTGCGGCCGTCGGGCATCTCGGCGATCTGGGTGAGGATCTTTCCTGGCGAGGCGAACGTCTCGTAGACGTTCCACAGCGGGCAGGTGCCGCCGCTGGAGGAGAAGTGGAAACCGGTGGCGGACTGGCGTTTCGACATATTTCCGGCGCGGTCGACGCGAACGAACGACCAGGGGATGCCCCGCAGGTTGGGGCGCTGCAGTGTCGAGAGCCGATGGCAGATCGTCTCGTAGGACACCGCATAGAACGCGGACAGTCGCTCGATGTCGTAGCGGAAATCCTCAGCGGCGCCGTGGAACTGGCTGTAAGGGAGGACGACCGCCGCCGCGAAGTAGTTCGCCAGTCCGAGCAACGCCAGCGACCGGGCGTCCTCGCTGGTGAAGTTGCCCTGGTCGACGAGTTCGTCGAGCAGGTCGTGGTACTCGAGGTAGCAGAGCTCGCTGGCGAGCTTGAAGGTCCGCTGTCCGGCGGAGAGCGCGGCGGAGAACTCGAGCCTGCGCTCCTCGGCGTTCAGGCGGTGGAGGGTGTAGTCGCCGAGGTCGACGCGACGCACGATGCTGATGCCGTGCACGTTCTCGATGCGGTTCATGATCTCGCGGCGGATGTCCGCCGAGTGCATACGCATCCGGTTCGTCATCTCCTCGGCGGCGATGTCGAGCTCATGGATGTAGTTGCGGCGCTGGTAGAAGTAGTCGCGCACTTCTTCGTGCGGCGCGCTGATCGTGCCGCGCATGCTGCGGTCGCCGCGTTCGTCGGTGGCCGCGGCGAGCTGATCGGTCGCGATCCGGTAGCGCCGGTGCAGGTTGACCATCGCCTGCGCGATCTCCGGATGTGCTGCGACCATCGTGCTGATCTGCGAGGCGTCGTGCGCGCCCGGCGCGGCCTCGATGTCATCGTCGAGCAGTACCTCACGCAGTTCGGCGACGAGTCGGAGATCGTCCTGGGAGTCGAAGAACCCGGCGTCGACGCCGAACGCCTCGGTGATCTTGCGCAACACCGAGGGTGTCAGCGGTCGGGCGTCGTGCTCGATCTGGTTGAGGTACGACGCGGAGATCGACAGCGTCTGTGCAAGGGCCACCTGCGACAGTCCGCGTTCGGAGCGCAACTGGCGCAGCCGGGATCCGACGTAGGTCCTGCTCACTTGCCACCTCCAGAACAGGTGATTCCAGATCGAAGATCCTCTACAGGGTACGGTGACCGCGTGCGCTCACCCGACGGCCGACTCCGCACCCCGATGCGGGTGACGGTCGGGGCGTTCGCGCTGGTGACCGGGATGATCGCGGTCGCCGGGTGCTCGACCGGGTCCGCCGAGGCGCCTGCCCCGCGCACCCCGGCCGACCTGTTGCTCCCGGCATCCGACCTGCCTCCGGGATTCACCGCCGAGACGCTCTCCATCGACGACCTGGTCGCGGGGAACCGCGCCGGCATCGACGCCGCGCGCACCACCCGCGTCGCCCCCGAGTACTGCGCCCCCACGGCCGACGCGGACCTCAACGGGGAGCTGACCGCGGACAACTCAGCGGTGCTCGCCGCTCGAGGTGGCAGCGGGGTGCTCGTCGAACTGGTCACCAAGGCGCGACGCGACATCGACGCCGACCGACTCGCCACCACTGGGCGCTGTGCGCGCACCACCACCGAGATCACCACCGGCAACCTCGCCGGCAGTCGTGTGGTCACCGAGTACTCCGAGATCCCGCCACCGGAGGTCGACGGCGGCCCCGGGGCCGGCGAGCAGATGCTGCTGACGCGTTCCGAGGTCACCACGACGCTGCCCGACGGTGGTGTCCGACGCCAGATCGGCTTCGCCGGATACGCCGCCCTGGACCGTCCGTCGTCCGGTCCGGTCACCGTCCAGTTGACGGTGTCGGGAGCTGCGACCCCGGCCGCTGATCCACCTCCCGAACCGACCGAACCGGTCGACTCCGCGGCCTTCGCGGAACTCTTCGACGCGGCCGTCGGTCGGGTCACCGCTCCCTGATCCGGTACTCGAGCGGACCCGACCGACCGCCTAATCGGTGTGAGTGTCGTCACTATGTGCTCCGTCTCCGCCAGGCGAGGTACCCGGAAATTCGCGCGCCGCTGCGCAGAAGTGTGCTGTACTCGGCAGTAGGAAATCCCAGTACGCGCGTACTTTTTACGATGAACGACCCCAGTCTTCACACGTGCAGATTTGCAAACTTTGCAAACCGCCGTCAAAAAATAACCCGGATTTACAGTCGTCGAGGGTTGGACCTGCAGGTTTGTCCTATGGCAGTCTTGCTTCAGGCACCACAGACGAAAGCCCAAGAGTTCGCAAAGTCCGGCCGACACCGATGCCGGACACGCGAGTACGACGCTCTCGGGAACGAAGTCGGATGTCTGTCAGCACTCCAGGCCTCGGCGGCGCGCCGGGCCGGTCGTCCCGATCCGACCCGGTCGAGACGAGCAGGACAACGAAAGCGAAGCAGCCAATGAGCAACGTCGGAAAGCCCCGCACCGCCGCGGAGATCCAGCAGGACTGGGACACCAACCCCCGCTGGAAGGGCATCAAGCGCGACTACACCGCCGAGCAGGTCGCTCAGCTCCAGGGTTCGGTCGTCGAGGAGCACACCCTCGCCCGCCGTGGCGCCGAGATCCTGTGGGACGGCGTGACCAAGGGTGACGGTTCCTACATCAACGCTCTGGGCGCCCTCACCGGCAACCAGGCCGTGCAGCAGGTCCGCGCCGGCCTGAAGGCCGTGTACCTGTCGGGCTGGCAGGTCGCCGGTGACGCCAACCTGTCCGGCCACACCTACCCCGACCAGTCGCTGTACCCGGCGAACTCGGTTCCGAACGTCGTCCGTCGCATCAACAACGCGCTGCTCCGCGCCGACGAGATCGCCCGCGTCGAGGGTGACGACTCGGTCGACAACTGGGTCGTCCCGATCGTCGCCGACGGTGAGGCCGGCTTCGGTGGCGCACTCAACGTCTACGAGCTCCAGAAGGCCATGATCGCCGCGGGTGCCGCCGGTACCCACTGGGAGGATCAGCTCGCCTCGGAGAAGAAGTGTGGCCACCTCGGTGGCAAGGTGCTCATCCCGACCCAGCAGCACATCCGCACCCTGAACTCGGCTCGCCTGGCCGCCGACGTCGCCGGTGTCCCCACCGTCGTGATCGCCCGTACCGACGCCGAGGCCGCGACCCTCATCACCTCGGATGTGGACGACCGCGACAAGCAGTTCGTCACCGGTGAGCGCACCGCCGAGGGCTACTACCACGTGAAGAACGGCATCGAGCCGTGCATCGAGCGTGCGAAGTCCTACGCTCCCTACGCCGACATGATCTGGATGGAGACCGGTACCCCCGATCTCGAACTGGCTCGCAAGTTCGCCGAGGCCGTCAAGGCCGAGTACCCCGACCAGCTGCTGTCCTACAACTGCAGCCCGTCGTTCAACTGGAGCAAGCACCTCGACGACAGCACCATCGCCAAGTTCCAGAACGAGCTGGGCGCCATGGGCTTCACCTTCCAGTTCATCACCCTGGCCGGCTTCCACTCGCTCAACTACGGCATGTTCGACCTTGCCTACGGTTACGCCCGCGAGCAGATGACCGCCTTCGTCGACCTGCAGAACCGCGAGTTCAAGGCAGCCGACGAGCGTGGCTTCACCGCCGTCAAGCACCAGCGTGAGGTCGGCGCCGGCTACTTCGACAGCATCGCCACCACCGTCGACCCGAACACCTCGACCGCAGCTCTCAAGGGCTCGACCGAAGAGGGCCAGTTCCACTAGGAATGAACATCGGTCGCACCACGGTGTGACTTCGATCAGTGGCTGACAGATGACCCGGGGTGAGCAGGTCTCCCGACCCGCTCACCCCGGGCTCGTCATACCCACACCCTTTTCCGGTGCCGCGCGTTTTCAGGAGCCGACCATGCCAACGAGCCGAACCCCGGAGGTCCTTCGGACCGCCGAGAAGACCTGCCGAGTCGGCGTCGTCGGAGCCGGACAGATGGGTGCCGGGATCGCCGAGGTCTGTGCCCGGGCCCAGGCTGACGTACTGGTCTACGAAACCACCCGGGATCTCCTCTCGGCGGGGCGCGCCCGCATACTCAGCTCACTCGACCGCGGGGTGTCGAGCGGCAAACTCACCGAGCGCGAACGTGACCAGGCGGCCGACCGCCTCTCGTTCACCTCGGACCTGAACGACTTCGCCGACCGGCAGCTGGTCTGCGAGGCCGTCGTCGAGGACGAGGTCGTCAAGACCGCGATCTTCGCCGACCTCGACAAGATCGTCGACGATCCGCACGCGGTCCTCGCGTCGAACACCTCCTCCATCGCGATCATGAAGCTGGCCGTGGCGACGCAGAACGCCGGCCGCGTGATCGGTCTGCACTTCTTCAATCCCGTACCCGTGCTCCCTCTGGTCGAGCTGGTCACCACACCGGTGACCGCTCCCGAGGTGACCGCGCGGGCGGAAACCTTTGCGCACGACGTGCTCGGCAAGCAGGTGATCCGTTCGGCCGACCGCTCGGGTTTCGTGGTCAACGCGCTGCTCGTTCCCTACCTGCTCTCCGCGATCCGCATGGTGGAGAGCGGCTTCTCGACGGTCGAGGACATCGACAAGGCCATGATGCTCGGTTGCGCCCACCCGATGGGGCCGCTGAAGCTCGCCGATCTGGTGGGCCTGGACACCGTCAAGGCGATCGCCGACAAGATGTGCGAAGAGTTCGGCGAGCCCCTCTACGCGCCGCCCACGCTGCTGGTGCAGATGGTCACCTCGGGCCGCCTCGGCAAGAAGGCGGGTCACGGCTTCTATGAATACGAGCGGGTTCTCGCCGGGAAAAGGTGAGCTGAGCCACAGGTGTTAGCAGAATGCTTGCATTTGCTAGCACAGCGTGGATACTGGGATCCGGAAACACCAATACCGATGGCGCCGCGGTTCCCTAATCTCGCGCGGTGACGAGCCGGAAGATCATGGCGGCTTGCGACATCGCGTCGAACCGACGACAAACCGACATGCGCCCGGCAATGATGCCGAGATCAGCGAGACCGCATGTGCTGCAGCGCGATTGGTGCCAACAGAAGGAGTCACCAGTGACCACCACCCGTAATTACGCCCCGCTCTACGCCGCCGTCGGCGCCGGGGACTACGCCTTCACGCAGGTCACCGAGAAGCTCACCGAGCTCCGTGAGCGCACCGAGGCCGCCGCCGAGACCGCCCAGACGCGTCTCGAGGCTCGCTACACCGAGACCAAGGCCCTCATCACCGAGCTGCCCGAGACGGCGAAGACCCGCATCGAGTCGCTCTCCGAGGAAGTTCCGTCCGAGATCGACGAACTCCGCGGCAAACTGACCGCCGACGAGTTCAAGAAGCTCGCCGACCCGTACGTCGAGAAGGCCACCGACTTCTACAACACGCTCGCCGAGCGTGGCGAGGCCACCCTCGAGCGCCTGCGCAAGAAGCCGGTCGTCCAGGAGAACCTGACCCGCGTGGAGAAGGTCTACAACGACGCTGTCGACCTGACCGAGGACGCCCTCGGCGTCGTGTCCTCGCAGACTCGCCTCGTCGGTGAGCGCGCCGCCAAGCTGGCCGGTCGCGTGAGCGAAGAGGTCGAGGACGTCGCGGTGGCCATCGAGGAGATCGGTGGTGACATCAAGGAGCAGGCCGACGACGCCGCCAAGGAGATCGACGGCGCAGCAGGCACTGTCGAGGCCAAGACCCGCACCGCCCAGGCATCGCCGGCCAAGAAGGTCGCCGAGGCCAAGGACGAGCCGGTTCCCGCCGTGAAGAAGGCTCCGGCCAAGAAGTCGCCCGCCAAGAAGGCTCCGGCCAAGAAGGCGACCACCGCTAAGTAAGCACTCGCGCAAGCGAACACAGCGCCTCCGTCGAATGGACGGGGGCGCTGTCGTGTTCGCGCGGGGGTGTTTCCTTCACGCTTATCCGATTCCCTCCCGCGGGTGCCAGCCCATAAGCGCGAGGGAATCGGTCCCGCCGCAGGGAAACAGTCACGCGGGAATGGGCCTCGACGGCACCAGATTCAACTTCTCGAGCCAAGGCCGCAACAGTCCCACGACGGCGCCCTTCTCGAGATCCGTCCACGTCCATCTGACGACGATGGCGCCGAGAGCGCGCAGGTCATCCTCACGACGCTTCTCCTGCATCACTCTGTCTACGATGGTGGTCCCCGGTTTGCGCAGACGCCCGTACTTGACCATTCCGTCGAACTCGCCGATGAGCCGCTCGTCCCAGTCGAAGTCGGAATAGTAGGTGCCGCGGCGTCCGCGGAACTCGTGCTGGAGTCGCGGTATCGGTAGACCCGCTTCGATCATCTGAGCGCGACTCCAGGATTCGGCCACGGTCTCGGACAGGGGATCGGCGAGTTTCAATGCCCGTCGCGCAACGCGCACACCGCGGCGTCGACGATCCGCCAGGATCTGTGCGATCTTCTCGGGGCTCGCATCGGATCGTAGTGCCTGATCGAACGCAGCCAGCGCCTGTGCGAAGGTACCGCTCGTCGCGACGTCGACCGCAGTGCGTTCGAGGGTCGTCACCAGAATGCCGTTCACCTCGACTATTTCGTCGTCACCGAACGGAGCCGCGTGGACGTGGCGATGCCCTTGTATCGAGCCACCCGACTTCTTTCCGCTCACCACATGTACGTACTCGATGTCCGGTTTGAGGAGCGGCAGACCGTGGACGGCGGCAGCCGACGCATGACTCAGCGGCATCGTCTGCGTATCGGCATCGCCGACGGTCGCGACCGCGATCGCTTTGAACCGGTGCAGCCGTTGGGCACCCTCATGCCCGTCGAACTGCGCCGACGCCGGTACGAACACGCCCGGGACAAGACGTATGAGATCGCGGCGGCGGACGGCGGCCGCGAGCTCGTTGTCGGAGATAGCGGCGTCGAGCGCGGCGGCCCTCCTGAGGAGACCGTACTGATCGAGTGGATAGACCATCACCCTTCTTTGACGCACGGGAGCGCCTCTAGGCTCCCGTCGATTTCATCGCCTTCCCGCGTGAGCCTTTCCGTCCCGCGGGACGCCTTCCCTCCCGCTTATCGGCTAGCGCCCGCGGGAGCGAATTCATCAGGCGGGAGGGAAAGCGCTCAGCGGGAGGGGGAGCGGATCGTCAGGACCGCGAGGGCGCCGTCGTCGGAGCGGTAGGTGTGGGAGACGTCGGAGATCCACTCGATGGACTCGCCGGGGCCGGCGGATCGCTCCTCGCCGACGCGTCCGGCGACGAGATGTCCACTGGCGACGAGGATGTGCTCGACCACGCCGGGACCGTGGGCGGGGGATTCGCGGACGCCGCCGGGCGTGACGTGCAGCCAGAACACCTCGGTGGTGGTGTCGTCGCCGTGATGCTCGACGTGGAGGAGTCGGGCGGCGAGGTGTGGGCTCGTACCCTCGACTCCGGTCTCCTCACCGAGCAGGGCAGTGAGTGGTACGCCGAGGGGCCCGGCCACTGCGTAGAGGGTGTCGAGTGTCGGATTGCGCTGTCCGGCTTCGAGTTCGGACAGCGATCCCTTGCCGATGCCGGCCTCGCGGGCCAGTGCGGACAGGCTCAGGCCGCGCTGCTCGCGCAACGCGGAGATCCGGGCGCCGACCGTGCGTCGACGCTCGTCGCCTGCCGTCATCTGGTCACCCCTCCATCCTCGCGGGTGTTCTGTTTACGGAACGATACCGTTATGCTCGCCCCATGACCAGTACCGCGCCGTCGACTCGCACCGAGCCGATCATCGCCGGTGTCGTGACCTCGCTGGTCGGGTTCACCTCGTCGTTCGTCGTGGTGGTCACCGGCCTGCGGGCTGTCGGCGCGACGCCGGTGCAGGCGGCCTCTGGTCTGCTGGTGCTCACCGTGATGTTCGCGGCCGGGACGATCCTGCTGTGCTGGCGGACCCGGCGGCCGGTCACCCTCGCGTGGTCGACGCCGGGTGCGGCACTTCTCGCGTCGATGGCCGACTCGTACGAGGGCAGCTGGTCGTCGGCGGTGGGTGCGTTCCTGATCGTCGGTTTGCTGGTTCTGGCAACGGCATTGGTGCCGGCGCTCGGCGAACTGATCGGGCGCATCCCGACGCCGATCGCTCAGGCGATGCTCGCCGGTGTGCTCCTCACGCTGTGTCTGGCGCCGATGCAGTCGCTGGGCGGCCAGCCCTGGTCGACGATCCCGATCCTCGTGGTGTGGTTGGTCGCCATGCGCTGGCTGGCGCGGTGGGCGCTCCCGCTGGCGCTGGTGACGGCTCTGGCCGTGATCGTGGTGAACCTCGTCGTCGACGGCTACGACGGTTGGGCGGGTGAGTCGTGGTGGCCGCGGTTGGCCTGGACCACTCCGACCTTCGACGTGGCCGCCGTCATCGGGATCGCGATCCCGCTCTACATCGTCACCATGGCCTCCCAGAACGTGCCCGGCGTCGCCGTGCTCAAGTCCTTCGGTTACGAAACGCCATGGCGTCCCGCGATGTTCGTGACCGGCGCCGGGACGGTGATCGGTGCACCGTTCGGCGGACACGCGATCAATCTGGCCGCGTTGTCGGCCGCGCTCGCCGCCGGACCCGAAGCGGGTGCCGATCGCTCACGACGCTGGATCGCGGGAGTCGCCACCGGGTCGACGAGCCTCGTCCTGGCGGCGCTCTCCGGCACGCTCGTGGTCATCACCTCGATCTCGCCCGCGGGATTGCTGGAAGCCGTTGCCGGACTGGCACTTCTCGCGACCTTCGTGGCGTCGATCATGGGTGCGTTCGAGCCGGTCGAGTTCCGGATACCGGCTGCGCTCACGTTCGTCACGGCCGCATCGGGTGTGACCTTCGCCGGGATCGGCGGCGCATTCTGGGCGCTCGTCGTGGGCTTGGTGTCGTGGGCAGTGTTGCGGCGAGGTGGTTTCGATACGGCTCGTCGCCAGCGCTCCTCACCTACTCAACCACCAGTTCCGATGGCCGAGTAGCGCCGACCGAGCGTAGCGAGGGCGCCGCGTATCGAGGTCAGTCGCTCGCGGCGAGCCGCTTCTTCTCGGCCTCGACGTCGAAATCGGCCTTCGGCCAGTCGAGTTCGAGGCCGGCGAGGGTGGTGGTGAGCAATTCGCAGACGGCGAGCCGGGCAAACCATTTCCGGTTGGCGGGGATCACGAACCAGGGGGCCGAGTCCTTGTCGGTCAGCTCGAAGATGTCCTGGTACGCCTCGAGGTAAGCGTCCCAGTGGGCGCGCTCGTCGATGTCGCCCGGGTTGTACTTCCAGTACTTGTCCGGACGGTCGAGACGTTCGGCGAGACGCGCCTTCTGCTCGTCCTTCGACACCACCAGGCAGCATTTGATGATCGTGGTGCCACCGGCGACCAGTTCGGACTCGAACTGATTGATGAGGTCGTAGCGCTTCTCCCACTCCGCCTTCGGGACGAGGTTGTGCACCCGGACGGGCAGGACATCTTCGTAGTGCGACCGGTCGAAGATCCCGATCCGTCCCGCGGGTGGGAGGGCCTTGTGGATGCGCCACAGGAAGTCGTGCTGCAGTTCCTCAGGGGTCGGCTTGCCGAAGCCCTTGATGCTCAACCCCTGTGGGTCGACGAGACCACCCACGTGCCGGACGATGCCGCCCTTGCCGGCCGTGTCCATACCCTGCAGAACCAGCAGAACCGAGCGGTGGTCACCGGAGCGACCGTTGGCGTACAACAGCTCCTGGAGGTCGGCAAGATCCTGTCCGCGAGAGGCGAGGAGCTCGGAACCGGACTCCTTGTCGCCGTCGAATCCCGGCGTCGACTCAGGGTCGAAGGAGGCGATCGGTCCGACCGCGCACGCGCGCAGGGCCTCGGCGGCGGGAGTGAACCAGCCTTTGCTCATGACACGTCCTCTCGCGACTCTGCTCGATCGACGACATCCGCGTCGGTGTGCGGCGGGAACAGCGGCCCGCCGCCGAATGCGCTGCGATGCGAATCCGGTGGTGTGCCATCGTTGTTGACGATCCCGTAGCGGGCGCCCAGTTCGGCGGTGACGAGGGTATGGCCGTTGTGCGCGGCGAGGTCGGGGTCCTGCGCGAGGCGGGAGATCACGCGACCCACGAACTCCGGGTCCTCGGCTCGTTGCAGCGAGAAACCGGCGAACTCGTCGATTCCGAGCGACAGCAACAGCTCGGTGCGGATCAGGCCCAGCCACAGCGAGATCGCGCTGACCCCGGTGCCCTTCAACTCGACGGCCATGTCGGCGGCCATCTTGTCCAGCGCGGCCTTGCTCATGCCGTACAGCACCGAATGCAGATGGCCGCGAGAACCGAACGACGAGATGTTCGTGATCAGCCCCCGGCCGGCCTCGGTCATCATGCGTGCCGCATGTACAGACGCCACATAGTGCGCGCGCAGGCCGACGCCGATCAGGGTGTCCCAGTCGTCGACCGGGCGCTTCCAGAACGGGTCCGAGAACCCGCCGAACCCCTTGGGCGCCGCCCACGCGTTGTTGACGAGGAGGTCGAGCCGACCACTGGAGGAGGCGATCTCGTCGAACACCGCGGCCACCGCGGCGTCGTCGGTGTGGTCGCACGCGAGCGCGACGGCACCGTCGGGTCCGGTGCCGTGCCGTGAGGTGACGTAGGTGGTCCAGCCGTCCTCGACGAGCGCGCGGGCAACCCCGTGGCCGACGCCCCGGCTGCCCCCGGTCACGAGTGCGACCCGGTTCATGAGCCGCCTGCCGCGTCGGACGGTGCCTCGCGCGCGGGGTCGGTCAGCGGCGGGGGAGAGGCGAGGAAGGCCTCACGCGAGCCGTCGACGGCGGCGACGCCCACGACCGCGCTCCACACCATCATCGTCAGGTAGTCGACGACCTGGTCGGCGTCGAGCGTGCGGCTGGTCATCCACCAGTCGACGACGTGCTGGATTCCGCCGACGAGAGCGTGTGACCACAGTTCGGCACCGGTGGTGTCCGCGCCCCGCTCGGTCATGCGCATCACGATGCTGCTCATGACCAGTTGCGCGACCAGGCGGACCGAGTCGGCGGGGGCCGGCGACGACGTGGGCGAGCTGGCGAGTGCGAAGCGGTACAGGTTCGGTTCGTCGTCGACCGCGTGGACGTACACACCGATGATCGTGTGGGTCAGCGTGTACTCGTCGACGTCGTCGGAGATCGCCTCCGTCAGCCGCGGCCAGATCGTGTTCTCGAAGAAGCGCACCGTGGTCGCGACGCCGAGGTCGCTCTTGTCGGTGAAGTACCGGTAGAGAACGGTCTTGGACACCCCGATGTGGGCGGCGATCTCGTCCATGCCGACATCGGCGCCGAGCTCGCGGACCGCGGCGATGACACCGTCGGTCAGTTCGGTGCGGCGGGCGAGTTTGTGCTTCTCCCAGCGCTGCTTGCGACCGTCCGGTTTGGCGCCGGTCTCGGTGACGGTGGTCAGGACCTGTTCGAGTCCGCGCGTCACGTTGGCCGCAGCCGCCATCGCTGCACGCGCCGCAGCTGCGGGATTGGGGCGGTTGGCCATCACGACGCCAGCGTAGTCGGTTGATGGGTGACACTGGTGCCATGGCATCGACACTCATCGAAGGAGTCGCCGGGCAGCCCGAGGGCAAGCCCTCGGCGCCGTCTGCCCCCGGATTCGGTGCGGACAGCGCCGGAGACGCCGGCCGGCGCAGGGATCTCCGCAGGATGAAGGCGGTCGCGACCGGCTTCCTGATCTTCGCGGCGGTCGTCTACCTCTTCACCCGTTATCTCGAGCACCGCGACGGCGAAGACGTCGCCGCGTGGGTCGGTTTCGTGCAGGCCGCGTCCGAGGCCGGGATGGTCGGCGCGCTGGCCGACTGGTTCGCGGTGACCGCGCTCTTCCGGCATCCGCTCGGCATCCCGATCCCGCACACCGCGCTGATCCGCAAGAAGAAAGACGACATCGGCGACCAACTCGGCGGCTTCATCGAAGAGAACTTCATGACGCCCGAGGTCGTCGTCTACCGCGCGCAGCAGATCGATCTGCCACGACGGCTGTCGACGTGGGTCGCCGACCCGCGCAACGCCCCGCGGATCTCCGGCGAAGCGGCCCGGGCGATCCAACTCGCGTCGGAGATGTTGCGCGACGAGGACGTCGAGCAGCTCATCCAGGCTGCACTGAAGTGGGTCGCCGAGCCGCAGTGGGCGCCGCCGACCGGCCGCATCCTGGAACAGCTCATCGCCGAGGACCGTCTCGAACCGGTCTTCCAGATGCTCTGCGATCGCGCGCACGAATGGGCGATCGGCAGCCAGGACCTCATCGACCGCGTGCTCGACCGGGACGGCCCGCAGTGGACGCCGAAGTTCGTCAACACTCTCGTCGGCGACAAGATCCACCGCGAACTCGTCGAGTTCACCTACAAGGTGCGCTCCGACCCCGACCATGAAATGCGCCGGGCGATGCACGAATTCGTGGAGAAGTTCGCGAACGACCTGCAGAACGATCCCGAGATGATCGCCAAGTTCGAGGCAATCAAGTTGGAACTGGTGGGTCGTGACGAGGTCACCGGCGCGGCGTCGACCGCCTGGAAGACCGGCAAGGCCGTCATCGAGCAGATGCTCGACGACCCGAACAGCACACTGCGCAACACGTTGTCGGACTCGATCATCCAGCTCGCGACGAGGATTCGCGACGATCGTCCGCTGCAGGAGAAGATGAACGGCTGGGTCGCGCGGGTCGCGCACCACATCGCCGCGAACTACTCGCAGGAGATCATCTCCGTCATCACCGAGACCGTGCGCGGTTGGGACGCCGACGACACGAGTCGCAAGATCGAACTACAGGTGGGACGCGACCTCCAGTTCATCCGGATCAACGGCACCGTGGTCGGTGCGCTCGCCGGTCTCGCCATCCACACGACGTCGGTGCTGATCTTCCATTGACGCCGAATCCCGGTGATCCGTCTGTGATCCGACATCCTGTATTAGCTGTGTGCTTGCACGTGCTAGCAGTGAAGCCGATACTTGGGAAAGACGATCGACCCTGGAACGGAGCGTGATGAAGCGCGACAAGGACGAGGCTGCCCTCGACGCCGTCGTAAACGGTGAGGCCGAGTCCGGCGACTCCGCGGATCAGGTGTCCGACGACGGTGACGGCACCACGACGATGGCGGTCGAGGCCGTGGAGGCCGTCGCGACGGCTGCGCAGGACGCGGTGGCGAATGCGGCGCAGGACATCGGCGCCTTCATCCGGTCCCAGCGGGTGGCCGCCAAGGTCTCGCTCCGGCAGCTCGCCGAACGTGCCGGGGTCAGCAATCCGTACCTCAGTCAGATCGAGCGAGGACTCCGGAAACCCTCTGCGGACGTCCTCGCCCAGATCGCCAAGGGTCTGCGGGTGTCCGCGGAAGTGTTGTACGTGCGCGCAGGAATTCTCGAAGAACGCCCCGCGAGCCCGGTCCGTGATGCTCTCATCGCAGATGACTCGATCAACGAGCGTCAGAAACAGATGTTGCTGGAGATCTACGAGTCCTTCCGCAAGGAGAACGCGATCTCCTCGACTGGTTCCGAGAAAGACGAGTTCCGAGAAGACTGAGGCAGGAGACCTGAATGAGCGAGAACCCGTTGACGACAGCCGTGGGACAGGTGGCCGCCTTGCTGGCCGAGGTCCGGGAGCGCGGGGAGGCGGCGAGCGAACAGGCCCAGTCCAAGCTCGCGGAGACTGTCGAGAACACCCAGTCGAAGCTCGCGGAGACCGTCGAGAACACCCAGTCGAAGTTGGTCGAGACGGTCGGCTCGACGCAGGCGAGGATCTCGGGTTCCCGGGACGACGCGCAGGCGAGGATCGACGAGGCGCTCGCGACCGCGCTGGCGCTCTTCGAGGAGGCCAAGTCGAAGCTGTCGACGCTGCCGGTCGAATTGCCCACCGAGATCGAGGAATTGCGCACCCGGTTCTCGCCGGACGAACTCCGTAAGGTCGCCGAGGCCTATCTCGCCGTCGCGGCCGGGCTGCTGACGTCGCTGTCGGAGCGGCGCGACGAGGCCGTCGGAAAGCTGTTGTCGCAGCCGGTCGTCGGGGAGAATCTGCCGAAGCTGGAGAAGGTCTACAGCGACGCCGTCGGTCTCACCGAAGAGGCTTTGGGGACGATTTCCGAGCAGACGCGCGCGGTGGGTGAGCGTGCGCTCCGGCTGGCCGGGCTGGCCGACGGCAGCGCTCCCGACGGGACGGTCCGCGACGCCAGCGCCGACGCACCGGTGCGAGCCGTTGCGGCGCCGGCTCCGGCCCCGGCGACCAAGGCCCCCGCCAAGGCGACCCCGGTCACCAAGGCTCCTGAAAACAAGGCTCCTGCGGACAAGGCTCCTGCGGACAAGGCCCCGGCGAACAAGGCTCCCGCGAAGAAGGCGCCTGCGAAGAAGGCCCCGGCCGCGAAGGCCCCCGCCGAGAAGGCACCGACCAAGCAGGCGGCGGCGAAGAAGGCTCCGGCCAAGACGACCCCGGCCAAGACGACCCCTGCGAAGACGGCACCGGCGAAGAAGGCTGCTGCGGTGAAGGGTGCCGCGGAACGGGCTGCGGCCAAGAAGGCCCCGGCCCGTAAGGCCGCCCCCGCCAAGGCGACGAAGCCCACGCCGACCAAGGCGGCCGCCAAGAAGACGCCGGCCGCGAAGAAGGCCGCCGCGGCGAACAAGGCGACCGCAGCCAAGAAGACGACCGCGAAGAAGGCCCCCGCCAAGAAAACACCCGCCAAGAAGGCCACTCCGCGCGCCGACTGATCACTGCGCGCACGTTCCGCCCGTGCGTGGCGTCGTGGGCTGCTGCGGCAATCGGGGCGCACGGGAACTAGAGTGTTCGGCGTGGACGTCTTCAGCGTGTTGGCCTATGGACAGAGTCTGATCATGTTGGTCCTGACCGTGGTCGCGGGGATCGCGGCGGTCGTCGCTCTGATCCACGCGGCCATTCAGCGGCCCGATGCCTTCCCGGCGGTCGACCGGCAGAGCAAGGTGATCTGGGGTGGCGATCCTGGCCGCCGCGTCGCTGTTCATCTGGTTCTTCGGTGCGGTGAGCTTCCTGGGCATCATCGGCGTGGTCGCGATGCTCGTGTACCTGGTCGACGTGCGCAAACGTGTCGACGACATCCAGGGCAAATCCTGGTTCAGCAAAAAGGCCTGATGCATCGTGGCGGAGTATCGGATCAACGACCTCGCCGAGGCGTCGGGGGTCAGCGTTCGCAACATCCGGGTCTACCAGGACCGCGGACTGCTTCCGCCGCCCACCATCCGCGGCCGTGCGGGCTGGTACTCCGACCAGCACCTGGTCCGCCTGAACCTCATCTCCCGCATGCTCGAACGCGGGTACACTTTCGCGACGATCAGTGAGCTCCTGCACGCCGCCCACCACGGCATGCGCGTCGAACAGATCCTGCGCGGGTCGCCGAAGGGCGGCCGGTTCCGCAATTTCAAGCGTGCCGCGACGATCACCATCGCCGAGCTGAGGAAGACGCTCAATGCGTCGGACCGGTCCATCGCGCTCAGCCAGAAGCTGGGTCTGCTGGCCAAGGACGGCACGCACTACGCGATCCGCAACCCCGAACTCCTCGAGGGTGCCGAGGTCCTGGTGAAGGCCGGCGTCGACCTGGAGTTCCTGCTCGACCGCTGGGTCCGGGTCCAGGACGACCTCGAGGACGTCGCCAAGAGCTTCGTCTCGATCATCACCGACACCTACTTCGACGAGAACCTGCCCGACCTCGGTGAGCAGGGCGTCAGCAAGATGGCGGACCTCATCCAGACCGTTCGGCCGATGGCCCACGAGATCGTCGAGACGACGTTCCGCCGGGCCCTCGACGAGCAGATCTCGCAGGCGATCGGGCGGGCGGCGACCTACTTCGATGCCGCCACCGGGGACGACGAACCGGACTCCGCGACGCCGGATTCGACCGGTGACCAGCCGGACCCCGGCTATGAGACAACGGATGTTGGTACATTGAACACCGAGACGGGGCGCTGAACGAGGTGCCCCCGCACGGAGCCCGGACCTGAGGTTCCACGTAGCGAGGAGTGCCGGTGAAGCGGAAGTCATTGGTGAATGTCGGCGGGATCGCGACCGCTGTCGGTGCAGGGGTGATCGGCCTCGGGGTCGGTACGGTGCTCGCGGGGATCACTCGGGATGCACTGCGGACCTCGACCGCGGTGGACGACGGCCCCGACGATCTGCTCCGCGAGCCCGAGGTGGCACCACTGCGGCAGGCGGTCCGGACGCTCGACGGCACGGCACTGAACGTCGAGGTCTACGGTGCCGACGACGACGATCCCGAGGGGGACGTCATCGTGATGGTCCACGGCTGGACCTGCAACACGGCCTACTGGTATCCGCAGATCAACCACCTCATCACGCCCGACGCCGGCGACCGTCGCGTCGTCGTCTACGACCAGCGTGGGCACGGGCTCTCGGAGCGGGGGCGGGCCCGGCCGACGGTGGCGATGCTCGGACAGGACCTCGACGCGGTGCTCGAGGCGACCGTCCCGAATGGTCGTCGGGCAATCCTGGTGGGACACAGCATGGGTGGCATGACCATCATGTCGTGGGCTGCCCAGCATCCGGAGAAGGTCGGCACCACGGTGTCCGCCGCGGTGCTTGTGTCGACCGCGGCCAACGCGGTCATGGAGAACCACGGACTCGTACCCGTCGACCTGCCCGCCTACGCACGGCCGTTCACGCCGGTCGTGACCAAGGCGATCACCTCGGTGCCGGTTCCGATCCCGAAGACCCCGTACGGCGTGAAGTTCTCGCACTACATCGCACTCGGCCCCAACGCGCGCAAGTCGCATGTCGACTTCGTCGACGAGATGGTCGGCTCCTGCCCGCCGCGTGCGCGGGCCGGATGGGGTTCGGCGATGGGCAAACTCGATGTGACCGCAGGACTGGAGGCGCTGACGGTGCCCACGGTGGTGGTCGTCGGAACCGAGGACCGGCTCACTCCGCCACGGCACGCCGAGCAGATGGCAGAGGTGCTGCGCCGCAACGGTTCACTGCGGGATCTGATCGTCTACGAGGGTGTCGGGCACATGTCGAGCATCGAGGCGGCGGAGCGCTTCAACGAGATGCTCGACGAGCTGGTCGCCGACGTGTCACGGACCGCGCAGCGGGTCGGCTGAATCGCGCCCGGCCGGTCGTCAGAGCACGCAGTTGACGAAGACCGGCTCGGGTCGCAGTGTGACGCCGAAGGAGTCGAGAACGCCGTCCCGGACCTCGCGCGCCAGCGTCAGTAGTTGCTCGGTGGTGGCCGAACCCCGATTGGTCAGCGCCAGAGTGTGCTTCGTCGACAGGCGGACCGGGGCGTCAGCCGACGGGTAGCCGCGCCCGAAGCCGGCCCGTTCGATCAGCCACCCCGCCGACAGTTTGATCGCGGTGGGGGTGCCGGCGTTGGAGGGGTCGACCGGCGTTCCCGGCTGTGGGCCGGCCGGATAGGACGGGATCGCCACGTCCTCGCCGACCCGGACCGCGATCCGTTCGAGGACGGCGGGGGCGTCCGGGCCGTCGATGATCGGATTGGTGAAAAACGAACCGGCACTCCACGTGTCGAAGTCGTCGGCGTCGAGGACCATGCCCTTGCCGCGACGCAGGCCGAGTACCGCCTCGCGGGCGGTGGCGGCGTCGACGCGATCGCCGGGCGCGACGCCGACCGTCGTGGCCAGTTCGCGGTACCGGATCGGCTGGCTCTCGCGATCCTCGTTGAGCCAGAAGGACACTGCGACCACCACGAAGTCATCGCGGTGTTTGAGATTACTGGTGCGGTAGCCGAGTCCGAGCTCGGTGGGGGAGACCCAGCGCAGGTTGCCCGACCGGCGGTCGAGGACCTGGACCGACCGCAATATGTCGGCGACTTCGACTCCGTATGCCCCGACGTTCTGCACCGGCGTCGCGCCGGCCGCGCCGGGAATCCCCGACAGGCACTCCAGCCCGCCGAATCCCGCCTCGACGGTCGCGGCGACCAGGTCGTCCCAGCCCACGCCGGCGTCGGCGACGACGTGCGATCGGCCCGACTCGCGGCCCGAACCGAACTCGATGCGGCCGCTCGCCAGCACCACGGCGGTGCCGTCGAAGCCGGCGTCGCCGATGACGAGGTTGGACCCGCCGCCGATCACCAGCACCGGTTCGGACTGTTCGTCAAGCTCCTGGATGGTCTCGACGATGCTGCGCGTGTCCGGGCAGCGCACGATCTCGCGGGCGGGGCCGCCCAGACGCAGGGTGGTCAGCTCGGCGAGGGGCGCGCTCAGCGGCGTCTGCGTGTCGGTCACGCGTTAAACGTTAACCGGCGACCGGTAGCGTTCTCTTCATGGCGAGCAAGCTGCAGCACTCGGAGTCCTACCCGTTCTCCACCGAGCGGCTCTGGGCGCTCTACACCACGGAGCAGTACTGGCACGATCTGGTGGAGCGGATGAACTCCGGTCACGGCCACGTCGAGAAGGTGAACATCGCGGGCGACACCGTGACCGTGGAGATGAACCAGGGCATCCCCGCGGAGAAGCTCCCGTCGGCGGTCACCAAGATCATGCCCGGCGACCTCCGAATTCCGCGGAAGAACACATATCGGCTGGTCGGAGGCCGGATCGAGGGCGAGATCCACGCCACGGTCGAGGGCGCCCCGGTGCCGGTGAACGTGAACGGGTCCACCACCATCGCCGGTGATCCGGCGACCAGCGAGTGGTCCGCCGAGGTGTCGGTGAACCTGCCGATGTTCGGCGGGAAGATCGAGAAGGCCGTGGTCAGCGAGCTTGTCGGCCTGCTTGATCACGAGCGTGGTCACACCGTCGATTGGGAATCGGAAAATCCGCTGACGTAGCCTGGTCGTCATGGCACGACGGCTCAGCTACTCCGCTCGGTACACTCACGCTGCGGAGAAGCTCTACCAAGCGCAGAGCATCAAGCAGTACTGGGACGACATGATGGCGGGATTCCAGATGATCTCGCCACACTGCGAGGTCGCCTCCTTCACCTCCGACGAGACCGGGATCAAGGTCGTCCTCAAGCAGACGATCGGTCGCGATCAGCTGCCCCCGCTCGCGCAGACGGTGATGATGAAGGACATGGTCATCACGCGTGAGGAGACCCTCGGTCCGTTCGACCCGGACAACACCAAGGGCACCTACAACGCGTCGATCCCCGCGGGGCCGGGCAGCCTCAACGGCTGGCAGGAACTGTTCCCCACCGACGACGGCTGCACGATCCGCCGGACCAGCGAGGCGAAGGTCTTCGTCCCGTTCGTCAACGGCAAGCTGGAGCAGATGATCCTCATAAACCTGGTCGATCTGTTCCGAGCCGAGGCCGAGTACGCCAAGGACTGGATCGACAAGAACTTGTGAGTCGACTCCCCGGGCAGCAGTCCGGGCGACGGCTGTCGAACAGCCCGATCGGACGGGTGACGCGCGGGACCACCAACATCAACCGTCTCCGGCGGGTGGATCGGTGGATGGCGCATGAACCGGCCGTGATCGCGGCACTCGACGTCCCACATCCCCTGGTCGTCGACCTCGGTTACGGCGCCCGCCCCGACACCACCGTCGAGATGGCCGGCCGGCTCCGCCGCATCGCCCCCGACCTGGAGATGGTCGGACTCGAGATCGACCCGGCACGGGTCGTCGACCCGCGCGACGGCGTCCGGTTCGCGGTCGGCGGCTTCGAGATGGCGGGTCTGCGGCCCCGGGTGGTGCGTGCCTTCAACGTCCTCCGCCAGTACGACGAGACCGAGGTCGACGCCGCGTGGTCGCGGTTGCGTGCGGCCCTGTCGCCGGGCGGGGTGATCGTCGAGGGCACCTGCGACGAGATCGGGCGGCGCTGTACGTGGGTGCTGCTCGACGACGCGGGGCCGGTCAGTCTGACGCTCTGCTGGGCGCCGGAACATTCCGAACGTCCCTCCGATCTCGCCGAACGACTGCCCAAAGCGCTCATCCACCGCAACGTGCCCGGTGAGAAGATCCACGACCTGCTCGTTCTCGCCGACCAGTGCTGGGACATCGCCGCTCCGTTGGCGCCGTATGGGCCGCGCGTCCGCTGGCGTCATGTTCTGGACCTGCTGCGCGAACGCGGTGTCGACTGCGTCGTCAGCCGGCGTCGGATGTCGGACAACGTGCTGACCGTCCCGTGGGAGGCCGTCGCCCCGTCGGCGTAACCGCGGAGGAAGTCGGCGGTACCGACGGTGACGGGCACTACTGTGGCGGCTATGCGTGTGGCGATGGCTCAGATCAGCTCGACCGACGATCCGGGCGAGAACCTGGAGACCCTCCGTGCGGCGACGCGGGATGCGGCATCGCGCGGGGCGCGCCTGGTCGTGTTCCCGGAGGCGACCATGTGCCGGTTCGGCGTTCCGTTGAAGCCGGTGGCGGAGGATCTCGGCGGGCCGTGGGCGTGTGCGGTGTCGGAGGTCGCGAGGTCGGCGGGTGTGACCGTCGTGGCCGGGATGTTCACCCCGTCGGACGACGGGCGTGTGTTCAACACGGTGCTCGTCGCACACCCGGACGGGTCGCGGCAGGGATACGACAAGCTGCATCTGTACGACGCCTTCGGGTTCCGCGAATCCAAGACCGTCGCGGCCGGTTCGGAACCGCTGACCTTCGAGGTCGATGGCGTCACCGTGGGGGTGGCCACCTGCTACGACATCAGGTTCCCCGCCCTGTTCACCAATCTGGCCCGACGCGGTGCGCAGATCGTCGTCGTACCGACGTCGTGGGGCGCCGGCCCCGGCAAGATCCATCAGTGGCAGGTGCTCGCGACGGCCAGAGCGCTGGATTCGACGACGTTCGTCGTCGCCGTGGGGCAGGCACTTCCCCCGGACGAGACGGTCGCCGGGTCGGGTGCGCCGACCGGGATCGGACACAGCCAAATCACAGACCCCTTCGGTACCGTGGTCGCCGCGTACCCGGAGACGGTCGGTGTCGATGTCCACGACCTCGACCTGGAACTGGTCGAGAAGGCTCGTAAACAACTGGCGGTCCTCGCCAACGAGCGAGAGCTGACTGCCGGCGGTGCGGTGCCCAGCAAGGTCGCATCCACCGCCGAACGGCTTCGAGAGTCCGACGACCGAGGACGGAATCCATGAGCGACAACAAGACTCCCGGTGATGACCCCCGAGACCAGGGCGAGTCGCACGATCCCACCGAATCCGCAGGACCCACCGGCAACTCCGAATCCACCGGCGACGACTGGCGTCCGGTGGACGACGCCGACCGCACGAGGTCCGTCGAGCGGACCGCCGGTACAGACGTTCCCGAGACGGGGGAGACCGAACAGTTCCCGACGGCCCCGATCGCGCCGGGGGCACAGGCGTATTCGAGCGTGCCGCCCTCAGCGGCCGACACCACCGACCTGAGCGGTGGGCTCGGTCAGCCGGGCACTTCGCAGTTCGCGCCCGGGGAGACGCCCTACGGCGACGACTCGAGCGAACCGCTGCAGACGCCGGGCAGCGGTCCGGTGCTGACCTCGCCGCGAAAGCGCCGCAGCACGAAGAAGATCGTGGCGCTGAGCACCATCGCCGTGCTGCTGCTCGTGGTCATCGGTGCGGTCGGCAGCGAGCTCTATCTGCGCAACAAGGTGACGAACTGCCTCGAGGAATCGTTCAGCGGTCTGACCGGCGTACCCACCTCGGTGTCGCTGAGCCGCAAGCCGATCATCCTGCAGGGCAGTGGCGACGTCCCGTACGTCCAGGTCGACACCAAGGACGGCTCCGATCCGCAGGGCGTGCGTCTGCACATGCGCGCCGACGGGATCTCCGGTGACAACAGCAGCACCGACATCCGCAGTCTCAGGGGCGACGGCTTCATCCCCTACGAGCGGATCGTCGAACTCAGCAAGGAAGGCGCTCCCGCCGGCGCCGGCGGCCAGAGCACCGGCAACGGCGCGAGCCCGGTCGGTTCGGTCGAGGAGATCACCGGCAACGCGGCCGACGGCACCTTCGAGGTCCAGGCCGGCTTCCCGGTCATGTTCTTCTCCGTCCCGGTCTCGGCGACGATCAAGCCCGTCCTCAAGGGCGGCCGGGTCGAGTTCGAGGTCGTCAAGGCAAGCGCGCTGGTGTTCGGCATCCCGCCGGACTTCGCACAGCAGATCGTCGACCAGATCACCACATCGGCGCTCGGACCGTTCTTCGACGAGGTCCAGGTCGATCAGCTCAAGGTCACCGACACGGGTCTGGAGTTCGCGATCAGCGGCTCGGATGTTCAGCTGACCAACGAGATGACCGGGAACGAACAGCAGTCGGGTTGCTCGGTCTGATCGGCAGTCGCTCGCTTACCGGCGTTCTCCCGGCGGGGCGATGCGGTGAATCCACACCGTCGGCCCGCCGGTGAGCGTGAACTCGCCGCAGACCGGCGCGTCCCACCTGCGGACGTAGACCTCCGACATGGTGGCGTCGGCGGTCCCGGCGACCACCGGTAGATCGTCCCGGCGCCCCATCCCGATGACCTCGTCGAGGAGGCCGGCGAGCGTGCCGCCGCGTCGGCGATCGGGATGTACGAGCGCGAACAGGATCTCGATCGCGCGATCGTCGGTCGCAGCCTCTTTCTGGGACCGGCGCAATTCGGTGAATCGATCGGGGAATCCGTCGAGCGCTCCGACGAAATGACGAATTCGTGCCATCAGTTCGTCGTCGACACGACCGGCCGGGCGGGTCGGATAGGCGAGTGCGATCAGGGCGATCAGGGCGCCGGACTCGTCGAATACGCCTCGGAGCCCGTGGAAATTCTCGGCGACGAGGACTTCGCCGTACCACCGATACGCCTCGCTCGGTGCATCGGCGCCGAGTAGCCACTGATACATCGGGGTCTCCCGCAGACCGTTCTCGAGCAGGTCGAGTGCACTTTCTCGATCGGATTCCGTCAGTGGGCGGGAGCCGTTCCGGGCCGCCTGGATGCCTTGCGTCACCGCTACATATCAGCACATCGGCGAAAACGGTGAGGTGTTCTTACGTCGCGTTCGGGCGGTTTGCGAGACGACGATATGTAGACTTCACAACCGCCTGGCGACCTTCCCGGTATGTGAGGCAGCAATGGATCGGCGACGATATCCGACGCCGATTTTCTCCTGTTCCCGTCGAAGTCCGGAGTGGTCTCGCCCGATGCCCGTTGCACCGTCGTTGAACAGAGGTCAGGTGCGGGCGCTCGTCGGTCTCGTCGGCACCGCGCTGAAGGCGTCACCGTGGGTGGTCGCGGGATTCGTCGTCTTCCAACTCGCCAGCGTTTTCACGTCACTGGCCCAGCCGGCGCTGAACGCCGCGATCATCGACGACGGGATCCTGCGCGGCGACGTGGGAACCATCAAGGTCGTGGGTCTGCTGATGGTCGCGGTGGCCGTGGTCAACCTCGCGGTCTCGCTCGGTGCCACCTACCTCGCCTCGCACCTGTCGGCGAGCTCCGCCCGTGATCTGCGCGGCCGGGTCAACGGCCGGATCGGCATGTTCACCGACCAGCAGGTCGCCCGGCTGGGCCTGTCCAGCCTGCTGACCAGATCCACCGGCGACGTGGCCCAGATCCAGGGCTTCCTGTTCATCTTCCTCACGGTCGTCGTCACCGCGCCGCTCATGCTGTTCGGTGCCCTGGTGCTCTCCCTGTCGCAGGCGTGGCAGATGGCCCCGGTGATCTTCGTGGCCGGGCTGATCCTCGTCGCGCTGGTCGGGGTGCTCGTGCGTCGCATCGTCCCGTGGGCCGCGCGCCTGCAACGTCGGCTCGACACCATCAACCGCGTGCTGCGCGAACAGTTGCGCGGCATACCCGTGATCAGGACGTTCCGGCAGGAGGACCGCGAGCGTGCGCGGTTCGCGGTGGAGAACGACGAACTCACCGACGTCGCCCTGCGGCTGGGGCGGACTCAGGTACTGCTGCTCCCGACCGTGACCGTGGTGTCCAATCTCGCCGGGGTCGCGGTGGCCGCCCTGGGGTGCGATCTTCGTCGACCGCGGGCAGATGCAGATCGGCCAGATCGCGGCGGCGGTCGGCTACCTCGGGCAGATCCTGCTCGCCGTGTCGTTGCTGACCGTGATCGCCGGCGTCATCCCCCGTGCGGTGACCAGCGCGGACCGCATCGTCGAGGTTCTCGACACCGAGGTGCTCGAATCCGGCGACGCCGAGGCCGGGGCGACGTCGCCCGCACCCGCGGTGGTCTTCGACGCCGTCTCCGTCGGCTTTCCCGGCGCCGACGCACCCGCGGTCGACGCGATCTCGCTGACGTGTGCCGCCGGCACGGTCACCGGGCTCCTCGGCGGCACCGGCAGCGGGAAATCGACGTTGTTGTCGTTGCCACTGCGCTTCGCCGACCCAGACTCGGGCGTCGTCCGGTGGGACGGCGCGGACGTGACCGGGCTGGCACCGGCGTGGGTACGCGCACGGACCGCGTTCGTCGGGCAGGGTGCAGCACTGGTGACCGGCACGATCGCCGACAACCTGAGGGTCGGTCGTCCCGACGCGACCGACGATCAATTGTGGGAAGCGCTCGAGGTGGCGGCGGCACGGGACTTCGTCGAGGCGCGCCCCGAGGGCCTCGGGGCGCGCGTCGCGCAAGAGGGGAGAAACTTCTCCGGCGGCCAACGGCAGCGTCTGGCACTGGCCCGCGCGGTCCTTCGACGTCCCGCCCTGTACGTGCTCGACGATCCCTTCAGCGCCCTCGACGTCGACACCGAGCAGCAGGTCATCGCGAACCTACGGCGCGCGCACCCGGAGGCGACGGTTCTGATCGCGGCTCAGCGCGTGTCTTCGGTTCGGCACGCAGACGTCATCGGAGTCCTCGAGGCCGGCCACCTGGTGGCGGTCGGCACCGACGAGACCCTGCGCATCGACAGTGAGATCTATCGCGAGATCGCCTATGCGCAGGCGGTGACCAATGTCTGACGCCAAGCGGCGAGACGGCTCGCTCCGCTGGCTGCTGCAGCAGCTCCATCTGACCCGCAGACGGGCCGTCGCGATCTCGCTGTGCGCCGCTGTGGCGTCGCTCGGGTCTGTCGTCGGTCCGATCCTGTTCGGCGCGGTCACCAACGTGATCGTCGACGGCACGACCGGCGCCGACGATATGGACTGGAAGCGCCTCTGGACGTTGCTCGGGGTGCAGACGGTGATCTATGTGCTCGTCGCCGGTCTCACGTTCACGCAAGGTCAGATGTTGACGATTGCGGTGCAGCGATCCGTAGCGGGTCTGCGCACGCGGATCGAGGACAAGGTCCACCGGCTACCGCTGCGCTACTTCGAGTCGAACAACCGCGGCGTGCTCGTCAGCAAGCTCACCGCGCACACCGACAACGCCGCCACGGTGATCGCGCCGGTGTTGGTCACCGTCCCCACCAACGTGCTGACCCTTCTCGTGGTCACCGTCGTGCTGTTCGTCGTCTCGCCGCTGCTGGCGATCGTCGCGCTCGTCGCGGCGCCGGTGTCGGCCGCGGTGGCGGTCGTCATCGCGCGCCGGGCACGACCGTTCCTGGAGACCCGGTGGACCACCACGGCGGCCCTCACCGGCCATGTCGAGGAGGAGTTGAGCACGCGGCGCATGCTGCAGGCGTACAACGCCGAACCCCTGGCCCGACGCCGCTTCGATGCCCTCAACGAGAAGTTGTTCGGTTCGACACGCTCTGCCCAATGGGCCGCCGGCACCCTGGCCCCGATCCTGACCGCTATCAACGCCGTGGTGTTCCTGATCCTGGCGGTCCTCGGGGGGATCATGGTCGTCGACGGGACCTTGAGTCTCGGCGCCGCCCAGGTGGCCGTGATCTTCGCCCAACAACTGTCCTCGGCTGTTCGCGAACTGGCCGGTTTCGTGACCAAGGTGCAGTCGGGCACGGTCTCGGCGGGCAAGGTGCGCGAGGTGCTCGACGAGCCGGAGGACGGCGCGTCGGAGACCGGCGAAGTGGAACCTGACGCCGGGCGTCACCGTCGACCGCCGGAGATCGTCTTCGACGACGTCGCCTTCGCGTATGAGGAGGGCACGCCGGTCCTCGGTTCGGTGAGTTTCCGGATGGCGCCGGGGACGACGACGGCGATCGTCGGCTCTACCGGGGCGGGCAAGACGACCGTCACCAACCTGCTGCAGGGCTTCTATCGTCCGACCGCAGGGGCGATCACGATCGACGGTGACGATACCGTCGACCTCGGCCCGCACCGGGTGCGCGAGGGCATGGCGGTCGTGACCCAGGAGCCGTGGCTGTTCACCGGGACCGTGCGCGAGAACGTCGCCTACGGGATGACCGACGACGACGCAGTGGACCGTGCGGTCCATGACGGTCATCTCGACCAGATCGTCGCAACGTTGCCGCACGGTCTCGACACCGTCATCGGGCAGGAGTCGGAGAACCTCAGCGCAGGCGAGAAGCAGCTCGTCACCGTCGCCCGGGCCATCGCGGCCTCGCCCCGCATCCTCATCCTCGACGAGGCGACCAGCGCCGCCGATCCCCGCACGGAGTTGCTCGTGCAGCGGGCGCTGCAACGTCTGCGCGCCGACACGACGACCTTGCTGATCACCCACCGGATGGCCACCGCCGCGCTCGCGGACCAGATCGTCGTCCTGGAGGAGGGGACGATCGTCGAATCGGGAACGCACGATGATCTGATCGGTGCCGGCGGCATCTATGCGCGACGCTGCGGCGTCGACGTGGTCTCCGAAGTGAAGTGAATCTATCGAGGTCAGAGTCTTTTCGCGTACGTAAAGATCGTCTGCCTGATACGGATGGACGCATTCATCTCATTTCCGGGAATCGCTCGAGTCGCTCGTGAGGAAACCGTGAGAACGAAAAACCTACCGCTCAGAAAGTTACGGTGAAGAAGGTTGCGGCACAGTTTTGCCGTTCGTTCATGAAACGTTGCAATGACGTTGCTAATCGGCGTTCTGGCCTCGGGATCAATTGGACGATCGTCCCATTAAATCCATTGTTCGTGTTAACCCGCGCCCCTGAGCAGGGATTTCATCCCACTGCTGGATGTCCCGAAGGAATTTTCGTGACAAGTCCTCCGGGATAATGGAGACATTGTCGAGACGGATATGTAATCTCTGTCTCGATCCGCCGCACAGGTGGGAGCGGGTGGGTCCAGACCGAACTTTCCCCCAATGGACAAAGGAGTTCCCATGAGCACTGGAATTGGCGATTCGATCGAAGGCGCTATCACCGACGCGATCACCGAAGCGATCTTCGGCGTGTTCACCGGCTCGCTCGAGGGCGGTTCCGACGAGCCGGCGTAGTCCGACCATCTTCACGAATCGCCTCACGGTCTCGGCTGTGAGGCGATTCGTGTTGAACCGGGCCGAAACGCCGTCGGACGGGGTCCGGCCGGTTGAATGATCCGCGGTGCGCGTCCGCCCGGCGGCCCGACACGATACGGTCCATCTGACATGACCCACGCCCGCCCCGGGGCCTATCGGGGACTCGACGAGGAGGAATCCATGAACCAGCGTCTGCGCAGGTGCGGCGCCGCGATCGCGGTCGCTCTGGGCATCGGGCTCACGCTGTCGGCCACCGGCACCGCCGGGATGGCAGCCGCGGCGCCGAGTCTCGTGACCGCGGGTTCGCCCACCGAACGGGTCACGGACATCGTCGTGCATTCCGATGCGATGAACAAAGACATCCCGCTGACGGTGATCAAGCCCGCCGACGAGTCCAAGCCGCGTGGGGTCCTCTACCTCCTCAACGGCGCGGGCGGCGGCGAGGACGGCGCCAACTGGCTGGCCAAGACCGACATCGTCGAGTTCACCAAGAACAAGAACCTCTACGTCGTCATCCCAAACCAGGGTCAGTTCAGCTATTACACCGACTGGGAGAAGCCCGACCCCGAGCTGGGCGTCCACAAGTGGTCGACGTTCCTGGGCAAGGAACTGCCGCCCGTCTTCGACGCGAACTTCAACACCTCCGGACGCAACGCGATCGGCGGCATCTCGTCGTCGGGAACGTCGGTCCTGAACCTCGCGATCGAGCATCCGGGTCTGTACGAGGCCGTCGGCTCCTACAGCGGATGCCCGACCACCGCCGACCCGTTCGGACAGAACAGCATCCGGCTGGTGGTCGAGGCCCGCGGCGGAGGCGACGCCCGGAACATGTGGGGGCCGTACAACGGACCTGGCTGGCGCAAGCACGATCCGGTCATCAACGCACACAAGCTGCGTGGCACCAAGCTGTACATCTCCAACGCCACCGGCCTGCCCGGGCAGTACGACAACCCGGCGTACGTCAAGAAGACCGACACCCTCGCCGATCAGATCCTGGTCGGTGGCGTCATCGAGGGCGGCACCATGACGTGCACCCTGCAGCTGGTGAACCGCCTGCAGCAGTTGAACATCCCCGCGACGGTCGACCTGCCGCCCACCGGCACCCACTCCTGGGGCTACTGGCAGGACCAGCTGCACCGCTCGTGGTCGTTCTACGAGCGGGCCCTGAACTAGTCGAAGTTCCGAACTAGTTGAAGATCACGGTCTTCCGGCCGTGCACGAGGACGCGGTCCTCGAGGTGCCAGCGCAGTCCGCGGGACAGGACCAGCGTCTCGATGTCGCGGCCCTGACGCACCATGTCGGTCACCGAGTCGCTGTGATCGACTCGGATCACGTCCTGTTCGATGATCGGTCCGGCGTCGAGATCGGCGGTGACGTAGTGGCACGTCGCACCGACCAGCTTGACGCCCCGGGCGAATGCCTGGTGGTACGGGCGGGCTCCGATGAAGCTCGGCAGGAAGCTGTGGTGAATGTTGATCGCACGGCCGGCCCACGCTTCGCACAGTTTCGGGGGCAGGATCTGCATGAACCGTGCGAGGACCACGGCGTCGGGCTGGTAGCCGTCGACGATCCGGGCGAGTTCGGCAAAGGCATCGGCCTTGCGCTCACCGAACGGGACATGGTGGAACGGGATCTCGAAACGTGTTGCCAGCTCTTCGAGTTGGGGGTGGTTGCCGACGACGGCCCGGATGGTCGCCGGCAGCTCGCCTCGATGCGCACGACCGAGAAGGTCGAGGAGGCAGTGGGTTTCCTTGCTCACCAGCAGCACGACGGACTTGGTGTCACGGGTGTCGGTGAGGCGCCACTCGGTCTCGGGGCCGAGTTCGGAGGCGACCTCTTCGGCGAAGCGTGCGCGGAGTTCGTCGGCGGTGAACGACACCTCGTCGGCGCGGATGGCCTGCCGGGTGAAGAACCAGCCGGTGTCGTCGTCGGAGTGGTACGCGGCCTCGGTGATCCAGCCCCCGACGTCGGTCAGGAAGGTCGAGATGCGGGCGACGATGCCCGTGCGGTCGGGGCAGCCGAGCGTCAGCACATAGCGATGCTCGGTCTGGTCGGTGGGGGTCAGCTGTCCGCTTGTCACGACCCACAGTGTGCCAAGCTCGTCGATGTGACGAACACGGACCTGCGGCGTAGCGACGTCGCCGCCATCATCGACCACACACTTCTCAAGCCCGAGGCCACCCGCGCGGACGCGGAGGCCACCGTCGCCGAAGCCGCCCGTCTCGGCGTGTTCGCGGTGTGCCTGTCGCCGTCGATGCTCCCGATCGACACCGGTGAGCAGCGGACCTGCGTGGTCGCCGGCTTTCCCTCGGGTAAGCACCACTCGCTGGTCAAGGCCGCCGAGGCCCGGCTGGCGGTGGACTCCGGGGCGCAGGAGATCGACATGGTGATCGATGTCGGCGCGGCGGTCGACGGCCGATTCGACGAGGTGTTCGCCGACGTCCTGACCGTGCGCGAGGCGGTCGGGGATTCGACGCTGCTCAAGGTGATCATCGAGTCCGCGGCGCTCCTGCAGCTCGCCGGTCCCGACACGGTGACCGAGGTGTGCCGCCGTGCCGAGCAGGCCGGCGCGGGAATGGTGAAGACCTCGACCGGTTTCCATCCCGCGGGCGGCGCGAGCGTGGAGGCGGTTCGCCTCATGCGCGCCGCGGTCGGCGACCGCGTCGGGGTGAAGGCGAGCGGTGGCATCCGGACGGCCGAGTTCGCCGCCGAACTCATCGCGGCGGGCGCCACTCGGCTGGGCCTGTCGTCGTCAGCGGCCGTGCTCGACGGCTTTCCCGCGTAGCACGTCGGCCATCACCAGATCGGCGTTGATCGCCGCACCGGCCGACACCCCTTCGCCCATCGCGACGGTCACCACCGCGTTGAGTGTGGTGTTGTTACCCGCCGCCCAGACGCCGGGGATCGCGGTCGCGCCCATCGGTCCGGTCTCGATGACCTCACCCATCGGGGTCTGCGACAGCGTGCCGCCGAGTCGTTCGTAGAGGTCGCCGCGCACCGCAAATCTCGGTGCGACGACGACGGCGTCCGCCTTCAGGACCGTGCCGTCGGACAGTTCGACGCCGTCGAGGCGAGCCGTACCGGCGTCGTCCCGGGTGCGAAGCCGCTTGACGGTGTCGTCGATGATCGACACCCCGGCGGCGGCCAGGTTCGTGCGGTCCTCGCCGCCGATGGCTTCCGGAGCCTGCGCGACGAGGGTGACGTCGTCGCTGAGCTGTGTGAACAGCAGTGCCTGGTGGGCGGACATCGGGCTCGTCGCGAGCACCACGACCCGGGAACCGCGAGCCTCGTAGCCGTGGCAGTACGGACAGTGCAGCGCGTCGCGCCCCCAGAGTTCGGCGACGCCGGGGATCTCGGGCAACTCGTCGACGAGGCCCGTCGCCAGCAGGAGGCGTCGCGCCCGCACCGTTCCGCCGGATGCCAGCGAGAGGATGAACCGATCGCCGTCCGGGCGGGCGTCGACGACGGTGTCGGAGCGGACCTCTCCGCCATAGCCGCGGACCTCGTCGCGTCCTCGGGACAGTAGGTCGAGCGGGGAGATGCCCTCCTGACCCAGCACGTTGTGTGCGCCCTCGGCCGGTGCGTTGCGCGGATCACCACTGTCGATGACGACGACGGAACGCAGGGAACGGGCCAGTGTGGTCGCGGCGCTCAACCCCGCGGAGCCCCCGCCGATGATGGCGACGTCGTGATCGCCGGCCGGCCGCGCTATCCACAGCCGGCGTCCGGCGGTGAGGGTGAGGTCGGCGCGCCGATGCAGCGACGCGGGGTCATCGGGGTCGATGAGGGAATCGAGAAGTGCCAGGTCGGAATCCGCGAGCACCTCGGCCAGTCGGTGCCGGAACTGACCGAACCAGTGGACCGCGTACCGGGCGATGGTCTCGTTGGGGCCGGTACGTGCGATGCGGATCGTGTCGCGGTGGACGACGTCGTGGCCTGCCTCGCCGAGGGTTTCGGTCCAGTCGGCGAGCGCCTCCCATCCGGCACCGGCCGCGGCCTGGTGGCAGCGGTCCTCGAGCGTGCCCAGGGCCGAGTCGGCATCGGGCGCGAAGCGAGGGAGGCCGTCCATCTCGACGATCGCGACGACGCCGCCCGGAGCGAGCGCGGACGCGGACTCGCGCAGGAGAGCCGCGGGGTCGGCGACATGGTGCAGCGACAACGCGGCCCAGATGACGTCGGGGGAGTGCAGCGGTGGCAGACCGTCGTCGAGGTCGGCGACCACGGTGGTGGTGCGCGACTCGAATCCGCCGGCGCGGGCCCGTTCGCCGACGCGAGTGATCATCTCCGCGGCGCTGTCGACCGCGATGAGGTGGGTTGCACCGAACCGGCGGGCGAGGGCCTCGGTGCCGGTGCCGGTTCCTGCGCCGAGGTCGACGATCCGTTGCGGTGCCCGTCCGAGATGTCGGGTGATCACGGTGGCCGCGTCGTCGATGTAGCTGCCGAGGAGTTCGGCATCGAGGTCGAGCGCCGACGCCAGGTGGTCGTGGTCATGGTCGTGTCCATGGGAGCGGGAATGCGAGTGGGTCATGGCGTCGACGGTAGCGCGTCCATGCTCTATGGGCATACAGTCTTGCCTATGACGCAAGAACTCGACGCGGTGGTCCGGCAGCGCATTCGTGGTCTCCGGCTGGCCAAGGGCTGGACCCTCGATGCGTTGGCCGCGCGGTGCTACCTCTCCCCGTCGACGCTGAGCCGTATCGAGACCGGTCACCGCCGGGTCGCGCTGGACCAGCTGGTCCCGATCGCACGGGCGCTGGGAACGACACTGGATCAGCTCGTGGAACCCGCCGATGACACCGACGTCGTGATCCGTCCCCAGCCGCACACCGCCGAGGGGATGACGATATGGCTGCTGTCCCGGGAGAACAGCCCGCAGGGGGTGACGGTCGCGAAGATGCGCTTCGAGCGTGAACAACCGCTCGGGGACCTGCGGGTTCACCCCGGTCGGGAATGGTTCACGGTGCTTTCCGGAACGGTGCGGCTCCTGCTCGGCGACCGCGCGATCATCGTCCCGGAGGGGGATGCGGCGGAATTCTCGACCATGATCCCGCATGCGATCTGCGCTCACGACGGCCCGGCCGAGGTGCTGTCGATCATGGACCACGCGGGCGAGCGCGCCCACATGCCGTCCGCGACGACCGCCGCCGACGATCCGCAACCGTGAGTCGTCAGCTCCGCGAACGACAACCGCAGATCGGTAGGCTTGTTCGGGTGATGACTTCTCAGGCCCCGGTGAACCGACGTGCTGTGCTCGCCGCGGCGGGGGTCGGCGTACTCGGGGTCGCGATCGCGGCGTGTACGGGTTCCGGTTCCGGCGCGGGCGACGACAAACCTGCCGAGCCGAAGGTCCAACTGACCTTCACCCCTCCGCTCGACGGTGAGGCGCCCAGTCCGATCGCCGAGATCGGCGTGCAGGCCGAGGACGGCACGCTCAACCCGGATGTGAAGCTGACGAACCCCCGTGGGCGGGTGGTGAACGGGCGATTGTCGGAGGACCGGACGAGCTACACCATCGCCGAGCCCCTGGGATACGGCACCGAATACACGTGGAGCGGGACGGCCATCGGGACCGACGGCAAGACCGTGCCGGTCGCCGGGAGCTTCACCACCCTCGAACCGTCGAGCCAGCTGAACGTCGTGGTCAACATCGGCGATGGTCAGGAGGTCGGCATCGCCGCGCCGATCATCCTGAAGTTCAACGGAACCGTCGAGGACAAGGAAGCGGTGGAGCGGGCGCTCACCGTCACGACCACGCCGCCCACCGAGGGGTCGTGGGCGTGGCTCGGCGAGGACAACGGTTCACGCGTCCACTGGCGTCCCCGCGAGTACTGGGCACCCGGCACCAAAGTCCACATGGACGCCAAGCTGTACGGCCTCGATCACGGTGGCGGCGCCTTTGGGGCCGCGGACGTGACGAGCGACTTCTCGATCGGCCGCGCGCAGGTCGTGAGGGCCGTCGAGTCCTCGCACCGCATCGACGTGCTGCGTGACGGCGTCGAACTGATGTCGTTGCCCTGCAGCTACGGCGGCGGCGACCTCGACCGCAACGTCACCCGTTCCGGCATCCACGTGGTCACCGAGAAGTACGAAGAGTTCTTCATGAGCAACCCGGCGGCCGGTTACTTCAACATCCGGGAACGCTGGGCCGTGCGCATCTCCAACAACGGCGAGTTCATCCACGCCAACCCCGAGACGGTCAACGTCCAGGGCACGGCGAACGTCACCAACGGGTGCATCAACCTGTCCGAGGCCGACGCCGAACGTTACTTCCGGGTGGCCGTCTACGGTGACCCGGTCGAGGTCTCGGGTACGCGAATCCCGTTGTCGGAGGCCGACGGTGACATCTACGACTGGATCTTCGACTGGGAGACCTGGCAGGGCATGTCGGCGATCAAGGGTGAGGTGACGGAGTCGTCGGTGCCGGCGACGCCGAGCGGCGCCCCGACCTCCAACGTTCCCGCTCCCCGCTAGCCGGTCTTGATGTTCCGGCGAGCCGACGCCTGATCGCGCGGCATGAGGACGATCTGGTCGAGGTTCACGTGCGGCGGCCGTGACGCGACGAAGCCGACGACCTCGGCGACGTCACCCGCGGTCAGCGGGGTCAGGCCCTGGTAGACGGCGTCGGCGCGTTCCTTGTCGCCCTCGAACCGCACGAGTGAGAAGTCGGTCTCGACCATGCCCGGGCAGATCTCGGTGAGACGCACCGGCTTGCCGAGGAGTTCGTATCGCAGAGTGCGGTGGGTGACCGCCTGGGCGTGCTTGGCCGAGGTGTAGCCGGAGCCGTTGTCGTAGGCCTCCAGCGCTGCGATCGAGGTGATCGCGACGATCAGTCCGTCCCCGGATGCGATCAGTGCGGGGAGGAGGGCCTTCGTGATCCGCAGGCTGCCCAGGACGTTGGTCTCCCACATCCAGCGCCAGTCGTCGAGGTTCGCGGTGGACACCGGGTCGAGGCCCTTGGCGCCGCCGGCGTTGTTCACGAGCACATTCACGCGGTCCAGGCCTTCGACGAACGCGGCGACCGAGTCCTCGTCGGTGACGTCGAGCTGCTTTCCGGTTCCTCCGATCTCGGCGGCGAGCGCCTCGACGCGATCGACGCGTCGTGCGCCGAGCACCACGTGGTAGCCCTGCTCCGCCAGTTGGCGAGCAGTGGCGGCACCGATCCCGGAACTCGCGCCGGTGACGACGGCGATCGGTCGCTGGTCGGTGGTCTTGGCGGTGGCGTCGGTGGCGGTGTCAGGGCTCATGGGCCCACCTTACGATGCGTGCCAACCTCGCCCATGACACCGCCGGAAGCCTCGGCGTGCACTCGCGCACTGCTACATTCGTCCCATGCGTGGGGGAGTGATCCCGGCGGCGCTGCAACTGACGTCCACTCCGGCGGCCGCGGTGTTGCACGCGATCCGGGTCGGTGGGCCGGTGACCAGGGATCAGCTCGCCTCGACGACCGGGCTGTCCGCCGCGACGATCAACCGTCAGGTCCATGCGCTCGCCGCCCACGGTCTCGTCGCCGAACGTCCCGATCTCGCGGGGCCGAAAACCATTGGCAGGCCGAAGAACCCGCTGACCATCGACCGGGATTCGCTGTGCGTCGCGGGACTGCACATCGGTGCGCGGCGCGCGGTCCTGGTCATCGCGGATCTCGGTGGACGCACCCTGCACAGCCATGCCGTGCTCACCCCGTCGGGTGACCAGCAGGAGGCGATCGAGCAACTGTGCACGCAGCTCGCCGAACTCGCCGGCCGGTTCGGCGGACGCCGTCTGCTGTGGGGCGGTGTGGCGCTCGGCGGTGCGGTGGACGCGGAGACGGGTGTGGTGGATCACCGGGTTCTCGGGTGGCATCAACTTCCGGTGGGCGAAACCCTTGCGGACCGACTCGACACCCCGGTGTCGGTGTGTGAGCACGTGGAGGCGATGGCCGCCGCGGAACTCCTGCTGGCCGGATCGCGCGACGAATCAGGCACCGGACTGTTCTTCTACGCACGCGAGACCGCCGGTATGGCAATGACTCTCGAAGGCCGGGTCCACGTCCCCGAGCGAGGGGCCGGGACCATCGCGCATCTGCCCGTGTCCGCGCCGGTGCTCGCCCCGGGACACACCCGGGTGCGGCTGCAGAACGTCATCGGCGACGCCGCCGCCCAGGCGGCAGCCCACCGCCTCGGCATCGATCCGGGCTCGTCGCGCATCGTCGACGAACGCGCGCGGGTCCTCGGGGAGGCGGTCGCGATGATCCGCGACGTGATCAACCCGGACACGATCGTCGTCGCCGGCGACGCGTTCTCAGCGCACCCGCACGGACTTGCCCCGGTGCAGGCGTCGTTCGACGAGGCGTCGACGCTCGACCGGCCGCTGGAGATCGCGCCGTCGAGATTCGGTGTGCACGTTCAGGAGAGCGCCGCGGTCGTGGTCGCCCTCAGCGTCATCTACGCCGATCCGATCGCCGCTGTCGCCACACTCTGAAACGGCATGTCGTTCGCGTGCGGCACCGCCGTATGTGCCGGGCGGGAAGTCATCACCTACGGTGGGGACATGACCCTGCCCCGCGATGTGTCCGCCCGACTCGAGGTGAGCATCGACGACCCGACCGAACTCGAGATGCAGATCACGGTGGCGAAGTTGCCCGGCCTGCAACTGCAGGAGGAACTCAAGATCGAGCTGGGCGGCAGTCCGGTCGCCGTGGAGGAGCTCGTCGCCGATCACGGATCGCGAATCCACCGGATGCAGCTCGACCGCGGACTGCTGACGATCGACTACACCGCCGAGATCCTCACCCCCGCGGACCCGATCCCGGTGGAGAGCACCGACCGGTCGCGATACCTGCGCCCCAGCCGATACGCCGAGTGCGACAAGTTCTTCGGATTCGTGGCCGGTCAGTTCAATCTGTCGCTGCCCGAAGAGGAGCTCCTCAACCAGGTGGTGGCCTTCGTCGAGCATCGGCTCAACTACCTGCCCGGGGCGAGCGATCCCATCGACGGTGCGGTCGACACCCTGCTCGCCGGGGCGGGTGTGTGCCGCGACTACGCGCATCTCGTCGTGGCGCTCCTGCGGGCGCTGAACATCCCCGCCCGGCTCGTCGCCGTATACGCGCCGGGGTGCTCCCCGATGGACTTCCACGCCGTCGCCGAGGCGATCATCGACGGCGAATGGGTGGTCGTCGACGCGACGCGTCTGGCGCCGCGGCAATCGCTCGTGCGGATCGCCACCGGGCGCGACGCCGCGGACACCGCATTCCTCGACAACCACCGCGGCACGATCACGCTCAACAACTACGAGGTGACCGCGACCGTTCGCGGTGCGCTGCCCTACGACGACTCGACCGCCCGGGTCATGATCGGCTGAACCGGCTCAGGCGTCGAGCGCGGCTCGGCGTTCGGTGGCCACGTAGTCGAGGACGGCTGCGACGTCGTCGGTGTCCTCGATGCGGAATCCGGCTGCGGTGGCACCGTCGCCGACCTTGATACCGATGTCGCCGGCCTCGGGCCGCAGGTGTGCGAAGGCTTTCTCGTCGGTCACGTCGTCGCCGAGGTAGATGACGACGTCGCAGTCGAGCCGTACCCGCAGGGTGTCGAGCGCGTGCCCCTTGCTGGTCTCGATGACCGCGAGTTCGAGCACGCTCTTGCCCTCGGTGGAATGCACGCCGTCCCAGGAGCCGGGGCCGGTCCGCGCGCCTTCGAGTGCCGTCACGGCGTCGTCGGGATCGGCGTTGCGCACATGCAACACGGCGCTCGCCGGTTTGGTCTCGACCGTCGAACCCGGGAAACGAGCCGAGATGTCACGCAGTTCGTCGACGATCCGGACGAGCAGGGCGCGTGCGGCGTCGGTCACCTCGACCGCGAACCCGGTGTCGAACTCGCTGCCGTGGCTCCCGACCAGCGTCACCGGTGCACCCCAGGCCGGAAAGGCTTGCGAGCACGGCGAGTTCACGACCGGAGATGACCGCGACCTCGGTGTCGGGCAGTGCTGCGGCCACTTCGAGTGCGGTGATCGACGCCGGGTTCGGGACCGCGTCCTCCGGGCGCGACACGATCGGCGACACGCATCCGTCGTAATCCGACGCGACCAGCAGCCGACGAGCACGTGCGGCCGCGCCGAGAGCGGCCCGCAGGTCCACGGGAATCCCGTTGTCGCTCATGTGTTGTCGAGGGAGTCTTCGACCAGGTGCACACCACGGTTGGGTTCCAACTCGGTCTCGGAGTTCTCGCTGAGCGTGCCGAGGAAGCTGCGTGCCCACTTGTCGACGTCGTGGGTGAGCACCTGACGACGCAGTGCTCGCATGCGGCGGCGGCCCTCGTGTTCGCTTTGGTTCACCGCGGCCTCGATGGCGTCCTTGACTCCGTCGAGGTCGTAGGGGTTGGCCTGATATGCCGAGCGCAGTTCGGCTGCGGCACCGGTGAATTCGCTGAGAACCAGAGCGCCGCCGAGATCGCTGCGGCAGGCGACGTACTCCTTGGCCACGAGGTTCATGCCGTCGCGCAGCGGGGTCACCAGCATCACGTCGGCGGCCACGAAGAAGGCGATCAGCTCGTCGCGCGGCACCGGACGGTGCAGATACTGGACGACCGGGCGGCTCACCGTGTGGCTGTGGTTGCCGTTGATGTTGCCGACCAGCTGCTCGATCCCGGCTCGCATCCGCTTGTAGCTCTCGACGCGTTCGCGGCTCGGCGTGGCGAGCTGGATCATCACCGTCTCGGACGCGTCGAGCCGTTCCTCGTCGAGCAACTCCGAGATCGCCTTGAGGCGGACGTCGATGCCCTTGGTGTAGTCGAGCCGGTCGATGCCGAGCATGATCGTCTTGGGATTGCCGAGTTCGCGGCGGATCTCGGCGGCCCGGTCACGGATCTTCTTGGTCTTGGCCTTGGCCGCGAGTTCGCCGGAGTCGATCGAGATGGGGAACGCGCCCACGCGCACCGTGCGGAAACCGACCTGCACCACGCCGAAACGGGAGCGGACGCCGACGGTGCCCTTGCTGGTGGCCTGGCCGGCCAGCCGGCGGGCGAGGAAGAGGAAGTTCTGTGCGCCGCCAGGGAGGTGGAACCCGATCAGGTCGGCGCCCAGGAGGCCTTCGACGATCTCGGTGCGCCACGGCATCTGCATGAACAGTTCCACCGGCGGGAACGGGATGTGCAGGAAGAAGCCGATCTTCACGTCCGGCCGCAGCATGCGCAGCATCTTCGGGACCAGCTGCAGCTGATAATCCTGCACCCACACGACAGCACCCTCGCCGGCCGCCCGCGACGCGGCCTCGGCGAACCGACGGTTCACCTCGACGTAGGTGTTCCACCATTCGCGGTGGTACTCGGGTTTGACGATAACGTCGTGATACAGCGGCCACAGGGTGGCGTTGGAGAAGCCCTCGTAGTATTCGGCGATCTCCTGGGTGGACAGCGGCACCGCGTGGATGTCGATGCCCTCGATGTCCGGGGGATTGTCGTCGGAATCGGGGATACCCGACCATCCGACCCAGGCGCCGGTGTTGGCGCGCAGGATCGGTTCGAGGGCGGTCACGAGACCGCCGGGACTCCGCTTCCAGTTGATCGTGCCGTCGGGCAGGATCTCCTTGTCGACGGGGAGACGGTTGGCGACGACGACGAACTCTGCGCCATCGTGCGGGGCAGCCCGGTTCGGCCCCTCTCCGGACGCGTTGTCGCGGATGGGGTCGGTCCCGGTTCCAGCCGGTCGCGGCGTCACCGGATCAGGCGTTCTCGCCCGGTGCGATCCCCAGCATTGCGAGCAGCATCCGGCATTCGTCGGCGTCGGTGGCGTAGGCGGCCACGACGCGTCGCGCCGAATTGGCGGTCTCGTCGGCTACCGGTTCCAGTTCTTCGTCGGCGATGTCGGTGGTCTTCGCGGGCATGTGAGTCCCCTCGTAGTGCGTGCGGTGTCGCGGTGTGGCTCGAGGCCGTGCGGGCTGGAGCGGCCGATGGGTGGCGCGCCCGATTCGCCATTCTACCCGGGTCGCGGGGGTGCTCAGAACCGCCGCGGTGGCGGCGGCCACCGACGGTTCTGACGGATCGCCCGGTCCTCGCGTGCCTCGCGCTGGGCGAGGAGTCGACGCCGCAGACTCCAGTTGGGTCGCGGCGCTAGCTGGGGGCGGCGCAGCGACCGGGCGACGAACTCACCGAGGGTGACGCCGGCCGCGAGCGCGCAGCCGATGGCGAGGGCGTTGGCGATCCAGGTGAAGCCGCTGAGCGTCTGTTCGCTGAGGATGCCGTACAGGCCGCGGTAGACCGCGAGACCCGGGAGGAGCGGGGTGATGCCGGCGACCGCGACGACGAGCGGCGGCGTCAGCGCACGACGGGCCAGGAGGCCACCGACCAGGCCGACGAAGGCCGCGGCGAGACCGTTGGCGATGACGTCGCCGATCGAGGTGAAGGTCGCCGACGCCGCGACCGCGGTGCCGATCAGGCCGCCGAGGAAGGCGACGCCGAGCGCGCGTGTCTCGGCGTAACTGGCCAGGGCGTAGGCGCAGGCGGCGACGGCGCCCGCGGCCACCCGTACCGGCAACTCGACCGCCTCGAAGCTGGTCGAGGTGGTGATCGTGGGCAGGAAGATGCCGCCCGCCTCGAGCAGTCGGATGGCGATACCGACGCCGGCGATGATGCCGCCGGTCATGAGCAGGAGTTCGAAGAACCGGGCGACGCCGGTGATCGGGGCGCCGGTGATGGCGTCCTGCACCGAACCGACGAGCGACAGCCCCGAGAGCAGAACGACGATGCCCGCGGCGATGACCTGTGAGGGTGCGATCTCCACGCCGAGTCTCTCGGCCGCGCCGAAGACGAGGGCCGCGGGGACGACGGCGATGAATCCGCCGGAGAGCTGTTGGAAGAAGACGGGCGTACCGATCCGGTTGAGGTTCCGGTTGACCAGGACGATGGCGACCGTGGTGACGAAGGCCAGCGCGGCGACCAGGTACTGGCCACCGAGCAGGACGGAGATGCCCGACGCCATCGCGCCCCAGGCGACCGTCGCGACCCAGTGCGGGTACGGGTGTGGGGCGGTGATGATCTCGTCGACCATGCGGTGAGCGGTCGAGGGCGTGATGCCGGAGTCGCGGATGCGCCGGACGAGCCGATCCACCTGGGCGAGCCGGGTGAAGTCCATCGAGCGGTAGTAGACCTGCTCCATCGTGGTGATGGGCGGGAGCGTCGCGCCGCGACGTGCGCTGACGACGATCGTGTTGTAGGTCACGTCGACGTCCACGTCCTCGAGGCCGTAAACACCTGCGACGAACTTGATCTGGGTCTGCGTGTCGATCGCACCGGTACCGGAGTCGAGCAGCACTGCGCCGATCTTGGTGGCAAGGTCGAGGACCTCGGTGATCGCCGCGACGTCGAACGGTTCGATCGGCTTGCGCGGCGACACCATGATGCTGCCGGGCTCGATCGTGTCGATCGTCGCCTGCCGGGTTCCGGTGAGTCGACGAAGCGCGCGGCCGAGGAACTCGCGCACCCATGCCTCCTTGTGTCAGTCGAGCATTCGCGTTCGGTCGGGAGTCGTCGATCATCGGTGACTGCCGCTTCGATCTTGGCACCGAATCGATCTCAGATGTGAACTACCCGGACACGGCCGATGTCACGCTGCGTGGGGCGTGCCCACCGCCCTCTAGGATCGCGGCATGTCATCAGTGCAGATCAACGGTCCCCTCGACGGTCACACCCGCAGTGCGGCAGTGGCCCCCGGCAGTCTCGTCTTCACCGCGGGTGCCGCGCCGATCGACGAACAGGGCGTCACCGTCGCCCCGGGGAACGTCAGCGAACAGGCACGGCAGTGCATGGCGAACCTGGAGGCGGCACTGGCCGAGGCCGGGGCGTCGCTGTCCGACGTCGCCAAGGTGACCGTCTTCGTCGCCGAGCACCTGCAGGCCGACCTCGTGGTCGCCTGGGATGCGGTGACAGCGGCGTTCGGCGAGCACAAGCCGGCCGGCAGCCTGCTCGGGGTCTCGGTACTGGCCTACGACGACCAGTTGGTGGAGATCGAGGCGGTCGCCGCGATCCCGGGCTGACCGGGTCCGCTGGGACCGTCGCATGCGCGGTGGATATACTCGCGCACGCACGCCTCCTTAGCTCAGTGGTAGAGCACTCGCCTTGTAAGCGAGCGGTCGTCAGTTCAATCCTGACAGGGGGCTCCACGAGGGCCTCGGCCCGCGGGGGGAGCCAGATGACGAACGGTCACACCGGACCCGAGAGTCGATGGTCCTCGCCGCGGGCCGGGGCCTCCCTTGTCTCCGGGCCCGTTCCGTCCCCCTCGCGACACCGGCGCCGCACGCCATGGTGGCTGGTGGGTTTCGCCGTGGCAGTGGCTCTGCTGGCCGCCGAGGTGGTGGTCTTCGCGGTGCGGCCGGACGAGCCGGAGGAGGACACCCCGGTCGACGACGCGGCCGTCGTCGAGTACGCCCGCCGGATGGTCGTCGACCTCCTGAGCTATTCGCCCACGGACACCACGCGCGTCGAATCTGCCCTGGAGCGGTTGTGCGACGACTCGCCCGACGCCCGTTCCGCAGCGGGGCTCGTCGAGCAGCTGCGGAATTCGGACGCCGGGTCCGAGGTCAAGGAATCGTCGATCGGTCAGATCGTCGCGCACACACCGGACGGTGACCGGGTGGTGTCCTTCCGGATCATCACCCACGTCGGTGCGTTCGGGCGTCCCGCGGAGAAGACGAACCACGATCTGGTCACCGTCCGGCCCGAACCGGCGATGTGTGTCTATCGCCTGGAGATGGTCACCAGATGACGGCGAGTCCGGCGGCGAGCAGCGACAGTGCGCCCGCGGTCCAGAACAGCGCCCGCGGAACGGGTTCGCCGGTGCGCTTCTGACGGGCGCTGCCGATGCCCAGGATCGCGCCCAGCGCGAGCAGGATCACCAGCTTGATGCCGATCTTCGGGTAGTTGAGATCGATTCCGGCGGGCCACGGTGCCGCCAGTGCCAGGCCGGTGAGCAGCGAGAGCAGGATGCCGTAGTCCATGACCCGGGTGAAGCGGAACTCGCGGGCGGCCACCTGTGCGAACCAGGCGCCGAAGGTCACGGCGAAGCCGACGATGTGGAACAGAATTACGACGTTGCGTAGTACATCCATGGCCGTACTCTACCCAGCAGGTCCTCCACATTTCCGCACCCGGGAACGCGTGCCCGGAAACGGGTTCTCGGTGCACGATGTACGGATGGAACACGACGAACCGGGTACCTCGGCCGTGGCGGCCTCGGCATCATCGGCCGCGGACCCGCTCGCGCGTACCGCCCTCGGCACCTATCGCGGAATCGCCGGTGAGCGCGCCGACGTGTGGCGCGGCATCCGGTACGCGAGACCTCCGCTGGGCGAACTGCGATGGCGTCGCGCCCGGCCACTCACCCCCGACGAGGACGGGAGTCGCGACACCGTCGTGGACGCCTCCTCGTTCGGGGCGGTCTGCCCACAGGAACTCAACCCCGCGGTCCGCCTCGGTCCGGACGTCGTGATGGACGAGGACTGCCTGTACCTCAACGTGTGGACGCCGCCGGGTGCGTCGACACACGCCCACGACGCGGTCGCCCTGCCGGTCATGGTCTGGCTGCACGGCGGGGCCTACGTCCTGGGATCTGGTAGTCAGCCGTACTACGACGGTGCGGCGCTCGCCTCCACCGGTGACGTGGTGATCGTGACGCTGAACTACCGGCTGGGCGTCCTCGGGTTCGCCGACCTGTCGTCGATCGATCCGCGCTTCGAGTCCAACGTCGGTTTCAGCGACGTCCTCACCGCGCTGGCGTGGGTCCGCGACCACATCTCGGCCTTCGGTGGGGACCCCGACAAGGTGACGGTGTTCGGCGAGTCGGCGGGCGCCGGCCTCGTCACCGCACTGCTGACGATGCCCGCGGCCGAGGGGCTGTTCGGCCGGGCCATCGCGCAGAGCTCGCCGGTGACGTCGATGTACGGCGCCGACCGGGCCGCCCGCGTCGCGCGCATGCTGCTCGACGCCGCCGGGATCGAGGACCCGGGCGACGCGGCGGAGGTGGTGAGACGACTCGAATCCCTCGACGCCACAAGGTGTTCGACGCTCACCACCGAGCTGTTCGAGAAGGTGCCCACCGAATCGCCCGGCACCATCGCCTTCGCGCCGGTCGTCGACGGCGACCTGCTGCCCGACCATCCCCTCGACGTCTACCGGAACGGTCGCGCCCTGCCCGTGCCGCTGATCATCGGGACCAACCGGGACGAGGCGAACCTCTTCAAGTACATGAAGTCGCCGCTCATGCCGATCACCGCCGAGGAGATCGAGCGGATGTTCGCCGGCATGCGTGAGGAGTATCCCGACATCGTGTTACCCGAACGCGCGCAGGTGCTCTCGGCGTATTCGGGCCTGCGTCCGAAGGTCACCGGGCTCGGCGTGGCCCGCGACGTCGCCTTCCGCATGCCGACGCTGTGGCTCGCCGACGCCCACGCGCGCCGAGCTCCCGTCTATGTGTACCGCTACGACTGGACCACCCGGATGTTCCGGCTTCTGGGTCTCGGTGCCGCACATGCCACCGAGGTGCCCTACGTGTGGGGGAATCTCGGTGCGGGCCCGCGGGACATCACCTTCCTCCTCGGCGGACGAAAGCACGGAGAAGCCGTGTCGCAGAGACTCATCCGCCGCTGGACCTCGTTCGCGCACGGTCGCGCGCCGGACACCGGATCGCCCGGCGACGAGTGGCCCACCTACGACACCGGCCGCCGTCCGGTGTTGCGCATCGACGCCGAGGACCGGGTGGTGCAGAACCTGGACGGCGACCTCTGGGAGGCCTGGGGCGACGAAGTGCTCAGCTTCCGCTGACCGTTCAGTCGCAATCGCCCTTGAGGTAGGCGTGGGGCAGGTACGTCGACCGTTGTTCCTCGGTCATGGGAGTCGAGGTCCCGCAGATCCATTCGCGTGCGTCGGGCACGTCCAGGGTGTGCACGTAGACGTTGCCGGTGGTGTCGCCACCGGCGATGATCTCGTCGTCCGCCGGCAACCGGACCGGGACCTGCCACGTCGTGGTCGTGTCGGTGGAGTCGAGCAGTGTTCCCACCGACTGTCGGTCACCGAGCGTGCCGTCGTCGGCGAGCGCGAAGCTGATCAGCTCGTGTGTGGAAGTACCGACAGCGATCCGGTTGGGCGACATGGACAGCGTGTTGGCGAACATGTCCTCGTGGCGATCGATCAGTTCGGGTTCACCGTCGGTCTCCGTCGCCGGCAGTCGCCAGGTGGACAGGTCACGGGCCGCCACGACGAGTACCTCACCGTCGTCATCGAAGGCCGCCTGGGTGACGGGGGAGTCGGCGGAGACCACCGTCACCGGGTCAGGGTTCCCGGACTCCAGGTCATAGAGGTAGACCCGCTTGTCGTCGGAGGTCACCGCGACGCGGGTGCCGTCGGGACTGAAGGCGACGCTGCGGATGAGGTCGGCGGGACCGCGCAGGGGACTGCCGATCCGTCTCGGCGAGGTGGGATCGGCGGTGTCCCACAGCGCGATCGTGGTGTCGGTGTCACCGGTCGCCAAGACGTCGCCGGTGGGTGCGAAGGCGACCGGGAACGAGTACCGCGTCGAGATCGGCAACCGGGCCGCGGCCCGCGGGGCGTCGGTGTCCCGTATGTCCCACAGTTCGACGAGGCCGCCGTTGTTGTTCGCCGTCGCCGCGAGGGTGCCGCGGTCGTTCACCGAGACCCGCGGGTGGTCGTTGACCCGGCGCTGGATGGGGGTGCGTGAACGCAACGACATCTCGCCGTCGTGCAGGGTCCACACGTTCAGGGTGGTGTCCGAGCCGACGGTCGCGAGGATGCGCTGGGACGGGTCGGTGGCCACCCCGCTGATCGTGCCACCGCGGTCTGGGACCGATCGGTCGGGCAATGACCAGACGTCGATCGTCCCGTCGGAACGACCCGACACCAGGCGCTCACCGGTGGGGTCGAACGCGGTCGAGAAGGTGCGGACCGAACCCTGCTCCGATGCGGTCTGCAGCGCCCACTGGGCCGTCGGTGAAGCCCGGTTGGTCGTGTTCCAGACCCGCACCATGCCGTCGGCGCGGGCCGAGGCGACCTGCGAACCCGTCGGGTCGAAGGCGATGGACCAGGAGCCCGCGGTCGCGGTCGGGAGCGACGTGCTGAGCGGCCGTGGGAACTGCGGGTCGGTCACGTCCCAGAGCTGGGCGTTCGGGCTGTCGCCGGTGACGGCCAGGGAACGGCTGTCCGGGCTGAAGGCGACCGAATGCGTGATGCTGGGGAATCCGGCGATGGGTTCGCCGACGGGTCGGGGCTCCTCGCCGGTGGTCCACAGACGTACGACGCGGTCGTCCCCGCCGCTCGCGAGCAGTCGTCCGTCGGGGCTGAAGGACAGTGTGCGTGCGGCGGCGTCGTGGCCCGGGAGCACGGCGGTCTCGCGCAGTGTTCCCGTCGGCGAGACCGCGAACACGGTGATGGAACCGTCGTCCGACGATGCGGCGAGCGTCCGGCCGTCCGCGGAGAAACGGGCCATGTAGACGGTGCCGCGGCCGAGCGACGCCATCTCGCGCAGCACCGGACGGCCGGGATCGGAGAGGTCCCACATCCGGACCGCTCCGTCACCGCTCGAGGAGGCCAGCAACGGTCGGGTGGGGTGGAAGGCGGTGGAGGTGACGTAGTTGCCGAAACCGTGCAGGGCGGACACCTCGCGATACCGCGGAACGGCGTCGGTGCTCTCCCAGACTCGGACCGTGCGGTCGCCGCTCGCCGAGGCGAGGTAACGGCCGGTCCGGTCGAAGGCCAGGTCGTACACCGGTCCGGTGTGGCCGTTGACCTGCGTGGCGAGCGGGCTGGTGGCCGCGCCGCGCAGGTGACCGACGACCGTCGGGTCGTCGGGGTAGAGCTGATGGGCGACGAGCAGGAGGCGCGCGGCCAGCGACGGGTTGGAGTGCTCCATGCTGTCGATGTGGGACAGCAGGGCCGCCCGTTCCGCGGCGTTGCGCTGCTGGCGGAGGTCGTGCGCCTGCCGGTACCCGAAGACCGCGATGATCGACGCCGAGATCGCGAGGATCACGATCACCGAGACGGCACCGAGTTGCAGCAGCCGGCGGCGTCGTTGCATCGCGACCGCGGAGTCGAGGAACTCGTCGTTCTCGCGGCTCAGCAGGTGTACATAGCTGCTGCGCAGTGCTTCGCGGTGAGCCTTGGCGTCGTCGAGTCGCGACCCGGTGTAGAGGAACGAGCGGCTGCGGCCGTGGGCCACCCACGACCGGGTGTCGGCGTCGAGTTGCTGCCACCAGACGTGGGTGTCGGAGTCGTCGGCGATCCAGGTGGCGAGGCGCGGCCACGCGGTCAGCACCACGTCGTGCACGAGCATCACCGACTCCGCGGACACCGTCAGCAATCGGGCCTGCGCGAACTCGTCGATGACGGTCGAGACCTCGGGCGGGAAGCGGCTGCTGAGGGTCGAGGTCGACAGCGGCACCCGCAGCGCGATCCCGGCCGGACCGACGTGGACCAGCGACAACAGCACCGCGCGGGCGAGGTCGCGATGTTCGGGGGCGATGGCCTCCCAGGCGGCCTCCGCGGTGTCCGCGACGGCGCGTGCGATGCCGCCGGTCGCGCGATACCCGGACAGGGTCATGCGGTTGCCGGAGCGTCGTGCCCAGGTGGCCTGCAGGACGTGGGCCAGCAGCGGCAACCGGCCGGCACGGTCCCCGACCGTCGACGCCTCGTAGAGGTCGGTGATCATCACGTCGGCGAGGCCGGCCTCGATGCGCCCGCCCGCCAGGCGGACCGGGGCGGTGATGACCTCGCGGAGCTGGGTGCGCGTCATCTCCGAGACGATCACGCATCTGTGCTGCCAGGCATCGGCCAGGACGGGGTACTCCACACACTGGCTGAAGAAGTCCGCGCGGATGCCGACCACCACGACGGTGTCGGCGGCGAGTTCCTCGACCTCGCGCATCGTGGCCGCCCGCAGCTCGTCTTCGAGTGAGAAGACGTTCTCGAACTGGTCGATGACGACGGCCGTGTCGATCTCGCCGTCGACGGGCGGCGCGATGGAGAGACCCTCGGGGGTGACCTCGGCGAGGCGCGGGGTCGAGATCCTCGGGTCGCGGGCCAGACCGGCGCGCAGCAACGACGACTTCCCCGAGCCCGACACCCCGGTGACGACGACCAGCCGGGAGGACGGGGACAGCGGCGCGGGCTCCGAGCCGGCGGCGAGGATCGTGTCGACGAGTGTGCCGACGAGGTCGTCGCGTCCGAAGTACAGCTCGCTGTCGGCGGCGGTGAGAGGCGCCAGCCCGGCGTAGGGGCGTGCGTGCTGGGCGGGCGGCTCCGGGGTGCCCGGTGTCTCCTGGTTCAGGTGGCGGTCCCACAGTTCTCTCCACTGGGGGATCGTGAGGACGCCGGCGACGCCTGCCGCCACCGCGCGGGACGTCAGCCAGACGAGAAGCGGTTCGACGGTCGCGAAGTCGCGGGGGAGATGCCGGCCGTTGCGCCAGTCGCTGATCCGCTGAGCGGAGACCTTGGCCCGGGCCGCCGACGCTCGGAGGGTAGGGCGTCCCGCTTGCACGAAAAGGCGCGCGAGCGCTTCACCAAAATCCACTCACCCGACTCCACGCTCTGACGCACACGACTGATCGACCGGTACATCATGCGACAGGCGACCCCGGTGCGCCACCGTCGAGGGGCAGAGGTGGCGACGGCCACCACGGGGTCGAGCCATCAGGTCAGGTGACCGGAAGATGTCCGGATCCGGATTCGACGGTGTCCGGTCCGGATAGTCCGTTCGCCCGCTGACCTGGACTTTCGTTCTGCGTTCCGGAACGGGGCTGTACTCCGGACGCCGGGTGGGGTCTCCTTGGCGGGCGTTCCCGACGGGGGTCGGGAGCGTGAGGATGCGTCGGTCGCAGGACACACGGAGGTGTTCTCAGGCACTGCCCGTCGGGGGCTGTGTGTCGTCCGGCCCACGCAACCGGGCGGGTGCCGGAACACCGGGTCGATGGGGGTCGGCCGGGTTCCGGCACCCGCTTCCCCTCTTCTCTGAGCCCGGCTCCGCTCGCCGTGTCGGCTCACTAGGATCGCGGCATGCCAGTGCATCCCCGCATCACCGACACCGCGCGCCGGTCCCGGCTGATGCGCCGCATGCACCTCGACGCCGCGTCGCGCGCGTCGTCCGCCGTCGAGGCGGCCACGACGATGGTCGGTCTCCACGCCACCACGCCGTCGACGGTCTACCTGTCCGCCTGGGCGCGCGTCGACGATCTCACCCGCGCCCGAGTCGACTCCGCGCTGTACGACGACCGGACCCTCGTCAAACACCTCGCGATGCGCCGGACCCTCTTCGCTTTTCCCCGTGACATCCTCGCCGAGGTGATCGGTGCGCTCGGTCCGCGCATCTCCGCCTCCGAGCGCACCAACATGCTCCGCGATCTCCGCCGCAGTCCCGACGTCGACGACCCGGAGGGCTGGATCGAGACCGCGCGGGACGCGGTCCTCACCGAACTTGCCGGCGGTGAGTCGCTCACGTCGACCGAACTGCGCGCCCGGTTGCCCGTCCTGGAGGGCTCGATCACCTTCGGCGAAGGCAGGTCGTGGGCGGGAAAGAGCCATTTCGGGCCGCGGGTGCTCAACATGCTCGACGCGTCGGGAGACATCGTCCGCGGGCCGAACCGACTTGCCTGGCATCTGTCCCGCCCGGCGTGGACGTCGATGAAGGTGTGGCTCGGCGAGACCCCGGACGCACCGACCGTGCACGACGGGCACCGGGCGCTCGTCGAACGGTGGCTGCGCACCTACGGGCCGGGCACCGAGACCGATCTCGTGTGGTGGCTCGGGTCCACCAAGACCGCGGTGCGGGCCGCGCTCGCCGACCTCGGCACGGTCGAGGTCGAACTGGACGGGGGCGGCGTCGGACATGTACTGCCCGACGACCTCCCCGGCGCGACCGACGACGAGGACTGCGAACCGCAGGCGGCGCTGCTGCCCGAACTCGACCCCACGACGATGGGCTTCAAGGAGCGGGCCTTCTACCTCGGTGACCACGGGCCGGAGATCTTCGACTCCGTCGGCAACGGCGGACAGACCGCGTGGTGGGGCGGCCGGATCGTCGGCGGCTGGTATCGCCGCGATGACAACTCGATCGCGATCCACCCGCTCGAGCCGCTGTCCGCCGACGCCCGGAGGAAACTCGATGCGCGGGCCGAGGAGCTCGCGGAGTGGCTCGGCGATGCCGCCATGAAGATCGGGTACGCCGCCCCGTACATGCGCCGGCGATGAGTTGGGCCCCGAGTCGCGGTCTGCCCCTACGGACACCTGCGTCGATCGAAAGGCACCGCGATGAGGGATCAACTCCCACCCGTCACCGACCACCGCACCTGGGCGAAAGCCCTCGAAGAACTGCGGGCCCGCGAGAAGGCGGCGACGCGCGAACTCGACGCGATCGCGGCGCAGCGGCGTCGGCTTCCCATGGTCGAGATGCCCGACTACACCCTGACCGGACCCGACGGGCCGATCCGTCTCGTCGACGTCTTCGACGGGCAGCCCCAGCTGATCGTCTACAACCACATGTGGTTTCCCGGTGAGACCTACCAGTGTTCGGGGTGTACCGGGTACACGACGCAGTTCAGCCGACTCGACTATCTCGCCGACTACGACGCGCGGTTCGTGATCGTCACACACGGTCCGATCGAGGAGGCCCTCGCCTACAAGAAGCGCGTCGGGAACCGCATGGACTGGTACTCGTCGGCGGGCACGACGTTCTCCGCCGACGTCGGCGCGGGGCCCGGCGAGGGATTCGCGATCAACGTCTTCCTCCGCGACGGTGACACCGTCTACCGCACCTGGTCCACCACCGGCCGCGGCACCGAACAACTCGGGTTCACGTTCGGGCTTCTCGACGTCCTGCCGTGGGGCCGCCAGGAGGAATGGCAGGACTCACCCGACGGCTGGCCCCAGAGCCCCACGTATTCGCGGTGGCGCGACTCGGAGGCCATCGCCGCCGCCTACGGCGACCCCGATGCGTGATCCGCGGGCAACGCCTCCGCAGGTCAGGGCTCACAGCAATCTCCCAGCCTCCGGCCAGTGAGGTGCCAGGGGTTTCTGCGACAGTAGGAGTGTGACCGGACCAGCCAGGAACGACGACGCGCGCGGCGCGAAGGTCCTCGTCGTCGACGACGAGGAGAACATTCGCGAGCTGCTGTCGGTGTCGCTGAAGTTCCAGGGATACGACGTCGACACCGCCGCCGACGGACCGGCCGCGATCGACAGGTGCCGGAGCAGCAAGCCCGACGTGCTGATCCTCGACGTGATGATGCCGGGCATGGACGGCTTCGGGCTGCTGCGCCGTCTCCGCGCGGACGGGGTCGAGGCGCCCGCCCTGTTCCTGTCGGCTCGCGACTCGGTCCAGGACAAGGTCAACGGACTCACGATCGGCGGCGACGACTACGTCACCAAGCCGTTCAGCCTCGAAGAGGTCGTCGCCCGCTTGCAGGTGCTCCTGCGCCGCAGTGGTTTCGGTGAAACGCAGCAGACCTCCTCCCGGATCACCTTCGCCGACATCGAACTCGACGACGAGACCCACGAGGTCTTCAAGGCCGGGCAACCGGTTCAGCTCTCGCCGACCGAGTTCACCCTGTTGCGCTATTTCATGGTCAACGCGGGCACGGTGCTGTCCAAGCCCCGCATCCTCGACCATGTCTGGAACTATGACTTCGGCGGGGAGGTCAATGTGGTCGAGTCCTACGTCTCCTACCTGCGTCGCAAACTCGACAACGGCGAGAAGCGCCTCATCCACACCCTGCGCGGCGTCGGCTACGTGATGCGCGAGCCACGCGACTGATGGCCGCGTCCGAGGCCCGCAGGCGCGGTGTGCCACTCCGGTTCTCCCTGGTCGCCGTCACGCTCGCGCTCGTGGTCGTCGGGTTGCTGGCCTCGGGGGTGGCGGTCACGTCGTCGATGCGGCAGGACCTGATCTCGCGCACGGACGATGGTCTGGTCAACGCCACGCGCACCTGGGCCGATCCGCGATCGCCGAGCAACGATCCGCGTCCCGGCCCGCCGGGGCCGCGTCGTCCGCCCTCGCCGTACTACGTGGAGTCGACGATCACAGGGCCGGCCGGCATCTCGGCGGTCAACGTGTTCAACCAATTCGACCACGCGCCGAACGTCGACGGACTCACCGGCGACAACGTCGGCCCGATCACCGTCGGATCGACGGAGCCGGGCGGTCCGCGATGGCGGGTGATCAAACGCAGCAACATGTTCGGCTCGACGACCGTGGCGACCCCGATGTCCGACATCGACGCCACGATCAGCCGGCTCATCTGGCTGCAACTGGCCATCGGCGCCGTCGTCGTAGCCCTCATCGGGGTGCTCAGCTATCTGCTCGTGCGGACCAGCCTCCGACCCCTGCGCAGGGTCGAGGAGACGGCGCACGCGATCGCCGCGGGCGACCTCACCCGACGAGTTCCGTTGGCCGCTCCCAACACCGAGGTCGGCAGTCTGTCGGACTCGCTGAACACGATGCTCGGTCAGATCCAGCACGCCTTCGCGACCACCGCGGCGTCGGAGCGTCAGGCCCGCGACTCCGAGGAGGAGATGCGGCGCTTCGTGGCCGACGCCAGCCACGAACTCCGCACCCCGCTGACGTCGATCAAGGGCTTCGCCGAACTGTATTCGCAGGGTGGGGTCTCCGACGTCGCCGATGCCATGCGCCGGATCAACGACGAGGCGGGCCGGATGAACCTGCTCGTCGAGGATCTGCTGATGCTGGCACGCCTCGACGCGCAGCGTCCCCTCGCGACGGCGCCCGTCGACCTGCTCGGCCTGGCCGCCGAGGCCGTCCAGTCCGCGCGCGTCGCCGCTCCCGACCGCGATATCCGGCTCGAGGTGACGACCGATGACCACCCGCCGCTGGTCTCGGGCGATGGGCCGCGGCTGCTGCAGGTGCTCCGCAACCTGATCGGCAACGCGATCAACCACACGCCGGCCGACGCGTCCATCACGGTCGGTGTCTCGGTCGAGGCCGGTCCCGACGGCACCTCGGAGGCGGTGCTGACGGTCTCCGACACCGGACCGGGACTGACCGAAGAGGATGCGCAACACGTCTTCGAGCGGTTCTATCGCGGCGACCAGTCACGCCACCGCGGTTCGGGCGGCGGAAACGGGTTGGGGCTGTCCATCGTCGCCGCGCTCGTCGAAGCGCACGGCGGCCGGGTCTGTGTCGAGTCGACACCGGGTGAGGGGGCGACCTTCTGGGGTGCGACTGCCGCTCCTCGTGGGCTGAGGTAGTCAGATCAGCCGCCGCAACCGTGCGAACTCGACCACGTCGGTGCGGAACTGATCGAGCGTGACGAGGGTGTACATGCCGTCGATCTGGCGGGTGGCCCAGAGCTGGTGGATGCGCCGTAGGTCGGATTGCCGTGACTTCCAGCCGATTCCGTCGATCACCGCGAGCACGAGCTGGGTGGGTAGCCGTACCTCGGCCATCTCCTCGATCTCGCGCACCGCGTCGGTGAGTTTCGAGCCGGTCGAGTCGAAACCCTTGGCGGCCACCACGATGTCGGCGGAGTCGGGATCGCCCACGATGAGGTCGGCGGGGGCGGTGCGCCCGTTGCGGCCGACGAACCGGGATCGCGTCGTGTAGTCCAGGCCGAGATCGCGTGCGATGTCCTCGATCTCGTCCTCGATGCGACGGCCCGACGCGCCGGCACGGGTTGCGGTGGCGCGGGTTCCGGCGCGCGCCACGAGGATGTCGGCGAAGGTGTAGGTGCGTTCCATCTGTGCCCGCAGCATCCGGACCAGGTCGAATTCGGCGTCGAGCCAGGTGACCAGGTCGACGGGCTGGGTGCGTGCCAGTCCGTGCCAGCCGCTCGTGTCGAACCGGTCGCGCAACACGTTCTTGAGCTTCTCCTGCGACAACCCGACCGCGAGCCCGAGCACCGGGACGTCGTTGGGGTTGTCGCGCACCCAGGCGGCGAGTCCGGTGATGTCGGTGTCGAGGAGACCGCCTAGACTCCCGGTGGCCTCGACGATCCGCTCGGCCTCCGGCGTGGAGGCAGTGGGGTCGACGTGAGAGGTCAACCGTCCCAACGACTTCAGATAATCCTCGAAGTCAACTGCGTCACTCATGTGCTCGGCGTCAGTCCCGTCCGATGAACAGGAACTCGCTGACGTCACGGCGAGTGGCCGCGGCGTGCGTGCCGAAGCTGTACTTGTGGTCGATGGCGATCACCTCGACCGAGGGTTTGACCTTGCCGAGAAGATCGACGATGCGGTCCTTGCCCGGCAACGCATTCGAGGAATACGACAGCACGATCGCGCCCGCCTCCTCGAAATGCTCGAACGTGCGCAGCAGTGCGTCCTCGATGGTCCGCTTGTACGCGAACGGCGTGAAGCGCTTGGGCAGCTTCTTGGTCTTGGTGTTCTCCATGATGGTCATGCCGCGCCAGTACGCGGACAGGCCCTCGAGGAAGTGGTAGCGCTTGATGTAGTCGTTGTCGTCGGTGGGCGGCGCGTACGGGGGGTCGAGGTAGACGAGGTCCGGCGGCGCCGACCACGGCAGGTCGAGGTCGAAGATGTCGCCCTGGACGCTCCGGTTGCTGCAGCCGTTGCTGAACACCGTGCCGTTGTAGTCGGCCGCCGCACGCAGCCGGAAGTGGTCGCGCAGCGTCATCGTGAGGTCGCGGCGCCCGTCGGCATAGCGGGTGGAGTCGGTGAACGTGAACACCCCGCGCGGCTGCTTGCGGGCGGCGGAGAGAACCAGCGCGGAGATGGCCAGATCGCGGCGGTATCCGCGCAGGGCGTCGATGTGCGACCACGCCGAGTCGAGGAATGCGCGGTCCTCGGCGGTGAAGTAGAGCCCGTCGAACGTGGTGGAGATGTAGTCGCGGTCGTCGGCGGCCGGGCCGCAGATCTGGTCGATGAGTTCGGGTTCGAGGCGGACGCTCGAATTCGCCACCGAGGCACGCGTGATCACGTGCGGGAAGTGGAGGAAGTCGTTGCTCAGGACCTCGAAACCCTGCGCCTTGAGCAGGTACGACACGACGCCCGACCCGGAGAAGGCGTCGACCGCCGTCGACCCGCCGATCTCGGCGAAGGTGCGTTCGAGATGGGGGAGCAGCCGGTACTTCGACCCCATGTACCGAAGCCGCGGGAAGCGCTGTGCGCGGGCCAGGACGTCACTGGATCCGACAGGTCTGCCGGTGCTGCGTCCCGATCGGGAGGATTCTGGCCCACTCACACCGAAAAGAATGTCATGGACCCCCGACAGCGCCGTGGAGAACACGGTTGCGTCAGGTGGTGCCGAACCCCACAACATCTAGACTCGGCCCCATGGCATCGGTCTTCAGCATGATCATCAACGGCGACATCCCGGGTCGATTCGTCTGGAAGGACGGCGAGGCCGTCGCGTTCCTGACCATCGAGCCGGTCACCCCCGGCCACGTACTGGTGGTGCCGCGCAACGAGGTCGACCACTGGGAGCAGATCGACAGCTCGCTGTTCGCACACCTCAGCGGCGTCGCCCAGAAGGTCGGGCAGGCTGTCAAGGACGCCTTCGACGCCCCGCGCATCGGCCTGCTCATCGCCGGCCTGGAGGTTCCCCACGTGCACATCCACGTCTTCCAGGGCCTCTCGCTCGAGACCTTCGACCTCGCCAACGCCGACAAGAACGCCAGCCCCGAGGACCTCGACGCCGCGGCCGAGAAAATCCGAGCCAGCCTGCGTTCGCTCGGTTACGGCGAGTACGTCGCCGACTGACGCCCCCGGGCACAAAGTCCCCTCGTGAGCTGAAACCGATCGGCTCCGGGGCGGGCTGAGTACGGTCATGAGCGGAGGCAGTCATGACCGAGTACATGCGCAACAGCGACGCTTTCACCTGGTCGATGGAGTCCGACCCGCGCCTGCGATCGACGGTGGTGACCGTCATCCTGCTCGACCACACACCGGACTGGGATGCGATGCGCGACCGGTTCGAGACGATCAGCGCCGACCTGCCGATGTTCCGCGAGCGCGTCGTGTACTCGCCGCTTTCGGCGCCGCCGAGGTGGGTCCCGTACCCGGATTTCGACCTCGACTTCCACATTCGCCGGGTCAGAGCGCCCGCGCCGGGCACCTTCGACACCGTGCTGGAGATGGCACGGATCGCCGCGATGGAGGACTTCGACCGCGCGCGCCCGTTGTGGAAGACAACCCTGGTCGACGGTCTGACCGACGGCGGGGCCGCGGTCGTCTGCAAGTTCCACCACGCGCTGACCGACGGGGTGGGTGCCATCGAGATCGCGATGCGGCTCTTCGACCTGACCGAGGAATCCGACCCTCCGCCGGGCACTCCCGACGCCATCACGCCGCCGAACGGTGAGGCCTGGTGGCGGGACTACCTGGACTCGATGCGATTCGACGCCGAGCGCGCCTCGAACACCGTGATGGAACTCGTGAAATCGGTACCGGGCTTGGCGTTCGACACGATTCGCCATCCGATCGCGACCGCCGGTGACGCCGTCGAGACGGCCGCATCGGTCTACCGCACGGTTCGGCCGGTCAACGAAACCGGATCGTCGTTGGTGACCGACCGGTCGTTGGTCCGTCACCTCGACGTCCACGAGGTCCCGCTGCAGCAACTCCGCGACGCCGGGCATCGTGGGGGCGGTTCGCTCAACGACGCCTTCGTCGCCGGCGTCGCCGGAGGGCTCCGTCTGTACCACGAGAAACACGGCGTCGAAGTCGGCGACCTTCATCTGTGTATGCCGGTGAATCTGCGGACCGACGACGATGCCCCCGGTGGCAACCGGATCACCCTGATGAGGTTCGACGTGCCGGTGGGAGAGGCTGATCCGGCGCAGCGGATCGCGCGAATCCACCGACGGACCTCACGTGTCCGCGAGGAGCGTTCGCTGCCGTACACCCAGCTCATCGCCGGTGCCATGAACCTCATGCCGCGCTGGTACATCGGTTCGGTCCTGCGTCACGTCGACTTCCTGTGCAGTGACGTGCCGGGTATTCCGGTGCCGCTCTACCTCGGCGGCGCCCGGATGACCGCCCAGTACGCATTCGGTCCCACCATCGGGGCCGCGGTCAACGTCACCCTGCTCAGCTACATCGACACGTGTGAGCTGGGGATCGATGTCGACACCGGAGCAATCGGCGACGTCGACGTCTTCCATGCGTGCCTCGTCGACGGGTTCGACGAGGTGCTCTCGCTGACCCGATCAGCTTCCTGAGGGGCGAGCTCGCGAGCGTCTCGAAGGGTCAGACCGTCCGGTGGATCAGCAGCGGTAGGACCGCACCCGCCCCGGCCTCGCGGAGCGCCGCGGCGGCGAGGGTGATGGGCCAGCCCGAGCTGTTGGCGTCGACGACGAGCATCACGTTCTGCCCGGCGACCTCGGGCGGGTCGCCGAGGTGGTCGCGCCAGTAGGCGGCCTCGACGGCGCCGGTCGCGTCGGTGGGCGGATCGCCCAGGCGGACGGGGAAGGTTCCGCCGCCGCGTTTCCCGACTGTGCGCAGGTGCTCGGCGAGCGTCTCGGCGAGGTTGGTGCCGGTCAAGCGGAGCGAGACGATGACGTCGGCGCGGATACCGGTCTCGCGGACCCAGGAGGAGAGCGTGGCGACGGCGGCGTCGCCGAGTTCGGCCAGTGCACGCTCGTCACCGTTGCGGGCGGCGGCGAGTACCTCCACCCATTCGGGTGCGTCGGCGTGGGCGAGGACACGACCGGGCTGGGCGAGGAGTTCGGCGGGAATCCGCCCTCGGCGGCCGAATTCGCCTCCCGGCCACATCTTCCGGGGATCGAGGGTCGATGCCTTGCGACGCAGGGTCGAGGTCACGGTGCGTACCACCTCGGCGTCGACGGCGTCGGGGAGTCCCTCGCTCAGTGCGCCGCGGCAGACCGAGCAGCGGCCGCAGTCGGCGGCCTGCGGGTCGTCGAGCGATTCGGTGAGCAGGCGCATCAGGCAGGTTCGGCCGGCGATGTAGGACCGCATGATGTCGGCCTCGCGGCGACGGACCGCGAGCACGCCGTCGTAGTGGGCGGCGTCGTAGGTCCAGGGCTTGCCGGTCGCGACCCAGCCGTCCGGGGTGCGATCGGTGACGCCGTCGACGGCGAGCTGCTTGAGCATCAACTCGATTCGCGTGCGCCGGAAGCGGGTGGCGGCCTCGAGCTGGATGACCGACTGCGGTTCGTCGGCGGCCTCCAGCGCGGCCAGCAGATCGCGCATCTTGTCGGGATCGGGGATGGTTGCGGTGGCGAAATGATCCCAGATCCGGTCGTCGGTCTGCGAGGCCAGCAACATCACGACGGCGTCGTCGAGGGCGCGCCCGGCACGACCCACCTGCTGGTAGTAGGAGACCGGCGACGGCGGCGAGCCGACGTGCACGACGAAGCCGAGGTCCGGCTTGTCGTAGCCCATCCCGAGGGCCGACGTCGCGACGAGCGCCTTGACCTTGTTGTGCAGCAACGCATCTTCGAGTTCGTGCCGTCGGTCGGCGTCGAGTTGGCCGGTGTAGGCGGCGACCTCGACCGAATCGCCGTGTACCGCGCGGATGGCCTCGACGAGTCGGTCGGCGTCGGCGACGGTGAGGACGTAGACGATGCCCGAGCCCGGGAGATGGGGGAGGGCCTGCGCCACCCAGCCGTAGCGCTGCACGGGCGAGAGCCCGTCGAGGACGTTGAGATGCAACGACTTCCGGGCGAGCGGCCCGCGGAGGACGAGCGTCGGGGCATCGGAACCGGAGTCGAGCTGCGCGGCGACGTCCTCGGTGACGCGAGCGTTGGCGGTCGCGGTGGTCGCCAGGACCGGCGTCGTCGGGTTGACCGAGCGGAGCACGTCGGCCACGCGGCGGTAGTCGGGCCGGAAGTCGTGACCCCAGTCGGAGACCGCGTGGGCCTCGTCGATCACCAGGAGTCCGAGGTTGCCGGCCAGTGCGTCGAGCACGCGGCGCCCGAAGCCGGGATTGGCGAGGCGTTCCGGCGAGACGAGCAGGACGTCGAGATCACCCGCCCGCAACTGCGCCTCGATCGCCGACCACTCGTCGACGTTCGACGAGTTCAGCGTCGCCGCGGACAGGCCGCCGCGAGCCGCCGCGGCCACCTGGTCACGCATGAGGGACAGCAGCGGGGAGACGATCAGCGTCGGCCCGCCACCGCCGGCACGGATGATCGCGGTGGCCGACCAGTAGACGGCCGACTTGCCCCATCCGGTCGCCTGGACCACCAGAACCCGCGCGCCGGGTGTGCCGGGATCGCCCCCGGCCAGGGCGGTCACCGCGCGGAGCTGGTCCTCGCGCAGCCGGGCGCCCTCACCGGCCAGGCTGGTGATGACGCGGTTGGCGGCGGTCAGCTGGTCAGGGGTGAGGGTTGCGGCCATGAGCCCAATGTAGTGGCGACACCCGACACCACGGGTCGGCGGCGCACAGCGGCGAAGACCCGGCCGGACCTGTTCACAGGAACCTCCCAGCCGGGTTCCAGGGAGGAACGAGGGTGCGAGCCCATCGTGTCCTCATGATCCCGCAAGCACCGCCGGACCGGAGGGCGCAGGTGTACACGCTCGCCGACAGTTCGGTGTCCACCCCGGTCCTCGACATCGTCGTTCCCGTCTACAACGAACAGACCGACCTCGCGTCGTCGATCCACCGGCTCGCGGACCATCTGCGCCGGCACGTGCCGTATCCGGCGCGTATCACGGTCGCCGACAACGCCAGCACCGACGACACCCTCGCGATCGCCGTCGGTCTCGTCGACGACCTCGAGGGCGTCCGCGTCGTTCATCTCGACGAGAAGGGGCGTGGTCGTGCGCTGAACGCGGTCTGGCAGCGCAGCGACGCCGAGATCGTCGCCTACTGCGACGTCGACCTCTCCACCGACCTAAATGCGCTGATGCCGCTCATCGCCCCGCTGGTGTCGGGTCATTCCGACATCGCGATCGGCACCCGGCTCAGCCGGTCGTCGCGCGTCGTGCGCGGACCCAAGCGGGAGTTCATCTCGCGCTCCTACAACCTCATCCTCCGAACCGCCATGGGCGCCAGGTTCTCCGACGCCCAGTGTGGGTTCAAGGCGATGCGCACCGACATCGCCCGCGAGCTGCTGCCGTTCGTCGTCGACACCGGCTGGTTCTTCGACACCGAACTGCTCGTCCTCGCCGAGCAGATCGGGCTGCGGATCGCGGAGGTCCCGGTCGACTGGGTCGACGACCCGGACAGCACCGTCGACATCGTGCCCACCGCACTCGCCGATCTGAAGGGTTGTGCGCGAGTCGGTCTCGCGCTGGCGATGGGGCGGCTCCCGATCGCGCAGCTCCGTGCCTCCATCGGTCGCGACCGGGCGGCCGGCCCCCAGATCGACGGTGTGCCGAAGGGTTTGGTCGGCCAGCTCGCGCGGTTCTGTGTGGTGGGTGTCGCGTCGACGATCGCCTTCGCGGTGCTGTTCCTGGCGTTGCACTCGTTCCTGGGAGCGCAGGTGTCGAACCTGGTCGCCCTCGCCATCACCGCCGTCCTGAACACCGCAGCCAACCGCCGGTTCAGCTTCGGCGTCCGCGGGCGTGACAACGCACTCCGCCATCAGTTGTTCGGTCTCGGGGTGTTCCTGTTCGGCTGGCTGGTGACCGCCGGCTCCCTGTTGTTCCTGCACACCGTCGCGCCGGACGCGACCAAACACATCGAACTGATCATCCTGGTGGTCGCCAACCTGGTGGCCACGCTCACCCGGTTCGTCGGTCTCCGCTGGGTGTTCCGCAAGACCCCGGAGGTTGTCGCATGACGACACTGACCATCGACCCACCCCTCGACTCCGCTCCGCAGACGCATGCACACGCGAAGAACGTGCTGTGGGAACGTCTCTCACTGGCCACGCTGCTGATCGGTACCGGTGTCCTCTATCTGTGGAATCTCTCGATCAACGGTTGGGCGAACTCCTTCTACTCGGCGGCCATCCAGGCAGGTTCGCAATCCTGGAAGGCCTGGTTCTTCGGGTCGAGCGACATGGCCAACTCGATCACCGTCGACAAACCACCTGCCTCGCTGTGGATTCCGGGCATCAGTGCGCGGATCTTCGGGGTCAACTCCTGGTCGATTCTGGTGCCCGAGGTCCTGATGGGCGTCGCATCGGTCGCGTTGCTGTACCTGATCACGCGAAAATACTTCGGCCACTGGGCCGGAATCCTCGGCGGCGCGGTACTGGCGCTGACGCCGGTCGCGGCGTTGATGTTCCGCTTCGACAACCCCGAGGCGCTGCTGATCCTGCTGATGATCGCGGCCGTCTGGTCGCTGATGAAGGCGGTCGACGACGGTCGGTGGCGGTGGCTGATCCTCACCGGTGTGTTCATCGGATTCGGAGTCCTCACCAAGCAGCTGCAGGTGATGTTGATCGTACCGGCGCTGTCGATCACCTACCTGGCCTTCGGTCCGCGTGGTTGGTTGCGGCGGCTCGGCCAGCTGTTCGCCGCACTCGGCGCGATGGTCGTCAGTGCCGGCTGGTGGATTCTCGCCGTCGAACTCTGGCCGGCGTCGTCGCGGCCCTACATCGGTGGTTCGCAGAACAATTCGATCCTCGAGCTCACTCTTGGCTACAACGGTCTCGGTCGACTGAACGGCAACGAGACCGGCGCAGTGGTCCCCGGTGGTCGCGGCGGTCCCGGTGGCCCCGGCGGTGGCGGTGGCGGCCCGTGGGGCGAGACCGGATGGCTGCGGATGTTCGAACCCGCACAGGGCGGTCAGATCGCGTGGCTCATCCCGACCGGTGTCCTGCTCGCCGTCGTCGCGGCAGTCCTGATCGGCCGGGCCCGGCGGACCGATCCGCGCCGCGCGTACCTCACGGTCTGGGGGATGTGGCTGCTGATCACGATGGGTGTCTTCAGCTTCATGGCCGGCATCTTCCACCAGTACTACACCGCAGCCCTCGCCCCGGCGGTCGCTGCTCTCGTCGCCGGTGGTGGGGCGGTCTGCTGGAGTCACCGCGGCCGACTGTGGGTCCGGATCGCTCTCGGCGCATCCGTGTGGATCGCGGCCGGCTGGGGCTTCGTCCTGCTGAACCGCACTCCCGACTTCGTGCCGTGGCTGCGCGTCGTGGTCCTCGTCGTCGGCCTGCTCGCCGGTGCCGCGATGGTCTTCGCGAACGTCCGCGGTGTCGCAGCGGCAGCGGTGACCGGTGCGATCCTCGCCGGACTCGCCGGTCCGGTCGCGTACACGATCGACACGGTGACGACCGAGAAGAGCGGTTCGATCATCACCGCCGGCCCGCGCGTCGAGGATGGGTTCGGCCCGGGTGGACGAGGCGGCCCCGGCGGGCGGGGAGGTCCGGACGGCCGCGGCATGCCGGGTGGGCCCGGGGGATTCCCGTTCCCGGGTGGCATGCCAGGTGCGCCGGGCCAGGCGATGCCGGGCGGGCAGGAGATGCCCGGCGGTCGGGACGGGGCCGGTGGTCTGCTGCGCGGCTCGACCCCCACTGCCGCGGTCGTCGAGAAGCTGAACGCCGACGCGGACCAGTACACGTGGGTGGCCGCGGCGGTCGGGTCGATGTCCGCCTCGGGTTACCAGCTCGAGAGCGGCCATTCGGTGATGCCGATCGGCGGGTTCAACGGCAGCGATCCGTCGCCGACCCTCGCCGAGTTCCAGAAACTGGTCGCCGAGAAGAAGATCCACTGGTTCCTCGGCGGTGGTGGCGGGCCGGGGATGGGCGGGGACGGCATGGGCACGGACTCCGAACGCCCGGCGTCGTCGATCAGTGCGTGGGTGCAGGAGAACTTCACCGCGGTGACGGTCGACGGGGTCACGATGTACGACCTGACGAGGCCGGCGGCCTGACGCCAATGGCCGTGGCGACCTACAGTTCACTGTGTGAAACCGTCGGACGGCACTGCCACGACTGATACGACGACACGCACACGATCGCGACTGACTCGGATGACCGGTCGCGACCCGCACCAGGAGGGGCGGGTCGCGACCGGTCTCGAATTGTTCTACGACCTGGTGTTCGTCGTCGGTTTCTCCGTGGCGACGACCCTGGCCGGCCATCAGTTCGCCGAGGCGCACTACACCGCGGCGTTCATCGGGTTCTTCCTCTGCACGTTCGCGGCGATCTGGGCGTGGATCAACTTCGCCTGGTTCGCGTCGGCCTTCGACACCGATGACTGGGTCTTCCGTGTCGTCACGCTCGTTCAGATGGGCGGCGTCGCGATCATCGCCGTCGGAATGCCGCCCGTGTTCGACTCGGTGGCCCACGGCGGTGTCATCGACAACCGGATCCTGATTCTCGGCTACATCGTGATGCGCGTCGGCATGGTCATCCAGTGGTTGCGGGCGGCGTCGCAGAGTGCCCAGTGGCGGCGTGCGTGCCTGGTCTACGCCGTCGCGACCATCGTGGCCCAGATCTGGTGGGTCGCTGTCCTGGTCGCCCACCTGCCGCTGGTGATGACCGTCGTGGCGATGCTGATCGGCGTCCTGATCGAGCTGATGGGCCCGGTGATCGCCGAGACCCGCACGGCCGGAACGCCTTGGCACGCGCATCACATCGCGGAGCGGTATTCCCTGCTCACGATCGTGAGCCTAGGCGAGGGGGTCGTGGGCGTGGTCACGCTGCTCGGTGCCCAGGTCGCCGTCGACGGGTGGACCCCGGACACCGCGGTCCTCGGCTTCGCGACGTTGACCACGACCTTCGCCATGTGGTGGACCTACAGCGCGGTGCCCACCGGCGACGTGTTGCATGCCCACCGGGAGAAGTCCTTCGTCTGGGGATACGGCCACATCGTCGTGTTCATGGCAGCCGTTGGTGTCGGTGTCGGACTTCATGTCGCGGCGCTCTACCTGGAGCATCACGCCGTGCTCGACGACACGCTCGTCGCCGCGAGTCTGGCCGTCCCGCTGGCGGTGTTCTGTCTGAGTGTGGTCGCGATCGACGGCTACCTCCTGGGTTTCGACCGTCTCTCGCTCATCCAGGCCGTGGCGGTCGTCGGCACGATCGCGACGTCGATGCTGTTGTGTCTCGCGGGTCTGTCCGTGATCACGACGATCGTGGTCGCATCGCTGGCACCGGTGGTGATGGTGATCGTCGACGAGGCGTTCACCGCCGGGCGTCGTGAGCATGCTCTCCGGGAGCTCACCGGCGGGTGACTCGGGGTGCGGGTCGTTTAGAGTCATGGTCGTGCGAGTACTCGTGATCGGCTCGGGCGGCCGCGAACATGCCCTTCTCATCGGCCTCAAGAACGATCCGTCGGTCACCGACCTGCATGTCGCTCCCGGCAACGCCGGCACCTCGGCGATCGCCACCAACCACGCCGTCGACGTGGTCTCGGGTGAGGCGGTCGTGGCCCTGGCGCAGAAGCTGGAGGCCGACCTCGTGGTCATCGGACCCGAGGTGCCCCTGGTCCTCGGCGTCGCCGATGCGTTGCGCGCGGCCGGTATCGCAACCTTCGGCCCCAGCGCGCAGGCCGCGCAGATCGAGGGTTCCAAGGCTTTCGCCAAGGACGTGATGGCCGCTGCGGGCGTCAAGACCGCGCACGCGGAGATCGTCGACAACCCCGCTCACCTCGACGCCGCCCTCGACCGCTTCGGACCCACCTGGGTCGTCAAGGACGACGGCCTCGCCGCGGGTAAGGGCGTCGTCGTCACGCCCGACCGCGAGGTCGCCCGCGACCACGCCGCCGAGTGCCTGGAGAGCGGACACCCCGTTCTGCTCGAGAGCTTCCTCGACGGACCCGAGGTGTCACTGTTCTGCCTCGTCGACGGCGAGACCGTGGTGCCGCTGCTGCCCGCGCAGGACCACAAGCGCGTCGGCGACAACGACGCCGGACCCAACACGGGCGGCATGGGTGCCTACACCCCGCTGCCGTGGCTGCCCGCGGAGATGACCGAGCGCATCGTCGAGGAGGTCGTCAAACCCGTTGCGGCCCAGATGGTGAAGCGCGGAATCCCGTTCTCGGGTCTCCTGTACGCCGGTCTCGCGATCGGCAAGGACGGGCCCGCGGTCGTCGAATTCAACTGCCGCTTCGGCGATCCCGAGACCCAGGCGGTCCTCGCACTGCTGAAGTCGCCGCTCGGTGCGGCGCTCAACGCCACCGCCACCGGCACGCTGGCCGACCTGCCGGCGCTCGAATGGCACGACGGCGCTGCGGTCACCGTGGTCGTCGCCGCCGAGAACTACCCCGGCAAGCCGCGCACCGGTGACGTCATCACCGGCGCCGACGCCGAGGGCGTGTTGCACGCGGGCACGTCCAGGAACGCCGACGGTGCGATCGTCTCCGCCGGAGGTCGCGTGCTGGCCGTCGTGGGTACCGGCGCCGACCTCGCCGAGGCCCGTGCCCAGGCCTACGCCCGGATCGAGAAGATCAAGCTGCCGGGCTCGCATTACCGCACCGACATCGGCCGCAACGCCCTCGAGGGAAAGATCAGCATCTAGTGGCAGACCCGGGCGGGTCGGGAGCTCAGTCCGCGAGATTGCGGCCGAGGAACTCGATCTGCTCGGGGAGCACGCTGCGCCAGTACCGGTTGGTGTGCCCACCGGCTGCGGTGCCGAAGGCGGCCGGCGGGTGAAGGCCCGCGGCCCACTGGCGGGTGTAGGTGTAGAACTGATCGCTCGAACCGATGTTGATCAGCAGCGGGATCTTCGCGAAGCTCGGTTGCGCACCGAACAGCGAGTTGGCCTGGTAGTCGGCGAGGCCGTCGAAGGCGCGCGGCGGGAAGTTGCGCGGGTCGGCCCACATCGCGGGTGAGCTGACTGCCACGGCGGCCACGCGCGGCGCTCCGAGCATCGACGCCAGACGCAGGGCGCCGTATCCGCCCATCGACCAGCCGAAGAGACCGATGCGGTCGGTGGACAGGTTGAGCCGCGGATCGTTCGCGAGCATCGGCAGGAACTCGTCGAGGATCATCGCGCCACCGTCCGTGCCGTCGGCCCGCCGGTGGTAGTAGTTGCGACCCACATCGGCCGCGGCCAGCGCGAACGGGGTGTTGCCGTTGTCCACGTACTGCTGCATCACGGTCTGCATCTCGAGCTTCGACCCGAAAATGGTCTTCTCGTTCGTGTTCAGCGCGTGCAGCACCACGACGACGGGCAGCTTGCCGGTCACGCCGTTGGGCCGGGCGACCGCCCAGCGGGTGTCGCGGCCGCCCATGCGGGCAGATTTGAAGCTGCCGGTGATGAGCGGGGGGCCGCTGGTGACCGGCGGCGGTGAGGTCTCGACCGGCAGTTCGTCGTCGGCGGCGCGGCCTTCGAGGTTGCGTGGCTGCACCGACGCCGACGGTGCCTTGTCCGAGCATGCGGCCAGTCCGAGAGCGGCGGCCCCGACGCCGGCGGCGAGCACGGCACGACGGCCCACGCGCGGAAGGTCGCGGTCGGCAGCTTCGGAGAATCGGGATCGCAGGCTCGTCATCGAAGGAACAGGGTAATCGGGGTACCCGGGCTCGACGCAACGTCGAGTCGGCCGACGCGCCGACGCTGTGAGAAATCCGTCCCTGACTTGACGTCAGTCGAGCGACGCGATGGCTTTCTGCAGGAGTTCAGCGGCTCCGGACGCCACGTCGGGTAGGCCGGGGGCGTCGGTGACCGCGACCATGATGTCGGGGTTCATCGCCTCGACGATGACGGTCCCGGGGTTGTCGGTGTCGTCGCGCACCACGACATTGCAGGGGAGCAGCAAACCGATCTGCCGCTCGATCCCGAGCGCGCGGTGGGCGAACTGTGGATTGCAGGCGCCGAGGATGAGATAGTTCTCCATGTCCTCGTCGAGCTTCTTCTTGAGCGTCGCCTTCACGTCGATCTCGGTGAGCACTCCGAAGCCGACGTCGCCGAGCGCTTCCCGCGTCCGCGCGACCGCGTCGTCGAAGTCGGTCTCCAGGGTCGTCCGGTAACCGAGTTTCATGATCACTCCTCTCGTGGTGCTCCCCGCGTCAGGCGAGCGCCAGGAACAACTTTTCCATCTGATCGATCGTCATCGGCTCGGAGTCCTTCGACTGTTCACCGGTTATGCATTCGCGGAGGCCGGTCGCGACGATCTTGAAACCGGCCCGATCCAGTGCACTCGACACCGCGGCGAGTTGGGTCACGACGTCCTTGCAGTCTCGTCCCTGTTCGATCATCGAGATCACGCCGGCGAGCTGTCCGTGGGCGCGGCGTAGCCGGTTGAGTACGACGCCGATCGATTCTTCGTCACCGACCATGACAACCTCCTGGGGTTTGCACGCGTGGATACCTTGACAAGGGGGACTATACCCCTTGGGGTATGAGGAGAGGTCTCGTCAGGCGGAAGTCGGCTCAATCGCGATCGGCGTCGGCGAGCTCGCACCGGTAGTCCACCGGCCGGCCGCGCCGGTCGAAGTTCACCCGGACGACGGAACGGCCGTCGGTCACGTCACAGATCGGTGAACGCCCGCGGTCGGTGCCGGTGCGCCAGCTGATGTGCCAGCCACGTCGTGCGGCCATCCCGTGGATGGCGACCCGATGATCGTTCACCGCAAGGGAGCTGAGGACCTCGGGCATCCGGGTTGCGAAGTCGGCGAAGGTCGGCTCGGGGAGGGTGACGTCGTCGAGCAGGAAGACGCCGCGATCGTCGTCGTCGAGTCGAACCGTGCAATACGGACTCACGCCGGTGCTGCCGACGGCGGCGGCCGCGATGACGTCGAGGACCCGATCGCCGGGATCGTCGGCGTCATGGGACGGCTTGGGCGGCAGTGTCACTCGCGGGGAGGTGAGATCCTCGATGCCGAGCCGCGCGCCGGCCTCGCGAAGCCTGGACGCCGGTCCGGTGTGGTCGCCGCACGGGTGTGCCCAACCCCAGATGATCGCGGACGGTTCGAGGACGGCGACGAGTGATGCCCGCAAACGGACAAACGTCGCCTCGTCGCGTGTGGAGTCGGAGTCGGTGCCCGAGCGGGCGAACACGGCCGTCCGGTTGTCCTCGGCGCACCGTACGTCGAAGGCGCCCAACCTCTCACGCAGGAGGTCGACGAATGCGGACTGTCTCAGCGAGGTGTAGAGCGCCGCGTAATCGGCGACAGCGTGGAGGCCGTCGAACTGCATGGGATCACGGTAAACGGGCCGGGAGCGGAGACGACCCTGCTGTCCGATGACCGACTGACGTCGATCTGAACCGGCCATTCACCACCGTTGTTCTGCTCTTATACGGGAAATCGACTGTGCTTGTACCGCTTTGGTCAAAAGCAATACGGCGGTACGGACGGCTTTGGCAGCATGAACCACATGATGACGTCGGCGGCGACACCCAAGGGTGCGCGACGGCGGTCTCGCTTGATCGAGGCCGCCGGCGAGCTGCTGCTCGAAGGTGGCTTCGACGCCGTCCGTCATCGTGCGGTGGCCGAACGCGCCCAGTTGCCGCTGGCGTCGACGACGTACTACTTCGCCTCCCTCGACGACCTGATGGCCGAGGCGGCGGCCAGTCTCTGCGGCCACGACGCGGAGGCGGTCACCGAGCGCTGCAACGCACTTCCGCGTCGACGCCGCGGGAATACGGCAACCGCGACGGCACTCGCCGAGGTCGTCGTCGGTGACGACACGATCCAGCAACTGTCGGCCCGCTACGAGATGATCGCGCTGTCGGCGCGGTACCCGATGCTGCGCGAGGTGGTGAGCGAACGGTGGCAGGCGCTGTCCATGTGCCATCTCGACGTCCTCACCAGATCCGGCCGGGTCGCCGACCCCGCCCACATCGCCCAGCTGATCGGGATCGAGGACGGCGCCATCGTCGGTGCCCTCGGACAGAACGGCGTACGGCCCCTCGACGCGGTGCGCGACGCCCTGCTCGAGGTGATCGACGTCCTGGCACCGCGAGCGTGACCGCAGAGAAGGAAGAAGGGATCGGATGGCGGGGGATTCGATGAGTGGGCCCCGTATGCGCAGGGGCCTTGTTGCCGCGCTCATGTCCGCGATCGCCGGGGTGCTGATGCTCGTCGCTCCCAGCGCCCAGGCGGCGCCGGCCGGTCGGGTCGACGCGGGTGTCCCGTTGTCGTCGGTGGTCTACGGAACGGGGTGCACCTACCCCGTGACCGTCGCGGTCAACTCGTCCGGCTGGGTGGAGTTCTGGGAGGTCAAGCCGGGTCTGCCGGCTCGTTTCATCGGTCGCGATCTCCCCTCGGGAGCACTCGCTTCGGTCACCTGGGGTGCCGCGTCGCATCGGCGACAAGTACCTCTACGCCGTCCAGAACGGCAAGGCCTCGCAGCCCACCCTCGTCAAGGTGCGCCAGGGCTACGGCTCCAACGGGACCTGCTTCGCGTTCTGAGTACGCCGAGTATCGGTGGGTCGAGGAATTCGGGATCCGCCGTCGATCGACCTACACTGAGCGGGTGTCGAAGCCCGCCATTGCCAACGTCCTGGCCAGCCGCTATGCCTCCACCGACCTCGCCGAGCTGTGGTCGGCCACCACCAAGATCGCCCTCGAACGGCGACTGTGGATCGCGGTGCTGAAGGCGCAGGCCGACCTCGGGATCGATGTTCCGGCCGACGCGATCGCCGACTACGAGCGCGTTGTCGACCAGGTCGACCTCGCCTCGATCGCCGACCGTGAACGCGTCACCCGTCACGACGTGAAGGCTCGCATCGAAGAGTTCAACGCCCTCGCCGGTCACGAGCAGATCCACAAGGGCATGACCAGCCGCGACCTCACCGAGAACGTCGAGCAGCTGCAGATCCTCCGTTCCCTCGAGCACGTGCATGCCCACGGTGTCGCCGTCCTGGCCCGCGTCGTCGAACGTGCCGCCCAGTACTCCTCGGTCGTCATGGCCGGCCGCAGCCACAACGTCGCCGCGCAGGCCACGACCCTCGGCAAGCGTTTCGCCTCGGCCGCCGACGAACTCATGATCGCGCTCACCCGACTTCGTGAGCTGATCGACCGCTACCCGCTGCGCGGCATCAAGGGCCCGATGGGCACCTCGCAGGACATGCTCGACCTCCTCGGCGGTGACGCCACCAAGCTCGCCGACCTCGAGGCGCGCGTCGCCGACCACCTCGGTTTCGCCCGGTCGTTCACCTCGGTCGGTCAGATCTACCCGCGGTCCCTGGACCACGACGTGGTGTCCGCGCTGGTCCAGGTCGCGGCCGCACCGTCGTCGCTGGCCACCACGATCCGGCTCATGGCCGGCCACGAGCTGGTGACCGAGGGCTTCCAGCCCGGCCAGGTCGGCAGCTCGGCGATGCCGCACAAGATGAACACCCGCAGCTGTGAGCGCGTGAACGGTCTCGCCGTGGTCCTGCGCGGCTACGGCTCGATGGCCGCCGAACTCGCCGGCGCCCAGTGGAACGAAGGCGACGTCTTCTGCTCGGTGGTCCGCCGCGTCGCGCTGCCCGATGCCTTTTTCGCCATCGACGGTCTGATGGAGACCTTCCTGACCGTCCTCGCCGAGTTCGGCGCCTACCCTGCGGTCATCGCCAACGAGCTCGACCGCTACCTGCCGTTCCTCGCGACCACCAAGGTGCTGATGGCGTCGGTGCGTGCCGGCGTGGGTCGGGAGACCGCGCACGAGGCGATCAAGGAGAACGCCGTCGCGGTGGCGCTGGCCATGCGCGAGGAGGGTCGCGAACCCGATCTGCTCGACCGCCTCGCCGCCGACGACCGCATCCCACTCGACCGGACCCAGCTCGAGGAGCTCCTCGCCGACAAGTCGGTGTTCGTCGGAGCGGCCGAACAACAGGTCGCCGACGTCATCGCCGCGGCGGAGAAGATCATCGGCCAGTACCCGGAGGCCGCGGCCTACGCACCCGCGCCCATCCTCTAGGGGTCACTCCGGCGCGGAGGCGTCGGCGTGCCCGAGCTTCCAATCGGGGAGCGCGACGTCGCGCACGAGCCACTTGAGTTCGGGTGCCCCGGGGAACCCGCCGTCGCGTTTGCGCTCCCAGATCTGCGTGCCGTCGACGTCGATGTGGAACACGCCGCCGGTCCCGGGGACCAGCGTCACCGAGCCGATCTCGGTGCCGAAGGTGTTCAGCAGCTCCGATGCCATCCACGATGCCCGCAGCAGCCAGTTGCACTGGGTGCAGTAGGTGATGGTGATGTGCGGTGCGGTCATCGGTCAAGAATGTCAGAGGCTGCCGCCCCCGGCCGACCGGTGACCCTCTAGGGTCGAGTCCATGCGTCCTGAACTGCAGTCCTACCGGCATCTGGCGTCGGGGAAGGTCCGTGAGATCTACGAGATCGACGCCGACACCCTGCTGTTGGTGGCCTCCGACCGGATCTCGGCCTACGACCACATCTTGAGTCCCGCGATCCCCGACAAGGGACGCATCCTGACAGCGATGAGCTTCTTCTGGTTCGACGAGCTCGGCGTTCCCAACCACCTCGCCGGCGGTCCCACCGACGAACGCATCCCGGGCGAGGTCGTCGGCCGCTCGATGGTGGTGAAGCGCCTACCGATGGTGCAGGTCGAATGTGTGGCGCGCGGCTACCTGACGGGTTCGGGTCTGCTCGACTATCAGGCGACCGGTGCGGTGTGCGGCGTCGAACTGCCGGCGGGTCTGTCGGAGGCCTCCAAGCTGCCCGAGCCGATCTTCACCCCGGCCACCAAGGCCGAGCAGGGTGAGCACGACGAGAACATCAGCTTCGAGCGCGTCGTCGAACAGGAGGGTGCCGAGGTGGCCGGGGCGCTGCGGTCGGCAACCCTCGACATCTACGGTCGAGGTGCGGCGGTGGCCGCCGACCGCGGGATCATCCTCGCCGACACCAAGTTCGAGTTCGGTCGCGGCCCCGACGGTGAACTCGTCCTCGCCGACGAGGTCCTGACCCCCGACTCGTCCCGGTACTGGGAGGCGGCGACCTACGAACCCGGCAAGGTTCAGCCCAGCTTCGACAAGCAGATCGTCCGGAACTGGCTCACCAGTGCCGCATCCGGCTGGGACCGTGCCTCCGATGTCGCGCCGCCGTCGCTGCCCGACGACGTCGTCGAGAAGACACGTCAGCGCTACATCGATGCGTACGAATGGATTTCGCAGAAGTCCTTCGCCGATTGGCCCACCGCGGAGGTGTCCTCGTGACCGACGAGCGCGACACCGCGACACCCCCGGTCGCCAAGAAGGTCCCGAAGGAGCGCACCCACCACGGTGACACCTTCGTCGACGACTACGAATGGTTGCGCGACAAGGACGATCCGGAGGTGACCGCCTACCTCGAGGCGCAGAACGCGTTCACCGAGGCGCACACCGGTCACCTGTCGGATCTGCGCAAGCAGATCTTCGACGAGATCAAGAGCCGCACCAAGGAAACCGACATGTCGGTGCCCGTGCGGCGCGGACGCTTCTGGTATTTCGCCAGAACTCAAGAGGGCAAGCAGTATTCGACGTCCTGCCGGTGCCCGGTCGCCAGCGACGACGACTGGACGGCGCCGAAGGTCGACGACGGCGTCGAGCTGCCGGGCGAGGAGATCCTGCTCGACAGCAACGTCGAGGCCGAGGGACACGACTTCTTCAGTCTCGGCGCGCTGACCGTCAGCGATGACGGCAACTGGTTGGCCTACAGCACCGACGTCGTCGGTGACGAGCGATACACGCTGCGCATCAAGGATCTTCGTACCGGTCAGGTCCTCGACGACGTCGTCACCGACACCTCGGGCAGCGCGGTGTGGTCGGCCGACGCCCGCCACGTCTTCTATTCGACGGTCGACGCCGCATGGCGGCCGGACACGGTGTGGCGACACGACATCGGTGCGGGCACCGAGGACGTCAAGGTCTTCCACGAACCCGACGAGCGGTTCTGGGTCGGCATGGGCACCACTCGCAGCGACAAGTACCTCGTCATCGGAGTCGGCTCCAAGATCACCTCGGAGAGCTACGTTCTCGAAGCCGATAACCCGACAGGTGAGTTCCGCAGCGTCGTACCGCGCGTCGACGGCGTCGAGTACAGCGTCGAACATGCCGTCATCGGCGGGGACGACTACTTCGTCATCGTGCACAACGAGGTCGTGGACGGTCAGAAAGCGGAGAACTTCGCCATCGACATCGCACCGGTGGACAATCCCGCGGACCGGCGCCCGCTGATCGCACACGATCCGGCTCGCCGCGTCGAGGATCTCGATGCCTTCGCCGACTACCTGGTGCTGTCGTACCGGCGAGAGGCGTTGCCGCGCCTGGCTATCGCCGACCTCCGCCAGATCGACGGCATTCCGGCCGAATCCGACTTCCACGAGGTCGAGTTCGATCAGGAGCTGAGCACGGCCGGGCTCGGCGGCAACCCCGAGTGGTGGTCGCCGAAGCTGCGCATCGGTTACGGCAGCTTCATCGAACCCGCGGAGTTGTTCGAACTCGACGTCGCCACCGGCGAACGCACCCTGCTGAAGCGGCAACCGGTGCTCGGTGGCTACGACCCCTCCGACTACGTCCAGTCCCGTGAGTGGGCGGTGGCCGACGACGGCACCCGGATCCCGCTGTCTGTGGTGCGCCGCAAGGAGACCGACGCCGCGAAGCCGGCCCCGCTGTTGCTGTACGGGTACGGCTCGTACGAGGCCAGTATCGATCCCTATTTCTCGGTGTCCCGGCTGTCCATGCTCGATCGGGGCATGGTCTTCGTCCTCGCCCACATCCGCGGCGGCGGCGAGATGGGCCGCTACTGGTACGAGAACGGCAAGGAACTCAGCAAGAAGAACACCTTCACCGACTTCGTCGCGGCCGGACGCCATCTCGTCGAGACGGGGTGGACGACGCCGCAGCAGATGGTCGCCGAGGGTGGTTCGGCAGGCGGCCTCCTGATGGGTGCGGTGGCCAACCTCGCGCCGGAGCTGTTCAACGGCATCCTGGCGTCGGTGCCGTTCGTCGACGCGCTGAACTCGATCCTCGACCCGTCGTTGCCGCTGACGGTCATCGAATGGGACGAGTGGGGCGACCCGCTGCACGACCCGAAGGTCTACGAGTACATGAAGACCTACACGCCGTACGAGAACGTCGACGCGAAGCCCTATCCGCCGATCCTCGCGTTGACCTCCCTCAACGACACCCGGGTGCTGTACACCGAGGCGGCGAAATGGGTTGCGCGGCTCCAGGAGAAGTCGACCTCGGACAACCCGATCCTGCTGAAGACGGAGATGACCGCCGGTCACGGTGGCGTCAGCGGACGCTACAAGCAGTGGGAGGAAGTCGCTTTCGAGATCGCCTGGATTCTGCAGCAGTCCGGCGCGTTGGCGAACTGACCTCGAAACCGGAAGAGCCCCACCACCCTCGCGGGCGGTGGGGCTCTTCCGGTTTCGACCCGGAGGTCGATCAGTGCATCATGATCGGGCCGCGATCCAGGTCCTCTTCGACGAGAGGCGAGGCGATCTTCTTGCGCGGCAGGAAGAACGCCGGGATCACGGTGAGGCAGATCAGCACGACCGAGATCACGAAGGTGTTGGAGAACACGTCGGCGGCGGTCTCGAAGAACGACTCCGGCAACGGGTTCGGGACACCCGGGGGCAGCGGTTTGTCGGAGGTGTTCGCCATGATCGCGAGACCGGCCTCCGGCTTGCTCGCCAGGCTGCTGGCCAGGATCACCGAGATGACCGCGGTGCCGATCGAGGTGGCCGCCTGCTGGATGGCGTTCATCAGCGTCGAGCCGTCGGGCACCTGGGGGTTGCTCAGGGTGGCGAGGGCAGCGGACATGATCGGCATCATCGTCATGCCCATGCCGAGGCCCTGGACGAACAGTGAGCCGCAGATCAACCAGTACGAGGTGTTCGCACCGAGCATGGTGAACGTCGACATGCCGATCAGGATCAGCACGATGCCGCCGAGCACGAACTTGCCCGGACCCATCTTGTCGGTCAGCTTGCCGGCGATCGGCATGGTCAGCATCGCGCCCAGGCCCTGTGGGGCGAGCAGCAGACCGGCGGTCAGCGTGGACTCGCCGCGGACGCCGATGAAGTACTGCGGGAACAGCAGTGCGGCACCGAAGAACGCGATCATGAACAGCACCATCGTGACGACCGCGATGCTCAGCGTCTTGTTCTTGAACAGGCGCAGGTCGAGCAGCGGTTTCTTCGCGCGCAGCGCGTGGAAGATGAACGCCGCGATGAGGACCGCGCCGATGATCGTCGGGATCAGCACCGAACCGGTGACGAAGGTGCGGTGTTCGGCGCTCGACGAGATGCCGAACAGGAACAGCGCGAGACCTGGCGACAGCAGCAGGAGGCCGACGACGTCGATCGACGACCTCTTGGTCTCGGCGTCGTCACGCAGGACGATCCACGCGTAGACGAAGGCGATGATGCCGATCGGGACGTTGATCAGGAAGATCCAGTGCCAGCTGAGCTGCTCGATGAGCACGCCGCCGAGGATCGGACCCGAGATCGGGCCGAGGAGCATCGGGATACCGAGGACGGCCATCACCGAACCGACGCGTTCGGGACCCGCCGCCTTGGTCAGCATCATCATGCCGATCGGCATCAGCAGACCGCCGCCGAGGCCCTGGACCACGCGGAACGCGACCAGCATGCCGATGTTCGGTGCGAAGGCACAGAGGATCGAACCGAGGGTGAACAGCACCAGCGAGGTCAGGTAGACCCGCTTGGTGCCGAAACGCGACGCGGCCCAGCTGGCCAGCGGGATCACGGCGGCGAGGGCGAGGGTGTAACCGGTCGCGGTCCACGCGGCACCCGCGGCGTCGGTGTTGAACTCCTGCTGGAAGGTGTTCTGGGCAACGCCGACCACGGTGACGTCGAGGATCGACATGATCGCGCCGAGCACGACCACACCGGCGACCAGCAGGACGTTCTTGTCCAGCTTGGTGTCTGGTGGACCTTCGTGGAGATGGCCTCCGGTGGAGGATGTCATGCGGTGTTTGTCCTATCGGTCGGGATGCGACTGAGAAGTAGGTGTCGGGAGGTGTTCGCGGTCAACGGGTGACCAGATTGCAGAAGTGGTCGACGCCGTCGTCGACGATGGGTCGCAGCGCCGAACACAGGTTGTCCCGGAGTTCGGCGGGGAGGCCGGCCACGAACCGTCGTACGGTGTCGTGCTGCAGTGCCAGGTGTGTCTCGAGGTAGCGCATGCCGTCGTCGGTGAGCGAGACGCGCTTGATGCGACGGTCTGCCGAGTCCTCACGACGATCGGCGAGACCGGAGCTGACCAGCTTGTCGACCGTCCGGCCCGCGGCCGCGAGGGACAACTGGACCTGGTCGGCGATGGCGTTGACCGGCATCGGCCCGTCGTGGCTGCCGAGCGCACAGAGCACGCGGAGCTGGGAGAAGGTGATGTCGGTGGCGGCGAGACTCTCCATGGTTTCCGGCCGGCCGAGGTCGAGCAGACGGTCGAGGAATGCGACGAGCGCCGCCGAAGCGGATTCGATCGACTCGTCGGCGCTCGCTGCGCACGTGGGTTCCTCAGACACCGGAATATAGTAACTCCGACGCAACTATTGCAGAAGCGCAATATGCGTGAGATCGCACATGGTCTGCGCGATGGTGTGACCCCCGTCTCACGGGAGGCTCGGTGCAGGTACAGAGTTTGACCGTCTCGTCCTGCGCCGGACAGCCGTTTGATGACCGGTTAACCTCTCCCCATGGGCAACATCAAGGACATCCCGGTCACCTCTCTCGACGGCTCCGAAGTCTCGCTGAAGGACTTCGGCGGACCGCTGCTGATCGTCAACGTCGCCAGCAAGTGCGGCCTCACCCCGCAGTACGAGGGCCTCGAGCAGCTCGCGAAGACCTACGGCGACAAGGGGCTGACCGTCGTGGGCGTGCCCTGCAACCAGTTCATGGGCCAGGAGCCGGGCACCGCCGAGGAGATCGCGACCTTCTGCTCGACCACCTACGGCGTCACGTTCCCGCTGCTGGAGAAGACCGATGTGAACGGCGACGCGCGCCATCCGCTCTACGTCGAGCTGACCCAGGCCACCGACGCCGACGGCGAGGCCGGCGACATCCAGTGGAACTTCGAGAAGTTCCTCGTCAACGCCGACGGTGAGGTCGTCAACCGTTTCCGTCCCCGCACCGAGCCGACCGATCCGACTGTCGTCGCCGCGATCGAATCCGTGCTCTGAGTCAATTTGGGGGCACCCGGTAAGCTGACCAGGCGAGAACTGATCAGCAGAGATTGAGGAGCGGTGCCATGGCGCGAGTGGTGGTCGACGTGATGCCCAAAGCCGAGATTCTCGACCCGCAGGGGCAGGCCATCGTCGGCGCACTGGGTCGGCTCGGATTCACCGGGATCGGCGACGTCCGTCAGGGCAAGCGCTTCGAGCTCGAGGTCGACGACACCGTCGACGACGTGACCCTGGAGCGGATCGCCGAAGAGTTGTTGACCAACACGGTGATCGAGAACTTCAACGTCTCCCGGGTCTCGGAGTAGGCGGCATGACAGCTCGTATCGGTGTCATCACCTTCCCGGGCACCCTCGACGACGTCGACGCCGCCCGCGCGGTCCGGCTCGCCGGTGCCGAACCCGTTGCGCTGTGGCACGGCGACGCCGACCTGAAGGGTGTCGACGCGGTCATCGTGCCCGGCGGCTTCTCCTACGGTGACTATCTCCGCGCCGGAGCCATCGCGCGCTTCGCGCCGGTCATGGGTTCGGTCGTCGAGGCGGCGGGCAAGGGCATGCCGGTCCTGGGGATCTGCAACGGATTCCAGGTTCTGTGCGAAGCCGGCCTGCTGCCGGGTGCGCTGACCCGCAACGAGGGTCTGCACTTCATCTGCCGCGATGAGTGGCTGCGGGTCGAGAACAACACGACCGCGTGGACGACGCGTTTCGAGCGCGGCGCGGAGATCCTGATCCCGCTGAAGTCCGGCGAGGGCCGCTACGTGGCGTCGGAGCGCAAACTCGAGGAACTCGAGGGCGAAGGTCTGATCGTGTTCACCTACCCGGAGCGCAATCCCAACGGGTCGGCACTCGACATCGCGGGGATCTCCAGCCCGAACGGCCGGATCGTCGGTCTCATGCCGCATCCCGAGCACGCGACCGAGGCCCTGACCGGCCCGAGCGACGACGGACTCGGCCTGTTCTACTCGGTGATCGACTCGGTCCTCGCCTCGGTGTGAGTGCGTCCGGATGAGCGACGCAGCGCCGAAGATCCCGACAAGCGCGTCGGCGGCCGGGCTCGGTGAGTTCATCGACGCCTCGCCGTCGCCGTTCCACGTCTGCGCCACGGTCGCCCGTGAGCTCGAAAATGCGGGATACACAAGGCTTTTCGAGGAGCAGGCGTGGCCTGCTGCGGCCACTGCGGCGTCGTCGAAGTCGTATGTGATCCGCGGTGGCTCGATCATCGCCTGGGAGACCGGCGACGGTCCCGCCTTCCGCATCGTCGGCGGCCACACCGACAGCCCCAACCTGCGGTTGAAGCAGCATCCCGACCGCACGTCGGCCGGGGTGGCGATGATCGCGCTCGAACCCTACGGCGGCGCCTGGCTCAACTCCTGGCTCGACCGGGATCTCGGCCTGTCCGGTCGCCTCGCCTACCGGGCGGGAGATCGGGTGGCGCACACCCTCGTCCACGTCACCGAGCCGGTGGTGCGGGTCCCGCAGCTGGCGATACACCTGTCGGAGGACCGCAAGGGCGTCTCACCCGATCCGCAGCGACACCTCAACGGTCTCTGGGGTCTCGACGACGCCACGCCGGACGTTCTCGGCTGGGTCGCGGAGTACGCGGGCATCGACCCCGACACCTTGCTCGGCTGGGAACTGATGACCCACGACGTCGCGCCATCGGCGGTGATCGGTGCGGCCGAGAACCTGCTCAGCGCACCGCGTCTGGACAATCAGGGCACCTGCTACGCGGGTCTGCGGGCGCTGCTCGACGGGTCGTCGTCGGCGCATACGCGGGTGCTGGCGCTGTTCGACCACGAGGAAGTCGGCAGCGGCTCTGAGCGTGGCGCGGCATCGGACTTCCTGGCCTCGATCTGTGAGCGGATCGTGTTGTCGCGCGGCGGTTCCCGCTCCGACTACCTGCAGTCGATGGCGGCGAGCGTGTGTCTCTCTGGCGACATGGCCCATGCGACGCACCCGAACCATCCCGAACGGCATGAGCCCGGCCACCGCATCTCGATCGGCGGCGGGCCGGTGCTCAAGGTGAACCAGAATCTGCGCTACGCCTCGGATGCGTTGGGGGAAGCGATCTTCGCGATGGCATGCGACGACGCGGGCGTGCCGATGCAGCGTTACGTCCACCGTGCGGATCTGCCCTGCGGCTCGACCATCGGGCCGATCACCGCGACCCGGACCGGACTCACGACGATCGACGTCGGCGCACCGCAGCTCGCGATGCATTCCGCCCGCGAACTGATGGGCGCCGCCGACGTGCCGATGTATTCGGCTGCGCTGCAGGCATTCTTGGCCCAGAACTGACTCAGTAGGACCGGGCGAACCCGAGAACGTTGTTCACGTACTCCATGGAGTTGTTGTAGCGCAGGATCGCGGTCGTCAGCGACGCCGGGTTGCGCAGGTCCAGACTCTCATCGCACAGGTAGCGTCCGGTGGTCAGCGCGGCGTCGAAGATGTTCTGCGGGTCCGCTTTTCCGTCACCGTTGCCGTCGGCGGCGTAGGCCTTCCAGGTGGACGGCAGGAACTGCATGGGGCCGACTGCGCGGTCGTAGGTCGCGTCGCCGTCGAGCTCACCGCCGTCGGTGTCGCTGATGACCTCGTTGCCGCCGAGCGAGCCGTCGAGAAGGGGGCCGAAGATGGCGCTGCGCAGCACGCCGTCGGGATTGACGTTGCCCTGGTCGGCGTGATGGGACTCCACCTTGCCGATGCCGGCGATGACCTTCCAGTCGATGCCGCAGCGAGGGGTGGTGTCGGCGAGGGTGCTCGCGGCCTTCTTGTAGGCGTCGTAGTTGGTCACGGGGACAGCGCCGGAGGTGACGCTCGCCGGGCGGATGACCGGGGCAGGTGCCGGCTTGGGGGCCGGGGCGACCGGGTGCACCTTCGCGGCGGGGGTGAGAGCGGGGGCCGCAGTGGCCGTCACGCCCGTGGGGAGGCTGCTGGGCTCCGGGGCGGCTGTCGGATGCGACAGCTCGGCTCCTGCGGTGGCCGCGCCCGCCAGGACCCCGACGGGGAGGAGGGCCGTGGCCCACAGCGGTGTGCGTGTTTTCTTCCGTGGCTTGGAATGCTTACCCAAAACTGACTGACCTCACGTGTACTGCTTGTGGTTCGTGCTTTCGGAACCGAGCCGACCGTACACGTGGTCGTGAGCAAAGCGTTATCTTCCCGTGACCAACGCGGGTATGGACACGAGGTCAGGTTTGTGTCTGTGCAGGTCGTCGCGTGGACGCCGCCGACAATGTGAAACGGCGCACACACGGGATCAGTTCGGGCGCAGAACGGACATCGTGGAGCCCTCGCTGAGCACGATGTAACCCTCGACCACCTTGATCAATCCGGGCGAACCGACGCCCTGTTCCCAGGCCACGTTGTTCTCCGGCGTCAGGGCGGTCAGCTGCCCCTGATTCGAGAGGATCATGGTGGTGCCCGTCGAGCCGATGCAGGCGGGATTGGCGAGGACAGGCTGTTCCGGGCCGGGTGGCGGGCCGCTGGCGATGTGCCGGCCGTCGGCGAGCGCGTACGTCGTCCGCGACCCGTCGAGACGTCCGAAGTTGACCAGGGAGCCGCAGGCGATAGCGCCCGACTTCGACAGTTCCCGGTCGCTGATGCGCCACAGCGCGCCCGGACGAGCCGGATCGCGCACCTCATAAGTGCCGCGGTCGGCGAAGATGCGGTTGGAGGCGGTCATCAGCGGCAGGGTCGACGGTCCGGATTCCACCTGCAGCCCCTCCGAGTCGTTGACGGGGTCGGGGTCGACGCGCCCGTTGATCGTGGCGTAGGTGGTGACGCGCTCGGCGTTGTAGTCCTGGTGTTCGACGGTCACGCCCGTCGGATAGAGGGCGATGTTGCACTGGTCGCAGGCGATGCGGTTGTCGCCGTTCGTCGGGTTGACCAGGAACTGGCTGGCGTCGGCGGTCTTCACCACGACGATGTCGCCGGTGACCTCGAGGTCGACGACCGGTGCTGCGAAGGTGCGCGACCAGATGGTGTTCCCGGCCGGCGTGTTCAACGACAGCTGGTGACCGACCCGGTTGACCCGCAGGAAATTGTTGCCGAGTCCCACGACCTTCTTGGTGTCGAGGTACTCGGCGGTCTGCGTCGGCACCCCGGCGTCGTCGACGAGATAGAAGCCGTCGTCGAGCGGAGTGCCGAGCTGGACGGCGCACCCGACCTGGCCGGCCTCGTTGACGGCGCAGTCGCCCTGGCCGGCGTTGACCGGGGAGTCCCAGAGGAGGCGGCCGTTACGACGGTCCACCATCATGAACGAGCGGCCCAGGCCCGACGGGTAGGCGATGAGCCAGCCCTCGTCGGAGGTGTCGACGACCTGGATGGTGACCTCGTCGCGATAGTCAGGGAGATCCTCGTGGCCGACGATGGTCCAGGCGATGGACGGTGCACGGTGGTAGTCGCGCAGTTCGCCGTAGGCGTACTCGGTGTCGTCGACCTGGTAGTTGCCGCCGGAGAGCACCACCCCGACGGTGACCAGCATCGCTGCGCAGAGAATCAGTACGACCGTCCCGATACCGAACGGCAGACGCGCGGAGAGCGCCCGGGCGCGGGAGCGTGAGGACATGGCTAAGAGTGAATCATGGCCTTTCGGCGTGCCACGAGGTGCACTGTTCCATATGGACCTACTGCAGAACGTGCTGGTGACTCTCACGGTCGTGACCACGGGACTCAGTGCGGGTGTGCTGGCAGGATTCGGCTACTCCGTGATCCCCGGCCTGACCCGCGCCGGCGCCGACGTCGCGGTCCCGGCCATGCAGCGGCTGAACAGCGCCATCCTCAATCCGCTGTTCGCGGTGATCTTCGGTGGCGGTGTGGTGTTCGGCGCCCTGAGTAGCTGGGCCGCCTGGAATGAGGGGCTGCGTTGGTGGGTGCTCGCCGCGACTCTCCTCACTCTGTCGGGTGTCGTCATCACGATGACGGTCAACGTCCCGGCCAACAGCCGCCTCGACGCCGCGGCCGGAGCCCGTGGCGAAGAGGCCGCAAGCGTCTGGGCGGAGTTCACCGCGGTGTGGGTGCCGTGGAACATTGTGCGGTCGGTACTGACCACCGCCGCGGTCGTCGTGCTGGTCGTGGGCTTGCTCGTCAGCTGACCCGTCAGAAGGGTGGCGGGCCGTCGGCCTGCTCACGTCGTTCACGTTCTCGCTGGTTGCGGGCACGTTCGGCTCGCCGTCTGGCGTGTTTGTCTGCCAGTCGGTTGCGTGGGCGCGGCGGTTCGTCGCCGGTGATGACCCGTGGTGCTGGTGGGGCTTGGGGTGGCTGTTCGTAGCGGATACGACGCAGGTTCGGGAAGAAGTCTTCGAGGGTTTCGGCGTTCCCGGGGATAACGACCCCCTCCGGGGTGCGGTACTCGGTGACCAGGTGGCCGTCGTCATCGCGGTACTGGGTGTCGATCCAGTCGCCGAACGTTTTGTGCAGGTGCCCGAACCGGCATTTGGCGTTGAGGTTCTCACTGGCCGTCGGCCCACCCTGGCTGGGGTGGGTGTGGTCGTACTCGGTGACGTGGTCCAGATCGGAGTCGAAAGCCGACCGGGCGCAACCGGGTTCGGTGCAGTACCCGTCACGCACCCGCACGAAATCGGCACACGCGGTGGTCGGTCGATACGGGTCCGCGGTTTGCGCACCCGGATAGACGATCGCGACGTTCTTCGACGGGACATCCTCGGCAACCGTGCGGGCCGGTGGTGTGCGCACCGGGGTGACAGGTGTGATGGTCGCATCGACCCGTTCGGCGAGATCACGCACATGCTCGTCGGAGATGATCCCGGCACCGTCGACCCAACCGATCCCCGAAGCGCCCGCGAGGGTGGCGGCATCGGTGACCACGTGGATGACAACCTCGGTGGACACCGCGCGGACCACCTCGGCGGGGTCGGGGATCTCGGCGTCACAACCCTCTCGCTGGCATTGGCAGTCGAAGACGGTGCCGGTCAACAGCGCGAACATGGCATCGGAGTTGCGCTGGTTACGGTTACGCCCGTCCTGGGCGCAGACGGTGTCGGCCAACGCTGTCACCGCTGTCGCGGCAATACGAATGTTCTCCGCCGCCATCACACCGGTGATCTCACCGGTCCCGTCGACGAAGTTCTCGGTCCACATCCCACGCTTGTCCAACGCTTCCTTACGGCGTTCGCGCACCGCGTCGGGATCGTGACGGAAGACAAGGCGATCGACCATGTCCCGGAGCTTCGGGTTGGCCCACGCACCCCTACGGCTGCGAAGAATGCGTTCGATCTCGGCGTCGAGGTCAGCCATCACCGCGTCGTCGGAGATGAGATCGGTGCGGGAGATGACCGTCTGGATCAGCTGCCGCGACAGGATGCCATCGCGCAGGGTGGTCAGCACCTTCGGCAACCGGTCACGCAGCGCGAGCGCTTCACCCACCCACTGATCGGCCTGGTAGCGCGTGATGGCGGCTTCACGGCAGACCCGGGTGACCATCTCGGTGTAGCGGTCGATGAAGAACCCGCCACCGGTGTTGACCACCAGCTGGTCGTAGACGGTGACGATCGATTCGTAACGGCACCACGCCAGATAAGCCTCACCGTGACGAATCGAACCGAACCGTTCCATATGGGTTGCGGTGTCAGAGCGTTCGGGGTGGGCAGCATCGACCCCGGCGAGAAACCCGCTCGGTAGATCGGTCCACTTGCTCACGCTGCCCCCACAACGTCTACAGCCCAACCTGGATGGCTGAATCTGTTACCACCCCAATCTAGATCACCCCACCGACAAACGCGGATCTTCATCCACAGCGTCTGCAGGGTAAATGGTTGTGCAGCAACGGGATATGGCGGATCGAGGTCGCCTGCGACATCAATCCGACGGTACGACTCCGATCGAAGTCGCACCGTCGGAACGAAGTCTGCCGGTCGGGTCCCTCAGAACAACTGCCCGAGGTAGAACTGCGCGCCTTGGTCGTCGGCGCACCGGGCGGAGATGCCGTACGGCGCGGTGCGGGGTTCTTCGAGGACCGTGCCGCCGGCGGCACGGACCCGCTCGACCGCCGCTTCGACATCGTCCGTCACCCACATCGGTACTGCTACGGAAGTGTCGGCGCCACCGGCGATCCCGACCTGGGGGCGGCCATCGTCGACCTCCCAGCCGTCGTCGATGCGCCCGCCGTGGAAGGTCCAGCCGAGTACCGAACCGTAGAAGTCGCGGAAACGGGCACTGTCCGGGGTCATCACGGTCAGGTAGCTCATCGCCCCGATGCCGCGTGGGTGCTGGTCGGGTCGGACGTCGCCGGGTTCGGGGGCGAAGACCGCGAAACGCACGCCCTGCGCGTCGACGGAGTCGACGACGCGGTGGCCGTCGGGGCTCGTCCCGAACTCGCCCTGCCCGCCGGCCGCGACGATACGCGCATGGGCCGCCTCGAGATCGTCGACGGCGTAGGCACAGAACACCGTCGGGGCGCCGTCGGTCTCGAAGATGCCAAGCCGGTGGCCGACGTTGACGACACGACGCCCCTCGGGATCGAACTCCCAGCCGAGGACCGCGGCGTAGAAGCGCCGGGCACGTGCGGCGTCGGGGATGTTCAGGGACATGTACCCGATGTCGCCCTGGTGTATGCGGTTCGCGGACAGCGTCTTCGACGGCCCGGTCAGCATCCAGCGGTGACCGAACGGGTCGACGATGACGCCCGTGCGCGACCCGTGCGCCTCGTATGGTTCGCGGGTGACAGAGGCGCCCGCCCGCGAGGCGGTCGCGATCGCGACGTCGGTGTCGTCAACTTCGAGCATCAGACTCACCGAGACGTGGCCGGGTTCGGGTGCCCGCAGGCCGAGGTCGGGAAACTCGGCGGCGAGATAGATGACGCCGCCGCCCAGTTCGAGTTCAGCATGTCCGATCGCGCCGTCGTCCATGACGATCGGCTCGCCGCGGAGTCGGGCACCGAGGTTCGCGGTGTACCAGTCGATGGCGGCCTGCGGCTCGGCCACGGTCAGATAGGGGAGTGCGCCCGGTCGCTCGACCACGGGCAGTGCGCTCGTCGCCTCGGCGGTGACGGCCTCGTCGAATTGTGTTGCGGTGGACATGATGACTCCTTGCGGTAGCGTCGCCCCGCGTTCGAGTCGGTCGCGCAAGGACGCGGCGAAGTCGCGGTCGGGTTCGACGGGATCGTCGAAGCCGGGGGTGTCGGCTGCGCGCAGTACGTGCAACGGATCCCGTGCCTCGCCGAAGCGTGTGCTGTTCCGGGTGTTCATGCGTGACCTCCTCTCCCGCTGCTCTGGCGTTGTGGTTCGGGGTAGGCCGCGCGGAAGGCGCGCTTCGCGCGGGTGAGAAGCGCCTCGGTGGCACCGACCGTGCGACCGAGGATCTCGGCGCATTCGCCGACGGGAAGGTCGTCGACATAGCGCAACGTGAGCACAGCGCGGTGGATCGGCGTCAGCTGCCCCAGCGTGTGGTGGGCGACCATGCGGTCGAGTTCGGTGTCCCACGGGTCGTCCCCGTGGTCGGGTACGTCCTCGACCGGTTCCGGCGTGCGCTGCGCGCGTCGCCAGTGATCGGCGAGCTTGTGCCGCGCGATCCCGATCAGCCAGGGAGTCGTCGGTTCGGTGTCCCGGTGCCGACGGACGGAGTCCATCGCCGCCAGGAAGGTCTCCGAGGTCACGTCCTCCGCGATCCGCCGGTCCGCGCAGCGACGGACGACGAACCCGTAGACGGCCGGCAGTGCCTGGTCGTACACCGCCAGCAATCCCTCTGGTCCGGAAGACGCCGATTGGTCGCTGCTCACGTCTTCATCGTCGTGCGCGGGCCCCGGAATCCGACGCCCTTCGGCAAAGTTCTGTCTTCCGGCTTCGGCGGGCCCGGCGACGATTGCCCGTCCGCGCGGCTGTCAGCGCTCCGCAGCCACCAACTCCGCACACCGTTCCCCGACGAGCATGACGGTGATGTTCGGGTTCACCGTTGTGTGCTCGGGGAAGACCGACGCGTCGGCGACCCGGAGTCCGGCCACGCCCTTGACCCGCAGCTCTGGGTCGAGCGGCGACATGTCGTCGTCCGGCGGTCCCATCCGGACCGTGCCCACCGGGTGGTAGACGGTGTTGTGGGTGCGCCGGATGTAGTCGGCCAATTCCTCGTCGCTGATTGTGTCCGGTCCCGGATAGAGTTCACGCGCCACCCATTCCTGCAGCGGTGCCGCTGACGCGATCTCCCGCGCCTTGCGCAGACCGGCGGTCATGATCCGCATGTCGTAACCCTCGGGATCGGTGAAGTACCGGGGGTCGACGCGTGGCTTGTCGCGGAAGTCCCGCGACCGCAGCTTCACCGTGCCCCGCGACCGCGCGTGGGTGACGTTCGGCGTCAGGCAGAAGGTGTTCTCGCTGGTGGGGTATCCCTGGCGCAGCGTGTGCATGTCGAACGGCACGCTGCCGTAGTGCATCATCAGGTCCGGCCGGTCGAGACCGTCGTCGACTGTGGTGAAGATCCCCGCCTCCCACCACTGAGTCGACTCCTGCGTCATCGGTTTCTTCGTCTCGAAGCCGATGACGCCCTCGGGGTGATCCTGCAGGTGTTCGCCGACGCCGGGGGAGTCGACGAGGACGTCGATGCCGTGTTGACGAAGGTCCTCGGCCGGACCGATCCCGGAGAGCATCAGCAGCTTCGGGGTGTCGATCGCGCCGGTCGACACGATCACCTCGCGGCCGGCCTCGATCCTCGTGGTGCGGCCGAAGGCGTTGTCCGTGATGTCGACGCCAACGGCCCGCAACTGGCCGTCGACCTTCTCGATGACGATGCGCTTGGCCCAGGAACCGGTGCGGATGGTGAGGTTCGGCCGGTCGAGATTCGGATGAAGATAGCTGACCGACGACGAGGCACGCACGCCGTCGGGACGCCGGTTGATCTGGAAGAAGTTGGCGCCGTTGACGACCGTCTTCCCACTGTTGAACTCGGTCCGCGGGATGCCCACCGCCTCGCAGGCGTCGAGCACGGCGACACCGCACGGATCGTTCGGCGGGACCGTCATGATGTGGACGGGCCCGCTGCGGCCGTGGTGGTCGCCAGGGGCGTCGTTGGTCTCGATCTGCGGGAACAGTCGGTACAACTCCTCCGAACCCCAACCCGCGCAACCGAAATCGCGCTCCCAGGAGTCGAGGTCTTCGCGGGGCGCCCAGAAGGCGATGCAGCTGTTGTGGGAACTGCAGCCGCCCAGCACCTTCGCGCGGGCATGCCGCATGAAGTCGTTGCCGTTCTCCTGGGGCTCGATGGGATAATCCCAGTCGTAACCGGATTCGAGCAGCTCCATCCAGCGGTCGAGGCGCAGGATCGCGTCGTCGCTGACGTCGGATGGACCGGCTTCCAGGAGACACACCGAGACAGACGGGTCCTCGGACAACCGCGAGGCCACCGCCGCGCCCGCCGAACCGCCTCCGACGACGACGTAGTCGTACGACTCACTCACTGGTGTTGCCCCTTCCGGTCCTCGAACCAGCCGGTCACACCCGGCCGGAGGTTCTCGTAGACGTGTTTGGCCTCGCGGTACTCGGCCAGACCCGACGGTCCGAGCTCACGGCCGAAGCCGGACTGGCCGTAACCGCCCCACTCCGCCTGTGGGAGGTAGGGCCCGAAGTCGTTGACCCACACCGTTCCCGCGCGGATACGACCGGCGATGAGTCGTGCGCGAGCCGCGTCGGATGACCACACCGCACCGGCGAGGCCGTAGACGGTGTCGTTGGCCAGCGTCACCGCCTCGTCCTCGGTGGTGAAGGTCTCGACCGTCACGGTCGGCCCGAAGGCCTCGTCGTGCACGCAGGCCATCGAACGGTCGGCGCGGTCGATGACGGTGGGCAGGTAGAACCAGCCGTCGTCGAGCTTCCCCGACCCGTGGTCGCCGGTCGCGAAGGCACCGCCCGTGCGGATCACCGCACCGTCGGCGCGAGCCTGTTCGACGTAGGCATGAACCTTGTCGCGGTGGGCTTCGGAGATCAGCGGCCCGGTCTCGGTGCCCTCGCTGTAGGGGAGTCCGAGACGGATCTCCTCGGCGCGGCGGACCAACTCGTCGACGAACCGATCGTGCGCGGACTCCTCGATGATGAGTCGTGCGCCCGCCGAACAAACCTGGCCGGAGTGCAGGAACGCGGCGTTGAGCGCGTTGTCCACTGCGGCCGCGAGCAGCTCGTCGGTGGCGCAGGCATCGGCGAACACCACGTTGGGGTTCTTGCCGCCCAGTTCGAGTGCCACCTTCTTCACCGTTGCCGCTGCCTCGCGGGCGATGACTCGGCCGGTCACCAGACCACCGGTGAACGACACCAGGTCGACGTCGGGATGCGACGACAGCGGCGCACCCGCATCCGCTCCCGCGCCGAGGACGAGGTTCGCGACCCCGGCCGGAAGCCCCAGGCCGTCGAGGACTTCCAGGAGCAGGATCGAGGTGTGCGGCGTCAGCTCCGCAGGTTTGAGAACGAAGGTGTTCCCCGCGGCCAGCGCCGGTGCGACCTTCCACGCGGCCTGCAGCAGCGGATAGTTCCACGGCGTGATGAGACCGCAGACGCCGACCGGTTCGTAGACGATGCGCGAGTCCGCATCGGGAGACCCGGTGTCGACGACACGGCCGGCATCCTGGGCGGCCAGCTTGCCGAAGTAGCGGAAGCAGTTGGCGATGTCGGTCATGTCGATGTCCGACTCGTACGGCCGCTTGCCGGTGTCGAGGGTCTCGGCGCGGACGAAATCGTCTCGGCGGGCGCCGATCTGATCGGCGACGCGGAGCAGGAGATCGCCGCGCTCGGCAGCCGGGGTGCCGCTCCACTCCCCGCCGTCGAACGCGCGCCGGGCTGCGGCGATCGCCGCCTCGGTGTCCTCCCCGGACGCCTCGGCCACCACGCCCACCACGGAATTGTCCGCAGGGCAACGGATCTCACGCGTCCTGCCGGACCTCGCGGCGCACCATCGGCCGTCGATGTAGAGAGTGTCGCTCATGGAGCGGATGCTCCTTCCGGGTCGCTGTCGGGTGTGTCCGTGCCCGCGACGGTACCGGCGTTCGCGGATCCGGCGGCGGGGTCGCTGGTCACGGGGTCGACGTCGGTGTGGTCGTGTTGGTCGGCCGCCGAGTCACGTAGATGGAGATACCCCAGGTGGCGTTCGTACTGGTCCAGGATGTCACCGATGATTTGTTCCCGGGTGTACCCCGACAGCGAATACCCTTGCGAGCCCTCGGTCAGATACACCTCGCACCGGAAGTACCGGTCGTCGGACCGTTGCGAACGAACCGCGTACGTGGGCGTCGGTGCCGACACCGGCCAGACGCAGTACTCGAATGCCGGGACATCGGCGAGTTCGACGATGAGGCGGGGTGAGGGCAGGCCCTCGTTCGCGGCCGACTCGTCGACCGTCGCCGACACACCTTCGCGTCCGAACTGTTCGGCGACTTCGTGCATCGCCGGGACCACCGTCGCCGTGATGAACTTACGCGTCGCGATCCGGCCGGGGAAGCGGAGTGTTCCGATCAGGCGTTGTCGCCAGCTGCTCTGCTCGGTCGGTCCGCGCCCGACGGCGATCACCTTCGGGAGCGTCGTACGGAAACTGTCGAGCTTGTACGACTCGTTGCGCACCGCGCGCAGCAAGGAGATTCCGATCAGGCCCAGGACGAACGAGAACGGCAGTCCCATGATGACCGTCGCGGCCTGAAGGGTGAGGATCGATCCGTCCCCGCCGCCGGCAAAGAGCATCGACAGGGTCAGCAGGCCGATGGCGACCGACCAGAAGATGCGCAGCGACCGCGAGCAATCCGCCATCGGGTCCTCGAGGCGGCTGGTGAAGTTGCCCATGACCAGCGACCCCGAATCGGCGCTCGTGACATAGAACAGCAGACCGGTGATCGTCGCGATACCGATCAGCAGCGTCGCGCCGGGATACTGCTCGAGCAGCGAGTAGAAGCCCGCTTCCGGTGTGGACGCGGTGGTCTCGGCGAACTCCTGATCGCCGCGGGCGACGGCCAGGGCGCTGTTCCCGAAGATCGAGATCCACACCAGGATGAAGCTGAACGGGACCACGAGAACGCCGAAGACGAACTGCCGCAATGTCCGTCCGCGGGAGATGCGCGCCAGGAACAGGCCGACGAAGGGGGCCCAGGCGACCCACCACGCCCAGAAGAACAGCGTCCAACCGTCGACGAAGCCGCGGGCGTCGTTGCCGGGCTGCGGATTCACCTGATCCCACGCGAAGGTGTCGAGGGTGCGGTCGGCGAACGTGGACACGTAGTCGCCCGCGTTCTGAACCAGGCCGTTGAGCAGGAAATCGGCGTCCTTGGCGACCGTGATGTAGATGAGCATCGCGATCGCGAGGATCACGTTGATCTCCGAGAGCCGTCGGATGCCCTTGTCCACACCGGAAGTCGCCGACGCGGTGGCGATGACCACCGACAGTGCGATCAGGCCGATCTGGGCCGCCTTCCCCTGTTCGATGCCGAAGATCTCGTTAAGCCCGAAGTTCAGCTGCACCACGCCGATTCCCAGTGACGTCGCGATGCCGAAGATCGTGCCGAGCACGGCAGCGACATCGATCGCGTCGCCCCATCGTCCCTCGACCCGCTTGCCGAAGATCGGGTAGAGCGCCGCACGGATGGTCAGCGGCAGATTGTGCCGGAACGCGAAGTAGGCCAGGGCGCCGCCCATCAGGGCATACATCGCCCAGCCGGTGATGCCGTAGTGGAAGACGGTCCACGTCACGGCCTCACGCGCGGCGAAATTGGTCTCCGCGGCACCTGTCGGAGGGTTCAGGAAGTGCGTGACCGGCTCGGCGACCGAGAAGAACATCAGGTCGATGCCGATGCCGGCGGCGAACAGCATCGAGGTCCACGTGAAGAGGCTGTACTCGGGTCGGGACTCCTCCGGTCCGAGGCGGTACCGACCGTACTTGCTGACACCGAGGAAGACGACGAGGCCGACGATCGCGGTGGCCAGGATGAAGTACCACCAGCCGAACCAGCGGGTGATGAAGTTCCGGACCTCGTTGATGACGGTCTCCGCCGCGGCGGGTGCGGCCAGCGCCCAGATCGCGAAGGCGAGCACGATGACCGCCGACGCGACGAAGACGGTCAGGTTGACCGAACTCGGGCGTCGCGCCGGTTCCCCGGTGTCTGGGGTGGCAGGAGTGGACGGGACTGCAGGTCTTTCGCCGGCACTCATGACGTACGACGCTAGCCTCTCCGCACTCTGGTGGTCGGGTGAATTGCCCGACTCGGCCTCGGTCGGCGATGAATTCGGAGTCCCCACCCGGTCTGGATAGGTATGGCAACCGCAACGATCGGCTCACTGCTCCTGTCCAGCGACGACCCCGCACGACTCGCGCACTGGTACGCGACGGCGTTCGAGGCGAAGGTCGAATCCACCGGCGACGGCGGACCCGGCTACGACGTCGTCGAACTCGACGGCTTCTATCTCATGTTCGACAAACGCGACGACGTGTCCGGAAGCAACGGCGACGGCGCCCGTTGCATCCCCAACGTGGAGGTCGACGACCCGCGCGCCACCGCAACGCGACTGGACGCACTCGGCGCCCGGTGGGTCAGTCCACTCGAGGAACGCGAGGGCAACTGGTTCGGTACGGTGATCGATCCCGACGGCAACTGGATTCAGATCGTGTGGCTCTCCGACGCCGAGGAGATCGCGATGGGACCGCCGAGGTCGACCTGCAGCGGTTTCGCGGTCCGCGATCTGGACGAGGCCGAACGCTTCTACCGCGACGTCCTCGGGATGCGGGTCCTGCGCTACCCGATGGGTATCGCCGGGGTCCGCGTCAGTCGTCAAACGACCGTGATGGTCTACCCCAAGGACGATCACCGGCCGGCGGGGTTCACCGTCCTCAACATCGCCGTGGACGACCTCGAGGGAACCGTCGACGACTTCGTCGGCAACGGCGTCGAGATCTTGCGCTACGACGGCTTCACCCACGACGAGCGGGGCATCGTCCGCGGTGGCGAGGGGGAGCCCGACATCGCCTGGTTCGCCGACCCCTCGGGCAACATCCTGTCGGTACTGTCGGTCTGAGCCCGCTTCGTCCACCTCCGGCGGCGGTCCGACGCCCCGTTCGCTCTGGGCGTAGCGGAGCGGGAACACCGCCCCGGCCTGCGCAGTTGTACTGTGCACATCCCCGCCATCGCGGTCCATCCGTGCACTCTGCACGGGCGTTAACTGCAGGTAGATCAGCGACGACCACTAGAGTGGAAGCAGGCTGGTCGTCGCCTACCCGCACCGCGTTGTCCCGACCGGACACACGAGGTGTTTCTCGCGGCGGCCGGGGCGCTAGCAATGTGAGGGAGAACAATGTTCGAACGGTTCACCGACCGCGCGCGACGGGTTGTGGTTCTGGCCCAAGAAGAGGCGCGGATGCTCAACCACAACTACATCGGTACCGAGCACATCCTCCTCGGCCTCATCCACGAGGGCGAGGGGGTGGCTGCCAAGGCGCTCGAGTCTCTCGGGATCTCCCTGGAAGGTGTCCGCAGTCAGGTCGAGGAGATCATCGGCCAGGGCCAGCAGGCACCGTCGGGACACATCCCGTTCACCCCGCGTGCCAAGAAGGTGCTGGAGCTCTCGCTGCGCGAGGCCCTGCAGCTCGGCCACAACTACATCGGCACCGAGCACATCCTGCTCGGCCTCATCCGCGAGGGTGAGGGTGTCGCCGCGCAGGTCCTGGTCAAGCTCGGCGCCGACCTCAATCGGGTCCGCCAGCAGGTCATCCAGCTGCTGAGCGGCTACCAGGGCAAGGAGCCGCAGGAGGCGGGCACCGGCGGGCGCAGCAGCGAGACCGGCACCCCGTCCACCTCGCTGGTCCTCGACCAGTTCGGCAGAAACCTGACCGCCGCGGCCGCCGAGGGCAAACTCGACCCGGTCATCGGCCGGGAGAAGGAAATCGAGCGGGTCATGCAGGTCCTGAGCCGCCGCACCAAGAACAACCCTGTTCTGATCGGTGAGCCGGGCGTCGGCAAGACCGCCGTCGTGGAGGGCCTCGCGCAGGCCATCGTCAACGGCCAGGTCCCCGAGACACTCAAGGACAAGCAGCTCTACACCCTCGACCTCGGTTCGCTGGTCGCGGGCAGCCGCTACCGCGGTGACTTCGAGGAACGCCTGAAGAAGGTCCTCAAGGAGATCAACACCCGCGGCGACATCATCCTGTTCATCGACGAGCTGCACACGCTCGTCGGAGCAGGCGCCGCCGAGGGCGCGATCGACGCCGCCAGCATCCTCAAGCCGAAGCTGGCCCGCGGCGAGCTGCAGACCATCGGTGCGACGACCCTCGACGAGTACCGCAAGTACATCGAGAAGGACGCCGCCCTCGAGCGTCGCTTCCAGCCGGTCCAGGTCGGCGAGCCGTCGGTCGAGCACACCATCGAGATCCTCAAGGGTCTGCGCGACCGCTACGAGTCGCACCACCGCGTCTCGATCACCGACGGCGCACTCGTCGCCGCCGCGACGCTGGCCGACCGCTACATCAACGACCGGTTCCTGCCGGACAAGGCGATCGACCTCATCGACGAGGCCGGTGCCCGCATGCGCATCCGCCGGATGACCGCGCCGCCAGACCTGCGCGAGTTCGACGAGCGCATCGCCGACGCGCGCAAGGAGAAGGAAAGCGCCATCGACGCGCAGGACTTCGAGAAGGCCGCCAGCCTCCGCGACAAGGAGAAGCAGCTGGTCGCCGAGCGCGCCGAGCGCGAAAAGCAGTGGCGCAGTGGCGACATGGACGTCGTGGCCGAGGTCGACGACGAGCAGATCGCCGAGGTCCTGGGCAACTGGACCGGCATCCCGGTGTTCAAGCTCACCGAGGAGGAGACCACCCGTCTGCTCCGCATGGAGGAGGAGCTGCACAAGCGGATCATCGGCCAGGAGGATGCCGTCAAGGCTGTCTCCAAGGCGATCCGCCGCACCCGTGCCGGCCTGAAGGATCCGAAGCGTCCGTCGGGCTCGTTCATTTTCGCCGGCCCGTCCGGTGTCGGTAAGACCGAGCTCTCGAAGGCGCTGGCGAACTTCCTGTTCGGCGAGGACGACGCACTCATCCAGATCGACATGGGCGAGTTCCACGACCGCTTCACCGCGTCGCGTCTGTTCGGTGCCCCTCCCGGCTACGTCGGCTACGAAGAGGGCGGCCAGCTCACCGAGAAGGTGCGCCGCAAGCCGTTCTCGGTGGTGCTGTTCGACGAGATCGAGAAGGCTCACTCGGAGATCTACAACACCCTGCTGCAGGTCCTCGAGGACGGCCGTCTCACCGACGGTCAGGGTCGTACGGTCGACTTCAAGAACACCGTCCTGATCTTCACCTCGAACCTCGGTACGAGCGACATCTCCAAGGCCGTGGGCATGGGCTTCTCGTCGAAGGACGACACCAAGTCCGGCTACGAGCGGATGAAGCAGAAGGTCAACGACGAGCTCAAGAAGCACTTCCGGCCCGAGTTCCTCAACCGTATCGACGACATCGTCGTCTTCCACCAGCTGACGCGTGACGAGATCATCCAGATGGTCGACCTCATGCTGACCCGCGTGGAGAGCGCGCTGAAGAACAAGGACATGGCTCTCGAGGTCACCGACCGCGCCAAGTCCCTGCTCGCCAAGCGTGGCTTCGATCCGGTGCTCGGTGCACGCCCGCTGCGTCGCACCATTCAGCGTGAGATCGAGGATCAGCTCTCGGAGAAGATCCTGTTCGGCGACGTCGCTCCCGGACAGATCGTGCTGGTCGACGTCGAAGGCTGGGACGGCGAAGGCGACGGCGAGGATGCCAAGTTCACCTTCAGCGGTTCGGAGAAGCCGCGTGCGGTTCCGGACGCACCGGTCGAGCTCTCCAAGGCAGGCGACGGCAGCTCGGATGCGAGCTGACCTGAGCTGATCTGACACACGCAGCGGCGGCGTCACCCGAAAGGGGTGGCGCCGCCGTTTTGTGTGCGGCGTGACGAGAGAAGGAACTGCTGACAGAGCGTTCGCTCGGGAAGTTCGACTCCTGCTTGAACGCGCTGTGATGGCGGTCGATAGCATCGATCCTTGTGAGCAGCGATACATCAGAGGTTGGCCGTAAGGCCACGCAGGCCGAGCCCACCATCACCGTCGAGCGAGACGGCGAGATCGCCATCTTCCGGCTGAACCGCCCCGACCGGCTCAACGCCTTCACGCTGCAGATGGGTGAGGAGTTGCGGGCGGCCTTCGACGAGACCGACGCCGACGACTCGGTGCGGGCCGTGGTGCTCACCGGCGCCGGCCGGGCGTTCTGCGCCGGCGCCGACCTCGAGGCAGGTCGGTCGACCTTCGACGCCTCCTCGGCGGTCGAGGGCGACGAGGTCCCGGCCGACGAGGGCGGCAAACTGACGCTCCGCATGTTCGCCTCACTCAAGCCTGTCATCGCCGCGATCAACGGCCCCTCGGCCGGCGTCGGCGTCACCATGACCCTGCCCGCCGACGTCCGGATCGCCTCCGAGGACGCGAAATTCGGCTTCGTCTTCGCCGCCCGCGGCCTCGTGCCCGAAGCGGCGTCGAGCTGGTTCCTCCCGCGGCTCGTCGGGTTGCCGACGGCTCTGCAGTGGACGGTCGGCGCCAAGATGGTCCAGGTCGACGAGGCGCTCGAGCGCGGGCTCGTCCAGCAGGTCGTGCCGAAGGACAAGGTCCTCGAGACCGCGCTCGCCGTCGCCCGCGAGATGACCGCGAACAGCGCACCCGTCTCGGCGGCGCTGACCCGCCAGCTGTTGTGGCGCATGGCCGGGGCACCCAGTCCGCTCGACGCCCACCACGCCGATTCGAAGGCGATCTTCTACCGCGGCCAGTCCGGTGACGTCTACGAGGGCGTCATGTCGTTCCTGGAGAAGCGACCGGCGACGTACCCGAACACGGTGTCGGAGGACCTCCCCGACATCTTCTGACTTGTTCAGAGCAACCCGGCCCCGTCAGCTGTCAGCTGGCGGGGCCGGACGCGTTTCCGCTGCAAACACCCTGTGTTCAGTACGTGAACATCGACGAACACGCGGCATAAACGGTGGCAGGCTGCGCCGACCGCGGTTATCGTGGCGGACAGCAGGCCAGAGCAGAGCCGAAAGGAGGTGGCGCAGATGTCGATCGGTATGGCGGAGTTCGTTCGCGAGTGGCGGATGACCGACCCCGGCTGCCGGTACGGGCTACCAGCCCGAACCCGGTCCGGACCAATCACATCCAGCGTCACCAGTTCCTGAGGTCGTGAACCTCGATGGTCGGCGCGCTCACTCGCCCACGCATCGAGGAGTATCCATGACCATCTTCGTCACGAATGCGGGATTGCAGATCCTCGCGCGAGTCACCTGGCGTCGCGCGGCCGTTTTGCTGACCACCGAGGTCGCACGCAACGTCGAGGGCACCCCCTTGGTGCGCGTCGTCCATTCGCCGACCGTGTCGCTGCCCATCCACAAGGTGGTGGCCATCAAGCGGGACGCCTACCGTCCGTACGCAGGCAAGACGATGGATTCCTACGCCTCCAATGCGACGATCCTTCGTCGCGACCAATGGATCTGCGCCTACTGCGACGGTCCGGCCGACACGGTGGACCACATCGTCCCCGTATCGCAGGGCGGCCCGAGCACATTCGGCAACCAGGTCGCGGCGTGTAAGTCCTGCAACGGTTTCAAGGCCAATCGCACCCCGCGCAAAGCCGGCATGGCGTTGCGGCACGCCCCCTTCGTCTACGACCCGTGGGCCGTCGACCAGAAAGAGGTCTGGGAGATGTTCATGCTGCATCCCAAGACCGACTGAGACGCATCAACGACGGGGAGCCCCGAACCGGTCAGGTGGGCAGGGGTTCGGCGCCACGTTCTTTCAGCAGCATCGACATCTGGCCGATCTCGTTGCCCTGATCGCTGAGCATGTTCAGGGCGAGCTGCTTGGTCGCCGCCCCGGAACGGTCGTCGTTGTACGCGGCCTGGGCCATCTCCAGGCCGCCGCGATGGTGCCGGATCATCAACTGCAGGAACAGTTCCTCGGCCTCGTCACCCCGCAGTGTGGCGAGGCGGCCGAGTTCGTCGGTGCTCGCCATGCCCGGCATGAGTGGTGCGTCGGGCGTGGCGGCCGAGTGGTCGCCGTGGGCATACGAATCCCCGTGGGGCATCCACGACATCGGCTCGTCGGAGGTCAGCGGCAGCTCGAAGAACTGCAGCCAGCCACGCATGGTCGCGCTCTCCGCGGACTGGGCGACGACGAGCTGGTCGGCCAGTCCGCGGATCGTCGGGTCGACGTCGGGTGCGGCGATGATCGTGCGGGCCATCAGGAGTGCCTGGTCGTGATGCGTCGACATATCCTGTGCGAAGCCGATGTCGGCGGCACTCATCGTTTTCACGTCGTCCTGCGGGCCGGGTGACCACACCGATCCGACGACGACGCCGATCGCCACGAGCAGGACGGCCAGCGAGGCCAGGCCGGCGATCTGCGTGATGGGGTGCCGGTCGGTCATCCGAGGAACGAATCCTGGTCCGGCGGTGGGGTGTAGACCCGGTTGCTCAACTCCAGGGCGTAGAAGCCACCGTCGGCGCAGGTTGTGAGGATCTTGTTGCCGTGGAACTCCGGCGGGGAGGAGCACCAGTCGGTGGCCATGTCACCACCCACGACCATGCCCATGCGCGGTCCGATCATCTCGTTCAGCTTGGCTCGTCCGTTTGCGAGAGACATTCCGAGGCTGAGGAATTCGATTCCCGGTGCACCGATGACCGACCCGAGAACATGCGGTGAGTTGGGTCGGGTCAGTGCGGTGGCGCCCTTCTGGGCGGGCGGGTTGTAGTAGGCGATCTCCTTGATGGCCGAGAAGTCCCGGATGTCGAACACGCGGATGCCGGACGACTCCCACGCGCAGGCCAGAGCCGTCGGATCGTTCGGGCGGTCGACCGCGCAGTAGTGCGGGTTGCTGCCGAACAACGAACCGCCCATGGATGAACGGAACTGGGTGTCGAGGTGTTCGGGCAGGTTGATCTCGAGTTTGAGCTGTGCGGCGTAACGCGGTTTGTTGACCCGGGCGACGTCGAAGATCTTCACACCACCCGAGCCGCCTTCGTCGGCCGTGATGATGTGGGGCGTGCCGCGATAGGTGATCGGGATCGAGTGCTGGTTGAGCTGGCCGTCGGGCCACAGGTACGCGGCCACGTGTGGCACCTGCGGATACGGAGCGCGACGCTGTACGGCGCTGATGTCGAGGACCGTCACGCCCGCCATGTTCGACAGGTACATGCGGTTGCCGTCGGGGGTGATGCCGAAACCGTGACCGAGGAAGCTGTGCAGCCCCTGCCAGATCACCCGCGGGTTCCGCGGATCGGCGACGTCGATCGCGCTCAGGTGACCGGGTGCGACACCCGACGCCCAGTAGGTTCGGCCATCGGGTGACCAGCCGCCCTCGTGCGAGGTGAACGGGATGGGGTAGGCGATGCCGCCGCCACGGGCGTTGAGCAGCTTGGGGCGGGTGCAGTCGGAGATGTCGTAGACCGCGAAAAAGCCTGCACCCCAGAGGAGTGGAACCCCGGTTGCGGCGAGGAGTTTGCGTTTCTTGTTGACCTTCAGGGTCTCCCACGTGCCGCCGCGCATCGCGGTGTCGGTCAGCGATCCGACGACCTTAGGGTTCCGGGGGTTCGAGGCGTCGATGACCTGGACGCCTGGCTGTGGCAGGAAGTTGTTGCCGGGGAACAGGCTTCCGGTGTAGCTGCAGTGTTCGAAGGACGCGGACACGATGCCGCCGCCCGCTCCGGTCACATTGCCGAGCTTCGTCAGGTTGCAGTTGTAACCTTGCCTGCTCCGTCCGGACTGTCGATCCTCGGCGCTGACGTCACCCTGCAGGCCCGGTTCCGGCTTGGAGCCCGGACCGCAGTCGGCCTTTGGGACAGAAGTGTCGGAGATGTCGGGGAACCAGTGGTTCGCGGCAGTCGCCGGCGCCGACACCAGCATCGTCGACGCGAGCAGTGCCCCCGCGGCGAGGCAGGTGATCGCGTGTAGTCGCCGGCGTGCCCCACATGTGGCCCACCCCAGACACATTCCATCGATCTGGCGTCATCGCCCCTCCGATCGTGACGTGAGTCACGCTAGCGGCCGGGCTGAGACGGCGGGGCTGATTGGTCGAAAGTTGCACGTCGGCGGCACGCGACTCGACGCGTCGGCCGTCCGAACGACGCCGGGATCACCGGGGAACATTCCCGGCTCGCGCTCCCTCCAAGTATTCGAACGCAGCAGACAGCCCGCACCGGCGGACGCCCCGAAAGGAACAACCCATGAGCACTCAGATCCCCGCAGACGCAGTCCTGGTCGACACCGACGGCGACGGCCTCGTCGACGCCGCCCTCGCCGACATCGACGGTGACGGCACGACCGACGCCGTCCTGGACACCGACGGTGACGGCTCGGCCGATTCGGTCGCCTACGACACCAACTCCGACGGTGCGATCGACCTGATCGAGGCCGACTCGGACGGCGACGGTTACACCGACATCGCGGTCGCCGACACCGACTGCGACGGCACCTTCGACACCGCCGTCGACGACGAGGGCAATGTCTCGGTCGGCGACTTCGGCAGCATCGACGGCAGCGACGCGGTCTGAGTGATCCGGTCCCTGAACCCCACCCCGCACCTGCAGCCGGTCAGCTCAGCTGGCCGGCTGCCGGCGTTTCGCGGCGACGAAGGCGAGCACTGCGGCGGCCAGACATGCGGCGGCACCGACACCCCAGACCCACGCGCGGATTGGTGGCCTCGATGACCGCGCCGATCAGCGGACCACCGATCGGCGTCGACCCCATGAACGCCACCGACCACAGGGCCATGACGCGTCCTCGCATCTGAGGTTCGGAGTTGAGTTGCAGCGTGGCGTTGCCGGTCGACATGAACGTCACACTGAGCCAGCCCACGAAGAACAGTGCGCAGATGGCGGTGGCCAGATTCGGGGCCAGCGCCGCCGCCGCGATGGTGATGCCGAAACCGAACGCCGCCAGCGTGAGCGGTCGAAGTCCGATGGTCCCGCGCGCGGCGACGACGAGACCGCCGACCACCGCGCCGACGCCCATGGCCGAGGTCATGAAACCGAGGGCCTGTGGGCCGCCGTCGAAGACGAAATCCGCGGCGGCCGTGAGGGTGACCGGGAAGTTGTACGCCAGGGTGCCGACCAGGGCCATGGTGGCGAGGGGAATCCACAGCGACGGGATGCCGCGGACGTAGCGGATGCCTTCGCGCAGCTGTCCTCTGGCGCGCGGAACCGGGGTCTCGCGGGTGATCTTCGTGCCGTCCAGTGCAATCAGAGAGGCAACGACCGCGACGAAACTGACCGCGTTGATCGCGAAGCACCATCCCGCACCGACGAGTGTGAGGATCACGCCGGCCACCGCCGGACCGACGGCGCGGGCGGCGTTGACCATCACCGAGTTCAGGGTGACGGCATTGCGGATCAGCGATGTCCCGACGACCTGGTGGATGAACGCCTGTCGCGCGGGTTGTTCGAAGGCGTGGCCGAGACCGAGCAGCAGCGCGAGAATCGCCACATGCCACACCTCCACCACCCCGGCGAGGGTGAGCGCAGCCAGGACGGCGGCGAGCAGACCCATCATCGCCTGGAGGAACGTCAGCAGCCGCCGCCGGTCGACGCGGTCGGCGATGACGCCGGCATAGGGTCCGATCAGGAGCACGGGTAACGCCTGCAGCGCGACGATGAGGCCGAGGACCGACGCCGATCCACTCAGGGTCAGGACCAGCCAGGCCTGGGCGGTGGCCTGCATCCAGGAGCCGGTCATCGACACGGTCATCCCCGCGAAGAACATCCGATAGTTGGGGATGTGCAGCGACGCGAAGACGCTGTCGCGAGGATCAGATGAGTCGACGTCGCTGATCTCGGAAGCGCGGTCGTCGGTCATCGATCCCCATGCTAGGCGCGCAGGACGTCGTCGATCACCTCCATCAATGCGAGAGGCTGTTCGAGCGGGATGTGATGACCGGCGCCGGCGAGTTCGACGACACGCGCCGGCTCGTCGAGACCGGCGGTGACCATGTCGATCATCGCCGGGGTCACGACCCCGTGTTCGCCGTAGACGATGCTGAGTCGGCAGCTGCTCGGCGGGTGCGAGGGGAGATCGGTGAGTTCGTCGGCGAATCCGCGATCGAACTTCCACCGCCAGCCGTCGTCGTCGTCGCGTACCACCGACTGCCGTGCGACGTGATTCCTGGCGTAGTCGAGGCTCGCGTGGTCGGGTACGAGGCGGAACCGTTCGAGGGCCGCCTCGAGTGACGGATAGTGCTTGCTGCCCCGGGGAATGCCCTCTTCGGGCTGGTTGCTCTGGATCTCGTCGAGCATCGCGGCGTCGAGGATGCGGGAGTCGACCAGCACGAGGTGATCGGCGAGACCGGGGTGGACGATCGACGTCCGGATGCCAACGAGCCCGCCCAGGCTGTGGCCGACCAAGACGGCGTCGGTGATAGCCTCGGCGGCCGTCGCGACCGCGATCACCTCGTCGGCCCAGGTGCCCAGGCTGTAGGTGTCGCGCCAGCCGCTGTCGCCGTGGCCGGACAGGTCGAGGGCGACGACACGGCGGTCGGCCGAGTACCGCGGGGCGATGTGATCCCACCACCCGGAATGCGCCGCGCCACCGTGGACGAGGATCAGACCGGGGGCGCCGGGCTCGCCCCAACAGCGATAGGCGATCCGCGCACCGTGGACGGGGATTGACGAAAGTTCGGGTTCCGTTTCGACTGCTGTGCGGAACCACTCCGGAGCGTCCGGGGTGACGTTCGTGCTCATCGGCATAGCCTTTCACGCATAAGGTGAGATGAATACACACAATCAGACGGACGGATCGGGTGATGGCGCAAACGGTGATCGTGTCGGGCGGTACGGGCGGATTGGGTTCCGCGGTCACGAGGAAACTGCTCGACGACGGTTGGCGTGTGGTGGTGCCGTGGGTCGTCGAGGCCGAGCTGTCGCGCCTTCCCGACTCCGATCGACTGGTCACTCTCCAGGCCGATCTGTTCGACGAGTCGTCGGTGATCGAGGTCGTCGCTGCTGCGGCGAGTGATCCGTCGGCCCCGGTGAAGGCCGTGGTCAACCTGGTCGGCGGGTTCGCGATGGGCGAGCGGGTGGATGCGACCCCGGTCGACGAGTTCGAGCGACTCCTCCGCCTCAACCTGCGACCGCTGTACCTGCTGTCCGCGGCGGCGATCCCGAAGCTGATCGAGGCCGGTGGCGGATCGGTCGTCGGAGTGTCCGCGAAGGCCGCGTTCGCACCGTTCTCCGGTGCCGCCGGGTACATCACGTCCAAGGCTGCAGTGTGGGCGTTCATCAGCGCGCTCGCCGCCGAGTACCAGGACGACGCCATCCGGGCCAACGCGATCCTGCCGTCGGTCATCGACACCCCGGGGAACCGTGAGAGCCAACCGGATTCGTCTCGCAGGGGCTGGGTGTCCCCGGAGACGATCGCCGAGACCGTCGCCTTCCTGGTGTCCGACGCCTCCGCCGCGGTGACGGGTGCGCAAGTTCCGGTGCCGGGCGTCGGCTGACGATTCCGTCTATCCCTCGCGGCGGTAGGCGGCGCGGCCGCGGATCATCGTGTAGCGCACGGCATCCGCGCCGGTTTGCAGTGCGGCCTCGATCGGGGCATCGAGCAGGACGAGGTCGGCCGGTTCGCCGGCGCGGATCTGTCGTGCCGATGCGCCCGGAGTGCTCAGCGGGGCGAGATAGCGAGTCAACGCCGATCTGCGGCTGACTCTTTCGTCGGCGCCGACTGTGCGGCCGTCCGGCGCGAGACGTGTTGCGGCAGCGGCGATCACCGTCCAGGGATCGACAGGGCCGTACGGCGCGTCGCTCGACATGGCGACCGGCGCGTGTCCTTCGATGAGGCTTGCGCACCGGTAGAGGTCGGTGACGTCGTGGGTATCGAGACGATCGAGATAATCGTCGCCCCGCGCGGTGATGAAGCCGGGCTGGGTGACGACGGGGATCTGCCGGCGGCTCAGGTCCGCAACGGTGTCGTTAGCGATGATCGCGCCGTGCTCGATCCGGTCGTCCGGATGCCGCCCGGCCTCGTCGAAGGCGGCGAGCAGGAGGAGTAGTGCTTCGCGGGTGACGCAGTGCGCGGCGACGCCGCGCCCCCACGAGTGTGCGTCCCGGATCTGCTTGCACAGGGTGGGGAAGTCGGGGAGGTCGGAGTCGGCGAGCACGACCTTGAGGGGGCCGACGGTGACTGTCGGCGGAAGCTCAGGTGTCGCGTCGAGTGGGACGCCCAGTAGGTGAAGCCGTTGCGGCACGGAACCGTTCACGTGCGACGAGACGAGTGCATCGAGAGACTCGTTCGACAGGCCCGGTGTCGCATCGGTGACCCCGGTGATGCCGAAGCGGGCCAGTTCGGAACCGACGGTTGACAGGTCCGGTGGCCGGGAGGGCCCCATCCGCTCACGGAGCCAGTCGTCGGCCCGCCATACGCGTCCGGTCGGTGCGCCGCACCCATTCCGCTCCACTCCCGGATGATCGGCGGTCCACAACCCGACGGCCTCGGCGGCCATCGTGTTGAGGAACCACACCGCACCGCTGCGGTGCTGAATGCGGACCGGCCTGCGGGTGTGCAGCCGGTCGAGGGCAGCGCAATCCAGAAGCCCGGCAACCGTTTCCACATAACCCACGCCGCGGACCCACCCGGAGGTGCCGGCAGCGCGGTCCAGAGCGGCGGCGAGATCGTCGGAGGTCGTCACCGAAGGCGGACCACACTGCACCGACGCCGAGGCCGCCGCGAGCGCGTGGAGGTGGATGTGGTGGTCGTGGAGCCCGGGGATGAGTGCACCGCCCTCGCTGTCGATGACGTCGAATCCGGTGCTGTCGCGATTCACGTCGACCGCCATGATCATGCCGCCGTCGACGGCCACGTCCCGGATGCCCTCGGGAAGGGACGCCCTGCGGAAGAGAATGCCGCTCATCGGATTTCCCTGCCGCGGTTTCGCGCCCGGGGCGGATCGAGTGGCACCGTGCCGGTGGCGGTGTCGACGACCCACCGGTCGCCGTCGCGACGCGCTGGCGGCGGAGGTGGTCCGCCGAGCGTCGCGGCAACTGTTGCATGCATCGAGATGTCCCACAGCTTTCCTGGGCCCGGCGCGCACATCGCGAGGGCGGCCGCGGTGAGGCCGGCCAGTGGATCGGCGATCGCGTCGCCCACGAACATCGGACCTGCGTCGTCGGAGGTGACCAGCCCCGCCGACGCGGCGATGTCGTCGCCGAAGCCGATCCGGTCGGAGTCGCGTCCGGCGGCGGTGATGGACAACCAGGTGGTTCCGTCGGCGACGAAATCTTCGGCGTACAAACCGAACCCGCGCAACGCCCGGGGACGGGACGCTTCGATCACGATGTCGGCGTCCGCGACGAGCCGTAGCAGCGTGGCTCGATCGGTGGGCCTCGTGGGGTCGAGGACCACCGACTCGTGCCCTTCGTGGAGCAGCCGATAGAAGTCCTGGTTGCCTCGCCGCGCGCCGTCCGGGCGTTGCGGCGTCTCGACTTTCACCACGCGCGCCCCCGCGAGGCCCAGCAGGTGGGCGCACAGCGGGCCGGCCCAGAGCGCACTGAAGTCGATGACGAGCAGGCCGTCGACCGAACGGGGAACACCGCTCGGGTACAACGCGTCCCGTGCTGCGTCGGTGATCTCGGCGCCGTGTGCGACACCCCCACCCGCGATGCCCAGCAGAGCGGCGCGGTCGTCGAACTCGGCGCGGGTGTGCTCGCTCAGCCAGCCTGCGAGGAGCGACCAGACGTCGTCCTCGGTCACCTCGCGTTCGATCAGCGCACCCAGCAGGAGAGGGTCGTCGGGGCGTGCGCAACTCACCGCGACCCAGCCGTCCGATGCGGGGAGCAGGCGTCCGGCGCCGCCGGGGGTGATGTCGCCCTGGCGGGTGTGTCCGGTCAGTGCGGCGCGCTCGGCCAGCAACGCGGCACCGTCGATGTCGACCGAGCCGTTGCTCGCCATCCGAATCCAGTCGCCCAGTTCTCGGGCGCGGGTGGCGGCATGTCCGGGCGGGATGCGCGGCGGCCCGTCGAATCTGCCGGTGAGATGCGGGATGCCGCTGGCGGCCCAGTCGCGCACCGGTTCCTGGGACGCATGGCTGGACACGGGCGAGATGCTACCGTCCGCACGTACAACCCAGGAGGTTCACCGCCATGCAGATCCGCCGTGTCTCGATCGCCGACCTTGCCGCTTTCCCGGGGATCGGCGGCGGGGACCTGCTCGGGGACGGCGCCGTCGTCGCGTCGCCGGTCGTGCTGGTGGACCTCGACGACGCGGGCGGCGTGACCGAGGACGACCTCGACCGAGCCGCCGCTCGCGCCGCGGCATCGGACGTCATCTTGGTGGGAACGTCGACGGGGCCGGTCGGCCTCGCGCTCGGACCTCTGCTGGAAGCCCTCGACCTCACCTACGCCCCGGCCGGGACCGACCACCGAAGTGTGGTGGCCGCCGACGACGTCGACGCGTCGATCACGGCCTTCATCGACGCCGTCTCGCGCTGCCCACAGGCATCTCTCGTCGCCGCGCAGGTGGTCCGAGCCGCCGAACCGCTCGACCCCGTACCGGCCATCGACATCGAATCGCTGGCCTACTCGACCCTTCAGGGCGGTGATGAGTTCGGACGGTGGCTGGAGGTGCGCCGTGCCAAGGGCCGCCCGCTGCCACCACCCGCGGTCGACCCGGTGCTGCTCGACCGCGAGGGCGACACCCTGCGGATCACCCTCAACCGTCCCGAACGTCGCAATGCCTACGGCACCGCGCTGCGCGACGCACTCGTCGACGCGCTGCGCCTCGCGGTACTCGACGACTCGATCGACCACGTCGTCATCGACGGCGCGGGCGGCTCCTTCTGCGCCGGTGGCGATCTCGACGAGTTCGGGCACATGCCCGACTCGTCGACCGCCCACCTGATCCGCACCCGCGGGGGAGCCGGACGACTCGTGTCCGTACTCGCCGACCGCGTCGAGGTCCGTCTACACGGTCACTGCGTGGGTGCGGGTATCGAGATCCCCGCGTTCGCCGGCCGCGTCGTCGCCGCGCCGGACACCCTGATTCGCCTCCCCGAGGTGTCGATGGGCCTCATCCCGGGAGCCGGCGGCACCGTGAGCGTGCCGCGGAGGATCGGTCGCTGGCGTGCTCTCCATCTGTTCATCACCGGTGCCGAGATCGATGCCGAGCAGGCACTGGACTGGGGGCTGGTCGACGAGATTCCGGGAGTAGGCCCGGTACCGCGCTGACCGCCACGGTCACAAACGCCTAACGACGGTCGTCTCGGCTTGGGACGCCCTTGGGATCTCGGTTACCTTTGTTACGTCTGAGAACAATGTTAACCAAAGGGGCTATTGGTGCGTTTCTCCTGGAAGAGGCGACTGAGTGTTGTCGCGTGTGCTGTCGCGGTCGCGGCGACCGGATGGGTGCCGACGGCCCTCGCTGCACCGGCCCCGGACCCGAATCGCGCCCGGATCGACACCGTCATCCACGATTCGGCCCAGCAGACGACGCTGATCGTCTACTCGGCCGCCATGCGCCGGCTGGTCCCGGTCAATGTCCTGCGCCCCAAGGACCTCACCAAGCCGCGCCCGACCCTGTACCTCCTCAACGGTGCCGGTGGCGGCGAGGACTCGGCCACCTGGGCGGCTAAGACGCAGTACTCGAAGTTCTTCCGCGACAAGCAGGTCAACGTCGTGACGCCCATCGGTGGCGCGTTCTCGTACTACACCGACTGGCAGCGCGACGACCCGGTGCTCGGCCGCAACAAGTGGACCACGTTCCTCACCAAGGAACTCCCGCCGCTGGTGGACAAGGAGTTCAACACCACCCGCAAGAACGCGATCGCGGGAATCTCGATGGCCGGCACCTCGGTGCTGAACCTCGCCATCTCCGCACCGAAGCTCTACAAGTCGGTGGCCGCCTACAGTGGCTGCGCCCGGACCAGCGATCCGTTGGGGCAGACCTACATCCGGATGGTCGTGGCCGACCGCGGCATGGGCAACGTCGACAACATGTGGGGCCCGGTCAATTCGTCGGGCTGGCGCAAGAACGACCCGTACGTCAACGCCGCGAAGCTGCGGGGCACCAAGGTCTACATGACCAGCGGCACCGGCCTCCCCGGCTGGTACGACCGCCTCGAGGCCCCGCTGATCGCCGGTGACCCGTTGACGCTGGCCAACCAGGTGGTCCTCGGTGGTGTCATCGAAGCCGCGGTCAACGAGTGCACCAAGCAGATGGCAGAACGCATGCGCGCGTTGAAGGTTCCGCACAAGGTCCTGTTCCGGCCGGACGGCACCCACTCGTGGGGTTACTGGGAGCGCGATCTCAAGACGACCTGGCCGATGATCGCCAAAGATCTGAAGTGAGCGAAGACGACCGACTGTGGGCTGACGACCTCGAGGCCGGACAGGTGTTCCGTTTCGGCACTCACCATGTGACCGAGGACGAACTGCTCGACTTCGCCCGCACCTGGGACCCGCAGGACTTCCACACCGACAAGGCCGCGGCCGAGGCCGGCGTCTATGGCGGGCTCATCGCCAGCGGGCTGCACACGATGTCGATCTACCAGAAGCTCGCGGTGACCGGGGTGCTGTACCGCTGGAAGGTCATCGCGGGCAAGCGGCTTGCCGATGTGGTGTTCCTCCGGCCGGTGCGTCCCGGCGACACATTGACCGGTTCGATGACCATCGATGCCGTCGAGTTCGACGACCGCAACCGTGCGCTCGTCACGTCGACGTCGGAGGTGGTGAACGACGCCGGCAAACCGGTGATGCGGACCGTCGTCGAGGCGTACGTACACGCTCGGTCGGCCGGCACCCCTCTGCCGGCCGACCGGAACGACTGAATCAGCTCAGTTGGCGCGGTCCTTGAGCAGCAGCCGGACCGTGAGCTCGAGGCGATTGGTGACGTCGGTGGCCGACGCGCGGCGGGTCAGCCACTGCACGAGGTTCGACATCCACACATCCGAGAGCACGCGGGCGATCGCGAGATCCTCTTCCGTGGGCTCGCCCACGCCGACGATGGCGCCGGCGAGGAGCCGGTCGATGATGCCGGCGACCTGATCGACCTCGGCGGTCGCCGACGCGTCGGCGAACATGAAGGCGCGGGTCATCGCCTCGGTGAGCAGTGGGTCGCGCTGCATCGCGAAGGTGATCATGTCCAGGACGTGGCGCAGACGGTCGATTGCGGTGTCGCCCCGCAGCTGTGAGCGATCGACCTTCGATTCGACGCGTTCGAACTCGCGCGCCAGTGCGGTGACCAGCAGGTGGACCTTGGACGGGAAGTAGCGGTAGAGCGTGCCGACCGCGACGTCGGCCTTGTCGGCGACGGTGCGCATCTGGACGGCGTCGTAACCGCCCTTGGAGGCAAGTGCGAGCGTCGCGTCGAGGATGCGGCGGCGGCGTTCGCGCTGCGCGGTGGAACCGGCTTCGGGCGACGCGGCAGGGGTTGCGGCCCCCGCTGGGGCGTCGACCGCGGCGTTGCCTGGTGCAGAGCGGGCCATGTGTGTACGGACATCCTCACGTGATCGGCGACCGGGGAGGCGGGGGATTCACGGGTGGCTACCCGATCACCTCCACCCATGGCATATTAGAACAGGTTCTAATTATTCCTCACAACTCGACATACAGAGGATCACTCGTGACTATCGCCACGTCCCCCGAACAACAAGCCGTATGCCACAGTATCGAGTCCTGGGCGCGCGCCGCGAAGGTGACCGAACTCGTCCGTTCCGACCTCGACAAGCCGCGCGACCAGTGGACACAGCTGTTCGGTCAGCTCGCGGAGTTCGGTGTGTTCGCGGCCGCGGTGCCGGAGGTGTCCGGTGGCCTCGGGGCGGGATTCGTCGACGTCGCGGCGATGGTCGAGCAGTGTGGCATCGAATTGGTCCCGGGGCCCGTCGTCCCGACGGTGACCGCTGCTCTAGCGCTCGCCACCAGCGCCGATGCCCGGGCGCAGGCGCTCCTCGACCAGGTTCTCGAAGGTGCGGTACCCGTCGTGACGCCGGTCGCGAGCCACGCCGGCGGGGCGGCCGCACCGCTGTCCGACGCCCTCGACCTCGGGCTCGTCGGCGGCTACTCCGAGGGTGTCGCGGTCCTCGCGGCGCTCGACGTCCCCGGTCGCGACGGTCGCTGGTGGATCCTCCCGCCGAACGTCGGCAGCGCCGACATCGCGCCGGAGGCCCCGCTCGACGGCACCACCTCGGTGGCCCGCGTGCGGCTGACCGGTGTCACCGCCGACGATCTCGTCGAACTGCCCGATGCGCCCCTCGTCGAGGGACTGCTGTCGGCGACCCTTGCTGCGTATCAGAGCGGCGCCACCCGCTGGACCCTCGGCACCGCGGTCGACTACGCCAAGGTCCGCACACAGTTCGGTGCGCCGATCGGATCGTTCCAGGCGATCAAGCACATCTGTGCCGAGATGCTCTGCCGCAGCGAAGAGGTCACGGCCGTCGCATGGGACGTGGCCGGTGCGGTCGACGAGGTGCTCAACGCCTCCTCCGACGAACTCGCCTCTGCGCGAGAACAACTCGAGATCAGCCGGCTCGCCGCCGACGTCGTGGTGGCCCAGGCGCCCGCTGCCACGGCCAAGGACTGCATCCAGGTGCTCGGCGGGATCGGGTTCACCTTCGAACACGACGCGCATCTCTACCTGCGGTCCGCACTCGCCGCGCAGGCGGCTCTGGACCACGCGCACGATGCCGCCACCGCGCTCGCCGACCGCGGGCTCGCCGGTGCACGCCGGCGCTTCGCCCTCGACCTGTCGCAGGTCGAGGACAAGCGGAACGAGGTCCGCGAGACGGTCGCACGCATCGCGGCGGCCGACGCCGACGACCAGCGGCGCGTCCTCGCCGAGACCGGTTACCTCACCCCGCACTGGCCGGCGCCGTACGGACTCGGTGCCGATGCGGCCCTGCAGTTGCTCATCGACACCGAACTCGACGCGGCCGGCGTCGTCCGGCCCGACCTCGTCATCGGCGCCTGGGCGATTCCGACGATCCTGTCCCACGGCACCGACGCGCAGCGCGAACGCTTCGTCGCCCCGACCCTCGCCGGCGAGATCGTCTGGTGCCAGCTGTTCAGCGAACCGGAGGCCGGTTCCGACCTCGCCGCGCTGCGAACCAAGGCGGAGCGCGTCGACGGCGGCTGGAAGCTGTCCGGTCAGAAGATCTGGACCTCGCAGGCGCACAACGCGCAGTGGGCCATCTGTCTGGCGCGCACCGACGCCGAGGCCCCCAAGAACAAGGGGATCACCTACTTCCTCGTCGACATGTCCTCGCCGGGCATCGATATCCGGCCGCTCCGCGAGCTGACCGGTCGCGCCAACTTCAACGAGGTCTTCCTCGACGACGTCGTCGTGCCCGACGACTGCGTGGTCGGCGAGGTGAACAACGGCTGGCGGTTGGCCCGCACGACCCTCGCGAACGAACGCGTCGCGATGGGCGGGTCCGGGCTCGGCAAGGAGATGGAGTCGCTGCTGCGTCAGGTGCAGGGCATGACGCGCGACCTCTCCGACGCCGAACGGGTGGCACTCGGCAGCCAGTTCGCCGACGCACATGTCGGTCGGGTCCTCGACGCCCGTGCCGCCACTCAGCAGCTCGCCGGACTCGACCCGGGTGCGCTGTCCAGCGTCCGCAAACTGATCGGTGTGCAGCACCGCCAGTCGGTGCCCGATCTCGCCCTGCGGCTCCTCGGCGTGCAGGGCCTGGCGGCCACCGATGCGTCCGACGCGGTGCTGCAGAACCGCTGTCTGTCGATCGCCGGTGGAACGACCCAGATCCTCAAGACCGCGGCGGCGGAACGCATTCTCGGTTTGCCGCGCGGCTGACCGGTCCAGGCTGCGCGAAACCGCAGATAAAGCCGGATCTCTACCCCCGGATGCGCCGACTCTGATACAACTAGAACAAGTTCTAGTTCTGTAGTTCGCGCACGGTGAGGAGACGCAGGGTGGACTTTGCCCTGGACGGCACGGCGATCGCGGTTCGCGACGTCGCGGAGGACGTGTTCGCACGACGACAACCCGACTGGGAGTCGACCTTCGGCAGGCGGGATTCCGGCGAGTCGGGAGCAGGTGAGCGGGTCGGCGGCTTCGATGCCGAGACCTGGCAGGCGCTCGTCGACGCCGGGTTGCTCGCGTTGCCGTTACCGGCCGACCACGACGGTGACGACGTCGACGAGGCGGGACTCCTGCCGCTGTTCCGCCGGATGGGGCGCGCCGCCGCGGTGACCCCGGCGCTCGGCACCCTGACCGCCGCGCTCGTCCTCGCCCGGGCTGCCGGCGACGGTGGGGACGTGTGGTCGCGCTGGGCCGAGTCCCTGACCGCCGGACGCTGGGCCGCCATCGCGATCGGCGAACACGGCGACCCGCTGACACCGACGCCCCAGACGAGCGTCCGGGGCGGGCGACTCAACGGCACCAAGGTCGGGGTCCTGCACGCCGAGGGTGCCTCGGTCCTCCTCGTCACGTCCGACGCCGGCGTCGTGGCCGTGCCCCCGACGGCCGACGGTGTCACTCTCACCCGTACCCCGTCATCTAGCGGGTGGGGCGAGTACACGATCAGCTTCGACGACGTCGCCGTCGACGATGCCGATGTCATCAGTCGTGAGTTGGCGGTCCTGCGCGATCGCTATCGGCTCGCGCTGTGCGCCTACGCCGACGGTCTGGTCGCCGGGGCCACCCGGCTCACCGCCGACCACGTCTCGACGCGCGAACAGTTCGGCAAGCCGATCGCGCTGTTCCAGGCCGTCGGTCAGCAGCTCGCCGACATCTACGTCGTCGGTCGGTCGATGGAGCTGTCGACCACCGCCGCTGCCTGGCGTCTCTCCGAAGGCCTGGACGCCGCAACCGATCTCGGCGTCGCCGCCTACTGGCTCGCCGAGGAGATCCCGCCGACCCTGCGGACGATGACCCATCTGCACGGCGGTATCGGCGTGGACATCACCTATCCGCTGCACCGGTACTTCTCCGTCGCCAAGGACCTCGCCCGCCTGGTGGGTGGGGCCGCGGTGCGGCTCGACGAACTCGCCGACATCACCGAGGGCGCTGCCCCGGCCGACCGAGCACAGGGGTGAGCATGTTCATCGATCTGACGCCCGAGCAGCGCGCGCTGCGCGAGGAACTCCGGGAGTATTTCGCCGACCTGGTGACCCCGGACGAAGCGAAGGTCATGCTGACCGAGCGGCACGGACCCACGTACCGCAAGGTCATCAAGCGGATGGGCGACGACGGCTGGCTCGGTGTGGGTTGGCCGAAGGAGTTCGGCGGCAAGGGCTTCGGGGAGATCGAACAGCAGATCTTCACCAATGAGGCCGTCCGCGCCGACGTCCCGCTGCCGTCGGTCACCCTGCAGACCGTCGGCCCGACCCTGCAGGTCCACGGCACCGAGGAGCAGAAGCGCAAGTTCCTGCCCGCGATCCTGGCCGGCGACGTGCACTTCGCCATCGGCTACACCGAACCCGAGGCAGGTACCGACCTGGCGTCGCTGAGCACCACCGCCGTGCTCGACGGCGACCACTATGTGGTCAACGGCCAGAAGATCTTCACCACCGGTGGCCACGACGCCGACTACATCTGGCTGGCCGTGCGCACCGACAAGGACGCGCCCAAGCACAAGGGCATCTCGATCCTCATCGTGGACACCACGGATCCCGGGTTCAGCTGGACGCCGATCATCACCGCCGACGGCGCCCACCACGTGAATGCCACCTACTACCAGGACGTGAAGGTCCCGGTGTCGATGCGCGTGGGCGAGGAGGGTGACGGTTGGAAGCTGATCACCACCCAGCTCAACCACGAACGCGTCATGCTCGGACCGGCCGGACGCATCGACGGTCTGGCGGCTCGACTCCGCGCCTGGACTCAGCGTCCGGGTCCCGACGGCACCGTGATCGCGAAGCATCCCGACGTGCGGCGTGCCCTGGCCACCATCGACGCCTACGGCCGGATCAACGAACTGCTCAACTGGCAGGTCGCCTCCACCGGTGAGGCGATCTCCATGGCCGACGCCGCCGCGACGAAGGTGTTCTCCACCGAACGCATCCAGTCGGTGTGCCGGATGGCCAACGAGATCATCGGCCGCTACGGCGATTTCACCGACCCCGAGACCGCCGCTCTGGTGGACTGGCTCGACGTCCAGCAGAAGCGTCACGTCGTCATCACCTTCGGCGGCGGGGTCAACGAGGTCATGCGCGACATGATCGCCACCGCCGGTCTCGGACTCCCGAGGTCGAAGCGTTGAGCGCCCCCGAGCTGACCGGTACCGAGCTGACCGGAGACGAGGCGATCCGCGCTGCGGCGCAGGCGATCATGGACGACGGTGCGAGCGCACCGGTTCGTGGGCGCGACCCGATCAATCAGCCGATGATCAACAATTGGGTCGAGGCGATGGGCGACGAGAACCCCATCTACGTCGACGACGCCGCGGCGCGTGCTGCGGGGCATCCGGGTGTGGTGGCACCGCCGGCGATGGCCCAGGTGTGGACGATGCGCGGGCTCAACGGTGTACGCACGGCCGACGATCCGCTCGGTCGTGCGTCGCAACTGTTCGACGAGGCAGGGTTCACCTCGGTTGTCGCCACCAACTGCGACACTGTCTACCACCGCTACACGCGGCCGGGGGAAGAGGTGTCCCTGTCAGCCGAACTCCTCGAGGTCGTCGGCCCCAAGAACACCGCGCTCGGCGAGGGCTGGTTCTTCACGACTCGCAACGTGTGGTCGGTGCCTGACGAGAACGGTGCAGACGAGGTCGTTGCGGAGATGCGGTTCCGCATCCTCAAGTTCCGGCCGGCCGCGAAGGACGCTGCACCCGAGACGGTTTCGTCGGTACCCGGCGATCTCGACCCGGCGCGGCTGCTCAAGCCGAGCGTCTCACGCGACACCGCTTTCTTCTGGGAGGGCGTGGCGGCACACGAGCTGCGCATCCAGCGCGACGGCGAGGGCGCGCTGCGACACCCGCCGGTCCCGGCGACCTGGAAGCCCCGCGTGGCCGACGGATCGGTGCCGGAGACCGACTACGTCGTCGCATCGGGAACCGGAACCGTCTACAGCTATGTGGTCCATCGTGCCCCCAAGGTCCCCGGCCGGCAGCTGCCGTTCGTCGTCGCCCTCGTCGAGCTCGACGAAGGTGTGCGGATGCTGGGAGAACTGCGGGGCGCCGAACCGGAGGACGTCGAGATCGGCATGCGGGTGCGGGTGACCTTCCTGGACTTCCCGGCCCGCGACGACGCGGGGACGCCGGCGTGGACGCTGTACGCCTGGGAGCCGGCGAGCGAAGGGGGAGAAGCATGACCAGTGTCGCCACTCCGGCGGTGAGCGTCGGAACCGCCCTGCCGCCCTTGGTCGTCGATGCGACCCCGACCTTCGTCGTCGCGACGGCACTCGCCACCCGCGACTTCCAGGATGTGCACCACGACCGCGACCTCGCGCAGGCCAAGGGGTCCAAGGACATCTTCGTCAACATCCTGACCGACACCGGTCTGGTGGAACGGTTCGTCACCGACTGGGCGGGTCCCACCGCCCGAATCCGTTCGATCGCACTGAAACTGGGCGTGCCGTGGTACGCCTACGATTCGGTCACCTTCACCGGTGAGGTCACCGAGATCGCCGACGACGGCCTGCTGACGGTCGCCGTCACCGGAACCAATTCGCTGGGTAAGCACGTCATCTCGACCGTCACCCTCACCATCGGCGAGGGTGCCTCGGATACGACACAGGGGGAGGGCCACTGATGGGCGGGCTGTCCGGACAGGCGGCGATCGCCGGCATCGGGGCCACCGAGTTCTCCAAGGACTCCGGGCGCAGCGAGCTGCGGCTCGCGGCGGAGGCGGTGTCGGCGGCGATCGCCGATGCGGGTCTGACCCCGGCCGACGTCGATGGACTCGTCACGTTCACCATGGACACCAACAGCGAGATCTCGGTCGCCCGGGCCGTCGGAATCCCCGAGCTCACCTACTTCTCGCGGATCCACTACGGCGGCGGCGCAGCCTGCGCGACCGTGCAGCAGGCCGCGATGGCGGTGGCGACCGGGGTCGCCGACGTCGTCGTCGCCTACCGTGCGTTCAACGAACGGTCGGGACTGCGGTTCGGACAGGTGAATTCGGCGGTCGCCAACCAGGAGAACTCCTCGGGTACCGAGAACGCCTTTAGCTATCCGCACGGGTTGTCGACGCCGGCGGCGTTCGTCGCGATGATCGCCCAGCGGTACATGCACGACTACGGCGCCACCAGTGAGGATTTCGGCCGTATCGCGGTCGTCGACCGCAAGCACGCCGCAGTCAATCCCGATGCCTTCTTCTACGAGAAGCCGATCACGCTGGAAGACCACCAGAACTCCCGGTACATCGCCGAGCCGTTGCATCTGCTCGATTGCTGCCAGGAGTCCGACGGCGGTGTCGCGCTGGTGATCGTGTCGGCCGAGCGCGCCAAGGATCTGCCGCACACGCCGGCCGTGATCGCCGCGGCCGCAGCAGGGTCGGCGGCCGACCAGTTCATCATGACCAGCTACTACCGCGACGAATTGGCATCGCTGCCCGAGATGGGTCTCGTCGGACGGCAGCTGTGGTCGCAGTCCGGCCTCGGTCCCGCGGACATGGACATGGCCGTCCTGTACGACCACTTCACCCCGTACACGCTCCTCCAGCTCGAGGAGCTGGGTTTCTGCGGACGCGGGGAGGCCAAGGACTTCGTCCGTGAGCCCGGTGCGCTGGAGGTGGGCGGCCGCCTGCCGCTCAACACCCACGGCGGCCAGCTCGGCGAGGCCTACATCCACGGCATGAACGGCATCGCCGAAGCCGTCCGTCAGATCCGGGGTACCTCCGTCAACCAGGTCGACGACGCCGCGAAGGTCGTCGTCACCGCCGGAACCGGCGTCCCCACAAGCGGGTTGGTGCTCACCGCATGACCGGAACCACAGCCATCACCCACATCAGTCCAGACCAGCCAGTCCAGTGCAACAACTCTCTTGAGAACGAGGAGCGCGCAGAATGAAGTTCAACCTCGCCGATGTCTTCGAGACGGTCGCCGATGCGGTGCCCGAGCGGATCGCGCTCAGCTACCAGGGCCGCCAGATCAGCTACGCCGAACTCGACCGGCTGTCCAACCAGGTGGCACACCTGCTCGCGGGTTCGGGAATCGGCGCCTTCGACAACGTCGCACTGTTCCTCAAGAACAGCGTCGAACACGTCACCAGCCTCCTCGGCCTCCTGAAGGTCCGCGCGGTACCGGTCAACATCAACTACCGGTACACCAACGCCGAACTGCAGTACATCTTCGACAACTCCGATTCGCGCGCGATCATCGTCGAACTCCCCGAGCACCAGCGCAGCGTCGCCGCGCTGCTCGCCGAGACGCCCACCGTCCGAACGGTGTTCGTCATCGGAGACGTCGTCGAGGAACTCACTGCGGCCGTCGCAGACCTGCCCGACGGACGCACCGTCGAGATCGTGTCCTTCGCCGACGCCGAGTCCAAGCCGGACAACCGCGACTTCGAGCCGCGCAACGGCGAAGAGCTGTACCTGCTCTACACCGGTGGCACCACGGGTTATCCCAAGGGCGTCATGTGGCAGCACGACGACTTCTTCCGCAAGCCGCTGTCGGGTGGCAACCCCTACGGGGATCCCCGCAAGGATCTCGAGGAGATCGGCACGGCGGTCAAGGATTTCCCGTCGATCGCGTTCCTGCTGGCGGCCCCGCTCATGCACGGCGCGGCGTCGTATTCGCTGTTCACCTTCTTCACCCTCGGCGGTCGCCTGGTGATCCAGCGCGACTTCGACCCGGAGGCCATCGTCACCGAGGTCGAGAAGGAGAAGGTCAACATCGTCCTCATCGTCGGCGACGCCATGGGCATGCCGCTGGTCGAGGAGCTGGAGAAGCGGAAGGACTCCGTCGACCTGTCGTCGATGTTCTCCATCACCTCCGGTGGTGCGATCTGGTCGCAGCATGTGCGTGACCGCATGCTCGCGGTGAAGCCGGATCTGGTGTTGCGCGACAACTTCGGCGCGTCCGAGTCGGGCAACGACGGCGAGATCATGATGGACGACAACGGCAACCTGAAGGTGCCGCCGACCGACCGCATGATGGTCGTCGACGAGAGTCTCAACAAGATCGAGCCGGGCTCGGGCGACGTCGGGTACATCGCGCGCATCGGCAACGTTCCCCTCGGCTACTACAAGGACGAGGAGAAGACCGCCAAGACCTTCCCGACGCTGCCGGACGGCACCCGCATCTCGATCCTGGGTGACATGGGCACCGTCGAGGCCGACGGTTCGATCGTCTTCCTCGGCCGCGGCTCGCAGTGCATCAACACCGGCGGCGAGAAGGTCTACGCCGAAGAGGTCGAGGCCACCCTGCACGCGCATCCGGCGGTCGCCGACGCGCTGGTCGTCCCGGTCCCCGACGAGAAGTACGGCCAGCGGGTCGCCGCGGTGATCTCACTCGCCGAGGGTGCCGAGGAGCCGTCGCTCGAGGAGATCCAGGAGCACTGCCGCGAGACCCTCGCCCGCTACAAGGTCCCGCGCACCGTCGTGTTCGTCGACGAGGTCAAGCGCACGCCGGCCGGCAAGGCCGACTACCGCTGGGCCAAGGCGGAAGCGGCCAAGGAGAGCACTCCCGTCTGACCGGAGGCAGAGGGGGCGCTCAGGTGAGCTGCAGGCTCGCCCACAGCGCCAGCACCGCGACGCCCAGTGTCGCGGGAACGGTGAGCGCGCCGAGCCGCAGGTACTCCCGCGAGGTCGGGGCGGAGACGTCGCGATGCATGATCTCCCGCCAGAGCAGGTTGGCGAGCGACCCGAAGTAGGCCAGGTTGGGGCCGATGTTGACGCCGAGCAGCATCGCCATGACCAGTCCTGGGTCGTGCGCCACCAGCGGGATCAGCAAGAGCGTCGCCGGGAGGTTGTTGACGAGGTTCGCCAGGACCGCGGCGAGCACCGCGACTCCCAGGATGCCGAACAGCGTCGACGAGGACGGGATGAGCCCGCCGATCCAGTCGCCGAGCGGCCCGTCGCGGACCGGCAGGATGACGACACCGAGCGTGGCCACGAACCCCAGGAACGGAACGTTCACCGCGGTGATCGTGCTGCGCAGCGTGGCCACCGGGGAACGGAGCAGTTCGGGCAGCGTGAACAACGCCGCACCCACCCCGGCGACCACGGCGAGCGGTACCCCGAACGGTTCGGCGACCACGAACGCGACGAGCAACAGGGCCAGGCCGACCAGCAGAAGGGTCGGACGAGGCGCGTCCGGCCGGGGCTGGTCGGCGGAGAGCTGCGAGTCCGGGGGGCGGGGCGCGGGATCGGGACTGCTGAGGGCACCGGCGAAATACCACCGGAAGATCAGGTACTCGACGAGGATCGCCGCGATCCACGGCGCCAGCATCACCCCGGTGAAACCGAGGAATCCGAAGCCGGTGGCGGAGAAGGCCAGCAGGTTGGTGAGGTTGGAGACCGGCAGCAGCGTCGACGCGGTGTTCGCCAGATGGGCGCTCGAGAACGCGATCGGGGTCACCCGTGCGCCGATGTGCCGCGCCGTGGCGACGGCTACCGGCGTCAGCAACACGATCGTGGTGTCGAGGCTGAGGATGGCGGTGGTCACCGCCGCGGCGACGAAGACGATGCGCAGCAACCGACGCGGGGACGATCGGCTCCAACCGGCGAGCACCGTGCCGACCCAGGTGAAGACGCCTTCGCGGGCGCAGACGTCGGCGACAACCAGCATCGCGGCGAGGAAGCCGATGGTCGGGGCCATCGACATGACCTCGTCGGCCGCGGCGTCGAGGTCGGTCAGACCGAGCAGGATGAGCAGCGCGGCGACCGGAGCCGCCACCGCGGCGGCCGGAACGCGCTGCGCGGCAAGGGTTGCGATGATCACCACGACGAGGCCGGCGATGCTGACGAGGCAGCCGGCGACACTGTCCACGGTGAGCACCGCAGAAAGGGTACGCGCAGACAGGTTATGTGTCAGTCGCGGGCGTAGGTGTCGTCGAGGTCGGGATCGGGTTCGAAGTCACCGGACCGGCTCGTGATGACCGGCCCCTCGACGACTCGACGCGGAGTGATCCACAGCAGAACCACTGCACTGGCGAGCATGATGCCGCCCAGGATCAGCGTGGCGTGCTCGAACGGTACGTCGAAGGCGGCCTGGCTGCCCTGTTCGATCTTCTCGGCGAGGTCGGAGGACTGCGCGGACAGATTGTCGACGACGACCCTCGCCTCCGCGAGGGAGCGCTCGATGAGGGTTCCGGCCTGTTCGGCCTGGGCGATGGTGGCCTGGCCGCCGGACGGGTCACCCGCCGCGATCTGCTGCTGTCCGGCGGCGGTGAGCTGCTCGCGGGCAAGATCCGCGGTTGGTCCGATCCGGGCTTTGTAGCCGGCGGCGACCATGGAACCGGCGATCGCGATACCGATGGCCGCACCGATCTCGCGGGCGGTGTCGTTGATCGCCGAACCGACGCCCTGGTTGTCGAGCGGGGTGTTGGACATGATCGCGGTGGTCGCCGGGGCGGAGGCGAGGCCGATGCCGATCGCGACGACCGCGAGGATCGCGGCCAGCGTCCAGTAGTCGCCCACCCGGATCAGGCCCATGAGGGTCAGGCCGATCCCCGACAGCAGGGCGCCGCCGGCGATCACGAACTTGAGCGAGTCCAGCCGCACTGCCAGCCAGTTGGAGAGCAGTGAGAAGATCCCGACGCCGGCGACGAACGGCATGAGTGCCACGGCGGACTGCAGCGGGGAGTAGCCGAACACCAGCTGCAGCAACTGCAGGACGAGGTAGAACATGCCGAAGGAGGCGAGGAACTGCACCGCCACCGACAGCGATCCCGAACCGAATGCCCGGTTGCGGAGCAGCCGCACGTCGAACAACGGAGAGGCCGAACGCAGTTCGACGACCACGAACAACGCGGCGAGGAGGATGCCGCCGACCAGACAGCCCAGGACGAGCAGATCGTCCCAACCGCGGTGCGGCGCCTCCAGAAGACCGAAGACCACACCCGCGATCGCCAGCACCGAACACAGGGTGCCGGGGATGTCGAAGCGTCCGGGGTCGGTGTCCTTCGACGTGCCGATGGTGAAACACAGCAGCGCCGAGACGGCCGACGACGCGGCGAAGGTGATGAAGATCGAATGCCAGGAGAAGAATTCGAGCAGCAGGCCGGTGACGAGGAAGCCGGCGATCGCGCCGCCACCGGCGATGGCCGACCAGATGCTGATGCCGACCGCGCGCTGGCCGTCGGGCATCCCGGAGGTGATGAGCGACAACGTCGTCGGCATGATGAGCGCGGCGGCGGCGCCGGCGAGGCAGCGTGTGATGATCAGCTGCTCCGGGCCGTCGACCCAGATCGCGGCCAGTGACGCAATGCTGAACAGCACCAGACCGATGATGAGGATCTCGCGTCGTCCGAAGCGGTCACCGATCGCCCCGGCGGGCAACAGGAGCGCGGCGAGGGCCAGGGTGTAACCGTCGACGATCCATGTCATCTGACCGGCGTCGGCGCCGGTGTCGACGGCGATGTCGGGCAGAGCTGTGTTGAGCGCCGCCATGGCGGCGACGACCATGCTCACCGACAGGCAGGCGACGAGGACGAGCCACGCGGAGCGCGCATCCATCCGGAATCCGTTCGGCAATCTCATCTTCCGCCCCCGATCTCGATGTGGAACTCGTAGGATCGCAGGGTTGCCGTCCGCCGCGTTGCGGTTTCGTTATCGCGACACGCGTGAGGGGAACCACCGCAACGTGGGTAACTTATGACACATTTATCACTGCAGTACCAGAGGCCGTAACGGTCGAAGTTGGCCCCGGACAATCGAAAGTGGTGACAGGTCATGGCCTCACCCCACATTGCGTCGAACACAGTCGCGTCCGCCGCTGCAGGACCCACTACCGGCGCGACCCCCATCGCTCCCTCGGACACTACCGATGTCTCGCCTGCGCGTCTCCATGTCTGGCGCGTGCTGTCGATGCTGGCGGCACTCATCGGCGTCATCGTGACGCTGGTGGTCATCGCGTCGTCGGCGGTGTGACCGCCGACGACGCGTGACCGGGTGACTACCCGGCGTGCTTCTCGATGGCAGCGCCGAGGCGCGGCAGTGCCGCGACCACATAGTTCTTGGCCTTCCCGCGCAACGAGTTGTAGGCCTTGGCCAGTCCGGGCTTGGCCGAGTCGGCCTGGGCGTCGGTGACGGCCAGCAGGGCCTCCGCCGCGGCGTCGCCGTTGGCCGAGAGATGATCGCCGAAGGCGACCCCGGCCGGCTTCGTATCCCAGAACGGCGCGAGAGCCGTCAGGAAGTCCTCGGCCAGCTGATCCGTGGCGCTGCGCACCACGCCGGGCTTCACCTTCTGGACCGCCGAGTAGGCGGTCTTCACAGCGGCGCCGCTCAGACCCGACTGGTCGGCCACCTCGGCATCGATGACACCGACCAGGTCGGTCACCAGTGCGCTGCGGTTGTCGGCAAGTAGGGGCGTCAGCGAATCGCTCATGCGGTCTCCTCGTGGATATGCGACGTGGTACACGCGGACCGATTCCCGGTCCGCGTGTAGAGCGTACTGGCCGCCGGTGACCGGCCGGCGACTCAGTTACGCGCGCACACCACATTGGCGAGGGCCTTCGCGCCCTCCCGTTCGATGACACTCGCGGTGGCCAGGAAACGGGTGCCGTCGTCCCAGACCGCGACCTCGAGGGTCTCGCCGGGGAAGACCACGCCGGCGAACGAGGCCGAGAACTCCGCGACGGCGGCGACATCGCCGCCGAGCAGTTCGTCGGTGATGGCGCGCGCGACCGTGCCGTATGTGCACAGGCCGTGCAGGATCGGCCGCGGAAAGCCTGCGCGCGAGGCGAACTCGGGGTCGGAGTGCAGTGGGTTGCGGTCGCCGCACAGCCGGTAGAGAAGCGCCTGGTTGGGGAGTGTCGGGATGCGCAGCCGGTGATCGGGTTCGCGGTCGGGGTACTCGACCTTCTCCGACGTGCCGCGCTCACCACCGAAGCCGCCCTCGCCCTTGGCGAAGATCGACGACCGCGCGGTCCACAGCGTCTGACCGGCGTCGTCGGTGGTCACCGACTCCTGGATGATGACGGCGGCCGAACCCTTGTCCTGGACCTCGGCGATGCGGGTGCGGGTGGTCGCCTTGCCGCTCGGCGGCAGCGGACGGTGCGCGGTGACCTTCTGACTTCCGTGGACGACCTTCGCGAGGTCGATGTCGACGCCCGGGAAGGAGACCTTCGGCGGCTCGGTGGTGTGGAAACCGGCGGCGACGGTCGCGAAGGTCGGCAGTACCTTGGGAGCCGAATCATGAACGTAGGCCAGCGATTCGGTGTTCATCGGATCGGCCGCGGCCCCCACCGCGAGGTGGTAGAGCGCGACGTCGGATGCCGACCACTCGAACGAGACCTCGGGCAGTTCCGCTCCGACGGCGACGGCGGGATCGATCGGCATGGTTCAGGCTCCTGTCTGGGACGTCGGGGTGGTGGCCGAGGCCTTGGCGGCGATGTCGCTGGCGGCGAGGTAACCGAAGACGATCGCGGGGCCGATGGTGGCGCCGGGTCCGGCGTAGGTGTGGCCCATCACCGGGGCGCTGGTGTTGCCCGCGGCGTACAGGCCCTCGATGACCGAGCCGTCGGGGCGGAGTGCGCGACCCGCGGCGTCGGCGTTGATCCCGCCCTTGGTGCCGAGGTCGCCGGGGACCATCTTGACCGCGTAGAACGGGCCTTTGCTGACCTCGCCGAGGCTCGGGTTGGGCTTGTTCGTGATGTCTCCGTAGTAGTGGTCGTAACCGCTTGCGCCACGGCCGAAGTCCTCGTCGACCCCGGCGCGGGCGAAGCCGTTGAAGCGTTCGGTGGTCTCGACGAGGGACTCGGCGGGGACGCCGATCTTCTCCGCGAGGGCGGAGATGCTGTCGGCCTTGACGACGACGCCCGACTCGTACCACTTCTTCGGGAGTGGCTGGCGCGCAGTGATCCCGGCGAAGAGGTAGCGGTTGCGGCACCGCTGGTCGAAGATCAGCCACGACGGCACGTTCTCGCCCGGGCCCTCGCCGTGGCCGAACTCGCCGCCGTACATCTGGTGCACCGCTTCGACATATGGCAGCGACTCGTTCATGTAGCGCCTGCCGCGCATGTTCACGATGAAGGTGCCGGGGACCGACCGCTCCGACAGTGCGAACCAAGGACCGCGCGGCAGCGGGATCGTCGGACCCCACCAGGCGTCGTCCATGAGGGAGACCGCGGCGCCGATCTTGAGCCCGGCGTTGATGCCGTCACCGGTGTTGCTCGGTGCGCCGGTGGTCCAGTCGGACCCGATGGGCTCGCGCTGGTACTTCTTGCGCATCTCCTCGTTGTGCTCGAAGCCACCGCAGGCGAGGATCACGCCCTGACGCGCGTGGATCTCGAACTGCTTGCCGTCCGACTCCGCGATCACGCCGACGACCCGGTCGTCGGAGGTGATGAGGTCGACGAGGCCGGTGTTGAGGCGGAGCGGGACCCCGGCCTCGCGCACGCCGATGAGCAGCTCGGCGGCCAGCGCCGCCCCCATCGCGATCAGCTTCTTGCCGCGGCTGCGGGCCCAGAAGAAGCGGCTGCCGACCTTCGCCATACGCAGCGGTCCGCGCCAGTGGCGGAGGCCGGTGTTGAGCCAGCGGTAGTCGGACTGCAGCACGACCATGTTCATCGGGGCCTTGGTGTACTGCGGGTGCAGCGTCTCGAGGTCGTCGCCGAGCCGGCGAGCATCGAACGGCCGCGGTTCGATCGACCGGCCGTCGAGACGCCCACCCGGTGCCTCGGGGTAGTAGTCCGAGTAGTTCTTCACCCACTCGAGGTCGAGGGGTGCGTGCTCGAGCAGGAAGTCGAGGGCCTCGGGCCCGCGATCGATGTAGGCGTCGATACGGTCGGCCGGTGCGTGCTCGCCGATGATCGCGTGCACGTACTCACGGGCCTTCTCCGGTGTATCGCTCACGCCGTCGCGCTTCAGCACCGAGTTGTTGGGGATCCACACGCCGCCGCCGGACCGGGAGGTAGAACCGCCCCAGTAGGGCGACTTCTCGATCAGGACGGTCTTGAGGCCCTTGCGGGCCGCGGTGATCGCGGCGGCCAGACCGGCACCACCGGCACCGACGACGATGACGTCGTAGGTCTCGGGTTCGGTGCTGGTCTGTTGTGGATCGGACGAGCCGGCCATTGGGTCCCCTTCGTGCGCGCAGCTGTAACGTGTTCTACCTGAATTAGAACACGTTACAGAAACGTGCCGCCAGGGTCAGTCGCCTCATTCACCGGAAACCGTCAGGTCGAGGCGCTGACCTGCACGGTCATGTCGGCCGGTGTCCAGAACGCGCGCATCGAGGTGATGAGCCCGGAGTCGTCGAAGGTCATCACGTCGATCGGCTCCACCACGATGGTGCGCCCCGGCAGGCGTGTGGTCACCCGGAAGTGGAAGGCTGCCTGGCCGCCGACCGGGCGTACGACGAGGAGCTCGGCGGTGCTGTCGGTGCCGTCCAGGCCGCGATAGAACTCCTCGATCGCCGGACGACCGATCCGCGGTTCGGAGCCGACCGGATCCTCGAGCCGGGCGTCGGGTGCGTAGAGCTCCGCGATCTCGGCTGCGGTTCCGGTCGAGATGGTCGCGAGGTACCGCGACACCAGGGCGGCGGTGTCGATCTGATCGGACACGGTGGGCACGGTCGAACTGGGCATGGTCGAACGGGGCATGATCGAACACTGACAGCCCGCGTCCGGTTCGAGGTCCCGACCTCCCGCTGAGCGGAAACGGCCCCACTCCCACGGCGGTGGCCGCGCCTAACGTGCCGCCCATGGCGAACAACACATGGTCCAGGCAGGAACTCGAAGAGGCGTATCAGCGGTGGTTCACCACGATCAACCGCGCGGGGTCGGGGGAGGGGAGCTGGCGGGACTTCCTCGAATTGTTCACCGAGGACGTCGTCTATCACGAGCAGATGGCCGGGGAGCTGAAGGGCAGGGAAGGCATCTGGGCGTGGGCCGAACCCAGCCTGGCGCAGTTCCCCGGCTCGCACACCGAGAGTTTTCCCGAGCACTGGCATGTCATCGACGAGACCAACGGGACGATCGTCGCACGCCTCGACAACGTGATGAGCGATCCCGGTGACGGAAGCCGGTTCGCGGCCCCGCACATCAGCGTCCTCGACTACGCCGGTGACGGGAAGTTCTCCCAGCAGCGGGACGTCTACGACGTGACGACCTTCCTGGACCTCATCAAGGCGTGGGGGCGTCGTGCGATGGAGCTGGGGACCTTCGACGACGAACAGCGGGCGTGGTTCGCCGCGGTGTACCCGGAGACCGTCCCCGACTGACCGTTCGGGCGGGGTGGTCCACTGAATGGGAAGGTCCCGACCGCCCCGCCGTCGAACACTTAACGTACCTCTGTACGCGGCCCTGTGATCCAGCTCACGACGAGCCTGGCTGGCCGCCCACCACGTTGTCGCACAACGTAACTCAGCACCTCACGTTCCGGAAGGTTCACCGATGACCACTCCAGTCGATGCCGTCGCAGCTGCCGTAGCCGCCGCGGACGCACCCACATTCGAGGCCCGCAAGATCGCGTCAGGGTTCTCCTGGCCGGAATGTCCGCGCTGGCACGACGGGGCGCTCTGGTTCTCGGACATGTACACCGGGACGCTCAAGACCCTGGACGCAGACGGCAACGCGACCGTGGTCATCGACGCGAACGGACGCGCGGCCGACACCGATGTCCCGATCACCCTGGGCGGTTTCGGTTGGCTGCCCGACGGTCGGTTGATCGTGAACTCGATGCACGAGCAGAAGGTGCTCGTCCACGGCGGCAACGGGATCGACGATCTCACCGTGTACGCCGATGTCAGCGAGTTCGCGATCAAGGCCGTCAACGACATGGTCGTCGACGCCGACGGTCGTGCCTACATCACCCAGCTGGGTTTCGACATCTTCCAGGGCGAGACCCCGATCACCTCGCCGCTGATCGTCGTCGAGCCCGACGGTACCGCGCACGTGCCGGCCGGTATCCCGGAGCTGAACTGCGGCAACGGAATCGGTATCAGTGCGGACGGCTCCAAGGTCTACGTCGCCGAGGTCATGGCGCAGAAGATCACCGTGATCGATCGTGCCGCCGACGGATCACTGTCGAACGCACGGGATTTCGCCACCTGCCCGTTCATGCCCGACGGCATCGGCCTGGACGAGGAGGGCGGCGTCTGGGCGGCGATGCCCGGCGGCGGATACGTCGCACGCTTCACCGAGGACGGCCTGACGGACGCGGTGCCGATGCCGCTCGAAGGCGGGATCGCCTCGGCCTGCCTGCTCGGTGGATCCGATCGCAGCACCCTCTACATGACGGTCGGCTACGAGGTCTTCGACTTCGAGAAGTCCGCACGTGAAGCGCTCGGCGCGATCTGGGTCGCCGACGTCAAGAACCACGGCGGCCAGACGCGCCCCTGAGCTCCGACCACCCACCTGTTTCGAACCGATTCGAGGACGACAACATGACAGCACAACTCGACTTCACCGATCGCGTCGTGATCGTGACCGGCGCCGGCCGCGGCATCGGCCGTGCACACGCCCTTCTCCTAGGCTCGCGCGGCGCCTCGGTCGTGGTCGGCGACCTGGGCTCGACCACCGACGGCTCCGGCGTCGAGGCGGGTGACCCGGCCGCCGACGTCGCCGCGGAGATCACCGCCGCCGGTGGGAAAGCGGTGGCGGTCGCCTCCGACATCACCACCGACGAGGGCGCGCAGGCGCTGGTGGACGCGGCGATCTCGAACTTCGGACGGATCGACGCGGTCATCAACAACGCGGGCATCGTGCGGGCGGCACCCTTCCGCGAGGTGCCCGACGCCGAGTACCAGCGCCACCTCGACGTGCACTTCCTCGGACCGATGCGTCTGCTCCGTGCCGCGTGGCCCCATCTGCTCGACTCGCCGGCGCCCCGCGTGGTCAACACGATCTCGCAGGCGATGCTCGGCAACCCGGGAATGGCCCACTACGGCGGTTCGAAGGGCGCACTGTTCGGCCTGACCCGAAATCTCGCGCTCGAGGGCCTCGAAGCCGGCGTGAAGGTCAACGCGATCGCACCGGGCGCAGGCACCCGTATGGCCGAGGCCGCCGCGGACACCTTGTCGCCGGAGATCATGGAGTACATGCGGACTCAGCTCCTGCCGGAGCACGTCGCTCCCGTCGCGGCGTTCCTCGTCCACCCGTCCTGTGAGGTCACCGGCGAGGTCTTCAACGTCGCGGGCGGGATCGTCAACCGGCTCGCACTGGTCAACACCACGGGCATCCACGACCCCGCCCTCACCGTCGAGACCGTCGCCGAACAGTGGGACCAGATCATGTCGATCACGCCCGAGGCGATCCCGCAGGTCGTCGCCCCGGCGCAGATGCCGGTCTGACCGCCACCGAACGTTCCCACAGCCCTGGAGTCCTGACATGAGTACCGAAACCACCGCCGGCGCAGCCGAGCTGGACGAGGCCTACACGGTCTATCCGTTCTCGCCGGTGTCCCCGTCCGAGGCGGCCCTGCGTTACAAGGCGATCGCCGAAGACCGGCCGATGACCAAGATCACCATGCCCTACGGCGGCGAGGCCTGGATCATCCACCGCAATGCCGTGGCACGCGAGATGCTCGGCGACCCCCGATTCGTCCGCGAGCCCTTCCGTACCGGTGAGCGGGTGGTGCCCTACTTCGTCGAGTTCCCCGACTTCCTCAAGACCACACTGCAATTCGAGGACCCGCCGCAGCACACCAAGCTGCGCAAGCTCGTGCAGAAGTCGATCTCGCCGAAACGGGTCAAGGCGATGCGGGATTCGGCGGTCGAGTTCGCCAACAAGCTGATCGACGACATGCTCGCCAAGGGTGCGCCGACCAACCTGGTCGACGACTACGCGGTGGCGCTGCCGATCCAGATGCTGGCCAACCTCATCGGCGTGCCGCCGGAGGATCGACCCAAGTTCCAGAAGTGGAGCTCGGCGACGCTCGCGGTCGCGAACATGCCCGAGGAGGAAGCAACCGCCAACATGACCGAACTGGTCATGTACATGTTCGCCCTCATCGAGGAGCGCCGGAAGAATCCGCGGGAGGACCTGCTCAGCGACCTCACCAACGCGCAGGACAAGGACGACACCCTCACCGACGGTGAGATCCTCTCCGTGGCACTGGTTCTCATCATCGGCGGCTTCGACAACACGGCCAACTTCATCTGCGCCGGGGTCCTGTCGCTCCTCCACAACACCGACCAGCTCCGAGTGCTGCTCGAGGACATCGACGGGGTGACGCCCACCGCGGTCGAGGAGATCCTGCGTCATGGGCGCTTCGAGCTGAACGGCAAGGTCGGCGGACCCAGCGGGCTGGTGCCCTTCGTGGCCACCGAGGACGTCGAACTCGACGGCCAGCTCGTCCGCAAGGGTGAGGCGATCATGGGCGACCCGGCGTCGGCCAACCACGACGGGGCGGCGATCGACCACGTCGACACGTTCGACATCCGCCGGCAGTCCAACCCCCACCTGACACTGAGTTACGGTATGCATCACTGCCTGGGTGCTCCGCTGGCCCGGATGGAGATGCAGGTCGCCATCGCCGAGCTGTTCCGCCGCCTTCCCGGCCTGCAGCTCGCCGGCGACCCGGTCATCAACAACGACAACCTGACCCAGCCGATCGTCGACCTCCCGGTCAGCTGGTAGGAGGTCCGCATGCCCAAGGTGTTCTACACACAGCCCGACGGGGCGGTGAAGGTGATCGACGGCACGGCGGGCGACTCGGTGATGGCGACCGCGGTCAAGAACGGGGTCAGCGGGATCGTCGGCCAGTGCGGCGGCACCCTGTCCTGCGCGACGTGCCACGTCTACCTCGATCCCGAAGAAGCTCACCTGTTCCCCGAGATCAGCGAGGACGAGGACGACATGCTCGACTGCACCTCGTCGGATCGCGAGGACACCTCGCGTCTGTCGTGCCAGCTCACCCTGGCCGACACCGACCTCCACGTCACCATCCCCGATGAACAGGTCTGAGGTGACGCCACACAGCGTCGCGGTCGTCGGTGCGTCGCACGCTGCAGTTCATCTCGCGGACCGGCTGCGCACGGACGGTTTCGCCGGCCGGATCGCGTTGTTCACCGACGAACCGCACGTGCCCTACCATCGGCCGCCGCTTTCGAAGGGGTTGCTCAAGGGCGCGATCGATCCCTCGACGCTGTCGTTGCGGGCGGAGTCGTACTTCGACGATCAGCGCATCGATCTGTACCGGCGCACCCGCGTGACGGGAGTGCGCCGCACCGGTGACGGTGTGGTGCTCGCGCTGTCCGACGAGAACGGCGACCGCAGTGAGCGGTTCGATCGACTCGTCCTCGCCACCGGCGCTCGGGCCCGTCGCCTCGCACTGCCGGGTGCCGACCATCCCGACGTCCTCGTCCTCCGCGACCTCGACGACGCCGATCTGCTCCGAGAGCGGGCCACAGCCGGTCCGGCGGTGGTCATCGGCGGCGGTTTCATCGGTCTCGAGGTCGCCGCGGGTCTCCGTGCCGCCGGTAGCGACGTGACGGTCATCGAGACGGCCGATCGTCTGCTGGCCCGTGCGGTCGGGACCCACACCGCGGCAGCGCTTCTCAACGCGCACGAGTCGATGGGAACCGTCGTCCTGCTGGGCCGGCGGCCCGTCGAGATCGTCCGGTCCGGCACGGATACCGACGACGGCGGCCCGGACCGCATCCGGGGCGTGCGCCTCGATGACGGCGTGGTCGTTCCCGCGGCGACGGTGATCGTCGGGATAGGTGCCGAACCACGGACCGAGCTCGGGGAGATGCTCGGACTGGAGTGCGACGGTGGGATCGTCGTCGACGACAACTGTCTTGCCTCCGACGGGTGGACACTCGCGATCGGGGACTGCACGATTCACGTGTCCGCGAGTGGGCGGCGCTACCGGCTGGAATCCGTCGACAATGCCACCGAGCAGGCGAATACGGCGGCGGCGATCCTTCTCGGCGCCGAACCGGCGACCCGACCCACGCCGTGGTTCTGGTCCGACCAGGGGGCGCAGAAGCTCCAGATCGTCGGATTGTCCGGCGGGCACAGCGAAGTGGTGCACCGGACCGACCCGAAGCGGCCCGACCGTCAGGTGTCGTTGTACTTCTCCGGCGGCCGGCTGGTCGCCGCGGAGTGCCTCAACTCGCCGGCCGATTTCATGACGTTGCGGACCGCACTGAATCGCGGTCATCGTCCACCCCCGGAGCTGTTCGCGGACGAGAGCGTCCCGATCAAGAAGCTGCTGGCGCCCGCCCGCGCCTGAGCGCGGGGATCAGTGCTTCGCCGCGGGCACGGGATGGCGGAAGCGCGCGGCGACCAGGGCGCCGACCTCGGCGAGCGCCGCACGACCCCGCGCCACCGACGGCGCCTGCATCGCGAACCCGTGTCCCACACCGGGATAGCGCAACTGGGCGGTGGGCACACCGGCCTCGCGGAGACGCTCTCCGAATTCCTCGATGCCATCGCGCAGCGGATCACCGTGTCCGACCGCGATGATCGCAGGCGGGAGTCCGGAGAGGTCGGCGGCGAGCGCAGGTGTCCCGTACTCGTCGTCGAGTGAGGAATCGCTGCCGAGGTAGAGATTCTTCATCCAGTCGATGTCCTCGGCGGTGAGGAACGGGCTGTCACCGAATTCGCGCATCGACGGCCGATCACGACGCCGCTCCACACCGGGATAGAACAGAACCTGCTGGGCGATGGCCGGTCCCTGCTCGTTTCGGCCGCGCAGCGCAGTTGCGGCGGCGAGTCCGCCTCCCGCACTGTCGCCCCCGACGCCGATCATCGACGGGTCGACGCCGAGGTCGGCCGCGACCTGGTGGGTCCACACGAGCGCCGCGTACGCGTCGTCGTTTCCTGCGGGATAGGTGTGTTCGGGCGCGAGCCGATAGTCGACGTTGACGATGACGGCGCCGGTGGCCTCGGCCAGGTCGCGGGCCAGGCGGTCGAAAGAGTTCAGCGACCCCATGATCATCCCGCCGCCGTGATACCAGACCAGCGCTGCCGCACCGGTCTTCGGAGCGGCATGCGGACGATAGATCCGGACCGGGACCGGGGCGCCGTGGCCATCGGCGACCGCGTCGGTGACCGAGAACATGTCCGGGCCGGGTGGGCGCACGATCGATTCCAGACTCTTCCGGATGCCGGCCACACCTTGTTGGCGAACCGACTTGGCGCCGGCAGCGGCCATCCGGTCGACGATGGCCGCCAGGTCGGGATCCCACGGTGATGTCACGGCCGGCCACCCAGGATCATCCCGGTGTTGGCCTCGCCGCCGCGCCGGTGCTCGTCCATCAGCTCGATGAGGCGGGCGTTGTCACCCTCGGCCAGGGCGTCGATCATCTCTTCGTGTTCCCCGCCACACGTTGCCGTCCGGCCGGGTCGTACAGGTACGCAGCGTGATAGGGCATTGCGAGTTTCCAGAGCCGGCGCAGTTCGGCGACCACCAGGTGAAGCCCGGAGCGCTCGAACATCGCGAAGTGGAAGATCTGGTTCTCGGTGCGCATCGTGACGATGTCACCGCGGTCTGCGGCCTCGGTGATCCGCGTGGCGATGACGTGCATCTCGTCGAGTGCCGCGGCGTCGAACCGGGGGAGCCGACCGAGGACCTCGCGCTCCAGAGCCGAACGCATGAGGTAGATCTGGTCGAACTCGTCCTGGTCCAACCGCACGACGGTGTACCCGACATTCTGGCGGTGGGCCACCAACCCCTGAGCGGTCAACTCGCGCAGGGCCTCCCGGATGGGGAGTCGGCTGACACCCCAGACGCTCGGCCATCCACTCCTGTCGGATCGGCTGCCCCGGCAGCAGCTCACCGGTCGCCATCATGCGCTCGATCTCGGCGACGACACGTCTGGCCGACCGTGACTGTGCGGGTTCGGATGGCGCGGTCGTGTTGCGTCCCATGGTGTCCCTCCTACCCGTCGCCGAACACGCCCGACGACCGGAGCTCGGCCAACCGGCTCGGGTCGTAGCCCAGGGCGGCGAGGACTTCCTCGGTGTGCTCGCCGCGACGTACCGCCGGGCTGGGCGAGCGGTGAGTCGACCTGCTCAACGAGATCGGGACACCGACGCCGCGATACTCGTCGGTGTCGAGGAACAACCCGCGATGCCGGACCTGCGGGGAGGTCAGAGCCTCCGCGATGTTGTTGACCGGGCTCGCCGGGACTCCCGCGCGCTCGAGCCGTCCCGCGAGATCGTCGCGGTCCCACTGCGCGATACGTTCGCCCAGGAGGGCGGCCAACTCGACGCGATGCTGCGACCGCTCGCCGTTGTGCACGAACCGCGGGTCGTCGGCGAGTCCGGGCACCCCGAGAACCTCGACGAGCGAACGGAACTGACGGTCGTTGGCCGCACTGACGAAGAAGTCGCCGTCTCGAGCGGAGAAGACCTGATAGGGCACCACGGTCGGGTGGAAGTCGCCGGTGCGCTGCGGTACCGCACCGCCGGAAACCCAGTTCGCGGCATGCGGATGCAGGATGGAGATCACCGAATCGAGCAGTGTCATGTCCACCAGTTGCCCGCGGCCGCTCCGGCCCCGCTCGTACAGCGCCAGGAGTATGCCGCTCACCGCCATGTTGGCGGCGACGATGTCCACGATGGGGATGCCCACGCGCAGCGGATTGCCATCGGGGTAACCGTTCACGCTCATCAGACCGCCGAACGACTGGAGGACCGCGTCGTATCCGGGCAGCCCGCCCATCGGTCCGTCGACGCCGAAACCCGTGATACGGCAATAGATCATCCGCGGGTGTCGCTCGGCGAGAACGGTGTCGTAGTCGAAACCCCACCGCGCCATCGTGCCGGCCTTGAAGTTCTCGATCACGATGTCGGCACCGGCCAGGAGATCGGCGAGGACCTCCCGTCCCGCGTCGGTGCGGAGGTCGAGGCAGATGTTCTCCTTGCTGTGGTTGAGGCTCTGGTAGTAGGCGCTCGTGGCGCCCTCGTCCTCGAACGGAGGTCCCCACCCTCGGGTCTCGTCACCCGCGGGCGCCTCGACCTTGATCACCTCGGCACCGTGATCGGCCAGGATCTGCGCCGTGTAGGGCCCGGCCAGGACCCGGCTCAGATCGAGAACCCGCAGGCCGCTGAGGATTCCGTGGTCTACGGCCGACTCGGCGGCACGCCACGCTGCCCGGGGATCGACCCCGGTCTTCTCGTCACCCACGAGATCCGCGCTCATCGGGCACTCTCCGGCGAGGCTTCCGGCGCTTCGGTCCCGGTGATGATGTCCCACGGGTCGGCGCCGCCGTCGAGCACCTGCTCGGCGAGCACATCGGCCCATTCGGCTTCGGTCCCGTGCCGGTCGCGCCATGTCCAGAGCGCCGTCGTCGACCGGCCGAGCCGGTGCTCCGCGGTGAAGCCGATCGCACCGTGGATCTGGTGTCCGGCCGCGGCCACCTCGTCGGCGTACGCCGACGTCACCACCTTCGCCGCGGCCACCGCGGCCCGGGCGCCGCCCGGATCGTGCGATGTCGCCTCGGCGGCGACACGTGTCGCGGTCTCCATCATGGTGGTCCGGGCGGCCATCACCGCGAGTCGCTGCTGGATCGCCTGGAACTTGGCGAGCGGTCGGCCGAACTGGATACGTTCCGAGGCGTACTGCACGGTCAGATCGTGGACGGTCCGTGCGGCTGCGGCGAGCGCCGTGGAATACGCCAGTGCGCCACGCAGCCGGACATCGGCGGTCCCGAACGGGGAGGCTGCGTGGAAGTCGGTCGCCGCCTCGTCGAATCGGATGTCGCCGAACGACACCCCGAGCAGGTCCGTGCCGTCTGCGACGTTCACCCCGGGGCCACGGAGGTCGACGATCGCCACCAGCGGTCCGTCGGAGCCGGGTACGAGTACGACCACCGAGTCGGCGGACGTCGCGTGGACGACGTCGCTGACGATCCCGTTGAGTATCAGGCGATCCGCGCCGTCGGCAGTGCGATCGAGCCGCGAGTCCACGGCATCGGCGACCGCGATCGTCGCGGTGATCCCCTCCAGCGGATGGCCCACTGCGCCGGCGAGCCATGAGGCCAGGAGCGCATGCTCGACGTACGGGGTGATCGCCCCGGCCGCGGTCACCGTGGACAGCACGGCGAGCGCGTCCTCGAGATCGGCCCCCTGCCCGTCGGCGTCATCGGGAACATCGAGATCGGTGAAACCTGAGTCCGCGAGAGCTGTCCACAGTTCCGTGTCGATGCTCGTCGGCGGTGTCTCGGCGCCCACGGGAACCCGGTCCAGTATCGAGGTCGTCGCCGCGACGAGTTCGGCGGCCAGGTCGCTCATCGAATCCCCATTCCCCGCGCCACGATGCCGCGCAAGATCTCGTTGGTTCCGCCCCGGAGGGTGAAAGCAGGTGTGTGCAAGACACTTTGGCCGAGGAGGCGCTCCAGCGGGGTGCCTCCGCTCCGGCGTGCGACGACGCCCGACGCGCTGCGTACAGCGTCGACGAGTTCGCCCTCGAACGTCGAGCCCAGGTCTTTGACCATGGCGGCCAGCACATCCGGTTTGCCGCCGGCGGACAGTTCGGCCGCCACGCGTAGGGACATCTGTCGTAGCGCCCAGGCCTGCGCGGTGAGGGTGCCGAGGGTCCGGCGCTGCTCGGGGGTCGCCCCGGTCCCGCGGAGATGATCCGCCCACGCCCGCAACAGCGGCAGTGTGCTGAGGTAACGCTCGGGGCCGGAACGTTCGAAGGCCAACTCGCTCATCACCTGTTGCCACCCGTTGCCCCGGCGGCCGAGCAGCGCCGACTTGTCGACGACGGCATCATGGAAGACCACCTCGTTGAAGTGGGCATGGCCGTCGATGCTCCGCAGCGGGCGTACCTCGATGTCCGGATGGGACAGGTCGACGAGGATCTGGGACAGGCCCTGCTGCCGGTCCTCCGGGGTGCCGTCGGTGCGTGCGAGCAGGACCATCGCGTGGGAGATGTGGGCGCCGGTGGTCCAGACCTTGGTGCCGCTGATGGTCCAGGTGTCGCCGGTGTCCCTCGCCCGGGTGCGGACGCTCGCGAGATCCGAACCGGCATCCGGTTCGGACATCCCGATCGCGAAATAGATCTCACCCGAGGCGATCCCGGGAAGGTAGCGGCGCTTCTGCTCTTCGGTGCCGTTGGCGAGGATGCCCGGGGCCATCTGCCGGTCGGCGATCCAGTGTGCGGCGACCGGAGCGCCGTGGGCGAGGAGTTCCTCGGTGATGACGAATCGTTCGACGGGGGTGCGTCCCCGGCCGCCGTACTCGGTCGGCATCGTCATGCCGAGCCATCCGCGTTCGCCCAGTCGTCGACTGAACGCGGGGTCGAAGCCGGTCATCCAGCTGTCGACGTCGGGAGCGAATGCGCCGCGGGCGATCTCGTCGCGGAGGAACTCGCGGACCTCGGTCCGCAGAGCCTCCAGGGCGGCGTCGTCGACCCCGACCGACGAGCCGCGGGTCTCGTGGAGTGCGGTCATGACCGACCGGGTCCGCGCGACGACCAGTTCTGCCCCTTGCGGGCCATCGACCACATCTGGGTGCCGCGCTCGATCTCGACCGCCGAGTCCCAGGTGACCGCGGGCGGACCGAGCTCGAGTCGGACGCTGGACATGACGCGGCGGGTCAACTCGGGATCGCGTGCGGCGGGTGCGGTGAGTCCCTCCACGATCGCGGGGATGTCCTCGATCGGGGCGGCGGCGTAGGCCAGACCGCGTTCGACGGCCTGTTCGCCGGTGAGTGACTGACCGCATGCGGCGAGCGCGATGGTGTTCGCCCGTCCCATCGCCCGGTTCAGCAGCGTGATGTGTCCGCCTCCCGGGTGGATGCCGCGAGCGAGGAAACCGCTGTCCAGCTTGGCATCCGGGGTGGCGATGAGCAGGTCGACGGCGAGTGCCAGGTTGAGGCCGGCGCCCACCGCGCCGCCGACCACCACGCCGACGGTCGGGACGGGGAGCGAACCCACGCGCATGAAGGCCTTGTAGACCGCGGACAACTGCACGACCGACTCCGGCGAGGCGGGATCGGCGGAGGCGGCTGCGAGGATGCGGGTGTCGGCACCGCTGCAGAAGTAGGTGCCCGCGGCGTCGACGACGACGGCGCCGATGCTGTCGTCGGCGGCGACCTGGTCGCAGAACTGCTCGATGGCGGCGGCCATGTCGAGGGTGATGGCGTTCTTGCGACGCGGATTGTTCAGGGTCAGCCGGGCGACGCCGTCGGTGAACGACGTGATGATCGACGCTGCTTCGTCGTCGGAAGGCTGCGCGATGGGAGCTGTGTCGGACGTCATGCAGGCGAGCGTAGCCGATTGGATTCAAAAAGCGATCCAAAATCATTGACTTGCCGGAGCGACTGCGGTGAACTGGCTGCACGAGCCGATCGTCGTCTCCGCGCACTGCCGCGAGACGCTCTGGCCGATTCCCATTCTTCGAAGGAGACTTCCTTGTTCAGTTTGACCGGACATATCGCATTGGTCAGTGGTGCCGGACAGAGCGTCGGTGAGGGGATCGCCAAAGTGCTGGCGCGCCAGGGCGCTTCGGTGATCGTGAACGACCTGCACGCCGACCGGGCCGAGAAGGTCGCCGCGGCCATCGCCGAGGAGGGCAATCGCGCCGTCGCCGCCGCGTTCGACGTGACCGACATCGACGCCACCGCGGAGGCCGTGCGGGCGGCCGAGACCGAACTCGGCGGGCACGTCGACATCCTCGTCAACAATGCCGGCGTGGCCGAGGGTCGGGTCATCAAGCCCTTCCGTGACCTCGCCCCGGAGGAGTGGCGTGCTCCGATCGACCTCAACATCTTCGGCGCCATGAACTGCATCAAGGTGGTCTTGGACGGTATGTGCGACAACGGGTGGGGACGCATCGTGCAGATCTCCTCCGGCTCGGCGCGTACCGGGCAGAACATCAACCAGACGATGTACGCCACGGGCAAGAGCGGGATCGAGGGATTCATCCGGCACCTGGCAGCCGAGACCGGTCAGTACGGGGTCACCGCGAACATCGTGGCACTCGGTCATCAGAAGAATCTCGAGGACAAGATGCCCCCGGAGATGATCGAACGAATCCTCACCCCAGATCCCGATCGGGAGGCTGGGGGATCCCATCGAGGTCGGTGCCTTCTGCGCATACCTCGCCTCGCACGAGGCCGGCGGGATGACCGGCCAGACACTGGATTTCAACGGCGGGTCCCAAACCCGATGAGCCCGGCCGAGGTCGTCCTGTCGCTCGTCGCGGTTCGGGTGTCCGACCTGCAGGGATCGACCGATTTCTACCGCCGGGGGCTGGGTTTCACCGTCGAGCGTGAGTTCGCCACTCCCGCGTTCGACGCGGTCATCCTGCGGGCCGGCACGGCGGGGGTCGAGCTGATCCGCCCGAAAGGTGCTGCGGGGGAGGAGGGTTCCGATCACGGCAACATGTTCAGCAAGCTGGTCCTGAACGTCGCCGACGCGGCGACCGCCCTGCGACGCGGGGTCGAGTGCGGCGGGACCGAGGTGTCCCCGGTGGTCGAGCACGCCTCCTACGGGATGACGATCGGCGTCCTCGCCGACCCCGACGGCCACCGCCTTGAGCTGGTCTCCCGGAACGGCTCCCTCTGAGCGGGAGACCCCCACATGGGTTGCGCCCGCCGCGGCTAGCGTCTCGGATGTGACGTCGATCGATGCGCGATCGGCGGTGATTCCGAGCAGGGGTGTGGCGCGGTGATGGCCGTGGATGATCAGCAGTGGGACAGCAGTTTTGACGTCGTCGTGATCGGTTCGGGTGGCGCCGCGCTCGCCGGTGCGCTGGCCGCGGTGAAGCACGGGCTGGCGGTGTGCGTGGTGGAGAAGAGCTCGTACTTCGGCGGGACGTCGGCATACTCCGGTGGGAGCGTGTGGCTTCCGGGCAATCATGTGCTGGAACGGCAAGGTGTCGACGACTCGGTCGAAAACGGGTTGACCTATTTCCGGGCACTCGTGGGCGACCGCACCGCCGAGGATCTGCAGCGGACGTTCCTGGAAACCGGCCCGGTGGTGGCCCGGTTCCTGGAGGACGAGGTGGGAATCCCATTGGAGCACCGCCCGTTTCCGGATTACTATGCGGCCCCCGGTCGCAAGGACCATGGCCGGAGTATCTTCGCCGCCTCCATCTCGGCCGACGAGGTGGGCGGCCGCCTGCGTGACATCCGACCGCCGGTTCCTGCCGACCAGTTCGGCATGGCGGTCGACCGCTCCGAACTCGACGGCGGACAGGCCTGGATCGCCCGGATGGTGCTGGCGCTCGATGAGTCGGGCCGTGCCGACCTCCATCTCGGCACGGCGGCGGAGCGTCTGATCACCGACGCAGCGGGGGACGTCCTCGGGCTCGAGGTCAGCGCCGGCGCAAACCGGCGGACGATCCGGGCGCGGGCCGGGATCATCGTCGCTGCAGGGGGTTACGAGCGGAACGCCGAATTGCGACGCACCCATCAGCAGATGCCGACCGCGGACTGGTCGGCGTCCCATCCGGACACCGGCGGCGGTGACGCGTTGCGGATGCTGTCGGAGGTGGGGGCGCAGGTGGACCTGCTCGACCAGTCCTGGTGGTGCCCCGCCACCCTGTTCCCGAACAGCCGCGCCGCGTTCACCCTCGGGATCCGGGCGGGGATCATCGTCGATTCGACGGGGCAGCGATTCGCCAATGAGACGTTGCCCTACGACCAGATGGGTCGGGCGATGTTGCGGCGGATGCGCGACGGGGCCGGCGAGGTGTTCTGGTTCGTCTTCGACAATCGGTTCGGCGACGAACTCCCGGCGATCTGTGTGCCCGCGCCCGAGCGCGCCGCGATGACCGAGGCGGGTCTGTGGCACACCGCGTCGACCGTGGGAGAGCTCGCGGCGGCCACCGGCCTCGACGCCGAGAAGCTCACGGCGACAATCGATCGGTTCAACGGTTTCGCCGCGGGGGGTCGGGACGAGGACTTCGCGCGCGGAGAGGATCCCTACGGCCGGTTCTTCGTCGGAGCGCAGAACGCCGCTCAGTGCCTGCCGTCCCTCGACGGTTCGCGCTTCCACGCGGTCCGCCTGGTGCTGGGTGACCTCGGCACGAAGGGTGGTGCGGTCATCTCCACCGAGGGTGCGGTGTGTCGAGCAGACGGCAGCGTGATCCGTGGTCTGTACGCGGCGGGGAACTCCTCGGCGTCGGTCTCGGGTGAGGTCTATCCGGGGCCCGGTACGCCGCTCGGATCGGGGATGGTGTTCGCCTACCGTGCCGTCGCCGACATGGCGGCCCACCTGGCCGCCGCCCCGGGTACCACGACGTAGAGGGCCTTCAGTGGCCGGTGAGGTCTGCTGTGACGCAGCGTTCCCAGATCTCACCGGCCACGATACGGGCCGGCCCCATGAGCTTTCGGAGATCGACCGCCCCCACCGGAGCGCAGACCGACAGGCCGGCCAGATTGCCGTAGATGTGATCGTGCGGTCCGATGGAGACGCCCACACAGGCGACGCCGGGGAACGCCTCGCCCCGGTCGAATGCCGCTCCGCGGTCCCGGATCTGGGCGAGCTCGGCATCGAATTGGGCCGGGCTCGTGATCGACAGTGCGGTCTGCTTGACGAGTGTGCCGTCGTCGAGCTTGTGCAGGCCTCGGGGAGATTGTCGCGGGGCGATCTCCGCGTACGCGATGATGACCTTGCCGAGGGCGGTCAGATGGGCGGGAACCCGCTGGCCGACCGCGGTGGGCGTCGGGCCGCTGAGCCGCCCGTTCACCTTCGCGAGGTAGACGGTGTCGCCGGCGTCGACCACGCCCAACTGGATCGTGTATCCCGTCCGCTGGGCGAATGCGTGCATCACCGGCCGTGCGGCACGGAGGAGTCGATTCTGGTTGAGGGCGGCCTGGCCCATCTCGTAGGCCTTGACCCCGAGCTCGTAGGTCTGTTCCGGTGACCGGGCCAGCCAGCCGGCACTGGCGAGTTGCTCGAGCAGTCGATGCACGGAGGACCGGGGTAGTTTGGTGCGCGCGGTCACCTGCGCCAGCGTCATCGGCGCCGATCCGTTGAACGCCTCGAGCACCGCCGAGATCCGATCCACTACCGAGATGGGTCCGTCGCTCGTCTGTGTCGTCCTCACCGCTCCTCCTTCGTGATGTTCGTCACAGTACCCCGATCGATATGGCGCTCACCACGAGGTGCTGATCCGGTTGCCCATCTTCGTCCCGGCGGGCGGGCTCCGCCGGTGGGCTTCCCGTCCAGCGGAACGGCCGCCGGGGTCAATTCGCGGTGGCACCGAAGAGCCTCCCACTCGATGGGAGACCCACGTCACACCGGGTTCTCCCGTTGCCAAGCTGAGGACACCGCGACGAGTGGCACGGTCGCAATATCTGATCAGGAGGCGTTGTGAGTACGACCATCGACACCGGCGGCGAAGTCAGGGACATCGACACCGGAGCGCCGCCGCAGCGTTACGCCCGCGGATGGCATTGCCTCGGGCTGGCTCGCGACTTCGCCGACGGCGCTCCCCATCAGGTCGCCGCGTTCGGTACCGAACTCGTGGTCTTCGCCGGTGAGGACGGCACGTTGAACGTGCTCGACGCCTTCTGCCGGCACATGGGCGGAAACCTGGCGCTCGGAACCGTCAAGGGCAACACGATCGCCTGCCCCTTCCACGACTGGCGGTGGCGCGGCGACGGCAAGTGTGCCGGCATCCCCTACGCGAAAAGGGTTCCGCCCATTGCGCGGACGCGTTCCTGGACGTCCACGGTGGTCAGCGGCCAGTTGTTCGTCTGGCACGATCCGCAGGGGTCGGTTCCGCCCCCGGAACTCGCCATCCCGGAGATCCCGACCTACGGCGACGAGGGTTGGACCGACTGGGTGTGGAACTCGATCGACGTCACCGGATCGCACTGCCGCGAGATCGTGGACAACGTCGTCGACATGGCGCACTTCTTCTACGTGCACTACGGCATGCCGACCTACTTCCGGAACGTCTTCGAGGGGCACATCGCCAGTCAGGTGATGCGGTCGCGACCCCGGGCGGATGCGGTCGGCGTGAGCCAGAGCACCAACTACAGCACCGAGAGTCAGTCCGACGCATCGTATTTCGGACCCTCGTACATGATCGACAAGCTCTGGAGCGGTGGCCGTGACCACGACGGCGACCCGAACATCTACCTGGTCAACTGCCACTACCCGATCTCGCCGACATCGTTCCGGTTGCAGTACGGCGTGCTCGTCGAGAAGCCCGCCGGAATGGGGGACGAGCAGGCGAATCAGATCGCGCAGGCCGTTGCCAAGGGAGTCGCCATCGGCTTCGAGCAGGACGTGCAGATCTGGAAGAACAAGTCGCGCATCGACAATCCGCTGCTGTGCGAGGAAGACGGGCCCGTCTACCAGCTCCGACGCTGGTACGAGCAGTTCTACGTCGACGTCGAGGACATCGCGCCGGAGATGGTCAATCGGTTCGAGTACCAGATCGACACCGAACGCGCACTGAAGAGTTGGCAGGCCGAGGTCGACGAGAACCTCGCCGCCGGGCGAAGCGCTCTGGCGCCGAACCCGGCCGGGACACCGAGCCGCGAGGCGGCCGACCAGTCCGTGTCCTGACCCCATCGACAACACCGAGCGCCGCCGGCGCTCACTGCTGAGGAGAACACCTATGAGCCACGAAGTGCTCGACAAGGTCATGCACATGGCCGACGAACTACGCGCGGGTGCGGAGGAGTCCGAGAAGCTCGGACGCCTGTCCGACGATGTCGCGAAGGGACTCAAACAGTCCGGCATCATCCGACTGCTCCAGCGCAAGACCTACGACGGGTACGAGGCGCACCCGAGGGAATTCGCCGAAACCGTGATGGGAACGGCGAGCATCTACGGATCGGCGGGATGGATCGGCGGGATCGTCGGTGTCCACCCGTGGCAGCTGGCCTTCGCCGACCCCCGGGTGCAGGACGAGGTACTCGGCGGCGATTCGGACACCTGGCAGGCGTCGCCCTACATGCCCGGTGGTGTCGCGACACCCGTCGAGGGCGGCTACCGGATGACGGGCCGGTGGCAGTTCTCCTCCGGCACCGATCATTGCGACTGGATCTTCCTCGGTGCCTTCACCGGTGATGCGGACGGCAAGCCGCTGATGCCGCCGGTCGGTCTGCATGTCATCCTGCCGCGGTCGGACTACCAGATCGTCGAGGACTCCTGGGATGTGGTGGGGCTCCGGGGGACCGGCAGCAAGGACATCATCGTCGAGGACGCCTTCATCCCCGCTCATCGCGTGATGCGCTCCGGCGACGTCATCGACGGCACCGCGGCCAAGGAGTACGGCGTCACCGAGACGCTCTACAAGATGCCGTGGTCGACGATGTTCCCGCTGGGGATCACCTCGGCGACGATCGGTATCTGCGAAGGCGTGCTGGCAGCGGGGATCGCCTATCAGCGCGATCGGGTGGCCGCAACAGGCGGCGCGATCAAGGACGACCCGTACGTCCTGCACGCACTCGGTGAGGCCGCTGCCGAGATCGACGCCGCACGGCAACAGCTCTTGGGCAACGTCGACCGCATCTACGACCTCGTCGACGCCGGCACCGAGATCGACTTCGAGATGCGGGCCACCTCGCGGCGTAACCAGGTCCGCGCCGCCTGGCGCGCGGTCCGCGCGGCCGACGAGATCTTCGATCGGTCCGGCGGCAACGCGCTGCGGATGGACAACCCGTTGCAGCGGTTCTGGCGGGACGCACACTCCGGGCTGCATCACGCGATCCATGTCACCAGCACCACCTACCACGCCGCCGCGCTGGCGTCCCTGGGTGTCGATGTTCCCGCAGGTCCCCTGCGGGTGATGATCTGAGCCGGGGGACCGGGACGATGGGTCTGATCGCGGCACTGGGCTACGTGCGGGTGATGGCCACCGACATCGATCGGTGGCGTGAGTTGGGTTTCGAGGTCCTGGGATTCGCGCCGGGGACCGGACCCGAGGAAGATGCGCTGCACTTCCGAATGGACGAGCGCGCGGCGCGGATCACCGTGGAGCGAGGTCACGCCGACCGGGTCACGGCAGTCGGTTGGGAGGTGCGCGACCACCTCGCCCTCGCCGAACTACGGCGGGTCCTCGACGAAGCCGGGACCGCATACTCCGAGATGGACCAGGAGTTGTGCGACCACCGCCGGGTCGAGGGCGGCATCAGCCTGAAGGATCCCGGCGGAACGCCGCTCGAGATCTTCCACGGCCCGGTGCTCGACCACAGTCCGGTCCTCACCGGATACGGGCAGAAGTTCGTCACCGGCCCCCAGGGCTTGGGGCACGTCGTGATGCCGACGACCAACTTCGACGAGTCCTACGTGTTCTACACCGAGACACTGGGATTCCTGCCGCGCGGGGCGTTCCGGATGCCCACGCCGCCCGGGACACCACCGTCGAGGATTCGCTTTCTCGGCATCAATCGACGGCACCACAGTCTCGCCATCATGCCGGCCCTCGAAGGGCGTGATCCCGGACTCATCCACGTGATGGTCGAGGTCGACGAGCTCGACGCCGTCGGCCGGGCCTACGACCAGGTCATGGCCCGAGACTTCCCGGTCTCCTCGACCCTCGGCCGGCACACCAACGACAAGATGGTCTCGTTCTACGTCCGGGTGCCGGGTGGTTGGGACATCGAGTATGGCACCGGCGGGGCGCTGGTCGACGAAACGCACTACACCGCAGAAGAAATCACCGCCGACAGTTACTGGGGCCACGAGTGGATGTGGGCCCGGCAGGCCAAGGAGTCAGCATCGTGACCATCTCAGACACGCAGGGGGCGCGGACGACCGATCACGATGTGATCGTCGTCGGTGCGGGCATCTCCGGTCTCTACGCCGTACACCGGCTCCGCGGCGAGGGCCTGGACGTGCACGGGTTCGAGTCCGCCGCGGACGTCGGCGGAACCTGGTACCACAATCGGTACCCCGGGGCGCGGTGCGATGTGGAGAGCATCGACTACTCGTACTCGTTCGACGAAGACCTGCAACAGGAGTGGACCTGGACCGAGCGTTTCGCGACGCAGGCGGAGATCCTCGCCTACCTCCGTCACGTCGCGGACCGGTTCGACCTCCGTAGCGCCTTCGACTTCCTCACGCGGGTCACCGCGGCCACCTACGACGAAGAACTCGCGCAGTGGTCGGTGAGCACCGACACCGGCTCCACCGTCACCGCGCGGTTCCTGATCATGGCGACCGGCGTGCTCTCCGCGACCAACAAACCCGACATCCCCGGGCGTGACCTGTTCGCCGGCGAGACCTACCACACCGGCGAATGGCCGCACCACGACGTCGATTTCGCCGGCAAACGCGTGGGTGTCATCGGCACCGGGTCGTCGGGCATCCAGTCGATCCCGGTGATCGCCGAGAGCGCCGAACACCTCGTGGTGTTCCAGCGCAGTCCCAACTACTCCATCCCCGCGGGCAACCGGCCGCTGTCCGAGGAGGCCATCGCCGAGGTCAAGGCCAACTACGCCGAACGCCGCCGCCTCTCCCGGATCAGTGGGGGAGGGACGCCGAATGCGCCATATCCCAAGGGTGCACTCGAAGTGGACGAGGCGGAACGTACCCGCGTCTACGACGAGTGGTGGCAACGCGGTGGCTACCTGTTCGCCAAGGCGTTCCCCGACCAGACGACCAGCCTCGCGGCCAACGACACCGCGCGTGAGTACGTGGAGGCGCGCATCCGGGAGATCGTCCGCGACCCGGCCGTCGCCGACATCGTCATCCCGACGGATCACCCGATCGGCACCAAGCGGATCGTCACCGACAGTGGATATTTCGAGACGTTCAACCGCGGCAACGTCACCCTGGTCAACCTGCGCGAGACCCCGATCGAGGAGATCACTCGGACCGGCGTGAAGACCTCGGAGGAGAACTTCGAACTCGACATGCTGATCTTCGCCACCGGGTTCGACGCGATGACCGGATCGTTGTCGCGTATCGACATCCGCGGACGCGGTGGACGCACCCTCACCGAGGAGTGGGCGGCGGGACCCCGCACCTATCTCGGCCTCGCGGTGCACGGATTCCCCAACATGTTCATCCTCACCGGGCCGGGGAGCCCGAGTGTGCTGGCCAACATGGTCCTCGGTGCCGAGCAGCATGTGGACTGGGTTGCCGGCGCCATCCACCATCTCGACGAACACAATTCGGCGACCATCGAGGCGGAGAGCGACGCGGTCGACAGCTGGGTCGCCGAGTGCTCGGCGAAGGCGGCCGGCACTCTCTTCCCGTCGGCGAACTCGTGGTACATGGGCGCCAACATCGAGGGCAAACCCCGCGTGTTCATGCCGTACATCGGCGGATTCGGGAACTATGCGAACGTGTGCGCCGAGGTGGCCGAGGCCGGCTACAAGGGCTTCGAGATCACGTGACCCGATGACGCGATCTCACAGCACCAAGACGGTTGGAACACCGACGGATAGGACAACGACATGAGCCGCCGTAGCGACCTGCACCCCGACGTCGAAGCGATGCTCACCGCTCTCGAGGCCGGCTTCCCGGACGTGACCGAACACGATCCCCGTGAGCTGCGGGAGATCATCGTGTCCCGTCGTGCTCCGCTCACCCGGCAGCCGGACATGGCGATCGCCCGCGATCTCACGATCGATGGACCGGGCGGCGATCTGGCACTGCGTGTGTATGTGCCGCAGCGGGATTCCGACGCCGGCAGTGGAGTTCTGCCGGTCGTCGTGTTCGCGCACGGCGGCGGGTTCGTCTTCTGCGATCTGGACAGCCACGACGAGTTCTGTCGCTCGATGGCGGCGGAAGTGGGTGCGGTCGTGGTCGCGGTCGACTACCGCCTCGCGCCCGAACACCGGGCCCCGGCGGCGATGGAGGATGTCTATCGCGCACTGTGCTGGACGGCGGAGAACATATCCGGGTTCGGTGGGGACCCGCATCGCATCGCCCTCGCCGGCGACAGCGCGGGCGGGAACCTGGCCGCCACGACCAGTCTGGCCGCCCGCGACCGCAACGGGCCGAAGGTGTGCGCCCAGATCCTGCTGTACCCCGTGATCGACGACGACGTCGACACCGCGTCGTACCGCGACTACGGAGTCGGGTACTACAACACGACCAAGGCCATGCGGTGGTACTGGGAGCAGTACGCACCGGAGGGGCGGCACAGCGCCCTGGTGATCCCCACCAACGCAGACACATTGGCCGGTCTTCCCCCGGCGGTGGTGGCCACCGCCGAACTCGACCCGCCCTGTTCGGCCGGTGAGGAGTACGCCCGGTTGCTCGAGGCCGCCGGTGTCCCGGTGATCGCTCACCGATTCGACGGACTCTTCCACGGCTTCCTCACATTTCCGCAACTCTCGCTCACGCCACCCGCTCGCGAGAAGGTCTGGCAGATGATGCGCGACGTGCTCGCGGCGACTCCCGCGGACGACGGCGTCAGGAGCACACCATGACACCGCAGTCGGGGACATCGCAGTCGGGGACACAGCAATTGAGCGGCCGGCAGTTGAAAGGCAAGGTGGCGCTGGTGACCGGCAGCAGCCGCGGGATCGGACGCGGGATCGCCCGGCGACTCGCGAGTGCGGGGGCGACCGTCGTGGTCACCGCGCGGTCCTCCACGCCGTCGCCGTCGATCCGCAACGGCGAGGAGCTCTTGATCTCCGGAACCCTCGACGAGACCGTCCGCCTGATCGAGGAGGACGGTGGCACCGCTCTCGCGATCACCGCCGACCTCGAGGATCCCGAGCGGCGCGACCGCCTCGTCGACGACGTGGTGGAGGCCGCGGGCACCATCGACATCCTGGTCAACAACGCCGGGTTCGCCGACTACTCGGCTGTCGAGGACATGAGCACGGCCACCTTCGACCGGACGATCGAGCACTATCTCAAGGTGCCGTTCCTCCTGTCCCAGCGCGCGATTCCGCACATGCGGCGCAATGGTGCGGGGTGGATCGTGAACATCGGCTCCTCGACCGGGCTGAGCCCCATCCGACCGTTCCGGGACTACAACAAGACCTCCGGCGACGTGATCTATGCCTCCGCGAAGGCGGCACAGCATCGGTTCACCCAGGGCCTCGCGGCCGAGTTGGTCGACGCAAACATCGCGGTCAACGCGGTGGGGCCGTCGACGGCGATCATGACCCCTGGCGCCGAGGCGCTGCTGCCGGCCGGTTACGAGACCGAGCCGGTGGACTATCTCGCACAGACCGTCCTGGAGATGTGCACGCTCCCGGCCGCCGAGCGCACCGGCCTCGTCGCCTTCAGCCTTCACTATCCGTGGGCCACCGGGACCCCGGTGTTCTCGGTGGACGGCCGCACCGAGCTCCCGCCCCTCGAACCGCCGGCCTGGGCCAACCCCCACATCGTGCCGGCCGGCGTGTGAACGCCGAACAGGCGCGACAGGCCGACCGGCATCGATCGAGACAGGAATCATGACCAACGAAACAGCACAGAGGTTTTCGTCGGGGACCGCGGTCGTCACCGGCGCCGCGGCCGGTATCGGTGAGGGATTCGCCCGTCACCTCGGCAATCTCGGGATGCACGTGGTGGTCGCCGACATCGACCGCGAACGCGCCGCGGCCGTCGCCGCCGACATCGGCGCTGCCGGCGGGAGCGCGTGCTCGTACGCCGTCGACGTCGCCGACCCATGCGGGGTCGAGGAGTTCGCGGCCGCGGTGTTCGACGGTCACGGCAGCGTCGAGTTGCTGATCAACAACGCCGGGATCGAATCCGCCGGGTTGCTCTGGGAGATCGACGACGCCCGCTGGCGTCGGCTCATGCAGATCAACGTCGACGGTGTCTTCTACTGCATCAAGTCGTTCGTGCCGCGGATGATCGCCGCCGGGACCCCGTCGTGCATCGCCAACCTCTCCTCGGTCGGCGGGTTGAATGCCGTTGCGGTGCAGGCCCCGTACATCGTCAGCAAGCATGCCGTGCTGGCGATGACCGAATGTCTCCACCAAGACCTGTCGATCGTGGGCGCACCCATCCAGGTGAGCGCGGTGATACCGCATTCGATCCGCAGTGACATCTTCCGGTCGGCGCTGCGCGAGGCCCCGACCGACAATCCCACGGCCAACGCGGTGTTCGCCGCCATGCAGCGCGACAACGTCGAACGCGGACTCGATCCCCTCGCCGCCGCCGCGCACATGGTCGACCAGATCGCGGCCGGTGAGTTCTGGATTCACTCCGACGACGAGATGTGCACCACCGCTGTACACCGGCGGGGCCGCCAACTGCTCGACCTCGCCCCGCCCGCCGACCCACGAGACATGCTCACCCGCATGGGTGTGCCAGTACCGGAAGGTGCATCATGACCAACGCAGTCTCTGCGACCACCTACTCAGACGCCGCCGATTCGGCATCCGTCGACGAGACAGCTCTGCGAGCCGCGATCGCGAACTGCGATCCGGCGCCACTGCTGATGTCGCTGATCCACGTGACCGGCGATCTCGGTCTGCTCGATGAATTCGGGACCAGGCTCGAGATCTCCGTACCGGGAACGCATTACCAGACGGCGAACAACAACACCCTGCCCGCCGGCGTGTACCCCGCGGACGTGGTCGCCGACATTCGCGAGCGCGCCGTCGAACTACTCGTGGGGTCCGACCTGACCGCCGCGATGGGGGTGCCGTCGGAAGAGGTCTTCGCCGACATGGCTCGCGTGGCGACGTCGCAGGTGGTCCACGAGGAGTTCGTCCCGCTTCTCCTGGAGCAGGCCGGGTTCGAGAAAAGCCGGCGGAACGTCCCGGTGACGATGACTCCTCCCGCCGACTTCGACGTCATCGTCATCGGCGCCGGGATCACGGGTATCAACGCAGCTATCAAGCTGGGAGAGGCCGGGTTCTCCTACACGGTGTTCGAGGCGAACAGCGACGTCGGCGGGACCTGGCACCGCAACCTCTACCCCGGTGCAGCGGTCGACACGCCGAGTCACTACTACTCCTATTCGTTCGAGCTCAACCCGGAGTGGACCCGGTACTACCCGACCGGACCCGAGTACCAGCGATACCTGCTGTCCGTCGTGGACAAATACGGTCTGCGCGAACACATCCGGCTGAACACCGAGGTGGTGTCCGCGACCTGGTCCGAGAGTGATCAGCGGTGGCAGGTCGTCACCCGCGACGCGGACGGCACGACCTCTACGCGTTCCGCACGGGCGGTGGTCAGTGCACTGGGCATGCTGAACGCACCCCAACATTCCCGACGTCCCGGGCCTCGACACCTTCGCCGGGACGGTCGTGCACACCGCGCAATGGGATCCGGCGCTGGATCTGACCGACAAGAAGGTGATCGTTCTCGGCACCGGGTGCACCTCGGTGCAGGTGGTGGCGAGCATCGTCGACCAGGTCGCCTCTCTCGACGTCGTCGCACGATCCCCGCACTGGATCGTGCCGGAGCGAGCAGTCGTCAACGACGTTGCCGCAGAACAACGGTGGGCCCTCGCTCACCTGCCCTTCTACCACGAGTGGTTCCGGTTGCGTTCCTACTGGTTCGCGTCGGACAACCTGTACCGTCTGCCGCGGGTGGACCCGGAATGGGCGGCGACGCACTTCTCGGCCTCGGCCGAGAACGACATGGTGCTCCGTAACGCGCAGAAGTATCTGCAGGACAACTTCGCCGACGATCCGGAACTCATGGCGAAGCTGACCCCCGACTTCCGGCCGTACGCCAAGCGGATCGTCAAGGACCCCGGTTTCTACGCGGCCCTCAAACGCGATCACGTCTCCTTGCATCGCGCGTCGTTCGCCGAGGTGACCGCCGACGGGGTGCGCACTACCGAGAGCGAGTTCCTCGAGGCCGACGTCATCATCCTGGCCACCGGGTTCAAGCTGCAGTTCACCACCGCGATCGACATCGTCGGTCGCGACGGCAGGAGTCTGGCGCAGGTGTGGGACGGAGGCGAGGATCCGCGTGCATACCTGGGCGTGCAGGTCTCGGGCTTCCCGAACCTGTTCGTCACCTCCGGCCCCAACTCGGGACCGAATCACGGTGCCGGGCACAATATCACGAGCGAGGAGCAGGTCCACTACATCGTCGAGTGCCTGCAGTATCTGATCGAGAACGACCACCAGTCCATGGACGTGCGACCCGAGGCGCTCGCGGAGTACAACGCGCGGGTGGACGAAGCGCTCGACGAGACGGTGTGGATGCATCCGGGCGGTGAGGTCAACAGCTACTACCGGAACAGTGCCGGCCGGGCCGTGGTGCCGTGCCCGTGGCGTCTCGTCGACTACTGGACGATGCTGCGCGAACCGCACCCCGAGGACCTGACGTTCGTCGACGCCGTCGGGCGTAGCGCCGACACCGAAGCGGTCCGATCATGAGCGCGAACGTCGGGCACACCGTTGCGACCGTCGACCTCCTAATCGTCGGCTCGGGTACCGGACTGGCGGCCGCCCTGGCCGGCCACGAACTCGGACTGTCGACACTGGTGGTGGAGAAGTCGGAGTACGTGGGGGGGTCGACGGCGCGCTCCGGCGGGGCGTTCTGGGTCCCGGGCAATCCGGTTCTGCGCCGTGATCAGCCCGACGACGCCCCGGCGGCCGCGGCCGACTACGTCCGTGCGGTGGTGGGCGACAGCGCGCCCGCCGAGAGGGGTGCGGCCTTCCTCGAACACGGTCCCGAGGCCATCGCGATGCTCGAGCGGACGACGCCGATGACGTTCATGTGGGCGCGCGGCTACTCCGACTACCACCCCGACGAACCGGGGGGATCCGCCGTCGGCCGCACCTGCGAGTGCAAGCCCTTCGACGTCGCCACGCTCGGTCCCGAACAGGCACGCCTCCGGCCGGGCCTGATGGAATCGTCTCTGCCGATGCCCATCACCGGTGCCGACTACAAATGGCTGAACCTGTTGCGGAGCACGCCGAGTCGTTCGCTCCGGCGCATCGTGAGGGCACTGGGTATCGGGCTCGGCGGGCTCGTCGTCAAGCGGCGATACGCCGCCGGCGGACAGGCGATCGCCGCCGGACTGTTCGCGGGCGCGCTGGCCGCGGACATCCCGATCTGGACCGACACCCCGATGGTCGATCTCGTCGTCGAGGACGACCGGGTGGTGGGGGCCGTGGTGAACCGGAACGGCGTCGATGTCACCGTGCGGGTGCGCCGGGGCGTCGTGCTGGCGGCCGGCGGCTTCGACCACGACATGGAGATGCGACACAAATTCCAATCGGAGTCGTTGTCGGCGAACAGCAGTCTGGGTTGTACCGCGAACACCGGAGACGCGATCAAGGTCGGTCAGGACCTCGGTGCGGGGGTGGCGTCGATGGATCAGGCGTGGTGGTTCCCCGCGGTCGCCGCCGTGCCCGGCGGGTCGCCGTCGGTGCTCCTGGCCGAGCGGTCGTTGCCCGGATCGTTCATCGTCGACGCGTCCGGACGCCGCTTCATCAACGAGGCACTCGACTACATGACCTTCGGACAGCGGGTACTCGCCCGGGAGCAGGCGGGCGATCCGGTCGGGACCATGTGGCTGGTGTTCGACCAGCGGTACCGCAACAGCTACCTCATGGCGGGCAGTCTCTTTCCCGGGCAGCCGCTGCCCCGGGCGTGGTACGAGCACGGCATCGCGGTCCGCGCCGATGATCCGGGTGACCTGGCCATCCACATGGGTGTCGACGAGACCACGTTCCGGAACACCTTCGACGCGTTCAACGCGGCGGCCGCCGTCGGCGTCGACCACGAGTTCGGACGCGGCACCAACGCCTATGAGCAGTACTACGGCGATCCGACGATCAGTCCGAACCCCACGCTCCGCGCGCTCGGCGGCGGACTGTTCGCCGTACGCCTGGAGTTGAGTGATCTCGGGACGTGCGGCGGCCTGGAGGCGGACGACCGGGCGCGCGTGCTGCGCGAGGACGGATCGGTGATCGACGGTCTGTACGCCACCGGCAACACCGCGGCGAATGCGTTCGGTGCGACCTACCCCGGCGCGGGCGCGACCATCGGACAGGGCCTCGTCTACGGGTACATCGCCGCACTGAGCGCGGCCGGCAGGCTCGAGGGGTGACACGGTGAGCCAGATGACCGACGGGCCGGCAGTCGATCCGGCCGGAGGCGTCGTATGACGATGCAACCCATCTCGTGCCAGGGGTGCGGCCGTGAGGTGCTGGTCGAGAAGTTCAGCGCGGCGCACACCTCGATCCAGTGGCCGTTCGATGCGCGCGAGTGCCCTTTCATCGCGGCACGTGACGCCGCCGGAACCGCTGCCGGTTTCGGCGCGAACACCCACGGGTGCGAGCAGCTCCTGCGCACCATCGATCAGGCGTTCGCGGAGCAATCCCTCACCGAGAGTGGTATCGAACTCCCTGTGGGACAGAACGTTCCGCGTCTGCACTGAACGACGCCCGCTGAATGGGAAGGGCGCCGTCACGCCGATCGCGGAGGTGGGACTCTGCGAGTATGGTGACCGACAGCGCAATCGAGACAACCGGAGCAGGCGAGAAGACGGAGACGTCGGGCGGAGAGCCGGGCGTTCCCGAACTCCGTGAACTCGTCACCGAACACGGCACATTGCGATATCGGGAGGCCGGCGACGGACCGCCTCTGCTGTTGCTGCACGGCTCCGGTCCCGGCGTGACCGGCTGGCGGAACTTCAGCGGCAACGTGCCGGTCCTCGCCCGGCACTACCGGACGATCGTCCTGGAGTTTCCCGGTTTCGGGGTCAGCGACAGTTTCGGCGCGCCCCACCCGATGCACTCGGCGCCGACCGCGGTGCGAGCCCTCCTCGACGGTCTCGGCCTCGACCGTGTGCGACTGATCGGCAATTCCATGGGCGGCTTCGTGGCCACCGACTTCGCGCTCTCCGACCCCCAGCGGGTGGAGAAGCTGGTGACGGTCGGCGGCGCCGGTACGAGCCTGTTCGGCCCGCAACCGGGCGAGGGCATCATCCGGCTCGGCGAGTTCGTCGACAACCCGTCCCGCGAATCCCTGGTGGCCTGGCTGAATTCGATGGTCTACGATCGTTCGCTCGTCACCGGGCAGATGATCGACGAGCGGTGGGAGCAGGCCACCGATCCGGAGACGTTGGCCAGTTCGAGGGCCATGTACGGGCGGGCCGCACTGGACCGGATGGCGCAGGCGATGCGGTCGTCGGAGGCGACACCCGGATGGGCGAACCTGCGCAAGCTGGCCGTTCCGACTCTGATCACATGGGGACGTGACGACCGGGTCAGCCCGCTCGACATGTCCATCCTGCCGATGCGGATGATCCCCCACGGCGAGATTCACATCTTCCCGAACTGCGGCCACTGGGTGATGATCGAGCAGAAGGAAGCCTGGGAGTCGGTGGTCCTGGCCTTCCTGGACCGCTAGAGAGCGCCGGCCCGGTCGTCCGATCGGCGGATCAGATGACCGGGGCCGGCAACCGGCAGTAGCTGTGGCAGACACGATCGGAGATGATCCGGTCCGGGCACTCCGGGTCGAACCAGCGGTCGACGAGACCCCAGTGCACCGGGTGCATCATGTACTGGCCGGTAAGGGCATCGACGTCGACGAACTCCTGCTCCCAGACGTGGGTCCATGTCGACGCACCGCGTGCGCGGATCACCGGGCTCAGCTGCCACGCCCTGATCCCCGACATGTGATCGGGCATCGCCAGCGTGGCGCTCTCGAAGCGGTCGACCTCGACGGCCGGCGCGGTCTCGTCGACCCGCAGGAGCAGGGTCCGATAGACGGTGGGCGAGGGGCCGTCGTCGCGTCGTCCGAAGGTGCCCGGGCGGTCCGCTGCGATGTATTCGACCGCGTCGACGTGCCGAACCGCGCTGTCCTCGACGGCTGCGTCGAGTGCCGCTCGGGTGTCCTCCCAGTCCGCGGCGGTGGCGAACTGGAGATGCACAATCAGGTCCCCGCCGTTGCGAACGCCGGGCAAGGTCGGTTCGATCAGGATGCGTTGTGCCCGAGAGCTTTCGGCAACACCACGGAACCGTTTGACGATGACCGCGGTCTCGGGGTGGTCCCGCGGGTCGGCGAGGTGGAGGAGTGCGGTCACCTTATACATCGTTCAGCTTCTCCACATCGTCGACGGAGGCCGCCATCGAACGGGTGCGCTCGACGATCAGTGGCTCCACGGATTTCCACCAGCGGGCCGGCTCGGGATCGTGCCGCCCACGCACCGCGGCCGCCCACCAGTCGCCGGGCCCGGACGCGGTCCACGTCGCCGTCACCGTGTTGTTCACCCCGTCGATCCACGCCGGCGGACTCACCAGGACCCGGTCTAGCGTCAGGCCGCGTTCGTGCGCGGACGGCGCGTACTCGGCCAGGTATGCGCCGATGAACTCGGAGGCGCGGCCGGGCCGCACGACGACCTGATCGACGATGAAGATGGTGGCGTCGGGCATGGGACCACGGTAGGTGCCCGTAACTCCGCTCCGGACAACGCTTCCCGGTAGCCGGGAGATGACCCGCCCTGAGGGTGGCGTGCAGTTTGTAAGGTGGACGATCATGGGACCTGACCGCGCTGCTCATCCGCATCTCCCGGCGACCAGCTGGGCGGTGCTGGGCATGCTGTCGTTCGGCGAGGAACTCACCGGCAACGATCTGAAGAAGTGGGCCGATTGGAGCATCGGGTTCTTCTACTGGAGTCCCTCGGTGAGCCAGGTGTACACCGAACTGAAGAGGCTCGAGGATCGTGGGCTCGTGACCTCAAGGATGGTCGCCGGTGACGGGGAGCGGGGAAGGCGCCTGTACAGCATCACGGACGCGGGGGTGTCGGCGCTGCGGAGCTGGTCCCGCGACGCCGACGTGGAGCTACCAGTCCTCAAACATGGTGTGATGCTTCGTGTCTGGATGGGGCATCTACAGGAGCCGGAACAGCTCAAGAAGCTGGTACAGGCCCACATCGACAATCTGACCGAGCAGGCCCGACGCGCCGGGGTCCACGCCGAACACTCCGACGACGAACCGGCCTGGGCCTTCTCACAGATGAGCCTGCGGTGGTCGCAGCGATACTTCGAGTCCGAGATCCGGCTGGCGAGAAAGCTTCTCGACGACATCGACGAGGCGGCGACCCGCTACCGGGAGTCCGCCGCACACGACGAGAACGGCTTGCCGGTCCCGCGGAACCCGGGGACCTGGCGTTCGGCCGCCGAGGACTGACAGGCTGCGGGAGGCCCGGCTACCCCTCGGACAGCACGCTCGCGGCGGTGGGTAGCGAACGCAGGAGATCGCGGCGCTGAAGTGTCGGTGTCACCCGCACCCCGACCGACAGGCTCCGCCAGATCGCGCCGGCCGCGAGCTGTACCGGGTTGGTCATCCGATGGTCGAACCTCATGTCCCGCAACGGTCCACAGATCGACACCGCGGTCGTCGCCTCACCGACGGGGCCGATGGGGGCGGCGATGCACCCGAACCCGCGGAGTGCCCCGTCCCGGTGCGTGGCGAACCCGCGCTCCCGGATCAGGGCGTCACCGGGGAGGTCTCGGCCGGTGAAGGCGAGCAGGGCGTTCCCCAGCGCGGTCCGCTCGGCCGGCAATCGACCACCCACCCGGGTCGGCACATGTGCCGCGAGCCGACCGCCGATCTTGTCCAGGTAGACGATGTCCTCGCCGTCGAGAACTGCGAGGTGCACGACCATGCCGGTGATCCGGTACAGGTGATGGAGATGATCGGCGGATGCCGAGTGCACGCGATCCTGGTGGACGGCCAGGGAACCCAGCTCGACGAGGCGGATGCCCAGGCTGTAGTCACGGCCCTGTCGTCGGAGCCACCGCATCGCGACCAGACGGTCCAGCATGCGGTGCGCCGACGACCTCGGCACCCCGGTGCGGACGACGACCTCCGCGAGGCTGAGCGTCTCGCGCCCGGCGAACGCCTCCAGGACCAGCGACAGGCGATCGAGAACGGCGGTCGGGGCCGCGTCGTTCATGGGCGTCCCCGGCCGGTCGCATGAGATCGGGGCGGGTTCGGCAAGCGTCGTCATGTCGGCACTCCTTCACACAGCTAACGCTCTGACATGGCTATTTCTATTAGGAATATGCCACAGTGGAGCGTGTTTGTGAAGCAGGTCACGCAACGTGGTCCCGGTTCGGCGTCCCGTCAGCGGCCGGCTCGATCACCAGCGGACACCTGGTGCCGGTGAAGATACTGGCCGCGCACAGATTGCAGTGGATGCACAGCGAGGTCGCATCGCGGTCCTTGCCGATCCGATTGATCAGGTCCGGTTCCCGAAGCAGCGCGCGCGCCATGGCGACGTACTCGAAACCGTCGGACATCGCGGTGTTCATTGCGTCGAGGTCGGTGATGCCGCCCAGCAGGACCAGCGGCATCGTGAGTGCGTCGCGGAACTGGCGGGCGAAGTCGCGGAAGTACAGCGGCTCATAGGGGTAGTGGGAGAACACCATGTTGCCGAACATCTTCATTCCGAGTTTGACGATCCCCTTCTGGGTCTCGGCCATCTCACGCACGGGCACGTCGCCGCGGAAGAGGTACATCGGATTGAGCAGCGACGACCCGCCGGTCAGTTCCAGCGCGTCGAGATGGCCGTCGGCCTCGAACATCGTTGCCACGCGGAGGGATTCGTCGAGCCACAATCCGCCGGGGACGCCGTCGGCCATGTTCATCTTCGCCAGAACCGCGATGTCGTCACCGGCGGCCTCGCGGACCGCCGCCAGGATGCGGCGCGCGAACTCGGCGCGATTCGTCAGCGACCCGCCCCAGGAGTCCCTGCGGCGATTGAGTTTCGGGCTCAGGAACGAACTCGCCAGGTAGTTGTGGCCGAGATGGACCTCGACCGCGTCGAAGCCGACCTCCTTGGCGTATCGAGTGGCCTGGGCGTGCGCCTCGACGACGCGCTTGATGTCGGCCGGTGTCGCTGCACGATCGAGCGCCATGGCAAGGGGATTGGGCCGGGTCGACGGTCCGATCGACGGCAGCCCGGTCGACCGGGAGTTGGCCACCGGGCCGGCATGTCCGATCTGCGCCGAGATCTTGGCTCCGGTGGCGTGGACGGCCTCGGTGAGCCGGCGCAGGCCGGGGAGCGCCTCTGGCCGCCAGTAGATCTGGTCGCGTTCGGTCCGTCCCTCGGGTGCCACCGCGAGGTAGGCGACCGTGGTCATGCCCACACCGCCTTCGCCGACGGCGACGTGGAAGTCGATGAGGGCATCGGTGACCAGTGCATTCGTGGTGACGCCTTCGAAGGTCGCCGACTTGATGACCCGGTTTCGGAGCTCCACGGGTCCGATGCGCGCCGGGGCCAGCGGGTCGGGATGGGTGGGTGCGGGTGGAGTGGACTCGGAGGTCGGTGAGGGAGTGGTCGGCGAATCGTTCTCGACGGTCATGGGGTTTCCTTTCGGATCGGGCTGTGGCCGGAGTGGGGGTGGGGGTGGGGTCGGTTCCCGGTACGTCACGGGGCCGGGACGGTGATCGTGAGCCAGCGGAGTGCCTCTTCGACGGCATCGGCCGAGTCGATGTCCGGGGCGATCTCGGCCCAGCTGAGCAGGGCGTCGAAGGTGGCAGCCTGGTATGCCGTGGCGATCGCGCGGCACACGGAGGTGGGGGCCTCGGGGAGGCGTCGGCCGATGAAACCGGCGAGCTCTGCGATCCACGGCCGGTAGGCGGCGGGAGCCATCGCCACGAGCTCGGGCTCGGACGAGATCAGCCGCAACCAGTCGGCGCTCACGCGCTGGACGTGCGGTTCGTGTGAGACCGACTCGGCTATCGCGTGGCGGACGGCGTCGCCGAGGGGGACGTCGTCGGCGGTCGCGGCCAGTGCGGCCGTGAGGCGTTCGGTCGCCGGTTCGACGCCCAGCCAGGCGATGTCGGATTTGGACGGGAAGTGGCGCAGCAGTGTTCGCGTGCTCACTCCCGTCGCGGCGGCCAGATCCTGCCAGCTCGTTGCCGCGAAACCGTGCGTCGACCAGAGGCGGAACGCCTTGGCGACGACGTCGTCGGTGTCGAGGACAGACGGTCGTCCGCGCCGCCGGGGTGTGCCGGATGCGAGCGTCATGAGAGCTACATCACCATTTATGGCGAGGACTGTCAATAATGCACCGGCGCGTTCGCCTGATCTGGTCGGTATCGCGGTGCCGGCTGAAGTAGCTGCGGCAGACGCTATTTCGGGTCGTCTGACCAAACGACGCAGCGTTCCCGGCTCGGTTTTTCTGACCTCCCGGTCAATGGGAATGCGTCATCGCGCGCCCGCGACGGTACGCACATAATTCACTGCCGCCACCCGGAGGGTGATGTGCATCACGCGAGGAACTGTGCGTGTCGGATGTCTCGTCCGGTGCGGGTTCTCGCACATCTCGTGAAGGAGAATCCCGATATGAAACTCGGCGGACTGATTCGGCACCGGCGGACCGTCGTCGGCGTCGGTGCACTGGCCCTGGTCGCCACCTTCGGCGCCACCGCCTGTGGCAGTGACGATTCCACCAGCGACAGCGCCTCGTCGGCCTCGACGTCATCACTCCCCCTCGAAGCCGGCGTCCGGCGAACCGATCAAGATCGGTTTCGTCTCACCCGAGGGCGGCGCCGCGGTGTCGATTCCCGAGTACCGACAAGGCGCCGAGGCCGCGGTGCAGTACGTCAACAACAATGCCGGCGGCCTCGCCGGCCGGCCGATCGAACTCGTGGTCTGCAAGCAGCAGGAGGAACCCACCTCGGCCACCAAGTGCGCCAACGAACTGGTCGAGAAGAAGGTTGCCGCGGTGCTGTCGCCGGGCACCTCGATGGGACAGGTGATCGTGCCGATCATCTCCGGCGCCAAGATCCCCTACGTCACCCTCAACGCGGTGTCGCCGATCGAGCTGACCTCCCCCGACGTCGCCGCGCTGTCGGCCGGGTTGCCCGGCACACTCACCGCGATGGCCAGTGGGGCCACGGACAAGGGGATGAAGTCGGTCACCCTGTTCGCCAGTGACGGCGGCGGGATGGGCAACGTCATCACCCAGATGGGAACGCCCGTCTTCGGTGCCTACGGTGTGGATCTGAAGGTCGTGCCCCTGCCGCTCGGCGTGCCGGATCCGACCCCGATGGTCTCGGCAGGCCTTTCGGAGAAGCCCGACGGTGTGAGCATCATCGCCGACGCGGCGACCTGCGCGGGCGTGCTGAAGGCCGTCCAGACCGCAGACCCGAACGTGGAGAAGATCCTGATCCCCACCTGCCTGGATCCCAACGTCACCAAGGTGATCGGACTGGACACGGTCAAGGGCAACGTCGGTATCACCGCAACGGACTACCTGTCCGACAACCCGGACTCGGTGCTGTACCGATCGGTCCTGGGTCAGTACGCACCCGATCTGTCGATCACCGGCGCCGGTGCGTCGGGCTACCAGGTGCTGCTCGGGTTCGTGCGCACCGCCGGCGGCGTCCAGGGTGATGTGACCCCGGCCTCGCTGGGTGCGGCGATCAAGTCCGCCAAGGACGTGGAGATGCCCGCCGGCGGCGGAATCACGGTGACCTGCAATGGCAAGGCGTTCCCGCAGATGCCTGCGCTGTGCTCCAGCCAGATGCTCTACGGGACCGTCAACGACGAAGGCGTGCCGGTCGATCTGAAGCTGGCCGGCCAGCAGCCGGCCGCCTAGCCCGGCACACGAGGACGATCAATGACCGACCATCTCTCCTATCTCGTACTCGGCCTCGGCAACGGGGCGGTGTACGCGGCCATCGGGCTCGCGCTCGTCATGACCTTCAAGAGTTCCGGCGTCGTCAACTTCGCGACCGGCGCCGTGGCTCTGTACACCGCCTATACCTATGTCCTGCTGAGGACAGGGGAGCTGATGGTCCCGATCCCGGGACTCCCCAAGACGGTCCATCTCGGTGGGCCTCTTGGGGTCGTCCCGGCCATGGCGATCGCCCTGGTGATCGCCGCCGTCCTCGGACTCGTGTTCTATGCCTTGATCTTCCGTCCGATGCGGAACGCCTCGGTGGTCGCCAAGGCGGTCGCATCGATCGGCCTGATGATCGTGCTCCAGGCGCTCATCGCGCAGCGGGTGGGTACCGAGATCCCGCTCGTGGAGCCGATCTTCCCGATCGAGACCATCACCATCGGCGACAGCCGGGCCCCGACGGACCGGATGTGGCTCGCCGGCTGCGTCGTCGGCCTGGCCGTGGTCACCACACTGGTCTTCCGGTACACCCGATTCGGCATGGCCACCGAGGCGGCCGCGGAATCGGAGAAGGGCGCATACCTGACCGGGTTGTCGCCGGACCGGATCGCGTTCAGCAACTGGGCGCTGTCCTCGGTGCTGGCGGGTCTCGGCGGCATCCTCATCGCACCGCTGGTGACCCTGAATCCGGTGGCCTACACGATGTTCATCGTGCCGGCGCTCGCCGCGACCCTGGTCGGCAACTTCTCGTCGATCTGGCTCACCGTCATTGCCGGTATCGCCATCGGTGCCCTGCAGTCCGAGGTCACCAACCTCCAGAACACCTTCGACTGGCTGCCGAAAACCGGAATGGGGGAGGCGATTCCGCTCATTCTGATCATGGCCTTCCTCGTTGTCCGGGGCCGGCCGCTACCGGACCGCGGTGCGGTCGCCCGGCCGGCACTCGGCCGGGCACCCCGGCCCGACCACGTTCTCCTCCCGGCGCTCGTGGCGATGGCGGCCGCGGTCATCGCACTGCTGTTGACCGGCGGCAGTTATCGCGCGGCGATCGTCACCAGCATGATCTTCGCCATCGTCGCGCTCTCCCAGGTCGTGGTCACCGGGTACGCCGGCCAGGTCTCGTTGGCGCAGTTGACCCTTGCGGGTGTCGGCGCCTACTCGCTCTCGGCGCTCAACACCCATCTCGGCATCCCGTTCCCGTTCGCACCGATACTGGCAGCCCTCGGCGCCACCGCCATCGGTGTGGTGGTCGGCCTACCCGCGCTCCGGGTCCGAGGGCTCCCACTGACCGTGGTGACCCTCGCCCTCGCGGTGTTCCTCGAGGCGTTCTGGTTCCGGAACCCCTCCCTGAACGGCGGCGTCAACGGCGCCCCGATCGACACGCCGCGCATCTTCGGCATCGATCTCGGAATCGGTGCGGGAGAGAGCTATCCGCGGATCGCGTTCGGACTGCTGTGTCTGTGCACGCTGGCTGTCGTGGCACTGGGGGTCGCGTGGCTACGCCGTAGCCCGCTCGGCACCGACATGCTCGCGGTCCGCGCGAACGAACGCTCGGCCGCCGCGACCGGCATCGACGTGTCCCGAACCAAGCTGGCGGCGTTCGCGATCGGAGCCTTCATCGCCGGTCTGGGCGGCGCGCTGCTGGGTTACCAGCAGACCCTGGCGACCGCGGAATCGTTCACGGTCTTCCTGGGCATCAGCCTGTTCGCGGTCATGTACATCGCCGGGATCACCTCGATCACGGGCGGCATCCTGGCCGGGCTCATGGCGCCCGGCGGCCTGCTCTACATCCTCGTCGACCGTTTCCTGCACGCCGGCGAGTACTACACCCTGATCAGCGGCATCCTGCTGATCGTCTCGGTCATGGCGAACCCCGACGGCATCGCGAGCCGGCTCCCGAAGATCCCGTGGCCGGCCCTGTTCCGTCGTGAACGCACGAACTCCGATGTGTCAGAGGGGGATCAGGAAACTGTTCCATCCCCGACGCCGGCGGTCGACCGCAGCCGGGCGGCCCTCGCGGTCGACGGTGTGGGCGTGTCCTACGGTGCGGTGGTCGCCGCGGCCGACGTTTCCTTCGAGGTGTATCCCGGCGAGATCGTCGGACTCATCGGACCCAACGGTGCGGGGAAGACGACCGTGATCGACGCGATCACCGGTTTCGCCCCGTCCACGGGCACGGTCACGGTCGACGGCGACGACGTGAGCGCCCAGCGTCCTCACGTGCGTGGCCGGCGCGGTCTGGGCCGGTCCTTCCAGGACGTCGAACTGTACGACGACCTGTCGGTCGCCGAGAACGTGACAGTGGGCGCGACCCGATCGCGGTCCGACGAACCGATCGGGAAGCGCGTGTCCACGGTGCTCGCCACCCTGGGTATCGCCGACCTGGCCGACGCCGAGGTCTCGACACTCTCGCAGGGACACCGGCAGCTGGTGTCGGTGGCCCGCGTCCTCGCGATGTCGCCGATCGTCGCGCTGCTCGACGAGCCGGCCGCCGGACTCGACTCGAGCGAGAGCCGCTGGCTGGGCGAGCGTCTGTGCAAGGCCCGCGATGCCGGGATGTCGATCCTGATGGTCGATCACGACATGGACCTCGTCCTGTCCATCTGCGACCGGATCGTCGTGCTCGATCTCGGTCGGGTCATCGCGACGGGGACACCTGACGAGATCCGCGCCGACGCCGCGGTCGTCCGGGCCTATCTCGGTGCACCGGTCGAGTCCGTCGAAACCCGGCCCGTCGAAACAGAGGAGGTCCTGTCATGACCGCTCTCCGCTGCCGCGGACTGTCCGCAGGCTATGTCCGGCAACGCCCGTGCGTCCGGGACGTCGACCTCGACGTCGAGGCCGGCCAGATCGCATGTCTCCTCGGACCGAACGGTGCGGGCAAGACGACATTACTGATGTCCCTGGCCGGGATGGTGCCGCGTTTCGCCGGTGAGGTGGCGGTGGACGGGAGCGTGCTGCCGGCCGATCGCCCCCGGGATTCGGTGCGGGCGGGACTGGTGCTCGTGCCGGACGATCGCGCTCTGTTCCGCCAGCTGCCCACCGACGCCAATCTGCGTCTCGCGGTGAAGGCACGAGGCAACCGTGCCGCGGCGGTCGAGGAGGTGCTCGGCTACTTCCCCTCACTCCGGAAACGGCTCGGGGTCGAGGCGGGACGCCTCTCCGGCGGTGAACAGCAGATGCTCGCCATCGGCCGGGCCATCGTGCAGCGACCCAAGGTGCTCCTCATCGACGAGCTGAGCATGGGACTCGCTCCCGTGATCGTCGACGAGATCCTCGATGTCCTTCGCAGGCTCGCCGACGAGCGCGGGATGGCCGTCGTACTCGTCGAACAGCACGTCCAGCTCGCCCTGAGCATTGCCGACCGGGCCGGAATCCTCGTCCACGGGAGCATCGCGATCGACGACTCCGCCCAGGCCTTGCGTGCGGACCCCGCCCGGATCGAGAGGGCGTACCTGAGTGTTTGACGGCGATCCGCTCGCCGGATGAGAAGACCGTCGCCACGGACGCGGCGGAGGTGGTGACAGCGTCGCCGGCGGGGGATTTCCGGGCGATCGGACAGAGGGGTGCCCCGAAAATGCAACGTGTTCTAAACTAGAACACGTTCACATTGGGAAGGTGAGGGCGCAATGGCGGTTGACCAGCAAGTTCGCGAGCTGATCGCGGCGCAGCTGTGGAAGGCGGAGAAGTCGGCGACGGCCATCGACCGTCCCACGGACGCGCATCCCGACCTCGACGTGGTCGACGCCTACGAGATCCAGCTGATCAACATCCGCAAGCGTCTCGACGCCGGGGCCCGGGTTGCCGGGCACAAGGTCGGGCTCGCCTCCGAGGCGATGCAGAAGATGATGGGCGTCGACGAGCCCGACTACGGTCACCTCCTCGATGAGATGCAGTACTTCGAGGAGACCCCCATCGACGCGAAGAAGCTGTGTTTCCCGCGGGTGGAGGTGGAGGTCGGGTTCATCCTGGGCGAGGACCTGCCCGGTGAGGGATGTACCAACTCCGACGTGATCGCGGCCGTCGAGTGGGTGGTGCCCTCGATCGAGCTCATCGACTCCCGCATCAAGGACTGGAAGATCACGCTGTGCGACACCATCGCCGACAACGCGTCGTCGTGCGGCTGGATTCTCGGACAGCAGCGTGTCCCGATCAGCGAGATCGACACCGGGGACATCGACGCGGTTCTGCATCGTAACGGCGAGATCGTGGCGAAGGGCAATTCCTCTGCAGTGCTGGGTCATCCGCTCAACGCGGTGTCGTGGCTGGCGCGCAAGGTCGACAGCTTCGGGGTCCGGCTCCGCAAGGGGGACGTGATACTGCCCGGCACGGCGACGCGGGCGATCGACATCTCCTCGGGTGATCACTTCGTGGCCGAATTCGCCGGCCTCGGTTCGGTCACTCTCGACTTCACCTGACATGCAACAGACTTCACTAGCAAGAGGAGGGTCCACGTGGCGGCAAAACTGACCGCGGCGATCATCGGATCGGGCAACATCGGCACCGACCTGATGTACAAGCTGGAGCGTTCGGAGGTCATCGAACCCCGATGGATGGTCGGCATCGACCCCGACTCGGAGGGCATGAAGCGCGCCGCCGACCACGGGCTCATCACGATGAGCGGTGGTGCGGACGAACTCCTCGGGTCCCAGGACAAGCCCGATCTCATCTTCGAGGCCACCTCGGCCTACGTGCACCGTGAGTACGCCCCGAAGTACGAGGCCGCCGGCATCACCGCGGTGGACCTCACCCCGGCGGCGGTCGGACCCGCCGTGGTCCCACCGGCCAACCTGCGTGAACACCTCGACGCCCCGAACACCAACATGATCACCTGCGGTGGCCAGGCGACGATCCCGATGGTGCACGCGGTCTCGTCCGTCGTCCCGGTCCCGTACGCGGAGATCGTCGCGTCGGTCGCCTCGGTCTCGGCCGGCCCGGGTACCCGCGCCAACATCGACGAGTTCACCCGCACCACCTCCGCAGGCGTCGAGTCGATCGGTGGGGCGCAGCGCGGCAAGGCGACCATCATCCTCAACCCGGCCGACCCGCCGATGATCATGCGCGACACCATCTTCTGTGCCATTCCCGAGGACGCCGACACCGACGCCATCGCGGAATCGATCCACCGGCGGGAGAAGGAGATCCAGCAGTACGTGCCGGGTTACCGCCTGCTCCAGGACCCGCAGTTCGACCCGCCGAGCGTCCTGAACGGTGGCTACGCACGTGTGTCGATTTTCGTAGAGGTCGAGGGCGCGGGCGACTTCCTGCCGCCCTACGCGGGCAATCTGGACATCATGACCGCCGCCGCGACCAAGGTCGGCGAAGAACTCGCGAAGAAGAAGTTGGGAGTCCCCGCATGAGCACCACCAATGTGGTCACCACCCCGCGCGACCCGAAGCTGATGGCCAACGCGCGCAAGTACTCCGACACCCTCGACATCCGCATCACCGATTCCTCTCTGCGTGACGGCAGCCATCACAAGCGTCACCAGTTCACCGAGGAGGAGGTGCGGGCGATCGTCGGCGGCCTCGACGAGGCCGGTGTGCCGGTCATCGAGGTTACCCACGGCGACGGTCTCGGCGGCTCGTCGTTCAACTACGGGTTTTCCAAAACCCCCGAGCAGCAACTCATCAAGGCGGCCGCCGAGACAGCCAAGCGGGCGAAGATCGCCTTCCTGATGCTGCCCGGACTGGGTACCAAGGACGACATCCGCGCCGCGCAGGACAACGGCGGCCAGATCTGCCGCATCGCGACCCACTGCACCGAGGCCGACGTCTCCATCCAGCACTTCGGTCTGGCGCGGGATCTCGGACTCGAGACGGTCGGCTTCCTGATGATGAGTCACAGCCAGCCGCCGGAGGTCATCGCCAAGCAGGCCCGCATCATGGCCGACGCCGGCTGCCAGTGCGTCTACGTCGTCGACTCCGCGGGCGCCCTGGTCCTCGAGGACGTCACCGTCCGCGTCGAGGCGCTGGTTGCCGAACTCGGCAACGACGCCCAGGTCGGGTTCCACGGCCACGAGAACCTCGACATCGCGATCGCCAACTCGGTCAACGCGATCCGTGCGGGAGCCCAGCAGATCGACGGCTCCATCCGACGCTTCGGCGCCGGCGCGGGCAACACCCCGACCGAGGCCTTCGTCGGGGTGTGCGACAAGCTCGGCATCACGACCGGCGTCGACTTCATGAAGATCGCCGACGTGGCGCAGGACGTGGTCCGACCGGCCATGCCGTCGGAGTGCCTGGTCGACCGCCCGGCGATGATGATGGGCTACGCGGGTTGCTACAGCTCGTTCCTCAAGCACGCGGAGGGCCACGCCGAACGGTACGGCGTCTCGGCCGCCGAGATCCTGCTCGAGGCCGGTGCGCGCAAGCTGGTCGGCGGCCAAGAGGACCAGCTCATCGACATCGCGCTGGAGTTGAAGAAGAAGCAGGACGCCAACGCCGGGGTCTGAGCCCCAGCTCGCCGGCCTCGACCACCGAAAGTTCCACCACCACAGGTGCACTGACTTCCTCCCATTGTGTGGGATCTCGGCACCCGTCAGGACCGCTCGATGAGTTAATTGTGCGCAACTCTTCGAGGAGGTTCACATGACGGATCCCACTCTGCGGCCGGTCTCGGCGTCGCACGTCGAGTGGTCGCAGGAGGCCGATGTCGTCGTCGCCGGACTCGGTGTCGCGGGAGCCACGGCTGCGATCGAGGCTGCTCGCGCCGGCGCCGACGTCCTGGCTCTTGAACGACTTGGTGGCGGAGGAGGCGCTGCTGCCATGTCCGGTGGTTTCATCTACCTCGGCGGCGGTACGGCGCTCCAGAAGTCGTTGGGTTTCGACGATTCGGTCGAGAACATGAAGGCCTTCATGAAGGCCGCGCTCGGACCCGGCGTCGATGAGGCCAAGGTCGACGTCTACTGCGAGGGAAGTGTCGAGCATTACGACTGGCTCGTCGACGCGGGTGTCGTCTTCGACGAATCGTTCTGGGGTGAGCCCGGATGGGAACCTCCTCACGGGGAGGGGCTGATGTACTCCGGCGGTGAGAACTCCGCGCCGTTCAACACGACGATCCCGCCGGCACCACGTGGCCATCTCCCACGTCGTGCGGCGGCCGCGAACGGCGAGCAGGCCGGCGGGTACATGCTGATGAAGCCGCTCCTCGATCTCGTCGACGAACTGGGCGTCCGAACGCTGTACAACAACAGCATCAGGTCGCTGGTCGTCGACGACGACGGACGAGTGGTCGGCGTCGTCTCGCGGAGTTTCGGGAACGACATGGCGATCCGTGCACGTCGCGGGGTGGTGCTCGCGACCGGGAGCTTCGCCTACGACAACACGATGCTCCGCGATCACGCGCCGCAGATCGAAGGTCGTCCCGCGGCCTCGATCGAGAGTCACGACGGCCGGTCGATTCTGTTGGGCCAGGCACTCGGCGCGGCGACAGCGCACATGGACGCGACCGAGGTGGCGATCTTCTGCGACCCGCAGTTGATGGTCCGCGGGATCCTCGTCAACGGTCGAGGGCAGCGTTTCGTCACCGAGGACACCTATCCCGGCCGGATCGGGCAGGCGACCCTGTTCAATCAGGGGGGCGAGGCCTTCCTGATCATCGACGAGGCGTCGTACGAGGAGGCGATGGCCACGGAGTCGACCAGTGCGAAGATGCGTGCCGCGCCGAAGTGGGTGTGCGAGAGCGTCAGTGAGCTCGAATCGGAGATGGGCCTGCCCTCCGGTTCCCTGTCGGGGACGGTCGAGCTGTACAACAATCACGCCGCCGATGGAACCGATCCACTGTTCGGCAAGAAATCGCAATGGTTGAAGCCGATCTCGACACCTGTCGCTGCCTACGATCTGCGGGGAATGACGGGTGGGTTCACACTCGGCGGGTTGAAGACCAGCGTCGACTCCGAGGTGTTGCACGTCTCGGGTGCTCCGATAGCGGGACTGTATGCGGCGGGCCGTTGCACCTCGGGAGTGTGCGCCGGTGGGTACGCGAGCGGTGCGAGTCTTGGGGACGGCAGCTTCTTCGGGCGCCGGGCCGGGGTGAGCGCAGCGGCGGCCGGCTGAGCGAAACACAACCACGGTGGTACCTGTGCCTCAGACAACCTGTCGAGTCCTGCTCATCGTGGCGGAAGTACGCCTGCGGAGCTGATATGCGTCAGGAAGTTGCGCGCTGCACCGGCATTGGGTTGCGAACCCGATAACCACACCGCGCGCAAAGGCCGCTCGAGGTCGAGGTCGTCGACGGGGATGCGGATCAGCCGACGGTCGAGATCGTCGGCAACCGACAGGTTGCTGAGCACCGCAGGGCCGGCACCCGCGATGACCGCCGCTCGCACCGATGCCGTCGTCGAGAGCTCCAGCACCGGTGCGGTGGTGTCGCGGGGCTGCCCCAGTGTTTGGGTCAGTGCGCGTTCGAAGAATTCGCGGGTGCCCGAACCCTCTTCGCGGGTCACCAGTGCGGTACGCGCGAGGTCGGCGGCCCCGATTCGGCGGCGTCTGCGCGTCCACGGATGATCGGGCGGCACGACCACGACCAGTTCGTCACGCGCGATCGTCCGGCTTCGGAGCCCGGGTGCCACCCGAGGTCCCTCGACGAATCCGAGTTCGACCTCGCCGTCGCGCACCAGCGTGCAGACGTGGTCGGAGTTGGCGGCGGTGAACGACACCTTCGGCGCGGGTTCGTGCTGGGCCGCGAAGGACACGAGCCAGCGGGGGAGAAGATGCTCGGCGACGGTGAGACTCGCGGCCAGCCGCAGCCGGTCTCGTCGTTCCAGCCGCAGCGCGGCGAGTCCGGCATCGAACTCGCCCGCCAGCGTGAGCAATCGGTCGGCCCACTCGGCGACGAGCCGCCCCGGCTGGGTCGGAACCGATCCGCGTGGCGTTCGTGTCAGCAACCCGACCCCGAGCTGGGTTTCCATCGCGCGGATGCGTGCGGACACCGCCTGCTGGGTGACACCGAGTTCGGCCGCCGCGGCATTGAGACTGCCCGTGCTGATCACCGCCTGCAGGGTCTCGAGCGATGCGAGGTCCGGCATCCGTGGGCTGAGCACCATCGTCCGAGGGTACAAGGGTCTCCTGTACCCCGGCCACAAACAGCGTTTGTGACCTGCCAACGATTCGGGATCTACCGGGGTCGCGGCATCCGCGCGATCGTGATGGGCATGACCACGACGACTGCTCGCGCTACCCCGACCGGCTCGCTGCGCGGGAACGGGCCCGGAGTGCGCAGTCGGGTCACCTACTTTCCGCCGAACTGGTTCGCGACGGTGATGGGCACGGGGATCATCGCGATCGCCGCGCATGGCCTGCCCTGGCAGCCGGCCGGCCTGAGCGTCGTTGCCGTCGGGTTCTGGTTGCTGGCCTGCCTCGTGTTCGGAGCCGTGGTCGTCACCACGATCGGCCACTGGATGGCGGATCCCGCCGTTGCTCGCGGCCACCACGACCACCGCGTCGTCGCGCATTTCTACGGCGCGGTGCCGATGGCGATCATGACCGTGGGGACCAGCACCGTCCTGGTCGGCGTCGGGGTCATCGGCCGAGACGTTGCCCTCGGCGTGGATGTCGCGTGCTGGATCATCGGCACACTCGGTGGCGTGGTCACCGCGCTGGTCGTCCCGTACCGGCACCTGATCGTCGGGCGCGCTCACGTGGGGGAGGCGTTCGGCGGCTGGTTGATGCCGGTCGTGCCGCCGATGGTGTCGGCGTCGGCCGCGGCGATCCTGGCGGGTCAACTCGGTGCCGGGTGGGCACGGAACCTGGTTCTCGGCGTCGGGTACGCGATGTTCGGTCTGGCGGTGGTCGCCGCGACGCCCATCCTGGTCGCTCTGGTCCGTCGGTTCCGGACCGGCGATCACGGCGCCGCGACCATCATGCCGACCTGGTGGATCGTGCTGGGCCCGCTCGGGCAGTCGGTCACGGCGTCGTGCGTGCTCGCCCAGGCGGCACCGCATGTGGTACCCGCACCGGTTGCGGGAGTCATCCACGAGTTCTCGCTCGTCTACGGGCTGGTGGTGTGGGTGATCGCCACGATCTGGATCGGTGTCGCCGCGCAGCTCACCGTCCGCACCGCGCGGCTCGGGATGCCGTTCGCGATGACCTGGTGGTCCTTCACCTTCCCGGTGGGTACCTACGTGACCGGCTCGTCGGCCTTGGCGCTCACCCTGGGCTGGCCGGTGTTCGAGATCGCGGCGGTCGCCGGTTTCGCAGTGCTGGCCCTCGCCTGGGGCGTCGTCGCCGCCAGGACGACGCGGGGCGTCGTCTCCGGCGAACTTCTCGAACTGCCGGACCCGGCATGTTGACGCCCCTCGCTGACATCAGGATCATCGACAGGGCGCCGGAAGGTCGCGCTCGGACACCACCGTGACGAGCACCCCGTAACCGGAAGGAGTCGCCATGGCAGACACACAAGCGTGGACCGGAGGGGAAGCGAACGACGCCGACGTCGTCGAGCAGACGACGCCCGTCGATCCCGTCGATCCGGATTCCCCCGCCGTGTCGGAGGCGCCGTCGATCGCCCTCGAGGCCGATCCCGCCGACGTCGTCGAACAGTCGACCGCGCTCGGTCCCGACGACCCCGACGAATACCCGCCCGAGGACGATCGGTAGACAACTCACACGCATATAGCGCGTGCTTCTTCTACCGATCGCGCGGTGTCACATCCCGGCCGGCGGATGTCCGAGGCAGATCAGCGCGCCCATCGGGTCCTTGATCGCCGCGAGCGTCCCGTACGGGGTGTCCTCGCCGGGCATCAGGATCTCGCCGCCGAGGGACTCGACCTGCTTGACCGTCGCCGCCACGTCGTCGACGGTGATGTAGATCTGCCAGAACGACGGCACCTCCTCGGGAAACAGCTTGGAGGCGTCCATGATCCCGGCGTAGGACTCCTCGCCGTAGAAGATCTGGCCGTAATGATCAGGACCTACGGCGTCGGGGTCACCGCCGGTGCCGACCTCCTCGATACGCGCGCCGAGCACGGCGCGATAGAAGTCGAGTGACTTGGCGTAATCCTTGGACTGGCATTCGAACCAGTACGGGGTGCCGTGATCGCCGAACTCCGAATAACCCTTGTGCTGCTTGGGTTGCCAGAAACCGATGACCGCTCCGGCCGGATCGGTGGCGACCATCATCGTGCCCTCGTCACCGATCGGCATGGGCGGGACCATGATGCTGCCCCCGGCGGATTCGACGGCGTTCACGGTGGCGTTCGCGTTCTCGGAGTGCAGGTATACCGACCAGATGTTCGGCGGCCCGGCCTCGTCCATGGCGGGGCTGAGCCCGGCGACCGGTTTGCCGTTCTTGAGGAAGTTCCGGTAGCCGCCGAATTCCTCGTTCGGTTCCTCCGTCTCCCAGCCGAAGATCTCGCCGTAGAACTGCTCGGCCTTCGCCGTGTCGCTGCTCATCAGGTCGAACCAGATCGGCGCCCCGGACGGGGCTGCGTACTCGGCCATGTTCGTATCCCTTCGTTGCTTGCGGAATGTTGCTGAACGATTGAGGTGGAGACTCTCAGCGTCGCGCAAACTCATCGGTCCGACAGCGGGTTGGGATGCTCCGGGGAGATCGATACCGGCGCGTGATTTCGGCACCGGGCGAATGGCAATCTTGTTGGTATGACGACAGAACCGGGCATCGTCGACAGACTTCGCACCTACGTGTGGCCTGCCGCCCTCGTCGGTGGGCTCCTCCTGGTGCTGTTCGCGCAGGTGGAGTGGGGAAGCACCGACGAGGGCGTACAACCGTCCATCACCGGTCTCGGACGGGTGACCGTCCCGGGGGCGAGCGATGAGGACGTGGCCTTCTTCTTCGAGGACAACACCGACCGGCCCGGTCTGAGTGTGGTGATCCTCGGTGCGGTCATCGCGCTGGTCACCGCGTTGGCGTGGTGGCGCGAGCGTCTGCGTCCGGCGGCGATCGGGGTGATCGGCCTGGCCGCGGTGGTTGCGCTCGTGGTGGGGATCCGGACGTTGAGCGATCCGGCCGCGCATCTGTTCTCCGACCGGGTCACCGAGGCCCTCGACCTCGAACTGCCGACGATGCAACCGGGTTACGGGCTGCTCGGCACCGTGGTGGTGGCGGTGCTGCTGCTCGTCGTCGTGGGGTTCGCGGTGGTGACCTCGGTGTGGCCCGGACGGTCGGTGGACCCGGTGGAGGTCAGCCGAAACGACGAATCGTCTTGATTGGCCCCATGTCCTTGACCTTGGTGAAGCCGATGGGCTTGCCCGTGGTGTAGGCGTTGAACAGCCGGCCGCCGCCGGCGTAGATGCCGACGTGTCCGGCGTCACGGCCGAAGATGATGATGTCGCCGGGGGCGAGAGCGCTGAACGGGATCGCGTTGCCGACCCTCGCCTGCTGCTGGCTGGTCCGGGGCAGTTTCACGCCCGCGGTGTGGAATGCCCACTGGACGAGACCGGAGCAGTCCCACGAGTGCGGGCCGGTGCCACCCCATCGGTATGGCTTACCGATCTGGGTCATCGACGCGCCGAGCGCCGCCAGGCCGGTGGGAGTGGGGATGGGCAGGTAGATCGGTACCGAACCGGTGGAATCACTGGAGCCCGAACTCGAGCCGGCCGCGGCGGCGCGTCCGGCATCGGCGAACGGTGAACCCACGAACGGCGCCGCGACGGACAACGCGGCGGAGAGGGCGACAGCACAGGTGACCCGCACACAGCGGGTTCGCAAAACGGACATGACGATCAGATTGGCGGACCGGATACCCGCGTGTCGCCATTAGTTCTCGACGTGTGACGAAGGTGTGACCGTTGTGATGCGTGAGGCTAATGACAATTGATGTTGCCCATGGTGCTCAAATTCGACGCTCACCAGTAACCGTCGGGATCGGTCGCCGGTGATTCCGGCGGAATGATTCCCTCGGCGACACCGTGGTCGATACTCGCCGACAACCGGACACACGTCGGCATCATCGCGCCGGGGAGCAACGGTCCGTTGCCGTCGTCGCCGCCGGCGCGCATCTGCTCGAGGCCGTGGCATCGGCTCCGGGCGTCGGCGTTCCACTGCACGCTCGTGTGGTGCGTGCTGGTCTTCTTCACGAGCACGCACGCATGACAGGCGCGGCATTCGATCTCCCGCATGCCGCCTTGCAGGTAGTGCTCGCGGTCGCGCCGGGTTGCCTCGTGGACCCGGGCCGCCCGGTCGGGATCGTCGCCGAAATCGGGCGCCTTGGCCCAATGTGCTCGTGACGCGGCCCGGGTCATCGTCAGACCTGCGCCTTCTCCGAGGAGTCCGTCGCGCCGTCCGGCGACTGCTCGGCCGCAGCCTTCTCGGCTTCCTGGCGCCGGAGGTTCTCCTCGATCTCGGCATTCCAGCTCTCGACTGCCTTCGAGGTGTCGATCTCGTACTCGAACCGGCCCGTCATCTCCTCGGTGACATCGGCTTTGTCGACGTAGAACTGCTCGTACCAGCGTCGGAGCTGATACACCGGGCCGTCCTCCTCGACGAGGAGCGGATTGTCGATCCGGGTCTTGTTCTTCCAGATCTCGACGTCCTGCAGGAATCCGACCTCGACGCCGGCGCTGATCTTGGTCGCCATCTTCGATGCCTGCTCGGCGGTGAGGCCCTCGGGTACCTTCGCCATGACGCCATACATCAGGACGAACGAATTCTCGTCGATCGGGTAATGGCAATTGGTCAGGATGGTCTCGACCGCGAAACCGCCGTAGTACTGGACCATCGGGTTCAGCATGTAGGACGGACCGTAATAGGCGGCGATCGATTCGAGTCGGCTGTCGCCGTAATTGGTGCCCAGCGTGACGTCGGGGCGCCCGTGCGAATTCATGTACTGGGCGGCGATCTCGCCCTCGAAGACATTCTTGAAGTAGTCCGGCAGGGCGAAGTGCACGTAGAAGAAATGCGCCATGTCGACGACATTGTCGATGATCTCGCGGCAGTTCGAGCCCTCGATCACGATCCGGTTCCAGGTCCAGTCGGTCCACTCCTCGGACCCGACCTCGGCGAGCTCCGGGATGATGACCTCGTCCGGCGGCGGGTTGCCCTCGGGGTCGTTGTAGACGAAGACCTGGCCGTTGCGGACCATGGACGGCCACGAGCGGGTCTTGGCGAGCTTGGGGTTGCGCTTGGCGTACGGGACGCCGGCACAGCGGCCGTTGCCCTTCCACAGCCAGCCGTGGAACGGGCAGGCGACGTTGTCGCCGGACAGCTTGCCCTGGGACAGGTCGCCGCCCATGTGCCGGCAGTAGGCGTCGAGGATGTTCAGCTCGCCCTTGGTGTCGACCCAGACGACAAGCTTGGTGCCGAAGACCTGCACGGAGTGCGGCGTGCCGTCGTCGAACTCGCTGAACAGACCCAGGCAATGCCACCCGCGGGCGAACCGGGTGGGCGGTGCGCCGGTGTCGATCTCCCGGATACCCACCTCGGCGTCGTCGGACGAACCGGGGGTGTTCGGGGTCATCGTGTCGGGTGCTGGTGACATGTGCCCTCTCCTGTCTGTGGCTGGTGTCGCGTCGAACCTTGCACCAATACTAGAACACGTTTCAAATCCTTTGGGTCGATCGCCGCCCAGATCGCGGATCAGTGCTGTACATGGGCATAAAGTCCCGGTGCTCGACAGAAATGAGAACGTGTTCTAATCTCGAACTCGATAAGTAAGCGGCCGGCGCTGTCCGGCCGAGGTAGAGACAGGTAGGAGCAGGCGAGATGCCAGCACAACGGAGCGAAGCCGCCGAGCAGGTCCTGGAGAAGATCAACGCGCTGCTCCCGGAGATCGAGCAGCGGGCGCAGGCCACCGAGGACCTGCGTCGAATCCCGGAGGAGACCGTGTCCAGCCTCGAGACGGCCGGCTTCTTCAAGCTGATGCAGCCCGAGCAGTGGGGTGGATACCAGGTCGATCCGGTGACGTTCTACGAGGCCGTGCGGCGCATCGCCTCGGCCTGCGGGTCGACGGGTTGGGTGTCGGGCATCATCGGCATCCACAACTGGCACCTCGCGCTCTTCGACCAGCAGGCGCAGGAGGATGTCTGGGGCAAGGATCCCAACGTCCGCATCTCGTCGTCGTATGCACCCATGGGCATGGGTGAGGTCGTCGACGGCGGCTACAAGGTCAACGGTTCGTGGGCCTGGTCGTCGGGTTGTGACACCGCCGACTGGGTGTTCGTCGGTGGACCGGTCATCAAGAACGGCAAGCCGGTCGACTTCGTCAGCTTCCTGATCCCGCGCGAGGACTACACGATCAAGGACGTCTGGAACGTCGTCGGTCTGCGCGGCACCGGCTCCAACACCATCGAGGTCAAGGACGTCTTCGTCCCCCGTCACCGCATGCTGAGCATGCGCACCATGTCGATGGGGCAGAGCCCGGGTCTCGAGCAGAACACCGCACCGGTCTACAAGATGCCCTGGGGCACAATCCATCCCAGCACCATCGCGACGCCTATCGTCGGCATGGCCTTCGGTGCCTACCATGCCCACGTCGAACACCAGGGCAAGCGCGTCCGCGCCGCCTACGCCGGCGAGAAGGCCAAGGACGATCCCTTCGCCAAGGTCCGTATCGCCGAGGCCGCCAGCGACATCGACGCCGCGTGGCGTCAGCTGTCGGGCAACCTGCAAGCCGAGTACGACCTGATCCTCGCCGGCGAAGAGGTTCCCATGGAACTGCGTCTCGCGGCCCGCCGCGACCAGGTGCGTGCCACCGGCCGGGCGATCTCCGCCATCGACCGCCTCTTCGAGAACTCGGGCGCCCATGCACTCGAGAACGGCACCCCGATCCAGCGGTTCTGGCGCGACGCCCACGCCGGACGCGTGCACGCCGCCAACGATCCGGAACGCGCCTACGTCGCATTCGGCAACGGCGAGTTCGGGATTCCCATCGGCGACACGATGGTATAGGGACCCTTCGTGACGCTCGCAGGCCGGCTCCTCAGGGAGCAGGACACGCTCGCAGGCTCGCTCCGCAGGGAGCAAAAGGAGTGAAGATGACTGACTGTCCGATCCGTTCACTGGGATACATGAGGATCGAGGCGACCGACATCGAGGCGTGGCGCACCTACGGCCTCAAGGTCCTCGGCATGATCGAGGGCTCGGGACTCACCGAGGGCGCGCTCTATCTGCGGATGGACGACTTCCCCGCCCGCCTGGTCATCGTGCCCTCGGAGCACGACCGCCTGGCCTGCGCGGGGTGGGAGGTCGCGAACGCCGCTGCGCTCCAGGAGGTCCGCGACCGCCTGGCCGGTGCACACGTCGTTTTCCGGGAGGGCAAGGACGAGGAGATCGCCGACCGCCGCGTCGCCGAGTTGATCGTGTTCGACGATCCCGCCGGCAACACCCTCGAGGTGTTCCACGGGGCCGCGCTAGAGCACCGTCGCATCGTCAGCCCGTACGGTCACCGCTTCGTCACCGAGGAACAGGGTCTCGGTCACGTCGTGCTCACCTGTGAGGACGACAAGGCCGCACTCGAGTTCTACCGGGACGTCCTGGGATTCAAGCTCCGTGACTCGATGCGCCTGCCCCCGCAGGTCGTCGGACGCGAAGAGGGCGACGAGGTCCCGTGGCTGCGATTCCTTGGCTGCAACCCGCGACACCACTCATTGGCGTTCCTGCCGATCCCCAACAGCACCGGCATCGTCCACCTGATGGTGGAGGTCGAGAACTCCGACGACGTCGGACTGTGCCTGGATCGCGCCCTGCGCAAGAAGGTGCCGATGTCGGCAACCCTGGGCCGGCACGTCAACGACCTCATGCTCTCCTTCTACATGAAGACACCGGGCGGCTTCGACGTCGAGTTCGGTTGCGAGGGACGGACGGTCAAGGACGAGGAGTGGATCGCCCGGGAGAGCACCGCGGTCAGTCTGTGGGGGCATGACTTCAGCGTCGGGTTCAAGAACTGACATGGCCCAGACGCCTTACGGATCCGCGGAGTTCGACTCCCGGCAGTTCCGTACCGCGATGGGTCAGTTCTGCACCGGCGTCACGGTCATCACGACCGTCGACGAGGACGGCAAACCCGTCGGCTTCGCGTGCCAGTCCTTCGCGGCGCTGTCCCTCGATCCGCCGTTGGTGCTGTTCTGCCCGATGAAAACTTCCCGGAGCTGGAAGGTCATCGAGAAGGCCGGCAAGTTCTGCGTCAACGTCCTGTCCAACCGTCAGCAGGACGTGAGCGCGGCCTTCGGGGCGCCGGGCGACGACAAGTTCGCCAACATCACCTGGGACCCGTCACCGGCGGGTCTGCCGGTCATCCGGCACGGGCTGACCTGGGTCGAGTGCGACGTCGAACGGGTCACCGACGGCGGCGATCACCACATCGTCATCGGCCGGGCACTCACGCTCGGCGAAGTGCTGCAGGACAAGCCGTTGCTCTTCTACCGCGGCGGCTACCTGTCGACCGAACATCCGCGGGTGACGCCGGCACAGGCCGAACTCGAGAACTTCCTGACCTGGACGGGCGGAGACACCTGGCTATGAGCTCGCGCGAGATCGCTGTACCGCAGGACCTGACCAAGCCCCTGACCGATGCGATCGCCGAGGCCGAGAAGCTGATCGCCTCGGCGGAGTTCGCCGAGACCGAACAGGATCTCGCCGAGGGGTACGACTATCTCGCGGGCAGCATCGCCGCGATCATCCAGCTGGTTCGCGGGCGGTCGTTGTCGCACCCGAACTTCGTGACCTCGACCGGGCCGTCGACCAAGATGGGTCTCGACAACCCGGACACGCTGTACTACCACGCCGACGTCGAACCGACCGGGACCTACGTGATCCGTGGACGCCGCGGCACCACAACCGATCTCAGCTTCCAGGTACTGCGCGGCGACTACACGCCGTCTGCGGTGCCCGGTGGCGAGGACGCCTTCGACGACCGTCGCCTGACCATCGCCGACGACGGCACGTTCGAGCTGGCCTTCGGGCCGGCGATCGCCGACCCGCCCGACAACTACTTCGCCCTCGGTGAGGGGGCGTCGATGCTCGCGGTCCGCGAGGTGTACTCCGACTGGACCGAGCGCAAGGGGTCGATCACCATCGAGCGCGTCGACACCGTCGGAACAGCGCCGGAGGAGGCCGATCTCGCGCGCGTCGCACGCAGGTACGCAACCGCGGGCAAGATGCTGACGGCACGCATCAACACCTGGTTCAACTTCCCCAAGTGGTTCTATCTCGACGAGCCGGTCAACACGTTCACCTCGCCCCGTCAGACGCCGGGTGGCCTGAGCACCCAGTTCTCTTCGGTGGGCCACTACCGCCTGGGTCCCGACGAGGCGATGGTCATCACGATCCCGAAATCCGATGCGCCCTACCAGGGATTCCAGCTCGGGAGCATGTGGTACATCTCGCTCGACTACGTGAACCACCAGACCAGCCTCAATTCCGCTCAGGCGCAGGTCGACCCGGACGGCCTGATCCGGATGGTCGTGTCCCACCGTGATCCCGGCGTCGCCAACTGGATCGAGACGACCGGCCGGGCAAAGGGAATCCTGCAGTTCCGCTGGCAGCGCAGTGACTCGCCGATCGGCCCGGAGCTCGGTCCGACGGCGACGGTCGTCGGCATCGACGAGGTGGCCGCACACCTGCCGCACTTCGAACTCAACAAGATCGACGCCGCCGGTTGGTCCGACCGGATCGCGGCACGGCAGCGCGCATTCGCCGAGAGGATGCTGGGATGAGTTCTGGATCGGGTCTCCTCGATGACAAGGTGGTCGTCGTATCGGGCGTGGGTCCCGGGCTGGGTCGCTCGATCTGCCTACGTGCTGCTGCCGAGGGCGCACGCGTCGTCCTTGCCGCCCGCACCGAATCGCGCCTGAAAGAGGTTGCCGCGGAGATCGATGCGGCCGGCGGAACCAGTCTCGTCGTGCCGACCGACATCACCGACGACGCTGCCGTCGACAATCTGGTCGCCACCACGCTCGCGGAGTTCGGCCGCGCCGATGTCCTGGTCAACAACGCCTTCGCGCTGCCCTCGATGAAACCGCTGGGACGCACCGACTTCGGCCAGATCACCAGCAGTATCGAGGTCACCGTCGTCGGGACACTGCGTGTCATCAAGTCGTTCACCGATGCGCTGGCCGAGGCGGACGGGTCGATCGTGAACATCAACTCGATGGTCATCCGGCACTCCGAACCGCGCTACGGCAGTTACAAGATCGCAAAGTCCGCGCTGCTCGCCATGTCGCAGACGCTGGCATCCGAGCTGGGGGATCGCGGTATCCGGATCAATTCGGTGGCGCCGGGGTACATCTGGGACGACCAGCTGAAGTGGTACTTCGGCGAGGTCGCCAAGAAGTACGGGATCACCCCTGAGCAGGTGTACGAGCAGACCGCGTCGAAGTCCGATCTCAAGCGCCTGCCCGAACCGGACGAGATCGCCGACGCCGTGATGTTTCTCGCCTCGCCGATGGCGAGGGCGATCACCGGGCACACCCTCGACGTGAATTGCGGTGAATACCATGACTAGTGCAGCACGGACCGACGTCGGGACCATCGAGGACCTGCACGCCTCGGCCATCCGGGCCACGGGCCTCGAGGACTTCGGCGACACCGACTACCTCGAACCCCTGGGCATCCTGCTCGACTCCTACCGCTACGAGGCCGGGCTCACCGAGCTCGGCAGTAAGATGTTCCGGTTCTTCCTCAAGGGAGCCCTGGTCGCACGACTGCTCAGCGAGGCGTCGTGGAAGGCGAACCCGGAACACGCCGATGTCGAGATCACCCGGCCCATCTTCGTGACCGGCCTACCGCGTACGGGAACGACTGCCCTGCACCGGCTTCTGGCGGCAGACCCGGATCACCAGGGTCTCGAGATGTGGCTCGCGGAGTTCCCGCAGCCGCGACCGCCCCGCGACACGTGGGCCGACAACCCGGTGTACCAACAGATTCAAGCCGGCTTCGAGCAGCACCACGTCGAGAACCCGGAGTTCATGGGTCTGCACTACATGGATGCGGGCGAGGTCGAGGAATGCTGGCAGTTGTTGCGGCAGAGCGTCACCTCGATCTCCTACGAGTCGCTCGCCCACATCCCGTCCTACTCACGGTGGCTCGCCGAGCAGGACTGGACGCCCGCATACCTGCGGCATCGTAAGAACCTGCAGTTGATCGGTCTCAACGATCCGGGTAAGCGGTGGGTGCTGAAGAACCCGAGCCACCTGTTCGCGCTCGACGCCCTGATGGCTGCCTACCCCGATGCGCTGGTGATCCAGACCCACCGCGCGCCGTCGACGATCATCGCGTCGATGTGCAGTCTCGCCGAGCACGCCACCCCCGGCTGGTCGACGACCTTCACCGGTGATCAGATCGGACAGGACCAGCTGGAACTGTGGTCGCGCGGGTTGCGTGAGTTCTCCCGCGCCCGGAAGAAGTACGACCCCGCCCAGTTCCTCGACATCGACTTCGCCGACCTCCGCTCGGACCCGATGGGCACCGTCGAACGCGTCTACGCAGCGCTCGACACCCCCATGTCCGACGCGGCGCGAGCGGCGGTGACAGCCCTCGACGAGGAGAGCAAGTCCGGGGCACGGAAGCCGCAGCACCGATACCAGTTGGCCGACTACGGACTCGACGAGGCGACGGTCGAGGCGGCGTTCGGGGAGTAGCCGGCGTCGGCGATTCCCGCGGGCGCGTTTCCCTCCCGCTGGTGTTTCTCCTTTGCTCATCAGACCTGTCGAGCGGGGAAGAGGTGCCTACGCGGGCCGACCACCACTCCGACTGAACTCCCGTTCGCGCTCACTTCCTCCGTTCGCGCTCATGACATATGCGTGAGCGCGAACGGAAACCGTGAGCGCGACTGAGCGGCGGGTTCTACATTCAACCCATGGCCGAACCGGAGAATCGGAAGTCGGAAGAGGGTCTGAGCCGGCTGATCGCGTTCGCGGACGCGGTCGTGGCGATCGCGCTCACGCTGCTGGTGCTCCCGCTGGTCGACATCGCGAACGACCTGCGGGAGGAGACCTCGGTCGCGGAGGTGATCTCCGACCACTCCCTCGAGCTGATGAGCTTCTTCGTGAGCTTCGTCGTCATCTGGATCCTGTGGCGGCAACACCATCAGACGATGGAGTACTTCCGTTCCTACGACTCGCTTCTGATCAACCTGACCTTCGTCTGGCTGCTGACCGTCGTGATCCTGCCGTTCGCCACGGCGATGATCGACGACAGCCGGGTCGAATGGGGGACCGCGTTCTACATCGGCGTACTCGCGGCCTCGGTGGCCGCGCTCGTCGGGATCGCGCAGTGGGGACACCGGCATCCGGAGCTGCTCGCCGACGACGAGGCCACCCGACGCTGGACGAAGGCGTCGGGCGGTTGGGGGACCCTCCTGGCCCTGGCGATCGCACTGATCATCACGTTGGTGTTCCCGGAGACCGGGAACTGGCCGATCCTGCTGCTGGTCCTCACCGACCCGATCGAACGCATGCTGGATCGCCTCCGCAACCGCGGCCGATAGCCGGGGTCAGCCTAGGCGGGCGGCGGCTTCGGCGACAGCGCGATGCGGTGCACCCAGGAGCTGCGACGACGCCTGTGCGCGCTTGAAGTACAGCTGGATGTCGTGCTCCCAGGTGATGCCGATGCCGCCGTGCAACTGGATGGCCTCGCCGGTGATGCGCCGGTAGGCATCCGAGCAGTACACGTGTGCGGCGAGGGCCAGTTCGGACGCCTCGGGGTCGTCGACGGCGACCGCGGCGACCGCCGCACGCGAGATCGAACGAGCGGTTTCGACGAGCACATACATGTCGGCCATGCGGTGCTTGAGCGCCTGGAACGAGCCGATCGTGCGACCGAACTGTTTGCGCGACTTGGTGTACTCAACGGTGAGGTCGAGGGCGCGTTGGGCACCGCCGACCTGCTCGGCGGAGAGCAGCGCCCACCCCAGCGTCCGCAGGCGTGCGGCGAGGTCGGCAGGTGTGGGGATCGCGGTGGACGCGACCTCGTCGAACCGCACCGAGGCCAGCGCACGCGTCGGATCGAGGAGCGGCAGCGGTGACACCGTGACGCCGGCGGCATCAGCGGCGACCGAGTGCAACGTGACGGGTTCACCGGGCCCCGACGCCAACACCAGGAAGGTGTCCGCGGATTCGGCATCGACGACGAAGTGCGCGGTGCCGGAGAGCAAGCCGGCGTCGGCATGCACACCCGGGGTGTCCCAGCCGCGTTCGCCGGCCCAACACAGGGCGGCCGTCTGCTCACCAGCAGCCAGTGCGGGAAGCAGCTGCGACGCGGCGTCGTCGTCCTGCGCCAGCAGGATCGCGCCGGTCGCCAGCACCGACGATCCGAAGGCGGGCACCGGACTCAGGGTCGCGCCGAGTTCCTCGAGCACAGCGGCCAATTCGGCCCACGATGCCCCGGCACCGCCGGCGTCCTCCGGGATGGGGAGCGCTGCGACGCCGATCTCGGTGCACAGCGTCTCCCACAGGCCGCGATCGACGCGGCCGGTCGAGGCCATGGCCTTGCGCACCGAGGCGGTGTCACCCCGGCGTCGCAGCAGATCGCGCACCGCCTCGGCAAGTGCCTCACGTTCCTCGGCGGAGATCGCGAGCGTCTCGGTGGTCACAGTGTCTCCAGGATGCGTCGACGATGGACTGCGGGTGAGCCCCAGGCGGACAGGAGCGCGCGGGTCTTGGTGATGTACAGCGAGATGTCGTGCTCGGCGGTGTAACCGATCGCACCGAGCACCTGCAGCGAGCGGCGGGCCGACAGGTGGGCGGCGTCGGCCGCCGCGACCTTTGCCGCCGACACGTCCCGCGACACATTGGTGTCCTCGGGTACCTGGCCGTCGACGCCCAGCGCCGCGGCATGAACCAGGGGACGGGCCATCTCGAGCGCGATCGCCACGTCGGCGAGATGGTGTTTGACCGCCTGGAAGGAACCGATCGGGCGGCCGAACTGCTTGCGGGACTGTGCATACTCGCTGGCGAGGCCCAGCATCGCCTGGCCGAGTCCGAGGAGTTCGGCGGCGGTCGCGAGGGCTCCCGCGTCGACGGCGTCCGACGGATCGATGCCGGTCGCGAGGGTCTTGTCCGGCGCCACCCGCGAGAGAGTGCGGGTGGTGTCCACCGACGCCTCGGTGCTGAGCACGGTGGCCGTCGAGAGGACGCCTTCGGAGACGACGTAGACGTCGGCCGAGTCGGCATCGGGTGCGAGCGGTTGCAGCGGGGCGATGGCGCAGGTCGCCAACCGCCCCTCGGCGAGATCCTGCAGGGGTCCGTTCACGTCGGCGTCACGGAGCAGGATCGGCAGGACGGCAACGCTTTCCACGATCGGTCCGGGAGCGCAGTGACGTCCGAGTTGTTCGACGGCGACGACCATCTCGACGGCGCCGGCGCTGCTGCCGCCGTGGGATTCGTCGATGAGGAGGCCGCTGATCCCGGCGTCGGCGAGCTGGGAGTAGACCTTGGCGACCGCGGTCCGGTCACCGGCCGCCCATGCTCGCGCCGCGGCGGGCATGTCGGCCTTGCCGAGCATTGCATCGACGGTGGCGGCGAGGTCCGTGTGGATGTCGGAGAGTTGGAAGTCCATGGGGTATCAGCGATCTCCACGAGGAAGGCCGAGGAGTCGCTCGGCGATGACATTGCGTTGGATCTCGTTGGTGCCGGCGTAGATCGGGCCGGACAGGGAGAACAGGTAACCGTCCATCCAGGCGTCGTCGAGTTCGGCGTCCGGACCCTGCAGATCCAGGGCGGTCTCGTGGGCGGCGATGTCCCACTGCGACCAGAAGACCTTGTTGATCGAGGACTCCATACCGAGTTGTCCACCGGCGGAAAGTCGGCTGACGGTCTGCCAGGTCGACAGCTCGTAGGCCCGCGCCCCGATCCAGGCGTCGGCGACCCGCGCGTCGGTGTTGGCCGTCGAGGGCACCTCGTCGCGCTTCGACCGCCACAGTTCGACGAGGCGGTCGGTGGTGGCGAGGAAGCGGCCGGGGGCCCGGAGGGAGAGTCCACGTTCGTTGGCCGCGGTGCTCATCGCCACCCGCCAGCCGTTGTCGACGTCGCCGATGACCCCCGACTCGCCGGGGTTCGCCGGGTCGTCGGGCACGAAGACGTTCTCCAGGAACAGTTCTGCGAATCCGGCCTCCCCGTCGAGCTGTGCGATCGGCCGTACGGTGACGCCCTCGGCATGCAGGTCGAACATGAAGTAGGTCAGCCCCTTGTGGCGCTGGGCCTCCTTGTCGGTGCGGAACAGACCGAAGGCGCGGTCGGCGAAACTCGACCGGGAACTCCACGTCTTCTGACCGTTCAGCAGCCAACCGCCGTCGGTGCGGACCGCGGTGGATCGGAGCGAGGCGAGATCGCTGCCCGCCTCCGGCTCGCTCCACGCCTGGCCCCAGATGTCGTCGGCGCGGGCCATCCGCGGCATGATGCGTTCCAGCTGAGCGGGATTCGCGTGTTCGAAGAGGGTCGGTGCGAGCAGGAAGATGCCGTTCTGGCTGACGCGGCCCGGCGCGCCGGACCGGTAGTACTCCTCCTCGAAGATCACCCAGTGGAGAAGGGGAGCGTCGCGGCCGCCGTACTCCTCGGGCCAGCTGACGACCGACATGCGGTCGGCGGCCATCGTGCGTTCCCACTCGCGGTGGGCCTCGAAGCCCTCCGCGGTGTCCATGGACGGGAGGGGTTCGCGCGGAACGTGTTCGGCCAGCCAGGAGCGGACCTCGGCCCGGAACTGCTCGGCCGCGTCGTCGAAGAAAAGGTCCATGTCAGCTACCCGATCCCGGTCCGGCGGATGCCTTCATCGACTTGGCATCCATCCCGCCGAGCGAATCTCCGCCCGGCGCCTCGGCATTGGCCGAGTGCGCGAAGTGGTGCCAGCCGAAGACCGAGTCCATCGAATTGCGGAGCCCCATCTGGTCCTCGCAGATGTTGACGGCCTTCTTGCTGAGGAACAGCCCCTGCATCGGCATGGTGACCGCCTTCTCGACGATCTCGTCCACCTTGGTCTCCAGCTGATCTCGCGGCACGACGTGGTTGACCATGCCCCAGTCGGCGGCCTGCGTGGCGGTGAAGCGCTCACCGGTGAACAGGATCTCCTTCGCCCGCCGGGTACCCAGCGCGTAGGCGTGCGCGAAGTACTCGACGCCCGGGATACCCATGCGTGCAACCGGATCGGAGAAGAACGCGTCGTCGGAGGCGACGATGAAGTCGCAGACCCAGGCCAGCATGAGGCCGCCGGCGATGCAGGCGCCGTGGATCTGGGCGATCAGCGGCTTGGGGATGTCGCGCCAGCGGCGGCACATCCCCATGTACACCTCCATCTCGCGGGCGAGACGCTGATCGGCGCCGGTCTTGTCGGTGTGATCCCAGTGCAGGACCGCGGCGTTCTCGTAGTAGGTGTCGAAGTCGCGCTCCGGGGTGCCGATGTCGTGGCCGGCCGAGAAATGCTTGCCGTTCGCGCGCAGGACGATGACCTTCACGGCCGTGTCCTCGACGGCCTTGCGGAAGGCGGCGTCGAGCGAATACGTCATGACCGAGTTCTGGGCGTTGCGATATTCGGGGCGATTCAGTGTCACGTAGGCGACGGCACCTTCGGGACCGCCGACCTCGTAGGCGACCGGAGAGGTGTCCGGGCCGAGATCGTCGGGGCCGAGTGCGGGCGGGATGGCGGCATCACTCATGCCCACGAGCCTAACCTAGCAAGTGCTTGGTTGGTAGCCCGGCGTCAGGGAATGACGATCGTCCCGCTGCAGCTCGTCGACGGCACGCTCCACATCGCATTGCGGTTCGTCGCGCCGAAGGTCACAGCCACCCGGCCCTTGCCGATCGTCTTCACCGGGATGACGAAGTAGTGGACACCCTGGTAAGGCGGGTTCACCTTGGTGTTGCTGACCTTGAAGCCGCGTTTGCCGGTGGACAGGTTGTGCCAGTCCATCCGCAACGACGACTGGTAGCCGCCGGGGAAGTAGCTGGGGAAGTCTGCGGCGATGTAGGCATCGCCACCGTAGGTGCTGACGATGGCGCGTCTCACCATGAACGGGAGGTCGACGATGTTCGGGCTCGGGCCGATGCAGTTCGAGACCGGGAACTCGCGCGCCGCCGCGGCCTGTCCCGTGCCGGCGAGGCCGAGTCCTGCTGCGGCTGCGATCGACAGGGCCGCCGCGGCCAACCTGGTGAACGTCTTCGTCCGGACCATGTTCGAACTCCTCGTGTCGTGGTAGCTCATCGGTCCTCGACCGACTCCCGGCGATTGTCGCGAACACGGCGGGTGCTCGTCAGCGAGTAGGGGGATTTGTGTCGATCAGATGGTGGACATCCGGGTGGTGGACCAGCTCCAGACGCCGGGTGTCATCGCAGATGCGCGGATATCTGGTCGGCCGCTGCGCGGGTCGCATCGGCGATCGAGTGCAGATCCGCGACGGCCAGGGTCGAGTTCGGGCACGCGACCATCGCGGCGACGACTCGCCCCGTGTGGTCGAAGATCGGCGCGCCGATGGTCACCACCGGGACGCCGTCGGCGGTGCCGGCGTCGAGCTCGTCTGGCAGGTAGTCGATCACCGACAGTTCGGTCAGTAGGTCGCCGACCCGGCTTCGCAGGTTCTCCGACATGGTGTCCAGGGAGTTCAGGGCGTCGATGATCGCGGCGTGATCATCGGTCATCCGTTCGATCGAGTAGCCGCGCTCGGCGATCACATCGAGGATCATGCGCAGCCGGGTGCGGGTGGGTTCGGCGGCCTGGGCGATCCAGGCATCGCGTGCCTCGGCCGGGTCCCACGCGACGAACTCGCGGCAGATCGGCGGACGGATCCGGATACGGCTGCCGTTGCGTAGCCATGGATGCGGTTGAGAGTCGGCAGCGAGATGCGGCGGAAAGGCGTGCGCTGCGAGCGTGACGGCATCGATCGAGGATCGGCGGGCCACGAAGTACGGGATGGTGAAGCGTCCGCACAGGTCGTGCGCGGCGGCTGCGGCCCATCGGTCCAGGTGGTCGGCGTCCGCCGCCGATCGTGCGAGGGTGCGGAACCCGGGGCCGATCCCATATTTCCCGGTGGCGGGATCGCGGCTCAGCCAGCCGTGTTCGGTCAATTCGGCGACGATCGCGTGTGCTGTCGCCCGCGAAAGCGAGGTCTGCCGGACAATCTCGGCAAGGGTCAGTGCCGGCTGATCTGCGCCGGCCAGCAGTTCGACGATGTGGACGACCCGCGAGGTGGGTGGCGACGCGGCACGCGACGGTTGACGCGCATCGGAGAGGTCGCCTACGGTCGGTGTCACATTGTCAACACTTAGTGTCGAATATTCGACATGTCAAGGGGGTTGCGCACGGTGACGAGCACGACCGAAGCGAACGGCGGCAGCGCCGGCGACCGGCAGGCGCACCGATCGGGCCGGCACGGATACGAGTTGTCGCATCTCGCGGCCCTCGAAGCGGAGTCCGTGCACATCTTCCGCGAGGTCGCGGCCACCTTCGAACGGCCAGGGCTGCTGTTCTCGGGCGGCAAGGACTCGGTGGTGATGTTCCACCTCGCCCGCAAGGCCTTCTGGCCGGCACCGGTCCCGTTCCCGCTGATGCATGTCGACACCGGACACAACTTCGACGAGGTCATCGAGTACCGCGACCGGGTGGTCGCCGAGACCGGCGTCCGGCTGATCGTGAGTTCCGTGCAGGATGACATCGACGCCGGACGAGTCGTCGAACAGACCGGACCCGGTGCCAGCCGCAACCGTCTCCAGACCACCGCGCTGCTCCGCGGGATCACCGAGAACCGTTTCGACGCGGTGTTCGGCGGGGCCCGACGCGACGAGGAGAAGGCGCGCGCGAAGGAACGGGTCTTCAGTTTCCGGGACGGGTTCGGCGCGTGGAACCCGCGCGACCAGCGTCCCGAACTCTGGCGGCTCTACAACGGGCGCCACTCGAAGGGGGAGCACATCCGCGTCTTCCCGCTGTCGAACTGGACCGAACTCGACATCTGGCAGTACATCGCCGAGGAGAGTATCGACCTGCCGTCGATCTACTACGCGCACCAGCGGGAGGTGGTCCCCCGCGACGGCATGTTGCTCGCGAGAACCCGCTTCTTGGAAGAACTCCCGGGTGAGGAGGTGCGGACAGAGACGGTTCGCTTCCGGACCGTCGGCGACGCCACCTGCACCGGTTGTGTCCTGTCGACCGCCGACGACGTGAGCAAGGTGATCGAGGAGATCGAGGTGACCCGGCTGACCGAACGCGGGGCCACGCGCGCCGACGACCGGATCTCCGAGTCGGGCATGGAGGATCGTAAGAAGGAGGGGTACTTCTGATGAGCGGGGTCAATGCTGCCGGGGGTGCCACCGAGATGTTGCGGCTCGCGACCGCTGGTTCCGTCGACGACGGCAAGTCGACACTGATCGGCCGGTTGCTGTACGACTCGAAGGCGATCTTCACCGATCAGCTCGAGTCGATCGAGCGGACCAGCGCGGAGCGAGGTGACGAGTACGCCAACCTCGCGCTGCTCACCGACGGTCTGCGGGCCGAGCGCGAGCAGGGCATCACGATCGACGTGGCGTACCGCTATTTCGCCACTCCCAGGCGGAAATTCATCATCGCCGACACCCCGGGTCACGTGCAGTACACCCGCAACATGGTGACCGGGGCGTCGACCGCGGACCTGGCGATGATCCTCATCGACGCCCGCAAGGGCGTGCTGGAACAGACGCGGCGACACGCGTTCCTCTCGACGCTGCTGGGGATTCCGCACCTGACGGTCTGCGTCAACAAGATGGATCTCGTCGACTGGTCACAGGAACGATTCGACGAGATCTGCGCCGACTTCATCGATTTCGCGGCCAAGCTGAACGTCGTCGATCTGACCTTCATCCCGATGTCGGCGCTACGTGGTGACAACGTCGTCGAACAATCCACCGCGATGCCGTGGTATGAGGGCCGGCCGCTGCTCAACCACCTCGAGCACGTCTACATCGCCTCCGACCGCAACCTCATCGATGCGCGCCTGCCGGTGCAGTACGTCATCCGCCCGCAGCGCAGCGACGGCGCCGACCACCGCGCCTATGCGGGCACGGTCGCCGGCGGCGTGTTCACCAAGGGCGACGAGGTCGTGGTGCTGCCAAGCGGTTTCAGTACCACCATCACCGAGATCTGGGGACCGGGCGGTGTCGGGGTCGACGAGGCCTTCGCGTCGATGGCGGTGTCGGTGGAACTCGCCGACGAGATCGACATCGTCCGTGGAGACATGCTGGCCCGCCCCAACAACCGACCCTACGTCGGTCGCGACATCGACGCGATGGTGTGCTGGTTCGCCGAGGACGCGGACCTGCGCTCGCACAACCGTTATCAGCTCCTGTGCGGAACGCGGCTGACCCGCGCGCAGATCACGGGTCTCAACTACCGGCTGGACGTGAACTCGCTGCACCGCGACGAGAACGCCGAGTCGTTGTCGCTCAACGAGATCGGCCGGGTGACCCTGCGCACGCAGGAGCCGGTCATGTTCGACTCGTACCGGCGCAACCGCGACACCGGGAGCTTCATCCTCATCGACGAGGCCACGAACCGCACCGTGGGCGCGGGCATGATCACCGCGCCGGTCAGCCGCGACAGCCACATCGTCTGGCAGGCCGGCAAGGTCACTCGCGAACATCGGGCACACCGCGGTGCCACCATCTGGCTGACCGGGCTGTCCGGGTCGGGAAAGTCGTCGCTCGCCGTCGAACTCGAACGGCGGTTCGTGGCGGAGGGGAGACCCGCGTATCTGATGGATGGGGACAACCTGCGCCACGGACTCAACTCCGACCTGGGTTTCTCCGACGACGACCGCCGCGAGAACATCCGTCGGACGAGTGAGGTGGCGGCACTGTTCGCCGACTCGGGCGCGGTCGCGATCGTGTCACTGATCAGTCCCTTCGCCGAGGAACGTCAGCGTGCCCGCGAGATCCACGCCCAGCGGGGGCTGCCGTTCTACGAGATCTTCGTCGACACCCCGATCGAGGAGTGTGAGCGTCGGGACCCGAAGGGGCTGTACGGCAAGGCCCGCCGGGGCGAGATCAGCCAGTTCACCGGCATCGACTCGCCCTACGAACGTCCGGAACACGCCGAACTCGTCATCACCCCCGACGACGGTGCGCCCGTTGACGTCGCCGACATGGTTCTCCGTGACCTGGGGCTCTAGACACGCCGGTTGGCCGGGGACACCCCTGGGTATGCCCGAACCGATCAGCAGCACCGCCAGAGAGGGAACCCCGTGACCGACGACCGAGCACTCGCAGGCGAACTGGCCACCGCGGCAGGAGAACTGCTCCTGGACATCCGCAAGACCAGCGGACTGACCGGCAAGGACCTGGGCAACGCCGGCGATGCGCAATCCAACGAGTTCCTGCTGCGACGCCTCGCCGAGGAGCGGCCCGACGACGCGGTTCTGTCGGAGGAATCGGCGGACGACAAGTCCCGACTGGACGCCGAACGCGTCTGGATCGTCGATCCGGTCGACGGCACTCGCGAGTACGGCACCTATGAGCCGGGAGCGGGCCGAAACGACTGGGCCGTGCACGTCGCGCTGTGGTCGGCAACCGACGGCCTGATCGCGGGGGCAGTGGCGCTTCCGGCTCTCGGCGTGACCTATCTCGACGACGAGACGGTCGTCGAACCCACCGAGGGACTGGCGGCGCGCCCACGCACCGGCGTGCCCCGCGTCGTCGTCAGCTCCTCGCGGCCGCCGGCGTTCGCCGAGGAGGTCGCGGCCGCGGTCGGCGGGGAGGTGCTACCGATGGGATCGGCGGGAGCGAAGGCGATGGCGGTGGTCCGCGGCGAAGCCGATGCGTATGTGCACGCAGGCGGCCAGTACGAGTGGGATTCTGCGGCACCGGTGGCGGTCGCCCTCGCGAAGGGGCTCTGGTGCGGCCGCATCGACGGCTCGCCCCTGGTCTACAACAACGACGACACCTATCTACCCGACCTGGTGATCTGCCGGCCGGAGTACACCGAGGCGATCCTCACCGTCACGACCGAGGGTGCGGGCGGCTGACGCATCGCCGCGAGGCTCAGTGCGTCAGCACGATCTTGATCACGACGATCACGGTGGCCACCACGGTCACCGCGGCAGCCCCGATCAGCGTTGCGCGACTGGGCCTTTCGTTGTTCAGTCGATCGATGACGAAAACCGTTCCGCCGATTCGCAACAGGATCACGATCTCGGCGGCGATCTGAGCGGTGCGCGGATCGATCCAGCCCATCCACGCCGCCGCCAGGATGAGGCAGGGGACCGAAGCGGAGGAGAGGATCGGCACCGAGTCCCGCAGGTTGCGGAGGACCATCGTCTTCGTCGGATGGACCGGGCCCTCGTGCACGCGTCGTCCCACGGCCTCGGCGAAGACATGCGCGACGAAGGTCGACGCCGCCGTGCCGAGCACGATCAGGACGCCGACGAAGTCATCGGTGAGGTGTAGCGGGATCAGCGCCGCGAGAATCAGGATGTTGCCGTAGATGTAGGCGCTGATGCGTGGTGCGGCGTGTTCACGGTCCAGCGGATTGCTGCGCGAGAACAACGGTCCGTGCAGCACTGTCCACGGGCGGGCGTTCATGGATACCGAAAGTATCAGCGTGTGGGCACGAGTTCGCCGACAACGTCGACGACCTTGTCATCGAGGCGGTTGAGGCAGACCGTCGCCGCGACGGTCGCGACCTGATCGGCTTTCGACTTCACCCCGAGTGCGGCGACCGTGGCGGCCCGGGCCTCGTCCTCGAGCGCCCGGAATTCACGGCAGCTGAGGGTCGTGGCGTCCCCGGCACCCGCGGAACCGCCCGCCGTCCGCGGTGCGCGGGCCGAGGTCCCGGCGGCCGTGCTCTCGTCGACGCTCGGCGCCGCCGAGGTCGACGGCGTGACCGGGGTCGGGGCGGCGCTCTGCTCGGCTGAGGTTTGTTCCGACACGGTCGTCGACGGTGCGGGTTCGGCGTCGCCGGATGAGCAACCGGCCAGCGAGACGGACAGGGCGACTGCGCCGGCGAGCAGAGCGGATCGGATGACGCGGGGGTTGGACACGAGCATGGGGAACCTCTCTCGGAGAAACGTGCGGTGAGCGGACTGCTAGCGCCTGAGCCCGGACAGCACCCCGGAGATGGCCGCCCGGATGTCGTCGAGTTCGATACGCATCAGGTCGTCGGCGGACAGGGAGGCGAGGTCACCGGCGGAGCTGAGCCGGAATTCGCGTTCCTCTTCGGCCGCCTCGACGATGTTGCGGATGAAGCGACCGTTGCCGGCCAGGTCGGTGGCCCGACGGGTGCCCCCGTCGTGTTCGCGGACGTCGCGGTAGAGCGGCGCGCACGCCAGCTCCAGCTCGGCGACCGCCTCCGGGGTGAGGACCGAATCGCGTTTGCGGGCGATGAACTCGCCGATCTGCGAGAGCTCCCGCGGAGTGTACGAGTCGAAGCGGACGCGGCGGGCGAACCGTGACGCGAGGCCGTCGTTGGCGGCGAGGAAGCGGTCGATCTCCGAGTCGTAGCCCGCGATGATCACGACCAGGCGATCGCGGTCGTCCTCCATCCGCGCCAGGAGGGTGTCGACGGCCTCGCGACCGAACGCGTCGCCGCCGGACAGTCCCTTCTGGATGAGGGTGTATGCCTCGTCGATGAACAGCACGCCGTCCATGGCCGAGTCGATGAGGGCCGAGGTCTTGATCGCGGTGGAACCGAGATGCTCGCCGACCAGATCGCGCCGGGTCGCCTCCACGACCTTGTCGGACTTGATGAAGCCGAGCCCGCAATAGATCTTGGCGACGATCCGGGCGACGGTCGTCTTGCCGGTACCCGGCGGACCGGTGAAGGCCAGGTGCAGGCTGCGTGCCGATGTCGACAGCCCGCGATCGGCGCGGACCCGGGCGAGGGTGGCGGCCGACTGCAGTTTCGCGACCTGCTGCTTGACCGACTCGAGTCCGATCTGTTCGTCGAGTTCGCGCTGGGCGTCGGTCACCAGCTCGTTCCCGGCGACGCCGTTCGAGCCGTCCTGCGAAACCAGGGTCCCGGTCCGGTCCGGCACCGACGCGGGGTCCCAGCGGTCGGTGCGGGCGGCGATCTGCTCGGGTGTCGTGGTGACGAGGCGGATGGACGGGGACTGCAGGGCCTGCGCGGCGGCGGTGAATGCCGGGTTCCGGGCGTAGACCTGCTCGAGTACGGCCTTCGCCTTCTCCTCGTGGCCCTGTTCGCGGAGAGCCAGGCCGTACGCGTACATCGCGCTGATCGAACAGCCCGCCACCGGGCTGTCGACGGCGTTCTGCAGGCGGCGCATGCCCTCGCCGAGCATGCCCAGGTGCACGCATGCGGTTCCGGCCATCAGGTCGGCCACGGACTGCATGATGGTGTCGCCCCACCGGTCCGAGCGGGTGAGGGAGGTCAGGACGTCGGGCCACCGCTGGGTCTTGAAATGGAGGTGAGCGCGAACGAACTCCACGATCGGTAGCCGGTGGGCCGGCGGCACCGCATCGAGCGCCTCTTCTGCACCGGTGTAGTCGGCACCGCGGATCAGGCTGGACGCGTAGGCGGCGGTCGCGTCGACGGCGTTGATCGCCGGGTACTCGATGTGCAGGCCGGTATCCCAGCGACCGACGATGGTGCCCGGGGGAAGGCCGAGGCGCCGCTGTTCGGCGCCGATCGTGACGCGTGCGCGGTACAGACCCAGGAGCACCTCGTCGCTCTTGTCCCCACAGGCGAGCCGCCCGATCCAGGCGTCGCCGAGCGAGGGATCCCACTCGGTCGCACGGATGAACGCCTTCGCTGCCTGAGCGGGATTGTCGATGGGCTCCTGACCGTCGACCGGGATGTTCAAGGACAGGACACCGAGCTCGAAGAGTGCCCTCCCCTTGCGGACATCGGCCATCTCGTCCCCCTGTGTCAACGTCGTCCCCCGCGCGGCGTCGGCGTGCCAGCACCCCCGCGCATTGCGCGGCTCGAGTGAACACACTATCCCGAGACAGGCCCGGTCCCCGGAACAGATCTCCCAGGGAAGCCCCGTCGAATGCCTGATGGTCCGCCCCGTCGCCTCCAACCGCCCGGGCCCGCCTAGACTTGTCACCGTGAGTGCCCAGGTGGATACCGTCTCAGCTGCTTCCTCGACCCCGGATCATCCGCAACCGTTCCGCGAGCTCGGTCTCAAGGACGACGAGTACGCGCGGATCCGCGAGATCCTGGGCCGCCGGCCGACCGACGCCGAGCTGGCCATGTACTCGGTCATGTGGTCCGAGCACTGCAGCTACAAGTCGTCGAAGGTCCACCTCCGATACTTCGGGGAAACCACCACCGAGGAGATGCGGGCCAACATGCTCGCCGGTATCGGCGAGAACGCCGGCGTCGTCGACGTGGGCGACGGATGGGCGGTGACCTTCAAGGTCGAGTCGCACAACCACCCCAGCTACGTCGAGCCCTACCAGGGTGCGGCCACCGGTGTCGGCGGCATCGTCCGCGACATCATGGCGATGGGCGCACGTCCGATCGCGGTCATGGACCAGCTGCGCTTCGGTCCGGCCGACGCCCCCGACACCCGACGCGTCGTCGATGGTGTGGTGCGCGGCGTGGGAGGTTACGGAAACTCCCTCGGCCTGCCCAACATCGGCGGCGAGACCGTCTTCGACGCCAGCTACGCGGGCAACCCGCTGGTCAACGCCCTCTGCGCGGGCGTCTTGCGAACCGAGGACCTACATCTGGCGTTCGCCTCGGGCACGGGCAACAAGATCATCCTGTTCGGTGCGCGCACCGGTCTCGACGGCATCGGCGGCGTGTCCGTGCTGGCGTCGGAGACCTTCGACGACGACGAGAGTGCAGGCCCGAACCGCAAGAAGCTCCCCAGTGTCCAGGTCGGCGACCCGTTCACCGAGAAGGTGCTCATCGAGTGCTGCCTGGAGCTCTACCACGCGGGACTCGTGGTGGGTATCCAGGATCTCGGCGGTGCCGGATTGTCCTGCGCCACCAGTGAACTCGCGGCCGCCGGTGACGGTGGCATGCACATCGACCTGGAGAAGGTGCCGATGCGCGCCGAGGGCATGACCCCGGCCGAGGTGCTCTCCAGCGAGTCGCAGGAACGCATGTGCGCGGTCGTCGCCCCGGAGAACGTCGACGCCTTCCTCGAGGTGTGCAAGAAGTGGGACGTGCTGGCCACCGTGATCGGCGAGGTCACCGACGGTGATCATCTGGTCATCACCTGGCACGGTGAGACGGTCGTCGACGTGCCGCCGCGCACCGTCGCGCACGACGGTCCGGTCTACGAGCGCCCGGTGGCGCGTCCGGACTGGCAGGACACCGTGGTCGCCTCGACCACCGAGCCGCTGAAGCGCCCGAGCACACCGGATCAGCTGCGCGAGACCTTGCTGCAGATGTTGGCCAGTCCCGCGCTGTGCAGCCGTAGGTTCATCACCGATCAGTACGACCGCTACGTGCGTGGCAACACCGTCCTGGCCGAGCACGCCGACTCCGGCATGATCCGGATCGACGAGAAGACCGGCCGCGGAATCGCGCTGGCGACCGACGCGTCGGGCCGCTACACCTTCCTCGACCCGTACCGCGGTGCCCAGCTGGCGCTGGCCGAGGCCTACCGCAACGTCGCCGTCTCGGGTGCGACGCCCAAGGCGGTCACCAACTGCCTCAACTTCGGCTCGCCCGAGGATCCGGCGGTCATGTGGCAGTTCCAGCAGGCGGTCCGCGGACTCGCCGACGGCTGTGCGCAGCTGGGTATCCCGGTCACCGGCGGCAACGTGAGCTTCTACAACCAGACCGGTGCGACCGCGATCCTCCCGACGCCCGTCATCGGTGTCCTCGGCGTGATCGACGACGTTCATCGCCGTATCCCCACAGGTCTCGGCACCGAGCCGGGGGAGACGCTGATCCTCCTCGGTGAGACGCGCGACGAGTTCGACGGTTCGATCTGGGCGCAGGTCGCCTACGACCATCTCGGTGGCGTGCCCCCGGAGGTCGACCTCGAGCGTGAGCGGCTGCTGTCCGAGATCCTGACCGCGGCTTCGCGCGACGGATTGATCTCGGCCGCACACGATCTCAGCGAGGGTGGACTCATCCAGACCGTCGTCGAGGCGGCGCTGGCCGGCGAGACGGGTTGCCGCCTGCTGCTGCCCGAGGATGCCGACCCCTTCGTCTGGCTGTTCTCCGAATCCGCCGGACGCGTGCTGGTCGCAGTGCCGCGCACCGAGGAGTCCCGCTTCTCCGCGATGCTCGACGCCCGCGGCATGCCGTGGACGCGCATCGGCGTGGTCGACCAGGGCAGCGACGAGGTCGAGGTCCAGGACTACTTCTCGGTGCCGCTCGCCGAGCTGCGCGAGGTGCACGAGGCGACGCTGCCGCGTCTCTTCGGCGATACCGCGTAGCGAGCCGAATCGTTGTAGCGCGCACCGTTCCCTGCTGCGGGAACGGTGCGCGTATATCGTTGAAAGCAATCTGATTCCCCGACCCGACGAGTACGGTCGGGGTCGGATACGCTCCTTGGGTTCTCAGCGAGAGTCGAAAGGGCGCAGATGAGCTATCCCCACGATCCGAACCAGCCGCCGAACTACGGCGCCGCGCCCGGCTACGGACAGCAGCCGTACGGCGCATACGCGCCCGGTCCCGAACCGGACAACAACCTCGTTTGGGCGATCCTGACGACGGTGCTGTGCTGCCTGCCCTTGGGGATCGTGGCGATCGTCAAGTCCACCTCGGTCAGCAAGCTGTGGGCGGTCGGTGATTTCGCCGGTGCTCAGAAGGCGGCCGACGACGCCAAGAAGTGGGCGATGTGGGGCGCGATCATCGGGATCGTCGGCTCGATCCTCATCGTGGTCGTCTATTTCATCTTCGCGGCGTTGATCATCGGTGCAAGCGCCACCACGTCCACGTACTGAACGGTTCGAGCGGGCCGTCCTGGGGCGGGTGTCGGTCCTCTCCAACCATCGGGTCCTCGGCCCGGCGACCGTGGTCGTCGGGGCCGGGATCTGTTGTGCCGCAGTGTTGCTGGGAGATCCCACCACGCCCGGCGGGGTGCTCCCTATGTGTCCCACCAAGTTGATCCTCGGTGTGACCTGTCCGGGCTGCGGGTCGCAGCGTGCGCTCTACTCCCTCCTGCACGGTGATCTGGTCGCATCCCTGCACTACAACGCGGCCTTTGTCCTCGCGATCGGGTTGCTGCTTTTCGCATTCGCCGCCTACTGCCTGCGGCTGTGGACCGGGCGGCGTATTCGCAGCTGGCAGAACATGCGCTATTCCGCCGTCGTTTTGCTCGTCGCCGTGCTCGGCTGGTTCGTGGTCCGGAACATCCCGGTGGAACCGCTCTGGTCCCTACACGTCTGACGAACCGCGGCGTCCGGTGCGCCGGACCCATCGGACCAGCCGTGACCCGACGGCGTCGGCAGCTGCGTCGAGATCGAGAGCGGCAAGCCCCTCCGGGTCGTCGGTGGTGATCTGGTCGATCCGCAACTCCAACAGCCGCCGGATGTCCGGGACCGAACCCGGTCCGACGCGGGTCACCGTGTAACCGTCGACGAGTCGGTCATGGCGGTGGAAGGCGTCGACGAGATCGTACCCACGGCGGTCCGCGGCGAGGATCAGCCGGTTCTCGAGGTAGATCATCTCGGCATCCGGTGACGCGGCGAGGGCCCGCGCGACGAAACCGTCGAAATCCCCGGACCGGATCGCGGCGTCGGCGGCGCCGTGGTGGCAGGGGTCGTAGCCGATGCGGATTCCGGGGGCTGCCGATGTCAGCGTCCTCACCGCGGCGGCGTCCCCGCACGACAGGATGTAGTGGGACGCCAGCGGCTCGACGCTGCGCGCGAAGATGTCCACGGCACGCGGATCGAGAGCGGCGTCGTCCTCCTTGAAGTCGAGCTGCAGGATCGACGACGGTGCGACGTCGACCGTCGAGAACAGCTCGGTGAGGTCCTCGAGCAGCAGAACCGGCTCGTCGAGCGCCCTTCCGTGGTTGTCGCGCAGGGACAGTCCGCGGAGGTAGGCCGCGGGTAGCGCCGAGATCGCCCCGGTGCCGGTGGTGGCGTGATCGACGACGCGGTCGTGCAGGATCGCGAAACCGCGGTCGGCGTGGATGACCAGGTCCACCTCGATGCTCGCGCCCAGCCGCATCCCCTCCATGATGCGAGAAGCGGTGAAGGCCGGGTCGTCGGCGCGACGGCGCCCGCGGTGCCACTTGAGCATGGTCCGGTGCCCGTCGAAGTCGACGTACAGAGGCGGGCGTGCCGGATCGGGCGCTGATGGTGTGCTCGTCTGGGACATCGTCTTCCGAGACTAGTCCCGGTAGGGTCTGGCAGATGGCGGCGTTCTCGATGCCCAGATGGGTCGGCGCGGTGACGATGGCCGAGTCGGCCGGATTCCTCATCCCGGTCGCCGGGTTCGCGATCTCCGCCATCACCGGGCTCCCGGTTGGATGGGCCTGGCTGCTCATGGTCGTGTGTGGGGCCGGCGAGGGCGCGCTGCTCGGTGTCGGTCAGGCGGTCGCTCTCCGCGGGACGTCGTGGCAGGTCCCGTTCGCGCGATGGGTTCCGGCGACCGCGGTCGGCGCGATGATCGCCTGGTCGTTGGGGATGGCGCCGTCGAGTCTCGTCGATCTGGGTGTCGACATCGACCTCGGGAATCCCCTCACCTGGGTCGTGGCCGGCGCGGGGGCCGTGGCGCTGCTGATCAGCATTCCCTCGGCGCAGTACGTCGTTCTTCGGAACCGAATCCCCCACGCATGGCAGTGGATACCGGTGAACGTGGTCGCCTGGACGGTGGGACTGGTCTTCACCTTCCTGCCCGGTCCGTTCATCGACGAGTCCACCCCCGGTGCCACGATGGCGGTCGCCTTCGCACTGGCCGGAATCTGCATGGCCGCGACCGTCGCGGTGGTCACCGGACTCTGGTTGCGGTCGCGACCTGTTCTCGCCGAACCGACCCTGCAGAGTTGAAACGTGTTCTAGTTTGAGGGGCATGACTCTGCGCGTGGTCGAGTGGTCGACCGGAACCGTCGGAAGACATGCGATCGCCGGGATCGACGCCCGTCCCGACCTCGAGCTCGTCGGGGTCTGGGTGTCGAGTCCGGACAAGGTCGGGAAGGACGCCGGAGAACTGGCGGGTCTCGGTCGTGACCTCGGCGTCGTCGCGACCGACGACCGGGACGCACTGATCGCCCTGAGGCCCGACTGCATCGTCCACACCGCGATGACCGACGACCGCGTCATGGAGTCGATCGAGGACCTGATCGTCTTCGTGGAGAACGGGATCAACGTGGTGTCGAGCGGACCGGTGGTGCTGCAGTTCCCGCAGGGAATCCTGCCCGATTCGCTACTGGAGCGGATCGCCGCGGCGGGACGCACCGGCGGGGCGAGTCTGCACGTCAACGGTATCGATCCTGGCTTCGCCAATGACGTTCTGCCGCTGTCGCTGACGAGTCTGTCGCAGCGGATCGACGAGGTTCGGTGCCAGGAGATCGCCGACTACTCGACCTATTACCAGCCGGTCGTCATGCGGGACCTGTTCGGCTTCGGGCAACCCATGGACACCACGCCGTTGTTGCTGTCGCCCGGCATCCTGTCGATGGGCTGGGGCAGCGTGGTGCGACAGATCGCTGCCGGCCTCGGCCTCTCCCTCGACGAGCCACTCGTCGAACGGGTCGAGCGGGTCGAGGCGGACCGCGACTACTCGACGGTGTCGGTGGAGATCCCGAAGGGGACCATGGCGGCGCTGCGGTTCGAGGTCGCCGGCCAGGTCGACGGTGTGGATCGTGTTGTGCTGGAACACTACACACGCACGCATGCCGATCAATGCCCGGATTGGCCGACGCCGCATGAGGGCGACGGCTGCTATCGGATAGCGATCTCCGGCGAACCGGAGATGACCGTCGAGTTCGGCCATCACGGGGAGAACGGCGACCACAACGTCTCCGGGATGATCGTCACGGCCATGCGGCTGGTCAATTCGGTTGCCGCGGTGGTCGATGCAAAGCCCGGCTTGGTGACCGCCCTGGATCTGCCGCTCATCACCGGTCGTGGTCTGGTCGCGCGAGGGTAGTGCTCACACCTCCCATGTGTGGACGGGTTCGCCCTCGTGCATGAGCGTCACGTAGTCGGCGAGCATGCCGGTCAGCGCCGCCGACCGGCTTTCGCCGGCCTTCTCCCGGGCGGCGACGGCCTCACGCTGCCACACCGAACCGGTCCGGCGGGTCACGCAACGTCCTTCGATCACCGACAGGTACCGCTTTCGGGCCTTGTCCGAGACCCCATATGCGCGAAGACCTTTCTCGGCGAGGGTCAGCAGGCGGCGGAGCACGAGTTCGTCCGGACGTACCCAGCCGACGTCGGGCCAGTAGAGCTGGGACTCCATGCCGAAATGTGCACCGGACTGCAGGTTCTCGGCGGCGGCGTTGAACGACATCTGCGACCACAGCGGCCGGTCGGCCTCGACGAGCCCGCGGACGACCCCGTAGTAGAACGCGGCGTTGGCCATCGTGTCGACGACAGTGGGGCCGGCGGGCAGCACGCGATTCTCGACGCGGAGGTGTGCCTGCCCCTCGTGGATGTCGTAGACCGGCCGGTTCCAGCGGTAGACCGTCCCGTTGTGCAACCGCAGTTCGTCGAGGGTCGGGATACGCCCGGCATCGAGTTCGGCGAGAGGATCGACGTCGGTCGAGACAGGGAGGAGAGCGGGGAAGTAGCGGGTGTTCTCTTCGAACAGGTCGAAGATGGTGTTGATCCAGCGTTCGCCGAACCAGACGCGCGGCCGGACGCCCTGGTTCTTCAGCTCCAGCGGCCGGGTGTCGGTGGCCTGCTCGAACACCGGGATACGGCTCTCGTGCCACAGCGCGGTCTCGGCGAGGAACGGGGAGTTGCCGGCCAGCGCCACCTGTATCCCGGCGATGGCCTGGGCGGCATTCCAATGCGCGGCAAAGTCTTCCGGGGCCACCCGCAGGTGCAGCTGCAGTGAGGTGCAGGCGGCCTCGGGGAGGATCGAATCGGTGGAGGTGTGGAGGCGTTCGGTGTGGTGTCCGTCGGCCAGCGGCACACCGCTGATGTCGATCTCGAGATCCTCGCCGCGGGCGTTGAAGATCTGCTCGTTCAGCAGGTCGTAGCGAGGGTTCGCCGAGATCCATTGGTGGGCAAAGTGTTCGGCCTTCAGGGTCGGGAGCATCCCGATCATGACCAGGTGGTTGTCCGTGCGGGCGGCGCGTTCCTCCGCGCGGTTCAACGACGTCCGCAACGCCTGTTCGAGCGAGATGGTGTCGTCGGTGGTGAACGGGCGGGGCGAGACGTTGATCTCGATGTTGAACTGCCCGAGTTCGGTCTGATAGTCGGGATCGGCGATCGCCTCGAGGACGGTGGCGTTGGCCATCGCCGGACGCATCTGCTCGTCGACGAGGTTGAGCTCCACCTCCATCCCGAGGAGGGGTTCGGGTGGACGCCCCTGATCGGTGAACAGCCCGTCGGCGAGCATCCGCGCGATCGCGTCGGTGCCACGGCTGACCTGCCGTCTGAACCTCACGCGATCCTCGCCGGTGAACTCCTGTTTGGTCACTTCCGCGCCCATGCGTCACATAGTGCCCCAATTCGGGCGACGCGAACCGTCGTTGCAAGATGACTGACGTGCCCCCGCGTAAGAGACCCGACCCGGCCGACGTCCGCGCCGCCGTCCTCGCGGTCGCGGACTGGCTCGTCGACGAGTCGACCGCCGCGCCGTCGCGGCCCGTTCTCGCCGCCGCCGTCCGCCTCACCGCTCGCACGCTCGAACACCTCGCCCCCGGGAATTCGGTCGAGGTCCGTGTCCCGCCGTTCGTCGCGGTGCAGTGCATCGAGGGTCCGCGCCACACGCGGGGGACGCCGCCCAACGTCGTCGAGACCTCGCCTCGGACGTGGCTGCTGATGGTGACCGGTCTGCAGACCTACGACGCCGCGCTCGGCGCCGGTGAACTCGACGCATCGGGCCACCGCGCGGACCTGGTGGCCGAGCTGTTGCCACTGGTTCCGCTGGGTCCGGGCGCGTCGAGAAGAGACTGACCCGTCAAGTGTGATCCGTCACTCCTGGCTCCTACGTGGAATTACGGCGCTCCGGCCACCGCTGCAAGATTCGCTCTGGGAGGCGACGGCCACGTAAACTCCAGAATTGTCTCCCAGCACATTGACGTGATAACCGATTCGCAGCCCAGGGGAGCTAGTCGATGACTGATCGCTCGATCGCCAACGTGAACCTGCTCGCTCCCACGCCGGCGGGCGGATGCTCCGCAGCCGGTGGGTGCGCGCCCGAACCCGCTCCGCTGGACCAGCCCGAGAACGAACCGCGCGAGGAGTGCGGCGTATTCGGTGTCTGGGCGCCCGGCGAGGACGTCGCCAAACTCACGTACTACGGCCTCTACGCGCTGCAGCATCGCGGACAGGAGGCGGCGGGCATCGCCGTCGGCGACGGCAGTCAGGTTGTCGTCTTCAAGGACCTGGGCCTCGTCAGCCAGGTGTTCGACGAGCAGACGTTGGGTGCGATGAGCGGCCACGTCGCCATCGGACACTGTCGCTACTCCACCACCGGTTCGACCACCTGGGAGAACTCGCAGCCCATCTTCCGCACCACCGACGCCGGCACCGGCGTCGCGCTCGGACACAACGGCAACCTCGTCAACACCGCCGACCTCGCCGCCCGCGCTCGCGAGGCGGGCATCAAGAGCTCGGCGGCGACATCGGACTCGGATGTCGTCGGCGCGCTCCTGGCGCACGGCGCCGCGGACAGCTCGATCGAGCAGGCGGCCATGGAGCTGCTGCCGACCCTCAAGGGTGCCTTCTGCCTGACCTTCATGGACGAGCACACCCTCTATGCGGCTCGTGACCCGCACGGTGTGCGTCCGCTGTCACTCGGACGCCTCGACCGCGGCTGGGTCGTCGCCTCGGAGACCGCTGCCCTCGACATCGTGGGCGCGTCCTTCGTCCGCGACATCGAACCCGGTGAGCTGCTGGCCATCGACGCCGACGGCGTGCGCACCAAGCGCTTCGCCGAGCCGACCCCGAAGGGCTGCGTCTTCGAGTACGTGTACCTGGCCCGCCCGGACTCCAACATCCACGGCCGGTCGGTGCACTCGACCCGCGTGGAGATCGGCCGCCGCCTGGCCAAGGAGCACCCCGCCGAGGGCGACCTGGTGATCCCGGTGCCGGAGTCGGGTGTGCCCGCGGCCGTCGGCTTCGCCCAGGGCTCGGGGATCCCGTACGGGCAGGGCCTGATGAAGAACGCCTACGTGGGCCGCACCTTCATCCAGCCGTCGCAGACGATCCGTCAGCTCGGCATCCGACTCAAGCTGAACCCGCTTCGCGAGGTCATCCGCGGCAAACGTCTCGTCGTCGTCGACGACTCGATCGTGCGCGGCAACACCCAGCGCGCCCTCATCCGCATGCTGCGCGAGGCCGGCGCCGCCGAGGTACACGTGCGGATCGCCTCCAGCCCCGTCCGCTGGCCCTGCTTCTACGGCATCGACTTCGCCTCCCCGGCGGAACTCATCGCCAACGGCATGGAGTCCGAGGAGGGCATGGTCGAGGGCGTGCGCCAGGCCATCGGCGCCGACTCGCTCGGTTACATCAGCATCGACGAGATGATCGGTGCCACCGAGCAGTCCGCATCGAACCTGTGCGCGGCGTGCTTCGACGGCAAGTACCCGATCGAACTGCCCGAGGAGACCTCCATGGGCAAGGCGGTTCTGGAACAGATGCTGGCCTCCGCTGCCCACGACGGAGCCGTCGACCCGCTGACCAAGCCCAACGACAACGTCAGCGCAGTGATGCGTCCCTGAATCAGGGCGCAGGGCACTCCGGTACCGTGTGATCGTCGGCGAACACGCCGAGAACAACTTTTGACAAGGGGTGCTTGCGGAGATGACGGAGCGGGATGCGGCGGCCGACGAGACGACGGGCGCTACGCCGCCGGCCTCGTACGCGGCGGCCGGGGTCGACATCGACGCCGGTGAACGAGCCGTAGAGCTGATCACCCCGCACGCGAAACGTGCCTCGCGTCCTGAGGTCCTCGGTGGTCTCGGCGGCTTCTCCGGCCTCTTCGCGTTGAAGGGCAACTACCGCGAGCCGGTCCTCGCCGCCGCCAGCGACGGCGTCGGTACCAAGCTCGCCGTCGCCCAGGCCATCGACAAGCACGACACCGTCGGACGCGACCTCGTCGCCATGTGCGTCGACGATCTCGTCGTCTGCGGCGCCGAGCCGCTCTTCCTGCAGGACTACATCGCCGTCGGCAAGGTCGTCCCCGAGACCGTCGCACAGATCGTCGCCGGTATCGCCGACGGCTGCGTCGAGGCCGGTTGTGCACTGCTCGGCGGCGAGACCGCCGAACACCCCGGACTCATGCAGGACAACCACTACGACCTGTCCGCGACCGCCGTCGGCGTCGTGGAGGCCGACAAGGTCCTCGCCCCCGACCGTGTCCGTGCCGGTGACGTCGTCATCGCCATGGGTTCGTCGGGCCTGCACTCCAACGGTTACTCGCTGGCCCGCAAGGTGCTGCTCGAGTGGGGCCACATGGATCTCTTCGGCCACGTCGAGGAGTTCGGTCGTTCCCTCGGCGAGGAACTGCTCGAGCCGACCCGCATCTACGCCCGTGACTGCCTGGCATTGATTGCCGAGGCAGACGTGCGGACCTTCGCGCACATCACCGGTGGCGGCCTGGCCGAGAACCTGGCCCGCGTCATCCCGCAGGGCCTCGTGGCCGAGCTGGAACGCAACACCTGGACCCCGGCGCCGATCTTCGCGCTCATCGGGCAGCGTGGACGCGTCGAGCAGCTCGAGATGGAGCGCACCTTCAACATGGGGGTCGGCATGGTCGCGGTTGTCGCGCCTGAGGACACGGACCGGGCACAGGCGGTCCTGACCGCCCGGCACGTCGACAACTGGGTCCTCGGCACCATCAAGCGTTCCAACGACCCCAAGAGCACCGAAGTCGGCTCGCGCGTCTCCCTCGTGGGCGAGCACCCGCGCTTCTGAGAGTCACGGGCGCACACCGCCTCTCACACCTACGAGAAAGCGGCGGGGACCTTCGGGTTCCCGCCGCTTTTTCGCATTCTTTCGTCGTCAGAGGATCATCACCACTCCGTTGGACAGCACAGATCAGCGATGCTCGTCGCCGGTTGTCACCGCGGCGAGCACCGCTGGAAGTCGAGAAACGACCACGCACACATCAGACGGCCGCAGTCACCTGCGGCCGTCTGATACGTACGAAAACATCAACCCGCGTTACCGCGGGTCCGCTGAGCGGAGAGGTCGTGGTGGGGTGAGATCGGGTGTCGCCGATGAGGCCGGCACCCACGAGTGGCGCGCCTCAGGCGCGTCGCCACTCGTCCTCGTCCAACCACTCATCCACCGGATCCGGACGATCTACCGAGCTGGTCTGCCCGGACAGCTCACGCTGCAGGCTTTCGAGATCGGTGTTCGGAGTGGAGTACTTCAGCTGACGAGCAACCTTCGTCTGCTTTGCCTTTGCCCGGCCGCGGCCCATACGGGACCCCCTCGCAAAATGACGGGGCGGCCAACGATTTGGCGGCCCCGTTCTCTTGAAGTAATTCTGTCGTGCTGCCCAGTCTAGCGCGCCTTCAGGACTTGTGTGCCGCGCCCTGCCTCGCCGCGCCGCCCGATCTCTCCACCTTGCCCAGAATTCGCTGCGCCTCGCGTCGGACCTTGACCGGCAGATCGTCGGCGGCGAGCAGCGTGGCGATCGACTCGGGGTCGGCGTCGACGAGCAGCTGCCGGACCCGCACGCCGTGGTCCGGGCGGTGGATCACCGTCACCGAGTCGCCCGCCGCCACCGTGCCGGGCTGAAGAACGCGCAGGTAGGCGCCAAAATCGGCCTGGTCCATGAACCTCTTCACCCACCTGGGCTCATCCGCCCACACCGCGAAGGTCCGGCACGGTACGCGAGGGATGGTGGTCTCGAGGAGGAGTCCGTCGTCACCGACCTGCCAGCGCTCCCCCACGAAGGAGTCGGTGACGTCGATCCCGTCGATGCGGAGGTTCTCGCCGAACCAGCCGTAAGGAAGCTCACGTCCGAGTTCCTCGGACCAGCGTCGTGCGTCGGGCTCGGCGTAGGCGTACACCGCCTGATCGACGCCACCGTGGTGCCGACGGTTGCGCTGGTGGTCGGCGGCCAGGCCCAGCTCGTGCACCTCGGCGCGACCGGCCAGCGGACGCTTGTCGATCGCGGAGGGCCCGATCTTGTCGAGGACGACGTCACGGCCGGCCGCGCAGACGGCCAGCACGGTCCCGGTGTCCACGTGTCAGGCGCCCGGGGTGGCCGAGCCGCTGCGCAACCGTTCGATGGCGGCGCGCCCGGCCTGGACGTGATCGTCCTCGCGGATGGAGTCCGGGTCGATGCGTGCACTCACCGGTTCCTCGGTCCCGATCGTCAGTTCGACGTCCGCACCGATGTTGCGCTTGACGAGCGCAAGAGCGATGGGACCCCACTCGTAGTGGTCGATGACGGTGCCGAGACGGCCGACGGTGCGGCCGCCCGCGGTGACCGGATCGCCGGTCGTCGGCCGCTGATCCGAGCTCCCGTCGAGATGCAGCAGCACCAGGCGTCGCGGCGACTTGCCGAGGTTGTGGACCCGGGCGACCGTCTCCTGGCCGCGGTAGCAGCCCTTGTCGAGATGGACGGCGCCCTGCTCGGCCGGTCCACCGATCCAGTCGACCTCGTGCGGGATCGTCCGTTCGTCGGTGTCGGCGCCGAGGCGGGGACGGCGGGCCGCGACGCGTAGCGCGTCGTACGCCCAGCTGCCGGCCATCCGGGCGCCGGCCTCGACGAGCGCGTCCCACCAGCGAAGCAGGACGAACTCGGGGAGGACGAGGTCGACTACCGGCAGGTCCCGGTTCTCGCCGAGTGGCGGCATCCGTCGCCAGAACCCCAGCGGCTCGTCCTCATGGTGCGTCTCCGGCAGGTTGCCCGCCTGGTAGACGTCCGCGTCGGCGGGGATCTCGAGCAGCTCGGCGACCGGTCCGGTCACCGCGCCGGGGCCGACGAGGGTGAGGACCTTCATGTTGGTCCGCGGGGCCGGCTGCGCCTTGGCCCAGAACACCATCTTGGAGAGGAACCCGGCGAGGGCATCACCGCGCGCGCCCTCGGTGTCGACCCAGGTGATGCCGTCGATGTCGGTCAAAACGAAGTGCTCCTCGACGCGGCCGTTGGCGTCGAGAGACAGGTTCTCTGCGCTCCGGCGGTCGGGGAGTGCGGCGATGTGCTGGCTCGAGATGGTGTGCAGCCAGCTCAGGCGCTCCTCGCCGGGGATCTCGATGACGGCGCGGTCCGAGCGGTCGACGACGATGACCCCGGTGGCGGCGGCTCGCTGTTCCCCGAGTGGATCACCGAAGTGCCACGGGGTCTCCGATGAGTGGAACTCGCCGGGGCCGGGGACCGCCCCGCCCTCGGAATGCCTGGTCAGGATGGGTGAACGGCTCACGGGTTGATTCTACGGGTCGGTTGCGCACCAGGGGTGTGGAGCAGGGGCCGGGCGCTCGTGGGAGCCTCTTATCCATGTCGGATTCGATCCTGCTCACCCTCGACGGCACCCCAACACGATGCCGATGCGCCGTTCCTGCACGCCGACGACCTCGCGGCGGTACGCGGCGACGGCGTCTTCGAGACCCTCCTCGTCCGTGCCGGCCGGGCGCGCGGGGTGCGCCTGCACCTCGAACGCCTCGTGCGGAGCGCGACCGCGATGGAGCTGCCGGCGCCGGACCCCGACGAGTGGCGCGCGGCCGTCGAGAATGCGGTCAAGCTGTGGACTGCCGAGCACGGGACGTCGGACGAGGCGTTGCTGCGCCTGGTCTACACCCGTGGGCGCGAACACGGATACGCCCCGACGGCCTACCTGACCGTGGAGCGCGTGCCCGAGCGCGTCGCCTCCGCACGTGCCGACGGCGTCTCGGTGGTCACCCTCGAGCGCGGCTTCTCCGTTGACCTGGCCGCCAAGGCGCCCTGGCAGCTCCTCGGTGCGAAGACGCTGAGCTACGCCACCAACATGGCCGCGCTGCGTCATGCCGCATCCGAGGGCTATGACGACGTCATCTTCGTCAGCAGCGAGGGGGCGGTGCTCGAGGGGCCGCGGTCGACGGTGGTCGCGGTGTACGGGGACACGCTGGTCACCCCGCCGACCGAGATCGGCATCCTCGCCTCGACGACCGCGCAGGCCGTCTTCGATCTCGCCGTTGCGGAGGGCTGGAAGACCAAGGTCGAGATCCTGCGTCCGGAGGACCTCGTGGCGGCCGACTCGGTCTGGCTCGTCAGCAGCGTGACGCTCGCGGCCCGGGTCACCCATCTCAATCGGTACGTCATGCCGGTGCCGGCCGACGCAGACCGGTTTTCCGATTTGGTGGACCGAGCCATCGCCGCGGAAGACAATTGATCCCGGTCACTCACCGATGATCCCGGGCCCGCGTCACACGTGATCGCGGGTGAGAGCGAATGCACCAGCGGCAGTGGCTCGATGGGACTTTTGGCGCTTGAACAGGCGCGGTGACCAGGCGTAACGTCGCGCCCAGGGCCTACTACTAAAGGTAGTAGGCGACGTCGGCACCCGCCGGCTCAGCCGGTGACCTGATTCGAGGCATACATGGACGCTCTGGACGTCTCCAGATGGCAATTCGGTATCACAACCGTCTATCACTTCATCCTGGTGCCGCTGACCATCGGTCTCGCACCGATGATCGCGGTCATGCAGACGGTGTGGCACGTCACCGGCAACGAGCAGTGGCTGCGTGCGACCCGGTTCTTCGGCAAGCTCTTCCTGATCAACTTCGCGCTGGGCGTCGCCACCGGCATCGTGCAGGAGTTCCAGTTCGGGATGAACTGGAGTGAGTACAGCCGCTTCGTCGCGGATGTCTTCGGTGCGCCGCTGGCGCTGGAGGGCCTGGTCGCCTTCTTCCTGGAGTCGACCTTCATCGGACTCTGGATCTTCGGCTGGGACCGGTTGCCGCGGCGCGTCCATCTGGCGTGTATCTGGTTGGCGGCCATCGGTGTCAACGCGTCCGCGTACTTCATCATCGCCGCGAACTCGTGGATGCAGCACCCCGTCGGCGTCGAGTGGGACGAGACGCGCGGGCGCCCGGCGATGAACGACTTCTTCGCCGTCATCACCAACAACACGACGCTCGCGGCCTTCCCGCACGTGATCGCCGGTGCGTTCCTCACCGCGGGCACCTTCGTCGCGGCCATCGGCATCTGGTGGATGGCCCGGAACACGTGGCGTGCCAAGAAATTGCGGGAGGCGCTCGAGACCGGTGACACCAGTGAGGTCCCGGAGAGCACGTCGCCGAGCCACGTCGACGCCACTCCGGAGGATCTGGAGTCCGACGCGCGCGACCTCTGGCGGCCGGTCACCCGGTTCGCGCTGTGGGTCACGCTCGTCTCCGGTGTCGCGCTGTTCATCACCGGTGACATCCAGGCCCAGATCATGTTCAAGCAGCAGCCGATGAAGATGGCGTCGGCGGAATCACTCTGTGAGACCGAGACCGGTCCGGGATTCTCCGTTCTCTCCATCGGACGCCAGAACAACTGCGACAACATCGATCACATCATCGAGATCCCCAAGATGCTGTCGTTCCTGGCCGACCACTCCTTCGATTCGACCCTCCAGGGCGTGGAGGAGTTGCAGGAGCAGTACGCGAAGGCCTTCGCCGACAACCCGGACGTGCCCGCCAACCAGAACTTCGCACCGAACCTCTTCGTCACCTACTGGGGTTTCCGGGCGATGATCACGTGGGCGGTCGGCTCGGTGGTCGTGGCCATCGGTGGCCTCTGGTACACGCGCCGCAAGCGGGTGGTCGAGTCGAGGCGGTTCGGCTTCATCGCGCTGCTGATGATCCCGACCCCGTTCCTCGCCAACAGTTCCGGCTGGATCTTCACCGAGATGGGGCGTCAGCCGTGGGTCGTCGCACCCAACTGGGCGGACGACCTCGACCCGCTGCGCATCAGCATGCTCGTGCAGAACGGCGTCTCCAACCACACCGCGGGGACCGTGCTGGTCACCCTGATCGGGTTCACGCTGCTCTACGGCGCGCTCGGTGTCGTCTGGTTCATGCTGCAACGCCGCTACGTGGTCGAGGGACCGGCGAGCTACGACTCGCGGCCGCCAGGTCACAGTGACGACGAATCCGACTCCGATTCCGATGAGCCCAAACAGCTCTCGTTCGCGTACTAGAGGAGAGTGACATGGGACTCCCGGACTTCTGGTTCCTCATCATCGCCGTGCTGTTCGTCGGCTACTTCGTCCTCGAGGGCTTCGACTTCGGTGTCGGCATGCTGATGCCGATCCTCGGGTCGAGTCACACCGGTGGCGACGACAAGGTCGCACCGGACGATCCCGAGGCCGACCCCGACAAGCGCCGGCGCGCGCTGCTCAACACCATCGGACCGGTGTGGGACGGCAACGAGGTCTGGCTGCTCACCGCGGGCGGCGCGCTCTTCGCGGCGTTCGGTGGTTGGTACGCAACGATGTTCACCGCGTTCTACCTACCGCTGTTCCTCATCCTGATCGGCCTCATCACCCGTGTGTGCGCGATCGAGTGGCGCGGCAAGATCAACGATCCGCGCTGGCGGAAGTGGTGCGACGTCGGCATCGGTCTGGGTTCGTGGATTCCCGCGATCCTTTGGGGTGTGGCCTTCGCCAACGTGGTGCGGGGCCTGCCGATCGACGCCGACGCCCAGTACACCGGCGGGTTCTTCAACCTGCTGAGCCCGTACGCGCTGCTCGGCGGTGCGACGACCCTCCTGGCGTTCCTCACCCACGGTGCGGTGTTCCTGTCGCTGAAGACCTCCGGTGTCCTGCAGGAGGATTCGGCGCGATACGCAGCGCGTCTCGCGTGGCCGACGCTCGTCGTCGCCGCCGCATTCCTGCTGTGGACCCAGTTCGCGTACGGCAACGGCTGGACCTGGTTCCCGGTGCTGATCGCCGCGGTGGCCGCGGTGGGCATGCTCGTCGCGACGCAGGTGCGTCGAGAGGGGTGGGCGTTCCTGTTCACCTCGATCGCGATCGCCGGGACGGTGGCCACCCTGTTCGCGGTGCTGTTCCCGAATGCGCTGCCCTCGACCCTGAACCCGGACTGGAACCTGACCATCGACAACACCTCGTCGAGCGACTACACACTGACGGTGATGACGTGGGCTGCGCTGTTCATCACCCCGGTGGTGATCGGTTACCAGGCGTGGAGCTACTGGGTGTTCCGTAAGCGACTGTCGGTCGGGAACATCCCGGAGCATCACGGCCTGCCCTCGTTGCGCGTGTCGAGCAAGTGAGGCCCCCGGTCGACCCGCGGCTGCTGCGGTATTCACCGACGACGCGACGCTATGTCGCGGTCACGGCGGCGTTCGCCGTCGCGCAGGTGATCGCGATCATCGTGGCCGCGGGTATGGCCGCCTCCATCCTGTCGGAGCTGATCGTCCTCCCGGCGGAGCGGTCCTTCGACGCGCAGTGGGTGCACCTGGTCGTGCTCGCCGTCGCGATGGCGGCCCGCGCCGCGATGGCCTACGGGCATGATCGATACGCGCACCGTGCGGCGGAGCAGGCGATCGCCGAACTGCGGTCCGAGGCGCTCGACGTGCTCACCGATCCGCGTCGGACCTCGCCGCGAACGCTGCTGACGCTGCGTGAGCACGCGGCGACCGTGCTGTTGCGGGGACTGGACGCCCTCGGGCCGTATCTCTCCGGTTACCTGCCCGCACTCGTGACCGCGGTGATCCTCACGCCGACGGTGACCGTGGTGATCGCCTTCGCCGACTGGCCGTCGGCGCTGATCATCCTGATCACGTTGCCGCTCATCCCGATCTTCATGGTCCTGGTCGGGCTCATGACCCGGGATCGCACCACCCGCAAGCTGGCGACGATGAGCAGGCTGACCGCGCAGCTGCTGGATCTGATCGCCGGCCTGCCGACGCTGCGGGCACTGAACCGCGCCGAGACCCCGGCCGCCCAGGTGGCCGAACTCGGTGAGGCGCACCGACGTTCCACGATGAGCTCGTTGCGGGTGGCCTTCCTGTCCGGCGCGGTTCTCGAGCTGCTCGCGACCCTGTGCGTCGCCCTGGTCGCCGTGGGCATCGGTCTGCGGCTGGTGTTCGGCGAGATGTCGCTCTACGCAGGTGTTTTCGCGTTGATCCTGGCGCCTGAGGCATACCTGCCGCTCCGCCGCGTCGGCGCACAGTTCCACAACTCTGCCGACGGTGTCACCGCCGCCGGGGAGGTCTTCGAGCTGATCGACTCTCCCGAGGACGCCGCTCCGATGCCGGTCAGCGGCGGCCGGGGCGTCACCGTCGCAGGCGCGCCGATCACCATCCTCGATCTCGGCGTGCACGGCCGTGACGGCTGGGCCCCGGAATCCTTGCGCGCGACGGTTCAGCCCGGTTCGCTCACGCTGTTCACCGGGCCGAACGGTTCGGGGAAGTCCACGACCCTGGCCGCGATCATGGGGCTGCTGACACCCGACGACGGGTCGGTGCTCATCGGGTCCATCCCGGTCACCCACGCGGATCCCGAGTCCCTGCACGAACAGATCGCCTGGCTGCCGCAGCAGCCGGTCGTCGTGCCGGGCACGGTCGGCGAGAACGTGGAGCTCTTCGGCGCGCTCGACCGCGACGCCACCGACCGTGCGGCGGCGGCAAGCGGATTCGACTCCGTCGTGCTCGAGCTGCCCAAGCGCCTCGACACCCCAACTCGGTGCGGGCGGCGTCGGGCTGTCCGCCGGCCAGCGTCAGCGGCTCGCACTCACCCGAGTTCTCGCGTCGCCGGCTCCGCTGTTGCTGCTCGACGAGCCGACCGCCCACCTCGACGAGGCATCGGAACGTGCGGTGCTCACCGTGCTCCGCGAGCGTGCACGCGCCGGTGACACGGTCATCGTGGTGGCCCACCGGGGGATCGCGCGTGAATTCGCCGACCACGTGGTCGAATTCGACGGAGGTGTGTCATGCGCGACGACCCACTGATCCGCGCGCTCGGCTTCCTCGGCCTGCGCCGGGGTGCGGTCGCCAAGGCCCTGCTGCTCGGTGTCGGCGGTGCGCTGTCGGCGCTCGGCCTCGCGGCGTTGTCGGCGTGGCTGATCACCCGGGCCTGGCAGATGCCGCCGGTGCTGTACCTGTCGGTCGCGATCACCGCCGTGCGCGCGCTCGGTATCTCGCGCGGTCTGTTCCGCTACCTCGAACGACTCGCCACCCACGACCTCGCCCTGCGTGCGATGACGACCGCCCGCGAACGGGTCTACAGGGCCCTCGCGACCGGTTCACCCGCCTACTCGGTGACCCTCCGGCGCGGAGACCTGTTGACTCGCACCGGCGATGACATCGACGAGATCGGCAACGCTCTCATCCGCGGCCTGATCCCCATCGGTGTGGGCGTGACGACGGCGGTGGCCGCGGTGGTCGTGATGGCACTGGTCTCGCTGCCCGCCGCCGCGGTGCTCGCCGTCGCACTCGTCGTCAGTGGTGGTGTCGCCCCGTGGCTCGCGGCGCGCGGTGGAGCCTCGACTCTCCGCGACGGATCGCGAGCGGCCACCGAGTCCGCGGAGGCCACGACGACCACGCTGTGGCACGCATCCGAACTCGTTGTCGCGCGTCGGCGTGGAGAGCTGCTCCAGACCGCGGCCGCCGCCGACCGCCGGCACCTCGCGGCCACCGATCGGGGCCGCCGGTTGGAGGCGGCAGCTGCCGCGGCCACCCCGCTCGCGATGGGTGCCTCGCTGATCGCGGCCTGCGTGATCGCCATCCAGTTGGCCGCGCAGACAACCGGTTCGATCGCCGGGGTCGCCTCCGGCGAAGGGCTCACCCCGATGATCCTCGGCGTCCTGGTCCTGCTCCCGCTGTCGGCTTTCGAGTCGACTGCGCCGCTGACCGAGGCCGGACTGCAGATCGAGCGCAGTCGCCAGAGCGCCGCGCGGGTCATGGCTCTCGTCGACGGTGCGCACGCCGCCGCCGGCACCGAGCCGTCCGGTGCGGATGTGGCGGTCCACCGCGGCATGGTCGAGGTGTCCACCGACGGACTGCGATGGGGCCGCGGGGACCGCGATGTCCTCGGTCCTGCGGACGGTCTCGACCTCGACCTGCGGCCGGGATCGCGCCTGGCGGTCGTCGGACCGAGTGGCGTCGGCAAGTCCACGCTGCTGCTCACCCTGGCCGGACTGCTGAACCCCGTCGACGGGGACATCACCTGTGTCGACGTGTCGAGCCGAGCGCCTGTCGGACTCCGCTCGGCCGGTTGCTACTTCGCCGAAGAGGCGCACCTCTTCTCGACGTCGGTCCGCGAGAACCTGCGCGTGGCACGCGGTGACGCCACCGACGAGGAGATCCTCGCCGCGCTGACGACGGTCGGACTCGACGGTTGGGCCGCACGGCTTCCCGACGGTCTGGACACCACCCTGACCGGCGGGGCCGATGCCGTCAGCGGCGGTGAGCGCCGACGCCTGCTCCTCGCTCGCGCGCTTCTCCACCCGGCACCGATGGTTCTGCTCGACGAACCGACCGAACACCTCTCCGCCGACGACGCCGCCGGTCTGCTCCGACGCCTCCTCGGCGTCGAGGACGACCTCTTCGGCCCCGACCGCATCGTCGTGGTCGTCACCCACCAGCTTCCGGCGGACGTCGGTGGTGCGCAGGTGGTGGAGTTGGAACCGGCGGTCGCTCGCGACTCCTGACCGCCGAACCTCAACTCGACTTGCAGACTCCGGCCGAAGTCTGGCAGTGGAGTCGAGGTCTGCCGGTTGCCGCGGTCCCCGACCGCACAAGGCCGCACAACGGAATCGGGGCCGGACGCTCGGCGTCCGGCCCCGGATTTCCCCTGTGAGAGGTGAGGGTCTAGTTGCTGGAGACCTCGTAACCCATCGGCAGCATCGTCGACTTGTGCTCGAGGAAGGACTCCAGACCTTCGCGGCCGTTCTCGCGGCCGATGCCGGAGTTCTTGTAACCGCCGAAGGGGGACTCGGGATCGATTGCGTACCAGTTGATCCCGAAGGTTCCCGTGCGGATCTTGGTGGAGATCTCGATGCCGCGCTCGACGTCGTCGGTCCACACCGTGCCGGCGAGCCCGTAGTTGGAGTCGTTGGCGATGGCGATGGCCTCGTCGACGTCGTCGTAGGCGATGACCGACAGGACGGGTCCGAAGATCTCCTCCTGGGCGATGGCCATGTCGTTGGTGACACCGGTGAAGATCGTCGGGGTGAGGAAGTAACCCGAGTCGAGTCCGGCGGGTCGTTCGCTCTCGAGAGCCGGTGTGGCACCGGCCTTCTTGCCGAGTTCGATGTACTCCTCGACCTTCTGGCGCTGCTTCTCGGTGATCAGTGGGCCGAGCTGGGCCTCCGGATCCGACGGCAGGCCGACCTTCATCGCCTTGGCCGCCTCGACCATCGCCGCGACGATCTCGTCCTGGCGGCTGCGCGGCACCAGGATTCGGGTCTGCGCGACGCACGCCTGGCCGGTGTTGAACAGGCCGAGGAACGTCAGCATGAAGGCGTTCGCGGCGATGTCCACGTCGTCGAGGACGATGGCCGCCGACTTTCCGCCCAGCTCGAGGGAACAGCGCTTCAGGCTCTCGGCGCAGGCGGCGCCGATGGCCTTGCCCGCGGCGGTCGACCCGGTGAAGGTGATCTTGTCGACGTCGGGATGGGCGACGAGGGCCTGACCGGTCTCGGTGCCGCCGGTGACCACCGAGATCGCCTCGGCGGGCACGCCGGCCTCGATGAACAGCTGGGCCACGTAGTTGCCGGTGAGCGGGGTCTCCGGGGCGGGCTTCAGCACCACCGAGCAGCCTGCGGCGAGCGCGGCGCCCATCTTGTTGCAGGTGATGAACAGCGGGACGTTCCACGCGCAGATCGCGCCGACGACGCCGACCGGTTCGCGGGTGATGCGGGTGGTGCCGAACAGGCCGGTCCGGTACTCCTCCCACTGGTAGTCGCGGGCGGCGTTGGCGTAGGCGCGCAGGACGCCGGTACCGGGCAACTGCTGCAGGGTGGCGATCGCGCTCGGCGGCGCGCCCATCTCGGCCGAGACCAAGGCGGTGATCTCGTCGCCGCGCTCGTCGATCAGGTCGGCGACCTTGGCGATGATGTCGGCGCGCTGAGCCGGGGGCGTCGAACTCCAGACACCGGAGTCGAAGGCGGCGCGTGCGGCCTTGACCGCGGTGTCGACGTCGGTGGCGTCGGCGTGCGGCACCGAGCCGACACGTTCCCCGGTGGCGGGTGAGAAGACCTCGAGGGTCTCACTGGAATGGGGGTCGACCCATCGGCCGCCGATGAGCAGCTGGGGTTGATCCCCGCCGCCGGTGACTGTTGCGGTGTGGGACTCCACGGTCTCGGTCATTACGCGTGTGCTCCTCAGGAGGACGGGTCCTTGCCGGTCAGCGGCGAATTCTGTTCGCAAGCGGGCAAGTGTGAACTACGGCACACGCAATACTAGAACACGTTCTAACTTCGCCGCCAGGGGCGGCGGCGAATCAGCCCCGGCCGAAGGCCGCTCGGGCCTCGAGCCCCTCAATGACGTCTTCCAGCACATCGAGTTGCCCGGCCGGGTCGGCGGACTCCAGGATGCGTTGCTGATCGTGCGGCTCGACCTGGAGCCGGTTGGCCCAGCGGTAGATCGGCGACACGTCCGCCATCAGGGGATCGGCGTCGATGATGTCGAGGGCGGCGAAGATCGTGTCGACGTCCTTGCCTGCGGCCTCGAGGGTCTGCCGCATGACGACGCGCAGGCGCTGGTCGATCGAGTGCAGCCGCTCGAGGTCGGCTTCGGCGGGTTCCGGTTCGGGGAGCACCTCGATCCGGGCCCGGGGATAAGGGTCGTCGGGCAGCCATTCGACGACCAGGAAGCGAGAAGTGCCGGTGCCCGCCAGCAGTGCCCGACCGTCCGGGAGTCGGTCGGTGACGTCGGCGAGCACCATGGTGCCGGCGTCGCACCTCACCTCGCCGCCGCCGACCTCGGAACCGCGGGCGATCAGCACCACCCCGAAACGCACGACCGGTCGGCCGTCGGACTCCTCCATGAGGTCGTCGACCATCTGCCGGTAACGCGGTTCGAAGACACGCAGCGGCAACTCGCCACCGGGCAGCAGGGCGGTGCCGAGTGGGAACATCGGCGAGACGAACTGCTCGCCGGCCGGGATGAACGGGCTCAGGGCTGGTCCGTCAGGCCTTGGGCCGTGCGTCGAGCACGACCTCGAACTCGAGCAGATCGGCACCCGAGGCGACCGGCTTGGCACGCTCCCCGGCGTGCGCCTCGCGTGCCGGGCCCGATGCCCACGCCTGGAAGTCCTCCTCGGACTCCCACTGCGTCACCACGAAGTAGCGGTCGTCGCCCTTGACCGGGCGGAGCAGCTGGAACCCGAGGAATCCCTTGGAGCCGTCGACCGAGTGGGCCCGGTTGGCGAACCGCTTCTCCAGCTCGGGTCCGGCGCCCTCGGGAACGGTGATTGCATTGATCTTCACAACAGCCATGCGTCCACCATAGGCGCTGCGAGTGCGGGCGTGACGGTGTTGCCCGACCCCGAAGGATCGTTCGGGCGGATACAGTTTCGGCCATGTTCGACACCCACGCGATCGGCGAGATCGGGTTCCGTGACCACGGGGGTCCGGTGATCGTCGACGACGCCCGCGGCCCGCATGACGACGGCGCGACGACGCGGCCGATCGTCCTGTTGCACGGGCTGATGGGGCGGGGGCGCACGTGGCGGCGACAGGTGCCGTGGCTGCGCCGGTACGGCCGGGTCTTCACCTACGACGCGGCCTTCCACACCGGCGCCGATGTCGAGGAACCGGACAGCGCAACGGAACTCGCCACCGAACGATTCGTCGCCGACCTCGCCGAGATCCTCACCTGGATCGACCGCGGACCGGCGGTCCTCATCGGGCACTCGATGGGGGCACTGCACGCCTGGTGCACCGCCGCCGCCTATCCGGAACTCGTGGCGGCGCTCGTACTCGAGGACATGGCGCCAGACTTCCGCGGCCGGACCACCACCAACTGGACGCCCTGGTTCGAGTCCTGGCCCGAGCGTTTCGATTCCGTCGGCGGAGCGGTCGCGATGTTCGGTCCGGTGGCCGGCCGGTACTTCTACGAGGCGTTCGACGACGGACGGCTCCACGGACGGATTCCGTTGTGGGGCGCGATCGCCGACGAGTGGGGCGTCCGCGATTTCTGGTCCGAGTGGGAAGAGGTCGAGGTGCCGTCGCTGGTGATCGAAGCCGAGTTCACGGTCACGCCGCCCGGCCAGATGCGCCGCATGTGCGAGGTCAACGAGTACGCGCAGTATCTACGGGTCGAGGGGGCCGGACACCTCGTTCACGATGACGCTCCACACGTGTATCGCGGTGCGGTGGAGGCGTTTCTGTCCGGGCTCGACACCTGACACAGATCGGGGCGCGCACGAGACCTCGTGCGCGCCCCGAAAGGGTGGACTGGGATCAGGCGGGATCGGCGGGTGCGATCGGTGCGCCGTTGAGTCGACGCCAGCAGTGCACCAGGAACAGCTGGGCGACCGGGGCGGAGACGATCAGGCCGACGTAGCAGACGAGTGCACCGACGAGGTTGATCGCGTAGGTGACCAGCAGTGCGATCAGTGAGTCGCCGACCTTCGACTTGGTCAGCTCGAAGGAGGTCTTCATCGCGTCGATCGGTGACAGGCCCTTGTCGATGGTCGCGACCACCGAGAACATCAGGAAGAACATCGCGATGAGGCCCGGGATGATGCAGAGTACGTAGCCGATGCCGGTGGCGATTCCGACCAGGATGGCGGTGCCGACGACCGCGCCGAAGCGGATCGGGGTCAGGAACGATGCCGCGGTGACGGGTTCACCGTTCGCGACGCGGACCGCGCCGGAGGTGATGCTCGCCTGGATGTAGAGCATGCCCAGGAACAGCACCACGTAGATCAGGATCATGAAGAAGATGCCGCCCGCACCGAGCGTTGTCGTCTCGGTGGTGACGCCGTAGCCGTAGTCGACGGTCTCGGTGGTGCCGAAGATCGCGGTGCCGAAGATGGCCAGCGCAAGGACCACGGCCGCGAGCAGGAACACCGCCAGACCCGGCAGGATCATGGCGCCGACGTTGTTCTTGAACTTGTTGAAAGCCCAGGAGAACGCCTCGCCCACATCGACCTTGGTGCCCGGGGCGCCGGGGGCGCCGGGATATGCGCCCGCGCTGCCGTACTGCGGTGCACCCGGGGGCGGCGGAGGCGGTGCCTGGCCGTACTGCGGCTGTCCGTAATCGGGCTGCTGGCCGTACTGCGGCTGCTGCTGTCCGTAATCGGGCTGGCCGTACTGCGGCGGCTGCTGGCCGTACTGGGGCGGGGGCGGTGGCTGCTGCCCGTACTGGGGCGGCTGCTGCCCGGGTTGTCCACCCGGCTGATTCGGGTCCGACGGCGGGACAGGAGGATACGGCGGCTGACTCATGGATCGGGACATTAGCAACGATCCGGGTCCAGCGGGAGACTATGCCCGAACGATCAAATGACTGGTCACCGACCTTGGCACGAATTATGTGTCCTGGTGGGCGGTTTTGCCGCCGAAGGTTCCGACCGATCCCGAGACCAGGCGGTGTCGGCGAGTGTCCGACGGCTTCAACCCTCGCCCGCAAGGCAATAGCGCCCGTCGGTGGTGATCTCCACGAGTCCGTCGACGAGAAGCGAGTCGAGCGCACGGTCTCGCTGGGCGGTGTCGCTCGTCCACACCACGTCGAGCTTCGACCGTTCCACCGACCCGTTGGTGCCGCGCAGTACGTCGAGCAGCAGGCCGCGGACCTGGCGGTCGGTGCCGGCGAACTTCTGGGTCTTCCGCGGTGGGCCGGTGTGTGCGGGGCGGCCGAGTCGTACCCAGGTGCAGCCCACGAGAGGGCAGTTGTCGCACTTGGGGTTTCGGGCCGTGCAGACCAGTGCGCCGAGTTCCATGAGTGCCGCGGAGAACCTCGGCGCACTCCGGGAGTAGCCGGCGTCGGTAGACCGGGGGAGCAGTACTTCGGCGTCGTCGAGGTCGCGGCGGGACGGATTGCCCGGTTGCTCACGGCCGTGCACCGCCCGCGCGATCACACGACGGACGTTCGTGTCGACGACGGGGACGGCCTGACCGTAGGCGAAACAGGCGACCGCCCGCGCGGTGTAGTCGCCGATACCGGGCAGGGTCAACATCGTCTCGACGTCCTCGGGCACCCGGTCGTCGTGGTCGCGGGCGAGGACCTTCGAACACTCGTGAAGGCGGAGGGCGCGCCGCGGGTAACCGAGCTTTCCCCAGGCCCGCAGGACCTCGCCGGCGGACTCGGCGGCCATCGCCGACGGCACGGGCCAGCGTGCGACCCACTCCCGCCACGGCTCGAGGACCCGGGACACCGGGGTCTGCTGCAGCATGATCTCGCTGACGAGGATCTGCCAGCCGGAACAGGCCGGGTCTCGCCACGGCAGGTCGCGTTCATGGGTATCGAACCAACCGATCAATCGCTCGGGTGGCACACTATTGAGCATGATAGGAAAGACACCACGCGAGGCCTGGCGCATTCTGCGCGACGGAAACGACCGCTTTGTGGCCGGAGAATCTCAACATCCGAGCCAGGGTATCGAGGACCGGGCACGACTCGCCGACGGGCAGCACCCGCATGTGGTCCTGTTCGGCTGCGCGGACTCCCGTCTGGCCGCCGAGATCATCTTCGACCAGGGGCTCGGCGACATGTTCGTCGTCCGTACCGCCGGTCACGTCATCGACTCGGCGGTGATGGGTTCGCTCGAGTACGCCGTGGAGGTCCTCGAGGTGCCCCTCATCGTGCTCCTCGGCCATGACAGCTGTGGCGCGGTGAAGGCGACGCTCGACGCCCTCGATGATCTGCAGATCCCCGGCGGTTACATCCGCGACGTCGTCGAGCGGGTCACGCCGAGCATTCTCGCGGGGCGCAGCGAAGGCCTCACCCGGGTCGACGAGTTCGAGGCCCGTCACGTCGTCGAGACCGGACGCCTGCTCATGCAGCGCAGCCGGATCATCGCCGACCGCATCAGCACGGGCAAGCTGGCGATCGTCGGCCTGACCTACAAGCTCAGCGACGGCCAGGTCAACCTGGAATCGGTGTACGGCGACATCGGTGAGAAGCCGGTGCAGACCGTGCAGGCCGAGAGCGCCTGAGTTATACCGGAGCGGCCCCGAACCTGAAGGCGAACTCTAGACTTTGCCTGTTCGGGGCCGCTTTTCGGCCGCGACACGCCGACCGTGATCAACCGGAAGTCGAGATCCGGCCGTTAGCGTTGTGTGCGTGATCGAACCCCAGGGCCCGCTGCCACCCGAGATCTACTGGCGACGACGCGTCGTCGCCGGGGGTGGCGCGCTGGTCGTCGTGGGGTTGGTCGTCGCTCTCATCGTCTGGATGACATCCGGCGGTGACGCGCCGCAGAACACCGCGGCCACCTCGTCGGTTCCCAGCAGTGCGGCTCCGTCCTCGGAGTCGGCACCGCCGTCGTCCGAGCCGCCCGCCGCCGGCGACGCCGGTGCCGGTGGTGCTCCGGGCGGCAACGCCCCCGCTGGTGCCGGAGTCCCGGGTGGTGCGTCCGCGGCGGCGTCCTCACCCCCGGAGTCGGCAAGCCCCGCGGGCGTGCCCGGTGGCCCTGCCGGCCCCAACCTCTGCCCGGATCAGGCGATCTCGGTGGTCCTCTACACCGACAAGCCGACGTACACGATCGGCCAGCAGCCGGTCTTCACGATCGTCACCACGAACGCCGGCCTGTCCGACTGCACCCGCGATGTGGGCAAGGCCGCTCAGAACGTCATCGTTCGGACGCTCGACGGGTCGCGCACCCTGTGGTCGGCGCGGGACTGTTCGCCGATCGACACCGTGAACAACGTCGTCCTCAAGCCTGCACAGCAGGCGAAGGACACGATCACCTGGTCGGGCACCACCAGCAGCCCCGGCTGTGAGCGTCCGCGGACACAAGTCCCCGCCGGTTCCTACTCGGCGATCGGCAAGATCGGGGAACGCGAGTCGTTCCCGATCACCTTCAACGTGGTCGCGCCCGCGCAAGAGCCCTGATCGACCGAAAAGCCTGATCGTCTGGACCCCCGATTCGTCGGGGCTCTAGTCGTAGCGCTCGATGCTGGTCTCCGCGAGCCGCGACAGTCCTTCGCGGATGTGGCGCGCCCAGATGCTGCCGATGCCCTCGACGGCCTGCAGATCGGCCGAGGTGCTCGCAAGCAGCGCCTGCAGGGTGCCGAAGCTGCGAACGAGCCGGTCCACGTGCGCGAACTGCAGACGTGAGATGCGTGCGAGCAGCCGGTAGCCGCGCGGACTCATGGTGTTGTCCTGGGCGTCGATCGTCGTCGGGTAGCCGAAGGCGCCGGCGAGCTGGGTGAGATCGAGGAGATCGGCGTCGCTGAGTTCCTCGATGACCTCGAGTGCCTGTCGGACGTCTTCGGCGGTGGCGGGTTCGGGGCTGGCGAAGTAGTCGCGGACGAGCAGTTCTCGCATGGTGTCGTTGTCGCTGATGAGCTCTTCGAGCTGCAGGCTCACCTGTCGACCGTTGGTGCCCAGTTCGAGGACGTACTCCTCGATCTCCACCGATACCCGCCGCACCATCTCCATGCGCTGTGCGGTCGACATGGCGTCGCGCAGCAGCACGTAGTCCTCGATCTCGGCGCGCGACAACGCGGCGATGACCTCGTCGAGACGTGCCTTGTACCGCTCCAGGGTGGCCAGGGCGACGTTCGCGCGCGACAGGATGGGGTCGGGGCTCTCGACGACACGACGAGCGCCGTCGACGTAGACGCTGACAATCGACATCGAGGCACTGACCGAGATGACCGGGTGACCGGTCTGGATCGCGGTGCGTTCGGCGTTACGATGCCGGGTGCCCGATTCCTCGGTGGGGATCGAGGGGTCCGGCACGAGCTGGACGTTGGCGCGCACGATGCGCTTTCCGTCGGTGGACAGGACCACCGCGCCGTCCATCTTGGCGAGCTCACGCAGCCGGGTGGGGGCGAACTCGACGTCGAGATGGAAACCGCCGTCGCAGATCTTTTCGACGTCGGAGTCGTGCCCCAGCACGATCAGGGCGCCCGTACCGCCACGCAGGATCCGCTCCAGGCCGTCGCGTAGCGGGGTGCCCGGCGCGACGCGCGCCAACGTCTCACGCGCGAGCTCGGACTTCACCACTTCGGCAACCATGTCTCCCCTTCGGCTCCGGGACACCCCCGGGCGGACGACGCCCGTCGAAGCAGGTCGTCACAACGGTGACTAGGGTACCGGGATGTGAAGAGCAGCAGTTTTGTGGTGCCCGACGAGCTCGACGTGCTCGAGCGCCACCCGAAGACCTCCGCGCCGGGTGAACTCATGCGCCCGCACAACTCGACGTGCTTCGGCTGTGGGGGGGACTCGCCGCGGGGCCTGCGCATACCGATGTACGCGGGCGAGGGCTTCACCGTGGACGCGCAGATGCCGGTCGAGCAGTGGATGGAGGGCGGGCCCGGCGTGATCCACGGGGGCATCCTGTCCAGCGCGTTCGACGACGTGATGGGGATGCTTCCACGGCTTCTGGGTCCTCCCGGCGTCACCGTGCACCTGCAGGTCGACTTCCTGAAGCCGATCCCGGTCGGCGAGACCCTGCAGATCCATGCGGCGATCCTCGGCAAGCAGCGACGCAAGATCTACACCGAGGGGCTCGCGCACCTCGGCGATCCTGACCGTCCGGTCGCCCGGGCGAACGGGGTCTTCGTGACGATCGACGTGGTGGAGCACTACGCCGACCACGTCAAGAACAGCGCGAAGGCGGAGGAGTACCTGTCGGGGCGGCCGCACCTCTGACGGGCGGCCGCACCTCTGACGGGCTGACGCGGGTCGGGCGGGCGGGTCAGAACGGCGCGTCCACCGGGTCGGAATCGCGAAGGTGGACGGCGTCGCCGAGGTTGGCGACCCGGAGGAGGCGGATGCCCTTCGGCAGTTCCTCATCGGTGGCCGCCGGGATGATCGCCTCGCGGAACCCGAGTCGCTTGGCCTCTGCCAGGCGTCGTGCGACCGCCGAGACCCGACGGATCTCGCCGCCGAGCCCGACCTCGCCGATGACGACGGTCGACTGGGGGACCGGACGTTGGGTCAGGGTCGAATAGACCGAGAGCGCGATCGCGAGGTCGGCGGCGGGTTCGGTCACGCGCATGCCGCCGACCGTCGACAGGTAGACCTCCGACTTGCCGAGTTCCTTCCGGCCGGCGCGCGCCTGCAGGACGGCGAGGACCATCGCCACCCGGTTGAAGTCGAGACCGGAAACCGCCCGACGGGGGTTGGACATCTCGGTCCCGTTGGCGAGCGCCTGGACCTCGCCGACGAGCGCCCGCTTGCCGTCCATCGTCACCATCGTGACGCTGCCGCTGACGTCCGAATCTCGTTGGTGCAGAAAGATTCCGGAAGGATCGGGTACCTGGTGGATACCGTCGTCGCGCTGTTCGAAGCAGCCGACCTCGTCGGCGGCGCCGAAGCGGTTCTTCACGCCGCGGACCATCCGCAGCGTCGAGTGCTTGTCGCCCTCGAAGGCGAGTACGACGTCCACGAGGTGCTCGAGTGAACGCGGGCCCGCGACGGCGCCCTCCTTGGTCACGTGGCCGACCAGGATCACCGCGATGCCCCGGTTCTTGGCCAGCGACACCAATGCGGTGGTGACCGCGCGGATCTGCGTCACGCCGCCGGTGACGCCGTCGGCGCCGGACGCGACGACGGTCTGGACCGAGTCGATGATCATGAGCGACGGTCGCACGGTGTCGACGTGGCCGAGGATGGTCGCGAGATCGGTCTCGGCAGCGAGATAGACGTTGGGGTGCACCGCACCGGTGCGCTCGGCGCGCATGCGCACCTGTCCGGCCGACTCCTCGCCGGTGATGTACAGCGCGACGCGATCCTTGGCGGCCCAGTGCTTGACCGTCTCGAGCAGCAGCGTCGACTTGCCGACGCCGGGCTCGCCGGCGAGCAGGATCACCGATCCCGGGACGACGCCGCGCCCGAGGACGCGGTCGAGTTCGCCGATGCCCGTGGGCACCGCTGCCGACGATTCCGCGTCGACCTCGGTGATGCGCAGGGCCGGGCTCGACGGCGCAACAGCCGCGGTGGCCCGGGAGGACGTGGGTGTGCCGGCGACCTCGTCGATCGATCCCCATTCACCGCATTCGGGGCAGCGTCCGACCCACTTGGCGACCTGGTGACCGCATCCGGTGCAGCGATACGAGGATTTGGGTTTTGCCACCCGGTCAGCCTAAGCGGGGGGACCGACAGAACAGACGAGGCCCGGCGGATGCCGGGCCTCGTCGTGCGTCTTCAGGGGAAGGGGGTCAGTGCCCGCCGCCCTCTTCGTGTCCGCCCTCGGGAGCGCCGCCCTCTTCGTCCCCGGGGCCGACCTCGCCGTGATGCTGGTTGTAGAACGTCGGCTCCGCGTTGCGGGCGACGTCCTGACGCTGGAGATCCGCACCGGCGTCGACCGGGGTCTGCACGGTGGTCTCACCGGCGGCGACCCACGAGCCGTTGGCTTCGCGCTTCTCGAAGACGAAGGTCAGGTCGGTGGTGAGGCCCGAGGCGACGGTGTCGCCCGCGTTGCTCAGCTCGGCGGTGACCTTCTTCTCGCTGTCGCGGACGGAGCCGACGGGCGTACCGCTGCTGAGGGCCTGCCCCGGCGCGATGACGCGAGCCGCGGGATCACTGCCCTCGACGAACTCGACCGAACCCTTCTCGGGCTTGATCTCCTTCAGTCGGTAGTAGGCGGTCTGGTCGGAGTTCGCGACGACGAACGCGAGCTCGAAGGGGCCGCCGTTGCCGAAGACGGTCGGTGCGTCCTTCTCCGGGTAGAGGATCTGCACGTCGCGCAGCTGCAGCGAGTCGATGTTGACGTTCGCGCCGTTCACTGCGGGCAGCTGGTTGGCGGTCTGCGAGATCTGTCCCGCACCGCAACCGGTGGTGCCCAGGGCAACGGCGATGCCGATCGTGGCTACTGCGGTGGCCAGACGAGTAGGCCGAAACGCCGATCGCCGTGCGGATGGTGAAAGCACTGACACCCGATCCTCCCAGGTCAAACGAAGTCGAATTGCAGCGCACGAAACCCTGCACTACGCAGCGTAGTGGGCGCCGTCCGGAAAAGTCCGCCCGGGTGCCCGATTCGTGTCCGCGAGGGCATGTTCCGGGGATCGGCGGAGGGGTCCGTACTGCCCTCTTCTGTGTGGTGTTGCGTGACGCCGAACACGCTGCTACGGCACCCCCTGCCACCTCGGAAGAGGCAGTGCTGGAACCGGTTCACCGCGTTGACCTGCACCGTTGGGTGGGGCCCTCGGAACGCCCGTGCTAGACTGGGTTCACTCGAAAGGGGCAAGGAACATTGAATTTCAAAGTTGGCGACACCGTCGTTTACCCCCATCACGGTGCTGCTCGGGTCGAAGACATCGTTACCCGGACCATCAAGGGTGAGCAGATCGAATACCTTGTTCTCAAGGTTGCCGACGGTGACATGACCGTTCAGATTCCCTCGACGAAGCTGGAATACGTGGGCGTCCGCGACGTGGTCGGGCAAGAGGGTCTCGACCAGGTATTCCAGGTGCTGCGGGCCCCGCACACCGAAGAGCCGACCAACTGGGCGCGGCGATTCAAGGCGAACCAGGAGAAGCTCATCTCCGGCGACATCATCAAGGTCGCCGAGATCGTGCGCGACCTCTGGCGTCGCGAGCGGGACCGTGGACTCTCGGCCGGTGAGAAGCGCATGCTGACCCGTGCCCGCCGAGTCCTCGTGGACGAATTGTCGCTCGCGCAGAACACCGATGACGAGAAGGCCACCATCATCCTGGACGAGGTCCTCGCGGCCGCTTCCTGACATCGGTTCGTACCTGATCAGGTAGAGCATTGACCACTTCGCCGGAGGATTCCGGCGCAGAAGTCTGCGTCATCATCCCGGCCGCCGGGTCGGGAACCCGACTCGGCGAGCCGGTTCCGAAGGCTTTCGTCGACCTCGGTGGCGCAACGATCATCGAGCGCTGCGTCGACAACGTCCCCGATTCACTCGGGGCATCGATCGTCGTCGTGGTGCCGGCCGACCTCGTGGAACACGCTCGAGAGCTGCTCCCCGGGGTCGTCGTCGTATCCGGCGGCGCTCACCGATCCGATTCGGTGCGCGCGGGGATCGCCGCGGCCGGCGATGCCCAGATCCTTCTCGTGCACGACGCGGCAAGACCCCTGACACCCGCCCATGTCTTCACGAGCGTGGTCGAGGCCGTCGCCGCCGGCCACCCGGCCGTGGTCCCGGGTGTGCCCGTCGTCGACACTCTCAAGCAGGTCACAACGGATGCGCGCGGACTCGAACTCGTGGCCCGCACCGTCGACCGTGAAGAACTCCGCGCGGTACAGACCCCGCAGGGCTTCACCCGCGACGCCCTACTGCGCGCACATGCCGACGATGCCGGTCTCGCAACCGACGATGCCGGCCTCGCCGAACGCTGCGGCATCCCTGTCCACATCGTCCCGGGAGACCCTCTCGCCATGAAGATCACCACACCGTGGGACCTCCGTATCATCCGAGACGTCGTCCGTGAGACCGCGGCCGACATCGAGGCCCGGGCATGAGGGTCGGGATCGGCACCGACGCGCATCGCGTCGACCCGTCAGCCGACTGCTGGATGGTCGGCCTGCACTTTCCCGACGAGCCCGGCTGTGAGGGTCACTCCGACGGTGACGTCGGTGCCCACGCCCTGTGCGATGCGGTGCTCTCGGCCGCCGGACTCGGCGACGTCGGCTCGGTGTTCGGTACCGGGCGACCCGAGTGGGAGGGCGTCTCCGGCGTCGCGATGCTCACCCATGTGGCCGAGCTGATCGCCGCCGAAGGACTCCGCGTCGTGAACGCCGCCGTTCAGGTCATCGGCAATCGACCCAAGATCGGACCCCGTCGCACCGAGGCCCAGGAAGTGCTGTCGACGGCGGTCGGCGGACCCGTCTCCGTCTCGGCGACCACCACCGACGGTCTGGGCATGACCGGACGCGGCGAGGGGATCGGGGCGGTCGCCACCGCCCTGCTCGACGACGCCTGAGACGCCGGTCGACGACGCCCCGGTCAGCGCGAGGCCGCGTCCAGCAGGATCTCGCAGGCACGGTCGACGGCCGCGGCCGGCGGGGTGAGTTCCGTCCCCAGACGCGCGGCTGCGGCCGCCACTGCCGGATCGGTGAGCGGGTCGAGATCGGAGGGCCCGAATCGAGCCAGCTTGTTGCCGGAACCGGCCCCCCTGCGGCGTAGCGCCGCGGCCCACATCGGCTGATCTGCACTGAGCCAGGCGACCACCGACGGGATGCCCGCGCGGGTCGCCGCTGACGTGGTGCCGGCGCCGCCGTGGTGGACCGCGCCGCGACATTGCGGGAGTAGGGTCTCGTGGTCGACCGGCTGGGTGAGGTGAAAAAGCCGATCATGCTGGGGGAGTTCGTGATCGGTGTGTCCGATGACCCGCAGCCCGCGGTCGAGCAGCGAGCTCACGATTCCGCCGATCTGCTCGGCGGTGATCTTCATGCTGCCGAAGCCGACGTAGACGGGCGCCTCGTCGGTGGTCGCCCACGCGACCGCATGTGCGGTCGTGTCGTCCCCGTTCGACAATGCGGTACGAGTGTCCTTGTCCGGCAGCAGGAATCCCACGAGCGGCCGCTGCGGTCCCCAGTCGTTCCCGAGCCCGGGGAACAGCGCGGCGTCGTAGGCCTGGATCTCGGGGATGCCGCGCTCCCGAAGTCGGCGTCCCAGAGGGCCTTTCGCCGGCGGGAGGCCGAGTTCGGTGCGCAACCGCCGGTCGGCGCCGCGCAGCGTGAGCCAGTAGGCCCGGTCGGCCAGACGCCACATCGCGCGCGAGACCGGACGCGGGTACTCGCGGTAGCGGACGTCGAGGCTGGCGTTCGGACGGAGCGGACAGTAGTGCAGCGGAACGAATCCGATGCCACGGCTCTGGGCGATGGCGTCGGCCCGGTCCTGCGCCAGCGGGCCGGTCACCAGCAGATCGGAGACGTCGGCGAGTTCGGCCATGACCCGCTCAGAGGTCTCGCGGCCGTGATCGGCGACCTCGCCCAGCGCCTTGAGTCGGACGCGCGGGTTCTTGGACTTCAGGCGTTCCTTGACCAGCGGACTGGCCAGCAGCTCCGCCGTCGACGGAGCCAGCATCTGCGTCGGCAATCCGGAATTCGCGGTCAGTTCGACGAGGTCCTCGGGCACGGCGAGCCGGACGTCGTGGCCGCGACGCGCGAGCTCGACGCCGATCGCCACCGCGGGCTGGACGTCTCCCCGGCTGCCGTGGACGGTGAACGCGATCCTCATGCGCCCCAGAACTTTCCGTGCATACCCCAGGCGGCGAGTTCGGCGGTTACCAGCTCGCGCATGGTGGCCACGTCCGGGATTCGTACCGGGTCAAGCGAACTCACGCTGAACATGACGTCGTCGGCGCCGAGTGCAAGCCAACCGCTGATCCCGCCCTTGCGGTCACGCAGAGCGCGAGGGTCGTCGGTCGCGGTGACGGCTCGGATGGAGAGTGCAGCGGGTTCGCCGGTGCCCAGCGTCGCGAACTCGTCGGGAACCGGTCCGACGTTGGAGGCGAGGCACAGCGGGGTGGTGACGTTGGCGGCCAGGCGTCGGGTGAGGGATGCGCTCAGCGCCTGCAGGACCACTGCTCGCTGGGCCACCTTGCCCGAGTTGGCGGCCAAGCGGTTGTAGGCGTCCTTGCACGCGGCCCGGACGGCGGACAGGTCCTCGTAGCGGTCGGGGGCGACCTCGACGAACGCGGTGGCGCCCGACGTCGCATTGGCGCGGCGGTCGTCGGGTGTGCGGGACGAGACGGGCAGCGACACCGGGACGACGTCGCCGGGGGAGACCCGACCACACCGCTCCAGAACACCCACCATGAGAGCCGCGAACAGACTGTTGTCGGTGCCGCCCCGGGATTCGGCCGCGGACCTGAAGTCGGCGGCCGGGATCAGGACGGTCACGTTCGGTGCGATCTCGGCGGCGGCGACATCGGTGTCGGGTGCAGGCCGGCCGGTCACACGTGCCGGCGAGGCGGGCGGTCCGGACCGGCCGGCCCGCGCCATCCGGATCGCGGTCTTGCCCGCGGTCCAGAGTAGGTCGGCGGCGTCGACGGCATTCGACACCAGGCCCGGTGCGGTGCCGGGTGTGTAGTCCAGGTCATGGACGGCCTCGAGGACCGCGACCGCGCCCGTCCCGCCGTCGGCGATGACATGGGAGATGACCAGGGACACGAGCACCGAGGCGTCGTCGGCGGTCCGTGCGACGACGAGCCGCCACGCGGGTCCGTTCTCGATGTCGAGGTCGGCGTCGGCCTGTGCCCGTCCCCACTGCTCTTCCGCGCCGACCGGGACCGGCTCGGCCTGCACGGCGAAGTGGCCGGCGTCGGCCTGTGCCCGTCCCCACTGCTCTTCCGCGCCGACCGGGACCGGCTCGGCCTGCACGGCGAAGTGGCCGGCGTCGGGCGTGTAACGCCAGTGGGCTCGCCCCGGGCCGCGGTGCTTCGCGACGAGCCGGCTCAGGCGTCCGCGACGCAGCTTCTCCGCGAGTGCGGCGAAGTCGTCGACGTCGACCGTGCCGGGGAAGCGCCACAGCGTCTGGTTCACGACGGGTAGGCCGAGGATCACGTCCATCCGGACGAAGAGGTCGTCGTCGGAGGTTAGGCGGTCGACGGTGGGGGTCCGACCAGCACTCGATGTGTTGCCGACCAGGGATGCGAAGTTCATGACCGGACCTGCCGTTCGTCGAGAGTGATTCTTTCCACAAGCCGCCGGGCGCCAGGGCGCCGATCGCGCCCCGGCGTCATGTGTGTTGTGTCACACCAGAATTCCATTGTGAGCACCTTCCGAGGTGTCTTCCGCGGTGCCGTACCGCCGGTCCGATCCGGCCGGACCGCCGGAACGGTGCGCGCCGGATGCCGGCGACGGCCGGACGGATGAACGCCCGCAGCTGCGGATTCGGTGATCGTGGTCGACCGCGCCCTTCGAGCCGCGTCGGGTGGCGTCGAGACCGTGCAAACCATACCCGAGGAGCCGGTGGTGGCCCGATCCTCGGGCGAAAGTGCCCGAACGGTGGCCGGAGGGGACCCCGAAACCGTCAATATCATGGATCTTTAAGGGTCGCCTTGCTGACGCCCAATTCGTACGGCGAACTATCCAATCGGATGAATTCGGGTTACTGTCGTGACCAATGTGGACCGGCCTCCCCGGAAATCGGGAAGTCGGCGAATCTGGTCATTTGACTGCCAAGTCTTGGAATTCGGAGGACGCGACGATATGACGGGTGCTGCCCGCCGGAACACGTATCGCCGTGTGAAGATGCGCGCTACAGGCGTTCTCGCGACCACTGTGGCTGCGGCGATCGTCTTCTCGGGTCTGGCCACAGCAGTGTCGGCGGGCCCCGCGTCCGCGGCACCGGGCGTCTCCGCGATCGAGCGAGTGGTCGCCGAGGGCCCGCACCTCCACGCCGTGTACGTGCATTCCGCGTCCATGGACAAGACCATCAAGGTGCAGGTCCTGACCCCGCGTGCGGACACCGGCCCGCGGCCGTCGCTGTACCTGCTGGGAGGCCTGAACGAACAGGATCCGAACAACAGTGTGTGGACGCTGAAGACGGATCTCGCCGGTTTCTATGCCGACAAGAACGTCAACGTGGTCATGCCAATTGCGGGTGACGGCAGTTTCTATACGGACTGGCAGCGCGACGATCCGAAGCTCGGCCGCTACAAGTGGGAGACGTTCCTGACCCGCGAACTGCCCCCGCTGATCGATACGCAGTTCTCCGGCAACGGCGTGCGGGGTGTCGCCGGACTCTCGATGGGTGCGGGTGCCGCGCTCGTCCTGGCGGCCCGCAATCCCGGTTTCTATGATGCGGTGGCCGCCTACAGCGGATGCTTCACCACGACGGGACCGGCCGGCCAGGCCTACCCTCGAGGCATCGTCGCGGCGTTCGGCGGTGACGCCAACAACATGTGGGGCGGCCCGAACGACCCGGATTGGGCTGCACACGATGTGCTCGCCCAGGCGGGAAACCTCCGGGGCTCCGCCGTCTACGTCTCCACCGGGACGGGCCGCTCCGGAAAGTACGATGCCCCCGGTTATCCCGGCAACGAGAACCCCACAGACCGACAGGTCGTCGGTGGCGTGATCGAGGTCGGTTCGATGTGGTGCACACAGCAGCTGCAGTCCAGGCTCGCCGCTGCCGGTGTTCCGGCCACCATCCGTTACGTCGACCCCGGCACACATTCGTGGCCGTACTGGGTCGACCAGCAGCGGGAGTCGTGGCCCACGCTACGACGTGGGTTGGGGCTGTGAGCATGGCGAGACAACCGAGAGCACAGCAGCTCTCGGCGTCGAGGACGCATGCCCGCGTCGACTTCGATCGACAACACCGCTAGCGCAACGCGGCGCACCAGCCTCAGGGGAGGGGCTGGAGAAGACCAACAGTCGGGGGCTGACACGTGTCAACACGAGAGGTTTCGATGGAATACACCGAACTCGATGACTATTCGATGCCCGGCGGAACGGTGACCGCGTGGGAGCCGACGGTCGAGGCATCGGAATGGCAGACCGACTCGCGGCAACTGTCGTACATGCATCTCGAGCACGCCCGACGCGCGGTTCGGGAGGGCGACGACTGGTACAGCCAGTGGATCGGGACGGCATTCCGGATCCAGCGTCCGCTCGACCGGGAAGCGTTCTCGCGCACGCTCGTCGCGTGGTACCGCCGGCACGAGGCGTTCCGGACCTCGGTCCGTGTCCACGACGCCGGACACCCGCAGGGCGACCTGACCCGCATCACCGTCGCCGCCGACGCGATCTCGGTGCGCGAGCGGGCCTTCGGGTCCGATCTGGAACCCGCCGAGGTCTCCGAACTCGTCACCGAGTACTTCAACACCACCGTCACCCCGCTGGCGTGGCCGCACTGCATCGCGGTGACGGTCGAGACGCCTGGCGACGACGAGGGCTTCCTCGTGGTGTTCGCCGCCGACCACACCGTGATGGACGCCTACACCCAGGTGTTCGCGATCCGCGAGCTGACCGCGCTGTACCTCGCCGAGCTCACCGGTGATCCGCACGGCCTCGCCGCCATCGGCAGCTACCTGGACTTCAGCGACGCCGAGCGCCGCCTCGGTGAGCAGATCGACGCGAACAACGCCGCGGTGAGCCAGTGGCGCAGCTTCTTCGACGACACCACCACGGCCGTTCAGCCGGAGCCGATCCCGCGCTTCCCGCAGTTCGCCGTCCCGGACGACGCGCCGCGCACGATCACCGCGCGGCGGGTCCCGGACGAGGGCTTCCAGACGACGCTGTCGCACTGGTTGCTCGATTCCGCCGAGACCAAGCGCTTCGACGCGATCTGCAAGGCGGCCGGGTCGTCCATGACCGCAGGCATCTACACCGCGCTGTCGATGACGTCCGCGGCCCTGACCGGTTCCGCGGATCTGCGTTTCATCAGTCCGGTCCACACCCGCAACTCGGTCGAGTGGGGCGAGGCCGTGGGTTGGTTCGTCGGCATCATCCCGGTGGCCGTCCGCCCGGGTCGGCCGCTGAAGTTCACCGACGCGCTGACCGCGGTCGCGGCCACCGCGGCCCAGTACAAGGATGTGGGCGGCGCCCCGTTCGCGCCGGTCGCCGAGCTCATCGGCGGGGATGTCACGCCGCCGGGATTCGTGGTGTCCTACATCGACCTCCGCCACGCAGAGGGGTCGACCGAGTGGGAGCCGCGCGCGGCACGCGTGCTGCGCAGCGCGACCCGCGACGCCGACGAGGTCTACTTCTGGATCAACCGCATCCCCACCGGTGTCAACGTGTCCTCGCGCTTCCCGGCCGAGAACGCGCCGGCGGTCGAGGCCTTCCTGTCCGTCTTCCATGCGATCCTCGAGCGGATCGTCACCGAAGGCGATTGCGAGTACACCTACCGCACTGCGGAATTGGTAGCCGGAGGGTCGCCGGTCGTAGCGGAACGCTGATGTCCGGCACCCTGCAGTCCTCTCGCGTGTCACCCGGGTTCGGTGTCCCCGGGTCGCTGACCGTTCGCCTCCGCCCCCACCTGCGTGGTGGGCGGATCGTCGAATGGGAACTCGGCGACCCGGCGGGCGTCGCCCGGGCGGCACGACGGTGGGGTGACGGGGTGTCGTTCCTGCAGTCAGACCATCTGGTGTCCATGGCGGACAGGCGATCCGACGGTCAGCCGCACCACGGCTTCCTGCTCGCCGCCGCACGTTTCGACGGTCCCCTCGATGCGGAGGCGATGAGCGGTGCCCTCACCGCGTTCGTCCGGCGACACGAGGAACAGCGCGCCCACTACCGCACTGGTGACTCTGGTCCCGAGCGATGGGTGGCGCCGCCGGAGGCCTTCGAGTTCCGGGTCGCCGAGCGCGCCGGGGAGGCGCAGGTCGTCGGCGATGCCGATCTGGGCCTCTGGGCCGGCCGTCGTGCATCGGAAACGGCTCGTGCAGAGCAGATCCCGGGCACCTGGTGCGCCGCCGCGGTCGATCCGGACCCCTCGGCCGATGGTGCCTTCACGTTCTTCTTCGCCACCGACCACGCCCACGGTGACGGCTACTCCTCGGCGCTGGCGTTGTCCGAGATCGTCGCGCTGTACCGGGAGCGAAGTTCCGGTGTGCCCGCGGAACTCGGCCCCGCCGGTGCCTTCGGTGATTCGATCACGGCCGAGCGGGCCGCGGCGGCGGCCCTCACCTCGGACGACGAGCGGGTGGCTCTCTGGCGGGATGCGTTGTCCGCGAACGACGGCCGACCCCCGCGGTGTCCACTCGAACTGGGACTGACCGGTGGCGCGCCGCAACCCGCGGTCGCGATCGAGCACTGGCTGCTGACGCCCGAGCAGCTGGGGCACTGCGACACCCGGCTGGCCGCGTCCGCCGGCGGTTTCGCCGGCCTCCTCTACGCTGCTCTCGCCACGCATCACCGTGAATCCACCGGCGAGGCAAGGTTCTTCGTGTCCACCGTGCTCTCGAGCCGGGGCGCCGGGCACGAGCGGACACAGGGCTGGCTGTGCAACTTCGCGCCGGTCATCGTGGACTCGCCGCAGGGACCGGACACGTCGTTCGACGGACTCGTCCGCATCGCGACCGAGCGTGTGCGCGCTGCGCGCCGGGCCGCTTCGGTACCGGCTCACGGCGTCCTCCGGCTCTTGGCCGGCGAAGGGGTCTTCAAGGGACTCGACGGCAGTCCGTACATGGTGTCCTACACCGATGTGCGCCGGCTCGGCCTCGGCGACGACCCGGTTCTGTCGACGATGCAGACCTCCAGCGGGGTCGGTCCGACCCGCAACGCCAACCTGTGGTTCACGCGCACCGACGCCGGACTCGTCGTGCGCTCGCACGTCCCCGACAACGCGGTGGCGCGCACCTCGATCCTGGGCCTGATCGAACGTATCGAGTCCATCGTGACCGCTTACGCCGCAGGCGCTCTCGCGCCCGAACCGGCCTCCGACGCCCCGCCCGCCGACCCCCGCCCATCGACAAGGAGTGTGCGATGAAGCTCTCGAGTTCCGAATCGTGGGAGGTAGAGCCGGGTGAACTGGTGTGCTGGCGAGCCGTGCCCGGTGGCGCCGCCGCGCAGTCGAGCGCGCCGGTGTCGGAGAACGAGCGATTCCACCTGGCGTCGCTCGCCTCGGGACAGCCGGGCTGGATTGCGCTGACCCTCGACTTCCGCCAACGGATCGATGCCGACCTGCTCGGCGACGTGATCGGGACGGTCATCGCCCGTCATGACGCGCTGCGCAGCCACTATGTACAGGCCGAGGGCAAGATCACCCGGTTGGTGCACCCCGGCGTCGACGTCAAGGAGGAGTCCCGCGAGACGGCCGAAGGGCTCTCGCCGCAGGAGTTCGCCGCGAAGCTCATCGAGTCCATCGGCGCGACGTGCAACCCCTTCGAGCCGATGCCGCATTTCCTGGCGGCGGTCACGCGCGCCGGCGGGACGACACTCATCTGCGCCTTCGACCATTGCTACGTCGACGCCCGCTCGCTGGCGGTCGTGTCGACCGAGATCTGCGAACTGCTCGCCGGTCGGGAACTGGCGCCCGCGGAGTCGGGACTCGCGGCCCTGAGCGTCGTCGCCGAGGGGGAGGCGTCGGTGACCGCCGACGATCCCCGCCTGGGCGCCTGGGGGCAGTTCCTCGCCGCGACCGGCTGGACGGTGCCCGAGTTCCCGCTCGACCTCGGTGTCGCCGTGGGCGTCAGCCTGCCCGTGCACACGATGGTCCGGACATTGCTGTCCGGCGACGACGCCGCGACCTTCAGTTCGACGGTCCACCGTCGCGGTGCCCGCACCTATCCGGCCGTCCTCACCTGTGCGGCGATGGCCGTCAACGCCGCCGGCGGACCCGACGAGATCGCGACCGCGGTGCCCACCGGCGCCGGGGCGGGGCCGGGTTGCGTGAGCTGGTCGGTGGGCAACGCCCCGCTGCGGATCAGCGCGACGGGCGACCTGTACGCCGCCATGCACCGGAACACCCGGCGTCTCGCGGCCGCACTGCCGCTGGCCGAGATCGGGCTGACGCCGGTGTACGCAGCCTTCGGTGATCGACTGCGCCCCGGTCGTAGCGACGTCTTCATGATGTCCTATGTCGACTACACGCGGCTGCCCATGCCGCGCGGGGACGTCGACGTGCGGCAGATCTCGAGCCAGAAGCCGACCGACACGGCGCAGTGGTGGTTCTGGCGTGATCGTGACGGCATCCATGTCCGTGTGCGGTATCCGCACACCGAACGGGCCGTGGCGGTCCTCGGGGACACGCTCGACACGATGCAGGCGCTCCTCGACTCGGTCCTCGCCGCCGACGCGGGCTGATGGCATTCCGGCTGCGGAACGGGGTCTTCGGCGCGCTCGCGTGGTCGGTGGCCCGATCGTGGTCCGGTAGGATGGCCGGTCGTGACCCTGCGCCTTTATGACACCAGCTCCCGAGAGGTGCGCGACTTCGTGCCGCTGCGCCCAGGCCAGGCATCGGTGTACCTCTGTGGCGCCACTGTGCAGGGTGTTCCCCATATCGGCCACGTCCGCAGCGGCATCGCCTTCGACATCCTCCGGCGCTGGTTGAGCCATCAGGGCCTCGACGTGCTGTTCGTCCGCAACGTCACCGACATCGACGACAAGATCCTCCGCAAGGCCGCCGACGCCGGGCGCCCCTGGTGGGAGTGGGCGGCCACCCACGAGCGCGCCTTCGACGACGCCTACCGCGCCCTCGGCGTCCTGCCGCCGTCCGCGGAACCGCGCGCGACCGGCTTCGTGACCCAGATGGTCGAGTACATGGAGCGGCTGATCGAACGCGGGCACGCCTACGTCGCCGACGGCAACGTGTACTTCGACGTCCGCAGCCTGCCCGATTACGGTGCGCTGTCCGGGCACAAGCTCGACGACGTGCACCAGGGTGAGAGCGCGGGCACCGGCAAGCGCGACCACCGCGACTTCACCCTGTGGAAGGCGGCCAAACCCGACGAGCCGTCGTGGCCGACACCGTGGGGCCCGGGACGCCCGGGCTGGCACCTCGAATGCTCGGCGATGGCCACCAGCCTGCTGGGTGCCGAGTTCGACATCCACTGCGGCGGAATGGATCTGGTGTTCCCGCACCACGAGAATGAGATCGCCCAGGCGCACGGCGCCGGGGACCCGTTCGCGCGCTACTGGCTACACAACGGCTGGGTCACCATGGGTGGCGAGAAGATGAGCAAGTCGCTGGGCAACGTGGTGTCGATCCCCGCGATGCTGCAGCGCGTCCGTGCCGTCGAACTGCGGTACTACCTCGGCAGCGCGCACTACCGGTCGATGCTGGAGTACTCGCCCGGTGCGCTCACCGAGGCGGCCGCCGGCTACCGGCGGGTGGAGTCGTTCGTCGAACGTGTCGCCGCCCGCGTCGGTGACGTGGTGATCGGTGACATCGACCCCGAGTTCGGTGCCGCACTCGACGACGATCTCGGCGTCCCCGCGGCTCTCGCGGTGGTGCACAACGTCGTCCGGCAGGGCAACACCGCACTCGAATCGGGTGACGGGTTGGCCGCTCTCGCCGCCGCGTCGTCGGTGCGGGGCATGATGGGAATTCTCGGCGTCGACCCGCTCGACGACCAATGGGCCGGTACGGCCGACGACTCGGCCGCCACCTCCGCGCTGGACGTGCTGGTGCGCGCCGAACTGCAACGACGCGCGGACGCGCGTTCCGCCAAGGACTGGGCGACCGCGGACGCGGTCCGAGACCGCCTGGCCGAGGCCGGCATCGAGGTGACCGACACCCCTGATGGTGCACAGTGGGCATTGAAGGGTGAGGCGTGATGGCAGGAAATTCGAAGCGTAAGGGTGCGATCCGGAAGTCGGGCACCAAGAAGGGGCAGGTCGTCGGGTCCGGCGGCCAGCGTCGTCGTGGACTCGAGGCCCGCGGCGCCACCCCGAAGGCGGTCGACCGCCCTTACCATCCCGCGCACAAGAAGGCCAAGGCCGCGGCGAAGTCGGGTGCAGGACGCAGCGGTGGCGGCGCGGCGCGAGCCAAGGACGAGGGTCCCGAGTACGTCCTCGGCCGCAACCCGGTGGTCGAGTGCCTGCGTGCCGGCGTTCCCGCGACGGCGCTCTACATCGCCACCAACTCCGAGCCGGATGAGCGCGTCGCCGAGGCGGTCAAGATCGCCGGCGATCAGGCGATCTCCATCCTCGAGGTCGGCAAACCGGAGCTGGATCGGTTGTCCACCAACGGAATGCACCAGGGCATCGCCCTCCAGGTGCCGGAGTACCGGTACACCCATCCGGACGATCTGATGGCCGATGCCAAGGCCAGCGGCACCCCGCCTCTGCTGGTGGCCCTCGACAACATCACCGACCCCCGCAATCTGGGCGCGGTGATCCGCTCGGTGGCCGCGTTCGGCGGGCACGGTGTGGTGATCCCGGCCCGACGCAGCGCGAGTGTGACCGCGGTGGCCTGGCGCACCAGTGCCGGCGCCGCCGCGCGTCTCCCGGTCGCGCGCGCCACCAACCTGACCCGCACCCTCAAGGACTGGGCGGACTCCGGTGCCCAACTCGTGGGTCTGGATGCCGACGGCGACGTCACCCTCGACGAGTACGACGGCACCGGCCCTACCGTGATCGTCGTCGGGTCGGAGGGCAAGGGACTGTCGCGACTCGTGCGCGAGAGCTGCGACTCGATCCTCTCCATCCCGATGGCTGGTGACGTCGAGTCGCTCAACGCGTCGGTGGCGGCGGGCGTCGTGCTCGCCGAATTCGCACGTCAGCGGCGTCGATAGCGACCGGCGGCCCTCACGCCCGGTGGAGCGCGACCTCGACGCCGGCCCGGCCGAGGGCCTCGCGGACCGCGCGGGCGTGGTCGACCGCGCCCGGGGTGTCGCCGTGCAGGCAGATCGAATCCGCGGCGACGGTGATGACCGAACCGTCGACGGCCGTGAGCCGTCCGCTCGTGGTCATCTCGACGACGCGGCGCGCGATCTCGGTGCTGTCGGAGAGAACCGCCCCCGGCTCGGTGCGGGGGACGAGCGTGCCGGCCGGGGTGTAGGCGCGGTCGGCGAAGGCCTCGGTGATGACCGCGAGTCCGGCACGTTCGGCGCGGGCGAGGACCTCCGAGTCCGGTAGGCCCATCACCGCGAGGTCGGGGTTCACGTCGCGCACCGCGGTCACGATCGCATCGGCCTGCTGCTGGTGGTGGACGACCGTGTTGTACAGCGCGCCATGGGGTTTCACGTAGGTGACCGCCCCGCCGACGGAGCGGGCGAGAGCGTCGAGCGCGCCGATCTGGTAGACGAGGTCGGCGATCAGGTCCGGCGTCGACATCTCCATGAAGCGGCGGCCGAATCCCGCGCGGTCGGGGTAGGAGACCTGGGCGCCGATGCGTACACCGGCGGCGACGGCCGCCCGGCACGTCGCCAGCAGGTCCGCGGGCGTCCCGGCGTGGAAGCCGCATGCGACGTTGGCGCTGGTGACGATGGTCAGCATCGCTTCGTCGTCGCCGACACCCTCGCCGAGATCGGCGTTGAGATCGATGCGAGGAGCGGGCGCCGGGTCGGTCGTGGCCCTGTCGGGGGTCATGGCCACATCCTAGTTCTGCCAACGGTTGAACAGACGAAACGTGCGATTCGTCTACGGTGGGGGAATGGCACTGCTCGACACCAAGGTCACCACGGTCAACGGCGTCATCGGTGGCGCCCGGGGGAAGCGGCTCCGCCGCGGCACGATCAGCTGGCGGGGCATCCCGTTCGCCGCACCCCCGGTGGCTCACCGCCGCTTCCGCGCTCCCGAACCGGTGCACGACTGGCCCGGCGTCCGGGACTGCACCAAGATCGCCAAGGCGGCCATCCAGGAGAAGCGGTTCACCGCGGTTGCGCCGGGCAGGTTCGCCCCGATGGCCGAGGACTGCCTGACCCTCAACGTGTTCTCGCCCGAGGTGGAATCGAGCAGGCCGCGCGCGGTGATGGTCTTCATCCACGGCGGAGCCTTCATCCTCGGCACCGCCGCGACGCCGCTCTACGACGGCGCCTTCCTGGCACGCGCCCAGGACGTCGTCGTGGTGACGATCCAATATCGCTTCGGGCCTTTCGGTTTTCTCGACCTCTCGCAGTTCGCCACGGACGACCGGCCGTTCGACACCAACGCGGGTCTGCGCGACCAGATCGCCGCGCTGCGCTGGGTGCAGGAGAACATCGCCGCGTTCGGCGGCGACCCCGACAACGTGACCGTCTTCGGCGAGAGCGCCGGCGGCTCCTCGGTCCTCGCTCTGCTGTCCGCGCCGGAGGCCACCGGCCTGTTCCACCACGCCATCGCGCAGAGTCCGGCTCCCGAACTCGTGGTCGAGCAGGATGCGGCGACCGTCTACGCCGACGAGTTCGTCCGGATCCTCCGCGACCCGCAGCGCCGGAACACCTCGATGGAACGCACCGAGGATCCCGTCGACCCGGCCGAGGCGCAGCGCCTCCTCACCACACCCAACCCGGCCCTGTTGCTCGAGGCCGGCAACCGGTTGATGCGGTTCGCGACCAAGTCGTCCGGCGGGGCCATCCCGTTCGCGCCGGTCGTCGACGGTGACGTGCTGCCGCGCTCGCCGCTGGCCGCGGCAGCCGAGGGACTGACGGTGCCGGTGCCGCTGGTGATCGGGAGCAACAAGGACGAGGGAAAGCTCTTCGCGAAGCTCTGGAACGTACTACCCGACTCCGAACGCATGCTGATGCGGGTGGAGGACGAGGAGGTCCGCCGCGAGATCGCCTCGCAATACGGCAACGGCGACCGCGACCGCATCCGGCTGGCCGGCGACTCGATCTTCTGGGCGCCGATGACCGCCTTCGCCGACGGACACAGCAAGGTCGCGCCGACCTACGTCTACCGCTACGACTACCGGACGAAGGTGCTGGACGCGACGGGCTTCGGTGCGACGCACGCGACGGAACTGTTCACCGTGTTCGGTGCCTACCGGGCACCGATGGGGGCCGGACTCGCCATCGCCGACTGGCCGGGCACGCGCCGCGTCACCGAGAACGTGCAGGGGCGTTGGGGTGCTTTCGCCCGCACCGGCGACCCCGGTCTGGGCTGGCCGGTCTACACCACCGACGAGCGGAAGGTCCTGGTCATCAACGACCCGGACAGTGTCGTCGCCGACCCCGACACCCTGCGTCGCCGGGCCTGGTACCGGGTGCACGCACCGTCCGAGGCCTGAGTTCGGTGTGCGGCCCGCTCACTCCGGTAACCACTCGGTGGGCGGATCGGCCGCGAGGAACGACAAGACGAGTGGGTCGAACAACTCCGGGGCCTCCACCGGCATGATGTGCGTCCCGGGTAGAACGGCGAACCGGGCGTTCGGCAGTGTCCGGACGATGTCCAGGGCGTGTTCCATCCGGACCAGCCCGCGGTCGGCGACCACCACGAGGACCGGCGCCCGGACCTCGGCGAAATCGGCGACCGCGTAGTCGGGTTCGGCGGCGAGCATCCGAAGCGTCTTGTCGTAGACGACCGAGAAGTGTTCGGGCCCATCGGGCGATGTCGCATCGTGGTGGGTGCGCAGGTATGCGACGGTGACGGGATTGCGGCTGAGCACCATGTCGGAGAACCGATCGGGTCGGCGCCCACGGAGGTTCAGGTAGCCACCCACGTACACGACCCGGTTGACCAGGTCGGGGCGGTCACGCGCGACGACGAGCGCGATCGCCGCGCCGTCGGCCCAGCCGACGATGTTCGCCGGCCGTCCGACGACCGTCTCGAGGTAGGCGATCGTGCGCTCGGCGATGGACGCACAGGTGAAATCGCTGGTGGTGTCAGGACTGTGGCCGTGGCCGGGCCGTTCCGGCAGGAAGAGTCGCAGGCCGGCGTCGAGGAAGTCGGGGACCTGCGCGCCCCAGGACGCTGCGGACGCGAAGATGCCGTGCAACAAGACCGTCGGGATGCCCTGCGGGTCGCCGGCGGAGAAATGCCAGAGCGTCGTCCCGGCGACGTCCACGTATGTTCCGCCGTCGACCTTGTCGCCGACGTGAACTGTGCGCATGGGCGTTCCTCGGGTTGGCGTGGACTCCTCCGCTCCGCCATGGTTGCAGACTTCGTCGGGCTTCGGGCCGACCTTCGGCAATCGAGACCACTGCTTCACGAGACAAAGATGTACCCGCCAGGGGCATGGGATAGGTTGAACGCTGGGGTGATGGAGTGGTGTCGGGGTCATTCGGAGGGTGAAGTATGTGCACGTCCTGGGCGCTCCAGGCATATTCGCGTGTCCGGAGCCGTCGCAGCGTGAGCCTGCTGCTGGCGGGTCTGCTGTTGGCCGGGACCGCTTCGATCGGTGCGTTCACCGCTCCGGCCACCGCGGCGCCGGGTGACCCGCCCCCACCCCTGAGCATGCGCGAACTCGGCTCGTCGCCGACGGTCGCGTTCCCCGGGCAACAGGGGGAGGTCAGCCTCTCGCTCGCGGTTCCCCAGGGCCTGACGCCCACCGAGATCCGCGGAACCGCGCAGTTCCCGACCTTCGTCACCGGTGGCACCGTCGACGTGCTGCAGGAGGGTCGGCTGATCTCGCGCACCCCGATCGACGCGGCGGTGAACTCGCCGATTGCGTTGCCACTGCGCGGTATTCGCGTCGAACGCAACGCTGCCGACCTCGTCCTGCGGACCTACCTGCGTACTGCGGGCTCCTGTCTGTTCGACGACCGGTCGGGATTCTCGATCCGGAGCTCGACGGTGTCCTACTCGGGTCGCGAGGCGACACCCGAGAGCGTCGCCGATTTCCTGCCGCCGATCCTGCGCAAGCTCACCATCTTCGTGCCCGACGACGTGCAGCCCGGCGAGGGCGCCGCGGCCGTGGCGCTCGCGACCGCGATCGTGGCGAACTACGGGTCGGCGACCGTCGACGTCGAGGTCGCCTCCATGCGGCGCGGAAGCGCGGCACCCGAGCCGGAGGCGGGCCCCCTGGAACGTCAGGTGGTCATCTCCACCACCATGCCCGCGGGACTCAGCCTCGGACCGGGCGCCGGTTGGCCGGTGCTGCGGATCGGCGGCAGCGCGGAGGAGCTCCCGGCGCAGGTCGAGTTCCTCGCCTCGGATCTGTCGTCGATCGCGGTCAGCTCGGCCGCCGTCGCCGGACCGCCCTTCGCCGCACCGCAACTCGCGCCCGCCGTGAGCAGCCTCGCGGACCTGGGGGTCGGCGACCAGCTCGTCACCTCCTCCGGGTGGCCCTCGATCTCCTTCGGCATCGACCAGGCCCGGCTCGGCCGGCCGTCGAAGGACGTGCGCCTGCAGCTGTCCGGTACCTACACCCCGCTGGGTGGCCAGATCTCGGTGTCGGTGGGACAACGCGTGATCGCGTCCTGGCCGGCCGACGCGTCGGGCAGCTACAACCAGTGGGTCGATGTCCCGGCCGACGTGCTCGGTCGCTACACCGAGGTCTCCGTCACCTACAACCACGGCGACGTCGGCGAGGAATGCGGTTCCGGTGTCCGCACTTCGCTGAGCCTGAGCTCGGCCGGTGAGGTCCGCTCGGAATCCGCCGACCCGCCGACCCCGCCGGGTTTCGCCTCGCTGCCCCAGGCGCTCATGCCCCGTACCTCGCTCGCCTGGACGAACGGCGGCGTCGCCGATGTCGCACGCGCGGTGGAGATCATGTCGGGTCTGCAGCGGCTGTCGGCGGTCCGCCTCGGGGTGGACATGGTGTCCGTCGACGACGCCATGGCATCGAGCGCGCCTGCGGTGATCATCGCCGCCGACGGCCGTGGCCTGCCCAATCTCACGCTGCCGGTGACCGCCGACGGCCAGACCCTCACCGTGCTCAACGCGGACGGCAAGCCGTCGAACGTGGTCCTGACGCCCGGCGTGAGGTTCGGCTCGCTGCAGGTCGCGCGTGACGCCGGCCGGACCGTCCTGGTCGCGACGTCGACCCGGGATGCCGCCGACCTCGACGCTGTCCTGCGCCGGCTGTCCGCCGATCCCGACCGCTGGTCGGCCCTGAGCGGGGTGGCCCTGCTGCAGGTGTCCGGTCAGGAACCGGTCGTGGTGCCCGGCGACGGACAATCGCAACCGGCCGACTCGTCGTCGACGGGTACGTCCTGGGTGACGGTGACACTCGTGGCCGTCGGGATCGCGGTCGCGGCCGCGCTCGTGGCGACCCTCGTCCTGCGTCGTCGTCGCCGCGCACACGCAGAGGACTGACCGTCGGTGGTCTCCGCGATCACGCAGGCCGCTGCCAGGGCCACCGAGAAACGGCCCGGCGGGTTCATCACCCTCCGGTGGTTGTTCCTGGTCGGTTGTACCGTGCTGGCCTTCTGGAACACGATCCTCGCGGTCGTCGACGAGATGAAGGCGCAGACACTGATCGTGTACGTGCCGGTACTGATCATCCTCTGTGTCATCGCCGCGGTGGGTGTCTCGTGGAAACGCGTCGACGAGCCGCCGATCTACGACCGGCAGACCGACGTGATCGTCGGGATCGTCGTGCTGATCCTGTCGCTGGCGACGAAGTCGTTGGTGAACCCGCGTTATGCCCGTTCGTATCTGACGACGCACATGGACCTGCTGGCGCTGTGGTTGTTCGTGCTCGGTGCGGCGGTCCTGGTGTTCGGTCTCCGCCCGGTGGCGCGCTACCGGTGGGTGTGGCTGCTGTTCCTGCTCGTGTTCCCCATACCGATGCGCGCACTACTGCTTGCGCTGGGTGGTACATCGCCGATCGCGGGGTTCATTCTCGTGCTCGTCGCCATGGCGGCCACCGCGATCGCGGTCGGGTCGGGGCGCCAGCGCAAGGCTGTCGCGGCGCTCATCGCCGGAGCCATCGGCCTGGGCACGCTCGGGTTGCTCTACCTGGTGAACGCCCCACGCAACCTGCTCATCCCGATCCCGGCGCTGGTGGCTGCGCTGGCGACGACCGGCCTGATGCTCTACGACCACCGGCGGCAGGGCGGGCAGGAGTGGTCGCCGCCGGCACCCGCCGACGTGACGCCGCCCAAGGTCGCGGCCGTCGGTCGTCCGCTGCTGGTGGTGCTCGTCGCCGCGATTGCCCTCGCCTTCGTGCCGACCCCGGCGGTCGGGAGCACATGGCAGAGCAACCGCTACCCGCAACTGACGATCGGTGAGCCGCTCACCGTGCCCGTCGGCTGGCGGCAGGAATCCGCAAAGGTCCACCGCTGGGGGTCGATGATGTACGGACCCGGTGCGTCACTCATCCGGCAGATCATGGTCCAGGGCGCGGGGAGCCGGGCCTTCGACAAGTTCGGCCGGCCCCGCCGGGTCGCGGTCGACAGCGTCGATTCGCGACGCCCGCTGGCGCTCGAGGTCTACCCGGACCTGTTCCGCTACGACCTGTCCGACGAACGCGTCAGCGAACCCGTTCGGGTCGCGCTGCCGCTGGGTGTCGACGGGAAGATCTGGAACGTCGTCGACGACGGCCGGTACCTCACCTACACGGTGGTCTCGTGGTGGTGGAACAACGGGAGCCGGACCCAACAGGTCATGCTGTGGGCCGTCGACAACCATGAACCCGACGCGTACTTCCCGGAACCGCGTGTCACCATCCTGGCGAACATAAACGCACTGATGACGGTGTTGCTGCGCGGCGACGCCGTTCTCCTCGACACCGACCCCCAGTACAAGGACCGGGCGCTGCTCGTCGGGCTCGCCGGCGATCTGATCGAGGCGCAGCTGGAACCGGAGGCGGGGGAGAAGCCATGAGCCGCGACCGCATCGACGCGCCGGGGATCGCCCGGAGTACGCGCCCCACCCGGCCGGTGCGTGAGCTGCTCGTCGACGAGGAGTACCGCGCAGAGGCCCTGCAGGACGCGGTGAACCGACTGCGTGACGCCGACGAGGACATGTCGGCGTCGGTGCCGTTCAACCGAACCCAGAAGATCATCGGGTTCACGATGCTCGGCGTCGTCGCGATCCTGCTGGTGTTATTCCCGGTCGGTACGTGCGCGACACTCATCTCCGTCGCCACGATCGCGTACGTCGTCACCATCGCCGACCGGGTGGTGATCTTCCGGCGCGGGCTGGTCAACGGCGCCCTCCGCGTCTCCGACGAGCAGGCCCGCTCGATACCCGACTCCGAGTTGCCGTTCTACACCGTCTTCGTCCCGGCCTACGGTGAACCCGAGGTGGTCGGCGAACTCGTGGCCGCGATGGAGACCATCGAGTACCCGCGCGAGAATCTGCAGGTGCTGCTGCTCCTCGAGGAGGACGACGAACCGACGATCGAGGCGGCTCGCGACGTCGAGAAGACCGGGATCGTGACCGTCGTCCTGACCCCGCCGGCGCAGCCGCGGACCAAGCCGAAGGCATGCAACTACGGGATGCACTTCGCGACCGGCGACATCGTCACCATCTTCGACGCGGAGGACAAGCCCGAACCCCTGCAGCTACGACGAGCGGTCTACGTGCTCAACAACACCGACGACGAGTCGGTCGTCTGCGTCCAGGGCAAGCTGAGCTTCCACAACGTGCGCGAGAACCTCCTCACCGAGTGGTTCACTGCCGACTACGGCATCTGGTTCGGTTTCCTGTTGCCCGGCATGATGGTCAGCCGCGCGCCGATCCCGTTGGGCGGCACGTCGAATCACTTCAAGCGTGATGTCCTCGACAAGATCGGGGCGTGGGATCCGTTCAACGTCACCGAGGACGCGGACCTCGGCGTGCGCATCGCCGATCACGGCTACCGCACCGTCGTGCTGGATTCGGTGACGATGGAAGAGGCCAACGTCGACGCCATCAACTGGGTGCGGCAACGTTCCCGTTGGTACAAGGGCTACATGCAGACGTGGCTCGTCCACATGCGGCACCCGGTCAAGCTGTGGGAGATCCTCGGTCCGGTCGCCTTCGCACGGTTCACGCTGCTCATCGCGGGTACACCACTGATCGCCTGCCTGAACATGGTGTTCTGGCTGATTCTGGCGTTGTGGATCGGCGGCCAGCCGCAGATCGTCGCCGAGTTGTTCCCGGGGCCGATCTACTACCTGGCGCTGGCGTCGATGATTCTCGGCAACAGTGCCGCGATCTACATGAACCTGATCGCGATCCGTGAAGACGATCGGAGTGAGCTGCTGGTCTCGGCGCTGCTGATCCCGCTGTACTGGCTGATGATGAGCGTCGCGGCGATCAAGGGGATGTGGCAGATCCTGGTCAACCCGAGCTATTGGGAGAAGACCTACCACGGTCTGTCGACGAGTCACGGGGACTCGGCGGGTGACGGGGATTCGACCGGCACCCGAACCGAGGCCGGGGACGCGACATGAGCCGCCGGTTGCAGGTCGGAGTGGTGATCTTCCTGGCTGCGTGGCTGCCGTACCTGATCATCGGGGTCTACCTGGCGACCGAGGTGCAGTGGTTCTTCGGTGACGCCCTGTCACGGGTGCAGTCGGCGCAGAGCGTGCTCTTCAGCCGGAGCCCGCATCTGTCGGCCATCGGTTTCGTCTTCACCCCGCTCACGGCCATCGTGCAGCTGCCGCTCGTCGCGCTGTCGCCGTGGTGGCCCGAGATGACCACCCAGGCACTCTCAGCGGTCATCATGTCGTCGGTGTTCATGGCCGGCTCGGTGGTCCAGGTGTCGGGGATCGCACGCGATCGCGGGCTGGATCCCGTTGTGGCAGGGACGTTCACGGTCTGCTACGCGGCCAACCCGATGATCGTCCTGTACGCGGCCAACGGGATGAGCGAGGCGCCCTACCTGTTCTTCCTGGCGTGGGCGTCGCGGCGGCTGATCCGGTGGATCTCCACCGACGACGTGCACGAACTCGTGGTCACCGGAATCGCCTTGGCCCTGGCCTATCTCACCCGCTACGACGGCGGAGCGGCCGCTCTGGCGGCCGGACTCGTCGTCGGCTGGGTGACCTACCACCGCCGCGACTCGCGGAAGAAGTTGTCCCGCAGCCTCGTCGACGTCACCCTGGTCGTCGCCCCGAGTGCTCTGGCCTTCATCGCGTGGGCGGCCACCGGATGGCTCATCACCGGTAATGCCTTCGCCCAGTTCACCTCCGAATACGGCAACGCGGCGATCATCGAGCAGTCGGGCGGCAGCGGATCGTCGACGACGCGCGACGCCATCTTGTTCTCGATGACCGAGATGGCGATCCTCGCGCCGCTGCTGCCGATCCTCGTCGTCGGGCTGATCGGCGTGCGTGCGCGGCGGCGCCGGCTCCAGCCGATGCTCCCGGGCCTGATGATCGTCGCGGTGCTGGCATTCCAGGTCTACGGCTATTCGCAGGGATCAACCTTCGGCTTCCTGCGGTTCTACATGACGGTCATCCTGCTCGCCGCGATCGTGGCGTTGATGTCGGTCCCGCTGCGTTCACCGATCCCGATGCGTCGCGCGGGCGCCCACGCGGACCTGCTGCCGGCCCGGCCCTACGCGTCGCGGTGGGGGTACAAGATCGCCTGCACCGTGGCCGTGGTGGTGATGGCCGCCGCGATCCCGGTGACCGCGATGGGGATGACATCGCCCAAGTACGCACCGCAGGAGTTCGCGGTCGGCTCGGTGGTCGACCCGCGACCGCAGTCGGTCGAGAAGAAGTACCTCGACGAACAGCGCGTCGTGCGGTCGTTCTCGACCGAACGGGCGTTGGCGAAGTACCTGGACTCGCTGGAACTGCCCGACGGGGCGGTCTTGAGCGACACCGTCTACGGCTTCGCGGTGGTCGCCCAGTCCGAGCGGCCGCGGCAGTTCGTCATCCCGTCGGACCGGGACTTCGCCCAGTTGCTGAACGACCCGGTCGACGGCGGGGTGCAGTACTTCCTCACCGTTCCGGCCGAGGGGCGCGGGGCGTCGGACGCCATCAACCAGCGCTATCCGACCATGTATGAGAACGGCGCCCAGATCGGCGTCCGCGTTCTCGAGGCTCCCAATGACGGTGCCGATCTGCCCGATTGGCGCGTCTACCGGATCACGGGCTGAGAGCCGCTCAACCCTCGGGTTGGGAGAGCTCGGCGCGCAACACATCCCATGCGGGGTCGTGCGGACCGATGTCGTAGGTGCATTCGGCGGTACGGGGGTCGGGGACGAAGGACCAGAGCAGGACGCCCGCGACACCGGCTTCCCGCCGCCGGGACATGGCGGCGTCGACGCGCCGGGCGCGTGTCCCCAGGGACAGGCACGAACCCGCTTCGATGCCGACCTCGTTGACCACCAGCGGTTTACCGAGTCGCCGGGCCTGATCGATCCGGGTCGACAGGTCGCTGCCCTGCGGTCCGGGGGCGGGGTCGGCGGTGGAGCGGTAATCGTGGAAATCGAGGACGTCGATCCCGTCGGAGCGAGCGACCTCGAGGTAACCGTCGCCGGCGATCCCGCATTGGTCGCCACCCACGAGTCCGGAGAAGATCGGGCGCGAGTCGTCGAACGATCGCAGATGCGCGCCGGCCCGGTCGAAGAACGAGCGCAACACGGCCGGGGCATCGGCGGGACACACGCGCCGCCGCCAGTCGCAGGACTTGCCGCAGATTCCGGGTTCGGGCTCGCCGACGAGCTCCCATCCGACGACCGACGGTTCGTCGCGCCATCGGGACACCGCCGTCTCGATCCACTGCGCATACGTCAGATGACTAGGGGAGGTCATTGCGGGGACGTGCTTCGACAGCCAGCCGTCCACGTAGAAGTCCCGCTCCTTGAACCTGCCGTCCTCGCAGTCCCCCGAGCCGCCGGCAAGGACCGGCAGCACCAGCTGTTCATGACGCTTCGCGGCTTCGAAGACCCGGTCCAGTGGTTCGAAGTTCAGCAGTCCCGTGTGTTTGTCGGTGGCGAAGGACGAGTAGAGGTCGAACCGCGTGAGGGCCCCTGGTGGCAACGCCGCGAAGTAGTCGTCGAGATCGACCTCGGCGCCGCAGCCCACGTTCACCGACCAGTCGGTGCCCAGCTGATAGGCGTTGAAACCCACCGGCCACCACGGTTTCCCGTCGAGGGTGAGACCGTCCGAGGTCGCGCGCACGCGAGGATGAGCCGAGTCGCCGGCGTGCGGTGAGGAAGCGCGGTCGCCCCCGCTGAGGCCGACGAGCAGGACGAACACGGTGACGATGAGGACGGTCGTCCCTGTTCCCACCGCCCCTCCGAGTGTTCGCCAGTGAATCACAGATGCAGGCTACTCGTGCCCTACGGTGGCCGTATGGGCGCGAGAGGGATCAACGGGAGAACGGCGCGAATCTGTGCCTCGGTGGCCGTGGGATGCATCGCGACCTCGTTGTTCCTGGCGGGCTGCGGCTCGGCATCCGACGATTCGGGCGAGTCGGTCGGTGCGGTGTCGACGATCAGTCCGGTGACCACCGATTCTGCCCCCGCCCCCACGAACACGGCCGGTCCCGGGGCGTCGGGCCCGTCGACCACCCCGACGGTCGTCTACCGGCCGCCGTTCATCGAACGCGTCGAGTGGACGGACACCGAGGTGGGCCCCAGCCTCTCGGTTTTCCCGACGACGTCGGGCCGGTATACGCAGGACCCGTCGGCGATGGCCGCGGCGTGGCGGGAGGTCATCGGACTCGACGCGGGTGCCGACACCCCCGGCATGCAGGCACAGTTCGACTGTCACTGGCGGTTCGCGCGGATCGTCGAACCGGAGAAGCCGAGCTGGAACCTGGAACCCGGACGGCCCGTCGTCACCGAGGAGGACATGGTCGGCTCCCGGTGCAATCCGGGGTTCGCCGAGGAGTACTAGCGAGTGGTGTGGACGCGGCGGGAGCCGATGATGCGGCAGACGACGTAGATCACGAACGAGATGATCGTGACGAACACCGAAACCGGGAGTTTCGGAGCGAGCGACATCAACAGGCCGCCGACCGCGGCGACCTCGGCGAAGATCACCGACAGCACCAGCGCCCGCATCGGGTTGGCGGTCACCCGTGCAGCGGCGGCACCCGGGGTGATCAACAGGGACATCACCAGCAGTGCGCCGATGATCTGCACACCCTGGGCGCAGGCGAGCCCCATGATGATCGCGAAGACCACCGACAACGTGCGCACCGGCACGCCCTGCGCCTGCGCCACCCGCGGATCGGTCGACGCGAACAGCAGTGGCCGGTAGATCACGGCGAGCACCGCGACGACGATGGCCGTCGTGATCGCGATCGCGACCAGGCCGTTCAGTCCGACGCTGACGACCTGTCCGGTCAGCAGTGCGAAACCGGTGCCGATCCGGCCGTAGAGGGCCAGGAACAGGACACCGATGCCCAGGCCGAATGCCATGACGACACCGATGACCGAATCGCGTTCCCGGGCCTTGTTACCGAGGATGCCGAAGACCGCCGCGGCGAGGACCGCACCGATGACACCGCCGAGGTTGACGCTGACGCCGGCGAGCAACGCCGCGGCCGCACCCGTCACCGACAGCTCACTGCAGCCGTGGACCGCGAACGACATCTGCCGGGCGACGATCAACGGCCCGAGCAGTCCGCCCACCAGGCCGAGCAGGACCATCGCGAGCAGCGCCTGCTGCATGAAGTCGTAGCCGAGCAGGTCGACGGTCGTCGAGAAGTCCCAGAGGTCGCTGAACTGACGTTCGGCGGCCAGCGGAGTCACGCTCATAGGGGCTGACTCCCGGCCTCGGCGACGTCGACGCAGTGATGGGCGTCCTCGCCGCCGATCACGACGAGGCGACCGTTGACCCGGAGCACCTCGACGTCGCTGCCGTACAGCTCGCTGAGCGTCTCGGTGGTCATCACCTCGTCGGGAGTGCCCACGCGGAAGCGGCCGCCGACCAGATAGAGCACACGGTCGACGTAGGGGAGGATCGGGTTGATCTCGTGCGTGACGAACACAACCGCGGTTCCCGCCTGCTTGCGGCGCTGGTCGATGAGGTCGACGACCACCTGCTGGTTGGTCGGGTCGAGACTCGCCAGCGGTTCGTCGCACAGCAGGAGGTCGGGATCGCTCACGACCGCCTGGGCGACACGCAGTCGTTGCTGTTCGCCTCCGGAGAGGACACCGAGCGGGGCGTCGGCGTAGGGGAGCGAGTCCACCGCGGCGAGTGCCTGGTCGACGAGTTCACGACGGCGCGACCGGCCGCGGAAACCGAGTCCCCACCGGCTGCCGTCGACGCCGAAACCGACCAGGTCCCGGCCGCGGAGAGCCATCGGGTCGCCCTCGTCGGCGTGCTGCTGCGGGATGTAACCGATCTTGTCGGTCGTCTCCACGGTGCCGCGGTCGAGTGAGTACTGGCGCAGCAGAACGCGGAGGAACGAGGTCTTCCCCGACCCGTTGGGCCCGAGGACGGCGACGAACTCACCCGGCCGGATCGTCAGGTCGAGGTCGTCCCAGAGCACGCGGTCGCCGAAGCCGAGCCGCGCACCCGAGAACGTGACCACCGGGTCGGTTCCCGCCGTCATCGCGGTCACGACTTCTCTGCGTCGAGAGCTGCTGCGAGCGCGTCGACCTGGGCGCGCTGCCAGACGAGGTAGTCGGTGACGCCGTCCGGCAGGGTCTCGGTGAACTCGACCACGGGCACCTTCGCGGACTTCGCGACGTCGAGCATCGCCTGGGTCACCGGGTCGACGGCCTGGACGTTGTAGATCAGGACGGCGGCGCCGCGGGAGGCGAGCAGGTCCTGCATGGCCGCGCGGTCCGCGGCGGACGGCGACTGACCCTCCTCGACGGCCTGGGTGAACCCGGCCGGAGCCGCGTCGACCAGGCCGGCCTCGGTGAGCAGGTACCCCGCGAGCGGTTCGGTCTGGGCCACCTTGGTGCCGTCGTGCGCCTTGCGGATGCCGGCGACCTCGCCGCGCAGTTCGTCGATGCCGGTGGTGAAGGTCTTGGCGTTCGCGCGGTAGGTCTCCGCGTTCGCCGGGTCCTGCTCGGCGAGGGCGTCGGCGACCTTGTCGGCGACCTCCGCGACGACGGGCAGGTCGTAGAAGACGTGTTCGTTCTCGTCGCCGTGGTCGTGTTCCGCGTGGTCGTCTGCGCTGTGGTCGTCGGCATCGTGATCGTGCGCGTCGTGGTCGTCGCTGCGGGTGAGGGCGTAGGCGTCGACGACCGTCGCGCCCGAGGACTTCGCGGCCTGTTCCATGTAGGCGTCGTAGTGGCCGCCGTTCATGACGAGGATGTCGGCGTCGGCGATCGTCGCGGTGTCGGCAGCGGACGGCTCGAACTCGTGGGGGTCGCCCTCAGTGTTGGTGTAGACGGAGGTGACGGTCGCCTTGTCGCCGGCGACGGCCGAGGCGACCGCGCCCCAGACGTTGGTCGACGTCACCACCGTCGGGGTGTCGTCACCGTTCCCGGAGTCGCTCGAGCAGCCGGCCAGTAGCAGCACGGCGGTGGACAGGGCTCCGGCAGCGGCCAGAAGCGTTTTCCTCATGACACCCTTTACGCAAATGACAATCGTTACCGAAAACAGTGTAGGCGATGGCCGGGTGCGACGCGAAGCCGCGTGAGATCTGTGGTGTGCGCTGGTCCAAGCGGAGGGTGCGCGTCACCGGCGGCACCATTTCTCTAAGGTGGAGAACATGACCTCCAGCCCGTTGCCGCGGCGTGTTGCGCTGATCTCCGTGCACACCTCGCCGTTGGCGCAGCCGGGTACCGGCGACGCGGGCGGGATGAACGTCTACGTCTGGCAGACGGCGATCCGGCTCGCCCGGCGCGGCATCGAGGTCGAGATCTTCACCCGGGCGACCTCCTCGTCCGATGCGCCGTCGGTCGTGGCCGCGCCGGGTGTGACCGTCCGTCACGTCATCGCCGGCCCGTTCGAGGGTCTCGACAAGCGAGACCTGCCCGCCCAGCTCTGCGCCTTCACCGCGGGTGTGCTCCGGGCCGAGGCTGCGCAGGCGCCGGGTCACTACGACGTGATCCACTCCCACTACTGGCTGTCCGGGCAGGTCGGCTGGCTGGCGCGGGACCGCTGGGGCGTGCCGCTGGTGCACACCGCCCACACCCTCGCCGCGGTGAAGAACGCCGCCCTGGCCGAGGGTGACACCGCCGAGCCGCAGCTACGCGTCATCGGCGAGCAACAGGTGGTGGGCGAGGCCGACCGCCTGGTCGCGAACACCGAAACCGAAGCGGCAGAACTTCTCTCGATGTACGACGCCGACGCTGACCGCATCGACGTGGTGACACCGGGCGCCGACCTCGAGTGCTACACGCCGGGCTCGTCGGCCGAGGCCAGGTCGATCCTCGGTCTCGATCCCGACGAGACGATCGTGACGTTCGTGGGACGGATCCAGCCGCTCAAGGCTCCCGATCTCCTGGTCGCCGCGATGGCACCGCTGATCGAGGACGCCGTCGCATCCGGGCGCAAGCTGCGGCTCCTGATCGTCGGCGGGCCGTCGGGTTCCGGACTGCAGCGCCCCACCGCACTCATGGATCAGGTTGCCGAACTGGGGATCTCGCAGTCCGTCACCTTCCTTCCGCCGCAGCCGTCGGATCGGCTCGTCCAGGTGTACCGCGCCTCGGACCTGGTCGCGGTGCCCAGCCATTCCGAGAGTTTCGGTCTCGTGGCCATCGAGGCGCAAGCCTGTGGGACGCCGGTCATCGCCGCCCACGTCGGTGGTCTCGGCGTCGCCGTCGACGACGGCCGCACCGGGGTGCTCGTCAACGGTCATGTGCCCGGTGACTGGACGAACGCATTGGAAAAGCTTCTGGCGCAGCCCGATCGGCTGGCCGAGCTCGGTCGCAACGCCCGCCGCCACGCCGAGAAGTTCTCCTGGGAGCACACGGTGGACCAGCTCATCGAGAGCTATCGCCGGGCGATGGAGTCCTTCGCCGCCCAGACCGATGCGGCCCAGAAGGATGCCGAGCAGGCGGCGGCACAGACACCGGGCGGCCCCGCCCGGGCTCGCCGGCGCTGGCGTCGGCGGCGCAATCGGGTGACCGTCTGAGGGTCTCGCAGTACCCGTTCCCCACCGAGAGGATGTCGTGAGTCGCACCGAGGTCGTCGACCTGCTCGAGAAGACACTGACCGAGAACGAGATCGCCTACTCGCGTAAGAGCGGTGGTGGAGCCGACGTCGACCACGTCATCCTGGAACTCCCGGGCGAGCAGAAGCTCAAGACGACGGTCCTGCTCACCGCCAGCGAACACGGGGTCAGGGTCGAGGCCTTCGTGTGCCGCCGACCCGACGAGAACCACGCGGGCGTCTACAAGTACCTGCTCAAGCGGAACCGTCGGCTGTTCGGCGTCGCCTACACGATCGACAACACCGGCGACATCTACCTCGTCGGCCGGATCTCGGCCGACGCACTCGGCTCCGACGAACTCGACCGTGTCCTCGGGCAGGTACTCGAGGCTGCCGACGGCGACTTCAACACCCTGCTCGAACTCGGCTTCCTCTCCTCGATCCAGCGCGAGTGGGCCTGGCGCGTGTCGCGCGGTGAATCCCTGCGGAACCTCCTGGCCTTCGAGCACCTCATCGACAAGGAGGCGCTGCCCGAGGCCGGCGCCCCGCTCGAAGGACGTTACGTCCCAGGCGAGTCCGTCGTCGAGGGCGCGCAGACCTCCAGCGACGAGCCTGTGTCCGACGACTGAGAAACGCTCCCGGTCAACCGCCCTGGGCAGCGGCATCGCAGACATATATCGTCGGTGGCCGCGATCTGGGGTCGATTCGAGGGGCGGTTCTTGTAGGTGGTGTCCCACCGGGCCGGGGGAGTTTGATTGGATGGAGAGGTCCAGGTCACACCGTGTCAACGAGTGTTGATACGGTGTGCGGGCAGAATCGACCCATCACCGGAGGTGCCATGAGCTTCACGAGTCCTTTCCCCGACGTCGAGATCCCCGATGTGAGTGTCTTCGACTACCTGTTCGGGTCGGTCGCCGACGAGGACCGCGAACGGATCGCCCTGGTGGACCCGAAGTCGGGTTCGACGACCACTTACGGCCAGCTGGTCGGCCAGATCGAGGCCGCGGCCGGCGCTTTGGCGTCGCGGGGGATCGGGGTCGGGGATGTGGTGGGCATCCTCTCGCCGAACATTCCGGCGTTCGCGACCGTGTTCCATGGCATCCTGCGTGCGGGCGCGACGGCGACGACGATCAATGCGCTGTTCACCGCGACCGAGATCGCCAAACAGTTGCGGGATTCCGGCGCCAAGATGCTGGTGACGATCTCGCCGATGTTCGAGCAGGCCAAGGCGGCTGCCGACGAGGTGGGGTTGGCCGCGGAGAGCCTGATCGTCCTCGACGGTGAGGGGCAGGACGCCTCGGGTCATCCGAACGCGGTGGATCTGCTGGGTCCGAACCTGCCCGCGCCGGACGTCTCCTTCGACCCGGCCACCCATGTGGCGGTGTTGCCCTACAGCTCGGGAACGACCGGAAACCCCAAGGGTGTTGCGCTGTCTCACCGGAATCTGGTCGCCAACGTCGCCCAGCTGAGGCCGTTGCAGGGTATGACCGCCGACGATGTGGTGATCGCGGTGCTGCCGTTCTTCCACATCTACGGGATGACGGTGTTGCTCAATGCGGCTCTCGCGGCTCGCGGTTCGCTGGTCATCATGCCGCGATTCGATCTGGTGGAGTTCTTGGAGAACATCCAGAACCACAAGGTGACGATGGCCTACATCGCGCCGCCGGTCGCGGTGGCGCTCGCGAAGCATCCGATCGTGGACAACTACGACCTGTCGTCGTTGCACACGATGATGTCGGGGGCGGCCCCGCTCGACGACGAGTTGGGTCAGGCCGTGGCCAAGCGTTTGGACCTGCACATGTTGCAGGGCTACGGCATGAGCGAGCTGTCGCCGGTCTCGCACATCATCCCCTTCGACACCCAGGCCACGTTGGGGCGTGAGGATCCGCCGCTGTCGTCGACGGGCTGGCCGGTGCCGAACACCGTGAACAAGGTTGTCGATCCGGCCACCGGTGAGGACATCCCTCTTCCGCAGGAGGGGCTCTCGGAGCCGGGTGAGTTGTGGGTGAAGGGGCCGAACGTGATGCTCGGTTACCTCAACAACGAGCAGGCCACCGCCGACACCATCGATGCCGACGGTTTTCTGCACACCGGTGACATGGCGCAGGTCGATCCGACGGGGTGTGTCTACATCGTCGATCGGCTCAAGGAGCTCATCAAGTACAAGGGCTACCAGGTGCCGCCGGCGGAGTTGGAGGCCCTGCTGCTGACCCATGACAAGATCGCGGACTCGGCGGTCATCGGTGTGATCGATGCGGAGTCGGGGGAGGAGATCCCGAAGGCGTTCGTGGTCCGGCAGCCCGAGGCCGAGCTGACCGCCGACGAGGTGATGGAGTTCGTGGCGTCGAAGGTGGCCCCGCACAAGAAGGTTCGTGCGGTGGAGTTCATCGAGGCGATCCCGAAGTCGGCGTCGGGCAAGATCCTCCGCAAGGACCTGCGCAAGTAGGTCCGGGCGCAGGACAAGGACCCGTCCGAGCTGCCGATTTGGTGCAGGACGCACCCCGCGGATAGTGTTGCTCCTTGCAACGCGGGGTGGAGCAGCTCGGTAGCTCGCTGGGCTCATAACCCAGAGGTCGCAGGTTCAAATCCTGTCCCCGCTACCAGAATCGACCCCCGACCAGGTGATCACCTGGTCGGGGGTCGATTCATTTCCGGGCTCTCCGCGAGGTCGTCAACTCATCTGATGCGGCGGCACCTCGTCGTAGCTGATCGCATGGTCACCGGCACGCCTGTTCCACCAATAGGTCACAGGGCCCACAGGAGCACGCCGAGGAGCAGGAGCCAACCGGCGATCACGTACTGCTCGGGATCGCGGCCGGTGATCGGCAGGGTGAGATACCCGCACGTGACGGCGCCGAGCACGGCGACGGGTGTGGAGGTGCGGAAGTGCTTGTGCTCCACCGTGTCCCGACGTAGCACGAGCACCGATATGTTGACGATGGTGAACACCGCGAGCAGCAGGAGCGCGGTGGTGCCGCCGAGCAGCCCGACGACGGAGCTCTTCGGGTCGGAGCTCACGTAGGTGAGCAGCAACAGGGCGATGACCGTGGTGAAGATGACGGCCGCGAACGGGGTACGGCGCCCCGGGTGGACGTACGACAGGAACTTGGGCAGCACACCGCGTTTGGCCATGCCGTAGAGAAGGCGGCTCGCCATCATCATGTTGATCAGGGCGGTGTTGGCGACCGCGAACATCGAGATCCACGGCAGCAGATCCGACATCGGGAAGTCCGGCGCCGCGGCCTGGACGACGTCGACGAGCGGGGTCTCGCTCTCGGAGAGCACGCCCACCGGCACGATCGCCACGGCGCAGATCGCGATCAGGACGTAGACGGCGGCGGTGATGCCGAGGCCGCTCAGCATGACCTTCGGGAAGATGCGGGTCGGCTCCTTGCACTCCTCGGCCATGTTGACCGAGTCCTCGAAGCCGACGAGCGCGAAGAAGGCCAGCGAGGTGGCCGCGGTGACGGCGATGAAGACGTTCTTGTCGTCGGGACTCTCGAACGCCACCACCGCATCCCAGTGCTCGGCGTTGCCGCCGGCGATGAACCAGTAACCGATGAACAGCACGAGCAGCAGACCGGTCAGCTCCACGAGGGTCAGGACGACGTTGGTGCCGACGCCCTCGGCGACGCCGCGGAAGTTGATGAACATGACGAGGAGCAGGAAACCGACGGCCACCGCGTAGAGGGCGGGATTCGTGGCGTCGGGGGACTCGCCGCCGAACGCGGTCAGCATGTTCACCGCGAATGCGCGGGAGGCCGTCGTCGCCGACGTGATGCCCGAACACATCACCGTGAACAGCACGATGAAGGTGATGAAGTGGATGCCGAAGGCCTTGTGCACGTAGAGCGCTGCCCCGGCGGCCTGCGGATACTTCGTCACCAGTTCGAGGTAGGAGAACGCGGTGAGTGTCGCGACGGCGAAGGCGATGAGGAACGGCAGCCACGCCGCGCCCCCGACCTCGCCCGCCACCTGACCGGTCAGCGCGTAGACGCCGGTGCCGAGGATGTCGCCGATGATGAACAGGAGCAGCAGCTTCCAGCCCAGTACGCGTTTGAGCTCGGGCTGCTGTTCCGCATTCTTGCCGGTCTCGCCGGCGTTTGTGCTGGCTGTCATGCGACAACGCTAGACCTCGCCAGGTGCGGTCGCCGCGCGAATCGCGACGCCGGACACCAAATGGGCGGGCGGCGGGAAGAGGGCGCCGCGCGTCTGTGCGAAACTATCGCCCATGAGCAACGGCACCCTGATCCTGATGCGTCACGGCGAGAGCGAATGGAATGCGTCCAACCAGTTCACCGGATGGGTGGACGTGGCGCTCACGGACAAGGGCAAGGCCGAGGCCGTACGGGCCGGTGAACTGCTCGTCGAGCACGATCTGCTGCCCGACGTTCTGTACACCTCGCTCCTGCGCCGCGCGATCTCGACGGCGCAGATCGCTCTCGACACCGCCGACCGCCACTGGATCCCGGTGGTCCGCGACTGGCGTCTCAACGAGCGTCATTACGGTGCGCTCCAGGGCCTCAACAAGGCCGACACCCTGGAGAAGTACGGCCAGGAGCAGTTCATGCTGTGGCGTCGCAGCTACGACACCCCGCCGCCGGCCATCGAGCCCGACGCCGAGTACAGCCAGGTCGGCGACCCGCGGTACGCCGACCTCGACGAGGTCCCGCTGACCGAGTGCCTCAAGGACGTCGTGGCGCGGATGATCCCGTACTTCACCGAGACGATCGCCGCCGACATCAAGGCGGGCAAGACCGTACTCGTGGCCGCACACGGCAATTCGCTTCGTGCGCTCGTCAAGCACCTCGACGGCATCTCCGACGAGGACATCGCCGGTCTGAACATCCCCACCGGCAACCCGCTGCGCTACGACCTCGACGAGAACCTCAAGCCCCTGAACCCGGGCGGCACCTACCTCGACCCCGAGGCGGCTGCGGCCGGCGCGGCCGCGGTGGCGGCCCAGGGCCAGAAGTAGCCTTCGGACCCGCCTCGACACGCGCGCTCGCCACCCGGAAACGCCGGGTGGCGAGCGCGTAACATAATCGTCATAGCTTCTTCGGTGTGACGCGCGCTACATTAGACGCTATGGCGGATGTGGGCACCCTTCGGATCGATCATTCACCTGCTCAGGAACGGTATGAGGCGATTCTCGCCTCCGATTCCTTCGGCGAGGACGAGGTGGTCGGCTACCTCGACTATGTCTCCGAGCCGTATCAGGTCGTGCTCACCCACACGGTGGTCCGTGAGCAGTACAGCGGGCATGGCTATGCGGGACAACTGGTTCGGTTCGTCCTGGAGGACATCCGCGCGAGTGGCAAGCAGGTCGTGCCGGTCTGCTCGTACGTACAGCGTTTCATCGAGCGCCATCCGGAATTCGCCGACATGGCGGTGCCGGTCCCTCAGTGATCCGCGCCGCCGGCGTGAGCTCCACCCGCCGGCGGTCGTGCCCGGCTGCCGCCGGGTCTTCGGCGAACGGCACGTGAACAGCTGCCGAACAGCTGCGACATCTGTGCAGCTGTCGTTGGTTCCGCCGTAAGCTGGGCCCGTGGCCGCCGCAATCTCAGCCGCGACGATCGCATTCGTGCTCGCGCTCATCCTCGGAGTCACGCTGGGGCGTCGTCTCGGCGCCTCCGGGTGGCCCCGACACTTCGCGCTCGGCTCCTGGTTCGGCCGCGAACGCACGTCCACACGATCCGACGCCTCCGCCGACGCTGCCCTGCCCGTGCCCGCCACCGACCGCGCGCAGGAGCCGAGGGTCGTGTCCGCCTCGGCCGAGATTCGGGACTCCGATGTGACGTCGACGACCGCCGACGGCCGGATGACCAAGGCCGGCCTGCTGAGCATGGTCGTCCGCAACTCGACCACCGCCGTCGCCGTCGTCGACGGGTTCCGCGATGTCGTGATGTTCAACCACCGGGCCGTCGAGCTGGGGATCGTCCGCGAGATGCTGCTCGCCGACCCCGTCTGGGATGCGGTGAAGGAGGTCCTCGACACCGACGGCGAGCAGCACTTCGAGTTCAGCCCGCCCACGTCGACCCTCGGCTTCGTCTCCACCGGCCGCACCCCGCGGCCCACCGTCGAACATGTGCGCTGCCTGGCCAAGGTGGTGGCCCAGGACGACGAGCGGTACGCCGTGGTCTACGGCCTCGACGACACCGAACACAAGCGGCTCGAGGCCACCCGTCGCGACTTCGTGGCGAACGTGTCGCATGAACTCAAGACGCCGGTCGGCGCGATCGGCCTGCTCGCCGAGGCCCTCCTGGAATCGTCCGACGACATCGAGTCGGTCCAGCACTTCGGCCAGCGGGTCGTCGGGGAGACCCAACGGATGGGCAGGCTGGTGAGCGAACTGCTCGCGTTGTCGCGCCTGCAGGACGGCCACACCCCCGAGTTCACCCGGATCGACGTCGACGAGCTGGTCGACGACGCTCTCGCCGCGGCGACGCTGACCGCCGAGGCGGCGTCGATAGAACTGCGGTCCGACGAGCCGCTCGGCGCGACGATCCGCGGCGACCGTCTCCTGCTGCTCACCGCTCTCAACAACCTGATCACCAACGCCATCGCCTACTCGCCCGCGGACACCGTCGTCTCGCTCAGCCGCCGCATCATCAAGATCGACGGCCGTCCGATGGTGGCGATCGCCGTCACCGACCGCGGCATCGGCATCGCCCGCGGCGATCAGCAGCGTGTCTTCGAACGCTTCTTCCGCGTCGACCAGGCGAGGTCGCGGATGACCGGTGGTACCGGTCTTGGCCTGGCGATCGTCAAACACGTGGCCGCCAATCACGGCGGCACGATCAACCTGTGGAGCGAACCGGGCACCGGCTCCACGTTCACGCTGTGCATCCCCGAGGACCTGTCCGACGTGGGCTGGTCCGCTGACGACAAGGAATCGAAGAGTTGACCCACGTGCTGATCGTCGAGGACGAGGAATCGCTGGCGGATCCGCTGGCCTTCCTACTGCGCAAGGAGGGGTTCGAGGCCAGCATCGTCAACGACGGTGCCCAGGCGTTGCCCGCCTTCGACCGCGTGAGCCCCGACATCGTCCTCCTCGACCTGATGCTCCCCGGGATGTCGGGGACGGAGATCTGCAAGGCCCTGCGTGCCCGGTCGAACGTGCCGGTGATCATGGTGACGGCCCGGGACGCCGAGATCGACAAGGTCGTCGGACTGGAACTCGGCGCCGACGACTACGTGACCAAGCCGTACTCGGCGCGCGAACTCATTGCCCGAATCCGGGCGGTCCTGCGTCGCGGGGCGGACGCCGCCGAGGACGACCTCGATCTCGGTGTCCTCGAGGCGGGTCCGGTCCGGATGGACGTGGAGCGACACACCGTGTCGGTCGACGGCCAGTCGATCACGTTGCCGCTCAAGGAATTCGACCTTCTCGAATACCTCCTGCGCAATGCCGGCCGCGTGCTCACCCGCGGGCAGCTGATCGACCGGGTCTGGGGAGCGGACTATGTCGGCGACACCAAGACCCTCGACGTGCATGTCAAACGCCTGCGCTCCAAGATCGAGCCCGATCCGGGCACCCCGAAGCACCTCATCACCGTCCGTGGCCTCGGGTACAAACTCGAGGCCTGAAACGGGTGCGCGGTCTCCCGCGCACCCGGGGTCACTCCGGCGGTTGCAGCTCGTATTTGACGTCGGTCTCGCGACGGGCGGTCGCGGCTGTGGTCGCCGGGTGAACGGCGATGAGGCCCAACCCCTTACGACGCCGGCAGGCGGCGGCGAGGGCCTCGTAGGCCGGGGCGCCGAGCAGCTCGGTCAGCTCGGGTGCGTAGGACTCCCACACCTGCTTGGCGCCGACGTGCGCGTCGGGTGATCCCGAGCAGTACCACTTGAGATCGTGGCCGCCCTCGCCCCAGCCGCGGCGGTCGAACTCGGTGATCGTCGTCTGCAGGACCTCGGTGCCGTCGGGACGTTCCACCCCAGTCCTGCTCACGGCGAACCGGCAACTGCCAGCACACGTCGGGCTTGACGGTCAGCGGTTCGAGTCCCTTGCGCAGGGCCATCGAGTGCAGCGCGCATCCGACGCCGCCCTCGAAGCCCGGCCGGTTGAGAAAGATGCACGCGCCCTTGTGAAGCCGCGTCTTGAGCGCCGGCTCGTCGTCGAGGTCGCCTTCTTCGAGGTACCCCCTGGGGCCGAGCGGGTTCTTGCCCGACCCCTTCTTGTAGAACTGCCAGTCCTCCGGGGTGAGCATCGAGACGCCGTGGGCGAGACGCTCCCGATCGTCGGAGTCGGACAGGTAGGCGCCGTGACTGCAGCAACCGTCGGTCTCGCGTCCGGGCAGGATGCCCTGGCAGGCCGGGGTGCCGAAGACGCAGGTCCAGTGCGACAGCAGCCAGGTGAGGTCGGCTCTGATGAAGTGTTCGGGATCGGCCGGATCGACGAATTCGTACCATTCGCGCGGAAAGTCGAGTTCGACCTCCGGGGCGGGCGTGATTCGTGGCGCGGACGGCGAGAGTGCGGTCACGACTACAACGGTAGCCGGGATCGTGCCGACACGGCGGCTGCACTACCGTTGACCCGTGCGCTTAGGAGTTCTGGACGTGGGCAGCAACACTGTCCACCTCCTGGTGGTCGATGCCCATCGCGGCGGCCACCCGACGCCCATGAGTTCGACCAAGGCCGTTCTGCGCCTGGCCGAACAGATCGACGCCGATGGGCGGATGAGCGACAAGGCGGTGTCGAAGCTGATCGACTCCGTCACGGAGTTCACCCACATCGCCGGCACCTCCGGTTGCGAGCAGATGATGGCCTTCGCGACGTCGGCCGTCCGCGACGCCACCAATTCCGATGACCTGCTCGACGAGGTCGAGTTGCGCACCGGGGTGCGCATCGCGGTCCTCTCCGGCCGCGACGAGGCACGTCTGACCTCCCTCGCCGTCCGCCGCTGGCGCGGCTGGAGCGCGGGCCGCATCCTCGCCCTCGACATCGGCGGCGGTTCGCTGGAGATGTCCAACGGTGTCGACGAAGAACCCGACGTCGCGCTGTCGTTGCCGCTCGGAGCCGGACGACTCACCCGCGAGTGGCTGCCCGACGACCCACCGGACCGGCGCCGGATCGGTGTTCTGCGGGACTGGCTCGACGCGGAGCTGCGGGCCCCCGCCAAGGAGCTCCTCGCGCCCGGCGCACCCGACCTCTGTGTCGGCACCTCGAAGACGTTCCGCAGCCTCGCCCGCCTCACCGGCGCGGCGCCGTCGAGCGCGGGGCCCCGCGTCCGGCGCGAATTGACGACGAGCGGCCTTCGCCAGCTCATCTCCTTCATCTCCCGCATGACCCGCGCCGACCGCGCCGCACTGGAGGGCGTCAGCGCCGATCGTGCCGGTCAGCTGGTCGCCGGAGCGCTCGTGGCGGAGGCGGCTATGCGGGCCCTCCGAGTCGATACACTGGAGATCTGTCCGTGGGCTCTGCGGGAGGGTGTGATCTTGCGTCGACTCGACGCGGAACCAGCCGACTCGTTCGAGCCCTCACAGACGACTGGCGCCCGGGGCGGCGTCGGCTGATCCGGTCTGCGATGCCCACGGGCGCGCGGGATGGGGGAGACGGTCGACGGTGCGTCCACGAGCGCCGGGAAGTACCCAGGCGGATGCGCTCGACCGGCATCCGGTGACGTTCGAGGACGGAGAGCCACTTCATGTCGAAGGATTCGGAGCCCGAATCTCGACCCATCTCGGTATCGGAACTACTCGCGCGGTCGCAGGCGGCCGGCGGCACCACGCCCACGCGGCGTGACGGTCGCGGCCGTCGACGCGCGGGTCGCGACGGCTCGGTCTCGGTCTCGGACCTGACCGGCGAGATCCCGAAGATCACCGACGCGCCTGCAGCACAGGCCGACGACAAGCCGGCTCCCGTGGACGAGAAGCCCGCGAACGAGAAGGCGGCCGCGCCGGCCGAACCCGCCGCGGTGGAGACACCGGAGGTCGAGACGCCCCGGGACGAGGTCGACGAGGTCGACCAACCGGAGACGGAAGCTCCCGAGGCGGCATCGGCGCCGGAACCCTCGACGCCCGGACCAGCGACCGAACCGTCGGTGCCGGAACCCACCGAGACTCCCGAACCCGAGACCTCGGGCCCGGAGTCGGCCGCACCCCGCGCCTGGGGTCCGGCGGGCTGGTCGGGGACCGAGAGCCCTGACGGTCCGTTCCCGCGGTCGGGCAACCCCGTCGCGCGCCGCGCCGCCGACGACCGCCCGGTCGCCGACCGCTCCCGTCGGGACCGACCGTTCTCGACGTCGGGCCGCAACGCCAGCGGTATGCCCGGTTACGGCGAGGCACCGCCGGCCACCCGTGACTTCAGCTCGGATTCCGTCGCCCGGCGCATGAGTCCGCCCCGCGACTCGGCGCCGGTCGACGAGGAGTCGGCGAACGCGGTCACCGGCATCATCCCGCTCGTGGAGGGTTCCGACGAGGGCCTCGTCGTCGTCGAATCCGACGACGTGGTGACCTACGACCTCACCGAGGTCGACTCCGGTTCAGATCCGCGCGAGCGGGCCGATGGCGGGTTCTCCGACGTCATGGACTTCGACGCCTATCGCAACTTCGCCGACGTGGAGGGCGACGCCGACACCGGCGCACAGCCGGCGGTCGGGACGAGCGGACCCAGGAAGGGCGCCAAGGCGCTGGGTGGGCTCGCACGCAAACTGTTCAGCCGGAAATCGGCGGGCGCTGCCGCGGGAACCGCCGCCACGGCCGCCGCAGCGAAGTCGGGCAAGGACGCCGCCCCGGCCGGTGGCCGCGCACGAGCCGCCGCGGCGCGGGCACGCGATGACGACGAGAACCCGACCGAGATCATCGCGCCGGTCCCGACCCCGGAGGACGCCGCCGCTCCCGAGGAGTCGGCCGCGGTGGACACCCGCGGCGAGGACACCCGGCCCGCGGAGACCGCCGAGACCGTGGACTGGCAGGCGTCGGCCCAGTGGTACGACACCGAGGCGTGGTCGGCGCCGGTCGTCGACGAGGAGGATGACCAGCCCAGCGAATCGGCCGAGTCCACCACCTCATCCGAGCCCGAAGACCCGGCCAAGCCCGACACCGCCCGTCTCGCGGAGACCGCCGACCTCGACGAGACCCCCGGTGGTGACACCGAAGGGTCGTCGGAGGGCGCCGTCGCGGGTATGTCGACGCCCGAGAACGACGAGGCCGCGAGGCCCGCGGTCACCGGCGACGAGACCGACGAGGCCGCGGTCGACGAGACCAGGGAGGAGAGGTCGCCGGCTGTCGCCTGGCTCCTGATCTTCGGTCAGGCAGTCGCAGGTCTGGTCGTCGGCATCGGCCTGTTCTGGGGCTTCACCGAACTGTGGCGCTGGAATCCGTACTTCGCGCTGGTGCTCGCGGTCCTGGTCATCTTCGGGATCGTCACGTTGTCGCACGTCGTGCGGCGCACCAAGGACCTGACCACGACGCTGCTCGCGTTGGGGGTCGGCCTGCTGGTGACCATCGGTCCACTGGTGCTCCTGGCCACGTGACGCCGCCCGAGCCGCCTCCGCTCCCCAGGCCGGAGATACCCATCGGCCTGTCGACCGCCTCGGTCTACCCGCAGAACACCGAGGCGGCCTTCGCCTACGCCGCCGACCTCGGCTACGACGGCGTCGAACTGATGGTCTGGGGCGACCCGGCCAGCCAGGACATCCGGCACGTCGCCTACCTGTCGGAGCACTATCAGGTGCCGGTGCTGTCGATCCACGCCCCGTGCCTGCTGATCAGCCAGCGGGTGTGGGGACGTGACCCGGTCGTGAAGCTCGCGCGCTCGGTGCAGGCGGCCGAGGATCTCGGCGCGCCGACCGTCGTCGTGCACCCGCCCTTTCGCTGGCAGCGTGGCTACGTGTCCGCCTTCGACGACCTCGTCGGCGAACTCGAGGAGGACAGCGGGGTCGCCATCGCCGTGGAGAACATGTTCCCGATGCGGGCCGACCGCTTCTTCGGGTCCCGGGAGCCGTCCGTGCGACGCCTCCAGAAGCGCGGTGGTGGACCGGGCCTCGCCGCTTCCGCCTTCGGCAAGTCGATCGACCCCACCGACGACGGGTACTCGAACTACACGCTCGACCTGTCGCACACCGCGACGGCCGGGGTCGACGCGCTCGACCTGCTCGAGCGCATGGGCTCGAGCCTCAACCATCTGCATCTCGCGGACGGCCACGGTGCGGCCACCGACGAACATCTCATCCCCGGTGACGGCGGACAGCCGTGCGCCGAGGTGTGCCGCCGGATCGCGGCGAGCGACTTCGCCGGCGCCGTCGTGCTGGAGGTGACCACCGGTAGTGCACGCACCAAACCCGAACGCAGTGCACTCCTGGCCCGTTCGCTAGATTTTGCGCGGCAGCATCTCAAACGGGAGCTGCACCCCGAGAGCGCCGGCCGGCGCAACAACTGACGCCCGGAGATCGTCGCGTTGCGGTCTTTCGCCGGCCGCGGGGTCGGCACGGCGAAAGCGGGACGATGAGCAGCAAGATCACCGAGGTATTGGCGTTGACCGAGGTGGACCGCGGTGGTCCCGACTCCATCACCTTGCGCGCGCACATCGATGACACCTTCACCATCGGACCCAAGGTGCACGGCGGAAGCCTGCAGATGGTCGTGGCGAAAGCGGCGCGCACCGCGCTGAGCGCCCTCACGCCGTCCGATGATCCGAAGGTCGCCGACGCGGCCGCCGCGATGATCCCGGTCGCCGTCGCCAGCGACTACCTGACCGCACCCGATGCCGCCGACGTCGATCTCGCGATCTCGGTGCGCAAACGAGGCCGGACGGTCACGGTCCTGCAGGTCGACGCGGTGCAGCAGGGTCGCACGGTCGTGTCCTCGTCGGTGACGATGGCCCGCCCCGACTCCGGCACCCCGCATCACTCCGGCCCCAACGTGCTCGACGGTACGCCCGCCGAACCACCGTCGACCGGCATCTCGCTGGACGGTTCGCCTATCGCCGAGATCAACCACCTCGGCGCGGCGGTCGACCTGGTCCTCGACGCCGAGACATTCCCGATGGTCCGGGGCGAGACCGGTGAGCCGCTCGTGCGCGGCTGGATCCGTCCGAAGGGCCTCGAGCCCGACGAGTACTTCGCGGTCCTCGTGTGCGACATCTCGCCGCCGGTGGTCTTCAACCTCGCGATGTTCGGCTGGGCGCCGACCGTCCAGTTGACCACCTACGTGCGCCGGCATCCCGCGCCGGGCTGGTTGCGGTTCGCCGCGACGAGTACCGAGGTCGGGCCCGGAATGTTCGAAGAGGACCATCTCGTGGTGGACTCGACCGGGACAGTTGTCGCCCAGTCCCGTCAATTGGCACTCATTCCCGCAGGAAGGTAGACATTCGTGACCGAACGCATCGCCATCATCGGTGGAGGCAAGATCGGGGAGGCGCTCCTGGCCGGCCTGATCGGTGCCGGAACCCCGACGAAGGATCTCGTCGTCGCGGAGAAGCTCGAATCCCGCGCGTCCGAGATCGCCGACGAATACGGGGTCCTGGTGACCGACGTGAAGACGGCCGCCGAATCCGCGCAGTACGTCTTCCTCGCCATCAAGCCCGACGCCGTCGACTCGGTGCTGCGGGAACTGGCCTCGGCCGAGGACAACGCGGAGAGCGAGCGCGTCACCGTGACCCTCGTCGCCGGCATCCCGCTGGCCCGCTACGAGAGTGCGCTGCAGGCGGGTTCGCCGGTCATCCGCGTCATGCCGAACACGCCGATGCTCGTCAACGAGGCGATGTCCGCGGTGTCGGCCGGTCGGTACGTCGGCGATGAGCAGCTCAGCGCCGTCGTCAACATCCTCAAGACCGTCGGCCGGGTGGCCGTGGTGCCCGAGAAGCAGATGGACGCGGTCACCGCCGTGTCCGGGTCCGGTCCCGCCTACGTCTTCCTGCTCGCCGAGGCGATGATCGACGCCGGCGTCGGCCTGGGTCTCACCCGCGCGCAGGCGTCGGAGATGGCGATCCAGACGATCCGCGGTGCGGGTGTCCTGCTCAGCGATTCGGGGATGTCGCCGGTCGACCTGCGGGCCGCCGTGACCTCCCCGGGCGGTACCACCGCGGAGGCGATCCGCGAGTTCGAGGCCAACGGACTCCGGCACGCCGTCTACCAGGCCACACGTGCCTGTGCGGCCGCCAGCGCCCGCGGCGGACGTCGAGTGGAAGTCGAGGGTTTGGCGTCGGGACACGCGGTGTCCGACACCCCATGAGTTGTGGTCGATGGGCCGTTAAACCCCAGCATGTTGGGGTCGAGTCACAGAAATCCCAGAAACCACGGTCCCTTACGTCGCTTTTTTCACATCTGCCACGCTAAGCTGCTTTAAGCACGTGCGTGTCTGATGTCCGCAGGAGGGGAAGCCTGCGGCCGCGACGCGTGCACCGGAGGTTGAGTGATCAATGGCAGCTGCAGACACTCCTGGTGACAGGACGGCCTCGGTGAGCAATGCGACTTCTGCGTCGCAGTTCCTCACCGTCGCCGAGGTTGCGTCGCTGATGCGCGTTTCGAAGATGACGGTCTACCGTCTCGTCCACAATGGCGAACTGCCTGCGGTTCGGGTCGGACGCTCGTTCCGTGTGCACGCGAAAGCGGTGCACGACTACCTGGAGACGTCGTACTTCGACGCCGGTTAGGTTCGGTCTCGGCCGACGCGCCGATCAGCAAGTTCTATCCAGCACTCCCGAGGGTGGCCGTCCGGCCGCTCCGGGAGTGTTGTGTTCAATGGGTGTGTCCGTCGGGTCGGCGGACCCTCCTGGTGATCGTTTCGGCCACCGCGATTTCCTGATCGGACACACCGCCCGGTAGGCTCAGTGGTCGCGTACCTGGATGTACCGGTGAGCTCCTCGAGGCCGGGTAGTCGACGCCAGTCGACGACCACTGACGAAGCCGATCGAGTGCAGGCCAGGGTCGGTCAAGTACATCAGTGTCAATCGTGAGGAAGCGCCCCCATGGGTTCAGTGATCAAGAAGCGCCGCAAGCGCATGTCGAAGAAGAAGCACCGCAAGCTGCTGCGTCGAACCCGGGTGCAGCGCCGCAAACTCGGCAAATAAGCACTCTCATGGCACCAGGACCCGCCCGGGCGGGTCCTTTTGCTGTTACAGGGCTGCTGTGTCGGGATTGTCCGGGCCCCTGAGGTCCTTTGTCACACGAAAGAACTTGTTCCGGGGTCGTTCGTCACCGATCGCCTCGATCTCGGCCCCTCGACGGGCTGAAGCGGGTCGATGGCGTTAGCCTCGACGCCATGGCCGAATCCTCCGCAGTGCCTCGGGTCGTCCTGGTGACGGGGGCGTCGACTTTCCTCGGCGGGTACCTCGTCGCACGGCTCGCGGCCAATCCGCAGATCGAACGTGTGCTGGCGGTGGACTCACGGGTGCCGCGCAAGGACCTGCTGCGGCGGATGGGGCGTGCGGAGTTCCTGCGACTGGACATCCGGCGGCCCACCATCGCGAAGGCGCTGGCGTCGTACGAGGTCGACACGGTGGTGCACGCCGCGACGTCGATCGCCGACACCGCCCCGCACTCGGCGGCGATCAAGGAGTTCAACGTCGTCGGCGCGATGCAGGTCTGCGCGGCCTGCCAGCGGACACCGTCGGTGAAGCGGCTCGTACTGCGTTCGACTGCGATGGTCTACGGGTCCAGCGCGCGCGACCCGTCGCATTTCTCGGAGGAGACCCGCGCGCGCCGCGAGCCCAAGCGGGGCTATGGCCGCGACCTCCTCGATGTGGAGGGTTACGTACGCGGTCTCGGACGCCGCCGCCAGGACATCGACATCACGATCGTGCGCCCACAGGCCATGCTCGGGCCGCGCATCACCACGCGCATGGGTTCGTACCTGTCGGCGCCGGTGGTCCCGACGGTCATCGGTTATCAGCCGCGTCTGCAGTTTCTGCACGAGGAGGACGCGCTCGCGGCGATGGAGTACGTGACCCTCGCCGGCAAGCCCGGCACGTTCAACCTCTCCGGCGAGGGGGTGGTGACGTTGTCGCAGGCCATCCGGCGGGTCGGTCACGTCGAGCTACCCGTGCCGAGCGGTCTCCTCGCGCCGATCGCCGGGGTCTTCCAGGACCTGCGTTCGGCGAAGCTCCGTTCCTCGCAGACGGAGTTCCTCACCTACGGCCGCGTGCTCGACACCACCAGGATGCGCACCGAGCTGGGCTTCGTGCCGAGGTACACGACCATGGAAACCCTTGACGACTTCGTGGAACGCAGCGGCGTGACACCGGTGATCGGGACCGACGTCTGGCGGGCCCTGGAGCAGCGTGTCGTCTCTGCCGCACATCAACTCCAGTGAATTGTGAGATGAGATTGGTGCGAGGAGTTGCAGTCGAGGTGCGCAACGTCGGTGCAACCTCTAGACTTGGACGCCAGACCCACAACGCGCGGGGGAAGCCACTCCGTCGCGGGCGACGGGTGAGGACTTCGGGAACTTGCTGATGATCACACGGGGAGATCGCGGTGGTTGCCGGGTTCCCGTTTCAAGTCATCGACGGCGCAGAGTCGCGTCTGTGGAGCCGGGGGAATGGCCTGTGACGGAACGACTGCCAGCAGTTCAGGCGCCCCTTGTTCAAACGTCGAGCGGGGGGTTCACCGGCACACGCACGATCCATGGGACAGGAACAAGGGGTGAGCGCCTTGCCAGGTAGCGGAGCTACAGATGCGCGTACCGCCAAGGTCATACAGCTCTACGCGTCGCCGTCCGGTCCGGACGCCTCCGCGGATCGCCGCGGCGCACGTGATTCGGGGCGTCGTCGACATCCCAGCCAGCAGGGTCCGGGACACCGACCGAATGCCGGTGCGATGCACGAGGATTCGATGCTCGGTCACCCCAACACCGATGGATTCGGCCGTCCCGCCTGCGCGGATCACCCCGATCAGCGACGAGATCGCGCTGTCGGACGAGGCGCTCGGTATCGAGCACCGCGACCCGTCGAAGTCGAGCCCGCTGTTCAGTCTCGGTGGGATCCGGAACGCCGTCGCCGACACCCTGACCTCCACCGCGGGCTTCATTCGCGAACGGATGGCGGGCGAGTACGAGGTCGACGAGTTCGGATTCGATCCCCATTTCACCGAATCGGTGTGGTTTCCGGCGCTCCGACAGGTCTACGAGAAGTGGTTCCGTGTCGAGGTCACCGGTATCGAGAACCTGCCCCTCGAGGGTGGTGCGCTGCTTGTCGCCAACCATGCAGGAACCATCCCGGTCGACGCGATCATCACCTCGCTCGCCGTCCGCGACAACCACCCCGACCACCGGTACCTGCGTGTCCTCGCCGCCGACATGGCCTTCGACTCGCCGGGCATCAGCGAGGTCGCGCGGCGTATCGGCGCGACGCTCGCCTGCAACAGCGACGCCGACCGACTGCTGCGCAACGGTGAGCTCACCGCCGTGTGGCCGGAGGGGTTCAAGGGCATCGGCAAGCTCTACAAGGACCGCTACAAGCTACAGCGATTCGGCCGGGGCGGCTTCGTGACGACCGCGCTGCGCAACGCGGCGCCGATCATCCCGGTGTCGATCGTGGGCTCGGAGGAGATCTACCCGATGCTCGCCGATCTCAAGCCACTCGCCAAGGTGCTCGGCCTGCCGTACTTCCCGATCACGCCGTTGTTCCCGTGGCTCGGACCGCTGGGCATGGTGCCGTTGCCGTCGAAGTGGCACATCCACTTCGGTCGCCCGATCGAGACCGGTTCCTACGACGAGTCGTCGGCCGACGATCCGATGGTTGTCTTCGACCTCACCGACCATGTCCGCGAAGAGATTCAGCAGACCCTCTTCCGGATGCTGAGTCGCCGCGGGAGTGTCTACTTCGGCTGACACCGACGCTCGCCGACTGATACTGATGAGGCATGCGTGCAGTCGTGTGTCGAGCCGGTGAGCTGACCGTCCAAGACGTTCCCACTCCCGTACCGGACAAGGGGCAGGTTCTCATCCGTGTCCTGCGGGCCGGGATCTGCGGGTCCGACCTGCACGCCCGCGTGCACTGCGACGCGACCGCCGATGTGTCGGCGGAGGTCGGTTATGACGCGTTCATGCGCTCCGACCAGTCGGTCGTCATGGGGCACGAGTTCGCCGGCGAGGTGGTGTCCTACGGGCCCGGATGCCGCAAGCGGTGGGCGCCGGGAACGCCGGTCGTGGCGGTGCCGATGATCCGTCACGGCGAGGAGGCACACCTGACCGGCCTGACGGCGTCGGCGCCGGGGGCCTACGCCCAGTTCGTGCTGGTCTCCGAGGACATGACCTTCGAGATCCCCGACGGGCTGTCGATCGATCACGCCGCCCTCACCGAACCGCTCGCCGTCGCCCACCACGCGGTCCGTCGCGGGGAGGTCGGCAGGCGCGACGTCGCGGTGGTGATCGGGTGCGGCCCCATCGGCCTTGCCGTCATCGCCATGCTCAAGGCGTCGGGCGTACGCACCGTGATCGCGAGCGACCTGTCCGCGGGACGACGCTCGCTGGCCGGCCGCGTCGGTGCCGACATCGTCGTCGACCCGGCCGTGGAGTCGCCGTTCGACCGATGTGCGCGGGAGGGCAAATACGTCACCGCCGCGCAGGACCTGCTCGGGACCGCCTTCGACGCGATGCGCACGCTGCGTCGAATCCCGTTGGCGCCGTGGGACTCCCTCTTCCGGGTCGCCGATCGGCTGGGGGCGACGCCGAAGGGCCCGGTGATCTTCGAATGCGTGGGCACACCCGGAATGATCGAGCACATCGTGTCGAATGCGCCGTTCCGCTCACGTGTCGTCGTGGTGGGTGTGTGCATGGAACCGGACACGTTCCGCCCGGCGATGGCGCTCAACAAGGAGATCGAACTGCGGTTCGTGTTCGTCTACGACCCGGCCGAGTTCCACGAGACCCTGAAGATGATCGCCGCGGGCAAGGTCGACGTCGGGCCGATGATCACCGCGACGGTCGGACTCGAGGGGGTGGCACCGGCGTTCGACGCGCTCGGGACCGCCGCCCACCACGCGAAGGTGCTGATCGATCCGATGAGCGAGATCGCCTCGCTCTGAGCGTGTCTCAGAGCACGAGGGCGGCGCGGACGATCGAATCGGCGTCGATGCCGGTCACCGACGTCGCGACGAGGCGCCCGTCAGCGGTGGCGTAGCAGCCGTGCGGCGGCCGCGGCACCACCACCGGCGGCGCCCAGCACGATGGCGGTCCCGGCACCGTACTTCGCCGCCTTGCGTGCTGTCCGGAAGTCGTACATCTCCCATCCGCGGACCTTGGCGACGTCGCGCAGGTCGGTGTCGGGGTTGATGGCGACGGCCTTGCCCACGAGTGACAGCATCGGCACGTCGTTGTGCGAATCCGAGTACGCGGTGCAGCGTTTGAGGTTCAGGCCTTCGCGGATGGCGAGTGCGCGCACCGCGTGGGCCTTGCCGGGCCCGTGCAGGATGTCGCCGACGAGGCGCCCGGTGAACACGCCGTCGACGCTTTCGGCGACAGTGCCCAGCGCACCCGTGAGCCCGAGCCGGTCGGCGATGGTCTGCGCGAGTTCGACCGGCGTCGCGGTCACCAGCCACACCTGCTGACCGGCGTCGAGGTGGCGCTGCGCGAGAGCGCGCGTGCCCGGCCAGATCTTGTCCGCGATGTAGTCGTCGAAGATCTCCTCGCCGAGTTCGACGAGTTCCGAGGTCTGGCGCCCGGCGATGAACGAGAGTGCCTTTTCCCGGCCCTCGGCGACGTCCCGGGCGTTCTCCTTACCGGTGATCCGGAACTTCGCCTGGGTCCAGGCGAAATCCATGATGTCGCCATAGGTGAAGTACTTGTGGGCGGCGAGGCCCCGCGCGAAGTGCACGATCGACGCGCCTTGGACGAGGGTGTTGTCGACGTCGAAGAAGGCGGCCGCGGTCAGGTCGCGCGGGGGTTCGCCGGGCTCGATGTCGGACGGTTCGCGCAGCCGGAGGGAGTCGACCGCGGCCTTCGCGCTCGCCTCGCCGGCGAGGGTCTGGCGGAGTTCGTGGGCGGTCTGGCGGAAGCGGCCGGTCGCGGCGCTGGCCCGCTGGGAGATCCACGTGGTGACCCGGTGGGACTCGTCGTCCTCGGCGATGTCGTGGAGTTCGGTGTCCTCGTCGAAGTCGTCGTCGAACTCGATGCGCGCCGCCTGCGACTCCCAGTCCTCGCCGGTGTCGAGCGGGGTGGCGCCGGAGTCGGCCGGTACAACGCTCGGCGCGGGGGTTTCGGGGCCGGGTGCGCCGGGCACAGTGGTTTCGGACCCGGCTGCGCCGGGCACAGGGGTGTCGGAGGGATCGTCGGGTCGTTCGTCTCCCGGGCCCGGGGTGTTGCCCACTGCCCACCTCCCACGTCGCGTCTGGCGCCAGCACTGCCTGCGCGGTCCAGCCTAGCGGCCGCACACGCCGATCAGCGTCGCCGCCGGGCGGTTCCGGCGCGCCACGGTCGTGGTCCTCGTCACCGGCCGGGGTCGCGTCATCGAGGGAGCGGAGCGCTGCGAGTATGGACCCCATGACCGTGGAACTGCTGACCCGTGAGGGATGCCAGATGTGCGCGACCGCCCGTCGTGACCTGACGCGGATCTGTGGCGAGCTCGGTATCGAGTTCACCGAGGTCGACGTCGACCGGGCCGCCGCCGACGGCCGTCCGGAGATCCGTGCGGAGTACGGGGACCGGCTGCCGGTGGTGCTGCTCGACGGTGACGAGCACAGCTACTGGGAGGTCGACGAGCCCCGACTGCGCACCGACCTCGCGCGCCGCGGCTGAGCCATCTGGCCGCGTGGCACCCCCAGGTCCGCCATTGCGGAGAACCTGTCGCGTTTAACACGGGTCGCCGAATCGTGAGGGTCCATGTGAAGAGTTTCACAGGGGGTTATATCCTCGATTGATCGTGCTGTGCGAAGGGGAGCGGAGGTGAGCGTGGGCGCCGATCGTCAGAAGCCCGGCGACGCCGACCCTCCCGCGTCCGCGCTGCCGCCCCCCGCCACCGCGGTCGCGACCGACATCCCGGCCCCCACGGTGGCCCGTCTGGCCACCTATCTGCACGTCCTGCGCTCGTTCAGTCAGCGCGGCGTCCTGGTGGCCTCCAGCGGGGAACTGGCCACCGCGGCCGGCGTGAACCCCGCCATCCTCCGCAAGGACCTCTCCTATGTCGCCGCGAACGGCGTCCGCGGCGTCGGATATGACGTCGGTCGTCTCACCGCGCGCATCTCGATGACCTTGCACACCGACAGCATCCACACGGTCGCCCTGGCCGGCGCGGGACAGCTCGGACGCGCCCTGCTCGCCCACACCGGCTTCGGCCGCGGCTTCCGGGTCGCCGCGATGTTCGACGCCGATCCGGCCCTCGTGGGCACATCGCTCGAGGTCGGAGGACCGCGCATCGCCCAGCTGGCCGAGATCGCGGCGGTCTGCGCCGAGGTCGAGCCCGCGGTCGAGATCGGGGTCGTCGCGACCGCCGACGAGGACGCCCGGGCAGCCTTCGACGCCTTCGTCGAGGCAGGCGTGCGACAGGTGCTCAACGTCACCCCGGTGGCGCTGACGACGGAGGCGGATGTCGTCGTCAGACAAGTTGATCTAGCCTTGGAACTACAGGTGTTGGCGTTCCAGGCCTCTCGTGGCAGTTCACAGGTCCCACGGAACGACCTCAAGATCTCCTCACGCAGCGACGTCGGTGCGCCTCGCGGGGTGAAGGCGGCCGACGGGCGCCGCGGAAATGCAATGGGTGAAGAAACGGTGACAGCGTGAGTGTTCTGTTGTTCGGGGTGTCGCACCGCAGTGCGCCCGTCGAGGTGCTCGAGCGGTTGACGGTCTCCGACCACGACCGTCCGAAGCTGGTCGACGAGTTGCTGTCGTCGCGGGCGATCTCCGAGGCCATGGTCGTCTCGACGTGCAACCGCGTCGAGATCTACGCGGTCGTCGACGCCTTCCACCCGGCCCTCGAGGCGGTCGGCGAGGTCCTCGGCGACCACTCGGGCATGACCGTCAACGAGATGACCCGGCACGCCTACGTGCGCTACTCCGAGGCCGCCGTCGAACACCTCTTCACCGTGGCCGCCGGTCTCGACTCGCTCGTCGTCGGCGAGCAGCAGATCCTCGGTCAGATCCGGAACGCCTACCTGAGTGCCGACGCCAACGACTCCGCCGGCCGCGTCCTGCACGAGCTCGCCCAGCAGGCTCTGCGCGTGGGCAAGCGGGTGCACACCGAGACCGGCATCGACCGCGCCGGTGCGTCGGTCGTGTCGGTGGCCCTGCATCGCGCGAAGTCGCTGCTCACCGACCCCGCGACCAAAGCGCATCGCCTGCGCACCGCGGTGGTGGTCGGCGCCGGCGCCATGGGCGGCCTCGCGACCGCCCAGCTGGCGCGTGAGGGCGTCACCGAGATGTCGGTGGTCAACCGCACGGTCGAGAACGCCCGCCACCTCGCCGACAACATCGCCGCCAACCACGGCATCACCGTGCACGGTGTGGGCCTCGACGAGCTGCCGGCCGCGATGGCCGCCGCCGACGTCGTGGTCAGCTGTACCGGCTCGGTCGGCTCCGTGATCAGCGTCGGTGCGGTGCATTCGGCCCTCGCCGAGCGGAACCGTAACGGCGACACCACCCCGATGGTGATCTGCGACCTCGGGCTCCCGCGCAACGTCGACCCGGCCGCGGCCCGCCTGCCCGGCGTCCACGTCGTCGACATCGAGGGCCTGCGCGGCGACTCCGAGACCCAGGCCGCCGAGAACGACACCCTCGCCGCCCGGTCCATCGTCGCGGCCGAGCTCGCCGACTACCTGACCCACCAGCGCCAGGCCGAGGTCACCCCGACCGTCGCCGCCCTCCGTCAGCGTGCCGCCGACGTCGTGGAGGCCGAGATCCTGCGCCTCGAGACCCGGCTCCCGGACCTCGAGAACAACCAGCGCGACGAGGTCGCGAAGACCGTCCGACGCGTCGTCGACAAGCTGCTGCACGCGCCGACCGTGCGGGTGAAGCAGCTCGCCTCGACACCCAACGGCGACCACTACGCGGAGGCCCTGCGCGAATTGTTCGAACTCAAACCAGGTGCGGCAGAGTCGGTTTCGGCGCCCGATCGAATCGGGACCACCGACGTGGCCGGCGAGCAGGGCGACCGATGAGCGAAACCCGGACCGCGCCGATCCGGATCGGTACGCGGGGTTCGCTGCTGGCCACGACGCAGTCGCAGACCATCGCCGATGCGCTCACCGCCGCCGGGCATCCGGCCGAGCTGGTCATCATCAAGACCGCCGGTGACGCCTCGGCCGCCCCGGTCGCCGAGATCGGCGTCGGCGTCTTCACCACCGCCATCCGCGTCGCTCTCCGCAACGACGAGGTCGACGTCGCGGTGCACTCCTACAAGGACCTTCCGACGGCCCCCGAGGACGACCTCACGATCGCGGCCGTCCCGACCCGGGTGGACCCGCGAGATGCGCTGGTCAGCCGGGACGGACTGGTTCTCGGGGAACTGCCCCCGGGATCGGTCGTCGGAACCTCGGCGCCGCGCAGGGCGGCACAGCTTAAGGCATTGGGTCTCGGTTTGGAAATCCGCCCCCTACGAGGCAACCTAGATTCTCGGTTGGGCAAAGTCGCCAGCGGCGAACTCGACGCAGTCGTGGTCGCCCGCGCCGGCCTCGTGCGGATCGGACGGACCGAAGTGGTCTCCGAAGCGCTCGATCCGGTCGTCATGCTGCCGGCTCCGGCGCAGGGTGCTCTCGCTGTGGAGTGCCGCTCAGACGATGCCGAACTGGTGAGAATACTCGCCGAGTTGGACGACAAGTCCACCCGGGCGGCCATCGAGGCCGAACGGTCGGTGCTCGCGGCCCTGGAGGCCGGGTGCACCGCGCCGGTCGGAGCGATCGCCGAGGTGGTGGAGTCGATCGACGAGGACGGGCGCATCTTCGCCGAACTGTCGCTTCGCGCGGCGGTGGCGGCCGAGGACGGATCCGATGTGATCCGCGCTTCGGTGGTGGGTCCGGTCGATCGGGCCGTTCAGCTGGGTAATGATCTCGCCGCCGAACTGCTGGAGCTGGGAGCGGGCGAACTCGTCAACTCTCCCTAGCAGAGAACGAACTGCAGCCCTCCACGCGGGGGCAGGAGAGTGCGAACCCATGAGCCGTACGAAGAAGGCAAATCCCGGACGGATCCTGTTCGTGGGGTCGGGTCCAGGTGATCCCGATCTGCTCACCGTGCGGGCGCGCACCGTGATCATCAATGCGACCACGGCCTACATCGATCCCGATGTGCCGGCCGCCGTGGTGTCGCTGATCGGCAGCGCACACCGCGAAGAACCCGCACCGGACACCCGCCGGTCGACCAAGAAGGCCGACAAGGCGGACGAGAAGGCCGGCGCCGACGCAACGGGCACCGACGCCGCCGATGCAACCGCCGCACCTGCCCCGGAGGCCGACAAGGCCGACGAGGAGTCGGTGGTGCGACCGGCACTCGGCGACCCGACCGAGGTCGCCAAGACCCTCGTGGCCGCCGCCCGAAACGGAGACGACGTGGTCCGCGTCGTCGCCGGCGACCCGCTGACCACCGATTCGGTGCTCGCCGAGGTCAACGCCGTGGCCCGCCACTCGGTGACCTTCGAGGTGCTGCCGGGTCTGCCCGCCGCCTCGGTCGTCCCGAGCTACGCCGGCATGCCGCTGGGTTCGACCCACACCGAGGCCGACGTGCGAGGCGAGGTCGACTGGGCCGCGCTGGCCGCCGCCCCGGGCCCGCTGGTCCTGCACGCCACGTCCGGCCACCTGGCCGAGACCGCGAGCGCGCTGACCGAGCACGGGATGGCACCGCAGACCCCTGCGGCCATCACCATCAACGGCACCACCTGCGCCCAGCGCACCATCGAGGCCACCCTCGCCACGCTCAACGAGCAGGGCAACGCGCTGACCGGCCCGCTGGTCGTCACCGTCGGCAAGGTCGTCGGCTCGCGCGGCAAGCTCTCCTGGTGGGAGTCGCGTTCGCTCTACGGCTGGACCGTGCTGGTCCCGCGTACCAAGGACCAGGCCGGCGACATGAGCGACCGCCTCGTCAGCCACGGTGCGATCCCCAAGGAAGTGCCCACGATCGCCGTCGAGCCGCCGCGGAGTCCCGCGCAGATGGAGCGCGCGGTCAAGGGACTCGTCGACGGCCGCTACCAGTGGGTCGTGTTCACCTCCACCAACGCGGTCCGCGCGGTGTGGGAGAAGTTCGCCGAGTTCGGCCTCGACGCCCGCGCCTTCTCCGGCGTGAAGATCGCCTGTGTCGGCGAGGCCACCGCGGAGAAGGTCCGCTCCTTCGGCATCAACCCCGAACTCGTGCCGTCGGGTGAGCAGAGCTCGCTCGGACTCCTCGAAGACTTCCCGCCCTATGACGATGTCTTCGACCCGGTGAACCGAGTCCTGTTGCCGCGCGCCGACATCGCCACCGAAACCCTGTCCGAGGGTCTGCGCGACCGCGGCTGGGAGATCGACGACGTGACCGCGTACCGGACCGTGCGTGCCGCACCGCCGCCCGCCGAGACCCGCGAGATGATCAAGACCGGCGGCTTCGACGCGGTCTGCTTCACCTCGAGCTCGACGGTTCGCAACCTCGTCGGTATCGCCGGAAAACCGCACGCGCGCACCATCGTTGCGTGCATCGGCCCCAAGACCGCCGAGACCGCGACGGAATTCGGGCTGCGCGTCGACGTGCAGCCGGAGAACGCCTCGGTCCTCGAACTGGTCGACGCGCTCGCCGAGCACGCCGCCCGGCTCCGCGCGGAGGGCGCACTGCCCCCGCCGCGCAAGAAGTCCCGTCGATCGCGTTCGTGAGCGGGATGCACCGATGGCACCGATGATCCGTCCCCGCCGGCTGCGTACCACGCCGGCGATGCGTCGGCTGGTCGCCGAGACCACCCTCGCACCACGGCAACTCGTGTTGCCGATGTTCGTCGCCGACGGCATCGAAGAGCCGAAGCCGATTTCATCGATGCCCGGCGTCGTCCAGCACACTCTTGCCTCGCTGCGGGAGGCCGCGACAGAAGCGGTCGAGGCCGGCGTCGGCGGGTTGATGCTGTTCGGCGTGCCGCGTGCGGAGGACAAGGACGCCACCGGCTCGGGTGCCGATGCGGACGACGGAATCCTCAACCGTGCCCTGCGCGCGCTGACCGACGATCTCGGTGACTCGACGGTCCTCATGGCCGACACATGTCTCGACGAGTTCACCGATCACGGGCACTGCGGTGTCCTCGACGGTCGTGGACGGGTCGACAACGACGTGACTCTCGACCGCTATGTGTCGATGTCGCTGGCGCAGGCCCGCGCCGGCGCCCAGCTGCTGGGGCCGAGCGGGATGATGGACGGCCAGGTTGCCGCCATCCGCGAGGCACTCGACGCCGAGGGCTTCACCGACACCGGAATCCTGGCCTACTCGGCCAAGTACGCGTCGGCCTTCTACGGTCCGTTCCGTGAGGCGGTCGGCTCGTCGTTGCAGGGGGACCGGCGGACCTATCAGCAGGACGCGGCCAACCGGATCGAGTCGCTGCGGGAGGTGCGCCTCGACCTCGAAGAGGGCGCCGACATGGTGATGGTCAAGCCCGCGATGAGCTACCTCGACGTCGTGCGCGATGTCGCCGAGATGAGCGACGTCCCCGTCGCTGCCTATCAGATCAGCGGCGAGTACGCGATGATCACGGCCGCCGCCGAGCGGGGCTGGATCGACCGCGATGCCGCGATCCTGGAATCGCTGACCTCGATCCGCCGTGCCGGCGCGTCGGTCATCCTGACCTACTGGGCCACCGAGGTCGCGAACCGGCTCTCCTGAGCCGTCCCCGGGGACCTCCGGGACGCATGCACGGGCCGGGGTCGCGTCCGATTAGGCTGGTGCCATGTCCGCTCCGTTCGACCCGATGCGCGCCTCGTCCGAGCCCGACGCGCAGCAACGCCCGGCGATCCCGGATTCGATCTCCATCGCCGTCGAGCTGTGGGTGGTGGTCGTCGTCGGACAGATCGTCGCGCTGTTCGCCCAGACCGGCACGTTCGTCGACATGGTGCGTGAGCAGGTCCGCGCCAACCCGCAGCAGGGTGTCTCCGAGGATCAGCTGCAGTTCATGACCTCGTCCGGTTTCGTCATCGGTGTCGTCGTCGCGATGTCGGTGTTCCTGACCGCGATCACGGCCCTGGTCGTCTGGTTGACCCGCAAGGGCTACAACTGGGCCCGCATCGTGTTGGGTGCGATGGGCGTCTACATCGTCGTCAGCCTGGTCTTCGCGCTGTTCGGCGACACCGAGCCGGCGTGGGCGATGGTGCCGCTGGTCATCAGCGGTGTCGCCGCACTGGGCGCGACGGTGCTGTTGATGCGGGGCGATTCCGAGAAGTACTGCCGGCGCATGGCGGAGGAGCGCAAGCCACGGCCCGTGCCGCCCGCCGCCGCCCCGTACCCGTACGGCCAGAATCCCTATGGCCAGAATCCGTACGGCCACAATCCGTATCCGACACACCACGAGCCGACACCGAACCCGTACGGCTCTCCGTCACAGCCGGGGACGCAGTCCGCGGGCACACCGTATGGTGACAATTCACCCGGCGACGCGGCTCGCGGAGGAACACCCGATCTCCGCAAGCACGAGAACCCAGATCCCGACAGCGAAGGACCGAAGAGGCAGTGACAAGTCCCGACCCGGCACAGCGTCCGAAGCTCGTCGTCTGGGCCTACCGGTGCTGGGTGGTGTCGGGAGCGCTCCTGGCCGTCCTCGGTCTCCTCGTGGTGATCCTGTCCGCGATCGACGACTCCGGGTCGATGTCCTCGGCGATGCTCGGCATCCTCGTCCTGATCGTCGGCATCGCCTACATCCTGCTCGGCAGCAAGGCCTTCACCGGTGACGCGCGCTGGCGGTCGTCGCTGTCGGCGCTGACGCTCGTCGTCGTGGCGATGCTGCTGTTCCTCAGCGTCGGTCTCGGGTCGCCGGTGTTCGCCCTGGCGTTGCTGGCGGCCATCATCGGCCTGTTCGGCTCGCTGCTGGCCTACCGGCCGGACTCGGAGACCTGGTACACCGGCAAGGCGCCCGAACCCAAGAAGCAGCGCACGCCGCGCAAGAAGAAGCCGTGACCGACGAAACCCCCGACCCAGCCGACCCGGAGGACGGGGTCGAGCCGGTCGAACCCGAAGAGGTCGAACCCGAACGGGAAGTGGACCCGGGTGAGGTCCTCTTCTACGAACCCGGCGGCAGCAGGTGGGTGGTCCTCATCGGGCCCGTACTCGTCCTCGCCGTGATGATCATGGAGATCGCCGGCCCTGGACAGGTGCACTGGCCGGTCCTGATCATCTTCCTGGTGATCCTGTTCGGCTTCTCGCTCGTGCAGGTTTCCGCGGCAAGGCGGCACGTGTCCGTCGAACTCACCGAGACGACGCTGCGGCAGGGAGCGGTGACGACGCCGCTCGCCGACATCGAGAAGATCTACCCGCCCAACAATTCCCCGACGCCCGAGGACTGGGAGAGCGCCCGCGCGCTCGGGGAACTCCACGGGGTGCCGCGCCGTCGTAAAGGCGTGGGGGTGCGGCTCACCTCCGGCGACCTCGCCCAGGCCTGGGCCCGCGACGTCGAGGTGTTCCGCAGCGAACTCACGCAGGCACACGCCGCTGTTCGTATGGGACTACCGCCGTCGGCGAAGAAGCCCTCCCTCAGCAAGGACGAAACCCGCAAGACCGATGCGGAAGAGTCCGAGGAAGGTCAGGACACCACCGAGTGACGGCCCTTGCGGCTGTCGCGGTAGGCGCGTCGGCGCAGGTCGGCCAGCCAGGACGGCGCGAACTCGACCCCGTCGGGACGATGCAGGATCGGATCGAAGTCGATGTCGAGCCCGGTCAGTACGTGGTCGAGTTCGATGCGGGCCAGCGGCACGAACCGTCCGAACCCGGCTTCGAGGATGATCACGACCGGCCGTTTGGTACGCAGGCAGGCGGCGAGATCCTCGACGTTCAGACCCGACGGCCCGGTCGGCTCGATGATGCGGGCGCGAATCCAGTAGAGCTCGCCGTCGTAGCGGTAGGGCGTCAGGCTCGAGACGGCGGTCGGGGCCCAGTGGGTGGCCGGGAGCGGCACCGGGAGACGACCCGACAGCGGTGCGGGCCCGGCCATCAGCAGGTCCCAGGCCCCGGACGCGGCGTCGCCGGTGACATCCGGGGTGGGGGCGTCGGCGGGGGCGTTCGTCGGGGCCACGGCAGGGAAGCGGACGGCCACACCGACGATGTCGGGCAGGCCGCCCGGGGTGCCGATCCCCTTCGACAGGCGGACGGTCACCGGTCCGGACCGGAAGGGCAGCGGATGGTCGCCGGAGACCGACGCGGTGCCGCCGCAGAGCAGGCCGTCCGGGTGGAACACGCGGGCGTGCCGGAGGGCGCCGAGCCACCGGAACGGCGTGGTGATGAGGTCGGGCAGGTCAGGCATGGCACCTCCGTAGATGTAGCGGCACCGCCGGCGACACGGCAGGGCCGCGAACCCCTGGGGAGCCCGCGGCCTGCCGCACCGACGACGGGCTCCTAGCCGGTCGGATCAGGATCGACAGCGTCCTTGATCTTGCCGATGACACCCTTCTCGGTGCCGAACTGCGGCTTCTGGGGGTCTCCCATGGCGCCATCGTAGGTCGCGTAGAGCTTCGGATCCGGCGGCGGACCGGATTGGCGGTCGCCGAGCGGTTGCGGGTCGGCGAGGAACTTGAACTCGTGCTTCCCGTCCGGGGTGGGGCCGCTGGCCCAACCGCCCTTGTCCGAATCCGCCCCGTCCGACAGATGCCACAGCGTGCTGGCGTGCTCGCTGTACTCCTCGTCGAACAGATCGTCGGGCGCGATGGTGCCCTCGAGGCCGTCTGCCTTGAGCTCCTCGATGGCCTTCAGCCACAGGTTCTGGTGATAGGTGTCGCGGGCCAGGTTGAACCGCAACATGTCCTTCACACCCGGGTCATCGGTCATGTGCCACAGGCGGGCGGTCTGCACGCGTCCCTGGGCTTCGGCGGTGACGTTGGCGTGGAAGTCGGCCAGGAGGTTGCCGCTGTGGACGATGTAGCCGGCGTTCCACGGCACACCGTTGCTGTCGGCGAGGCGCGGGCCGCCGCCGGAGAAGACGGCCTGGGTGGGATCGGAGCCGCCGAGGACCGCAGCGACCACGGGATCGCCGAGGGCGTTGGCGGTTGAGTCGGTGACCGGCGCACCCTCGAGAAGACGTGCGACCATCGTGGCGATCATCTCCACGTGACCGATCTCCTCGGTGGCGATATCCATGATCAGGTCCTTGTACTTGCCCTTCATGCGGCAGTTCCAGCCCTGCATGAGGTACTGCATCGTCACGGTCATCTCGCCGAAGGCGCCGCCGAGCAGCTCCTGCAGCTTGCGCGCGTAGACGGGGTCGGGCTTCTCGGGTTTGACGTCGAACTGCATGTAATCGGTATGGCGGAACATGATTCCCCTGACCTGTGGTTGGCGGTGCTCGGCGACCAGGCGCGAAGTGCGCGACGCCGGCCTGCGGACAGCATTGATCGCAGACCGGCCGCGTGGTGTGGGCGCGCCCGGGTGTCGACGAGCGTGCTTGCAGCCCAGAGACATTCGCGGCCCGGCCGTCATCTCGGCACGGGTGAGATCCCTGGACGCGTCGCGGCGGGTGGTTTCACTGCGGCGTCGGGGGCAGTGTGCCCGGGTTGCGACATTTCAAACCCGGACGCAGAAAAACTGCGCCCGGCCTGAGTGATTCAGGCCGGGCGCGGTCGGATCGAGTTCGGCTGGAGCGTCAGCCGTTCACGAGCATCGGTGCGCGGAGCAGTTCCTCGGGAACGCCGAAGGCGTCCACGAGCGACCGCGCGTGCGGGCGCAGTTCCTGACACAGCTCGTTGACGCCGCGCCGGACCGCCTTGGCCCGCTCCACCGAGATGTGGCGGTGCATCATGAACCAGGACAGGTCGGCTTCGAGCGCGGAGTAGACGAACAGGTCGCAGACCTTGCCCAACAGTTCTGCGGCGGAACGGGAATCGCAGTTCTCGATGGCCTCGACGAAGGCCTCGAGCACCACACGTTCGATGTGGGCGTGCCCGACCTTCAGCAGGTGGTCCTGCGCGTTGTTGAAGACGTCGAAGGCGTCGTTGTCGTCGTCGAGGGCACGCCGCAGCCGCTGCGCGCACGTACGGACCAGGTGGTCCTCACGATTGCGGAACAGTCGGATCTGCGTGCTCCGGTCGGTGAGCGCCGACTTCTCGGTGTCCTCGTCGGAGCTGTCGAGCAGTGTCTGCACCACCTGGCGCACGGCGGTCTTCTCGGCGACCACGTCACGCGCCATACCGGCGATGAAACGGACCCAGCCTCCGGCCGAAAGGCCTTGCACGTCATCGGAATACGACGAGAGGAGTTCCTTGGCGATGAGCTGCATCATGATCGTGTTGTCACCCTCGAAGGTGGTGAACACGTCGATGTCGCCACGGATGATCGAGAGCTGGTTCTCGTCCAGATAGCCCGCGCCGCCGCAGGCCTCGCGGCTGACATTGATCGAATGCGAGGCGTGCCAGGTGGCATAGGCCTTGAGACCGGCGGCCTGTCCCTCCAGCTGGCGCTGGCGTCCGGCGTCGGAGTCGTCGGGTGCCACCGACTGGACGTCGTGGAGTTCGGCCACGATCTCGTTCTGCGCGAACGCGATGGCGTACGACTTGGCGATGAGCGGCAACAGCTTCCGCTGGTGGCCGAGGTAGTCCATCACGGTGATCTCGTCGGTGGCCTCGGGCGCCTCGAACTGCTTGCGGATCAGGCCGTAGCGGGTGGCGAGGGTCAGTGCCTTACGGCCTGCGGCGCCCGCGGTCGCGGCCACGCTCACCCGGCCGCGGATCAGTGTGCCGAGCATCGTGAAGAATCGGCGGTTGATGTTCTCGATCGGTGAGCTGTAGCTGCCGTCTTCGGCGACGTCGGCGTACCGGTTGAGGAGGTTCTCCGCCGGGATGCGCACGTTGTCGAACATGATGCGGCCGTTGTCGACGCCGGCGAGACCGCCCTTGTAACCGCAGTCGCTGGTGGTGACGCCGGGCAGATCGTTGCCGTCCTCGTCGCGGATCGGCACGACGAAGCAGTGCACCCCGCGTCCCTCCGGCTCCTCGTCGGGGCCGCCGGTGATGAGCTGGGCGAAGACCGCCGCGAACCGGGCGTGCTCGGCCGCACCTCCGATGTAGTCCTTGCGCGACGACGGGGTGGGCGAGTGGATCACGAATTCACGGGCGTCGCGGTCATAGGTGGCGGTGGTCTCGATGGCCTGGACATTCGAGCCGTGACCGGTCTCGGTCATCGCGAAACAACCCAGGACGTCGAGGTCGATGATGCCGGGCACGTACTTGTCGTGGTGGCGCTTGGTGCCGAGGTTCTCGACCGCACCGCCGAACAGGCCCCACTGCACGCCGGCCTTGACCATCAGAGACAGATCGGCGTAGCCGAGCATCTCGATGGCGGTGATCGACGCACCGATGTCGCCGGTGCCGCCGTGATCGGCGGCGAAACCCGCGGCGGCGAACCCCTGGGACGCCAGCTCGCGCATGACCTCGAGGGTGTGGGCGCGCGCCTCGTCCAGCGTGCGGGACGGATCGGGGAGCAGATCCGCGCGGTTGGAGTTCTCGCGGACCGTCTCGCGGGTGGCACGCCAGCGGCCGTCGAGGACGAACCGGAGATTGTCGACGAGCAACGCCCGCTCGTCGGCGGACAGGTCGTCGTCAGGGGTGACCTCGGTCGGGCTGACGGGATCGTCGAGGGTCGGCTCCTTGGCGATCGGGGTGGGACGCGACGGGGTGGGACTCTCAGTGGGAGTTGCCATGGATCCACCGTACGTAGTGCGCACGCCTTCGGCCCACATTTTGTGGCGCCTGCTACCGGCGCGGGGAGTGCACCAATCCGGTCACGGTGTCGGCGTCGAACCCCCACTTTGGAGGGTGCAGGCATTTCGATGTGATCAGTACCCTAGATCGCCGTCGCACGTATGGACCGTCACAATCCCCAGGTCCTTCTCACACGGTCGCGAGAAAACGGAGGAATTATGTCGGTCTCCACGCCCGATGTGTCCGGGACTGGCGAAGCCCCGTCCCCCACGGGCACGGCCCTGTCGACCACGGATTGGGGCGGCGCCAACCGCTCCGAGCTGAGCCCGCTGCGCTTCCTGGAGCGTTCGGCGGCGGTGTTCCCCGACCGCGCCGCAATCCTCTACGGGCAGCGCCGGCACAGTTACGCCGAGTTCGCCGACCACGTGCAGCGCCTCGCACGCGTCCTCGCCACCAAGATCGAGCCCGGTGATCGCGTCGCCTACCTGGCCCCGAACATCCCGGAGATGCTGATCGCGCACTATGCGGTGCCGCTCGCCGGTGGCGTCCTCGTCGCCCTCAACTCGCGGCTCGCCGGACCTGAGCTGGTCTACATCCTCGAGCACTCCGGGGCCAAGGTCCTTTACTTCGACGCGGAGTTCCGCGACACCGTCGCCGCGATCATCGGGCAGGTGCCGGAGGTCGAGACGGTTGTCGAGATCGCCGACCCCGAGTTCGGGGTGACACCTGGCCCGGTCTCCGACGCCGGTATCGACGGGCTCGTCTCCTACGACGATCACCTGGCCACGGCCGATGGCCTCGACCCGGCGCCGATCCCGTGGACGGTCGGCGACGAGAACGCGATCATCTCGATCAACTACACGTCCGGCACCACGGGCAAGCCCAAGGGCGTCATGTACACCCACCGTGGCGCGTACCTGAACTCCTTCGGCGAGACCTTCCACAACCAGTTCACCGGGTCGTCGCGGTATCTGTGGACGCTGCCGATGTTCCACTGCAACGGGTGGTGCACGCCGTGGGCCGTGACCCACGCCGGCGCCACCCACGTCTGCCTGCGTGCCGTGCGCGCGGACGCTATCTGGGACGCCATCGACGATCTCGGCGTGACGCACATGTGCGGTGCGCCGACGGTGTGCACGACCATCGTCGGCTCGCCGCGCGCGCACCGACTGGACCGTCCGCTGCACATCACCACCGCCGGTGCTCCCCCGTCGCCGACCGTGATCGGCGCACTCGAGGCGATCGGCGTGACCGTGGTCCACGTCTACGGCCTCACCGAGGTGTACGGCCCGTACACCATCTGCGAATACCAAGATGCTTGGAGCGCATTGGAACCCGGTGATCGTGCGGCCAAGCTCTCCCGCCAGGGCGTGGGTATGGTGCAGGCCGAGACCGCCCGTGTCGTCGTCGCCGATCAGGTTCCGCTGGTCGACGTCCCGGCCGACGGCGAGACCATGGGCGAGATCGTGCTGCGCGGCAACAACGTGATGGCGGGGTACTTCCGCGACGAGGACGAGACCCGAAAGGCGTTCGCGGGTGGCTGGTTCCACACCGGAGACCTCGGTGTCATGCACCCCGACGGCTACATCCAGCTCCGCGACCGCGCCAAGGACATCATCATCTCCGGCGGCGAGAACATCTCCACCATCGAGGTCGAGCAGGCCCTGGTGAGCCACGACGCCGTCGTCGATGTCGCGGTCATCGGTGTCGAGGACGAGAAGTGGGGCGAGCGGCCCCGCGCCTACGTCCTGCTGCAGCCGGGGGCGACGCTGACCGGTGAGGAGCTCATCGAGCACGGGCGTCGCCTGCTCGCCGGTTACAAGGTGCCGCGCGACATCGTCTTCGCGCACGACCTGCCGCGCACCCCCACCGGCAAGGTCCTGAAAGGCGAGCTGCGTGCACAAGCCCGCGCCGAGTGACCCGGCGCCGAGCGACGTAGGGCAGGAACCGAATCCGTACCCGAAGCGCAGGAGCGCCGGTGGCCTCGCGGCCAGGCGGTCCCGCCTCGGGCCCCGGCGTGGGATGTTGGTCGACGAGCAGGTGGAAGTGACGCCGCGCGAGACGCGCGCCTTCGGCCGGCAGGACCTCGGTACTGCCGACCACTGATTCGGGTCGTGCGTCCGTGCGGACGCTCATGTGGTGATACTTGACCCATGTCAGTTGCCGATGTCGACAGTGCGAGCTTCCGCATGCTCGTCGTCGCCGAGTCGATCCGGCTGTTCAGCGAGCACGGCTACGAATCGACGACGGTCGAGCAGATCGCGTCGGCCGCCGGGATGTCGCGTCGCACCTTCTTCCGGCAGTTCGGGTCGAAGGAGGACGTGATCTTCGCCGATCACGAGTCCTTGCTGGCGCAGGTCGACGACACCCTGGCCGGCTTCGAGGGTGATCCGTGGTCGGCGGTGTGCGCCGCCGCGGAGGTCGTGTTCAGCCATTTCCGGCGGGACCGCGACCTGGCCGTCCGGCGCGCCCAAGTGGTGCAGGAGGTCCCGGCGTTGCGCGACCGCGAGCTCGTCACCACCTACCGCTACCAGGGCGCCTTCGAGGAGTTCCTGCGCCGACGGTTGCCCGACGAGCCGCCGGTCCGCATCGTCGCCTACGTCGCGGCGATCACCGGCACGCACAACTATTTGCTCCGCCAGATGATCCGCGGGGACGCCGACGCCACCCTCGACCGCCTGCGGCGTGAACTCGCCCGGGTCGCGGTGGCACTCGGTGCCGACGTCGACCGAACCGACGCCGATGACCTGCCGCAACAGGTCACCGTCGTGACCTATCCGGCCGGCACCCCGCCGGACGAGGTGGCCCGTCGTGTGGCCGTTGAGCTGCGGAAACACTGACCAAGGGCAGCAGCTTCGGGACATCGGGCGACGCGGCGAGGACAATCGGTGACGTGGGTCGCATTCCTACGGTGCCGTGGTGCGTTGACATGGCACTGAGTGCCGTGATGCACTGATAGATAACCACCAATTTGGCACCCCGTGCCGTGAGGAGTTGTCATGGGTTTCGGAAATCCCGACTTCGACGTCTTCCAGCTTCCGGAGGAGCACGTCGCCCTGCGCGAGGCGATTCGCGCGCTCTCCGAGAAGGAGATCGAGCCGCACGCCGCAGACGTCGATGAGAACTCGCGCTTCCCGCAGGAGGCCCTCGACGCACTCGTCGCATCGGGCTTCAACGCGATCCACGTCCCCGACGAGTTCGGCGGCCAGGGCGGCGACTCCATCGCGGCCTGCATCGTCATCGAAGAGGTCGCCCGCGTGGACGCCTCGGCATCGCTGATCCCCGCCGTCAACAAGCTCGGCACCATGGGCCTGATCCTCAACGGCTCGGACGAGCTGAAGCAGCAGGTGCTCCCCGGCATCGCCTCCGGTGAGGCCATGGCCTCCTACGCGCTGTCTGAGCGCGAGGCCGGTTCCGACGCCGCCGGCATGAAGACCCGCGCCCGCAAGGACGGCAACAACTGGGTACTCAACGGCTCCAAGTGCTGGATCACCAACGGCGGCAAGTCGACCTGGTACACCGTCATGGCCGTAACCGACCCGGAGAAGAAGGCCAACGGCATCTCCGCGTTCATGGTCCACAAGGACGACCCCGGCTTCACCGTCGGCCCGCTGGAGAAGAAGCTCGGCATCAAGGGTTCGCCCACCGCCGAGCTGTACTTCGAGGACTGCACCATCCCGCTCGACCGCATCATCGGCGACGAGGGCACGGGCTTCAAGACCGCCCTGCAGACCCTCGACCACACCCGCCCGACCATCGGCGCTCAGGCCGTCGGCATCGCTCAGGGTGCGCTCGACAAGGCCATCGAATACGTCAAGGACCGCAAGCAGTTCGGCAAGCCGATCAGCTCGTTCCAGGGTGTCGAGTTCATGATCGCCGACATGGCGATGAAGGTCGAGGCCGCGCGCCTCATGGTCTACACCTCGGCCGCTCGCGCCGAGCGTGGCGAGAAGAACCTCGGCTTCATCAGCTCGGCGTCGAAGTGCTTCGCCTCCGACGTCGCCATGGAGGTCACCACCGACGCCGTCCAGCTCTTCGGTGGCGCCGGCTACACCCGCGACTTCCCGGTCGAGCGCATGATGCGCGACGCCAAGATCACCCCAGATCTACGAAGGCACCAACCAGATCCAGCGCGTCGTCATGAGCCGCGCGCTGCTGCGCTGATCGCCTCGCCTCTCACAGGAATCGCCCCGTTGGTTTCGGCCGGCGGGGCGTTTTCATTCCCGCGGTAGGGTTTCCTTCCCGCTCGACAGATCGGCTGAGCGGGAAGGAAACAGACACCGCGGGAGGGAAGGGCCTACGCGGGAGGAGTGCCGTACTTCCTCACGCCGGCACGAGACCGACTGCCGGGGTGTACTTCTCCCGCCTGATCCGACGTGGAGACATGCGGCGGCGCTTCAGCGCCTTGACCCCGGCCTCGACCATCGCCGGCGGTCCGCAGAGGTAGGCAGCGTGGTTCCGGCACGACGGGAGATCTTCCATCATCGCGTCACCGACGTAACCGGTTCGCCCGGACCACTGTTCGCGGCTGAGGCACGGGATGTACCGGACGCCTGGATGGGTGGACGAGAGACCTTCCCAGAAGTCGACGTCGTAGAGCTCGTCTCGCGTGCGGACGCCGTGGTAGACGTGGATCTCCCGTTCGGGGTCGTCCTGGAGTGCAGCTCGGGCGATGGCCTTGAGCGGGGCGAGGCCGGTCCCGCCGGCCAGCAGGACCAGCCCGACGCCGGACTCTGCCGGCTCGTAGCAGAAATCGCCCCACGGGCCGCACATCGTGACCGGATCGCCGACGTCCAGCGATTCGAAGATCCACCCCTCGGTCGCCAGTCCACCGGGCTGTCGGCGGATATGGAACTCGAGCCTGTCGGGCTCGCTCGGCGGGTTGGCCATCGAATACGGCCGTGTCTCAAGGGTTCCCGGCACGGCCAGCTCTACATACTGGCCGGCCGTGAACTCCAGCGGCTGGTCGAGGAGCACCGTCACCGACACGGTGTCGGCGGCGATCGAAGTGACGGCACCGACGGTTCCGGCGATGTCGCGCAACACATGTCGCGGTGAACCTGTTTCCTCGGTGGGCGGGTCGATGACGACGTCGGAGGTGGGTGTCGTCTGGCAGGAGAGCACAACACCCTGTTCCTGCTCGGCGATCGACAGCACCGAGTCCGGGGCCGGCGGGTGGTCGACGGTTCCGTGTACGACCCGGACCTTGCAGGTGCCGCAGGTTCCCTGGTTGCACGAGTTCGGGACCCACACTCCGTTGCGCAGGAACGCGTCGAGCATTTTCTGTTCCGGTCCGCACGACACCGAGGACGTCCCGGTGCTGATCGTGAATGATTCCGCACTCGGCATGATCACACCTCCCAGGTGGTGTGCAGCGAGGTCGGGCCGCGGAAGCCCCAGCCCCAGAACTCGACGTCGGAGCCGGTGTCGCGCTCGAGGTTCGGGATTGCCTCGAGCAGTTCCTCGAGCCCGATGCGGCAGACTTGATTGGCGAAGTAGATACCGGCGCACGCGTGGTTGCCGGCGCCGAACGCCAGGTGTGGTAGCGGGGGTCGGGTGAGGTCGAACTCCGAGGGGGCGTCGTACACGGAGTGGTCGTGGTTGGCCGAGCCATAGGACATCAGCACCACCGATCCCTCGGGAAGTTCGACGCCGGCCACTTCCACCGCTTTCGTGCTGATGCGTGCGGTGGCCGACCAGATCGGCGAGGTCCACCGCATGCCCTCCGAGATGGCGCGGGGGATCAGGGCGGGCTCGTCGACGACCTGCTCGAGCTGGTCCGGACGCGTGAACAACCCGACGAGCGTCGAGCCCATCGCGTGCCCGGGCTCCTGCATGGCGCCGAGGAGATAGACGTACAGGGTCGGGTAGATGTACTCGCGGTCGCGGGTCTGACCCTCGGGCATGCCGTCGTGCAGCCAATGCGAGATCGCGCTGTCGTCGGGGTTGACGATCCAGTTGTCGATCAGCGGATCGACGATGGAACGGATCTCCTCCTTGGCGGCGTCGGCCTCGACGAATCCCTCCGGATTGGTGAACTCGCCGTTCTCGTCGACGCCCGCGTTGGTGAACGAGACCGACAGCTTGTGGAACCATTCGCGCAGCTTGTCCGAGCTGACCGACTGGAGGCCGAGGAGGTCGCCGAGAGCGCGGACACTGACCGGCTCGCAGTACCGGGCGATGAGTTCGGCACGCCCGGTGTCCTCGAACTCGCTCAGGTAGCGACGCGCGATCGGGCGGACCAGATCGTCGATCCAGCGGTCGACCTCCTGTGGCTGCAGGGCGGGGTCGACCATCGACCGGAGGTCGTCGTGAACCGGTCCGTTGACGCCGATCACCGCGGGGTGGCCGAAGGTGCGTCCGCCCGCCTTGGTGATGACGGCTTCGAAGTCGGGGCTGGTCGCGATGGAACGGCAGATGTCGGCCGTGGTCGCGACGTAGGACCCGAGTACCGGCACGTAAGCCAGCGGAGCCTCGGCACGCAGCCGCTCGTAGACCGGATACGGATTGCGCTCGAGTTCGGTCATCGTGATGTCGTCGATCCAGGAAATCGTGCTGGTCATCGGTCGTCCTCACCTCGTTTGACGGTTGGTCGGCGGGCTGTGCCGACGCGGTGGAATGAGACGTTAGGGACGGATGGACGCCGGTGCGATACGCAATACGCGGGATAGAAACCGATTGCGCGACCGCTGTGATGCACGTCTCGGTGGGCACTGGCGGGTGGGTTGATCCACAGGGTTGAATCACAGGTGTCGCCCCGAGACGGCGGACGGGATCGGCGCTCGAGCGGGATGGAGGTCGAGAGGACACATGTCGACGCAGCACACCACGCAGACCAGCGATTGGGAGGCGGCACACCGGGCCGTCGAGCAGGTGTACTTCCCGCATGAGCTGACCGCATTGTCCTCACCCGAGGACCTCGAACTGAGCCTGCAGACCGTCGATCTGGGACCGGTCACCATCGGCCGGCTGAACTGGGGGACCGAGGTCTCGATCGCCTGCGACTATCCCGACGCCTACGAGATCAACATCCCGGTCAGCGGGGTCCTGGAGTCCCGCGCCGGGTCCGTCCGCACGACGTCGGAGGCCGGTCAGGCCACCGTGTTCACCGCCGACCGGCCGTCGCTCATCACCCGATGGTCCGCCGACTGTCAGGTCGTCGGAGTGAAGTTCGATGCGGAGTATCTCGAACGTGAAGCCGATCGTGTCCGCGCGGCTCCGCTGAGGTCGCAGTTGCTGCTCCCACATCAGCTCGACCTCAGCGGACCGGACGAACAGTCGTGGTTCGCGCTCGTCCGCGCGCTCTCGGCGCAACTTCGGGAACCGGCCGACCTACTCGCGAATCCCCTCGTCGGACCACAATTGGCCAGCGCGGTCAGCAGCGCGTTCATCCTTGCGGTCTCGCCCGAAGAGGCCGGGAGCGGACTGCGTCCGCGCATGGTGAAGCGGGTGCTCGATGCCCTGCACGACGATCCTGCTCGTGAGTGGCGTCTGGCCGACATGGCCGAGATCGGCGGATCGAGTCTACGGCGCCTTCAGGAGGGCTTCGCCGAACACGTCGGCGCGACTCCCACCCAGACGCTGCGCGACATCCGTCTGAGCCGGGCACGGGCCGACCTGCTCTCGCCGGAACACACCGGGACCGTCGCCGAAGTCGCTGCCCGATGGGGGTTTTCCAGTCCGAGCCGGTTCGCGGCCGCCTACCGGAAGAGATATGGGATCGCGCCCTCGGAACATCGGCGGTTGGCCTGAGCGGATCCCATTCCCGTGGAGACAATGGCTGGGTGCAGGGTGTCGCAGAGCGCTACACATCGGGGCCCGCGCAGCGAATAGCCCCATCGGCGTATCGAAGTCAGGCTTGACCCGCCCACGCACGTGTTCTGTGTCAGAACGGTGGTGGGTTGTTGGTGTCCCATTCGGCTTGTTGCCGACGATGGGTGTCGGTGCGGTGGGCGCGCTCGTCGGTGAGTCGTTGCCGCGCCGGATGATCGGGTGGCTGGGTCTTCAACGACGCGAACAGATCTCGCCCGGTGCAGGGGTTGCCCATGTAGGTGTGGCCGGTGGGGGCTTCGAACCACACGGCGAGGTACTCGTCCTGGGAGTCGCGCCACCTGCCAAAGGTTTTGATGCGGTGATGGAACCGGCACAACGGTTTGAGGTTGTGTTGGAGGGTCTTTCCGCCGCGGTCGGGGTGGCGGTGGTCGTATGGGTGGGTGTGGTCGAGGTCGACGGTCCACACCGGTTGGTTGCAGCCGGGGAAGGTGCAGCACAACTCGCCGGCCCGCACGAGTGCTTGCAGTTTCTTGCTCGGCACGTAGGTGCTGGCGGCGGCCGCGGCCCGGGCGTCGGCGTCGGCCGGGTCGGTGCGCACCCCGGTGGTGATGAAGGTGTGAACCGCGTCGGCGAAGAGTCGGCGCATGGTGTGGGCGTCGATCAGCCCGTGGCCGTCGAGCATGCCGGGTTCGTTGTCGAGCCCGACCAAAGTCGTCAGGTTGCCCACGATGTGGTAGGTCGGTCGGGGTGCGCGGCAACTGGTGCAGGTGCAAGTGCAGTCGCCGGTCGGCTCCGAGACCGGCGCGTTGTCTTCGGGTTCGGTTGCGGCGGTGTCGGTCACGTCCGGTACAGCAACGGGGGTGGGCTCGGGGTCGGGTGTTGCCGCGTCGGTGGGTTCGGCGGCTTCGGGGGGTTCGGCGGGTTCGGGGGTGTCGAGGTTCTGCTCGGCTGGTGGGGGTGTGCAGTCGGGGCAGTGGCAGTTCAGGGTTTGGTTACCGTGGGCGAGGGCGAGGAGGGCGTCGGCGCGGCGCTGGGGCATGGTGCGCGGGTCGCCGGTGTGCACGCCGGTGGCCATGGCGGTCAGCTGGGCGTTGAGGGCGGCGGCGTCGGTGTGTGGCAGGTGCCCGGTGATGCGCGATTGGCCGGGTTGGTGGCGGTCGGGTCGGATGTCGATTCCGCGGTCGCGGGTGGCGTGGTCGTTGCGGCGTTTCACCGCATCAGGTGCATGCGTGTGGACAATGTTGTCGACCATGGTGGTGAACCGCGCCGTCGACATCGGATCGCGCGCCAGGATTGCCTCGGCCAACGCGGCGTCCACCATAGGCATGGTGGCGTTGTCGACGAAGTCGGTGCGTTTGAGTGCGATCAGGAACCGGCGAAGGTCGATTCGTCCGCAGGCCAGGGTGGTGCCGGTGAGCGGAAGCCGGTACCGCATGGCGTCGCCGGTGCGGATGAGGTCGCGGGCTTCGGCGGGGGTGAGGTTCAGGGCGGCGCCGAGTTCGGCGGTGGCTTGTTCGAATCCGTTGGGCCCGAACTGTTCATACGGGTCCGCACCGGTAACTGCTTGTGCTGTCCTGTCGAGGAGTTCGTCGATGGAACCTGCCTCGCCGGAGTAAATCTCACTGCGGCGCAGTAGGTATTCTTCTTCGCGTTGTTCGTGGAGCAGGCTGGCGGTCATCAGTGTGCGGCAGGTGTTGGCGGCGTTCATCGATGCCGAGTAGACGGCGGTGCTGATCAGCGCTTCGGGCGAGAGGCCGGCGAGTGGTCCGAACACGTCGACACCCTCGTCGGGGAGGTCCCCGCCGGGGTCGATGGTGCCGAACTCGAATGCCATGACACCACCATACGAAAGGGGTCTGACAAAACCTGTCGGCACGATTTCGGCGGATCATCAGGCACGAGAACTACTTTCGGTAGTAGACGCTGGGTCAGCGATGGTGGATTGCGCGTCGCGCGACCTCGATGGCCGTCGGGCTCAGCGTCACCCCTCGGAGTCCCCGTTCCGGGGGCGAGACGGCTTCGAGGAACTCGTAGATTCCGTTGTCGAGGTCGTAGAGGTCGTACTTCTGGATCGGGCGCCCGTCCGTGCCCTGCCAGCGATACGCGGTGAGCAGCGCGCCGATCGTCTCGAGGGGCATCTCGTCGCCGGGTTCGGAGGCGGCGGCGAAGAAGAGCATCAGCAGGCTCGCGTCCTCGGTGAACCCATCCATCTTCTGGTTCAGCAGCCGGTCGGCGAGATGGTCGGCCAGTGCCTGCGGATCGTCGGCGAGTTTCGTTCCGACTCGGGTCGGCAGTAGGCGGCCTTTGTGCTTGCGTAACAGCCCCATCCGAAGCAGGGACTCACGGAAGTGCAGCACCGGTGTGCTCTGGACTTCTCGGTTCTTGGCGCCGATGAAGTACTTCATCGTCGGCAACACCTTCGACGCCGCGACCACGTCGGCTGGTTTCAGGTAGCCAGCGGAGGTGAGTGGGAAGCCTTCATCGCGCGCGCGGCGCAGGAACCACAGGTAGGGGAGCAGGTCGGCTTCGAGCTGGTCGCCCGTCGCAATCGTCGATGAGGCTGCCAACCGCGTTGCGCTCGCCGTCACGGCTCCGGACTCGTCGAGCGGTTGAACCAGGTACAGCAGGTGGCCGAGCCGTGCATCGATTCCGGTATCGACAAGCGAGAGAATGGGATCGCTGAGTGCGGCGTTCACCTCGTCGACGTCGAAATGTGCGGGGTCGTCGACGACCTCGGCGAGTGACTTCGCGTCGGTGATCCCGCCGCAGTCTTCCGGCGGCGCAGCACGCCGACCGTCGACGCACCGGGCCCACGGCGTGTCCTCCGATGCCTCGCGGACGCTTTCGACCTGCAATGTCAGTTCCCAGCTGTCGCCGTAGTCGTAGACGTAGCGCAGGGCGTCGCCTTGTTCGTGGAGCGTCTCGTCGAGGCGAACCTCGGCGACGGGTGTGCCCACCTCCTCGCCTTCCTGGGCGTCGAACGGGCACAGGAACAGTTCACTCCTGCGGTCGAATGGGCTGCCGCCCAGGGCAAACCGGTAGAGGTGGTAGTCCAGCCAACCGAACGCCGCTTGAACGACCCGGTGCAGGTCCTCTAGGGAGATATCCGAGCGGACGTCGAGGCGGCGCCAGATGGGAGGCCGCGCTTCGTCGAGGTCCACGCGGATGCGGAACACCACGGTCTCGGCGAGCGGTTCCTTGCGGTGACGAATCGACGGTGGCCGCTCGAACCTGTCCGCGGCAGTTCTGCTGAGCTGGTTCAGCAGCGTGGGGAGTTCGTTCGGTTGCAGGCCGGCAAGCATCGCCTCGAACTGGCGACGCAGTTCTTCGGCATCGGGCGATTCGTGGCCAGGGTCGTGCATGCTGCCCAGCGTAGGCCAGGCCCGTTTCCCGCGGTGTCTGTTCCCTCCCGCTTACCGGATCCGGCAAGCGGGAGGGAAACAGTCGGGCGGGAGGGGGACCGCCCCGCGGGGAAGTGTCTATGCGTACGCCGGCCGGAAGGTCAGCCGGGCACCCTGGACCTTGGCGGCGTCGCGGAAGTTCTTCATCGCGCGTTCCATGTGGAAGCCGTTGGTGACGATGAGAGCGCCGGTCCCGCCCATCCGTTTCAGCATCGCCACCGTGTTCTGGGCGTTCTGCACAGTCGAGGTCGACGCGACCTCGTTGACCATCTGCCACGGCGGGATTCCGCGTCGGATCAAGCCGATGTTCATGAACTGTGCCTCGGCGATGGGTAGCCAGTGGGTGTCGCCGCCCGAGGCGATGATCCGGTTGAACGGATGCTTCTTGGCGAGGTTCGCTGCGACGTTCAGTCGCTGGGTCATGATCTGCGGTGTCTGCCCGAACTGGCCGAACCTGGCGCCGAGGACGACGATGTAGCGGGTCGGCGGGCTCTCCCACAGGAACGTACTGTTCGGCGTGCCGAGCTCGGAGCTGCCGAAGTCGACACTCCCGAAATCCAAACTGGAGGCGGCTGATTCGATCTTCGCGGTGCTGTTGTCCCCGGTGGTGGTGACGGCAACACCGGCCGTCGTCACCGCCGCGGCGACGGCGATCGCGGGCACCATTCTTCTCAGACGCATGCTCTCGAAGTGTACGGATGAGCACGGTCGTGCAGGTTTCGACTCGATAACATCTGCATCACCAGTCACATACGTAACAGGTCAAATCAGTGTTGAACCAGCGTCGGATCATCAGGTCGCGCCGGGGTCAGGTGAGCGCGATGTACTTCACCGAGAGGTACTCGTCGATGCCCTCGCTGCCGCCCTCGCGGCCGATGCCAGACTGCTTGATGCCGCCGAATGGTGCTGCTGCATCGGAGATCACGCCGCGGTTCACCCCGACCATGCCCGAGTCCAGGCGGCTCGCGACGCGCATGCAGCGCTCCAGGTCGCGACTGTAGAAGTATGCCGCCAGGCCGTATTCGGTGGAGTTCGCGGCGGCAATCGCGTCGTCCTCGGCGTCGAAGGTGCTGATCACCGCGACCGGGCCGAAGATCTCCTCGCGCGTGACCGGGGCACACGGGTCGACGTTGTCGAGAACCGTTGCCGGGTAGAAGAATCCGCGACCGTCGGGTCGTTCCCCGCCGAGCCGGACCCGTGCTCCGTCGCTCACGGCCTGCTCGACCGCGGCCGCGACCTTGTCCCGCTGATCGGCGTTGACCAGCGGCCCGAGGGTCACGCCGTCCTGGTAGCCCGGCCCCATCACGACGTCGGACATCTTCTCCACCAGCTTGGTGGTGAACTCCTCGGCCACACCGGACTGGACGAGAAAGCGATTCGCCGCGGTGCACGCCTCGCCGCCATTGCGCATCTTGGCCGCGAAGGCGCCCTCGACCGCGGCGTCGACGTCGGCGTCGTCGAAGACCAGGAACGGTGCGTTGCCGCCGAGTTCCATCGAGGTGCGCTGCACACGTTCGGCGGCCTGTCCCAGCAGGTTGCGGCCGACCGGGGTCGAGCCGGTGAAGCTGATCTTGCGAATACGGTCGTCGGTGATCAGTGCAGTCGACACCTCGCCGCTCGAACTCGTCGGCAGCACCGACAGCACGCCGGGAGGCAGTCCCGCCTCGGCGAAGGCCTCGGCCAGCGCCAGCATCGTCAGCGGCGTCTCCCGTGGCGGTTTGACGATCATGACGTTGCCGGCTGCCAACGCAGGCGCGATCTTGCGCGTACCCATCGCGAGCGGGAAGTTCCATGGCGTGATCGCCAGGCATGGGCCGACCGGTTGATGGGCGACGAGAATCCGTCCGTTGCCCGCGGGGGCCTGGGTGAAGCGGCCGCCGACCCGGACCGCCTCCTCGGCGAACCAGCGCAGGAACTCGTTGCCGTACTTGGTCTCCGCGCGGCTGTCGGGGAGTGCGCGGCCGAGTTCGAGCGTCATCAGCAGCGCGATGTCGTCGGCGCGGTCGGTGAGCAACTCGAAGGTCCGACGCAGGGTCTCCCCGCGTTCGCGGGCGGGCGTCGCGGCCCACTCGTCGGATATTGCGACCGCGTGGTCGAGCGCGGAACGGGCATCGACGACCCCGGCGTCGGCGACCGATGTCAGCGACTGTTCGGTGGCCGGGTCGTACACCTCGAAGGTGGCGCCGTCGGCGGCCGGCGTCGATCGGCCGTTGATCCACAGGCCGGTCGGCACCCCGTCGAGAACCGCCTGCGGATCGATCACATCCCTGTCACTGACATCGCTGGAGCTCATGCGGTCTCACGTCCTCGTCTGTTCGGGTTGCAGCCTGGCCATTCACACGCCGTTTCAACGCTACCGGCCGGCTGGTGGTTGCCGACCGCCTTCGCGCGGACGCACGATGAGTATGTGGACGTTCAGAACCGATGCCGGTGGCCCAGCGCAGCGCTACGCGGTCTCGGACTGCTCGCGGTGGCCGCGACCCTCGCGACGGGATGCTCGACCGACGACGCCGCGGGCAGCACCGGGCCGCCGCCCACATCTGCGACGACCCAGACCACCGACAGCCGCACGAACTACGTCAATCTCGGTGACAGCTTCAGCGCGGGGACCGGCGTCCGACCGCTGGTGGAGGACTCGCCGATCCTGTGCCTGCGCTCGTCGAAGAACTTCGCGCACATCGTCGCCGCGGAGGAGAACCTCGCGTTGACCGACGTCAGCTGCGGCGGCGCGGAGACCGCCGACTTCCGGAACGCCCAGCACGAGGGCGTGCCACCGCAGCTCGACGCACTCACCGCGGACGTCGACCTCGTGACCGTGATGATCGGCGGCAACGACAAGGAGACCTACAGGCGGACCATCGAGCTGTGCAGTCGCGCGGCGGACACCGATCCGCTGGGCTCGCCGTGCACCGACCGGTACGGACGGTCCCTGATCGAGCCGGTTGCCACGGACATCTACCCGGCGATCCGCGAGGCGCTGCGCGGCGTGAAGGCCAAGGCGCCGGACGCGAAGGTGCTGCTCGTCGGGTATCCGTGGCTGATGCCGCCGACCGTCGGCTGCTACCCGGATATGAAGCTCGCCGTCGGCGACGTCCCCATGATCCGCGAGCTGCAGACCGCGCTCAACGACTATGGTCGACGCGCTGCGGAGGACGAAGGGGTCCGGTTCGTCGACATGCTGCCGGCCTCGGTCGGGCATGACGCCTGTGCCGGGCCGCAGCGGTGGATCGAACCGATGACCGCGCAGGGACCGGCCCGTATCCACCCGAACGAACGGGGCCAGGCAGCGATCGCGGAACAGGTCCGCAAGGCGCTCGCGAACTGACCGTCGACGGCCCCATCTGACACCCCCGCGTGACCCGGAGCACCCTCTCACCAGCGGCGATTTGGGTCACCCGGTGCCATTTGGAACACTGTAGGCCGTGACCCCTTCCGTTGATCGCCCCATCGTCGAACACACCGACACCTCCGCTGCGCTGTTCGCCCGCGCCGCCGAGGCCATCCCGGGTGGCGTCAACTCTCCGGTCCGTGCCTTCTCCGCGGTCGGTGGGACCCCGCGCTTCATCTCCAGCGCCCAGGGCTGCCGCCTGACCGACGCCGACGGCAACACCTACGTCGACCTCGTCAGCTCGTGGGGTCCGATGATCCTCGGCCACGCGCACCCGTCCGTCGTCGAGGCCGTTCAGCGCGCCGCGACCAGTGGTCTGTCGTTCGGTGCGCCCACGGAGCCCGAGATCGAACTGGCCGAGGAGATCATCGGCCGCGTCGACCCGGTTCAGCGTGTTCGCCTGGTGAACTCGGGTACCGAGGCCACCATGTCGGCGATCCGACTCGCCCGCGGCTTCACCGGCCGTTCCAAGATCATCAAGTTCGCCGGCTGCTACCACGGTCACGTCGACGCGCTGCTCGCCGCCGCGGGATCGGGTCTGGCGACGCTCGGCCTGCCGACGAGCCCCGGCGTCACCGGTGCATCGGCCCACGACACCCTGGTCCTGCCCTACAACGACCTGAAGGCCGTCGCGAAGGCGTTCGAGGAACACGGCGACGACATCGCCGCGGTCATCACCGAGGCCGCCGCCGGCAACATGGGCGCCATCGCTCCGGTCGACGGCTTCAACGCCGGACTCCGTGAGGTCACCCGGCGCCACGGCGCGCTGCTGATCATGGACGAGGTCATGACCGGTTTCCGTGTGAGCCCAAGTGGCTGGTACGGCCTCGAAGGAGTCGCGGGCGACCTCTACACCTTCGGCAAGGTCATGAGCGGCGGCCTGCCCGCCGCGGCCTTCGGCGGTCGCGCCGACATCATGGAGCGCCTCGCCCCGACCGGCCCGGTCTACCAGGCGGGCACCCTCTCGGGGAACCCCGTCGCGGTGGCGGCCGGCCTCGCGACGCTACGCAACGCCGACCACGAGGTCTACAACAAGCTCGACGCCAACGCCGACCGTCTCGCCGGCCTGCTCACCGAGTCGCTCACCGCGGCCGGTGTAGGCCATCGCGTACAGAAGGCGGGCAACCTGCTGAGTGTGTTCTTCACTACCGACCCGGAGATCCCGATCTTCGACTACGCGGGCGTGAATGCGACCCAGACCTGGCGATTCGCGCCGTTCTTCCACGCCCTGCTCGAACGCGGAGTGTACGCACCGCCGAGCGCCTTCGAGGCGTGGTTTGTGTCCGCCGCACTCGACGAGGATGCTTTCTCGCAGATCGCCGACGCGCTGCCCGCGGCAGCGCAGGCAGCCGCTACCGCAGCCACCCCGGGGGACAACGCCTGATGCACACGATCGTCCACATGATGCGCCACGGGGAGGTCGACAACCCGGAGGGCATCCTCTACGGTCGCCTCCCCGGTTTCCGGCTCTCCGGCACCGGCCGCTCGCAGGCGCAGACGGTCGCTGACGCCCTCGCCGACCACGACATCAAGGCCGTCTTCGCCTCGCCGCTGCAGCGTGCGCAGGAGACCGCGACCCCGATCGCGGCGGCTCATGGCCTGTCCATCCAGACCAACGACGACCTCATCGAGGCCGACAACGTCTTCGAGGGCCTCAAGGTCTCCGTCGGCGACGGCGCGCTGAGCAAGCCGCGGCACTGGCCCAAGCTGCGTGACCCGTTCACCCCGTCGTGGGGCGAGCCGTACATCCAGCTGGCGCACCGCATGCTGGCCGCGGCCAACAGGGCGCGCGACGCCGCCCGCGGCCACGAGGCCGTCTGCGTCAGCCACCAGCTGCCCGTCTACACGCTGCGTCGTTTCCTCGAAGGTCAGCGCCTGTGGCACGACCCGCGTCGGCGGCAGTGCTCGCTGGCCTCGCTGACCAGCCTCATCTACGACGACGACGCCCTCGTCGACATCATCTACTCCGAGCCGGCCGGCGCCTCCGACCCGCTGGCCACCGGTGCGTGAAACCAGAGGTAGAGAAGTAGTGCGCAAGTTCCTCATGCCGGCAGTGCTGTCGGCCCTGATCCTGCTGATCAGTGGCTGCAGCACCGGTGACGACGCGGTTGCGCAGGGGAACACCTTCCAGTTCGTCTCGCCCGGCGGGCAGACGGTCATCACCTACCAACCGGCCGATCGCAAGCCGATCGCCGGCCTCGAGGGCGAGGACCTCGTCAGCGGTCAGCCGCTGTCGCTGTCCGACCCACGGTTCGCCGACAAGGTCGTGGTCATCAACGTCTGGGGTTCGTGGTGCGGACCCTGCCGCGGTGAGGCCGACGACCTCGAGCGCGTCTACGAGGCCAACCGCGACGACGGCGTCGAGTTCCTGGGCATCAACCTGCGTGACGACCGGAACTCGGCGAAGGACTTCGTGATCGACCGCAACGTCGGGTTCCCGTCCATCTACGACTTCCCGGGCCTGTCCCTGGCGGCGCTGACCACCCCGACGTCGGTGGTCCCGACGACGATCGTCCTCGACCGGCAGCACCGCCCGGCCGCGGTCTTCCTGAAGGCCGTCTCCGACAAGGAACTCGACGAGGTCGTCAAGCGGGTCGCCGCGGAACCGACGGGCGCCGCCTGATGTCCGCACCCACCACGTCGGACCTGACGACGACGGTCCTCGCCTCGTCGATCGGCGACACCTTCGCCGAGACGGTGACCTCCGGACCACTCCTGCTCGCCCTCGCGGCATGTTTGCTGGCCGGTCTGGTCTCGTTCGCGTCGCCGTGCGTGGTGCCGCTCGTCCCCGGTTATCTCTCGTATCTCGCAGGACTGGTCGGCGCCGAGGCGCCCGCGGTGAAGGTGGGGGAGGGCGCCAAGAGCGGCCGCTCGCGGGTCGCCCTCGCCGCCGGTCTCTTCGTCCTCGGTTTCACCGTCGTCTTCGTCGCGGCCACCGCGACGGTCCTCGGCGTCACCAGCACCTTCGTGCTCAATCGTGAACTGCTGCAACGCATCGGCGGCGTGGTCACCATCGCGATGGGCCTGGTGTTCATCGGCCTGATCCCGGCCCTGCAGCGCGAGGTCCGCTTCGAGCCGGTACGCGTCTCCAACATCGTCGGCGCCCCGCTCCTCGGCGCGGTCTTCGCGCTCGGCTGGACGCCGTGCCTCGGGCCGACTCTGGCCTCGGTCATCGCGACCGTGAGCGGCACCGAGGGTGCGACCGCGGCCAAGGGCGTGACCCTCATCGTCGCGTACTGCTTGGGCCTCGGCCTGCCGTTCGTCGTGCTGGCGTTCTCCTCGGCGTGGGCCCTGCGCAGCCTCGGCTGGCTGCGCCGCAACGCCCGGACCATCCAGATCATCGGCGGCCTCCTCCTCATCGGCGTGGGCGTCGCACTGCTGACCGGCTGGTGGGACCAGTTCATCGTCTGGGTCCAGGTCCGCTTCGTCACCGACACCCAACTACCGATCTGAGCGTGTTGCAGCCATGACCGACGTCTCCGACCGTCCCCAGGTGGACACCCCCGAACCCGGCGCGCCCAAGCCGCACTGGGCCCGACGCCGGGTGCTCTGGCCGCTGCGCAACCTGTGGCGGTCCCTGACCTCGATGCGCACCGCGCTGCTGCTGCTCTTCCTGCTGGCGCTCGCCGCGATCCCCGGAGCGCTCCTCCCGCAGCGCGACCTCAACGAGACCAAGACGCTCGAGTACATCGCCGAACGCGGCACGCTCGGCACCTGGATGGACCGGCTGCAACTGTTCGACGTCTTCTCCAGCGCCTGGTTCACCGCCATCTACGTGCTGCTGTTCGTCTCCCTCGTCGGCTGCCTCACCCCGCGCATGATCGAGCACTTCCACAGCCTGCGCGCCAAACCCGTTGCCGCGCCGCGCAATCTGTCGCGCCTCCCGCGGCACGTCACGCACACCGTCGTCGGCACCCCGGACGAGATCGCCGACCGCATCAACGGCCGGCTCCGCGGCTGGCGGCGCGAGGTCGTCGTCCGCGAACCGTCCAAGGCCTACCCCGACGGCTGCGTCGAGGTGTCCGCGGAGAAGGGCTACCTGCGCGAGTTCGGCAACCTGGTCTTCCACTTCGCGCTGCTCGCGCTGCTGGTGTCGATCGCGGCGGGCAAGATGTTCGGCTACGAGGGCACTCGAATCCTCGTCGCCGACGGCGAGCAGGGCATGTGCAACACGTCGACCGCCGTCTACGACTCCTTCCGGGCCGGCAACCTCGTCGACGGCACCGACCTGTCGCCGTTCTGCTTCCGCGTCGACGACTTCTCGGCGACCTTCCTGCCCAGCGGTCAGCCCGACATGTACGACGCGACGATCCGCTACGCCGAGGGAACCAAGGTCGGCTCCCCGGACACGTGGAAGAGCACCTCGGTCCGGGTGAACGAACCGCTGCGCGTTGCCGGCGACCGCGTCTACGTGCTGGGCAACGGTTTCGCCCCGACGTTCACCGTCACCTTCCCGAACGGTGAGAAGCGCACCCCAGACCACCCCGTTCGTCCCCGACGAACTCCAGACCATGCTGTCGTCGGGTGCGGTGCGGTACGACACCCCGGCCGGGCTCTACCCCGACGCCGACGAACGACGGAAGAACCAGATCGCTCTCGAGGGCCTGTTCGCGCCGACCGCGCTCTATCACGGGACCCTGCTTACGTCGCTGTCCCCGGAGCCCGACGACCCGGCCGTCGCCATCCGCGTCTACAAGGGCGACACCGGTCTCGACACCGGCAAACCGCAGAACGTGTACTCGCTCGATCAGGACCTCGTCGAGCAGGGCCGGCTTCAGCGGCAGGCGCAGGTGAACCTGAGCATCGGCCAGAGCCACACCACCGCCGACGGCACCACGGTCACCTTCGACGGATACAAGCGGTGGGTGTCGGTGCAGGTCTCCCACGACCCGGCACAGATCTGGGGTGCTGGTCAGCTCGATCGTGATGCTCGGCGGACTTTTGATCTCGCTGCTGATCCGCCGCCGTCGAATCTGGGCGCGGCTCGTCCCGGCGCCGGTCAGCACCGGGCAGGACGGCAGTCGAAATCCGGCCGGCTCCGAACCGCTCGATGGAAAACGACGTACTGTAGTAGAGATTGCCGGTCTGGCCCGTACCGACCAGGCCGGCTGGGGTGAAGGGTTCGAAGATCAGGCGGCGGCACTCGTCGCCGACGATGCGAACGCATCCACTTCGCGGCGCACGACCCGGCGACTCTAGACGCCGGCGAAAGGAACTCTGATGAACAACGGCACCGTCCAGGTGGACGAGACGCTGGCGCGTTACTCCGACCTGCTGTTCGGCACCGCGATGGCCGTGTACGTGGTCGCCGCGTTCCTGTTCTTCGGTGCACTCGCGGCGGTTCGCGGCCGCAAGCTCGAGGAGCGGGAACTCGTCGCCGCCGGCGCCGGTGCCACGTCGGGCTCCGACGACGTCCGCGTGCCGGGACGCGTCGCAGGCCCGAAGAAGCGGACGTTCGGGGACAAGCTCGGCAACATGGGCCTGCCCGTCGTGATCGTCGGACTCGTCGCGCACCTCGCGTCGATCGTGCTGCGCGCCATGGCGACCGACCGGGTGCCGTGGGGCAACATGTACGAGTTCGTCTCGATGACCTGTGCCGCCGGCGTGATCGCCGCGCTGGTCATCCTGCGCAAGCCCGAGCACCGTCCGCTGCTCTCGTTCGTGCTGCTACCCGTCGTCCTGCTGATGTTCATCGCCGGCCGCTGGCTCTACACCCAGGCCGCTCCCGTCGTGCCGGCGCTCAAGTCGTACTGGCTGGCCGTCCACGTCTCGATCATCTCGGTGTCCTCGGGCATCCTCATGGTCTCCGGCGTCGCCAGCATCCTGTACCTGATGAAGATGCGCTGGGCGTCGAATCCCGACGACGACACGACCTCCACCGCTCGTCCGGGACCGGGCGGTGCACTGCGGCGCATCCTCGACCACATCCCGGCCGCCGAGAACCTGGATCGCCTCGCCTACAAGACCGTCGTCGTCGGCTTCCCGCTCTTCGGTCTCGGCGTGATCTGTGGTGCCATCTGGGCCGAGGCCGCCTGGGGCCGCTTCTGGGGCTGGGACCCCAAGGAGACGGTGTCGTTCATCGCGTGGGTGATCTACGCGGCCTACCTGCACGCCCGCGCAACCGCCGGGTGGCGGAACACCGCCGCGGCCTGGATCAATGTCGCCGGCTTCGTGGCGATGCTGTTCAACCTGTTCATCATCAACCTGGTCGTCTCGGGCCTGCACTCGTACGCGGGTCTCTGACAACGGGCTGACTCAGAAGCCGGCCTCCGGTCCGTCTTCCCGAGTGGGTGAGGGTCCCTGGGGCTGTTTCGCCTGCGCCTGTGCCTTGACCAGCTTCAGCAGGTCGATGAGGGCGTCGATGGTGTTCGGGCAGAGTGCGCCGAGGTCGATGCCGGACAGGTGGCTGCCGGTTACCTCGAGCATCTCGACATAGTTCTGCTGCTGTTTGACGCGCTCGAGATCCTCGTCGGGATTGGAGAGGAAGTAGGTGACGCTGACGTCGAAGGCGCGGGAGATGGCCTCGACGGTGCGAAACGAGGGAGTACGCGCCTTACCGGTGCGGAGCTGCGAGATGTACGCATCCGACAGCGAGTACCCCAAGCGGTTCGCCTTCTCGGCGATCTTCTTGCCGGTGTAGCGGATCCCGTTCTCGTCACGGCTGTGCTCGAAGAGGTAACCGATCTTGTCGGCGAAGCTCAGGTCGTCGTCGGTCGACGACCCTTGCGGAGATCGTCCCGGATTCAACGGCGCCTTCTCTCGGATCTTCCAGCGTGGAGTCGATGACGAGAAGGACATTACCCTACCCTCGGGTATGTTCCGGCACGACTTTCTGAAGTGCGTCTCAGGTTTTCGTATATGACCCGGACCGAGGGCGGCGGATCATCAGAGCTCGTCGGCCTCCCCGCCCTTGGGTCCACGGGTGCGGTTGTCCAGGTCCCGAAGAAAATCGGGGTCGTCATCGGGGCCCACGGGCCCGCGTGGGCGGCGTCGACGGCCGCCGGGCGAGGGGGCGTCGCCGCCGTCCGATTGCGGTCCGAATGCGCGCCACATCAGAAAACCGATGGCGAGCAGACCGAGAACGGCAAACAGATAAGTCATGGCAACCTCCCGTCAACCAGCGTACGTCAGTTCGTCTGGCGGCCGGTTGAGGTCGCTCGATGGGCCGACCCGCCTAGTGGGTACGACGGTTCAGAAGCGCGACCACGTCTTCTTCGCGGAAGCGTCGGTGGCCGCCCGGGGTGCGGATGGAGCCGAGGATGCCCGAGCTGGCCCAGCGTGCGACGGTTTTGGGATTCACGTTGAACATTGCCGCCACCTGGCCGGGGGTCAGGGTGTGCTGGCTGGCGAGTCCCGGGGTGATGTAGCTGGACGCGGTTGTTTCGATGCTGGTCACGTTTCCCCCTGAAACGATGGTGCCCTGTCGGTGCGCCGCGGTTTGGCGAATCGGCCCGGCACTTGATGGACGCGTTCTTCATAAATACACGCAAATCGCCCAGGTACTCGAACCGTCAGCGGCAGGTAAAGGGCGGGCAAAGACCCACGACCTGCGGGTCATTCGACGGCGGCAAGTACCCTGAGAGGGTGAGTGAAGCGCAAGACCCTGCCCCCGGTACACCTCCGCCCAGCGGCCGCCCCGCGACCCTGGCGCTCGCCCTGTTCGGCTACACCGTCGCGCGCATGCTGCTCGTCGTCGTCATCGCCGCCGCCATCCTGTTCGGCGGCAAGCTCGTGGGCGTCGACGTGCCGTTCCTCGTCGCCGCCGTCTTCGGCGTGCTGATCGCGCTCCCGCTGGGCATGTACCTGTTCAAGTCGCTGCGGCTGAAGGTCAACGGCGAGATCGCCGCCATCGAGGCCGATCGTCGGGCCCGCCACGACGACCTCCAGTCGCGCCTGCGCGGGGACAGGTGAGGTCGTTCCGGACGGGACGGCCCGCATGAGGCCGACGCGGGTCGTCGATCACCGGGACGACCGTGCGTGGGCGCAGAACGCGGTGCGGCTCATCGAGGCCGACGCCCGGCGCAGTGCCGACACGCATCTGCTGCGGGTGCCGTTGCCCGCGTGGTCGCGATGGTCCGGACCCGACGGCGACGCCGGCGTCGACCTATACCTCAAGGACGAGTCGACGCACCCGACCGGGTCGCTCAAGCATCGCCTGGCGCGGTCACTGTTCCTCTACGCGATCTGCAATGGCTGGGTCACCGAGGGCACGCCCGTCATCGAGGCGTCCTCGGGGTCGACGGCGGTGAGCGAGGCCTACTTCGCCGAGCTGATCGGCGTGCCGTTCATCGCCGTGATGACGTCGAGTACGTCGCCGGCGAAGACCGCACTGATCGAACGGCATGGCGGCCGTTGCCATTTCGTCGAACATCCGGGTGAGGTCTACACCGAGGCATTGCGCCTCGAGGCCGAGTTGGGCGGACACTTCATCGACCAGTTCACGATGGCCGAACGGGCCACCGACTGGCGCGGCAACAACAACATCGCCGAGTCGATCTTCGCGCAGATGGCCGACGAGGAGCATCCCATCCCGACGTGGATCGTGGTGGGCGCCGGGACCGGCGGCACGTCGGCGACATTGGGCCGCTACGTGCGGTACCGGCGGCACGACACCTGGCTGGCCGTCGTCGACCCGGAGAACTCGGTCTTCCTGCCGGCGTACGAGACCGCCGACGGAACGCTGACCGGTGAGGTCGGTTCGCGTATCGAGGGGATCGGCCGGCCGCGCGTCGAACCGTCGTTCATCTCCCAGGTGATCGACCGGATGATCGGCGTTCCCGACGAGGCCTCGATCGCCACCACGCACCGGGTGTCGGAGATGTTGGGGCGCCGCGTCGGCGGGTCGACCGGCACCAACATGTGGGGTGCGTTCTCCCTCGTCGCGGAGATGGTCGCCGAACGTCGGGCAGGCAGCATCGTGACGCTCCTGTGCGATCCGGGTGACCGCTACGCCAACACCTACTTCGACGAGAAGTGGATCGCTGCACAGTCTTTCGATCTGGCCCCGGCGAACGCGATCCTCGACGAGTTCCTCGCGACGGGGCGCTGGACGGCTTGAGCCCCGGGTGGCACCGACCCGGTGGGCTACCATCCGGGGGGTGCCGACCGAAACCGTGCGTCCACTCGTCGAGGCCGTCGACCTGGTGCGTGAGTACCAGATGGGTGAGGAGCGCGTCCGCGCCCTCGACGGACTGAATCTGAACATCGCCGGGGGACAGTTCGCGTCGATCGTCGGTCCGTCCGGTGCGGGCAAGTCGACGCTGTTGCACATCCTCGGCGCCCTCGACACCCCGACCTCCGGCCGGATCTCCATCGACGGAATCGATCTCGGTGCGCTCGACGACACCGCGGCGTCGGCCTTCCGACGTCATCGTGTCGGCTTCGTCTTCCAGTTCTTCAATCTGGTCCCGACCATGTCGGCGTGGGAGAACGTCGCGCTGCCTCGGCTGCTCGACAACCAGTCCCTGCGCAAGGCCAAGCCGCGCGCCGTCGAACTCCTCGAACAGGTCGGGCTCGGCGACCGCGTCGACCACCGGCCGTCGGAACTGTCCGGCGGACAGATGCAGCGCGTCGCGATCGCCCGTTCGCTCATCATGGACCCGACGATCCTGCTCGCCGACGAGCCCACCGGCAACCTCGACTCCAAGACCGGGGAATCGGTGCTGGAGTTGCTCGCCGACGTCGCACACGCCGCGCCGGATCGGCTGGTGGTGATGGTGACCCACGACCCCAAGGCGGCCGCGTTCGCCGACACCACGATCACGGTGCGCGACGGGAAGATCGCCGAGTGAGCAGGGCCGACGCGCTGTTCGCCGGCTTCACTCGCATCCGGCTGCTCAACATCCGGGAGATCCGTACCCACCGGTTGCGCTTGTTCACCTCGCTGGCGGTGGTGGTCGTCTCGTCGGCGCTGCTCATCGCGGTCCTGGGGACCTTCGGTTCGACGTCGGAGTCGGTGCGCGCGTTCAACAATGCGATCTCCGGTTCGGCCGATCTCGAGGTCGCGGCGATCGCCGACTCCGGCGTCGACCAGTCGCTGGCCGGCCAGATCCGCGGCGACGTCGGCGGTGCGAAGGCCGTCGTGCCGATGATCCGCGGGTCGGTTGTCGTCGACGGGTCGGCGATCCCGCTCATCGGCTCGGACCAGCGTGTCACCTCGTTGTCGGGCAGCTTGCGTTCCGCAGTGCAACAGGAGAATTCCGGATCGATCGACTTCGATCGTCTGCGCAACGGCGTCTTCGCCGGCCCGGGGCTCGGTCTCCGGGTCGGGCAGAAGCTGACGGTCAACGGCGTCGACGTCGAGGTGCTGGAGGTCGTCGACAACGAGCAGGCGGCCGGCCTCAACAACGGTCGGTTTCTGTTCGCCTACCTCGACCTCGCGCAACGACTCGTCGGGTTGGAAGGACGGCTCGATTCGATCCTCATCGTCACCGAACCGGGCGTCGACGTCGGGTCGGTGCGCAAGCAGGTCGAGGAGATCGTCGACGGCCGGGCGGTCGTCGTCGATCCGGACTTCCGCGCCAAACAGGCCGAGGTCGCGAGTTCGGTGACGCGCGATGCGACGCTGCTCGTCTCGCTGGTGTCCCTGGTCATCGCCGCGTTCCTGGTCTTCAACACCATGAACATGGCGGTGGCGTCGCGGCGCGGTTCGCTCGCGATGATCCGGGCGTTGGGCGCCAAACGATCCCACCTCGTCGGCGACATGCTGGGCGAGGCCGCACTGATGGGTCTGGTCGGTGGGGTGATCGGAATCCCGCTCGGAATCCTCGCCGGCCGAGCGGTGATCGCGAGTCTGCCCGACCCGCCGCCCGACACGGTGGGCACGGTCATCAACTATCACCTGCCGGGGTACGCGCCGGTGGTCGCGGTCCTCGCCTGTGTGATCGCCTGTGTCGCCGCCACATCGCTGGCCGCGCGGTCGGTGTTCTCGGTGTCTCCGGTCGAGGCGATGGCTCCCGTCGAGGTGTCCGACGCGTCGAAGCGCCGCGGGCCGGTCGTCGTGTTCGCCGGAATCCTGGGTGTCGCCGGGTTGATCGCGTCGTGGGTGATCGTCGCGACGGTGCCCGGCCGGCCGGCGATCCTCGCCGGTGTCGTCTATCTCGTGGGTGCGCTGCTGGTGTGTTTTGCGTTGTCGAATCCGTTGACGTGGCTCGTTGTTCGGGTCGCCCGCTGGTTCCGCGGACCGGGCCAGCTGGCGTCGGTCAACACCGAACGGGCGCCGCGTCGGGCGTGGGCGACGCTCATGACGGTGGCCGTCGCGATCGCCGTGGGTATGGGAACGTCGGGTGCACTGGACAATCTCGTCTCGTCGATGTCGAAATCGTTGGACGGACTCGGCGACCCGGACTTCTACGTGTCGTCGTCCTCGGCGGCGAGCCTGCCGCTGGGTCCGATCCTGCCGTCGTCGATCCGTGGCGCGGCCGCAAAGGTGCCCGGGGTGACCGAGGTCGTCGGTGGGCAGTGGGCTGCGGTCAACATCGGCGAGAGTAGAGCGAATGTGCAGGGCCTGGAACCGGGTTCGCGCGCACCGTTCATGCGGAAGGCGACGCCGGAGTCGGTCGAGCAGGTGCTCGCCGGGAACGGCATCCTGTTGTCGAATGTGCTTGCGCGCGTGCTCGATGTGGGTGTCGGAGACACGGTGACGCTGGCGACACCCACCGGCCCGCACGACGTCGTCGTCCGGGACACCGTCGACTACGTCTCCGTGGACTCCGGGGTCGCCGCGCTGTCGCAGCAGCAGCTGGGGGAGTGGTTCGGACGCGAGGGCGACACCTACCTGCAGGTGATCACCGCACCAGACGCCGATCCGGAGCTGGTCCAGACGTCGCTGGAAGCCCTCGTCGCCGATGTCCCAACGACCGGCAACAAGCCGATCAGCGTCTACACCGGTGCGGAAGCGTTGGCCGCCACGCAGGCGACGGTGCAGCAGGCCGGTTCGTTCACGGTGGCGATCCAGTGGATCGTCGCCGGCGCCGCGGCGATCGCGCTGCTGAACACCCTGCTGCTCTCAGTGATCGAGCGGCGGCGAGAGTTGGGTGTGCTCCGGGCAATGGGCGCCTCGCGGAAGTTCATCTCGCGCATGGTGCTTGCCGAGGCGGCCGCGGTCGCCGTCGTCGGCGCCCTGGTCGGGGTGGTCCTCGGTGCGATGATGCATCTGCTGAGCGACCGAATCCTCAGTGTGACGACGTCGTTGACGGTGATCTACTCACCACGACCGTCGGCTGCCCTGTTCGTCGGGATCGCGGTCGCCCTGTGCCTGATCGGGGCGTTCCTGCCGGCCGTACGCGCGGCGCGGATGAACATCAGCGAGTCGATCCTGAACGAGTGACTCCTCGATTCTGTATGACGTTGCGCCCGGCATCCGAGCACAACGTCATACAGAAACTTTCACGACGCGAACAGGATTCGGGTCGCGAGCAACATCGTGAGTCCGCCGCCGATGATCGCCGTCACGCCGAACACGCTGATGAAGGCGCCCCCGGGGTGCCGAAGAGGCGTGATGGACCGGCGGTCGGTGTCCGGCTTCGCTTGCCCAGCCAGACCGGAGCATCATGGCGCCGAGGGTCAGCAGTACGAGGCCGGCCAGCCATCGCAGGGGTGTCGCCACGCTTCCGACTGCGGCGGTGACCGCACTTCCGCCGATCACCGCCAGGCTCGCGTAGAGCGTGTCGACAGTGGCGGCTCCCAGGCCGCCGGCGGCTGCGACTCGCCATCCACGGTGCGCGCCGGTCATCACGATCAGCGTGCCGACGGCGCCGACGGGAACCGCCACCGCGAGACCGGCAACGATCCCGCCGAACAGTGCGGTGATCACGACAACCTCGGTACACCCTCTTCAGCCGGGTTCTGCTGCACGACGATTGCGAAGAGCGCGTCGGCGGATCGTGCGGCAGCGGAGGGAGATGTCATGGGCGGAGACCATAGCAGCGCGACGTTCCGGACGCCTTGCGAGTTCTCGCGGTTGGAGCCGAGGGTTCGCGAGCTGTGGCGCGGCCCGTCAATAATTCTTGACAGGACGGCGACGTCAACATAACCTGACACCATGCACGACGACCAGAAGACCGAAACGCCGGACGACGCCCAGGGTGCTGACCTCGCCGGAGATGCCGCGAGCAGTGACCCGGGGAAGGGCTTGGCAGCGGTTCGGGCGCTGCGCACGTTGGCCGACCGACTCGAAGAAGTGCAGGTCGCCAACGCTCGCGCGAATGGCTGGAGCTGGCAGTCGATCGCGGAAGTTTTGCAGATCAGCCGGCAGGCCGTGCATCAGAAGCACTCACAACGTGAGGTCCGCGAGGGCGGACCCGAAGGAGACAAAGATGTTTGAACGAATCACTCGTGATGACAAGATGCTGCTGGCCTTCTCCACGCAGGAGGCCGCCGACCTCGGACACCGGCAACTGGGCAACGATCATCTGATCCTGGGCATGCTCTGCAACGCCCGGAGCCCGCTGTTCTCGATCCTGGCCGACCAGGGGCTGACGCTGGCGTCGGCGCGGGAAGTGGTGCGCAAGTACCACGACGAGCACGCCGACCAGGCCGATGCGACCGACACCGACGACGAGTCGGCACGCCGACGATACGAAGAGGACAGGGAAGCGCTGCGCAGCATCGGGATCGACCTCGACAAGGTGCGCGAAGCCGTCCGCGGACGCTTCGGTGAAGACCTGTCCGACGGCTGGGGCGAACGCCCCGGACGTGGGCCGGGCCATCGAGGAGGTCCCGACGGGGGTCGTGGACGAGGTCGAGGACATGGACGCCGGCATGGACACGGTCATGGACCGCACCGTGCCCGCGGACCCCGCCCCGATTGCGGGCCAGAAGGTTTCGACCCGCGCTTCGGCCCCGAGGGTGCCGGCGGCTTCGGACCCGGACCGTTCGGTCCCGGTGGACCCTTCGGCCCCGGCGGCGAGGGACCCTGGGAACCGGGTCGTGGCCGTCGTGGTCCGCGCGGGCGGGGTAACCGCCCTCGGTTCGCGTCGGCCACCCGTGCGGTGTTCGCCCGGGCGGTCGAGATCGCCCGCGAACGCGGCGACCGCCAGCTCCGCGGCGAGTACCTGCTGCTCGGCATCATCGACGCCGCCGACGAGGCTTCGCGGACGCTGATCGAATCGGCCACCACCACAGAGGAACTCAAGGACGCCGTCTGGGCGAGCCTGCCCGAGGTCGACGCCGAGGTGTGAACCCGCAGACGACGACCCCACCCCTGAATCTTGGGTTCTAGTGATCCCCGCAACACCCTGGCTATCAGGGAGTTGCGGGGATCATGGTTTCTGCGGAGTTGAAGGAGCTGTTTTTCGAGGCGTTGGACCGTGAATACGGCAACGTGACAGCAGCGGCGCGCAGTGTGGGAGTCAACCGTGCCACGGCATATGGGTGGGTTCGTCGAGCCGGCTTACGTGGTCGCGGCAAACGGGGCACTTCCGGGCATCCGGGACGCGCTCGCTATGACGCGCTGCGCGCTGCCGGTGTCGGCCGCCGTGAGGCTGCCAAGCAAGTCGGAGTGCACATCCGCACCGCCCGGGACTGGGATAGCGGGATCCGCAAGATCGGCAACGCGCGCCTCCACCCCGATGGCCGTCGGATCGACTACAAGACCGGTGTGACCACTGTTGACACGCGACCGTCACTGGCCCGGATCGAAGCCCCACTGCATCCTCGGTTTCTCACCTTGTCCGAGCGGGAACAGATCGCCGACATGCGTCGCGCCGGCGACTCGCTGCGGGAGATCGGGCGCCAGCTGGGTCGGCCGGCATCGACGATCAAACGAGAAATCGACGCCTACTCCGTTTCTGGGGTGTATCGCCCTCATCGAGCCCAAAGAGACTGGGCAAGTTCGCGTTTACGACCAAAAGACTCCAAGCTGGCGGTCGGTGGACCGTTGCGGGATTACGTTTCGAACAAACTCGCCGAGCAATGGTCTCCCGAACAGATCAGTCACACTTTGATCATCGAATTCCCCGATGACGAGGCGATGCGAGTGAGTACCGAAACGATCTATCAGGCGATCTACGTCCAAGCCCGGGGCGGGTTGCGCCGCGAACTCGCCGACGCGTTACGCACCGGCCGCACCCACCGCAAACCTCACCGGTCCCCAGATCGACGCACCACCCGGTTCGTCGACGAGATGGTGATGATTTCCGATCGACCGGCCGAGGTCGAGGATCGGGCTGTGCCCGGTCACTGGGAGGGTGACCTCATCGTCGGCAGCCGGTCGGAATCAGCCATCGTGACGTTGGTCGAACGCTCGACTCGCTATGTGCTCCTCGGTCATCTACCCGGCGAGCACACGGCCGAAGCAGTCCGTGACGTACTGATCCCGCTGATCGGTTCTCTGCCCGAGCACCTGCGGGGATCGTTGACCTGGGACCAGGGCTGCGAGATGGCCGCCCACAAGCAGTTCAGCATCGCTACCAATGTGCCCGTCTACTTCTGCGACCCGCATTCACCCTGGCAGCGAGGCTCGAATGAGAACACCAATGGGCTACTGCGCCAATACTTTCCGAAGGGCACCGACCTGTCGGTGCACACTGCCGCAGACCTCGAACTCGTCGCCCAACGACTCAACAGTCGACCACGCAAAACGCTCGACTGGAGAACCCCAGCCGAGCGTCTGCGTGATTTACTTGTACCCGTCTAACCAACCGGTGTTGCGAGGACCCCTAGAATCCGCCAATCGATGTCGGGGGCGGGGTCGTCGTCGGATCTAAGAGGTCAGCGCCAGGGCGACCGCGGTGACGACCGCCCACGCGAGCATCGCCTTGCCGGTCGTCCCGATCGACGGGATCAGCGCCGGACCCTGCGCCCGGGTGCGGACCGGCGTGTACGCCTGCCACAGGAGCGGGAACGTCAACAGCCCGACAAGCGCCCACGGGGTCGCGAAGGCCAGCGCCACGCTCATCACGAGCGGGGTGATGAGCAGGACGGCGAAGAGGATTCGGGTGCGGGCGTCGCCGAGTCGAACGGCGAGGGTGATCTTGCCGCTCTCGGTGTCGGTGGGGATGTCGCGCAGATTGTTGACGACCAGCACGCTGCATGAGACCGCGCCCACGCCCACCGCACAGGCAAGGCCGACCAGGTCGACGCGGTCCGACACCACGAACTGGGTACCGAGCACCGCGACCAGTCCGAAGAACACGAACACCGCGACCTCGCCCCACCCCGCATAACCGTAGGGCCGCTTGCCGCCGGTGTAGAACCAGGCACCCGCGATGCAGACCGCACCCACCACGACCAGCCACCAGGCCGTCGCGATCGCCAGGACGAGACCGCACACCGCGCCGATGCCGAAGCAGATGAACGCCGCAGCCTTCACCGAACCCGGCGACGCGAGCCCCGAACCGACGAGGCGCAGCGGACCGACACGGTCGTCGTCGGTGCCGCGCACACCGTCGGAGTAGTCGTTCGCGAAGTTCACGCCGATGATGAACGCCATCGCCACGGCGAGCGCGAGCACGGCCTTCCACCACGAGATCCCGCCCCATCCCGAGGTGCCGTGCAACGCCGCGCCGACGCCGGCCACCACAGGCGCCACGGCGTTGGGGAGAGTCCGGGGGCGTGCGCCCTGAATCCACTGCGATGCGGTTGCCACGGATCGATCCTGCCACGACGCCGGATCGCCGCCGACCACCCCACCAGATGTCGCGCATCGTGGCGTCGCACGACACGATCCGCGACATCTGCGGCCCGCCGCAGTAACCCGCAACCGTACCGACCTGCGGATACGCGCTCGGCGATCCTCTCGGGACTGGCGGCAGCCTGGTGGCACGGCATCGTCGACGACCCGCCCGCGACGATCACCGTCACCGCGCCCCGCGGACGGCACGGTCCACCGGTCAAAGGGGTGCGCATCATCAACCGGTTCCTCGACGACGCGGATGTCCTCGTGCGCGGAGACCTGCGGGTCACCGGAATTGCGCTGTCGGCGCTGGAAGGGGAAGTGCAACTCGGTGCCGTGGTGATCGACGCGGCGCTGCAACAGCGTCGCATCAGCGTCGAACGTCTGGAGGAGGCCTACCGACGTCGGTATCGCTGTGTCGGAGCGGCCGAGATGGGCCCGATGGTCGAGTTGCTGGAGTCGGGTGCACGGTCGGCCGCGGAACGACGCGCATCCCAGTTGCGGCTACGAGATCGACGTCGCGTTCATCCCGCAGATGGTGGCCGTGGAACTCGACGGATTCGCCTTCCACCGGGACGCCCGCACGTTTCAGCGCGACCGAACCCGTCGAAATGCGCTGATCGCGGCTGGGTGGACCGTGCTGAACTTCACCTGGGGCGACCTGACGGAACGGGCCGGCTACGTCGAATCGGCGATCCGGCAGGCGATCCGCGCCGCGGCCTGATCGTAGATGTCGCGAAAGGTAGTGCGGGCCGCCACGATCCGCGACATCTACGAAGAGAAGCGTCGACGCAGTTCACGCCGGTCGGGCTTACCCGGACCCCGCAACGGCAGCTCGTCGACCTCGAGAACCTCCCGTGGCGCCGCGTACCGGCCGAGACGCTCGGCGACCGAACCGCGAATCCGGTTGGCGTCGGGCTGTTCTCCGCGTCGGGCGACGACCACCGCGACGACCTTCTCGCCGAGACGATCGTCGGGAAGTCCGACGACAACGCACTCGGCGACCGTCGGGTCCTCGACGATCACCGCCTCGACCACCTGAGGTACGACCGTGAGACCACCGGTGGAGATGGCCTCGTCGGCACGCCCGACGATCGACAGGACGCCGTCGTCGAGTCGTCCGAGGTCGTCGGTGCGGAACCTGCCCGTGTCGGCGAAGGCCGGATGATCCGGCAGGTTCCGGTATCCGCGCGCAATCATCGGACCGCCGAGGACGACGCGTCCCACACCGTCGGGCGCCGGCTCGTCGATGCGGATGGAGACCCCGTCGAGTGGGAGGCCGTCGTAGACGCAACCGCCCGCGGTCTCACTCATCCCGTAGGTGCGGACGATGGGGAGGCCCTCGTCGACGGCTCGGCGCAGGAGGGGAGCGGGGGTCGCCGCTCCGCCGACGAGCAGCCCGTCGGCGGAGCGCAGCGCGGCGGTCGCCCGTGGTGAGGCGAGGACCTTGATGAGCTGCGTCGGCACGAGTGACGTGTAGCGCCGGGGCCCGCCCAACCGGTCGAGCGCATCGGCGAACTCGTCGGCGTCGAAGCCGGCGGCCATGTCGAGGACGGTGGGGGTGTGTCCGGACGCGAAGGCGCGCAACAGGACCTGAAGGCCGGCGATGTGATGGGGGGTGAGGGCCAGGAGCCAGTTCCCGGGTCCGCCGAGGCGGTCTGCGGTGGCCTGCGCCGATGCGGCCAGGGTCGCCGGGGTGTGCTGCGCCCCTTTGGGGACCCCGGTCGACCCCGACGTGGAGACCACGAGTGAGACATCGTCGGCGATCGGCTCACCCACTGCCAGCGCTTCGATCAGAAGCGCTGTCTCCCGGGCGTCGTCGGGGGTCGGGACGATCGCGACCGAACCGTCGAGCACCGAAAGCAGCTCGACGCGTCGGTCCACGACCTCCGGCCGAGCGGGAAGGTGAAGCGCCCGGAGAGTTCTCAGGACTCGTCCCGGTTCGCGTCGTTCGGGTCGGGGCCGTCGAACGGCCAGCCCGACGATTCCAGGTGACGACGTACGCGGGCGATGTCGTCCTCGTGCGGCAGCTCGCGGGTGACCTTGGTGATGGCCACGGCCGCGTCGATCTTCGAGATCGGCTCGGGAGGCGGCGGCGACTGACGGATCAGCCGCGACGACACCTCCTGCACCTCGTCCTCGCTGAGCTGGCGGCGCAGGAGGGCGACGAGTGGGATGTAGTCGCCCTGCGGCACGCCGTCGGGATATCCGGTGCGCAGCCATTCGATGATGCGGTAAAGCAACTGTGGGCGGTCCACTCCTCACCCCCTTTCTTCGACGGGACGCAGGTGCGTCCGGCGCGGTGCGGTCACGCGGATGCGTAGCCACCCAGCGTGATTGTAGGTTTCGGTGCGACACCGCCGGTCCTCGGTGTCGGCGGAGCGCGGTGTCAGGCCCGGCTGGACACCAGGGGCCAACCGACCGCGGCGAGACGTCCGGCGACCTGGTCGACTTCTTCGGCCGTCGGGGGCTCGCTGGTGACCCGCTTGATGGCGTCGCGGATCTGCTGCTCGGTCACCGGTTCTCGGGGACCGTACTCCTTGACCAGTTGCATCGCGACGGCGGTGACCTGCTCGTCGGTCAGGACCCGCGTGAGAAGCGCCATCGGGGGCGGGAAGTCGGTGCGCGAGACACCTTGGGGATAGCCCTTGCGAATCCAGTTGATCACGGATTCGAAGAGCGGGGTTTCACTGCTCATGGTTGATCGCGTCTCCGGCTCATACCTATCTGGAACCGCTGTTTACCCAGGTGGCGGTCACTTGTAACCAAACGGGAAGAGTTTGATGCCGGTGTGGAAGTAGAGGGTCTGCCGGGTGATCCACAGCAGTGCGGTGAGGATGACCAGCGCGACGACGACGAAGATCGCATAGCTCAGCACACGCATCGCCGGGTTGCCCTCGACGACCGAACCGTCGATGACCTCGTCGGAACCCTGCTCGTGCACACGGAGGCCGACCGCGAACAGCGCGGGGAGGCCGGCGCCGAAGATCAGACCGACGACCAGCACCTTGGCGATCGCCTCGACGATGTCCATCTCAGCTGGGTCCTCTCGTGTGTCGGGTGGGGAAGTTCAGGGACGGTCAGGCGGACCGTGCGGTGGTGTCCGGGGTGGCCCCGGGATCGGTCGGCAGCACCGAGCCGGTGGTGTCGTCCCAGTCGTCGTTGACGTTGCCGGCGTCGACCTTGTTCTGCTGCGCCCGCCGGTACATGTAGCCCGACGCCGCGACGAGGAGGCCGAAGATCGCCACCGCTCCCGCGACGTTGCCGAGCAGGTTGGCGATGTAGAACGACGCCGCGCCGACAAGTCCGGCGGCGGGAAGAGTGGTGAGCCACGCCACTGCCATCCGGCCGGCGACACCCCAGCGGACCTGTGCGCCGCGCTTGCCGACGCCGGAACCGAGGATCGACCCGGTGGCGACCTGCGTGGTGGACAACGCCATCCCGGCTGCGCTGGAGGTCAGGATGATCGCCGCGGACGAGGCCTCGGCGGCCATGCCCTGCGGGGAACTGATCTCCACCAGGCCTTTTCCGAGAGTGCGGATGATGCGCCAGCCGCCCAGGTAGGTGCCGATCGCAATCGCCGCGGCACAGCTCGCGACGACCCACAGGGGGAGTCCGTGGCTCACGGTCGACGCGTCGAGATGGCCGGTGACGATCAGGGCCATCGCGATGACGCCCATGGTCTTCTGCGCGTCGCCGGTGCCGTGGGCGAGCGAGACCAATGAGGCGCTGGCGATCTGGCCGTATCGGAAACCCTGTTCCTTGCGGCTCTCGGCGAGGTGACGGGTGATCGTGAAGACGAGCCAGGTTCCGCACGCGGCGACGACGCAGGCGATCACCGGGGCGAGCAGCGCGGGCACGATGATCTTGCCGAACACCCCGTGCCAGTTCACGCCGGAGAGTCCGATGGCGGCGATGCCGGAACCGATGAGCCCGCCGAACAGGGCGTGCGAGGAACTCGACGGCAGGCCGAAGAGCCAGGTGAACAGGTTCCAGAGGATGCCGCCGATGAGTCCGGCGAAGATGATCAGCAGCGCGGTCGTCGGGGTGATGCCGGCGACGATCTCGCCGGCGTCGGGGCCGGACGTCTGCTGGATGTTGAGAACTTCTTTGGTGATGGTGGCGGCGACCTCGACCGAGAGGAATGCGCCGACGAGGTTGAGGATGGCGGAGAGTCCGACGGCGACTTTCGGTTTCAGAGCGCCGGTGGCGATCGAGGTTGCCATGGCGTTGCCGGTGTCGTGGAAGCCGTTGGTGAAATCGAAGCCGAGGGCCGTGATCACCAACAGCACCAGGATCAGCATTTCGCCGCTCATGGTTTTCATGATGAGGGCTGGGCTTCGAATTTCCTAAACGTCTCGGCACGGATTCGCGCGAATCCGTGGCTCGACCGGCGTGTCGCCCACGTCATCGCAGCTCGGCCAAGGTGTGTCGTCCGTCGCTTCCCGGGGCGATCGAACGCTCGGCCAAGCATGGTGGAACCGGCAGCCGCTGTGGAAGAATCCGACGCCATGACACCGATGAAGCTGGGCATGCCGATCAACTACGCGGGCGACTTCCGCGAGACCATCAACAATCTCGCCGACTTCGAGGCTGCGGGTGTGGAGCGGATCGCGGTGCCGGAGGCCTACAGCTTCGACGCGGTCTCGCAGCTCGGCTTCATCGCGGCGAAGACCGAGAAGATGGAATTGCAGACCGCCATCCTGCCCATGTACTCGCGCACCCCGACCAACCTAGCGATGACCGCGGCCGGTCTGGACTACATCAGCGGCGGCCGTGCGGTGCTCGGCATCGGGGCGTCGGGACCGCAGGTCATCGAGGGCTTCCACGGCGTCAAGTACGACTACCCGCTGGGCCGCGCCCGTGAGCACGCCGAGATCTGCCGAATGGTCTGGCGCCGCGAGAAGCTGAACTACCAGGGCAAGCACTACACTCTCCCGCTCGACGAGGAGCACGGCGGTTCGGGACTCGGCAAGTCGCTCAAGATCATCAACCACCCGGTCCGCGACAACATCCCGCTGCTGCTGGCCGCCATCGGCCCCAAGAACATCGAGCTCGCCGCGGAGATGTTCGACGAGCTGCAGCCGATCCTGTTCCACCCGGAGCAGATCGAGGCCGCCTTCGGTGAGTCCCTGGCCGCCGGCAGGGCGAAGCGCGATCCGTCGCTGGGCGAGCTGGGCATCGTCGTGCAGGCCACCGCGCGGGTCTCCGACGACGCCGAGCAGATCAACAACGCCAAGGAACTCGTCCGCCACCACGCCGCGCTCTACATCGGCGGCATGGGTGCCCGCGGCAAGAACTTCTACAACCAGCTCGCCATCCGGTACGGCTACGCCGACGAGGCGAAGCTCATCCAGGACCTCTACCTCGACGGCAAGAAGGTCGAGGCCGCCGCGGCGATTCCCGAGGACCTGGTGAACGCCATGTCGCTGATCGGTTCCAAGTCGCAGGTCGCCGAGCGCGTCGCTGCGTTCCGGGAGGCGGGCGTCACCTGCATCCTGGCCTCGCCCACCGCGCCGACACACAAGGAGAGGGTCGCCGAAGTCGAGGCTCTGCGCGACATCTTCAACGGCTGATCGCTTGGCGGCATGACCCTTGCTTGCCGGCTCGATTCCGTCATCTTCGCACCCATCGTGATCACTGCCGACGACGACGGGATCACGAGTGCATATTCGAGCGGCGGTGACGACGGACTCCCCGGCCGCGGTAAAGAGTGGCTCGAACCGGGTCTTCGCTTGATGTCCTTCGAGTGGTGGACAGAGTCCTGCCCGATTTTCGCAACAGTTAGTGATGCTTGAGAGAAAGTGAACCAAGCGAAATGTCGAATTCGATTTCGCCTGTTCACCTGACCGCCGCCCGATGAATTCTCCGGTATTCATTCGGCCGTCGGTCCGATAAGCGTCCCCCGAGTTGTGAGGCATCAACCCGTCCCATAGGCTCATGGGTATCCGTGCCGCGCTGAACGGTATTCGCCCGGGCACACTGGTGTGACCGTCGTCATTCCGGTGCCCGTACGCTCGGACGATGCCACCGGAGGCAGCGTTCGGCGACGATATTTCCGGGTCAGGCGGTTGCTGAAGAAGACGGTGCCGGCGAGAACCGGCGTGTCGGTGGTTACGGCCGGTTCCGGCGTACAGGTGATATCAGTCGGACGTGACGAGGACGGCGCATGGTGAGTGGTGAGGCAGGGCGTTGAATTCCACCGTGTTGAATTCCGACGTGTCGATTCCACCGACGACCATTTCTGCCGAGGTGTCGATTCACCCAGGAATCACGCCGGTTCGGTCCGTCGCTGTGCTGCGGTCCGAACGCTATTTCGAGAATCTTGGATTTGCTGATTTGTTTTCGGGGAGTTGTGGGTTCGAGGGTTCGGTGACGGCACCGTTCCGCGGCCCGGGGGGATCAGACGGTCGGCGTGCCCCATGAGTCCCTGGTCCCACGGACCGGCTGAGTGTCGGGCGGGTCGACGATGAACGCCCCGACCCCGCCGCCCGAGACCCCGAGGGCCGGAATCGCCCGCCGATTCCGGCTCAGTGCCGCGCAGCGAGCGCTGTGGTTCACCCAGCAGGCGGCTCCCGACGTACCGATCAACATTGCACAGTATGTCGAGATCGACGGCCCGATCGACGTCGAACTCTTTCTCCGGGTCACCAGCGAAGTGGTGCGTCGGGCCCAGTTCACGCAGCTGCGGTTCGAGGACTCCGACGAGGGTCTCGTGGGCGTCTACGACCCCTCGCTGCACTACTGGGCCGATGTGATCGACCTCCGGGACCGCGACGATCCGCGTGCGGCCGCCGAGGCCATCATGCGCGAGGACTGTGCCCGGCCGCTGGATCCTCGCTTCGACCGCACGGCTCGAGGCTGCCTGTTCCGGCTCGGAGACGAGAAGTTCTTCGTCTACAACCGCGGGCACCACATGCTCTCCGACGGTGTGGGTGGCAAGGATCGCATGGTCGAGGCCATCGCCGCCTACCATGCCGCGGTCACCGGCGGCACCCCGCCGCCGGGCAGACCGGTCGACCTGGACCTGCCTGCACGCGCCGACGATGAATACCGCGCATCGAGACGGTTCGAGACCGACCGTGCCTACTGGCGAGAGGCCATGGCGGGGGTGGGGATTCCCGCGTCGCTCGCGCATCGGCGCGGAGAGCCCGCGGCACACTCCCGGCGGATCGTCGCACCTGTGGACCCGGAGACCATGGACGCTCTCCGGCGCGCGGCCGAGGTGCATTCGACGATCCTGCCGAACGTCATCGTCGCCGCCTTCTCGGCCTACCTGTCCCGGGCCGCCGCGGACGGCGACGAGGTGATCTTTCAGTTCCCGGTCGCCGCCCGCACCACTGCTGCGCTGCGCGCGACGCCTCTCCCGGTCGCCAACGTCGTTCCCCTGCGTACCGGCGTCGAGGGCGAGGCGACGGTCGCCGAGGCGTTGGCCACGACGCAGGCGGCACTACTCGGAGCACTGCGACATCAGCGCTACCGTGGCGAGGACATCTGGGCCGACGTCGCCGCCGACGAGACCAGCGGACGAGTCCGGCGGACCGCCGCCCAGGAACGTTCGGGTCCGCTCCTCAATCTGATGCTGTTCCAGCGCGAATTCCCCTGCGGCAACGCGCGCGGCACCTTCCACGTGCTCACCGTCGGACCGGCCGAGGATCTGTCGGTGGACATCTTCCCGGTCGCCGGCGAGCAGCGGGATTCGGTGCTCATGATCGGCGTCGAGGCCAACCCGAACCGGTACGACGACGCCGAGGTCGCCGAGCATCATCGGCAGTTCCGCGCGATGCTGCGCACCTTCGCCGGTGCTCTGCTGGAGCGGCCGGACACCCGCGTCGACGATCTGCCGCTGGCGCATCAGGTCACGGTGACCCGCGGTCCGGCCCTCGAATCCCGGCCGTTGACGCTTCCCGAGGCGCTCGCCGCCGCAGCCGCGCGACACGTCCATTCGCCGGTGATCGGCGAGCCTCCTACCCGACCGCTCACCTTCGGTCAGATCCATCGGCGCGCAACCGATCTGGCTGCACGACTTCGAGCTGCCGGCGCCGTGCCGGGGACGACGGTGGCCATCGCCCTGCCGCCGGGCGTCGAACTGCTGACCGCCTGGTGGGCGGTCGGCGTGAGCGGTGCCGCGGTTCTGCTGCTCGATCCGCTCGCCGCACGCACCGGGCTTTCTCCACTCGCCGGGATCGGCCGACCGGACCTGGTCATCGTCGCGGAGCCCGAGGGCAGTGCGGAGCCCGAAGGCACTCTTGGCCCCGGTACGCGTCGGGTGACCCTCGACGACCTGGCCCGGTTCGAGGCCTCGGCGGCGCCGATGACGCCGCCCGCCCCGGGGGACCCCGCCTGTCACCTCGCCGTCAGCGGATCGGCGTCCGCGCCGACGATGCTCGCGGTGCCCCAGCGGGCCCTTGCCGCGCTGATCGCGACCGGGCTGTTCGACGACGGCGCAATCGATCTCGGCTACGGCCGTCTGTCCTTCGGCGCCCCCGCCGCCTCGGCCGCGGCTCACCTGGAGATGATCGCTGCGGCCGCGCACGGACTCCGGCTCGTTGTACCCGCTCCCGGCACCGCACACGTCACCCACGTGATCGCGACACCGGGAGACGTCCTGGGTCTCGGCGCGCGGGAGCCGATGACCTCGCTCCTGGTGGCCGGCGAGGGTATAGCACCTGCCGCCCTGGTCCGTCTCGCCTTCGGCCGCGAGGTGTCGGCGCCGTACTGTCCGCGCGGGGCGTTCGGTCCGGTGACGATGAATCGCCGGATCGCCCCCGACGCCGTCGATCACCGATCTCCCGGTGGCACTCCGCGTCCCGGAACCGGGATCGCCATCCTGGATCGTCACCTGCGACCGGTGCCGGCCGGGATCACCGGTGACGTCTACGTGACCGGGCCACAGGTGGGCACGTCCATCGGCGACGATCCGTCCTGCACCGCATCCGTCTTCGTCGCGTGCCCGTGGGAGCGGGGCGTGCAGATGCTGCGCACGCCAGATCGCGGCCACGTCGACCCGGGCACGGGCATGCTGGTGATCGACCACCACGCCGAGGACGTTGCGGTCCTCGACGGTGTGCGCATCGATCTCGCGGCGCTCGACCGGGCGGCAGCACTGATCGCCGGCGTCGCATACGCCGTCTCGGTGGTGACCGAGGAAAGCCTCGATGTCGGCATCGTGTGCGATACGGAGGAGGTCGACCGGCAGCGGGTTCGGGCCGCGGTCCGCCGGCGAGTCGACGAGGAGGTGCCGGCCTCGACCCGGCCCCGCCGTGTGGTGATCCTCGACCGATCGCCCGTCGACGCGACCGGGAACCTCGACCGTCGCGCGGCGGCACGGTTGATCGCGGCCACGCCCGAGGTGCAGACGGCCTACCGGTCACCGTCGACGCCGGCGGAGTCGGCGGTTGCCGAAGCGGTGACCGAGATACTCGGGATCCCGCGTCCGTCGATGGACGACGAGCTCGTCCGGTTGGGCGCCACCTCACTGGGATTCATGCAACTCGCCACCCATCTGGGCAGCACGCTGCGCGTGGTCGTCAACATGCGTGAGCTGGCGGCGGTCACGACGCTCGCCGAACTCGCGGCGGTCGTCGAGGCGGCCGTCCCGAGGCGGGTGACCGCCACCGGCGGCGTCGTCACGTATCGGCCGACCCGCGCCCAGCAGGAGATCTGGCTGCTCAACCGCGCCGACCCCCGCGCGACGGTCTATCACCTGCCGGTGCGTCTCACCCTCGCCGAACAGATCTCCGCCGCCGCCGTGCGATCGGCGCTCATCGACGTGGCCACCCGCCACGAGGCCTTGCGGACCGTGTACCCGGAGGCCGACGGGCAACCCGTCGCGCAGGTCCGTGACCCGGCGGAATCGGCTGCCGCCGCACCGATCACCAGCGCGACCCTGGACAGCGCGGGCGTCGACCTCGCGGTGGTCGCGCCGTTCGACCTGCGGACCGAGGTGCCGTGGCGTGCTGTGCTCGACGAGACCCGAGAAGCCGTCGAACTGGTCCTCGTCGCCCACCACATCGCCGTCGACGAGTGGTCGCTGCACATCGTGCTCGAGGATTTCGCCCACGCGGTGCGCGCGCGCGCGGCGGGCGCGGAACCCGTCTGGGCGACCGAGGCCGCTGCCTTCAGTACGGTCCTCGCTGCGCGAACCGCCGGATCGACGACCACAAAGGCTGCAGCAGAGGTCTTCTGGGCCCGGTACCTGAGGGGTGCCCCGGAACGTCTCGCGTTACCCGAACCCGCGTTCGCCGGCCCGGCGGGACCCGGGCTCACCGCCGGGCCGGCGGTCCACACGAGCCGACGGATCGACCGTGCGATCGCCGACGCCGCGGCGGTACGAGCGCGCGAGTTCGGCACCACCGTCAACACGCTTCTGTGCGTGGCGCTCTCGGCAACCCTCGCCGAGTTCACCGATTCCGACGACGTGCTGATGTCGATGCCGGTGTCGGGCCGGTTCACCAGTGAGGAGCTCCGCCCGGTCGGCATGTTCGTCGAGACGGTGCCGGTGCGCGTGACCGGCGTCCGCGAGACTACTGTCGCCGACGCGCTCACGGTCACCGGGAATGACCTCGGTACCGCTGTCTCGCTGGCGGACTCCGGTCCGACCGGGTTGTCGGACGTCATCTTCGCCTACCACGCGTCGGCACCCGATCTCATCGCGTCGTCGGTCTTCGCGGGCGGTGAGACTCTGCGGACCCCCGACGCCCGAACTGCGTTGGAATTCACCGTGATCGACGACGGGAACGGGTTGTCGGTCACCCTGACGGTCGCCGAGCGGCGCGTGGACGTGGCGGCGGCCCGTCGAATCCTCGACAGGTTCGCCGAGGCCGTCGCAGTCCTGGGGTCCGCGGCTCCGGACGAGACCGCCGCCGACTGCCTGTCACCGGGAACCGCCACCGACCCGGGCGCTCGCCGGACCGACTGCATCGATCCCATACCGGCGCTCCTGCACCACGCCGACGCACACCCCAAGGCAGCCGCTGTCATCGACGGCGACGTCACGCTCGACTACCGGACCCTCGTCGACCGGGCCCGCGCACTCGCCACGCGTCTTCAGGCTTCCGACGTGCGCCCCGGCGACCGCGTGGCCCTGCTCATGGACCGTCACGCCGACACCGTGGTCGCGATCGTCGCGACCCTCCTGGCCGACGCGGTCTACGTCCCGATCGACCCGGACCTCCCGCAGGCGCGTATCGATCTGATCCTGGCCGGGACCGCCCCGGCCGCGATCGTCGACAATCGGCTCGAGGTGTCCGACGGGCCCGGTCGTCTACGCGCACAACCGATGCCGGGTGCCGCCTACATCATCCACACCTCCGGTTCCACCGGGTTGCCGAAGGCCGTGGTGGTGACCCGACCGAACGTGGCCGCGCTGATGGGTGCCGGACTCGACATCGTCGAGGCCTCCCCGCGAGATGTCTGGGCCTGGGGTGCACTCCTACGCTTTCGACTTCTCGGTCTGGGAGATCCTCGGTGCGTTCGCCTCCGGCGGCAGCGTCGTCGTGGTCGACCGGACGACGGTCCGGGACCCGCGGGCACTCGCCGAGACGATCGAGCGGCACGGCATCACGATCCTCTCGCAGACCCCGACCGCGTTCAGCGGGATCGTCGATCTCGTAGGTACTTCTATGCCACCGGCACTTCCGTCCCTGCGGGCCGTCGTCTTCAGCGGTGAGACCCTCGCACCGAACACGTTGCGCGCGTGGGCCGTCGCACATCCGGATACCCGCCTGGTCAACATGTACGGCATCACCGAGACGACCGTCGTGCTGACCGCCGCCGACGTCGACCTCGACGACGAGCGCAGCATCATCGGCACTCCCTTCGACGGCGTCGGGTGGATGGTCCTGGACCGACGCCTGCGGCCGGTGCCGACGGGGGCGGCCGGCGAACTGTATCTGGCCGGCGACCAGGTCGCTCTGGGCTACCTCAATGCTCCCGGCCTCACCGCGACCCGGTTCGTCGCGGACCCGTCGGGGAGCGGCCGGCGGATGTACCGCACCGGCGACCGGGTCCGCGAGGTCGCCCCGGGCCGGCTCGCCTATCTGGGCCGCAACGACGATCAGGTCCAGATCCGCGGTCACCGTGTGGAACTGGGCGAGATCGTCTCGACCTTGCGCGACATCCCGGGCGTCGGAGACGCCCGTGTCCTGGTGCGTCCGGGACGTCGGCCGGGCGACGAACAGTTACTCGCCTTCGTGACCGAGGACGGCCTCGCCGACTTCGAGGCCCTCGACGGGCTCGACGAGGCGGAGATCCTGGCCGGCTGCGCCGCGCGACTGCCCGGGCATTCCCTGCCGTCGCGTGTGACGATCGTCGACGGCTGGCCCATGACAAGCACCGGAAAGATCGACCGCGACAAGCTCTTCGCGAGCATCACCGACACGGCACCGCCGCTCGGCCGGGCGCTCGGCCCGATCGAGGAGACGGTGGTGTCGGCGATCCGTGCGGTGATCGGTGAGGACGCCGGCCACCTCGGCGCCGAGACGAACTTCTTCGCCGCCGGTGGCACGTCGCTCTCGGCCGCACGTCTGGCCGCCACGCTCGCCGGGATGGGCCACCGCGTCGAGGTGGCCGACATCTTCGAGTACCCGACCGTCGCGGAACTCGGTGCGCGACTCGCGAGTTCGCGAGTTAAGCACATCCCGTCGCAGGTGCCCCTGTCGTCCGACAACCGCGAGATCCCCGCGGACCTTCCGCTCACACCGGAGCAGATGGACGTGTGGTTGCGGTGGCGGACAGACCCCGGGTTCACCGGCTACCTCCTGCCGTTCGCGCTGCCGGTCGACGCCACTCCGGGGGATCTGCGTCGCGTCCTCGCGGAGATCGTGACCCGGCACGACGCGCTGTGCACCGGATTCCCGATGCGCGACGAGGTCCCCGTGCAGCACCGCTGGGACGCCGCCGACGTTCTCGACCACCTGCAACGGCAACTCGGTCCGGACGACGCGCGCACCGCCACCACGTATCCGGCCGCCTCGGATCCCGCCGGGGTGCTCGCCTCGATGGCCACCCCGATCGACCTGTCCGTCGCGCTTCCCTGGAGGGTGCGGGTCGTCGAGATCGACAGGGCCACCTGGCTTCTCGGCGTCGTCCATCACATCGCCGCCGACGGTGAATCCTTCGCGATCCTCGCCGGCGAACTCGACACCGCCCTCACCGGTGGGGCCCTATCGGCGATCGGACCCGACTATCGGCGCTATTCGATGTGGCGGGCCGAGATGCTCGAGTCGCAGCGGGCGCGCCTCGCCGCCTTCTGGCGCGAGACGTTCACCCGCCCCGTCGAACAGCTTCGTCTGCCCGAGATGCATCTGCAGACGGAAGCCGGTGCCTCGCCGGGGGAGACGATCGTGCACCGTGCGCACGGCCGCCTCGACGCGACGGTCACCGCGTCCCTCGACGAGCTGACCGTCGCCCGGTCGACGACCCCGTTCATCGCCACCCACACCGCGCTGGCCGCAGTCCTGGCCACGCAGTCGGGGGCCGGGGTGGTGACCATCGGCACCGCGCTGTCGGGGCGGCTCGATCCGAGCGTCGTCGCAGTGCCCGGCCTCTTCGCGCGGGCGGTGCCGCTGCACACGCCGATCGACCCGGAACTTCCCTTTGCCGAACTCCTGTCGCAGGTGACGGCGGTGGACCTCGGCGCCTTCTCCCATGCCGATCTGCCGCTCACCGAGATCTCCGAGATCGCCGACCCTGGCCGGGCGGGCGCCGGAACCCCCTTGTTCGAGGTGTCCTTCGGCGCGGTCCCGGACGCGATCGTCGAATGGCTGGAGGCCGAGTTCCCCACGGACGCGACCGACAGCGTGGCGTCCGGGGTTCTGGGGATACCTCTCTTCGGCATCGATGTCTCGATGTACCGGCACGGCGGGGTCCTGCACGTGACGATGTCCTGCACCGATGCGGTCGCGACCGCGGGCCGGCTGGAAGCGCTGTGCGACCTGGTCGTGGACACCCTGCGCCGCGGCGTGCTCGCGCCGGACGAGCCGGTTCGGTCGCTCATGACCACAGTCGGGGCGGACGCGACGCGGCCGACGTACGAGCCGGAGACCTTCGACTCGTTGCTCACGTCGTACGACGCCGCATCGCCGACCGACGTCGTGATCACCGATCCGCGTCATCGCATCCCGGGATTCGGAGCCGACCTCACCGAGAGCGACTTCGGGAGGTTGTCGACGCACCTGGCACGGGTGCTGGCCGAGCGGGGGATCGGCGCCGGGGACGTGGTCGTCGAACTGCTCCCGCGGTCCGTCTTCGGCGTCGTGGCGACCGCCGCGATCGCCCGCGCGGGTGCGGCTTTCGTGAACATCGACCCGGCCGATCCGGTCGAGCGCCGGAACCTGATCCTCGCGCGGTGCCGGCCGGCCCTGGTCCTCGGCTTGAGTGGGACCGACACCGGAGGGATCGGGGCCGAGGTGCTCGCCCTCGACGCCCTGTTCGCCGAGTTGCCCGCGGTGACAACGCCCTTCGACGACGCGGAGCGAGTGCGGGCGGTGACGCCGGACGACGTCGCCTACATCACCTTCACCTCCGGGACGACCGGTGTGCCGAAGGGTGTCGCGGTCACCCATCGCGGTCTCGCCGGGTGGGCTCGCGACACCGTTCGACGGCTGGGTCTGACCTCGGTAGACCGTGTGCTGCACACGTACGCAACCGGTTTCGACGCCCACCTGATGGGTGTTCTGCCGCCGCGTATCGCCGGTGCGACGGTGATCATGTGCCCGGCGGACGTCATCGCGGCCGACGAGCTCGCCGACCTCGTCCACGACGCCGGCGTGACCGTTCTCCTCACCACCCCCTCGGTGCTGGCCACCCTGCGACCCGGCGACCTGCCAGGCGTCCGGCACGTCGCGGTGGGAGGCGAACCGCTCGGCGCGGGACTCGTCCGGGAGTGGACCCGCACCGCGACGCTCAGCAACGAATACGGTCCCACCGAGGCGACTGTCGCGGTCAGCAGTGCGCGCTACACCGGCCCGGTCACCGGTGCCGTGCACATCGGCCGCCCGCTCGACGGTGTGACCATGCACGTCCTCGATCCGAGGCTGCGTCCTGTTCCCGACCACACCGTGGGGGAGCTCTACCTCTCCGGGAACTGTCTGGCCCGTGGGTATCTCGGCGACCCGCGCACGACCGCGACCGCCTTCGTCGCCGGTCCCCACGGCGAGCGCATGTACCGCACCGGGGATCTGGTCCACCGGCGCGGCGACGGCACCTACGTGATCCACGGCCGCACCGACGACCAGGTCAAGATCCGCGGCGTGCGGCTCGAACCCGCCGAGATCGATGCGGCGCTGTCCCGGCTGCCCGGCATCGCCACCTCGGTCACCGCGGCCCGTGCCACCGCCGCGGGCGAGAAGATCCTCGTCTCCTGGGTGGTCGGCGAGCCCGGTGCCGTGCTGCGCACCGACGACCTGGCCCCGCAGTTGGCACATGTGCTGCCGCGCACCATGATCCCCGGTGCATTCGTCGAGGTCGACGAACTGCCGATCGGACGCAACGGCAAGATCGACGTGACATCCCTGCCCGTACCGGATTTCGGCGCGACCGGTGACCGTGGTCCGGCGACGGCCGGTCGCGCGCCGGCGGGGGAGACGGAATCGCTCATCGCGTCGGTGTGGGCCGAGGTCCTCGACCGCCCCGTGGCGAGCTTCGATGCCGATTCGGATTTCTTCGCCGACGGCGGCACGTCCCTGTCGGCGACACAGGTCACCTCGAGGCTCTCCGCGTCCACCGGTGCCGACGTCGCGGCTCGGCTGCTGTTCGAGGCGCGGACGATCGCCGAACTGGCCCGCCGCGTCGACGATCTGATCCCACCGACCTCCGGACGCGGGGCGGCACTGCTGCCGGCTCCGGCGAGACTACCCGTTCCCGACCCGCTGCCACTGGCATATCCGCAGCGGCGCATGTGGATTCATCATCACTTCGACCCGACGTCGACGGCGTACCACGTGCCCGTGGTGATGCGGATACGCGGTCGCGTCGACCTCGCCCGACTGCGCAAGGCCATCGACGAGGTCGTGGGCGCCCACGCCGTGCTCCGCACGGTGTACCCGGATTCGCCGGCCGGACCGATCCAGCGGTTGATCGAACACCGAAGCCCGGTGCTGACACACCGTTTCGTGGAGGTCGGTGACGAGAACGTCGAGACCGCGCTCCGTCGACAGGTGGCGGAGTACCTGCGCGCACCGTTCGATCTCGAGAACGAGCCCGGATTCCGTGTAGCCGTCTTCGAGGTGGAGACGTCTGACGGCGCCACCGTCGATCCCGACCTCCACCTCGCGGCGGTCCTCCACCACATCGCGATCGACGGCTGGTCCATCCGGGTGCTGCTCGCCGACCTGATGCGGGCCTACGACGGCGAGCGACTGGCGGTCGCAGCCGACGAGGCGTTCACCTACGCCGATTTCACCCAGTGGCAGATCGCCCGCCTCGGTGACGCCGGCGATCGAGACAGTCTTTTCGCGCGCCAGATCAGTTACTGGACGGCGACTCTCGCCGATGCCCCGGAACCGCTCCGGTTGCCCGGTCATCGCGAGCCCGATGCCGCGGGTGTCACCGGTCGTATCGGTGCCTCCGTGCCGTCCCCCGTGGTCCATCAGGTCGCGAAGGCGCTGTCGGCCACGGTCTTCCAGGTCGCGCACGCAGCCCTCTCGGCGACCCTCGGTCAGCTGACCGGGCAGTGGGATGTCCTGGTCGGCGTGCCGGTGCACGGACGCTCCGCCCCCGAGTGGGAGTCGGTCGTGGGAATGTTCGTCAACACCGTCGCGCTCCGCACCCGCCTCCGGCCGGACACCACGGTCCGCGAGGCAGTGGAACAGGTCCGCGACGTCGCATTGGCGGCGCTGGCACACGGCGACATCCCCTACGAGGACGTGGTGCAGGCGGTCCGTCCCGCGACCCGGCACGGTGGCGACCCGCTGATCTCGGTGCTGCTCGTCAGCCAGGAGGTCGTCCCGCAGACGTCGGGGGAGGTCCCGCTGGCCGGTGCGGTGGCCTCCTTGGTCGCGGAGGCCACGTCCACCGTCGACGCGAAGTACGACATCGAGGTGGTCCTCGCCGAGAGCGACGACGAACTACACGTCACCCTGGTGCACTCCGCGCAGGTCCCGGACGAGGTGGCCCAGCTGCTGCTCGACGACTACACCACCCTGTTGCGCGGCCTGGGCGACGTCGGGAAACCGTTCCCGGTCGTCGCCTCGACCGTGGGCGCAGCCGAGATCGCCACCCCCGATTCCGGTGAATCCGCCGCGTACGAACGGGAACTCGCCGATCCCGAGCTCGTCTCGCAGGCCCGCGCGATCATGGCCGAGGTACTCGAGGTCCCGGTGGACGCGATCACCGAATCCGCCGACTTCTTCGCTCTCGGCGGCACGTCGCTGTCGGCCACCAGGGTGACCTCGGCCCTGGGCCGTCACCTCGGCATCCGGGTGCCGACGCGGGTGCTGTTCGAGCACCCGACACCCGCCGACCTCGCCGGCGCGGTCGCCGCGTTGGCCATCGACGTCGCGCCTGTCCCCGCCGACGCGCGTGGTCGCGGCGTCGACCTCCCGGACGACCGGGCCACGGAGATCCCACTTGCACCGACACAACGCCGGATGTGGGTGGGCGCCCAGATGCTGGGCCAGGTCCCGATCTACTCCGTCCCCGTCGTCGTCGGTGTCCCGCCGGGACTCACGACGGCCGAGGTGACCGCCGCACTGGACGCACTCGTCGACCGGCACACCGCGCTGCGCACCCGCTACCTGGCCACGCCCGACGGTCCGCGGCAGCGGGTCGTCGACGGATGGCGGCCGCCGGTACGACATCTCGATTCGGCCGCGCTCACCGGCACGGCCATCGCCGACGAGTTCGCCACACCCTTCGATCTCGCCGGCGAGCCGCCCGTGCGGATCTGGCTGCTCTCGGGGAACGGCGTCGACACCGTCCCGGTCGCGGTGGTGCTCGTCGCCCACCACATCGCGATGGACGGCGAATCCGCAGCCATCGTCGAACGGGAACTCACCGCGCTCCTGGCCGGCGAGCCCCTCGACCGGGAACCGGTCGGTTTCGATGTGCTCGCGCGCCGAATGGTGGCGGAGGAACAGCGCGCGCGCACCGAACTGGCCGACTATTGGCGGCAGGCCCTCGACGGATACAGCGGTGAACTCGACCTCGCCGATCATCGTCCGTCCGCACGCGACCTGCGCACCTCGGTGATCGAGTTCCCGATCGACGAGGACGTCGCCCGGTCCATCCCGACGGCCGCCCGCCGCGCACAGGCCAGCGAGTTCCATCTCCTGCACGCCGCGACCACACTCGCCCTCGCGGCGCAGGCCGGCGTCGACGACATCGCTGTGGCGACACCGGCTTCCATGCGCCGCGACGGGGACAGCGCAGGCACGGTCGGCATGCTGATCTCGACGGTGGTCCTGCGTACTCGGCTGACCGCCGGCATGACGGTCGGCGGCCTCATCGAGGCCGTTCGCGACACGGATCTCGCCGATCTCGACCACGCGGCCATCGCCTTCGACGACGTCGTCGCACTCGTCGATCCGCCGCGCATCCCCGGACGCCACCCGCTCGTTCAGGTCGCGTTCTCGGTGGTCGACTCCACCGGCGTCGCTCCGGGTCCTGTCACCCCGGACGCGCCGCGTACCGCCATGGATTCGCACAGCGAGTTCGACGTGCACATCGTCGCCGTCCGGGCCGGCGGCAACTGGCGGCTGCAACTCCACCACGCGCGGGATCTGTTCGACGAGAGCGTGATCCGCGGCCTGGGTGAGCGTCTGGTGGCGGCCGTCGCGGCGGTCACCGACGACCCCGCACGTCGGATCGCGACCGTCGAACCTCTCACCGCGGCCGAACGCGAATTCCTCACCGGCCGAGCACATGCCGCCACGCCGACCGGGACCGAACCACTGCTCGCCGACCTGTTCACCGGGACGGTGGCGACGCACGGCGACCGTCCGGCGATCGCCGACGGCACGCGATCGCTCACCTATCGCGAACTCGATGCCTGGGTGTCGGAGACGGCGCGCACCCTCCGTGCCCGCGGCCTCGGCGGGGGCGACGCGGTCGCTGTGGTCGTCCCGCGCTCCATCGAATCGGTGGTCGCCATCTGGGCGGTGAGCCGCATCGGCGGGGTGTGCGTCCCCGTCGACGTCACCTACCCGGCGGCGCGCATCGAGCACGTGGTCGTCGGAGCACGGGCGACGGCGATCGGCCCGGACGACATCCCCGCACAGCCGGTAGAACCCGTTGTCCCGGAACCGGTCACACGTGTCTCGCCGGACTCCCTGGCATACGTCATCACGACATCGGGCACCACCGGCGTGCCCAACGTCGTCGGCGTCACCCATCGTGGCGTGCATCGTGTCGCCGGGCTCGGCGACGTGGAATCCGGTGACCGGGTGGGAATGGCGATCAGCCCCGGCTTCGACGCGACGTTCCACGACCTGCTGCTGCCGCTGGCCTCGGGTGCGACGCTCGTCGTAGTCCCGCCCGAGGTGGTCGGGGGACGCGAACTCGCCGATTTCCTCGACCGCACCCGGGTCAGCGTGTTCACCGCGACCCCGTCGGTGATGCGAACGATGCAACCGCAGTCGATCAGCTCGTTGCGACTGGTCTACATCGGCGGCGAGGCACTCCCGGCCGACCTCGCGGCGGCATGGTCGGGACGGGCGCAGGTCCGCAACATCTACGGCCCCACCGAGACGACGGTGACGGTGTCCGCCAGCACCTACCGCCCGGGCGAGCCGGTGCGGCTGGGACATCCGCGGCCCGGGATCGGGGCCGAGGTCCTCGACACCCGACTGCGGCACGTCCCGCCCGGTGTGGTGGGCGAACTCTATGTCAGCGGAACCGGCGTCGCCCGTGGCTATCTGGGCGACCCGACACTGACCGCCGCGACCTTCGTCGCCGGAAGCGACGGGCGCCGTCGCTACCGGACCGGCGACCTCGTGCGATGGGATCGCGAGACCGGCGAACTGATCTACGTGGGTCGCGCCGACCGTCAGGTGAAGATCCGCGGCCAGCGCGTCGAGCCCGCCGAGATCGACGCCGTGCTCCTGCGCGCCGGAGCGGACCGATCGGTGACCGTGCTGCGGCCCGGGCCGGCCGGGCCGGCCCTCGTCTCCTATGTCGTCTCGCCGGTGCCCGCCGACCGCCTCGCGGACGTCTGCCGATCGTTGCTGCCGCGGCACATGGTGCCCGCCCGGATCGTCGAACTGGCCGAACTGCCGCTGAGTGGCGCGGGCAAGATCGATCAGCGACGACTGCCCGAGCCGACCTGGTCGGAATCGACCCGCGAACCCGAGACCCGCACGGAGACAACGGTCCGCGACGCCTTTCGGACGGTGCTGGGCGAACACGGCGTCGGCATGGACGACGACTTCTTCGCCCTGGGCGGCAACTCCCTGGCCCTGGTGCAGTTGCGCGACGAACTCACCCGGCACACTTCCGTCACCGTGGACGTCGCAGACCTCTTCACCCACCGCACGCCGGCCGAGGTGGCCCGCGTCGTCGACGCCACGTCCGAGGGGGAGGGCACCGGCGTCGACCACCGCGTCGTGCCGCTCTCGCGCACGGATGGCACCGAACCCGGCGTTCCGGAGTCCGGCACCCCGACGGTCTGGTGCGTGCACACCGCCACCGGGATCGTCGAACCGTTCCGGGCCTTCGGCGCGTCGCTGGATTCGGCTGTCGCATACGGTCTCCAGCTGCCCGAGCTCGTCGTCGCCGACCGTGACCTGCCCACGAGCCTCACCGAGATCGCGGCCCTGCACGTCTCGGCGGTTCGCAGGCGCCAGCCGTCCGGGCGCTACCACCTCGTCGGCTGGTCGCTGGGTGGTGTCATCGCGCACGAGATGAGCCGGCAACTCGTCGAGGCCGGCGAGGAGGTCGACGTACTGATGGTGCTCGACTCCCGGCCTCCCGGGGACCTGCACGAGGGGGCCGACGAGGAGCTGCTCGGCGAGGATCATCCGCTCCGGGCCGCGGCCGAACGCCATGACCCACAGACATTACGGCGGTTCGAGGATCGTTCCCGGACCCTCGCCGCCGCGGTGCGGTCCTACGAATTGGGTCCGGTGCCCGTGGGTAAGGTCATCTACGTTGCCGCCGAGGACAATCCGGACGTCGAGAGCTGGGCACGGGCCGTTCGGCCCGGTGTCGGGGCGCAGGCTCCGGTGGTAGAGGTGATCCCCGCCGGAGTGGCACACGCGCACTTGGGCAACCCCGACGTGATGCGTCGGCTGGCCAGGAGAATCGAGGAGGAATGGTGACCGGATCCGACCGGGACGCGGCGTCGGCGGGATTGTCGATCCTGTTCGTCTGCACGGGCAACATCTGCCGCTCGCCGATCGGCGAACGGGTGCTGACCGGGCTGGCCGACCGCATGCGGGCCGACGGGACGGATCTCGCGGTGACCTCGAGCAGTGCCGGCACCGGCGCGCTCAACGGTCAGCCCATCCACCCGCACTCCGCCGCGGTTCTCGCCGAACACGGCTACGATGCTTCGGGCTTCGAGTCCCGCTACCTGCGTCCGCCCATGCTGATGCAGTCCGACCTCGTGTTGTGCATGAGCCGAGAGCACCGTGCGGCCGCCCAGCAGATGGCGCCCGCCCGCTGGAAGCGCGTGTTCACCCTCACCGAGTTCGCCTTCCTCGTGGAGACCGGTACCCCGGAGGAGGACTGCACCCTCCCCGCGATCATGGCCGGGCGGGGACGCATCGATCCCAACTCGGCGCTCCTCGACATCGTCGACCCGATGGGCCGTCCGCGTGAGGACTTCGACCTGGTGTTCGGCGAGATCGAGCCGAAGGTCGAGACGGTCGCCAGGTGGCTGGCGGCGCAACGCATCACCGAGACGACAGGGGAGACCCGATGACCCGCCGCATCGCCGGAAACCGGGCGGTCCAGATTCTCGTTCTGATCGTGGTGCTCGTTGCCGCGGTCGTCGCCTGGCTCGCCTACTCGGCGCTGAAGGTGAAGGGCGACCTCGAGTCGGTCCGCTCCGACGCCTCGCGGGCCCGGGCCCTGATGCTCGACGGTGATCAGGCCGGCGCCTCGCAGGCCGCCGCCGCGGCCGCCGACAGCGCTCAGGCCGCCGCCGGCCGGTCCCACGGCATCGTGTGGTCGGCGGTGGCCGCGATCCCGGGGCTCGGATCGCCGTTGAAGTCGGTGCAGCAGATGAGCGACGCCGTCGAGGCGCTGTCCGCCGACGTGCTCCGCCCGGCCGCGGAGCTTGCCGGCGTACTGAACCCGGATCAGCTCCGGACCGGGAACACGGTGAACCTAAAGCTGTTACGTGAGGCGCAGCCAGGCCTCGCCGAGGTCGCCGGACGCTCGACCGAGGTGGCCGACGAGGTCGCGTCGATCGACCCGAGCTGGCTCGGCGTCGTCGCCGATGCGAGAACCCAACTCGCCGAACAGGTCGATGCCGCCGAGTCCACCCTGGTCGCCACCGACATCGCCGCCCGGCTCATCCCGCCGATGCTGGGTTCGGAGGGGCCGCGCAACTACTTCATGGCTTTCCAGACGCCGTCGGAGTCCCGCGGAACCGGCGGCCTCGTCGGCGGTTTCGGGCTGCTCAACGCGACCGGCGGACGGGTGACGGTTCCCGGGCTCGGTGCCAACTCGGAGTTCCGCGACCCGGCGACACCGAAGATCAACCTCGGGCCCGAGTACGACGCGATCTATTCCTACTACAAGCCCTACACCGACTTCCGCAACGGAAACCTCAGTGCCCACTTCCCGGACGCGGCGAAGATCTGGCTGGCCAACTGGCGCGCCCAGACCGGCCAGAAGCTCGACGGTGCGATCGCCCTCGACCCGATCGCGCTGAAGTACATCCTCGAGGTCGTCGGACCGGTGACGTTGCCCGGCGGGGAGAAGATCACCGCCGACAACGTCGTACCGATCACGCTGTCGACCTCGTACCAGCGGTTCGCCGACGACAACGAGGCCCGAAAGGTGTACTTGCAGTCCATCTCTGAGGCTGTGGTCAAGAAACTGATCACCTCGGGTGGGAGCACCCGCGACCTGCTCGAAGCGCTCGGACGCGGTGTCCACGAGCGCCGGATCATGGTCTACAGCACCACGCCTGCCGAGCAGGAGGTCCTCGAGACCACCAAGCTCGGGCATCAGATCTCCGACACCGATTCGCCGTATCTGCAGGTGGCGATCGGCAACGCGTCGGGCAGCAAGCTCGACTACTACCTCCGTCGCGAGATCGACTACACCTCAGGCGATTGCAGCGGTGACACCCGGGCGAGCACGATCACCGTCACGCTGACCAACACCCTCGACGAGACGACCGGGCTCACCGACTACGTCGCCGGTGGCCTCGGCACCGAACTGGCCGTGGACAAGGGCACGAACCTCGCCAACGTGGAGTTCCTCGCCACCAAGGGTGCGGTTCTCAAGGAGATGACCCTCGACGACGCCGGCGCCTTCTACGTCGAACAGACCCTGCACGGGCGGCCGTACTACTCGACCCGGGTCGGCATCGCACCGGGACGGAGCGCGACGATCACGCTGAAGATCGACGAGCCGACCGCCGCGGCGGGCGAGGCCGAGGTCCCGGTGCAGCCGCTGGTCGACGACCCGACCGTCACCGTCGACGTGCCCGCGTGCGGGCCGCGAGAGTGACCGTGCCCGCGTGCGGGCCGCGAGAGTGACCGTGCCCGCGTGCGGGCCGCGAGAGTGACCGTGCCCGCGTGCGGGACCCGTCAGTAGTAGTACGGGAAGTCGTCCCAACGCGGATCGCGCTTCTCCAGGAACGCATCCCGGCCCTCGACGGCTTCGTCGGTCATGTAGGCCAAGCGGGTCGCCTCACCGGCGAACACCTGCTGACCCATGAGGCCGTCGTCGGTGAGGTTGAAGGCGAACTTCAGCATGCGCTGCGCGGTGGGCGATTTGCCGTTGATCTTGCGGGCCCACTCGACGGCGGTGTTCTCCAGTTCGGCATGCGGGGCGACGCGGTTGACCGCGCCCATGCGGTGCATGGTCTCCGCGTCGTAGGCCTCGCCGAGGAAGAAGATCTCGCGGGCGAACTTCTGGCCGACCTGCTTGGCGAGGTAGGCGCTGCCGTAACCGGCGTCGAAGGAGCCCACGTCGGCGTCGGTCTGCTTGAACCGGGCGTGCTCGGCGGAGGCCAGCGTCAGGTCACACACGACATGCAGTGAGTGGCCGCCGCCGGCCGCCCATCCGTTGACCACCGCGATGACCACCTTGGGCATGGTGCGGATGAGTCGCTGGACTTCGAGGATGTGGAGTCGTCCGCCCTCGGCCTTGACCCGGGCCTCGTCGACGGAGTCGGCACCCGCCGCCACGACGTCGGTGTCGTGGCTGGTCGCGTACTGGTACCCGGAACGGCCGCGGATGCGCTGGTCGCCTCCGCTGCAGAAGGCCCACCCGCCGTCCTTGGGGCTCGGGCCGTTGCCGGTCAGGAGGATCGTGCCGACGTCGGGGGAGCGGCGGGCGTGGTCGAGTACCCGGTAGAGCTCGTCGACGGTGTGTGGGCGGAAGGCGTTGCGGACCTCCGGGCGGTCGAAGGCCACCCGCACGATGCCGTTCTCGCGACCCTCACCCGCGTGCCGGTGATAGGTGATGTCGGTGAGATCGGTGAACCCGGGCACCTGGGTCCACTGGGCCGGATCGAACGGCTGGTCGGCGGTCGTGGTGTCGTCGGTCGCGCTCATGCGCCCAGAGTAGTGATCGCAGACGGCCGAGCTCACGGCGGTCCGTCGGGTGCACGGGCGTCGGAATGGGTCAAAGGTCCTGATGAGTTCGCTTCCGGCGCGAACCGTATATGATGCGGGTTTTCAGCAAATTCCCAGTTCGCAATGCTTACATGGACCCATGAACACCTGGGGGTGGATTGTCGTCGGTGTGGCCGGCTGGTGCGTACTGGCCGCGGTCGTAGCCGTGATCGTGGGGCGGGCGGTACGGCTTCGGGACGAGAAGGAGCGCGGGCCGCGTGGTGTCCCGGATTTCGTCCCCGGCCCCCCGCACGGGTTCGTCCAGCACGGCGTGTGCATCGACCTGGACTCACACCGTCGCTCCGACCGGGACGATCCGAGCGGCGACGGGGAGCACCAGTCCGGCCGCTGAATCGGTGTTCTTATACGGTTGACCGGTGAGTGAAGCGAACGATCGTGCTGTGGAAACCGTCGAGGAAGACCCGCACGAGGGTGGTTTCCGGCCTCATGCGGCCATCACCACCGAGCGCGGTGGCCCGCGGTACGGGGAGTTCAGCGAACAGGTCCGGCTGCTCATGGACAACGCACGCTACGCGTGCCCCGACGACGAGCTCGTCGACGAACTCATCGAGCACCTCACCGCCGTCAACGAGCGCCTCGCCACGGTTCGCATCGACGAGTGGCATTCGCCTGCCGGCACCCGCATCGACCTGCCGTCCCGCGGCAACATCACCCTCCCGCCCTACGAGGTCGTCGAGGCCTCCGAGGACGGCGTCGTCGCCGAACTGGTCTTCCGCGACTTCCACCTCGGCGGCAACGCCGCCGCACACGGTGGACATGTCGCCGTCGCCTTCGACGACATCGGCGGCTACGCCTCGGCCGTGGCGATCCAGCATGTCAGCCGCACCGCCTACCTGAACGTCCAGTACCGCTCGATCACCCCGCTGAACACGACGCTGCGCGTGCGCGCCTGGGCGGAGAAGATCGAGGGCCGCAAGGTGTTCATCAAGGGCACCATGCATGACGGGGACCGGTTGTGCGCCGAGATGGACGCCCTGTTCATCAAGCTCAAACCCGGCCAGGCCTAGTCCGGCTGTCGAACCCGGCCTGTCCGTCCGGGTAGCCGGTCAGCCCGGGAGCCGGCGGCTGCGAACGGTCGGCGATGCCGACCGCGAGACCCGGAGTGCGATGGTGACGGCCTCGTTGTCGTCGACCGGGCACAGCTCGTCCATCTCACGCCGAAGGCCGGCGAGAACGTCGCCGTGGTTGCCCGACAGTGTGCGCGCCGTCGTCTCGTCCAGGGCGTACAGGAACGCGGGCGTCATGGGGTGGACGGCGTACCCGAGCTGCTCTGCGACGGCCCAGAGCTGTTCGACGACGAGTCCGGCTCGCAGGTAGTCCGCCGGCGTCCGTCCGCGCTGGACCAGCAGCAGGATTCCCGACGCCGAGACGACCCGTGCCGCCGCGTCGGCGCCCAGTGCGGCACCACCGCCCCATTCGTCCAGCAGAGACATCACATCGGCGCGACGGAGCACGTCGAGCATCCCGGCCATCGCCGGCGGCAGGTCGAGGGAGGCGATGTCGATCCCGGCGCCCTCCGCGGGGTCGGCGGTGAGTTCGGCGAACATCTCGCGGTGCAGCTCCGGAGTCAGGAAGCGTACCCGATCGGAGCGATCGGCGATCGAGGCGAAGGTCGTGATCCGCGCGCGGTCGGCGAGCGGCACGAGGCGGGTGATCTCGGTGTCGGCCACGTCGGCGAGACGGGTCAGATCGTCGTCACCGAGCGGTGAACCGTTCCCGGGCCCACGCCGGGTGCCCCGCGCCAGCAGTGTGCGGAGTTCGCGCTCGTACTCGGGGGCGTGCACGCCCGCACCGAGGCCCTTGAGCCGCACCCGTCCGAGGATCGTCCGATCGTCCGCGACGACGTCGATGTCGTCGAGTACGCCGCGACTCGCCGCGGCCACGCGGGCATTGTGCAGGGCGGCACCCACCGCGACTGCCGAGGCGCGGTGCTCGACGTCGAGCGTCGAGGTGCGGGACCGGTCCAGGGTGATGGTCACGGAGTCCTCGTCGGCGGTGATCTGCCACGGCTGCTGGTTGCCCGCCGACGGCGCGCGGCTCGCTGCGTGCGTGATGAGCTCGAGGTCGGACATCTCCTCGACCGGGAGCTCACGGTCTGCCGACCCGGCGGCCGCGCCGACGTTGTCGAGAGCACGGTCGAGGGGATCGGTGAGGCCGTCGAGCCAGGTGTCGCGGTCGAAGCGCACGCGTCCCGATGGCAGCGGCCTGCCCTGGACGAGGCGGCGGACCGCGGCGGCGACCGTCGCGCCCCCGAGGAGGACGTCGCCGGCGAGCTGCGGCCAGGCGGTGACCGTGTGACCGAGCTCGATCGCCGACGCGGCCATCGGCGCGGTGACCCTCGCCGGTTCGAGCACCTTGACGGCCAGCGGCGTCAGGTGCGCGCGGTCCAGGCCCACGAGGTCCTCCATGTCGAGGTCGCCCGCGAGGCCGTGGAACAGTGGGCGCTCCGGCTCGAGGTCGAAGCGCTCCACGTCCAGGGTCCCGCCGTCGCTCGTCTCCATCAGCACCGGGATGCCCAGCTCGCGGCACCGGTGCCGGACCAGCACCTTCACGTCGAAGGAATCGCATTCCTCGACGACGAGGTCGAGGCCGGCGAGGAAAGCGTCGATGTTCTCGGATGTTATGCCGTCCGAAAACACCGAGGTCGTCAGATACGGATCGATCTCGGAAATCCGACGAGAAGCCACCACGGCTTTGTTCACGTCGATATCCAGCAATGTTGCCGGAATTCGATTCATATTGGTCAGTTCGAGATCGTCGAAATCGGCCAGGCGTAATTCGCCGGCCAGTCCTTCGAGCGTCAGGGTGAGGGCGATGGCGTGACCCACGCTCAATCCGATGACACCGATGCGGAGTTTCGCCGCGGCATCGAGATCCGCGGCGGTCAGCTTATGCCGGTTGCGGTCCAGTCGAAGGCGACGGAAAGACAGCGGACCGGGGATCTTCACCAGTGACTTCCGCCAGGGAAAGTACGCGAAACGAGGATTCTCGGCCCGGAGCGCGGGGTCGCCCGCAGGGAGGATCTCGTCGAGCGCTCGGGCGGTCTGCACGGTCATGTCGGTCACGTCGATCGAGTCGTCGTGGACCAAGGAAACCGGGACTTCGGACTCGGAGTAGAGGACGGCGGCGGTGGCCGGCACAGAGCGCATACCTCATCGTGGCCTACTCGACTACGTGTCGCCAACCGGACCGATAGGCGCCGAATCCGGAGGAAAACGCGCTCGTGAGCCTGCACAAAAACGCGCTTATGGCAACATAACACGCGGGGTCAGGGGAGATCACGCGACAAATTCCTCCTTTTCGGAAGGTGCAATGCTGCGATGAAAACGATGAAAACCGCCGGTGAGGCGAGTCGAACGGGCGTTCTGCATGCCACCGCCCGAGAGGTGGGGTCGGACTACACGGTCATCGCGGCCGCGCCCGGCCGTGAGAGGGCGTTGTGGGATCGGTACCTGAACGGGGCCGCCGCATCGTACGAACGGCACGGCTGTGCCGCCGCGCTCGACTACGACGAGGTCTCGACGGGAGCGGGAACGGCACTGTTCTTCGCTGTCCTCGACGACGCCGACCAGGTCCGGGGCGGTCTGCGTGTCCAGCCGCGGTTCAGCGCGGCGGCCCAGTCGCATGCGCTGGTCGAGTGGGCCGGACAGCCCGGTCAGGTGCAGCTGGTGAACGCGATCGAGTCGCGCCTTGCCGGCGGAATCGTCGAGGTCAAGACGGCCTGGGTGGACGAGAGGTCGCCGATCGCGCGGTCGGTGGCGGGCCAGCTCTCGCGGCTGGGCCTGGTGATCATGGAGATGTCGGGCACCGACCACATGATGGCGACCGCGGCCGACCATGTGCTGCGGCGCTGGCAGTCGGGCGGTGGGCGCGTCGACGAATCCGTGCCGCCGACCCCGTTCCCCGACGAGCGGTATCGTACGCGCCTCATGTGGTGGGACCGTGCACGCATCCGCGAGCACACCTCTCCCGAGACGTGGCGTCGGATGCGAATGGAAGCCGACATCCTGCAGACTCCGGGGGCGCCTCAGCTCCTGCCCGGACGTGTCTCCATCTCGACGAAGTCCGCCGGACGCTGGTAGAAGACCTCGTACAGGGTCGCCGACGGAGGCGAGGCCGGCGGATCCTCGGCGGCGTGGGAGCTCAACGTGCCGTCGTTCCACACGATCGGATCGATCGTGTCGATGACCGTCGTGTCGCGGCCGCTCTCCTTCGCCCGGTAGACGCATTCGTCGGCGCGACCCAGCAGGCTGCCGACGACGTCGTCGGTCGAGTGGGCACTTCCGTTCCGCGAGGACATCAGCGGTGCGCAGACACCACCGACGCTGACCGTCACCGGTGCGGTCGCGGCGACGGCGGCGCGGAGGCGCTCGGCGCAGCGCCAGAGCTCTTCCTGGTCACGGACGACGTGGAAGAGGAGGAACTCCTCGCCCCCGTAGCGGCACACCTCGGAACCGACCGGTGCGTGCTCGCGGATGGCCGCGGCGGCGGTGAGCAGGACGCCGTCGCCGGCGAGGTGCCCGTATTCGTCGTTGATCCGCTTGAAGTGGTCGACGTCGAGCAACAGGATCCCGATCCATCCTGTCGAGGACCGGGCGGCCGACAGCAACTGCGATGCCCGGATGAGGAATCCGCGACGGTTGAGCAGGCCGGTCAACGGGTCGATCCCGCAGAGTCGGGTCTGCTGATCGAGAACGGCCTCCATCGATTTCCGGAGCGCCACCACGAGGAACACCGGGACGACGATGACCCCGAACATCGCGCCGAAGCTGATCATGAAGGTGGGAACGGAGCGCGCGAGGACCGCGAGGACGACCGCGGTGCACGCACTGGCCAACGCCAGATGAGACAGGATGAGCCGGGGCGAGGCGGTGATGGCGCCGATCGCCGGGATGACGGCCACGATGGCCAGCACCAGGGCCGCGGTCAGGGGATCGGCGAGGATCAGCGACGTGCCGCCGATGCCGGCGATTCCGAGACCGCCGAGGACAGCGAACTCCGGGTCGGTCAGCCGGCGACGCAAAGCGGTGACGGCGAAGATCAGGGCGATGAACGTCCAGATGGCCATCAGGAGAACCATCTTGCCGGGCTTGATGGTGTGGGGTGCGAGTAGGGCGATGAGCGGCAGGGGCAATACGCCACCGGTACTGATCAGCGTTGCCATGGAGCGCGCGTCGTAGCGCCGCATCACATTCCTGATCAAGGCCATACGCCGGGACCGCTTTCCGTCGCTTTGACCGCGCATGCGGTCACGGACACTCCGAACATCGGGATTTGCGAAAACAAAATCGTAACCGGAACGAACGAATCCTTCAGTGGCATCGCACCCAGGAGTTGCGGCTACCTTACCAGCCGTTTTCTAGCCTTTCTAATTGTTCGCCGAGATCTGAGGAAAGGGAAAGTGTCGGCGAACAGCGTCGTCTGTTACCCGGACCCCGGAATATTACGGCCGGGCGGTCGCTCGTGCTCGCCGGCGTGATTGCCGACACCATCGAACCGGTCGAATTCCTCCGGCCGAATCCGCAGTTCTTCGGCCGCGACCCGCGCGGCTGGTGCGCTACGGAACCGTGGGTCGGCGAGTAAAGTCTCGCCCACGGTGGGACGTGGCGATCAGGCCGCGGCCGGGGGGATCGGACGAGACAGATGATGGAGTGTTGAAGCGCGACGCAACGGTGATCGCGGTCTCGGTCGACCCCTATCACCGCGCTGTCGTCGCCTACGGGTACCAGGCCACCGTGTCGAACGCCGAACTGTTCGTCGAGCAGGTCTTGATGCCGATCAGTCCGCGCGCCCGGTTCGACCGCCGCTCGGACCTGCAGTGGCTGATCTCCCTCTCCGCCCACGACGGCGGCCACGACGCGCTCATCGACGCGACCCGGCGCAAACTCGGCGCGCACACCGTCAGCGACGGCGATCGCAGCACCTTCCTCGACGTCTGCATGGGTGTCGCCGTGGGTGCGGACCTCCGTGCCATCGCCGACGAGACCGACCTGGTGCGGCACGCCGACGCCGCCCTGTGCGTCGCGCTCACTCGGCGTGTGCACGTCGAGTTCGCGCACCCGAGCATGGTGCGGCAGATCAGCGCGGAGGTCGATCTCGCGGCCTGGCTCACCCGGTCGGTGGAGCGCGACTTCTCGGTCTTCTATCAACCGATCGTCGCGATGGCGGACCGGCGGGTGGCGGGTTACGAGTCGCTGCTGCGGTGGCACACCGAATTCGGGGTTCTCGCCCCCGATGCGTTTCTCGCAGTGGCCGAGGGCATCTCGCTGCTCGCGCCGATCGGACGGCACGCCATCGGGGAGGCCATCCGCGATCTGGCCACCGACATCTCCGAGACGGCTGGGGACGAGGCCTTCGTCTCGCTCAACCTCTCGGGGCAGCAGCTCTCCGACGAGGGTCTCGTCTGCTACATCGACGGCCTGATCCGCGACCACCGCGTCGACCCGGCGCGGGTGTGGATCGAGGTCCGCGAGGATCAGGTGGTCCGGTTGGAGACCTCGGCGGCCCGGACCGTCAACGGCCTGCACGACCTCGGGTGCACGATCTGCGTCGACGACCTCGGGGCCGGTTTCTCGGCCCTCCGCTACGTCCGCGATCTGCCCGTCGACGTCCTGAAGGTCGATCGCACACTGATCGCCCAACTTGCGCACAGTCATTCCGATCGTGCTGTGGTGCGTGCGATCTCGGAGATGGCGGCGGCTACCGGGCTGCGGATGGTGGCCGAGGGCATCGAGAGTGACGATGTGCTGGAAGTGCTGGCGGAGTTCGGCTTCGACTACGCGCAGGGATTCTTCTTCGGCCGGCCCGAACCGCTGGCCACCTGGGTGGGCCGGTAGTCCCGCGTCCGAGCGGCCGACGACGATGCGCCGAACGGCCGGTGCGCCGACCCCGGCGCACCGGCCGCCCGTGGTGTTCCCCGATGACGTTCGAGGAGCAGGGTTTTCGGATTACGTGACAGTCCCGGTCTCGATCTCCTGCTGCCTGTTGATGCTCTCCACCTCGATGCGGCGTGGCTTGGCCTTCTCGGCCACCGGGATGGTCACGGTGAGCACGCCGTTGTCGTAGCGGGCGGAGATGCCGGCACTGTCGATGGAGTCACCGAGGGTGACCTGGCGTCGGTAGGTTCCGGAGAACCGTTCGCTGGCCAGCCACTGGACGCCCTCGTCGGATGGGGCAGATCGCTGAGCGGACAACGTGAGTACGCCGTTGTCGACGCTCACGTCGATCGAGCCCGGGTCGGCGCCCGGCAGGTCGGCGACGAGCATGTAGTGGTCGTCGACCTTGTAGAGGTCCAAGGGCATGAACTTGGGAGTACGCGCGGTTCCGGCAGCCGAACCGGTCAGCATGCCCCGGGCCCAGGCATCCATGTCGGAAAACGGATCGAAACGCAGCACAGCAGTTCACCTCCTGTCTTACAAGGCTGCCCGCCACTCGTCCGGCGAGCAGCTCAACGCTGTACTGACACCGAAGATAGCACCGGATTCCGCGCTCGTCTAGCACTCTCGGGTAGTGAGTGCTAAAACATTCCCGGGCGGTGGTCGCCGGCCCGGATCAGCCGAGTTCGGTTGTGTCGATGGTGAATCCGGCGTCGCGGAGGCGATCGATGAGGGCGTCGCCCATCGCCACCGCGGTCGTCAGGACGCCCGTCCGGGCCGGCAGACGGTCGCGGTCGAGCGCGAGGGTCAGGGCGCTCTCGGCGAGCATCACCGCGGTCGCCTTGTATCCGGGGTCGCCCTGCGCACGCATCTGCGCGCGATAGCGTCGGCCGGTGGTCGTCCGGGTGAACGTCTCCACCACGAAATGCCCACTGTTGCGGGTCTTCTCGCTCGGCCCGTCACCCGGCTTCGGGAGGACACGGTCGAGCAGCCGGCGGGTGGGGCCGAAGCTCATGGCACCCATGAAGGCGCCGGTGCCCACGGCCACCGCGCCGGCGGCGAGGGTCGACACGGCCGGGACCCCGCCCACGTTCATCGTCTCCGCATAGTGGAAGTTCGAGCCGTAGGCGTTGTCCAGCAGCGCATTCGACCGCCGGACGATCCGGGTGTTGTGTGCCGCCATGAAGAACGGGGCGAGCGTGCCGCGCAGCGACGGATCGACCTTCTTGGCGTTGATGATCGACAGGTCGCTCGGTTCGTCGGACAGGCTGACCCGGGGGACCTCGCCGGGGCCGCCGGAGAGGGCCTGCGGGTTGAGCATCAGGCGCCGGGCCTGAGAGTTCTTGGCCTCGTCGGCGATGACCCGCATCGAGTCGATCGTTCCGCCGGACAGGCCGCCGCGCATCGACTTCACGACGAGCGTGGTGTCGGTCATCTCGCCGGCACCGTCCTCGGCGACCTTCCTGTACAGCGCGTAGGTGGTGATGTCGGACGGGACGGAGTCGAAGCCGCAGGAGTGGACGATGCGTGCACCCGAGGCGACCGCGGTGTCATGTGCCTTGTCGATGGAGTAGCGGACGAAGGGGACTTCCCCGGTGAGGTCGACATAGTCGGTCCCGGCGGTGGCCGCTGCGACGACGAGTGCCTCGCCGTACTTGAGGTAGGGGCCGACCGTCGTGCAGACGACCTGCGTGCGCGCGACCATCGCGTCGAGCGCTGCGGGTGAATTGGAGTCGGCCACGATCAGCGGCCAGTCCCGGGCGCGGAGCGGCAGACGTTCGCGGACCTGGGTCAGCTTGGACTCGTTGCGGCCGGCGAGCGCCACCTTGGTGCCGATCGGTGCGTGGTCGGCGAGATACCGTGCGGTGATCTCGCCGACGAAGCCGGTGGCGCCGTAGACGACGACGTCGAACTCGCGGGCGTGCGACCCGGCCGCGGCCTGGTTGTCGTTGCTGTTTGTCTCGGTGTTCGATTCCCCGCTCATCTCTCCGACTTTACGTGGGATGCGGGTCACATGTGACCGGCGAGTCAGTTACTCGTCGCGGCCACTGCGCCGGGAGGCGGCACGTGCGGCGAACGGCGCCACGAACAGCATGAGGAGTACCCGCAGGATCTGCGCCGCGACGACGAAGGCCACGTTCCCGCCCGCGCCGGTGGCCGCCGCGAGGACGGCATAGATGCCGCCCGGGGTGGTCGCGAGGTAGCAGTCGAACATCGACTCCCCGGTCCAGGCGGACAACGCGACACCGAGCAGCGCGCACCCCACACCGATGGCCAGGATCAGGGCCAGCGCATACGGCAGGACGCGGCCGATCGCCCGGAGGCGCTCCATGGTGAAGCCGAGCCCGGCCTGCCACCCGATCAGCGCATAGGCGACCGTGAGGAGCATCGGCGACACCGCGGCATCGCCGGCGATCCCGGTGAGTTCGGCCGCCGTCGAGAGCGCGAGGGGGCCGAGCAACCCGGCGGCCGGGAGGCGCAGGAGTCGTCCCGCGGGAAGGCCGATTCCCAGGCACACGACGAGCAGCAACAACCCCCACGCCTGGTCTGTCCACGACGCCGGGACGACCTCGACCGCGCCCTCGCCGGCCCCGAAGACGAGGGAGGCGACGAGCGGGATCGTGACGGTGACGAGCGCGACGCGCAGGTACTGGATGACCGCGACCATCCGTTCGTCGCCGCCGAACTCACGGGTGAGGGCGACCAGCCCGGAGGCGCCGCCCGCCACGAGTGCCAGCGAACCGGTGAGCGGGTCGACGTCCCGGTGTAGACCGAGGAGCGCGCCGCAGACGACCGAGATCGCGAGGGTCGCGACACCGATCACCAGCACCGGGAACCACGACGATCCCAGTCCGCTGATCGTCTCGGGCTCGGCCATCGTGCCGATGAAGACGCCGAGCACGCCCTGGGACGAGACGAACGCCCAGCGCGGCACGATCGGGGCGTCGGGGTCGTCGGCGGAATTCCGTTGCCGGGGTGCACGACCGGCGATCGCGAGCAGTCCGGCGACGACGAGGCCGGCGAACAGGGCCGCCGCGTCGACGTCGAACAGTTCCAGGATCAGCGTCGCGGCCGCGGTCAGAAGTGCCAGCAGTGTCCAGCGACGCATTGTGCCCACAGTAGGGCAGCACCTCGGCAGGTGCGGTGCGAGGCCGGGGAACGCCGGGCGAGGTCAGGCGGGCTGAGCGGTGCCCAGGCTCAGTGCCCCATGGGGTTTCGGGACGCCCGGTTGGTAGAAGGAGTCGACGCTGCCGAGGTCGAAGCCCGCCGCCGTCAGTTCGGCTCGTACGTCGCGGGTCAGGTGGCAGCCGCCGACGAGGCGCTTCTGGATCGGCTCCAGGCGGTGCTGCCAGCGACGGACCTTCTCGTCGGGGGCGAGTCCGTGTTCGAGGAAGGCCAGGGTGGCGCCCGGCCGGAGGACGCGCCGGATCTCGGCGAGGGCCGCGCCGAGGTCGGGGATGGTGCACAGGGTGAACGTCGACAGCGCGGCGTCGAAGGACTCGTCGTCGAACGGCAGTTTCTGGCCGTCGAGCCCGGAGCGCTCGATCGGGACCGACGACCCGGCGACCCGATCGGCAGCCATCCGCCAGCCGACGTCGGAGGGCTCGACCGCCGCGACCTCGGTGATCGTGTCGGGATAGAGCCCGACGTTGAGACCGGAGCCGAATCCGACCTCGAGCAACCGTCCGCTCAGCGGGGCGCAGGTGCGCTCTCGCAGTGGTGTCAGGGCCGACATCCCGCACGCGACATGGACCAGATGCGGGACGACGCGGTCGTCATAAAAGCCCACGTGACCAGCGTAACGCCGCTCCCCGGCGCACTGCGAGAGTTCGAGTCCCTAGGCTTGAGGAATGAATCGACCGGTTCCGAATCCCTCGACGCTGCAGGCGCGGGTCATCGTCGACGAGATGATCCGGGGCGGTGTGCGGGAAGCCGTACTGTGCCCGGGGTCCCGGAACGCGCCGCTGGCCTTCGCCCTGCACGCCGCCGACGCGGCGGGCCGTCTGCGCCTGCACGTCCGCATCGACGAGCGGTCCGCGGGTTACCTGGCGCTGGGTCTCGCGGTGTCGTCGAAGGAGCCGGTGCCGATCGTCATGACCAGCGGCACGGCCGTGGCGAACATGGGACCGGCGGTCTTCGAGGCCAACTACGCCCGCGTGCCCCTGGTCGTCGTGAGCGCCAACCGGCCGTATGAGCTGCTCGGCTCGGGTGCCAACCAGACCGTCGAACAGTTCGGTCTCTTCGGCACCCAGGTGCGCGCCGCCATCAGTCTCGGTCTCGCCGAGCGGGACCTCGACACCAACAGCCAGTGGCGGTCTGCCGTCGGTCGCGTGCTCGCCGCCGCGCGTGGCGCGCGCACCGGCAACGCCGGCCCGGTCCAGTTCGACATCCCGCTACGGGAGCCGCTCGTGCCCGACCCGGACGAGGTCGGGGACGACGATCTGGGTTCGTTCTCCGGACGTCCCGGCGGGCTGCCGTGGACGCAGGCACCCGTCGGCAAGCTCGACGTCCCGCTGCCGATCGACCTGTCGCTGGACACGGTCGTGGTGTCCGGGCACGGCTCCGGTGAGCATCCCGCACTCGCCGACGTGCCGACTGTCGCCGAACCGACCGCGCCGCACCCGGCGACCCCGCTGCACCCGCTCGCACTCGACTCGGTGCGTCCCAAGCAGGCGATCATCTGCGGCCGTCCGACACTGCATCGAGGTGTGTCGCGGCTGCTCGCCGACCCCGAGGTCCGGGTCTACGCGCTGACCACCGGTCCGCGCTGGCCCGACGTCTCGGGCAACGTCTTCGCCACCGGCACCCGGATCGAGGTGATCGGCGAACCGCGCGAGGACTGGCTCAAGGAGTGCGCCGCGGTGCAGGAACGGGTGGCCGGGGCGGTCGAGGCCGAGCTCGAGGAACCCGGTCCGACCACCGGACTGCACGTCGCACGCGCGGTCAGCGCCGCCATGGCTCCGGGAGACCAGCTCGTCGTCGGGGCGTCGAACCCGATCCGCGACATCGCCCTCGCCGGACGGGTCGCCGAGGGTGTGCGCGTCCTGTCCAACCGTGGCGTCGCCGGCATCGACGGGACCAACTCGACGGCGATCGGTGCCGCGCTGGCCCTCGACCACGAACGTCCCGGTGCCCGCACGATCGCCCTGATGGGTGACCTGACCTTCATCCACGACGCCACCGGCCTGGTCATCGGGCCCGGGGAGCCACGGCCCGAGTCGCTGCGGATCGTCGTGGCCAACGACGACGGCGGCGGGATCTTCGGGCTGCTCGAACAGGGTGACCCGCGCTACAACGCCGGGCAGTACGCCGGCGCCTACGAGCGCGTCTTCGGAACCCCGCACCGCACCGACATCGCGTCGATGTGCGCGGGCTTCCACATCCCGCACCGGCGCGTCGGCGTCGACGAACTGCGGACCGTTCTCGCCGAGGAACCGGCGGCCGGCGGCATCGAGGTGATCGAGGTGGCCACGGATCGGAATCGGCTGCGGTCGGTGCACGCGGCGATCGCGGCCCGCCTGCGAGGGTCGACGGACTAGTCGCGACGGCGGTCGGTGTCCCCGGCGGGGCCGCCGGTTACCCTGAACGGCATGAATCCGGTGATCCAGCGACGCGTGCAGCTCGGGTTGCTCGTCGTCGGGATCACCATCACCGCGATGGCGTTCTCGCTCGTCGCCGGCTGCTTCAAGAACGACTCCGCGATCGAGGCCAGCAAGGCCACCGTGATGGCCGAGGTCGTCTCGGTGGATGCGCTGCACGCCGCGGTCGACTTCCAGACGCCCGACGGCTCGTTCCACAGTCCGCGTTTCGGCCTGCTCTATCCCACCGAGCTCAGCGAGGGACAGCGGATCAGCGTCGAGTATGCCGCCTACAACCCGGATCTCGCGCGCCCGACCGGGCGCACCGCGATGCTCTCGATCATCCCGGGCCTGTCGGTCGCCGTCGTCGGCTGGGTGGTCGTCGGCCTGCTGATGGTCGGGGTCGCGGAGTTCAGCCGACGCCGGAACCGCCGGACCGCGGAGAACAGTTCTGCTGACGCCGGCTCGTCCGACGTTCCGACGACGGCCGATCACACGGGCGAGGCCACCGAGGAGGAGTCCGTCAGCCCGCGATGACCGTCGTGGTCCCGCCGGAGATCACGAGTGCCTCGTCGTCGCGCAGGAAATGCAGCGGATGGCCGGCGAACTCCTGCCGCGTCCGTTCGATCCGGCCGGGGCCGCCGACGGTTCCCTCCGCATGCGGGACGACCGTGACGTCGATGAGCCCGAGGGCGGCGGTCGAGGTCAGCGGTGCCGCTTCGGTCGGGTCGTCGAGCAGCGCGAGCGGCGCGATGTCGGGACCGATGACGCACGCACCGGCACTGACCCCGATGTAGGGCAGTCCGCGGCGGACCGCGTCGACGAGAGGGCGGTCGGCGCCCGCGTGGCGGAGCGCGCCGAGAAGGTGGAAGACGTTGCCGCCGGATACGAACACCGCGTCGATCTCGCTCAGCGCGCGGGTGAACGAAGCCGCCGAGACCAGTTCCGGATCGACGTCGACGACCACGAATCCCTGGTCGCGCAGGCTGCCGCGGTCGAGGTCGAGCCACGCCTGGTCGGGGTAGATCGACGACGCCGTCGGGATGAAGCCGATGCGGGCGCCGGCGCCGACCCGGGGGACGAGGAAGTCACGCACCGGGGTGAGCCATCGGCTGAGCAGCAGTAGGTCCATGTCGGGCACACGTCCACTGTGCACCGGCGGCGCGGGTCGTCGGGAATTCACCAGGCGTTGCGCGTCGTGTCACGCGCTGCGTCGTTGCCGGTCAGATCGGAGGCGCAGGGTCGGGGTATGCGCGTAGCGATCGTCGCCGAGAGTTTCCTCCCGCAGATGAACGGGGTCGTCAACTCCGTCCTGCGGGTCGTCGATCATCTGGAGTCCACCGGCCACGAGGTGGTCGTCATCGCCCCGGACACGCCGCGGGGATGTGCATCGGCGCCACGGACGGTCGGCCGGCGTACGCCGGTGCATCTCGTGCCGGCCGTGCGGGTTCCGCGGGTGACGTCGCTGCCGGTCGGGGTGCCGCTGCCGCTGCTGTACCGGGTACTGCGCGACTTCGCGCCCGACGTCGTGCACCTGGCCTCCCCGTTCGTGGTGGGAGCTGCGGGTGCCGCGGCGGCACGGGCGCTGGGTGTGCCGACGGTCGCGGTCTTCCAGACCGACGTCGCCGGGTTCGCCTCGGCCTACCGGCTGGGCGCGGTCGAGAAGGCGGCCTGGCGCTACACCCGGAAACTGCACGAGATGTGCGATCTGACCCTGGTCCCGTCGACCGAGACGATGAACGCTCTCGCCGCGCGCGGGGTACCGCGGTTGCGGAGGTGGGGCCGGGGCGTCGACCTCGACCTGTTCTCGCCCGATCGGCGTAGCGGTGCGCTGCGCGCCGAGTGGTCACGCGGCCAGGAGGACGCGCTGGTGTGCGGGTTCGTGGGTCGGCTGGCGCCGGAGAAGCACGTCGAGCGGCTGGCGGGACTGTCGGGAGATCCTCGGGTGCGGCTGGTGGTCGTCGGCGACGGTCCCGAACGTGCCCGACTCGAACGGCTGCTGCCGGACGCGGTGTTCACCGGTGAACTCCGCGGCGAGGCGCTGGCCCGCGCTTACGCATCCTTCGACGTCTTCGCGCATGCCGGCGAACACGAGACGTTCTGTCAGACGATCCAGGAGGCGATGGCCAGCGGCCTGCCGGTCATCGCACCCGACGCCGGTGGGCCACGCGATCTGGTGACGACGTTCCGCACCGGCTATCTGCTCGAGGTCGCGCGGTACGAGAAGATGCTTCCCGCGGTCGTCGACTCGCTGCACGACGACGCGGTGCGTGCCGCATTCGGGCGGGCGGCCGTCCAGGCGGTGCGAACACGGACGTGGCCGGCGGTGTGTGCCGAACTCGTCGACCACTACCGGTCGGTGACGGGTGCCGGGGTCGCGGCTCTCGACCGGCCGGCCTGAGCGCGACCAGAGTCGCCGGGCCCACCTCGCGGTCATCACACCGTCGGTGCGCGGTAGCGTGACTGCCATGGCATCCACGGGCGCGAACCCACCTCAGCGAGCAAGTCTGGAGAAGGACCCGGCCGAGGTCGCGGCCATGTTCGACGGCGTCGCCCGCCGTTACGACATCACCAACACCGTGCTGTCCTTCGGACAGGATCGCGGGTGGCGCAAGAAGACCCGCAAGGCGCTCGATCTGCGCCCGGGCGACATCGTCCTCGACCTCGCCGCGGGAACCGCGGTGTCGACCGTCGAACTCGCCTCGTCGGGTGCGCACTGTGTCGCAGCCGACTTCTCACTCGGCATGCTGAAGGCCGGCGCCCACCGCAACGTACCCAAGGTCGCGGCCGACGCGTTGTCGCTCCCGTTCGCCGACAACTCCTTCGACGCAGCCACCATCTCCTTCGGCCTCCGCAACGTGAACGACGTCCCCAAGGCCCTCGCCGAGCTGCGTCGGGTTCTGAAACCCGGTGGGCGACTGGTGATCTGCGAATTCTCGACGCCGACCCTCAAGCCGTTCCGCACCGTGTACATGGAGTACCTGATGAAGGCGCTGCCCGCGGTCGCGACCAAGGTGTCCAGCAGCCCGGCCGCGTATGTCTATCTCGCGGAATCGATCCGGGCCTGGCCCGACCAGTTCGCCCTCGGCGACCTCATCCGCGAAGCGGGCTTCGACCAGGTGCGCTGGCAGAACATGACCGGCGGAATCGCCGCGATCCACTCCGCGCGAGCCTGAGGCTCGTCGCCCAGCGCTCCCTGAGGTGGATCAGGAACCGGCGGCCTGCTGCGCATCCTCGGTGAGGAGTTCATGCGGAACCGGGCAGCCTGCGGCGCCGGCCTTCTCGCCCTTCGGTGCCGGGCAGCCCGCGCCGAAGGTGCCGAGTTCCTCGAGGCGGTAACCGTTGGGGTAGCTGCGGACCTGCTTGGTCTGGCGGCCGAACAGCGGCTCGGTCCGCGGCGGGAAGAACAACCGGATCGCGAGGCCACGGGCCTTCAGGCCGCCGCGTACCAGGATGCGTTCGACGAGGGTCGGCTTCGGGTACTTGAATGCGGTGAGCAGTCGATCGTCCATGAGCGCGAACGACATCCGGCGCACCACTGCGCGGGGGAGCAGCTTGTAGGGCATGAAGGTGCCCAGCAGGTCCAGCGTCGAGTCCGCGACGGCCAGGGCGTCGGCGCTGAAGGCGAAGTTGGCCGTCTCGTAGTCCTCGTAGAACTGCTTGAAACCCTCGTACGTCTCCGGGATGTCCTTGATGCCCATGAGCTGCCCGACGCGGCGGTAGTAGTTCGTGAGGCCGCGGACCTCGTGGTTGGTGAGCTTGCGCCACTCGTAGGCGTTGACCCACTCGACCGGGCACACCACGAAGGTCGAGAGCACGTAGAGGAAGTCGCCGTTGGGGATGTCGTACATGCCGTGCATCTGGTTGATGCGTCGGATGCCGGCGCGGCCGAGGGGACTGTCGACGCCGTGTTCGATCGGGGCGTCGAGCAGGAGGACCGTGTCGTCGTAGCGCTTCTGCGTCGACTCGGTGAACTGGCTCGTCTTGTAGAGCAGGTCACCGATCGACGGTACGGCGTACGTGCGGAACAGTGCGAAGCTCAGCGCCTGGGTGATGCCCCAGGGGAACTCCTGGGTGGCCAGCGCCCGGGCGACGGCCGTGGGGTCGTTGTCGGCGTCCATGCGATCGATGTCGCCACGCAGGTGATAGCGCTGCGCCACCCGGTTCTGGACGGCGTGCTTGGCGCGGGTGGCGAGAGTGGATGCAGTGGACATGTTCCATCTCCAGGGGTCGGCGGTGGTCTCGATTCTTGCACGATGTGGTCGGCGCCACACTGTTGGAACAGTACCGCCTGAACGTCTCATTGGGTACCTGGGGTGGTGAGACGTCGCAGATTTTCCCGCGGGACCAATTCCTTCCCGCCTGCCGGATAGCGCACGCGGGAAGGAAACGACACCGCGGGAGGTAAACGCACCCGCGGGAGTTCGGGCCCTCAGGCGAACGGCGGCCGCGGATCGAGACGGTGGGAGATGCGGCCGACGGTCCGCCAGGCGCGCGCCACGAGGTCGGCGTCCTCGTCGGTGATGAGGTTGCCCATGACGCGGACGACCAGAGACATCAGCTGCGGGGACCGGATGCCGGGGCGACCGAGCGTGGGCACGGTCTGCGGCATCGTCAGGAGTCCGGCGAGGCGTCGGGCAGCCGAGAACGCGAGTCCGTAGTGGCCGACGAGGATGTCGCGCCAGCGGTCGGTGTAGTCGTCGGCGCCGAGAAGTTCGACGGCGAGCCGGGCGGTCTCCATCGCGTAGTCGATTCCCTCGCCGTTGAGCGGGTTGACGCATGCGGCGGCGTCGCCGATGAGTACCCAGTTGCGGCCGGCGACGCCGGTCACCGCGCCGCCCATCGGCAGCAGCGCCGATGCGATGCGGACCGGCGGTCCGCCGAGGGCCCATTCGTCGTTGACCATCGCCGCGTAGTGCTCGAGGATCGGGCGAAGTGCCATGTGCGCCGGTCGTTTCGCGGTCGCGAGCGCGCCCACGCCGACGTTCACCAGTCCGCCACCGGCGCCGCCGTCGGCACCGCCGAGCGGGAACACCCAGCCGTAACCGGGAAGGAGTTCGCCGTCGGGACCGCGCAACTCCAGATGTGAACCCATCCAATGGGAGTCGGCGCGGGCCGACGGTGCATAGGCGCGCGCCGCGACCCCGTAGGCGGTGTCCCGATGCCATTCGCGCCCAAGGGCTTTGCCGAGTCCCGACCGCACACCGTCGGCGACGATCAGGTCACCCACCCGCACGGTGTGGGTGGTGCCGCCGGCGGAGAACGTCACCGCGCCGACCCGGTCGCCGTCCATGGTGACGTCGACCGCCTTGGCGCCCTGCACCATTCGGACGCCCTTGCCGACCGCGTGCGCGCGGATCGCGTCGTCGAACTCGGTCCGTGCGACCGCACTGCCGTACGCGGGGAAGCGGCCCGACGGCCAGCGGACCTGCTGACGCGCGCCCCACCCGTTGAGGAGTAGCCCGTCGATGCGGGGCCGGTCGGCTACCAGAGAGCCGAGGCCGAGCGAGTCGAGTTCGGCGATGGCGCGCGGGGTGAGTCCGTCGCCGCACGTCTTGTCACGCGGGAACACCGCGGCGTCGACCAGGACGACGTCGCGACCGGCCGCCGCGGCATGTGCTGCCGCCGCCGATCCGCCCGGTCCCGCGCCGACCACCAACACGTCGGCGTGATCGGGGTAGGAGACATCCCGGGGCGTCGAATTCTCAGGGCTCACCCGAACAGTATGTCCGTACCCCGGACCGGATAGGCTCGGCAGGCAGGTGGGGTCACGAGGACACTCGGGCCTCCGCCGACACACATTAGCCGGATCAGACGAGATGGGGCGGCGTAGCTGTGAAGTCCACATTCGCCGGGTTGGACCTGGTATCGGATGAGTTCGCCGAAACGGTGCGCTCCTCGTTGCAGAAGGTCGAGGACCTGCTGCTGGGTGAGCTCTCATCCGGGGACGAGGTCATGACCGAGGCGGCGACGCACCTGGCCAAGGCCGGCGGCAAGCGGTTCCGGCCGATGTTCGCGATCCTCGCCTCGCAGTTCGGGCCGCGTCCCGACTCCGAGGACGTGATCACCTCGGCCACCGTCGTGGAGATGATCCACCTCGCGACGCTGTACCACGACGACGTCATGGACGAGGCCTCCATGCGGCGGGGCGCCCCGAGCGCCAACGCCCGCTGGACGAACTCCATCGCGATCCTCTCCGGCGACTTCCTGTTCGCCCGTGCCTCGCGCCTGGTGTCGACGCTGGGGCCCGAGGCGGTGCGCATCATCGCCGAGACCTTCGCCGAACTCGTCACCGGCCAGATGCGGGAGACCGTCGGGGTGAAGCCCGGTGCGGACCCCATCGACCACTACCTGCAGGTGGTGTGGGAGAAGACCGGCTCGCTGATCGCGGCCGCCGCACGCTTCGGCGCGATGGCCTCCGGCGCGACCACCGACGACATCGAAAGACTCTCCAAGATCGGCGACATCGTCGGCGTCGCCTTCCAGGTGTCCGACGACATCATCGACATCAGTTCGGTCTCGGTCGACTCGGGCAAGACGCCGGGCACCGACCTGCGCGAGGGCGTCCACACCCTGCCTGTCCTCTACGCACTCACCGGCGACGACGCCACGTCGGCGCGGCTGCGCGAACTCCTCGTCGGATCCGACGGCGGTTCACGCCCGCTCACCGATGACGCCGAGGTCGCCGAGGCTCTCCAATTGCTCGAATCGTCGGCCGGCATGGCCGCGGCACGCGCGAAGCTGCAGAGCTTCGCCGACGAGGCCCACGCGATGCTCGCCGAGCTGCCGGAGACCCCGGCGCACAAGGCGCTCTCGTCGTTGGTGGACTACACCATCGACCGCGTCGGGTAGACGTTCACCGCCCGTTGCGGGCCATCTCCTGGAGACGCCGGATGCGTTCGGCGGTCGGGGGGTGGGTGGAGAACATCTTCGCCATGCGGTCGCCGGCCCGGAACGGGCTCTCGATCATCATGTGCGACTGCGCGGCGATGTCGGGCTGCGGCGGCAGCGGTGCGGCCTGCACCCCGCCGGAGATCTTCGCCAGCGCCGATGCGAGCGCGAGCGGGTCGCCGGTCAGCTCGGCGCCCGACTCGTCGGCCTGGAACTCGCGCGACCGCGAGACGGCCATCTTCACGAGCGTGGCCGAGATGGGTCCCAGGAACGCCACCAGGATCATCGCGAGCGGATTGGGGCCGTTGTCGCGCCCGCCGAACGCACCCATGAACATCGCGAAGTTGGCCAGGCCGCTGATGACCGCGGCCATGGCGCCGGCGATCGAGCTGATCAGGATGTCGCGGTTGTAGACATGCGACAGCTCGTGCCCGAGCACCGCACGCAGCTCGCGCTCGTCGAGCAGCTGCAGGATCCCCGTCGTGCAGCACACGGCGGCGTTCTTCGGGTTGCGGCCCGTCGCGAAGGCGTTCGGGGACTCGGTTGGAGAGATGTAGAGCGCAGGCATCGGCTGGTGGGCGGCGGTGGCCAGTTCACGCACGATCCGGTAGATGACGGGCGCCTGCAGCTCGGTGACGGGCTGGGCGTGCATCGCCTTCAGCGACATCTTCGCGCTGTTGAAGTACACGTAGGCGTTCATGCCCACGGCGACGATCACCGAGCCCCACAGGATCAGGGGGCTCCGGAACAACGCGCCGATCCCGACGATGATCGCCGACATCACACCCAGCAGGGCCGCGGTCTTCAATCCGTTGAGATGCATCGGGGGTCCTCGTCTGTCGTGCGCCGAATCCGGGAAATGAAAGGCGCCTCAGTCAGTCAAACGACGCAGTGTCCGTTTGGGTTTCCGACGGGCCCCGGTGCGATCTTGCACACAGTTCCGGCCGCCGGGCGTTCGTGGGGGCGGGGTGGATAACGACATCCCCGCCCGGCACGGATGGCGGGCGGGGATGTGGCCTGGTGATCAGCGGTAGTTGACGAACTGCAGGGCGATACCGAAGTCCTCGCCCTTGAGCAGGGAGATCACGGCCTGGAGGTCGTCGCGCTTCTTGCTCGAGACACGGAGCTCGTCACCCTGAATCTGAGCCTTGACGCCCTTCGGGCCCTCGTCGCGGATCTTCTTGGAGATCTTCTTCGCGTGTTCGGAGTCGATGCCCTGGACCAGCTTGCCGCTGATCTTGAAGGTCTTGCCCGACCCCACGACCTCGCCGGCGTCGAACGCCTTCAGGGAGATGTCCCGGCGGATCAGCTTCTCCTTGAACACCTCGAGACCGGCCTGTGCACGCTCCTCGGCGTCGGAGGTGATCACGATCGTCTCCTCGCCGGACCACTCGATACCGGTGTTAGTGCCGCGGAAGTCGTAGCGCTGCGACAGCTCCTTGGCAGCCTGGTTGAGGGCGTTGTCGACCTCTTGACGGTCGACCTTGCTCACCACGTCGAACGATGAATCAGCCATGTCCGACAGGTTATGTCATCGCCTCGGGCGGACCGGGTGTGTGGCCGGGGTTTCGACGTGGCCCGACCGAGAGATGGGACGTGGCTCGGTCGGCGGCGGTGCGTCAGGCCGGCCGGGAGGTGCCGACAGCGGGGCGCTGACCAGCCGGTTTGCGTGTGGACGTATGGTTCGTTGTATTCTTCACCGCGTTGTTCGAACGACCGTCACGGCGGCCGTGGGAGCAGCACGGCAGGTTGCCCGAGCGGCCAAAGGGAGCGGATTGTAAATCCGTCGCGCAAGCTACATAGGTTCGAATCCTATACCTGCCACGAACGTGGTGAGCGTTCATGAAAACTGCCTGACAGACGGTCTCTGACCTGCGATTTGTCTAGCACGGACATGAGTGTGTAACCTCGTTAAGGCTCTCGAGCAGAAATGCCCGGGGCACGCCCCCTTAGCTCAGTCGGCAGAGCGTTTCCATGGTAAGGAAAAGGTCGACGGTTCGATTCCGTCAGGGGGCTCGCTGGACGACAAGTCCGCGGGGCGGTGTAGCTCAGCTGGTTAGAGCGCACGACTCATAATCGTGAGGTCGAGGGATCGAGTCCCTCCACCGCTACACATCGGGTCCGACCGGAACCGAGCGCAAGGGTCGCAAGCCCTGAGGGAACTGCCGAACCCGACCACGTACCACTCGAAAGAAGGCAATCAAGTGGCCTCCTCAACAGATGTTCGCCCCAAGATCACCTTGGCATGCGAGGTGTGCAAGCACCGTAACTACATCACCAAGAAGAACCGCCGCAACGATCCCGATCGCCTCGAGATCAAGAAGTTCTGCCCGAACTGCGGCAAGCACCAGGCGCACAAGGAATCGCGCTAAGCGACGTCAGTCGGCGATTCCGGTATAAGAACCAGCACACGGGCTGCCTCTGCGAAGAGGCGGCTCGTTTTGCTTGTTACCGGGCCAGGTGGTCGCCCGTCGCAGGTGCCTCGCACAACTCAATAAACTCAATCGAGACAACACGCGCAGCGCGGCGCGGGTGGGTCGTCGACTTTCGGCCCACGTAGTCCGGTCCGGGCCCCTCCCGACCGGTCATGCGAAGGGAGTAGTGGTCAGATGTCAGACGCGGGTGGAACAGACCTCCAGGAGCGGATCGCCGAGTCGAAGAACGGCGGCGCCAAGCTCACCCCCGAGGAGATCGCCGCGCACACGCAGTCGCTTGTCGGCTTCCACTACACCGTCGACGACTACTACGAGATCGGTCGCGAAGAGGTCCGCAAGCACGCGATGGCCGTACAGGACGCGCACCCCACCCACTGGAGTGAGAAGGGCGCACGCGAGTACGGCCACGAGACCCTGATCGCCGCACCCACCTACGTCTCCGTACTCGGCATCATCGCCCAGCGCAAGCTGTTCGAGGACGTGATCACCGGCTACGACATGTGGCAGATCATGCAGACCGACCAGCGCCTCGTCTACCACCAGCCGATGAAGGTCGGGGACCGCCTGATCTGCGACGTCTCGCTCGAGTCGTTCCGCCACGTCAGCAGCCCCGAGATGATCGACCTGATGGTCACCAAGAACGTCATCTGGAACCAGCACGACGAGCCGGTCATGACCACCTGGACCTCGCTGGCCGCACGCCCCGGCATGGATGTCGACCCCGAGCTCGAGGCCTCCCTCGATCACGTGATGATCAAGATCGATGCCATCGGCGATCCCGGGCACACCGTCGACGCCAAGGCCGGTCGCTACGATCTGCCCGACCCGACCCAGAGCCCCGGTGCGTACGCTGCGGTGAACTTCGACACCCTCTCCGTCGGGCAGGAACTGACGCCGAAGCGGTACTTCCTCACGCGCGGCAACCTGTCGAACTACGCCGGCGTCGCCGGCGACCCGAACCCGATCCACTTCTCCGACCACGTGATCAACGCGGCCGGGATGGACGACGTGGTCGCCCACGGCATGCAGACGATGGGCCTCGGCGCCAGCTTCGTGTCGGAGTTCATCGGCGACCCGGCCGCTTTCTGCGAGTACAGCGTCCGGTTCACCAGCCCGGTCTACGTCCCGGCCGACGACAGCGCTGCCGTCGACTTCACCGGCAAGGTCAAGTCGCTCGACCCGGAGACCCGGCGCGGCACCATCGCGATCACGGCGAAGCAGGGCGACCGCCGGATCTTCGGCCGCGCCACCGTGGTCGTCCAGTTCAACTGACGATGTAAACGCGAACAGACAACGACGGCGGCGACCAGTGCGGTCGTCGCCGTCGTCGTTCCACCGGTTCCCTCAGCGCAGGGGAGTGATCCCCTGCGCACCCCTCGGGAACGTGGCCAGGGTCGCTTCGTCGATGTTGAGGTGTTGCGCCAGCAGCTTCGGCGGGACGTGGCTCAGCCACTGGGCCAGTGACACCTCCTCGTACTTCTCGGCGCGGAACACCTCGAGGAACTGCAGCACTTCGTCACCGGTGTTCTCGACATAGTGGCCGTAGTTGCGCCGGACGACGCCGACGTCCCCGGCGCGGAAGTCGGTGGTGTTGGCGTGCGGGCCGGTGTTGAACACCGTCATCCGGCCCTGACCCCGCAGGTAGTACTGCCATTCGCCGGCGTTCGGATGCCAGTGCAGTTCACGCATGGACCCTGGTTCGATGCTCACCAGCGCGGCTGCGACCGTGTTCGACACCGGGAAGTTGGTGCTGTCGGCGATCTGGATGCTGCCGCCGCTGTTCTCGACGACCGGCTTGGTCCGCGACAACCGGAAGATGACCGGTTCGCTCGCCCCCCACTCGACTCCGGCGGTGTCCTGGCCGGCCGCGAGGTCGCCGGGTTCGTCGCCGGGGAAGATCCACAGGTTGTGCAGCGGGATGTCGTCGAACACCTCCTGCGCCACACCGAAATTCTTCGCCAACACCTCCGGAGGGGTGTGCGCGAACCAGTCGGTGAGCAGCAGCGTGTTGCTCTCCGACTGCTCGCCGTCGTGAAAGGCCAGGACGAACTCGCCGCCGTCGGGGCCGAGGCCCTGCAGTGAATGCGGCGTGCCGGCGGGGAAGAACCAGAGGTCGCCTTCCTCGACGTCTTCGACGCTGGGCTTGCCGGACCGGCTGAGCGTCGTGACGCGGACGCGGCCGCGGGTCATCACCGCCCACTCGGAGGTCTGGTGCCAGTGCAGTTCGCGGATTCCGCCCGGTTCGAGAAACATGTTGACCCCGGCGATCTCCTCGGAGATCGCGAAGTCCTGTTGGGTGAGTTCGCGAGCCCAACCGCCGGCCTGGATTCGGCGCGACGATATGTTGAACGACGACCAGAAGAACGGCTGCGTGCTGACGTCCGTCGCGGGCGGATCCATCTGGTCGGGGAACTGGCTGTCGATCGCCGGATTGCGGGGACCGCGCATCTCGGTGCTGCGCGGGTGGTCGAACGGTGTTGACGCTGCCCTCCGGCGGGAGGTCCGGGTTGCCGACGGTGGGGGTCTCGTGTCCGACGGTGGTGTCGTTCTTCGGCGGATTCATGATGTCTCCTGGGGTGTCGGCGCGCGGGCTCAGTCGGCGATGAATTTGAGGATGTCGTTGTCGAGCTCGTGCTGGTAGTCGCCGTAGATACCGTGCGGCGCACCGGGATACACCTTGAGGGTGCCGTCGCGGACGAGCTTGATCGCCTTTTCGGCGGCGGCGGCGATCGGCACGATCTGGTCGTCGTCGCCCTGTGCGATGAAGATCGGCACGTCGAGTGCCCTCAGGTCCTCGGTCTGGTCGGTCTCGGAGAACGCCTTGACGCAGTCGTAGACGGCGGAGAGGTTGGCCATCATGCCCTGCCGCCAGAAGTCGTCCTTGGCACCCTGGGACACATTGGAGCCCTTGCGGTTCGCGCCGTAGAACGACTCGGCGAGGTCCCTCCAGAACTGGGACCGGTCGGCCAGCACGTTGGCGCGGATCTCGTCAAAGGCCTCGATCGGGGTCCCCTCCGGGTTGTCCGGGGTCTGGAGCATCAGCGGCGGGATGGCGCCGGCGGTGATCACCTTCACGACGCGATCCTTGCCGTACTTCGCCGCATACCGCACCACCTCACCACCGCCGGTGGAGTGGCCGACCACGACGAGGTCGCGGAGATCAAGCGCCTCGACGAGTTCGGACAGGTCACGGAGGCTGGCCGGTGGCCGCTCTACCGGCTAGCCGGTAGTCGAGGTCTCGGCGAGCGGGATTCGCGCCCGCACGGTGGTGCCGTTCCCCGACGGGCTGTCGATGACGAGTTCGCCTTCCACCGCCTCCACGCGGTCGCGGAGGCCGATGAGTCCGGAACCCTTCTCGGGCAGGGCGCCGCCGATGCCGTCGTCGGTCACCGACAGGGTGAGAGTGTCCTCGTCGACGTGTGCCGAGATGACGACCTCGGACGCCTGTGCATACTTCGCGGTGTTCGTGAGTGATTCGGCCACAACGTAATACGCGGTCACCTCGGCCGTCTTCGGCATCCGGCCGAGGTCGTGTGCCTGCAGTGTCACCGGCACCGACGACCGTCTCGCCAACGTCCTCAGTGCTGGGCCGAGCCCGCCGCGGGAGAGGATCGCGGGATGGATTCCCCGGGACAACTCCTGGAGGTCCCGGTGGATGTGAGCGAGGGAGTCGACAACGGCGTCGAGCCGACCCTGCACCTCGGTCGGGTCGTCGGGCACTGAGGCCTGTAGGGCGCGGATGTCGAGTCCGAGGGACACGATGCGCTGCTGCGCACCGTCGTGCAGGTCGCGTTCGATCGTGCGTCGGGCCTGATCGGCGGCGGCGATGACGCGGGCGCGCGAACGGGTCAGCGCCGCCCGCGCCTCACTGTTGTAGATCGCCGTCGCCACCAGATCGGCGAAATCGCCGAGCCGCAAACGCAACTCCGACGGCACGGACCGGTGGGTGGTACCGACGATGACTGCGCCCCAGGGTCGTTCGTCGACGGTGATCGGCGCGCCCACTCCGGTACGGAGACCGCGGGGCTCGAGTCGATCGGCGATGGGGCCGCTCGCCGTCGAATAGTCGAGGACCGACATCTCCCCGGTGTCGGCGACTAGGGTGGAGACGTTGGTGCCGCCGAGTGCCAACCGTTCGCCGACGGAAAGTGTCAGTTCCGTCGAATCATCGCGTGCGGCAAGGACTTCGCAGTGCGCTTCGTCGGTGTATCGAATGACCGTGACGTGTTCGACGCCCAGCTCGTCGGCGAGTTCGGCTGCGACGATTCCGCAGACCTCATCGGGTTCGGCGCGTGAGGCGACCGCGGTCGCGACTCGCCGCAGGGCCACCTGCTGGCGGGCGAGCGTGACGGTCCGGTCGTTGAGTGCCTGGCGGTCGAGAGCGGCGGCGAGGAGCGCTTCGAGGCTGGGCACCATGCGCGTGACACGGCGCCGGTCGGCGGGGTCGAGGTCGGCCGGCACCAATAGCGACCCGACCGAACGTCCGCGATCGAGCAAAGCGATGCGCTGCTGCCCCGGACCCGGTGGGGCGTCGGCGTCACCGAGAACAGCCCCCGGTGCGGGCAGGTCGAGCACCTCGGTCAGGCGAATACCCGCCGCGGTCAACGCCTCCGGGAGGTCCGCGGCACGCAGCACGGTCCGGGCGAGGTCCGCGGACAGATTCGCCTCTCGGCGACGCTGGTCGGACTCGAGTGCGTGCAGGCGCGCCTGGCCGACCAGGGCGTTGGTGAGCAATGCGAGCACGAGGAAGACGACGACCCTGGGGGCGGCACTGTCGGTGCTCTGGCTGGCGTGGAACCACGCATAGGCCGCGGCACTGGCCGCCGAGATGGCCACCGCGAGGGGGAAGCCCCAGCGGGCGGACACCACCAGCACGCCAAACAGGAAGACGGCACCGAAGGCGTTCTCCGGGAAGACCTCCCTAAGCAGCTACACCACGACGACCTCGACGGCAATCAGCACGAGCGCAGTCGCCACGCCCCATTGCCAGCGCGGCGACGTCGGCCGGAGCACCACCGCGACAACCCGGTCCCGCAGTGGGCCGCGGTCGTTCTTCCAGCTAGCGGGAATGCCTCGCGCTGCTGCTTCTGACACGCTGATCAGTATGGAACCCACCCGCCTGCGCTGCCTGATAGTCGACGACAGTGCCGACTTCCGGGCTTCGCTGCGCGGAACGCTCGAGGCCGGGGGGATCACGGTGGTGGGGACGGCCTCGACGCTCGACGACGCGGTCCGCGAATCGCGATCGACCCGGCCCGACGTCGCGCTCGTCGACATCGACCTGGGCGAGGAGAACGGCTTCGCCGTCGTCGAGGCACTCCACGATTCGGGACTCGATCCGGTGCCCGCGGTGGTGCTGGTGTCCACCCACGACGAGGAGGAGTTCGCCGACCTGATCGACCTCAGCGCTGCCGTGGGTCGTTGCGACGCCGCGCGGCGACGAGTTCCTGCACCAGAGCGGGGTCCATCACCGAGGCGCCGCCGGCGATCCGCTGCACGGTCTCGACGAACTCGGCGACGTCGGTGACGCGGCTCTTCAGCAGGTAGCCGACGCCTTGGCCGCCGTCGAGCAGTTCGAGGGCGTGGTCGACGTCGACGTGCGCGGAGAGCAGCAGGATCGCGGCGTCGGGGTATTCGCGTCGGATGCGCAGTGCGGCGTCGAGGCCCTCGGCGGTGTGGGTCGGGGGCATGCGGATGTCGACGACTGCGATATCGGGCCGGTGTTCGGCCACCAGCGCGAGCAACCCGTCGGCGTCGCCCGCCTGCCCGACTACCTCGATGCCCGCAGACGTCAGCAGACTTGCGAGGCCTTCCCGGAGCAGGACGTCGTCGTCGGCGATCGTCAGGCGCAGGGGCATGTCAGCACCGTGCTTCCGTCTCGGGGGTCGGACGCGGGCCACTCGTGCCGTGCCGATCCGGACACGACAAGGGAACTCTACCGTGATGTCTGCGATGTTTTCGCAGGTCGGAGGACGACGCCGTGCGTTCGCGCGGGGCGTTCCGGCAACCGGGAAACCCATCCCGGGGCGTCGCCGGACGCGCGGCGTGTACGGTCGTCGAGGGAGCACGTGGAGCGCGTTTTGGGTCCACAGCCCCAGTGATCTACACTGAAGTGTCTGATTGATTCAGGCTTGCGCGCTACCCATAGGGTGGCGCGTTGGTTTTGTCGGCGGTGAAACGGCGGCACCGGTCGTGAGACCGGGATTCGATGAGATGGCAGCGGAACCGCTCCGGTGGGGAAGCCGCAAAGGGGCGTAGCTCAATTGGCAGAGCAGCGGTCTCCAAAACCGCAGGTTGCAGGTTCAAGTCCTGTCGCCCCTGCCCTGGTGAAGGGCACACGTTGACGAGAGGACCGCGAAGTTGAGCAAGCGAGACCGGGCTGCCCGCGCCAAAGAAGCCGCTGAGGGTTCTGCGGCCGATTCGGCTGCGGCTGAGCTCGACGGTCGCGACGAGGCCACCGGCGGTGCGGACGACGAGACGTCGACCGGAACCGCCAAGGAGCTGCGTCCGTCCGGCAAGCGCTCGGCTCGTGGACGTCGCTCGTCAACCGGTGCAACCGGAACCGACGGAGACACCGACTCCGCCACGGGGTCGGCAGTGGCTGTCAAGGAACGCAAGAAGAAGAAAAAGGCCTCTGCTGAGGAGAGCCGGAATCCGTTCGTTCGGATCTGGCTGTTTCTCACGCAGGTCGTCGCCGAGCTGAAGAAGGTCATCTGGCCGACGCGGCGCGAGATGATCACGTACACGATCGTCGTGCTCGTGTTTGTCATCGTGATGACCGCGTTCATCTCCGGCCTCGACCTGGCCTTTGCCAAGGGCGTCCTCTGGTTGTTCGGCTGACCCACGCGGTGGGTGGCCGGGCGAGCGGGAGCCGACCGGAGATGAACCATAAGGAGCGTGGGCTGCAGTGAGCACCCCGGAGAACGAACTCGCATCGACCGACGCCGTCGACGTGGCTGACACCGACGTCGATGCGGCCGTCACCGACGAGGTCGACGAGGCTGCAGTCGACGAGGCCGGTGACACCGACGTCGAGGCGGCTGCCGAGGGCGACGAGGCTCCCGCGACCGACGTCGACTCCGAGGGCGCCGACGAGACCGCCGCCGAAGAGGCCCCCGAGGAGGAGGTCGATCCGGTCGAGGAGCTGCGCAAGCAGCTGCGTCGCGCACCCGGCGACTGGTACGTGATCCACAGCTACGCCGGCTACGAGAACAAGGTCAAGGCCAATCTCGAGACCCGCGTGCAGAACCTCGATGTCGGCGACTACATCTTCCAGGTCGAGGTTCCGACCGAAGAGGTCACCGAGATCAAGAACGGCCAGCCCAAGAAGGTCAACCGCAAGGTGCTGCCGGGCTACATCCTGGTTCGCATGGAACTCAACGACGAGTCGTGGGGCGCCGTGCGCAACACCCCGGGTGTCACCGGGTTCGTCGGAATGACCAGCAAGCCGTCGCCGTTGTCGCTCAACGAGGTGCTGCAGTTCCTCATGCCGCGCGCCGAGGCCAAGAAGCCCGCCAAGGGTGGATCGGCCGCCGAGGGCGTCGAGGCCGCAGCTGCCGCCGCGTCGAACGTCATCGAGGTCGACTTCGAGGTCGGCGAATCGGTCACCGTCATGGACGGCCCGTTCGCGACGCTGCCCGCGTCGATCAGCGAGGTCAACGCCGAGCAGCGCAAGGTCAAGGTGCTCGTGTCGATCTTCGGTCGCGAGACGCCGGTCGAGCTCGGGTTCAACCAGGTCGAGAAGATCTGACCCTTCGAGGCTCGCTTCGCTCGCACCTCAGGGAACGAGAGGAGCGCTTCGCTCGGAAACCGAGGAGCGAAGACAGTCGGCGAAAGCCGGAAAACACAGACTTTCACGTCTCCAGCGGGCGTGAATTCGCAAGGAAACAAGCAAGGACAAAAAGATGCCTCCCAAGAAGAAGAAGCTCGCCGGGATCATCAAGCTCCAGATCCAGGCAGGCGCGGCCAACCCGGCCCCGCCCGTGGGTCCGGCGCTCGGTCAGCACGGCGTGAACATCATGGAGTTCTGCAAGGCGTATAACGCGGCGACCGAGTCGCAGCGCGGCAACGTCATCCCGGTGGAGATCTTCGTGTACGAAGATCGTTCCTTCGACTTCAAGTTGAAGACCCCGCCGGCAGCGAAGCTCCTGCTCAAGGCCGCAGGCCTGCAGAAGGGCTCCGGCGAGCCCCACACCAAGAAGGTCGGCAAGGTCAGCATGGACCAGGTCCGTGAGATCGCCAAGACCAAGGCCGAAGACCTGAACGCCAACGACATCGACCAGGCCGCGAAGATCATCGCCGGTACTGCTCGGTCCATGGGCATCACGGTCGAGGGCTAGACCCAACCAGTCATCTCGTGGGAGGGCCGGCTCGGCCCGAACCACACACCCCGCCGATTCAGTGCGGAGAAGGAACAGAGCAATGAGCAAGAAGAGCAAGGCCTACGCGGCCGCGGCCGAGAAGGTCGACAAGTCCAAGCTGTACAGCCCGCTGGAGGCTGTGGAGCTGGCGAAAGAAACCTCGTCGAAGAACACCGACGCGACCGTTGAGGTTGCGATCCGGCTGGGCGTCGACCCCCGTAAGGCAGACCAGATGGTTCGAGGCACCGTCAACCTGCCGCACGGCACGGGTAAGGCCGCCCGCGTGATCGTGTTCGCCGCCGGCGACAAGGCCGCCGAGGCCACCGCCGCCGGTGCCGACGAGGTCGGCGCCGAGGACCTGATCGAGCGCATCCAGGGCGGTTGGCTGGACTTCGACGCCGCGATCGCCACCCCGGATCAGATGGCCAAGGTCGGCCGCATCGCGCGTGTCCTCGGACCGCGCGGCCTGATGCCGAACCCGAAGACGGGCACCGTGACCACCGACGTCACCAAGGCCGTCAACGACATCAAGGGCGGCAAGATCAACTTCCGCGTCGACAAGGCAGCCAACCTGCATTTCGTCATCGGCAAGGCTTCGTTCGACCCGGCCAAGCTGGCCGAGAACTACGGCGCCGCGTACGACGAGATCATGCGTGCGAAGCCGTCGGCAGCCAAGGGCCGCTACATCAAGAAGGTCACCGTCTCCACCACGTCGGGCCCGGGCATCCCGGTCGACCCGCAGGTCAGCCGCAACTTCGCCGAAGCTCCCCAGGCCTGATCCTGGCGCTCGCGCGTAACTAGAGACACCCACGAGGGGCCTGGCAGTCGATGCCGGGCCCCTCGTGCTCTGTCTCAGCCAAGTTCTTCGGAGGTCAGTGGGCTCGTGGTGAGAATCCGTAGCGGAACCCGGCGTCGTGGTGCGCTGGTTGCGGCGTTGGTGTCGATGCTGCTGCTGGTTGTCGTCGGCTGCGACGCCGATGGTGGCCGTGGCGATGAGACCGCTGCGTCGGCCACCCCGTCGGCGATCGTGTCGCTCAGTCCCACGACCACCGAGATGCTCTTCGCCGTCGGTGCCGGGGACCAGGTGGTGGCCGTCGACGACCAGTCCGACTACCCGGCCGAGGCACCGCGGACCACGCTGTCGGGCTACACCCCGAACCTCGAGGCGATCCTCGCCTACGACCCCGACCTCGTCGTCCTCACCGACGACAACAACGACATCGTCGCCGGCCTCGACCGGGTGGGCGTGAAGGTGTTGCAGATCCCGGCCGCGAAGACCCTCGACGAGACCTACGCGCAGATCCAGCAGGTCGGCGGTGCCACCGGCCACGCTCGGGAGGCCGATGAACTCGTCACCTCGATGCGGGACGAGATCGAGAAGATCGTCCGCACTGTTCCGCTGCGCGAGGTGCCGCTGACCTACTTCCACGAGCTCGACGACACCTACTACACGGTCACCGACGACACCTACCTCGGCCAGATCTACGGGCTGCTCGGCCTGCGGTCGATCGCGACCGGTCAGAACGGTTACCCGCAGCTGTCGTCCGAGTACATCCTCGAGCGCGACCCCGAGGTGATCTTCCTCGCCGACTCCCAGTGCTGTGGGGTCACGCCGGAGAAGGTCGCCGCGCGTGCCGGCTGGGGGGATCTGCGGGCGGCCGTGAACGGTCAGGTCCACGTCCTCGACGAGGACGTCGCGAGCCGCTGGGGTCCACGCGTCGTCGACCTGGTCCGCGACGTCGCCCGGATCGTATCCGGCGTCGACGGACGGCCCACGAACTGAGATGGTGAGCCGTCAGGTCGGTGTCATCTGCGGGGCCGTCGCAGTTCTGCTGGGCGCATGCCTGCTCGCAGTCCTCGTCGGCCCGGCCGGGCTGACCCCGAAGGGCGTGCTGCTCGACCTCCTCGACCGGATCCCGTTCGTCGACATCGAGTCGGGTCTGACCCCTCGCCAGCAGACGATCCTCTGGGAGGTGCGGATGCCGCGGGTGGCCCTGGGCGCGCTGGTCGGTGCGATGCTCGCCGTTGCCGGCGCCGCCTACCAAGGCGTCTTCCGCAATCCGCTCGCCGATCCGTATCTCCTCGGTGTGTCCAGCGGCGCAGGTCTCGGGGCGACCGTGGCGATCGTCCTGGGCGGCGCGGCGGGCACGATCGGCCTGCCGCCCGTAGCGTTTCTCGGCGGCATCGTGGCAGTGGCGGCGACGTATGCCCTGGGCCGAACCGTCGGCGGCGGCCGCACCGAGGTGGTCATCATCCTCGCCGGTGTCGCGGTCGCCGCGTTCGCCAATGCCATCCAGACCTTCCTCATGCAGCAGCACGACGACACGCTGCGCCAGGTCTACAACTGGATGCTCGGCCGCCTGGCCACCGACGGCTGGTCCGAGGTCGTCACCGTGCTGCCGTACGTGCTCGCCTGCGTCGCCGTCATCGTCCTGTTCGGGCGCACTCTCGACGTCATGGCGGTCGGCGACATCGAGGCGTCGAGTCTGGGGATCAGACCCGAACGGGTCCGCCTGCTCCTGGTCTGTATCGCGACCCTGGGCACCGCGGCGGTGGTGTCGGTGAGCGGGCTGATCGGCTTCGTCGGCATCGTCATCCCGCATGCCGTGCGGCTCCTCGTCGGACCGGGTCATCGGCTGCTGTTGCCGTTGTCGCTCCTGGTGGGTGCGGCCTTCCTCGTTCTCGCGGACGTGGTGGCACGGACCGCGATGTCGCCCTCGGAGCTGCCGATCGGCGTGGTCACCGCGGCCATCGGCGCACCCTTCTTCCTCGTCGTCCTCCGACGCAGCGGACGGAGCGTCCGATGACCGCCTCGATCACCTGCCGCAGTGTCTGCGCGTCCCGCGGGGGAGTGGAGGTCCTCCACGACGTCGACCTCGAGATCGGTTCCGGTACCTGGGTCTCCCTCGTCGGTCCCAACGGTTCGGGTAAGACGACGCTGTTGCACGCTCTCGCCGGGTTGGTGGCCTCGACCGGACAGATCGACGTCGCGGGGGTCGATCCGGGACGTGCGCGCCGCCGCGAGATCGCTCGTGCCGTGGCGCTGATGCCGCAGCGGCCGATCGTCCCGGAAGGTACGTCGGTGCGCGAGCTCATCGGCCTCGGCCGCACCCCGCACATCGCCCGGTTCGGCAGCGAGACCCGATCGGACCGTGAGGTGGTCGACGACGTCATCGAGCGGCTCGACCTCGAGGAGTTCGCGAACCGTTCCGCGTCGGCGCTGTCGGGTGGTGAGCTGCAGCGGGTGGTGCTCGCACGGGCACTGGCGCAGCAACCACGTGTGCTGCTCCTCGACGAGCCGACCAGCGCCCTCGACATCGGACACCAGCAGCAGGTCCTCGACCTGGTCGACTCCATGCGGCGTGCCAGTGAGCTGACCGTGATCGCCGCGATGCACGACCTGACGTCGGCGGCACAGTACGGGCAACGCCTCGTACTGCTCGACCGGGGACGTATCGTCGCCGACGGTCCGCCCGCCGAAGTGCTCACCGCAGAACGGCTGCGGGACGTCTACGCCGCGAAGGTCGAGGTGCTCGACCGCCGTGACGGCCCGGCCGTGCTGCCCGTGCGAGATCCGGGACCCGGCGAACGTTGAAGGTCACGCTGCTCGGCACCGGGGCCGCCGACGGTTGGCCGAATGCGTTCTGCCGCTGCGACTCCTGTTCCGACGCGCGGCGCCTGCGCGACTTCCGTACCCAGACGGCGGCGCTCGTCGACGACGCGCTGATGCTCGATTTCGGGCCCGACGCTCCCGGTGCGGCAGTGCGTCGAGGTGTTTCGCTCGCCGATGTGCGGCATGTCCTCATCACCCATGCGCACGCCGATCATCTCGCGCCGCAAACGTTGTTGTTCCGGTCCTGGGTCGAGGGGGCCGGTGACCTGGAACTGATCGGACCGGCCGACGCGCTCGACGTCTGTCGGCCGTGGGTCGGTCCCGATGCCGAGGTGCGGTTCAGGCCGGTCGTCGCGGATGAATCGTTGCATGTGGGCAGCTACGACGTGCGAATTCTTCCCGCGCAGCACAAGGTCTTTCGCGACGGTGACGCCGTGCTGTACGACGTCACCGGCCCCGACGGCACGAGACTGCTGTGGGCGACGGACACCGGTGTGTGGCGGTCTGATTGGTACGAGGGGGTGGCAGACGCCGGGTTCGACGCGGTCTTCCTCGAAGAGACCTTCGGCGACAGGGAAGATCTGTCCGACGGTCATCTCGGGTTGAGTGGTTTCGGGACGATGGTCGAGGGGATGCGCGGGGTCGGCGCGATCACCGGCGCCACCGATGTTGTCGCTGTGCATCTGGGACACCACAATCCGCCGATCGGCAAACTGCGTAGGCGGCTTCAGGAGCTGGGCGCGCGACCGGGACGAGACGGGGAGGTCCTCGACATGGGCAGACCTGCGCAGCGTCGGGTGTTCGTCACCGGCGGCGCGAGGTCGGGGAAGTCGCGGTACGCCGAAGGCGTTCTGGCCGGTATCGACGACGTCGTCTACGTAGCCGCGGGCGGTCCGCGAACCGGAGATCCCGACTGGGACCGGCGCGTCGAAGTCCATCGCGACCGTCGCCCTGCGTCGTGGACGACGGTCGAGGACACCGACGTCGCCGGAGTACTTCGCTCGGCGCGCCGGCCGGTCCTCGTCGACTGTCTCGGCACCTGGCTCGCCTCGCGGCTCGACCACCACGATGCCTGGGGGAACAGCGAACTCGATGCAGTGAGGGCGGATGTCGAGGACCTGCTCGACGCCTGGCGGAGCTGCGCCGTGCCGGTCGTCGCGGTGAGCAACGAGGTCGGCAGCGGCGTCGTCCCGGCGACCGCGTCGGGACGGATGTTCCGCGACGAACTCGGCCGTCTCAACGCGGCGATCGCCGAACTCGCCGACGAGGTCGTGTTCATGGTCGCCGGGCAGGCCATCACCGTCCGCTGACCAGGCGTCGAGGGTGGCTCAGTTCAGCCAGTCGTTACCGGCGAGGCCCAGCTGTCGGACATCGAGGGTGGGCCTGATCCCTGATGCAGGCGCGAGGTCGTGTGCCTCGAGGACCGACCGCAGCGTCTCCGCCGCATCGATGTTGAGCGGACTCGACACCCACATCGCATACGGAAGGTTCACGAAGCGGTTCTCGCGCACGGCCTTGAGGTTGCGGCTGGCCGGGTTGGCGCGCAGTGCGTCGATCTTCTGCTCAACCGACTGCCCGGGGTAGTCGACGAACACGATCAGATCCGGGTCGGCGGTGGTGATCCGCTCCCAGCTGACCGCGGTCCAGGTGTCCTGGACGTCTTCGGTCGCGTTGCGTGCACCGGCGGCGTCGATGATGCCCTGTGGGCCACCGAACGAGCCCGACGAGAAGATCGTGTCGGAGACGCTGTCGAACACGAAGACGGTCGGCTTTGTTGCCGGTTGCGGTGCAGCACGGAGCTTTCCGAGGCGATCGGAGATGTCGTCGGCGACCGCCGCGCCCTGCTCGGGATCACCGGTGATGGTGCCGATGTTGCGGAGGTCGGTGTCGAGCGCGACCCAGGGATCCATCGTGCCGCGCTGTGCTTCTCCGTCGACCTGACGGCAGGCCTCGGACAGCTGGTAGACGTCGATCCCGTGGGAGGCCAGGATCTCGGGAGTGATCCCGCGGGACTCGCTCATGCCGTAGTTGTAGCCGGCATAGAGAACCTGAGGCTTGGCCCCGACGATGTTCTCGAGCGTCGGCTGCTCGGTGGCGACCTCGTTCAACGTGTCCACCTGCGCGCCGAATTCGAGTCGGAGGACGTCCTTGTCACGGGCGAGCGAGCTGACCGCGACCATCTTGTCGCGTGCGCCGGCTGCCAGCGCGATCGCGATCATCCCGCCGTCGTTGACGAACAGCCGGTCGAGAGGCTGATCGAAGGTGACCTCGGCACCGCAGTTGGTGACGGTGACGCTGTCGGTTGCGACCGCGTCGGATTCGGTGCCGCAGCCCGCTGCGATGCCCAGGACGAGAGCGAGTGTGGCGTATCGGGTGATGGTGTGTCTCATCGGTTTTCCTTGGTGGTGAAGACCTGCGGTGCAGGTGAGGTGGGGGAGTCGAGCAGTAGATGCGGGAGACCGGTCTCGGGATGTGGCACGACGGTGCCGGACACGTCGAAGACCGACGCCAGCAGATCGGGGGTCAGCACCTCGACCGGCGGGCCGTGCGCGGTGATTCCGCCGTCGGAGACGACGGCGACGGCGTCGAAGTGGCGGAGGACGAGGTCGAGGTCGTGCATCGCGGCGATGACCGTCGCCTCGAGGTCGTCGAGGATCTGCATCAGCCGCAGTCGCCAGGCCGCATCGAGGTGATTCGTCGGCTCGTCGAGCACGAGAATCGGGGTCCGCTGGGCGATCGCGCGTGCGAGGACGACCCGGTGGCGCTCACCGCCGGACAAGTGCGTGCACGAGCGGTGTTCCCAGCCGCCCAGTCCCACCTGCTCCAGGGCCGACCGGATGATCGCGTCGTCGTCGGAATTGCGGGTGGCCCAGGCAGATCGGTACGGCGTGCGCCCCAGGCCCACCGCTTCTGCGACCGTGAGTTCGGCCGACGGGTGTTCATCCTGGCCGACCACGGCGATCGACAGCGCACGACGCCGCGCCGGAAGTCGACCGAGATCGTCGTCGCCCAACCGGATACGCCCGTCTGTCGGTTGCTCGAGGCCGCACAGGGTTCGGAGCAACGTGGTCTTACCCGCACCGTTGGGGCCCACGATGGCGACCCGGGTTCCGGCCGGGACGTCGAGATCGACGTCGCGCAGGATCGCCCGTCCACCTCGACGACAGCCGACCGCGTTCGCGCGCAACGACATCGAACGTCTGGTGGCACCCATCAGGACCCACCGCCGAACACGTACTGGCGGCGTCCCATCAGGAACAGGAAGATCGGTGCGCCGATCAGTCCGGTGACGATGCCCAGCGGCATCTCGCGGGGTGACGCGGCCACTCGTGAGATGACATCGACCCAGACGAGGAACAACGCGCCGCCGCAGACCGCGACGGGGATCATCGCCCGGTGTGTCGCGCCGACCAGCAAGCGCGCGGCGTGCGGCACGATCAATCCCACGAATCCGATTCCGCCCGCGACCGCGACCAAGACGCCGACCAGGAGACCCTGGACCGCGAACAACGCGTTTCGCATGGCGCGCACCGGAACCCCGAGGGACGTCGCGGTGTCGGTGCCGGCTGCATAGGCGTCCAGCCAGGAGTGGATCGCGAGCATGGCGAACACCGTGACCACGACGACGACCCCCGCGATCTGCACTTTCGCCCAGGTTGCGCCGGCGACGCTGCCCAGCATCCAGAACATCACGTTGTCGGCGGCATGTGGGTCCGCGGCGGTGAACACCAGTAGTGAGGACAGCGCCATGAATGCCGAGGACAGGACCACCCCCGAGAGGATCAGACGCAGGGCGGTCAGTCCGCCCTGCGCCCGGGCGACCGCGTACACGGTGACCGAGGCTGCGAGGGCGCCGATCAGGGCGCCGCCGGACAACGCCCAGACGCCGAGTGCGGCAAAGGAACCGAGTGTGATCACAGCGGTCGCACCCACCGCCGCCCCGGCCGACACCCCCAACAGGTACGGCTCGGCGAGCGGGTTGCGGACGAGGGCCTGCATGACGGCGCCGGCGAGGGCCAGGCCGGCGCCGACGAAGGCCGCGAGAACCGAACGCGGCAAACGGAGATCCCAGATGATCACCGAGTGAGCGGCGTCGAGCTCATCGCCGCGCAGACGGCCCGCGACGGTTCGCCAGACGTCGCCGATGGGGATGGTCTCGGCACCGAAAGCCGTGGCGATCGCGATGCTCACCAGGGTGAGCGCGAGAAGGATCAGGGCAAGAGGCAACGACGGCAGTCGCCGTACCGACATGGCGGTGGCGAGCGTCGTCGTGCCGTCGGGAGGACGGGACACGTGTGGAACTGCCTTTGGTCTGGGCATCTGTGCGCGAGACGCCGGGTGGACTCGACGAGAACGGCAGGTATTCGGACTCGGGTTCGTTCGAACCCGACGCCTTCCCGGGTTGCCCCAGTGGCCTGATGTCGGGTCCGTCCCCCATACCGCTGCGCGCCAGTCCTGGATTCGCACCAGGTTCCCTGGCACCCGCCTGTGCAGGTGCGACCGCTTTCATCGGTGAGGTTAGCAATACGGACATCGAGGACCGCCATCCCGCCCGCGCATCGGCGGGCGAGGGATGCCCGGAGGTCTTAGGCTGGGCGCTGACAGGCAACGGGCAGGTGCGAATCGAACCGAGGCGGACGGTGATCCGATGGACGGACGACCCACGAAACTGGCCATCATCGGGGCGGGCGCGGTTGGCACCGCGATCGCGTACTCGGCGCTGATCCGCGGGGTCGCCCGCACGGTGGCATTGCTGGACATCAAGGCCGCCAAGGTCACCGCCGAGGTGCTCGACCTCTCCCACGGGCTGGAGTTCGTGCCACGCGCCGACATCATCGGGTCCGACGACGTCTCGGTGTGCGCCGACGCCGACGTCGTCGTGTTCACCGCCGGCGCCAAGCAGAAGCCGGGCCAGTCGAGACTCGAATTGGCCGAGGCCACAATCGGTTTGACGCGCACCATTCTGCCGAGAGTGCTCGAGGTCGCGCCGTACGCGATCTACCTCATGGTGACCAATCCGGTCGACGTCGTCACCCATGCGGCACAGAGGATCACCGGCCTGCCGTCGAATCAGCTGTTCGGGTCGGGAACCGTGCTCGACTCGTCGCGGCTTCGGTTCCTCGTCGCACAACACTGCGGGGTCGCGGTGCAGAGCGTGCACTCGTATGTCGTCGGTGAACACGGCGACAGCGAGATCCCGCTGTGGTCGTCGGCGACGATCGGCGGGGTGCCGCTGACGTCGTGGAAACCGCTCCCGGGGCGCCCGGAGATGGATGCCCTTGCGCGGGAACGTATCCGGCACGAGGTCGTGCACGCCGCCTACGCGATCATCGAGGGGAAGGGAGCCACGAACTACGCCATCGGTCTCGCCGCCACCCGCATCGTCGAAGCAGTGCTGAACGACGAACACCGGGTGCTCCCGGTCTCGACGGTCGCCTCCGGATTCCCCGGACTCGACGACGTGTGCCTGTCGCTGCCGACCGTCGTCGACCGCGGGGGCGCCCAGACGCGGCTGGAGGTGCCGCTGTCGCCGGACGAAGAGGCGGGGCTACTCGCGTCGGCGGACACGTTGCGCGGGATGCAGGCGCGCTTCGGGTTGTAGGGGCAGGCACTGTCCATCGGGTGGACCAATCTCGGTGCTCGATGCCGGTGCGGCATCCTCGCCGGGGTAGTTTCACCTGGTCACATCGGTGGAAGAGAAGGTTCGACGATGAGTGGTTCGCGGAAGACGGTTGTGGGTTTTGTCGCTGCGGCGTCGATGGCGTTCGCGCCGCTGATGGTGGCGGCACCTGCATCGGCGGCGACCGACTACGCCAACTGCGCGGCACTCAACGCTGACTACCCGCACGGCGTCGGCGAGCCCGGCGCCGTCGACTCGACCTCCGGCACGCCGGTTACGAACTTCACCGTCGACCAGGACCTCTACGACGCCAACACCAAGAGCGACCGCGACAAGGACGGCATCGCCTGCGAGAAGCACTGACGGCGAGTCACACTGGGTGACGTGTTCACCCCGCGCGAGGACGAGAATCGCCGACTCCTGCGCGCCCGGGATCTGATCGACCGGTCGTACGCCGAACCGCTGGACACCGCGTCGCTCGCCCGCGTCGCCCACATGTCCTCGTCGCATTTCATCCGGCGATTCCGCGCAGTCTTCGGCGAGACCCCGCGCCATTACCTGCAACGACGCCGCGTCGAACGTGCCTGCGCCGCGCTGCGCACCACGACGACACCGGTGACCGACATCGCACGTAGCGTCGGTTACGAGAGCCTGGGCACCTTCGGTCGGACCTTCACCGCGATCATCGGCTGCAGTCCGACCGCATACCGCCGGCGCGTTTCCCCGGTACCCGTGCCGGGATGCTTCGTGCGGCGCTGGACGAGACCGGTGAACCCGCCTGGATTCGACCCGCTTGATTCGCTCCCGGTGTCGAGCAATTTCGGAGAAGCGCCGGCCGACGCGGCGGTCGTATCGTCGGGCACATGATCACCGGCATCGACATCCACTCCATCTACGTCCTCGACCAGGACGTCGCGCTCGACTTCTACGTCGGCAAGCTCGGGTTCGCCGTGGACACCGACTTCGACCTGGGGTTCATGCGGTGGCTGACGGTCGCGCCGCCCGGACAACCGGGCCGCCTCATCCTGCTCGAGAAGCCCGGGCGGCCATCGCTTTCCGACGACGCCGTGGTCAAGATCCGCGACCTGGTTACGCAGGGCGCAATGCCGGTCACGATCCTCTCGACCGACGACTGCCGCGGCACGCACGCCGCCCTCGTCGCGAAGGGTGTCGAGTTCACCCAGGACCCCGAGGAACAGCCCTACGGCATCGACTGCGCCCTCCGTGATCCGTTCGGAAACAACCTCCGGACAACCCAGCGTGGCGCCCAGGAGCGGATCGTGAACGACGACGACATCGCCCGCTGGGCGCCGGGCAGCTGACGTGCTCCGACCTGGACTTCCCGGCGCGTTTACAGTCCGATGGAACCGATCGGGCGCGCCGATAGTCTGAACTACATGCGCGACGACAAGCTGCTCACCCGGATCTCCGCCCTCCTGCGACAGGCGGAGAACACCGACAACGAGCATGAGGCCGAGACGTTCATGCAGGCCGCACAACGCCTCGCGACGGCGTCGTCGATCGATCTCGCCGTCGCCCGCGCGCACGATCCGGCCGCCCGGAAGAAGGTCACCCCGATCTCGCGGCAGATCAAGATCGGCGAGCCGGGCAAGCGCGGCCTGCGGACCTACGTGCAGCTGTTCGTGGCGATCACCATGGCCAACGACGTGACGGTCGACGTCGCGAGCAACTCGACCTTCGTCCTCGCCTACGGATACGAAGCCGACATCGACGCCTGCGAGGCGCTCTACACGTCGCTGATCATCCAGATGGTCGCCGCCAGCGATGCCTACCTGCGGTCGGGGGCGTACAAGGGCGAGACCTTCGCCCGGGTCGTCACCAGGGGCAGCGGCTGGCGGGCCCGACGCGTGATCGAGGAGAAGCCGCTCTCGCCGATCACCGCCCGACTCAACTTCCAGTCGGCCTTCGCCGAACGCATCGGCAAACGTCTCGCCGAGGCCCGCGACGCCGCCCGCGAGGACGCACTCGCCGCCGAACGGCGCTCGGGTGAACCGGAACGCTCGACCGCGCTCGCGCTGCGCAACAAGGAACTCGAGGTCACCGACTTCTACAAGACCGAGTCCACCGCTCGCGGTACGTGGCGGGCGTCGAGTGCGTCGGCCGGTTACTCGGAGGCCGCCCGCAAGGCGGGGGACCGGGCGGGGCGTCGGGCCAAGATCGGCGCCGACCGTGAATTCGGCGGTGCCCGAGGCACTCTCGAGGCCTGAGGCGCGGTCAGTCGCTGTGCTCAGTCAGGCCGGTCGTACCAGGCGACCGACGGGGACGGGGTGAACGGGGTCGGGGTCCCCGCCCACCGCCGAACCCGGCTGCCGACACGTCCGGGGTCGGTGGCGACACCGTGCACGACGATGGCCGTGACCACCAGGATCGCGGCGAACACGAACAGCCAGCTGATCGCGACGAACACGATGCCGAGCGTGCCGAAATAGCGGATGGTTCCCGACGCCAGCGTGGGCAGCGCGATCCGGCTGCCCGCCAGCAGTGCGGTGATCAGCAGGCCCGTGACCACCCCGTTCAACACGAGGAGCCGCAGCGGGACCTGGGTGGACACCAGCAGTCGGGGAATCGCGGTGAAGGCGGCCGACCAGATCGTGACGGTCACGAGAAAGACCAGCACGATCCCGAGGAGTCCGCTGCCGCCGAGGTAGATGCCGAACAGCGTCTCGGCGTGCAGGCCGGTCGACAGCCCCTGCGCGGTGACCGCGGCCGGGATGAGGAACAGCACTATCAGCCAGCGCCAGAAGGCTCGCCACGGCAGTTTGGTGACGCCCCAGATCGCGACATACATTCGGCCGAGAGCACGTGACAGGGAGGTGGCGCCGGCGATGGTCATGAGTGCGCCGATGATCCCGAAGGTGGCGAACGACTGTGGGTTGTCCACCGAGTTGTGGTCGAGCTTGCTGACCGGGATGCCGAGTCCGCTCAGGGCGTCGTCGACGAAGTCGCTGCCCGGGAGCGTGAGCAGCAGGATGACGATGGGCAGGATCGAGGTGAAGGCCTGCGCGGCGAGGGTCATCGCACGGTCGGTGATGTCACCGCGCGCGATGTCGATGAGGATGCGCAGGCTCAGCGTCGCGCCGGGCAGTCGCAGCACACGTTCGCCGAACGCGTGCAGGTCGGGACGGCGCATCAAGACTCCCATCGGCTACAGCGGACCCCCATCATCATTGGTGATGCCGTGAGTCCGCGTGACACCGGGCGTGCCCGGTACTACGACGCCGAGCGTCTCGTCTTCCGGCTCTTCGACACCGCGTCCTCCTCGCGCACCGTGCAGCTGGCCGGGACCGAACTCACGCTGCCCGCCGAGGCCCGGTTCGCCTCGATCGACGCGGTGCGCGACTACGTGGGACGGGTGCTGGAGCTGCCGAGTGTGCGGTCGCGGTTCCCGCGCGCATCCGAGCCGGTGTCGGTGCGTGAGCGACGCGGCCAGAGTTCGGCGCACTACGCCCGGTCGACGACCGCCGCCGACGACAGGTTGCTCAGCGCGGAGATCGCGATCCCGTCGTCGGCGGAGGGCCGGTGGGCGCTCCGAGAACTCGTGGTGCTCCACGAGCTGGCCCACCACCTCGACGACTCCAAGGGGCCGGGTCACGGACGCGGCTTCGTGCTCACGTTCATCGAGCTCGTGGGCCTCGTCCTCGGACCGGAGGCGGCGTTCGTGTTCCGCGTGGTGCTCGCCGATTCCGGGATCGGCTGACAACATCTCCAGGGCCGGCCGACTTCAGTGCCCGGTGATCTTCCTCGCCGAGTGCCCGATCGTGGCCTCGCCGCCGGTCATGATCCTCATGAACTCGCGCTGTTCGGCGGCGCCGCGGATCGCCGCGCGTTCGCGTCCGCCCGGGCGTTGCGCCTGAATCGATCGGATGATGTTCACCGGGAACCGGATGACCGGATACCACGGTGGGACGAACGGCAGTCCGAGCGTGCGCATCGCGGCCGGACCCAGGAACCCGCTCGTCACCGAGAGGTGCTGTGCGCGTGCGATCTTGCGACGCACCTTCGGAAACCTCGAGTAGTTCCACTGCAACGGATCGTCGGCCATCGGCACCGAGAGCTGCCTGGTCGTCTCGTCAGGCGTGGAGAGAACGTAGGAGGTCTGGAGCAGCACACGGATCGCGTCGCGAAAGCTCGTGGGTAGGAACTCGTCCCGGACGCCGAGCAACCATCCGGCGTACCGCGTGAGGTGTGCGACGGCGTCGTATTCGCTGGGGCGGTTGACGAGTCCCATCATGACCACGCCGAGACTCGGCGACACAAGCGCTCCGACGAGTGTCGCAGCCATGTCCGTCTGGTTGATGGGCAGTCCCCAGGCGTCGGCATCCCAGTCGGGGAGCGCGGCTACGTGGCGTCGGACCATCGCATGGATCAGGCGGACGCGCAGCGTCGACTGGTAACCGACTCCCTGTGGTAGCAGACCGTTCTCGGTGATGACGTCGGTCGCCCACTGCGTGGTCTCGGCAAACCTTGTGTTGGAACCCTTTTCGAGGGCGCCGGTGCGCAGCAGGGTCTGGTTGAAGCCGGCGAATTGGTAGCCGCCCAGCAGGGCGACGTCACGTGCGACGTACAGGCCGTCGGCGCCACCGCTGCGCATCACGCGCGCGCCCTTCTCGATCAGGTCCCGGTCGACCCAGTCGGGAACGGCCTCCACCTCGACGAAGAACTCGCGCAGCGGCACCGGTGCGTCGTCGATCGAGTCGATCCCTTTGACCAACGCTCGCTCGAACAGCGGGCGTGCCTGCGCCATCCCGGCCGTGTGCATCCACTCGACCAGACGATCCGCCGGTTCGTCACCGACCGTGAGGAGTTCACCGAGATGATGGAACAGTTCGCGGTCGGGTTTGCGCAGGCCCAGCATGGGCGCGACGAGACGCAGGCCGATCGGGATCTTGCACGGACCGTCCGGGTGGCGCGAGGGGATCGTCGGCGCGAGGGAGGTCGGTGCGGTGCTCGGGGGCGCCTGCGGCGTCGTCGTGGCGACCCGTGCGGTGGTCATCGGACGTGCACTCCGATCGGAGGTTCTGGGTGACGGGCTGTCCTTTGAGAACCTAGGTCGGCGGTGCGACGGTGTCAACGGGACGATCGAAAAGAATCGTCCCAAAGTGCTGGTTGGGGCGGTGGCCGGCTAGACCCTTGCCGCCTCGGACGTGTCGGGGCACAATCCCTCGCCCGCGAGCAACGTGAGGTAACTCGGATGATCGGGGTCGAGGACCAGGCGCTGCCTGCGACCTCGCGCCTTGATCAGGTCGGGCACCACGGTGAGGTAGCGGGGCAGGCTTGCCGCGTAGACGTCGACGCGTAGGCGGTGCCCCGGCTGCAGCACCGCATCGGTCGGGACCAGGTCGACGTCGATGCGGACCGGCTCGTCGGCGGGCACGGGCAGCTTGCGCTTGCGGGACAGGTAGTGGTGCGCCGAGAGCAGGCTGCCGTCGGCCGCGTAGGTCGACTTGCTGCGGTCCAGTGCGCGATTCGACGCCGAGAGGGCGCCGTTGGTGAGCACCGTCGACGTGCCGTCGGGCGCGACGTCGTTCACGGTCACCGCCCAGATCGCCTCGTGGGCGGTGGTGGCCACGTTGAGTCGCAGGTTCATCGCGCCGCTGATCGGGGTGGCCTCGAGCACCGGGGCGGTGGTGAAGGACAGCGCACCACGCTCCTGGAAACGGGCGTCCTTCGCGTAGTCGGCGCCGAGGATCATGGTGGCGCCGGCGGTCACCTGGGTCATGTCGCGGGATCGGAGTCCGCGGGTGTCTGGTCGGACGTGGAGGGACGAGACACCCTGTGCGGGAGTCGAACCCAACGTTCCGTCGTGTACGGCGTGGTCTGCGGTCGACGACGTGTCGGGCGTCAGGTACAGCCGCTTCGGCGCGACGCCCGGGCGCGGGAAGTTCTGTCCGGCGGTCCAGGCACCGCCCTGCTGCAGCATGGTGACCGGCCCGTAGAACTCGATGCCGTTGCGGTGTCCCTTGAGCCAGCGGTCGAACCAGGCGCGTTCGAGGACGTCAAGACGCGGCGGCGCGAACTTGCCGCCATACCCCGAACCGACGTCGAGGTGATAACCGTCGCCGACGATCATCTGCTTGCGGCCGGGTTCCATGTTCAACCGCTCGTATACGCCGGTTGCGCTGCGTCCGAACAGATCGTGCCAGGCGCCGACGGTGAACGTGGGAGCCTCGATACGGTCGACGATCGGGTCGCGCTCGTCGAAGTACGGGTCGTCGAAGATGCGTGGATCGCGGGCGGTGAGGAAACCCCAGAGGAGCGAGGGGATCTCGGTGGCCGGCGACTTCACCCGGTCGACGGCCCATTTCAGTGCGTGACCCCTGGCGATGTCCCGAATGATGTTGGCGGGGTTGGGAACCCATTTGAGCATGTTCACCGCCGACAGCCATACGGGGATGAACGCCGACGGCATGCCGCCGGTGATGTAGATGTCGCGCACGATGTCGTCGCAACCCTCCACGGCGAACACGGCTTTCAGTTGCGGCGGGCGCTTGTCGGCGGCCTGCAGCGAGTTGATCGCCGAGTACGACCAGCCGGCCAGGCCGACGGTACCGTCGCACCATTCCTGCTCACTGACCCAGTCGATGATCTCGACCGAATCCTCCTGCTCGCGCGGGCCGAGAATCTGCCACTTGCCGTGGCTCGCACCGGTACCGCGGACGTCGACGACCACCTGGACGTAGCCGCTGCGTACGAGATTGCGGTTGATGCCGAAGACGTCGAAGACGCCGCCCGACAGCGTCTGGGTGAGGGTGGTGAGGCCCTCGAGTGCGGTGCCGGTCGCATCGATCGACGCCGACGCGGTGTGCAGCGCCTTGCCGAGCACGGGCGCGTGCAGCGCCTGGTCGATGAAGTCGATGGCCGCCCGGTTGTACGGGTTGATGTTGACGATCGCGGGGTAGGGGGTGAGGACCGTCTGCCCGAACCGGTTGGCGGGGCGGATCACGGTGGCGCGCAGAATCACCCCGTCGCTCATGGTGATCGAGACGTCGCGGTCGATGGCCACGCGCGGGTACAACTGCTTGCCGTCGACCTGCTCGCGCCAGCGGATGCCGTCGGCACCTCCGGTCGGGTCGCCGAGGGGGAGGGTGCCGAAATGGGGTGCTTCCGTGGGGCGTCGCGACGGTGAAGGAACCGGCCGCGCACGGCGTTCCGCGGGATCCAGTTGATACGTCATGGTGCACCACCCTGCCTGGGGTGAGAGGTGTCGCACCGGGAGTGCTGCTGGTCGAGATGGCCGGGTGGACACCGACACCCCTTCGTGTCGGTCGTGAGCGCCGGGCCGGCTCCGCTGGCTGCGGAAATCAGTGTGTTCCAGGTCACCTCACGCGTTCGCTGAAGAATAGCTCAGCTCCGGTATCGGATGGCTAACCAGGTGGCCTCGGTTTGGCCATCGGAGGTCTACGGCCGGTCACATTCCGGTAGCGACAGGTCGATCGCGGCGGCCGCCTCGAGAACCATCCACGCCGACAGTTGCACCGACAGGTCGCGTTCGGGGACCTCCGAGGGCATCACCGCACCCGCCACGAGCTGGGCTTTCTTGCCCGCGGCGGTGGGTACGACGGCCTGGCTGCGCCAGTCGCTGGGAAATACGACGCGGCCGCGGACCTCGGTGCGGTTCGACCACGCCGCATCGGCGCTCGAGATCACGATCCGGGCTGCCCGGGCACGCAGTTCATCCGAACCGTCGACATCCGGGAGGTCGGTGGCGATGAGCCCGAGATAACGGGCGAGCACCCCGTGGAACAGACCGCCGTCGCCACCACCTCCGCCGTGGATCACCCCGTCGGTGCACGAATGCTTCTCGACGGCACCGAGCAGACGGGCCAGACGGTCCAGATGTCGCTGGTCACCGGTTGCGCGGAAGGCTTCCAGCTCGGCGCCGAGAACGACGCCCTGACAGTAGGTATAGGTACCGGTCTCGGCCTTCAGTGAACCGTCGGGCTGCTTCTTCAGGCCGTCGATGACCAGGTGCGTCTTCGGGTCGATGAGGTTGGCGTCCATCCAATCGCACATCGCCACAGCACGTTCGACGTGACCGGTACGGGCGAGGAGGATCGCGGCGGGGCCGTTCGCCGGGGCGTTGAAGAACTGGTCGGTCGTGCGCCAGGGGATGCCGCCGCCGTCCTCGGGGACCCACGCGTCGAGCATCCGTCGCGTCAAGACCTCCAGGCCCCGCCGGTGGTCGAGGTCGAGGTGACGGTCGGCGCGTTCGATCGCCAACCCCAACCAGGCCATGTCGTCGTAGTAGTTGTTCGTCCACCGTCCGAGGTTGCGGACCTTGATCCCGCGCACCACCCGATTCGCGTCGTCGGCGACATCGGGATCGAAGGAACGGTCGCCGTACCCCGAGCCCACCGGGCGCCGGGAGCGTAGCGAGCGGGCCCTGTTCGGCACCGGTCGGTGGATCGCGGCGTCGACGAGCAGGTCGACGAGATGCGCATGCCACCAGTAATGCCAGGATCCGAGATGCGCCGCGACGAACCCGATCGGCCACGCGACCGCCGCCGTGCGCGTCGCCGGCAACCAGAAGGCCCGCTGCAGGTGCCGCGCCGTGACAGCGTCCATGGCGGCCTGCGCCCGCTCGTTGGGGTCGTGCACGTCGGTCGATTTGGTTTGTTCCCCCACAAGGACGTAGCCTAGTCGTCGGTGTGATGCACAACCGTGCGTCGTATCGGTTCAACCAGAGACCGTTGGTCGTCGGGAACTCCCGAACGAAGGCGCGACAGAGTCGCCGGCCCACGCAGGATGAACGAGGAATGTGGTCCCACACATCAGTGTGCGTCTTCACGCCCCGTGCCTGCGTGCCGGGGCGTTTGTCATTTCCGCCGTCGATCGCCTCCACGGCCCGTCGCTCAGTTGAACCCGACCAACTCAAGTGACGAGGAGAGGAGGCGAAGTATGGCCAAGTCCGAAAAGGTCGCCGCTGTTGCGGAGATCGCAGAGCAGTTCAAGGGCTCCACGGCGGCAGTGGTCACGGAATACCGTGGACTCACCGTCACCCAGATCTCCCAGCTGCGACGTTCCCTCGGTGAGGGTGCAACCTACTCCGTCGCCAAGAACACCCTGGTGAAGCGTGCCGCTGCTGAAGCGGGCGTGGAAGGGCTCGACGAGCTGTTCACCGGTCCGACCGCGATTGCCTTCATCGAAGGTGAGCCGGTTGTGGCCGCGAAGGCGATCAAGACGTTCGCCAAGGACAACAAGGCTCTGGTCATCAAGGGCGGGTACATGGACGGCCGCGCGCTGTCCATTGCCGAGATCGAGCAGATCGCCGACCTTGAGACCCGTGAGGTCTTGCTGGCCAAGCTCGCCGGTGCCATGAAGGGCAACTTGGCTAAGGCAGCCGGCCTGTTCAACCAGCCGGCATCGCAGGTCGCGCGTCTCGCAGCGGCCCTGCAGGAGAAGAAGAACGAAGCCGGCGAATAACTCGCCGCACCAAGCCGATCCCCGAACCGTACGGGGATGCACACCAACCCCGTACGGGGACTTACAGGAAGGACGCCACCATGGCGAAGCTCACCGCTGACGAGCTCATCGATCAGTTCAAGGAACTGACCCTGCTGGAGCTCAGCGATTTCGTGAAGAAGTTCGAAGAGGTCTTCGAGGTCACCGCGGCCGCTCCGGTCGCCGTTGCCGCTGCCGGTGCACCGGCTGCCGGTGGCGCCGAGGCTGCTGCCGAGCAGGACGAGTTCGACGTCATCCTCGAGGGTGCCGGCGACAAGAAGATCCAGGTCATCAAGGTCGTCCGCGAGGTCGTCTCGGGTCTGGGCCTGAAGGAAGCCAAGGACCTCGTCGAGGGTGCTCCGAAGGCTCTCCTGGAGAAGGTCGACAAGGACGCCGCCGAGGCTGCCAAGGCCAAGCTCGAAGAGGCCGGCGCCAAGGTCTCCGTCAAGTAAGACTCTTCTTACGCGACTCACGAGCCCGGGACAGCATTGCTGTCCCGGGCTCGTTGCTGTGTTGGCCTGACTCCCAGACTTCATTTCGACGTTGCGACCTCGATCGAAGTCGCAACGTCGAAATGAAGTCTGGGAGTCGAGCGCTCAGGCGGCAGTGAGCCCCAACTTCATGAGCCAGGGTCTGAGGAGGCCGACCAGCTCTTCGCGTTCGAGTTCGGCCCACGTCCAGCGGACCACCATGATGCCCATGGCCCGGAGGGCATCCTCGCGCCGCTTCTCGCGGATCAATGCCTCGCGCGGGGTTTCTCCGGGGCGCAGACCGTATTTCTGCATCCCGTCGAACTCACCGACGAGCCGACCCTCCCAGTCGAAGTCCGCCCGCGCCTCGCCCTGTGATGTCTGGAACGTGTGCTGGAGACGGGGAAGAGGGAGCCCGGCTGCAATCATCTGGGCGCGGCTCCACGACTCCCCGACGCCCTCTGAGGACGCGTCGGCGAGCGAAAGGGCTCGTCGTGCGGTGCTGGTCCCGGGTCGCCGTAGACGCGCGTCGAGGATGGCCGTCATGACGGATGAATCGGCCTTCATCGCCAGTGCTCGGTCGAAGGCCACCAGTGCTTGCGCGAAGTTGCCGTTCGTGGCGATTTCGACCGCAGTGCGGTCGAGCGTGGTCACCTCGATCCCGTCGACCATCTTGATGTCGCCGGATGTCAGCGGGCCGTTGTGTACGTGCCGATGGCCGCGGACGAAACCGCCCGCGGTGGACTTCTTGGTGAGATGGACAGCCTCGCGGTCGGGGTGGAGTAGTTCGAGCCCGAGGACGGCTGCCGCCGAATCATGGCTCAGCGTCGCCTTGCCGCGATCACGTGCCGAGGTCGCCACTGCGATGGACTGCAGCCGATGGATCGCGGTGGAATCGGCAGCGTCGGGATCGGCCTCCAAGTAGACCCCGGGGGCCAACCGGATCAAGTCCCCGCTGTCCACCGCCGCCGCGACGGTGTCGTCGCTGATGCCGACCCGCAGCGTCGATTCGCGCCGTATGAGTCCGTATCGATCGGTCGGGAACCATGTCATGGGGATTGGACGCACGACGCGTCATCTCCGTTCAATGCGTCCCCGAAACGGACACTCCCGGAGTGACCTGGGACTCTGCGTCGGGCGTCACAACGGGGTCGGTGTCCGACTTTCCTCACCACCTAACATCAGCTAATGTCATCGACGCGGCGTGGTTACCTGCCGGTAGCTTCCGCCGCTGCCAACGCTGAGGGTGCCGGTCGCTCTGTGAGCGGTCGCTGGTCGGTTACAGTGACCCCAACCACAAATGCCACCGGTTGGTGTGCGGTCACACCGTGGCCGCCTTCGGGGGCAGCGATCGTCTGGAGGAAGTTGTGGGTGTTGAGGTCAGTGTCGAGGGGCTCACGAAGTCGTTTGGTTCGCAGAATATTTGGCGTGATGTCACGCTGACCCTCCCTGAGGGTGAGGTGTCTGCGCTGCTCGGTCCGTCGGGTACCGGTAAGTCGGTGTTCTTGAAGACGTTGATCGGGTTGCTGCATCCCGAGCAGGGGTCGGTGATCGTCGATGGCACCGATATCACGCAGTGTTCGGCCAAAGAGCTCTATGAGATCCGCAAGCTGTTCGGTGTGCTGTTCCAGGATGGTGCCCTGTTCGGTTCGATGTCGTTGTTCGACAACATCGCGTTCCCGCTTCGTGAGCACACGAAGAAGAAGGAGAACGAGGTCCGCGACATCGTGATGGAGAAGATCGATCTGGTCGGTCTGACCGGTGCCGAGGACAAGCTTCCCGGTGAGATCTCCGGTGGTATGCGCAAGCGTGCCGGTCTGGCGCGCGCGTTGGTGCTCGATCCGCAGATCATTTTGTGTGACGAGCCGGATTCGGGTCTGGATCCGGTGCGTACCGCCTACATCAGCCAGTTGTTGATCGACATCAACGCCCAGATCGATGCGACGATCCTGATCGTGACGCACAACATCAACATCGCGCGCACGATCCCGGACAACATCGGCATGTTGTTCCGGAAGGAGCTGGTGATGTTCGGTCCGCGTGAGCAGTTGCTGACCTCGGAGCAGCCGGTGGTCAAGCAGTTCCTCTCCGGTGACCGGTTCGGTCCGATCGGTATGTCGGAGGAGAAGGACGAGGCCGTCCAGAAGCAGGAAGAGGCCATGCAGGCCGCGGGTATCTCCGGTGGTGGTACCAAGGAGGACTTCACCGAGATCATCCCGCAGGTCCAGCCCAATCCGGGTATGCCCGAACGCAAGGCGGTCGCCCGTCACCGTGAGCGCGTGCATGCGATGCTGCCCGGCCTGCCGCAGAACGCGCAGGAGGCCATCCGTCGCAGCCAGGAGCAGGAAGACCAGATCCGCGAGGAGAGCCGCGCCCACGCCGAGGATGTGGCGAACGGACGCCACAGCGGGGACAACGAGTGGACGAGCGCTTCCTCGGGGAACCTGGCCGTCGCCGACGCCAAGACCGACGTGATCGACTACGGCGGCAGCGATGCGCCGACAGAGCAGTGGCAGACGCCCGGTGGCGGCGACGCACTGACCAAGCCCAGTCATCGTGCTTCAGACGCAAACGAAGGGCGGACGATCCAGGGATGACCAATGCCACCACGCGTGGCGTCGACCGAATCGCGCAGGCCGGAACGGGCGCCCTAGCCCAGACCGGCAATATCGTTCAGCTCTTCGTCGATGTTGCACGCCAGACCTTTGTGCGCCCGTTTCAGTGGCGGGAGTTCATCCAGCAGGCGTGGTTCATCGCCAGTGTGACGATCCTGCCCACCGCCCTGATCGCGATTCCGTTCGGCGCGATCGTCTCCTTGCAGACGGGTTCGCTGATCAAACAACTCGGCGCCGAGTCGTACACCGGTGCGGCCAGCGTGTTGGTGGTCATCCAGCAGGGGTCACCACTCGTGACCTCGCTCCTCATCGCGGGTGCGGCCGGGTCGGCGGTTGCCGCCGACCTCGGTTCGCGCACCATCCGCGAGGAGATCGACGCGATGGAAGTGTTGGGCATCAACCCCATCCAGCGACTCGTGGTCCCGCGTGTGCTGGCCATGGTCCTGGTCGCGATACTGCTCAACGGTCTGGTCGCCGTCATCGGCATCGGTGGTGGTTACTTCTTCAACGTGGTGATGCAGGGCGGCACCCCGGGCGCCTACCTGGCGTCGTTCGGTGCCCTCGCCCAGCTGCCCGACCTCTGGGTGTCGACGCTGAAGGCCGCGGTCTTCGGTGTCCTCGCCGGCGTCGTCGCCGCCTACAAGGGCCTCAATCCCAAGGGCGGCCCGAAGGGTGTGGGTGACGCCGTCAACCAGAGCGTCGTCATCACATTCCTTCTGCTGTTTCTCGCCAATCTGATCATCACTGCGGTCTACCTGCAGATCGTCCCACCGAAGGGGAGCTAGTCGTGACCGATGGTGGCGGCGGCGTGACGATCGCCAAGAGCAGGCCCGAGTACTACATGTACGAGGCCCGCAAACAGCTGGGCAGACCACTCAAGGTGCTCGACGGCGCCGGTGAGCAGATGTCGTTCTACGGCCGCACGCTCGCGTGGATGCCGAAGACGCTGGTGCACTACACCCGTGAGGTCCTGCGCCTACTCGCCGAAGTTGCCTTCGGCTCGGGCGGACTCGCGGTGATCGGCGGCACCATCGGCGTGATGGTGCTGATGTCGGGCTTCACCGGCGTCGTCGTCGGCCTTCAGGGTTATGCGGCACTCGACCAGATCGGGTCGCAGGCACTGACCGGCTTCCTGTCGGCCTATGTCAACACCCGTGAGGTGGCGCCTCTGGTGGCGGGCCTCGCCCTGTCCGCGACCGTCGGCTGTGGCTTCACCGCCCAGCTCGGCGCCATGCGCATCTCGGAGGAGATCGACGCCCTCGAGACGATGGCCGTGCCGTCGATCCCGTTCCTCGTGTCGACGCGCGTGATCGCCGGGTTCATCGCGGTCATCCCGCTGTACGTGCTCGGTCTGCTGTCGGCGTACCTGGCGTCTCGGGTGGTCACGACGGTCTTCAATGGACAGTCAGGCGGTTCCTACGACCACTACTTCAACCTGTTCCTGCCGCCGGCCGACGTGCTCTGGTCGTTCGGCAAGGTGCTGGTCTTCGCCTTCGTGATCATCCTGGTGCACTGCTACTACGGCTACTACGCATCGGGTGGACCCGCAGGTGTGGGCGTGGCCGTCGGTCACGCGGTCCGCTCGGCACTGGTCCTCATCGCGATCCTCGACTTCTTCCTGGGACTCGCGATCTGGGGCACCACGACGACGGTCAGAGTGGGAGGTTAGCGGTGTCGGTCCTGCGTAGAAGGCTGCTCGGCCTGGTCTTCTTTCTCGTGGTCGCACTGTTCCTCACCGCGACCATCACCAAGTTCAACAAGACGTTCCAGGACTTCACCGACGTCACCCTGATGACCGACTCCACCGGCAACGCGCTGCCCGCGAACGCCGACGTGAAGGCGCGCGGCATGGTCGTCGGCGAGGTCCGTGAGGTGAAGCCGGCGCCCGACGGGTCGGTCGAGGTCATCCTCGGCCTCGACCCGAACAAGGCGAAGGAACTGTCGGACAAGACCACCGCGCGGATCCTGCCGAAGACGCTCTTCGGCGAGCGGTACGTGGCGCTGCAGGTCCCCGAGGACAACACCGGACCGACGCTGACCAACGGCGCGACCATCGAGACCGATCGCAGCGGCAACGCACTCGAGGTCCAGGAGTTGTTCGACAAGCTGCTTCCGGTCCTCGACGCCATCCCGCCGCAGGATCTCAACGCCACGCTGACCGCGCTGTCGAAGGCGTTGTCGGGCCGCGGTGAGCAGCTCGGCACGACGCTCGAAGAGCTCGACCAGATCTTCGTCGAGGTCAACAAGAACCTGCCCGACCTCGAGGGCACCCTCGAGGGCCTGGCGACCTTCTCGCAGACCTACTCGCAGGCGCTGCCCGACGTCGTCGACGCGCTGGACTCGTTCCGGACGACGTCGAACACCATCGTCGAACGGCAGGCAGATCTGCGGACGCTCATCGCGACCCTCGGTGTGGCATCCGACGACCTCACCGGCTGGCTGCGCCAGAACCGCACCGACCTGATCGACCTCGCTGTCGACTCGGAAGAGTTGCTCGTCGGACTCGCGAAGCAGTCGCCGACCTTCGTCTGCACGTTCCGCAACTTCGTGGGTCTGATCCCCGAGTCACGCAGAATCGTGGGCGAGGGCACCAAGAACCCGGGTGTGCGGGTGAACCTGCAGTTCATCAATCCTCGTGGCCGCTATCTACCGAACCAGGACGAACCCCGCTTCATGGATCTCGACCCACCCGCCGTCTGCTACGAGCCCCCCACCGACGGTCGCCCGTTCCCGCAGTATCCGGGTGGCAGTCTCGCCGACGGCAGCTACCAGCCGCCGTCACGCAACGCCGGTCCGCGCAACGTTCAGAAGCTGCCGCAGCCGCAGTTCAGCGGCGTGCCTGCCGGTACCGCATCGGTCCGGTCCAACCCGTTCGACGATCCGGACTACCGCAAGCAGCTGCAGGTCATCTACGGCGCCACGAGCGGCCGTTCGCCGGAGTCGGTGCCGACCTGGGTGACCATGATCGCCGGCGGTTCCCTCCAGGGAGCGCAGGTCGAGATCAAATGAGGTCGATAATCGCGCCCCTGGTCAAGCTGATCATCTTCGCGGTCGTCACCGTCGTGACGACCAGCCTGCTCGCGATCACCATCGCGAACGCCGGCGGCGGCGGAGACGCGAAGTTCAAGGCCGTCTTCGACGACGCCACCCTGCTGAACTCCGGCGACGACGTCCGCATCGCCGGCGTGCGAGTGGGACAGGTGGAGAAAGTCGAGGTCTACGACCGCAACCGGGCGATGGTCTCGTTCAACCTCGACCGCGACCGGTTGCCCGACGGGACCCAGCTCTACATCCGCTATCGCAACCTCACCGGCCTGCGGTATCTGGCGCTCGAACGCGGCGCCGGCGACCCGGCCCGGACCGTGTCGCAGGGTCACACGTTCGGGTTGGACGAGGACGACGACTCCACCCACCCGCCGGTCAACCTCACCGAGTTGTTCAACGGGTTCCGGCCGCTGTTCCAACAGCTGTCGGCCGACGACGTCAACAAGCTGACCTCCGAGATCATCGCGGTCTTCGACGGTCAGGGCGGCTCGATCACGCGGCTGGTCAGCGACACCGCGGACCTGACGAACGCGATCGCCGACAAGGACAAGGTGATCGGTGAGCTGATCGGCAACCTCACCAAGGTCCTCGACACGGTCAACCGCAACGACGAGCAGTTCACCAGCCTCCTCGACAACACCGAGAAGTTGGTGACCGGGCTTGCCGCGCAACGCGGTTCGGTAGGATCGGCGATCAGTTCCGTGTCGAATCTGACCTCGGTGACCGCGAACATCCTCGGTGCGACGCGCCCGTCGATCCAGGGCGACATCGCCGGACTGAAGTCGCTGTCCGACGAGATCAACAAGCGCAACGAGGACATCGAGGAGACGCTGACCAACCTCCCGGTCAAGCTGCGCAAGGTCGGCCGGGCCGCGACCTTCGGTTCCTGGTTCCAGTTCTATCTGTGCGGTATCGACGTCGTCGCCGGCAACGGCAAGTCGACGCTGCTGACACAGCCGCTGGTGCCGCTGCCCGACATCAATCACGTGCTCTACACCAGTGCGGCCACCCGTTGCTGGGCTGACGAGAAGCCAGGGGGGTGACCACGATGGCAGACGAGAACAACCGCGCCGACGACAACGGCGACGACGACGCCGCGAAGCAGCCGGCGCAGCACCCGCATCGCCGCTTCGGCGGACGACGCAGCCCGGTCAGCATCGGCGCCATCGGTGTCCTGATCCTCCTGATGCTCGGACTCAGTGCCTTCTACCTGACCGAGGTTCCGCTGCTGGGCGCCGGCGCCCGCTACACCGCGCAGTTCACCGAGGCCGCCGGACTCAGGGCGGGTAATGAGGTGCGCGTGGCAGGCGTCAAGGTCGGCGAGGTCGAGAGCGTGAAGCTCAACGGCGACCGCGTCGACGTCAGCTTCAAGGTGGAGAACACCTGGATCGGCGACCAGACACAGGCATCGATCCAGATCAAGACGATCCTGGGGCAGAAGTACCTGGGACTGAACCCGCGTGGCAGTGAACCGGCCGACCCCGACGTTCCGCTCACCGACACGGTCTCGCCCTACGACGTCATCGAGGCGTTCTCGGGTGCGGCGCAGCAGATCGAGGACTTCGACAACGATCAGCTGGCCGAGTCGATGCGCGTGCTGTCGGATGCCTTCTCCGGTACGGCCGGCAACACCGGACCCGCGCTCGACGGTCTCGCGCGGTTGTCCAACACGATCGCCAGCCGCGACCAGGAGGTGCAGAAGCTCCTCGCCGCGACCAAGGACACCTCGAAGCTCCTGGCCGATCGCAACGAGGAGTTCGTGCGCCTGATCGGCGGCGCGGGCCAGCTGCTCGACGAGTTGAACAACCGGCAGCAGTCCATCTCCGCTCTGCTGGCCAGCACGACGAGCCTCGGCGACTCGCTTACCGGCATCGTGCGCGACAACGAGGAGCAGATCGGCCCGGCGCTCGACGCGCTGAAGGGCGTGAACGAGCTGCTGCAGCGTCAGAACCAGAACATCCGCGACACGATCAAGAACATGGCGCCGTTCTACCGCCTGTACGCCAACGTCCTCGGCAACGGCCGTTGGTTCGATCAGGTCGTGGTGAACCTACTGCCGCCGGCGCTGCCGCAGCAGAACACCACACGGCCGCCGAACAAGATGGCGATGGAAAACAACGGCGGAACGGGGGCAGGCTGATGACCGCACCAGACCTGACACAGATCTCCGGCCCCGGCCGCTGGTTCACCCCGCGGCACATCGTCGCGCTCATCCTCGGGCTGATTCTCGCGCTCGTCGTCGCGGGCGCCCTGTGGTGGGTGTTCTCCGCGATCGGGACCACCAAGATCACCGCGACGTTCAAACGTTCGGTCGGCATCTATTCCGGTTCCGACGTCCGCATCCTCGGCGTGGCCGTGGGCAAGGTCGATTCGGTGACGCCGCAGGGTGAGACGGTGAAGGTGACCATGACGGTCGACCGCGGCATCACGCTGCCCGAGAACGTCCGTGCCGTGCAGATGATCCCATCGGTCGTCGCCGACCGTTTCGTGCAACTGACCCCGGCCTACTCGGGAGGCCCGAAGGCCGGTCGCGACATCACCCTGAACGAGGACCAGACCATGGTCCCGGTCGAGGTCGACGAGCTCTACGCCAGCGTCAAGGAACTGTCGGACGCCCTCGGGCCCGACGGCGCGAACAAGACCGACGGCACCGGACGCCAGGGCGCGGTGAGTGAACTCGTCGCGACGGGCGCCGAGAACCTCGCCGGCAACGGCGAGAAGCTCGGAAAGGCCATCGAGAACCTGTCGAAGGCCTCCACGACGCTGAGCGATTCGCGGAACAACCTCTTCGACACCGTCAAGGGCCTCAACACCTTCGTCGGCGCGCTGCGCGAGAACGACGCCCAGGTGCGGCAGTTCAACACCCAGATGGCGTCGTTCAACAGGTTCCTCGCGGGTGAGCGCGAACAACTCGCAGCCGCGCTGAACAAGTTGTCGATCGCGCTCGGGGATGTGGCCGGCTTCCTGGCCGACAACCGTGAGCAGATCGGGGAGACGGTCAAGGACCTGCAGCCGACCACGCAAGCGCTGCTCGATGAGAAGAACAACCTCAAAGAGGTCCTGACGGTCCTGCCGGTGGCCATGAACAACCTGATCAACGCCTACGACGCGGAGTCGGGAACGCTGGCCCTGCGTCTGACGATCCCGGAGCTGCAGGACCTGATCGGCGCGCAGTGCCGCCTGCTCGATCTGGGCGCGCTGATGCCGGGAAACCCGCAGTTCACGCAGTTCAGCAACACTCTGCGCCCGCTGATCAACCAATGTGAGGCCATCGGCAAGCAGATCACCGACGGGGTGCTCGAGCCGGTGTTACCGGTGCTGCCCTTCGGCATCATGAGCAACAACAAGCTGCAGAAGGCACCGGTTCCGGGCACGGTTCCGGGCAACCCCGACCCGCAGATCAACACGCCTGCACCGTCGGCGACGAAGACCCCGTCGACGAAGCCGTCACCGAGCTCGAGTGCCCCGCGACCCCGGGGAGGCAACTGATGAACCGACGCTCCGTACGGACCACCCTGGCCGGCGCCGCGCTCTCGCTGACCGTGATGGTGTCGGGCTGTATGTCCGGCGGCATCCAGTCGATCCCGCTGCCCGGCGGCGTCGACACCGGGAGCAGCCCGCGCACATACAAGATCCAGTTCGACGACGTGCTCGACCTGGTGCCGCAGTCGATGGTCAAACGCGACGGCATCCCCGTCGGGCGCGTCACCAAGGTCGAGGTGCCGAACGACGCCTGGTTCGCGCAGGTCACCGTCGAGGTCCAGAACGACGTCGACCTGTCCGACGAGGCGCAGGCCAGCGTCCAACAGACCTCGCTTCTCGGTGAGAAGTTCGTGTCGCTGAGCGATCCGGACAACAGCGCGAACGCGCCGCGGCAGAATCCCGCCGAGCCGATCCCGGTGGACCGCACGCGTACCGCGACCGACATCGAGCAGGTTCTCGGAGCCCTGGCGTTGCTGCTGACCGGCGGTGGCATCAACCAGCTGCAGCCGATCGTCTCGGAGCTGAACAAGACGCTCGGCGGCCGTACCGACGAGGTGCGCAGCCTGATCGATCAGACGGAGAAACTCATCGCGGGGCTCAATCGTCAGCGCGACGACATCGTCGCCGCGATCGACGGTCTCGCGGATCTGTCCGCACGGACCGAGAAGCAGACCGCACAGATCGACCGCATCCTCAAGCAGCTCCCCGAGGGCATCGAGGTGCTCGAGGAACAGCGACCGCAGTTCGTCGACCTGCTGACCAAGCTCGATCAGCTCGGTCAGGTCGGTACCGATGTGCTGGGCAAGTCCCGCACGGCGCTGATCAACGATCTCAAGGCGCTGCGGCCGATCCTGAGCGAGCTGACCAAGGCCGCACCGGACCTGATCACCGCGGCGCCGCTGATGCTGACGCTCCCGTTCCCGGACTGGGTCCTCCCGGCCTTCCACGGTGACTCGGCCAATCTGTTCATGACGCTGGACCTGCGCATCCTCAACCAGCTCGAGGCCCTCGGCGTCGGGCAGGGGACACCGAAGTACTCGCCGCCGGCCCGCGTGAAGGTGCCGGTCAATCCGCGCAACCCGTACTACAACGGCAACGGGCCGCGGTACGGCTGGCCGACGATCACGCTGCTCCCGCCGGCCCCGAACTCACGGCCGGGACCCAACACCCCACCGTCGGGTGGCACCTACCCGGCCTCGGCGCCCGTACCGGCGGCGCCCGGCCAGGGGGTTCTCGACAGCCCGCTCGCGGCCATGGGTCTGGCCCCCAAGTCCCAGGCCCCTGAGTCACCGACAGGAGCAGGACGATGATCGGCAAGCTCGTCAAGATCCAGCTGATCGCCTTCGTCATCGTCGGCCTCGTCGCACTGGCCTACGTCGGCGCGAAGTACGCACGGCTGGACAAGCTGGTCGGCGTCGGCATGTACACCGTCACCGCCGAGCTGCCCGCCTCCGGCGGCATCTTCACCAACGCCGAGGTCACCTACCTGGGTGTGCCGGTCGGCCGGGTCGGTGCGCTCGACCTCACCCAGGAGGGTGTCGACGTCAAGCTCGAGCTCGACTCGGGCGGACCGAAGATCCCGGCGTCGGCGGTGGCCGTGGTGGCATCGCGTTCGGCGATCGGTGAGCAGTACGTCGACCTGCAGCCGACCTCGGCGTCGGGGCCCTATCTCGAGAACGGCTCGACCATCCGGGAATCGCGGTTGCCCGAGCCGCTCGAGGACGTGGTCAAGTCCGCGGTCGACTTCACCTCGTCGATCCCGGTCGACGACCTGCACACCGTCATCACCGAACTGGGTAACGCATTCAACGGCCAGGGGGAGAACCTCACCCGGCTCGTCGATTCCCTCGGCAAGCTCTCGCGGGCCGGCGTCGACAACCTGAGCGAGGTGGTCGGGCTGATCCAGGATTCGAACGTCGTCCTGGCGACACAGGCCGACCAGTCCGACGCAATCCTCAGCTGGTCGCGCAACCTCGACCTGATCACCGCGACCCTGGCGTCGTCGGATCCGGATCTGCGCCGGCTGCTGACCACCGGCACCTTGTCGGCGACGCAGATCTCCGAGTTGATCCAGAAGAACGGCAACGACATCTCCAAGGTGGTGAAGGATCTCGCCGAGGTGGCGCGCACGATCGAGCCGGTCACCTACACGACGTCGATGACGTTCGCGATGCTGTCGGCACTGTCTGCGGGCAGTCACTCGCCGGCTCCCGGTGACGGTCAGATCCACTTCGGTATCGTCCTGGAGACCAACAACCCGGCCTCGTGTACCCGCGGTTACGAGGGGACCCAGGAGATCATCGCGGAGATGAAGCGCAAGAACCCGAACTTCGACGTCCACTACGACGAGTTCCCGTTCAACACCGAGGCCCGATGCAAGGTGCCGTTCGGGAACCCGACGGGTGTGCGCGGCGCCGACCGTGCGCAGTACGCCAACCCGGCGTACCCGCAGCCGTGGGACAACACGCCGAAGAAGGACCCGGACAAGCTGAACCTCAACCCGCTCGCCATGCAGCTCAGTGCGCTGCTCGGCGTGCGGCCCAAGTAACGACGCGCGGCCTGCCGAGCCCGACGCCCCGCCCAGCGCGGGCCGATCGGGACTTAGGCTGTGCTCAGGAGCGATCTATACAGTGTCTTCTGCTATGACTGGCACCTCGACAATCACCGGCCCCGAGACCCCGGATTCCTCGGGTTCGACGACGACCCGCGTGGGACTACTCGCGCTGTCCGTGGTCGCGGTGATCGCGGCACTCGTGTGCGTGGCGGTCTTCGGTGTCCAGGCCATGGGTGCGTACGCCACCAAGGACGCGCGCGACGAGGCGACCCAGGCAGCCGAGCAGGCCGTCCTGAACATCACCACGATCGACCCGGCGAACATCGACGACTTCCGTCAGCGCGCGGAGGGTTCGCTTACCGGCAAGGCCAAGCAAGAGGTCCTCGGCGACGCGACGGACGGCGATGAGAAGGCCGGCGACGAGAAGGCCGGCGAGACCGGCAACGTCCTCGACGTGCTCGCCGAGGCGGGGGAGAACACCGCGAAGCTCAGTGCGCGGCTGCTGCGCAGTGCGCCGAGCGAGGTCGACGACGAGGGTGGCAAGGCGAAGGTCCTCGTCTACGTCCTCACGACTCTCCAGCGCGCCGGGGAGCCGAACGTCGACCAGACGCGCGGCTTCCAGGTCAGCATGACCCGTGAGGGAGACACCTGGAAGGCCGAGAACGTCGCCGGTCTCGAGGGCATCGAGTACGCCGACGCCGGCCAGGCGCCCGCGACGGGAGGCGGAAACTGATGGCACCGACCCCGAACCAGCCCCCGCGCAAGCGACGTCCGACGCCGAAGGTCGCCGGACACACCCGTGCCGCGCGTTCGGACGCCGACGAGCTGGCCACCGAATCCGGTGTGTCCCTGTCGAAGTCCGACGACGCGGAAGTCTCCGTGCCCGCTGAGGAGCGAGGAGCGGAGACGCCGGGCCTCGAAGGGGCCGAACCCACCCCGCCCACGACCAGGACCCGCCCGGTGTCGCGGGTTTCGACCCTGCGTCCCAGCGGAACGCAGACAGGCGCGGACGGTCCGTCGTCGACCGGTTCTGGGCCGTCTCGGCCGGCCCCCGAGCGGGGACCGGCGAAGAAGCGCAATCCGCTGCTGTTGACCGCGATGCTGGCCGGGGTGGCCGTGCTGCTCGGCGTCGCCGCGGTGATCCTGGCCTTCCGGCCGGGCCTCGGGGAGAACCGGGCGTTCGTCGATCAGAGCGCCACCACCGAGCTCATCGGCCAGTCGCAGGAGCAGATCTGCGCGGTGTGGGGACACGAGCACACCGACCTCGACGGCTGGGCGAAACGCGCCCAGAACGCGCTCACCGGAGATGCGCGCAAGGAATTCGACGAGTCGCTGAAGACCCAGCGCGACCTGATCACCCAGACCAAGTCGGGAGCCGAATGCCGGGTCGACGCGGTCGGCGTCACCAACCTGTCCGGCGCAGGCGACGGCGCGCGTGCGACGGTCATCGCGAACCTCATCATCAGCGAGACACAGAACAGCATCGCCACCAACAGTCTCGCCCCGCGTGTCCAGTTCGCGATGGTCAAGGAGGGGGATACGTGGCGGATCCAGGGCGTCGAGCCCTTCTGATCGCCGCGTGAGCGCCAGGTAGACGGGTGACTCGCGGGACAAGTTGGCGAAATTGGCGCGTACCGCTTGACGTTTGGGCGTTGTCGGGCCAGGCTGTGACCAGCGGTCGACGTGCAGGCAGCCACCCGTGCGAAATCGCTTCTTGACGGGCTTGACAAAGTGCGTCTATTTTCTGCTACAGTTGGACGTTGCGCTGGCTGCCTCCTGTCCATCAATCGATCCTTCTACGGCCACTCTTAGTTGTGTGTGCTGCGGTGATCGCCGATCTCAGGGTGTCACCAGCGAACGGCCCATCAAGCCACCGCACATCTAGGTTGTGAATAACGTCGTGTTGGAAGGACGCATCTTGGCAGTCAACCGCCAGTCCACCTCAACAATCCCCGGCGCGCCGCATCGCGCGTCGTTTGCAAAGATCAGCGAGCCGCTGGAGGTCCCCGGCCTCCTCGACCTCCAACTCGATTCCTTCGAATGGCTCGTCGGGTCCCCGGAGTGGCGCGCCAAGGCGATCGCCCGCGGAGAAGAGAACCCGACGGGCGGGCTGGAGGACATCCTCCACGAGCTGTCCCCGATCGAGGACTTCTCCGGGTCGATGTCCCTGTCGTTCTCCGAGCCGCACTTCGACGAGGTCAAGGCCTCCGTCGAGGAGTGCAAGGACAAGGACATGACCTACGCGGCGCCGCTGTTCGTCACCGCTGAGTTCATCAACAACAACACCGGTGAGATCAAGTCGCAGACCGTCTTCATGGGCGACTTCCCGATCATGACCGACAAGGGCAGCTTCATCATCAACGGCACCGAGCGTGTCGTGGTGAGCCAGCTGGTCCGCAGCCCCGGCGTGTACTTCGACGCGTCGATCGACAAGGCCACCGAGAAGACCCTGCACACCGTCAAGGTGATCCCGGGTCGCGGTGCGTGGCTGGAGTTCGACGTCGACAAGCGCGACACCGTGGGTGTGCGTATCGACCGCAAGCGCCGTCAGCCGGTCACCGTGCTGCTCAAGGCCCTCGGTTTCACCACCGAGGAGATCACCGAGCGCTTCGGCTTCTCCGAGATCATGATGTCGACCCTGGAGAAGGACAACACCGCCAACCAGGACGAGGCGCTGCTCGAGGTCTACCGCAAGCTGCGTCCGGGTGAGCCGCCGACCAAGGAGTCCGCGGAGAACCTCCTGGAGAACCTGTTCTTCAAGGACAAGCGCTACGACCTCGCCCGCGTGGGCCGCTACAAGGTCAACAAGAAGCTGGGCCTGACGGACAACCCGATGTTCGGCGAGTCGACCCTGACCCGCGAAGACATCATCGCGACCGTCGAGTACCTGGTGCGTCTGCACGAGGCCGACCCGCACACGACCACCTACATGACCGTGCCCGGTGGTGTGGAGGTTCCCGTCGAGGTCGACGACATCGACCACTTCGGCAACCGTCGTCTGCGTACCGTCGGCGAGCTGATCCAGAACCAGATCCGCGTGGGCCTCTCGCGTATGGAGCGTGTCGTGCGTGAGCGCATGACCACCCAGGACGTCGAGGCGATCACCCCGCAGACCCTGATCAACATCCGTCCCGTCGTGGCGGCGATCAAGGAGTTCTTCGGAACCAGCCAGCTGTCGCAGTTCATGGACCAGAACAACCCGCTGTCGGGTCTGACCCACAAGCGTCGTCTGTCGGCGCTGGGCCCGGGCGGTCTGAGCCGTGAGCGTGCCGGCCTCGAGGTGCGCGACGTCCACCCGTCGCACTACGGCCGTATGTGCCCGATCGAGACCCCTGAGGGTCCGAACATCGGTCTGATCGGTTCGCTCTCGGTGTACGCGCGGGTCAACCCGTTCGGCTTCATCGAGACCCCGTACCGCAAGGTCGTCGACGGTGTCGTCACCGACGAGATCCAGTACATGACCGCCGACGAGGAGGATCGCTTCCTCATCGGTCAGGCCAACACCAACTTCGACGGCAGCGGCCGTATCACCGACGAGCGTGTGCTGGTGCGCAAGAAGGGCTCCGAGGTGGAGTTCGTGGGCGCCACCGATGTCGAGTACCTCGACGTCTCGCCGCGTCAGATGGTGTCGGTCGCGACCGCGATGATCCCGTTCCTCGAGCACGACGACGCGAACCGCGCCCTGATGGGTGCGAACATGCAGCGTCAGGCCGTGCCGTTGGTGCGCAACGAGTCGCCGCTGGTCGGTACCGGCATGGAGCTCCGTGCCGCCGTCGACGCCGGTGACGTCATCGTGTCGTCCAAGACCGGTGTGGTGGAAGAGGTCTCGGCCGACTACGTCACCGTCATGTCCGACGAGGGCACCCGTGACACCTACCGGATGCGCAAGTTCGCGCGTTCGAACCACGGCACCTGCGCCAACCAGCGTCCGATCGTGGACGAGGGCCAGCGCGTGGAGGCCGGTCAGGTCCTCGCCGACGGCCCCTGCACCGAGAACGGTGAGATGGCGCTCGGCAAGAACCTGCTCGTGGCGATCATGCCGTGGGAGGGCCACAACTACGAGGACGCGATCATCCTGTCGCAGCGCCTCGTGGAAGAGGACGTCCTCACCTCGATCCACATCGAGGAGCACGAGATCGACGCCCGCGACACCAAGCTCGGTGCCGAGGAGATCACCCGGGACATCCCGAACGTCTCCGACGAGGTCCTCGCCGACCTCGACGAGCGCGGCATCGTGCGCATCGGTGCCGAGGTCCGCGACGGCGACATCCTGGTCGGCAAGGTCACCCCGAAGGGCGAGACCGAGCTGACCCCGGAAGAGCGTCTGCTGCGTGCCATCTTCGGTGAGAAGGCCCGTGAGGTCCGCGACACCTCGCTGAAGGTGCCCCACGGCGAGACCGGCAAGGTCATCGGCGTGCGCGTGTTCAGCCGCGACGACGACGACGATCTCGCGCCCGGCGTCAACGAGCTGGTCCGCGTCTACGTGGCCCAGAAGCGCAAGATCCAGGACGGCGACAAGCTCGCCGGTCGCCACGGCAACAAGGGCGTCATCGGCAAGATCCTCCCGCAGGAGGACATGCCGTTCCTGCCCGACGGCACCCCGGTCGACATCATCCTGAACACCCACGGTGTCCCGCGTCGTATGAACATCGGTCAGATCCTGGAGACCCACCTCGGGTGGATCGCCAAGGCCGGCTGGAACATCGACGTCGCCAACGGTGTTCCGGAGTGGGCCGAGAACCTGCCCGAGGACATGTACTCGGCGGAACCCGACACCAACACCGCCACCCCGGTGTTCGACGGTGCGCGTGAGGAGGAGCTGACCGGACTGCTGTCCTCGACGTTGCCCAACCGCGACGGCGAGGTCATGGTCAACGGCGACGGCAAGGCGACGCTGTTCGACGGTCGTTCCGGCGAGCCGTTCCCGTACCCCGTGGCGGTCGGCTACATGTACATCATCAAGCTGCACCACCTGGTCGACGACAAGATCCACGCTCGCTCGACCGGTCCGTACTCGATGATCACCCAGCAGCCGCTCGGTGGTAAGGCGCAGTTCGGTGGTCAGCGCTTCGGTGAGATGGAGTGCTGGGCGATGCAGGCGTACGGCGCCGCCTACACCCTGCAGGAGCTGCTCACCATCAAGTCGGACGACGTGGTGGGCCGCGTGAAGGTCTACGAGGCGATCGTCAAGGGCGAGAACATCCCGGAACCGGGCATCCCCGAGTCGTTCAAGGTGCTTCTGAAGGAACTTCAGTCGCTCTGCCTGAACGTCGAGGTGCTCAGCTCCGACGGTGCCGCCATCGAGATGCACGACACCGACGACGAGGATCTGGAGCGCGCTGCTGCCAACCTCGGAATCAACCTGTCGCGCAACGAGTCGGCGACCGTCGACGACCTCGCCAACTGATCCTCACCACTGACAACAGAGCTCTGGAAAGGTAACAAGTGCTCGACGTCAACTTTTTCGACGAACTGAAGATCGGCCTGGCCACGGCCGACGACATCCACAACTGGTCATACGGTGAGGTCAAGAAGCCGGAGACGATCAACTACCGCACGCTCAAGCCCGAGAAGGACGGCCTGTTCTGCGAGAAGATCTTCGGACCCACCCGCGACTGGGAGTGCTACTGCGGTAAGTACAAGCGCGTCCGCTTCAAGGGCATCATCTGTGAGCGCTGCGGCGTCGAGGTGACCAAGGCCAAGGTGCGCCGTGAGCGCATGGGCCACATCGAGCTGGCCGCACCGGTCACGCACATCTGGTACTTCAAGGGTGTGCCGAGCCGGCTGGGCTACCTGCTCGACCTGGCGCCGAAGGATCTCGAGAAGATCATCTACTTCGCCGCCTACGTGATCACCGCTGTCGACGACGAACTGCGTCACAACGAGCTCTCGACCCTCGAGGCCGAGATGGAGGTCGAGAAGAAGGCCGTCGCCGATCAGCGCGACGCCGACCTGAACGAGCGTCAGCAGAAGCTCGAGCAGGATCTCGCCGAGCTCGAGGCCGAGGGTGCCAAGGCCGACGTGCGCCGCAAGGTGCGCGACGGTGCCGAGCGCGAGATGCGTCGTATGCGCGACTCCGCTCAGCGTGAGCTCGACGGTCTCGAGGAGATCTGGGACAAGTTCGTCAAGCTCGCCCCGGGCGACCTCATCATCGACGAGAAGCTGTACCGCCAGCTCGAAGAGCGCTACGGCGAGTACTTCCAGGGTTCGATGGGTGCCGAGGCGATCAAGAAGCTCCTCGAGAACTTCGACATCGACGCCGAGGCCGAGTCGCTGCGCGAGACCATCCGCAGCGGCAAGGGCCAGAAGAAGCTCCGTGCTCTCAAGCGCCTCAAGGTCGTCGCCGCGTTCCAGCAGTCGGGCAACTCGCCGCTGGGCATGGTCCTCGACGCCGTGCCGGTGATCCCGCCGGAGCTGCGTCCGATGGTTCAGCTCGACGGTGGCCGCTTCGCGACCTCCGACCTGAACGACCTGTACCGCCGCGTCATCAACCGCAACAACCGCCTCAAGCGTCTGATCGACCTCGGTGCTCCCGAGATCATCGTGAACAACGAGAAGCGGATGCTGCAGGAGTCGGTCGACGCCCTGTTCGACAACGGTCGTCGTGGCCGTCCGGTCACCGGACCGGGCAACCGCCCGCTGAAGTCGCTGAGCGATCTGCTCAAGGGCAAGCAGGGTCGTTTCCGTCAGAACCTGCTCGGCAAGCGCGTCGACTACTCGGGCCGTTCGGTCATCGTCGTCGGTCCTCAGCTCAAGCTGCACCAGTGTGGTCTGCCGAAGCTGATGGCTCTCGAGCTGTTCAAGCCGTTCGTGATGAAGCGTCTGGTCGACCTGAACCAGGCCCAGAACATCAAGTCGGCCAAGCGCATGGTCGAGCGTCAGCGCCCCGCGGTGTGGGACGTCCTCGAAGAGGTCATCTCCGAGCACCCGGTGCTGCTGAACCGTGCACCGACGCTGCACCGCCTCGGCATCCAGGCCTTCGAGCCGCAGCTGGTGGAGGGCAAGGCCATCCAGCTGCACCCGCTGGTGTGTGAGGCCTTCAACGCCGACTTCGACGGTGACCAGATGGCCGTGCACCTCCCGCTGAGCGCGGAGGCGCAGGCCGAGGCCCGCATCCTGATGCTGTCGTCGAACAACATCCTGTCGCCGGCATCGGGCCGCCCGCTCGCCATGCCGCGTCTGGACATGGTGACCGGTCTGTACTTCCTCACCTCCCTCAAGGAGGGCGCGGCAGGCGAGTACACCCCGGCATCCGCCGACGACGTCGAGCGCGGTGTCTACTCGAGCCCCGCCGAGGCCATCATGGCCGTCGACCGTGGACAGCTCACCGTGCAGTCGCGCATCAAGGTGCGCCTGACCGGGCAGCGTCCGCCGGCCGAGGTCGAGGCCGAGCTGTTCCCCGAGGGATGGCGTTTCGGTCAGCCGTGGACCACCATCACCACGTTGGGCCGCGTGCTCTTCAACGAGCTGCTGCCGATCGAGTACCCGTTCGTCGACGAGCAGATGCCGAAGAAGCGTCAGGCCGCGATCATCAACGATCTCGCCGAGCGCTACCCGATGATCGTGGTCGCGCAGACCGTCGACAAGCTCAAGGACGTCGGCTTCTACTGGGCCACCCGTTCGGGCGTCACCGTGTCGATGGCCGACGTGCTCGTGCCGCCGCAGAAGGCAGAGATCCTCGACCGCTACGAGGAGCGTGCCGACGGTCTGGAGCGCAAGTTCCAGCGCGGTGCTCTCACGCCGGACGAGCGTCGCGACGCACTGGTGGAGATCTGGAAGCAGGCCACCGAAGAAGTCGGTAAGGCCATGGAGGAGTTCTACCCCGAGGACAACCCGATCATCATGATCCCGAAGTCGGGTGCCACCGGTAACCTGACGCAGGTTCGTAACCTGTCGGGCATGAAGGGTCTGGTGACCAACCCGAAGGGTGAGTTCATCCCGCGTCCGATCAAGTCCTCGTTCCGCGAGGGTCTGACCGTCGCCGAGTACTTCATCAACACGCACGGTGCCCGTAAGGGTCTGGCGGACACGGCTCTCCGTACCGCCGACTCGGGTTACCTGACCCGTCGTCTGGTCGACGTGTCGCAGGACGTCATCGTTCGCGAGACCGACTGTGGCACCGAGCGCGGCATCAACGTGCCGCTGGGTGAGAAGCAGCCCGACGGCTCGATCATCCGCGACGCGCATGTCGAGACCTCGGCCTACGCACGCACCCTGGCCGCAGACGCGGTCGACGCCGACGGCAACGTCGTCGTCGAGCGCGGCCACGACCTCGGCGACCCGGCCATCGAGGCTCTCCTCGCTGCCGGTATCGCCCAGGTCAAGGTTCGTTCGGTCCTCACCTGTGCCACCGGCACCGGTGTGTGTGCGCACTGCTACGGCCGTTCGATGGCCACCGGCAAGCTCGTCGACATCGGCGAGGCCGTGGGTATCATCGCGGCCCAGTCGATCGGTGAGCCCGGTACCCAGCTGACGATGCGTACGTTCCACCAGGGTGGCGTCGGTGACGACATCACCGGTGGTCTGCCGCGTGTCCAGGAGCTCTTCGAGGCTCGCGTCCCCAAGGGCGTCGCGCCGATCGCAGAGGTCTCCGGCCGGATTCGCCTCGAGGACGACGACCGCTTCTACAAGATCACGATCATCCCGGACGATGGTTCCGAAGAGGTCGTCATCGACAAGATCTCGAAGCGTCAGCGTCTGCGCGTGTTCAAGCACGAGGACGGCTCCGAGCGTCTCCTGGCCGACGGTGACCACGTCGAGGTCGGCCAGCAGCTCATGGAGGGCTCGGCCAACCCGCACGAGGTCCTGCGTGTCATGGGTCCCCGTCAGGTGCAGATCCACCTGGTCAACGAGGTCCAGGAGGTCTACCGCAGCCAGGGTGTGTCGATCCACGACAAGCACATCGAGACGATCGTTCGTCAGATGCTGCGTCGCGTGACGATCATCGATCACGGTGCGACCGAGTTCCTGCCCGGTTCGCTCGTCGAGCGTGCCGAGTTCGAGGCGGCCAACCGTCAGGTGGTCACCGAGGGTGGCGAGCCCGCAGCCGGACGTCCGGTGCTCATGGGTATCACCAAGGCCTCGCTCGCGACCGAGTCGTGGCTGTCGGCGGCGTCGTTCCAGGAGACCACGCGTGTCCTGACCGACGCGGCGATCAACAGCCGCAGCGACAAGCTGATCGGTCTGAAGGAGAACGTGATCATCGGTAAGCTGATCCCGGCCGGTACCGGTATCAACCGCTACCGCAACATCCAGGTTCAGCCGACCGAAGAGGCACGTGCCGCGGCCTACGCGGTGCCGTCGTACGACGACACCTACTACAGCCCGGACGGCACCTTCGGTGCTCCGGCCGGCGCTGCGGTGCCGCTGGACGACTACGGTTTCTCCAACGAATACCGGTAAGCCGTAATTCAGCTGAAAAGCCCTCGCACTCGCTGAGTGCGAGGGCTTTTCGCTGTCCGGGGTATCTCAGCGCACGGGGAGGGTGGTGACGGTGCGGGTCGAGAGGAGGAGGAGGTCGTAGTAGCGTCCGCCGGGGTAGTAGGTCGGGGTCACGGTGCCGGCCACCATGTCCGACGACCATCCGGTGGCCAGGGTGCGGATGACCCGGCCGTTGCGGGGTCGCGGCACGGCGAGTTCGGAGGCTTCACCGATCAGGTCGGTGGACTCGCCTTCGGCATCGATGTGGATGCCGGTGACCAGTCGCGAGCCGAGGAACTCCTGCCGTGTCGTCTGTTCGAGGACCGCCACCCCGGAGCCGAAGGAGTTGGACACCGACGGCTGGGAGGCGATCACCCGGACGGGGAGCCGGTCGGCGCCGAGAGATGCTGCCGCGGAGGCGAAGTGGCCGCCGAAGAAGGAGTTGACGGGGTCGAACAGCATGAGCCCGGCCAGACGCCGGTAGGCGACCGGGTCCGTTCGGCGGAGTGCGTCGGCCGCGACCACGACGAATTCGCCGCCGGCCGAATGGCCGGCGAACACCATCCGGTACGGCATCGTCACGTCGGGCCGGTGGGCGGCGTCCCGCGCCCGGACGAGACTGGCACCGAGCGGGCTGTCGGCGTCCCGGCCCGACCCGAACACCCCGCCGATGGTGCGGGCGAAGGCCGCGTTGTCGGCGATGTTGTACGCGACGGCGCACCCGCCGAGGTTCACCGAGTCGAGTGTCGGGCTCACCACGAGGAACCCGGCGTCGGCGTAGGCGCGGGCCACGGCGTCGAGATTGGCCGCCGTCCGGGAGAAGCCGTGCTGGAGCCAGACGAGAGCGGTGGGCCGGCCGGCGGGGAAGTACCAGCGGGTGTCGACCCGCACGGGTTTGCCCGCGCACTCGGTGGCCACCGACGACGACACAAAAACGGGACGCGTGGCCGGCGCGGCCGGAACGGCTGCCGGTGTCACCCCGAAAAGCACGACGATGGCGGCGAGGGTCGCGATCCAGGGCACGCGGAACAGTGTCGGGTTCATCATTTCTCGTCGGTGTCCTGGTCTTCGGGGCCCTCGTCCATCAGTTCGTTCGGGTCCTCGATGTGGGTGTCGTGGTCGTCCTCAAGCCGCTTGGCGACCTCGCGCAGCAGTCCGCGTGCGGCGTCGTCCATGACGCGGACGTGGGTGAGGTCGATGACCACCTTATCGGTCGAAAAGCCTTCACACGCACGGCTTGCGATGATCTCCGCACCCGCGAAGCGCACGTCGCCCTGGAGTTCGACGACGGTGGCGCCGTCGTCTTCGTGGACCGAACGCAGCGCCGGCATGCCCGACGGAGCGACGTGCATCATGTGCAATTCCATGTCGCGGGAAAGCCTTTCGAACACGGCGACACCGCGCACGCTGTTGCCTTGTTCGTCGAGCCGCGGTGACCACACCGCGACCCCGACCTGACCGGGGAGGACACCCAGGATCGCTCCGCTCACACCGCTTTTCGCCGGTATCCCGACCCTCGCCATCCAGCTGCCGCTGCCGTCGTACATGCCGCAGGTGGCCATCACCGACAGCAGGTGCCGGGTGATCCAGCCCTCGAGGAGACGTTCGTCGCCCTTGGTGGTGGACAGGCCGCCGTTGGCGAGAACCGAACCCATGACCGCGAGGTCGCGGCAGCTGACCTTGATCGCGCACTGGGCGGCGTACCCGTCGACGACCTCGTCGGGTTCGTATTCGAGCTTGCCCGCAGACCGCAACAGATATGCGAGCGCGGTGTTGTGGTCGTCGGAGGCGAGTTCGGCGGAGTGAACCTCGGTGTCGATGGACAGTTCGCGCCCGGCGAGGGTGCCCACCAGGTCGGCGATCCGGTCGACCCGTTCGGTGGCGCCGTCGCCGTCGACCATGCCGTGGACGGCGATCGCGCCGGCGTTGATGAGCGCGTTGCGCGGGCGGCCGGTCTCGGCCTCGAGGGAGATCTCGTTGAAGGCGTCACCGGACGGCTCGGTGTCCACGCGGTCGAGAACGCCGTCGAGTCCCCGATCCCGCAGCGCGAGTGCGTAGGCGGGCAGCTTCGCGATGGACTGCATGGAGAACTCGTGGTCGGCGTCGCCGGCGGTGTAGACGGTCCCGTCGACGGTTGCCAGCGCGATGCCGAAGGACGACGGATCCGCCCGCTCGAGTTCACGATTGCCGGACATGACGTCCCCGGCGTCGTCGTCGCGGCAGTCCCGGAGAACCTGATGGAGATAGTCGTCGATGGGGGATCGCATATCCCACCGTAGCTGCGTCGATCGTGTCAGCCGGCGTTGTCTCGGTAGGGCAGGTACTGCGCCGACCACTGGTTGCCGTCCGGGTCGGTGAAGTAGACGAAGTGACCCCACGGCTGGACGTCGACCTCACTGGCCTCGACACCCGCGGCGAGCAGCTGTTCACGGGCGGCGTCGATGTCGGTGACGCAGATGATGAGCGGGCCGGTGGTCCCGGGCGCTCGATCCGTGATGCCCTTGCCGAACGCGATCGAGCAGTTCGACCCGGGCGGGGTCATCTGGACGAAGCGGATCTCGTCACTCACGGTGTGGTCGTGATCGGGGTTGAATCCGATCGACTCGTAGAACGCCTTGGTGCGATCGACGTCTGTGACGGGCAGGGTGACGACTTCGAGCGTCCAGTTCACGGTTCCTCCTGATGTCGTGGCTTTCGGTCTGAGACTCACGATCCCAGGTATCGAGGACGATTCCGGTCCGCATTTCACGGCATTCCGGAGACGGTGTCGAACGATCGACCCCCTCGCAGTCCCGGTGATACTTCGCGTCCCGCTGACGGGCGTCGAAGGGCACTGTGCCCCCGGTGGATGCTCAGGGGGACGCGAGGTGGGCGCGGCGGGGGTCGTTGCCACGACGAATGCGGTGCCGGTCGGGGCGGGTGACCGCGCGGATGTCTTCGAGTACCTGATCCCAGCCGTAGAGCACGTCGTCGTAGGTCAGGCGCATCGTGATCCACCGGTCGATGGTCGTCATCCGGTCCCGCCGTCGGTCATTCCGGAAGGCGTTCTCGTCGGAATGGTAGGACCGGCCATCGCACTCGATGAGCAGCGCCCCGGTCCGCAGATCGGCGTGTTCGCGGCCACCGATCGACGGCTGGACGTCGACACGAAAACCCGCTGCCCGCAGTCGAAGCCGGGCTATCGATTCGGTGCCGGACTGCGAGCGCTCGTCGCACCTGGCGAACATCGCTGCCACGGTCTTGGACACGATTCCCATCTGGGCCTGTATGTCGGGGACGGTCCATTCGGTGGTGTTGAGCACCGAGTCGACCACCGCGATCCATTCCTCGGCACCCAGGCACCGGGCAGCACAGTTGAGCGCTGTCGGGATCGCATCGACCGCCGTCGTCACCGGCAGTGGGCGTCCGAAGCCCTGGCACCACCGGAACGGTCCTGTGGGCCGAGCGGCGGATTTCATGTGTTTGCTGCGCCGAACATGCGTCTCACTGTGCCCGGGTGGAATCCAGATCCCGGGGCTTCCATGCGCCTGATGGAACCGCAGCGCACTGACACACGAGAGTGCTCCACCGGCAGTCACCGCGGATACGACCCGCGAGTCGGCGCCAGGTGATCGGACCCAGCCGCGGGTGACGGAGATGAGAGTGCCGGCTCGGCGTGCCTGTGCGATGTCATCTCGCGACCAGTCCATCGCCGTCAATTCCGCGAGCGTGAAAACGCCTGATTCGGTGCCCATACCGGTTTGGACGCACCAGGCTGCCGCCGGGTTTCACGATTCGTGCGGCAGGCGATGCGCCCGATCAGGTTTGGTGTCCCCGTGGTTGTCATCCGAGGGCACTGTGCCCTCGGTGTGCCGTCAGGGGGATGCGAGCACGATTACGAACTCGCCGAGAACCGCACCGCCGCCTGCACCTGAGCGGCAACAGCGCGTCCGACGCCGAGCGGCCAGCGGTACATGACGTATTCGGCGGCCTGGTCGACGCTCAGTTGCCGGCTCGAGTTGCCTGCGCGCACCCAGAATTCGGGTACGGCGTTGTTCTTCGTGCCGCGCAGATAGACCGGGCGGGGCGACGGGGTGCACTCCACCCGGCACACGAGGACCTCGGCCGGACCCTCGGAGTCGGCGCCCCCGGAGGGGCGCGGAACCTTCTCGAAGGAGATGCCCACCTCGGCGGCGGTGCTCTGACCGAGCATCGTGGTGAGGAGGTCGCGCAGCCACAGTTCGAACCGGTCGGCGTCGGGCTGGCGGAGCAGGGTGAAATCGGCGTCGAGACCCAGGGGAGTGCCGTCGTCGTCGACGCCGATCAGCAGGTTCCCGCCGTCGGAGTTGAGGAATGCGGCCACCGTTTTGACGATCACCGCCTCGAGTGCGGGATCGCGTTGCTTGGTGCGCAGGTTCATGCGGGCGGTCGACTTGAACTCGACCCGTTCGGATTCGCCGGACTCCAGGAGTTCGGCGACCGAGATGTCGGTAGGGGTCTGCAGCCGCGCCGCGATCAACGCGTAGGCGCCGACCGCGACGATCGAACTGACAAGTCCGAGCACGATGGTCATCGCGCTCCAGATGTCCATGCGGTGGTCGACGGCGCCGGCGATGAACAGGCCGACGGCGGTGCCGACGATCGAGAGCACCATGCAGGTGGTCGTGTTCAGCCGTGCCCGTCGACGCAGCAGCCACTTCGCGACGGAACCGAAGAGCCAGGCCACGATCAGGACCAGCACCAGCGCGGTCGCCGTCGCCCACACCGGTATGGCGAACTCCAGGGCTCCGATGTTGCCGCGATCGGGGTCGGCCAGCTTGCTCAGGTCGGTTCGCACTCGGACAGTCTAGAAAGGGCGAAACCCCGGCCGCGATGCGCGACCGGGATTTCTCGGGGGGCGTCAGACCGCGTCGCCGTCGTCGATGCTGCCGAAGTCGCCGACCTCGACATTGCCCTCGTCGTCGACGGCGGTGTCGAAGGTGCCGTCGCCATCGGTGTCGGCGACCGCGAGGTCGGTGTACCCGTCCCCGTCGGTGTCGGCCTCGATGACGTCGATCTCGCCGTCGGAGTCGGTGTCGTAGGCGATGGAGTCGGCCTGGCCGTCGCCGTCGGTGTCGAGGACGGCATCGGTGACGCCGTCGCCGTCCACGTCGGTCAGGGCGGCGTCGGTGCTGCCGTCACCGTCGGTGTCGACGAGTACTGCGTCTGCGGGGATCTCGCTCATGATGTTTCCTTCCAGGGAATGCTGTGGGTGGTGGTTTTTCGTGCTCTGGTTACTTGGAGACGAACTCGGCGGTGTTTGTTCCCTGGGTGGAGTCGATCATCCGATGAGATGACCTGGCCCGCCGATGAGCACGAGGATGAGCGTAATCCCGCACCAGGTGGCCCACCCATAATTCAACCGGCTGAAACATGGCGCGGCAGAAAGTGATTCGTTAACAGTAGGCAATGACCACTAGCGCAGATCTGCGAGCAGCTCGGAGAGGATGGACCGTGCCCGTGAGATGCGGCTGCGCACGGTCTGCAGGCCGATGCCCTGTGCCGCGGCGATCTCGGAGTAGCTCAGCTCGCCGTAGACCCGCAGCACGAAGGTGGCCCGGTAGGCGTCCGGGACCTGCGACAACGCCTCCTGGATGCGATCGGACACGACGACCTGCTGTGCGACGTCGAGCGAGCTCATCGGGTCGTGGTCGTCGATGTCGTCGGCGTCGGATCGTTTGCGGATGCGCGCGAGCGCCGCGTTCGACCCGATCCGGTACAGCCACGTCGACAACTGTGCGTCGCCGCGGAAGTTGCCGATCGCGCGCCATGCGGCGACCAGTGCGTCCTGGAGCGCGTCCTCGGCGTCGTGCTGGTTGCCCGTGATGCGTAAACAGATGGCCCACAACCGATCCCGGTGCTGTTCGACGCACATGGCGAAGGCCTGCTGGTCGCCGGAGCGCGCACGCTCGAGAAGGTCGGCGCCCGAATCGGATTCGTCGATCAACGAATACACCTCCGAAGTGTCCATCCTCAGAAGTCGTCGCCGAGCGACGAGTCGTCGAAAGTCGTTTCCCCGAATGACTCGTCGCTCACGTCGTCGTCGCTGCCGAAGACGTCCGGAGAGTCGAAGGCGTCGTTCAGGCCCGGGTTGAGATCGTCATCGAACCCGACCGGTTCGGACCCGTCGGACGGTTCCTCGTCGAGCGGGTCCGGGCCGGGTGCGGCGGTCAGATCTTCGGCTAGTTCGTGCGACGGGTCGAAAGCGGTCTCCAGCGTGGAATCCCAGGTCGCGGCCGGTACGGAAAGCTCGCTCGGCGGGTCGCTCTCGCGCAGCCACGACTCGAAGCCGTCCTCGTCGAGGGGGTCGTCCCAGCTGGTGTTGGTGTCGGTCATGGTGTTCGGCTCCTGCTCGGATCTGCGACGCGCGCGGCGTCAACCCGGATACCGTCATCCGGTCGACTGTCAGGGCGGCGACAGTCATGGACAATTCTCGTCACGTGACTAGGAGTGTCGACGACGCGCAAATGTTCCCGGCGCCGACGATACGACGCAGCGTCACGAGGCGATGTCCGTGAACTGGAGGACCTATCAGTGGAGCAACACCTGACCGTGCGGGGTCGCGTGGAGCAGTTGCTCGACGAGGTCGCGCCGCTCGCACCCGACCCCGCGCTGATCGGTTCCCTGCGCGCGCAACTGGCGAACCCGCTCACCGTCGCGCTCGTCGGACGTGTCAGCGCCGGCAAGTCGACGCTGCTGAACGCACTCGTCGGCGACCGTGTCGCACCCACCGACCGCGCCGAGTGCACGAAGGTCGCCGCCCTCTACACCGAGGGCAACCCGCAGCGCGTCGAGGTCGTCGGCCTCGACGGCACCGTCACCGAGATCCCCGGAACCATGCGCGGTGACCTCGGGCGCACACCCGACGACATCGATCACGCCGTCGTGTACACCCCGTCCCGCCTGCTCCGCGAGCGGTTCCGCGTCATCGACACCCCCGGGCTGTCCGGCTTCACCGACACCGCCGAGATCGCCACCCGCCGCGTCTTCTCCGGCGAAGGCCGCCTCCCGCGACCCGATGTCGTCCTGTTCCTCCTCGACGACGCCGCGGGCCCCAAGACCGACGAGGTGCAGTTCCTCGCCGACGCCGGGGCGTCGGCGCAGAACACGATCCTGGTCATCTCCCACGCCGACCTCATCGCCGCCGACAGCCCGATGCTCAAGGCGCAGGAGATCGCCCGACGCGTCTGGCGCCGTTTCCCGGCGATCGCGGGTGCCGTGGTCGCGGTGTCCGGGCTCATGGCCGAGGCCGGGGTTTGCGGCGTCACCGAACGCGAGACGGCACAGATCTCCCGACGCGGACTCCTCGAGTCCTGGGAGCTGCTGACCATCCTCGACGGCGCGGCGCCGCCGCCACCCGGACTCGACGTCGACCTGCTGGGCAGACTCGAGGAACTGGTCGGTACCTACGCGATGGACGCCGGCGCCGACATCGCCCGTCAGGGTGCGCGTGCGTATTGCGAATGGCTGCACCGGGTCTCGGGCATCGACGAACTGCGCCTCGCGATCGGCCGGCGCTTCCTCGCGGTCGGTGACATCCTCAAGGCCCGTACCGTGCTCGCCGAACTGCGCGAGGCCGCGTATCGCAGTCCGCGACGCGACGTCTTCCTCGAGGCGATCGAGGAGGCCGAGACCGCCCCCGAGCTCCACCGGTTGCGCGAGGTCGCCGCACTCGAGGCCCTCGCGCGCTGGCAACCCGACAGCGACCTCGTCGGCGAGCTCAACCTCGTCGTCGCGAGTCGCGATGTGCGCCTGCTGTTGTCGCTGCCGCCCGACGCCGCGCCACCGCAGATCGCCGACGCCGCGAAGGAACGCGCCACCGACTGCCGCATGCGACGCGCCTTCGCCGCGACGTCGGCGGAGAAGGAGGCCTTGCTGGTGCTCGAACAGACCTACCAGTTGGTGCGCCGCGGACGGTGGACCACATGAGCCGGGGAACAGTGGTGCGGCGATGACTCTCGAGAAGACACCCGCCAAGTCCGCGGCACCCACCCCCGACACGACGCTACGAGCCGCCGTGGACATGCTGCGCAAACAGGGCGAGGACGCCATCGCCGATCGTGCTCTCCGCGTGCGGGACCGACCCGCCCCGCAGGGCACCATCGTGGTGATCGGCGAGGTCAGCCGCGGCAAGAGTTCGCTGGTCAACACCCTTGTCGGCGTGAGCGGACTGGCGCCGGTCGACACCGAGATCACCACCTCGGTCTACGTCCGGTTCACCCCCGCGACCGACGACCTCCCCGTCGGTTCGGCGCTCATCGAGTTCCCCGGTGCCACACATCGCATCCCGGTCGCCGACCTCGCCGACTGGATCACCGTCGGCGGCCACTACGCCGCGGGGGTGCCCGCCGAACGTCTCGCCCCCGGCGCCCCGGTGGATTCCGTTCTCGTGCCGCCGGTCTCGGCTCGCGTCGCCATCGACTCGCCACTACTCCCGGGAGTCACCATCGTCGACACCCCGGGCGTCGGATCGCTGGTCCCCGAACACGTCGAAGCCGCGGTCAGCGCGGCCCGCGGCGCATCGGTGCTCGTGATGGTATGCGACGCGACGGCCCCGCTGTCGGCCCCCGAACTCGCCTTCCTGTCCAGCGTCAGCGAGGAGGTCGCCTCGGTGGTCCTGGTGGTCACCAAGACCGATCTGGTGATGCGGCAGTGGCGCACCATCGTCGCCGAGAACCGAAAACTGATCGGCGCCAACGCCCCTCGTTTCGCGCACATCCCGATCATCGGCATCTCCAACCGCATCGCCGAACAGGCCGCCGCCATCACCGACCCCGAACGCCACGACCGCGCCTTCGCCGCGTCGGGCGTCCCCGAACTCGTCGACGCACTCACCCCGATGGTCGCCGAGGGTGCTGCGTCGCCGGAACGCAATGCGCTGCAACTGACCTTCGCCGGACTCGACGACGTCCGCAAACGGCTCGTCCTGGAGATGAAGGCCGCCACCGCGACCCCCGCCGAACGCGCCGACATCGAGGCCGAACGAGATCGCCTGCAGCGCCTCAAGGATCGCCGACGCGAGTGGCGCGCCCGGCTCAACCAGGACATCACCGCCGCGTCGTTGCAGACCGAGGACCTGATCCGCGACCGATTCGACAAACTCCTCGGCCAGTGGTCGACGCGCATCGACAAGCTTCGCTTCTACGAACCCCATCGCGCCGGACAGGAACTGATCGGTCAGATGACCGTCGACCTCGAGGCCGCGGCCCGCGAGGTCAGCGCATTCTTCGTCGCCGGGATCGAGCGGATCGCCGACAACCTCTTCGCCGACGCCACCATCTCCGGCGACCTCGTCGACCGGATCTCCGGCAATGTGTCCGACCTCAAGTTGCGGGAGCAGGAGAAGATCTCGCCGTGGAAGAACATGGTCGACCCGGTGTTGCTGTCGATCGTCGCCGCCGGTGGCCCGCTGGCCATCATCCCGGTGGTCAACGTGGTGGCCGTGCCGGTGTGGGCCGGTGTGGTGGTCGGCTTCCGGGCGTCGAAGGTCGGCAAGGAGAACCACCGGAAGTGGCTGACCAAGGCGGTCAACGACATGAAGGCCGACGTCCGGTCGCAACTGCAGTCGATCAAGTCGGACGCAAGCGCCGACCTGCAGATCGCCTACGACGAACTGCTCGAACGACTCCTGGCCGAGTCGACGAAGATCCTCAACGACGCCGCGGTCGAGGCCAAGAAGTCGGCTGCCGACCGGGAGCGGACCGCCGCCGATCTGCGTACCCAGATCGTGGCGGTCGACAACGTCCGCAAAGCGATCGCCCGAGTTCTTCGGGCGCCCACCGGATGAACGCCGGTCGGTTGTGTAACCATGTGCCCCAGGGCGGATGGTGGGAGGTGGTCAGGTGACGCAGGAGAGCCGCCGTCGACTGTGTATCGACTTCGGTACGAGCAACACCGCGGCCGCGTACCGCGTCGGGCTGGCCGAACCGGTCATCGTGCCGCTGGGTGCCGGCGGTCCCGCGATGCCGTCCGCGGTCTTCGCCGACGACGCCGGGATCGTCGTCGGGCACGACGCCGTGCATCGCCGCGTGCAGGCACCCGACGCCTACGAGGACTCGCCGAAGTCGCGGATCGACGAGGGCGAGGTCGAACTCGGCGACCGGTTCTGGCCGATCGAGGACCTCATCGGCGCGGTCCTGCGGCACGTGCACCGAACTGCGCTGCGCCACAGCGGACTCCCCGAGTTCGACTCGATCATCCTGACCCACCCCGACAAGTGGAGCGAACGCCGCAAGGGTGTGCTCCGCCGCGCCGCCGAGCGCGCGGGCATCTCCGCCAACCGGTTGCGCATCGCCTCGGAATCCCTGGCCGCCGCTTGGTATTACGTCTACCGCGGACACGACGTCACGGGTGACGAGCGGATGTGTGTCTTCGACTTCGGCGCCGGTACCTGCGATGTCGCCGTCCTCATCCGCGCCGGGGCCGACGGTTTCACCGTCACCGGATCCGGCGGCGACAACAACCTCGGCGGCCGCGACCTCGATGCCCGCATGACGCGGTGGGTGCTCGAGGAAGCCGCCGAACTCGACCCCGAACTCCCGGCCCGCCTTCGCGCCCCGGCCGCCGCCATCGCCCTCGCCGACCATGTCCGTTCCGCCAAGGAAGCCCTCTCCGACACCGCGCAGGCCGTCATCGAACTGCCCGGCACCGGGCACACGCTGCTGCTGACCCGCCGCGAGTTCGAGTCGATGATCGCGCCGTTCGTGGAACGCGCCGTCGAACTGACCCGCGACGCCATCGCCCGCGCCGATGCCGCCGGTACCGGGCCGAAGGGGCCGGTCATCGTCTACGTCACCGGCGGGACCAGCAGCATCCCGATGCTGCAGTCGGCCCTGTCGTCGGTGGGTCGTGTCGCCCGGATCGGCGACCCCAAGGTCGTCGTCGCCCAGGGCGGCCTGCTGCGGTCGACCAACGTCGACGTCCACGACGCCGCCGGGGCCCAGCAGTACGCGGCCCGCCCCGCCGATCCGCCGATGCCGGCGACCGCGGTCGACGCCTCCGCACGCCGGATCGCATTCCCGACCCTCCCGCCCGGCGCCGTCGTCTCCGGTGTCCTCGCGCGGACCGGTCAGGTCGTGCGCGCGGGGGAGCCGCTGGCGACACTCGACTCGCCGTCGGGCCGGCTGACGGTCGACGCCCCGGCGGCGGGCACCCTGCACGGACTCGACCTGCGTCCCGGCGTCGTCGCCCAGCCGGGCGTCGTCTTCGGCGCCGTCGGCCCGGCCGATCTCCGGCCCGAACAGTGGTCGCAACTCCACCGTGCCCCGGCCGGCATCACCGCCGCGCAGCCGGTGCCACCGCCCCAGCCGGTGTATGCGCAACCGCAGCCGATGTATGCACAGCCACCGCCAGCACCCGGGCGACAACCCGGTTACCCGCCCGTCGGTCCTGCTGCGGCGCAGCCCGTTCCGGCGTCGTCGGGCATCAACACCTATGGCCTGGTGGGACTGATCCTCGGCATCCTCGGGTTCCCGATCTGTCTCGGCACGATCGTCGGCATGGCCGTCACCGTGATCGGCATCAACCGGGCGGAGGGAGAGCGCGGCGCCCTGCTGATGACGGCACTCGGCGTGAACATCCTCGGCACCATCGCGTGGATCGCGCTTCTCATCTGGAGCTTCGCCTCCGGCTGAGTACCGCGGTCGCGGGACCTTTGGACGGCCCGCGATGACCTTCGACTCAGGTTCGGCGCCGAGGTCGCGACGACGATGAGAGGTGCCGGCGTCGTCGAACCCTCGGAGCAGCCGTGACCACCTCGAAGTCGTTGTCGGACCGCCGGGTCGAGGCACGGAACAGGCGAGTCGGCTATTCGGTGAGTGTCGCCGTGAACGTCGTCCTGCTGGTCGCCGTCGTCGGCTGGCCGGGCTGGGAGGCGGTCCCATTCCTCACCGACGACTTCCGGCAGATCGTCGGCTGGGTCGTTGCCGCGCTGGGCGCCGGGATCGTGAGCAACTCGGTCTACGCCGTCACCGACTCGCCGGCGATCCGCGCCGTCGGTGAACTGGTGGTCGACGCGATCGGGCTGGTCGCCCTCATCAGGCTGTGGCAGGTCTTCCCCTTCGACTTCGGCGACACCGACACCCCCTGGTCGACGGTGGTGCGCGTCGTCCTCGCCGTGGGCATCGCCGGCACCGCGATCGCGATGGTCGTCGTCATCGTGCAGACCGCTCTACGAAGGAGATCACCATGACCGATTCGACCGCACCGATCGTCGTCGGCGTCGACGGCTCCGACTGTGCACTGATGGCCGTCCGCTGGGCTGCGGCGGCCGCATCCCGCGAAAAGCGTCCGCTGCGTGTGCTGTCCGCGGTCGGCATCATCCCGGGGGCGTACGCGCCCACCGCGATGATGACGTCGGATGTCGTCGTCGAGGCGATGCAGTCCGATGCCCGGCGCGCGGTCGAGGCCGGGACGGCGGCGGCGAAGGAGACGGCGCCCGAGGTGCCGGTCGACGGCACGGTCGTCGGCGGTTCGCCGCTCCTCGCACTCCGGCACGCGTCCAGCGGGGCGCACCTCCTGGTCGTGGGTCGACGCGGTGTCGGCGGCGTCCGCGGACTGCTGCTCGGCTCCGTGAGCAACGACGCCGCGATCCATGCCGAATGCCCGGTCGTCGTGGTGGGCGGCCCGTCGCCGACCGCTGGCCCCGTGGTGGTCGGCGTCGACGGTTCGCCGACCTCCACCGCCGCGATCGGCCACGCCTTCCGGCAGGCCGACCTGCTGCAGACGTCCCTGCTCGCGGTGCACACGTTCGGCGGCTTCTCCGGGACCGCGTTCTACGGTGACCAGCACCAGATCATCCGGCAGCTCCGGGACGAGGCGGAGGAACTGCTCGGCGAGCAGCTCGCCGGATATCCGGAGGACTATCCGGACGTCAAGATCGAGCGCCGTGTCGAGATCAAGTCTCCCGCCGACGCTCTCGTCGATGCCGCCGAGACCGCCCAGCTGGTCGTCGTGGGCACACGTGGCCGCGGCGGAATCCGCGGTCTCCTGCTGGGATCGACCAGTCGGGCGGTCCTGCAGGTCGCGCAGTGCCCGGTGATGGTCACCCACACCGCCCCCTGATGCGGAGAACGTGGTGACGGCGAAGCGCACCGTGGTCGCCTACGCGAGTGCGCACGGATCGACGGAGGAGATCGCGGACCGGATCGCCGACGGCCTGCGTGCCGGTGGAGCCACGGTCCAACTGTGCGATCTCACCGCCGCCGGTCCGCCGGACCACACCGCCCTCGGCGCCGACCATCTCGTCATCGGCAGTGCGATCCACAACGGGCAGTGGCTGCCCGAGGCCGAGCGGTTCGCCGAGATGGTGTCGAACGAACGCGACGGCCCCGTGTGGGCGTTCTCGGTCTCCTCGGTCGGAGCGACCTCCACCTTCCTGTCGCCCCGGATGGCCGGCTTCCTCCGATCGCACACGCCGCTGCCACGCGCTGTCGCGGCGATCGAGGAGAAGGGGGTCCTGCGCTCGCACCGGGCCTTCGCCGGCGCCATCGGCAAGGGGTACTGGCCGGGGTTCGGGCGAATCCTGTTCCGTCTCATGGGTGGTCGCTACGGTGATGCCCGCGACTGGGACGACATCGAGCACTGGACCCGACAGATCGTCGACGACGGCGGCTGAGTCGCGTCGGATCACACCGGCCGCCACCACGACCCGTCTGGTTCGCCGGGCGTACCGTCCAGCAGCGATTCCCGCGTGCTGTCGCCGACGACGTGGAACCGGATGGAGTCCCGTCGACTCACGATCATGAGCGGCCACCAGAGGGCACGCACGTAGTCGATCGCGCTGTCGTAGCCGTCCCACTCGTAGATGCCCCGGTACACGTGGTTGGCGTCGGCCGTCATCCACAGTTTGGTCACGAATCCGTCGAAACCGGCGAACAAGACGGTGTTGCAGACACTTTCGAGCCGGAACAGCCGATGCGCGACCCGGTTGCCGCCCACCCAGCGCAACCGGAACGCGACGATGAGGCTGACCGGTTCGGTGACCGGGCCGTTGTCGTGAACGGTCTCCCGGTAGACGGTGGCCTGCGTTCCGTCGGCGAAGGCGATGACGCGACCGAGGTTCGTCGACGGTTGATGCAGTCGCCGCTGCCGAAGCGACCTCGCGACGTCCACCAGGCATCGTCCGACGGCGGCGAACGCCTGCGGCCATGGGAGCGGTTGTGGGGTGGACATCTTCTGCACCGTCTTCTCGCCGACGTCTCCGCGAAGACCCGACACAGAACATTCGACGCCACGAACGCACCACGACGAAGAGACCTTGGTCACCACGGTCGTCGCCGTTGGTCACTAGGGTTCGCGCCGCGAGAAGAGAATCGTGAGCGTATGAGGCATGTACTGACCTTCGCCGAGCTGGGACTCGAGCAGATGATGGTGGTCGGCGGCAAAGCCGCGAACCTGGGGGAACTCGTCACGGCCGGGCTGCCGGTACCTGACGGTTTCGCGCTGACCGCCGACGCGTTCGCGGAGTCGATGCGGGACGGCGGGGTGTACGACGACCTGGCCGCCACCCACCGCGAGGCCCTGTCGGCGGTCGGTGACGATGCCCGGCTCGCCGACCTGAGCCACCGGATGGCCGAGATGGTGACGAAGGTCGGCATCACCCCGCGGGTCGTCGACGAGGCGCTCGCCGCATACCGGGACCTCGACACCGGTTCCGAAGCGCACGGGGCCGACGCGAACGGGCCCGGCGCCAACGTGGCGGTGCGATCGTCGGCGGTCGGGGAGGACGGCAAGGACGCATCGTTCGCGGGCATGAACGCGTCGTTCACCAATGTCGGTTCCGCCGACGAACTCCTGGGCGCGATCGTGCGGTGCTGGGCGTCGCTGTTCTCCCCTCGGGTCGTCTCCTATCGAGCCGAGAAGGGGTTGTCGTCGGATCCGCTCATGGCGGTGGTGGTGCAGAAGATGGTGGCGTCGGAGGTCGCCGGGATCGTCTTCACCGCCGACCCCGTGACCGGCGACCGCGACCATCTCGTCGTCGAGGCCGTCGAAGGGCTCGGCGAGGCGGTGGTGTCCGGTGCGGTCACCCCCGACACCTTCCTGGTGGCGAGGACGGACTGTTCGGTTCTCGAGACCAGCATGGGCAACCAGGAGTTCCGGATCGTGCGGGGCAGCGACGGCCACGACCGCCGTGAGCCGGTGGCGCCGGGGAGGACCACGCCGGTCATCGACACCACGACCGTCCAGACGATCGCGCGGATGGCACTGCGGGCCGAACGGCACTATGCGCGCCCGCAGGACATGGAGTGGGCCATCGACCCGCAGCACCGGATCTGGATCGTCCAGTCCCGGCCGATCACCACCGGGGTGGAGGCCCAGGACGAATCGCCCAAGCAGGTCCTGGTGCGCGGTCTCGCCGCCGCCCCGGGCATCGCGAGCGGTGAGGTCCGCGTCCTGCATTCGCCGCGCGACGGGCACGAACTCGTCGACGGCGAGGTGCTCGTCGCGCCGATGACCGACCCCGACTGGCTGCCGACCATCCGCCGCGCCTCGGCCGTGGTCACCGACCGCGGTGGCATCACCTGTCACGCGGCGATCGTCGCCCGCGAGGTCGGCGTCCCGTGCATCGTCGGAACCCGAACGGGCACCAAGGTTCTCACGGCCGGATCGGTGGTGACCGTCGACGGTGGGTCCGGTGAGGTCAGGTCCGGTCGCGTCGCCCCGCAGCGGGCGACGGTCTCCGAGGCCCCGGCATCATCCCCGTCCCAGGGGCAACCTGCCGTGGTGACGGCGACCAAGGTGTACGTCAACCTCGGGTCGCCCGAGCATGCCGCCGAGGTCGGCGCGACCGACATCGACGGCGTGGGTCTGCTCCGCGCCGAGTTCATGCTCACCGAGGCGCTGGCGGGGCGTCACCCGCGCGCGGTCATCGCCGCCGGCGAGACCGAGGCGGCCGTCTCGGCCATGGCGGACGCGCTGGGACGCATCGCGGGACCGTTCGGCACCCGGCCGGTGGTGTACCGGACAACCGACCTGCGCACCAACGAGTTCCGCGGACTCGAGGGCGGAGCGGAGTTCGAACCAGAGGAACGCAACCCGATGATCGGCTTCCGCGGCTGCTATCGCTACGTCTCGGAACCCGAGGTTTTCCGGCTCGAACTCACGGCGCTTGCGCGGGCCCGGGAGACGCACCCCAACCTGCACGTGATGCTGCCCTTCGTCCGGACCCGCTGGGAGCTCGAACGCTGCCTGGAACTCATCGACGAGAGTCCGCTCGGCCGCCAGCGCGGCCTGCATCGCTGGGTGATGGCCGAGGTGCCGTCGGTGATGTACTGGCTCCCCGAATACGTCAAGGCCGGCATCGACGGGGTGTCGATCGGCAGCAACGACCTCACCCAGCTGATCCTCGGCGTCGACCGCGATTCCGAATCCTGCGCCGAACTGTTCGACGGCAGCGTCCCGGCCGTCCTCGACGCGATCGCGACGATCATCTCCACTGCCCGCCGCTGCGGCATCACCTCGTCGCTGTGCGGGCAGGCGCCGTCGACCAACCCGGATTTCGCCGAACGCCTCGTGCGGATGGGGATCACTTCCGTGTCGGTGAATCCCGACGCCATCGCCACCACTCGGGTGCACGTCGCCCGGGCCGAACAGCGACTGCTCGTCGAGGCCGTTCTCGACAGACCGGGGCGGTAGACCTCGACGGGTCGTTCGGCGCAGTTGGAGGCATTGCGACCCTGTTGTCGGCGGCTCGTGAGGAGGATCGTGTACCTCACCGGCGCGTGAGCAGGCCGACGTGCCCGATTTCGTCTGCCCCGCGCGGCGGTCTCCTGAGCGAAGGGAGGATGGCAGATGAGAGCTGTTGAGCGCGCCGCCATTCGTGTCCACATCCTGGGTATCGGCCTGAACGGAGACGCGTCAGACCATCTGATACTCGACGAACTCCAGCGCCGCGGTTATCGCGTCCGGCCGGGTGAGCTCCGGTCGGTGCTCGACGAACTCGTCGGGCGGGGGCTCGTCGGCGTCTGTGAGGCGCCGGCGGGGTATCCGGGGCGTCGGACCTACGAGACCACCCCGGCCGGCCGGATGTCCTGGGCGGAGGAATGCCGGGCCCTGAGCAAACTCACGCACGAGGTGTTCGGGACCCGTCTACCTCCGCTGCCGCCGCATGTCGGCATCGACGACTCGCAGGCCTGGTTGTCGACACGGGACCTCGAGGACGCCGAGGACAGCTGAGCAGGACGGTCCGGGGAATCTCACCGGTGGCTGTCGATGTCGAACTCGCGCCACTCGGCCTCCCACCGCCGCATCCGATGCCGGTCGGCGGCCGCCCGGACCAGCAGGACCAGGCCCCACCAGCCCATCGCGGTCAGCATCACGACGCCGAGCCCGGCCATGACACCCTCGACGACGGCATCGGTGTGGGTGACCGGCGGGTCTGCCACATGTTGCTCGTCGTCGAGCCAGATGATGCGGACCCGGCCGATTCGGTCGTGCCGCTCGGCGTCCACCTCGGCGGTCAGGCGGGCGCCGTCGGGCCGTCGCCACGCGACGACCGTCGGATCGTCGTCCTGCCGAGGTGTCCCGATGACGGTGGCACTCACCGAGTGGCGCGGTCCCTGGACCTCCGCGACCGCCTTGTGTGCCGCGTAGGTGTTGCCGCCGATGGTCAGGGAGACGAGCAGGCCCGCCAGCGCCGACACGAGCAGCGCCACGAGCACGAGCGATTCGAGCCGGTCCATCGGTCTGACGAGCCGGTTCGACGAGGCGTGCATGAGGCGCCAGCTGTGCAACTCACGGGAGAGGAAGCGCAGCATGAAGAGTCCCTCCGTCGAAGCCCTCTGATTTGAGTGAAACCCGTCGGGCGCGCAAAGGGAAGGGTCTTCCGTCGCGGATTGTCCGCGACCCCTTTCTTCGTCATCAGTCGTTCGACTCATACTTTTCCGTAGTTCGGGCTATGGTGATCGTGCGCTTCGTTAACGGCATCGAAGGGGGTGCTCGGAGCGTAGGGGGTCAACACCGGGGTGGGCAGATTCCACACCGGAGCGTTTGTGGTCTACGTGTGTGGAGGGCTCAGTTGACCAGTACTCTTTCGGCGCGCGCATCTAAGCGAAGCACCAGAAAATTTCTCGAACCGTCGGCAATCGCCGAGGCCATCGCCATCGAGCAGCACATCGTGTTGTCCGGATATCAGGCGCTGACCCATTATTCGTCGACTTTCGGCCTGACCGAACACCTGGTCCGGGAGATCGACGACGCGGCGGGACGCCATCAGGCGATCGTCTCCCGGTTGCGGCGGATGCATGCGGATGCTCTTGCCGCAGAGACCATTTCGTCCGCACATCAGGAGGCGCTGGCTGCGCTGGGGCTTCTCGAGCCCAGCCGGGCCGAGGCCGTCGGCGTCACGCCGCCGCGGCCGGTGCAGGTGTGCCACGTCATCCAGTCGCACCCGGCTCGCCTCGGGGATCCGGCCTCGCGGGCGATCGTCTCGCTGGCCTTCCTGCTCGTCGCGGTGCATGCGCTGACCGATCCGACGAACTGCGGAACCGCCTCTCCCTCACTCAATCTCGTGCCACCGCCGCTGCACCGCGACCGTGCGCTGCTCGAGAAGGTGCTCGTCCACGCGGTGGCTGCCTTCGACGAGGCGTCGATCGCGGAGCTGACCGGGTACATCTCGGAGGCCAGTGCGTCGTTTGCCGGCTGGTCGACCGAGACCCAGCGCGGCTTGTCGGTGCTGCGGTACAACCCGCATTCGTTGCGCACGTCGTGTCAGAGCGTGGGCCTCAGGGAGATCGACGTCCGCATCGCCGGCTGACTGCGGCGTCTGACAGTCGGTCCGTGGTTACCCTGGCGGGGTGACCACGTCGGTTTCGCAACGCTACCGGTGGCTGTTGCACGTCGACCTCGACCAGTTCCAGGTCTCGGTCGAGCGACTGCGCAGTCCGGAGCTCGTCGGTGTCCCGGTCATCGTCGGCGGCAACGGCGATCCGACCGAGGCCCGCAAGGTCGTGACCTGCGCGTCCTATGAGGCGCGGGACGTCGGCGTGCGGGCGGGGATGCCGCTGCGTGCGGCCTACAAGAAGCTGCCCGACGCGGTGTACCTCCCCCTGGACATGGGGGCGTACGACGCCGCGTCGGCCGACGTCATGGACGTGCTGCGCGGAACCGGTCACCCCGTCGAGGTGTGGGGCTGGGACGAGGCGTACCTCGGCGTCAGTGTGCGGGGCGCCGAGGTCGAGCCGTTCGACGATGCCGCCATCGTCGACTTCGCCGAACGGGTCCGGCACGACATCCTCGACCGGTGCGGCCTGACCAGCTGCGTCGGCATCAGCGACAACAAGCAGCGGGCCAAGATGGCCACGGGTTTCGCCAAGCGGCCGCCCGGCGCCACACCCGACGACGCCGTCGGCGCGCCGCGCGTGTTCCTGCTCGACGACCGCAACTGGCTGGACCTGATGGGGGAGAGGCCGACTCGCGACCTGTGGAGCGTCGGGCCGAAGACGTCGGCCAAGCTCGCCGCCAACGGTGTCGCGACCGTCAACGACCTCATCGCGACACCCCGAGACGACCTGATCGCAACCTTCGGTCCGCACCAGGGAAATTGGTTGTACGTGCTGTGCCGCGGCGGTGGTGATTCGACGATCACCTCCGAACCGTGGCTCGCCCGGTCGCACTCCAAGTCGCGGACCTTCGCCACCGACATCGCGGAACAGTCCGAGATGCGCACCGCGGCTGCCGAACTGCTGCGTGAGCTGCTCGACCAGGTGGTCGCCGAGGAACGCCTACCGTTCCGCGTCGCGGTGACCGTCCGGACCACGACCTTCTACACGCGCACCAAGTCCCGGAAACTCCCTGCGCCGAGTCTCGACTTCGATCAGCTCGAAGCGGTGGTCGCCGACCTGCTCACCAAGTTCGAGATCGATCGCCCGGTCCGTCTCCTCGGCGTGCGCCTCGACCTGGTGACCGACGAGGAGAACTGACTGGCTAACCCTGCGCCACCAGCAGTGGCACAAGCTGTTCGGCGGCCGTCCAGGCGCCGTGGTGGCCGATCATCATCGACTCCATCGTCTCGTTCTTCGACCGCGTCAGCGTCACCGACTCCCGTGCCACCGCGACGACGTCCCCGATCCGGTTCGCCACCGCATCGGCCACCTCGGGGCCGAACCACCCCTCGTCGAGGGTCTGCTCTCGTGACACGACGTGCGCGGCGTCGCCCAGATACCCCGACCATGCCTTCAGCACATCCTCCGCAGCACCGGACGACGCGTACACATGCCGTGCCCTCGCCTCACCGGCGACTGCCTCGACGCCGTCGAGAAGGCCGGGCGCGGTGTCGATGTCGACGGCGCGGTCGGCGGTGATCATGCCGTGGTCACCGGTGACGAGCAGTGTTGTGCCGGAGGGCAACTCCGCGGCGAGCTCGGCCACCAACCGGTCGACGAGCCGGAGTTTCTCCAGCCACGCCGCCGACCCCGGGCCGTGGATGTGTCCCGCGGTGTCGAGCTCGCTGTAGTAGGCGTAGACGAATCGGCGATGTCGACTGTGTCCCCGCACCGCCGCCAGTACGCCCTCGCGCACCCCGTCGGGCGTCACCGCCGGAACGTACTGGCCGGGCGCGCGGAACGCCGCCAGGGTCAGACCGGTCCCGCGGAACTCGCCGGGCATCACGTACGTCACCCGAACGCCTTCGTCCGCAAGCGCTTCCAGACTCCCGGGATGCGTGCGCACCAGCGACGGGGGATAGGTGACCAGTGCCGACGGTCCCTGCGCGTCGTCGAGACTCCAGCGCAGCGAGTTCAACACCCGGCGCGAACCGCGCGTCCGGCAGTCGTCGTCGGGCCGAAAGCTGTAACCGATGATCCCGTGCACGCCGCAGGGCGCACCGACAGTCAGACTCAGGATGCTGGTCGCCGTCGTCGCCGGGAATCCCGCACGCAGGGTGGTCGCGGTCAGCTCGCGCAGGGTCGGCGCGGACTCGGCGTACTCCTCGAGCAATGTCGCACCGAGCCCGTCGATCAGCAATACCACCACCGAATCACCCGGCGGCACGACGAGACCCGAGTCGGGAGAAACACCCCAGGGCGACAGAGGCTGCCGGCAGAACATCGGCGAGCGTGTGCGGGTATCGCGCCCAGTCGTCGGGTGTCGGTTCGCCGGGGGCCGGTTCGACGCTCACCGCACCCCCGACCCCGCCGGACCGAACACGTAGTGACCCGATCGCAGGAAGCGCACCGACCGTCGGGCATCACCGTCGAGTAGCAACGGCGACATCGCATCCCGCAACACGATCCGCCACCGGGCCGCATCGAGCGGATGACTCACCCGCATCGCCTCGACGTCCCGCGGCAACGCCACCACCACCGTCGCGTCGGGCTCGATCCGCTCGTGGTGGGCGATCGGACGCGACCGGTCGGAATCGTCGATCACCGGCACCGCACCGTCGGCAATCAGCGCCTCCACACTCCCGACGCCGTCCACGCTCCCGGGCAGTTCGTCGTGCAGCGCCCACGACATCAGCACCCGATCGGAGTCGGCGCCGCCGCCCAGCTCGTCGCCGAGCTCGCCGTAGAAGTCCTCGTAGTAGTGGACCGGCTCGGCGCCCAGCTTGGTGATGTTGAAGTACGCGTTCCGCGCGACCAGCGGATCGAAGGTCCACGTGATCGTCGTCAGTCCACGTTCCAACGCCCACTTCCGCTGGTGCATCTTCAGCAGGTATCCGACATGGTGGCCGCGGCCGCGTCGCGAGACCCCGGTGATGTGGCTGTGCAGGGCCTCACCGGCCGGCGCCGACAGGAACGCCACGCTCCCACCGGCCAGGTGATCACCGATGAAGGCGCCGGAGACATAGTTGCCCGAGTGCGACAGCGCCCGCAGCATGTCGATGCCCACCGGACGTCTCGTCGGGTCCGGCCGCCAGACGTCGTCGAAGACCCGCATCAGTTCTTCGAGCTCGTCGGGGGAGGACAGTTCGCGAACCTCGACCGGGCTGGACTTCACTGGGCGAACCTCGACAGGAGCCGGTGAATGCGACATGTCCTCGATTGTTTCACCGCGTCCGGCGGGAGTTGGCCGGGTTGGGCGAGTCCGTTCGACCCGGACCCACTCCTTAGGATGGGGCCATGTCACGCACCGTCCGCACGCCCGACGCGTTCACGCGCGTCGCCGCGGCCGGTGTGGTGCCCACCGTCGCGATCGCCGCGCACGGTGCCGCCGGCGGGCAGACGCTCAGCTCGGGCGGCGTGGTGCTCACAGTCGCGATTGGGGTGGTCGCGGCGATGGTCCTGCAGTTGGCGACCCGGGGCCGGCGCCTGGTCCCGGCTGCTGCATCGGCCGCCGGCGTTCTGACCGCGGCGCAGGTCGCGAGCCACTGGTCGCTCGCCGCCGATGCCGCGCACGTCACCCACGACGCTCCGGCGCTGCCGATGTTGCTGACGCACCTCGTCGCGATCCCGCTCAGCGCGGTACTGATCGTCGTCGGTGCGCAGCTGCTGGCCGTCATCGGGTCGGTCATCGCGTCGCTGACACCGCCTGCCGCTCCGCGGGTGCCCGGTACGCCCCTGGTTTTCTGGACTCGACCCGCTGTTGTCCCCGGTCCCGCCGTCGGCGGCACCGGTGTTCGCGGACCTCCGCTCGGATTCTGACGCCGCGCCACTCCACCGAACCCACGACGGTTCGGTGCTGTCGTGCGCGCGCCACGCACAGACGATCCGAACACTTGAGAAAGAACCCAGATGAAGAACCTCTCGAAGCGGGCCACGATCGCCCGTCGCCTCATCCTGCCCGTCTCCGCTGCCGCGGTCGTCGGCGTCTCCTCGCTCACCGGGGTGGGCGTGGCGTCGGCGCACGTGACCGCCAACGCGCCGACCGTCACCCCAGGGCGGCTACGGCGTCGTCACGCTGGTCGTCCCCAACGAGTCCGAGTCGGCTCCGACGACGGCGCTGCGCGTGACCCTGCCCGGTCTGAAGTCGGCGCGACCGGAGGTGATGAGCGGTTGGAAGACGGTCGTCACCAAGAAGGACGACCTGGTCACCGAGATCACCTGGACTGCAGATCCCGGGTCGCCCGGGATCCCGGTCGGTCAGTTCGGTCAGTTCAGCTTCTCCGGCGGCCCGTTCCCGGAGCAGGAGACCGTCGCCCTTCCGGCGCTGCAGACCTACGCCGACGGCGAGGAGGCCGATTGGAACCAGCCGACCCCGGCCGACGGCACCGAACCCGAGAAGCCCGCGCCGACCATCACCCTCGCCGCGGGCGGCGACGGACACGGCGGACACCACGCCGCGGCCCCGGCGACCGGCGCCGATGCTCCGCAGTCCCAGGCGGCGGAGACCTCCCAGGCCGACTCCGCGGCCCGCTGGCTCGGCGGCATCGGACTGGTCGTCGGTGCGTTGGGCACCGTCTTCGGCGTCGCGGCTCTGATGGTGGTCCGACGCAACGGTCGCGGCAATGCGTAAGCGTTCGCTGCTGTTGGTCCTGGCGGCGCTGGCATGTCTCGGGCTGGTCGGGACCTGGTCGGCGCCCGCGGCGTCAGCGCATTCGCGCCTGGTGTCCTCCGATCCCGACGACGGCGCGAGCCTGCCCGCAGGTCCCCAGACCGTCACGCTGACGTTCAACGAGGGCATCCAGTCCGCGTACGCGGTGCTCAACGTCGTCGGACCCGACGATCACTTCTGGCAATCCGGTGACCCGAAGGTCGACGGCAGCACGGTGAGCGTCGGCATGCGGGAGCTCGGACCGACCGGCAAGTACACGATCAACTACCGGGTCACCTCCGCCGACGGGCACGTGGTCAGCGGGCAGCGCAGCTTCGAGCTCACGGTCGCCGGCAACGGCGAGCCGGGCCCGCTCGCCGACGCCTCCGCTGATCAGTCCGACGACGGAATCCCGGTGTGGTACTTCATCGTCGGGGCCGTCGTTGTCCTGGTCGTGGGTCTCGGGGTCGTGTTCTGGCTGACCCGCCCCAAGACACGGAGCTGACGCGTGAGGGTCGTGGCCGGTGTCCCGGTCCTGTTCGCCGGACTGCTGGTGAGCTGGTTGCTCGCCCGCCCCGACGGACCGGATCCGGTGGCACTGCCCGCGACCCTCGCGCTCGGCGCCTCCGTGGTGGCGCTCGGCCTCGCCCTGTTGCCGACCGTCGACGCCGACCCGTCGTCGAGATGGATCGGTGCACTCGCCGGGGTCTGGGTGGTGGCGACGCTGATCAGTGCCTGGTTGCGCACCGCCGACCGGTCGGGCCAGGACGTGCTCGAGGTCAGTGCCGGCGACTTCGGTGACGTCCTGACCTCGGGCGCCTCCGAGATGGTCGCGCTGGTCACGGGCTTGCTCATCGTGGCGTGGGCGGTACTCGACCTGCTGACCGCCGTCGAGATCCCCGTCCTGGTGGTCGGGGCGCTCGCGTCGATCGGTGTGCTCGCCACCGCGATCGCCGGTCACGCCGGCAACAACGCGCTCGGCCCGTTCCTCGTCGGCGCCCATGCGCTGGCTGCCGCCTGGTGGTGTGGCCTGCTCGCCGCGATCGTCCTCTCCGTGCGGGGCAGGTCCGGGTGGGCTCGGAGTCTGCCGGTGTTCTCCCGGCGGGCGCCCTGGGCGGTCGGCGTGATCGCGGTGACCGGCGTGGTCGCCGCACTGACCGAGATCGACGGCCTGTCAGCGCTGGTCACCACCGGCTACGGCCGGATTCTGCTGGCGAAGGTCGGGATGCTGGCCGCGCTGGTGGGTGTCGCCGCCTGGCATCGGCGACGCTGGGTGCCGGCCGTCGAACGCCATCGTCAAACCGAGACCGCGTCCATCCGCAACGCCGCCGTCGAGCTGGCGCTGATGGCCGTCGTGCTGGGTCTGGCCGCTGGACTGTCGGCGACCGCGCCCTGACCGCCTACTTCAACCCCGCGACTGATCCCAGATCGCCAGCAGCTCGTCCATGATGTCGGTGGCCATGTGCAGCGTGCTGAGGTGGCTCTCGCCGGGCATCTCGAACAGTTTGGCGTCGGGCAGCAGCGACACCATGTGCTCGCCGTGGGCGTACGGGATGATGTGATCGTGGTCGCCGTGCCACCAGCGCACGGGCACCTGGACGTCGGGGACGCGGAAGCCCCAGTCCTTGGCGAAGACGACGACGTCGGCGAACGGTGCCTCCATCGCGCGACGTCCGCCGTGGAGCAGGTCATCGAGGAACATGGCCCGGAACTCGGGTCGTGCCAACAGTTCCCGGTCGGCTTCGGGGGAGAAGTGGCCGTAGACGGTGATGGCCGGCTCGGCGATGGGTCGGGCGAATCGCAGTCCGATGCTCAGGACCTGCCCGATCTGTGAGCCCGCCGCGTTCACGGCGGGAGCCAGGAACGATCCGAGTCGCATCGCGCCACCGGGGATGCGATCGGGTCCGACGGTGGGGGCGACGCCGCCGAGGATGCCTGCGGCGACGACGCGGTCGGGCATCGCGTGCGCCACACCAAGCGTGTACGGCCCGCCGCCGGAGAGGCCGATGATGGCGAACTCGCCGATGCCCAGTGCTTCGAGCACGGTCTCGAGGTCGGGGGCGAATGCGGCGATGTTCTCGTACCGGTGCGGCGTCGACGACCCGACGCCCGGCCGGTCCAGCCCGATCAGGCGAACACCCCGCTCAGCGGCATATCCGCGGGCTTCGACGGGGATCTGCCGACGTGCTCCGGGCGTCCCGTGGAGCCAGATGATGGCCCGGCCGGTAGCTGATCCGTACTCGGCGAACCCGATGCGACGATCACCGTCGGCCACGGCGATTGACCCCTCGATTTTCGGTCGGGCGATGTCGATCATGTGACCAGCATCTCACGTAGCGTTGATTGCGTGATCCCCGAGTTTCTCAATGGCGCCGCCCGAGCGGTTCGCCACGTCTTCTCGCCCCACCCGGCCACAGACATTCCCGAAGGTCAGATGCTCGACCTGCCCGGTCGTGGACGCGCCTTCGTCACCGATTCGGGACCCCGCGACGCACCGGCGGTGTTTCTGCTGCACTCGGTGCTGACCACCGGCCTGTTGTGCTGGTATCCGACGATCCCGGCGATCAACGACCGGTATCGGGTGATCACCCTCGACGCCCGCTGGCACGGCCGCGGCATCGAGTCCGAGACCTTCGACCTCCGGGACTGCGCCGACGACGTGGTCGCCGTCGCCGACGTCCTCGGCATCGACCGGTTCGTCGCCGCCGGCTTCTCGATGGGCGGCGGCATCGCGCAGCTGGTGTGGCGTCGACACCCCGAGCGGGTGTCGGGGCTGGTGCTCTGCTCGACGGGCCCGTTCTTCAGCACCAGCGATCCCAGACACCGGCGGTCGTCGGAACGGACCGGCCGCATCCTGACGCCGCTGTACCGAATGCTCCCGCGTGTCTCCGAGAAGAGCCTCAACAAGACGACGTCCCACACGTCTGTCTGGGCGCTGCGCCAGTTCTTCTCGACGCCGCTGTCGCATCTCGGCGAGTTCGGCAACGGTCTGGGACAGTTCGACTCCCGCAGCTGGCTCTCCGAGATCGACGTGCCCACCGCAGTGGTCGTGTCGACCCGCGACCGGGTCGTCGAACCCGAACGCCAGCAACTGCTGCTCGACGGAATCCCCGGATCGCAGCGTTTCGAGGTCGACGGCGGGCACGCCTGCTGCGTCCTCGGCGCCCGCTTTTTCATCCCGCCGTTCACCGAGGCCCTCGACGTGGTGAGCTCGCGGGCAGCAGTGAAGGTGCCGCCGGCAGGGTGACTCGGCCAGCGGTGACCGTTGCGAGCTCTCGCTCACCGATTCCGTTCCCGCTCACGCAAAAGCGGTGAGCGGGAACCGAATCCGTGAGCGCCGTGCGGGCGACCCACTTTCACACTGTGGACTTGTCAAAGATCGAACGCGGTCCCGGCTGATCGCCGGGTGCGGAAGGTGCTACGCGTGAGTCTGTGGGGTCAGGCGGCGTCGTCGAGTCGCATGGTGCGGCGGTTGTAGGCGGGTAGCGGGCGGCGTTGGGGGTCGATGTCGGCCGGTGGGATGAGCCAGGGGTGGCGGTCGAAGCCGATCATGATGTCCCAGCCGTGGTGGTGGACCTGGGTGTGACAGCGCTGGCAGAGCAGGCAGCCGTTGTCGAGTTCGGTGTCACCGTCGTCGGACCAGTGCTGGATGTGGTGGACCTGTGTATGTGATGGTGGGGCACCGCGTTTGATGCAGAACTCGTCGCGGATGATGATCGCTCTGCGCAGGTGTGGCGAGAACAGTCGTCGTTCACGTCCCATCTGCAGCGGCACGGTCTCGCCGTCGATGATGATCTCGATCAGGGTTCCGTCACACGACAACCGCTAGGCGGTGGCCTGCATGATAGGTCCGGTCCAGGGCGGGGATGCGGGGGATCACTGCCGTCGGTGGGGATGGTCAGCACCGTCTGGGTTCGCGGCGTGCCGATGGTGTCGATCGCCGCACCCATTGCGGCTTGATCGAGCAGTACCTCGAGGGCGTCGGCGCGGATCTGGGCTGTTGAGCGTCGGTCGGGGGAGCCGTCGGGTTCGGGCACCTCGGCAGGTGTGGCACCGGAGAGGGCTTGGGCGAGCAGATCGGACCCGTAGACCGCCCGGTCGTCGTCGGAAATTGCTGTGGGTGATCGTTTCTCGATGACGGACATGCCACGCACGATCGCGTCGACGATCTCGCCGGAGACCCGGCCGTCGGCGGCGCAGGCCTCGACCTTGCCCAGCACTCCGAGACTGCCGGCGATGCGCGTGGTGCGCGTCGACACCGCGGGTGCGAACCCCATCTCGATCAGTAGCTTCTTGGTGGTCGAACCCGCCTCCTCTGCGACCCGCAGATCGTCGAGTGCGGCTGCGTGAGAGGCGATCTGGTGATCGACGATGTTGCGGATCAACCGCCAGGTCTCCACTTGTGCGCATATCGCACGGCAGGTGGGGTCCCCGGTCGGTGGGGTGATCTCGATGAGGTGGTCGAGAAGTGTGGTGAGCTCCGCCATGACTCCAATGTACTCGAACAATTGTTCGACTGCCAGATTTCTCCACAGCCTCTGGTCAGGTCAAAGAAACCGCATGCCAGCTTCTTTCGCGCGCGTGAAGGATCGTCGCACCATCGGTGAACGGAAATCCCATACGCAACAGGTTCGCGCATCTGGGCGCAATCCTGTGCCCAGTGGGCGGCCTACGGCACCCGGTAGTTCCCGTCCGGCCGGCCGCACCCGCGGGGTGATCCGTCGCTCTCGTCGTGTCGTCCGCCAAGCGCGACAACGGCCGTCGGTATCTGGACTCCGCATTCACCCGTTCGGACCAATCGGCGCAAGCGGTCGTGCAATGGCACAAATCTGGCGTTAGGCTTGCGAAGCTTCGCAATTCGCGCGTCAGGGGAGGCCCTACGGGGTTGACGCGGTTTCGCGGAGAGAAGCGCAGGGCCCAGAGGGGTGCCCGTGTGCTTTGGTCCTGGGGAGGGATTGTGACCGAATCACGGCACATCGTCGTGCCTGACGTATCGCTGTTCGACGCCGGCGTTCACAACGTCGAATCATCCAATCATTTTGCGAGAGAGGCATATACGCTGCCAATCTCCGCAGCGGACGCCGGCACTCCGCAGTCCAGGGCCCGGCACCGAAGAACCCGCCAGAGCGAGGCGCGTCGCCTCCGGGCGTGGCTGACGACCCCCCGCGAGACGCGCCTCGCATTCCGCTACCTCGCCACTCTCGGCGCGGCGATGCTGGCGTTCGCCCCGACCCTGCTGATGACGGTCGACGCATCGATGGAGGGATCGCCCACCGCATACCTTCTGCTGGTTCCGGTCTGGAGCCTGTTGATCGCGTTCGGTCTGGACTCCGGTTCCGGACGACAGATCAACGATTCCGAATTCGATCGCATCCTGGTGGTCGTCGTCGGTGGTGGTCTGGCGCTGGTGGCGATGCTCGTCATCCCGCGGGTTCCGGCTGTTGCCGCATTCTGGCGGGCGGACGCGATCCCGATGCTGATCTGGGCTTTCGCGTCGTCGATCGTGATCTTCGGCATCCGGCGAGTGGTGAGCGACTACCGCGTATGGCTGTTCGTCCTCGTCTGCTTCCCACCGAACTTCCTGCTGGCGGGCCAGGTACTGGGCGGGACGACGACGGTGATCGGCGCCCTGACCGTCGCTCTCGCGGCGATCGCGATCTATCTGTCGTTGCGCAGTGTCGGGTGGCGGTTCGCGGTGGGCGCCGCTCTGGCGTCGGCGGGTGCTGGGGTGGCCATGGTGTTCTGGTTCGCCGACCGTCCTGCCCTGGCCTACACCGTGCCGGCGGGAGTGGTGACGGTGGCCGCGATGGTCGTTCGTCTTCGCTGCGGGCATGCGACGCCGTCCACTGTGGCGCTGCCGAAGCATTCGATCGCGACGCACGCCGTCACCTGGGTTGCCGCCCTGGGAATCCTTGTGCTGGCACCGCATCCCCCGACGCTCCTCGCACCCAACGCCGTGACCGCGACGGCCGATTGGGTGGCCGAACTCCGGGGCGACGGCCTGATCGTCGCCGACCCGCAGATCTTCGACTGGGGTCCGCGGGTCATGGGCAGCGGCGGCGATGTTCGTCGCTACCGCATCACGCTGCCGCTGCGGACCGGTGTGTCCGACGGCGGGCTGACGACGGCGTATGTCGATGTCTACACGACCGCCGAGCGGGGTCGCTTCGCCAATTACCGTCGGGGGATCTGGTATCAGACCGTCCCGCCCGCCGACATCAGTTCGCAGCCGGCGTCCGCCGACGCCGTGCACACCCGAATCGGTTCCATCGCCAACACGGTGGACGCGGTCCGGACCGCGGACGACTCGCTCTGGACCGCCCGGTTCTGGGCCTGGGAAGTCCAGACCCCGCACGGGCCGCGTAGCCAAGCGGTCTACCTCCTGGCGAACCAGGACCCGCGGGCCGCCGACGTGGTCGAACCGCAACCGCCGAGCTATTCGACGACCGTCGTCGAACCCATCGAGTGGCTCATCCGCGGTGGTGATCGTCGCCCAGCCGATCAGGGTTCCGCCGTCGACGCCGTCGATACCGCGTTGACCGGCCTCGCCTGGCAGATCGTCCGGTCCAGTGAGAGCACCCCGCGGTGACCGACCTCGACCCGGGTGGCGCCACGACGACGCTGCCCGATGACATGTCGGCGCGCCGGCCGCTGAGCCGGGTCCAGCGGGTGGGTCTGCTGATCGTGGCCGGAATGGTCGCCGTGGGCTTCGTGATCGACTGGCGCACAGCCTTGTCGGCGACCCTCAGTATCTGTGCCGTCTACTTCGTGATCTCCAGTCTCGACAAGTTCGTCCTCGTCACCCGGGGAATGTCCGGACGCGGCGTCATCAGGGTGTCCGACGAGGAGGCCCGCGCCATCCCCGACGCCGAGCTGCCGGTGTACACGGTTCTGCTCCCCGTGTACGGCGAACCGGAAATCGTGACCAATCTCGTCGTCGGTGTCGGTCAGATCGATTATCCGGCAGACAAACTCGACATCCTGCTGGTCCTGGAGAGCGACGATCACGCGACCCTCGACGCCATCGCGGACGCCGATCTCGCCGGCATCACCCCGGTCCTCGTGCCGCCGAGCGAGCCCCGCACCAAACCCAAGGCCTGCAATCACGCGATGAGCCTGCCGTCGGAGCGCAGCGAGCTCGTCACCATCTACGACGCCGAGGACATCCCCGATCCGCTTCAGCTCCGACGCGCCGCGGCGGTGTTCGCGGCCGAGGCGCCCGACGTGGCCTCCGTCCAGGCCCGCCTCGGCTACTTCAACGAACGGGACAACCTGCTCACCCGGTGGTTCGCCATCGAGTACGACCAGTGGTTCTCGTACATGCTGCCGGCGCTGAGTGCGTCGAAATGTGTGATCCCCCTGGGCGGTACGTCCAATCACATCCGCACCGAGGTGCTGCGCGAGGTGGGTGGCTGGGACGCCTTCAACGTCACCGAAGACGCCGACCTCGGGATCCGCCTCGCGCGCTTCGGATATCGCACGGTGGTCTTGGACTCGCTGACCGAGGAGGAAGCGAACGCCGACGTGGTGAACTGGGTCCGTCAGCGATCGCGGTGGTATAAGGGCTATCTCCAGACCTTCCTGGTGCATACCCGGCATCCCACTGCGATGGTCCGTGAGCTCGGGGTGGTGCCGACGCTGCGGATCGCGAACCTGACGGCGGGGATGCCGATCGCCAACACCCTCAACCTCGCGTTCTGGGCGTTGCTGCTGGTGTGGTTCGCGGGCAAACCCGATTTCATGTGCGGACTGTTCCCGGGGCCGGTGTTCTACCTGTGCCTCTTCATGTTCACGGTGGGGAATCTCGCGACCGTTCTGCTCGGCGTGGTCTCCGCCCGTACGCGGGGCAAGCCGCATCTGCTCGGTGCCGCTCTGCTCGTGCCCGGCTACTGGTTTCTGCAGTCGATGGCCGCGGTCAAGAGCATGGCGCAGCTCGTCTACAAGCCGTCCTACTGGGAGAAGACCGTGCACGGCCTGTCCGCCATGCCGGGAGTCTCGCGCCCGTCGAAAGGGGCCGGAAATGTCCAGCCGTAGAAGTGCTCGCCTGCTCCGCTTGTGGGGTGCGATGGCGCTCGTGGTCGCCTGCGGGGCCGTCGCCGCTCCGGCGGCTGCGGTGCCGGACGCGTCGACGACGTTGGGGTGGCGCCAGCTCGGTCTGGGGACGTCGGTGCAGATCGACGCGACGGATGCCCCGGTGAGCGTCAGTGTCCCGGTGCCCGAGGGCATGGCCCCGACGCGGCTGACCGGTGTGGTCGCCTCGGCGACCAACGTGAGCAACTCGTTCGTGCAGGTGGCGCGGGGCGACGGAACGGTCATCGGCACCATCGACGTCCCGCAGTTCGGTCCGCAGCAGCTCAGTACGCCGTTCTCCGTACCGTTGACGCAGGTCCCGGTCGCCATGGGGCGCGCCGACCTCCGGTTGACCCTGCGCACCAACGACGCCGACGCCGTCTGCGGCCCCGACCCCGACGTTGCCCTCACGAACCTTGCGGTGTCCTTCACCGGGGCCGCGCAGGTGCCCGGCACCATCGCCGACGTCTTCGGATCGGTGATCAGCGGTGTGACCGTCTACACGCCACGGAATCCGAGTCCCGCGGCAGCACAGACCACGCTGGGGCTGGTCGCCGCGATCGCCGATCATTACCGGCCGCAACGGGTCTCGATCGACGTCGTCGACACCCCGGACGGGCCGCTGCCGCGTGCGACGGACCCGCTCACTCGCGTGGTTGTGGTGCGTGAGCAGAGCGGTCCCGGAAGCATCCGGCTCGACGGTGCGGGCGGGCCGGACGCGACACTTGTCGTCAGCGGCGATCGGTCCTCGCTGCCGGATCAGGTCGCGCTGTTCCGTGCCGGTCTCACCGGCCTGACGCAGACGTCGAGTGCGGCGGTGGAGTCCGGTGCGGACCGCAACATCCAGGGTTCGGACACGGTGACGTTCGGCCAGTTCTCCGACCGGCTCACGGCTGACGTCCTCGGAACTGCCACGCTGGTACCGGGTTTCGATCCGACCGCGCTGTCCCTGGGGAGGCCCGGCCGGGTCAACGTGCACCTGCTCGCCCGCTACACGCCGGTGGTGCAGAACGAGCGCGCCAGCGTACTGGCGGTCAGCGGCGGTGAGGTGCTGCAGACGATCGTCCTCGACGCGTCGGGCACACTCGACACCCGGTTCAGCATCCCCGCCGCGCAGGTGGCGGCCAACGAACCGCTCGAGTTCCGGATCTCCTACGAACCGGCACCCGGGGCGTGCAATCCGCGGAGCGTCCCGATGACGTTCCAGATCGATCCGTCGTCGACCGCGTCGAGCGACACGACTCCGGTTCGACTGGGCGGCTTCTCGTCGATCCCGCTGGGCTGGCAACCGACGGTCCAGGTCGCGCTCGACGGCACCGACCCGGGACAGCTCGACGCCGCGGCACAACTCATCGCCTCGGTGCAGCGGTCGTCGGCGGTGGCGCTGTCGCCGGTTCTGGTGCCGATCGAGCAGGCGGTCTTCAGTCGTACCGGTGCCCTCGTGGTCGCGGATGCGGCGAACGCCGAGGCCCTCGACCCGCCGATCAACACCGAGGAATCGGCGACCCTCGTCGACCTCCCCGCGCAGGTGCGGATCAACATCCCCGACGGGCTGGGCACAATTCAGGCGTTCGCCCAGAACTCGAGAAGCGTTGTGCTGGTCAGCACATCGGGCTCGTGGGATCTGGTCGACTCCATCTTCGCGTTCCTCGACGAGCAGGAAGGTGAGCTCGCCAATCTCCGTGGGGATGTGCTCGTCGCGGGTCGCGCGGGGCAGACCGACCTGATGTCGATCAGAGCCGACGGTCCGCGCACCGAGGTCGAACAGGTCGGGACCGGTTGGCTGACCTGGCTGGGTGTCAGCATCGCGGTGGTCGCGGTCGCCGTTCTCGTCGCCGCGGGCGCGACCGTGTACCGGCGTCGAGTCACGGCCCCTGGCGATCGTGACGACGACCGCACCCCATGACGATCGCGACCGCGGAACGCGCCCCGGCGGTCCCGGACCGCACGGTCGACAGGCCAGTCCGGCCCCGTGCGCGATTCACGCCGCAACAGCGTTGGGGAACAGTGCTGTTCGTCGTGCTTCTCGCCGGATACCTGGCGGTCGGCGTCTACCTGTATCTGGTGGTGGGCTACATCAATCCCGACGCCAGCAGTCGGGTGGGCAATGCGGCGTTCACGATCTGGAGTCGTGACCCGCACCTGGGGGCCATCGGGTTCGTGTGGAATCCGTTGCCGAGTCTCGTCGAGATCCCCCTCGTGGAGCTCAGCGCGCACTGGCCGTTGAACCGGTGGCCGGAATTGCGGGGTGTCGGTTTCGCGGGTGCGGTGATGAGCGCGTTCTTCATGGCCGGTGCGGGTTGGCAGGTTCGGCGGATAGCGATCGATTACCGATGCGGTGCGGTGCTGCGCTGGTCGGCTGTCGCCGCCTTCGCGTTGAACCCGATGGTCGTGCTCTACGCCGGCATCGGGATGAGTGAGGCGCCGTTCCTGTTCTTCCTGTTGTGGACGTGTCGTCGAATCCTGCTCTGGATCAACCGCTTCGCGATCATCGACCTGGTGATCGCCGGTGTGGCATTGGGATTGGCCTACCTGACCCGGTACGAAGCACTGCCGGTCGCGGCGGCGGTGACACTCGGGGTGTTCGTGGTGTCGACCCTGCGCAACCGCAGTCGGAGCCGGGCGGGCCGGGCCGCATGGCGAGCGGGTGTGCCGTTCGGGGTGCACGACGCCACGATCGTCGCATTGCCGGTGGCGTTCGCGTTCGTCCTGTGGGCGGTGTGCGGTTGGCTCCTCGACGGGAGCGCGTTCGCCCAGTTCTCGTCGCAGTACGGCAACGCTTCTCAGGTCGCCGCGGCCGGCATCATCTCCGTCGAGGACGTCGGCGCGGGACCGCTCGCGCAGGTGATCGCCGGCAACCTGCTCGGTATGCAGCCACTCCTACCCGCGGTTCTGGCGATCGTGGGGTGGGTCGCGCTCCGGTCGCGCCGCCTCGACGCCGCGGTGGTCGGCGTGGTGTTCGGTTCGGTCCTGCTGTTCCAGATGTCGGCCGTGATCCTCGGCTCGACCTTCGGCTGGTTCCGCTTCTACATGGCGGCGACACCGCTGGTGGTGGTCGCCGTCCTGGTGGTGTCCGGAAACCGAGGCGGCGCAGCGGAGTTGCGTCTCTCCCGCACCCTGAGTAGCGGTCGGAGCTTGCGGAGACCGCGTATCGAAGGGTTGTCGCTCCTCATGACCGCCGTCCTCGTCACGTCGATCCCGGTCACCGCCACGTCGATGCTCAACCCGTCGCTGGGGAAGGAGGAATACGGGCTGCGCTCGGCCTTCTGGCCGGACCGCTATCCGCCGTCGGGATTCTGGTTCTACTGGTTCGGCGAGGTGTCACGGAATGTCGCCGGCTGGTTCGACGACCAGAACCTGCCCGAGGGGTCGGTTCTGGTCGACACCTTCGGGATCTCCCGGATCTGGCTCTTCTCTGATCGCCCGGAGCAGTTCGTCATCCGCAGTGACTTCGACTTCTTTGCGAAGCTCAATCAACCTGCGGCACGGGGTGTGCAGTACATCCTGTCGCCCCGGCCCACCGGTCTGGGCCGGCTCGACGCGATCAACGTCCGCTATCCGACGCTGTGGGACGACGGGGCGGGGATCGCCACGCTCGAGATGACCGTCACGAGTCCCAGCGGGACCCCGCAGTTCCGTATCTACCGGATCGACGGCGGCTGAATCCTCGAAGCCGCGGAACCCCAGCCGGCGTTTCACTGTGGAGTTGTCAAGGTACGGATGCGGTCCCGGCTATGCCGGGTGCGGAAGGTGCTGCGCGTGAGTCTGTGTCAGGCGGCGTCGTCGAGGCGCATGGTGCGGCGGTTGTAGGCGGGCAGTGGTCTTCGGAGTGGGTCGACGTCGGCAGGCGGCACGAGCCAGGGATGCCGATCGAATCCCATGATCACGCCCCAGCCGTGGTGGTGGACTTGGGGTGTGGCAGCGTTGGCAGAGTAGGCATCCGTTGTCGAGTTCGGTCTCACCGTCGTCGGACCAGTGCTGGATGTGGTGGCACTGGGTATGTGAGGGTGGCGCACCGCATTTGATGCAGCATTGGTCCCGGATGATGATCGATTTACGCAGATGCGGTGGGAACAATCGTTGTTCGCGGCCCATGGCCAGGGGCACGGTCTCGCCGTCGATGATGATCTCGGTGAGCGTCCCGTCGCAAGACAGTTGTTTCGCGGCCGCCTGGGTGACCGGTCCGGTCCAGGGGAGGTGTGCGGGATCGGTGCCGTCGGCGGGGATGGTCAGCAGCAACTGAGTTCTGGGGTGTGCCGATGGTGTCCATGGCGGCTCCGACTGCGGCTTGATCGAGGAGTATTTCGAGGGCGTCGGCGCGTCGTTGTTCGGCGGAGCGCCTATCCTCGGCGCCGTCGGGTTCGGGGCGAGGTATGGAGCGTTCGTCGATCATGGCGATGAACTTCTCGCCCACGGTCTGGGTGACGTTGGCGCGGATCTCGATCCGGGCGTCGTCGGTCACTGCGTGAGACAGTGTGTCCAGGGATCGGTCGTCGCAGGCGGGGACGCCGTCCTCGAAGTCAGCGATGGTGTTGCTGATCGTTTGGGCGTGTTTCTGGATCTCGGCCGGTGTGGCACCGGACAGCGCTTGGGTGAGGAGCTCGGTTTGGTAGATGGCCCGGTCTTCGTCGGAAAGTGCTGTGGGGGAGCGCTTCTCGATCGTGGACAGCCCGCGGACGATGGCGTCGACGACTTCACCCGCGAGGCGGCCGTCAGCTGCGCAGGCCTCGACCTTGCTCAGGGTGCCGAGGGCGTCGGCGATGCGGGTGGTGCGGGTGGCTGATGCGGGTGGGAGCCCCATCTCGATCAACAGACTCTTGGAGGTGGAGCCGGCCTTTGCTGCGACGCCGAGAGCATCGGTTCGTGCTGTGCAAGACGCGATGCGGTGATCGGCGAGGTTGCGCACCTGTATCCATCGGCGCAGCAGTGAGTACGTCTTGACACCGGTGGGGTCGTCGGTGGGCGGAGTGATCTCGACCAGTAGGTCGAGGATCGAGTCGAGTGGAGTCGTGTCGGTGTCGATCATGACGGCAACCATTCCTCTTCTGAGGTGTAGTGCGGTTGAGTGGGACCGTCGTTGACTGCTGCTCTGTCATGGATTTTCGTGTGTCTTCAGTTGTACCTCGGGGGTCTGACAGAACCTGTTGACCGGATCGATCGCCAGGATTCCTACCGCGCACGCGTCCCGCGGCCAGCAGAACCCGTCGTCGGCCGCTGTTCCGTCATCAATGACTGTGCCCGCAGTTGTACCCCGGGGCTCCGACAAAACTTGCGGGCCGGCCCCCAGCGCGGATGCGGGTCCGGGCCGTTGGCGGTCGACGCCGATCCCCTCCGGCCACCGGAGCTACCGCCTCGCGGGCGAGGCGGACGCGATCGCGCGATGAAGGTTCGAACCTACGCCTGAACCTCAAAAGCCTTGAGAACGGTCGTCGTCCAGATCTGCTGCCCGGCGGCGCTCGGGTTGACAGTGTCCTTCAGCAGCGGAGCGAGCGCGGCGTCGTCGGTGGGGAAGGCGGAGTAGACGTCGATGACCTGGATGCCCTCGGCGTCCATGGCCGACGCGAAGCCGGCGGTCCGCTCACCGGTGTTCTTACCCTGTGCCGGGCTCTGCTTGATCGCGACGAGGTCGGCGTTCGGGTATTGCTTGCGGAGCTGTGCGATGAGCGGCTGCAGCTGTTCGGCGAGCGGGGTTTCGGCATCCTGCGTATGTCCGAAATTAAGCATGATTAAATCCGGCGTGACATCTGCAGGAATCATCTTGCCGAGATTCTCGAGTGCGTAATTCGCATCTTTTCCGGAAGCGCTGGCATTCCAGAATCCGATCGGTCCGTTCGGGCCGTCGCCGAGCCCGACCATTGCGCCGTAGTCATTGGTCGTGGTGTTCCAGAATTTGGTCGCCATCGGCCGCTGCAGGGTCTGGCTGATCGCGCTGCCGACCTTGGGTGCCCAGCCGTCGCGGGCGGCTCCGGTCGAATCGCCGAGCAGCACAATCGTTCTGGGCTCAGCAGCATGCGCTTTGGCGTCCTCGATGAAGGCGAGGGTGGCGGGCTGCTCGAGCGGGGTCGAGTTGGTGGGGGTCATTGCCGCCGCCGAGTCGGTCGTCGGAGCGGTTCGATTGCTCGACACGATGAGACCGACAACGAGCACCACTGCGCACACAACCATGACGATCCATGCCCAGATCGGTGCAGAACCCACAATGCGCTTTACGGCATTGAACATAAACCCAGTCTCCCAACCCACGTTTCTCGTCTGGCGACTTAGTCACCATAGCGGCCTATTACCGACCACGCGCGAGGCGTCGGGTTCGTTTGTTTCAACAATTACTCGGTGCGGGCAATCCGGCAACTCGGTCGCGGACCCAGGCCGCCATAGCGGGGCCAGGGTCGACGATATGCCCCTGTTGTTCGTGACGGTCACTCAGTACCCGATCCCCGGCGTCACATGCGCGTCGAAGTGTGTCTTCCATCACATCGACGGGAATGACGTCATCGGCGGCCGAGTACACCGCGAGGATCGGCACCTTGGTCGCGGTCCGGGGCAGGGTGTAGGCCGCGAGGCGCGCGTGCAGGATTCGGGCGGCTTCGGGCGTCACGGCGCCCAGGGAGGTGTGCGCCGGCACCGACAGCAACGACACCGCGGTCCGGTCGTCCGCACACGTCGGTGCCGCGGAGGTGTGGAGGTTGGAGAGGTGATCGCCGGGCTTCACCGCCGGATCGGCCTGCGAGACCCCGTGCACCACCAGGGGATACAGATGCTGTTGTGCGCGGGTGAGTGTGTTCTCCTGCGCGCGCGTCGCGAAGTACCGGGGATCGAGCAGCGGTGCGACGGCCACGACGCCCAGCAGTTCGCCGCTGCCGCCGCCGTAACCGGCGAACTCCTCGGCAGTCGACCAGGTCGCCGCACCACCCTGCGACCGTCCCGCGGCCAGCCAGCGAGGGCTGATGCCGAGGCCGGCGGACTGAGCCGCCCGAGCGGCGTCGATGACGTTGTAGGCGGCGGTGCGCGGTTCGAGATACGGGTGCGGCGGCTGGCGTCCGGTGCGGGTGCCGAGTCCCTGGTAATCGGTGGTGACCACGGCATATCCCGTGTCGAGGAAGTCCCGGACCGCGGTCAGGTCGCCGAACATGTCCGCTTGGTCCGACGGCGCGCAGTCGGGCGTGATGCCGGTGGTTCCGTGCGCATAAGCGATCAGCGGCCAGCCGCCGGCCGGGGGAGTGGAACCCGGAACGAAGACCGCGCCACTCACATTCGTCGCTGTCCCGTCGACCCCCGAGGTGGACCGATAGACCAGCCTTTTTCCGACGGTGCCGTCCGGCAATGTCCAGGAACCGGGAATGTCGTCTGCCTGGACGATTTGCCCGCGCTGCTCGACGGCTTCCGCGCTCAGCACAACCGACGTCGACGACGCCGCCGAGCTCGATGTGCCGGCCGTCCAATCGTCCCCCGACGACGACGAACACGCCGAGATCCCGACACCGAAAACGGACACGACGGCAATGGATATGCCGACGTTCCGCGCTCGACCCCACCTTAAATTCACCCGGAAACGGTAACCCGTCGATTCCTGCGGTTTGCGTCGACGTATTGCTTGAATGATTCTGGGGGTGTGGAGCTGACCGTCGGGACCCGGGGAACAGGTGCGTCGTCCGCTGACGGCCCGGTGCTCACCGACGCCGACCCAGCCCGCCGGCCGACTGCTCGACGCCACGCCGAACCGCCTGCGCCGCAATATAACCCTCTGTTCGTCACCGCACCGGACGACGACGAAGTCTACGAGTATCTCGGACCGCAGATGCGCTGGATTCAGCTGGTTCTGATCGCCGCATTCGTGCTGGTCGCTGTCTCACTTGTCGCATTTGCCACGACCCACGTCTGGCTGACGCCGGTACTGTTCATTCTCGTCTTGAATGTGATCGGCAACACATTTTCTTTGTTCACCGGTATGAACAAACGACGGGTCACCTGGGCGTCGCATCAGCAACGCGTCACATCCTGGAATCCGCACGACGGCCGCTACCCGAGCGTCGACATTTTTCTCCCCACGTGTGGCGAAAGCCTGGAAATCCTGCGAAACACCTACGAGCACGTCGTCGCGATGAGCTGGCCGGGGCGGTTGTCGGTCTACGTGCTCGACGACGCTGCGCGCGAGGAAGTTCACGATCTGTCAGCGTCTTTCGGGTTCGACTACGTCGTTCGTCCGGACCGGGGACACCTCCGCAAGGCGGGCAATCTCCGAAACGCCTGCCGGATCAGTCGGGGCGAATTGATTGTCATCTTCGACGCCGATTTCTGTCCGCGCGCCGATTTCCTCGGTCATTTGGTCCCCTATTTGGACGACCCGCAGGTCGCTATTGTGCAGAGTCCGCAATGCTTCGCGACCACCGAGTCGATGGGCTGGATTCAGCGGACCGCCGGCGCTACGCAGGAGTTCTTCTACCGTTGGGTGTTGCCGTCGCGGGATCGGATCGGCGCCGCCAACTGCGTCGGCACTTCGGCGATCTACCGGCGCGGTGCGCTCGACCGGGTGGGCGGTTTCGCCGAGATCGAGCACAGCGAGGACCTCCACACCGGCCGCCATGTGCAGCAGGCCGGGTACACGATCCGCTATGTGCCGGTGGTGCTGTCGCGCGGCCTGTGCCCGTCGGACCTCGCCGGCTTCCTGAATCAGCAGTACCGCTGGTGTCAGGGGACGTTGACGCGCATTCGCTCGATCCCAGAGATGCGGCAACCAGGTATTCCCTCGCTCCCTGAGGAGGCACGGAGCTTGCGGAGTGCCGTCACGAAGGGGCAGGCCCAAAGCCTCCGCCAACGCATCGCCCGCTGGGCGGGCGTCCTGTACTACATCACCACCGCGTTGAACGTCTTCCTGCTCTTCCTGCCGGGCGTCATCATGGCCGCCTTCTATCCCGAGGACGTCCGGCCCGTGCAGCTGGTCCCGTTCCTGCTGGGTCTGTGGGTGTACGTGGTGCTGTTCCCGCTGGTGTCGCGTACCCGCTGGCGGTTCGAGGTGTTGCGCATCCAGATGGCGTACAGCTACGCGCATGCGGTGGCGATCTGGCACAAGGTCATCGGCCGCGAGATCGGCTGGGTGCCCACGGGCGTGATCGGCAAGTCGAATTCGCTGGCCCGCTCCATCGCCTGGCTCGGCGCGACCGTGCTCGGGGCGTCGTTGCTGGCGTTCTGGGTGTTCATCGTGCGGGACGTGATGGTGTACGGCCTTGCCCAGTTCTGGATGATGGTCGGGCTGGTGCTGGCCTACACGTATCTGGCGTTGCCGCTGTTCGTCGAGTTCGTGAAGATCCTGATGCCGCGGCGTCGTAACCGCAGCGCCGAGGTCGACCCCGAGGACATCGACGCGAACGGCGACGCGAAGTATGACGACGCCGACGCCGAGACGGTGCAGTTGAGGAAGATCGACCCGAAGGAGATCGCCTCATGACGCCGTTCGGTCCCGCACCCGACGACGCCCGCCCCGCAGCCACTCCCAAACGGCCGACCCCCACCAACTGGAACCGCATCTCGGTGTGGGAGGTCATCGGATACACGCTGGTGATCCTGTTCATCGCGGCCGTGGCACTCGGTTGGTTCGACCTCATGCTCCCGTGGGACACGAAGTGATCGGCCGGCGCAGCTGATGCCGTACGAGGCCCCGACGAAACCGATGCGCGCACTCACCGTTTCGTCGACGCAGGACTCTCCGGAGGCGCGCGTGGCGCCCAAGACCTTCTTCGACGACATCGCCGGCCTGCGGGGCATCGCGGTGCTGCTCGTGGTCCTGTTCCATTCGCACGTCCCGTACCTGACCGGCGGTTTTGTCGGCGTCGACGTCTTCTTCGTGATCTCCGGATTCCTGATCACCGGGCTGCTGGTCCGCGAGTACGAGCGCCACCAACGAATCTCGTTGCGCGGCTTCTTCGCCCGACGCGCCCGCCGCATCATCCCGCCGGCCGCGCTGGTCATCGTGGTGTCGATCATCGGCGCCGCAATCTTCATGCCGCTGCTGAAGGTGTTCAAGCAGGCCTTCGATCTGCTGGCCGCGGCAGCACAGATGGCGAACTGGCATTTCATCGAGCAGAACGCCGACTATCTGGCCGGTGCGATCGACGGCAGTCTGGCGACGCATTTCTGGTCGCTCGCCATCGAGGCCCAGCTGTACTTCATCTGGTCGTTCCTGGTGATCGGTGCGGGTGCGCTCGCGACCCGGACGCGGCTGCGGGAATGTCTGTCGGTTCGCTGGTCGGTCGGGATCGCGGTGCTGCTGGTGAGCGTGGCGTCGCTGGTGTGGGCGATCGTGCTGACGCCCACCGACCCCGCGACCGCCTACATGGCCACCTACACCCGCGCCTGGCAGTTCGGCGTCGGCGGCCTGGTGGCGATCGGGATGCCGGCTCTCGCACGACTCGGTGAAAAGCGGGCGATCAGTCCCGTTGTCCTCGTGCTCGGTTGGGCCGGTCTGGTCGGGATCGTGGTCGCGGCGTTCATCGTGAACGCCCACACCCCGTATCCGGGTACCGCGGCGTTGCTCCCGACCGCGGGTGCCGCGCTGGTCATCGCCTCCGGTTGTGCGGTGGGGACGGGGTCGGTGTTCGTCGGACGGCTGCTGGCGACGCCGCCGCTGAAGTTCCTCGGGCGGGTCTCGTATGCCTGGTACCTGTGGCATTGGCCGGCGATCGTGCTGTACGAGGCGGTCGTCGGGTCGTCGAGCTGGCCGGTACTGCTGGCCGTGTCGGCGGGATCGCTGGTGCTCGCAACCATCTCGACGCTGCTGTTCGAGGAACCGCTACTGCGCAACCGCGAACTCAAACGCAATGACTCGGCGTCGATCTCGCTGGGCCTGACCGGCGTGGTCGCCGCCCTGGCGGTCACGATGACCGCCGGCGTGATCACCGTGCAGGTGGCCAGCCGCGACACCGTCGCGAACGCGGCGCTCACGTATCAGTCGGTCTTCGGGACCGACAGCGGTGAGCAGTCCGGCCCGGTGACGCCCAACCCGTTCCAGGCGTTCGACGACCGGCCCGAACCGTTCGAGTGCCTGATCCCGGTGGGGGACACCGCGCCCCGCACCGACTGCGTTTTCGGTCCGACCGACGGCATCCCGGTGGTGCTCTTCGGCGACAGTCACGCCGACCAGTGGGCGGAGGCGATCCGCAACCTCGGCGCCGACCACGGCTGGCGCATCCACCAGTTCACCAAGGCCGCCTGTCCGGCCCAGCACCTGCGGCCGCAGCCACGCATCCCTGACCCGTACGTGAAGGCGGACTGCCAGGAGTGGCGCGAGGAGACGCTCAAGCGCATCGCCGAGGTGGGCCCGCGGATCATCTTTGTCTCGTCGCTGTCGACGTATGTGCCGGATCGGGTGGTCGCCGAGGCCGCGTGGACGCACACGATGATCCAGCTGCGGAACACCGGCGCCAAGCTCGTCTACATCGCCGACACGCCCTACCCAGGTTTCCAGGTGGCCGACTGCATCTCCGGATCGATGGACGACTGGACCCAGTGCGAGTTCAGCTTCGACGACTACCCGCGCATCGAGCCGATCACCGACGTCGTGTCACGTGACGAATACCAGGACGTGACAACGGTCAGCGTCAACGACCTGCTGTGCAAGGGCAACTCGTGTTTCGCCGCCCACAACAAGATCCTCTTCTACCGCGACGACTCGCATCTGACCGCCACCGCCGCGCGGGTCCTCGAGCCGGCGCTACGCGCGCAGCTGGATAAGCAGAGGTTCGACTACAACGCGCGATAGTTCCTCTTGTTGCCACCGCCGTTGCCACCTACGTACGTTACGCCTCTGCAGCGACAACTTTCGAGGCGCAACACATGTTCACAACAGCGAGGCCACGTACGGGACGCTGTGCGGCGGCCGTAGAGAACGGTGTTGTGCTAAGGTGCTTTGTCAAACAAATCGGCTACTTGAATGCGGTGACTTGTGATCGGACCAACGGTCGTACGCTGGGAGTACTCCTCGGTCGTGGATGCGCTGGACATGGCGTCCTCATACTGTATGGACATCCTGTCTTTGCCCTCGACGGAGTCGAGGGCGTCTCGGCTGGCCGAGGCCGGAGATGCGGTCGATGACATTCTTCGTACGGCGCAAGTCAATTTCGAATCAACCCACATGAGTCGTAGTGGTCAGTCGGCGCGTACGTGGGAGTCCAATCCGATTTCCGGACACGCGAATGTCTTGGCGGGGCTGTATGACTGCGGGATATCGGTCATTCAGCGCGACACTCAGGGGCGGATTAAGTTCGCTGCGATTGCGGTTCCAGTTATGCATCGCGTATATGCGTCCGACGGTTCGTTGGTAGTGAAAAGAACCCGTGACTCGTCGACTGGACACACCATTGAACGTGTATTTGAAAGCCCTGGTGGGCGGCTTGCCGAATCGGGAATCACCGACAGTCAAAGTGATGCCCTCGTAACTGGGTCTTACGTGTACGACGCGGTTCTTCTTCTGGAGGGGCGCATTAATTCAATCAGTGGACTTCCCGATTCGCACATAGATCGCGACGCGGTTGCGTTCATTGTGAGTAGTGTTCAGGGGTAAGTCTGGCAGAGAACTGCCGTATTTGCCCGTTTCGTTGTGCCTGATGCAGGAACGTCTGAAGTGAGACGCTCGATACACGCGTGCCTCGGTTGAGCGTCGTCTTCCTTTTCATCAAGCGTCCACTCTTGATGTCTGACTGTGGAGTTGCCACAGGCGGGTTGCAGCAGGGATTCCGGGGACTAGCAGAAGTGATACAAACCCGATATACCATCCGGAGTCCGAAGATAAGAAGATTCCGTAGATAGCCAATCCGATAAGAACTAGCACAGCCTGGCTGTATGCGAGGACGCGCCAAAAGTACTTTGATCCGAGTCGGGCGATCTGCTGGTCGTACTCCTCCTGAAGCAAGTCAGCAAGCGACTCGGTGTCTTCAAGAACCAAGGCGAGATCATGAACGGGCATTGAGACGGTCTTTCGTGCCGAGGCTAGTCGTAATGCCGCAAGTGCCCAACTCGTTTCCCACGGGTCGTGGTACCAACTCCCATCTAGTCGGCGTCCATCATTGAAGAGGTCGTCGATACAGGCCGAAACTCGAGCCGCGTGAGCGGGGTGCGAACTGCCAGAAAGACCGATGAGCGCGGAACAATACTCGACGAAGTTGGCTTTTGTTATTTCAACGCTGCCGAGCCAGTCTGATAGTTCATCGCATTGTCGGCGTAGCTCTACGCTCGCATCAGACGCATTAGCAAGTGCTGCGGAAACCTGGCCAAGCCCGTAGGGCGTTGCAGGGTGAACGCGTTGGGTCCGTAACATCGCGATCCAAGACGGGATGGTTGAGCATCCTGGCTGTGCAGATACGAGCGTAATTACAAGCTGTGCTGCGTGGTGCGGCTTGAGTTGCGTGGACGGACCTATCTGGGTGAGATAGTTGGTTGCAGCAGCGACGAATGGGTGTGCGGCCGCCGATCCCTCCAGTGCGCTAACCGCGATGGCGGTATCCCATACCGTCTCGAGCCGTCCACCACTTGCTGAAGAAACAATATGGAGAGCTGCACGTTCAAATCCGTCGCTCTGGCGCCAAGCAGGCCGCCATTGCCGAATCGTCTTGACGGCCATGGCCGTATATGCAGGGCTATTATTGCCGAAACCCCCTGACGGAAGCTGGGAGGAGATCAGCCATTCCATAGACTGTTGGACTCTAGGGTCAGACTGTTCATCGACAGGAATTTCTACTATGTATGACGATAGTTCCTTCCTGACGTGGTCCACAATCTCTCGCGAGGTTTCCGGCATCTACATGTTCCCCTCGGACTTGTGCAGAGTCTGCGTCCACAGACCGGAAGGATCTGCATAGATAGCTCTGATGTTGGCTACTTCTGCGGCCCGCACGTTCTCTGAATCGTCGTCAACGAAGATCATGGACTCGGCCGTCGCGCCGGCCATATCTATAAGTAGGCGAAAGTACTCTGCCTCTGGCTTTCGGCAATGCATCTCCGATGAACATGCGACTTCGTCGAGCAAGCTAAACCACTCAAACTTAGCTCTCCAAATATCGAGCCAAGGGGCGTAATGATTTGTCGCCAAGACGGTCTTTGCCCCGCTGTCGGCGAAATATCGGAGAGCGTTGACGCCGTGCTCTATCTCTTGGAAACCGGATAGGAATGAATTGCGGATGAACGTCGCGCTATTCTTGGTCAGATTAGATAGTTCACCCCAAACCTCATCCTCGGGCAAATCCCCGATTTCGAACGGAACCTTCAGGATTTCTGTCCACATGTCCTTCGCGCGAAAGGCGAGTTGTTGATCGCCCGAGGATATCTCGAGCCAGAAGCCTCCGCGGGTTGGATCGCTTAGAAGGACTCCGCCGAGATCGAGCGCGAGGACGGGTTTCCACACTTTGTTGCCGCTTCCTGTAGGTTGTGATATATATTCTGGATAACTAACTGGGCTTCGTCGGTGATAAGGGTGTGGTGTTCAGATTCGACCCACCGGAGAGTCTCGCGTAGATTCTGGATGATTTGCGTGGGGGATTCGGAAAAAGCGACCTGGGACGCCAGACCTTCCTTGGAATTGTTTCTTAGTTCAAACTTTCTTGATGGTTCTCGGAAGTTTGGCTTCCCTAGAGTTCGTTTCTCCAATAGGCAAAGGAGCGACTCGACCACCCCAGTGAGTCTGCAGCGGGCATTTAGATACTCGCCCCTGCGCAGCTGTATTGAGACATTCGATGAATGGTAGAGTAAGCCATCAAGTGTGTTGTATAAGCCAGACTGTGCTGCTGCGGTCCGTTGTTCGGTGTACAGCCTGACGGTTCCTTCTGTATCTTTCAAAATTCCGTCACGTGCGTAGAATAATGTCGGCCAACGCCGAATCTCGTCTTGGCGAGATCTATCGAGAATTGAAAAGTCAACTCCGACCAGATCTACGATGGTGTGAAATTTTGTTAGGCCATTCCAGTACACCGTCTGAGGAGTGATTCCACACTCCCCGAAGAATCCAATTAACCGATCTCGGTTCCAATCGTCGATGTCGTCTACAAAAAGGAAGAAATCAAGGTCGGAGAGGTCATCTGGAGAGTTGATGGAATGCGAGCCAACTAGTAGTGCGGCGACTATGTTCGGCGACTTCATTATGATTTCCGAAATTCTTTCTCGGAGTTCTTCCCTGGTCGGGTTCACTATCTTCGGTACCTCTTTGCCTTAGCTGACTCTCTGAGCTTGGTGGTTACAGTGTTAAGCATGTGGGGGGCGGTGTCCTGGGAGGAGCGCGGGAAATCGAGAAAGAATGGCCAATCATCGTCGTGCCAGTAGACTCCGCCGAACCTGACAGGAGTGCTATAGCGCGGTATCGCATGGAAGTGCACGGAGGGATCGTTCTGCATAGAAGCTACGTAATTGAAGTGGGCTGGCTGAAATGCGTGTGACGCGACCGATTCGTAAGCGGACACGACCTTTTGAAGGTCTCGCATTTCTTTTCCGGTCAAGTCAGGCAGGCGGGGTGCGTCACGCTTGAGTAGGAGTACGCAGCTCCCTATGGTGATCTGTCGAGGACGTACCGCGACTATCCAGTGTTTGGTATCCAGGATTGTGGTTTCGCTGAGGCGAAACCTGTGCCAGTGCGAGAGATCGGGCAGCGCGGCCTCCTAGTGTTCGTACGTACGTCTGATTTTGGAGGATGCTACCTGACCGAGAAACGAGTGCATGTCCTTCCCTTGGAGGAACGTGAGCGCTAGGTGTAAGACCCGGGCAGGTTGTGAACGTGTAGGCGTTCGATCGGGGTGAGTCCGCCGATGCCGGTGTGGGCTCGGTGGTGATTGTAGTGGTGTAGCCAGTCGTCGTAGGTGGCTGCGCGGGCGGTCTCTGAGCTGTAGAACTCGGCGTAGGCCCATTCCGAGGCCAGGGTGCGGTTGAATCGTTCGACCTTGCCGTTGGTTTGCGGACGGTAGGGACGGGTCTTCTTGTGCTTGATCTCGGCGCCGAGGGATTCTGCGAAAACCTTTGAGCGGTAACAGGCGCCGTTGTCGGTCATCACTCGTCTCACAGTGATCCCATGTTGGCTGAAGAAGGCGTTGGCGCGGTCCCAGAACTGCGCGGCGGTCTCTTTGCGTTCGTCGGTGAGGATCTCGGAGTATGCCAGCCGGGAATGGTCATCGACGGCGTGGTGCAGATACGCGTACCCCGGGCGGTGTTTCTTGTTGTGCCGGTTGCCGATCGTGCGCCCGAGTTTGCGGTGGCCGCCGCCTTCGGGGATGCGGCCGAGTTTCTTGATGTCGATGTGGATCAGGTCGCCGGGAGCGTCGTGTTCGTAGCGTCGTGGCGGTGTCCGGCGTACCGGAAGTCCGGTGGCCTGGTCGAGGTGACGCAACAGCGGCATCCGATACCGGCGCAACACCGCCTCAACGGTCGATTTTGCTAGTGTCCTGAGTCATTAATTTCCGTTCGGTTGTTAGGCTAGGGAATGGCAACCCGGGGTCCGCGAGCAGTGGATATTGTTCTGACTGATGACGAGCGCCGTGAGCTCGAAGGGTGGGCGCGTCGGCGAACGACGGCCTCGGGTTTGGCGATGCGCTCACGAATCGTTCTCGCCGCCGCTGATGGCGGTTCGAATACTGAAGTGGCACAACGACTCGGCCTCAACCGAGGTACCGTGCGGCGCTGGCGAGGCCGGTTCGTCGAGCACCGCTGCGAGGGGTTGCTCGACGAACCCCGGCCTGGGCGACCTCGCACCGTCGACGACGAGCAGATCAAAAACTTGATCACCGCGACTCTCGAGACCACTCCGACGAATGCGACACACTGGTCGACGCGGGCGATGGCCGAGCATCTCGACATGTCACAGTCAACCGTGTCGCGTGTATGGAGAGCGTTCGGATTGGCTCCACACAAACAGGATTCGTGGAAGCTGTCGAAAGATCCCATGTTCACCGAGAAGGTCCGCGACGTCGTCGGGCTCTACATGAACCCACCCGAACGTGCCCTGGTGCTCTGCGTTGACGAGAAGACCCAGATCCAAGCGCTCGATCGCACCCAGCCGATCTTTCCCATGCTCCCGGGCACCCCGCAACGGGCCAGCCACGACTACGTGCGCAACGGCACCTCCAGCCTGTACGCGGCGTTGGACATCGCGTCGGGCAAAGTCATCGGTTCGCTTCACTCACGGCATCGCGCAACGGAATTCATCGGATTCCTCCGCAAGATCGACGCCGAGGTACCCGACGAGCTCGACGTCCACCTGGTCATGGACAATGCCTCCACCCACAAGACACCCGCGGTCAAGCGATGGCTGACCGCGCACCCGCGGTTTGTTGTCCACTTCACTCCCACCAGCTCATCCTGGATGAACCTCGTCGAACGCTGGTTCGCCGAACTGACCACCAAGAAACTCCAACGCTCCACCCATCGCACCGTACGAGCACTCAATGCCGACATCAGAGCGTGGATCGAGACCTGGAACGACAACCCCCGCCCCTACGTGTGGGTCAAGACCGCTGACCAGATCCTCGACTCCATCGCCCACTACTGCACACGAATTAATGACTCAGGACACTAGCCGCAGGTGCGCAGCGATTCGTGCAGCGCCCCAGCGACGCAGGAACCGCAACTTGATGATTCGACGTTCCCGGCGCACCGGGAGCTGATGGGGTGACCGGTAAGGGCGGCTGGACCGATCTGCCATGCCGGCCTCACCGGTCTGCCGGTAGCGGTCGGCCCACTTCTTGGCCGTGGCCGGTGAGCAGTTGAACCGTTCGGCGGCCCGTCGTAGAGGCCAACCCTGGTCGACGACGCACTGAGCCAGGGACAGACGACCACGTTCGGTGAGAAAAGCATTACGGTGGGTCATGAGGGCCTCTTGGTGATCGGCGTGTGTGTGGTAACCACATCGATACCGGAGGCCCTCACCTGTTGACCGGCACCACGCCGTTCACAACCTCCCCAAGAGTTACAGCTAGGTTCACGTGGTTGAGTCTGCGGCAGCTGTTTCATGTGCTGAGGCAAGGGCTGGTGTTTCGGTGGGTGAGGGGCGCCAGAAGACGTGACAGGCGATGACGTTCCGAAGGCGCGCTAAGGGTCGTACTCTCGGCCGTTACATCGGCTGTCTGGGAAATGGGTTGAAGCACATCGAGCGTGGGCGTCGCTCGATTGTGATAGTGCTGTCGGACCCTTCCAGCACCCTGCGGATGGTAAGGATGGCGGGACCACATTGAGGTCGGTACAGCTACTGCACGCAGCAAATCGAGGCTTCTTGCTGGAATAGCTTCGGACGACGCTTCGGCGCACCGTGACTGGCAGTTCCAATACCAGTTAGAGGTCGGTTAATGCCACGCACTCGTGCCTGACGTCGGCGGCTGCACGGCGCACGGTGATGGGAGTGGTTGCGGCGTCGATCCGTCGAGCTTGGCGGACGTATCCTGGGAAAACAGCTCCGTCCGCGCATGGAGACGCACTGCCGAAGCTACTTCTTACCCGATCCAACTACTCGTCGTACCTTCGCCGTTCTCGAGTCTTCGTGAAAGTGATTGCGGCGATGCCCACTCCGATGATCGAGAGAATGTCCGATTCGGTGAATCCGTGGTCGACGGTGATCGTCACCAACACCCGACCTTCGATTGGTCCGTTCCCGAACAGCCAGGCTACGGATAGAAATGCCAGAACCGCGGCGGCGCGGTACGTCGGACGCGCCAGGCACCACGCGCCGGTCACGAATAGGAGGTTCAGTAGCACCAGCGCGTGGAACACCGATGGGTCGACGGGGTGGCCAGGCATCCGATCAGTATCCATGCCTCGCTTGTGTCCCCGGGCCGGGGGACACTGTGAGCGTCGCGGAGCTCAGAACGCTCGACCCCGTGACAGGATTTCGAGCAGATAGTCGCCATACCCCGACTTCTGCAGCTTCACAGCTCGTGCACGGAGTTCTTCATCGCCAATGAACCCTTGACGCCATGCAATTTCCTCTGGCGCCGCGATCTTCAATCCCTGGCGCTGTTCGACGGTGCGGACGAAGTTGCCGGCGTCGAGGAGGCTGTCGAAGGTGCCGGTGTCGAGCCAGGCAGTCCCGCGCGGCAAGACTCGCACGGACAACTTCCCCTGCTCGAGGTACTCAGCGTTGATGTCGGTGATCTCGTATTCCCCGCGTGCGCTGGGTTTAAGGTTGCGCGCGATCTCGACGACGTCGTTGTCGTAGAAGTACAGACCCGGGACGGCCCAGTTACTCTTCGGCTGGGTCGGCTTCTCTTCGAGGGAGATCGCGTTGCCGTCAGGATCGAACTCAACCACGCCGTAGGCCTCGGGGTTCGCAACCCAGTAGGCGAAGATGGCGCCTCCGTCGATGTTCTCAAATCCCTGAAGCTGGCTACCAACGCCGGGGCCGTAGAAGATGTTGTCACCCAGGACAAGTGCGACGGACTCGTCGCCGATGTGGTCGGCACCGAGGGTGAAGGCCTGGGCGAGGCCGTCGGGCGAGGGCTGGGTCTTGTAGGTGAGGTTGATGCCGAACTGATCACCATTGCCGAGCAACCCCTGGAAGGCCGGCGCGTCGTGCGGGGTGGTGATGATGAGGATGTCGCGGATGCCGGCGAGCATCAGCGTCGAGAGCGGGTAGTAGATCATCGGCTTGTCGTAGACCGGGACGAGCTGCTTGCTCACACCCTGGGTGATGGGGTGGAGCCGAGATCCGGTGCCGCCGGCAAGGATGATGCCCTTCATGACTGCAGGCTAAACGCCCAATGGAGCATTTGCAGAACTGGGTCGGTACTCTGTGACAAATTCTGCACAGTCATTGTCCTCGATTTGTGTGACTGCAATTCGTTAATCTTTGTGAAGGATTCTTCATGCAAATTCTCGTGACCGGTGGTGCCGGTTTCATCGGCGCCAACTTCGTGCTGCGCACCCTGACCACCCGCCCCGACGTGACGATCCGGGTACTGGACAAACTCACCTACGCCGCCAACCCCGAGACCCTCGCCCCGGTCGCCGACCGCGTCGAACTCATCGAAGGCGACATCGCCGACGCCGCCCTGGTCGACAAGCTGGTGGGCGAGGCCGATCTGGTGGTGCATTTCGCCGCCGAATCCCACAACGACAACTCCCTGGCCGACCCCTCGGCCTTCGTACACACCAACCTCGTGGGCACCTACACCCTGCTCGAAGCCGTGCGCGCCCACCAGGTGCGCTACCACCACATCAGCACCGACGAGGTCTACGGCGACCTCGACCTCGACGACCCCGCCCGCTTCACCGAGCACACCGCCTACAACCCGTCGAGCCCCTACTCCTCGACCAAAGCCGGCTCCGACCTGCTCGTGCGCGCCTGGGTACGCTCCTTCGGCGTCGCCGCGACCATCTCCAACTGCTCCAACAACTACGGCCCGTACCAACACATCGAGAAATTCATCCCCCGCCAGATCACCAACGTGCTCTCCGGGGTGCGCCCCAAGCTCTACGGCGACGGCCGCAACGTGCGCGACTGGATCCACGTCGACGACCACAACGACGCCGTGTGGACCATCATCGACAAAGGTCAGATCGGCGAAACCTATCTGATCGGCGCCGACGGCGAAGTCGACAACCGCACCGTCGTCGAAACCATCCTCGAACTCCTCGGCCAGTCGGCCGATGCGTTCGACTTCGTCACCGACCGCCCCGGCCACGACCGCCGCTACGCCATCGACTCCACCCGCCTACGCACCGAACTCGGCTGGACCCCCAACTACGTCGACTTCCGCGCCGGCCTGGCCGCCACCATCGACTGGTACCGCGACAACACCGACTGGTGGCAGCCCGCCAAGGACGCCGTCGAACAGAAATACGCCGCCACCGAGCGGGACTGTCGTGAGAACGGTGTAAGTGGCCTTACCGCCCTCGGTGTGTCGGGGGCAGGAAGGTCGCATCATGACCGACACTCTGGTGGCTGTGGAGCCATCTGATGAACACGATGACGGGATCGTCGAGGTGCCTGCGGACCGCAGCGTCGATGAACTCGAGGTAGCCCGCGAGCTGGTCCGCCAGGCCCGGGAGGCCGGGGTCCGCCTGACCGGTCTGCGATGGGTTGCTCAAAGCGATGACGAAAACGGTGCTCGAGACGGCGCTCGATGAAGAGATGTCTGAGCATCTCGGTTACGACAAGCACGACCAGCGTGGTCGTGGGAGTGGCAACTCGCGCAACGGGTCTCGGTCGAAGAACGTGCTGACTGATGCGTGTGGGCAGGTCGAGATCGATGTCCCCCGGGACCGGGCGGGCACCTTCGAGCCGCAGATCGTGAAGAAGCGCCAACGCCGCTTGACTGATGTGGATGAGGTGGTGTTGTCGTTGTATGCCCGTGGGCTCACCACCGGTGAAATCAGTGCCCATTTCGCCGACATCTACGGTGCTGCGGTTTCCAAAGACACGATCAGCCGGATCACCGACCGGGTGCTCGAAGAGATGGCCACCTGGCATGCCCGTCCGCTCGAACGCGTCTACGCCGCGGTGTTCATCGACGCCATCCATGTCAGAATCCGCGATGGGCAGGTAGGGCCCCGGCCGATCTACGCCGCGATCGGGGTGGATCTGGCCGGGCAACGTGACGTGCTCGGGATGTGGGCAGGTGAAGGCGATGGTGAGTCGGCAAAGTACTGGCTGGCGGTGCTTACCGAGCTGAAGAACCGGGGTGTAGCCGACATCTTCTTCCTCGTCTGCGACGGGCTCAAAGGCCTGCCGCAATCAGTCGGGGCGGTCTTTCCCGACACAGTGGTGCAGACGTGTGTCATCCATCTGATCCGAGGCACATTCCGCTATTCCGGCCGCCAGCACCGCGATGCTATCGCCAAGTCGATCACACCGATCTACACCGCCCCCACCGCTGCAGCCGCGGCCGCGGCGCTGGATGCGTTCGACGCCGAGTGGGGCACCGGTACCCGGCAGCTATCCGGTTGTGGCGCAACGCATGGCAAGAATTCATACCGTTCCTCGACTACGACATCGAGGTCCACAACGTGATCTGCTCGACGAATGCGATCGAGGCGCTCAACGCCCGCTACCGGCGCGCAGTGCGGGCTCGTGGGCATTTCCCGAACGAGCAATCGGCGCTAAAGTGCCTGTACCTGGTGACCCGGTCGCTCGACCCGACCGGCACCGGACAGAAACGATGGACAATGCGGTGGAAACCAGCACTCAACGCATTCGCCATCACCTTCGCCGACCGCATGCCGGCCAGCGAGGACAACTAATCGAAAACGCCACTTACACCGTTAATCTGATACTCCCCACCGAGCGGGTCACGAGCTGAGCTACGTCAGCGGTGCGTCCATTGAGAGAGACTCTCGCGGAATGCCGCGGTGCTCGCGGATGACGAGTTGAATCTCCAGTCGCGTTCCTTGTCCATCTGGAACCAGACGAACCCCGAGACTCGCTCGCTTGTCTCGATGACGGTGAAGAACTCTCGGATCCACTGTGCCTTGAGTCCTGGTTGATTTCCCTCAGCACAGCCGACTTCGGTCACGAGGATTGGAAGGTTGGGCGTAAGCCTGTCAAGGGCCGCGACGCTGTGTGAGAAGAGCTTGTCGGCAGACTGCCACTGGTGCCCAGGGATCGTGCCCCAGTTGTAGCCGTCCAGTCCGAGATAGTCCACGAACTCGTGCCCCGGGAAGCAATTGGTGAAGTCGGTAGTGCCCTCCGTGATTGCGTTGGGAGCCCAGACGAAGCTGACATTGGAAGCTGCGCTGCTGATGATCGCGTACATCCGCTGCCAAGCGGCCCGGTATTCAGCTGCGGAGTTGCCGCTTACACCTACGGACCACGGGTACCAGGAACCGTTCATCTCCTGTGCGAATCTCAACAAGACAGGGTGCTTCCACGAGGAAAGCTGACCGGCCCACCGATGCAGCGCAGCATCGTGCTGACCGGCGGCGACTCTTCTCGGAGCAAACTCGGATTGAGTTTGCCCGGCGTACGGATTCCATGGCTCCAAGGTGAGGAGGGGAGTAGCGGCGACCCGCTGGACCACGTCCAGAGTTGCAACCGGGAGCTGATCATTCATCGACACAAACACATGAACGATGTTGGGTTTCGTCCCAGCCAGCTGCGCTAGTTGATCGATAGCTTTCGCTGAACCCGCACTGGAGAGGACGCTTCCTGGCAGGAAGCAACCCCAATAGTGCTGGGGCAGCGAGTTTGAAGGCGATCCATGATCTGCTGACGAGCAGGCGGCAAAGTACGTCGAGGTCGCGGTTCCGACACTCGCCAACAGGAAGTTGCGCCGAGTAAGGAACCGGGATGGCCTCGCCGGACTGGTAGGGTGCATCGCTGCATTGTCCCCGATCGGCGCAGCAAGTACGGCGGTGCTTACGGGATACCCGGTCAGCCGGGCGCCGTGAAGATCGGGTGTTAAACCTCTATCGGGACTGTTTACGAGAATGTCACGTCGAATACCCCGAATGCCCGATATGGGATTTGAGAAGGGCAATCATTATCCAATGAAATCAAATCTCGACAGAATGTCGTACGATTCGCGTGATTTCTGACGATGTTCTGGCTGGATTGTCGCGCCAGGCAGGCAACTCGCCCACAGCACCGGGAATGTGATGACCAACACACTATCGCAGAGTAACTTGGGTCGAAAGTCCCTGGCATGACGCGCAATCCAGCAGGAGAAGTGCGATGTTCTGGCCGCTTGGGTGGCCTAGAGGCTACGCCGCACTGCTGGCCGAAGGCGGCCGCACTGCCAATGTCGATTTACCACGGGAATGATCCTGCAGAATTGCACACCGAATGTCGCTCGTCCGGACTACAAGAACCTCCCAAGTTGTAACTGTGACCATCCTGAAATAGTCTCTCAGCATCCGTACAGACAATTGCGGAGTCGAACGTTAGTCAACGTTCTGGTGGTTGGGCGTAGGGGCCGATCGCCACCTTCGAGTTCATTCACTTTGTGTTGTGGGAGGTTGGCAGTGGCCTATCGTCCGGCCTATGACGGATCGGGGCGAGGTTCGGAGCGCACCACGCCAAGCCTGCGCTACGTCAGCAGGGGACGTGACCGGTCTCGGTCGTGGATCCATGGTTATGTGGTTCGACTGGCTTGGACCGACGCGGCTATCGTCGCGTTCGCGGTGACGGTGGCGCAGCTAGCGCGCTTCGGCGCGGATAACGCGCTGACGCCGAACGGAGCTGCGCAGGTGCCTGCCGCCCTTGTGTCCGTGTTGCTCGGCCTGACTTGGATTCTGGCACTTCGTGCCTTCCAGACTCTCGACCGAAGAATCGTCGGTTCGGGGTCGCAGGAGTACAGCCGAGTCGTGACCGGATGCCTGGCGGTTTTTGGTGTCCTGGCGATGGTCGACTTGCTCTTTCGGCTCAACATCGCGCGAGGGTTCGTTGCCATCGCATTACCCGTGGGTACCGCAGCTCTACTTCTCTCGCGATGGTTGTGGAGGCAGCGACTCGGCCAGCAACGACTGCAGTCGAAGAATCTTGAGCATGTGCTGGTTGTTGGCTCCGCAGGCTCAGCCTTCCCGATGATCGAGCGACTTCTACGGCAGCCGAATCTCGGGTATCGCGTGGTCGGGATCTGCCTTCCTACGCGTATCGGCTACCGAGACTCGGTTACGGTCGGGGGCACCGACATCTCTGTATTCGGGACCTTCGACGACGTCAGCAACTCAGTTCTCGAATCGGGAGCAACAACTGTCGCGGTTACGTCCGCAGAGGCACTTGGTCACGACGCGATGCAGGCGCTGTCCTGGGACCTAGAAGGTCTCGACGTGGACATGATGGTATCTCCTGGCGTTACGGACGTTGCAGGACCGCGTGTGATGGTGCGACCAGTGGCGGGTCTGCCGCTACTTCACATTGACAAACCTCGTTACGAGGGCGCAAACCGATTTCGAAAGGCATTGGTCGATCGAGTTGGTGCGGCACTGATTCTGACGTGCCTAGCGCCTGTACTGGCGGCGGTCGCGGTAGCCATAAAGTTAGATTCGCCTGGCCCTGTCTTCTATCGCGCTAATAGAGTCGGGCTGAACAATGCGCCCTTCTCGATGTGGAAATTTAGATCTATGGTGCAGGATGCAGACGCGCAGAAAGACAAACTCCGAGCACAAAATGAGGGTTCCGGCGTTCTGTTCAAGATTCGAGACGATCCGCGGGTGACGCGGGTTGGAACATTCATCCGAAGATTCAGCATCGACGAGCTGCCACAGCTGTTCAATGTTCTGGGTGGGACTATGAGCCTTGTTGGTCCTCGTCCTCCGCTGCCGGACGAAGTGGATCGATATGACGGAAGGGTCGCACGTCGGATGCTGGTCAAACCAGGAATGACGGGTTTGTGGCAAGTATCGGGACGATCAGATCTGTCGTGGGAAGAGTCTGTGCGCCTCGACCTTTCGTATGTTGAAAATTGGTCAATCATGCAAGATGCGCTGATCCTATGGCGAACGGTCAAGGCAGTAGTGGCGAAAGATGGTGCGTACTAGATGAAAATGGTAGTGATCGGTCTTGGCTACCTCGGCGCAACGCACGCTGCGTGCATGGCGGAGCTCGGGCACGAAGTCTTGGGAATCGAACTAGACGACCGGCGCCGTAACATGCTGGCCGATGGGGAAATACCGTTCTACGAACCGGGCCTACGTGAGCTCATTCTGAAGCACATCACTAGCGGCAAGTTGAGAGTATCTGGCTCATACGAGGATGCTGCTGAATGGGCGGATGTGTTCTTTATTGCAGTCGGGACGCCACAGAAAAAGGGCGAGTACGGGGCCGACCTCTCCTACGTCGATGGTGCGGTAAGCACTCTAGTGCCGCTGCTGACAAGAGATGCGCTAATAATTGGGAAATCGACGGTACCAGTAGGTACGTCCACGCGTCTGAGTACCCTAATCGACGACTCAGCTAAGGACGAAGTTAAAGTTGAGATCGCTTGGAATCCCGAGTTCCTTCGGGAGGGGCACGCGATTGACGACACTCTGCGACCTGACCGGCTGGTTTTAGGTGTCGAGCCGAATGGCCTCGCCGAGGAAGTGGTGCGAGAGATCTACGCACCACTTATTGAGTGTGGCACACCTTTTCTGGTAATGGATAATCCGAGTGCGGAAATGGTAAAGGTTGCTGCTAACTCGTTTCTAGCGACAAAGATTTCGTTCATTAACGCCATTGCGGAGGTATGTGAGGTGGCAGGAGCCGACGTCACGGCAGTAGCCGATGCAATTGGGTACGATGATCGGATCGGAAGACGCTTCCTAAATGCGGGCCTTGGATTTGGCGGCGGATGTCTACCGAAGGACATCCGCGCATTTATGGCTCGAGCCGGCGAGCTTGGAGCAGCTGAAGCCCTGGCCTTCTTACGCGAGGTTGACAACGTCAACATGCGCAGGAGAAATCGCATGGTCAATTTAGCTCGCACGGCGTGCGGTGGGTCAGTGCTCGGCACGAGGGTGGCTGTTCTTGGCGCCGCTTTCAAACCCGAGTCTGACGATGTTCGAGATTCTCCTGCCCTAAACGTAGCGGGACAGTTGCAACTGCAAGGCGGATCGGTAGTCATCTACGACCCGAAAGCGAAGCAGTCGTCGCAGGCTTTGTTCCCAACGCTCGAGTATGCAGACAGCGTCGCTGAAGCATGTGTGGGCGCAGACATCGTGCTGGTCTTGACAGAGTGGGAGGAGTTTCGTCGCCTCGATCCTACGGACGTCGCGGCGAAAGTCCGCAGGAAAACTGTAATCGACGGCAGGAACTGCCTCGATGCCAGCGCATGGCGTGACGCGGGTTGGCGATTTATCCGATAGACAAGCTTATTGTATTCCTCGAGACAGTGCAGAAGGGTACGGTCGTTTATGCGAGGCGAAGAAGGTCCTAGCGATGCACCTCGCGCGCTTCCAGATTATGACATCGTCATAGTTCACTACAAGAATAGTAGGATCTATTCCCTCCTGGAATCGATCAATAAACTTGAAGTATCTCCGGCGCGTGTCGTAGTGGCCGATAATAGCGGCGACTTTGACACTGGCCGGGTTGCGAGGCGTCATGATATCCCGATTGATGTCTTGCGGTTAGATAATCCTGGATACGCTAGTGCAATCAATCGAGCGGCAGAAACGATCGAAAGTCCTAGTAAATTTCTTTTGGTGCTCACCCACGAGGTAAAAATATTTCCAGGTGCGGTCTCGCGCCTATTGGAGGCGGCTTTGGAGTCGCCGAGATACGGTCTCATCGGCCCACTTCTCGTGGACAACGAAGAGGGTACAAGGGTCTATTCTGCCGGCGGACGTTATCTGACCGGTGCGCGCCCGAAGCATCTCTCCGCAGGTGATTTGCAAGCCGGAAGACGACCCGATTACGTAGATGGCGCAGTAATGCTGATTCAACGGGACGTATTCGAAAAGATCGGCGGGCTTGACGAAAAGTACTTCTTGTACTACGAGGACAACGACATTTGTCAGAGGGTTCGACTGGCGGGATATGATATTCACTTAGCGCCCGCTGCGCGCTTTGGCCAGCAGACTGGAAACTTCACGCACTATTATCAGACCCGGAATCAGATATTGTTCTCTCGGGCTTATAGTAGCTTTTTCGGAACTGTGGTTGCATTGTGCTGTAAAATGGGGGGCGCGGCCAGAGCCTCGATTCGCGGGCGAGATAGTGATCCGTTCTTAGGTGCGTTAAGAGGTTTCTGGCACGGCATAAAGAGCAAGACGGGTCCTGATCCTCGGCAAATTCCGGGAAAGGCCGTGGTGGTAGTAGATGCGTAGAGTCTGCTTTCTGTTGAGTAAGAATCCCCATGAGTTCACAACGGGGGACACTACTGTTTCGAAGCTCGTGACGGAGCTGGCTGCTGAATCCTTCAGCGTGAGTCAGGTGGCTTTGACTGTTGATCCTCAACTGCTCGGTAACCACAATGGCATTTACGGGGTTCCGAAGCCACCGCCTTCTCTCACGTCGATCGCTTACAAACTGGCTACAAAGTTGCGAAGCCCTGTTCATGCGAGATTTGATATACCGAATTTATCAAGGCGCATTGAGCAATCGCCCGACCAGAGCTACGTGGCCGAGCACTCTTATATGGCCGAGTCGGCATTGACTTCAGGCGTTCTGCAACGCAATCTCTACATAAATACACATGTCTCCGAGTCCGACGTGTACCGAAACGGCGGGAAGACTAGCGGACGAGTTATGGCGCCGCTGATTCTACGTGACGAGTTGCGTGTGGCAAGGCGAGCGAAGCGGATTGCGTGCTTCGACGGGGACGAGATTCAGAGGTATGAGAGGGCCGGCCTCCGGGACGTCCAGTTTCTCCCACTGACGTTGCGTCCTGCGGAAAAAGCAAAGGTCGCTGGTACCGAGAAGCAGCTGGTCTTCGTAGGTGACCAACGATGGCCCCCGAATAGACAAGCGATTGAGCGACTGGCGTACCTATGGCCCCGAATCCAGTTGCAGGTACCCGGGGCGCGATTGAAGATTATCGGAAAGCCAGACCCGAACGGGCGGCCCTGGCATTTCCCCCCGTCCGTCGAGGAAGCCGGCTTCGTTGATGATCTGTCTTCCGAGTTGAGCAGCAGCCGCGCGATGGTTGCGCCGCTTGCGGTTGGTGGTGGCGTTCGTGTGAAGATCCTTGAGGCGATAAGCGTAGGACTACCCGTAGTTTCAACAACGACGGGGTGGGGCTCGCTCGCTGGATTGTTCGATATGACCGGTTGTGATTCAGATGATCTGTTTATCGATGAGTGTGTTCGATACCTGTCCGATCCGAGTTACGCAGCAAAGGTCGGTAGGGAGCTGTACGACGCAAACTGGACCCTGTGGGAAGAGCGTGTGGCGGCTCGGGCGGTCGAGTCATGGCTGGCCTAGGTGGGACGAACAAAGCCGCATTGCGTACGCCACTCACTGACGGTCTAGGGAGCGCGGTTCCTCTAGTTCTTCTGGCACTCAGTTCGTTTGTGGCGTACGTCTACCTCATTGCGAGCTATCTTCCCCCAAGCCAAGCGGTTACAACGTGGACAGCCGCGGTTGGGTTGTATGCGGTACTCGTCCTTGCATTCTTTGTTCCACGTCATGTTTTGGCCGAGGTGGGTGCAGTCGTTGGCATCGTTGGTGTTGTTCTCATTCCAAACTTCGGTGCTCCGCTATCGGTAAAGGCGCCCCTTGCCGGTGTGTTGGCAGCGCTGTTGATGGTGTCTGTCGCACGGTTCGGATTGCCGGACCAGATAGGAAAACCGCTCGCTTTTCTTGCCGGCTTCTTTATATACGCGCTAGTTTCAGCGCTCAGCTATGGCGCCATGCAGAGCGTGCAATCGTTAACTCTCCAGATCGCCACGGTCTTCCCTATCGCTGCCTTCCTGCTTCAACTGGACGGTCGGCGCTTGGAGCGGTTGCTATGGACAGTCTGTTGGATCGGGGTTATCGAGGCGGTTTGGGCAGTCGCGAATGCCTTAGAGGTTCTTCCCCTGCCGTGGGGGATTTTAGGTAAGGAGCTGGGCGCGGAGGGGCAGGTTCACAATCTTATTGAACAGCTGACTGTCCGTGGGTCTGGCTCACTTGCTCATCCTCTTGCCTGCGGCTGGTTCCTCGCGTTCTGTGTAGTACTGCTTGGAAAGCTATCCGGACGGTCGCGGGTGCTGCGGTCAATATTCGCTGTTCTCTATATCGCGGGAATAGTCTTCACAGGTACGAGGAGTGCGTTAATAATCGTGACGCTAACGTGTGTCGCAATCCTGATTATCAGTTGGAGAAACATTGCGATTCCCGCGAAGATCGCAGCAGTTTTCGTGCCAGTAGCACTAGCACTCGTCAGTGCTATCTCCTTTGAGTCTTTGATTCTAGAGCCGTTGGGCCTTTATGGCGTCGATAACACAGCGTCGTATTATCAGCGAGCAGACTCGGCGGACGCGTTCTTTGCGCTCCTAAACGCTCCGGTTAGTTTGCTAGTCTTTGGGGGTAATCCGGATCAGCTAAGCACTCGTCCCGAGTTCTACTACTTGGCACAGAATGGAATCTTTGCCATCGATAACCAGTGGGTGTCGGCGCTCGCGAAGACCGGAGTAATAGGACTGGTCCTATTGCTGATGTTCATATCTGGGGTATTCCGCAGATCTCGTAGCCGCTTTCCGTGCGCGCTGTTTCTGGTCGGGTCGACGCTGGCCTTTAGTCCGCTCGATTGGAACATCGGCGTAGTGATGTGGGTGATTCTTGCGCTACCGCAGGTGCCTCAGCGAGAACCGGGAAAGAACACTGCTGCTTCTCCAAGCGTTGTTTCTGACTCTGAAGCGTCTAATGTTGTTGCTGGCGGGATTGGTAAGGAAAGTGCAGCCGGTGTTATCTAGTGCAAAGATCCATGTCGTTCATGTGACGGAGGCCTTTGGCGGAGGTATCCAGACTGCAATTGCGCAATATGTTCAAAATTCGCCCTGGGCTAAGCATACAATCATTGCGAGGGCAAGGTCTGGGCACGACGTTGGAGAACTGGATCAGTTCTCCAACGTGAGTTTCGTTTCAGCTGGAGATTCTGTCGCACAGTTTCTCGCGAACGCTCCAGAGTTGGTCAACAATGTTCGCGCGGACGTGATTCATCTGCACTCCAGTATTGCTGGTGCTTTGCGCCTTCACCCCAAGCTTAGATGCAGGAAGGTCATCTACACTCCGCACTGCTATTCGTTCGAAAGGCTGGACCAACCTCGGCTTCGTCGTCTACTGTATCGGTGGTTCGAGCGGATCTGTGGATACATTCCGCACGTTGTGGCTGGTGTTAGTGAGTACGAAGTTGCGGTAGCGCGCCGTATCTCATCAAACGCCAGAGTAGAATTGCTGCCTAATGTAATGCCGTCGAGCGAGAATGTCGCAGGCTTGTTGCGTGACGATGAAACTAGAACTGTCGCGACCGTTGGACGTATCTGCGCCCAGAAGGGTCCGGAAATATTCGCCGAAGGTTACCTAGCTTTCAAGCGGTCCGGAGGACCGAGCGATGTCTCTTGGATTTGGGTTGGCGACGGTGACCCAGAGCTCCGGGCGCTGCTTGAGACCGCGGGGGTCCTGGTACTCGGATGGCAATCAAATGCGGATGTACGTGCGATCCTTCGTCGTTCGTCCTTGTATGTGCACACAGCTAGGTGGGAAGGGGCGCCGATCGCGCCGCTTGAGGCGTCGGTCCACGGAGTACCGGTGATGATGCAGCGGACCCGAACGACCGGTTCGTTGGGGTACTTGACGTTTGATTCGGCCCTTGAGCTGGGGGGTATTGCAGCTCGGTACTTCCTCGACGAGGCATACAAGGGAGAGGTCTCGGTGTTCGAGGCGGAGCGACGGGCAGACATGGATTGTGGGGCGCAAACAGCGGCGCTCTCGCGTCTGTATGCCGAGGTAACGGTCTAGTGCGGGTCCGCAAAGGTAGCCTCGGAGGCAAATTCGAACGTGGTGTTCTCCGACTAGCTCCGAGGACTGAGGTCCTGCGAGTGTACGACCGTGCGAGGACCGCGCACGTCGAGCGGGTGCTGGCTATCCCGAAGCTAGATCAAGTTGTCGTTTATAGGCGGCGGTCATACGACTTTCCAGATCGCCCTCCACCCCAATGTTATTCAGCGCTCCAGAATTGGGTCGTTGATAGCTGTGCTTCGGTTGCGTCCGCGCGTGATCGAGGTCAACGAACCCGGTGTACTCGGGGCATGGTCGGTATTATTTCCGGTCTCGCTCTTGGTTTGTTTCACGCGTGCTCTACGGATAGGCGCGCGGCCTCAGCTAGTTTTCTATGCCATTGAAAACCTGGATCCCGTCCCCTCTATCTCGCTGCGAACGCACTTGCCGAATGCAGTAGTCCGTCCCCTCTGGTCGATCGCATGTCGGTGGCTATTCTGGGTTGCAGATAGGGTGGCCTTTGGTACCGAATCATCACTCAGAATGTACAAGGATTATGTTCCTGGGTTGTCGACGAAGATTCGTCACAAGGTATTTCCGGCGTTGGATATGCCGCGGCTCCAGAATGTAAAGAAGGAGCGTGTCGTGGTCTTCCTGGGCGCGTTTGAGCTGAGAAAAGGCATCGACACCGTAATGGATGCGTGGCGTGAAATAGATGTTTCAGCAAATGCTAAGCTGATCTTTATCGGTAAGGGCGATTTGTCAGAACAAGTCTCTCGTTATTGCCAGGAGACGGCGACCGCGTGTGTGTGTATCGACCCGCCACGTGACGATATTTACGCGGCCCTCGCCGAAGCTTCAGTGCTTGTGCTTCCATCTCGGACCTCGACCGATTGGAGGGAACAGGTCGGTCTCCCTATCGTTGAAGCGCTATCGATGGGTTGTGAGATTGTTACTTCGGACTCCACTGGTCTGGCCGATTGGTTGCGGGAACACGATCATTTCGTGCTGCCAAGTGATGCGTCCGCTTCGGATTATTCGCGCGCAATCGTTGGCGCGCTCGACCGTTCGTGCCGTGCGGTATCAATTCTCGATTCGCTACCCCGTGATCACGACGGGCGTGAGCTTGCTGACCGTTGGATGTGCCGATGGGGATAGACCAGATTTCCATCTCACCTGTGAGGAGGCATTTGGCGGCGCCTGCGGTAGCCGCAGTATCTCAGGCGCTTGGTCTTGCTCAGTATGGCTTCTTGTGGCTAAGTTCAGGATTCGGATACTATTCCGACACGTTGTTCTTGATGCAGGCTTGGGTCCTTGTTTCCGGTCAGATCATCTTGCAAGGTGTTGCATTCCCGATCTGGTTGCGTGCACGAGGTTCTGGTGCCGGCGGGAGGCAGTTTACTTGGCTAGCGGCTTCTGCTTCAGTGCTGCTTGTTGGTGGAATTGGCTGGTGGCGGCTCGCCTACGTTCCTAGCGAGTACGATTTCGGTGCGGTCGTTTGGATCATATTCTTTTCGTTGCTGACGGCTCCCCTCGCGACCGTCGGATTCGCGATGGCTCTCCGCGCAGCATCAGCTGGACGCCCAATGTTGCTGGCGTCACTGACGCTTCCAACCTCGGTGTTGGCGTGCGCCCTAATGCCTTGGTTTCTAAGCAGTGAGTCGGCCAAGTCGATAATTCTGTCGTTGTGCATGTTTTTAGGAAACGTGTGCTTCGTGGCGATTGCAGTGCTTACGGAGCGGGTGTCACTGTTTGGCGGGCGAAATACAGTTTCGCTTCGTCAGCACCTCACCTCTGAGAGCGCTTGGTTTGCGGCCCGCTCCGGCGCAGGCTATTCGACAGGCGTCATTTTGCAGACTGTTGCCTCTGCGCTGCCGGCCAGCGCGCTATCTATGCTCTCGTTCTCTGCGAAGTTCGTTGCCGGCGTAGTTGCGGTCGGCGTGAACGCTGTCCTTCCACGCCTGGTGCATCGTGACAGGGCAGACACTTCCGGCGCCTTCATAATTATCAGGTACGTGGTCGGACTTTGCCTTCTTGCGGAGGCGGTAACAGCTGCTGTATCTCTTGCTTGGAGGCCTGACGGTGGCGCGTACTTACCGCTAATGCCGCTTGTCATCGCTTGGGCCGCGGCCGCATCGATAAACGCGTGCGTGCAGCGCGTGGCGTTGAAATCGCTTGCCGCATCGTCTAGCAAGCTGACGATCATGGCCTGTGCGTGCGTAAGTGGATTGGCGTTTATACTCTCTGCGTCTGGGGAGCTGAACGTCTTTCTGCTGGCGCTCCTGTTTATTGTCCTCGAGATCTCTTCGGCGCTCCTGCTTCTGCTGAGTATGAGACAATGGAAGGACGTTTGGGTAGTTGGAATTGGCGCTCTGATCTGCGGGTTTTTGGTTGGCTTTGTCACGGTGATGTGGCATTGACCGCGACGATTAAGTGTGGGGTGGAGCTTAGGCTCTATCGTATGAGAGGAATGTCATTATGAGCACAAAGAACGCGTTTGTACGTCGCTCGGGATCTTTCGGAGAATCGGTGGCGGTTCTAAAGCGGGATTGGTGGTTTGCTGTAGTCAGTGCGTTGGTTTTAGCGCTGCTGGCCCTTGGATTTAGTCTAATGCAGTCCCCGGTCTATCAATCTTCCGCGACCTTGTATGTAACCTCGGGAGCGGATGGTAACGCCGTTTCTGCGCTGCAGGGCTCGCTTGCGTCGCAGCAACGGGTTGCGTCGTACGCGATGCTTGTTCGATCGGACTCTGTGCTGTCGGATGCTCTTGAGTCGTCATCTCTGCCGATGTCGGTTGAAGAGGCTCAAGGGCGTGTTGCTGCTTCCAGCACCCCTGACACTGTGTTGTTGAGCGTGGAAGCCAGGGATACCAATCGTGAGCACGCGTACGTGCTGGCGAATGCCGTAGCAGATTCTCTTGTCGCCTATGTAGCTAGTCTTGAGGAGCCGGCCGCGGGCGGCGTACCTCTTGCAAAACTTACGGTAGTGACCCCGGCATCAATTGCCGAGTCACCCGTAAGTCCGCGGACCTACCGAAACGTGGCGCTGGGTTTTCTTCTGGGCGCTTTCCTGGGAGTTCTTTTGATTCTCGCTAGGGCTCGGTTTGATACGAAGGTACGGTCTACAGACGACCTTGAGATCCTTGAACTGCCAGCGCTCGGTGTGATACCTCGTGACACGGACCTCGAAGGCCGGGGTGCCCTAGACTTCTCCGTCGGTTCGTCGGTGACGGCGGAGGCATATCGTAGCCTTCGAACGAACCTGTCTTTCTCGAACGTCGATGCGCCGGTTAAAGTCATCATTGTGACTAGCCCCAGTTCGGGCGAGGGGAAGACCACGACCGCAATCAATCTCGCGGCTGCGCTCGCTGAGGCTGGAAATCGTGTTGTGATTGTTGATGCAGATTTGCGTCGTCCGACGCTCGCACTGAGACTGAGTTTGAACGGTGAGGTTGGCCTCACAACGTATCTTGCAGGATCTGCACAGCTCTCCGATTTGGTCCAAGAGACTGGAATGTCGGACCTCGATGCTCTATCGAGCGGTAGCCTTCCTCCGACGCCGGCAGAGCTGCTGGGATCTCAGCGTGCTGGCCTGTGTTTCAGTGAGTTGGCGAGTATATACGACTATGTGGTGATCGACTCACCGCCAGTCCTGCCGGTTACCGACGCTGTGGTTCTCACCCAGTGGGCTGATGGTGTTCTCCTGGTTGCGCGTGCGGGGCGGACCACGCGACCAAATCTTACTGCGGCGACCGAGAATCTGAGCAAAGCCAACGCGACGCCCATCGGGGTGGTTCTTAACGATGCTTCATCATCATCAGGTGCGTATAGCTACGCGTACTATGGCGAGTCTCGGGAATCTGAACTCGTTTAGGGCGGTTTCTCGCTTGGGAGAATTGAGTCGGCTGGTTTTTCGGAATCTTCATCTGGTTGCGGATGGGTGTCGTTGTGTGACGGATTCACAGTGTTCTGTGACTTGATGCGAAAGGTGTCTTCGTCCAGGGGGTTCGTGGCTGTAGTGACCGCGGCGTTGTTGATTGTGATTGTCAGCTCTTGCTCTCCCGCTGCTAGTGACCGCGAGACGAAGCCGAGTACCAAGGTCGATCGATGTAAGCAAGCTACCTCGGACGCTGCCGAGTTCGATTTCTTTGGTAGCGGAAAGTTGCTCGTTGCGGTAATCGGCGATTCATACTCATTGGGTACGGGGGCTGGTATACCCAAGGAGGACGCTTGGCCAATTGTGATGTCCAAGATTCTGGGCGTTCGCGTGGCGATTCTTGGTGAGGGGCGAACTGGCTATCTGAACGGCGGCTATTGCGGAACTAGCCGCTACGCTGGACGCGTCTCAAGAGCGGTTGGAATGTCTCCGGACGTTGTGGTAGTCGCTGGCGGAATAAATGACGTCGGTCTCGGTGACTTGACAGGCGCTGCATTTGAAGTCCTCCAAGGTTTAAAGGAAGTCAATCATTTGGTGGTGGGCCCAGTAGTCGTTCCGTCAGTCGACGCCGTCGGTACGTCAGCCATCGACCTCAGTCTGCGTCTCGTTGCGTCTGTGCACGGATCGTTCTTCGCTTCGGCGCTTGGCTGGCCCATTGAGCTGACCGAGGACGGGTTGCATCCGACGTCAGAGGGATATGCGGACTACGCAAGTCGGGTCTCGGCGCTCCTTCAGCCTCGTCTGATGCTTACGGATAGGTGATTCGAATGGACAGTAAAGTACGCAGATTCTTTAGGAACTATCGGCGCGACGTTCTACTGAATACAATTTTCGCGTCGGGATTGTTTCCTAAGCCCTTGCGCTGGCGAGCATTGAGGGCGAGCGGGATGGGTGTGTCTAAGTCTTCTATCGCATCGTCTGTTTTCTTCGGTTCAACTAGGGTTTCGATAGGTGAGGAAACCTATGTTAGCTATGGCTGCTTCTTTGACTCGTTGGCGCCTATCTCGATCGGCCGGCGGTGTTCGGTAGGTATGAGGGTTTCGTTTGTTACGAGTGATCACGAGGTTGGAATACCGCCGATGCCCCGAGCTGCTGGAGAGGGTCGGCGTCCGATTGTCGTCGGGGATTACTGCTGGATTGGGGCCGGTGCGATAATCCTTCCCGGGGTAGTGGTCGGTGAAGGATGCATAATTTCAGCTGGTGCTGTCGTTATCCGAGATTGTGAGCCAAATGGTCTTTATGCGGGTGTTCCGGCTATCCGCAAGCGAGATCTGCCCACCTCTATGTAGACGGTTGGGCACCTGCGGCGACCTCCGGTCCGTAATCTGACCAGGAGTTCTCATATGTTGGGCGAGAACTGTTTCATTTTCTGGTTAGGGTGCTAGTTGTAACTCTTGGGGAGGTTGTGAACGGCGTGGTGCCGGTCAACAGGTGAGGGCCTCCGGTATCGATGTGGTTACCACACACACGCCGATCACCAAGAGGCCCTCATGACCCACCGTAATGCCTTTCTCACCGAACGTGGCCGTCTGTCCTTGGCTCAGTGCGTCGTCGACCAGGGTTGGCCTCTACGACGGGCCGCCGAACGGTTCAACTGCTCACCGGCCACGGCCAAGAAGTGGGCCGACCGCTACCGGCAGACCGGTGAGGCCGGCATGGCAGATCGGTCCAGCCGCTCTTACTGGTCACCCCATCAGCTCCCGGTGCGTCGGGAACGTCGAATCATCAAGTTGCGGTTCCTGCGTCGCTGGGGCGCTGCACGAATCGCTGCGCACCTGCGGCTAGCGAAATCGACCGTTGAGGCGGTGTTGCGCCGGTATCGGATGCCGCTGTTGCGTCACCTCGACCAGGCCACCGGGCTTCCGGTACGCCGGACACCGCCACGACGCTACGAACACGACGCTCCCGGCGACCTGATCCACATCGACATCAAGAAACTCGGCCGTATCCCTGAAGGCGGCGGCCACCGCAAACTCGGGCGCACGATCGGCAACCGGCACAACAAGAAACACCGCCCGGGGTACGCGTATCTGCATCACGCCGTCGATGACCATTCCCGGCTGGCATACTCCGAGATCCTCACCGACGAACGCAAAGAGACCGCCGCGCAGTTCTGGGACCGCGCCAACGCCTTCTTCAGCCAACATGGGATCACTGTGAGACGAGTGATGACCGACAACGGCGCCTGTTACCGCTCAAAGGTTTTCGCAGAATCCCTCGGCGCCGAGATCAAGCACAAGAAGACCCGTCCCTACCGTCCGCAAACCAACGGCAAGGTCGAACGATTCAACCGCACCCTGGCCTCGGAATGGGCCTACGCCGAGTTCTACAGCTCAGAGACCGCCCGTGCAGCCACCTACGACGACTGGCTACACCACTACAATCACCACCGAGCCCACACCGGCATCGGCGGACTCACCCCGATCGAACGCTTACACGTTCACAACCTGCCCGGGTCTTACAGCTACCGCTAGCCCTAGTATCGGCTGTATATAGGGGGAGTGGCGTTAGCCCTCAGGTGTCGCCGGGCTTCAATTTACCCATCGCGTGTACTGTCGGCTCGCAGCTGGCGAGCTTCTCTTCTCGGCGGCGGGATTCGTGGCGGGGATCCAGCGCGCTCCGCGTATGGATCTGAAGACTGTCGCTCATGACTGGAACGTGGCGACTAAGATTCAACCGCAAGTAGTGGAGTCTCATGGGACAAGTCGCTAGTGCAGTCGGTGCATGTCGTTAGCTTGCCCACCGGGCTGGGTGCCTGCTCATCGATCTGATAATCGTCGTTCTGTGTGGGTGGTCTGGCTTGCCTGCCAGGTCGTTTCGCGTTGGTAGCAGTCCTGTTGTCCCCGTATGGGCGGCCTTGGGCTGCACCTACCCGTGCTGTTTCCGTGGTATGCGTACAGCCGATTCCGTCGACAGCGGCGCGTGGTCCGCGACTAGACCACCATTGGGATGATCACTGCCGCAGGGGTGCGAAGGCGTTTCGGGGGGCGGAACATCTTGTCGGCTCCGCCTGATCAGAGAGGTGCCCCCACCAGGGCTCGAACCTGGGACCTGCGGATTAAAAGTCCGTAGCTCTACCAACTGAGCTATAGGGGCGTACCCCGGCGAGCCGGGGCGTCGATTAGTTTACAGCTTGCTGCGACGGGGTGAACGGGGGCCTGTGGGTGTGTCGAGCCGGCCGCGGGACTGTGTCCGGTGGGGCTGTGAGGGCACTTGGTTTCGAGGCTTGTTGCGAGGCCTTCGTGGCTCGTCGCTATCGCTCCTCGCACCTCAGGCGGCGGGGGGTTGGTGGCTCGTCGCTATCGCTCCTCGCACCTCGGGCAGCGGGGGGTCGCACCTCAGGCAGCTAGGGGGCCAGTAGTGCCCCATAGAGTGGTGTAACTCGGTGGCCGAGATCGTGTCTGACGCTGTGTTGTTGACCGATGCAAAGCGGCCACCGCGTGATCCTTCGAGTCAACCTTCCACAGAATCCTCGAGGAGTCATCGCGATGACCGCACCCCATATTGTCGACCCTGCCGGCCTACTCGGCCAAGCCCTCGCAGACGCGTCGCCGGATCTGATGCGCGAACTGCTACAGACTATGATCAACGCCCTGCTCTCGGCGGATGCCGACGCCGTGTGCGGTGCCGAATGGAACGCACGATCTTCCGAACGCACCAACCGCCGCAACGGCTACCGTCACCGCCCCCTCGACACCCGGGTCGGCACCGTCGACGTCGCCATTCCGAAGCTACGCTCGGGCAGCTACTTTCCCGAGTGGCTCCTCGAACGTCGCAAGCGGGCCGAGTCAGCGCTGATCACCGTCGTGGCCGACTGCTACCTGGCCGGTGTATCGACCCGCCGGATGGACAAACTGGTCAAGACACTCGGCATCGACTCACTGTCGAAGTCGCAGGTCTCACGCATGGCCGAAGACCTCGACGAGCAGGTCGCCGCATTCCGGCACCGCCGCCTCGACGAAGCCGGACCGTTCACCTTCGTCACCGCCGATGCGTTGACGATCAAAGTTCGTGAGAACAAGCAGGTCGTCAAGGCCGTCGTGCTGCTGGCGACCGGCGTCAATGGCGACGGCCACCGCGAGGTGTTGGGCATGCAGGTGGCCACCAGTGAGACCAAGGCATCGTGGAACACCTTCTTCGCCGACCTGGTGGCCCGCGGCCTGGGCGGGGTGCGCTTGGTGACCTCCGATGCTCATGCCGGGCTCATCGAGGCGATCGCAGCGAACCTGCCCGGCGCGGTATGGCAGCGCTGCCGCACCCACTACGCCGCCAACCTCATGGCAGTGTGCCCCAAGTCCATGTGGCCGGCGGTAAAAGCGATGCTGCACAGCGTGTATGACCAGCCCACCGCCACCGCGGTGCACGAGCAGTTCGACCGGCTCCTCGAATACACCGACGGCCGATTGCCCGAGGTCGCCGACCACCTCGGCGACGCCCGCGAGGACCTGCTCGCCTTCACCGGGTTCCCCGACGACGTGTGGCGCCAGATCTGGTCTAACAACCCCACCGAACGGCTCAACCGCGAGATCCGCCGCCGCACCGACGTTGTGGGCATCTTCCCCAACCGCGACGCCATCATCCGCCTCATCGGCGCCGTCCTGGCCGAACAGACCGACGAATGGGCCGAAGGCCGCCGCTACCTCGGACTCGAAGTCCTCAGCCGCTGCCGACTTACCCTGACCACCGACACCCCAACACCGACGGAGGCGACCACCGATCCACTGATGCAACTACCCGCCTGACCCCCGAAGGATCAGAAACGAGTTACACCACTACTCGGGGCTTGACCAGGGGGCCACAACGGCCGTTTTAGCCCACTGACCACACGATTTGTGGTTTGCTCGAAACCTGTCATAAGCTATGCGAGCTCCCAGCGGAGAAGCGAGACCGGCCCCCTTCGTCTAGCGGCCTAGGACGCCGCCCTTTCAAGGCGGTAGCGCGGGTTCGAATCCCGTAGGGGGTACGCCTGGACGGCACTCGGAAACGAGAGTCGGACAGAACAACTAAACAAGGCCCTGTGGCGCAGTTGGTTAGCGCGCCGCCCTGTCACGGCGGAGGTCGCGGGTTCGAGTCCCGTCAGGGTCGCCAGAGATGACCGGCGCATTCGGTTCTACCGGATGCGCCGGTTCTCTTAGGGCCAGGTAGCTCAGTTGGTACGAGCGTCCGCCTGAAAAGCGGAAGGTCGTCGGTTCGATCCCGACTCTGGCCACCATGAAAACCTCCCGGTTGATCCGGGGGGTTGTTCTGGTTTCCTAGCTCGGGTCGGTGGCGCCCACGCCGGTCACGGGTCCTCCGGAACCCCCTCGGTGATCTCCACCACGCGGGCATCCAGGGCGTCGGCCACCGCGTCGAGCTCCCCGTCGAACAGGTCCGCGTAGGTGTGTGCGGTCACCGTGATCGAGGCATGACCCATCGCCACCTGCAGCAGCCGCAGATCGGCGCCGGCGGCGCGGGCCAGACTCGCATAGGTGTGGCGCAGATCGTGCACCCGCAGCGTCGGATAGCCCAACGCGGTGACCTGCTCCCGCCACCGCACCGCACGCACCCAGTTCTCCCGGCTCAACCGCGCCCCGCGCGGTGAGGTGACCGCCGGCGCGGTACGGGGCCGACCGTCGACGCGGGCGGCCAGCACCGCAACCAGCGACCGGGGGAGCGGCACCGTGCGAATCCCGGCCCGGCTCTTGGGTTTCCCGGTCGTCAGGGTGCCGCCGACCTGGGTCATCGAGCGGCGGACCGAGATCCGCCGGCGGACCAGGTCCACATCGGCCACGTTCAGCCCGGTCAGCTCACCCCAGCGCAGCCCCGTGTAGGCGAGGATGCGCACGATGTCGCCCTGCGCGCGGCAGCGGATCGCCAGCTCGTCGACCTCGGCGTGTGTGAGATAGAGGTGCTCGGCCAGATCCAGCGGCGGGAACACCGTCCGCTCGGCCGGGTTCTTCACCAGCAGGCCCTCGAGCACCGCATGCGCCAGGATCATCCGCAGCAGCGAATGCCGCCACCGCTTGGTCCGCGGTGAGCAGTCCATCGCGTTCACCCATTCCTGGATGGACTCGCGGTCGACCTTGGTCACCGGCCAGGTCCCGAACGCCGGCGCCACGTGCAGCCGCCAGTTGTCGGTGAAGCCGCGCCGCACCTTGGGCGTCACATCCTGGCGGGTGGCCAGCCACGACGCGTACACCGCGGCGACGGTGAATGTGTCGCCGCGCCGGGGGTCGAACACCACGCCCCGGGTGCGGGCGGTGATCGCCTCGGCCTCGAAGGCGCGGGCCTCGCGCAGCGTGCCGAATGCCTTGCTGCGGCTGCGCCCGTCGGGCAGCCGCCAGGTCACCCGCCAGCGGGATGCGCCCGTGGCCGTCCGGTACTTGGTGAGGCTCATCGGGGCCGGCGGGGGGTCAGATGTGCGGGGATGGCGATCCCTCCGTACACGTCGTGGGTGGGGCGGTCGGTCCACACTCAGACGCATGCGGCGGGTGCGCGGTTCCCGCCGGGGGAGTCCGCGGCACCCGGCGATGGGTGTCGTGGTGGCCGACCACCCGCCGCCCCGTGCGCGGGGCGAGGGACGAGATCGGCACGCACACAGCGGATTCGCGGCCATCGCCGGCACCGGACGGGTCGATCCGGTCGGCCGGTTCGTCGGTCGGGCACGTCGTGACCCGATGGTGGGTCCGCGACCGCGCCCCCTTATCGGGGCGTAGAGGTGAGATCGACGACCGCACGCGACGAGCCCCCGAGCGAGCCGGCTCATTGCGCTGCGGTGTCGTCTGTTTCGTGCCGCGCACAGTGATTGCCGCGGTGCCGGATCGTCGACCCGCAATACTCACCTCATGAGAAGTCGCACTACCTCGGTGATCGTCCGCAGTGCCTACGGGACCGCGGCCGTCGAGTGGTTCCTCATCATCGCGATCGCCACCATCCTCCTCACCCGGTTGTATCTGCAGCTGACCGGCTACCCGCAGGTCGGCGGCGGCACCCTGCACATCGCCCACGCCCTGTGGGGTGGGGCGCTGATGATGGTCGCCCTCGTCACCGGCTGGTTGTTCCTCGGCGCCACCGCGCGGGTGGTGGCGGTGGTGGCGGGCGGCATCGGATTCGGGTTGTTCCTCGACGAGGTCGGCAAGTTCGTCACCCGCGACAACGACTACTTCTACGGGCCGTCGGCGGAGATCATGTACGTGCTCGTCGTGCTGGTGCTGCTGATCAGCCGCATCGTCCGGGACGTCAAGCCGCCCACCGGCGCCGAGGCGCTGGCCAATGCGGCGTCGATCGCCGCCGACGGTGTCGCCCACGGCCTCCCCGAGCGTCGTCGACGCCAGGCCGAGGAGTTCCTCGCTGCCGCCGCCCACCACGGCTTCGACGTCGACACCATCGGCAACGTCCGTGCCCTGCTCGAGTCGAGCAGGGACACCCCGGACCGGCTGATGATCCTGCGCGACCGGGCCGTGGCCCTCATCCCGGACTTCCTGCGCAGCCCGCGGTGGGTGTCGATCGTGGGCTGGTTCCTCGTGGTGGCCTCGGCCGGCGGGGTCGTCGTCGGCGCCCTGAGTTTCGTGTTCACCAAGGACCGCTTCGACGACCTCGACATCTACATCGAGCTCGCCGACAACCGCATCGCCACCTGGATCCTGTTCGCCAGCGCGATCGCGACGCTGACGCTCGCGTTGCCCGCCATGCTGGCCCGCCGGCGGGGGACCGCCGGACTCGGGCCGCTGCGGACGTTGCGCATCGCCGCGCTGGTGTTCCTGCTGAGCAACGCGCTCGTCGACTTCGCGATGGAAGGCTTCGGAGCCCTGCTCAACCTCGCGATCGGCCTGTTCGCGCTCAGTGTGGTCAGCTACCACCTCGGGCAGGCGGTCACGGCGTCGAACGGGACCCGTGATCAACTGAGGGTGTGACCCACCTCGAACGGGCCGTGGCGGCCGCACGCGTCGACGCCTTCGCACACCGAACCGTCGACCAGCCCGGGGCGGCGGCCGCGGCCGTCGTGCTGGCGGTCTCGGAGAAGGACGGTCAGCAGGGCATCTGGCTGTGCAAACGGCCGCCGACGATGCGCCGCCACGCCGCGCAGTTCGCACTTCCCGGCGGCCGGCTGGACCCGGGGGAGGACTCCGTCACCGCGGGCCTGCGCGAGCTCGACGAGGAGCTCGGGGTGCAGCTCCCGCCCAGCTCGGTGCTCGGGATGCTCGACGACTATCCGACGCGGTCGGGGTTCGTGATCACCCCGATCGTCTGCTGGGCCGAGCAGTACCAGGAGCCGACCCCGAATCCCGCCGAGGTGGCGCAGCTGTTCTTCGTGACCTTCGCCGAGCTGGCCGTCGAGCCGCGATTCCTGACGATCCCGCAGTCGGACCGCCCGGTGATCCAGCTGCCGATCGTCGATGCGCTGGTCCACGCGCCGACCGCCGCGGTGATCTACCAGTTCGCCGAGGTCGTGCTGCGGGACCGCCCGACCCGCGTCGACGAGTTCGAGCAACCCGTCTTCGCCTGGAAATAGGCACCATTCGGGACATTTGACCGAGCTGTACGATCGTCCCATCTCGACTTCACTGTTCTCAGATACGCTCTGCGACAAGGATTTCCGCTGAACAGACGACACGGATTTGTCTGGCGGGTCACCCGCCGGTTGGGCATGATTACCGACGTGGACAACGCCCATTCGTCGGAGACGGCAGCTGACGCGGAGACAGCGGCGAAATCGTCGGCCGGAGACCGCTCACGTGACCGGACGGCGACGCCGGGGTCGGCGCCGCCGCCGATCGAACCGGCGAAGGTGGTGTACCGCTACGAGTACAACGATCCCTACGCGCCCATGTCCACACGCAACCAGGTCCTGCTGGGCTGTGCGATCTCCGTCGTCGTGATCGCCTTCATGGTGGCCGCGCTCGTCATCGGGCGCGGATATGCCCTCGTAGCGGCCGGTCACCGATCGCCACGGTCCCCCATTCCGGTGGCGGGTAGGCGCTGGATCGGTGGTTTCGGCCCCCCGCGGTACCGGGTACCGATCCCGTAGCCGGTCACCCCTGACTCACGTCGCGATGCCCGGCGGGGTGTCCGGCGTTGAGCCGCCAGCGTCGGACACCACCTACCCGACGTGAGCGGATCGGGCGTCGTCGACCCGGTCTGGTCGGACCCGACCGAGTTGACCGGCGCGAGTTTCGAGAGACGCGGCACCGGGTACAGAGATGATCCGGTCGGGTTCCTCCCCCCGATACCCGACCGGGCGGTCGGGGTTTCCCCCCAAACCCACGACCGAGGATGCCCGGGCTGAGGACCATCAGCCCGGGCACCCGCATTCTTCATGCCGTGGTCCAGCTCTGCCAGGCCGCCGCAGCGTCGCACACCGGAGACCCTCGGCAGGGTGCGGCGTGGGGCGAGGCTGCGGCACCACGGCGCCGTCCGGTCAGCCGGTCCGCACTCATCTGGCCGATACGTCTTGTCGGCGATTTCGGTGTCGAGGGTTCGAGCCCGGAGCGCGGCGGTCAGCGCGGTGATGCGGATCACGTCAGAAAATCCAGACCCGGGAATGAATACGGACCACGGTCCGTTTACAGTAGCGATGGGTCGAACAGGCCCACGCGAACCGAGAACCACTCGCTCGTCTGGAAGGACGCAATCATGACCGCAGCCACCACCGTCAAGGCACCGATCCCCGCCGGCACCTGGACCATCGACGCCGTCCACTCCACCGTCGGCTTCTCCGTCAAGCACCTCATGGTCAGCAAGGTGCGCGGCACCTTCGACACCTTCTCCGGCACCATCACCGTGTCCGAGGACGGCACCCCCGCCGTGCAGGCCGAGATCGACGTGACCTCGATCAACACCAAGAACGAGCAGCGCGACGGCCACATCAAGTCGGCCGACTTCTTCGACGCCGAGCAGTTCCCCAAGGCCACCTTCGTCTCCACCGGCGTCCGCCAGAACGGCGACGACTACGTCCTCGACGGTGACTTCACCCTGAAGGGCGTCACCAAGCCGGTCAGCCTGGAACTCGAGTACAACGGCACCAACCCGGGCATGGGCCAGGGCGTGGTCGCCGGATTCGACGCCAAGACCGTCATCAACCGCAAGGACTTCGGCATCGACATCGAGATGCCGCTCGAGGGTGGCGGCGTCGTCGTCGGCGACAAGATCACCATCACGCTCGAGATCGAGGCTCTCCAGGCCTGATCTTCCCCAGACCCCCGGCCGGGCTCGACACCCCAGAGCCCGGACGGCCCACAGACCGGCACCACGCATCCCCCGCGTCGGTGCCGGTCTGTTCTTGTCGGGCCGGGAGGACGACCCACATCGGGACCTTTGCCGGGACACGGGCATCACGGACTTCGGTAGGCTGCGGGTACCGCCAGGAGGCAGGAGAGCCCATGGGACGCAGGCGCCGCACCCGCCGTGTCGTGCCGTGGATGCGGTTGCGACGCCGCACCGCCGGGATGCTGTGGGGACTGCCCACGGTGCCGAGTCCGAGGGCGTGGGCCCGGGTCGGCCCGGACATGCGGATCCGGATCGCCCGCCACGCGACCGTCACGGCGATGATCGCCGTCGTCGTCAGCAACGCGCTGGTCGGTGTCGAGACCTTCCTGCTCGTGCAGCTCGCGTTCAACGGCGGCCAGCTCACCTTCGCCGAGACCCTCGGCGCCCCCAACTTCCCGGCTGTCGTCGGCGCGATCGTCACCGGCATCGTGGTGAATCTGCTGCTCGGCCTGCTCGTACTCCGTCCCCAGCTGGACTGGTTCGTCAGCTGCCGGCCCGCCGACCATGCGCGTCGACGGGCCGTGCAACGCCTCCCCGCCTTCGAGCTCCTCGTCACCGTGGGTGCCTGGTTCAGTGCCGCACTGTTCTATGTGTTCGTCGCCGACGACCTCAGCGTCGCGACGGTCGCCGGTGTCGCCGTGGCGTTCACGCTCGCCGGCCTGTCGAGTGCGTGTCTGACCTATCTGTTCGTCGAACGCGCGGCCCGACCCCTGTCCATCGTCGTCCTCGAGGACTTTCCGGCCAACCACGTCATGAACGGCGTCCGCATCCGGCTGCTCGCGGTGTGGGCGGTGAGTTCGGCGGTGCCCATGATCGGCCTGCTCACCGTGAACGCCGGACGCTTCACCGGGATGCTGCCCGACGTCTACGGCGCCGTCGACTGGACCACCGTGATCCTCACCGTCGTCGGACTGGCCGCCGGCGCCCGCGTCATCGTCCTGGTCGGACAGGCCATCACCGATCCGCTGACCGAGATGCGTCGGGCCGTCCACCGCGTCGACCACGGCGACTACAACGCCCGCGTCCCCGTCTACGACTCCTCGGAACTCGGTGTGCTGCAACACGGATTCAACGTGATGGTGCAGGGACTCGCCGAACGCGACCGCATGCGCGAGATCTTCGCCCGGCACGTCGGCGACACGGTCGCCGAACTCGCCATCAACGACGGCGTCGGCATGCACGGCACCAACACCGAGGTCGGTGTCCTCTTCGTCGACATCGTCGGCTCGACGCGGCTGTCTCAGAATCGCAGCCCCGACGACGTCGCCGAACTGCTCAACGCGTTCTTCAGCATCGTCTTCGACGTGGTCGACCAGCACTCCGGCTTCGTCAACAAATTCGAGGGCGACGCCGCGCTCGCCGTCTTCGGGGCACCCGTCGAACTCGACGACCCGGCCGGACATGCGCTCGCCGCCGCCCGCGACCTCGCCGACCGCCTCGCCAAGAGCCTCGACATCCGATGGGGGATCGGCGTCTCCTACGGTGAGGTGTTCGCCGGCAACATCGGCGCCGAACGACGCTACGAATACACCGTCATCGGCGACCCGGTCAACGAATGCGCCCGCCTGTCCGACATGGCCAAGACCGGCCGCATCCCCGCCCTCGCCAGCGGTGCCGCCATCGACGCGGCCGCCGAGGAAGCCGACGAATGGGAACTCCTCGGCAGCCGCATCATGCGTGGCCGCACCCAGCCCACCGAGTTCTACGCCCCCACCGAACTCGTCGAACGGCTCGCATCGTCGCGCAACCTGATCGCCGAGTTGCTGCGTCCGGCCCGGCGCATCGTCGGCGCCGGCCCGCTCCGGCTCATGACGTTCTTCGGCGGCTGAGACCAGGTCGCCGAGGCCGCGTGCTCGAGACGAATCGTTGACGCCGTTCGGGGCCGTCAATAGCGTGGACCGCAGGGTCTCGGCGACGACGCCGGGCCACACACCATCTCAGGGGGCTGCGAATGAACGGTTGGACGTCAGCGAACATTCCGGATCAGACAGGTCGCACCGTCGTGGTCACCGGCGCCAACAGCGGACTCGGCGCGGAGACGGCGAAAGCGCTGGTCGGCGCCGGGGCCTCGGTCATCCTGGCGTGTCGCAACACCGCCAAGGCCGATGCCGTGGCGTCGAAGCTGGGACCCAACGCGACCGTTGCCCAGCTCGATCTGGCGGACCTGTCGTCCGTCCGTGCGTTTGCGTCGAGCTTCACCGGCGCCGACGTCCTGATCAACAATGCGGGTCTCATGGCCGTGCCGCTCCGACGCACCGCCGACGGCTTCGAGATGCAGATCGGCACAAACCATCTGGGCCACTTCGCGCTCACCGCGCTGCTGCTGCCGAAGATCACCGACCGCGTCGTCACCGTGTCGTCGGGCGTGCACCAGATCGGCAACATCCAGCTCGACGACCTCAACTGGGAGAAGCGTCGTTACCGTCGCTGGCAGGCCTACGGTGATTCCAAGATGGCCAACCTCATGTTCGGACTCGAACTCGCCAAGCGGTTGGCGGAGGCCGGCTCGTCGAAGCAGTCGTTCATCGCCCACCCCGGTTATGCCGCAACGGAATTGCAGGGCCGGAGCGAGAACTTCATGGATGTCCTGGCGAAGCTGTCGAACAAGCTGCCCATCGCGCAGCCGGCCGCCGACGGAGCCCTGCCGCAGCTGTACGCCGCGACAATGTCGGGCCTGCCGTCGGGTACGTACTACGGACCGACCAAGTTCTTCGGGCTGCACGGCGCACCCGGACGGAACAAGTACAAGAAAGCCGCCGATGACGCGGAGTTCCGTGCGGCGCTGTGGGCGGAGTCGGAGAAGCTGACCGGGGAGAAGTTCGACGTGGCGGCAAGCTGACCGCCTGCTGACAGAAAGTGCGGGATGAGTGCCGGAAAACGGCTCTCATCCCGCACTTTGTGTCTGGGGGTTCGCGGTGACTACTCGACCGAGAAGGCGATGCTGTTCGACGCGCCGGAGACCAGGTCGGTGACGCGGATGGTGAAGTTGCCGCCGCCCTTGAAGAAGTAGGACTTCACCGCGGTGCAGTCCTGCGTCTTGTACAGCGCGGCTTCCTTGGGCACCTTGGGTCCGGCGAGGCGGACCTCCATGCGGCACTCGTTGCCGTCGACGATGGGGCCGGCGTCGATGATGGAGTTCCAGCGCACGCCGAGACGCGAGTTCTTCGGGAAGGTGCCCGGGGTGATCTCGCGAGCGCCCTTCGGGTTGTAGACCCAGACGTTGATGGACTTCACGCCGTTGCGCGCGTCGGGGCGGCCGAGCTTGCCGTAGTGGGTGACCTTGTCGCCCGACGAGCCGAACGCCGAGCTTCCGGAGTCCAGGCTGCCGCTGGCGCTACCGAACAGATCGCCGATCGGGTCGGCGGTCGCCGGAGCGATCGGGATCAGCATGGCGGCAGCAGCCAGCAGGCCGGCGATACCGGTGCGCTTCATCGAGTTCCCCCTTGCAACGATTTATAACGGAATGATTAAAGCATCGACTCGAAACGCTTGCTGTGGGCCACTTCACAAACCAGCGCTCATGTGGCGACCGGAAGGGCGCCGGGCCACCACCGAGGCCGGCTGAGAACGGCCTGAGCTGCGCCGACGATCGGCGAGGTGCTGCTGAAAAATGTGAGGGACGCCTCGTTGGTGAAAAGGATTCGAATGGTGCGAATCGCTCACTCGGTCGTTCGCGCTCACCGTCGAGGGTCGGCGCGAAAAGACTCGGGGAGTGAATCATCGAACGTGCGTTCGATTCGAGTGTACGGTGGGATGCATGTCCATCGGCATCCAGGGATCGTTGTTCGCCGAGGCGGCCGCGGAGCCGGCCCTGTCGGACCTGTCGACCTCGGTGACGCGGCGTCCGCTCACCGACGGCGCGTGGGTAGATCTGTGCCCGGGCTGGATCAGCGGTCCGGATGAGTTGTTCGATCGGCTTCGACGCGATGTCCCGTGGCGGGCCGAGCGGCGGCAGATGTACGACCGCGTCGTCGACGTCCCGCGGCTGGTCTCGATCTACCAGAAGGACGATCCATTCCCGGATGGGTTGATCACCGAGATGCGCTCATCGTTGTCGCGGTATTACCGCGACGAGCTGCCCGAAGGGTTCGCGACCGCCGGGATCAGTCTGTACCGCGACGGCAACGACTCCGTCGCCTGGCACGGGGACCGTATCGGCCGAGCGTCGACACACGACACGATGGTCGCGATCATCTCCCTCGGCGCCCCGCGGCCGCTCATGCTGCGGCCGCGGGGCGGCGGGAAGTCGTTGAAGTTCACCCTGTCGTCCGGTGACCTGCTGGTCATGGGCGGCAGCTGCCAGCGCACCTGGGAACATGCGGTACCCAAGGTGCGCGGCGTCGGCGCCCGGATCAGCATCCAGATGCGGCCGCCGGGGGTGTGGTGACCGGCACTCGGGATGTCGACGTTGTGGACGCCGTATACCCACAACCTCGACGAAATCCCTAGCCGGCGTTGGAGATCGGCGTGATCGGCAACCGCAGCGCGGCCGGCGCATGGTCGGGCACCGTCGGTCGGGCCGGCGGTACCGGGGCGACCGGCTCGTAGGACGCCCCGAGTTCTGGGCGCGGGTCGGCCTCGCCGGCATTCGGCCACATGGCGAGAGCCCGTTCGGCCTGAGCGGTGATCGTCAGCGACGGGTTCACGCCCAGGTTCGCCGACACCGTCGAACCGTCGACGATGTGCAGCCCCGGATGGTTGAACACGCGGTGATACGGATCCACGACGCCGTCGGCGGCGGACCGCCCGATCGAGCAACCGCCCAGGAAGTGCGCGGTCATCGGGATGTTCAGCCAGTCGACGACGGAACCGCCGGCGTCGCCGTCGATCTCGTCGGCCATCTTGCGGACGGCTTCGTGGCCGACGGGGATCCAGGTCGGCGGGGGATCGCCGTCACCCTGCTTGCTGCGCAGCATCGGACCGAAACGACCACGGCGGGCGAACAGTTCGAGGGAGTTGTCGGCGGTCTGCATCACCAGGGCGATGATCGTGCGCTCCGACCAGCGTCGAACCGAGAGTCCACGCAAGGTGACCAGCGGGTGCCGGATCATCTCCACGATCGCCGCGAGCGGGCGCGGCAGGCGGCCGTCACCGTCGATGAGCATCGCCTGCAACAGCCCGATCAGGTTGCTGCCCTTGCCGTATCGCACCGGCTCGATGTGCGTGTGCTCGTTCGGATGGAACGACGACGTGATCGCCACACCCTCGGTGTAGTCGACCTTCAGGTCGGTGGCGGTCGCCGCCAGGACGGCCTCCGAGTTGGTGCGCACCACCTTGCCCAGACGCGACGAGAGGCCGGGCAGGTTGCCACTCTGCTGCATGTTCAGCAGCAACTTGTTGGTGCCGTACGTGCCGGCCGCGAACACCACGTGATCGGCGGTGAACGAACGGCGGCCTCGACGCGACCGGCGTCGACCGGTTCGATGCGATCCGACCGTGTACCCGCCGTCCGACAGCGGGCGGACGGTGTCGACGGTCGTCATCGGGATGACGGTCGCACCGGCCTGTTCGGCGAGATACAGATAGTTCTTGACCAGGGTGTTCTTCGCGCCGACCGGGCAGCCGGTCATGCACGCGCCGCAGTCCGTGCAGCCGGTGCGGGCGGGGCCGGCACCGCCGAAGAACGGGTCCTCGACGGTCTTGCCCGGCTCGCCGAAGAAGACGCCGACGGGGGTGTGGACGAAGGTGTCGCCGGCGCCCATGTCCTCGGCGACCTTGCGCATGACGCGGTCGGCGGGCGTGACCTTCGGGTAGGTGGTCACGCCGAGCATGCGGGATGCCTGGTCGTAGTAGGGGTCGAGTTCGGCGGCCCAGTCGGTGATCCGACCCCAGTGCGGGTCGTCGAAGAACGCGGGGAGAGGTCGGTAGAGCGTGTTCGCGTAGTTCAGCGAGCCGCCGCCGACGCCGGCACCGGCCATGACCAGCACGTCGCGCAGCAGGTGCATCCGCTGCACGCCGAACATGCCCAGGGCCGGGGCCCACACGTAATCCCTGAGGCGCCAACTGGTCTTGGGCAGGTCGGCGTCGGCGAACCGACGGCCCGACTCGATGACCGCGACTCGATAACCCTTCTCGGTCAGGCGGAGTGCGGCCACCGAGCCGCCGAATCCGGAACCGATGACGATGGCGTCGTAGTGGTCGACGTCGTTGCGACCGGGTCGTTTCACTGGGCGAGGGTCCTTTCGGGATCGGTGTCGGTGGCGGTGGCGTCGACGGTTTCGGGAACGGCCGGGATGGCGTCGTCGAAGCGGTGGTCGGCGGCTTCGAAGGACGCCATCTGGCGGCGGAAGTCGCTGGTGAACTTGGGCCACATCACCGAGTTGCGGCCGGTCGAGTCGAGGTACCAGCTCGAGCACCCGCCCGAATTCCACACGGTGCGTTCCAGTTCGGGGTCGAGGTCGGCGTTGTAGGCGTCCTGCGCGGCCTGGGTGACCTCGAAGGTCGAGTGCCCGGATCGGGTGACCTCGGCGATCGCCTGGGACATGTAGTACGCCTGCGGCTCGAGCATCAGCACGATCGAGCTGTGGCCCAGGTTGGTGTTGGGGCCGTACAGGAAAAAGAGATTCGGGAAGCCGTGGACCTCGACGCCGCGGTAGGCGCGCGGCGATCCCTGCCAGGCCTCGGCCAGGGTGCGGCCGTCACGGCCGGTGACGGCCTTCGCGATGGGTGGCTGGGTGGGGGTGAACCCGGTGGCGAAGACGACGGTGTCGACCTCGTGCTCACGACCCTGATCGTCGACGGCGCCGTTCGCGGTGAGGCGGGTGATGGCGCCGGTCACAGTGGCGTTGTCGCGCTGCAGGGCGGGGAACCACTTGTTGGTCAACAGCATCCGCTTGCAGCCGATGGTGTACTCGGGGGTGAGGCGCTTGCGCAGGGCGCGGTCACGGACCTGGACCCTGAGTTGCACCAGGGCAAGGGTTTTCGCGATCGGCAGCAGCTTGGGGTTGCGGGCCATCATCAGCACGTAGGCCTCGCGGTAGGCCCACACCATCTTGCGGACCAGGCGGTGCACGCCGGGGACGCGCTTGTAGAGGGCGCGTTCCATCGGGCCGATGTTGCGGTCCAGGCGCGGCACGACCCAGGCGGGGGTGCGCTGGAAGACGGTGAGATGTCCGACGGTGTCGACGATCTCGGGCACGATCTGGATCGCCGATGCGCCGGTGCCGACGATGGCGACCTTGCGTCCGCGCAGGTCGTGGGTGTGATCCCACTGGGCGGAGTGGAACATCGTCCCGGTGAACTCGTCGGCACCCGGAACCTCGGGGAGGCCCGGCTCGGACAATGCGCCCGGCGCGGCGACGAGGAAGCGGGTCCGGATCCGACCCTGTGTCGTGTCGACGACCCACTCCTGCGCGGCGCCATCCCAGCGAGCGGCGGTCAGCGCGCAGTTGTAGCGGATCTGATCCTCGTAATCGGCTGCGACCGAACGCAGGTAGTTGTGGATCTCGTGGCGCCGGCCGTAGGTGTGGGACCAGTCCGGGTTCGGCGCGAACGACAGCGAGTAGAGCGAGGTCGGGACGTCGCAGGCCGCGCCGGGATAGTCGTTCTCGCGCCAGACCCCGCCGGCGCCCTCGGCGCGCTCGATCGCGAGGGTCGTCAGACCGGGATGGTCCTTGCGGAGCCGGTGCAGTGCGGCGAGGCCGCCGAATCCGACGCCGACGACGAGAACGTCGACGTGGTCGGGCAGCGAGATGTCAGCCATGGTTCAACAGGTCCTTCCAGATGGGCAGCAGTCGGTCGAGGTATTCGCGGTCGGCGTCGGGGGATCGCAGGATGCGCGACACCGCGAGGCCGCGTGCGAGTTCGATGGAGAGTTCGAGTTCGGCCGGGGTGTAGCGGTCGCCGAAGATCTCGGCGCAACCCACGGCGAGGGCGTCGGAGACCCGCTGCTCGAGCGGGATCAGCGCGGTGCGCAGCCCGACGTCGCAGCGCGCGGCCACCCAGAGTTCGAGTGCGGCGTCGAACAGCGGCCCGCTGAACGCCTCGATCAGGACCTCGAGTCCCTCGTCGCCGGTGCGCGGACGAGAAAGGATTTCTTCGAGGCGACGGTCGACGAGGTGTGCGACCGCCGCGACGACCAAGGATTCCCGGGTGGGGAAGTGGTGCAGCAGCGCGCCGCGGGAGACACCCGCGCGCCGGTTGACCTCCTGGGTGGTGGTGGCCGCATAGCCGACCTCGACCAGCGCGTCGACCGCGGCGTCGAGGACCCGGGTGCGGGTCGCCGCGGTGCGCTCGGCCTGGGTACGCCGTCGCGGGGTGCTGGTGGGCTCGGTCACAGTGGTGAGCGTAACACACAAACAGTCCGGACTGCTTGTAAGTCGTGAACCGGATCGCCTACCCACCCGTTCTCCGTAAACCCACCCGGCGCGCGGAGGGTGGAAACACGGAAAGGCGGTGGGTTTGCGGGGCGGGGTAGGTTCGACGGCATGCGATTCGGACTCTTCATTCCCCAGGGCTGGCGGCTTGATCTCGTGGGTATCGACCCGTCGAACCAGTGGGAGGTGATGTCGTCGGTCGCGAACCGCGCCGAATCCGCCGGCTGGGACTCGGTCTGGGTCTACGACCACTTCCACACCGTCCCGCTGCCGACCGACGAGGCCACGCACGAGGCGTGGACCCTCGTCTCGGCGCTCGCCGCGACGACGAGCCGCGTCGACATCGGCCAGATGTGCACCGCGATGAGCTACCGCAACCCGATGTATCTGGCGAAGGTCGCGGCCACCGCGGACCTCATCTCCGGCGGACGAGTGCAGATGGGTATCGGCGGCGGCTGGTACGAGCACGAATGGCGCGCCTACGGGTACGGGTTCCCCTCGGCCGGTGAGCGTCTCGCCCGGCTCGACGAGGGCGTGCAGATCATGAAGCAGGCGTGGGAGACCGGCCGCGCCACCCTCGACGGCAAGCACTACACCGTCAACGACGCCATCTGTCAGCCGCAGCCGGCCGCGGGGAGGCTGCCGCTGTGGATCGCCGGTGGCGGCGAGAAGAAGACGCTGCGAATTGCGGCGCAGTTCGCCGACTACACCAACTTCGACGGCACGCCGGAGGGCTTCGCCCACAAATCATCGGTGCTGCAACAGCATTGCGCCGACCTCGGACGCGACTTCGACGCGATCGTCCGATCGGCGAACTACAACGTCATCCTCGGCGAGACCGACGCCGACGTGCAGCGCAAGCTCGAGGACCTCGAGGCGCGGCTCGCGAAGATCGTCGGACCCGAAGCGGCATCGGCCAGCATGGGCGCCTTCCGCGGGATGCCCGCGGTCGGGACACCGGAGACCGTCGCCGAGAACCTCCGCGGACTCGAGGCGGCGGGGATGACCTACGGGATCTACTACTTCCCGACCATCGCCCACGATCGCGAGGACCTCGAGCTCTTCGAACAACACGTGGTGCCGGCGCTGCGCTGAGGGAGCGAGGTAGTCGTCGCCGGCGTTACTCGAGTCGCAGGGTCAGAGCTTGCGCAACCGCTCCGCGGCGTCGGCGATGACGTCGTCGCGTTTGGCAAAGGCGAAGCGGATGAGGTGATGCCAGGGTTGGCGGTCGTCGGCGAACACGCTGATCGGCACCGCGGCGACGCCGATGCGTTCCGGCAGCGACCGGCAGAACTCGATGCCGTCGTCGACGCCGAGGGGGCGGGGGTCGGCGCAGACGAAATAGGTTGCCTCGCTGCGGTGTACGTCAAAACCCGCGTCGAGGAGGGCGGCGGTGATCATGTCGCGCTTGTTCTGCAGCGCGGCGGCCGAAGCCCGGACCCAACCGAGCTCGTTGTCGAGGGCGTGTGCGACGGCCGGCTGGAACGGGCCCGACCCGACGTAGGACATGTACTGCTTGGCGGTCTTGGTCGCGGCGACCAGTTCGGGCGGTCCGCTGATCCAGCCGACCTTCCAGCCGGTGCAGTTGAATGTCTTGGCAGCACTCGAGATCCGGAGCGTGCGCTCCTTCATGCCGGGCAGGGTCGCGATCGGGGTGTGGGTGCGGCCGTCGAACACCAGGTGTTCGTACACCTCGTCGGCGACCACGATCACGTCGAATTCGATACAGAGTCGCGCGATCTCGGCGAGATCGTCCTCGGAGAGCACGGTGCCGGTCGGGTTGTGGGGCGTGTTCAGCATGAACACTGCGCTCTTCGGGCCGAAGGCGTCGGCGAGGCGTTCGCGGTCCAGGCGGAAACCGTCGCCGTCGGGGACGAGCGGCACGACGCGTCGTACACCTCCGGCCATCGCGGCGGCGGCCGCGTAGGCGTCGTAGTAGGGCTCGATCATGATGACCTCGTCGCCGGGCTCGATGAGTCCGACGACGGCCCCGGCGATCGCCTCGGTGGCGCCGACGGTGATGAGTACTTCCCGGTTGGGGTCGTAGTCGAGGCCGTAGTGCTCCTGCTGGTGGCGGGCGACCGCATGCCGCAGCTCGGGGACACCGATGCCGGGTGGGTACTGGTTGTGGCCGTCGGTGATGGCGCGGCGGGCGGCCTCGAGCATCGACTCCGGGCCGTCGGTGTCGGGGAATCCCTGCCCCAGATTGATGGCGTCGTGCTCGACGGCGAGGGCCGACATCTCGGCGAAGATCGTGGTCATGAACGGCCGCAAACGGGTTGCGGTCCTGCTCTCGAATGACATGCGTCCAGGGTGGCACACCGGTCCCGGGGTGGAACCGGGACTCGGTCGGAGCTGCCCGATTCCCGCGTTTTGCAACGTCGTTGCAGCGTACGATCCCTCGCATGACAGCGCCGGAAGTGGTTCACCAGCACGGTCGCGCGGTAGGTGTGGTCGCCGCGATCGTGGCGTGTGCGGCGCTGTTCGTCCTGGATGCGTGTTCCTCGGTCGACCGCGTGACCAACAACGTCTCGAAGCCGACCGACGTGGCGATCGGGCAGTGCGTGCAGGTCAGGTCGGCCGACGGCGACCAGGCGAACGTCGAGGCGACGAAGGCCAAGTGTGACGCCGACGGGATGACCTTCATCGCGTCGCAGGTCGTTCCCGGTGAGTGTGACGCGTTCGAGAACTATCTGACCTTCCCGGACACCTCTGACCGCCTGTGTCTGATGCCGAACTTCGTCCAGGGCCAGTGCTACGAGATCCCGCAGTCGGCGGGAGGGTCGCTGGTCGACTTCAAACAAGTCGACTGCACCGCCGAAGCGGGCGCCGAGTCCGTGGTCTACCGCGTCGAAACGGTCGGTGACGGGTCGATGGAATGTGCCGAAAACCAGGTCAAGGCCACCTACGAGAAGCCGGAACCGCGCGTGTTCTGCCTGGCGTCACTGTCGGGTGCCTGACACCGTCGCGCTCGGAAGCAGGCCACCCCTGGGTGGTTGGAGTTGAGCGACGCGAGGACACGTTGTGGTCGCCGCGCACGATCCGGAGGTGCAGACTGAGCGAACCTGCCCGGAGGAGGATAAGGAGGAGCGATGCCGCGGAATCCCGGCGAACACTTCGCCGGCTACACGATCATCCGACTCATCGGCCGCGGCGGAATGGGCGAGATCTACCTGGCCCGGCACCCGCATCTGCCGCGCAACGAGGCACTGAAGGTCCTGCCCGCGGAACTCAGCCGCGACCCGATGTACCGGCAGCGGTTCGTCAAAGAGGCCGAACACGCCTCGAGCGTCGTGCACCCGTCGATCGTCACGATTTTCAACTCCGGCGAGTACGACGGCCATCTGTGGATCGCAATGGAGTTCATCGACGGCATCGACGCACTCGAACTGCTGCGGAAGACGCCGCAGGGCCTCGACCCCCAGACGGTCATCGCCGTCGTCCGATCCGTCGGCGCCGCCCTCGACCGTGCCCACGCCACCGGCCTTTTGCACCGTGACGTCAAACCCGCCAACATCCTGCTCCAGGGCCTCGACGGTTCGGAACCGCGAGTGTTGCTCGCGGACTTCGGGATCGCGAAGTCCGAACAGGACGTCAGCCACCTGACGTCGACCAACGTCTTTCTCGGCACCGTGGCGTACGCGGCGCCGGAGCAGCTACTGGGAGATCCGGTCGACGCCCGCGCCGATCAATACGCGCTGGCCGCCACTGTTTTCGAACTCCTCACCGGACGGCCCCCGTTCCAGGGCGCGAGCACGGCGTCGATCATCGCCCACCATCTGCAGTCGATGCCGCCGCGACTGTCGAGCCTGCGTCCCGGGATCTCACCCGCCGCCGACGCGGTGTTCAGCCGCGCACTCGCCAAAGAGCCCGATCGTCGCTACCCGTCGTGCCGCGAGTTCGGTGTCGAGCTCGAACGTGCACTGACCGCGCCCCAACCGGCGCCGCGGGGTGCCCCCTATCACCAGCCGGCAGCCAACCCACCGCCGCGACCGTCGCAACCCCCGCAGTCGCCGCATGGGGGCCGGCCGTCGTATGCGGCCTCTTCGCCCGGGTCACCGGGCTATCCGCTCGGACAACCCCCGCCGGGGACGTATCCCGGCGGCTACCAGGGATATCCGTCGCAACCCGGCCACCCGACGCCGTCGTCCGAGAAGAAGGGCTCGGGGGTTCTGGTCGCGCTCGGTGCGGTGGCGCTGGTCCTCGTGCTCGCGATCGTGGCCGGCGTCGTCTACGTGGCGACCAAGGTGTCGTCGACGCCCGACGCTTCGGGGACGTCGACCACCGCGTCGGCGCCGGCGGCGACCACCCCGAGTCGGGGTCCCGCGGCGCGAACGACCGATTCGACGCCACTGTCGGTGACGGGTCCCGACGACGTGCAGGTCGGCGAGTGCGTCAACATCGCCATGCAGGCCGGGTCGTCGACGACGGTGCTGGCGTCGAAGGTGGACTGCGAATCGTCAGGCCTGAACTTCTACACCGCGTCGATCATCCCCACTGCGACTGCCTGTGTCAGCGAACAGAATTCGACGCTGACCTTCCCGAACAGCTCCCGGAAGCTGTGCCTCACCCCGAACTTCTACGAGGGACTCTGCTACCTGATCCCGAAGGAGGACGGGTCGCTGGCCGACTACCGCGAGGTCCCGTGCACGAGTGCACCCGCGTTGCGGACGGTGCTCGCGCAGGTGACCAGGCGAGGCGCGTCGACCGTCACCTGCGCTGCCGGCGAGGCCCGCTGGACGTTCCTCCAGCCCGAGTCGATCGGGTACTGCCTGATGGAGGTGTGAAGAGTGCTCAGTCCGCCGAGGTGGGGTCCCCGATGGTCGGGCCCAGGAGGTCGTCGGCGTCGGTGATGCGGTAGGCGTAACCCTGCTCGGCGAGGAACCGCTGCCGGTGGGCGGCGTAGTCGGCGTCGAGGGTGTCGCGCGAGACGACCGAGTAGAAATGGGCCTGACCGCCATCATGTTTCGGCCGCAGCAGGCGACCGAGGCGCTGGGCCTCCTCCTGGCGCGAACCGAAGGTGCCCGACACCTGGACGGCGACGGATGCCTCCGGAAGGTCGATGGAGAAGTTGGCGACCTTCGACACGACGAGGGTCTGCAGCTCGCCGGACCGGAAGCGGTCGAACAGGATCTCGCGCTCCTTGTTCTTCGTCGACCCCTGGATGACCGGGCAGTCGAGTTCGCGGCCGAGCTCCTCGAGCTGGTCGATGTAGGCGCCGATGACCAGCGTCTGCTGACCCTGGTGCTTGTTCAGGATCGCCTTCACCACGTTGACCTTGGTGTGCGCGGTGGAGCAGAGCTTGTACTTCTCCTCCGGCTCGGCGACCGCGTACTGCAGGCGCTCCTCGTCGGTGAGGGTCACACGGACCTCGATGCACTCGGCCGGTGCGATCCAACCCTGTGCCTCGATGTCCTTCCACGGGGCGTCGTACCGCTTGGGGCCGATGAGCGAGAAGACGTCACCCTCGCGGCCGTCCTCGCGGACGAGCGTCGCGGTGAGGCCGAGGCGTCGTCGTGACTGTAGATCGGCGGTCATCCGGAAGACCGGTGCGGGCAGCAGGTGCACCTCGTCGTAGATGATCAGGCCCCAGTCGCGGGAGTCGAAGAGATCGAGATTCCGGTACTCGCCCTTCGACTTTCGCGTCATGACCTGATAGGTCGCGATGGTGACCGGGCGGATCTCCTTGCGTTCGCCGGAGTACTCGCCGATCTCCTCCTCGGTCAGCGTGGTGCGCGCGATGAGCTCGCGCTTCCACTGCCGGCCGGCGACGGTGTTGGTGACCAAGATCAGGGTGGTGGCACCGGCCTTGGCCATCGCGGCCGCGCCGACCATCGTCTTGCCCGCACCACACGGCAGCACGACGACGCCGGAACCGCCCGCCCAGAACGAGTCGGCCGCCATCTCCTGGTAGTCGCGCAGGTGCCAGTCGCCCTGGTCCAGGTCGATGGGGTGCGCCTCGCCGTCGACGTACCCGGCGAGGTCCTCGGCCGGCCAGCCGACCTTCAGCAGCACCTGCTTGAGGCGACCGCGCTCGGACGGATGCACGATGACGGTGTCGTCGTCGATCTGTGCACCGAGCATCGGGGCGACCTTCTTGTGCCGCATGACCTCGAGCAGCACGGCACGGTCGAGGCTGACGAGGGTCAGTCCGTGTGCGGGATGCTTGACCAGCTGCAGCCGGCCGAAGCGGCCCATCGTGTCGACGACGTCCATCAGCAGCGGCTGGGGGACGGCGTAGCGCGAGTAGGTGACCAGCGCGTCGACGACCTGTTCGGCGTCGTGACCGGCGGCGCGGGCGTTCCACAGCGCGAGCGGGGTGACCCGGTAGGTGTGGACGTGCTCGGGGGCACGTTCGAGTTCGGCGAAAGGTGCGATCGCCTGACGAGCCGCCTGCGCGTCGGGGTGGTCGACCTCGAGCAGCAGGGTCTTGTCGGATTGCACGATCAGGGGTCCATCGGTCACCCGCTCCATTGTCCAGATAGGAGCGCCGATTGTCAGCGACGGGCCTGTTTGTGGTTCAGAACACGGGGAGGCCGAGTCGGCGGCGCACCCTCAGGTCGACGATGTTCAGTCGGAAGATGCCGCGCAGCAGGGGCGCCACCACCGGGTCGACGACGCGCAGCGCGGAGAGCATCGCCTGGTAGCGGCGGGCGTCGTCGTCGGTCCACGTCCAGCCCATCATGGAACGGAACTCCGGCGGCAGGCCGGCGTTGATGGCGTAGGTGAGGAATCCGCCGAGGGTCTTGTGGGCGAGGGTGCCGACGACACCGGCGCGGAACTCGAGGAACGAGAGGTCGGCGAGGCTGCTCAGTTCCTGCCGCACGGGCTCGTCGATCCGCAGTTCGGCCAGCTGGCTGTTCCAGTAGACGAGGAGTGCGTCGTAGGTGGCCGGCCACTTGTCCCGAGGGACGTTGAGTGCGGTGCCGAGCGGATGTGCGTCGTCCAAGACCATCTGCCGTTCCGCGTCGGAGAGTGGACCGTAGATCAGTTCGTACTGGTCGATGAAGTACTTGAGCAGGCATACCGCAACCCACAGCTGCAGGCGCGAGTCGTTGGCGCTGTAGCGCACCGGGCTGGTCTCGGTCGAGTAGACCTGGTCGTGGACGCGGCCGACGCAGTTGTGGATGTACTCCTTGTCGGAGTCGCTTCCCATCAGTGCGACGGCCAGGTAGGTGCCGGTCGTGCGGGCCCGCTTGACCGGACGCTTGATGGCGTTGCCCTGTGGAACGCGGCTTTCGTGGACGCCGTACCCGACCTTCGGGTTCGCCAACTGCATGATCACGTTCGCGACCGACAGCGTCGGGCCGATGACGGTGACGAGGTCGGCGGGACGTTTCACGCGGCGGCGCCGTGCCGGCGGTGTCATGCGCTGGACGAGGTCGTGCTGATAGGTGTCGGGCACGTCGGCGGAGGCGAGGGGGCGTACAGCGGTCATGACGAGCCAGCTTTCCTCGGCGCGGAGTACTCGCGAGCCTACCAAGATTGTGAGACGGATGTCACAGGTCGTGTCATTGCGGAGGTGATCCCGACTGCCGAACCTCAACTCGACCGGCAGACGTCGATCGAGGTCTGCCGGTCGGGTTGAAGTCGACCGGTGGTTGGTCAGGCAGCGGGGGAGGATCGGCCCTCGGAGGCTAGGCGTCGAGGAGTTCGACGCTGGTCAGGCGGTGCAGCGAGAACCGCTGCTCGGTGTCGGAGCCCTCTTCGACGGCGACCAGCTGCCCGGCACCGAGCACCTTCGGGGTCACTACGTGACGGCTGGCCGATCCCTGGGCGTCGACGTAGCCGACGCGGAGCCGGCGGTTGGCGCGCAGGGCGAGCTGGATGAGTGCGGTCGCCGACTCGCCGCTGCCGGTGGCGCGGACGGGCGTCGTAGACGTCGAGGTGGTGCGGACCGGGGTGGCCGCGGCGGCGCGGTCGGTGGAGCGGATGCGGCCGACCACCGAGCGGAGCTGATCTTCCGACGGCGCGCTGCGACGCGGCTGGGCCTGACGGCGGGCCCGCGAGACGGTGACGCGGCTGCCGCGTTCGCGGAGGTCGACGACGGCGCCTGTCGAATCCTCACCTGCGGGAGCGAAACCCGCGGCGCGTAGTTGATCGATCACCTCGCGCACCTCGGAGGGTGAGATCGCCACGGTCGGGGCGAGTGCCCGCAGCGCAAGTGGCTCGGCGGCCGGACTGCGCAGCACCGCGGCCAGGACCGTCGGATCCTCGCAGCGGATGAACGCAGACGCCACGCCGACGCGGAGCTGCCCGTGTTTCCGGGCGACGTCCTCGATGAGATACGAGAGCGACTGCGGCACCGGTGTTCTCGAGTGCGTGGTGAACATCGACAGCAGCTCGTTGCTGCTCCGCCCGGCGTCGAGTGCGCGTCGCACGCTCTCCGGCGTGATCCGGTAGACCGACGCCGCGCCACCGGATTCGAGGTCGGCGACGAGCTCGACCTGCTCCGCGAGTTCCGGCGTCATCGGGCCCGGCACGGTGAGGGTGAGGTCGGCCTGGGTGAGGAAGTGGTCCACCGGCTCGGGCAGCACGGCGCGCATCGCGGCCAAGACCGCCGCATCGGCGTCGGCGGGATCGGCATCGGCAGGCGGTTCGACGGTGTACGCCCGGCCGACGGTGGTCAGCGCATCGTGGGCGACCAATCCGATTTCGCGTGCCTCGCGCAGGGTTTCGGCGACGAGCCGCTTGCTGAAGCGGCGGATCTGGCGGGGACGGTGCCAGTGCAGGTTCGCCAGCACCGCGTCGGGTGTCACCGCGACCGCGGGGTCGGCGTGGGCCAGCGTCGACAGGATGAGTTGCCGTTGGATCGGTGCGTAGGCGTCGTGGAGCTCGGCGGACAGAGTGGCCATCGCATTTCCGTCACGGTCGGGGTCGCCGACCTGCCAGGCGCGTCGGGGCATGTGTAGCCAGGCGTCGGCCAGGGACAACCACTGACGCTCGCGCGGCTGGTGTAGCCAGGTGTCCGCGGTCGAGGTCGGCGCGAAGGATTGTTCGCCGGAATCGTTGGGCGGCGGCGGTTCCGGGAACCCGGCGTCGATGATCCGCAGGTAGCCGGCGAGCTCGATCAGGAACGCGACGCGCTGCGTCTCGATGCCGGAGAGCTTCGACAGGCGTCGGAGTTCGCGGACGCCGAGCGCCCCCGACCGCAGGACGGTTGCGGGGGTGGCGCCGAGGATGTTGATCAGCGAGGTGAGGTGACGGATGAGTTCGAGTGCCTCGCCGCCCGCGGCGGCGTCGACCGCCTTGGCCGGGAAACGTGGCTTGAGGCCGGCCTCGTGCAGCGGTGGGGGAGTGAGATCGTCGGTGCGCCAGGCCGGTTCGTCGCGGATCACCGCGCCGACCATGGGTGGGAGTTCGACGGTCTGATTGTCGACGCGGGCCAGGAGGCCGGACGAGATCAGTTGTGCGACAGGTGTGCTCGGGTCGGCGTCGGGGTCGGCGTCGCGGCTGCGGCCCAGGGCGGGGCCGCGGGCGAGGGTCTCCAGGAGTTCTTTCGGCCGCTCGTCGAGGGCGGCGACCATCGCGGCGATCTCCTCGCCGCTCCGGCCCGCGAGCGGTCCGGTGAGATGTGGTGACCGCCAGGGCATCGCGGAGTCGACGTGCTCGCCGGAGCAGAGGGAGGACTTGTTGCCCCACAGGATCGCGCGGCGTCGAAGGAGATCGATGCGGGCGCGGACGTCCGCGGCGGCGGCCCGCCCGGCCAGTGACTGGACGATCTTGGTCTCCGACGGGCGCTTGGTCTTCGTGGCCGTGCGGCTCCCCAGAGCGATGGCCTGCTCCAGGACGGCGACCGACAAGACGTCGAGATCCTCACCGGCCAGCGCCAACGACGCCGCGGACAGCGCGCGCTGCGCCAGCACCCGGGTGCCCTGAGGGGTGGGGGAGGCGAGGTCGGGGCGTTCGACCAGCAGCTCGGTGAGCTCGTCGTCGGAACGCGCGGCCAACTCCTGGGCCAGGCCGGCGTGCTGGTCATCCGAACTCATTCGATCGACTTTACCGGTCGGTGTGTGATCGCCACCTCCGGTGCAGTAGCCCTCAGACGTCGCCGCGGCGCAGCATCCGGCCGCGGGCGGTCTCGAAGTCCACCTTCTGCCCGCGAACCCAGGTGCCCTTGACGACGCCGGCGAGGGCGCGGCCGTCGTACGGGCTGATCGCGTTCTTGTGGTGCAGTCGGTTGACGTCGACGATCTGCGCGGACTCCGGTTCGAAGATGGCGAAGTCGGCGTCGCAACCGAGGGCGATGCGGCCCTTGGCCGGCAGGCCGGCGAGTTCGGCGGGCTTCGCCGCCATCCACTCGATGACCTGTGGCAGGCCGATGCCGCGCTTCTTCGCCTCCGACCAGATGAGCGACAGTCCGAGCTGTAGCGAGGCGACTCCGCCCCAGGCGACGCCGAAGTCCCCGTTCTCGGGGTCCTTGAGGTCGATGGTCGAGGGGGAGTGGTCGGAGACGATGCAGTCGATCGTGCCGTCGAGCAGTCCCTCCCACAGCAACTCACGGTTGCCGGCCTCGCGGATGGGCGGGCAGCACTTGAAGGCGGTTGCGCCGTTGGGGACCTCTTCGGCCAGCAGGGTGAGGTAGTGCGGGCAGGTCTCGACCGTGATCTTCACCCCGTCCTTCTTCGCGCTGGCGAGCATCGGCAGGGCATCCGACGACGACAGGTGCAGCACGTGGGCGCGGACTCCGGTCCAGCGTGCGCGCTCGATGACCTCGGCGATCGCCAGGTTCTCGGCACCGCGTGGGCGCGAGGCGAGGAAGCGGGCGTACTCGTCACCCTCGGGGGACGGCGCGTGGTCGATGGCGCGGGAGTCCTCGGCGTGGACGATCATCAGCGAGTCGAACTCGGCGAGCTTGGCCATGTCGGCTTCCATCTCGTCGGCCGTGAGATGCGGGAACTCGTCGACCCCCGAATGCAGCAGGAAGCATTTGAAACCGAATACGCCAGCGTCGTGCAGGCCGCGCAGGTCGTCCTCGTTGCCGGGGATGGCGCCGCCCCAGAAGCCGACGTCGATGTGCGTCTTGCCCTGCGCGGCGGCACGCTTCTCGGCCAGGGCGTCGACGTTGACGGTCGGTGGGATCGAGTTGAGCGGCATGTCGATGAGCGTGGTGACGCCACCGGCGGCGGCCGCTCGGGTGGCCGAGTCGAAACCCTCCCATTCGGTGCGGCCCGGCTCGTTGACGTGGACGTGGGTGTCCACCAGACCGGGGATCATCACCTGGTCGTCGGCGAGCTCGATGACCTCGGTGCCGACGAGCCCGCTGCCGAGCGGTTCGATCGCGACCACGCGGCCGTCGCGGATGCCGATCTCGCGCGCCACGATGCCGGCGGTCGTCAAGGTTTGTTCACCACGCACGACCAGGTCGAACGGCGCAGCGGGCGCGCCCGCGGAATCGGCGGAGGTAGGGGTCGCGGCATCGGCGGAGGTAGGGGTCGGGGCACCGGTGTCTGAGGTCATGGGGCGGGACTCCTTGCTGATCGCCGTGGCCTGGGTTCGATCCAGAGACTAACCCAGCAGATTCCTCATCGTGGAATATCGGGTCGTGATTTCGGAAACGTGACTCGCGAGTAGCGCTTGGCGATGCTATTGACAGCGCCCCGCACGAGGACGCTAATCTTCACCGACGCGGAACCCCGATTCCACATCACGGAAGTTCCACGAGTGTAGGAGCGCGGTCATCGATGACCGTCCGACGAAAGTGCAGAGATGAGCACTGAACCGCCCACGATCCAGCGTGACGAGGCGACGCCGATGACGTCCACGACCGGCGTTCTCGCCGGCGAGGAGACCCGCGGCGTGACCGGAACCGTCCCGGCCGGATTGAGTCCCAAGCTTTACAACGACGACCTGGCGCCCACGAGTCGCGTCGGCCGTCGGTGGAAGAGCTACAACATCTTCACGCTGTGGGCCAACGACGTACACAGCCTGGGCAACTACGCCTTCGCCATCGGACTCTTCGCGCTCGGGCTGGGCGGCTGGCAGATCCTGACCGCGCTGGTGCTCGGCGGTGTCTTCCTCTTCCTGCTGCTCAACCTGTCCGGCTTCATGGGCGAGAAGACGGGCGTCCCGTTCCCGGTCATGAGCCGCATCTCGTTCGGCATCCGCGGTGCGCAGATCCCCGCCCTCATCCGCGGTGGCGTGGCGATCGCGTGGTTCGGCATCCAGACCTACCTCGCGTCGGTCGTCCTCCGGATCATGCTGGTCGCGCTGTTCCCCGGCGCGGAGGACCTGGACGCCAACCGATTCCTCGGCCTCTCGACCCTCGGCTGGATCTCCTTTGTCTCGCTGTGGGTCATCCAGGTGATCATCGTCAGCTACGGCATGGAGATGATCCGCCGCTACGAGGCCTTCGCCGGCCCGGTCATCCTGTTCACCATGGTGGCGCTCGCGATCTGGATGCTCAGCAACGCCGACTGGACCATCGCGTGGACCACCCCCGACTCGCTGACCGGCGTCGACATGTGGCTGAAGATCATCGGCGGTGCGAGCCTCTGGGTCGCCATCTACGGCACCTTCGTCCTGAACTTCTGCGACTTCACCCGCAACGCGGAATCGCGAAAAGCCATCGTGCGCGGCAACTTCTGGGGCATCCCGCTCAACATGCTGCTCTTCGGCGGCATCGTGGTCGTGCTGGCCGGTGCGCAGTTCCGGATCGACGGCCGGGTCATCGAGTCGCCGTCGGACATCGTCCAGACCGTGCCCAATACCTTCCTGTTGGTGCTGGCCTGCCTGGCACTGCTGATTCTCACGGTCGCGGTGAACCTGATGGCCAACTTCGTCGCACCGATCTACGCGCTGTCCAACCTGTTCCCGCGCTACCTGAACTTCCGCCGCGCGGCCCTCGTGACCGCGATCATCGGCCTGGTCATCCTGCCGTGGAACCTGTACAACTCGCCTGCGGTGATCAACTACTTCCTCGGTGGGCTGGGTGCGCTGCTCGGACCGCTGTTCGGCATCGTCATGGCCGACTACTGGCTGGTCCGCCGTTCGCGGATCGATGTGCCCGCGTTGTTCTCCGAGGCACCCGACGCCGCCTACCATTACCGCAACGGCGTGAACCTGCGGGCCATCGTCGCACTGGTCCCGACGGCGGCCTTCGCCCTGGTGATGGCCTTCGTCCCGGCCTTCGAAGTGGTCTCGGAGTTCTCCTGGTTCATCGGTGCCGGTCTCGGTGCGGTGGTCTACCTGCTGGTGGCCGACCGTCGCGGACCGTTCGCCGAGGTGTCGGGCGAGCCGATCTCCGTCGCCAGCACCCACTGATCGCCAGGAGGTAGATCCGATGCGCATCCTCGTCGCCAACGTCAACACGACCGAGTCGATGACCGAGGCGATCGCCGACTCGGCTCGGTCGGTCGCTTCACCGGGTACTGAGATCGTCGGCATCACACCGCGATTCGGCGCCGACTCGTGCGAGGGCAACTTCGAGTCCTACCTCGCCGCCATCGCGGTGATGGACGCGATCCTCGCCTATCCCGAACCGTACGACGCCGTCATCCAGGCCGGGTACGGCGAACACGGCCGGGAAGGTTTGCAGGAACTCCTCGAGGTCCCGGTCGTCGACATCACCGAGGCCGCGGCGTCGACGGCGATGTATCTGGGACACAAGTTCTCGGTTGTGACGACGCTGGACCGGACGGTCCCGCTGATCGAGGATCGGCTCAAACTCGCCGGCCTCGACCAGCGCTGCGCATCGGTCCGGGCATCGGGACTCGGTGTGCTGGAACTGGAATCGGACCCGGAGCGGGCGGTGAAGGCCATCGTCGAACAGTCCACGAAAGCGGTGCACGACGACCACGCCGAGGTGATCTGCCTCGGCTGCGGCGGGATGGCCGAGCTCGAGGAGCAGGTGCGTGCTGCGACCGGCGTCCCGATCGTCGACGGTGTGCGTTCCGCGGTCACCATCGCCGAAGGCCTTGTCCGCATGGGACTCTCGACGTCGAAGGTCCGCACCTACGCGAAGCCGCGGGAGAAGAAGGTCACCGGCTGGCCGTTCAGGATCTAGTCCTGCGTCGAGGCCTGGGGCCACCGCGGGTCCCGGCCGGTGAGGCCGGCGAGTCGGTCGATGAGGGGCGCGTCGTCGGGCACCTCGACCACCGGCCCGAACATGCCGGCGCGCTCGTCCTGCGGCTGGGGCGGGTAGTGGAAGTCGAACACGACCTGCAGGATCTCGTCGGGGATGTCGAATTCGATGTCCGCGGCGCGGGCGACGTCCCAGCCGTGCAGGACCAGTTCCGACAGTGCCACCAGGCCCATGATCTCGGCGGGTAGCTCGACGCCGCCTGCCTGGGTCATGCCCTCCCACGCCGCGGTGTCGTTCCATGAGTCGGCGAGCTCGCGCACGTGACGGTCCAGTTGGTCTCGCCACTCCGGCGACAGTCGGCTCTCCGCCGGGTTCGGCGGCGTCGAGGTCAACGGGCCGAAGTCTTTGCGCGCGGCGGCCGCGAACGCCTGCGCGAGTCCGTCGACGTGGGCCAGCAGTGCGGCGAGACGTGTGTCGCGGCAAGGGGTCGGACGGTCCAGTTCGGATTCGGGGATCGTGGCGGCGAAAGCCAGCATGTGATCGGCGGCCGCAGCTATCAGTCGCGCCTGGTTGGTGTCGGTGGGCATCCGAGTCCTTCTCCTCGTGTCTGAGTGCTCACCGGGACTGACTCGCCGGCCGCCGATTTCTCATCGGTCGCACGAGACGGTTGTGGATGCGGCGCGGCTTCGGCCGGTCGGCGGTCCTACTTCAGGCCGGATGGCACGGTGTTGCCGTCGACCGTCACGGTGACCTCGCCGGTCGTCTTGTTCTCGGAGATCGTGCCGTGTTCGAAGGTCACCGTCTCCAGAGGCCCGTCGACTGTCACGTCGCTGGTGGGCACGCCGAGAGGTCCGGCCGAGCCGTTGGTGCCGAGGAGCATCGGGGTGCCGTCCGGCGCGCGCTCGGTGTTCCACGCGTCTCGGATCTTGCCGGAGGTGACGATGTAAGCGGGCGTTCCGGGGTTGCTGTTCTTCGCGATGATCACACCGCCGCGGAACTGTTGGTACACAACGCCGCTCTCGCGCGTGCCGGCGTTGTGATCTCCGGTCAGCGGTCTGCCCAGAGCTTCTCGTTGTGCCGGCGTCGCCGAGGCGTACCTGGCCGCAAGGGGGCCGGCGAGCGTCACCGTCACGTCGTCCTCACCCATCACCGTCAACTCGGTGGGGTGGGCCCCGGCATCAGCGGCGGCCGCACGGTTCGAGGTGGACGAAGTGCGGTCGGCCTCAACGCTTCCGCACCCGGCGGCGGCAAGCGTGATCACGAACAACCCGGCGACGAACGCGGCGCGACGGGAAGCCGTCTGCTTCATGGGTGTCTCCCGGACTCTCGACGTACAGCCGATCCAAAACGCCCGAATCGGACGGATGACGCTCGAGTCTATCGGTCACGTTCGCGGGCGTGCGCCCACCTCACCCGTGCCGTCGGCGATATTCGCGGGCGGCTCCCGGGTGCAGGGGGATGGGCCCGGTGACGATCAACGACTGTGCGTCGAGGAACTGACTGCCGATCGCCTGAGCCGGGACGAGCTGGGCCGACTCGTCGAGCAGCAGGTCGACGACTGCCGCGGCGGTCGCGTCCGGCACGTCCCGGCGAGCGAGCAGTAGGTTCGCGACCCCGACGGTGGTGACCGCCGGATGCCGACCGTAGATGTCGGCCGGGATGCGCACGGGCTCGTACGCGAGGCCGTGCCGCTGTCGTAGCGCCGGGACGATTCCGCCGAGGTCGACTAGAGCGATCGGTACCTGTGGGTCGGCGAATGCCGGGGTCGGCAGACCACCCGCCCACATGACCGCGTCGACCTCTCCGGCGGCGAGCGCGGCGCGGGCCTCCCGCATCGTCTGGCGAACCGGCCGGATGTCGCGTTCCGGACCGAGTCCGGCTGCGACGAGAACCCGCTGCGAGAGTTCCGCGGCCCCGGAACCCGGTGCGCCGACACTCACCACCCGCCCACGGAGATCGGCGACCGTTGCGATGCCCGAACCGGCGCGGACCGCCACCTGGAAATAGTTTTCGTACACGCACCCGAGCGCGGTCAGCTGCGGGTCAGCACGTTCCACGGCAGCGTCGCGGAGGCTGAGGGCGAGCTCCGCCGAACCCGCGGAGAGGGCGTCGAGGTTCTCGGCGGAGCCGTTGGACCGCAGGGGCCGGATCGGCGGTGCACCCGACCGGTCAGCAGCCGCCGCGAGGAGACCGGCGAACTCCCAGAAGAAGCCGCCGGTCTCACCCGCCGCGAGGCGGACCGGTGAGCCGCGCTCGTCGCCGCACGCGGACAGCAGGAGCAGCGCACCCAGGCCGGAGCACCCGCGGAGCACGGTCCGACGATCGACCGACCCGCGCGCGTACGACATGGTGTCACCTTAGGCCCGCCGCGCACCGACCTCGGCGTCGACGAAGGCCCGCCCCTGCTCGCGGTCGAGTGGCGTCTCCGCCTTGTTGCGCAGCACGAAGATGTAGACCAGCAGCGACACCGCGATCACGACGGTGACGTAGGCGATGAACCACGGGACGTGACCGCCGTTCTTCGCCGCCTGGTAGATCAGCGGTGCGGTGCCGCCGAACGCCGAGTTGGCGAGGGCGTAACCGAGGCCCACGCCGAGAGCACGGACGTGCGACGGGAACAGTTCGGCCTTCACGATCGCGTTGATGGAGGTGTAGCCGGTGAGGATGATGTAGCCGATGCCGAGCAGCGTCAACGACGCGGCCACCGAGGTGGTCTGGGGCAGGTAGGTGATCAGGACGTAGGTGTAGATGACGCCGCCGACACCGAAGAAGACGAGCACCGGCTTGCGTCCGACCTTGTCGCTGATCATCCCGCCGATCGGCTGCAGTGCCATCAGGAACACCAGTCCGATCAGGTTGATCCACGTGCCGACGCGGCCGTGGTCCTCGTAGGCGGTCTTGACGATGGCCGGGGCGTTCACGCTGTAGGTGTAGAAGGCGATGGTGCCACCGATGGTGACCAGGAAGCAGACCACCAGCGAGCGCCAGTGGTGAAGGAGGAGTTCGCGAATCGATCCGGACTCGGAATCGGCGCCGGTGCGCACGGCCTCCAACTGCTCCGGGGTGAGCGACTCGTCCATGCTGCGGCGCAGCCAGAAGACCACGACCGCGGCCACACCGCCGATGAGGAAGGCGATGCGCCAACCGAAGTCGGAGATCTGGTCCTTGTCGAGGAAACCCTGCATCACGAGCAGCGTGAGCTGCGCCAGCACGTGTCCGCCGATCAGCGTGACGTACTGGAACGACGAGAAGAACCCTCGACGCTCACGCGTGGCCGCCTCGGACATGTACGTCGCCGACGCACCGTACTCGCCGCCGGTCGCGAAGCCCTGCACCAGACGACAGAGGACCAGGACGACCGCCGCCCACACGCCGATCGATTCGCGGCCCGGTGTCAGTGCGATGACCAGCGAGCACGCGGCCATCAACGACACGCTGAAGGTCAGCGCCGCGCGCCGGCCCCGTCGGTCGGCGTACCGGCCGAAGAACCAGGAACCCACCGGCCGCATCAGGAACGTGACGGCGAAGATGGCGTACACGTAGACGGTGGAGTTCTTGTCGGCCGAGTCGAAGAACTGGCTCTCGAAGTACGTCGCGAACACCGTGTAGACGTAGACGTCGTACCACTCGACGAGATTGCCCGAGGAGCCGCGCAGGGTGTTGTAGACGGCGCGGCGAGTGGCCGCGGCCGAGGATGTCGGTGGTGCGCTGCGCGCATCCGCGGCGAGCCCGGTGGTCGAGTCGGTCATCAGTCCTCCAGTCGTCGAACGTGCACCCGACACGAGTCCGGCGTCGGTGCCCTTAACACTGTGAAGGCAGTCACAGGCTCGATGAAAGCCGATCTCGGTTTCCTAACACTCCCTTAGGACTCGACGTCCGGCGCGAGATCCGCCGCCGGGATCCAGAGGTCGATCCGGAGTCCCGTAGGGCATCCGGCGCGCACCGTCAGTTCGCCGCCGGCGCCCTCGATCAGGGCCCGGGCGATGGACAATCCGAGTCCGGAACCCGGTGCGCTGCCGGCCGCCGCGCGGAAGAACCGTTCCGTGACGCGGGGCAGCTCGTCGTCCGGTACACCGCGACCGGTGTCGGCGACCCAGACCCGGATCCGCGTCGCCTCGGACCGGCAGCCCAGTTCGACGGATGCGCCCGGGCCCGCATGATTGACCGCATTGCTCATCAGGACGTCCAGCACCCGGATGAGGTCGTCCTCGTCGAGCGCGGCGATCATCGACCGGGGTCGAGCCGACGGTAAGGCGATCGACGCCGACAGTCCCGCATCCGCGAACGCACCCGCCCAGAAGTCGTGACGATCGACCAACACCGTGGCGACGTCGCAGACGCCGGTGGCGGAGACTGCGAGCCGGGACTCGGCGGTGGCCAGGGCAAGCAGGTCCTCGACGATGCGGTCCAGCCGATCGATCTCCACGAGCGTCTTCTCGTGTGACGCGAGCGATCGGCCGGTCAGGCCGAGGCCGAGCGTGTCGAGCCGAAATCGGACCGCGGCGAGCGGATTACGCAGTGCGTGAGCGGTGTCGGCCACCAGGCGGCGTTGGGCCGCGGTGGCGTTCTCGACGTCGTCGGCCATCGCGCCGAAGATGCGGGCCAGCTCACGGACCTCCGGCGGGCCGCTGCGCCGGGGATCACCGAGTCCGTCCGGCCTCGGTTCGGTCGCGTCCGGAACGTGGCCGCCGATGGACGCGCGCAGAGATCGCACCCGGGTCGTCAACGCGGTGAGGGGGCGAACCGTCCACCGCGACAGTGCAACCGCGATCAGCGACCCCACCAGCAGCATGGTGAGGGCCCCACCGGCGATCATCGCCCAGTACCTGGCGACATCCCGTTTCGCCGCCGACGTCGATGCCGCGATGACAACCGCACCGTCGACCTGGCTGCCCGTACCGATCGGCTGAGAAACCAGCACCGATGCGGGCGACCAGGGCGTCAGTCCCGACGAGATCCGGGTGCGCTGGTTGCGCAGTGCCTCGGACACCGCCTCGGCGACCTCCGGCGACCGGGCCGAGAGGCCGGCCGAGGCACGCGTCGCGCCGGCTCGATCGACCACCACGACGTCCTCGCCGTAGAGGGCGCTGTAGCGCTCGACAGCCTGCTGCAGCTCGGTACCCCGGATCTCCGGTTCGCGATCGGCGAGGTCGGCGAAGTAGGTCGCGGACGCGATTCGGCTTTCGGTGAACCGTTGCAGCCGTTCACGACTCACCGTCGTCGCCAGGGGGACGGCCAATCCCAGGACCACGATCGCCGAATAGGCGACGAGGACGAGCAGCACACGCCGCCACATCGCTCAGGAGCCCCAGCGGTAGCCGTACCCGCGGATCGTCTCGATCACGCCGGGTCTGCCGAGCTTCGCTCGCAGTGCGGTCATATGGACGTCGAGGCTGCGGGAGATCGCGACGTAGGCGTCGCCCCAGATCGCATCCATCAACTGTTCGCGGCTCACCGCCTCGCCTCGGCGTGCGACGAGGTGCGCGAGGAGTTCGAACTCCTTCGGAGTCAGGGCCACGTCGGCGCCGGCCACGGTGACCCGTCGCGCGTCGAGGTCGACCGTGATGGCGCCGGTCGATATCTGTCGGCCCGCGGCGGCCGGCGCGTCGGCGACCCGCCGCCGGGCGGCCACCTCCAGACGCGCCATCAGCTCGCCGAGCCGGGCCGGTTTGACCACATAGTCGTCGGCGCCCCCGCGTAGTGCCCGGACCACCGAACGTTCGTCGTCCCGCGCAGTGAGAACCACGACCGGCAGCCGGCTGACCGACCGCAACCGGCGCAACACGGTCAGGCCGTCCTCGTCCGGTAACCCCAGATCCAGAAGGGCGAGGTCGAAGTCGCGGTGACCGAGCAGGAGGTCGGCCCCTCGACGCATCCGGCGGGGCTCGTGTCCGACCTCGATCAGGGCATCGACGAGGGCATCACCGACCCCGTCGTCGTCCTCTACCACCGCGATACGCATCGGCCCACGGTACGACAGCGGGTGACCGGAGAACCGGCGCCACCTCGCGGGTGGACTGTGACGAACAGGGTCAGAGGGCGATCTGCCGGTTCACGTCCTCGTTGAGCCGGTAGACGGCCTTGCCCTCGAGGACGTCGAAGACAATCCATCGTGCGAACGCGGTGCGTGGGATGACGGCCACGCCGAGCGGCGTCGCCCGTGCGGTGGGAGGCTGGTCCGGTGGAGAGACTCGATCAGGGTTCCCCGACGACGGTCCTTCTGTGGTGGATACCCGTGGGCGCGGGCGGGCAGGTTGCGCGCCGTACCAGCCGGTGGTGGGAACTGGCACGCGCACGACTGGCCCGCCGTGCGCCTCATCAGCTCTTTCATGCCGCTCTCGAGATCGCGGTCGATGGCACGCGGTTCGTCATCGAGATGGCGCCGGCGTGGAGTGGACCCCAGGGGACGGACCGCGGTGTGGCAGTAACCGGCCCGGTAGGAGTGCGAGCTCTGGGGCACTGGCGCCTCTTTCGATATGAGGTCAGGTGCTGGCCCGACGGAACGATCCCTGACCTGCGCTGGGCTGTGGGCGGGCCGGTGATCCTCACGACCGACCGTGCGACGGCGCGGACCATTGTCGGCAACGTTCGCGACGTGCCGCCGTTGACCTGGGGGCGAAACGTCGAGCCCGCAGACGACATGTGGAACTCGAACTCGGTGGTGTCCTGGCTCCTTGTCACCGCGGGTATCCCGACGTCGACGGTGGTCCCGCCTGCCGGCGGTTCGGCGCCGGGTTGGCAGGCAGGACTGGCGCTCGGCGCAGGCGGCCGGCCGGAGTCGGCCACACCATAGTCGGCGTCGGGACATGACGCGGCCGCGGCGAGAAGCCGGTCCTCCGATGACGAGGCGCCCCCGTGTGTTCCCACACCGGGGCGCCTCGTCGTTCTGTAATCACTTGCGTCAGAGCACGATCTGCCGGTTCACGTCCTTGTAGAGCAGGTACCGGAAGTCCGACGGTCCGCCGGCGTAGCAGGCCTGGGGGCAGAAGGCGCGCAGCGACATGTAGTCGCCTTCCTGGACCTCGACCCAGTCGCCGTTGAGGCGGTAGACGGCCTTGCCCTCGAGGACGTAGAGGCCGTGTTCCATCACGTGGGTCTCGGCGAAGGGGATCGACCCGCCCGGCTTGAAGGTGACGACGTTGACGTGCATGTCGTAGGCCAGGTCCTGCGGGTCGAGCATCCGGGTGGTGCTCCACGCGTCGGTGTCGGGCATGGGGGAGGGCTCGATGTCGCGCTCGTTGCCGAACTTCGGGGTCGGGGTGTGACCCGCGATCGGCTGGTAGCGCTTGCGGATCCAATGGAACGTCGTGGTGGCGTCGCTGCGGTTGTGCGCCGACCATGCGGTGCCTGCGGGCAGGAAGGCGAACCCGCCCTCGGTCAGCGTGTGCTCCTCACCGGCGACGGTGACCGCCAGCGTGCCCGCGGTGACGAAGAGGAATCCCTCGACCTCCGGCTGCGGTTCCGGTGCCTCCGATCCGCCGCCCGGCGCGACTTCGACGATCGACTGCGAGAAGGTCTGCGCGCCACCGGGAACCGGGCTGTTGATCACCCAGGCGCGGGTGCCGGTCCATTCGGGGAAGACCGAGGTGACGATGTCGCGGAGCACGCCGCGCGGGATCACCGTGTAGGCCTCGGTGACGATGGCGCGGTCGGAGAGCAGATCGGTCTGCGGCGGGAGTCCACCGGCGGGGGTGTAGTACGGGGAGACGGTCATCGTGGTGTCCTCTTCGGCGGATGGATGGTCGTGGGGGCTTGCGGTCTCAGGCGGCGGGCGGCCGGTGGAGTGCGAGGTCACGCACCTTCGCGATGGGCAGATCCGTTGCGGCTTCGACCTCGTCGACGGTCAGCGCGCCGCACACCTCACCGCGGCGGATGAAGCCGGCGAGGGCGCGGGCGGTCGCGGGTTCGTCGAGCACCGACGAGGAGACCTTGTGCGCATAGTTGCGCAGACGCTCTGCGGCGGAGTCGAATCCATCGCGGTAGAAGGCGTACGTCGCCAGGAAGCGGGTGACCAGCTGGGCCGGGTGGAGATCCCAGCCCTGATAGAAACCTCGCTCGAGGTGGCGGCGGACCAGTCGCGAGTGCAAGGCCCAACCGGCTTCGACGGCCTCGCGGTCGCCGACCGGGAGGATGTTGGTCGACCCGTCCGACAGGCGCACACCGGTGCCGGCTGCGGCCAGCTGCATCACGGCCTTCGCGTGATCGGCGGCCGGATGTTCCATCGACTGGTAGGCGGCGGCGATGCCGAGGGACGCGGAGTAGTCGTAGGTCCCGTAGTGCAGCGCGGTCACCCGCCCCTCGCCGGCGTGGATCATCTTCGCGACCGGCGCCGAACCGTCGACACCCATCACCGATTGCGGGGTCTCCACCTGGATCTCGAAGCCGACCCGTCCGTCCGGCAGCCCGTGGACGCGCTCGAGCTCGCGGGTGACGGCGACCATCGCGGCCACCTGATCGGTCGAGGTCACCTTCGGCAGGGTCAGAGTCAGGCCGGCCGGGAGGTCGCCGGTGTCGGCGAGTCCGGAGATGAACAGGTCGAGGGTGCGCAGGCCACGAGCCCGTACATCGGCCTCGAAGCACTTGAAGCGGATGCCGATGAACGGCGGTGCGGTGTCGCCGGCGTCGCGGATCGCGGCGACGGCAGCCGCCACGGCCGCGTCCTCCTCGTCGTCGGAACGGACGCCGTAGCCGTCCTCGAAGTCGACGCGCAGATCCTCGATGGGCTCGGTGCGCAGCTTCGACTCGACGAGGGTCGCGAGTTCGGTTGCGGTCGAATCGGTTCGGGCGACGGTCGCGCGGGCGATCGCGTCGAGGCCACCGTGTTCGGCGGCCGTCTCCAGCGCCGTGCGGCCCCACTCCCGGGCGAGGTCTGCGGAATACCGGTCGGCGGGAACGTAGACGGTGTGGACCGGCTGCCGGCTGCCGTCGTCACCGGGGTACCTCTCGGACAGGAGGGCGTCCGCGGGGGCGAGAGCTGTCTCGACCTCGGCCAGGAAGGCCGCACCGAGGCGGCCGGGCTGCACGCTCATGAGGAGTCCTCCGTCGATCCGATGGAAAAATAATTCCGCAGAGTGGAGTTTACCTGAAAGAGTCCACGTCGCCAGTCGCAGGTGGGCATGGACACCAATTGTGGTTTCACATCATGGAACGTAATCTTGGGCCGAACTGTGGAGGTGGCAATGGCGGGTAACTCGGGTGGCGTCCAGTCGGTCGAGCGCGCTTTCGAGCTGCTCGAACTCATCGGACGCGCCGGTGGTGAGTGCTCCCTGAGTCATCTGTCGTCGGAGTCGCCGCTGCCGCCGCCGACCATTCATCGGTTGCTGCGCACGCTCGTGGGCATCGGATACGTCCGGCAACTGCCGAACCGGTCGTATGCGCTGGGCCCGCGGCTCATCCGCCTCGGCGAGGTGGCCAACCGTCAACTGGGCGCGGTGGCCGCACCGGTACTGGGTTCGCTCGTCGCCGAACTCAGTGAGACCGCGAGCCTTGCCGTGCTCGACGGCGACATGGTCATCTACGTGGCGCAGGTTCCGTCACCGCACAGCATGCGCACCAACAACGAGGTCGGGCGTCGGGTGACCATGCACAACACCGCGGTCGGCAAGGCGGTCCTTGCCGAACTCGACGACGCGCGCATCCTCAAGCACGTCACCCAGGCCGGACTCACACCCGCCACCGAGTGGAGCGTCACCTCGTTGTCCGGTGTCTTCGCGGCCGTCGAGCGGGTGCGCGCAGAGGGCGTCGCCACCGACGAGCAGGAGTACGAGGTCGGGGTCTGCGGCATGGCCGTCGCCGTACCCGGTGCGCCGACGCCGATGGCGGTCGGCATCTCGGGCCCGGTGGCCAGGTTCGACGAGGGTCTGCGCGCGCGGGCGGTCGGCGCTCTGCGGGCGGCGGCCGACACCATCTCCGAGGCCCTCATCGGTGCGAAGGAGTCGTAGGCGCTCTCGATCGTGCGGTGACGTCAGATGGTGAGCTTCGTCGGTGAGGTGCGGTTGGCCGAGTCGCCGCTCGAGCCGTCACCGATCTGGCCGTCGTTGTTGAAGCCCCAGCACCACACCGACCCCGAGGCCATCGCGCACGACGTGCCGTTGCCGGTCGAGATCGAGGTGGCTTCGGTCAGGCTGCTGACCTCGCGGGGGATCTTCACCGAGCCGCCGCTGGAGCCGAGCTGGCTGCGGTCGTTGTCGCCCCAGCACCAGGCCTTCCCGTCGGCGACCGCACAGGTGGTTCCCCAGTCGGTGGAGATGGCCGACGCCTTGGAGATGGTGTTCACCTTGGTGGGCGTCGTGCGCGGTTCGGCGGTGCCGTTGCCGATCTGGCCGTAGGCGTTGGCACCCCAGCAGTACGCGTCTCCGCCGGCGATCGCGCAGGCCGTCTGGAAGTACGTGCTGGTGTTGGTGGCCGGGTCGTTGTCGTCGTCGGGGGCCGACTCGTGGTAGCCGCCGAGGGTGATGTCGGTGACCTCGCCGAGCCCGCCGACCTTCACCGGCGCCGACCGTTGGGTGGTGCTGCCGTCGCCGATCTGACCGCTGTCGTTGTTGCCCCAGCAGAATGCCGAACCGTCGGACACGGCGCAGGTGGTGCCGTAGGCGGTGGTGATGTCGGTGACGGCGCCGAGGCCCGGGACCTTGGTCGGGACCGAGACGGCGTCGGTGCCGCCGGTGCCCAGCTGGCCGTACTCGTTGTTCCCCCAGCAGTAGGCGTCGGTGCCGGCGACCGCGCAACTGGTGCCCCAGCCGGTGGTGATCGCCTTCACCTCGGAGAGCGTGCCGACCTTGGTCGCGGTGTCGACGGTGTTGCCGTCGGAGCCGTTGCCGACCTCGCCGTAGTGGTTGTTGCCCCAGCACCACGCCTCGCCGGCGGCGACCGCGCACGCCGTGCCGACGTACTTGTTCTCACCGGTGAGGTAACCGCCGACGGAGACCGACGCCGCGTCGGTGACACCGCCGACCGTGGCCGGACGACTGTGGGGAGTGGTCGTCCCGTCTCCGAGCTGGCCGGTCGTGTTGTCTCCCCAGCAGTTCACGGTTTCGTTGACGATCGCGCAGCTGGTGCCGAAGTTGGTGCTCACCAAAGGCTGGGCGACGGTGGCCTTCTCGGAATCGTCGGCGGTGCCGCTCAGCAGGACCAGCCCGGCGATCGCACCGATGACGACGACCAGCACGGCACCCAGGACGCCGGCGACGATCAGGCCGGTGCGCTTCTTCTTCGGCGGTGTCCCCGGGTAACCGGCCTGCGCGTACGGCATCGAACCCTGCGGTTGTGAACTGTAAAGAGGTTGCGGCCCAGAAGCATTCGGCCGTGATATGTTCGCGGTCGTGCCGGGCCCCGAGGGGTGGTTCATCACCGGCTGCGGGCCGGACGGGCCGGTCATCGTCGGTTGCGGCGGCGGGGTGTACTGCCCGAAGGGTTGGCCGAACGGCTGTTGCGGGGCCGACGGTGCGCCGGTGCTGCCGCCGACCAGCGTGGGCGGGGGAACCGATGCGGCCGCGATCGTATTCCCCTGCGCCGAAGGCGATTCGATCGCCGACTTGAGGGCGGCGGCAAAACTGCGGCAGTCGGGGTAGCGGGCCGCCGGGTCCTTGGCGAGCGCACGCTGGAAGACCGGGTCGAGATGTGCGAGGTCGCCGCGCAACTGGCCGATGTGGGGGACCGGCCGCTGGATGTGACCGAGCATCACCGACGGCTCGGACTGCCCGACGAACGGGGGTTGTCCGGCGAGCAGTGCGTAGGCGGTGCAGGCCAGCGAGTACTGATCGGAACGTGCTGTCGCGTCGGCACCTTCGAGGGTTTCCGGTGCGGAGAACGCGACGGTCCCGATGAACGAGTGGGTGCCGGTCAGGTTGGCCGAACCGGCGAGCTTCGCGATGCCGAAGTCGAGGACGAGGGCGCGATCGATCACCCCCGAGGCGGGGTCGCGGGTGACGAGGATGTTGGCGGGCTTGATGTCCCGGTGCACCACCTGATGACGGTGTGCGTAGTCGAGGGCGTCGGCGACCTGGGTGACGACCGTCGACACCTCGGCCGGCCTCAGTCGCTCTTCGGTGAGGTCCTTGCCCTCCACGTAGCTCATCGAGAACCACGGCGAACCGTCCTCGATCCCGTACTGGTGGATCGTGATGATGCTGCGGTGGTCGAGTTTCGCGGTGGTCTTCGCCTCGTTGGTGAAGCGCTGGTTGAACCCGGGCTGTGCGCTGACGGCGGTCGAGATGACCTTCAACGCCTCACGCCGCTCGAGTTGCAGGTTCTCGACGAGATACACCTCGCCCATGCCACCGGCACCCAGCTGGGAGATTACTCGGTAGCCGGCGATGTGGGTGCCCGGACTCAGCGGCACGGCGACACCTCTTTCTTGGTGGAGAACTCGGACTCATGGCGGACGTACGCTGGGACGATACCCACGCGGCACCGGCCTGGGGCACCCTTCAACCGGATGACCGACGAGTGGATGACGGCCATGTCTAGTACCCGATCCGGGTGGGTGTCAGCTTGTCGTCGGTGTTGCCGATGCCGAGCTGACCCGTCGCGTTGAAACCCCAGCACCACACGTTCGACGACGCGAGTGCGCACGTCGTCCGTTCACCCGTCGAGATCGCGGTGACATCGGACAACCCGTTGAGCCGGGTGGGGTTAGGGCGATCCTCGAGGGTGCCGTCGCCGACCGACCCCCAGGCGTTGGCGCCCCAGCACCAGCCGACACCGCCGGCGATCGCGCAGGTGGTGTGCCCGGTTCCGGTGCTGATCGCGGTCACGTCGTCGACGCCGGTGACGAGGGTCGCGGTGGTGTGCGGGTCCTTGGTGCCGTCGCCGAGTTGCCCGAAAGCGTTGTTGCCCCAGCAATATGCGCTGCCGCCGGCGATGGCGCAGGCCGCCTGATCGCCCGCCGACACCGAGGTCGCGGCGTCGAGATCGGCCACGCGGGTGGGATCGGACCGGTTGTCGGTGGTGCCGTCGCCGATCTGCCCGTTGTCGTTGAGCCCCCAGCAGTACGCGTCGCCGCCGGCCACCGCGCACGCGAAGTTGACACCGACGCTGATCGAGGTCACGTCCTCGAGCCCGGCGACGCGCACCGGACGGTACTGGTTGGCCGTCGATCCATCACCGACCTGATCGAAATCGTTGGAGCCCCAACAGTAAGCGGCTCCGGCGGCGATGGCGCAGGTCGCCCAGTTGGCGGTCGAGATCGCGGTGACGTCGGCGAGGTCGGCCACCCGGGTCGGCTTCCACCGACTGGTCGTCGTGCCGTCGCCGATCTGTCCGTAGTCGTTGTTGCCCCAGCAGTAGGCGACGCCGGCGGCGATGGCGCAGGTGTTGGGGCCGCCGGTGGTGATCGAGGTGACGCCGGTGAGATCGGCGACGCGAGTGGGGGTCCAGCGGTTCGTCGTGGTGCCGTCGCCGAGCTGTCCGGCCTGGTTGTCACCCCAGCACCAGCCGGCGCCGTCGCGGATCGAACAGGTGGTACCGAGGCCGGCGCTGAGTTGAACCTCTTCGGCCGCGGCTGTCTGGGGGGCCGAACCGCCGGCGCCGCCGTGGTCGTCGCCGCGCGTGAGCAGAACGACGGTCGAGCCCACCGCCAGCAGCGCGATCACCCCGATCACACCCGCGATGAGCAGCCGGCGGCGCCGTCGGCCCGGCGGTGCTGCCCGGGTGGGTGCGGAGTGGGCGGGCAGCGGGGGAGTGAAGCCCGGCGCGGAGAGATGCTGGGTTTCCGGCGGCGGCCCCGGCGAAAACCGAGGTGTCTGCGGTCCGTTGTACGGGCGCTGCGGAGGCGGGGGCAGGGTCTTCGGACCGGCCGGCGGCGGGACGATCTGCGTCGCCGCGGTGTCGGTGCCGGCCGCGGCGAGCGCCCGTCGCAGATCGAGGGCGAAGTCGGTGCAGGTGGGATAGCGGTCCAGCGGGCCGCGGGCCAGGGCGCGGTCGAAGACGGGGTCGAGCGCGGCGAGGTCGGGACGGTACCGGCTGATCCGCTCCGGCGGTGAGGTCAGCTTCGCGACGATGTGCCGGGTCTGGGTGTCCGCCTCGAACGGTGTCGCGCCGGACAGCAGCTCGTAGGCGGTGCAGGCGAGGGCGTACTGATCCGACGCCGGGCCGGCCGGTTTGCCGTCGAGGATCTCCGGAGCGGCGTAGACCAGCGTGCCCACGAACGACGACGGTGCGGTCAGCGTGGTCGCGGTGGCGAGTTTCGCGATCCCGAAGTCGAGCACGACCACCCGGTCGAGCGCGTCGTCCATCGCCCGTCGGGTGACGAGGATGTTGCCCGGCTTGATGTCGCGGTGGACGACCCCGTGGGCGTGGGCGTAGTCGAGGGCGTCGGCAACGCGGTCGACGACCGTGAGGATCTCGTCCGGCCGGAACGAGCTGCTCCGGAGGTCCCGTCCGTCGAGGTAGGCCATGGTGAACCACGGGTCGTCGTCGGTGACACCGTAGTGGTAGATCGTGACGATGTTCGGGTGGTCGAGAGATGCCGCGGTCTGGGCCTCCCGGCTGAACCGTCGGACGAATTCCTCGTCCACGGTCTCGGCGATCGAGATGACCTTGAGGGCCTCGCGGCGTCGGAGTTGCGGGTTCTCCACCAGGTAGACGGTGCCCATGCCGCCGGTGCCCAGGCGACTGATCACGCGGTAACCGGCGACCTGGTCGGGCTGGTGGGCCATCATCGCCTCCTGGTGGCGTGACCTGTGATGCGACGACGATAGCGCCGGGACGGTCGCCATGCCCGGACACCGCACTTCTTTCATCCGAATGGCGTGGCACAATGCTCCCGTGGCAAACAACAGTGGTGACAAAGCCGGCAAGAAGCACTACGTCGACAATGGCTGGCCGAAGGACGCGGACGGCAGCCATCCCGACCACGCGGTCTCCGAACTCGCGACTCACATCTCGGGCGCATTGTCTCCGTTCGGTGACACCGAGTTCCCGCTCCCGACCGACGACCTGCCCTTCGTGCAGTCGAAGACGGTCGTCAACCGCTGACGTCGATGCCGACCACCGGAACTCCCAGCGGCGGGTCGGACTCTCCTGATCACGGTGCCGGCCGGCTGTCGCACATCGACGGTGCCGGCACGGCACGCATGGTCGATGTCGGGCACAAGGCGCCGACGAAGCGCCGCGCGACCGCCGGTGGCACCTTTCACACCACGGCCGAGGTGATCGGCCTCCTCAGTGAGTCGAAGCTGCCCAAGGGCGATGTGCTGGCGACGGCCCGCATCGCCGGGATCATGGCGGCCAAGCGCACCGACGAGTTGATCCCGCTGTGCCATCAGCTGGCGTTGTCGTCGGTCGAGGTCGACTTCACCATCGGCACCGACTCCATCGATGTGACCGCGACCGTAGCCACCTCCGGCCAGACGGGCGTCGAGATGGAGGCCCTGACCGCGGTCGCCGTCACCGGGCTGACCCTGCACGACATGGTCAAGGCCGTGGACAAGCGCGCCCGCATGGACGGCATCCGTCTGCTCGAGAAGACCGGCGGCAAATCCGGCGACTGGCTGCGGGACGACCCGTCCGATGGCTGAGACCACCCCGCCCGACCCCGCACGGCGACGCGTCGCGCAGATCGTCGTCGCGTCGACGCGGGCGAGCACCGGGGTCTACCCCGATCGCACCGGCCCGATCATCGAGGACTGGCTCGTGGAGCAGGGTTTCCAGGTCGCCGAACGCGATGTGGTGGCCGACGGTCCACCGGTGGGCGCCGCGATCCGCGCCGCGGTCTACGCCGGCGTCGACCTCGTGCTCACCACCGGCGGAACAGGTCTGTCACCCACCGACCGCACCCCCGAGGAGACACGGCCGCTGCTCGACGTCGAGATCCCCGGCCTCGCCGACGCCATCCGCGCAGCGGGATTGCCGAAGGTGCCGACGGCCGTGCTCTCCCGCGGCCTCGCCGGCATCGCCGGGACCACACTGGTGGTGAACCTGCCCGGCTCGACCGGCGGTGTGCGGGACGGCCTGACCGTGCTCACCGGCGTCGTGCACCATGCTCTCGACCAGATCCGCGGCGGGGATCACTGATCGTCCCCCGATCGCCGCGACAGGACAGGACTCTCGAAATGGCAGTGGTTGTACTCACCGCGGTGTCGGACACCCCGATCGGGCTCGCCGATCACGAGGCGATGGTCGCCGACGCCTCGGACGGCAAGGCCGGCGCGATCGTCGGCTTCGTCGGGGCGGTCCGCGATCACGACGGCGGCCGGACCGTCGCCGAACTGGACTATTCCGCCCATCCGACGGCGCCGAAGGTGCTCGCCGAGGTCGTCGAAGAGGTGTCGGCGGTCGAGGGTGTCCGCGCGGTCGCCGTCTCGCACCGCGTCGGCGAACTCGAGATCGGCGACGTCGCCTTCGTGGTGGCCGTGGCCGCCGACCATCGCCGCGCCGCGTTCGAGACGTGCGCACGGCTCGTCGACGAGGTCAAGGCACGTATCCCGGTGTGGAAGCACCAGTACTACGACGACGGCACCGAGGAGTGGATCAACTCGGCCTAGGCCCCGGCGCCACCGTCGACGGGCACGATCGCGCCGGTGACGAACGAGGCGCGGTCGCTGAGCAGGAACGCGGCGACCTCGGCGATCTCCCGCGGTTCGGCCATCCGGCCGAGCGGTGTGGAGTCGCTGATCCATCGGGAGACGCCCGGGCTGGCCGCCTCCCACTCATCGATCATCTCGGTGGCGGTGCCACCGGGTGTGAGCCCGTTGACGCGGATGCCGTCGCGGGCCCAGCTGACGGCCGCGGTCTCGGTGATGCTGTTCAGCGCGCGCTTCATCGCGCCGTAGGCGGGAAGGTCGGGGTTGGCGCGTCGTGACCCGATGCTCGAGGTGTTCACGATCGCGCCGCCGCCACTGCGCCGCATCAGCGCCGCTTCGGCGTTCATCGCGATCCAGTGCGCGCGGAAGTTCACCGCGAACTGCCGGTCGATGTCGGTTGCCGTGGTGTCCTGCAGCGGACCGGGTACCTCCTGGACGACGGCACCGTTGTTGAACGCGCCGTCGAGGCGGCCGTACAGCTCCTCGACGCGGGCGATCGCGGCGTGGACACTCGCGTCGTCGGCCAGGTCGAGGGCCACCGCGTCGGCGGTGCCGCCGGTCGACCGGATGTCGTCGACGATCTGCTCGAGGGCATCGAGGCCGCGCGCACCGAGGACGACCGAGGCGCCCTCGTGGGCGAACAGATGAGCTGCGGCGGCGCCGATTCCGCGGCTGGCGCCACTGATGAAGACGACCTTGCCGCGGAGCAGGCCGATGGACGGGGTGGACCGGATGTCGGTGTTCTGTGTCATGCCGTTCAGCGTGGCCGCGACAGACGACCTCATTCAGGCACAGGCTGTACTACTCTCCGCCGGCCGACCGGACGCACACTCGAGGTATGGACAAACACGGGCTCGCCTCCTTTCTGCGGAGTCGACGCGAGCGTTTGCAGCCCGAGGACGTCGGTCTGCCGGCCGGTACCCGGCGTCGGACTCCCGGGCTGAGGCGGGAAGAGGTCGCCGTGCTCGCACACATCTCGACCGAGTACTACATCCGCCTCGAGCAGGGTCGCGCACCCCGGCCGTCGGCGGAGGTGCTCGTCGGCATCGCCGGTGCGCTGCTGCTCACCGATGAGGAGTCCGATCACCTGCACATGCTCGCCGGGACAGCCCCACTCCGCACCGCCCTTCATCGGCGGGACGTGCGTCCGAGCATCGTCGCCCTACTGGGCCGCATGCCGCAGACTGCAGGGTTCGTGATGTCGGCGATCTTCGAGGTTCTCGCGTGGAACGATCTGGCGGCCGCGCTTCTGGAGGACTTCGGCGAACTCGGCCCGGCCGAACGCAATCTCGCGCGTCGGGCGTTCCTCACCGACGACGCCGCGCCGCTGTACGGGATCTCCGACGGCGCGGAGTTCCGTCACCACGTCGTCGCCAGGTTGCGGCTCGCGGCGACCCGCTATCCCTCCGACCCGACGGTCGCCGGTCTCATCGAGGATCTCCGGGAAGGCAGCGCACAGTTCGCCCGGCTGTGGGATCAGCACGACGTCGCAGCTGCACCGACGCTCCGGAAGAGTCTGCAGCATCCCGTCGTCGGAAAGATCACGGTCGACTGCGATTCGCTGGAGCTCGCCGAGCGGGATCAGCATCTGGTTCTCTACAGTGCACCGGCGGGTTCGGCGGACGCCGAGGCGCTCGCCCTACTGCAGGTTCTCGGTTCCGACGCTGCGGGGCTGTCGGAAACCAGCTGAGAATTGGAAAAGGGCCCCGCACGGATCAGTCATCGTGCGGGGCCCTTCGTCTGGGTCCCTCTGTGCGCTGCGGATTGTGTCCGAGCTGCTACAGGTAAGGGTTGCTACTCGTCAGGGGTTGGGCAGCAGGTGCTTGTTGTCGTTGAACATCTTGATCTGATCGGGGCTCAGCGAGACACCGCTGTTCTTGGCCGCGTTCCAGAGGTTCTTGACCTCGGGGCTCACACCGGCGTCGGTGAGAACCGAGGTGACCTGCTTGGCGACGTCGTCGGTGGTCTTGGCCTCAGGGGCCTTGACGAGGCTGAAGCTGCCGTTGCCGTCCTGGAGCTTCTTGACGATCGGGGCCGGGACATCGCTCGGCGCGGTGCGCGGGGTGTGGCCCGACAGGCCGACGCCACAGGTGGGCCATGCGCCCTTGCCCTGCGAGGCGAGCACGCGCTCGGCGACGACGATCTGCTCCTCGCGGGTGGCCTGCTCGGCGGTCGGGGCGAACTCGCCGCCGCCGTGGCCGCTCCAGGTGCTCGGCGAGAACTGCAGGCCGCCGTGGTAGCCGTTGCCGGTGTTGATGGCCCAGTTACCGCCGGACTCGCACTGGGCGACCTGGTTCCACTCGGCGTCGGTCGCGGCATTCGCGGTACCGGTGCCCAGGAGTGCGGCTCCGCCACCGAGGACGGCGCCGGTGAGGGCGACCTTGGTGATGGTCTTGGTGGTCGAGTTGGTCGTCTGCTTGCGGTGACGTCCGGACATAGATCGATTTCCTCTCTCCACGCGCCTACGAAGTCAGCTGTCGGGTTCGAGCGAGAGGCTGCTCGGCCCCAGTGCGTCACCATGATTTGTTAACCACGGTTCTGCGCCTGGGACTTAACCCCGAGGACACCGTGTGTGGTGCCCGGTCTCAGGGGATGAGGTTGGGTCCCCCGTCCTCGCTCCTAGATTTCGTGCGGTCGTTCCCACCGGCGGAGCGAGGCTCGGCGCGGCCGGCGGGACGTATGTTCTGTTTCCTTACCGTGACCTTCGAGAAGGTCGCTTCGTACAGTACGTCCTTCGATCGACCGATTCACCTGCTTGTCCGCAACTCATTTTTTCTCCAGAACCTGGTCTGCCGACCAACTTTCGGCGTCCTCGCAGTTCATCGCGCCGGATGCGGTCCCGTGGCCATCTCGTTACCGCTCCGTTATGTGAGAAAGGTCACAGGGCGGCTGTGGTGTCAACCACCGGCGAACGGGGGGAGGACGTCGAGTGTCGAGCAGATGCCGAGCGGTAGTGAACGGTCAGTGAAGGCCGTTTCGTCGCGGAGATAGGAACACCGCTCGAGGACCGTCGCCAATTCGGGGTTGCCGGCGGACAGCGTCGACTCGAGGTCCCCGAGGGTGGCCGCGGGCTCGATGTCGACGACGCGCGACTCGGTGCCGGCGGCGGCGCGAGCAGCGGCGAAGAAGCGGACGGTGAGGTTCATCGGGGCCGAGCCTATCCGCCGATGGCGGACATGGGCCGCGTCGGCTGCACGAAGCCGGCCGCGTTCACCTCGTGTCCGGGAGCCTTCTGCCACATGTCGGTGCGCCACAGCGCCGCGATGGCGGCGTCGACCTCGTCGTCGGGCAGCGTGCGCAGCACCGCGCGCAGATCGGTCTCCGACGACGCGAACAGGCAGTTGCGCAGCGACCCGTCGGCGGTGAGCCGGGTGCGGTCGCAGTCGCCGCAGAACGGGCGGGTGACCGAGGCGATCACCCCGACCTTGGCCGGGCCCCGCGACGTCCGATGGCCGTCGACGATCCAGGTGGCGGCCGGGGCGCTGCCGCGCGGTGCCGGATCGGGCAGCAGATCGAACCGTGTGCGAAGCGTCGCGAGGATCTCGTCGGCGGTCACCATCCGGGCCCGTTGCCAGGCGTGGTCGGCGTCGAGGGGCATCTGTTCGATGATGCGGAGTTCGTAGCCCTGTTCCAGGCAGTAGGCGAGCAGATCGGGGATGGTGTCGAGGTCGGCGCGGTCGGGGAGCACGGCGTTGACCTTGACGGGGTCGAGACCCGCGCGTTTGGCGGCGGCGAGACCGGCCAACACGTCGTCGAGCCGGTCGCGCCGGGTGATCTCGGCGAACCGTTCCCGGTCGACGGTGTCGAGGGAGATGTTGATGCGGCTGAGCCCGGCGGCGACGAGACCGTCGATCCGCCGCGTCAGACCGAGACCGTTGGTGGTCATCGCGATCTCGGGCCGCTGGGGCAGGGCGGAGACGGCGCCGATGACCTGCTCGAGATCGCGCCGCAGCAGGGGCTCACCGCCGGTGAAGCGGATGCGTTCGATCCCCAGGTCCCGGACCGCGACCGTCAGCACGCGGATGAGCTCGCCGGCGCTGAGTACCGCGTCGTTGGGCATCCAGTCGAGTCCCTCGGCCGGCATGCAGTAGGTACAGCGCAGATTGCATCGGTCGGTCACCGAGACCCGCAGGTCCTTCGCGACCCGCCCGAACGTGTCGCGCAGGGGTCCCTGCGTGGGCACGTCCGATGGTGCCGCGGCCGTCATCGACCGTGGCGTGGGGATTCCGAGGCCGACCGTGCTCATGCTGTCCTACAGATCACGTGGCGTTCGGGTCTTTGCGGGCCTCGAGAGCACGGAAGGTGCTGGCGTGGAACACCAGCGGCTCGACGTCGGGGTCGGCGCGCAGGGTGTTGATCTTCAGCAGCACGACGGTGTGGTCGCCGGCCTGGATCTCGTTGTGGATGGTGCACGACAGGTGGGCGGCGGCGTCGGGGACGAAGACCGCACCGGCATCGGTACGCAGCGGCGTGATGCCGTCGAACCGGCGCTCCGACGGACCGGCGAGCTGCTGGCAGACATCGGTCTGGTCGCCGGCGAAGACGCTGACGCCGATGGCCGGTGCGGTACGGATCTGCGGCCACGTCGTCGATGTGTTCTGGACGCACACGGACACCAGCGGAGGGTCGAGGGAGACGGTGGTGAAGGAACTCGCCGCCATTCCGATCAGCGTGGTCGAATCTCCCTCACCCTGCAGGCAGCACACCGCGACGACGCCGGTGGGGAAGCAGCTGAACGCCGCCCGGAGGGCCTTGGCGTCGGAGACGGGGGCGAGTTCTGGGGTGGTGTCGATGGTCGCGGTCACGGGTCCTCACCTGGCTCGGCGTCCGGCACGGAGTGCGTACACCAGGCCGAGGAGAAAACCCAGGGGTGCGCACATGGTCAACAGGTAGACGAAGGTCGGAGCGGTGTCGCCGTCGGTGACCAGCGGGGTCACGAACAGGGCCACGAGGGCGATCAGTCCGATCGCGAAGATCACCATGGCCGCATGCAGCAACCGCGGAGACGTCGTCTTCTGCATGTCATCCACGGTAATGCACTCTCCGGGCGGGTGACGCCGCACGAGGGTCTGACGGGTTGCGCCGAGGTAATGGTGTGACCGCGGGGTGGGGTGTTGGCTACCATGGGGCGCAGCAGGCGCCTTGCATCCGTCTGGGCCCATACGGACTTTCCGCCGTGGGTCGTGTGATGGGTGACGGCGTCTTTTGTTGTGACAGGCAGATCCGCAAGAGATCTACGACGTACAGATGAGGGTGAGCACAGTGCCGACCGGCAAGGTGAAGTGGTACGACGCGGACAAGGGCTTCGGCTTCCTCGCTCAGGAGAGCGGTGAGGACGTCTACGTCCGTTCGTCCGCCCTGCCCGAAGGGGTGGAGGCCCTCAAGCCGGGGCAGCGCGTGGAGTTCGGCATGGCGGCCGGTCGCCGCGGGCCGCAGGCACTGAGCGTGAAGGTTCTCGATCCCGCGCCGAGCGTGTCGAAGAACGTGCGCGAGGCCGCCCGCAAGGACACCAAGCGGCACACCCCCGACGAACTGCACGGCATGGTCGCCGACCTGATCACCCTGCTCGAGGGCAAGGTGCAGCCGGATCTGCGCAAGGGGCGTTACCCCGACCGCAAGACCGCCCAGCGGATCTCCGAGGTCGTGCGCGCGGTCGCCCGCGAACTCGAGAGCTGAGCTCCGCCTCGTCGCGCGGGGCCCGACGTCGCCGAGGCGTCAGCCGAGGTACTGCAGGAAGTTCTCCGGTGCGGTCTGTGCTGCCAGCACTCCGCGCGGGATGATCTCGTCGTTCTGTGTCAACCGGGCCGACGCCGGGTAGACGGTGACGCCCAGCAGGACGTATTCGGGTGCCGTCTTCAGTGTGACCGTGTAGGTCTCACCCGACGCCTGCGGCTGCTCGTCCTCGACGAGTCCCTTCGGCGTCCAGTAGACGGCGGCGAGGTTCCACGGTCCCTTCGCGATGTCGCCGGAGACCGACAGCATCACCGTGTCGCCGACCGCCACCGGAACCCGGGGCGCTTCGCGCTGCGACGTGCCGAGCGGCGGGTCGCACTCGTCGAGCAGCAGGTCGCACCATCGCACCGGCTCGACGGTGTAGAGGTTCTTGCCGACAGCTATGTGGACGTACGGCCGGTCGTCGTGCGTGGAGTTGCGGGTCAGCAGGAACACCGAGACGCCGACGACTGCGACGAACGCCACCACGACGACCGCGATGATCGAAAGAGCCTTCTTCTCACCACTGCTGATCACGGTCGGCGATGTCCTGTCTGGTCGGGGGTGGGGCGGTCACCGGGGGCCCGGTCACCGGAGTTCGGGAACGGTGCCGTCGACGGCATCCGCGTGGTCGTCGGCCGCTGGGTATGCGCCCGGGTCGGTGCCGATCCCGGTCCGGTCCGGCGCGCGGTGTCCTCCGAGGGCGCGGCCCGGAACGCGACGGTCGGTGCGGCGTGGTCGGGGCGTCGACCGCCCAGGCCCGGCACCAGCGACGACCCGCGGGTCGTCATCACGGTCTGGATCAGGCCCAGCCCGAGCAGCACGGCGACGACGGTGAAACCGATCCACAGGGTCGGGGGCAGCAGCACGCCGAGCGAGGCGCCGAACACCCACGACAGCTGCAGGACCGTCTCCGACCGACCGAAGGCCGAAGCGCGCGACTCGTCGGGCAGATCGTCCTGGATCGACGAGTCGAGGCATACCTTGCCGATGGCGCTGGTACCCGAGGCCACCAGGGCGGCGACCGTCGCGAAGAGGATGTTGCCGAAGATCGCCGCCAGGACCGCGACGGCGAAGCAGGCCGCGGTGGCCCACACGATGACGGCCGGCGGGTTCTTCAGCTCCAGTCGGGTGCCGACGCCGTTGCCGATCATGTTGCCGATACCGGCCGCGGCACCGACGGCGCCGAGCAGCAGCAGCTGCGTCCAGTCCGAGGCGTCGCCCTGCTGCGCCTTGGCGTAGAAGGCCACGAACAGCGTGAGAAAGCCGGTGAGGATGCGGATGGTGCCGTTGCCCCACAGGCCGGCCACGACCGTGCGGCCGAGCGGCTGACGCATCTTGGCGGCGAGCATCTTGGCGCCCTCGCGGGCACTGGTCGGCTCGTGTTCGGACACGGTCGAGCGGGCCGGTTCGCCGTGATAGGTCAGGGTCGTGGGGATCTCGCCCTCGGTCGACTCGACCCACGACGGGATACGCATGCACAGGTAGGCCCCGGCCGCGGCGACGATCGCCAGCCACACCATTGCCCCCGGCAGGTGCAGCGGCAGCAGTTTGCCGAGCAACATCTCGATCAGTGCGGCCACTGCGCCGCCGACGATCGTGCCGCCGATCAGACCGAAGGTGGTCAGGCGGGAGTTCACCCGCGGCAGGTCGATGGTCGGGGGCACCACACGTGGGGTGACCGCCGATTTGAGCACGCCGAAGGATTTCGACAGCACCAGCAGGCCCAACGCACACGGATAGAGCACCCACGGGTCGTACTCGAGTTGCTGCGTGGCGTCGTTCCACTGGACGTTCGCCATGATCAGCAGCGCCAGGATGACGCGCAGACCGAAGGTCGTGGCCATCGCGATACGACGACCGCGCTGGAGCCGGTCGAGCAACGGGCCGATCAGGGGAGCGATGAGTGCGAACGGAGCGATCGTCAGCGCCAGGTACAGCGCGACATTGGTCTTGGATTCACCCGTCGCCGCCGCGAAGAACAGGGTGTTGGCCAGCGCGACGGCCATCGCGGCATCGGCGGCGAAGTTCGCGATCACCGGCAGGGTGAGCGCGGTGAGGCCGGATTGGTCGGCACCGTCGGCGGTCGCGGCCCGATGGATCTTGCCGATGCCCTTACCCGTCAGTTCGCGGCTGCGCATCGCGGCCACACGCATCACGGTGAGTTTCTTGGGCGTGCGCGGCCCGTGGTCGGTGGGCATCGCGCGGGTCGCCGACTCGTCGTACTGCGGCTGCCCGCGTTCGTCGAGCGGCGGCAGATGGGGATTGTGGGTGGGTGGGGGTAGGTAGGCATTGCGGCCGGGGCCAGGCCCGGGTGGCGGTCCCCAGCCGGGTGCGGGCCGGCGGCCGCGCATCTGGCGGGTCTCGTCGGCCGGGTAGTTGGCCGACCCGGGGTGCTGCGCGGCGCGCTGGCCGCGATCGTCTGTCGGCGGTCGAGGATGTCGGCTCGCCGGACCCCTGGGGGCCCCGCGCCCATCGTCGTGTCGGGAACTCCGTGGGATCACGCCCACGATTGTTCCTCATCTCGGGCCGGTGCCGCTTGAACCGGGTCGTTGTGTGGCACACGTCGGCGATATTGCACACTGGATGCGTGACTGACGTAAGTGAGGGCGGACGACTGCTGGCGGCCGTCGACATCGCACGAGCCGCGCTGGTCGACGAAGGACAGCAGCCCGGCGCGCATCGGCGCAGCGTCGCCGAGGGCGAATGGGCCGCTGCGCATTACTTCGACGCCGAGCTCGCAGGCTATCGCGGCTGGCAGTGGTGCGTGGTGCTGGCCGGATCCCCGGGCAGCGACGAGATCACCCTCAGTGAGGTCGTGTTGCTGCCGGGCGAGGGCTCGTTGCTCGCGCCGCCGTGGGTGCCGTGGGCCGAGCGTGTCGCCTCCGGCGACCTCGCGCCCGGCGATCTGCTGGCCGCCGAGCCCGACGATCCCCGGCTGGTACCCAACCAGATCGACACCGGAGACGAGTTCCGTTTCGACTCCGAGTCCGAGGATCCGGACGACATCGGTCAGATCGCCGGCGAGATCGGCCTCGGCCGCCGCCGACTGCTGAGCTACGACGGTCGCGCCGACGCCGCGCAGCGCTGGTACGACGGCGACTTCGGGCCGTCGTCGGAGATGGCGCAGGCGGCCCCGTTCACGTGTTGGACCTGTGGTTTCTACGTGCCCCTCGCGGGCGCGCTGCGCGCCGGATTCGGTGTCTGCGCCAACGAATACGCGGCCGACGGTCGGGTGGTCTCCGCCGAGTACGGCTGCGGTGCGCACTCCGACGTCGAGGCGCCCAAGGGTGGCGGCTCACCCGCCTACGACGCCTACGACGACGGCGCGCTCGAGGTCATCTCCATCACCCGGGACGCCGAACCGGCGAACTCCTGAGCGACGCACCACCGGCCATGAGCGCCGATCCGTTCGGCCCGGACCCGTTTGACACCGCCGCACTGCGGTCGTCGACGCTCGACGCCTGGGTGGCCTCGCCGACGCGTCTCGCCGAGGATGCTGCCGCCGAGTCGGATCTGGTCACGGTCGGTTACCGAGACCGTCTCCTCACCGAACTCGCCGCCAATGCCGCCGACGCCGCAGCCGCGGCGGGGATCGCGGGGGAGCTCGCGGTGTGGGTGTCCGACGGCGAGCTACATGTCGCGAACACCGGTGAACCGCTGACTGTCGATGGTGTTCGGTCGCTCGCCGCACTGCGGGTGTCGGCGAAGGCGCCCACCGACGGCCAGATCGGACGGTTCGGCGTCGGATTCACCGCCACCGCGACGGTCGCCGACCGCGTCGAGATCCGTTCGCGCACCGGGTCGATCGTCTTCGACCGCGCCGCCACGGTGGAAGCCGTCGACGATGCCGGGCTCCCGGCGGACACCGTTCCCGTCTTGCGCCTGGTGTGGCCGACCGATGCCGCGCCGGGGGCAGGGGTGGGTTCCAGCACAGCGGGCTACGACACCGAGGTGGTCCTGAGTCTGCGTGAGCCGTCCGGTCCGCTCATCGACGCGATGCTCGTCCAAGCGCCCGACCTCGTGGTGGAACTGGCTGCATTGCAACGGATCACGGTCGGCGACGTGGAGATTTCGGTCGACCGGTCGGCCGGACCCGAGGTCGACGACGCCGAGGCCTCCTCGGCCGTCGTCACCGTGTACGTGGACGGTCCCGGGTCGTCGTCGACGCAGCGCTGGCTGGAGGTCACGCGCGGCGGGACGCGCTGGCTGGTCGACGCCGACGGCGGTCGCGCACCCGAGCACGATGTGCTGCGCGCGCCCACGCCCACCGACATCGAACTGAGCCTGCCGTGCCGGTGCATCACCGACCTCGCGCTCACCCCGGACCGCCGGCACCTTCATCCGGGGGCCGAGATCGGCGATGCCGCAGCCGGATACGTGGACCTCCTGCTGCTGGTCGACCCGGTCCGCCGGCTACAGCTCGTGCCGGAGCTGCACCTCGCGCGAAATCGCGACGACGCCAGGCTGATCGAGGCCGTGCGCGTGCAACTGCGCGACACCGCGTGGCTGCCGGGTGCGGACGGCGAGCCGCTTCTGCCGTCGCGGGCCGTGGTCCTGATCGGGTTGACCGATCGCCTGGCCGAGATGTTGTCCGAACACTTCGCGGATCTCGTCCACCCCGACATCTCTCTCGCCCAACATCTTCCGACCCTGGGGCGGCTGGGCGTCGAGGAACTCGGGCTGGCGGGGCTGGTGGAGCGGCTCGGCGGACTGCACCACGAGCCGTCGTGGTGGCACGACCTGTACGAGGCGCTCGCGCCGCTCGTGTCCACGGGACGCGAGGTCGAGGAACTGGGCGCGCTACCCATCCCGCGATCCGACGGACGGATGTCGGTCGGGGTACGTGGCCTGTTCGTCAGTGATCGCATCGGCACGCCGATGCGCTGGATTCCCACCGTCCATCCCGATGCCCGTCACCCGCTCCTGGAACGTCTCGGCGTTCAGGAACTCTCGGTCACCGATGCGCTGGCCGACCCGCGGCTCAGGGTGCTGATCGAGGACGTTGACCTCGACGGTGCCGGCGACGACGGACTGGCCGCCGAGATCTGCGCGGTGTTGCGCGCCGATCCGGACGCCGCGGCGCCGGCGTGGCTGGCCGAGCTGCCGCTGCTCGATGCCGACGGCGAGCTCCGTCCCGCCGACGAGCTGCTGCTCCCCGACAGCCCGCTGCTGTCGGTTCTCGTCGACGACCACCCGTTCGGCGTCGTCGACGACGGGGTCGTGTCCGACTGTGGTGCAGACGAATTGCGTCGTCTGGGCGTCGGGTGGGGGTTCCTTGTGGTCGTCGACGAGCTCCCTGTCGGTCCCGACCATGACCTCCCCGACGAGGAGGACTGGTGGGACACGTTGGCCGACGCACCCGAAAGGCTCACGGCGGTCCGCGATCTCGACCTGATCGACGACCGGTCCTGGCCCGAGGTGCTGACCATGATGGCGACCGACGACGACATCGCACCGCTGCTCGTCGACCGCGACGGCTACACCGCCTGGTGGTTGCGACGACATGCCGAGGTCGACGGGCTGTTGCTGGGGGAGTACCGCGCACCGTCGGATGAGATCCTGGCCGGGATCATCGATCCCCTCGATCATCCGCACGCCGATGCGCTCCGCGGTGCGCTCGCGCGACTCGATCCCGACACCGCCGACGACGCCGCACTCCTGTTGACCCGCCTCGGCGATCCCGATCGGGACGTCTCCGCCGGTGCCGCCGTCATGGTGCACGCAGCGGTCGTCGCGGCCTGCCGTCGCGGTGTTATCGATCCGGCCGATGTCGAGGTGCCCGAACAGGTTCGGACGATAGCGGGCACCGTCACCGACCGCGCGGTGGTCGTCGACCAGGCGTGGTTCGTCCAAGCGCTACCCGACGGCGGGGCGGTCCTGGCCGGACCGACGGTCACCGAGGCCGACGCCGAAGTGCTCGCGACACTGCTCGACCTGCCGCTGGCGTCGGAGGAGTACACCACGACCGTCCGCGATCCCGGTGACGCCGCGACCTGGGCCCACCCCGAAGCGGTGCGTTTCGGCGCCGAACGCGGGGTCGAGGTACCTCGCGGCCAGGTGCGGTTGCACGACGAGCTGTGGATCATCGTGCGCGGTGACGCTTCCGATCGCGAGATCCGGGTGCGATGGTGGGTCGACGCCGGGGTGGCACACCTCGAACGCAGCGCAAACCCCGCGTCCTGACGTCAGACTGATGTCACGCGCGACGTCGGTCGGGCTCCAGCTGGCCCGGAGCAGCCTGATTCACGAAATTCTCGTCCCCCTGAGCGCCCGCGGAGGGTAATGTACCCTCGAATCGCACTGAGGGGGACGGCATTTCGTGCCTGGCCCGGGTCTCCTGTCACCAGGCCTTCGTGGTTCGTCGCTTGCGCTCCTCACACCTCAGGTAGCGGATCGACTGTGTCCGTCGGATGAGGCAGCGAGGTTCTATCCCGCGTCGATCCCTGCCGTGAGGATGCTGGCGAGCTGGCGGTACGCGGCGGCGTCGTCGAGCCCGGTGGCCGCCCACACCTCGCGGCGCTGGATGCGGCTCATCATCGAGGCGGCGAGGTCAGCGGCGAAGGCGGCGTCGACATTGCGGAAGTCCCCGGCAGCGACTCCGTCGGCGATCAGTTTCTGAACCCGGGTGGCGGCTGCGGCGGTGTTGAGTTCGTAGAGCGAACGGGTCGGGGTGAAGGCGTCGAGGTCGCGCATGAACGCCTCGGACGCCGGTGCCAGCGCCTCGCCGACCGCGACCAGGTAGGCGATGACCCGCTCGCGGGGAGTCTCCGACGCCTCGACCCTCGCCTCGACCTGCTCGGTCGCGGTGCGGAAGAAGTGGGTGACGGTGGCGGTGACCAGCTGTTCCTTGCTCGCCGCAAGGGTGTACAGGGTCGACTTGGAGCAGCGCAGCTCGGCGGCGAGGTCGGCGATCGACAGGTGGGCGAAGCCGTCGCGCAGGATGAGTTCGAGCAGGGCGTCGAACAGGGCGGCACGACGCCGCGTTGCGAAACCCTCGCGTGGCATAGGACTCCTCACCGATCACGTCAGCTGTACTGACCGCTGCTCAGATAGTACTGTGCAGAGGACTTGGGTACTAGTTCAGTTACCTGATCTCTTTGACATGGAGGTACCGATGCCGGTCGACCGCTTGCTCCCCAACGACGAGGCTCGCGACCTGATCGCGCTGGTCCGCGACATCGCCGACAAGCGGATGGCGCCGATAGCGAGCGAGTACGAGAAGGAGCGGAAGTACCCGGAAGGCCTGTTCGCCGAGCTCGGTGAGGCCGGCCTCCTCGGCCTGCCGTACCCGACCGAGTGGGACGGCGGCGGCCAGCCCTACGAGGTGTACCTGCAGGTGCTCGAGGAGCTCGGCGCACGATGGGCGTCGGTCGCGGTCGCCGTCAGCGTGCATGGCCTCGCCTGCCATCCGCTGTTCAACTTCGGCACCGAGGAGCAGAAGCAGCGCTGGCTCCCGGACCTGTTGAACGGCAAGCTGATCGGCGCCTACAGCCTGAGTGAACCGCAGGCCGGTTCCGACGCCGCGGCCCTCGCGTGCCGCGCGACCCCGACCGAGGGCGGTTACACGATGACCGGCTCCAAGGCGTGGATCACACATGGCGGCATCGCCGATGTCTACAACGTCTTCGCGCGCACCGGCGAGGGCTCGAAGGGCATCTCGTGCCTGTTCGTCGCCCGCGACACCGAGGGTCTGACCTTCGGCAAGCCCGAGGACAAGATGGGTCTGCACGCGGTCCCGACCACCGGCGCGTCGTACGACGACGCTTTCATCGAGGAGGATCGTCGCCTCGGCGCCGAGGGCCAGGGTTTGCAGATCGCGTTCTCCGCACTGGATTCCGGACGACTGGGCATCGCCGCGGTGGCGACCGGTCTGGCGCAGGCCGCTCTCGACGCGGCCGTCGACTACGCGCAGGAGCGAGCCGCGTTCGGCCGCAAGATCATCGACCACCAGGGGTTGTCGTTCGTGCTGGCCGACATGGCCGCCGCCGTCGACTCGGCACGTGCCACCTACCTCGACGCGGCGCGTCGTCGGGATGCGGGCATGGAGTACTCGCGGGCCGCGGCGACCGCGAAGCTCGTCGCGACCGACGCCGCCATGAAGGTCACCACCGATGCGGTGCAGGTCTTCGGCGGCTACGGCTACACCCGCGACTTCCCGGTCGAGCGCTACATGCGCGAGGCCAAGATCACGCAGATCTTCGAGGGAACCAACCAGATCCAGCGTCTCGTGATCGGGCGCGCGCTCGCGAAGTGACGTCTCGGCGGAACCCGGCCCCGCTGCAGGATTGCGACCTCCGCTCAATAGCGCTGCTTCCAGCCGGCGCTTCTGGGCCGAGGTGGCGATCCTGCCGGCGGCCGGGGCCGCCCGGAAAGCACACGCTCATCGGTTCAGGTAGTAGAACGCGCGGCCGTCGAGGCGACGGAAACGCGGTCCGCCGAGCTTGACGAGCAGCTTGAGGATCCCGGGGATGCGGGCGAACACCACCTCGCGGTCGGCGTCGGACAGTCCCTTGACCATCATCGGGCTCATCTTCAGCATCTCGCCGAGGCCCGACTGCTTGCTCATCTTCGCTTCGAAGTCCTCCCAGTCGCGCAACGTCATCCGACGCTGCACGATGGCGATCGCGTCGGTCTCCTCATGGGCGAGGTGATCGCCGAGGACCGGCCGGGCGCGCACGAGGGCGTCGGTCAGCTCCGCGCGGGTCTGTTCGTTCGGGTGGGCGACCATCGCTGTGAAACCGGCGGTGCACTCCTCGAGGATCGGGTCGATCTGGTCGTGTTCGGCGTCCATCGCCTCGAGCACGCGCTGCTCGGTCTCGTCGCAGCGTTCCTCGAGCAGCGGCCACAGCTCGAGGTCCTCCCCGTTGTGGTGGTGATGCAGGGCCGTGGCGAACATCGTCCACCGGTCGGCGAGGGCGCGCCAGGTGCCGGGGTCGTCGAGCTTGGTACGCGGGACGGCCGCGGCGAAGTCGGCGAGGTCCCGGCGGAACGCGTGGTGGAGGACGTACATCATGAACGGGTCGATCGGCCCCTCGGGTGCGGCGGCCTGACCGGGCAGGCGGAGCTGGATCGGGAACGCGGTGGCGGCGGGATGGGTCGTCATCGGGTGGGTCCTCATCTGAAGGTTGGGGTTCGGGCTGACGATGACCACTGTCGGTCTGGCCTCTTGCAGCGGACTTGAGGACGGCTTGATCGTCGGATTCATGCAGGTCACCGCCGGTCGGGTATCCGTCGGACGAACGTCTGTGAAGGCCCGGATAGGCTGGCTGACAAGTGGGACCGGTCGCCCGAGGGCGGCGCGACCGCGGTGGAGAGAGGCCGACAGCGGATGTTCATATCACCGACGACGATCGACGAGAACGCGTGGGACTGGGTCGTCCAGAATCGCTCCGAGCCATGGATCACGATCGCCCGGGTGATCACGACCTTCGGCAACACTCTGGTGATCACCACGCTCGCTGTCCTGGCCGTCGTCTGGCTGGCGTACGCCGGACGTCGCGTCGACGCCGCGTACGTCGCGCTCGGCACGATCTTCGGTTACGTCCTGATGCAGAGCCTCAAGTTCGGGTTCGCGCGCAACCGCCCGCCAATCGAGGACCGGCTGCTCAACATCGACTCGTTCTCGTATCCGTCGGGACACGCGATGATGACGATGGTCGTCTTCGGCTTGTTCGCGGTCGCCGCCTACCGCTGCTTCGCGTGGGTGCGCGACCACCGATGGATCCTGCTGCTCGCGCCGCTGATGTCGATCCTGGTGGGGCTCACCCGTATTCAGCTCGCGGTGCACTGGACCACGGATGTGGTGTCCGGGTGGGTGTTCGGCGTCTTGTGGGTCGCGCTGTGTACCTGGGGTGCTGGCACGGTACGAATCACGGCGGCGTGCAAGCGCTTCCGCTGCCGACGCCGGCTGACCGATGAAAATCGTCCGGGCGGGGGATAGTTCGGGCGTGTGCGACTGGGATTGACTGGGGTATGTCGCATCCGGGGCCTCCGTCCGATGGTGATTCCGACGCGTCCCCGCCCGAAGAGACGCCGACGACGATCCAACCCGCACGTCCGACGGTGGTGCCCGGGGTGTCGCTGAACAAGGACAGTCGCCCGGACCCGAACGCCACGACGCCGACCGGAACCTGGCGGGCGCAACCCGACCCGTACGCGTCGACACAGTTCGGCCAGAGTCCCTTTCCGCCCACCGGCATGGCGCCGCCGGTGGGACCGCCCGGTTACCCGCCGCCCGGCCACCCATCGCCGGGATACCCACCGCCCGGCTGGCAGCAACCGCTCGGGTATCCACCTCCCGGGTATCCGCCGCCCGGCTGGCAACCGCCGTCCCGGCGCCGGTCGAAGACCAAGGCGTATGTCATCACCGGGATCGCACTGGCATGCGTACTCGCCCTCGTCGCCGGCGGCGTCGTGTGGTGGAAGTCGACGCGGTCCTCGGAGGAGTCCGACCTGCTTGCCGGACAGCTCACCGGGTCGTACCCGACGGCTCCGAGTGCGGAATGGACGATCGGTGCGGCGTCGATGGGGGCGAATTCGTACGTGTCACCGCTGACGGCGGAATCGTCCTACCGAACCTTGGGCGCGGTACACGACGACCAGACACTCGTGACTCTGCTCCGAGCGGACCCCGGTAGCTCTACCTTCGGACACCGTGTGCTGGGTATCGATGTCGCATCGGGAAAGCGATGGATATTCGACCAACCGGTGTCGTCATGCTCCGATCAGATCGTCGATCACACCATTGCGTGCCTCGGCAGCGCGAGCGCCCAATTCATCGACACGCGAACCGGACGCTCCGTCGGCAGCGTGGGGGTGCCGCAGTCCGCCTTCGGTATCGCATTCAACGGCAGCGCGGCTTTCGTGCGGCAGTTCGGTGGCGCGCAAGGCCAGATGACGCTGATCAAGCTGACGCCACGGGGCACCGAGTGGCAGAAGACAGTGACCCTCCCCGAGGCATTACCGAGTGGGGACTCGTCGCAGTTCACGGCGACGGACAAGTTCGTCGCAAGCGCCGACGGAGTCATCGGGGTGGTGTCCGCCGACGACGGACGTGTGGTCTACACGAGCCCTGGCCGGACCGGCATAGGCCGTCTCCCGGACGGCTCGCTGATGTTGCTGAGCGGCAGCCTGAACGGCGGACAGCCGCAGAACGGGCCCGTGGTGCACCTGCGGGCCGACGGCACCACCGCCCGGTACGCGGGTGTCGACGTCCAGGTCCCCGTGGTGGCGACCGCCGAGCAACGCGACCGGACGATGGTCGGCGGCACCTATGTCGATCTCAGCGATGGTCGGTCCCTGTGGTCGGTGCCGGGTACCGACAATCTCGCGGTCGCCGCGCTTGTCGCGGACGACCGCGAGTTCGTCTACGTGCGGAGCGGGGATGTCGTGGCGGCGGACAGCGCCACCGGGGAACAGCGGTGGACCGCGGAGTCAGCCGGTTACGGCGGACGTACGGGCTACGGAGTAACTGATGGCGAACGTCTGATCTTCCCGTCGGATGACGGCGTGGCCGCCGTCGACCTGACCGACGGTTCGCCGCAGTGGTCGTTACCCGCAATGTCGATCGGAAACACCGGAACGGATGGCGGGTCGCCCAAACCTGCGCGCACCTTCGCCATCGGCAATCGCCTGGTTACCTTGACCTCGACCACGATCACCGGTTTCGCGCCGACGGGTCCGCGGGCGATCGTCCCGGGAACCACCCGGGGGAGCGAACGCGACTCGCGCAGCGGCGGAACCGAATACGTCACCCCATGCGGATCCCCGCCGATCTTCACGCCGCAGATCTTCCGCACCGCTGCGGGCGGTCTCGTCGTGACGATGAAGGTCACGGCGAAATGCCCCGGCGGCGACGTCCTGTACGGGCCGCAGACCCGGATCACGATCTCCGACGGCAACGGTCTCATCGCGTCGGGCAATTTCGATTTTCAGCAAGCGCCGGTCGCGGTTCCCTCCGACGACGGTTCGGACCTCACCCTGGAACTGACCTACCCGCCGGGCAGCTTCTTTCGGCTTCCGGACACGCTGAACGACGGAACGTCCGCTGGGGCGGGTTCCGCGGGGTCGGGTTCTGGCGGTTCGGGTGCCGGTGGCGGACAGGTCCTCGTCGACTGCGAGAAAGGCCCTACATCGGGCCCGGCACCGTCGCTGAGCGTGCCGGACTCCGGCATGTCGACGTCTTCGGTCGCCACGGGGGCGGCCTTCCCGGCGGGGACGAACATCATCGGGACCAGCGTGAACGCGCTGCGAGTCCAAGCTGACTCGGACCGCGCGTTCATTCTGGCGAATCTGAACAATCGGTGGGTCGCGCAGTTGAGTTCGAAGCGGCCAGGACTCGTGGCGGATGGCCGCACCTGGAACGACCAGGCCATTCTCGACGAGTTCCTCGCACTTCGGTTGCGGTTCAACGACGTTCGTCTCCTATACAGTGACGAGTGGCCGGTGTTCTCCTATCAGGGCTGGTGGGTAACGGTCGCCGCGGCGACGTTCCCGGGCCCGGTCGAGGCGAACAACTGGTGCCGAACCCAGGGCTTCGACCCTGACCACTGCTTCGCCAAACTGGTGAGCACCACGGCCGGTCCGGACGGCTCGACGCTGTACTGGAAGTAGCCCCCGGGAAGAGGGCTCCACGATACGGTCGGGGAATGGATTTCTCTCCGTCACCGCGGTCCGCCGAACTCACCGAGCGCGTGCGGGCGTTCGTCACCAACGAGATCGAACCCGTCGAACCCGAGATCCATCGGGACATCAAGGAACGGCGCGACGGGGACGGCAATCCCTGGACGCCGTCGCCGATCATCGCCGAACTGCAGGCGAAAGCACGGTCGGAAGGTCTCTGGAATCTCTTCCTGCCGGCCGCGCACGCCGGCCGATACGCCGCGGACTTCGGCACCGACGGGGGAGAGGGCCTGTCCAACGTCGACTACGCCCCGATCGCCGAGGCGATGGGATCGTCGGCGCTGTCGCCGGTCATCTTCAACTGCAACGCCCCCGACACCGGCAACATGGAGGTCCTGCTGCGCTACGGCTCCGAGGAGCAGCGCGAGCAATGGCTGGAACCGTTGCTGCGCGCCGACATCCGCAGCGCGTTCTGCATGACCGAGCCGGCCGTCGCGTCGTCGGATGCCACCAACATGGCCGCGACCGCGGTCCTCGACGGCGACGACGTCGTCATCAACGGCACCAAGTGGTTCTCCACCGGCGTCGGGCACCCCGACTGCAAGGTCCTGATCTTCATGGGCGTCACCGACGCCGAGGCCGACCGCAAGTCGCGGCACACCATGGTGCTCATCCCGATCGACACCCCCGGGGTCAAGGTCGACCGGATGCTCACCACCATGGGTTATTTCGACGAGCCGTTCGGCCACGGCGAGGTGTCCTTCACCGACGTGCGTGTTCCGGCGTCGAACATCCTCCTCGGACCCGGCCGCGCCTTCGAGATCGCCCAGGGCCGCCTCGGGCCGGGACGCGTCCACCACTGCATGCGCGCCATCGGCCTGGCCGAGCGTGCGTTGGAACTCGGTGTGAAGCGCGCACTCTCGCGGGAGGCGTTCGGCAAGCAGCTGGCCCGCCTCGGCGGCAACAGCGAACGCATCGCCGACGCCCGCATCGCGATTAACCGCTCACGACTTCTCGTCCACCACGCCGCCTGGCTGCTCGACCAGGGCATGTCGCGGGAGGCGTTGTCGGCGGTCAGCGAGATCAAGGTCGAGGTGCCCAACATGGCCCTGGCGGTGATCGACATGGCCATCCAGCTGCACGGCGGTGCCGGTATGACCGACGACTTCCCGCTCGCCCAGGCGTGGGTCGGGGCGCGCTCGCTCCGCCTGGCCGACGGCCCGGATGAGGTGCACCGCAACGTCGTTGCGCGTCTCGAACTCGGCAAGTACCGCTGACCGCGGTTGCGTCCACACATCCACGAATGAGAAGGGTGAACTCCCGCAATGGCTGACCAGGTGACCGAGGCGCGCGAGGTTCGGGAAGAGGACGCGTTCGACGTCGAGGCGGTGGCATCGTGGCTGCGCACCGCGGCGCCGGATGTCGAGGGGCTCGACGCGGTGCCCGAGGTACGGCAATTCGCCGGTGGCGCATCCAATCTCACCTTCCTGCTGCGGTATCCGACGCGGGACCTGATCCTGCGTCGGGCACCGCGCGGCACCAAGGCCCGCGGGGCGCACGACATGCGCCGCGAATACCGCATCCAGTCCGAGCTCGCCGGGGTGATCCGCTACATCGCACCGATGATCGCCTTCTGCGACGACGACTCGGTCCTCGGCGCCGATTTCTACGTCATGGGCCGCATCGACGGCGTCATTCCGCGCAAGGAATGGCCGGCCGACGTCCCGCTCGATGCCGACCAGGCGCGGCAGCTCTGCTTCAACTTCATCGACACCCTCGTCGAGGTGCACTCGGTCGACCCGTCGAAGACCGGGCTCGGTGACCTCGGCAAGGGGCTCGGTTATGTCCGCAGGCAGGTCGACGGCTGGACCACCCGATTCCGCAATGCGCACACCGACGACGTCCCCGATTTCGAGGAGGCGATGGCCTGGCTGGCCGAGAACCAGCCCGACGATGTCGCGAACTGCATCATCCACAACGACTTCAAACTCGACAACGTGGTGCTGGACAGAGATGACCCGACCAAGGTCGTCGGCATCCTGGACTGGGAGATGGCCACCCTCGGTGATCCGCTCATGGACCTCGCCGGCTCGATGGCCTACTGGATTCAGGCCGACGACACTGACGAGCTACAACTGATGCGGCGCGTCCCGACGAACATGCCGGGGATGATCACCCGCGCCGAGTTCGTCGAACGGTACTGCAAGCGTATGGGTTTCGAGATGTCACCGGAGCGGTGGCGGTGGTACGAGGCGTTCGGGCTCTTCCGGGCCGTGGTCATCGCCCAGCAGATCTATTACCGCTTCTACCACGGGCAGACCACCAACAAGGACTTCGAACGGCTGGGCTTCGCGGTGGGGATCATCGGAAAGCGGCTGAACGAGATCGTCGGCGGCTGAGAACTACACCGGGCACGTCGGTGCGAACGAGTCCAGCTGGATCGAATGGTACGTACGTGCCAGCTGTTCGCGGCGGTACTCGTTGATACGCCATCGGCGTGAGCACGATCCGACGGGGGAGCCGGCGCCACGCGGTCTGCAGCAGTCGCGTGTAGATCCGGAACTCCCACTGTTCGCGGCGGCCGAGGCGAACCGACGTCAGTTCTCGGACGCCGGGGTGCATGACGCTGAACGAGCAACCTTGACGACGTGGCCGGCAAATGGGCGGATGACAAACCAGGGCGGCGTGAGCGCGATGCGCGCCAGGGGCGGCAGGCCGATCGTCGGGAGGGGGAGGCGGGTCAGCTGGTCGGTGACGGCGTCGAGGAACGGATTGGCTTGCAGGTGTTCGCCGACGACGCCGTCGTACCAGCGGCGTGCATCGGCGAGCGTCGGTGGGAGCTGGGCAGACTTCCCTAGCAGCGAGAGGATGCCCAGGCGTTCGAGTGCGACCGCGTAGGCGAGTTCTTCCTCCTCCGGCGACAGTTCGATGCCCGTGCACGCCGTGAACGTGTTGAGGTAGCCCATGATCGCGCTCATCGCGATCCAATTCCACAGCGTGGGATCGAGTGCGCTGTAACGGATCTCGGCAAAGTCGTCGCGTCCGGTGCCCCGGACCTCACGATGCAGGAACTTCAACCGGTCGGCGAACGCGTGCCGCGTCCTCTCGTCGCCCCACAGTACGAGTTGTTCGGCACTGAAGCTGCGGAGTCCACGATCGACGAAGTTCTCGGCGAAGCGGCCGGTACGGTCGACGGCCGCGGCCACCGGGACGAGCGCCACCTGGTCGAAGAAGGAGGCGCCGAAGAACCCGAACAGGACACTGCCCAGATGCCACCGGAACTGCTCGACGGCCGGCGGCAGGTCGGCAAGGTCGACTGCGGGCGGTGCCGGGGGGCCGGCGGCGCACGCGTCCGGGTTCTCGGTGAGGCTCATGAAACTCCAATGTTAGTAGTTCGGCCGAACACTAACATTGCAATGATGGCGGTGTGAAGACGCCGAGCGCGTCCCGGGCCGAGCGGACGGGGCAGAAGATCCTCGATGCGGCGATGTCGTCGTTGCTCGCGAAGGGGCTCAAACGGACGTCGATCGAGGCGATCGCCGCGCTGGCCGGCGTGTCCCACATGACCGTCTACCGTCGCTGGCCGCATAAGGAGGATCTCTTCTCCGACCTGCTCTCGCGTGAGGCCGACGAGTTGTTCGCCCGCGTCGACCGGGAACTGGCGGGAACAGGGGATCCGCGGGAGCGGCTCATCGAGGGATTCGCGGCGATCTTCTGGTCGTTCTACGACCACCCACTACTGGCCCGCGAGTACGCGGCGGACCCGGCGACGACGCTGCGGGTGCTGACGGTGTCGTCGGCGCCGGTCTTCGACCGCGCCGTCGATTATCTGGCCGCCCGAGTGGTGGGCCTGACGACCGGGGATGCCCCGCTCGGCGACGACGAGGCGCGGCGGGTCGCCGAGGTCATGGTCCGCATCACACATTCGCTCCTGCTGACCACGCTCGAGACACGTCCGTTCGCGAACCGCGCCGAGGTGGGTGCGTGGGGACGCGAACACGTCGGGTGGATTCTCTTCTCGGCGGACTGACGCGGTCGACGGCCCGTTCTAGTCCAGACCCTCCTGTGCGCCGCGGGCCCCGCGTCGGACTCCCGCCCGCTGGACCAGCACGATCGTGGTACCCAGCAGTCCCACGCCCAGCCCGACCAGACAGATCGTCAGCGCGTGGCCGCCGCCGAGATCGGTGACCGCGACGACCACCGTCGCGACCAGCCAGGCGACCATCCCGACCACGATCACCGGCTCGGGCGCACGCAGCGCGCGGGGCAGTTCGGGGACGTCGACTGTATCCGGCATGAGACAAAGAGTAGCTTTCGACAGGTGCCAAAAGATGTCCCGAGTGAGTCCCGCGATCTGACACCCGCCGACGACCCCGCTGACAACTCGTCCGAGACGACGACCGACGCGGCCGACACGGGTGCTGCCGAGGCGCCACCCGAGGACACCGGCCCCTCGACCACCAGGGGAGCTAGGACGGCGACGCCGAACGGCGCGATCGACCGCTTCTTCAAGATCTCCGAGCGCGGCTCGACGCTCAACCGCGAGTTCCGCGGAGGCCTGGTCACGTTCTTCACGATGGCCTACATCGTGGTGCTCAACCCGATCATCATCGGCGGCATACCCGGCGGCGAGAAGAACGCCGACGTGCTCGGCAACGTGCTGCCACTGGCGCAGGTCGCCGCGGTCACCGCACTCGTCGCGGGCGTGATGTCGATCCTGTTCGGCCTCGTCGCCAACTATCCGTTCGCGATCGCCGCCGGTCTCGGGATCAACAGTCTTCTCGCGGTCTCGATCGCACCAGAGGTGACCTGGCCGGAGGCGATGGGCCTCGTCGTGGTCGACGGCATCATCATCGTGCTGCTGGCGGTGACAGGCTTCCGCACGGCGGTGTTCAACGCGGTCCCGAGCGAACTCAAGGCGGCCATCGCCGCCGGTATCGGCGCGTTCATCGCCTTCATCGGCTTCGTCGACGCCGGTTTCGTCAAACGCATCCCGGACGCCGCCGGCACCACGGTGCCGGTGCAGCTGGGCAGCGACAACTCGATCGCCACCATTCCGACGCTCATCTTCGCGCTCGGTGTGCTGATCATGGGTGTTCTGGTGGTGCGAAAGGTCCCCGGCGGTCTGCTGATCGGCATCGCGATCACCACTGTCCTGTCGGTCGTGCTCGAGCGCGTCTTCGACTACGGCTCGAGCATGGACAACCCGTCGGGCTGGGGTCTCACCGTGCCCGACATCCCCACCGCGCTGGGCGGATTGCCCGACCTGAGCCTCGTCGGCGACGTCGACCTGTTCGGCGCGTTCACCCGCATCGGTGTACTGGCGGCATCGGTCTTCGTGTTCGCCCTAGTCCTGTCGAACTTCTTCGACGCGATGGGGACGATGACCGGCCTCGGCAAGGAAGCCGGCCTGGCCGATGAGAAGGGCAACCTCCCCGGCATTGGCCGTGCGCTGGTGGTCGAGGGGACCGGAGCCATCGCCGGCGGTGCCGCGTCGGCGTCGTCGAACACAGTGTTCGTCGAATCGGCCTCGGGCATCGCCGAGGGTGCGCGAACTGGTCTGGCGAACGTCGTCACCGGCGTGCTGTTCCTGGTCGCCATGTTCCTCACCCCGATCTACGAGGTGATCCCGCTCGAGGCGATCGCGCCGGCTCTCGTGGTGGTGGGCGCGATGATGATCGGGCAGTTGACGGCCGTGGACTTCCGCCGTTTCGACTTCGCGTTGCCGGCCTTCCTCACCGTCGTGACGATGCCCTTCACCTACTCCATCGCGAACGGCATCGGTATCGGCTTCATCAGTTGGGTTGTCATGGCCACCGCGGCAGGCAAGGCCCGCTCCGTCCATCCGTTGCTGTGGCTGGTGGCTGCCGTATTCGTCGCCTACTTCGCGCGTGGACCGATCTCCGACCTCATCGGCTAACGCTTGTAGTCAAAATTTGCGACCGGTTTTGTCATCCACCCGGGTCAATTTGCAATGCTTAGGGTTCGGCGGCGATTTACATACCTTACGCTGGGGCAATGCATTCACCGTATGGTGACGACGGAAGTCTCTCCGGGGACTTGTCCCTCGCCGTGGTACGACTCGCGCGCCGTCTGAGAGGGCGGCGCGAGAACAAGTTGGTCTCTCTGACGCAGCTCTCGGCGCTCTACACGCTGCATCACGAAGGCCCGATGACCCCCGGCGCCCTCGCCCAGGCCGAGCGGGTCCGGCCGCCGTCCATGACGAGGGTGATCGCCTCGCTGTCGGACCTCGGGATGATCAAGCGTGAACCGCACCCGACGGACGGCCGTCAGGCGATCGTGACGCTCTCGCCGGCCGGCGTGGAGGTCATCAAAGAGGAGCTGGCGGCACGCGAGGCCTGGCTGAGCAACCGTCTGCGCGAACTCACGCCAAGCGAACGCGACGCCCTCCGGGAGGGCGTGAGGATCTTCAACAAGATACTCACCAAGCCCGACACCGAGCTCCCTCGACCTCGGGCGGTGTAGTCGCTCCCTGCGGAGTCCCGGAGCTTGGGAAGGGGCGTCTCGAAGGGCTAGAAGAAGGTGCCGGAGAACGGTGCTCGATCGGTGGTGAAGGCCCGGTCCAGAGCTCGAAGCGTTGTCGGGGAGTCAACGCGGAGCCGGCCGGCCGCCGCAAAAGCCGAGGGACGGGTACCGCCGAGGTAGATGCTCGACAGCACCGAGGTGTCCATGGACACCGTGGGCGTGGCGGTTTCGGGTGCCGGGGCGACGATCGCGTCGCCACCGCGCGCTGAAACCGTGAAGATCCCACCGCGACCGCGGAACTCGTCGGTGACCTCGATGACGGCGTCGAGGTCGGCGGCGTACTTCCGCGATCCCAGCGCCGCCGGGATGTCGAGGATGCGCAGCCACATCTCGTCACGCAGACCGGTGATCGACACCGCGCGGGCGTTGATGAGCTTGTGCCGCAACGGATCGTCGACCGGGATGGTCGCGGTGAGCGACGGGATCAGGTCGAGGTTGGTCAGTACGCGCCAGAGGTCGGTGTGGGCGTCGTCGGTGACGGCGAAGACCTCGTTGACCTCGCCGCGGACGCCGCCGTTCTCGTTCTTGTAGATGCGGTAGCTGGCGTATCCGTCGTCGTGCAGCAGGTAGTGCAGTCCGCTGGCGGGCAGCGGGCGTTCGGACGGACGGTCGGCGAGGATGGGGGCCCACCAGGCGGGGGTGCGGGTGAGTGCACCGGGAGTGGTGAGCGTCCAGCGTGCGTGGAGATCGGGGACGGCCGCGGCGATCTCGGCGGGGTCCGCGAAGCGCACGGTCGCATCCTTCGGCTGATCGCCGCGGAGCGGTGCCTGGCCGGGCGTGATCGACACGGTGTTGGAGAAGCAGGCCGGACCGAACCCGAAGCGCTCGTAGATGGTGCCCTCGCTCGCGGTCAGGATCGCGAACGTGTAGTTCTCGGCCTCCCACTGCTCGAAGAGCTCGGTCAGCATCGTGCGCAGGATTCCACGACGACGATGCGTCGAGGCCACCGAGACCCACGACAGGCCGGCGGCGTCGGCGACACCCGCGCCGGGCAGCGACATCGACATCCGGTAGAACATCGACACCCCGACAAGGGGCTTCGACGGCAGGCCGGTGTCGCGCACCAGGACGATGTCGTCGTCGGCGACCTTGCCGCGAAGGTCGGCGCGCTCGTCGTCGGGCAGCGGATTGCGCATCGCGAATGCGCGGGCATCCGTGGTGATGATGTCGTCCCAGTCGGCATCGGTGGCGCGCTTGAGGGACAGACGTGACTGAGGTGTCGAGCCGCTGTTGGTCACGTCCTCAACATTTTCACATCGTCGCGCCTCGGGCAGTCATCGGGTCTTGTACCGGGTGTCGCAGGTCACGGCGGTAGCGGGTGGCACACTGTTGCGGTGCCCGGGCTCGCAGTGGAAGTGATCGACATCGACGACCCGCAGGATCCCCGGGTCGAGGACTTTCGGGACCTCAACTCGGTGGACCGCCGACCCGACCTCCCGGTTCTGCCCGGCGGCCGACCGGGACGCGGCCTGGTGATCGCAGAGGGCGTGCTCGTCGCGCAGCGCATGATCGCCTCGCGGTTCTCCGCCCACGCCTTCCTAGGCGTCGACAAGCGCCTCAAGGAACTCGACGACGATCTGCGCGACCCGTCGCTGTCGGGCGTCCCGTTCTTCCGGGCGTCGGCCGAGGTGATGGCCGAGATCGTCGGGTTCCACCTCAACCGCGGTGTCCTCGCCGTCGCGCGACGCCCCGAGGTGTTGTCGGTGCCCGACATCCTGGAGACCGCGCGCACCGTCGCGATCCTCGAAGGCGTCAACGACCACGAGAACATCGGCTCGATCTTCCGCAACGCCGCCGGCCTCGGCGTCGACGCTGTCCTTTTCGGCCAGGGCTGCGCCGACCCGCTGTACCGGCGCTGCGTGCGAGTCTCGATGGGCCACGCACTGCTGGTGCCCTTCGCGAAGTTCGACGAGTGGCCGCGCGGACTCGACGAACTGCGTTCGCGCGACTTCCGTCTCGTCTCGATGACCCCCGATCCCGACGCCGTCACGCTCGCCGAGGCGGTCGATGCCGCGAAGGTCGGTTTCCTCGTGGGCGCCGAGGGTCCGGGGCTCACCGCGTCGGCGATGGCGGCGACGGACGTGAAGGCCCGCATCCCGATGAGTCGCGGAACCGATTCGCTCAACGTCGCGACAGCCGCGGCCGTTGCGTTCTACGAACGCGTCCGGTCGGGCACGATGGGGGAGTGAACACCCCCGAACCGTTCGATCGGGCCGCGGAGCCCACGCCCTGGGCGCTTGGGATCATCGTGTCCGCGGTGTGTGCGCTCTTCGGCGCCTTCGTGCTCGTCGGGATCTACGAACTCATCGGCGGCATCCTCAAGTTCCTCGGCATCGCGGCGGTGCTGATCGTCGCCGGCGGCCTCGGCTGGACACTCTGGGAATTCCGCTATCGCTACGTGTGGCGCTGGATCGTCTGGGGTCTGCTGATCGGCTTCCTCGCCGGTGGCACGTCGTCGGTCGCGTTGCTGATCATGGGTCGCTGAACACTCGTGGCTCCTTGCCGTACGCGGCGTGCGCATCGCTGCCCGGTCCGCCACAACGAGACGCGCCCATCGCCGCCTGCTCCGAAATGGCCAACCGAGGCTCCCTGTCGCTGCGCACGAACCTCAACGGGGAGGGCTTCTTTCGCCGTCCTACCTAGTTCGGAGAACCGCTGAAACTGTCGTCCCCGTGAGCACCCTCCGAGGGCATGTTGCCCTCCGAAGCCCATCAGGGGGACGCTTTGACTCGCCGGCCGCGAGACCCGCTGCGGGGCACATCGCTTCGGTAACGTTGAAACGTCCCTTGACCAGAACACCACTGCCAGTTCCGGCGGTCCGGCGAGTTGTGATACCCGTTGCGCGACAACGGAATAGCGGGTACACAAGAACATCTGTTTTTACTACGGCATCCGGGGGTGACCGTCTGGACCGACTAGAACCCGAAGTACTCCCGGAACCGTCCGCGCTTGCGTGGAGTGCCCTCTGGCGCAGCGCGTTCCCCGGCGCGGGCGGCGGTGGCCCTGCGATAGTTCTCGAAATCGTCGGCGGTGGGTTCGTATTCCGCAGGGTGAAGCGCGAAGCAGGTGACGGTGATGTCGGCCGGGTCGAGGTCCGTCGGCGCGAGCGGGTGCGTGTACCGGAACCCGAGCCAGGACCGGTTGGCTTCCTCGGCGAGCTGCGCCGGATGGAACGGCAGTGCCATCCCCTGATTCGGGACACCCTCGGCGTAGGTGAGCGGGAATTCGCCGCCCCAGAACGGCTTCTCGAAGGTGAACGGGAGGCCGTCGTCCTCGTGGATGGTCACCGGGTCGGCGGAGAACGAGCGTCGGAGTGAGCCCGACTCCCATCGCGCGAACGCACCGAACGATGTCTCTGGCTCGGTGTAGAGCAATGTCGTGACCGCGCTCGGTCGGATCGCGGTCAGCGTCCGGGTCAGCATCGAGGGGGTCGCGGTCTCGAACAGCGAGCAGGAGATCACCGCGAGCGAACCGTAGAACCCGGCGTAGACGTGGTGATCCTTCGCGGCGGCCGCGGTCGCGAGGTCGGTGTCGACGAGCGGGACGAGCACGCTGTCGCCGTAGATCTTCGATGCGAGTTGTTGGGCGTGCTGATGGTCGTGCGCCGGTGCGCGCACGACGGTTCGCAGCTCGTCGGCCGGGGCGGGGGAATCGATGAACCAGACGGTGGCGGCACGTGCCGACATCGCTCAGCTGTTCCCGTTGCTGCGTACGCCGAGCAGGACGTCCTCCCAGGCGGGCACGGCGGGCTTACGGGTCTTCTTCTTGCGCGGGCGGTCGGCGTGCGCCGGGCCGGCTTCGCGGGTCGCCGGGGACTCCGCCGAATCGGGAGTGCTGTCCTGGGCGGCCGACGGCTCGGCGTCGGCTTCGGTGGTCTGCCGGACTGTGGATTCGGCAGGCTCCGCGTCGTCGACGACGGGGGCGGTTTCGGCGGGTGCCTGTGCGACGGGAGCAGAGATCGGGGTGACCGGTGCCGGCGGTGTGCCCTCGGCGTTCTCGTCGTCGTCGAATCCGAAATCGAGGGGGACGGTGCCGTGGTCGTCGTGCGCCGTGCGACGTTCCTGCCGTGCACGCTGCGCTCCGATGAGGGAGTTGGCGTCGATGGTGACTTCCTCACGCCCGTCGGACGTCGTCTCCACGGCGACCTCCGGTGCGGCGACCGGAGTGAGTCGACGCCGCGGCGCGATGGTCTCGGGGTGGGTCAGTTCGTCGGCGAGGTCGTCGAGTGGGTCGACTGTGCCGCCGTGGGTGCCGGGCTGGTAGCGCCAGTGCGCGAGGTTGTCGGTGCGTCCGACGCTCCAGGCGACCTGCACGACCCAGTAGCCGCCGTCGTCCTTCCAGGCGTCCCAGTCGGCGTCGGCCGGGTTGTGGCCGTACGCGACAAGACCTTCCGCCACGGATTCGACGAGGGTCGCGACGGCCGGGCCGTCGTGCCGGATCGGGTGGGCCGCACCGGCGAGCTCGGTGGCGCGGCTGCGCTCCAGGAGCACCGGGTGGGCGAATCGTTCGATCTTGTCGACACCCACCCCGGCCGCGGCGGCGACCTCGGCGACGGAGGCACCCGCGCGGATGCGTGCCTGGATCTCTCGTGGCCTCAATGCACTTTCCATCTCGATCTCGATCTGTCCCAGCCTGGTGATGTCGCCGCGGGCCGCGGCGCGAAGGCGTTCATCGGAGGCGATCCGGAATTTCTCACCCGATTGAGGGTCTTGGCAGATGACGTGGGAACCATCGGTTTCCACTCCGACGACGCGGAGCTCACGCATCTGCTCCTCCTCCGGTGGGTTCATGCATTGGGGTCACATTAACTCACCGATCTGCCGGTTCACTGTGGGACACGCGGTAAAACCGCAGTTCAGAACGCGTGGGGTCGTTGCGACACCAGCGATGGGTGCGTCGTATGTGGTCTGTGTTGTCCAGGCTACCCGTCCGCCCGAACGCGACCGGCGCGTCGACCCGAGGGTGCGACGCGCCGGTGCCGGTTGGTTCTGGCCGAGCTCAGAGACGCTCGACGATGTAGTCGATGCAGCTGGTGAGCTTGGTGATGTCCTCGGGATCGATGGCCGGGAACATGCCGATACGCAGCTGGTTGCGGCCCAGCTTGCGGTACGGCTCGGTGTCGACGACACCGTTGGCACGCAGGGTCTTGGCAACCGCCGCGGCGTCGACGTCGTCGTTGAAGTCGATGGTGCCGACGACCTGGCTGCGGTTGGCTGCCTCGGTCACGAACGGCGTCGCGTACTCGCTGGCCTCGGCCCACTGGTACAGGCGCGAGCTCGAGTCGGCTGTACGCGAGACGCACCAGTCGAGGCCGCCGTTGTTGTTCATCCACTCGATCTGGTTGGCGAACAGCAGCAGCGAGCCGACGGCCGGGGTGTTGTAGGTCTGGTTCTTGCTGCTGTTGTCGACGGCGGTCGGCAGCGACAGGAACTCGGGGCACCAGCGGTCGGTCTCGGCGATCTCGGCGACCCGGGCGAGTGCGCGCGGGCTCATCAGGGCGACCCACAGGCCGCCGTCCGAGGCGAAGCACTTCTGCGGCGCGAAGTAGTAGACGTCAGAGTCGGCGATGTTGACGGGCAGGCCGCCTGCGCCCGAGGTGGCGTCGATGGCGATGAGCGCGTCGTCGGAGCCGGCGGGGCGCACGACCGGCACGGAGACGCCGGTCGAGGTCTCGTTGTGGGCCCAGCCGATGAGGTCGACGCCGCCGAAGTCGTCAGAGGTCAGTGCGGCCGGGTCGGGGGCCGTGCCGGGGTCGGTGGAGATGACCGCGGGCGAGTCCAGGAACGGCGCCTTCTTGGCGACGGTCGCGAACTTCGACGAGAACTCGCCGTAGGTGAGATGCAGCGAGCGCTGCTTGATCAGGCCGAAGGCGGCGGCGTCCCAGAACGCGGTGGTGCCACCGTTGGAGATGACGACCTCGTAGCCCTCGGGCAGTGAGAACAGATCGCCCAGACCCTCGCGGATCGAGCCGACCACGTTCTTGACCGGTGCCTGGCGGTGGCTGGTGCCGAACACCGATGCGCCGGTGTCGACGAGGGACTGCAACTGCTCGGGGCGCACCTTCGACGGTCCGCAACCGAAGCGGCCGTCCGACGGCAGCAGGTCGGCGGGCAGGGTGATGGGTGCGGTTGCGGTATCGCTCATGGCGACAATTCTAGGGTTGTGGCGGACGCCACCTTCCGGCCACCTCGGATTACACCGAACCATCCGTCCGGCGAACCGGCTTTTCCGGACAAGTGGTCAGCAGCAGGCAACGCGCCCACCGGCGCCGACGACGTCCGACATGCGGGTCGGCTACCGAGCGGCAGAGTGTGTTGCCTCAACCACTATGTGTGGTTTGCGAAACACCAGGGGCCTGTTCTGGGTGTCCCTCGTCGATCCAACCCCCTTTCGGAGGCTTGTTCATGGGTCTGGTTCTGGACCGAAGCGCGCCCAGGCGCCGCTTCGCCACTGTTTCTGCGGCGGTCGTGTGTGCGACCTCCGCCGGTCTGCTGGGTGCGGCACCCGCGCAGGCGGTCGATCCCGACCGGTTGCGCTCGGACGCTGGCTGCGTCTGGCGGACCGAATAGGACCGTGCAAAGCAGATCCAGACGTGCACCTTCGACTCGGAGTCGCTGGGACGTGAGGTGTCCGTCCAGGTGCGTCCGTCGGACAAGAAGGCCGGCGAGGACGAGCACGGCATCTACTTCCTGGACGGTCTCGGCTCGAACCCCGAGTTCAGCACGTGGACCCAGCCCGAGGCCGGCATCGACGCCTACGGCCCGGGGAGCAACCTCGTCCTGCCGGTCGGCGGTGCGGGCGAGTGGTCGACCGATTGGCAGAAGCCGCCCACCGGTCAGTCCGTGGCGCCGAAGTGGGGGAGTTTCGTCGGTGAGGAACTCCCGACCTACCTGAAAAGCAATTTCGACGTCGAGACGTCGAACAACGCGATCGTCGGCGTGTCGATGTCGGCGGGCCCGGCGATGATCATCGCGTTCGACAACCCGGAGGTCTTCCGGGTCGTGCGTTCCTACTCGGGTTACTTCCCCACGGACAATCCGTTGGGCTGGATGGCGATTCCGTCCATCCAGAAGCAGCGCGCCGACATCGAGAACGGCGAGACCGCGATGTGGGGCAAGCCTCAGAGCCCCGGTAATCGCTGGGCCGACAACGACGTGATGAACCGGATCGGCGAGGTCGGGGAGACCGGCCAGACGGTGATCGTCTCGACCGGTACCGGCATCCCCACGGCATTCGAACTCCAGGAAGCCGGCGCCCTCTTCCAGCGCGAGCTCGACGCCGACCCGACTGCCGGGCCGGAGCTGGTCCAGAAGGCCGTGACCGCTCTGGCGCTGGGCATCGGCTTGGAGGCCGGCGCGTTCGCTTCGACGGGTCTTCTCCAGTCGACCGTCGATCAGCTCGGGCTGCCCATCAAGTTCAAGTACCGCAACGGCGGACACAACTGGTACGCCTGGGGCGCCGAGTCGGAAGACGATGCGCGCGAGGTCGAGCGGGCGCTCGAATCGGGTCAGCCGTCGTCGAAGACCGCTGCTGAGCCGCAGTCGGCTCCTGCGCCCAAATCCGTTGGTGCGCCGAAGACTCCGGTCACCAAGGAAGCGCCGGCCATGAAGGTCGAGCGTCCGGCGCCGAACCTCCTCCAGCCGTCGACCTGGCGTCTGCCGTGGGGTCCGCGCTGAGCGCCCGACGTTTCTTCGCAGGATCGCCACTTCCTGCCAGGATCATCAGTTCTTGCGCACAAGGACTTCGGCGTCAGCCGAAGCAAGAGCGCAGCTCGTCGACGAAGATCGACGGCTGTTCGAATGCGGCGAAGTGGCCACCCCGATCCGGCTCGCCCCAGTGGATGATCCTGCGGTAGTACGCATCTGCCCACTCTCGAGGTGGCGTGTAGAGCTCTTTGGGGAACACCGACACCCCCACCGGTAGATCGAGCACCGGCCCGCGAAACCCGCGACCGCGGGCGTTCTCCCAGTAGTAACGGGCCGACGACGCCGCGCTGTTGGTCAGCCAGTAGATGGTGACGATGTCGAGCATCCGGTCGAGATCGAGGTATCCCCACGGGTCACCGCGATGATCGGTCCATTCCAGCACCTTGTCCAGGATCCAGGCTGCCTGACCGATCGGCGAGTCGGCCAACCCGTAACCGATGGTCTGAGGCCGCGTCGCCTGGATCGCGTAGTAGCCGGTGCCTTTGGCGGAGTACTGGGCTGCGGCCGTCATGGCTCGCTTCTCGGAATCGGTCGGCTCGGCGGGTGGCTCCGCGGGGAACACCAGTGGCAGATTCAGGTGAATCGCGCGCAGCCCTTCGGCTCCGGCCGAGGCCATCGCGCTCGTCACCAACGCTCCCCAGTCACCGCCCTGGGCAACATATTCGGAGTAGCCGAGGCCGCGCATCAGGTTGCCCCAGGCATGAGCGGTCCGTTCGAAGTCCCACCCGGCCTCGGCCGGTTTGGCCGAGTAGCCGTAGCCGGGCAGCGACGGGATGACCACATGGAAAGCCGGCTGTCCGGGCGGCGGGTCAGTGAGTGGGCCGATGACACCTTCGAACTCGACGAACGAGCCCGGCCATCCATGGGTGAGGATCATTGGGATCGCATCAGAACGATCAGAACGCTTGTGGACGAAGTGGATTCGTAGATCGTCGACCATCGCGGTGTACTGCGGCAGGTCGTTGAGCCGCTGCTGTGTGGCCATCCAGTCGTAGGACTGTGACCAGTACTCGGTGACCTCGCGGAGGAACTCGACGGAGATACCCTGCGAATCGTCGGTGGCGCGCTCGGGCCAGCGGCCCCCGCAGATCCGCCGATGCAGATCATCGAGCTCGGCGGGGGAGTGGTCGATCTGGAAACGGGTCAGCTCGGTGAACACCGCTACCGCCTCAGACCGCGACCGTGCGCCGGTTGCGCTGTTCGGCCAGGGCCAAGCCATCCGACCAGGAACTCCCGCGGGCGATGAGCGCGCGGTATTTCATGATGTCGGAACGACGATTGAGTGCCAGCGCGCCGATCAACCTGTCCCCCTCTCGGAACAGGGCCACGAACCTGTCGCTGTCCGGGGAACCGGTGACGACTTCCGGTGCGCCACCGGCCAGGCCCACCAGCTGAATCCGGGAGCCATACCAGTCCGACCAGACGTAGGGAATGTGCCGGTACGCCAACGCATCTGATCCGCCGAGCAGGTTGCGCATCGCGAGTGTCCCCTGCTCGGCGGCGTTGGTCCAGTGTTCGATGCGCAGTGAACGATCGAAATCCTGACTCCACCATCGGGCCACGTCGCCGGCCGCCCACACATTGTGGCCGGCGTGCAACGTCGCATCGCAGGCCACGCCGTCGGACACGTTGAGCCCGGAGTCGGCCAGCCAACCGGTGGCCGGGTCGGCGCCGATGCCCACCACCACGAGGTCGGCCGGGAGTATCCGGCCGTCGGTCAGGCGTACCTCCCGGACATGACCGTCGCCGTCAAGCGATTCCACACCCACGCCGCGGATCAGTTCGGTGCCGTGACGCCCGTGCAGCTCGCCGAGCCACTCGCCGGCGACCGCGCCGACGGCACGTACCAGCGGTACCGGTGCGGCTTCGACGATCGTCACCGGCAGTCCGTGGGCACGGGCGGCCGAGGCCACTTCCGAGCCGATGAATCCGCCGCCGACGACGACGATCCGGGCGCCACGGCGTAGACCGGCCGCCACCTGCCGGGCGTCGTCGGCGGTGCGCAGGGTGGTCACCCCGGTCAGGGTGGTCGGCAACCGCCGGGGCACCGCCCCGGTGGCCACGACCAATGCGTCGTAGGCGATCTCGCGCTCGCCGACGGTCACGCGCTGCATCGTGGTGTCCACCCCGGTCGCGGGTTCGCCGAGCAGTAGTTCCAGATCCAGGTCGGTGGCCAGGCTCAGCGCACCGTCGAAATGTGGCGGCTGTCCCGAGCCGGGGTCGGTGAGGAACTCCTTGGACAGCGGCGGCCGGTCGTAGGGGGCGAGCTTCTCGTCGCCGATCATCGTGATCCGACCGGCGTAGCCGGCGGCGCGGGCGGCCTGCGCCGCCTTCATGCCGGCCAGGGACGCGCCGGCTATCACCACTCGGTCAACGCCTGTTCTGTTGACGTCCATTCGGTTCCTGTCCATGCTCAGCCGTCGATCAGTTTCAGCGCGGCGGTGGGGCAGGACGCGATGGCCTGCTTCACCTCGGCCAGTTCGTCGGCGCCGACGTCCGACCGCAGCAGTTCCAGCTCACCGTCGTCGCCGACCTCGAAAAAGTCCGGAGCCATCGCCTCGCAATTGCCCAGCGCGGTGCACTTGTCCATGTCGACCGAAACTCGCATCAGTTCTCTCCATTCGTTGTGTACTCCTCGAGCAGTCGCTCGATCAGCAAGAGTTCGGGAAGGTCGTGTTCGACGGCGCGGTTCGCCGCGTCCGCCGAGGGAGGAGTGGCGGCGCCGAGCCATACGCAACCGGTGCTGCCGTCGATCGTGATCAGGTCACCGGCGCGGATGCGCGTCCCGTCGGTGCTGATCACGCCATCGGAGTCGAAGCGCAGGTCGTGCGCGCCGACCACCGCGGGGATCCCCCACCCGCGGGCCACCACGGCGGCGTGGCTGACCAGCCCACCCTTGGTGGTGAGCAGGCCGACCGAAGCGGCCATGCCGGCGACGTCCTCGGGGCTGGTTTCCGGGCGCACCAGGATCACGTCGTCCTCGGCGTCGGCGGCGGCGTCGGTGGTCAGCACCGCGCGTCCGACCGCACGTCCGGGGGAGGCGCCGAGCGCTGTGGTCACCACCGGTGGCATGCCGGTCTCGTCGGCCGTATGGACCAGCGCCTCGGTGCGGGCCCGCTCGCGGAGTTCCTCCGGTACCCGGTCAGCGATCTCGGCGGGAGTCAGCGAGATCTCCGGGTCCTGGGCCAGAGCCGCCGCGATGCGCACCGCGGCGGCGGCTCCGCGTTTGCCGGGCCGGGTCTGCAGCAGCCACAACCGGCCCTCTTCGATGGTGAACTCGACATCGCACATGTCGCGGAATCGAATCTCTAAACGGCGCAATGTCTCTCGCAGCTCGGCATCGATCTCCGGATGCAGTTCGGCGAGCTTGCTGATGCACAGCGTCGTGGCGGTGCCGGCTACCACGTCCTCACCCTGCGCCATCGGCAGATAGTCGCCGTAGAGCTCGTCGGCGCCGGTCGAGGGATTGCGGCTGAACACCACACCGGTGCCCGATCGCTCACCGCGGTTGCCGAAGACCATCGCCTGCACCGTGACCGCCGTGCCGAGCGTGGGGTCGATGCCCTCCCGTTCCCGGTAGGTCTTGGCGCGCGGACTGTGCCACGACTCGAAGACGGCTTCGACTGCTTCGGTCAGCTGCTCGAAGGGGTCTTCGGGCACCGGCCGGCCGGCGAGCTGCTCGACCGCCCGCTTGAGATCGCGGACGTGTCCTTCGAGGCCGCCCCCGTTCCGGACCGCTGCGGCGGCCAGCTCGCCGCCGTCGACCCCCATCACGGTGACCGCATACATGCTCACGAAGCGCCGGTAGCTGTCCCAGGCGAAGTCCTTGCTCCCCGAGACCGCGGCCAGGCCCTCGACGGTCTCGTCGTTGAGACCCAGGTTGAGGACGGTGTCGAGCATGCCCGGCATCGAGACGGGAGCGCCACTACGCACGGCCACGAGCAACGGGTCGGATGTATCGCCGAGACGGCGGCCCATGCGTTCGCCCAGTTCGCCGACATACCGGGCCAGTGTCTCGGTGAGACCGGCCGGGCGGCCGCGGTCGAGGTATGCCCGACAGACCGGCACCGACACGGTGAAACCGGGCGGCACGGCGATGCCGAGGCCGGTGCTCATCTCGGCCAGGCCGGCCCCCTTGCCGCCCAGAAGGGCGATGAGGTCTTCGTGAGACCGGTCGTGGGGGTGGTCGAAGTGGAACACCGCCGCGTCGAGCTCCGCGATTTCCGGCGACAACGTGTCGGCGGCGGATATCGGCGATACCGTGGCCATCGGACCTCCTTGGTCGTACCTTTTAAAATGGTTGACAGAAACATACCACCGAACGTAGCTTGATGAGAAGTAGCTCACAGAAATGGCTGGAAATGATGAATGTGACAACCGCTAATGCCGCCCCCGATCTGATGGACTTGAGGATCTTCCACGAGGACCGCGAGATGCCGGTTCTCGACGAGATCCGGACCCACGACCCGGTGCACTGGAACCCGCCATCGGAACTCGGCCCCGGATTCTGGGCGCTGACCCGCTACGAGGACGTCAAAGCCGCTGCCTACGACGCCGAGCGGTTGTCCTCGGCCGATGGCACGCAGATCGTCGACCGCAAGGTCGAGGGCAAGCTGGCCAGCCTGCACAACATGGACGATCCCGAGCATGCCGAGCTTCGCAAGATCACCGTGCCGCACCTGCGCGCGATCAAGATCAAGCAGTGGCAGGAGGCCATCGACGAGGCGGTGAACCTCTTGCTCGACGAGGCGCAGGCCCAGGACGGCGAGTTCGACATGGTGTCGCTGATCTCGGCTCGCCTGCCGATGCTGGTGCTGTCGCGCGTGCTGGGTGTCCCGGCCGTCGACGGTCCCAAACTGGTGGACTGGACCAACCGACTGACCAGTTCGGACCCCGCCGAGCAGGTCGACGCCGAAGAGCTGGCCGAGGTTCGCGAAGAGGTGATGAGCTACTTTGCCGAGCTCACCGAGCAACGACGCCGCGAGCCGCAGGAAGACCTCGTCAGCGTGCTGGCCAACGCCGAGATCAACGGCCGCCCGCTCACCTGGGAGGAGCTGGCCGCGTACTACATCGTCCTGGTCGCGGCCGGCAACGAGACCGCACGGCAGGCCCTGTCCGGGGGGGCCATCCTGTTCGACCGGCATCCCGAGGCCTGGCAGCAGCTGATCGACGAGCCGGCGGGGTTGCGTGTTGCGGTCGAGGAGGTGCTGCGCTGGGTCACCCCGGTCGCTGCGATGCGTCGTACCGCCCTGGAGCCGATGACTATCGGCGACAAGCAGATCGCGGCCGGGGACAAGGTGGTGCTGTGGTTCTCCGCGGCGAACCGTGACCCTGAGGTCTTCGACAATCCGCATGAGTTCGACATCACCCGCTCGCCCAATGAGCACTTGACCTTCGGCTGGGGCATCCACTTCTGTCTCGGTGCCCACCTCGCCCGGGCCGAGGTCCGGTCGTTCTTCGCCGAAGCGCTGCGCCGTGGCCTGGCCTTCGAAGTCGTGAGCCCGCCGGAACGGGTCAACCACAACATCTTCCGCGGATGGAGCCACCTCCCGGTCCGTCTGCGCCGGGTCGGGTGATCGTGGTGTCGACGACCATCGATCAGGTCCCGTCCGCGGCCGAGCTGGTTCCGATGAACTCGCTCTACATCGGCGGCCGGTGGCTCACTCCGGCCGGTCGGGAACGCATCCCCGTCCTCAACCCGGCCACCGAAGCGGTCATCGGCTCCATCGTCGATGCCGACGACAGTGACGTGGCCGCGGCCTTCTCCGCCGCACGACAAGCACTGGGAGAGTGGAGTGCGCGTCCGGTCGCCGAGCGCGCCGCTTACCTCGATGCGCTGGCAGATGCGCTGCGCGAGAACGGTGAATCCCTCGCGGTCTTGGCCACTTCCGAGATCGGGATGCCCCTCGCCGAATCGAGGGGGGTGCAGGCCGCCCTGCCCGAAGCGGTGCTGCGGAGTACTGCTGATGCGGCGCGTGAACTGCGCTGGCAGTACCGCGACAGCTCGGGCAGCACGGTGCTCCGCGAGCCGGTCGGGGTGGTCCTGGGCATCACGCCCTGGAACTTCCCGGTACACCAACTGGTCGCCAAGCTGGCCCCTGCGCTCGCCGCCGGCTGCACCATCGTGCTCAAGCCTGCCGAGCTGACCCCGCTCAATGCGCTGTTCCTGGCCCAACTCTGCGATCAGATCGGCCTCCCCGCCGGTGTGGTCAACCTGGTCACCGGTCGCGGCTCGACCACCGGCGAGAAGCTGGTCCAGAGCCGCGCCTACGATCTGGTCTCGTTCACCGGATCGTTGGCCGTCGGCCGCCACATCGGCGCCGTCGCCGGCGATCGGGTGGTCCGCGCGACCCTCGAACTCGGCGGCAAGTCGCCCGCGGTGGTGATGGACGACGCGGACCTGGAGGTCGCGGTGCGCACCACGGTTCGCAACTGCTTCACCAACGCCGGACAGAAGTGCAACGCCCCCACTCGGCTGATCGTCCCGGAGACGGGCCGGTCCCAGGCGATGGAGATCGCCACCGCCGCGGCTGCCGAGTACCGGCTGGGTGATCCGTTGGATGCGGCGACCACCATGGGTCCTCTCGCCTCAGATGTGCAGCGCAACAAGGTTCTTCGGTATGTCGACGGTGCCAGGCAACGTGGCGCAACGGTCGCCGGTGGGCGTCCGGGCGACGGTCCGGTCGGCTTCTTCGTGGAACCTGCAGTCATCACCGATGTCGACGAAGACGACCCCATCGTGCACGAGGAGATCTTCGGTCCGGTGCTGGTCATCCTCGGCCACCGTGGCGAGACCGACGCGATCCGCATCGCCAATGACACCCCGTACGGACTCTCGGCCGAACTCTGGTCCACCGACCCGGCAACCACGACCCGGTTGGTGCGGGGCATCCGTGCCGGACAGGTCCGGATCAACGGGGTCCGCTCGCCTCACCCGCCGGTGGCACCGTTCGGCGGCTACAAGGCGTCCGGGCTGGGACGCGAACTGGGCTCTTTCGGTCTCGAGGAATATCTCGAGGTCAAGGCGGTACTGGGGACATTCGAAGGAGAGGCGGGCTGATGCGCGCAGCAGTGATCTGGGAGGCCGGATCGAAGTTCGAGGTGCGCTCCGACGCCACTCGCGACGCGGCCGGACAAGGGCAGGTGGCAGTGCGGATTCGTGCGGCCGGGGTGTGCCAGACCGACATGTCGCTGGCGTCCGGCGCGTTCGGTCAGCCGATGCCGGTGGTGCTCGGCCACGAAGGCGCCGGCGAGGTGATCGAGGTCGGACCCGAAGTGACCGGCGTCAGGGTGGGCGACCGGGTGCTGGTCACCTGGGTGCCGCCCTGTGGGCACTGCTACCACTGTGTGCGCCACGAAACCTACATCTGTGCCAACCGCAAGCGATCCAGCGAGCAGGGCAACAGTTCGGGCCTGGCGGTCGGCGGTAGCCCCGTGCAGGTAGGTCTGGGCACCGGCACGTTCGCCGAGGAGACGGTGGTCCCGGTCAGCGGTATCATCCCGCTTCCGGACGACATCCCGTTCGAACTCGCCGCGCTGCTGGGCTGTGCGGTTCCGACCGGCTTCGGTGCGGCGGTGAACTCGGGTCGGGTCTCCCCCGGGGACTCGGTACTGGTGATCGGTTGCGGCGCAGTCGGTCTCAGCGCGCTCCAGGGAGCCCGGATCGCCGGGGCGGCCGAGCTGGTCGCGGTCGATCCGCAGCCGGGCCGACAGGAACTGGCCCGAGGCTTCGGCGCCACCCACGCCTACGGGCCCGACGACGATCCCCGTCAGGCACTGACGGACGACCCCGGCTTCGACGTTGTCATCGACGCCGTCGCCCGCTCCACGACCATCACCGCCGCCTGGCGTGCCGCACGGCGCGGCGGTCGGGTGGTGATCGTCGGTGCCGGTCGCCCGGACGACCTGGTGGAGCTGACCGCCCAGGAGCTGTTCCACGACGAGAAGCAGCTCATCGGCTCGTATTACGGCTCGTCCGACATGCAGCGTGAGCTGCCGCGGCTGATCGCGCTGTGGCGCACCGGCCGTCTCGACCTCGAGGGCATGGTCGACGAGGTCGTCGACCTCGAGGCCATCAACGAGGTTGCCGCCGGCCAGCGTGAGGGCCGCACCCTGCGCACCATGCTTCGACTCTGACCGCGGTTCAGCGCGAAAGGACCAGCTCTGATGAATGATCGACCGACCCACCGCCGCCGGCCGTCCCGCGAGGCGATGGCCAGCCTGCTCCGCCCGGAGCGCATCGCGCTCGTCGGCGCCAGTGACAAGAATCTGTTCTCCCGCAGGGCCTTTGCCCAGCACAGCCGGCTCACCGGCGCGCGCCCGATCACCCTGGTCAACCCCCGGACCAGCGTCGTGCACGGCGAGTCCACGGTCCCGTCGTGCCAGGACATCGACGGCGGTATCGACTGCGCGTTCCTGCTGACCCCGCAGGGCGCGACCGTCGAGGCGCTGCGCGACGCTGCCGCCGGTGGAGCGCGGGCGGCAGCGGTGCTCAGTCAGGGCTGGGCAGAGGAGGGGGAGACCGGCCGCGCCGCGCAGGCGGAGCTGGTGGCGGCGGCCGACGAACTCGGCGTCGTCCTGCTCGGGCCCAACCACCTCGGCTTCGCGAATCTGTGGGATCGGATCGCGATGTGTGCGCTCGGTCTGGACATGCCGATCGAGCCGGGCCCCTTCGCCCTGATCACACAGAGCGGTGCAGTGGGCTCCTCGCTGGTGGGCTACGCCGCCCGCAACGACGCGCGATTCAGCTTCGTGGTGACCACCGGCAACGAATCGATGGTCACCGTCGCCGACGTGCTCGACTATGTCGTCGACGACGAGAACACCAGGGCGATCGGCATCTTCGCCGAAACGATCCGCGACCCGGAGCTGTTCCGGATGGCCGCTCGCCGGGCCGCCGACCGCGGCAAGGCGATCGTGATGCTCAAGGTCGGTGAGTCCGAACTCGCCGCCCAGACCGCCAAGGCCCACACCGGTGCCCTGGTCGGCGACGACCGGGTGATCGACGCAGTGCTCCGGCAGGAGGGCGTGATCCGGGTTCGATCGGTGGAGGACCTGATCAACACCGGCATGCTCTGCGCCCACACCGGACCGCTGCGTGCCCCGGGTGTCGCGGTCATGTCGGTCTCCGGCGGTGCCTGCGACCTGATCGCCGACCACGGTTCGGAGGTCGGCTTGCCGCTGCCGGCCATCTCGGCGGACACCGCGGCCGCACTCACCGTGGTGTTGCCGCCCTCGGCGCACCCGCAGAACCCACTCGACGTCACCGGTGCGGCGGCCACCCGGCCGGAGGTCTGGCGTGGCGCCTTCGAGGCCCTGGCGCGTGAACCGGAGGTCGGCCTGATCGGTGCGGTCACGTCGCTGCCAACCGACGGTGAGCCGCAGCGGGTCGACACCTTCCGTGCGGTCGCCGAGGCGATCGAGGCCACCGGCGTGCCGGGTGCGATCCTGCCGCAGATCGACCAGCCGCAGTCCGAGGCGGTGCGACAGACCAAGTCCGACACCGGGATCGACGTGGTAATGCCGGGCGTCGAACGGTTCGTCCGCGCCGCTGCCGGGTTGTCGCGGTGGTCGTCCTGGTTGCGCGAACGTGCGACCACCACGGTTGCGCCGACCACGCTCGACGTCGTGCTCTCCGGTTCCGGCCCGGTCAGTGAAGCCGCTGCCCGGAACCTGCTCTCCGATGCCGGCATCGACTTCGTACCCGCTCGCCTGGCCGCCACCCGCGAGGACGCGCTCGCCGCCGCAGCCGACTTCGGTGGGGCTGTCGTTCTCAAGATGTCCTCGCCCGAGGTCGCCCACAAGACCGAGATCGGCGGCGTGGAGCTCAACCTCGACGGCGCCGAGGCCGTCGGGGCGGCGTTCGACCGGCTGACCGCCCGTGCCGAGGCAGCGGGGGTAACCCTCGACGGCGTACTGGTCAGCCCGATGCGGACCGGTGGGGTGGAGTTGCTGGTCGGTGTCACCCGCGATGACGACTGGGGCCAGGTGTTGGCCATCGCCCTCGGCGGCGCGATGGTCGAACTTCTCGACGACAGCGCACTGCGGGTGCTGCCGGTGTCGCGGGCCGACGTCGCCACCGCGATCACCGAGCTCCGCGGCTACCGCCTGCTCACCGGTTTCCGCGGCAGCAAGCCTGCCGATCTGGACTCGGTGGTAAACACCGTCTTGCGGGTGACCGCGGTGGCCGAATCGCTCGGCGACGGGGTCGAATCGGTCGAGATCAATCCGTTGCTGGTCGCCGGTGACCGGGTCGAAGCCCTCGACGCGCTGATCACCAGGGCCTGAGGTGACCATGCGACGCGACAGCGTGACCTCGACTCCCGCCGACAAGGCGACGATCGAGGAGTTCCAGGCGGCACTTCACGCGGGCAGGCACGCCGAGGGGACGCGGCTGACCGGTGCCGTGCTGACGCCGGTCGGCTCCGGGGCGATGGCCGACACGTTCAAGGTTCGGCTGGCCTGGGACGCCCCCGGGGCAGACCCTGCCGGCCTGATCCTCAAGCGACCCGCGGTCGACAGTGCCGCCGCCGCCACCGCCGCCTCCCTCGGCGCCTACGAACGGGAGGCGCGTTTCTACAGCGAGTTGGCCCCACGCACGCGTGTGCGTGCACCCCGTCTGTTCGGCGTGATCGACCACGCGGGGGCCGGGACGCCGGACACGGTCCTGCTCGAGGACCTCACCGAGCGACACCGGCCGGGCGACCAGCTCCGGGAGGTGCCCATCGACGAGCTCGACCGTGCGCGGCATCAGCTCGCTTTACTGCAGGCGCCGTTCTGGGAGGACGCCGCCACCGCCGAGCTTCCCTGGCTGCACCGCCGACTGGGCGTGCCGATCCCGGGGATCCTGGAACGGATGCAACGTTCCTGGCATTCGGTGACCGACACCATCGCGGCCGACCTGCCCGCTGACGAACGCGAGTGCATCGACCGCTTCGTCGGATCTGCGGCCGAGTGGGCGCAGCTCAACCCGGGTCCGCAGACCCTGGTCCACCACGACCTGCGAGCAGACAATCTGCTGTTCGGGGAGGGCGAGATCGTCCTCATCGACTGGCAGACCATCGGCTGGGGTTCGGCGATGTTCGATTTCGCCTACCTCGTCGGTACCTCGCTGGAGGTCGGTACGCGACGCGCGCATGAAGCAGAGCTTTTGCGCCGGCACGTAGCCGACCTGCAGGAACTGGGCGTGGACTGGACCGAGTCCGACGCGCAGGACATATATCGGTGGGCGGCCTGCGCGGTGCTGATGATGCTGGTGCCGCCCATCAGTTCGGTGAAGTCCAATCCCCGGATGTTCACGATGTTCCGCCGGATGTTGAGCCTGGGCGCCCGACAAGCCCTCGACGCCGGCTCGCTCGATCTGCTCACCTCGCGCCCATGACCCGATCCCGACAGTCCGCCTGATGAAGAACTTTCCTACCCAGACCCCTTCGCCATCCACTTCGACCAGGAGAATCCCATGACCACTCATGAACCCGTCGTCGCCGATCCCGCCACCTTCGAAACAGTCGGCAAGGGACTCACCGTCTACGAGAGCGACGACCTCGTCGTGGGTCGCGCCAAGTGGCTCGAAACCCCTGGGGACGTCATCTCTTTCGTCGAGAGTGGCGAGGACGTCAGCGACGTCATCGTCATCGCCCGCGGCGGCACCACCACGTTCCTGGCGATGGCGCTCAACGCCGGCGTACGCGGTGTCATCACCCTGCAGGGCGCGCCGGAGAGCCACCTCGGCATACTCAGCCGTGAATACGGCATCCCCTGCATCATGTCGGTGATCTTCGAACGCGGCGTACGCACCGGCCGGGGGAGACCATCCCGGCTGACGGAGTGCAGTTGAAGCTGGATATCTCGTCGCGGCCGGATGGCATCGTATCCGTGGAACCCGGTGCACCGGTGGATGATTCTCCGGTCGACGCCGACACCGGTGGCGGGATGAGCCCGGAACAGATGGCCCAGATCCAAGCGTTGCTGGCCAAGTTCCAGGGCGAGGTGCCGCCCGGTCTGGAGGGCGATGCGATCATGCGGAAGCGCCTGGGCTCCAACGTACTCGATCTCGACGACCCGGAGTTCGACCGCGAGTTGAGCATCGACGAGACCAACGACGTTCTGCATTACCTCGCCTGGAACGAGTGGGACGCTCTGGCTGCGCGTGCCACCGAGGGGGAGTCGGGGCTGATCCCGCGCCAGGAGTATGAGGCGATGGGCATCATGGACAGCTGGTTCCACCACCCGTTGTGGCTCAAGGCTATTCAGGATCGTGTGGGGCCCGAAGGGATGACGGAGATCGCGGCGCGCGCCAAGAACGAGATCGGGACCAAGATCAACCTGCTGCACATCTGGGCCTGTGCCAGCGCGTCGAGCTTCGGCCGGGGAATCGCCCTCGAACTGAAGCTGCATGACTTCGACTACCGGACCAGCGTGCTGCCCGCGGCGATGTCGACGGTGCGTCGCATGTACAAGGGCATCTGGGGTACGGGACCGATGTTCTCCTCGATGCGTGACTACCGTGCGCCGATCCTGGACTCCGCCTGGATCGACCGTTTTTCATCTGATCGGATCGAGATCACCGGGGACGCCGAACGCTCCACCTTTCAGCGGTTCAACGGTGCGCTGGAGTTGCTCGGCTTCCTCGTCCACTTCGACAACCGACTCGGTCTGGGCGACAGTGGCCCGTACCCGACCGAGGACGGTGGTTTCGTCTTGGTCCGCGACCTGTTCATCAATGAACCGGCCTATGAATGGTCCTCGACCACCGAAGGTCTGCCGTACGCGGTGACCATTGCGATGAAGTTCGACGCCGACTCCGGGTTGAAGGTCCGGGTGCAGGATCTGTCGACGATGTTCAGCGACCCTGCCAATTACCTGCCCCACGTCAAGGGTGTTTCGGTCTATGCCCGCGACAAGTGGGACACACCCATGAGCGATGTGCGGGTGCTCTCGCTGGCCGACATGGACGACATGCGGGCCCGCGGCGAAGCCAGCTCGGAGGCGTTGTACAAGCACATCGCCTCGATGAGCCAGGAGGAGAAGGTGATGGCCGGCGCGGTCGTCTACGCCTCGGGCTTCGTGCTGCCCTTCGCACGGGCCGCAGGCATGGTCGACGAACTGATCGCCGACCACGGGTTCATGAGCGTGCACCCGGTGCCCACCGCGAGCTACGAGACGATCATCAGCGGTGTGGCCGGGGAGATGATCCCGCGGCTGTTCCTGACCGGTACCTGGGCCAACGACGTGACGCAGGCCAGCGGTGACACCGTGGTCAGCGCCGAGCGCGAGTTCGAGGTACTGCACGCCACCCGGGTGCGCGGCTTTGCCACTGCCGAGCAGATCGCCACCAGCACCGGACTGGAGATCTCCCTCATCGAACAGTGTCTGACGGAGGCTGTCGAGGCCGGCTTCGTCAAGCAGCTCACCGGTCGGATCTCCGGTGCCCGTCTCACTCCCGCAGGTCGAGCCCGACTGCTGCTGCTCACCCAGAAGGAGGTCGGTGAGACCGAAAAGACGGGTCTGTCCTGCGCCTACGACGCCTTCCTCGCGCCCAACCGGGAATTCAAGGCGCTCACCACGCAGTGGCAGTCGGACAAGGACCTCGACGCGGTCCTGGCCGGGCTCGACCGCATTCACGGTGAGGTGAACCGGATCGTCGGTGATGCCTCGGCGGCGTCGGCGCGGTTCGGTAACTACCGAGGCCGTTTCGACGACGCGCTGGCGCGGTTCCGGGACGGTGACGAGAGTGCGCTCGCCAGGCCGATGTCTGAGTCGTACCACGACATCTGGATGGAGCTGCACGAGGATCTGCTGGCCACCCTCGGTCGGCAGCGGGGCGACCATGACGAGTAGCGATGTACGGCCGGGCAGCGGCGTGATGATCACGCCGCTGCCCGGCACCACCAACACCCGCGACCTCGGCGGCCTGCCGACAACCGACGGACGGATCGTTTTCCGCGGCAGGCTGTTTCGCGGCGACGTGCTGGGGCCGGTGGGTTCGACGGCCGAGTGCTGCTGGTCGGACGAGCACGCCGCGGCGTACCGGGCGTTGGGTCTGCGTCTGGTGGTGGACCTCCGCTCGGAGCCGGAGGCGGAACTGGTGCCGTCGGCGTGGGGGACCGGCACCGGGGCGCGACTGCTGCACGCACCGGTCCCCGAAGGCGTCGAGGGCACCGAAACCGACTTCATGCGCATGCTGCGGGACGGGTCGGTCACGCGCTTCGGCCCGGCTGACCTCGGGGTCTGGTACAGCCAGGTCTTCGACCGCCGCGCCGACGTCTTCGGCCGGGTGGTCACCGAGATCGCTGATCCGCAGGGCAGACCGACCCTGATCCACTGCCATGCCGGCAAGGACCGTACAGGTCTGCTGGTCGCGCTGATCCTCGAAGTGATCGGGGTGCCGCGGGAGGCGATCCTCGAGGACTACGCGGTCACCGGTGTCAACCGACGTCATGTTGCCGAGCAGGCCGAGCCGCTCATCGCCGAACTCGGGCTGGTCATGGACGAGGTCCGGACCTTCTTCGAATCGCCGCCGGCGGCGTTGTCGGCGGCACTGGGGTATCTCGACCGGGAGTACGGCGGTGCTGCGGGTTATCTGCGGGAGGCTGGCGGTGTGGAGTCGGAGCGGCTCGACGCTTTGCGCGAGGGGCTGCTCTCGCGATGATCGTCCACGACTTCGTGACTGCCCTGAGCGATCAGTTGCCGCAGACCGACGGGGTGGTCGAGGTGACCGCCACCCCATGCGGTGCCGGGCAACTCGCCGACAGCTTCCGCCTCGGTCTGCGGTACCGCGACGGGACGACCGGGCCGTCGAGCGTGTTCGTCAAACTGCCTCCCTCGGACGAGGCGTCGGCAACCACCGCACAGCGAATCGACGCCTTCGGCCGGGAGAGCTACTTCTACACCGATCTGCTGCCGCATCTGGAGGTCACCACGCCGCGGCTGCTCGGACTCGTCGACTTCGGTGACACCGGAACCGGCATCGTGCTGGAAGACCTGTCGACGCTTACCCGCCAGCTGGACCAGTTGCGCGACGGTACGCCGGCCCAGGTGGCCTCGGTGATGGATCAGCTGCCCGGGTTGCAGGCCCCATTCTGGGACGACGTGACCGCCGCCGGCGGCGACGAACGCTACTACAACCGGACGCAGGACCACATCGAGGGCCTGGCTGAGCGCTACCTGCAGTCGTGGCACCGTCACGGCGACACCGTGGGGGCCGGCCTCGACGCGCCGCAGCGTCACCTGGTGGAGAGGTTCGGTCAGCGATCGCGGGAGTGGGCAGCCGGGATCGCCGGTCCCCGAACCCTTGTCCATCAGGATCTGCGGCTGGACAATCTGTTGTGGAGCGACGCGGATGGCGCTGTGCTGATCGATTGGCAGACACTGGCTTTCACGTCCCCGGCCTGGGACCCGGCTTTTCTGCTCGGAACCGCGTTACCCCCCGAACAACGCCGGCAGACCGAACGCGGCCTGATCGCCGGACATAGTGATGCGCTGGCTGCCCGCGGCATCACCGGCTGGCCTCCGGAACGCGCGTGGACCGAGCATCGCCGCCTATCCGGATCGGTCCTGCTGGCGATGATCGCGGCGCTGGCCTTCGTGGCCCCGACCGAGCGCGGTTTCGCGATGTTCGCCTCGCTGATCGATCGCGGCACCCGCCAGGCACTCGACCTCGACCTGCTCGAATTCCTCGACTGAAAGAGACTCAATGCTCAGCAAATGGGACGACTACCCGATTCATCAGGCACCGTTGCCGGCGACGACCACCATCGGGGCCGACCCCGGCCGGTACAACCGGCACTGGATGGCGATGCACGACAAGGACCTGACCACGCAGGTTGGCTTCGGGCTCAGCGTGCACCCGAACCGGGGGATCGTCGATGCCTCGTTCAGTGTGTCCCGGAACGGTGGGCAGAGGTCGGTCTTCGGCTCCGCGCCCCTGACTGTCGATTTCGACATGGAGGCGGCACCGCTTCGCCTCGAGGTAGTCGAACCCGGACGGGTGCTGCGGATCGTCGTCGACGAGTATGACGGTGTGGCAGCCGATCTCACCTTCACCGCGGTCACCAAACACGTCGAGGACAGTCGGATGCGGCGCGACTCCGGCCACACCCTGATCTCCGAACGGCTGCGCACGGTGCAGTTCGGCGAATGGTCGGGGTGGTTCGAGGTCGACGGTGTGCGGACCGACTGCAGCCGGGATCAGTGGTGGGGCTTCCGCGACCGATCCTGGGGTTCTCGGACCACCGGCACGGTGAGCGAGGGCAAGGACTCGAAGAAGAAGAGCGGTATCTACTTCGCCTGGACACTGTTGCGTTTCGACGACGAATGCCTACTCGTGGCCGTCAACGAGAATGCGCAGGGTGTCAGCGAAGCCCGAACCGGGGTGGTGCTGCCCTTCCTTACGGAAGGGGAGAAGGCCTACGGCGACGACGAGAACCTGCTTCGCAGCGACGTTTTCCACTTCGACATCGACTACCGGCCCGGGACCCGGCGGGCTCGCGAGGTCGAGTTGACCGTCGGGCCCCGCGGGGCGATCTCGCGGCAGGTGACGATCGAGCCGAGGGTCGAGTTCCTGATGCAGGGACTGGGCTACTACCACCCGAAATGGAAGCACGGCACCGATCACCGTGGCGCTGCGGCGGGTTCGGACGCCTGGAATGTCGCCGACGCCGACCCGGCTCGGATCGAGAACGTTCACGCTCAGCAGATCTGTCGTGCGGTGCGTTCCGACGGCGCGGTGGGCCTCGGACTGTTTGAACACGTCGCGATCGGGCCGCATCTGCCGACCGGTTTCGACGAGGGCACGAGCTAGCGAGGGAGATCGTGTTGGCGTACGAAAGCGTTTTCAAGTCAGGACTTTTCGAGGGACAGACGGTCATCGTGACCGGTGGCGGCAGTGGGATCGGGCGCTGTACCGCCCACGAACTCGCCCATCTCGGGGCCAATGTGGCGATCGTCGGTCGCACGCAGGAGCGGCTGGACCGAGTCACCGCTTAGATCCGCGAGGACGGCGGCACTGTGGAGCCGTTCACTTGCGACATCCGCGACGAGGAGCGGGTGCAGCAGGTCGTGACCGAGGTTGTCGAGAGATTCGGTGGCATCCACGGTCTGGTGAACAATGCGGGCGGACAGTACAAGTCGCCGCTCGAGGACATCTCCACCAAGGGTTTCGAGGCGGTGGTGCGCAACAATCTCACCGGCGGCTTCATCTTCATGCGTGAAGTCTTCAACGGCTACATGAAGGAGCACGGCGGCTCGATCGTCAACATCATCGCCGACATCTGGCACGGGTGGCCCGGCTTCGGCCCACTCCGGAGCGGCACGCGGCGGAATGCTGACCCTGTCGGAATCCGCGGCTGGGGAATGGGCGGAGTACGGCGTCCGGGTCAATGCGCTTGCACCGGGTTCCATCGCGTCGAGCGGTCTGGACACTTATCCCGAGCATCAGCGCAGCTACATCCGCAATTCGGTGGTCCCTCGCCAGCCGCTGCGGCGCTTCGGATCGGAGTCGGAGGTTTCGGCCGGTATCGTCTTCCTGCTGTCGCCGGCGGCAGCGCTTTGTGACCGGCACCTGTCTGCGGATCGACGGAGCGGCACCCAACGGCCGGCGTTGGACGCTCAACGGTGCCGACAACAACGCCGTTTACAACGGCTTCCACCGCGCGCAGCGACCCAAGATCCTGGAGGGGAGCGGACTGACAGCCGACTGGTGAGGGCGCGCGAGGCTCCCGTGGGAGCCGAGCTGAGCCGGGGCTCCTGCGATAGGGTCGACCCACGGTGCAGCACGTAGAACAGACCGCCGCCGGCGGCACCAGTCGTCTCCGGCAGGGTCGACAGGCGAGGTGGTAGTGACGGAGTCAGCACAACCGATCGGGCTCGGGGCGGTCTCGGTACCTCGTCCTGCCGATGTCTTCGCCGAGACGCTTCGCCACAGAATCCTTGATGGTGACATCCCGGTGGGCTCGATGCTGCCTGCTGAGCGTCAACTGGTCGAAGACAGCGGGCTGACGCGCTCCGCGGTGCGCGAAGCCCTGGCCCAACTGCAGCGTGAAGGGCTGATTGCGGTGAGAACGGGTCGGCGCGGCGGTTCGGTGGTGACCCGCCCGACCGCCTCGGAGGTCTTGCGCTCGGTTCGGCTGAACCTCGAAGGCTGGGCTCCGAGCAGTGAGATGCTGATGGAATCGCGGGTCGCGATCGAGCCGTGGTGCGCTTACTTCGCCGCCGAACGCCGCTCTGAGGGAGACCTGGCCGAACTGCGCGAGATCAACGAGCGCACCGCCCGGGCGCTCGAAGGTCACGGAGATTTCGTCGAATGCAAGGTCGCCTGGCACAGTGCGGTGTCGCGGGCCGGTCGCAACGAGGTTCTGTTCACGCTGGTCGAAGCCGTCTCACGTGCTGCATACCGGCAGTTCGATCGGACCACACTGCAGGGTGAGGACGCCGATTCCCGTCTCCGGTCGCTGCAGGTGCACGAGGCGGTCACCGACGCGATCGCCCGGCAGAAGCCGGGGCTGGCCTTCAAGCTGATGGGCAACCATCTCAATGCTCCGTCGATCGTCGACGAGTTCCCGGACGGCCCTGTGACCGACTGAGCGGACATGGGTCGGCTATTGCCCCTGGGCCCTCGCTTCCGCTACTTTATGGTCATACCATTTAGTTGTTGAGGAGGTGGCGGTCATGGCCAGAAGTGCGACGGTGGGGCACGCCGACGAGTTGATCCGGTTCGCCCGCGCCTGGGCGCCGTTCGGTGGTCCGGGTGACGAGGTGTTCGTGACTTTCGGTGTCGGTCAAGCGGAGTTCTACCAGCGGGTGATGTCTGCGCTCGCCACGAATTCCGGCGGTCTGCCGGTTTGTGAGGCAGCGGATCTGCAGCGGCACTGCCGTCGGCAGCTCGCGCTTCTGCGCGCCGGGGCTCGGCCGAGTCGTTGACCGGTTCCGATAAAGGTCGTACCATTCAGCCATTATTCGACTGTGGAGGTGTGCCGTGGCAGGTGTGTGGTTCGACGAGTTGACGGTTGGGCAGATGTTCGAGCATCCGATCCGCCGCACGGTCACCGAGACCGACAATGTGCTGTTCACCGCGATGACCCACAACCCCGCGCTGCTTCATCTCGACGAGGAGTACATGAAGGGCACCGAGTTCGGGCAGCGGGTGGTCAACAGTGCATTCACTTTGGGCCTGATGGTGGGGATCTCGGTCGGTGACACGACGCTGGGCACCGCGGTTGCCAATCTCGGCTGGGACGAGGTTCGTTTTCCCAAGCCACTGTTCCACGGTGACACCATCAACGTCACCACCGAGGTCATCGAATTACGTGAGTCCAAGTCTCGGCCGGATCAGGGGATCGTGGTCTTCCTGCACAAGGCCTTCAACCAGCACGGCGACGTTGTGGCCTCCTGCAAACGTGCCGGGCTGCAGCGGAAGAAGCCGCAGTGAAACCGCTGCGGTCGTTCCTGTTCGTCCCCGGCGACAGTGAGAAGAAACTGGGCAAGATCGACGGGTCCCCGGCCGACGCGATCATCCTGGATCTCGAGGATTCGGTGAGTCCGTCCCGCAAGGCCGACGCGCGACGGTTGGTCGCCGATTATCTCCGTGAGGCTGCTGGGAAACGGGAACTGCCCGAGCTCTGGGTTCGGATCAATCCGCTGGACTCCGGCCAAGCGCTGGCCGATCTGGCCGCGGTGATCGCCGTCGGTCCGGCCGGGATCATGATCCCCAAGATCGACGGACCGGCCCATGTCCAGCAGGTGTCGCACTACATCGACGCGCTCGAAGCCTCACATCGTTTGTCTGCTGGGCGTATCCGGTTGCTTCCGGTGGCCACCGAGACCGCCGTCGCGCCGTTCCGTCTCGGAGACTTCGCCGCGGCGCAGATCGAACGTCTTTACGGATTGACCTGGGGGGCTGAAGATCTCAGCGCCGCACTGGGCGCCTCGACGAATGTCGGGCCGGACGGGGGCTGGGCGGTTACCTATCAATTGGTGCGGTCGATGACGCTGATGGGTGCCCGGGCTGCCGGCGTCGAAGCGGTGGAGACGCTGTATGTCGACATCCGCGATCCCGAGGGGCTGGCGGAGTCGTCACGCCGTGCGCGCGCCGAGGGCTTCAGTGGCCGCATCGCGATTCATCCGGCGCAGGTCGAGGTCATCAACGAGGCGTTCACCCCGACCGAGGCGGAAGTCGACTTCGCGCGCCGCGTCGTGGCCGCCTTCGAGGGGGAGGTCGGTACCGTCGCGCTCGACGGCAAGATGCTCGACCTTCCGCATCTCAAGCAGGCGCAGCGGGTGCTTGCGCTGGTCGGCTGAGCTCGGTGGCCGACGCCGATCCGGAGGTCGCATTCCTTGCGCAGATTCCCGAGGCGATCTTCGGCGTCGTCGACATCGTCGGCACCAGTTCGGCGGTGACCGGGAAGATGCGCTCCGGGTCGTGGTTGCGGACCGACGACGGTCGGCCCGCCCCGGGCGGGATCGGCGTGATGGTGGACGCGGCGGTCGGTGGGGCCGCAGTCGCGCACCGGCCGGCAGGTGGCTGGGCGGTCACCACCGATCTGTCCATCGTGTTCTGCGGGGACATCCCGGATGTCGGCCCGGACCTGTCGGTGTGCGGGCAGACGGTGCAGCACGATGCGGTTGCCGGAGTCTCCACCGGCACAGTCCATTCCGGTGACCGTCTGGTGGCGACAGTGATCGAGCGGATCGCGTTCATCGACGTGGCGCCGCGGCCGGCAGTCATGGCCGGCAGTGTCGGCGATCTCGAGGGGTCGACGCTGGGATGTCTCGGCGGGGTGATGACCGAAGCCGGGGTGCAGGTTCGGGTGGGAGAGAACGCGACCAATCCCGGGGGCGCGTTACACGGCGGGGTGTCGGTGTACCTCACCGAACTCGCCGCGTCGCACGTCGTCCACGAACAGAACCCCGATCTGGTTCCGGCGACCCTGCACATCTCCTACGCCAGGCCCGGAAGATTCGGCGAGACAATCGAGTTCGTAGCGGAGTCACATCACCTGGGCCGCAACTCCGCGACCATCGACGTGGCTGCGTCCGATACGTCCGGCCGGGTCGTCACACGCGCCCGTCTCACCTATCACCGCCGCTGAGCGGCGGTGATAGGTGAGGTGAGGTGTGGGCGATCAGGCCTGAGGTGACAGCACTATCCGCAGCGCCTGGCCGCTCTGCTGGGCGTCGACGGCATCGTTGATCTTGCTGAGATCGGCGGTCTCGGTGATGAGCCGCTCGACGGGTAGCCGGCCGGTCCGCCACAGGCCCACCAGCAGGGGCAGGTCCCGATGCATGCTGATGCCGCCGTGGAAGCTGCCGGTCAACTTCTTGTCGTCGTGGAACAGTTCGTAGGCGTTGATCTCGACCACCTGATCCGGACGCCCCGCGCCGACCACGGTGACGGTGCCGCCGCGGCGCACGGCGCGCCAGGCCGCGGTGACCGTGGCCGGCGCGCCCACCGCGTCGATCACCACGTCGAGGTCGCGCAATTGGTCGAGCTGGTCGGGTTCGGCGCCTTCGGTGGCACCCACGGTGGTCGCAAGGGCACGCCGTTCCGGCATCGGGTCGATGGCTATCACTCGCGCCGCGCCCGCCACCACTGCGCCCATCACGGCGTTGAGACCGACTGCTCCGCAACCGATCACCGCGACATTGTCGCCGGGCTGGACTCGGGCGCTGCGCAGCGCGGCGCCGGCTCCGGTCGGCACCGCGCAGCCCATCATCGCTGCGACCGGGAAGGGGACGTCGTCGTCGATGCGGACCACCGCGTTGGCCGGTACCACGGTCTGCGCGGCGAAGGTCGACGTCGCCATGCCCTGATGGATCGACGCGCCGTTCAGGCTGAGCGGCGACTGCCGCGCCGGTCCCTTGCCGGCGCGCTGATCGGCCGACGACCTTCGATTGGCGCACAGGTAGTCGTCGCCGCGGCGGCAGGGCACGCAATGACCACACGGCGGGACCCAGACCATGACCACGTGATCGCCTGGCGCGACCGAGGTGACGCCCTCGCCCACCGAGGTCACGATGCCCGCGCCCTCGTGTCCCAGCACCACCGGCGTCGGCTGGCCGAACGAGGTGGTCAGTGACAGGTCGGAGGCGCACACGCCGCAACTGTGCAGCTCGACGGAGACCTCCCCGGGGGCCGGGGGAGCGATATCGATCTCCCGGATGTCGAAGGGCTCGCCGGGGGCCCACATGACTGCTGCGCGCATCAGATCTCCTCGGGTGTTCAGGACTGATAGTGGATGGAGGTGTACTGCAGATAGGCTGACAGGCCCTCGGCGCCGAACTCGGTGCCCAGGCCGCTGTCCTTGTGGCCGCCGAACGGTGCCGCAGCGTTCGAGCCGTAGTGGTTGATGCCGACGTTGCCGGTTGCCAGGCGCTGCGCGACGGTCGTCGCCAGGTCTTCGTCCTCGCTGAAAACTGTTGCTGCCAAGCCGAAATCAGAGTCGTTGGCAATCTTCACGGCGTCGTCGAGATCGCGGTAGGGGATGACGGAGAGGACCGGGCCGAAGATCTCCTCCCGGGCGATCGTCATGTCCGGGCTCACCTGTGAGAACACGGTCGGCTCGACGTAGAAGCCGCGCGGGAAGCGCGTGGCGACGTCGCCGCCCGTCACGGCCTTGGCGCCCTGGGCGTGGCCGGACTCGAGGTAGCCGGCCACTCGGTCGCGTTGCCGTGCCGACACCAGCGGACCGAACACGACCTGCGGGTCCGTCGGGTCGCCGATCGGTGCGCCGGCGACGACATCGGCTGCCAGCGCGGCGATCTCGTCGTGTCGGTGGGCCGGTACCAACAGGCGGGTGCATGCCTTGCATGTTTGCCCGGTGTTCCGCATGGTGACCTTGAGCAGGTTGCGGGCCAGCACGTCGGGTTCGAAGTCGTCGAGCACGATCGCCGGTGACTTGCCGCCGAGTTCCAGTGTCACCGGCCGCAACCGCTCACCGCAGCTACGCCCGATCTGCCGGCCCACCGCAGTGGAACCGGTGAAGGAGATCTTGTCGACGCCGGGATGCTCGACCAGGGCGTTGCCGGCCCGGGTGCCGCCGGTCACCAGGTTCACCACACCGTCGGGGAATCCCGCGGCAGCCACCGCGTCCATCAGCAGCCGGGTTGCCATCGGGGTCTCCGGTGCCGGTTTGATCACCACGGTGCAACCGGCCAGGAGCGCCGGCCCCAGCTTGATGATCACCAGGCCGAGCGGGAAGTTCCAGGGAGTGATCAGGCCGGCGACCCCGACGGGAACCCGACGCACCACTGTGTGGCCGGGGCCCATCGGATTGGGCCGATCGTCCGGAGCGGTCAGAACGTCGGCGAGTTCAGCGGTCAGCCGTAGATGTGCTGCGGCATGGACCGGCGCCGCGCCGCTCTCCGCGATCGGTGTGCCGTTCTCGGCGGTGATGATGCGACTCAGTTCTGCTGCGCGCGAGGTTATCTCGTCGGCGAGTCGGTCGAGGAGCTCGGCGCGCCGGGCGGGATCGGTCTGAGCCCAGGCGGGCCACGCGCCGCGCGCCGCCCGTACTGCGGTGTCGATGTCGCGCTCGTTGCCGTCGGGGACCTGCGCCCAGACGGCCTCGGTCGCCGGATTGATCACCGGGGTGCGTTCCGCGGAATCGGCGGTGACCCAGTGGCCACCGATGAACAAGTCATCGTGTTGTTGCATGAGGATTCGCTTTCTGGCCGTCGCGGCTCACGCCGAGATGGCGTTGCGCTTGGCGGCGAAGGCCAGTGCGGCCTCCCACGTGCCGCGCCGCGAGATCTGGACTCGGTACTTCATGATGTCGCCGCGGCGGTTGACGGCGAGAGCTCCGATGAGTCGGTCGCCGTCGCGGTACAGGGCGACGAGGTTGTCGGTGTCCCAGCTGCCGCTGACCACCTCGGGCTCGCCGATCGGCAGGCCGGCGAACTGAATTCGCTGGCCGTACCAGTCGGACCAGAAATAGGGGACGTGCGAATACGGCGCCGCGGCGGCGGGATCCAGGAGATTCTCCATCGCGTGAACGGCCTGCTCTCCGGCGTTGGTCCAATGTTCCAGCCGCATCGCGGTGTCGAAGAGTGGGTTGGTCCATCGTGCGACATCGCCTGCAGCCCAGACATTCTCGGCGGCACGGAGTGACGGATCGCAGACGATTCCGTTGTCCACCGTCAGGCCTGATCCGCTGAGCCAACCGGTTGCGGGATCGGCGCCGATGCCGACCACCACCAGGTCGGCGGGAATCTCGCTGCCGTCGGCCAGCCGAACCCCGCTGACACGGTCGTCGCCGAGTACTTCGGCAACCGCCACTCCGCAGCGCAGGTCCACGCCGTGGCGGGCGTGCATGCGGCTCAGGCCCTGGCCGCCGGATTCGCCGACGGCGCGGAGCAGCGGGGTGGGGGCGGCTTCGAGCACGATCGGCTCGAGGCCACGTGCCACGGCGGCCGAGGCCACTTCGGCGCCGATGAAACCTGCGCCGATCACGACGACGCGGGCGCGTGCGTCGAGGGCCCCGCGGATGGCCTGGGCGTCGTCGAGTCGGCGAAGCACGTGCACGCCGGACAGGTGGTCGGTACCGGGCAGGGTCCGGGCGGTGACGCCGGTGGCGATCAACAGCCGGTCGTAGCCGGTGGTGCCGGCGGTGGTGGTGAGCTGCCGCTCCGCGACGTCGAGGCCGGTGGCCCGCACGCCGAGCTGCAGGTCGACACCGAGTTCGCTGCCCAGGGAATCGACGTCGGGGAACTGGTGGTTGTCCGTCAGCGGTCCCTCGGCCAGGTACTCCTTGGACAGTGGCGGACGGTCATAGGGAAGGTGAACTTCTTCGCCGACGAGCGTCAGCTTGCCCTGGAATCCGGCCTCGCGAGCGGTCTGTACCGCCCGCAGGCCGGCGAGCGAGGCACCGACCACCACCACATGGTCTGGCGAGCCGCTCATGCCGGGGTCACTTCCGGACGCTGCGCCCACTCGTCGAGCCGCAGCAGGTGAGGCAACCGCCGCGCGACCGCATCGGCGGCTTCCGCGTCGGAACCGGTCACCTCGCCGATCCAGACGCAGCCCGACGTGCCGTCGATGGTGATGAGGTCACCGGCCTTGACCCGCGCACCGTCCGCGGAGCGGACCCCCGCGTCGTCGACGGTGAGGGTCTCGGCGCCGACCACCGCGGGGATGCCCCAGCCGCGGGCGACGACGGCGGCATGACTGACCAGTCCGCCGCGGGTGGTCAGGATGCCCACCGAAGCCGACATGCCGGCCACGTCCTCCGGACTGGTGGTGGGGCGGACCAGGATCACGTCGCCGTCGGCATCCATCGCCTCGTCCGCGCTGAGCACCACCCGCCCGCTGACCCGGCCCGGCGAAGCGCCCAGCCCGGAGCCGAGCAGTTGGGTGCCGACGCCCGGATCGTGTGCCGCAGCGGCAACCTCGGCGCGGGCGCGGGCGCGAATCGTCTCGGGAACCCGGACCAGGACCTCCGCGGGGGACAGCGCGATATCGGGATCGTCGGCCATCTCGACCGCGATCCGGACCGCCGCCACGGCGCCGCGCTTGCCGATGCGGGTCTGCAGCAGCCAGAGCTTGCCGTTCTCGACGGTGAACTCGACGTCGCAGATGTCGCGGTAGTGCAGTTCGAGCCGACGCAAAGTGGTGAGCAGATCCTGGTAGGCGGTGGGCTGATGATCTGCGAGGTAGCCGATTGGCCGGGTGGAGGAGTTGCCGGAGACCACGTCCTCACCTTGCGCGCAGGGCAGGTAATCGCCGAACGGCACGGCTTCGCCGGTCGACGGATCGCGGGTGAAGACCACACCGGTGCCGGAGTCCTCGCCCCGATTGCCGAAGACCATCACCTGTACGTTGCATGCGGTCGCCAGATCCTCTTCGATTCCCTCGTGGGCGCGGTAGGCGCGGGCCCGGTCCGATCCCCAGGAACGGAAGACGGCCTCGATCGCCTGCCTCAGTTGCTCGAACGGAACCTGCGGCACCTCGCGTCCGGTGACTTCGGCGATGCGCCGCTTGAGCTCGGCGACATGAGTCCGGAGTTCGTCGGCGCCCGCGTGATCCGGTGCCGTGGGCAGCAGGTCCTCGCCGGCTCCCATCACGGTCGTGGCGAACATGGTGAGGAAGCGGCGGTAACTGTCCCAGGCGAATCGGTCGTCACCGGCCGCGCGGGCGAGGCCTTCCACGGTCTCGTCGTTCAAGCCCAGGTTGAGCACGGTGTCCAGCATCCCCGGCATCGATACGGGGGCGCCGCTGCGAACCGCGACGAGCAGCGGGTCCTGATGGTCGCCGAGGCGCCGGCCCATCCGGCCCCGCAGTCGCTCGATGTGTGTGCGTAGTTCGTCGTCGAGGCCCTCTGGCCAACCATTCTCGAGATAGTCGCGGCACACCGGAACCGAGATGGTGAAACCGGGTGGGACGTTGAGTCCGAGTGCCGTGGTCATCTCTGCGAGGCCGGCACCCTTGCCGCCGAGCAGGTGCCCGAGCTCGCGGGCCGGCACACCGTGATCGTGGTCGAAGGAGTAGACACCGGTCATGATTGCCTCCGTCATTTTTTGGTCAGACCGTTCGATGGTTCGAATCTAGCCCGAGACAGGTGTCACCGAAACCCTCCGGAGTGACCGAACGCACACTTCACCCTTTCGGGGGAGGGGTTGGCGGAAGTCGGCCTGCGCGAATCCGGTGTCAGGCCGCACCGGCGGCGTGGAACATCGCTCCCGCCTGGGATCTGGTCCGCACGCCCATCTTCCGCATCAGTCGCTTCACATGGGACTTCGTGGTCTCGGGGCTCACGTAGAGGCGCGCGCTGATCTCGGCATTGGTCAGCCCTTCGGCGACCAGTCGGAGCACCTCGCGCTCGCGTTCGGTCAGCGTGCCCAGCCACTCCGCCTCACTCGGTGTCGTCTGCGCCTGGCCGATCTCTTCAGCGGTCAGCAGCCGGTCGAGGGCCACTCCGACGCTCTCGCAGAACAGTCCGAGCAGATCCCGGTCGAACTCGTCGGTCAAGCCGGTCTCGAGATTGCGGTCCACGTGCACCATTCCGGCGACGCGTCCGCGAGCGACGACCGGCCCCGCGGTGTAGGTCACCGATCGGGTCACCGGCAGGATCGTCGGATGCACTCGCGGGTTGTCGGCCACTCCGAGAACCAGGATGGATTTACGTTCGCGCACGACCCGCACCTCGTTGAGGTAGCGGATCTCCTGATAGGGCGGCCCGCCGGCGGCGACCATCGCCCGGGCCTCGTGTGGGTCCCCGAGGCTGTGCCCGGAGCGGGGGATCCACCGCTCGTCGCGCACCCAGGAGAACAGTGCACGCTCGTAGCCGAGGCCGGCCGCCTCGATGGGGATCGCGTCGGCGAGGTCGTCGACGGTTCGTGCCGCCCGGAGCCGCGTGAGCTGTTCGCGCAGGACCGACAGTTTGGAGCGCTGCCGCGCCACCTCTGCGGCCAGGATCTCGGCCTGGCTCGCCCGCAGGTCCAGCGTCGCCTGCTCCAGTTCCGGATCGGTGGGTAGTCCGGACAGGACCCGCTGCACCGCGGCGATCATCTCCAAGGCGGTCTGGCCGTCCACCACCCCACGGGTGGTGGACTGTGTCGAGGTGTCGAGGCCGGCAGCGGCCCTACTCAGTGCACGGACTGCCGCCTCGACGGTCGGCTCCGACTCCTCGACGTTCACGGTTGTCTCCTCCTGGCCGGGTCGGTTCTGTGGCTCCCCCGAATTGGGGAAAAAGCCCTGTGACGACCGAAACCGGTTGACGTCATTGTGACACTGCGCACATCATCGTAGCAATTGGTCTAACAATTCTGACCAGTCCCCGAATCTGGAGGAAAAACCCCATGACCAGCAATGAAGTAGTTGCCGACGCGGTGATCGGCACCGGTATCAAGGCGTTCACGTCATCCAAGACCGCCACCGGGACCATCCGGTTCCTGGACTCCCCCGAAGAGGTCCTCGACTTCATCGACGGTCCCGACGTCGAGACCTCGATCGTCATCTCCCGTGGCGGAACCACCACCTTCATGTCGCCGGCACTGATGGCCGGAGTGGCCGGTCTGATCACCCTGCAGGGTGCTCCGGAGAGCCATCTGGGCATCCTCTCCCGCGAGTTTGGCATCCCTTGTGTGATGTCGACCGAGTTCACCGAGGGCATCCAGACCTCCCGCGGCGAGACCATCCCCGCCGACGGCACCACTGTGCGGCTCGAGACCTCCGGCGACAACGGAGTGGTCTACCTCGTCGACGGCAACGCGTAACCGAAAGGCAGAGAGAGACATGACCACCACCGACACCGGGGTCGAGGCTCCCTTCGATCCGACTCCGTTCCTGCAGGCGTTCAAGGCCGAGGTGCCGCAGGGCGTCGAGGGGAACCGGCAGATGCGCGAGCGCCTGACCGTACCCTTCCTGGACACCACCGCCGACGATGTCCGGCTCGAATCCCTCGACGATGCCCAGATCAACAGCTGGCTCGACTACGCAGCCTGGAACCTGTGGGACTTCATCCTCGGCCGGGCCTCCGAAGGCGAATCCGGTTTGATCCCACGCCAGGAGTACGAGACCGTCTCGTTCGTCCAGCAGTGGAACAACTACCCCCGGTTCATCCGCATGCTGACCGACGAGGTGGGCGTCGACGGGCTGCTGGATCTGGCCAAGACCTCCAGCCGCGAGATCGGCACCAAGATCAACGTCACCCGTAACTGGGCGGCGTCGGTCTGCCCGATCCTGGGCCGCGGTATCGGCATCGAACTCGAACAGGACACTGTGAACAGCCGGCGCGAGGATCTGGAGACGATCATCCAGTTCGGCCGACGCCTGCAGCACGGAACCTGGGGCGAGGGACCGGGTTTCGTCTCGGCGCGCGAGTACCAGGTCCCGGTGCTGGCTCCCGACGTGCTGCAGACACTGGTCGACCAGGTCAAACCGCTCGACGATCCGGCCGAACTCGAAGCGTTCCGGCAATTCAATGCCCGGACCGAACTGTTCGGCTTCATGCTGCACTACGACTGCCGTGCGGGAATGGCCGACACCGGGCCATATCCGCTGCCGGGCAACAAGTTCGCCATCGTCCGCGATCACTTCCTCAACGAGACCGCGTATCCGTGGTCGGGGGTCGCCGAGGGGCTGCCGTACTGCGTCACCGAGGTGATGGTGTTCTCCGCCGACAAGGTCAAGGCGACGATCACCGAGATCCAGACCACCTTCAGCGAACCGTCGAACTACCTCGAATACCTCGAGGGGGCAGTCGTCTTCGCCCGCGACACGATGACCACGCCGATGGGCGAGCTGCGGGTGCTCGACGCGCACGAGATGGCCGAGATCTCCCAGAAGTGCCAGAAGGGGACGATGTCGATGTACCGGACCCTGTCGAAGAAGTCGACGGAAGAGAAGATTCGCGACGGAGTGATGGTCTACACCCGCGAGTTCCTGCTTCCGCACGCTGCACGTGCCGGCATCTGGGACAAGTTCGTGGCCGAGGGATTCGACACCATGCACCCCAACGCAGAGGCGGCCTGGCCGGTCCTGACCAGTGCCCGCGCGGCGGAAATTCTGACCCCGGTCCTGTTGTTCGGCAACGGTTTCCCGCATGTCTCGTCAGCCTGAGCCCGGTGGTGGACACGCAGTGAGGAAGTCGAAATGACTGTGCAATCACAGGCCATCGATCTGATGGATCTCGATCCGTTCATCGCCGGCACCGAGAACACGCTGCTCTCGCAGCTGCGTGAGCGGGAACCGCTGCACTGGAACGAGGAGCCGAACGGCCCGGGCTTCTGGTCGGTAACCCGCTACGAGGACGTGGTCCGGGTCGTCATGGACCCACAGACCTTCATCAACGGTGAGGGCACGCAGATCCTCAGCCGCAAGGTCGAGGGCTCCACCAGCACGGTGCACAACACCGATCCGCCGCGCCACGGCAAGCTGCGAAAGCTGGCCGCCCCACACCTGCGAGCGGTGAAAATCCAGGCCTGGCAGGAGGTGATCGATAGGTCGGTCTCCGCAATCCTCGACGACATCGAGCAACGCGGTGAGGTCGAGTTCGTGAAGTCGGCTGCCGCGCTGTTGCCCATCCAGGCCCTCGGTCAGGTGCTCGGGGTCCCGCTCGAGGACTGCGGTCTCCTGCTCGACTGGACCAACCGGGTGGTCTCGGACGATCCGGAATACATGACCCGGCCCGATGAGAAGGAGCGCGCCCGCGCCGAGATGTTCGCCTACTTCGAGGAATTGAGCGAACAGCGCCGCCGGGAACCGCGCAACGACATCGTCTCCAAGTTGGTGCACGCCGAACTCGACGGTGAACCGCTGCCCTGGGCCGATCTCGCCGCGTACTACTTCGTGCTGGTCGGAGCCGGCAACGAGACCACCCGCAACTTGCTCACCGGAACGGTGCTGGCGTTCCACGAGTTCCCGGACGAGTGGCGCAAGCTGGAGCGGGACCGCACGCTCCTCAAGCCGGCGATCGAGGAGATGCTCCGCTATATCACCCCGATCCGCGCGATGCGGCGGACCGCCACCCGCGACGTCGAATGGGACGGTCGCACCATCAGGGCCGGCGACAAGATCGTGTGCTGGTTCCAGGCGGCCAACCGGGACCCGGCGGTGTTCAGCGATCCGGATCTCGTCAGGATCGACCGGGAAGACAACGAGCACGTCGGCTTCGGCTGGGGCATCCACGCCTGCATGGGGTCGCACCTGGCACGTGCCGAGGTCACGTCCTTCCTGACCCAGGTGCTCGACCGGGGGTTGCGGATCACGCCCTTGGCGGCTCCGGACCGATTGCACAGCAACCAATTTCACGCATTCAAGCGGCTACGGGTGCGGATCGAGAAAGGAGATCGGTCATGAAGGTGCTGGTCGACTGGAACCTGTGTGAAGGACACGGGCAGTGCGAGTACGCGGCACCGGACGTCTTCACCATCGACGACGACGGTGATCTGGAGGTGCTCGACGAGACTCCCGACGAGAGTCAGCGCAAGGCGGTGGAACAGGCGGTCCGGCGGTGTCCGGTGCGCGCACTGGCAATCGAGGGCTGAAGCCGGTGACCGAGCAACGGATCGCCGTTCCGGGTACCTCCAATCTGCGAGACGTCGGCGGGTACCGGGTCGCCGACGGGGCGGTGATCGCCCGCCGGCGCCTGTATCGGGCCGAGGCGATCGTCGATCCCGGCGGCCCGTCGTCGTACTCCTTCTACGACGCGGAGCACGACGCGCACTATCGCAGCCTGGAGGTCCGGACCGTGATCGATCTCCGGGCCGAAGCGGAGTTCACGCGCGCGCCGTCGGCCTGGGCGTCGGCCACCGGTGGCACGCTTCATCAGCTGCCGATCGCCGAAGGCGGTGAGGGCGCCGATACCAACTTCTTCCAGATGTTGCTCACCGGTGAGCTCACCGCCTTCGACGCGACCGACATGGGTCGCTTCTATGTGGCACTGCTCGAGCAACGTGCCGACGTGCTGGGCGCGGCCTACCGGTTGCTTGCCGATAGGTCCGCTCTGCCGGTGCTCGTGCACTGCGCCGCCGGCAAAGACCGCACCGGTGTCTTCGTCGCGCTCGTCTTGCGTTCCCTGGGTGTGGCCGAGGAAGTGGTGGTGCAGGACTATGCGCTGACCGGCGTGCTCAGGCCGAATCGGGTGGACGCATCCGCCGACCGTATCGTCGCGGCCGGCCGTGACCCGGAGATCGCCCGGGTTCTCTTCGACGCCCCCGCAGAAGCGATGAGGTTCGCGCTGGCGCATCTCACCGAGCGCTACGGCGACGCGGCCCACTACCTCACCGACCGGGCCGGCGTATCCGCTGCGGATCTGGCGGCGGTCCGCCTCAATCTCCTCGAACGCCCCGACTGATCTCCTCGAGCCCCGTGATTGATCGCGCCGGCGTCGAGATCGAGATGTCCTTGCTCTAAACGGTCATACCATTCTAATATCGAAGCATTACCTTGAACACGATGTGAGGGCAGACGCAATGAGCAGCGAACGTGATCTCGGCCGGTACGCCCCGGAGCAAATCGCGGACTACTACCGGACCGGTCAGTGGACGGACGAGAACTTCAGCGAACTCCTACGGCAGCGCTCGGTGTCGCACGGGGACAAGGTGTTCGTCACCGACGGAACACACGAACTGACATACGCCGAGATCTACAACCGGTCACAGCAATTGGCGCTCGGCCTACGGCGTCGCGGCCTGACCGCCGGCGACCGGGTCGCGGTCCAGCTGCCCAACTGGGCGGCGTTCGTGGTGATCGCCGCAGCGCTGACCCGGATCGGTGCGGTGATGGTGCCGATCATGCCGATCTACCGCCGGGACGAGGTGACCCACGTCGTCGACGACGCCGCCATCCGGATGGCCATCGCACCCGTGGAGTTCAAGGGGTTCGACTACCTGGAGATGTTCGAGGGCATCCGCCGCGAGTCGTCGACCTTGAGCGAAATCGTCGCGGTGCGGGCCGGAGCCGACGACCGCGAGGCTCTGGCCGATCGTGACATCGACGTGCTCGAGGATCTGATCCTCGGGGACATCACCGCAGACGAGGTGGACTCCGAACTGGACTTCCGGGCGCATCCCGACGACCCCTACGTGATCGTGTACACCTCCGGCACGACCTCACGACCCAAGGGGTGCGTGCACACCTTCAACACCTACGCATCCGGCGCGCGCGCACTCACCATTGCGTTCGGCCACACCGAGGCCGACGTGCAGTTCGGTCCGTCGCCGATCACCCACACCACCGGTCTGGTGACCAGTGTGCTCATCCCGATGCTGGCCGGGGCCGCCACCCACTTCATGGCCGAGTGGAACCCGGTCCGGGCACTGGAGGACATCGAGAAGTTCGGCTGCACCGCCGCGGTCACCGCGACCACGTTCCTGCAGACCCTGATGGCCGCCGCCGACGAGCATCCCGAGGCCGACCTGTCCAGCCTGCGAGTCTGGACCTGCGCCGGATCCCCGATTCCGGCCGCGGTGGTGGAGAACGCCACCGCGAAACTGCCTGACACGCGGGTCCTTTCGCTGTACGGAAGGTCGGAGAACCTGTCGACCACCACATGCACGCTCCAGGATTCGCCGGAGCGTTCGATCACCTCCGACGGCGCCGCCCTGCCCGGAGCCGAGGTCAAGATCGTCGACGCGGACGGCTTCGAGGTGCCGCGCGGCGGCGAGGGGGACATCGCCTACCGCGGTCCGTCGCACATGGTCCGCTACCTCAACCGCCCCGAGGACACCGACCAGCTCTATACGCCCGAAGGGTTCTCCCGCTCCGGTGATCTGGGGTGTCATGGATGCCGACGGCTTCGTCCGGGTGACCGGCCGCACCAAGGACATCGTGATCCGCGGCGGCATGAACATCAGCGTCCGCGAGGTCGAGGACAAGCTGGCTGCGCATCCGGACCTGTCCTCGCTGGCGGTGGTCGGCATGCCCGACCCGAGCCTGGGCGAGAAGGTGTGCGTGTACGTGGTGCCCAAGCCCGGTCATCAGGCGCCGACGGTGGAGGCGCTTCGGGCCTACCTCACCGACCGTGGGGTCGCGATCCAGAAAACTCCGGAGCGCGTCATCGCGATCGACCAACTGCCGATGACCGCCACCGGCAAGATCCAGAAGCACGTACTGCGTAAGCAGGTGGCAGCTGAACTGGAACAGGTGGCCGCTCCCGGGGCACACTGACCGGCATGGAGGTCACTGCGCCGGAGTTCGTTCTCGGCGGGGCGGAGCGGTTGCTCCGAGTGTCGGAGGCAGCGCTGTCGCCGGATTCGGCCGAGTTGTGTGAGGAGAGCGGCGGCTGGCTCGCCGACCCTGGCGTCGGTGTCTGTCGCGGCGCGCTCGGCGTGATTCTCGACGACGTGACGGGTTATGTGGTCGCGGCCGGTTCGCCGCCCGACCGCTGGCCGGTCAGCCTGGGCATCCGACTCGATCTGCTGGCCGACCCGCCTGTTGACGGCAGCACGCTGACCGCCACGGGAAGGCTGGTCGCCCGCGACGACGCGAGCGGTACCACCCGGGGTGAGGTGTGCGGTCCCGACGGCAATGTCCTGGCGCTCATCACTCAGCGCTCGCACCTGCTGACCGTGACCGAGGCACTGACCACGCCTCACATCGACGCGACGCCACCCGGACCGGAGACGTCGCTGCGTGCCGCGCTGGCTGTGCGGGAGCTCGAGCCCGGCGTGATCGAACTGCCGCCGAATCCGTACGCGGCCAACGGTATGGGAAACATCCACGGCGGCATCCTGATCACCGGAGCGGAGTTCGCCGCGATGTCGGCGCTGGGTGCGACCGGGCAGCTGCGCACCAACAGTATCGACACCGCCTTCGTCCGACCGGCCGACGCTGCGCACACCATCACCTTCCGCAGCCGGGTGCAGCATCGAGGCCGCTCGATGGCGGTCGTCGAGGTCGCCGCGGTCGCGACTTCCGGCAAACCGTGCGCACTGGCCACGGTGATCGTGAGGCCACAGGACAGCATGGAAGAGATCGCATGAAAGCAGTGATGATGCCGTCCTTCGGCGACGCCGACGTCTTGCGCATCGGCGAGCGTCCACGGCCGGTGTCGCAACCGGGGTGGGTGACCGTCGAACTCCGGGCGTCGGCGCTGAACTGGCACGACGTGCTGGTCCGGCAGGGACGTTACGGTTCGCCGTTGCCGCATACACCCGGAGCCGACGGGGCGGGGATGCGGGCGGACACCGGTGAGGAAGTCGTGATCCTGCCGTCGCTGTTCTGGGGCGACCGGACCGATGCGCCGGGGCCCGATTTCGACATCCTCGGCGACCACCTGCCCGGTACCTATGCCGAAGCGGTCAGTGTGCCGGTGGAGTGCGTGGCGCCGAAGCCGTCGGGTTACGGCTGGGAGGAGGCCGCGGCACTGCCGCTGGTCGGCGTGACCGCCTACCGTGCGCTGGTGACCCGCGCCGGGCTGCAAGCCGGGGAGTCGCTCCTGATTATCGGTGCGGGCGGCGGCGTTGCCACCATGGCGATCGCCCTGGCCACGGCGATCGGCGCGCAGGTCTACGTGACCGGTTCGAGTGACGACAAGTTGTCCCGAGCGCGCACGGCGGGCGCGGCCGACGGTGTGCTGCACACCGCTGACGACTGGCCCGAGCGCGTCATGGCGGTCTCGCCCGGCGGGCGGGGCTTCGATGTGGTGCTCGACCCGGTTGGCTTGTGGGACAGGTCGGTTCGGACGTTGCGGCCCGGTGGCAGGTTGGTGGTGCTCGGCGCAAACGTCGCCGAGCAGGCGACCATGAACGTGCGTGCATTCTTCTTCGGCCAGTACAGCCTGCTGGGAACCACGATGGGTGGACCGCAGGACTTTCGGGGACTGCTCGACCTCGTGAGCGCCGGTCGGGTGGATCCGCCGACCATCGCGGCGAGCTATCCACTCGACGATGTCGCCGAGGCTCATCGTCACCTCGAGGCCGGTACTGCGTTCGGCAAGATCACGTTGAGCCACTGAGGCACCAGATCACCGAGGATCTGAGCCGACGCCGGTCGTTGTGGTAGAACGCATGACCGGCGCCGGCATTCGCAGCACCCTAGGCCGGTGCTGACAGCCGGACGCGCGCGGACGCGGAGATCACGGTGCGATCGCCGACCGTCGCCCGGAGTTCGAGCTCCGCTGCGGTACCGGATTCGTCGACGTTCGTGACGGTTCCGCGGAGTTCCAGTGTCTCGCCGATCGCCAGGGGAGAGGAGAACCGTACCGAGTAGGACAACAGGTTCTCGACGTGGACCAGGTCGGATACCCAGGCGGCGAGCATTCCGGCCTGCATCTGCCCCATCGAGATGACGCCGGGAAGTCCGGCGGCATGTGCGTAGTCCGCGTCGTGATGCAGGGGGTTGAAATCGCCACCCGCACCGGCGAAACGGACGATGTCGGTCTGGGTGATCGGACCGATGACCCGGGGCGCGAGTTCCTGTCCTGCCGTCAGCGCGATGGGGGTGCGGGTCATGCTGCACCCCTCTCGATGAGAACCTCGCGCTGAGTGATTGCCGTCTTGCCCTCGTCGTCGACCCACGTGGTCTCGAGGGTCACCAGCCGCATGGTCCCGCCGCGTTTACCGTCGCGAGTGGTGTCTTCGACGATGCGGCGTGTCCCGGTGACGCGGTCCCCGGCGACCAGGGGACGGTGGTACTCCCACTCTACCGATCCGACCACCACGCGCGCGATGTCCATGCCGAGTGCTGCGACGAACCCGTGCTGATTGCGGTGATGCCCGGCGACGACCACGTGGGTCGGAGTCGCGGGCAGCGCCGTGAACCCGGACTCCGCCGCTTCGGCGAGGTCGGTGTGCACCGGATCGGTTGTCCTGGTCGCCGTGGCGAATTCGCGAATCTTGCCGGCTTCGATCTCGAACGACACCTCGTCGAGGATCGAGCCTGTGGATGTAGTGGCCGACAACGCGGAACCTCCTAGATTTTATGGTCAGACCTATAGTACCTTTAGTCCATAACGGATGGAGAGGTTCACATGGATCTGAGTGATACGCCGGAAGAGGCACGGTTCCGGACCCGCGTACGCGAATGGTTGACGGCGACCCTTCCGACGCTGCCCTGGCCCGAGCCTTCCCGGCTCGAGCGCAAGCGTGAGTTCTGGTCGGTCTGGCAGCGCAAGCTGTTCGACGCCGGTTTCGCCGGGTTGTCGTGGCCCACCGAATTCGGTGGCGCCGGTGCCGACGCGAAGATCAAGGCCATCTTCAACGAGGAGATGGACCGTGCGGGAGCGCCGGAGCGACTGAACATCATCGGTGAGGACTTCGCCGGACCGACGATCGTCGCCTTTGGCGATGATGCGCAGAAGCAGCGCTACCTGCAGCCGATCCTGACCGGTGACGAGATCTGGTGTCAGCTGTTCTCCGAACCGGAATCGGGTTCGGACCTGGCCTCACTGCGCACCAAGGCGACCAAGGTCGACGGTGGCTGGTCGATCCAGGGGCAGAAGATCTGGACCTCGCGCGCACAGATCGCCGACAACGCGATCCTGCTGGCCCGCACGGGCGGTGGCGATCGGCACAAGGGGATCACCTACTTCCTGCTCCCGATGTCCTCGGCGGGGGTCACCGTCCGCCCCCTCGAGCACATGCTGGGCGAGGCCGAGTTCAACGAGGTGTTCCTCGATGACGTGTTCGTTCCCGACTCTGCCGTGGTCGGGGAGGTCGACGGCGGCTGGAAGGTCGCGATGGGCACGCTCGCCTTCGAGCGCGTGGGCATCGCGACCGGGCGGGTGAACACCACTCGGGCGGTCGGCGACCTGATCGATCAGGTCCGACGGACCACAGACGACGAAGGTGCTCCGCTGACGGAAAAGAGCGAGATCCGGCAGCGCATCGCCGACCTCTACGGTCGCGCGTTGACGCACTACCTGATCGGCCAGCGGGTGATCACCGGTGCTGCTTCTGGACAGCCGCCGGGCCCGGTCACCTCGATCGGGAAGCTCTACTTCTGTCCGCTGGTCGAGGACATCGCCGACTTCGGCCTGGAGCTGGGTGACTTCGGCGGCCAGTTCGGTCTCGCCGCGGACACCGACGACTCGGCCGACGCCGACCAGCAGCGCTGGCTCCGGCTCGCCTATCAGGCCCGCGGCACCGCCATCGCCGGCGGATCGACCTTCATCCAACGCAACATCGCGGCCGAGCGGGTGCTCGGCATGCCCCGTGGCTGAGAAAGGCGACGTGATGAGTACATACACGTGGACACCGAACGCCGACTACCTCGAGAACGCCAACGTGCTGCGCCTCGCGCGAGCGCACGGCATCGAGACGATCGACGAACTCCGGAAGCGATCGACTGAGGACGTGTCGTGGTACTGGGATGCGGCGATCACCGATCTGGGAATCCCGTTCGCGACACCGTATGACGCGGTCCTCGACGCCTCCGGGGGACCACAGTTCCCCGAGTGGTTCGTCGGCGGCAGCTTCAACGCCGTCGACGCGTGCATCACCCGCTGGCTCGCCCATGACGGCCAACGTCCGGCCATCGTGCACGAGGCCGAGGACGGGACCGTCGCGACGATGACCTACCGCGAACTCGCCGACAAGGTGGGCCGGGTCGCCGCCGGGCTCATCGAACTCGGGATCGGCGAGGGCGATGCGGTGGGCATCTACCTGCCGATGATCCCCGAAGCGGTCGTGGCCCTCTACGCCGCAGCCGGTATCGGCGCGATCCTGGTTCCGCTGTTCTCCGGCTTCGCCGCGCCGGCGATCGCCGCCCGGCTCAACGACGCGGAGGTCAAAGCGATCGTCGTCGCCGACGGCACCGTGCGGCGCGGACGCACCATCGGCATGTCCGGCGAACTCGCCAAGGCCCTCCCGAACACCCCGTCGGTCCGATCGGTCATCACCATCGACAACGTCGCAACCGGCGTCGACGTCGGTGACGCCGACGTCGCGACCGTCAGCTGGGACGCGCTCACCGATCCCACGCGCGAACCCCACGAGTTCGCTCCGATGCCCGCCATGCAGACCCTGATGCTCGGCTACACCTCCGGAACGACCGGAAAACCCAAGGGAGCGGTGCACACTCACGCCGGCTTTGTCACCAAGGTCGCGACCGAGGTCGCCTACTCGTTCGACATCTCCGTGGGGGACACGTTCTGCTGGATCACCGACATGGGCTGGGTGATGGGGCCGCTCGCGGCCTTTGGTACTCACGCCAACGGCGCGACACTCCTCCTGTACGAAGGCTCACCCGATGTGCCTGACGCCGGCCGTCTCTGGGACCTCGCCGAGCGGCACCGGGTCACCATGCTCGGTGTCTCGCCGACACTCATCCGCGCGATCAGATCGACGCCGCTCGCCGACATCGCCACCCGCGACCTGTCGGCGGTCCGCGTCCTCGGTTCCACCGGCGAGCCCTGGGATCCCGACTCCTACGACTGGCTGGCCGCCGAGGTGTTCGCCGGCCGGGTGCCGGTCATCAACTTCTCCGGCGGCACCGAGGTCGGCGGTTCCTTCCTGGCGCCCTACCCGGTCGAGCCCATCCCGAGCTGTTCACTGGGCGGCCCGTCGCTGGGGATGGACGTCGACGTCGTCGATGACGAGGGAAAACCGTTGCGGGGCAGTATCGGTGAACTCGTCTGCCGCCAGCCGTGGCCGGCCATGACCAGGGGGGTGTGGCGAGATCGCGACCGGTACCTCGAGTCGTACTGGTCCACGTTCCCCGGGATGTGGTGTCACGGCGATTACGCACTCGTCGACGACGACAACCGGTGGTACATCCTCGGCCGGTCCGACGACGTGATGAACGTCGCGGGCAAACGACTGGCCCCGGCCGAGGTCGAATCCGTGCTCACCACCCACGCTGCGGTGGCCGAGGCGGCCGCGGTGGGCATACCTGATCCGAAGAAGGGCGAAACCGTGTGGGCCTTCTGGGTTCCCCGCGCCGGCGCCGACACCGAGGGCGTCTCCGAGGAACTACGGCAACTGGTGGCCACCGGCGTCGGCAAGCCGTTCGCGCCCGCCGAGGTGTGGGCCGTCGAGGCGCTCCCGAAGACGCGGTCGGCCAAGATCCTGCGTCGCGCGGTCCGGGCTGCGGCCATCGGTACCGATCCGGGGGACCTGTCGAGTGCCGAGAACCCCGAGGCGGTCGACGCCATCCGCCGAGTCGTGCACAGCGCCGACGGGCCGGGCGTGGCCGGTCCACAAGACGCGCAGTCCGCGGCCGCGAACTCGAGGAGCGTGTAATGCACTGGGAACTGTCCGACGAGCAGGAACTGTTCGCGTCATCGTTGCGTGAGTGGATCACCGCCAAGTTTCCCACCGACACCGTCAGACAGCTTGCGTCCGAGGGAGATTCCGCGCGGTTCACCGGTGCACTGATCAGCGAGGGCTGGTGGGGCGTCGGGCATCCGGAGGAGTCCGGTGGGCAGGGCGGCGGGGTTCTCGAACTCGCGCTTGCCGCACGGGAATTCGGTCGGTCCGCGGCACCGGACTCGCGGTGGTTCGCCGCCACGCTCGCCTCGGTCCTGCTGACCGACGACGAACTGACCGCACAGCTGGCCGGCGAGAAGCAGTTCGCCGCAGTGCTCCGCGCCGACCGCGTGCCGGCCTGGGTCCCATGCACGACCGACGGCTCGACGGTCACCGGGACAGTGGCTCATGTGCTCGGTGTCGCCGACGCCGACACGCTGCTGGTTCCGGTCGACGGCCCCGACGGGCGGGGCTGGGCGCGAGTGGCCACCGCCGACGCCGTGGTGACCCGCGACAACCTGCTGGACCGGGCGCGCGCCGCGTCGACCGTCGTGTTCGACCGGGCCCCGATCGCCTCCGTTGTTGCTGCCGATGACGCATCGTTGAGGAGGATCTCATCGCTCGCCGCGGTCCTGGTCGCCGCCGATGCCCTGGGGAGCGCCGAACGCATGCTCGATCTCGCCGTCGAATACAGCAAGCAACGCAAGCAGTTCGGCCAGTTCATCGGCACGTTCCAGGCGGTCAAGCACGCAGCGGCCCAGATGCTGGTCGCGGTCGAGTCGTCGTACTCGATCGCGCTGTACGCCGCCGCCGCGCTCGACGCCGGACTCGATGACGCAGCGACGGTAGCTGCGGTGGCGAAGGTGCAGGTGACCGGTCCGGTGGCCGACGTCGCCGAGTCAGCCCTCACCGTGCACGGTGCCATCGGTTACACGTGGGAACACGACCTGCACCTGTTCTACAAACGAGCCAAGCTCGACCGCAGCTTGTTCGGAACGCCGACGGCATGGAACGACCGGATCGCGGCGAGCCTGCTCGACGGGCCCGCCACGATCGCTTGACCGCACCCCTTGCTTTATTTGGTCAGTCCATTGGTATAGTTGCCTGGACTGAGGATATGGAGACCTGACATGGATTTCGATCTCACCGAAGACCAGATCACGATTCGTGATGCGGTCACCGAACTCGCAGCCAAGTTCGACGACCAGTACTGGCAGGAGAAAGACGAGAAGCACGAATTCCCCACGGAGTTCTACAACGCCTTCGCCGAGGGTGGCTGGCTCGGCATCACCACGCCGGAAGAGTACGGCGGGCACGGGTACGGCATCACCGAGGCCTCGATCCTGCTCGAGCAGGTGGCGGCATCGGGCGCGGGGATGAACGGTGCCAGCTCGATACACATGTCGATCTTCGGCATGCATCCGGTGATCGTGCACGGCAGCGAGGAACTCAAACAGCGCACGCTGCCCCGCATCGTCAACGGTGACCTGCACGTCTGTTTCGGCGTCACGGAACCGGGCGCGGGTCTCGACACCACCAAGATCACCACCTTCGCCAAGCGCGAGGGCGACAAATACATCGTCAACGGCCGCAAGGTGTGGATCTCCAAAGCGGTCGAGTCCGAGAAGATCCTGCTGCTGACCCGCACCCCAGAAGTTCGACGAGTCGCCCCGCAAGACCGACGGCCTGACGCTGTTCCTCACCGATCTCGACCGCGCGAAGGTCGATGTCCGCCCGATCAAGAAGATGGGCCGTAATGCGGTCACGTCCAACGAACTGTTCATCGACAACCTCGAGATTCCGGTGGAGGACCGCGTCGGCGAGGAAGGCAAGGGCTTTTACTACATTCTCGACGGACTGAACCCGGAACGCTGCCTGGTCGCCGCCGAGGCGCTGGGCATCGGCCGGGCGGCGATGCGCGCAGGTGTCCGCTACGGCAACGACCGCGAGGTCTTCGGCCGTCCGATAGGTAAGAACCAGGGGATCCAGTTCCCGCTGGCCGATTCACTCGCCCGCCTCGATGCAGCCGAACTCATGTTGCGGAAGGCCACCTGGCTCTACGACAGTGGGCAACCGTGCGCCCGCGAGGCCAACACGGCCAAGTACCTGTGTGCCGACGCCGGCTTCGACGCCGCGGACCGCGCCCTGCAGACACATGGCGGGATGGGCTACTCGGAGGAGTACAACGTCGCACGCTACTTCCGCGAGGCGCGCCTCACGCGGATCGCCCCGATCAGTCAGGAAATGATCCTCAACTACCTCGGATCGCACGTCCTCGGCCTCCCCAGGAGCTACTGATGAGTGAGCAGCAGAACACCGAATCCACGGCGCCCGCCGGCCTCGACGTCTTCGGGCTCGCCGGACGAACCGCGCTGGTAACCGGCGCGGGCGGGGGCGTGGGAGCCGCGGTCGCCGAGGCGTTCGCCGCCGCCGGTGCGGCGGTCCTCGTCACCGACATCAACAAGGACGCCGCTGCCCAGGTCAGCGAGCGCATCAACGCCGCCGGAGGAACCGCAGAGCCCTTCGCCCTCGACGTCTGCGACGCGGACAACGCCCGCGACGCGGTGCGCGCGGCTGCCGCGCTGGGCAACGGAACCCTGAACATCCTGGTCAACAATGCCGGCGTGATCGCGCCCGCGATGTTCCCCAATATGGACGAGATCAAGTTCCGCAGGGTCCTCGACACCCACCTCATGGGCAGCTACCACTGCAGCCATGCCGCGCTGGACGTGCTTCCCGACGACGGCACCGGGCGGATCATCAACGTGACCTCCGCCGCCGGGCTCACCGGCACCATCGGGCAGGCCAACTACGGGGCGGCGAAAGCGGCGATCGTCGGTCTGACGAAGTCGCTGGCCAAGGAGCTGGCACGCCGCGCGATCACCGTGAACGCGGTCGCCCCGCTGGCGGCGACCGCGATGACCGAGAACATCCGTAGCAACGAGAAGCTGGCCGAGAAAACACTCGCGCGCATCCCGCTGGGCCGCTGGGCATACCCGAACGAGATCGCACCGTCCTTCGTGTTCCTCGCCTCGGATGCCGCGGCCTACATCACCGGACAGATCCTCCCCGTCGACGGCGGGACGGTGATCTGACATGGGTGCGAGAGTTTCCGGTCCGTTCGTCGCTGCCGGCCGCGAGGTCGTCATCGCCGAGGCCGTGCGTACCCCGATCGGCCGGTCCCACCCCGAGAAGGGCTGGTTTCGCGACATCCACCCCAACGCGATGCTGGCGGCCTGTTATCAGGATCTCGTCGGGAGGACGGGAATCGACCCCCGTGTCGTCGAAGATCTGATCATCGGCTGTACGGCCCCCTTCGGCGAGCAGTCGCGCAACATCGGCCGGAACGCCTGGCTGCAGGCGGGGTACCCGGCCGAGGTGCCTGCCACGACCCTGGACCGTCGCTGCGGTTCCGCGCAGACTGCAGTGAATCTCGCTGCGGCCCTGGTGAGCTCGGGTGTACACGACATCGTCATCGCCGGCGGTGTCGAACACATGGGACATGTACCCATGAACTCGCCCGCCAAGATCAGCGAACTCTACGGGGAGCCGTGGCCCGCGGAACTTCGCGACCGCTACGACTTCGTCACCCAGGGAGAGAGCGCCGAACTCATCGCGGAGCGGTGGAACATCTCGCGGACCGAGATGGACGAGTTCGCGGTGCGTTCACACGCACTGGCCGTCGACGCGATCGACGCCGGACGGTTCGTCGACGAGATGGTCCCGATGGAGCTCGACGGCCAGGTCCGCACAGGCGATCAGACCGTACGGCCGGGAACGTCGCTGGATACCCTCGGTGCGCTGAAGACGGTGTTCCGCAAGGAGAACGGACGGATCACCGCGGGGTCGTCGAGTCCGATCTGTGACAGCGCCGCCGCAGTGCTGCTCTGCACTCGCGAAGCCGCGGAACGTCACGGGCTGCGTGTGCGGGCACGGATCGCCGACCAGACGACGGTCGGTGTGGACCCGATCATCATGCTGACCGGTCCGATCCCGGCGACCCACAAACTGCTCGAGCGGAACAGTCTCTCCGTCGACGACATCGATCTCTTCGAGGTCAACGAGGCGTTCTCGTCGGTGGTCCTCGCCTGGCAGCAGGAACTCAAAGCCGACATGGACCGGGTCAACGTCAACGGCGGTGCGATCGCCCTCGGCCACGCCGTCGGCGCCACCGGTGCCCGCCTGATCGCGACGATCCTGAGCGAGATGGAACGACGCGACAGCCACCTGGGTCTGGTGACGATGTGCTGCGGTGGCGGTCTCGGTACCGGCACGCTGATCGAACGAGTCGACTGATGGTCGATTTCGGCGGACTGCTCAAGCCCGGTATGGGCGTCTGGTGGAGCCAGGCGGCGGCCGAGCCGCGTCCACTCGTCGACCGGTTGCTCGAACAGGCACCCGGTCTTGGGCCGCTGCGGCTGTTCACCGGGCTCAGCTGGAACGATCAACTGGCGCAGACGATCTCTCCGGCCGACACGATGGTGTCCTACGGCGGTCTGGGTGCGCTCCGAGACCTCGGCGCGACCGATCAGCTCGAGGTGGTGCCATGTCACTACTCGGCGCTGCCACGAATGTTCGCCGAACACCGACTGCCCTGCGACGCCGGCCTGCTGCAGGTGGCGCCGCCCGACGCAGATGGTATGTGCTCGTTGGGGATCGGGGTCGACTACATGGCCGACGCCCTCGCTCACACGTCGCTGTTGTTCGCCGAGATCAACCGTCAGATGCCCGCACCACCCGGTTCCCCACGCGTTCCGCTGGGACGGTTCACGGCCACCATCGAAACCGACCGGCCACTGCAGGAGGAGGTGAGCCGTCCCGTTGGCGACCCGGACCGGGCGATCGCCGGGTACATCGCAGAACTCGTCGACGACGGCGACACCCTTCAAGTGGGCATCGGCTCCACCGGTTCGGCGGTGTTCGATGCGCTGGCCGGCCACCGGGATCTCGGGGTCCACACCGGGATGATCACCGACGGTGTGCTCCGGTTGATCGACAAGGGCGTCGTCACCGGCGCGCGCAAACAGATCGACCAGGGGTTGTCCGTGGCGGGTACGGCGCTCGGCTCGGCCGACCTGTACACCCGGATCGCCGAGGTGCCCGCCCTGTTCCGTCCCACCAGCTACACCCATGCGCCGCAGGTCTTGTCGCAGCTGTCATCACTCGTCGCGGTCAATTTTGCGATCGAGGTCGACCTGACCGGCCAGGTCGGCGCCGAGATGAGCAGGGGCACCTACCTCGGAGCGGTCGGCGGACAGGTCGATTTCGCACGCGCGGCGGCACTCACCGGAAAGCGGTCGATCGTCGCGCTCCGCTCCACCATGCGGGGTCGGTCGTCGATCAAATTCGCGCTCGACGAGGGAGTCGTCACCACGGCACGGGCCGACGTCGACTGCGTCGTCACCGAACACGGCATCGCCCACCTTCGCGGACAACCGCTTTCCGAGCGCCGGCGCCGACTCATCGCGATCGCGGCACCGGAGTTCCGTGACGAACTCACCAGCGCGGTGAAAGCCGCGTCATGACAACCGCAGAGAGCCATTCGTCAGACAGCATTCCATCGAAAGGACAACACATCATGAGCAATCGAGTCGCACTTGTCACCGGCGGTGCCCAGGGCATCGGCGAGGGAATCTCCCGCAAACTGGGCGAAGCAGGCTTCCGCGTCGCCGTTGCCGACCTGAATCTCGAAGTCGCACAGCAAACCGCGAAGGAGATCGTGGCCGCTGGGGGAGAGGCGATCGCGGTGCCGATCGACGTCACCGACACCGCGTCGGTGAAGGCTGCCGTCGAGCAGGTCACCAAGGAATTGGGGCCGGTCGACGTCGCCGTGAACAACGCGGGCTGGGACGACTTCATGAAGTTCGTCGACACCGACGAAGCCTTCTGGGACAAGATCCTCGACATCAACTTCAAGGGCGCGCTGCGGGTCAACCACACGGTCGTGCCGGGCATGATCGAACGCGGCTTCGGGCGCGTGATCAACATCGGTTCGGACGCCGGCCGGGTCGGCTCCTCCCTGGAGGCCGTGTACTCCGGCGCCAAGGGCGGCATCATCGCCTTCACGAAGACTCTGGCTCGCGAGGTCGCCACCAAGGGCGTCACCGTCAACACCGTGTGCCCGGGCCCCACCGACACCCCGGCGCTGCGCAAGTTCGCCGACAACTCGGGCCAGGATGCCGACAAGGTCATCGGCGGCATGACCCGCTCGGTCCCGATGAAGCGTCTCGCAGTCCCCTCTGACATCGCCGTGGCCGTGGCGTTCTTCGCATCCGACGAGACCGGCTACATCACGGGTCAGACCCTGTCGGTCAGCGGTGGATTGACGATGGCCTGACGATGACAAGCGCCCCCGCAGTCGAGTGGACGACGGTTCGTCGCTACGACGATGTCGACTACTCGCGCACCGACGACGGGATCGCGAAGATAACGATCTGTCGCCCCGAGGTGCACAACGCCTTTCGACCCCAGACACTCATCGAGATCTCCGAGGCACTCACCCACGCCCGAGAGGACCCGAGTATCGGTGTCATCGTGCTCACCGGTCAGGGGGACAAGGCCTTCTGTTCGGGAGGCGACCAACGGGTTCGTGGCGACACGGGCTATCTCACCGATCCGGACAGTCCGGATGCGGTCGGCCGATTCCACGTGACCGACCTGCAGGTGCAGATCCGTCGCCTTCCGAAGCCGGTGGTCGCGATGGTCGCGGGCTACGCGATCGGCGGTGGGCATGTCCTGCAGATCGTCTGCGACCTGACGATCGCCGCGGACAACGCCCGGCTCGGGCAGGTCGGCCCCCGCGTCGGCTCGTTCGACGGTGGCTTCGGTGCCGGACTGCTGGCCGACATGGTCGGTACACGTAAGGCCAAGGAGATCTGGTTCCTCTGCCGTCAGTACACCGCCCAGCAGGCGTTGGAGATGGGTCTGGTGAACACCGTCGTGCCGCTGGCCGACCTCGAACGTGAGACGGTGCAGTGGTGCCGGGAGATGCTCGAGTTGTCACCCATGGCACTTCGCCTGATGAAGGCGAGCTTCCATGCGGCAGAGGACGGTCTGGCCGGGATTCAGCAGCTCGCGCACGACACCAACCTGCTGTTCTATGCGAGTGAGGAAGCGCAAGAAGGGCGCGAGGCGTTCAAGGCCAAGCGCAGGCCCGAGTTCGACCGCTTTCCGCGCCGCGCCTGAGTCTTCGATGAAAGGATCTGTGCTGTGACGACTTTCGGTGTGAACGCATTCGGGGTGGGTACCGGTCGACGCCGTTTCGAGACGATGACCGATCTGGCTCGCGAGGCAGAAGAAGTCGGGTGTGCCGCGGTCTGGACCAGCGAGCTGTACAGCAGATCGGCGACCATTCCGATGGCGGCGATCGCCGCCGGGACCGAGCGCATCTCGATCGGCACCAACATCGCCTACGGCGTGGGTCGTAGCCCGCTGATGTGGGCGGCAGAGGCTCGCGACCTCGACGAACTGTCGGGCGGCCGGATCATCCTCGGGCTCGGCAACGGAACCCCGAAAATGATGGAGGCCTGGCACGGGGTGAGCGGCGAGGCGCCGGCCGCGCGCATGGCCGAACTCTTGACCGTACTCAAGGCGCTGTGGCGGCTCCACGAAGGCCCAGTCGATCACGACGGTAGGTTCTACCACGTGCACATCGCACCGACTTCGGAAGTGCCCGAGCCGGTTCGGCCGACCATCCCGATCTGGATCGCCGGCGTCAACAAACTCATGCTGCGTACCGCGGGTGAGCACGCCGACGGACTGGTGGGACACCCGATGTTCACCGCAGACTACGTCCGCGGACCAGTCGCCGAAGATATCGCTGTCGGCGCCCGCCGCGCCGACCGTGATCCCGGCGACATCACCATCATGGGTATCCGCATGTGTGCGATCGACGATGACGTCGAACTCGCTCGACGGCAGGTTGCGTTCGCGATCGGTCAGTACGCGGCGTCCCGCGTCTATGACCGACTGTTCGAGCTTCACGGCTGGAGCTCGGAGCAGAAGGTGATCCGGCAGGCGGCCCGTGATCGGGATACCGACGCGCTCATTCGCGCTGTCAGCGATGACATGATCGACGCCATCGCCATTGCCTGCGCGCCAGGTGAGTTCCCTGGACGGCTGGCAGACCTTCCTGCGGGGTTCGACCATCTCGACCTGATCGCGCCACCGTGGGGACTCACCGATGAGCAGACCCGGAACGTCAACGCCGAGATCCTGTCCGGACTCCGGCAGCACCTGTCCTCCCCGGCCGGTATTCGAAGTTGAGGGACCGCCGCCGGCCAGGCGCGAGCAGTTGACGGCCTACGAGCACTTCTGCTGAGTGTGAACGGGATTCCGATACGGGGTGAGTGACGATGGGCACTACTGACGGTCCTGCGCATGTACATGAACGCGCCGGTCTGGAACTGGAGAGTCTTCTCGTCGACGTCGCCGGTGCCATACGCACGGGTGTGCTCGAGCCGGCTGAGTTCTCCGATGCCGATCACCTTCTCACCCCAACTGGAATCCGTGCGACGCGGGGAAGGCGGCAGCGCCCGGGCCCGGCTGGAGTCGGCGGCCGCGGCCGTCCGAACGCTGACGTCGTTGCCCTGGCCGGTGCTACCTGAGAAGCTCGATGAGACCTTTCAGGGGACGTCCAAAGCCCTCGGCTTTCGGCGAGCTCTCTTCTCGGTCGTCGATGGCAGTACCTGGCGCCCCGCGTCCCTGTACATCGAGAGCGCAATCGTTGCTGATCAGTCGTCGCTGCGGGCATACCTCTCGGAGCGCACGATCAACCTCGACGACGCACCCCTTGAACACACGACGGTGGCACGGCACGAACCTCAGCTCGTCGCGTCACCCCAAGACTCACCGCCTCACCTACAAGCCGCTGATGTCTGTATCGAACTCGCGCGGGTACGCAACCGCGCCGGTTCTGAGCAACGGGAACCCGGTGGGTATGGTTCACGCCGATCGCTACGACGAACCCGCCGAGATGGTCGATCTGGAACGAGTCGCTCTCGCGTGCGGGATGCTCGGGGTGCTGGCCGAACGAATGGCGAGGCGCCGCCAGATCGCCGACCTCGCAGAGCGTTTGACCAACGTCGTGACGTATGCGGAGGAGGTGCTCGGTGGGCGGGCCGATCTCCGGGTCGAGTCGTCGCCGGGTCCGGGCCTGGACGCTGTCGGCTCTCGGCAAAGCGGTGTGCGGATGACCGCGCGACAGCTGACAATCCTGCGGCGCTTGGCTGTGGGCGCCACGAACGCGCAAATCGCTCATGAGTTGGGCATCTCCGAGGGTACCGTGAAATCACATGTGAAAGAGATCTATTCACGTTTGGGTGTCCACAGCCGTGCTGCAGCGGCTGCTGCCTACCGTGCCGGACTCGACACGCATGGTTGAGGTGACAGCGGGTTGCGGTGACCTGTCGTCAGTTGGTGACGTGAGCCGGTTGGTCGACATCGTGTCGCGGACTCGCGCTGAGTCGCGAGGACTTCTCCGGCGACGCGCGGAGGCGGGACATGATCTGGTCGTTCTCGAGTCGTGCCTCGAATCGGTCAACGCCGAGCGGATGTCCAGTCCCGACGACGCACGACGCGCGGAACTCGCCGCAGTGACAGTGCGGGCACTGACGTGTCATCGGCAACTGGTCGACACGATCGATGTCGTGGACACGGAACTGTTCCGTACGCTCGCGACCCTGCTCGCCCGTCTTCGAGCAGCTGACCGCGAGGCCTTTATGACCCTGATCGCCGAACACCTGCACGACGTCCTTCGCGCCGACACTCTCTGCCTCGAGTTCGACGGCGCGCGTGTGGGTTCACGCGGTCGGGTGCTGGCCGCGACCGGTACCGCCGACAACCTCGACGGGTGTGAGCTGACCCTCGAACCGAGGTCCGTCGAACTCTCGGCACTCCGCGGTCCCACGGTCGCGGTAGGTCGCTCGGCGGCGGCGTCTGCGAGCGCACTGGGGCGGGTGAACGACGGCACGGCGATGGCCTTCCGGTGTTCGGACCGAACCGTTGCACTCTGCCTCGGTCTGGGCGTCTCCGAGGAGGACCAGGCCGACTACTTCGGCTACCTCGCATTGCTGCAGTCCCTCGTCTCGGCGGCCCGGGTGAACTCCGACATCTCCCATGGGTGGGAGCACCTCGTCTCCCACGTGACCCGCGAGTTGAACGGCGATCTCGATACGCGTATCTCGCCGGATACGGACCGAAGCTCCTCTCTGGCAAAAGATCTCACTAGACGCGAGCGGGAGGTCTTGCCGCTCATACTCCGTGGACTCGCCAACGCAGATATCGCACGGGAACTCTACGTCTCGCTGGAGACGGTGAAGACCCACGTGAAGAACATCCTGCGAAAGTCCGGTGCGGCGAATCGTGCGGAGCTGATCGCGAGGTCGACTCGTCCCTGAGCAGGAACTGCCGGGGTCATGAACTGCCGGGGTCATGAACTGCCGGGGTCATGAACCGCTCACCTACGTGGGGAGTGTGGCCCATCGTGACCCGCCAGAGGGAGTTCTGGGGTGCCCACGGGGGATAGGGCGTGATGACCGTCATGAAGCCTCGGTCGTATGGGAAGGATCTCTCGCAGCGGCAAGGAGACCGCGATCGCAGCACCGAGAGGCATTCCAATGATCAAAGAAACCGACTGTGAGTTCCACGACCGGGATCCGGACGACTGGACGTGGACAGAGACGACCGCGCTGATCTTCAGCGTGCCCGAAGCGGGCATCCTCGGAAACGCGTATGTCCTCGCGCGGCCCAACTTAGGTGTCGCGCTGTCATCTGTCGCACTCGCACAGAATTTTTGCACGTCTGCAGCGGAGATGGACCTGTCGGACTGTCAGGTCCACCAACCGTGTCCGAAGTCGTTCACCGACTATTCGCTACCGAATGGGCTGAGCGTCAAGACATCAAATGCCCCGCGTGACTACCGCATGCGGTATGAGAACGTGCTGGGCAACTGTTCCTTCGATCTGAACTTCGAGGCAACACACCACCCGTTCGACATGCACGATCCAGCCGAGAATGCTTTGCTGACCGCCGCGGATTCCGTGGCGTCGCAGGACACACGCGGCGATGGCTGGGCAAACGGTCATTTCGAGGTGAAGGGTCACATCACCGGTGAATTGACGCTTCGGGGTCAGCGCTACGAGGTCGAGTGCTACGAGAGCATGGACCACAGCTGGGGTCCGCGCCGCGATCTCGGAACCTGGGCGGTTTCCTGGATCTCGGTCAACTTCGGGCCGGAGTTGGCGATGCATCTCGCCGTCGAGATCACTCTCGAACGGGGACAGGTTCGCTACGGCGACCTGCGGTTCGGCTTTGTCACGCGCAACGGTGAGACCGAGAGTCTGGTGTGGGCGCAGGTCGATGCGGCGCGCATCGACATGCTGACAATGTCGAATCACCTGAAGGTCCGTAGCGCCGGCGGAACAGAGTGGGAGTTCCGTGGAAGTGCGGTGGCGGCACGTCCCTGGTACGGATTCAACCCGCGAGATGTCGCCTTCCAGAGTCTTCATCGCTACGAGTACGACGGTGCTGTCGGCTACGGGGAGATGGCAGACATCTTCGGCCTCGACTACCTGTCCGAGCACGTATCCAAGCACGGTCGGGGAGCGTGACATGACAGTGAGCGAACGCACGGAGCCCGCCGTCGACCCCACGCCGGAAACGGGATCGTTCGACCTGCGTGACCGCCCGACGGCCGAGTTCATCGAGTCGATGCGCGCTCGGTTCCCGGTGGACTCTGAGCTCGACGCGATGTTGGTCCGGAAGCTCCGACGGCGGACCAGTAGTTCCTATCAACGAATAACGCTCGACGACTTCGTCGCCTGCCTCGAATCGTTGTTGCGTGACAACATCGACGGCGATTTCGTGGTCAGCGACGCACGGTGGCTTTCCGGCGGGGCATCGAAGATGCAGATGCGGTTCACTCTCGAGTGGCAGGACCCAGATCGCGGTCGTGTCACCGACGTGATGGTCGTGCGTATGGATCCTGCCGAGTCGTTGAACGCAACGAGTAGATCGCAGGAGGCGCAGATCCTCATCGCGGTCGGCTCAGTGCTCCCAGTTCCGACAGTTCGTTGGCTGGACGAATCCGGCCGGTGGTTCCCGGAGCCGGCGCTCGTCTACGACTTCGCCGTAGGTGTCACCAAACCGACCCAGTCGAGCACCGGAACCGTCAGCGGGCTCGGGACGATGTTCGGTCCTCGGTTGCGCGCGACGCTCGGCACACAGTTCGTCGAGCAACTCGCCGCACTGCATTCGCTCGATGTCGACGCACTGAACTTGCCGAGTTTCGATCGGCCGGCGCCAGGGACGAGTCAGGCCGCCGAGTGGAAGCTGAACCAGTACCAGCGGGTGTGGGAAGAAGACCGTGGTGAGGACTTTCCACTCATGGACGTCGCCGCACGGTGGCTGCGGAGAAACCTGCCGACGGTCGACACGGTCAGTGTGATCCATGGCGACTATCGCAGCGGAAACTTCCTTTTCGACGAAGAGTCGTCGCAGATCACGGCCTGGCTGGACTGGGAGTACTGCCACCTCGGTGATCGGCACCGTGATCTGGCGTGGGCCACGGATGCGACTTTTGGTCACCGTGACCCGGCGACCGGGGAGTATCTCGTGTGCGGATTGTTCAGCGAAGAAGAGTTCTTGAAGAAGTACTGCGAGGCATCCGGTTTCGAGGTAGACCGCGAACGACTCGCCTACTACAAGATCTCCAATACCTACCAACTCATAGTCGCAACCCGTGCCACTGCATACCGGATCTCACGACTTGGCAAGACGCATCAGGACGTGTTGCTTGCGTGGGTGAGCGGAATGGTGCCGGTCCTGTCACGGCAACTGGTGGACCTCTTGAAGGAGCGGATCTGATGGCAGATCATCTGGAGAACACGCTGCGCGCAACCATCAAGTCCTTACGTGATGTCGTCGGCCCCGCCGTGGATTCCGCGGACCCGATGGCGCAGGAGCAGATGGCGTTGTCGCTCATGGCCCTCGAGTTCGTGAGATCTCGCCTCGATCATCTGCATGCCCGGGACAGATTCCTCCTTCAGCACTATCGCAGATGGGGCAGAAAATCGCTGACGCGGTGACACCGGCCCCGGTGCACTTGAACTCGGCGTTGGACGCCGCACGGGCGGTGGTAGACCAAGCGGATGTGTCGGATGTTCGAATACGTTCGGCCGCAGACGCCATCGCGGCAGCCATCAGCGACGTCGTCGACTCGCCGCTCGATGAAGGTACCCGGCGGGAAGTCGACACGACGATCGTCGAATCCTCGTGCGACCGGATCGAGTTCGAACGGGCATGGCACGGACCGATGGGATTCGATCCAGACGTCGCATCGATCGCCAGTGTCGAGGCGGCAGCGAGCGTATACCGCTGAATCGGGTCACCGGACCGGCGGCGTGGTCGGATCGACTACGCGCCGTCGGGCCGGTGACCTCGTTGCTGTGCTCGCCTGTGTCGCTCAGGAATCGCTGAGATCGATCTCGGTTCGCTCCTCGATCTGGACGACCGCCTCGGCATAGCCGTGGACGTGCTTGGTCATGCGGCGCACGGCCGCAGCGGAGTCGCCGGCCTTGATGGCGTCGGTGATCGTCTTGTGCGCCCGATACGTCGTCTTCCGCACCTCGTCGTCGACGAAGGCCTTGTTCTCGGTCGACGTGTAGATGGCGCGCGACAGCGCGCTCATGAAGCCGGTCAGGAGTTCGTTGTGACTCGCCACTGCCACGGCAAGGTGCCAGTCCACGTTCGCCTGGAGGAATGTCTCGAGCGGCGCGTCGAGGTCCCCGATGGCAGCGTTGGCGGCAGCCAGGGCTTCCAGGTCGTCATCGGTCCGATACTTGGCGGCGAGGCTCGCGCACGCGGGCTCGATGGCCTCGCGGGTCTCGAGTAGCGCGGTCAATCGGAGTTGCTGACCACGGATGAGCAGGCTCACCGACGTGGCGAGAGCTTCGCCGCCGGGCTGCTGCACAAAGGCACCACCCGAACGGCCGGTCTTGATCACGACAAGCCCCTGGACCTCGAGGATGCGGAGCGCCTCGCGGACCGTTGTCCGACTCATGCGGGTCTGGGTGACCAACTCGCGTTCTGGAGGAAGTGCGGTGCCGGCGGGGAACTCGTTCCGGAGGATGCGTTCGCGCAGATCGTTTGCGAGGACATCGGAAGCTTTGGGCACCTGCATCGGCTGCAGCTGCACCGGATGACGCGCGACCGCGCTCGACGAGGGCGATTCGGGCATGTGTTCCTGCTTTCTGTGCATTTGGTCGTACCTAATCTAACAGCAATGGGCACGTGAGTGGGAACCCATGACCTGCGAGTGTTCAACTTCCGCAATATGGTCATACCAAAATAATGGTTGACTTAAATGGACCTTGTCGATAGTTTCCAGTGAGAGGAAACTGACGGCCGGACGGGTGGTCAGCGGGCGGAATGTGAGGGATGACATGGCAGACCAGGCCGAAGACGTGGTCAGTTGGAAGACGGTCACACCCGGTATCACGGTGGTGACCATGAAACGGCCGCCGGCCAACGCGCTCGGCATAGCCCTCCTCGACGGGTTGCATGCGGCGATGGACGCCGCCGAGAGGGCCGGCGACGTCAAGGTCATGGTCATCGGGTCGGCTCAGCCCGGATTCTTCGCGGCAGGAGCCGACATCAAGCACCTGTCGTCGATCGATGCCGAGTCGTTCACCGAGTACGGCGACAAGATGCGCGCGGTCAACGACCGGCTGGCTGCGGCCGGTTGGATCTCCATCGCCGCGATCGACGGCATCGCACTCGGCGGTGGCCTCGAGCTCGCGCTCGCCTGCACCCTGCGGGTGGCCGGGTCGGCAGCCCAGCTCGGACTTCCCGAGGTGAAGCTGGGGTTGATCCCCGGAGCCGGCGGTACTCAACGCCTCCCTCGCCTGGTGGGACGGGGACGCGCCCTCGACATCATGCTCACCGCCCGCCAGGTGCCCGCCGACGAGGCCTACCGAATCGGACTCGTCGACCGTGTGACCGACGGCGACGTACTCGCCACCGCACTGTCCTTCGCCGAACAGCTCGTGGGTCCGTCGCTGCCCGCTCAGTTGGCCGTGATCCGCACCGTCGATGCCGCATTCGACACACCGCTCGCCGACGGTGCGCAGTTCGAGATCGATCAGATCCAGGCGCTCTTCGAGGACGGCGAGGCCGCCGAAGGCATCACCGCGTTCGTCGGCAAGCGCGCACCGCAGTTCCGCTGACCCGCGTGACCACCACAACTCACGAAGGAGTTCGGATGAAGACCCTGGACCAGAAGTTCGAGACACTGATCGCCGACGAGGTCAAGCCGGGCATCGTCGTCGTCACGCTCAACCGGCCGGATCGCTACAACGCGATGACCAACACGATGTTCGTCGAACTCGAACAGCTCGCATGGGGCCTGGAAACCGAGGACGACTGTCGCGTCGTGATCCTGACCGGCGCAGGCAAGGCGTTCTGCTCCGGTTACGACCTCGCTGACGCCGACGACCTGCCCAACCTGGGCGCGCTCGGGATGCTCGATCAGCAGGAACGTGCAGCGCGTGCGCTGACCGCGATCCGCTCGCTGCGGGTTCCGGTCATCGCGGCTGTCAACGGGGCCGCGGCAGGCGGCGGCTTCTCGTTGGCGTTGGCCGCCGACATCAGAGTCGCGAGCACCGACGCCAAGTTCAACGCGGCCTTCGTCCGGATCGGCCTTTCCGCCGGTGACCTGGGCACCTCGTGGTTGCTCACCCGGCTCATCGGTCCTGCCAAGACCAGCGAGATCTGCTTCACCGGGCGGATCGTCGACGCCGCCGAGGCCGCCGACCTCGGACTGGTCAACTCGCTCAGCGCCGATGACGTGCTCGCCGATTCGCTCGCAATCGCCGAACAGATCCTCACGAACTCGCCCGGGGGAGTGCAGCTCTCCAAACGTGCGCTACAGGCCAACCTCGAAGTCGGTTCTTACGCAGCAGCACTCGAACTGGAGAACCGTGGACAGGCACTGCTGACCCGCAGTCCCGACATGGCCGAAGCGCTCTCGGCGTTCAAAGAGAAGCGCGCACCGGTGTTCCAGGGTCGCTGACCACTCGTCCGTACCACTCACCAGGGTTAGGCAAGCCACGACATGACCATCCAATTCCCCGACCTCGACACGCTGACCTTCGAGGAGGCCGAACCAGGGATCGGCATTCTCCGCATCAATCGTCCCGACCGTTTGAACTCTCAAACGGTGGCGATGTTCCACGAGTACCTCGCGGCAGGTCGTGCTCTGCGGGACAGCAAGTTACGGGCCCTGATCCTCACCGGGGCCGGTGAACGGGCCTTCTGCGCCGGCTTCGACCTCGACGAGATCCACGTGATCACCGAGATGGGTGTGCGGGAGTTCTTGAAGTTCCAGGAGACCGCGACCGGGGGGATCCAATCTCTGCGGCACCTGCCCTTCCCGGTGATCGCCGCCCTGCACGGACCCGCCACCGGCGGCGGCATGGCACTAGCGCTCGCAGCCGACATCCGCCTCGCGGCACCGACTCTCAAGATGAGTGCCGCCTTCGTGAAGGTGGGCCTGTCGATGGGTGAACTGGGCACCTCCTACAACCTCTCACGACTCGTCGGGCCGGCGCGTGCAGCCGAGATCGGCTTCACCGGCCGGATCGTCGAGGCCGAGGAAGCCCTGCGCATCGGACTGGTCAATCAGGTCGTTCCCACCGAGCAGCTGCTCGACGAAGCATTGGCGATGGCCCGTCTGATCGCCCGCAACTCACCAGGTGGGGTACGGATGTCCAAGCGCGCCATCCAACGCAACCAAGAGATCACCTCGTATGAAGCGGCTCTCGAACTGGAGAATCGCGGCCAGGCCTTGCTGACCCGTACCGAGGACATGCCCGAGGCGCTGGCGGCGTTCAAGGCGAAGCGCCGGCCAGAGTTCACCGGTAGGTGACGCGACGATGGCCTGGGACTGGGACACACAAACCAGGAATGCACTGCGCCTCTTCCTCGAAGAGCGAGGCATCCTGTCGGGTCCGATCACGACCCGGCCCATCGGTGACGGACATTCGAACCTGACATACCTGATCAGCGATGGAACCGACAGCGTGGTCGTTCGGCGTCCGCCGCCGCCGCCGATTCCGCCGGGTGCGCACGACATGCTCCGTGAGGCGACCCTGCTGCGTGCATTGCAGTCGAGTTCGGTTCCGGTGCCGCAGGTGCTCGCGGTGGCCGAACAGGGTGAGGTGCTCGATGTCCCGTTCTATGTCATGAGTTTCGCCGCGGGGCCGGTCGTCACCGACCGCACACCGGCTCCGCTGGACACCATCGAACAGCGGGAGCTGATCGGGCACAGTCTGATCGACACCCTGGTGGAGCTGCACTCCGTGGACTGGCGTGCCGTCGGCCTCGACCGGATGGGACGTCCCGAGGGATTCAACGCGCGGCATCTGCAACGGATGCGTCGGCTCGTCGCCGACGAGAACGGTGCGCCTCCTGCCGATTTCGCCGACATCGACGCGTGGCTGGAGGCCAACGTACCCGTCGAGTCCGGGGCGACGCTGATCCACTGCGATTTCCGTATCGGCAATGTGGTGGTGGCTCCCGAGACACCGGGACGCGTCGCCGCCGTCCTGGACTGGGAACTGGCCACCATCGGAGATCCTCTCCTGGACGTGGGATACCTGCTTGCCACGGTGCCCGAGCCGGGGCAGCCGATGAACCCCACCGCGGAACTCGGCGCGGCAATGCTCGAGCCTGGTTTCCCGACGAAACTCGAACTCACCCAGCGCTATGCAGAACGCTCGGGACGTGACGTGAGTGATCTCGCGTGGTACACGACGCTGGCGCTGTGGAAGCTGGCCGTCCTCTACGAGTACAGCCGCCGCCGAGTTCTGAACGGGGTCGGCGATCCCTACTACTCGGATCCGGAACTGGTGCGCAGGTTCCTGCGCGACGCACGCAGATCGGCCGGAATCGCGGCCGCCAAGCCCGCCGGTCGTTGACCTCGGGCCCCTGAGAACACACCGAGGAGTGACTTTTCGATGACCACCCCAGAGCGGTACGGAAACCTTCCACGACCCATTGGTCGGGGCCGACGTGACTGACCTCCCAGATGGTTTCTTCGACCGTCTGATGTTCAACATGCACCCGACCGATGGGCAGGCACCCTCGGTCATCATGGGATTCGGCATCTACCCGCCCAAGGACACGGTGGACGGATTCGTCGTCCTGACCCAGGCCGGCGAGCAACGGAACCTGCGCTTCTCGAGCCTGCTGAGCGCAACCGGGCGCAACGGGGCCGGCCCGTTCCGGTTCGAGGTCGTCGAGCCCAACACCGAGTGGCGGCTTGCGCTCGGAGCCAACGAAATCGGGGTCGAGTTCGATGTCCGGTGGCACGCTCGTACGCCGGCATGGTTCGGTGAGGTCGCCGTCGAGAACGCTTCGGCGACAAAGACTTCGTTCGACCACCTCTTCCAATCCGGTCGATACCAGGGCGAGCTGACGATCGACGGCGCCGTGGTCCCGGTCGACGGTTGGTACGGTCAGCGTGACCGCTCGCGGGGAGTGCGCACCATGTCGGGCGGTCAGGGCCTGCACATCTGGTACCAGGCCCAGTTCCCCGACTACTCGATCGGTTTCCTGCTCGTCGAGACCCGCGATCACGATCGGCTGCTCCTCGAAGGTGCGGTCATGCACGTGGACGGTCGGCTCGACCCCATCACCGATGTCCGCCACGCCCTGGTTTTCACCGATGAACGCGACCTGGTCGACGGAGAGGTCGAGGTCACGACCGCGTCGGGACAACGGTTGCGGGTGTACGCCGATGCCCGGGCCGGCGGCGGTTTCATGGCCGGGGCCGGTTACGGCGGACACCACGGGGTGTCGCACGGCGTCGATCACGTCGAATCGGACCGGTACGCGTTGGACAGTTCGGTGTCGCCTCGTTCGTTCGACTCCGCCCTGACCGACCGGCTCTGCACGTTCGAACTTCTCGGTGAAGGGGAGCAGGACGCCGAGGGGTCTGGTGCCAAGGGCTCTGGGATCTTCGAGTTCGCCGTCACCCGCTCGAGCAAGTATTCCTACCGGGCGTCGCTGTGATCTGAGGAGCACGCGCCCACGCGGAACGCAGACCACCCCACACAAGACTTCGTGTGGGGTGGTTCTTTCGGTCCTGATCGCCTACACGGCAAACAGCCAGGGGCGCATCGTCTCCGATGCGCCCCCGGCTTGTCAGGTCAATCTCGTTGTCTACACGCTTCGCTGAGCCTTGCTCGACTCCGAGGCGGCCTTGCTGGTCTCCTTGATCTGCTGCCAGTCGGCGTCGGAGAGCGAGGTGAGTCCGGCGAAGGTGCCGGGGCCGGCCAGCATCTGTCCACCGTCCATGGCGATCGTCTGCCCGGTGAGGTAGTCGCAGGCATCCGACATCAGGAACATGGTGAGATTGGCGAGTTCCTCGATGGTTCCCGTGCGACCGGCCGGAATCTGGTCAGCCTGTGTCGCGCCGACCGAGCTCTTGTCGGTCGGGTTGAGCATCTCCCACGCATAGTCGGTCGGGATCGGGCCGGGTGCAAGGGCATTGAGCCTGATGTTGTGTTTGGCCCATTCGACGGCCAACGACATCGTCATCGAATGCACGGCGGCCTTCGCCATGGCGGATGGCACCACGAAAGCAGATCCCGTCCACACCCAGGTGGTCAGTGTCGAGAGCACGCTGCCCGGCAGTCCGTCGGCGATCCAACGCTTACCCGCGGCATGGGTGGTGTGGAACGACCCGTTCATCACCGTACTCGTGATCGCCTGGAATGCACGGGGACTCAGGTCTTTGGTCTGGGCGATGAAGTTCGCTGCCGCGTTGTTGAGCACCCCGGTCAACGGCCCGGAGTCCGACCAGATCCGTTCCATGGTCTCGTCGACGTTTTCGTAGTCGCGGACATCGACGGTGTGGTACTGCACTGAACCCGGCCGCGACGCGGAGGCTTCCTCCGCGGCCTCGGCCAGCACGGCCTCGCGGCGGCCCCACAGGTGGACCTGCGCGCCGTGCTCCACCAGGTGGCGGGCAACCCCGCGACCCAGCCCGGTGCCACCCCCGGTGATCAGAATTCGTTTGCCGGCCAACAACGCCGGCGAGAAAATCGTGTCGTCGCTCATCGTGTACCTCGTGGTGTCGGTGCCTGCGCGATTGTCACAGGCCTATGGTCTTCGCGATGATCTCTCGCTGGATCTCGTTGGTGCCGCCGTAGATCGGTGGTGCGAGGGCGCGGCGGACCTGACCCTCCATGCCGTACTCGCGTGCGTAACCGTAGCCACCCATCATCTGCATGGCTTCCAGGGTCGTGTTCTTGGCGACCTCGGTGCACCGCATCTTCGCCATCGCGCTCTCGCGAGACAGGTCGTCTTCCAGGCCCGCATCGATCTTGGCTGCCACGTCGTACAGGAACACCCGCGCGATCTCGACATCGGTGGCGAGATCGGCCATCCGGTGCCGGAGCGCCTGGAAAGAAGCCAAGCTCTGCCCGAACTGTTCGCGTTCCTTGGCGTAGGCGACGACGTCGTCGAGCGCGCGGCGTGCACCGCCGATACTCATCGCGGCGATGATGAGGCGTTCGATGCTCAGACCTCGCATCAACTGTTTCCACGCATTGCGTGGTTCGCCGACGACAGCGGATACCGGAACCTCGACGTCGGTGAAGAAGACGTCGTTGCAGGTGTGTGCCTCCATCGTGTCGATTGCTCGGATGGTGAGGCCGGGTGATGTGGTCGGGACCATCAGGAGTGTCATCCCCTGATGTCTGCCGCCGGATGAATCCTCGCGGGTGAGGACGAGGATGTGTTCGGCGACGTGGGCGGCCGAGATCCAGGTCTTCTGTCCGTTGATGATGTACCGATCGCCGTCGCGGCGGGCACTGACCCGCAGGCCTGCGAGGTCGGAGCCCGCGCCGGGCTCACTGAGTGCGATCGCCTCGAGGCGACCTGCGGTGAGGTTGGTGACGACGGTCTTCTTCTGGTCGTCGGTGCCCCAGCGGAGATAGGTCTGCGCCGCGGTGAGCCCGGTCGAGTATCCGGTCAGCGGTGCGAGCCCGCGAGAGGATTCCTCCAGGAAAATGCACTCGTCGACGAAACCTGCTCCGCCGCCACCGTACTCCTCCGGTAGTGATACCCCCAGCCAACCGTTGCGCGCCATGTCGGCCAGTACCAGAGGACTGTTGGAAAGGGCGCCACCGTCGGTGACGGCGTCCCGTTGGGCGACCGTGGCGAGCTCGCGGCGACAGTAGTCGTTGATTGCCGCCGCGAACTCCCGCTGTTCAGCCGAGAACTGCACGTCACTTGCCTCGGTACGGAGTGAAATCGGGCTTGCGCTTTTCGTTGAAAGCCGTGATCCCCTCGCGGGATTCCGGTGTCTCGCCGAAGATCTCGAGCGTTGAGTAGGCCATCTGGCCGATGCTGACGAAGTGCTCGGTGTCGGTGTTGAGTGACTGCTTGAGCACCTTGAGTGCGGTGGGGGAGAAGTCCAGCATCTGGTCGGCCCATGCGCGGACCTCGGCCTTGAGGTCGGCAGCCGGGACGACCTTGTTGACCAGCCCCCAGTCCATCGCCTCCTCCGCGGACAGGCGGCGGAGCATGAACCAGATCTCACGTGCGCGCTTCTCACCGACGACGCGAGCAAGGTATCCCGATCCGAGACCGGCGTCGAACGATCCGACTCGCGGACCGTTCTGCCCGAACTGGGCGGTGTCGGCGGCGATTGTGAGATCGCACAGCACATGCAGTACGTGACCGCCGCCGATGGCCAGACCGTTGACCGCGGCGATCACCGGCTTCGGGTTGTCCCGGATGACGCGATGCAGCGACTCGACCTCGAACAGTCCGCTCTGGGAGGGGCCGTAGTCGCCGGTCTCCATGCGCTGCTTCTGATCACCGCCGGCACAGAAGGCCTTGTCGCCGGCACCCGTCAGAGCCACGACACCCACCTCTGAACTCGCCCAGGCACGCTTGAACGCGAGGATGAGTTCGTCCACGGTCTGGGCGCGGAAGGCGTTGTAGCGCTCGGGCCGGTTGATGGTGATCCAGGCCAGTCCGTTGTCGACCTCGTATGTGATGTCAGAGAAATCGGTCATCAGAGTTCGGTGTCCCTTCCTGTCGCGGGCGGGCGCCCACTTGGTGTTGTGGTCATTAGGACTGACCATTTGCACAACACTAACGCCGCTGAAGGCTTGCGGGCAATACCTGGACCCGATTCGCCCGGTCCGTGAGGTGTAATTGGACCAATATTTACATTTGGACTGGCCATATGATTCGATGATGTGACGTCGGACACCGCGCGGGGTGGGGTGTGTGCACGGCGCGGACAATTCACTCCTGCGGCAGAAGGAAGCGCACATGGCCTCGATGGCGACGGCGGCAAGCGGACGGCAGCTGAACAGGTGGTGGTATGCGGCCACCGGCTTCTTGACTCTCCTGTTCGGGACGACAGCGGTGAATGTTCTCTTCAACGTGCTGGGCGAATCGATGTCCGACGAGTTCGGCTGGGATCGCAGCGTCATTTCCAACGGACTGTCGATCGAGACCCTGGTTGTCGGCGTCTCGATCGTGGCTCTCGGCATGCTGGTCGATCGCTACGGGCCGAGCCTTCCATCGGTGCCGATGGTGTTCGCCTTCGGCGGCGGCCTGATGCTGATGGCTGCGCTGCCGAACAGCCAGTTCGTCTTCTATGCACTGTGTGTCCTGATCGGCGCGGGTGCCGGGGCGTTGAACCCGGTAGCGCACGCCACGGTAGTGAGCGCGTGGTTCGCCGACCGTCGAGGTCTGGCGCTGGGCATTCTGATGGCCGGTCTCGGCGCGTGCGGCGTCCTGATGCCCTACCTTGCCGAGTTCGTTCTCGGGATCGCCAACTGGCGCACCACGTTCTTCGTCATCGGTGCGTTGTGCACGGTGATTCCTGCGTCGATCTACGCGTTCGTAACACGTATGCCGGCGCAGCATGATGCCGAACGCCGCGAGGCTCGTGCTCAGGGACGTGTCGCCGGAGAATCGTTGTGGTCGATCGTGAAGGGCTCGCGCCAGTTCTGGTTGCTCGCAGCCGCGATCTTCCTGGTCTCGTCGGCGACCTTCGGACTGATGTCCCAGGTGGTGCCGATGACCACGGACAAGGGCATCGGGCGTGGTACTGCGGTGGTGATCCTCTCCGTGCTGAGTCTGTCGTCGGTGCTGGCGCGTCTGATCGTCGGTTACCTTCTGGATCGCTTGTTCGCGCCGGTGGTCGGCTCGATCATCTTCGCGCTGTGTGCTGTCGGAGTGGCCTTGCTCATCCTCCCGACGGCAACGCCGCTGCTGTTCGCAGGTGCGATTCTGGTCGGATTCGCGCTCGGCGCCGAGGGTGACATGGCTGCTTATATGACGAGCCGCTACTTCCCCAAGCACTCCTACGCGCGGGTGCTCGGTTGCGTGTACTTCCTCTACGCAATGGGTTCGGCATTCGGGATCTTCCTGTTGGGCCAGGTCTACGGCGCGACCGGTTCGTACACCGCGGGGGCACTGCCGATTGTCATCATGGTGGTTGCCGGGATCGGTTGTCTGCTGGCGATGGGTGCGTACAAGTACGCACTGGACCACACCGTCGTAGAACCTACCGATCAGGGCGCGAAGGCACGGAAATCCGAGGTGGATGCGTGACCGTCGAGCTCGATTCCGACCGGCTTCAGATACGTGACGCGGTCCGTGATCTCGCGGCGAAGAGACTGGCGCCAGCGTATCTGAACCGGGCCAAGTCGTCGACTTTCCCGTGGGATCTACACAGAGAGATCGCTGATCTGGGGCCAGGTCGTCCGGGAACTCGTACTTCAGCGGTTCCAACGCGGAATCAGATGTCGGCAAACTCGAACTGATGTGGGGGGGGGTGTCCCTATGGTTTGGTCAAGCGGGGGCAGCAGCGGGGGTGCGGTAGAAGGTCTTGTTCTTGAGCATGGCGTAGAGGACGTCGCAGCGACGGCGTGCCAGACAGATCAACGCGGCATTGTGCTTCTTGCCCTCAGCGCGTTTGCGGTCGTAGTAGGCGCGACTGGTCGGGTCGTGCAATGCGGCGAAAGCGGACAGGAACAACACCCGTTTGAGTTTGCGGTTACCCGACCGGGCGGGGTGCTCACCACGGATCGACGAGCCGGAACGGTGGGTCACCGGGGCGATACCGGCGTAGGCCGCCAGATGCGCCGCAGAGGCGAACGCCGAGCCGTCACCGACCTCGAGCAGGATCCGGGCTGCGGTCCTGACGCCGACGCCGGGCATCGACATCAGGACCTGGGAAAGAGGGTGGTCATCGAGCATCCTCTCCACATCTTCAGCAATGCTCTTGCGCTGTTGCAGAACCTCTTTCAAGGAATCTGCAAGCTTCGGCAGGACGATCTCGGCGGCGTTGCTGCCTGGCACCGTCACGCTCTGGGCATCGAGCGCGGTGAGGATTTCCTCAGCCAGTCGGGCGCCCATCCGCGGGGCATGCTTGGTTGCGAGTGTGGTGAGTCGGCGTTTGCCCGCTTTGCGGATGCCGACCGGCCCGCCACATCGCGACAGGATTTCGAGGACCGCCGGATGCGCGATCCTGGGACCGAGAACCCGTTCGAGGGCAGGGTGGATTCCGGTGAGCAATCCGCGGATGCGGTTGCTGATCCGGGTGGCCTCACCGGCGAGGTCGTCGTCGAACCCGACGAGCACCCCGAGCTCAGCCAGGGCCTCGTCGCCGACATCGATCCGGCGCAGCGTGTGCGGCATCGTGCGGGCGGTGTCGGCGATGATGAACGCATCTCGAGCGTCGGTCTTGGCCTGGCCGGGGTACAGATCGGCGACGCGCCGCATCGTCAACCCCGGCAAGTACGCCACAGCGTGTCCGCAGGCGCGGGCGACGGTGACCGGCAGGGCACCGATCGTGTTCGGTTGGTCGACGATCACCAACACCGGGCCGTGTTCTGCCAGGCGGTCGAACACGGTCCGCAGTTTGGCTTCGTCGTTGGGCAGGGCTTTGTCGAACAGGCGGGTGCCGGCGGGGTCGAGTCCGACGGCGTGGTGTTCGCCTTTGCCCACGTCGATGCCGCAGAACACGGCGTAGGTCGGGTCCATGAAGCGTGCCTTTCGTTCCGCTCCGGACGGTCACCGATCAGACGTCGACACCCGGCACCCACGTTACGAAGAGACCTGCCCGGTGCTCGATGCAAACAGGCGGCCCTGTCCCTATCAGCGGTCCATCGACGTCACCAGGTTCGGCGACACCACCCCCCGGATCATTCGAGAGACAGGGGCAAGAAGTCATACCGAACTTGGCGACCGTTGCCCCGCGGTGCGGGACTACGAAGAAGGTAACGGGGTCTCCTCGGGAGAAGGTTCGGGAGACCGTGTGCAGGACGTGAGTAGGAGGAGTGGAAGAGCACACAGCATGACACGTTCTCTGCCCCTCACCGCTCGTCCCCTTTCAGGGCTCTTCCTGATTCAGAGTGCGTGGAGGTGCTGTGACAGGCCGCCGGAGCCGTCACGTTTGTTCGGTTGGCCGTAGGCGTGGATCAACTCTTGGTAGACCGTGTACGTGACGGCCACGGACAGGTGCTCCTCGCGGGCTGAGGCTCCCCCAGAAAAGTGGACACGGTTAGCTTGATTGTTGGCTTGCCTGTTCGGCGAGCTCGAAGTCGATAGGTGAGATCATCCCTAACGCCGTATGCCTCCTGGCATGGTTGTAGAATCGGATGTAATTGGCAAGTCCAGCAGTAAGTTTCGCGTTGAGGCGAAAGCATGCCGCTTGTAGTACTCGTGTTTGACGGTGGACCACAGCGCCTCGGCGCCGGCGTTGTCCCGGCAGACCCCGGTGGCACCCATGGAGCGCTTCAAGCCGTGCCTGGCGCAGGCCTTGGCCATGTCATGACTCGTGAATTCACCTTGGGTGCCACGGTCGGAATGCATGATGGTGCCGCGTACCGACCCACCACGCGTGCGTACCGCGGCATCAACGGCGGCCTCAACGAGCTCGGTGCGCATGTGGTCGGCTACGGCCCAGCCGAGTATCCGACGGGAGTGCTCGTCACGGATCGCGCACAGGTAGACATCGCCTTCACCTCAGGTCAGATAGGTGATGTCCGATGTCCACGCCACGTCGATCCGGCCCCGATCAAAACGCCTGCCCACTCGATCGGGCGGGAACGTTGCGGTCGGGTCAACCTGCGTGGTGGTCTTGAACGTGCGCGGACTTATGCCCTCTGTACCCATCTCGGCCATGATCTTGGCGACGGTATTCGCCGATACCGCCACTCCCTCGGAGTGCAGACGGTGATCCGCGGAGATCCGTAGGTGCGTTGCGAGGTCTTCCAGTGCGCGGAAATCTTGACGTCGAGATCACGTCGCCATTGCTCTCGAGCTGTCGGCTCGGTACGGCGTTGCCGTGCCGCCCAAGCATAGTAGCCCGAGCGTGAAACATGCAGTAGCGCCGCAAGTCTCGAGATCTCATGGTCGGCGCACTCCGCGGCAATGAGCTCGAACTTGCTCATCGATGATGCTGTGCCGCAAAGTACGCCGATACTTTTTTCAGGAACGCGATGTCCCTGTCCTTCTCGGAGCTTGTCAAGATGTCAGTGTAAGAACGTGACTCCTGATTTTCTTGTGGTCCGTGGGTTTAGCCGAGGTGCGGTTCGATCCGGTCGGGGTAGGCCAGAGCGAGCTGTCCGAGGGCCTGCTTCCAGTTGGTGACGACCTGTCCCTCGACCAGTCGTCCGAGGGCCTTACGGGGCTGTGACCGCCTGGTCCCGCGTTCTTTGAGGCGTTGAGCGGCTCGTTTGTCTTCGATGTCGCAGATGGCCAGCCACAAGAGTTTGCGGACCGCGATGTCGTTGGGGAAATGTCCGCGGTTCTTGATGACCTTGCGGATCTGGTAGTTCAGCGACTCGATCGAGTTGGTGGTGTAGATGACTTTGCGCAGCTCGGGCGGGAATGCCAGGAAGGGGATGAACCGATCCCAGGCTCGGTCGAAAGCCATTGCCGCACTCGGATAGTTGGCGCCTAGTTCCGAGTCGCGGAAGGCTTCCCACTCGCGGCGGGCGGTCTCGGCGTCGGGGGCGGTGTAGATCGGTTTAATCGCCCGAGCGACGTCTTTGCGGTCTTTGTAGTTCACGAACCGCATCGAGTTGCGGATCAGATGCACCACACAGGTTTGCACGGTGGCCAGCGGCCAGGTCGCCTCGATCGCTTCGGGGAATCCGGTGAGCCCGTCACAGCACACGATCAGCACGTCCTTGACGCCGCGGTTGGCCAGATTCGCACACACCCCGGCCCAGAACTTGGCGCCTTCTTCGGCCTGTATCCAGATTCCCAGCACATGCTTGACGCCGGCCATATCGACGCCAATAGCAATGTGGGCGTGCTTGTTTCGGACATGGGCGCCGTCTTTGACCTTCACCACCAGGGCGTCAAGGTAGATGACGGGATACAACGGCTCCAGCGGCCGGTTCTGCCATTCATCGACCGCGTCGAGGACCTCGTCGCAGATCTTCGAGATCGTCTCGTGCGAGAGATCGGTGCCGATCGTGGAGGCCAAATGGTGTTGGATGTCGCGCAACGTCATGCCGCCGGCGTAGAGCGAGATAATGATGTCGTCGAGGCCGCCGAGGCGGCGCGAGCCCTTCGGGACCAGCCGCGGGGTGAACGTGCCGTCACGGTCACGAGGAATGTTCAGCTCGACCGGCCCGGCCTCCGAGGCCACCGTTTTCGGGCTCGACCCGTTACGGGCGTTGGGCAACTCCCGCCCGGCCGGATCGCCCTTGGCATAGCCGAGGTGATCGGTCAGCTAGGCCTTCAGACCGCGTTCGAGGGCCAGTTTGATCAGACCTGGGATCAACCCGCCTTCGCCGGTGATCTGGACCTGGCCGGTATCGATCTGGGCGAGCAGCTCATCGACCATGCCCGAGGCCTGTAATGCCTCGGCGACTTCCGCGGTCGAGCGCGGCTCGGCCAGTTCAGGCAACTGCTCGTCGTCGTGGCCCTGCTGCTTGTCGTCTAACGCCATGCTCATAGATCTTCCTCTCACTGATGAGCACTGGACTTACACAGACCATCTGACACCCCCCCTTCTCTCGGCGACCTCGGCACGCAGCCGCGCTAACTCCGCACGTTCGCCCCCAGTGAGTTCACCATCCGGTGGAGCTTTGCGCCCCTCGGCGGCGACGCCGTCGCGAAGTCGTTCCGCCCGTACCCATTTGCCCAACAAGTTCTCGTGCACGTTCAGCTCACGCGCAACCTCGGTGATCGGCCGGCCGCCGTCGATCACCCGACGAGCAGCCTCCACCTTGTACTCAGGTGTAAACGACCGACGCGCCCTCGACATAGTGACATCCTTCCAGCGGGACCCCACGCCCCGCTATCTCAGGTGTCCACTCGAACTGGGGAGGTGCAGGGGTTCGAACATCCGATGGCACTGAGGCAGGCGGAGAGGGCGATGAGCGCCATGCTCGCCGACGCGCGAGTCCCCGAACTCGGTCGACCGTTCCGCCGAGCTACTCGAGCATCGCCGCGCGCCTGGGGTGTGCGTGCCCGAATCACGGTGGCGGCCACGCAGGAGATTGTGGAAGGACGGGAAACAACTCTGGCCTGGGCGGTTTGATCACGCTGACGGATTTTGTGTCCTCGGTAAACGGGTAGTCCGAATAGGCGGGATGGTCTTTGGCGATCGCCGTTCCCTTCGGCAGGCAGGATTCGAGCCGCGGGTCATCTTGTGGGATAGTCCGATAAGCCACGCTCCAGGGGAAGAAAGCATCGAAGCGCGGAGCTCTGTCGCCGGTGCCAGCCGGCGTGGTCCGGGGCAAGTTCTCCCGTGGGTCCACAGCATCTGGGGGTCGGGTTGCGTCCACAGCGAACGCATAGCCGCCAAGGTAGCCACCCGCTGCCGGCTGATCCAGCTCGGCGATGACTCCGAACTCGAACTTGCAGCCGATGGCGTGAATCGTCGTTGCGGTGGAGGTGAGATCGGTGAGATGGATGAAGATAGTGCCGTTCTTTTCAGTCAGATTCATCGGATCACCGCCAAAGGTGTACCCGCCTGGCGTGGTCCAAGACTCTTCAGCGGCTGACTCGGCGCCGGGGTAGTTTCGTTCGCCGGGAACGCTCATGAGCGTTCCCGCTTCCGCCGTTGCGCGAACAACCTCACCCGGCCGTGAGTTCAGGTCAATACCAGGCTGCGCACTCCAGACGACACTGAAATCGCCGGCCAGATCGACCGGGAACTCGTACATGAGAGGTTCCAGCGTGGAGTCAGATGTCGGCAAAATCGAACTGATGTGGGGTCTGTCGTGGGGCGATGGTGCGGGAGACTGTGTGCAGGACGTGAGTAGGAGGAGTGGAAGAGAACACAGCATGGCACGTTCTCTGCCCCTCACCGCTCGTCCCCTTTCAGGACCCAGTCTTTGTAAGTGTTCATGTTCGTCGCGTTGTACTGGAGATCTTCGTCCTTCGCGCCCTCGTTGAATCCGGCGTCCCAGTAGCCGATTGGACCGTCCGCGCCGTAAAGCTCCGGGTTCTGCGTTCGCAACATCGTCCGAATCGCTTGATCTAGCTGGCTGGCATCGCCGTCGGACTGTTCAAGAATCGCTTCGACCGACTTGAGGTTTCCGTCTGCGCCGTACCATTCCTCGGGTCCCTCTACTCCGGAATTCGCGAACATGGTGTAGGTCGATGAGAGTCTTACTCGCGTTGGATCGTCCGATCCGAAGGCCTCATCCCCGCTGGGCGGTCGGAACGGTACGTCTCCTGCAGGATCGGAGGTGATCAACCACGGTGCTGCGGCACCGATTCCGACGGATGCGGCCGTTCCGTGAGGTGTGACACTCAGTAGGTAGCTCGCGGAGGACAGGATCTTCTCGGTTTGGCTTTCGGCCGCCTGCGAGGAAGTGGCCTTTTCGTTTTCATCGACCGCGAGGTCGAACTGTGCGCCATAGATTCCCGCGCGGCCGCGCTCGAGCAACTCAGCTGAAGTGCTCCCCAAGCTTTGCGCAAGCTCGGGATGGCTGCTCACCCAGACTGAATTCTTATTCGTTTGCTCCAAGATGTCCCGGTAGAGTTGTGTGGCTGTATTGAGGCCATCCGGATTGGCGTCGGAAATTGCTCCGTTAGGTGAGTCGTCGCTGGCAATCAGTGCGAATAGGCGAGTCGCTCGCGCTTCGAAAGCGTGCTTGTCTTGAAAGTCCGTCAGCTCAAGCCCTGGATGGCCGTGCATCGCCGGAGTTCCCTCTGGATTCCCCAGGTAGTTCAGATAGGGGAGTGAAGCCTGGCGTAGTGCGTCAGCGAGCAGTGGATTTATCTTCCCCGCGGCATCGCCGTCGCTGTTGGTATTCATTAATTGCTTGAAGTTGTTGTCTCCGTCCGTGGAAGTCGCATAATCCCAGAGCCCGGAGAATGCACGATCGGCGATCTTGACTTTATCTGGGTCGGTACTGCCGCCATAGTCATGAATCCAATCGACCAAATTACCGGCGGTGTCCCCGTGATCTGACCAATCGTGGCCCATCAGGTGACTCACAGTCTGGTCTCGTTCGTATTCTGCAAGCTTCGTCCCATCGGCGTACTCACCGGTGAGGATCGCGGCCGCAGACTCGTGATTTCGAGTACCTACTTCAAGGAACTGGCGGATAGTCGATTCGTAGATCCGTTTCAGTTCGTCGGGTTCGGTGTCAAAGGCTCCGTACGCGACTTCGGGGCGCTGCCCTTCCCCGCCGATGTCGCGGGACGCTCCAGCGGAGCTTCGGCGAATGAGCTCGGTACCGAACTTCTCGCCGGGTGGCACACCGCCCGAGTTGCCCAGAAGCCCTGCGAGCGGAACATCCTGGTATCGAAGGGGAGCGCCATCTGAGGCGCGGTTCTCGACCCAATCTTGAACCCACCCTGGCAGGTACTCGTATCCGGTGTTGTTGCCGACGTTCTCGTTCGAGAGCGTGACCAGTCCCTGGCCGAGTGCTCTGGACCATGAATCACCTGTTGGCGTGTGCATTCCGTCGAACTTGGACTTGAGGCTGAAGAGCTCGTCGGCGTCGAGGTTGCCGTAGAACATGTGCAGGTACTCCTGCATGCCGCGCGGAACGTCCGTGAGCTTTTCTCCGTTGAGAAGGCGGTTGATCTGGTCGTCGGTAAGTCCTGCGGCGCGAAGGCTTCGACCGGCAGCGGCGGCTTCCTCGTCGGTCCATCCGTCCTCGGCCATGAGTGCGTGGCGTCGCCCGTCTTGAGCACTCAAGGTCAGACCAGGTGGTGCAATGGTGTCGACGTTTGCGATCGCCGTTTTGATCAGCGCGGCGTGGTCTGCTGCCGACGCGGCGAGTTCGTCGGCCTTCTGTTTGACGAAGCTGGTCATCTGACGCGCCTTTTCCGCCATCTGCTCGGGTGTCAGATCGTCGTCTTCCTTGGGTACGTAGCGCATCGTCCAGGAGGGGTCGGATTCGCTGACGAGTATGCAGCGTTGCATGCTTGCGCCGAGGAGGGCGCCATTCACCGCGGTCTTGCCCGAATCGATCTCCGCTGCCGCGTTGTCCAGCGCAGTCTTGAGATTGTCTACGTTGGCGGCGACCTTCTTCGACCAGGCGCTCTGATCGCTTGCCCGTGCGTTCGCCGCGGAGCGGGACGCGCCATTCCATGACGGTGTCGGCATGCCGTCGACTATGGATTCAGCAGCGACCGAATCGTTGAGCAACGTGTCCGCCAGGCCGCTCAGATGCTCCTGCGGCAAGTCCCAAGGTTTCCACGAATCCATGATCGCCTTGGTGAGGGCTGCGCTCATCGAGGGAGCTCGCCTGCCGGAAGCACGGACAGGGTACTGATCTTCGTCGCATTCTCGTCATCGGCGTCGACCGCGATGCTGCGTGCGGCACGGACTGCGGACGCCAATGTCTCCCACTGTCCAGAGACCGCGGTCTGTGCATTGGTCAGCTTTTCCGTCGCGTCGGATGAGGCGGCGACGAGTGGAGAGTTGGGCATCGCTCTGTTGACGATCCCAGCGACATCCGGCCTCGGCGCTGCTTCGATGTCAGCGGCAATGCCTTCGAGTGCCCCGGCGATTGCGTCCATCGCCCCTGGATTGACCGTGAAATCCCCACTCAATTGTTCCCCCGAGTGCTCAACGTGCAGATCACTTGGGAAACACTTTACGGTCTGGCCTCCGTGAGGTGTGCGACCATGTCCACAGGCCTCGAGATCCTTGTGATGTTGTGCCCGGTATCCGGGGAACAACATCACACTGATACTGAGGACTCCGCGGCGGCTACAGCCCCGGCTTCACCAGGTCACCCCAGCCGGCGACGTCTTCGGGACGGCGGGGTGCGGCGCCGGTGTAGATCGCGGCGGGGCGGACCAGCTTGCCGAGGCGCTTCTGCTCCAGGATGTGGGCACACCAGCCGGCGGTGCGGCCGCAGGTGAACATGGCGGGCATCATGTGCGTCGGAACCTCGGCGAAGTCGAGGATGACCGCGGCCCAGAACTCGACATTGGTCTCGATCGCACGGTCGGGGCGTCGTTCACGGAGCTCGGTGAGGGCGGCCTGCTCCAGGGCGGCGGCCACCTCGAAGCGCGGCACCCCGAGTTCTTGGGCGGTGCGTCGGAGAACTCGGGCGCGGGGATCCTCGGCGCGGTAGACGCGGTGTCCGAAGCCCATCAGCTTCTCCTTGCGGTCGAGGATGCCCTTCACCAATCCTCGTGCGTCGCCGCTGTTCTCGACCTCTTCGATCATCGGCAGCACGCGCGCCGGAGCGCCGCCGTGTAGCGGTCCCGACATGGCGCCGATCGCTCCCGACAGCGACGCGGCGACGTCGGCGCCGGTGGAGGCGATGACCCGTGCGGTGAAGGTCGACGCATTCATGCCGTGCTCGGCGGCGCTGACCCAGTACGCGTCGATGGCGGCGACGTGCTTGGGGTCTGGGTCGCCCTTCCAGCGGGTCATGAACCTTTCGGTGACGGTGGAGCATTCGTCGATGACGTGCTGCGGGACGGCGGGCTGGTGAATTCCCCGCGCCGACTGCGCCACATAGGACAGCGCCATCACCGATGCGCGGGCCAGGTTCTCGCGTGCGGTCTCGTCGTCGATGTCGAGCAGCGGCTCGTACCCCCAGATCGGGGCGAGCATCGCGAGTGCGGCCTGAACGTCGACGCGCACGTCACCGGTGTGGATGGGCAGCGGGAACGGCTCCGCCGGGGGCAGTCCGTCGCCGAACCTGCCGTCGACGAGAAGAGCCCAGACGTCGGCGAAGGTGACCTTGTTCTCGACGAGATCCTCGATGTCGACGCCGCGATAACGCAGGTTGCCGCCGTTCTTGTCGGGTTCCGCGATCTCGGTGGTGAAAGCCACCACGCCTTCGAGACCTGGGACGAAATCCGTGGGAACCGCGTTGGCCATGACAACCACCTCACTCGAGACAACTGTGTCCTGCAATCACGTGCGTCGATCCAGATCGAACTGTAGATCAGCGCGATGCTCCGCGTGTACGAGGGAGTAACGATGTCGTCGGAGTAAATTCAGGCGAGTGTTGGAGAAACCGCTCGATTCGATTGATCTGCCGAACATGCGCGTCGGCTACGGCGGAGGTATTCCGCCCAACATCGGTGAGGGCGATCGTGCGGCGGGAGCAGACGGAATTCGCGAGAACCTCGACCCCAGCTGGCTCCGCGGCGACCCGCCGTGGCTCGACCTGTTCAGCGTCTGGCTGAAGGAAGCGCTCGACGCCCGGATCGCCGAGCCCAACGCGATGGTCCTCGGGACCGCCGACGCCGATGGACGGCCGTCGACCCGCACCGTGCTGTGTAAGGGTGTCGACGCCAACGGGGTGGTCTTCTTCACCGGTTACGAGTCCGACAAGGGCAGGCACCTGGCCGACAATCCCTACGCGTCGGTGACATTCCCGTGGATCGCGCTGGAACGTCAGGTCCATTTCCGCGGTCCCGTCGAGCACGTCAGCGCCGAGGAGACACAGGCCTACTGGGAGCTCCGACCGCGCGGCTCGCAGTTGTCGGCTGCCGCGTCGGATCAGTCCCGGCCGATCGGCAGTCGGCTCGAACTCGAGCAGAAGGCCGCCGATCTGGCCGACCGTTATGGCGGATTCGACGCCGGCGACGAAATCCCCGTCCCGTCGGATTGGGGTGGCTACCGCATCGATCCGGTGGAGGTCGAGTTCTGGCAGGGGCGGGCGAACCGTCTGCACAACCGGGTGCGGCTGATCCACGTCGACCACCGATGGCACATCGAGCGGCTGCAGCCCTGAGACGGAACCTCCGGTGATCGGAGGGAGTTCGTAGCGGTCCCAACGGACCGGACGGAGGTCACACCCGGGAGCCTCCTAGCATCGTGGAGATGTCACGGCTCCTCGCAGACACGACGCCCTGCGGAACCAGTACTTCCGGCGTCTGTGGGTCGCGAACATCGTCACCGTCATCGGGGCCCAGCTCACGATCATCGCGGTGCCCGCGCAGATCTACGAGATCACCGGCAGCTCCGCATACGTCGGTCTGACCGGTGTGTTCGGTCTCGTCCCGCTGGTCGTCTTCGGACTGTGGGGCGGCGCGCTCGCCGACGTCGTCGACCGGCGGACACTGCTGATCGTCAGCACGATCGGCCTCATCGTGTGCAGCGCGCTGTTCTGGGCACAGGCCGCGGCCGGTGGCGACAACGTGTGGGTCCTGCTGGTGCTCTTCGCCGTCCAGCAGGCGTTCTTCGCGATCAATCAGCCGACACGGACCGCGGTGCTGCCGCGCCTGATCGATGCCAAGGACCTGCCCGCGGCGTTGTCGCTGAACATGACGGTCATGCAGGCGGGTGCGATCGCCGGACCGCTCGTGGGTGGTGCGCTGATCCCGATCCTCGGTTACTCGTGGCTCTACTTCGCCGACACCCTGCTCCTGCTGCCGACGCTGATCGCGGTCGTGATGCTGCCGTCGCTGCGGCCGGAGAGCGACGCCGCGCCGAAGGTCGCCGGCCTGCGATCGGTGATCGAGGGCCTCCGCTACCTGACCGGCCACAAGATCCTGATGGCGTCGTTCCTCGTCGACCTCATCGCGATGATCTTCGGCATGCCCAGGGCGCTCTTCCCACAGATGGCTCACGAGAACTTCGGCGGGCCGGAGGGCGGCGGCATCGCCTTCGCCCTGCTGTTCACGGCGATCTCGGCGGGTGCCGTGGTCGGTGGCATCTTCTCGGGTTGGGTCACGCGCGTCGAACGGCAGGGTCTGGCCGTGATCGTGTGCATCATCATCTGGGGTCTGGCGATCACCGGCACGGGTATCGCGGTGTCCTTCGCCGACGGCGCGGCGATGCCGATGCTCGTCGTGGCGGTGGTCCTGCTGATGGTCGGCGGTGCCGCCGACATGGCCTCGGCCGCCTTCCGACAGACCATCCTGCTCGAGGCCGCCAACGACGAGGTGCGCGGACGCCTGCAGGGCGTCTTCATCGTGGTGGTCGCCGGCGGTCCGCGTATCGCCGACGTCGCGCACGGCACCGCCGCCGCATCGATCGGCGTGGCGGCGGCCACGGCCTTCGGTGGCGTCGCCGTGGTGATCGCGACGATCATCGCCGCCCTGCTGATCCCGGCCTTCGTCCAGTACCGAGCGGGTCAGCGCACCTGACCTGTTCGCCGCCTGGCCAGCGGTTTCGGCGTTTCGGTGTCACCATGGACGCCATGACCGCCGCCGCCGAGGGTTTCGGAGTGCCGATCATCGACATCTCGCCCTACATCCGCAACGGTGATCCCGCCGACCGGGCCGTCGTCGCGGCCAAGGTCGATGACGCCGCCAGTGCGGTGGGGTTCATGCAGATCGTCGGCCACGAGATCCCGCCGGCGGTCATCGAGGAATTCACCGCGGTCATGGACGATTTCTTCGCGCTTCCGCTCGAGGTGAAGAAGGCGTATCGGACGCCACCCGAGATCAATCGTGGCTATGCGCCACCGAAGTCGGAGTCGTTGTCGTTGTCGCTGGGCGTCGAGCAGGCGGGCCGGATGAACGATTTCTTCGAGGCGTTCAACGTCGGCGTCGAAGCGCGCGAATACCCCGACCTCGCCCTTCCCGAGGATCATTACGCCGCGAACGAGTGGCCGGCCGTCGACCATTTCGAGGCGGCGGTGTCGGCGTACTTCGTCGAGGCACGACGCGTCGCGCACACCCTGACCCGCATCTTCGCCGACGCCCTCGACCTCCCCGCCGACTTCTTCGAGGGTTTCACCGACCACTCGCTCGACGTGCTGCGCATGAACAACTACGCCCTCCCGCCCGGCGAGATCGATCTCGACGGGGAGTTGACGGGGATGGGGGAGCACACCGACTACGGCATCGTCACCGTCCTGTGGGCGGATCAGGTGAAGGGTCTGCAGGTCCTCGACCGTCAGGGGCAATGGCACGACGTCAGTCCCGAAGACGGTGCACTGCTGATCAATCTCGGTGACCTGATGGCCCGCTGGACCAACGAGCGGTGGATGTCGACGCTGCATCGGGTGAAACCGCCGATCGTCGACGGCGCGATCCAGCGTCGACGCTCCGCCGCGTACTTCCACGACGGCAACATCGATGCGATGATCGCGACCCTGCCGTCGTGTGTCGGTGCGGGAAGCCGGTATTCACCGATCACGGTGGGGGAGCACATCGGCGCGAAACTCGCCGGATCACGGGCCGGCCGGCCGAACCCCTATGCCCAGCGTGAGGCCGAACGGGTTCGCCACGCGATGCGTCGGAGCCCCGGACAGTAGACCACCCGACAGTGGACCGCCCGATGAGTCTCGCTCACTCGATCCGTTCTCGCTCACGCAGAAGAAGTGGGCGCCGACGGAGATCATGAGCGCGACCGGCCCGGCCGGCTGCCCGGGACCTCAGTCCGAGGTCAACACCGTCGGATATGTGGCGCGACGAGCGGCGGTCACCGGGCAGTAGTGCATCGGATTGTCGCGCTGATCCAGCGGCGGCAGGTTGCGCTTGGGTGTGTGCACGATCGGCGCGTCCTTTGCGACCCTGCCGTTGACGCGGTCCCAGGCGTCGCGTGGACGCGGATGACGCAGGAAGCGCTTCGGCAGCATCTTGTGCATGACGAGGTTGATGCCCTTGCCCAGCAGGCGGAATCGGCGCTCGTCCGCATCGGTCCATTCGAGGCCGAGGATCTCGCGGATCGGCTCGTCGTAGAAGCCGGTCGTCAGCCACATGAACATCTTCTGGTTCTGCGGGACGAGATACTTGTCCCAGATCGACTTCGGGATGAAGCTCAGGAACGGGGGCGGCGGCAACTGGGTGATGTCGAGGACCGTGCGTACCGACACGTGGTCACGAAGGACATTGCGGCACATGTAGTCCCAGTACTCGAGGAAATCCTCGTAGGTCTCCGGAACGGGACGCATCGAGACACCGTACTGGGCGTACCAGGCCTTGGACTCCTCGAACAGCTGACGCTTCTGATCCTCGGTGAGAAACGGGCCGAATCGCTCGCACAGACGGACGTTGCCGTACCAGAACGTCGCATGCGCCCAGTAGAAGACGTCGGGATCGAGTGCGTGGTAACGCGATCCGTCCTCCATCGTGCCCTTGACCGTCTTGTGGTAATCGCGCACCTCGAGGCCGGTCTCGGCGCCGGGGATGACGGAGTCGAAGACGACGCCGCTGATCGGGTAGAGCGACCGCATGAGGCGCTGCCAGCGTTCCCCGAAGAAGTCGGAGTGGTCCCAGACGGCCGCACCCAGCTTGGGGTGCATGTTCTGGATCGATCCGGCCCACAGGCCCTGGAACATGCCGGTCCAGGTGCCCCAGATCTGCCACGTCAGCGAATCCGGACCGAGTGGTTCGTACTCGTGGGCGGCCTTGACCCCGGAGGCGTTGAGTTCGTAACCCTCTTCCGAGAACTGAGCACCGGAGGACTGCCCGGCCGCGCATGGGGCCGCGGCGGGAGCGTTCTCTGCGGTGTGAACGGGACAGGTGTTCTGCGCGTCGTTCAGTACCTCGGTCATGAGACAGAACTCTAGGTTCGTCTCAGGTGGGTGTCAACCGGCCTAGTCGGGATTCTCGTGCGTGACCGCCTTGTATCCGCGCGCTCCGGCACGGTCGACGGCCGCACGGACCAGTCCGAAGACGAGTCCCTGCAGTGCAGCGGCAGCCAACACCTCGGTGTTGCTGCGGTCGAGGTCCTTCGGGTCGGGGGCTTCGTCGTCGTCGGAGATCCGCTTCCAGATCTGACCGAAGACGGCGCCGGCGGCGATTCCGCCGAGCACGCTTGTCGCGAGGGAAAGCGGTTTGTAGAACGTCTTGGACACGGCACTCATGTCGTACTCCTCGTGGATCGGGGTCAGCCGCGACGGCGTCTGACGATGATGACGGTGCCGATGGCCAGTACCGCGGCCACCGCGACGCCGATCAGCGCCGTCCGGTTCTCTTCGGCCTTCACCTTCGCGGTGTGGGCGGTCTCCGAAGCAGCCGTGTTCACGCGCGCCGGGACGTCGAGCTTGGCCGCCAGCGCGTCGACCGTCTCGGCGAGTTCCTCGCGCTGCTGTTCGATCGGCGGCGGGTCGCCGGCCGGATTCCGGTCGGGTTGCGTGTCACTCATCTACAGGTGCTCCTTCACGGTTGCTACGTCGCGCTGGACGCTCTCGACGGTGTGCTCGGGGGCGGGCGGAACAGCTGATTTCGCGCGCTTGGCGCCGATGGCCGCGGCCGCTCCGCCGATCACCAGCAACGCCACGCCGACGATCACCGCGGCCAGCCACGCGGGAACCGCGTTCGCCAAGCCCAGGACGGCGGCCGCGATCAACGTTCCGAGGCCGAAGAGCATCAGCAGGCTCCCCGCGCCGGAAATCCCCGCCCCGACTCCGATGCGGGTGCCCTTGCCCTTCATCTCCGCCACCGCATTCTGCAGCTCGGTCTTGACCAGGGTTGTCGTCTGACTCTGCAGGCGTTCGACCAGTTGCACGGTCGACAGGTCGTTCACAGACGGATCGCTCACGTTGGTACCTCCATTCGGGGACGTCCACCGCGTTCCCGGTGGTCCGCGGTCCCAAACGTGAGCCCGGACGGGAGCCCGGACCTCACCGCCTCCGGAAGCGAACCTCCCAGCCGGGGACCAGCTGAGCCGCGAGATCGACCGCGGCGTCGGTCAGAACGGCCACGACGGGATATCCGCCGGTGACGGGATGATCGGCGAGGAACAGCACCGGTCGTCCGCTCGGCGGTACCTGCACCGCCCCGTGTGCGACGCCCTCCGAACGCAGCTCGCCGGCGCCCTCCCGATGCGTCAGCAGGGGGTGCGCCGATCCTTCGGCGCGGTCGATGCGCACGCCGACGCGGTTGCTGTCGGCCCCGACGACCCACGTCCCCGCGCCCAGATCCGCCGGAGCGGCCAGCAAGTCGGCGCGGGGTCCCTCGTCCACCTCGAGCACGACGACCCGCGGATGCGCGGTGTTCGCCGGTGCCGCCGTGACGGGCGGCCACTCACGGGCGGCGACGCCCACCTTCACGGTCACATTCGCGGTCAGAGCCGGCGGCCCCAGCCCCGACAGGGTGTCGGTCGACCGAGACCCCAGGACCGGCTCGACGTCGAACCCGCCGCGGACCGCGAGATAGTTGCGCAGTCCCCACGCCGGTGGGTCGACGGCCAGTTCGTCGCCCTCGCGCAGTACGACGGCCGCGGCGAGTCCGACGGGAACTCCGTTGCGGCGCACCGCGGTGTCGGCTCCGGTCACCACGGCCAGCACATCGCCTTCCGCGCGGATACGCAGGCCGCCGAGAGTCGTCTCGATCGTGGCCGCCGATTCGTCGTTGCCCACAAGACGATTGGCCAAGGTCAGCGAGCCGCGATCCGCACCGCCGGACGCGGGTACGCCGAGATGCGCGTAGCCGGGACGCCCGAGATCCTGGAAGGTTGCGAGGGGGCCGGTCGCGAGCACGGTGATCGCGGTCATCCGCGGTTGCCCGTTCCGGCGTCGACGAACCGCACGATCCGCCCGGTCGCGAACAGTGCGGGCGGGTCGGCCGTCTCGTCCCACAGGCGAACATCGGTGCGGCCCAACAACTGCCACCCACCAGGGCTCGCCTTCGGGTAGACGGCGCTGTAACCGGCGGCGATCGCCACCGCACCTTCCGGAACCCGCGTACGTGCCTCGGCGCGCCGGGCCACCGCGTCGAACGGGTGTGGTGTCGGCTCGTCGGCGACCAGGTATCCGAACCCGGGGGCGAAGCCCATGAACTGCACCCGCCAGCGCGTGCTGCAGTGCAGGCCGATCACCTCGTCAGTCGAGATGTCCAGCGCCTCAGCGACATCCGCGAGGTCCTCGCCGTCGTAACGAACGGGGATCACGATCTCGTCGGCCGACCCGGCACCGCGATCGATGCCGGAGCGTCGACGCCGCAACGCCCGCCGCACGCCCAGTTCGTCGACGCCACGGCCCGGCCGTGCCTGCACCAGCAGCGTGTGCGCACTCGGCACCAGGTCGGTGACCTCCGGCAGCTCTCCCCGGTCCACCGCATCCCGCAGGGCAATCGTCGCGTCGAGCACTGCGGCCGACGGGGACTCGTCGGCCGAGAAGTCGAGCACGACCGCATCGGGGCCCGCCGGCAACTCACGCATGTACAGAATCTACCGCCGGGGGAATGGCAGACTGTGTCACACGGAGAAGAGGGGTCCCATGAGAGAGATCGTCGTCTGCGGCGAGGCGCTGGTCGACGTGGTGCAGGAGAAGCGGGCATCCGGCGCAGCGCTGGCGTCGTTGCAGCCGGCGCTGGGTGGCGGGCCCTTCAACGTCGCGATCACCTTGGGACGCTTGGGGAGTGCCGTGTCATTGCTGTCGGCGGTGTCGACCGACAACTACGGACAGGCGATCGTCGGCGCACTGCAGGGTGCCGGGGTGGGGACGGCGATGTTGCAGCGCCGCGACGAACCCACGTCCTTGGCCCTGGCCACGATCGGCGACGACGGTTCCGCACAGTATTCCTTCTACGTCGAGGGCACGGCGGATCGTACTGTCACCGACCCGGGTTCGCTGGCCCCGACCGTCGCAGCGGTGACCTTCGGAACCCTGTCGCTCGTGCTCGAACCGGGGGCGACCGTTTACGAGGACCTGATGCGGCGCTGCCACGCCGAACGCCGACTCGTCGTGCTGGACCCGAACATTCGCTCGGTCGTCATCCCCGATGCCGACGCCTACCGGAGCCGTTTCCGCAGTTGGATGTCGTCCGTTGACGTCGTGAAGCTGTCCGACGAGGACGCGGCATGGCTCGGCGAAGGCGCCCGCGGGAGTGCTGTGAAGGACTGGCTCGCCGACGGTGTCGCCGCGGTGATCACGACCGCGGGGGCGTCCGGGATCACCGTGACCACCGCGGAGGACGAGGTCGCCGTTCCGGCCCGGAACGTCGACGTCGTCGACACGATCGGGGCCGGCGACAGCGTCCTGGGAGGCATCGTGCACCAGCTCGACCGACTTGGCGCGTTGGCACCGGATTCCGTTCGCTCACTGACGGCCGATCAGTGGCGCGAGGTCGCCGAATTCGCAGCTCACGTCGCTGCGGTCACCGTCTCGAGGCCCGGCGCCGACCCTCCTTGGGCAGGCGAGCTGAGAAGCGACTAGTTTGTACCTGTGTGTCCTACCCGGACACTGTCAAAAACTCTGATCTGAATAAGGGGTTCGTGTGTCTGCTGAAACAGTCCCAGCCGACCAGGCGTCCGACACGGCCTCAGCGACCTTCACCTACCCCGGTGGACAGCTGGAGCTCCCGATCCTGAAGGCCACCGAGGGCACCGACTCGGTGGCACTCGGCAAGTTTCTTGCCGAGACAAATCTGACCACCTTCGACGGTGGTTTCGTGAACACCGCGTCGACCAAGTCGGCCATCACCTACATCGACGGCGACGCCGGCATCCTGCGGTACCGCGGTATCCCGATCGACCAGCTCGCGGAGAAGTCGACCTTCATCGAGGTGAGCTACCTGCTCATCTACGGCGAGCTCCCGACCCCGTCGCAGCTCGAGGATTTCACCACCAAGATCCAGCGGCACACCCTGCTGCACGAGGATCTCAAGCGCTTCTTCGACGGCTTCCCCCGCAACGCGCACCCGATGCCCGTGCTGTCGAGCGCGGTCAACGCCCTGTCGGCGTACTACCAGGATTCGCTCGATCCCAAGGACGACGAGCAGGTCGAGCTGTCGACGATCCGCCTCCTGGCGAAGCTGCCGACCATCGCCGCCTATGCCTACAAGAAGTCGGCCGGTCAGCCTTTCCTGTACCCGGACAACTCGCTGAGCCTCGTCGAGAACTTCCTGCGCATGACCTTCGGCTTCCCGGCCGAGCCCTACGAGGTCAACCCGGATGTCGCCAAGGCCCTCGACATGCTGTTCATCCTGCATGCCGATCACGAGCAGAACTGCTCGACCTCGACGGTCCGTCTGGTCGGCTCGTCGCAGGCGAACCTCTTCACCTCGATCTCCGGCGGCATCAACGCCCTCTGGGGCCCGCTGCACGGTGGCGCCAACCAGGCGGTGCTCGAGATGCTCGACGCCATTCGCGCCGAGGGTGGCGACACCAAGGACTTCATGAAGCGGGTGAAGAACAAGGAAGCCGGCGTCAAGCTGATGGGCTTCGGTCACCGCGTCTACAAGAACTACGATCCGCGCGCTGCGATCGTGAAGAAGACCGCCGACTCGATCCTCCAGACCCTCGGCGTCGAGGACGAGCTCCTCGACATCGCGAAGGGCCTCGAAGAGGTCGCCCTGTCCGACGACTACTTCATCGAGCGCAAGCTGTACCCGAACGTGGACTTCTACACGGGCGTCATCTACCGTGCGATGGGTTTCCCGACGCGGATGTTCACCGTGCTGTTCGCGCTGGGTCGCCTGCCGGGCTGGATCGCCCACTGGCGTGAGATGCACGAGGACCCGACCACCAAGATCGGCCGTCCGCGTCAGCTCTACACCGGTTACACCGAGCGTGACTACGTGCAGATGGGTGATCGCTGAGCGATCGCCCCGCCAGGTCGGGTCGCCGACCACCTGGGACTACGACTGACCGCCCGACTCAAAGGAGAGTCCTGTGACCAGCACTGAGAAGCCCGAAGTCGAGTTCCAGGCGGGTCCTCCGCCGGCCGACCTCACCATCACCGACCTCATCGTCGGCGACGGTGCCGAGGCCGTCCGCGGGGGCGTCGTCGACGTCCATTACGTGGGTGTCGACTACGAGACCGGCGAAGAGTTCGACTCCTCGTGGGATCGCGGCCAGTCGGCCAACTTCCCGCTGGACCGGCTGATCCCGGGCTGGCAGGAAGGCATCCCCGGCATGAAGGTCGGCGGCCGTCGCCAGCTGACCGTCCCGCCGGAGCTGGCCTACGGACCGGCGGGCGCGGGACACCGCCTCTCGGGACGGACCCTCGTGTTCGTCATCGATCTGCTCGGAGTGGGCTGACGTCCACCAACCTGGTGTGGCTCAGACGTGACCTGCGTCTGAGCGACCTGCCAGCACTAGCTACAGCCAGAGGGGCCGACGATTCGTCGGTCCTTCTGTGCTTTGTGGTGGATCCTCGGCTCGAGAAGTCATCGGGGGAGCGGCGACTCGCTTTCCTCTTCGATTCGCTCCGCGACGTAGACGCCAAGCTCGACGGGAAGTTGCTCGTCGTGCGGGGCCGCCCCGACGAGGAGATCCCGCGGCTCGCGAAGGCCGTGAACGCCGAGGCCGTCCACATCTCCGGGGACTTCACCCCGTTCGGCCGACACCGTGACGAGGCCGTCGCCGAGGCGCTCGGCGACATCCCGTTGGAGGCCACCGGCTCGCCGTACCTGGTGTCACCCGGTCGGATCGCCAAGGACGACGGCGAACCGTACAAGGTGTTCACCCCGTACTTCCGCCGGTGGCGTGAACACGGGTGGCGTAAGCCGGCCGATTCATCGATCCCGGGTTCTGCAGTCCTCGACCCGTCAGGCGTGAAGAAGTCCGGCCGGATCAAGATCCCGACGGCGCCGACGACCCTGTCTTTCCCCGCCGGTGAGGACGCCGCACTGGCCCGGTGGGCCGAATTCGTCGACGGCGATCTCGCCGACTACGACACCGGCCGCAACGACCCGGCCGCCGACGTCACCAGCCGGATGTCGGCCTACCTGAAGTACGGCAACATCCACCCGCGCACGCTCGCCGCCGATCTCGGCAAAGGCGATGGGCCGCAGGCATATCTACGTGAACTCGCCTTCCGCGACTTCTACGCCGATGTTCTCTTCCACTGGCCACACAGCTTGTGGCACAACTGGAATCGGCAGTTCGACGACATCGAACTGGACACCGACGACGCGGCCTACGAGCGATTCGAGGCGTGGAAGTCCGGCCGCACCGGGTTCCCACTCGTCGACGCCGGGATGCGGCAGCTCGCCGAGACGGGTTGGATGCACAACCGGGTCCGCATGGTCACCGCGTCGTTTCTGGTGAAGGACCTCCACCTGCCGTGGTGGTGGGGTGCGGAGTGGTTCCTCGACCAACTCGTCGACGGCGACATGGCGTCGAACAACCATGGGTGGCAGTGGGCGGCCGGCACCGGAACCGATGCGGCGCCGTACTTCCGGGTGTTCAACCCGGAAGCGCAGGCCAAGAAGTTCGATCCCAAGGGGGAGTACGTCCGACGCTGGGTAGGCGACGTCGACGCCGACGACTACCCGGAACCCATCGTGGACCACAAAGCCGAACGCGAGGAAGCGCTTCGACGGTTCGGTGCGATCTAGCCCCGCAGAAAGCCTCTGACCAGCCGATTTGTGTTGAGGGTAAAGTCTGCGTAACTTATGTCGAGTCAGCGCGCCACGGCGCCGCCCCGGCCGGCCTGAGAGGGTCTGGGGATGGGGAGTGGAGATCGGGTTTGTTGCTGACCGCCCCTGAATTTGTGGTTCGAGTCCTTGTGTCTTGGATGCGGTTTGGGGTGGCTGGGTCTCTGTTGTGGGTCGCGAACTTCGGGTTTGCGGGTCGTGGTGGGGGTCTGGTAGGCTGGAAGAGTTGCCCCGGAGACGGGTGTGACGCGGATAGTCTGAACCTGGTCTGCTGGTGAGAGCCCTTGTGGGGGTGTGTAGCTGGTGGGTGTGTGTTCTTTGAGAACTCGATAGTGTGATGATGAATTGTCTGATGCCATTTTGTGGCATCGAGCATCTTTATTGATGTGGATGTTTGTTTTTTTGTGTGGCGCTCGGCCCCGTCTGGGGTGTCACATTTGCTAGTTTTGGATTGGTCAGGTTTGCTTTCCTGATTGTGTTGAAACGCTGGCGCTTGTGGGTGCTGGTTTTTGTTTCACTATTTTTTCATGGAGAGTTTGATCCTGGCTCAGGACGAACGCTGGCGGCGTGCTTAACACATGCAAGTCGAACGGAAAGGCCCAGCTTGCTGGGTACTCGAGTGGCGAACGGGTGAGTAACACGTGGGTGATCTGCCCTGGACTCTGGGATAAGCCTGGGAAACTGGGTCTAATACCGGATATGACCTTACATCGCATGGTGTTTGGTGGAAAGCTTTTGCGGTTCAGGATGGGCCCGCGGCCTATCAGCTTGTTGGTGGGGTAATGGCCTACCAAGGCGACGACGGGTAGCCGACCTGAGAGGGTGATCGGCCACACTGGGACTGAGACACGGCCCAGACTCCTACGGGAGGCAGCAGTGGGGAATATTGCACAATGGGCGCAAGCCTGATGCAGCGACGCCGCGTGAGGGATGACGGCCTTCGGGTTGTAAACCTCTTTCACCAGGGACGAAGCGTGAGTGACGGTACCTGGAGAAGAAGCACCGGCCAACTACGTGCCAGCAGCCGCGGTAATACGTAGGGTGCGAGCGTTGTCCGGAATTACTGGGCGTAAAGAGCTCGTAGGCGGTTTGTCGCGTCGTCTGTGAAATTCTGCAACTCAATTGTAGGCGTGCAGGCGATACGGGCAGACTTGAGTACTACAGGGGAGACTGGAATTCCTGGTGTAGCGGTGAAATGCGCAGATATCAGGAGGAACACCGGTGGCGAAGGCGGGTCTCTGGGTAGTAACTGACGCTGAGGAGCGAAAGCGTGGGTAGCGAACAGGATTAGATACCCTGGTAGTCCACGCCGTAAACGGTGGGTACTAGGTGTGGGGCTCATTTCACGAGTTCCGTGCCGTAGCTAACGCATTAAGTACCCCGCCTGGGGAGTACGGCCGCAAGGCTAAAACTCAAAGGAATTGACGGGGGCCCGCACAAGCGGCGGAGCATGTGGATTAATTCGATGCAACGCGAAGAACCTTACCTGGGTTTGACATACACCAGACGCATGTAGAGATACATGTTCCCTTGTGGTTGGTGTACAGGTGGTGCATGGCTGTCGTCAGCTCGTGTCGTGAGATGTTGGGTTAAGTCCCGCAACGAGCGCAACCCTTGTCCTGTATTGCCAGCGGGTTATGCCGGGGACTTGCAGGAGACTGCCGGGGTCAACTCGGAGGAAGGTGGGGATGACGTCAAGTCATCATGCCCCTTATGTCCAGGGCTTCACACATGCTACAATGGCTGGTACAGAGGGCTGCGATACCGTGAGGTGGAGCGAATCCCTTAAAGCCAGTCTCAGTTCGGATTGGGGTCTGCAACTCGACCCCATGAAGTCGGAGTCGCTAGTAATCGCAGATCAGCAACGCTGCGGTGAATACGTTCCCGGGCCTTGTACACACCGCCCGTCACGTCATGAAAGTCGGTAACACCCGAAGCCGGTGGCCTAACCCTTGTGGAGGGAGCTGTCGAAGGTGGGATCGGCGATTGGGACGAAGTCGTAACAAGGTAGCCGTACCGGAAGGTGCGGCTGGATCACCTCCTTTCTAAGGAGCACACAACATCACCCATTTCTGCCGGCGTATGTCCGTGCGGTGGGTGTGTGTTCGAGGGTGAAACATCAGACAAACCCGCATGATCGCGATGTCAGATGATGTCGAGGTCGGGTTACCGTTTGGCTGTGAGGCCGGCGGGTTCACGTCACACTATCGGGGTTCTGAGAGAACACGCGGCATGCCTTCGGGTGTGTGTGTTTGCTCTGACCTAGCTGTGTGGTTGGCGGTGTTGTTGAGGTGTCCTGTGATGGGGTGCGGAGATGCCAACGATCTCATGGTGTGTGTTGTTTGAGAAGTGCATAGTGGATGCGAGCATCTTTATTTCAAATCAATTGCTTCGACCCTTTGGGGTGGGAGTGCTTGGTCTGTGATTTAGCAGAAAATTGTTTTGTGATGTCTACATTCGATCCCCGCTGGAAGCGCAGCTTTTTGGGTTGTGTGGGGTGGGGGTGGTTTGTAGGTGTTGTTGTAAGTGTGTAAGGGCGTTCGGTGGATGCCTTGGTACCAGGAGCCGATGAAGGACGTGGTAGGCCGCGATAGTCCTCGGGGAGTTGTCAAACGAGCTGTGATCCGAGGGTGTCCGAATGGGGAAACCCAGCACGAGTGATGTCGTGTTACCCACCTCTGAATGTATAGGGGGTGTGGAGGGAACGTGGGGAAGTGAAACATCTCAGTACCCATAGGAAGAGAAAACAAAAGTGATTCCGTGAGTAGTGGCGAGCGAAAGCGGATGAGGCTAAACCATGCGCATGTGATACCGGGTAGGGGTTGTGTGTGTGGTGTTGTGGGGTTCATCTTCTTCCATCTACCTGTGGAAGCGTGAGTGAGAAAATCGTGTGTTAGGTGAAGTGGCCTGGAATGGTCTGCCGTAGACGGTGAGAGTCCGGTAGCTGAAAACACATGGTCTTGCGTGATGGGTGCCCAAGTAGCAGCGGGCTCGTGGAATCTGCTGTGAATCTGCCGGGACCACCCGGTAAGCCTGAATACTTCCTGGTGACCGATAGCGGACAAGTACCGTGAGGGAAAGGTGAAAAGTACCCCGGGAGGGGAGTGAAATAGTACCTGAAACCGGACGCTTACAATCCGTCAGAGCCTGCGCCTTCGGGGTGGGTGATGGCGTGCCTTTTGAAGAATGAGCCTGCGAGTTAGTGCTCGGTGGCGAGGTTAACCCGTGTGGGGTAGCCGTAGCGAAAGCGAGTCTGAATAGGGCGAAAGAGTCGCCGGGTCTAGACCCGAAGCGGAGTGATCTACCCATGGCCAGGGTGAAGCGACGGTAAGACGTCGTGGAGGCCCGAACCCACTTCAGTTGAAAATGGAGGGGATGAGCTGTGGGTAGGGGTGAAAGGCCAATCAAACTCCGTGATAGCTGGTTCTCCCCGAAATGCATTTAGGTGCAGCGTCACATGTTTCTTACCGGAGGTAGAGCTACTGGATGGCCGATGGGCCCCACAGGGTTACTGACGTCAGCCAAACTCCGAATGCCGGTAAGTGAGAGTGTGGCAGTGAGACTGCGGGCGATAAGGTTCGTAGTCGAGAGGGAAACAGCCCAGATCGCCGGCTAAGGCCCCTAAGCGTGTACTAAGTGGAAAAGGATGTGGGGTCGCGAAGACAACCAGGAGGTTGGCTTAGAAGCAGCCACCCTTGAAAGAGTGCGTAATAGCTCACTGGTCAAGTGATCCTGCGCCGACAATGTAGCGGGGCTCAAGTACACCGCCGAAGCCGCGGCACTCACACGTTAGCCCGTTGACGTTCTACGGAGTGTCAACCAGGTGTGTGGGTGGGTAGGGGAGCGTCCTGCATCCGTGGAAGCCACAGAGTGATCTAGTGGTGGAGGGTGTGGGAGTGAGAATGCAGGCATGAGTAGCGAAAGAAGAGTGAGAAACTCTTCCGCCGAATGACCAAGGGTTCCTGGGCCAGGCTAATCCGCCCAGGGTGAGTCGGGACCTAAGGCGAGGCCGACAGGCGTAGTCGATGGACAACGGGTTGATATTCCCGTACCCGTGTATCCGCGCCCATGCTGAATCAGTTGTACTAACCATCCAGATCCCCCAGGAGCACCTTCGGGTGCCGGGTGGGGTGATGCATGGGACCTTGGCTGGTAGTAGGCAAGCGATGGGGTGACGCAGGAAGGTAGTGGGGCCAGTCAGTGGTTGTACTGGTGTAAGCCTGTAGGGCGTGTTCTAGGCAAATCCGGAACACACATGCAGCCTGAGAGGTGATGCGTAGCCGTTGCGGTGAATTCCATGATCCTATGCTGCCGAGAAAAGCCTCTAGTGAGTTGGTACACGGCCCGTACCCCAAACCAACACAGGTGGTCAGGTAGAGAATACTAAGGCGATCGAGAGAACTGTGGTTAAGGAACTCGGCAAAATGCCCCCGTAACTTCGGGAGAAGGGGGACCCATCCTGGTGACGGGATTTACTCCTTGAGCTGGTGTGGGTCGCAGAGACCAGAGAGAAGCGACTGTTTACTAAAAACACAGGTCCGTGCGAAGTCGTAAGACGATGTATACGGACTGACGCCTGCCCGGTGCTGGAAGGTTAAGAGGACCGGTTAATCACTTCGGTGGTGAAGCTGAGAATTTAAGCCCCAGTAAACGGCGGTGGTAACTATAACCATCCTAAGGTAGCGAAATTCCTTGTCGGGTAAGTTCCGACCTGCACGAATGGCGTAACGACTTCTCTGCTGTCTCAACCACAGACTCGGCGAAATTGCAGTACGAGTAAAGATGCTCGTTACGCGCGGCAGGACGAAAAGACCCCGGGACCTTCACTATAGCTTGGTATTGGTGTTCGGTTCGGTTTGTGTAGGATAGGTGGGAGACTGTGAAGTGGGCACGCCAGTGTTCATGGAGTCGTTGTTGAAATACCACTCTGATCGTATTGGACTTCTAACCTCGGACCCTGATCGGGTTCAGGGACAGTGCCTGGTGGGTAGTTTAACTGGGGCGGTTGCCTCCCAAAAAGTAACGGAGGCGCCCAAAGGTTCCCTCAGCCTGGTTGGCAATCAGGTGTTGAGTGTAAGTGCACAAGGGAGCTTGACTGTGAGACGTACATGTCGAGCAGGGACGAAAGTCGGGACTAGTGATCCGGCACCGGCAAGTGGAAGCGGTGTCGCTCAACGGATAAAAGGTACCCCGGGGATAACAGGCTGATCTTCCCCAAGAGTCCATATCGACGGGATGGTTTGGCACCTCGATGTCGGCTCGTCGCATCCTGGGGCTGGAGTAGGTCCCAAGGGTTGGGCTGTTCGCCCATTAAAGCGGCACGCGAGCTGGGTTTAGAACGTCGTGAGACAGTTCGGTCTCTATCCGCCGCGCGCGTAAGAAACTTGAGGAAACCTGTCCCTAGTACGAGAGGACCGGGACGGACGAACCTCTGGTGTGCCAGTTGTCCCGCCAGGGGCACCGCTGGTTAGCTACGTTCGGAAGGGATAACCGCTGAAAGCATCTAAGCGGGAAGCCTGTTCCAAGATGAGGTTTCTCACCCCCTTGCGGGGTTAAGGCCCCCTACAGACCATGGGGTTGATAGGCCAGAACTGTACGCACAGCAATGTGTTCAGGTGACTGGTACTAATCGGCCGAGGACTTACCAACAACACCCACAACATCACCAAAACAAGTCTTTTTGGTGTGTTCGCATCCACTATGCATCTTCTGAGACAACACACAAACAAACAAATGACCGGTTTGTGGTTGTTTCATAGAGTTACGGCGGCCATAGCGGAGGGGAAACGCCCGGCCCCATTCCGAACCCGGAAGCTAAGCCCTCCAGCGCCAATGGTACTGCACCTTAATCAGTGTGGGAGAGTAGGACACCGCCGAACACAACATCCCATTGTGGCCCTACACGACATCATTCGTGTAGGGCCACAATGCATTTCCACCCACACATGAGAATGCCCCACGACCATCCGGTCGCGGGGCATTCGCCGTCTCTGTCAGCGAGCGAGCTTGAGCACCTCACCCCAACTGAGGCGGGAACCGGTACGAAGGATCGAGCGCTGGTAGATCCGTGCCGCGACCCAGGTGGCGAGTGCGCACGCAGCCGCCATGAACAAGAACGTGAGCACGATCTGGAGAGTGTTGGTATCGCCGCTGGCGATCCGCATCGGCATCAGTGCTGCGCTGAACGGGGGAATCCAACTGAGGGTCTTGATCAGTGTCGAATCGAGCGATTGCACACCGAAGATGCCGGCGTACATCACGGCCATGGCGAGAACCGTCAACGGGAAGGATGCCGAGCTCAGCTCTTCCTGGCGGGAGACGATCGCGCCGGTCGCGGCGTAGAGGGACGCGAAGAACAGGAACCCGAGCACGAACCAGGCGATGACGGCCGCGAACATGCCGACGGCAGCGCCGGGCAGCGTGAGGATTCCGGTGGCAGTTCCGGCGATGAGTGCCGTTGCACCGAGCAACACGACCTGTGTGAGGGCCACCGCACCGATACCGATGATCTTGCCCCACAGCAGGTGCAGCGGCTTGATCGTCGCCAGCAGCAGCTCGACGACCCGCGAGGTCTTCTCCTCGACGACGCCGACGGCCACCATCGTGCCGCCCATCATGATCGCCGTGATCAGCAGGATGACGCCGACCAGGGCGATCACCAGACGTTCTCCCTCATCTGGCCGCGCGGGGTCGAGCTGCGTCACGGAGATGTCCACCGCGGGAAGCGACGCCGCGTCTACTCCGCGAGCCGCGAGTGCGTCGGTGAGCCCTGCCTGCGAGACCGCGGTCCGGATGGGGCCTTCGACCGCCGGGTCGGCGCCGTCCTTGCTCAGGATCACGTAGGACCCGGCGGTCTTACCCGGCACGAGTGCCGCCGCGACATCACCGTCGGCGACCTTGGTGCGGGCCTGCTCGACGGTGTCCACGGGTTCGGTGGCGATGGAGGTGCCGGCCGAGTCGCCGACCGCGACGATCGACTCGGTGATCGCTGCCGGTTGTCCGACGACGGCGACCTTCTCGACGTCCTCGCCGCCGGCGAACAGGTTGATGAGTATCGCGCCGACGACGATCACGACCATCAGCACGGCCGTGCTGACGACGAACGACCTCGTCTTGGCCCGGGTGGTGATCTCACGTTCGGCGACGAGCCGGATGGCCTGAGCGGCCGAGGCCCTGGAGGAGGGGCGCGGTGTCGTGGTGGGGATGTCATGCAGTGCGGTCATGCCGAAACGACCTCTCGGAACATGTCGGTGAGGGACGGGGTGGACGTCGTGAAGCGGTGGACCGGACCGTGGTCTAGTGCCGCCGCCAGGATCTGCTGGTCGTCGACCACGTCCGGGTCGACGAGAAGCCGGGTGGTCTCTCCGTAGGCGGCCTCCCGGACGCCGGGAATGGCGTCGGCCCACGCGACATCGGCGCGTGGGCCGGTGACCTCGAGGGTGATGCCGTCGTGGGAACGCAGCGCGTCGACGGTGCCCAGGGCACGCATCTCGCCGCGTACGACGATGCCGACGCGGTCGCACAGTCGTTGCACGAGATCGAGCTGGTGTGAGGAGAAGATGACCGGGATACCCTCGGCGGCCTTCTCTTTGAGTACGTCGCTCATGACATCGACCGCGACCGGGTCGAGCCCGGAGAACGGCTCGTCGAGCACCAGGACGTCGGGGTCATGGACGAGAGCGGCGGCGAGCTGGACGCGCTGCTGGTTGCCGAGGCTGAGGTCGGCCACGTTGTCGTCGTAACGGGTGCCGACGCCGAGGCGATCGGTCCAGCGTCGTACCGACTCCTCGGCCTCGGCAGTGTTCATGCCGTGGAGTTTCGCGAGGAAGGTGAGTTGCTCGCCGACCTTCATCTTCGGGTACAGGCCGCGTTCTTCGGGCATGTAACCGATGTGACGACGGAGGTCGAGATCGATGGGACGATCGCCGAGGCGGACCTCGCCGGCGTCGGCGGAGAGGACTCCCAGGATGATGCGCATGGTGGTCGACTTGCCGGCGCCGTTGCTGCCCACGAAACCGAAGATCTCGCCGGGTTCGACGTGAAAGGTCATGTCGCGCAGTGCGACCAGGTCCCCGTAGCGCTTGTGCAGGCCGTCGACGATGAGTGGTGCGTTCATGAGTCGATTTCCTTTCCGCCGATGGCGGTGTCGGAGGGTGTCTGTCGGGGTTCGACCAGGTCTTCCGGGTCGGGATCGGCCATCCACCAGGCGATCAGCATGTTGGGCACGCAGATCGCGGTGAGGACCAGGGAGATCAGGAGGATGGCGCTTCCGTAAACCCATTGGCCGGGGACCTCGTCGCGCATGCTGATACCGACGAGGACGAAGTACGGGATGAACATCACCGCGTAGAGCACGAAGAAGCCGAAGGACCGCGCCGAATTGCGTTGGGCCAGCTGGATCTCGTCGAGTGCGGACACCGGCGCGTCGGCGATGGAACCGGTCACGATCCGCAGTGCGGTCTGGATGGTGATGACCGACACCAGGCCGATGCCGAACGGCAGCAGGAACCACCCCGTCGAGCGGAAGGCCAGGTAGGAGCTGGCGACGATGAAGACCAATGCGCACAGCAGCGCGATCACCAGCCGCCGGTAGGCGCGCTGGTTCCGCCAGGTGGTCAGGCGGTGGGCGTGTTTGGCGTTGAACTCCTCGTGCCGACGCCCCCGCCAGTTCTCGTAACGGCGCCAGATCTCGGGTTTCGCCGCCTCGGGGAACGCCGAGTTCGGGTCGTTCATCGATCACCTCCGGTGTCGTTGGTGGGTGAGTTGGCCGAGGTCGGACGCGTATCGCGCCGGTAGAGCTCGGCCGACATGGCACCGAACGGGGTTCGGCTGAACACGGCTTCGACAGGAAGGTCGAAGACATCGCAGATGCGGAACGCCAGGTCGAGGCTGGGGTAGTTGTCGCCCCGTTCGAGAGCACCGACGGACTGCACGTTGATGCCGACGAGTGTCGCGAGCTCGGCCCGCGACATCTGCCGTTCCGCACGCAGGACGCCGATGCGGTTGTAGATGGGAAGCTTTTCCCCACGGCGTATTGGACTCACCACACCAAGTGTTGGGAAAACACAACAATCTGTCAATCCCTGGTTAAGCCGACGTCCACGTCGTCGAGGTGGTGGCGAGTCAGTGGGACGCGACCCCGAGCAGGTCAGCGGCCACTCTCGCGGCCTCGCGGCCGGCTCGGTTGGCTCCGATCGTCGACGCCGACGGGCCGTATCCGATCAGCTGGATCCGCGGATCGGCCTCGACGACCGTTGCGAGACGGCCGGTCATCGTGATCCCGCCGCCCGGCGCGCGCAGCCGAAGCGGCGCCAGATGGTCGAGGGAACTGCGAAAGCCGGTGTTCCAGAAGATGACGTCCAAGTCGAGGTGGTCGCCGCCCGCGGGGCCGCAGTCCCAGCAGACGCCGGTCTCGGTGATGCGGGTGAACATCGGGCGCCACGACAGGATGCCGTCACGTTGGGCGGCGGCGATCGCGGGTGTCAGGGCGAGGCCGGTCACCGAGACAACGGACGTCGGGGGCAGTCCCGCGCGGACACGGCGCTCGACGCGTGCGACGGCCTCTCGTCCCTGCTCGGGCGTGAACGGTTCGGTGTTGAAGACGGGTTCGCGTCGTGAGCACCAGAACGTCTCGACGTCGGGCGCCTCGCGGGCGATCTCGATGAGCAGCTGGATCGCCGAGATCCCGGCGCCCACGACGAGGACTCGCTTACCGGCGAACTCCGCCGGTGACCGGTAATCGTGGGTATGCAGTTGGCGCCCTCGGAAGTCGGCGGCGCCAGGGAGGTGCGGGATGAACGGCCGGTCCCACGTGCCGGTGGCGTTGATGATGACATTCGTGGTCAGGCTGCGGCCATCGGCCAGCTCGACGCGGAACCCCTCGCCGTTCCGTCGGACCGACCGAACGTGCACCGGCCGACGGACATTCAGGCCGAACTTCTCCTCGTAGCGCCCGAAGTACTCGGGGACCGCGGTGGCGGCGGGCAGCTGATCGCAGTCGAGGCCGAGCGCTTCGACGATGCCCCACCCGGGCAGGTCGTGCACCCGGTTGGCGGTGGCGAGGGTCAGCGTCGGCCAGCGGAACTGCCAGGCGCCGCCGGGACCGGGCGCATGGTCGAGCATCTGGTAGCGGTCACCGAGGCCGAAGCGGTGCAGGAAGTAGGCCGATGACAGTGCCGCCTGCCCACCGCCGATGATCAGGACGTCCGAGTGGGCGTCGACGTCGACCGTGTCCGAGCCGGGCGCGTCGTTCTGGAGGTCGCGGCTCGGTGCGGTGCTGCTCGGCGTGGTGTTCGGCACCTCACCACCCTGTCACGACTCGGCTCGACAGTGTCATCGGTAGGCTTGGCCCCCATGATCCACTCCACCACCGACGGCGCCGTTGTCACCATCGAGCTCGATCGGGTCGACAAGCGCAACGCTCTCAACGAGGAGATGCTGGGCGGGCTGGCCGACGCCTTCGATGCCGCGACCGAGGCCGGTGCGCGGGCCATCGTGGTGACCGGACGCGGTCCGGTGTTCAGCGCGGGTGCCGACCTGTCCGGGCCGGTCTACGACCCGGGCTTCCTCGACAAGCTGGTGTCGACGCTGCACCGCATCGAGTCGACGCCGGTCCCCGTCATCGCGGCGCTCAACGGTTCCGCGATCGGCGGTGGACTCCAGCTGGCCATGGCCGCCGACCTCCGCGTGATGGCACCCGATGCGATCGCCGCCATTCCGGCCGCCAAACTCGGTGTCGCCGTGGATGAATGGACCATTCGTCGGCTCGTCTCGCTGGTCGGTGCCGGGCAGGCGCGCGGCATGCTCATCGGCTGCGACCCGCTGAACGCCGACCGTGCCCACACTCTCGGTTTCGCCAACCGCATCGGCGATCTCGCCGACGCCCAGCACTGGGCGGCCACCATCGCCGACCTCGCGCCACTCACCCTGCAGCACTACAAGCTGGTCCTCAACGGCGACGGCGCCCGCGACACCGCACCCGAGGACCGGGTCGCCGCGATGATGCGCGCCTGGCAGAGCGACGACATGGCCGAGGGTCGTGCCGCGCGCACCGAGAAGCGGCCGCCGAAGTTCGCCGGGCGCTGAACCCGCGCCCGAACGGTTCAGCGCCGGTGGATCGGCCCGGTGCCCTGGTGTAGCGGGCCGGCCTGTGCGCCATGACGTTCCGCGATGAGCTGCGCCGCGATCGCAACGGCCACCTCGGCCGGGGTGTGACCGCCGAGATCGAGTCCCAGCGGCGAACGCAGACGCGACAGCTGGGACTCGTCGACGCCCTCCGCGCGGAGACGAAGATCGCGGTCCGCCGCGGTCCGGCGTGAACCCAGCGCGCCGATGAATCCGAAGGTCGGAGATTGCAGGGCGGTGCGGAGCGTCGGCACGTCGAACTTGGTGTCGTGGGTCATCACGCACAGCGCTGTGGTCGAGCGGATCTGCCGGTCCCGGATCTGTTCGGCGAGATAGCGATCGGGCCAGCCGACGATCACCTCGTCGGCGTCGGGGAAGCGCTCCGGCGTCGCGAACACGGGTCGCGCGTCGACGACGGTGACGCGCATCCCGAGCGTCGAACCCAGTGAACTGAGAGCGCGCACGAAGTCGTTGGCGCCCACCAGGATCAGACGTGCCGGCGGGGCGAAGGTCTGCACGAAGGTGCGTGGCCGGTCCTCGGTCGGCGCAGTGGGATCGGTGGCCTCGCAGTCGTCGACGCCGATGACGCCCGTGCGACCGGTGTCGAGCATGTCGGCGACGTCGTGGTCGAGGCGCCGCCACTGCGGACGGGAGGTCTCGGTGGCGACATACCAGTCCGGGTGGGCGTTCAGCGTCGTGGCGACCGAGATCGGTTCATCGGCCGCGAGTGCGTCGGCGAGGCGTCGCAGCTGGGCCAGCCGTTCCGGCGTCGGTTCGATCCGTTCGACGACGACGTCGATCTGGCCACCGCAGGTGAGGCCGGGCGCGGGATCACGAGGGTCCTCGATGCCGAACTGCTCGACGACCGCCAGCCCGTCCTCGAGCACCTGCTGCGCGGTGTGGACCAGGGCTGATTCGACGCACCCGCCGGAGACCGAGCCGATGACGGTGTCGTCGTGCGTGACGACCATCGACGCCCCGACCTCGCGCGGTGCCGACCCCGACGTCGAGATGACCCGACACAGCGCCACGGGACGCGCGTCGGCTCCGTCGAGGACGGCGAGCAGGTCGGGCAGGATGTCGCGCATGCATTCCAGTTGACCAGATGGCGCCCGGCCGGGCCAGACGGGCCGGTGGAGGCGTCGACAGCTGTGCGGGGGTGCCTGCTAGTCGCCCAGCACCCGCCGCAGGTAGTCGTTCGCGAACACGCGCGACGGGTCGAACCGGTCGCGCACCGCACGGAACTCGTCGAAGCGCGGGTAGACGCTGCGCAGGTACTCGGCGTCGCGGGTGTGCATCTTGCCCCAGTGGGGGCGTCCGCCGAAGCCGGTGAGAATCGATTCGACGGCGGCGAAGTACGCGGCGGAGTCGGCCGGGTCGTCCCGGTGGTAGCGGTGGACGGCGATGTAACCGCTCCGGCGGCCGGTGGCGGTGGAGAGCATCAGGTCGTCGGCCGCGGCGGCTCGTACCTCGATCGGGAAGCTGACGCGGTACTCGCGGCGGTCCAGCAACGCGCGGATCTCGCGCAGCGCCGCCGGGACGTCCTCGAGGGGGATCGCGTACTCCATCTCGCGGAAGCGCACATCACGGTCGGAGACGAAGATCTTGGTCGACGTGTCGGTGAGTTCGCGGGACGACAGGCTGCGGCCGGCCACCGCGTTGATGGCGGGAACGAGTCGGGGTGCGCGGACGCCGACCTCGCACAGCACCCGGAAGACCTTGTTGCTCAACAGTTCGTCGTCGACGTATCGGCGGAACCGGGAGGGCCCGGTGATCGGTGCATCCGTTCCGAGCCGCGTGTTGGTCTTCACGAGCGCGCAATTGGTGTGCGGGAAGATGTAGAACTCGTGGTGGTCGGACGAGGCGACACGGTCGAGGAAGCCGGCGATCGCATCGTCGGCGGTGGCCGGACCCTCGACGGCGTGCAGCCGGAAGTTGTCGACGCAGTCGAGTGTGATCTCGACGAGCACCCCGAGCGCGCCGAGACCCAGTGCGGCGGCCTGTAGTTCGGGGTCGTCGGGGCCGATCGTGACGATCTCGCCCCTGCCGTTCACGAGTGTGACGGCCGCGATCTGCGTGCTGATGCCGCCGAACGCCAGTCCGGTGCCGTGGGTTCCGGTGGAGGTCGCGCCCGCGATGGTCTGCCGGTCGACGTCGCCGAGGTTGGCCATCGCGAGACCCCGCGGCGCCAGCAGTGCTGGGATCTCGTGCAGGTGGGTCCCCGCGTGCAGCGTGACCCGGCGTCCGTCGGCGCCGGCCAGGCCGCGCAGGCCGGACAGTTCGAGCTGGACGTCGTCGGCGACGGCGATGGGGGAGAAGCTGTGTCCCGCACCGACGGTCTTGATCGTGCCGCCCCGCTCGGCCGTCTCCCGGACGATGTCGGCGATCGCGCCCACACTCGTCGGACGCAGCACGCGGCTCGGTGTGCACGACGCGGTGCCACCCCAGTTGTGCCAGCTGTGCCCGGCGGCAGTCGACGTCCCGCTCACAGAAAGCATTTCCCTTCGCCTCGGTAGGTCGGCACGACCTCACTGACCACCGCGAGACCAGCGTCGTCGCGGTCGATGATCGCGACGTGCCGGGCTCGTTCGCAGACCTCGCCGGATTTGGTGTGCCGGAACCATACTCGATCGCCGATCGCGATGCCCGGCGCTGCCTTCCCGCGGAGCGGGGTCTGCACCTCGCCGGCGGCCTCGGTGCCCACGAACTCGAGTCCGCTCGGCCACACCGGTTTCGGGAGACGATCGGGTGCCGGCGGTCCGGAGGCGATCCAGCCGCCGCCGGCGCAGGTGACGATGCCGTGGGCGGGACGCCGGACGACGTCGAGTCCGAACGACAGTGCGGGCGCCGGCCGGAACCGGGCGTAGCCGTCGAACAGGTGGCCGCCGAAAAGGCCGCTGCCCGCGGCGATGTCGGTGACGGACCGGTCGCGCGCCGTCTCCTCCAGCGACCCGGTGCCGCCGCCGTTCACGAACTCCAGGTCGGCGATCTGCCGCAGCTCGCCGATGATCTTCCCGCGCCGGCGACGCAGCTCCGCCATCGACCGGCGCTGCATGATCCCGATCGCCCGGTTGACGACTGCCTTCCCGGGTACCGCGTCGGCGACGCCGGCGACCTGCGCCTCGTACGACATCACCCCGACCAGGTCGAAACCGTTCCGCGCGACGATCGTCCGGGCGAGTTCGAGTACGTCGCGGCGGGAATGCACCGGCGAACGCCGGACCCCGATGTGTACGCGACCGCCGAGGAGACGGTACGAGGCGTCGAGGTCGATGGTCACGCGAACCGGTCGTCGGGACGTCGGTGGGGCGACGGCGTCGATGAGGTCGAGCTGTTCGACCGAGTCGACGAGCAGGCTCACGCGGCTCGTGGCCACCTCGTCGTCCACGAAGGCCGCGAGCGCCTCTCGACGCACACTCGGGTAACCGATGAGGATGTCGTCGATGTCCGACGTCGTCGCCAGCCAGTGGGCTTCGGCGAGGTCGTAGGCGAGCACGCCGTGGAAGCCGCGGCGACCGGCGAGGTCGGTGATCACCGACCGCACCCGGAGGGATTTGCTCGCGATCCGGATCGGGACACCCGCGGAGCGTCGTAGCAGGTCCGCGGCATTGTGCTCGAGCGCCGCCCGATCGAGTGCCAGGACCGGCGCGTCGAGTCCCGCCCCGGTGACCGCGTGATCGATCGACGCCCAGTACTGCTCGGGGTCGGTCACCCACAGACCGTCGTCGAACCCGTCGACGGACGGTCCACGGGCAGGACGTTCAGTCGAGCCTGACATAGGTGATGAGCTGGTCGGCGACCGCCGTGATGATCGAGTTGATCACCTTGTCGTCACCGGTGCTCAGATGGGTCAGCGTGATCGCGTTGGTGGCGGCGATGACGAACGGGCCGAGTTCTTCGACGGGGCGGGTGAAGGACACCGGGGCGTGGTCGGCGACGATCTGCAACCCGGCGGTGGCGATCCGGTACAGCTCGTCGTACATGGCATGACCGACCTGCTGCAGCTCCGGGTGATTGTGCGCGTACATGCCCAGCGCGATTCCTGCCTGCATTCGGCCCGGGTCGGCCTTGAGCAGGTCGTGGAACCTGTGGAACTGCCGTTCCATGTTGTCCCGGAGCACGTCGAGGGTGAAGGCCTCGGCTTCGGTGTCCCCGTACTCGGCTGCCGGGAGCACCATGTGCAGCACGCGCTCGATGTCCACGGGGACGGCCTGCTCCATCACCGCGCACAGGAGCGCAGTCCGGCTCTCGAAGGCGTAGTGAAAACTCGCCAGCGGCATTCCGGCGTGAGCACAGATCCGGCGGGTGGTGGCACCCTCGACACCGTGATCGGCGATCACCCGATAGGCCGATTCGATGAGAGCGCTTCGACGCTGCTCGACGGACATCCGTGGCACGACGGTCAACCCCTTGGCCAGCATGCGACTTCGCATGTGCGGTGGACAATGTTCGCCGCAGCTTATCAGTGCCGATGATCGCGTTTGCGCGGTTCACCGCCTGAAACGTCCGGATGTTTGTCGATCCTCACAGATGCTCGTGCGCCGTGTGAGCCCCGGACCGGCCCCGTCTCGCTTCCCGTCGAACATCACCCGATCGGATTACTGTGTGCAGGTGACCTCGAACTCCGGAAGAACCGGCTCCGACGCGACGTCGCGGGTCCTCGGGCGGGTGACGTCGGCAGGCGTGATGATGGCCGACGCGGTGGCCGAACGCCTCGCCGCCGGTGGTCTCGGCCCGGCCCGCGCACTCGGCGCGACTCGCGACGAGATCGTGCCGCACGTGCGCACCTCCCCGCACCTGCACGACGGGGTCTTCGACAATCCCGAACCTCCCCAGGCGGCCGGCGCCGCGGATCTGCAGGTCCTCGCCGACATGGCGCGCCGCCCCGGACGTCCGCGCCGGCCGGTGATGCTCACCGTCCCGACCTTCGAAGACCCCTTACCGCTCGGGGTCACCTGGCTCGGCCACGCCACCGCGATCGTCGACATAGACGGTGCGCGGATCATCACCGACCCCGTCCTGAGCCGCCGGTGCTCGCCGAGCCAGCTCGTCGGTCCGGGGCGCATGCACGCGGCGCCGCTGTCCGCGCGCGGGTTGCCCCCGATCGACGTCGTGGTGATCAGCCACGACCACTACGACCACCTCGACATGGACACCGTCACCACGATCGCGGCGACCCAACCGGACGCGGTGTTCGTCACGACCATCGGCGTCGCCGCGCACCTGGTGTCATGGGGGATCGCCGAAGACCGCATCCGGCAGGCGGATTGGTGGGACGAGATCGTCGTCGGCACCCGCGGCGGCGAACTGCGGTTCACCTGCGGTCCGGCCCGACACTTCTCCGGACGCTGGTTGGCCCGCAACCTCACGCAGTGGGGGAGCTGGGCGATCGCCGGGCACACCCACCGTGTCTTCTTCTCCGGCGACACCGGTTTCACCGAACGGTTCTCCGACGTCGGGGCACGGCTCGGTCCCTTCGACCTCACGCTCATCGCGGTCGGCGCCTATGACGTGCTGTGGCCCGACATCCACGTCGACCCGGAGGAGGCGCTGTCGGTGCACCGGATGGTGTCGCCGGGTTCGGGTGCCGATTCGGTGATGATCCCGATCCACTGGGGGACCTTCAATCTCGCCCGCCACCCCTGGGGTGAGCCGATCGCGCGGCTGCGCGCCGCCGCACACCACGGCGACCCGACTGTGCTCGTCCCCCAGCCCGGTGGTTCGATCGACCTCGAACACCGCACCGGAACCGGTGTGGCGCATTCGAGTTGGTGGGAGGTTTCGGCGTGAGCACCACGGCGGAGACGATCGAGCCCGGTCTGACCGCGGCGGAGGTGGCCCAGCGGGTCGCCGACGGCAAGGTCAACTCGATGCCCGACCGCTCCGGGCGTTCCGTCGCGGACATCGTGCGCGCCAACGTCTTCACGCGCATCAACGCGATTCTCGGCGTGCTGTTCGCCATCGTCGCGTTCACCGGGTCGCTCATCAACGGACTGTTCGGCCTGTTGATCATCGCCAACTCGACGATCGGCATCGTCCAGGAGGTCCGGGCCAAGCGCACCCTCGACAAACTCGCCATCGTCGGACAGACCCGGCCCCGGGTACGCCGCGACGGCGTGGTGACCGAGGTCCCGCCCGACGAGGTCGTGCTCGACGACGTCATCGAGATCGGCGCCGGTGACCAGATCGTCGTCGACGGCGAGATCATCGAGGCCATCGCCCTCGACGTCGACGAGTCGCTGCTGACCGGTGAGGCCGACCCGATCGACAAGGACCCGGGCGCCCACGTGATGTCCGGCAGCTTCGTGGTCGCCGGTGGCGGCGCCTACCGGGCGACCAAGGTCGGGGCCGACGCGTACGCCGCGCAACTCGCCGCCGAGGCGTCGAAGTTCACCCTCGTCTCCTCCGAACTCCGCTCGGGTATCGACCAGATCCTGCGCGTGATCACCTGGCTGCTGATCCCCGCCGGCATCCTGACCATCGTCAACCAGCTGTTCATCAGCGAGAACGGGCTCAAGCAGGCGCTGCTCGGCATGGTCGCCGCGCTGGTGCCGATGGTGCCCGAGGGCCTGGTTCTGATGACCTCGATCGCCTTCGCGGTCGGCGTCGTGCGTCTCGGTCAGCGGCAGTGTCTGGTCAACGAACTCCCCGCGATCGAGGGCCTGGCCCGCGTCAACGTCGTGTGCGCCGACAAGACCGGGACCCTCACCGAGAACGGCATGCGCCTGTCCGAGCTGCGCGTCGTCGGTGACGTCTCGCCGGAAACCGCCGGTGAGGTGCTCGCCGCGCTGGCCGCCCACGATCCGCGTCCCAACGCCAGCATGATCGCCGTCGCCGAGGCGTACCCGACCCCGCCGTCGTGGTCGGTGTCCGCGATCAAGCCGTTCACCTCGGCGACCAAGTGGAGCGGGATGTCGTTCGCCGACGAGTCCGGCACCGACGTGGGCAGCTGGCTGATCGGCGCACCCGACGTGCTGCTCGACCCCGCGGGGGAGACCGCGCAGCTGGCCTCCGACATCGGCGCCACCGGACTGCGCGTGCTGCTGCTCGCGCGCACCGACGTCCCCGTCGACACCGAACCCACCGGCGGCGCGGTCGCCCCCGGCACCGTGACCCCCGTCGGGCTCGTCGTGCTCGAACAGCGGGTCCGACCCGACGCCCGCGGCACCATCGACTACTTCGAACAGCAGCACGTCGCGGTCAAGGTGATCTCCGGCGACAACGCGCGCTCGGTCGGTGCGGTCGCCGAATCGCTCGGCCTCGGCTCGGCCGACACCTCCGTCGACGCGCGCAAGCTGCCCGAGGGGGAGAACGAACTGGCCGACGTCGTCGAACACGGCGTCACCTTCGGTCGCGTCCGTCCCGACCAGAAACGCGCCATGGTCAAGGCGTTGCAGTCGCGGGACAACACCGTCGCGATGACCGGCGACGGCGTCAACGACGTACTCGCCCTCAAGGACGCCGACATCGGTGTCGCGATGGGGTCGGGTAGTTCGGCTGCCCGGTCGGTGGCCCAGATCGTGTTGCTGGACAACAAGTTCGCCACTCTCCCGTACGTGGTGGGCGAGGGTCGTCGCGTCATCGGGAACATCGAACGCGTCTCCAACCTGTTCCTCACCAAAACGGTCTACGCGGTGCTGCTGGCGCTGTTCGTCGGCGTCGGCGGCGTGCTGGGCAAGCTGTTCGACTCCGATCCGCTGAGCTATCCGTTCCAGCCGATCCACGTGACCATCTCGGCGTGGTTCACCATCGGCATCCCCGCCTTCGTCCTGTCGCTGGCGCCCAACAACGAGCGCGCCCGACGCGGCTTCGTGCGTCGCGTGCTGCTGCAGGCCGTCCCCAACGGCATCATCGTCGGCCTGTGCACCTTCGTCACCTACGTGATCGTCAACCCGGGCGGGCCGGGTGTCGAGGTCGGCGGCGACGCCGTCGACCTGTCGCCGGCGCAGACGCAGGCCGCCACCGCCTCCCTCATGACGCTCATCGCGATCGCGGTCTACGTGCTCGCGGTGGTGGCCCGGCCGTACAACTGGTGGAAGGTTCTCCTGCTCGCCGTCTCCGCCGGTGCCTACGTGCTGATCTTCGCGTGGCCGTTCACCCAGGACCTCTTCCACCTCGACTCGTCGAACTGGACGATGAACTCGGTCGCTCTCATCTCCGCGGTGGTCGGAATCGTGTGTGTGGAGGCCGTTTCGCGGGTGGTGCCGCGGTGGATCGCACGTCACGGTTCGCCCGCGGAACACTCGGCGGAGGTCGAGGCGTCGGCCGTGTGACGACGCCGTGCCGGCGACTAAACTCTGCGGCGAGTGGCCGGAAGAAGTCCGGCTCGTCGACACACAGGAGACGTCATGGATCTCAAGGGACTCGTCAACAAGGCCAGGGCCACGCTGCAGAAGAACCCGAACCTGATCGAAAAGGGTGGGGACGCCATCGACAAGGCCACCAAGAACAAGTACTCGGGTCAGGTCGACAAGGCGCAGGACGCCCTGCGAAAGGCCGTCGGCGCCCCGGGACAGGGCACTCAGGGACAGACCCCGCCCACCAACCCCGGGGAGCCGTTGCCGGGCCAGCAGAGTCCGCAACCCCGGAACCCGCAGAACCCGCAATAGGTCGCAGGTCAGGCTCCCGCGCGGGGGTGTCGCCGATACCCGGACACGGTCGGGTGGCCGTCGAAGAAGAACCGCCACGCCAGGTCGGCCGCGCGGCGAACGCCGACGCGCGGTCCGGCGGCCACCGGCAGGTCCGGAAGCGGTCCGCGCCCCGATGTGTCCAGAGTCACAGGCATGTCCGGATCTGCCAGATCGGTGCCGAGATCGGCCATCGTGATGCCGAGTGCGCGGCACAGGTTTCCGGGTCCGCTGGCGAGCCGGTCGTCGGACACCGGCGTCGAGCGCGCCTCTCCGCGTCGGGCACGTGCCAGCTCGACCCCGTCGATCACCTCGCCCGCCCGGAGCAGGACCGCCGCTGCGGGACCTGGCCCGTGCACCACGATGTTGGCGCAGTGGTGGCCGTGGATGCGATAGACGTACAACCGGCCCGGCGGGCCGTACATGATCTCCGACCGCGCCGTCCGCGTGTACGCATGCGAGGCCGGATCATCGGGGCCGGCATAGGCCTCCACCTCGGTGACCTGGATCGTCACGCCGTGACCGGTCAGGTGCGTGCCGAGCAGCGCCCGGGCCTGTTCGGCGACCGGCGCGGGCGAGTCGGAGATGCGGACACTAGGCTCTGGGACCATGGCGAAGACGAGTGACTCCATCGAGGTTGAACTGTCTCCGGAAGATACCTGGGCAGCCGCGTCGGACCTGTCCCGGTACGACGAGTGGCTGCTGATCCACGACTCCTGGCGCAGCCCGATCCCGGCCTCCGGGGACCTGACCAAGGGTACGAAGATCGCCTCGATCGTCGTGGTGAAGGGCACCCGGATCCGCTTCGACTGGGTTGTCGAGAAGTTCGACCCGGTGTCGCACGTACGTCTCAAGGGAAGCGGTAAAGGCGGCGTGAAGGCCAAGCTCGATCTGGGCATCGTTCCCACTTCGAGCGGATCGGAAGTAACCTTCACTGTTGATCTGGGGTGGATTGCCGCTGATCGGGCCCGTGGGTAAGACCGCGGCCCTGGCGGTTTCGGGGGATCTGCGAAAGTCGCTGCAGCAATTCCGAGAGGTCTTCGGCTGACCCGAGCGTGACGTCGCGCGGGGCACATTCGCCGCCGCGCCGGCGCGGCTGCGGGTGACAGCGATGCGTCAGGCGGTGTGCGAACACCGCCGCAAGAGGGGAACGGGAAAACTATGGGGCGTCACAGCTCAGATGCCGATCGCGGCGGAAACGAATGGACCCGCGCGGCGAGCAACGGGGGACCCGCGAGCGGCGCGAGCCGATCCGACGACGACTTCGGATTCGAACACCGCGAGGCCGGTAGCGGTCGCCGCGGCGGTTGGCTGTGGGCGATCATCGCCCTGATCGCGGTCGTTGCCCTGGTCACCGGCGTGATCATCTGGCAGGCCGGTTCCGGCGGCTGCGGTGACCGCACCCGGGTGGCCGTCGCCTCCGACGCCGCGATGACCGGACCCCTCCGCGAGGTGGCACGACAGGCCTCCGCGGACTCCTGCTACGACTACGACGTCCAGACCGCCGCCGGCGCCGACGTGCCCGGTCTGCTGACGCAGGGCGCCGCGGCCCCCGACCTGTGGGTTGCCGACTCGCAGGTCCAGGCACGCCGTGTCACGACGCAGGTCCGTCGCGACCTGGATCTGGTGGCACCGTCCATCGCCTCGACCCCGACCGTCGTCGCCGGCGAGAACGTCCCCGGGCTGGACACCTGGGTCGAGGTCATGAAGCTGCCCGACCTCAGGACCGGTAGCCCCGTCGACACCAGCACCGGTGATGCCCCGATCATCGGTGCGCTCGCGGCGGTCGACGCCGGCGAACTGCCGGAGGAGAAGTTCACCGAGGCCATGACGGTCCTCGCGATCCAGCAGAACAACGCGCGTCTGACCAACGACAACGAAGGCACCCGACTCAACCTGGCGAACACTGCGGGTGTGCCGGTGGTGACGACCGAGCAGCAGTACGAGCTCTTCATGCGCACCCACCAGGGGTCCAAGCTCAAGTCCTCCATCCCGGCCGCGGGCACCGTCATGCTCGACTACCCGCTCGTGAACACTGCTTCTGCCGCACGTCAGCAGGTCGCCGACGAGGCCGGTGCCGCGCTCGTGGCGGCACTGAACTCCGACGTGGGCCGTAAGGCGCTGACCGACGCGGGTTATCGCGACGCCGACGGCAACGGGGTCGGCGAGCCGCTGAAGAAGCTCGAGCTGCGTGATCCCACGTCGGTCGACAAGGCCCTGCGACAGTGGCAGGTGCTCGGCGTGCCGATTCGCAGCCTCGTCGTCCAGGACACCTCGGGATCGATGGCGACCCCGGCCGGCGGCACCACCCGGGCCGGTCTGCTGATCGACGCGTCGACGACCGGCCTGAAGCTGTTCCCCAACAACACGATGATCGGCGGCTGGGCGTTCAGCGTCGACAAGGGCGGCGACGGCCAGGACTGGGTCGAGATGGCCCCCATCCGACGACTCGACGCGCGTTCGGGCAGCGGCACGCACCGGGAGGCGCTCGGCAGGGCGGTCGAGGAGGGGTTGTCGGATCTCGGCGGCGGCACCGGCCTCTACGACACAACGCTCGCGGCGTTCAAGAAGGTCCAGGACACCTACGACCCGAACTACTCCAACAGCGTCATCATCATGACCGACGGGCAGAACGAGGACCCGAACAGCATCTCCCTCGACGAACTGCTCGCCGAGCTGAAGCGCCTCGAGGACCCGGCTCGACCCGTCCTGGTCCTGACGATCGGCATCTCCGACGACGCGGACTCCGACGCGCTCAAGCAGATCGCCGAGGCCACCGGCGGCACCACCTACATCGCCGAGAACGCCGCCGACATCCGGACCGTCTTCGTCGACGCCATCCAGGCGCGCGTCGCCGCGGCCGGTCGCTGACCGGCACGAGTTCCCCGCACCAGAGGGGCGGGCCTTCGGGCGATCAGGGACAATGGGCCGGTGACCCCCACTTCGAGCGTTGCCACGTCTGATCCTGAGCTGTCCGGTTCGAGCCGTTCGTCGGTTCTGATGCGCACCGGAGGCGTCGTCGCGGCGATGGCCGCCGTCGGCCTCGTCGCCGGCGCCTGTTCCTCCGACGACTCCGGCTCCGCCGGCACGACCGCTGCCGAGACCTCCACCTCGACGGCCACCGACGGCGCCACGGGCGAGCAGTACAAGGACGGCGACTACACCGCGGAAGGCGGATACATCTCGCCGGGCGGACCGCAGAAGGTCGGCGTCACTGTCACGCTGTCGAACGACGTCATCACCGCGGTGTCGGTCGACACGAGTCAGACCAAGGGCCCCTCGGTGGAGTATCAGGGCAAGTTCGCCGGCGGGATCTCGGATGTCGTCGTGGGCAAGAACATCAACGACATCGACGTCGACAAGGTCTCCGGTTCGTCGCTGACCTCGGGCGGTTTCAACGAGGCGATCGAGAAGATCAAACAGGAAGCCATCAACTGAGTCCGACCGGCGTGAGCTCTCCCGACGTGAATTCTCCTGCAGCCGTCCATGACTGGGTGTTCGACGCGATCGGCACCCGGTGGACGGTCACGACACCGACACCGCTGCCTGGCGCCGTCGTCGACGAGGTGCGCGTCGAGATCGACCGGATCGACGTGGCGTGGTCCAGATTTCGCGATGACTCGACGGTCGCCGAGATGTCGCGGACGGCCGGGAGCTACCCGATCGCGGAGTCGGATCAGCCGCTCGTCGACTGGTATCGCAGGTTGTATCGGCTGACCCGCGGTGCCGTCACGCCACTGGTCGGACAGACGCTTGCCGACGCCGGGTACGACCCGGACTACACGCTGCGGCCCGCCGCTCGGGTGTCCGCAGTGCCGGCGTGGGACGAGGTGATCGCCGGACACGACGCCGCGCTGGAACTGCGCCGACCGGCGCTGCTCGATGTCGGCGCGGCGGGCAAGGGTTTCGCTGCCGACCGGGTGGCGGAGATCGTCGCGCGGGCCACCGACGACTTCGTCGTCGACGCCGGGGGCGACATGGTCGTCTCACCCCGCACCCGCCCGCTGCGGGTCGCGTTGGAACACCCGATGGACCCGACCAAGGCGATCGGTGTGGTCGCGCTCGACGGCGGGGCTGTCTGCGCGTCGGCCAGCAACCGCCGGGTGTGGGCGGACTGGCACCACATCGTGGACCCGCGCACCGCCTCGCCTGCGTGGGAAGTGCTGGCCACGTGGGTGATCGCGCCGTCGGCGATGGAGGCCGACGGGCTGGCGACGGCGCTGTTCTTCACCCCGGCCGCATTCCTGCGCGGCGACTTCGGCCATCACGCGGAGGGCTTTCATCACGTGACCATCCGACGCAACGGCAGTGTCGAACACACCGCGGTCCCCGGATTGGAGCTGTTCCTGTGACGACCGATGTCTCGCCCGGGACGACCGCGGTCCTCCCGCGACTACTCGCGCCCTTCGACGCCGCGCGGCGACACCTGACCCCGTACCGGGCGGTGTTGTGCGGGCTGGTCCTGCTCGCGGTCGCGGCCTTCGTGGTGTCCGCGGTCGATGCCGACTTCGGTTACGGACCAGACGAACTCGCGATGTGGCTGTTCGTGGCGGTCGGGGTGAGCGGCGCGGCCACCTATCTGTTCGCCGCCGTTCTCCGGGTGCCGCCGAACTCCGACTCCTGGCTCATCACCGGACTGATCCTGTTCTTCGTGGTGCCGGGTGGTTCGGAGGACACCGCGATGGCGACCGTCGCAACGGCGGCGGTGATCGCGGCGGCGTCGAAATATGTTCTGGCATGGCGGCGTCGGCTGATCCTGAACCCGGCGGTCGCCGGCGTTGTCGGCTGTTACGCGTTGGCCTACGCCGGCGTGGAGGGACTGAGCTTCCCGTTCTGGTGGGTGGCGGCCGAACCGCTGCTGATCCCGATGATCGTCATCGGTACTGCCGTGGTCACCCTGATCCGCGAATGGCTCCTCGTGGCAGTGTTCGTCGTCGCGTCGCTGGTGACGATCGGTGTGGTCGAACTGGTTCGCGGCGGCCAGGATCTGTCGACGTGGATCGTGTCGTCCCCGATGCTGTTCATCGCGGCCATCATGCTGCCCGAACCGCTGACATCCCCGGCACGACAGCCGCATCGGCTGATCTACGCGACCCTGGTCGGGGTGCTGATGCACTGCCAGTACACGATCGAGGTGACCGACTCGTACACCTTGGCGTTCGTGCCGGAGATCGCGCTGCTCGTCGGCAGCCTCTACGCCTTCGCAGTCCGCCTGGCCACGCGCACCGCGCGCCGGGTGCGGCTCGACGTCGAGACGTCGACGCTGGCCGACCGCACCTATGCGTTGCGCGGCGAGCCAGCCGGCGGCGCACCGTCGTTCCGGGCGGGGCAGTGGTCGAGCGTGAGTGTGCCGCGGTGGTCGGCTCCGGTGTGGACCGGTTCGCGACGGGTCTTCTCGTTCGTGTCCGCGCCGCAGGAGGATCCGGTCGAGTTCGGTTTCACGGTCGCGGGGGAGCCGTCGTCGTTCAAGGCTGCCCTCATCGACGGCCGCGCCCGGCGAGCCTGGGTCGACGAGATCGGTGGCGACTTCGTCCTGCCGCGGGCGTTCCCCGGCAAAGGCGGGGTCGTGCTCCTCGCGTCGGGTATCGGGATCACGCCGTTCGTCTCGATGATGCGTTCGCTGCCCGGCGATCTGTCCGGTCTGACCGTGGTGCACGTACTCCGCGAACCGGGCCGGGCGGTCTACGGCGACGTGGTCGACGACGCCGGGTCGAAGGGGGCGCGCGTGACGACGGTCGTCGCACCCGAACTCGCCGACGGCGTCGACGATCACGACCGACTGGCCGAGCTCGTCGGTCCGGACGTCGGAGGTGCGCACTATTACGTCTCGGGCCCACCGGCATTCGTCGAACGCACGTCGTCGACGATTCGGCACCTCGACCCTGCAACGAGGTTGCGTCCGTGGCGCATCCACACCGACTCGTTCACCGGCTACTGATGGGCTTCGAGTATCCCTGCGAGATCCTCACCTTCGTGGTGTCGCCGAAGCACGCATACTTCGGGCGACCCAAGGACGGTCCCGCCGACGAGGTCGAGACGCTCACACCCGACTCGGTGGAGATCGTCGCCGACAAGGGGATTCGCGGCGACCGCTTCTTCGGTGTGAAGGCACACACCGAGGCCGCGGTGACCTTCCTGGCGATCGAGGCCTGGGCGGCGGCCGCCGGTGAGGCCGACCCAGTGCTCGCACGGCGCAACGTCGTGGTCCGCGGCGTCGAACTCGATCCGCTGCGCGGCCGGGAGTTCGACCTCGACACCGGCTCCGGGCCCATCCGCTTCCGTGGCGGACGTCCCGCGCACCCCTGTTCGTGGATGGACACCGTCGCCGGTGAGGGCGTCCGCAAAGCGCTCATCGGTCGAGGCGGATTGCGTGCCCAGCCGATGACGTCGGGGACTCTGCACGTCGGTCCCGCGACGATCATCACCGACGTCGAACTCGACGCCACCCGATCCGCCGTTCCGGTGAAGCGGGCCCAGCCGTTGTAAACAGTCACCCCACCAACGCCCGCAGGAAGAACCCGAGGTTGGCGGGCTTCTCGGCGAGGCGCCGAACGAGGTAGCCGTACCACTCGGTGCCGTACGGGATGTACACGCGCACACGCGCTCCGGATTCGACGAGCCGGCGTTGCTCGTCGGTGCGGATGCCGTAGAGCATCTGGTGTTCCCAGGTGCCGGGGGCGCGGTCGAATTCGGCCGCCAGGATCGAGGCCGCGTCGATCATCGTCGGGTCGTGGCTGGCGACCATCGGATAGCCGTTGCCCTTCATCAGTATTCGCAGGCAGCGGAGGTACGCCTCGTCGACCTGGCGACGGTCGGGATAGGCGACCGACGGTGGTTCGGCGTAGGCGCCCTTGCACAACCGGATTCGCGCGCCCGACCGGGCGAAGTCCGCGCAGTCGTCCTCGGTGCGTCGGAGATACGCCTGCAGCACGGTCCCGACGTCGGGGAAGTCCCGTCTCAGCGAGCGCACGATGGCCAGACGCTCGTCGATGGTTGTGTGATCTTCGGCGTCGATGGTGACCAGTGCCCCGGCAGAACGTGCTGCCGCGGCGATGGTTCGGGCGTTCTCCTCGGCGATCTTGGCGCCGTGTTCGGGCAGCCGCTGACCGAGTGCTGTCAGCTTCAGCGACACCTCCAGCGCACCCGGTGGCGTCGTAGCCGGGCCCGGCATCGCCTCCAGCAGAGACACATATGCGGCGACGGTGGCATCGGCTTGGGACTCGTCGACGGTGTCCTCACCGAGGAAGTCGATGGTCACCGCCAGCCCGTCGTCGAGCTCACATCGGATGGCGGCGAGGACGTCGTCGAGCGTTTCACCGGGCACGAACCGGCGCACGACCTTCTCGGTCATCGACCAACGCTGCGAGGCCTGGTGGATCCGTTCGCTGCGCGCCGCGGCGGTGATCGTCGGACGCAGCAGGGTGTCGAAGAGCGTGCTCAACTGGTGACCCCCGTGAAGTCGGTGCTCATGTGTGGATACCGGGACGTCGTCGCCGGGTTGAACGTCTCCTTGATGGTGCGGGTCGACGTCCAGCGCAACAGGTTCTGCTTCGACCCCGCCTTGTCGTTGGTGCCCGACGCCCGACCACCGCCGAACGGTTGCTGACCGACGACGGCGCCGGTCGGCTTGTCGTTGATGTAGAAGTTGCCGGCCGCGTGGCGGAGCCGGTCCGACGCGAGGGCGACCGCGGCGACGTCGGTCGCCATGACCGCGCCGGTGAGCGCATACTTCGCCGTGGTGTCGACCAGGTCGAGAACCGTCTCGTAGTCGGCGTCGTCGTAGACGTACACCGCCAGGATCGGGCCGAAGTACTCCGTGGAGAAGACCTCGTCCCGCGGGTCGTCGGACAGCAACACGGTGGGGCGCACGAAGTATCCGACCGTGTCGTCGACCTGTCCGCCGACGGCGACGGTCATCATCGGCGACGACTTGGCGCGCCGCAGCGCCGCGATGTTCTTGTCGAACGCGCGCTGGTCGATCAGAGCGCCGCCGAAGTTCGACAGGTCGCGGACGTCACCGTAGGTGAGTTCGGCTGTCTCGCTGAGGAAGTCGTTCCCCATCTTGTCCCACACCGACCGGGCGATGTAGGCACGGGAGGCGGCCGAGCATTTCTGGCCCTGGTACTCGAACGCACCGCGGATCAATGCCGTTCGGAGAGCATGAGGTTCGGCGGAGGAATGCGCGACGACGAAGTCCTTGCCGCCGGTCTCGCCGACGAGCCGCGGATAGTTGCGGTACTTGTCGATGTTGTTGCCGACCTCGCGCCAGAGGTACTGGAAGGTCTTGGTCGAGCCGGTGAAGTGGATTCCGGCCAGGTTCTCATCGGCGAGAACCACATCCGACACGGCGCGTCCATCGCCGTGGACGAGGTTGATGACCCCGGGAGGCAAGCCCGCCGCCTCGAGGAGTGCCATCGTGTACTGCGCCGAATACGCCTGTGTGGGAGAGGGCTTCCAGACCACGGTGTTGCCCATCAGCATCGGCGCCGTCGGCAGATTCGCGGCGATGGCGGTGAAGTTGAACGGGGTGACCGTGTAGACGAATCCGTCGAGCGGTCGATGATCGAGCCGATTCCACACACCGGGTGACGACACCGGCTGTTCGGCGAGGATCTCGCGCGCGAAGGCGACGTTGAACCGCCAGAAGTCGGCGAGCTCGCAGGGAGCGTCGATCTCGGCCTGCTGCACCGACTTCGACTGGCCGAGCATCGTCGCGGCGGCGATCCGTTCACGCCACGGCCCCGACAGCAGTTCGGCGGCACGCAGGATCACCGCGGCCCGGTCGTCGAAGCTGGTGTGCGCCCAGTCGTCCTTCGCGTCCATCGCGGCGTCGACGGCGGCACGGGCGTCGTCGTGGGTGGCGTTGGTGAGGAAGCCGAGCACCTCGTGGTGGGCATGCGGTTGCACGACGTCGATCTGTTCGCCGTGTCCGAGGTGCAGGCGGCCGCCGATGATGTGCGGCAGTTCGCGCCGGCCGGCGTTGGACTGACGGTTGAGCTCGTTGACGATCCGGGCGCGCTCGGGCGATCCGGGGGCGTAGGTGTGAACCGGCTCGTTGGCCGGGCGCGGGGGAGTGGTGATGGCGTCCATGACGTCAGTCCACCGGTGGACGGGGTTCGCGCGATATGGCCGATCGGCAAACCGCACAGCCGTAGCCTTGTCCGTATGGACAAATCGCCGGGTGTCGCGCTCGGGCGTCTCATCCTGGCCTTGGACCGGACGGTGGCGACCCTGGTCACCGCGCCGCGGGGACTCGACGTGCCGGTGCGCAGCCTCGCGATGATCGACATCGACGACGTCCACTTCGGCCTCGGTCGCGCGGCACGGTCGGCCGATGTGTTCCTGCTGGTGGGTCTACCCGACGAAGTCGCCACCGAACTGCTGGCGGGTCTCGGAATCCATCGCCCCGTCGCCGTCATGAGCAAGACGTGGTCGGCGACGCTGACCGACCTCGCCGACCGGCTGGGGATCGCGGTCGTCGCCATCGACCCGCACGCCCGGTGGGAGCGCATCTACAACCTGGTGTCGCGTGTCCTCGACACCCCGCGGCGTTCGCCGGACGACGGCGAGTCGATGGAGTCGGGCGCGACGGGCGATCTCTTCGAACTCGCGGCCGAGGTGGCCCGGCGCACCGGCGGACTGGTGAGCATCGAGGACGAGCGGTCGCACGTGCTGGCCTACAGCACGGCCGGCGACGAGGCCGACGAGTTGCGGCGCCTGTCGATCCTCGGTCGCGAGGGTCCGCCGGAGATGCTCGCCTGGCTCCGGCAGTGGGGTGTGATGGATGCGTTGCGCACATCGGCGCGGGTGATCGCGGTTGACGCCCGCACCGATCTCGGCCTGCGGGAACGCCGCGCGGTCGCGATCCGGGCCCCGGGCACGGCCGAGTTCCTGGGGGTCGTGTGGTTGCAGCGTGGAGCCGGATCGTTCGCCGGCGACACCGACGAGGTGCTCACCGGAGCGGCCGCGGTGGCCGCCCGGGTGATCGCCCGTCGTCGTTCCGCGGGCACCGAACACGACGAACTTGTCCGTCGGCTGCTCGGCGTGCGCGGCGACATCGTCGACGTCGACGCGCTCGCCGCCCAGCTCGGCGTCGACCCGTCCGTCGCGGTGGTCCTCGTCGGATTCGCAACGATCGGTTCAGCCGACGACGCCCCGGTCCGGTTGGCGGAGAACGCCACTCGCCTCTCCGCGCTCACGCTGCACGCCAGCGCGTTCAGTCCCCTGTCGGTGACCTCGACCATCGGCGACCGCGCCTACGTCGTGCTGCCCGGTGTGACGGACGACGCCGCGGTCGAGTGGGCGCGGGTGTCCGTTGATGCGACGCAGCGGCAGTTCGGACTCCGAATCCGAGCGGTGGTCGCCGGGCCGCACGAACTCGCCGCGGTACCCGAACTGCGCAGCCAGATCGACCGAGTGCTCGACGCGGCCGTTGTCGAAGGGGAACTGATCGACGACGTCACCACGGTCGCCGGGTCGCGCACCGGGGTCCTGCTCGGCGAGATCGTCGCGCTCCTCGCCGAGAACCCCGACCTCGTCGACCCGCGGGTCTCCGACCTCGCCGACCTCGACGACCGCACCGGCAGCGACTTCACCGTCTCCCTGCGCGCCTATCTCGACCATTTCGGCGACGTCCGTTCGGCTGCCGATGACCTGCACGTCCACCCGAACACGTTGCGCTACCGCATCCGCCGGATCGAGACCCTCACCGGGATGAACCTCGAGGATCCCGCGACCAGGCTCGTCGTGGCGTTGTCGTTGCGGGTGCGGTAGCTCGGGGACACCCGCGAGATGTCAGAGAATCGTGAGCATCTCGTTGTAGGTGGGTAGCGGCCAGAGGTCGTCGGCGACGATGCTCTCGAGCGTGTCCGCGACCTCGCGCACCGCGGCGGTCGCCGGTATCAGCGTCTCGAGCGCGTACTTCGACTCCTCGTAGGTGCTGTCCCCGTGCATACCGGCGATACCCTCGTCGAGAGTGGCGATGGCGGCCTGCAGCTTGCTGATCAACTCGGTGAGCTCGGCGAGAAGCGGTGTGGGAGCCTCGATCCCGGCCATCTTCAACGACGCCGCGGTGCCGGCCAGTTCACCTTGGTAGCGAATCGCGGCCGGCATGATCATGGTCTTGGCGATCTCGGCGGTCTCCTTGGCCTCGACGAGCAGGGTCAGCGCGTAGTACTCGAAGATGACGTCCTCGCGGGCCTCGAGTTCACGAGCCGACAGCACCCCGTACTTCTCGAAGATCTCGACGACCTCGGGTGCGGTGTACTCGGTGACGGCGTCGACGGTGGTGCGGAGGTTCTTCAGACCGCGCGCGGCGGCCTCTTCCTGCCACTCGTCGGAGTAGCCGTTGCCGTTGAAGATCACGGCACCGTGGGCGTTGACGATCTCCTGCAGCACCTTCTGCACGGCGTCGTTGAGGTCGGCGCCGTCGGCGAGCAGCTTTTCCAGCTCGGCGGAGATGTGGTCGAGGGAGTCGGCCAGGATGGTGTTGATCGCGACCATCGGATCGGAGATCGACTGGTTGGAACCCGGTGCGCGGTACTCGAATCGATTGCCGGTGAACGCGAACGGGCTGGTGCGGTTGCGGTCGCCCGGGTCGGCCTTCAGCGGCGGTAGGGTGTCGACGCCGAGCTCGAGGACGCCGGCCGCCTTGGAACCGGTCGCGCCGCCCTTGGCGATCTGCTCGAAGACGTCCATCAGCTGCTCGCCGAGGAAGATCGAGATGATCGCCGGCGGAGCCTCGTTCGCGCCCAGGCGATGATCGTTCGACGCCGACGCGACGGCGGCACGCAGCAGGCCGCCGTAGAGGTGGACGGAGCGGATGATCGCACCGCAGAAGGTGAGGAACTGCATGTTCTCGTGCGGGGTGTCGCCGGGGTTGAGCAGGTTCCCCTGGTTGGCGTTGCCGAGCGAGAAGTTGACGTGTTTGCCCGAGCCGTTGACGCCGGCGAACGGCTTCTCGTGCAGCAGGCACTTCATGCCGTACTTCTCCGCGACGGCTTTCATCGTGGTCATCATCAGCTGCTGGTGATCGTGGGCCAGAACCGAACGCTCGAAGACCGGCGCGATCTCGAACTGCCCGGGCGCGACCTCGTTGTGGCGGGTCTTGGCCGGGATGCCCTGCTTGAACAGCTCGCGGTCGAGTTCGATCATGAACGACAGCACGCGCTCGGGGATGGCGCCGAAGTAGTGGTCGTCGAACTCCTGACCCTTCGACGGCGGGGCGCCGAACAGGGTGCGGTTGGAGGTCGTCAGGTCGGGGCGTGCGTAGAAGAAGTGCTCGTCGATCAGGAAGTACTCCTGCTCGGCGCCGGCATAGGAGACGACGGTGTCGACGTTCTCGTGGCCGAAGAGCTTCAGCAGACGCACCGCCTGCTTGCTCATGGCCTGCTGGCTGCGCAGGAGCGGGGTCTTCTTGTCCAGTGCCTCCCCGGTCCACGAGATGAAGATCGTGGGGATGCACAGGGTGTTGCCGTTCGGGTTCTCCAGGATGTAGGCGGGGCTCGTCACGTCCCAGCCGGTGTAGCCGCGGGCCTCGAAGGTGCCGCGCAGACCGCCGTTGGGGAAGCTCGACGCGTCGGGCTCACCCTGCAGCAGGGTCTTGCCGGCGAACTCGGCGAGCGAGGCGCCGCTCGAATCGGGCTCGAGGAACGAGTCGTGCTTCTCCGCGGTGAAACCGGTGAGCGGGTAGAAGACGTGCGCGTAGTGCGTGGCGCCCTTCTCGATGGCCCAGTCCTTCATCGCGACCGCGACGTAGTCGGCGAGGGTCGGGTCCAGCGCGCAACCGGTGTCGATGGTTGCCGCGACCGCCTTGAAGACATGCTTCGGCAGGCGCTTCTTCATGACCGACAAGCTGAACACGTTGCGTCCGAAGGTGTCTGCCAACGGCTCGGTGAATCCGGGCGCCGACACCTCATAGGTCGTCACGGCCTCGATGGCCTGACGGCGGGACATGCTGCCACTCATGGTTACTCCTGGTGTTTCTCGTCGACCACCGGCAGGTCGGCACGACGAAGTCGCTAGGTTGTCGCTGGTTGCGAGCGACTCGACGCTATGAGCTGGGTGTATGCCCCCCGTTGCCCCCGTGTGACGCTGAGGAAAACTACTGTCCCAGCGGGTGTCTCGGGACAATTCGTCCGTTCGGACGATTCAGCGGGTCACTTCAGCGCGGCGTCGTCGCCCATCACGGCACCCTCACGACGAGGGTCGGCGCCGCCGATCCACCCGGAGTCGTGGCGCATGATCGCGCTGAGCCCGCTGGACTGTTCGTCGACGGACACCTCTTGGCCGCGCTCGCGGAGGCCCCGCACGAGGGGATCGTGGGCGCCGTCGTCGGCGGTGTCGACGAGTGGATGTTCGCCGCCGACGTTCGACGTCGGGGTGTTGGCGGAGCCGAAGTCGATCATCGACACCGCCTGTTGCGGGTTCAGATCCCAGTCGAGCATCCCGACGAGCGTCTTGACGACGAACTGGATGATGACCGATCCGCCCGGGGATCCCAGCGCGGCGACCACCTGTGCGGGTTCGCCGTCGGTCCCGGGCTGCATCACCAGGGTCGGGGCCATCGACGACCGCGGGCGCTTGCCGGGGGACACCCGGTTGGCGAGGAGGGCGCCGTCGTCGTCGCGCGGTTCGGCCGAGAAGTCGGTGAGCTGGTTGTTGAGCAGGAAGCCGTCGACCATGTGATAGCTGCCGAATGCCGATTCGATGGTCGTCGTCATGGACGCGACGTTGCCGTAGCGGTCGGCGACGGTGATGTGGCTCGTGCCGTGTTCGGTGCCCGGATGCGAACCGAGCGGGACGGGCCCGAGGTCCCCGGCGGGTGCCTCACCCAGTGAGGAATCGGGTTTGATCATCCCGGCGCGGGCCTTCAGGTATGCGGGATCGAGGATGGTCTCGACGCCGCGTCCCGGCAGCGGCACGAAATCGGGGTCGGCGACGTACTTGTCGCGATCGGCGTAGGCGAGTCGCTCGGCCTCGGTGATCAGGTGCACCGCAGCGGGATCCGGCCGACCTCCGTCGCGGCTCACCCCGGCGTCGTCCAGCTCGGTGGGCTCCATCGACGGCAGGTCGAAGTTCTCCAGGATGCCCAGCGTGGAGGCGACCGCGATGCCGCCCGACGACGGACCGGGCATCGCCACGATCTGGCGGCCGCGGTACTCCGTCACGATGGGCTCGCGGACGATCGCCCGGTAGTCGCGCAGGTCGTCGACGGTCATGAGGCTGGGCGTCATGCCGCCGGCGGTGCTGCCCGCCTCGGCGACGATCGCCTGGGCGAGCGGGCCGTCGTACATCGCGGCGGCGCCGTCGGTGGCCAGTGCGCCAAGGGTTTTCGCATAGGCGGGATTGACGAGGTCGGTGCCCGCGGGCTTCGCCGTGCCCTCGCCGGTCAGGAAGTAGGTGCGGGCCTCCTCGTCGGCCTTCAGCTCCTCGGCGGACGCGGCGATCGCCCCGGACAACCGCGGGCTGATCTCGAAACCGCTGTCTGCCAGCGTGATGGCCGGTTCGAAGAGGTCGCGCCAGGCCTGCTTACCGTACTCGCCGTGGACCATGTCGAGCATCCGCAGAACCCCGGGGACGCCGATCGAACGACCCGATGCACGGGCACTCGGTACGGGCGGTGCCGGATCGGTGGGGGAGATCTGCGTCAGGTAGGTCTCGGTGGCGGCCGCGGGTGCCGTCTCGCGGCCGTCGAAGGCGCGCACCGTGTTCGACGCCGCGTCGTAGTAGAGGGCGAACGCGCCACCGCCGATGCCCGACGACTGCGGTTCGACGAGCCCGAGCACCATCTGTGCGGCCACCAGGGCGTCGGCCGCGGTGCCACCGTCGCGCAACACCTCGCAGGCCGCGCGGGTGGCCAGCGGATTGGCCGTCGCCGCAGCGTAGGTACCGGTCAGGACCGGCTTCATCCCGCGGCGGTAACCCGACGCGATCTCGGGTCGGGTCGCGATGTCGGTGGGGGCGGACGAGACCTCCTGGGCGTCGATGAGCTCACCGTTCGGGATCTCCGCGCAGGTGACCGGCGCGGCGGAGGGGTCGTCGGCATCGGTCCCGCACGAGGCGACGACCAGCGTGGCGGTGACCGCGACCATCAGCCGGAGGCCGCGAGATCCGAGATGAGGACTTCCCCGACGGCGTCTCATGGACCTCAGCGTACGGTCACCGCGCAGGCCGGACCGACCGAACGGCGATGCCCACCCCGATGACCGCGAGACAAGCGAAACCGAACGTCAGCAGTCGTGCCGATCCGACTGCATCGGCGCCGAAGCTGACGAGCAGACCGGCGGCTGCCGACCCGACGGTGTTGGCGACCATCTGCACGGAGTTGATACCGGCCGACGCCCGAGCGGCCTCGGCCTGATCGGTGGTGATGCCCATGGCGGCGGTCGCGATGTGCGGGAAGGCCATGCCGATGCCCATGCCGGCGAAGACGAGGCAGGCGTACCAACCGGCGATCGCGATCGGTGCGGTCGAGGACTGGAGGAGGCCGTAACCGGCCATGCCTGCGGCGAGGAACGCCGGCCCCGCGATGCGGGCCGCCGACGCCGAACGGCCGTGGGCCCATGTGCTGCTGGCGATCTGCGCGACCGTCCACCCGGTCGACAGCGCGGCCGGCAGAAGGCCCGCGGCGAATGGGGACAGGCCGCCGACCTGCTGGCCGAACAGAGGGAGGAAGGCCTCGGCGGTCGACCCGGCAGCCAACACCGCGATCGAGAGATAGATCCACTTGAGCGGATTGCCCACCGAATAGGTGAGGCGGGGGAGCAGGCCGGTGTCGCCATGTCGGTCCACGGCGACGAACCCGGCGAGGGCGAGCAGCGCGACGGCGCCGAGAACCACGACCGCCGTCGTCGAACCGGAGACCGCGGCCACCGAGACCGCCCCGGCCGCGACGGTCACCGCGGCGAGCGACGCCCACGGCAACGGGTGCCGTTCGTCGGAGCCGCGACCTCGCGGGAGCACCCGCCCGGCCACCGCGGCGATGGCAAGCGTGACCACAGTGAGGAACCAGAACGAACCGCGCCACAGTCCGACCTCGGCGAACATGCCACCGATCGCGGGCCCCACGATGTTCCCGACACCCCACATCGCCGAGATCAGAGCCACGGCCCGGCCCCAGATGCGCTGCGGCAGTGCGATCTGCACGACCGCGAACGCCAGGCCCGTGAGCAGTCCGCCACCGAGTCCCTGGATCAGCCTGCCGGCCAACAGGATCGGCATGGTCGGGGTGAGCGCGCAGACCAGCGAACCCGCGGCGAACGCGGAGAAGCCGATCAGGTAGGCGCCCCGTGCGCCGAACTGCGCCAGCGCGCGTGTGACCAACATCGATGCCACGACGGAGGCGATCAGGAAGACCGTGACGACCCAGGCGTAGAACTGTTCGCCGCCGATGTCGGCGACGGTGCTGGGCAACGAGGCCGAGGTGAGGAAGGTGTTGATGGCGAAGACGAGGATGCCGCCGGCGAAGACCGACACCGCGGCGCGGTGTTCACGGGCGAGGAGTTCGGACCATCCGCCCGTTGACGTCGACACCGTCTGAAGGAATATCCGACCCGGCGACGGCGGTCAAATCGGTCGGCCGTGTCCCGCACCCGGAGGCGGTGCCGACCGCATAGTGTCGATCGGGAACAGCACGGCCACACCGGCCGGGCACGCGAGAACGGGGTAGAGCGTGGGAGTGGTACGTCATCAGGCCGTGGTCGATGCACCTCGGGACAAGGTCTTCCAGTACGTCGACGGGTACCAGAACGTTCCCGAGTACCTGATGGGGGTGACCCGCTTCGAGCCGAGGACCGAACAGACCCAGGGCCTGGGCTCCGTCTTCGAGCTGTCGATCGACGTCGGTCCGAAGAAGCTCAAGTCGGTCGTGGAATGCACCCGGTACGTCGTCGACGAACTGATCGAGCTCAAGGCGATCGAGGGTTTCCAGGCCGACACCACCTGGCGGTTCCTCGACGCCGACACGGGCACCGAGCTGCAGGTGGAGTTCAGCTACACCCTGCCCGGCGGTATCGCGGGTCGAGTGCTCGGTGGCATCGTCGGGCCGTTCGCCGCCCAGGCCATCAAGCACACGGAGTCCACCATCGCGAAGAACGTGGCTGCCCGGGGCTGAGCACGCCTCAGGTTCCGGTGACCCCGTCGGCCGCGTCGTCGTCGTGCGCGACGACGCGGTTCGGCAGGTTCTTCGAGAAGAGCAGCGCCAGCACGAGCAGGACGAACACGATGAACAGGGCCTGCTGGATTGCGGCGACCTGCGCGTCGGCATAGGCGTCGGACACGGCCTGGGCGCCGGATTCCGAGCCGCCGGAGTCCAGGACCAGGGTGCGTGCCTGATCCGCCGAGATGATGGGTACCCCGGCGTCGTCGACGGTCGAGACGATCTGCTGTTGCTCTGTGGCGGACAGTGATTCGGTGTCGCCGACGGCGGAGAGGAAACCCGACGACAGCAGGAGGATGAACACCGAACCCGCCACCGCCGTCCCGAACGACGAGCCGAGGTTCTGGAAGGTGCCCTGCAGCCCGCCGACCTCGGAGGTGTCCTTCTCCTCTACCGCGGACATGTTGACGTTGCCGAGCTGGGAGGCGAGAAGGCCGAAACCCGCTCCGACGACGAACATCCCGATGGCGAAGGCCACACTCCGCAGGTCGACCCCGACCGCGGCGATCACGAAGAGGACGCCGAGGGCCATGATGATCTGTCCGCCGCGGGCGATGAAGCGGGCGGAGCGTCGTGCGGTGAGCCACGATCCGAGAACCGAGAACAAGACGAGGCCAACCGAGAGCGGCAGGATTTTGACCCCGGTCTGCAGCGCATCGCGCCCCAGCATCGTCTGCAGGTAGACCGGCACCACGAAGAACAGGGCGGCGATCGCGAAGTACTGGGCGAGGAATCCGCCGAGGCCGCTGCGCAGCGCGGGGATCCTCAGCAGTTCGACGCGGAGCAGTGGTTGCCGGCCGGTACGGGCAAGCGTGCGTTGACGATCGACGAACAACCAGAGCACGACGACACCGATCAGCATCAGGTAGGCGACCGGGGAGACGCCCAGCGGGGCGATCTCGGTGCCGCCGATCTCCGGCGGGTGCTGCGGTTTCAGCCATCCCCAGGTCTTCGACTGCAGCACTCCGTAGACGATGAGGGCCAGGCCGCCGGCGGATGCGAGGACGCTGAGCGGGTCGATCCGTACGTCGCGGTCGCGCTCGACGTCGTGGATGAGGCCCGCCGCGAACAGGACGACGACCATGACCACCGTCTCGGCGACGAAGACGTAACGCCACGAGGCGTAGGTGGTCATCAGGCCGCCGAGCAACGGGCCGACGGCGGCGGCGAGTCCGGTCACCGCGCCGAGGACCGAGAACGCGGTGACCCGTGCCTTTCCGGTGTAGTTGATGGCGGCCAGGGAGGCGATCGCGGGGATCACGAGCACTGCGCCGAGTCCCTCGACCAGGGACCAGCCCAGCATCAGGACGGTCAGGTTGGGGCTCAAAGCGGTCGTGAGGGAACCGATCCCGTAGATGACGGCACCGATCTTGAAGGCCCGCGCGCGACCCATGAGGTCGCCGAGTTTGCCGCCGGTCAACATGAACGCCGCCATCGTCAGGGCGTAGAAGGTGATCGCGGCCTGCATACCGGTGATCGAGGTGTCGAGATCGGCTGCCACGACCGAGATCGACACGTTCATGACGGTGCTGTCGAGCACCATCACGAATTGGGAGACCGCGAGGATGACGATGACCGACCACGAACGCATCGCGGAACTCCCCTCAGCTGGAAAGTGATCCGACGATTGTCCCAGCCGGGAGCCGTCAGCGTGGCGGATCGAGCATCGGGACGAGGAATCGTCTCGCGATGTCGGCCAGCTGGGCGTCGTCGGTGATGTCGACGACGCGACTCGGCACGGTGAGGAACGATGCCGATATGCGTACCATCATCTCGGCCACGATCTCGACATCGAGGTCCCCGGAGATGTTGCCCGCCAACTGTTCTCGTCGTAACTGAGCGGCCACGAACTGTTGCACCACGGACAGCAGGAGGCCGTCGTCGCCGATCATCGATTCGATGAGCATGCTCGATTCGGAGTCGGCCATTCCGCTGATCAGAGGGTTGCTCGCGACGGCCCGCAATGATCCGACAAATCCGACGACCACGCGCTCGGCGACCGTCTGCGCGGCCGGGATGTCGGTGCGGAACTGGTCGAAGTAGCGCCGGAACTCGCGCAGCACCACCTCGTCCACCAAGGCGTCCTTGGTGGCGAACTTCCGGTAGAGGGTCACCCGCGTCACGCCCGCGTTCTTGGCGACCTTCTCCATCGGGGTCCGCTGGATGCCGAGTCGGCAGAAAAGGTCGAAGGCGGCGTCGAGGAGGCGTTCGGCGGTCGGATCGGATTCGGTGTCGGTGGGGTTCACCGACCCGAGGAACGCGCGGTGGATGACCGAACTCGACGACGAGCCGGCCGGCATCATGCCCGGATTCGGGATGTCTGCTGCGGGCAACGGCATCGGCGATTCCCTTCCTGTGGCGATCGATCTGCCCGGATCAATGATCGCAAATCCGAGAATGTCGGTGTGTCCTGAGTCACTCGATGCTATCAAGGATACAAGGTTACGAAAATTGTCACATTGATACATCGGACTAGATGGGACGGGGTCATGGAAGATCTGAACAGACGCAGGCTACTCAAGGCCGGAGGAGTGGTCGGGGCAGCCGGCGCGGTGGCCGCGGTGGCTCCGGCGACACCGTGGACGTGGTCGCCCGCGAACTCGCTGCCTGGCCGCGGCGCGGGCACCGACCCGCGCACACTCTGGGACGACGAGGCCGACCCGGTGATCGCCAAGGTCATCGACAGTGGTCAGGCGCCGAAGGTCAACAAGCTGCTGCGGACCTGGCACAAGAACGCGCAGCCGCTGCCGGCCGGGCTGCCGCCGGAGCTGCGCGACTTCATGGAGCACGCACGGCAGCTCCCGTCGTGGACCGACCAGTCCAAGCTGGCCGACGCGGTGAAGTTCAACCAGAAGCGCGGCACGTATCTCGGCGTCATCTACGGGTTCGCGAGCGGCATGATGAGCACCCTCATCCCCAAGGAGGCGCGTGCGGTCTACTACTCCAAGGGCGGATGGGACCTGAAGGACCGCATCTCCAAGACCGCCAAACTCGGCTACGACATCGGCTCGCTCAACGCCTACCAACCCGGTGGTGAGATGGTCGTGACCTGCCTGAAGACACGGATGGCGCATGCCGGCGTCCGACACCTCCTCCCGCAGTCGCCGCACTGGGTGCACTCCGCGTCGGAGGACGTGCCGATCAGCCAGGCCGACGTCATGGTGACCTGGCACAGCCTGCCGACCACCGTGATGCGCAACTTCCGCAAGTGGCAGGTGCCGATCGCCGCCGACGAATCGGCGGGCTTCCTGCACTCGTGGCAGATCACCGCACACATGCTGGGCGTCAAGGACGAGTACATCCCGGCGTCGTGGAACGCCGCCGAATCCCAGGCGAAGCAGGTGCTCGACCCGATTCAGCACCCCACGCCGGAGGGCCGCAAGCTCGCGGACATGCTGCTCGACCTGGGCATGAATCTGGACCTGACCCTGCTCTCGCGCGGAGTGCTCGGCGCGTTGACCCGGTTCATGCTCGGTGACAAGGCCGCCGACGGGCTGAACATCCCGCGCGAACCCGTGTGGACGCCGCTGCTTGAGACCGCCTGGACGCCCTACGTACTGGTCCGTGAAGGCCTGCTGAACGCCGGGATGCCGCGCGAGGCGTACTGGATGATCGACGAATTCCTCCGCCAGTTCGTCCTCTTCTACATGTCGGAACTGCGGATGCCGATCAACATCGAGATCCCGGTGTTCAACAACCCCAGATACCGGTGACCTCCGGCGGTCGATCCCTCGCGGCCGTCGACGAGGCTACGAGGGTTCGGCGCCGACCGCTCGGTCTTGCTTCTTCTCGCGCTTCGGCAGCAGGGGGATGCGGGGCCGGGCGGTCAGCCACTTGCTGAACGGGAGGCGCAGCAGGAGGTCGACGACGATCAGCGAGCTGCTCAGAACGACCGCGATGAGGATCAGCGACCGCAGGATCGCGGAATGCGGGAACCACTCGAACAGTCCGCTGAGGAAGCCGACGCGTCCGAGGACGTCGAGGATGAGCGGGTGCACGGCGAAGACGCCGAACGCGCGCAGTGTCGCCTGCGAGACGAACTTCGCCGCGGCCGGCCGGCCCGCGGCGCGGCGATCGTCCCAGACGAGGCCGATCAGCCACAGCAGTACGAACCCACCCACGAGCCACGGCAGCGACACCGGGTTCCAGGCGGTGTTGGCCTTCCACGGCACGTTTCCCGGCGAGGTCGCGAGCAGGTAACCGGCGACGGTGAACGCGGCGCATCCGGCGGCGACGAGCACCACGGTCGCCATGTGTTCGCGCAGCCACTTGTCCACGGCCTGCTGGTGCTGCGCCGCGAGCACACCCATGGCGACGAACAGCGCGTACATCGGCAACGTCTTCCACAGATGGTTGTAGGTGACGTCCCAGGCGGCACCCGACGGCCGCGGCAGGTACTGGTAGATGACGAACATCGTGATCTGCATCAGGGCGCCACCGGACAGCAGCAGCCACGGCCGGCTGCGGCCGCGTTCGAAGATCCACGCGATGAGCGGGAAGAACAGGTAGATCTGCATCGAGATCAGCAGGAAGTACAGCTGGTACTTGCCCTCGCCGACCAGCAGGTCGTGTGCGAGTCCGGAGAACCATTCACCGGCCGGCGGGAACGGGTTGTCCCGGATGACGATGTGATCGGTGATCGCATAGATGACCGTCCAGGCCAGGTAGGGCCCGATCACCAGACCGAAGCGGCGGCGCCAGAACTGCGCCGGGGACATCTCGCGGCCCTGCATGCTCAGCACGAGGACGTAGAGCGTCACTGCGACGAAGCCGTAGCGGGTGAGATGACACAGGGTGCCGACCAGGTTGGCGCCGCGGACCTCGTCGGGCCCGCCGTTGATCGCGTTCACGCTGTGGGCGACCACCACGAAGGTGAACAGGAACACCCGGATGAAGTCGGCGGTGTGAGCGCGGGAGCGCGGTTCGGGAACAGCGCGGGAACGCGGTTCGGGAACCGGGGCTGCCGTCGGCCGCGTCGTGCTGGTCTCGGTATCGGCGGTGCGCGCCGAGCTCGCTGCGTGCACCAACGGAAAGACCTCCCCCGGGTTGACCAAACTGTTACCTGAACGAAGTGTACGGGCCGAATCTGGCAGGGACCTCAACGCCGGGGTGTCCGCAGTGGCGACAATCACAGCCGGAATTGCCCGGTTCACTGTTGTCGGCGAGGTTACCGGACGGCGGAGAATGTGGCAGATCGGCGAAATCCGGCCGCGTGGAGAGGCCGGCGACGGTGCAGGAACTTCGCGCTCCCCACGATCTGAGGAGGGGGCACAGACGGCTGGGGTTGCTGCCGTAGACTTGCCGCGTCGCCCGCGTGGGCGCCCAGCCTTCGTAGCTCAGGGGATAGAGCAACCCTCTCCTAAAGGGTAGGTCGTAGGTTCGAATCCTACCGAGGGCACCAAGCAACAGCGGGGCACCAGCTGTTGCTTTTCACACCGCAGCGGACTTCGCGAACCGCCTCCGGTACACGAGGGGTGAGACCCCGACGGACGCCGCGAAGTGGTGCCGGAGCAGCGTCGCCGAGGTGAATCCGACCAGGCGTGCGACCTCCTCGACCGGCGCATCCGTCGATTCCAGCAGGTTCTTTGCGGCCAGCACGCGCTGTTCGGTGAGCCATCTCCGTGGTGACACCCCGACCTCGTCGACGAATCGCCGCGCGAACGTCCGGCCGGACATGTGCATGCGTTCGGCCATGTCGTCGACGCTGATGTCACGGTCGAGATGTTCGAGCAGCCAGCTGAGCAACGCGCCGAAACCCTCGTCGGAGCAGGCGGGCATCGGGGCGTCGACGAACTGTCGCTGACCGCCGTCGCGGTGGGGTGAGACGACCATGCGACGAGCGATCCGGTTTGCGACGCCCGGACCCCATGCCTCGCGGACGAGGTGCAGTGACGCATCGATCCCGGCCGCCGTGCCGGCGCTGGTGGTGATGGGGCCGTCGTCGACGAAGAGGACGTCGGTGTCGACCTTCGCCTGCGGGAACTGTCGTGCCAGTTCCTCGCCGAATCGCCAGTGCGTGGTGCAGCGGCGGCCGTCGAGCAGGCCTGCTGCCCCGGCGACGAAGGCGCCCGAGCACACGGTGAGGACGCGGCCGCCGTTGTCGACCACCCTGCGCACGGTGTCGAGGATCTCCGCGGGATACTCGCCGTCGACCTTCCCGCCGGGGATGGCGACGAGGTCGACGTCGCGGCACTCATCGAGGGAATGCGAGACCTGTATCGACACGCCGTTGCCGACCGGTAGCGGCACCGACGGGTCGGGGGAGGCGACGCGGAAGTCGAAGCCGGGGACGCCGTCGTCGGTGCGGTCGAGGCCGAACACCTCGTGGACGACGCCGAACTCGAACATCGCGACGTTGCCGTGGAGGAGAACCCCGACCGTTTTCAGCATGACGCCAGTATGGCAGAAGATTTGCGGACATTGACTTTTGTGCCACTGTTGGCGGTAATCAGGCGGGCAGAGAATTACTGCCATGATCATCGCACTCGCCTTTCTAGCCACGGTGGCGGTTCTGGCCGTCGCCGCACTCGTGTTCTTCACACGCCGTACGCCTGCCGGAAGTCGTACCCCGCTCCAGCGTTTCGTCGACTGGTGGACTCGCGATCCGAGGCGCCCCTACGGGCCCGACACCGATCGGGTCGCGGTCGAGCTGAGCATCCTCACGCGCCGCTACGACCGTCTCGTCTGAAAGGGGCTGCGATACCGTAGCGGGCGTGAGCTCCCAGATCGTTCTCGTCACCGGCGCGACCAGCGGCATCGGCGCCGAAGTCGCCCGACAGTTCGTTGCCCGCGGCCATCGGGTCTACGGCACGACCCGGAACCCGGACGCCGTGCGCGACCCGATTCCCGGCGTCACCTACGTCCGCCTCGACAACGCCGACTACGGCTCCGCCAATGCCTGCGCGGACCTCGTCGGTCCGGTCGACATCCTGGTCAACAACGCCGGCGAATCCCAGGCCGGCGCACTCGAGGACACCTCGATGCAGGCCATCGAGGATCTGTTCCGCGTCAACGTGTTCGGGCCGGTCGCCCTCACCAAGGCGGTCCTCCCCGGAATGCGCGAGCGGCGTCGGGGAACGGTCGTCATGGTCGGCTCGATGCTGTCGAGCTTCCCCGTCGCGTTCCGGTCCAACTACGCGGCGACGAAGTCGGCGCTGAAGGCCTTCGCACTGGCCACCCGTCGTGAGGTGGCGCCGTACGGGATTCGGATGATCTCGGTGGAACCGGGCACCATCGCCACCGGTATCGGCGACCGCCGATCCATCCATGGCGGCGAGAACTCGCCGTACCGTGCCGAATACGAGACCCTCGCCGCGGCCACCCGACGCAACGAGGATGCTGGGATCAGCGCGGAGGACATGGCCACCCAGATCGTCGACGCCGCGCTCGCCGAACACCCGAAACCGTTCTACGCCAAAGGAAATCAGGCGGGAATCGTGTTCCTCCTGCGTCGGCTCGCGCCCCGCCAGCTGATCCTGGACATGACCGCACGCAAACACGGGCTGCCGAAGGTGAAGATCTGACCGTGCGAATCACGCTGCGGGTCATCGGGATCGGTCCCGGCGGTCCACGCCAGGTCACGCTGCAGGCCATCGACGCCATGACCGACGTCGACGCCTTCCTCGCGCTCGAGAAGGGGACGGCGAAGAGCGGACTGCTCGACGCGCGCCGGGTGATCCTCGACGCGCATGCCCGCGAGGGTTATTCGCTCGTCGAGATCCCCGACCCACCGCGTGATCGTGCACCTGCCGACTATGACGCCGAAGTTCGACGCTGGCACGCCGCACGCGCCGACCTGATCGCCGCCGCACTGCGCGACGGGGTTGGCGACGGCGGGGTCGCGGCCTTCCTCGTCTGGGGCGATCCTGCCCTCTACGACAGCACGCTACGCATCGTCGACGACCTCGCCGCACGCGACGACCTCGAACTCACAGTCGAGGTGATACCCGGCGTGACCAGCGCCAGCGCACTGACCGCCGCCCACGGCATCGTCGCCAACCGCGTCGGTGAACCTATCCACATCACCACCGGGCGCCGCCTCGCCGACACCCCCGCCGGTGCCGACGCCAACCAGATCGTGATGCTCGACGGCGATCTCGCTTTCCGCCAGACCGCCGACCCCGACGACCACATCTGGTGGGGCGCCTACGTCGGCACCGACGACGAGATCCTCATCAGCGGCCGGGTCGGCGACGTGACCGAGCAGATCGTCGGAGCCCGGGCCGAAGCTCGCGCGCGCATCGGGTGGATCATGGACATCTATCTGCTGCGCAAGGCTTCCCGCACGGCATCGTCGCAGAACTGAAGTCGCCGGCGACCTCATGTCGATGTAACCAACTGCTGCGCAATCTCTTTGCCGCACCCCTGTGGATGAGGATCCGTTCTTGTCGGTGGTGGGGTTTACCTTGGTTGGTAACAGATTCAGCCATCCAGGTTGGGCTGTAGACGTTGTGGGGGCAGCGTGAGGATGTGGACCGATCTACCGGGCGAGTTCCTCGCCGGGGTCGATCCTGCCCACCCCGAACGCTCCGACACCGCAACCCATATGGCGCGGTTCGGGTCGATCCGTCACGGTGAGGCTTACCTGGCGTGGTGCCGGTATGAGTCGATCGTCACCGTGTATGACCAGCTCGTGGTCAACACCGGTGGCGGGTTCTTCATCGACCGCTACACCGAGATGGTCACCCGGGTGTGCCGTGAAGCCGCGATCACCCGCTACCAGGCCGATCAGTGGGTCGGCGAAGCGCTCGCGTTGCGGGATCGGTTGCCGAAGGTGTTGACCACGCTGCGCGATGGCATCCTGTCGCGGCAGTTGATCCAGACGGTCATCTCCCGCACCGATCTCATCTCCGACGACGCGGTGATGGCTGACCTCGACGCCGAGATCGAACGCATTCTTCGCAGCCGTAGGGGTGCGTGGGCCAACCCGAAGCTCCGGGACATGGTCGATCGCCTTGTCTTCCGTCACGATCCCGACGCGGTGCGCGAACGCCGTAAGGAAGCGTTGGACAAGCGTGGGATGTGGACCGAGAACTTCGTCGACGGGACCGGTGAGATCACCGGTGTGATGGCGGCGGAGAACGTTCGTATTGCCGCGACAGCGGTGACAGCGTTGGCCGACACCGTCTGCGCCCAGGATGGGCGTAACCGTAACCAGCGCAACTCCGATGCCATGTTCGCGTTGTTGACCGGCACCGTCTTCGACTGCCAATGCCGGCGAGCGGATTGTGACGCCGAGATCCCCGACCCCACCGAGGTGATCCGCGCGGTGAGCACCGAGGTCGTCGTCCACGTCGTCACCGATGCCGCCACCCTCGCGGGCGCTTCGGGGATCGGTTGGGTCGACGGTGCCGGGATCATCTCCGACGAGCATGTGCGTGATCTCGCCGAACGGGTCGATGCGACCATCACACCTGTCACCCCGGTGCGCACACCACCTACGCGTGTGGTCGCCGAACGCCCGACCACCAACGCCTCCGATAATGAGGCCACGTCAGCCGATGTTGTGATCGTCTATCCGGGTGCGCAAACCGCGGATCCGTATCGGCCGACCACCGCGTGTGCCGATTTCGTGCGGGTGCGTGACGGGTACTGCACCGAACCGGGCTGCGCCCAGTCCGCTTTCGGTAGCGATCTGGACCATGTCACCGAGTACGACCGCACCCACCCCAGCCAGGGTGGGCCGACGGCCAGTGAGAACCTCAACGCCAAATGCCGGTTCGGGCACCTGCACAAGACCTTCGGCGACTGGGTCGACACCCAGTACCGCGACGACGACGGCCGCCTGGTCACCGAGTACCGCACCCCGGAGGGATTCGTCATCCCGGGTGATGCCGAAACCCTGGAAGACTTCTTCCCGAACCTGCGTCGCATCCGCTACGAACAGCCACCCCAAGCCCCACCGACACCACGGGTCATCACCGGCGACGAACCGCCGCGCCCACGCAACCGACTGGCAGACAAACACGCCAGACGGCGAGCCGAACGCGCCCGCAACCAGAAGCAGCGTCTCGCCGACCAGGCAGTCCCGCCACCCTTCTGACGGGTGTCACAGCGCCTCGCGCGCCACCAACTCCACCGTGACGAGCATGGCGATCGAACTGACGGCGAGCAGTGCGATGAGTACGAACAACTGCATGGCAGCGGCCGCCCACACGGACGCGCCGCCGAGTACCATGCCCACGAAGGCGCCGGGGATGGTGACCAGCCCGACCGCCCGGGTCTGATCGAGGCCCGGGATGAGTGCGCTCGCCGACGCAGCGGCGCAGATCTCGAGGCGGGCATCGCGGGGGAGCAGACCCAACGACAACGCAGCCTCGACCTCGCCTCGTCGGGTCGTCAACTCGTCGACAGCGCGTCGACCGGCAAGCGACGTGGTGACCATGGCGCCGCCCAGCAGGATCCCGGCGGTCGGGATGATGGCGATGCCCTTCGCCGGGAGAACACCTACGAGGGCGAGTGCGATCACGACGACGATCGTCGGGGCCGCCACTGGCGCCAGGCACCGTGCGATCGCGCGAATCCCGGCGTGCTTCGGTCGGATGCGCCGCGCCGACGTCCACGCCGCCGCCACCGCCATCACCACGACGAACAGCGCCGACGCCCAGAGATGCGAGATCACCACTGCCAGTACACCGGCGAGAGCCGCCAACTGGACGACGGCCCGCACCGAGGCCACCACGGTGTCGGTCGCCAAGCTGGATCGATGATTGACCAGCACCGCGACGACGGCGAGCACGACGATCGCGACCGCCAGGACCGGCCCGATCCGAACGACGGCGTCGCCGATTCCGTTCACACCGGCAAGTTCACCAGATCTGCTGCAGGGCTGCGAGCATGGCGTCGCGGATCTCGCTGCGGCAGATCACGAAATCGGGCATGTAGGGGTGGCGGTTGTTGTAGACGATCTCCGAACCGTCCAGGCGACTGCAGTGCAGGCCCGCCGCCAGGGCGACCCCGACCGGTGCGGCGTTGTCCCACTCGTACTGGCCACCGGCGTGGACGTAGGCATCCGCGTCGCCCCGGACGACGGCCATCGCCTTGGCGCCGGCCGACCCGACCGGAACCATCTGCAGGCCGAGCCGGTTGGACACATAGCTCGTCTCGTACGAGCCGCCCCACCGCGAGGTCACCATGCGACGGGTCAGTTCGCCGCCCGGTTTCTCGACGGTGTCGGCGCGGAACAGTTCACCGGTTGCCGGCAGCGACACCGCGGCCTCGGTGACCACGCCGTTCTCCGTCAAGGCCACGTGCACAGCCCAGTCCGCGCTGCCCGCGGCGAATTCCCTTGTGCCGTCGAGCGGGTCGATGATCCACACGCGCTGGGCCGTCGAGCGGTCGCCGACATCGGCCGCCTCTTCGGACAGAACGGCGTCGCGCGGACGGTGTTTGCGCAGGACCGTGGAGATCCACGCCTGGGCCAGCGCATCGCCGACATCGCCGAGCATGCTGCCGGTCATCAGATCGCCATGACGAATCCCGAGGAGTATCTCCCCGGCTCCCTGGGCGATCCGGGCGGCCAGCTCGGCGTCGGAAAGTCGGGAAGTCATCCCTTTACTAGAGCACACTGGTGGCATGCCCGAGCTCCCTGAGGTGGCCGCCATCGCCGACTATGTCGACGGTCGCGCGGCCGGACTCCCGATCCGGCGAGTCGACGTCGCGTCCTTGTCCGTGCTCAAGACGGCCGACCCGCCGTACACCGCGCTCACCGGCCGGATCGTCGAATCGGTCGGCCGGGTGGGCAAATACCTGGTCATCCGGACCATCCCCGGCCAGAACCAGGACAATCCTCCGGCGACCGCATCCGAACCCGAGCTGTCGCTGGTCATCCACCTGTCGAGGGCGGGCTGGGTGCGATGGAGCGAGGACCTCTCACCCCAAGCCGCTACGCCCGGGCGGCAAGTCGCCGATCGCGCTGCGGGTGCACTGCGGGCTACCTGGCGAGGGCTTCGACGTCACCGAGGCCGGAACCCAGAAGCGGCTGGCGGTGTGGCTCGTCCGCGACCTCACCGAGATCGACCGCGTCGCCGGGCTCGGCCCCGACGCCCTGGAACTGACCGAGGAACAATTCGCCGAGATCCTCGCCGGTACCACCGGACGTGTGAAGAACGTGCTCACCGACCAGCACACCATCGCCGGGATCGGCAACGCCTACTCCGACGAGATCCTGCACACCGCGCGACTGTCGCCGTTCGCATCGTCGAAGACCCTGAAACCCGATCAGGTGAGCGCCCTGTACGACGCGATGCGCGCCGTGCTCACCGACGCCACGGGGCGTCTCGAAGGGCAGACCGTCGCCCGGTTGAAGTCGGAGAAACGCACCGGACTCCGCGTGCACGCGCGCACCGGACTGCCGTGTCCGGTCTGCGGCGACACCGTCCGCGAGGTGTCCTTCGCCGACCGGTCCTTCCAGTACTGCCCGACCTGCCAGACCGGTGGCAAGGTCCTCGCCGACCGCCGGATGTCGCGGCTTCTGAAATGAGCGATGGTGCACGCGCTCGTCGTCGACGATGACATCAGGGCAGCGGAGACCGTCCGCCGAATGACCGTCAGTGACGGGTGGGCGGTCACGGTGGCCTTCGACGGTCCGGACGGGCTGTGGCGGGCCACCGAGGGCAGCTACGACGTGATCGTGCTCGACATCATGATGCCCGGGATGAACGGGTACCGCGTGCTGCAGAGCCTTCGGGAACGCGAGATCTGGACGCCGGTCATGATGCTGAGCGCGAAGGACGGCGAGTACGACCAGGCGGAGGCACTCGACTGCGGCGCCGACGATTACCTGGTCAAACCGTTCTCGGTTGTCGTCCTCAAGGCGCGACTGCGTGCGCTGGTGCGTCGTGGTGCGCCGGAGCGTCCCGTTACCCTGTGCGTCGGTGACCTCTCCCTCGACCCGGCGGAACATCTCGTCCGGCGCGGGGACACCCCGATTCCCCTGACCCCACGGGAGTACGCGGTGCTCGAGTGCCTCATCCGGCACGCCGGCACCGTCGTCTCGAAAGCCGACATCCTGCACTCGGTCTGGGACGAGAACTACGAGGGCGACCCCAACATCATCGAGGTGTACATCGCTTACCTGCGCAAGCGGATCGATCAACCGTTCGGCGTGCGCAGCATCAGGACCGTCCGCGGGGTGGGCTACCGCATCGGCTGACGTGACGGCATCGCGAGCGCCGTGCTGACCGCGCCGTCGCCGGCGCCGTGGGGGAGGCGACGCGCCGTCGGCAACGAGATGACGAAGGTGACGCCGCGTGCGAACCCGGCGGGCGGGTCCTGCACGGACACCGAACCGCCGTGCGCGCGGACGATCTCGCGGACGATCGACAGCCCGAGTCCGGAGCCGCTGCGGTTGCGGCGGTCGCCGTCGAGCCGGGTGAAGCGGTCGAAGATGACGTCGCGCCGATCCCGGGGGATTCCCGGTCCGTCGTCGGTCACCGCGATCGATGCGACGCCGGTCCTCGGGTCGAAGAACATGTCGAACCGGACCGTCGACGCCGCATAGCGGACGGCGTTCTCGGCGAGATTCCGGATGGCGCGGGACAGCTTCTCCGGATCGCCGGCCAACCGGATCGGGATGATCGTCGCCGCGACCGCGGCCAGACCCAGCGACCGCAGGCGACGTGCCTCGGAGGCGACTATGTCGTCGAGGTCGACGTCCCGGATGTGCAGCGGCACACCGTGTTCGTCGGAGCGCGCGAGCAGCAGCAGGTCGTCGACCATGTTCTGGAGCCGACGGGCCTCGGGGAGCAGGAGTGTGCGGAGGGTCCGTACATCGATCGGGGAGTCGGTGTCGTCGGCGAGGTCGAGCAGGCCGACCACCGTGGTCAGCGGACTGCGCATCTCGTGGGAGGCATCGCCGACGAATCGCAGCTGCGCGGCCCGGCTCTGTTCGAGACGTTCGAGCATCGAGTTCATCGTGGTGGCCAGCCGAGTCACTTCGTCGTCGGTGGACGGGACCGGCACGCGGCGGGACATATCGGACGCCGTGATCGCGGTGACCTGCTCGGTGATCCGCCCGACCGGCCGCAGCGCGCGACCCACGAAGAACCAGATGGCCACCGCGGACAGCAGCACCAGGACGGGGAGTTCGACGGCGAGCACGAGTGCGGTGTTGATCAGGCTCTGCCGGTACGCGTCCGCCGAGACCGCCACGACCACCGTGTAGACGGCCCCGTCGTGGGAGGTAGAGGTGACAGTCGCGCAGAACTCGACCTCGCTGCCGGGCACCAACCGGCCCTTGACCTGCGTCGACGCCCCGATCGCCGGACGCTCGGACGTCACCGGATCGCCGGCCGCCCCGGGGGAGGACGCCACCACCCGACCGTTTCCGTCGATCACCTGCACGATGTCGGCCCCGTAGCCCATCCCCAACGATTCCGGGGAGATCGCCGAGATGCCGCCGTCGCGGATCTCGGCCGCGATCTCGTACGCCCGGTAGCCGGTCTCGTCGTACATGGTCCTGCTGTCGGCGCGATTCAGCATGAACAGCATCACCGCGCCGCCGATCAGAAGGGCGATGGTGACGAGGAACGTCCCGACGATCGTGGACCGGATGCGGACGCCCTGGCTGCGTCGAAGAAGAGCGGGGCGTGGAAGACCGGACATCGCAACTCCTCGCCGGTGCGTACAGCGACAGCCATCCGGCGACAGCACCTGCTGATCACTCAGCGTAGGTCGCCACGGGGTCGTCGGAGAAGTGTTCGGTCGGTGTACGACTTCAGCGGTTCTTCAGGTTCGGGGTCGCAGAGTTGTCGGCATGACCTTGACCGCAGATCGCAGGCACCGCGGAGGCCCCGCCGACGCCGGGCGCACAGCTGCTCCGACCGTGGCCGAATACATTGTGGAACAACTCATCTCATCGTCGATGAACATAGCGTTCGGGGTTCACGGAGCCAACATCGAAGACCTGTACGACGCCGCGACGCGGGCGCCGGGGATGACAGCGATCGTCGCCAAACACGAGTTCGCCGCCGGTGCGATGGCGGATGGGACGGCCCGGATGTCCGGTACGCCGGGAGTCGTGATGACCACCTCTGGTGGCGGGGCCATGAACGTCGTCCCCGCCCTTGCCGAGGCCTACGACAGTCGTGTGCCGGTTCTGGCACTCATCGGGACCGCGCCGACGCCGTTGGTCGGTGGTGGAGCGTTCCAGGACATGCTCGCGCCGCCCGACACCGTCGACATCGCGGGTGTTCTCTCGGCCATCACGGGTTCGTGTTCGGTCGTCGGTCACGCCGACGAGGTGCCCGCCGCGCTGGCGACGGCGTTCGCCACGCTCCACCGAGGACTGCCGGCCGCCGTCCTGCTGCCCAAGGACATCCAGGCCGCGCCGGCCCCCGAACTGAGGCAGCTGCACACGGGGGAGTGGGCGCAGCACGGTGCCGACGTGACGGGACCGTCCTTGTCCGCCCTGGCCGACGAACTGAGTGCGCTCGCGGAATCCGATGTGCGGCTGGTCCTCTGGGGTGGGTGAGGAGGCCTCCCGCGCGGGCGTCGGTCCGCAGGTCGAGGCTCTCGCCTCCGCACTCGGAGCCGTCGTCGTCGCGGCCCCCGGCGGCCGCGATCTCCTCCGGGATGGCGATGGCGTCGCGGGCGTCACCGGGGTGATGGGACACCCGTCGGCGCATCGTGCCGTCGCCGACGCGGACCTCTGCCTCGTCCTCGGGTGCCGGATGACGATGACCGATCGCGCCGGCCTCGACGAGCCGTTGAGACGCGTCCGACTCGTCCACCTGGGGTCCGAGCAGCCGCGTATGCCCGGGGACGTCGACCATGTGCGGTGCACCGACCTCGCGGCCGCGATCTCGCAGCTCACCGGTGAGATTCGACGACCTCGCGGCCACGACCGTCCGCGCGAGGCGGTCGCGGTGACCCATCTGCCGGTGCCGCCCGGCGGATCGGGCCTGGGCATGCGCACCGCGATCGGGGAGATCGGGCGAGCGTTGCCGCCGGACACCCCGGTCTTCGCCGACGCCGGCAACGCCGGAGCCGCCGCCATCCATCACCTCCCGTTCGGTCACGGCCGGTTCGTGGTGGCACTGGGCATGGGCGGTATGGGATACGCGATCGCGGCGGGTGTCGGCAATGCCATCCGCGAGGCGGTGGACTCCACGCTGGCCGAGGGACAGCCGAGACGCACCGTCGTGATCGCCGGTGACGGCGCCTTCTTCATGCACGGCATGGAGATTCACACGGCCGTCGAACACGACGCCCCCGTCACCCTCGTGCTGCTCAACAACAACGCGCACGCGATGTGCATCACCCGGGAGCGCCTCTTCTTCCCGGATACGCCCAGTGTCAACAGGTTTCGTCCCAGTGACCTGGCCGGTGGTTTGGCCGCCATGTTCGACGGCCTCGTCGTCGCCCGTGCCTCCGATCCCGCGTTCGTACGCACGGCAGCGGCCGATCTGTTGTCGCAGTCGGGCCCCAACTGTCTCGTCATCGACGCCGATCCCGACGAGATCCCGCCGCTCGCCCCGCTCATCCCGAAAGGACAGTCATGACAGTGCTACCCACCGCCCTCTCCGACCTCGGCGAGGACGCCTCGACCCTCGCCGGTCTCGTCCGCATCGAAACGCACCCGCGGCCGATCGCGACGCCGCTCGTCCTCGACAAGTTGCGGTCCGTGTACCCCCACGATCAGATCTACGGTGAGTTCTGCCCGGTGCAGGGCTACGTCGACGCTCCGCCCCGCGAGGTGTTCGACTGGCTCTCCCACACCCGTTCGCTGGAGGAATGGAGTTACAGCCTCCGCGGCTTCGCCGAGACCGACGAGCCGGGACTGTGGGTCGCGCAGGACCGGTTGGGAGCCGACACCGAGATCTACGTCCGCACGATCGCCTCGCCCGACGCCATGACGGTCGACTACCACTGCGCATGGGACCAGGGTCGTCACCTGTGGATGATCTACCTGATGCGGGTCGTCGACGCGCAGGTCGTCTTGAACAAGCCCGGTTCGGTTGTGTTGTGGGTGAACTGCCACCACCCGTTCTACGACGAGAACCCCTTCCCGGAGACCGCCCCGCCCGAACGCCCGGTGTGGGTGGGCGACTTCTGGGACACCTTCGCCCCCGGCCACCAGATCGAACTCGACAACCTCACCGCCATCGCCGAATACCGCCACCGCAACGGCCTCCCGCTCACCCCAGAATGGATGCGATCATGACACCGAACCCGGTCAGCCTCGTCGACCTCGCCACCTACCTACCCGAAAAAGTCGTTCCCGCAGCGTATTACGCGCAGTACGCCGAAGACGACACCCTTGCGGACAACGTGATGTTCCGCGCCCCGGCCTTCCGTCATCACGCGGCGGAGGGGGAGACGTCGGCGGACATGATGATCTCGGCGACGCGCGATCTGTTCGAGCGGCACGGCGACGACTTCCTCGACGACGTCGACGTGGTGCTGACGCACAGCCAGTTGCCCGAGGTGCCGGTGCGCGGCTGCGGCGGGGAACTCGCCCATCGGCTCGGCATCCGGCCGTCGACGGTGCTGGACGTGCACAACGGAGGGTGTGCCGCGTTCATCTTCATGATCGAGATCGCCGGGGCCCTGCTCCGGGCCGGAGGAGGCCACAAGGCTCTGCTCGGACTGGCGCAGAACAGCGCGGGCCAGGTCTTCACCCAGGAGCAGGTCCGCGGCAAGGCGCAGGCCGCCATCCCGGGAGACGGTGCGGCCGTGGCCGTTCTGACCGTCGACGACGTCGATGCCAGCCCGATCCTGGGCCTTCGCTGCCACTCGTTCGGGCAGTACTCCGGCGACATGACCGGCGTCTCCGATCCGCCGCGCAAGTACTGGGAGGCGGGGTCGGGCCAGATGCACATCGGGTTCACCGACTCCAAGATCGCGAAGGTGCTCGCGCGCGGGAACCGCATGGTTCCCGAGGTCGCCATCGAGGTCGCCGACGAGATCGGCATCTCGCCGGCGGACCTCGACTGGTTCGTGACCAACCAGCCCAGCCGGATCTTCCTGCGGAACTGGCGCGAGGCGCTCGAGCTTCCGGACAGCCATCACCCGGACACCTTCGACGAGTGCGGCAACCTGTTCGCCGTCGCCATCCCGGTCACGCTCGACGCGGCCATCTCCGACGGACGTATCGGCGAGGGCGACGTCGTGATGATGGCGGCCTTCGCCCACGCCGGCGACTTCTCCGGGGCGGCCGCCATGAGATGGGCAGGCCGGCCATGAGCCCGCCCCTGGCCGGCGGGGTGTCCTGGCCGAGCCTGCGCCCGGATCTGAACGAGTCGCCTTACCCGCCGCTGCCGTCGGTCGCAGCAGTGCTCCAGGACGAGATCCTCGAGTCCCACCGGTATCCCGATTTCCTGCCGGACCGCACGCGCGGGCAGATCGCCTGCCACCTCGGGGTCGTACCGGAGCGCGTCACGGTCGGCCCGGGTGCGACCGGAGTTGCACTGTCGGCGTTGCAGTATGCGGTGCGACGGGCCGCGGACGCGGGCGTCGGGACACCGGCGCTGCTCACCTCCACCCCGACCTTCGACGGCTATCCGATCCTCGCGCGGATGGTCGGGATGCGCTTCGACGCGGTGGATCTCGACGACGAGGGCTCGGTCGACCTCGACCGTTTGTTCGGGGCGATCACGCCCGAAACGGCGGTCGTGGTGCTCTGCTCGCCGCACAATCCGACCGGTGCCGTGGTGAACGGGGGCGACCTCAACCGGTTCCTCGCAGCGGTGCCGCCACACGTGATGACGATCGTCGACGAGGCGTACGTGGAGTTCAGCGAGACCGCGTCCGATCTCCACCGGCTGATCCGGAACCCCGGCGTCGTCGTGCTGCGGACGTTCTCCAAGGCGTACGGTCTGGCGGCGCTACGCGTCGGATACGGCATCGGCACCACCGAGCAGATCACCGAAGTGCGCGGCCACGAGGTGCCGTTCGCGGTGGGTCGCCCCGCGATGGCGGCGGTTCCGGTCGCGCTCGACGCGGAACTCGAGCTCGCACAACGCGTCCGCTCCATGAGGGGGGAGCGGGACCGGTTGACCGACATGCTGGCGCAGATGGGCGTCCGCGTCGTGCCCAGCCACGCCAACTTCGTCTTCCTCCCCGGCGCGGAGGGCGTGGCCGTCGGACGGATGCTCCGGGGGATCGGGGTCGCGGTGAAGGAGTGCGGCGCGGCCGGGACGCGGATCACGGTGGGCGACCGTTCCGGCACCGATCGGGTCATCAGCGCACTACGGCTGACGTCGCGGTCCGCGTAGCCCGGGGTCGATGCCGGTAGGTTCGGGTCCATGACCTCGACGACACGGCAGAAGATCCTCATCACCGGTGCGAGTTCCGGACTCGGCGAGGGCATGGCCCGCCGATTCGCCGCCCAGGGGCGTTCGCTGGCGCTCGCCGCGCGGCGCCTCGACAACCTCGAGGCGCTGGCCACCGAACTGCGCCCGTCGGCGGATCGGGTCGCGATCGCGCAGCTCGACGTCACCGACCTCGACGCGGTACCCGTCACCTTCCGCGCGCTGGCCGACGAACTCGGGGGTCTCGACCGCGTCGTCGTCAACGCCGGCCTCGGCAAGGGCGCACCGATCGGCACCGGGAAGGCAGCCGCCAACATCGAGACCGTGCAGACCAACCTCGTCGGCGCGCTCGCACAGGCCGAGGCCGCCCTCGAGATCTTCCGCGAGCAGAACAGCGGCCACCTCGTGCTCGTCAGCTCCATCTCGGGTGTTCGCGGCATGCCCAAGGCCCAGGCGGCGTACTCGGCGTCGAAGGCCGGTCTCACCGCGCTCGGGCAGGGGTTGCAGGCCGAGTTCGCGAACTCGCCGATCTCGGTGTCGATCGTGGCGCCCGGTTACATCGAGACCGACATCAACCGGGGCGTGAAGACCTCGCTGATGGTCGACACCGACACGGGCGTCGACGCCATGGTCGCCGCGATCGAGGCCGAGAAGGCCTGGGCACCGGTCCCCGCCTGGCCGTGGACGCCGATCGCGGCGGCCCTCAAGTACCTGCCGGGGTCGATCAGTCGACGGATGATCTGAGCACTGCGCCGTTGTGGATGCCGTTCATCAGTCCGCGGGCGATTGCCACCCGCTGCCGCTGACCACCTGACCAGGGCGACTACTGCCAGTAGCTTTCGTCGAACACCTCGTCGGGGATCTCGTCGCCCGGTTCGACGCCGAGTTTCTCGAGTCGTCCCATGATCACGGCGGCGGTGGCCACGAAGGTCACGAGATCTTCTGAGTCGACCGATCTTTCGGCTGGATCACCGCCGAGGAACTCGTACAGCGCCGGCGGTACGCAGGCGCCCATGTCGAGTGCGCGGGTTCCTGTGGCGGTCCGCCAGGCGTCGAAGCTCGCCACGTCGACGGCTTCGGCGACCTCGCCCGTCCGAACCGCGGCCAGGACGTCGTCGAGGGTCGCCAGCTCACCCGACGATCCGCTGGACGCGTCGAACCCGAGTACCGTTTCGGCGTCGACGGACTCGTCCTCGGCGAGGGTGAAGTAGACGACCCCACGCCAGTCCGAGGCCAGCGCCTCGATGTCGGTCCGTCCGAAGATGTCGCCCAGCAACTCGCTGACCTGCTCGCGGCGGCGACTCCCGAACAGCTGGAATGCGCCCGACGCCACGATCTGTCCCTGCTTGTTCGCCACAGACCGTCACCTTACGCACGTCAGTCGTCGATGCCGAGCACGACCACGCGGCCTGTCGACGGCGACAGATACACCGTCGCCTGCCATTCGCTCGATGAGAACGCGTCGTCGACGTGTGGCCCACCCACGAAATCGCCGGCCGGGATGACGTCGCGCAGGTCGGCGGCCACCGAGTCGGGCGCCGAGACAGGCACAGCGTGGTACTCATCGGCCCAGGCGGTTACTCGGTCGGGGCCGACATCGACGACGGCGTCGAACCAGTAGGTGGTGGGACCGGGCACACGCTCGGAAGCGCCGGGTGCGGACCCGAGCGTTCCGGCCACCCAGCCGTCGACGTTCCCGTCGGCGAGCAGCGGGAACCGGATTGCGACCGGCTCGATGTCCCTGCTGGGACCGGCGGTCACGACCTTGGCCAATGGCAACGTGGAGGTCGAGGTCCTGGGCGCACGGTCGACAGGATCGCCGGGCGTGCAGCCGACGCCCACGAGAGCCAGTGCGGTGACCGCGAATCCAGCCGCGAGTCGTCGAATCCGTTGTGGCAGCATTCCGCCACGCTAGCCTCCCGCGACACCGCTTCCCATCCGCTTATTGGATCCGATGAGCGCGAGGGAACTGGCCGGGCGGGAAGGAAACCTGCACGCGGGAGCGGCCGACCCTCAGACCGCGCGACCCCGGTGCCTGCGGTACCAGGCGACCAGCTCATTGGTCGACGAATCGGCGTCGGCGGCGGGCGCGTCGGCCTGGGTGATGGTGCCCAGCAGCGCCTTTGCCTGGGTTTTGCCGAGTTCGACGCCCCACTGGTCGAACGGGTTGATCCCCCAGACGGCGCCCTCGACGAAGACCTGGTGTTCGTACAGGGCGACCAGCTGTCCGATCACCGAGGGCGTCAGCCGGGGAGCGAGGATCGAGGTGCTGGGACGGTTACCCGGCATCACCTTGTGCGCCACCACATGTGCGGGCACCCCCTCGTCGGCGATCTCGTCGGCGGTCTTGCCGAAGGCGAGCACCTTGGTCTGCGCGAAGTAGTTGCTCATCAGCAGGTCGTGCATCGACCCTGACCCGTCGGGGCCTGCGGGTAGGTCGTCGGTGGGCTCGGCGAAACCGATGAAGTCGGCCGGTACGATCCGCGTGCCCTGGTGTAGGAGCTGGTAGAAGGCGTGCTGGCCGTTGGTTCCCGGTTCGCCCCAGAAGATCTCGCCGGTGTCGGTGGTGACGTGGTGTCCGCTCGCGGTCACCGACTTGCCGTTCGATTCCATCGTCAGCTGTTGCAGGTAGGCGGCGAAACGCGCCATGTCGTTGCTGTAGGGGAGGACAGCCCGGGTGCCGATGTCCCAGAAGTTGTTGTACCAGAGGCCGATCAGGCCCAGGATGACCGGTGCGTTCTGTTCGAGCGGCCGGGTGCGGAAGTGTTCGTCGACAAGATGGAATCCCTCGAGGAACTCGGCGAAGCGCTCCTTGCCGATCGCGGCCATCACCGACAGGCCGATCGCCGAGTCGACGGAGTAGCGTCCGCCCACCCAGTCCCAGAAGCCGAACATGTGGGTGGTGTCGATGCCGAACTTCGCCACCTCGTCGGCGTTGGTGCTCACCGCGACGAAATGCTTTGCCACCGCCTCGGTCCCGGCGTCGAGGGCCTGCAGCAGCCAGCTCCGCGCGGCCGCCGCGTTGGTCAGCGTCTCGAGAGTGGTGAAGGTCTTCGACGCGATGATGAACAGGGTGGTCTCGGGGTCGAGACCGTCGAGGGTGCCGACCATGTCCGCGGGATCGACGTTCGAGACGAAGTGGCAGCGGATACCGTCGTCGACGTAGTGGCGAAGCGCCTGGTACACCATGACCGGTCCCAGATCCGATCCGCCGATGCCGATGTTCACCACATCGGTGATGCGTTTTCCGGTGTGGCCCTTCCATTCTCCGCTGCGGAGACGGTCGGTGAACTCGCCCATCCGGGTGAGGACCTCGTGCACGTCGGCGACCACGTCCTGCCCGTCCACGGTGAGTGTCGCGTCGGCGGGCAGACGAAGAGCGGTGTGCAGGACGGCGCGGTCCTCCGAGGTGTTGATGTGCGCCCCGGCGAACATGTCGTCGCGGCTCTCCTCCAGCCCGACCTCGCGCGCCAGGCTCATGAGCAGTTCGAGCGTCTCCCGCGTCACCCGGTGCTTGGAGTAGTCGATGTGCAGATCGCCGACGTCGACGGTCAGTTCGCGGCCGCGCTCGGGATCGATCGCGAACACCTCGCGCAGATGCATGGCGTACACATGCGGCTGGTGCGCGGCGAGAGCCTGCCAGGACTGTGTTGCGGTGATGTCGCCGTGGTCGGTGCCGGTGAAGTCGCTGCCGGGTGCCTGCGTGCTCATGACACCCAACCCTATGTCGTCGGCGTCTCCACCGCGACGGTCGTCACACCCGGCGGTGAAACTTCACCGTGGCGTCAGCGGCCGAGGGGACCCCGGCCGAGTCGGAGGAGGAGCATCGCGAGGGTGTGACCCTCCTTGCCGAGTTCGGCGAACCGGTCGATGACCTTGACCTCGCGGCTGTGCACGAGTCGCGGACCGCCCGACGCCATGCGCGCGGCGCCGATCTTCTTCGAGACCGCCGAGCGTCGTTTGATCGCACCGAGGATGACGGCATCGAGCCGGTCGATCTCGAGGCGCAGCTCGTCGATGTCGTCCGGCAGGTCGTCGACGTCCGAGGTCAGCTGGTACTTCTCGAGATCGATCGTGTTCTCGAAGGACGTCGGAGTCGACTGTCGGGGCTCGTCGGATCCGGAGCTCGGGCTGCGATCGGTCACGGCCTGATTTTGCCACGGCGCACCTCCCCGGCCCGCCGGTGCCCACGACATGGACACTGGAGCGCATGCTCAACGCGCGCATGATGTCGATGATCGCGGTCGCCCTGATCGCCGGACAGCTGATCATCCGGGGGTGGCTCGTCGCGACCGGCAACTTCTACTGGGACGATCTGGTGCTGATCGCCCGGGCCTCGTCGAATCCGATCCTGTCCTGGGAGTACCTGGGGCACAGCCACGACGGCCATTTCATGCCGGCGGCCTTCCTGCTGGCCGGGGTGGCCACCTGGCTGGCGCCGGTCAACTGGGCGCTCCCCGCGCTGACGCTGATCGTCCTGCAGGCGATCGCGTCGGTCGCGGTGTGGCGGATGATCCGCGTCATCGCACCCGCGGCCCGCGCCGGTGCGCTGGTGGCGCTGGCGTTCTATCTGTTCAGCCCGATGACGGTGCCCGCCTTCGCCTGGTGGGCGTCGGGCCTCAACACGTTGCCGATGCAGGCGGCACTGGCGTGGATCGTCGTCGACGCCGTGGGACTCGCGCGGGGAGACATCGACCCGGAACGACGCCGGGCGGTGTGGATCCGCTCGACGGTGGTCTTCGTTGTCGCGCTGGCCTTCTTCGAGAAGTCGTTGTTCATCCTCCCGATCGCCTTTGTCGCCGCGGTGCTCGCGAGCGGTGCGGGACGGACCGCGCTGACCGCGACCCTGCGCGCCGGCCGCGAGTTGTGGTCGTCGCTCGCCGTGGTGACCGCGCTCTGGGTCGTCGTGTACTTCGTCACCGCCGATCCCTTCGCGGGCAACCATTCGGTCGGCCAGACCGCGCGACTGGTGTGGCGGTCGGTGAACCACGCCATCGTGCCGTCGCTGGTCGGCGGCCCGTGGGAGTGGGACCGGTGGACGCCGGGCCCGCCCACCGGTTTCCCCGCAACCTGGATGATCGTCGCCGGCTGGCTGGTGTTGGCGGCGGTCACGTGGTGGGCGGTCACCCGCAGGCGTGGGGCGGTACCGATCATCGCGTTCGCCGCGCTGTACGCGGTGGCCGCCCAGATCCCGGTGATGTGGAACCGCTCGAGCCCGGAGACCGCGGTCGCTCTCGCCCAGCACATGCGGTACCTGCCCGACACCGCGCTCGTCTTCGCCATCGCGATCGCGCTGCTGGCCGGTGCCCGGTCGACGACCGCGTCCCCCCCGGAACGCCGCCACTCTGCCGAGGAGAAGTCGCCCGCTGTGCTGCTCGTGCCGGTTGTCGCTGCGCTCGCGATGGTGTCGGCGGTGGTCTCGCTCGTGTCGTTCTCCGCGTCGTGGCGCGACAATCCCACCGGCGACTACCTGAAGACGGCGGTCGCGACCCTGCACGACAACGCCGAAGCGACGCTGCTGGATCAGTCGGTCCCGCTGGAGATCCTGCAACCGGTCGTCTACCCGGACAATCAGATCAGCCGCATCTTCGGTCGCGTCGATCCGCGACCGGAGTTCGGTACCAGCACCGACCGGCTCCTCGTCCTCGACACCGCGGGCAACGCGGTGCCCGGCGGGGTGACCCAGCGACGGCTCGTCGGTGCGGGACTCGGCAACTGTGCCCGGCCGGAGATCTCGGGGCCGACGCGCCTGGCACTCGACGGCCCGTTGTTCCCGTGGCCGTGGACCGTCGCACTGAGCTACTGCGCCACCCGCGACGGCGAGGTCGAGATGAAGCTCGACGGTGGAAAGGCCGTGCGCGTACCGGTCCGTTCGGGCCTCGGCTCCATCTACGTCCGCCTCGACGGCGGCGGCGACGCGATCTCGATACGCCCGGTGACCGCAGGCCTACGACTCCACACCGGCGCCGGCCGGGTCGGCGAGGCGGTCGAGGCGCGCTTCGCCGGCGGATGACCTACTCGTAGAAGTAGGCGCTGACGTGGTCGGTCTGCCCCTCGGAAGCGATCAGCGCACGCAGCGCTGACGCCGCCTCCGGCTCGTTGACGAAGTAGACGACCTGCACGTCCCCGGCGGCCTCGACCTGCTCACCGATCTGCTTCTTGAGCACCTCGGTGCCCTCCCAACTCGGGTCGAAACTGCCGCCGCTGATGTGCTCTTTGTAACCCGGACCGAAGGTGATGTGCAGGTTGCCGTCGGTGCCGATGCCGTCGAAGAGATACTCGCCGCGCTTGACCGCGTAGTAGCTGGGGAGGCCGGTGATCCCGGCGCCGTAGCGGGCCTGGTCGGGGCTCTTGTTGCCGGTGCGGACGTAGACGACCTCGGTGTTGGTCTGCTTCTCGTTGTCGTCGATCAGCTTGTTGAGATCGGCCTCGGTGGTGTCCAGGAAGGCCAGGTACGTGTAGGCCGAACGCGGTCCGATCGACGAGTTCGCCGGCAGGTTGGTCGCCGTACACCTCGTGGTGGCGGTGCGGCCGAAGTCGACGCGCACGACCGGCTTGCACTCGCCGCCCAGCGCGCCCGCGGGACGACCGCCGACCGCGAAGTTCAGGGTCATGCCGTAGTTGAAGTGGCCGGTGACGTCGTCGGCCCACGGGATACCGGAGACGGAGAAGTCGTAGGCGCAGGCCGCGGTGGTGCACTCGCCGACGAGGCGCGGGGTGACGACCGGCTGCTTGGCCCACAGGCCCGGTGCCGGCGCCGACAGCAGATCGCCGACGAGTGCGCGCTGATTGGCGAACACCTTCTGCGCCTGGTCGGCCGGCTGCAGGCTCACCGAGGTGTCGATGTCGTAGGTCGCCGATCCCTGCTTGGACTGCCCCTTGACGTTGGTGACGTTCTTGGACTCGGGGTCGAAGGTGACCTCCCAGCTGCCGACCTTCACCTTGTTGTCCCCGACGAACTCGATGGGCGGATCGCTCGTGGGCCAGCGGCGGGCGTCGGGGGTGCCCTTGTTCGGGGCCGGCAGTTCGACGCCGAGCTGCGGTTCGGAACCGAACTCGACGTTGCCGATGTCGCCGGCCAGGTTGTCCGGGCCGAGGATGGTCCCGAAGCGGGGAAGACTGGTGAACCGCGTCGACGCCCACTTGTTGTCCAGCGGTGCCATGTCGAGGTTCAGCTTCTCGTCGGCGACGAGCAGCTCGTTCCACAGCGAGGTGGGCGCGCTGATGTACGGATTGTTGCTGATCTGGCGGTATTCGCCCTGTTCGGAACCCAGCGACACCGTGCCCTCGGCGGTGTTCGACGTCGTCACGATCAGATCGCTGAACTCGACCGTGCCTTCGCCGCGGGCGTCGTCGTACTTGTAGGCGACCTTGCCGGTGTACTTGGCCGCGGGGCTCGTCGCCATCTTGAAGAGCACCTCGTCGAGGCTCTTCTGCGCGCGGAACGCGGCGGTCGGTTCGACCGTGCCCGCGCTGCTGAACGGCACGAACGACAGGATCAGGGCGACCACGAGAGCCAGCGCTCCGACACCGAGGGTGATGGCGGCGGGGGCAATCGACGGTCTCTTCATGGTCGCCTCTTTCGGTCGCCGAGGCTCGCCAACCGCATCGACGGGCGCCCCGAGCCAGTGATACCGGGTCATCGTAGCCGCGGGACCAGGCATCTCGGGTGTCAACGCACGGGGTGGTCGAGCGATCGGACGACGGGCATCCGGCCCAAGGCCGACGGGGCGGTGTCGGTGCGGGCGGGTAGCCTGGACTACCGATGAACAGCTCTTCTTCTGCCCCTCTCCTCGCCGGTCGCACGTCTTCCTCCTCCTCGGGGACGGCTGCCGCCGACGACCGTGCCGCCCGCCTGCTCGAGGGCCTCAACCCGCAGCAGCGCGCCGCGGTGCTCCACGCGGGCGCGCCCCTGCTGATCGTCGCCGGCGCGGGTTCGGGCAAGACCTCGGTCCTGACCCGCCGCATCGCCTACCTGCTGGCGGCCCGCGACGTGACGCCCGGGCAGATCCTGGCCATCACCTTCACCAACAAGGCCGCCGCCGAGATGCGCGAGCGCGTCATCGACCTGGTCGGGCCGCGGGCCGCCTACATGTGGGTCTCGACCTTCCACTCGACGTGCGTCCGCATCCTGCGGGCGCAGTCGGGCCTGCTGGAGGGGATGAACTCCAACTTCTCCATCTACGACGCCGACGACTCGAAGCGGTTGCTGGGCATGATCATCCGCGACCTCGACCTGGACCCGAAGAAGTTCAGTCCGCGCGGCGTCTCGGTGGCCATCTCGAACTTCAAGAACGAGCTGATCTCGCCCGACGCGGCCGCGGCCGCGGCCAACGAGGACGACTTCACCGCGGCGACGATCGCGAAGATCTTCGCCGAGTACCAGCGCCGGCTGCGGGCGGCCAACGCCTTCGACTTCGACGACCTGATCGGCGAGACCGTCGCGCTGCTGCACCGTCACCCGCAGGTCGCCGAGTACTATCGGCGCCGTTTCCGGCACGTCCTCGTCGACGAGTACCAGGACACCAACCACGCCCAGTACGTCCTCATCCGCGAACTGGTGGGGGAGCACACCACCGCGAGCGGCCTCGAACCCTCCGAACTGTGCGTCGTCGGTGACGCCGATCAGTCGATCTACGCCTTCCGCGGCGCCACCATCCGCAACATCGAAGAGTTCGAGCGCGACTTCACGAACGCCGAAACAGTTCTGCTCGAACAGAACTACCGCTCGACGCAGACGATCCTGTCGGCCGCCAACGCGGTCATCGCGCGCAACACCGGCCGTCGCGAGAAGAAGCTCTGGACCGACTCCGGCGACGGCGAGCTCATCGTCGGCTACGTCGCCGACTCCGATCGCGAGGAGTCGACGTTCATCGCCAAGGAGATCGAGGAACTCACCGACTACTCGATCGGCGGGTCATCGAGCTACAAGTACTCCGACATCGCGGTCTTCTACCGCACCAACACCGGCTCCCGTGCGATCGAGGAGGTGTTCGTCCGCCACGGCATCCCGTACAAGGTGGTCGGCGGCACCAAATTCTATGAGCGCAAAGAAGTCCGGGACGTGGTCGCCTATCTCCGGGTGGTGGCCAACCCCGACGACTCGGTGAGCCTGCGGCGCATCCTCAACACCCCCCGACGCGGAATCGGCGATCGCGCCGAGGCCTGTGTCGCCGTGCATTCGGAGAACACCGGCCGCAGCTTCTACGAGTCGCTCGTCGACGCCGCCGAGGGCAAGGTCGCGCTGCTGAACACACGCGCGGTCAAGCAGATCGGCGGCTTCGTCGAACTCATCGAGGGTCTGCGCGCCGACTTCCTCACGCACTTCGGCGAATCCGACACCGACGACGCCGACACCGCCTTCCTCGACGCCACCGAGGAGTCCGCCGACATCGGTGAACTCGTCGACGCGATCGTCGAACGCACCGGTTACCGGTCCGAGTTGGAGGCGTCGAACGATCCCCAGGACGGCGCCCGGCTCGACAACATCAACGAACTCGTCGCCGTCGCACGGGAGTTCAGCGCCGATGCCGCCCAGGTCGATCTGGAGGCGGACGATGATCCGTCCGGCGCCGGGAGCGGAGCGAGCGGGCCGAATTCCGACGCAGCCGAGGTGGACCGCGAGGGTGAGCCCGAACCCGGTTCTCTCGCAGCATTTCTCGAGCGGGTCTCGCTGGTCGCCGATGCCGACCAGGTGCCCGACGAAGGAGACGGCGTCGTCACGATGATGACGCTGCACACCGCGAAGGGCCTGGAGTTCCCGGTCGTGTTCGTGACCGGTTGGGAGGACGGGCATTTCCCGCACATGCGTGCACTCGGTGACCCGAACGAACTGAGTGAGGAACGCCGCCTCGCCTACGTGGGCATCACCCGCGCCAAGCAGCGCCTGTACCTGACCCGATCGGTGACCCGTGCATCATGGGGGCAGCCGGTGTCGAATCCGGAATCCCGCTTCCTGCAGGAGATCCCGCAGCACCTGATCGACTGGCGGCGCACCGAGCCGCGTCGTTCGGCACGTGGCTTCGGCGGATCGTCGGGCGGCGTGTTCGGTCGCGACGGCTCGTTCTCGGGCAGTGGCGGCGGTTCGTCGTTCGGTCGCGGCCGGTCGTCGTACTCCTCCGACCCGGCCCGCGGACGCAACAAGCAGGTCCACCTCGACATCGGCGACCGGCACAACCATCCCAAGTACGGCATGGGCAAAGTCGTGGCCAAGGAGGGCAGTGGCGCCACCGAACGCGTCACCATCGACTACGGCGGCAGTGCCGGACGCGTCACCTTGCTGACCGCGGGTGGCATCCCGGGAGAAAAGCTCTGAGCAGCACGATCACGTTGCGTTTGGTCCCGCATGCCGGGACAGATCGCAATGTGATCGTGCCGGCAGTGATTTCAGGGAACGAGGGGGCGTGAGCGCGTCGTACGCCTCAGAGGGCGGAGAGAGGATCTAGCCGGTGTAGCCGGAGAGCTTGACGCCCTTGGCGGCGAGCCACGGCACCGGATCGATCTTGGTGTTGCCGTCCTTCCACACCTCGAAGTGGAGGTGCGGGCCGAACGAGAAGCCCTCGTTGCCGACGAGTGCGATGACGTCGCCGGCGGTGACCTTCTGTCCCGCGCTGACGAGGACGCCCGACGAGGACATGTGGCCGTACATGGTCACCGTGCCGTCGTCGGCGCGGATCTGGACCCAGTGGCCGTAACCGGAGGCCGGTTCGGCCTTGATGACGACGCCGTCGGTCGCCGCGTGGATCGGGGTACCGAGCGGGGCGGCCATGTCGATGCCGCCGTGCATGGTGCCCCAGCGCATCGCGAAGGCGGAGGTGAAGTCGTACTTGCCGAGCGGGATCGGCGAGGTGAAGAGTGGGCGACGGGCCAGGGCCTCGCGCTGCGCCTCGTCGGCGGCCATCTTGGCGCCGACGCCGAGCTGGTCGGTGAAGACGTTCATCTGGTCGGTGACCGGCGACGCGGTGGCCACTCCCGGACCGAGGTCGACGGGGGCCGTGGCGTCGTTGACGGCTGCGGCGGTCGTGGTGGCGGTCGTGGTCGACGCGTCGTCGGTGGCACCCACCTGGGAGACCGCGGCAACGGCTGCGCCGGCCGCCATGGCGATCAGGGCGGCGCGCCCACCCTTGAGGGCGTTCGGCGGGGCCGCGATGCGGTGCTTGCCGCCACGACGGACGCGCTGGCCGGCCGGATTGGTGCGGAACGGACGGAGGTCGGAGTCGGACTCGTTCTCGTCGTCGATGAGAATGTCGAGCTCGGCGCCCTCGACGTCGAACGGCTCGTCGTGTTCGTACTGATCGAACTCGTGCTCGGGGATCAGGATGTCCTGGGTGATCTCCGAGTGGGTCGGGCGGTAGTAGCCCTTCCAGGACGAGGGGGTCCAGGTGGTCTCTTCGGACGGTGTCCGGGTGGTGGAAGCAGACGAGCGGGGGGCTTCGTAGCCGAAGTCGTAATCGCTGAGGTCGTAGTCCGTGTCGTCGTCGACGAAGGGGATGATGGTGGTCATCTCCTCTGCTGTGAGGTCGTCGACCAACCCGCCCGATCGGACGCGGCTCGATCCGCGTGAGACTCCGGGTCCCGCCAAATCGTCCACCTCATCTCTTCGCTACCGCGGATCCGACGTAATGTCCGTAATCCTTCTGTGACCAACTCTGAGAGCCGACGGTAACGAAATGATTGCGGCAAGTCCAACCGTAGAAAGCCGCTAATCGGAAATTTGTGAGCTGAGTCACAAGATATTTCCAACTTCGTCAAACCGTCGAATCTTGGGTTTGCCGACCTGGATGCGTGGCTTCCCCGGGTTTGTCGCCGCGATCGATTCAACACCCCGGGCCGCGGGCGTGTCCGGCCGGGTCCGGCGTTCGACGAATCTGCCAGGTGAGAGGTATCGAGACGTACTCGGGAGTAGGTTCGTACCGAGCGAGTGATCTGTCGCACATGGGCAGGGTGCGCGCGAAGGGGCGACAAAGGACGGGTTTAAAGTCCGATATGGCCCGCGTTACACCCTTAGGCGGGCAAATCTACGAGATGGTGAGCTGAATGGATCTCTTCGAATACCAGGCGAAGGAACTGTTCGCCAAGCACGGGGTTCCCACCACACCCGGTCGGGTGACCGATGATGCCGCCGACGCGCGGGCGATTGCCGAGGAAATCGGCAAGCCCGTGATGATCAAGGCGCAGGTCAAGACCGGCGGACGTGGCAAGGCAGGCGGCGTGAAGTACGCCGCTACCCCGGACGACGCGCAGTCCCACGCCTCCAACATCCTTGGCCTCGACATCAAGGGCCATGTCGTGAAGAAGCTGCTGGTCGCCGAGGCCAGCGACATCGCGGAGGAGTACTACATCTCCTTCCTCCTCGATCGTTCCAACCGCACCTACCTGGCCATGTGCTCGGTCGAGGGCGGCATGGAGATCGAAGAGGTCGCCGCGACCAAGCCCGAGCGTCTCGCCAAGGTCGCCGTCGACGCCGTGAAGGGTGTCGACCTGGAGACCGCGCGCTCGATCGCCGAGCAGGGCCATCTGCCTGCCGAGGTCCTCGACGCCGCGGCCGTGACCATCCAGAAGCTGTGGGAGGTCTTCGTCGCCGAAGACGCCACCCTGGTGGAGGTCAACCCGCTCGTCCGCACCCCGGACGATCAGATCCTGGCCCTCGACGGCAAGGTCACCCTCGACGAGAACGCCGATTTCCGTCAGCCCGGCCATGCGGAGTTCGCCGACATCGAGGCGACCGACCCGCTCGAGCTCAAGGCCAAGGAGAACGACCTCAACTACGTCAAGCTCGACGGACAGGTCGGCATCATCGGTAACGGTGCGGGTCTGGTCATGTCGACCCTCGACGTCGTCGCCTACGCCGGTGAGAAGCACAACGGTGTGAAGCCGGCCAACTTCCTCGACATCGGTGGCGGTGCCTCGGCCGAGGTCATGGCCGCCGGCCTGGACGTCATCCTCAACGACGATCAGGTCAAGAGCGTCTTCGTGAACGTCTTCGGTGGCATCACCGCGTGTGACGCGGTCGCCAACGGCATCGTCGGCGCCCTGGAGAAGCTGGGGTCGGAGGCCAACAAGCCTCTCGTCGTCCGCCTCGACGGCAACAAGGTCGACGAAGGTCGCAAGATCCTGGCCGATGCGAACCACCCGCTGGTCACGCTCGCCGAAACCATGGACTCGGGCGCCGACAAGGCCGCCGAGCTGGCGAGCAAGTAAGGGAGCCACGGAAAATGTCGATCTTTCTGAACAAGGACAACAAGGTCATCGTCCAGGGCATCACCGGTGGTGAGGGCACCAAGCACACCGCCCTGATGCTCAAGGCCGGCACCAACGTCGTCGGCGGCGTGAACGCGCGCAAGGCCGGCACCACGGTGTCGCATGTCGACGCCGACGGCAACAATGTCGAACTGCCGGTGTTCGCCTCCGTCGAAGAGGCCATGAAGGAGACCGGGGCCGACACCTCGATCGCCTTCGTGCCGCCGAAGTTCTCCAAGGACGCCATCATCGAGGCGATCGACGCGGAGATCCCGCTGCTGGTCGTCATCACCGAGGGCATCCCGGTGCAGGACAGCGCCTATGCGTGGGCCTACAACGTGGAGAAGGGCGCCAAGACCCGCATCATCGGTCCCAACTGCCCCGGCATCATCACCCCGGGTGAGGCTCTGGTCGGCATCACGCCGAACAACATCACCGGCAAGGGCCCGATCGGTCTGGTCTCCAAGTCGGGCACCCTGACCTACCAGATGATGTACGAGCTGCGCGACCTCGGCTTCTCGACCGCCATCGGCATCGGCGGCGACCCGGTCATCGGCACCACCCACATCGACGCCATCGAGGCGTTCGAGAAGGACCCCGAGACCAAGCTGATCGTGATGATCGGTGAGATCGGTGGCGACGCCGAGGAGCGGGCCGCCGACTACATCAAGGCCAACGTCTCCAAGCCGGTCGTCGGCTACGTCGCGGGCTTCACCGCGCCGGAGGGCAAGACCATGGGTCACGCCGGTGCGATCGTGTCCGGTAGCTCCGGCACCGCGCAGGCCAAGAAGGAGGCCCTCGAGGCCGCAGGCGTGAAGGTCGGCAAGACGCCGTCCGAGACCGCGGCGCTGGCACGGGAGCTCTACGAGGCTCTCTGAGTCGTCCCTCGACACCGAGAAAACCCGAGCGGGATCGTCCGCTCGGGTTTTTTCGTGCGCTCGGTGTTCCGGGTGCGCCTACTCGCAGGCGACCCCGTCACCGTCGCGGTCGAGCTTGGCGCGGTAGCCGGGCTGACCCGCGTACAGAGGGGCGGCGCCGGCCGCGCGTGCCGCCGAACAGTTGGCGTAGTACGCCGAGGACGGCGCGTCCACCGGCGGCGTCGTCTCGGCCGGCGGGGCGTAGAGCCGCGGCGGCGTGTAGGTCGTCTCGGGGACCGGGGTCGCCGTGGAGGTACGTGTCTCGGTGCGCTCGGTGGTCGTCGGTGCCGCCGCGGTGGCGCCGCACGAGGTCAGGACGCGGGTGATCGCGTCCTTCTCCGCCTGGGTCACCCCAGAGCCGGTAGGCGGCCTTCACATCCACCTGACGGGACACGTAGGTGCACCGGTAGTCCTTGTTCGGCGGCAGCCAGGTCGCGGCGTCGCCGGCTCCCTTCTTCTGGTTGGTCGGCCCGTCGACGGCCTGCAGGTTGCGCGGATCGTTGGCGAAGTCGATGCGCTGCTGCGGTGAGAGTTGCTGCGCACCCTTCTGCCACGCGTCCGAGAGCGCGACGACGTGATCGATCTGGACCGCCGCGGACGTCCCCTGGCCGCGGACGAACCGGATCGTCGTGCCGGTGTACGGATCGTCGAGCGTGCCCGACAGGACGGCGCAACCGTTGGAGCCCGGCTTGAGGGTGATGTCGGTCAGGTCGCGACGCAGGATGTCGTTGCGGGTGTCGCAGCCGTTGTGTCCGCCGTCGACGGTGACGTCGTCGGACCAGGCCTGGCCGAACAGGTCGCGGTCGTATCCGGTCTTGGGTGCGCGTCCCTTCACAGCCAGGGTGTTCAAAGTCTTCAGGGCGTTGTCCGCACCCGGTGCCGAGGCCACCGTGATCACGGGCGATGCGGTGGGCAGCGGCGCCTCGGTGGTCGCCGTGACGGCCGAGGTGGTCTCCGGTGCCGGTGGCGCGGCCGCGGTCTGCTGGCCGATGCCGCAGCCGGCGGCGGCGAGTGTGAACACAGCGACGGGGGCCGCGAGCAGCCATCGGGACTCCGGGTGCGCGCGCGGGGGAACTGGCATCGTCGAGCAAACCTCTCATAGGACTGATCATCATCATCATGACGCGCACATGTCTCGACGAGCCTCGAGGTCCATATCGACGCAGAACCGGGGCTGTTACATGGCACTCGACGTGACACGATTGCGACGGTCCGCGCCGATGCCCGCGTGCGATAATTCGTCGGTGAACCCAGAGCCGCGGCGCGGCGCGACAGCCCAATTGATGAGGGAGTCGCTGCATTTCGCCGGCGTCGTCGTCGACGTCGCTGAGCGACTGCCCGTCGCGGGCGGGATCATCGGCGCGGCACGCACCAGGGCGCAGCGGCTCGTCGACGACACCGGCGTGTGGATCGCCACGACGACTCGGATCATTCTCGGCGCGGTCGTCCGCGAGGTCGTGCGCGTCCTCACCGAGGAGGTCGATCTGACCGATCTCGTGTTGCGCAACGTCGATCTGCACCGGCTCATCGCCGAGGTCCTCGCGGTCATCGACCTCGACGCGGTGATCGAGACGGTCGACCTCGATCGTGCTGTGGCGCAGGTGGATCTGATGAAGGCCATCGACCTGGTGGATCTCGATGCGGTGGCGACCAAGATCGACCTGGACTCGATCGCGACGCGGATCGACATCGACGCGATCGCAGCGCGGATCGACATCGACGCGATCCTCGACCGTGTCGACCTCGTCGCACTGGCCGAGGAGATCATCGACGGCGTCGACCTTCCCGACATCATCCGGGAGGCCAGCACCTCGGTCACCGCCGACGTGATGACCGATGTCCGGAGTACCAGCGAGCGTGCCGACGACGCGGTCGCCAACGCGGTCAATCGATTCCTACGTCGACGCGCCGCCGAGGTCGCCGACGAGCCCGGGCGGGACGGTGCAGGCGGATGACCGCAGGACCGAAACCCGACCACCCCGCGGTGAACCGGGCGCATGCCGTCCAGGACCGGGACAAGAACGCCGGGATCGTCAGTCGCGGCATCGGGGCCTTCCTCGACCTGCTCGTCGTCTGGATCATCCTGGGCGCGTGCTATCTCGGTCTCGCACTGATGAAGTTCGCAGTCACGGTCAGCGAGTTCCACTTCCCGCAACTCAACATCCTGTTCACCACAACAGGGTTCGTGATCACCTCGGTGTTCTACCTGTCCACGTGCTGGGAGGTGACCGGCCGCACTCTGGGCTCGGTCGTGATGGGACTGCGAGTGGTGAACAGCAAGGGCGTGCGTGTCCGGCCCGCCGTCGCCGTGCTACGGGCCCTGTTCTGCACCGTTTTCGCCATCGGTCTGGTGTGGGTTGCCGTCGATCGTCGGCGCCGCTCGGTCGCCGACATCGTCTTCCGCACCCGGGTCATCTACTCTCGCTGACCGCCTTCAGCTGGGCCAGGCCCTTCTCGAAGTCCTTGCCGAGCATCTTGTCGAAGAGTCCGAACAGTCCGCCGACCCGGCTGAACAGGGTCTGCTTGCCCACCATCACCCAGTTGACGCGGGTGAGCTCGCCCTGGGGGACGAGTTCGAAGGTGACCGTGTTGGTGGCTTTCATCGGCTTGTCGAAATCGAGCCGCACCTCGACCTCGCGCGGTGCGTCGACTCGGGTGATCTCCATGGTGCCGCGCCCGGCCTTCCGGTTGCCGGACCACGCATACTTCGCGCCGACGCCGGACTCCGCGCCGGAGTAGATGCGATCCAGGTCGGGATCGACGCCCTCCCATGGTGACCAGTGGACCCACTGCCGAAAGTCGGTCAGGTACGGCAGGATCGCGGCGGGCGCGGCGTCGACGACGGTCGAGCGGGCGATGCGGAAGGTATCGGCCATGGTGACTCCTGGGAACGAGGTGGATGCTCGAAGAAGTATGACCCCGCTCGCGAGCCGAATTCATCGCTACTCGGCGAGGTCGTGATGCATGGGCGGATACGGTGTGAGACATGGGTGAACGGGCGCGGCTGTCGGCTGTGGACTTGCGGGACATGATCGTCGACGACGGGTCGTGGGAGTCGTGGGACACCTCGATCGAACGTCCGGCGGTTACCTCCTACGGTGACGACCACGCCTATGCCGACGACCTCACGCGAGCCCGCGAACGCGCCGGTTCGGACGAATCGGTGATCACCGGAACGGGGCTGCTCGGTGGTCACCGTGCGGCGATCGTGCTCAGCGAGTTCGGCTTTCTCGGCGGGTCCATCGGGCGGGACGCCGGGTCGCGCATCGTCGACGCGGTCGGGCGGGCCACCCGCGAACGCCTTCCGCTGATCGCGTTGCCCGCATCGGGTGGCACCCGCATGCAGGAAGGGACTGCGGCATTCCTCCAGATGGTCGCGATCACCGGGGCCGTCACCGCCCATAAGAAGGCCGGACTCTCGTACCTCGTCTACCTGCGGCATCCGACGACCGGCGGGGTCTTCGCGTCGTGGGGATCCCTCGGCCACGTCACCTGGGCGCAACCCGGTGCCCTGGTCGGGTTCCTCGGCCCCCGGGTCTACGAGGGTCTCTACGGCGAACCGTTCCCCGACGGTGTGCAGACTGCCGAGAACCTGGTCCGCACAACGGTCGTCGACGATGTGGTGGAGCCGGGGGATCTGGCCGGGCGGCTCGCGGCGGTACTGCGACTGCTCGCCGTGCACAGCGACGCCCCGCCGGCGCAGGCTCCGCAGACCGCGCCGGACGATTCCGGCACGCCGGCGCACGACGCCTGGGTCAGCGTCCTCGCGACCCGTGAACCGGGGCGGGCGGGGCTGATCGAGTTCCTCGCGCAGGGGGATTCGGCGGCGCTGTCCGACGCCGGACCACTTCGCTTCGCACTCAGCGACTTCGTCGGTCGAGTGGCGATGGTCGTCGGATACGACCGGGTGTCCCAGGAGGACGGCGAGCTACCCGGGCCTCGACATCTGCGCGAGGCGCGCCGGGCGATCATGGCGGCGGGTGATCTCGGACTGCCGGTCGTCACCGTCATCGACACGCCGGGCGCGGAACTGTCGGTGGTCGCCGAGGAGGGTGGGTTGGCCGCCCAGATCGCGCGCTGCACAGTTGAATTGATCGAGGTTCCGGTGCCGACCGTCTCGGTGATGCTCGGTCAGGGCGCCGGCGGTGCGGCGCTGGCGCTGTTCCCCGCGGACCTGCGCGTCGCACGGGCCGACGCCTGGTTGTCACCGCTACCTCCGGAAGGGGCGAGTCTGATCGTCCACCGCGACCTCGACCACGCCGGCGAGATGGCCTCGCGCCAGGGGATTCTCGCCGGTCGACTGGCCGCGCAGGGGATGGTCGACGTCATCGTCGACGCCGACTCCGATGCGGACGCGCTGGCCGGGATCCGCGAGGCGATCGGCCGGTATCTCGCGAGTTCGCCGGCGCCGGACCGGCGAGCGCGGACCCGGGTACCCGCGGCGGACGTGCGATGACCAGGCGCATCGTCGCGGTCGGAGCCGTGCTGACCGACGACGAGGGTCGGGTCCTGCTCATCCGGCGGCGGAACCCGCCGCAGGCCGGGAAGTGGACGATACCGGGCGGCAAGGTCGAGCCCGGCGAATCGACCGAAGCTGCCGTCATCCGAGAGATGCTGGAGGAAACCGGATTACGCGTCGAGGTCGGGGAGTTGCTGTGGACGGTCGACATCCCCGGCCCTGACGACGTGGTGTTCGAGGTCCATGACTTCGCCGCGCGGATCGTCTCCGGGACACTGTGTGCCGGCGACGACGCCGCGGACGCCGGATGGTTCACCGCCCGAGACCTGACCGAACTCCCGGTGACCCGCGGGTTGCTGAGGCATCTCCGCGAGCACGGGGTGCTGGAATAGGGACCCTCGGTCGGATGTGGACTGCTGCGACAGTGCCGAAACGTCCGGCGGTATATTCTTCCGAATCGGGGCGCGGGGAGGGGAATTGTCTTGTCGGTTGAAGTGAATCCGGACAGTCTGAGGGTGGCGTCGGGAACGCTGTCTCAGCTTTCTGGAGAGGTCGATTCGGCTCCTTTCCTGGGTGCCGCCGAAGTCGCCGCACAACTGGTAGGCAGCAATGTGGGTTCTGCACTGGGTGAATCGAATACGGCGAGTACCCGCGCCAAGCAGGTGCTCAAGGTGAGGTATGACCAGTTCGCAAGTCTCTTGTCGCTGTCGGCGGACACCTACGGCGACTCTGACGCAGAGGCCGCAGCTCGCATCGCGGGTGTCCCCGACATCAACTCCGCGACAAGCGGTGGGTGAGTGTGGCCACTCCAAGTGACGTTCTGAGTTGGAACATCGACTCCCTGCGAGAGTTGTCCGAACGGGCCGCGGCGATCGCCGATGCAATCGTCGGAACGTCAAAGACGATGCGAGACACGATCTATGAACTTGCCTGGACAGGCGATGGGCGACGTGCTGCTGAAGACCGGGCCGAGCGAGAAAGAGAACAGATCGGCGCGGTGGCGTCCGGTTACGACGCGCTCTCCGCCGCCGCGGCCGGCGCGCATAGTGCGATGTCGCATCCTGTTTCCGAGATTCGTTCGATCATTCAGAACTACGTGATTCCCCCTGTCACACTGTCGGATTCATGGGTCGTCGACGGCGTCGAGGACTGGAGTTCCGAGGCAGGACGGCAGCTCGCTCGGCTCGGCGGATTGGTGTCCGTTCTCATTGGCGCCGACGCCACCTGGGGTGCCGAGGTCGCCGAGGCGAACCAGACTCTCGCGACCATGGCGCCAGAGCAAGCGCTGATCTCTGCGCTCGCGGTGATCACGGACTCCAAACGTCAGAGTCCGCGCGCAGATCCTGAGCGCCTGCGTGCCTCTGCGGCTGCCTTCGAGGAGATTTTCGGTCGCGAGCCATCTGGCCCGGTCGACTGGAAGACTGCCGAGGCGTTGAATCCGAACAGTTACGACCCGAAATACCAAGGAGTGGAACCCGGAATCAAAGTTGCGCGCATCGAACCGTTGCCCGGGCAAGGTGTTGTACGCGCGGCACTGTATATACCAGCGGTCGAGGTGTTCAATGCACCGCACTACGACCTGGGGGACAATCGGGCAGAGGCTCCCAACTTCGACCCGGAGCATGCCCGTGTGGTCATGTACGTGGACTACGAGAACGGCCTGATTGTCACGAGACAGAATCCCTCGGTCGACTCCACTGGTCAGGTCCGAGTCGGTGAGCCCGAGGTTCAGGCGCAGCAGCGACCCGATGGCTCGATCATGATTCAGTACGACGCGGTCAATCCGTTCGCGCCGCCCGGTGCCTCGGTCACCGGCCACACCGTCAACGGCTCGCTTGTCCTTCAACCGACCAGCGGAAACCCCGGCACTGCTCGGATCATCGCCGGCGGTGGGATCACCGATTATCCGTCGGTCGAGATCTACCAGGACAATTCGGCCGGACAGAGCCGCCCCGTGCTGGTCGACGCGGCCGACTCCGGCAGTGCAGTGGGGCCGTTGTTCAACCTGCCGGGTTACCACGAGGTCGGCGGGGGCCGCGCGATGATGGACCCCTTCAAGGCCGACTTCGACGACCCGGACTGGGAACGGAACAGACCGACGAACCTCGGCGATCCGGACAGTCCCCCGACCGTTGTCATGGTGCGATAGTGTCGCGGCCGATGAAGCATCGTGCGCTCTTCGCGGATTCCCGGTTTTGGCAGGCAGCCACCGTGGCCGTACCGGTTTCGGTGGTATTCGCCATTTTCGTCTTTATGATTCTGGCCGGGATCACCGACCGACTGAATCCGGAGTGGTCGTCGTCGCTGGGTGTGGTGATAGGCATTGCAGGCGTCATCCTTCTAGCGATCGCTGTCGGCCTGTGGTGGCGCCGAACGCCGAGGTGTGCGGGAGCAGCTCTGGGGTGTCTTGGCGGCGAGCGTGGTGGTCGCGTATGTCGCGCTGGTGACACTGTGGTGAGGACGCCGTCGACGAGGTATCGACGTGAGGACTGGTTCGGGCCGGAATCGTTCGGTGCAGTGGTGATCGGTATGCTCCTGATGTCGTTGCCGTTTACCGGATTGGCCTCCAGGGACGCGCTATGGCTGATCATCGGGCCGCCGCTGACCGGGCTGGTTCTGCTCGCGCTGAGCACGGCACCTGTTCGGGGCGTGCGATCGGTACGGCGGGTCGGAACGGGACTTGTGGCGGGTGGCGCCGGAGCGATCATCTCGATACCTGTTCTCCTGGCCGGGGCCGCGCTCGGATCGGCCATCGCCTGAACCGACGGAGCCGCCCGGATCCGCGCGTGACCTGACCACGGTTGGTGGTGCCCGCGGCCCAACCTGTGGAAGATGGGGGACATGACCGAACTCCTGCCGCTCGATCCCGACCAGCTGCTCTCGACGACGCGCTCGGTGCGCAAGCGTCTGGACTACGATCGCCCCGTCCCACTCGACGTGGTCAAGGAAGCGCTCGAGGTCGCACTGCAGGCGCCGACCGGCAGCAACAGCCAGACCTGGCACTGGATCGTGCTCACCGACCCAGAACTCAAACAGAAGGTCGCCGACTACTACGCGCAGTCCTTCTCGAAGTACTACGCCGCCCAGCAGCCGCGCGACGAGACCGGCAAGCGGGTCGCGTCGAGCGCGCAGTACCTCGCCGACACGATGGGACAGGTCCCGGTGTTGGTCATCGGCGCGATTTACACCGGCGGCGACCTGCCCGAGGGCAACCAGGCCGGCGTCTGGGGCTCGCTGCTGCCGGGCGCCTGGAGTCTGCAGCTCGCGCTGCGTGCCCGCGGCCTCGGATCCGCGTGGACCACGCTGCACCTGGCCTACGAGAAGGAGATCGCCGAGCTGCTCGGCATCCCCGCGGGCATCCACCAGGGTGTGCTGCTGCCGGTGGCCTACTACACCGGCACCGACTTCAAGCCGGCTCCGCGCAAGCCCCTCGACTCGGTGCTCCACATCGACGGCTGGTGAGTAGAGTGCGGATCACCATGTCCGCCACCAGTGACACCCCACCGGTCGAGACGGGGGACGTCCCCCGCCCGCCGACCCGTCGCACGCAGGCGAAGGCCGCCCGGCGCGCCGAGTTGCTGACCGCGGCCGCCCGGCAGATGGCCGAACGCGGCTTCGCCGCTGTGCGTCTCGAGGACATCGGGCGCGCGGTCGGGATCAGCGGACCGGCCATGTACCGGCACTTCTCGTCGAAGACGGAACTGCTCGACGAGATGCTCGTCGACATCAGCCAGCGGCTCCACGACGGCGGTGCCGAGGTCGTCGACCGCGGCGGGCCGCCGTCCGAGACCCTGCTGGCGCTCATCGGGTTCCACATCGACGTGCTCGTCACGAAACCCGACCTGATCGTCGTCCAGGATCGCGATCTGTCGTCGATGACGCCGGAGGCCAATCACCGCGTCCGACTGTTGCAGCGGCGCTACGTCGAACGCTGGGTCGACGTCGTGATCGCCATCTACGAGCAGGAGGGCCGCACACTCGACCGGGCCGAGGCCCGCGTCCGCGTGCACGCGACCTTCGGCCTGCTGAACTCCTCGCCCCGGTTGCCCGCCTACGACGAGTCCGAACTGCGTCGTCTGCTCACCGCGATGGCCCTGGCCGCGCTCGGTTGCCGGGTGTGATCAGCGCAGTTCGCGGCGCAGCAGCTTGCCGGTCGCGCTGCGCGGCAGTGCGCCGACGATCTCGACTTCGCGCGGATACTTGTAGGCCGCCATCCGTTCCCGGCAGTACTCGATGAGTTCGGTCGGCGTGACCTCCGCACCCGGTTGCAGGGCGACGTAGGCGCGGGTCGACTCGCCGCGATAGTCGTCGGGGATTCCGACGACTGCCGTCTCGAGTACCGCCGGATGCGATTGCAGCACCTGCTCGATCTCGAACGGCCAGATCTTGTACCCGGACGCGTTGATCAGGTCGTTGCTACGGTCGATGACGTAGAACCAACCGTCGGCATCCATGAAACCCACGTCGCCGGTGCGCATCTCACCGTTGCGCAGCGCCGAGCCGCCGTCGTCGACCTGACCCCAGTAGCCGGCGGCGATCTGCGTTCCGGCCGTGACGATTTCGCCGAACGTCCCCGGCGGCAGCGGTTCGCCGCGCTCGTCGACGACCCGGGCCATCGTGTCGAAGATCGGCAGACCCACTGAGAGGGCGCCGGTTTCGGGATCGACCGGTGCGAGGACGCCGGGCGGCACCATGTGGGTCGGCGAGGTGGACTCGGTCTGCCCGTACACGTTGTGGATCATCCCGCCGAGGCGTTCGGAGATCCGTTCGGCGACGTCGGGGAGGACCGGTGCACCGCCCGAATAGCGGAGTCGGAGTGACTCGAACGCCTCGGGTGACGCGTCGGGGTGGTCGGCGAGCGCGATGTAGGCGGTGATCGAGGCGACGGCGAACGCCGGACGCCAGGCGCGCACCGCGTCGAGGACCAAGCCGGCGTCGAATCGGTGGGTGAGAACGAGCGGCGAGCGCAGAGACAGCGCCAGCATCACCGAGCCCACCAGGCCGGTGACGTGGAAGATCGGCGACATGCACAGGATCGGCTCGCCGGGTTCCAGGCCGGTCCAGGTGCGATAGGCCTGCGCGCTGAAAGCGAGATTTCGGTGCGTCAGTTTCGCGCCCTTGGGCGGACCGGTGGTACCCGATGTCGGTGCCAGCACCGCGACGTCGTCCGGTGCGGGTGCGTGCCGGGTGACCGCACGCGAGCCGGTGCCGATCAGGTCGAGGAGTTCGACGGTGCCCGGGCTCGGAACCCGGGACACGTCGAACACACGCTGCAGATCGTCGCTGCCGGCGAAGTCGAGCGGTGAGGCCGTGATGACGAGTCCGATCGACCCGAGTTCGTCGGCGACCTCCGCGTGGACCTCGTCGAGGATGAGTAGTGCGGTCGGCGTGAAATCGTCCAGAGCCCTACGGAATTCACCCCGCTTGTACATGGGGCTGATGAGGGCGGCGACACCGCCGGTCTTCCAGGCCGCGAGGAGTCCGAGGACGACGGCCGGCTCGTTCTGGACGGCGATGCCCAGCCGGTCACCGACTGCGAAGCCCCGTTCCTGGACTGCGTGGGCGAGAGCGTCCGAGGCGGCGTCGAGGTCGGCCCAGCTCAGCGTCGCGCCGAAGTAGTGGACGGCCGGGGCGTCGGGAGCTGCGGCGAGCGCGGCGTCGAACGCCTCGAGCGGCGACCCGAACTCGAGGTCGAGGTGCTCAGAGAGTCCGGACGGGTAGTGGGCCAGCCAGGGACGGCTCTCGTAGGCGTTCATGCGTACGAGCGTTCGGGGTGACGCGAGCGAGGCGACAGGTTGCGGAGCACGAGGACGAGTCTACGAAAAATGCGTGGCTCCCCATAAGCTGTTCAGCATGGTCGAACAACCGGTGACCGACAGCGGCGTCGCCGTGCGCGAGTTGCGCAAGCAGGCTGGCGTGACGCTGCGTGGGCTGGCGGCCGGTATCGGGGTGAGCGTCGGGACCATGAGCGCCATCGAGAACGGCAAGGTCGGGCTCACCGTCGACCGCTTGCGTCAGATCGCGCAGTGCCTGGACGTACCCGTTGCCCGTTTCCTCGAGCCCCCGCAACCGGAGAAGGTCGAGACGACCGCGGACCCGACGGACTGGCGTGTGTTCGCCCCGCTGACCCTGGACCCGGTGCTGGAGTCGGCGATCGATGTCTTCGAAGAGCTCGGCTACCACGGTGCGACGATGCGCCTCATCGCGGCCGGCGCCGACATCAGTGTCGCCGGCATCTATCACCACTACCCGAGCAAGCAGCATCTGCTCGTCGCGCTGGTCAACATCGCCCACGCTGACCTGGCACAACGCCTCGACGCGGCCGGCGACGGCGTCGACGCGGTGACGGCCTTCGCCAACATGGTGGAGGCGCTCACGCTGTTCCACGTCGAGCGGCGCGCGCTGGCGCTCGTCCTGGCGGCGGAGCTCCGGCGCCTCGAGGAACCCAACCGCACGCACCTGCAGGCGTCGATGGCGCAGATCGAGGGTCGCCTGCTCGACACGGCCCGGCGCGCCGCCGAACTCGGCGCCTTCCGGTCGGGTGACCTGTCCGTGGCGACCAAGGCGATCGTCACCATGTGCCTGGCCGTGCCGACCTGGACCGACGATTCCGGCGCCGCCCAGGGCCGTCGGATCGCTCGCGAGTACGCGGAACTGGCGCTCGCCATGGTGGGCCATCGGGCCGACCACTAGGGCGCCCCGGGCCGCTCTGCGTATCTGGCGGCCTACCCCCGGACCGGCAGAGGTTCAGTAATGCTGAACTTGTCCCGTGTGCTGGGCATTCCCTTCCGTTGCTGACAAACCCTGAGACATCACCGATTTCACCTCTTGACGTTGCTGCGAGCGAGTGCGATGCTCGTCACAATGAACCTACCGAGCGAGCGATCGCAAAGTTCAGTCGCAATGTTCAGTTCGCACCGTTCCACGTGCGACCCGGAACCGTCGGTTCCGCTCTGGATCGAATCAAAGGAGACGAGATGACCGAGATCGAGACCGCTGCGCCGTCCATGGGTGACCTGTTGGGCGCCGACACCCCGTCGAACTGGGGCAAGTGGGGGCCCGACGACGAGGTGGGTGCCCTGAACTACCTGGACGCGAGTGAGGTTCTGCGCGGTGTCGGCCACATCAAGTCGGGGGAGACCTTCACCCTCCAGATCGAGATGGGGCGTACGGAGAGTCCCGGCGATCCGCTGTGGCCGGGTCGCGAGGGCATCAACCGGAAGAACATCCTCGACGAGTCGTCGTGGGACGGTGACGGCGCACCGCAGTTCCCCGGTGGCCTGCACTATGCCGACGACACCGCGAACATCTTCCTGCAGGGCTCCACGCAGTACGACGCCCTCGGCCACGTCTGGTACGACGGCAAGCTCTACAACGGCTACGACGCCCGCAGCACCGTCGACGCACTGGACAAGGCGTCGGTCCTGCCGATCGCCGAGAAGGGTGTCGTCGGCCGCGGCGTGCTGATCGACATGGCCCGTTACCGCGGCAAGAAGTACCTGGAGAAGGGTGAGACCTTCGACCACAACGATCTCGAAGCCGCGGCCGCCGCACAGGGTGTCACCATCGAACCGCACGACATCCTGATCATCCGCACCGGCTGGCTGACCTACTGGTACGAGCTGAACAACCCGGAAGAGTTCTACGACGGCTTCTGCGAGCCCGGCCTGACCTACTCGCGTGAACTCGTGCAGTGGTTCCAGGACAAGGAGATCCCGAACCTGGTCACCGACACCATCGCCAATGAGGTCACCACCGACCCGGAATCCGGTGTGGCGCTTCCGCTCCACAACGCGCTCATGCGCAACCTGGGGTGTCGTGTTCACCGAGATCGTCTGGCTCGAGGAGCTGGCCGAGGCGTGTGCCGCCGACAACCGCTGGAGCTTCCTGTACGTCGCGGCCCCGCTCAAGGTCGTCAGCGGCACCGGTGCGCCGGTGAACCCCGTCGTCATCCGCTGACTCGCCCACGAGTCATTCGCCGAAAGAGGAGCGTCAGGCATGAGTGTCTACGACGACAAGGTGTGGCGCAGCCACTACCGCGAGCAGGATCTCGCGCCGCGGAGCATCGAATTCGACACCGCGCTGGACATGTTCGCGGCCACCGCTGCGCGCACCCCGGATGCCGACCTGATCCGTTACTTCGACGGATCGGTCACCGCCCGTGAGCTCGACGAGCTGACCGACGCGTTCGCGGTCGGCATCCTGGACCTGGGCTTCACCCCGGGCGATCGCGCGGTGGTCTACGCCCAGAACATCCCGCAGTTCGTCATCGCCCAGCTGGGTATCTGGAAGGCCGGCGGCATCGCCGTGTCGGCCAACCCGATGTACCGCAGCCGCGAACTCGCCGAGATCCTGGTCGATTCCGGCGCCACGGTACTGGTCGCGATGCAGTCGCTGTACCGGGACGTCGCGCAGGAGGCGTTGCGCGACAACAAGACCGCGGTGCGGACCGTGATCACCACCTCGGAGCTGGAGTACCAGACCGCGAACAGCGGAACACTGGCGGGCGTCGAGAAGATCGACTGCCCGGACACCGTCGACCTGGCGACGATGCTCGCGAAGTACCGCGGCCGGCGTCCGCCGAAGGCTGATCTCACCGGGGACAGCGTCGCCTTCCTGACCTACACGTCGGGAACCACCGGGCCGCCCAAGGGTGCGATGACCACCCATCGCAACGTCGTGTTCAACGCGCAGACCTACCGCGACTGGGTCGGTGTCGACAGCGACGACCTGATCCTCGGCGTGGCACCGCTGTTCCACATCACCGGTCTCATCGCGCACATCGCGCTGGCCGAACTCACCGGGGCGCCGCTCGTGCTGATGTACCGGATGGACCCGGCCGACACCATCGCGACGATCGCGCGCGAGAAGGCGACGTTCACGGTCGGATCGATCACGGTGTTCATCGCCCTGATGAACGTGCCGGACATCGACCCGGCGTCGCTGGCGAGTCTGTCGAAGATCTACTCCGGCGGCGCGCCGATCCCCCCGAGCACGATCGCCGAGTTCCAGAAACGGTTCGGTCACTACATCCACAACGTGTACGGCCTGACCGAGACCACTTCCCCGTCGCATGCGGTGCCGTTCGGCGTGACGGCCCCGGCCGACGAGGAGACCGGGGCCACCTCGGTGGGAATCCCGGTGTACGACACAGTCGTCCGGATCGTCGACGAGCAGGGCAACGACCTGCCCGCGGGCGAGGTCGGCGAGCTGGTCACGGCCGGCCCACAGGTGGTCGCCGGCTACTGGAACAAGCCGGAGGCGACCGCGAAGGGCATCCCGAACGGCGTGCTGCACACCGGCGACGTCGGTTACATGGACGCCGACGGATGGTTCTACATCGTCGACCGGAAGAAGGACCAGATCAACACCAGCGGTTTCAAGGTGTGGCCACGCGAGGTCGAAGACGTTCTGTACGAGCATCCTTCGGTGCGGGAAGCAGCGGTCGTCGGCGTGCCCGACGCCTACCGCGGCGAGACCGTGAAGGCGTTCGTGAGCCTGCGGCCGGGAACCGAGGCGACGCCGGAAGAGTTGATCGACCACTGCAAGACGCGGATGGCTGCCTACAAGTACCCGCGTGAGGTCGTCGTGATGGGTGACATCCCGAAGACCGCCACGGGCAAGCTGTTGCGTCGTGAACTGCGGACGGTGGCACAGTGACCCAGCCGGATCTGACCGTCCGCATCCCGGACGAGACGCTCGATCTTCGACCGTCGGCGAAGGCGTCGGAGTTGCGCGAGGAGCTCATCGCGTTCATGCACTCCGACGTCTTCCCGGCGGAGCAGCGCTACGAAGAGGAGCGCGGCTTCGCCGGTCCCGACGATCACGACGTGCCGCCCGTCGTCGAGGAGCTGAAGAAGCGGGCCCGCGCACGCGGCCTGTGGAATCTGTTCCTGCCGTCGGAATCCGGGATCAGCCAGCTCGACTACGCCGGTCTGGCCGAGATCACCGGTTGGAGCCTGCATCTGGCGCCCGAGGCCCTCAACGGTGCGGCGCCCGACACCGGGAACATGGAGCTGCTGCACCTGTTCGGCACCGACGAGCAGAAACAGACCTGGCTGGACCCGTTGCTCGACGGCCGAATCCGGTCGGCGTTCTCGATGACCGAGAAGGATGTCGCCAGTTCGGATGCGACGAACATCGAGACCAGCATCGAACGCGACGGCGACTCCTACGTCATCAACGGCCGGAAGTGGTGGACGAGCGGCGCAGCCGATCCGCGCTGCAAGGTGCTCATCGTCATGGGCAAGACCGATCCCGGGGCGGCGACCCATCGGCAGCAGTCGATGGTGCTCGTCCCGATCGACACCCCGGGAGTCACCGTGGTCCGCGACGTGCCGGTGTTCGGTCGTCACGACCAGCACGGCCACGTCGAGATCGTCTACGAGAACGTCCGGGTGCCCGTCGAGAACCTGCTCGGTGAGGAAGGCGGCGGGTTCGCCATGGCGCAGGCGCGGCTCGGCCCCGGCCGCATCCACCACTGCATGCGCGCGCTCGGCGCCGCCGAACGCGCCCTGCACCACCTGGTCCAGCGGTCGAAGGGGCGCGTCGCCTTCGGCAAGCCGCTAGCCGAGCAGGGCGTCGTCCAGCAGCAGATCGCCGAGTCCCGTATCGCGATCGACCAGGCCCGCCTGCTGTGCCAGCTGGCGTCGAAGACGATCGACGAGCTCGGCAACAAGGCCGCTGCGCCGTATGTCTCGGCCGCCAAGGTGTCGGTACCGCGCGTGGCGCTCGAGGTCATCGACCGGGCGATCCAGGTCCACGGCGGCGCCGGCGTCAGCGACGACGTGCCGCTGGCCGCCATGTACGGCTGGCACCGCGCGATGCGGATCTTCGACGGTCCCGACGAGGTGCATCTCCGCACGATCGCCAAGTCGGAGCTGCGTCGGTGATGGTTGCGGCGTAGCGGCTTCCCTCACCCTTGCTGCCTGAGGTGCGTTCCCGCGTAGCGGGTTTCCTTCACCCTGCTGCCTGAGGTGCGAGGAGCGCAAGCGACGAGCCACGAAGGCCTGGTGAGCAGATGTCGCCAGCCCTTCGTGGCGCTCGCTCCTTGGTTAGCGGGGTGACGGGGGAGGTGTGCTGCAAACCTCCAGTTCTCAGGGTCGCGAAATATCCTGCCGCCACTGACAAATCACCTAAAACTGCTGTGGAATACCTACGGGACTCGAACGTATGTTCGATTACCATGGAGTCATGGCACCGCTCGAATCCCTCCTCGACCAGCTCGCGGGAATCACTCCACCCACAGACGATCCCACTGGTCGCACGACAATTTCCGAACTGGAGCTCTGGAGAAAGGTCCGCAATCTGGCTGATCACCGAATCTATACTTGTGCAAGCGATCTCGATGATCTGCGTGTCGCGGAGAAGGCAGGGTCGACCACCAAGAAGCTGCTGATCGAGATGGGATTCCCGCCGGTGGTCGCCACTCGGGCGATTCGTATCGCCGATAGCATCGGCACCTTGAGTAAGCTCGAGAGTTGCGCGGCCGACGGAAACCTCTCGGGAGAAGTCGCCGACGCCATTGTCCGTGGCATGACAATCATCGAGAAGCGTTCACCCGCCGCGCTTTCCGGCAACGACCGTGGCACCTACGAGAGCGGACTCCTCGCCCAAGCCCTGTCAGGTGCCACACCCGCCGAGATACAAAAGCACGCGCAGACGATCGGCAACACCATCGCCGACGACGAGAACGGTATCCCCGCGTGCGACGACCGGTCACTGGATACGTTGTCGCACCGGGTGACCGATGACAGCCGCGTGGAGATCAACGCCAACGTCACCCAGGCCGTCGGCGAGAAGTTCATCGCCATGATCGACGAACGCTCGGTGCCGTGCCCCGAACCCGACGGCTCCCCAGACCGACGCTCAACAGCCCAGATCCGTGCCGACGCACTGGAGGTGCTGTTGGATCAAGCCGCAGTCGGCGTTGCGATGGACACCATCGGCACACCACGCGCCCAGATATTGCTGACCATCCCCGCCGACGGTGGTGACCCCGCATTTCTGCCCTGGACCGGCCCGACCACCCACGCCATCGCCCGACAACTGTCCTGCGACGGAACCCTGACCGAGATCGTCATCGACGGCGAGACCGTGCCGCTACAGATGGGTCGCGAACGACGACTCTTCCCACCGCACCTACGCAAAGCGATCATCATCCGCGACCAGAGTTGCATCAAATGCGGCGCGCCACCATCGCACACGCAGGTGCACCACATCGAGCACTGGTCCGACGACGGCGACACCGACCTCGACAACGGCTGCCTGCTCTGCCAACGCTGCCACACCCAGGTTCACCACAACGGCTGGGACATCATGATGGGCTTCGACCGACACCCGTGGCTGATCCCACCGGCCGACATCGACCCCCGACGCCGCCCGCTACCCGCCTACAACCGCCGCACCATGCGACTCGACGACGCCGCCTGACACAGCAGACTTTCGCGCAGCACCTTCCGCGCCCCGGCCACTAGCCGGGACCGCATCCGTCCCTTGACAAGTCCACAGTGTGAACACCGAATATCCGATCCGTGGCCATCGGCACGAGCGGGGTCTGGTTCCGTGCGACGACCGGTCGAATGAATCTCGTCGCCGCAGGTGCATCGGGGTTCTGGTCGGCTTACCCTGGCCCGCAGGTCGCGACGACGAGGCGCGATCGTTCGGGGGTGGAGGACGAGGAGTGCACCGTGAATTCAGGCGATCCCAACCAGCAGCAGGGCGTTCAGCGGTCACCGGCCCCACCCGGGCAGCCGCAGACCGGCGGATTCCCCGGCAACCACGGTGAGACCGGGCAGTTCCAGGGCGGACGGCCCACCGGAGGGGTTCCCGGCCAGCAGTGGGGTGAAAATCCACCGGCGTACCAGCACTCGACAGGTGGTTGGGGTCCCGCGTCCGGCATGGGTCCTCAGCGAATGGGGCCGCGGCCCGATCGGTCGGTGATCTTTGCCCTCGGTGCGGCGGTCGCCGGGATCGTCACCTGCTGCATGGGCTTCGTCAGCTGGATCACCGCGTTGCCCGGGGCGCAGCAGGGGCTCGATTCGTGGGAACGCGATTTCATGGAAGGGCGGGACAGTATCCCCGGGTTCTTCTCCGACGACATCGTGCTGAACCCCGGCAAGTTCTTCGTCCTGCTCGGCGTCGTCGGGGTCGCGACGACGTTCATGCTGGTTCCCCGATATCGAAAGGCCCTGCCCTTCCTCGCCGTGATCGCGCTCGCCGGGTGGCTGGCACTGTTCGCCTCGGCGTTGATCATGCCGCCGTCCGTCGAACTCGGGGCCGGCGCCATTCTCGGGCTGATCTTCGGATTCGTGCAGGTGACGCTCCTGATGACCGCATCGTTCTTGTACGGTCTCAAGAAGGATGACGCCGCAATCTCCTGACGCACACGTGCAGCCGGCCGGACTTCTCGGAGACCCGCTGGCGGATGCTCTTCGTCGTGCGGGCTGCGTGTTCGCCGAGGACGAGGCCGAGCTGCTACGCCGGCACGCCGCCGGTCCAGACGGACTCGCCGACCGGTGCGCACGCCGGATCGCGGGTGAACCACTCGAACATCTGCTGGGGTGGGTCCAGTTCGGGAACCTCCGGCTCAGCGTCGGGTTCGGTGTGTTCGTGCCGCGGCAGCGATCCCTGCTGCTGGCGCAGGAAGCCGTCGACGCCGCGACGGGGCGGCCCGGAGCCGTTGTCCTCGAGGCGTTCTGCGGAGTGGCGCCGATCGCCTCCGCAGTCGCCGCAACCGTCGATGGTGTGCAGGTGCACGCTGCCGACATCGCCGCCGATGCGCTCGTCCACGCCCGGCGGAACCTGCCCGTCGACGCGCAGATCCATCACGGCATCGGTTTCGACGCCGTTCCCGAGTCACTCCGCGGTCGCGTGGATGTGATCGCAGCCGTCCCGCCGTACGTTCCCGATCACGCCTTCGGCCTGCTGGCTCCGGAAGCCCGCGACCACGAACCCCGACGTGCCCTCACCGGGGGAGCGGACGGGCTCGACCACGTCGACGCACTGATCACCGGCGCCCAGACATGGCTGTCCGGTGACGGGGTCCTGCTCATCGAGATGAACGTCGGGCAGTTCGACGCAGTGGCGGCTCGCGACGAGCAGGTGCGCGCCTTCGACCTCGACGCCGTGGCCGGCGACGACGGTCAGACGGTCGTCGCGCGCTTCCGTCGGTGTCGCTGAAACCCGCTCCCGGTGAGCCGATTCCAGGGGAGGTGTTCAGCGACGGGTGGCTGTCGGGTCGGGGTGTCAGATTCCGAGGGCGCCCCGCAGCCGGCTGACCTCCGCCCGGTACTTCTCGACGTTGCGCATCTTCACGCTCTCGTAGCCGCGCACCATGTCGGGGAGGCCGGCGAGTTCCACCACGGCCGGCATCTCGGCGTCGCCGACGCGTCCGCCCTGCACGGCGGCCAGCAGTTGGTCGACGATCTCCCGGTACTCGACGATCAGCGCACGTTCGGTACGACGGATCTCGTTGCGGCCGAACGGGTCGAGAGGTGTTCCGCGAAGCTTCTTCATCTTCGCGAGCGCACTCATCGGACGGTTCGCCCAGGGACCGAGGGACATCTTCTCCCGTATGCCCATCTGGCGCAGCGTCGGCGGATGCAGCCGGATCGAGACCTCTGCGTCTTCACCGAACTGATCGGCGACCTTCGCCGCGAAAACGGCATCCTGCGTCAGGCGAGCGACCTCGTACTCGTCCTTGTAGGCCATCAGCTTGTACAGGTTGCGCGCGACCGCATCGGTCAACGCATCGTTGTCCGCGCCGCGGTGCACCCGTTCGACGACGTCGAGATACTCACGCGCGTAACGCTCGTCGGCGTAGGCGATCAACTCGTCGTAGCGGAGTGCCACGGTCCGCGTGAGCTCGTCGCCGAAACCGCTCGCACGGACCACGCTCATCGCATGGTCGGACGACTCCGGTTCCATGGTCGCGACGCCGTGCAGCGAGGCGATGGTCGCGGACACGGCATCGGCGTCGACCACCGCCTGACGTCCGCGCCGGAAGGCCTGCACGTTGGCGTCCACCGCGACGCCGTTCAGTTCGATCGCGCGCTCGATCGACGAGGCCGAGATGGCCAGTGCGCCTGCCTGATACGCCGCACCCACCATGAGCATGTTGGCGAACTGCTCGTCACCGAAGAGTGCGGTCGACAGCGCCCCGGAATCCAGGTAGAGGCCGCGGGTCACCTTCGCGTCGATCGCGGAGTGGATCGCGGTCTCCGCCGGGAAGCCCACCGAGGTGTCGATGACCATGAGCCCGGTGGGAACCTGCGTCGTGGACACCACGGCGACGGTCTTCTCCGGTGCCGCGACCTTCAGGTTGACCGGATCGGTGCCGACCAGCGGGTCGCAGACGAGATAGAGATCGCAGTCGTCGGAGGCGACCTTGGCGGCCTGCTCGACCTCGTGCGGCGCGACCTTGATGTCGCTGACGACGGCACCGCCCTTCTGTGCCAGGCCCGTCATGTCGACGGTGCGGGCGGCATGGCCGTCGAGGACCGCCGCGGTGGCCAGCACCTGCGACACGGTCACGACACCGGTGCCGCCGATGCCGGTGACCCGAAGCGAGAACGTGTCCCGCACGGCGGGCAGCGTTGGTTCCGGAAGCAGTGCGTCCGGGAGGTCGGTGGCGCGGGCCCTCGTCCGCGTCGTTCCCGGGGTCACGGTGACGAACGACGGGCAGTCGCCTTTCAGGCACGAGTAGTCGAGGTTGCACGAACTCTGGTCGATCTGGGTCTTGCGCCCGAACTCGGTCTGCACGGGGTGCACGGACAGACAGTTCGACTTCTCGCCGCAGTCGCCGCAGCCCTCACAGATGCGTTCGTTGATCATCACCCGCGTGGTGGGGGTGGGCATGGTGCCGCGCTTGCGCTTCCGGCGCTTCTCCGCGGCGCAGTGCTGATCGTGGACGAGGACGGTCACCCCGGGTACGCCGGCGAGTTCGGTCTGGACCTCGAGCAGCTCGTCGCGGTGGCGGACCTCCACATTCTTGGGAAGGCCCAGTGCGCGCGTACGTTTCGGGTCGTCGGAGGTCACGACGATCTTGCTGACGCCCTCGTCGGCGAGGAGGGAGGTCAGCCGCGGCAGGTCCATCTCACCGACCGGGTCCTGGCCGCCGGTCATGGCGACGGTGCCGTTGTAGAGCAGCTTGTAGGTGATGTTCTCGCCGGACGCGACGGCTGCTCGGAGGGCCAGCGAGCCCGAGTGCATGAATGTGCCGTCACCGATGTTCTGCACGAAGTGCCGGGCGGAGACGAACGGAGCCATGCCGATCCACTGCGCACCCTCGCCGCCCATCTGCGTCACCCCGGCGACGTCGCCGACCTGGCGCGGGTCCATCAGGAGAACCATCGCGTGGCAACCGATTCCGGCGCCGACGAGGGTGTCTTCGGAGACCTTGGTCGAGCTGTTGTGCGGGCATCCGGAGCAGAAGTACGGCGTGCGCACGGCGAGGGGGAGTTCGATGCGGGTACGACGCCGCGACTTCTTGTCGACCCACGCCTGCGCCGCATCGACGTGATGGCGTGCCAGACGATCCGCGAGACCGCGGGTGACGGCGTCGACGTCGAGTTCGCCGAAGCGGGAGAACAGGGTCGATCCGTCCTCGTGGACCTTGCCGACGATCCGCGGTGCACGCGGATGGCGGAAGAGGATGTCGCGCATCATCGTCTCGATGAAATCGCGCTTCTCCTCGATGACGATGACCTCGTCGAGATCACCGCGCGCGGTGCCGAACATGAAGCGGTCGAGGATGTCCCGCTCGATCGGGTAGACCATCCCGAGCTTGAGGATGCGGATGCCGAGACGACGCAGGTCGTCGTCGCCGATGTGCAGCAAGCGCAATGCCTCTCGTAGATCGAGGTAGGTCTTCCCCGCGGCGACGATGCCGATCCGGTCGTCGGGGGTCGACACCACGATCTTGTTGATCCCGTTGAGCCGCGCGTACTCCAGCGCGCGGGGGATGCGCGTGGTGAGCTGATTCTGTTCGAGCTCCATCAGATTGGCGCCCAGGAGTCGACCGCTCGGGACGTGCGGACTGCGTCCGAGGTCGCCGTAGGTGGGGATGACGCGGTCGGGATGGACGTGTGCGGTCGACGCGCCGTCGGCGACATGGGCCGAGATCTTCAGCGACGTCCACAGTCCGCTGACGCGGCTCATGATCGCCGCGTGCACGCCGAAGTCGAGGATGTCCTGCGAGTCCGCGGGGTAGAGAATCGGGATGTAGAGGTCGGCCAGGGCCATCTCCGACGCGCACGGCACCGTCGAGGACTTGGCGCCGGGGTCGTCGCCGACCAGTGCGACGGCGCCACCGGACGGATGCGTCCCGACGAGGTTGGCGTGCCGGATCGCGTCGGTGGCGCGGTCGAGGCCGGGGGCCTTGCCGTACCAGTAGCCGACGACGCCGTCGCGGGGCGTGCCGTCGGTGGTGGGAGCAAGGTCGGCAACCTGTGCGGCCACCTGCGAGCCCATCACCGAGGTCGCGGCGATCTCCTCGTTCAGGCCGGGCCGGTGGGTGATGTCGTAGGGCGCGAGCAGCTTGCGACGCCGGGCGAGTTCGAGGTCGTAACCGGCGAGGGGAGAGCCCTCGTAGCCGGAGATGAACGAGGCGGTGTTCAGGTTCTGGCGGCGGTCGACGCGAGCGCGGTCGCGGACCATGCGAACCAGGGCCTGGATGCCGGAGAGGTAGATGGTGCCCGACTCGCGGGCGTAGCGATCGTCGAGCGAGAAGTCGTCAGGAAGGGGCTCGGACGAGCGTGTTGCTGACAAGCCGGTTTGTGCGGTCGGCACCTGCTGGAAGCGTGCGCGGTCGTCTGCGAGGGTCATGGGATTACCTGGCCTTCTATGTGCGGTGGCCTTCTCCGGTCGTGCCGGATCGACGCATCGGTTGTGAGAGCCCGGGGGTGGTGGGCCTGCCACCACCCTACGAGATGGCGTGACGCGCGTCACGCAGACTGGTCGCGAGTCGTGGGCGTGACACGCGCCACTCGATGGCGTACCATTCCGTTCAGTTAATCCCAACTAACTGAAGGGTCGACGGTGACCAGCACGCTCGACGGCTTCCGGGCCACGCACCAGCAGAATCTCGACCTGCTCCACCAGCGCCTGACGACCGTGGCCGCCGGCGGCGGGGCCAAGGCGCGTGAGCGCCACGTATCGCGCGGCAAGCTGCTGCCGCGTGATCGCGTCGACGGCCTCCTCGATGTCGGCTCACCGTTCATCGAGGTGGCGCCGCTCGCCGCGTTCGGGATGTACGACGACAAGGCGCCGGCCGCGGGCGTCATCGCCGGTGTCGGCCGCGTGGCCGGCCGGGAATGCATGATCGTCGCCAACGACGCCACGGTCTCCGGCGGCACCTACTATCCGGTCACGGTGAAGAAGCACCTGCGCGCGCAGGAGATCGCGGCCGCCAACCGGTTGCCGTGTATCTACCTCGTCGACTCCGGCGGCGCGATGCTGCTTCAGCAGGACGAGGTCTTCCCGGACCGCGACCACTTCGGCCGCATCTTCTACAACCAGGCGAACATGAGCGCCGCGGGCATCCCGCAGATCGCTGCCGTCCTCGGTTCCTCGACCGCCGGCGGCGCCTACGTCCCGGCGATGAGCGACGAGACGGTCATCGTCCGCAACCAGGGCACCATCTTCCTGGCCGGACCGCCGCTGGTGAAAGCCGCGACCGGCGAGGACGTCTCGGCCGAGGACCTCGGCGGCGGCGCGATGCACTCGTCGGTCTCCGGCGTCACCGACCACCTCGTCGACAACGATCAGCAGGCCTTGGCGAAGGTCCGTGAGATCGTCGCCACGCTCGGCCCGCGGGAGGCGCCGCAGTGGGAGGCCATCCCGTCGCGGGAGCCGCTCCGTCCGCAGACCGACATCTACGACGTGGTGCCCACCGACTCCAGGACCCCGTACGACGTGCGCGAGGTCATCGAGATCATGTGCGACGCCGGTGAATACACCGAGTTCAAGGCCAACTACGGCACGACCCTGGTGACCGCGTTCGCGCACATCCACGGCCACCCGGTCGGCATCATCGCCAACAACGGCGTCCTCTTCAGCGAATCCGCCCTCAAGGGTGCGCATTTCATCGAGCTCTGCGATCAGCGCCGAATCCCGTTGGTCTTCCTGCAGAACATCACCGGGTTCATGGTCGGCAAGGCCTACGAGCAGGGCGGCATCGCCAAGAACGGCGCCAAGATGGTCAATGCGGTCGCGTGTGCGCGTGTCCCGAAGTTCACCGTCATGGTCGGCGGCTCGTTCGGCGCCGGCAACTACTCGATGTGCGGCCGGGCCTACTCGCCGCGGTTCCTGTGGATGTGGCCCAACGCTCGCATTTCCGTGATGGGTGGCCCGCAGGCCGCCGACACACTGGGCACGGTGCGCCGCAACCAGATCGAGCGATCCGGGGACACCTGGGCGGCGGAGGACGAAGAGGCGTTCAAGGCACCCATCCGCGAACAGTTCGAGCGGCAGTCCGACGCCTACTACTCGACCGCGCGCCTCTGGGACGACGGCATCGTCGACCCCGCCCAGACCCGCACGCTGCTCGGCCTCGCGCTCGAGACGGCGCGGTACGCCCCGCTGGCCGACCCGCGCTACGGCGTCTTCCGGATGTGAGAGCGGAGACCGACATGCCATCCCCGAGTTCACCCACGACGACAGAGGACCTTCAGACCGTGAGCACCAGACCCATTCGCAGCGTCCTGGTGGCGAACCGCGGCGAGATCGCCTGCCGGGTGATCGACACCCTGCGCCGCCTGGGAATCCGCAGCATCGCCGTCTACTCCGACGCCGACGCGCAGGCCCGTCACGTCCGCGAGGCCGACGTCGCGGTCCGGATCGGACCGGCAGCGGCCGCCCAGAGCTACCTCGACATCGACGCCGTCGTCGACGCGGCCCGCAAGGCCGGCGCCGACGCCGTCCACCCCGGTTACGGATTCCTCTCGGAGAACCAGAAGTTCGCCGCCGCACTGGCGGAGGCGGGCATCGTCTTCATCGGTCCGCCGGCCGAGGCCATCGCGACGATGGGCGACAAGATCACCGCCCGCGCCGCGGTCACCGCGCGCGACGTGCCGGTGGTGCCGGGCCTCTCGCGTCCCGGTCTCACCGACGAGGACCTGATCGCGGCCGCCCCCGACATCGGCTTCCCGGTCCTCATCAAGCCGAGCGCGGGTGGCGGCGGCAAGGGTATGCACCGCGTCGCCGACCCGGCCGAACTGCCCGCGGCACTCCAACGTGCACGACGAGAGGCGGGCGCCGCATTCGGCGACGACGCCCTGTTCCTCGAGCACTTCGTCGACACCCCGCGCCACATCGAAGTGCAGGTTCTCGCCGACACACACGGCAACGTCATCCATCTCGGCGAACGCGAGTGCTCGCTGCAGCGCCGCCACCAGAAGGTCATCGAGGAGGCGCCGTCGGCGCTGCTCGACGCCGTCACCCGTGCCCGGATCGGCGAGGCGGCCTGCGACGCCGCCCGCAGCGTCGGCTACACCGGTGCCGGCACCGTCGAGTTCATCGTCTCGGCCCACAAGCCGGACGAGTTCTTCTTCATGGAGATGAACACGCGACTGCAGGTCGAGCACCCGGTCACCGAACTCGTCACCGGAATCGACCTGGTGGAGCAGCAGATCCGCGTCGCCCGCGGCGAGGTCCTCGGCTTCGCCCAGGACGACATCACGCTCACCGGCCACGCCGTCGAGGCCCGCGTGTACGCCGAGGATCCCGCCCGCGGCTTCCTCCCCACGGGCGGCACCATCGAGCACCTCGTCCACCCGGACACGGCGTCGGGCAGCGGCATCCGCGTCGACTCCGCCATGCTCGAGGGACTGCGCGTCGGAAGCGACTACGACCCGATGCTCGCCAAGATCATCGCGCACGGCAGCGACCGCGAGGAGGCCCTCGAACGCCTCGACCAGGCGCTGGCACACACCCGCGTACTCGGGGTCGTCACGAACATCGACTTCTGCCGCTTCGTACTCCGTCAGCAGGCCGTCGTCGACGCCGAACTCGACACCGAACTGCTCGACCGCCTGGTCGCCGATTACGTGGTGCCGCAACCCTCCCCGGAGGCGCAGGCCCTCGTCGGCCTCGCCCGAATCGGGGTCCGGGACCGCGGTGACGTCTGGTCGTCGGCGGTCGGCTGGCGCGTCGGGGAACCGGCCCCGGTGATCACCAGGCTCGTGAGCGGCGGACACCACTCCACTGTGGCGATCCGCGTCGAACACGCTGATGCGCAGTCGATCTCGGGATCTGCGACCGTGGTCACCGAGGGTGACGACGGAGCCGAGGGTGAGTCCTGGACAGCCGAGGTGGTCTACCTCCCCGCACAATCGGGCGACGGCCGCGAATCCGACCGTCTCATCGTCGACGGGATCAGCCAGTCCTGGTCGTCGACGCTGATCGGCGAATCCTGGTGGGTGTCCGGACCGTCCGGCGCCTGGGTCCTCGACCTCGCCCGTCCGCTGCTCGACGAGGCCGCCGACGATCGTGCCGGCGAGATCGCCAGCCCGATGCCCGGCACCGTGGTCGCCGTCGGAGCAGCGTCCGGCGATGCGGTGAGCAGCGGCGCGGCCGTCGTGGTCGTCGAGGCGATGAAGATGGAACACGCGCTGACCGCACCCGTCGACGGAACCGTCGACATCACGGTGAAGGTGGGTGACAAAGTGGATGCCGGACAGATCCTCGCCGTGGTCACCCCCGCGGAGAGCCGGGAGCCCGTTCCCGCTCCCTGAGGTGCGAAGAACTCAACCGAACCGAACGACAAGAGTGAACAGGACTCTCATGGAACTCACGCAGGAGTACACCGACCTCATCGAGACGGTGCGCGACTTCGCGCAGACCGTGGTGGCACCGGTGGCCGCGAAACACGATGCCGACCACACCTTCCCGTACGAGGTCATCGCCCAGATGGGCAAGATGGGACTCTTCGGGCTGCCGTTCCCCGAGGAGTACGGCGGCATGGGCGGCGACTACTTCGCGCTGGCCCTCGCGCTCGAGGAACTCGGCAAGATCGACCAGTCGGTCGCCATCACCCTCGAGGCCGGCGTGAGCCTGGGTGCGATGCCGATCTACCGGTTCGGCACCGAGGAGCAGAAGCAGCAGTACCTGCCCGACCTCACCGCCGGCACCGCGCTTGCCGGTTTCGGCCTGACCGAGCCGGGGGCCGGCTCCGACGCAGGTGCCACCGCGACCACCGCTCGCGACGACGGCGACTCGTGGATCATCAACGGCGGCAAGCAGTTCATCACCAACTCGGGCACCGATATCACCTCGCTGGTCACCGTCACCGCGGTCACCGGGGTCAAGGAGAACGGCAAGAAGGAGATCTCGACGATCATCGTGCCGTCGGGGACGCCCGGGTTCACCGCCGAACCGGCCTACAACAAGGTCGGTTGGAATGCCTCGGACACCCACCCGCTCACGTTCACCGATGTGCGCGTGCCGAAGGAGAATCTGCTCGGCGAGCGCGGCCGCGGCTACGCCAACTTCCTGTCGATCCTCGACGAGGGCCGCATCGCGATCGCGGCGCTCGCAACCGGTGCCGCGCAGGGTTGCGTCGACGAAAGCGTCAAATACGCCAAGGAGCGTCAGTCGTTCGGCAAGCCGATCGGGGAGTACCAGTCGGTGTCCTTCGCCATCGCGCGGATGGAGGCCCGGGCCCACGTCGCCCGCACCGCCTACTACGACGCGGCCGCGAAGATGCTGGCGGGCAAGCCCTTCAAGAAGGAGGCGTCGATCGCCAAGCTGGTGGCCAGCGAGGCGGCCATGGACAACGCGCGTGTCGCCACGCAGATCCACGGCGGCTACGGCTTCATGAACGAGTACCCCGTCGCCCGTCACTACCGCGACTCGAAGATCCTCGAGATCGGTGAGGGCACCACCGAGGTGCAGCTCATGCTCATCGCCCGTGAGCTGGGTTTCGCATGAGCGAGAACGAACAGGCACCCGTGCACCGGGTCGTCCAGCGCGGCCTGTGGTTCGAGGAGTTCACCGAGGAAACCCTCTACGAGCACCGTCCCGGACGCACCGTGACCGAGGCCGACAACGTGCTGTTCACGACGCTCACGATGAACACCCAGGCGCTGCACCTCGACGCCGCGTGGTCGGCGCAGCAGCCCGGTTTCGGTGGACAGCGACTGATCAACTCCATGTTCACGCTGTCGACGATCGTGGGTCTCTCGGTCAGTCAGCTGACACAGGGCACACTGGTGGCCAACCTCGGTTTTTCCGAGGTTGCGTTCCCCGCGCCGTTGTTCGCCGGCGACACCCTCTACGCCGAGACACTGTGCACCGGTAAACGCGAATCCCGGTCGAGGCCGGGGGAGGGCGTGGTGAACTTGACCCACATCGGACGCAATCAGCACGGCGAGGTCGTCGCGCGAGCCGCGCGGGCCACGTTGGTGCGCAAGAAACCTACGGAGTGACGACGATGTTCTTCGACGGACCCGCCGACAATTCGCTCGTGAGCGGATCGAGCCTGGGCGATTCCCAGCTGTCCAACGCCTGGCTGCCGGCCGGGCCCGCACTGCTGTTCTGCCCGGCGGACCGGCCCGAGCGCTACCAGAAGGCACTCGACCGTGCCGACGTCGTGATCCTCGACCTCGAGGACGCGGTCTCGCCGGAGAATCGTGCCGCCGCGCGGGAAGCGTTGATCGCCAACCCGATCGACCCGGACCGCACCATCGTGCGGATCAACCCGGCCGGTACCGGCGACTACCGCCGCGACCTCGCCGCGGTCTCGGAGACGAACTACCGCGTCGTCATGCAGGCCAAGTCGGAGGATGTGGCGTCGATCCTCGACACCGCGTTCCAGACGATCGCGCTGATCGAGACGCCGCTTGGTGCCACCCGCGCCAACGACATCGCCGCCACGTCGAACTGCATCGGCCTCATGTGGGGCGCCGAGGACCTGGTCGCCGGACTCGGCGGGACGTCGAGCCGGTTCGGGCCCGGGGAGCCGCGCGCAGGCGAGTACCGCGACGTCGCCGCCTGGGTCCGGTCGATGGTCCGCATCGCGGCCGCGGCGCACGGCAAGTTCGCCGTGGACTCGGTGCATCTCGACATCGACGACGTCGACGGTCTTGTCGCCGAGGTTCGCGACGCGGTGGCCCTCGGTTACACCGCGACCGCGTGCATCCACCCGTCGCAGGTCGAGCACATCCGCGCCGGCTACCAGCCGTCCGAGGAGTCGATTGCGTGGGCGCGCAAGGTCATCGACGGTTCCGCCGAACACGGTGGCGGGGTCTTCAGCCTCGACGGTCAGATGATCGACGGCCCGGTGCTCCGGCAGGCGGAGGTCGTGCTGTCCCGCGTGGCCGAACGCCCCGCCGACGCCGACGCCTGATCCACGCCTGATCCCGCTGCGCCGAACCGCTTTCCGACACCCCTCGTTCCCCCGACACCACCGAGAGACCGGAGCCCGCTCATGAGCAATGACGCTCACGCCCAGAACCTTGCACACACCCACGGGCCGCAGAGTCCTGCTCTGCTGACGGACACCATCGGCGTGACCCTGGCGCGGACCGTCGAGAAGTACGCCGATCGCGTCGCGCTCATCGACGCCCCCTCGGGGCGTCGGTGGACCTACGTCGAATTCCACCGCGACGTGCGGGCGCTGGCCGCGGGTCTGCTGCGGTCGGGGGTGAAGAAGGGGGATCGGGTCGGATTGTGGGCGCCCAACCGCTTCGAGTGGGTGCTCGTCCAGTACGCCACCGCCGAGATCGGCGCGATCCTGGTCAACCTCAACCCCGCCTACCGGCAGAACGAGGTCTCCTACGCCCTGAAACAGTCCGGCACGAGCGTTGTCCTCGCGGCCGAACGGTTCAAGGACTCCGGCTATGCATCGATGCTGGCGGAGGCCCGTCCGGACTGTCCGGATCTGCGGGAGGTGGTGACGTTCGAGTCCGTGGCGTGGACCGAACTGACCGCGGCCCCCTCCGACGAGGAACTGGCACGGGTCGCCGAGATCGCGGCCTCGCTGTCCGCCGACGACCCGATCAACATTCAGTACACTTCGGGCACAACGGGATTCCCCAAGGGTGCGACTCTGTCGCATCGCAACATCGGCAACAACGGTTACCTCGTCGGTGAGCTGCTCGACTACACCGCCGACGACCGCATCTGCCTGCCGGTGCCGTTCTACCACTGCTTCGGCATGGTGATGGGCAACCTCGCCGCCACGAGTCACGGTGCGGCCATGGTGATCCCGGGTCCCGCCTTCGACCCGAAGGCCACGCTCGACGCGGTCGCCGAGTACCGCTGCACCAGCCTCTACGGCGTGCCGACGATGTTCATCGCCGAACTCGCACTGCTCGACGCCGCCCCGGACGGCTACGCACCCGACCTGTCGTCGCTGCGTACCGGGATCATGGCCGGCTCGCCGTGCCCGGAGCAGGTGATGCGTCAGGTGGTCGATCGGATGCACATGAGCGAGGTCTCGATCTGCTACGGCATGACCGAGACGTCGCCGGTGTCCACCCAGACCAGGGTCGACGACCCGCTCGAACTCCGGGTCACCACCGTGGGCCAGGTCGGTCCGCATCTCGAGATCAAGATCGTCGCACCCGGTACAGGGGAGACCCTCGGCCGCAACGAGACCGGCGAACTGTGCACGCGCGGCTACTCGGTGATGACCGGCTACTGGAACGATCCGGAGAAGACCGCCGAGGCCATCGACGCCGACGGGTGGATGCACACCGGCGACCTCGCCGAGATGGACGACGCCGGGTACGTGCGCATCACCGGCCGGATCAAGGACATGGTGATCCGCGGCGGCGAGAACATCTATCCGCGCGAGATCGAGGAATTCCTCTACACCCATCCGGACATCCTCGACGCCCAGGTGATCGGCGTCCCCGACGAGAAGTACGGCGAAGAACTGATGGCGTGGGTCCGGCTCCGCGATCACGCCACCGACCTCACGGTCGAGGACGTCCGAGCCTTCGCCGACGGCAAGATCGCCCGGCACAAGATCCCCCGATACGTCCACGTGGTCAAGGAATTCCCGATGACCGTCACCGGGAAGATACGCAAGGTCGCGATGCGCGAAGAGGCCACGCACATCCTGGAGGACCTGCGATGACCGGTGCCGCGATCGAGCGGTTCAGCCGGCACGTCGAGAACCGGTTCGGCACGGCCGCCGCGGATTACGACGAGCTGTGGCAGTGGTCGGTACGACAGCCCGCGCAGTTCTGGCGAGCGGTGTGGGAGTTCTTCGACCTCGACGCCCTGGCCGCCGAACCCCTCGCCGAGGGTGACGCAGCCGTTCTCGCCGACCCGAGGATGCCCGGCGCCCAGTGGTTCCCGGGTGTCCGGCTGAACTACGTGAGCCAGATCCTGCGCCACGCCGACCTTCCGGGCGCCGCCGTCGTCGGACTCGACGAGGCCGGGGAACGGACCGAGATCGCCTGGTCGGAACTCCCCGGCCTGGTCGCCTCCCTGGCCGCGACGCTGCGGGCACAGGGGATCGGAACCGGCGATGTCGTCGCGGCCTACCTGCCCGACATCCCCGAGGCGGTCGTCGCCTTCCTCGCCACCGCCAGCCTCGGCGCCATCTGGTCGGGTTGCGGCCAGGACTATGCGCCGCAGGGCGCCGCGAGCCGGCTCGGGCAGCTCAGGCCGAAGATCCTGTTCAGCGCCGCGGGATACCGCTACGGCGGCAAGGACATCGACAAGCGTTCGGACAGCGCCGAACTCGCGAGCCTGCTGCCGGAACTCGTCGCGCACATCACGATCGGCGGCGACGCGGGCGACCCGACGGGGGACAGCACGACGCGGATCGACTACGCCGACGCGCTCACCGCGGAGGCCGGCGACACGGAACCGGTGCTCGTGGACTTCGACCATCCTCTCTGGGTGTTGTTCAGCTCGGGCACCACCGGCCGCCCGAAGGGCATCGTCCACGGGCACGGCGGCGTCGTCGTCGAGCACCTCAAAGCCGGTGCGCTCCACGGTGACCTGTCGTCGGACGACGTCTTCTTCTGGCAGACCGCGCTCAGCTGGATGATGTGGAACTACCAGGTCGCCGGACTCCTCTGCGGCGCGCGGATCGTCTGCTACAGCGGTTCGCCGCTCTATCCGGATGCCGCCAAGCTCTGGCAGATCGTCGCCGACGAGAAGGTCACCTACTTCGGCACCTCGCCCGGGCAGCTCCAGGCCTCGCGCAAGGCCGGGCTGGAACCGGGCCGCGACCACGACCTGTCGGCGCTCCGGGCCCTGGGCAGCACCGGCTCCTCGCTCGCCGCCGACCTCTTCACCTGGGTCGACGACCACGTGAAGCGGGGGTTGCCGATCTCGTCGATCAGCGGCGGCACCGACATCGTGTCGGCCTTCGCCGGCGGATCGGTCGGGGTGCCGGTGATACCCGGCGAGCTGTCGGTGCGCTATCTCGGTGTAGCGCTGGAGAGTTGGGCGCCGGACGGTACGCCGCTCGTCGGCGAGGTCGGAGAGCTGGTCGTCACCGCGCCGATGCCGTCGATGCCGGTGCACTTCTGGGACGACCCCGACGGCGCGCGTTACCGCTCCGCCTATTTCGACCACGAATGGGACGGGCCGACCACCCATCCCGACGGCCCGGTCTGGCGACACGGCGACTGGGTCACCGTGACCGGACGCGGCTCCCTGGTCATCCACGGCCGCAGCGATGCGACGTTGAACCGGCACGGAATCCGCATGGGATCAGCCGACATCTACGAGGTCGTGGAGTCGCTCGACGAGATCGCGGAGGCCTTCGTCCTCGGCGTGGACGGACCCGACGGCGCCTACTGGATGCCCCTGTTCGTCACCCTCGTCCCCGGTGCCGTTCTCGACGACGCCCTCACCGCGCGGATCGCCGCCGCGGTCGGTGACCGGCTGTCGAAACGACATGTGCCCGATGAGGTGATCGAGGCCCCGGGCATTCCCCACACGCGCACCGGGAAGAAGCTCGAGGTTCCGGTCACGGCGATTCTGGCCGGCCGGTCGGAGGTCAACATCGATCCCAAGTCGGTGGACGACTATTCGCTCGTCGACTGGTACGCCGAACAGGGCCGAGCTCATCGCTGGTGACGGCTGTGCACGGCCGCGGCGCGACATCGTCGGGCATCGGTAGCGTGGACGGTGTCGTCGACGGCAGGCGTCGAACGGTCCATGTGACCCGCCGGTCACATGTACTACCGTGGGCCGGGTGTTGTGCCCGTCGGGGCGGTGACGGCCGATGCCGTCATCACCGGCGCGCGACCTGAGCCAGATAACCCAGACGAGCCGACCAGGAGATCGCCATGACGTATCCAACGGGGGGCTACGGGCAGCAGCCCGAGTCCGGCCAGTCCCACGGCCAGTATGGCCAGCAGTACCCGCAGAGCGGTCAGCAGAGCTACGGGCAGAGCCCACAGCAGGGCTACGGGCAGCAGTACGGCCAGAATCCGCAGCAGGGTTACGGACAGCAGCAGTACGGCCAGCAGCAGGGTTACGGCCAGCAGTACGGCCAGAATCCGCAGCAGGGTTACGGACAGCAGCAGTACGGCCAGCAGCAGGGCTACGGACAGTACGGGTACGGCCAGCAGCAGCAGCCGGCGAAGCCGCCGAGCCAGGGTCTGCCTCCGTTCACCCCGACGATCCTCGCCGGTGTCATCGGGCTGTTCGGTCTCGTCGTGCTGTTCTCCGGCTTCCTCGCCGCCGCACGGGCCTACGACTTCTCGGTGCAGCTGTTCCAGACGCCGTTCAACGCCCCGTATGCGCTCGTCGCCGTCGCCGGTGTCCTTGCGCTCATATCGCTGATCCCGGGCGTGAAGGTCGCCGCGGCACCGATCGTCGCCGCGCTGACCATCCCGGCCTTCCTGATCACGCTGTTCCTGTTCCTCAGCGTCGACAACAACGCCTCGGGTGCGATCGTCCTGCTGATCTTCTCTCTGCTGTCGGCGCTCCTCGCGATCGTGTGGTTGCTCGTCGAGGCGGGCGTCGTCAAGGTGGCCCCCGCGCTCGCGGCGCCCTCGTCGGCCACGGGACCGATCGCTACTGCGACGTCGGGCTCCGACGCATCGGCTGGCCAGCAGGCCGCCGGCCAGGCCCAGGCCCACGGCGACGCCCAGGCCTCCGCGTACGGCGCAGGCAGCGGACAGTCGCAGTACGGCCAGCAGTCCTCGGCGAACTACGATCCGTCCGCGTACTCGCAGGCCTCCGACACCGGCCAGAGCGGTTACCCGAGCGCACAGTCGGGCCAGGCGTCGGCACCGGGCGAGTCCGGCTACGGCGGTTACACCCCGGGGCAGTACTCGGCAGGTGCCTCCGGTGCGCAGTCGGGTGGCGCCTCCGCGAGTGAGTCCGAGGCCGGCCCGGCCGCCGATCACTCGACCACGGTCTTCCAGAAGCCCGAACCGCCCACCAGCAGCGGTAGCTGATCAAGTCATCGGGAGTGCCCCGCCGACACACGTCGGCGGGGCACTCCCGTTCCTCGGCACCGTGTCGGTGACGTGAGACGCTTTCCGTCTCAGCGCGGCGCGTCCCCGACGGCCCGGCGGCCGAGATGTGCCACGCTCATGACGATGCCCACCTTCAGGCCCGACTCGACCGCGGAGAACCTGGCGTCGCAGCTGCGTGCACTGCGACGATCCCGTCGTGCCCAGCGCAACGACGTCGAGGGTTCGGCCCGGCAGCTGGCCGTGGTCGCGTTCACCGTCCCCGCTCTCGCCCTGGTCACGCTCATCGTCGTGATGCTGACGGTGCTGCTGCTCGCGGGCAGCGGACTCACCGGCCTTCCCAGTGCGATCGCCTCCAGTTGGCTGGCGATCCACCAGGTGCCGGTCACCATCAGCGGGGTCACGATCGGCGTCCTGCCGTTGCTGCCGACCCTGGTCGTCGCGATCGGCACCGCCCGCCTCACGGCCCGCGCGATCGGTGGCAGCGGACCCACGCAACGATCCGCACATGATCTCTTCGACGTCGGCGCGGTGGTGTGCTCGGCGATCGTCGGTCCGCTGCTGATCACTGCGATGTCGCTGGCCATCGTCATGGACGGCGGATCGGTGCTGCCGGTGCAGACGCCCAACGCGCTGATCGCCTTCGCCTACACGATCGGCATCCACGGTGGTGCGGCGCTGGCCGGCGTCACGTGGGTGAGACGGCACGACTTCGCGGCCCGATGGGGAATGTCCTACGCCGACCGCCGCGGCTTCCGATACGGCCTCGTCGCCGTGCTGGCCCTGGTGGTCGCAGGCGCGGTGCTGGTGTGCCTACGGATGCTGATGCGGCACACTGCGATCGGCGAGCTGATCGACACCGGTTACGACTTCGACGGCTTCCTCGGGCTCAGCCTGCTGTCCCTGATGTATCTGCCCAATCTGATGATCGGCGCGACCGCGGTCCTCGTCGGCTCCGACGTCCGGATCGGCGCGATGACCGTCGACCTGTTCGCCGTCCGCGGTGGAGCGGTCCCGCCCGTGCCCGCACTCGCGGTCCTACCCGAGGGAACCGGTGCGGGTAGCTGGGGCTTACTCGGGCTGATCGCCCCCGCTGCCGTCGCGGCCTTCGTGGCCTGGCGCTGTCGCGACCTGAATCCGGTCGCGCATGTGCGCTCGATCGGCGTCGCCGCCGCCGTCGCCGCGTCGGCCATGGCGATCCTGACCGCTGCCGCCGGCGGAACGCTGGGCGAGTTCGGCGACGTCGCGGTGACCGTCTCCGCCGCCGGCGTGTTCACGCTCGGCTGGATCGCGGTGATCGGCATCCTCCTCGCGATCGTCTACGCCTTCCTGCCGTCGACCCGGGCCGCCCGCGCCGCCGTCGGGGACGAGTACTTCGACGACCCGGACGACCTCGGTTTCGAGGACGAATACGTCATCGTCGCCGACCTCGACGAGGACGACGACTACGTCCAGTACGCCGACGCCGACGCCGACGCCGACGCCGACGACGACGCCGACGAGTACGTCGAGGCGGTCGGTGAGGACGGTGAATACGAGGACGCGGAGTACGAGGACGCGGAGGACGAGAGCGCGGGGTTCGAGCGCGCCGCAGGCGACGACGCTGCGCCGTCGGCCAACCGGATCCCGGCCGAGGATTTCGACGACGGCGACCTCGTCGACGATGCCGACTACGACCTCTACCCGGGAACACCCGGTGCCGGACGTCGGCGCTGAGACCCGCCGATTCCCGCTCGACGTGCTGCTATTAGGCTCGCAGGCGTGACATCGGAGACCGCGCCCGTACGAACACCCGTCGTGGTGATGGCGTCGGGTACCGGTTCTCTGCTCGAGTCGCTGCTCGCCCGGGCCGCCGCCGTCGACGCCCCGTTCACCATTGCGGCCATCGTGGTCGACCGCGTCTGCCGGGCCCAGGAGATCGCGCATCGCAACGAGATCCCGCTGATCACCTGCCGCGTCGCCGACCACGCCGACCGCGCTGCGTGGGACGCCGCGCTCACCGAGGCGGTCGCCGCCGTCGATCCCGGCTGGGTGGTCACCGCGGGCTTCATGAAAATCCTGGGCCCCGTATTCCTCGGACGCTTCGGTGGACGGATCGTCAACAGCCATCCCGCCCTGCTGCCGGCGTTCCCCGGGGCGCACGGTGTGCCCGAGGCACTCGACTACGGCGTCAAGGTCACCGGTGCGACCGTCCATCTCGTGGACGAAGGCGTCGACACCGGCCCGATCCTGGCGCAGCAGGTGGTCACGGTCGACGACGACGACACCGTCGACACCTTGCACGAACGCATCAAGACGGTCGAGCGCGTATTGCTCGCCGAAATGGTGACCGCACTGGTCACCCGTGGAGTAGTCATCGATGGACGAAAGGCCCGCATCCCGTGAACGCACAGCCCGCTGACAGCGCCCGCCGACCCATCCGGCGCGCGCTGGTGAGTGTCTACGACAAGAGCGGCCTGGCCGATCTCGCGACCGCACTCCAGGTCGCCGGTGTGGAGATCGTCTCGACGGGATCGACCGCCAAGACCATCGCCGACGCCGGTGTCCCGGTCGTCGAGGTCTCGACCCTGACCGGCTTCCCCGAATGCCTCGACGGCCGCGTGAAGACCCTGCACCCCAAGGTGCACGCCGGCATCCTCGCCGACACCCGCAAGGACGACCACGTCGCCCAGCTCGCCGAATTGGGTGTCGCCGCATTCGATCTCGTCGTCGTGAACCTCTACCCGTTCACCGCGACCGTCGCCTCGGGCGCGACCCCCGACGAGTGCATCGAGCAGATCGACATCGGTGGCCCGTCGATGGTGCGCGGCGCGGCCAAGAACCACCCGTCGGTGGCCGTCGTGACCAGCCCCGATGACTACGGACAGGTGACCGAGGCGATCTCGGCCGGCGGGTTCACCCTCGCCGACCGGAAGAAGCTGGCCGCCAAGGCGTTTCGCCACACCGCCGACTACGACGTGGCCGTCGCCTCGTGGATGTCGAGTGTCGTCGCGCCCGAGGACGATTCGCAGTTCCCGATCTGGGCCGGTGCCACCTGGAACCGTTCGGCCGTCCTGCGTTACGGCGAGAACCCGCACCAGGCCGCCGCTCTCTACGTCGGCAACGCCGGGGAAGGTGGCCTCGCCACCGCCGAGCAGCTGCACGGCAAGGAGATGAGTTACAACAACTACACCGACGCCGACGCCGCGTGGCGCGCCGCCTACGACTTCGAGGCCCCGGCGGTCGCGATCATCAAGCACGCCAACCCATGTGGCATCGCGGTCGGCGCCGACATCGCCGAGGCGCACCGCAAGGCCCACGCCTGCGACCCGGTCAGCGCCTACGGCGGCGTGATCGCGGCGAACCGCGAGATCACGGTCGAGATGGCCGAGCAGGTCGCGGAGATCTTCACCGAGGTCATCGTCGCGCCCGGCTTCGCCGACGGCGCCCTCTCGGTCCTCACCCGTAAGAAGAACATCCGCGTGCTGGTGGCGACGCCGCCGTCGGCCACCGGGGTCGAGACCAAGCCGGTCTCGGGTGGTCTGCTGATCCAGCAGCGCGACGTCATCGACGCCGAGGGCGACACCCCGGAGAACTGGAACCTCGTCGCCGGTCCGCCGGCCGACGCCCAGACGCTTGCGGACCTCGAATTTGCTTGGCGCGCCTGTCGTTCGGTGAAGTCGAACGCCATCCTGCTGGCCTCCGACGGCGCCTCGGTCGGCGTCGGCATGGGTCAGGTCAACCGTGTCGACTCCGCTCACCTCGCCGTCCAGCGTGCCGGCGATCGCGCGGCCGGGTCCGTCGGCGCGTCGGATGCCTTCTTCCCGTTCCCGGACGGTCTGCAGGTGCTGCTGTCCGCGGGCGTCAAGGCGGTCGTGCAGCCGGGCGGATCGATCCGTGACAACGAGGTCATCGAGGCGGCCGACGAGGCGGGCGTGACGCTCTACCTCACCGGGGCACGCCATTTCGCTCACTGATCTCGCACTACTGGTCGTCGCCGGCTTCGGCGCGGGCCTGATCGGATACATCACCGGGCTGGCGTCCATCGTCAGCTATCCCGCACTTCTCGCGGTCGGTCTCACCCCGATCGCGGCGAATGTGACCAACACCGTCGCACTCGTCGCGGTCGGGGTGGGCAGCACCGCCCAGTCGGGGAGGGCCCTGCTCGACGGCGACCGACGCCGCCTGGTCATCGGGCTGATCGCCGCCCTGATCGGCGGGACCATCGGCGCGGTACTGCTACTCCTCACGCCCGCCGAGGCCTTCGAGGCGCTGGTTCCGTTCCTGGTGGCCGTCGCCGCGACAGCGCTTCTCGTGCAACCGGTCCTGCGGCGGTGGGCGACCTCGCACGCCGAACGCCCCTGGGTGTTCGTCGTCGGGCTGACGCTGATCTGCATCTACGGCGGTTATTTCGGCGCCGGCGCGGGCATCATGATCCTCGCTCTGATGCTGGTGGTCACCAGCGAGCCGCTCTGGCGTGCAGCATTGTCGAAGTCGTTGTTCCTCGGCGTCGCCAACGCGGTCGCCGCGGTCGGTTTCATGATCTTCGGGCCCGTCGACTGGTGGGCGGCCCTCGCGATGGCGATCGGCTGCCTCCTCGGCGGCTGGTGCGGACCGCCGGTCGTGAAACGCCTGCCCGCCGGCCCGCTGCGGATCGTCGTCGGACTGTGCGGTCTCGGCCTCGCGGTGTGGCTCGCGGTCGGCTGAGCGTCCTCGTCACCTGTTGCCGGCCGGTCCGGTGCGTGGGATGAAAGCACACCGAGACCGCAAGTCACCCATCCGGAAGCCTTTTTCCTCGCCGCGGCGATAACTCTGGCTCCGGGTGCCCCGGGACGTCTAGACATGCACGGTGACTTTGTTCGTGGACATCGTTCCCGACGACGCGCCGGGGCGCCGTTCGGAACCGAGATCAGCCGGTGGATCGTCGCGCCTGCGCTCGATCGCCACCCGTGTCGGACTGCCGTTGCTGTCGGTGGTCGTGTTCGGGATCGTCTGGCAGCTCGTGGCCGTGAGCGGCATCTGGAGCGAGACCTTCGTCCCGCGTCTGGGGACCGTGTGGCAGGCGTTCGTCGACATGTCCACGACGCACAACGGGATTCGCGGGTACGCCGACTACTACTGGTGGGAACACCTGTACATGACGCTGCGCCGCGTGTTCGCGGGTGTGGTGATCGGAGTCGTCCTCGGCGTCCTGCTCGGGTTGGCCATGGGGACAGTCGGTTGGCTGCGGCGCCTCCTCGAGCCGTGGCTGACGTTCCTGCGCGCCTTGCCGCCGCTGGCCTACTTCTTCCTGCTCGTCATCTGGCTCGGCATCGACGAGGCGCCCAAGATCACTCTGCTCGCACTCGCCGCGCTGCCGCCCGCGGCGGTCGCGACGACCGCCGCGGTCTCCGCCGCACCCGTGGCCCTGATCGAGGCCGCACGTGCGCTGGGCGCCTCCCGGGCCGAGGTGATCCGCGACGTCGTCGTCCCGTCGGCGCTTCCCGAGACCTTCACCGGCATAAGGCTTTCCGTCGGCATCGCCTATTCGTCGGTGGTGGCCGCCGAACTGTTCAACGGCATCCCCGGAATCGGTGGCGTGGTCAAAGACGCCAGCAACTACAACAACACCCCCGTCGTCCTGGTCGGCATCATCGCCATCGGTCTGTCCGGACTGATCATCGACGGGCTCCTTCGAACAATCGAGCACCGAGTGGTGCCGTGGCGCGGAAAGGTCTGACACGCAATGACAATCAACTCCGAGAAGGTGCGCAACCGTAGGGGAGCGCGCTCGGTGAGCGCACTTCTCGGCATGGTGGCAGCCGTGATGCTCGTGCTCGCCGGGTGCTCGGTGGACAACTCCGGGGATAGCAGCAAACCGACGATCCGTCTCGCCTACCAGTCGTTCCCGAGCGGCGACCTGATCGTCAAGAACAACGGCTGGCTCGAAGAAGCACTGCCGGAATACAACATCAAGTGGACCAAGTTCGACTCCGGCGCCGACATCAACACCGCCTTCGTCGCCAAGGAGCTCGACTTCGGCGCGATCGGTTCGAGCCCGGTGGCCCGCGGCCTGTCCGCGCCGCTGAACATCCCGTACCAGGTCGTCTTCGTGCTCGACGTCGCCGGCGACAATGAGGCGCTGGTGGCCCGCAACGGCACCGGCATCGCCACCGTCGCCGATCTGAAGGGCAAGCGCGTCGCCACGGCCTTCGCGTCGACCGCGCACTACAGCCTGCTCGCCGCGCTGACCCAGGCCGGCGTGAACCCCGAGGACGTCGACCTGATCGACCTGCAGCCGCAGGCCTCGCTGGCCGCCTGGCAGCGCGGCGACGTCGACGCGGTCTACACCTGGCTGCCCACACTCGACGAACTGCGCAAGGACGGCACGACGATCGTCGCCAGCCGCCAGCTCGCCACCGCGGGTAAGCCGACGCTCGACCTCGGCGTCGTCTCGACGGACTTCGCCGACGCCCATCCGGAGGTCGTCGACACCTGGCGCAAGGTCCAGGCGCGCGCCCTGACACTGATCAAGGACGACCCGCAGGCTGCCGCCGAAGCGGTTGCGGCGCAGCTCAACACAACGCCCGAGGATGCGGCGAACCAGCTGAAGCGGGGCACCTATCTGACGGTCGCCGAACTCACCTCGCCGACCTGGCTCGGCACCGAGGGCAACCCGGGCAACCTCGCCGAGAACCTGCACAGTGCCGCCGAGTTCCTCGCCGAGCAGCAGCAGATCCCGTCGGCGCCGCCGCTGAAGACCTTCCAGGACGCCATCTACACCAAGGGCCTGCCGGGTGTCGTCGAACAGCAGTAGCCAGGTCGTCGAGGCCGGCCAAGTCGCGGCGCCGATCGGCGGGGAGACCGGATCGATCAGTCTGCGAGACGTCACGCAGACCTACGGCTCCGGGTCCGACGCGGTCACCGCCGTCGGTCCGGTCGACCTCGAAGTGCCACCGGGCGAGTTCCTCGTCCTGGCCGGGGCGTCGGGATGCGGGAAGTCGACGCTGCTCCGGTTGATCGCGGGCTTCGAGCCCGCGACCTCGGGACAGGTCGAGGTGTCCGGGGGAGCGCCCGTCCCGGGCGTCACCGCGGGCGTCGTCTTCCAACAACCCCGTCTGTTCCCGTGGCGGACCGTCGGCGGCAACGTCGACCTCGCACTCAAGTACGCGCGGGTTCCCAAGGCGGAACGCGCGGCTCGTCGTGACGAACTGCTGCATCGCGTGGGGCTCGACGACTCCGCGAACCGGAAGATCTGGGAGATCTCGGGTGGGCAGCAGCAACGTGTCGCCATCGCGCGGGCACTGGCCGCCGAGACATCGCTGCTGTTGCTGGACGAACCGTTCGCCGCGCTCGATGCCTTGACGCGCGAACGGCTGCAGGAGGATCTGCGGGCGGTGAGCACGGATTCGGGACGAACCAACGTGTTCGTCACCCACAGTGCCGACGAGGCCGCCTTCCTCGGCAGCCGGATCGTCGTGCTCAGCCGGCGTCCGGGGCGGGTTGCCCTCGACCTCGCCTCGCCGCTGCCGCGGACCGGGGCGTCGCCCGACGAGTTGCGGGGTTCGCCCGAGTACGCCGCGCTGCGTGCGGAGATCGGCGCCGCGGTCAAGGCGGCGGCGGTGTAGGGGAGAAACAGGAGCCGAGGCCGTGTTTTCCTCACCCTGGGCGCAACCCTGTCCGAGCGGGTGACGGGGGATTAGAAAGTACGGGTGTCCGTTTTCGTGCCGTCTGCCCCGCACCACGACTGCTCGTCGAGCAAGTCGTGTACCGGGCCGGCGGACGGAACGGAGTCGATGCGTCTGATGACGGTCCACTCGATGAACTGGTCCGACGGATCCCACCATGGGTCCCCGCCGGCGGCTGTCGCTCCTCGCCCCCACCAGTCATCCTCGAGAAGGAACCCTCATGACCATCTCCCATCCCGTTTCTGACGTCCGCACCTCTGTTGCTCGGACCGCCGCTCCCGTTGCCGGCATCGTCTCCTCGGGCGTCGAACTCGACGTCGACGAGTTCGGGCCCAGCTTCGGAGCCGAGATCCGCGGCCTCGACGTCGCCACGGCGTCGGACGATGAGGTGCGGGCCGTCCGTCAGGCGCTGATCGACTACAAGGTCATCGTGCTGCGGAATCAGCAGCTCGACGACGCGTCGCACATCGAGTTCGGAAATCGGCTGGGCGACCTCACCTTCGGGCATCCGGTGTGGGACAGCGGGGACGTGCCGGATGAGGTCTATGAACTCGACAGCGCCGACAACGGATTCGCCGACGTGTGGCACACCGACGTGACGTTCATGCCGCGTCCGCCGATGGGTTCGATCCTGCGCCCGGTCGTCTTGCCGCGCACCGGCGGTGACACCAACTGGGCCGACGCCGAACTCGCGTATCAGTCCCTGTCCGAGCCGATCCGACGCCTCGTCGACGGGCTGACCGCCGTGCACGACGGCAGCCGCGAATTCGGCTACTACCTCAAGCAGCGCCGCAACGGGCGCGGAAATACCTGGGACGGAAAAGAAGTCACCGAACTCGCGCCGGTCAGCCATCCGGTGGTGCGTGTGCATCCCGAAACCGGCCGCAGATCGCTGTTCGTCAACCCGGGCTTCACCTCGCACATCGAGGGCGTCTCGGAAGCCGAGAGTCGCGGCATCCTCGACCTCCTCTACGCGCACATCACCAAGCCCGAGCACATCGTCCGCCACCGCTGGCGTCTCGGCGACCTGGTGCTGTGGGACAACCGCAACACCCTGCACTACGCCAACCGCGACTACGGCGACAACCGTCGGGTCATGCACCGCATCACGCTGCGCGGTGACGCGCCTGTCGGACCTGCCTGAGCCGCCCCCTACCCGAGGTCCGTATGACGTTGTGCCCGGTAGTCGGGCGCAACGTCATACGGATCTTCTTTTGCCCCGCGTATTCAACCAAGGGGTTGACAAGGTGCGCGGACAGGCGCATCGTCGTATTCAACCGAACGGTTGAGGAGGGCGAATGGCCGACGAGCTGTCCAAGGTGTTCGCCGCACTCGCGGACCCCACCCGGCGCGACATGGTCGCGCGGCTGGCGGTGTCCGACGCGACGGTCTCCCAGCTCGCCGAGCCGTACGACGTCAGCATCCAGGCGGTCTCCAAGCATCTGAAGGTGCTCGAGGACGCCGGTCTGGTGACCCGAACCCGGGAGGCCCAGAAACGTCCGGTCCATCTGGAAGCAGAGGTGTTCGACCTCATGACCAGGTGGATCGAGCGGTACCGGCAGCGGGCGGAGGAGCGCTACCAGCGCCTCGACGTCCTGCTCGCGGAGATGAACGACGGACCCGAGGCGGAACGTCCCGAGGTCGAGGACGAGAAGACGATCAGGAAAGGAAAGGTGTCATGAGCACCACCGCAACCCGCTACCCCGAGGCCGCGATCGAAGCCGACAAGGAGGTGCCGATCATCCGGATCACCCGCGACTTCCGCGGTACGCCGGCTCAGCTCATGAAGGCGCACACCGATCCCGAACTGTTCGTTCGCTGGAACGGTCCGGACTCGGTCGCGAACCGCATCGTCGAATGGGACGTCCGCGACGGCGGCAGCTGGCACTACATCTCCACGCATGAGGGGCAGGAGCACGGATTCCGCGGCTGCTTCCACACCGTGGGCGAGGACAAGATCGTGCAGACCTTCACCTGGCTGGGAATGCCCGATCAGGTGTCGCTGGAGACACTCTGGTTCGAGGACCTGGGTGACGGAACGACGCGCCTGCACGCCCAATCCCTGTGCGACAGCTTCGAAGCACGCGACGGCTGGTTGTCGTCGGGCATGGAGGTCGGCGTCAACGAGGGGTACGCCGGGATCGACAAGCTGCTCGCATCCGGGGAGCTGTAGGCCGATGGGCCTCACCGAACTCGACCCCACCGCTCGGCATCGAGAGGTCGCGGGCGGATTCGCCGACGCGATCGCCGGCGTCTCCGACTGGGACGCACCGACGCCGGTCGACGGCTGGGTCGCACGGGATGTCGTCGCCCACCTCGTCGACTGGTTCACCGGATTCCTCGACGCCGGCGGCGTGCGATTGCCGGGTGGACCCGACGTCGACGACGACCCCGCGGGGGCATGGTCGGCGCATGCGGCTGCGGTCCAGCAACTGCTCGACGGCCCGTCGGCGCAGGAGACGTTCACCCACCCGATGGCGGGGGAGCACCGCCTCGCCGACGCGGTCGACCGGTTCTACACCGCGGACGTGTTCATGCACTCCTGGGACCTCGCCCGGTCGCAGGGCGTCACCCCGGACCTCGACCCCGACTACGCCAGGATGCTCCTCGACGGGATGATGCCCATCGACGGACTCCTGCGGGACTCGGGACAGTACGGACCCGCGGTAGAGGTGCCCGCCGACGCCGACGCCGTCAGCCGCCTGATGGGCTTCGTCGGCCGCGACCCGGCCTGGTCGCCGGACGCTGCCTGAGCTCGACCGCACGCACGCACATCACAACTCGGAGTAGCGTGGATCACGTGCCAGAGGACAACTTCACCACCCATGGTTCTCAGTCGACCGAAACCCGCCACCCGTCACCCCGCACCCTGGGTGAACTGCGTGCCAGCGGCCACGTGCAGCGCAGCGTGCGCGACGAGATCCGCAACAACCTGCTGACCGCTCTCCGCGAGGGCCGCGACCCCTGGCCGGGGATCGTCGGCTTCGAGGCCACCGTCATCCCGCAGCTCGAACGCGCACTCATCGCCGGCCACGACGTCGTGATGCTCGGCGAGCGCGGCCAGGGCAAGACCCGCATCCTGCGTACCCTCGTCGGGCTCCTCGACGAGTGGACGCCGGTGATCGCCGGATCCGAGCTGGGCGAGCACCCGTACGAGCCGATCACCCCGGCGTCGATCCGCAAGGCCGCCAACCTGCTCGACGATCTGCCCATCGAGTGGCGTCACCGTTCGCAGCGGTACAGCGAGAAACTCGCCACCCCCGACACGTCGGTGGCCGACCTCGTCGGCGACATCGACCCCATGAAGGTGGCCGAGGGTCGCAGTCTGGGTGATCCGGAGACCATCCACTTCGGACTCATCCCGCGCGCACATCGCGGCATCGTCGCGATCAACGAGCTCCCGGATCTCGCCGAGCGCATCCAGGTGTCGATGCTCAACGTGATGGAGGAGCGCGACATCCAGGTCCGCGGCTACACGCTGCGGCTTCCGCTCGACGTGCTCGTGATGGCGAGCGCCAACCCGGAGGACTACACCAACCGCGGTCGCATCATCACCCCGCTGAAGGACCGCTTCGGCGCCGAGATCCGCACGCACTACCCGCTCGAACTCGACGACGAGGTCGCCGTCATCGAGCAGGAGGCCGACCTCACCGCGAGCGTCCCGACCTTCATCACCGAGATCCTGGCGCGCTTCACCCGCTACGCCCGCGACCATCCGTCCATCGACCAGCGTTCGGGTGTTTCCGCACGCTTCTCCATCGCGGCTGCGGAAACCGTTGCCGCCGCGGCACTTCACCGCGCAGCGGTCACCGGTGAGGAGCAGGCGGTCGCGCGCGTCGTCGATCTCGAGTCGGTGGTCGAGGTGCTGCGCGGCAAGATCGAGTTCGAGTCCGGCGAGGAGGGGCGCGAGCTGGAGATCCTCGAGCACCTCATGCGCAAGTCCGTCGCCGACACCGTGCGAGCCCATCTCGGCGGCATCGACATGGCCGCGCTCGTCGACGCGCTCGAGAACGGTGAACCGGTCGTGACCGGCGACCGTGTCCGGGCCGGCGACTTCCTGGGTTCGATTCCGTCCCCGGAGACCACCCGCACCGTGCTCGACGCGATCGCCGAGCGTCTCGACGCCGACATCGAGGGCGAGCGGGCGAGTGCCGTCGAACTGGCACTCGAGGGTCTGTTCCTGGCGCGTCGGATCGGCAAGGAAGCCGACGAGGCCGGCCAGACCATCTACGGCTGAGGGAGAACACATTGGCGCGCAAGAGCTTCCATCGTTCGCGCTACCAGCGGTACACCGGCGGTCCCGATCCGCTCGCCCCGCCGGTGGATCTGCGTGAGGCGCTGGAGACGATCGGCGACGACGTCATGGCCGGTGCGTCGCCGCAGCGTGCCCTCCGGGAGTTGCTGCGTCGTGGCACCCCGAACATGCGCGGTCTCGACAAGCTCCGGGAGCAGGTCAACCGGCGTCGGCAGGAACTGCTGAAGAAGCGCAACCTCGACGGCACGTTCGCCGAGATCCGCGAACTGCTCGACCGCGCCGTCCTCGAAGAGCGCAAGCAACTCGCCCGCGACCTCGACGACGACGCGCGTTTCGCGGAGATGCAGATCGGCAGCCTGCCGCCGTCGACCGCGCAGGCCGTCGAAGAGCTGTCGGAGTACAACTGGCGCAGCCCGCAAGCCCGGGAGGACTACGAGAAGATCAAGGACCTCCTCGGCCGCGAGCTGCTCGACCAGCGGTTCGCCGGCATGAAGGAGGCCCTCGAGGGCGCCACCGAGGCCGACCGGCAACGGGTCTCGGACATGCTCAAAGATCTCAACGAGCTGCTCGAGGCGCACAACCGCGGCGAGGACACCTCGGAGAAGTTCGACGAGTTCATGGACTCCCACGGGGATTTCTTCCCGGAGAACCCGCGCAACACCGAGGAACTCATCGACTCGCTGGCACAGCGCGCCGCGGCTGCTCAGCAGTTCTACAACTCGCTGACCCCGGAGCAGCAGGCCGAACTGGATCAGCTGGCGCAGCAGGCCTTCGGTTCGCCGGACCTGATGAGCCAACTCTCCCAGATGGATTCGCAGTTGCGCGCGGCGCGGCCCGGGCTCGACTGGGACAACGCGCAGTCGTTCTCGGGAGACCAGCCGATGGGACTGGGGGAGGGTGCTGCCGCACTGCGTGACATCTCCGAACTGGAACAGCTGTCCGAGCAGCTGTCCCAGCAGTACGCCGGTGCCCAGATGGACGACATCGACCTCGACGCGCTCGCCCGGCAGCTCGGTGACGAGGCGGCCGTCGATGCGCGGATGCTGGCCGAACTCGAGAAGGCGCTGTCGGAGGAGGGGTTCTTCGACCGAACCGCCGACGGCCAGCTCCGGTTGAGTCCCAAGGCGATGCGTCAGCTCGGCCAGTCGATCTTCCGGGACATCGCCGAGCAGTTGTCGGGCCGTCGCGGTGATCGTCAGACCCGGCGTACCGGTCTGCTCGGTGAACCCACCGGTGCCAGCCGCGAATGGGAGTTCGGCGACACCGACCCCTGGGACGTCACCCGGACGGTGTCGAATGCGGTGTTGCGTACCGTCTCCGAGACCACCGAACCGTCGCTCGCGACGTCGGAGATGGCGCGTTCAGGCGTGCGCATCGATGTGCGCGACGTCGAGGTGGCCGAGACGGAGAGCCGCACCCAGGCGGCGGTCGTTCTCCTCGTCGACACCTCGTTCTCCATGGAGATGGAGGGTCGGTGGACACCGATGAAGCGCACCGCGATCGCCTTGAACCACCTCATCTCCACCCGGTTCCGCAGCGACGAACTGCATCTCATCGCCTTCGGCCGCTACGCGCGGTCCATCGACATCGCCGAACTGACCGGGCTGCAACCGCGGATGGAGCAGGGCACCAACCTGCACCACGCTCTGCTGCTCGCGCAGCGACACCTGCGTCGCTTCCCGAACGCACAACCGGTGGTCCTGGTGGTCACCGACGGCGAACCCACCGCCCACCTGGACCCCAGCGGCGAACCGTTCTTCTTCTACCCGCCCCACCCGCAGACGATCGCCCTGACCGTGCGTGAACTCGACCACGTCGCCCGGCTCGGCGCGCAGGTCACGTTCTTCCGCCTCGGCGAGGACCCCGGCTTGGCCCACTTCATGGACCAGATCGCCCGCCGGATCGGTGGTCGCGTCGTCGCGCCCGACGTCGACGGTCTCGGTGCTGCGGTGGTCGGCGACTACCTGAAGTCGCGCAAGGGTCGTCGACGCGGCTGATCGTCGAGCATCGGCTCAGGCGGTGCGCGGCTTCCGTCCGGCGATGACCCACAGCACGATTCCGATCAGCAGGAGAACGGCGCCGAAGCCGCCGCCGAAGACCGCGAGCAGTACACCGCCGACGCCGCTGAAGATCCCGCCGAGGTCGATGGATGCGACGACCACGCGCCCGCTGCAGATGAAGGAGTACGTCCCGGATTCCTTCACCTCGAAGGACTCGAAGGACTTCACCTGGGTGCCGTCGTAGGTGAACTCGGTGGTCACCCCCGACGTGCGCTCCGGGGCCGCGGGCCCGGTGATCTCGCAGGAGGGCTCGCCGGCCGACGATTCGGGGGTGAAGAGCGCGAAAGTGTCACCGGCGTCGTAGTTCTGCTCGCCGGTCGGGTCGACGACGAAGGCCTGGTCCGCCTGATCGACCACCTGGCTGATCCCGCCGACGGCGAGGGCGACGCCGATCGCCAGCGAGGCCACGAGGATGACGATGCCGACGGCGGTGAGGATCTTTCCCCAGAGCCGCATCCCTGTGCGGTCCTTGCGCGGCGGGGGCGGTGGATAACCGCCGGGAGGCCCGTAGGGGCCGGGCTCGTACGGGTTGCCGGGGCCGTACCGGCCGGGATCGTAGGGCTGGCCCATGGGTCGCCTCCAGGTTCAGGGGTGAGTGAATTATGCCCCTCCGGCCGGCGCTCGGTGGGCTGATCGTCGGGGTCGGTTCAGGGTGGAAATCAGGGTGGTCCGCCCGCGGTGGGGCAACTAGGGTTTCCTGATGTGACCTCCTCCGGCGATCTACCCGTACCCGACGATCGGCGGGCGCGTCTGCGTGCTGCCGACGCCGACCGGGAACTGGTACACGAAATCCTGTCCGCCGCCATGGCCCACGGCAGCCTGTCGCTCGTCGAGTACGAGGAGCGTGCGGGAAAAGCGGTGATGGCCAAAACCTTCGGTGACCTCGACGAGTTGACCGACGACCTCCCGGTCGCACAGCTCGGCGTGGCGATGCCGGCGTCGTCGATGTCACCGGGCCCGCGGGTGACCGGCGGGAGCCCCGACGCCGCGGTGCGTCATCGGCTGGCGATCATGTCGGGCAGCGAGCTGTCGGGGACGGCGGTGGTCGCCGACGCCCTCACCGCGACGGCGATCATGGGCGGCGTCGAGATCGACCTGCGCGAGGTCGAGTTCACCGCACCGGTTCTCACCGTCGAATGTGTTGTGATCATGGGTGGCGTCGAGGTCAAGGTTCCCGAGGGCGTGACCGTCGAGGTGAGCGGACTGGGGATCATGGGCGGTTTCGGCGGCAAGTCGCAGAAGGCGTCGCGCCCGGGCGCACCTGTCGTGCGCGTGACCGGGTTCGCGCTGATGGGCGGCGTCGAGGTGAAGGTCCTGCCGCGCGAACATCCTGACGAGTGACGGAGCGCGGCAGGGCTCAGGCGAGCAGCAGGGCGATGACGGCGATCGCCGGGATCGAGGCGAGCGTGGTGATCAGCGCGGTGTCCCGGGCGATGATCTGTCCCCGCCGGTAGCGGGTGGCGTAGACGAGGACGTTCTGGGCCGTCGGCAGCGCGGCGATCACGACCTGGGCGAACAGGGCCTGACCGGTCTGACCGAATCCCCAGCGCGCGATCACGTACACCGTCAGCGGCATCGCGACCATCTTCAGCACCGCCGCGAGCGCGATGTCGCGACGCGGACTCTCGCCCTTCTTGAACACCTGGACGCCGGTGAGCGACATACCGAAGGCCAGCAGCGCCGCCGGCACCGACGCGTCGCCGAGCATCTTCAGCGGCGACATCACGGCCGCCGGCGGCATCAGCCCGAGCACCGACACGATCAGTCCGGCAATCCCGCCGACGACGATCGGGTTGGTCATCGGGGCGATCAGGGAATTGCGGACGAGGGAACGGCCGGCGGTGGGTTCGAGTGCGGTGAGGTCGAGGGTCACCAGGGCGATCGGCGACAAGATGAGGATCTGGAACATCAGCAGCGGTGCGATGAACGACGCGTCGTCGAGGACGAAGATCGCGATCGGCAGTCCGAGATTGACGCTGTTCACGTACGACGACGCGAGTGATCCGATGACCAGTTCCGGCACGGGTCGTCGTAGCCACAGCTTGGCGATGACGAGATAGATGCCGGCGATGAGAAACGCGCTGCCGCCGGCGATGACCAGAGTCGAGGAGAAGATCACCGACAGATCCGAGGTGACCAGCGAATGGAACAGCAGTGCCGGAGTGAAGACGAAGAACACCAGGCGGGACAGGACCTCATGCGCGTGGTCGCCGAGCACGTGTGTCCGGCCGAGTAGATAACCGACCCCGACTACTATGAAGATCACCGTGAAGCCGGAGATGACGCCAGACACCGCTCGAGTCTATTCATCAGGGTGAGAAACGGATTTATCGGATCGAACGAGGGGGTTGCGGGTGTCATATCCACCAGGGCAGGGATCAGGCCAGGGCCAGGACGACTGGGGGACGGTGCCGAGTTCCGGGTCCTCTGGACGACCGCAGTCCGGCGCATCGGGTCCGAACCTCGGCAAGGGCGATCAGGGGCAGAGCTCCCCGGACCAAGCGCCGACCGAGTTCGCTCAGACCTACCAACCGGGCCCTTCGTCGGATCCGCAGGGCCAGAATCCGTTCGGTCAGAACCCCTACGGACAGAATCCCTACGGGCAGAACCCATATGAGCAGAACCCGTACGGTCAGCCTCAGGGCCAGGACCCGTACAACCCGAATCAGTACGGCCAGCCGCCGGGTGCGAACTACGGCCAGTACGGCGATCCGTATCAAGCCGGTTCGGCGCCCGCGTACGGGTCGGCCGCCTACGGCGCCCAGAATCCTTACGGCGCTGCGCCTTATGGCGGTTATGGCTACGGCGCCCCGCAGACGTCCACCAACGGCAAGGCGATCGGCGCACTGATCTGCGGCATCGTCGCCCTGGTGATGCTCGCTGCCTGCTTCCCGCTGGCGTTGCCGCTCGGCATCGCAGGCGTGGTCCTCGGATTCATGGCTCGACGCGAGGTCGAGCAGTCGGCAGGAACCCAGACCGGCACGGGTATGGGACTGGCCGGGATCATCACCGGCGGGTTGGGAATCCTGGGTGCGATCGTGTGGATCGTGCTCTTCGTCATCCTGATCGCTGCCGGCAACTCGATGGACTCCGTCTACTACTACTGAACGAATTTCGGGCCGATCTGAGCCTGCGATCGTCGACTTCTGCCCAGTTCGAGGCGTTCTCTCACTACTCTGTGACCTGCGCAGCCAACGCGCCGCGCACGAACGATCCTCGCGCCGCGACGACGCACGGCTTGTGAAAGGCATCTGATGTCGAACCCGACCGGAGGCGGGGATCCACAGGATCCGTCCTCCACACCCCAGTCCCCGTCGGATCAGGTGTCGCCGGGTTCGGCGCCCGAACCGACCCAGTCTCCGTACGAGCCGACGCAGAAGGTGTCGCGGGCGGAACTCCTCGGCCAGCCCGACGAAGCCGGTTCGGAAGAGACCACCGAGCCGGTGCAGTCGACCCCGGGCACGGCCACACCTCTGACCTCCACGCCGGGCGCCGGTCCGGAGGGCACCGAGGTGGCGCCGTCGCACAGCCCGGCCGACGGTGTCACCCGCGTCATCAGCACAGCCGGCGCACCGGGCCAGACGCCTCCGGTTCCGCCCGCGTCTGCCGCTCCTCCTGAGTCTGCCGCTCCGCCCGGCCCTCCGCCGCCGCAGGCCCCGCCCGGTCCGGCGCCGTCGGGGTACGACTCGACGCGTGTCATCTCCACGCGGCCGCCGGGTGGCCCCCCGCAGCCGGGGTACGGCCCGCCGTCGGGATATGGGCAGCAGTATTACGCGCAGCCGGGTCCCGGACAGCCAGGGCCGCCGCCCGGGTACGGCGGGCCCGGACCCTCGGGCTATGGGCAACCAGGACCCGGGCCGCAGGGCCGGCCCGGGTACGGCCCGCCGCCGGGGCATCAGCCGTACGGGCAGCAGTCGCACGGCCAGTCGCCGGCGGGGGAGAAGCACGCCGGCGATGGTCCCTACGGTGAGAATCAGGCCGACGGGACCCCGAAGACCAACACTCTCGCGGTGGCTGCGCTGGTTGCCTCGCTGCTCGGTCTCGTGTGCATCGGCATCGGCGGCCTGATCGGGCTCGTACTGGGTGTCGTCGCACGCAAGCAGATCGCGGCGTCGGGCGGCAGGGAGACCGGCGACGGCCTCGCGCTGACCGCCATCATCATCGGCCTGTTCATCATCGTCATGTGGGTGGCGTATTGGCTGGTTGTACTGTTCACCGGCGTCGAAAGTCCCTGGTCATACTTCTGACGCGGACTCGCGAACCGTGGCGGTCGACCGCCATTTTGGAGCTGGGCGGTCTCGCCAGGTAGTCTGGTCGGGTTGTGTGCCGCGCCCGCGGGGGCCGATTGGCGCACTGACTCGGGTCGATCGGTGGCGCTCTGCGTTGCCAACGGCCACGCAGACCACAGTAGGAGAAGGGCTCAACCATGGCTGTACCGAAGCGCCGGATGTCGCGGGCGAACACCCGTAGCCGTCGTTCGCAGTGGAAGGCGGAAAACCCCGCACTGCAGGAAGAAAAGGTCAACGGCGTCCCCGTGCGGATTCCGCGTCGACTCGTGAAGGCCGCTCGCGCGGGCATCATCGATCTGGATCGTCGCTAGCCTTTTCCGGTTGCCGCCTCGGCACCGCGAATTTTCACATGGACGGCCGTCCCCGGTAACCGGGGGCGGCCATTCGTGTGTGGTCCGCGGGGCCCAGGGCGCCCGGGCCCTGAGAGGAGTGGAAGGTGCTTCTCGACATCCTGAACTTCGCGGGTGTCGCGGTGTTCGCGGCCTCGGGTGCGATGGTCGGTGTTCGCAAGGACTTCGACATGTGGGGCATCGTCACGGTCGGAGTGCTCACCGGTGTCGGTGGTGGTGTCCTTCGTGACGTGCTGCTCGGCATCAACCCGCCAACCTCGGTCGAGGACTACGGCAACGCGCTGACCGCCACGATCGCGAGCCTGCTCGTCTTCGCCTTCCACCCTGCGTTCACCAAACTCCGCAAGTCGATCCTCGTTCTCGACGCCTTCGGTATGGGCCTGTTCGCCGCGACCGGGGCGTCGATCGCGGTCGACGTCGGCGTGAGTTCTTTCGCCGCCACCGCCGTCGGGCTCATGACCGCCATCGGTGGAGGCGTGCTGCGTGACGTGATCTCCAACGAGATCCCGCTGCTCCTCCAGCCCGCCGACCTCTACGCGATCCCGGCACTGATCGGTGCCACGGTCGTCGCGGTCGGCTCGTACCACACCCCCGTGCCCCAGTGGGTCTGGCTGACCGTCGGATCGATCCTCGCCACCGGGCTGCGCCTGCTCGGCCTCAAGTTCGGCTGGCGCCTCCCGACCGCCCGGAACTGATCCGCCACAAACCCTCCCCTTTTCCGTAAACCCGCCCCGGGGTCGGAAGGCGGGTTTACGGAAAAGGGGAGGGTTTGTCGGCGGCGGCGACGCCGGCCGTGCGGAGAGCCTTCTTCAACAGTTCGTGGAAGCGGGCCTTGTCGGCCAGGTCCTGCCACGTCCACCGCACGACCGTGTACCCCTGTGCACGCAAACGGTCCTCGCGGATCTTCTCCTCGACGACGGTCTGCCATGCCGGCTTCTCACCGAAGGTGCCGTTGTACTTGACCATGCCGTCGAACTCGCCGACCATCTTGTCCGCCAGTAGGAAGTCGACGCGGGCGATCAACTTGCGGTCGTCGTCGAAGATCTCGACCTGCTGCCGTGGCACGGGGAGATCGGGTAGCTCCAGCATGACTGCACGACTGAGGGATTCGCCGACGCTCTCGGACAGTGTGTTCGCGTGCGGCAGCATCCGCCGCAACATCTCGACGCCCTTGAACCCCCGACACGAGTCCAGGATCGCCTGCATCCGTTCGAGGTCGGCGTCGCGTCGCAGTGCTGCGTCGAGGACGACGAGCTCCTGGCGACTGGTTCCGAGTCTCGCGACATCACACGCAGTGCGTTCGACGGTGGTCACGGTGACGCCCTCGACGACCTCGATGTCCTGTGGCGCTGGAACGGCCTGGTGCTTGATGATGTTGGTTGCCCGTTTCCCGACCTTCGGTGACGTGACGTGTATCTGCGAAAGGTCCGGCCAGAGCATCGGCAACCTGTGCATCGCGGCCGCGGAGACGTGACTGAAGAGACGTCCGGGGCGTCCGGCTCTCGATGCGGCAACGACGGTCAGCCGGTGCTTCTCGACGGCGTCGAGATCGCTCACCGCAGTGGAGTCGGCCATGGCACCGGGCCAGAGTCGGTACAGGGCCTTGGCGTCGACCATGTCCTGCAGCCGTTCGTCACTGATGTGGGTCCCGGCGACTTCCCGGCGCAGGATCAGGCCGTGCCGATCGGTGGGTAGGTCCATACGGATAAGACGCACGAGCGCCCGGTCCGGACCCACTCTCCGACAAAACCACCCATTTTCCGTAAACGCGCCCGGCTCGCGACGGTTGGGTTTACGGAAAAAGGGTGGGCTTGGGGAAGCGGGCTACTGCGCGATGAACTTGTTGACGGTCCGGTTCAGGAAGTTCGGGATGAACTTCGCGGCGTTGCCGAGAAAGAGGGTCTGCGCGCCGACGGAGTAGCTGGTGCGGTGCAGCAGCTTGTCCTGGCGGGTGGGGTGCACCGACTCCCAGACCTTGTCGGCGACCTGCTCGGGGGTGATACGGATGCCCAGGGTCTTGGTGGACTTGGAGCCGCCGGTGGCCAGGGCGGTCTTGGCCCACAGCGGCCAGATGCTGACGGCGCGGATGTCGTCGTGCTCCCACTCGAGTTCCAGGGCCTCGGTGAATCCGCAGACGAAGAACTTGGTGGCCGAGTAGACGGCGATGCCCGGCTGGCCGTAGATCGCCGACGCCGATGCGATGTTCACCAGGTGCGCACCCGGGGTCTTCTTCAGGTACGGGTAGGCGGCCTGCGCGCCGAGGGCGACGCCGAGTGCGTCGATGTCGATCTGGCGCTTGATCTGCTCGGGCGTGATGGCGTCGATCTTGCCCTCGTGCAGGATTCCGGCGTTGTTGTCGAGGACGTCGAGCGTGCCACCGGTGTGCGAGGTGAACTCGGCGAGAGCGTCGGCCCACTGTTCCGGTTCGCGGACGTCGAGGGTGCCGGTGATCCAGTCGGGGTGGTCGGCCTTCACCTTCGCGAGGGCGTCGACATCGACGTCGTAGACGCCGACCGTCCAGCCCTCGCGGTCGAATCGCTCGGCGGTGGCGAGGCCGATCCCGGCCGCTCCGCCGGTGATGAAGATGGATGACATGCGAACCCCCATGGTTGATCGGTGACGGCATCGACGGCGCTGACCTGCGACAACCGTTTCAGGCGCCGAACTTACTCGTCAGTATATTCATCGATTCGTTTACTGGGTCACACCGCGGTGCTATCTTGACAACACACATTGTCATTACATCGATCATTGTCATGGTCGACGATCGGAAGGCGAGTTCGCATGACTGCCGCGATGGAACGAACCGAGAACGTCATCAGCATGCGTGACCAGGGCACCGAGGAGGTTTCCGCACGTCTCCTGGCGTCGGCTGCCCGTCTGTCCCGGAATGCGATGACCGAGATCGACTGGTCCCAGCCGATGGACCCGACGAAGTACGGGTGCAGCCCCGAGTGGTCGTCGCTCTACGGAACCGACTATTGGGACGAACTGACCGAGGAGCAGCGGATCTCGGTCACCCGCCACGAGTTCGCCTCGATCATGAACATCGGGATCTGGTTCGAGATGATCCTGCAGGAGATGGTCATCCGCGATCAGTACCTCGGCGACTACCACGGCTCCGAGTTCCAGTTCGCACTCACCGAGGTCGCCGACGAATGCCGGCACTCGCTGATGTTCGCCAAGGCGTCGGAGAAGATGGTCGGTACCTCCTACCGGCCGTCGAAGAAGGTCGCCCGCCTCGGCAAGATCTTCATGCAGACCGCGAAGAACGAGGTCTCCTACGCCGGAATCCTTGTCGCCGAAGAAGTCCTGGACGTCTTCCAGCGCGGCTGCATGCGCGACGACCGGGTGCTCGACTTCATCCGCACGGTCAACGAGATCCACGTCCTCGAGGAATCGCGCCACATGAAGTTCGCGCGTGAAGAGGTGCGGGACTCGCTGGAGGGCGTGAGCTGGGCACGACGCCAGTTCAGTGCTCTGGCGGTCTCCATCGGCGCGTACTACATCGTCACGAGTCTGGTTCAGCGCAAGGCCTTTGCCGACGCCGGCCTCGACGCCGACCGTGCCGTCCGCGAGATGCGCTCGAACTCGCACTTCCACTCGATGATCCGCTCGAGCTGCGTCCACCTCATGGAGTTCCTCGACGAGGTCGGCCTGCTCACCAAGCCCGCCATGCGGTACTACCGGAAAGCGCACATGCTCTGATGTTCGTCATCACCCAATCATGTTGCAGCGACGCGGCATGCGTGTCCGTGTGCCCGGTGAACTGCATCCACCCCACACCTGAGGAGCGCGGCTTCGGCAGCTCCGACATCCTGCACATCGATCCGGAGGCCTGCATCGACTGCGGCGCCTGCGCCGATGCGTGCCCTGTCGACGCGATCTATCCCGCGGACAAGCTCGGCACGCGCGACAAGGTGTTCATCGACATCAACGCCGACTACTACAAGCGCAACCCCGACGTCCGGTCCGGATGGGTCGCACCGACCGACGACGAGTCGGCGGGCGTCACGTACCCGGACATCCCGAAACTGCCTGCCGGCCTACGGGTTGCGCTGGTCGGGACCGGGCCGTCGGGCGGATACGCGCTGCGGACCCTGCTCGACCGCACCGAGGCGACCGTCACCGTCATCGACAAGCTGCCGACGCCGGGCGGACTGGTCCGCGCCGGTGTGGCACCTGATCATCCCGGCACCAAGGGAGTGCTCCGCGGCTTTGACCTGCTCTACCGCGACCCCCGCGTCACCATGATGACCAACGTGTCGGTCGGCGACGGGCCGGACGAGATCACCCCGGCCGAACTGGCCGATCATTTCGACGCCGTGTTCTATGCCGTGGGAGCCAGTGAGTCACGGCGCCTGGGTATTCCGGGAGAGGGTCTGCCGGGTTCGACGTCGGCGACCGACCTGGTGGCCTGGTACAACGGCGTGCCCGGTGTCGACGAGGGGCCGCCGCTGGGTCGGGGAACCGCCGACGATCCGGCGACGGGCCGCGCGGTCGTCGTCGGCACGGGCAACGTCGCGCTCGACGTCGCACGCATTCTCGTGTCGCCGCCGGACTTGTTGGCCACCACCGACATCGCCGATCGAGCGCTCGAGATCCTGCGCGAACAGAACGTCCACGAAGTGGTTCTGCTGGGTCGTCGTGACCAGGCCGCAGCTGCCTACACGGCAGCGGAATACCGTGCGCTGTCGGAGATCCCGGGTGTCGAGGTCGAGGTGTTCGACGGGGCCGACGGGCAGGTGCCGTCGCTGAATGCACCCGCCGACCCGTCGCGGCGTCGAATCGTGTTCCTGTTCCACAGCACGCCGGAAGAAATCGTCGGCGATCCGCAGGTGCAGGCGGTCACCGTCCGAACCGGCGAGGGCCGGCACCACGTCGCCGCCGACCTCGTCGTGCGCTCCATCGGATACCGCTCGACCCCGATCCCGGGTCTGGCGTTCGACGACGACCGCGGCATCTTCCGGAACGTCGACGGCCGGCTCGTCGACGAGTCGGGCGAGATCGTTCCCGGCGGTTACGTGCTGGGCTGGGCCAAGCGCGGACCCAGCGGCGGGATCGGCGCGAACAAGAAGTGCGCTATCGAAACGGTTGAGGACTTCATCGCCGACGCCGCGTCGGGTCGCCTGCAGCGCACCCAGCACGCCACGGGTGAGTTCACCACCCTGGTGCGCAAACGGGTTCGGACCGTCATCGGCTACCGCGGTATGCGCGCCATCGACCGGCATGAACGCCGACGCGGCGTCGAGCAGGGCCGTCCGCGAGTAAAGTTCACGCAGGTCGCCGAGATGGTCGGTGCCGCAGGGCGGCGGAGGAGCTAGACGCGATGACGCAGGGGGAACCAACCCAGAAGTGGCGGGAGCGTTCGCTGTTCGCCGTGTTCGTGACCGCGCTGGTCACCCAGAACGCCATCGCGATCCCGTATGTGCGGCGCAACGGGCCGGAGTCGGTGAAAGACTTCTTCATCGGCGACATCATGAAGACCACTCCGGGTCGCTTCGCGATGGTCGATCTTCTCTTCGTCGTGATCGCCTTCCATCTGTGGGCGTTCGGCGAGGCCAGGCGCCTGCGGATCATGCCGTGGTGGTTCGCGTCGGTGATCCTCACGTTCGGTGTCGGAATCGCAACGGCGATCCCGTTCTTCTTCCTCGCCCGCGAACGCGCGCTGAGGCGGTGAACCCGTCTCGGGGGCCGCTCTCCGCGTCCCGGATTCGCCGTGAGAACCAGACAACGCTGCCGTAACACCGGGGCAAGTCGCATTTCACGCGGCACGCGGATAGTGGCGGCATGTCGAGTACTCCGCACTTCCTGCAGGGTGTCTTCCCGTTCACCGGATCGGGCCTGACCAAGTCCGGGCCCATCGACCCGGCGCTGACGTTCGTGGTGCCGCCGGGAATGACGGCCCAGCCGTTGTACTTCCGTGGTGGCAACAGCTCCGACGAGCTGATCTGCGTGACGCTGATGCGTGACGGGACACCGATGCGGATGTTCCCGATGGGGGCGCGGGCATCGGTCAACGTGCCGTTGCGGGTGGTCGAGGACGTCGACCCCGACGCGACGCTCGAACTCGTGATCGCGGCCCCCGAGGGCACGAGCGGCGAGATCGTGGTCGACTTCGGGATGGTCGTCTTCTGATGGCGGACCCCTCGGATCGGCAACGACGACGTCTGGTGGTCGTCGGAAACGGTATGGCCGGTGCGCGCACGGTCGAGGAGATTCTTGCCCGTGGTGGCGGCGACCAGTTCGACGTCACGATGATCGGCGACGAACCGTACGGCAACTACAACCGCATCATGCTCAGCCATGTCCTGGCCGGCGAGGCGACGGTCGATGACGACGATCTGATGCTGAACCCGATGGCCTGGTACCGAGAGCACGGCGTCACCCTCTACGCCGGCGACCGCGCCGAATCCATCGACAGGTTCGCCAGAACGGTGACGTGCGCGTCGGGCCGGACCATCGACTTCGACGTCCTGATCATCGCCACCGGCTCCCACACGTTCTTCCCGAACATGGATGGCCTCCGCGAACCCGACGGCAAGCTCGCCCGGGGTGTGTTCGGCTTCCGGACCATCGAGGACACCAACGGCATGCTGCAGATGGCGACCTCGCGCGACCACATGCGCGCCGTCGTGATCGGCGGTGGCCTGCTCGGTCTCGAGGCCGCGTACGGCCTGCAGACGCAGGGGGTGGCCGTCGACGTCGTGCACTCGCCCGGGCACCTGATGAACCAGCAGCTCGACGAGCGCGGTGGTCGGGTGTTGCGCAACAAGATCGAGTCTCTGGGCGTGGGTGTCCACACCGGCAAACGCACGACGTCGGTGTTGCGCAACGACGACGGGGCGGTCGCGGGAGTCGGTTTCACCGACGCGGATTCGCTGCCCGCCGACATGATCGTGGTGACCGCCGGAATCCGGCCGAATGTCGAGATCGCGCGCGGGGCGGGACTCGTCGTCGAACGCGGGATCGTCGTCGACGATCAGATGCGTTGCGAGGACGAGGCATTCATCTATGCCGTGGGGGAGTGCGCCCAGCATCGCAGTGAGGTGTACGGACTCGTCGCCCCGCTGTGGGAGCAGGCGGTGGTCCTCGCCGATGTGCTGACCGGCGCCGATCCCCGGGCCGAGTACCACGGTTCGCGGTTGACCACGAAGCTCAAGGTCGCGGGTGTCGACGTCGCGGCGATGGGTGTCAAGGGACCGGAGCGGGATGACGACGAGTTCGTCCAGTTCTACGAGCCGCGCAGCGGTGTCTACAAGAGCGTGGTGGTGCGCGACAACAAGCTGATCGGCGCGATGCTGCTCGGCGACATCTCGAAGGCCAACTTCCTCACCCAGGCCTTCGACGAGAAGGTGCCGCTGCCGGACGAGCGCATCTCGATGCTGTTCGACATGGGGACGCCGAGTGTGGAGACGGGTGCCGCCGAACTCGCGGACGACGTCCAGGTCTGCAACTGCAACGGGGTCACCAAGGGTGACATCACGAGTTGCGTGGCGTCGGGCTGTACCAGTGTCGGCGAGGTGTGCGCGAAGACCCGGGCGGGCAAGGGATGCGGATCGTGCAAGGGTCTTGTTGCCGACATCGTCGAGTTCGCGGCCGGCGATGCCTTGACGGCCGACGCCTCGGCGGACTGGTATGTCCCCGCGATCCCGCTCACCAAACCCGAACTCATCGATGCGATCCGGCGGCAGAACCTGCGGTCGGTCAGCGAGGTTTTCGAGAAGCTGGCTCCGGAGGGGGAGGACGCGACCGCGAAGATGCCGCTGTCCTCGTTGCTGCGGATCATCTGGGGATCGGACTGGAAGCGTGAGCCGGGCGCGTTGTTCGTCAACGACCGTGTGCACGCGAACATCCAGCGCGACGGCACGTTCTCCGTTGTGCCGCAGATGAAGGGCGGGGTGACCTCCCCCGAGCAGTTGCGCAAGATCGCCGACGTTGCGGAGAAGTACTCGATTCCCATGATCAAGGCGACCGGCGGTCAGCGACTCGACCTCCTCGGCGTCAAGAAGGAAGACCTCCCGAAGGTGTGGGAGGACCTCGGCATGCCGTCGGGGTACGCCTACGGGAAGTCCTTTCGGACCGTGAAGACCTGCGTCGGAACCGATTACTGCCGTTTCGGTCTCGGTGATTCGACGCAGCTCGGCATCGACATCGAGACCCGCTATCAGGGTCTGGAGTCGCCGGGGAAGCTCAAACTGGCCGTGACCGGTTGCCCACGCAACTGTGCCGAGGCGCTGTGCAAGGATTTCGGCGTGGTCGCGATCGGCGACGGCAAGTGGGAGATCTACGTCGGCGGTGCCGCCGGGGCCCACGTCCGCAAGGGCGACCTGCTCGCGACCGTCGACTCGCCCGACGAGGTGATCCGGTTGTGCGGCATCTTCATCCAGTACTACCGCGAGCAGGGCAAGTGGCTCGAGCGGACGTATGCGTTCGTCCCGCGCATCGGCATCGAAGAGTTGCGCGCGATCATTGTCGACGACCGTGACGGCTTGGTGGCGGGGCTGCAGGAGCGCATCGACGAGGCGGTCGCCGCGTACGTCGACCCCTGGCTCGATCGGGCCGAACCCAAGTCGCCTGCTCAGTTCACCCCTGCTCTACCCCTGTTGCCGCTCCCTCAGGTGCCGGTCCGATGACCAGCATCGCCGAACCGGGTGTGGTCGTGGGGTCGGTGAGCGACCTCGAGTTCGGGGAGAGTCGGGCATATGCGGTGCACGGCAGACAGATCGCGGTGTTCCGCATGACCGACGGCACACTGCGCGCCACCGAAGCGGTGTGCCCGCATCGGGGAGGGCCGTTGGCCGATGGTCAGTTCGACGCAGCCAAGATCGTCTGTCCGTTGCACCAGTACGCCTTCACGTTCGCTGATGGTGGGTGTACGTCGGAGGGGATCGGCTCGATTGCCGTGTACCGCGTCGAAGAGCGCGACGGGGGAATCGTCGTCTGGGTTTGAGCCGCTCGCTCGAAGTCCGCCGGTTGGCGACTGCCGCAAACCCCGCTTGCCGGCGGAGTCGTCGACGACTACTCAATTTCGTCTGCCCAGTGCGGGGTTTGCGACACCGTCGACGGCTCTGCCGGATCAGCGAGGTGCTCACGCCGCCGGATGAGTGTCAGAATCGACTCCTCGACCTGTTCCCACTGGTAGACCACCTGGTTGTAGGTGAGTCGGACAACGAGGTAACCGAGCTCGACGGCCTTACGGTCGCGTTCGCGATCGCGTTCGAACTGCGCCCGGTTGGCGTGGTACTCCATGCCGTCGACTTCGATGATCAGGCGCTTACCCACGAGGAAGTCGACCCGGCCGACACCGTCGATGGTCACCTGTGACGACACCTTGATGTTGCGGGCGCGGAGTCGGATGCGGACCATGGTCTCCGTGCCGGATTCGGCCCACTCGCACTTGTCCAGAAGGTTTCGGATCTCGCGAGGGCAGTCTGCCAGCGCGGTGATCACCTCAGCGCGATTCATCAGGCGCCGATCGAGAATCGAATCCAGTACGACCACAACGCCCTCGTGATCCAGGCATCGAACGGCGTGCTGCAGCGCGGTGACGACATCATCCACTGCGCTTGTCGCTGCGGGCGGGCGTCCGTAACGTCGGCAGAAGCCCGACGAGCGACGGTGTGAATCCTCTGTTCCGCGAACATGAGTCGCGGTGTCCATCGGTGGTATCCACACCTTGTGCAGCTTGAGCGCCGCCACGCAGCTCAGCACTCCACCGGCCTTGATCGCGGCGACGACTGTCGGGTTCGCGGTGACCGTGGCATACCAGCCCCGACGAAGCTGTCGTAGAACCTCTGCGTTCACCAATCGTCGAAGCTCATTCCGTGTCATTCCAGCCCGCTGGAGGGCCGACCACGACATCACCCCGTACTCGGCACGGAGGGCAGAGGAGAGATCCATACAGGGAGCATGCCAGCGCGACGGCGTGTCAACGATGATGAACGTCCGCTTGTGGACAGATCAGCGGCGGTGGAGCGCAGGTTTGACACGAAGGCAACGACACAAACCCCGCACACGGTGCCCACCCCCGGCACATGCCACGTGGCACTGAACCCGTGTGGGGTTTGCGTCAGTACACGTCCCGCACGTACCGCTTGTCGGCGGCCAGGGCCTTGACGTAGGCCTCGGCACTCGCGGGGGAGCGGCGACCATGCTGCGCAACAATCCCTTTCAATGTCGCGTCGACGTCCTTGGCCATCCGGGACGCGTCACCGCAGACGTAGACGTGGGCGCCGTCGTGCAGCCACCGATAGAGCTCTTCGCCGTGTTCGACCATGCGGTCCTGAACGTAGATCTTGCGGTCCTGGTCGCGGGAGAAGGCGACGTCGAGGCGAGTCAGCAGGCCGTCGCCGAGCATCGTCGTCAGCTCGTCACGATAGTAGAAGTCGGTGGCCGAGTACTGTTCGCCGAAGAACAACCAGTTCTTGCCGTTGTGGCCCAACGCCTCCCGCTCGCGGAGGAAGCCGCGGAACGGGGCGATGCCGGTGCCGGGCCCGATCATGATCATCGGGGTGTCGGGATCGGCGGGCGGGCGGAAGTGCGTGGTCGAGGTGACGAAGACCCCGACCTCGGTGTCCTCGGCGTGGTCGGCGAGGAAGGTCGAGCACACGCCGCCGCGCTGGATGCCGCATCGGTTGTAGCGCACCGCATTCACGGTCAGCTGCACCTCGCCGGGGCTTTCCAGCGGACTCGACGAGATCGAATATGACCGCGGGGCCAGCGGTTTGAGGACTGCGAGCCATTCGTCGACGTCGGCGTGGATCGGGCGCTCGGCGAGGACATCCACCGACTGTCGTCCCCAGGACCAGTCGTTGAACTCCGACTTGTTGCCCGCAGTGGCCAGGGCTTTCAGGTCGTCGGAACCCGAACGCTCACCGACGAATCGGACGAGGTCGGGTGTGACCCGCGCGAACTCGAGCCGTTCGCGTAGCGCCTGGTACAGCGGCATGTCGTCGCCACCGACCGTCACCGTGTGTCCGCCGTCGAGTCCGGTCCGGTCGAGGAACTCCTCGACGAGGGACGGATTGTTCAACGGCCACACGCCGAGTGCATCGCCGGCCTGGTAGGTCAGGGTGTCCGCCGGCAGCCGGAACCCGAAGTTGCGCACATCCTTCTGCGAGCCCTCGGCGTTCAGCTTCACGTTCCGAACCAGCGAGGTGGCCAGCGGCTTCTTGCGGGAGTAGGCAGGCGCGGTCCGTACCGACGGGGCGGCCGCGGAGTCCGCGGGCTCGCTGACCACGGTGACCCGATCGTCGGTCACGCCGGAGACCGGTGCACGGTTGCCGGTGCTGATCGCGCGGATCACGTCGTTGAGCCAGCTCCCGGCCGTCTCCTCGAAGTCGGGTTCGCAATCGACCCGGTCGACGATCCGACGACCGCCGAGCTCGCCGATCCGTTCGTCGAGGTTGCGTCCGTGGCCGCAGAAGTCGTCATAGTTCGAGTCGCCGAGGGCGAGCACCGCATAGTCGACCTCGGAAAGGTCCGGTGCCTCAGCACCGTTCAGCGCATCCCAGAACGCTGTGCCGTTGTCCGGCGGATCGCCGTCGCCGGTGGTGGACGTGACGAAGAGTGCGGTACCCCGTAGTTCGCCGACCTCGACCTCGTCCATCGACTTCGCGTCGGCCCGGAGACCGTTCGCCTTCATGCGCTCAGCGGTCTCGGCGGCCAGCTCCTCCGCGTTGCCCATCTGCGACGCCCACAGCACGGTGATCGTGCTGGTCGAATCATCCGAATCCGGTGACGGCGCAGGCGGCGTCGCGGCGCCGGCGCGCGAGTACATCCCGGCCAGCAGGCCGGACGCCCACAGTCGGACCTCCGCGCGCAGCGGCGCGTCGGCCGGGACCGAGGGAACACCCGGTGGAGTTCCGGAAATGCCGGCGGTCGAGACACCCGTGGCCAACCCGGCCAGATACAGCTGCTCCGCCGGTGACAGCTCCGGAACGGGGACCCCCGAAACGCCGAGTGCATCAGCCAACTCGGACGAACCGGTGACCGGTGGCACCGCCGACGGTGACCCCGCGACCTTGGTCAGCGTCACGGCGCACACCTTGAGTTCCGGCTGCTGCGACAGGGGATCCACGGCATCTGAGGTGACCGCGTTGATGGAGAGGTGTTCGCCGAAGGCGTCGTTCCAATGGAACGGCACGAAGCAGTTCCCGGGGCGCACCCGGTCGGAGATCCTGGCGGGCAACACCGCTCGTCCGCGACGCGACGCCACCTCGACCTTGTCCTTCGCTCCGATGTCCAGGCGTGCGGCATCCTCCGGATGGAGTTCGACGAACGGTTCGGGGTTCAGCTTGTTCAGCTTGGCGACCCGGCCGGTCTTGGTCATCGTGTGCCACTGATGCGGCAGCCGACCGGTGTTGAGCAGGAACGGATAGTCGGCGTCCGGTAGCTCCTCGGCGTCGAGGTGGGGCCGTGCGAAGAACTGGGCGCGGCGCGTGGGTGTGGCGAATGCCAGCCGAGGCACCGTCCCGTCGTCGAGACGATGCAGGGTCTGACTCCGGCCGTCGTTCAGGTACCGGATCGGATTGCGCGCACCGTCGGCGAGAAGGTCGGCTCCGTCGGACGACGGCGGGCACGGCCATTGCATCGGAGTCCGGCGCAAACCGTCGTAGGTGACGCCCCGCAGGTCGTAGCCGGTGTTCGGATTGGCGAACTGTTTGATCTCGTCGAAGACCTCCTCGGCACTCGAGTAGGAGAACGCGTCGGCGTACCCCATCTCCGACGCGATGCGCGCGATGATTTCCCAGTCCGGGATCGCCTGCCCGGGTGCGGCGAGAGCAGGCTCGAACAGGGTGAGGTTCCGCTCCGAATTCACCATGATCCCGGTCGATTCCGACCACAGCGTCGCCGGCAGCACGACGTCGGCGTACTGGTTGGTCTCCGTCTCGGCGAAGGCGTCCTGGGTGATCACGAGATCGGCTCGTTCCAGACCTTCGATCACGGTCTTCCGGTTGCCAACCGAGGCAACGGGATTGGTGCAGATGATCCAGCAGGCCTTGATGTCGCCGTCGGCCATCCTGCGGAACATGTCGATGGTGCCGCCACCGACGTCCGTGCGCAGCGTGCCGGACGGGATGCCCCACGCGGTCTCCCCGAACGTGCGGTCCGCCTCGGACAGCACCGACCGCTGGCCCGGCAATCCCGGCCCCATATAACCCATCTCGCGGCCACCCATCGCGTTCGGCTGCCCGGTCAGGGAGAACGGTCCGCTGCCGAGGCGGCAGATGGCGCCCGTCGCGAGGTGCAGGTTGACCAGAGCGTTGGTGTTCCAGGTGCCGTGCGTCGACTGGTTGAGACCCATTGTCCAGCAACTCATCCAGTTGCTCGCTTCGCCGATCATCGTGGCCGCGGTGCGCAGGTCGTCGGCGGCGATGCCGGTGATGGATTCGACGACCTCCGGCGGATACTGCGCCGCGAACTCGGGCATCTGCTCGAAACCGTCGGTGAACGACGCGATGAACTCGTCGTCGGTGTGACCGCCGGAGATCAGCAGGTGCAGTAGGCCGTTCAGGAAGGCGAGGTCGGTACCGGACTCGATCTGCAGGAACAGGTCGGCCTTGTCGGCGGTCGCGGTGCGCCGCGGGTCGACGACGATCAGCTTGGCGCCCGCCTTGACCCGGTCCATCATCCGCAGGAAGAGGATGGGGTGACAGTCGGCCATGTTCGATCCGATGACCAGGAAGACGTCGGCGTGGTCGAAGTCCTGATACGACCCGGGCGGACCGTCGGAGCCCAGCGACAGCTTGTATCCCGTGCCGGCGCTGGCCATGCACAGGCGCGAGTTCGACTCGATCTGGTTGGTGCCGATGAAACCCTTGGCCAGTTTGTTGGACAGGTACTGCGCCTCGAGCGACATCTGGCCGGAGACGTACAGCGCCACGGCGTCGGGACCGTGTTCGTCGACGATGGCGCGCAACCGTTGCGCGGTGTCGGTGATGACGGTGTCGAGGTCGCCGCGACGTGGCCGGCCGCCCCGGTCGTCGCGGACGAGGGGTGCGTCGAGCCGGCCGCCGGAGGCGAGCATGTCGGCGGTGGTCGACCCCTTGGTGCACAACCGACCGAAGTTCGTCGGATGGTCGGCGCGGCCGACGGTCTTGGTGAGTCCGCCGGACTCGTCGAGCCGCATCTCCATTCCGCAGCCGACGCCGCAGTAGGCGCACAGCGACATCACCGACCGCGACATGGCCGAGGGGGACATGACGGGGTGCGTGGTGGGGGAGGCGGTCACGTTCTCCAGCGTCGAAGTCGGATGTTTCGCAACCCGAAGGCCGGCGTTACGCGGCTATCAACTTGATCTCACAGCCAATCGGCCAAGGTGTGAAGGCGAAGGAAACGGCAGGTCGCTCGCAATTCCGGGACCGGATCGTCGGAGTTGCGGCGTTGCTCAGGCGGATCTCAGCCGAGGTGGATAAGACTGTATGCCATGCGCATCCTCGTGGTAGACGACGACCGGGCGGTCCGGGAGTCGTTGCGACGGTCGCTCACCTTCAACGGATACAACGTCGAGACCGCGGGCGACGGCATCGAGGCACTCGAGAAGATCCTCGCCGATCGTCCGGACGTCGTCATCCTCGACGTCATGATGCCGCGCCTCGACGGCCTCGAGGTGTGCCGCCGACTCCGTTCCGCCGGTGACGACCTGCCGATCCTGGTACTCACGGCCCGCGACTCCGTTTCCGAGCGCGTCTCGGGACTCGACGCCGGCGCCGACGACTACCTCCCCAAGCCGTTCGCCCTCGAAGAGCTGCTCGCACGGTTGCGGGCGCTGCTGCGGCGGGCCGCGCCCGACGACGACGCCGACTCGGAGACGCTCACCTTCGCCGACCTCTCCCTTGATCCGGTGACGCGCGACGTCACCCGCGGCGAGCGGCCGATCAGCCTCACCCGCACCGAGTTCGCGCTGCTCGAGATGCTGATGGCCAATCCGCGCCGCGTGCTGTCCCGCAGCCGCATCCTCGAGGAGGTGTGGGGATACGACTTCCCGACCTCGGGCAACGCCCTCGAGGTGTACGTCGGTTACCTGCGCCGTAAGACCGAGGCCGACGGGGAGTCGCGACTCATCCACACCGTGCGCGGCGTCGGATACGTGCTCCGGGAGACCCCGCCCTAGTGGCGTCGTTCTCGCGGTTGCGCGAGCAGCTCACGCGCGTACTCGCCGGTGGCTCCGGAGCATCCGAAGCGTCCGGGGAGAAGGAGATGCGGGCGCCGATGCCGTTGACGCGGGCAGTGTCCCTGCGTTCGCGGGTCACCATCCTGTCGGCGACCGTTGTGCTCGTGTCGGTCAGTCTGATGGCCGCGGCCGCCTACTTCGTGGTGTACCGGGCGATGTACAACGAGGTCGACCAGCAGCTGGAGAGCCGTGCCGACGGCATGGCCGCCCTCGCGCGTGCCGGAGTGCTCCGCAGCCAGCCAGAGCAGCTGGTCGCGGGAACCGTGTTCTCCACCAACATCTCGGTGGCATTGGTGACGCCGAGCGGTCAGACCTACCTCATCGGGCAGGTCCCGTTCGAGGACCCCGAACGCGAGATCGTCCGCGCGCCATCGGTTCCCGGGACCAATCCGCAGAGTCTGCGCACCACGCGCAACCAGCGCGTGCTGACGCGCAAACTCGACGACGGCAACACCCTCGTCCTGGCTCAGAGTCTCATCCAGACCGACCGCGTGCTCAAACGCCTGGCCTGGGTCCTGCTCGTGGTCGGTTGCGGCGGAGTGGCTTTGGCGGCACTGGCCGGCACGACGGTCGGACGGGCGGGACTGAGACCGGTGGCCCGGCTCAACCGGGCCGTCGAACGGGTCGCGCGAACGAATGACCTGACCCCCATCCCGGTGACCGGGAACGACGAATTGGCCAAACTCACCGCGAGTTTCAACGCGATGCTCCGGGCACTCGCCGAATCCAGGGACCGGCAGGCACGTCTCGTCGCCGATGCCGGGCACGAACTGCGAACTCCGTTGACCTCCTTGCGTACCAACCTCGAACTCCTGATCGCGGCGAGCAGGCCGGGGGCACCGGCCGTTCCGGAACAGGACATGGTCGACCTGCGTGCCGACGTGATGGCCCAGATCGAGGAATTGTCGACGCTGGTGGGCGATCTCGTCGACCTGGCCCGAGAGGACGCGCCCGAGGTGGTCTACGAGGAGGTCGACCTCGCCGAGATCGTCGAGCAGGCCCTCGAGCGCGTCCGACGCCGTCGCAACGACGTCGAATTCGAACTCGACGTCGCGCCCTGGTACATCTTCGGCGAGCAGCACGGACTGTCCCGCGCGGTACTGAATGTGCTGGACAACGCGGCGAAGTGGAGCCCGCCGGGCACCTCGGTGGCCGTCGCGCTGACACAGACGGGGATGTCCACCGCGCAGCTGACCGTCGCCGACTCCGGTCCCGGAATCCCCGAGGAGGACCGCGGTCTCGTCTTCGAACGCTTCTATCGTTCGACACAGTCGCGGTCGATGCCGGGTTCCGGTCTCGGACTGGCGATCGTGCGGCAGGTCGTCGAGCGTCACGGCGGCACGGTCGTCGCCGACACCTCGCCGCGCGGCGGTGCACTCATCCGGATGACTTTGCCGGGCCGGGCAACTCCTGCGGAACCATCTCCGCAAGTGATTCGTCAATAAGGATGAAGCGCCGTGCATCGGCGGGTCACGACGGCCGTCGTCCACATCGCCGACAACTGTGTGGTCACCCGGTGTGACCTGCTGATCGATCCCCTAGGGTTGACCGAAGGCGCTGTACGGGATCGAAGCGTGCCGGCACGGTGCCGGTTAGACGACGAGGAAGAGACGAAGATGACGACTGGCGGTTCGCAAGGTGGCGGTCCGTACGGAGATGGCCGGCAGGGTCAGCATGAGGCGGGCCACCAGGCCCATCAGGGGCCGGCCTCGGGAGCGTTCCCCGCGCAGGGTGGCCAGCCCGGTTACGGCGGCAACAACGCACCCACGTCGGCGTATGGCAATCCGGGAACCAGCCCTCTTCCGTCGCAAGGCCCCTACGGCGGTCCCGGCGCCGGCGCCTACTCGCAGCCGGGCGCCTACTCGCAGCCCGGTCCGGCTGCGTTCGGACCGCAGACGGGTGCGCGGCCCGCATTCGGCGGTCCGGGGGGCGAACTGCCCCCGCAGGCCCCCGGGAAGAAGGGTGGCGGCGGACGCCTGGCCGCACTCGGCGCGGGTGCCCTGGTGGTGGCTCTGGTCGCCGGCGGTGCGGGCGGCGCGATCGGCTACACGCTGGCCGACGGCTCGGACGGGTCGTCGAGCAGCACGAGCAGTGGTCCGCTCGGCGGCGACCCCAACGCGAACGGCAACAACAAGCCCGTCGAGGCCCCGGCCGGCTCGGTCCAGGAGGTCGCGTCCCGGGTGCTTCCGTCGGTCGTCTCCATCGAGGTCGCCTCGGCCGGTGCGATGGGGTCGGGATCGGGCGTCGTCCTCAGCGAGGACGGCGTAATCATGACCAACAACCACGTCGTGAGCGCCGGCGGCAACGGCCCCGCCGCCAAGGTCGCGGTCAACTTCTCCGACGGTTCGCGTGCGCAGGCCCGGGTGCTCGGCGCCGACCCGATCTCCGACATCGCGGTCATCAAGGTCGACCGGAACGATCTGACCCCGGTCACGGTGGGCAACTCGAACAACCTCGCGGTCGGGCAGGACGTCATCGCCATCGGTTCGCCGCTCGGACTCGCCGGAACGGTCACCACGGGCATCATCAGCGCGCTCAACCGACCTGTCCTGACCTCCCGCGATCCGGGCACCAACACCACCTCGGTGATCGATGCCATCCAGACCGACGCCGCGATCAATCCCGGCAACTCGGGCGGTGCGCTGGTGAACGCCAGGGGAGCACTGATCGGCATCAACACCGCCATCGCCACCCTCGGTGGAGGCGAGCAGCAGGCCGGTGGCAGCATCGGACTCGGGTTCGCGATCCCCATCGACCAGGCGATCCGCGTGGCCAAGCAGCTCGAGTCCACGGGCAAGGCCAGCCACGCCAACATCGGTGTGTCCGTGCGCCCGAGCGGTGACTCCGACGCGCCCGGCGCCGTCGTCACCGATGTGACCCCGGGCGGACCTGCGGCGGGCGCGGGCATCCCGAAGGACGCGGTCATCACCAAGGTCGACGACCGTCCGATCCCGTCGGGCGACGCACTCGTGGCGGCCATCCGGTCGCATGCGCCGGGGGACACGGTCACGGTGACCTACACAGACGGCGGGAACACCAAGACCGCACAGGTCAAGTTGGGCACGCTCGAGGTGAAGTGACACGCGGCGCCACCGCCGGAGCACATACACAACTACACAGCCCCGCACGACCGTCCAGCGGTCGGTCAGAGACGAGAGAGAAAGGGCCTGCCATGTCTGATGCCGGATCCACCGTTCCCGGAAGCACCGCCATCTCCGGCGACACCGTAGGAGAAGGGGAGTCGCTGGACGTCCGTCTCGCGGGTGATGCGGGTCGGGTCGATCCGGCCGACGTGGTGGCCGCCGATGCCGCGGCGCGCGAGTTCGTCGCGCGCCACGAGCAGGCCGCCCACCGCCCACAGGGCGAGGAGATCGGCCGGGCACTGGTCGTAGTCGTCGACGACGAGGCGGCGCACGGTGAAGACCAGCGCCTGCTCGGGCCGCTCGTCGGCGAACTGCTCGCCGAGGCAGGATTCCACGTCGACGCCGCCGTTGTCGTTTCCGGCGACGAGGTGGAGATCCGGAACGCTCTGAACACCGCGGTGATCGGTGGCGTCGACCTGGTGGTGTCGGTGGGCGGTGTGGGCGTCGGCGCCCGCGACGTGACCCCGGAGGCCACCGAACCGCTGCTCGACCGCCGGCTGCGCGGCATCGAGGAGGCGATCCGTAGCTCCGGGCTCGCCGCCGGGGCGACCGACGGTGGACTTTCGCGCGGGCTGGCCGGAATCTCCGGGCAGACCCTGGTCGTCAATATCGCCAATTCTCGCGCCGCGGTGCGCGACGGAATGGCGACCGCCGCCCCTCTCGCGAAGTATGTGATCGAGTCCATCAGCGAGTTCTGATGGTGGTGGACGTTACCCAGGCCGGTATTGTTGAGCAGAGCTAACGATCGCGCCCTCGACAGGGACGGTCGACCGAGAGGAAATGGGGCGATCCCACCCATGACGGGTGCCCGAAGTAACCCCGAAAAACCTGCGGTGAGCAGCAGCGATGACGCTGCTGCTCATCGTGCTGCCCGTCGCGCGAAGCTTGATTCGGTGTTCGGGGACGACCTCCCGGACATTACAAGTGACGAGTGTGGCGAAGATCACAAAGGTCACTCTCAGGATTGGTTCGAGGCCCAGCGGCCACCCCATTACGAGTGAAATGCGACAAGCTGTACATAGCCGCATCAGCGTGTTTATCTACCGTTAACTTTCGTCCGTCGATAGATCACGTATTCACTATTTGTGATGGTGCGTATCCGGTTTGTGACACGGTCGAGTCCAGCTGTTGCCCGTTCTGAGACCCCTCCGATAACGTTCGCCTCGACAACGCTCGGTCCCCTTGAACGGGGCTTGAGCAGCGTCCTGCGATCTGTCGCGAGTGACAACGCAGCAGTGACCAGGAATTCGATGGATCCTTAACGCAAGCCAAGTCCTGCGTGTGAGCAGGCTGAGCATTACTGTGTGGAACACCATCGAACGTCGAGGGTCATGACTTGCGGATGTGGATGCATTCCGCGGGGTAACAGCCGAATCCTGTGAGAGGGAACGAATGAGCAAGTTCAGCAAGCTTGGGCTGCGCCGCGCCGCGGGCGCCGTCGCGATCGCCTCGGCCGCGGTCGTGGGCCTGGCCGGCATGGGCGCCGGTGATGCGGCAGCAGGAAAGCTGGCCAACGGATACAAGAAGGCTTCGGGCATCGAGGGCGAGTCCATCCAGACGTGGCGCACCGGTGAGTTCGCACTCCCGGCCCCGTCGGTCGCCAACAACGGCGCGGGCCGCTCCGCAGTCGTTTCCGGCGTGTACCAGGCCAAGGCCAGCAAGGGTGTCTCCGGCAACCTCGCCGTCAAGCTGCTCGTCGGCTGCCAGGTCGACATCACCGGTCTCTCCGGCGGTCTCGGGGGTGCTCTCGACATCGCCGGCGGTTTCGAGGCCAGCGGTGCGCTGAGCATCCCGCTGTCGCCCGGACAGGTCGCTGTCGTCGACATCACCGACAAGGATCTCGCCGACAACGGTCAGGCCGCGATCCAGCTGTCGCAGTTCGAGGTCTCCGTCCAGCAGTGCGGTGGCTTCGCCTCGGCGCGCACCATCACCAAGGTGATCGGCGCCAAGGGCTACAGCACCGACGACGGCAAGGTCAGCGGCGAAGGCTCCCTCATCCAGTCCACCCTGTACGGCCAGCCCTTCAGCCTCAACTGACTCTGGCGCAGATAACTAGCACTTCCTGACTTATCTGCCCAGCGCAGATTGATATTCCACGAAGGGGAATCATGAAGAAGAACATCACGCGTCGCGTGGTTGCGGCTGCCGGTCTCACCGGCGCCGTCGCGATGGGGCTGACCAGCTTGGCTGCCGGTGGCGCCACCGCAGGTCCGCTGCCGGGCGGCACCGTCACCCGGACCCTGGTCGACGGCACCCCCGTCACCGTCCAGCTCTTCGACGAGTACGTCAACGTCCAGCGCGCCGTCACCAACGTCCAGACCAGCCGTGAGGTCTGGGTCTCGGGCAAGGTCAAGGTCACCGTCGGCGGCAAGGCCGAGGGCGGCTCGGTCAACGCCGGCTACCTGGTCGGCTGCCAGGTCAACTTCGGCGCCAGCGCCGAGGGCGGCGCCGGCGTCAGCGGCAACGCGATCGACCAGACCGCCGCCCCGTCGGGCGAGGTGGGCGCGGGCTTCACCCTCGGACCCGGCCAGGCCAGCTACTTCCCGATCATCGAGACCACCTCGGGCACTGACACCGCGTACAGCGACTACAAGGTCAACTCGTACTCGTTCAAGGGCAAGTCCGGCGGCGTCGTCTACAGCCAGGAGAAGTTCGGCATGGACGGCTGCGCGGGCTACGCCTCGGCGAAGGCCAAGATCAAGGTGACCGTCAGCACCGACGCCGTGAAGGGTGTCATCACCCTGTACGGCAAGCCGTTCAGCATCGGCTGATCGTCTAGCCGGCACTCAGCATCACCACCGCGGGGTGGGAATCCGACCAGGATTCCCACCCCGCGGTGTTCGTTTCGGTGGGGGACGGCTGTCCGGCGCCTGCCGATGTTCTGTGAGGCTCCTGTGATCGGCTGTCGGACAGGGGTTTCCCCAGGTTCGCGCGCTAGCCTCGGCGTCGGCGGTGCGGATGCCGTCGCTGGGAGAGTGGCAGATGATGCACGAAGTGGACGAAACGACCGCGGACGGGCAGGTCCCCGGGCATCCCACCGCACTGTCTCTCCGGATGGCCATTCGTCGTTTCCGCCCGCTGCTCACCGGCTTGAGGTGGCGACTCGCCGCCGCGATCCTCTGCTATCTGGTCCACGTCGCGACCACGGTCGTCACCGTCGCCGTGTTCGCCCACATCGTCGACGACGTCCTCATCACCGGCGATCTGTCGGCCCTGCTCGATCCGCTGCTGGTGTGGATCGCCGCGTCCCTCATCGGTGCGGCGGCCTCGTACGCGGGAGCGGTGCTGACCGGCGGGGTCACCGAGAAACTCCTTCTCCGGCTGCGCGACCGGTTGTACGTGCACACGCAACGGCTCGCACCGCATGCGCGACATCGATTCGGCACGGGAGATCTCGTGTCCCGCAACACCTCCGACGTGGAAGAGGTCGACAGTCTGCTCTCCTCCGGGGCCGTCACCGCCGCCGTCGCCGTCGTGAGCCTGATCGTCTATGCCGTCGCGGTTTTCGTGACCCAGTGGCAGCTCGCCCTGGCTGCCGCGATCCTCGCACCCCTGCTGTGGCTGATCGCCCGCCGTTTCGGCGTCATCGTCAAGCGTGCGTCGCGCCGGGAACGTTCGGCGGCCGGCCGGATCAGTTCCCTGGTCGCCGAGGGCGTCGCCAATGCGCCCGCCATCCAGGCCGCCGGTCAGCTCGATCGAGACCGGCGCAGGGTGGGGCGGCAGAGTCGACGATGGCGCGATGCCCGGATGTCGGAGATCCGTGCCGACGCCGCCTTCTCCGAGGCCGTCACCGTCGTCGAGGTGCTGTGCATGATCGCGGTAATCGTCCTCAGTGCCTGGCAGATATCAGCCGGCACAGCGGAACTGGGCACCCTCATCGCGCTGACCGGCTATCTCGGCTACCTGTACCCGCAGATCCAGACACTGGGCGGACTCGTCGTGGAGGTCACTGCGGCGACCGCGAGCGCCGAACGCGTCGCGCAGGTGCTGGATGCGCCGGTCGGCGTGGCCGAGACGCTCGACGGAGATGACGTGCCGCCGGGCCCGGTGGCGTCGGCGGTGAGCCTGACCCTGGACGGCGTCTCGTTCGCCTACCCGCAGACGGATTCGACGGTGCTCGACGACGTGCGGCTGGACATCGACGCCGGCGATCTCGTCGCCATCACCGGACCCAGCGGCGCCGGCAAGAGCACGTTGACGTACCTGCTGCTGCGGTTCTACGACCCCGACGCGGGCGCGATACTCCTGAACGGCAACGATATCCGGACCATGGACACCCCGACCCTGCGCGCACACATGTCGGTGCTCCAGCAGCGGCCGGCACTGATGAGCGGCACGATCGCCGAGAACATCGCGTTCGGACAGGCGGACGTCACGCGCGAGCAGATCGTCGCGGCTGCCGACCTGGCCGGCGCGACGCCGTTCATCCGGCGACTCCCCGGTGGCTTCGACGCCGAGGTGGTCGAACGCGGGGACAATCTCTCCGGTGGACAGCAACAACGAATAGCGTTGGCCCGAGCGTTCTTACGGGACGCACCCCTGCTGATCCTCGACGAGCCGACCACCGGGCTGGACGCCGAGACCGTCGGCGAGGTGCTGGAACCGCTCGCGAAGCTGGCGTCCTCCCGCACGACGGTGATGATCACCCACGATCCGCGTGTCCTGGCGATCGCGGACCGGCGGATCGAATTGCGCGACGGACGATTTCACACCGTGGTGCGGATCGCTTGAGCGAGGGCCGAACCGTCGCCTTCCCGGCGCGACTCGGCATCCGGAGAGATGCAACGAGCCCCTGCCGCGCGAGGCGGCAGGGGCTCGTTGTCTACGTGTCAGCTACCGAAGAACCAGGGGAGCCGCTGGGGACGGGCCTGGGGACGCGGCGACTGCTTGCGCTGCTGCGGGCCGGGCCGGCCGCCGTTGGGCTGCTGCGGCTTGCGGTTCTGGGGCTTGTTCGGCATTCGTCCATCCTTGCATCGAGTGACGCGCCGGGGCATCGGCTCCGGCGGGTCGCAACGTCTCTGTGCGACGAATCCCAAAGTAGGAGCGCATTCTTGGGATACAGATGGTGCGCGCTGTCAGCTTCCTGCGAGCTCAGCGCGAGTGGCGTCCCGGAGCGTCCGGACCGTCACCCGGGAACTGTTCGCCCGGGTACTGCTCACCGGGGTACTGCTCGCCCGGGTACTGGGAACCGGGCGGCGGGTAGTTACCCGGGGGCGGGTAGTTGCCGGGCGGCGGGTAGTTGCCCGGGGCCGGCTGGGGTGTCGGGTACGGCTGGCCTCCCGGACCGCCGGGCTGACCCTGCGGCGAGCCGAACAGCGGCGACGACTGGGGTCCCGACTGGGAGGGACCCTGCTGGGACGGCCCCTGCTGGGACGGCTGACCCGGCTGCGGGGGAGCCGAGATGCGCTGCGTCGTACCGGCACCTGACGGCGACTCGTACGGCGCGAGCGGCCCGGACTGGGGTGCGTACGCCTCACCGGCCGGCGCACCCGGCTCGGACAGATGCGGCGGCAGGTCGCTCTCGGCCTCGGCCTTGGCCTTCGACGTCCCCTCCGGATCGAGCAGATCGCGGATCTCGGTCAGCAGCGCGACCTCGGTGACCTCGGCCTTCTTGCCGAAGCCGCCCAGCTCCGCGAGCTTGTTGTACGGCAGGATGATGATGAAGTACACCACCGCCGCGATGATCAGGAAGTTGATGACGGCGGTGATCACGCTGCCGATGTCGACGAACGTCGAGGCTTTGTCGGTGATCTGGAATCCGAGTCCCTGCGCGGCATCCGAGCCGACCGGGATGGCGTTGATGATCGGCTGGACGATGCCGTCGGTGAACGCGGTCACGATCGCGGTGAAGGCCGCACCGATGATGACTGCGGTAGCCAGCTCGACGACGTTGCCCTTGAGTATGAAGTCCTTGAATCCCTTGAGCACGGTGTGCGGCCTCTCCTTGGTCTTCCGCTCTTGTTTCAATGATTCGATCTCAGTCGGTGCAAAACCGACATTTGCTGTGCGAACTCGCACTACCCTATCCACGATCGTGGACGATCCGATCCATTTGCCTTGATTTTTCCCGAGTGTCGCCGCTGACGACTGCCGTCATATCCGATCCGGCATGCCCTCCGTACAGGACTTCAATGCAGCACGACCGCCAGCGAAGAATCGAGCCCGGCAGCCGCGACGCGATGCGCCGCAGCGGCATCCATCGCGAGAAGAACCGGTGCCACCGTGCTGCGACCAGCAGATATCCCGGTCGGCGAGTTCTGGCCCGTGTGTATCGCCACTACGGCGCGTCGAGCGAGGACGTCCGCGGAGTCGGTCAGGACGTCGACCACGTCGCCGGGCCGAAGTAGCGACGTGACCGCCTCGTCGGACAGCCGGACCGGCACGAGGCGGGCGTCGTCGACGCCGGTCAGGTCGGCCGGCAGACGCGAGGACAACAGCCGGGTGTCGGTCAGCATCTCGCCGGTTCGTACCCGGCCGGTGACCGTCCGCCCGGTCGCGAGCGCGGCGTCGGAGAGGGCTCCCGCGGGAACGGCGCTGACCACGACGAGCCGGGGCGTCAGATCATCTGCGGTGACAACTCGCCCCGGTAGCAGATCGTGAGCCGCGACGAGCACCTCTAACTCGCCGTCGGCCCGGGTCCCGGCGAGGGCGATCACGGCGGCCGTGATGATCAGTACTGCCGCAACGAGGCGTCGGACCGCCAGCGTGCGCGTCCACCCGGGACGGACGGCGGAGGCGAGCCGGTCGCGGAGGCGTGGACCGAGTCGGTCGAGCGGCAGCGACATCCGAGTGCGTGGCATGACTGGACGGTAGGGCGGTGAGCACCCCGAACACGGCGGCCGGGGCCTGTTGTGGACAACCGGCGCTCAGGTGGCGCACTATGCACAACCCGCCGCCGGACAGGACCTCCGCTAGGGTGACCACGGAAACAACCATGGTGTGCCGGGAAGTCTGGTCGGCCGTTGCCCGGTCCCGGGTGGCGTGATGAGGGCACGTTTGTGCCCAGCGGACAGAGGAGCCCCATGACACGCGACCGTCTTCGGCAGTGGGCCGCACTCGACACCACCAGCGGCGTCCTGTTGCTCATCACCGCGGCCATCGCCGTCGTCTGGGCCAATTCGCCGTGGCGGGACAGCTATTCGTCCCTGCTGCACACCGAAATCGGTCCCGAGGCACTGCACCTGCATCTCTCGCTGGCGCACTGGGCGTCGGACGGACTGCTGGCGATCTTCTTCTTCGTGGTCGGTGTGGAACTCAAACACGAGTTCGTGGCCGGCAGTCTCCGCGACCTCAGACTCGCCGGAGTGCCGATCGCCGCGGCCGTGGGCGGGATGGTGACGCCCGCGCTCTGCTATGTGGTCGTCGTTGCGGCCGGTGATCCCGAAGCCCTACGCGGATGGGCCATCCCGACCGCCACCGACATCGCCTTCGCGCTCGCCGTGCTCGCCATCTTCGGTCGTGGCCTGCCCCTGCCGCTGCGGACGTTCCTGCTCACGCTGGCCGTCGTCGACGACCTGCTCGGCATCGTGGTGATCGCGACCTTCTACACCGACGAGATCGACTTCGTCATGCTCGGCGGCGCACTTGTCACGGTCGCGGTGTTCGCGGTTCTGGTGCGCGGCTCGTGGCGGCTCTGGCCGCTGTTCATCCCGGTCGGCGTCGTCGCCTGGGCGCTCATGCACGCATCCGGCGTGCACGCCACCGTCGCCGGCGTCCTGCTCGGCTTCGTCGTACCCGCCGTCGCGATCCGCGGGGAGGAGATGCCGCGCACGGAACGGCTCGACGAGGCGGTGCGTCCGTACTCGGCGGCGATCGCGCTCCCGGTCTTCGCGTTCGCGGCCGCCGGCGTCACCGTGATCGGTGGCGAGGGATCGATCGTGCAGCCCGTGTCGATCGGCATCGTGCTCGGACTCGTGGTCGGCAAACTCGTCGGCGTCCTGGGATCGACGTGGCTGATGACGAAGTTCACGCCCCTACGCCTTCCGGACGCCATCGGACTCCGTGACCTGCTGCCGATCGGCATGCTCACCGGCGTCGGATTCACCGTTGCCCTCCTCATCGCCGAACTCAGCTTCGAGGGGGGCTCCGATGACCACGCCGCGGCCGCCAAGGCGGCCATCCTCGCCGGTTCGGTCATCTCGGCGGCACTCGCCGCGGTGCTCCTGCGCTGGGATGCCCGGCAAGCGCGCGACGCCGACATGAACCGCGATGACATCCCGGACATCAACCGGGATGTCATCGGCGGGTAGTCACGAAGGCAATCGACACGAGAGAGCCGGTCGGTTCAGGAGCTGGTGATTTCCTCCCTCGGCCGACTGTTCGTGTCGGGGTCGTAGGTCTCCCAGAACGTGGCACCGACGATGCCCAGCGCGACCGGGTCGAAGATCGGGTCCTTGCCCTGCTTCTTCTGGCGCTCGTAGTCGCGCAGCGCCTTGAACGCGGGCTGCTGGAGGATCAGGATGCCGAGGATGTTCAGCCAGGCCATCAGGCCGACGCCGATGTCGCCGAGAGTCCAGGCGTCCTCGGCCGTGGAGACCGCACCGTAGGCCACCGAGATCAGGATCGCGGCCTGCAGGAGGAGCGTGAGGTTCGCCCCCAGGGTGCTGCGCAGCGGACGAAGGTAGATCGTCGATGACTGACCCATGAGGAACCGCAGGTTCGTCTCGGCCATGTAGTAGTACGCGATGATCGTGGTCAGGCAGAAGAACGCGAGCGAGATGGCGACGAACGTCGAGCCCGCGCCGCTCCACATGCTGTCGAAACCGACCTGCACGAACGTCGGGCCGACACTCACATCGCTGGGGAGCAGACCACCTTCGCCGAGGACCGAACCGTCGGCGCTCTCACCTTCGAACACCCGGTACGCGCCGGTGGTGATGATGAGGAAGCCGGTGGCCGAGCAGACGAAGAGGGTGTCGATGTAGACGGCGAAGGCCTGGACGAAACCCTGCTTCGCGGGATGGGAGACCTCCGCAGCGGCCGCGGCGTGCGGACCGGTGCCCTGACCCGCCTCGTTCGAGTAGATCCCGCGCTTGACGCCCCACATGATCGCAGCGCCGATGATCGATCCGAAGACCGCGTCGGTGCCAAAGGCACTCGAGAAGATCAGCCGGAACACCTCGGGTATCTGCGAAGCGTTGGTGAACACGACCACCAGGGCGAACAGGATGTAGCAGACGGCCATGAACGGCACGACGATCGAGGCGAAGGTGGCGATGCGCTTGACGCCGCCGATGATGACGAACGCCAGGACGATCACGATGCCGATCGCGACGGCCCAGTCGGCGACGTCCCAGGCCTGGCTCATCGCGACGGTCATGGAGTTCGACTGGATTCCGGGCAGCAGGATGCCGCATGCGAGCACCGTCACCGCCGCGAAGACGAGGCCGTAGATCTTGAAGAACTTCGAGGACTTCGTGTGGGCGAACGCCTTGCTGAAGTAGTACGCCGGCCCGCCTCGGTACTCGTTCGTCAGCGGGTCACGCGTCTTGTAGATCTGGCCCAGGGTGCACTCCACGAACGAGGTCGACGCCCCGAGGAAGGCCACCAGCCACATCCAGAAGAGTGCACCCGGCCCGCCGAAGGCGATGGCGGTGGCGACACCCGCGATGTTGCCGGTACCGACGCGGCCGGCGATGGAGATCATCAGCGCCTGGAACGAGGACACCCCGTCGGGCGAGCTGTGTCCGTGAACCATCGCGCGGATCATCTCCGGGATGTGGCGGACCTGCAGGAATCGAGACCGCAGTGAGAAGAACACGCCCGCGCCGAGGCACAGGTACACCAGCGGATCGCTCCAGATGATGTCGTTGAGTTTGGTGAGGAAGTCGGTCATCGCACTCCAATGAGGATGTCGTCAGCCCTGTTTGCTTCAGGCCATCGGAAGGTGTCGGTAGTTTGTCAGGTGAACGACCGGTGTGTGGCCGTGGTGTGAAAAACACCTTGCCTGATGTCGCGCGAACTCTCTCGGCGAGAATCGTCGACGTCGTCACCGGACCCGGCGTTAGCACTCGGAATGAGCGAGTGCCAAAATCGGTTATACTTGTCAGCGTTTACTGACTTTCGGAGGTTTAGGTGCCCACCTACTCGTATGCCTGCACGGAGTGCGACAACAAGTTCGACATCGTCCAGTCGTTCTCCGACGACTCGTTGACCGAATGCCCGCAGTGCACCGGTCGCCTGCGCAAGCTGTTCAACTCGGTCGGCATCGTGTTCAAGGGGAGCGGTTTCTACCGCACCGACTCGCGGTCGGGTTCGTCCTCTTCGGACACCGCGTCGTCCTCGTCGTCGGACAGCTCGTCGTCGAGCACTTCCTCAGCCTCGTCGGATTCGTCGTCGTCGAGCTCGAGCAGCACCACCAAGAGCGACAGCAAGGCCGCGACTCCCGCCTGAGCGGGTCCGCACAACTGCACACCAGAACCTGGGCAGGAGCCCCTCCGGTACACGCCGGACGCTCCGCCCGGGTTTTGTTGTCCCGAGCGGGGTGTCGGGGATCAGCTCAGTTGCTGAAACCCGCCGCCGGGGGTGAGGGCCCAGCCGACGGCGACGTCGTGGTCTCCGGCGGGTAATGAATCGACGAGCTCCTCGTCGTAGACGACGGCGACGAGTTCCGCGGACAGTCCGACGAGGGTGCGGTCGTAGTATCCGGCCCCCCGGCCCAGGCGGACGCCGGTCTTGTCGACGGACAGCGCGGGGATCAGGACCACCGACGCCGCGCGGATCGCGGAGACGCCGAGACGGTCGTGCGTGGGTTCGAGCAGGCCCCAGCGCCCCGGGGCGAGAGAGGCGGGACCGGTGTAGCGCGCCCAGTCGAGCGGGGCGGGTTTGCCGGCAGGGACCACCGGGAGCAGCACCGTCACGCCGCGATCGATGAGCGCGTCGAGCATCGCCGTCGAACCCGGCTCGTCGCCGACCGGTACATAGGCCGCGACCGTGACGTCGTACTCGAGCCGGAACGGGCAGGTGTGCATCCACTCGGCGAGGTCTTCGGCAGCCCGCTCGCGCGCGGCCGCCGACATGCCCGACCGGCGTTCCGCAGCTTTCTCTCGCCGCTGGTCCTTCAGGGTTCGCACGACGCGACCGTCCTTCATGCCGTGGGTGGCTCGCCGACGCCCGAACTGTATCGGACGCAGGCCCCGGCGCGGGTGAGGTCGGAGTCACTCCTGTCCGTCCGGCCGCCCGGGGACACCTGTCCTAGGGTGGTTCCATGACTGCGTCCAAAGATGGCTTCAGCGAGTACGAGTCGGTGCCCAACACCCCGCCGATCCCGCGAACCGCGGTGGTCCCGGCCGCCGGTCTGGGGACGCGCTTCCTACCCGCCACCAAGACGGTGCCCAAGGAGCTGCTGCCGGTGGTCGACACCCCCGGCATCGAGCTGGTCGCCGAGGAGGCCAAATCAGCCGGTGCGGAGCGCCTCCTGATCGTCACCTCGCCCGGCAAGGACGGCGTCGTCGCGCACTTCGTGAAGGACCTCGTCCTCGAGAGCACCCTGGCCAAGCGCGGCAAAGAAGCGATGCTGGCCAAGGTCCGCAAGGCGCCCAACCTACTCGAGGTCGCGTCGGTCGTCCAGGACAAACCCCTGGGACTCGGCCATGCCGTCGGATGTGTCGAGGACCGCCTCGACGACGACGAGGACGCCATCGCCGTCCTGCTGCCCGACGACCTCGTCCTGCCCGGTGGCGTGCTGGAGGTCATGGCCCGCACGCGGCAGCGTCGCGGCGGCTCGGTCCTGTGCGCGATCGAGGTCCCCGAGGACCGCATCAGCGCCTACGGCGTCTTCGACGTCGAGCCGTTGCCCGACGCCAACAACCCCAATGTCATGAAGCTCAAGGGCATGGTCGAGAAGCCGGAGCCACAGGACGCGCCGTCGAATCTCGCGGCGGCCGGCCGCTACATCCTCGACCGCAAGATCTTCGACGCGCTGCGTCGGATCAAGCCGGGCGCGGGAGGCGAACTCCAGCTCACCGACGCCATCGCGCTGCTCATCGAGGAGGGCGAGCCCGTGCACGTCGTCGTCCATCGCGGCACCCGCCACGACCTGGGCAACCCGGGCGGCTACCTCAAGGCCGCCGTCGACTTCGCGCTCGATCGGGATGATTACGGCCCTGATCTGCGGGAGTGGCTCGAAAAGCGTCTCGCCGAGAGCTGATCGCCCGGGCTCCCGCGCGCCTCGGCCGTCCCGGCGCGCGGGCCCGATACCGTTTGTCTGTGTTGTATCGAGCAGTGCGGGTGTGTCGAGCAGTACGGGAAGTGCGGTGAGATGCGGTCGGTAGAAGATCATCTGACGCTCGTGACCGCCGCCGCGGTGGCGCCGCGGCCGGTGCGTGTCGCGATCTCCGAGGCGCAAGGTCTGATGTGCGCGGAAGAAGTGGTCACCGAGCATCCGATGCCGGGTTTCGACCAGGCCGCCATCGACGGTTACGCGGTGCGTGCAGTCGACGTGGCACTGGCCGGCGTCCTCGCCCCGGAGGATCGCGAGGAGTTCGATCCGAACGGTGCCGAACTCGTCGACCTCGAAGCGGGCGAGCCCATGATCGTCTCGTTGCCGGTGGTCGGGGAGGTGGGCCCGGGGTCGCGCACCCCGACCCGGCTGCAACCTCGCCAAGCCGTCCGCGTGGAGACCGGTGCGCCGATGCCGACGCTCGCCGACGCGGTCGTGCCGCTGCGCTGGACCGACGGCGGCGACCAGAAGGTCAAGATCGGTCACGGCGTCGAGAGTGGCAACTACGTGCGCCGGGTCGGCGACGACGTTCAGCCCGGTGACGTCGCGGTCCGTGCCGGCGCGATCATCGGCCCTGCTCAGGTGGGGCTGCTGGCCGCGGTCGGGCAGTCACGTGTGATGGTGCACCCGCGTCCGCGCCTGTCGGTGATCTCGGTGGGCAGCGAACTCGTCGACATCGATCGCACTCCCGGACCGGGACAGATCTACGACGTCAACAGCTATGCGCTGGCGGCCGCGGCGCGCGACGCCGGCGCCGACGTCAACCGGGTCGGCATCGCCGAACGTGACGCCTCCCGGATGCGTGAGGTCGTCGAGGCGCAGCTCATCCGCTCCGAGATCGTGGTGATCTGCGGCGCGGTCGGCGGCAGCGCGTCGAAGGCCATCGCCGACGCCCTCGCCGACCTCGGTGAACTCGAGATCGTCCGCGTGGCCATGCATCCCGGCTCGGTCCAGGGTTTCGGCCGGCTCGGTCGCGATGAGGTGCCGACCTTCCTGCTGCCGGCGAACCCGGTGAGCGCCCTCGTCACCTTCGAGGTGATGGTGCGCCCTCTCATCCGCATCGCGCTGGGCAAGCGGCAGCCGATGCGCCGGGTGATCAAGGCCCGCACCATCGGGCCGATCGCGTCGGTGCGCGGTCGCAAGGGGTACCTCCGCGGGCAGCTCATGCGCGACGAACGGACGGGGGACTACCTCGTCCAGGTGCTCGGTGCGTCACCGACCGGGTCGTCGCATCTGCTGGCCGAGTTGGCCGAGGCGAACTGTCTCATCATGGTCGACCCCGAGGTCGAGGAGATGAGTACCGGCGACGAGGTGGAGGTCGCCTTCCTCGCTCAGCGCGGGTGATCCCGTCGAGACCCTTGATGCGCCTAAACTGACTCATCGTGTTCAGGTGGTTGAGCGGAAGTGGGGGCAGCCCGGGTTGGCCGGCGACCCTCGGACCGCTGCGCACCAGGGCCGGGACGGTCACGTTGCGCCCGGTCAAGGTCCGCGACGGCAAGACCTGGAGCGAACTGCGCATCCGTAACCAGAACTCGCTGTTGCCCTGGGAACCCACCGGTGTCGGGAGCTGGGCGGATCGCCATCAGCCGGCGTCGTGGCCGCCGCTCTTCGCGGTGCTGAAGTCGGAGGCCAAGCGCGGCACCATCCTGCCGTTCGTGATCGAGCTCGACGATCAGTACGTGGGGCAGCTGACCGTCGGCAACATCCAGCGCGGAGCCGTGCGCAGCGCGTGGATCGGCTACTGGGTCGACAATGCGCACGCCGGTCAGGGCATCGCGACGGCGGCCGTCGCGCTCGGCGTGGACCACTGCTTCGGGCCGGTCGGACTGCACCGCCTCGACGCGACGGTACAACCGGCCAACGAGGCCTCTCAGAAGGTGTTGAAGAACATCGGTTTTCGGCAGGAAGGGCTGCTGGTCCGGTACATGGACGTCAACAAGCGCTGGCGCGATCACATGCTCTTCGCATTGACGGCCGAGGAGGTCGTCGGGTCGGCGACCGAGGCGCTGGTTCGCTCGGGGCGGGCGTCCTTCCGGTAGCTAGGATCGCGGCATGACTGCTCTCGAAATCGTGGTTCGGGGTAACGCACGCGGTCGGTACGCCCCGGAACGCGGCGTGATCGACCTCGCCGTCCATCTCGAAGGTCCCGTGAAGGCGGCGGTGTACGAGGCTGCGGTGGGACTGCATTCGCGGATCACCGGTGCTCTCGGCGAACTCGAGTCGGCCGGTGCGGTGAACCGGTGGACCGCCGAATCGGTACGGGTGTACTCGTCCCGGGCCTACTCGCGGGACGGAGAGCCGCGGGATCCGATGTACAACACCCGCATTCGCATCGACGCCGAGTTCGGCGACTTCGAGAAGCTGTCGGAGTTCATCGACACCTGGTCCGGGGAAGAAGGGGTGGCGGTCGAAAACGTTCACTGGGACGTCCACGAGACCAGTCGCCGCGCACACGAACGCGAGCTGCGTCGGGAGGCGGTCGAGGACGCAATAGCCAAGGCGCAGGCCTACTCCGACGCCGTGGGGCGCGGGCCGGTGATACCGACCCTCCTGTCCGACCCGGGCATGGTCGACCATGCACCGTCACCGCGCGGGCGGGTGATGAGTGCCGCCATCCCGGGGTCGGCGCCGTCGCCGAGCCTCGAGCTGCGGGCCGATGACATCGAGATCCGCGTCGCGGTGGACGCGCGTTTTCGCGCCGAGTGACTGAGAGCGGCATGTGAATCCGCGCCGACATGGTCGCGCTCCGGCGCGTCTGCGCAGAACTGGGACTTTCGGGCCCTAGATTGTGGAGTGGCCTCGTGTGACCAGAGTGAATGAAGGGAGAGTCGCATGCCCAACTCCGTACTGTGGGTTTGTCTCGTCGCGGTCTGGCTCTTCGTGCTGGTCCCGATGGTGATCAAGGGTCGTCCCCAGATCCTCAAATCGACCGAGGCCGCGAAGAAGACGCGCTTGCTGCATCGCGGTGGATCTCGCGCGACGGCACCGTCGACCGCGCGACGCCGCTCGTCGGCCCGCCACCCGCACGACCCGTCGTGGAAGTCCTCCCGGAAGGCGACCGCGACCGCTGTCGTCGACGAGGTCGAGGACGACACCGAAACCGAGACCGAGGACGCCGACGTCACGACGAAGGTCCAGCGAGTCGCAGATGTCGAGGCGGAGAAGCCGACCGTCGAGGCCACGGATGACACCGACACCGAGGACACCGACGCCGAGGACACCGACCTCGAGGATGTCGCCGACGAGACCGACGATGTCGAGGACGACCAAGCCGCCGAGACCGACGACGACCTGGTCGACGAGGCCGCGGACGCAATGGCTGAGGACACAGAGGCTGAGGAGTTCGAGGATTCCGAGTACGAGGACTCCGAAGAGGCCGAATACGAAGATGATTCGGAAGCCGCCGAGTACGAAGCCGACACCGAGTACGAGGACGCGGCCGACGATCTCGACGAGGACGAATACGACGACTACGCCCGCGCGTCCCGGCCCACCGAGGCCGAACCGGAGTCGGTCGTCGACGAACTCGAAGACGAACAACCGGTTGCGCGGAAGCCGCAGTCCGAGCGCGTTCGACGCAGCGTGTACTCGTCCGAGAAGGAACGCGAGCTGAAATACCGCGAGCGTCAGCGGGTCACGCTGGGCCTGTTCGTGCTCTTCGTCCTGTCGCTGGTGTCGGGCTTCCTGATCGGGACGCCCGGCTGGGTCGCGACGGGTGTCGTCGGGCTGATGCTGGTCGGATACCTCGCGTACCTGCGTCGAGCCGTGAAGGTCGAGCAGCAGATCCGGGCTCAGCGACTCGCCCGCGCCAAGCGTGCGCAGCGCGCCGAGGAGGAGCGTCGTCGACGCGCCGCCGCGGTGCCCGAGTTCGCCGCCGCACCGCCGCCCCCGCGTCTCCGCCGTCCCGGTGGCGCCGTGGTTCTCGAGATCGACGACGAGGACCCCGTCTTCGACCACCTGCCGCCGTTCCAGCGTCGCCGCATGGACCGCGAGGACCTGGAGTACCGCCGGGTCGGCTGACCCGCAGCAGACACGAACCAGCAGTAGGTTTCGCCCACCGAAACCTACTGCTGATTCGTTTCAGTGACCTGTGGTCACCGACGCCTTCCCGTGCGAATCCAGCCACGCCTGACCGCGTTTGGCGGCCGTCGACAGCGCGAAACGCTCACCGAGGTAGGTCGCCGGCGCGCCGATGACCGGGATGTACCCGAGCATGCGGAACAGGATCATCGGTTGGGGTCGCTTCTCGAACTCGTCGTCGACGGCCCGCAGCAGCTTCGCGGCATCCCAGATCCCGCCGAGCAACGACTTCTTGCGCTCCTCGAGTTCGCTGGGCAGGGGAGCACCTGATTCGGAGGACAGATCGGGTGTGGAGATGTCCCGTCCGCACAGGACCGACGCCAGCAGTGCGACCTGGCGGCCACGGTCGGTGACCTCGTATTCGCGGGCGATCGCGACGAGCACCATCGCCTGGTTGGCGAACCCCAGGTAGGGCGTGATCGGCAGGCGCTTCGCCCAGATGCCGAAGACCCCGGGGAAGGCGACCGCGGTGGTGTTGAGGGTCCCGATGCGGGTCACCCACCAGCTCGCTCGCTTGTGCATCGACCGCTCGCTCCAGCCCTTGGTTCCGGGCCAGTCGGCGACGTCGAGGAGCTTGGCGGCCGCGTGTTGGGCCTGCTCGATGCGGGAATCGGAGTGGTCATGCTCATGGAATGTATGGCCCTTGAGGCCGAGCGGGTCGCGTTCGGCGAGCACGTCGAGAACAGGGTTGATCACCCCCACGACGTTGCTGAGAACACCGGCCAGTTGCTGATCAGACATCCGAGGCACCGGCCCAGCCTAGCCATGAGTCCGGGCGTTTGGGATCCACCGCGGTGGGGCTGCTAGAGTGGCTCCCGGTTGGTCGCACGACGACCCTCCGGGGCTATGGCGCAGTTGGTAGCGCGACTCGTTCGCATCGAGTAGGTCAGGGGTTCGATTCCCCTTAGCTCCACCATTCTCACGCCGGTCATGCCGAGCCGCCGGACGCGCCGTCGCGCTGCCGGGGTAACCTTCTCAGTATCCGGTTCGAACATCCGACAGATCTCTGTCGGCCTCTCCGGTGTCAGACCGTAGACAATCCACTCTCCGTCTGATGAACACGTCAGGTGGGAATGTGACCTCCGAGTCCCTCAGCATCGTTGCCGTCGTCGAGGAGGCGCGACGATGAGCGTCCCTCCGCTTCTGGGACCGCCCCGGGTGCGGTTCGGTGTAGATCCGTCGGCTCCGATCGGCGGCGCGTGGTACCCGTACACGGTCCAGCTCGCCGACGAACTGCCCGGCGTGCTCGCCGCGGCTCGACCGCAGATCGGCGACGTCACCGGGATGGACGTCAACTGGAGCAGCTTCCGCCGGTTCCCCGGCTTGGATTCCCCGGACTCTCCCATGACGCCCCCGCTGATGACACTGACCGCAGGAGGAGTCGTCGTGACGCTTCTGGTGATCCCACCGCGCACCGCATCGTCGCTGGCCGCGATCCTGCTGCGTCAGGCGAGCAACACCGTGTCCCCGGACAGTCAGCTGCATTCGCTGGAATTTCGTCGTGCGGAACGGATTCTGGAACTCGCACGTCGGTCGCTGTCCACGTCCTGACGCCCGAGGTCTGCCCCTGGGCGTCCCGATGACCGGGACCCGTTCGCGCCGGACGTTGCGACCACGATTTACCGTGCGGTGGTGAAGATCCGATCCAGCGGGTATGCCCACCTGCTCGCGCCCGGCGTCATCGGCCCGATGGCGGTACCCAATCGCGTTGTTCTGCCTGCGATGGACATGAACCTGTGCGTCGACGGCGAGATCGAAGAGGGTGATGTCGCCCATTTCGCGGCTCGCGCCGCCGGCGGGACCGGCCTGATCATCACCGGTTGCTGTGCGGTGGCCTATCCGGTGGGGTGCGCCAGCACCAAGGAACCGGGACTGTCCGAGGACCGTTTCATCCCGGGTCTCGCGGCTCTGGCCGACGCGGTTCACGCGGAAGGCAGCAAACTGTGTGTGCAGATGACGCATCACGGCCGGGTGGCGCGAATCGACACGATCGACGACCGTCCGCTCCTGGTCCCCACGACGCCGTCGGGTACTCGCGACATGTCGGCGCTGGCCGACAACACCCCCGGCGAACTGCAGAAGATGGCCGCCGTGTCCGGCGGGAAGTCGGCCACCTACCACGAGGCCACGCAAGACGACATCGACTGGCTCGTAAGGTGTTTCGCCGACGCCGCCGGCCGGGTGCAGGCCGCGGGCGGTGACGCGGTGGAGATCCACTGCGCCCACGGTTATGTGCTCGGCGGCTTCCTCAGCCGCGCCGACAACCAGCGGACCGACGGCTACGGCGGACCGCTGGAGAACCGGGCGCGGTTGGCGTGCGAGGTCATCGCCGCGGTGAAGGAGCGGGTCGGCGACTCGCTGGCCGTCATCGTCCGCGTCGCCGGCCGGGAGTTCGGCGAGGAGAACGGGCTGACCACCGAGGAGGCGGTCGGCGCGGCCAAGCTCTTCCAGGCCGCCGGTGCCGATGCCATCCACGTCACCGGTTGGGGCCGAAACCCGTTCTCCAACTTCACCGACGGCCCATTGCCGGACAAGGTCGGGGCTTATGTCGAGCTCGCCGGGGAGGTCAAGAAAGCGGTGTCCATCCCGGTCATCACGGTCGGCCGGATGCTTCCCGAGGTCGGCGAGGCCGCGATCGCCGACGGTAAGACCGACTTTGTCGCGATGGGTCGGCAACTGCTCGCCGACCCCGACCTGGTGTCGAGGCTTCGTGCCGGCCGCCCTGAGCGGATTCGCCCGTGTATCAACTGCTATGTCTGTGTGCAGGAGAACTTCTGGGACGGCACCCCGGTCTGTGCTGTCAATCCGGCGCTCGGCAACGAGACCGTCCTCCCACTGGTCCGCACCGCGAACCCGAAGCATGTTGTGGTGGTCGGTGCCGGTCCCGGCGGTCTCGAGGCCGCGCGGGTGGCCGCCGAACGCGGTCACCGGGTGACGTTGCTGGACAAGGGCGATCGTCTGGGCGGCACACTGTGGTTCTCGAGCCTGACCACCCCGGACAATCATCGGTTGCTGCGATGGCTGAAGAACGAGGTCGAGCGACTCGATGTGGACATCCGGTTGAAGACCGAGGCCACCAAGGAGTTGGTCGGGTCCCTCGCCCCCGACGTCGTGATCGTGGCCACCGGCGCGGTGCGCGACCGGCCGGACGTGCCCGGTGGACATCTGCCTCATGTGCACACCGGCGATTCGCTGCGTGCGGTGATGACCGGGAGCGGGGACCTGTCGCAGGTGTCGTGGTTCCTCCGGATGGCCGGCCGACTGGGCCGACTGTCCGGCATCACCAGGAGTCCGAAGGCCGTCCGGACCGTGACCCGCGCGTTCCTGCCGATGGGGAAGGACGTGGTGGTGGTCGGTGGTTCCCTTGTCGGACTGGAACTCTCGGAGTTCCTGGCCGAGCGGGGACGAAACGTGACGCTGGTGGAAGCCGGACAGCAGCTGGGCGTACCGATGGCCCTGCCGCGCCGATGGACCGCAGTGCGGCATGCGCGCGAGAAGGGCGTGCGGATCCACCGTAACGCCACCGTGACGCGCATCACCGAGGGGCACGTCGTATTTCGCGTCGACGACCAGCTGATGACCGCCGCCGCCGACATGGTGGTCGTCGCCTCCGGGGTTTCTGCGCGGGCTCCGCTCGTCGATGCGTTGGCCGGTACCGGTCCGGACGTGCACGTGGTCGGCGATGCAGCCAGCGTCGACTACATCGAGGGAGCGATCCACACGGCCTGGAGAGTTGCCACCGCGGTGTGAGTCCGGCGGTCTACCAGCTCGCAGCTTGGATCGATGTTCAGCCCGCAGGAGTGACCCGGGTCGATGCGTCGTCGACGCGCGATCCCCGGCGACCGTGAGCGCCCGACGCCCTAGTGCAGGCTGCCCTCGTGGCGTGGGCGATCGAAGGGCGTCAGCGGAGCGCCCGTGCGCAGGGTGGTCGCCAAGGCCGGATCGGCCAGATGCATCCGGCCGATGGCGATGAGGTCGAACTCGTCGGCGGCGATCCGCCGGGCCACCTCGTCGATGTTGTCCACGACGGGTGCTGCGCCCTCGATGCGGCTGTCGCGCAGGGTCTTACCCAGCCCGACGCTGCCCACGGCCATGGCGTGGGCGCCGGTGAGTTTCTTGGCCCACCCGGCGAGGGACAGCTCGCTGCCCTCGAAGGCCGGTACGTCGAATCGCCGGTTGCTGGCGTCGAACACGTCGACACCCGCTTCGGCGAGTGCGCCGAGCACCAGCCCGAGCTCCGCCGGCGTGGTCGCCACCTGAGCGGTGTAGTCCTGTTGCTTGTGCTGGGAGAAGCGGTAGAAGATCGGCAGGTCGTCGCCGATCGCCGCACGGATCGCCGAGACCACGGCGACCGGGAAACGCGTGCGGGCCGCGAGGTCGCCACCCCACCGGTCCTCGCGCTGATTGGTTCCGTGCCAGACGAAGGAGTCGAGCAGATAGCCGTGACCGCCGTGGAGTGCGATGCCGTCGAAGCCGGCCTCCACGGCATTGGTCGCCGACCGCACGTAGGCCGTGATCACCTCGTGGATGTCCTCGGCGGTCATCGGCTCGGTGGGAACGGCGGCCCGCGTGACGTAATCGTCCGGGTACGACGTGACCCCGACCGGTCCCCATACGCCGGACGGACGCATCGGCCGGATGGCGGGGTCGGGCGTACTCATCGCACCCCACAGAGGTCCGACATGCCAGAGCTGGGGGATGATCCGGCCGCCGGCGGCATGCACGCTGTCGGTGACCGTCCGCCATCCGGCCAGCGCCGCAGCGCCGTACATGTGCGGCACGTTCGGGTTGTCCACCGCGGACGGGTGATCGATCGCCACACCCTCGGTCACGATGAGACCGGTCCCGCCCGCGGCGCGGCGCGTGTAGTACTGCGCCACATCGGGTCCGGGGACACCCGCCCGCGAGTGGGACCTCGTCATCGGGGACATCACGATACGATTCGCGATCTCCAGGGAACGAACCGTCAGCGGTTCGAAGAGTGCGGAGTTGGTGTCGTTCACGAGAATTGACTCCTGCGGCATGACCAGAGCTTGCGGCCGGCGCGAGGTGGGGTCAATCCGCGTCCCACTCAGTGGTGACGGGTGTCAGACGCCGACCGTGTCGGTGGCCAGGGCGGCTTTCTCGAGCGCGGCCACCCCGTAGGCGGCGTAGGTCTCGTATTCGCCACGACCGGAGAAGTACGGCGTCAGCTGATCGCTCAGTTCTTCGACGGTGAACGCCGAACCCGCGGCGTCGAAGCGGTGCTCGACCCGGGGTGCCTCCATCAGGGCGACCATCTTGCCGTAGACGACGAACACTTGACCGTTGATCTCGTCGGATGCCGGCGAGGCGAGGTAGCGCACCAACGTCGCCACGCGTTCCGGGGAGAGCGGATCGAGATCAGCGGTGGCCGCGGTGTTCTCGCCGAAGGCCTCGGCGGTCATCGCGGTGCGCGCCCGCGGGCAGATCGCGTTCGCCCGCACGCCGTAGCGGGACAGTCCCTGGGCGGTGGACAACGTGAGCGCGGTGATCCCGGCCTTGGCGGCCGAGTAGTTGGGTTGGCCTGCCGCACCGAAGAGGAACGCCTCAGATGAGGTGTTGACGACCCGTCCGAAGACCGGACCGCCGGCCGCCTTGCTCGCGGCACGCCAGTGCACCGCGGCGGCGCGTGACGTCGCCGCATGACCCTTGAGATGAATACGGATCACGTCATCCCAATCGGTCTCGGTCAGATTGAACAGCATTTTGTCCCGAACGATCCCGGCATTGTTGACCAAGATGTCGAAGGATCCGAAGGCGGCGACGGCCTCGTCGACGAGACGCTGACCGAGAGACCAGTCGGAGACGTCCCCGATCACCGCGACGGCGGCACCGCCGGCGGCCTTGATCTCGTCCACCACTCCGTGTGCCGCCTCGCCCATGTCGTTGACGACGACCGCGGCGCCGGCGGCAGCGAGCGCCAGCGCCTCCGCACGCCCGAGGCCCGCGCCGGCGCCGGTGACCGCCGCGGTACGGCCGGACAGGTCAAGCGTTTCCACCATGTTGAACTCCTCTTCCAGGCGAACATCCCGTAACTAGTATTCATTCTAGTTTTCGGGGTGGCGGGTCGTGCTCGATGTGCTCCCGGTGAGCGGGATCGCCCAGTTGGCCGCGGCGGCGCGGGTCTCAGACGCCGGCCGCGAGCAGGTCGCGCGCCTCGGGGCGGCCGTCGAGAATCCGGCTGATCCGCGTGCGTACCTTCCACTGTCCGTCGATCTTCTCCAGCTCCCAGCGGGTCGCGGTCACACGAAGGACTCGGAACCCGTCGCCGTCGCGGATGATCAGCTGCGACTTGCAGGTCGCCACCGCGGTGTCACCGTCGATGCGCGTGTGACCGGGCTCGAGAATGTGTCCGCATCCTCCGTCGATCCACGCCTGATGTGCTTGGGAACGGACCATTGCCTTGATCTCCGCATGTCCGCGCATGACGCCGGTGTCCACGTCGTAGACGCCGTCTTCGGTCCACAACCGGGCGACCGCTTCGACCGAGCCGCTGTCGATCGCCGGACCGTAGGCGGTCATGAGCTCGCTGATGGCGAGTTTGTCCTCGAGCGCCGCAACCCGCTCGGCCAGCGAGCGGAGCAGGTTCTCGGGATCCTTCGTGGTCTCGTTCACGGGGTTGACCTTTCTTTTCGGTGTGTCGTGCGTGTCGTCGTGGCCGTGGTCCCGGGTGGGGGCACCATGTGTTGCGACGTACGCATCCCGGTCAGCGGGAAGGCTGCTACCATTACAAGAATTGATTTCAGTTTTTACCACCGGGCGGGTTCCGAGTCCGGTGTTAGGAGGCATGATGACTGTGCTTGACTCGGTGTCCGTGGATCCGGCCAAGTCGACCAAGAAGGACCTCCCGCCCTCGATGGTGGAGCGGATGACCCTCATTCTGGACGCGTTCGACGGGCCGCAGGCCCGGCTGACACTCGAACAAGTCGCCTCCCATACTCGTCTTCCGCGTTCGACGGTCCATCGCATCCTCGACCAGCTCGTGCGGCTCAATTGGGTCGAACACTCCTCGACCGGGTACAGCCTCGGACGACGGGCCGTCGGTCTCGGTGGCGCCGACCGCGGCCACTCCCAGCTCCGGGCCGCCTCCGCGCCGTATCTCCACGAACTGCACATGCAGACCGGGATGGTCGTTCACCTGGCGGTCCTCGACGGCGGCGAGAGCGTGTACCTGGACAAGATCGGTGGCCGGTTCGCGGCAGCACTGCCGTCGCGGGTGGGAGGACGCGCACCGGCCTACTCGACCGCCGGGGGCAAGGCCATGCTCGCGCTGATGGAACCCGAGGACGTCGACGCGCTCTACCCCGACCTCCTGTCCCGCCGGACCGAGAGCACCATCGACGACCTGTCGGCGTTGCACCAGGAGCTCAACCGGATCCGTCAGGGACGAGGGGTGGCCTTCGAACGCGGCGAGTCGGTGCGCGATGTCGCGTGCGTGGGCACGGCCATCCGGAGTTACGACGGCCCGGTCGGCGCGATATCGCTGTGCGGCGACGCCCGCACGGTGCAGCTGGAACGAGTTGCGCCGCTGCTGGTTCGCGCCACACGCGAGGTGTCGAGGACGATGTACCCCGACGTCGACACCGCCCGTCGTGGCCGCCGGCCCGTCCCCGCGCCGCAGAAGACCTGGTCGTCGGAGGCCCTCGATCGGCTCCTTGCCGTCGAGTCCGGCCAGTGGTTCTGAGACGCTGCGCATCGGCTCTGAGACGCTGCGCGTGGGTTTCGACAACGCTGCGCGCGTCAAGCGCTCTGCAGGCTCTTCGATGACGAGATCCCGAACTGCCCGCGGAAGAAGATCATCGGCCGTTCGTCGGTGACCCGTTCGAACTCCAGGACCTTGCCGATGACCACGTCGTGGTCGCCCGCGACGTGCACCGTGTGGATGTCGGCATGAATGCGCAGGAGCACTCCTGGCAATGACGGTGTCGACCATCTAGACATCGACCACTCGAGTCCGTCGAACTTGCGGCCCGAGCTGCCACCGAATCGGGCGCACACATCGGTCTGCTCTTCATGGAGCACGTTGACGGTGAACCGGCCGGCGTTCCGGATCCGCGGCCACGACCGGCCCCGGTGGTCGGCGCAGAAGAGGATCAGCGGCGGGTCGAGGGACACCGACGCGAACGACTGGCATGCGAACCCCACCGGCCCGTCATCGTCGAGGCCGGTGACAACCGTGACCCCACTTGCGAACTGGCCGAGGGCCGCACGCATCTCGGCTTGTGACATTGCTTCGATCGACATGCCGTCCCACCTCCGATTAGTCATGTTCACTCGCAGGTCGACGATGCGACCGGCGATACACGGCGAGCGTACGGTCGGCCCATCCGGGATGACTCCGCCGTCTCGCTCAGTGGAAGCTGCGCAGGTCTGCGCCCGGGCCGCCGCGACCCGATCTCGCTCATCGGGATGCCCCCTGTGAGCGCCGTTACCTCCTGGCAACGTCTCGGGCATGAGCACTGACGTCAGCTACGAGGGCACGCGAAGGGAACTCGAGACGAGCCTCGGCGTGTTGCGATACCACGAGGCCGGTGACGGTCCGCCCCTGCTGTTGCTGCACGGCTCCGGGCCCGGCGTCACCGGTTGGCGCAACTACCGCGGAGTGCTGGCCGACCTGGCCGAGCATTTCCGTTGCCTCGTACTCGAATTCCCGGGGTTCGGGGTGAGCGATCCGGGCGACGGGCATCCGATGGTGATGGCGCAGACATCTGTCGGACTCTTCCTCGACGGTCTGGGACTCGGCGCCGTGAACATGATCGGTAACTCGATGGGCGGGATTGTCGCCGCCCGCGTCGCGATCGACGAACCGCACCGGGTGTCGAAGTTGGTCACGATCGGGGGCATGGGCAAGAACGTCCTGTCCTCCGGGCCGAGTGAGGGCATCAAGCTGCTCATGGAGTTCACCGACGACCCGACGAGGGACCGGCTGGTCCGGTGGCTGACGTCGATGGTGCACGATCCGGCACTCGTCACCGAGGAACTGATCGCCGAACGATGGGAACTCGCCACCGATCCGACCACCCTCGACATCGCGCGAAGAATGTACGGCAGCAAGGCGTTCGCGGCCACGATGGCGGCCGCGGCAGCCAGCGATGCGCCGCCGTACTGGTCGAGGCTGAACCGGATCACCGCACCTACATTGCTCACGTGGGGCCGTGACGACCGCGTCAGCCCCGTCGACATGGCGCTGCTGCCCATGCGTGACATCCCCGACGCCGAACTCCATGTATTCCCCCGATGCGGGCACTGGACCATGATCGAGGCCCGCGAGGCCTGGCTGAGTGCAGTGCTGGCATTCCTCACCCGCACAGACAGGACCGCGTGATGACCGACGCCGCCAACGATTTCGACCACCTCGTCGACTTCCTGATCGTCGGGAGCGGAGGTGGTGGCATGGCCGCCGGCATCACCGCGGCCCACAACGGTCTCGACACACTGATCATCGACAAGGGTGCGACCTACGGTGGTTCGACCGCGATCTCGGGTGGCGGGATCTGGATCCCCAACGCGCCGACGCTGGTCGACAAGGGTGTCGTCGACAGCCGTGAATCGGTCCGCCGATACCTCGACATCCTCACCGAGGAAAAGGTTCCCGCCGACCGGCTCGACGCCTTCGTGGACGAGGGGCCGAAGCTGATGAAGATGCTCGAGGCGAGCCCGCACATGAAGATGTACTGGGTCAAGGGATATGCCGACTACCATCCCGAACTCGACGGCGGTCGCCCGCTGGGCCGCACGATCGAGTGCAAACCCTTCGACACGCGTGCGCTGAAGGAAGACGAGAAATACCAGCGCCCGAACAGCATGAAAGGCCCGCTGGGACTGTGGGTCACCTCGAAGGACTACCACGACCTGGCGATGGTCAAACGGACGTGGCGCGGTCGCAAGGCCTCTCTCGTCGCGGCCTGGCGGGTGTCGTCGAACCTGATCCGCCGTCGTCACATGGCCACCGGTGGCCGGGCGCTGGTCGCGCGGATGCGGATGATCCTGAAGGACGCGGGTGTACCGCTGTGGCTCGAGACCTCGATGGTCGAGCTGATCACCGACGGCAACGGCACGGTGACCGGGGTGGTGGCACAGCGAAAAGGTGAGACCATCCGGATCGGCGCCCGCCGAGGCGTGCTGCTCGCCACCGGCGGATTCGACCACAACAGGGAGATGCGCGAGCAGTACCTTCCCGCACTCGGCGCGCCCGACATCAGCGCCGGCGCGCGGGAGAACGTCGGTGACGGCATCATCGCCGGCCAGAAGCTGGGTGCGGCAGTCGATCTGATGGACGATGCGTGGTGGATGCCGTCGGTCTTCCATCCGATGGGTGCGGTGATCCCGCTGGTGTCCGAACGGTGTATCCCCGCGTCGGTCATCGTGGGCACCGCCGGCAGGCGCTTCACCAACGAGTCGGCACCCTACGTGAACTTCGTGCACGACCAGCTCGACGGCGGTCACGTCCCGGCCTGGTTCATCATGGACACCAAGGCCAAGAACCGGTATCCCTTCGCGCAGGTGCTGCCCAATGTGCCGTTCCCGCAGGGCTTCTACGACTCCGGGGTGATCCACAAGGCCGACACGCTGGAGGAGCTGGCACAGAAGGCGGGCATCGACGCCGACGGACTCGTCGCGACCGTCGCGCGCTTCAACGGTTTCGCCCGCGCCGGCGTGGACACCGACTTCGGACGCGGGGACAGCGCCTATGACCGCTACTACGGCGACCCGACGATGAAGAACCCCAACCTCGACGAGATCGTCAAGGGGCCCTTCTACGCCATTCGCTGCGAGGCCGGCGACCTGGGCACCAAGGGCGGTCTGGTCTGCGACGCCGACAGTCGGGTTCTGCGCGAGGACGGCTCGGTCATCAGGGGCCTCTACGCGACCGGCAACACCTCCGCGTCGGTCATGGGCCACGAGTACGCCGGCGCCGGCGCGACGATCGGCCCGGCCATGGTGTTCGGATACATCGCCGCCAACCACATCGCCGCCAACCACATCGCAGCCAATCACGTCGCCGCCAACGACGGTGACGACGACCTGTCCGACGAATCCCTCGTCGACACCACTTCTGCCTAGGCGTCTGCCGGGTACCCATCGAGAAAGCCGAGTACAACATGGGCCAGGTTCTGGACAACATCCTGCAGTTCGCCGACGAACTGCGCGCCGAAGGTGCCGAGGGCGACAGGCTGATGCGCCTCTCCGACACCTCCGCGAAGAGACTGCGCGACTCCGGGGTCATCCGGATGCTGCAGCCCAAGGAGTACGGCGGATTCGAAGCACATCCGCGTGAATTCGCCGAGACCGCAATGGGCATCGGCGCCGTCGACGGCGCAACCGGATGGGTGAGCGGCATCGTCGGCGTCCATCCCTGGGAGCTGGCGTTCTTCGATCGCCGTGCACAGGACGAGATCTGGGGCGAGGACCCGGACATGTGGATGGCCTCACCCTACGCCCCGATGGGCGTCGCCAAGCCGGTCGACGGCGGGTACATCCTGAACGGACGGTGGGCCTTCTCCTCGGGCACCGATCACTGCGGCTGGGTGATGATCGGTGCGACCGTCGGCGATCAGGACGGCAAGCCGCTGACCCCGCCGCAGCACCTCCACGTCCTTCTCCCGCGGTCGGACTACGACATCGACCAGGACAGCTGGAATGTGGTGGGTCTCCGCGGAACCGGTAGCAAGGACCTGATCGTCAAGGACGCCTACATCCCTGCTTACCGGACCCTGTCCGCGAAGAAGGTCTTCGACGGTTCGGCGCCCAAGGAGTTCGGTCGCACGCAGACGCTCTACAACTTCCCGTTCTCGTGCATCTTCCCGCTCGGCATCACTTCCTCGCTCATCGGTATCGCCGAGGGCGCGCTGGCCTGCCACATCAACGCCCAGCGCGAACGCGTGACGGTTTCGGGCGTCGCAATCAAGGAAGATCCGCACGTGCTGTTCGCCATCGGTGAGGCGGCCGCCGAGATCGCCGCGTCGCGCGCGGCCATCCTGGAGACGGTCGACCGGTTCTGGGACATGACCGAGAAGGGCGAGGAGGTCTCCTTCGAACTCCGCGCCATCGGACGTCGCACCCAGGCCGCCGCCGCCTGGCGCGCGGTTCGGGCCGTCGATGAGATCTTCGCCCGGTCGGGCGGCGGTGCGCTGCAGCTCAACACTCCCATGCAGCGCTTCTGGCGCGACGCCCACGCGGGCCTGGCGCACGCCATCCATGTGCCGGGTTCGATCTTCTACGCCTCCGCGCTGACCCAGATGGGTGGCGAACCCCAGGGTCCGCACCGCTCGATGATCTAGTCCACCTCAACGTGTTTCACCGAAAGGCACTTTCATGACCGACATCCGGGCACTCGGATACCTCCGAGTCCAGACCCGCGACATCGACCGTTGGAGAGAACTCACCGTCGACGGTCTCGGAATGGCGGTCGGGACCGGTCCCGAACCCGATGGCCTCTACCTGCGGCTCGACGAACGGCGTGCCCGACTCGCCGTGTTGCCCGGCGACAGCGACCGGGCACTTGCGGTCGGGTGGGAGGTGCGCGACGAGTTTGCGCTGCAACGGGTGCGAGAAGCGGTCGACAAGGCCGGCATCGAGGTCGAGGTCCTGTCCGCCGAGGACGCACGCTACCGGGATGCCGAGCAGGTCATCGCCTTCGATGATCCGTCGGGGACGCGGACCGAGGTGTTCTTCGGGCCGGTGCTGGACCACAGCCCCGTCGTCACGCCGCACGGTGGCCGGTTCGTCACCGGCACCGAGGGTCTCGGACACGTCGTGCTCCCGACACCGGCGTTCGACGAGACCTACGCCTTCTACACCCAGGTTCTGGGGTTCCTTCCTCGCGGCGCGATCCGGGTCGGCGGCGCCGACGCTCCGGGACCGGCGCGGCGCGTGCGGTTCCTGGGAGTCAACCAGCGCCATCACAGTCTCGCGCTGTGTCCGGCTCCGGCGAGCCAGGATCCGGGCATGGTGCACATGATGGTCGAGGTCGACTCGCTCGACGCGGTCGGGCAGGCTCTGGATCGCGTCAACAAGCTCGGATTCAGTCTGTCCTCCACACTCGGTCGCCACACCAACGACAAGATGGTGTCGTTCTATGTACGGGCTCCGGGCGGATGGGATATCGAGTTCGGGACCGAGGGCGTGCTGGTCGACGAATCCCACTACACGGCGGAGGAGATCACCGCCGACAGCTACTGGGGTCATGACTGGTCGGGTTCGGAGCCGCTGGCGGCGTTCGCGCCTCCGGTCTCGAACTGAGAACCCTGCAGCACAGAGCTAGGCACAACAGCACAGGCAACACCGATCGGCGGCGGCCGGGATCAGACACCACGTCTGGTCCCGGCCGCCGCCGTGTGGTCGTCAGCCGTGTGGTCGTCAGCCGTGTGGTCGCCGAGAGTCGCGGCAGGACCGACACAGTCGAAAGAACCTCCCGGCACCGGGGGAGTGGTCGACTCCGCCGGTGCCGGGAGGCTCTGGGTCGTGATGTTGCGCACGGCCGGTTCGACGGCCGCGGCGATGGCCGTCAGCCGGCGTCGGTGTAGACGCTTCCCGGCTTGAGGCGAAGCGCCAGAACGAATGTGACGAGGGTGCCGATCGCCATCATCGCGATGACGGCCTGCAGTCCGCCCAGGGTGGGTGCGACACTGCCGGCGACCGCCGAGGCGACCAGGATCGTGGAGGCGATGGAGGTACCGATGCCCTGGCCGGTCGATCGCACGACCGAGTTCAATCCGTTTGCCTCACTGGTGTTCTCGGCCGGTACCGCCTCCACGACGAGGTTGGGGATCGCGGTGTAGGAGAAGGCCACCGCGGTCGATCCGGTGGCGACGACGAAGAACATGCCCCATGCCGAGTGGTAGGTGAAGAGCATGAGCCCGTACGAGACCATGTACAGGGCGCATCCCACGAACAGCGCCACGCGGGATCCCACGGCGCGGGTGAGCCGGCCGCTGATGGGGGTGAAGCAGAAGCCGATCAGGGCGCCGGCCAGGGCCAGCAGTCCCGCATCGGTGGGCGACATGCCGACACCGAAGGCCCCACTTTCGGTTGACTGCAGGATGATCGGGTTGATCATCGGGGCGATACCGAACGGCCCGGCGGCGAGCATGAACGTGATGAGCATGGTCAGGGTCACCTTGCGCTTGGTGAACAGGCGCACATTGGCGATGGGATCGGTGACACGCAGCTCCCACATCACCCACAGGACGAGGACGAAGATCCCGGCGGTGAGGAGCCCGAGGGTCTTGGTGTCGGTCCAACCCCACGTCTGAGCCTTGTTGACAGCGAGCAGGATTCCTGCGATCGCGGGTGCGAAGGCGATGGTCCCGATGTAGTCGATCTTCTTCGTGGTACCTGCCGGGATCTTCCACGGCAGGGCGAACAGTACGAGTGCCAACGTGAAGGCGGCGTAGACCGCGGCGATGATGAAGAGCAGGTGCCAGCTCGCATGGTCGATGACCACGCCGGCCACATATGCCGACGCGGCGCCGGCGGCGACCGCGGAACCGGAGATCATGGCGACGGCGACGGGGACCTTGTCCTGCGGCAGGTGTTCCCGCGCCATACCGATGAGCAGAGGCAAGATGGCGCCGGCGACACCCTGGATGGCTCGCCCGACGACGATCCAGGTGACGCTGTCACCGATCGTGCTGATCAACGAGCCGACGATGGCGCCCACGAGGAGCACGACCAGGACGCGTTCGCGGCCGAACATGTCACCGAGGCGACCACACACGGCGGCCGAGGCGGCGGCGACGAGCAGGAAGGCGGTGATCGCCCACCCGACGGTCGACGCGTCGCTGTCGAAGTCCTTGATGATCGTCGGGACGGCGGCGTACACCATCGACGTCTCGAAGGCGCTGATGATCTCGACGAGGGTCAGGATGACGATGATCGTCGTCGGGGAGCGGCGGCGGCGGAATCGTCGGGCGATCGGATCCGGTGTCACGGCCACCGGGTTGGGAATCGTGGTCATCGATGTCCTCGGGGTAAGAGGGGGAAATGAAAGGGGTTGCGGCGCTGGTTGTCTCGAATCTCTTCAGCACTCACGCCGGCTTGGTTCGGGGGCGTGACCAGCAGCCGGATGCCAAACTATAGTGAGCTACCCCACAGTCGGCCCCGAGTCCCACTGAGTGGATACCAGCACCGGCGTGGAGAAGTGTGCACATGCCGACGCCCCCGGGTTCCCGATAGTTCGGGAGCCCGGGGGCGTCGGTTCCTCGGGGAGGGGGGCCGAGGAGAGGAAACCGGTACGGATGTGCCGGTCAGCGTCCGGTCAGTTTGCGCATCGCCTCGGCGGCACCCTTGACGAGCTTGTCCCGCGGATAACCGTTGCGCTTCTGGGAGGCCTCGTAGTTGCCGCCGGCCACCCACACCGGCCCGTCGGCGAGATGTTCGAGGCCTTCGCGGGCAACGTCTTCCGGCTCGGCGACGTTCATACCCGGGATGTCGAAGTTGAGGCCGGCGCGGATCATGGCCGGGGTGCGGGTGACCCCGAGGACGAGTTCGACGACATGAACTCCGAACGGCTCGAGTTCGAGCCACAACGACTCCGCGAAGATGCGGCTGAACGCCTTGGTCGCGGCGTAGATGCCCTGGTGTTCGGCACCCATGTAGCCCGACAGCGACCCGAGCAGCATGATGCCGCCGTGGCCGCGTTCTTTCATCTTGGCGCCGAAGTGGTGTGTCAGCGTGATCTGCGAGGTGATGTTCAGGTCGATGACGCCTTGGAAACCGGCGAGATCGCCGGTGACGAATTCGTGCCCGTAGCTGTTGGCCCCGGCGTTGAAGATGAGCAGTCCGACCTCGAGGTCGTCGGTGGCCGAACGGATTCGGTCGACTGCGTCCGGCGCCAGCAGATCGAGTGCCAGCGTGCGGACCTCGACCCCGTTCGCACGGGCTCGGGCCGCGGTCTCCTCGAGCGGTCCGGCCTTACGTGCGATGAGCACGAGGTTGATGCCGGCGGAGCTCAGTTCGTCGGCGAACGATGCTCCCACGCCTTCCGAGCCGCCGGCGATGACCGCCCACGGTCCGTAGTGGTTCTTGTCGATCAAGTTCTGCTCCTTCAACTGTGCTTCGTCCGAGTTCTCAATGCGCGATGCCGAGCGGGCGGACCGGGCGGGGGTCGCGCACCGTGACCGACCCGGCGCGGGCCGCATCCTCGATCACCTCGGACAGGATGGAACAGCGCTCCCGTGGTGCTCCGGCCCGGCGGCTCGCCTCGCCGCCGCCGGAGAGCTCATGACATCGGCTCCGCGCTGCGGTGTCCCACTGCACGGAGGTGTGTTCCCAGCTGTTCTTCTGGACCTGGACGCGGGCGTGGCACTCAGTGCACTGCAACGGCTGCATCGGATTCCGCGGCCTTTCGCGCGATGTTCGCTTCCACTTCCTTCTTCCACGATTCGACGGCCCGGGTCGTGTCGAGTTCGAATTCGAAGCGTTCGGTCATCTCGGGTGTCACGTCGGCGACGTCGACGTAGAACTGTTCGTACCAGCGGCGCAGCTGGTAGACCGGACCGTCCTCCTCGCACAGCAGCGGGTTCTCGATCCGTGTCTTGTTCTTCCAGATCTCGATGTCCTGCTCGAAACCCTTGGCGATGAACTGCCCGAAGTTCTTGGCCATCTCGTCGGCGGCCTCACCCTGCAGCCGGTCGGACTTCTTGACGATCATGCCGTACTGCAGTACGAACTGATCGGCGCTGACCGGGTAGTGGCAGTTGATCAGAACGGATTCGACGCTGTGGTCCTCGTACTGGTACTCGAGGTCGTCGATCATGAAGGACGGGCCGAAATAGGTTGCATCGGAACGGCTTCCCAGCATCTTGGGCTGCCCGGCGGAATGGGGGCGGGCGTCCTCGCGGGCCTGTCCGCGCATGAACTGGCTCGCGACATGGCCTTCGAAGACGTTCTTGAAGTATGTCGGGAACGAGTAGTGCACGTAGAAGAAGTGGGCCATGTCGACGATGTTGTCGACCACCTCGCGGCAGTTGGTGTCGACGGTGACCTGGTACCAGACCCAGTCCGACCATTCGTCGCTGAGTGCGCCCTCGACGCGGGGGATCGTCACGTCGGCCGGCGGCGGGTTGCCCTCGGGGTCGTGCCAGACGAACAGCATCCCGTCCTGGTCGAGGACCTTCCAGGCGCGGGTCTTGGCAACCGGGGGGACGCGCCGCGCGTAGGGGATCTGCTTGCACCGACCGTTCGCGCCCCAGCGCCAGTCGTGGAACGGGCAGGCGACCTCGTCACCCTTGATGGTTCCCTTGCTGAGGTCGCCGCCCATGTGCCGGCAGTACGCGTCGAGAACCGCGAAGTCGCCCTTGCTGGTGACGAAGACGACGAGTTTCGTCCCGAAGGCCTGAACCGAGTGCGGTTTGCCGTCACGGAACGAGTCGGAAAGCCCCAGGCAGTGCCATCCGCGGGCGAATCGGGTGGGCGGGGTACCGGCGTCGATCTCGCGGACCTCGACTGCGTCGGACTGCGTGGTGGTCACGGTATGGCCGTCCTTCCATCAAAGAGCTGTGACAGGGGCTGTTGTCGACAAACGCTAGGTGATCGCTGCCACAGCGACTGTCGATGTCCCACTAACCGGGACTCCGCGCTCGGGTCTCGCGGTACCTCGGGTGCCGGCCGGGTACCGGGGTCGGCCTACGATCGCGGGGTACGGTCCGTCACGCACCCGATGGAGCACCGATCATGGCCAACGATGTCCTGGAGTCCGTCCGCGGCATACTCCCCGCGATCGCACGGCGAGCGGGTGAGGTCGACGAATCACGGCACGTGTCGCCGGAGACCATCGCGGAGCTGCAGGCCACCGGCGTGCTGACGATGCTGCAGCCGAGGCGGTTCGGCGGGGCCGAGGGTGATCCGGTGCAGTTCTACGAGGTCATCCGGGCGATTGCGGGGGCCTGTGGGTCGACGGGTTGGGTGACCTCGGTGCTGGGTGTCCACCCGTGGCATCTGGCCTTGTTCGACGAGCGTGCCCAGGACGATGTGTGGGGTGAGAACGAGAGCGAGCTGCTCTCGTCGGCATACGCCCCGGTGGGCCGGCTCGACCCGGTGGACGGCGGCTTCGAACTCTCGGGGAGCTGGCGTTTCTCCTCGGGATGCGAACATGCGACGTGGGCTCTGTTGGGTGCGATGGTGTTCGGCGCCGAGGGGCGGCCGGTGGACTTCATGACGGTGCTGGTCCCGTGCGGTGACTACGTGATCAACGATGTCTGGGACGTCGTGGGGATGAGGGGGACCGCGAGCAACGAGATCGTGGTGGAGAAGGCGTTCGTGCCCGAGTACCGGACGATCCGCAACTACGACACCGCACAGCTGCGCGGGCGTGGGCAGAAGGTCAACACCGGCCCGCTCTACCGGCTGCCGTTCGCCACCATCTTCACCTACGCGGTCGCGGCGCCGATCGTCGGTGTGGTCGCCGGCTGCCACCAGTCGTATCTGGAGATGATGCGGGAACGCGTACGTGTCAGCCTCGGTGGCGGGCGCTTCGCCGACGACCAGGTCGCGCAGATCGCGGTCGCCCGTGCGGCGTCGGAGGTCGATGCCGCGGTACTCCAGATGGATCGGAACGTCCGCGACATGTGGGATCTCGCGTGTGCGGGGGAGGACCTGCCGATGTGGATGCGCCTACGCGCACGACGCGACCAGGTCCGCGCCACCGAACGCTGCCTGGAGGCGATCGACATGCTGTTCAAGACCGCCGGCGGCAATTCGTTGTCGCGCGGCAACCCGATCGAGCGGGCCTGGCGGGACGCGCACGCCGGGAGCGTGCATGTCGCCAACGAGCCCGCTCGCGCCCTCGCGTTGTACGGCAAGGGTGCCTTCGGGTTGCCGATCGAGGACAATCTCGTCTGAGTGATCTCCTCCGGCGTCGGCTGCCGGTCAGCCGATCATGTGTCCCACGGCTCGGTAGGCGAAGGTCATGGCGGTGCCGAGGGGCACGCCGGGGCCGGGGTAGACGCGGCCGCTCAGTGAGGCGCTCGTGTTGCCTGCCGCGTACAGGCCGTCGATCGCGGTGCCGTCGGCGCGGAGCACCCGTGCGTCCACATCGGTGCGGACGCCGCCCTTGGTGCCCAGATCGCTGAGGATGATCCGCGCGGCATAGAAGGGCCCGGTCGCGACCGGGCGCAGCGCCGGATTCGCGAGGTCGGCGTTCGGCGGGCAGAAGAAGGCGTCGTACGGGTCCTCGCCGCGGTGGAAGTCCTCGTCGGTGCCGCGTTTCGAGAAGTCGTTGAACCGTTCGACGGTGTCGCCCAGGGTGTCGCCCGGGACCCCGATGCGATCGGCGAGTTCCTCGATGGTGGCGGCGGTGACCCAGGTCCCGGCGTCGAGGTGGTCGCGGGCCGGCGCTTCGGGGATCGCGATCGACGGGAGTGCGGGACCGCCCTCGGCGGAGTCGAAGACGAGGTACGACGGTACCGATCGCTCGACGCCGTGCGCAATCATGGCGCGACCGAACTGATCGTAGGGCTGCGCCTCGTTCAGATAGCGGACGCCGGTACGGTCGACGAGGATCCCGCCCCGCACACCGACGAGGAAAGATCCACTGCCGTCGGGCATCTCGGCTCCCGGGCACCACCAGGCCTCGTCGAGTAGTGCGGTGTCGGCACCGATCTCCACTGCTGCCGCGATGAGGTCGCCGGTGTTGGCGCCGGCGGGTCCCATCGTCCAGCGGGCGTCGCCCGGGGTGCGGTTGTCGTCCCGCATGACCTGGTTTCCCTCGATGCCGCCCGCGGCGAGCAGCACGCCGCGCTCGGCGCGGATCGTGAGACTCCCGCCGTCCGCGGTCGCGGCCTCGATCCCGACCACCCGCCCGTCCTCGACGATGAGACGCCGGGCCGCGGTCCGGGTGCGGACGTCGGCTCTACCGGTACTCGTCAAGGCGAGGAGGAGGCGTCCGATCAGTGCCCGTCCGCCGATGAGCGTCGTGTCCGGCTGCGGTTTCCCTGCGCGATCGGTGTTCGGCTCCGGGCGGATCAGTTCCCGCAACTCGCCGAGTTCGCCGGCGGGCAGGTCGACCGCGTTGATCGAACGGCCCGCATCCTTGCGTCCGGGTGCCCGGTAGTAGTCGGGGAAGGGCCGGTACTCGAACTCGATGTGGGAATCCCGCTCCAGGAAGTCGACGAGTACGGGTGCGGTGGCCACGAAGGCCTCCTGCCGCTCGGACTCGGCCTCGCCGAGCAGGGCTCGAAGGTAGGTCCGCGCTTGGTCTGTCGAGTCGTCGAGCCCGGCACGTTCCTGAACCGCCGTCCCCGGGAGCCACATCGCCCCGCCCGAGTACGACGAGGTGCCGCCGAGAAGTGCGGTCTTCTCCACGACAACGGTGTCCAGGCCGCTCGCCGCGGCGGCATACGCGCCGGTCAGGGCGCCGCCGCCGGAGCCGACGACCAGCACGTCGCATCGAATGGTCCAGTCCTGCATCGTCATTCCTCCATCGGCTCGAATCGGTCCACCACGCAAGCGCATCCCGGGTCCGGTCGCCAGTGCCGATCCCACTGAGTGGACGCGTTCGTCCTCGCTTGTGCGCGTGGGATGAGACAGTCAGACTTGACCACCGGTGAGCGCCAGAGCAGGAGGACCGACGGTGCCGAGAATTGCCGAGGCCAGGGACGCCGCGGAACCCAGCTCTCAGGAGCAGCGAGCCCGACATGTGCGCATGTTGGAGGCGGCTGCCGAGCTCGCCACCGAGAAGGAACTCGCGCGGGTGCAGATGGCCGAGGTCGCCAAGCGAGCCGGTGTCGCGATAGGCACGCTGTACAGGTATTTCCCGTCGAAGACCCATCTGTTCGTCGCGGTGATGGTCGAGCAGGTGGACCAGATCGGTGAGAGCCTGCGACGCCGACCGACGGCTGCCGGCGGCGGCCGGGACGCGATCTACGAGGTGCTCGTCCGGGCCACCCGGGCGCTCCTGCGGCGACCGGCACTGTCCACCGCGATGATCCAGTCGAGCAGCACCGCGAACGCGGCCCTGGTGCCCGACGCGGCCAAGGTCGACCGGGTCTTCCAGGAGATCCTGATGTCCGCGGCCGGGATCGAGGATCCCACCGATGACGACGTCACCGCGATCCGGTTGCTGATGCAGCTCTGGCTCGGTGTCATCCAGTCGTGTCTCAACGGCCGGATCTCGATCCCCGATGCCGAGGCCGACATCCGTACCGCCTGCGATCTGCTGCTGGCACGCATGTCCATCACGAACTGAAATACGTTTCTGTTTTTCGGTCGTTGACCCTAATCGGCGACGCTGGTCACCTTCGTCTCTTCGCAGTCTGTCGCGTGAATCTCTGTCATGCCCTCTGAGAGAGGCATTCTCGGCGAGTGTCCCTTGTTCTGCATCCTTCGATGGTCGCCACACTCAGGCGTTGCCGGTCCGCAAGAAATAGAATACATTCTAGAAATTGCCTGGCGCCGAGGTAGTCGCGCCGCCGCATGAAGGAGCGAGCATGAACAACGTCGTCATCGTGGACGCGGCGCGTACGCCGATCGGCCGTCGTCGCGGAGCGCTGTCCGGTCTGCATCCGGCCGTCCTGCTGGGAGCCGCCCAGACCGCCGTCCTCGACCGCACCGGTCTGGCCCCGTCGGCGGTGGATCAGCTGGTGGGCGGTTGTGTGACGCAGGCCGGCGAGCAGTCCAACAACGTCACCCGGCAGGCCTGGTTGCATGCGGGCCACCCCTATACCACCGCGGCGACCACGATCGACTGCGCGTGCAGTTCGTCGCAGCAGGCGGTCAACATGGTGGCCGGTCTGATCTCGGCGGGGCAGATCGAGGCCGGGATCGCCTGCGGTGTCGAGGTCATGAGCCGGGTGTTCCTGGGCCAGGCGAACACCCCCGAGACCGGCAACCCCTATCCCGACGACTGGTCCATCGACATGGGCGATCAGTTCACCTCCGCCGAGCGGATCGCCCAGCGGCGCGGCATCAAACGAGGCGACGTCGACGCTCTGGGCCTCGCCTCCCAGCAGCGAGCCGCCGTCGCGTGGGCCGAGGGGCGCTTCGACCGGGAGATCGTGCCGGTAAACGCTCCGGTGGTCGACAAGGCCGGCACGCCCAACGGCGACTGGGTCACCGTCTCCCGCGACGGTGGTCTGCGCGAGACCACCGCCGAGGGGCTCGCCGCTCTGAAGCCCGTCATCGACGGCGGAATCCACACCGCGGGCAACTCGTCACAGGTGAGTGACGGTGCGGCCGCGGTGCTCCTGATGAGCGAGGAGCGTGCAGCGCGCGAAGGACTGCGTCCCCGAGCCCGCATCGTGTCGGCGACGATGGTCGGCGCCGACCCCTACTACCACCTGGACGGTCCCATCGACGCCACTCGGGCCGTGCTCCACCGTTCGGGCATGGCCCTCGGCGACATCGACCTCGTGGAGATCAACGAGGCCTTCGCGTCGGTCGTCCTGTCCTGGGCGCAGGTCCTCGACGCGGACATGGCCAGCGTCAACGTCAACGGAGGCGCGATCGCGCTGGGCCACCCCGTCGGCTCCACCGGCTCGCGACTGATCACCAGCGCCCTACACGAGCTGGAGCGCAGTGACTCCACGACCGCACTGATCACGATGTGCGCGGGTGGTGCCCAGTCGACGGCCACCATCATCGAACGTCTCTGACGACTCGCGGAAACGATAGGAAGACATGGGAATCGAACTGAGCGCCGACGACCGGGAACTGCGCGACGCAGTCCACGGGTGGGTACGACGCCACGCGACATCGCCCGCGATCCGGGAGGCCGTCGAGGCCAAGACCGAGGTGCGCCCGCTGTACTGGCAGTCCCTCGCCGACCTGGGGATGCTGGGTCTACATCTTCCCGAGGAGTTCGGTGGCGGCGGTGCGACCCTGCTCGAGACGGCCATCGTTGCAGAAGAACTCGGGCGCGCGATGGCGCCGGGACCGTTCCTGCCGACCGTCGTCGTCTCGGCCGTCCTGCACGCTGCCGGACGTACCGCCGAACTCGTCGGCCTGGCGGACGGTTCGGTCACCGGTGCCGTTGCGCTGCAAGCCGGTTCGCTCCGCATCGACCGGAATGCCGACGGCCTGACCCTCGCCGGGACGTCCAGCCACATCCTCGGCGGGCAGGTGGGCGATCTGTTCCTCCTCGCCGCCGATGACGGCGGCGAACCCACACTTGTCGTCCTCGCCCGGGACCGCCTGAACATCACCGAGCTGCCCAGCCACGACCTCGTGCGGCGCAACGCCCAGGTCGAGGTCGACGGACTCGAACTCGCCGACAGCGATGTCCTCGACCTCGACTTCCGGCGCGCACTCGACATCGCCGCCACGCTGTACGCCGCCGAGGCGGCCGGACTGGCCGGCTGGGCGACCACCACCGCGGCCGACTATGCCCGTGTGCGGCAACAGTTCGGCCGTCCCATCGGCCAGTTCCAGGGCGTCAAGCACAAGGCCGCGCGCATGTTGAGCCTCACCGAGCAGGCGCGGGTCAGCGCGTGGGACGCGGCACGTGCCCTCACTCCGGGCACCGCGGACTCCGAGGCGTCGCTCGCGGCGGCGGTCGCCGCTGCCGTCGCGCCCGAGGCCGCCTTCGCCGTGACCAAGGACTGCATCCAGATCCTCGGGGGGATCGGCTTCACCTGGGAGCACGACGCACACCTGTATCTCCGCCGCGCCCAGTCGCTGCGAATCCTGTTGGGCTCGACCGCCGGGTGGCGTCGGCGTGTGGCCGCGCTCACCATGGACGGCGCCCGGCGCGTCCTGCGCGTGGACCTGCCGCCGGAAGCCGAGGTCATCCGCGCCGAAGTCCGGGACGAACTCGCCGGCGCCGTCGCGCTGGACGGTGCGCAGCGCACCGAGTACCTCGCCGACCGGGGTTACACCGCACCGCATTACGCGTCCCCGTGGGGCAAGGGTGCCGACGCGGTCACGCAACTCGTGATCGCCGAGGAGTTGCGGGCCGCCGGACTCGAACCGCACGACATGATCATCGGCAACTGGGTGGTGCCCACGCTCCTCGCTCACGGGAACGACGAGCAGCTGGATCGTTTCGTGCGTCCGTCACTGCGGGGCGAGATCCGTTGGTGTCAGCTGTTCTCCGAGCCGGGTGCGGGTTCCGACCTCGCCGGACTCAGTACGAAGGCCACGAAGGTCGACGGCGGCTGGAGGCTGCGTGGCCAGAAGGTGTGGACCTCGATGGCACGCGTCGCCGACTGGGGTATCTGCCTGGCGCGCACCGACGCCGACGTGCCGAAACACAAAGGGCTCTCCTACTTCCTGATCGACGTCCGCAACAGCGAGGGTCTCGACGTCCGGCCGCTGCGGGAGATCACCGGTGAGGCGCTGTTCAACGAGGTCTTCATCGACGACGTCTTCGTCCCCGACGACTGCCTGGTCGGAAACCCCGGGGACGGATGGAAACTGGCGCGCACCACCCTCGCCAACGAACGCGTGTCGCTGTCGAACGACTCGACCCTGGGAACCGGCGGGGAGGCCCTCCTCGAACTGGCCGCCGCCATGCCCGGCGGTCCCGACGACGAGCAGCTGAGCATTCTCGGAAAGGTCTTGTGCGACGCGCAGACCGGCGGCCTGATGGGCCTGCGTACGACGATGCGATCGCTGAGCGGCGGGCAACCGGGTGCGGAGTCCTCGGTCGCGAAGCTACTCGGGGTCGAACACATCCAGCAGGTGTGGGAGGTCGCGATGGAGTGGACCGGTCCCGCGTCCCTCATCAGCGGGCAGGACCGCTGGGCGCCCACGCAGCAGTTCCTGGGTTCGCTGGCCTTCTCGATCGCCGGCGGCACGACGAACGTCCAGCTGAACATCATCGGTGAGCGACTGCTGGGCCTGCCGCGCGATCCCGAGCCGACCCCCGCGGCGTCGGCAGCGAAGGAGTCCTGACGATGGCCATCGACGTCGACGCGGCGCTGGGAGCCGAGCCGTCCGTTCGTGAGGTGTCGTGGACGCAACGAGACGTCCTGCTGTATCACCTCGGAATCGGAGCCGGTGCCGATCATCTGGATCCGGTGGAGCTCGCCTGGGTCCACGAGAAACACCCCAAGGTGTTACCGACCTTCGGGATGGTTGCCGGACAAGGCATTTCGGCCGGTGAACTGCCCGCACCGGGCATGAACCTGCCGGGTATCGACATCGACCTGCGCAAGATCCTGCACGGCGGTCAGTCGCTGATCGTCCACGCGCCCATACCGCCGTCGGGTCGCGCGCAGATCTCGTCTCGTGTCGCCGACGTGTGGGACAAGGGAAAAGCTGCGGTCATCGTGCTCGAACAGGCCGCGCACGACGCTGACGGACAGGCACTCTGGACCAGCTCGATGCAGATCTGGGCGCGCGGTGAGGGCGGCTTCGGCGGCCGGCCCGGGCCGGAGACGGCGACGGAGACACCCGACCGGGACCCGGATGCGGTACTCGTCTCCCGCACCAGCAGCCGGCAGGCGCTGATCTATCGGCTCAGCGGCGACATGAATCCCCTTCACGCCGACCCGGCCTTCGCCGCGATGGCCGGATTCGATCAGCCCATCCTCCACGGCCTCGGCACCTACGGCACGGTGTGCAAGGCCGTCGTCGACGGTGTGCTCGACGGCGACCCGACGGCGATCGGTTCCTACTCCGTCCGGTTCGCGGGCTCGCTGTCCCCGGGCGAGACGATCGAGACATCGGTGTGGCGCAACGACAATCGCCTCACCCTGCACGCCGTGTGCGTCGAACGCGACCGCCTGCCGCTTCTCACCCACGCCACGATGGAGATCCGATGACCGCTGACCTCACCACCCACCCGACCGTCGGAGAGGCTCCCGACGGCATCGTCCTGACCACGCTGCCCCGTGACGAACCCATCGACGCGGCCACCGCTGCGGCGCGCCGGGTCGTGGATGCGTTGCTGCGCACCGACCGCGGCGCCGCGGATCTCATTCGGGTGACCGAGGTTCTCGACGGCATCGCCGACCAGCTCGAAGAGCATGCTCCCGAGGTCGCCGACCGCCTGCTGGACATGTGGAAGGGTGAGGGCGTGACCGGGCACGACCCGGTGACCGGCCGCGAGAACGCGATCGCGCCACCGCTACGGCTGGTCGGCCGCAGTGAGGGACATGTCGAAGGTGTTGTGACGCTGTCACTTCCGTACCAGGGCCCGCCGGGACACGTCCACGGCGGGGTTTCGGCGCTGCTGCTCGACCACACACTGGGGGTGGCCAACGCCTGGGCCGGACAATCCGGCGCCACCGCCCAGCTCAACGTTCGCTACCACCGTCCGACTCCGCTGTTCGAACCGCTGACCGTGCGGGGCCGTCTGGAGACCGTCGACGGCCGGAAGATCACCACCGTGGGCGACATCCGCACCGCGGACGGAACGGTCTGTGTGTCGGTCGAAGCGCTGTTCGTCGACCGGACGGTGCCGCGACCCCGGTAGCGGCAACGGACCCTCGTCGCCCGGCGAGACACAGTACGAGACGGCGAAGGACGCCCGGCCACGTGGCCGGGCGTCCTTCGTGCATGGTCAGGCCGAGATGTTGCGCCGCATGATCTTGCCGGTCGCGTTCCGGGGCAGGGGTTCACCGGTGATCCGCCATTGGGGTGGGCACCTTGAAGTACGAAAGGCGTTCGGCGGCAAAGGTGCGCAGCTCGTCCTCGGTCACCGTCGCGTCCGGATGGGTGACGACCACCGCCGCGACCTCCTGGCCCAGATCCGGATGCGGGACGCCGAGGACTGCGCATTCGGCAACCGCCGGATGCTCGTCGAGGCACTGCTCGATCTCCGTCGGGTAGACGTTCTCGCCCCCGCGCAGGATCAGGTCGCTGCGGCGTCCGGTCAATTGCAGGCGACCGTCGACAAGCCTGCCGTAGTCGCCGGTACGTAGCCAGCGGCCGGGGCCGATCGCGGCGGCCGTGGCCGCCTCGTCCTCCCAGTAACCGAGCATGACGAACGGGCTGCGCACGCAGATCTCGCCCTCGGTCCCCTCGGGTACCGCCGCTCCGAGCGGGTCCCGGATCTCGAGGCTGACGGTGATGATCGGGTGACCGAGGGTGCCCGGGTACTCCTCGAGGTCCGACGGAAGGGCCACCGCGATGGCGGTGCTGGACTCGGTGAGTCCGTAGCTGTCGACCAGCACGCCGCGAGCGAACGGGAACTTCTCCTGGAGTCGTTCCTTGAGCGCGGGCGACGACGGCGCCGACGCGAGCGCGAAGCCCTTCAGCGAGGACAGGTCGTAGCGCTCGACGTTCTCGTGCTCGATCATGCGCGCCGCCATGGTCGGCACGGCTCCCCAGTTGGTGACGCGTTCGCGTTCGATGAGCCCGAACACTGTGTCGACGTCGAAGGCGCCCTGGTTCATGATCACCGCGCCGCCGTTGGCCAGCCGGGGAACGACCAGATTGTGCAGGCTGGCGATGTGGAAGAGAGGAGAGGTCAACAGGTGGCGCGACGGGTGCGGCACGTCCGGGTCGAATCCCTGTCCGCTCATCTCCGCGGCGAAGGCATCGCCGAAGCGCAGGTAGTCGACGACCGCCAGCAGGTTGCGCTGCGAGTGCAGCGCGCCCTTGGGGCGACCGCTCGTGCCGCTCGTGTACAGGATCGTCGACGGATCGTCTTCGTCGACGTCGGGGATCGCCGGCTTTGCGCCGTCGAACTCGGCGACGAGCGCCGGGATGTCCTCTTCCATCGTCAGGACCGTGACCGAGTCGGGCAGGGGAGGAAGGGCCGCACCGCGTTTGGCGTCGACGACGAGTACGGTCGGCCGGCTGTGTTGGACCCCGTAGGCCACCTCGCGCGGGACCCACCAGCCGTTCAGTGCCACCGTCACGGCACCGAGTGTCTGCGTCGCCCAGAAGGTCATCACCCATTCGGGGGTGTTCGCGGCCAGGATGGCCACGCGATCGCCCTTGCCGACGCCGTACCGCGACCGCAGGGCCTCGGCGAGTGCTGCCACGGCTCGCGCGTGCTGGGTGAAGGAGATCCGGCCGTCGAGGGTGACGAGGTAGTCGGCATCTCCCCACTTCACCGAATGGTCGACGAGTTCGGCGACTGCCCGTCGCCGGTGCTTCATCACCTGCATCCGGGCGCCGAGAACGTCCTCTTCGACCAGCTCGAACGGTCCGCCACGACCGGTCAGACTGGACATCACCGCGGTGGACCGCAACTGTGGATCGGTGGGGGCAGCCATCGGGAACCTTTCATCTCCTACTGCGACGTACGCCACAAAGTCTCACGTCGGGTCACCTCCATGGTGACGGTTACCGCTCACCGGGACTACGCCTTTCCGACGTTCGGTGCGGGATTAGCGTACGCAGCGACATCGACGGACGAAGGCGCACCATGAGGAACGATGACGTGAACGACACCACCACCGGCACCCTTGAGCCGCGAGCCGACGTCGCCCGGATGCTGATGGCACGAGTGGGCGACCAGCACCTGGGTTTGCGCACTCGTGAACGGGATTGGACCTGGGACGAGGTCGTGCGGGAGTCCGCCGCACGCGGTGCCCTGGCGCAAGCGCACAGGACGCCCGGGCCCTTTCACATCGGTGTTCTGCTGGAGAACACCCCGGAGTTCGTCTTCTGGCTGGGAGCCGCGGCGCTGACCGGTGCGACGATCGTCGGCATCAACCCGACGCGCCGCGGACGTGAGCTCGAACTCGAGGTCCGTCACGTCGACTGCCAGCTGATCGTCACCGACCGTGCCGGCCGGGAGAAGCTGGCCGGTCTCGACCTCGGCCTCACCGACGACCGCTTCGTGATGGTCGACGATCCCGCCTACGCGGATGCGGTGGCCGCGCACGCGGTCGAACCCGAGGTGGCCGACGGTGTCGACCCGTCGACCCTGTTCCTGCTGCTGTTCACCTCCGGCACCACCGGCATGTCGAAGGCGGTGCGCTGTTCACAGGGACGGCTCACCCGTCTGGCCTACGCGAACTGTGCCAAGTACGACATCGACCGCGACGACGTCTGCTACTGCTGCATGCCGCTGTTCCACGGCAACGCACTGATGGGGTTGTGGGCGCCCGCACTGTCGCAGGGAGCGACCATCGCGCTGGTGCCCAAGTTCAGTGCCTCGGGATTCCTTCCCGACGTCCGTCGTTACAGCGCAACGTATTTCACCTATGTGGGGAAGGCGCTCGGCTACCTCCTGTCGACCCCGGAGGCGTCCGACGATCGCGACAACACCCTGACGCACGGGTTCGGGACGGAGGCGTCGCCGGGGGACAAGGCCGAATTCCATCGTCGGTTCGGTGCGATCCTGTACGAGACCTACGGATCCAGTGAAGGCGCGGGTTCGGTCCGACTGGACCCCGAGGCCCCGGCCGGAGCGCTCGGCCGCCCGGCCAACGAGAACATCGTCGTGGTCGACCCGGAAACCCTGCAGGAATGCCCGCGCGCCATCCTCGACGAACACGGGCACGTGCTCAACTCGGACGAGGCGATCGGGGAGATGATCGACAAGGCGGGGGCGGCCCGGTTCGAGGGTTACTACAAGAACGACGCCGCGAACTCCGAGCGGATCCGTCACGGCTGGTACTGGACCGGCGACCTCGGCTACATCGACGAGGCGGGGTTCATCTACTTCGCCGGGCGCAAGGGCGACTGGATTCGGGTGGACAGCGAGAACACCTCGGCGCTGATGATCGAACACGTGGTGCGGCGCCACCCGAAGATCATCGCCGCTGGTGTGTTCGCCGTCCCCGACCCGCGTGCGGGGGATCAGGTCATGGCTGCCGTCGAGGTTGCCGATCTGGCCGATTTCGACCCCGCCGAGTTCGCGGCCTACCTTGCGGCACAGGCAGATCTGGGCACCAAGGCGACGCCGCGCTTCGTCCGGGTGTCCACCCGGCTGCCGGTCACCGGATCGAACAAGGTGCTCAAGCGGGATCTCCAGGCGCAGGCGTGGGTGTGTGACGAGCCGGTCTACTGGTGGGTGGGCCGTGGCGAACCGGTGTACACGTTGATGACCGCCGACGACGTGGACGCGCTCGAGCGTGAGTTCCACACGCATGGGCGGACGAGATTCCTTCCGGCAGCGCCTGTCTCGTCCTGAGTATCTCCCGCTGGGTGAGACTGTCGCCGTGGCGTCCCCGGCGGCTCGTTAGCGTTCGCACCCAGGCTGTCTCTTGCCACCATTGTCACTAGGAGCAACACGATGGATTTGACCGAATCGCCCGAGCAGCTGGCTCTTCGGATGCAGCTGCGGGAGTATTTCGCGGGACTGCTGCCCGAGGACGAGCGGCGTGCGGCCGGCGAACAGGGTGTCGGCGGTCCGCGTTTCCGGGAGGTCGTCAAGATGCTCGGCCAGGACGGGTGGCTGGGCATCGGCTGGCCCGAGGAGTTCGGTGGGCAGGGTCGGTCGATCGAGGAACAGTTCGTCTTCTTCGACGAGGTTCAGCGAGCCGGCCTGCCGTTCCCGTTCGTCACCGTCAACACCGTCGGCCCGACCCTGATGAAGTACGGCACCGAGGAACAGAAGGAACGTTTCCTTCCGGGCATCCTCTCCGGTGACATCGTCTTCGCCATCGGCTACACCGAGCCCGAGGCGGGCACCGACCTGGCGTCGCTGAAGACTCGTGCCGTCCTCGACGGGGACGAATGGGTGATCGACGGCAACAAGATCTTCACCTCCGGCGCCAACACCGCCGATTACGTCTGGCTCGCCTGCCGCACCGATCCCGACGCGCCCAAGCACAAGGGCATCTCGATCCTGGTCGTCCCCACCGACGACGAGGGTTTCTCGTGGTCGCCCATCAACACGGTCGGCGGACTCACGGTGACCTCGACCTACTACACCGGAATCCGGGTTCCGCAGTCCGGCGTCGTCGGCGAGGTCAACGGCGGCTGGAAGCTGATCGCCGCCCAGCTGAACCACGAGCGCATCGGGCTCGCCGCCATCGGTGGTCGCACCTACGGACTGTGGCATCAGGTCCTGGACTGGGCCAAGGAACACGGTGTCATCGAGATCCCCTGGGTACAGCAGGAATTCGCGCGTACCCACGCGAAGCTCGAAGCCATGCGCCTGCTGAACTGGAAGGTGACCGCGGCCGTCGCCGCCGACACCCTGTCGGGTGCGGATGCCGGTGCCACCAAGGCCTACGGCACCGAGACCCATGTCGACGTCTACCGGACCCTGCTCGGCATCCTCGGTGCCGCGGGCCGGATACGCCCCGACTCACCCGGAGCGCTGCTCGCCGGACAGATCGAGCAGATCTCCCGCCAGGGCATGGTCAACACGTTCGGCGGAGGCGTCAACGAGGTCCTGCGTGACATGGTCGCGACCATGGGCCTGGGCCTCGTCCGGGAGAAGAGGGTCAAGTGAGCGACTTCCTCACCGCGCTCAGGGAATTCGAGGGAAAGACCCTGACCCCTACGACCTGGGGTCCCGACGAGGTCAACACCCCGATGATCCGGCACTGGGTCGAGACCATGGGGGACACCAATCCCATCTACCTCGACGACGACGCGGCCCGCGCCGCCGGTCGGGACGCGGCGGTGGCACCCGCCATGATGATGCAGGTGTGGACGATGCGCACGTTCACCGACAAGATGGCGAACAACGACCCGTCGGACGTGTGGACCGACCTGATCGCGAGCTTCGACGCCGCGGGATTCACCTCCGTGGTGGCAACCGACTCGGACTTCGAGTTCTTCGCCGAACTGTCTCCCGGAGAACGGGTGTCGCTCACGGAGGTGATCGAGACCATCTCCGAGGAGAAGAAGACGGGGCTGGGCACCGGTCACTTCGTCACCACGCTCAAGACCTACCGCAACGGCGACGGCGACACCGTCGCGACACAACGGTGGCGCACGCTCCGCTTCCGGCCGAAGGACAGCGCGCCGCCGGTCGCAGAACCGGCGGCTGACACTCCCGGCCGGCCGTCGGGTCCCGTCCCGGGTCTGCGGCCGCGGCCGGCGATCAACGCCGACAACGCCTTCTGGTTCGAGGCCGCCAAGGAGCACCGGCTGGTGATCCAGCGCTGCACCGCCTGCGGCACCCTGCGACACCCCACCGGACCCATGTGCGGACAGTGTCGTTCCCTGGACTGGGACACCGTGGAGGCGTCCGGGCGCGGCACCGTCTACAGCTTCGTCGTCAACCACCACCCGCAGATACCCGGATTCGAGTATCCGCTCGTCGTCGCGACCATCGAACTCGACGAGGGAACCCGCCTGATCGCGAACATGACCGGGGTCGCCCCCGACGAGGTCGAGATCGACATGCCGGTGGAACTGGACTGGATCGACGCCGACCCGGATCTGACGCTGCCCGCGTTCCGGCCGGCCGTACTGGAGGACTGAGCAATGGACTTCACCCACAGCGAAGAGCAGGACGCGATCCGAGCGCTCGCCGCCGACGTGTTCACCGGCCGAGCCGGAATCGACCGGGTCAAACAGATCGAACTCTCCGACGAGCGCATCGACCGGGACCTGTGGCGCGAACTCGCCACCACCGGACTGCTCGGCGTCGCCCTGCCCGAGGGCCTCGGCGGTGGCGGGTTCGGGTTGCCGGAACTGTACGTCCTGCTCGAGCAGCAGGGCCGACATGTCGCCCCGGTGCCGATCTGGCAGTCGGTGCTCGCCGCTCTCGCCATCGTCGAATTCGGTTCGGACACACAGAAATCCGCCCACGTTCCGGCGGTTGCGGAGGGCCGAGGGTTCCTCACGATCGGTCTCGAGGAGTTCGGTCCGTACGTCGACCGCGACCCGCAGACCACCGCCGCCGAGACCGACGGTCGGTGGACGTTGTCCGGTGCGAAGGCAGTCGTCCCGGTCACCCATGTCGCCGACCGCGCGGTCGTGTCGGCGACCACCGACACCGGTGCGGCGCTGTTCCTCGTCGACCTGACCGCCGACGGCGTGTCGATCGAGCAGACCCAGTCCACCACCTGGGAGATCTGCGGCAACCTCACCTTCGATTCGGCGGCCGCCGAACTCCTCGGCCCCACCGACGGCACTGCGGTCGAGTGGCTCCGGGACCGTGTCGAACTCGCTCTCGCCGCACTCGCTCTCGGCGTCGGTGCCGGCGCCGTGCAGCAGTCGGTGACCTACCTGAACGGGCGACAGCAGTTCGGCCGACCGCTGGCGACGTTCCAGGCGGTCGCGCACAAGCTCGCCGACTGCTACATCGAGTTGGAGGCGATGAGCGTGACCCTGTGGCAGGCCACGCAGAAGCTCGCCGCCGGAACCGATCCCGGGACCTCGGTCCTCGTCGCCAAGTGGTGGGCCACCGAGGGCGGCCAGAACATCGTGCACCGCACGACCCACCTGCACGGCGGGATGGGGGTGGACACCGACTATCCGGTGCATCGACACCTGTTGTGGGGAAAGCAGATCGGTGCCACGCTCGGCGGTTCCGCGTCCGATCTGGCACGGCTGGGCGCAAAGCTCGCCACCGGTGCGGAGGTGGTCGCGTGACGGCCGGCGTCGCCCTGGGGGTCAGCAGATACGAGGACATCGCGGTCGGCGAGACGCTCCCCGCACTCGCGATCCCGCTGACCAGGACTCTCATCGTGTCCACCGCCATCGCCACCCGTGACTTCCAGGATGTGCACCACGACCCCGAGTTGGCTCGCGAGCGCGGGTCGAAGGACGTGTTCATGAACATCCTCACCAGCAACGGGTTGGCCGGCAGGTTCGTGACGGACTGGGCGGGGCCGTCCGCCACGGTCGGTCGTGTCAAGATCCGGCTGGGCGCGCCCAACTATCCGGGCGACACGATGACGATGACCGGCGAGGTCGTCGCGAAGGCGAACGGGCACGTCGAGGTGCAGGTGGTGGGCGCCAACAGCCTGGGCAACCACCTGTCGGGCACTGTGACGGTCGTCTACCCCGCCGCGCAAGGAAGGGACGCCTGATGGCAGTGAGTCCGCTCTCGGGTGCCGCCGCGATCGTCGGTATCGGCGCCACCGAGTTCTCCAAGAAGTCCGGGCGTTCCGAGCTGCAGCTCGCCTGCGAGGCCGTCACCGCTGCGCTCGCCGACGCCGGGATCGACCCCGGCGAGGTCGACGGTCTGACGACGTTCACGATGGAGACCAACGGTGAGATCCTCGTTGCCCGCAACTGCGGACTGGGCGAGCTGAAGTTCTTCTCCCGGGTCGGCTACGGCGGCGGCGCGGCCTGCGCATCCGTGCAGCAGGCGGCGATGGCCGTGGCGACCGGTGTCGCCGAGGTCGTCGTGGTCTACCGTGCGTTCAACGAGCGCTCCGGCATGCGTTTCGGCACCGGGCAGCACGACCGCCCGATGGATTCGACCGCCGACCGCGCGGCGTATGCGTGGCTGACCCCGCAGGGACTGGCGACGCCCGCCCAGTGGGTGGCGATGTTCGCCCGGCGTTACATGCACCAATACGGTGCCACCAGTGAGGATTTCGGCCGGGTTGCGGTGGTGGCGCGAAAGCACGCCGCGAACAATCCCGCCGCGTGGTTCTACGGCAAGCCGATCACCCTGGAAGACCACCAGAACTCGCGCTGGATCGCCGAGCCGCTGCACCTGCTCGACTGTTGCCAGGAGACCGACGGCGGCCAGGCCCTTGTCGTCGTGTCCGCCGAACGCGCCCGGAAGCTCTCCTCCGCACCGGCTCTCATCAAGGGTGCCGCGCAGGGAAGTGGCAAGGACCAACACATGATGGCCAGCTACTACCGGCCGGACATCACCGGCATCCCGGAGATGGGTCTCGTGGGCCGGCAGCTGTACGCGCAGGCCGGTCTTAGTCCGGACGACGTCGACGCCGCGATCCTCTACGACCACTTCACCCCGCTGGTGCTGCCGCAACTCGAGGAACTCGGGTTCTGCGCACCGGGTGAGGCGGCCGCCTTCATCGCCGACGGCAACCTGGAGATCGGCGGGCGTCTTCCGTCCAACACCCACGGCGGCCAGGTCGGCGAGGCATACCTGCATGGCGTGAACGGAATAGCGGAGGCGGTCCGCCTGATCCGCGGTACCTCGACGAACCAACCGGAGGGTGTCGAGAACGTGCTCGTGACCGCGGGTACCGCCGTACCCACGAGCGGCTTGATCCTGGGTGCCGCATGAGTACGCAGGACGCCGCGATCCGCGGCACCTCGCGCTGGGAGGGGATCGACCTCGGCACCCGCACCGTCACCTACGACGAGCGGGACGCCATCCTCTACGCAATCGCGGTCGGAGCCGCCGCGGACGAATTGGATCTCGTGTTCGAGGATCGTCTCCGGGTGCTGCCCACGTTCGCGCTGACCCTGGCGCAGTGGGCGCCCGACGAGTTGGGTGGACGAGGCGCTTTCGACACCGCCACAGCCGTACACGGGTCCCAGGAACTGTCGGTGGCGGCACCGCTCCCGCGCCGCGGCGAACTGACCCTGCACGCGTCGGTCGGACGAGTCTGGGACAAGGGTGCGGCCGCGGTGTTCGAGGTCGTCGTGCGCAGTGATCAGTTCACCGCGACGTGGTCGATCTTCGCGCCCGGCGCCGGGGGGTTCGGCGGTGATCGCGGCCCGTCGCGTCCGGCAGGTCCGGAGGGCGAGCCGGTTGCGAGCCGTCCGATACAGACGGCTCCGAACCAGGCCGCCCTGTACCGGCTCACCGGCGACCGGCATCACATCCACATCGACCCGGCGGCTGCCGCGCGGATCGGGCAGCCGCGCCCGATCATGCACGGGCTGTGCACGCTCGGTATGGCGGCGGTGGAGCTGGGGCGTGCGGTCGGGGCGCATCCCGCAGACCTGACCAGGCTCGAAGGGCGGTTCGCGGCACCCATCCATCCCGGCGAGTCCGCGCACCTGAATGTCTGGGACGGCGGCTCGGGATACGAGTTCGAACTCCGCAAGGACGGGGAGCCCACCATCACCGGTGGCCGCGCGACCTTCGGTGCCTGAAAAGCTCCGCGAGGGTGCCGCGGGCACGATCCCGGTCAGCGAGAAGGGGGTGTCCGGGAACGGTCCCACGGACCTAGGTTTTCTCGCAGTTCGATTCACGTATGGAGAGGCATGATCCGCGATGACAACCGCTGAAGCGTCGGCCAGGTCGCGTTCCGCCAAGGTGACCGTGGCGGCCATCGTCGAGGAGACCGTGGATGCGCGGTCGCTCGTCTTCGAGGTCCCCGGTGACCGGGGCGACGATTTCCGCTACAAGCCGGGCCAGTTCCTGACGCTGCGTGTCCCGAGCGATCAGACCGGGTCGGTCGCGAGGTGCTACTCGCTGGCGAGCTCCCCGTTCACCGATGCCCGGCCGAAGGTGACCGTGAAGCGGACCGCCGGCGGTTATGCCTCGAACTGGTTGTGCGACAACGTGGAGGTCGGTGACATCCTCGAGGTCCTGCCGCCGGCCGGTGTGTTCACCCCCGCCGATCTCGACGACGACCTGTTGCTGTTCGCCGCCGGGAGCGGCGTCACGCCGGTGATCTCGATCCTCAAGTCGGCGCTGTCTCAGGGCCGGGGAAAGGTCGTTCTGTTCTACGCCAACCGGAGCGAGGACGCCGTCATCTTCGCGGCGGAGCTCCGCGAGCTCGCCGAGGAGCACCGCGATCGTCTGACCGTCGTGCACTGGCTCGAGAGTGTCCAGGGTCAGCCGTCGGCGGAGAAACTGGCCGGTCTCGCAGGGGCTTTCGCGCATCACCGGGTGTACATGTGCGGTCCGAAACCGTTCATGGATGCCGTCCACGGCGCCGCCGCCCAGGCCGGCATTCCGCGGGATCGCGTCCACGCCGAGGTGTTCACCTCCCTGTCGGGGGACCCCTTCGCCGAGGTGGTGCTGCCGGACCCCACCGCCGACGATGCCGACTCGGCGACGGTGTCGGTGACCCTCGACGGAGAATCCAACGAGTACCGCTGGCCGCGGTCGGCGACCCTCGTCGACGTCCTGCTCTCCCAGGGCGTCGACGTCCCGTTCTCCTGCCGCGAGGGCGAATGTGGTTCGTGCGCTTGCACTCTGGTCGACGGAAAGGTCGACATGGGCAATGCCTCGATCCTCGACGAGGACGACATCGCCGACGGTTACATCCTGGCCTGCCAGGCTCGTCCGCTCAGCGATCGTCTCGACGTCGAGTTCTGAGGTCCCGGACCGACGAGATGGTCCTATAGCTTGTCAATCCGCCCGAGGTCGGTGGTGAGGTCGTTGAAGACTTCGCGGGCGACGTAGCGTTCGAGGCAGCGGATGATGTCTTTCTTCGTCTTGTGTTCCGCGGAACGGCGTTCGACGTGGCGGTAGCCGCTACTGGTGGTAGGGAACTCACGGTCGGCCAGTGGGCGGCCGTCGGCAGCAACGATGGCGGCGTGGTGGGTGCGTTGGCGGGTATCAACACCCCAGGACCACCACTTGCGTATCGATCATGGTTGGGGTCCTCGTGGTGGTGTCTCCTTCACTCGCGTGTTGGATGTCCTCGCCGGCCCTTCGAGACGCATCCTCCGCAGGCTCCGTCCCCGTGAGCACCGTCGAAGGGCACATTGCCCTCGAAACCCACTGACGGGGACGCGAAGTTGTCCTGCCCGGCCCGCTGCACAGCATCCGCACCCGCGTCCAGTTCACGGCACCCTGATCGAGGTCGCGTGCGACGTCGATCAGGGTGAACGACATCGGCCGTGGTCCTACAGCCGCAGCGGCGTCGCGTCCTCCGCAGGCTCCGGATGCGCCTGAAGGGAGCCGGCGTCAGCCGGTGACGCGAGCGGCGTTGCCGGCATCGACCGGGATCACGGTTCCGCTGATGTGGGCGTTGGCCGGGTCGGTCAGGAACAACACGACCCGGGTGATCTCCGCGGCGTCCAGCCAGGGGACCGGTTGGGCGTGCAGTGACTCGAAGACCGGTGCGACGTCGTCGATCGTCGGGGATTCCAGGTCGGGGCGCAGCATCGAGTACAGCGCGTCGTTGTGGATCATCGGCGTCGAGATGTTGCCGGGCGCAATGGCGTTGACGGTGATTCCGTGGCCGGCGAGGTCGAGGGCTGCACTCTTGGTCAAACCGATGACACCCCACTTGGATGCCGCATATCCCGTCATGTTGGTGTTGCCGGCCCGGCCGAGCATCGACGAGATGGTGACGATCCGTCCGTAGTTCCGTTCGATCATCCCGCCCGCCACCGCGCCGACGGTGTTGAAGACCCCGGTCAGGTTGGAGGAGATGACCTCAGACCACTGGTCGGTGGTCATGGACTGCACGGGTGCCGCGACCGACACGCCGGCGTTGGCGACCGCGATGTCGATGCGGCCGAACTCGGAATGCGCCTGTGCCACCAGTGCATCCATCGCGGCACGGTCGGCTGTGTCGGCCCGGACGGCGATGCATCGACGGCCCGTCGCGGTCACCAGACGCGCGGTCTCGGCCAGGTCGGCGTCGGTGGCCAGAGGGTAGCGGACGGCGGAGCTGTCCTCGCAGCGGTCGCAGATGACGATGTCGGCCCCACGTTCGGCGAAGGCAACCGCGTGGCTGCGTCCCTGACCGCGGGCGGCGCCGGTGATCAGGGCGACCTGACCCTCGTATGTGTTCGTCATGTCCTCGACTCCTGTTCGTGGTGTGTGTCCGATCCCGGTGGTTCCGCCGGTCCGTCGAAGTCCACGCCTTCGAGGTGGGCGAGGCGGTGGAGCTCGTCGAGTTGATCGACGTAGTGTCCCGCGTCGCGGGCGGCCACGGACGTGCCGGCGATGGTCGCGCCCGCGTCGCGCAGATCGTTCAGAGTCCGGGTCACGGTGTCGGGCGCCCCGAGCGGATCGAGCGCCCGGGGCGAGGACAGGACCACGTCGAACGACGGAGGAATCGGGGCGTCCGCCAGCATCGTGCGCAACTGGTCGGTGCCGAGGCCGAACGGGGCCCAGCCGTCGCCGTGCGCGCAGGCCCGACGCAGCGATCGCCCGGTGCGGCCGCCGACCCAGATCGGCACATGATCCTGCACGGCGTGCGGCTCCACCACCAGGTCCGCATAGTCGTAGAAGCGGCCGTGGTATTCCGGCCGGGCACTCGACAACGAGGCGCGCAGGGCCGCGATCGCGTCGTCGGCGCGGGCGCCGCGGTCGTCGAACGGTGCCCCGATGAGGTCGAACTCCTCCTTGAGCGTGCCCACGCCCACCCCCAGCACCAATCGGCCGCGGCTGATCCGGTCGAGGGTTCCGTATCGCTTCGCGATCTCCAGCGGGTGGTGGTAACCCAGCACGAGAACGTTGGTGACCAGGCGCAGCCGGTTGGTGGCGGCCGCCAGGTATCCGAAGGTGGCCAGCGGATCCCAATAGGTTCCGCCCCGGACCTCGGCCACCTCGACGGGTACGGCGATGTGTTCGCTGCAGGTGAGGTGGTTGAAGCCCAGTTCGTCCGCACGTCGCGCGATCCGGGCGACGTCGTCGATGGTCGCCGTCCGTTCCCACTCCGAGCGCGTGCTCGGGTGCTGGACCAGGACCGGACTGGTGATCCCTAGGCGCATGTCCGCATCGCCTCCCGTCGACCTCTCATTGTGCGACGTGACTCTCTCATCGTGCGACGGTGTGGACGTCCTCGGCCGACCAGTGGGCACGGAGACCGGTGATCAGACCGTGGTCGTCGAAGGTGATCACGTCTATCGGTTCGATGGTGATCACCTGGTCCGCGGTCGTGGTGACCACCCGGAAATGGAACGCGGCGGAGTTGCCGGCCACGCGCAGGGTCAGCAACTCCGCAGAGTTCTCGGCGGCGGTCACCCGCGAGTAGAACGACGTGAGGGCGTCGCGTCCCTGCAGAATCTGCCCGCCGACCGGATCCTCGACCACGGCGTCGGCGGCGAAGAGGCCCGCGATGTCCTCACCGGTGCCCGCGCCGAGGAATGACAGATACCGGGCTACGACGTCGGCCATCGCGGCAGGGTCCAACTGAGCTTTCTGGGTTCCAGTCACCGTCCCACGCCATCAGAAATCGGCGCGGTGCGGCCAGTCGGTTCCCGTTGATCGGGAGTCCGTCGATCGGGAGTCGCGCGACCGGTCTGCGTCAAACGCCCTACCCGGTGCGGGCCGTTTTGTTAGCTTCCAGCGATGAGGACCTCGAAGCTGCTGTTGGGGCTGGTCGTGGCGGCGATGGCCGGACTGCTCGTCGCCACCGCCGCACCCGCGCGGGCCGACCTACCCGTCACCTACAACTTCCTCTCCGGTATCCCCGGAGAACTCACCAACCCGGGCGGTTCGCTGCCCGGGGCGAACGATTGGAACTGCAAGCCCTCGCCCCGTCATCCCAACCCGGTGATCCTGGTGCACGGAACCGGTGGATCGCAGCAGACCAACTGGGGAACGTATGTCCCGCTGCTGAAGAACGAGGGTTACTGCGTCTTCACGACGACGTACGGTGCGATCAAGGGAGCCCCGTGGCCGATCAGCGCGATCGGCGGAATGGGCCTCATGTCCGAGAGTGCGCGCGAACTCGGCGGCTTCATCACCAAGGTGAAGAGCACGACCGGTGCGTCGAAGGTCGACATCATCGGGCACTCGCAGGGGACCGTGGTCCCGGCCTACTACGTCAAGTACCTCGGCGGTAAGGACAGCGTCGACAAGTACGTGTCGCTGGCACCGGTGTGGCGTGGAACGACCGTCGCCGCTGCCGATGCCATCGGCCCGTTCGTCCGGGGTCTCGGCGTGCGACCCGAGCAGGTTCCGTTGTGCCAAGCGTGTTTCGACCTCGATCCGGGTGCTGCGTTCCTCCGCAAGGTCGCCGACGGCGGGTACTACGAGCCGGGCATCCAGTACACCAACATTGCCACCCGCCACGACGAACTCGTCGTCCCGTACTGGTACGGACTGCCGCCGGGTGGCAAGAACGTCCGCAACATCGTTGTGCAGGACGGATGTTCGGTCGACTACACCGAGCATGCGGGGATGGCCGGGTCGCGACGCACGGCGTACTTCGTGTTGAACGCGCTCGACCCCGAACATCCACGTCGCGTGCCCTGTGAACGCGTCGCACCGTTCACCGGTAGCCCGTTCTGAGCGTGGTGCGCAGAGCCGTCCATCCCGTGATCGCGGCGGCGGCGGTGCTGCTGCTCGTCGGCGTCACTTCGCCTGCGCAGGCAGCGGTTCCGCCGCTCGGCCCCGACTTCGACTTCGGCGTCGCCCAATCCGGTTTCCAGTCCGAGGGATACAACCGGGATTCGAACTGGCTGCGGTACGGCAAGCAGGGCAAGGTCGATCAACCTGTCGGCAACGCCGTCGACTTCTACCACCGCTACGCCGAGGACATCGATCGCGCAGCGTCGCTGGGCGTGGGCATCTACCGCACGTCGGTGGAGTGGTCGAGGGTCGAACCCACGCGTGGGCGAGATGATCCGGCGGGCTGGGCGTTCTATGACCGTGTGATCCGCAAGGTCGTGGATGCCGGGATGCGGCCGATGATCACCCTCAATCACTGGGTGCATCCCGGGTGGGCCGTGGATCTCGGTGGCTGGAACCGGCCCGGCATGGCCGACGACACGGTGGCGTTCGCCGGGCGGGTCGTCGACCGGTACGCCTGGGCCGACCCGCTGTGGATCACCTTCAACGAACCGACCGAATACGTTCGACGCGAGGCCCAGTACGGCGGGCTCGCACCACAGAACATGGGCCGGATGGCCGACGGCATCGTCGCGGCTCATCGAGCGATCTACCGGCACATCCATCGCATACAGCCGGGTGCGCAGGTGTCGTCGAACTTCGCCTACTATCCGATCGTGGGCCTGCAGCCGTGGCTGGAATCCCTCTTCCCGCAACGGATGCGCGACACCCTGGACTTCGTCGGCGTCGACCACTACTACTCCTTCTCGGTCACCGATGCGTCGGTGGCCTACGGAGCCCTCGGTGAGTTCTGGAAGAGTTCGCAGGCTCCGGAGAGCATCTACTACGTGCTTCGGCACGTGGCGCGGCAGTTCCCGGGCAAGCCGATCCGCGTCATCGAGAACGGGTTGGCCACCGGCCCGGACGGTCGACGCCCCGACGGCTACCGGCGCGCAGACCACCTGCGCGACACCGTGTACTGGGTGCAGCGCGCCAAGCAGGACGGCATCGATGTGAGGTCCTACAACTACTGGAGCCTCACCGACAACTACGAATGGGGTGACTTCGACTCCCGGTTCGGTCTGTACACCGTTGATGCTCAAAGTGATCCGACGCTGACCCGACGCCCTACCGACGCCGTGGCCGCGTATCGGGAGATCACACGAGCCGGGGGAGTGCCCGCCGGATACCGTCCGACGCGGCTTCCGGTCGCGTGCTCGCTGGTCGACGTCCCGGACAGCTGCGCCGAGCCCGCCACCGTCCGCTGAGTGTTCCGCAAACCCACCGCTTTTCCGTATTCCCACCACCCCGATGGAGGGTGGAAATACGGAAAATGGGTGAGTTTTCTTGTGGGTCAGGCGATCCCGATGGCGCGTAGACCGGCAGCGGTTGCCGCGGCGAGGACGACCACGACCGCGATCGGTGCGCGCAGGACGGCCGCGAGGATTCCGACGGCGACGCCCGCCGGTCGCGCCCATCCGGCGAAGTCGTGGTCGACGAAGAACGCGCCGGTCAGCGCCACCGCGACCAACAGCACCACGGTGGCGCGGTCCATCAGCTTCTCCGCATTCGCCGACACGGACAGGCGGTTACGGAGCAGAGGTCCGGCCAGCCGGATCACGTAGGTGCCGACGGCGAGAACCGCGATGCCGATGCCAAGGGACAGTCCGGCTGTCATCGGGGTGCCTCGATGTCGACGAGAGCGCGGGGTGGTGCGGGGGTCCGATGTGACACGAGGCTCCGAACGGCTTCGACGGCGGCGAAACCCGCCAGCGCGCAGAGGATCGGCAGTCCGGCAGGAAGAAATGGTGTCGACGCCAGCGCGATGGCACCGGCGGCGGCGACCGCCGCCCAGGTGGCGCGCGTGCGCAGCGCCGGAACGGCAAGTGCGGCAAGCAGGGCGGGGAACGCGGCGTCGAGTCCGACGGCCTCGGGGCTTGCGACGCGGCTGCCGAGCAGAGCGCCCAGGCCGGCGCCGGCCGGCCAGCAGACGAGAATTCCCAATCCGCACAGGAGAAATGCGGCGCGGGCGCGACGCGGCTCGGATTCCGCGGTGGTCACCGCGGCGGTCTCGTCGTTGATCAGATGCGCACCGAGCAGGATCTCCGAAAGTCCGCGCAGGTGTTTGCCCACCGCGAGTCCGTAGCCGAAGTTCCTCGTGTTGACCAGAAGTCCGGCGAGGGCTCCGGCGATGGGCACGCCGCCGGCGGCGAGCATGCCGACGAAGACGAACTCCGACGACCCCGCGAGCACGACGGTTGCGATCAGCACGATCTGCCACAGGGCGAGCCCGGCGCTGTTCGCAGCGACGCCATACGAGGCGCCGATCACGAGTACCGACACGCACATCACGACCACGGCGCGCAGAGTCGCCGAATCGAGTGTTCTCCATGCCGAACGCATGACTATCATAGTGAACATACGACGAGTGTTCGTCAAGATGGACGATCGGACGGTTTGATGAACAATGCCGGACAGGTGAACCCGAAAGCGCTGGTCGCCGCGTCGCTGAAGCGTGAGCGCACCCGTGCGGGTCTCTCGCTGACCGAGTTGGCTCGGCGTGCAGGAATCGGGAAGTCGACGCTGTCCCAGCTCGAGTCAGGGGAAGGAAACCCCAGCGTGGAGACGTTGTGGGCGCTCTCCACGGCCCTCGGCGTGCAGTTCTCGGCGCTGCTGGACTCGCCGGCGCCGACCGTCGAGGTCGTCCGATTCGGGGAGGGGCCGGTGATCCCGGCCGCCGATGCCGACTACTCGGCGACGCTCCTGTCGACCGCCGCACCCGGCTCCCGTCGCGATATGTAGGTCATCCGGGCAGAGCCCGGCAAACCGCGGATCTCCGCCCCGCATGCCCGCGGAATCCTCGAACACGTCGTCATCAGTGCAGGTCGCGCCCGTCTAGGACCCAGCGACGCTGCAGAAGTTCTCGGCCCCGGTGACTACATCTGTTATCCGGGCGATGTCGAGCACGTCTTCGACGCGCTGGAGCCCGGCACGGTCGCAGTGATGTTGAGTGAGGCGTTCTAGCGGAACGCCCCGGGTCGCGACGTCGGTCACAACAATTCGCTTCTTTCGTTACCGGCGCGTAGTGTCGATCGCAGTGATGCGCCTTGATTGATGCATCTCGCGTCGTAGAACGCCTCTCTCGCAGGTCGGGGCCCACCCACGTGGTCGCCGAGGTCGGACACATCAGATGTCCACCGCCTGCCATTGACTTCGTACGGCGAACGAGCCCGCGTACCCGCGTGTTCGCCATCGGCACCGACCTTCGGCAGTGATCTGCCGTCCTGCTCGCGTGCCACGCACAGGAAGAGCTCCGCTCACATAATGACTGCTGTCCTCGAGACCCCCTCGGCCACTGCAAGCCAGATCGTCGAGACCATTCCCGCCGACACCGCCGCCCCCCAGGTTTCCTTCGAATCCCTCGGCGTGCCAAGCAAATTGGTCGAGGTCCTGGCATCGCAGGGCAAGGCCAACGCCTTCCCGATCCAGGCCGACACCCTCCCCGACACCCTTGACGGCAAGGACGTCCTCGGCCGAGGCAAGACCGGCTCGGGCAAGACCCTCGCCTTCTCCATCCCGCTGGTCGCCGGACTCGCCGAGATGGAGGTCAAGCGCTACGTCGGTGCGCCGACCGGCCTCATCCTGGCTCCGACCCGCGAGCTGGCCACCCAGATCGCTGCTGTCGTCGAGCCGCTCGCGGCCGCCGTCGGCCTCACCGTGACCACCGTCTTCGGTGGCGTCAAGCAGATGCGTCAGGAACAGGCCTTCCGCCGTGGCGTCGACATCGTCGTCGCCTGCCCGGGACGCCTCGAAGACCTGATGCGCCAGGGCATCGTGAAGCTCGACGAGGTCGAGGTCACCGTCATCGACGAGGCCGACCACATGGCCGACCTCGGCTTCCTCCCGGTCGTCACCAAGCTCCTCGCCGCCACCCCGTCCGACGGTCAGCGCCTGCTGTTCTCGGCGACCCTCGACAACGGCGTCGACAAGCTGGCCAAGCGCTTCCTCGACAACCCGGTCCTGCACTCGGTCGACTCCGCCGAGTCCCCGGTCGCCGCCATGACCCACCACGTCTTCGAGGTCTCCTCGGCCGGCAAGGCCGACCTGGTCGCCGAACTCGCGTCCGGCGCCGGTCGCCGAATCCTGTTCATGCGCACCAAGCATCAGGCCAAGAAGCTCGCGAAGAAGCTGACCGAGCAGGGCATCCCGGCCGTCGACCTGCACGGCAACCTGAGTCAGGCCCAGCGTGACCGCAATCTCGCCGCCTTCGGTGAGGGAGACGTCCGCGTCCTCGTGGCCACCGACGTCGCCGCCCGCGGTGTGCACGTCGACGGTATCGAGCTGGTCGTCCACGTCGATCCGCCCGCCGAGCACAAGGCATACCTGCACCGCTCGGGTCGCACCGCGCGTGCCGGCAGCTCCGGCGACGTCGTCACCGTGTGCCTGCCCGAGCAGCGTCGTGAGGTCTCGCAGCTGTTGCGCAAGGCCAAGATCAAGGTCACCCCGAAGCAGGTCGACGCCAAGGCCGGCGCCGTCGACGAGCTCGTCGGCGAGCGAGCACCCCGCGTCTCCGCTGCCGAGCGTGCGGCCGCCGAGGCCGCTCGTGGCGCCCAACGTGGTGGTTCACAGGGCGGCCGCTCTCAGGGTGGTCGTTCACAGGGTGGCCGTCGAGGCGGCGGACGCCCGGGACGTGCCCGCGGTGAGGGCCGTGGTAACGGTGCTGCGCGCGGTGAGAGCCGTGGCGGCGCACGCGGTCAGGGCGGCGAGTCCCGCTCCGGTGGACAGCGTTCCACCGACGGCCGCTCGGCCGGCCAGTCGCGTTCGGCAGGGCAGTCGCGTTCGGCAGGGCAGGGTCGCTCTGCGGGTCAGCCCCGCACCGGCGATCAGCAGCATCGTGCCGGTGGACGCGCACAGGGCGGACGCCGTTCCTCGAGCCGTCCGGCCGGTTCGCCGACCAACCGCTGAACTGACGCGGTTCCCTACCGAACAAAGCCCGCCGAACTAGGCGGGTAGGAACTTCTGAGCAAGCCGTGGCGCAAGCCACGGCTTGCTTCCCCATGCGAAGGCCCGTCCGGTCAGTGCGGCCCAGGTGGGGGAGAGCCGACCGTAGCCGGTCAGCAGCGCGGCAGTCGGGTCGACGCTGATGTGGACGTCGGGGCGTCGGGGCTCGTCGGGGTTGATGACCAGCTCACCGTCGGTGAACTCGTAGAAGTAGCGTTCCGAACATCCGCGCAGCCGGATGTCGTAGGTGGCCTGGTGTCCGGCCGCCATTGTCGGGTCCACCCAGCTGGGCAGGATCTGCTGTCGTCCGCGGATGATCATCAGCACGACCTCGGGCTCGACCCGCCAGCGGGCGCCCACCGCACGCGCGACGTCGAAGCCGTGCACCACGAACTCGCCGATGAGGATGCCCAATGCGGCGTCGGCGCGGATCAGCCGGTCACCGTCGAATCGCATCTTCGGGACCTGCGCGTTGAAGTGCGAGACGGCGTCGACCAGCGTGTCGAGGTCTTCTCTCAGCTGGCGGGCGAGGACCGAGATCTCACGAGTCGGTAGGTTCGCGATCTGCTTCGCGTTGAAATCCGGGACGTCGACCGCCTGGCGGCACCAGTCCCCCTCGCCGCGCGCGAGCTCGAGAAACCGCGTCGGCGCCAGGGCTACGTGTCCCAGACAGTCGACCAGCGTCCATCCCGGTGTGTCCGGGACACGCGTCTCCGGCTCGTCGACCCCCTCGACGAGCTCCAGGAAGCGTTCCCCGGTGGTCAGCGCGGCGTCGGTGTAGTCAAACCTCGAGAACATCCCTGTCACGCGTGGTTCCTCCCCCACATGGGGCGCAAGACTACTCGTGCGTAATGCGACGTGCGACACATACTTTGGAACCGGCCCGGATTCCGGTGGCTATACCGAACGCGCACAACGGCATCCGACATCGACTCGCGCTGATCCCAGGTCTGGAGTCCAGGTTCAGGGTGCCTCACCCCAATCGGACCAACACGACACCGGCGACGATCAGCAGGCCACCGAGGAGCTGGATCGGCGCCGGGAGTTCGTCGAGGGCGAGCCAGGCGAACAACACCGCGAACAACACCTCGGACAGGGCGACGAACGACATCACCCGGGCGCCGAGCATCCGGCCGGCCGCGATCCCGAAGGCGTACGCCATCGCGGCCGACACGACACCCAGCATCAGCAGGGGCGCCCACCAGGGCAGCGAGAGGTCACCGATGCGGACCGCCGAGGTCGACGCCGTCATCGGCAGTGCTCCGACGAGCCCGGCCGCGGCGAGCGTGACCGCACCGATCACGAGACCGCCGGCCGCGAGCGCGAGGGGCGGCAGGCCGGTTCGTTCGTCCGCCGAGATCACGAAGTAGGCGGCAGCACCCACCATCGCGGCCAGAGCCCACAGGACGCCCACGACGCTGATCGAGACCTCCCCGGTGAGGTCGAGGACCAGGGCGAGGCCGGCGATCGCGAGAGCGGCCCCGAACACGGTGACGCGGGTGGGTCGCTGAGCGTGCCGCAGCCACATCCACACCAGGACCGCGACCGGTGCGGTGTACTCGATCAGCAGAGCCACGCCGACCTGCAGGTAGGTCACAGCATAGAAGTAGGCCAGCTGGCATCCCGCGACGGCCAGTAGTCCGTAGGCGATCAGCACCCACCAGGATCGGGCGGAGGATTGTGGGGGCACCGGCGGTGGCAGCAGGGGCTGTCGGTCTCGGAAGGCGAGCAACCCGGGAACCGCGAGTACGGCAGCACCCACCGCGATGCGCACGGTCACGGTCGCTCCCGCCGACCACCCGGACTCGATCATCGCCCGGGCCAGGACCCCGGAGATGGCGAAGCAGGCGGACGAGATCAGCGCCAGCGCGATACCGACGGACGGTCGGTGACCACGGGTCTGGACAGGGCCGCTCACGGATTCTTCGCGGCCACGATCGCCGCACGTACCGCTTCTCGGCACTCCTCGCCGTGAGGTTCCCCGACGCCCAGGTAGTAGCTGCCCGGACGGCCGCTCTCGCCGGCGAAGCCGACCACCGCGAATCCGTCCGGGGATTCCGGCGTCTCGATCGAGGCAATACCCAGCGGCACCGACAGCGCCGAGATCCCGCGCTTCGCCCCCGAGTTGACGATGACGAGGTGCGTCGGATGCAGGACGACGAGCGTCTGGTTCTCGGAGTCGGGGTCGACGGGGTTCGCGCGCCGGCCGAGCACTCTGCCGATCGCGGAGGAAGCGGGCGGGTTGATGCTCCGGGTGCTCCAGGCGGGAAGGTCGTCGGTGACGGTCAGTTGCCGCGACTCGGCATGGTCACGCAACGCCGCCGCGACGTCGGCCGGCAGAGCGGACAAATCGGCGCGCACGGTGGTGCGCTGGTATGCGGGCCCCATGGTCGATCAATCTATCGGAGAGTGCACCGGTCTCGAGATCGGTGAGCAACGACGCCACCGTCTCCGCGGAGTCGGTCTTGTTGGTCCCGATGAAGCCCGACGGTCCGCGCTTGATCCACCCGGTCACGTAGACGCCCGGCACCGGTTGCCCACCGTCCATGACCCGGCCGGCGCGGTGCGGGATGACTCCGGTCGCGTCGTCGAACGGCAGACCGGGCACGGCGACCCCGCGGTAACCGACCGAGGTCAGCACGAGTCCGGCGTCGACGGTGGTGGTCTCACCGGTGGGTTCGATCCCGGTCACGACATCCGCATCGTCGACCGTCAGGCGGTTGCGGCCCACGACGACGCCGGTCGCGCGTCCGTGGTCGCCCGTCACCTCGAGCGGAGAACCGAAGAACGCCAAGCGGATTCGACGCCCCTTCGGTTCGGCGGCGGCGCACTCGGCCAGGATGTCGAGCTTGGCGCGGATGGTGGCGTCGAGTTCGCCGTCCACCTGGGCGGATTCGAGATCGGCGGGATCCACGGTCACCGCGACACCCGAATCGACGAGCCCGATCAGCTCGGGCAGGGTGAACGCGGCGTGGGCGGGTCCGCGTCGTCCCAGCACGACCACCTCGCGCACCGACGATTCGGCCAGCGCGGCCAGCGCGGCCGGCGAGATGGACGTGTCGGCGAGTGCCGCCGGGTCGGCGACGAGGATACGAGCGACGTCGAGCGCGACGTTGCCGTTGCCGATGACCACCACGCGGTCGGTGGACAGGTCGACGTCGAGGTCGGTGAAGTCCGGATGGCCGTTGTACCAACCGACGAACGACGTGGCAGAGGTGACACCCGCCTGATCGATCCCCGGCAGGTCCAGCGTCTTGTCGGTGGGGGCGCCGCCGGCCCAGATGACGCCCTGGTGGCGGGACCGCAGGTCGTCGAGTGTGATGTCGCGTCCCACCTCGGTGTCGAGCAGGATTTCCAGGTTCGGGTTGCGTGCGATGTCGTCGAACAGGCGCATCACCTTGCGGGTGTGCAGGTGATCCGGGGCGACGCCGAAGCGTGCGAGGCCGAACGGCCGGTCGAGGCGCTCGTACATGGTCACCGACACCTGGGGCTGCCGCAGTAGTTCGTCGGCGGCGTACATCGCCGACGGACCCGACCCGACGATGCCGATCGACACCTTTGCGTCGACCGCGAGCTGACGTGGCCGGTCGATCGGGGCGAGCGGCAGCCGGCGCGCGGGGTCAACCGGGAAACGTGCTGCCCCGTCGACGGTTTCGCGGTACTGCGCGGCGTTGACCTCCGCGAACCGCTCCTGGCCCTCGGGCAGCCGGTGGCCGGGAACGATGGCGCCGACGGGGCAGGCGCTGACGCAGGCGCCGCAGTCGACGCAGGTCGCCGGGTCGATGTAGAGCATCTCGGCGATGCCGAAATCCGGCTCTTCCGGGGTGGGGTGGATGCAGTTGACGGGGCATGCGTAAACGCACGACGCGTCGCCGCAGCACGCCTGGGTGACGACGTGAGGCATGGGGTCGGTTCGCTACCTGTGTGTGAGGGGCAAATCAGCCCGTGGATCAGCCGGTGGCTCAGGCGGCCGTGTAGGTCGGCTCGCTGCGGAAACGCGAAGGGCGGCCGCTGATCCCGAGCGCACGCCACAGCAGGCGCGACACCGGGTTCATCAGCCCGCTCTGGTCGGCGAGCATGCGGACGTCGCCGAAGACGTTGCGCAGGAAGCGCTTCGACTCCTCGGACCGCCAGAAGATGTCCTTCATGACCTCGCGCGGGACGTCGAACTCCTTGGCGAAGGAACGCGGCGGAACCACGATCGCGCTGCACAGGGTGCGCATGGTCAGCGGCAGCATGAGCGACAGCAGGAAACGCTGGAAGCGGTTGCGCTGCGGGACCTGCTCGCGGATGAAGTGATGGGCGAACGAGATGTGCCGCGCCTCTTCGGCGACATGCAGCTGCATGACCGCGGCCATCGTCGGGTGCAGGCGGGCACGGGTCCGGAGGAAGTCCTTCTGGATGTGGTCGATCGGCTCTTCGCCGCCGAGTACGCCGAAGAAGAAGACGATCGGGAACACCGTCGAGACCAGCGGGACGAACGGCGAGATCAGGCGGTACCCGACCTTTGCGCCGGGCACGTCCATGCCCACGCGGTTCACGAACTCCTGGAACATCAGGGTGTGGTTGCACTCCTCCTTGGATTCGTGCGTGGTGTACCGGAATTCGCGTGCGCCGTTGGGGAGTTTGAAGCTGTACTGCATCAGGCCGCGGATCAGCACGGACTCGAACTGCAGGCCGACCTTGGCGACGTTGGCCTGACGCCACTTGCCGATCTCGATCTGCTTGCTCTGCGGGAGCTGCTGGTACCAGGGATGACGGCCGATCGGGTCGACCTCGTAGGAGAGGATCCAGCGCGGATCGTTCTCCGTGATCGCCATGTGCGGCGCATCCCAGTCGATGTCCACGTAGGGATCGAAGTTCCGGTGAACCGAGGCCGAGGACAGGTCGTCGAGCACCTGTCCGTAGTCCTGTTCGCCGCCTGATTTGTCGTGTTCGGGAATGTAGCGGGCCGGGCCGTCGCCGGCGGTGTGCATGGAGTTCGGATTCGTCAATGCTTTGGTCATCGTCGCGTCCTTCGAGGTGGGCCGGGCTGCGTGAGGGCGGCCACAGCGGATGACTCGAACGTATTTCGACCCTTCGCTATTTGTCAACAGTCAATGTCACGTTCGCTGGCCGAGGTGGCTCCGCAGGGTGCGTCCGACTCTGTGCGGTTCACGCGCTGACCAGCCGAGACGGTCGTAATTCGATCGGTTGGTTTCACCTCGTTCCGGACCGCATCGCGCGTTAGAGTTATCGCACCATCCCGTGCCACCCGACCTCATCGGAGGAAGCGATGTCCCGTCGTGTCCCGTACGTGCCGAGTGGCCCAGCTGCCGGTGCGCACGCATCCGTCCGGGGTCGCCGGTGAGCCGACCCCCGCAGGGACCGACGCGAATGCCCGCCCCGGGGCAGTTCCCGCCGCGTGTGCCGGGGCGGTTCTCGCCACCGCCCGACGCGCGGCCCCACCCCGGTGGCCTCGGTGATCTCACGCCCCAACTCGTCGACACCGACGTCTGGACCGAGGCGATGGTGGAGGCGGCGGGTATCCCGATCGTCGACGTCCCGTTCGTCACCGTCGGCTCGGGGATCGGTTCCTTCGTCACCGTCGACTATCTGCGGATCTGCGGTGTTCCGCTCGATCAGATCGCGGTCCTCGGGCCGCAGGACGTGCCGTGGCACAGCTACGAGTACCTCACCCGGGTGTCGCAGATCCCGCGCGGCGAACGACTCCGGTCGGATTCGGCCTCGACCCCCGACAACATCTGGGGATTCCCGTCCTATGCCGTCCGCGAGGCGTGGGCCGACAAGAAGATCAAACCGCTGTGGAATGTCCTGGTCGAGCCGATCTTCGCGAACTACTACACCCCGAAGGCGGGGCAGGCGTTCGAGTCGATGGAGAAGGAGTGCCATCGCATCGGCTACCTGAGGTGCCTGCACCGTGGTCAGGTTCGCATGATCCGACGCCGCGCCGGCGGCGGCTACTTCACGATTCTCACACCCCCACAAGGCAGTTCGCCGACCAAACGCGTGGCGTTCCGAAGTCGATGGGTACATGTGGCCATCGGTTATCCGGGGATCAAACTGTTGCCGGACCTGCAGGCGTTCCGCGAGACCTATCGCGACGCCAGCAGGGTCGTCAACGCCTACGAATCCCACGAACACGTCTACCAGTCCCTGCAGCGCAAGCCGGGCACCGTCCTGATCCGCGGCGCCGGGATCGTCGCATCCCGTGTGCTGCAACGCCTCATCGACGACCGGGATGCGCTCGGCCTGCAGACGCAGATCGTGCACCTGTTCCGCACGTACTACGACAAACCGCACGGCCCGCACATCTTCATGCGGCGCAAAGGCAAGGACGGTTGGGCCTACCAGGGGTTCAACTATCCGAAATCGGTATGGGGCGGCCAGCTCAAGGCGCGCATACGCAAACTCGAGGGACACGACCGTGCCGAGGCGTACAAGCAGATGGGCGGCACCAACACCCCGGTCCGCGACGACTGGCAGGAACAGCTCGCCCGCGGACGACGCGAAGGGTGGTACCGCGCCGCGGTCGGCAAGGCCGAGAGTCTGGTGCCCGGACCGGGCGGCCAGGGCGTGGTGACGACCGTTCGCGTCGACCCCCACGCTCCGATCAGGCAGGAGCACCGTCCGGACGGCACCTTCGAGCTGTATGCCGACTACGTCATCGACTGCACCGGACTCGAGGCCGACGTACGAGAACACCGGTTGCTACGCGACCTCCTCGACCACACCGGCGCGGGGATCAACCCGGTCGGCCGGATGGACGTCGAACGCGACTTCGAGTTGAAGGGCACGCGCAACGGCGACGGGAAGCTGTACGCATCGGGGAGTGCGACGCTCGGCGGGTACTTCCCGGGTGTCGACACCTTCCTCGGCCTGCAGATCGCCGCCCTCGAGATCGTCGACGACCTCGCGCGGCAGGGTTTCTGCAAGCGACTCACCCCGTGGCGCTCGACCGCCCAGTGGTGGCGGTGGATGAACAACAAGGGAGTGGACTGATGCTGCCCACACTGTGGGGACGGGTCCAGACCCGCGTGCTGGTGCTCGGCATCCTCGGCGGGGCGTGGACCGTCGTCCTCGTGCCGTTCCTGTGGCTGATCTCGTCGGGTGACCCCACGATCTTCGAGGTCTACCGCGTCGCGTTCACGGTGTTGTTCACCGTCATCGTGCTCGGCGTCGCGTGGGAGTTCGTCTACCACTTCCTGCAGCAGTTCCGCTGGGAGAAGGACTGGCCCACCCTGTTCGGTCTGCTCACCGCGATCAATGAGGGCATCGTGGTGTGGCTCGTCGTCGACGGGACGGGCCTGCTGCCGGCGGAGCTGCGGCCGTCACCGTTCGTGTTCACCGTCCAGTTCCTCACCACCTGGCTGCTGGTGTGGGTCGCGGTCAACGGCCCGTTGCGAGCGATGTTCCCGCACTGGCGATTCCAAGGAGGCCGGTTCCTGTGACCATCCCGGGTGACATCCCGAGCGTGACCCCGACGGTGACGCTGATCCCCGGTGCCGGGATCGTGATCCGCAAGCCGGCGTTCCTCTGCCTGATCTCCGACACCGTGCCCGCCGCGTTCATCACCGACCTGCTCGACGTCGAATCCGCGGTGTCCGTACCGGATTCGGCACCCCGGCGCGGCCGCCATCTGGTCCGCGCGCTGGCACAGCTCGTGCTCACCGCCGATGAGCAGATCGACATCGCCTTCGCCGCACCCGACAACGTGGGGATCGCGATCTTCATGTCGGGGCGGGTCTACGGGGAGACCGACGGCAAGCGCATCGAACCGCCACCCGGCGACACCTACGACAAGGCCATCCCGTGGCCGTCCGAGGGACTCGGCCTGTACCTCGAGGGCACCGTGCCGGCCGAGGTCGGCGAGGAACGTTTCGACCTGGTCGACGGTGTCGTGCCCGCCTCGGGGACATTGCTGCACACACCGCTCGGTTTGCGCGGCACCGAATTCCATCCGCTACCCGTCTCGACTCAGGCCCCGGCGCCCGAGCCCGAGCCCGAACCGGCACGCGAGCCTGAGCGAAAGCCGGAGCCCGCGGCGTCGGCGGACCCGTTCGCCGACTTCCCGTCCCGGTCGGCGTCTCCGCCCCTGCCTGTTCCCGAACCCGATCCGATGGGGACGACCGAGCGGATGCGTCCGGACGTCGCCGAACCTCTGCCGTTCACGTCGACCCCGCTCGGCGGGACACCGGTCGGGCAACCGGAGCCGCTCCCGACCGATCCGATGCCGGCCGCACATGCTGCGCAACCGAACCCGTTCGCCGAACCCCTCGAACCGCGCGCCCCGCTGCCGAAGGAGGAGCATCAGCGTCCCGCGACCGAGGTCGTCAAGATCGAGGCGTCGCGGGCGAAGGTGCATGGAATCCGATGCTCGCGAGGACATCTCAACCATCCACAGTCCTGGTTGTGCGGCGTCTGCGGCATCCGGATGGATCAGCTCACAACCTTCCTGGTGGAAGGGGAGCGCCCGCCGCTGGGGTGGCTGCTGCTCGACAACGGCTTCACCTTCCTGCTCGACGAGGATTTGGTCATCGGTCGCGAACCCGGATCGTCCGGTGGCGGACGGGCGGGGTCCCCGAAGCCGATCCGGGTGCAGGACGAGACGGGACAGCTGTCGCGCCGCCATGTCGAGATCCGGTTGGTCGAGTGGACCGTCCAGCTCGTCGACCTCGGCTCGGCGAACGGTACGTTCGTCGCCGATCCGAGCAGCGGGAACCGGGAGGTGCGCCTGCTCCCGCACCGCCCCCACGTCCTGGTCCCGGGGTCGCATGTCCGAATCGGGGGACGCCACTTCATCTTCGAGTCGCACCATGCGCGGATCTGAGACGGCCGGGATCTGAGATGGACAAGCACACGGTCGCGTTCCTCCTCCTGGATGTCGCGGTCATCATCGCGGCCGCTCGCGTCGGCGGGATGATCGCGCGCGCGGTGCGGCAGCCGGCCGTCGTCGGCGAGATCGCGGCCGGGATCGCGCTGGGGCCCAGCCTTCTCGGGCTCCTGCCGGGGAATCCCGACCAGTGGCTGTTCCCCGAGGAGGTACGGCCACTCCTCGGTGGCCTGGCGCAGATCGGGCTCGTGCTGTTCATGTTCATCGTCGGGCTCGAACTCGACATGCGACTGACCCGCGGACGGGAGCGGGCGGCAGCGAGCATCTCGGCATGCTCGATCGTGCTGCCGTTCGGACTCGGTGCGGCGCTGGGACTTCTGTTGTACCCGTCGCATGACACCGTCGGCGGAGTCGAGATCGAACGGCTCGGCATGGTCCTGTTCATGGGTGTCGCGATGTCGATCACCGCATTTCCCGTGCTGGCGCGCATCCTCGCCGACCGCGGGATGATGCGGACCGTCCCCGGTGTTTTCAGCCTGGCCGCGGCCGCGATCGACGACATCCTCGCCTGGACCCTGCTCGCGTTCATCATCGCGATCATCGAGGGCGGCAGTCCGCTGGAGGTGGCGAAGATCGTCGGGATGACCCTGGTGTACGCGGCGATCATGTTCGGGATCGTGCGTCCGCTGCTGGCCAAGCTGGTCGAGTGGCGCGACTCGGCGGGACGCCTGACCCCGGACATACTCGCGGTCATCCTCATCGGCGTGTTCCTGTCCGCGGCCGCCACCGACGTCATCGGCATCCACCAGATCTTCGGTGCCTTCATGTTCGGCGCGGTGATGCCGAAGGTCGGTGCCGAACAGTTGCACCGCGAGATCCTGGAGCGGCTCGAACAGGTCAGCGTGCTCCTGTTGCTGCCCATGTTCTTCGTCGTCACCGGCCTGAGCGTCGATCTCGCAGGGATCGGACTGTCGGGACTCTGGCAGCTGGGCCTGGTGCTCGTCGTCGCGATCGCCGGCAAGTTCCTCGGCGCCTATGCGGGCGCCCGGGTCTCGGCAATTCCCACACGCCAGAGTGCGGCCATCGCGGTGTTGATGAACACCCGTGGGCTCACCGAGCTGGTGATCCTCTCGGCGGGACGCGATCTGGGCGTCCTCAGCGACGACCTCTTCGCGATGCTCGTGGTGATGGCGCTGGTGACGACGGTGCTGACCGAACCTCTCCTGCGGCTCGTCTACCCGGACACGGTGGTGGCCAGCGACATCGCCGCGGCGGAGCGTCGGGCGCTGGCCGCGGCGACCGCCCCGCGGGTGCTGGTGGTGTTGCGCGATCCCGACGGCACGGTCGAGGACCTGCGCGCACGACACCGTCGATTGCTGGACTGCGCAACGGGTTACGATGTCGTGCTGGCCGGGCTGCTCACCACGACGGACAACTCTGCCCGACGCCTCGAGGTCGGCGTGCCGGTGGTGCCCGATTTCGCGGCCATGGCCTCGGCCGTCGAGAAGCTGAACCTGCTCGGCGCCTCGCTGACCGGGGCCGGATCGGTGTCGGTCCTGTGCCGCTTCGGATCCGACCCGGCCACCGACCTCGATGCGATGGCCCGCAACGCCAACGCCGACGTGATCGTCATCGACGCCGCCGACCGCGCCCTGGGCCAGGCGTTGCGTGCGGCGCCGGTGGCGATCGTCGACGAGAACGCCGCAGCCGGTGCGGCGCCCGGTCGTAGCGTCATCACCTGCGTGGTCGCCGACGGCCGCAGCGGGCGGACCGCCGCCGTGGTGGCGGCCGGTCTGGCATTGTTCGGGTCGCGGTCCCTCACGATCGTGTCCACCGGTTCGCGGCGGCGCTGGCTCGCCGATCTGCGGCCCGTGATCGATCGCGGGGTGCGCGTCTCCCTCGTCGAGCCGAAGCGTCACCGCGGCGAGGACGCCGCCTTCACCGTCGCGGCCGCCGACGACCCCACCCACGGGCGCGGTCCGGACCTCCCGGTGACCGTCCTCGACAACACCGGGACCAGCGAAGAAGCACTGGGGAACCGGATGACCACGCTGTACGCCGAGGCGACGGCGCCGTCCGATCCCACGCCGGGCGCCGGCACCGGGCACACCACGCCATCACCAGAGAGGCACTGACATGGCCACAGTCGAGATCCCGCAACAGCTCGCGGATTTCACCGTGCTCCAGAAGCTCGGAGTCGGCGGCAACGGAACGTTCTACCTCGCCGTGCCGCCCGCACGCCTGGGCCTGGCGACCGACCGCGTGGTGGTCAAGGTGTTCAGCGGGGTGTGCAGCGACGACGCCTACCGTCGCGGCGTCCGCGAACTGCGTGCGTTCGCCGCGGTCGCCTCGCCGTACCTGGCCGGTCTGTACGACGCGGTTCTGCAGGGCCAGTTCATGTATGCGATGGAGTTCTTCCCGATGGGATCGCTCGGCACACCCGCGCGTCCCCTCAGCCGGGACGAAAGTCTGGCCGCCGTTGCCGACGCGGCGCGTGGTGTCGACGCCCTGCACGAGGCCGGCATCGCCCATGCCAACATCACCCCGTCGAGCATCATGGTGACCGAGACGGGCGGGAAGATCTCCGATCTCGGTCTCGCCAGGGTGCTCGCGGCCGACGAACCGATCACCAGCTTCGCCCAGCCCGGGGCCGTGCAGTACATGGACCCGGCTCTGCTGGCCGGTGACGTGCCGTCCCGCGCGACCGACATCTGGTCTCTCGGTGCGTGTCTGCACCGAGCGCTCGCCGGTGAGGGGGTGTACGGCGAGGTGCCGGACGCCCAGCCGCTGCTGGCGATCCGGGCCGCCCTGTCGACCCCACCAGCGCTGTCGGAGAAGCTCGACCGCGACGAGCGCACGCTGATCGCGAACTGTCTGGCGCTGGCCGGAAGCCGGCCGTCGACCGCGCTGCAGGTGGCCGAACGGATCGACGCACTGCGGGGTCGCTGAGGATTGTCGGCCGTCACCCGAGTGGTGCGGTGCGCCACCAGCCGTCGAGGATCTGCCGGCCGGAATGGCCCGGCCACGTGGTGATCACCGTGTACGGCTCGCGCACCGGTTCGACGAAGTTGGTGACCACCCAGCCGTCGGCGAGGCTGTCGCGGCTCGACGACGCCGGACCGTCACGCCACTGGATCTTGTCACCCGGATAGCCCTCGAGCGGTGCGGTGACGCTGTTCCGTGCGCCCGGGGTGGTGGTGTCCCAGACGACGTAGGTGACCTGCTCGGCGTCGGAACAGGCGATCGCATCGAGGCCGTCGCGGAACATGGCCTGGCAGGACGCATCCCGCCAACCCTGCCGGTCGGGGGAGTCGGGCAGCAGTCGCGGGAAGGCGTCGGCGATCGCTGCGACCGCCGACGGCCACGGCGGCGGCGCGTTGCGTGCACCGAGGACGATCACGGCGCCCACACAGACCGCGACCACGACGAGTGCCACCAGGATCGGTGCGAGATTTCGGTTCCGTCGCGCGGCAGAACTGGAAGCCGTTCTGGCAGAACGTGGCTCATGCATCTCGTGGCGATCCGCAGGGTGGCCGGCGATGATCTCCGTCGGCCGGTCGGGATCACCGGTGGGGTGGAAGACCTGCGGTGGCGGGTCGATCTTCTCGGTCGGTGGCTCCCCGTCGGTGTGGGTGAGGTGGAGAGCGAGGTCGGCGGCTCGGACGAACTCGGCGCAGGTCCGATACCGGTGATCGGGGGCCGGATCGAGAGCCCGGGCCAGAACGGAATAGAACGCGGGGGAGACGGCTCCGGAAATACGGTGCCGGGCAACCGATGTGGTGCCGGTGAGGAGTTCGACGAGCGTGCGGCCCAGGGCGGCCACGTCGGAGTCCGGGTGCGGGGTGTCCTCCCCGTCCGCGGGCGGCGCCAGGCCGAACCCGCGCAGTGTGACCGCACCGGGGCCGGCGATGTCGGATGCGGTGATCACGGCGGCGGGATCTTCGCCGGTCGTGATCAGGATGTCGGCAGTGGTGACGCCGCCGTGCACCAACCGTCGGCGATGGGCGGCATCGAGCGCCTCCCCGACCGCCGCCACGATCCGCACGGCCAGGTCGACGTCGACGCCGTCGGGGTGGCGTCGGAGCAGTTCGGCGGCGTCGGTGGTGGGCACCGGGGCGGTGGCGACCCACAGCCGGCCGTCGGCGAGGCCATGACCGGCGATCCGGGCGATCGCGGGATGCCTGATCCCCGAAACCGATTCGTTGGAGTGTGCGAACCAGTTGCGGAACCGCGCATCCGCGGAACGTGCGCGGTCGATGACGGTGAGGACCACCGGGTCGGGTCCCGGACGGCCCGGGGCAGGGGGAGCCGGCGGCACCGGGACCGCGCGACAGGTCGTGCCGACCTCATGGTCCCGGAGCACCCACTCGATGCGATGCCCGGCGACCACCGACCCCGGAACGACCGAACCGTGGGCGGTTGAAGCGTCGCGGGTGACGTCGAAGGACACGCTTGGCTCCCTGTGGTGTGAGAGCTCGGATTCTACCGGCCGTCGGCCGGCCCTATTCGGTGTTCGACTCGAACAGAACGGGCGCCGAATTGAACAGCATCACGATGAAGAACACCAGCAGGAACCAGGCCCCACCCTGCCACATCTGCCACCGTCCACCGGATTTCCAGACCCGGTAGGCGCGCACCAGCATCGCGATCGCACCGATCATGACGACGACGGGTGAGGCGATGACGAGAACCTTCTGCACCGACTCCGACGCACCGAGTCCGACGAGGAGTAGGCCGAGTCCCAACACGACGGTGATGGCGACGTGGATCACGATCGCGCGAAAGTCGTTGGAGTTCTGCGGAGTCGGGGAAGTCATGGTGAGCACCACGCTACACGCCTCGAACATGCCGGTCGGGAAGGACTTAGTGCTCATTGATGCCCGCCGTTCGACGGAGCAGGATGGAGGTCGAGGACCCGCCCTCCACGAGGAGGTCGCGGCCAGAGAATGATGAGCCCAGAGGAGATGACCGACATGAACGCGATACTCGTCGGCGTGGATGGTTCGGAAGCCGCCACCGGCGCTGTGCGTTGGGCGGCCAAAGCCGCGGCGGCAGAAGGTCTCGATCTCAAGATCGTCGGCGCCTACGACGCGAGCACCAGCGACTACGCGCCCGGCCTGATCATCCCGCAGGACGTCGTCGACGCCATCCGGCAAGACGCATCGGACGCCGTGCACGCCGCGAACGACGTCGCCAAGACGGCGGCGCCGAACGTCAGTATCACGACGTCGATCGTGGACGGGGACGCGGCGCGCGTGCTCCTCGAGCTGGGCAAGGACGCCCCGATGATCGTGGTCGGCACCCGCCGGCTGGGCAGCGTGAAGGGCCTGTTCCTCGGCTCGGTGAGCATCAACGTCGCAGCCCACGCGCACGGCCGCGTGGCCGTCGTCGCCGCCGAGGGCTCTGACACCGGTCCCGTCGTGGTCGGTGTGGACGGCTCGCCGATCAGCGACGTGGCCGTCGCCGAGGCGTTCCGGCAGGCGTCGCTGCGCAACGCGACGCTCGTCGCGGTCCACACCTGGACCCCGCTCGACGCCGACGCCCTGCACGGGTACGGGATCGGGCCCGAAGAGGTCGAGCGGATGACCCAGGACGCGGTCGAGGTGCTCGCCGAGCGGCTGGCCGGGTATGCACAGGACTACCCGGACGTCCGGGTGGAACGCCGCGTGCTGCCCGAGGAGCCGGCGAAGGCTCTGCTCGATGCGGCCGGAGCCGACGCCCAGCTCGTCGTCGTCGGTAGCCGCGGACGTGGCGGATTCCGCGGACTCATGCTCGGCTCGACCAGTCAGAAGGTCATGCACAACGCCGAATGCCCGGTGCTGGTGGTGCGCAACTGAGCATTCCGGTGCCTACCATCGACCCATGACGCTGAAGAGACTCGAGCTCTCGGTCGGGGAGCTCGCGCAGCGGGCGGGCATCGCGCCGTCGGCGGTCCGGTTCTACGAGGAGCAGGGCCTGATCTTCAGCCGGCGGACCGCCGGCAACCAGCGGCGCTACCACCGGGCGATGCTGCGCCGGGTCGCTTTCATCCGGGCCTCGCAGGTCGCCGGCATCCCGCTGTCGGTGATCGGCGAGGTGCTCGCCGAACTCGGCCACCACGAATCCCCGTCGAAGTCGATGTGGGAGGCGGCGTCGAAGCGCTGGGTGGACGACATCAATCACCGCATCTCACTGCTGGAGAACATGCGCGACATGATGGGGTCGTGCGTCGGGTGTGGTTGCCTGTCGCTCGTCGAATGCCACCTGCTCAACCCCGGAGACGAACTGAACAAACTCGGTCCCGGCCCCCGTCGCCTCATGGGCGAGTGATCGGCGTCCCGCGATCTCGGCGGGAGGACCTGCGGCGGTAGGGTTGCGGCATGGCTCGACCGTCGCGCGTGGCGCTGGCTCTGGGAAGTGGCGGCGCTCGCGGGTACGCGCACATCGGCGTGATCGCCGAGCTCGAGGCACGCGGGTTCGAGATCGTCACGGTGGCCGGATCATCCATGGGTGCGCTGGTCGGTGGCCTGTACTGCGCGGGCAAGCTCGACGACTACGTCGACTGGATCTCGGGCCTGTCCCAGCTGGACGTCGTTCGGCTCCTGGACGTCTCCCTCACCAAACCCGGCGTCATCGGTGCCGAACGCATTCTCACCCGGGTGCGGGAGATCCTCGGCGACACCGTGATCGAGGACCTGCCGATCCCGTTCACGGCCATCGCCACCGACCTGTCCGCCGGTCGCGCGGTGTGGTTCCAGCGCGGCAACCTCGCCGACGCATTGCGTGCGTCGATCGCGATCCCGGGAGTGATCAGCCCGCACGAACACAAGGGACGGCTGCTTGCCGATGGCGGCATCCTCGACCCGCTGCCCGTCGCGCCGACCTCGGGCGTCCCGAGCGACGTCACGATCGGCGTGATCATCGGCTCCGACGGCGGGCCCGAGACGGGTGCCAGCCGGCAGCCCAAGGCCAAGGGCCTGCTGCGACGCAACGTCGCGCCCATCCTCGACAACGAGTTCGTGCGCTCGGTGCGTGACCGATTCGGCTCGGAGACCGGAGACCCCGCGGAGACCGGGTCCGCGAACGCCGAGGTTGCGACGGACGGCGCCGACGAGGTCGCTCCGGCTGCCGTCCCCGACGAGGAGGGTGCGGTCCTGGTCGACACCGCCGCGGTGTCCCCGGACACCGCCGACGAGCCCCAACGGATGGGCCGGGTCGAGGTGCTCAGCCGGTCGCTCGACATCATGCAGGATGCGCTCACCCGCTACCAGGTCGCCGGCTACCCGCCCGACGTCCTGATCCGGGTGCCTCGCCGCACGGTCCGCACCCTCGACTTCCACAAGGCCACCGAGATGATCGATCTCGGCCGCGAGCTCACCGCGAAGGCCCTCGACGAGTTGCCCGAGCTGCCATGAGGCAGATTCCTCGCGGCATCTGGGGTGCTGCTGTCGGCCAACGTCGTCATCGCACTCGGTTACGGGTTCATCGCGCCTGCCCTGCCGAGTTTCGCTCGCGCGTTCAACGTCTCGTTCACCGCGGCCACCGCGGTGGTGTCCGCCTTCGCGATCATGCGGTTGCTGTTCGCACCGGCGGGCGGGCGCCTCGTGACGATGTTCGGCGAACGACGCATCTACCTGACCGGGCTGCTCATCGTCGCGGCGAGCACGCTGGCTTGCGCCTTCGCACAGTCGTATTGGCAGCTGCTGGTCTTCCGCGGTCTGGGCGGCATCGGCTCGACGATGTTCAGCATCTCGGCGATGGCGTTACTGATCCGCATGGCGCCCAGCGACATTCGCGGCCGGGTGTCGGGTCTGTTCTCCGCGGGGTTCCTGATCGGTTCCATCACCGGGCCGCTGATCGGCGCGGCGCTGGTGGGTTTCGGCCTGCGCGTGCCGTTCGTCGTGTACGCCGTCGCGCTCCTGGTGGCGTCGGCGGTCGTGGCCACCCAGCTGCGCGAGGTGATCGCTCCGGACCAGGCCGAGGGGCCGGCAGCCGGCCTCATCGGTTTCCGTACCGCACTGCGGGACAGCGCCTACCGGGCCATCCTCGCGTCGAACTTCACGCAGGGCTGGGCGTCGATGGGCGTGCGCGTCGCGGTCGTCCCGCTGTTCATCACCGAGGGGCTCGGTGCGGGCGCGGGAATGGCCGGGATCGTGCTGGCGGTCTACGCGGCCGGCAACGTCCTCGCGATCCTCGTCGCGGGCAGACTCTCCGACCGGTTCGGTCGTCGGCCGATCATGCTGCCGGGGCTGACGATCACCGTCGTCGCCACCATCGCGCTCGGGTTCTCGCCCAACGTCCCGGTCGCGCTGGGATTGTCGGTGCTCGCCGGGGTCGGGTCCGGGCTGTTCGCGCCCACCCATCAGGCCGCGCTGGCCGATGTCCTGGGCAACCGCCAGCAGGGTGGGTCGGCGCTCGCCGCGTACGGCATGTCCTCCGACCTCGGTGCGGTCACCGGCCCGGTGATCGTCGGGTTCGTGGCCGATCGTGTCGGCTTCGGTCCCGCATTCGTGCTGACCGGTGTGGTTGCGTCGATCGCCCTGGTCACCTGGCTGTTCGCCCGTGAAACCGCGCCGGCGGTCGTCGGTCAGGGTCCGACGTTCACCCACGATGAGACGGCCGATCGCGACGGAACGAATTACGGTTGAGCGATGACGCGTGACGGGCAGCAGGACGCTGCAGAGGTAGACGCAGCGGGGCCGGCCGCGACCGGGTGGGACTATGCGCTGGGAGCAAATTCCGAGGTCGGCACGCTGCGTGCGGTGATGCTGCACCGTCCCGGTGACGAACTCCGGCGCCTCACGCCGCGCAACAACGATCAACTGCTGTTCGACGGTCTGCCCTGGGTCGACCGTGCGCAGGAGGAACACGACGCGTTCGCCGCGGTGCTGCGGGATCGCGGCGTCGACGTCTACCTGCTCGGTGACCTGCTCACCGAGACGATCGCGCACAGCGGGGCCGCCCGCATCCAGGGCATCGCGGCCGCCGTCAGCGCACGCCGTCTGGGGACGCATCTCGCCGAGGATCTCGCGAGGCACCTGCGCGGACTCGCGCCCGCGGAACTATCACACGTCCTGACGGCCGGGATGACGTTCGACGAACTGCCGATCACGCCGTCGGCGGAGCGGTCGTCACTGGTGCGCCGGATGCATCACGGTCCGGAGTTCGCCATCGAACCGCTGCCGAATCTGCTGTTCACCCGCGACAGCTCGTTCTGGATCGGTTCGCGGTTCGCGATCACCTCCCTGGCACTTCACGCGCGGGCGCGCGAGACGTCGCTGACCGACCTCATCTACGCACATCACCCCCGCTTCACCGGTGCCCGGCGCGCCTACGAGTCGCAGGTCGCACCGGTCGAGGGCGGTGACGTGCTGCTCCTCGCCCCGGGCGTGGTGGCCGTCGGGGTGGGGGAGCGCACCACGCCGGCCGGTGCGGAAGCGCTGGCGCGCAGCCTCTTCGACGATCATCTCGCGCACACCGTGCTCGCCGTGCCCATCGAACAGGCGCGGGCGTTCATGCACCTCGACACCGTCTGCACCATGGTGGACACCGATGCGGTGGTGATGTATCCCAACATCCGTGATCACATGTCGGCGTTCACCCTCGCCCACGACCCGGACACGGACGCCGTACATGTCACGGGAGAGCGGCCATTCGTCGAAGCGGCCGCCGAGGCGATGGGCATCGGCAAGCTGAGGGTGATCGACACCGGCCTCGACCCGGTGACCGCCGAGCGTGAACAGTGGGACGACGGCAACAACACCCTTGCCCTGTCCCCGGGCGTCGTCGTGTCCTACAACCGGAACGTGGAAACCAACCGCCGCCTGCGGGATTCGGGTATCGAGGTCATCGAGATCGAGGGTCGAGAACTCGGCTCGGGTCGTGGTGGGCCCCGGTGCATGTCGTGTCCGCTGGCGCGGGATCTGTTGTGAGGGGCCGACGATGAGCTCATCCCTGTTGGACCATCTGACCGTGGATCCGGAATCGGACCGGCCACCCTTCGAGCAGGTACGGCTGCGGATCATCGAACTGATCGCCGACGGCACGCTGCTCACCGGTGAACGCCTGCCGACCGTCCGGGCACTCGCCGCCCATCTAGACCTCGCCCCCAACACGGTGGCGAAGACCTACCGCGAACTCGAGGCAGCCGGCGTCATCGAGACCCGCGGACGGTCGGGTTCGTTCATCCGGGCCGGGCGGCACGACGCCCACGACGCCGGCTTCACCGCCGCGTCGACCTATGTCGAGACCGCCCGTGACCTGGGTCTTGACGACGAAACGATCGTCGCTCTGGTGCAGCGGGCGCTGCGCGCGACTTGAAATAGGCGCACCGACGTTGCTTTGGTGGACTCATGACAAGTGAACAGAACGTGCCGTCTGGCCGTGCGCAGCACTCCTCGCGCGGACCTGGTGGGGGGAGTCGGCCCGTACGACCACGGTTGGATCCCGTCGTCTTCTCGGTCACTGCCCTCATCGTCATCGCCTTCGTCGCCTGGGGTCTCGCCGACAAGGACGGCCTCAACTCGACCAGTGCCGACGTCCTGGGGTGGATTACCACCAACCTCGGGTGGTTGTTCATCCTGTCCGCGACCGGATTCGTCATCTTCGCGGTGTTCCTCGCGGTGTCCAAGTACGGGCGCATACCTCTCGGCCGTGACGGCGAGGCACCGGAGTTCCGCACCGTCAGCTGGATCGCGATGATGTTCAGCGCCGGAATGGGCATCGGCCTGATGTTCTTCGGCGCCTACGAACCGCTCTTCCACTTCGTCAGTCCGCCACCGGAGATCGGCGCCGAGGACGTCCGCGCCGCGATGGCCACCACGATGTTCCACTGGGGATTCCATCCCTGGGCGATGTACGCGGTCGTCGGATTGGCGTTGGCGTACAGCACCTTCCGGCTGGGTCGCACGCAGCTGATCAGCTCGGTGTTCGAGCGCCTGTTCGGTCCGAAGGTGTCCAATGGTCCGGCCGGCAAGGTCATCGACATCCTCGCGATTTTCGCGACGCTGTTCGGTACGGTCGCGTCGCTGGGTCTCGGTGCGCTGCAGATCGGTTCGGGTCTGGACAAGGTGGGATGGGTCCACGAACCCACGAAGCTCCTCCTGGTCGGGATCATCGCGATCCTCACTGCCGCGTTCGTCGCCTCCGCGGTCTCGGGTATCGCCCGCGGCATCCAGTGGCTGTCGAACATCAACATGGTGCTGGCGGTCGTGCTCGCGGTCTTCGTCTTCGTCGTCGGCCCGACGATCTTCATCCTCAACCTGCTGCCGACCACGCTCGGTGCCTACTTCACCGACCTGACGACCTTCGCCGCCCGTTCGGATGCGACGGTCGCGACGGAGGCCGGAGAGCAGTGGCTGGCCGACTGGACGATCTTCTACTGGGCGTGGTGGGTGTCGTGGACCCCGTTCGTCGGCCTGTTCCTGGCCAAGATCAGTCGCGGGCGGACCATCCGCGAGTTCGTGATCGGCGTGATGGTGGTCCCCACTACCGTGTCGCTGGTCTGGTTCTGCGTCTTCGGCGGTACCGCGATCCGGGAGCAGATGACCGGGGTGCTGAACTTCGACGCGGCGAACGACGCCAGCGAGGACACCCTGTTCGACGTGCTGGCGAACCTCCCGTGGACCGGTGTCGCGTCGGCGCTGGTGATGGTCCTGGTGGCGATCTTCTTCGTCTCGGGTGCCGATTCCGCCTCACTGGTGATGGGGACGCTGTCCCAGCGCGGCGCGGAGGAACCCTCACGTCTGATCACGGTGTTCTGGGGTGTGCTCACCGGTGTGGTGGCCGCACTGCTGCTGGCGATCAGCGGGGACGACGCCCTCGACGGCATCAAGACGATGGCGATCATCGCGGCACTGCCATTCGTCCTGGTGATGATCGGCATGTGCCTGTCGTTGTACATGGATCTTCGGCACGATCCGCTCATCGTGTCCCGCACCGTGTTGTCGGCACGCGTCGACGAGCATGTCCGGGAGCAGGCCGAGGCCATCGCCACCGGTGAGCTCGACTCCATCCACGCCGACGCCGTGCGGCACCTGGAGATCATCGAGCCCGACCTCGTCGAGCAGGCCGGGCTCAACGGCGACGGGACGACCCCGGCCGCCGACAAGGACGGTTCACCGGCCTGAGTGCTCGCGGACCCTGGGGCAGGAGGCGGCGGCGCTCAGCCCCAACTGGGCAGCCAGATCTGCTGCCGCCAGAGTCCCGGCGAGATCGGGGACGCGGTGAGGATCGGCCACAGCCACACGAAGTTGGTGACGACCAGCGCCACGTAGACGGCGACCACGATGATCGACAGCACCCGGCGTTCGGGCCGGGTGCGGGCCGTGGTCGCCGTCGCGCGCAACAGGTCACCGCAACACAGCGCGAGACCCATCAGCAGGAACGGGGCCAGCGCGGTGGCGTAGAAGAAGTACATCTGGCGGTCGAGGGCCAGGAACCACGGCAGGATGCCGGCGCAGTAGCCGACGACGACCGCGGCGTAGCGCCAGTCGCGGCGGACGATCCACGACCACAGACCCCACAGCAGCATCGGCAGGGTGAGCCACCACAGGGCCGGTGTCCCGATGAGCATCTGGGCGCGGACGCACTCGCCCCCGCCGCACTGGTCGGGCCCGTTCTCTAGGGCATAGAGCATCGGCCGTAGGCTCATCGGCCAGGTCCACGGCTTCGACTCCCACGGGTGCTGGTTGCCCGCGGAGTTGGTCAGCCCCGCATGGAACTGGAGGATCCCGGACTCGTAGTACCAGAGCGAACGCCACGCCCCGGGCACCCACGAGAAGGTGCCGCCGGTTCCGATCGAGTTGCCCTCGGAGTAGCGGTAGACGGCGGTCTCGCTGGTGAACCACGGGATGTAGGTCAGGAAGTAGATGACCACCGGCATCACCGCGAGGCTCGCGCCGGCGGGCACGGCGTCGCGGACGAGTGTGCCCACCCACGGGCGCCGCACGTGATACGCGCGACGGGCCGCGACGTCGAAACCGATCGCCAGCGCAGTGAAGAATACTACGTAGTAGACGCCCGACCACTTTGTCCCGCAGTTGAGCCCGAGCATCACGCCGGCGGTGAACCGGTACCACCGGAAACCGAGGCGCGGTCCGAACGGACTGTCACCGATCCGGCCCTCGAAATAGACGCGGTACATCCGTTCGCGGACCTGGTCGCGGTCGGCGACGAGTGCGGCGAAGGCGGCGACGATGAACAGGGCCTGGAAGATGTCGAGCATCCCCATCCGGGACTGCACGAACAGCACGCCGTCGCAGATCGCGAAGATGCCGGCGATCGCGCCGACGAGTGTCGACCGCGTCAGCCGCCGCACGACGCAGTACACGAGAACGACGATGAGGACGCCGGAGATCGCCGGTGCGACCCGCCAGCCGAGCGGCCCGTATCCGAAGACGGCCTCCGATGCGGCGAGCATCCACTTGCCGATCGGGGGATGCACCACGAGTCCGTACGCCGGGTTGTCCTCGATCCAGTTGCCACCGGTGAGCACCTGCCAGCCCTGCGGCACGTAGTGCTTCTCGTCGAAGACCGGGGTGCCCTTGTCGGTGGGGTGGCTCAGGTTCCAGAATCGGGTCAGGGCGGCGATGAGCGTGATGACTACACCGACCACCAGGCCGCGACCCCGATCCGGGGCGCCGAACAGCGGGGCCGGGACCTCCGGACCGAGGCGGCTCGGCGGGACCGCGGCGGGGACCGGGACACCGGCGGGCATAAAGGTGTCACGCTCGGCGGTGATGGTCACCCGCTCGATCCTAGTGGGCCCTCGTAAGCTGGCTGACGATGAATGCCGCCGAGCCCGACACGCACCCCACCGACGACGCCGCACCCGAGCTGTCTTCACCTGACACCGGGACGACCGGACGGCTGGTGCTGGCCGCCACACCCATGGGGCAGGTCGGTGACGCGTCGCCCCGGTTGCGCGAGGCCCTGCAGACAGCCGACATCGTCGCCGCCGAGGACACCCGCCGCACGCGTGCGCTGGCCGCCGCACTCGGCGTCGAGATCGGCGGCCGCGTGGTCAGCTACTACGACCAGGTGGAGGCCGCGCGCACCCCGGGGCTTGTCGAGGCGATCGCCGGCGGTGAGACGGTCCTGCTGGTCACCGACGCCGGGATGCCGTCGGTCAGCGACCCTGGTTACCGGATCGTGGTGGCCTGCGCCGAGGCCGGTCTGCCGGTGACGGCATTGCCCGGGCCCTCGGCGGTGACGACGGCACTCGCGGTGTCGGCGCTACCGTCCGAGCGCTTCTGTTTCGAGGGGTTCGCGCCACGTAAGCCGGGGGCGCGCGCGGACTGGCTGCGGGAACTCGTCGCACAGCCGCGCACGGCCGTCTTCTTCGAGTCGCCGCACCGGCTGGCCGACACGCTGGCCGCGGCGGCCGAGATCCTGGGACCCGACCGGCGCGCCGCGGTGTGCCGGGAGATGACGAAGACCTACGAGGAGGTCCGTCGCGGCGGCCTGGCCGAACTGGCCGACTGGGCGGCGGGCGGCGTCAAGGGCGAGATCACAGTGGTGGTCGCCGGTGCGGTGGCCGCCGAACCCGACATCGAGGAACTGGCCGACCGCGCCGAGGAACTGGTGGTCGGCGGGATGCGGCTCAAAGACGCCTGCGCAGAGGTCACGCAGGGCTCGGGTGCCTCGCGGCGCGACGTCTACCAGTCGGTTCTCGATAGGCGTCGAGCTGATCCGAGCTGACCCGCAGTTCGACGCGTGGTGCCAGCCGGTAGGGCCGGCTCGAGACCAGCGCACCCACGACGCGGCGCAGCCGCGACAGCTCGGCGCGCACGCTCACGGTGTGGTTCTGGTCGCCGAAGAGCAACTGGCTCAACTGTTGCGAGGTCAGGCCCTGGTCGCCCGCATCGGCGAGCAGCAGCAGGATCTGCGCGTGCCGCCGGGTGAGGACCGTGCGCCACGGGTCGTCGTCGCCGGTCACCGTGATCGTCGGCTCGCCGTCGAGGTCGAGTTCGGCGATGACCGGGCCCGAGGGGCCCGCCGGACGCACCAGCCAGCCCGTCCCGAGGCGTTCGACGACGCACATTCCGAGCCCGGGAACGAACTGCCGCATGTCCTCGGTCGGCGCGGCCACCCGCACCGGCGGCGTGCACCCGCGGCCCTCGGCCACCCAACCGTCGTCGTCGATGAGAAGACCGGGCCCGTGCAGGCCGGCGAGCTGCGCGGCCCCGTGATAGCGGAGGTCGGCGAGAGTGCGCTGGTGGGCGAGGGTCACCTCGTGCTCGCTCAGCATGGCCAGGGCACCCGTGAACGCCGAGACCGCCGGCTGCCACCGCATCGCCGGGCCGGCGAGTCCGGCCACCGCGATCATCTCGCCGGTGCGTGGATCGTGGACGGGTGTCGCGGTGCAGTACAACCCGTGCAGGGATCGGCTGTAGTGCTCGGGGCCGAAGAGTCGGCTGGGTTGCCGGTTGCGGATCGTCAGGCCCACCGCGGTGGTCGCGGCGGAATCCTCGTCCCACCGGCTCCCCTCCACGAGACCGAGACGGTCGGCCTCGGCGAACACCGCGCGTGAGCCGCCGCGCCACAGCATCACGCCGTCGGCGTCGAAGATGCCCAGGGCCATCAGCGGGTCGTCGGCCGACTGGGCGAACACCTGCTTGAGCGAGTCCACCGAGTGACGGAGCGGATGGGCCGCCCGGCGGGCCTCGAACTCGTCGCGGTCGATGCGTTCGCGATGGTGGTCGTCGATCGTCGAGGGATGGTCTGCAGCCTGCACCCGGGTCCAGGACTCGGCCACCTCACCCGCGAATCCGGGAGGCGGCGTCGCACCGGACATGATGGCCTCGCGGTCGCGATTGATCTCCCGGACGAGCTCCGTGAGATCGGTCGTCGCCTGGATGGACAGGGTCATGTACGAAATATTACCGAAATCAACGATCAAGTCCGGTATTTGCGATGCCGCAGCGTATGCCGTCAGATGTTAGTGACGATGCTGGCAGCTTTGTCGAGGCATTCCTGCCATTCGTTCTCCGGGACGGAGTCGATGGTGATACCGCCGCCGACGCCGAGGGTCAGGTCGCCGTCCGGCGCGATCTCGACCGTGCGGATGGCGACGTTGAGATCGAGTGCACGATCGGGTCCGGCGACGCCGATCGCCCCGCAGTAGACGCCGCGGGCGGATTGCTCCCAGCCGGCGAGCAGTTCCATCGCGCGCAGCTTGGGGGTGCCGGTGACCGACGCGGGCGGGAAGGTGGCATCGAGCACGGCGTCGTTGCCGGTGCCCGGCCGCACGATCGCCTCGACCCGCGAGACCAGGTGCCAGACGCCGGGCGCGGGCACCACCGACAACAGGTCGGGCACCCGGACGCTACCGGTGACCGCGATCCGGCCCAGGTCGTTGCGGACGAGGTCGACGATCATGATGTTCTCCGCGACGTCCTTCGCCGAGGCGGACAGCGCGTCGGGGTCGGCGTGCGCGGGCAGTGTCCCCTTGATCGGTGAGGAACTGATGATGTTGCCGGTGCGGCGCAGGAAGGTCTCCGGCGAGAGGCTCGCCACTGCACCCCAATCGCCTTGCAGGAAAGCAGCTTTCGGAGGGGTGGTGGCGCTGGCGAGGTCGGCGAAGAAGTCCACCGGGGCACCCGTCAACGTGCCGGTGAACCGCGTGCACACACATGCCTGGTACACCTCGCCGGCCCGGATCGCGTCGAGACAGTGCTCGATCGCAGCCAGGTGCGGAGCGTGCGCCGGAGGATGCCAGTCGGTGGTCGTGGGGCGCCCGATGCCGGTGTGCGGGGCGTCGAGCACCGCGTACGCCCAGTCCGGGATACCGCTGCCAAGAGTCGACCACTCGCCTTCGCGGAGGGCGAGGACACCGTCGGTGAGGCCGCCGGCGTTCGTCGGTGACGCCGACTCTGCCGCGCGTACCGGGAAGCCGAGGTACCCGAACCAGAAGCGGTCCGGGTCGTCGGGCGGGGTGCAGCCCGCGACGATCTCGACGCTCGGCGCGATCACCGCGTCGGCGCCGAGCCAGTCGCCGATCAGCGCCGCGGGCGGCGGGAGTCCCCGGTTGACGGTCTCGGCGTGGAGGGCCCGGAGTGCATCGAGCGCGGACGCGGCCATGTGTGGCGAGGTCGGTCAGTTCTCGTAACGCGGGAACACGGGTGACGGCTTCGGCAGCGCGGTTCCCGCCGCCAGGCGGGTGGCGACGGCGCTGAACTGACGGTCGTCGCCGACCGCGAGCAGGTCGAGGACCTTGTTCGACGACTCCGGCATCACCGGCTGACTCAGTACCGCGACGATGCGCACGACCTCGGCGCACACGTAGAGCACGGTGCCGGTGCGGTCGAGGTCGGTCTTCGCGAGCTTCCACGGCTCTTGCGCGGAGATGTACCGGTTGGTCTCTGCCAGCGTCGACCACAGTGCCTCGAGCCCGAGGTGGATGGCCTGGTTGTCGAAGTGCTCGCGGACGGTGCCGAGCAGCGAGTCGGCCCGGTCCAGCAGGGCCTTGTCGGTGTCGGTCAGATCGGCGACCGCCGGGACCACGCCGTCGAAGTACTTGCCGATCATCGACAGGGTGCGCTGGGCGAGGTTGCCGAACTCGTTGGACAGGTCGGCGTTGATGCGCGACACGATCGCCTCGGTGGAGTACGACCCGTCCTGGCCGTAGGACACCTCGCGCAGGAAGAAGTAGCGCACCGGGTCGAGGCCGAACTCGTCGATGAGGTTCTCCGGGTCGACGACGTTGCCGACCGACTTGGACATCTTCTCGCCCTTGTTGAACAGGAAGCCGTGCGCGAACACCCGCTTGGGCAGTTCGACGCCCGCGCTCATCAGGAACGCCGGCCAGTACACGCAGTGGAACCGGATGATGTCCTTGCCGATGATGTGCAGGTCGGCGGGCCAGAAACGCTCGAAGGTCGCCGCGTCGTCGGGGAAGCCGACACCGGTGAGGTAGTTGGTCAGCGCGTCCACCCACACGTACATGACGTGCTCGGGATGGTCGGGGACCGGGACACCCCAGTCGAACGTCGTGCGCGACACCGACAGGTCGGTCAGCCCGCCCTTGACGAAGCTGATGACCTCGTTGCGGCGGACGTCGGGACCGATGAAGTCGGGCTGCGCCTCATACAGCTCGAGGAGCTTGTCCTGGTAGGCCGAGAGCCGGAAGAAGTAGGTCTCCTCCTCGGTCCAGGTCACCACGTGTCCGGTGTCGGAGGCGACGCGCTCGCCGGCGTCGTTGATCTCGGTGTCGGCCTCGGCGTAGAAGGTCTCGTCGCGGACGTCGTACCAGCCGGAGTACTTGTCGAGGTAGATGTCACCGCGGTCGCTCATCCGCTTCCACAGTTCCTCCGACGCCCTCTTGTGGTCCTCGTCGGAGGTACGGATGAAACGGTCGAAGCTCGAGCCCAGGCGTTCCTGCAACGACTGGAAGCGGTCGGAGTTCCGGTTGGCGAGCTCAGCGGTGGGGATGCCCTCGGCCTGCGCGGTCTGCTGCATCTTCTGCCCGTGGACGTCCGTGCCGGTCAGGAACCGGACGTCGAATCCGTCGAGGCGCTTGAACCGTGCGAGAGCATCGGCGGAGATGTACTCGTAGGCGTGCCCGATGTGCGGTGCGCCGTTGGGATACGCGATCGCGGTGGTGAGGTAGTACGGCCGCCCCGCACCGTACGAGGTGCCGTCCTCGGCCGGGCCGGACAGATCAGGGCTGGTCAGATCGGGTGCCATAGTGCTCCACAGAGTACCGACCGGCAGCCGCCGACAGCCAATCGCGGGTCGGCCCCGCTCACCGGGATCGGAACGACCCGATCGCCCGTGCGGTACGGGCGACCGTCTCGTCGGCATCGTCGGCCAGCTCGGTCAGGGTCCTCGACGCCGCATCGCCGGTGATCTCCGCCAGTGCCTGGACCAGGCGCAGCCGCACCGACGGGTCCGGATCGGCGCCGAGGCGGTCCACGAGCCGGGCGACGATCCCGCCGTTGTCGTCCTGCGCCGCCAGGATCTCGGCGGCCTCGACATCGCGGTCCCCGGCGGCGACGAGTTCGACGAGGACGTCCACCGCGGTGTCGACGCCGCGACGGCCGAGGGTGAGGGCTACCGTTCGCCGGACCGCGGGGTCGGGGTCGGTCAACGACGCCTCGAGCACCGCGGTGGCCCGGGCGTCGTCGATCGCGGTGAGTGCGGTGGTCACGCGTCGCCGCACCGTCGCGTCGCCATCGGTGAGCCGGGCGGCGAGCTGGTCGAGCGCTCCCGGAGTCTGCGCCAGCGCCCAGCGGAGCGCGCCGGCGACGTTCTCGTCGGATTCGGCGAGCAGGGCGTCGGTCAGCGCCTCGGCGGACAATCCGGCCTCGCCTGCCCGCAGCGCCGCGCGCTGGCGGTGGGCGGGGTGTTCGGAGTGCACCGCACGGAGCAGGCCGACCACGTCGAGCACAGCCGGCCAGTCGTCGGCGCCGGTCACCCGGATCTGTTGCAGTCGATTCAGCAACCGGGCGTCGGCGGCCATCCGATCCCTGGTGTCCTGGATCAGCTTCTCCATCAACGCGTCCGGCGCAAAGGACGGATCGTCGAGGGCGCGGCCGACGTCGCGCAGCGACAACCCCAGCGACCGCAGGCTTTCCACGTGCAGCAGACGTTCGATGTCGGCGTCGGAGTACTCGCGGTAACCGCCCGTCGTGCGGCCGGTCGGCCGGACGAGGCCGAGGGCGTCGTAGTGACGCAGCATCCGGGTGCTGACACCCGAACGCCGCGCCACCTCGCCGATCAGCACGGCGGACTCGAATCCTCCACGGACGCACAGGTGTTCGTCATCCGCGTGGCGTGCTCGAGCGCGGAGGCGAAGTCGCTGTCCGGGTCGTCGAGAAGTCGCGCGGTGGCCTCGGCATGCGCACGGACCCTGGGCTCCCGATGGCGACGAGCCGTGGCGAGCGCGTCGAGGGACGCCTCACCCAGGGCGGCCAGCGCCCGACTCAGGCTGCGCTGCACGTCGATCGGGCCTCGCCCGAGTTCCCGGGCCAGTTCGCCCGCGAGTGCCGGCTCCTCGCCCGATGGGACGAGGGCCACCGCGGCGCGCCATGCGGTCCGGGCGACCTCGGGATCGGCGTCGTGCAGCAGAGCTGTGGTGACGGCCGGCCACGCGGACCGGTCGCCGACCTTCGACAGCGTGTGCAGCGCCTGGCTGCGGGCCTGCGGCAGGTCCGAGACCAGCTCGCCGACGAGCCGCGGCACGGTCACCTCCGCAGGAAGCCTGGTCAGCGCCCATGTCAGCATGTCCCGGACGAAGAAGTCTTCTTCGACGCCGCAGCGCGCGACCAGATCGCCGGTCAGAAGCGGGTCCGGCTGGGTGCCCGCCGCCAGCGCCGCACGCAGACGCGTCGACGGGTCGGGTGCGTGCAGTGCGGCCGTGATCGTCTGGGTCATCGTCAACACCTCCTCGCACCCACTACAGACCCTGTCACAGTGTGAAGGTCAAGAAGTGTGATGACGAGGTGTCGAGGTCTGCTCAGATCTCGCGACGGTAGGGCTCGCAACCGGGAGGCGCCTTGGGCGGTTCCCGATACTCGAGGTCGGGGATCTTCATGCTCACCGGTGCCGACGTGAGGGTGAACTTCTCGCCGTGGTGCGAGAGGTCGATCGGCGGTCCGGACAGCAAACGGTAGGTGGCGTGTTCCTTGTCCACCGCGACCACGAACTTCGACTCCCGCACGATCATGCGGAACGACATGTACGTCAACCGGCTCGGCAACCGCGGCGCGAAGGTGATCTGCCCGCCGAAGTCGCGCATGCCGCCGAAACCGGCGACACAGTCGGTCCACGCGCCGGCGAGCGCGGCGATGTGCAGGCCGCTGTTGACGTTGTTGTGCAGGTCGTGAAGATCGGTGAACACCGACTCGGCAAGGAGGTCGTAGGCGAGGTCGAGGTAGCCGACCTCGGCCGCGGTGACCGCCTCACAGCACGCCGACAGCGACGAGTCGCGCACGGTGATCGGATAGTAGTAGTCGAAGTTGCGGAGCTTCTGTTCGGCGGTGAACGAATCGCCGAACAGGTAGGTCGCATAGACCAGGTCGGCCTGCTTGACGACCTGTTTGCGGTAGAGGTCGTAGTACGGATAGTTCAACAGCAACGGGTAGCGACCGACCGAGGACTCGAAATCCCAAGCGCCGAGCAGCGTGAAGGACTCGCACTGCTGATGCACCCCCAGTGCCTCGTCATAGGGGATAGACATGTCGTCCGCGCACGATTCCCAGTGTGCCGCTTCGGCTGTCGTCACCCCGAACTGTTCGGCGAGGTCGGGGCGGCGGTGGACCGCCGCCACCGCGTCGCGCAGGTTCTGCTGCGCTGCGAGGTTGGTGAAGACGTTGTTGTTGACCACCGCCGTGTACTCGTCGGGCCCGGTCACGCCGTCGATCCGGAACTTGCCGTTGACGTCGTGATGGCCGAGACCCGCGAACAACCGGGCGGTCTCCACGAGAAGTTCGACGCCGCACTCGGTTTCGAACTGTTCGTCGTCGGTGGCGCGCAGGTAGCGGGCGGTGGCGTTGGCGATGTCGGCGGACACGTGCACACCGGCCGTGCCCGCGGGCCAGTAGCCCGAACACTCGTCGCCGTTGATCGACCGCCACGGGAACATCGCGCCGCGCTGGCCGAGTTCGGCGGCGCGGGCCTTCGCCTTGTCCATGGTGGCGTGACGCCAGCGGAGTTCCTCGCCGGCCGCGGCGGGCACCGTGTAGGTGAGCATCGGCAGGATGAAACTCTCGGTGTCCCAGAAGGTGTGGCCGTCGTAACCGGGACCGGTGAGTCCCTTGGCCGGGATCGCGCGTGACTGCCCGCGGGCGCCGGCCTGCAGGACATGGAACAGCGCGAACCGAACCGCCTGCTGGAGTTCGGGATCGCCGTCGAGCTCGATGTCGGCGTCGCGCCAGAAATCCTCGAGGTAGCGGACCTGATCGGCCTTAAGCGAGTCCCAGCCGGTCTCCATCGCCATGGCCAGCGCCGCGTCGACCTGTGCGCGTAGCGCCGGGACCGAGCGTCGGGCCGACCAGCCGTAACCCATGTACTTGGTGAGGGTCAGGCTCTTGCCCTTCGGCACGTTCGCGGCGATGGTGAGGCGGGCGAGGTCGCCGTCGGCGCGGATGAAGGTGTCGGCCTTGTCCGGGAAGTAGATCTCGTGATCCATGCCGGCGGCGATGTGCAGACCGGACTGCTTGGTGTGGTGGACCAGCATGCCCCAGTAGTTGCGGCAGGTCGCGAGGTCCGACACCAGCGGGGCGTCGAGTGCGGCGGCGAGACGCGGGTCGTTGCCGGGCGCCGGGACCGGCTCGTTGGCCAGGAGGTCGGACTGCAGGACGAGTTTCATGTCCTCGTCGACGGGTTCCACCTCGTAGCGGATGGCTGCGATGGTGCGTTTGGTGAACGAGACGAGACGTTCGGACTTGATGCGCACGGTGCGCCCGGTGGGGGACGTCCAGAGGGTGTGGCGACGCAGTGTGCCGGTTCGGAAGTCGAGCGTCCGTTCGTGTTCTTCGGTACGGCCGTACCGAAGGTCCATCGGCTCGTCCTCGACGAGCAGTCGGATGATCTTGCCGTCGGTCACGTTCACGACCGTCTGGCCCGATTCCGGGTAGCCGTAACCGCTCTCCGCGTAGGGGAGACCGCGCAACTCGTAGAAGCCGTTGAGGTAGGTGCCCGGATGATCGACCGGTTCGCCCTCCTCGAAGGTGCCGCGTAAACCGATGTGCCCGTTGGACAACGCGAACAACGTCTCGGTGCGGCCGAGCATGTCGAGGTCGACTCCGCCGCTCCACTTGAGCTGCCACGGGTGGATCTCGAACCCGTGTGGCTTGTCCGCGCTCATGCGGGCAGCAATTCGTCGAGATCGTTGACGACGATGTCGGCGCCGGCGGCGCGCATCGCCTCGGCCTGCCCCCCGCCGACACGATCTATGCCCACGACGTAGCCGAATTTGCCTGCGCTACCGGCCTGTACGCCGGAGATGGCGTCCTCGAAGACCGCGGCCGCAGCGGGTTCGACGCCCATCAGTTCGGCTCCCAGGAGATAGGAGTCGGGAGCGGGTTTGCCGTTGAGGCCACGCGCGGCGATCTCGAGACCGTCGACGCGGACCTCGACGAATCCCGACAGGTCGGCAGCTTCGAGCACTGGTCCTCCATTCTTCGACGACGTCACGACCGCGATGCGCAGACCGGCATCGCGTGCCGCGTTGAGGTACCGCACCGAACCGGGGTAGGCATGACCCCCGTCTTCGGCGAGGCTGACGAGAAACATGTCGTTCTTGCCGTTCCCGATCGCGGCCACGGTCGCGGGGTCGACGTCGGTGATCCCACGCGACGCCAGGAAGGCCCGTACCCCGTCCTCACGGGGACGCCCGTCGACATAGTCGAGGTAGTCCTGGTCGGTGAACTCCACGAAGCCGGGCGCGTCCACGCCGCCCGCGCGATCGGCGAGGAAGGCGTCGAACGTCTTCTTCCAAGCCTTGCGGTGGAGTACCGCGGTCTCGGTGAGGACCCCGTCGAGATCGAAGAGCGCGACAGTGATCACTTCTGGCAATCCCAACACGATTCGCAACGCTACCCGCCTGAGTCGGGTAAGGCGCGATAAGCGCGATAGCGCGCGTCAGGCGGAGCTGACCGACTGGGCGCCGGGCGCCGGTGAACGGCCGCCGTCCCAGAAACCGATGGATTCCAGCTGTGCGATCAGGCGGTCGCGTGCGTCCTCGAAGGCGGCGACGATCTCGGCCTTGATGCCGGCGGTATCGCCCTCGCGCAGCAGTTCGATGAGTCGCCGGTGGCTGGCCGCGGCGGACAGGCCCCACTCCGTGTCGCTCGAATACAGCTGCAGCGGATTGTATTTGCTGGCCGAGTACTGGAACCAGGCGAGTTTCTTGCTCTCGGCCATCAGGTGCACCTTGCGGTGGAAGGCGAACTCCGCGGACAGCACCTGGTCGGCTCGCCCGGAGTCGACGGCAGTCTCGAGGTCGTCGACGAGCGCAGCCAGTTCGCCCAGATGTTCGTTCAGATGCGGGTTCTGGGCGGCATGACTCGCGAGGCGTGCGGAGAGTTCGGCCTGCATCCAGAAGATGTCGACGATGTCGCCGCGGGTGAGCGTCTCGACGATGAAGCCGCGGTGCAGGGACTGCTTGACGAGTCCCTCGCCGCGGAGGGTCGCGAGCGCCTCGCGGACCGGGGTGACGCTGCACCCGAGTACCGATGCGGTCTCGTCGAGCCGGACGAAGTCTCCCGGCCGCAGGACACCGGTCATGATGCGGGTGCGCAGGTAGTCGGCCACCTCGACGGCCAGCTGTGTCCTGTGTAGTGGTCCCGGGGGCATCGATTGTTCCGTCCGTTCGCGTCGGTCAATCGACCTTAACCGGCGCGGGACCCTACTGGCCGGTCCACTTCGCCGGAAATCCCGTGGCTTGTGCGTGAACCCCGATGAGACGATGACGACATGACTCGTCGTTTCGCTCAGGTCGATGTGTTCTCGTCCACCGGCACCGAGGGCAATCCCGTGGCGGTGGTCGTCGATGGCGGTGGCCCCGGTGCTCCCATCGCGGAGGACCGGATGGCGGCCTTCGCGCGCTGGACCAACCTCTCGGAGACCACCTTCGTGCTGCCGCCGACCGATCCGGCCGCCGACTACAAACTGCGGATTTTCACGCCGGGCGGGGAGCTGCCGTTCGCCGGCCACCCGACCCTGGGGTCCGCGCATGCCTGGCTGACCTCGGGTGGACGGCCGAAGGGTGAGGACGTCGTGCAGGAATGCGGCGTCGGACTCGTCCGTATCCGCCGATCGGGCCCACGGCTGGCCTTCGCGGCGCCGCCGCTGCGCCGGTCGGGGCCGGTCGATGCCGACACCGTCGACGAGGTCGTGGCGGCGCTCGGCGTCGATCCCGGTGAGGTGCTCGCGGCGGAATGGGTCGACAACGGTCCCGAGTGGATGGTGATCCAGCTGGGATCGGGGGAGCGGGTGCTCGAGGTCCGCCCCGACATCCCCGCCCTCGGCCGTCACGAGGTCGGCCTGCTCGGTCTCTACTCGTCGGGCGACGTCTTCGCCGAGGTCCGCGCTTTCGTCCCGGGCATCGGCGTTCCCGAGGACCCGGTCACCGGCAGCCTCAACGCGGGGATCGCGACCTGGCTCCGATCAACCGGGCAGGCGCCGGAGAGTTATGTCGCCGCCCAGGGTGCGGCCATCGGTCGTGCCGGTCGCGTCCACGTCCACGACGACGGTGAGAACATCTGGGCCGGTGGCGACACCGCGACCGTGATCGAGGGCACAGTCGCGCTGTAGTCCGGCACGAGACGTCTGCGGTCTGTGCCAAGGTGATTGGCATGAGCGACGCCAGCGACGCCGCAGCCGGACCCCCGACCGGAGCCACCGCCGACGCTCCTGCCGAGACCCTGAGCAACAAGGCGGCCAAGAAGCGCCGCCGGCGTGAGCCGCCGCCGGACCCGACGCCGTTGCCGGGCCTCGTCGACGCCCACACCCACCTCGCGGCGTGCGGCGGGCGGGATGCCGAGTCGGTCCGCGCCATCCTCGACCACGCGCAGGCGGTCGGCGTCGACCAGGTGGTGACGGTTGCCGACGACATGGTCGACGCCCGCTGGGCGGTCGCCGCGGCGGAGTGGGACGACCGGGTCTATGCGGCCGTCGCACTGCATCCGATGCATGCGGGCGACCTGAACGACGAGACCGCCGCCGAACTCGAGCAGATGGTCCGTCATCCGCGGGTCGTCGCGGTGGGTGAGACGGGACTGGACTACTACTGGCCGGGTAAGTCCGACGACTGCGCGTCGCCGGAGGTCCAGCACGAGACGTTCCGATGGCACATCGATCTCGCGAAGCGGGTCGGCAAGCCGCTGATGATCCACAACCGGGAGGCCGACCGGGATCTGCTGGACATCCTGGCCGCCGAAGGTGCTCCCGAGACCGTGATCATGCATTGCTTCTCCGGTGACCGGAACGTTGCCCGAGAATGCGTCGACCGCGGGTACATCTTGAGTTTTGCCGGGACTGTGAGCTTCGCCAATGCCGACGAGCTGCGCGTCGCGGCCGAATTGGTGCCCGACGAACAGATCCTGGTCGAGACCGACGCGCCGTTCCTGACGCCGCATCCCTACCGTGGCCAGCCGAATCAGTCGTACTGCCTCCCCTACACGGCGCGGGCGATCGCCGAGGTCAGAGGGGTGTCCGAAGAGGGGATGGCCCGTCTGTTAGGCATCAATGCGCGGCGCGCCTACAACATCCCTTTGCCATAATCTGGCCGGTTCGTTATCGTACTGTGATCCCGCTCGGCCAGAGCGATACATCCGGCTCTCAGCGGTTCACGCTTGCGATGCTCACGCATCCCGAACAGCTCGGATGGTCTTCCGGTCGCGGCGGCGCCTTGTTCCCGACCAGATTGTTGTGCCTTGCCTTCTCTGCCTCCCTCAGTCTCGCCCACGTCGGTCTTCTCCAAGATCAACGGGACCGATTCCCTGCGTGCCCGCCTGGCGGTGGGAGCCGTCTGCGCGACCGTTGCCGCCGGTGGTGTCATGGGCGTCGCGATGCACAAGACCGTCACCATCGACGTCGACGGGCAGACCCGTCAGGTCTCCACGATGGCGATGTCGGTGGAGAGCCTGCTCGAGTCCGAGGGTCTCGCCCCGGCCGACGGTGACAAGGTCAACCCGTCGCTCGACTCCGGTTTCGGCGAGGGCCAGACCATCAAGGTCAACCGTCTGAAGAAGCTCACTCTCGACATCGAGGGCAAGCGCGAGACCATCATCACCAACGCGTCCACCGTGGACCAGCTGCTAGAGGAGCGGGGCCTGGAGCACGCCGCCGAGGAAGCCGACTTCGGCACCGAGGAGCTGCCCGTCGACGGCGGCAAGATCGACGTCGCGCTCCCCAAGCCGGTGCAACTGGTCGACGGCCCGGCCAAGAAGCGTCCGGTGGTCGCCGCCCACACCGTCAAGGACCTCCTGGAGGCACTCGGTACGCCACTCGGCGCCGAGGACAAGGTCGTCCCGGCCGCCGACACCGAGGTCACCCCGGACCTGAAGATCATCGTCACGCGCATCAAGACCGAGGACGTCACCGTCACCGAGCCGGTCGCCCCGCCGGAGATCAAGAAAGAAGATCCCACCCTCGTCCGCGACCGCAAGGTCGTCGAGAAGAAGGGCACCCCCGGTGAGGCGCGGGTGACGTATAAGGTCACCAAGGTGAACGGACGAGTCGTGAAGCGCGACAAGTTGACGAGCGAGGTGCTCAGCGAGCCCGTCGCCGCCACCGTCCGCATCGGCACCAAGCCGGGAGCACCGTTCGTCCCGCCGGGCTCCGTCTGGGACGCCCTCGCGCAGTGCGAGGCCACCGGCAACTGGGCCATCAACACCGGCAACGGGTTCTACGGCGGCGTCCAGTTCGACCAGAACACCTGGGAGCGCTGGGGCGGCCTCGAGTACGCACCGCGCGCCGACCTCGCCACCCGCGAAGAGCAGATCGCGATCGCCAAGAAGACCCAGGCCGCGCAGGGCTGGGGCGCATGGCCGTCGTGCACGTCCAAGTTGGGCCTGCGCTGAACGACGACACGCCAGGCGACGCACCGCGACTGCTCGGACCCGCGCAGATCCGCGAGCTCGCCGCCGAGGTCGGTGTCCGGCCGACCAAGACACTGGGTCAGAACTTCGTCCATGACGCGAACACCGTGCGCCGGATCGTCACGGCCTCCGGCGTCGGTTCCCAGGACGTCGTCCTCGAGGTCGGCCCCGGACTCGGGTCGCTGACCCTCGCCCTTCTCGGCACGGCCGGCCGGGTCGTCGCGATCGAGATCGATCCGATTCTGGCGCAACGGATTCCGCAGACCGTCGCTGAGTACGCACCGGCGCAGAGCGCCGACTTCGACGTCGTGCTCGCCGACGCCCTGCAGGTGACCCGCGACGACCTGCCCGTCGTGCCGACGGCTCTCGTCGCCAACCTCCCGTACAACGTCTCGGTCCCGGTGCTGCTGCACCTGCTCGGACTGTTCCCTGAGATCACGACCGCCCTGGTGATGGTCCAGGCGGAAGTGGCCGACCGGCTCGCCGCACCGCCCGGCAGCCGCACCTACGGAGTACCGAGTGTGAAGGCCCGCTACCACGGCCGTGTGACTCGCGCAGGCGCGGTGGGGCGCAACGTGTTCTGGCCCGAACCCAAGGTCGAGTCCGGACTCGTGCGCATCGAGCGCACCGACGACTATCCGATCGACCCGGTGTTCCGGCAGACGGTGTTCGCCGTGATCGACGCGGCATTCGCGCAGCGCCGCAAGACGATGCGGTCGGCACTGGCCGGCTGGGCGGGCTCCCCGGCGGAGGCCGAGCGCCGGTTGCGCGCCGCCGACATCGATCCCGGCATCCGCGGTGAGAAACTCGGCGTCGACGACTTCGTGCGCCTGGCCCGCACCGTCTGACGGATCGCTCCGGTCGACTTCGACCCCGACCGACAGACTTCGATCGACGTCTGTCGGTCGAGATGAGGTTCGTCGGTAGGGAATCCGGTCCCACCCCGCCGCCTGAGGTGCGAGGAGCGCTTGAGCTCTCGGCGCGCAGTTCTCAGCTCGACGCCGCGCGCAGCTTCTCCAGCAGTTCCGGGGCGGCGTCCCGCAGGAAATCGTCCTGCGTCTCGCCACCGATCTGCACGAGTGCGACGTCGGTGAACCCGGCCTCCCAGAACGGCTTCACGGCGTCGACGATCTGATCGAGGTCGGGACCGCACGGGATGTTGGCGGCCACGTCGTCGGGGGTGACGTACTGGGTCGCGGCCGCGAAGCCCGCGGTGGTGCGGAGGTCGGCGTTGACATCCCAGCCGCCGGCGAACCACCGGAACTGGTCATGGGCCCGTTCGACGGCGGCATCGCGGTCCGGGCCCCAGCTGATCGGGATCTGCCCGATGGCACGCGTGCTCTTGCCGTCGATCGTCCCCGTGGCCGCCTGCGCGTTCCAGGAGGAGACCAGGTCGGCGTTCGGTTCGACCGCGATCAGATGGTCGGCCAGCGGACCGAAGGTCTCGATCCCGGCGTCGCCGGCCACCGCGACGCCGATCGGCACGGGCTGCTCGGGGAGATCCCAGATGCGCGCGGCATCGACCTGGAAGAACTCACCACGGAAGTCGACGAGGTCGCCGGTGTGCAGTTTGCGGATGATCTCGATGGCCTCGGCGAGCATGTCCTGGCGGTCGGTGACCGCGGGCCAGCCCGCACCGACGACGTGCTCGTTGAGGTTCTCGCCCGAACCCAGCCCGAGGGTGAAGCGGCCGTCGGCGAGGATCTGCAGGGTCGCGGCCTTCTGCGCGATGATGGCCGGGTGGTAGCGGATCGTCGGGCAGGTCACGTAGGTCATCAGCTCGACGCGTTCGGTCGCGTGGGCCACCGCGCCCAGGACCGACCACGCGTACGGGGCGTGCCCCTGCGAGGACAGCCACGGGAAGTAGTGGTCGCTGGACACCTCGAAATCGAAACCGGCGCCCTCGGCGCCGATGGCAAAGCGGACGAGGTCCTTGGGGCCGGCCTGCTCGGTCATCAGGGTGTACCCGAATCGGGTTGTCATCAGATCTCCTCTGCGGGTCTCTCGTCGAGATCGGTCGCACCGGTGTAGCCAGCGAGCCGTTCGGGTAAACGGACGGCTCGCAGGTGCCCCCGACCCGGAAAGCTGGTGCAGATGACCAAGGCCAACGAGAGCGGTTCCGTCGACACCGTGTTGCTCGACGTCGACGGGACGCTGATCGACTCGACCTACCTCCACGCGCTCGCCTGGATGCAGGCCTTCACCGCGCACGACCTCACCCCGCAGTGGTGGCAGGTTCACCGCGCCATCGGAATGGGTGGCGACCGGCTCGTCGGCGAGATCTGCGGCGACGAGGTCGAGGAGTCGCTCGGCGACACGCTCCGCGACGACTGGGAGCGGCTTTATCGGAAGCTGGTACCCGACGTGCGCCCGCTGCCCGGTGCCGTCGACTTCGTGCGGGGTCTGCTCGACGCCGGCTATCGGGTGGCGCTCGCATCGTCGGGCAAGGCCGAATTCACCGATGCCGCACTGGAAGTGATGGGATTCGAGCGCATCGATCTGGCGGCGGTCACGTCGTCGGACGACGCGGACGATTCGAAGCCCGCACCCGACATCCTCGAGGTCGCCCTGAAGGAGGCCGGCGGCGGACGAGCGATCGTCGTCGGGGACACGGTGTGGGATGTCGCCTCCGCACACCGGCTCCCCGCCGAATGCGTCGCGGTCCGGTCCGGTGGATTCGCCGAGGCCGAACTCCGCGATGCCGGAGCCGTCCTGGTCGTCGACCACGTCGGTGAACTCGCGCAACGCGGGTGGCATCCCTGAGGGCGCAGGGGAGCAGCCCCGAGCGCGTATCCGTGGCGGCCCGACTAGTCTGACTCACTGTGTCGCGAACGTCGCTGTCGGTGGTAACCGACTCGGTCACCGCGCGCGCCCCGTCGAAGGTGAACCTCCACCTCGGTGTGGGCCCGCGCCGGGATGACGGGTACCACGACCTGGTCACCGTGTTCCAAGCGCTGTCGTTGCACGACGACATCCGGGTCGCGCGTGCCCACGAACTGTCCGTGACAGTGCGTGGTGAGGGCGCCGGTTCGGTACCGGCCGACGCCACCAACCTCGCGGCCCGTGCGGTGCAGGCCCTGGCCGGGTGGGCGGACCGTGCGGGGCACGTCGCGATCGACATCGAGAAGACGATCCCGGTCGCCGGGGGTATGGCCGGCGGCAGCGCGGACGCGGCCGGGGCGCTCGTGGCGCTCGCGCATCTGTGGAAGCTCGACATCTCCCGTGACGAACTCGCCGAGATCGCCGCCGATCTCGGGAGTGACGTCCCGTTCGCCCTGCACGGCAACACGGCGCTGGGCACCGGCCGCGGTGAGCAGTTGATGCAGGTGCTCTCCCGGGGCGAGTTCCACTGGGTGCTCGCCCTTGCGCGTGAGGGACTGTCGACGCCCGCGGTCTACAAGGAGCTGGACCGGTTGCGCGACAGCAGGTCCGGCGACGTCGACGAGGAAGGCGACTTGCTGCGTTCCCCCGACGACCTGATGCAGGCGCTCGCCTCCGGTGACCCCCGCGCGGTGGCACCGTTGCTGCACAACGACCTCCAGCCGGCCGCGCTGAGCCTGCAGCCGACACTGCGTCGTACATTGCGGGCCGGGGTCGATGCGGGAGCCCTCAACGGGATCGTCTCGGGATCGGGCCCCACGTGTGCGTTTCTTTGCGCGGATGAGCAATCCGCGGTGAACGTGGCCGCCGAGCTGTCGGGTGCGGGTGTCGCCCGCGCGGTCCGCACCGCGAGCGGCCCCGCACCGGCAACCCGCGTCCTGGGCACGGACTGAGACCGGCGCAGCTCCCTGACCTGGTGTTCTCGCGGCAGTCATTACAGTTGTGCGGGTGCTCCGCAGACTCCTGACCGCCGTGGTGACGTTCGTCGTCGCCGTGCTCGTCGGCGTCGGGTCGCTCGCCTCGACGCCGCCGTCGTCGGCAGCGGCCCCCGACAACGGATTCGTCTTCACCACCACCGACGTCCCCGACGACCAGCTCCCGTCGGCCGCGGCAGCCGGCACCCGTCTGACCTACGCGACGCGGGATCAGCGTGGCCGTCCGGCGATGGCGACCGGCATCTACTGGGTCCCGCGCGGCACACCGCCGGCCGGGGGCTGGCCGGTGGTCTCCTGGGCGCACGGCACCGTCGGTATCGCCGACGAGTGCGCACCGACGAAGCATCGGCTGGGGGACGGGGTCGAGGCACCCGTCCGAGCCGCGCTCGACGCCGGTTACGCGGTGACCGCCACCGACTACGCCGGACTCGGATCGGCCGGGGAGACCGACTATCTCGGCGGTGCCGCCGCGGCGTACTCGGTCATCGACATGATCCGTGCGGCACGCTCGGTCGACGCTGCGCTCGGCAGCTCCTGGGTGTCCGTCGGACATTCCCAGGGCGGTCACGCGGCTCTGCATGCGGCGCACCGGCAACCGGCGTATGCCCCCGAACTCCCGGTCAAGGGTGCGGTCGCGATCGCCCCGGTCTCGTCCCTGGAGAACCTGTTCGGTCTCTTCGGACCCCGGATTCCCGGGCTCGGCGCCCTGAACGTGCTGAGCGCCCCGTTCCTCTACACCCTCGCGGGCCTCGACCATTCGCAGCCGGATCTGAAGATCGGGGACTTCCTCACCGACAGCGGCAAGCGGTTCCTGGACCGGTCCCGCGCCCGCTGCAACGGCGACGTCGTCGCCGCGCTGCGGTCGGTGTCGCCGGGATCGCTTGTCGCGTCGTCGTTCACGAAGGACCAGAAGTTCCGCGACGCGCTGCAGGCCTACGCCGAGGTCCCCACCGCCGGCTACCCGGCGAAGGTCACCATCGCCCACGGCATGCTCGACCCGATCCTGCCGTACCCGCTGAGCCGTTCGCTGCGGTCGTCGATGGAGCGGGACGGCACGACCGTCGACCTGAAGACCTACGCCCGCGCCGACCACAGCAGCGTCGTCGACGGGTCACTGCCCGACGTCATGACCGCCATCCGGGAAGCCTTCGGACGGTAGGGGCTCCGACACGGCGGGTCACTCGATGGCTTCGCCGAGCTCCATCCAGCGTTCCTCGATCTCGGCGAGTTCGGATTCCATCTCCCGGATGCGTTCGGTCTCGGCGGAAAGGCCCTGGTAGTCGGACTGGTCGTGGTCGGCGAGTGCGGTGCGGGCCTCGTCGATCTTGCTGTGCAACTTGTCGATTCGACGTTCCAGTGACGCCAGCTCCTTGTTCGCCGCCCGCAGTTCCGCGCCGCTGAGCGCAGAGGCGGATTCGCTCGACGACCCGCCGGACCCCGACGCCGGCGCGGAAGCCGATTCCTTCTGTTGAGCCGCACGGAGTTTCAAGAACTCGTCGACGCCGTTGGGGAGATGACGCAGCTTGCCGTTCATCACGGCGAACTGCTGGTCGGTGACACGCTCGAGGAAGTACCGGTCGTGCGAGACGACGATGAGGGTGCCCGGCCAGGAGTCCAGGAGATCCTCGAGGGCAGCCAGCATGTCGGTGTCGAGGTCGTTGGTCGGCTCGTCGAGGATCAGCACGTTCGGGGCGTCGAGCAGGATGAGCAGCAGCTGCAGACGACGCTTCTGGCCGCCGGACAGGTCCTTGACCGGGGTGGACAGCTGGGCACTGTCGAAGCCGAGGCGTTCGAGCAGCTGTGAGGGGGAGAGCTCCTGCGCCTTCGAGCCGGAGCCGAAGGTGTAGGTGGTCTGGAGGTCGGCGATCACCTTCCGGACCGGGTCGTCGAGGAAGCGGTTCAGGTCGTCGAGCCGCTGGGTGAGAGTGGCGACCTTGACGGTCTTGCCGCGCTTGACCTTTCCGCCGGTCGCCTCGACCGTGCCCGCGATGAGCCCGAGCAGCGTCGACTTGCCTGCGCCGTTCACCCCGAGGATGCCGGTCCGTTCACCCGGGGCGAGGCGCCATTCGACTCCGTCGAGGACGTTGCGGTCGCCGTAGGAGACCGACACGTCGATGAGGTCGACGACGTCTTTGCCGAGGCGGGCGGTGGCCAGCGACTGGAGAGCGACCTTGTCGCGGACGGGCGGGACGTCGGCGATGAGGGCGTTGGCCGCGTCGACACGGAACTTCGGCTTGGAGGTACGGGCCGGTGCGCCGCGACGCAGCCAGGCGAGTTCCTTCCGCGCCAGGTTCTGGCGGCGTGCCTCGATGGTCGCGGCCTGCCGGTCACGCTCGACGCGCTGCAGGATGTAGGCGGCGTAACCGCCCTCGAAGGGTTCGACGATCCGGTCGTGAACCTCCCAGGTGACCGTGCACACCTCGTCGAGGAACCAGCGGTCGTGGGTGACGACCAGCAGGCCGCCGGCGTTGGCGGGCCAGCGGCGTTTGAGGTGATCGGCCAGCCAGGTGATGGCCTCGACATCGAGGTGGTTGGTGGGCTCGTCGAGCGCGAGGACATCGTGGTCGCCCGCCAGGAGCCGGGCGAGCGAGACGCGCCGGCGCTGACCGCCGGACAGGGACCCGGTCGTCGCATTCCAGTCGACGTCGCCGAGTAGTCCGCCGATCACGTCGCGGACCTTGGCGTCGCCCGCCCATTCGTGTTCGGGACGGTCGCCGACGACGGCGTGCCCGACGGTCTCGTCGTCGTCGAAGCGGTCGACCTGGTCCAGGACGCCGACCCGCACCCCGCCGCGGACGGTGACGCGTCCCGAATCGGGTTGCTTGCGCCCGGCGAGCATCGCCAGCAGGCTCGACTTGCCGTCGCCGTTGCGCCCGACGATGCCGATCCGGTCGCCCTCGTTGACGCCGAGGGAGACCGAGTCGAAGACCTTGGTCGTCGGGTATTCCAGACCTAGGGTTTCCGCGCCGAGAAGATGAGCCACGCCGACCAGGTTAGTGACCGGTCATGTGCGAGCTACCGGCGGATCGCGCCGTTGATCATCATGGCGATCGCGAATGCTCCCGCCTGGTTGACGTGATACGGCATCGCGATCCGGTTCGACAGCGCGCTCTCGTACCAGGGAGTGATCAGATTGCACGGATCGTGGCCGAGGGACCCGCGATTGGCGTCGACGAAACGGCCCTCGACCTTGGTCGTCGCCCGCAGCAGGGCGTCGTTGGCGCGGTAGAAGACCTGCCGCATCCAGCGGGCGTCGGGATCGCTGAGCGGGATCAGCGGCCAGCACCCGCTGTTGCCGATGAACCCGCCCAGGCCGACGACGATGATCTGCGCGCGGGGTGCCTTCTTGCGGATTGCCCGCAGTGCCGGGGTGACGCGTTCCTCCATGCGCTGCACGCGCCACCGGACCTCGTTCTCGAGCCGCGGATTGCTCCGGCAGCGTCGGTCGGTGAGCGGCTGGCTGATCTTGCACTGCGAGAGGATCGCGGCCCACTGCATGTCGTTGCCGCCGATGCTGACGGTGATGAGCTGGGCGTCGCGGGGGACCAGGTTCAGCTGCACCGTCTTCGCGCCACGCGGGGTGTGCTGCACGGCGCGATACAGGTGCGCCGACTGCGCCCCGGCACACGAGATGTCGACGAAGCGTCTCGGCAGCGTCATCGCCGCCACGTACTTCGGATAGTTGAGGGCCGACCGTTTGCAGCCGTCGAAGTAGCCCGGCGTCGGCGTGAAGAACCCGCCCGACGCGCGCGAGTCGCCCATCGCGATGTACGGGCCGCCGGTGTAGCGGGCGGGCGCCGCCTGCGCGGGGGATGCGGTCGCGGCCACCAGGGCCGTCACGAATGCGGTGATCAAGACCGCCGCCAGGACGCGTACCCCGCGTTTAGACTCCCGCACCAACTGTTCCCGCACTTTCCCACGTCCCGACCCACTGAATTCGCTCAGCGAATATTAAGGCAAGCAGATCACGTCCGTACGCAGAGTGCGTCATCGGTGCTGCCTCTCGGCACTCATTTCGCGCTCGGCGGGAGCATCGTTACGGCCGGAACCAGCAAAGGCTCAGGTGCGTCCAAGAATGCATGACGATTCCGACCGCGCTCCGCACCCTCGCCCTCGCGCACGACGGCGTGGTCACCGTCGGCGACGCGCGCGAGCGCGGTCTGAGCAACGGCGCGATCGCGCGTCGGGTGAAGTCTGGAGAATGGGTGCGCGAGGCGCACGGTATCTACCGCCTGGCGGATCACCCGGTCACCAACCGCACACGAATTCGGATCGCGACTTTGTCGGTGTCTCACGACGCGGTACTGAGCGGAATGGCAGCAGCGTGGTGGCACGGTGTGGTGACCAAACCGCCCGCCGTTGTCACCGTCACCGGTCCGAAGAGCTGGAAGCGGGCGACGGTCAAAGGCAGGAAGGTCGTCCGGCGAACCCTCGACGACGCTGACGTCGTCGACCAAAAGGGGCTCCGCGTGACGGCGCTCCCACTGTCGGTTCTAGAGGGCGCCGTCGAGGGAAATATGGACGTCCTCGACCGAGCGCTGCAGCGCGAGAAGGTGACTGTCGACGCGCTGGTCGAGACGTTTCAGCGTCGTCGTAAGTGCAAGGGCGCCGCGGAGATGGCGAAAATGCTGGTTCTCGTCGGGTCGGGTGCCCGGTCCGCGGCGGAGCGGCTGGCGGTCGACGCGTTCGAGCAGCACGGAATCACCGGCTGGATCGCCAACCATCCCGCGGCGGGCTATGTCATCGACTTCGCTTTCGAGAGTGGGAAAGTCGCTGTCGAGATCGACGGAATGGCGTACCACCGCGATGCGGAAGTCTTCCGGAGTGACCGAAAGCGCCGCAATACACTCATCGCCGCGGGCTGGACCGTCCTCAACTTCACCTGGGCAGACCTGGTGGAGCAGCCGGGTTACGTTGCAGCGCAGGTCAAGTACGCCCTACGTCAGAATCAGAGTGCGTCCTGAGTGCTGGAAAACAGCACTCAGGACGCACTCTGGAAAAGCGGGGTGCGCTAGAGCCCCAGATCCTTCGCGATGATCGTCTTCATGACCTCGCTGGTGCCGCCGTAGATGCGCGTGACGCGGGTGTCGGCGTAGAGGCGGGCGATCGGGTACTCGAGGACGTAGCCGTAGCCGCCGTGCAGCTGCAGGCACTTGTCGATGACCTTGCCCGCGGTCTCGGTCGCGAACAGCTTGGCGCGCGCCGCGTCGGGAACGGTCAGTTCGCCCTCGTTGTGCAGCTCGAGAGCACGGTCGACGATGGCGCGGATCGCCTCGACCTCGGCCGAGCACTCGGCGAGCACGAACTTGGTGTTCTGGAACGCCGCGACCGGCTTGCCGAAGACGTCACGTTCCTTGGTGTAGGCGATGGCGTGCTGGACGGCCGCGGCGGCGGTGGCCGACGCGCCGATCGCGATGGTCAGACGCTCCTGCGCGAGGTTGTGGCTCAGGTACTTGAAGCCGGCGCCCTCCTCGCCGAGGAGATCCTCGACCGGCACCTTGACCGAGTCGAAGGACAGCTCCGCGGTGTCCGACGCCTTGAGGCCGATCTTCTCGATCTTGCGTCCCACCGCGAAACCCTCGGCCTTGGTGTCCACCACCAGGATCGAGAGGCCCGCGCGACGGTTCTCGGGATCGAACGGGGTGGTACGGGCGACGACGAGGATGCGGTCGGCGAGGGCGCCGCCGGTGATGAAGGTCTTCGCGCCGTCGAGCACGTAGTGGGAGCCGTCCTCGGACAACTTCGCGGTGGTGGCGATGTTCGCGAGGTCCGAGCCGGTGCCGGGCTCAGTCATCGCGATCGCGAACATGAGGTCGCCGGAACAGAATCCGGGGATCCAGCGCTCCTTCTGCTCCTGGGTCCCGTACTCCATCAGGTAGGGGAGGATCAGGTTCGAGTGCACCGAGTAGCTGCCGAAGGTGACGCCGGCCGCGGAGGTCTCCTCGGCGATCACCAGTGAGTAGGTGAAGTCGCTGACGCCACCGCCGCCGAACTCCTCGGGGGCCTCGATGCCCAGGACGCCGAGATCGCCGAGCCGGTTGTAGAACTCGCGCGGGGGATGCCCCTGCTTCTCCCAATCGTGGTAGACGGGCGTGACCTCCTTGGCGATGAAATCCCGGATCGTCTTGCGGAAGGCCTCGTGGTCCTCGGTGAAGATGCGACGCTGCATTGTGGTTCCTAAGGTGTTGGTGAAGAAGAGGATTGGGTTACTGCTCGCGGTACTCGCGCAGGAGTCCCTTGGAGATGATCTGCTTCTGGATCTCGCTGGTGCCCTCGCCGATGAGCAGGAACGGCGCGTCGCGCATCAGACGTTCGATCTCGAATTCCTTGGAGTACCCGTAGCCGCCGTGGATGCGGAACGACGCCTGGGTGACCTCGGCGCAGTACTCGCTGCACAGGTACTTCGCCATCCCGGCGGCGACGTCGTTGCGTTCGCCGGAATCCTTCAGCCGGGCGGCGTTGACCATCATCAGATGCGCGGCCTCGACCTTGGTCGCCATCTCGGCCAGCGAGAACGCGATGGCCTGGTGTTCGGCGATGGGCTTGCCGAAGGTCGAGCGCTGCTGGGCGTACTTCACGCCGAGTTCGAAGGCACGCTGGGCGATTCCGCACGCCCGCGCGGACACGTTGACGCGGCCGACCTCGACCCCGTCCATCATGTGCGCGAAACCCTTGCCGGGCACGCCGCCCAGGATGTCGGTGGCCGGCGCGCGGTATCCGTCGAAGATGAGTTCGGTGGTGTCGATTCCCTTGTAGCCCATCTTGTCCAGCTTGCGGGGAATGGTCACGCCCGGCACGACCTCGCCGAATCCGGCGGGCTTCTCCACCAGGAAGGTGGTCAGGTTCTTGTGCGGGCGTTCCTGACCCTCCTCGGTACGGACAAGTGCCGCAACCAGAGTCGACGACCCGCCGTTAGTCAGCCACATCTTCTGGCCGGTGATGACGTAGTCGCCGTCGGCGTCGCGCTTGGCGGTCGTCTTGATCGCGGCGACGTCGGAGCCGAGTTCCGGTTCGGACATCGAGAAGGCGCCGCGGACCTCGCCGGTGGCCATCCGCGGCAGGAAACGCTGCTTCTGCTCGTCGGTTCCGTGCTGGCGCAGCATGTACGCGACGATGAAGTGGGTGTTGATGACACCCGAGACGCTCATCCAGCCGCGGGCCAGTTCCTCGACGCACAGTGCGTAGGTGAGCAGCGATTCGCCGAGGCCGCCGTACTCCTCGGGGATCATTAGGCCGAACAGTCCCATCTCGCCCATGCCGTCGACGATGGCTTGCGGATATTCGTCCGCATGCTCGAGTTCCTGCGCATTCGGGATGATCTGTTTGTCGACGAAAGATCGCACGTTGGCGACGATCTCGGTCTGGATCTCGGTGAGGCCCAAGGTCTGCGCGAGACGGGTCATGGTGGTGAGTTCTCTCCCGTGAATGGGCGGTGCGGGTCGCACCGACGGCCGGATGTGGGACGCAACATAACCAAGCATGCCGTCCGGCGTCCGCCGGAAGTAGACGCGATGCGCTAAGGGTGCGATAGCGCGGGCCAATGATCCACGACCGTCTCCGGACGCGGATCGGACAGTGTTCGCGCCTAACCCTCCGATAGGGCTGACCAATGCGGCCTGTTCACGGCGTTGTGACCCCTGACACATAGGCAGCGACAGTCGGAGCCTTCATCGAGCGCCTGTTGCGGCGACGGGAACGCGCCCCGTTCAATCGGGTGCAGATGTGATCCACCCCACTGGATTCGTATCGTCCCCCGACCCCCGATTCCATTCCCCCTGGAAGAGGTACACCCCTATGACGGTCACGACCGCCTCTGGATCCGGCCCCGGCAGGAAGCCCTCGGCGTCCGCCGCTGCCGACGCTCCCACCACCTCCGACTTCGAGACGCTCGCCGCTCGGCGCGGTGGCGTCGGCCCCCTCGGCGAACGCCGCCTCACCGCATGGGGACTGACGTCTCTGCTGGTGAGTCTCTACGTCATCAACTACGCAGACAAGGCCGTGCTCGGCATCATCGCCAAGCCCCTACGCGTCGAGCTCGGCCTCACCGCCGCCCAGATCGGACTCGTGGGCAGCCTGTTCTTCCTGACCTTCACCATCGGCGGCTTCTTCGCCGGCCTGCTCAACCGCTGGATGACGCTGCGCTGGTCGCTGGTCCTCCTCGGACTGTGCTGGGCGGCCGCGATGCTCCCGATGATCGCGGTGGCGGGCTTTGCGGTCCTCCTCATCAGCCGACTGTTCCTCGGCCTCGCCGAGGGGCCGTCGTCGGCACTGCTGCACACGGCCGCCTACGCCTGGCACCCGCCGGCCCGCCGCGCGCTGCCCGGTGCACTCCTCGCCGGTTCCGCGTCGATCTCCAAGATCGCGATCGCCCCGCTCCTCACCGTGATCACGGTCGGTTTCGGCTGGCGGTGGGCGCTGTTCGCGCTGGCCGCCGCCGGTATGGTCTGGGCCGTCGTGTGGCTCTCGGTCTGGCGACCGGGCCCGTACATCGCGAGCGGCAGGACCAAGAAAGTCGACGACACCGAGAAGGCCGAGGCCTCCCCGGCCGATGCCGAGCCGGCCACCCCGTGGATCAGGGTCTTCCTCGCGCCGACGTTCATCACCGGCGCCCTGCTGGTGATGAGTGTCTACGCACTGGTGTCCGTCGTGCTGACCTGGCTGCCGTCGTACTTCGAGGACGGCCTGGGATACAGCCAGCTGCAGTCCGGTTCGATGTTCGCCTTCCCGTCGATCGTCGGTCTCGCCCTCATGCTGCTGAGCTCGGTCACCAGCGACCGGATGATCACCAAGGGTGCGTCCCCGCGGGTGCTCCGCATCGTCGTCCCGTCGGTCGGCGTCCTCATCTCCGGTGTCCTGCTGTTCCTGCTGCCGTCGATCAGCACTCCGATCGTGTGTGTCCTGATCCTGTCGGTCGGCTACGGGTTCGCCGCCATGGTGTTCCCGCTGTTCAACGCAGCTGTCGCGGAGATCTGCCCGCCGCGTCAGACCGCCGGCACCCTCGGTGTGTTCCTGGCGATCATGGCCATCGGCGGGCTCGTCGCGCCGTACGCCACCGGTGTCATCGTCGATGCCGCGGCGACGCCTGCCGAGGGTTATGCCACCGCGTTCCAGATGCTCGGGCTGGTCGCCTCGGTGTGTGCCGTGCTGACGCTGGTCTTCGCCAACCCGGTGCGTGACCGCAAGCGTCTGCGCCCGAATGCGGTCCTGACCGCCTAGGCCATAGGCAGCACCTCATCGTCCGTGAGCGGGAATCGACTTGTCCGCCAGGCCAGCTCGTGGTCGGCTCGACAGGACGGGTGATTTCCGCTCACGGACGTCCTCGGTTCCACCCACAACGCAATCCACTGCCCGACATTCTTAGGAGACCTCATGCGCGATGCAGTGATCGTCGACGCCGTCCGCGCCCCGATCGGACGCCGCCGCGGAGCCCTGTCCGGAATCCACCCGGCCGACCTGTCCGCCCACGTCCTCGAGGCTCTCGTCGAGCGGACCGGGCTCGATTCCGCGACCGTCGACGACGTCGTATGGGGCTGTGTCAGCCAGTCGTCGGAGCAGGCCGGCAACATCGCCCGCACCGCGATCCTCGCGGCCGGATGGCCGGAATCGGTTCCCGGCACCACCGTCACCCGCGCGTGTGGTTCGAGCCAACAGGCCGTCAGCCAGGCCGCCGCCGCGGTCATCTCGGGCCAGCAGGACGTCGTCATCGCCGGCGGCGTCGAGTCGATGAGCCGCGTCGCGATGGGCAGCTCGGCCCCCAACGGCGAGCACCAGCCGGCCACCGTCCTCGACCGCTACGGCATCGACAAGTTCAGCCAGGGCCTCGGCGCGGAGACCATCGCCAACAAGTGGGGCTTCGACCGCACCCGTCTCGACGAGTACTCGCTGCGTTCACACGAACTCGCGGCCGCCGCGGTCGACCGCGGTGCGTTCGACGGCCAGCTCGCCCCGATCTCCGGTGTGCTCGAAGGTGACGAGGGCATCCGCCGCGGCGGCACCCTGGAGTCGCTCGGCAAGCTCAAGCCGGCGTTCGCCGAGGATGGCGTCATCCATGCCGGCAACTCCTCGCAGATCTCCGACGGCTCGGGTGCGCTGCTGATCATGTCGTCGGAGACGGCGAAATCGCATGGCCTGACCCCGATCGCGCGCATCCACACCGCCGTCGTCGCCGCCGACGACCCGGTCGTCATGCTGACCGGCCCGATCCCGTCTACGGCGAAGGCGCTCAAGCGTGCCGGCCTGTCGATCGACGACATCGGCGCCTTCGAGATCAACGAGGCCTTCGCGCCGGTGCCGCTGGCCTGGCAGGCCGAGACCGGCGCCGACATCGAACGACTCAACCCGCTCGGCGGCGCGATCGCCGTCGGCCACCCGCTCGGCGGCTCGGGCGCCATCCTGATGACCCGCCTCGCGCACCACATGCGCGACAACGGGATCCGCTACGGCCTCCAGTCGATGTGTGAGGCCGGCGGCATGGCCAACACCACCATCCTCGAACTCCTCTGACCCCACTGCCCGAAGCCGGCCGGTTCCACGCCGGCCGGCCAGAAGTCGGACAGCACTGAAAGGCACATCAGCACAATGGAACTCAAGGGACTCTCGGTCGCCATCACCGGCGGCGCCTCCGGTCTGGGCCTCGCCACCGCCAAGCGGGTCGTCGACGCCGGCGGCCTGGTCACCCTGATCGACCTGCCGACCTCCGACGGCCAGGCGGTCGCCGACGGTCTCGGTTCGGCGGCCTCCTTCGCCGCCGCAGACATCACCGACGCCGAACAATTCGCGGCCGCACTGGATGTCGCCGACGAGCGCGGCGGCCTGCGTGGGCTCGTGCACTGCGCCGGCGCGGGGCGTCGTATGCGCATCCTCGACAAGGAGGGCAAGGCCGGGTCGGCGGAGGACTTCGAGTTCGTCATCAAACTGAACCTCGTCGGCTCGTTCCACGCCCTGTCGCTGGGTGCCGAGCGCATCGCGCGACTCGAACCGATCGACGGCGAGCGTGGCGCCATCGTCATGACCGCCTCGGTCGCCGCGTTCGAGGGGCAGATCGGTCAGATCAACTACTCGGCCTCGAAGGCCGGCATCGTCGGCATGACCCTCGTGGCCGCCCGCGACCTGGCCAGCAAGCTGATCCGCGTCAACACCATCGCACCCGGCACCATGGACACCCCGCTGCTCGCCCGCCTGCGCGACGACGTGCGCGAATCCCTCGCGGCGAGCATCCCCAACCCGGCGCGTCTCGGTCGCCCCGAGGAGTTCGGTCAGCTCGCGGCGAACATCCTGGAGAACGCGAATCTCAACGGCGAGACCATCCGTCTCGACGGCGCGATCCGCATGGCACCGCGATGAGCGCCGCGGCGCCGACGACGCTCAACTACCCGGACACGAGCATGGCGGTGCTGCCGGCCAGCATGGCCGCGCTGTACGGCGATCGTGCCGCGGTGGTCGACGGGGACACCACGCTGACCTACGCCGAACTCGACGCGCGTTCGGCGGCGGTGGCGTCGGCACTCCGATCGGCGGGTGTCGCCGAACGTGACGTGGTGCTGATCTACCTCACCAACAGCATCGAGTTCGTTGTCGCCTACTACGGTTCGCTGCGGGCCGGCGCGACGGTCACCCTCGTCAACCCGTTGCAGCCGGTACCCGGCCTGCATCGCCAGATCGTCGAGACGGGCGCAGTGGCCGGCTTCACGCAGGTCGAGCAGTCCGATCGGCTCCTGTCGGCCGCCGCCGGCTCACCGCTCTCCACCGTGGTGGTCGTCGACGGTTCGGCCGCGGCGGTCGAGGGCATGCGGGTCGAGGGCGTGCGGGTCACCTCGCTCGACGAGTTCGTCCTCGGGCACAGTGTGGCGCCCGTCGTCACCGTGACCTCCCAGGACGTCGCGCATCTGGCGTTCACCGGTGGGACCACCGGTGTCTCGAAAGGTGTTCGGGTCCTTCATCGCAACGTTCTCGGCAACGCCACCCAGATGATCGGCTGGCGGGCCGGGCACGCGATCGAGGTCGGCGACGACGGCCTGCTGCGGTTGACTCCGCGACCGGGCTCCGATCGCGGAGTGGTTCCGGGTGACGCCGCGACCGTCGTCGTGTCACCGCTGTTCCACGCCCACGCGCTGATCAACATGACGTTCCTGTTGCTGTGTGGTGCAACGCATGTGCTCGCCGGACGATTCGAACCCGGCCGGATGCTCGCGCTGATCGAGCAGTATCGGGCGTCGTATGTGACCGGTAGCCCGGCGATGTGGCATGCGCTGGCCGTCCACCCCGATGTCGAGTCACGCGACCTCACCTCGGTGCGGGTTGTGTCCTCGGGCGCCGCGCCGATCGACCTGGTGACGCTCGAACAGCTCGAGAAGGCATTCCCCGCCGCGGCGATCATCGAGGGCTACGGCCTCACCGAGGCGACCTGCCTGGTGTCCTCGGCGCCGCTGACCGCCGAAGGTCAGTACCGGCTCGGCAGCGTCGGACTCCCGACCTTCGACACCGAGGTCGAGATCCGCGCCGCACACGACCCGACCGTCGTCCTGCCGGTGGGGGAGCGGGGACAGCTCTGGGTCCGTGGACCGCAGGTCACCGACGGTTACCTCGGACATCCCGAGAAGACCGCGGAACAGTTCGTCGACGGCTGGCTCGACACCGGCGACATCGCCTTCCGCGACGAAGACGGTTACATCTACATCTGCGACCGCGCCAAGGACATGCTGATCTACAAGGGCTACAACGTGTATCCGCGTGAGCTCGAGGAGATCCTGGTGACCCACCCCGATGTCGCGGCCGCCGCGGTGGTCGGGCGCGAGGCCGGACCCATCGGCCAGGAACCGGTCGCGTTCCTGGTCCCCAAGGACGGCCACGTCGTCGACGAGGATGCGGTCGCCGCGTTCGTCGCCGAACAGGTGTTGCCGTACAAGAAGATCCGCGACGTCGTCGTCGTGGAGGAACTGCCGACGTCGGCAGCCGGCAAGATCCAGAAGGTCGCCCTGCGCGAGCGTCTGACACACGCCTGAGCCCTCGCGGTTCTGCCGGTTGAGCCCTCGCGGTTCCGCCGGTTGAGCCCCGTCGAAACCTCATAGCCCGAAACCGCGCTCAGCGCGGTTTCGGGCTGCTTCTTTGTCGTCGATGCGCCGCTGCCGGTGACAAAAGATCACACTGTTCGATCACCTGCCGACGGGCTTACATTGGTGTCACAGGTCACACTGGGAGAGCGGGGGCGGACAGGTCGGCGTGACCGAGACGTCGAGGGGAGAGGTCGGTGGCGCACACACAGATCGCCGACTACATCGTCGTCGGAGCGGGGTCCGCAGGATGTGTGGTCGCCGCACGCCTGGCTGCCGCCGGTGCGGAGGTGCTTCTCCTCGAGGCGGGAGGGACCGATCGCCGGCCCGATGTGGTGGTGCCGATGGGTGCCGTCAGTCTGTTCGCCACTGCCAATTGGCGGTATCCGCTGGCCCCGGACCAGAGCAAGGGCGGACGTCCCGGAGCCTTCGTCGCCGGCAAGCTCGTCGGTGGGAGCGGATCGCTCAATGCGATGGTCTATGCGCGAGGCCGTCGATCCGACTACGACACATGGTCCGAGCTCGGGGCTGTGGGATGGTCGTACGACGAGGTGCTGCCGCACTTCAGGGCGTTGGAGTCGTGGGTCGGCGGCGCAGACGAGTACCGCGGGAGCGGCGGGCCCGTTCACGTGGACTGGTGTCGCCATCGCCACGATCTCGACGAGGCCTTCATCGAGGCGGCGATCGCCGCGGGGCACCCGGCGAATCCCGATCAGAACGGTGCCGGCCAACTGGGGGTCTCACGCACGCAGATGAACCAGGAACGCGGTCGGCGGTCGTCGTCCGCCCGCGGTTTTCTCCGTTCGCTGCCGCGCGACAGCTCTCTCCGCTTGCTGCGGCGAAAGACTGTGTCCCGTCTCGTTTTCGAGGGACGCCGGGTCATCGGCGTCGAGAGTGACGGACGTGTGTTCCGGGCTCGCGAAGAGGTGATCGTGAGTGCGGGCGCCATCGGATCACCGGCACTTCTCCAGCGGTCCGGTGTAGGTCCGGGGGGAGCCGAGCTCGACCTGCCGGGGGTGGGTGAGAACCTGCAGGACCACCTGGTGGTGTCGCAGCAGTGGGAATCGCGTGTCCCCACGCCGAACACGATGGGTCCGATACGAGCGGCACGGGTGCTGAGTGACTATCTCACCGCCGGCGGCGGCGCGTTGACGATGGCGCCATTCGAGGCGCAACTGTTCACCGAGGACTTCCAGATCGCCATCATGCCAAGCCATTACACTCTCGACACGGTGAGAGGGCGGGCATCACTCGAACGTCGGGATGCATTCACGGTGTTCTCCGTGTTCATGCACCCCGAGACGAGCGGTCGCGTTCGGGTCCGCGGTGGTCGCCCCGAGGTCGAACTCGAACGACTCGGGAACGACGACGACGTCGCGAAACTGCTCGAAGGCGCGGAGATCGCACGCATGCTGGTGGAGTCGGTTGAACCGCTCAGCGGGCTCGCCGGGGCCTGTCTGAACGGTGACGGCCCACGTGGACGTGAGTGGCTCTCGGCGACGGAGATGAGCATCTACCACGCGGTCGGAACGTGCCGGATGGGCTCGGATGCCGAGTCCGTCGTCGACCCGGAGCTCCGCGTCCGCGGCCTCGGCGGTGTCCGCGTGGTCGATGCATCGGTGATGCCGACGCTGACGTCGGGCAACACCAACGCGCCGACGATGATGATCGCGAACCGGGCAGCCAACTTGATCCTGCACGGACGGACAGCCCGCTGAATGCGACAGCGGCCCGCCTCTCGGTGAGAGTCGGGCCGCCGGTCCTGAGCTCAGCGCTGGGCGTTCTTGGTGCCCTGCTTGTAGAGGTTGCGTCCGATGATGAGGCGCTGGATCTCGCTGGTGCCCTCGTAGAGGCGCAGCAGGCGGACCTCGCGGTAGATGCGCTCCACCGGAACGTCGCGCATGTAGCCGCTGCCGCCGTGGATCTGGACGGCGAGGTCGGCGACCTTGCCCACCATCTCGGTGCAGTACAGCTTGGCGGCCGACGGTGCGACGCGCCGGTCGGTGTTGTCGACCCAGGCCCGGGCGGCCTCGCGCACCAGGGCGCGACCGGCCATCACACCGGTCTGCTGGTCGGCCAGCATGGCCTGGACCAGCTGGAACTCGCCGATCGGGTTGCCGCCCTGGGTGGCGGTCGCGGCCCAGGCGATCGACTCGTCGAGCGCGCGCTGGGCGGTACCGACCGACAGTGCGGCGATGTGCACGCGACCGCGGGCAAGGGACATCATCGCGGCCTTGTAGCCGACGTCCTCGCTACCGCCGATGAGGGCGGCGTTCGGCACGCGCACACCGTCGAAGTGGACGTCGGCGGTCCAGGCGCCCTCCTGACCCATCTTGCGGTCCTTGGCGCCGACAGTGAGTCCGGCCGAGTCGGCCGGGACGAGGAACACCGCGATGCCGGTGCCGTTCTCGTCGGCCGGGCGGGTGCGGGCGAACACGACGAACAGGTCGGCCAGCGGCGCGTTGGTGATGAAGCGCTTCTCGCCGGAGATGACCCAGTCGTCGCCGTCGCGAACGGCCTTGGTGCGCAGGCCCGCGGGGTCCGAGCCGGCGCCCGGTTCGGTCAGTGCGAAGGAGGCGACGACCTCACCGGAGGCGATCCTCTCCAGCCAGGCGGCCTTCTGCTCGTCGGTGCCGAAGTTCACCAGCACCTGGCCGGCGATGCCGTTGTTGGTGCCGAACATCGAGCGCAGTGCGAGCGAGGTGTAGCCGAGTTCCATGGCGAGTTCGGCGTCCTGGGTCAGGTCGAGTCCGAGTCCGCCCCATTCCTGCGGGATCGCGTAACCGAAAAGGCCCATGTCCTTGGCAGTTTGGCGGATGTCCGCGGGAATCGCGTCGGTGTCGAGGATCTCCTGTTCGCGTGGCACGACGACCTCACGCACGAATTCTCGAGTCGCCGCCAGGATGTCGGCGAAGTCTTCCGCGCTCACCTGAGAGGTGGCGGTCGGTTGTTGCGTCACTCCGGTCATGGTGCCACTCTTGCGCGTCCACGGTGAGGGGTCCAATACGAAACCGGGATCGCTCCGATAGCCGTTGCGTATGAAACGAACGCGTTCGACGCCGGATTCGCGGGTTAGATTACTGGCATCACCCGGCGCCTCACGCCGCCGCTGGTGTCTGCACCAGAACCCCATCGGAAGGACCGAAGATGTCATCCACCACCTCTCAGCCGCTCCTCGAGGGACGAACCGCCGTCGTGACCGGTGGTGCCCAGGGCATCGGCTTCGAGATCGCCCGGTCCTTTGTGGACGCGGGCGCCAAGGTGGTCCTGGGTGATCTCAACCTCGACGCCGCGCAGGCCGCCGCCGACAAGCTCGGTGGCCGCGACGTCGCCCGCGCCGTGAAGTGCAACGTGGTCGACGGCGACGAGGTCGACGCGCTGCTCGCCGAGGCCGTCGACGGTTTCGGTTCGCTGGACGTGCTGGTGAACAACGCCGGCATCACCCGCGACGCCACCATGCGCACCATGACCGAAGAGGACTTCGACCTCGTCATCTCGGTCCACCTCAAGGGCACCTGGAACGGCACCCGCAAGGCCGCCGCGATCATGCGCGAGCAGAAGTCCGGCGCGATCGTCAACATCTCCTCGCTGTCGGGCAAGGTCGGCATGGTCGGCCAGACCAACTACTCCGCCGCCAAGGCCGGCATCGTCGGCATGACCAAGGCTGCCGCCAAGGAGATGGCGCACCACGGCGTGCGGGTCAACGCGATCCAGCCCGGCCTGATCCGTTCGGCGATGACCGAGGCGATGCCGCAGAAGGCCTGGGACCAGAAGATGTCGGAGATCCCCATGCACCGCGCCGGCGAGGTCGGCGAGGTTGCCAGCGTCGCGCTGTTCCTCGCCTCGGACATGTCCTCGTACATGACCGGCACCGTGCTCGAGGTGACCGGCGGTCGCTTCATGTGAGACCTGTTCTCACGCACACACTTCCACTCAGATCTGCGAAAGGTCTCACCCATGCGCGACGTCGTCATCTGCGAACCGGTCCGTACCCCCATCGGCCGCTACGGCGGGATGTTCAAGAGCCTCACGGCAGTCGACCTGGGCGTCACCGCGCTCAAGGGTCTGATCGAGCGTACGGGTATCGACCCGGAGAAGGTGGAGGACGTGATCCTCGGGCACTGCAACGGCAACAGTGAGGCGCCGGCCCTCGGTCGCGTCATCGCACTCGACGCCGGGCTGCCGATCACGGTGGGCGGCATGCACATCGACCGTCGCTGCGGCTCGGGTCTGCAGGCCGTCATCCAGGCGGCCTACCAGGTGTCCGCCGGCGACAACGATCTCGTCGTCGCTGGTGGCGCAGAGTCGATGAGCAACGCCTCGTTCTACTCCGTCGACATGCGATGGGGTGGTGCGCGCACCGGAATCGCCATGCACGACAGCCTCGTCCGCGCCCGCTCGACCGCCGGCGGCAGGCACTACCCGGTGCCCGGCGGCATGATCGAGACCGCCGAGAACCTCCGCAGGGAGTACGAGATCTCGCGCGAAGAGCAGGACGAGCTCGCCGTCGAATCCCACACGCGGGCAGTCCGTGCCCAGAAGGACGGCGTGCTCGCCGAGGAGATCATCCCGGTCACCGTTCCCGGACGTAACGGTGAGACGATCATCGACACCGACGAGCATCCCCGCCCGGACGTCTCGCTGGAGTCGCTGGCCAAACTCAAGCCGATCATGGGCAAGGCCGATCCCGAGGCCACCGTCACCGCGGGCAACGCCAGCGGCCAGAACGACGCCGCGTCGATGGCCATCGTCACCACCACCGAGGTCGCCGAGAACCTGGGCCTGCGCCCGCTCGTCAAGCTCGTCTCGTGGGGTCTCGCCGGCGTCCCGCCGCGCACCATGGGCATCGGCCCCGTGCCGGCCACCGAGAAGGCACTCGCCAAGGCCGGTCTGACCCTGGCCGACATCGACCTCATCGAACTCAACGAGGCCTTCGCCGCCCAGGCGCTCGCCGTCACCCGCGAATGGGGCTTCGGCCGTTTCGGCTCCGGAGGCGACTTCGACCGCACCAACGTCCACGGCTCGGGCATCTCGCTCGGCCATCCGGTCGGCGCGACCGGCGGCCGCATGCTGGCCTCGCTGGCCCGCGAACTGCAGCGCCGCAAGGGTCGCTACGGCCTCGAGACGATGTGCATCGGCGGCGGCCAGGGACTCGCCGCGGTCTTCGAGCGGGTTGCTTGACGGACCTCGATACGCGTCGCTCGGTCGACGCTACTCGGCCGGCGGGGTGGGGCGCCGTTATGTTCTAATCCACCTGCGCGCGAATGAGTTCCACGAAAGCCTGGCCCACCGGCGACAGGGACGCGGGATCGAAGGCGATCGCGAACGGCCGCACGAAGCGGGGTTCGGTCTCGCGGATGACGGCGCGGTCCGCAGCAGACTCGGCCATCGAACGTTCCAGCAGGCTGCCGCCGATCCCGGCCAGCACCATGGGAAGTCGTTCCTCGCGATGTTCGGAGAGTACGGCGACCGGTGGCCGGGCGCCTCCGACCCGCATGGCCTCCTCGAGCTCGTCGGCCACCGATTGCCCGCGCGGTACGAACACCATCGGGAGTGACGGGAGATTTCCCAGCGGGATCGGTCCGTCCGGGACCTCGGATCCCTCGGGATAGACGAGTACGTACTCCTGCTCGCCGAGCTCGATGACCTCGAGCGCGTCGCCGGCGATCGGCAGGTGGGCGACGGCGAACTCGCAGTGCCCGTCCTCGATGGTGGACGCGGCCCGCGTCTCGTCACGCAGGTCGCCGAGCCGCACCGACACTCGCGGATAGGTGGCACGGAAGCGGGCGATGAGGTCGACGACCGGGCCGACTGCCGTGGCCGGGGACGCGAGCAGATCGAGGTGCCCGGTGAGTTCGTCCTCCTCGGCGGCGAGGAGATCGCCGACGGCGTCGACGTCGCGGATGATCTGGCGGGCCGGACCGACCATCGTGCGGCCCGCCGCCGACAACACCATGCCGCGACCGATGCGGTGGAACAGCTGCACGCCGAGTTCGCGTTCGAGTGCCCGCAATGCCTGTGAGACAGTCGGTTGCGCGACACCCAGCGCGGAGGCGGCGCCGCCGATGCCCTTGTTCTCGACGACGGCGAGGAAGTATTCGACCTGGCGTAATTCCATGGTGGCCTACCAGTCCGGGAGTTCGGTCGGCTCCTGGCTCAGGCCGGAGTGGGCCCGGGCCGCGGAGATGAAGGCGAGCGCTGCCGGCGAGGGGAGACCCGAACGCAGCACGAGTCCCCACGGTCGCGTCAACGGCGGATCGAGTACGAGCTGCCGGGTACCGGCGAGCTGCTTGTCGGCCACGGTGCGCGGGACAACCGTTGCGGCCGTACCGCGTTCGACGAGATTCCAGACCGCCGCGGGCAACGGGCAGTCGACGACCACGTTGCCGGCGGCGTCGTCGAGGAGATCGGCGAGCAAGGCCGCGGTGTGCTGATCGCTGTGATCGATCACCAGTGGGACCGACCGGATGGCGCTGCGCGGCACCGTGTCCGGGAGTCCCGCGACCAGGGCGTCGGGGGACGCCACCACGAGCTCCTGCTCCGTCATCGGGATGGCCGAGAACGTCGCGTGTTCGGCGGAGGAGTCGATGACCCCGATCTCCGCGTCACCGGACCGCAACGCCGAGAGGACACCGGCCGGACCGTCGGCCGCGAGGACGCGGACCGCGAGCCGGGGAAAGCGCTCCCGGAAGAGTCGGACGACGTTCACGAGCGGATCGATGCTGAACGCCGCGTACGTCACCACGTCGACGCGTCCGGATTGCAGCTCCCGGACCGCGTCGACCTTCCGCTTCGCGCGCTCGACGTCGGCGAGGATGCGCCGCGCCGCGTCGTCGAGCTTGCGGCCGGCCTCGGTCAGTTCGAGGCGGCGTCCGGTCCGGTCGAACAACGTGACGCCGAGACGCTTCTCGAGCGTCCGGATGGCCTGCGACAGGGAGGGCTGGGAGATGTAGAGCGACTGGGCGGCCTTCGTGATCCCTCCGTGGTCGACGACTGCGACGAAGTAGGTCACGAGGTGCAGGTCCACCTCAGCCACTCTAGTTACCGACCTTTCCGCGGATCGGCGGCCCTTCCACTGTCTGGATCAGCGGCCCTTCCACTGCGGTGCGCGCTTCTCGGCGAATGCCTTGGCACCCTCCTGGGCGTCCTCGGAGGAGAAGACCGGGGTCAGGTACTCCCACTGCTTCTTGATCAGGTCCTTGTCGGTGTAGTTGATCGCCATCGAGGTGACCTGCTTGGTGGCCTTGACGGCGAGCGGTCCGTTGGCGGCGATCTTCGCGGCGAGCTCACGAGCACCGGCGAGGGCCTCGCCGGGCGCGGTGACCTTGTTGACCAGGCCGAACTGGTGGGCGCGCGCGGCGGACAGCGGGTCTCCGGTCAGGGCCAGTTCCATCGCGACCTGGTAGGGGAGGATCTTCGGCAGACGCAGTAGACCGCCTGCGGCCGCGGCGAGACCACGCTTGACCTCGGGGATGCCGAACTTGGAGTTCTCGGCAGCGACGACGAGGTCGGCGGACAGTGCGAGCTCGCAGCCACCGGCCAGGGCCCAGCCCTCGACCGCCGCGATCAGCGGCTTACTGGGCGGGGCCTCGGTGAGACCGCCGAAACCGCGGTCTTTCAGCGCGACCTGCTCGCCGCGCGAAAACGCCTTGAGGTCCATTCCCGCGCAGAACGTGCCGCCGGCGCCGGTGAGGATGCCGATCGTGAGGTCGTCGCGCGACTCGAGCTCGTCGATGGCGGCCGCGATTCCCTCGGACACCTCGAGGTTGACGGCGTTCTTCGCCTCGGGCCGGTTGATCGTGATGACGGCGACTCCGTCGGCGAACTCGGTGAGCACGGCGCTCATGGGGATTCTCCTCTGATCGGTGGGGAAGGCCGGTGGGACGTCCACCGGCGGGGACTCGGGTTGCGGTCAGTCCGGCAGCGACAGGCTCGACGCGGTGCGGTGTTCGGAGACCGGCGCGAGCGACCACCGGACCGGCTCGACGGTGACGTCGGCGAGGTCGGCCAGGGTGGGGGCGGGTGTCGAGGCGAGTATTCCGCGCTCGCTCAAGACCAGCAGGTGAGCGTCGGTCTCGCGCAGCGCGAGCCGCTTCATCGTGAGGTTGAGGTCGCTGAACGGCCGGGACCAGCTCACGGCCTGGGTGATCTCCCACGCCGTGGACTCGGGCCGGGCCGCGACCGCCTCGGTGATCTCGGTGAGACGCTCCTCGTGATGCGACAGGAGTCCGGTCACCCGGGCGCCCAGACCACGGAAGCGGTATTCATGCGATGGCAGGGCCTCGTGGTCCCGCATCTTCTCGGTGTTGGCCAGCGACACCAGATAGTCCGCGAGCGGGCTCTCCGTCTGCATCGGACTCGTGGAGACATTGGGGCTGATGCGCGGCAGCAGGTGATCGCCGGTGAAGATGATCCCCGCGTCGTCGTCGGCGAAACACAGATGGCCGGGTGTGTGACCGGGCGTCCAGATGGCGCGCAGATTCCAGCCGGGGATGTCGAGCGGGGCGTCGGCGGTCAGCTCCCGGTCGATGGTCCGGCCGTCGGGCAGCCGCACGAAGTCGACGAGCCCGAGCCCGGCGACGTCGGCCGGTGCACCCAGCACCCGCAACTCCCACCGGGCGTCGTCGAGCTGACTCTCCACCTCGTCGTCGGAGTGATAGCGCAGGTGACACGCGTCGGCGCGGTGCATCAACAGCTCCACGTCGGTCTGTTCGAGCAGGCGCGGGACCAAGCCGAAGTGGTCGGGATGGAAGTGGGTGATGGCCGCCGACCGCACGTCGATGACGTCGTGACCGGTGCTGCGGATGCCGTCGACAAGGGCTCGCCAGGACTCGTCCGACGGCCACCCGACGTCGATGAGCGCCAGGCCACCGTCGGGCAGCGCGAGGGCGTAGACCAGGACGTAGCGCAACGGGTTGGGGCCCATCGGCACGGGGATCGACCACAGACCCGGGCGCACCTCCTCGACAGGGGGGAGCACCTTGTCGGCCCAAGCCTGCTGCTGACGCCGACCGGTCACCTCGATCGTGGCCATCCTTGACCTCCTGAGCCGTCATCGTTCCCGGCGCATCGGACGAAGAGTTGCGACGCGCAACAGTCATCCGATCATGCGAGCCCCGTCACGCTCAAAGTGGGGGCGGCTCAGGCGCCCTGAGGAACTGCCTATGTGTCGGGGGCCAGCTCTGGTGACGACCCGCCCACCTCGACGCGACGGTCGATCCCGATCCGATCCAGGAATCCCGCGTCGTGGGAGACGACGAGCAGCGCGCCACTCCACAGCTCCAGCGCGGCGACCAGTTGGGTGACCGTGTCGAGATCCAGGTTGTTGGTCGGCTCGTCGAGGATCAGCAGCTTCGGGGTGGGATCGCCGAGCAGTGCGTCTGCGAGACCCACACGCAGACGCTCGCCGCCGGAGAGCTCCTCGAGTGCGCGGTCGGCGCGTGCGCCCCGGAACAGGAACCGGGCCAGATGTGAACGCACCTCCTGCGTGCTGATGTCCGGATGATGTGCCGACACCAGGCCGGCGATCGACATCGACGGGTTGTCGAAGACGATCTGTTGCGGCACATACGCATACGGCACCACGATCGCCTCGCGTGCGACGAGGTCGGCGATGAGCGTCGACTTGCCGGAACCGTTGGGCCCCACCAGCGCGATCCGTTCCGGGCCGTTGATGCGCAGCCGGTCGTCGGTGACGACCTGGGCCCGCGAGGCCAGGTCGGCCTCCGGCACCACGATCCGGGCGGTGCGATCTTTCCGAACCTCCTCGCGTGCCCCGTCGAGGCGGGCGGCGGCCGCAGCCACGTCGTCCTGATGGGCGTTGCGCAGCTTCCCCGCCGACACCTGCGCCTCCCCGCGACGCAAGTGCGCGATGATCTTCGGCACCCGTTTCTCACGTTCGGCGGTCGACGCGGTGCGGGCGCGCCGGTCGAGTTTGATCTGGGCGTCGACCAGCTCCCGACGCTGCTTGCGGAGATCGCCGGCCGCGGTCGCCACCGCGGCCTCGGCCGCCTCCTGCTCGGCGTCCACGATCTCTCGGTAATGCGAGTAGGGGCCGCCGAACACCCGGACCCGGCCCCGGTACAACTCGAGCGTCGCGTCGACGCGTTCGAGAAGTTCGAGATCGTGACTCACGACGATCACCGTGCCGGCGAAAGCGTCGGTGGCGTCGAAAAGCCTTGCCCGTGAGCTGGTGTCGAGGTTGTTCGTCGGCTCGTCGAGCAGCAGGACCGAGGGTCGGCGCATGAGTGCGGCGACGATCGACAGCAGCGTCGCCTCGCCGCCGGACATGGCGCCGACCCGACGGTCGAGGTCGGTGGGGAGACCCATCTGGGCGAGGAGTCCGATCGCCCGCTCCTCGACATTCCAGTCGTCACCAACGGCATCGAAGTCGTCGGCGTCGACCGAGCCGCCCTCGATGCGACCGATCGCACTGCGGATGCCGTCGATGCCGAGAGCTGCCGACACCGTCGACTCCGGATCCGACTGCGGGTCCTGCGGAACGATCCCCACCTCCGGCGCGGACGTGGCCCCGGAGATGCTGACACTGCCCGACGCCGGGCGGAGACGCTGCGAGATCAGGCCGAGCAACGTCGACTTACCTGCGCCGTTGGCGCCGATCAGCGAATAGGTGGACGCTCCCAGCGCGAGATTGAGGCGATCGAAGACCGCGGTGCCGTCGGGCCAGACGAATGAGACATCGGACAGCACCACCGACGGCTGGGAAGAAAGGGGCAGGGGAGTAGACACGAGATCTCCTGAAGTGGTTCGGGTTCACCGACGGGTGTCGCAACGACATCGCGCGTCGGCCGGGGCCACTTCAGTTCTTCATCGTGCGGGATCACTCCTCGGGTCGGCTGCGTGTGCGGGGTCCACGGTAGTGGACGCGTCCGGGTCTGCCAACGGGTTTTCTCCGGCATTTCTTCCCTCACCGCTACGGTTGGGGGCATGTCCTTCATTCGCACCTCGGTGTCCAACGGTGTCGGCGAGATCGTCCTCGACCGGCCGAAAGCCCTGAACGCGCTGGACCAGTCCATGATCGACGACATGTACGCCACGCTCGGCGACTGGGGTGACGACGACTCGATCGAGACCGTCCTCGTCACCTCCGCGAGCGACCGCGCCTTCTGCGCGGGCGGCGACATCCGGGCGATCCGCGAGCATTCGCTCGACGGCGACACCGCGGCCATCACCCGTTACTTCAGCAGTGAGTACCGGCTGGATCAGATGGTCGCCGACTATCCCAAGCCGTACGTGAGCCTCATCGACGGCGCGGCCATGGGCGGCGGACTCGGCATCAGCGTGCACGGCGAGATCCGCGTGGTCACCGAGAAGGCGATGATCGCGATGCCCGAGACCGCGATCGGCTTCTTCCCCGACATCGGTTCCACCTACTTCCTGCCGCGGTTGCCCGAGGGCGTCGGCATGTGGCTCGGTCTCACCGGTGCGCGCATCCGTGGCATCGACGCGGTGGCCGTCGGCCTGGCAACGCATTTCGTGGCATCGGCCGATATCGCCGGCGTCGCCGAGTCGATCCGTTCCGGAGATCCGCTGGCCGATGCGCTGGCGACTTCGGGGACCACGGAAACCAGCGACGTCCCCCTCCGCAAGGTCGGGGAGTACTTTGCCGACGACAACATCAACGCCATCGTCGGCGGTCTGCGCGGAGCGATCGGCGACGAGTGGGCCGAGGAGATGATCGGCCTGCTCGAGAAGGCCTCACCCACCAGCCTCTGGGGTGACGGCCGCGATGATCAACGCCGGCGCGCAGTCCGGGATCGACGAGTGCTTCGACCGCGAATTGCATGCGGCAGAACAGATCACCGCCACCCACGACTTCCGTGAAGGAGTGCGGGCGGTGCTGGTCGACAAGGACCGCAACCCGATCTTCGACCCCGCCGCGATCGACGACGTCGATCCTGCGGTCGTCGGGCGGATCGTGGGTGCGTGAGCGTTGTCTGCCGGTTGAGAGGCGAGGAGCTTGCGCCCCGTCGTATCGAAACCCCTACGGCGTGAGCTGGAACCGTCCGGACAGTACGACGGTCGGTGGCGTGCCGGCGTCGGGCTCAGGGCTCGTCGACGACTCGTCGGCGTCGTAGGCCACATCGTCGTCCGGTGCGAACGGGTTCGCGTCGACGCGGGATGCCTCCGGGCAGGTGAACGACCCGGCCGCGAGTTTGCCCGTCATCCCGGTGATGCTGAGTTGGCACGCCGAGGACTGGTGGTAGACACCGTCGACCGAGATGCCGATCTGTGCGTTGATCGGCTTGGTCAGCGGTCCCGCGGTGGGACGCGGCCCGCCGCCGGCCGGTGGTACCGTGCCGCCGGTCAATTCGCTGACGGGAAACTCGATCTGGGCGCCGTCGGTCCCGATTCCCTTGAACACGAACAACAATGAGTCCGGTGGGACGTCGGGCTGCTCGGGTCCCCAGCGCTTGAACTCGTAGCAGCTGGTCGCGTTGTCGGCGCTCGGAGCGCTTCCGGCGGCCGGGAGCCCGCTCGTCGTGGGGGCCGGTTCGGTGATCGCGATCCGGATGTCGCCGGAACGGAAGGTGAGGCCGTGCCCGCCGCGGTCGACCTTGCCCTGGGGTGGTTTCTCCGCGCATTTCGCCGGATCGATCGGGTGTGCGGTGGGCGTGGGGGCCGTGCTCGTCGACGTGGGTGCGGGTGCCGGATTGCTTGCGCAGCCCGACATCAGGAGCGCCGCCGCAGACACCGCGGCCAGCGCGCCGACACCGGAGGTGCGCACGAGGGGACGCCTCATCGGCTCAATCCGCCGCCGCGACAAGGGGTTGCAGCGTCAGATCGGGGTGTTCCTTCTCGATGTACTGCAGGCGCCACTTGTCGCTGAAGAGCGCCAGGACCGCGCCGTCGGTGCGGGTGAACACCTCGACGCCGCGCTGCCGGTCGAGCTCGGGTGCGCTCTCGGCGTCGGTGCGTCGGGCGAGCGTGTAACCGAGCGGTTCGATGATGGTGTCGACGTTGAACTCCGCCTTCATACGGGCGGTGACGACCTCGAACTGCATCGGGCCGACCGCCGCCAGCACCGGCGACATGTCGCCGCGGGTGTCGTTGCGCAGCACCTGCACCACACCCTCGCTGTCGAGCTGGTCCATCGCCTTGCGGAATTGCTTGTACTTGTCGGCGGTGGTGGCACGCAGCGTCGAGAAGTGCTCGGGCGCGAACGACGGGATCGGCGGGAACTGCACCTTCGGACCGTCGAAGAGGGTGTCGCCGGGGGCCAGCGCGGTCGCGTTCACGAGGCCGACGACGTCGCCCGGGTAGGCGGTGTCGACGGTGGAACGGTCCCGGCCGAAGACGGCCTGGGCGTACTTGGTGGCGAACGGTTTCCCGGTCTGCGCGTGGGTGACGACCATGCCGCGCTCGAACTCACCGGACACGATCCGCATGTACGCCAAGCGATCTCGATGGCTGGAGTCCATGCCGGCCTGGACCTTGAACACGACGGCGCTGAACGGGTCGGTGACCGGACGTTCCCTGCCCTCGATGTCGACGCGCCCGGCGGGCGGCGGAGCGAGCTCGACGAGCACCTCGAGCAGTTGCCGCACACCGAAGTTCAGCATCGCCGACGCGAAGATCATCGGCGAGGTCTGGCCGGCGAGGAACATCTCCTGGTCGTGATCCTGGCCCATCTCGGAGAGCAGTTCGCTCTCCTCGACCGCGGCCGTCCACTCGTCGCCCTCACGCGTGGCCGCGTCGTCGGCGCTCATGATCTCCTCGGGGGCGATCTTGGCGCCGCCGGCGGTGCGGGTGAAGTGCACGTACTTGCCGGTGCGGCGGTCGAGGAGGCCGCGGAAGTCGCCGGCGATACCGACCGGGAAGAACAGCGGGGTCGGGGTGAGGCCGATCCGCTCGGTGATCTCGTCGATCAGTTCGAGCGGCGTCTGACCGGGACGGTCCCACTTGTTGATGACCGTGATCACCGGGATGCCGCGGTGGCGACACACCTGGAACAGCTTCAGGGTCTGCGGCTCGAGGCCCTTCGCGGCGTCGATGAGCATCACCGCCGCGTCGACCGCCGTCAACACGCGATAGGTGTCCTCGGAGAAGTCGGCGTGACCGGGGGTGTCCACCAGGTTGATCACGCTCGGGATGCCGTCGTCGCTGTGCTCGGCGGCATAGTTGAACTGCAGCGCGGTGGAGCTGACCGAGATGCCGCGGGCCTTCTCCATCTCCATCCAGTCGGAGACGGTGGACTTGCGTCCCGCCTTGCCGTGGATCGCACCCGCCTCGCTGATCATGCGCGCATGCAGTGCCAAGGCCTCGGTCATCGTCGACTTACCGGCGTCCGGATGGGAGATGATCGCGAAGGTACGTCGGCGCTTGACCTCGGTTGCGACGTCAGAACTCACGAGATTCGAGGCTACTCGGCTGGTCGGAGGGCTCCAAACTGATGGCCGACTCACGTTGTGGCAGTTTGAGCCGGCATGCGAACGAAACTGCCCCCATCTCACTTGATGGAACCGCACGGAGGTCGGCTGCGTCGAAAGTGACGTGCACACACCGCCTCGACTCCGTCGCCATGCCCTCGCGCGGGACGGCGTCGTCGCGATCGCCGACGCCCTCGAATTCGGGATGACGCGGTCGGCGATCCGACGCCGCGTCGAATCCGGGCTCTGGACTCCACAGACGCGAGGGGTGTTCACGCTCGCCGACCACCCGGTGACGCCACGGACTCGTGCTCGGCTGGCAGTCGCGGCGGTCGGAAGTGGCGCGGCACTCAGCGGTCTGGGGTGCCGCGTGGTGGCACGGAATCGTCGACGAGCCGCCGAAGAGGTTCACTGTCACCGCACCACGCTCGCGGCATCGCTCGCCCGTCGAAGGTGTACGGGTGCGATACCGACAGCTCGAAGACGCCGAGACGGTCACCCGCGATCACCTGCTGGTCACCTCGCTGCCGCTCTCGGTGCTGGAGGCCTCGGTAGAGGACGACGGCAAGATCCTCGACAATGCGCTGCTTCTGCGCCGGGTCTCGATCGAGCAGCTGCGAGCCGCAGCGGTGCGTCGGCGCAACAAGGAGGACGCCGCACGGGTCGCGGCGCTTGTCGCCGGTGTCGAGGAAGGTGCACGGTCCGCCGCCGAGCGTCTGGCTGTGCAAGTCCTGCGCGACGGCGGCCTCGACGATTTCGTCTGCAACCACGCTGTCGGCGGATACTTCGTGGACGTCGCCTTCCCGGCCGAGAAGCTGGCCGTTGAGATCGACGGAATGGCCTTCCATCGCGACGCCGAGACGTTCCAGCGTGACCGGAGTCGTCGCAACGACCTGATCGCGCTCGGGTGGACGGTACTCAACTTCACCTGGGCGGATCTCAGGGGACGTCCGGAATACGTCGTCGAGCGCGTACGTCAGGCGCTCGCTGCCTGAAAAACAGGCGGGGCAGTTTGATCCGCTATCCGGATCAAACTGCCCCAGCTCTGGAACGGTGAATTACTCGAACGGCACCGGCGGGAGCTTGACGACCTGCGAGGCGTAGGAGAGGCCTGCACCGAAACCGAGGAGGAGTGCGGTCTGGCCGGGCTGCGCCTTGCCGGTGGAGAGCAGGTCTTCCATGGCGAGCGGGATCGAGGCGGCGGAGGTGTTGCCGGTGTACTCGATGTCGTTGGCGACGACGGCGTCCTCGCGCAGCTTCAGGTTCTTGGCGAGCAGCTCGTTGATGCGCGCGTTGGCCTGGTGCGGAACGAAGACGTCGAGGTCCTCGGAGCCGAGCTTGGCGGCCTCGAGGGCGCGCAGCGCGACCTTGCCCATCTCGAAGGCGGCCCAGCGGAACACCGCGGTGCCCTCCATGCGGAGGTACGGGCGCTGGACGCGGTCACCGTCGAGGAAGGTCACCCAGTCGAAGTCCTGGCGGATGGCGTTGAACTGCGAGCCGTCCGAACCCCAGACCACCGGGCCGAGCTCCTGTTCTTCGGTGGGTCCGACGACCACGGCGCCGGCACCGTCGCCGAAGATGAAGCAGTTGGTGCGGTCGGTCATGTCGAGGGCCACCGAGAGCTGCTCGGCGCCGATGACCAGCACGTTCGTGGCGCTGCCGCCGCGGATCATGTCCGACGCGAGGGCCATGCCGTAGCCGAAGCCGGCACAGCCGACGGTGACGTCGAAGGCGGGGACGCCGTTGCAGCCGAGTTCGGTGGCCACCTTGGTCGCGCCGGCCGGGGTCAGGAGCAGGTGCGTGTTGGTGGCGAGGATGACCGCGTCGATGTCGGAGCCGTGCAGCAGGGCGTTGGCGATGGCCTTGCGTCCGGCGTTGACCGACATCTCCATGACGCTCTCGTCGCGGCGGGCGAAGCGACGGGTCTTGATGCCGGTGCGGGTGTAGATCCACTCGTCGGAGGAATCGATGTGCTCGCAGATCTCGTCGTTGGTGACCACACGCTCAGGGCGATAGGCGCCGATCCCGAGCATGCCGATGTTGTTGATCCCTGAGGTGTCCGCGATGACTGCCATGGTCTTCCTTCCGAATATGTGACCCGACATATGACGGTACTCACCCGGTCACTTACTGGGAAGTACCGCATCCCCGACGCACATCGTTACCGATTGGGGCTTTCTCTACCAGGCGTGCACGGTGTTCTGTGCGCTCTCCAGGTCCTGGGAGACGAGCAGTTCGACGGCGTCGCAGCCGTTGCGGATCATCAGCTCGACCTCGGCCCGGTCCGCCGAGGGGAACGGCTTGAGCACGAAGTCGGCGGGATCCTGACGCCCGGGCGGACGGCCGATGCCCATCCGCACACGCAGGTAGTCGCGGGTGCCCATGACCTGGCTGATAGAACGCAAACCGTTGTGGCCGCCCTCGCCGCCGCCGCGTTTGAGGCGCACGAGACCGAAGTCGATGTCGAGTTCGTCGTGCACGACGATGAGATCGGTCGGCGCGACCGAATAGAACTTGGCCAGCGGGCCGATCTGGCGGCCGGACTCGTTCATGTAGACGCGTGGCTTGGCCACGAGAACAGACTGGCCGCCGAGGCGAACCTCGGCGACCTCCGCACCGGATTTCTTGTGAACCTTCCAGCGCTCGCCTGCCGAGTCGACGAGGCCGTCGGCGACCATCGCGCCGACGTTGTGCCTCGTCTTCTCGTACTTGGACCCGGGATTGCCGAGTCCGACAACAATTTTCACCACTCGGACAGAGCAGTCGGGGGTCGGATCACTCCGACTCCGCGGGAGCCTCTGCAGCCTCGTCCTCGGCGCCTTCGGCGTCGGCGTCGGACTCGGTGGCAGCGGCCTGTGCCTCGTTGACGGCGACGATCAGGGTCTCCGGGTCGGCGATCAGGGTGACGCCCTCCGGAAGGTCCAGATCGGAGGCGTGGACGGCGGTGCCGGCCTCGGCGCCCTCGACGCTGACGACGATCTGCTCGGGGATCGACAGGGCGTCGGCCTCGACCTCGACGACGCTGGCGTCCTGGACGACCAGGGTGCCCGGCGCGGCGTCACCCTCGACGACGATGGCGACCTCGACGGTCACCTTCTCGCCGCGGCGGACGATGAGGAGGTCGGCGTGCTCGATGTAGTTGCGGATCGGGTGAACGTCGACCTGCTTTGTCAGCGCGAGCTGGCTGGTTCCCTCGATGTCGAGATCGATGATGGCGTTCAGGCCGTTGTTACGCAGGATCGCGGCGAAGTCGCGGGCCGGGAGGTGCAGATGCTGCGGGTCGGTGCCGTGGCCGTAGAGCACGGCGGGGACCTTGCCCTCGCGGCGAGCGCGACGAGCGGCGCCCTTGCCCTTCTCGGTGCGGGTGGTGACAGCCAGCTTCGAGGCCTGAGTAGCCATGGTGATCTCCTCTGATCAGTGGTTGCGGTCGTTCGTCCGTCGCGACGAGCAACGGGCACGGATACCGACCGCGGGCACCCACCGGGCCGCTTGAGGGCCTCGAGGAGACTGCGATGGTCGCGCCGATCACGGTGACTGGGTCACCCTCGCCGAGACAACGTCGGCCAGGATAGTCGATGACCAGCCGAGATGTCACATCGCGTCCCTCCTCGAGCACGGTCCCGGCATACTTGGCTGCCATGACCTCACAGACCCCGATCGAGATCGTGACGGCCCTGCTCGACGCATTCGCGCGCGAGGACATCGCCGGTGCGCTCGAGACCATCGACGACGACATCGCCTACACGAACGTCTCGCTGCCGACCATCCATGGCAAGCGCAAGGTGGCCGGAGTGCTCGGCGGTGTCGCGAAGAAGTCGTGGGTGGGCTTCAACTACCGGATGATCAACGTCAGTTCCGACGAGGCGGGGGTCGTGCTCACCGAACGCGTCGACGAGCTGCGCTTCGGACGGCTGCATCTGCAGTTCTGGGGTGTGCGGCCGCTTCGAGATCCGTGAGGGCCGGATCGTGGTGTGGCGCGACTACTTCGACTACTTCGACATGACGAAGAGCCTGCTGCGCGGTGTCGCCGCGCTGGCCCTGCCATCGGTGCAGAAGCCGCTGCCGATCCCGGCCTAGCGATTCAGCGGGCTGTAGAACACGAGTCCGTTGCCCTGGTTGTCGTACACCACGGCACGACGCTCGTGGGCGTCGTCGTACGGGCCCTTCACGATGGCGCCACCGTCGGCCTCGATCGCCTTCGCGGCGGCGTCGACGTCGGTTGTCTTGATGCCGACGACGACCTTGCCGGGGATCGGGTGGTCGACCGCGGTGGCGAGCGCGATCGTCACCGGACCGCCGTCGAGGGCGGCGAAGTGGGCACCGTCGCGGAACTTCAGCGACATGCCCAGTGTCTCGGTGTAGAACTTGATCGACTCGTCCAGGTTCTCGGTGGACAGGATGATCATCTTTGCTTCGTAGCTCATGTGGGCGATGCTAGTCGCGATCGACCGTGACCGGGGCGTGTGAAACGCGTTCTGGCACAGAGCTGTACACAGCGGTCACCGACACGCTCACCGGAGCGACCTAGGTCCCGGGTGTCCGGGACCGACGCCCCTTCAGAGAATCTCGTCGAGCTTCTCGAAAGGCCGAGGGATGCGGGTCCCCTTGTCGGTCACCACGATCGGCCGCTCGACGAGGATGGGGTGCTCCACCATCGCGTCGAGGATCTGATCATCGGTGGCCGATGCGAGGTCGAGCTCTTTGTAGAGGGCCTCGCGTTTGCGCACGGCCTGTGCGGGGGTGAGCCCGGCGTCGGCGAACAACTGCACCAGCTGCTCGCGGGTGTAGGGCTCGTCCAGGTACTTGACGACGGCCGGCTCGATACCGGCGTCGCGGAGGGCCTGCAGCGCCTTGCGCGAGGTCGAGCACTTCGGGTTGTGATAGATCGTCGCGTCCACGCGCCCACCGTACCCAGCGCAAAGCGGCCCGGGCCCCAGAGGGGGAGAACCCGGACCGCTCGCGTACCCGTTCTGCGGGTGGGGTCGCTACTCGGGGTCGAGTGCGAAGTCGTACTGCACGACGTTCCGGCCGTCGGCGTCGGGCTTCGGGTCGAGGAGCAGTTCCGGCTTGGTCGCCGAGGCGACGTCGTCGTCGAGCCACTCACCACCTGCGAAGTACAGCTGGGTGATGATCGGATGCCGGCCTTTGGCAGCGACCCGAAGGTGCAGATGCGCAGGTCGCCACGGGTGCCAGCCGGCGGCTTCGATGAACTTGCCGGTCGGTCCGTCGGTCGGGATCTGGTACGGCGCGGGCTGGATGGTGGTGATCTCGTAGCGACCCTCACCGTCGGTGACCACGGTGCCGCGCAGGTTCCAGTCCGGGAGGTGCGGTGCGAACCCAGAGTAGTAACCCTCGGCGTCGGCGTGCCAGATCTCGATCGTCGCGCCGGCCATCGGGTTGCCGTCGAGATCGGTCACCTGACCGTGCATCACGAACGGGGTCTCGCGGGCGTCGACGCTGCGCATGGGCAGGGTGCAACGTGCAGGCAGCAGCGGGGCGTCGGGCAGGTAGTACGGGCCCTCGATGCTTCCCTTGGTGCCCTGGTACTTCCGCGAGTTGACCTCCTCGATGTCGTGTTCGACGAACACGTCGAGCAGCAGGGGCCACTCACCGCCCTCGCCGACCTCGATGAGCCACTGCTTGAGGACCCGGTACTCGTCGTAGGTGATCTCGTATTTGTCGATCAGGGCGCTGAAGCCGGCGAAGGCCTCGGATGCGATGGCCGACAGGCGTTCCGGTGAGGTGTCGGCGGTGAACCGGTGGCCGGCGAAGGCCGCGGTGGCGGCGCTGCCGGAACCGGCGGCGGTCGGGGAGTCGACGGTGGTCGCTGATTCGACCGGGGCGGGCCGCTCGATGGTGGTCATGATGTCTCCTGTTCGAAAGGGCTGTGCGAGAGGGACGGTCAGCGGTTCCGGAAGAAGCTGACGTCGTCGTTGCCGATGAGGTCCGGCACGGTCCAGCCGTCGAGGTCGTACTCGGACAGGCATTGCTCGGCGAGGCCCTTCATCTCCCCGACGGTGCCGCGGGCGTCGGCGAACATGAGCAGCTCGGCCTTCACGCCCTCGTGGTTGCCGGCGTAGTTGCGCTCGTACAGCTCGTGTCGGCCACCGAATTCGCTGCCGATCGAATCCCACAGCGCCTTCATGACTTTCACTCGATCGACGGCGAGGATGCCGTCGGAGCCGCGGACGTACTTGTCCAGGTACGGACGGACGTCGGGGCTCTTGAAGTCCGCCGAGCTCGAGGGCAGGTAGATCAGGCCGGAGGCGACGTCCTGCTCGATGATCTCTTTCACGCGCGGGTAGCCCTGCTGGGCGAACATGCGGTAGGTCAGGCCGTACTCGAGCTTCGGGATGACGGTGTCGCCGATCCACGGTTCGGGGTTGTTGACCATGGCGTCGCTCAACGACCAGAACAGGTTTCGCCAGCCGATGACCTCGCCGACCCGGGTTTGCACGCCGCGGAATCCGCCGGCACCGGTGCAGTCGAGCGCCTTGAGGAGCAGGCCGGCGATGAAGTCGAGCTTGACCGCGAGGCGGGTGCAACCCTGCAGGGTGAAGCGGGGGAGGAAACCGGACTGCGGGAAGAAGGCGTTGATCTTGTCGACGTCGCCGTACATGAAGACGTTCTCCCACGGCACGAGCACCTTGTCGAAGACGAAGATGGTGTCGTTCTCGTCCATGCGGCTCGACAGTGGGTAGTCGAACGGCGTGCCCATCACGGCGGCCTGCTGGGTGTACGACGAGCGGCAGATCAGCTTCACGCCCGGGGCATCCATCGGGACGGTGCAGATCAGGGCGAACTGCTTCTTCTTGATCGGCAGGCCGTAGTGGGAGATGAAGTTGTAGTTGGTGATCGCCGAGCCGGTCGCGACGACCTTGGCGCCGGAGACGATGAGGCCGGCGTCGGTCTCCTTCTCCACCTTCATGAACACGTCGCCGACCTCGTCCGGCGGCAGCTGGCGGTCGACCGGCGGGTTGATGATCGCGTGGTTCCAGTACAGGACCTTCTCCTGCGACTCCTTGTACCAGCGTTCGGCGTTGGCCTGGAACGGTGCGTACAGCTCGGAGTTGGCGTGAAGGGTGCCGAGGAAGCTGGCCTTGTAATCGGGGCTGCGGCCCATCCACCCGTAGGTCATCCGCGCCCACGTGGCGATGGCGTCACGGTCGGCGCGCAGGTCGTCGGCCGACTTCGGTGCGCGGAAGAACGGCATGGTCACGCCGCCGTTGCCGGTGTCGGTGGGCGCGGTGACCTTGTCCTTCGTCGCCGGGTCGTGCATCGCGTCGTAGAGGCGCGCGGTCATCCTGATCGGGTTGCGGAAGGCCTCGTGGGTCGTCACGTCCTTGACGCGCTCACCGTTGAGCCAGATCTCGCGGTCGTCGCGCAGCGACTCGATGTACTCGTCCCCGGTCATCGGCTTGGAGGCGAAGTTCTCGGTGCGGTTGGCCTCGGAGTCGGCGGCCACGTTCACCTTCGAGCGGTCGACGGCCGTGGCCTCGGTGTCGGGGGCGATGTCGGTTGCGGTCATGATGGTCCTCACTTGGGTTGTGCGACAGAAGATGTGGTCGATGGTCGGATGGTCGGTCAGGAGACTGCAGAGAGCGGTACGCAGCTCGGGGTGAACCGCGCGGTGGCGTCGAACCACCGGCTGTGCGGATCGTCGAGGCTGCCGCAGTAGGCCGCTGCGCCGGAGGTGTCGCCGAGCTCGTGGAACTTGCTGCGGTAGAACAGAAGCGGCTCGGCCTCGGTGTCGACGTGGGCGTCGACGATCTCGCCGATGTAGATGACGTGGTCCCCGCCGTCATAGGACGCCCACGGGTTGCAGATCAGGGTGGCGGCGGTGCCGGCGAGAGCGGGGACGAGCCAGTCCGAGCTCCACTCGGGCCCGTGCTCCTGCGGCTTGCCGGCGAAGTGCATCGCGGTGTCGAGCTGGTCGGCGGCGAGGATGTTGACGGCGAACGGCGCGTCGTCGAGGTAGCCGCAGGCCTTCGACTTTCGGGTCAGCGTGACCTGGCAGAGGCGGGGTTCGATCGAGATCGGGGTGAACGCGGTGACCGTCGCGCCGTGCGCCGCGCCATCGTTGTTCGCGCAGGTGATGACGGTGACGCCGGTGGCGAACTGTCCGAAGATGTTGCGCATCGTGCGTTGGTCCATGGGGATCAACTCCTTCGTGCTGTGGCGGTGCCTGGTGTGTCGGTGCGACAAACGTATGACCGCGGTCACATCCCGTCGATCCGCATTGCGAACAGTCGATCCGATGTGCGCAACGTTGCGATCTGGATCGCCGCCGGCCGCCGAAAGTGACAGCAGTCACAGTTAGGCTGGACGACGTGAGGGCAGATCCGCCCGTTTCGGGGATGAACAGACCGGGGGTGCCGGTGTCGCAGGAGACGTCGACGCCTCGTCGCGTCGTGGGATCGGGGATCGCAGACTGGGACGAGGTCCACGAGGTGGTCGCGGATGCGTATTTCCCGCATGAACTGCGGCCGCTGTCCCACGACGACGCCTCGCACTACCGCCTGGAGTCGACACCCATCGCCTCGACGGTGCTCGCACGGATCGGTTTCGGCGCCGATGTCTCGATCGACACCGACCATCCCGGAGCCTGGGCCATCAACGTTCCGCTGTCCGGCAGCATCGCCTCGGTCACCGACGGTCGGGAGATCGTCTCCGAACCCGGTCAGGCGACACTCAACCCGCCCGACACCCCGACGGTCATCACCAACTGGAGCAAGACCTGCGAGATCATCGGATTCAAGATCGAGCGCGACTACCTGCAGCGCGAGATCGACCGGATCGCCGGTCGTCCCGGACGGTCGCTGACCCGCCAGCTCGACCTGCGCACCGGCGCCGGCGCCGAGTGGCTGGGCTTGCTGCGGTCGGCGCGACAGCAGGTCGCGCTGTGCGACGGCATCCTGCTGCGAAACCCGCGCATGGCCGAACAGCTCGGCGGGATGCTCACCACCGCACTCGTTCTCGCGGCACTACCGGAGACCGACGACCCGCTGGCCGGTACCCGTCCGCGCACGGTCAAGCGGGTCATCGACGCCATCCACGCCGACCCGGCACGACCGTGGACCGTGGGCGAGCTGGCGGAGATCGGCGCGGTCGGCGCCCGCCGCTTGCAACAGGGCTTCCGCGAGTGCGTCGGGATGAGCCCCATGGAGTACGTACTCGACGTCCGGCTCGAATGCATCCACAACGACCTGCTGACCTGCGGCGGAACCTCGAACGTCACCGACGTGGCCACCCGCTGGGGCGTCATGCACACGGGTCGCTTCGCCGCCGCCTACCGCCGCAAGTACGGGGTCGCGCCGTCGGAGACGCGGCGAATGGCGGGGGCTTAGCCGGATTGATGTCGCGTGCGACATCGCTTCGGTCGGGCGACTTCGGCCGATGTCGCCTCGACGGATTGATGTCGCGCGCGAGGTCAGTGGGCTGGTCGGCGAGCCCTTCGTGGCTCGCTGCGCTCGCACCTCAGGGATCGGGGTGGCTGCGCTCGCCCCTCCGGGAGCACGAAACACCGCGCCCGGATGTCCGTGGGGACATCCGGGCGCGGTGGTGAGAGGGAAATGAAAGACTAGGCGATGCCGTCGAACAGGCTTGTGACCGAGCCGTTTTCGAAGACCTCGCGGATCGTCTGCGCGAGCAGCGGGGCGATCGACAGGACGGTCAGGTTCTCGAAACGCTTCTCGGCCGGGATGGGCAGCGTGTCGGTCGCGATGACCTCCTTGGCGCCGCAGCCGGCGAGACGCTCGGCGGCCGGATCGGAGAAGACGCCGTGGGTGGTGGCGATGATGACGTCGCCGGCTCCGGCCTCCTTGAGGACGCGGACCGCGCCGGCGATGGTGCCGCCGGTGTCGATCATGTCGTCGATCAGGACGCAGGTGCGTCCCTCGACCTCGCCGACCACGCGGTTCGACTTGACCTGGTTGGGGACCAGCGGGTCGCGGGTCTTGTGGATGAACGCCAGGGGAGCGCCGCTGAGGGCGTCGGCCCACTTCTCGGCGACGCGCACCCGACCGGAGTCCGGCGAGACGACGGTGATGTTGTCGGTGCCGTAGTTGTCGCAGACGTAACCGGCGAGCTGGCCGAGGGCGTGCATGTGGTCGACCGGGCCGTCGAAGAAGCCCTGAATCTGGTCGGTGTGCAGGTCGACCGTGATGATGCGGTCGGCGCCCGCGGTCTTCAGCAGGTCGGCGATGAGGCGGGCCGAGATGGGCTCGCGTCCGCGGTGCTTCTTGTCCTGGCGGGCGTAGGGATAGAACGGCAGGATCACGCTGATGCGCTTGGCCGAACCGCGCTTGAGTGCGTCGATCATGATCAGGGCTTCCATGACCCACTGGTTCAGCGGGTAGGGGCAGCTCTGCAGCACGAACGCGTCCGAGCCGCGGACGGACTCCTCGAAACGGACGAACAGCTCGCCGTTGGCGAAGTCGCGTGCCGTCTGGGGGGTCACCTTGATGCCCAGTTCGTCGGCGACGGCTTCAGCCAGTTCGGGGTGGGCACGACCAGAGAACAGCATCAGGTTCTTCTGGTTGTCGGTGGTCCAGGTCATGAAAACTCTTCTGTCCGTTTCGGTTCGATCAGTTGGGCTGCCTGCCGCGGGCGGCAGGGCTTCTCGGGTGCGCTAGGCGGACCCGGGGTCCTTGTCGCGTGCCGTGAGGGCCGCTTGTGCCGCCGCGGTGTCGGGCCGCTTGCGCACGACCCAGTCCTCGATGACACGTTGTGTCCCCGCCGAGACCGCGAGGGCTCCCGGCGGTACATTTTGCCGCACGACGGTTCCGGCGCCGGTATATGCCCCGTCGCCGATGCTCACCGGGGCGACGAACATGTTGTCCGAGCCGGTGCGGCAGTGGTCGCCGATCACCGTGCGGTGTTTGTTCACGCCGTCGTAGTTGACGAAGACACTCGACGCCCCGATGTTGGAGTGTTCGCCGATCGTCGCGTCGCCGACGTAGGTGAGGTGCGGGACCTTGGATCCGTCGCCGATCGTTGCGTTCTTGGTCTCCACGAAGGTGCCGATCTTGCCGGCGACGCCGAGCACGGTTCCCGGTCGCAGGTAGGCGAACGGGCCGACCGAGGCGTTGCCGCCGATGACGGCGTCGCTGCCGTGGGTGCGGATGACGTGGGCGCCTTCGCCGATCGTGACGTCGGTGAGCGTGGTGTCGGGCCCGACGACCGCGTCGGCGGCGATGTGGGTGCGGCCGTAGAGCTGCGTGCCGGGTTCGATCCGCACATCCGGCTCGATCGTCACGTCGACGTCGATCCAGGTCGTGGCCGGATCGACGACGGTGACGCCGTCGACCTGGTGGCGGCGGATGATCCGGCGGTTGAGCTCGGCACCGAGGTCGGCGAGTTGGGCACGGTCGTTGCAGCCGGCGACGAGGACGGGGTCGGCGACGGTGAAGCCACGGACCGCCTGGCCGGCGTCGCGGGCGATCTCGACGATGTCGGTCAGATAGAACTCGCCCTGGACGTTGTCGGTCGACAGCTTCGAGAGCCCGTCCCGCAGGGCGTCGGCGTCGACGGCGTAGACACCGGCGTTGACCTCGGTGATCGCGCGCTCTACTTCGGATGCGTCCTTGTGCTCGACGATCGCGCGGACCGTGTCGTCGTCGGCCCGGATGATGCGTCCGTAGCCGGTCGGGTCGTCGGCGACGAAACTGGTCAGCGTCACCGCGGCACCACCGTCGGCGGTGTGGGTGTCGATGAGGCCGCGCAGGGTGTCGGCGTCGAGGAGCGGGACGTCGGCGGCGGTCACGATGACTGTTCCGCGGAACGTTTCGGGCAGGCCGGTGAGTCCGACGCGGGCGGCGTCGCCGGTGCCGCGGGGCTCGTCCTGTTCGGCGATCGCGATGTCGCGGCCCAGTTCGGCGGCGATGTCGGCGACGGCGGCCGAGACCCGTTCACGTTCGTGGCTGACCACGACGATCAGGTGGTCGGGGTCGATGCCCGACGTGCCGTGCAGGGCGTGGCCCAGAAGTGACCGGCCGGCCATCGTGTGGAGGATTTTCGGGGTCTTGGACTTCATGCGGGTACCGGCACCCGCGGCCAGCACGATCACGGCCACAGATGGCGACGTTCCCGACATCGAATGCCCACCCTCTTCCTTCATCGGTGTTCACGTCGGGTGCGATCCTACGCACCGGTAGAACGGGGCAATAACGCGCCGCACCGATTCTCGCTGAATGCGACGCTGTCACGTGATGGAACACACGTCATCGAACTCCACCTGATAGAACACAAGGGACCGCGTTACCCCGAGCGTTCGATCGGTGCGCCATGGATGTTCTACGTCGACGCGCAGGCGGGGAGCGGACCAGCGCGGGCCGGGCGACCGGCCCGCTCACCTGACCAACGGAGGTAGAAATGAGCACGCAGAAGACCGCGATCGTCACCGGTGCGGCACGGGGCATCGGTGCTGCCGTGGCGAAGCGACTCGCCGACGACGGCCTGGCCGTGGCAGTCCTGGACCTCGACGCCGATGCCTGCGCCGACACCGTCAAGGCCATCACCGACAAGGGTGGCAAGGCCATCGCCGTGGGCGCGAACGTCGCCGACGAGGCCTCGGTGCAGGCCGCTGTCGAGAAGGTCGCCGCCGAGCTCGGTGCGCCGACCGTCGTCGTCAACAACGCCGGCATCACCCGCGACAACCTCCTGTTCAAGATGACCGTCGACGACTGGGACGCCGTCATGGCCGTCCATCTGCGCGGCGCCTTCAACGTCACCAAGGCCGCGCAGAAGTACATGGTCGACGCCGGCTGGGGCCGTGTCGTCAATCTGTCGAGTACCTCGGCTCTCGGCAACCGCGGCCAGGTCAACTACTCGGCCGCCAAGGCCGGCATGCAGGGCTTCACCAAGACCCTGGCCATCGAGCTGGGCAAGTTCGGCGTCACCGCCAACGCCATCGCCCCCGGATTCATCGAGACCGAGATGACCGCCGCCACCGCCGAGCGCGTCGGCGTTCCCTTCGAGGACTTCAAGAAGGCCGCTGCGAGTCAGATCCCGGTGAACCGCGTGGGCGTCCCCGAGGACATCGCCCACACCGCGTCGTTCTTCATCAGCGAGGGTGCGGGCTTCGTGTCCGGTCAGGTCGTCTACGTCGCCGGTGGTCCGAAGGACTGACCCGACTGACAGACTTCCTCTCGACTCCCAGACTTCGATCGTCGTCTGGGAGTCGAGAGGAAGTCGACCGGTGGCGTCGCCTCGCCGCCGGAGCGCTGTGGCACAATCGTCAGCGCAGTATTCCCCCATGGTGTAATCGGCAACACTTCTGATTTTGGTTCAGGCATTCCAGGTTCGAGTCCTGGTGGGGGAGCTCAGTTCGACGGTGTGGAAGCTCCGCAGACCCCGATGCAGCTCGAGGAGACACGTGCGCGCTGAGTACGGATGACGGATTCGCTCTATCGGGGGACACCGCTCGAGGTACTGCTTCCGGCAGGATCGGGCTACCGTCCGATCCACCGAAGGGCTTCACCGTGAAGAAAGCACTCTCCGCAGGCTTCGCCGCTGTCTCGATCCTGTTGTCCGCGGCGGTGATCGGTCCGGTGCCCGACGCGAACGCGGCCGGGAAGGTGACGATTTTCCCGAACTACGCGGACCGCAACTGTGGGATGAAGGGCTTTGCGATCCAGCACGTCAAGGTCGCGGCCACGCCAGGTGGTACCCGGGTCAATGCGAACGGCCAGCGCTGGGCGCGCATTGCCGTACCCAGCCGTGGAAGAGTCACGCTCACCGCACAGCTTCAGTGCCAGAACGTACGGCTGAAGCAAGCGGTCCAGTGGGTGACGGTGCAGGACAGTGTCACGAATGCGCAAGCGTGGAAGAGCTACTACTTCTGAGGTACGGCCGGAGCCCTAGGCGATGAACCCCTCGGCCTGCAACCAGTCGTAGGCGACGTCGGCGGGGTCCTCGCCGTCGATGTCGATGCGGCCGTTGAGTTCCTGCATCGTCGCGTCGGTCAGCTTGGCCGACACCGGCGCCATCAGTTCGGCGATCTCCGGTGCCTGCTCATAGAGCTTGGTGCTGACGACTACGCATCCGCTGTACGGCAGGAAGAACTTCCGGTCGTCCTCGAGCACCGTCAGATCCAGGTTCTTGATCCGGCCGTCGGTCGAGTACACCATGCCGAAGTTGCAGGGCTCGCTCTTCGCCGTCGAGGTGTACACGACGCCTGAGTCCATGACGGTCACGTTGTCTTTCGGGACACCGTTGGGGGTGCCGAGAGGAATGCCGTAGGCCTTCAACATGGGGATCATCCCGTCGGCGCGACTGAGGAATTCGTCGTTGATGCAGAACGTCCGCTCCGACACTGGCAGCTTCGCGATGTCGGACATCGTTGTGACGTTCAGGCGTTTGGCCGTAGGTGCGGACGCCGCGAAGGCATATGTGTTGTTGAAGGACGCGGGTGGCAACCACTCGGCGCCGTTGGCGCGGTCGGCATCGCGGACCCGCTGCCACAACTCGTTCGGGTCGGAGATCGTCTCCGTCTCGCCCAGGTAGGTCTGCCAGGCGGTGCCGGTGTACTCCCAGAGGATGTCGGCGTCACCGTTGAGCAGAGCCTGCCGGGAGGACATGGAACCCGGTGCGTTGGTGAGGTCCTCGACCGCCGCACCCGCCGCACCGAGGTAAGTCGCGGTGATCTTGCCCAACAGGACGGACTCGGTGAAGTTCTTCGACGTGACCCGGATCGTGGTGCCCTCGAGGGGCGTCGACCCGTCGACCAGGAAGGCCTCGCGGAAGGTGCCCGACGAGCTGACCAGCCCACAGCCCGCGAGCACCACCATGAGCATCGCCGTGAAGACGGCCAGGACGGGCTTTCTCATGAGATCCCCCGGGGTGTCGCGGCCAGTTCGACGAGCCGTCCGAGCCAGTCGATGGTCATCGCCAGGAGCGCGACCAAAATCGCGCCGGCGACGAGCAGTTTCGGCAGGAACAGGGTGATGCCGGTGGTGATGAGCGTCCCGAGGCTCGTCGCACCGATGAACGTGCTCAGGGTCGCGGTACCGACCAGGATGACCAGCGCCGTGCGCACGCCGTTCAGGATCACCGGCACGGCGAGCGGCAGCTCGACCTGGAAAAGCGTTCTTGCTGCGGACAACCCGATGCCGCGGGACGCCTCGACCGTCCGTTGGTCGACCTGGCGCAGGCCGACGATCGTGTTCTGCAGGATCGGGAGCACGGCGTAGACGACGAGACCGACGACGGCGGTGTTGAAGCCGGTGCCGAGCCAGAACGTGAACAGCACCAGCAGACCGATGGCGGGGGCCGCCTGTCCGATGTTGGCGACGTTGACCGCAATCGGGTTGAGCCACTTCAGGGATGGCCGGGTGAGTGCGATGCCGAGCGGGATCGCGATGCACACCACGATCACGGTGGCGGTGAGTGTGAGCTGGATGTGGTCGAGGATCGTCGATCGTAGGGCCGGCCACGACATCGAGGCGGACTCGGTCTCGGTGAAGGTGGTGCGCTGGTACCAGATCAGGAATCCGACGCCGATGACGATGATGACCAGCGGTTCGAACCAGACGTCGATGGGCACCTTCGCCAACCGGCGCCGGAATCCGCGTCGAGGTGGTTGGCCCGGTGCCTCTGCCGCCGCGGTGACCCGCGCGGACTCGTCGGCGACCGCGGTCATCGTTCGGCGCTCTGTTCGGCGGCCGCGTTCTCGGCAGCCGCGTCCTCATCGGCCGCGACGACCGGTGTGTCGGCGGGTGCCGATCCCTCGGTGTGGTCGAGGTAGCCGACGTGGTCTTCGTCCCGCACATCCGCGAGTTGCCCGCGGATCGCCTCCATCACCGACGCGATGTTGAGCGCGCCGATGACCGCGCCGCGGCCGTCGGTGACGAGAACCCCACCCTGACTGGTCGCGAGCATCGAGTCGAGTGCGTCGTTGAGCGTCGACGACCGGGCGACGACGGGCAGTCGGGGGTCGAGGTAGTCCGACACCTCGGGCTTGGCAGCGACCTCCTCGACACTGGGCCAGGCCCGTGGCCGTCCGTGCTCGTCGACGACGACCAGCCAGTCCTCGCCGGCTGCCCTCGTGCGATTGACCACACTGCCGGACGGTTCGCCGACGCGGGCGGTGACGACATCGCGGATCTCGACATCGCGGACGCGGGTGAGGGTCAGATGGGCCAGTGTCGCACCGGAACCGACGAACTCCTCGACGAACGGGCTCGCCGGGTTGGCGAGGATCTCCTCCGGCGGCGCGAACTGCTCGATGTGCCCGCCCTCGGAGAGGATCAGGACCTTGTCACCGAGTTTGGTGGCCTCTTCGAAGTCGTGGGTGACGATGACGATGGTCTTGCCCAGTTCGTGCTGGATGGCGATCAGCTTGTCCTGCAACCGGGCACGCGTGATGGGGTCGACAGCACCGAACGGCTCGTCCATCAGCAGGACCGGCGGGTCGGCGGCGAGGGCCCGGGCCACGCCCACACGCTGCTGCTGGCCGCCGGACATGTCCTTGGGCAGGCGGTCGGCGAAGGTCGCGGCGTCGAGTCCGACCAGGTCCATGAGGTATTCGGTGCGCTCGGCGATGCGTTTCCTGTCCCACTTCAGGATTCGCGGGATGGTGCCGATGTTCTTGCTCACCGACCAGTGCGGGAAGAGCCCGCCGGACTGGATGACGTAACCGATGGACTGGCGGAGTCTGTCCGGGTTCTCCGCTGTCACATCGCGTCCGCCGATGTAGATGCGCCCCTCGGTGGGCTCGATGAGCCGGTTGATCATCTTGAGGGTCGTGGTCTTGCCGCAGCCCGACGGGCCGACGAAGGCGACGATGTCACCGGCGTCGATCTCGAGGTCGAGTTGTGCGACCGCGGGCCTGGTCTGGCCCCGGTAGCGCTTGACGACGCCTTCGAGGCGGATCGATGCGCCGGTGACGACGCGACCATTGGTACCGGACGACGGTTGGCCTGTCAAGGATTTCGACGACGGGGCGGTGGCGGAGTCGGTCATGAGAGTCCCTTGGAGATGGTGAGTCGGCCGAGCAGAACCAGGAGAGCGTCGAAGACGAGCGCGACGACGACGATGAGAAGTGTTCCGGCCAGGGCTGATTCGAGGGCGTTCGCGCCTCCGAGTCGTGCGAGACCGTTGAAGATCAGTGACCCCAGGCCGGGGCCGAGGACGTAGGCGACGATCGCCGCGACGCCGACGATCATCTGTGTGGACACCCGGATTCCGGTCAGGATCACCGGCCATGCGATCGGTAGTTCAACCGTCAGCAGGATGCGCCAGCGCGATAGGCCGATGCCGCGGGCGGATTCGACGACCGACGGCGGCACCGAACGCAGTCCGACCACCGCATTGCCGATCACGGGCAGCATCGCGAAGAACGCCAGCATCAGGAACGACGGTGTCACACCGAGTCCGAACGGCACGATCAGCAGCGCGAGCAGGGCCAGCGACGGAATCGTCAGCGCCACACGACTAGAGGTCAGGGTGAGTGCCGAGGCCAGCGGAAGCCGGTAGACCAGCGCGGCCACCGCGATCGCGACGAGCGTGCCGACCAGCACGGTCTGGAACGACAATGACGCGTGTTGATAGGTCAAAAACGTGAGGGAGCGAGCGTTGTCGCCGATGTAATCCCACAATTGCACAGTTGTGTCCCATCCCCAGTGGTGAATCCGACATTACGCATCGTCGTGTGCCGGTGCCGACATTTGGCGGATCGAGCGTGCCTTTACCCTCACGTTGGGCAAATAACCCTCCTTGGTTTGCGGATGCCGAGTTCGGCACGATTCCGCGCACGCCGGGAGACGGCGACCCCGTCGGACGGTGTCATCCTGGATGAGTGAGTGAGAGCGCCCCGGTTGATGCACCGACCACCTTCGAACCCGATCCCGACGACCGTGCACTTCTGGCGGAGGCCGTCCGCTCGTGGACGCGGATCGTCGCCTGGGTGCTGAGCGTCGGAGGTGCGATCGGCTTCGTGGCGTCGTTCGTGCTGACGGTCGAACGAATCGAACTCTTCAAGAACCCCGACTACGTGCCGTCGTGCAACTTCAACCCGGTTCTGAGCTGCGGTTCGGTGATGGCCAAGCCGCAGGCCGCGCTGTTCGGGTTCCCGAATCCGTTGCTGGGCATCGCCGGGTTCGCGGTGGTGATCACCACCGGCGTGGCGATCCTCGCGGGCGCACGTCTCGCGGGCTGGTACTGGGCGGGCTTGCAGGTCGGCGTGACCGCGGCGATGGCCTTCATCTGCTGGCTGATCTACTCGAGCCTCTACTCGATCGGCGCGCTGTGCCCGTACTGCATGGTCGTATGGGCGGTGACGCTGCCGATCTTCGTCTTCGTCAGCGTGCGCAACCTCCACGCGAGCGGCTTGACCTCGCGATCCGGGGTGGCGCTCGCGGTCGCCCGCAGCCACGCTCTGATCCTGGTCCTCGTCGTCGCGCTCGTGATCGTGCTCATCGCGGTGAGGTTCTGGTCGTACTGGTCGAGCCTGTACTGAGGGTCGGCGGCTCGTCGCTTACGCTCCTCGCACCTCAGGGAGCAATAGTTGCCGCAACATTCGTGATTCCGCGGCGTCTCGTCCTAGGCTTGGCGCATGGCGATCGGACGTCCGGCAGATGGTGCTTCGGAGGCGCAGCGCGCACCCCGGGCGCGGATGACCGGTGCGCAGCGTCGGTTACAGCTGATCGAGGTGGCGCGGGGACTGTTCGCCGAACGCGGTTACGAAGGCACCTCGATCGAGGAGATCGCGCAGCGCGCAGGAGTTTCCAAGCCGATCGTGTACGAGCACTTCGGCGGCAAGGAAGGTCTCTACGCGGTCGTCGTCGACCGTGAGATGGAAACGCTGCTCGAGATGGTGACCGCGTCGCTGTCGAAGAACCGGTCGCTGTACCGCATTCAACAGGTCGCGCTGGCGCTGCTCACCTACATGGAGGAACGCACGGACGGCTTCCGCATCCTCGTCCGCGGCGACAGCACCGCGTCGACCGGCGAAACGGCCACCTACTCAAGCCTTCTCAACGACGCGGTGAGCCAGGTCGAGCACATCCTGGCGGGCGACTTCGAGCGTCGCGGCTTCGACCCAGCACTCGCCCCGCTTTACGCGCAGGCCCTCGTGGGCATGGTGTCGTCGACCGCCCAGTGGTGGCTCGACGTCCGCGAGCCGTCGAAGGAGGTCGTGGCCGCCCACCTGGTGAACCTCTGCTGGAACGGCCTCACCCGCCTCGACCCGTCGCCGGCTCTTGTCGGCCCCGACTATGTCGAATCACTGAAGCGCACCACCGCCGACGACGGTTAGACCAACACTAGGCTCCGCTTGGAGAGTCCCATCCAGAACCCGTCGATGACCTGATCGGGGCGCTGTTCGACGTCGTCGCCCGCACCGAGCGCGACGAACAACGGCGCGAAGTGTTCAACCGTCGGGTGTGCGTACGGCATGCCGGGCGCGGTCTGCCGGAATCTGATGAGCGACTCCACATCTCCGGCGGTGAAGCATTCGGCCGCCCACGCGTCGAACTCGGCCGACCAGCTCGGCGGAGTGGCCTCGGGCCGCCAGTCCCGCAGAAACGGCAGGCCGTGGGTGGTGAACCCGGAACCGATGATCAGCACACCCTCGTCGCGTAACGGCCGCAGGCGCCGGCCCAGGTCGAGCAGTCGCTCGGGGTCGAGGGTCGGCAGCGAGATCTGCAGGACCGGGATGTCGGCCTCGGGGTACATGACGGTCATCGGCACGTACGCGCCGTGGTCGAGGCGTCGGGTGGCATCGTGGGCGATCGGTTCGCCGTCGGGCATCATCGCGGCGACGCGTCGGGCCAGGTCGGGGGCACCCGGCGACCGGTATTGGACACGGTAGTACTTCTCCGGGAAGCCGCCGAAGTCGTAGGTCAGCGGCGTGCGGGAATCGGTGGAGCCGATGGTGAGGGGCGCGGCTTCCCAGTGAGCCGAGACGATCAGGATCGCCGTCGGTCGCGCGAGCCCCTGCGACAGTGTCTTCAGCTGCCGGACCCAGGTGGGGCTGTCGACGAGAGGCGGCGCGCCATGGGACAGGAACAGTGCGGGCTGCCGGGTGGGGGAGTTCGAGCTGCGCATGACCCATACTAACCGGACTGCGGTCCGGTTTGTTCCTCGTGGTCCGTCGAGACGCCCGGTGTCCCGGTACTCGGCGGGCCATCGCGCTTCGTGCCGCGTGCGGCGATAACGTTCCAGACATCCCCGGCGGCCGTCACGGCCCAGAGAGGAAGGGACTTCCGGCGCGTGGAGACAGTCGGCATCTATCTCGTCGTCATCTTCGGATGTGGGTTCCTCGCGCGTCTGATCCGTCTGCCCACCCTGGTCGGGTACCTGGCGGCAGGGTTCATCCTGCACGCGCCCGGCATCGACGAGCTGCCGATCATCGACACCCTCGCAGATCTGGGCGTGACGATCCTGCTGTTCACCATCGGGCTCAAGCTCGACCTCCGGATGCTGTACCGACGTGAAGTCTTCCTGACGACCGGGCTCAACCTCGCGGTGCTGCTCGGCCTCACCACCGGCTTCCTCGGACTCCTGTCGACGCTGGGCGTGCAGATGCTGATGGACGAGAGTTGGAAGACGCTCGCTCTTCTCGGTTTCGCGTTGTCGTTCTCGAGCACCGTCTTCGTCGTCCAGGTTCTCGATGAACGTTCGGAGTCCCATTCCCTCTACGGACGTATCGCCATCGGCATCCTGGTGCTCCAGGACGTCGTCGCGGTCGGCTATCTCACGGCGATGAGCGGGGAACCGCCGAGTCCGTGGGCGCTGGCGCTGGTTCTCCTGATCCCCGGTGCGTACGTCGTCCGGCGACTCTGGAACCGGCTCGGGCACGGCGAACTCCAGACGCTCTTCGGTGTCACCATGGCGCTCGTGCCGGGGTACTGGCTGTTCGAGACCGTCGGGATCAAGGGCGACTTCGGAGCGATGGTGATCGGCGTGCTGCTGGCCTCGCATCCGCGCGCCGGGGAGCTGTCCCGCACGCTGTTCGGACTCCGTGAACTGCTCCTGGTGGGCTTCTTCGTCTCGATCGGACTCCACGTCACGCCCACCCTCGACACGGTGATCCTCGGACTGGTCCTCGTGGTACTCCTACCGCTCGAGGCCGCGCTCTTCACGTTCGTGCTCGCCATGTTCGGCCTGCGGCGGCGTACCTCGATCCTGGCCGGGCTCGCACTGGCGAACTTCTCCGAGTTCGGGCTCATCGTCATCGCCAACGGTGTGAGCAACGACCTGCTCGACGACGACTGGCTGGTGGTCACCTCGGTCGCGGTCGCGGCGAGCTTCGTCTTCTCGACCCTCGTCAACCGCCGCGGCTCCAATCTGGTGGCCAGGCTCTCGGCCTATGTCCCGAGGACGGCGGCCGCGAGCGCCCATCCCGACGACGCGGCGATCGACCTCGCACCCGCGCGTGCGGTCGTCTTCGGTCTCGGGCGGGTGGGCAGTTCGGTCTACAACCGTCTCGTCGACGAGTACGGGCTGAACGTCGTCGGCGTCGAGAACGATCCGCTGAAGGTGGCGAACCTCCGCGGCCGCGGATTCCGGGTCATCGAGGCGGACGCGACCGAGACGGGGTTCTGGGATCGGTGTGAGGGGGTCTCCGACCTCGACATCCTCGTGATGGCCATGCCGTTCCACGGGTCCAATCTGGTGGCCCTCGACCGGGTGGAGGAACGGGACTTCGACGGCACCATCGCCGTCGTCGCCCAGTACGACGACGAACGCGACGAACTGCTCGCCCGGGGTGCCAACGTCGCCTTCCACATCTACGAGGGCACCGGCGTCGGTCTGGCCGATGCCGCCGCCGAGGCCGCCGGCCTCGACCGTTGAGACCTCGCTAGCGGGCCGTCGCCCAGAGATCCTTCTGCATGTAGACGCAGTCGATCCACTGGTCGGCCTTGTGGCCGATGGAACGCAGGCGGCCTACCTCGGTGAATCCGAACCGCGAGTGCAGGGCGATCGATCCCTCCCCGCCGGTCGCAGCGATCACCGCCACGATCTGCCGCACGTTCTCGGTGTTCGCCCGCTCGAGCATCCCGGCCATCAGCGCAGATCCGACGCCGCGACCGCCGTAGCCCGGACGGACGTAGATGGAGTCCTCGGTCGACCGGTCGTATGCCGGCATGGCTCGGAACGTACCGAGGTAGGCGTATCCGACGATGTGTTCGCCGGACTCCGCCGGAAGCGTCGCGACGACGAAGGGCCGATTCGCCTCGCGGATCGACTGGTACTTCGCCAGCCATGCGGTGTGCGAGGGAACCATGTAGTCGAAGGTGGCGACGGTGTTCTCCACATAGTGGCGGTAGATGTCCGCGACGGCCGCGAGGTCGGTCTCGACGGCGTCGCGCACCATCACCCCCATGGCGTCGGTCTGGGCTCCCTGCATGCTGATGACAATAGTGGTGTGGGGGCAACCACTCGTCTACTACTTCGGGTAGTAGCGAGCGTAGGCTCGGAGCATGCCTGCGGCGTCCGATCCGGCCGAACGACTTGTGCGCGTGCACTGGTCGGTCGTCGCTGCCCTGGTGTCCGGGTCGCTGAGTTTCGGGGCGCACGCGCTCGCCGGGGGAGGGCTCCCGACTTCGTCGCACATGGTCCTCCTCGTCGCGATCAGCGCCGGGCTCGGCTGGGCGAGTGGGGCAGTGGCCGGAACACGCGGCCGTGCGGCCGAGATCGTCTCCGTCGGCGCGGCACTCACCGTCGCGCAACTCCTCGGGCATCTCGCGATGCACACCGGCGGCCACCACGCGTCGACGCCGCTGCTGCCCGGTCCGACGATGATCGGTTCACACGTTGCGGCGCTGCTGATCTCCGCGGTTCTCCTCGTCGGCGCGCGGGAGTGCGCACGCCGTATCTGTTCACGCATTCTGGCATCGACGACGCGTCCGCTGATCGCCGTCGGCGATGTGCTGGTGGTCGTGGGTACGGTGAATCCGCTACGACCGCTGTTCGGCCGCACGGGTATCCGGCCCCGGGGTCCGCCCGCGCTCCCTGCCTGACCCCTATTCCTCCCCACCCTCCCGCCGGCGCCCGCTAGCGCCGGTGATGACTCGCGTACCCGAGAAGGCGAAACATCCATGTTCACAATCACTTCCACGACCCATCGGGCTCGTCGTCCACTGGCGATCCTCGCCGTTCTGACACTTCCCCTGGCCGTCGCGACCGCATGCTCCTCCGGCGACACCTCCGCCACCCAGGCCGACTCGGTGACCATCACCGACCAGTGGGTGAAGGCCTCTGACAAGGACATGACCGGTGCATTCGGCACGGTGACCAACACCTCCGATCACGAGGTGACCCTCACCGGCGGTGATACCGGTGTCGCCGCCCGCGTCGAGGTGCACGAGATGGCCCCGGCCGCCGACGGCACCATGGCCATGCGTCAGGTCGACGGCGGCCAGAAGATCGCCGGTGGTCAGAAGGTCTCGCTCGAGCCCGGTGGCAACCACATCATGCTGATGGGCCTGAAGGGACCGATCGAGGCCGGGCAGACCGTCACCGTCGCCCTGCGCTTCGGCGACGGTTCGACCCGCGAATTCGTCGCGCAAGCACGCGATTTCCGCGGAGCCAACGAAGAGTACACGCCGGGCCACGGCTCGTCGGACGCCAAGAGCGATGGCTGAGGCCACCGGCCACGGTGACGACACGAAGCGGGGCCGCGCGGCCTTCTCACGACGCAGCCTGATCGCAGGCGTCGCGGGAGCCGCCGGCCTCGGCGTCGGCGCCACGGCGATCGCGGCGCGGTCCACCGACGGTGCCGGGGACCGCACGCACGGCGGGGACCTCATCGAGTTCTACGGCGTGCACCAGGCCGGGGTCGCGACCCCGCCCACCGCGCACGTCAACTACGTCGGACTCGATCTCTCGACCGATCCGCGGCGGGCGCGTGAAGCCCTCGCCGGGATTCTCCGTGTCTGGACCGAGGACGCCGCCCGACTCACGAGGGGCACCCCGGCGCTCGCCGACAGCGAACCGCAGCTCGCCCGGTTGCCGGCGCGGCTCACCGTCACGGTCGGGCTGGGTCCCGGGGCCTTCGCGACGACGGGGCTCGAAGGTCGACGACCCCGGTGGCTGCATCCGCTTCCGGCGTACCCCATCGACCGGCTCGACGAGCGGCGCTGGGGACAGACGGACCTGCTGCTGCAGATCTGCTCCGACGACCCGGTCACCGTTGCGCACGCGACCCGGGTTCTGACGGCGAACGTGGCGGGACGGGTCCGCCTGCGCTGGGTGCAGCGCGGCTTCCGCAACTCCCGCGGCAGCCAGGACGAGAAGGTGACCATGCGCAACCTGATGGGGCAGGTCGACGGGACCGAGAACCTCGGACCCGCCGATTCGGACGCCCTGGTCTGGGACGACGGCGCCGAGCAGCCGTGGTTCGCCGGCGGGACGTCGATGGTGCTGCGTCGGATCGCCATGGACCTCGACGGCTGGCAGGAGGTCGACCCCCGCAGCCAGGAACTGTCGGTGGGCCGCACCCTCGCCGACGGCGCGCCGCTGAGCGGGGGAGCCGAGCACGACGACCCGGACTTCGGCAAGATCGTCGACGGGTTGCCGGCCATCCCGGCGTCGTCGCACATCGCGCGAGCGCGACATCGGACCGACGGAGAACGGTTCCTGCGGCGCGGTTACAACTACGACGACCCGCCCGAACCCGATGCCGCCGGCAGGATCGCCCTCTCCAACAGTGGTCTCCTGTTCGCCGCCTATCAGCGCGACGTCGACGCCCAGTACGCGCCGGTGCAGGCGCGGCTGGCCGAACACGACGCGCTGAACCAGTGGACGACACCCATCGGATCGGCGGTCTACGCCATCCTCCCCGGGGCTCGTCGAGGGGAGGTGCTGGGACAGAGCCTGCTGGGCTGATCGACCGGCCTGAGGGGGCGCGAGGAGCGGCACATACAATCGGCGGAGTGTCGACGCCTCGTGCCCTGTCCGGTCTGGCCGCGCTCGCGTGTGCGGACAAATCCTTCCGCGAGGTGCACGAACGCCGTGCCGAACGTCGCCTCGACATCACCGCGCCCGACGCGGCCCGGCCGTTCCTCGTCTCCTGTCTGGCCGCCGGCGCCGACGCCCCGCTGCTGGTCGTCTCGGCCAATGGTCGTGAGGCCGACGACCTGACGGCCGAGCTGGCCGAACTGCTCGACGACCCCGATGCGGTGGCCCAGTTCCCTTCCTGGGAGACCCTCCCGCACGAGCGGCTCTCGCCGAGCGCGGACACCGTCGGCCAGCGCCTCGCGGTACTGCACCGTCTGGCCAATCCCGGTGACAACCCGCTGCGGGTCGTGGTCACCACGGTCCGCTCCCTCGTGCAGCCGATGGCGCCGGGCCTCGGCGAGGTCGCCACCGTCACCCTGCGCGAGGGCATCGAGGTCGACTTCGACGGCCTGCTCGCCCAGCTCGTCGAGATGGCCTACGAACGTGTGGACATGGTCGGACGCCGCGGCGAGTTCGCGGTCCGCGGCGGCATCCTCGACGTGTTCCCGACGACCGCCGACCACCCGGTCCGCGTCGAGTTCTGGGGCGACGAGATCACCGAGATCCGGGCGTTCTCGGTCGCCGATCAGCGCAGCCAGCCCGAAGTCGACGCCTCCGAGGTCCGCATCCACCCGGGTCGCGAACTACTCCTGTCCGAGAAGGTGCGCACGCGCGCAGCCGATCTCGCGGCGGAGAACCCCGACGACACCGCCCTCAACGAGATGCTCGGCAAACTGGCCGAGGGCATTCCCGTCGAGGGGATGGAAGCGCTCATCCCGGCGCTCGTCGACGGCGAGATGCAACTCCTCACCGAGGTCGTCCCGGCCGGGACGCGCGTGCTCATCCTCGACCCCGAGAAGGTCCGGACCCGGGCCGCGGACCTGTCCAAGACCGGTGCGGAGTTCCTCGAGGCGTCCTGGACGGCCGCGGCGATGGGTGCGAACGCCCCCATCGACCCGCGATCGGGCACCGGCGTCGACCTGCAGGCCAGCGCCTACCGTTCGCTCGGCGACGTGCGCGAAGCGACACTACAGGCCAAGCGCCCGTGGTGGACGCTGTCACCGCTGTCCACCGGCAGCGGGAACGAACTCGAACTCGACCTCGCCCCCGGCCCCGCGCCGCGCGGCGACGAGCGCGAGATCGCGGCCACGTTCGCCCAACTGCGCGCCCACGTGTCCGACGGCAAGACCGCCGCCATCGTCGTCACCGGCAAGGGCACCGCCCAGCGCGTCGGCGAACGGCTGTCCGAGGCCGAGGTCCCGTATGTCATCGCGGAGCCGGGACATCGTCCCGAACCGGGGGAGGTCGCGGTCTTCGGTGCCACGCTGCGCAGCGGAATCGTCTGTGCCGACGCCGGACTCGTGGTGGTCACCGAGGCGGACCTCACCGGTACCCGGGTCGCGAACGTGCGCGACGGTCGCAAGCTCCCGGCCAAGCGCCGCAATCAGGTCGACCCGCTGGCGCTGACCGCCGGTGACCTCGTCGTGCACGACCAGCACGGCATCGGCAAGTTCGTCGAGATGATCGAACGCACCGTCTCGGGTGCGCGGCGCGAGTACCTGGTCCTCGAATACGCGTCGAGCAAACGCGGTCAGCCGGCCGACCGGTTGTACGTACCGATGGATGCGCTCGACCAGCTGTCCCGGTATGTCGGTGGCGAGCAGCCGTCGCTGTCGAAGCTCGGCGGATCGGACTGGCAGAACACGAAGCGTAAGGCGCGCAAGGCCGTTCGCGAGATCGCCGGCGAGCTGGTGCAGCTCTACGCCGCGCGTCATGCCGCCCCGGGACACGCCTTCGGGCCCGACACCCCGTGGCAGCAGGAGATGGAAGACGCCTTCGACTTCACCGAGACGATCGATCAGCTGACCGTCATCGCCGAGGTCAAGGCCGACATGGAGCGTCCGGTCCCGATGGACCGCGTCATCGTCGGCGACGTCGGCTACGGCAAGACCGAGATCGCCGTGCGCGCCGCGTTCAAGGCCGTCCAGGACGGCAAGCAGGTGGCCGTCCTGGTGCCGACGACCATTCTCGCGCAACAGCATCTGCAGACGTTCACCGAGCGGATGAGCGGTTTCCCGGTGCGGGTGCGCGGGCTGTCGCGCTTCACCGATCCCAAGGAGTCGCGCGAGATCACCGAGGCGATGGCCAAGGGCGAGGTCGACATCGTCATCGGCACCCACCGGCTGCTGCAGACCGGCATCACCTGGAAAGACCTCGGACTCGTGATCGTCGACGAGGAACAGCGATTCGGCGTCGAGCACAAGGAACACATCAAGGCGCTGCGCACCCACGTCGACGTGCTGACGATGTCGGCGACACCGATCCCGCGCACCCTGGAGATGTCGATGGCCGGCATCCGCGAGATGTCGACTATCCTCACCCCGCCCGAGGAGCGCCACCCGGTGCTCACCTACGTCGGCGCCTACGCCCCGAAGCAGGTCGCCGCGGCGATCCGCCGCGAGCTGCTCCGCGACGGCCAGGTGTTCTACGTACACAACCGTGTCTCGACCATCGACAAGACCGCCAAGGACATCGCCGCGATGGTCCCCGAGGCGAGAGTCGTTGTCGCCCACGGCCAGATGGGCGAGGATCAGCTCGAGCGCACGGTCTCGGGGTTCTGGAACCGCGAGTACGACGTGCTGGTCTGTACGACCATCATCGAGACCGGACTCGACATCTCCAACGCCAACACGCTCATCGTCGATCGTGCCGAGAACCTCGGTCTCTCCCAGCTCCATCAGCTGCGCGGACGCGTGGGCCGTAGTCGCGAGCGCGGTTACGCCTACCTGCTCTACAGCCCGGACCGGCCGCTGACCGAGACCGCCTACGACCGGCTCGCGACGATCGCCCAGAACAACGAACTCGGCGCGGGTATGGCCGTGGCGCTCAAGGACCTCGAATTGCGCGGCGCGGGAAACGTTCTCGGCGCCGAGCAGTCAGGTCACGTCGCGGGCGTCGGTTTCGACCTGTACGTGCGGCTCGTCGGCGAGGCCGTCGAGGCGTATCGCGCAGCGGCCGACGGCAAGCCCGTCGAGACCCAGGAGACCGGGGAGGTGCGGATCGACCTGCCGGTGGACGCGCACATCCCGGTCGAGTACGTCGACTCCGATCGTCTCCGTCTGGAGGCGTACCGCAAGCTGGCCTCGGCCACCGACGACGCCGCGGTCGACGCGGTGCTCGTCGAGCTCAACGACCGCTACGGGCCGCCGCCGGTCGAGACGACGCGTCTGGCGTCGATCGCTCGTCTGCGTCTGCGGTGCCGCGAACGCGGTATCACCGAGATCGGCCTCGCCGGACAGGGAGTCAAGATCACACCGCTGCCGCTCCTCGACAGCGAGCAGGTGCGTCTCCGCAGGCTGTACTCCTCGGCGACCTACCGCGCGACGACGTCGGTGGTCACGCTTCCGATCCCGCGCACCGGGGGAGTGGGGTCGGCCCGCCTGCGCGACGACGAGCTCATCGAGTACCTCACCACGTTCCTGACGCAACTGAAGCCGGAGCCCAACGGCTGAACCGGTTTCCGGCGAGGCGGGCGGTGCCGACGGGTTCGGGGGATAGGTTGATGGACATCAGGGGGGTCGAGAAAGGGCGTACGAATGACGGTGGTGCTGCTGGACCCGGCACGGCCCGACCTGATCCCCATCCGGGCCCGCGCGTGGCTCACGGGCCCGGTCAGGGTCACCGAGGACGTGCCCGCCAGTCTCCTGTGGGAGTTCGACCATGTCGACGCCGTGTTCGACGAGGTGCTCGATGAGACACCGGTCGACTCCGTACTGGTGAGCACCAACGCCGATCACCCACTCGTTCGCGCCCGCCTCGCCCGCGGGGAGCAGGTCATCACTGCGGCGAAGGTGTCGGGAATGGCCCTGCTCGACTCCGTCGCCCTGATGGACACCTTGCGCCGCAACGGTCCGTGGGAGAGCACCCCAGACCCATCACTCGTTGCGTCGCTACCTCCTCGAGGAGGTCTACGAACTGCTCGATGCCATCGAGGCCGGTGAGCAGGCCGAGCTGAAGGAAGAGCTCGGGGATCTGTTGCTGCAGGTGCTCTTCCATGCGCGCATCGCCGCCGACGATCCCGAGGCGCCGTTCGACATCGACGACGTCGCCCGCAGCTTCACCGCCAAGGTGATGGGCCGCACCCCCGGCGTGCTGTCCGGCGCCCACGCCGACCTCGAAACCCAGATCCGCGAGTGGGAGGAACGCAAGGCCGCGGAGAAGAAGCGCGGCTCGGTCCTCGACGGCGTCGCCACCACGCAGCCGTCGCCGGCCCTGCTGCAGAAGATCCTCGAACGGCTCACCGCGGCGTCGTATCCGGTGGACAGCATCCCGGCCGCGACGTGGACCGTCACCGTCACTGCCGGCGACGACAGCGTCGAGGCGCAGGCAAGGGACAAGGCCCTGGCGCTCATGGCGTCGGTCCGAGACGCCGAGGCGCGCGCGAGAGAGCGTGGCATCGAACTCGACTCGCGCGAGGCCTGGGAAAGCGTGCTGGAGGGCTGATGGCTTTCGCTCACCGAATCCGTTCCCGATCACTCAAATTGGGGTGAGCGCGAACGGATTTCGTGAGCGTCGGGCGTGGTCACTCGAAAAGCCGCTGCCCCCACCATTCGCCGGGCTCGAGGCCGGGCGGGATCGCGAAGTTCGCCGAGCCGTTGGGGATCAGGTACTCGGTCATGGCGTCCTGGCGGGACAGAACCTGCTGCATGGGCACGAACTGTTTTCCGGTGTCGCGGTTGAAGGCGATGAAGAACAGGCCGGCGTCGAGGTGGCCGAAGCCGTCGGTGCCGTCGGTGAAGTTGTAGCCGCGCCGGAGAATTCGCACTCCGCCGAGGTTGTCCGGATGTGCCAGCCGGACATGGGCGTTGCGCGCGATGATCGGGGTGCCGCCGGAGGTGATCGCGAAGTCCGGGTCGTCGAACTCGCCGGACTTGCCCAGCGGGGCGCCGGATCTCTTGGTGCGTCCGACGATCTGTTCCTGCTCGAAGAGGTTGGCGCGGTCCCACGGTTCGATGTCCATCCGGATTCGACGCGCGACGAGGTAGGTGCCGCCGGTCATCCACTGCGCCGCCGGGGGATTGTCCCCGGGGGCGACCCAGACCCAACGGTCGAGGAGGTCGGTGTCCTCGGCGCGCAGGTTCGCGGTGCCGTCCTTGAACCCGAACAGGTTTCGGGGTGTGTCCTGGGACTGCGTTGTCGACGACGTGCGGCCGAACCCGAGCTGCGACCAGCGGACGGCCATGACACCCACCGCCATCCGCGCGAGATTGCGGATGGCGTGGACGGCGACCTGCGGGTCGTCGGCGCAGGCCTGCACACAGATGTCGCCGTACGACCTCGATGGATCGATCTTCTCCGCCGCGAACATCGGCAGATCGACGAGTGCTGGTGGGCGGCGGTCGGCGAGACCGAAGCGATCGGGTCGGTCGGGGGCGGAGGCACTGGGCCCGAACAACCCCGGACCGAAGCCGATCGTCAGCGTGAGGTGAGCTGCGCTCAGCCCCAGCGCTTCTCCGGTGTCGGCCGGCGGGGTGTACTCGCCGAGTCCGGTGGCGCCGTCGGGCTCGGTCTCCTCGCCGCGGGTCATGCGTTCGGCGGCTTCGGTCCATCGCTGTAGCACGGCGATGAGTTCGTCCCGGTTGTCGGTGACGACGTCGAAACTCGCGAAATGAAGTCGATCCTGGGCGGCGGTGATGATGCCGGCCTGGCGTGGACCGCGGAATTCGACGACGTGGTCGGCGGCCGGTGCCGGCGTGGTGGCGCGGCCGACGGCCACCCCGCCCGCGGCGACGAGCAACCCGGCACCGGTGCCGCCGAGGATCGCACGACGCGACAGGCCGCGTCGCTTCGTGCGGCCTGCGGGGTCGGAAGGTTGCGCCTCGCCGGGGCGGGGGGCCGTCTCACTCATTGCTGCAACACCAGTCCCGGGACCTGCGACAGGGTGGCCGAGAGCGCGTCGATCTGATTCGACAGTTCCTTGCGCTGTTCGGGGGTCACCTTGGTGTAGGACACGTAGCCGTCACCCTCGCGGTAGGCATTCACCGAATCACGCACGGTCTTGAACTGGGCGGTGATCTTGTCCATGAGCGCCGGGTTCTTGGCGGAGATGATCGGCTGCATGGTCGCGATGGCGGTCTCCGAACCGTCGAGGTTCGCGGCGATGTCCCAGAGGTCGGTGTGGGAGTAGCGGTCTTCCTCGCCGTCGACCTTGGTGGCGGCCACCTCGTCGATCAGCGCCTGCGGGCCCTTCACGAACGACAAGGTCTCGAACTCGAAGTCGGGCTTGTTGACCTCGTCGCGCAGCTTGGTCACGTTGGCGAGCAGACCGTCGGCGATCTCGGCGATGGCCTGCGGGTTGTCGGTCTCCTTGGCGTTCGCGGCATCAGACCGCGTGATCTGGCCCGGTGCGTCGCCGATCTCGGCGGCCTGCGGCGGCCACAGGAACCGTTCGATGCGGTGGAATCCGGTGAAGGGCTGGGTGCCGTCCTCGGTGTCGTCCCACCGCATGTCGACGGCGGGGTCGAGGTCGGGGAAGGACTCGGCGACCGGCTCGATCCGTTCGTACGGGGTGCGCGTGAGACCGAATTGCGCACGCGCCGCGTCGAGATCGCCCTTCTTGACGCTGTCGACGAAGGATGTCGTCTGGGCGTGCAGGGTGTTCAGCTGGTTGCGGACGTACTCGAGATACTGCGCCTTGGCGGCCGTCACGTCGGCGGGGACGTCGGCCTTCTCCTTGCGCTCGCCGCCGACGTTGAGTTCGGTCCGGATGCCGGCGCCCACCATGCCGGGTTTGCACGCCACCGTGTAGGTGCCGGGTTCGACGATCTCGACCGTCAGATTGCCGGACAGGCCGGGTCCGATGTTCTCGACCTCGCCGAGGACGCGGTTGTTGTTCCCGTAGACGTAGAACTCGGTGACCTTGTCTCCGGAATTGGTGACCGTGAAGTCCACGTTGCCGGTCGTCGCGTCGGTGGTCGCGAGATCACAGGCGTCGGCGGTCGACGTGACGGCGATCGCGCCCTCGGAGCTGCCCTTCTCGGTACAGCCGGCGAGGAGCACGGGGGCGATCACCACCGCGGCCGCAGCTGCGGCCACCACGGGTCTACGAGTCACTGAGGATTCCTTTCGGGGGCGGGCTCCACGGGCGCGGAGCTCTCGTCGGACGTTCTGGCGACGATTGCGCGATGTCCGGCACGTTGACGGCGGAAGAAGATCGTGGTCACCACGACCACGTAGACGATCCACGCGATCACCTGCAGGACCGTGGGATCCGGGCGCACGTTGAAGATGCCGCCCAGGATCGTGCCGTACCAGGACGAGGCGTCGTAGGTCTCCGAGACGTCGAAGGCGGTGTTGCCGAGTCCGGGCAGCCAGCCCACCGTCTGCAGCGCCCGGATGCCGTAGGTCAGAATCCCGGCGGCGACGACGATCAGGAACAGGCCGGTGTAGGTGAAGAACACCGAGAGGTTCATGCGGATCGCACCGCGGTAGATCAGGACGGTCAGCACGATCGCGCCGACGATCCCGACGACGAGGCCGAGCAGCGGCCACAATCCACCGGACACGCTCTCGGCATAACCGACCATCAGCAATGCGGTCTCGAAACCCTCGCGGCCGACGGCCAGGAACGCCAGACCCAGCACCGATGCGCCGCCGGTCAGCAGCGCCTTCGACATCCCGCTCTTGAGGTCGGCGGAGATGTGGGAGGAGGCCTCGCTCATCCACAGGACCATGAACGTCACGATCCCGACCGCCACCAGCGACGCGACCCCGGCGATGGTCTCGGCCGCGAGCGGCGTCATCGTCGATGTGCCGAAGTGGATCACGAGGAACACCACGAGGGTCATCGCGACTGCCGCACCGACGCCCGCCCAGATCCACTTGAGGGCGTCCCGGCGGTCGGTTTTCACGACGAAGGCGATCAGGACCATGACCACGATCCCGGTTTCGAGGCCCTCGCGCAGACCGATGAGCGCGCTTCCGACCATCTGCGTCCAGACCGACGGTCCGTCGGCGGCGGCCAGCACATGTACGCCACTCGAGGCGAGTGCCGTGAGGTGATCCATCCGGGTCCGTCCGTCTCTCAGCGCCGCCGGCGCCATTAGTTCTGTAAGGCTAGCCATAGGAACGTTAGACCTGGATGGGGGTGCCGCATAGGGCATATCGCCCTACACGTGACCGGCAAGGGCGCCCACAGCAGTCCGATCAGCGGATTTGGCGCACAGTGATTTCAACCTCTCGGCCGGTGCCGTGCGCGGTATGTCGGAATCGGGTGTCCGTCCGCCGACGATTCGGCCGGCGGCCTGCGTCATCATGGGGGCCATGGCACGCGAGAACGTCATCCTGATCCACTGGCACGACCTGGGACGTCATCTGACGTGTTACGGCGCCGACGGAGTCGAGTCGCCGACCCTCGATCAACTGGCCGCGGACGGCATCCGCTTCGCCGACGCCCATGCCACCGCGCCACTGTGCTCGCCGGCCCGCGGGTCGCTCTTCACCGGACGCTACCCCCACCGCAACGGCCTCGTCGGGCTTGCGCACCACGGGTTCGAGTACCACTCCGACGTGCGAACCCTGCCGTCGCTGCTGGCCGACGCCGGGTACCGGTCGGCGCTGTTCGGGATGCAACACGAGAGCGCGGACCCGCAGCGACTCGGCTTCGATTCGGTCGACGTCTCCGACTCGCGATGCGACTACGTCGTCGAGCAGTCCCAGGACTGGCTCCGGCGCCACGCCGACGACGATCGGCCCTTCTTCCTGACCGCGGGGTTCTTCGAGACCCATCGGCCGTACCCGGCGGACGAGTACAAGCCGTCCGACACCAGTGACATCGCAGTACCGGGGTTTCTGCCCGACACCGACGACGTCCGCGACGACCTCGCGGGTCTGCACGGTTCGATCTCCAAGGCCGACGCCGCGGTCGGTCGTCTGCTCGGCACCGTCGCCGAGCTGGGGCTGGACTCCTCCACGTGGATCGTGTTCATCACCGACCACGGGCTGGCGTTCCCGCGGGCGAAGTCGACCCTGTACGCAGAGGGCACCGGCGTCGCGCTCATCATGCGGCCGCCGACGCAGCGGCACGTCGAGCCGCAGGTCTACGACGACCTGTTCTCCGGTGTCGACCTGACCCCGACCCTGCTGGACCTGCTGGGGGTCGACATCCCGGACGACGTGGACGGCGACTCCCATGCGTCGGCACTCGTCGAATCACCCGGCGCGCCGGTCGTACGCAGCGAGGTCTTCACGGAGAAGACCTACCACGATGCCTTCGACCCGATCCGAGCCGTGCGCACCAAGGACTACAGCTACATCGAGAACCTCGCGGCGCGGCCGGCACTCCTGTTGCCGCTCGACATCGCCGACAGCCTGTCCGCTCGATCGCTGGATTCCGAAGCGATCCAACAGGACCGGCCGCGGGTCGAGCTCTACGACCTGCGTTCCGATCCGTATGAGCGCAACAATGTCGCCGACGACCCGTCGTATGCCGGGGTGCGTGCCACCTTGGCCGCGACGCTGTCCGCGTGGCGGGCCGAGACCGCTGACGACCTCCCCGACGAGGCGACCGGTACCGCCGTCGCCCAGCGATTCATGGAGGCCTTCCATGCGAAGGCGGCGCAGGTCGCAGCCCAGGAGGAGGCGCTGCCGTCCCGTCGTCCGCAGGGTTCCAAGCGCGAGTTGGCCGGGGAGATCACGTCAGGGACCCGCTGAACCGGGAGGCACGCCGGAGATCGGGACATTCACGACAGCTGGCCGGTGTCAAGGTTTTCCGCCTCTCTGCGCCTAAAAGTCCAGGTTGCGAGGGGTTTTCGGATCGTTAGACTCATCGTTCATGTCAGCAACGCCCGCCGCGGGGCCGTCGAACTATCTGGTCTGCGCGAGCCAGCGCAGCGGCAGCACACTGCTCGTCGAGTCGCTGTCGGCAACCGAGGTCGCCGGTACGCCGGAGGAGTTCTTCCAGTACTTCGTCTCCTCGTCGCAATCGCCTCAGCCACGTGAGTGGTTCGCCGGTGTCACCGATCCGACGATCCTGGAACTCCTGGACCCGGTCGATCCCGGCACCGTCGACACCCGTGACTCCGAGATCTGGCGCGCCGACATCCTGGCGGCCGGCCGCAGCGCCAACGGGGTGTGGGGCGGCAAGCTCATGTGGAATCAGACGCCGCTGCTGATCGCGCGAAGCCGCGCGGGTTCCGGATCGTTGCGGACAGCGATCCGGTGGATCTTCGACGGCGCCGACCCGGTGTACGTACACGTGTACCGCGATGACGTGGTGCCGCAGGCGGTTTCGATGTGGCGCGCGGTGCAGACGCGGGTATGGCGCAACGACGGCTCGGACGATGACGGGGACGACGGCGCGGTGTACCACGCCGCGGGGATCGCGCATCTGGCCGGCCTCCTCCGCGAGCAGGAACGGCAGTGGCGCAACTGGTTTGCCGCCGAGGGCATCGAACCCCTCGACATCGAGTTCCGCGACCTGGTGAACGACCCCACCAAGGCGGCCGCGCGGGTACTCGAGAAGATCGGTCAGGACCCCGCACTGGCACCGCCGCCACCGCTGAAACCGCAGTCGAATTCGCGGTCCAAGGAATGGGCTCAGCGATACCGAGAAGACGCCGAACGGAACGGATATCCGCTGTGACGACAATTCCCCAGACTGCAGATCCGCAGGCTGCCGACGACATCGATCACGTCACCGCGATCCGGGTCCTGGAGGCAGAGGCGGTGCACATCATCCGGGAGGTGGTGGCCGAGCTCGAGCGTCCGGTCCTGCTGTTCTCCGGCGGAAAGGACTCGATCGTCCTGCTGCGCCTGGCGGAGAAGGCCTTTCGGCCGGCGCCGCTGCCATTCCCGATCATGCATGTCGACACCGGGCACAACTTCTCCGAGGTCATCGAGTTCCGTGACCGTCGTGTCGCACCCACCGCCCACAACCCGGAAGGCATCGAGCTGATCGTGGCGTCGGTCCAGGAGTCCATCGACTCGGGTCGCGTCGCCGAGTCGACGGACCCGTCGGGCTCGCGCAACCGGCTGCAGACCCGCACTCTGCTCGACGCACTCGAGAAGGGCGGCTTCGATGCCGCTTTCGGCGGTGCCCGCCGCGACGAGGAACGTGCCCGCGCGAAGGAACGCATCTTCAGCTTCCGCGACGAGTTCGGCCAGTGGGACCCGCGTGCGCAGCGCCCCGAACCGTGGTCGTTGTACAACGGGCGAATACGGCGCGGAGAGTCGGTGCGCGTGTTCCCGCTGTCGAACTGGACCGAGACCGACATCTGGCGCTACATCGAACTCGAGAACCTCGAACTGCCGTCGATCTATTTCGCCGGTGAGCGTGAGGTCTTCGAACGGGACGGAATCCTGCTGGCGGTCTCGGAGTTCTCGCCGCCACGGGACGGCGAAGAGGTCACCACCGAGTGGGTGCGCTACCGCACGGTCGGGGATCTGACGATCACCGGTGCGGTCCGCTCTAAGGCGACCACGATCGCCGAGATCATCGCCGAGATCAGCGAGGCGACGGTCTCCGAACGCGGTGAGACCCGCGCCGACGACCGGACATCGAGTGCCGCCATGGAAGACCGCAAGCGCGAAGGGTATTTCTGATGACCATCACCTCTGCGCAGACGGCCGATGCCGGCACCGGAACTCCCACCGCGACCCGACAGTTCCTCCGCATCGCCACCGCGGGCAGCGTCGACGACGGCAAGTCGACGCTGATCGGCCGCATCCTGCACGACACCGGCAGCCTGCCGACCGACCACCTCGACGCGGTCACCGACGGTGACGGGGACGTCGACCTCGCCGCGCTCTCCGACGGCCTGCGTGCCGAGCGGGAGCAGGGCATCACGATCGACGTCGCATACCGGTTCTTCTCCACGCCCACACGCAGTTACGTGCTCGCCGACACTCCCGGACACGAGCGCTACACCCGCAACATGTTCACCGGGGCGTCGAACGCACATGTGGCGGTGCTGCTCGTCGACGCCCGGCACGGCCTGCTCCGCCAGACCCGGCGCCATGCCCGGATCGCGACCCTCGTCGGGGTTCCGCATGTGGTCGCGGCGGTCAACAAGATCGACCTGGTGGACTTTTCCCAACACCGCTTCGACGAGATCCGCGCCGACCTCGCCGAGCTCGCCGTACAACTCGGCATCGACGAGATCACGGCGATCCCGGTCGCCGCCAAGCACGGTGACAACGTCGTGCACCGGTCGGACAGCACACCCTGGTACGAGGGTCCGACGCTCCTCGAGTACCTCGAGAACGTCGAATTGCACGCGCCGGCAACGGTTGCCGAGGAATTGCGGCTGCCGATCCAGTGGGTGTCGCGACCGAGCGAGTCCCATCGTCGCACCTACACCGGGCGCCTGGCGTCGGGAACCCTGCAGGTCGGCGACGAGATCGTCGTGCTGCCGTCGCGCAGCCGGTCGACGGTCACCGCTGTCGACACGCTCGACGAGACGAGAAAGGTCGCGGTCGCCCCGCTGTCGGTGGCTATCCAGATCGCCGACGACATCGACATCGGCCGCGGCGACATCGTCGTCAGCGGCGCCGAGGGTGCGCACGTTCCGGTGCTCGCCCGCGAGATCGACGCCCACGTGTGCTGGCTGTCGACGTCGCCGTTGCGTGCCGGAGATCGTGTCGCGCTCAAGCACGGGCCGTCGACGGTGCGCGCCACCGTCCAGTCTCTCGAACGCCGCCTCGATCCCGACACCCTGATCGAGCACGTCGGGCCGAGCGAGCTGGCGCTCAACGACATCGGGACGATCACGCTGCGTACGGCGTCGGTGGTGCCGGCGGATCCGTACGAGCAGAACCGCGACACCGGCGCCTTCATCCTCATCGACGAGGCGTCCAACGACACCGTCGGCGCCGGCACGATCCTCGAAGCGCGAGAGGTCATCCCGGGCAAGGCCACCCGAAACGACATCAAGTGGCATCCGAGTTCGCTCGCCCGCGCCGAACGCTGGGCGCACACCGGTCAGCGCGGAGCGACGGTGTGGCTCACCGGATTGCCGGCGTCGGGCAAGTCCACCGTCGCGGTGGCGCTCGAACGTGCCATCGTCAGCCGCGGCCGCGTCGCCTACCTCCTCGACGGCGACAACATCCGGCACGGCATCTCCGACGACCTCGGGTTCTCGGCCGGCGACCGGGCGGAGAACATCCGTCGCGTGGGGCATGTCGCGCGCCTCTTCGCCGACGCCGGCGTCATCGCGATCGCGTCGATGGTGTCGCCGCTGCGGTCGGACCGGGAGATCGCCCGGGAACTGCACCGCGCCGCCGGTCTGGAGTTCATCGAGGTGCACATCTCGACGCCGGTCTCCGAGTGCGAACGTCGTGATCCGAAGGGACTGTACGAACGAGCCCGGCGCGGCGAATTGCGTGGCCTGACCGGCATCGACGCGCCGTACGAGAGTCCGGAACACCCCGATCTGAGATTCGACACCACCGGCGCCGACATCGACCGGCTCGCCTCGCTGATCCTCGGCGCGCTGATGGACCGGGGCATCGTCGAGGACGGCATGATCGAGGGGTGAGTTGCTGCCACCCGCCCGGATCCGCGTCGCCGGAGTCCCGATCTGACGAACGCCATCCTGCGTCGGCATGGGAGGGGGCGCACGGGATCGAGACCGTCGAGGTCCCCGCCGGGCGGTTCGCGATGGGCGACGCCCTCGACGAGGGGTACCGCACCGATGGTGAGGTCCCCGTCCACGACGTCGAAGTCGGTGCGTTCTCGGTGGACGTCACGTCGGTGACGAACGCCGCCTTCGCCGCCTTCGTCGAGGCGACCGGGTACGTCACCGATGCCGAACGGGCCGGCATCTCGGCGGTCTTCCACGGTTATGCCACCGCGCCCGGCGAACCCGTCCCCGAAACCCCGTGGTGGCTCGCGACACCGGGTGCGTCGTGGCGCCATCCCGGGGGATCGGACAGCGACCTGACCGGCAAGACCACTCACCCCGTCGTGCATGTCAGCCACGACGACGCACTCGCATACTGCTCCTGGGCCGGCCGGTCGCTGCCCACCGAGGCGCAGTGGGAGTACGCCGCACGCGGGGGGCTGCACGGTGCGCGGTACCCCTGGGGGGACAGACATCCCGGCCGGGAAGAGCCTCGCTGCAACATCTTTCGCGGCGTGTTCCCCGACCGTCCGGAGGGGCACGTCGGCACCGTGGACGTGCGCGCCTTCGAACCCAACGGCTACGGCCTCTACCAGTGCGTGGGCAACGTGTGGGAGTGGTGCGCCGACCGGTTCAGCGCGCGGTACTACCGGACCTCCGACTCCGTCGACCCGACCGGACCGACCCGTGGCACCCTGCGCGTCCTCCGCGGTGGCAGCCATCTCTGCCACGACTCGTACTGCAACCGCTACCGCGTCGCGGCGAGATCGTCGAACACCCCGAACTCGACGGCGAGCAACATCGGCTTCCGCACGGTGGGCGACGCCGCGTCGGAGTCCTGACGGGCCGTCGGGAACCGAAACCGGCCGCCGACAGTTGTTCCCCTGTGACCGGGTCGCTGTGTGTTGCCGAGGCGAGCGCGCCGCGGCATGTGCGATCGTGGTCGATCGGGCGGGCAGCGGCTCGCCCAGGATCTTCAGACAGGAGTGGAACGGGGAATGCGTGTGTTGGGCCGGGGGCGGAACCGTCGCTCGTGGAGGAACGGGCTGGTGGCGGGCGGTGTGGCGATCGCCTCGACGGTGCTGCTCTCCGCATGCATCGATCTCCCGTCGCTGAACAGGCCCGACATCCCCGAGGGCATCCCGCCCGGCGCGGGTGTGCCGCAGCCCTACATCGACATCAATGCGCCCGGGCGCACCGCCGACAAGATGCGTGAATGGGCCGAACCCATCTCGGAGTCGACCGGTATCCCGATCGTGTCCCTGCAGGCCTACGGCAACGCCGCGGAGATCCAGCGGCAGCAGCACCCCGAATGCGGCATCGCATGGACGACGCTGGCCGGCATCGCCGGTGTCGAGAGCAAGCACGGGCGCTATCGGGGGTCCAGCGTCGCCGCCAACGGCGACGTCAGCCCGCCGATCCGTGGGGTCCAGCTCGACGGCACCAAGGGCAACATGGAGATCCGCGACACCGACGGCGGCCGCCTCGACGGTGACCCCACCCACGACCGCGCCATGGGGCCGTTCCAGTTCATCCCCGAGACGTGGAAGCGCTACGGCGTGGACGCCAGCGGCGACGGCGTCCCCGACCCCGACAACATCGACGACGCGGCACTCTCCGCCGCCCGCTACCTGTGCGTCTCCTCGGGAAACGACATGACCGTCGCCGAGGGCTGGGAGAAGGCGGTCCGCACGTACAACAACTCGATGGCATACGTCCTCGACGTGCGCGATCACGCCAACGCCTACTCGATCAACGTCCGTTTCTGACACGGGAGCCGGACGGTTGCAGCCGTACCACGAGACCTTGTCTCGTGGACCGCGGATGCAGCCACTACTCTTTGACCTACCGACCGGCATCACAGCCGGCACGTCCACCGAGATTGGGGTTCAGCCGTGGCAATCATCGAGCAGGTAGGTGCGCGCGAGATTCTCGATTCGCGGGGAAACCCGACGGTCGAGGTCGAGGTCGTCCTGGACGACGGCACCTTCACCCGCGCCGCCGTTCCGTCGGGCGCTTCCACCGGCGAACACGAGGCCGTCGAGCTCCGTGACGGCGGCGAGCGGTACCTGGGCAAGGGCGTCACCAAGGCCGTCGAGGGCGTCCTCGGCGAGCTGGCACCCGCGGTGATCGGCATCGAGGCCGAGGAACAGCGTCTCGTCGACCAGGCACTGCTGGACTGCGACGGAACCCCCGACAAGAGCCGCATCGGCGCCAACGCGCTGCTCGGTGTGTCGCTCGCGGTGGCCAAGGGTGCAGCCGAGTCGGCCGGTCTGCCCCTGTTCCGCTACATCGGCGGCCCCAACGCCCACATCCTGCCGGTCCCGATGATGAACATCATCAACGGCGGTGAGCACGCGGACAACGGGATCGACTTCCAGGAGTTCATGATCGCTCCGGTCGGCGCTCCCACCTTCAAGGAAGCCCTCCGCTGCGGCGCCGAGGTCTACCACGCGCTCAAGTCGGTGCTGCACAAGCAGGGCCTGAACACCGCGCTCGGCGACGAGGGCGGCTTCGCCCCCGACCTGCCGAACACCGAGGCCGCCATCGCCGTGATCGGTGAGGCCGTCGGAAAGGCCGGCTACAACTTCGGCCGTGACGTCGTCATCGCGCTCGACGCCGCATCGACCGAGTTCTACTCCAACGGCGTCTACAAGCTCGAGGGCAAGGAGTTCGACGCCGACGCCATGGTGTCGTTCTACGAGAAGCTCATCAGCGACTACCCGATCGTGTCGATCGAGGACGGCCTGTCCGAGGACGATTGGACCGGTTGGGCCAAGCTGACCGAGTCGATCGGCGACCGGGTGCAGCTGGTCGGCGACGACCTGTTCGTCACCAACCCCGAGCGCCTCGAAGAGGGCATCTCGAAGGGCATCGCCAACGCGCTGCTGGTCAAGGTCAACCAGATCGGCACGCTGACCGAGACCCTCGACGCCGTCGCTCTCGCGCACAACAACGGCTACAAGTCGATGATGAGCCACCGGTCCGGTGAGACCGAGGACACCACCATCGCCGACCTCGCCGTCGCCTGCAGCTGCGGCCAGATCAAGACCGGCGCGCCCGCTCGTTCCGAGCGTGTCGCCAAGTACAACCAGCTGCTGCGCATCGAAGAGGGTCTCGGCGATGCGGCACGCTACGCGGGGGACCTCGCCTTCCCGCGTTTCTCGTTTGGTTCGTGATTAGCTGTCTTCATGGGTTCGGAACGACGTCACCGCGGTGACGGGCGTCAGCGTGCGCGTGATCGGAAGGCCGATCCGCGCGTACGCGACGCCCGTCGCACGCGACGGCATGATCGCTCCGGACGTCCGGCTCGGCCTGTCTCACCGGTCTCGGTCGCCGAGACCGGTGAGCAGGAGCTGATCGACGACGCGACTGCGGACACCGCAGCCGAAGTCCAGGACGTCGCGGCCGACACCGCCGAACCGTCCGCTGAGCGGGTTCGTCGCCCCCGGCCGAGCGCGCCCCGGAACCGGATGCGGTCCGGTCTGAGTGCTCGTCTGCGCCGCTTCGAGATGACCCCGGCCACCGTGGCGACGCTCGTCATCACGGTGGTCGTGGTCTGCGTCGTCGCCCTGACGCTGGCGATGCCGCTGCGGACGTACTTCAGTCAGCGATCGGAGTTCCGTCAGCTGACCGCGTCGAACGAACAGCTGCGGCGCGAGGTCGCCGACTACCAGCAGAAGGTCAACGAGCAGAACGATCCCGCCTACATCGAGGCCCAGGCGCGGACGCGTCTGCAGTTCGTCAAACCAGGAGAGATCCCGCTCGTGATGTTGTTCCCCGCCGACCAGGCCCGCCGCGAGGCTGCCGAACGTGCCGAGGAGCGTGCCCGCGCACCCTGGTACGGCAACCTCTGGGACACCCTGTCGACTCCGCCCGCCGCGCAGTGAGGTTCCAGACCGTGAGCGTGTCAGAAGAAGACCTCGCCACCGTCGCAGCGCAGCTGGGACGCGAGCCGCGGGGCGTCATCGAGATCAGTTATCGCACTCCGGACGGTCAGCCGGCCGTCGTCAAGACCGCGCCGCGGCTGCCCGACGGCACGCCGTTCCCGACGCTGTACTACCTGACCGATCCGCGGCTCACCGCCGAGGCCAGCCGTCAGGAATCGGCGGGCGTGATGCGGGGGATGACCGCGCGGTTGTCGACCGACCCGGAGCTCGCGGCGGCCTATCGTCGTGCACACGAGGAGTACCTCGCCGAGCGCGACGCCATCGAATCGTTGGGCACCGACTTCACCGGGGGCGGCATGCCCGACCGGGTGAAGTGCCTGCATGTGCTGATCGCGCACTCGCTCGCCAAGGGGCCGGGCGTCAACCCGTTCGGCGACGAGGCGGTGGCTCTCGCCGCCGCGAACGGCTTGCGGGGCACCGCGATCCCGGCCGATTGGCCGGACACTCTTCCGCCGACGGAGACCGCCGGGGACGACGCGTGACGATCGTCGGCGCCGTCGACTGCGGAACCAACTCGATACGTCTCCTCGTGGCCCGGGCCGGTGAGGGCGGCCGCCTCGTCGACCTGCATCGCGAGATGCGCGTCGTACGACTGGGTTACGGTGTCGACGCGACGGGGCAGTTCGCCCCGGAATCGATCGAACGCACCCGGGTCGCGCTCGCCGAGTACGTCACGACGATGGAATCGCTGGGCGTCAAGAAGGTCCGCATGGTCGCGACTTCGGCGACACGGGATGCGTCGAACCGCGACGAGTTCTTCGCGATGACCGCCGACCTGTTGGGCTGTGTCTCCGACGGCGCCATCGCCGAGGTCATCTCGGGCGATGAGGAAGCCCGTCTGTCCTTCCGTGGGGCCGTCGGCGAATTGGACCCTGGCAGTGGACCTTTCGTGGTCACCGATCTCGGGGGCGGCTCGACCGAGGTGGTGCTCGGCGACACCGACGGTGTCCACGCCGCGTACTCGGCGGACATCGGATGTGTTCGCCTGACCGAACGCACCCTGCCGTCCGATCCGCCGACCACCGAGGAGATCGCCGCCGCCCAGGCGTTTGCCGCCGACCGACTGGCCGAGGCCTTCGCGCGGGTGCCCGTCGAGCCTGCACGGACGTGGGTCGGCGTCGCCGGGACGATGACGACGCTCGCCGCGCTCGGCGCCGGGCTGACCGAGTACGACTCGGAGAAGATCCACCTGTCCCGTATCTCGCTGGCCGACCTGGACCGTGTGTGCTGGAGCCTCGTCCACATGACCCGCGCCGACCGCGCCGCCCTGGGGCCGATGCACCCCGGTCGCGTCGACGTCATCGGCGGGGGATCGCTGGTCACGCTGGAACTCGCAAAGGTGCTGGCCGAACGCGCTGGTATCACCGAACTCGTCGTCAGCGAGCACGACATCCTCGACGGGATCGCACTCGGCATCCTGGACTGACGGACCGGTCCCGATAGGATGTGACGCATGGCATACAACCTGCGTTGCCCCTGTGGCGAGTCCATCACGGCCCTCGAAGACGACTTCGTCCCCAAGGTCCAGGCCCACCTCGCCTCCGAACACCCCGGCCGGGACTACAGCGAGACCGAGATCATGATGATGGCGATGACCGTGCCCGACCGCGCGGTGAAGGACTGACTCGCTGCAAACCCACCCATTATCCGTAAAGCCACCACCCGCGCGGGTGGTGGCTTTACGGATAAAGGGTGGGTTTGCGGAGCTAGACGGCTGCGGGGTTGCGCAGCGAGATGTTGTTGCAGGCCTCGCACACGGACTCGGGGATGATGCCCGCGCGCTGCAGGAAGCCGAAGATGGTGCAGCCGAGGCAGAATCCGAAGACCGACTCGAGCGTCGCCGCGAAGATCAGGACGCCGGTGGTGATCTGCGCGGCCAGGCCGAAACCGAGGAGGCTGAGCACGAACGCCGTACCGCTGACCACCAGACCGATGGTCTGGGCGAAGCGCTTCGGCGGACCCGGGACCAGCTTCTCCTTGCGAACGATCTTCGGGACGATGAACTTCACCGAGAGCTGCCCGAACGGGGAGAGGGTCGGGCCCGACGCCACGCGCAACGCGAACCCGAGCGCCAGCAGGCCGTACAAGATCGGACTGTTGACCGCGACCGCGATGATCGCGAGGGCGACGACCAGTCCTGCGGTCGTACGGGCCGCGTAGTCGTTCACGGGGTTGGGAAAGGTGAGAACCTCACGCACCGACATCGACAGAACCTCCATGAACTAGGAAAACCAGGACCAAGCTACGGGCGAGTCCGCCGTTTTGCAAAGGTTGTATCCACCCCAGATCTCAAGAGGGTGAGCGCCGTCTCACAAGTGATCGGTGTCAGGTGCGATGCGGGGCTCCTCGGCGGCGATCTCCCGCGGGTCATCCACGTCGGGCTCGTCCTGATCGGTCGCACCGCCGTCGTTGGGGAGTTGGGCCTCCCGGGAGACCTCTCCTTCCTGGTCGATGCCGGCCTGCTCACCGACGTCGATGCGATCGGGGATCTCGTCCATGTCCACTCCTGTCACTTCTCGTGCCTGCTCGGACTCGGAAAACGGCTCCGACAGATCGGCGTCGTGGATGGATTCGGCGTAGGCGAACTCGGCATCGACGATGCCCCACTCGCCATCGCGAGCGAGCTCGTCGGCCTTCGCCTTGCGCGCGGCCTCCCGCATCTCGAACCCGTCGGTGACGATCTCCCCGATCTCGCGGGTCACCCCGGCGACAGCGCCGGTGATGATTGTGGCGATGCGGCCCACGTGAGTGGCCGTGGACTCGATCAGCTCTTGCATCAGATCCTTGTTCCGTTCGATGCTGTCGACCATCTGTGACCCCCTGGGTTCTTAAAGGGTGATGTCCCCCGCGTGTAAGCGTCCGGACGCGCCGGTAGAGCGCGACTGGTCCCGAGGTTACCCCCGGGACCAGTCGGTCAAACGGTCTTAAAGACCTGCTGTTCAAGCCGCCGAAGCGGGCTTCTCGCGTTCGACGATGACGGTGAGGTCGTCGTCGTCGCGGGTCATCCAGTTCGGCAGCGACAGCTTCGCGATCTTCTTCCAGGTCGACGTCAGCTGGTGACTGAGCGAGCCGGTGTTGTAGGGCAGGCCGTAGCGCTCGCAGATCTCCTGCACCTCCGCCGACATCTCCGGGTAGCGGCTCGCCGGGATGTCCGGGAACAGATGGTGCTCGATCTGGTGGGACAGGTTGCCGCTCATGATGTGGAACAGCGGGCTGCCGGTGATGTTGGCCGAGCCGAGCATCTGGCGCAGGTACCACTGGCCGCGCGTCTCGTTCTGGCACTCCTCCGGGGTGAAGGTCTGTGCACCGGTGGGGAAGTGGCCGCAGAAGATGATCGAGTACGTCCACACGTTGCGCACCAGGTTGGCGGTGGCGTTGCCGATGAGGGTCGGGACGAACAGCGGGCCGGTCAGCGCGGGGAAGACGACGTAGTCCTTGAGGACCTGTCGACCGGCTTTGCGCCACATGCCCTTCACCAGGCCCTTGATGTCACGCCACTTGCGCTTGCCCTGGATCACGTTCTCCGCCTCCAGGTCGTGGAGCATGACACCCCACTCGAACAGAAGCATGAGGGCGGTTGCATAGCCGAGATTGCCCAGGTAGTAGGGATTCCACTTCTGGTCACGCGCCATCCGCAGGATGCCGTAACCGATGTCGCGGTCCTCGCCGAGGATGTTGGTGAACGTGTGGTGCAGGTAGTTGTGGCTGTGCTTCCACTGGTCGGCCGGGCACACGGTGTCCCACTCGAATTCCCGGGAGTTGTAGGTGTCCTCGCGCATCCAGTCGTATTGGCCGTGCATCACGTTGTGGCCGATCTCCATGTTGTCGAGGATCTTCGACACGGAGAGTGCGCCCACGGCGGCGATCCAGGCCGGCGGGAAGAACCCGAGGTACATGAGTGCGCGGCCGCCGATCTCGAACCCGCGCTGGGCACGGATGACCGAGTACAGGTAGTCGCGGTCCTTCTGACCGAGATCGTCGACGATCCGGGAGCGCAGCTCGTCCAGGTCACGTCCCAGCGCCTCGACCTGTTCATAGGACAGGACGACGGTGTTGGGGTCGCTGTTCTCGAAGGTGATGTTCTCGGCCTCGACGACGGCGGGCAGGTTCTCGGTGGGTGCGGGACGGGTGTCCTTGGCGATGTCGATGGTCATGGTGTGCCTCCTGCTGGGTAGGAGTGGAATGGGTGGATGTCGGCGCGGTGGCCGACCGTCAGATCTCGATGTCGACGGAACCGACCGGGGCGTTGATGCACAGCTGGATCTGCGTGTCGGACTCGGTGTCGGTCTCGCCGGTGAGCACGTTGCGGGTGCAGCCCGACTTCTTCACGGCGGTGCAGGAGAAGCAGATTCCCATCCGGCAACCGGATTCAGGGGTGAGCCCGGCGGCCTCGGCCTGGTCGAGGATCGGACGACCGTCGTTGGTCGCCGTTGCCCCGGACCGTGAGAACGTCAGTTCACCCTCGACCGAATCGGGGTCGACGACCGTCGGTGCGGCCAGGGTGAACGCCTCGCTGTGCAACGGCTGCGAGATGCCGAGCTCGGCGTGCGCCTCGGCGACGGCATCCATCAGGGCCAGGGGTCCGCAGACGAAGACATCGGCGTCGGCGAGACCGGGGATGTCGTCGAGATGCGCGGGGGTGAAGTGGCCGTCGTCGGCCTCGCGGGTGTGGTGCATCCGAAGGTCGAGGTTGGGATGCTCGGCCGCCAGTGCGGCGAGCTCGGTGCGGTACGCGACCTCGGACGCCGTGCGCGCGTAGTGCACGAAGGTGATCGGTCCGGCGTACCCTCGGGACACGAGTGTCCGCACCATTGAGAGCACAGGTGTAACGCCGCTGCCCCCGCTGATGAAGACGGCTGACGTCGGGTCGGTCTCCGGCAACGCGAAGTCGCCGTCGGCCTGGGACAGTCCGACGACATCGCCGGTCCGGGCCTTGGCGGCCAGGTACTTGGAGACGAGGCCGTCGTCGTTGGCGGTGATGGTCAGCTCGATGTCGCCGTCCGGGCCGGCGGCAGCATTGGCCGGCGAGAAGCACCGGGCGTGCCGGACGCCGTCGATAACGACGCTGAGCTGCACGAACTGGCCTGCTCGGTGGCCACGCCACTGTCGCGTCGGACGGATGGTGAGACGCACTGTGCGAGGCGTCGGATGCTCGACCCGGACGATCTCACCGCGCAGGTCGCGCCAGGTGAGCATCGGGTCGAGCAGTTCGAGATAACGGTCGACCGGATGCGGGGACAATGCCGCCTCGACGATCGAACCGACCAGGCGGTTCCAGCGGCCGGGGCTGCCGGCGGCGTTACGCGGAGTCGGGTTATGGGAGGTGCGGATGCTCATGGATGGGCTCCGTTCACATGATTTGGGTGTACAGGTGTACACAAACGAGTGTGACATGTTGACGCCTGTACTAGTCAAGCGGAGAGTCGTGTGACGGCCATCACGATCGTCGGGAGGTCGGGGCCGGGGTCGGAGGTCGGGGCGAATACACTCGGCTCTGTGACACGCACGCGGAGTTCGGACCAGCGCGATGCGCAGACGCGTGCGGACAAGAAGAACCAGACGCGGCAAGCGCTCCTCGACAGCACGAGATCCCTCGTCGGCGAACGCAGTTTCGGCAGCATCAGCCTGCGCGAGGTGGCCCGCGGTGCAGGCATCGTGCCCACGGCCTTCTACCGGCACTTCGCCTCGATGGAGGATCTCGGGGTCACCGTGGTCGAGGACTCGATGCGAGTCCTGCGTCGAGCACTGCGTGAAGGTCGGCGTGATCTCGCCGCGCGTCAGGCGATGCCGACCGCGAAGAACTCTCTCGACATCCTCTTGCGCCACGTCCGCGAGAACGAATCGCAGTTCCGCTTCCTCATCCGCGAGCAGCACGGCGGTATCGCCGAGATCCGCCGCGCCATCGACACCGAACTACGACTCTTCGCCAAGGAACTGACGATCGACCTCGCCCGGATTCCGGACCTCGCCCCGTGGCAGCCCGAAGACCTCGAGATCGCCGCCGAGCTCATCGTCACGATCATGCTGACCGCCGTGGCCGATCTGCTCGACGGCGAGTACCGCGGACGCGGCGCCGAGAAGGAGATCGTCGAGCGCACCGAACGGCAGCTGGTGATGGTCTTCCTCGGAATGGGGCAGTGGCGACCATCGGATTGAGGCCCCGCTGAGCTGGTCCTGACCGGACCCCTCCGAAGAGCGGGCGGTGTTCCCCGTATTCGGGACCTGGTTGTCGACTTCGTCGGCGACGGGTGTTGTCGGCCGCCGTACCCTTGTCTCTCACGTGTCGCTGACCTGCGGAAACGCGGCCTCTACCGAACCGTGCGGGCCGTTGTCCACTTGGCGTCACGGCGATTTCAATGGTGGCCTCGCGTCTCACCGGTGCCCGACACTTGGGGTCGACATGTGTGGCGCAGTGCCGATCCCAATCGGTGCTGCCGGTCACGCCTGCCGCTCCACCCCCGACGCTCTACGACGAAAGGTGCCCTCGCGGTGTCTCTGCATTTCCACTGGTTCCTGCCCACCTACGGTGACTCCCGCAATCTGATCGCGGGCGGGCACGGCAGCCAGATGAACGGGGACCGGCCGGCCGACCTTCGTTACCTCAAGCAGCTCGCGGGTGCGGCCGAGGTCAACGGCTTCGAAGCCGTCCTGACCCCGGCCGGACTCTGGTGTGAGGACGCGTGGCTGACCACCGCGGCGCTCATCGACTCGACCGAGACCCTCAAATTCCTGATCGCCTTCCGCCCCGGCCTCATCTCGCCGCTTCTCGCAGCGCAGATGTCGGCGACCTTCCAGTGGCATTCCGAGGGCCGCCTGCTGATCAACGTCGTCACCGGCGGCGAGTCGAGCGAACAGCGCGCCTTCGGTGACTTCCTGGCCAAGAACGCCCGCTACGAGCGCTGCGGCGAATACCTGGAGATCATCCGCCGTCTGTGGACCCAGGACGAGCCCGTCGACTTCGTCGGCAAGCATCTGCGCGTGGAGAACGCCCTCCTCGGCCGTCGCCCCACCCCGACCCCGCCGGTCTTCTTCGGTGGATCGTCGCCTGCCGCCGGTGACGTGGCCGCGAAGTACGCCGACACCTACCTCACCTGGGGTGAGCGTCCCGAGGCGGTCGCCCAGAAGATCGCCTGGATCAACGGACTCGCCGCCGCACAGGGCCGCACCCTCGACCACGGCATCCGGTTCCACGTCATCGCCCGCGAGACCTCCGAGCAGGCCTGGGCCGAGGCCGAGCGCCTCCTCGACAACCTCGATCCCGAGCAGGTCGCCGCCGCCCAGCGGAACCTCGCCCAGTCGGAGTCCGAGGGGCAGCGTCGTATGTCCGAATTACACGGCCGCGGAGCCGCTTTCGAGGGTTCGCCCGACCCGCGTTCGCTGGAGATCCACCCGGGCGTCTGGTCCGGCGTCGGTCTGGTGCGCGGCGGTGCCGGTACCGCGCTCGTCGGTTCCTACGACGAGGTCGCGGAGCTCATCGGTGAGTACGCCGCCCTCGGTCTCGATCACTTCATCCTGTCCGGCTACCCGCACCTCGAGGAGGCCTACCACTTCGGTGAGGGAGTCCGACCGGCGCTCGCTCGACGCGGCCTGCTCGACGCGGCAGATGCGCGTCCGAACGAAGAGGTCCGCACCGCGTTCCTGCCGCGACTCCAAGCCGCCTCGTCGTGATCGCACCGTCCTGATCGATCCACTCTCCACCTGAAAGCTCATCTCCGGAGGTAACACCATGTCCACCGACTCCATCGCGGACCAGATCAAGTTCGCCTACTGGGTGCCCAACGTCAGCGGCGGCCTGGTCACCAGCACCATCGAGCAGCGCACCGACTGGGGCTACGACTACAACATCAAGCTCGCCCAGACCGCCGAGAACAACGGGTTCGAATACGCGCTCTCGCAGGTGCGTTACGAGGCCAGCTACGGCGCCGAATACCAGCACGAGTCGACGAGTTTCAGCCTGGCGCTGCTCCTCGCGACGCAGCGGCTGAAGGTCATCGCCGCGGTGCACCCCGGCCTGTGGCACCCGGCCGTCCTGGCCAAGCTCGGCGCCACCGCCGACCACCTGTCCAAGGGTCGTTTCGCCATCAACGTGGTCAGCGGCTGGTTCAAGGACGAGTTCACCCACCTCGGTGAGCCGTGGCTCGAGCACGACGAGCGCTACCGCCGCAGCGGCGAGTTCCTCGAGGTCATCCGCAAGATCTGGACCGAAGACAACGTCGACTACCGCGGCGACTTCTACCGCATCCACGACTTCACCCTGAAGCCGAAGCCGCTCAACACCCCCGAGCGTCCGAACCCGGAGCTCTTCCAGGGCGGCAACTCGACCGCGGCGCGCAACAACGGCGGCCGCTTCGCCGACTGGTACTTCTCCAACGGCAAGGACTTCGACGGCGTCACCGAGCAGATCGACGACCTGCGTGCCGTCGCCCAGGCGCACAACCGTTCGGTGAAGTTCGGCCTGAACGGCTTCATCATCGCCCGCGACACCGAGAAGGAAGCCCGCGACACCCTGCGCGAGATCGTCGAGAAGGCGAATCGTCCTGCGGTGGAGGGATTCCGCGATGCTGTGCAGCAGGCCGGCAACTCGACGGGCGACAAGAAGGGCATGTGGGCGGACTCGACGTTCGAGGATCTCGTCCAGTACAACGACGGCTTCAAGACGCAGCTGATCGGAACCCCGGAGCAGATCGCCGAGCGCATCGTGGCCTACAAGCGCCTCGGTGTCGACCTCATCCTCGGTGGCTTCCTGCACTTTCAGGAGGAGATCGAGTACTTCGGCGAGAAGGTGCTCCCGCTCGTGCGCGAACTCGAGGCATCGCAGACTCCCGCAGCAGTGCTGTGACAGCTGTCAGTCAGGTCCGACCCGATTCGGCGAACCGGATCGGGTCGACCGCCGAAGCACTGTCCGTGGCACGGGGACTGGCCGCGACGTTCACGACCGACGCCGCCGAGCGTGACCGCGACCGTCGGTTGCCGTACGCCGAGATCGACCGCCTGTCGAAGTCGGGTCTCCTCGCTCTGACGGTGCCTGCACGGTTCGGTGGACTCGACGTCGCGCCGAGCGTGCTGGCCGAGGTCGTCTCGGTCCTCGCCGCCGCCGATCCGAGCATCGCGCAGATCCCGCACAGCCACTTCGTCTACCTCAACCTGGTACGCCTCTCCGCGGGAGAAGCGTTGCAGGAGAGAATCTTCACCGACGTCCTGGCCGGTGGCCGAGTGGCCAACGCCCAGTCGGAGCGCGGTGGCAAGACCATCGCCGACATCTCGACCCGGCTGACCCCGGTCGACGGCGACCCCGGCCGGTTCGTCCTCGACGGTGAGAAGTTCTACTGCACGGGTTCGCTGTTCGCGCACACTCTTGCCGTCCTGGCGAAGCTGGATGCGCCCGCCGGCGACCTCGCACCGGGCGAGTATGTGGCGTTCCTCCCGGCGGACTCGACGGGTGTCGAGATCGTGGACGACTGGGATGCCGTGGGGCAGCGGACCACCGGCTCGGGAACCGTCCGGTTCTCCGGTGTCGAGGTGACCGCGGCCGACCTCGTGGCCCGCGCGTCGGCGACGTCGGCACCCACCGCCTACGGTGCGTACGCACAGCTGCTGCACGTCGCGATCGACGTCGGTATCGCTCGCGGTGCGCTGACCGAGGCAGTCGAGTTCGTGCGCACCAAGGCCCGTCCGTGGTTCGAGGCGGGCGTCGACCGTGCCGTCGACGATCCGCTGGTGGTCCAGCGTTTCGGTGAACTCGAGGTCGACGTCGCGACTGCCGAGGCGATGCTCGCCGCGGCCGGTCGGAAGGTCGACGAGGCGGTGGCCGGTTCGGCCGGTGCGCCGCGTCGGGAACTTGTCGCCGAGGCGTCGATCGCGGTGGCGCGGGCGAAGGCCGTGGCCGACCGGGTCGCGACGCCGGTGGCGTCGGCGCTGTTCGAGGTCAGCGGAACCCGCAGCGCCGCAGCAGGAACCAGGCTCGACCGCTACTGGCGCGATGCCCGGACCCACACCCTGCACGACCCCGTCCGGTGGAAGTACCAGCACATCGGTCGCTGGCTTCTCCGCGGAGAGGACCCGCCGCTGCACGGTGTGATCTGAATCCGCCTGTAAGGCAATCGCGTTGCGTTCGCTCCCGTCTTCGGGGCCGAACGCAACGCGATGCGCGTTCTACAGGTACCTGCCCACGTGGGGTAGCGCCTTCTTGGGGGTCTTGGCGTTGAAGCCGTCACCGATGGCGCGCAGCTTCCATTCGCCGCCCTCGCGGCTGATCACGGCCATCGCGACGGCAGTGAACGGCATGCCGCCCTTGAGGGTGTAGCGCGCCAGCTCGGCCGAGGTCGTGTTGTCGACGAGCCGGCAGAAGGCGTTGTCGATCTCCTCGAAGGTCTGCCCGCGGTACGACGTCACAATGAACATCAGCGCGTCGACGGAGGCCGAAACCGATTGCAGCGCAACGTTGATGACCTCATCGTCGCCTTCGCCCGCACCCGTGAGGTTGTCGCCGGAGTGCATGATCGACCGGTCGTCGCTCGTGAGGTGCCCGTAGTAGACCGTGTCGACGCACCGGCCTCCGGAGAACATCAGCACCGACGCGTCGAGGTCGATGGCGCTCGACCGGCCGAACCGGCGGGTCACCGGGTCCCAGCCGAGGCCCATTCGGATGTTGGTGAGCTTGACGCCGCCCTCCTTGCGGAGCGTGACCTTCTGACCCTTCGTCAGGCTGACCGGACGATCCTTGCTCAGGCTGATCTCCGGTGCGCGTGGCGGGGCCGGCGGGGGAGTCGGTGCAGGTGGGGGAGTCGGCGCAGGTGGGGGAGTGACCGGCGGCGAGTAGGTCGGCGCGGCCTGGACGGGAACCGGAGTGGGCTCCTCGTCGACGCTCACACCGTGGTCGCGGACGAGGTCGGCGAAGCCGCCGGCATAACCCTGCCCGACGGCGCGCACCTTCCAGTCCAAATTGCGGCGGTAGATCTCGAGGGCGATGACAACCGACTCGGAGGTGAGGCCGGTGACGGTGTAGTCGTAGAGTTCGCGGCCCCCTGCATCGGTGAGCCGCGCGATCGGCGGTGCGAACCGGCCGAAGGTCGAGTTCGTGTCGTCGAGCGTGATGACGGCCCGGACGGCGTCGATCTCTTCCGGGATCTGATTGGTCGAGATGTGCAGGCGCGCCGGGCCGTTGGGCGACTGTTGCAGCGAGACGCCAGGGCCGGTGGGCTGGTTGTAGAAGACGAAGTCGTTGTCACTGCGCACGACGCCGCGGTCGGTCACCAGTAGAGCCGATACGTCCGCGGCGGTCGCGAGGTCGACGGTGACGACGATCTGGGAGGTCGGCAGCGGGCCGTTCTGGCCTTTGGTCAGCGAGGGCATGGTGATCAGGGTAGTCACCGGCTCCGACGGCCTCCGAATCGTCCGGGTGACAGATGCGATCGACCAGGCGACAGAGAAGTGTAAGTCGGGCAGCTTATGCTGCTGGTCATGACAGGAAGCCGGGTGGGTACGCAGTTCGGGCCATATCGTCTCGACGCGTTGCTCGGCCGGGGCGGCATGGGTGAGGTCTATCGCGCCTACGACACCACCAAGGAACGCGTCGTCGCGGTAAAGCTGCTCAATCCGGGTCTCGCCGACGACGCCATGTACCAGGAGCGATTCCGCCGGGAGTCGCATGCCGCCGCACGTCTCGGCGAACCGCATGTCATCCCCATCCACGACTGGGGCGAGATCGACGGCGTGCTCTTCATCGACATGCGCCTGGTCAACGGTGAAGACCTCCGTGCACTGCTCACCCGTGAGACGAGACTCGAACCGGCGCGCGCGGTCTCGATCGTCGAGCAAGTGGCGGCAGCGCTCGACGCCGCGCACGCCGACGGGCTGACACACCGGGACGTCAAACCGGAGAACGTCCTCGTCGACGCGAACGACTTCGCCTATCTCGTCGACTTCGGCATCGCCTACGGCGCCGACGACACCCACCTGACGCAGACCGGTACCGCCGTCGGCTCGATCGCGTACATGGCACCCGAGCTGTTCGACGCGGCATCCCCGGGGCCCGGGACCGACATCTACGGCCTCACCTGTGTGCTGTTCGAGTGCCTCACCGGCCAGGTGCCCCACCCGGCGAAGACCGTGAGTGCCGCGATCAAGGCCGCGGTGCTGTCGCCCCCGCCCGCGCCGAGTTCGGTCAACGCCGACGTCCCCGCGGCGATGGACGCGGTGATCCGCAAAGGTCTCTCCGCCGAACCGTCCGAGCGTTTCCGGTCGGCGCGGGAACTGGCCGCGGCCGCCCGCGCGGCGCTGGCCGGTGTCTCGCTCGAGAAGACGCCGGCAGACCCGGCGACCAGCATCATCAAGGCACCCCACACCGTCATCGCACCCGTCGAATCGGCCCACGAACCGACGCAGGTCCGCCAGACGACCGGCCCCGAGAACGCCCCCGGAACCCGGCAGATGTCCGGTCCGCAGACCTTCGGGGAGTCGCAGCAGATCGCCGCTGGGTCGTACTACTCAGGGCCTCAACAGTATTCAGGGCCCCAGCAGTACCCGGCGGCGCAGTATCCGGCCGCGTACGGACCGCCGCCCGGATATCCGCCCTATCCGCAACCCGGGCAGCGGCGTTCGACCGCGATACCGATCCTGCTCGGGCTGATCGCGATCGTCCTCGTGGGCATCGCCGTCGTCGTGGGAATCCTGCTCGCGGGCTCGGGTGGCGACAGTTCGGAGCAAGCCGTCGACCCGACCACCCCGACGGTCACCGAGACGGTCGCCCCGCCGACCGTCGAGAACGCACCCCAGGGGCCCCGTGCCCCGGCGGCGCCACCGCCTGGGTCCGCGCCGTGCGACGGGACGGTCGGAGTGGGGACGTCGGTGACCAGCTGCCCGTTCGCCTTCGCGGTCCGGGACGCGTACTTCCTCGCGGGACAGGACCGGTCCCCGCGGGTGGTGACCGCGGCGAGTCCGGTCACCGGTCAGTCGTATTCGATGAGCTGCGTCCCCGAGGGTGCGATCGTCACGTGCCGCGGCGGGAACGACGCGGTGGTGCACATCTACTGATGACGACTTCACAGCGGATGAAGTTCGTGGCGATGGCCCTCGGTTGTGTCGTGGCCGTGGCCGCCGGGTGCACGACCCCCGCCGATCCGGCTCCGATCAGTCCGGTCACCGTGACCGTGACCTCTACACCGTCGGTGCCGCAGACACCGTCGACCTCCGTCGGGGCGCCGTCGGGTTCTGCGTCGTACGGCGCGCTCGCCGCGAGCTTCCGGAAGGTCGCGTCGTCGACCGGGCTGACCGTCGGCATCGCGGTCGCGCCGGTAGGTGGCGATGCGGTCCCCGCTCTGACCCTCGGGGACACCACACCTCGGGTCGCATGGTCGACGATCAAGGTGCCACTCGCGGTCGCCGCCGAACGCCAGAACGGGCCGATCCCCGCCGCCTCTGCGGCGATCATCAACTCCGACAACGGCTCCGCGGAGGCGCTGTGGTCCTCGCTGGGCGGAGGTCAGGCCGCAGCCGATGCAGTCACAGCTGTTCTGCGGGACGGTGGTGACACCACCACGGTCGTCCCGGCAACGCCACGTCGACCGGGATACACGATCTTCGGGCAGACGATCTGGGCGCTGCCCGACGCCGCGGCCTTCACCGCGAACCTCCCGTGTCTCGACGGCGCCCGGTCGGTGGTCGCCCTCATGGGGGAGGTCGCCGCGAACCAGCGATGGGGTGTCGAGGTCATGTCGGCGCCGACGGCCACCGCCGTGAAGGGCGGCTGGGGGCCGGGGATGTCGGAGGGATACCTCGTCCGGCAGATCGGTCTGTTCACCTATCGCGACGGGCAGCGCACCGCCGTGGCGATGAGCGCGGTCGGCGGATCGATGACGGCCGGAATCGCGGCCTTGAATGCCATGGCCGGCTGGCTCGACGCCAACATGACCCGGCTGCCGCGCGGCCGCTGCGACACCTGACGACGGTTCCCGGTCGCTACAAGGTCCCGATTGGGTATACGAGCTGGTCAACCGTCCAATGGTCGCAGTATTCTTCTGTTTCTAAAGTGACTCAGGAGAATATTGTGAATGTTGTGACTCGGTGCGCGCTCGTCATCGGTGCGTTGATGATGTCCGTTGTCGTCGGAGCGGGGAGCGCGAACGCGGTCCCGCTGCCAGCGCTGCCGCCGCTGCCGGAACCGTTCGCATCCTGGTTCACCCCACCGGAGCCCGTGGAGAAGAAGCTGGCCAAGAGCTACGCCGCACTCCAGAAGTCGATGAAGAAGTCGCTCCCCGGACAGCTCGGCGTCGCGATCGCGCCGATCGGGGGCGACCAGGTCATCTCGTTCGGATCGCTCAAGGCGGGGCGGGCGTGGTCGACGATGAAGGTGCCGGTCTCGCTGGCGGCCCAACGCAAGCGCGGTCCGGCCGTCGCGATGATGGAGGACAAGGCGATCACCTTCTCCGACAACGACGCCGCAGGTGAGCTATGGGGTGTACTCGGTGGCGGTCACGCGTCCGTCGACGCCGTGACCGCTGTGCTTCGCGAAGGGCACGACACCCGGACGCACGTCTCGTCGGAGGTGGACACCCCTGCGTCGTTCCCGGGATACACCTCGTGGGCCCTGCGTGATCAGGCGCTGTTCGGCGCGCACCTGCCGTGTCTGCCCGGCAGCGAGAACATCATCCGCCTGATGAGCGACGTCGCCCCGAATCAGCAGTGGGGTATCGCCAAGGTCGGACGGAACCAGGGCGCGGTGACCGCGGTCAAGGGCGGCTGGGGACCGGCCACGTCGAAGTCCGGCGCCCACCTGGTGCGCCAACTCGGCGTCATCAGCACGGTCGATGGTCAGGTCGCGGTGTCGATGGCGGCGATCCCGCGCAGCGGATCGTTCACCGACGGCACCAAGATGCTCACTCGATTGGGCAACTGGCTCGGCAAGAACCTGACCGAGCTGCCCAAGGGACGGTGCTGAGCGGTCGGAGCGTTCAGCTCGACGCGTGCGCGGGTGCGGCTGCCGGTGTGCCCGCCGGCCGGCACAGGGCTGCGGCGATCGCGGTTGTCAGCGGCACCGAGAGGGCGATGGCGATGCCGCCGACGAAGGATCGGGCCAGCTCGACGGCCACCACGTCGGTGGTGAGCAGACCGCCGAGCGGCTGCTGGGCCACCGAGAAGAGCAGCATCAGTGGCAGGGCGCTGCCGGCGTAGGCGAAGACCAGCGTGTAGACGGTGCTCGCGATGTGGTCGCGGCCGACGCGCATCGCGGCCTTGAACGTCGCGAGTCGGGTGGGTTCACCGGCGGCGGCCAACTCGAAGGCCGCCGACGCCTGCGTGATGGTGACGTCGTTGAGGACACCGAGGGTTCCGATGATGAACCCGGCCAGCAGGAGGCCGCTGACCGAGATGTTGCCTGAATAGACCTGCAGGTTGGTGGTCTGGTCGCCGGACAGTCCGGTCAGGTTCATCGTCTCGATGGCGAGCCAGCTCAGCAGGCCTGCCATCAGCAGCGAGGTCAGCGTGCCCAGCAGGGCCGAACTCGTGCGGAGGCTGACGCCGTGAGCGAGGTAGAGCACGACGAACAGGATCACCGCCGACGACACCACGGCGACCGCGACCGGGGAGGAACCGTCGAGGATGGCGGGCAGGGTGAACCCGCCGAGGACGATGAAGGCGAAGGCGAGACCGATGATCGACCGGAACCCACGCCACGCGGCGACCAGGACGATCGCCGCGATGAACAGGATCGCCCAGATGATCGTGGCGGTGCCGCGCTGGAAGTCGAAGAACGTGTACCGGTTGCCCTCCGGGCCGGGGACCGTGGACAGTCGGATCGCGTCGCCGACGTGCAGCGTGGGCTGACCGGCCTGGGGTTCGTCGAGAGAACCCGGTACGGGCGCGCCCTCGGGACCCGGTTCGGCGCCGGACTGCGCGCGCTTCGTCGGGATCTCCAGCACGGTGTACCGGCCCTCGACCTCGCCGGAGTCGAAGCGCACCGCATTGAGGATGCAGGGACCGCCGGCGACCGGGTTGACGGGGATGTCGGCGGTCTCGAGGACCGAGCCCGCCGCCGGGTTCAGGCAGTTGGCGCGGAACTGGTCGACGACCTCGCCATTGACCGTCTGGATCGACCCGCCGTCGGCCGACCGGAACTGGGTGGGCACCGGATGTTCGGAATCCGACGGCCACAGGACGATCATGCCGATGGTCACGGCCACCGCGGTGACCGCCAGTGTCCCGGTGACCAGCCACCGGGCGAACGGGGACAGCATGTGGGAGATGTCGGTCAGCGAGTGCGGGTGACCGTGATGTTTGCGCTCCACGCCGGTGAGCCTATGCGCAAGCGCCCGGATCGCGGTATGCGACCCGGGCGCCCGGCGGCGGTGCGGGGAAACCCGTCACAGATCGTGACCTACAGCGGCAGGAGGATGTTCTTCACCTGCGGATCGGTGGCCAGGAATTCCTGCACGGCGGGATCTTTGAACGCGGCGACGAGGTTCTTGATGTTGTCGGTGTTCTCCCACTCGGTGCCGATGGTCAGCTGTCCGGCGAACTCGTCGGGGGCCGGGGGAGCGTAGATCTGCTTCTCGATCGGGATGTTCGCGGCCAGGTAGTACTCGGTGTAACCGACGGTGGCGTCGAGGTCGGCCAGCGACCGGGACTGTGCGGCGAAGTCGAGCAGCACGAACTGCAGGTTGCGCGGGTTGGTGGCGATGTCCTTCTGGGTCGCCTTCCACTTGTCGATGCCGGGCTTGAGGGTGATCAGGCCGGCGCGCTCCAGCAGCCAGAGCCCCTGGGCCTCGTTCGCGGGATCGGAGTAGAGCGAGACCTTTGCGTTCTGCGGGAGGTCCTGGGGGGTCTTGTACTTGTCCGACCAGATACCGAAGCCCCAACGAAAGACCGGGGTGGCGGCGACTTCCTTGAAGTCGGGATTGGCCTCGAGGACCTGCGACAACCACAGCTTGTGCTGGTAGATGGTGCCGGCAACCTCTCCGTCGCTGACCGCGCGGTTCAGGGTCGTCGAGTCGGCGAGGCCCCTGAACGCGACCTTGATGTCGTATTTCGGTGCGACCTTCTCGGCGATGAACTCGACGAGGGCCTGCTCGGCGGCGTTGCCCTCGGCGGTGACCACGGTCAGCGTCGCGCCGGGGGTCTCGTTGGGGGAGGCCTCATCCGATCCGAGGAAGCGCCACCCGAGCACACCGGCCAGTACGGCGACGACGACCAGGGCGCCGGCGATCAGCGGCCAGCGCCGCCGCTGGGAGATCTCGATGTCGGAATTGCCTGCGGGAGGCGGTGTTTCGGACGATGTGCCCGACACGCCGGTGGCGGAACCGGTGTCTTGAGACATGGTTGGACCTTTCAAGTGTGTGGTGAGGGTGATGCGAGGGGTGTACGTGCGGTGACCCGGAAAGACCTGGGGTCAGTGGTTGACGCGCTTGGAGGTCGCCGGGTTGAGGCTGCGTGCGAGTGCGTCGCCCGCCAGCTGAATGAGCGCCACGGTGATCACCAGCACGATGATCGTGGCGACCATGACGCCCTGGTCGAAGCGCTGGTAGCCGTAGGTGACCGCCACGTAGCCGAGGCCGCCGGCGCCGATCGTGCCGGCGATGGTCGAGTACTCGATCATCGCTATGGTGTTGATGGTCAGGCCGCCCACGATGCTCGGCAGTGCTTCGGGAACCTGTGCCTTCCAGATGATCTGGGCGTTCGAGCCGCCCGAGGCCCGGGCGACGTCGATGGTCGACGCAGGCACCGACCGCAGCGAGTTCTCCACGATGCGGGTGAAGAAGGCGATACCGGCGATCGACATCGGGACCACCGCCGCGGCGATGCCGATGTTGGTGCCGGTGACGAGGCGGGTGAACGGGATGATCGCCGTCATCAGGACCAGGAACGGCAACGATCGGCCGATGCTGATGATCCACGACAGCGGCGTGTGCAGCGCCCGGTTCTCGAAAAGTCCACCGGGAGCCAGATTGTGGACCAGCGCACCGAGCGGGACGCCGACGACGAGGACGACGACCATCACGATGCTGACCATGAGGACTGTGTCGATGAACGCCGGCCACAGCAGATCGGGAATCTCGTCGAGCGGCACGGTGATGGCGGCCAGGTTGATCGTGCTCATGCTGCCACCCCCGCCTTCTTTTTCTCGAGCGCGTCGTTGTCGGCCTGGTTCTCGATACCGCCGACGGGATCGGTGTCCGGTGCGGGTGCCTCCCCGACGCGCGCGGCGAGTCCGAGCTCGCTCGCCGCACCGACGAATGCGGACGCATGGCCGGTCGGGACGGAGACGGTGAGATCGCCGAAGGCGGTGCCGTCGATGGTCTGGACGTTGGCTCCGAGGACCGAGATCGGGATGCCCAGGCTTCCGCCGATACGGGTGAGCCAGTCGGCCGGCACGGTCGTCGAGTTGTAGACGACGTTGACCGCGGTCTGGTCGCCGGACGCGGACGCACTGGGGCCACGGGGCCGAAGTGCACGTCCGAGAACGGAATCCGGGTCCAGCACGAGCTCTTCGAGGCGTCCGTGTTCGACGATCCGGCCGTGGTCGAGTCGGCCGACGGTGTCGGCGACCCGCACGATGGTGTCCATCTCATGCGTGATGAAGACGACCGCGAGGCCCAACTCGTCCCGAACCTCGGTCAGCAGCCGGAGGAAGGTGTCGGTGGCGGCCGGGTCGAGTCCGGAGGTGGCCTCGTCCGACAGCAGCACCGACGGCTTCAGCGCCAGAGCACGTGCGATGCCCACACGCTGACGCTGCCCGCCCGAGAGCTGATGGGGGTACAGGTCGGCCTTGTCGGCCAGGCCGACCAGGTCGAGCAGGTCGGCGACCCGTGACTTCGTGGATGCCTTCGTCGCACCCCAGGTATTCCAGCGGCAGGGCGACGTTCTGGGCGGCGGTCCGCCGCGAGAGGAGGCTCGCGGACTGGAAGACCGTGCCGATCCGACGCCGCGCTTCGCGCAGTCCGGAGGTGCCGAGGGCGGTGAGGTCCTCACCGTTGACGACGACCTTGCCCGACGTGGGGCGCTCCAGGAGGTTGAGGCAGCGCGCGAGCGTGCTCTTGCCCGCGCCGGACGGGCCGACGACGGCGAAGATCTCGCCGGAGTCGACGGTGAACTCCACTTCGTCGAGAACAGTGGCCGGGTTCGGCGAACCGACCCCGAAAACCTTGGTGAGCCCAACGACTTCGATCATCGTGCGGCCCCGATCACTTCGTTCCGGCGGCGGCGAGGCGGTTGCGCTCACGGATCGAGTCGTCGACCGTCGAGTTCACGCCGCCGACCCGGTAGGTCGAACCGCGGTGGTTCTCGGGCAGGTGGTCGCCACGGCCGAAAAGCTTGTGGCGCAACGTGCCCGGGACGTACCCGCGGTCGTAGACGCCGCGGCGCTCGAGAGCGGGGATCACGTGGGTGACGATGTCCTCGAAGGAACCCGGGGTGACGGCGTAGGCGACGTTGAAGCCGTCGACGTCGGTCTCGGCCACCCAGTCCTGCAGCTGCTCGGCGACCTCGTCGCCCGAGCCGATCAGGACGGGGCCCATACCGCCGATGCCGCCCCAGGCCGCGATGTCGCGGACGCGCCACTCCTCGCCGCTCTCCGAGGCCTGTTGGAACGCGGCGACCGCCGACTGGATGGCGTTGCTCTCCACGTTGCCGATCGGCTCGTCGATGTTGTAGCTCGCGAGGTCGATGCCCATCCAACCGGACATGAACACCAGCGCGCCCTCTTCGCTCGCATAGGACTGGTACTCGGCGGCTTTCGCGCGCGCGGCCTCGGGCGTCGAGTCGGTGATGATGGTGAGCAGTGTGTAGATCTTGGCGTCGTAGGGGTCTCGCCCGGCGAGGACGAGTTCCTCGCGGATCTTGCTCACGACGTCGCGCAGGATGGCCTTGGTGGGAGCGGCGACGAAGATGGCCTCGGCGTTCTCCGCCGCGAACCGGCGTCCGCGCGGCGACGCGCCGGCCTGGTAGATGACCGGGGAGCCCTGCGGCGACGGTTCGGACAGATGGATGCCCGGGACCTTGAAGTGCTTGCCCTCGTGTCCGATGTGGTGCACCTTGGCCGGGTCGGCGAAGATGCCCGCCTCACGGTCGCGACGCACGGCGTCGCGTTCCCACGAACCCTCCCAGAGCTTGTAGAGCACGGTCAGGTACTCGTCGGCGTGGTCGTAGCGGTCGTCGTGTGCGAGCTGGTCGTCGTCGCCCATGTTGCGTGCACCCGACGGCAGGTAACCGGTCACGACGTTCCACCCGACGCGACCACGGGTCAGGTGGTCGAGCGTCGACATGCGGCGCGCGAACGGGTAGGGGTGCTCGAAACCGGTTGCGGTGGTGACGCCGAAGCCGAGGTTCTTGGTCGCGTGTGCCATCGCCGAGACCAGCAGCAGCGGGTCGTTGACGGGGATCTGGGCGCCCTGTCGGATCGCAGCATCGTCGGTGCCGGACAGGACGTCGTAAGTCCCGAGGACGTCGGCGATGAACAGGCCGTCGAAGCCGCCGGTCTCCAACAGGCGGGCGAGATCGACCCAGTAGTCGATGGTGTTGTAGTTCCACGACCGGTCGCTCGGATGGCGCCACAGGCCGGGGGACTGGTGCGCAACGCAATTCATGTCGAACGCGTTGAAGCGGATCTTGCGGGTGGAGCGCGTGCCGTTGTCGGGGGTCACGGCAGGCTGGTTCTGTTCAGACACCGGAAGAATGATGCTGACGGATGTGCGGACCCGCCATCTTTGCGCGCACGGCGAACTAAAATTGCCGCATGCGTGCCACAGATGTGCTAATCGACGGTCTCGGTCGCGTCTCCGAGAATGTTCACGCAGTGCTCAGCGGCCTGGAACCCGAGGTCTTGAACCGGGCCCCGGCGCCGGGCGCCAACACGATCGCCTGGTTGGTCTGGCATCTGACACGCGTTCAGGATGCGCAGGTCGCCGACGTCGCCGGCGCCGACGAGGTGTGGGTGAGCGCCGGCTGGGCCGAGCGATTCGATCTGCCGTTCTCGCCGGCCGACACCGGCTATGGTCATTCGACCGATGAGGTGGCCCGGGTCGTCGTCGACGATGCGGGCCTGCTCCGCGACTATTACGACGCCACGCACGCTGTCAGCGTGGACTACATTGCGGCGCTGACCGATTCGGATCTGGACCGGATCGTCGACACCAACTGGGATCCGCCGGTGACGCTCGGCGTCCGGTTGGTCAGCGTCGTCGACGACGACGCGCAACACGTCGGACAGGCCGCATATCTGCGCGGGCTGTTCGGCTGACACGCCGTACCGGATGGAGAGGCAGGCCGACCCTAGGGCTCCAGGCCGGTCGCCCCGTTCGCACCCGTCAGGCGCGAAGGATCAGGACCTGCAGCCCTTGAAGGTCTGGAAGTCACCGGCGAATGCGGGGCCGCCCTTGCAGGTCGGGCCGTTCTTGCCGTCGACGACGACCTCGGCGCCGGGTCCGGCGATACCGATGGCCAGACCACCGCGCTCACCGGTCATGGTGACGGTGGCACCGGGGCCCAGGGCGATGGCTGCGGGGCCGGCGAAGTTGTTCGCGATGGAGCTGGCCTTACCGCCGTTGTCGGTGATGGCGAGTGCGAGACCGTTGGGGCCGGACTCGGCGCTACAGGATGTCGTGGAGGAGCTCTGACCGGGCAGGGCCGGACACACCGACGGTGCCGCACCCGCCGACGGGGCGGCGGCGAGCGATACTGCGGTGGCACCTGCCGCCGCGACGACGAAACCGAGGGCTGTACGCGCAACTGTCTTCATTTTCGGACTCCTTTGTCGAGTACTCGTCGAGTACCGGGTTGGGTGTCGTGCACATGCGATTCGGATTCGCCGCGGGGCCGGATGGGCGGCCGGGGAACTCGTCCCGCACGAGGTGAGTGCCCACTGCGCGTAAGTTGAAACCGTGCAATTGCGAATCTTCACCGAACCCCAGCAAGGTGCGACCTACGACCAGCTGCTCGCCGTGGCGAAGGCGACCGAGGATCTCGGTTACGACGCCTTCTTCCGCTCCGACCACTACAGCGGCATGGGTGGCGACGGGTTGCCGGGCCCGTCCGACGCGTGGATCACGCTGGCAGGTCTCGCGCGCGAGACCTCGCGCATCCGTCTGGGCACGCTGGTCTCGTCGGCCACCTTCCGTCTTCCGGGCCCGTTCGCGATCGCGGTCGCCAACGTCGACCAGATGAGCGGCGGCCGAATCGAACTCGGGCTCGGCGCCGGCTGGTACGAGCCCGAACACGAGGCCTACGGCATCCCGTTCCCGTCGATCAAGGAACGGTTCGATCGTCTGGAGGAGAGCTTCGAGATCATCACCGGGCTGTGGGGTACGCCCGAGGGTAGTCAGTTCGACTACCGCGGTGAGCATTTCCGGCTCACCAACTCGCCGGCACTCCCGAAGCCGGTGCAGACCCCGCGCCCGCCGATCATCGTCGGTGGCAGCGGCAAGAAGCGCACCCCGGCGTTGGCGGCGCGGTTCGCCGACGAGTTCAACGTGGTGTTCCAGCCCGTCGACGTCGCCGGCGAGCTGATCGGCAACGTGCGGGCAGCCTGCGCCGCGGCGGGGCGTCGCCCCGAGACCATGACATACTCGGGAGCACTCGTCTTGTGTTGCGGCAGCACCGAAGCCGAGTTCCGCAGTCGCGCCGAGGCGATCGGCCGGGAGCCGGACGAACTGCGTGAGAACGGCGCCGCGGGCACACCGGACGAGGTCGCGGCAAAGATCGAGAGCTATCGCGAACTCGGTATCACCCGGATGTATCTCCAGACACTGGATCTCGACGACCTCGACCACCTCGACCTCGTCGCGTCGAAGGTGGCACCGCAGCTCGGCGGTTGACCCGGCAGCGGGCTCAGGCGATGCCGGCGTGCATCTCCCAGAACAGGATCTCGGCTCCGCCGGGGCTGTTCAGCGAGATCTCGCCGGCCCTTCTCGTGCGCACGGCATCACCCTCGCCGAGGGTGTGACCGTCGACGTCAACGCTCCCTCGTGCGACGTACAGGTGACCGTAGGGTGCGGCGGGCAGCGTCACCGTCTTGCCGGCGGGCATTCGCGCCACATGCAGGGCGGCGGCGGAGTTGTTGATAGTCACCGGTGCCGTCGTCGCGTGGCGGGACAGTCCGGAGACGACGACCACGAGTTCGCCGTTCGCCAGTGCGTCGGTGACGTCGGCCTCGGTGTACCCGGGTTCCAGGCCCGCCTCGTCCGGCGCTACCCACATCTGGACCACACGCAGGTCGGTGCCGTCGAGGCGTCCGGTCGCGTTGCCCTCGCTGTGGGCGATCCCGCGGCCGGCCGTCATGCGTTGTACCACGCCGGGTTTCAGGATGCCGTTGTTGCCCGTGGAATCGCGGTGGCGCAGTGCTCCGTCGAGGACCCACGTGACGATCTCGGCGTCACGGTGCTGATGGCGGTCGAGTCCCTCGCCCGCGTCGACCCGATCGTCGTTGTGCACGAGCAGGACTCCGTGGGCGTTCGCGGCGAGGTCGAAGTTGCCCGTCGCCGGGAAGGACTGCCAGGACTCGAGCCACTCGTTGCGCCAGTGATGGCGCTCGGCGGCGCGGATGATGTTGAGTGGCATCAGCTTTCCTGGTTTCTCGGGTGGGTGGCGTCGAGATGCGCGGCGAGTCTTTCCATCACCGCGCGCAGTTCGCGTCCGTCCGAGGGGCGGAGTGCGGTGAAGAACAGGTCGTCGACGCACCGACCGTGGTCGTGGGCGGCTTCGCGGAAAGCGGCACGCCCGGCGTCGGTGAGGACCGCGTAGCTACCACGCCGGTCCTCGGCGGCGCGTTCGCGCTGCAGCCAACCGCGTTTGACCATCGCGTCGACCTGGTAGGACAGACGCGACGTGGAGAACACCATGCGGTGCGACAGGTCTCGCATCCGCAGTCGGCCGCCCTCGCTCTCGTGCAGGATGAGCAGCATGCTGTAGTCGGCGAGACTCATCCCGGCGGTGGCACGTAGGTCGTCGTCGAGCATGGTCTGCAGCCGCGCGGCGGTCTCGATGAAGACGCGCCACGCGGCCTGCAGATCGTCGGACCCGGCGGGGGAGTGTCGGGGCATAAATCAGCGAACGGTGTGCGGCATCAGCGCATCCGGCGGGATGACACCGAGTCGGCCGGCTTGATAGTCCTCGATCGCCTCGACGAGTTGCTGCTTGGTGTTCATGACGAACGGACCGTACTGGAACACACGCTCGCGGATCGGCCGGCCGCCGAGCAGCAGGACCTCCAGCGCGGGACGGTTGCTGTCCTGCGAACCGTCGGCGGCCACGGTGATCCGGTCGCCCTTACCGAGGACCGCGAGCGATCCCTGTTCGATCGGGCGACCCTCCGCGCCGACCCGCCCACGCCCGGACAGCACGTAGACCAGCGCGTTGAACTCGGGATTCCACGGAATCGACACCCCCGCACCCGGTTGCACCGTGGCGTGGGCCAGGGTGATAGGTGTGTGCGTCGATCCCGGCCCGCGGTGGCCGTCGATCTCGCCGGCGATGATCCGGATCAGCGACCCGGCGTCCGGGGAGGTCACCAGGCCCACCTGACCGCCCTCGAGATTCTGGTAGTTGGGTGGGAGGAACTTGTCCTTGGCGGGCAGGTTCACCCACAGCTGGATGCCGTGGAACAGCCCGCCCGACTCGACCAGCTCGGCCGGTGGGGTCTCGATGTGGAGGATGCCGGACCCGGCCGTCATCCATTGCGTCGCACCGTCTTCGATGAGGCCGCCGCCCCCGGCGGAGTCCTGGTGGGCGAACCGGCCGTCGATCATGTAGGTCACGGTCTCGAAGCCGCGATGCGGGTGCCAGGAGGTGCCCCGCGGTTCGCCGGGTTCGTAGTCGACCTCGCCCATCTGGTCCATGTGGATGAAGGGATCGAGGTCGGCGGCGGAGACGCCGGCGAAGGCGCGCACCACCGGGAACCCTTCTCCTTCGTATCCGCGCGGTCCGCGCGTGACCGAGCGGACGGGTCGTTCGATGGCGTCGACCCCGGGCGAGGACAGGCGCGCCAGAGTCAAGGTGTCGGCGGAGACGGCAGGCATGAGGTGCTCCTTCGTTCGTTAGTCGCTCAAATTTGAGCAACTCTGTGTGCCTCAACCGTCGAGGGCGCCGGACTATTCCTCACGCGTTCGCTCTCCCGGTGGGCGACCGGTGGGCGATAATCCAGCCCATGGTCGACACCTCGTCATCGAAGCCGCCCGAGCGTCAACGCATCAAGAAGCTGGCCCAGGCCGCATTCAATGCCGACGTGACGGTCGAGCAGCTGGAGGGGATTCTCGCCGATATGGGCGAGACCCTGGAGGGCCTCGGCCCGACGATGGGGAATCTCGACGCGACGATCGAGAAGCTGGATGCGACTCTCGTGCGGATGTCGGGAACACTCGACAAGGTGGATACCACCGTCGGCCGGATGTCCGATGTCGTGGCGCGTCTCGAGCGGGTCGTCGCCCGGGTCGAGGTGCTGGTGGGGATCGGCGAGGCCGCGCTTCGTCCGCTCGGAGTGCTCGAGTCCGCGGGTAAGTCGGTCGCGGCGCGATTGGGCCTCCACTGATCCGCGTTCGTGTGAGCAGGGCGCCAGAGCAGGAAACGAGAGAGCAGGGAATGACACCGCAAGAGCACAGTTTCCGCGGACCGCACGGCCAGAACATCGTCTACGACGTGCACCGGCCCGAGCGCGATCCGCGCGGCGTCGTGGTGATCGCCCACGGGCTCGCCGAGCACGGCCGACGGTACGGCCACGTGGCCCAGCGCCTCGTCGACGCGGGTTATCTGGTGGCGATCCCCGACCACATCGGGCACGGGCGTTCCGGCGGAAAGCGGATGCGCCTGCGTCGTTTCGGCGAGTTCACCGGCGACCTCGACACCGTCATCGCCCACGTCTCCGACGATGCGCTCCCGACGTTCCTCATCGGGCACAGCATGGGCGGCTGTATCGCGCTCGACTATGCACTCGACCATCAGGAGAAGCTCGACGGTCTCATCCTCTCGGGCGCGGCGGTGCTGCCCGGGGATGACCTGTCTCCGCTGGCGGTGAAGGTCGCGCCGGTGCTCGGGCGGATCGCGCCGGGGTTGCCGACCACAGCGTTGAGTTCGTCGAGCATCTCCCGTGACCCGGCCGTCGTCGCGGACTACGACGCCGATCCGCTCGTCTCGCGCGGAAAGATCCCGGCCGGGCTGGGCGGGGCGATGATCGCCACGATGCAGTCGTTCCCGGAGCGCCTGCCCTCACTGCAGTTGCCGGTGCTCGTGATGCACGGCGGCGCCGACGCCCTCACCGACCCGAAGGGCAGCGAACTCGTCGAGCGGCTCGCGGGTTCGGAGGACAAGACGCTGGTCATCTACGACGACCTGTTCCACGAGATCTTCAACGAACCCGAGCAGGACGTGGTCCTCGGCGAGGTCGTGAGCTGGCTTGTCGCCCACACTCGTGTGAAGTGATGTTGGTTCTGCCGGTGGAAACTGCCCGGTGTGGGACCGCTGCTCGCTACGGCAGGTCGAGCACGGCCTGCACGAGTCGCCATACGTCGTCTGCGGTCTGATCCAACTGGGACTCGTTGCCCGCGGCGAGTGCGATTGCGACCAACCTGACGGTGCCTCCCGCGGCGAAGTCGAGGTCACTGGGGCGTGCATCCGGGTGGGCTTCGGCGAGGTGCTCGGTCAACCACTCTTCGAAGGCCGAGCGGACCTGACCCCACGTCGCCCGGTCACCGAGAAGGCCCGCGAAGGCCCGGGGCTGCGCGCCGATGTCGGCGAGAACGCGTCTGATGACCGCAGGTGTGTCGTCTCGGTCGGATTCAGGGACCGAGGCGAGGATCTCGTCGAACCGCGATCGGACCATGTCCGCCAGGAGTTCATCAGGTGATGAGTAGTGCTGGTAGAAGGTCGGCCGGCTGACCTGTGCGCGCTGGCAGATGGCCGAGATCGTGATTGCCCCCGACCCCTGCTCGAGGACGAGGCCACGAGCGGCGTCGAGTAGCGCAGTCCGACTGCGTACCGAGCGTGCATCCGGGCTGGTTCGACCGACTGTCGTCATCGTCACTCATTTCAACTTTGCCGATCGCTATTTTACATCTGTAAGGTTTCTTACAACTGTAAGACAACGTTCTCGTGGAGGAGCCTTTCATCATGTCATCTGGACCACCCGGCGGCGCGACGAGCTGGCCGAAACTTCTGGCGGCTCTGGCATTTCCGATTTTCATGGCCCTCGCGATGCCCGCGGCCTATCTCGCCGCCTTCCACGAGCCAGAACCGACCAACATGGTGGTGCAGATCGTGGGCACCGGCGACCGAGCCCAGAAGCTCGCGACCGGAGTCGGTGTCAGCACCGAGGGCCGGTTCGACGCAGCGGTGGTCGCCGACACGGAGACGGCGAAGCGCGCGCTGGCCGATCTCGACAGTCGTGCGGCATACGACCCGGAGACCGGCGACCTCTTCATCGCTTCGGCGGGAGGCGCAGCAGCGGCACAGGCGGTGACCGCCGTCTTCACCGAAGTCGCCGGTCAGAGCGGTCAGACACTCAGCGTCACCGATGTGGCTCCGCTGCCCGAGCAGGACCGGGTCGGGGTGTCGTTCCTCTTCATCGGCCTCGCCGCGATCTTGGCCGGCTTCACCACCGCGACGATGCTCGGTATGGTGCTGCCCGGTCTCGGACTGGGACGCCATCTCGCGATCCTGGGTGGGATGAGCGTGATCACCGCGGTGATCGGGACGTGGATCGCCTACGGCGTCTACGGTGCGTTGAGCACCAACCTGCTCGCGGTGGGCGCGATGCTCACAGTGCTGTCAGCCGTGACCGGGTTGATCCATCTGGGAGGCCTCCGGCTGATCGGTTCCGAGATGACCGTCGTGTCGGTCATCCTGTTCATCATCCTCGGGATACCCGCCTCTGGTGCCGGGGTTCCGGCCGACATGGTGCCCGGGTTCTTCGGATCGCTGCAACACTTCCTGACGACCTCGTCTGGTCTGGATGCCCTCCGGCGGATCATCTACTTCGACGGCGCGGGAATCGCGGCGGACCTGACCACGCTGGCGATCTGGACCGTGGCCGCGATCGGGATGTTCACGCTGGCGACGCTGAAGCGGCCGGGGAAGGGCGGGGAGGAAGTCCTCCCGATCGCCGTCCCCACGGAGCCGGCCGAGCGGCGCCTCTTCACCCGGCGGTTGACCGCAGGTGTGATGACCCTGCCGCTGTTGTTCGCGATCGTCATGCCTCTCGTGTTCGTCGGGCTCTTCCACAGCCCGGCACCGCGTTCCATGCCGATAGCGGTGATCGGCTCCGGTGCGCCCGTGACGGAGACGGTCGCCGGTCTCGAGGCCGCAGCCGGCGACGCGCTCGATGTCGTCGTCGTGCCCGATGCCGGCGTGGCCCGTCAGCAGCTCGAAGATCTCGAACTTCGTGGCGCGGTGGACCCGATGCGCGGCGACGTCTACGTCGCCTCCGCCGCGGGCATGCAGGCCGCTGCGGCGGTCGAGTCGCTGCTCACCGGCGTGGTCGAGTCGGGTGGGCACACGGCAACGATCACCGACGTCGCACCGCTGCCCGCCGAGGACTCGGTCGGTGCGAGTTCGCTCTACCTCGGCATCGGTGCCGCTGTCGGCGGGTTCCTCGCTGCGGTGATCGTCGGTGTCTTCGGTGGCGGCCTGCGAACCCGGGTTCAGGCGCTCGTCGTGGTCGCGGTGGCCGTGATCAGCGCGGCCATCCAGGTGCTGTGGGGCTGGACGGTGTTCGACATCTTCGACGGCAGCGCGCTGTCCGCGTTCGGCATGCTCACCGCACTCGGGATCACGATCGGCCTGATCACGCTGGCCGGGTTCAAGCTCATCGGTCCCGCGCAGCTCCTCATCACGCTCTTCGTGTTCATCATTCCCGGAGTGGCCGCGAGCGGTATCGCAGTCCAGCTCGACTTGGCGCCGTCGTTCTACGGGGTGCTGCACGCGATTCTGCCCACAGCGCAGGGACTCGGTGCGATCCGTGACGTCATCTACTTCGATGGCGCCGGTGTCGGTAGCAGTCTCGCGGTCATGGGTGCGTGGGCGGCCGCGGCAGTGGTCTGTCTCGTCTGGGCATCGCGACGTGCGGGCAAGGCGGACCGGTCAGGAGAGGAAACCGCCGACGACCAGGCGGTGGAGACCGACGAAGGTCAGGTTCTCGTGGGGGCCGTCGACGCTCCCTGACGCGTCCACCGATTGTCTGTGGTCAAAAGGGCACCTGGGTCTGTGGTGGTATTCCGCCGCCGACCCAGGTGCCCACTGTCGTGAGGGAGTGCTCAGGCCACGCGCACTACGACGCCGGCGAGCAACACCAGCACTCCGCCGATCTCGCCGACGATCAGCGCGAGCATGAACAGGTACGTCCCCGGCATCGGTTTCTCGAACTGATTCGTGGTGTCGCGCAGTGCGCCGTGGATGCAGTACGCGGCGATCGCGGCGACGAAGAACACGATCGGCACCGCGGCGGCCACCAGGTTGACCACAGGACCAAACGCACTCAACTCGACGAGGGCCGCGAGGACGAGGGTCGCGAACGAGTACATCAGCGCGGCACGATGAGCGATGTCGACGTAGACGTGCGCGGTGTGTTCGGGCGACGTGCGGATCCCGTGGTACTTCCACACACCCAGTGCCAGACCCCAGACCAGGATCAGCCCGGAGGCGATAACCACGGCGATGGTGTCGGTGCCGACGAGGTCGGCCAGATCGGCGGAGTTCACCTCGTAAACCTATCCGCTGTGCGCGGTGGCGACGAGGGCCGACAGATGGACCAGCAATAGGTATCGCTCAGCGATACCTATTGCTGATTCCCTCAACGGAGCGGGCTTACCGAACCGGTGCCGTGGTCGTCGTCGACGACGCGGGCTGCTCCGAGACCGGCGGAGCCGACGGCGCGGGCTCCGGTGCGGAGGGGTCCGTCGTCGTCGCGGCGGATTGCTCTGCAGGGGCGGCGGATTCGGCCGCTGCCGACTCGGGTGCGGCGGGTGCGGATGCCGACACGTCATCGCTCGACGGCGCAGCCGACTCCGAGGCGTCGGACGGGCCAGCCGATTCCGACGACGAGGTCTCCGACGACGGGGAGGAGGCGTCGGTCGACTCCAGCGCGGCCAGCACAGTGGCGTCGAGGGCGGGGGAGGCCGCGGCGGCCTGTTTCACGGCCATCGTGACCTTCGCGGGGGCCTCGGGATCAGGGCTGCCCGATGCCGACACGACCGTCGTCTTCGCGGTGACCGGCGGGTTGTTGCGCAGCGCCTCGAGGACGTGGCCCTTGCCGTCGCCGAGAGCACGACCCCAGTTCTCCCAGGTGTGGCCGCCGTAGTTGGGCAGCGAGATCACCGACGCGCCGGACTGCTTGGCCTGCAGCTGCATCAGCACGGTCGACACCGCCGACAGGATCTCCAGCGCGATCGCCGAGATCTGATCCTGCGGGGCGAGCTTCGCCAGCTCGGACGGGGTGAGGAAACCGTTGCCCGACGAGATGACCAGCACCTGACCGTTCTCCGCGAGCTTGCCGACGTTCTTCGACGGGTCGTTGTCGGTCCAGCGGGTGCCGCCCGGCTTGCCCCACATGTTGACGATTCCGCTGACGTAGTTCGACACCAGGCTCTGCGTCGCGAAGACGCCGAGGGCGCCGATCGGGTTGTCGGTCTGGTAGTAACCCGACATCGCCTGGACGACCTTGAACTGCTCGGGGTGCCGCTCGGCGAGCGTCACCGCGGGGCCGCCCGACATCGACAATCCGACGATCGCGTTGTTGTTGCGGGCGACGCCGAATTGCTCCTCCAGGTACGCGGGGAGCTCGGAGGTCAGGAAGGTCTCCTGCTTGATGATGGTGTTGTTGCTGCCTGCGCCACCGTCCCAGTCGGTGTAGAACGACGACGCGCCGCCGACCGGCATGACCAGCGTGGTGTCGGCCTTGGCGTCGTAGACACGGGCGGCCTGGACGTCGGTGGTCCACGCCGAGCGGGTCTCGCTGGCGCGCATGCCGTCGAGCAGGTAGACGCCGCTGTCGCTGCCGCTGGAGGCGCGGATCTGGACGATCACGTGACGTTGCTGGGATTCCGACCACACCTTGCAGTTCTGCACGAAGTATCCGGAGGAGTCCCAGGTGCAGCCCGGGCGCAACTTCTCCGGATGCCCGCGCAGGGCGCTGGCGGTGTTCGACGAGTCGAACAACGTGCTCGCCCCGAACAGGCCGAGCGTGAGGATGGCGACGACCGAGATACCGGTCAACACCCGCCGGCGCGGCGAGAGACGACGGGGCTTCGGGCTGGGGGCCTCGGAACCGGGGGCCTCGGAAGGGCTGGCCTGGGATGAGTGCGACATAGAGCTCCTGACATACGTGGCCACCCGAAGATCGCGTCGGTGCCGATGTCAAGAATGTCGTTCGACGACCCGACCGGCGTTACGCCGGCTCTGTTCAGCCTGCTGCCTTCGCTGTTCGGATGGCGACCTCGGCCGTCTGCTCGGGGCGTTCCCACCAAAACATGTGCCCGACGCCGGCCCACCTTTCGAGGGAGGCGTCGGGGATGGCCGCGGCGAGCCGTTCGCCCTCGGCGACGTCGATGACGTCGTCGACGTCGCCGTGGATGACGGTCGTGGGGACGTCGATGGCGGCCAGCCGATCGCGGGTGTCGTGGCCCGCACAGGCCGCTGCCTGGGCGGCGACCACCGCCGACGGCACCTTGCGCAGCGTGGAGAACTTCGTGAACTTCTCGAATGCGCCGTCCTCGGAACAGAATTCGGGGGACAGGTTGACCTCGAACGCGGTGCGGGCGACGCGCGCGGCGTCGCGGGAGGCGATGGCCTCGACCAGGCGCAGCGCGCCTGAGGTGCCGATCGCGCCCGGACCGCCCGCGGTGGTACAGCCGAGGACCAGGCTGCGCGCACGGTCGGCGTGGCCGAGGGTCAGCTCCTGCGCGATCATGCCGCCCATCGACGTGCCCAGGACGTGCGCGGTGTCCCAGCCGAGGCCGTCGAGGACACCACGCGCGTCGTCGGCGAGGTCGGCGATGGTGAACGAACCCTCCGCGCGGCTGCTCCCGCCGATGCCGCGATGGTCGTAGACGGCGACTTGGAAATGCGGGGTCAGTCGGTCGAGGAGTTCGGCGGTCCACATCTCCCGGTGTGCGGACATGCCCGCGATGAGCAGAAGCGGCTCGCCGGTGCCGGTCACCTCGACGTCGAGGACGGTGGTCGAGTCGGGGTGGGTGGGGATCAGCATGAAGGCCGATCGTACTCACGGCGCCTGCGACGCGTGGGCGTCGTGCGATAAACACACGCGATCAATCCCGGGAATCTGTGTCCTTGTTCTCGCCGGATACGCAGCTAGCCTCGCCCACATGTACGCAACCGGCTTCGAGCGGCCCACCGGTACCCGGCCGAGTCCGTCGTCGATGCTGCGCGATGCCGGCGGGACCTATCTGGCGAACGGCCTGATCGGACTGATCTTCGCCGCGTCGGGACCGGTGGCGGTGATCCTCGCGGCGGGTGCGGCCGGCGATCTCACCACGGCGCAGCTGTCGTCGTGGATCTTCGGGGTCTTCGTGCTCAACGGCGTCCTGACGGTGGTTGCCAGCTGGGTGTATCAGATGCCGCTGGGATTCGCGTGGACGATCCCCGGCACGGTGCTCGTCGGTTCGGCTTTGGCGCACCTGAGGTGGGCAGAGGTCGTCGGTGCGTTTCTCCTGACCGGCCTGCTGATCGTCCTGGTGGGTCTGACCGGGCGTGTTCGACAGGCGATGTCGGCGATACCGATGCCCATCGTGATGGGCATGGTCGCCGGTGTGTTCCTGCAGTTCGGCCTCGACGTCGTGGGCGCGGTCGGGGCCGACCCCTGGGTCGCGGTACCGATCGTCGTGGCCTTCTTCGCGCTCCAGTGCCATCAGACGGTGAGCCGGCGGGTGCCGCCGATCATCGGCGCGTTCGTGGTGGGTGCCATCGCGGTCGCCGCGACCGGGTCCTTTCACATCGACACTCCGGCGTCGTCGATCGTGGCGGTGCCGGTCTTCACGGTCCCGGAGTTCACCGTCCGGGCGGCGATGGAACTGGTGGTGCCGCTGGCCATCACCGTGATCGTCGTACAGAACGGACAGGGGGTCGCGGTGCTGCGCGGCGCCGGACACCGTCCGCCGGTCAACGTGATCACCGTGGCGAGCGGGTTGTGGTCGGCACTCGCGGCGTCCGTCGGGGCCATCTCGTCGTGCCTGACCGGCCCCACCAACGCCTTGCTGGTGGCGGGCGGCCGTCGCGACCGTCAGTACATCGCGGCACTGACCTTCGGGGTTCTCGCGATCGTGATCGGTGTGTTCGCGCCGGTGTTCGTCACGCTCATGCAGGCGATGCCGGCCGCGTTCATCGCGACGGTCGGCGGTCTGGCGCTCCTCGGTGCGCTGCAGGGAGCGTTCCGCGGGGCGTTCGGCTCTCGGTTCACCATGGGCGCGCTGGTGACCTTCCTGGTCTCGGTGTCGGACCTGACGGTCCTGAACATCGGTTCGGCCTTCTGGGGGCTCGTCGCCGGGATGGCGGTGTCCTGGGTCGTGGAGCGCAACGACTTCCGTGCCGAGGACCCGGTCTGAGCGCCGACGGACGCGGCACCGACAGACAGAAACCGGCGGGCACATGTGGATGTGCCCGCCGGACCTGAGAGGGTGTGGCGTCAGGCGCCGTAGCCGAGCAGCGACTTGACCTCGAGGAACTCGTCGAAGGCGTAGTCGCCCCATTCGCGGCCGTTGCCGCTCTTCTTGTAGCCACCGAACGGTGCGACCGGGTCGACCGTGGCACCGTTGAGACCGATCGAGCCCGCGCGGATGCGCGAACCGATGCGGCGGACCTCGTCGATGTCCTTGCCGGAGACGTAACCGGCGAGGCCGTATTCGGTGTCGTTGCCGATCTTGATCGCCTCGTCGATCGAGTCGTAGGCGATGACGACGAGGACCGGACCGAAAACCTCGGTGCGGGCGATCTCCATGTCGTTGGTGACGTTGGTGAACACCGTCGGCTTCACGTAGTAGCCGGTCTCGAGGCCTTCCGGACGTCCCGCGCCGCCGATGACCGGGGTGGCGCCGTCGGCGATCGCACGCTCGATGAGGCCCTGGATTTTCTCGAACTGTGCCTCGGAGACCACCGGGCCGAGCTGCACATCGGTCGTCGGATCGCCCACGGTGATGTTCGGCTCGACCGACTTGGCGATCTCGGCGACCTCGTCGAGACGGGAGGACGGCACGAGCATGCGGCTCGGGGCGTTGCACGACTGGCCGGAGTTCATCATCATCGCCGCGATGCCGCCGGCGACGTTCTTCGCGAAGTCCTCGTCGTCGAGGATGATGTTCGGGCTCTTGCCGCCGAGTTCCTGGGCGACGCGCTTGACCGACGGGGCCGCGGTCTTGGCGACCTCGATGCCCGCACGGGTGGAGCCGGTGAACGAGATCATGTCGATGTCGGGGTGGGCGGCCAGCGCGGCGCCGACGCCCGGTCCGTCACCGTTGACGAGGTTGAACACGCCGGCGGGAACGCCTGCGGCGTCGAAGATCTCGGCCACGATGGCGGCAGAGAACGGTGCCACCTCGGAGGGCTTGAGCACCATGGTGCAGCCGGTTGCCAGTGCCGGGGCGACCTTGCACATGACCTGGTTCAGCGGCCAGTTCCACGGCGTGATGAAACCGCAGACGCCGATCGGCTCCTTGACGATGCGGTGTCCGCCGCGGTCCTCGCTGAAGGAGAAGCCGGGCAGTTGGGCGGCAGCGGTCATCAGGTGGCCGAGGCCGATCGGAACCTGCGCGGCGTTGGTGAGGCCGACGGGGGAGCCCATCTCCTCGGTGACCGCGGCGGCGAGGTCGCCCATGCGGTTCTGGTACTCGGCGATGATCCGGTTGATGACCTCGAGTCGCTCGTCGACGGTGGTCTGGCCCCAGGTCTCGAAGGCGCGACGGGCGGCTTCCACGGCGGCGTCGACATCGGCAGCGCTTCCGATCGCGACCTGGCCGGCGGCCTTCTCCGTGGCCGGGTTGATCACGTCGATGACGTTGAGCTCGGCGGGTTCCACCCACTGGCCGTCGATGTAGAACTTGGTGATGTCCGGCATATCGCCTCCGTTGTCGCACTGATGTGAGGACATTTGTTGTCGATTTCACACTCTATGCCTTGAGGCGGCGGAGGTCTCGCGATTCCGGTAGCCGGAAGAGGTCGCCGGGCGGGACATTTTGGGACAGCCGTCCCAGTCGCATTTTGCGACGGTTCGTCCCGAGGTTCGGGGACTAAGGTCGAGGCATGATTCTCATCGTCGTGAAATGGCCCATCAAGCCCGAGTATGCGGACGAATGGCCGGAGCTGTCGCGCGAGTTCACCGAGGCGACGCGCGCCGAACCGGGCAACAAGTGGTTCGACTGGTCGCGTTCGCTGGACGACCCGCACACCTACGTGCTGGTCGAGGCATTCGATGACGACGCCGCCGAGGCGCACGTGACCTCACCGCATTTCAAGCAGGCGCAGCAGGAGCTGCCCAAGTACCTGCAGCGGACCCCGGACATCATCAACACCACCATTGACGGGGACGAGTGGTCGAAACTGGGCGAGTTCGAGGTCGCCTGACCGACGCCGTCGGCGTCACCGCCCGGTGCGGACCTCCGCATCCGGGGCGGTGTCGATGGACGGGCCCGAGTCGTCGAGCCGGAGTTTCTCGCCTTCGATGTCGACGTCGGGCAGGATGCGGTCGAGCCAGCGCGGCAGCCACCATGCCTTGTCGCCGAGCACCGTGAGCACCGCGGGCATGAGTGTCATGCGGACGACGAAGGCGTCGAAGAACACCGCCGCGGCCAGCGCGAAGCCCATCACCATGATGAAGGCCATATCCTGCAACATGAACGCTGCGAACACGGAGATCATGATCGCCGCCGCGGCGGCCACCACGCGAGCGCTGTGCCGGTAGCCCTCGACGACGGCGGTCTTCGCATCGGCGCCGTGGACGTAGGCCTCCCGCATCCGCGTCACGAGGAACACCTGGTAGTCCATCGCGAGTCCGAACACGATGCCCACCAGCATGATCGGCAGGAATGACACCACCGGCTGGGGATTCCCGACGATGCCCAGAGCTCCGTCGGTGAACAGCGCAACCGTGACACCGAAAGTGGCGGCAACGCTGAGCAGGAATCCGAGCGCTGCGGTCAGGGGCACCAGGACCGACCGGAACACGATGATCAACAGGATGAACGCCAGTCCCACCACGACCAGCAGGTAGGGGATGAGCGAGTCGGACAACCGGTCGGAGATGTCGAGCTCGATCGCGGTCTGACCGGTTACGCCGTAGGAGATACCGGTCGCCGCGGCGACGCGAGGCTCCATGTCCCGCAGGGTCTGGACGAGTTGCGGGGTGGCCTCGTCCGACGGGGCGGTCGAGGGGATGATGGTGATCTTCGCGGTGTCGCGGGCCTCGTTCAGTCCGCCGGCGCCGATCTGCGCGATCTTCACCCCTTCGATCTGGGCGAAGTCGTCGACGAGGGTGTCGAACGTGCGGAGCCGGTCACCCGTGTCCTCGATACCGCGCCCATCGGCGACGACGACGAGCGGACCGTTGAATCCGGGCCCGTAGCCGTCGGCGACCATGTCGTACGCCTGTCGCTGTGTCGTCGACGGCTCGGCGGTCCCGTCGTTGGGCAGAGCCAGCTTGAGGCCGGTCATCGGGACAGCGAGTACGACGAGGATGCCGACGATCGCAGCGGTGACGGCACGCGGATGGGCGACGATGCGCTGGACCCAGCGCTGACCGTTGTGCACGCGCTCGGTCTCGTGCGGTTCCACATCGGGCGCGTTGAGGCGGGGGAGTCGCCCGCCGAAGGCCTTGCCACCGAACAGGCCGAGGATCGCGGGTAGCAAGGTCAGGGCCACCAGCACCGCGACGATCACGGTGGCCGCCGCCGCGACACCCATCGCGGTGAGGAACGGGATGTTGACGATCGCCAGCGCCGCGAGCGCGATCACGACGGTGCTACCCGCGAACACGACAGCCGAGCCTGCGGTGCCGACGGCCCGCCCGGCCGCGTCGGCTCGGTTCGACGATCGATGGACCTCGTGGCGATACCGCGACACGATGAACAGGGCGTAGTCGATACCGACGGCGAGTCCGATCATCGTGGCGAGGATCGGTGTCTCTTTGCTCAGATCGAAGAAGTGCGTGCCCATCTGGATGCCGAGCATGCCGATCGCCACGCCCACGATCGCGGTGATGATCGGCATGCCCCACGCGACGAGTGAGGCGAAGGTGAGGATCAGGATCAGTGCGCCGACCCCGATCCCGATGAGTTCGGAGGTGATACCGAGCTCGAATTGCTGTGTGGCAGTGCCCTTCATCTCGACGGTGAGTCCAGCGGCTCGCCCGTCCTCGGCGACGGCGTCCATCTGCTCGCGGGTCTTCTCGGTGATGTCCGACGATGTCTCCACGGCGAAGGACGTACCGAACTGCGCGACGGTGGCCGAGGAGTTGATGGGTGAGGTCGCCTGGGCATCGGCCGCCGCCTCGGCGGCACTCTTGCCGAAGGTCTGCTTCTGGAAGGCCTGGGACAGTTCCCGGAGTCGGCCGGGAGACTGTTCGGTGCCGTAGGAGACGAACGGATTGACGATCGAGTCGGGACTCGCCACCCCGTCGACGTTCTTGAGGTCGGCGACCATGTCGTCGATCGCCTGCTGGTACCGGGGCTCGGTGAGCGTCGATCCCTGGGGTGCGCGAACCACATAGGTGACGCCGACGTCCGAGCCGAACGAGGGTTCGCCGGGGAAGCGCTCGACCATCAGGTCCTGCGCCTTCTCCGATGGGATGCCCGGGATGGAGAACGATTCGGACGTGGGTTTGGCCAGCAGTGTTGCGCCGACACCCAGTCCGATGAGGACGAGAACCCAGATCGCGATCGTCTTGAGGCGATTCTCGTAAGTCCAGCGTCCGAGTCGGTACAGGTGTGTTGCCACGTCAGGGCTCCTTGTGGGATGCGTCGGCTGGGTGATTCATGAGCGGAACGGGATGCTCCAGACCGGCCGACATCTGGTCGAAGGCGGACTCGAGCACGGTGGGCAGGTCGGGTCGGCCGCGAGCCACGAAGAACTCGAGGGCGACTCGCGCGGCGGTGATGGCGGTGTGGACGACCAGGTGGGGATACATCGCATCGGTCCGCTGGCCGCGGCCGGCGTAGAGCTGCGTGAGCCGGGCTTCGACCGTCTGGTCGAGGTCCATGTCGCGGGATCGGGCGGTCAGCGCCGGGTCGGTGTCGAGAAGCCTCAGCAGTGCAACGATCTCGGCCGGCTCGCCGACGTCGAGTGAGGTGGCGGTCTCGATCACCGCGGTCCGGACCGAACACCAGGAGCTCTCCTCGGCCGGCCGGGCTTCAAACCGCTCGATGACCGAATCCAGTAGGAGGTCCACAAGGTGGAGGAGTGCGTCTTCTTTGCCGCCGAAGTAGTTGTGGAAGGTGCGGACCGAGACGTTCGCCTCCGCGGCGACTGCGTCGATGGTCACGTGGTCGATCCCGTCGCGCGTCGACAGGCGGAGCACGGCACGGGCGAGCGCCTTGCGCGTTGCGGCCTTCTTCGCCTCACGGAGTCCTGACGGGTGCACTCCTCCACGGTAGGGAACTTGCAGAGACATGCAAACTTGCAGACGCGTGCAAAATTGAGTGTGTTCTCTCACTCGGATGCCGGAAGTGGCGGGGCTCACGCTCGATCAGGCCGCCGGGGCGGCGTTCGGGCTAACCTCCGTGCACGCTGCTGAGGATCGCGATGATCACGCCGGCCACCGTGAGGACGCCGACCACCCACGCCATGGTGATCGCAAGCCGACGGCGACGGAACCGTGCAGCGTTGATCGCGACGCCGAGGCACACGAGAATCGCGATCGAGTAGAGCGAGATGCCGAGGGTGAGCAGCGCGGCCGAGGAATCGGCGGCTACAGCGTCGGCGGCTGAGGAGTCGACGGCCAGGACCCGGGTGGACATGCCCCCGAGTACATCACCACGGCCTCATCACCCCGCCGCTGACCCGGGCTTACGTACGAACTACCGGGCAGACAGGGCAACCAAGCGCTTGCTAGGGTTCCCGCATCGGCTCGGTCGAGGAGGATGCGTGGACGTCGATGGCAAGGATCTGTCGGGCAAGGTCTTCGTGGTGACCGGTGCGGGCAACGGTATCGGCCGGTGCGTCGCACTGGAACTGATCTCCCGCGGTGCGACGGTGGTCGGCGCGGACATCAACGAGGTCGGTCTCGCGGAGACCGGACGGCTGGTGGGGGACTCCCGGTTCCACGGGCACAAGCTGGACATCGGTGATCGCGAAGCGGTGCAACGGTTTCCGGAGGTCGTGCTCGCTGACGTCGAGCAGGTCGACGGGCTGTTCAACATCGCCGGAATCCCGCAGGACACCCAACCCATCGCCGAGGTCGACGACGACCGCATCGACCTGCTCATGCGTGTCAACTATTACGGCACCGTGTGGCTCACCCGGGCCTTCCTGCCGCATCTCGAACAGCGTCCCGACGGTGGGCTGGTCCTCATCACGTCGAGCCTGTCCGGGCTCGCACCGTTCCCCGGCGCGGCGTTCTACGGAGCCAGCAAGGCGGCGGTTGCGTTCTTCGGATACGGCCTCGCACAGGATCTGCGGGGAAAGAAATCGAAGGTCACCGCCACCACGGTCCTCCCCGGAACCATCTGGACCGACCTCGTCCGCAACACCTCCAAGGCCCTCGGCACCCCCGAAGCCCTGGCGAAGAACTTCGCGATGGCCCCGGAAAAGGCTGCACGCCTGATCATTGACGCCGCGCTCGCCGGCCGGGTGCGCGCGGTGGTCGGCAAGGACGCCCACGTGTTCAACGGGGCACGCAGGCTGAGTTCACGACTTAGCGAACGGATGGCGTATGCACAGGTGGGCCGATTCGTCTATCGGCCGGTGCGTCGTCGGAACGAATGACATCGAGCCGGGAGCCGAGGCTACTGGTTGAATTCGACCATGCGATCTTCCCGGTCATCTGCTGCACGCATCATCGTGACCCGTGTGGTTACTGCTGCGATTGCCATGTCCGTCGTCGTGGGGCTCGGTGCCGCTCCGGCGCTCGCCGCTCCGTCGGCCGGGGAGCGGAGGTCGCTCAGCTACGTCGCCCTGGGTGATTCGCGGGCGGCCAGCCCGACCACGCTCACCCAGTTCCAGGGATGCTCACGGTCGGAGACGGCCTACCCGAACCTGCTCGCGAAGACCATCGGTGCGACGTCGTTCCGCACGGTGGCCTGTGTCGGCGCCCGCGGGGAGAACATCACCACGGCGCCGCAGCTGCGCTTCGACGGATTCCATCCGCCGCAGATCGAGGCGGTGCGTCCCGACACGGACCTGATCACGATCTCGATCGGCGCCAACGACGCCAACTGGGGCAACCTCTCGCGCTGGTGTATCGCGCCGATCCAGGGCATGGACTCGCGCTGCCGGACCAACCCGTTCTACGTCACCGGGATCCACGACGGGCTGCGCGCGCTCGAGGCCTCGGTCGACTCGTCGCTCCGGGCCGTCCGGAAGCGGGCGCCCAAGGCGGTCATCGCCGTGATCGGCCAGGGCGGGTACTTCGGCGACCGCGGGTGCTATCCGGCCAACCCGGCGAGCGACGCCGACATCAGGTTCATCCGGAACAGCTTCCTGGCCCGGTACAACACGATTCTGGAGAAGGTGTCCGGACGCCACGGCGCCGTCTTCGTCGACATCCAGAACCGCGTCGTCGGGCATGACGCGTGCTCCGGGGACAAGTGGTTCGAGGGCTTCGTGCCGACCAGCATCTACCTCGGATTCCACCAGAATCTCAAGGGGAATGAGGCCATGGCTCGCCTGATCGCCGACGCGCTGCCGGAGGACCTCGGCATCTCGCGCTGAGTTCGACAACCCGGTGCCCCCAGTCGGACTCGAACCGACACTGTGCCGATTTTAAGTCGGCTGCCTCTGCCAATTGGGCTATGGGGGCTTCGGAGTGAGCATAGTCAGGCTCCGTGACCTGCTTGTTCCTCGACCCGTCCTTCCTTGACCCGCTCACCTGAGCGGGTGATCATCGGAGACATGGACGCGGCAGCGGTGACCGGCGCACGGAACTGGGAGGCTGTCCGAACGCGGCATCCCGAACTCGTCGACCGTCTGGAGGTCGGCCTGTTGCAGGGCGATCCGCTTGCCGACGCGGTGGTCGTCGAGGCCCGCGAACGAGGCATGTCGTTCTCGACACTCGTCGATCTGCTGGAGTCCCATGCGGATGCGGAGGCGGGTGATCCCGACCGGATCGAGATGCCGGCGTCGATGCGTCGCCTGCTGCAGGTGACGAGCGCCCCGCCGACCTGGTTCGACGCGGCATTCGCGGCGTCGGGGGCCCGTGCGTGGTGGCGATTCGGCACGCTTCAGTCGTCGACGCTCTACCAATCGCTGATCTACGGATACAAGGCGCAGGGCTTTGTCCGGCCGTTGGTCGCGACCGGGCGCCTCGGGTTGGGGACCCGCGATCGGGTGCAGTCGACCGCGCGCTGGGTCGCCGAGGCCACCACACCGGGCGCGATGCTTCCAGGGAACCCGGGTTGGGTTGCGACACTGCGCATTCGGTTGCTGCACGCCTACATCCGAGATGTCCTCCGCCACCCACATGACGAGGGTGCGCCGGGCTGGGATGAAGCCGAGTGGGGCGTACCGATCAACCAGACGTATTCGGTCATGACCATCTCCTGCGGTTTCCTCGCACTGCCGCTGCTGGTCGCACGTGACTTCGGTATCCACTACAGCAGCGCCGAACGCGAGGCGATCACGCATCTGTGGCGGTGGATCGGTTGGGTCATCGGCGTCGACGACGACCTGCTCCCGGCCAGCCACGCCGAGGCAGCCGACCTGTTCCGGGTGGCCGCCGAATTCGAACTCCAGCCCGACGACTCGTCGAAGGTGCTCATCAAGGCGTTGCTGCACGAGGGCTACGACCTGCCCGGCGTCGTACACGGTGCCGCGCCGATCCCGGTGCCCTCGGTCCTGGTCTCCGCGCTCGATGCGGTGACCGGTCCCGTTCTCCGATCGTCGTTCTCCGCCATCTCGACGCGGTGGGTGGAACGCTCGGTTGCGCGGCGGATGGGCTTACGTCGTTCGCCGCTGCATCACCTCGTCGACGTCGCGCGCCCGGCGATCCGTTTGCGGGAGATCATCCGTACGACCGGGCTGCTCGGCTCGGAGTCCGCCGTCATCGAACGCGAGCTCCGCACCGTGCGTCGCGGGCTCGGGATGGAAGTTCACGCCGGGAAAACACCGTTGACCCGCTAACTTACTGCTGATAACTTAACGCCGTAAGTCGACCGAGGCGAGGGGAACGCACGGTGGTTCGATCGACACGGCTGATCATCGCGATGCCGAGGAGGGTGCTGCTCGGCGCCTTCGTGCTGATCGTGGTGTGCGGCGCGTACGGTGCGACCGCCGCCGAACATCTCCTGGCCGGTGGCTACAGCGCTCCGAATGCCGAATCCGCGAGAGCCGACAAGGTGCTCGCCGAGACGTTCAACCGCGGCGGAATCCAGGTCGTCCTCAAACTCGACGGTCCCGACGGCGTGGACATCTCGCGCGACCCGACCGCGAAAGCCCTGGCCGACAACATCATCCGTGAACTCGATGCGAACGAGCATGTGCAAGACCAGATCCTGTCGGTCTGGGCCGACCCGGCCCTCGACTCCGCGCTGGTCAGCCGCGACCGGACGTCGACACTGATCATCGCCGCCCTCGAGGGCGGCGAGGACCTGGCCCCCGCCCGGGCCGCGCAGATCGAACAGGAGTTCACCGGGGAACGCGACGGGATCTCCATCCGGGTCGGCGGCCAGGCGCTCGTCTACTCCCAGGTCAACGAGCAGACCTCGTCCGACCTGTTGATGGCCGAGGCGATCGCCATCCCCATCACCTTCATCGTGCTGATCTTCGTGTTCGGCGGACTGATCGCGGCGGCCCTGCCCGTCGGCATCGGGATCATCTCGATCATCCTGACGTTCGCGCTGCTGCGGGCGATCGGATCGGTCACCGACGTCTCGGTGTTCGCGCTGAACCTGACCACCGCACTGGGTCTCGCGTTGGCCATCGACTACACGTTGCTGCTGCTCACGCGCTACCGGGAGGAGGTCGACCGGGGGCTCGAACGTCCTGACGCGATCGTCCGTACTCTCGCGACCGCCGGTCGGACCGTGGCGTTCTCGGCCGTGACCGTGGCGCTCTCGCTCAGTGCGCTGGTGTTGTTCCCGCAGTACTTCCTGCGTTCCTTCGCCTTCGCCGGCCTGGGAGTCGTGGCCGTGGCGGCGTTCTCCGCGCTCATCATCACCCCGGCCGTGCTGATGGTCCTCGGGGATCGGATCGACGCTCTCGACGCACGCAAACCCGTGCGTCGGCTGTTGCATCTGCCGCCACCGCAGCCGCGCGAGCCGGAGGACACCAGGTGGTACCGCCTTGTCCAGTGGGTCCTGCGCCATGCATTGCCGGTCGCCGCGGTGGTCACCATCTTCCTGCTGGTCCTCGGCGCACCGTTCCTCTCACTCCGGATGGGCTTCCCCGACGACCGCGTGCTCCCGGAGTCCGCCAGTTCGCACGCCATCCAGCAGGAGATCCGCGACGACTACGAGGACGACCTCTCCTCGGCCATCACCATCGTCGTGCAGGGGCCGGCGGGGCCGGAATCGCTCGCCGCGTACACGAGGGCGCTGTCGCAGGTCGACGACGTCAACTCGGCCGGCTCGTCGGCGGGGACCTTCGTCCGCGGCGAGCTGCTCGCGCCCGGCAGTCCCGACGAGAGCCGCGGCGACGTGCACGTCGTCAACGTGTCCACCGATCGCGACCCGACGAGCGATGCGGGCATGGCTCAGCTCGACGCGTTGCGTGCGGTGCCCGCACCCGAGGGAACGGACACCCTGTTCACCGGTCTGGCGGCGACCACCGACGACACCGTCAGTTCGATCTTCGCCCACACGCCCTGGGTGCTGGCCATCATCGCCGTCGCCACATTCGTCCTGCTGTTCCTCTTCACCGGTAGCGTCGTCCTCCCACTGAAGGCACTGGCGCTCAACATCCTGTCGTTGTCGGCGACCTTCGGCGCGATGGTCTGGTTCTTCCAGGAGGGTCACCTCGACGGCCTGGGCACGACGGCGACCGGAACACTCAACGCGACCGTGCCCGTCCTGCTGTTCTGCGTGGCGTTCGGTCTGGCCATGGACTACGAGATGTTCCTGCTCGGACGCGTGCGAGAGGAATGGCTGAAATCCGACCGCACCCGCGAGGCGAACGACCACGCGGTCGCATTGGGCCTCGCGCGTACCGGCCGGGTGATCACCGCGGCGGCGCTGTTGATGAGCATCGTCTTCGCCGCGATCGCGGCCTCCCAGGTGTCGTTCATGCGTATGTTCGGAGTGGGGCTGGCGCTGGCCGTGGTGATGGACGCGACCCTGGTCAGGATGTTCCTGGTGCCGGCGTTCATGCGCCTCGTCGGACGCGCCAACTGGTGGGCGCCGCCCCCGCTGCGGAAGCTCCACGACCGCTTCGGGTTGTCCGAGGAAGCTGCCGAAGACCCTCCGGGGGACGACCCACCACGTCGGCACCGGACTCAGGAGAAGGATCGAGCGCAGGAGAACAGTGACGACACGCAGACGGGCGAGGTCGCCTCGCGGGGCAGGTGAGATCCTCGCCGAGGAGATCATCGAGGCCGCGGGTGAACTCCTGGTCGAGCACGGAGACGACACCGCCATGTCGATCCGGGCGGTCGCTACTCGCGTCGGGGTGACCCCGCCGTCGATCTACCTGCACTTCGCCGACAAGGGCGCGCTGCTCGACGCCGTGTGCGCCCGGTACTTCGAGCGACTCGACGCCCAGCTCGACGCCGCCACCGAGGACATCACCGACCCGTTGGACCGTGCGCTGCAACTCGGGCTCGCCTACATCCGATTCGCCGTCGCGACCCCGGTGCTCTACCGAGTCGCCTTCGGGAAGCCCGCCGACGCCGCACATCCCTCCAAGGTCGACCAGGTGCTGACCGCCAGCGCCTACACGCGGTTCGTGGACACGGTGACCGAGCTCGCCGACGAGGGCATGTTCGACCGCGACGAGGTGAATGACGTCGTCCTCGAACTCTGGGCCGCCGCGCATGGCATCGCCTCGCTGATGCTCGCCAAGCCCGGCCTGGGCTGGGGAGACCAGTTCGAGCGGGCCGAGTCGATGTTGAAGGCCGTGTGCCTGGGACGTGCGGTGATGACCGTGAACGCAGGAACTCGGGACTCCGAAACCGCTCGGTCCTGGCTGATGACGCTCCGTTCCCGGCAGGACGGAGAGCGGTCGTGAACGACAGAATGGTCAAGGGCCGGTAAAGTCGCATTCGACACGGTCGTCTTGTGATCCCGTCAGGGAACTCACAGGAATGACCCGACGTTGACACGGTATACATCCGTACCGATTAAGGAGCGCTTCGTGCGAGAGAGCAGCAATCCGGTGATGCGCGGCGTGGTCCGCGACAATCAATCCGGGTACGCGGGATTCGGGGCCGGCATGGCCGGCGCCGGCGTCTCGATGAACAAGTACGGTCAGGCCACGGATCCGTACAGCCCGCAGGCACCGTCGGCCACCCGCCAGCTCACGATCGACGACGTGGTCACCAAGACCGCGATCACCCTGGGTGTCCTCACGGTTGTCGCGATCGCGACCTACTTCGGCATCGCCAGCCGAGCCACCGAGGCCGCTCAGACGAGCCTCGCGCTGCCGCTGATGATGGTCGGCGCGATCGGCGGCCTCGTCCTCGTCCTGGTGGCGACCTTCGGTCGCAAGCAGGACAACCCGGCCATCGTGCTCGCCTACGCGGCATTCGAGGGTCTGTTCGTCGGTTCGATCTCGTTCGTCTTCGCGAACCTGGTCGTCGGCGGTGACATCTCGGCCGGAGCCCTGATCGGGCAGGCGGTCCTCGGTACGTTCGGCGTGTTCTTCGGCATGCTGTTCGTCTACAAGATCGGCGCCATCCGCGTCACGCCGCGCTTCACCCGCATGCTGTTCGCCGGCATGATCGGCGTGCTCGTGCTGATGCTGGGCAACCTGGTCATCGGCCTGTTCACCGGTGAGGCCGGGATCCTGCGCGACGGCGGCCCGATCGCGATCATCTTCTCGCTGGTCTGCATCGCGCTGGCGGCGTTCAGCTTCCTGCTCGACTTCGACTCGGCGGATCGCCTGATCCGCGCCGGCGCACCCGACCGCGCCGCCTGGGGCGTCGCCCTCGGTCTGACCGTCACCCTGGTCTGGCTGTACGTCGAGATCCTGCGTCTGCTGAGCTACTTCAACTCGGACTAGTTCCCGACGCGGCGACGGCCGCACCGGACGCCACGGCGAACCCCGCACTCTCGAGTGCGGGGTTCGCTGTCATCTGAGCGGGGGAAATCGTCGTCAAGCGCACCTCGGCGAACCGGAAACATGCCGACCATCGAGCATGGTCTGGTTCCTGTTTCAGTTGGCGCTGATGGTCGTCGGCGCGATCGTGCACATACTGGTGGACCGGTCGGCGCGGAGACGCACCACCGGCCGCGTGGCAGAACTGGTGCTGCTGTGGATTCTCGTGCCCGGCGGCGTCTTCGGCGTCCTCGCCGGCGTCGGCCATGTCGGCCCCAACGCTGCGGAACTCGCCAAGGACATCGGACCCGACTACGTTCCCGGCATGTTCCAGTGGGAACTCGGCTGGAACGACATCGCGATCGGGCTGCTGTGCGTGCTGACCTTCCGGGTCCGCAACCGCGGCGGATGGCTCGACGCCGCGGTCTGGGCGCTGGCCATCAGCTACGGCGGCGACCTCGCCGGCCACATCTCGCAGTACTACCTCCACGACAACCACGCGACCAACAACGCGTGGGCGATCCCGGCCGAGATCTACATCGTGGGCGTCACGGTCATCGCGTGGGCGATCTACCGACGAACAACCCCCCGCAGCGTTGCGATCCTGGGACCGAACGCGGCGAGGGGCGTCGAAGAAGGAGTCGAGGCTCGCGTCAGCTGAGGCGCTCGAGCACCATGGCCATACCCTGACCGCCGCCGACACACATCGACTCGATGCCGAAGGTCTTGTCGTGGGTGCGGAGGTTGTTGAGCAGGGTCGTGGTGATCCGCGCGCCGGTCATACCGAACGGGTGGCCGAGGGCGATGGCGCCGCCCGACACGTTCAGTTTGTCGTGGTCGATGCCGAGCTCGTTCGCCGAGCCGAGCACCTGGACGGCGAAGGCCTCGTTGATCTCCACGAGGTCGATGTCGGACAGCGACATCCCGGAGATCTTGAGCACCTTGCGGATCGCCTCGATCGGGCCCAGGCCCATGATCTCGGGCGACAGGCCGGTGGCGGCGGTGGCGACGACCCGGGCGAGCGGGGTCAGGCCCAGCTCCTTGGCCTTGGTGTCGCTCATGATGACCAGTGCGGCGGCGCCGTCGTTGAGCGGGCAGGCGTTACCGGCGGTGATGGTGCCGTCGGGGCGGAAGACGGGCTTCAGCTGCGAGATCTTCTCGTACGTCGTACCCGCGCGCGGGCCGTCGTCGGTCGTGACCTGCGTACCGTCGGGCAGGGTGACCGGGTCGATCTCGCGCTCGAAGAAGCCGGACTTGATGGCCTCCTCCGCACGGTTCTGGCTGAGGACGCCCCAGCGGTCCTGGTCCTCACGCGAGATGCCGGTGAAGGTGGCGACGTTCTCGGCGGTCTGGCCCATCGCGATGTAGACGTCCGGGATGAGTCCGTCCTGGCGGGGGTCGTGCCAGATTCCGGCGTCGCCGGCGGCGGAGAGTTCGGTGCGCGCCATCGCGTCGTCGAACAGCGGGTTCTTGGAGTTCGGGGCGCCGTCGGCACCGCCGGAGACGCCGAAGCTCGACACGCTCTCGACGCCGCCGGAGATGATGACGTCGGCCTCTCCCGCCTTGATGGCGTGCAGCGCCATGCGGGTGGTCTGCAGCGAAGACGAGCAGTAGCGGTTGACCGTCACGCCGGGGACGTGATCGTAACCGAGTTCGACGGCGATCACGCGGGCGATGTTGTAACCGCCCTGTCCGCCGGGCTGGCCGATGCCCCAGTGGATGTCCTCGATGTCGGCCGGGTCGAGTTCGGGCACCTTCGCGAGGGCCGCTTCGACCATCTGACGGGACAGTTCGTCGGGACGGACGTCTTTGAGGGATCCCTTGGCGGCGCGGCCGATCGGGGAGCGGGCGGTGGATACGATAACTGCTTCAGCCATGCGCTCACGCTACCCAACCAAGCAGATGCTTGGTCGCATTGGGGTGGGAGATCACACCTGCTTGAGCAGGCGGCGGAGCCCGGTGGCCACTCGCGTCTGCTCCACCGCGGGCGATTCCTCCGGGGGCTCGGGCAGCGGGGCCGAGCCCCATTCGCCGATGGCGTCGAGGACCGGCGGCAGCAGGATGTCGGCGGCGAGCGCATACCCCGCCGCCGACGGGTGGTATTGATCCGGCGACAGCATGAAATCGTGTTGGGCCCGAAATTCCTTGGCCATCAGATCGGCGAGCGGAACCGGGTGTCCACCTGCGGCGCGGACCGCCGAGCGCTGCAAGGCGGCGAGTCGAAGGCCCCACTGCCGCAACACGGTTCGCAACGGTTGGGGGATGGCCGTGATCACCCCGAAGTCGGGACAGGTGCCGACGACGACCTTCGCGCCGCCGCCGACGAGCAGGCGCACGGCGTCGCCGAGCCGACGGGCTGACGCGCGGATGCCGTTGCGGGAGGTCACATCGTTCGCGCCGATCAGGATGATCGCGACGTCCGGTCGTTCGCGCGCGATGAACATCGCGTCGATCTGGGCGGCAAGGCCCTTCGACGTCGCACCGACGATGGCCTTGTTGGCGTAGCGGACCGTCCTGCCGGTCTCGGCCGCGACGCGCCGCGCCACCTGGACGCCGGGTGTCTCGTCGGCGGTGTCGACGCCGAGCCCGGCTGCGGTGGAATCGCCGAAGACGGTCAGGAACAGGTCGATCGGGGTGTCGCGGGTGTAGCGCGTCACCCGCCCGTCCGGGTGGTAGACGCCGTCGCCTTCGGGTGCGTTGTCGGTGCGGTGGGGGATCACCGTGCGGGCGGTCGCGGCCTGGCCGTTGAGGTAGTTCCACACCGCCCAGCCGGCGCCTGCTCCAGCCGCGGTGGCTGCCGCCGTGGCCCCGACGTCGCGGGCGACCCGACCCCAGAATCGACCGTCGGTACCGACCCTGCGACTCAAACCGGACACGGCCGCCAGTCTAGAGGGAACGGCAGGCCGGCAGAGGGACCCGCGGGTTGACGACGGCCGAGTGACGGGGACGACGGCGGTTCTGGGACCATGGAGACATGCGCATCGCCAATCACGTTGTGGACCTGGTGGGCAACACCCCTCTGGTCAAGCTGAACTCTGTCACCACGCCCGGATCCGGGCTGGTCGCGGCCAAGGTGGAATACCTCAATCCCGGCGGGAGCAGCAAGGACCGCATCGCGGTCCGGATGATCGACGCCGCGGAGGCCTCCGGCGAACTGAAGCCCGGCGGCACCATCATCGAGCCGACGTCCGGCAACACCGGTGTCGGCCTCGCGCTCGTCGCGCAGCAGCGCGGGTACAAATGCGTGTTCGTCTGCCCCGACAAGGTGGGCGAGGACAAGCGCAACGTGCTGCGTGCCTACGGTGCCGAGGTCGTCGTCTGCCCGACCGCCGTGCCGCCGGAGCACCCGGACAGCTACTACAGCGTTTCTGATCGCCTGGTGCGCGAGATCGAGGGTGGGTGGAAGCCCAACCAGTACGCGAACCCCGCCGGCCCGCAGAGCCACTACGAGACCACCGGCCCGGAGATCTGGGCGGACACCGACGGCAAGGTCACCCACTTCGTGGCCGGCGTCGGAACCGGTGGCACCATCACCGGCACCGGGCGTTACCTCAAGGAGGTCTCCAACGGCGCGGTGAAGGTCGTCGGCGTCGACCCCGAGGGGTCGGTGTACTCCGGCGGGACCGGGCGCCCGTACCTCGTCGAGGGTGTCGGTGAGGACTTCTGGCCGGCCGCCTACGACCCGAGCATCCCCGACGAGATCATCGCCGTTTCCGACGCCGACTCGTTCGACATGACGCGCCGCCTCGCCCGCGAGGAAGGACTTCTCGTCGGCGGTTCGTGCGGCATGGCCGTCGTGGCCGCCCTCCAGGTCGCCGAGCGTGAGGGACCGGACGCCGTCGTCGTCGTCCTGCTCCCGGACGGCGGACGCGGCTACATGGCGAAGATCTTCAACGACGAGTGGATGAGCAGCTACGGCTTCCTCCGCACGCCGCTGGACGCCAACACCAAGGAGTCGCTGGTCGGGGACGTGCTGCGCGGCAAGACCGGCGCCCTGCCCGACCTCGTCCACACCCACCCGCAGGAGACGCTGCGCGACGCCATCGAGATCCTCCGTGAATACGGGGTGTCGCAGATGCCGGTCGTCGGTGCCGAACCGCCGGTCATGGCCGGTGAGGTCGCCGGCGCGGTCACCGAACGCGATCTGCTCAGCGCCGTCTTCGAGGGCCGCGCCAGCCTGGCCGATCCCGTCTCGGCACACATGGGAGATCCGTTCCCGCTCATCGGTTCCGGTGAGCCGGTCAGTGCCGCCACCAAGGCGCTCGGCGACAGCGATGCCCTGATGGTCGTCGAGGACGGCAAGCCCATCGGCGTCATCACGCGCCACGACCTGCTCGCGTTCGTCTCGAGCCACCCGATCGTCGGATAGGAGCACCACACTGTGAGTGAACGACGCAGCGCCGCGGATTCGGTTCGCTGGCAAGGTTTCTCGACCCGCGCCATCCACGCCGGCTACGATCCGGACCCTCAGACCGGCGCGGTGAACGTGCCGATCTACGCCAGCTCGACCTTCGCCCAGGACGGCGTCGGCGGACTGCGCGACGGCTTCGAGTACGCCCGCACCGGCAACCCGACGCGACGCGCGCTGGAGGCCAACCTCGCCGCCCTCGAGCACGGAACCTACGGCCGCGCCTTCGCGTCCGGCATGGCCGCCACCGACTGCCTGCTGCGTTCGACGCTGCGCCCTGGCGATCACCTGGTGATCCCCAACGACGCCTACGGCGGCACCTTCCGTCTCATCGACAAGGTGTTCACCCAGTGGGGCATCACCTACTCGGTGGCACCGGTGTCCGATGTCGCCGCCGTCCGTGACGCCATCCGTCCGGAGACCAAGCTCGTCTGGACCGAGACACCCACCAACCCGCTGCTCAACGTCGGCGACATCGAGACGATCGCCTCCATCGCGCACGAGGCCGGGGCGAAGCTCGTGGTGGACAACACCTTTGCCTCGCCGTACCTTCAGCAGCCGCTGACGCTGGGTGCCGACGTCGTACTGCACTCGACCACCAAGTACCTCGGCGGTCACTCCGACGTCGTCGGCGGTGCGCTGGTCACCGACAGTGAAGAACTCGACGAGGCCTTCGCGTTCCTGCAGAACGGCGCAGGCGCGGTTCCCGGACCGTTCGACGGCTACCTGACGATGCGCGGCACCAAGACGCTCGCCGTCCGGATGGACCGCCACTGCGACAACGCCGAGAAGGTCGTCGAGTTCCTGAACTCGCACGACAAGATCGAGGCCGTCCTGTACCCGGGACTCGAGAACCACCCGGGCCACGCGGTCGCGGCGAAGCAGATGAAGCGCTACGGCGGGATGGTGTCGGTCCTGGTCAAGGGCGGCATCGAAGAGGCCAAGGCTTTCTGCGCCCGCACCGAGGTGTTCACGCTCGCCGAGTCGCTGGGTGGCATCGAGTCGCTGATCGAGCACCCCGGCGCGATGACCCACGCGTCGACGGCCGGTTCGCTGCTGGAGGTCCCCGCCAACCTGGTCCGCCTGTCGGTCGGTATCGAGGACATCGACGACATCCTGGGGTGACCTGGAGAACGCGCTGCGCTGAGCGCCATGCTGCTGACCCCGGCTGACATCGAGAAGGCGACCACCGAGCTGTCCGGCGTCGTCCGGCGGACGCCGATGGTGGCGTCCCGTGTGCTTTCCGAGCGGAGCGGGGCCGACGTCTGGCTCAAGTGCGAGAACCTGCAACGGACCGGCTCGTTCAAGCCGCGGGGTGCCTATCTGCGGATCTCTCGGCTGACGGCCGAGGAGCGCGCCCGCGGCGTCGTCGCGGCGAGCGCCGGGAACCACGCGCAGGGTGTCGCCTGGTCGGCGACCGAGCTGGGGATCACCGCACGCGTGTACATGCCGACCGGCGCGTCGTTGCCGAAGATCGCGGCGACGAAAGCCTATGGCGCCGAAGTGGTTCTGGCCGGTGAGACGGTGGACGACTCCCTCGTCGAAGCCCAGCGGTACGCCGATCAGACCGGTGCGGTGCTGATCCATCCGTTCGATCACCTCGACATCGTCGCCGGTCAGGCGACGGTCGGGGTCGAGATTCTCGAGCAGATGCCCGACGTCACCACCATCATCGCACCGCTCGGCGGCGGCGGTCTGCTCGCCGGAGTCGCCGCGGCGGTACAGGCGTCGAGGCCGGATGTCCGCGTCATCGGTGTGCAGGCAGCACAGGCCGCGGCCTGGCCGACGTCGCTCGCCGCGACGCGTCCGGTACCTGCGGGGTCGATGAACACCATGGCCGACGGTATTGCCGTGGCCCGGCCGGGTGATGTCCCGTTTGCCCACGTCACCGAGTACGTCGACGAGGTCGTCACGGTCAGCGAGGAAGAACTCAGCACTGCGCTGCTGCTGATGCTCGAACGGGCGAAGATGGTCGTCGAACCCGCCGGTGCAGCAGGCGTTGCCGCGGCGGTCGGCGGCACCCTCGACCTGTCGGGGAAAGTCTGTGTCGTGTTGTCCGGCGGCAACATCGACCCCTTGCTGCTGCGCCACGTCACGACCCACGGCCTCACCGCGGCCGGCCGGTTCCTGACCTTCACCGCCACCGTCTCCGACCGACCGGGCGGGCTCCTCGCACTCCTGGAGCTGCTCCGCGATCTCGGCGCCAGCGTCATCGACATCGTGCACTCACGCGTCGCCGACGACCTCTACCTCGGCGAGGTGCAGGTGACGGTCAGCGTCGAGACCCGCGGCCCCGACCATCAGCACGACGTCCGTCGCGCGTTGAGTGAGGCAGGGTTTCTGCGGGAGGTGTGACCGTCAGTTTGTGGACGGAGCGGTCACCTGTGCAGTCTTCTGGTCGTCGGGCGTCAGCGCTGTCACCGAAGCGGATCTGAAGAGATTGTCCGTCGACGACTGTTGGCGAACCTCAAGCGGTGGGCTCATCTACGGAAGACCTCGGAGGAGGTCTATGCGTTGACTCTCAATTCCTTTCGCGCACGGCGTGAGGTTGCATCGATGCCGCTCGCATGGGTGACCGACTCCGCACTGGACGTCGTCGAAGGGCTACTCGACTGCTATGACTTCGATGATCTGGTCTTCATGTTCGGGCGGAACAGGGCCAAGCAAGGTGGACTTGCACTCTTCGAATCGTCCGTCGGTCGATATCAGGCTGGGGACGTCCATCTCGGGCTCCGACAACGCGAGGTCTCCATCGATGGACTCCTCTGGCTTCGGCGCGAGGCAACGGACGCCGAAATGTGTGAGTACTAGGACGATTTGAATGACGAATACGATGAGCTCGAGTTGGATGACGAGTTCGGCGTCCTCGTGATTCACGTTCTGACGAGACATCGAGCGTTCCGGCGTTCGGTTGAGCGTGGGTTGAACGGATTGTCTGTCGTCGACGCCGGAACGGTGACCCTGCCGCTCACATCCGTTGATTCCAGGCTGCGGCGCAGTCAGTTGCCAGTACAGCTCTTGGCAGGTCTCGTCGGTGAGCTCGACGTTGATCGGTTCTCATCGCTGAGGGTCGAGACGATCGATCGTCACACCTCAATCGTCTCCGCTGCGTGATCCTGGCAGCGGCGTCTAGGTAGCAGGTAACAGATTCGCGAAGTACTTGAGTGTGTCTGCCTCGATGGTCTTGTACACGGTCGACGACGCCGGACCCGAGAAAGCGGTGACGATCTTGGAGTCGGTGGGCAGCTCGAGAGCGAAGGTCCACCGGAGGCGGCAGCCGACGTCGGCGGGGTCGATCTGGGTGGCCTCGCCGAATCGTCGGATACCCGGCACATTGGCGCTCCTGACCCGGAAGGCGTTGTGAAACCTGCCCGCTTCGGGTTCCTCGGTCCAGTGGAAGAAATCCTCTTCAAGCGTCACGTAGCCGGGACCGAGCACCGCCTTCCGAGTCGCGCCCGCACCGTAGGGCGGGGGAGAGGTGAACTCGATCTTCTTGATCGCGCGACACCAGTCCAGGGTGTTCTGGCGGGTGAACTCCGTCCAGGCGCGCTGCGGCGTGACCGGCAACCGGACGTCGATCACGTGGCGCACCGGTGCGTCGTCGAAGAAGTCGAGGTCGAAGGTCTCCAGCGAATAGGAACGTCCCATGGGGCCCATTGAAGCATCGACCCGTCGGTCCCACAGGCGCTTCCGCGATGGGACCGGCCGCTCGGCGAATACGAGTGAACCGATTGCGGCTGTGCTGCGTCCAAGAGATATGACTGTTTTCCCGACCGACCGGCACGGACTCATCCGACGCGAGGCGACCCTCAGGCTGGGCATATCCGACGATGTCGTCGCAGGTGCGGTCTGGCGAGGTGAACTCGTCCGGCTTGCTCCCGGCGTATGTGCGGTGCCGGTGCCGGAATCCGACACCGCCGACGATGAGCTGTACCGCCTGAAGTCGATCGCTGTCGCGACCTCTGCACGCGACCAAGACACGTCGACGCTCAGTCATGACTCGGCGGCAGCCGTGCTCGGACTGTCGCAGCTCCATCCGGAGCGCGAGCTCGTCCATCTCACGAAGACACATGTGCGCGGCGGATTCGTGCGTGGCCACCGCATCGTCCACGCCGGCCCGTTGTCGCCCGACGACATCACCGACGTCGACGGTGTTCCGGTCACCACCCTCGAGCGCACCGCCGTCGATGTCGCGATGGCCGGCGACTTCGAACGAGCTCTGGTCGTCTTCGACCGAGCACTCGCACTGAAAGCCGACCGCGCAGCAATGACGACGATCCTCGAGTTGCGGGATCGATGGCGGGGCGTGGGTACTGCACGACGCGCACTCTTGCTTGCCGACGCCGCGTCGGAGAGCGTCGGTGAATCATGGAGTCGGGCACAGATGGTTGCGGCCGGGCTGCCGATTCCTCGTCTGCAGCATACGTTTCAGACGAGCGATGGACCTGCGCGTGCCGATTTCGATTGGGAGGGAAAGCTTGTCGGCGAATTCGACGGTATGCAGAAGTACGGACGGTTGTTGCGTCTCGGAGAGACCGCACGCGATGCGCTGATTCGCGAGAAGAGACGCGAGGATGCGCTACGCGCGCAGGGAATCATGGTCGTCCGCTGGACGTGGGCGACGCTCGAACGCGGGGAGTTGGTCGGGGTGCTCGCTCCGTGGCTGGACACGCTCGCTGCCTGACCGGCGAACCTCGGTCCCGACGTGCAGACTTCGATCGACGTCTGCACGTCGGGACGAAGTCGACCTGATTGCCGGTCGGACCGGAATCATCTGATCGGATGACACTGTGCGCCAACGTTTTTGTCGTACCCCCGTGACACCTTGCTCTCAGACGCGGTTCCACTTCCCAGAACCGTGAGCAGAGAAGGAAAACCGATGAGCAACCCCCAGAAGAAGAGATGGCCGTGGGCGGCAGGCGTCCTGGCGGCGTTCGTGATGATGATCGGGGTCGTGGCCGGCTTCGGCACGAATGTCTCCTCACAGGCATCGCCGAGCGTGCAGGCTCCCGCGATCAAGCTCGTGTCGGAGAAGTCGAACGCGGTCGCGAAGGCGAGGGAATACCTCGAGTACACCAGTTTCTCGAAGTCGGGACTGGTCGACCAGCTGGAGTTCGAGGGATTCTCATACTCCGACGCGTCCGCGGCCGTCGATCAGCTCGAGGCCGACGGTGAGGTGAACTGGTTTGTACAGGCCACCGACAAGGCCCGTCAGTACCGTGAGTACTCCCCGTTCTCGCGACAGGGCCTGATCGAGCAGCTGGAGTTCGAGGGTTTCACCCACGAACAGGCCGTGCACGGGGCCGACCACAGTTAGCCAGAAGTACCTGGCCCTACGACTCCGTCGTTACCGAAATGTCTCGGGAATGACTGTGATCGTCGCGATCTTGGGCGCGATTCGACTGAGTGAACGACGTGTCGGAAGCGTCAGACCTGTTGTGCAGAATGAGATTTGAGCGTCCCGCTTCCCGGGACCGCATTCGAGAAGGAACACGATGACCGACCCCCAGAATCCTCAGCCCGGACAGCCCTACCCGGGACAGCCTCAGCCCGGACAGCCCTACGGGCAGCAGCCCCAGTACGGAGCCCCCGGTCCGTACGGTGCACCGCCGGCGTACCAGGCGCCGATCCAGCCGCCGAAGAAGAAGAAGTGGCCGTGGATCGTCGGCATCCTGGTGGCGCTGATCGTGATCATCGCCGCCGTGTCCGGCGGTGGAGACGATTCATCCGACAAAACCGCGTCGTCGGGCAGCTCGAACTCCGGCGAGCAGGCCGACTCGGGCGGCGACAACGGCGACAACGGCGACAAGAAGGCCGATGAGCAGGCTGCCGGCCTGAACACGCCGGTGCGCGACGGCAAGTTCGAGTTCGTCGTCACCAACGTCGAGTCGGGTCTGTCGTCGGTCGGCGACAACGAGTTCCTCACGGCGGAGGCCCAGGGGCAGTTCGTGGTGGTCATCATGACGGTGAACAACACCAGCAAGGAGCCGAAGGACTTCTCGCCCACCAACCAGAAGCTCGTCGACACCGAGGGCCGTAGCTTCGAGCCCGATACCACCGCGCAGATCTACCTCGGCGGGAGCGACATTCCCGTCTGGGACAACATCAATCCGGGTAACACTGTCGAGGTCAAGGTCGTCTACGACATGCCCGTTGACGCCAAGCCGGCCAGCATCGAGCTCCACGATTCGATGTTCTCCGGCGGGGTGAAGGTCAACCTCGGCTGACCGCACCCTCGGACCGGCGAACCTCGGTCCCGACCTGTAGACGTCGATCGAAGTCTGCACGTCGAAACGAGGTTCATCAGACGAAGCGAGCCCGGGACGACCGTCGTCCCGGGCTCGCTTCGTGGTCTGGGATCAGCCGTGGTACGGCTCCGCACTGACGAGGGTCACCTTGACGGTCGCGCCGCTGGGCACCGAATACTCGCGGGTCTCGCCGACCTTGGCGTCGATCAGGGCCGAGCCCAGGGGCGAGCTGGGGGAGTAGGTCTCGAGCTTGCCGCCCGAGGCGCCTTCTTCGCGGGTCGCGATGAGGAAGGTCTCGGTGTCCTTCTCGTCGCCGTCGTAGTAGACGGTGACGACGGAACCGGGCAGGGCGACGCCGGACTGGGTCGGCGCCTCGCCGACCTTCGCGTTGTTCAGCAGTTCCTGCAGCTGGCGGATGCGCGCCTCCTGCTGGCCCTGCTCTTCGCGGGCGGCGTGGTAGCCACCGTTCTCCTTGAGGTCGCCTTCTTCGCGTCGCTCATTGATCTCGGCAGCAATGACCGGACGGTTGGCGATCAATGAGTCGAGCTCGCTCTTGAGGCGGTCGTGCGACTCTTGGGTCAGCCAGGTCACCTGGGTGTCGGTCATCGGTCACTCCTTCGTGTTGTCCGCGCCGCGATGCGACTCTTTCACCGCGCGGCATATGGACTGCTATAAATGCAGCAACACGACCCCTCGCGGAGCCGTGTATCCGATCATCGTACCAGCCGATGAGACCTATGGCACATCAGTTGATCCAGCCGTTGCCGCGTCGAGTGCTTCCTGGTAGGTGGGTTCGGCTCGTTTCAACCATCCCACAACGAAATACGTGACCGGCATGATGACGATCTCCACCAGGGTTTTCCAGACAAACCCGACAATCGTGTAGTTGACGAAATCTCCCCAGGTGGAGATTCCGAGCGCGGTGGCCGCGATCGAACAGAAGACGAGAGTATCCGCGAATTCGCCGACGACCGTCGACCCCAGAAGGCGCGCCCACAGATGCCGCTCACCGGCACGCTCTTTCATTTTGACCAGCACGAATGAATTCAGGAATTCACCCACCACATATCCGGCAAGTCCGGCGAGCAGGAATTGCGGAACGACGCCGGCGACGGTTTCGAAAGCCTCCTGGCCCTCGTAGAAATCTGCAGCGGGTAGATGAATGGTCAGCCAGAAGCACAGCGAGGCGAGGATGAGCACGGCGAAGCCGGCCAGGATCGTGCGGCGCATCGCGCGGAAGCCGTAGACCTCGCTGATCACGTCGCCCAGGACGTAGGCGAGCGGGAACAGGAAGAAGGCTCCGTCGGTGACCAGACCCTGCATGTGGATGGGGCCCAGGTCGAGGTTGAGCCAGTCGTCGAACAGCACGACACCCTTGGTGCCGGTGACGTTGCTGATCAGCATCACACCGACGAACAGTGCGACGAGGAGCGGGAAATAGCGGCTGCCGATGGAGGCGAACGCGGCGCGGGGTGCTGCCGCGTCGACCGGTTGGGGCTGCCGCGTGTTCACGACTCGGGCTGGAGGTAGGCGGGCACGTCGACGGTGCAGCCGAAGACCTCACCGATGACCGGCGGCTTGGACGTGGTGACCTCGGTGCGGACGCCGATCCGTTCGGCGGAGTCGGCCGGGATCAGGATCTCGCGCCGGCCGGTCTCGCTGCCGTCCTTCGACCGTCCGCGCACCACGCAGGCCGCGGGCTTGCTCGGGTCGGAGCGGTCGACGGTGAACTGCACGGCGACGGTGTTGTCGTCGAGGATCTCGTAACCGGTGGCCTCGCCCGAGACGTCGGCGGTGCCGAACTTGCTGTAGCCGACCGCCGCCAGGGTGACGCCGGCCACGACGACGAGTATCGACAGGGCGAGGAACCAGCGCCGACGGGTCTGAGCGGACGCGGAATTCTCCGGGTAGGTCGCGCGCGGGCCGCTGCGAGGGCGCTCCGCGGCGCCCCCATCCGAACTGTTCACGCGTCAATACCTACCATGGGACCAGTAGCGATCCGAAGGTGAGGAACTGTGACCGAATCCCACGCCGACGACCCGCAGCCGGGTGTGTTCCGTCTGATGGCGGTCCACGCGCACCCCGACGATGAGTCGAGCAAGGGTGCGGCCACGACCGCCAAGTATGCGGCCGAAGGCAACGAGGTGCTCGTCGTCACCCTGACCGGTGGCGAGCGCGGCGACATCCTGAATCCGGCGATGGACCGTCCCGGCATCAAAGAACGCATGACGGAGGTCCGCCGCGAGGAGATGGCCCGTGCGGCCGAGGCGCTCGGCGTGAAGCAGACGTGGCTGGGCTTCGTCGACTCCGGACTCCCCGAGGGCGACCCGTTGCCGCCGCTGCCGGAGGGTTCGTTCGCGACCGTTCCTCTCGACGAGGCGACCGAGGCGCTCGTCCGTCTGGTCCGTGAGTTCCGTCCGCACGTGATGATCACCTACGACGAGCACGGCGGGTACCCGCATCCGGATCACATCCGGTGCCACGAGGTGTCGGTGGCGGCCTTCGACCGGTCCGGCGATCCCGACGCGTTCCCCGGAACCGGTGAGCCGTGGTCGGTGTCGAAGCTGTACTACACGCACGGGTTCATCCGGGACCGGATGGAGCTCTTCTCCGACGAGTTCGAGCGTCACGGTCAGGAGAGCCCGTTCACCGAGTGGCTCAGCAAGTGGGACCCGAGCCGGGGCGACCTCATGGGTCGTGTCACCACGCAGGTCGAGTGCGCCAAGTACTTCCCGCAGCGTGACGACGCGCTGCGCGCGCATGCGACGCAAATCGATCCCAACGGCATGTTCTTCGCCGTACCGTTGGAGTGGCAGCAGCGACTCTGGCCGACCGAGGAGTTCGAGCTGGCCAAGACGCGTGTGAAGACCGCCCTGCCCGAAACCGATCTGTTCACCGGAATCGAGGCGTGATGAACATCGACATCGTCAACACCGTGATGGTTGTCGCGGCCGAGGAGCCGCAGGGGCCGGAGTTCGGCAAGTCGTCTCCGCTGGGACTGCTGGTGATCCTGTTGCTGCTGGTCGGGACCGCATTCCTGATCTGGTCGATGAGTCGCCAGCTCAAGAAGCTGCCGGAGTCCTTCGACACCGAGCACCCCGAGGCCGATCAGGCGTTCGACGAGGGCACCGACCCGTCGGGGCCGGTCACCACCGCCGACGACGCCGCACCCGGAATCCAGGACGCGACGAGCACGACCGGGACCGATGAGCGACGCCCGGCGGACACCTGACGGTCCGTCGAACATGCTGGGCTCGGCGACGAGCCCATATCTCCGGCAGCACGCCGACAATCCCGTCCACTGGCAGGAGTGGTCCGACGCCGCTCTGAAGCAGGCACGCGAACGCGATGTGCCGGTTCTGCTGTCGGTCGGCTACGCGGCCTGCCACTGGTGTCACGTGATGGCGCACGAGTCTTTCGAGGACGACGCCACCGCAGCCCAGATGAACCGTGACTTCGTCTGCGTCAAGGTCGATCGGGAGGAACGTCCCGACATCGACGCCATCTACATGAGTGCCACCGTCGCGATGACCGGGCAGGGCGGCTGGCCGATGACCTGCTTCCTCACGCCAGACGGCGACCCGTTCTACGCCGGCACCTACTACCCGCCGCGGCCGCACGGTCAGATCCCTTCTTTTCGACAAGTTCTGACCGCGGTCAGAGAGGCCTGGACGCAGCGTCGCGCCGACCTGGACGACACCGCCGCGAAGGTGCGCGAACACATCGTGGCGAACACCTCTCCGTTGCCGGAGGGGACCGTCGCCGTCGACGACCGGCTCCTCGCACACGGCGTCCGGACCGTCCTCGATGAGGAGGACACCGAGCTCGGCGGTTTCGGCGGCGCACCCAAGTTCCCGCCCTCGGCCCTCCTCGAAGCGCTGATCCGGCACACCGAACGCACCGGCGATGCCGCTGCGATCGAGGCCGCCGGCCGGACCATGCATGCGATGGGCCGGGGCGGGATCTACGACCAGCTCGCCGGCGGTTTCGCCCGGTACTCGGTCGACGCCGGCTGGGTGGTACCCCACTTCGAGAAGATGCTCTACGACAACGCGCAGCTGCTGCGGGCCTATGCGCATCTCGCCCGGCGGACCGGAGATCCGTTGGCGCGCCGCGTCGTCGAGGAGACCATCGCCTTCATCCGGCGGGACCTGCGGGTGCCCGGCGGGTTCGCCTCGTCGCTCGACGCCGATGCGGACGAGGTGGAGGGGTCCACCTACGTGTGGACGCCTGCGGAGCTCGCCGAGGTGCTCGGACCCGAGACCGGGCGCTGGGCCGCCGAACTGTTCGTCGTGACCGAGCAGGGCACCTTCGAACACGGTCGCTCGACACTGCAGCTGCCGGCCGACCCGGACGACCGCGAGCGCTTCGACACCGTACGCGCCGCGCTCCTCGAGGCGCGGGACAGGCGCGTCCAACCCGCCCGCGACGACAAGGTCGTCACCGTGTGGAACGCCATGACCATCACCGCCCTCGCCGAGGCCGGTGCCGGGCTGGGTGACGTCAGCTACGTCGACGAGGCCATTCGATGCGCCGACGAGTTGCTGACCAACCACCTGGTCGGTGGGCGGCTCCGACGTTCGTCGCTCGGCGGAGACGTGGGGGAGTCCGACGGCGGGCTCGACGACCACGCGGCGCTGAGCACGGCCCTCTTGACGCTGTTCCAGGTCACCGGTGAAACCCGATGGCTGGGCGCTGGATTGGGGTTGCTCGACTCCGCGGTCGAGCGTTTCGCCGATCCGGAGGCGCCCGGCGCCTGGTTCGACGCCACCGGCGAAGGGCTCATCGCCCGGCCCCGGGATCCGATCGACGGGGCCACCCCATCGGGGGCGTCGCTCATGGCCGAGGCGCTGCTCACCGCATCGATGCTCGCCGATTCGGCCAAGGCGGTCGGTTACGCAGAACTACTGGAGCACAGCCTGTCCCGCGCGTCGGTGATCGTCGCCAAGCTGCCGCGATCGGCCGGGCACTGGATGTCGGTGATGTCGGCGCGGGTCGCCGGGCCGATCCAGGTAGCCGTGGCCGAAGGCCCCGCGTCGGATCATTCCCTGACCCGGGCGGCCTGGGCTCACGTCCCCGGCGGGGCGGTCGTCGTTGCCGGCGAACAGGATTCGCATCCGCTGCTCGTCGCACGCGGTCCGGTCGACGGACGCGACGCCGCCTATGTGTGCCGGGGAACGGTCTGCGGGCTGCCGGTCACGGACGAGGAGAAGCTGGCCGCCCAGATCGGCTGAGGACAGCTCGACAGCGCAGGTGTCGGATTCGCCGGAACGGGTATTGATGGGAATGCGCATCTCCACTCTGATCGGGACCTCGCTCGCCACCGCCGCAGCCGGCGCCATCGGCAGCGTGGTGACCAAACCCGCGGTCGAGACCTGGTACCCGCGGCTGAAGAAGCCGTCCTTCGTCCCGCCGGCCTGGGTGTTCCCGGTGGCCTGGACCGCCCTCTACGCCGACATCGCGGTCACCTCCGCCACCACGATCGACGGCCTGGGCGAGTGGCCGGCCGCAGACGAGAAGCAGGCGTACATCGCCGCGCTCGGTGCCAATCTCGCACTCAACGGGGCATGGAGCTGGATCTACTTCGGTAGAGGGGCGCTGGGCACCGCGTCGGTGGCATCGGCCGTCCTCACGGTCAGCAGTGCCGACCTGACACGGCGGACCGCGGCCGTGAATCCGAAGGCGGGGGCCGCGCTCGCCGCCTACCCGGCATGGTGCGCCTTCGCCACGGTCCTGTCGACGTCGACGTGGTGGCTCAACCGCGACCGCGTATCACGCTGACCGGGACCGGAGTTCGTCCAGAACTTCGGCGAATTGATCGATCGCCCAGTCGATCTCCGGTGCGGTGATCACGAGCGGCGGGGCGAGCCGTAGCGTCGAACCGTGCGTGTCCTTGGCCAGGACGCCGTGCTCGGCGAGGCGCAGGCAGAAATTCTTGCCGGTGCCGAGTGCCGGGTCGAGATCGATACCCGCCCACAGTCCGAGGCCTCGGGTCGCGACGACGCCGCGGCCGACGAATTCTCTCAGGCGCGTGTGCAGGTGGTCGCCGAGGTTGGTGGCGCGGTCCTGCCAGGTGCCGTCGGCGAGCATGTCGACCACGGTGTGGCCGATCGCCGCGGCAAGCGGGTTGCCGCCGAAGGTCGAGCCGTGCTGTCCGGGGTGCAGGACGCCGAGGACATCACGATCCGCGACCACCGCGCTGACCGGCACGATCCCGCCACCGAGGGCCTTGCCGAGCAGGTAGACGTCGGGTTCGACGTCCCAGTGTTCGACGGCGAAGGTGCGTCCCGTGCGACCGAGGCCCGACTGGATCTCGTCGGCGATGAACAGGACGTCGTTGTCGGTGCACAGGGAGCGCACCCGCGGGAGGTAGTCGCCGGGTGGGACGATGATCCCGGCCTCGCCCTGAACGGGTTCGAGCAGGACACCGACCGTCCGCTCGTCGATCGCGGCGGCGATCGCCTCGACATCGCCGTAGGGGACCCGGACGAAACCCGGTGTGTACGGACCGAATCCGGCGCGAGCATCAGGGTCGTCGCTGAACGAGATGATCGTCGTGGTGCGGCCGTGGAAATTGCCGCCGGCGACGATGATCGTCGCGTGGCCGTCTGGGACACCCTTGACGTCGTAGCCCCACTTTCGGGCGACCTTGATCGCCGACTCGACAGCCTCGGCGCCGGTGTTCATCGGCAGCACCATCTCCTTGCCGCACAGTTCCGCGAGTGCGGCGCAGAACGGTTCGAGACGATCCGAACGGAACGCGCGGCTGGTGAGGGTGACCCGTTCGATCTGCTCGAGTGCCGCGGCGACGATCCGCGGATGGCGGTGGCCGAAGTTGACCGCCGAATACGCGCCCAGACAGTCGAGGTGACGCTTGCCGTCGACATCGGTGATCCACGCCCCCTCGGCGGTCGCAGCGGTGACCGGGATCGGCGAGTAGTTGTGCGCCACATGCGGTTCGGCGGCGAGCGTGAGACCTGCGGGAGATGCCTCATCGTGGGGGACGAGTGTGTCGGACATGGTGTCGTGCCTCCTCAATTCCAATGTGCAGCACTTGACCCCGCCGCCGCCCTTCAGCAACTCGGAGAGATCGACGGTCACCGGCCGGAACCCGGCCTCGCGTAGCTCGGCCTCGAGATGCGGTGCGCGATCGGTCATCACGACGTGCAGTCCGTCGGAGACCAGGTTGAGGCCGAGTACGGCCGCGTCGGCGTCGGTGGCGATGATGGCGTCGGGGAACAGCTCGTCGATCAGGCGGCGTGAGCGTGCCGAGAACGCGGCGGGGTAGTAGGCGATCGTGGCGTCGTCGAGGACGCCCAATGCGGTGTCGAGGTGATAGAACCGCGGGTCGACGAGCTCGAGGGTGATGACCGGCCGGCCGGTGATCGCGGCAACCTCGTCGTGTGCGGAAGTCTGGGTACGGAAACCGGTGCCGGCGAGGATCCGTGCGCCGACGACCAGGAAGTCACCCTCGCCCTCCTGGATGCCGGTGGTGCGGTGGACGGAGCCGAATCCGTTGCGGGCGAACCACTTCGCGTACAGGTCGCCCTCCGCGGCCCGCTCCGGGAAGGCGAAGCGCGCGGCGACGACGGTGTCGCCGACGCTGAGACCGCCGTTGGCGGCGTAGACCATGTCGGGCAGACCGGGCGCCGGGTCCACCAGATGCACGGTGTGGCCGAGAGATTCGTACACCGACCGGAGGGTGTGCCACTGGGAGAGCGCGAGGTCGGTGTCCACCGGGACCGAGGTGTCCATCCACGGATTGATCGCGTACGACACGGTGAAGTGCACGGGCGGGGTCATCGCGTAGGTCCGCAGCCGCGCCTCGCGTACCGGAGGCGCGCCGATACCCGCGCTCGTCAGCGTCATGAATCGAGCGTATCGTTGGCCAATGGTGCAAACAATCGCCGTGAATTGCGCATCTGTGCAGTAAATCATCACACGGCATGGGGAAAGTGGGTATCCGTTGCGCACTCTCGACGATCTCGATCAAAAGGTGATCGCCTCCCTCACCAGAGACGCCCGCGCGACCTATGCCCAGATCGGTGACGAGGTGGGCCTGTCGGCTCCGGCCGTCAAGCGCCGTGTCGACCGTCTCCTCGCCGACGGGGTGATCCGGGGTTTCACCGCCATCGTCGACCCACACGCCATGCAATGGACCACCGAGGCCTACGTCCAGGTGTACTGCCGCGGCAACATATCGCCCGACGAACTCAAGGCGTCGTGGGAACCGATCCCCGAGGTCGTGAGCGCCGCGACCATCTCGGGTCAGGCCGACGCCATCCTGCGGGTGCGGGCCCGCGATGTGCGCCACCTCGAACAGGCACTGGAACGCATCCGGGCGGCCGGCCCGGTGGACAAATCCGAGTCGATCATCGTCCTGAGCGAACTGATCGACCGCGGTCACCCGTAGGCCCCGGATTGTCGGCAAGACTGCTGTGCTAGTGTGGTCGCCGTGATCAGCACCGTGCGCGCATATTGGCGCTTTATCGAGGCTCCGGGTGGGGCCACGATGAAGCGCTGACCAAGCGCGCGCACGTAACACCCGGAGCCCGAGCAGCGACCATATGGTCGCTGCTCTTGTCGTTTTGAGCGGGGCTCCACCACTGTGAAGGCGTGCCCCGGTTGGACCACCGACAGGGCATGACCTCGAAAGGCACACACCGTGACCACACTCCCGGATCTCTCCACGCGCACGGCCGACAAGGCCGAATCGACCTCTGATCGACGGATCAAGTCCTTCCGCCCGATCCCGTCGCCGGACACGGTCCGCGCCGAACTGCCCCTTACCGCACGTCGTGCGCTGGCCGTCGCCCGCGACCGCGACGAGATCGCCGACATCCTCGCCGGCCGCGACGACCGTCTGCTCGTCATCGTCGGACCGTGTTCGGTGCACGATCCGATCGCCGCGATCGACTACGCGCGCCGTCTGGCGCCGTTGGCCGAGGCCTACGCCGATCGTCTGAAGATCGTCATGCGGGTCTATTTCGAGAAGCCGCGCACCACGGTCGGCTGGAAGGGGCTCATCAACGACCCCGGGATGGACAACACCTTCGACGTCGAGCGCGGCCTGCGGACTGCCCGGTCGTTGCTGCTCGACATCATCGATCTCGGTCTGCCGGTCGGTTGTGAGTTCCTCGAGCCGACCAGCCCGCAGTACATCGCCGACGCCGTCGCATGGGGTGCCATCGGCGCCCGCACCACCGAGTCGCAGGTCCACCGCCAGCTCGCGTCGGGGCTGTCGATGCCGATCGGCTTCAAGAACGGCACCGACGGCAACGTCCAGGTCGCCGTCGACGGTGTGAAAGCCGCTGCGGCGGAGCATGTCTTCTTCGGAGTCGACGACTTCGGCAACGGCGCGGTCGTCGAGACCGCGGGCAACGAGGATTGCCACATCATCCTGCGTGGCGGCACCCGCGGAACCAACTTCGACGCCGAGTCGATCGCGTCTGCGGCTGCGGCCCTGGACAAGGCCGGCCTGCCCGCACGTGTGATGATCGACTGCTCGCACGCCAACTCCGGCAAGGACCACCTCCGCCAGGCGGAGGTCGCGACCGAGATCGCCGCGTCCCTGCGTGCCACCCGCGAGGCCGGCGAGGCGTCGAACATCAGCGGCGTCATGCTGGAGAGCTTCCTCGAGCCCGGTGCCCAGTCCACCGATGCCACCCCGCTGGTCTACGGCAAGTCCGTCACCGACAAGTGCATGGGCTGGGAAGCGAGCGCCACCGTCCTCGACGCGCTCGCGCGCGCCTGACCCTTCGATACGCCCGTCCGCAAGCTCCGGGGTCACTCAGGGAGCGGATTGGCCTACGTCGACCTCGGGAGCGGCGTCGGGAATCGTGACGACGGCGCGTCGCCGGAGTGAACCGCGTGGTGACCGCACCGACGGTGCCACGCGGAACTCGGCCTCCCAGCGGTCGCGGTACACGCGATTGAGCAGGTAGCCGCGCTGGGCGTTGCCAAACCGCACATGCGGCGAGGCGGCCTTCAACGCGCGGTCGCCGTCGTCGCTGTCCTCGCCGTCGCCGCCGGAGGTGATCGACGTCGTCACGAGCTCGACGCCGCGGGTGGGAGACTCGGCGGCATAGTCGGTTCGCAGGTCGGCGACGACACTCCGGTGGATGTCGCCGGCAAGGGACACGAGGTTGCGCACGCCACGGTCGGCCGCCCCGTCGAGGACGCGTCGTCGCGCCGGCTCGTAGCCGCTCCACCCGTCCATGCTGACCGCCCGGGATGCGCCGCGGGCCAGGTCGGCCATCGGGACCTGTTGGGCGAGAACATCCCATCGTGCCCGACTCGACGCCAGGCCGTCGAGGAGCCGGCGTTCCTGCGCGTCACCGAGGATCGTCCGCGACGGGTCCGCGGTCCGGAGGTTCTGCGGGGAATCGTTGTCGCCGTTCACCTGGTCGCTGCGATGGCTGCGCGTGTCGAGGAGGGTGATCGCCGCGAGGTCGCCGAAGACGAGGCGCCGGTGTGCGCGGATGAGGGTGCCGTCAGGTCGCACGGCGGTGCGCACCGGGGTGTTCTCCCACCACGCCCGCAACGCGCTCGCGCGTCGGACGGCGAACGCCGCCAGGCGGTGTGGTCCTCGGGAACCGTTGCAGCCCAGTTGTTGTCGACCTCGTGGTCGTCGAAGGAGATCGCGAACGGCGACGTTGCGTGAGCTTGTTGCAGATCGGGGTCGGATTTGTACAGGGCATACCGTTCCCGGTAGTCGTCGAGGTCGACGGCCTCGTGGGTCGCCGACACCGGGCGGGGGCTGCCGTGGCGGGCGTCGTCAGGGATCGGCTTCTCGTAGATGTAGTCGCCCAGATGAAGCACCAGATCGGGTGCGTGCGAGGCGATGTCGGCGAATGCGTGGTAGTAACCGTCGGCCCAGTTCTGGCACGACGCCACCGCAACGGACAACCCGCCGACGTGGGCGTGGGGAGCCGGCGCGGTGCGCGTCCGCCCGGTCGGTGAGCGCCGAGGGCGCGGAAGCGGTAGAAGTAGTCGGCTGCGGGGGCGAGACCGCGTACGTCGATGTGCACACTGTGTCCCCACTCCGCCGTGGCCTGAGCGGCACCGCGCCGGACGACTCGTGTCATCGACTCGTCGTGGGCGATCTCCCATTCGACGCGTACCGGTCGCGAACCCATCCCGCCTCCGGGGGCGAATGGGTTGCGCGCCAGTCTCGTCCACAGAACGACGCCGTCGGGCAGGGGATCGCCGGAGGCGATGCCCAGGCCGAACGGTGAACCGGATGATGTCGTCACCGGCGCCGCCCGTGAGGCGCCATCGAGCAGACCCGGCGCGAACGCCACCCCTGCCACGAGTCCCGCCGCGGTGAGGAACCGCCGACGAGTGGGTCCGCTCCGAAGAGCAGGGCCGCGATCGGTTCTCGTCACAGCCCCAGACGATCACCCCCCGCTGACCCCCACGGGCCCGGCGGGAGACGCCCTCGTGACGTTCGGGTGAAGAAGTGTCCCCCTGCACCTACGGTGAGTCCCATGTCCCTCGGGTGAGGACGGTCGGCCCTATCGCGGGGTGTCGGTCCGGAGTGGGATCGAGATGGGGTGCGAGGGACACGGGTTCCGATCGCGGCAGGCGAAGGGAGGCGGACCGAGATGATGGAGCAGATGATGCAGCTGTGTCACCACATGATGATGTGGATGCACGGTATGGGCATGATGCCGCCGATGCACATGTGAACCGAGTCGCCGGCCGGATATTGCTGTCAGACGAAGACCAGCTATCCGGCGACGACCAGCCAGGCGGCGGCGTAGTGGAGCACCGCCGCGACGGCGGTGCACAGGTGGAAGACCTCGTGATGGCCGAAGGTCTGCGGCCACGGGTTGGGCCAACGCACCGCGTACAAGACGCCGCCCACGCTGTAGAGCACGCCGCCGAGGGCCAGCAGGATCATGACCAGGTAGCCGGTCTGGGAGACCAGGGCCGGGGCGACCACGACGATGACCCAGCCGAGCAGGATGTAGAGCGTCACGCCCAGCCAGCGCGGAGCACCCGGCCAGAGGATCTTCAGCAGCGACCCACCGAGCGCCCCGGCCCACACGATGCCGAGCACCCACCAACTTGCCGGCGACGGCAGGCCGAGGGCGCAGAACGGAGTGTAGGTGCCGGCGATGAAGAGGAAGATCATCGCGTGGTCGGCGCGCTTCATCCGGATGCGTGCACGCGCCGTCTTCCACGGGATGCGGTGATAGGTGGCGCTGACGGTGAACAGTCCGACGACGGTGATCGCATAGACCGCACACGTCAGCGCGGCAACGGCGCCGTCGAGGATCGCGGCGCCGATGACCAGCGCGATGCCGGCGACTGCGGCCGCATAAGCGGAGTAGTGGTGGATGACGCCGCGCAGACGCGGGCGATCGGCCACGTCCGGGGGCGGGCTCGACAGTGTGCTCACAAAACCTACGGTACCGTAACTTACTCGTCTGTAGGGAAACTCGCTGAGGTCGGCGGGGTCATCTTGCTCGCATCCCGGCGCGTAAGGTGTCCCACGTGACACGAGGCCGCGAAGGATGAAGCTGCTGCCGGATCGGGTGCGCCGTCCAGCTCTCACCATCTACGAACGTCGACTCATCCAACTCCTCGACACCCAGCGCCTACCGCGGCACGTCGCGATCATCTGCGACGGTAATCGCCGCTGGGCGCGCGAGGCCGGATTCGAGGACGTCAGCCACGGGCATCGTGTGGGCGCCCAGCGCATCGCCGACATGCTGGGCTGGTGTGCGGGTCTGGGCATCGAGGCCGTCACCATCTATCTGCTGTCCACCGAGAACCTGAACCGGTCGTCCGACGAGCTCGACGCACTGCTCGAGATCGTGCCCGACATCGTCGACGAGATCTCCTCGCCCGACGGCGACTGGTGCATCCGAATCGTCGGCACTCTCGACGCCCTGCCCGAGGCCGTTGCCGGGCGCCTGCGTGCCGCAGCCGACCGCACCTCCGAACGACACGGTATGAACGTCAACGTGGCCGTGGGGTACGGCGGTCGCCAGGAGATCGTCGACGCGGTGCGGGCGTTGCTCGACGAGAAGCGCGCCGCCGGTGCCACCCCCGAGGAGATGATCGAGGCGGTCACCGTCGAGGCGATAGACGCGAACCTGTACACCAAGGGCCAGCCCGACCCCGACCTCGTGATCCGGACCTCCGGCGAACAGCGGCTGTCGGGATTTCTGCTGTGGCAGAGCGCCTATTCGGAGATCTGGTTCACCGACGCGTACTGGCCGGAGTTCCGTCGGGTCGACTTCCTGCGAGCGCTACGGGACTACTCGGCGCGCAGTAGACGATTCGGCAAGTAGGTCGCGAAGGGCCTGCAGGTCGGCGGTGAAGGTCGACGCCGCGGGTGTTCCGAACCCGACGACCAGGCCGCCGTACGACAGAGGATCGGCGTCCGGGTGCCGGAACAGGGACAATCCGACGAGTCCGATCCCTCGCCGGAACGCCTCGTGAACGAGCAGTCCTTCGTCGGCGTGGTCGACGGGGATGACGGCGTGCAGTCCGGCGGCGATGCCGGGTAGCCCGAAACCGCATGCGGTGACGGCCTCGACAAGTGCGTCGCGGCGTTGGCGATACACCTGCCGGCTGCGGCGGATGTGCCGGTCATACGCGCCGGAATCGATCAGGTCGGCGAGGATCAGCTGGTCGATGATGCCGGCGTCGCCTTCGCGTACTCCCTTGGCGCCCAGAACGACATCCACCAGATGGGGTGGCAGGGCGAGCCACCCGGCGCGCACGGCGGGGGAGAGGCTCTTGGACATCGACCCGGCGTGGACCACCACATCCGGGCCGAGTGCCTGCAGGGCGCCGACCGGATCGCGGTCGTACCGGAACTCGCCGTCGTAGTCGTCCTCGACGATGATCGCCCCGGTCCGCCGGGCCCACTCGATGACCTGCATACGCCGCGCCGGGGACAGTGCGACCCCGGTCGGGAACTGGTGGCTCGGCGAGAGCAGGACGGCCGGGGCGCCGCTGCGTTCGAGATCGTCGATCACCATCCCCTCGTCGTCGACGGGGATCGGGATCACCCGGGTGCCGCCGCGTTCGACGGCCCGCCAGTGGAAGGGCAGGCCGTGGCTCTCGACTGCCAGGGTGTCGCCGAAGACGGTGCGCGACAGCATCTCCAGCGCGGACTGTACCGCGGTCCCGAGGATCATCCGATCGGCGTTCGTGCGGACCCCGCGGGTCCGGCCCAGGTATGCGCTCAGGGCGTGGCGGAGTTCCGGGCGGCCCTGCGGATGTGTGGGGGCGAACACATCGTCGCCGACAGCCGTGAGGACGCGGCGGGTAGCGCGGATCCAGTCCGTGCGCGGGAACATGCCCGCGCACGGCTGTCCGAGCGAGAAGTCGTGCGGTAAACGGAAAATCGAGTGCGTCGACGGGCGTTGATCGTCGGTCCGTCCGCCGGTGGCATCGGGGCGCGCCGCGCCCTCGGCCACGCGTGTGGCCGAACCCTGACGCGCGGTCAACCAGCCTTCGGCGATCAACTCCTGATAGACCGCCGACACGGTGCCGCGTGCCAGGCCGAGGTCGGCGGCGAGCGAACGGTACGGCGGTAGGGCGGTGCCCGCGGGGAGACGCCCGTCGAGTATCGCCGATCGCAGCGCCTCGATGAGCGTTCGACGCAGCGTCGCACCGCGCCCGCGTGCGCTCGCCTCGGGGTCCGGCTGCAGGTCGAGGAACAGATCGGCGCCGAGGCGCGCGGCCACCTCCGCCCACGGGTCAGGAGGGGCAGCGTCGCGATTGACCCTGTTTTCTTCCATCGGATTGGACCACTTTCTTGTGCTAATCCCGCATTAGCCTAGGGCCAGAACACGGAAGCAGACACAGCAACCGACGAAGTCGGCGAGGAGGGCGAGATGAAGATCGTGGTGATCGGAGCGAGTGGGGTCCTGGGCAGCCGGGTGGCGGATCTGCTCGCCGAACGGGGCAACGAGGTGGTGCGGGCGAACCGGGCGGCCGGGGTCGACGCGTATACCGGCGAGGGGCTGGCCCGGGCGATGTCCGGGGCCGACGTCGTGGTCGACTGTCTCAGTGTCGAGACGCTGAGCGCGAAGAAGGCCGTCGACTTCTTCCGGACGACGGCGCACAACATCGGGCGGGCGGCGACCGCGGCCGCGGTCGGGCACGTCGTCTGTGTCTCCATCGTGAACGCGGACGATCCCTCGGTGAACGCGAAATTCGGTTACTACCGGGGTAAAGCAGCCCAGGAGGCCGCCTACCGCGACGTCGTCGACCCGGCGACACTGACCATCATGGCGTCGGTGCAGTGGTTCGAACTCGCCGAACAGATGATGGGACGCATGGCGGTCGGTCCCGTCGCGATCGTGCCGAAGATGCGGTGCCGCCCGGCAGCGGCGGAGGATGTGGCGAAGGCGGTCGCGGACTCGGCCACCACAGCGCCCGCCCCGGTCGGGGCAGGTGAGCTTCGCAAGATCGAGGTCGCGGGACCGGCCGAGATGGACCTCGTCGACGTGGCGAAAGCCGTTGCGGCGCGGCGCGGATCGCCGCGCTGGATCCTCGGGGCGCCCGTCGGCGGACCGGCGATTCGCGGCGGCGGCCTGGTGCCGGCAGATCCGGACGTCGTCACCCCGACCACTCTCGAGCAGTGGTTGACTCGTCACGCCGACGCTGCCGCGGAAAGTGCCCGATGAGTGTTCGGACACGCCCCTCGACGCGCATGTGGATTCCGCAGGACAATCCCGCGGTCTACAAGGCGCTCGTCGCCCTGCAGCGCGCGTCGGCGGCGGGTGTCGACGCCGAGATCGGCGAGCTGATCGCAATGCGGGTGTCGCAACTCAACGGCTGCGCATACTGCCTGCACATGCATGCCGGGGATGCGCTCGCCGCACAGATCGACCCGCACAAGCTGCTGATGCTCCCGGCCTGGCGCGAAGCCGGAACGGTGTTCGACGGACGTGAGCGCGCCGTCCTCGCGCTGACCGAACAACTCACGGAGCTCGGTGAGGATGGTGTGACCGACGACGTATTCGACTCCGTGCGAGCACATTTCGACGCCGTCGAGACCGGTTGCCTCGTGGCCGCGATCGCGATGATCAACACCTGGAACCGGATCGCGATCGCCGGCGGCTACCCGGCCGGGCTCGACGAACGGCGGGTGTCCGTGCCGGTGGCCTGAAGTCTCACACCATGGCGAACGGCGAGATCTCCATACCGATCTCGAGTGATGCGGCGATCTCCCGGATCTCGTCGTAGTCGAAGACCACGTGACCGGACAGGACGTCGACGTCTCGGCGTGCACGCTGCATCGGATGGTCGAGGAAATGGACGCCGGCGCCCGACGCCTCGAGCAACGTGCCGATCACAGCTCTGGATTCGTTCACGATTCGGGCCGCGGCGAGGCGCGCCTGCGCGCGCGTGCGGACGTCGACCGTCCCGCCGCCGGCGAGGACGCCCTCGATGGTCGCCGTGGTCTCGGCGAGCAGACCTCGGAGAGCATGTAGCCGGATTCGTGCGTCGCCCAGGCGAATCCGCGCCGCGGGCTTGTCCTTCTGTTTGACCATCTGATACGCGAGGACGCGTTCGGAGAGTCGCGCCGCGTACAGGTCGGCGACCCGCTCGGCTGTACCCAGGGCGGGCATGGCAGCCAGCAGGGCGAGAGCGGGGACCATCGGCCAGCGATACAAGTGATTGTCGTGCGTGGCCGCGCCAGGTGTCCTGCCCGCGTAGAGATCTCGGACCCGGACCGTACGATGGGCCGGTACGAAGGCGTTCTCGATGACGACGTCGTTGGATCCGGTCGCCCGCATGCCGTCGGTGTGCCAGACGTCCTCCACCCGCGCGTCGTCGATCGGCAGGAGCGCGAGGACGGCGTCGGGCCGGTCGCCGGTGACGACGGCGCCCACCATCACCCAGTTGGCCTGCATGATGCCGGTGGCCCAGGACCAGCGTCCGGACACGGAGAAACCGCCCTCTCGCGGCTCCGCGGTCCCGGTCGGCGCCAGTGGCGCCGGAGCCAGGTACGGGCGATCGGCGAACGCCTCCTCCTGCGCGGCCTCGCTGAACAGGGCGGTGATCCAGCCGTGCAGCGTGTAGAAACCCAGCGTCCAGGCGCTCGACGTGCAGCCGTGGGCCAGGCGTCGGACGTAGTCGAGGATCTCCGGGAAGGGGGCTTCCAGTCCGCCGAACCTGTTGGGAATCAACAGATCCAGAAGGCCGGAGTCGGTCGCGTCGCGGATGGTCTCGGCCGGCAGATGCCGTAGTTCTTCCGCCCGGCCGGCGCGCTCGGCCAGGGAGGCGATGAATTCGTCGGTGATCCGCACCGTTCCGGATGTCGGGGTGTCCACGGATCGGAACGTAACATACAAAAAAGTATGGGATGCCCGGTTCGGGTCGGAATGTGCAGTTAGGGTGAGCGAATGGGGCGAGCGCAGGAGCGGGGTGGCGGCCATCTGTCGGCTGACGACTGGATCGAGCTCGGGTACGCGATCCTGGCCGAGGAGGGGTTCAAGCAGATCAAGATCGACACCGTCTGCAAGCGCATGGGCGTCACCAAGGGCAGTTTCTACTGGCACTTCTCCGACATCGCGGCATATCGCGCGGCGCTGGTCGCACGGTGGGGCGAGTGGAGCGACGAAGAGCACCAGAACTTCGCGGCGCTGGCCGACCTACCCCCGCGTGATCGCCTGCTGGGCCTGATCGCGCAGCTCACGAGTCCGCGGCACTGGATGATCGAACGGGCGATGAGGGAATGGGCGCGCTCGGATCCGGATGCCGAAACGAGTATCCGCACCTCCGATCGTCGTGCGCGGGAAGCGGTGCGTCAGTGCCTTCTCGACCACGGGATGGACCCGAAGACCGCGTCGATCCGGTCGAACTGGATCTTCGCGATGGGCATCGGCGCCCTCCACCTGTCCTACTCCGAGGAGGATCGCGCGGCGGCCGGCCGCCACAGCGCGGAACTGGTCGATCTGATGCTCACGCCGGCGTGATTTTTCAGAGCTTTCGCAGGCGGACCCGGTTGATGGCGTGGTCGACGTCCTTGCGGAGCACCAGCGAGGCCCGTGGGCGGGTGGGCAGGATGTTCTCGATGAGGTTCGGCCGGTTGATCGAGGTCCACAGGTCCCGGGCCGCAGCCGTGGCCTGCTCGTCGGTGAGCGAGGCGTACGCGTGGAAGTGGGAGTCCGGGTTGGCGAACGACGTGGTCCGCATCTGCAGGAAGCGCGAGATGTACCACTCCTCGATGTCCTCGATCTTGGCGTCGACGTAGATCGAGAAGTCGAAGAGATCCGACACCATCAGCGTCGGACCGGTCTGCAGGACGTTCAACCCCTCGAGGATGAGGATGTCGGGTTGCCGCACATAGTGATAGACGTTCGGCACGATGTCATAGGCGAGGTGTGAATAGACCGGCGCCGCGACCTCGCGCGCACCCGACTTCACCTCGGTCACGAAGCGGAGCAGCGCGCGCCGGTCATACGATTCGGGAAAACCCTTGCGGTGCAGGATTCCTCGACGCTGCATCTCCGCCGTCGGCAGCAGGAAGCCGTCGGTGGTGATCAGGTCGACCTTCGGATGCGACTCCCACCGGGCGAGCAACGCCGCGAGAACGCGCGCCGTCGTCGACTTGCCCACGGCCACACTGCCTGCGATACCGATGACGAACGGGACCTGCCGATTGATCTGACGCTCGCCGAGGAAGGTCGAGGTGGCCGCGAACAGTCGTTGGCGCGCAGCGACTTGCAGATGGATCAGACGCGACAGCGGTAGGTAGACGTCGGCGACCTCCTCGAGGTCGATCTGCTCACCGAGACCCACCAGTTCGGCGAGCTCGTCCTCGTTCAGCACGAGGGGCATCGACTCACGCAGTTCGCGCCACTGCCGGCGGTCGAGTTCCAGGTACAAACTGGGGTCCCGATCACTGGCATTGCGAGCCATCAGCGCAGCTCCGGGGTCATGGTGAGCGCGGCCGGCCGGGTCGTCATGCGTAACAGCTTAGGGCCCACCTCGCGCCGCGCCGCGGTGGGTCCACGCGGTGCGTCCGCTCCCGGTAACGTGCCCGGTATGCCGGCCGACCACGCGACCCCCGACCTCGTCACCGACTACCTGCGGCTGGGGTTGGCGTTCGATCGGCTCGAAGAAGGCTTCGTCGACGCCTTCACCGGCGACCCGGCCCTGCGCGCCGAGATCGCCAACGGGCCCGCGCCCGATCCGGCGCAGCTTGCCGCGCGGGCCCGAGCGTTGCGCGCCGAGCTCCCCGGAGATCTGCCCGCCGACCGCGCGGAGTTCATCGGCTCCCATCTGCGGGCGCTCGAGTGCTCAGCCCGCAAGTTCGCCGGCGATGAGATCTCCTTCGTCGATGAGGTCAGCGCCTATTTCGACGTCGACATCGCCCTCGCCGACGCCGACCGCTACCGACAGGGCCACACCGAACTCGCCGAGGCGCTCGGCCTGGCCGACGCCACCGGTGACGAACTCCGCGACGCGTACGCCGCCCATCGTCGGACCGATGAGATCCCCGCCGACAAGGTCGACGAATGCGTCCGGGCGTTCAGCGGCGCCCTGCGCGAACGAGTTCGCGCGCAGTACCCGTTGCCCGACAACGAGATCGTCGACTTCGAGGTCGTCACCGACAAGCCGTGGTCGGGGTTCAACTACTACCTCGGTGACTACCGGTCGCGGGTCGCTATCAACGCCGACCTCACGCAGTACATGTCCTCGCTCCCGCACCTGATCGCCCACGAGGCCTACCCCGGCCACCACACCGAGCACTGCCGCAAGGAACAACTGCTCGTCGGCGCCGGCCAGCACGAGCAGTCGATCTTCCTCGTCAACACCCCGCAGTGCCTGATGGCCGAGGGGCTCGCCGACCACGCCCTGACCGCCATCATGGGCAAGGAGTGGGGCGCCTGGGCGCAGGAGATCTACGCCGACCTCGGCCTGCGCTTCGACGCCGATCGGGCGATTCGCGTCGGACGCGCGACCTCCGGACTGCTGACCGTCCGCCAGGATGCGGCCCTCATGCTGCACGACCAGAACGCCGACGCCGACACCGTCGCCGGCTTCCTCCAGACCTGGTTGCTCGCACCGCCCGAGCGGGCCCGGCAGATGCTGCGCTTCCTCACCTCGCCGCTGTGGCGGGCCTACATCAGCACCTACGTCGAGGGTTACCAACTGCTCGAGACATGGCTCGACGCCGCCGGCGACCGCGCCGCGGCCTTCGGACGGCTGCTCGACGAACCGCTCATCCCGGCGAGCCTGCGCCGTGAGCTGGTAGCGGGTTAGGGGATCGCGGCGCAGGTCCCTAGACTTGTCGCCATGACCGCGAACTCGTCATCCGTGAACTCGATGTCCCTGGCGGAGCTCGACCCCGACGTCGCCGCCGCCATGAACGGCGAACTCAGCCGTCAGCGGGACACTCTCGAGATGATCGCCTCGGAGAACTTCGTGCCGCGTGCGGTGCTGCAGGCGCAGGGCAGCGTGCTCACCAACAAGTACGCCGAGGGTTACCCGGGACGCCGTTACTACGGCGGCTGCGAATACGTCGACGTGGTCGAGGACATCGCCCGCAACCGCGCCAAGGAGCTGTTCGGCGCCGACTTCGCCAACGTCCAGCCCCATTCGGGCGCGCAGGCCAACGCGGCCGTGCTGCAGGCCCTGATGGAGCCGGGGGAGACCATGCTCGGTCTCGACCTCGCCCACGGCGGCCACCTCACGCACGGCATGCGTCTCAACTTCTCCGGCAAGCTCTACGAGAACGCCTTTTACGGCGTGAGCAAGGAAGACTTCCGGATCGACATGGACGAGGTGCGCAAGATCGCCCTCGACGTGAAGCCCAAGGTCATCGTCGCCGGCTGGTCGGCTTACCCGCGCACGCTCGACTTCGAGGCGTTCCGCTCCATCGCCGACGAGGTGGGCGCCCACCTGTGGGTCGACATGGCGCACTTCGCCGGACTCGTCGCCGCCGGCCTGCACCCGTCGCCGGTCCCGCACGCCGATGTCGTCAGCTCGACCGTGCACAAGACCCTCGGCGGACCCCGCTCCGGCATCATTCTGGCCAAGCAGGAGTGGGCCAAGAAGCTCAACTCGGCCGTGTTCCCCGGCCAGCAGGGCGGACCGCTCATGCACGCGATCGCCGGCAAGGCCGTCGCACTGAAGATCGCCGGCACCGAGGAGTTCGCCGAGCGTCAGCGCCGCACCTTGTCGGGTGCGAGCATCCTCGCCGAACGCCTCAACGGTGAGGATGTCGCCAAGGCCGGCGTCTCGGTCCTGACCGGCGGCACCGACGTCCACCTCGTGCTCGTCGACCTGCGCAACAGTGACCTCGACGGCCAGCAGGCCGAGGATCTGCTCCACCAGGTCGGGATCACGGTCAACCGCAACGCGGTGCCGTTCGACCCGCGCCCGCCGATGGTCACCTCGGGTCTGCGTATCGGTACCCCGGCGCTGGCCACCCGTGGCTTCGGCGACGAAGAGTTCACCGAGGTCGCCGACATCATCGCGACGGCACTCGCCGCGGGCTCGTCGGCCGACGTCTCGGCCCTGCGCGGCCGGGTGTCCAAGCTCGCCCTCGACTTCCCGCTCTACGAGGGACTCGAGGAGTGGGGACTGATGAGCCGCATCTAGCCGTGGCCGGCCGCTCGGATGTGACCTGAATTGCCCCGCGCCGAGCGGCGTCCGTATCCTTGCAGCGATGAACGCACTCACTGAAGACGACCTGATCATCGCGCTCGAGAAGGCTCTTCCCGAGATCGCGGAAGACCACCAGTCGGCCGCCACCCCGTGGAACCCGCACGACTGGGTGCCGTGGGACGAGGGACGCAACTTCGCCTTCCTCGGCGGCGCCGACTTCGATCCGTCGCAAGCGACGCTGTCCGAGGAGGCGCGCGCCGGACTGTTGGCGCTGCTCCTCACCAAGGACAACCTGCCGTCGTACCACCGTGTGCTCGCGAAGCACTTCCCGGCCTTCTCCGAGTGGCGTCAGCTCATCGGTGTGTGGACCGCGGAGGACAACCGGCACTCGATCGTCCTGCGCGACTACCTCGTCGTGCGTCGCGCCATCGATCCGGTGGACGCCGAGAACCGTCGACTCGTCCACGTCACCAAGGGTTACCGGCAGACCCCCGAGCAGGTCGACCAGCTCGGACCGCTCGACGTTCTCGCGCTGATGGCCGTCCACGAGAACCAGTGCGTCAGCTTCATCAAGCGACTCAGTGCAATCGCCGCCGACGATGTCCTGGAGCAGATCCTCACCAAGATCGCCGCCGACGACCAGCAGCAGGCCAACACCTTCGGTGCGTTCCTCAACGCCGGCATCATCGCCGACCAGGACGCCACGGTCATCGCGATCGACGCGGCCCTGGCGCTGGGTCGGGCCGAGGCCATCGGCCACGACATCGACGACTTCGATGCCGAGCGGGCTCTCCTGGAGAACTACGAGAACTCCGACACCTGGCGCGAGATCGCCGCGACCCTCGCCGACGCGGTCAAGCTCGACTCCATCGAGGGTCTGGGCGAAGAGGCCGAGGCGGCACGTCAGCGCATCCTCTCCCGCGCCCGCGGTTAGAACACCGGCACGACGCAAGACGCGCGCACGGCGCCATCAGGACGACGAATGTCCTGGTGGCGCCGTTTGCGTCCCTGGGTCAGACGATACTGCGATTAACGCGAAATTCACGCCGACACACCTGATTCCGGCGCGCCGCCCGCGGAGTCTGCGCGTACGTTGACGGTACGGATCGCGGGGAAGCGGTTCGTCCGGGAGGTTCGATTCGTGTATTGCACCAGCAGCGCGAGAGGACCGGCCCCGGTCCTCGTCCACCTCGGCTGACGCCGAGGGCAACGGACTTCGACCGGCCGGTCACCTGAGAACTGGTTTGTGCGGGCGCCGCATGAACGTAGGAGCCCGACGTGACCACACGCACCTACGTCCTCGACACTTCAGTGCTGCTGTCCGACCCCTGGGCGGTCATGCGCTTCGCGGAGCACTCAGTGGTGTTGCCACTGGTGGTGATCAGTGAACTCGAGGGCAAACGTCACCACCACGAGCTCGGCTGGTTCGCGCGTGAGGCGTTGCGCATGCTCGACGACCTGCGGCTCGCGCACGGTCGGCTCGACCTGCCGATCGAGATCGGTGAGGAGGGCGGCACCCTCCAGGTGGAGCTCAACCACACCGATCCGTCCGTCCTGCCGGCCGGTTTCCGCACCGACAGCAACGATTCCCGGATTCTGGCCTGTGCGCTGAACCTGCGTGCCGAGGGCAAGGACGTGACCCTGGTGTCCAAGGACACCCCGCTGCGTGTGAAGGCCGGCGCGGTCGGTCTGGCCGCCGACGAGTACCACGCGCAGGACGTGGTGGTGTCCGGGTGGTCGGGGATGACCGAGCTCGACGTCGAGACGTCAATGATCGACGCTCTGTTCGCCGACGGGGTCATCGACCTGGACGAGGCCAGGGAGCTGCCCTGCCACACCGGCATCCGCCTGCTCAGTCCGTCGTCGAGCGCCCTCGGTCGCGTCAACGCGGAGAAGCGCGTGCAGCTGGTGCGGGGAGACCGTGAGGCCTTCGGCCTGCACGGGCGTTCCGCGGAACAGCGGGTCGCTCTCGACCTGCTGCTCGACGACAGCGTCGGCATCGTCTCGTTGGGCGGCAAGGCGGGCACCGGAAAGTCGGCTCTGGCCCTGTGTGCGGGTCTCGAGGCGGTTCTCGAGCGGCGGACCCAGCGCAAGGTCGTCGTGTTCCGGCCGCTGTACGCGGTCGGCGGTCAGCAGCTCGGCTACCTCCCCGGGGGCGAGGCCGAGAAGATGGGCCCGTGGGCGCAGGCGGTGTTCGACACCCTCGAGGGGCTCGCCTCGCCGGAGGTCATCGAGGAGGTGCTGAGCCGCGGGATGCTCGAGGTGCTGCCGCTGACGCACATCCGCGGTCGTTCCCTGCACGATTCGTTCGTGATCGTCGACGAGGCGCAGTCGCTGGAACGCAACGTCCTGCTGACGGTGCTCTCGCGGTTGGGTTCGGGATCGCGTGTGGTGCTCACCCACGACGTCGCGCAGCGGGATAACCTTCGCGTCGGTCGGCACGACGGTGTCGCCGCGGTCATCGAGAAGTTGAAGGGGCATCCGCTCTTCGCGCACATCACGCTCACCCGCAGTGAGCGGTCGCCGATCGCGGCGTTGGTGACGGAGATGTTGGAGGAGTTCGGGCCCTCCGCGCCGGGAGCGTAGCGAGCGGGCGGGTTGTGTCCGCGCCGGGAGCGTAGCGAGGACTCGAAGGAGGAAGGCCGCGACGATTCGCTGAGGGGAGTGAATCGTCGCGGCCTTCCGTCATTGCGGCCCGCTGCCGAGTTTGCCACTGTCGCAACGGATTCTCGGTGTTGGGCCGGTCTCGGGGGTGGGGTCAGGCTGCGCTGCCGCCGTGGTCGCTGAGCGCGTTGAGCAGGTCGATGGGTACGGTGAGGACTTCGATGTTCTCGAGGGAACCCATTTCGCTCCTTTGTCGGTGACTTCCGTCCGGCGAGGTCGCTACTCGATCAACACCGTTACCGACGCTAACGATTATATTTCGTTCTCGCAAAGAACGGGTCGTGAATTCTGGGCGACCGCAACGCGTGAAGCGCGAATTCGGCTCATTGTCCTGCGCGTCGAACAATGGATGATTTCCGATTTTCCTTCGACAATCGACGGCTGATCGGCGATCGCGGACAGCCGGGTGGGTCGGAGTGCTTGACCCGATCCTCACTGCACCGTGACCATCACGTGACTCACGGGGTCTTGCGCGCTGTCACACTGTTGTGGTGCTGAAGTTACTGATGAGGCGAATGAGACTGCTGGGACTATTGGTGATCGCGGTGCTGGCCGCGTGCGCCGGTGGTGCGGGTCAGGCTCTCGCCGATCCGGAAACGACGACACCGATCACGCCGACCGCCCCGGGCGGCCCGTCGCTGCCGGGTATGGGGGAGGGTCTCGGCATCCCGCTGCTCGACGAGGTGCTCAACCAGCTATCCGGCGACAGCGGTTCCGGGGATGTGCCCGGCGGCCTCGACGGCGCTGGGGGCCCGACCAGCCAGATGATCGTCGTGACCGCGCCCAAGGCTTCGGACACGACGGCCACGCTCACCGCCTTCGAGAAGGGAACCGACGGCAGCTGGAAGCCGGTGCCCGGCCTCGGCCCGACCAAGGCGTACCTCGGGTCCCTGGGGATGGGCGAACCGCAGGACAACGTGCCGCGCACCCCAGAGGGGACGTTCCCGCTCGACCAGGCCTTCGGTCGCCAGGAGAACCCGGGCACCAAGATGCCCTACCTCAAGGTCGACACGCAGGACTGGTGGGATTCCGATCCCAAGTCGCCCACCTACAACACCCACGTGCGTCAGCCCCAGAGTCCCGGTGGCGACAGCGAGAACCTGTACAACTCGGGGCCCGTCTATGACTACGCCGTCAACATCGCGCACAATCCGGAGCGCACTCCCGGCAAGGCGACGGCGATGTTCCTGCATGTGACCAACGACCAGCCGACGTTGGGCTGCGTCGCCATCGAGCGTGAGCTGATGAAGAAGATCCTCGTGTGGCTCGACCCCGCGAAGAACCCGAAGATCACGATCGGCGTCAACAAGGGTGCGCCGACCGGCGAGGCGCCCGGAGCAACCCCTCAAACAACTCCGGGTGCCACGCCGTCGACTCCCGATGTGCCGGCCTCCGACATGCTGACCGGCCTGCTCTCGCAGCTCGTCGGTGCGGTCCCCGCCCTGTTCGGGCAGTTCACGGGTCGTTGATCTCGGACCGTGCGTGCCGGCAGGCGGGGCAGAAGGTCTCCTCGGCCCCGATGTGCCAGCCGTTGACCCTCGCCCAGCGATCCCGGTCGGGCTCGGCGAGTGGTCGTCGTGAGATGAAGCTGCGTCCGCAGCTGTCGCAGTACCGGTCGGCTGAACCCTCGGTTTCGGCGAACAACGGAGATATGACTGTCATGGCGGTGGACCTCTGGTGCCGGCTGTGTCGAATCCGTCCTGTCGGTTCGTCGACGGACTTGGACGAGCGACCACCTCAGTGTCGCCGGGTGTGACGTAGATCTCATAGGGCCGAATGGCACATGCTTCGGCGGATCGGGGCGCCGGTCAGCGGTCGTGGGGTACGACCATCACCGGGCCGCGGGCAGAACGGAGGACCGTGAGGCTCGTCGAGCCCAGTCTCATGGCCGCGAACCCGCCGCGACCGCGTGCGCCCACGACGAGCAGTTGCGCGGCCTGGGCGTGGTCGAGCAGGGCACGGCCGGGGCGGTCCCTGGTGACGGCACAGCGGACGGTGACCTGCGGATACCGACGGCGTACCTCGTCGAGTTCGGCGTCGAGCCAGGCGTCGGCACGGCTGCGGTGGCTGGGCCACTCGGACATCGTGCACGGCACGGACGTGTCGGCGACATCGGTGTCGCACCAGGCGTGGACGACCGTGACCGGAACGCCGCGCAGGTCGGCCGCGGCGAACGCGGCGTCGACCGCGGCTCGTCCGCCCGGGGAGCCGTCGGTGCCGACCACGACCCCCGCCTGGGACCAGTGGGACATGGAGTCCCTCACGACCGTCAGGGGGCACCTGCAGTGTTCGGCGAGTGCGGTGGTGACCGTGCCGAGCGAGACGCGATGACCTGCCATGTGCCCCCGGTTGCCGACGACGAGGAGTCGGGCCCGATCCGATACCTCGAGCAGGGCGGTGACCGGCGGGGAGTCGACGATCTGGGTCGTGATCTTCAGTGCTTCGAGGGAGTCTCCGGCGTCCTCCGCGACGCGGCGGGCCTCCGCCAGCGCGCGTTCGCAGCGGGCGTGGAGTGGTTCGAGGACGCGTGGATCGTCCGCCGAGACGTTCGCCGATGCGATCAGCTCGAGCTCTGACCGGTGGAGCGCGGCGTCGCGCGCGGCCCAGTGGGCGGCTGCGCGGGCGGTAGCAGACCCGTCGACGCCGACGACGACAGGTTCGTCGGTGAATCTGGATGCGGTCACACGGCAGTCCCCCTGGAGGTCCACGCACCGGATGCCGGAGTGCCCGGGCATCGATTGTGTACTCCAGTACATGCCCCCGACGAGGGCCGAGTCTCGGGTAAAGAGTCCCGAGGAAGGGGACCAATGACACGTTTCTGGCTCGAAACCGCAGGATATGGTGCGCGAATCACTCGCGCGCCCTCGACTCAGTGCGCGTGACCCCGTTGCGCCGCCTTGGCGGCGTACACCGCTGCCTGCGTACGACGCTCCATGCCGAGCTTCCCGAGGAGCCGGGACACGTAGTTCTTCACGGTCTTCTCCGCGAGATGCATCCGGGCGGCGATCTGACGATTGGTGAGACCCTCGCCGAGGAGGGCGAGCAGCGTGTTCTCCTGCTCGCTCAACCCGTCGCCGGGCTTCTCCTCCTTCTCGCGCTGCGTGCGCAACCGGTCCATCAGGGCCGCGGCCGCGCGGTTGTCGAGCAACGAACGTCCGGCACCGACATCGGTGATGGCGCGGGCGAGTTCCATGCCGGTGATGTCCTTGATGACGTACCCGCTGGCGCCGGCGAGGATCGCGTCCATCATGGCCTCGTCGTCGGTCATCGAGGTCAGGATCAGGCAGCGGAGTCCGTCGACGCGGCTGAGCAACTCGCGGCACAGTTCGATCCCGTTTCCGTCGGGTAGGCGGACGTCGAGCACGGCCACGTCGGGCTTCACCGTGGGGATGCGGGCGAGGGCCTGCGCGCAGCTCGCGGCCTCGCCGACGACCCGGACGTCGTCGTCGTGGTCGAGGAGTTCGACGAGACCCCGTCGGACGATCTCGTGGTCGTCGACGAGGAAAACCGAGAACATCGGCACACACCTCCCTGTCGGCACAGACACCGCTGTGACGAATTGTAGGTCGGCTTTCGACGGGGCATACCGGGATTGACCGGGACCTGCGATTTCCATGCATTTACGAATTGTCCGAATCGGAATCCGGTTGAAGTGCCTGCAATGCCGATTACTCGTGCAGAGACGCGCGATCACACGGCGGGGAATTCATTCGTGCGGAATCGTTCAATCGAATACTCCCTGGATCGAACGGTCTATCATTCGGGGTATGGTCCGCGAAGTCCCGGAGCGCGGTGCGAGATCTGTCGAACTACAGAATGCGTTGTCGCAGATGCGATTACGCGAACTCCTCAATGAGGTCCGCGACCGGATCACGCAGATCGCCGATGTGCGGGACCGCATCGACGGTCTGCTCGAGGCCATGCTGTCGGTGAGTTCCGAACTCGATCTGGAGACCACGCTGGAGTCGATCGTCGCCGCCGGGATCCGTCTGGTCGACGCCGAGTACGGCGCACTCGGCGTGCTCGGCAGCGGACACGACCTCTCGGCCTTCCTCGCCCAGGGGATCGGGGAGGACATCCGCACGGAGATCGGGCACCTGCCGACGGGGCGCGGCGTGCTGGGCCAGCTCATCGACGACCCGCGGGTGCTGCGCCTCACCGACCTCTCCGAACACCCCGCATCGGTGGGATTCCCGGCGAACCACCCGCCGATGACGAGTTTTCTGGGCGCTCCGATCCGGGTGCGCGACGAGATCTTCGGCAATCTGTACCTGACCGAGAAGAAGAACGGCGCGCAGTTCACCGAGGACGACGAACTCGTCATCCAGGCGCTGGCGTCGGCGGCGGGCATCGCGATTGAGAACGCCCGGCTCTACGAGCAGGCCCAGGCCCAGCTCGCCTGGATCGAGGCGAATCGCGACATGATCGCGGAGCTGCTGTCCGGGGTCGATCAGCAGGAAGTCCTCGAGGCGATCGCCCGCAGGGTCCTCACCCTGGCCGACGCCGATCTGGTCTGCATCGCCGAACCCCACGACCACGAGATGCCGCCGGAATCGGTCGACGAACTCGTCATCACGGTTGCCGAAGGGGTCGACGCCGAGGTCTTCCGCGGACGAACGGTGCCGATCAAGGGGTCTACCTCGGGCGACGCCTTCGTCCGACGTCGGCCGGTGCTTCGCGAGCAGCTCGAGTACGACATCTCCGAGGATTCGTCCACTCGCCACGGCCCGGTGATGGTGGCTCCGCTGCGCACGGCGGATTCGACCCGCGGCGTGCTGATCGCTTTGCGGTCCAAGGGGCGCGACGGGTTCGCGGAGGATCTGCTGAGCCTGAGCGCGAACTTCGCCGACCAGGGGGCCCTGGCGCTACAACTGGCCGGCGCGACGATGCAGGCCCATGAGGTGCGGGTCCTGGAGGATCGGGAACGGATCGCGCGGGATCTTCACGATCACGTGATCCAGCGGATCTTCGCAGAGGGGCTGACCCTGCAGGCGACGCTGCAACGCACCCAGTCGCCCGAGATCCGGGCGCGGCTGACCCGGTCCATCAACAATCTGCAGGACATCGTCCAGGACGTGCGAACGACGATCTTCGACCTGCAGTCCGAGGAGACCGAGACCACCCGTCTCCGGCAGCGGGTGCAGGAGACGATCGATCAGCAGGTCGACGATCTGCCGATACAGACTCATGTGCGGATGGCGGGCCCGCTGTCGATCGTCTCGCCACGCCTCGCCGACCAGGTGGTCGCGGTGGTGCGGGAGGCCCTGAGCAACACGGTCCGGTACGCAGATGCGACGACGGTGACGGTGGCGATCGCGGTCGGCAACGAGCTGGCCGTGGAGGTCACCGACGACGGCGTCGGACTCCCCGAGGACGTGACGCCCAGCGGGCTGAAGAACCTGCGACACCGCGCAGAACGTCTGGGCGGGACCTTCGCGCTGAGCACGCCCGACTCGGGCCGAGGCCTGTCGGTGCGGTGGTCGGTACCGCTCTAGCGCGACGCCGCGCCGAGATCGGAGAGGTTCACCGACCGGTGTCCGGTTCGGCCGGAAGTCGCCACGCCGAGGTCTGCTCGGTCACCCACGCCACGGCCTGCACTCCCGAGAGGAGGCCGAAGAGCACGATGAGCCAGATGGACAGGCCGACGAGCGCGCAGACCGCGAAGGCTGCGAGGAATACGACGAGAACACCGGTGAGCGTGATGACCGGTCACCTCCCGACTGTCTTGGAGGAGACTCTCCCGGGCGTTCGAGAGACTGACCCCCACACCCTCTCGTGTCGAGGCCGTCTCCGGGAGGGGCCGAAGGTCACAAATCCGCAGGGCCAACGTCGGGACCCTGCCGGTGTCCGGGCCGGTCATCGGGTTCGCTTGAGCTCGAACCCGGCGATCCGCACGCCGTCTGCGTCGTCTCGTGGTGCGGTCGCTCGGCCGATCTGGGCACGAGCCTGATCGAGGACGGGGGTGTCCGGGTCGAGGACAGACAGATAGCGGTCGTGTGCGGCGAGGGACCGGACGGCCACCTCGAACTGCGCGTCGACGTCGACGGCGTGTGTGGCCGCCGGCCCGTTCTCGAACAACCACGCCGGGACCTCGCCTGAACCCGGACCCGAACTCGAGGCCGCCAGGGCGTCGTAGGCGTCGAGCACCGCCGCGGCGAACTCCATGTGATCCCGCTGGTTCGGTTGGCCCGGCGCCCATTCGGGTCCGCCATACAGCGACAGGATCACCTGCGGCGCAATGCGTTCGACGGTCTCGGTGATCTTCGCGCGCAGTTCGGGGGTGTTGTAGATGTCGCTGTCGGGAAAGCCCCAGAACTCCACCTCGTCGACGCCGACGATCTTCGCCGACGCACGCTGTTCGGCTTCACGTAGGGGGCCGCATTCGGCCGGGGTCATGCCCTCGATCCCGCGTTCGCCGCTGGACGCGAGCGCGTAGACCACGCGCTTGCCCTCGCCGGTCCAGCGTGCGACCGCGGCGGCCATGCCGTACTCCGGGTCGTCGGGATGGGCGACGAGGACGAGCGCTGTCTGCCAGTCCGCGGGGAAGGGCTGCAGTGAGGTCATGACCTGAAAGTACTCAGCGTTCCCGGTCGAGGTTGGCCATCTTGAGCACATCGAGACGTGCGTCGAGTTCCTCCTCGCTGAGCTTGTCGCCGACGAGGCCGCGGTCGATCACGGTCTGCCGGATCGTCTTGCCCTCCTTGAGCGCTTGCTTGGCGACGGCTGCGGCCTCCTCGTAACCGATCGCGCTGTTGAGCGGCGTGACGATCGACGGGGAGCTCTCGGCGAGGGTCCGCAGGCGGTCGACGTTGGCCTGCAACCCGGAGATGCAGCGGTCGGCGAACAGGCGGGACACGTTGGCCAGCAACGTGAGTGACTCGAGGACGTTGCGGGCCATCATCGGGATGTAGACATTGAGCTCGAACGCGCCGTTCCCCCCGCCCCAGGTGACCGCCGCGTCGTTGCCGACGACCTGCGCGGCGACCTGCGTGACCGCTTCGGGCAGAACGGGATTGACCTTGCCCGGCATGATCGAGCTGCCCGGCTGGAGGTCGGGGAGCAGGATCTCGCCCAGGCCGGTCAGCGGTCCCGAACCCATCCAGCGGACATCGTTGGCGATCTTGGTGAGCGACACCGCGATCGTCTTCAGCTGCCCCGACAGTTCGACGAGGCCGTCGCGAGCCGCCTGCGCCTCGAAGTTGTCCTTCGCGAGGGAGAGTTCCTCGACGCCGGTGCGGCGGACGAGTTCGGCCACCACCTTGGTGCCGAACCCGGCCGGGGCGTTGAGACCGGTGCCCACCGCGGTGCCGCCGATGGGCAGTTCGCCGACACGGGGCAGGGTCGCGGTGACGCGTTCGATGCCCGCCTCGACCTGCCGTGCGTACCCCGCGAACTCCTGGCCGAGGGTCACCGGCACCGCGTCCATGAGGTGCGTACGGCCGCTCTTGACGACCTCACGCCACTCGGTCGCCTTGTCCGCCAGGGCTTTCCGGAGATGATCGAGAGCCGGGACCAGATCGGTGACGACCGCCTCCGTCGCCGCGACATGTGTGGCGGTGGGGAAGGTGTCGTTCGACGACTGCGACATGTTGACGTGGTCGTTGGGATGCACGTCGACGCCGTTGGCCTTCGCGATGGAGGCGATGACCTCGTTGGTGTTCATGTTCGAACTCGTGCCCGACCCGGTCTGGAAGACGTCGATCGGGAACTGGTCGTCGTGCTGGCCGTCGGCGATCTCGGCGGCCGCCGCGATGATCGCGTCGGCCCGCTCGGCGTCGAGGAGCCCCAGATCCTTGTTGACCGTGGCACAGGCCGCCTTCAGCAGGCCCATCGCGCGAATCTGCGTCCGTTCCAGCGGGCGGTGGCTGATGGGGAAGTTCTCCACCGCTCGCTGGGTCTGGGCGCGCCACAGAGCATCGATGGGGACCTGCACCTCGCCCATCGTGTCGTGCTCGGTGCGGTATTCCTGCTTGCCCTGTGCCTGGGTCATAGGTGTTCTACTCCTTCGATCGAATCCTTATGCCGCTCAGCGGGACGTTGACGGTCCCGCTCGGGTCGGTGAAAAAGTCGTTGCCCTTGTCGTCAACAACGATGAAGGCCGGGAAATTCTCGACCTCGATCTTCCACACCGCTTCCATACCCAGTTCGGGGTACTCGATAATCTCCTGGCTCTTGATGCAGTCGAGTGCGAGACGGGCCGCGGGGCCACCGATCGAGCCCAGGTAGAAGCCGCCGTGCGAGTTGCACGCCTCGGTGACCTGCTTGGATCGGTTGCCCTTGGCGAGCATGACCATCGAACCGCCCGCGGCCTGGAACTGTTCGACGTAGGAGTCCATGCGGCCGGCGGTCGTGGGGCCGAACGAACCCGACGCCATGCCCTCCGGGGTCTTGGCCGGGCCGGCGTAGTAGACGGGGTGATCGCGCAGGTAGTCGGGCATCGGCTCGCCGGCGTCGAGGCGTTCCTTGATCTTGGCGTGGGCGATGTCGCGGGCCACCACCAGCGGGCCGGTCAACGACAGGCGCGTCTTCACCGGGTACTGCGACAGCTGGGCGAGGATCTCCGACATCGGACGGTTGAGATCGACCTCGACCACCTCGCCGCCCGAGATGTCCTCGGCCACACCGGCGGCCGGCATGTACTTGGCCGGGTCGGTCTCGAGCTGCTCGAGGAACACGCCGTCGGCGGTGATCTTGCCGAGGGCCTGACGGTCGGCCGAACACGACACCGCGATGGCCACCGGGCACGACGCGCCGTGGCGGGGAAGGCGGACCACGCGCACGTCGTGGCAGAAGTACTTGCCGCCGAACTGGGCGCCGATACCGAAGGACTGGGTCAGTTTGAAGACCTCGTCCTCGAGCTCGAGGTCGCGGAAACCGTGCGCCGACATCGAACCCTGCGTCGGCAGGTTGTCGAGGTAGTGCGCCGAGGCGTACTTCGCGGTCTTCAGGGCGAACTCGGCCGACGTGCCACCGATCACGACGGCGAGGTGGTACGGCGGGCAGGCCGCGGTGCCCAGCGAACGGATCTTCTCGTCGAGGAACTTGAGGATCGACTTCGGGTTCAGGATCGCCTTGGTCTCCTGGAACAGGAAGGACTTGTTGGCCGATCCGCCACCCTTGGCCATGAACAGGAACTTGTACTCCGGGCCCTTGGGTCCCTGTTCGGTGGCGTAGATCTCCACCTGGGCCGGCAGGTTGGACCCGGTGTTGCGCTCCTCGTACGTCGTCAGTGGGGCGAGCTGCGAGTAGCGCAGGTTGAGCTGGGTGTAGGCGTCGTAGACACCCTTCGAGATCGCCTCGGCGTCGTCGGTGCCGGTCAGCACGCCCTCGCTCTTCTTGCCCATCACGATTGCGGTGCCGGTGTCCTGGCACATCGGCAGCACGCCGCCGGCGGAGATGTTGACGTTCTTGAGCAGGTCGAGCGCCACGAAGCGGTCGTTGCCCGACGCCTCCGGGTCGTCGATGATCTTGCGGAGCTGCGCGAGGTGGGCGGGGCGCAGGTAGTGGCTGATGTCGTGCATCGCCTCGGCGGTGAGTTTGCGGATCGCCTCCGGCTCCACCTTGAGGAAGGTCTGTCCGCCGGCTTCGAACGTCGAGACACCCTCGGTGGTGATGAGTCGGTACGGGGTCTCGTCGGCGCCGATGGGGAGCAGATCAGAGTAGAGAAACTCGGGGGCTGAGGCAGGTTTACTCACGCACCGGATCGTATCGTCCCAGTAGAAAGGCCCCACGCCGAAGGTGACCGGACTCGTGAGGTGGATCACGGTCGCGGTCCCCGGCGTGGGGCCGTTCTGCTCGGGTGGATCAGAGATCGAGGTTCGCGTACTCGCGGAGCTTGGCCGGCTTGTGGACGGCCTCGATGCGGCGGACGGTGCCGGACTTCGAGCGCATCACCAGCGAACGGGTCGTCGCGCCGTTGGGGCGGTAGGTGACGCCGCGCAGCATGTCGCCGTTGGTGACGCCGGTGGCGCAGAAGAAGGAGTTCTCGCCGCTCACGAGGATGTCGTTGGTGAGGACCCGGTCGAGGTCGTGGCCGGCGTCGATCGCCTTCTGGCGCTCTTCCTCGTTGCGGGGCCACAGCTTGCCCTGGATCTCGCCGCCCATGCACTTCATCGCGACGGCGGTGATGATGCCCTCGGGCGTGCCACCGACACCCATCAGCATGTCGACGGTCGAGTAGTCGTCGGCGGCCGCCACGGCGCCGGCGACATCGCCGTCGGAGATGAGACGGATCTTGGCGCCGGCCTGGCGGATCTCACCGATCAGCTCGGCGTGACGGGGACGGTCGAGGACGATGACGGTCAGGTCGGCGACGTCGATGCCCTTGGCCTTGGCGACCGAGTTGATGTTCCACTCGACCGACTCGTTGATGTTGATGGCGCCCTTGGCGTCGGGTCCGACGGCGATCTTGTCCATGTAGAACACGGCCGACGGGTCGTACATCGTGCCGCGCTCGCTGACCGCGATCACCGAGATCGAGTTGGGGCGGCCCTCGGCCATCAGGGTGGTGCCGTCGATGGGGTCGACCGCGACGTCGCAGTCGGGTCCCTGCCCGTTGCCGACCTCTTCGCCGTTGTACAGCATCGGGGCCTCGTCCTTCTCGCCCTCGCCGATCACGACGACGCCGCGCATCGACACCGTCGAGAGGAGCTGACGCATCGCGTCGACCGCCGCGCCGTCGCCGCCGTTCTTGTCGCCCCGACCCACCCAGCGGCCGGCAGCGAGTGCAGCCGACTCGGTCACGCGGACCAGTTCCATCGCGAGGTTGCGATCGGGTGCTTGGTGGCTGCTGGCTGTCATCGGCTTCGGCTCCTCAGGTGTGGCCCGGATCCCAGTGGGCGCAGGCCGTGGGATCCGTGGGTGTGGCGGTGATCTCAGGGACCATCCTTGCATGTCACACCGGCCGTTCGGTGACTGACCCTTCTGGTGGGATACTCGCCCTCATGGCAGACAAACCGCGCATTCTCATCAACGGCAAGGACATGTTCTGGTCGTTGGTACCGCTGCTCGCGCTGATTGCGTTGGTGGCGATCGCCTCGGGGAATTGCTCGGTCGGACTGAACCAGGACCCGGCGGACAGCAAGGTGCCCGCATTCGACGTGGTCACCGCACTGGATGCCGACGCCCGACAAATGCCGTTCCCGATCCGCCGCCCGCCGACACCGGAGGGGTGGAAGCCCAACTCCGGCTCGTCGGACGCGATCGAGGGACACCGGGTCAGCACCGTCGGCTGGCTCAGCGCGAGTGGCGCCTACGTGCAGCTGAGTCAGACCGACGCGTCGGAGGACCTGCTGGTGCCGTACCTCGGCGGCGACGACACCAAGTACGGCGACGTCGGCGCGACCGGTACCCGCGAGGCGGGCGGCCGGCAGTGGGTGACCTACGAGACCGCCGAGGGCAAGAAGTTCTGGATCACCGACTTCGGCAACGTACGCGTGGGCGTCCTGTCCCGCGGGCCCGACGCCGACATCGAGACGATCGCGGCGTCGGTGGCGACGCAGCAACCTCTCGACGCCTGAGCTGCTGAGGAGCGCCCCCGAAAGGCGCCGCTGCGAACCGGCCCTGGAGGGCACCCGCCGGCGACGAGATGACGACGGCGCGTCTGCACAGGGTGGTTCCCGGGGACGGGTCCGGCTGGGGTCGGGTGATTCGAGTAGCCCACTACTCGCGAAAACCGGTGCGTCCGTTCCTAGCGTCTGCTTCGGGAGGCGCTCATGTCACGGGGAATCAGGCACAGGTACACGTGGTGGCTGCCGGTCATGTGGGCGCGGCTGGTTCTCGTCGCGGTGCTCGTCGCCCTGCTGGTGATCGTGGTCCCGGTGTACGGGGCCGGTGCGGCCACCCCGGCAGCCGGCGGTCGCGTGATCAGCGCGCCGTGCGTGCACGTCGACTCGACGGCCGACCGGCGGGAGGCGCTGCTGGTGGTCGGTGACCGCGCGGCGGAGAAGCGATTCCACGCCACCGTCGCCGACCGTGGCGCACAGCTCGAATTCGGTTGAGCCGACCGTCTACTCGTTGTCTGCTAGGCGTCTTCCTGGTCGGACGCGTTCTTCTGCGCAATCACTGTCTCGATGCGTTCGCGCGCGCCGCGGAGGTGCTCTTCGCAGCGCGTCGCGAGTGCCTCGCCCCGTTCCCACAGGGCCAGCGAGGTGTCGAGATCCAGGCCGCCGTGCTCGAGCGTGCTGACGATGTCGGCTAGCTCGTCGCGCGCCTCCTCGTAGCCGAGTTCGGCAACCGGTGTGTAGTCCTCGCCCGTGTCGTCACTGTCGGTGCTCACGAATCTCCTTCGTCGTCAGGGGAAGTGGTGGGTGCCTCGGTCGCGGTGACGGTGGCGCGCGCCGCGCCGTCGGCGACCCGGATACGAAGCTCGGCCCCCACGGGGAGGTCGTCGAGTGTGCTCACGACGTGGGTGACGTCGGTGTCGGTGCGCTGCACCACGGCATAACCGCGCGCGAGGGTCTGCGCCGGGCCCAGCGTCGACAACCGGGCGGCGAGGTGCTCGTGGCGTCGGTCCTCGGTGTCGACGTGACGCCGGACGTCGCGCCGCAGCGCGCGCACCAGCTCGGCCACGTTCGCGGACTCCTGGTCGACGATCACACCGGGCCGGGCGAGGACCGGGCGTCGTCGGAGGCCTTCGATCACCCCGGTCTCGCGACGCACCCAGTTGCGCAACGCCTGTGCGCTCCGCCGGCGCAGGTCGTCGATCCCGGCGAGCTCGGCGTCCACGTCGGGCACCACTCGTTTGGCGGCGTCGGTCGGCGTCGCCGCGCGCAGATCCGCGACGAGGTCGAGCAGCGGGTTGTCGGGCTCGTGACCGATCGCGCTGACCACCGGTGTGCGACAACGGGAGACCGCACGCAGCAAGGCCTCGTCGGAGAACGGCAGCAGATCCTCGACGCTGCCGCCGCCGCGGGCGATGATGATCACCTCGACGTCGGGATGCGCGTCGAGGTCGGCGAGGTGGGCGAGGATGCGTGCCACCGCCGTGGGTCCTTGGACGGGCGCCTCACGGACGTCGAAGCGGACCGCCGACCACCGATCGGTCGCGACGCTCAAGACGTCGCGCTGCGCAGCGCTGGCCCGCCCGCTGATCAGCCCGATCGAGCGCGGCAGGAACGGCAGCGGACGCTTGAGCCGCGCGTCGAACAATCCCTCGGCGGCCAGTAACTGCCGAAGGCGTTCGATCCGCAGCAGCAGTTCGCCGACGCCGACCGGACGGATGTCGCTGACCCGCAGCGACACCGTGCCCCGGCCGGTGAAGTAGCTGGGCCGGCCCAGGACGACGACCTGACTGCCGTCGGTCAGCGGAACCTCGGTGCGCGCCAACAGGTCCGGGCTACACGTCACCGAGATGGAGATGTCGGCGGCCGGGTCCCGCAGGGTGAGGAACGCCGTGCGGGTACCGGGGCGCCGGCTGATCTGGGGTGACCTGGCCCTCGACCCAGATCTGGCCCAACCGGTGGATCCAGTCGGCGATCTTGGTGTTGACCGTCCGTACCGGCCACGGATTCTCGGCCGAGTTCGGCGAGGTCCCGCTCACGCCTCGGTGGAGCGCTTGTTCTGCGAGGCGATCCGGTTCTCGAGCATCGTCACGAACGGTGCGCGGCCACGGTTGGCCTTCTCGTAGTCGACGAGGGTCTCGAGGTCGTCGGTGCCGACCGTCCGCAGACGGGCACGCAGCTGCGCCAGGGTCAGCGTGTCGTAGTCGATGAGGACGACGATCTCGGGTGCCGGTCCGTTCTTCGGCTTGGCCTTGGGCGCCGTCGGCTTCTTCTCCGCGGCGTCCACGACGTCCTCGGGTGCGGAGCTGTACAGCGCGAAGCGACCGGCGTCGGCCCGCGGCGGTGCGGCCAGGTCGGAGTCGGAGGCCTCCGCGTCGATCTCGGTGGCCTTGGTGGCCCCGCTGGTCCTCGTGGCGTTGGTCACCTTCGCGGTCGTGGTGGACTTCACCGCTTCGCCGGGCTGATCACCCGGATCGTTGCCATCGGCGGCGGCCTCGACCTCGTCGACGATGGTGGTGGGCTTCTCGATCGGTACGTCACCGGCGCGCGCGTCGGAGTCGGGACCCGGGACCTCGTCGTCCTCGTCGAAGCGGGCCCATTGGGGCTGCTCGCTGGGCTTGTCGAACAGCATCCCCAGGGCGGCGTCGCCCTTGATGGCGAGTTCGGCGATGTTCTGCTGCGCCCGCATGCCTGCCTGCAGGGTCTGGCTGACCGCTGTCATCGGGAGGGTGATGAGCAGCGCGGGAAGCTTGCGCGTCTCCTCGAGGGCGGTGACGATCAGACCTGCGGCGATACGGGCCGGGTAGGGTGCGCGATCCATGCCAACACTCTGCCATCATCGGGCACTTGTCTGTAACCCGTACCCTGGGAGACATGTCTGAGACGAAGCGTGTCCTGCTCGCCGAGCCCCGCGGTTACTGCGCGGGTGTGGATCGTGCGGTGGAGACGGTCGAGCGCGCCCTCGACAAGCACGGCGCTCCCGTCTACGTCCGCAAGGAGATCGTGCACAACCGGCACGTGGTCGAGACCCTCGCCGATCGCGGGGCGATCTTCGTGGGGGAGACCGACGAGGTGCCCGAGGGTGCGATCGTCGTGTTCTCCGCCCATGGCGTGTCGCCCCAGGTCCACGCGTCCGCCGCGGAACGAAACCTGCGGACCATCGACGCGACCTGTCCGCTGGTGACGAAGGTGCACCAGGAGGCCAAGCGGTTCGCGCGGGACGACTACGACATCCTGCTGATCGGTCACGAGGGCCACGAGGAGGTCGAGGGGACGGCCGGTGAGGCGCCCCAGCACATCCAGCTCGTCGACGGCCCGGACAGCGTCGACGCGGTGACCGTGCGCGACGAGTCCAAGCTGGTCTGGCTGTCGCAGACCACGTTGTCGGTCGACGAGACGATGGAGACGGTGCGCCGGCTGCGGGAGAAGTTCCCGCTGCTCAACGATCCGCCCAGCGACGACATCTGCTACGCCACCCCAGAACCGGCAGATCGCCGTCAAGGCGATGGCGCCCGAGTGCGATCTCGTCATCGTGGTCGGTTCGCAGAACTCATCGAACTCGGTCCGCCTGGTCGAGGTCGCCCTGCAGGCCGGCGCCAAGGCGGGTCACCTGGTCGACTACGCCCGTGAGATCGACGAGACCTGGCTGGAGGGGGTGAACACCGTCGGCGTCACCTCCGGTGCATCGGTGCCCGAGGTCCTCGTCCGCGGTGTGCTCGACTACCTCGCCGAGCGCGGCTACGGCACCGTGGAGACGGTCAACACCGCGAACGAGACGCTGACCTTCGCTTTGCCGCGCGAGCTGCGTCCCGCGCGTACCAACGGCTGATCAGAAGCTCGCTGCTCAGAACTCGTCGGGATCGAGCTTGCGAACCCGACGGTGGGGCAGTGCGATGGCCAGGACCGCAGCGATGACCGCGGCGCCGATCCCTGCCCCGGCGACGGCCACGTTGCGCGCCGTGTGATCCGGCGGCGCCGGTGGTGCGGGCGCGGCGATCGGGGCCGACTGCGGCCGGGCCTGTACCTCGACGGGTATCTCCGCGGTGAGTGCCGCGACCGGGTCGACGACACCGTGACCGATGCGCTGGTCGTGACCGGTTCCCGGGGCATGGGCGGTCGCGATGATGCGATCCATCACCTCCCGCGCGCTCAGTTCAGGGAACCGCGCGCGGACGAGCGCGGCGGTGCCGGCCACATAGGGGGCGGCGAAACTCGTGCCGATCAGCGGCAGCGGACCTTCCTCGCCGCGTTGCGCAGACACCAGCCGGTTCGATCCCCTCGCACTGTCGAGGCTCACGATGTCGGTGCCCGGTGCGGCCACCCCGACCCACGGGCCGTGCAGGCTGAAATCGCTCGGCGTGCCGCTCGCGGCGTCGACCGAGCCGACGGTGAGGACATAGGGCGAGTACCACGCGGGGCTCGCGATGGTCGTGACCGAGCCCCAGTCAGTGGGATCGCCGGCCGCGGGTGCCGGGTTCTGCGAGCGGCACGCGCCGTCCCGGGTGACGTTGCCGGCCGCCGCCACCACGACGACGTCACGCTCGTAGGCGTACCGGATCGCCGCCCCGAGAGCGCGGTCGTCGACCTTGTCCGCCGACGAGGCGCACGCGACCTCGGAGATGTTGATGACCGTGGCGCGCAGGTCGACGGCCCGCACGATTGCGTGCGCGAGCGTGCGGACGGAGCCGAATCCGGAGCCCACGGACGGCGCGGAATCGTCGTCGCGTCGGTTGTTCCTCGCTTTGAATGCACTGCTGGACTGGCGGATTCCGATGATCGATGCCGCGGGTGCGACCCCGGCGAAGGCATCGGAGCCACTCGGGCGTGCGGCGATGATCCCGGCGACGAGCGTGCCGTGGGCGTCGCAGTCCTCGAGCCCGGTGCCGCCGGAGACATAGTCGCCGCCCGCGGTGACGCGTCCCAGGCGCGGGTGCGGGGTGACGCCGGTGTCGATGACGGCCACCCGCTGCCCGGCGCCGCGGCTGAAGCGCCACGCCTCCTCGAGATTCATCATCGACTGTGCAGCAGTCGGATTCGCGGTGGTGCGGGTGAGGGTCGCGGTGTTGCAGAGATGGCTCTGCTCGGTCGGTTCCGGCGGTGCGACCGGTGCCGAACGGATCAGTGCCGAGGAGTCGACGCGCGGCGGGGTCACCGCGGCGGCGGGGGAGGAGGTCAACCCGAGGAGGGTCGCGGTCAGCGTCAGCGCGAGGGGCATCGCGACCCGGGGTGTGGCCCGGGGCATCAGATGTCCCGGACGATCCGGTACAGATCGAGCAACCACAGCAACAGCGGGACGATGAGCGCGACGAGGATGTACTCGCTGATCTCCGCCCAGCGGCGAATCACCGGGGAGAAGTCCTGGTGCGGTGCGACGACTCCGAAGACGAGCGCGGCGACGAGGACGGCGCCGCCCAGCGCGAAGGAGATGATCGGCCACTGGCCGTCCCCGAACGCCAGGCCCACCAGCAGTGCGAGCACCACGAGCGAACCGCCGATGATGAGGATCGCCGCCTGGAAGAGGTCGCTGTGGGAGCGGCCGCGCAGGCAGAGGACCACGCCGATGATCGCGGCGTAGGCGGCGTTCTTCCACTCGAAGCCGGCGAGGGGAGCGGCGGTGAGCACCGCCGAGATCGCCACGACGGCGGTGAGGCCGCCGACGATGCCCGTCAGGTACGCGTTGGCGATGTAGGAGCGTCGTTCCAGTGCATCGGCTTTCGGCAGGGCGGTGGCCCCGATCGCGCCGATGCCCTCGATGGACGGCTGCGGTTCGATGTCCTTGACGTCGATCGCTGCGCCCGCGGTGGGCACCGGCGGGAGCGGCAGCTTGGCGAGCAGGATGGTCAGTCGCGGGGCGAGTCCGATCAGCAGCAGTCCGACCGCTGCCACCACGGCCGCGACATCGGAGATGTCGGCGTCGAGGAGCAGACGCGCGCCGCAACCGAGTGCGCCGACGACGGCGGCGCTGGTCACCGCGCTGTGGGCGGTCGCACCGACCGCGGTCAGCCGGTAGGTGATGACCGCGGTGACCAGGGTGAGGGTGAATCCGAGTGTCAGATGCGCGGCACCGTAGGAACCGGGTGTGAGGATCATGCCGGTCACGAACGCCATCGGCGCCGCACACACGGACAGGATCGTTGAGGTGAGCTGGTCGCGGTAGTAGCGCGCGACGATCGTCGCCGCGGTGACGAGCCCGATCACCGCGAGCCCGGACCCTCCCGCGGGCCACAGCGCACCGCTGTCGATCCGGCTCGCGGCCAGCCCGGCCCCGGCGGCGACCGCCGCGACGAGGGCCAATGCATGACCCACGTATCGCGCCGAGGTCGCGGTCCAGCCCACGAACTGTGACTCGTTCAGCCGCGCAACGGCATCGACCACGTCGTCGAAGAGGACGGGTGACTCGCCGGTGCGGGTGGAGGTCAGCAGGAGGAGGTCGCCGTCGCGGATGCCCGACTCCGACAGCGAACGGTGCAGGGGGAGCGGTTCCTGCCCGACGAGGGCGAGGGTCCAGCGGTTCTGCCGGTCATGCGGACGCCCGCGGCCGCGGGAATCGGCGTCGGGGTCGTCCGGGTCGTGCCGGGAGGGGTTGCGCGACTCGATCTGCGCGACGAGGTCGCCGATGAGTCCGGCGATCGGGATGCCGGCGGGTAGGCCGACATCGAGCTGGGTGTTGCCACCCAGCACCGAAACACGAACGAGTTGCGGCTCCACCGAGGTGTCCGAGCGCTGCCGGTCACCGCCGGTGCCGTCCGCGGCGGTCGTCGGGTGTCCCGGTGCGAATCCGTCCACAGGTGCCATACAGCTCAGTCCTCCCCCAAGGGTTCAGCAGCTAACATAGCCAACTTCAGCGGGTTCGCCCGCCAGGGGATGCACAGCTCGAAAGTGTCAGGGGGGATCGAGTGGTCACGACCACTGAGGGGTTCGTGCGTCGGCCACGCATCACGCCGCCGCGCATGCCCGGGGGTGAGGTCAACATCCAGGCGCCGCCCGACGTCCCTCGCGTGGTACCCGGCAATCTGCTCGTCAAGCTGCTGCCCGTGGTCATGATCGTCGCCGTCGTCGGCATGATCGCGTTGATGATGGTCACCGGCGGCCGCAACATCCTGACCAACCCGCTGTTCATGATGTTCCCGCTGATGATGCTCATGTCGATGTTCGGCATGTTCGCCGCCGGCGGGCGCAGCGGCGGCAAGCGCGCCGCAGAACTCAACGAAGAGCGCAAGGACTACTTCCGTTACCTCGGTCAGCTGCGCGGCCAGGTCTTCGACACCGTCGAGAACCAGCGCGCCGCCCGCACCTGGAGTCATCCCGACCCGCACGCCCTGCTCGACGTCGTCGGCAGCCGGCGCATGTGGGAGCGGCGCCCCGCCGACAACGACTTCGCCCATGTGCGAGTGGGAGTCGGGGTCCAACGCCTGGCCACCCGCCTGATGCCGCCGGAGACCGGGCCCCTCGAGGACATCGAACCGGTGTCGATGGTCGCGCTACGTCGGTTCGTGCGCACCCATTCCGCGGTCTACAGCCTGCCCCGGTCGATCTCGCTGCGCGGCTTCCCGGCGATCAACATCGAGGGCGCGCGGCAGGAGACCCGCGAACTCGTCCGTTCGATGATCCTCGAGCTGTGCGCCTTCCACGGTCCCGACCACCTCCACATCGGCATCGTCACCGGCGACCCGGCCGGTGAGGCCTGGGACTGGGCCAAATGGCTTCCGCACGTGGGGCATCCGACGCTGCGCGACGGGATCGGTCCGATGCGGATGATCTATCCGACGCTGGCCGACCTCGAGAACGCGCTGGCCGCAGACCTTCTCGAGCGAGGCCGGTTCAGCAGGTCCGCCCCGCCGAGCGGGAACCGTGCCCACCTGGTCGTCGTCATCGACGACGGCTACGTCGCCGGCGACGAACGCGTCCTCAGCTCGGCCGGCATGGAGGGTGTCACGGTCCTCGACCTGACCGCACCGCCGGACGGCCTCGCGGTCCGACGCGGGCTGCAGCTCGTGGTGCGCGGCGGCAAGGTGTCGGCCCGGAGTGCCGCGGGTGTCGAGGAATTCGCCGACATGGATTCGCTGACCGTCGCCGAGGCGGAGGCGATCGCCCGCCGCATGGCCCGTTACCGGCTGGCGACCGCGGCGACCCTGGCGAATCTGGAATCCGAGGCGACGTCCACCGATCCGGGCCTGCCCGCACTCCTCGGCATCGACGACGCCGCCCGTTTCGACCCGGCCACCGCCTGGCGTGGACGCACCGGCCGCGAACGTCTGCGGGTGCCGATCGGTTACACGCCGAGCGGCGCACCCGTCGAACTCGACATCAAGGAGAGCGCGCACGGCGGCATGGGACCGCACGGTCTGTGTATCGGTGCGACCGGTTCGGGTAAATCGGAGTTCCTGCGAACCCTTGTCCTCGCCATGCTGGCGACGCATTCGCCGACCGAGCTGAACCTGGTGCTCGTCGACTTCAAGGGTGGCGCAACATTTCTCGGTCTCGAGTCCGCGCCGCACGTCGCGGCGATCATCACCAACCTCGAGCAGGAACTGTCGATGGTCGACCGTATGAAGGATGCGCTGTCGGGAGAGATGAACCGCCGCCAGGAGGTCCTGCGGGCGGCGGGCAACTACGCCAACGTCGCCGACTACGAGCGGGCCCGCGCCTCGGGTGTGCGTCTCGAGCCGCTGCCTGCGCTGTTCATCGTCGTCGACGAGTTCTCCGAATTGCTCTCGCAGAAACCCGATTTCGCCGAGCTGTTCGTCGCGATCGGCCGGTTGGGCCGTTCGTTGCACATCCACCTGCTACTGGCCTCACAGCGCCTGGAGGAGGGCAAGCTCCGCGGCCTCGACTCCCACCTGTCGTACCGGATCGGGTTGAAGACCTTCTCCGCCAACGAGTCCCGGTCGGTGCTCGGCGTCCCCGACGCCTACCACCTGCCCAGCGTGCCCGGCTCGGCCTATCTGAAGTGCGACTCGGATGACCCGGTCCGCTTCACCACCTCGTACGTCTCGGGTCCGTACTACTCGCCGACCGTGGCCGATGACTCCGCGGATGCCGTGGCGCCGGGTTCGCCGCGACTGGGAAACCTCAAGGTCTTCACCGCACTGCCGGTGCCGCTCGACGAGGGTTCGCCGCGGTCGCTGCTGGACCAGGCGGCGAGCCTGCTCGACGAGGAGCCCCCGGCCCTCGACGCGGCGGCGCCCGGCGACCCGGTCGGCTTCGAACCGACCTCGGTGCCGGTCCCGACGCTGATGCAGACCATCATCGGCCGCATGGAGGGTGTCGGCCCGCCGGCGCACCAGGTGTGGCTGGACCCGCTCGACAAGTCGCCGACCGTGGCACACCTGGTGGGTGCGCGCGACTGGACCAAGCCGGTGGTCCCCGGGAATCTCGCGCTGCCGATCGGTCTGGTCGACCGCCCCTACGACCAGCGACGCGACCCGCTGGTCGTCGACCTCTCCGGCGCGGCCGGCAGCGTGGCGGTGGTCGGCGGACCACAGTCGGGTAAGTCGACGACGCTGCGGACGATCATCATGACCGCGGCCGCCACCCACACCCCGGAACAGGTGCAGTTCTACTGCCTGGACTTCGGCGGCGGCAGTCTCGCCGGTCTCGCCGGACTCCCGCACGTCGGTTCGGTGGCATCCCGCGGCGACATGGACGCCGTCCGTCGCACCGTGGCCGAGGTCGGGGCGATCATCCGGGCGCGCGAGCTGTTGTTCGCCCGTCTGGGCGTCGAGTCCATGCGCGACTACCGGGCCCGCCGCGCGGCCTGGTTCGCCACCGGGACCGTCGCACCCGACGACCCGCTGGCCGGCGACCGCTTCGGCGACGTCTTCTTCGTGCTCGACGGAATCGGTGTGCTGCGTTCCGAACTGGAGTCGCTGGAGGAACAGATCACCACGATCGTCTCCCAGGGTCTGTCCTTCGGCGTCCACGTCATCGTCAGTGCGTCGCGATGGGCCGAGATCCGTCCGGCGGTGCGCGACCTGCTGGGCACACGTATCGAACTGCGCCTCGGCGATCCGACGGATTCGGAGATGGGCCGTCGCGCCGCCGCGGGTGTCCCGCAGAACCGTCCCGGCCGCGGTCTCACCGCGGAGGAACTGCACATGCTGATCGCGCTGCCGCGGCTCGACGCGGTCAGCAGCGCCGAGTCGCTGCCCGCCGGCGTCGCGGCGTCGGCGGAGAAACTGGCCGCCGCGTACCCGGGCCGGTCGGCGATGCCGGTGCGCAAGCTGAGCACCGAGATCGAGATGGCGGCGGTGCAGAACGGGCTCGCCGCGGCCGGGGTCTCGTTGTCGCTCAACCAGGTCGCGATCGGTGTCGGCGAACTCGAGCTGGCCCCGGTGGTCCTCGACTTCAACGCCCAGCCGCACTTCATGGTCTTCGCCGACGTCGAGCACGGGAAGACCAACGTGCTGCGTGCGATCGTCCGCGGACTCGTCGCCGGCGGGACCCCGGAGCAGGTGAAGATCGCCTTCATCGACTACCGCCGCACGATGCTCGGCATCGTCGACGGCGATCACCTCGCGGGCTATGCGAGTTCACACGACAACGCGATGACGCTGATGAACCAGTTGGCGGTCTACCTGAAGGGCTGCATGCCCCCCGACGACGTGACCGTCGCGCAGCTGCGGGAGCGTTCGTGGCTGGAGGGCAAGCCGGAGGTCTACCTCGTCGTCGACGACTACGACATGGTGTCCACCTCGGCGGGCAACCCGCTGCTGCCGGTCATCGAGTTCGCGTCGCACGCGCGGGACATCGGGTTCCACATCATCCTGGCCCGCCGTTCCGGTGGCCTCGGCCGGGCGATGTTCGATCCGGTGATCGCACGATTGAAGGACCTGTCGTCGGACATGCTGCTGATGAGCGGCGACCGGGACGAGGGTTTCATCACCGGGCGCAGCCGCATGCAGCGGTTGGTCCCCGGACGCGGTGAGCTGGTCTCCCGCGTGCGTCCGCAGGAGATGATCCAGGTCGCGCTCGTGCCGGCCGAGGACTGACGACGATCTGCGATGGCTGAGGCAGGTGCGGGCGTGAGCGGGATACGGCGGCGTCCCGCAATCGTCGACCTCGCGTACGGCCGACCCAGGATCTTCGAACCCGGTAGCGGCGCAAGGGATTCCGGGCTCGACCTGCGTCCGCTCCTCGATGCCGTGGACGAGATGACGGTGGTCGCCGACGGCCGGCGGCACCACCTGCGGCAGGCGTGGCAGATGGCCTTCGCCGACCTGGGGATCGCGGCCGAGGCCGAACATCCGCTCATCGTCGGGCATCCGAGCACCTGGGGACCGCGACGCGCGTCGTCGCTGGCCGACGTGGGTGGAGGTGCCCCGCTCACGCTCCTCCCGCGTGCGGTCCTCGTCGCGCGCAGCCACGCCGACATCACGGTGCAGCGCTGTGCCGTGGTCGAGACCACGCACATCCCGACGCCGCCCGCCGATCCCGCCCGTCCGCGACCGGCGGCGTGGGACGTGCAGATCGTGCGGCGGCACCCCGAGGGCTGGCTTCTCGAACGTTCCGGGCTGATCGAGCCGGGGGAGCAGGGGACCGAGGGCCTCACGATCATCGACGACGCGGTCGAGGCGGTCTTCGTCGACGGCGACGACCCCGCGGAGGTGGCGGCGGCGGTCGGCCTGGTCGCCGAGCACGCGATCGCGGGCCGTGTCGTTCCGGTGGACCGCGACCTCGTCGTCCGTCTCGGCCGGCGGACCGGAGGTGTCGCCGACGACGCCGTGCCGGTGGTCGCCGACCCCGCGGAGCCGGCGACGGCCGTGTCGACGCGGCGGAGCCGCCGGATGCTGGCCGGTGCGGCAGCCGCGGCGGTGATCGTCGTCGCCGGCGCGTTCGCGGTCGGCTGGTGGCAGCGGGACGACCCGGCACCGGCGGCCTCCGAGGTCGCCGTCGGGCGCGCCACGCTGTCGGTTCCCGGTGGTTGGCGGCAGAGCGGACAGGACACACCCGGCGACACCACCGACGACCCGACCACGCGGCGCGCGGTGTTCGTCTCCGAGGCCGACGGCCGCCGGATCATCGCGGTGCTGACCGAACTGCGCGACGGCTCGACCCCGCAGTCGGTCGCCACCAGCCTCCGCAACCGGATCGAGCAACGGGGCGACGACGTCGTCACCGAGTTCTCCGCCGACACCCGATACGCCGGGCGACACGTCATCAGCTACCGGGAGGCGCCGGCCTCGGGCAGCTCCATCCGCTGGTATGTCATCGTCGACGACGGGCTGCAGGTGTCCATCGGCTGTCAGGCGGGATCGGCCGCCGAGTCGCTGGACGAAGAGTGCGCGCGAGCCGTCGGCTCGGTACGGGTGGGGTGAGCCCCGTCGGGCGTTTTGACCCTGACCTGCGCGGTCGCGTAACCTGGATCGCTGGTGCTCGGCGCCTGTCGCACACGCGTGTGTACAGGCAGAAGAGGCCCGGGTCCCCACTGGTCGCCGGGAACAACCTCCGCCGTGCACCCGACCAGCACCCTAAAGACAAGAGTTGAGGACCAACTGTGCCTACCTACACCCCGAAGGCCGGTGACATCACGCGTACGTGGCACGTCATCGACGCCACCGACGTGGTGCTCGGCCGGCTGGCCGTGCAGACCGCGAACCTGCTCCGCGGCAAGCACAAGCCGACCTACGCCCCGCACATGGACGGTGGCGACTTCGTCATCATCATCAACGCGGAGAAGGTTGCGCTGACCAGCAACAAGGCCGAGCGCAAGCTGAACTACACCCACTCGGGGCATCCCGGTGGCCTGAAGTCCCGCACCACCGCCGAGCTGCTCGAGACCTTCCCCGAGCGCGTCATCGAGAAGGCCGTCAAGGGCATGCTGCCCTCGAACAAGCTCGGTCGCGCCATGGCTTCGAAGCTGAAGGTCTACGCAGGCCCGAATCATCCGCACGCGGCCCAGCGCCCCGTCCCCTTCGAGATCAAGCAGGTGGCCCAGTGACCAACGAGAACATCAACGAGGCCGTCGAAGAAGCTGTCGAGGTCGTCGAGGCCGTGGAGGCCGTCGAGGCTGCTGCTGACGACTACGACGCCGCTCCGGCCGTCGAAGACGTCCGCGAGCCGATCGTGATCGACCGCCCGATCCAGACCGTCGGCCGCCGCAAAGAAGCCGTCGTCCGCGTTCGCCTGATGCCGGGCACCGGTGAGTTCAAGCTCAACGGCCGCTCCTTGGAGGAGTACTTCCCCAACAAGGTGCACCAGCAGCTGATCAAGGCTCCGCTGGTTCTCGTCGAGCGCACCGAGTCGTTCGACATCTTCGCCAAGCTCGTCGGTGGCGGCCCCTCGGGCCAGGCCGGCGCGCTGCGTCTCGCCATCGCCCGTGCCCTCATCGAGGTCACCCCGGAGGATCGTCCCGCCCTCAAGAAGGCCGGCTACCTCACCCGTGACCCGCGTGCGGTCGAGCGCAAGAAGTACGGCCTGAAGAAGGCCCGCAAGGCGTCGCAGTACTCCAAGCGCTGATCTTGGCACGCCTTTTCGGTACCGACGGCGTCCGAGGCCTGGCCAACGCCGAGCTCACTCCCGAGCTCGCGTTGCGCCTGGCCTCGGCCGCCGCGGTCGTTTTCGAAGACATATCGGACGATTCCACGCGCCGTCCGCGCGCGGTGGTCGGTCGTGATCCGCGTGCTTCCGGCGAGATGCTGGAAGCCGCCGTGTGCGCCGGACTCGCCGCGACCGGCGTCGACGCCATCCGCGTCGGCACCGTGCCCACCCCGGCGGTCGCGTTCCTGACCGCGGACTACCGCGCCGACTTCGGCGTGATGATCTCCGCGTCGCACAATCCCATGCCCGACAACGGCATCAAGTTCTTCTCCGCCGGCGGGCACAAGCTCGACGACGAGATCGAGGACCGCATCGAAGCGGCGATGGGCGAGGAGTTCATCCGGCCCATCGGTGCCGCGGTCGGTCGCGTCCTCGACGCACCGGACGCCGGGGACCGCTACCGCCGGCATCTGGCGCAGGCCATCGACGAGCGTCTCGACGGTCTGACGGTCGTCGTCGACTGCGCCCACGGCGCCGCGTCGCAGCTCGCGCCGCTGGCCTACGCCGACGCCGGTGCCAACGTCATCACGATCCACGCCGATCCCGACGGCCTGAACATCAACGCCGACTGCGGGTCGACCCACATGGACAAGCTGCAGGCGGCCGTCCTCGAGCACGGCGCCGATCTCGGACTCGCCCACGACGGCGACGCCGATCGTTGTCTGGCAGTGGATTCCACCGGTGAGATCGTCGACGGCGACGCCATCATGGCGATCCTGGCGACGTCGCTCGCCGACAAGGGCCGTCTGCACGAGAACGTCCTCGTCGCCACCGTCATGAGCAACCTCGGTCTGCACATCGCGATGCGCGAGGCGGGCATCACGGTGCGCACCACCGCCGTCGGTGACCGCTATGTGGTCGAGGAGCTGCGTCGCGGTGGGTACTCGCTCGGCGGCGAACAATCCGGTCACATCGTGGTCCCGGGTTCGGGAACCACCGGTGACGGCATCCTCACCGGCCTGATGATCATGGCCCGCATGGCGGCCACCTCGGCGCGGCTGGCCGACCTGGCCGGCATCGTGACGGTGCTGCCGCAGGAACTCATCAACGTCCGCGTCGCCGACAAGCATGCGGTCGCGGAGTCGCCGGCGGTCAAACAGGCCGTGGCCGACGCCGAGGCCGAACTGGGGTGACTCCGGTCGAGTTCTGTTGCGTCCCTCCGGAACCGAGCAACTCGTCCGGGTCATGGTGGAGGCCGGCACGGCGGAACAGGCGGGCTCGGTCGCCCGCGGTCTCGCCGACGTCGTCGCGGCCGCCGGCGCATGACCGCGGGTCAGACGAACACGGCGAACGCAGTGCGGGCGGTCCTCTTCGACTTCTCCGGCACGCTGTTCCGCTTCGAGGCGCGCGATGACTGGTTCGTCGATCTCCTCGACGACGCGGGCGAGTCGTTCACCCCGGCACGTCAGGCGGATATCATCCGCCGCATGGTCGCGCCGGTCGGCCTGCCCGACGGGATCGAGGGTGACGACCGGACTGCTTGGGAGCGACGGGATCTCGACCCGGAACTGCACCGTGTCGGGTATCTCGCGCTGCTGCGTACGGTCGGCTTGAGCCATCCCGGTCACGCCAACGCTCTCTACGACCGGGTCCTCGACCCGGAGTCGTGGGTGCCGTTCGCCGACACCGTCGAGGTGCTGACGCGTCTGGCTGACGCCGGGGTGCCGGTCGGCATCGTCAGCAACATCGCCTTCGATCTGCGCAAAGTCCTTGCCCTGCACGGCATCGACCACGTCGTCGACGCGTATGCGCTCTCCTATGAGGTCGGCGCCATCAAACCCGACCCGCGCATCTTCCGCGCCGCACTCGACGCGATCGGCGTGCCGGCCGGCGATGTGCTCATGGTCGGGGACAGCGAGAAGGCCGACGGCGGCGCACGAGCGCTCGGATGTTCCTTTGCGCTGGTGCACGATGTGCCGCCGGCCGATCGCCCGACCGCGCTGCTCGATGCCGTGACGGCTCACGGCATCGAACTGCGCGCCTGAGCTCCTCTCAGAAGTTGCCCTTGGCGGCCCAGCCGCCGTCGACCGGGTAGATCTCGCCGGTCAGGAAGTCACCCTCACGCATCAGGTAGGCGACCATCGAGGCGATCTCCGACGGGCGGCCCAGTCGACGCACGATGTGCGCGTTGGCGTTCGCCTGCCGCATCTCCTCGGTGATGTCGGCCAGGATCGGGGTGTCGATGGTGCCCGGTGCGATGGCATTGATGAGGATGTTCTGCGGTCCGTACTCGTAGGCCGCCTGCTTGGTCAGACCCACGACCCCGCCCTTGGCCGCCGAGTACGACGCCAGATTCGGCAGACCCCGCAGCGCCGCCATCGACGAGATGTTCACGATGCGGCCGCCGCCGTTGTCGATCATGCCCGGGATGACCGCCCGCATGCCGAGCCACACACCCTTGAGGTCGGTGCCGACGACGAGGTCCCACGCCTCCTCGGTGAGACCGACGACGGTGTCCTCGCTGATCATGTTGACCACACCGGCCACATTGGCCAGGCAGTCGACCGAGCCGCGGGAGGCGGTGATCTGCTCCACCGCCGCCGACCAGTCGTCGGCGACGCGGACGTCGAGACGGACCGCCTCCGGGGAGCCGCCCGCCTCGGCGATCTCCTTGAGAGTGACCTCGCAGTCCTGGATGTCGGCGGCGACCACATGAGCGCCGTCGGCGGCGAGACGGATCGCCGTGGCCTGACCGATGCCTTGTGCCGCGCCGGTGACGATCGCTGTTTTTCCGTTGAGAGACATACGTGTTCGCTTTCTGGTCGGGTCAGTGCGGGGGTGGGATCAGGGTTGTTCGGCGAGAAGCTCGGCGAAGCGGCGCCGGGCGGCCTCGCGGCGGGTGGGGATGTGCTCGGTCGGACGGTCGTCGGCCGGTCGGGTGTAACCCTTCAGGTACTGGCGGGCGACGCTGTCGCGGTGCACCTCGTCGGGGCCGTCGTAGAGGCGGGCGGCGCGCGCGGCCCGGTACATGGACTCCAGCGGCAGGTCCGCGCTGTAACCGAGCGAGCCGTGCACCTGGAGTGCGCGGTCGATGACGTCGTGCAGGATCTTCGCGCCGAAGAACTTGATGAGCGCGATGTCCTTGCGGGCGGCGGCCGTGCCCTCCTCGTCGATACGCCACGCCGCGTGCAGCGTCATGAGACGCAGGGCCTGGATCTCGGCGGCGGAGTCGGCGATGAAGTTGCGGACCGTCTGCTTGTCGGCGAGGACCGAGCCGTGGGCGTAACGGTAGGTGGCGCGTTCACACATCATGTCGAAGGCGCGGCTCGCCTGGCCGATCCAGCGCATGCAGTGATGGATTCGGCCGGGGCCCAGGCGCTTCTGGGCGATGAGGAAGCCGTCGCCGCGGTTGCCGAGCAGAGCGGAGTCGTCGACGCGGACGTCGCGCAGCACGACCTCGCAGTGCGAGCCGTAGGTGTACGGCCGCGGGCGAGGGTTCTCCACCGAGCCGATGTCGCGGACCACGTCGAGACCCGGGGCGTCGATGGGGATGATGAACTGCGAGGTGCGACGGTGGCGTTCGGCGTCGGGATCGGTGACGGCGACGACGATCATGAAGTCCGCGGTCGCGGCGTTGCTGATGAACCACTTGTGGCCGTTGAGAACCCACTGGTCCCCGTCCCGGACCGCGGTGGTCGTGAGGTTCGTCGGATCGGCGCCGGCGTTGTCGGGTTCGGTCAGCGCGAACGACGAGTAGTATTCGCCGGCGAGCAGCGGCTCGAGCCACCGCTTCTTCTGCTCCTCGGTGCCGACCGCGGCGAGGATCTCGCAGTTCCCGGAATCTGGTGCCTGGCAGCCGAACACGAGCGGACCGAACGGGGTGGAACCCAGGATCTCCTGCATCAGGCCGAGCTTGACCTGGCCGTATCCCTGTCCGCCGAGTTCGGGGTCGAGGTGCGCGGCCCACAGGTCGTTGGCCTTGACCTCTTCCTGCAGCGGGGCGATCGCTTTGCGCAACTGATCCCAGTCGAGGTCGAGGGTCTCGAGCGGGAAGACCTCGGTGCGGACGAAATCCCGCATCCAGTCGAGCTTCTTCTGGAAGTCGGGTTCCGTGGAGAAATCCCAGGCCATGGTGGTGTGCTCCGTTTCTGTGGGGTCGGACGAGGTGGGGATCGCGGTTCGATCCGGGGGAGAGGCTGTGTCAGGCGCCGGCGATATCTCGCGGGCGCGGACGAAGAGGCCGTCGGCGTAGCGGTGCAGTCGCTCGCCGACCTTGCGGGGCGCCTTGCCGTCGCAGGAGCGGGCGTAGGTGCCCTCGAGGATGATGCCGAGCTTGAAGCTCGCGAGAACGGTGTACCAGTCCAGGGCGTCGAGGTTCCTCTCGGACCGCTCGGCGTAGCGGGCGATGATCGCGGATCGGTTCGGCAGGTCGCCGGCCTGGCCCAGCGCACTCTCGTAGAGGTCCGGTTGCCGCGGGTCGTCGGGCCAGATGGCCAGCAGCACACCGAGATCGAGCAGCGGGTCGCCGACCGTCGCCATCTCCCAGTCGACGATGGCCGCGACCTCGGGGGTGCGGTGATCGTAGAGGACGTTGGCCACGTGGTAGTCGCCGTGCATGAGCCCGGGCCGGAACTCGGCGGGGCGATTGTCGTCGAGCCAGCCGGCGATCCGGTCGAGATCGGGGAACGTCCCGCCCGGGTATCCCGGTGTGCGCGCGTAACGTTCGTGTTCGGCGAGCCACCGCGGAACCTGTCGTTCGAGGAAGCCGTCCGGTTTGCCGAAGTCGTCGAGACCGATCGCGGAGTGGTCGACGGCCGCCAGACCCGCGAGCGCGTCGACGAGTGCGTAACCCATCGCCTCCCGTCCCTCGGGGGTCGCGGCGTACGCGGCCGGCAGGCTGTCGGCCGCGTTGAACCCCTCGACGGGCTCCATCAGGAAGAAAGTGGCCCCGAGGACGTCGGTGTCGGTGGTGCCGGCGACGAACCGGGGATGTGCGACATCGGTGGAGCTCAGGGCCGACAGCAGCGTCATCTCGCGGGCGATCGCCGCGTTCGACTGCGGGCGCAGGTGCCGGGGACCGCGGCGGAGCACGTAGTCCCGTCCGCCGCGGCTGACGATCACCATGATGTTCTGGGTTCCGCCGTGCAGCGGCCGGAGGTCGATGTCCCCGCCGGGCAGGCCCGTCTCGTCCATCCACGCCGCGAGGGCGGCGGTGTCCACCGGGATCTCGTCGGCGTCGACCCGGATCTGATCGGGGGCGGGACGGTCGGGGATCGTGCTGCGGGCCATGGAATGAACCTATGGCGTGTCCGGCCCGGGGAGAACCATCGTCGTGCGGGCCGGTTGGAGGAATCTCCAATGGGCGTCCTCGCAGGTCACTGACCTGCGAGGTCGAGGACCTGAAAGGCCATCTTCGCCGACAGCAGGCAGTCCAGCGACGTCGGATCGCGTCGTGCGATCTCCTTGATCCGGCCGAGGCGGTACCGGATGGTGTTCTCGTGGACGTCCAGTGTCGTCGCGGTGGCCTGGACCTTACCGTCGGCGGCCACGAAGGCTCGCCAGGTGGCGAGGAGCGTGCCGTCGTCGTGCTGGCGGACGGGTGCGACGAAGGAATGCGCGAAGTGCAGGGCCTCCTTGACGTGACCGCTGGACACGATCACCCGGAACAGGCCGAGTTCGTCGAGGGTCATCACCCGCTCATCCCACCCGAACGACTTTGCCACCGAACCCATCTCGCGTAGGTCGCGATGGGCGTGCGGAAAGTCGACGGGGGTGCGGCAGATGCCGGAGATGAGGGTCGCGCCGAGTGAGAGATCGCCGGAGAGTCGATCGCGGATCGTCGACACGTGGTCGCGGACCCTCCCGACCTCGTCGAGGTCGTCGGACTCCAGGCGGACCATGACGATGACCGCGCCCGGCAGTCGGACAGCCGGCGGCGGGGAGATGGCCATGACCGAGGCGAAGGCGCGGGTGACCAGCGACTGGATCGCCGACGCCGTCAGCCGGTCGGTCGCGTCGTCGACGGTGAACCGAACCAGCACATGGGGATTGGTGAGGTCGATGCCGAACTGCGGGCCGCGTCGGACCAGGTGTTCCTTGTCGCGGCTGTTGCGCAGCAGGTCCGACAGGTAGTCGTCGCGCGCCTGCCCCTCGGTCTCGATCTGCCGGCGCTCGGAGAGCATCTGCAGGGCCAGGACGGTGGCGCCGCGTTCGGCGATGTTCGCGTCGAGGGCCTCGAGGCTGCGGCCCACCTCGACGATGCCGAGGAAACCGGTCTGTCTCCCCTCGATCACCAAGCGGCACATCAGGTGTCGGCGGCCGAGGCCGACCGCCAGCTGCGCCGGGACGATGGCCGACGGCGTGCTTACAGACAGTTCGGCGAGAGCCTGCCGCACCGAGGCGGTGGCCCGCACCTTCTCGCTCATCACCGGGGGAGCGGTCAGCTTCAGCGCCTCCGGCGCGGCCCAGGCGAGTACATCGAAGGAGTTGTTGTAGAGAACCACAGGCTTGGCCGACAACTCCGACAGGAGTTCGACGACGCGGTGGATGTTGGCGCCCTCGAGCACCGCGCTGGTCAGGCGGTGGTGGACGTCGGCGAGGTAGGCCAGGGTGGCGTTGTTCCGCGCGATCTCGGCGGCCTGACCGCGCAGGCGGGTGTTGAGCATCGCCTGGCTGATGAACAGGGCGGACAGGCGCGCGAACAGTTCGGCGACCTCGATGTCCTCGGGGGTGAACTCGTGTTCGCGGCCGCGGCTGTCGACGAAGATCAGGCCGATCACCGCGTCGTCGAAGGTGAGCGGGACGCCGAGCATCGCGCGGACGTCCCAGTGGGTCATCGTCCGGCGGTGGGGGCGCGGGTCGTTGAGGGCGTCGGCGATGACGACGGGCGCGCGGGTGTTGATGACCTCCTGGCTGAACAGGTCGCCGTCGAAGCCGGAGACCTGCCGCTTCACGGCCTCGGTGATGTCGCCGGCGTCCTCGCAGAAGCCCGCGGCACCGCGATAGCTGCCGTTGGCGTGCCGCAGGTAGACCGAGCAACGGGTGACGCCGAGGAGTGCGCAGAGCTTCTGGCCGACCAGGCTGAGGAGGTCCTCGAGCTTGGTGTCGGTGATGGCCTCGGTGGTGATCTCGGCGAAGGCCGCGATGACGTCGCGTTCGCGGCCGGTGGCACGTGCCGACCCGCCCTCGGAATCGATACCGGGATCGACTCCGCGCTCCGCGATGGACGTCATCCGCACGGCCTCCTCACCGACACCTCATGATGAACCTCACAGTAGCAATGTCGTGTGAGTCGCTTCATGCACCTGTCGTCCCGGTCGGCGCCTCTCCCATGACGGTGTCGCCCGACAGCACGTGGCCCATCCGCTCCTTCTTGGTGCGGAGGTACCGGACGTTGTGGGGGGTGGTGACGGTCGGCAGGCCGACGCGCCCGACGATGTCGAGGTCGTGGCCACCGAGCCCGCCGTACTTCGCGGGGTTGTTGGTGATCAGACGGACGCGGCGGATGCCCAGGTCTTTCAGGATCGCGGCGCCCGTGCCGTAGGTGCGCGAATCCACCGGGAGTCCGAGTGCGGTGTTGGCGTCGACGGTGTCGAGGCCCTGCTCCTGGAGTGCATACGCACGGATCTTGTGGCCGAGTCCGATACCTCGGCCCTCGTGGCCGCGCAGGTAGATCACCGCTCCGCAGCCCTCTGCCGCGATGGCCGACAGCGCCTGCTCGAGCTGTGCACCGCAGTCGCAGCGCAGGGAGCCGACGATGTCACCGGTCAGGCATTCGCTGTGCACGCGCACAAGTGCACCCTCGGCGGCGGCGCCGGCGGCGGCCACGTCGCCCATGACGAGGGCCAGGTGTTCGGTGTCGTCGATGTCCGAGCGGTAGGCGACCGCGCGGAAGTCGCCGAACAGGGTCGGCATCGCCGCGGTGGCCATCTGGTGGACGAACGAACCGGCGGCGGTCCGGTGGGCCACGAGGTCGGCGATCCGCAACACCGGCAGTCCGTGGCGTTCGGCGAACTCGAGGAGGTCGTCGCCGCGCCGCATCGTCCCGTCGTCGGCGATGATCTCGCCGATGACCCCGACCTCGCCGGCCCCGGCCATGGTGACCAGGTCGACGGCGGCCTCGGTGTGCCCTGCGCGGGTCAGGACCCCGCCGTCGCGGGCCTGCAGGGGGAAGACGTGTCCGGGGCGGCGCAATTCGCCGGCCGTGGTGGTGTCGGAGGCCAGCGCCCGGACGGTCAGGGCGCGGTCGTGCGCCGAGACCCCGGTGCCGGCGTTCTTGTGATCCACGGTGACGGTGAAGGCGGTGCCGTGCGCGTCCCGGTTGTCCTCGACCATCTGTGGCAGCTCGAGCCGGCGGGCACGCTCAGCGGTCATCGGGGCACAGATGATGCCGGTGGTGTGGCGGATCAGGAACGCCATCTGCTCGTCGGTGATCGACGACGCCGAGCAGATGAGGTCGCCCTCGTTCTCCCGGTCGTCGTCGTCGACCACGACGACGAAACCGCCTGCGGCCACGGCCGCCACCGCGCGGGCGACGGCCTGGGTCGACGCCTCGGTCGCGATGGGGGTCGGGGCGTCGGGGTCCTGGGGGAGAGTGGTCGTGCTCATCGGGCGACCTCGAATGCTCGGTGGGTGCCAAACACCCGGTCGTGGTAGGTGAGGGGTGCGGTGGAGGTGATGCCGGTCTCGACGATGTTGCCCAGGGCGACAACATGATCGCCGCCGTCGACCAGGGAGGCGGTGGTACAGCCCAGCCAGCCCGCGGCACCATCGAGCCGGGGGAGCTCCGCGGAGTCCGACCAGTCGACCCCGTCGAACTTGTCGGCGCCCTTGCGGGCGAACCGCATCGCGACGTCGGCCTGGTCGTGGGCGAGCACGTTGACGCCGAATCGGCCGGTGCGGCGGATGATCGCGAGGAGGTCGGAGCCGCGGTCGAGGGAGACCAGGATCATCGGCGGCCCCATCGACAGCGATGTGAACGCGCTGACCGTGGTGCCGTGCGGCCGCCGGTCGTCGAAGGCCGTGATGACCGCGACGGGGGTGCAGACCTTGGCCATGACCTCTCGGAACCCGAGGGCCACCTGGTCGAGAACGGTTTCGTTCACCGATCCTCCTGCGTGATGTGGGGGTTGGAGTCGCTGCGGCGCCGGGGAAGGGGCCGGCGCCGCAGCGATGGTCGGTCGGCGGATCAGACCGCCGCGGGCGTCTTGGCCTTCATCTTGTGGACCTCGGGGACGACCTTCTCGCCGAAGAGCTTCAGGCTCTTCTCGGCCTCGTCGAAGGGCAGACCGCCGAAGGCGAAGGCCGCGTTGGGGAGGAAGTCGCCGATGAGCTCGTGACGGTAGGCGTACTTCTCGACGCACTGCTCGGGCGTGCCGTAGATGTTCGCCTCGACGTAGGCGTCGGCCGCGGCCTCCATGCCTGCCTCGCGGATCATGTCCGCACCCGCCTGGTAGGTCTCGTAGCCCTTGGTCTCACGCCAGTGCTTGCCGGCGAAGTCGTAGTGCTTGATGACCGACAGGAAGTAGCGGTTGATGTGCTCGTAGGCCAGACGACGGGCTTCCTCTTCGTCCTCGTGGCAGATGACGAAGTCCTGGATGACCGGCGGGCCGGGCTCGACGCCCTGGGCGTCGCGGAACATCTGCTTCCAGCCGTTGATCGCCTCGGCATGCTGCTCGAACGGGAACTGCATGAAGGTCATCATCTGGACGCCGAGGTCGGCGACCACCGGAACCGAGTCGGGCGACATCGCCGCGGCGAAAAGTCGTCCATCCCAGGAGGTGTTCGGGTTCGGAGCCGGCCGCAGGGCGATCTCCTTCTGCGGGTACATCGGGCCGTCGCCGGAGACGACGCCGGTGCGGAGTCCGCGCAGCACCATCTCGGCAGCCTCGTTGAAGCGGGGACGGGCCTCGTCCATGGGGATGCCGAAGGCCTCGTACTCCATCTTCGCCAGGCCGCGACCCATGCCGAGAAGTACACGGCCACCGGACATCTGGTCCAGCATGATGGCCTTCTCCACGACGCGCAACGGATCGTTCCACGGCAGGATCGTGGCGCCGATGCCGAGCTTGACCTTCGAGGTGCGGCCGGCGAGGTAGGACAGGATCGCGAAGTTGTCCGGGCACATCGAGTAGTCGTCGAAGTGGTGCTCCGCCGACCAGACCGAGTCGAAACCGGCCTTCTCGGCCAGTACGCCGAGCTCGAGGTCGCGCAGGAAGACCTCTTCGTCACTCACGTTCTCGTGGTAGTTCTGGAAGACGAGAAGTACGCCGACATCCATTGCATTGACTCCTTGGTTCAAAAGGGTTGGGGAATAAGGGGTTCGGGGGTGTTGCGAATTCCGAGGGGGAGTTCTCAGCCGAGGAAGACCGCGCGGGTGTGCTCGGTGTCCAGGAACTCCTTGACCTCGTGGATCTTTCCGTCGCGGACCACGAAGACGAAGTGGTAGAGGTTGTTGTAGACCTTGCCGTTGTTCATCTCCGAGTACGACTCGGTCTCGACCGCCACGCGTTCTCCCTCGGCGGTGAAGGCGAGCGGGGTGAGCGCGATGGCGCCGGTCTTGGTGGTGGCGGAGAGGCCGGCCAGCATGGCGCCGAACTCCTCTTTGTTCTTGGTTCCGGAGATACCGTCGATCTCCCCGCCCACCCACCAGGTGGCCGTCGGCGCCAGGAAGGACAGGATGGCGTCCACGTCGCCGCGGGAGAACACCTCCATGAACTCCGCGACCAGAGCCTTGTTCTGCTGCTCCGTGCTGACGCTTGCTGTACTGGTTGACACCGATTGGCCTCCTTCTGACCGTCACCCTCCGAGGAAGGCGAGAAACTGTGTGCAACAACGACGTTATTGGTCGCTGTGGCGTGAGTCACCCTCGCTTTTCGCGCCCCTTGTGGGTTGTCACAACCGTGCCGAGGCGGCCCGACGCCACGTCACCGACCGCCGCCGCTGAAGGTGTTCATCAGTCCACCGTCGACGGGCACGATGGCGCCGTACATGTAGGTGGACAGAGCGACATCGACGATGACCTGCGCGATCTCCTCCGGCCGGCCGGTCCGCCCGGCGGGGATGGACGACACGACGCGTGCCCGAGCCCGGTCGCTGAGTCCGGAGGTCATGTCGGTATCCACAAAACCGGGGATGACCAGGTTGACCCGGATGTCGCGGGGGGCGAGTTCCGCGGCGAGGACCTGCGTCAGACCGCTGAGACCGGCCTTCGCCGAGCCGTAGGCGACGTCGCCCGGGAATCCCCGAAAGCCAACCACCGCACCGACATTCACGATCGACGAACCCGGTTCGAGGATCGGGACCGTGGCCTTGCACATCTCGAAGGCGCCGGTGAGGTTGGTGGTCAGCACAAGATCCCAGTCCTCGCGACTCAGATCGTCGACCCGTCCACCGCGGTGCACGCCGGCGACGTTGATCAGGCCGTGGGCGCCGCCGTACTCCTCCTTGACGGTGGCCAGTGCGCGGGCCACCGACGAGGAGTCGGTGATGTCGGTCTTCAGCTCCAGGACCTGTGCCGGCCTGGTGAACGGCGTGGTCGCCACGCCGCGTGCCAGGGAAACGACGGAATCGCCTCGGGCCGTGATGTTCTCGACGACGGACCGGCCGATGCCGCGCGACCCGCCGGTCACGATCCAGACCCGGGGTCGGGTGCTCATGACTTCAGGAAACCGGTCAGTTCGGCGAGGTAGCGGTCCCGGTCCTCGAGGAACGGGGCATGACCGCAGGCGTCGAACGGGACGAGACGAGCACGGGAGTTGAGTTCGAGGACGGCCTCGGCCCCGGCGAACGGGACGAAGGCGTCGTCCCGGCCGTGCAGGAGCAGGATCGGGATGTCGAGCCCGCCGAGCTCCTTGCGCAGGTCGGTACGGGCGAGGTCGCGCAGCGAATCGTCCCCGGCCGGGCCCATCTCCAGGAACATCCCCCAGATCCAGTCCAGGACATCCGAACTCGGAGGAGTCGCGCAGACCGCGCCGGCCACGCCGCGGAAGGTGTCGGCGCGGTTGGCGGCGGCACCGGCGAGGACTCCCTCGACGTCTTCGGAAGAGCCGCCATAGGGCCAGTCGTCGGTCGCGGTGTAGCGCGGCGACGCGCCGCCGGTCAGGACCAGGCCGCCGGCACGCGAGCCGAGGGCCGACGCGGCGGCCGTGGCGACGGCTCCGCCGAGAGACCAGCCGTTGATGACGGGAGACTCGAGGCCGAGGTGCTCGACCACCTTGACCACGTCGTCGGCCAGGGCCGCGATCGAGACGTCCTCGAAGTCCTTGTCGGAGCGGCCACATGCGCGCAGATCGACGAGCACGACCTCGTGCCCCGCGGCCTTGAGCGCGGGGGCGGTGGTGTCCCAGCAGCGGGTGTTGGCGCCCCAGCAGCGGGTGTTGGCGCCCCAGCCGTGGATCAGCACGACGGGGCGTGCGTCCCCACGGTGGTGCTCGAAGTAGATCCGGCGATCGTTCTCAACCGCGAGATAGCTCATGGACTTCTCCTTCATCGTCGAACTCGATTTCGAAAAATTTGTCGGTGTGGGTGGGTTCCTCGTGCCGCAGGGCACGGGGGACGAGTGGTGGGGCGTCGGCGAAATGCGGGATGACGTGCTCGGCGAGGAGCTCCATCGACCGCACGACGTCGTCGTGGGGCATGCCGCCGAACCGAAGCCAGCAGATGAGGTGGTCGAGACCCGATTCCTCGCGCAGGATCTCGATCTCGCGGATGAGTCCGTCGGGGTCGCCGACGTAGCAGATGCCGCCCTCGCGCAGGCCGGTCAACGACATCGCACCCTCGGCCGCGGCCTCCGCCAGTGCCGCGTAGCGTTCGTAGCCCGCCGGGGTCGCGGCACCTTGCGGCACCGCGGACATGACGTTGTCGAAGTACCACTCAAGACTCGGCCGGGCCCGGCGGACGGCCTCCTCGTCGTTCTCGGCGAGGTGGATCTGCCAGTTCATCGGGAAGTCGAGGGAGAGAGGATCGCGGCCGCGGTGCATCAGCGTGCGCTTGGCGTCGACGACGAAGCCGTTCAGCTCGGGCAGGGTCATCAGCGTCGGCGTCACGAGCATGTTGTGTCCGTGGTCGGCGACCAGGTCGAATGTCTCGGGACTGATCGACGCCACATAGATCGGAGGCGTCGGCTGCTGGAGGGGCGCGGGCCGGCAGTCCACGCTGTCGATGTGGAAGTGCTTGCCGTGGAACGTGTACGGCTCGCCGACCGCCTTGGTCCACAGTCCGGTGACGATCTGGAACGCCTCGTCGAAGACCTCCCGGCTGACGTCCTGCTTGTCGGCGACTCCCATCGCACGGAACTCGTGGGGCTGGTAGCCGCGTCCGACGCCGAAGTCGAGCCGGCCGCCGGAGATCACGTCGACCATCGCGAAGTCCTCGGCGATCCGGACCGGCCAGGCGAGCGTCAGATTGCTGACCGCGATACCGATGCGCATCCGCGAGGTACGGGCCGCGATGGCCGCCGCCGCGACCTGCGGCGACGGCATCGACCCGTAGGCGCTGCCGTGGTGTTCGGCGAGCCAGACCCCGTCGAACCCGAGGCGCTCGGCGATCTCGACCTGCGAGAGCATCTCCTCGTAGGCCCGCCGAAAGTCCCGGTCCGGACTCTCCAACACGTAGAACAGGCTGAACTTCACACTGTTGACGTTAGGAATCGGCGTGCGTCACGGGAACGGGAGAATCCGCGGCGGTTGTGGGTTCCCACAAGTCGGGGGTCCCGGCCGCCTGCTCGCGGAGTCGCCGTTTGTCGAGTTTTCCGACACTGGTCCGCGGGAGGGCGTCGACGGCGACGATCCGTTCGGGCACCCACCAGCGCGGGACACGCTCGGCGAGCTCGGCCCCCACCGCCTCCACGTCGAGCCCTTCGTCGCCGACCACATAGGCGACGGGACGCTCCTGCCAGCGCGGATGCGGAACGGAGACCACCGCAGCCTCGTGGACGGCGGGGTGTTCGATCAGGGCCTCCTCCAGCGCGACGGAGCTGATCCACTCGCCGCCGCTCTTGATGAGGTCCTTGGTGCGATCGACGATCGTGAGGTAGCCGTCTTCGTCGATGACACCGATGTCGCCGGTGCGCAACCAGCCGTCGTCGAACTTGTCCGGATGATCGGCACCGTAGTAACCGGTGGCGACCCACGGTCCGCGGATCAGGATCTCCCCGCGGCTGATCCCGTCGTGGGGCATGAGCCTTCCGTCGTCGTCGACGAGTTTCCACTGGAGCCCCGGGAGGAGCCGTCCCTGTTTCCGGATGTACGCCCAGCGGCGTTCCGGGTCGTCGTCGGTGGATGCCGGCGGACGGGAGAACGTCGCCATCGGTGAGATCTCGGTCATGCCCCAGCCCTGGAACACCGGGATGCCGAGTGCCTCGAGGTCGCGGATGAGGCCCAGGGTCGGCGTCGAACCGCCCAGGACCAGCGCGCGGAGGCTGCTCAGGTCGGTTCCCGCGGCCTGCGCATGGGCGAGCAGGTCCACCGCGACCGTCGGCACCATCCCGGTGTAGGTCACCCGCTCGGCGGCGATGATGTCGGCGATGTGCGCGGGTGTGGGGTGGGGTCCGGGCAGGATCTGCGACGCCCCGGACATCAGCGCCGCGAACGGGACTCCCCACGCGTTGGCGTGGAACATCGGGACCACGAGCAGGGCGCGGTCGCGTTCGGAGATCGCATGTCCGTCGGCCAGGCAGGCCGCCATCGTGTGCAGATACAGGGACTTGTGGGAATATCCAACACCCTTCGGCGCCCCGGTCGTACCCGATGTGTAGCAGAGCACGGCCAGCTCGTCGTCCGCGCGGGCGACCGGTGCCGCGATCGGTTCCGCGGAGGCGACCATCGAGTCCAGAGTCGTTCCCGCCGAGACGCTCTCGTCGTCGGAGTCGATCGGGATCACCGGCATGTCCGGACGCCGTTCGCGGGCGACGGACAGCAGGTGATCCAGCGAGGGATCGGCGAAGATCATCGCATCGTCGGCGTGGTCGACGATGTAGGCGATCTCGTCGGGGGAGAGCCGGATGTTGATCGTGTGCAGCACGGCTCCGGCGAGCGGCACCGCGAGGTACAGCTCCAGGTGCCGCCGATGGTTCCAGGCCAGCGTGCCGACCCGGTCGCCCGGCCGGATGCCGCTCGCGACGAGGGCGGACGCGAGCCGCAGGACCCGGTCGGCGTAGTCGCGATAGGTGTACCGGAAGACCTCGGCGCCGTCGACGTGATCGACGATTTCCCTGTCTCCGAACATGTCTCGTGCCCGGTACAGGAAGTCGGTGATCAGCAGCGGGTGGGCTGACGGACCGTGGTTCATGCAGGGACCTCCACGGACGATCGCGCGGCCAGACGGGCCCGGACCTCCGGAACGACCTTGCCGGCGAGGAGCTCGATGCGAGCGCTGCCGCTGTCGATGGCTTCGCCGGGCAGCTGCGCCCAGAAGTGCACGTCCTCGATCTGCGGGGTGGCCGTCAGCAGTTCGGTGAGTTCGTCGACGGCGGTGGCCGGATCCCAGAGGGTGAACGAGCCGGCGTCGACGAGCTGACCCGGGTCGGTGAACTGGGGGATCGGCCCGAACGCGCCCATCTCGATGTACTTGTTGATCTGGTAGAGCGCGTGGGTGCCGATGCGCGACCACTCCCGCTCGGGGTCGTCGGCGATGATCGTCCATTGCCCGGCGAAGATCCGGCCCTCGTCCCGGTTCCGGCCGAGACGGTCGAGCGCGTCCAGGTAGGACGCGTGGTGGGCGTTCTGGGTGCTGAGGAAACCGTCGCCGATGCGGGCAGCACGTTCGATCGCCGGATCGGCCATCGCGCCGACCAGGATGTCGGGGACGGTCTCGGGGGTGGGGGTGACGGGCAGAGCGGGCTTGCGCAGACGCTTGCCGTCGAACGGCTCGGCCGATCCGGACCAGCAGCGGCGCACGATCTCCACGCCCTCCTCGAGCAGACTCGGGCGGTTGATCAGCCGTCGTCCGAAGGCCTCGAACTCCGGCTCCCAGTAGCCCTGGCCGACACCGAGTGAGAAACGTCCGCCGGTCAGCAGGGACAGCGTGGCCGAGTCCTCGGCGAGGCGGATCGGGTTGTGCAGCGGCGACACCACGAGATTGGTACCGATCCGCATCGTCGTCGTCCGGTTGCCGATCGCGGAGGCGAGCAGGAACGGCGACGGCGTGTATCCGTCCTCCATGAAGTGGTGCTCGGTCAACCAGACCGAGTCGAGGCCGATCGACTCCGCCCAGGCGATCTGGTCGAGCGTCGCGCGGTAGAAGTCGCCGAACCCGCGCGAGTTCCCGGGCGGGTTGCGGAAGTCGTACCAGAGTCCGAAGCTGACGTCCGACGTACTCATTGCATGGTCCTTTCACCGACGGTGTGGTCGGTGTCACTCTCGGTGAAGATTGTGACGACCGGAAGGTACCGGTGGCGGGGTCGTTGTCGGAAATCCCAAGGACCGCCGATGCCTGTTCTGCGACGGATGGAACCGGGTACGGCTTTTGTGCGTCCAAGTTGGCAGGTCGCCGGGCCGGACGGCGGCACCCGGGATGGGTACGATCTCCGCATCGTCCGCGGCCGGGAGGATCGCGGGCAGGGGATGGACGGGGGTGAGCAGTGGACGGCATCGAGCCGAACCGCATCGCGATGGACGCCGATCAGGTAGCCGCGGTCGCGGCCTACTACCGGCGTTCGTCGCTGGTCCTCGCCGCCGTCGCCGACGACCTCGCCGCACACGACTTCGGCCGGTGGGCGCGCACCGATGCCGGCCCCGACGCGGCGTCCTCGCTGGGACCGTCCGCCGCGACCTATGCCGAGTTGAGCGCCTCGCTGTCCGCCCGCCTCCGGTCGCAGTCACGGGCCGCGGCCGTACTCGCACAGAATCTTCGCGCCTCCGCGATCGGCATGACCGCCGGTGATGCGCAGGCTGCGGGCCAGATCTCGCATGCGACACCGGCGGCCGAGGCGGCTCCGAGATGAGGCGGAGCGAGGATTCCCTGACCGCGCTGCGGGCAGACGCGCAGGACGGCGCCGCCGCACTCACCGAGCTGCTGGCGGCCGGCCGGCTGATGGGCGTGCCGGTCCCCGACGACGCCTCGGTCCGGGCCGGCCTCCGTGCGGTGAACGACTTCGACGTCACCGCACTGTCGTCGGACAGCCGGGTTCTGGTCTCGGCGCACCGGGCCGTCGCCGAACAGCTGCACTACCTGCCCGAACAGCGGGTGCGGCTCGACGGCTGGCTCGGCAGGTCCGCGTCGCCGGCGATCGACGCGGCCGTCGACCATCAGCGGCGTGCGGAATCCGACCTCTATGTGCTGCGCACGATCACCGACGCCACCTCCGCGGCCGCATCGGGAATCGACCGGTTGCTCCGTACCTTCTACCTGTCGGTCGCCCGGTTGTCGGCGCCGAGCGCCGCGGGGACACCGCCCGCCGAGCTACCGCAGGCCGTGGTGACCGGACGTGTTCCGCTCGATGTCGCGGTCGAGGACATCCGGTCACGGGTCGAGCTGTTCACCACCTCGGTTGACGCCACGCTGCGGGGGATCGCCGGCATTCTCGACATTCTCAACCGGTCCCTCGACGGGATCGACGACGATCCCTATCCCGTCGAGACCGGGGAGCCGCCGGACAGCGACTTCGTCACCCCGCCCGGGGCGCAGCCGGTCGAGTCGGTCCGTCCGCAACCGGTCCCGGCCGAGCCGCCGACTGCGCCGACCGAGACGGTGCGCGCGGCGCGGGAGTCCGGGGAACAACCGGAGGAGCAAGACATCCCGTTCCGGCTGAGCGGCGGGCCGGTCGTGAAACCCGAAGTGGTGCACGCTGTTCCGGGAATGGAAGCAGCCGGCGCCGTCGAGGGGAGGCCGGCGTCCGGTCCCGGCGGGGGATCCCCGACCCCGACCCACGTCGTCGCCGACACCCGCGACGGCGGCACCCCACCGGCCGGTCCCGCCACCGATGCGACGCCCGAGCGGTCCGCGGGTGACCTGGCCCTGGCCGGTGACCAGTGAGCCTCGCCGACCAGATCGAGGCTCTCGCGCGCTCGGCCACCGCCGAGGTCGCCGACGCCTCGCACCGTTTCTCCGCTGCTCAGCGGGATCTCGACCTCGCGATGGCCGAACACCGGCGCACCGCCGCGCAATCCGAGACCGAACGGTTGCGTGCCGACCTCGAGCACGAAGCCGACGCGGCCGATGCGCTGCCCGGCATCATGCTGCCCGCCGACATGGCCGACGCCAGTCCGCATCTGCCGCCACCGAACGCATAGGCTGTCTGCTGTGCCAGGCAAGAAGCGTTCGAAACCATCGCAGCCGCCCGCGAAGCTGATGGCCGCGCTCGGCCGTCGGGGACCGCACCGGGTCCTGCGCGGCGATCTCGGGATCGTCGGTACACGCGGCGAGGTGTTCACCCCGGCGAGTGGGGAAAGGCTGCCCGCCATCGCCTTCGGGCACGGCTGGCTGGCTTCGCCGAGTCGCTACCGCGACCTGTGCAAGCATCTGGCGTCCTGGGGCATCGTGGTCGCGGTCCCGGCCGACCAGCGCGGCGTGTTGGTCTCCGACGACGCGATGGCCGCCCAACTGCGTTCGGCGTTGGCGATCGTGACCCGGGTCCGGCTGGGCTTCGGCGAGATCACCGTCGACCCGGCCAAGGTGGGTTTCGCCGGTCACGGATTCGGGGCGTCGGCTGCTGTCATCGCCGCGGCGGAGGGCGTCCTGCACGGTCAGCCGCAGCCGGAGGTCCGGGGAGTGGCCGCGCTGTTCCCGGCGCCGACCACCGCCGGGCTCCTACCCGCTGCGCGCAGCGTCCGTGCGCCCGGTCTCATCGTCTCCTCGATCGGCGAACTCGACACCATCGACGGCAACGCACTCCCGCTCGCGCAGGCGTATGGCGCCGACCACACCCCCGACGACGAGCACCGCGCAGTTCTGCGCACCCCGCCCGGCGCGACGTCGCGCGGCCTCCTCGAACACCGGACGATCGGTGCGCTGTGGGGGAGCAACGGCGCGGACAAGAAGACGCACACCGCCGTGCGCGCTCTGACCACGGGTTTCCTGCTGCACGCGCTCACGCAGGACGCCGAGTACCAGGCGTTCTCCGACCCCGACACCGTTCTCGGCAAGGTGCCGGCCGTCGACCTCGACGACCCGCCGGAGGTGCAGGACCGCATCGCCAAACTGCTCGGCGCCAAGGAGCGCAAGCGTCGTCGTGCGGCGTCTCCGGTACCCGCCGCGGCACCGAACGTCGTGGTCCCCAAGACCCTGGAGTGACGCCCCGCACGGCGGCACGTCGTTCCGCAGCGCGCGAGCGCATCGGTCCCACCGCACGCAGGTACGCTGACTAGCTATGTGTGGAATCGTCGGATACGTGGGGCGGCGCGATGCCCTGGACATCGTCGTCGAGGCTTTGCGACGGATGGAGTACCGCGGGTACGACTCGGCGGGCGTCGCCATCCTCGACGGCGCCGGTAACACCGCGATCCAGAAAAAGGCCCTCCGGATGGAGAATCTGGAAAAACAGATCGCGACTGTCGGCCGTGAGTCGTTGTCGGGGACCACGGGCATGGGCCATACGCGCTGGGCCACGCACGGGAAGCCCACCGACCGCAATGCGCATCCGCATGCCAGCGACGACGGCAAGATCGCGGTCGTCCACAACGGCATCATCGAGAACTACGCCGAGCTGCGCGCCGAGCTGGAAGAGGACGGCGTCGAATTCGGGTCGGAGACCGACACCGAGACGGCTGTCCACCTGGTCTCGAAGTACTACACGTTCGGTCCCACCGCCGGTGACTTCGTCGCGAGCGCCTACGCGGCCCTGCGCCGGCTCGAGGGTGCGTTCACCCTCGTGTTCACCCACGCCGACCACCCGGACACCATCGTCGCCGCCCGCCGGTCGACCCCGCTCGTGGTGGGTGTCGGCCAGGGCGAGATGTTCGTCGGTTCCGATGTGACCGCCTTCATCGAGCACACCCGTGAGGCCGTCGAGCTGGGCCAGGACGAGGTCGTCGTCATCACCGCCGACACCTACACGATCACCGACTTCGACCGGAACGAGCGCGCGGGCAAGCCCTTCCACATCGACTGGGATCTCGCCGCGGCCGAGAAGGGCGGTTACGACTTCTTCATGCTGAAGGAGATCGCCGAGCAGCCCCGCGCGATCGCCGACACCCTGCTCGGTCACCTGCAGAACGGGCGCATCGTGCTCGACGAGCAGCGGCTGACCGACGACGACCTGCGCGACGTCGACAAGGTCTTCGTCGTGGCCTGTGGCACGGCCTACCACGCCGGCCTCCTGGCGAAGTACGCGATCGAGCACTGGACGCGTCTGCCCGTCGAGATCGAGCTGGCCAGCGAGTTCCGCTACCGCGACCCGGTCCTCGACCGGTCGACGCTGGTCGTGGCGATCTCCCAGTCGGGCGAGACCGCCGACACCCTGGAGGCCGTCCGGCACGCCAAGGACCAGAAGGCCCGCGTGCTGGCCATCTGCAACACCAACGGTGCGCAGATCCCGCGCGAATCCGACGCCGTGCTCTACACCCACGCCGGTCCGGAGATCGGCGTCGCGTCGACCAAGTGCTTCCTTGCGCAGATCGTCGCGGCCTACCTGGTCGGCTTGGCCCTCGCACAGGCGCGCGGCACCAAGTACGCCGACGAGGTCGCCCGCGAGTTCGCCGCCATCGAGGCCATGGCCGATTCGGTCGCCGAGGTCCTCGGGACCATGGAGCCGGTCCGCGACCTCGCCCGCTCGCTGTCCCACCACAACACGGTGCTGTTCATCGGTCGCCACGTCGGCTACCCGGTGGCGCTCGAAGGTGCACTGAAGCTCAAGGAACTCGCCTACATGCACGCCGAGGGCTTCGCCGCCGGCGAGCTCAAGCACGGCCCCATCGCCCTCATCGAGGACGGCCTGCCGGTCATCACCGTGATGCCGTCCCCGGAAGGCCGCGCGGTGCTGCACTCGAAGATGGTCAGCAACATCCGCGAGATCCAGGCCCGCGGTGCGCGCACCATCGTGATCGCCGAAGCCGACGACGCCGCCGCCCGCGCGGTCGCCGACGAGTTCATCCCGATCCCGAAGACGCCGACGCTCCTGCAGCCGCTGGTCTCCACGGTGCCGCTGCAGGTGTTCGCCGCCAGCGTCGCCCAGGCCCGCGGCTACGACGTCGACAAGCCGCGCAACCTGGCCAAGTCGGTGACCGTCGAGTAGACCGGCCCCATGCCGACCCGGTACCTCACCGCCGACGAAGTCCGCGACGCCGAGCGGGCGTCGGGAGATCTGCTCGCCAACGGGACGCTGATGCGACGCGCCGCGCACGGCGTCGCGCAGGCCGTCGTCGGCGAGCTGAACCGGATCGGCGGCTGCTACGGGCGGTCGGTGGGTGTCGTGGTCGGTGCCGGTGACAACGGTGGTGACGCCCTCTTCGCCGCCGCCGAACTCACCCGTCGCGGAGTCGCCGCCCATGCGGTGCTGCTCGCCCCCGACAAGGCGCACCCGGCCGGACTGCGGGCGTTCCGGGCGGCCGGCGGTCGTGTCGGCGATGCGTTGCCCGCCGGGCTCGACGCCGTCATCGACGGGGTCGTGGGAATCGGCGGCAGGGGGCCGTTGCGCCCCGCGGCGGCGGCCGTCTTCGACCGTATCGATGCCGAAACCATAGTCGTCGCAGTCGATCTGCCGTCCGGCGTCGATGCCGACACCGGTGAGGTGCACACGCCGTCGGTCCGTGCCGATGTCACCGTCACCTTCGGCTTCCCGCGTCGCGCACACCTTCTGGCGGCACCGCGGTGCGGCCGGGTGATCGTCGTCGACATCGGCATCGGTGATCCCGTCGAACCTGATGCGCGGCAACTCATCTCGTACGCCAATGCCGAGATCGACTGGCCCGTACCGGGTCCCGCGGACGACAAGTACACCCAGGGTGTGGTCGGGGTCATCGCCGGATCACATCGCTACCCGGGCGCGGCGATCCTGGCCTCCGGGGCCGCGGTCGCGGCGACCTCCGGTATGACGCGGTACGTCGGTTCGGCGCACGCCGAGGTGGTGTCGCACTTCCCCGAGGTGGTCGCCGCGCCGGACCTCGCCGACGCCGGCCGGGTCCAGGCCTGGGTGGTCGGCCCCGGCATGGGCACCGACGCGGCCGCGACGGCGCTGCTGCGTACCGTCCTCGACTCCGATCTGCCGGTGCTCGTCGACGCCGACGCGCTCACCATCGTCTCGAACGAACCCGGACTCGTCGCCGGTCGCGCGGCACCGACGCTCCTGACCCCGCATGCCGGTGAGTTCGCGCGGTTGACCGGTGCCGAGGTGGGGGCCGATCGGGTGTCCGCGGTCGCCGACCTCGCCGCTCAATGGCGTGTCACGGTTCTCCTGAAGGGCCGGATCACGCTGGTCGCCGATCCGTCGGGAAGGGTCGTCGGCAACGACGCCGGGTCGTCGTGGGCGGCGACCGCCGGTGCCGGTGACGTGCTGGCCGGGATTGCGGGATCGCTGCTCGCCGCCGGCAGGTCGCCGCAGGAGGCGGGGGCCTGGGCGGCCCGCGTCCACGCCCACGCCGCACTGCTGGCGAGCCGGGGAGCCCCGATCGGTGCGTCCACGCTGCTCGCGGCGTTGCGCCCGGCGATCCGGGAGTTCACCTCAGGAGGAACAGCAGGGGAGACGCACACCCCGCCACGCTGATCAGCGTGACGATCGTGAGCAGCACCAGATCGACGATCGGACCCGCCCGGTGCAGCTCGTCGGCCCCGAGACGCCTCACGAACGAGACGATCAGCCCGAGCACCGCGCCGACGGTCGCGACCACACCCACCGCGTACAGGACCATCGCCGCGAACACCCATCCGTCCGCGTCGTTCTCGCCCAGCGCCTCCAGGATCGCGACGAAGAATAGGACCGCGGACGCGAACAGGGAGACCCAGGCCACACCGTTCGCCACCCATGCGGTCACCGACTCGCGCAGCCCGGGGGTGCGCCGGGCCGGGATGGCGGTACCGGCGGGAGGGCCGTAGACGACCGGGTCCACGGGGACGAAGTCATCGGGGAAACGGTGGTCGGGGTGGGCGGGCACGGGGTTCATGGTGGCGTACATGGTCGCTTTCTGGGGAGGTGAGCTGCATGTGTCGTCCAGCAAACCGGGTCCCAGGTCCCGCCGCATCGGTGTGATTACTCATAAACGTCCCGGTGAAACCGCTGGTCACGGCGCTCCCCGGGTCGCCGCGCGCAAATCAGTGGTGGCGATCTGGGAGAATGGTCGACGATGACTTCCGCTGCCCTGACCGCGACCGTCGACCTCGGCGCCATCGCGCACAACCTCGACGTCCTGCGTACCGCCTCGAACGCTGCCGTGATGGCCGTCGTGAAGGCCGACGCCTACGGCCACGGCGCCGTGCCGGTCGCGAAGGCCGCGCTGGCCGCGGGCGCCGCCGAGTTGGGCGTCGCGCACATCACCGAGGCCCGCGCACTGCGTGCCGCCGGAGTCGACGCCCCGATCACCGCCTGGCTGCACGCCCCGGGCGCGGACTTCGAAGGAGCGATCACCGACCACATCGAGGTCGCGCTGTCCTCGTCACGACAACTCGACGCCGTGGTCGACGCCGCCCGCGCGACCGGCATCGCGGCGAGCGTCACGGCCAAGGTCGACACCGGGCTCAACCGGAGCGGCGTCGCCGCCGACGAATGGGACGACTTCGCCGAGAGGATCGCGAAGGCGCACGCCGAGGGCGCGGTCGTCGTCCGCGCGGTGATGTGTCACCTCGCCCGCGGTGACGAACCCGACCATCCGCTCAACAGCGAACAGGCCGTCCGGCTCGACGCCGCGGCCGCCGACCTCGAACGTCTCGGCGCGGCGCCCGAGATCATGCACATTGCGAATTCGCCTGCGGCGCTGACTCGTCCGGACCTGGCGCGTGACATGGTCCGGCCCGGGATCGCGATCTACGGTCGGAGTCCGGTCCCCGAGCTCGGCGACTTCGGGCTCATCCCGGCGATGACGCTGTCGGCTCCGGTCGCCCTGGTCAAGAAGGTCGCCGCGGGACAGGGTGTCTCCTACAGTCACACCTGGATCGCACCGTGCGACACCGTCGTCGCGGTGGTGCCCGCGGGCTACGCCGACGGCGTGCCGCGCCTGCTGTCGGGCCGCATCCGGGTCCGTATCGGAGAGCGTCTGTTCGACGGCATCGGTCGTATCTGCATGGACCAGTTCGTCATCGACCTCGGACCCGACGGGGCCGGCGTCCGGGAGGGCGACGAGGTCGAACTCTTCGGGACCGGCGCCCACGGCGGCATCACAGCCAAGGACTGGGCCGACGCCATCGGCACCATCGACTACGAGATCATCTCCCAGGTGGGCAACCGCGCGGTTCGGCGATACCTGAACGCGGACGCGGCCGGCGGTGACGCGGTGGCCGACGAGTGAGCGGGGTGAGCGTGGTGGACGATTCCGAACGCGCCGGGCTGCTCGCCGGGCTGGCAGGTGTCGCGGCACTCGGCGGTATGGCGGCGATCGGCGCCGCGCGCAACATCGCGCGCAAGAGCGTCGTCGGCAAGGCCGACCCGCACGCCGACATCGACCTCTCGACGATGTACGAGGATCAGGCGCGGACCGTGACCACCGACGACGGTCTCGAACTCGCGGTCCGGACCGTCGATCTCGGTGACGTCCGCCACGGTAAGCCCCCCGAGCTCACCATCGTCTTCGTCCACGGCTTCAGCCTCGGGCTCGCGAGCTGGCACTTCCAGCGGGAACAATTGGCAACCGAGTGGGCCGACCGCAACTACCGCTTCGTCTTCTACGATCACCGCGGCCACGGCGAGAGCGATCCCGCGCCGGTGGAGACCTGCACGATCGCGCAGCTCGCGGACGACGCCGCGGCGGTGATCCGGTCGACGGTCACCAGCGGACCCGTTGTGGTCGTTGGCCATTCGATGGGTGGCATGACGGTGATGGGTCTGGCGCGCCGGCATCCGGCACTGTTCTCGTCCACCGGGCCCGTCGCCGGTGTGGGCCTCGTCGCGACCGCATCGCGCGGCCTCACCGAGGCGGGACTCGGTGAGGGACTGGGCAACCCGGTGGTCGACGCCTTCCGACTGAGCGTCCGGCGCGCGCCGCGACTGGTCCAGGCCGGCCGCGGATTGACCCGCCAGGCGCTCGAACCTGTGCTCGTCGCGGCCAGTTTCGGGCCGGCGTTCTTCAGTCCGGCACTCGGCAGCGCCGTGGAGAAGATGATCCAGTCCACGCCGATCGAGACCATCGTGAACTTCCTGCACGCACTGGAGATCCACGACGAGTCGACGGCACTGCCGGTACTGGCGCAGGTGCCCACGACCGTCGTGTGCGGCGACAAGGACCGGCTGACACCCCTGCCGAACTCGGTGCGCATGTTCGCCCAGCTCGGACCGGATTCCCGTCTCGTGGTGGTCAAGGGGGCCGGCCACATGGTCCAGATGGAGGAACCCCGATTGGTCAGCGACGCGATCGTCGATCTGGTGGACCGCGCCCGGGTCGCCCTTCCGGCCCCTCGTCGACGCTGGTGGAAGAGGCGGGCGAAGGCATGAGTTCCGACAGACCGCACCCCAGACGGAATGCGCCCGACGCCGGTCACCGACCGCACCGGGACCCGCGAATTGCCGGAGGTCGCCGACACCGAGGCGTTCGGTGTCGAACTCGCGACCGTGTTGTCCCCGGGCGACCTGGTGATCCTCGACGGTCCGCTCGGTGCGGGCAAGACCGCCCTGGCGCGCGGGATCGGCGCCGGTCTGGGAATCGAGGGCCGGGTCACGTCGCCGACCTTCATCATCGCGCGTGAGCACCGGCCGGGCCGTCCCGGCGGTCCGGCGATGGTCCACGTCGATGCCTACCGGCTCGGGCTGGCCGGCGACGGGGAAGGTGGCCTGGCGCGCGGCGGTCTCGACGAACTCGACGCCCTCGACCTGGACACCGAGCTGACCGACGCGGTCGTCGTGGTCGAATGGGGTGAAGGTGTGGCCGAGCGGCTGGCGCAGCGCTACCTCGTGGTGCGGTTGCGCCGCGACGTGGACACCGATGTGCGACATGTGGAATGGGAGTGGGTGGGGTGAAGAATGAGTTCCGGTGAACGGGGCCCCGACGCGGCGCGGACGGTGCTGGCGATCGACACCGCGACCGACTCGGTGGTCACCGGGGTCGTCGAGTTGACCGGTGGGACGGCCGGCGAGGTGCGGGTGCTGGCCGAACGCGTGGTCACCGACCACCGCCGGCACGCGGAACTGCTCACCACCCTGATCGCGGAATGCCTTACCGAGTCCGGGATCTCCCGTGACGCGTTGGCCGCGGTGGTCGTCGGATGCGGCCCCGGGCCGTTCACCGGACTGCGCGTCGGTATGGCCACCGGTGCGGCCTTCGCCGACGCACTCGGCATCCCGGCCCACGGTGTGTGTTCGCTGGACGCCCTCGCTCTCGACACGACCCCGCCCGCCGAGCGCCCCGACGTCCTCGTCGTCACCGACGCCCGTCGCCGAGAGGTGTACTGGGCGTTGTACCGCGACGGTGCGCGGGTGCGCGGACCCGAGGTCACCGCCCCGGCGACGGTCGCCGAGGAGCTGTCCCCGGTCTTCACCGCCGGTGAGGTCGGCGCGGCGTCGGGTTCGGCGGTCCACCTGGAATCGGTCGGCTGGACGGGTGCGCCGCCGCAGGCCACCGTGCCGTCGGCGCGCGGACTCGTCGCGGCGGCCGCCTCCGAGATCGTCGCCGGCGAAATTCCCGAACCCCTTGTGCCGCTGTACCTCCGACGCCCCGACGCGGTTGAGCAGAAGTCCCGGAAACTGGGGGCCGCGCGGTGACGGCACCGGAATTGATCATCGACGCGCTGACCTACGGCGACATCCCGAAGTGCGCGGCGCTGGAGAAGCAGATGTTCGCCGAGGACTCGCCGTGGCCGGCGTCGGCGTTCCGGGCCGAACTCAACGCGCCCTACAACACCTACTTCGCGGCGCGGGAACGCGCGGGCGGTGAGGTCATCGGTTACGCCGGGATCTCCACGCTCGGTCAGCCCGATGCCTACGAGTGCGAGATCCACACGATCGCAGTCGATCCCGCCCATCGCGGACGGGGTATCGGGAGGGCCCTGCTGGAGGCGATGCTGACGGTGGCCGACGCCGTCGACGCACCGGTCTTCCTCGAGGTGCGCACCGACAACGACGTCGCGATCACCCTGTACTCCCGGCACGGCTTCAGTACTGCCGGAATCCGCCGGAACTACTATCAGCCGTCCGGCGCGGATGCCTACACGATGTTGCGGGTCCCGAGTTCGGGACGGCCGCTCGATCCCGAGGAGGGCCCGGCGTGATCGTCATGGGCATCGAGAGTTCCTGCGACGAGACCGGAGTCGGGATCGTGCGCTGGACGCCGGCCGACGGCGACGCCCCAGGCTTCGCGACGCTGCTCGCCGACGAGGTCGCCTCGAGCGTCGACGAGCACGCCCGCTTCGGCGGTGTCGTCCCCGAGATCGCCTCGCGCGCACACCTCGAGGCCATCGTGCCGACGATGCGTCGCGCCCGTGAGGCCGCCGGTATCGACCGACCGGACGCCATCGCCGTCACCATCGGACCCGGGCTCGCCGGTGCGCTGCTCGTCGGCGTCGCCGCGGCCAAGGCCTACGCACTCGCCTGGGATGTGCCGCTGTACGCGATGAACCATCTCGGCGGACACGTCGCGGTGGACACCCTCGAACACGGTCCGATGCCCGAGTGCGTCGCCCTGCTCGTGTCGGGCGGGCACACCCATCTGCTGCACGTCACCGATCTCGCCGAGCCGATCGTCGAACTCGGCACCACGGTCGACGACGCGGCGGGGGAGGCCTTCGACAAGGTCGCCCGACTCCTCGACCTCGGTTTCCCCGGCGGCCCGGCCCTCGATCGCGCCGCCCGGGACGGCGACCCGAAGGCCATCGCGTTCCCCCGCGGGATGACCGGGCCACGCGACGCCCGCAACGACTTCTCGTTCAGCGGTCTCAAGACCGCGGTCGCCCGGTATGTGGAGAAGTGTGAGCGCGACGGGGTGGAGGTCCCGGTGGCCGACGTCGCGGCGTCGTTTCAGGAGGCCGTCGCCGACGTGCTCACCATGAAGGCGGTCCGTGCGTGCGGCGATCTGGGGGTCGACACCCTGGTCCTCGGCGGCGGGGCCACCGCCAACTCGCGGATCCGGTCGCTCGCGGAGGAACGCTGCGCGGCCGCCGGGATCACGCTGCGCGTGCCCAAGCCGCGACTCTGCACCGACAACGGGGTCATGATCGCCACCCTCGGTGCGCACGTGATCGCCGGAGGCGCGGCACCGTCGCCGCTCACGGTGGCCTCCGACCCGGCGATGTCGGTGCGCGTCAGTCAGCTCTGAGTCCTCTCCGGCTGTGTCGACGCCGCTGAGCCTGCGATCGCCGCGAGCGAAACTCCGGCATTTTGCACCCTCCACCCTTGAGTGCTGGCACTCGCACGTATAGAGTGCTAGTCGGCGCTGAGTGAAGCCTCGGACACCCGCGACGACGAGGTTTTGTCCCAGGGCCATGAACGTGCAGATTCTTTCTCAGTACGAAAGTTGAGGACTCACATCGTGGCGAGCGTGAACATCAAGCCGCTTGAGGACAAGATCCTGGTGCAGGCCGTCGAGGCCGAGACGACCACCGCCTCGGGCCTGGTCATCCCGGACTCCGCCAAGGAGAAGCCGCAGGAGGGCACCGTCATCGCCGTCGGCGAGGGCCGGGTCACCGAGCAGGGCAACCGCGTCCCCGTGGACGTCAAGGAAGGTGACACCGTCATCTACAGCAAGTACGGCGGCACCGAGATCAAGTACGCCGGCGAGGAGTACCTGATCCTCTCGGCGCGCGACGTCCTCGCCGTCATCGGCAAGTAGGACTCGGGCCACACAGACCCCGCGAGTCATCTCGTGACTCGACGCACCGCCCCGGCTCCCCGTGCAGGGGTACCGGGGCGGTGTGCGTTGTGCCGGACGACTCCCGTGAAGAAAGAGATTCATGGCCAAGCAGATTGAATTCAACGAAACCGCGCGGCGGGCGCTCGAGCGAGGCATCGATCAGCTCGCCGACACCGTGAAGGTCACCCTCGGCCCGCGTGGCCGACACGTGGTGCTCGCCAAGGCCTTCGGCGGACCGAGCGTCACCAACGACGGCGTCACCATCGCCAGGGACATCGACCTCGAGGATCCCTTCGAGAACCTCGGTGCCCAGCTGGTGAAGTCGGTCGCGACCAAGACCAACGACGTCGCCGGCGACGGCACCACCACCGCAACCGTTCTGGCGCAGGCGATGGTCAAGGCCGGGCTGCGCAACGTCGCCGCCGGTGCCAACCCGATCGCACTCGGCCAGGGCATCAGCAAGGCCGCCGACGCCCTGAGCGAGGCCCTGCTGGCCGCCGCCACCCCGGTCGCCGGTGAACAGTCCATCGCCCAGATCGCCACCGTCTCCTCGCGTGACGAGGAGATCGGCGAGATGGTCGGCAAGGCGATGAGCGTGGTCGGCGCCGACGGCGTCGTCACCGTCGAAGAGGGCTCCGGCCTGCAGACCGAACTCGACATCACCGAGGGCGTGCAGTTCGACAAGGGTTTCCTCTCGCCGTACTTCGTCACCGATGTCGACAGCCAGGAAGCGGTCCTCGAGGACGCACTCGTGCTGCTCTACCGCGACAAGATCAGCTCGCTGCCGGAGTTCCTGCCGCTGCTGGAGAAGGTCGTCGAGGCGGGCAAGTCGCTGCTGATCGTCGCCGAGGACGTCGAGGGCGAGCCGCTGTCGACCCTCGTGGTGAACTCGATCCGCAAGACCATCCGCGCCGTCGCGGTGAAGTCGCCGTTCTTCGGTGACCGTCGCAAGGCCTTCATGGAGGACCTGGCGGTCGTCACCGGCGGCACCGTGGTCACCTCGGACGTAGGCCTCACCCTGTCGACTGTGGGCCTCGAGGTCCTCGGTTCGGCGCGTCGTGTCGTCGTCACCAAGGACGCCACCACGATCGTCGAGGGCGCGGGCACCAAGGAGGCCATCGCCGGTCGCGCCGCGCAGCTGCGTCGCGAGATCGAGGCGTCGGACTCCGACTGGGACAAGGAGAAGCTCGCCGAGCGTCTGGCCAAGCTGGCCGGCGGCGTGGCCGTCATCCGAGTCGGTGCGGCCACCGAGACCTCGCTCAAGGAGCGCAAGCACCGCGTCGAGGACGCCGTCGCCGCAGCCAAGGCCGCGGTCGAGGAAGGCATCATCCCCGGCGGTGGTTCGGCCATCGTCCAGGCATCGAAGGTGCTCGACGAGCTCGCCGCCTCGCTGACCGACGACGAGGCGCTGGGCGTCCGCGTGGTCCGGGACGCTGCCAAGGCGCCGCTGTTCTGGATCGCCTCCAACGCCGGTCTCGACGGGGCAGTCGTGGTCTCCAAGGTCACCGACCTCGGCAAGAACGAGGGCTTCAACGCTGCGAGCCTCACCTACGGTGACCTCGTCGGCGAGGGCATCATCGACCCGGTGAAGGTGACCCGTTCCGCGGTCGTCAACGCCGCGTCGGTCGCCCGCATGGTGCTCACCACCGAGACCGCGATCACCGATCAGCCCGCGGAGGAGCCGGCCGGCCACGCCGGACACGGTCACGCCCACTGATCTGAGCGCATCGCACCGGTAGTACACAACACGGGAGCCGGGCATCCTCTGCGGATGCCCGGCTCCCGTGTCGTTCGCGGTGGTGACGCGGTGGCCCTGATCGTCGGCGGGTCCCTCTCCGCCGGCGGCTACGGACTGCTCAGCTCGCCATCCGGCGGCCGACACCGCGCTTCATCAGCATGCTGCGCTCGGACTCGGAGAGCCCGCCCCAGATTCCGTAGGGCTCGGCCACGGCGAGTGCGTGCTCGCGGCACTGGGCGATGACGGGGCATTGGTGGCACATCTCCTTGGCGCGACGCTCACGCTGGGCGCGCGCACGGCCGCGTTCACCGTCAGGATGGAAGAACATCGCAGAGTCGACGCCGCGGCAGAGGCCGGACATCTGCCAGTCCCAGATGTCTGCGTTGGGGCCGGGGAGATGGTTGGGCTGAGGCATGGCAGCTGCTCCTTGTCTAGGGCCGCACCGAGGTGCTCGGTGGAGAAACGTCGACTTCCTGCAACGCTGTCGCTCACATTAAGCGGGCCTGAGAAATGCAGTCAATACCGTCGAAATCGGTCATCCACCGCGTGAAAGTCTCGGAAATGTTAACGGCGGGTTAGACGGCCGGAAGTCGTTAGCACAGTGCCTCCCAGCGGCCCGCATGCCCTCTGACCGGACGAAAGGAGTGGTCGATGACCTGCGAGTATCGGGCAGTGTGTCATTCGCCGGGAGGGTGCGTGTGCGGCGTTCGGCAAACGACGGCCATGTCAACGGTTAACACCGGGGAAATCTTTCTATCATCCGCCGGTGATCTGGTCTCAGGATTAACGTTGGGAATCGTTCGTTAAATTCATGCAAACCAAAAGAGAACCAGTGATCAAGACCACTTCCCAAGGCCCGGACATGGCCTCTGAACTGCGTTGGGAGGCCGCCGTCGAGGCGGGGGGCCGCGGTGAGTACGCCGCGGCGCTCACCCAACTGGAGCGATTGGGTGCGGACGTGACGTCCGTGCACGGACCGATGCCGCGTGACCCCGCGGCAGCGGCGCTGCTGTCACTGTGCCGCAGCACGACGGCCTCTTTACTGCGGCAGGGTGGACGCCACGACCTTGCGCAGGAACTCGACGGCCTCGCGTACGCAACCGTCGCGGCGGTCGATGCGGCACGAAGCATCGGGGCAGCCGCCGACCGGGTACGGGCGGCACGCGCCGACGCGCTCATCGGTCTGGCGGCGGACAACCTCGGCCTCTTTCGTTTCGGAGCGTCGGCGCGACTGCTCGACCGGGCGCGGACGCTGTTCTGCGATGCCTCGGGAGAGCAGGCCTCGGCAGACGAGATGGATTGGCTCACACACGCACGGTGCCGGCTGCGCTGGGAGTGGGTCAGCGCCGAACTCGGGCTCTATTCCGGAGACGTGGCAGCGGGGCTGTCGCACGCGGAGGCCGGCGACGAGCTCGTCCGGCATCTGTCGGGTATCTCCGACGTACCGGCGCGGCACCGCGTGAAGACCTCTCTCGTCCGTGCGGCGGCCCTCGCCGGTGTGGGGGAGGTCGAGGCCTCGGCCGCGCGGGCCCGCGATGTCATCGTCGGCGCAGGTGAACGCGGTCTGCTGCCCCTGGAGTGGGCGGCGCTGAGCCTGCTGACCGGCATCGGTGCGGCGTCGGCCTCGGAGGAGAAGAGGTACCGGGACCTTCGCGCCACGCTGATCGGCAAGGGCATGGCGCTGAAGCCCGAGGGCTGATGGCTAAGGTGTTTGAGGGTCTGCCTCGGCGTTGACGTGACGTTCAGGGGTGTCGGGGCCCGTAACAGGACCGGCTCACAAACGGTCAACCGATCTGTAACACGGGGATTCCTACGCGCGATGAAGCTGACAGGTGGTGAGTTGGACGACGCCGTCCGGGCCGCGGGCCAGGGCGATCGTGCAGCTCTCACATCAGTCCTCGAAAGCGTGCAGGAACCGATCCTGCGCTATTGCCGAGGGCGAATCGGAATCGGAGAACGTCACCTGTTCTCCGCAGACGACATCGCGCAGGAGGCTTTGATGGCGGTGATGACCGCGCTGCCCCGTTATCGGGACCAGGGCAAGCCGTTCATGGCCTTCGTCTATGGCATCACCTCACACAAGGTCGCCGACGCCATGCGGGTCAAGTCCGATCCGGTGGAGGACGTGCCCGAGGTCGGTCACGTCACCGGCGGACCGGAGCAGTTCGCCCTCGACGCCGACGGCAGCAGGCGGATGCGCGCCCTGCTCGACATACTTCCGGAGAAGCAGCGCGAGGTGCTGGTACTCCGGCTGGTCGTCGGCATGTCGGCCGAGGAGACGGCCCAGATGATCGGAAGCACCGCAGGTGCGGTTCGAGTCGCCCAGCACCGGGCGTTGGCGAAGTTGAAGGACGAGTTGAAACGGACAGGAGGTCACGATGAGCGGAGAATCTGACTGGCGCCATCGTCGCTCCGTCCACGGGCGTGAGCAGATCGGCCGTCCCGGCCGGCCGCCGGCCCATGGTCGGGGACCCGGTCCGAGTGGCCCGTCCACCGGTGGACCCGCGTCCGCCCGCGACGACCTCGACGCCGGACTGGGCGTCGGCGGGGAGTCCCTGGACCTCTCCGAGGTCGGCTTCGACGAGAACTTCCTCGAGGCGCTCTCCCACGACGCCCCCGTCCCCACGCGTGACAGCGCGGAATACGAACTCGCAGAACTTCTCTCGGGCTGGCGCAACGAGGTCGTATCGACCCCGACGCCGGAACTGGTCTCCGTCGACGACGTCGAGCGGGCGATCGCGAGCACCGAACGCGCGAGCCGTGGCCGGCGCATGGTCCGTCACCTGCGCGTCGTGTCCGGTGCGGCGGCGATCGTCATCGTGGCGGCGGCCGGCCTGACCGTCCTGTCCGAGGGCTCGCAGCCGGGTGACCCGCTGTGGGGCGTCAAGCAGGTCGTGTTCGCCGAGGCGGCGTCGGAGACGCAGGCGGCCCACGATGTGCGCGCGAATCTCGAACGTGCCGAGGCGGCGATCGCGGCCGGCGACACCGCTGCGGCGGCGAGCTTCATCGCGAAGGCCCAGGGCAGCATGGGGCCGATGCGCGACAAGGACACCCGTGAGGAGATGTCGAACTGGATGAACCGGCTTCGCGCCGGAGCCGGCCTGCCGCCGACCGCGGACGCGACGACGACCACCGGTCCGTCGGTACCCGGGGTGACCGAGTCGGGTGCACCCGTCTCCGAGCCGGACGTACGCAACCGGTCGGGGCGGCCGTCGCCCTCCGACATCTCTGTGACCACCACGCCCACGACCGAGGTGCCCGGCCCGGTCGAGGAGCCCGGTCCGAGCGAGCAGCCCGTGCCGTCGAGCCCGCCCAGCGAGCCGACCGAGGAGGTGCCATCGACGAGTTCGTCGATGACGCGGACCCCGGCCGACTTCCCGGCGTTCCCGTGGACGCCGCCGCCTGGCGTCGACGCGTCGGAGGGTCAGCCGCGCTAGACCGCCCAACTCCACAGACGACTGCGCCCGTACCGGATCGGTACGGGCGCAGTCGTGTGAGTGAGTGGTGTCGGTGAGCGAACCCGAGGGTCGGTCAGCGGCCCTCGTCGTAGTGGTTGCGGGCGTCGGCGTAGCCGCGGCAGTAGTCCCACGTGACGTAGGCGTCGGGGCGCGGGTCGACGGCTGGCTCATGCGGACGTACGGTGCCGTCGATGAGGAGCTGGATCAGGTTCGCGCGGAGCATGTCCCAGTCGTGGTAGTGGTCCTCGTGGCAGTCGTCGCAGACGACGACGAGGCCCCGGACGCCGCGGTGGGCGAGCAGTGCCTCGTAGACGGCGAGGTCGGCCAGGTCTTCCTCGACCGCCAGCCGCTCGTTCTCGTCCAACGGGATGCCGGGCTCGACGCTGTCCAATGCGGAAGCGGGGTCGCTCGGGTCGTCGGCGAACGGATCCGGCGGGAGGCCGGGTGGCAGGTGGTCACGCACACCACCACCGTAGCGGATTCCCGGGCTGTTACGCCGCAGGCCTCCGAAGGTATTCGGGCGATATACGGCGGGTGCGGGGAGGCGGGAACACGGCTCCCGGATACCGCATCGGCTCCGTAGTGCACGTGTGACGATCGCCGCATCAGGTGAGTCGATACGATGGACCGATGACGCATGTTCGTACCGGTGGAGACGATCCCGGCAAGGTCGCAATGCTCGGCCTGACCTTCGACGACGTCCTGTTGCTGCCCTCGGCCTCGGACGTGATCCCCAGTGAGGTCGACACCTCCTCGCGGGTGACCAAGAACGTGACCCTGCGCGTGCCGCTGGTGAGTTCGGCGATGGACACCGTCACCGAGTCTCGCATGGCCATCGCGATGGCGCGCGCCGGCGGTATGGGCGTGCTGCACCGCAACCTCTCCATCGAGGCGCAGGCGGCCCAGGTCGAGACCGTCAAGCGGTCCGAGGCCGGCATGGTGACCGACCCGGTCACCTGTTCGCCGACCCACACCCTCGCCGAGGTCGACGCGATGTGCGCGCGTTACCGCATCTCCGGCCTGCCGGTCGTGGACGAAAAGGACGAGCTGATCGGCATCATCACGAACCGCGACATGCGCTTCGAGGTCGACCAGAACCGTCCGGTCGCCGAGGTCATGACCAAGGCGCCGCTCATCACCGCGCAGGAGGGGGTCTCCGCCGAGGCCGCCCTCGGGCTGCTGCGTCGCAACAAGATCGAGAAGCTGCCGATCGTCGACGGCAACGGTCGCCTCACCGGTCTGATCACCGTCAAGGACTTCGTCAAGACCGAACAGCACCCGAACGCCACCAAGGACTCCGACGGCCGTCTGCTCGTTGGCGCGGCCGTGGGCACCGGCGGACCCCAGTGGGACCGCGCGATGGCGCTGACCGATGCCGGTGTCGACGTGATCATCGTCGACACCGCCCATGCGCACAATCGCCTGGTGCTCGACATGGTCGCCAAGCTGAAGGCCGAGGTCGGCGACCGCGTCGACGTCGTCGGCGGCAACGTCGCCACCCGTGAGGCCGCACAGGCCCTCATCGACGCCGGTGCCGATGCCGTGAAGGTCGGCGTCGGACCGGGCTCCATCTGCACCACCCGCGTCGTGGCCGGTGTCGGCGCACCGCAGATCACCGCGATCCTCGAGGCCGTCGCCGTCTGCCAGAAGGCCGACATCCCGGTGATTGCCGACGGCGGTCTGCAGTACTCGGGCGACATCGCCAAGGCCCTCGCGGCCGGCGCATCGACCGCGATGCTCGGCTCATTGCTCGCCGGCACCGCCGAGGCGCCCGGTGAGCTGGTGCTGGTCAACGGCAAACAGTTCAAGAGCTACCGCGGCATGGGTTCGCTCGGCGCGATGCAGGGACGCGGCCAGGCCAAGTCGTACTCCAAGGACCGCTACTTCCAGGACGACGTCCTCAAGGAGGAGAAGCTGGTCCCCGAGGGCATCGAGGGACGGGTGCCGTTCCGCGGTCCGCTGTCCCAGGTGATTCACCAGCTGGTGGGGGGCCTGCGCGCGGCGATGGGTTACACCGGTTCGTCGTCGATCACGGACCTCCAGTCCGCGCGCTTCGTCCAGATCACCGCGGCCGGGCTCAAGGAATCGCATCCGCACGACATCACCCTCACCGCCGAGGCGCCCAACTACTATTCCCGCTGACATCCCCGCGGTCGTTCCCGCCGGTCTGCCCGGACCGGGGACGTCGTAGGGTCGTTGTGCAGCTGAACTCCCAGAGCTGAACTCCCCAGAAAGGCGCACTGGTGCGTGACCTCGTCGAAATCGGCATGGGCCGGACGGCCCGACGGACCTACGAACTGGACGACATCAGCATCGTCCCGTCCCGTCGGACCCGTTCCTCCAAGGACGTCTCCACCGCGTGGCAGATCGATGCCTACCGGTTCGAGTCGCCGATCCTGAGCCACCCGACCGACGCGCTGGTGTCGCCGTCGGTGGCCATCGAGTTGGGCAAGCTCGGTGCTCTCGGCGTGATCAACGGCGAGGGACTGTGGGCCCGGCATCGCGACGTCGACGCCAAGCTCGAGGAGCTGGCCGCCATCGCCGCCGGCGATCCCGATCCCTATGCCGCAGTGCGTCATCTGCAGAAGCTGCACGCCGCACCCCTCGACAGCGGACTCCTCGCCGAGGCCGTGGCGCAGGTACGCGACGCGGGTGTCACCACCGCGGTCCGGGTCAGCCCACAGCACGCACCTGAGCTGACCCCGGCACTGCTCAAGGCCGGTGTCGAGCTGCTCGTCGTGCACGGCACGATCATCTCGGCCGAGCACGTCGCCCAGGTCGACGGCGAGGGTGCCCGCGAGCCGCTGAACCTGAAGACCTTCATCGCCGATCTCGACATCCCGGTGATCGCCGGCGGCGTGCACGACCACCGCACCGCACTGCACCTGATGCGTACCGGTGCGGCCGGCGTGATCGTCGGCTACGGCTCGGCTGCGGGTGCGACCACCACCGGTGAGGTGCTGGGCATCGGCGTGCCGATGGCCACCGCCATCGCCGACGCGGCTGCCGCCCGCCGCGACTACCTCGACGAGACCGGCGGACGCTACGTCCACGTCATCGCCGACGGCGACATCCACAACTCGGGCGACCTGATCAAGGCCATCGCCTGCGGTGCCGACGCCGCCGTGCTCGGCACGCCGCTCGCCGCCTCCGCGTCGGCGCCCGGTGGTGGCTGGTACTGGCCGTCGGCCGCCGCCCACCCCGACACCCCGCGGGGCGCACTGCTCCAGGTGGCCGGCAACGCCGACCGTCCCAGCCTCGAGCGCGTCCTGAACGGTCCGTCCGACGACCCGTTCGGCGAGCTCAACCTCGTGGGCGCCCTGCGCCGCGCGATGGCCAAGGCCGGGTACTGCGACCTCAAGGAGTTCCAGCGAGTGGGGCTGTCCGTCCACGCGTAGTTAGGGTGACCTGGGTCATCCCATGTGACAACAACCATTAGCATGGTCCGCATGGGTGTGAAGAAGCGATCCGACAACACTCCGGATTTCGACGTCCTCATCGTCGGCTCCGGTTTCGGCGGCAGCGTGAGCGCATTGCGCCTGGTGGAGAAGGGCTACCGCGTCGGCGTCATCGAGGCGGGTCGCCGCTTCTCCGACGACGAGTTCGCGAAGACCAGTTGGCGTCTCAACCGCTGGCTGTGGGCGCCGAAGCTGGGCCTGTACGGAATCCAGCGCATCCACGCCCTCAAGGACGTGATGATCCTGGCCGGTGCGGGTGTGGGCGGCGGTTCGCTGAACTACGCGAACACGCTGTACAAGCCGCCGACGCCGTTCTTCACCGATCCCCAGTGGAACCACATCACCGACTGGGAGGACGAGCTCACGCCGTACTACGACCAGGCGCGGCGGATGCTCGGCGTGGTCGAGAACCCGACCATCACCTCCTCGGACCGGATCGTCGCCGAGGTGGCGGAGGAGATGGGCGTCGGTCACACCGTGACCCCCACGCCCGTCGGCGTGTTCTTCGGCGCGAAGACCGGCCTCGCCGGCGCACCCGGCGAGACGGTGCCCGACCCGTACTTCGGTGGCGCCGGACCCGATCGCACCGCCTGCACCGAGTGCGGTGCCTGCATGACCGGCTGCCGCGTCGGCGCCAAGAACACGCTGCTGAAGAACTACCTCGGACTGGCAGAACGCAACGGCGCCACCATCATCGACCGCACGACGGTCGACTCGCTCGTCCAGCGCGCCGACGGCTCGTGGGAGGTCGGGACGCACCACTCGTCGTCGTGGGGGCCGCTGGGACAACGCAAGCGCACCTTCACCGCCCGCCAGGTGATCCTCGCCGCCGGCACGTTCAACACCCAGCGTCTGCTGCACCACGCGAAGTATTCGACGCTGCCGCAGATCTCGGATGCGATGGGACAACTGACGCGCACGAATTCGGAGTCCATCCTGGGCGCGATGGGTTCGCGGATCGATCCGGAGAACGACTACTCGCGCGGCGTCGCCATCACCTCGTCGTTCTACCCGGAGCCGAACACCCACATCGAGCCGGTGCGATATGGCAAGGGCTCCAACGCGATCGCGTATCTGCAGACGTTGCTCACCGACGGTGGCACGCGTCGCAACCGGTTCGGTCAGTTCCTCCGGCAGGTCGCGAAGAACCCGTTCCTCCTGGTTCGGCTGCTCGTCGTGAAGCAGTGGAGCGAGCGCACGGTGATCGCGCTCGTCATGCAGAACAACAACAACTCGCTGACGACCTTCGTGCGCAAGCGGGGGCCGCTGCGCTACATCACCAGCAAGCAGGGACACGGCGAGCCGAATCCGACCTGGATCCCCAAGGGCAACGAGGCAACCCGCCGGATCGCCGCCAAGATGAACAGCGGCATCGCCGGTGGGACGTGGGGCGACATCTTCAACATGCCGCTGACCGCCCACTACCTCGGCGGGTGTGCCATCTCCGACGACCCGTCCAACGGCGTCATCGATCCCTACCAGCGTGTGTGGAACTACCCGACGCTGCACGTCACCGACGGTGCATCGATCTCGGCGAACCTCGGTGTGAACCCGTCGCTGACGATCTGCGCCCAGGCCGAGCGCGCGATCGCGCTGTGGCCCAACAAGGGTGAGGAAGATCGCCGTCCATCGCAGGGTGAGAGCTACCGGCGCATCGACCCCACCGTGCCCGCGGCTCCCGTCGTCCCGGCGGACGCTCCCGGGGCGCTGCGCCTCCCGATCACGCCGGTCAATCGGCCTGCATGACGGGACTTCGTAGAGGGAATGCGGATATGGCGCGCATATTCTCTACGGATCGCGGGTTCTAGTCGAGGCCGCGGGCGGTGAGGGTGTCGGCGAAGCCGTCGGCGGTACGCAACGCTGCCAGCACCACGGGCGCGACGAGGATGCGCGGCCCGGGTCGGAGCCCGCGGGCCTTGCGGGCCTCGTCGACCTCGCGCACCACCTCGACCATCAGCGGGATCGCACGGATGGTCAGCGCCAGAGCGACGGCGATGAGGTCGGTGCGCACGCCCACGTGGCGTAGTGGACTCAGGCCGCGGACGATTGCATCGAGCATGTCGGTGGTGCGGGTCGTCAGCGTGACGACCGTGGCGAGCGCGACCGACAGCGCCAGCACGCCGCAGATCACCACGGCGCGACGCCAATCGGTGAAGATCACCTGGAAAACGAAGATGAACAACAACATCCAGAGCAGGGGCCGCAACTGCTTCCAGGCCTCACGGGGACCGATTCCTGCCAGCGCGAAGATCGCCGAGACCGCGAGCGTCGCAATGCCGAGCGTGGGCAGGGTTCGCACGGTCAGCGACATCACCAGGATCGCCACGGCCATCGCGACGAACTTGATCCCCGGCGGGAGTCGGTGCAGGAGAGTGTTCCCGGGGCGGTAGACGCCGAGGACGTTCACGACATCAGTGCCCGGTAGTAGGCGAGCGCGGGCGAGGGCTCGTCGTCGGCGACGACCCGGCCGTCGTCGATGACGATGACGCGGTCGAAGCCGTCGAGGATGTCGAGATCGTGACTGACGACGATGAGTTGCTCCTCGAGCGTGGCGAAGACATCGGTGAGCATGCGGGTGTTGCGGAGATCGAGGAGTGTGGTCGGTTCGTCGGCGACGATGATCGCCGGGTCGGTCACGAAGATCGACGCGAGCGCGAGGAGTTGCTTCTGCCCGCCGGACAGCCGCTGCGCGGGATGGTCGGCGTGCTCGCCCAGCCCGAACCGCTCGAGCACCTCCAGAGCCCGGATCGCACGCTGCTTCCTGTCGAGGTCGGTGCGACGCAGCGACAATTCGATGTCCTCGATGACCGTCGGCATGATGATCTGCCGGTCGGGGTCGGAGAAGATGAACCCGACGCGACGACGGACCTCCCGCTTGTGGCGCGCGACGTCGAGACCGTCGACGGTCACCGTGCCCTGTCCCGGTACGACGAGCGCGTTGATCATCCGGGCGAGGGTCGATTTCCCGCTTCCGTTGGCACCGACGATGCCGATCCGGTTCTCGGTGAGGTTCAACGAGACATCGCGTAGCACCACCCGGTCGTCGTAGGCGTGCGAGACGTTCGTGAACTCGATCATCGAGGCGGTGCGATCGCGGAGCGGCTCAGCTGCCGGGGGCGGTGCGCCGGGACAGCCGGAGCGGCTCGATCAGTCCGGGGCGACCGCGATGGATCTGCGCGGCGACCAGCGCGGCGACGACGACCTTGATGACGTCGCCGACGATGAACGGACCGTTCGACGTGATCGCCGCCCACACCGTCAGGTCGGTGCGCAGGACCAGTCCGATCACCCCGAACAGATAGAGGACGAACATCCCGCCCAGCGCGTTGATCCCGATGCCCCACAGCACGCGGTAGCGCGGCTTGTCGCCGACGGACATCATCGCCGCGGTGAGCACGCCGATCACGACGACCGCGGGCAGGAAGCCGACGAAGTAACCGGCGGTCGGGGAGGCCAGCGCGGTCAAGCCGCTGCGCCCGCCCGAGAGGATCGGCAGCCCGGCGATGGCCAGCACCATGAAGATGACGACGGCCAGGGTGCCCTTACTGGGCCCCAGCACGGCTCCCGCCAGGATCACACCCAGGGTCTGGAACGTGATCGGAACGCCGCTGGTGCCGATGTTGATGGTCCCGGGCAGGCCGAGCGCGGCGATCAACGCGGCGAAAACGGCGGCCTGGGTGAGATCGCCGATGCTGAGCGACCATGCGGAGGTGCGGGGATATGCAGTCATGTCGGTGTCGAAGTATTTCACGTCGTGGTCGACCACTAGACTCGACCGGGTGACAGACTCTTCTGCTGAGGATTTCCTCGAGGGCCCGCGGCCCGTACTCGTCGTCGACTTCGGAGCGCAGTACGCGCAGCTGATCGCCCGAAGAGTGCGCGAGGCCCGGATCTACTCCGAGGTGATCTCCCACGACGCGCCGCTGGCGAAGATCCAGGAGAAGAACCCGGTCGCGATCATCCTCTCGGGCGGACCGGCGTCGGTGTACGCCGAGGACGCCCCCGAACTCGATCCCGCCGTGTTCGACCTGGACGTCCCGGTCTTCGGCATCTGCTACGGCTTCCAGGCGATGGCCGCGAAGCTGGGTGGCGAGGTCGCCAACACCGGTGGTCGCGAGTTCGGCCGCACCACCCTGACGGTGAACGGCGAGGGCATCCTGCACCAGGGCCTCTCCGACACCCAGCCGGTGTGGATGAGCCACAACGATGCGGTGCAGCAGGCCCCGGAGGGCTTCATCGTCACCGGTTCGACGCCGGGCGCCCCCGTCGCGTCGTTCGAGAACCTCAAGCGCCGCATGGCCGGCGTCCAGTACCACCCCGAGGTGCTGCACACCCCGCACGGCCAGCAGATCCTCACCCGCTTCCTCTACGAGGTCGCCGGTCTCGAGGCCACCTGGACCGCGGCGAACATCGCCGACGCCCTCATCGACGCGGTCGCCGATCAGATCGGCGACGGCCGGGCGATCTGCGGTCTGTCGGGCGGTGTCGACTCCGCGGTGGCCGCCGCGCTGGTGCAGCGCGCCATCGGCGACCGCCTCACCTGTGTCTTCGTCGACCACGGACTGCTCCGTGCCGGTGAGCGCGAGCAGGTCCAGCACGACTTCGTCGGTGCGACCGGAGCCAAGCTCGTCACCGTCGACGCCGCCGAGGTGTTCCTGAAGGAACTGTCCGGCGTCAGCGACCCGGAGACCAAGCGAAAGATCATCGGCCGCGAGTTCATCCGCTCCTTCGAGGGTGCGGTGAGCGAGGTCCTCGGCGAGGAGGCCGAGGCGGGGGAGAAGGTCGACTTCCTCGTCCAGGGCACCCTGTACCCCGACGTCGTGGAATCCGGCGGCGGCAACGGCACCGCGAACATCAAGAGCCACCACAACGTCGGCGGCCTGCCCGACGACCTCGAGTTCAGCCTCGTCGAGCCGCTGCGCCTGCTGTTCAAGGACGAGGTCCGCGCCGTCGGTCGCGAGCTCGGCCTGCCCGAGGAGATCGTGGCTCGCCAGCCGTTCCCGGGGCCGGGCCTGGCCATCCGCATCGTCGGCGAGGTGACCGCCGATCGCCTGGAGATGCTGCGCAAGGCCGACCTCATCGCCCGCGAGGAGCTGACCGCCGCCGGTCTCGACGCCCAGATCTGGCAGTGCCCGGTGGTGCTGCTGGCCGACGTCCGCAGCGTCGGCGTGCAGGGCGACGGCCGCACCTACGGACATCCGATCGTGCTGCGTCCCGTCTCGAGCGAGGATGCGATGACCGCCGACTGGACCCGCGTGCCCTACGAGGTCCTCGAGGTCATCTCGACGCGCATCACCAACGAGGTCCCCGACGTGAACCGCGTCGTCCTCGACGTGACGAGCAAGCCGCCGGGCACCATCGAGTGGGAATGACCGAACACGATCAGGCCGGCGTGGACATCACGCCGGCCTGATCGCATTCACCCCTCCTCGTCCCTCATCCCCGGCTCCGGGTTCCGGAGATGATGAGGATCAGGCCGATGAGCAGTCCGATGCCGACGGCCGCCCAGCCGAGGTTCGCCGCGTCGGGGAGCGCCGGACCGCCGGCGAGGCCCCAGCCCGCGACGGCCAGCGCCGCGATGCCCACGACCCCCAATCCCGGTGCGCGGTGGGTCGATTCGTTGTGGTCGTCGGCCACGTTCGGGTCGCTGTTGCGTTGCTCGTTCATCGGATGACCCGAACCTCTCCCATGCCGGTGTGTGCGTCGATCTCCAGGACGGGTCCGTCCGTGCCGTCACGGCCACCGTCGAGTCCGGCGGGACAGTCGATGTCGCCGACGCCGGTGTCGCAGGTGACGCGGACGTTCATGTCCTCGGGCAGTGCGACCTCGATGACGCCCATCCCGTTCCGCAGTTCCACCCGCCGGTCGGCGGTGAGTTCGACCTCCCGCAGGTCGAGGGTCATCTCGCCCATCCCGAGGGTGTACTCGGGCTGGATGTCGTTCTCGCTCAGCGGCTTCCAGTTCCGGTCGCCGGCCCCGCCGGTGGGCAGGGTGACACCGGAGACCGTGGTGGTCACGATGGTCGCGACACCCAGCAGGATGGCGACGGGCAGCAGTCCGGTGCTGTGCTCGCCGGTGCGTCGGCGAAGTGTCGCGGCCAGCACGAGGCCGACACCGACGACCGCCAGACACAGGGACAGGATGCGCGGCACGGTGAACCAGTCGACCCCCGCCTGATGCAGGGCCGTCCCGATCGCTCCGACGATCACCGCGAGCCCGAGGACGATCAACGTCAACGGTGACCGGCGACGCCGCTGCTCGACCGACTTCACCGGTGTCGCGGGTTCGGGCAGGTCCCACGCGAACGGGGCCACTCCCAGGGGGTCCCAGGCCGGCGGGGCGGTGTCGACGGCGTCGGACGCGGGCACCGGGGTCGTCAGGGGAGACCAGCGTTGTGTCCCGCCCGATGTGGTGTCGACGTCGCTCCTGGGCATGGTGGTCTCCTCTGTCGCCGAGGGGTTCGCGGTTGCCTCCGTGGGCTTCCGCAGGTTGACGTACGGTGCGCGCGGCGGGGTCGGCGTGTTGGACGGAACACCGGTGGTCTCGGTGCCGGCCATCGCGCGCGGGACCCAGCGTTCGAACTGTCCGGCCGTCGGCGGCGGCACGACGACGTCGGTGACGGCGACGGTGTCGATGCTGGTGCCGGGCGGAGGCGTCGGGGTGCGCAGGTGGAGCAGATACCACCCGCCGAGCATGAGGATCGCGCCGACCAGTCCGCCCGACCCCCAGGTGCGGTTGGGGCCGACCGAGGTGACGATGACGATCGCGAGGACCGCCAGCACGATGAACTGCGGGTTGCCCCAGCTGTGGCCACGGTGGCCGGTGTGTCCCCCGGAGTGGGCGGCGCGAACGGCCTCGGCGTGGGCGCGCTGTCGGCCCGGGAACGCGATCCACGCCGCCAGGTACAGGATGAGGCCGCTGCCGCCGAAGAAGGCGGACACCACGAAGGCGATCTTCACGAGCGTCGGATCGACGCGATAGCGGGCCGCGATGCCGCTGCACACACCGGCGATGGTCCGGTTCTCCGGACGATAGGGACGTGTCGCCCACATCTCCCTGAGCTGACTCTGGAACTCCTTGGTGTCCATGGCGATCATCGTGCTCTCCCGAGCGCCCGCCGCACATCGGGTGATCCCCTGATTTCCGCCCGGGTCGATCGGGGTGCGACCCTCCCACCCCGAGAGCACGGGCACAGAAACAGGGGTGAACCCCGATGTCCGGATTTGTCACCCGTGGGAACATCGAGGGGTGAGTGGAACGGAGGTGGAGCCTGCCCCGCGGCTGGTACGACGGGACGGCGGCCGTGTGGTCGCCGGTGTCGCCGGCGGGATAGCAGACCATCTGGGGGTCGACGTCTTCCGCGTCCGAATCGTGTTCGTGGTGCTCGCCGCACTGGCCGGGGCCGGGGTCGCGGCCTACGGTCTGCTCTGGTTCTTCTGCCCGCCCGGCAAGGACACCGCTCCGCCCGCCCCGGGCGAACGCCGGCAGTCGCTGGGACTGGCGGTGATCGGGCTGGTCGCGATGTCGGTGGTCGGGTTCGCCGCGTCGGGCACGCCCGCGGAGTACCTCGTTCCGTTCGTGTTCATCGCCATCGGCGCGAGCCTGGTGTGGCGCGAGTTCGACACCTCCCACCGCGCGCCGCGGGCCCCGCTGCTGACCTGGACACGGCTGATCGGCGGTGTGCTGCTGGTGGTCGGCGGGCTCGTGGTGATCGTCCTCGCCGGCGATCGCAGCTTCGGCGGGCTCAATTCGACGATCCTCGCGGTGGCGGCGACCCTGATCGGCGTCGTACTCCTGACCGTGCCGCTGTGGATGCGGATGTGGCGGGCCCTCAACGAGGAACGTGCCGCACGCATCCGTAACGCGGAGCGCGAGGAGATCGCCTCGCATCTGCACGATTCGGTGCTGCAGACCCTCGCTCTCATCCAGAAGAAGGCACATCGCCCGGAGGAGGTCGCGCGCCTCGCCCGCAGCCAGGAACGCGAGCTGCGCGCATGGCTGTTCGGCGACCCCGCCCAGGAGCGCGGTTCGCTCGCCGCGGCGCTGCGCAGCGTCGGCGCGGAGGTCGAGGACGCCTACGGGGTGGACGTCGAGATCATCACCGTCGGCGACCTGCGGCCCAGCGACGCCCGCGATGCCAAGCGATGGTCGGCGCTGGCGGGCGCCACCCGTGAGGCACTGGTCAACGCGGCCAAGCATTCCGGTGAGCGCACGGTCGACGTGTACTGCGAGGTGACCGAGGATCAGGTCGAGGTGTTCGTCCGCGACCGCGGCGTCGGTTTCGACCCGGACGTCGTCGACGAGGATCGGCAGGGCATCAGCCGGTCGATCCGGGCGCGGATGGAACGCATGGGCGGCCGCGTGGCGATCACCTCGAACCCCGGACGCGGCACCAACGTCGCGCTCACGATGCCGCGCGTCGACGGTGCGTCGGTGGTCGAGGAGTCGGGCGGCGCCGCGCCATCCGCGGTAGAACCGCAGGCAGAGAACGAACCGATCGACGACCGGAAGGTGAGATGACCCACGAGCAGACCCCGAACCCGACGGACACCACGACCGACGCCCCGGCGTCGACCTACACCGTGTACCTCGTCGACGACCACGCAGTGTTCCGTTCCGGGGTGCGGGCGGAACTGGCCGACGAGTCGGGACTACGTGTGGTCGGGGAGGCGGGCACCGTGCCGGAGGCCATCGCCGGGATCGTGGCCACCGCACCGGATGTGGTACTCCTCGACGTCCACATGCCCGCCGGCGGCGGGGTCGCGGTACTGCGGGGCGTCCTCGACAGGCTCGGCGCTGATGCGGAGAACGCGCCGGTCTTCCTCGCCCTGAGCGTCTCCGACGCCGCCGAGGACGTGATCGCGACGATCCGGGCCGGCGCCCGCGGGTATGTCACCAAGACGATCGACGGCGCCGAACTTGCCGACGCGGTGCGCAGGGTCGCCGAGGGTGACGCGGTGTTCAGTCCCCGGCTGGCCGGATTCGTGCTCGACTCGTTCACCGGGAAGTCGTCGGCCCCCGAACCGCCGCTCGATCCCGAACTCGACTCCCTCACCCGCCGTGAACTCGAGGTGTTGCGACTGCTGGCCCGCGGTTACACCTACCGGGAGATCGCCGAGGAGCTCTTCATCTCGATCAAGACCGTGGAGACGCACGCGTCGAACGTGTTGCGAAAAACCCAGCAGTCCAACCGTAATGCGCTGACCCGCTGGGCGGCCACGCGCCACATCGGCTGATCCCGCGGGTTCATTTCCCTGCCGCGGGCGCTATCCGGTAAGCGGGAAGGAATCGGCCACGCGGGAGCTACGGCGCATTCAACTCCGTGGCTCTAGCGCAGCAGCGCGATCGCCAGTACCACGAGCACCGCCAGCACCGCGAAGAACACGAACACCGACACCGCGAGTGCGGTGCTCGAGGTCGGGGAGTTCCGGGTCGGCTCCCCGTAGCCGGGGTTCATCGGCTGACGGTGGGGTGATGACGACCGGGACGTCATCGAATACGGCGGCGTCGACATCAGGGTCGGGGAGTGGTGCTCCTGCCGGGTGTGCGGGATGTCCCGTGAGCCGCGGTCGCCGGCCAGGGTCTGGGCGTAGGGCGGCAGCGTCGCGCCCGCCACCGGGCGGTGAGGCCCCGTCGTCGACGAACGGCTGTTGCGTTGCGCCCACACCGGCGTACCGGCGCCGGGGCGGGTGATGAGGCCGGTGAGCACCTGGTCCTTGGTACCGCGCGAACCAGCCGCGAACGCGGTGAGGGCATCGCGCGCCTCGGCCATCGTCGGCCGTTTCGTCGGGCTCGGTTCCAGCAGGCGCAGCAGGACCGGTTCGAGGTCGCCGGCCTTGGTCATCGGATTGATCCGTGCGCGGGCGACCTTGTGCAGCAGGGCGATCGAGTTGTCGTCGACGCCGAACGGCGGCTGGCCCTCGACCATCGTGTAGATGGTGGCGCCCAGCGAGTAGACGTCGGAGGCCTCCGTCGGCTCCGCGCCGCGGGCCACCTCGGGGGCGAAATACGCTGGCGTGCCGGTGATCACGCCGGTCTGGGTGAGGGTCACGTCGTCCTTCGCCCGTGAGATCCCGAAGTCGGTGATCTTGACGAGCCCGGCGTTGCGACCGCCCTCGGCGATGAGGATGTTGCCCGGCTTGATGTCGCGGTGCACGATGCCCGCCGCGTGGGCCTCGACCATCGCATCGGCCACCTGGGCGCCGATCTGGGCTGCTTCCCTCGGTTCGAGTGTTGTTGTGGCATGCAGGATCTGGGCGACACTGCGCGACGGCAGGTATTCCATCACCAGCCACGGCTCGCCGCGGTCGAGGGCGACGTCGTGCATCGCGATGGCGTTGCGATGTGACAGCTTCGCCGCGATGCGACCCTCGCGCATCGCCCGCTTGCGGACGTTGTCGGCGGAATCCTCGGTGAGGCCCTCGGTGGAGACGACCTGTTTGACGGCCACCTCGCGGTCGAGGAGCTGGTCGCGGGCCAGCCACACCGTGCCCATGCCGCCGCCGCCGATCCGCGACTTCAGGCGGTATCGGCCGGCCACCAGGTACTGGGGACCTGGGGCATGATGGGTTCCGACGGACGGTGGCATACGGCGATGATAGCGGCGAGGGCTCGTCCCCGGGCACCGCACTTGACAGTGCGATCGCACATGTGTTCGACTCGCTCTCATGCGATGGTCCGAGCAGGCGGTCGAGGCCGACGACGGGGCGCTCCCCGGGCTGAGCCGCTCCGGCCTGGTGCGGTCGGTGCGGACACCCGACTTCGAGGGCATCACCTTCCACGAGGTGCTGGCGAAGAGTGCTCTCAATCGTGTCCCGGAAGCATCTCATCTCCCGTTCCAGTTCACCGTCAACACTTTTCGTGGGTGCACTCACGCGTGCCGCTATTGTTTCGCCCGGCCGACGCACGAGTACCTCGACCTCGACGCGGGCAAGGACTTCGACTCCCAGGTGGTCGTGAAGCTGAACGTGGCCGCGGTACTGCGCAAGGAGCTCAAACGCCGCTCCTGGACACGGGAGACCGTCGCCCTGGGCACCAACACCGACCCGTATCAGCGCGCCGAGGGGCGGTACAAACTCATGCCGGGCGTGATCTCCGCGCTCGCGGAGTCCCGGACACCGTTCTCGATCCTCACCAAGGGGACGCTGATCCGGCGCGATCTGCCGCTGCTGCGACAGGCGGCGGGCCAGGTCCCGGTGAGCGTCGGCATCTCGCTGGCCATCGTCGATCCGGATCTGCAGAAGAAGATCGAACCCGGCACGCCGTCGCCGCAGGCGAGGTTGTCGGTGATCCGCGACCTCGCCGATGCCGGCCTCGCGCCACACGTGATGGTCGCACCGGTCATCCCGTATCTGACGGATGCAAAATCCCATCTCGACGAGCTGCTCGGGGCTCTTGCCGACGCGGGGGCCTCGGGCGTGACCGCGTTCCCCATGCACCTGCGTTCCTCGACCAAACCGTGGTTCCTGGAGTGGCTGGCCGAGGAACACCCCGCGCTGATTCGTAGGTACCGCGGACTCTACGGGCGCGGTGCCTACGTGACGCCGGAATACTCGTCGTGGTTGCGTGAGCGGATGCAGCCCTTGGTGCAGCAGCACGGGCTGGCGGGCTCAGGTGGTCTGCGGCAGTCCGGCTCGGACACGGGATCGCCGGAGTCGGTGGCTGCGCCCGAGCTGCAGCACGCGCTCACTCTGTTCTGACCCTCCTTGCGCCTGGGGACTCCTCGCACCTCAGGTAGCAGAGGGGGCTCCGCGCGCCTCGGGCGGCGGGGATCTCTTGTGACGAAAGATGCACCAGTGCAACGTGTTACGGCGGTGATGCGGATGCTGATGGTGCTCGGTTGACGCTTGTCGGTGGGTGGTTCTACTCTCTGGTTATCGAAACAATGTTCGAATGATCGGCGGACGAGATCACCCTCTCGGATCATTCCCACGGCGGTTCGATGACCAGATGGCGCAGCACCTTCCCGGCTCGCTCGAGTACCACCACGCGACTGGAGAGTGTCATGGATGTGTCGTCCCGTGTCATGGATGTGTCGTCCCGTACGGATGAATTGGCCGGACTCCGCCGACGCATGGCGGCGATGTCGGGACGCCCCGACCGGCCTGTGGTGGAGACACGCGATCCGGCCGCCGGTGTGCTGCCGATTCCGGAACCGCTGTCGGAGATATTGCCGCACAACGGAATTCCGCGCGGCACGGTCGCCCGGTTCGACGGTGCGAACTCGTTGCTGGTCGCGATGATCGCGTCGGTCACCCGTGCGGGCGGCCAGGTCGGGATCGTCGGGATGCCCCGGCTGAGCCTGTTGTCGGCGGTGGAGATGGGTGCGGACCTCTCGCGCATAGCCACCATCCCCGACCCCGGCCTCGATCCGGTGGAGGTGGCCGCCGTCCTGCTCGACGGCATGGATCTGGTGGTGCTCGGCCGGGTGGGTCCGGGCACGGCGGACACGGTCGCCCCGTCGCGGGCACGCGTGGTGATGGGACGCGTCCGCAAACAGTCTTCGGTCCTGCTGGTCGCCGGTGGCGCCTGGCCGGGTGCGCAGCTGAACATCGAGGCACGGGTGCTCACCTACCGGCACAGTCCGTTGCTGTCCGGCGCCACCGACCTCGACTCCGCGCGCAGTGGTTACGGCCGGATCGGCGGGATGAGACTGCAGGTCACGGCGTCGGGGCGCGGCCGTCAGACGCAGAGCACCGAGGTCGATCTCCTGGCGCGGGGCCAGGGTGTCGACCGCTCGGTGGAGATGGTCTCGACGACGAGCACTCGTCCGGTCCTCGCGGTCGCGAACTGATGACACGGCAGGAACTCACCAGGCGGACCCTCGCGCTCTGGTGCCCGGACTGGCCGGCGATGGCGGCGGCCGCCGAGGCCGATCTGCCGCCGCTGCATCCGGTGGCGGTGCTGTCGGCGAATCGGGTGGTGGCCTGCTCGTCGACCGCCCGGTCCGTCGGCGTCCGACGCGGCATGCGCAAACGCCAGGCTCAGGCACTCTGCCCGGAGATGACCGTCGTCACGGCCGACGAGGTCCGTGACGGCCGGCTGTTCGATCCGGTGGTGGCCGCGGTGGCCGAGGTGATCCCGACTCTCGAGGTGCTCCGTCCGGGGCTGCTGGTGATCCCCGGTGATCGGGCGGCGCGCTACTTCGGCGGCATGGAGGCACTCGCCGAAGAACTCGTCGACATCGTGTCGGCCTGCGGCATCGAATCGCAGGTCGGCATCGCCGACGAGATCTTCACCGCGGTGCTCGCCGCGCGGCGCGGTCACCAGGTGGAGCCGGGCGGGGACCGGGCATATCTCGCCGACCGGCCCATCGCCGACCTCGCCCTCGAACCGAGCATGAGCGACCCGTCGCGTGCCGAGCTCGTGGACCTGTTGCGGCGCCTGGGGATCGGCACCATCGGCGCATTCGCCGAGATGGACATCGCCGACGTGGCGACCCGTTTCGCCCGGGACGCGGTGCTCGCGCACCGTCTGGCCAACGCGTTGCCGGGTCGCGTGCCGTCGGGTCGCCACCTGCCGGCCGAACTGGACGTCGACCACACCTGCGATCCACCCGTCGATCGCATCGATGCCGCGGCGTTCATCGGCCGTACCCTCGCCGAGAAGCTCCACCGACGCCTGCGCGATGCCGCCGTTGCCTGCACCCGACTCACCATCGAGGCGACCACCGAACGCGGACAGCAACATTCGCGGACGTGGAACTGTGCGCAGCCACTGACCCCGGAGACCACCGCGGACCGCATCCGGTGGCAACTGGAGGGCTGGCTGACCGGTGGCCGGCGGGGGAACGGACGGGCGGGAGGCCAGGTCAAGGACACCCGCCCCGACTCGCCGATCGTGCGCCTGCGGCTGGAACCGGTGGAGGTCGTCGAGGCCGGTTCCCTGCACTATCAGCTCTCGGAGACGCTTGCCGGTGGCTCGGCGGTCGACCCCGACGTCGAAGAACGCGCCCGACGCTCCCTGGTCCGCATCCAGGGACTGCTGGGAGGCGATGCGGTGCGCATCCCGGTTCTCAGCGGCGGCCGCGGCCCGGCCGAACGGATCACGATGGTGTCCCTCGGCGACGAGCGGACACCGCGCCGCGACCCCTCCGCGCCGTGGCCGGGCCACCTGCCGCAACCCACCCCGACCGTGCTGGTGGAGACGGCGATCAACGTGCTCGACGCCCTCGGCCAACCGGTGCGGGTGACCGAGCGGGGAGCGTTCACCGCTGAACCGGTGACCGTCCGGCTGTCGGAGTCGTCGGGCGGCGGAAGAGGTCGAAAGGCGAGCTGGGGACTGTGCTGGTGGGCCGGCCCGTGGCCGGTCGGCATGGACCGGGCATCCGCGGCGGGGACCACCGAGCTGACCGCCCGTGCGCAGGTCCTGCTCGACGACTCACGCGCCCTGCTGCTCTTTTATCGCGGCGGGGAGTGGATCGTCGAGGGGGTCTACGAGTGAGGGCCTCAGCTGTTGCGCCCCCGCGCGATGACCGGCCAGCGGGTGTCGGAGCCGTCGATCGCCACCAGTTCGTCGACGAGGTTGACCGCGTTGCACACGTGATTCGGCACCACGCGCACGTAACTCCCGATACCGGGGATGCGCTCGTCGGACGCCGTGGCCGGGAATTCCACCACCGCATGATGTTCCGACAGCATCACGATGCGGGCGTCGTGATGATCGAGGAGCCGGCCGTACCCGGTGGCCCAGGGGGCGCGGTCGGCGCCGAGGATCTTGCTACCCGCGTCGAGGACGATCCGGTGGTTGTCACGGCGCACCACGGTCGCGACCGCGGTCAACGAGACCTCGCCGAAGCCGCACGAACCGATCTCCACCTGCTGTGCGTCGTTGAACGGGTACACGCCGGGCCGGATCTCGGTGAGGACGTTCGCCTGCTCGGCGTCGAGCAGGCCGACCGTCGGGGTCGAGCCGCCACTGCGCACCAGTGGTTCGATTCCGTTGGCGCGCAACCCGTCGGATGCCGTCGCCAGTGCGGCCAGTTCCTGGGCGGCCGCGTTGCGTCGGGTGTCCCCGAGACCATAGGAGTGGCCCGGGAAGGTGAACACGCCGGTCACGTCGAGTCCCTCCGCGACGCCTGCCGCGCCGACCGAGCCGGCCAGTTCGGGGGTGACGCCGGTGCGGTGCTGGCCGGAGTCGACCTCGACGAGCACCTGTACCGGCGTCGAGCCCAGCGCTGAGGCGAGATGTCGTGCGCCGGCGAGGGAATCGATTCCCAGTCGCAGGGTGACCCGCTCGGCGAGGGCACGCAGCCGAGCTGCCTGACCGGCGGTCGGCCACAACGGGTACGCGATGAAGATGTCGGTGCATCCGGTGTCGTCCGCGGCGTCGGCGAAGGCCTCGGCCTCGCCGATGGTCGCCACGGTCAGTCCGACCGCGCCGTGCTCGATCTGCAGGCGGGCGATCTCGGCGCACTTGTGGGTCTTGGCGTGCGGTCGCACGTCGACCCCGAAACTCCGGGCTGCTCCGGCAAGACTGGCGAGGTTGCGATCCAGGCGGTCGACGTCGACCTCGAGGTACGGGGTGTCGATCACGCGTCGCGACCACCGGAACGGCGGGCACGCCCCATCGCGGCCGCCGACTCACCGAACAGCAGGTACTCCTGATGCAGGATGCGGGTGGTCAGGTCGGGGATGAAGCGGTGCCCGATCTCGGCGATCGTCCCGACGACCGAGCTGACCCGTTTGGGCCGGTCGACGATCGCGTGCAGGACGCGGGCCGCGGCCTTGTCCGCGTCCCAGGTGCCGGGCTGGTTGTCGTAGGCCTCGGTGGGCGAGATCATGCGCGTCTTCACCAGCGGCAGACGCACATTGGAGAACGTGACGTGATCGGAGACGGTCTCGGTGCCGGTAACGTCGCTGAACGCCTCCAGCGCCGCCTTCGACGCCGCGTAGGCGCCGAAGCGTGGTCCGCGGGACTGCACCGCGATCGAGGTCACGTTGACCACATGTCCCGACCGCCGGGCCACCATGTGCGGCAGGAGTCCGAGGACGAGGTTGACCGCGCCGAAGTAGTTGACCGCCATGACCCGGTGGTAGTCGTGCGAGCGCTGTACAGAGTTCACGGTGGCGCGCCGGATGGACCGGCCGGCGTTGTTGACCAGCACGTCGACGTGACCGTGCTCGGCGAGCACCGACTTGACCAGCGCGTTGACCGACTCCTCGTCGGTGATGTCGCACTGGTAGGCCACCGCCCGGCCCGGCGGGATGCCCTTCTTGCTGGTCGTCGAATTCAATTCGTCTGCGGCGGAATCGAGTTCCTCGGCAGACCGGGCCACGATCATCACGTTGGCGCCGCGGGCGACACACATCCGGGCGGTGGCCTTACCGATACCGCTCGACCCGCCGGTGATGAGGATGTTCTTGCCCACCAGCGGACCCCGGGGGTCACGGCGACGGTTGCGGGAGCGGTCGAGGTGGGCAGACCAGTACTGCCACAGGCCGGGTGCGTACTCGGTGAAGTCGGGGACGCTGATCCCGTGCTCGTGGAGAACGGCGAGGGTGGCGTCGGAGGAGAAGTCCACCGGCAACGACACCGCGTCGAGCACCGCCGACGGGATACCTTGTTGGGCGGCAAGGAGATTGCGGCCGACGCGGGCCGGTCCCATGGCCGACAGAGCGAGCGCGGGCTCGACCACCGAGTGCGGGATGACGTCGAAACCGCGGGGCGCACCGAAGGCCGGGGCGAGGGCGTTGTACATCTCGGTGGTGGTCAGCGAACGCCGGTCGCCGAGATGGAACACCAGTCCGCTGCGTTCGGGGTCGACGGCTATGAGCGCGACCATCGCGGCGGCGACGAAGTCGACGGGCACCATGTTGAGAGTGCCGAGATCGGGCATCGGCAATCGCAGCCTCGACGGCAGGTGGCCGAGCGTGGCGAGGTGACCGAAGAAGTAGTAGGGGCCGTCGATCTTGTCCATCTCGCCGGTTCGCGAGTCGCCGACCACGATCGAGGGTCGATACACCCGCCACCGCAGGCCCTCGCGTTCGCGGACGACCCGCTCCGCCTCGAACTTGGTCCGGTGATATGCCGTCGGAAAACCTTGGCCGACTTCGAAATCGGCCTCGGTGAACCGACCGCGGTGATCGCCGGCGACGGCGACCGAGGACACGTGGTGGAACAGTGCGTCGTGGGCGATGGCGAAGTCGGCGGCGCGCGAGGTGCCGATGACGTTGGCCGCACGCTGTGACTCGGCGTCGGCGGCCATGTCGTAGATCGCCGCGAGGTGAACCACATGGTCGAACTCCGGCAGGTCATGCGCGTCGAGGCCGAGGCCCGGGCTGGTCAGGTCCCCGACGACCGGGGTCACCCGACCGGTGGCGCCGAGCTCGTCGAGCAGGACGTCGAAGGCCGATCGTGAGGATTCGCGAACGAGGGCGTGGATGGTGGCGCCGGGGTCGACGGTCAGAAGTCGATCGATGACGCGTCGGCCGATGAATCCGCTGCCTCCGGTGATGAAGTAGCTGGTCATGTAGGGATCCCATCATGTGAGCGGGCGAGTCGCCCGCTGGATGTCCTCGTCCCCCCGATGGGAGCTGGAATCTATCTGGTACTGAGGGTTGCACTTACCTCGGCCGAGCGCAATGATCCTTGCGGAATCAAAGGGTTCCGAATGTCGTGTCGAACTTATGTTCGATAGACTGTTCGGGTGGGCTGGGATCAGGGACCACCGACGTGGTCGGAGATGGAGCGGGTGCTCTCCGGTCGGGCGCCCGGCGGCGGTCGTCCGGGCACCGCCTTCGGTCCCGACGACAGCGACCACGCGATGTTCCCGGGAGACGGCGGCGACAGTCCGGCCTGGTCGCGCAAACGCGGCGCCTACCAGGCGGAGGACATCGCGCGCGGCTCGTCGTCGGTGGCCTATGCCGAACTCCACGCCCACAGCTCGTACAGCTTCCTGGACGGCGCGTCGATGCCGGAGGAGCTGGTCGAGGAGGCGGAACGCCTCGGACTCCAGGCGCTGGCCGTCACCGATCACGACGGCTTCTACGGCATCGTCCGGTTCGCCGAGGCGGCCCGCGAGTTCAGGATGCCGACGGTCTTCGGTGCCGAGCTGTCGCTGGAACCCGACATCGCCCGGACCGGCCTCAACGATCCGCCGGGAGAACACCTGCTGGTCCTCGCCCGCGACGGCGAGGGCTATCGGCGGCTGTCGCGGACCATTGCCGAGGCGCACATGGTGGCGGGCGAGAAGGGGTTGCTGCGCTACGACCGCGACGCCCTGGCCGGTGCGGGCGACGGACACTGGCTGGTCCTCACCGGCTGCCGGAAAGGTGCGGTCCGGCGTGCGCTGGACCGCGGCGGCGTCCCGGCCGCGGAGATCGCGCTGCGGGAGATGATCGAGACCTACGGCCACGGCAACGTCGTCCTCGAACTCACCGCTCAGGGCATGCCCGACGACGACGAACGCAACGGTGTGCTCGCCGGTCTCGCCGCCCGCATCGGGGTGCCGACGGTTGCGACCACCGGTGCGCACTTCGCCGCACCCCGACGCCGCCGGCTGGCGATGGCGATGGCGGCGGTCCGGGCACGCACCGACATCGAGACCATCGCCGGTTGGATGCCAGGCGTCGCCGGTGCGCACCTGCGCAGCGGCGACGAGATGGCCCGACTGATGCCCGCGCACCTCGACGCGATCGACAACGCGGTCGGTATCGCCGCCGACTGCGCCTTCGAGCTCGGTCTGATCGCACCGGAGTTGCCGCCGTTCGACGTGCCGGAGGGATACACCGAGGCCAGCTGGTTGCGCGAACTCACCATGACCCGCGCCCGGCGCCGATACGGCACACCGGTCGAACATCCGCAGGCCTACCGGCAGATCGAACACGAACTCGCCATCATCGAAACCCTCACGTTCCCCGGCTATTTCCTCGTCGTCGCCGACATCGTCGACTACTGCAAGGCCAACGACATCCTCTGTCAGGGCCGGGGGAGCGCCGCCAACTCGGCGGTCTGTTACGCCCTGGGGATCACCAACGTCGACCCGGTCGCCAACAAGCTGCTGTTCGAGCGATTCCTCGCGCCGGAGCGCGACGGGCCACCCGACATCGACATCGACATCGAGTCCGACCGTCGTGAGGAGGCCATCCAGTACGTCTACCGCCGGTACGGCCGGGATCGCAGCGCGCAGGTGGCCAACGTCATCACCTATCGCGGCCGCTCGGCGATCCGGGACATGGCGCGGGCGCTCGGATACGCGCCCGGGCAGCAGGACGCCTGGGCCAAGTCCCCGGACACCGCACCTTCCGACGTGACCGATCTGGCCGGTGAGATCCTCGGCATGCCACGCCATCTGGGCATCCACTCCGGGGGGATGGTGATCTGCGACCGGCCCATCGCCGACGTCTGCCCCACGGAGTGGGCGCGGATGGAGAACCGCAGCGTGCTGCAGTGGGACAAGGACGACTGCGCGGCCATCGGGCTGGTCAAGTTCGACATGCTCGGCCTCGGGATGCTCTCCGCGCTGCACTATGCGATCGATCTGGTCGCCGAGTACAAGGGCATCGAGGTCGATCTCGCCACACTCGATCTCGCCGAACCGGCGGTCTACGAGATGTTGTGCCGCGCCGATTCGGTCGGCGTGTTCCAGGTGGAGTCCCGCGCCCAGATGGCGACCCTGCCGCGGCTGAAACCGCGTTGCTTCTACGACCTGGTCGTCGAGGTGGCGCTGATCCGCCCCGGTCCCATCCAAGGCGGTTCGGTGCATCCCTTCATCAAGCGGCGCAGCGGGGAGGAGCCGGTCACCGTCGAACACCCGTCGATGCACAAGGCCCTCGAGCGGACGCTGGGCGTGCCGCTGTTCCAGGAGCAGCTGATGCAACTGGCCGTCGACGTCGCGGGCTTCGACGCCTCCGAAGCAGACCAACTACGTCGGGCGATGGGCTCCAAACGTTCGCCGGAGAAGATGGAACGACTGCGCAGACGCTTCTACGCCGGCATGGAGAAGCTCCACGGCATCACCGGCGAGACCGCCGACCGCATCTTCGAGAAGATGGCCGCCTTCGCCAACTTCGGCTTCCCGGAGAGTCATTCGCAGAGTTTCGCGTCGCTGGTCTTCTACTCGTCGTGGTTCAAGCTGCATCACCCGGCGGCGTTCTGCGCGGCGCTGCTGCGGGCACAACCGATGGGTTTCTACTCGCCGCAGACCCTGGTCGCCGACGCCCGCCGGCACGGGGTGGCGGTCCATCGTCCCGACATCAACGCCTCCCTCGCGCACGCGACGCTGGAGAACGAGGGCCTCGACGTGCGGTTGGGGCTCGACGAGGTGCGCGGGGTCGGGGAGGAGGTGGCCCAGCGGATCGTCGACCGGCGTGCCGACGGGCCGTACACCGACATCACCGACGTCTCCCGCCGGGCCGCGTTGAGCGCCAAGGAACTCGAGGGGCTCGCCGGGGCCGGGGCCTTCGACGGTTTCGGTCTCAGCAGGCGCCAGGCGCTCTGGGAGGCCGGGGCGGCCGCGACCGTCCGCGACGACCAACTGGAACTACGCTCGGCGGGTGCCACGCCGACGCTGCCCGGCCTGTCCGACATCGAACTGGCGGCCACCGACGCGTGGGCCACCGGCATCACCCCGAAGTCGTATCCGACGCAGTTCCTGCGCCCTCGGCTCGACGCGATGGGGGTGGTGGCCGCGGACCGGTTGCTGTCGGTGCCCGATGGCGCACGCGTACTGATCGGTGGGGCGGTGACACACCGCCAACGACCTGCGACGGCCTCCGGAGTGACCTTCATCAACCTCGAGGACGAGACCGGGATGGTCAACGTGGTGTGTTCCGTCGGCCTCTGGGCGCGGTACCGTGTACTGGCACAGACAGCACCGGCATTGCTGGTGCGCGGTCGGGTACAGAATGCTGAAGGTGCCGTGACCGTCGTCGCAGATCGTTTGCAGCGCATGGATCTTCGGGTGGGAACCAGATCCAGGGACTGGCAGTAGCCCGTAGGGGTCCTGCCGGAGTCACAACTACGAATCGAGGACATCGATGTCGCAGCAGGTCGTGGTGACCGTCAAGCCGAAGAGCAGCAAGGGTCCGCTGGTGGAAGCCGGACCCGACGGAGCCCTCACCATCTACGTTCGCGAGCCCGCCACCGAGGGTCGTGCCAACAAGGCGGTCGCCGAGCTGCTCGCCTCACACCTCGGCGTACCCAAGAGCAAGGTCGCGCTCATCGGCGGCGCCACCGCCCGCACCAAGCGGTACCGCGTCGATTAGACGGCGCCGGCGAAGCCGTTCTGCCGCCACGCCTCGTAGACGACGATGCTCGCCGCGTTGGCGAGGTTGTGCGATCGACGTCCGGCCAGCATCGGGATGCGCACCCGGTCGGTGACCTCGGGTTCGGCGAGCACCTCGTCGGGCAGACCCGTGGGTTCCGGACCGAACAGCAGCACATCGCCGGGCCGGTAGTCGACGTCGGTGTGATAGCGCTCCGCATGTGCGGTGAACGCGAACACCCGCTCGGGCTTCAGTGTGGTCCACGCCGTCACCAGGTTGGGATGCACGGTCACGGTGGCCATCTCGTGATAGTCCAACCCCGCCCGCTTGACCTGGGCGTCGGACATCGAGAACCCCAACGGCTCGATGAGGTGCAGTTCGCACCCGGTGTTGGCGGCCAGCCGGATCGCGTTTCCGGTGTTCGGCGGGATGCAGGGTTGATAGAACATGATCCGGAACATGATGTGCCCAGCGTAGTCGCAGGGCTCCTCGCCGATGACGGCGCCGCAGGGTGTCCGTTACAGGTCGAAGCCCGTGTTCGCGCCGCACAGCACGATGCACAGCGTCGAATCCGGTTCCGGCCGAACCGCTCCGGTGGTCACCGCGGCGACGGCCGCGGCGGTGCCGTGTTCGACGAGGATGCGGTGCGAGTCCCACAGCATCCGCCGTGCGGCGATGAGCTGGGCGTCGGTCACCAGCACACTGTCGACATCGGGGTGCTGCGCGGCGGTGTCCCAGCAGATGTCACCGACGCGGGTGGCGCCGAGGGAATCGGCGGCGACGCTCTCGAGCTCGACCGGGACCGGCGATCCCGCCGCCCGTGCCTGGTGGAGACAGGACGCCCCGAGAGGCTCGGCACCCACGAGACGGTCGCCGGGACGCAGCGTCGCCGCGAGACCCGCCAGCAGGCCACCGCCTCCGACGCAGACCACGGTGGTGAGCGGATCGGGAAAGTCCTCGGTCAGCTCGAGGCCGATCGTGCCCGCGCCCGCGACGATGTCGGGCAGGTCGTAGGCGTGCAGTGGGAGCGCGCCGGTGGCGGCGGCGAGTTCGCCCGCGGCGTCGGCCGCGTCCTGATAGCGCAACCCGACGAGATGGACCTGCGCACCCAGGGTGCGCAACGTCTGGACCTTGACCTCGGGTGCGGTCTCCGGGATCACGACGGTGCACGGCACGCCGGCGATCCGGGCGGCCCACGCCGCGTTGCCTCCGGAAGCGACGAGAACGCCGGCGTCGGTCAGTGCGCCCTCGGCGCGTGCGTGCAGCGTCGCCCACAGGCTGCCCCGCACCTTGAAACAGCCGCCTAGCTGGAGGTATTCATGCTTGAACACGACGTCCCGGGGACCGTCGACGGTCTCGATGGCGGGGCGCAGCGTCGGTGTCCGCCGCAGGAGAGGCGAGATGGTTGCCGCAGCGAGGTCGACGTCGGCCCGTGTTGCTCTCACGGCACAGACAGTAGTGGCTCACATCGCAGTCGTCGTGGATGGAAGAATGTCGGGCGTGACCGCGATACGACTGGACGGCAAGACCACGCGCGACGAGATCTTCGCAGATCTCACCGAACGGGTGAACACACTGCGCGAGGCGGGCATCAATCCCGGTCTGGGCACCGTGCTCGTCGGTGACGACCCGGGCTCGCACTCCTATGTGAAGGGCAAGCATTCGGACTGCGCCCGCATCGGGGTCGCCTCCATCCGCAAGGACCTGCCGGCCGACGCCACCACCGAGCAGCTCAACGCGGCGATCGACGAACTGAACGCCGACCCGGCCTGCACCGGATACATCGTGCAGCTGCCGCTGCCCAAACATCTCGACGAGAACGCGGCGCTCGAGCGGATCGACCCGCTCAAGGACGCCGACGGGCTCCACCCGATCAACCTCGGTCGCCTGGTCCTGGGCAAGGAGTCGACGCTGCCGTGTACGCCGCGCGGCGTCATCCATCTCCTGCGTCGCTACGACATCCCGATCGCCGGGGCCCGCGTCACCGTGGTGGGTCGCGGTGTCACCATCGGCCGGCCGATCGGCCTGTTGCTGACACGCCGCAGCGAGAACGCCACCGTCACCCTCTGCCACACCGGTACCGCTGACCTGCGGTCCGAGGTCGAGCGCGCCGACATCGTCGTCGCGGCCGCCGGCGTGCCGCATCTGATCACCAAGGACATGGTGAAGCCGGGTGCCGCGGTCATCGACGTGGGCGTCAGCCGCACCGACGTCGGCCTCGTCGGCGACGTCCACCCCGATGTGTGGGAGGTCGCCGGGCACGTCTCGCCGAACCCCGGCGGCGTCGGACCGCTGACGCGCGCCTTCCTGCTCGTCAACGTCGTCGAACGGGCCGAGCAGCAGCTCGCCGCCCAGCAAGCCGCCGCCGGAGCCGTTGCCGGGGTTGAGGGCGGCGGCACGGCGTGAGTCCGGACGAGCCGCGGGTCGGTCGTGGCGGAGCGGATCTGCCCTCGTCGGATCCGAATCGACCGCGACCTCCGGCCCCCGGTGACCGACATCACGCCGCCGAGCCCGTGCCCGAACCGGTGCAGGGGGTGCGCGCGGTGCTCGTCCAGATCCCGTACCTGCTGGTCATGCTGGGTGTTCTGGCGGCGGCGCTACTCGTGATGTTCGACCGCTGGCGCCGCGGATCCTTCGTGTTCGGTGCGGCACTTCTCGTCGGAGCGCTGCTCCGTGCGTTCATCCCGTCGTCCCAGGCGGGATTGCTGCAGGTCAGAGGAAAATTGTTCGACGTCTCGGTGATGGCGACGGTTGGTGGTGTGATGCTCTGGCTCGCCACGTCGATCGACTCTTTGGGCACGGATTGATTACAATAGAGACCTGAGCGTGACCTTCAGAACGAGTGGTCGCGCCTGACCAGGCAACTCTCTGCCGAGCACTGAGTACGACGCTGGGGCAGACGCACCGACCGCTGGAGTACGTATCACTGCAACACCGACCGAAGACCACGTGAACGAAGTGACGTCGATGGGCGTGTCGGCAGGCGCCGGCATGATCCACTACGTCCTACTGACGCGTGACGATCTCGGCCGCAGCGTGGTGGATTCCCGCGTCATCGACGTAGACCCGACCGACGGTCTCGACAATGCGGGTCGCGTCAACGCCGGCATCGACGTCATGCTCGGCGCCGCCCGTGAGGCCGACGCCCGGGTGGGTCCGATCGGGGTGGCCGCACGTACCGCCGCCCAGCGGCGCCACCTGCGTTCGCGGGGGAGCGGCCCCCGTCGCCAGATCCGTCTGGTCGCCGAGGACGAGGCCGTGGTCGCCTACCTCGCGGACACCGGGGAGATCGATCGTTTCTCCACCGCTGTCGTCGTCGACTGTGGCGACACCGGCATGTCGATCTACACCGTCGAACCGAGCAGTCGCCGGATCAGCGGGGTCGAACGCTCGACGGTCCTCAGCGGACGTCGTCTCGACCGAGCCATCGCCGCGAACCTCACCGCCGACAACCCATCGCTCGGGGAGACCGCGCGCACACGCGCCGGACGCAGCGAACTACTCAGCGCCTGCCGGACGGCAAAGGAGGAGATCGCCTACGGACACCCGGGATCCGGGTCCGACGGTCCCTCGGTCGCCCTCCCCGGCGGTTCGGGGCGGGTGGCGCTGACCGAGTCCCAGGTGGCGGATGCGGTGGCACCGATGGTCCGCGAGGCGCGCGATGTGTTCGACCGATACGTCGCCGAGGCGTCCGCCCGAGGCGTCTTCCCGGATGTGGTGGTCTTCGTCGGCGGTCTCGCCAATCTGCCCGCGGTCCGCGACTTGGCCCGCGGTCACGACCTCGACACGGTGTGCCCGTCGACCCCGGAGCTGGTCGCGGCGACCGGTGCAGCCCTTCTTGCTGGCGAAACCTATTCGGGCACAACCCGACTCGCCTTCATCGGCGGACAACGGCAGCGCGAATGGCTGTCGGCGACGCCGCTCGCGGTTGCGGGCGCGATACTCGCTGCGGTCCTGATCACCGTCTACGCGGTCAGCTCCTCGTTCGCCGACCGCCAGGTCCCCGAGCCGTCGTCGACGGTCGGCAGCGTCCCCGCGGTCGCCACGTCGAGCGAACAGAGTTCGAAGCCGGTGCCGACGACCTCGGCTCCAGTGACGCAGGTTCCCGATCAGCCGGTCGAACAGACCTACGAGCAGCCCGCCCCACCGCTGCAGCCGGAGGAACCCCCGGCGTGGAACGAACAGCCGGGCTGGGCCACCACCGAGTTGCCGCCGACCGCGCCGTCGACCGGGACGACCAGCACTCGCACGCTGTCGCCGTTCCCATGGCCGACGCTGCCGTTCGCGCCGGGCTCGACGCCGCCCCCGATCCCGCCGACGCTGTTGCCCAAGGAGCTGCGGCCGCGCAACACCACGCCGGCTCCGCCGCCGCTGACCCAGCCGACGCCGAACACGTCGGCTCCCGGTCAGGCGTCGGGGGCGTCGCCCAGTGAAGAGCAGTCCGGAGCCGTTCGGACGGCACCGCCGGCCTCGTCGAGTACACCGGTCCCCGTCCCGCGCTGAGCGGCCGTTATCCGGTCCCGGGTGGGCCCGGGATCAGGCGTCGCGGCGTGCGAGCTCGACCGTGCGCTTGAGCAGGTCGCTGATGGCGTCGAACTCGGTGAGGAAGCCGTCGTGTCCGGTGTCGGATCGCACGACCTGCAGGCCGCCGACGCAGTTGCCCAGTTCTTCGGCGAGCTCGGCTTGTAACCGCAACGGGTACAGGCGATCCGAATCGATCCCGCCGACGATGACCGGGACCTTGCACTCGTTGAGCGCCTTCTTGACGCCGCCGCGGTTGCGGCCGACGTCGTGATGGTTGAGGACCTCGGTGAGCACCACGTAACTGCCCGGGTCGAAACGCTGCATCAGCTTCGACGCCTGGTGCTCGAGGTAGCTCTGGACGGCGTACCGGCCACCGAGCAGCGGCTGCTCGTCGCCCTGCGGTTCATTGGCGAAGCGCTCGTCGAGTTCCGGTTCGCTGCGGTAGGACAGGTGCGCGATCTGACGGGCGATGCCCATCCCGGTCAGCGGCGTCTGGCCGGTTCCGTGGTAGTTGCCGCCGTGCCAGGCCGGGTCGGACTTGATGGCGGCGATCTGAGTGGTCTGGATGCCGATCTGGTCGGCGGTGGCGCGGGCGCCGACGGCCAGCACCAGTGCGCTTCGGACGCGGTCCGGGTATTCGATGGCCCACTCGAGTGCACGGGCTCCACCCATCGAACCGCCGAGAACTGCTCCGACGCTGCGGATTCCGAGGCGGTCGAGGAGTGCGACCTCGGCGCGGACCTGGTCGAGCACGGTTATCTGCGGGAACCGTGAACCCCAGGGACGGCCATCGGAGGCGAGGGACCCGGGACCGGTCGAGCCCTTGCAGCCGCCGAGCACGTTGGCCGAGATGACGCACCACTCATCGGTGTCGATCGCCTGGCCCGGGCCGATGAGGCCGTCCCACCAGCCGGGCGTCTCGTGCTCGGCGTCGGCGGGACCGGTGACGTGGGAGTCGCCGGTGAGGGCGTGCAGGGTGAGGATGACGTTGTCGCGGGACGGCGACAACGTCCCCCAGCGCTGGAACGCCAGGGTGACGTTGTCGATCCGTTCGCCGCTGTCGAGAGGCAGCGAGCCGATGCTCATGCCGACGAGCTTCCCGTCCGGGACCGATTCCCAGTCGGGCTGATCAGACGCTTGCGCGTTCAGGTCGATACTCACCGACAAAACTGCCTCACCTGTCCTATTTGGCGGCTGCGAAGCCCTGTTCGAGGTCCGCCAGGATGTCGTCGATTCCCTCGATACCCACGGCCAGGCGGACCAGGCCCGGGGTGACACCTGCGGCGAGCTGCTCCTCGGGGGTCAGCTGGCTGTGGGTGGTCGAGGCCGGATGGATCACCAGCGAACGGACGTCGCCGATGTTGGCCACATGGCTGTGCAGGGTCAGGGCGTCGACGAACTTCTTGCCCGCGTCCACACCGCCGTTGATCTCGAAGGCGATGATCGCACCCTGGCCCTTGGGAGCGAGTTCCTGGCCGCGCTGGTACCACGGCGAGGACTCGAGACCGGCGTAGGCGACGGACTCGACCTGGGCGTGACCCTCGAGGAACTTCGCGACCTTCTGCGCGTTGGAGACGTGACGCTCGATGCGCAGGCTCAGGGTCTCGAGGCCCTGGGCGAGCAGGAAGGCGTTGAACGGGGCGATCGCCGCACCGGTGTCGCGCAGCCACTGCACGCGGGCCTTGAGTGCGTAGGCCGGAGCGCCGAGGTCGGCGAAGACCGCACCGTGGTAGCTGGGGTCCGGGGTGGTGAAGCCGGGGAACAGGTCCTTACCGTCACGCTGGACGCGCCAGTCGAAGGTGCCGCCGTCGACGATCACGCCACCGATCGCGGTGCCGTGTCCGCCGATGTACTTGGTGGCCGAGTGGACGACGACGTCGGCGCCGTGGGCCAGCGGGTTGATCAGGTACGGGGTGGCGACGGTGTTGTCGATGATCAGCGGCAGGCCGTTGCGGTGTGCGACCTCGGAGATGCCCTTGATGTCGAGGATCTCGTTGTTCGGGTTCGAGATCGACTCGCCGTACAGCGCACGGGTGTTGTCCTTGATGGCCGCCTGCCACGACGCGGGATCCTCGGGATCCTCGACGAAGCTCACCTCGATGCCCAGCTTCGGCAGGGTGTAGTGGAAGAGGTTGTAGGTGCCGCCGTACAGACGCGGGCTCGACACCACGTGGCCGCCGGACTCGACGATGTTCAGGATCGAGTAGGTCTCGGCGGCCTGACCCGACGACACGAGCAGAGCCGCGACGCCACCCTCCAGGGCCGCGATCCGCTGCTCGACCGCGTCCTGGGTCGGGTTCATGATGCGGGTGTAGATGTTGCCCGGCTCCGCGAGACCGAAGAGGTTCGCCGCGTGCTGCGTGTCGTTGAAGACGTAGGAGGTGGTCTGGTAGATCGGCAGCGCCCGGGCGTTCGTGGCTGCGTCGGCGGCCTGGCCCACGTGGATCTGCTTGGTCTCGAAGCTCCAGTTGTCGGCCGGATTGGTGCCTTCGTTGGCATCAGACATGACTGTTGATCACTTTCTACGGTCGGCAGGGCCAAACTCGACCCTGTTGGGGTCCGACCTTCGGACCCGCGCTTGCCGGGGCTTCGCTTACGCGATCCCACAACCCGGTCATCACCCGGAGCACCCCACCGCGGTTGGAGGGTTGCCGATCAGCAAGCCGGGGCTTGTCGCTGATACTCATGACCTGGCGACAAGGATATAACACGGATGTGAGTGCCAGAGAACCCTCCCGGTCACGCCGAATCGAACTCGTCACCAGCCTTCGAAACCGTGTACTGGACGTGTCCTCCGAGCGGTTGAAATCGGCGGATGAGCAGCGCGAACTGCCTGTTCACAATCATTAGCAGTTCTCAGGGTCCTGTCAGGTTCGATTCGATGCCCTAACGTTCGGGTCAATCCCGGCGGAGGACGCCTTGTCATCCCGAAGCGTGTCCGGGTGCGGTGAGGAGTGCGCCTCATGCGGGCAATGGAGCATCTCAGGTCGCGTCGGACGTCGTTTCTGATCGCAACCGCGACCGGTGTGGCGGTGGCGTTGTCCTTCGGCCTGGTCGGCGGTGTCCCCGGGGCGAAGGCGGACTCGTGCGGCGCGGGCGCGGTCGTCATCGTGGGCGGCACCAACGACCCGGAGGGGCAGTACCTCGTCGGCGTGAAACAGCGCTACACGGGGCTCGGGCCCGACAACCAACCCGATCCGAACTCCCCGTACGCCGGCGACAACGCCTACCAGGTCATCTACGCGGACTACCCGACGACCCTGTGGCCGCTGGGAGCGACGGGATACGACTCGAGCGTCGCGCAGGGGACCGCGGCGACCAAGTCGTCGATCGCCGGCTACCAGTCGCAGTGTCAGGGCAAGCCCGTCGTCGTGGCCGGATACTCGCAGGGCGCCCGGGTGGCCGGTGACGTGCTGTCCGAGATCGGGAACGGCACGGCCGGTGAGGTCGTCGCGATCGACGAGAACGGTGAGCCGTTGCTCGACGACGACGGCAACCCGGTCATGGTGACCATCGACCCGGATGTCATCAGTGGCGAGCTGTACTCCGATCCGCGACGTGCCGGCGACAAGACCGGGCGGGGTATCGAGCTGTCGATGATCGGTGTGATCCCCGGTCTGACCATGTCGGGGCCGCGCGGCGCGAACGGTGCGGACGCCGGGTTCGGAACGGTGTCCGATCGTGTGGTGTCGGTGTGCATCGACGGCGACCCCATCTGTGACCTGCCGGATCCGTTGTACGACCCCATCGGTGCCATCGACGGCATCCTCGGATACCAGACGAAGCACTTCCTCTACCCGTATGCGATGTATCGCGACCCCGCGTCGCAGTGGGCGACGCGGCCGGTCTCGTGCAGCGGCGCGGGTACCGCGACCGGGACGGTCTGCATGGTCGGGGCGAAGTCCGCGTTCGCGGAGCTGGTCCAGGGCTGGGCCAACGACATCGGATACACCGGCGAGATCGGCGACTTCCTGTCCGGCCGTCCGACGATCGGCCTGCCGCTAGGCATCACGCTGGCCAATCTGCAGCCCGTCGTCCGGCTGGTCCAGGGATTCCTGCCGCCGCTACCGCAACTCGGTTACGGGGCCTATCTGCCCGACCTCTTCGTGTTCGAGGACATCCTGCAAGGCATCGTGAGCCTGTCCCCGGCCCGCCTCATGCGTGGTGTGAACGCACTCGCCGCCAGCGTGCGCAGCATCGTGTTGCTGCCGGTGAACTTCGTGCGGTACTGGGCGGGCGCGATCGTCGGACCGACGATCACCTCGCAGCCGAACGCCCTCGCACTGCCGGCCGACGACGACTCCTCCACAACACTTGCGCTGGCCCGGTTCGTCGCCACCGTCGACGACGATCCCGAGACCACAGCACCGGAGATCGAGGCAGCGGGCAGCGGTACCGGTTCGCCTGCGGTCGCCGAGGTGGCCGTCGGCCCGTCGACCGGGGGCACCTCGACGGGCGGGGACACCTCGACGGACGGGGACACCTCGACGGACGGGGACACCTCGATACCGGCCGTCGAATACGACAACACCCCGGCCGGCGGTGGAGGCGGGACCGACCCGTCGACCGGCGGCGATCCGGGCGTCACGCGGTCGGAGACCGACTCGTCGGCTGGACCGTCGAGTGACGACGCCTCGGGTTCGGCCGGTCCCGGCGGCGATTCCGGCAGCACCGACTCCGGGAACTCGGAGTCCGGCGGTTCGGACTCGAGCGGTTCCGGCGGCCCCGACAGCAGTAGCGGAGGTTCGACGTCGGACTCCGCCGGCAGCGGCTCGGATTCCAGCAGCCCCGGCGACAGCGGTGGCGGTTCGGACAGTTCCTCCGGCGGTGACTCCGGCTCGGAGTAATCCCCTGCACACAGGCTCGTCTTTCGCCATGTGAACGAACTCACCGGTGCTAGGGGAATGGCGGTGCCGGACGGCCGGTTGGCATGAGGCGTGCCTGAAGCCCCCACGTCGACCGCCGGTGCACCGGACGGCCTCGCTCTCACCGCGCTCGACGACACGACATCGGACGTCGCTGAGCGTCCCTCATCGGGGATCTCGAGGCGTGCCCGCCGGCTGACCATCCTCGCGCTCGCCCTGGGCGGTTTCGGTATCGGGACCACCGAGTTCGTCGCGATGGGTCTGCTGCCGAACATCGCCGGGTCTCTAAGCGTCTCCGAGCCCACCGCCGGACACGTCATCTCTGCCTATGCACTCGGTGTGGTGGTCGGCGCTCCGCTGATCGCAGCGCTCACGGCGCGGATGTCACGGCGGGTGCTCCTGATCTCCCTGATGGTGGCATTCACCATCGGAAACCTCGCCACCGTCCTGGCGCCGTCGTACGAACTCCTTCTCGTGGCGCGATTCGTCGCCGGCCTTCCGCACGGTGCGTACTTCGGCGTCGCGGCGCTGGTCGCCGCGCACCTGGCGGGTCCGCGGAATCGCGCCAAGGCGGTCGGGCAGGTGATGCTCGGTCTGTCGGTCGCGAACGTCGTCGGCGTACCTGCCGCGGCCTGGCTGGGGGAGACGTTCGGTTGGCGCACCGCCTTCGCGATCGTCGTGGTCGTCGGCGTCGCGACCGTCGTCTCGCTGTCCCGCGTGCTTCCGAGCCTGTCCGGCATGACGATCACCGACCCGCTGACCGAGCTCGGCGCGCTCCGGCGATCGCAGGTGTGGTTCACCCTGGTGATCGGTGTCGTCGGCTTCGGCGGGATGTTCGCCTTCTACACGTACCTGAACTCGGCCCTCACCTCGGTGACGGGACTGCCGGTCTCGGTCGTCCCCATCGCCCTGATGCTGTATGGACTGGGCATGGTGACCGGCAACTTCGTCGGCGGCTGGGCGGCCGACCGCAACGTCTCGACCGCGATCCTCGCCGGACTGTCCACCAGTGCGGTGACGCTCGCAGCCTTCGCCGTACTCGCCGAGAATGCCTGGGCGGCACTCGCACTCACATACCTCGTCGCGCTGACCGGAACGACGATGATCCCCGCGCTACAGACACGCCTCATGGATGTGGCGGCCGACGCCCAGACGTTGGCCGCCGCCCTCAATCACTCGGCGCTCAACATCGCCAACGCCGCAGGTGCGTTCCTCGGGGGCGTGGTGGTCGGTGCCGGGTGGGGATTCCTGTCACCGGCGGTGATCGGCGCGTTCTTGGCCGTCGCCGGCATCGCGGTCGCGGTCGTCGCGTTCGTGACCGCGGGCCGGCGCCCGGTACGCGCCTGAGCGGGGGACGTCAGCCGTTGGTGGGCGGCGTCGCGATCGTCTTCGACAGGTAGAGCGGCTCGCCGAGCTTGTTGATCAGCTCGAGCTGCGTCTCGAGGTAGTCGATGTGCTCTTCCTCGTCAGCGAGGATCTTCTCGAGGAGGTTCGCGCTGGTGATGTCGCCCTTCTCGCGGCACATCGCGACGCCCGGGCGCAGGCGTTCGACGACCTCGACCTCGATCGCCATGTCCGACTCGAACTGTTCGCGGATGGACTGACCGATACGCAGCGGCAGCAGGCGCTGGTAGTTCGGCAGCGCGTCGAGGAAGAGGATGCGGTCGGTGAGGATCTCCGCGTGCGTCATCTCCTCGATGGACTCGGCACGGGTCTTGGCGGCGATCTCCGTGAGACCCCAGCTCTCCTGCATCTTCGCGTGGAGGAAGTACTGGTTGATCGCGGTCAGCTCGCTTGTGAGCTGCTCGTTGAGAAGTGCAATGACCTCGTCGTCGCCACGCATTTGACAGCCTCCCGTTAGCCGAAGAATCGTAGTGATGAAGCTAACACGGCAAAACGCCCCGCGCGCGTCACTCGCGCGAGGTTGTTAACGGAGTTGTCGGATGTCAGATCACGCAGCGCTCGTCGAGGTGGCCAGCCTTTCACTCAGGATGCTGTCGAGCTTCTCCAGGCAGGTACCGCATCCCTCGCCCGCGCCGCAGCGGTCGCTGATGTCGTCGACGGTGAAAGCCCCGGCATCGCAGTGCTCATGAACCTCGTCGACGGTGACCGCGCGGCAAATACAAACGAACATCTCGGGACCTAACCTCGTGCCTGGATTAGGTAATGCTTACATACCTGCCCGGGGTGCGCAAGGGTTGCCTTACCTCTTTCTCGTCTCATTCCGAGACGTCGTGGAGCTGTCCTCGGACCGGTGCTGCGGGCGTCGGTCTGTCGGACCACGTCCGTAGGATGTGACCCCGTGCCACTCTCCCTCTCCACGGTCAACGTCAACGGAATCCGCGCGGCGGTCAAGCATCGTTCCGAGACCAACCGCGGCTTCCTGCCCTGGTTGGAGGACTCGTCGCTCGATGTCGTGCTGCTGCAGGAGGTGCGGGCGAGTGGAGACCTCGCCCGGGACGCCCTCGCCCCTGCCCTCGACGCCGGATGGCATCTCACGATGAGTGAGTCGTCGGTCAAGGGGCACGCCGGTGTCGGCGTGCTGACACGCACCGAGCCGGCCGCCGTCCGTTTCGGTTTCGGAAGTGCGGAGTTCGACGACCTGGGCCGCTACCTCGAGGTCGACCTCGACACCGACCTCGGGCCGGTGACCGCGGCCAGTCTGTACCTGCCGAAGGGTGCGGCGCTCACCGACGCCGAGAAGGACATCGCCAAGTACGAGGAGAAGGAGCGGTTCCTCGACGAGTTCGGCGCCCACCTCGGTCGGCTCGTCCGCAGCGACCGCCACGTCGTCGTCGGCGGCGACTGGAACATCGCCCACGCCGAGGCGGACATCAAGAACTGGAAGGGCAACCTGAAGAGCCCGGGCTTCTTGCCGCATGAGCGCGCGTGGGTGGGTGGTCTCCTGGAAACCGGTTGGCACGACGTCACCCGGGAGCTCTATCCCGGTGAGAGCGGCCCGTACTCGTGGTGGTCGTGGCGCGGCAAGGCGTTCGACAACGACTCCGGCTGGCGGATCGACTACCAGCTCACCAACCGTTCACTGGCCGAGCGTGCGGTGAAGGCCACGGTCGATAGGGCTGCTGCATACGACCTGCGCTGGTCCGATCACGCGCCGGTCACCGTCGTCTACGAGTGAGGCGGGCGCCCGCGTAAAAGGGCTTTGCGCGTGGTGCGAAAATGGGCCAATGAGTTCTGACGTCCCCGCATCCGGCGCCGCCCGCCCCCGCGTACTGTCGGGAATCCAGCCCACCAGCGATTCCTTTCACCTCGGCAACTACCTGGGGTGCGGTTCGACAGTGGGTGGCCCTTCAGGACGATTTCGAGGCGTTCTACTTCATCCCGGACATGCACGCGATCACGGCATCGTTCGATCCGAAGACTCTCGCCGAGCGCACGCGGTTGTCAGTCGCGCAGTTGCTGGCCGTCGGCGTCGATCCCGAGCGCTCCACGATCTACGTCCAGTCGCACATCCCGGAGATCGCTGAGCTGACCTGGGTGCTGTCGTGCATCACCGGTTTCGGTGAGGCGAGCCGGATGACGCAGTTCAAGGACAAGTCGGCCAAGCAGGGCGTTGACGCCGCCGGCGTCGGGCTGTTCACCTATCCGATCCTGATGGCCGCCGACATCCTCGCGTTCCAGGTGGATCAGGTGCCGGTGGGTGAGGACCAGCGTCAGCATCTCGAACTCACCCGTGATCTCGCGCAGCGGTTCAACTCGCGATTCGGCAAGGTCCTCAAGGTTCCCCAGGCGTACATCGTCAAGGAGTTCGCCAAGATCTACGACCTCCAGAACCCGACCGCCAAGATGAGCAAGTCGGCCGAGACCGACAAGGGCCTCATCAATCTGCTCGACGAGCCGAAGAAGTCCGCGAAGAAGATTCGCTCCGCGGTGACCGACACCGAGACCGAGATCCGCTTCGACCCGGAGAACAAGCCCGGGGTGAGCAATCTGCTGACCATCCAGTCGGCGCTGAGCGGCACCCCGGTGGACGTCCTCGTCGACAAGTACCAGGGCAAGGGATACGGCGATCTGAAGGTCGAGACCGCCGACATCCTCGCCGAGTTCGTCACCCCGCTGCGTGGCCGCGTCACCGAGTACATGGAGGATCCCGCCCAGCTCGACGTGATCCTCGCCCGTGGTGCGGAGCGCGCCCGGTCGGTTGCCTCGGCGACCCTCGAGTCGGTCTATGACAAGGTGGGTTTCCTGTCACCGAGGCGCTGACACGCTCGTGAGTCCGGCGCTCTCGGCTACCCGACGAGGAGGCGTGCGGTGAGTTCGGTGGTCGATTCGGGGAAGTCGCTCGCCACGCGGGCAAAATCGTTCTACGAGGACCGGCGCGAACGCTGGCTGTGGCTAGACCATCTTCTCCGAACCGTCGATCGCTACAACGACCGCCGCGGCAACCTGTACGCCGCGAGCATCAGCTTCAACGGCATCCTCGCGCTCGTCCCGATCATCATGGTCGCGTTCGCGGTCGCCGGCTTCGTGCTGGCTCGGCAGCCGGAGATGTTGCAGAGCATCCAGGACGCCGTCGTGGAGAAGATGCCGGGGCAGCTCGGCGTCCAGGTGTCCGACATCATCACCTCCGCCATCGACTCCCGCACGACGGTGGGCGTGGTGGGTTTGTTCGGTGCCGCGTTCACCGGCATCGGCTGGATCTCGGGCGTGCGCGCCGGGATGACCGAGATGTGGGGCGGGCGGGTACAGCGCAACGCGATCATGTCGAAGGTGTGGGACCTGGTGGTCTTCGCCGGACTCGGCGTCGCCTTCGCCGTGACGATGGCAATCACGGCGCTGGGCAACTCGGGTCTCACGCAGACGGTGCTGGGGTGGGTGGCTCTCGACGATGCGTCGTGGGCGCCGATCCTCGTCCGTGTGGTGTCGATCGCCGTGTCGATCCTCGCCACCTGGGCGTTGTTCACCTTCGTCATGGCCCGACTCCCGTTGGTGCAGTTGCCTTTCCGCAACACACTCAAGGCCGGGCTGATCACCGCGGTCGCCTTCGAGGTCGTCAAGACGGCCGGCGGCCTCTACCTCCAGTCGGTGCTGAGCAGCCCGGCTGGAGTGGCGTTCGGTCCGATCCTCGGTGTCATGGTGTTCGCGTACCTCGCATCGCGCATCGTGCTCTACGCGGCCGCCTGGTGCGCGACCGATCCGGCGAACGCCGAGTTCCAGGTCGAGGAGGACCCGGACGCGGAACTGCATCGACCCGTGGTCATCTCGCCGACCGTCGAGGTCAACCCGACGCCGCGCCCGGCGGCACTCGTAGCCGCCGCGGGCGTCGGTGCGGGGATCAGCGTGTTGATCGGGTGGTTGTCGAGTCGAGCGCGCTGAGCGGGAACGGGTCTGATCCGTCACCTACGCCCGAAGAGCCTCAATCCCACCAGCAACAGGACCACGGCGGCGAGGGCTGCGAGGAGTCCGATGAGGATGCGGACCGAGATGGGGGAGGCGGCGTCGGAACCCGTGCTCGCGAGGTGGGAGTCCGCCGACGACGCGGCGTGCGGTGCGGTGGTTTCGACTGCCTCGCCGGATGATTCGACGAGGCGTCCGACCGAGATGTTCGGGTCGGCCCGGAATCCGTACTCGAACATCTCCCGCGCCTGGTCCCAGTACATGTCGGCTTCGACCGACAGTCCGTACATCTGGACGACGAGGATGCGGCGTCCGTCGCGTTCGGCCGCGCCGACGTAGGTCTTGCGGGCGTCGTCGGTGTATCCGGTCTTGCCGCCGAGCATGCCCGGATAACCGTCCACCAGAAGGCGGTTGCTGCTGTACATGTCGTACGCCGGATGGTCCTTGTCGCCGGGCACATCGGGTCGGCGGGGATACCCGGGGAACCGGAAGGTGGGCTTGGCGATCAACTCCCGGAAGGTCTCCTGTGCCATGGCTTCCCGGTAGATCAGGGCGAGGTCGTACGGCGAGGAGGACATCCCGGCGGCGTCGAGACCCGACGGGCTGGCCGCGCGGGTGTCGGCGGCGCCCAGCTCGCGGGCGCGTTCGTTCATCTTCTCCAGCGTGGTCTCCACACCGCCGAGTTCGCGCGCGAGGGCGTTGGCGCAGTCGTTGCCCGACACCATGAGCAGTCCGGTCAGCAGGTCGCGGACGGAGTAGCGACCGCCGGGCCCCATCCCGCAGGAGTCACCTTCGGTACCCCAGTCCTCCGCGGTCGGGACGACCGTCGCGTCGAGGTCTAGTTCGTCGAGCACGATGAGCGCGAGCAGCACCTTGATCGTCGACGCCGGCCGGTACCGTCCGTGCGGATCCTTGGCCGCGATCACGTTGCCCGAGTCGAGGTCGGCGATCAGCCACCCGGCCGAGGTCAGTCGAGGGGGAACGGGGCCCGCGGCGGGGTCGGCGACGACACCGCAGTACCCGAGGTCCTCACCCCCGATCGCCGGAGTGGGGACCGGCAGCGGGGACGGGGTCGTCGAACCGGGTGCCACGACCTCGGATTCGTCGACGGCCGGTGGGGTACCGATCTTGTGCGGACAGTGATCGGTGACGGGCGTCGTGAAGGCCGGCGGTGCACCGGTCGGGACGGGGACGGCACCGGCCCGTCCGACACCGGCCGAACCTGCGGCGTTCACGCACAGCATCAGCCCGAGCAGGGCGGCGACGAGCGCCGATGAGGTCCGGCGAGTCCACCCCGAGGTCACCGACCGCACGTTACCAGCGGAACCGCGCGGGCTCGCGACGCGCGAAGAGGCCGTGTCCGACCTCAGGCCGCCCCGATGCCGGCGCGGGACTACAGCAGCGAGTACGCCTGGCCCAGGACCGACCGCAGGATCTGCTCGATCTCGTCGAACTCGGCCTGACCCGCGATCAGCGGCGGGGCGAGCTGGACGACGGGGTCGCCGCGGTCGTCGGCGCGGCAGTAGAGCCCGGAATCGAACAGCGCCGTGGAGAGGAAACCGCGCAGGATGCGTTCGGACTCGGCCGCCGTGAACGTCTCCTTGGTGGCCTTGTCCTTCACGAGTTCGATCCCGTAGAAGAAGCCCTCGCCGCGCACGTCGCCGACGATCGGCAGGTCGTGGAGCTTCTCGAGAGTGGCCCGGAACGCCGGCGCCTGGGTCTTGACGTGGTCGTTGAGGCCCTCGCGCTCGAAGATGTCGAGGTTGGCCAGCGCGACTGCCGCCGACACCGGGTGTCCGCCGAAGGTGTAACCGTGCGCGAAGGTCGTGGTGCCGTCGCGGAAAGGTTCGAAGAGACGGTCGCTGGCGATCATCGCGCCGATCGGGGAGTAGCCCGACGTCATGCCCTTGGCGCAGGTGATGATGTCGGGGACGTACCCGAAGTCGTCGCAGGCGAACATGGATCCGATGCGGCCGAACGCGCAGATCACCTCGTCGGAGACGAGGAGGACGTCGTACTCGTCGCAGATCTCGCGGACCCGCTCGAAATATCCGGGCGGCGGCGGGAAGCAGCCGCCGGCGTTCTGGACGGGCTCGAGGAAGACCGCCGCCACCGTGTCGGGGCCCTCGAACTCGATCGCCTCGGCGATGCGGTCGGCGGCCCAGCGGCCGAACTTCTTCGGGTCGCCGGACAGGTCGTCGGCCGCCCGGTAGATGTTGGTGTTAGGCACGCGGAACGCCCCGGGCGTCAACGGTTCGAAGGCCTCCTTGAGAGCGGGCACACCGGTGATGGCGAGGGCGCCCTGCGGGGTGCCGTGGTAGGCGACCGCACGCGAGATCACCTTGTGCTTACCGGGTTTCCCGACAAGCTTGAAGTACTGCTTGGCCAGCTTCCAGGCACTCTCGACTGCTTCGCCGCCACCGGTGGTGAAGAAGACGCGGTTGAGGTCGCCGGGTGCATGGCCCGCGAGACGTTCGGCGAGTTCGATGGCCGGCGGCGTCGCGTACGACCAGAGTGGGAAGAAGGCGAGATCCTTCGCCTGCTTGGCGGCGGCCTCTGCCAGTTCCTCGCGACCGTGACCCACCTGCACGACGAAGAGTCCGGCGAGCGCGTCGAGGTAGCTGCGTCCCTGATCGTCGAAGATGCGCATGCCCTCGCCGCGGGTGATCACCGGCGGAGTGATGGCGTCACCGTGCCGGGCGAAATGTCCCCAGAGGTGCGCCGCGCTGCGCTCGCCGAGCGACTGGGCGGAGTTGGGGTGGTGTCGAGGGTGCGGTCAGTGTCATCGTGACTTCCAGTCGGTCATCTGGTTCCCCAGTTGTATTGCTGTTTGACGAGTTTGAGGTAGACGAGGGTCTCGGTGGCGACGACCTCCGGGTGCACGCGCACCTTCTTGTTCAGGATCTCCAGGAGATGGTCGTCGTTCTCGCAGACGACCTCGATCAAAATGTCGAACGATCCCGCGGTCAGCAGGACGTAGTCGATCTCGGAGTGTTCGGCGAGATGTTGCGCGAGCGCCTGGGTGTCGCCGACACAGCGGATTCCGATCATCGCCTGTCGGGCGAACCCGAGCTTGAGGGGATCGGTGACCGCGACGATCTGCATGAGTCCGCTCTCGCTGAGCTTCTGGACCCGATTGCGGACGGCGGCCTCCGAGAGACCGACTTGCTTGCCGATCGACGCATAGCTGCTCCGACCATCGGCCTGCAACAGTTCGATGATCTTCTTCGCGGTCGCGTCCAACGGTGTGGATGCAGGGTCTACCACCCCATGATCGTGACGGATTCCGCAGCAGACCGCAACACAGACGACTGAAACCGCAACGAAAGCTGATTTCGACACGTGAATCCGCAACGGCGGCGGTAGAATCTGGGGGTATGTCCTCACCAACCAGCATTCCGTCCGGCTGGATCGACGGTAAGCCCCATCACTCGACCGGTGCCGATCACACCGTGATCAATCCTGCCACGGATGAGCCGGTCGCGACCGGGAAACTGGCAGGTCGCGGCGACGTCGATGCCGCGGTGGCCAGTGCCCGCGCCGCGCAGCCCGCCTGGGGCCGTGCGACCCCGGCGGAACGGGCAGGAGTCCTGCTCGCGCTGGCCAGAGCGCTTGCGGCCGAGTCCGATCTGCTGATCACCGAAGAGGTCGCGCACACCGGTAAACCGGTCCGGCTCGCGACCGACTTCGACATCCCCGGATCGATCGACAACATCGACTTCTTCGCCGGTGTCGCACGGAATCTCGAGGGCAAGGCGAGCGGCGAGTACTCGGGCGACCACACCTCATCGATCCGCCGGGAACCCGTCGGGATCGTCGGCACCATCACGCCGTGGAACTATCCGCTGCAGATGGCGGTGTGGAAGGTCATCCCGGCACTGGCCGCCGGCTGCGCGGTGGTGCTGAAACCCGCCGAGATCACGCCGCTGACCACGTTGACGATGGCACGCATCGCCACCGAGGCCGGACTTCCCGACGGTGTCCTCAACATCGTCGTCGGCACCGGTCCGGAAGCCGGCGCCCATCTCGCCGGACATCCCGGCGTCGACATGGTGACGTTCACCGGTTCGACCACGGTCGGCCGCCAGGTGATGGCACAGGCCGCCACCACCGGCGCCCGCATCCAGCTCGAGCTCGGCGGGAAGGCGCCGTTCGTCGTCTTCGACGACGCCGACCTGCAGGCCGCGATCCACGGTGCGGTGGCGGGTTCCATCATCAACGGCGGTCAGGACTGCACCGCGGCCACCCGCGCGATCGTCGCGCCCGGGCTCTACGACGACTTCGTCGACGGCGTCGCCGACCTCATGTCGGGAGTCGTCATCGGCGATCCGACCGACCCGGCAACCGATCTCGGCTCCCTCATCTCCAGAAGCCACCGCGACAAGGTGTCCGGGATGGTGGACCGTGCGCGGGCGGCGGGAGCGCGAGTGGTCACCGGCGGTACCGTCCCCGACGGCCCGGGTGCCTTCTACCCGCCCACGCTCGTCGCCGACGTGGCCGAGGATTCGGAGATCTACCGCGACGAGGTGTTCGGGCCGGTGCTCACGGTCAGCCGTTTCACCGACGACGACGACGCGATCCGTCGCGCCAACGACACCCCCTACGGCCTCGCCGCGTCGGCGTGGACTCGCGATGTGTATCGCGCACAACGGGCTTCGCGCGAGATCCACGCCGGGTGTGTCTGGATCAACGACCACATCCCGATCATCAGCGAGATGCCGCACGGCGGGTACGGTGCCTCCGGCTTCGGTAAAGACATGTCGACCTACTCCCTCGACGAGTACCTGCTGATCAAGCACGTCATGAGCGACATCCACGGCATCGCCGAAAAGGAATGGCACCGAACGATCTTCACCCTGGGCGGTCCGACGGCGTGACCGACCCGACGTGGGCCTCGCGGCCGACCGCGCGGGGAGTCCAGGTGGTCGCGCAGGCTGCAGCCCGCCCATATTGGCTCGACCGTGACCTGCGTCCCGAGCCCCGGCCCCGGCTCGTCGGCGAGACCACCGCCGATCTGCTGGTGATCGGTGGTGGCTTCACCGGCCTGTGGGCGGCCGTGCAAGCCGCGGAACGGGATCCGTCCCGATCGATCGTGCTCGTCGATCGTGACCGGATCGCCGAACATGCCTCCGGGCGCAACGGCGGCTTCTGCGCGGCCAGCCTCACACATGGACTCGGCAACGGACTGCAGCGGTTTCCCGAGGAGATGCCCACCCTCCTGCGCATGGGTCGCGAGACCCTCGACGCCATCCAGGGCACCCTGACCCGACTGGGAATCGACGCCGACGTCGAGCGCACCGGGGAACTCGACCTCGCCGTCACCGACTGGCAGTTCGACGATCTCGCCGAGACCGCCGCCGCCGGGCAGGCACTCGCCGAGGATCTCGTCCTTCTCGACGCATCCGCGGCCCGGGAACGCGTCAACTCACCGATGGTCCGCGGCGCCCTCTACGACCCGCATGTCCTGATCATCGACCCCGCCAAACTCGCGTTCGGACTCGCCGAGGCGGCCGAACGACTCGGCGTACGGATCTTCGAGAGCACCGAGGTACTGGAACTGACCGCGGGGTCGTCGGACGGCGATGTCTGCGCCCACACGGGTTTCGGGCAGGTGCGCGCCGGCCGGGTGGTCGTCGCGACGTCGGCGAGCCGATCCCTGGTCCGCAGACTGCGGCCCTACACGGTCCCGGTGTGGGACTACGCACTGATGACCGAACCGTTGTCCGACGATCAGCTCACCTCCCTGGGCTGGGCCGGGCGCGAGGGACTCGCCGACAGCGGTCCACGGTTCCACTACTTTCGGCTCACCGCCGACAACCGGGTGCTGTTCGGCGGCTGGGATGCCCCGTATCACTACGGGTCCGACGACGACCCCCGCCACGCCCACCGGCCCGGCGAATGGGCGCTGCTCGGCGAGCATCTCCTGCAGATGTTCCCGCAGCTCGAGGGGATCACCGCGACGCACACCTGGGGCGGGGTGATCGACACCTGCTCGCGGTTCTGCGCCTTCTGGGACGCCTCCCACGGCGGGCGCGTCGTGACGGCGGTCGGCTTCACCGGTCTCGGCGTCGGCGCCTCGCATTTCGCGGCCGCCACCGCACTCGACCTCGTCGACGGTCTACGGACCGAACGCACCGCCCTGGAGATGGTGCGCCGCAAGCCCTTACCGTTCCCGCCGGAACCGATCCGCTGGGCGGGAATCACCTTCACCCGGCATCAGATGGCGCGCAGCGAACGTCGCAACGGCCGCCGCGGCGCATGGCTCACGCTCCTCGACCGGATCGGGCTTGGTTTCGACAGCTGACGCACCGTCACCCGCCGGCGATACCGGTCAGCCATCGGGTCAGCACCGTGCGGCGGTCAGCCCCTCTTGGGGATCACGATAACCGGTGCCGTCGTCCACCGGAGGATGCGAGAGGCGGTGCTGCCGAGGAAGACCCGGTTGGGCGATCCGAGGTGACCGGAACCGATGGCGACGATGTCGTTGGTGTCCCAGGGAAGATTGGCCAGCGCCTCGTCGAGCGTGGTGCCGTCGGCGACGAGGACGTCGACCTCGAGTTCGGGTTTCACCTCGGAGCGTGTCTTCTCGAGGAGTTCTCGCGCGACGGCGATCTGCGCGGTTCGCACCTCCCTCGACCCGTCGTCGTCGAAGGGGGATTCGAGAGAGACCAGCGAGAGCAGCCGGATGTCGAGTTTCGCCCGTTCGGCGAGCTTCTCGGCGAACGGGAGCGGATTGTCGGCTCCGGGTTTGACCGGGACGGCAACGGTCACCATGTCGAGGACCGCGTCGACCCGATCCGCATAACCGCGCGGTGCCAACGCGACCGGAACAGGTGAGGAGTGGACGAGTTCGTTGCTGACGGTGCCGAGGGTGTGGCGACTCAACAGCCCGTCGCCCGTGCCGCCGACGACGATCATCGTGGCCCCGGTGTCGATCGCGTGGGAGGTGAGCCCTTCGGCGAAGGACTCGTTGACCGTGACAACGGTGCGATAGGAGAAGCCGGCGGGGATCAGCGCGGCACCCTCGCTGAGCCAGTCGGCGGCCTGCGCCTCGATGCGCTGCTGATACTGGGCGAGCCCGGGCTGGCCGTCGTAGGGCGTCGGGCGCACCACACACACCAGGTCGATGGTCGCGCCGGTGACACGGGCGAGCGCCACGGCGAGGACGACCCCGTCGGCGCCCGAGGGGGTCGCGAGGTATCCGACGGTGAGCCGGGGAGTGGCCGGGTCGGCGGGCGTCTCTGCGTCAGCGCGGGTCGCTGTGGTCTCAGTAGACATCGGGAACCTTCACCTCGGTGGTCGCGGTCAGTGTCTTGCCCCGGAAGAAGTCGCTGTTGTGAGTGAAACAGGCGAGCATCAGGGGAATTCCGAGAACCAGCATGCCCACTCCGAGGACGAAGACGCCACCGATCCCGCCGACCGAGGTGGCGCCGTAGTCCGGCGAGATCATGTCGATCGCCGAACGGATGAAGGCCGCCGTCATGGCGAGGCCGCCGAGGAATGGGAAGAGACCGCGCAGGAAGAAGTTCCGTGCGGACGCGAGCAGGGTCGAGCGGAAGTACCAGACGCAGGCGAAGGCGGTGATCCCGTAGTAGAAGGCGACCGCGAGCCCGAGCGACGAGATCGAGTCGGCGAGGGTGTCCTGGCTGAGCAGGGACAGGACCAGGTAGAAGGTGAGGGCCGCGGCACCCATGACGCCGGTGCCGAAGGCGGGGGTCATGTAGCGCGGGTGGATCGAGGCGAACTTCTCGGGCAGCGCCTTGTAGACGGCCATCGAGAGGCTGCCGCGGGCGGTGGGCAGAATCGTGGACTGGGTCGAGGACAGCGCTGAGACGCAGACCGTCAACAGCAGCGCCGACGACATGATCGCGCCGGCCACCGGCTCGCCCAGGATCGTCAGGACGTCCTCGTCGTTCGCGTCGTTCCCGAGCCCGATCCCGGTGTCGCCGAACCCGGCGAACGACTGGACCGCGTAGGCGACCAGCACATAGGTGGCGACCAGGATCACGCACGTGAGAAGGGCGGCTCGGCCCGGGGTCTTGTCCGGGTCCTTGGTCTCTTCGCTGATCGCCAGGCACGCATCCCAGCCCCAGTAGATGAAGATGCACAGGATGATCGCCGCAGCGATCTGTGACTGGTCGAGACCACTGGGCCACAACCAGGACCACTCCGGTGTGACCGCCTGATCGCCCGCCCGGCCGGTACCTACCTTCACCAGCGCGATCACGCTCGCGATGATGAGCACGGCGAACTGGATGAACATCAGGATCGCCTGCATGCGTTCGCTGATGACGATGCCGCGGATGCTGATCCAGGTCATGGCGATGATGAAGAAGCTGCCGAGCAGGATCTTCGCCAACAGGCTGTCCGCCAGGCCGTGGAGGCCGAGGAACTTGAACAGGTACAGCGCGGCGATCTCGGAGACGTTGGCGAGCACGATGATCGCCGACACCGCCAGGCCCCACCCGCCGATCCAACCGATCCACGGGCCGAAAGCCTTTGTGCCCCAGGTGAACGTGGTGCCACAGTCGGGCGTATCGCGAGACAGTTCACGATAGGCGAAGGCCACGAGCAACATCGGGATGAAGGCGAGGACGAACATCGCCGGGGCCTTGGCGCCGACGCTGTCGACCACGAAACCGAGGGTGGCGGCGAGGCTGTAAGCCGGTGCGACGGCGGACAAACCGATGACGACGTTGCCCATCAGCCCGATCGAACCGAGCCGTAAGCCCTTGTTGCCGGGATCGCCCAGAAGACCGGCCTTGCCGCTGGCTCCGACCGCTCCGGCCTCGATGCGCTCCGCCATGGTGGTTCTCCGCTCACATGATGACGATCGAGAGACAGAGTACGATTCTGCTCCCGATTCCTCCCTGCAAGTTGGAAACTCGGCTCAATTGCGTGCTCGACACCTGCTCGTCGGCTCGTGCCCACGAGCGGTGTCCTCGGCGACGAGTGTGGACTCGACCCAGATCTGACACCTGGAAAAGCCTCCGCCGGACTGGAATAGCGCGTCCAGTGGTTCGCCTGGCGAGTTCTTCGTGTAGACCAGGGATGCCGACCACAGCTTCGTGTGCCCGTCCCGATGGGCGAGGGGCACGTCGCCCTGGGTCCGGAGGCGGCCGGCCGCGTCGAACCACACGGCGGCGCCGTTGTGCTGCCGGTCCGAGGTGAGGGTGATCGTGATCCGGTGGGACCCGCGGTCAGGGTCCGCGCCGGGCGCCGGTGCCGCCGTGGCGGGCGAGAACACCGCCACGCACAGGGCGGTGCTGGTCAAGAGGGTGAGAAGTAGGCGGACGTACAGGACTCGGACCACGTGGACGCTCCGTTCGGCGGGTTGGCTGGGTCCTTCTTGGACGCAGTCGGGCACCGATCGGTTCCCGGTTTTACCAGACCAGCGTCAGTTCACCAGTCGTGGTCTGCCGGAATTCCGTTGTGGCGTCGAGCAACCGGGCGACCGCCAGACGGCCCTGCAGGCGGGCCAGGCCGGCTCCCACGCACAGGTGCAGGCCTTTGCCGAACGCCAGATGCGAGCCGTGCCCGGACCGGGCGGCGGCGCGGTCGAGGTCGACGGTCGGTGCGGCGTCGAAGTGCTCGGGGTCGCGGTTGGCCACGCGCCACATGAGGTAGACGTGGGAGCCGGCGGGGAGGTGGGTGTCGCCGACTGTGGTGTCGGCGACGACGTGCCGGAAGTGACCGCGGAACGGGGATTCCAGGCGAAGGGTCTCCTCGACGAACACCGGGATGAGGTCGGGCTCGCGGCGTAACCGTGCGGCGACCTCGGGGTGTTGCGCCAGAATCCGGACGGCATCGGTCAGCAGGCTGACGGTCGAATCGGACCCCGCGGCGACGAGTTGCAGGAGGATCATCACCGCCGCCGGGTGATCCAGGTCGTTCCGGGCCGCGGCCGACGCGATCTCGGCGAGCACCCCTCGTCCGGGCGCGCCCGCCTGTTCGTTCCGCAGCGCCGAGTCCAGCGCTTCGTCGAGATAGGCGGTGAGTTCGGCGACCGCCGTCGTCGCGGTGGTGAGCTGGTCGGGGGTGATGACACCGTCGATCAGCACGTTGGTGGCACCCGCCCACCGGGCCAGATCGTCGATGTCCTTGTGCGGGAGGCCGAGTAACTCGGTGACCACGGTGATCGGAACTCGTTGTGCGACGGCGGTTGTCCAGTCGATGGTGTCGTCGTCGACTCCCTCGGACCAGGCGGTGTCGACGACCTCGGCGACATAGGGTTCCAGGGCGCGGATGCGCGCGGGTGTCAGTGACGGCATGACCAGCGACCGGTGGAGCCGGTGGCGCGGGCCGTCGGCCGTGGCCAGCACGTGCATCGCGTCGCCGAGTCCGGCGACCGGGAACTCCGACACCGACCCGTCGTCGTGGCAGACCATCGTGGCGGTCAGGTTCGACGAGAAGTCCTCGGGTCGTCGCACCACGTCGGCGATGAGATCCCAGGAGCCGACGGTGAAGAACGGGGAGTCGCCGATCTGCTGCACCGGCGACCCGGTGTGAAAACGCGACAGGAAGGCGGGGTCGTCGAGTGCGAGCATGTCCCCAGCGTCGCCGACGGGCGCGGCGGGGACAATGGATCCCGTCGAAGTCGATACGAGCGAATGGCGAACTCCGCTATCGAGGTCTCACTAATGCATCCTGACCTGGATGAAAACGACCATACGGGGCCGGGTCCTGTCTCATGATGAGACCTACGACGGAAGGGCGTGCATGGCGGACTGGCTCGTGGGTGGCGATCGGGGCGACGTGGCCCGGAGGAGGCTCGTCTCGCAGGCTGCGGCGCTCATCGCCTCGCGTGGACTCGATGCCTTCAGCATCGACGAACTGGCCGCTCGAGCGCACTGTTCACGGGCGACGATCTACCGTCACGCCGGCGGTCGTGCCCAGCTGATCGAGGCGGTGTTGTCGACGACCGCCGCCCCGGTCCTGGAGTCGATCCGCGCGGAAGCGGTCGGCACGGCGGGGGAGGAGCGCGCACGGATCGCGATCACCGCGGCGGTCGGCGCCCTGCGCGCGGACCGGGTGATCCGCCAGTTCCTCCGGCCGGGAAGCCTCATCGCGACGACACCGACCGTGCTCGCCTCGCCGACCGTGCTCGCCGTGGCCGCGGATCTGATCGGCATCGACCCTGACGACACCGTCGCCGCACGGTTCGCGATCCGGTCCGTCCTGACCATGCTGCTCTGGCCGGCAGCCCCCGAGGAAGAAGCGGCACTGGTGGACTCGATCATCTCGGGGATCTTCCGCCGCGGGGCGCCTGCCTGAAAGCAACGGCCCGCACCGAAGTCGGTGCGGGCCGTTGCCGGGCTGCAGAGAAAGCTGAATTGTCTAGCGCGAGAACATGAGTGCGCGCTTGACCTCCGAGATCGCCTGCGTGACCTGGATGCCCCGGGGGCATGCGTCGGTGCAGTTGAAGGTCGTGCGGCAGCGCCACACACCGTCGACGTCGTTGAGGATGTCGAGACGCTCGACGGCGCCCTCGTCACGGCTGTCGAAGATGAAGCGGTGCGCGTTGACGATCGCGGCCGGGCCGAAGTAGGAACCCTCGGTCCAGAACACCGGGCAGCTCGTGGTGCAGCACGCACAGAGGATGCACTTGGTGGTGTCGTCGAAGCGGGCGCGGTCGCTCTGGCTCTGGATGCGCTCACGGGTCGGCTCGTTGCCCGAGGTGATCAGGAACGGCTTGATCGCGCGGTACGCGTCGAAGAACGGCTCCATGTTCACGACGAGATCCTTCTCCACCGGCAGGCCGCGGATCGGCTCGACGGTGATGGTGATCTCCTTGGACTTGTCCTTGGGGAGCATGTCCTTCATGAGGAGCTTGCAGGCCAGGCGGTTGACGCCGTTGATGCGCATGGCGTCGGAACCGCACACGCCGTGTGCACAGCTGCGGCGGAACGTCAGGGTGCCGTCGAGGTAGCCCTTCACGTACAGCAGGAGGTTGAGCAACCGGTCGGTCGGCAGCGCCGGGACGCGGAAGCTCTCGAAGCCCTGGGCATCGGGATTCTCCGGGTTGAACCGGAAGATCTTCAGCGTGACCATGGTGGCCTCTTCGGGCACCGGGGGCAGCGGCGGCTCGTCGGAGGAGGGTGCGGGCTTGTCCAGAACAGATGTCATCAGTACTTACGCTCCATCGGCTCGTAACGGGTCTGCACCACGGGCTTGTAGTCCAGCTCGATGTCCGAGAGAAGGTCGGTGCCCTTCTTGTAGGCCATGGTGTGACGCATGTAGTTCACGTCGTCGCGATCGGGGTAGTCCTCGCGGGCATGGCCGCCGCGCGATTCCTTGCGGTTGAGTGCTCCGACCACGGTGACCTCGGCCATCTCGAGCAGGAAACCCAGCTCGATGGCCTCGAGGAGGTCGCTGTTGAAACGCTTGCCCTTGTCGTGGACCTTGATGTGGGCGTAGCGCTCCTTTAGTGCGTGGATGTCGGTGAGGGCCTGCTTGAGGGTCTCCTCGGTCCGGAACACCGATGCGTTGGCGTCCATCGACGCCTGCAGCTCGGTGCGGATGTCGGCGACGCGCTCGTGGCCGTGCTCCGAGAGGAGCAGGTCCAGCCAGCCGTCGACCATCTCGGTCGGCTGCTCCGGGAGCTCGGCGAAGTCGGCGTTGTTCGCGTACTCGGCGGCGGCGATGCCGGCGCGGCGTCCGAAGACGTTGATGTCGAGCAGCGAGTTGGTGCCGAGGCGGTTGGCGCCGTGCACCGACACGCAGGCACATTCACCGGCGGCGTACAGGCCGTGGACGACCTCGTCGTTGTTGCGCAGCACCTGACCGTTGATGTTGGTCGGGATGCCGCCCATGACGTAGTGGCAGGTCGGGAACACCGGCACGTACTCGGTGACCGGGTCGACGCCGAGGTAGGTGCGGGCGAACTCGGTGATGTCCGGCAGCTTCTCGTTGAGGACATCCTCGCCGAGGTGGGTCACGTCGATGTAGACGTAGTCCTTGTTCGGTCCGGCGCCGCGGCCCTCCAGCACCTCGAGAACCATCGAGCGGGCGACGATGTCTCGGGGCGCGAGGTCCTTGATGGTGGGCGCGTAGCGCTCCATGAAGCGCTCGCCGTCGGCGTTGCGCAGGATGCCGCCCTCACCGCGAACGGCCTCCGAGATGAGGATGCCGAGACCGGCCAGGCCCGTCGGATGGAACTGGTGGAACTCCATGTCCTCGAGCGGCAGGCCCTTGCGGAAGACGATGCCCATGCCGTCACCGGTGAGGGTGTGGGCGTTGGACGTCGTCTTGTACATGCGGCCCGAGCCGCCGGTCGCGAAGACGATCGACTTGGCGTGGAAGACGTGGATCTCACCGGTGGCGAGCTCGTAGGCGACGACGCCGGTGGCGACCTGCTCGCCGTCCTCGTTCTCGGTGAGGCAGATGTCGAGTGCGTAGAACTCGTTGAAGAACTCGACGTCGTGCTTGACGCAGTTCTGGTACAGGGTCTGCAGGATCATGTGACCGGTGCGGTCGGCGGCGTAGCAGGCGCGGCGGACGGGCGACTTGCCGTGGTCGCGGGTGTGCCCGCCGAAGCGACGCTGGTCGATCTTGCCCTCGGGTGTCCGGTTGAACGGGAGACCCATCTTCTCCAGATCGAGCACCGCGTCGATGGCCTCCTTGGCCATGATCTCGACGGCGTCCTGATCGGCGAGGTAGTCACCACCCTTGACGGTGTCGAAGGTGTGCCACTCCCAGTTGTCCTCCTCGACGTTGGCCAGCGCGGCGCACATGCCGCCCTGAGCCGCGCCGGTGTGGCTACGGGTTGGGTAGAGCTTGGTCAGAACCGCGGTGCGGGCACGCGGTGCGGCTTCGATCGCCGCGCGCATCCCGGCGCCGCCGGCGCCCACGATGACGACGTCATAGCGGTGTTCCTGCATGTTGATGGTCTCCTTTAGCCGACGCTGTTGACGTCGAAGGTGAGGATCGCGTAGGTGCCCAGCACCAGGGTCAGGATCATCGACACGGCCAGCAGCACATTCAGCCAGAAGCGGGTCGAGTCCTTGCGCGAGTAGTCGGCGATGACGGTGCGCACGCCGTTGCCGCCGTGCAGCTGGGCTAGCCAGAGCATGGTCAGGTCCCAGATCTGCCAGCCGGGCGAGCTCCAGCGTGCGGCGACGAACGAGGCGTCGATCCGGTGCACGCCGCCGTCCCAGGCGAGCATGATGAACATGTGGCCGATCGTCAGGAAGACGAGTATCAGGCCGGAGAAGCGCATGAACATCCATGCGTTCTTCTCGAAGTTGCCGCCCTTGGGCTTACGCGGGGAGCGGGGGTTGTCCAGGCTGGCCGGACGGTCGTGTTCCTTGCCGAGGGTCTTCGCGACACCGGTGGCTTCCGAGGTGGTCATCTCTGGTGTCTCCTACAGGTGGCTGAACATGATCTGCAGCAGGCGGATGGCGCCGGCGCCGAACACGACGACGAACAGGGTCATCGCGACCCACAGCATCTGACGCTGGTACTTGGGGCCCTTGGACCAGAAGTCCACCAGGATCAGGCGAACGCCGTTGAAGGCGTGGAACAGGACGCAGGCGACCAGGGCGATCTCCATGAGACCGATGATCGGGGTCTTGTAGGTTTCGATGATCTCGTCGTACTGGTTGGGATCGACGCGGATGACCGCGGTGTCCAACACGTGTACGAACAAGAAGAAGAAAATGGTGACGCCTGTGATGCGGTGCAGAACCCAGGACCACATGCCCGGGTCGCCGCGGTACAGAGAACGTCGACGCACCGGGTCAGGTGCGACTTCGGTCGAGGTGCTCATCGGAAAAGTGGCCTCCAACATCGTCGATGGACGCGTCGAATCGGCATGCTCCGACTCGACCATGGACCCATGACAAGAGACTCTAAACCCATGCCCATTCCGGTGATAAATTGCCCGAACCGATTTGAGGCACAAGACATTACGACTTAGGTTTGCCTTACCCAAGCTTTTGCGCCGATGGACAGCGCATGTCCGGTTGGTTACACCCTTTGCCTGGAGGTGGGCGTGAGTACCGATATCGAGTGGAATGTCCTGCGACACAAAGCAACTGAAATGTTGTCCCACGCCTACGCCCCGTACTCGCAATACCCTGTGGGGGCCGCCGGAGTCACCTCCGACGGGCGTGTCGTAGCAGGTTGCAATGTGGAAAATGTCTCATACGGGCTGGGGATCTGCGCCGAGGTCTCGTTGGTCGCGCAGCTGATCTCACAAGGCGGGAAGTCCCTGCGTGCGGTGACCGTCACCGATGCCTCCGGCAAGGTCCTGATGCCGTGCGGGCGGTGCCGGCAGGTGCTTTTCGAACACGGCGGCCGCGACCTCCTCGTCGATCATCCCGCCGGTCCGCGTCCCCTCGTCGAACTCTTACCCGACGCCTTCGGTCCCGACGACATCGCCGAGGTGGTCTCGTGACGTCCTCGACCGAGCCCGCCGCCGACGAGGTGATCCACGCCGTCTCGGTGATCGCGACAAAGCGAGGGGGTGGCGAGCTCAGCGACGCGCAGATCGCCTGGATGGTCGACGGATACACCCGCGGCGAGGTTGCACCGGAGCAGATGTCGTCGTTGTTGATGGCCATCTATCTGCGCGGGATGAACCGGCGGGAGATCGCGACGTGGACCCGCGCCATGATCGACAGCGGGCGGCGGATGGATCTGACCGGGCTGCGCCGCGACGGACGGCGGCTGATCACGGTCGACAAACACTCCACGGGCGGAGTCGGCGACAAGATCACGCTGCCTCTGACGCCGCTGGTCGCGTCATTCGGTGTCGCGGTCCCGCAGCTCTCCGGTCGGGGTCTCGGCCACACCGGCGGCACTCTGGACAAGCTCGAATCGATCCCGGGCTGGAGGGCCGAGGTGAGCACCGAGGAGATGCTCGACCAGCTCGAACGCGTCGGTGCGGTCATCTGCGCGGCCGGCGCCGACCTCGCCCCCGCCGACCGGAAGCTCTACGCACTGCGAGACGTCACCGGGACGGTCGAATCCATCCCGTTGCTCGCCACCTCGATCATGAGCAAGAAGATCGCCGAAGGCACCGGCGCGTTGGTCCTCGACGTGAAGACCGGCTCGGGTGCTTTCCTGCCGGACGAGTCCGACGCGCGCGAACTGGCGTCGACGATGGTCGAGTTGGGCCACGACGCGGGGGTCGACACGCGGGCGCTGATCACCGACATGAGTGTCCCGCTGGGCCTGGCGGTCGGGAACGCCGTCGAGGTCGCCGAATCGGTCGAGGTCCTCGCCGGTGGTGGACCGGCCGATGTCGTCGAGCTGACCCTCGCTCTCGCCCGGGAGATGCTCGATGCGGCGGGTCGGCCCGACGCCGATCCCGCCGAGCACCTGGCCAACGGCCGGGCGATGGACGCCTGGCGGGCGATGATCTCCGCGCAGGGCGGCGACCCGGACGCCCCGCTGCCGGTCGCCCGGCATCAGGACGTCTTCGTCGCCGACCGGAACGGCGTCATGGCCGGCATGGATGCGCGCGCGGTCGGAGACGCGGCCTGGCGGCTGGGCGGAGGACGATCCAAGCCCGGTGAATCGGTCTCGGCGGAGGCGGGTGTCGTGATCCACGCCAAACCCGGCGACCGGGTCAGCGCCGGCCAACCGCTGTTCACCTTGCACACGCAGGATGAGGACCGGATCGCGGGCGCGCGCTCGAGTCTCGCCGGTGCGGTGCGGATCGAGGACGGGGATGCCGACACGAGCAACGCCGGCGACCGGCCACTGATCATCGATTCCGTTAGGTTCACAAGATGACGACGCTGGATCCGGCGCACCTCACCCTCGCGCCCAAGGTTCTCCTGCACGACCACCTCGACGGCGGGCTGCGGCCGGCGACCGTCCTGGAACTCGCGCACGAGGTCGGTTACGACGGACTGCCCGTCGACGACGCGGCCGGACTCGGGCGGTGGTTCCGCGAGGCTGCCGACAGCGGGTCCCTCGAGCGATACCTGGAGACCTTCACCCATACCGTCGCCGTCATGCAGACCGTCGACGCCCTCGAACGGGTGGCACGCGAGTGCGTGGAGGACCTCGCCGACGACAACGTCGTCTACGCGGAGGTGCGGTACGCACCGGAACAACATCTCGAGGCCGGACTCACCCTCGACGAGGTCGTGGAGGCGGTGCTGCGCGGATTCGCCGACGGCGAGCGGATCGCCGCCGACCGCGGGAAGTCGATCATCGTCCGCTGTCTGGTGACCGCGATGCGGCATGCGGCGCGCTCACGGGAGATCGCCGAACTCGCCGTGCGCTACCGCGATCGCGGCGTCGTCGGCTTCGACATCGCCGGCGCCGAGGCCGGTCACCCGCCCACCCGTCATCTCGACGCCTTCGAGTACATGCGCGCCAACAGTGCGCCGTTCACCATCCATGCGGGTGAGGCGTTCGGTCTGCCGTCGATCCACGAGGCCATCGGCTTCTGCGGCACCGACCGTCTCGGCCACGGGGTAAGGGTCTTCGACGACATCGAGCTGCCCGACGGCGTCGACCTCGCCGCCCAGTCGTTCGCCGGCGCGAAGCTCGGTCTGATCGCGAACATCGTGCGCGACAAACGGATTCCGCTCGAGCTGTGCCCGAGCTCGAATGTGCAGACCGGGGCGGTCACCTCGCTCGCCGAGCACCCGTTCAACGTGCTGGCCCGGCTCCGGTTCCGGGTCACCGTCAACACCGACAACCGGCTCATGGGCGACACCACGATGAGCAAGGAGTTCGGTCTGCTCGCCGACCAGTTCGGTTACGGCTGGGCCGATTTCGAACGCTTCACGGTCAACGCCATGAAGTCGGCGTTCATCCACTTCGACGAGCGGCTCGCGGTCATCGACGATGTGATCAAGCCGGGTTATGCGGTGCTGCTCGGGTCGGGCTAGCCCTTCCGGACGAGCCGGGTCTCGAAGTCGTGCTCGAGCGCCCGCCAGGCCTCGGCCTCGTTGTCGAACGGTCCGCTCGGGGCCATCCGCTTCGGGTCGGGGTTGACGGTGTAGTCGACGAACCAGCCGAGGGGAGTCGACGTACCCAGCGCCTCGTTGACGGTGTCGTCGCCGGCGTAGTCGGCGGCGTCGGTGAACAGTTCGACGGCGAGGTCGAGCTGATCGCGGTCCATGCGCCGCGGGCCGTCGGCGATGTCCTCGGCCAGGCCGGGCAGCACGTAGACGTTGTCATCGATCACGTCGAACTCGAGTGAGCCGTTGGTGGCCTCGGTGCGGACGTCCTCGAACGTCGACAGCTCGGCCAGATCGTGGGTGTTGTCATCGGCGAGGTAACGCGAGAGCGAGCGTGCCGAGGTGAACACGAAGATCTTGCCCTTGGTACCGAGGAAGACCGGGTCGTCGCCGAGGTAGCAGCGCAGGGTCAGGTACTCGTTGCCGCTCGTGACGATCTTGATCGGGTCGATGCCGACCGACGCCCAGAAATCGTCGTCGTCGTAATCGTCGTCGTCATCCTCGTCGACGGCGGCGTCCGCGGTCGCGACGATCTCGATGTCGTCGTCGTCCGGCTCGTCCTCGTCTTCGGCGGAGGCGGCGGCTTCGAGTTCGGCCTCGGCGGTCTCGACGGCCTTCGCGTCGACCTTCGGCGTGGTGATGACCTCGTCGATCGCGTCGAGGACGTCGTCCCAGTGCTTGGCGATCAGACGGCCGATGCGAACCCAGAGGTCGAGGCCCTCGCGGCCCTCGAAGTTGCGCGTACCGGTGGTGACCGCACCCAGGATCGGGTTGCCGTTGAAGAACTTCGTGATCGCGGTCAGTTCGCAGACCTCGCCCAGGATGCGCACGATCTCGAGTGCGTCCTCGAGTTCGGCGATGACCTCGGGGGTCGGGTCCTCGGCGGCGAGCTCGGGCACGCCCACCAGGTCGTAGGTGTGGCGCTCGTCGGGGATCAGCTCCTCGGCCTGCACGCCGACGATGGTCGGCCACGCCGGGTGCTCGACGAGGTCGTTGTCGTCGTTGGTGCGGACGAAGGCCGCGAGCTCGGCGACGCCGGGCAGGACGTAGAGATCCTCGTCGAGACCGAGGAACGCCTCCCACTCGTCGTCACCCTCTCGCCAGCGGGGTGCCCACAGGGTGAAGCTGTTTCCGTCGGTGAGTCCGAGCTCAATCGGGACGATGTCTCCGGCCATGGGGACACAGCCTAGCGATTGATCGCCGCGGATCCAGTAGTGCCCCCACAGAGGCCGAACGGCATTCGTGCCGCGTCGTCACCGGGGCCGGAAGAATCGCGCTCCAATCCAGCTGAAAACCTCGGAGTGGTGTGCGAAGAGACCGGCATGTAGCTCACCTGGACTCATTCAGAGCCTCACCACGTCGCTGACGTCCCGAGCGCCCTACAATGCTGGCCACATGTCGTGAACCGTCTGTGTCGCAGACGATCCGGCCGATGAGGAGTGTAGTGGCAATGAATCAACCGCCGCCCCCGCCGACCACCCCACCCGGTTGGTATGTCGATCCCGGCGACCCGTCCATGCTCCGATGGTGGGACGGTCGCCAGTGGACCGACAACTGGCAGCTCGTCCCGCAGCAGCCGAAGAAGTCGGGCGGCATCGGGAAAGCTCTGCTCATCGTCGGCAGCTCGCTGCTGGCGGTCTTTGTGGTTCTCGGTGGCTGTGCTGCCCTCATCGCAGGGTCGTCGTCCGACGGCACCGACAGCGACCGGACACCCGCTGCCCGCGAACGGGCTGCCGAACCCTCGGAGGACTCCCGGGCCGGCGAGCTCGAGCGGCAGCGGCGCAAGCAGGAACTCGAGCGGCTCACCAACAAGGCGTCCTACCGTCCGGCGACAACCCGGGAGTGGCAGCTCATCGCGAAGGATCCGAACGCACACAAGGGCGAGTTGTATGTGATTTACGGGCGGGTGGTGCAGGCCGACAGCGTGACAGGGAGCAGTCAGATGCGGGTCAACACCGACGGCCAGCAGGTGGAGAGCGCCTACGACTTCGACATCAACACCGTCGTCACCGAGGGGCTGGCCTCGTTCAAGCAGGTCGTCGAGGACGACCTGGTCGCCATGTGGGTGAGCGTAGAGGGTGATGAGACCTACACGACGATGATGGGCGGGTCGCTGACAGCTCCGAAGGTGGAGGTCAACATCATCGAGGTTTACGGCAGCTCGGGTTAGGTCGCCCGATCGGTAGTCGCATTGCTCTCGCGCCGTCACCGGGGCCGGAAGAATCCCTCGAAGGTCTGGTCGAGATTCGTTGTCCGCACCGGTGAGACGGCGACCGGATCGCCGGCCTCGATCATCTGATCGTTGCCGATGTACATGGCGACATGGCCGGACCAGACGGCGAGGTCGCCCGGCTGTAGTTGGGCCTGCGTGACCGGGACGCCGGCACTGTCCTGATCCTGCGCCAGGCGGGGGAGCTCGAGACCGGCCTGCCGGTAGGCCCATCTGGTGAAACCGCTGCAATCGAAACCGGCGGGCGTGGTCCCACCCCAGAGATAAGGAACACCCCGCTGGCTCAGGGCGGCTCGCACCGCCGTCGCCGCCCGCTCGTTCGGTGCGTGGGCCACCGAACCGTCGGGAAGCGTGATCGGCACACCTCCGGACACCGGCGACACCGAAAGCTGCTCACCGGATGTCTGGTCGCCGATGGTCGTGACCGGCGCGGGTGCGATCCGGCGCCCGAGCGCCGCCATCATGTCGGTGTCGGAGCGGAGGTCGGCGCGTGTGCGGGCGACGATCTCGAGACCGCGGCCGAGATGCTCGGCTGCCACCGGCAGCATCGTCAGCAGGCCGGTCGGGGTGAACAACTCGTTCCCGAAGGCGCGGGCCCGCCGTTCGAGCGAGTCGACCAGTCCGAGGAGTTCGGTCGACGCCGTGTGCACCTTTCCGCCGGCGCTCTCGACGAGGCGGGCGAAGGCATCGGCGTCGTCGGCCAGCGTGCCCATGCTCTGCTGAAGTCTCCCTGCGGCGTCGACGGCCGCGGTCGCACCAGAACCCTCCCAGTGCGTGCGCACCGCGTCGGTGGCGGCAGACGATCCACGGCGTGCGGCGTCGACGGCACTCGCGGCGGCACGGATCGTCTCCGCCGGATTGCCCGGGGCGAGGATGCCCGTGCCCAGTGCTGCAACGAGTTGCCGTAGCGGTCCGACGAACATCGCGACGTCGAGCATCAGACGTTGAACCCCCGGTCGGCGGCCGCGCAGTCGCAGGCGAGGTAGGTCTCGTCGGCGCTGCGGGTTGCCGACGCGACGTCATGCTGCCGCGCCGCCGTCGTCTCGAGGTTGCTCCGGTGGAGCCGCAGGAACTCGACCACCGCGGCGAGGAACTCCGCCCCGATGATCCCGAACGTGATCGCGAGGTCGACCAGGGCCGCCTCGTCGCTGCGGGCCTGATCGCCGACCAACAGGCCCCCGGTGCGGTGCGTCGACGAGAACTGCTGCAGCGCCGATGAATCCGTCAACAGACCGGCTGTCGGGGCGGATCCGGGATGGGAGAGGACGGCGGATGGGGTGGTGGATCGCGGGCTCATGGGTTTCAGACGCGGTGGGCGCCGGTTCGGTTCCATCGAGTGCAGACCAACCCCCGCGGGAGGCGATGCGCGGTACCTCAATGCACACGCGTGCGGGGCTCAGGAAATAGTGTGGTCGCCATGGAACGCCTGATCGTCGATCATCCTCTCGCCGCCGCTCGTCTGACGACGATGCGGGACGAGACCACCGACAACGCCGGATTCCGCGCGGCACTCTCGGATCTCACCCAGATGCTGATCTACGAGGCGCTGGCCGGTGCGCCCCGAGCGGACGTGCAGATCAACACGCCGCTGGTCCCGCACACCGGGTCGCGGCTGGCGAAGCCGCCGCTGCTGGTCCCGGTCCTGCGCGCCGGCCTCGGGATGGTCGAGCAGGCGCATGCGATGGTGCCCGAGGCCCGGGTCGGTTTCGTGGGCATCGCCCGCGACGAGGAGACCGCTCAGCCGGTGCCGTATCTCGAGTCCCTGCCCGAGGACCTCTCGGGGCTGCCCGTCTTCGTTCTCGACCCGATGCTCGCGACCGGTGGGTCGATGCTGCACACGATCGAACTGCTCGTCGCGCGCAACGCCACCGACATCACCGCGGTCTGCGTCGTCGCGGCACCGCAGGGGGTGGAGCTGCTCGAGCAGGCCGGCCACCCGTGCCGTCTCGTCGTCGCCGCGATCGACGAGGGCCTCAACGACGTCAACTACATCGTCCCGGGACTCGGCGACGCCGGCGATCGTCAGTTCGGCCCGCGCTGACGGAGATCCGGGCCGCTGGGTCGCCTCGGTTCAGCCGAGTGACGACCAGTAGGCGAGCATCGGTTCGTTCGCCAGCACCGAACCGCCCTCCGTGATGGTGAGACTCGACGGGGACACCAGGTAGCGGACGGCTCCGTTGCGCGCCTCGAAGGTGTTGCCGACGCGGGTCGGGAACTGCAGCTCGATGCCGCCCTCGGGTGCTTGTCCCTTGTAGTACCAGCGACCCGTCTGATTGCCGACCTGGCAGATGACCACGCGCGATCGCGAGGTCTGACCGATGGCGACCGCCGGGTCGTCGGCGGCGTTGCAGCGCGGTCCGGTGACGAACCCCTGCCAGTCCGCGCCCGCCACGGTGGGCGCCGGACGGTTCGGCACGGTCGGCGGCGGGGGCGTGCTGGTGGTCGGGGTCGCCGGCGGGGGCTGCGTGACCGTGCTCGTGATCGTGGGCGGCTCCGAGGCGGTGGAGCTCGCGGCCGCCGTGTCGGTGGACTCCTCGTCGGCGGGGATCAGCAGGAACGCGGCCAGCACGCCCGCGACCACCAGCAGTACGCCGGCGCCGATGGCCACCAGAACCGCGGGCGACGTCCACGGGGAGCGTGGCGGTGGTGGCGGCGGTCCCTGCGGATAGCCGCCCGGCCCGTAGGTGCCCGGGTACCCGCCGGGCGGATAACCGCCCGAACCGTCGGGTGGATAGGTCATGGTGCTCCTCGGGTTCTGTCGGGACGCGTCGGGGGAGGAATCGCCGCCGGGGTCGGTTCTACAGCTCGCCGATGATCTGGGCGAGCAGTTCGCCCATACGCGTCGCCGATGCACGCCCGACCTCGAGTACCTCGGCGTGACTGAGGTGTTCACCGGTCATGCCGGCGGCCAGGTTGGTCACCAGCGAGACCCCGAGGACCTCGAGCCCCGCGGCACGTGCGGCGATCGTCTCGTGCACCGTCGACATGCCGACCAGGTCGGCGCCCAGCGTGCGCAGCATCCGGATCTCGGCCGGTGTCTCGTAATGGGGGCCCGGCAGGCCGGCGTAGACACCCTCGGCGAGGGAGGGGTCGACGCTCCGCGCGATCTCGCGCAGGCGCGGGGAGTAGGCGTCGACCAGGTCGACGAACCGTGCGCCGGCCAGCGGGGAACGCGCGGTCAGGTTGAGGTGATCGGAGATCAGGATCGGCTGGCCCACGGACATGTCCTCGCGCAGACCGCCGGCCGCGTTGGTGAGCACAACGGTGTGGACGCCGGCCGCCGCCGCGGTCCGCACCGGATGCACGACCCGCGCGAGGTCGTGGCCCTCGTAGGCGTGAATCCGGCCGAGCATCAACAAAACTCGACGGTCTCCGACCCGGACGGAATGGATCACGCCACCGTGGCCGGCGGCCTTGGGAGGGGTGAAGCCGGGGATCGACGACATCGGTAGCGAACGGATCGGTGCACCGAACGCATCGGCCGCCGGGGCCCACCCGGAACCGAGGATCACGGCCACATCGTGTGCGGCGGCGTCGGTCTCGGCGGCGATGGTGGCGGCCGCGACGAGGGCTGCGGCGTCGGCGTCGGCAGTGGGATCCATGCGCCAACCCTAAACGGTGACCCCGACGCCGGTGCGGCACCGCGGCGTCGTGCGAGCGCCGTGCCCGAAGAGGACGCGCCGCGGAGCGATAAGGTCTGTTCATGCCATATCTCAACGAGGTCGGGGAGGTCGTCGAACTCCATCTCGGGGCCCAGGGCGCCGAGCTCGACGAGTCGAACCCCGAGAACCGCTTCCGTCTGGAATGGCTCGACGAGGTGGAACGGCTGCTCGCGGAGGTGAGCGCCGACCCGAAGCGTCCGCTGGTGCTGACCGCGACCGGCAAATTCTTCTCCAACGGGCTCGACACCGACCACATCTTCGCCGCGCCGGATCAGCTGCCCGCATACCTCGACCGTGTGCACGCGCTGTACGCAACGATCCTCACCCTCCCGGTCCCGACGGTCGCGGCGGTCAACGGTCATGCCTTCGGCGCCGGCGCAATGCTCGCCCTCTGTGCCGACCACCTGGTCATGCGCACCGAACGCGGTTTCTGGTCGCTGCCCGAGGCGGCCCTGAACATGCCGTTCACCCGCGGCATGTCGACGCTCCTGCGCACGCGGCTCACCGACCGGACCGCGACCGAGGCGATGTACACCAGCCGGCGATACGGCGCTGCCGACGCGGTGGCCGCCGGCATCGTCGACGAGGCGGTGGAGGCGGATCGACTGGCCGCCCGCGCCGCCGAGATCGCCACCGCCCGTGCGGCGACCGTGGGACCCAACCTCGCGCTGATCAAGCGGGGACTCCGCGGACCGCTGCTCACCGACCTCGCCGTCCCGACTCCCGCCGGGGTCCTGTCGTGACCGGTGTGAGTGTGGACGGCCTGCCCGACGCGTCGAAGATCATCGACGCGTGGCTGGACGCGAACGGTCCTGAGCTGGTCGCCTGGCGGCGTGACATCCACGCCCACCCCGAGCTGTCCCGGCAGGAGGTGCGCACCACCGAACTGGTGATGGCCGAGCTGTCGGCGGTGGGACTCACCCCGCGTCGGCTCCCACTGGGCACCGGCGTCGTCTGCGACCTCGGGCCGGCCGGTGAACCGCGGATCGGCCTGCGGGCCGACATGGACGCGCTCCCGGTCACCGAACACACCGGCCTCCCGTTCACCTCGACGGTCGAGGGCGCGTCCCACTCCTGCGGACACGACGCCCATACCGCGATCCTGATCGGCGTGGCCAAGCTCCTGGCCTCGGCCGGACCGCTCCCGGTGGGAGTCCGGCTGATCTTCCAGGCGGCCGAGGAGGTCATGCCGGGCGGTGCGCTCGACGCCATCGAGGCCGGCGTGACCAGCGGACTCGGACGCATCTTCGCGCTGCACTGCGATCCGCGTCTGCCCGTCGGCACCGTCGGCCTGCGGTCGGGTCCGCTGACCTCGGCGGCCGACCACATCGACCTGCAACTCCACTCCGCGGGCGGCCACACGTCCCGTCCACATCTGACCGGCGACCTGATCTACGCGATGGGCACCGTGATCACCGGACTGCCCGGGGTGCTGTCGCGGCGCGTCGACCCGCGCTCGGGAACGGTGATGGTGTGGGGTGCGGCCAACGCCGGCAGCGCCGCCAACGCCATCCCGCAGGAGGGCCGGATGCGCGGCACGGTGCGCACCGGCGACCACGGCACCTGGGCGACGCTGGAGCCGCTGGTCCGCAGCGTCGTCGGTGAGCTCCTCGCGCCGCTCGGCGTGCGCTACGACCTCTCCTACTTCCGGGGTGTCCCACCAGTGGTCAACGACGAGGTCGCCGTGGGCATGCTCGAACGCGCGGTCGCCGCGATCGGTCCCGACGCCGTCGCCGCCACGCCGCAGTCACCCGGCGGCGAGGACTTCTCCTGGTACCTCGAACAGGTCCCGGGCGCGATGGCGCGCCTCGGCGTCTGGGACGGTTTCGGCCCGCAGGTCGATCTGCACGCACCGAACTTCGACCTCGATGAACGTGCCCTGGCGATCGGCGTCCGCACGCTGGCAGGCGTCGTCCTCAACGCGCGCAGCGCCGCCGGCGAACCGCTGGAGCTCACGCCGCCGTTCGCGCCCTAGCCACTCAGGATTCGACGGGTCCAGGCCTCAGGATTCGACGGGCCCAGGCCCGGGGCCGACGTTGCGCGACTCGCGCAGACGCAAGTCCTGCACGTAGTCGGCCGGGGCACCGGCGATCTCCGCGGCCTCGGCCATGACGCCGAGGTAGCGGGCCGAGGGGAGTCCGCCCTCGAAGGCGTCGAGCACGTAGAGCCAGGCCAGTACCGGGCCGTCGGCGGTGTCGACGCGGGCGCGGATCTTGCGGTGGATGCCGAGTTCGGAGCCCTCCCAGCGGTCGAGGAGTTCCTCGTCTTCGGTGGTCACGTCGTACAGGACGACGAAGACGCGGGCATCGGGATCGTCGCGGTCCTCGGTGACCGTCGCCAGGGAACCCTCCCAGCCGATGTCGCCGCCACCGAAGGTCAGGCGCCATCCGCGTAGCCATCCGGTACCCGCCATCGGCGAGTGCGGCGCGCGTTCCGCCATCTGCTCGGGATGCATGTTCGATCCGTACGCGGCGTATATAGGCACGGATGGAGCCTAGTGGGTCGACGGCGACTCGGAAAGGCGACAGGCAGGGGTGAAGGAGTGGCGTACGACGCACGCAGGGCCACCACATGGAGTGTTTTGGAACGATCCGGACTAGGTTGGTACATGGCGCGACACCGTGTGACGGTCCGCCAGACCAGAGCAACGCACCATCCCGCGGGGCTCGACCCAGTCGGATCTGCCGTCGGACACCACTGAAGTCGGACGCCCGTCGGTCCGGCGCCAGCCAGTTCGCCCATTCGACAACAGCACCCGGGCGCGCGGTGCCCCACGAAGGCAGCCGCGACGAAACCGGTGAAGGACAGGAGTGCACAGTGACCAGGATCGTCATCATCGGCGGTGGACCAGCGGGCTATGAGGCGGCACTCGCCGCGGCCGCCTACGGCGCCGACATCACGGTGATCGATTCGGACGGCATCGGTGGGGCCTGCGTGCTGTGGGACTGTGTCCCGTCGAAGACGTTCATCGCCTCCACCGGCATCCGTACCGAGGTCCGTCGTGCCGTGGACCTCGGCATCAACCTCAAGACCGACGACACCCTGGTCACCCTCCCGCAGATCCACCAGCGCGTGCGCGACCTCGCCTTCGCCCAGTCCGCCGACATCAAGTCGCGACTCGTGAGCGAGGGCGTCAAGCTGGTCTCCGGTACCGCCGTCCTCGACGAGACCCAGGTCGGCGTCTCGACCCACAGTGTTCTCGCGACCCTGGCCGACGGCAGCACCCAGCGCTTCGACGGCGACGTCGTGCTCATCGCGACCGGCGCGTCGCCGCGCATCCTGCCCGACGCCCAGCCCGACGGCGAACGCATCCTCACCTGGCGTCAGCTCTACGACCTCGAGGAACTGCCCGAGCATCTCGTCGTCATCGGTTCGGGTGTCACCGGCGCCGAGTTTGTCCATGCCTACACAGAACTCGGTGTGAAGGTGACTCTGGTGTCGAGCCGCGACCGCGTCCTCCCGCACGAGGACGAGGACGCGGCCCTGGTGCTCGAGGACGCGCTCGCCGAACGCGGCGTCGAACTCGTCAAGCACGCCCGCGCCGACAAGGTCGTCCGCGACGGCGACACCGTCACCGCCCATCTCGCAGACGGGTCCGCGGTCACCGGTAGCCACGTGCTGATGACCGTCGGTTCGATCCCCAACACCGCGAATCTCGAACTCGAGCGGGCCGGTGTCGAGGTCGACAAGGGCGGCTACATCCAGGTGGACCGGGTGTCGCGAACCTCGGTGCCGGGCATCTACGCCGCCGGCGACTGCACCGGCCTGCTGCCGCTGGCCTCGGTGGCCGCCATGCAGGGCCGCATCGCGGTGTACCACGCACTGGGTGAGGGCGTCAGCCCCATCAAGCTGAAAACCGTTGCGTCGGCGATCTTCACGCGTCCCGAGATCGCCACCGTCGGGGTGTCGCAGAAGGCCATCGACGCCGGCGAGTACCCCGCCCGCACCGTCATGCTGCCGCTGGCGACCAACCCGCGCGCCAAGATGAGCGGTCTGCGACGCGGTTTCGTGAAGATCTTCTGCCGCCCCGCCACCGGCGTGGTGATCGGTGGCGTCGCGGTGGCCCCGAACGCCTCCGAGCTCATCCTCCCGCTGGCCCTCGCGGTGCAGAACAAACTGACGGTCGGCGATCTCGCGCAGACCTTCTCGGTGTACCCGTCGCTGTCCGGGTCGATCACCGAGGCGGCGCGTCAGCTCGTCCGTCACGACGATCTGGACTGACAACCGGCGAGTCCTCTCGATCGCGGTAGGGTCGTCGAGAATCCGCCCGGGGCCGGGCGCACCGCGACGTGGGGGGAGATGTCGTGACGGGGTCGTTCTCGTGACAGGGCCGTTCGCCCAGAACAACCGTGGCGTGTCGAACGCGCCGTCCTTCGGCGGCGGACGCACGGACTGGGCCGGCATGGGCATCGACGAGATCATCGACACCCTCCGCACCATGGAGCCCGGCCAGGCGGCCGGCGACGTCGAGACGATCCTCAAGGCGATCGACGCGGTGCGCCGTGCGTCGGAGCGGATGGCGGCGATGTTCGGCGACGACCTGCGCGGCCTCGCCTCCGACACCGCCCTCGAGGCGGGGAAATCGTTGTCCGACGCCATGCAGCGGAGTGTGGAGACGGCGACCGTCGTCGGTGAGGCCCTGCGCAGCGCAGTCGGGATTGTCGGTGCGACACGGGATCAAGAAGGTCGGCTGCGCGAGCTGCAGCAGTATCTCCGCGAGAATCCCGAGGACGCGCCGATGGTGCGGTTCGAGGCCGACCGCACCATGTCGGGCACGTACTCGTCCCCGATGCAACGGGTTCAGCATTCGCTTCCCGAGCCCACCGGACCGGACGATCTGGTCCGCGGAATGGGCGGCGTGTCCGCAGCCGGAGGTGGATCGGGTTCGGGTTCCGAGGCACCCCGGGGCCAGGCCGCGAACACCGTGGACGCCGGGGACTTCGGACGTTCCGGTGGCGGTGCGGTCCCCGTCGCGCCCCGCGGAATGGCGCCGGGACCGGCGGCTGGTGGGCCCGCCCCGGTCACCCCGGTGTCGTCGTCGGCGTCCTCGTCGGGCTCGTCCGGTGGTCGTGGCGCCGACGACCCCGACGGTCTTCTCCGCGGCGGCCAGGGGACCCCGGGCGGCACCACACCCGGTCTCGCCGGCTCCGGTCGGACGGGGTTCGGCGGCGAATCCCGTTCTGGGGGAACGAGTTCCGGTTCAGGAGCCGGCGGAGGGCCGATCCCGGTCGTCGGGCCACTCCCGCTGTCGCCGTCGTCGCCGGGGGTTGCGACGCCCGCAACGTCGACGCCGCCGGCCGCGAGCGCCGCGGCACCGCGGGCCGGGACCACCCCACCGGTGGGTCCGGCCGGCGCACCGCCGATGGGCCGTCGACCCGGGGCCGACAACGACGACCAGCACAAGGCTGCGCCCTATCTGCACAACCGTGAGCACGGCGCTGAGATCGTCGGCGATCTGCCGCTGGTCGGGCCGCCGGTCATCGGCGACTGGATCCCCCAGCGGGCCTCGACCCCGTCCGAGACCCCGGCCTTCCGGCCCACGCCGGGGGAGGCGCTCACCCCGTCGGATCGGGCGCCGGGCACCTCCGACACGCGCACCGACGGCGACGAATCGTCGCCGAACACGCGGGGCCGGACATGCTGAGCCGGGTCGACCGGCTGCCCGGGGGCGTCGCCCGGCTCGCCTCCGCCGTACCCGACGAGGACATCGTCCGGTGCCTGCACCTCCTCGTTGCCACGGTGATCGACGTGACAGGCGCGTCGACGCCCGAGATCCGCGACGTGATCCGGCAATGGCGCCAGCAGGGAAGTGCCGACCCAGCGGGCGTGGGCGCGTTGAGAGTGGTCGCCGCACAACAGGATTTCGACTCGTTCGCGCACCAGCGGCGCGGCGACGTCGACGCCCAGCTGGACAGCTTCCGGCGGGCCCGGGCGCTCGACTGTGTCCTCGCCGCCATGTCGGTGTCGACGACGGCCGAGGCTCCGCGAACGGCCCTGCGGGAGGCGGCCTACGAGGCCGCCGCGGCCCTCGGCGGCAGTGCGGGCGTCGTCGGCGTCCTTGCCGATTTCGTCGTCTGAATCACGCCGGACCGGTGAATCACGCCAGACCGAAGCTGTGCTCGACGGCCCGGTTCCACTCGGCGTACAGGCGGTCCCGTTCCTCCTCGGCCATGGTCGGCTTCCACCGCTTGTCCTCGGCCCAGTTGGCGCGGATGTCGTCCTCGCTCTCCCAGAACCCCACGGCCAGACCGGCGGCGTAGGCCGCGCCCAGCGCGGTGGTCTCGTTGACCACGGGCCGCACGACCGGGACGTCGAGGATGTCGGCCTGGAACTGCATGAGCAATTCGTTGACCACCATCCCGCCGTCGACCTTGAGTGTGGACAGCTCCATCCCGGCGTCGGCCTGCATCGCCTCGATGACCTCGCGGGTCTGGAAGGCGCTGGCCTCCAGTGCCGCCCGCGCCAGATGCCCCTTGTTGACGAAGCGGGTCAGGCCGACGATCACGCCGCGGGCATCCGAACGCCAGCGCGGCGCGAACAGACCGGAGAACGCCGGGACGAAGTATGCGCCGCCGTTGTCGTCGACCTCCGCGGCCAGCCTCTCGACATCCGCCGCCTCCGAGAAGAGGCCGAGATTGTCTCGCAGCCACTGGATGAGCGATCCGGTAACGGCGATCGACCCTTCGAGCGCGTACCGCGCCTCCTGGTCGCCGATGCGGTAGCAGACCGTCGTCAGCAGGCCGTGCTCGCTGAAGACCGGCTCGGTGCCGGTGTTGAGTAACAGGAAGTTCCCGGTCCCGTAGGTGTTCTTGGCCTCGCCGGGGTTCAGACAGGCCTGACCGAAGGTGGCGGCCTGCTGGTCGCCGAGGATACCGGTCAGCGGGACGCCGGGCAGTGGGCCGTTGCCGCGCAGCGAGCCGAATTCGCCGGACGAGCTGCGGATCTCGGGCAGCATGGACATCGGGATGCCCATCTCCGCGCAGATCTCCTCATCCCAACTCAATGTCCGCAGATCCATGAGCATGGTGCGTGAGGCGTTGGTGACGTCGGTGACGTGCTGCCCGCCGTCGACACCGCCGGTCATGTTCCATGCGATCCAGGAATCCATTGTGCCGAAGCATAATTCACCAGCCTCGGCGCGCTCGCGCAGACCGTCGACGTTGTCGAGCAGCCAGCGGATCTTGGGCCCGGCGAAGTAGGTGGAGAGCGGCAGGCCGGTGCGTTCGCGGAAACGGTCGTCGCCCACGTCGCCCGCGAGTTCCCTGCACACGTCACCGGTGCGGGTGTCCTGCCAGACAATCGCGTTGTGGACCGGCTTCCCGGACTCGCGGTCCCAGATCACCGTGGTCTCGCGCTGATTGGTGATGCCGCAGGCGACGATGTCCCTGGCGGTCAACTCGGCCGAGGCCAGCGCGCCGGCACCCACGCGGCGGGTGTTGCGCCAGATCTCGGCGGCGTCGTGTTCGACCCAGCCGGCCCGCGGGAAGATCTGCTCGTGTTCGAGTTGTTCGACGCCGACGACGCGTCCCTTGTGGTCGAAGATCATCGCCCGGGTGGAGGTGGTCCCCTGGTCGATCGCCGCCACGTATTTGCCTGAACTGCCCACGCCGTCAGTGTCGCACGTTGTGGTGCGGCCCGAGATCAATTAGGCTCGGCGAACATGAACACCGAGTTCAACCCGGACCGGCCGGCGGACATGGGCCCGCTCTACCGAGCCGAAGCGTGGCGGCGGCTCGGTGAGGAACAGTTCGACGTGGTCGTGATCGGCGGCGGGGTGGTCGGCGTGGGTGCCGCACTCGACGCCGCCACGCGCGGTCTGCGGGTGGCGCTGGTCGAGGCCCGCGACATCGCCTCGGGCACGTCGAGCCGGTCGTCGAAGATGTTCCACGGCGGCCTGCGCTACCTGGAACAACTCGAATTCGGGCTGGTGCGTGAGGCGCTCAAGGAACGCGAGCTCTCGCTGCGTCTACTGGCCCCGCACCTCGTGAAACCCCTGCCGTTCCTCTATCCGCTGACGCAGCGGGTCTGGGAACGGCCGTATGTCGCGGCGGGGATCTTCCTCTACGACCGCATGGGCGGCGCCAAATCGGTGCCCGGGCAGAAACATGTGACCCGTTCGGGTGCCCTCCGCGTGGCGCCCGCGCTCAAGCGCAGCTCGCTCATCGGTGGAATCCGGTACTACGACACGGTTGTCGACGACGCGCGGCACAGTCTGACGGTGGCCCGCACCGCGGCCAACTACGGCGCGGTCATCCGCACCTCGACGCAGGTGATCGGTTTCCTCCGCGAATCCGACCGTGTCCTCGGGGTTCGCGTGCGCGACACCGAGAACGGCGACGTCACCGAGGTGCGCGCCCACTGCGTCATCAACGCCGCCGGGGTGTGGACCGACGAGGTCCAGGCGTTGTCCAAGCAGCGCGGGCACTTCAAGGTGCGCGCGTCGAAGGGTGTGCACATCGTGGTGCCGCGCGACCGGATCGTCAGCGAGACCGCGATCATCCTGCGCACCGCCAACTCGGTGCTGTTCGTCATCCCGTGGGAGACGCACTGGATCATCGGCACCACCGACACCGACTGGAACCTCGACCTCGCGCATCCGGCCGCCACCCGGGCCGACATCGACTACATCCTCGAACGCGTCAACGAGGTGCTGGTCACCAAGCTGACCCACGACGACATCGAAGGCGTCTACGCCGGCCTGCGACCGCTGCTTGCGGGTGAGGACGACGAGACGTCGAAGCTCTCGCGTGAGCACGCCGTCGCCACCGTGGCCCCGGGTCTGGTGTCGATCGCGGGCGGCAAGTACACCACCTACCGGGTCATGGCCGCCGACGCCGTCGACGAGTGCAACGACTTCATCCCCACCCGGGTGGCGCCGTCGATCACCGAGCGGGTGCCGCTGCTCGGTGCGGACGGCTACTTCGCGCTGATCAACCAGTGCGAGCATCTCGGACAGCGATACGGCTTGCACCCGTACCGGATTCGGCGACTTCTCAACCGCTACGGCTCGCTGATCGACGACGTGCTCTACTACGCCCAGGAAGACAGGTCGCTGCTCGCGCCGCTGGCAGCCGCGCCGCAGTACCTGCGCGTCGAAGTGGTCTACGCAGCGGTCTCCGAGGCGGCACTGCATCTCGAGGACGTGCTGGCACGTCGCACCCGCATCGCGATCGAGTACTCGCACCGCGGCGTCGACTGCGCCGGCGAGGTCGCCGATCTGCTCGCACCCCTTCTCGGGTGGACCACCGAGAAGCGCGACTTCGAGGTGGCCAACTACATCGCGCGCGTCGAGGCCGAGGTGGCGTCGCAACAGCAACCCGACGACGATTCCGCCGACGCACTGCGGGCGGCCGCGCCCGAGGCGCGTTCGGAGATCCTCGAGCCGGTACCCGTCCCGGAGTGAGATCGCCGGTTTCGCCGGTTCGGTGACATTGTGTTCCTGATGAGTGGGCCGTTGGCCTCTGTTCGGTCCGACGTCCCCGAGGCAGGATCGAGGGTGGGGGAGAGAAGGGACTGGTCATGACAGAGACTCCGGTTCAGGTCCTCGGCCCGCAAGAGGCATGGGAACTACTCGGCTCCGCCGAGCTGGGTCGTATCGCGTTGAGCGTCAACGGTTCACCCGACATCTTCCCCGTCAACTACCACGCCGCGGACGGCAAGATCACGCTGCGCACCGGTGAGGGGACGAAACTCTCCGAGCTCGTCGTCAACAACCGGGTGGCGTTCGAGACCGACGCCCACACCGACACCGGTGGCTGGAGCGTCGTCGCGAAGGGAACGGCCCGCGTCCTGACGTCGTTCAAGGACATCGAGGCGGCCGACAAGCTGCCCCTGCGCCCGTGGATCGCGACGGTGAAATACAACTACGTGGAGATCGCCGTCGAGGAGATCACCGCCCGCCGTTTCGAGTTCGGCCCAGAACCCGAGCGCTATCCCGTCTGACCCCGCCGCAAACCCTCCCCTTTTCCGTAAACCCGGCCCCCTCGCCGGGGGCGGACCTACGGAAAAGGGGTGGGTTTGCGCGTCAGGTCTGGCAGCGCGGGCACCAGTAGATGGACCGGTCGCCACCGGTCGAAGGGATCTCGCCGCGTCTGATGATCGTCGCGCAGCGGCGGCACAGCTGTCCCTTGCGGCCGTACACCCACATCCGCCCGTTCGGTGACGTCTGGCCGGTGGTGGTCCGGGCCGAGCGCATCCGGTTGGCCCACAACAGACGTCGGCTGAGGTCGACCATCGGACCGAGGTCCACCTCGCCGACCGGGCGTGTCGGGAGAACGCCACGGAGATAACAGATCTCGCTGCGGAAGACGTTTCCGACACCGGCCATCAGGCGCTGGTCGAGCAGTGCTGCACCGATGGTCTGGTCGGGGTCGGCGCCGAGGCGTCGGATCGCCTCCTCGCGGTCGAAGTCGTCGGCCAGCAGGTCGGGTCCCAGGTATGCGAGGGCGGCGTCCGGGTCGGCGAGCAGCTCGAGCGTGCCGAGGTCGAAGCCGACGGCCTCGTGGTCGTCGGTCCGCAACACGACGCGCGCCTGATAGGCAGGGCGACGCCACTTCTGGCCCCGGCGGTGTACGTGCCACACCCCCTCCATCTTCAGATGCGAATGGATGCTGAGCGCGTCCCCCGCCCCGGGCTCGCTCTCGCCGATGTCGATGAGCAGATGCTTGCCCCGCGACCGGACGGAGACGACGGCCCGTCCCGACAGGTCCGACGTCGCGAGCGACGGGATGCGGAACTGCGTCGACGTGAGGGTACGGCCCGCCAACCCCTGGCGCAGTCGCGCGGCCGCGGCGAAGACGGTGTCGCCCTCAGGCATGGGTTCCGTACCGGAGTCGGATGCCGCGCGGGGTCGTGGAGAAACCGGCTTCGACGAGGACCTTCCCGAAGTCGGTGCCGCGCACCGGTTCCGCATCGATGGCATCGATCGTCAGTCGGGAGATGCGACCGGCGCGGACAAGTGCCACCAGTGCGCCGGCGGCGGATTCCAGCGAGGGGATCGAGTCGGTGAACGTCAGCAGCGTCTTGCCGCCCCGCTCGACGAAGCACACGAGTTCGCCGTCGACGAGCACGACCAGTGCGCCGGGCTTGCGGCCCGGGCGGTGTCCGGCGTCGGCGTCGCGGGACCGGGGCCACTCCAGCGCTGCCCCGTACGGGTTGGCCGGGTCGGTGGCCGCGAGGATCGTTGCCTCGCGCGGTGGTTTCCGGTCGGGGAGGGCGTGACGCCGCAATTCGTCGACCGTGGCCGGGGAGGCGAACTGCGCGCCGCCGAGACCGTCGACGTAGTAGCCGCGGCGGACCTGGCCGTTGTCCTCGAAGACGGTGAGCGCCTTGTACACCCGGGCGAATCCGCCGGTCACCTCCTCGGCGGTGACGCTGCCCCGCGTGATCACGCCGTAGCGCGTGAGCAGTTGGTCGCACAGCGCCTGCGTGGCGATGGTCGGGTCGATCTCTGGTCGGTCCAGCGCGAACCAGCGTCCGCTCGCGGTCGGCGACACCGGTGGCCCGGAGGCGTGTTCGGTCAGGTAGCGCGCGGAGAGGCGCCCGGCGCGGAGCCGGGGTGCCCGTCCCCGAGCCCGGTGCGCGGGCGCCGACCGTGGCGTCGTCGGATTGCGCCGCGGATGCAGCAGTGCGCGGACCGGCGCGAACGTGTCGTTGCTGACCTGGCCTGCCCAGACCAGGTCCCAGAGCGCGGATTCGATGTCCGCGGCCGGGGTGGTGGTGCCGGTGCTGATGTCCCCGGCGATCTGCGGGAACCGCAGGGCGCCACCGGGTTCGAGTGCGTTGGTGATCGCGTTGTGCACGGTGGTGGTGTCGATGGTGTCGGGTTCGGCGATGGTGAAGGCGGCCACGTCAGCGGGGTGTAGGGCCACCCAACCGTCGGCGTTGCCGATGCGCCCGTGTCCGGACCACAGCACCTCGCCGCTGCTGAGCAGTTCGTCGAGCATGGACGGTGCGTAATCGGAGACACGCGCGGGCAGAATCAGCGACTCCCAGGCCGACGCCGGCAGTGGGTAGCCGGCCAGCTGGTCGATGACGGTCGCGACGCCGTCGACGCCACGCAGTTGGGTGCCGGGTGAACCGTGCTGCCATTCGACGAGGAATCGGGTGAGCACCTCGGTGCCGACCGGTGCGACCTCGGCGCGGCTCGCGGCCAGCGACCCGCGCCGGATCTGACCGAGGACGTCGGTGTGGCACCACTGAGTGGTCGGTGCCGCTCCCTGGGCCGGGTCGGCGGTACCGGTCTCGGGCAGGAAATCGCCTTCGACGACGCGTCGTTCCGCGGCGAGGCGGGCGAGGGTGTCGCGGACGACCGCGGTGGCGATGCCCAGGGACGCCGCCGCGTCGGTGACGGTGAATGGTCCATGGGTGCGGGCGTAGCGCCCGATGAGGTCGCCGACCGGGTCGGATACCGGTTCGAGGTAGACGGCCGGGATACCCATCGGCGCCGGGACTCCGAGTGCGTCGCGCAGCCGCGCGGTGTCGTCGATCGACGCCCACAGCGCGCGCCGGTTGTGGTTGACCGAGATGATCTGCCCGCTGCGGTGCAGATCGGCCAGCACCTCGGCCACCGCCGCTTCTCCCCGGTACCGTTCCTCCACCTCATCGGTGGTCAGGGGTCCGAGCCAGCGGAGCAGGTCGACGACGTCCTCGGCGTCACGTGCCTGCCGGTCGGGGGACAGGCGTTGCAGGCGGGCGATGACCTCGGCGATGACCCCGGGATCGAGCAGTTCGCGGAGGTCGACGCGGCCGAGCAGCTGCGCGAGGAGGCTGGTGTCGAGGGACAGGGCTGCGGCTCGGCGTTCGGCGAGCGGCGCGTCGTCGGCGTACATGAAGGCGCCGACGTAGCCGAACAGCAGCGACGCCGCGAACGGCGACGGGCTCGCGGTCTCGGTCTCCACGACGCGGATCCGGCGCGAACGGATGCGGCCGAGCAGGTCGAGCAGTGCCGGGAGGTCGTACACGTCCTGCAGGCACTCGCGCACCGCTTCGAGGACGATCGGGAAGTCGGGGAACTTGGATGCGACGGAGAGCAATTGGGCGCTGCGCTGGCGCTGCTGCCACAGCGGTGCGCGCCGGCCGGGATCGCGCCGCGGTAGAAGCAGTGCGCGCGCGGCACATTCGCGGAACCTGGAGGCGAACATCGACGAGTCGGCGAGACCGTCGGTGACGAGCTGTTCGACCTCGTCGGGATCGAGGAGGAAGACGTCGGCGCCCGGGGGTGCGTCGTCGGTGTCGGGGAGACGCAGGATGATCCCGTCGTCGGACGCGGTGGTGGCACCTTCGATGCCCAGTGTTGCGAGGAGGCGCTGGGAGATGGCGCTCGCCCACGGCGCGTGGACGCGCAGGCCGTACGGCGAGTGCAGAATCACTCGCCAGTCACCGAGTTCGTCGCGGAACCGTTCGACGACGAGTGTCCGGTCGGTCGGTAGGTGACCGGTCGCCTCACGTTGTTCGGCGATGAGGGTGGCGAGGTTGGTGCGGGCGTTCTCGGTGAGTCCGAGACGCTCGGCATGGGTGTCGAGCTTGCCGGGATCGGCGATGGCCCCGGTGAACGCGCCGATCGCCGCGCCGAGTTCGGCGGGACGCCCGATGGCGTCGCCGATCCAGAACGGCAACCGGCCGGGTTGACCGAACGCGGGCGACACCAGGACGCGGTCGTGGGTGATGTCCTCGATGCGCCAGCTGGTCGCGCCGAGGGCGAACACGTCGCCGACCCGCGACTCGTAGACCATCTCCTCGTCGAGTTCGCCCACGCGTGTGGACTTCTCGCCGACCATGAAGACGCCGAAGAGCCCGCGGTCGGGGATCGACCCGCCGGAGGTCACGGCGAGCCGCTGGGCGCCGCGGCGTCCCGTGATCACGCCTGCGTCGCGGTCCCAGTTGACCCGCGGCCGGAGTTCGGCGAACTCGTCGGAGGGGAACCGCCCGGCGATGAGGTCGAGGGTCGCGTCGAAGACCCCACGTCCGAGATCGCGGTAGGGCGCCGCCCGCCGCACGACCTCGTACCAGTGGTCGACCTCGAGATCGTCGACGGCGGCCGCGGCGATGGTCTGCTGCGCGAGGATGTCGAGGGGGTTCTGCGGGACCTTGATCTCCTCGATCGCACCGTCGAGCATGCGCCCGACGGTGACCGTGCAGTGCAGCAGGTCGGTGCGGTGTTTGGGGTAGAGGATGCCCTGGCTGATCTCGCCCACCTGGTGGCCGGCGCGGCCGATGCGCTGCAGGCCGCTGGCCACCGACGGCGGGGCCTCGACCTGGATCACGAGATCGACGGCACCCATGTCGATGCCGAGTTCGAGGGAGCTGGTCGCCACCACGCAGGAGAGACGACCGGCCTTGAGGTCGTCCTCGATCTGAGCGCGCTGCTCCTTGCTCACCGAACCGTGGTGCGCCCGCGCGAGAACCGCCTCGGCACCCGAACTCGCCCCGCTGCCCATCACGAACGCGGGAGCCCCGCCCGCGACCGTCGGGTTGGCGGTGGCCTCGGCTGGGACACCCTGCCGCTCGGCGTGGATCTCGTTGAGCCGCGCGGTCAGTTTCTCGGCGAGGCGCCGGGAGTTCGCGAACACGATCGTCGCCCGGTTGGCCTCGATCTGGTCGACGATCGACGCCTCCACGTACGGCCACAACGATCCGGCCGTGGGGGAGAAGGCGTCGTCGAGTTCGGCGGAGTCCGCACCCTCGGGACCGGGTGCCGGCGGGATGTTCGCCATGTCCTCGACCGGCACGTCGACGCGGAGATCGAAGGTCTTGTCGGCCTTGGGCTTCACCACCTGGCAGGGCGCCGAGCCGGAGAGGAACCCGGCGACCACCTCGGGCGGCCGTACGGTCGCCGACAATCCGATCCGCTGGGCGGGCTTGTCGAGGAGCTCGTCGAGGCGTTCGAGGGTGAGCGCGAGGTGTGTGCCGCGCTTGGTCGCGGCGACTGCGTGGACCTCGTCGACGATGATCGCCTCCACGTTGGTGAGGCTCTCCCGTGCCGCGGAGGTCAGCATGAGGTACAGCGATTCCGGTGTGGTGATCAGGATGTCGGGAGGCGTCTTCACCAGCGCGCGGCGGTCGGCGGCGGAGGTGTCACCCGAGCGGACGCCGACCGTGATGTTCGGCTCGGGGAGGTTCAGTTCCTGCGCCGCGCGGGTGATCCCGGTGAGCGGTGCGCGCAGGTTGCGCTCGACGTCGACGGCCAGGGCCTTGAGCGGGGAGACGTAGACGACCTTGGTTCCCGGACGACGCCCACCGGAGTCGGCGGCGAGCCGGTCCAGCGCCCACAGGAAGGCCGCGAGGGTCTTGCCGGAGCCGGTCGGTGCGATCACGAGGGTGTTGGCGCCGTCGGCGATCGAGGTCCAGGCGCCCTTCTGGGCTGCGGTCGGCTTGGTGAACGCTCCCGTGAACCATCGCCGGGTGGGGGCGGTGAATCGATCGAGAACCGAGGGGCGGGCCATCTATCCACTATGTCTCACATGTGTGACAGGTCGGGGTATACAGTCGACACACGCCTGTACGGGGAATCCGGTGAGAATCCGGAACGGTCGCGCCACTGTGAACGCCGACTCGGGGACGCGGTCGAGGGATTCGACGGTGCCCCAGAGAAGACGTGAGTCAGGATGCCGTGCCGGCGCCATCTGATCCACAACTCTCCGACGCGAGATCGGCGAAAGGACAATTCCATGACGGGTCCCCGTACGTCCGAAGCAGTTTCCACCTCACCCCGCTCCCTCGCGGTACCGAACCTCTCGGTCGCGAGCGCGGCGCTGTGGCTGAGCCTCACCGTGCTGTTGGCCGGGCTCGCGTACTACTTCCTCGGCTACGACCAAGGTGTCGTGTCCGTCTTCGGCGAGAACACCTACGTGCACGAGTTCGTGCACGACTCCCGCCACTTTCTCGGCTTTCCCTGCCACTGAGTCGACCTGACGAGAATCGGTAGGGACAAGTTCACATGGAGAAGAAGTTCATCGGCGCAGGTCTGCTCTCCGGCCTGATCGCCGGCATCATCTCGTTCGTATTCGCGCGGTTCTACCTCGAGCCCGTGGTGTCGAAGGCGGTCGACTACGAGGGGGAACGTTCTGAAGCCGAGGAGGCGCTGGCGCACGCCGCCGGCGGCCACTCGCACGGCGAGGGCGGTGAGGTCTTCACCCGCGCCATGCAGGAGAACCTCGGCGCCGGCGTCGGCAACGTGGCGTTCGCGCTGTGCATGGGCGCGTTCTTCGCGGTCGCCTTCACCGTGCTGTGGAGCTACCTCGGCAACCGGTACCCGGCCACCGACGCCCGCGCGGTCGCCGGGGTGCTCGGCGCGATCGGGTTCGTCGCCGTGTTCGGCGTACCGTTCTTCGCCTACCCGGCGAACCCGCCGGCGGTCGGGGACGACGACACAATCGGGGAGCGGACGGGTGCATTCCTGACCATCACCATCGCGTCGGTGGTGCTGGCGATCGCGGCCGTCGTACTCGCGCTCTGGCTGCGTCCGCGGATCGGCGGGCTGGTGTCGGCCGTCGTGGGCGGTGCCGCCTACGTGATCGCGGTCGGGATCACCATCGCACTGCTGCCGTCGTTCGACGAGGTACCCGAGCCGGTGCGCAATGACGCCGGCCAGATCGTGTTCCCCGGCTTCCCCGCAGACGTCGTCGCCGACTTCCGCGTGTACACGATCACCAACCAGGTCATCCTCTGGACGGTGCTGACGGTGACCTTCGCGCTGATCCTCGGCGCGATGGCGCGGTCGAAGAATCCGACCACCTCCAGCGCGGTCGACGCCGCACAGAACTGACCGGACACGGTCGTTCTCATGCAGGTCATCACCGCCGGGCGCACCGGTCCCAACCGATCGGTGCGCTTCGGCGGTGATGCGTCGTTGGACGATCGTGGGAGACGCGACATCGAAGCGCTTCCCGCGTCGGTCGCCGGACCGGTGACCGCCTGCGGACCCGAGACCGCGGCCCTCGAGAGCGCTTTACTCCTCGGTGGGCGGCCTGCGGTCGACGACGCACTCAGGACACTCGACGTCGGCTCCTGGGCGGGACTCGCGCCCGAGGAGATCGACCCCAGCGAGCTCGCCGCATTCTTCACCGACCCGGCGGCGCGGCCCCACGGCGGCGAGACCGTCGAGGAGTTCGTACGCCGGATACACGCCTGGCGCGACGGGGTCGGGAGCGAGATCGGCGAGGTGCCCGTCGTCGTGGCGATGCCCGTTGCGCAAGCGCTTCTGTGCGACGACGCCGCGGGGTACTTCCGGGTCGAGGTCCGGCCGGCGACGCTCTACACCTGGCCGGCCCCCTGAGAATTCCCCCTGAAGAAACAGATCTGTGCAGACGTACCTAGACATCGTGAGTGACTCCTGACACAGTTGAGTCGGCAAAACTGAAACGTGTTCGCCCCCGGCGGGCACTGTCTGGGGAGAGTGACGATGTTCGAGTGGTCCGAAGAAGATCTGATGGTGCGGGACGCGTTGCGCGCGTTCATCGACAAGGAGATCCGGCCACACCTCGATGAGCTCGAGTCCGGCGTGCTGCCTCCGTACGACATCACCCGCAAGTTGCTCTCGACCTTCGGGGTCGACGCGATGGCCAAGGACGCCCTCGAGAAAGAGCTCGAGGCAGAGGCCAACGGGGAGAAGAAGAAATCTTCCGGCGACGGCGGCGGTATGAGCGGCTCGATGTTCATGATGGTCAACATCGAGCTCGCGGGTGTGTGCCTGGGACTCGTCGCCTCGCTCGGTGTGAGTATGGGCCTGACCGCCTCGACGATCCGCGGCAAGGGCACGCTCGCACAGAAGAAGCGCTGGCTGCCCGAGCTGGTCACCATGGAGAAGGTCGGAGCCTGGGCGATCACCGAACCCGATTCGGGCTCCGACGCCCTCGGCGGCATGAAGACCACCGTCCGCCGCGACGGTGACGACTACATCCTGAACGGCCAGAAGACGTTCATCACCAACGGTCCGTACGCCGACACGATCGTCGTGTTCGCCAAGCTCGACGACGGCAGCGGCACCCCCATGCGTGACCGCAAGGTGCTGTCCTTCGTCCTCGACAAGGGGATGCCCGGCCTCACCCAGGGCAAGCCGTTCAAGAAGATGGGCATGATGAGCTCACCCACCGGCGAGCTGTTCTTCGACAACGTCCGGGTCGGCAAGGACCGCCTGCTCGGCGAGACCGAGGACACCGGTCAGGATTCCCGCGGCTCCGAAGGCGCCAAGGCCGGCTTCACCGCCGAGCGCGTCGGCATCGCCGCGCTCTCGCTGGGCATCATCAACGAGGCCCAGCGTTTGTCGATCGACTACGCCAAGACGCGCAAGCTGTGGGGCCAGGAGATCGCGCAGTTCCAGCTCATCCAGCTCAAGCTCGCAGAGATGGAGATCGCCCGGATCAACGTGCAGAACATGCTCTTCAGTGCGATCGAGCGCGGCAAGGCAGGTAAGCCGCTGAGTCTGTCGGAAGCGTCGGCGATGAAGCTCTACTCCTCCAAGGCAGCGACCGACGTCGCGATGGAGGCCGTCCAGCTGTTCGGCGGCAACGGCTACATGGCCGAGTACCGGGTCGAGCAGCTCGCGCGAGACGCCAAGTCGCTCATGATCTATGCCGGCAGCAACGAGATCCAGGTGACCCACGTCGCCAAGGGGCTTCTGCGCGGCTGACCCCACGGAACGCACACGGCCCCGCCAAGATCCTGGCGGGGCCGTGTCGCGTCAAGGACGGGTCGAGCGGGGGACGAGGGCTGCCGCCGACTCGGTGATCTCCCGGACCGCCGCTTTCTCGACCAGCAGCGGGACGAAATCCCGCACCTTGCAGGTGGTGAATCGCTTGTGGATGACGCGAACGCGCTCTTCGATGTCGCCCGCCTGGGCTGCCGGAAAACGTGCGATCAGGCGGACTATCACCTGTTCGACTTCGAGCATCTCCTCAACTCGAACCATCAACACATGATGCGTTCCCTGTCTCTTGTCCGGGTAACAATGCGAAATCAGGCCGGAGACAAATAGATGTCTGATGTCGGGGTCAGACGCCATAAATCTGAGCCTATTGATCGTATTCACCTGTGAGATAACTCCTGGCAGTCGACAATACGACTTGATCGCCGATGCCCTCCAGGAAAGGGGTGGCGATGTTTGTTGCCCGATACCGCTGCTCCGCACCGGCGGAATCTTCTTCTGCCCGAGACTCGAATTCGGGCAAATTGCTCTTTTCAGTAATTCCCTCCATCTCTTCGATGGCCGGGGACGCCGCATCCAACCGCCCGCCGCGTCGGGCGACTCGTGAGGTGAACGATGGGTGGCAAGAAGCGTCGGGACAAGTCTTCCGACTCCGCAGCGACCGGTGAGTTGACCGGCGGCAACCGGCGCGAGGGCGTCGCGCCGATGTCGAACAAGGCGTACCGGAAGGCACTCAAGCCGCTGGATGCCGAACTGGTGGCGATGCAGGAGTGGGTCAGGTCGTCCGGTGCCAAGGTCTGCGTGGTTTTCGAGGGCCGTGACACGGCCGGCAAGGGCGGTGTCATCAAGACGATCACGGCGCGCGTGAGCCCGCGGGTGTTCCGGGTGGTCGCGCTGCCCGCCCCGTCCGATCGGGAGCGGTCGCAGATGTATCTCCAGCGGTACGTACCCCATCTGCCGGCGGCCGGGGAGGTCGTCATCTTCGACCGCAGTTGGTACAACCGCGCCGGAATAGAGCGTGTCCTCGGGTTCTGTACCGAAGAGCAGGCCCGTCAGTTCCTGCAGCAGACGCCGACAGTGGAACGGGCGATGGTCGATTCGGGGATCATCCTCCTGAAGTACTGGCTCGAGGTCAGTCAGGAGCAGCAGGCGCTGCGTCTCCAGAGTCGCATCGACGATCCGCGCAAGACCTGGAAACTCTCGAAGGTCGATCTCGAATCCTACAGTCGCTGGTACGACTTCTCGCGAGCCCGCGACGAGATGTTCCGATACACCGACACCGGTTGGGCACCTTGGTATGTCGTGTCCAACAACGACAAGAAGCGCGGTCGGCTCAATGTGATCAGCCACCTGTTGAGCCAGGTTCCCTACGAACCGCTCGAACGCCCCGTCGTCACGTTGCCGAAACGACAGAAGCCACACGGGTATCGACCGCCGGACCAGGCGCTGCACTGGATTCCCACCCCCTTCCAGGAGTTGTGAGATGGCCGCCATCCAACCCGTGCCACCGCCTGTGCTGGGCAGCAACGACGCCGACGAGACGGCGTGGCACTGCCTGGACACCGACGCCGTCATCGCTGCACTGGGCTCCGACCGCCGGCAGGGGCTGACTCCCGCGGAGGTCGACTCGCGGCGGGAGCACTATGGCGACAACGAGATCGCCGCCGAACCCGCACCGTCGGCGTGGGCGATCGCGCTGGTGCAGCTGAAAGACCCGATGAACCTCATGCTGGTTGCGGTGGTGATCATCAGCCTGGTAATCGCGGAGATCGCCACCGCACTCGTGGTGGCGGTCCTGGTGATCGTCAACGTCGTGCTCGGGACTCGGCAGGAGCTGAAGGCGCGGGCGAGCGTGGATGCACTTGCGCGGATACACGTTCCGCAGGCCCGGGTGGTGCGCGATGGCGTCCTGCAGGAGGTGCCCGCGGTGCAACTGGTCCCGGGCGACATCGTCGAACTCGAGGCCGGTGACCTGGTCCCGGCGGACGGAAGGCTGCTGCAATCGGCCACCCTCGAGACCCAGGAGGCGGCGCTGACGGGCGAGAGTGCGCCCGTACCCAAGAGTCCCGACGTAGTCACCGACGCGTCCGTCGCCCTCGGCGACCGCACCGACATGGCGTTCCAGAACACCTCGGTCACCCGCGGGACCGCGACGATCGTGGTCACCGAGACCGGTATGCGGACGCAGATGGGCCGGATCGCGTCGTTGCTCTCCGCGATTCCGCCGCGCAGGTCTCCGCTGCAGCGCGAACTCGATTCGCTGACCCGCCTGCTCGGTGTGATCGCGTGGGTCGCCGTGGCGATCATCGTCGTCATCGGGCTCCTGCGTGGGCAGGACGCGGCGACCGTGATGCTGCTGGGCATCTCGATGGGCGTTTCGGCGATACCCACCGGCATGCCCACCTTCGTACAGGCGATGCTCGCGTTCGGGGCGCGACAACTCGCCGAGGCCAAAGCGGTCGTCAAGAATCTCACCGACGTGGAGACCCTGGGGTGCGACGAGCCTGATCAACTCTGACAAGACCGGCACGCTGACGATGAACCAGATGACGGTGCGGTCGTTGTACTTTCACGGCCGGTGGTTCGCGGTCGAAGGGGAGGGTTACTGCAAGACCGGGGCAATCACGCAGGTTGCCGGCGAGGACGTCCCCGACTTCACGCTGCTGGCGTACGGTCTGTGTCTCGACAGCGATGCCGTCGTCTCCGACGATGGCGCGGTGGTCGGGGACCCCACCGAGGCGGCGCTGATCGTGCTCGCCACCACGATGGGCGTCGACGCACCGCTGACGAGACGGACCTATCCGCGGGTGGCCGAGGTCCCGTTCGATTCGTCGTACAAGTTCATGGCGACCTATCACCACCTCCCGGTCGACGGTGCCACGCATTTCGTCGAGATGGTCAAGGGCGGACCGGATGTGCTTCTCGCACGGTGTCGCTCGGCCTATCGCCCGGGGCGGCGGGAGGTCCCGCTCGACGAGGTCCGCGCAGATATCGAAGGCGCCAATCAGGAGATGTCGACGCAGGGTCTGCGGGTGCTCGCGTTCGCGGCGCGCGTACTCGACGGACGAGAGCGCGAGGTGGCCGACGATCCGATGGCCTTCGTGGAGGATCTGGTGTTCGTCGGGATGGTCGGCATCATCGATCCGTTGCGTGCCGAGGCAGTCGAATCGGTACGGATCGCCCATGCCGCCGGCATCGACGTGCGGATGATCACCGGGGATCACACGATCACGGCCTCTGCGATCGGCGATCAACTCGGACTCGGCCCGGGCGCGATCAGCGGTGCGGATCTCGCCGCGATGACCGACGACGAACTCGCCCGGAGACTCCCGCGGCTGCACGTCTTCGGTCGCGTCACCCCGGCCGACAAACTGCGCCTCGTCGACGTCATGCAGCGCGGCGGCGCGATCGTTGCGATGACCGGCGACGCGGTCAACGACGCCGCCGCCCTCAAGAAGGCCGACATCGGCGTCGCGATGGGGTCGGGGAGCGAGGTGACCAAACAGGCGGGCAAGCTCATCCTGACCGACGACAACTTCGGCACGCTGATCACCGCGATCCGCCTGGGCCGCAGCGTGTACGACAAGATCCTCGCCTACATCCGCTATCAGATGTCCAAACTGTTCTCGCTGGTCCTCCTGTTCCTTGTGGCGAGTGTCTTCGACATCAACGACGGTGTTGCCTTGTCGCCGCTGATGGTGATCTTCCAACACTTCTTCATCACGTTGTTCCCGGTCGTCGTGATCATGCAGGACCCGGCGCCCCCTGGACTCATGAACAAGCCACCTCGGGATCCGGCGCAGCCCATCGCCAACCGCAGGACCTTCGTCCAGTGGTTCGCCTACGGCGTTCTCCAGTTCGGCGTGACGCTGGCGGCGATGCTCCTCGCGCCGGGTGCGATGAGTCCGACCGAGCCGAACGTGCCCATGACGACCGCCTTCGTGGTCCTCTCGCTCGGCTCGGTGATGGCCGGCCTGACGATGCGGCGAGATCCGGAATCCGGCCTCTCGCCGCCCATCCTGGCCGCACTGAAGATCCTGTCGGTCCCGGTGGTCGTCACAGTCCTCTCCGTTGAACTTGGGTTCCTTCAAGAGCTCCTGCAGACCACGTCCCTGACCGGTGGGCAGTGGCTCGCCTGCCTCGGCTGGGCGTTGATCATCCCGACGGTCGTGGAGGCGGAGAAGGTGATCCGTCGACGGCGGAGCATCGCAACCGCGCCGGCGGTGGCGGCCGGGGACGCTGTCGCACCCCGCCGGGCACGCGGATGAGCGGCGGTGGATCGGGGCTCTGGCGACTTCCGGGTCTCGCGACGGCGCGGTCCTACAAACGCGAATGGTTACGTACCGACATCGTCGCCGGTCTGGTGCTCACCGCGCTGCTCATTCCCGCGGGTATGGGTTACGCCGAAGCCGCCGGACTGCCCGCATACGCCGGCCTGTGGGCGACGATCGTGCCACTGCTTGCATACGCCGTGGTCGGTCCGTCGAAGATCCTTGTACTCGGCCCCGATTCGTCGCTCGCCCCACTGATTGCCGCGGCGGTGCTGCCGCTGGCCGCGGTCGGTGACCCCGAGGACGCTCTCGCGCTGGCCGGGATCCTCGCGGTGCTCGTCGGTGCGATCCTCGTCCTCGGCGGGTTCCTCCGCCTCGGTTTCGTCACCGAACTCCTGTCCAAGCCGCTGCGGATCGGCTATCTGAACGCGATCGCGCTCATCGTCGTGGTGGGGCAGCTGCCGAAGTTGTTGGGCTTCTCGGTAGACGCCTCCGGGCTGTTCGCCGAGATCGGTGAGATCGTCGGCTCCGTGGTGGCTGGTGACGTCGACAACGTCGCCGCCGCGATGGGCATCGCCGGTCTGGTCGTCATCGTGGCGTTCCGGCGCTGGCTGCCTCGGATACCGGGCGTCCTGGTCGCGGTCGTGGGGTCGATCGTGGCGACGGCCCTCCTCGGGCTCGACGACGACATCGAGATGGTCGGCGCCCTCCCAGAAGGTCTGCCGCTGCCGCAGTTCGGTGGGGTCGACTGGGATGACGTGCTGTCGCTCCTCGGGCCGGCGGCGGGCATCGCATTGATCGCGTTCGCCGATTCCGGGGTGCTGTCGCGGACCTTCGCCGCGCGTCACGGGGAGGACGTCGACGGAAGTACGGAGATGAAGGCGATCGGCACGGCGAACATCGCCAGCGGACTCTTCGGCGGGTTCCCCATCTCCGCGAGCGGGTCACGCACCCCGGTCGCCGAACAGGCCGGCGCACGCACACAGCTCGCGGGCGTGGTCGGGGCGGCCGCGGTGCTCGTGTTCGTCCTGGTGGCCCCCGGTGTCACCGCTTATCTGCCCGACGCCACGCTGGCCGCGGTCGTGATCGTGGCGGCGACGGCGCTCCTCGATGTCCCCGGCATGGTCCGCATGTGGCGACTGAGCAGGATCGAGTTCGCCTTGGCGCTGGCGGCTTTCGTCGGTGTCGCGCTGGTCGGCGTGCTCGAGGGCATCCTGGTCGCGATCGGATTGTCCTTCGTCGCCGTGGTCGCGCGTGCCTGGCAGCCGTACCGGACGGAGCTGGTGGAGTTGGCCGGCACCGGATTCCACGATGTCAACCGGCATCCGGAGGGGCATCGGATACCGGGGCTCGTGCTGATCCGATTCGATGCTCCGCTGTTCTTCGCCAACGGCAGCATCTTCGCCGACCACGTCCGGAAGGTGTTGGCACGCGGCGAGACACCAATCGAATGGGTCATCATCGCCGCGGAACCCATCACCGGTCTGGACACCACCGCCGTCGACGAACTCGTCGACCTCGACCGAGCGCTCGAATCATCCTCGATTCGCTTGGTGTTCGCGGAACTCAAGGGTCCGGTCAAGGACCGGGTCATCAGATACGGCGTCGCTGACCGGTTCGACGAATCCCGCTTCTTCCCGACGATCGAATCGGCCGTCGAGGCGTATCGGAACCGCGGGTCGACCACCGGCTCAGCTCCGGACTCCGCTCCGGGCGGGTCTGGGCCGGAGTAGCTCCCACAGTCGGACCCAGTCCAGTTGCGGTGGCGCGACGCGGATCTCGGGGCGTTGGCGCGGAACGCGCACGCGGAGTGCCGCCGGGGCGATCGTGCAGCGCACCGGGGTCGGCAACAGCACCGATTCGCCGTCGATGCCGACCGGGATCTCCGCGGCGTCGGCTTCGACGACGACCTCGGTGGCCGTCCGCTGTACCAGTCCATGTCCGTGACCGCGTCGCAGCAGGCCCACCGCCTGCCGAGTGTCGGCGACCGACACCGTCACGACACCGAGCCGACCAGAATCGATGCGCGTGCGACGCCCCAGGCCGGCCAGGTCATTGGTGGCGTAGGGGCCGTTGCTGACCAGGATCGCCTGTGGCCCGGTCACCGTGTCGTCGCCGATGCGGGCGCGCAGGCCGGTGCCGGTACCGCCACCGAGAAGGTCGGGCAGCATGCGCAGGACCGTCCGGGTCTTGTCATCCCGGTACTCCGGACTCTGCACGACCTCTGCGTAGACCCCGAACGAGGCGTTGTTGACGAAGGGGCGCCCGTTGATCCAGCCGAGGTCGACGTGTAGCTCGACGCCGTCGTGCAGGGCATCGAGGCAGCGGGCCGGGTTCTTCCGGTCCAGCCCAAGGTCGAGCGCGAAGTGGTTACGAGTGCCGGCACTGATCACGAGGAACGGCACGTGATACTCGGCGGCGACCGCCGCCACCAGTGCCTGGGTCCCGTCGCCGCCGGCGACTCCCAGCAGATCGGCGCCACGACGCACCGCGTCGACCGCCAGTTCGGTGACGTCAAGATGCTCGGGCCCGCTCAGCAGGACGACCTCGGCGCCGAGCTGCTCGGCACGGCGTTGCAGGTCGAAGCGGCCGACCTTGCCGCCACCCGAGCGCGGGTTCATCACCACGAACGGATGGAGCACGGGCGGCGCCGGATGTTCCGGCATGAGTGACTGCACCCGTGCGGGTCGCAACGCTCGTCGCGCGCAGGCGATCGCTGTGAGGGCCAGCGCGGCGGACACGATCACCACCCAGAGCTCGCCCTCGCGGATCAGATAGACGGCGACGACCGGGATCGGCAGGACGGCGACGACGGCGGCCAGCACGCGGATCGCGCCACGGCCGATCAGGAACCAGTAGAGCGCCACGATGATGACGACCGAGCCGATCACGCACACCAGCGCCAGGGTGAGGAGTGCTCGCAGACCCGACACCACGACGGGCAGGACGATGGCGATCACGATGGCCGCGAACGCCGCACGGGCCCACCATCGACGAGTGACGGGTTCATCGTCGAGGGTGGTGACCGCCTCCTCGGTCATGGCACCGCTTCGTCCGCACCCGCTCGTGCCGGTCGGATCACGATCTCGACCACGAGCAGTGCGATGAGACCGCACAGAACGATCAGCAACACGACCAGGCCGGTCGGGTAGTTCCAGAACATGAGCAGAACCGCCGCGATGCCGATGACCGCGGCGCGTAGAGCAATGCGCGCACGGTAGGCGGTCGTCTCGAACATGTTCGGGGGCCGCGACTTCCGTAAATTCTGCAGCGAGTCCAGACCACGGGAGAACCCGTGGCGAACCGCGACGGCCGACGCCGATCCGCCGATCAGGAAGGCTCCGATCGCCACCACGAGACCGAGGACGGCCACGGCACGCAACGCGAGCCGTAATGGTTCGGTGACCGTGTCGGCGATGACGGACGCGGCGTCGGGGGACAGGACGTCGGGCGGGATCTCGTCGAGATACAGTGCCCGCGCGACGATCAGCGAGATCGCCAGCGTGAGCATGCCCAGGACCAGGGAGAGGCCGACCACCGACAGGGCACGGAGCCGCCGCCCCCGCGGCGCGACCGCCACCGCTCCCAGGGCGCACGCGATCGCCAGCCACGGCAGGACGTCGGCCGCGGTGTCGAGTGCGGACACGGCACGCTGTGCGCGGACGAGTTCCGGTGACCGGAAGAGGACGAATTCCTTGTCCACGGCGGGGATCTTCTCGGCGAAGGTGAACCCTCGGTCGAGCAGTCGGGCCTTGACGTTGTCGATGACGGTGCCGAGGGAGATGCTCACAGTTCCCGACTCGTCGACGGTCACCGAGGACGGTCCGACGTCACCGGTCACGACGGCGACGAGGGCGCCGTGGGCCCGACGATTGGCCTCCACCCACAGGGTCTCGAACTGGTCGCTCTCCACCAGGGACGACACTGTCTGGTGCACGAAGCTGCGGGCCTGGCCGGCGAGGACCGGCGCCAATCCGTCGATCGCACGGTCGACGCGTGGTGCGTTCTCGGTGGCGGGAACGGCATCGGTCAGTGCGTTGAGGGCGGTGGCGGTCAGTTCCTCGACATCGATGCGCGTGAAGATCTCGTCGGTGACGGTGTCGGTGATCTCCTGTTGCAGAGCCGGTTCGGAGGCAAGAGGAGACACCATCGTCAGATAACGGTCGGTGTCGAGGAGCTCGCCGCGGACGAAGCGGGCGGTCACCGAGGCGATCGCCAGCAGGGCGACAAGGACGCACAGCACAACCACCGCGAACCAGCGCCAGCCCGACCGCCGTTTACCGGTGGCGGGGCCGGGTGCTGATGTCGTGCCGGTGTCGGCCGCGGCGCGCAGTTCGGCGACCTCCGCGCGCAGACGCTCGAGTTCGGCGCGTTCGGAGGTGCTGATCGCCGTGGAATCCCCGGGCGGATCCTCGTCGGGCCCGGGGATCTCCGTGTTCACGGAGGAAGCCGATCGGCGTCAGTACTCGGCGCGCGGGTTCCACGTCGACACGGCCCAGATGACGACCACGTCGAGTGCGATGATCAGGATCGACCACCACGGGTAGTACGGCAGCCACAGGAAGTTGGCGATGATGGACAGGCCGGCGATCACGATGGCGGTGAATCGGGCCCAACCCGCGCCGCTGACGAGCCCGGCGCCGACGATGATCGCGATGGCTCCGAGCACGATGTGAATCCAGCCCCACGTCGTGAAGTCGAATTTGTAGACGTATTCGACGCCGCGGATGAACACCTCGTCTTCGGCGACCGCGGCGATCCCCTGGGCGAGTTGGACGACTCCGACGACTATCAGGATGATCGCGGCGCCGATGGACGTCCCCGCGGCGATTCCCTGCTTGGCAGAAAGGGGTCGGCCCTCCTCGTCTACCGGTGCAGTGTGTGTCATGACGCCCTCCTCTGGACAATTGGACAATCAGGAGTGTGCGTCTGGAAAAGTCGAATCCGCAAGATATTCGGCAAACTGGTCATTCTTTGGTCCCGATTGCTACCTCAAATGAAACCTGTTGGGCGGCAGATTGTTAGGGAGTCGAAAAACTCTTTACGAAGAAATGGGCGATTGTTTGTCAGGTCTTTAATTGAAAGTCGCACCACCCGATTGCTGGTGCGTGAGACGCCAGATCCGGTCCCGTGACATCGGCGTCTCGTACGGACGGACGTCGAGGGCCCGACGGATGGCGTTGGCCAATGCGGGGGCCACCGGGTTGAAGGGTGACTCCGACATCGACTTCGCGCCGAAAGGGCCGAGTTGGTCGGCGGTTTCGGCGAAGTACACCTCGGTGAACGGGATGTCCGCCATCTGGGGGACACGGTAGGTGCGGAACACCTTGGTCACGGGTGATCCGTTGTCGAGCATGATCTCCTCGAACAGGGCGGCGCCGATACCCTGCGCCACACCGCCTTCGACCTGGCCGCGACACTGCTCGGGGTTCATCACGGTGCCGGCGTCGGCCGCGTGGATCGACTGCAGGATCGCGACGGCACCGGTCTCGGTGTCGACCGCGACGCGGAAAGCCTGCACATCGAATGCGATGGAACGCATCTCGCCCCGTTCCTCACCGGTGGCGATGGCGCGTGGACCGTCCGGATACCGCACGCGGTGACGCTCGTCGACGCCGTCGATGAGCTCACGGAATCCGATCAGCCGATCGCCGGCCACCGCACCGTCCGGACGCAGTTCGATGCGTTCGGCATCGACCCCGGTGAGTCGGCACGCGGCGTCGACGAGCGTGTCGCGCAGCGCGAGCGAAGCGCCGTACACAGCCTTTCCGGCGACGGTGGTCCCCGCGGAGGCGAACGCCCCGGTGTCGTGCGGGACGGCGTCGGTGTCCCCGTGCCAGAGCGAGACCCGGCCCGGCTCGGTCGACAGCGCTGACGCGACGATCTGCGTGTGGACCGTCGTGGTGCCGTTGCCGAACTCGCAGGTGCCGACGCCGACGTGGTAGGTGCCGGCGGGGTCGACGGCCACCGTGACGTCGGCGAAATGGCCGCGCGGGGCCATCGTGGCGATCGCTGAGATCGCCATCCCCTCGCCGACCCGCCATCGCGGGCCGGGCGGGATGACGGCGCCGTTGCCGCGGCGGAGAGCGGTTTCGGCGAGGTCCAGGCACTGGTCGAGACCGTAACTGCCGTACACCAGGTCGATCTCGGGGTCGGGCCGAGCGATGAGAAGCGGATCGCCGTCGGCGACGGCATTGCGTCGCCGGAGTTCGAAGGGGTCGATGCCCAGTCGGACCGCGAGTTCGTCCATCGCCGACTCGACCGCGAAGATCACCTGTCCGAGGCCGTATCCGCGGAAGGCACCCGACGGCGGGTTGTTGGTGTAGACGGCCTCGGCGTCGATCCGCTTGACCGGGCAGTTGTAGACCGAGACCGATTCGGCGCAGGCATGGAACATGACGCCGATCGCGTGGTTGCCGTAGGCGCCGGTGTCCGAGAGCATGTCCACGCGGAGGGCGGTGAGCCGGCCGTCGTCGTCGGCGCCGAGATCCACGGTCACCCGCATCGGGTGGCGGTAGGTCGTACGTGTCATCTCGTCGGTGCGGGTCATCTCGTACACGCAGGGCCGGCCGGTACGCAGGGTGGCGACCGCGGCGAGATCCTCGGTCAGCATCTCCTGTTTGCCGCCGAAACCGCCGCCGACGCGGCCACTGAACACCCGGACCTTCTCGGGCGGAAGGTCGAGGAGCCGTGCGAGTTCGTCGCGTACCAGGAAGGGGACCTGCGTGCTCGTGCGGACGACCAGCCGGCCGGTGGCATCGGTCCAGGCGATCGATCCGTGGGTCTCCAACTGGGCGTGGGTGACCCGTCCGGTGCGCCAGGTTCCGTGCACGGTCGTCGACGACGCCGCGAGCGCTTCCTCGACGTCGCCGCCGAACCCCTCGTGGAAGGTCGCGACGATGTTCTGATCGGCCGCCACGACACGGTCCTCGGGGGTGCGGTCGGGATGGAGAACCGGGGCCCCGGGTGCTCGCGCCTCCTCGGGGTCGAAAACCGTGGGCAGTTCCTCGTAGTCGACGCGGATCAGCGCCGCGGCCTGTTCGGCCGTTCCCGGGGTCGCCGCGACGACGGCTGCGACGCGCTGCCCGATGAAACGCACGACGGGATCGAAGACCAGTGTGTCGTCGGGGTCTTCGAGCCGGTTCTGGTGACGTCCCGTGGAAAACCTTGGTGTCGAGACGTTCTCGTGGGTGAGGATCGCCTCGACGCCGGGAAGGGCGGATGCGTCGCTCGTGTCGATCGACCGGATGCGTGCGTGCGCGTGCGGCGAACCGAGCACGTGGATGTGCAGTGCACCTTCGACGGGGACGTCGAAGGTGTATGCCTCGGTGCCGGTCACGACGCGTCGGGCCGCGGGCGGGCACACCGAGGTGCCGACACCCGTGCCGCTGTCGTCGGCCGTGTCCCCGCCCGGGTGGGGCCGACCGGGCGCCACGGCGTTGCCGATCGCGTCCCTGATCGATCGGTATCCGGTGCAGCGGCAGATGTTTCCTTTCATCCGCCGCGGCAGGTCGGGGAGGTCGTCCGGGGTGAGGGTCGAGGCGGTGACGATCATGCCTGCGGTGCAGAATCCGCACTGGAAGCCGAAGTTGTCGACGAAGGCCTGCTGCACCGGGTGCAGGTCGTCGGGGGTGCCGAGGCCGGCGACCGTGGTCACCGACTTCCCGGCGATGCGCTGTGCGGGAAAGATGCAGGAGTGCACGGGTTGTCCGTCGACGAGGACCGAACACGCCCCGCAATCGCCTGCGTCACAACCCTTCTTCACCTCGAAGTGGGCGTGCTGCCGCAGGAGCATCCGAAGGCATTGTCCTGCAGCCGGCTCGGCGTCGATCTTCTCGCCGTTGACCTCGAACTCCATCGTCCTACCCCGTCCCGTTGAGCTCGACGCGGATCTCCTCGGCGAGGACCGCCGACACCCCGCGGCGCCAGTCTGCCGACCCGAGCGGATCGGTGTAGTAGCCGCGGGCGGTGGAGATGTCGTGACGCAACCGGTCCGCGGTCGGCGGACGGGGATATCGCAGCACCGTGGGCCACTCGGTGGCGGCCGTGATCCCGTAGACCGTGGTGCCGTCGGGATCGATGCGGCCGGTCACGACCGCACCGGAGCGGCCGAGATCGACGAGTGCGATCTTGCGGAACCCGGTGACGGCGGCGACCGCGTGCGCGGGGAAGTCGACGGCACGCAGGACCTCCCCGGGGCCGAGAACGTTGATGCCGTTGCCGATCACCAGATCGGCGACCGGGATGTCGCGATCGGCGCCCTCGGGATGCCAGATGTGCGCCGTGGCGTCGAGCGCGACGCCGAGGGAGACCATCGACGCCGCCGCGAACGACCGGCAGATGTTGCCGCCGACCGTGGCCATGTTCCAGATCTTGAACGACGCGAGAAGGGCGTTCGCGCACTGGGCGAACAGCGGGTGGGCGCGAAAACCGGGACGCGGCGGCAGTGCGACCAGTTCGGCGATGGTGCAGGTGGCGCCGATACGGAGGCCGCCGCCGGGCAGGTCTTCGACCGATTGCCAACCCATTTCGCTGAGGTCGACGAGACCGGTGGTGGCCGGCTGGGGCTCGGAGAAGACCCATGTGCCGCCGGCGACTAGCTGTTCGCCGGGTGCCGGGAACACTTCGTCGCGGGAACGTGCGAACCGGTACTGGGTGACGGCGGTGAGATCCATCAGCATGCCTTGTCGAGAAGGCGGCGGTGCTGCGTCGCGACGGCGGTGGTCATCTGTTCGGTGTCGATGGTGAGCAGGTCACCGTCGGCGACCACCTGCCGGCCCTGTACCCACGACGCCTTGATCGGTGGGATCGCTCCCAGGATCAGAGCGGCGACCGGGTCGTCGATGTCGCGGTGGGCGACGGTGGACAGATCCCACAGTACGAGGTCGGCGAGCTTCCCGGGTTCGATCGATCCGATCTCGTCTTCCCGGCCCAGCACCCGCGCACCGCCGCGGGTCGCGAGTTCGAGTGCCGTGCGGGTGGTCAGCGCGGTCGGGCCGCCGCGCGCGCGGGCCATGAGGACGGCCTGATGCGCCTCCTCGAGCAGTCGTGCGGACTCGTTCGACGCCGCGCCGTCGACCCCGAGTCCCACAGGCACCCCGGCGTCGACGAGGTCCCGGGTGCGACAGATCCCGTTGCCCAGGCGGGCATTCGAGGTGGGGCAGTGCGCGACCCCGGTCGAGGTGGCGGCCAGGCGAGCGATCGCCGCGTCGTCGAATTCCACTCCGTGTGCGAACCACACGTCGGGGCCGACCCACCCGACCGACTCCATGTACTCCAGCGGCGTCGAACCGAAATGCTCGGCGCAGTAGGTGTTCTCGTCGGCGGACTCGGCGAGGTGCGTGTGCATGCGGACGCCGAGTTCGCGGGCGAGGACCGCCGATTCACGCAGCAGGTCGGTGGTGACGGAGAAGGGCGAACACGGCGCGAGTGCGATCCGCAGCATCGAGTCGCGGGACGGATCGTGCCACCGCGCAACGGCATCGGTACTGGCGGCGAGGATGTCGTCGATCGTCTGGACCACGGTGTCCGGTGGCAGTCCGCCGTCCTTCTCCGACAGGTCCATCGATCCGCGGGTGGGATGGAAGCGCAGCCCGATCTCGCCGGCGGCGGCGATCTCGGCGCCGAGCAGATCGCCACCCTCGCGCGGGAACACGTAGTGGTGATCGGTGGTCGTCGTGCATCCGGACAGGGCGAGCTGGGTCAGCCCGCCCAGGGCGGCGGCGTGCAGGGTCTCTTCGTCGATCCCGGCCCAGATCGGGTAGAGCGTGGTGAGCCACTGGAACAGCGTGTGATCGGCCGCGAGTCCCCGCGTGATCCATTGGTAGAGGTGATGATGCGTGTTCACCAGACCCGGAGTCAGTACGCAACCGCGGCCGTCGACGCGGACGGCGTCGCCGGCCTCGATCGGGTCGGTGGACACCGCGACGATCGTCGTTTCCTCGATGAGCACCGACGCGCGGGGCAGCTCCCGACGCTGCGCGTCGACGGTGAGGACGAAGGCGTTCTCGATGAGTGTCGCTGGGGGCACGGCGTCACGCTACGTGGATCGGGCGCTCACCGCATCACGATCTCCCGGGCGTCGCGGACACGACCGCGATCGGCGAGTGCGGTGTCACACCTGCGTTTCGGCGAGTCCGCGGTGGGCCGGGATGGCCAGCGCGACCACCGTGGCGACCACGCAGGTGGCTAACGCGATACCCGCCGCCCACAGATAGCCGTCGCTCGCCGGAACCGCGATAGTCGACCCGTCAGGGCCGGCGATGGCGATCATCGACCATGTCAGGAGCATGCCGACGACCGCGGATGCGGTGGAGGTGCCGATGATCCGCATGAGGGCGTTGACACCGTTCGACTCGCCGGTCTGCTCGACGCTCACCGATTGCATGATGAGTGCCGGCATCGCTGAGTAGGCGATGCCCAGACCGGCGCCGATGCAGCAGGCGATGACCATCATGTGAATCCAGGTCAGGGCCCAGGGGCCGGTCAGCCCGACGATGAAGACGACGTATCCGATGCCGATGATGACCCCGCCCATCGCCAGCGAGACCCGCGCGCCGAAGAGTGCGTTGGTCCGTCCGCTGATGTGCGAGAACACGAACATCACCAGACCGCTCGGGGCGAGGATCAGGCTCGCATGGACCATGTCGTAACCGAAACCGTTGGGGCTGCTGGTGGGCGCCATGAGCAACTGGATCGGGATGAGCTGCATGGAGTAGAAGGCGAAGCCGGTGGCGATCGAGGCCAGGTTGGTGAGGAGCAGGGGACGCTCGCCGAGGATGCGGAGGTCGATGAGCGGGTTGGTTCGCCGGAGTTCGACGAACGTCCACAGGGCCAGCAGTACGACGAACCCGGCGAAGCAGCCCAGCGTGAGCGGGCTGCCCCATCCCCACACCGCGCCCTTCGACAGCGGCAGGAGAAGACAGATCAGGACGCCGGTGAGTCCAACCGCGCCGAAGAAGTCGAAGCGGCCGCCCGACGAGGGCGTGGTCGACGGGACGGTGAGGGCGACGCCCACCGCCGCGAGGGTCGACGCCGCGGCACAGGACCAGAACAGGGCGTGCCAGCTGACGTGCTGGGCGATCGCCGCGGCGAACGGCAGACCGAGGGCGCCGCCGATGCCGAGCGAGGCGCTCATCGTGCCGACGGCCGAGCCGAGGTAACGAGCCGGGACGATGTCGCGCATGACGCTGATGCCGAGCGCCACGATGCCGAAACCGAGGCCCTGGAGTCCGCGGCCGAGGATGAACACCGGAAGCGAGGTGGCGAGCGCACAGGCGACGGAACCGAGCGCAACGAAACCGAGACTGCCCAGGATGGCGAGCCGTTTGCCGTACATGTCGCCGATGCGACCGCCGATCGGGGTGGCGACGGCACCCACCAGCAGGGTGATGGTGATGGCCCAGGTGGTGTTGGACGCGTCGGCCTTCAGCAGGGTCGGCAGTTGGGGGATGAGCGGAACGATGATCGTCTGCATCAGGGCGACGACGATGCCGGCCAGGCAGAGCACCGCGACCGCCGCACGGGGATGTGTGTGCTCGTCGGTCCCGGCCGGGGAGGTGTCGGGGTGCGGCTTCTCTTCGCCCCGCGATCCGTTGGTCTCGGTCCTGCTCGTCACTCGCTCATCCGGCCCGTCGTACTCATGTGTCGTTCACACCTCCGAACGGCCAGCGTATCCCGGCGCACTGGGTAGAGAACGATTGCGTCCCCGCCCGGGACGTCTGGGCGCAGCGGTGTCAGCGGGTGAGCAGACCCGCGCCGGACACCAATTCGGGCCAGCGGGGCGCCACACCGTCACCGGATGAGACGCCGCGCACACGACGCATGATCCACGGCCCGAGGAAGGTGCGTGCCCACTCGGCGTTCTGCCGACGCTGTTCGCGACGGGTCAGCTCGGCGGCGGCCTCGAGTTCGATGGGGGTGATGTCGTGGTCCACGCCCAGTAGGGCGAGGACCTCGGCGGCCATGCGGGTGTGGCCCAGGGGTGACATGTGCAGGCGATCGGTGTCCCACATGCGGTAGTCGTCGTAGCCCTTGAGCCGCCAGTAGTCGAAGACGACGACGTCGTGCCGCTCGGCAACCTCGCGGAGTAGTTCGTTGTAGATGGCGATCCGGCCGCGCAGGTTGCGGAAGACGGGCGCCCACCCGGTGTCGTAGGCGGTGAAGACGACGACCGTGGCGCCGGTGGCGGCCAGTTTTCCGAGCGCGGCGTCGTAGCGGGCGAGCAGCGCGTCGAGGTCCACCGACGGTCGCATGAGGTCGTTGCCGCCGGCGTAGATGGTGATCAGGTCGGGGTTCATCGCGACCGCCGCGTCGACCTGCTCGGCGACCACCGCGTCGAGAAGTCGGCCGCGGATGGCGAGGTTCGCATAGCTGAAGTCCTCGTTGTGGGCGGCGAGTTGTTCGGCGACGCGATCGGCCCATCCGCGTAGACCGTTGGGTCGGGTCGGGTCCGTGTCGCCGACACCCTCGGTGAACGAATCCCCGAGCGCGACGAAGCGTGTGAAGCCCACGGTGCTGACCCTCCTGAGTCTGTCCTGACGAATTCGGGGTCGACGCTAGTTGTGGCCGGCCCGCCGGACCAAAGCCTGCGGCGTGGGTCACTGCTGCGCGGGGTGAGCAGCGCGTCTCGGATTGTGGGAATCGAACCGTTTTATTCGCAATCCGGATCCCGATGCGAACGAAGTTCGACAGAGCGATCGGTCGGTTTTCGGCCGTATTTTGCGCTCGTGATCTCTCTCCTTGCCCACCTGCGGTGAGAGCGTTTCACAATGCCCACGCAATCTGTTCCGGTTACCTTGTCCGGCAGTCAATTTCATCGTGTCCGGGGGATGCTGTGGGGGGCGTTCGGGGTGGGTTGTGGCGTGAGTAGGATCACGTGATGTACTTCATTGGTCCGGTCAAGTGAACGGACCGGCGACAATTCGACGTAAACGCCGCTGCGGGAGAAAAGGGAACACCCGATGTTCGACAAGGTTCTGGTTGCCAACCGGGGTGAGATCGCGATCCGCGCGTTCCGCGCCGCTTATGAGTTGGGGGCGCGCACGGTCGCGGTGTATCCGTATGAGGACCGCAACTCGGTTCATCGCCTGAAGGCTGATGAGTCGTACCAGATCGGCTTGCCGGGGCATCCCGTGCGCGCGTACCTCTCGGTCGAGGAGGTGGTTTCTGCTGCCGTGCGATGCGGCGCCGACGCGATCTACCCCGGTTATGGTTTCCTGTCGGAGAATCAGGGCCTCGCTGCGGCCTGTGCCGAGGCCGGTATCACCTTCGTCGGGCCCAGCGCCGACATCTTGGAGATGACCGGCAACAAGGCCACCGCGGTGGCTGCGGCGAAGGCTGCGGGGATTCCGGTGCTGGCGTCGTCGGAGCCGTCGTCGGATCTCGACGAACTGCTCGCCGCCGCCGAGGACATGCACTTTCCGGTTTTCGTGAAGGCGGTCGCCGGTGGTGGTGGTCGCGGTATGCGTCGGGTCGACGATCGTGGGGACCTGGCCGAGGCGATCGCGGCGGCATCGCGTGAGGCGGAGTCGGCGTTCGGCGATGCGACGGTGTTCCTCGAGCAGGCGGTGGTCAACCCGCGCCACATCGAGGTGCAGATCCTCGCCGACACCCACGGCAACGTGATCCACCTGTATGAGCGTGACTGCAGCTTGCAGCGTCGTCATCAGAAGGTCATCGAGCTCGCTCCGGCCCCGAACCTTCCGGATGAGTTGCGGGAGAAGATCTGTGCCGACGCGGTGGCCTTTGCCCGTCATATCGGTTACACGTGCGCTGGGACGGTGGAGTTCCTCCTCGACGAGCAGGGGCGCCACGTGTTCATCGAGATGAACCCGCGTATCCAGGTCGAGCACACGGTGACCGAGGAGATCACCGACGTCGACCTGGTGAGTTCGCAGCTGCGGATCGCGGCGGGGGAGTCCCTTGATGATCTGGGTTTGTCGCAGGAGTCCATCCGTATTCGCGGTGCCGCGTTGCAGTGCCGCATCACCACCGAGGACCCGTCGAACGGTTTCCGTCCGGATGTGGGTCGGATCACCGCCTATCGCAGCCCGGGCGGCGCGGGTGTCCGCCTCGACGGTGGCGCGAACCTCGGTGCCGAGGTGAGTGGTCACTTCGACTCGATGTTGGTCAAGTTGACCTGTCGTGGAAGGGATTTCCCGACCGCGGTGCGTCGGGCCCGGCGCGCGGTGGCCGAGTTCCGCATCCGTGGTGTGGCGACCAACATCCCGTTCCTGCAGGCCGTGCTCGACGATGCGGACTTCCGCGCCGGTCGGGTGACCACCTCGTTCATCGATGAGCGGCCGGGTCTGTTGACCCAGCGTGTGTCGGCTGACCGCGGTACCAAGATCCTGTCGTACCTGGCCGAGGTGACGGTCAACAAGCCGCACGGCGAGCGGCCGACCACGGTGTACCCGCGTGACAAGCTGCCCACCGTCGAGCGCGCCGTGCTCGCATCGCCGAAAGACGGTTCGCGGCAGCGTCTTCTGCAGCTCGGGCCGGAAGGGTTCGCTCGTGATCTGCGGGAGAGTCCGCGTCTGGGCATCACCGACACCACCTTCCGTGATGCTCATCAGTCGCTGCTGGCGACGCGCGTGCGTACCACCGGTCTGGTCAACGTCGCACCGTACGTCGCGGCGTTGACGCCGGAGCTGTTGTCGGTGGAGTGCTGGGGCGGTGCGACTTACGATGTGGCGCTGCGCTTTCTGAAGGAAGACCCGTGGGATCGGTTGGCGCAGTTGCGCGAGGCGATGCCCAACATCTGCCTGCAGATGCTGCTGCGCGGCGCCAACACCGTCGGGTACACGCCGTACCCGACCAAGGTCACCACGGCTTTTGTCGAAGAGGCCACCGACGTCGGTATCGACATCTTCCGGATCTTCGACGCGCTCAACAACATCGACGCGATGCGTCCGGCGATCGACGCGGTCCGTGAGACGGGGACCGCGGTGGCCGAGGTGGCGATGAGCTACACCGGTGACCTGTCGTCGCCGTCGGAGGATCTCTACACCCTCGACTACTACCTGCGTCTGGCCGAGCAGATCGTTGAGGCGGGCGCACACGTGCTGGCGATCAAGGACATGGCCGGTCTGTTGCGGGCCCCGGCGGCGACCAAGCTGGTCACGGCGCTGCGTAAGAACTTCGACCTGCCGATCCACGTGCACACCCACGACACCCCGGGTGGCCAGCTCGCCACGTACATGGCGGCCTGGCAGGCCGGTGCGGATGCGGTGGACGGTGCGAGTGCGGCGCTGGCCGGCACGACCAGTCAGCCCCCGCTGTCGGCGATCGTGGCGGCGACGGCGAACACCGACCGTGACAGTGGCATCGACCTGGCCCGGGTTTGCGACCTCGAGCCGTACTGGGAGGCGCTGCGCAAGGTGTACGCGCCGTTCGAGTCCGGGCTGCCGGCTCCGACCGGTCGGGTGTACTCCCACGAGATCCCGGGCGGTCAGCTGTCGAACCTGCGTCAGCAGGCCATCTCGCTGGGTCTGGGTAACCGCTTCGAGGCCGTCGAGCAGGCCTACGCCGCCGCCGATTCGATGCTGGGTCGCCTGGTCAAGGTGACGCCGTCGTCGAAGGTCGTCGGTGACCTGGCGCTGGCTTTGGTCGGTCGCGGGATCACCGCGTCGGACTTCGCCGCCGACCCGAGTTCCTACGACATCCCGGACTCGGTGATTGGGTTCCTGCGTGGCGAACTCGGTGATCCGCCCGGTGGCTGGCCGGAGCCGCTGCGCAGCCTCGCGCTCGAAGGTCGGGCACCGGCGCCAGAGGTCAAGCAGCTGACCGCCGACGACGAGGCGATCCTGGACAAGCCCGGCCGTGATCGTCAGGTGCGTCTGAACCATCTGTTGTTCCCCGGGCCCGCCAAGGAGTTCGAGGAGCACTACGAGACCTACGGCGACACCTCGCGGTTGTCGGCGAACCAGTTCTTCTACGGTCTGCGCTACGGCGAGGAACATCGCGTCAACCTCGAGCCCGGCGTCGAGTTGATGATCGGTCTCGAGGCCATCAGCGAGCCCGACGAGAAGGGCATGCGCACCGTGATGTGTGTGCTCAACGGTCAACTGCGTCCGATCGCGGTCCGCGACCACAGCATCGACTCCGCGGTCGCCAGCGCCGAGAAGGCCGATCGGGCCAACCCGAAGCACGTCGGGGCGCCGTTCGCCGGCGTGGTCTCCCTGTCGGTCGACGTGGGTGACGAGGTCGCCGTCGGCGCGACGATCGGCACCATCGAGGCGATGAAGATGGAAGCGGCCATCACCGCACCCGTCGCAGGCAAGGTCACCCGCGTCGCGATCAGCTCGGTCACCCAGGTGTCGCCGGGTGACCTGCTCGTCGAGATCAGCTGATCTCGTTCCCCCTCTGGGGTTCTCGCTCATCGGTTCCGTTCCCGCTCACCTGATTTCGGTGAGCGGGAACGGAACTTGCGGGCGCCGGCACTTTTCACACTGTGGAGTTGTCAAAGAACGAGGCGATCCCGCGGCTGATGGTGTGTCAGGCGGCGTCGTCGAGGCGCATGGTGCGTCGGTTGTAGGCGGGTAGCGGTCGGCGTTGGGGGTCGATGTCGGCCGGCGGCACGAGCCAGGGGTGGCGGTCGAAGCCCATGATGATGTCCCAGCCGTTGTGGTGCACGCGGGTGTGGCAGCGTTGGCAGAGTAGGCAGCCGTTGTCGAGGTCGGTGTCGCCGTCGGCGGACCAGTGTTGGATGTGGTGGACCTGGGTGTGGGAGTGTGGCGCACCGCAACTGATGCAGCATCGGTCGCGGATGATGATGGCTTTGCGGAGGTGTGCCGGGAACAGGCGTCGTTCGCGACCCATTTCCAGGGGCACGGTCTCGCCGTCGATGATGATCTCGGTGATCGTGCCGTCGCAGGAGAGTTTCTGCGCGGTGGCCTGGGTGACCGACCCGGTCCAGGGTAGGTGGGCGGGGTCACCACCGTCGGCGGGGATGGTCAAGAGGGTTTGGGTACGTGGAGCGCCGATGCTGTCCAGGGATGCGCCGTGGGCGGCTTGGTCGAGGAGTATCTCGAGGGCGTCGACGCGTCGTTGGTCGGCGGAGCGGCGGTCGTCGGCGCCGTCGGGTTCGGGGCGTGGTGTGGCACGTTCGTCGATCATGGCGATGAACTTCTCGCCCACGGCCTGTGTCACGTTGGCATGAATCTCGACGCGGCTGTCGTCGGTCGTGTGGTGCGACAACGTGTCCAGAGACTTGTCGTCGGACGCGGGGATGCCGTCATCGTCGTCGGCGATGGCATTGCCGATCGTCCGGGCGTGTTTCTGTATCTCGGCGGGTGTGGCGCCGGACAGGGCCTGGGTGAGGAGTTCGGTTTCGTAAATCGTTCGGTCGTGGTCGGAAAGTTCTGTGGGAGAGCGTTTCCCGATTGTGCTGAGTCCGCGGACAATGGCGTCGACGACTTCACCTGATAGGCGGCCGTCGGCGGCGGAGGCCTCGACCTTGCCCAGGTCGCCGATGTTCTCGGCGATACGGGTGGCGCGAGTGGCGACTGCGGGCGGGAAACCCATCTCGATCAACAGTCTCCCGGTGGTGGAACCATGTCGCTCCGCCACATTGAGATCGTCGAGATTGGCTGTGTGTGAACTGAGTAGATGGTCCGCCGCGTTGCGAATCAGTCGAATCATCTCGAGTTGGGCGAAAGTCTTTGCCCCGGTCGGGTCGTCGGCGGGTGGGGTGACCTCGATGAGTTGGTGGAGAATCTGGTCCAGCGGTGCCATGACTCGACTTTACGGGAACATGTGTGGTCCTCCTGACGGTTTCGTGGGTCACTACTGGTGTGGCAGAGCAGGACACGCCCCTCCTCGTGTGAGTGTCGACATCGCGATGAGTGCTTCTGGTGAGTGGAATCCGTAGGCCCGTTTGGTCAGTGCCCTCAGATGCGTGTTGGTGGCCTCCACCCGGGCGTTCGATAGGCCCACGACAACGGAGTTGTAGATCTGGATCTGTTGCTGTCGTACCGATCTGGAGAGACCGACGAGTTCGATGATTCGACTACGATCAGCTCGATGTAACCAGTGCTCGAGCCGTCGCCACGTGCCGGAATGTTCCCCGGTAACGATGTGGCGGAGTTCCTCTTTCAGTTGATACGCGCGAGCGAGTTCACTATTGGCGCGTTTGACGATCAGCTCACGGGTCCGCTGTTGACCGGGGGTGAGGTTCTCGGGGTTCTTCAACAGTGCCCACCTCAGATTCCTACGATCGTCGTTGGAGAGACCGTGGATCCGGTTGAGGACCCGGCTACGACAACGGTCCACGGCACGGGTGGCCCACTGGACGACATGAAACGGATCCATGCATCGAATGGCATCCGGAGCACGTTCTGCAACAACCGTTTCGATGTACTGACCCGCGTCGGCGCTCACATGGGTCAGCTGTGCACTGCGCGTGGCGCCGAGCTCGTCGAAGAACTGGCGAAGCGTCTTCTTGGTTGCACCCTCACGCGCCCACACCAACCTGCCGGTGTCGTGGTCGACGATCACCGTCAGATATCGCCGACCTTTTCGGTAGGCGATTTCATCGATACCAATCCTGCGCAACCCATCCATTCGGTCGGCCTGTCCGGTGTGATCGGCAACGACTCGAGCGATGATGCGTTGCACTGTTCGCCACGACACCCTCATGTACTCACACACCGCGGATGATGGACTGTGCGCGGCGAGCCAGGCGACCGTGTCGTCGAATCGGCGCGTCATCTTTGCTGCCGGCCGTGCCCACGGCACATGTTCTGTGACGACGCCGTGCAGGCTGCAGTCGACCCGTCCAATGTGTCCTTGCAGGTAGCAGCGCATCCCGCCCAGGTCGAGGTGTCGCCAACGGCGCGGATGGTGTGGACGGTCATAGCCTGGTCGACGCCGTCGACAGTGTGGACACCGCGAGCCCTGCCTGCGTTTCGCACGGACCGAGACGACCAACAACTGGCCGTCATCGTCGTCTTCAATGGCGACATCAAGAACCACCAGGTTCTCGATCTTCAGCAACTTCGGCAGTAGTCTAGTAGCGCGCAACGCCCTGCTCCTCGGTTTAGTCTTCGCAAACCAAACCTTAAGTGAGACAGGGCGTTGCGCGCTTCAGGCGCACCGGGAGGCACCCACAGAACCGTCAAGAGTGCCACATGTGTTCGAACGCTGTCACTTTTCGTGTGCACCAACGGCGCGAATAGTCAGGCTGTGCAGGACATTTCGCATAACGAACGGTTGACGTATATGTTCTCGCGGTGCCAGTTCCTTCCCGCGTGTCGGGTCCCACAAGCGCGAAGGAAATAGGCGAGCGGTAAGGAAACGGTTACGCGGGAACGAAACTCGTGAGCGGTCAGTCGACGATCGTGTCCGCCCGCGCGCGGGTCGTGGCGATGAGCTCCGCATTGGGTTCGTCGACGGCCTCGATCCAGGCGCGCGCCTCGGCGTCGGTTTTCCCGGCGGCGATGTGCCGGTTCAGGAGCCGCTCGCGACGGGTCTCCGCGTCGGCGTCGACGTAGATTAGGCGGTCCAGGACTTGCCGCACATCCCGCCAGTCGGGCACATCGAGCCCGAGGTAGTTTCCCTCGACGATCACCAGCCGCGCGGATGCGGGAACGACCAGCGACCCCGAGATCGGCTCTCCCGCAGTGTGGTCGAAGTCGGGGACGTAGACGTCGTCCAGACCCTCGCGGATGCGGCGCAGGGTGGCGACGAACCCCGCGGCGTCGAAGGTGTCGGGTGCGCCCTTGCGGTCACGACGGCCGAGCCGATCGAGAACGGCGTTCGGCAGGTGATAACCGTCCATCGGGACGTACCCGACCGCGGCGGAGCCCAGCCTCGAGGTGAATTCGTCGACGAGAGACCGCGCGAGTGTTGTCTTGCCGGCGCCCGGAGGTCCGGTGACGCCGACGACGACCCGCGCCGCGGCCGACCCGAGCAGCGCGGCCACGTCGTCGTGGGCCGACATCCGCACTCAGCTACCGCGGTACGTCGAATACGCGAACGGGCTCAGCAGCACCGGGACGTGATAGTGGCGGTCGGCGTCGTCGACCTCGAAGCAGATGTCGACCTCCGGGTAGAACGCCTTGATGTCGTTGTCGGCGAACCAGTTCCCGGTGTCGAAGACCAGGTGGTAGATACCGGGGACGAGGGCGTCGGTGTTGACCTTGCCGATGCGTCCGTCCGAATCGGTGGTGCCCGAGGACAATTCGGTGCCGGAGGCATCCTGCAGGGACACCTCGATGCCGACGGCCGGGGAGCCCGACGTCGCGTCGAGGACATGGGTGGACAGACCGGTCATGCGGAGGCTCCCTCGTCGGTGTCTGGTGTCCTCAGCATACGGATGAGGCGGCTGCGGTTGATCTTCGCCAACTCGACGCGTAGGACGCGGCGTTCGGTCGCAGGGTCGTTGTCCATGCGTTCCCTGAGGATTTCCAGCAGCTCGTCGGCGGGCCGGCCGTTGGCGAAGACCAGATAGACGTGGCCGAACTTGTCCTCGTACGCCGCGTTGTACTTCTTCAGTTCCTCGACGACTGCCGCGTCCGCGCCGGACACCCCGGACTGTTCGCGGGCGGATGAGGCGTTGTCCGGGCGGTCCCCGATCCTGGGGTGCCCGGCGAGGGCCTGGTCGATCTCGGTCTCGGTCAGCTCGAGCAGGAGTTCGTCGGCGCGATCGAGCAGTTCTTGTGGATCGGCGAACGGCCGCTCCGCTGCGACGCGTCGTGCCCAGGTGGGTGAGCTGCAGCAGGCTAGCAGACGCTCGACACACGCGTCGGTGGTGAGTTCGTTGAAGCGATCGAGTTGTCCTCGTCCGCCGGGGTCGAGGTGTTCGTCTGGGCGCACGCATTCACCCTAGGAGGTCGGGCCGCGGACCGCCGGTTCACCAACGGCCCCGGGGATTGTGGAAGATGAAACGGTGACGGCGCCAGGTGAGGACAGCGAAGTCGGTGACGTTGTCGGTGTGGTGCTCGCCGCCGGTGCCGGCAGCCGGTACGGGATGCCCAAGATCCTTGCCGACGACGGCCGCTGGTTGAGGATGGCGACGGACGCGCTGAGGGCCGGTGGGTGCGCGGACATCGCGGTCACGATGGGCGCTGCGCTCGTCGAGCCGCCCGCCGGTACCACCGCGCTCGTCGTCGACGACTGGGCCGCCGGAATCGGCGCGTCGGTGTCTGCGGCGCTCGACTGGGCCGAGCGTCGGCCCGGGGTGGGCGGCGTGGTGCTCACCGTCGTCGACACCCCGGATGTCGGGCCCGACGTGGTGCGTCGCATCGTCGAGGCATCCGGAGGGCGACGCGGGGATCTGGTACGTGCCGTCTTCGACGGCCGGCGGGGGCACCCGGTGTACATCGGCGCCGATCATCTCGGTCCGGCATCCGAGGTCATCCACGGAGATATGGGTGCGCAGCGGTATCTGCGAGATCGGCAGGTGACCTGCGTCGAATGTGGCGACCTGGCCACGGGGCAGGACATCGACACCTGGGAATGAGCCGCCGGCTCCGGCGTGCCCATTTCGAGACCTTCTCGTCGCCTTTCCGGTGCACGCGGATCCCGCCTCTGCCGATCGTCCGTGCATAGGGTGCAGACAGAGCCCACGTCGGTACAGCCAGAGCCGGCACGCAAAGGGCCCGTCGAAGACCATCACCGGCGAAGAAGGTGATTACGTGGCGCAAGGACACCGCCGTCGAATCGTCGCAATGGTCGCCGCGCTGGCCGCGGGCCTCGGGCTCGCCGCATGCGCGGGATCGCCGGAGCAGACGGCGCCTGATCGTCCCGCCGCCCAGGACTCCCACCTCCCGCCCGGTTTCGATACCACTTTCCGCTGGTCGGCCACACCCGTGCTCGACCCGCAGTCCGCCGAGGGAACCTTCGTCCGCGCCTACGTCGAGTCGTTCGAGCTCGCCAACGCCGGGGCGTCGGCCAAGTGGGGATACCCGGGGTTCGCCGAGGCCTCGCCCTCGAACATCGACCAGATGGTGACCGCCTACCCGTCCGAGGTCTCCGCGGCCCGGCGCCAGGTGGGCACCGCCTTCTACACCGGACTACGACGCGTCGACGACGTCGACTGGACGCGAATCGTGCTGTGCCGCCAGGGCTATCGTTCGGTGGAAAGCGATGGGACGTGGGCGGTCGGATATGACACGTCCCGCCCCGTCGAGATCGACATCCGACGAACCGGGGACCGGCCGCCGGCGGCTCCGCGGGGTGGTCAGCGGACGCCGGAGATCAACGTCTTCGGCGGCTGGTACACCTCGCGCTACGACTTCTCCGCCCTGTATCCCACCCCGACCACCGACCAGAAGGCCTGCGCGGCAACGCAACAGGTGGGTATGCCGCACTGGCTTCCCGCCCAGGCCGACGAGCCGTGGCCGGTGTCGCCCGCGGTACCGGGCTGGTCGACCTATCCGGGAGTCGGCTGACTCAGAGGTCCGGTAGACCCTCCAGCAGGTCGTCGAGGTGCACGGGCAGATCCCGGACGCGGACACCCGTCGCGTTGTACACCGCGTTGACGACGGCCGCGGCACTGCCGACGATGCCGAGCTCACCGGCCCCGCGCGAGCCCATCGGTGTCGCGTGTTCATCGGGATCGTCGAGCCAGACGGCGTCGACGTCGGCGATGTCGGCGTGCACTGGGACGTGATATTCGGCGAGGTCCTGGGTGACGACGTGCCCGAAGCGCGGGTCCCGGACACTCTCCTCGTGCAGCGCCATCGAGATGCCGAACGTCATCCCGCCGATGAGCTGGGACCGCACCGTGCGCGGATTGATGGCGCGCCCGATCGAGAACACCCCGAGCATGCGGGGGATGCGGATCTCGCCGGTGTCGGCGTCGACGCGGACCTCGACGAAGTGGGCACCGAACGAGGCGATCCGGAATTTCTTCAGATCGGGGTTCTCGTCGGTCTTCGCGCTGAGCTCGGCGCCGTCGGCCGGATCGTCGCCGAACCTGGTGCGGAATCGTTGTGCTGCGGTGACGATCGCCGAGCCCCACGACGAGGTGCCCGACGAGCCGCCCGCGACCGAACCGCTCGGCAGGGAGCTGTCGCCGATCTGGAGGTCGACCTGTTCAGGCTCGATCCCGAGTGCTTCCGCGGCGATGAGTGTCAGTGCTGTCCAGGCGCCGGTCCCTATGTCGGTGGCCGCTATCCGCACCGCGTACCGGCCGTTCCGATAGGCGATGGAGGCCTCGTTGCCCGGGTTCACCATGTGGGGATACGTCGACGCCGCGACGCCGTATCCGACCAGCTGCCGTCCGTCGCGGGTCGTGCCGGGCTCGGCGCGGCGACGGTCCCAGCCGAACCGTTCGGCGCCATCGCGCAGGCAGCGGACGAGCAGCCGGGACGACCATGGCTTCCCGCTCTCCGGGTCGTCGGCGGGTTCGTTGCGGAGACGCAGTTCGATCGGGTCGAGTCCGACGGCGTGGGCGAGTTCGTCCATCGCCACCTCACCGGCGAACATCCCGGGCGCTTCGCCGGGGGCGCGGAACCAGAACGGCGGCGGTACGTCGAGGGGTACGACATGATGGTCGGTGCGCCGGTTGGGGGCGGTGTACATCATCCGCGACGAGACGGCGGCCTGCTCGGCGAACTCCTTCGCGTGAGCGCTGTGCGTGTGCGCCTCGTGAATCAGCGCGGTGATGTTGCCGTCGCCGTCCGCGGCGATGCGCAGCCGGGAACGCGTCGGCGCGCGATGGCCGACATAGGCGAACATGTGTTGCCGGGTCACCGCGAACTTCACGGCTCGGCCGGGCACACGCATCGCCGCCATGGCTGCCAGCACGTCGTGCGAATGAGGGGAACCCTTGGACCCGAACCCGCCCCCGACATGCGGTGCGATCACCCGTATCTGTGCGGGTTCGAGTCCAAGGACGGGCGCCAACGCGGAGACCACGCCCTGCGTCGACTGCGTCGAGTCGTACAGGGTGAGGAGCTCCTCGGCGGGCGCCCACGTTGCGACCACGGTGTGTGGTTCCATCGGGTTGTTGTGCTCCTCCGGCGTCGAATACCACTCGTCGACCATGACGGTGCCCGCCGGCGGATCGTCGAGGATCCGGTCGGGTTCGCCGCTCTCGGAGGTGGGTTCGAATCCGCCGTTGACCTTCTCCGGCCGGTACCGATTGGGATGGTCGGCGCGGAACTCGGTGTCGTGGGGTGCCCCGTCGTAGGTCACGGCCACCGAAGCGGCCGCCTCGCGGGCGATCTCGGGGGATTCGGCGACCACCGCGCCGATCAGCTGGCCGCGATACGCGACCTCCGGTGTCTGCAGGATCGTGAGATCGCCGTCGGAGGTGTCGGCCAGTCGGGGCGCGTTGTCGATGGTGAGGACCGTGACGACCCCCTCGGTCGATTCCGCTGCGGCGGTGTCCATCGCGGTGACCCGGCCGCGGGCGACGGTCGCGGTGATCGGCCACAGGTATGTCGCGTCGGTGAGGTGTTCGTAGGCGTACGGCGCTGTGCCGCGGACCTTTTCGACGCCGTCGATCCGCGCGTGGCCGATGGGGACGGGTGACGATCCGACGACGCTCATCGGGTCAGCTCCTCGAGAACGGCGGTGAGGGTGCGCCGGAGGAGGGGGATCTTGAACGCGTTCCCGTCCAGGGGTCGGGCGTCGGCGAGTTCGGCATCGGCTGCCTCGGTGAACAACTCACGCGACGGCTGCTGCCCTCGGAGCACGGCTTCGGCTCGTTCGGCGCGCCACGGCTTGTGCGCGACGCCGCCGAAGGCGATCCGCGCTTCGCCGATCGTGCCCCCGCCGGTCGTGTCCCCGCCGGTCGTGTCCCCGTCCATGGTGATCTCGGCGCCGACCGAGACCAGGGCGAAGGCGTATGACGCCCGGTCGCGGACCTTGCGGTACGTCGACACCGATCCGGGCGCCGGCGCGGGGATGTCGATCGCGACGATCACGTCGAGGGGGTCGAGGACCGTGTCCAGGTCGGGATGATCGCCGGGATGGCGGTACAGCGCGCGGACGTCGAGTTCGCGTTCGCCGTCCGGACCCTGCACCACGATCCGCGCGTCCAATGCGGTGAGCGCGACAGCCATGTCCGACGGGTGGGTGGCCACGCACGTGTTCGGGGCGTCGGCGTCGGGAGTGCCGAGGATCGCGTGGTGGCGGGTGTAACCGCCGATCGCCGAGCATCCGCTGCCGGGCGAGCGCTTGTTACACGGGGTCGTGACGTCCTGGAAGTAGACGCATCGGGTCCGCTGCAGCAGGTTTCCGGCGTTGGTCGCCAGGTTGCGCAGCTGCGGCGATGCTCCCGCGAGCAGAGCCCGGGCGAGGATCGGGTAGCGGCGTCGGACCAGGGGATGAGCGGCGGTGTCGGCATTGCGGGCCGTTGCGCCGAGACGCAGGGAGCCGTCGGGGTTCTCGCTGATCTGATCCAGGGGGAGTCGCGAGATGTCCACGAGTGCAGGCGGGTTGGCGACGCCGAGCTTCATGTGGTCGACGAGGTTCGTGCCGCCGGCGAGCAGCTTCGCGCCGGGATGGTCGCGGAGATAGTCGACAGCTCCGGCCACGTCGTCGGCACGTTGGTAGGTGAAGGGGATCATCCTTCCGCCGCCTGCCGGATCGCCGCGACGATGTTGGGGTAGGCCGCGCAGCGACACAGGTTGCCGCTCATCCGCTCCCGGATCTCGTCGTCGCTGAGGGCCTCGTCCGCCGCGTCGGGATCGAGGTCGTCGGTGGCGTGACTGGGGTGGCCGTTCTTCGCCTCGTCGAGCATGCCGACGGCCGAGCACACCTGGCCGGGTGTGCAGTACCCGCACTGGAAGGCGTCCTGGTCGATGAACGCCTGCTGGAGGGGATGGAGATCGCCGGGTTCGGCGAGTCCTTCCGCGGTGACGATCTCGGAGCCCTCGTAGCTGACCGCGAACGACAGGCAGCTGACGATGCGCCGGCCGTCGACGAGGACCGTGCATGAGCCGCACTGGCCGTGGTCGCATCCCTTCTTGGGCGAGAAGATGCCGAGGCGGTCACGTAGACCGTCCAGGAGGGTGGTGCGGGTGTCGACGACGACGTCGTGTGCCACACCGTTGACCGAGAGAGAAACCCTGGTTTCCACAGGGCGCGGATACCCGGCGACGCGAAGACCAAACCAATCCCACGGGTCTCTATTCGTCTGGAACAATCGGCGGAATGGCCCCCTCGAGACCCAGAGTCGTCGTCATCGGAGCAGGATTCGCGGGCATGCACTGCGTCCGGCGGTTGCGGAAGGCCGCGGTCGACGTGACGCTGGTCGATCGCAGCACCAGCCACGTCTTCCAGCCGCTGCTCTACCAATGCGCCACCGGGTTGCTGTCCGAAGGCGCGATCTCGAGCCCGATCCGGCACCTGACCCGGCGCCAGCGCAACCTCGACGTCGTCCTGGGGGAGGCCGCCGACATCGACGTCGCGACGCGTGAGATCGTCGTCGACCGTCTCGACCGGTCGTCGTTCCGCCTGCCCTACGACTACCTCGTGGTCGGGACCGGGATGCGGACCGCGTACCGGGGCAACGACCAGTTCGCGAAGTACGCACCGGGGATGAAGACCCTCGACGACGCGCTGACGATCCGGCGCAAGATCATGGCCGCCTTCGAGATGGCGGAGACGATCACCGACCCCGAGGAACAGCGCTCCTGGCTGACGTTCGCGGTCGCCGGCGGCGGGCCGACGGGAGTGGAACTCGCCGGTCAGATCCGCGAACTCGCCACCCGAGCGCTGGAACGCGAATACGACGCCATCGACCCCGCCCAGGCGCGGGTCCTGCTGCTGCACGGTGGGGATCGGGTGTTGCCGTCGTTCAACGCCCGGCTCTCGGCCAGTGCGCAACGGACTCTCGACGACCTCGGTGTGGAGACACACCTCGGCGTGCATGTCACCGATGTCGGTGACGACTACGTGGAGACCACCCGCAAGGCCGACAAGCACAAGGACCGGTATCCGGCGCGAACGACGTTGTGGACCACCGGCGTCGAGGCCGTCCCGTTCGCCAACACCCTCGCGGCCGCACTCGGCGTCGAACAGGATCGGGCAGGGCGGATCCCGGTGGAGGCGGACCTCTCGGTCCCCGGGCATCCCGAGGTGTTCGTGGCCGGCGACATGATGGCGTACAAGGACCTCGCCGGCGTCGCCGAAGTCGCCATGCAGGGAGGCCACCACGCGGGCAAGGTCATCGCCGAAACTGTTGCGGGCGAACAGGAACGCGCGCCGTTCAACTACCGCGACCTCGGAACCGCCGCCTACATCGCGCGACGCCGCGCCATCGTGCAGTCGGGGCGGTTCCAGATGTCGGGATTCCCGGGCTGGGTCGCCTGGGGTGTCATCCACATCGCCTTCCTCGCCGGCGTCCGCAATCGCCTCGGCACCGTGATGACCTGGGGTGCAACCCTGCTGACCGATTCCCGTCGGGAACGGGCGATCATCTACGGGGACACCGAGACCGCGAGGACGCCGTACGCGCGCCGGGATCAGAAGTAGGTCGGGAGGCCTCGGTTACCGGGGCTTCGGGGTGAGATCAGGACTTCGTGCGCATGTACTCGACGACCTTCGCCCACGTCTCGAAGCCGGGTTGTCCGAAGTGAATGTGCTCGCCCTCGAAGGCGTCGACGCCGCGCTTGGTCCGGTCGTCGATGATGAAGTCTCCCTTGTTCAGGTTCTTGTGGTGCGACAGGATGACCCGCTTGAAGGCGGGCGACTTCTCGTCGCGGCCCAGGTGCATCTTCACCCACAACAACTTCTCGGTCCACGCCATGGGGTTGTCCCACGGGGCGGTGGAGAGGATGTAGGTGTCGAACAGCTCCGCGAGTTCCTTGTAGGCCTCGATGGCACCGTCCATCGGGTCCATCAGTGAGAAGATGCCGGGGACGTTGTCGAGTTCCTCGGTGAACTTCTCCTGCTCCGCTGCGGTCAGCTTGTCGATGCCGGACTGGAAGTCGACCAGGGTGTTGTCCATGTCCACGTAGAGGATCTTCTTCGGTTGTATTGCAACGTGGTCTGTCATTGTTGGCCCTCTCGAACGTGGTGCGGCGCCGCAGGGGCGGCGCGTTCGGTGTGGAGTGCCCCGAGTCGGGGCGGAAGGCGCCTCACCGGAATCGGGAGGATCACCTGACAATCGCCTTTACGTTGGAGTACGTCCGGGGCGGTCGCCTCGGACGCTCGTCCGCGGTTCGGGGCGTGGCTCGACAATCACCTGTGTGCCCTCGGTGGCTCGGCGTGGAAGGCCACCCCGGACCGTGACGGGTCGTTTCGGCCGCTGATTGAGAAGTGTTCGCGAACTTGTCGCTGTGTAAAGGTGCGCCGGCGAAACAACCCCTGACGAGGTCAACAGGTTCGAGCAGAGAGGTTCATGTGGTCGAAACAATCTGGGTAGGAATCGATGTCGGCCGTCACGCACACCACGCCGCCGCTGTGGACGACGCGGGGACGGTGCTGTGGTCACGTCGGGTACCGAACGATCAGGCGGCCATCGAAGCGATTGTGGACCAGGCGTGCCGTGTCGAATCGGTGGTGTGGGCGATCGACATGACCGCGCCGGAATCGGCCCTCCTCCGAGGGGTGTTGTCCCGCCGCGGCCAACACATTCGCTATGTACCTGGTCGCGTTGTGCACAGCATGACCGGCGCTTTCGCCGGCGAAGGCAAAACCGACGCCCGCGACGCGGTGGTGATCGCCCAGACCGCGCGCCTGCGTGGTGATCTCGCGACGGTCGCGGTCCCTGATGACGTCGCGATCGAACTCGACCTGTTGACCGGGCATCGCCGCGACTTGGTCACCGAACGCACACGAGGCATCAATCGACTGCGCGGCCTGCTGACCCGCATCTTCCCCGGTCTCGAACGGTGCTTCGACTACTCGACGTTGACTGGTTTGGCGTTCGTCACCCGCTTCACCACACCGTCGGCGATTGATGGGGTCTCCGACGAGGAGATTTACGACCACCTACGCGGTCAAGGAGTCCGCCGGCCGACCATCCCGAAGATGATCAGCAAGGCGCGTGCCGCCGCGGCCGCGCAGACCGTCGCTCTGCCTGGTGAGGCGACCACGGCATTGCTGGTGCAGCAGGCGGCTACCTCGCTGATGGCGCTCACTCGCCAGATCACCTACCTGGATAAACAGATCGCCGAGGTGTTCCGCCGAGACCGCCACGCCCGGATTCTTGAATCCGTACCCGGTATCGGCACCCGAAGTGGTGCCGAACTCATCGCGTTCACTGGTGGCGACCTCACGTCGTTCGGCTCGGCTGCCAAACTGGCTGCCTACGCCGGTCTTGCTCCCGTCCCGCATGATTCAGGTAACCGGCGGGGCACATTGCGTAGACCGCAGCGCTACCACCGGGGTCTGCGGAAGGTGTTCTACATGGCCGCACTCAACAGCTCGCAACGCGACGGACCATCACGGGAGTTCTACCAGCGCAAACGACGCGAGAACCGCTCTCACGTGCATGCGCTCATCTCGCTGGCCAGACGGTTGATTGATGTTGTGTGGGCACTCATCCGTGATGGCCGAGAATGGACTCCGAGGGGCGCCGGCCCGCCCATCGCGGAGGCTGCCGCCTAGCCCCTGAGATCATTCAGACGCCGCTGCACGCACCGCCGCGGTGAGGTCGTCGATCGTGTTCGGTTGTAGCCGATTCTCGTCGAGGAAGAATGTGGGGGTGCCTTGGACCCCGAGAGCCAGACCGTCAGCGACGTCGGCGCGGATCCGTTCGAGCGTGGCCGGGCTGTTGTAGACCGTGTCGAAGGCCGCCATATCGAGATCGAGGTCGACGGCGAAGCTACGGAACAGGTCGTCAGCGGGGACTTGCTGTTCGCCCCAATGGGTTTGGGTGGTGAACATGCGCTGGTACATCTGCTCGAACCGCCCCTGCTGGGCGGCGGCTTCGACCGCGCGAGCAGCACGTTCGGCGTTGAAGTGTCCGGGCATCGGAAAGTAGCGGACGACGAACGTAACGCGGTCGCCGTAGGTTCGCCGCAGATCCTCGATGACCGGGTAGATGGCTCCGCAGGCTTCGCACTCGAAGTCCAGGAACTCGACGAATTGCGCCCGGCTCTGCGCAGGCGACGTCAGCCGATGACTGTCGGGCCGGGTCACCAGATCAGACACCGCGGCGGTATCGGACGGGGCGGGTGTGGAAGTGTCCTGATCGACGAGGACGGCGACTCCGATACCGACGATAATGGTTACGAAGAACGCCCACGCGAACTTGGTTGGTCTGGTCATACGTTCAACGTAGAGGCGATGTCGGCGGGAATGAGGATCGGTCTCATCAGGCCGGGGGTTGCCTTCGGGGTAGCGCCCGGAATGTATGAACCTGATGTCTGTTCTCAGTCTTCATGGGTGCGCGCTACAAGCGGATCAGATTCTGTATCCGGCAGCGAGGAGTCTCTGGCGTTTCCTCTGGGAGCGGACCATCGAGACTCCGGGCAGACGGTGAGCCGGGCAGTGACCAGCGCGGCCAGCCGGGCCCTGCGCCGGATCGGGGGGGGGGTCAGCGCTCGGGTGAATGCTGCGCTCGTTCGTCGGGACTCCTGAATGCGGTGAGGGTGATCAAGATGGCAGCGCCGCCGACGATGAATGTGTCAGCGAGGTTGAACGTTGGCCACCAACCGGTGTGGAGATAGTCAGTGACCACTCCGTCGGGGAACCGATCGATGAGATTGGCGCTTGCCCCGCCGAGGATCGCTGCTAACCCCAGCCGCCCGAGGTGCCCGGTGCCTGGCGCCATCCGCCAGGAGGTGACCGCGACGATGAAGGTGATGATTCCGGTGACTGTGGGCAGCACCCATGCCGGGGCATCGGCGGCGATCGAAAACGCCGCGCCCGGATTGAATGCCAGCCGCAGCTGCACCGGCCCCGTTCCGATGACTGCGCCGTCCGCGAGCGCGCTTGTGGCCCATGCCTTGACGGCCAGATCGGTGGCCGCGAGTCCGACAGCGACGGCCAGCAGCCCGCACCGCCGTGTGAGGCGTACGCGGCGGTGCGCCACCGGAACCGCGGTGATCACTGCCCGACCGTCACTACGGACGGAGTCCGCTGGCCAGTTCCGGTCCTCGCCCGGGCTAGCGCTTTGACCCGGCCGGCGCGGACTCCGTTGGCGATGACGACGATCTCGGCGAGTTCGTGGACGGCGACGACGGCGGCGAGGCCGAGTATCCCGAACAGCGCGAGAGGGATGAGGATCGCGATCAGGGCGAGGGACAGGCCGACGTTCTGCAGCATGATCTTCCGGGCGCGGCGGGCGTGATCGAGTGCCTGCGGGAGGGTGCGGAGGTCTTCGCCCATGAGGGCGACGTCGGCGGTTTCGATCGCTACGTCCGATCCCATTGCGCCCATGGCGATGCCGAGGTCGGCGGTGGCCAGGGCGGGAGCGTCGTTGATGCCGTCGCCGACCATCGCGGTGAACGAGTTCGTTCGGAGGTCGCCGATGATGCGGGCCTTGTCTTCGGGGCGGAGGTCGGCGTGTACGTCGTCGATGCCGGCGATCTTCGCCAGCGCGTTGGCGGTGGCGGTGTTGTCGCCGGTGAGCATCGCGACCGTGGCGCCGATGCGGTGCAGGTGCTCGATTACCGCGCCGGCTTCGGGGCGAAGCTCGTCACGGACGGCGACCGCGCCGATGACCTGACCGTCGTGTTCGATCAGGACGGCGGTGGCGCCGTCGGCCTGCATGGCCGCGACCCGCTCATCGAGCGGGCCGGGCTCGATCCAGTCGGGACGGCCCAGCCGCGCGGGCCGTCCGTCGACGAGGCCGGTCAGGCCGGCCCCGGGAACAGCCTGCACATCGCGCGCGGCGGTGGTCTCGCCGTGGGCGGCGAGGATCGCGCGGGCGAGCGGGTGTTCGCTGTGCGCTTCCAGCGCCGCGGCGACGGCGAGCACCCGCTCCTGGCCCGGAGTGCGGTCGCCCAGGCTGCTCCCGGTGCTAGGAGCAGCGGTGTCGGTGGGGGTGGTGGCGATGTCGACGACGGTGGGCCGGTTCGCGGTCAGAGTGCCGGTCTTGTCGAGGGCGACGGTGCGGACCCGGCCGAGGGCTTCGAGGGCGGCACCTCCTTTGACCAGGACGCCGATCTTGCTGGCGGCGCCGATCGCCGCGACCACGGTCACCGGCACAGAGATCGCCAGCGCACACGGCGACGCGGCGACGAGCACGACCAGGGCCCGTTCGATCCACGTGGCCGGGTCACCGAGCAGGGAGCCGAGGATCGCAATGGCGGCGGCGAAGATCATGATCGCCGGTACCAGGGGCTTGGCGATCCGGTCGGCGAGGCGTTGCGCGTCGCCCTTGCGGGACTGTTCGGCCTCGACGATCTGCACGATCTTGGCCAGCGAGTTGTTCTCCGCCGTGCTGGTGACATGCACGCTCAAGGCGCCGGTGCTGTTGATCGACCCGGCGTAGACCTGCGTGCCGGGTCCGGCTTCGACAGGCACGGATTCGCCGGTGATCGCCGAAACATCCAGTGCGGTGCGGCCTTCGGTGATGGTGCCGTCGGTGGCGATCCGCTCGCCGGGTTTGACCAACATCTGGTCCCCGACGGCCAATTCCGCCGGGGAGACGGTGACCGGGGTGCCGTCGCGGAGCACGGTCGCGGAGTCCGGGACCAGATTTAGTAGCGCCCGCAGCCCGCGGCGGGTGCGGGCGACGGCGTACTCCTCAAGGCCTTCGCTGATGGAGAACAGCACAGCGAGCATCGCGGCTTCGCCGACCTCGCCGAGGATCACCGCGCCGACCGCAGCAATCGTCATCAGGGTGCCGACGCCAATTTTGCCCTTCGCCAACCGGCTCAGGGTCGAGGGGACGAATGTCCACGCCCCGATCAGCAGCGCCACCCACTCCAGGGCGAGCGCGACCGGTTCGGGGCCGCCGGACCAGCTGGTGATGTACGCGGCGAGCAGGAACACCGCGGCCGCGGCGGCAGCCTGCAGCTCCCGCACCTGCCACCAGTGCTCCGGAGCCTGCTCGTCCTCACTGGCCGGTTCGTCGTGCCCGCATCCGCATGCGTCGCTCATCGCCGCACCCCCGCCTTCGTGTCGCCCGTTGTGCAGCAGGAGGTGGTGGCGTCGGTGCCGTAGTTCGGGCACAACACAACCGCGTTTCCGGTCGCTGCCAGGAGGGTTTCGGCGGCGGCGAGCACGTCCATCAGCTCCGGTCGGGCCAGGCTGTAGAACACCTGCCGCCCCTGCGGGCGGCCTTCGACGAGCCCACAGTCCCGTAAGCACGCCACGTGCGCGGAGACCGTCGATTGCGCCAACCCCAGCTCCGCCATCAGATCCGCCACCCGGGCCTCGCCACCGTGCGCGAGGCGGGTTGCGATTGCCAGACGGGTCCCATCGGAGAGGCTGTGGAACAACGCCACCGCGGGATCGAGGTCCGCCCTAGTCGCCACCGAGCACTCATTCATCGTCATATGACGATGATAGCGGCATTGTGTGCTGTAATCGAATCATCACGAAGAAGTGGCAGCAGGCGCGGCCGGGCGAGATGGTGGGAGCTGTTGGTATGCCGTCGATGTCGACGATCGAGTCTCTGTTCTGCCGCAGCGCACCGTGGCAGGCGGCCACCGGCAGGTGGGTACTCCCGTGGGCGCTGCAAGGCATCCATCCCCGAGGCCGGGTCCTTGAAATCGGTGGCGGCGCCGGCGCGATGACCGAACAGATCCTCACCACCAACCCCGACGAACTCGTGGATGTGACCGTCACCGACTTCGACCCGGTCATGGTCGCCGCCGCCAGCGATCGGCTGCAGGGTTTCGGGGCCCGCGCTCACGCCCAGGTCGCCGACGCCACAGCCCTGCCGTTCGAGGACGGAAGCTTCGACACCGTCGTCTCGTTCATCATGTTGCACCACGTCATCGACTGGGAACGCGCACTCGCCGAGGCTGCCCGAGTGCTCGCGCCCGGCGGAATGCTGGTCGGCTACGACCTGCTCGGCAGCGCACCGGCGCGGCTGCTGCACAACCTCGAAGGGGCACCGCACCGGTTCATCCCCCGTGGCGAACTCCGCCTGCGCCTGACGTCTTTGCCTCTGACCGACATCACGGTCCGCGAGAACCCTGCGCTCGCCCGGTTCCGTGCCCGCCGTGCCGGTGACCGATGACCACGCCACCACTGCACGGGCATCACCATGGCCCTCCCTCGGACGAGCTCGCCGAGCTCGAGCAGCGTGACGTCGCGGTGGCGTTCGTCGACCTCGCCGGATACAGCGTGTTCACCGAGTTCTGCGGCGACCAGGAAGCCGCAGAACTGGCCATACGGTTGGCCTCTCAGACCTGGCAGGCAGGCTCTACGACCGGGCACGCGGCTGGTCAAGGCCATCGGCGATGCGGTGATGCTCACCGCCGACGCCCCCCAAGTGATCCTCGCCACGATCACCGCCCCCGCGGCCGCGGCCGCCGGTCAAGACGGATTCATCGCCCTACGCGCCGGGATCGATCCACTACGGCAGCGCAGTCGTCCGCGACGGAGACCTGTTCGGGCACGCGGTCAGCGTCGCCGCCCGCATCACCGCCCTCGCTGGCGCCGGCCACGCCGTGATCACCGATCCGATCTGCCCGCCACCAGCCGAGCTGGATTGCTCGCCATGCTCGCTGACCTGCTGAAAGACACCGGAGTTGGCCTGCCAAAAGGACACCCGGATAAGGCTCGCTCAGTTCGTGCCGTCGCCGTTCAACAGCAACCCGTCGTAGCGCTGAGAACGTTGCGTAGTGCTTCCAACGAGTCCGGTTGCGCTCGGTAGTAGACGTTCATGCCGCGGCGCTCGGGGGTGACCATGCCGGCTTTGCGGAGCTGCCCCAGGTGGTGACTGGTGGTGGCTTCGGTGAGGCCGACCGCGGTCGCGAGGTCGCAGGTGCAGGTCCCGTCACCGGTGTCGGTAAGCAGGATTGAGACGAGCTTGATCCGAACGGGATCGGCAAGCGCCTTGAGCCGCAACGCGATCTGCAGCGCGGTGTCGTCATCGAGCGGTGCCGCCGATACCGGTGCGCAGCAGATCGGGGCGCTGATGTCGACCATCGGCAAGGGCTTCGGCATGACCAGATCGTACGCCCCTACTTGACATATGTCGAAAAGGTGGGCACGCTGCAGAGTGGCCGCAGTTCGATATATGTCTCACAGGTGAAGGTGATGGTCATGTCCCGTATGCAGTTGGCGCTCAACGTCGATGATCTCGATACCGCGATCGAGTTCTACTCCAAGCTGTTCAACACCACCCCGGCCAAACGCAAGCCGGGATACGCCAATTTCGCGGTCGTCGAGCCGCCGCTGAAACTGGTGCTGCTAGAGAACCCCGGCCAGGGCGGCACGATCAACCACCTCGGCGTCGAGGTCGAATCGAGCGAGAAGGTGCACGCCGAGATCGCCAGGCTGTCCGGGGAGGGCCTGTTCACGCAGGAGGAGATCAACTCCACCTGTTGTTTCGCAACCCAGGACAAGGTCTGGGTGACCGGCCCGGCGAACGAGAAGTGGGAGGTCTACACCGTGCTCGCCGACTCCGACACCTTCGGCACCAGCCCGAAACTGTTGGAACAGAACGCCGCCGCCGACGACGCCGAGCAGGGTTCGGTGTGCTGCGGTGGCAGCGCCGCCGAACCGGCCGAAGCGCGCACGGCCTGCTGCTGAGCCCGACGTTCAGCCCGCGCTCCCGCCTACCGCGCGATGCGGTCGGCGAGGGCGCGGATCCGCGCGGTGATGTCGTCGCGGATCAACCGCATCCGTTCGATGCCGTCGATGCCCCGTTCGGAGGGTTCGTCGGTGTTCCACACCTCGAGGGCGACGCCGTCGGGTGGGGTGACGTCGGCGGTGCCGACCACCACGACGAGATCTGCAGTTTGCATCAGTTCGTCGGTGAGTTGGCGCGGCTGATGTCCGTCCACGGTGGCGCCGACTTCGGCGAGCACCTGGGCGGACAGGTCGTTGACCTGGCCGCCGATCTTCGCGCTGGTGCCGGCCGAGGATGGGGTGATCCGGGCGGTGACTGTCGGTGTGAGATGTTCGGCCATCACCGATTTGCCGCGATTGGACACGCACACGAACAGCACCTGCGGTGTCGTGCTCACCGGCCGACCTGCTGGTCGGCGGGTACGAGTTCGTCGAGCAGGTCCTCGACGAGCCCGCGGATCTGATCGCGGATCGGGCGGACCGCATCAATGCCTTGACCGGCCGGGTCGTCGAGGGCCCAATCGCGGTACCTGACGCCGGGGAACACTGGACATGCATCGCCACAGCCCATGGTGATCACCACATCGGAGGATTCGACCGTGTCGGGGGTGAGGATCTTCGGTGACTGCGCGGAGATGTCGATACCGACTTCAGCCATCGCCTCGACAGCGGCGGGATTGATCGAGTCGGCGGGAGCAGATCCGGCGGAGCGGACCTCGACACTGCCCCGGCCGAGAGCGGTCAGGAACCCCGCGGCCATCTGCGATCGGCCAGCATTGTGGACGCACACGAACAGCACGCTAGGTCGAGAGGAAGACATGAAACACAGGCCCTTTCAGCTGTGGAGGAAAGCTCGGAAAGTCACACACGGTCGGCCGTGAGCTCGGCAAGGAGCTCACGAACCCGGGCATCAAGGTCATCGCGGATCGCGCGAACCTCGCCAAGTGGACGGCCTTCAGGATCGGAGACCGTCCAATCGAGATACCGCTTACCGGGATAGATCGGACACGCGTCGCCGCAACCCATCGCTACGACCACGTCGGCGGCGGCGACCACATCGTCGGTTAGCGGTTTGGGGTACTGCGTACCCAAGTCGACGCCGATCTCGCTCATTGCTTCGACGACGGTCGGGTTGATCGAGTGCGCGGGGGCTGACCCGGCGGAGCGCACGTGTACCCGCCCAGCGGCGTGAGGGGTCAACAATCCGGCGGCCATCTGCGAGCGGCCGGCGTTCTGCACGCAGACGAACAGAACCTCGGGCACATCCTTGGGCACCGCGCCCTCAGCCTGGGCGAGGGCGCGTAACCGATCAGCCGCGAACCGGCCCGCCAAGGTCGTCAGATGCGCATGCACCCGGGAGGTACGCCGTAACACGGTGTAGGACTCGAAAACACAGCGTTCCACCGTCTGCCGAGACACCACCCCCTCGTACTTGGCGGCCAAGTCAGCTGCGGTACGGGCCAACACGGTATGAGGCATCAACAGTTCGGGCTGCTCGCGGTGTTCACCGCGACGTAGGTGTTCGTCCAACGCATTCTCAGACATCGCGAGCAGGCTCCTTCGACACATCTAGGCTAGAAGCAGTGGGAGTTGTGAAGCGTTTCCGCAACGCCAGGGACACATAGACGAGGGCGACGAGAACCGGGACCTCGATCAGTGGCCCGATGACCCCGGCGAGAGCCTGGCCGGAGGTCGCACCATAGGTCGCGATCGCGACGGCGATGGCGAGTTCGAAGTTGTTGCCGGCGGCGGTGAACGCCAGCGTGGTGGTCCGTGCGTAACCCAGCCCCATCGCGGCGCCGAGGACGAATCCGCCACCCCACATCACCGCGAAGTAGATCAGCAGCGGCAGCGCGATCCGCACGACGTCCCACGGGTGAGAGGTGATCTGCTCCCCCTGCAAGGCGAACAGGATGACGATGGTGAACAGCAGACCGTAGAGGGCCCACGGCCCCAATCGCGGGAGGAACGAGGATTCGTACCATTCGCGGCCTCTGGCCCGTTCGCCGATGCGGCGGGTGAGATAGCCGGCGATCAACGGGATTCCGAGGAAGATCAGCACCGACTTCGCGATCTGCCACGGCGAGGTGTCGATGGTCGTCTGTTCCAGGCCGAGCCATCCGGGTAGCACCGAAAGGTAGAACCAGCCCAGCACGGCGAACATGATCACCTGGAACACCGAGTTCAGTGCGACGAGGACGGCAGCCGCCTCGCGGTCGCCGCACGCCAGGTCGTTCCAGATGATGACCATCGCGATACAGCGCGCCAGACCGACGATGATCAGTCCGGTCCGGTATTCCGGTAGGTCCGGGAGCAGAAGCCAGGCCAGCGCGAACATCAACGCGGGTCCGACGATCCAGTTCAGCAGGAGCGATCCCAGGAGCAGGCGACGATCGCCAGTGACCGAGTCGAGTCGGTCGTAGCGCACCTTGGCCAGCACCGGATACATCATGATCAGCAGTCCGAGAGCGATTGGCAGCGAGATGCCGTCGATCTCCACGGCCGCCAGGGCGTCACCCAGGCCGGGAACGGTGCGGCCCAGCATCAGGCCCGCGACCATTGCTGCGCCGATCCACACCGGCAGGAACCGGTCGAGCATCGACAACTTCGCCGCGACCGCGGTGTCGGTGGTGGTCACTGGTCGGCCTCGCACGAACGAGTTTCCCCCACAACCATGGCGAGATCGCCCAGCAGGACCGACAGTTGTTGCAGTGCTTCGGTGTTCACACGGTAGTACACCCAGGTCGCGCGGCGTTCGCTCGTCACCAGACCCGCCTGACGCAGCACCTTGAGATGATGCGAGATCGTCGGCTGCGACAGCTCGAACGGCCCGGAGATGTCGCACACGCACGCCTCACCTCCCGGATGCGCGGCGACCTCCGACAGCAACCGCAGCCGAACCGGATCCGCGAGCGCCTTCAGCAGCGGGGTAACCGCTCCGGTCTCGTCACCACTCAGGCCGCGGCCTGGCAAGAGAAGCAAGTTCTTATTCGACACCCGTCAATATTGACATACATCGATTCAACGGGACAAGGCCCTCCGATACCCGGGAGCGCACTTGCGTTCCCGCATTGAGATCCACGATAGGGCAGGGGTACGACAGGTTCCGCCGAAGGCGTTGTCGTCCGGTGGGCCTCGACCTCGACACGCAGACCTCGATCGAGGTCTGGGAGTCGGGTCGAGGTTCGCCGGTCAGTTGCCGCGCGCCCCGGGACGAGTGTTCCGCGGAACGCTTGTCCGACGAGGCGCAGCCTGGTATCCAGATTAGAACACGTTCTAATTCTGGCACTGGCGAGGAGTCTGTATGCACACCCCGATCTGCGATGAACTCGGTATCGAGTTCCCGATCTTCGCGTTCACCCACTGTCGTGACGTCGTGGTCGCGGTCAGCAAGGCGGGCGGCTACGGAGTGCTCGGCGCGGTGGGCTTCACGCCACAGCAGCTCGAGATCGAGCTGAACTGGATCGACGAGCACATCGGCGATCACCCGTACGGTGTCGACATCGTGATCCCCAACAAGTACGAGGGCATGGACGCGAACATGTCGGCCGAGGAGCTCACCAAGCTGCTGCAGTCGATGGTGCCGAACGAGACCCTCGAGTTCGGCCGCAAGCTGCTCCTCGACCACGGCGTGCCGCTCGCCGACGGTGACGACAACTCGCTGCAGCTGCTCGGCTGGACCGAGGCGACTGCGACCCCGCAGGTCGAGATCGCACTGCAGCATCCCAAGGTCACGCTGATCGCCAACGCGCTCGGTACCCCGCCCAGGGACATGATCGAGAAGATCCAGGCTGCCGGCCGCAAGGTCGCCGCGCTGTGCGGCTCGCCGAAGCAGGCGCGCAAGCATGCCGACGCCGGTGTCGACATCATCATCGCCCAGGGTGGCGAGGGTGGTGGTCACTGCGGTGAGGTCGGTTCGATCGTGCTGTGGCCGCAGGTCGTCAAAGAGGTTGCACCCGTGCCGGTTCTGGCTGCCGGCGGCATCGGCAGCGGTGAGCAGATCGCGGCCGCCCTGGCGCTCGGTGCGCAGGGTGCGTGGAGTGGTTCGCAGTGGCTGATGGTCGAGGAGGCCGAGAACACCCCCGTCCAGCAGCAGACCTACATCGACGCCTCGAGCCGTGACACGGTGCGCAGCCGCTCGTTCACCGGCAAGCCGTGCCGCATGCTGAAGAACGACTGGACCGAGGCGTGGGAGAATCCCGAGAACCCCGATCCGCTGGGAATGCCGTTGCAGTACATGGTCTCCGGTATGGCGGTCGCCGCGACGCACAAGCATCCCGACGAGAGCATCGACGTCGCCTTCAACCCCGTCGGCCAGGTCGTCGGGCAGTTCAAGAAGGTCGAGAAGACCTCGGCCGTCATCGAACGCTGGGTGACCGAGTACATCGAGGCGACCGGCAATCTGGACGCGTTCGCCAACGCGACGACGTAAGCGACACAGCAGAACTCAAGAGCGCGGGGAACGGCGAGCAATCGCGGTTCCCCGCGCTCGTTTCGTTGTGGTGTGTGAACCCGGCCGAGGTCGCGTGCTCGTGGCCGAGGAGACTCTCAGCCGATCGTGCGTGAGAAGTCGTCCGCCACAGTCAGACCCAACGCCCCCTCGGCAAAGCGTGACACGGGCCCGATCGCAGCGTCGAGCGCCTCGTCGTAGCCGTCACGGGCTTGGCCCCACAGCTCGCCGGAGGAGCCGTCCGGCGTCACGCCGATCAGCGCGATGAGTTCGCCCGTCGTCGGGATGCAGACGGCCCACACGAAGCGGGTCTCGGACTCCCAGTCGGCGTTGGCCGTCGCGACATAGTCGGCGGGGGAGTCGGCCCCGAGAAGAGTCAACGCCGGGACGTCGGTGATCCGGTCGTCCGCACGAAGCGAACGCAGATACCACGTCCCGGCGTTGATCTCGACTGGTTGCACAGTCGTGAACTCGCGGGGAGTCTTACTTCAGCTCGAGCAGGACGGTGCCCTGGGTGACCGCGGCACCGGCCTCGATGGTCAGGCCGGTGACCACGCCGTCCTTGTGGGCGGTGACCGGGTTCTCCATCTTCATGGCCTCGAGGACGACGACCAGATCGCCGGCGGCGACTTCCTGGCCCTCTTCCACGGCGACCTTGACGACGGTGCCCTGCATCGGTGCGGCCACGGCGTCACCGGAAACGGCTGCGCCGCCGCCCTTCTTGCGCGAGCGGGCCTTCGGCTTCTTGCGGATGACGCCGTTGGTCGAGCCGCCACCGCCGCCGAGGGCGAGATCGCCCGGCAGCGAGACCTCGACGCGGCGTCCGCCGACCTCGACCACGACCTTCTGGCGCGGGGCGGCGTCGTCTTCCTCGATCGGCTCTCCACCGGTGTACGGCTCGATCGGGTTCTCCCAATCGGTCTCGATCCACTTGGTGTAGACGTCGAACTTCTCTCCGTCGCCGATGAAGGCGGGGTTGGAGACGATGTGGCGGTGGAACGGGATGACCGTGGCGAGGCCTTCGACCTGGAACTCGGCGAGGGCGCGACGCGAACGCTCGAGCGCCTGTTCGCGGGTCTCACCGGTGACGATCAGCTTGGCGAGCATCGAGTCGAACTGGCCGCCGATGACGTCGCCCTCGACGACACCGGAGTCGACGCGCACGCCGGGGCCGGTCGGCTCCTTGTAGACCGAGATGGGGCCGGGGGCCGGCAGGAAGTTGCGGCCGGCGTCCTCACCGTTGATGCGGAACTCGAAGGCGTGGCCGCGCGGGGTCGGGTCCTCGGTGAACTCGAGCTTCTCGCCGTTGGCGATGCGGAACTGCTGACGCACGAGGTCGATGCCCGCGGTCTCCTCGGTGACCGGGTGCTCGACCTGCAGGCGGGTGTTGACCTCGAGGAACGAGACCAGGCCGTCATTGCCGACCAAGAACTCGACGGTGCCCGCGCCGTAGTAACCGGCCTCGCGGCAGATGGCCTTGGCGGACTCGTGGATCTTGGTGCGCTGCTCGTCGGTCAGGAACGGCGCCGGGGCCTCCTCGACGAGCTTCTGGAAACGACGCTGCAGCGAGCAGTCGCGGGTACCGGCGACGATGACGTTGCCGTGCTGGTCGGCGATGACCTGCGCCTCGACGTGGCGGGCCTTGTCCAGGTAGCGCTCGACGAAGCACTCACCGCGACCGAAGGCGGCGATGGCCTCGCGGGTCGCCGACTCGAACAGGTGCGGGATCTCCTCAATGGTGTACGCGACCTTCATGCCGCGGCCACCGCCGCCGAAGGCGGCCTTGATCGCCACCGGCACGCCGTGCTCCTTGGCGAAGGCGACGACCTCGTCGGCGTCCTTGACCGGGTCCTTGGTGCCGGGTGCCATCGGGGCGTCGGCCTTGAGGGCGATGTGACGGGCGGTGACCTTGTCACCGAGGTCGCGGATCGACTGCGGCGACGGTCCGATCCAGATCAGCCCGGCGTCGATGACGGCCTGGGCGAAATCGGCGTTCTCGGAGAGGAAGCCGTAGCCGGGGTGGATCGCGTCGGCACCGGACTTGGCGGCGGCGTCGAGGATCTTGTCGAACACGAGGTACGACTCGGCCGAGGTCTGACCGCCCAGTGCGAACGCCTCGTCGGCGAGCTTGACGAACAGTGCGTCCGCGTCGGGCTCGGCGTACACGGCGACGCTCGCGAGGCCCGCATCCCGGGCCGCGCGGATCACGCGGACAGCGATCTCGCCACGGTTGGCGATGAGGACCTTGCTGATTGCGGAAGAGGTACTGGGCACTTGTTCTCCTGGGCCTTACTCGTACTCAGGTGTTCGCAGCGCGGGGTGAGCGCGCGACACGGATGTCGGACAACGGTCAAGACGGGGGCACACGCTCGGCGACCGGGATGCGGACGGCTCGGGCGTTGGACGACGCCGGGAGTCCAGCATCGCGACCTTCCGGCCAATACAGTAACGCACCGAGCAATCGTTCGGTGGAGCCGTGGGTCACAACGCCGGAGAGAACGTGCTCGCATCACCGAGCCGACGGACGAGTTCGGCGAAATTGTGCAGGTAGGCGTGTACGGGACCGATGGTCGGGTCGATGGCACTCGCCTCCGCATCGTGCGGAAAAGGTGACGCATCAGGCATCGGGGCCCCGACGGCCGTGATGTCGGCCGATGCCTCGTCGGCGCCTCGCTCGCGGAGCGGGGATTCACGTGGGAAACGGGCAGAATAGCGCAAACCGGACGGCGTGCGGTTGATCCAGATGTAGACCTCGTGAGGTGAGTAGCTGTGGCTACGGATCACCTTCGCGCGTCCGGCGTCGGCGGCCCCGGAACCCGGCGCGTAGCGGGTGTCGATGAACGAGATGACGAAGCGCGGCTCACCCCGTTGACCGATCAGTTCCGCCACCCGGAGGAACGGCAGTGCGGCACCCTGGCGCCCGCGCTTGAGGACCGCGGTCGAACGCGCGACCGCCTTGTCGAAGGTCGGGGAGTCGGACATGTCGACCCAGAACGGTGCGACGCCCACGAACCACCCCAGGGCGTTCAGCCACTGGGTGTCGTTGCGGGTGTGGCGGGGCAACACGCAGCGGAACTCCGCGTCGCCGGTCATCTCGTGATGGACCATGGCGAACGCGGCGAGGATGCCCGCGGTGAGCGTCCCGCCGGCCTCCGAGCAGATCGCGGTGAAGCGATTGGCCGTGGCGTCGTCGGCGATGACGCCCCACAGTGACTCCTGGGGGATCGTCGTCTCCTCGCGGTACTTCTGATCGGCGGTCCTTGCCTCGTCGGCGTGGGACTGCAGCAGAGCGGGCATGTCGCCGGCGCCCGTGCGCAGGAACTCCGACCACAGCTCCACCGCCGGGTGGTCGCCGCCGGTCTGGTCGGCCAGGCGTCGTTCCTCGGCGCTGAAGTCGACGTAGCTGCCGACCTCGGGCAGGTTGGCGCTGCGGTGCTCGCGCGCCGCGCGATACAGCGAGACGAGCTCCTGCTGGGCCATGATCAGCGAGTAGCCGTCGACGAGGGAATGGTCGGCGGCGAACAGCAGCGTGAACGAATCGGCCCGGCCCACCGTCGCGAACAGGTAGGCGGGCCAGTGCAGCGGTGCGGTGGCACGGTCGAAGGAGCCGGCGAGCTGTTCGACGAGCGGCCCGGACTCGCGGAACCAGCCGATCCGGCCCATCTTGAGCTTCACGGTGCCCGGGTCGGTGGTGAGCCGCTGCAGGCCGGTGCCCTTGATGACGACGTGGCTGCGCAGCACTTCGTGGCGGTCGATCCACTGGGTCAGCACCGAGCGGATCGCCGGGATCGACAACGGCTCGTCGAACTCGATCGACAGGCCCAGCCACGCTTCGCGCCCGCCCTCGCGCTGCGTCTGCACGCGGTATTCGAAGGCGGCACGCAGGTGCTGCTCGTGGTTGTGCGAGGTCAGACGGGAGTCGTGATCCCACGCGCCCAGACCGCCGGGGACATAGGGAGTCCACTCGACGAGCCCGCCCGGGGCGATGGGCTCATCCCGGATCTGGATGAACTTCATGCCCCGGGTGCGTCGGACCCGGAAGTCTGCTTGCGAACCTGGGCCTTGATCCGGCCGAGCATGCCCGCCATGCCCCGGAGGCGGAGCATGCTGACCACGCTGCCCAGACCGAGGTCGTAATAGAAGTCCGACGGGACGTCGAGGATCTCCTGCGCCGAGGCGGTGTCGAGCCCCTGGTGCAGGATCGCCGCGAAGCCGCGCGTGGTCGGTGCCTCGCGCGGTGCGGTGAAGTACAGGCGTACCGATTCCGGATCACCGGCATCGACGGACAGGAACACCGGCGACTGGCACTCCGGTACCGGTTCCATCGCGTCCTGCTGCAGGTGCTCGGGGAGATCGGGGAGTTCGTCGGCGAACTCCAGCAGCAAGGTGATCTTGTCGGAATCACCCAGTGCCGCAAAGTCTTCGACGATTTCCGCCAGGTCTGGGGGCAAACTCATCGTCGATCAGGGCTCACTTGGAGCCGGGCGCGGCACCCGGCTCGTCGCCGACCGCGATGGGTACGCGAACCGCGTTGCCCCACTCGGTCCACGATCCGTCGTAGTTGCGAACCTTGGTGTACCCCAACAGGTGGGTGAGCACGAACCAGGTGTGGCTGGACCGCTCGCCGATGCGGCAGTAGGCGATGGTCGGGGTGTCCTTGTCGAGGTCACCGTAGATCTCGTCGAGCTCGGCGCGGGGACGGAACCGGCCGTCCGGAGCGGCGGCCTTGGCCCACGGGATCGACACCGCGGTGGGGATGTGACCGCCGCGCAGCGCGCCCTCCTCGGGGTAGTCGGGCATGTGGGTGCGCTCGCCGGTGTACTCCTGCGGCGAGCGGACGTCGACGAGCGGCTCGGTGCCGAGCACCTCGAGGACCTGCGGGGCGAAGGCGCGGATCTTGGTGTCGTCGCGCTCGACGACGGGGTAGTCCGACCGCGGGTACTCGGGGACGTCGAAGGAGGTGTCGCGGTCCTCGGCCATCCATGCGTCGCGGCCGCCGTCGAGCAGGCGCACGTCCTCGTGACCGAACAGCGTGAACACCCAGAGTGCGTAGGCTGCCCACCAGTTGGACTTGTCGCCGTAGATGACGATGGTATCGTCGCGCTCGATTCCCTTGCTGCGCATCAGTTCTGCGAACTGCTCGCCGTTGATGTAATCGCGGGTGACCGGATCGTTGAGGTGCAGGTGCCAGTCGATCTTCTGCGCGGTGGGGATGTGGCCGATGTCGTAGAGCAACACGTCCTCATCGGATTCGATGATCTTGAGGCCCTTGGCGCCGAGATGAGCCGACAGCCACTGAGTGGTCACCAACCGCTCGGGGTGGGCGTACTCGGCGAAGGCCGGATTCGGGTCGGTTTCAACACTCACGGTCTGTTCTCCAGCTTGGTGCGTTCGGGCGTCTCGACATTCATCGCGCGGACCGTGACCGGTCCCGGATACAAAGGGTAGGGCATGGCCGTGTGGGACTGCCCGGTGGCAGATCGGCTGCGGTCTGACGCGCCGGGTGTCGGCGTGCTTCGGTTGGATGACAAACCGCAGGTCAGTGGGGTGGTTGCCTGCTAAGTTCGCCCAATGATCGATCGACGTGGGGCTCGCGTGGAGCGCCGGAGTGTCTCGCGACTGGTGCGGTGGGGCGTCCCGCTGGCGGTGGCGGTGCTCGCCGCGACGAGCGGATGTTCGCTCATCTCCTCTGACGACTCGTCGAGCCCGGCGCCCTCGTCGTCGGCATCGACCTCCTCATCCGGGTCGCCGACCCCGAGTTCGCCGTCGCGATCGAGGATCCCGTCGTCGACGCCGAGCAACGCCGACCCCACCCGATGCAGTCCGGACGACTGCCCGGAGCTGGCGACGCCCTCGGCGGAACTCATGACCAGCGGGGTGAATTTGTCCAACGTCGACACCGCGGTACCGAAGTACCTCACCACGCTGCTCGACGACCTCGACCAGACCTGGGGCGGCTGGTTCGGCGAACTCGGCTGGGGTGACCCGGCGCCGGGACGTGTCCTGATCGAGCCGGGCACCTCGTTCGCCACCGAGTGCATCGACGAGGACGGGGCGTCGAACCGTATCCCGTCCGACGAGGCGAACGCATTCTTCTGCGGGGTCGACGAGGAACCCAACGGTGAGGGACAGGAGACCGAGGGCAGCATCGTGCTGCCGGTCGACACCTTCGCCGCCATCTGGGACGGGAACGTCTTCGGGGTGCCGTCGCCGATCGTCGGGGACTTCACCGCCGCGATCGTCGTCGCCCACGAGTACGGGCACAACGTGGTGTTCCGGATGGCCGAGGCCTTCGACATCCCGGAACGACGCCTGCCCCAGGGCAAGAACAGTGAACTGGTCGCCGACTGCCTGGCCGCGAACTGGGCGGCCACTGCCTACCAGCGCGACGGGTTGGGACCCAAGGAGATCCTCCAGGTCGCGACGCTGCTCCCGATCATCGGCGACACCGGCGGCGCCATGGGACACGGTTCGGCGGTCGAACGTGCGCGGGCCCTGACCATCGGCCTCACCGGACCGCAGTTCAATCGCCAGGGCCAGCCGGTGGACTGCCTGCAGCGGTACTGGCCGGAGTTCTTCGAGGAGAGCTGACCCTTCGCGGCTCGGGCGGAATGAGGTCGCATGCGACATCAATCCGGGCGCCGCGCAGCGGGTCTCGGGGTTTGCAGACCGGGGGCGCAAATCCCGTCCCCCTCAGCGGCTTCCGGGGGCAACGTGCCCTTCGGGAGTGCTCACGGGGACGAACTTCGCGAGCACCCCGGACGGGACTGGCCGGAGTTCTTCGAGGAAGCTCAGGTCAGTGCAGCCAGAAGTCGGTGACCGACAGCCCGACCTCGGTCAGCAGGCGTTGCACGAGCGGCAGGCCGATCCCGATGACCGACGACGGGTCGCCGTCGATGCGTTCGACGAGCCAGCCGCCGAGGCCGTCGAGGGTGAACGCGCCGGCGACCTGCAGCGGCTCGCCGCTGTCCACGTAGCGCGCGATCACGTCGTCGTGGGCGTCGGTGAAATGGATTGTGGTGGAGGAGGTCCCGGTCGCGGACGCGGAACCGCCGGCGGGGTCGACTCGGATCAGGTGGTGACCGGTGAGCAGATCGGCACTGCGTCCGCGCATCTCGGCCCACTGGGCCAGTGCGCGTTCGGGGGTGTGCGGCTTGCCCAGCAGGCGATCGCCGAGAAGCAGCATCGAGTCACAGCCGATGACCACGACCGTCTCGCCGTTCTCGGCCGCACCGGCGATCTCCGGGAGCGAGGCGACGGCCTCGGCCTTCGCCCGCGCCAAGGCGGCGACCACGGCATCGGCGGGGGTGCCGGGCGGCAACTGGGCAAGCACCGCGTCCTCGTCGACGTCCGAGACACGAACCACCGGCTCGACACCCGCGGCCCGCAATACCCGGAGACGGGCGGGGGAAGCGGATCCGAGCACGAAGACCGGGCCGGCGGTGGCCGGCCCGGTCTCTCGTGTACTCGACCCGATCAGGGAGTCAGGCACGTGTCAGTAGCGCAGGTTGGTGAAGCTCGACGGTGCGCCCCACTGCGGACGCAGGCGATCGACGGGGCGACCCCAGTCGTTGCGGATCTCCGGTTCCGGCTCGCCACCGCCGGCACCCGCGCCGGCCAGAACGCTCACCAGCACGGCGAGGTCCTCGTCGGTCGGATTGCCGTTGACGACGGTCAGGAACGGCTTCTCGGTGCTCTCGTTCACGGCGCGCTCACTCACAGCGGGATGTTCCCGTGCTTCTTCGGCGGCAGGTTGACCATCTTGCGCTCGAGCAGCTTGAGCGCGGTCGCGATCTGGCCGCGGGTGTGGCTCGGCGGGATGACCGCGTCGACGTAACCGCGGGCCGCGGCGACGTACGGGTTGACGAGGGTGTCCTCGTACTCCTGCTGCAGTTCGAGGCGCAGTGCGTCGACGTCCTCGCCCTTGGCGGCGGCGTCCTTGAGCTGGTTGCGGTAGACGAAGCCGACGGCGCCGGAGGCGCCCATGACGGCGATCTGCGCGGTCGGCCACGCGAGATTCACGTCTGCGCCCATGTGCTTGGAGCCCATGACGTCGTACGCGCCGCCGTAGGCCTTGCGGGTGATGACCGTGATCTTGCCGACCGTGGCCTCGCCGTAGGCGTAGAGCAGCTTGGCGCCGCGGCGGATGATGCCGCGGTACTCCTGGTCGGTGCCGGGCAGGAAGCCGGGGACGTCGACCAGGGTGACGATCGGGATGTTGAAGGCGTCGCAGGTGCGCACGAAGCGGGCGGCCTTCTCCGATGCGTCGATGTCGAGGCAGCCGGCGAACTGGGTCGGCTGGTTGGCGACGATGCCCACGCTGCGGCCGTCGACGCGGCCGTAGCCGACGATGATGTTCTTCGCGTAATCGGCCTGGATCTCGAGGAACTCGTCGTCGTCGAGGATGCGACGGATGACCTCGTGCATGTCATACGGCTGGTTCGGCGAATCCGGGATGAGTGTGTCGAGTTCGAGGTCCTCGTCGTTCAGGGTGTCCTCGATCGACCCGGCGGCCGGCTGCGCAACCGGCAGGCGAGGTGCGTCGGCGCGGTTGTTGCTCGGCAGGTAGCTCAGGAGTTCCTTGACGTACTCGAGCGCGTCCTCCTCGTCCGAGGCGACGTAGTGCGCGGTGCCCGACTTCGCCATGTGGGTGGTCGCACCGCCGAGTTCTTCCTGAGTGACCTCTTCACCGGTGACGGTCTTGATGACGTCGGGGCCGGTGATGAACATCTGGCTGGTCTTGTCGACCATGACCACGAAGTCGGTCAGCGCGGGCGAGTACACGTGGCCGCCGGCGGCGGCACCCATGATCAGCGAGATCTGGGGGATGACACCCGAGGCGCGGACGTTGCGGTGGAAGATCTCGCCGTACAGACCGAGCGAGACCACGCCCTCCTGGATACGGGCGCCGGCGCCGTCGTTGATGCCGATCAGCGGGCGGCCGGTCTTGATGGCCAGATCCATGACCTTGACGATCTTCTCGCCGTAGACCTCACCGAGACTGCCGCCGAAGACGGTGGCGTCCTGCGAGAAGATGCAGACCTCGCGGCCGTCGATCGTGCCGTAGCCGGTGACCACACCGTCTCCGACCGGTCGACGCTCGGCGAGACCGAAGTTGGTGCTGCGGTGCTTGGCGAGTGCGTCGAGTTCGACGAACGAGCCCTCGTCGAGCAGATGCGTGATCCGCTCGCGGGCGGTCAGCTTGCCCTTCGCGTGGGTCTTCTCGACGGCGGCCTCGCCCACGGGGTGCTTCGCCTCTTCGAGGCGATTGCGCAGATCGGCGAGCTTCCCCGCTGTCGTGTGGATGTCGGGAGCGGCGGAATCGTCGCGTGAAGCTGTGGTCATGACTGTCGATGCTAACTACCCGAGTGTGAGCCACGTCAACCGGATCAACGTGAGATATCCCTCAGGTTCCCGAGCGATCGGTCGGTGGTGGTTGGTTTGTCCGTTTTCCGGTGTGCGCTGGTGCCTCTGAGCTGCGCGAAAGCGGTCCGGTGCGGGATCGAACCGACCGTCGCCGGCGTCGTCGTAGGCCGCGCCGATCCGGGCCGTCACGGCCGGGTGGACCGACGGTGCACCCGGCCGACACCCAGATCATGATGGTCGACGTCGCGCCGATGGGCCCACTAGGTTCTTCAGACATGACTCTCGACGCCGACCTGCTCCGGACCCGACTCGCCGGCACGCGCTGGCACCGGATTGAGGTGGTCGACGCGACGGGTTCGACCAACGCCGATCTCGTGACACGCGCGGCGACCGAATCGATCGACGGGACGGTGCGCCTGACCACCGATCAGACCGCGGGCCGCGGACGCCACGCACGGACGTGGACCGCGCCGCGCGGGACCCAGCTGGCGATGTCGGCGGCGGTCGAGGTCGGGGAGCACACCGAACACCTCGGCTGGCTGTCGCTGCTGGCCGGTCTCGCCGCGGTCCAGGGCATCGGGGCGGCGATGGGCGTGCGGCCGACCCTCAAATGGCCCAACGACGTTCTGATCGAGGGACGCAAGACCGCCGGAATCCTGTCGGAGTACACGCGCTCGCCCCACACCCGCGGCGGGGACGGGGGAGTCGCGGTCATCGGCACCGGGCTCAACACGACGATGACGCAGGACCAGTTACCGGTGCCCACCGCGACCTCGCTGCAGCTGGCGACCGGCCAGGACGTCACGCTCACCGAGCTCGCGGCGTCGTACCTCCGGGCGCTGTCGGAGTTGCTCGACCTCTGGCCGCACGACGTCGACGGACTCGCGGCGCGCTACCGGGAGGACAGTGACACCATCGGGCGCCGGGTACGGCTGGTGCTGCCCGGCGACGAGGAGGTCGTCGGCACCGCGACGGGCGTCGACGCATCCGGGCGGATCGTGGTCGACGCCGACGGACGGCAGGTGATCGCGGCCGCAGGCGACGTCACGCACCTGCGACCGGTCTAGGTCTGGTTCAGCCGACGGGACGCTGCAGGCTCTTGATGCCCATCGCGGGGATGATCGTCAGCGGAGGCAGGCCGATGACGAAGTGCAGGATCGCGGTCTCGATGCCGACCGAGGTCTGCTGGTAGGTGAGGATCGGGATCAGCACCGCAGCGACCAGCAGCAGCCCGACGATCCAGCGGTAGAACTGGTTGGGCGCCGGCGTGATCAGCTGGAGCACGTACCAGAGGGCGCCCGCGGCGAGCGCACACAGGAAGCCCACGACGCCGAACCAGATCTCGCTGGCCGCCACCGGATTCCACACACCGAGCTTGCCGGACTCGTTCACCTTCTCGACGAACGCCGAGATGATCCACGCGACCAGCCAGGCCGCCAAGCCGGTGACCACACCGGTCATCACCACGCCGCCGGCGAACGTGACCGGGTTGACGTCGGGTCCGCGCCGCGGCGCCCGGGGCGCCCGCGGCTGCTCCGCGTATCCGCCCGCGGCGCGATGGGCGTCGCCGCCATAGGGCTCGGCGGGGTACTGGTCCCGGTACGGCTCCTCGTAGGGCGCGCCCTGCTGGCTGTAGGCACGAGAATCGGGGTTGTAACCGGACTCGTAGCGGGCGGTCCGGGGATCGGGATCGCGGTGCGGGCCCCGCGGGTCCTGGTAGGTCATAACATTCTCCTCGCCGACCGCCCCAACGTGCCCGGCAGTCGATCGGTACTGGTGCCTCGCAGTCTACTCAGCGTGCCCCCCGGGCACGCCTGTCCCGATTATGCTGAGCCGCATGGCTTACCCGCGGGAGAACCTGGCGCCCGGTGAACGTGTGGTTCTCCACCGGCACCCTCATTGGAAGTGCCTGCTCGGGCCGTTCCTGTTGTTCGGGATCATCACCGCGGCCGCGGGTGTCCTCGCCGGCGTGATCGCCGGATCGTCGCTGGGCTCGACCCCGCGGACTGTGCTGCTGATCGTCGTCGGTGTGGTGTGGGTGCTCGGCCTCGTCTGGTACTTCGTCCGGCCGCTGCTGGCCTGGAAGACAACGCACTTCGTGCTGACCGACCGTCGGGTGATGTTCCGCAACGGAATCCTCACGCGGTCCGGGATCGACATCCCGATCCGGCGCATCAACACCGTCGAGTTCCGGCACGGCGTCATCGACCGGCTGCTTCGGACCGGCACGCTGGTCATCGAGTCGGCCTCCGACGAACCGCTGTCCTTCGACGACATCCCGCAGGTGGAGAAGGTCCACTCCCTGCTCTATCACGAGGTGCTCGACATGTACGGGGACGACGACCACGCCGGCGACACCTACGGCGACCCGGACGGGCCCGCCGACCGTCCCGAGAGCAGAGGGGTGCGGGAGCGTTGACCAACGTGCTGCTCGCCGAGGACGACGCCGCGATCGCCGAACCGCTCGCACGTGCGCTGACACGCGAGGGATACGGATGCGAGGTCGTCAGCACCGGCGCCGACGCACTCGAGAAGGCGCTCGACAGCCGATACGAACTACTGATCCTCGACCTCGGACTCCCGGTTCTCGACGGGCTCGAGGTCTGCCGGCGGGTACGTGCCCAACGTCCCGCGCTCGCGGTCCTCATGCTCACCGCGCGCACCGACGAGGTGGACTTCGTCGTCGGCCTCGACGCCGGTGCGGACGACTATGTCGGCAAACCCTTCCGGCTCGCCGAACTCCTCGCCCGCGTGCGCGCGCTGCTCCGACGACGCCAGCCCGGCGACGGCGACGAGGTGCTCGAAGGCGGTGAGATCCGGCTCGACGCCCGGGCGCGTCGCGTCCTGGTGAACGGTCAGGACCTCACCCTGGCGAACCGTGAGTTCGATCTCCTGCGATTCCTCATGGAACGCGCCGGCGAGGTCGTGTCGCGTGAAGAGATCCTCACCGAGGTCTGGGGGTCGGCAGATCTGCGGTCGTCGAAGACCCTCGACATGCACATCTCCTGGCTGCGCCGGAAGATCGGCGACGACCGCCACAACCGCCCGCGACACATCGTGACGGTGCGCGGCGTCGGCTTCCGGTTCGACCCCTAGGACGATGCCCATGCGACCGGCGTCGATGCGCCGACCGGCCTCCATGCGACGCCGGCTGCTCACCACGATGATCGGCGTCCTCATCGCGGTCGGTTGTCTGCTGGGCATCCCGTTGAGCGTGGTGGCCTGGTGGTGGGTCGCCGACAACGCCCACCAGGACCTCGACCGCCGGCTGAAGGTCATCGCCGACCAGCTCATCCGGCAGGAGGGCGCCGACGGTCGCATCCCGCGCGACGCGATCGACCGGAAGTCCTTCGAGCTGCTGCTGCCGCCGGACGGACGACTCACGATCACCTATCCCGACCTCGAGGGGGAGGATCGGCGGATGGTTCTCGGTGCCGACATCGCGGGTCCGCGGATGTCAGAGTCCATCGGGCTCGGTGCCGCCGGGACGCTGACCCTGTCCATCCCGAACGACGTGGTCCGCGACGACCAGATGACCGCGGCGGGAATCGTGATGCTCGTCGTGGTCGGCTCGGTGATCGGCGGATCGGTGGTGGCCGCCGTGACGGCCGGCCGGATCGTCGACCCGCTGACCGATCTCGCCGACCGCGCGGCCACGCTGGGTCGTGCCGATTTCCGCACCGAATGGAAGATGTACGGCATCGCCGAACTCGACCGGGTGTCGCGGGCTCTCGCCGACGCCAACACCGCGCAGGCACTGCGGCTCGAGCGGGAGCGTGAGATCGCCGGTGACGCGTCGCATCAGCTGCGCAGCCGACTCACCGCCATCCAGCTGCGGCTCGAGGAGCTGACGCTGCACGAGGACCCGGCGGTGGTCACCGAGGCCGAGGCCGCACTCGATCAGGTGGAGCGACTGGCCACCGAACTCGACGAACTCGTGGAGGCCTCGCGGGCCGACGAACCCGCACCGCATTTCATCGACGTCGGGGAGATGCTGACCACGCTGGTCGAGGACTTCCGCCACGCCTTCGAGGCCCAGGGCCGTGAGCTGACCGTGGTGGTCGACGGCGCGCCCCAGGCGCTCACCTCGCAGTCCGGGCGCCTCCGCGAGGCGGTCAGCGTGCTCGTCGACAACGCCCTACAGCACGGCCGCGGGATGTGCCGGATCGACGTGAGCACGCTGCAGGCCGGGGATCTGGTGCGCATCACGGTCGCCGATGAGGGCGACGGGGTGGCCGACGAGATCTCCGCGCACATCTTCCGCCGGGGGTTCTCGGCGGGGAAGCGGCCGGGTGCCGGTCGCAGCGGCGTCGGACTGTCCTTGGCGCGGGCTCTGATCGAGGCCGACGGCGGACGACTGGAACTCACCGTGCGACGTCCCCCGGTCTTCGCGATCGTCGTCCCGGCCCGGTATGCGAGCGGATTCGGCGAGGACCCGGGCGAGCAGGAGGATCCGGATCAGGACGGCTCGGACACCGACGTCACGCGTGACCGAGTTCCTCATCGTTGAGTTCGGCGAGCGTCGGGTGCAGGTCGGTGGACCCGGCGTCGCCGCCGCGCAGGAGCTCCTCTGGGAACGCGAACTTGCGCAACGCCCAGAACCGGAAGGCCATCTGCATGAGGTTGCCGATGATGTAACCGAGGACGAAGTCGACGACGACGACCTCGGACACGCTCAGGTTGGACCGCATGTCGAAGACGTTGTTGCCGATGAACAACGGTGCGGCCTGGAGGATGACGCCGATCCCGCTGATGATGAAGAACAGCAGCGCCTCGTGGTGCCGTTCCCGGCCGCCTCGATTCTTGAAGGCCCACTCGCGGTTGAGGATGTAGCTGAGGATCGTCGCCAGTACACCGGCGATGACCTTGGCGATCACCGGCTTGGTCTCGAGGATCGTGAGACTGAGGCTGTAGAAGATGGCGAGGTCGAAGATGAACGTCGTGCCGCCGACCATCGCGAACTTGATGAGTTCGTGGTGCCGCATCACGAGCCGTCGGACCGGCGCTGGGAGGCGAGCGATCAGCTCGTCGATCAATGGCACAAGATCCGAGTGTACGAAACAAAACACCGGGGACAGTTCTCCGGGCGGTTGTGCGGATGACAGAGCCGACGTGCCACGATGGTTCGCGTGAATCCACGCGAGCCGGATGGAGCGCCTGTGCCCGTGCCTGTGACCTCGAATTCCGCGGTGCCACCCACTCCCGAACCGGCGCGTGGTGCCGGTGCGGCGTCGGGTATGCCGAAGGTCACGATGATCGGCGGCGGACAGCTCGCCCGGATGACCCATCAGGCCGCGATCGCCCTCGGACAGTGTCTGCGTGTCCTCGCCGCCTCCGCGTCCGACCCGGCCGCGCAGGTGAGCGCCGACATCGTCCTCGGCTCGCACGACGACCTCGACGACCTCCGCCGCGCCGCCGCGGGTGCCGCCGCACTGACCTTCGACCACGAGGGTGTGCCGTTGCAGCATCTCCAGGCGCTCGAAGCCGAAGGGGTGGCGGTCCTCCCGCCGTCGAAGGCGCTGCACTTCGCCCAGGACAAGCTGGCCATGCGTGTGCGGCTGGCCGAGCTGGGTCTGCCGGTACCGGCGTTCGCCGATCTCGCCGGCGACCGCGCCGCCGCCCGTGACCGTCTCATCGAGTTCGGGAAGGCCAACAACTGGGAGATCGTCGTCAAGGCGGTCCGCGGTGGATATGACGGGCGCGGGGTGTGGCTGGTCGACGGCGCCGACGAGGCTCTCGCGGTCTTCGACGAGTACCCGTCCGACGCACCGGCCCTGCTCGCCGAGCAGAAGGTGCCGATGCGCCGAGAACTGTCGGCGATGATCGCCCGGTCCCCGTTCGGGCAGGGCGCCGCGTGGCCGGTCGTGGAGACGATCCAGCGTCACGGCCAGTGCGCCGTCGTGCTCGCGCCTGCACCGGATCTCTCCGACGAGGTCGCCGAACGGGCCCAGCAGATGGCGTTGCGCCTCGCCGACGAACTCGGCGTGGTCGGGGTCATGGCGATGGAACTCTTCGAGACCGTCGACGGCGAACTCGTCGTCAACGAACTTGCGATGCGTCCGCACAACAGCGGTCACTGGACGATGGACGGCGCCGTCACCTCACAGTTCGAACAGCATCTGCGTGCCGTCCTCGACTACCCGCTGGGCAACACCGCACCGACCTCGCCGCTGACCGTGATGGCCAACATCCTCGGCGCACCGACCGCCCCGGAGATGTCCATGGACGAGCGGCTGCACCACCTGATGGCGCGTATGCCCGAGGCGAAGGTGCATCTGTACGGCAAGGGCGAGCGTCGCGACCGCAAGATCGGCCACGTGAACGTCGTCGGCCGCCAGGGTGAATCGATGGAATCGGTGCGTGAGCGCGCCGAGCGTGCCGCGCAGTGGATGTCGCACGCGACGTGGACCGACGGATGGGATGTGCATTCATGAGTGAGACCGCAGAGTTCCGGGGTCCCCGCGTGGGCCTGATCATGGGCTCCGACTCCGACTGGCCGACGATGAAGGCCGCCGCGGAGGCGCTCGCCGAGTTCGACGTGCCGTTCCAGGTGGGTGTCGTCTCCGCGCACCGCACGCCACAGCGGATGCTCGACTATGCCGCCGGCGCGGCCGCCAACGGCATCGAGGTCATCATCGCGGGAGCCGGTGGGGCAGCACATCTTCCGGGCATGGTTGCCTCGGCGACCCCGCTCCCGGTCATCGGTGTGCCGGTGCCGCTGCGACACCTCGACGGCCTCGACTCGCTGTTGTCGATCGTGCAGATGCCCGCGGGCGTGCCCGTCGCCACCGTCTCGGTCGGTGGCGCGCGCAATGCCGGGCTGCTCGCCGTACGCATCCTCGCCTCGTCCGACCCCGCCCTGCAGGAACGGATGGAGTCGTTCCAGAAGGGCCTCGAACAAATGGTCCTCGACAAGGACGCCGCGCTGCAGCAGGAGCTGCTCGGCGACTAGCCCTGTCCGGCAGACGATTCCGGAGTGGTGGACGGTAGGCCGAGTTTGTCGGTGAAGAAGTTCATCACCCGGTCGAAGGCGTCTCTGGTGGGTTGCCCGGGTTCGTCGTAGAGATCCTCGGTCAGCACCGAATGTGGTCGGGGGAACATCGAATCCGGGTTCGCCGTGTCGTCGGGGAGTTCGATACCGATGAACGAGTCGCCGAGAAGCTCTTGGAGATGGGCGAATCGCGACCGCGGCGAGAGTTGATCGCCGGCGAAGCGCAGACCCATCACCTCGAGACCTCGAGCGCACCGCGCCTGTACCTTGGCGAGATCTGCGGCGTCGACGTCGATCGCGCGGGCGCGCCCGGGAAGCACCGCGAACGGCAGCGACGGCTGGGAGAGCACCGGCGCCAGCATCCGTTCGTCGGTTGCCATCGCCAGTGCGAAGCCGCCGGTGAAACACATTCCGACGGCGCCGACGCCGGGTCCGCCGCAGCGGCTGTGCTCGTGGGCGGCGAGCTCGCGGAGCCACGCTGCGATCGGTGAGGTCTTTCCCGTTGCGAGAATGGTGAATTCGCGGGTGATGCAGGTTCTGGTGATCGTGCCCAGCATGTTGCGCACCGCTCCCACGCGGCCGAGATTGTCCGGTCGCGGGTCCTGGCCGTCGATCCCGAACAGCGACGGCATGACCGCCGTCGCGCCGAGATCTGCGATGCTTCGGGCCACATGGGCCACCTTCGGGCTGATGCCCGGCATCTCGGCGATCACGATGACGGCGGGACCCGTGCCCTTGCGGTAGATCCGGCGGGTGTCGCCGCGCAGGGTCACGTCCTCGGCGGTGAAGTCGTCGAGCGGATCGTCGGCCATCGCGGGTCAGTCCTTGTGGAGGGTGCCGAGGAGCGCCGACTCGAAGGGTTTCGCGAAGATCTTCGCGCCACCGGCGAGGTCGGGGGAGTCCGACGGCACGACGCGGGGTCCGGTGACCCGGTAGCGCTTGTCCTTACGGACGATGGTGAACGAGCCCGCCGCCTGCACGTTGCGCACCCAGTCGGTGTGCCTGCCGTAGGTGAGGACGATCGTGAGCTTGTCACGGTCCACCCAGGCCAGCACCGGATTCGAATAGGTCTTCCCGGATTTGCGGCCGACGTGCTCGACCATGGCGAACGGTGGCAGGTGAGGCGCCCACATCCTCTGGATCGGATTGGTGACGATCTTGTTGAACCGGGCCAGTGCGTCAGGTAGTCGCATGTGCCCACTGTGCCTGATTCGGTGCGATCCCGCGGGCCGTGCGGCATTTGCGGTTATCGAGAACTCATCCGGCGAGGACGACGCCGGCCTTCTCGACCTCGGCGATCGCGATCACCCGCTCCGCGGGCGCATTGGCGACGTGCACGAGACTGCCGCCGGCGATCATCGGCGCGAGGAGATGGGCGAGAACGCCGGACGCGGTGTGCCAGGGGCGCGTCGACACCACCCGGGTACCGGCGGCGACGCCGTCGCGCTCGGCCACCGTGCGGGCCTCGCTGATCACCTCGGCGGTCGGGGTGCCGTCGAGCGCCTCGACCGCGGGGGACCGGGAGACGAACTGGTCGCCGTGGACCCGCACGACGCTGCCGTAGTCGCCGACCCCGGGTGGGAGATCACGCAGCGGCAGGGCGAACGGATCGAGTGATGCCACCACGACCTCGTCGGCGTCGGGATGTTCGTCGAGCCGGTCGCGAGAGGTGAAGACCACCAGCGGTTCCGACGCGACCTCGGTGGCGTCCGGTCCCGGGAGATGAACGTCGACGCCGGACCACAGTGCGCCCAGCACGATTCCGGCGGTCTGCCAGTGCTCCGGCAGATCCACCACGACGACATCCCCGGCACCCACACCGATCTCGTCGGTCAGATAGTTGGCGGTCTTGGCCGCCCAGTTGCCGAGGGTGGCCGCCGACAGCTCGGTTCGCTCGCCCGTCGCTTCGTCGTAGTAGGTCAGCAGCGGGCGCGAATGATCGGCCACCGCACCGAAGATCGCGTCGGCGACGGTGTTCGGTGTGGTCAGTTCACGCACATCGGCCCCTTGGTCCCGGCAGTGATCGGCGGCCGCTTGTTGCCGACGCGCTCGCTGGCCGGGGTGTTGTCGGTCTGGTCGCCGGTGTCGCCGAGCCCGCCCGGGCCGGCGTAGGTGTTGGTGAGGATCACCTTGAGTTGGTCGTCGGCGAGATTCGGGTCCTCGACGACCTTCACGCCGCCGAGGTCCTTCGCGAGCAGTCGGGCGGCGTCGCCGTTCTCCTTGGCGTAGACCACCGAGTCCCGGGTGTCGGCCTTGCCACTCGAGGTCTCCCCGGACTGATAACCCTTGTTGGTCAGGATGTTGGCGACATTCGACCCGAGTCCGTCGATCGTGCCGGCGTTGACGACGTCGACCTTGAAGTCGCCGCGTTGGGTGTCCCCGCCCGCCTGCTTCGGGGTGAGGAGATCGCTGGTGTAGGTCTTCACCGCCTGCGGATCGACCTCGACGACGGACTGCAGACCGTCCTCGCTCCAACCCTGCTCGGTCACGATCGGGATGGTCGCGAACTTCACGCGTCCACCGCTGAGATCCTTGAGCTGCTCGGCGAAACTGATGATGTTCCAGCCGTCGTCGATCACGATGGAGCGCGCCACCGCGTTCTGCATCTCGGACAGCTTGCCCGGGTCGGTGAGAGTGCCTGCGGAGAGCACCTTCTGGGTCAGCGACGCCATGAAGGCCTGCTGCCGCGTGATGCGGTCGAGGTCGCCGCGGGGGAGTCCGTGACGCTGGCGCACGAAGCTCAGGGCGCGGGGGCCGTTGAGCGTCTGGACACCCTTGCGGAATCGGGCGCCGCTGAACGGATCCCGGACCGGCGCGTTGAGGCAGACGTCGATGCCGCCGACGGCGTTGGTCAGGAGGACGAAGCCGAGCAGACCGACCTCCGCGTAGTGGTCGACCTGGACGCCGGTGAGATTGGCGACGGTGTCCACCAACGCTTTCCGGCCGGCGAGGGTGCCTTCCTTCTCCGCCTCCTCGGGCGACTGCCCGGCTTCGACGGCGCGGGCGCGGACGCCCTCGCGGGTGGTGCCGTAGGCGGCGTTGATCTTGCTCATGCCGATTCCCGGCACGTCGACGTAGGAATCGCGCGGGATCGAGATCGCGGTGGCCGACGACCCGTCCTCGGGGATTCGCACCAGCAGGATGGTGTCGGTGTTGGTGGCGACCTCCTCGCCCGAACGGAGGAGCTTGATCTCCTCCGGCGAGAGCGGGTTGCCCTTGGCGTCGGTGCGGGAGTCGGTGCCCACCAACAGGATGTCGACGGCGCCGTCCTTCGCGCCGCCCAGGCCGAGGCCACCGAGCTGCGTGATGCGGGTCTCGAGGTCGGACATCGTGTTCCAGGCGTAACCGGTGCACAGCAGCACGGCCACCGATGCGATCGCGATCAGCGCTCGACCCCACCCGGCTCCCGACGCCCAATGGGCGCGTCGGCGCGACGAGGTGCCGGGCGGTGCGGTCGACGGCGTCGTGGCTGCGGTGGATCCCTCACTCACCGAGAGCTTCTCGGTCACCGCGGTGGCACCGGCGGTGGCTGCCGGCCGGCGCTTCTTGGGGTGTCCGAGCGCCGGCCGCAGCCCTCGCGGGTGTACCTGTCTCCTGCGTTCCGGACTTCGGCGCGCCCTTCTTCGGGGCGCCGGTCTTGACCGGGCCCTCACCGGCAGTCGCCTTGGGAGGGGCTGTTTTCGGCGCGCCGGCCTTCGGAGACGCTGCCTTCCGCGGACCTGCCGCCTTCGTCGGGTCGGCCTTCTTCGCGGCGCTCTTCTTCGCCGGAGCCTGCTCGGCGTCCGGTCGGGGCCGGCGTTTGCGGGCAGGGTCCTGCGGTGCGGCGGCTCGCTGACGTTCGGCGGGCTTCGAGCGCGTGTGGATCTCGCCGGAGGAGCGTCGCCCGAGAGGCTCGTCGGTGCGACGCGGACGGCGGGGCGAGGCGGGATCCTGCGGGGGTACGCGCCGTCGCGGATCACGCTCGTCTGCGGGGCGTCGTCGGGGCATCCCCTCTACGTCCCGGGCGGGAATCCGTTCCGGGGGCGGCTGACGTCGGGCACGCTGCGCGGAGTCGGCTCGTGTCGGCGGCTCGGGAGCACGCCGAACCACGCGGCGTCGGGGACCGGCCGCCTCGGCGTCCACGGGACGCGGGCGGGCACCCTGGGGAGGCCGTCCCGGTTCACCAGCGCGTTCGCCGCGCACGGGCCGTCGGCCGTTGTCGGCATCCGGAGTGCGCCGGTTTCCCGGCTCCGGCGGTACCGCACGCCGGGGGCGCGGCCGCCCACGTGCGCCGTCGGATGGTGAATCCACTGGTCAGCGGTCCCTTTCGAGGTCGTCATGCTGCTCGACGGTGGCGCCCGGTAGTCCGCGCCCTGGGATTGTCGGTGCAGGAGTGAAAGTTGGTGTTGTGCTGTCGCCAGGCTACTGAAGTGATTCGCGAATTCGAGAACGCAACGCCGAGGAGTCGAGTAGCGGTCGTCACGTGGTCGACGGCGGAGTCGTGGCCCACCGGCATCTGCGGCACGATGGTGCGCATGCGTGTCACGCCCAGCACCCCCACCGTGTACATCGTCGGCGCCGGCGGTCAGCTCGGCACCGCACTCCAGGGGAGGTCGGCGCAGGCACCCGACTCCGTGGTGTGGCGGCCCCTGACCTCGGCCGACATCGACATCGCCGACGAGACTTCGGTGGGTGCCGCGCTCGGCGACCTGGGCCCCGATGACGTCGTCGTCAACTGTGCCGCCTACACCAACGTCGACGGCGCCGAGTCGGATCTCGACGGTGCCCGCCGCGTCAACGTCACCGGTCCCGCCGTGCTCGCCGCCCACACCGCCGCCGCGGGGGCGTGGCTGATCCACATCTCCACCGACTACGTGTTCCCGGGTGCCGCACCCGACTCCGACCGCCCCGAGGGCTACGAGCCCGACGACGTGAGCGGCGAACCGGCCACCGTCTACGGGGCGACCAAACTCGCGGGCGAGCGCGCGGTCCTCGAGGCGGACCCGCGCGCCACTGTCGTGCGCACCGCCTGGGTGTACACCGGCGGTCCCGAGAGCCGCGACTTCGTCGGGACGATGCGGCGCCTCGAGCAGTCGCGCGAATCAGTGTCGGTGGTCGACGACCAGCTCGGTTCACCCACGTACTGCATCGACCTCGCCGACGGGTTGTGGGAACTCGTGGCCGCCGGGCCCCGCGCCGGCGTCACCGGCGCCGTCCTGCACGCCACCAACGCGGGCCGCGCGACCTGGTTCGACGTCGCGGCAGCCGTCTTCGAGGAGGTCGGCGCCGAACGGTCACGCGTGCTGCCCACGACCACGGCGGAGTTCCCGCGCCCGGCACCGCGCCCGGCCTACTCGGTGCTCTCCGGACGTTCCTGGGCCGCGGCGGGGTTGACCCCGCTGCGGGACTGGCGTGCCGCGCTGCACGCGTCGATCGCCGCCTCAGAGGGTTCGTTACCCTGAGCCGGTGCCCGCTCAGCTAGCCGTCGTCACGGTGACCTACTCCTCCGGTGATCACCTCGCGACTTTTCTCCGCAGTCTCGACGCCGTGACCGACGTGATGCCGCAGGTCATCATCGCCGACAACGGTTCCGACGACGGCGCGCCCGAGAAGGCCGAGCAGGACTACGAGTCCGTCACGCTGGTCCGCACCGGCGGCAACCTCGGCTACGGGCGCGCGATGAACCGCGGGGTCGCCGAACTCGATCCCGACATCGAGTTCGTGCTCATCGCCAACCCCGACGTCGAGTGGAAGCCCGGCTCGATCGACGAGCTGCTCGCCGCGGCGGAGCGCTGGCCGCGTGCCGGGTCGCTCGGCCCGCTGATCCGCGAACCCGACGGCTCGGTCTATCCGTCTGCGCGTCGTGTCCCAGACCTCGTCTCCGGCACCGGCCACGCCATCCTCGGCACGGTGTGGAAGTCCAACCCGTGGACCGCGGCCTACCGCGCCGACGACGAGGCCCCGTCGGAACGGGCCGTCGGCTGGCTCTCCGGCTCGTGCCTGCTGATGCGACGCGAGGCCTTCGACGCCGTCGGCGGCTTCGACCCTCGGTACTTCATGTACATGGAGGACGTCGACCTCGGCGACCGACTCGGCAAGGCCGGTTGGCAGAACGTCTACGTGCCCTCCGCCGAGATCGTGCACACCAAGGGGCACAGCGCGGGCCGGCACCCGGAGAAGATGCTGCCCGCGCACCACGAGAGCGCCTACCGGTTCCAGGCCGACCGCAACCCCGGCGTTCTACGTGCACCCCTGCGGCTGGCGCTGCGGGCCGGATTGGCCGTGCGTTCCCGTCTCGCGGTGCGCGCCGCCCGCCGCGCGCTGTCGGCTCAGGACACCCCGACGAGCGAAAACAACGGATAGGTGCTGAAGTGAGTACCAATCATCAGGAAGAAGGGACCGATCAAGTGGATCAGTACACCGTGCGCGACTCGGTGGGGAGTGAATCCGTCGGGGGATCGGGTCCGGTCGCCGAGGACGTCCAAGCGGTCGTCCTCGTCGGCGGCAAGGGCACCAGACTCCGTCCGCTCACCCTCTCGGCGCCCAAGCCGATGCTGCCCACCGCGGGCCTGCCCTTCCTCACCCACCTGCTGTCGCGCATCCACGCCGCCGGCATCCGCGACGTCGTCCTCAGCACCTCGTTCAAGGCCGAGACATTCAGCGAGTACTACGGTGACGGCTCCAAGCTCGGACTGAATATGCGATACGTCACCGAGGAGGAGCCGCTCGGCACCGGTGGCGGCATCCGCAACGTCCTCGACGAGCTGACCGCCAAGACCATCGTCGTCTTCAACGGCGACGTGCTCGGCGGGACCGACGTGCGCGACGTCATCGACACCCACCGCAAGGCCGACGCCGACGTCACCATCCATCTGGTCCGGGTCAGCGATCCGCGCGCATTCGGTTGCGTGCCGACCGATGCCGACGGCCGGGTCACCGCCTTCCTGGAGAAGACCCAGGACCCGCCGACCGACCAGATCAACGCGGGCACCTACGTTTTCGAGCGCGAGATCATCGAGTCGATCCCCTACGGCGTGCCCGTGTCGGTGGAGCGCGAGGTGTTCCCGCGTCTGCTCACCGAGGGCAAGCACGTCCACGCGCATGTCGACCATGCCTACTGGCGCGACATGGGCACCCCGGAGGACTTCGTCCGAGGCTCGGCCGACCTGGTTCGCGGCATTGCGCCGTCACCGGCACTCGGTGACCGGCGCGGTGAGTCGCTGGTCCACGAGGGCGCGGGCGTCGGCCCGGGTGCGTTGCTCATCGGTGGCACCGTCGTCGGCCGCGGAGCCGAGGTCGGCCCGCGCGCACGCCTCGACGGTGCGGTGGTCTTCGACGGCGCGGTCATCGAGGCCGGGGCGGTCGTCGAACGCTCGATCATCGGTTTCGGTGCACGTATCGGCCCGCGGGCACTGATCCGCGACACCGTCGTCGGCGACGGGGCGGACATCGGTGCGCGCTGCGAACTCCTGCGCGGCGCCCGCGTATGGCCCGGGATCGAGATCCCCGACAACGGAATCCGCTTCTCGACGGACGTCTAGAAATCGCGGAACCCACTCTTTTCGGCAAGTACAGCACCCTCACACAGGGGGAGCACCTGCCGAAAAAGGGTGGGACGTGTTCGGGTCAGCGCGTCTTGACGGCAGCCAGCACACCGGGCCCGAGCGGGATGACAACCGGCAGCAGGCGCTCGTCGTCGGCGATGAGCAGAGCCGCCTCACGGGCGGCCGCGGTCGGCGGGTCGGTGCGGGACGGGTCGCCCACGGTGCCGTCGGCGGTCGCGTTGTGCACCACGACGACGCCACCGTCGCGCAGCATGCGGACCGCCTCGGTCACGAACCGCGGCAGGTCCAGCAGCGGGCCATCGATGAAGACCAGGTCGTACGACGAGTCGGAGAGGCGGGGCAGCACGTCCTTGGGCGTGCCGTTGATGAGGCGAGTCCGGCCGGGGGAGATGTCGGCCCCGGCGAACGACGCCCGTGCAGCTCGGTGGTGTTCGGGCTCGGGGTCGATGGTGGTCAGGACCCCGTCGGCGGCCATGCCGTTGAGCAACCACAGGCCGCTGACGCCGGTGCCGGTTCCGATCTCGGCGACCGCCTTGGCATCTGCGGTACGGGCGAGGAGCGCGAGCAGCGCGCCGACCGCGGGGCTCACGGGCGCGGCGCCCAGTTCCTCCGCGCGGGCACGGGCGGCGATGACGGCATCGTCCTCGACGATCGCCGACTCGGCGTAGGCGATCAGATCGGGGCCGGCGGACGGGGTTGACTCGGTCACGCGTCGAGGTTAGCCGCAGCTCGGTCCAACTCGGACATGGCACGCCGACCTGCGCGAATCGGGGTCGCTCCACATCCTCAGGGAACACTCAGCCGACTCATACGGCGACCACACTCCGGTAGGAGAGGGTAAGGGCGTCCGGTTGACGGTGTTTCCGATCCAGGTTGGTGTGAACGCCTGCGGAACGGGGAATACCCGATCGGTGCGACGTTGTTCCACACGGTGAGTGCTCTGGGTCACCGGGCTGTGTTCACGAGAGAGGAACCGACCACCCACCATGACCGATTCCCGCGATTCCATCGACGACGTGCCTGCCGTTCCGGCGGGCACGGCAGGTTTCGACGCCACCGGCGACGAGATGCTGATGCCGTCATGGGACGAACTGGTGCGCGAGCACGCCGACCGCGTCTACCGCCTGGCCTACCGGCTGTCGGGAAATCAGCACGACGCCGAGGATCTCACCCAGGAGACCTTCATCCGGGTGTTCCGGTCGCTGTCGAACTACCGACCCGGCACCTTCGAGGGCTGGCTGCACCGCATCACCACCAACCTGTTCCTCGACATGGTCCGCCGCCGCAGCAAGATCCGCATGGAGGCGCTGCCGGAGGAGTACGACCGCGTGCCGGCCGACACCCCCGACCCGCAGCAGATCTTCGACGCCACCAACCTCGATCCCGATCTGCAGCGCGCCCTCGACTCCCTGGCACCCGACTTCCGTGCCGCCGTCGTCCTCTGTGACATTGAGGGTCTCTCCTACGAGGAGATCGCCGCGACGCTGGGTGTCAAGCTCGGCACCGTCCGCAGCCGAATTCACCGAGGCCGCCAGAGCATCCGCGACGCGCTGGCCGCCCAGGGCCACACCAGCAGCCGTTCCGTCGCCATCGGCGTGCACTCCTGACACGTCATTCCGGCGTCGGTCGATCGTCGGACACCTCACGTCGCCGACTCTCTCGCGGGGTCCGGGAACCACGAGCCGACGAGCGTCGTTGTCTGACTCGGATAGGCTGAGACGTTGCGTGCACGCCTTACGCGGCGGCACAGTCCGCCGACGGTGAGTACCGTGGCGTACAGACTCGGCAGGCTGAGACCGGATTGCGACGGACACGTCGTGGAAAGGGGTGACCGACGATGATGAACGGCGATCGCGGGCGTCCGACGCGGGGCGGCGGTATCGAGCCCCCCACCCCCAATCTTCGTCGCCGGCGATCCTCCTGGAGCACCGACTCCTGGACCCCGGCCCCCTCGTCCTTCCTGCCCAACCGCGGCTATCGCGCGCCCGGCACTGCCGGCGGGCGTCGCTTCGCACCGACCGAACATCTCGCCCCCGAGGCGGTCGCCGCCTTCGTCGACGGTGAGCTCGGCATGTCGGCTCACGCCCGCGCCGCCCACCACCTCGCGCTCTGCCCGGAATGCGTGGCAGCCGTCGACGCCCAGTCCTTGGCCCGCACCCGGCTCCGCGAGTCCGGTCAGGTCTCGGTGCCCGCGTCCCTGCTCGGCGCGCTCTCCCAGATCCCGACCCGCGAGATCGATCTCGGCTCGGACACCCCGACCGACGGCATTCCCGGCGCCCGAGACGCGATGCGCCCGCCCGCGAACCCGCTCATGCGTGACACGGGTCGCGGTCGCAACTTTCGCCGTCGGGGTCGGTGAACGTGGCCGACGGAACCGGACCGCAGGGCGAGGACACCTCGACTCCCGGTGGTGACGCGCAGTTCGCGCGCTGCGAAGAACCCCCGAACACCCCAACGCCTGACACCCGGACGCGCACGGCACTCCCCGGTGTCGCCGTCGACCGCGCAGGTCTTCGGCCGGCCCTCGGGAGTTCGCGGCTCCTTTGCGACCACGCCGAACAGCCACTCCGCGCCGCAGCCGCAGGTCGCCGATCCGGACCCGGTGCTCGCCGAGGCCTTCGGCCGCCCGCCGGGTTCCGACGAGACCCTCCAGCGCGACCCCCTCGCCTCCTACGGCCAGACCGAGGACGAGCCGCCCGGCAATGATCCCTGGCGCGATCCGGAGAGCCCGGCGCGACTCGTCGACCCGGCGCTGCCGACCGCGTCGTCGGCCCCGGCCACCGACCCCGGACCCAAACTCGGTGTTCGAGATGTGTTGCTGGGCAACCGGATCAGCTGGAGCGCTCTTGCGACGCTCGCGATCATCGCCCTGCTCATCGCTCTCGTCGGCGGCCTGATGGGACGCTGGACCGCAGAGGTCGCGGCCCCGCTGACCACCGATTCGGTGGAGCTGTCCACCAACGACTCCGGCGACGGATCGGCACCGCGCTCATCGATCGCCGAGGTGGCGCGGGCCGTCGAGAAGTCCGTCGTCGCCATCGACGTACGCGCCTCCGGGGCCTACTCGACCGGTTCGGGCTTCGTCATCGACAAAGCGGGGTACATCCTCACCAACAACCATGTGATCTCGATGGCCGCGAACGACAAGGCGGCGAAGCTCGAGGTCATCTTCTTCGACCGTCAGCGGGTTGCCGCTCGTATCGTCGGGCGTGACCCTAAGACCGACCTGGCGGTGCTCAAGGTCGAGAACGTGAAGAATCCCACCGTCTCGGTCCTCGGTAGCTCCGCCGATCTGCAGATCGGCGAGGAGGTCGTCGCCTTCGGATCGCCACTCGGCCTCAACCGGACGGTGACGAGCGGCATCGTCAGCGCCACCAACCGTGCGGTGGCGCTCACGCCCGACGCCGAGTCCGACACGGACGCGGTCATCGACGCGATCCAGACCGACGCCGCCATCAACCCCGGCAACTCCGGTGGCCCCCTGGTCAACGCCGAGGCCAAGGTCGTCGGGATCAACACCGCAGGTCGGCTCGGTGCCGGCGGCGGTTCCATCGGCCTCGGCTTCGCCATCCCGATCGACGAGGCCAAGCCCATCGCCGAGGCCCTCATCCGCGACGGCAAGGTCAACCACGCCCAGATCGGCATCAACGCCAGCTCGGTCCGCAACGAGCGGGTCCTGGGCGCGCAGGTGCGCAACGTGGTGTCCGGCGGACCGGCCGAACGCGCAGGGGTCCGCGAGAACGACGTCGTCACCTCGTTCAACGGACGGCCGATCGAGAGCGCCGACGAGTTGAATGTCGCGGTCCGGACCGCGAAGATCGGTGAGGAGATCCCGTTCCAGTACTGGCGGGACGGGCGCACGTTCAACGGCAAGATCACGCCGCAGAGCGACTGACACCGGGACGAGGTAGATGTTCAGCAGTATCGGATGGGGCGAGATCGCGATCCTGGTCGTGGCGGCCCTCGTCATCCTCGGCCCCGAACGACTCCCCGGCGCGGTGTCGTGGTCGATGCAGTCGCTGCGCAAGGTCCGCGATTACGCGACCGGCGCGACCAACCAGCTCAAGGACGAGCTCGGGCCCGAGTTCGAGGACTTGCGCAAACCGCTCGCCGACCTCAACGAGCTGCGGGGAATGACGCCGCGTTCGATTGTCACCAAGCATCTGCTCGACGGCGACGACTCGCTGTTCCGGCTGGGTGAGGACGCCACGACCGTGGATCGCAGCACCACCCCGGTGCCGCCGATCAAACCGGTGTCGGCGCCGATGTCGCTCGACAAGAACACCGACACACCTTCGTCCGAGTCGTCCTCGGGTGGCGCTCCGGTCGAACGCCGGTCCGGTCGTCGTCCCGCCGTCACCGACTGGGACGCGACCTGACCTGAGCGGCTCAGGAGTGACGCACGGTGTCGAGCCCGAGGCTCATGCCGGCCAGTCCACGCTTGCGCACCGCCAGCTTCGCGGCGATCGCCCGCAGTGCCGATCCCGCAGGGGAGTCGGGGGCCGACAGCACCACCGGGACACCTGCGTCGCCGCCCTCGCGTAGGGCGGTCTCCAGCGGCACCTGACCCAGCAGCTCGACGGGAGCGCCGACCGCACGGGTCAGTCGCTCGGCGACCTTCTCGCCACCACCCGAGCCGAACGGTTCCATGCGGGTGCCGTCGGGCAATTCGAGCCAGGACATGTTCTCCACGACGCCCAGGATCTTCTGGCGGGTCTGCAGCGCGATCGCACCGGCGCGTTCGGCGACCTCGGCGGCGGCCTGCTGCGGGGTGGTGACCACGAGGATCTCCGCTCCCGGGATCAGCTGTGCGATCGAGATCGCGACGTCACCGGTGCCCGGCGGCAGGTCGAGGAGGAGGACGTCGAGGTCGCCCCAGTAGACGTCGGCGAGGAACTGTTGGAGGGCGCGGTGCAGCATCGGCCCGCGCCAGGTGACCGGGGTGTTGCCGTCGGTGAACTGGCCGATGGAGATGAACCGCACGCCGTGGTTCATCGGCGGCATGATCATCCGCTCCACCTGCGTCGGCTTGGCGTCGCTGCCGAGCATCCGCGGCACGGAGTGACCGTAGATGTCGGCGTCGAGGACACCGACGGTGAGCCCGCGCTCGGCCAGCGCGGTCGCAAGATTGACCGTGACACTGGACTTTCCGACGCCGCCCTTACCGGACGCGACGGCGTACACGCGGGTCAGTGACCCGGGCTGGGCGAACGGGATGACCGGTTCGGCCTTGTCTCCGCGCAACTTCTTGCGCAATTCGGTGCGCTGCTCGTCGTCCATGACGTCGAGTTCGACGCGGACCGCTCCGACCCCGGCGACATCGGCGACGGACTTCTCCACGCGCTGGGTGATCTCGGTCCGCAGAGGGCATCCCGACGTCGTCAGGTAGATCCCGACGTCGACGCTCGCATCGTCGTTGATCTTCACCGACTTGACCATCCCGATGTCGGTGATGGGTTTGCCGATCTCCGGATCCTTGACCTTGCCCAGGGCGGCGCGAACTGCCGATTCCGTGGGCGCAACTCCTGTAGTCATCTGCTCCAGCGTACCGGCGTCACCGGGTGACCCCGATGGTGGTCCCGGGCCGGCCGCGAGAGACCGGATCAGCGGACGGGCACCGATGTCGCGGCGGCTCCCGGCACTCCGACGCGCGGGTTCGGTTGAGGCGCCTTCTTGGTGGGCGGCGCCTGCTTCTTGGTGGGCGGCGGTGCCTGTCCGGGCAGGGTGATCGGCGGCAGGCAGACGATGAAGCAGTTCTGCGGCGGCGGTGCCGGCGTACGCACCGACGGGGACGAGGAGGACGGACCCGACGGCGGCGTCGACGAGGACGACGACGAACTCGACTTGCTCTTGCTGCTCTTGGAGCTCGACGCCTTGCGCTTGGCCTCCGGGATCGGGTTGGTGGGCATGACGCCGGTGGCGTAGGCGGTGGCCCAGCCGATCACGTTGGCCACGTACTCCATCGAGCGGTTGTACCGGAGAACCGCCGCGACGCGGGTGCCCTCGGCCATGATGTCGCTGACGCCGGCGCACAGATAGCGGCCCGCGGAGTAGGTGGCGTCGAAGACGTTGTTGGGATCGGCCTTGCCGTCGCCGTTGGCGTCGGAGCCCCACGCCGCCCAGGTGCTGGGGATGAACTGCATCGGGCCCATGGCACGGTCGTGGCCCGGGTCTCCGTCGATACGGCCGCCGTCTGTGTCCTTGATGACGGCGTTGCCGGCCAGCGAACCGTCGAGTACGGGACCGGCGATCGGGTTGATCGTGGTGCCGTACTGGTCGACCGACCCGTTGCTCGCGTGGTTGGACTCGATGCGGCCGATGCCGGCGAGCAGGAACCAGGGCAGCTTGCACTGCGGGCTCTCGGCGCCGACCCGGTTGGCGGCGAGCTTGTAGGCCTGCAGGACCACGCCGGGGATGCCGAGCGGACCGGAGGGGAGATCGTTCGCGATCCGGAACTGTGCAGCGGGCAGCGCGGCGGCGGGCTTCTCCGGCGGAGGTGCGAATCCGAGCAGGGTGACCGGCGAACCCGGCACGACGTCGGCCACGACGACCGGGGCCTCGGGTTCGGGGTTCGTCGCGGCGAGCACGCCATGGGCGCTCGACGACGCGGTGCCGAGCACCATGGTGCCGACGAGGGCGCCACCGACGACGATGGTCGCGGCCCGGCGGGGGAAGTGCAGGGGACGCTGCGGCCCGCGACGGCGCCGCACCAGGTTGAGCGGGCTCACCGACGACCACCGTCGTGTGCTGTGCGCCTGTTCGCCGCGCGGCCCGTCTCCGTGTGCACTGGGCGGTTCACCACCGATCCCCGCGGATGGCTCGCCATCCGGCTCTTCGTTCCCGACTGCACGATCACATGTACTCCGTTGTCAAAACACCACACGTCTGCCCCCGAGGACGAAGTGATTGCCCGCTCCTGGCCGCACGGCCTGGAGCCGAGAGCGAATACACCCGACCGGTTCCGGAATCGTGACCGACACCCGGTTCCGGCCGAACTGTGACCCACCATACATATCGGGTCTGATGACCCAATGGCGAACTCCGCATTTGCTCGTCGTCACTCACTTCGTCGCTGCGATGCGAAAAGTTACGGCGGCAAACTCATGGGAGAGAAGTTACTGGAGTGACATAACGGAGCGGTGTCGAGCGGTTTCGGACGAGACCTGGGGACGGTTCGTCAATGGGATCGGTCGTCGCCGTCCGCATCGGCCGAGCCCTCTGCGGCGCGTGCGGCGAGCCGCTCGGTCAGCTCGTCGAGCAGGTCGTCGAGCTCCTTGCGCAGGTAGTCGCGCGTGACCGTGTCGCCGACCGCCAGACGTACGGCGGCCAGCTCACGAGCAAGGAACTCGGTGTCGGCCTTGGTCTGCGCCGACCGCATCCGGTCCTCTTCGAGCGCGACCCGGTCGCGGTTCTCCTGGCGGTTCTGCGCGAGCAGGATCAGCGGTGCGGCGTAGGCCGCCTGCGTGGAGAACGCCAGATTCAGCAGGATGAACGGATACGGGTCCCACCGGATCGTCACCGCGACCAGGTTCAGCGCGATCCACACGATCACGACCACGGTCTGGATGGCCAGGTACCGGCCGGTTCCGAGGAACCGCGCGACACGTTCGCTGTACATCCCGACCACGTCGGAGTCGAGATTGAACGAGATGGTGCGCCGCGTGCTCGGGGTGTCGAGCTTGCGTCCGCCCTGTTCGCTCATCGGATCCTCACCTGCGCGCCGGCGCCGGTCGGCTTGTCGACGTCGTCGGGTTCGGTCTCACGCCAGTCGCGCGGCAGGATCTCGTCGAGGAGGTCGTCGACGCTGACCGCGCCGAGCAGGTGGCCGGCCTCGTCGACGACGGGGCCGCAGACGAGGTTGTAGGTCGCGAAGTAGCGGGTCATCGTCTCCAACGAGTCCTCGGGGTGCAGTCGGGCGAGGTCGGTGTCGAGGATGCCGCCGACGAGGTGGGCGGGCGGCTCCCGCAGCAACGCCTGCAGATGGACACAACCGAGGTACTTACCGGTCGGCGTGGACGTCGGGGGCCGCACGACGAAGACGATGCTCGCCGCGGCGGGGGTGAGGTCGGGGTTGCGGACGCGGGCGAGTGCCTCCGCGATCGTGGTCGACGGCGTGACGATGATCGGCTCGGAGGTCATCACACCACCGGCGGTGTCGGGGGAGTGCAGCAGCAGTCGCCGGACCGGTTCGGACTCCTCGGGGTCCATCTCCTCTAGCAGCGCCTCGGCCTCGGTGTCGGGGAGCTCGCCGAGAAGGTCGGCCGCGTCGTCGGGGTCCATCTCCTCGAGGATCGTGACCGCACGGTCGCGGCCCAGCGCGGTGAGCATCGCCTTCTGGTCGTCGGGCGGCAGCTCCTGCAGCACGTCGGCGAGCCGTTCGTCATCGAGTGCGGCGGCGATCTCGCCGCGTCGCTTCGGCGGCAGCTCGCGCAGGGCGTTGGCCACGTCGGCCGGACGCATCCCCTCGAACTGCATCAGCGCCTGGGCGACGCCCTGTCCCGGCAGATCGAGGGAGGACTGCGTGATCCCCTGGACGCTGGACCATTCCACGACGTGGGTCTCGTGACGCCGGCGCAGCCCACGACGGCCTGCGCGGACTGCCACCCGCGACACGACCCAGTCCCGGGTGCGGGTGCGTTCGATGCCGAGATCGACCACGGTCACGTCGGCGTCGGCGAGTTCGGGGAGATCGGGGTCGGTGACACGGACCCGCGTGTCGAGGATCTGGCCGATCGCCAGGGCCTCGCCGGGGCGCAGGTGCAGCTTCCGGAGGCTCACCGTTCCGGTGTTGAGGGTCACCGCGCGCGGCTCGATGCCCGTCACGCGCAGCATCGGGACGAAAATCCTTCGGCGGGTGGTCAATTCGACAGCGAGGCCGAGTGCGCGCGGCTGCTGACCTGACAATCGGATCGAGATCACCACGTCACGGACCCGCCCGATGGATTCACCATCGGGACCAAGGACGGCCAATCCGACTAATCTGGCCACGAACACCTTGCTCACCGACGACATGGGAGTAAGGGTAGTGCCAACGGTTCGGCGAACGTCGTCGGCGAGTATGGATCAGCCGCGATGTCCGTCGATTCACTTCCACGAGGGAGGTCCCGAGAATGACGAATCCCATGCGCCCGAGCCGGGAGACGCCGGGCCTGCCGACCCCGCCCAAGGGTTGGCCGATCGGCTCCTACAGCACCTACGCCGAGGCCCAGCGTGCGGTGGACTACCTGTCCGACGAGAACTTCACGGTCCAGGACGTCACCATCGTGGGCGTCGACCTCATGCAGGTCGAGCGTGTCATCGGGCGCCTCACATGGGGCAAGGTGATCGGCGGCGGTCTGGTGTCCGGTGCCTGGCTCGGTTTCTTCTTCGGGTGCCTCGTCGCCCTCGTCTTCACCGGCTCGCCGCTGGGGCCGATCATCGCCGGCATCGTGGGCGGCATGGTCTTCGGTGTGATCTCGGCGACGATTCCGTACGCCGCGACCCGCGGACAGCGCGACTTCGCGTCGACGATGCAACTGGTCGCCGGACGCTACGACGTCCTCTGCGACCCGAAAAGCGCAGGGAAAGCGCGCGACATGCTCGCCCGCCTGACGATGTGAGATTCCTGCCGCAGAGGGACACGGCGCGATCACAATCGACATGGGAGTGGCACGCCCATGCCGAATGTGTTGCATGTCACGAATCGTGACGTATAGCGTTGCACCTCGGACGCTCACGGCGGAGCACCTCGGGTGTTTGCCGCGTACGACATCGAGGAGGCTGCGTGCGGAGCAGGGTCAGCACTGATGATGGAACGGGCCGCACTGGCCGATCGGGGGGTTCCCGGTTGGAGGGCGGCCCGCCCGGTTCTCGAACCGCAAGTCGCGTAAGGCGAAAGGTTCTCGCGGCGGCTGTTGCCGCGGCCGCGGCGCTCCCCGTGTTGTCGGCGTGCGGCTCGGGATATGAAGCGGGCGTGCTGAATTTCTATCCGCCGGCCGACGGTGCCGACACCTTCGCCGCGATCGGCGACAAGTGTTCGGCCGATTCCGGCGGCGCCTACAAGGTCGTCACGACGCCGCTGCCCAAGGGTGCCGACGATCAGCGACTGCAGCTGGCCCGTCGCCTCGCGGGCAACGACTCCGGGCTCGACCTCATGGGCATGGACGTGGTGTGGACCGCGGAGTTCGCCGACGCCGGCTGGATGGTCCCGGTGCCGGACGCGATGGCCGCAGAGGTCTCCGCGCGCTCGCTCGGCGGCCCCCTCGACACCGCGGTGTGGAAGACGGATGAGGATGAGCGCGAACGCCTCTACGCGATCCCGTTCTCCACCAACACCCAGTTGCTCTGGTACCGCAAGGATGTCCTCGAGGACAAGGTCGATCGCCGGCGCCCCGCCTCGACGTGGGACGGGATGCTCGAGGACGCTCTGGTCAGCGGCCGCAACGGCGGCCCGACCTACATCATGGTGCAGGGCAGGCAGTATGAGGGCCTGATGGTCTGGTTCAACTCGGTGCTCGTCAGCGCCGGCGGCCAGGTCGTCGACCCGGAGAACCCCGACAAGGTGACCCTCAACGACACCCCGGAACATCGCGCCGCCACGGTCCGCGCACTTCGCACGCTCAAGGCGGTGGCCACCGCGCCGGGCGCCGACCCGTCGCTGACCAACTCCGACGAGGGCGCGGCCCGACTGGGCATGGAGAGCGGCAAGGCCCTCTATGAGGTCAACTGGCCCTTCGTGTTCCCGGGTATGCGCGAGAACGCGGTTGCGGGTGCCGTGCCGTTCCTCGACCTGACGCAGTACGCGAACCTGTACGCCGACAGTGCGAACCCGCCGTCCGATCGGGACGTGATCCCGCTCAACCGCGAGATGCAGAAGGTCTTCGACTTCGCGCCGTACCCCGGCTTCGAGGGCCTGCCGACCAAGACGACCCTCGGTGGCATCAACATCGCCGTCGCCAGCACGTCCGAGCAGCAGGACCTGGCCTGGCAGGCCGCCGAGTGCATCACCAGCGAGGCCTCGCAGAAGAACTTCTCGCTCAACGCGGGTCCGCCTCCGGTGATCGAATCCATCTACGACGACGCCGATTTCCGCCTCGCCTACCCGATGGCGGAGGAGATCAAGCGGCAGCTCCAGCCCGAGCACGCCGCGGTCCGCCCGAAGTCGCCTGACTATCAGGCCATCTCGACCCTGCTACAGGCGAAGCTGAGCCCGGTCGGGGCGTGGGATCCGGAGACACTGGTGGACGAACTCGCCGAGGCCGTCCAGAAGGCAATCGACGGGGAAGGGTTGGTTCCGTGACCGACGACAACACGCCCGGGCTCAGGCCGAACGAGGACGACTCCGCGGACGAGTCCACGTTCCGTGCCGGCCGTCACGCGTTGCCCGACGATGCGCCGGCCCAGACCGGTCCGATCCCGATAGTGGGGGACAGCCCGCCGGTCTACTCCGACGAGCTGTGGAAGGCCCCTCCGGGAGGCCGCCACGAGGCAGCCACCGGTTCGAATCCGTCGGCGTCGTCGTCGGCGGCGAACCCGGTGGGGTCGGGTCCCGGATCCGTCGGCATCGCACCGTCATCGGGGGCCGCCACCGCGGTCGCCGAACGCTCCCGCGCCGAGGCCGAACCGAAGCCCCGCAAGCGGAGTGAGGGCAAGACCGCCGAACGGCGACTCGCTTTCTGGCTCGTCGCGCCCGCCGCGCTGATGATGCTGCTGGTGACCGGTTACCCGATCATCTACGCGGTCTGGCTGTCGCTGAACAAGATGAGTCTGTCGGCACCCGGCGAGCGCGAGTTCGTGTGGTTCTCGAACTATGCGACGGTGCTGACCGACAACTACTGGTGGACGGCCTTCGGCGTCACGGTGGGCATCACGGTCGTGTCGGTGCTCATCGAGCTCGTCCTGGGCATGGCCATCGCGTTGGTCATGCACCGCACCATCTTCGGACGCGGCACGATCCGCACGGTGGTCCTGATCCCATACGGCATCGTGACCGTGGCCGCGGCGTTCTCGTGGTACTACGCGTGGACACCGGGCACCGGCTACCTGGCCAACCTGCTGCCCGACGGCAGCGCGCCACTGACCGAACAGTGGCCGTCGCTGGCGATCATCGTCCTCGCCGAGGTCTGGAAGACCACGCCGTTCATGGCGCTGCTGCTGCTGGCGGGTCTGGCCCTGGTGCCCGACGACCTGCTGAAGGCCGCACAGGTCGACGGTGCGGGAGCATGGACGCGCCTGTGGCGCATCATCCTTCCGCTGATGAAGCCCGCCATCCTCGTCGCGCTGCTGTTCCGCACGCTCGACGCGTTCCGCGTGTTCGACAACATCTACGTGCTCACCAGCGGGTCCAACAACACCTACTCGGTGTCGATGCTGGGCTATGACAACCTGTTCGGCGCATTCAATCTGGGCGTCGGATCGGCCATCTCGATCCTGATCTTCGTCTGCGTGGCGATCATCGCGTTCGTGTTCATCAAGGGGTTCGGCACCGCCGCACCGGGTTCCGACGACGAGGGGAGGTAATCCGGTGAATTCGAGCGGAAAATCCAAGGCGTGGTGGTCGATCGCCAACATCCTGGTGATCCTGTACGCACTCATCCCGCTGCTGTGGATCATCAGCCTGTCGTTCAAGCCGGCGTCGAGCGTGACCGACGGGAAGTTCATCCCGAGTGAGTTCACCCTCGACAACTACAAGTCGATCTTCGAGACCAGCGCCTTCACCTCGGCCTTGATCAACTCGATCGGCGTCGGTCTGATCACGACCCTCATCGCGGTGATCCTGGGCACCATGGCCGCCTACGCCGTTGCCCGACTGGAGTTCCCGGGCAAGAAGGTCCTCATCGGCGCGGCGCTGCTGATCGCGATGTTCCCGCAGATCTCGCTGGTGACACCGCTGTTCAACATCGAGCGTCGGCTGGGTCTCTTCGACACCTGGCCCGGCCTGATCCTGCCGTACATCACCTTCGCGCTGCCGCTGGCGATCTACACGCTGTCGGCCTTCTTCCGGGAGATCCCCTGGGAGCTGGAGAAGGCGGCGAAGATGGACGGCGCCACCCCGTGGCAGGCGTTCCGCAAGGTGATCGCGCCGCTGGCCGCGCCGGGCGTGGTGACCGCCGCCATCCTGGTGTTCATCTTCGCCTGGAACGACCTGCTCCTCGCCCTGTCGCTGACCTCGACCGAACGAGCGATCACCGCCCCGGTGGCCATCGCGAACTTCACCGGCAGCTCGCAGTTCGAGGAACCGACCGGTTCGATCTCGGCCGCCGCGGTCGTCATCACCATCCCCATCATCATCTTCGTGCTGTTCTTCCAACGTCGAATCGTGGCCGGTCTGACTTCCGGCGCCGTGAAGGGATAACCCATGGCAGACATCGTTCTGGACAAGGTCACCAAGCAGTACCCGGACGGCTCCACCGCGGTCCACGGGGTCGACATCGAGATCGGCGACGGCGAGTTCGTGATTCTCGTCGGCCCGTCGGGATGTGGAAAGTCGACGACGCTCAACATGATCGCGGGTCTCGAGGACATCTCCTCGGGCGAGTTGCGGATCGGCGGGGAGCGCGTCAACGAGCGCGCACCCAAGGACCGCGACATCGCGATGGTCTTCCAGAGCTATGCGCTCTACCCACACATGACGGTGCGCGACAACATCGCGTTCCCACTGACGCTGCAGAAGCTGTCGAAGGATCAGATCGCCGCCAAGGTCGATGAGGCCGCGCGCATCCTCGATCTCGGGCAATACCTGGACCGCAAGCCGGCCAACCTGTCCGGCGGTCAGCGTCAGCGTGTGGCGATGGGCCGCGCGATCGTGCGCTCGCCCAAGGCATTCCTCATGGACGAGCCGCTGTCGAACCTCGACGCCAAGCTTCGTGTGCAGATGCGGACCGAGATCGCCCAGCTGCAGCAGCGACTCGGGACCACCACCGTCTACGTGACGCACGATCAGACCGAGGCGATGACCCTGGGCGACCGCGTCGTCGTGCTGCGTGGCGGACACGTCCAGCAGATCGGCTCGCCGCAGGAGCTGTACAACAACCCGACCAACGTTTTCGTCGCCGGGTTCATCGGTTCGCCTGCGATGAACTTCCTGTCGGGTCGCCTGGGCACGGACGGCATCGAGACCGCGATCGGCACCATCGCCCTCGACGATCACCGCGCCGTGGTCTCGCGAGCCGGTGACGTCGGAAGCAGCGGTGAGGTTCTCATCGGCATCCGCCCCGAGCACCTCGAGGACGCCTCCCTCGTCGACGACACCACGCGCCGTCAGGGTGCGACGTTCACCGCGAACATCGACGTCCTGGAGTCGATGGGCTCGGACATCTACGCCTACTTCGGTATCGGCAACGGGTCGAACCGGGCGTCGAGCGACGCGCTCGCCGAACTGTCCGCCGACTCCGGCGCGGATCTCGGCGGCAACCAGCTCATCGCCCGCCTGTCGCCGGATTCGAAGGTCACCCGCGGTTCGACCGCCGAGCTGTTCTACGACGCCTCGAAGGTGGCGGTCTTCGACCAGAGCTCGGGAGAGTCGCTGCGCCGCCGCTGATCCGGGTCCGCGTCACGTCGCTGCGCGACCACTACCGCCGCTTGCGGTCGGAGTGGTCGCGCAGTTCGTCGAAGACCTTCTCGTCCCAGACGTGCCTACGCACCAGGCGATAGCGTTCGCAGGCCACCCACATGTACAGCTCGGCGTCGCTGGTCAGGTCGTCGCGGATACCCGCCCGGCGGGCCATGCGGACGACGGGCAGGAACTCCTCACCGAACCAGCGTCGGGCGACCTCGGTACGACTCAGGAACTCGCCGAGCTCCTGGGAGAGCCGGAAACCCCACGCCTCCACGTTCTCCGCGAGTTCGGCGTAGTCGAAGGCGTCGGTCAGTTTGATCGCCTCGGCCTGTGCTCCCTCGAGCGGGACCCGCGACAGGAACAATCGCCGGTGGTCCTTGAGGATCAGGTCCGACGGTGCGTTGATGCCCTCCGGTGAGATGCGCGTGTGGATCTCGGTCACGTAGGCGTCGATGGTGGTCAGGTTGCGCGCGATGGCGATCGACACGCGGTGGTGCCCGTCGATGACGAAGTGCATCGAGCCGACCCGGTAGAGCTGCACCGGCGGCACCGACTCGCCCCGACGCTGGGCGGCGGCGATCCGCTGCCACCGCTCCCGCATGTGTGACGAGGTGGGGCGGAAGTAACGGTCGAAATCCTTGGTGCGGTCGACGCTTCCGACGATCGAGGACACCTCGACGACCTGGAGTCCGAGCACGGTCTTGCCCGTCACGCCGAGCGCGGCGACGACCTCGTCGAAAGGCAGGACGGTGTTGACGTCCGCGGGTTGCCGCATGAACCACTGAGCGAGTCGGGCGCGTTCGGCCTGGCGTCGTAGCCGGGCGAAGTCGTATTCGGCGTCGGCTTCGGGGAATCCGGTGTCACGCGCCATGTCTGCGCCTCACGATCTCCACCTTCCGCGTCGCCGGATCGATGTCGAACTGGCAGAAGCCCACGACGTTCATCGACGTCGTCGTCTCGCCGATCGGTAGGTCGGGCGGACGGCTGCCGTAGGGGTGGACGTGACCGTGCACGAGCAGCGTCGGGCGCAATGCGCGCACGAGCGGGTGATAGCAGTCGAAACCCCGATGGGGTGTGTCGTCGGCGTCGCCGACGCCGCGGGCGGGACTGTGGGTGAGCAGGATGTCGGTGCCGCCCCCGTTGGCCAGGGCGGGTTTCGACAGGACGTTCCCGCAGCGCAGCCGCATCGATCGCAGTCTTTGGTGGATGTCGGTGTACTGGTTGGTCCCGCCGTTGTAGCAGCGGCTGCCGCCGAGTCCGCTGATCCGCAGTCCGGCGACCGTCACCGTGCGGCCGTCGGCGTTGATGCCGCCGCACGGACCCGGGTCCTCGGTGGGGAGTCCCGCGCGGGTCCAGCCGGTGCGCCCGCGACGGTAGCCCCGTAGCTCTCGGTCGTGGTTGCCGGGAACGTAGACGCACGGGGCATCGCACAGCGTCGACAGGATCTCGAGATAGTCGAACGGGAGGTCGCCGGCACCCAGGATGAGGTCGGGGCGCCCCTCGATACCGACGCCGTAGGTGAGAGAGTCCACCACCTCGTCGGCGACCGCCAGAACCCGGACCATTGCTCCAGGCTAGACGAGGGCTCACAACGGTCGCAGTCTCCTCGGTAGCCTGTCGGACGTGACTGAAGCGGTGACCGACCTCGTCGGAAAACATCTCCGGGACCGGATGGGCGCCGAACCACAGCGGGCGTCGGTGACGTTCCTCGGTGTCGAACCGATCGATGTACTGCGATTCGTGCTGGGCGACGCCACCCCCGGCGAGCTGGTCTACGTGACGTCCGGATGCGCACGCCACCCGATGTCCGATCCGACCGATCTCCACGCCGACCCGGTGAAGGGACCGCGCGCCGAACTGGTCGTACGGATGCACGCGGGTTCGACGCTCCCGGGCCTGCACAAGCGCATGGCGACGCTGGCGGCCGCGCCGGCCGTCGAGGGACTGATCCTCGACGCCAATGCGCTCGTCGATCTGGGCGAGCCGCTGTGGGACGGCGCCACCTGCACGGCGGTGCTGCTGTCCGCCGATGAACTCGGCGAGGTCGAGCTGCCCGTTCCGATGGACCCGGTCCGTCTGCTCCGGGCGGTGCCGATCACCGCGAACGAGGCGGCCTGGGTGCGGCTCAAGGGTGCAGACGCCCTCCGGGACGCGTGGCGGGAGGCCGGGATCGATGTCATGGAGCCGAATCGCGCCTCCGCCACGCCCGGCTGAGGTTTCACGACTGCTGCCCGGGGGAACGATGCACTGGTGACGCTGACATCTGCATCGCCCGCAACGCCGCGGGGCACCATCGCCGCCTCCGGGTTCGCCACCTCTACGGTCGGCGAGGTGTATCTGCCCCAGCAGGACACCGAACTGCTCATCGAGATGGTGCGTTCCCTGGGCGTGGACGGCAAGAACGTCCTCGACCTGTGTACCGGTAGCGGTGCGATCGCGATCGCCGCCGCGCGTCGGGGCGCAGCCGAGGTCACCGCCGTCGACGCCTCCGCCGACGCGGTTGCCTACGCTCGCCGGGCTTCGATGACGGCCGGGGTGTCCGTCACCGTCGAACACGGAGATCTGACCCGCCACGTCGGGCAGTACGACGTCGTCACCTGCAACCCTCCCTACGTACCGACACCCCCGGTCGACGATCCCCGTTACCACCCGGCGGGTCCGTCGCATGCCTGGGATGCCGGCCTCGACGGTCGGGCGGTGTTGGACCTCCTGTGTGCACACGTCCCGACGCTGCTGCGTCCCGGCGGGGCGTTCCTGCTGGTGCATTCCGAGTTCGCCGACGAGGACGCGTCGCTGCGGGCTCTTCGTGCCGGTGGTCTGCACGCCGAGGTCGTCTCGGAGCGGTTCATCCCGTTCGGTCCGGTCATGACCGCCCGGGCCGAGTGGCTCGAGGAACGCGGACTGCTCGAGCGCGGATGTCGCATCGAGCGACTGGTCGGCATCGCGGCCGTCGCACCGGGCGGCGAGAAGGTCGACGGGAAGCCGGCAGAGGGTCACACTGCTGAAACGGAACCGTTGGCATGACCATGGAGGACGTCACCGTGGCGCGAACCGAGAACGGCGCGGGCGCCGAACGCACCGCGGTGCGGGTCGTCCGCGGGGGACCGGTGCTCGTCGAAGGACCGGTCGACATCGAACTCCCCGACGGCTGCCACGTGCAGTCCGACCGCTTCATGGTCGCCATCTGCGCGTGCGGGCGCAGCAAGAACTACCCGCTGTGTGACACCAGCCATCGGAAACGGCGTCGGCGTTCGGCTGACTAGTTCGTCCTTTTAGATCCCGGGGAAGGCGCTCTCACCGCGTTCCCAGGCGCCCATGACGTGCGCCTCGAGGGCGTTCTCGACGAACAGGAAGGCGCGGATCCCGAAGATGACGTCGGCCTCGGCACTCGGGTCCTGCCGGACCAGGTCGCCGACGACGTCGGTGCGCAGGATCTGCTCGTGAACCGCGTCGGCCTCGACGTGTTCGCGGTAGAAGTGTCGGCAGGCCTCGGGTGCGTCGAGCCGTTCGAGTCCGGCGAGGAGTCGCTGGGACCCGGGCGACGAGGTGATCTCGGTGGCCGCGAGATGGCCGACGGCCGCACCGCGGTAGCGGCGGTGCAGGCCGAACAGTGACATCAGGTTCACCGGCGTCAGGGCCGCGGCGGGGACGGTGTCGAGGTAGCCGAGATAGTCGGCGGACAGGTCCGACGCGCGGAGCAGGTCGGCGAAGAGCTCCTGGTGAACGGAACGACCGCGACCACCCCCGAACTCGTCGAACTCGACTGCGACAAAGGACGCCTTGGCCTGCCCGCGGAGTCGCGGGATCGCCCAGGCGTGCGGATCGGCCTCCTTGAGGTGATACAGCGACCGCAGCGCGAACATCTGCCGGTACTGCTCCCAGGTCCCGTTGTCACGGAGGAAGTACGACGCGCCGTCGCCGTCCAGATCCTCGATGCAGAGTTCGTCCATCTCGGCCTGCACCGATTCGTCCTGGGCGGCCGCGGGGACGTCGCGGTGGATGGCCTGCAGGAACCGTCGCTCGAGACCGGCTCGCAGCGACAGGAGCGCCGGCTGCCACTCCCAGGTGGCATCCGCGTCGGCGAATCCCACGTAGTGCATCTCGTAGCAGAGGTACAGCGCCAGCTGCAGGTCGTCGCCGTAGGGATCGCTGGTGAACAGGTCTACGTCGAGCAGCGCGACCGGCATCTCGACCGTCGGATCGTCGGGATCGCTGCGCAGGAGGTCGATCACCGCTCGGGACAGCGGACCGCGGGCGCCGGGCAGCGTCGGAACACGAAAGACCCCATCCGTCGTCGGATCGGTTGCTATCGCCTCAGCTGACACCAGCACTCCCTCCAGTTCGTTGTCCGTAGTGGACGCAAGGTCCTCGATTGCCCCCGGAGCACGTGCCTCAAACCTGGACGTGCACCGTCGCCCTCCCAGGATAGGCCCGCGTCATCCGGTCTTGAGCTCGTCGAGCAGGTCTTTGTCGAGCGACGCGCGCACCAGGGCGGCGGCGAGGACCGCGGGCCTGCCGCCGGCGAGGTCCGCGAGACGGTCGGGGTCGTCGGGCAGTCCGAGGTCCTTCGCGGCAGCGAGGGCTCGCTTGTCGAAATGCGGTGCGGCCCAATCCCACACGGACTGCACCTCGCGCAGGAAGATGTCGGCGCCCACCGGGCCGATACCGGTGAACTCCTGCACCAGCTTCGCGGCGGCATCCGGGTCGGAGTCGGCCTTCTGCGCGAGCTCGCGGAGATCTCCGTGGTAGTCGTCGACGACCTTCTTGCCTGCCTCCATGAGTCGGGTGGCGGTGCTCTCGTCGTAGCGCTTGTAGTGTCCGCGGCCCAGTGCGTCGACGAGGCTCTGCCACGACGCCCGTGCCATCTTCTCGGGCGTGCGATACCCGGCGGCGAACAGCTCGCGAGCCGCGGCGACCGCGATGTCGGCGGAGATGCGCGTACTCAGCAGGAGCGACAGGACCAGGAGTTCGAAGAGCGGCGACGGGGTGTCCTTCAGCGTGATCCCCGCGTCCTCGGCGTAGGTCCGTCCGGCGCGCGCCATCAGGGCCTCGACGGTGGCATCGGTGTCGGTGGTGCTCATGCGAGATGACTACCCGGTGCGGTCACGGGACAATCACGCTCCCGGCGGATCCGTTCACGTCCGGTCGCCGACAGTCGCGCACCGCGGTTACTTGAAGGGGTTGAGTGTGCGACCGAGGAAGTAGCCGATACGTCCGGGGATGGGGTGCATGGCTGCCGCGGACACCTTGTTGACGACACCGGGGATGCAGACGGGTTTTCCCGCGGAGACCGCAGCCCAGCCTTCCCGGACGACGTCTTCGGGTATCTGCCACAGGAACCCCGGCAGTCGGTCTGCGGCGTCGCGGGTGCCCATGACGTCATGGAATTAGCTGTGGGTGAAGCCAGGACAACACAGTGCTGTCACGTGGATTCCGAATGGCTTGAGCTCCATGTCGAGCGATTGCGACATGTTCAGCACGCGGTTCCGATTCCCGCGGAGGCGCCGGTGACCAGGGCGGTGCGTCGACGATCGTTCACGGTCATCGCGGGTCTCCTACGTGGCGGTCGAGGAACCCGATCTGGTGGTCGATGATGGTGTCGAAGTACGGATCGAGATACGGCTCGAAATGGGCGCAGTCGTAGGTGTGGACTTCACCTTTCGGAATCCGACGGGCGACGGCCTGCGCTTTGTCGATCGGTGTGACGTCGTCCTTCGTGGCGAGCTGGACCAGCACCGGGACATCGATGTCGGCCGCGTGACGGCCGGGGGAGTAGAAGGGCACCCGCAACGCGATTCGGGCGGCCACGTCGTTCTCCGCCAGCAGTTCCTCACGCATGTCTCCCATGCGTTCGACCTGCTCGTAGGCGCCGGGCGAGGTCATCATCGCGATGTCGCCGGGGCGCCCGACGGCAGCCAGGCGGTACGGCGGCCGTCCCGTCCATGCCCGGACCTGATCGCGTACTCCGGCGAAGATCAGGCGCCTCACCAGTGCCGGCGGTTGGGAGAACGCCGATGCGGGCCCGCTCACGTGCGGCACCTGGACGATCGCGGCGGCCAGATCGCGGTCGCGGGCGGCGAGTCTCAGGACGTGACCGCCGGCGAAGGACGTCCCCCACGCCACCACTCGGCCCGTGTCCACGCCGTCGAGATCGCGGACGTAGGCGATCGCGGCATCCCAGTCGGCGTGCTGCTTGGCGATGTCGAGAACGCGACGCGGTGAACCCTCGCTCGCACCCCAGTGGCGGTAGTCGAAGACGAGCGCGGCATATCCGGCCTGGGCGAACCGCGCCGCGTACGCGTCGAGGCGCAGCTCCCGGAATGCGGCGAAACCGTGCGCGAGGACGACGATCGGAGGGTTCTCGACGCCGTCGGGTCGGTAGAGCCAGGCGGCGCACCGGGAGTCGCCCGAACGGAACGTGACATCGGACCGGACGTAACTGAACTGACGTGACATGGGTACACCTTCGCCGGGTATCTTGAATGGTGTTCAACAAGATAACAGCGTCTTGAATGGCGTTCAAGAGGGTAAGTGGAGGTGACTTCTTCCGTGGCGCGGAACAAGAGGCCGCAGGCCGCCGACGAGAAGCGCGACGAGATAGTCGCCGCCGCGCGGAAGCTGTTCATCGAGGGCGGATACGAGGCGACGTCGATGAACAGGTTGGCCAAGGAGGCCGGCGTCGCGGCCAACACGATCTATTGGTACTTCGACGACAAGGACGATGTACTCGTCGCGGTTCTGTCGGCCGTGATGGCCGACGTCTGGCCCATGTATCAGGCGGTGTCGGGTGAGCCGATCGCCGCTCGGGTGCTGTGGATCGTGCAGCGGTTGACCGAGATGCGTGGTCTGGTGACGACGGTGCATGCCCGCGTACCGCATTCACCGGCGGTAGCGGAGTGGCACAACAACTTTCACCTGCTCACCGGCAGTCTGTTCCGGGCCGAGCTGGAGGCGGCGGGTGTCTCGCCGGAGACCGTCGACGCCGAGGTGATGATCGCCGTGTTCACCGTGGAGGGATTGTTGATGCACGCGCGGGACGTGAGTGAGCAACGCTCCGTGTGCGAGACACTGGCCTCTCGGTGGCCGTCGGTCACCGGTTAGGCCACGGCACCGTCGGTAACCGGTGATCCTGAGGCACTGTCAGAGCCAGTGACTGCGACGGAACACCACGAACAGGGCGACGCACGTCGCGATCAGCACACCGAGTACAAGGGGATAACCCCACGGTTGATGCAGTTCGGGCATGTGGTCGAAGTTCATCCCGTAGATCCCGGCGACCATCGTCGGCACCGCGGCGATCGCGACCCACGCCGAGATCTTGCGCATGTCGGTGGTCTGCTGGATACCCACCTTCGCGGCGCCGGCCTGCAGCATGGAGTTCAGCAGCTCGTCGTACTCCAGGACCCGTTCGATGACGGTCGTGAGGTGATCGGCGACGTCGCGCAGATGTCGTCTAACCTCCTTGGGCACCAACGGGTTACCGCTCGCGGTGAGGGTCTGGAGCGGCGTCGAGAGCGGAGTGACCGCGCGCCGGAGTTCGAGCACCTCGCGTCGCAGAAGATAGACCGGGTCGATGTCGAGCCAGCGATTCTGTCGGCTGAACACCGATTCCTCGATGGCGGCGACGTCGACGTCCATGCGGTCGGTGACCGCGAGGTAGCTGTCGACGACCTTGTCGGCCACGGCGTGCAGGACCGCGGTCGGGCCGAGGGCGAGTCGTTCGGGCCGGCTCTCGAGATTCCGTCGCATCCCCGACAACTCGGTGTGCTCACCGTGGCGCACCGTGATCACGAAATCGGGCCCGGCGAAGACCATGATCTCGCCGGTCTCCACGACCTCGCTGGCCATCGCCATCGACTCGTGTTCGACGTACTGCACGGTCCTCAGCACGAGGAACTGCGTGTCGTCGTACACCTCGAGCTTCGGCCGCTGATGCGCGTGCACGGCATCTTCGACGACGAGCTCGTGCAGGCCGAAGGTCGTGCCGACGTCGGTCATCTGGGAGTCATCGGGGGAGTGCAGGCCGACCCACACGAAACCCTCACCGGATTCGCGGACCTGCGCCAGCGCGTCGCGGTAGGAGATGCCGCCCGGCTGACGGTGACCGTTGATGTAGACCGCGCAGTCGACGACGGCGCGCGACACCGGCGCCGGGTTCTCCGAGGCGGGCGCCGGGGTCTCACCGCGCGGCGGGACACCGCGCGGACCGGAACGAGGGATCGTCGCCACGCCTGCCGATGGTACCCGCGGGTCCCGGCCGTGCCTCCCCAGTAGGATTCGGCCGTGCCTTTCGACGTCACCGTGTACACGACCACGTTGATCACGCTGATCGTCATCATGGACCCGCCCGGACAGATCCCGTTGTTCCTCAGCCTCGTCGGCCAGCGGTCGCCCGAGTACCGGCGGCGCGCGGCCTGGCAGGCGCCCCTGGTGAGCCTTCTGGTGATCAGCGTATTCGCGATCGGCGGCAAGGCGATCCTCAACTACCTGCACATCGGCATCCCCGCTCTACAAGGCGCGGGTGGACTGCTGTTGCTGCTGGTGGCGCTCCAGCTGCTCACCGGGCTGGGCAACGCGGGCAATCCGAAGGCGTCTGACGACGTCAACGTCGCGCTCGTGCCGCTCGGCACCCCGCTGCTCGCCGGTCCGGGCGCCATCGCCGCGGTCATCGTTCAGGTCAGCAGCGTGGACGGCCAGGCGGCCGGCTACCTGGCCATCGCGGCCGCGATCATCAGTGTGCACATCGTGGTGATGCTGGTGCTCCGGTACTCGACGGTTCTGATCCGCGTACTCGGCGTCGGAGGGATCACCCTACTGGCCAAGATCGCCGGTCTGCTGCTCGCCGCGATCGCCGTCCAGCTCATCGCGAGCTCGATCATGGGCTTCATTGCCGAGGGTGTCTGAAACCAGTGGGGCAGAACAGATGGCGGCCCACAACAGATACGGTGGCAACGTGGAAAAACGTCTCGTCCGCAAGCGTCTCGTGGTGGTCACCGGGCTGATCGCTGCCCTGGCCGTCGTCCTCGCCGGATGCGGGGACGAAGCCGGCTCGCCGCCGCGGGGGATCGTGATCGGCTCGTCGGAGGACCCCGCCATGCGGGTGATGGCAGAGGTGTACGCGGGCGCCCTGCGGAACGCGGGTTCGGTCGTGTCCGCCGATCAGCTGCGCGGAGACGACGCGGAGCTGCTCGACGAGATGGACCGCGCCGACCTCGACCTCTTTCCGGCCTTCACCGGGGACCTCCTGAAAATGCTCGCTCCGTCGTCGACCGCGGTCGGTGCCGAGGACGTCTACGTCGAGCTGAACCGTTCGCTGCCGCAGGGTGTCTCGGTGGGCGACGAGACACCGGTGTCCGGTGCGCCGCAGATCTTCGTCTCGACGACCCTCGCCGGCAGCGTCGGCGCGAGTGGACTCGACGACTGTGCACTCCTCCCGCCGGGACTGCCGGTGGTCGCCACCTCCGACCCCGACCCGGCGACGCTCGGTGCGTTCGCCTCCGCGGGTTGCCGTTTGGGGCCGGTGCAGACGGTCGGAACCACCGACGAAGTGCTCCAGCGGGCATCGGAGGGCAACGCCGTCGGTCTCCTCACCCCGCTCGACATCGCGGGAGAGGACGCCGAGGGCGCGTCGTCCGACGTTCAGGCGCTACGCAGTTCGGCCGGTGGCGGCGACACCGCCGACAACCCGCCCGCCGACGAGCCGAGCACCGACGCCGCACCGGAAGAACAATCCGGGCCGCGCGCCGAGGTGCTCGTGCCCGTCTTCCGGTCGGCCGCGCTCAACCGTGATCAGGTCAAGACCATGAACAAGGTCGCCGGCGAGATCACCACCGCCGACCTCGCCACGATGGCGGGCGAGGTCGAGACGGGCAGCGATCCGCGGGAAGTAGCGCTCGAGTGGCTGGCCGAGCACGGCCTGTAGTCCTTACTGGGCCTTCGACAGTGCCCAGCTGGTGGCCTTCGCCGACACCCACTGGTACTTCGACGCGACGATGCGCACCGCGATGTCGAGGATCTTGGCGTCGGCGCCGACGAGGATGCGCGCCTTGTCCTTCCGCACGCCTGCGATGATGACGTCGGCGGCGTCCTCGGACGACATCCGGGCGAGGTAACGGTCGAAGAAGGCGGCGGTGGCCTTCTGATCGTGGTCGCCGGACACGGTGGCGTTGCGGGCGATTGCGGTCTTGATGCCGCCCGGGTGTACGCACGAGACCTTGACCGGGTGCTTGGCGATGAGCATCTCCTGGCGCAGCGCCTCGGTGAAACCGCGGACGGCGAACTTCGCCGAGTTGTACGCCGCCTGACCGGGTTCGGCGAGAAGACCGAACAACGACGACGTGTTGACGATGTGGCCGTCGCCGGAGGCGATCAGGTGAGGCAGGAATGCTTTGGTGCCGTTGACGACTCCCCAGTAGTCGACGTCCATGACGCGCTCGATGTCCTTGAACTCGGTGCGTTCGACCTCACCGTGATGTGCGATGCCGGCGTTGTTGAAGACCACGTTGACCACGCCGAAATGGTCCTTGACGGTGTCGGCGTAGGTGAGCACGGCCTCGCGCTCGGCGACGTTGAGAAGTTGCGAATGCACCTCTGCGCCGGCCTGTTTCACGAGACGTTCGGTCTCCGCCAGGCCGTCGGGCGTGACGTCGGAGATGGCGAGGCGCGCGCCCTGCCCGGCGAGTTTGACGGCGATGTCACGGCCCATGCCCGAACCGGCACCGGTGATCACCACGACCTTGTCGCGAAAGTCCTTCATGAGTTTGTCTCTCCTCGAGATGGTGTCGAAATCCGTGGGCGTCGAACGCTCAGGCGTTCACGGCCGCCGGCTGATCGGACGTCGACTCGTCGCCCCGGCCCGGGACGGAGGTCAGCGGACGACGGGCACCGCGGGTGACATCGTATGCGGCGATGTCGAAGCGGCGGGTGGTGTTGCGGAAGGCGAAGGTGAATCCCGGCCACAGCGTGGTGATGTTGCCGTTGGCGTCCTTGTACCACGAGGCGCAGCCGCCGTTGACCCACACGCTGTTGCGCAGCTTGTGCTGGATGCCCGCGTTGTACTCCTGCTGGGCCGACAGCCGCACCTCGGTACGGGTGATTCCCTGCGCCCGAACAGTTTTCAGGTAGTCGACGAGGTAGTTGAGCTGCGACTCGATCATGTACACCATCGAGGTGTGGCCGAGGCCGGTCGACGGCCCGACCATCAGCATCATGTTCGGGAAGCCGTGGACGAACGATCCCTTGTAGCCCTGCATGCCGATCTCGGACCAGACGTCGGCGAGGCTGCGCTGGTCCTTGCCGACGATCTTCTCGAACACGGGGGAGTCGGTGACGTGGAAGCCGGTGGCGACGACGATGACGTCGACCTCGCGGGTCGTGCCGTCCTTGGCGACCACGCCGTTCGCGGTGATGCGGTCGATCCCGTCGGTGACGAGGTCGACGTTGGGGCGGGCGAGAGCGGGGTACCAGTCGTTGGATCGCAGGATGCGCTTGCAGCCGACCTGGAAGGTCGGGGTGGCCTTGCGGCGGAGCTCGGCGTCACGACCGATGCCGCGCAGGATGTTCGCCCGGCAGAGCAGTTCGACCGGCTTGAGCGCGGTCGGCGAGTAGGTCAGGCCGAAGGCGACGACCTCGTTGGCGGCGTAGATCCCGCCGCGTACGGCCGACTGGTAACCCGGGACGTTCTTGTAGGCCCAGTGCTCGAGCTTGGTGTAGGCGCGCTCGGTGCGGGGGACGATCCACGGTGCGGTGCGCTGGTAGACGTCGAGGCGCGAGGTCACCTTGGCGAGCTCCGGGACCAACTGGATAGCCGATGCGCCGGTGCCGATGACCGCGACGCGCTGTCCGGTGAAGTCGTGGTCGTTGTCCCAACGGGCCGAGTGGACGATCTTGCCCTCGAAGGACTCGATGCCCTCGATGTCGGGGAGGTTCGGCTCGCAGAGCGGTCCGACGCCGCCGATCATCACGCGGGCGCGGACCTGCTCGGTCTTGCCGTCGCGTGCGGTGTCGATGATCCAGCGACCCTCGTCCTCGTTCCACGCGGCGTTGGTCACCTCGGTGTTGAAGCGTGACCGGGCGGCGATGTCGTGGCGGGCCGCGACATCGTTGATGTACGCGTGGATCTCCGGCTGGTGCGAGTAGGACCGCGACCAGGTCGGGTTCTTCGCGAACGAGTAGGAGTACAGCTGCGACGGGACGTCGCAGGCGGCTCCGGGGTAGGTGTTGTCGCGCCACGTCCCGCCGAAGTCGCTACCGCGATCGAGCAGGACGAAGTCGTCGAATCCGTGTTGCCTCATCCGGATGGCGGCACCCAGCCCCGAGAAGCCGGCCCCGATGATGGCGATCTCTACATCGTTCGTTGTCATGGTGTCACCATAGGGGTGATACTGAACACGTGTCAATAGTTATTGAACAAGAATCAATAGGAGTAGTCTGGCCGGGTGACCAGTAAAGGAACGGCAGCCGCGCCAGAGATCGAGGACAAGCGAGCCGCATCCAAGCGCACCCGGATGAGTCCGGAGGCGCGTCGTGACCAGCTCCTGGAGTTCGGTCTGGAGATGGTGCGAGACCGTCCCCTCGAGGAGATCACCATCGACGCCATCGCCGACGCGGCCGGGGTGTCGCGGGCGCTGCTGTTCCACTATTTCGCTTCCAAGCAGGATTATCACGTCGCGATCGCGCAGGCCCAGGCCGACCGGATGCTCGCCTGCACCGAGCCGGACGAGTCCCTGGGGGACCCGATCACGATCCTGACCGCCTCGATGGCGGCGTTCGTCGACTTCGTGAACGAGAACCGCTCCGCGTATACCGCTCTCATCCGCGGGGCGTCGAGTTCGGATCCCGCGATGCGCGACGTCTTCGACCGCACCCGTGAGGTGATGGTCGGTCGGGTCCTCGATCACGCACCGGCATTCGGCGTCGAGGTCACCCCGACCGTCGTGCTGAGCGTTCACGGCTGGGTGTCCTTCGTCGAGGAGACCACGATCCGCTGGCTGACCTCGCCGACGGTCACCCGGGACGAGCTCCTCGGGTTGATCACCGCAGCCCTTCCGGCACTCGCGGGTGCCGCGTCCTAGACTCCCCACGGGGGAGGACGACGGGGGAGTCGGCATCGACCGCAAGGTCGATCTTCAGTGAGGTGGACGTATGGCGCCCTTGTCACGCACGGATCCGGTTGACGAACGGAGTGGGCGACTCGCCACCGACGACGCGCCGTTCTGGTTCGCGACCCCGGCCCTCGGCTGGTCGGTGGTGCTGCAGATCGTCTGGGTCTTCGACGACGAGGTCTCCCTCGAGGCGCTGACCGCCATGAACGCCGCGCTCGCGCGCGGACGCATGCACCGGATGCTAGTGCCGTCCACGGTGTACGGCTCGCGTCCCCGCTGGGCCCCGGCACCCGATGCCCCGGGCCTAGCCGTCGACCCCCTCCCGATCCCCGATGCCGGCGTCGACGCCTGGGCGACCGCCGAGATGTCGACGGTCCCGCTCGACGCCGAGGGTGGTCGCTGCTGGCGTCTACGCTGCGCGCCCACCGAATCCGGCGGCACCGTGCTGTCGTTGTGCGCCCTGCATGTGGTGACCGATGGCCGCGGCATGGTCGCCGCGGCCGCCGAGGCGGCACGCGAATCGGGCGTACCCGTCGCCGTCGCGAACGAACGGTCCTCGACTACCGGAAGTTCGGGGTCGGGCGAGTCTCGGAGACCGGTCGCGCCGGGTTCCCGGCGCCGCGGACGCCTCGATGACCTAGCCGACGCCGTCGCGCAGGCCGGAGCCGTTGTCGTCGGCCTCGCGCGAGCCGTGGCCGAGCGCCGCAAGGCCTCGGGACTGGAACCGGATCCGCGACCGGAACGTCCCCCGCTCGCGGAGCGGTCCCCGGCGGCGAAGTTCACCTGGGCGACCGCGTCGATCCCCGCCGGCGACTGGGATCGCGTCGCGGCCGAGTACGGCGGCACCTCCAACACCCTCTTCATCGCGGTGGTGAGCGGGCTTCTCCGGTCCAGCGGACGATCGCCGCTGGGGACCCCTATCAAGGTCGGCGTCCCGGTGGATCGTCGTGAGGGAGACGAGGACACCCGTACCAACGCGATCGCGGGAGTATCGGTGTTCCTGACCGGCGAGCCGGTGCCGGGCGGTGACCTCGCCGGGATCCGCGCCGCGTGCAAGGCCGCGTTCGTACGGCTGTCCGAGGGACGGCGCGCACCCCACATCTACCTTCGTCCGCTCGCCTGGTTCCTGCCGCCCTCGGTGCTGATCAAGCTCGTGGGCGGTGGCGCGGGCAAGGGCATGCCCGACGCCGTGATCTCGAACATCGGCGAGGTGATGCCGGAGGCCACCGTGGTCGGCGGCCGGACCGCACGCCGCATGGCGCTGCGCGGCACCACCCAGGGCGTCGATCCCGCGGCCGGTCATCGTTTCGGCGACGGCGTGCAGTCGTGGCTGATCCGGACCCCCGAGCAGGTGTCGTTCACCGTCCTCGGACTCGACGACGAGGCCTTCGGCTCCGACGCCGTCCTCCGGGACCTGCTCACCCGCGAACTCGCGGCCTGGGAGCTCCCGCACGACATCTGGTGAGTCCGACACAAGAGGCGGCCCCGGCCGGACCGGGTCCGGCGGGGGCCGCCTTCTGACTGTGAGCGTTCGCTACTCGCCGAACGCCTCGTCGAGGATCTCCTGCTGCTCGACCGCGTGCACCTTGCTCGAACCCGAGGACGGGGCCGACATCGGGCGACGCGAGACGCGGCGCAGGCCACCGAGTACATCCGGCAGCACCTCGGGCAGCCACAGGCCGAGGAACGGCCACGGGCCCTGGTTGGCCGGCTCTTCCTGCACCCAGCGGAATTCGCTGGCGTTGCCGTACTGCTCCAGCGTGTTGCGCAGGCGGCGGTGCGGCACCGGGTAGAGCTGCTCGATGCGGACGATCGCGATGTCGTCGCGGTCCTCCTTGTCACGACGGGCCGCGAGCTCGTAGTAGAGCTTGCCGCTGACCAGCAGGACGCGCTTGACCTTGCTGCGGTCGGCATCGCCCTTGGCGAACTTCGGGTCATCGATGACCGAGCGGAACTTGTCGTCGGTGAAGTCCGACAGCGGGCTGACGGCAGCCTTGTTGCGCAGCATCGACTTCGGGGTGAAGACGATGAGCGGACGGCTGATGCCGTCGAGCACGTGGCGACGCAGCAGGTGGAAGTAGCTGGCCGGGGTCGAGGGCAGTGCCACCGTCATCGAGCCCTCGGCACACAGCTGCAGGAAGCGCTCGATGCGGCCCGAGGTGTGGTCGGGACCCTGGCCCTCGTGACCGTGCGGCAGCAGCAGCACGACGTCGGAGAGCTGGCCCCACTTCGCCTCACCGGACGAGATGAACTCGTCGATGATCGACTGTGCGCCGTTGACGAAGTCGCCGAACTGCGCCTCCCACAGGACGAGTGCGTCCGGGTTGCCCACGGAGTAGCCGTATTCGAAGCCGACGACCCCGAACTCGGAGAGCGGCGAGTCGTAGACCATGAAGCGGCCGCCGTTGTCCTCGGCGTCGGCGGGCAGCAGGTGGTTCAGCGGGGTGTACTCCGAACCGTTCTCCCGGTCGATGAGCACCGAGTGACGCTGGGTGAACGTGCCGCGGCGCGAGTCCTGACCGGACAGCCGGACGGTGCGTCCTTCCATGACCAGCGAACCGAACGCGAGGAGCTCGGCGAAAGCCCAGTCGATGCCGCCGTTGCGGGCGGCCTCGGCGCGACGCTCGAGGACCGGCTTCACGCGCGCATGCGGGGTGAAGCCCTCCGGGACGTTGACGAAGGCGTCGCCGATGGTCTGCAGGACTTCCTTGTCGACCGCGGTCACCAGCTTGGTCGGCAGGGTCTGATCGGACTCGACCGACGGCGACGGCTCGGCGTGGTACTTCTCGAGTTCCTTGACCTCGTTGAAGACACGTTCGAGCTGTCCCTGGTAGTCGCGCAGGGCGTCCTCGGCCTCCTTGGTCGAGATGTCACCACGACCGATCAGGGCCTCGGTGTAGCTCTTGCGGACGCCGCGCTTGGTGTCGATGACCTCGTACATCGCCGGCTGCGTCATCGAGGGGTCGTCACCCTCGTTGTGACCACGGCGGCGGAAGCAGACGAGGTCGATGACGACGTCCTTGTGGTACGTCTGGCGGTAGTCGACGGCGAGCTTCGCGACCCAGACACAGGCCTCGGGATCGTCGCTGTTCACGTGGAAGATCGGCGCGCCGATCATCTTCGCGACGTCGGTGCAGTACTCGGTGGAACGCGAGTGCTCCGGGGCGGTGGTGAAACCGACCTGGTTGTTCACGACGATGTGCACGGTGCCGCCGGTGCGGTAGCCGGGCAGCATGGCCATGTTGAGCGTCTCGGCGACCACACCCTGACCGGCGAATGCGGCATCGCCGTGCAGCATGAGCGGCAGGATCGGGAAGCTCTCGTCGTCGGCGTCGGCGATGAGATCCTGCTTGGCGCGGACCAGGCCCTCGAGGACCGGGTCGACCGCCTCGAGGTGGCTCGGGTTGGCGGTCAACGAGACGTTGATCTCGTTATCGCCGAACATCTGGTAGTACTTGCCCTCGGCTCCGAGGTGGTACTTCACGTCACCCGAACCGTGCGCCTGCGACGGATTCAGGTTGCCCTCGAATTCGGAGAAGATCTTCGAGTACGGCTTGCCGACGATGTTGGCGAGCACGTTCAGACGGCCGCGGTGCGGCATACCGATGACGACCTCGGTGAGGTTGTGCTCGGCGCTCTGGTCGATGACCGCGTCCATCATCGGGATGACCGACTCGGCACCCTCGAGCGAGAAGCGCTTCTGACCGACGTACTTGGTCTGCAGGAAGGTCTCGAACGCCTCCGCCGCGTTCAGCTTGCTCAGGATGTACTTCTGCTCGCCGACCGGCGGCTTCACATGCTTGACCTCGACACGTTCCTGCAGCCACTTCTGCTGGTCCGGCTCGAGGATGTGGGTGTACTCCACACCGACGTGGCGGCAGTAGGCGTCGCGCAGGATCGACAGCACGTCGCGGAGCTTCATCTTCTCCTGGCCGTGGAAGCCGCCGACCTTGAAGGTGCGGTCGAGATCCCAGAGGGTCAGGCCGTAGGTCGCGATGTCCAGATCAGGATGGCTGCTGCGCGCGTCGCTGTTCATCATCAGCGGGTCGATGTCGGCCATCAGGTGACCGCGGCTGCGGTAGGCCGCGATCAGCTCGAGGACGCGGGTGCTCTTGTCGACGAGGCCGGCCGGGATGTCACGACGCCACCGGACCGGCTCGTAGGGCACGTGGAACGCAGTGAAGATCTCGTCGTAGAACGCGTCGTCGATCAGCAGCTCGTGGATGGTGCGCAGGAAATCGCCCGACTCCGCACCCTGGATGATGCGGTGGTCGTAGGTCGAGGTCAGCGTCATCAGCTTGCCGACGCCGAGCTCGGCGATCTGCTCGTCGCTGGCGCCCTGGAACTCGGCCGGGTACTCCATCGCACCGGCGCCGATGATCGCGCCCTGGCCCTTCATCAGGCGCGGCACGGAGTGCACGGTGCCGATGGTGCCGGGGTTGGTCAGCGAGATGGTGACGCCGGAGAAGTCGTCGGCGCCGAGCTTGCCGTCACGCGCGCGACGGACGATGTCCTGGTACGCGTTGTAGAACTCGGCGAAGCCCATCGTCTCGCACTCTTTGATGGCCGCGACGACGAGCGTGCGGTTGCCGTCCTTGCCGACCAGATCGATGGCCAGACCGAGGTTGGTGTGCGCAGGGGTGACGACGTTGGGCTTGCCGTCGATCTCGGCGTAGTGCCGATTCATGTTCGGGAAGGCCTTGATGGCCTCGACGATCGCGTAACCCAGGATGTGGGTGAAGCTGATCTTGCCGCCGCGGGTACGGGCGAGGTGGTTGTTGACGACGATGCGGTTGTCGATCATCGCCTTCGCGGGAACCGCGCGAACACTGGTGGCCGTCGGGATCTGCAGCGACAGCGCCATGTTCTTGGCGATGGCCGCGGCGGGGCCGCGGAGCACCTTGTTGTCGTCCGCGGATTCCTTCTTGGACTCGGCGGCTGCGGGCTTGGCGGCAGCGGGCTTGGCGGCAGCGGGCTTGGCAGCGGCGGCGGGCTTCGGCTGGGAACGGGCGGAGCCGTCACGGCTCGCGACGCTGTGGCCGGATGCGGCCTTGGTCGCGGTCGACTCCTTGGCAGGGGAGGGCTTGCGGGCAGAGGCGGTCCGCGTCGGCTCCTGGTCGAGTGTCACCTGTTTGCGCGGTGCCGACTCGGCCGCGGGCTTCGACGGTGCGCTGCCGTTGGAGGAGGGGGTGGAGGCCGGTGCGGCGGACGCGGAACCACCGTTGTCTCCGGGCTTGTAACTCTTCAGGAGCTCATGCCAACTCGGGTCCACCGAGCTCGGGTCCTCTTTGAACTGCTGGTACATTTCCTCGACCAGCCAGGTGTTCTGTCCGAAGTCAGAAATCGAACTGCTGCTCACAGCGGTATCTCGCCTCAATTCCCTTAAGGTGCCGGGTTCTCTGCCACGCTGGTAGTCCCTTGTGGAGACTATCGGTGAACCATCTGCCGATGCTACGCGTCGTCTGGTGCGTCACACCCACCGACCTGCTACCACAGAGTCAGATCGTCATCTCGGGTGATCCGGCGCGGATGGTCTGGTTGTCGGTTGCGGACGCGCCACGTCGAGCGTCCTGTCTCGAGCCCGCATGCGGGTCGGCGTCCACCGCGTGCGTGCGCGCGGCGGGCACCGTTTCACCGGGCTCCGTCACCGCGGCCTCGTCAGGATCTACACCGGCCTCCCAGAAGCCGCGATACAAACTGTGCAACGCCAGGAGTTCGTCGTGTGTTCCGAGTTCGACGATTCGCCCGCCGTCGACCACGGCGATCATGTCGGCGCGGGCCGCGGTGGCCAGCCGGTGCGCGACGATGACGGAGGTCCGGCGCCGCGTCATCGCCCGTCCGGCGGCCAGGACCTGCGCCTCGGTGGCCTGGTCGAGCGTGGCGGTCGCCTCGTCGAGCAGCAGGAGGTCGGGGTCGACGAGTTCGGCGCGGGCCAGGGCGATCAGCTGCCGCTGACCGGAGCTGAGGCCCTGGCCGCGCTCGCCGATGGGATGGTTCATGCGGCCCGGCAGGGCCGCGATCATCGGTAGGGCGCCCACCGCGGCGGCGGCGTCGACGATCGCGGCGCGATCGGCATCCGGCCGACCGTAAGCGATGTTGTCCGCGACGGTCCCGGTGAAGAGGTGCGGTTCCTGCGGGACCAGCCCGAGACGGCTGCGGTATCCGGACAGCACGAGGTCGCCGATGTCGGTCCCGTCCACGAGGACGCGTCCGGTCGTCGGGTCGTAGAAGCGGGCCAGGAGTTTCACGATCGTCGACTTGCCCGCGCCGGTCCGGCCGACGAGGGCGAGCGAGGACCCGGCGGGGATGTGCAGGTCGACGTCGTTCAGGGCGTCAGACTCCGCGCCCTGATAGCGGAAGCCAACCCCGTCGAAATCGACCTCGCCGTCGAAGCCGGTGGCCGGCGGGGCCGTGGCGTCCGGGTTGACCCGCAGCGAGCTCGGGGTCCGCAGCAGGTCGCCGATGCGCCGCAGGCCGACTGCCGCCTGCTGGTAGCCGTCGAAGACCTGCGAGAGCTGCTGGACGGGGCCGAACAGCATCGTGAGATACAGGACGAAGGCCACCAGGGTGCCCGCGGTGAGCGAGCCGTCCGCCACCTGGCCGGCTCCGACGCCGAGTGCGATCGCGGTGGCGACGTCCGACATCAGCATGATGAGCGGGAAATACGAGGCGATCGCCCGCTGCGAGACCATCCGGGCCGCGACCCACGCCGCCGAACGCTCTCCGAAACGCTTCTGGGCGTCGTCGGTGCGCAGGTAGGTCTGGGTGGTCTTGATCCCGGCGATGTTCTCCTGGAAGTCGGCGTTCACCGTGCTGATCAGTTCGCGGGATCGCGTGTAGGCGGCGCTCGCGACGCGCCGGAAGACGACCGTGGCGACGACGAGCAGCGGGAAGACCGGAAGCACCAGCAGCGCGAGCAACGGCCCGGTGACCAGCAACGCGACCGTGACGCCGACCAGGGTCAGGAGCGCGACGATCGCCGACGTCAGACCGGTCTGCAGGAAGGTCGACAGTGCGTCGATGTCGGTGGTCATCCGCGTCATGATGCGACCCGACAGTTCGCGCTCGTAGTAGTCCAGACCGAGGCGCTGGATGTGGGCGTAGCTGCGGATGCGCAGTCCGAACAGCACGCGTTCACCCGCTCGGGTGGAGGTCATCGTCAGCAGGGACGCGGCGACCCACCCGACGCCGACGAGTGCCACACCGCCGATCGCCGCCCACCACAGGGTGCGCTGATCGTGGTCGCCGGCCGCATCGATGACAGCGCGGGCGATGCTGGGGAACGCCAGGCCGACGAGGGTGTCGACGGCGATGGCCAGAAGTGCGAATGCGAGTAGCCAGCGGACCGGTCTCAGAAGTCCGCGGAGAGTGAAGCGCGGGTTCTCGCGGCGGGCGTCGGTGACGTCCACGTCGGGGTCCTCGACGGCCGGCGGGAGCGCGTCGACCCTCGCCTGGAGTTCGGGGGTGGCCGGCATCGACCCCAGCGCACTGGCGACGCCCCCGCCCCGTTGCCCGGTCCGCGTGCCGGCGCCGACCGGCGTGCCGGTCCGGGTGTATGCCTGATCCTTCAGGAGAAGCGTTGTGGGCCAGAGGTCTTCGATGGTGTCGTCGGAGATGCTCGCGCCTGCGGGGGTGGCCCCGGCGTCGTGTGGGTCGCCGACGGCGTTGGTCATCAGCGCGCGGAACCGCGCCGAGGACGCCTCGAGCTCGGCGGTGGTGCCGATCGCGGTGATCCGGCCGTCGTCGAGCACGGCGACCCGGTCGGCGAGGACGAGTGTCGACCGCCGGTGGGCGAGGACCAGCATGGTTCGTTTCTGATCGCGCAGCCGGCCGAGGATCCGGGCCTCGGTGGTCGCGTCGACCGCCGATGTCGCGTCGTCGAGCACCAGGACGCGCGGGTCGGCGAAGAGTGCGCGGGCCAGTGCGATCCGCTGGCGCTGTCCGCCCGAGAGGGTCAGACCGCGTTCGCCGACGACGGTGTCGTAGCCGTCGGGGAGCGCCTCGATGAACTCGGTGGCCTCGGCCGCCGCCGCGGCCGCCCGCACCCGGTCGGCGAGGGAGGCGGGGTCGGCGGTGGCGCCCGGTCCCATGGCGATGTTCGCGGTGATGGTGTCGGAGAAGAGGAACGGCTCGTCGAAGACGGCGGCGACGGCTTCGTGTAGCGCGGTCGGCGACAGCGAGTCCACCGGGTGCGGGCCGTCGGCGCCGACGAGGGAGATCGTGCCGGCGTCGGGTCGCTCGAAGCGGCTGACCAGATCGGCGATGGTCGACTTTCCCGAGCCGGGTGGTCCGACGATCGCCACGCACTCGCCGGGTTCGATCCGCAGGTCGATCCCGGTCAGCACGGCGGGCGGATCGTCGGCGTCGTGGGTGTGGTGGGCGAAGGAGACATTCTCCAGTTCGACGCCGAGCGGGCCGTCGGGCAGCGTGCCGGTGGCGGTCTCGCCGGGATCGCGCGGGTGATCGATGACGTCGTAGACGCGTTCCACCGCGGCACGAGCGAGATGGGCGTTGACGATGAGATTGGTGAGCAGGCGGGCGATGCCGGTCATCGCGGTGACGTAGGTGGTGAACGCGAGGAACGTCCCGGCGGTGATCGTGTCCGTCAACGTCAGATAACCGCCCACGACGATCACGCCGACCATGCCGAGCTGGGGGATGGCGCTCAGGGTGGGGGCGAAACGGGCGTTGATCCGGGCCGCGCGCAGGCGCCGGGCGAACAAGGTGCGGCAGCGCGTCACCAGTCCGTCGACGGCGCGGTCCTCCTGGCCGAAGCCCTTGACGACGCGGACGCCGGTGACGGTCTCCTCCACGTGCTGGGCCACATCGGCCGCGGCCTGCTGCGCGGACCACGTCGCCGCGAAAAGCTTTCGGCGGGTACGGAAGACCTCCAGGGCGATCAGCGGCGCGATCACCAGTGCGACGGCGGTGAGCAGTGGGGAGAGGTAGGCCATGACTCCGAGCGCGACGACCATCTGCACCGCGGCACCCAACGAGAGCGGTGCCATCGCCAGCAAGCCCTGGACCACCTGGATGTCGGAGATGGAGCGGGAGACGATCTGCCCCGTCCGGATCTGGTGCTGACTGCGGCCGTCGAGGTGCAGCAGGGTGTCGAGCAGGCGCCGGCGCAGGTTGTTCTGCACGTTGACCGCGAGGCGGCCCGCGAACACGCGCCGTCCGAAGTGACAGGCGTAACGCACGAACGCGAGGACGACCAGGCCCGTGATGATGGTGGACAGGGCGAGGTCGTCGTCGATCACGCCGGTGGCCCGGTCGATCGCGCCCTTGGCAAGCAGGGGCATCACGACGTCGACGCCCACCGCGATCATGGTGACGGTCAGGGTCACGATGACGATGCGGCGGTAACGCCACGCCTCGCCGAGCAGCTTCCGGATCCAGCCCGGTGAGGTGGTGGGGGTGCCCCCGGTGGCGGGAGGCGCGGTGGGTTCCGGGATCACCTGGAGCCGGGCGGCAGCGGGCTCGTCTCGTCCACCACCTCGGCGTCGAGAACCCAGAAGGAAGGTGCGGGGCCGAATGCCTCACGCGCGTTGTGGACCACCTTGCGACCCAGTGCGCGGCTACCCGCACCGCCGATCACCGCACCGATGCCGGCCGGCATCAGCTTGCCGAAGATCAACGGCGCGCGCCGGATCGCGTACTTGCGCACGAGCTTGTTGACCAGGGTCTTGTTGAGTTTGGTGATCGCGCCCGACGGCAGGGCGGCACCGCCGAGCCGGCGCAGGGGGCCGCCGCGCGTACCGACGACCCGGCCGAGGGCGAGCACGCCTTCTTCACCGAGCGCGACGGCCAGGACGAGTGACTTGCGTCGATCGGTCTCGTGGACGCCGATGCCGTGGACCTCGGCGATCGACAGGGCGAGCAGCGCGGAGGCCTCGAGGAAGAAGGCGGTGTCGCCGGTCATCGCGCCGAAGGCCGTCATCGTCCCGACCCCGGGGACGGCCGCTGCCGCGCCGACGGCGCTTCCCGAACCGGTGACCGCGTTCAGGTAGCGCTTCTCGAGTCGCTCGATGATCTGGGCGGGGGAGTCGTCGGGGTATTTGCGGCGCAGGGAGTCGACGTATTTCTTGACCGCGGGGCCCTGCAGGCGCTGAGCACGGTCGAGGATGCCGCCGGTGACCTCGACGGCCTTGCCGGGGGGGTTGCGAGTGGTGTCCGTCATGACTTCGGTACCCAATTCTCCTCGGGGACGACCTCGTCGGGCCGTGGGGGGCCGGGCGGCGTGCCGTCGCCGAAGGGACGCCCGCCGAGTTCCTCGCGGTGATGCGGAGTCAGCCAACCCCGCAGGTCGGGGCCCTTGGGCACGATCTGCGTGGGGTTCACATCGGTGTGCACGATGTAGTAGTGCTGCTTGATCTGGGTGAAATCGGTGGTGTCGCCGAAGCCGGGGGTCTGGAACAGGTCGCGGGCGTAGGCCCACAGCACCGGCATCTCGCTCAGCTTGCTGCGATTGCACTTGAAATGCCCGTGGTAGACGGGGTCGAAGCGGGCCAGGGTCGTGAACAGTCGGACGTCGGCCTCCGTGATGGTGTCGCCGACCAGGTATCGCTGCGTCGACAGCCGCTCGGACAGCTCGTCGAGCTTGGTGAACAGGCGGTCGTAGGCGGCCTCGTAGGCCTCCTGGCTGCCGGCGAACCCGCACCGGTAGACGCCGTTGTTGACCTCGGTGTAGATCCCGTGGCTCACCTCGTCGATCTCGTCGCGCAGGCGTTCGGGGTAGAGCTCGGGCGCGCCGTCGCGGTGGAACGCGGTCCACTCCAGGGAGAAGTCGATGGTGATCTGGGGGAAGTCGTTGGTGACGACCTCGCCGGTGGGGACGTCGACGATCGCCGGCACGGTGATCCCCTTGGGGTAACCCGGGATCCGCTTCTCGTAGGCGTCCTTGAGGCGCGGGATCTGCAGGACGGGGTCGAGGCCGCCTGGGTCGAGGTCGAAGGTCCACGAGTTCTTGTCGTGGGTGGGTCCGCACAGTCCGAGTGAGATGGCGTCCTCGAGCCCGAGGAGCCGGCGGACGATGAGCGTCCGGTTGGCCCACGGGCAGGCGCGTGCGGCGACGAGACGATACCGCCCGGCCTCGACGGGGTAGCCGTCCCGGCCGTCGGCGGTGATGCGGGTCTCGATGTACTTGGTGTCCCGCACGAACTCCTGGCCGGACATCACATAGCTGCCCTGCTCCCCGGAATCGGTCGTCCCGGTGGGGTCGCTCTGGGGTGGATTCCTCCGGCGCGTGAGTCATGCCGTCCACAGTAATGATGGCCGGCGACACTTGGCAGCAACCGCACACGTGCGTATATTCCGACTGGAATATTCGACGCCGATCAGCGGTCCCGCAGGCCGCCCGGACCAAGGGGGTCGCGCATGGCGTGTTCCGCACCGCTCGGACCGGTGGCGATCCTGGTGCTCGGCCTTCTCCTCGAGCGTCCGATGCACCCGTACGAGATGGTTCAGACGACCGTCGCGCGTCGCGAGGACCGGTTGGCGAAGTTCCGCGCCGGCACCCTGTACCACGCGGTGGACCGGCTGTCGGAGAACGGATTGATCGAGGTCCACGAGGTCCGTCGCGAGGGCAATCGGCCCGAACGGACCGTGTACGCGATCACCGGCCCGGGCCGGGAGGCTCTGACCGAGAACCTCGAACGCATCCTCGAGACGCGACCTGAGGAATACCCCGAGCTCTACCTCGCCCTGTCCGAGGCGCACGGTCTGCCCAGGGGTCGTGTCATCGAACTCCTCGAACGGCGGGTCGCGACCATGCGGGCGGACCTCGCCGACGTCGAGGCCGCCGTCGAGGAGTTCCGGTCCCGCGGGAAACCGGAGATGTTCTTCCTCGACGGGGGATGCCGGATCGCCACACTCACGGCCCAGATCGCCTGGCTCGACGACCTCGTCGACCGGCTCCGCACACACCGCATCGAATGGCTCGACGATCCGCATTCGCCGTATCGCGTTCTGACCCAGCCGGAGTCCTCCCCGGCACCGAATCCCGGCGCAGGCGCCGAACACCTCGCACAGAAGGTCGAGTAGAGATGACCCGTTCCACCCCCGACACCGGGGTCACCGGCTCCGAGGTGACGACGAGGCCCTGGGCCGCGCTGATGGCGCTGTGCGTGGGCTTCTTCATGATCCTGGTCGACATGACGATCGTGGCGGTCGCGCAGCCGCGTATCCAGGCCGATCTCAACACCGACGTCAACGGCGTCGTGTGGGTCACCAGCGCCTACCTGCTGACGTACGCGGTGCCGCTGCTCATCACCGGGCGCCTCGGCGACAAATACGGACCCAAGTCGATGTACCAGATCGGCCTGATCGTCTTCACGATCGCCAGCGTGTGGTGCGGATTGTCGGATTCGATCGGTGAGCTCATCGCCGCGCGTGCCCTGCAGGGCGTCGGCGCCGCGCTCATCACCCCGCAGACGATGTCGCTGATCACCCGCATCTTCCCGCCGGAGAGGCGCGGCGCGGCCATGGGGGTCTGGGGCACGGTCGCCGGCGTCGCGACCCTGGTGGGCCCGCTGCTCGGTGGCGTCCTCACCGACGCGTTCGGCTGGGAGTGGATCTTCTTCATCAACGTGCCCGTCGGCATCGCCGGACTCGTGTTGGCCGCGGTCCTGGTCCCGCAGGTCGAGACCAACGACCACCAGTTCGACTGGCTCGGCGTGGGCCTGTCCGCCGTCGGCCTCACTGCGCTCGTGTTCGGCATCCAGGAGGGCGAGACCTTCGACTGGGCCGCGTGGGTCTGGGCTTTGATCGTCGGCGGGCTGCTCTTCCTCGGCGTCTTCGTCTGGTGGCAGTCGCGCATCCGCACCGAGCCGCTGCTCCCGCTCTCGCTGTTCCGGGATCGGAACTTCGCGCTGGCCACCGTGGGCATCTCCTCGATGGGATTCGCGGTGTCGGCCATGATGATCCCGCTGACGTTCTTCCTGCAGCTCGTCGGCGGGATGACGCCGACCCAGTCGGCGGTCGTGCTGGTGCCGATGGCGGTCCTGACGGGCATCCTCGCGCCGATCGTCGGTCGCGTGGTCGACCGTGTGCACCCGCGGGTCATCGTGTCCACCGCGCTGTTGCTCAACGCGATCGCCGTCGGCTGGCTGGGTGTGGTGGCGCGGCCGGACACCCCGGTCTGGATGATCATCCTGCCCCTGTGCCTGATGGGCGTCGCCTCGGCCGGTATCTGGGCTCCGTTGGCGGCCACCGCGACCCGCAATCTCCCGTGGCATCAGGCCGGTGCGGGTGCCGGTGTGTACAACACCCTGCGCGTGATCGGTTCGGTGCTGGGCTCGGCGATGATCGGGGCGCTCCTGCAGTCCCGTCTCGCGGCCGAGCTGCCCGGGATCGATGCCGGCGCCGCACAGGACGCCAGCGGCGCGAACCAGTTGCCGGTGTTCCTCCGCGATGGCTTTGCCGCCGCGATGGGGCAGTCCCTGTTCCTGCCCGCGGCCGCGTTGCTGGTCGGCGTCGTGGCGACGTTCTTCTTCGTGCGACCGGCCCACCAGATGCCGACGGCCGCGGCCGCACCCGGCGGGCCCGTGGATGCCGCGGCGGGTAGCGCGACTCACAATGCCCCGATGACCGGGGCCTGAGCGCGCGTCCCACGATCTGTCGGGACCCGACCGTATGGTTTGTCACCATGCGGATCGTGCACACCTCCGACTGGCATCTGGGCCGGACGTTCCACGGTGTCGACCTGCTCGCCGACCAGCGCCGGGCGCTGAGCCACCTCGCCGAGCTGGTCGCCGCCGAATCCGCCGACGCCGTGATCGTCGCCGGCGACGTCTACGACCGCTCGGTGCCCTCGGCGGACGCGGTACGTATCTACGACGACGGCCTGGCCGAGATCGCGGCCGCCGGCGCCCAGATCATCGTCACGTCGGGCAACCACGACTCACCCACTCGCCTCGGTGCGGGCTCGGCGTTCGCCGCCGCAGGTGGACTGCACCTGCGGACCTCGATCGAGGCGATCGCCGAACCGATCGTCCTGTCCGATGAGGACGGCGAGGTCGCGGTGTACGGCATCCCCTACCTCGAACCCGACACCGCCCGACGCCATCTCGGCGTCGAGGAGGTGTGCGGCCACACCGCGGTCCTCGACGCCGCGATGTCGCGCATCCGCGCCGATCTCGCGACCCGTGAGGCCCGATCGGTCGTCGTCGCCCATGCCTTCGTGAGCGGGGCCGCCGCGTCCGGGTCCGAGCGGTCGATCAGCGTCGGGGGAGTGGAAACCGTGCCCGCCGAGACCTTCTCCGGAGCCGACTACGTCGCCCTCGGACATCTGCACTCACCTCAGCGCGTCACCGACACCGTCCGCTACAGCGGTTCGTTGCTCCCGTACTCCTTCGGTGAACGCACACATCGCAAAGCGGTGTGGGTCGTCGATCTCGATGCCGACGGGGTCGGTGAGATCCGCAAGCACGAACTGCCGGTCGTACGCGAGTTGAGTTCTCTGCGAGGGACTCTCGCGGAGCTGCTGACCTCCCAGCAGTTCGCCGGCGCCGAGGGCCACTACGTCGAGGTGACCCTCACCGACGCGGTTCGCCCGCTCGACGCCATGCGTCGTCTGCGGGAGCGGTTCCCGCACGCGGTGCACGTGCAGTGGGACCGTCCGCACACCGGTTCAGGGGTCGACTACCGCTCGCGGGTCCGCGGCCGGAGCGACGCCGAGATCATCAACTCCTTCATCGAGGACGTCCGCGACACCCCGACCAAGGGGGAGCGGGTGCTCGTCGAACGCGCACTGCGCGCCGTCGTCGGCGAGCCGGAGGCCGACGCCGGTGCCGACGGCGAGCTCGCGCTGTTCGCCCTCGACGCGTTCGTCGCCGAGACCGCGTGAGCGCTGACATCACATGAGACTGCACCACATCCGGATTCGCGCGTTCGGCCCGTTCGCCGACGAGGTCACCGTCGATTTCGACGAGTTGGGGGCGGACGGCCTGTTCCTGTTGCACGGCCAGACGGGGGCAGGCAAGACCACCGTGTTGGACGCGGTGGCGTTCGCGCTGTTCGGCCGGGTCCCCGGCGCCCGGGACACCAACCGCCGACTCCACTCGGATCACGCTGCGCCAGAGACGATTCCGGAGGTCGAGCTCGAGGCCACCGTCGGTTCCCGCCGGCTGCGCATCACCCGATCTCCAGAACACGAGCGACCGAAAAAGCGCGGCGACGGCAAGCGGAAGATCAACGCGTGCGCGTCGCTGGTCTGGGGTGGACGGGTCGGGGCCGGACCTCACCCGTATCCCCGAGATCGGCGAGGCGGTCGTCCGCCTGCTCGGCATGAGCGCCGAGCAGTTCTTCCAGGTGGTCCTGTTGCCGCAGGGCGACTTCGCCCGCTTCCTCCGCGCGCACTCCGACGAGCGGGAGGAACTGCTGGAGCGACTCTTCGACACCGAGCGTTTCGGCGACCTCGAGGAATGGCTCCGCGATCGCGCCCGCGAGAGTGCGTCCAAGCTGGCCCAGCAGACCGGCACCCTGGACCGCATCGCCGGGCAGATCGTCGCGATCAGCGGCACCCAGGCGCCTGCCGAACCCGACTTCGACTGGGCCCAGGGATGTCTCGACGCGGCCCGGCAGGCCGCCGAGTCCGCGCTGGCGGAGTCGACCGCCGCGCAGGATGCCGTCGAACAGGCCGAAGCCGCGTACGAACACGGCAGGCGCGTGGACGATCTGCGTCGCCGCGGGCTGCAGGCCCGCGAACGGCTCGCCCGGCTCATCGAGGGCGAGGCGACGCTCGCGGCGGCCGAGCGGTCACGCCGCCTCGCCCTGCGTGCCGCGCCCATCGTGCCGCTCGCCGATGATCACGAGCGGGTGGACGCCGAACTCATGGCGGCCGCCGACGCCGCCGATCGCGCGCGCAAGGCGCTCACCGAACTCGCCGAGGGTGCGACCCTGTGCGAATCCGACTGCGACGATGCCGCTCTCGTCGCGGCCGTCGACCGGTGGACCGAGGAGTCGGGCCGCTGGGAACCGCTGGCGAGGCGTGTCGCCGACCGTCCCCGGCTCGTCGCCGACATCGACGGACTCGAGAAGACGGCCGCTGCCGCCGAACAGCAGGCCGCGGACACCCGGATGCGGCTCGAGGCGGCGCCCGCTCGCCGCGAGGAGGCGGTCGCCGCACTCCGGGCGGCGGACGAACTGCGTGTCCAGGCACCCCAAGCTGCGTGCCGAACGCGACCATGCCCGCCGCGTCCTCCAGGCCTTCACCGATCGCGACGGCGTGCTCGCGCAGCTCGCCGACGCGGAACGGGATCTTCTCGACGCGCGGGAGAAGCACTCTGCCATACGGGAACACCAGCTCGATCTGCGTGAACGACGCCTCACCGGCATGGCCGTCGAACTCGCCGGAGCCCTCGTCGACGGGGAACCGTGCGTGGTCTGTGGCTCGGTCGAGCATCCCGCGCCGGCCACCGGCGACGCCGGTAGCTCGGTGGGCGAGGCCGAGGAGAAGGAGGCCGCGGCCGCCGAAGAACGTGCGAGCGCGATCAAGGCGATCGCCGAGACCGCGGTTGCCGCACTGCAGGAGCGTCGGGCAAATCTCGATGCCGTCATCGCCGGCGCCGACCGCGCCGCCATCCAGGCCGGTCACGACCGCCTGGTCGCCGATCTAGCGGCAGCCGAACGGGCGGCCGCACGCACACCGTCGCTGCAGGACGCGGTCGAGCGCATCGACGCCGAGATCGCCGACCGGCGCCGGACCCTGGCCGATCACGAGACCGCGCAGGCCGGACGCGGCGAACGTCTCACCGCCCTGCGTGAGAACCTGAGCGCTCTCGACGCCGAGGTCCACGAGGCGACGGGCGGACGGATGGGGATCGCCGAGCGGCGTCGTGAACTCGCCGATCTCTGCCGTCGCACACGGACTCTCCGCGAAGCCCTGCGTGAACTCGACCGGACCCGCCGACGGCAGGCGGAGATCGCCGGGCGGCTCAACGCAGCGTGCGTCGACGCCGGATTCACCGGCGCGGACGAGGTCCGGTCGTCCGCCGCGTCGCAGGGGCAGCTGAGACAGTGGGAGAAGCTTCTCGAAGAGGCGGCGGCGATACGTGCCGGCGCCGAGGAGACCCTCGCCGACCCCGACGTGTGCGCGGCGCTCGAGGCGCCCGAGATCGATGTCGCGGGTCTGACGGCGGATCTGGTGGCCGCACGGGCCCGGCGTGACGATGCCGCCCGTGTCAATGCAGTGGCGGCACAACGCCGTACCGACCTCGAGGAGTATGTCTCCGGTTTCTGGGCGGCCCTCGACGCGCTGGCGCCGCTGAAGGCGCGGCACGACGAACTGCAAGGTCTCGCGGAGCTCGTGAGCGGGCGCGGGCAGAACTCGCGCCGCATGTCGCTGCGGTCGTACGTACTTGCCGCCCGGCTCGACGAGGTACTCGTCGCCGCATCCGGGCGTCTTCGCGAGATGTCCTCGGGTCGTTACGAATTCGTCCATTCCGACGCCGCCGGCGTACGCGGTCGCCGCGGCGGCCTGGGCATCGAGGTCCGTGATGAGTACACCGGCGTGCTGCGCGCCACCACGACGCTGTCGGGTGGGGAGACCTTCTTCGCCTCTCTGGCCCTCGCGCTGGGCCTGGCCGACGTCGTCTCGGCCGAATCCGGCGGTCGCGTCCTCGACACGATCTTCATCGACGAGGGTTTCGGCACCCTCGACCCCGAAGCCCTCGACCTCGTCATGGGCGTACTCGACGATCTCCGCTCCGGTGGTCGCGTCGTCGGTGTCGTCAGCCACGTCGACGAGTTGCGGGCCCGGATTCCGGCCCAGCTGCACGTCCTCCGGGGCGAACACGGGTCGACGCTGCGGGTGCAGAGTCCTCTCGGCGTGTCGTGAGCAGCCCGATTGTGCTGTGCCGGTGAGCGTGCGCTAGTCTGGGTTCCGCCCGATGAGCCCCCGTAGCTCAGGGGATAGAGCGTCTGCCTCCGGAGCAGAAGGCCGCAGGTTCGAATCCTGCCGGGGGCACCACAACCGCACAAACCCACCACTTTTGCGTAAACCCACCACCTTCACCGGTGGTCGGTTTACGCATTAGTGGTGGGTTTGCTGCTTCAGCGTCAGTTCATCGGCAGCGGCTGGGCGTTGCGCTCCTCCAGCATCGCCGTGATGATCCCGATCTCCTTGTCCTGGGTGCGTTTCATCGCCGAGGCGAGGTCGCGGACGTAGGGCTGCGAGACGTTGTCGGGGTTCGCGGCGTACTCCATCATGTGGAGCCCGCCCTCGTGGTGGCGCAACATCAGCTGCAGGAAGGTCGTGTCGACCTCCGGTCCGCGCATCGCGCGGAACCGCTCCATCTCGGCCGACGTCGCCATGCCCGGCATGGCCGGCTGCTCGACGTCGGCGGCCGGAGTGGCCCCGTGATCTCCGTGGTCCATGTCGCCGTGATCCATGTCCCCGTGATCGTCACCGGTCGCCTCCGTCGACGATCCATGGCCCATCCAGCCCATCGTCTCGCCGGGGTTGGTGACGGGCTGGCCCCACCGGGTCAGCCACGACTGCATCTGGCCGATCTCGTTGCTCTGCGCGGTGAGGATGTCGAAGGCCATGCTGCGGACCTGGGGATCGGTGCCGTGCTCGAGTTCGATCGCGGCCATCTCGACGCCCTGCTCGTGGTGACGCGTCATGTCCTGCGCGAAGCCGACCGCGGCCGAGTTCGCCGCGGGGGAGTCCTCGCCGGAGGAGTCGTCGGCCAGGCTCGCCTGGATCAGCAGGCCGAGGCCGACGCCGACCAGGAGCACCGCCACCGCGGCGAGTGCGAGAAGGGCAGGGCTCCGACGAGACGGGGCGGTCTCGGTACCCGCGGGTGTCGTCGTGCTCTCAGGTGTCTCGCTCATGTTCGTTCCTCGCCTGATCAGCCAGCGGGCATCGGGTTGTTGCCGCCGCCACCCATGGGCACGGCGTCGGGGCCGGGCTCACCCTCGTCGGCCGGCGGGGGATTCGACGGGTCGAAGCCCGGTATGGCGGTACAGGTGGCCTGGGTCTCGGGGTAGGCCGCGGTCTGCGGGTTCTCCGGGTAGACGCCGGGCATCATGTTGCGGCGCAGCGCGGTGATGAACTGGTCGACCCGCGGATCGTTCGCCGAGTCCAGCTTCAGCTGGTGGCCCCAGCTCTGCAGCGAGATGGGCTTGTCCAGGCCGGGGTACGGCGACAGGAAGAGATACTGCTCGCCGCGCACGAGCCGCTTGAGGTAGTCGACGTCTTCGGGCGAAGCGGTGTCGGGGTTGTAGGTGATCCAGACCGCGCCGTGCTCGAGGGCGTGGACGGCGTTCTCCGACCGCAGCGGGTTCGGGTAGACGACACCGGTACAGGTCGCCCAGATCTCGTCGTGCGGACCGCCGAACGGCGGCGACTGGTCGTAGGCGACGCGCTGCGACGCGTTCACGTGCTTGCCGGCCTCGTAGTAGATCTTCGTCACGCCGTCGATGCCCTGCGACGGGTCCGGGGTCTGCGGCGACGGGACGAACCCCTCGGCCGACTGGACCGCGACGTCGTCCTTCTCGTTGGCGCGCTTCTCGTTGAGTTTCGGGAGAAGGTAGATCGCGAGTCCGGCGACGAGGCCGATGACCACGACGACCGCGCCGATGAGCATCCAGTCGACCTGCCGGCCGGTCGCAGTGGGTACGGACCCGGACTTCTTACGAGCCTTGGGGACGTTGGCCCCTGGTTTGCGCGCCATTGACTTCTTTCCTCGTACGACGGGGGTCGCCGTGCGCACGGGCGGTCGTACCCCGACGCGCGCTCGGCGCACACGAGTCTACTGGTGGACTACACCCGCTCTGGGAGGGTGCGATTATCGATGAGCAGCCCTCGGCCAATAGGATGGTGTCCCGTGACTCCCGCCGACCTGGCCGCGCTGCTGCGCGCCGTGACCCTGACCGTGGTCCGTGACCGCGGACTGGACGAGAACCTGGTGCCCGACTCCATCGTCGTCGAGCGCCCCCGTCACGCTGACCACGGCGATTACTCCACCAACATCGCCCTGCAGCTCGGCAAGCGACTCGGTGTGGCGCCCCGTGAGCTGGCCGGGTGGCTCGCCGAGGCGTTCGCCGGCGCCGAGGGCATCGCGAAGTCGGAGATCGCCGGTCCCGGTTTCGTCAACATCTGGCTCGGTGCGGCCGCCCAGAACACCGTCGTGAAGACCGTGCTGGAGCAGGGCGAGAGCTACGGCCGCGGCAAGGAGCTGGCCGGCTCGATCATCAACCTGGAGTTCGTCTCGGCCAACCCGACCGGACCGATCCACCTCGGCGGCACCCGCTGGGCCGCCGTCGGTGACGCGCTCGGCCGTGTTCTGGCCGCTCGCGGCGCCGACGTGACCCGCGAGTACTACTTCAACGACCACGGCGCCCAGATCGACCGCTTCGCACGGTCCCTGGAGGCCGCGGCACTGGGCAACCCGACCCCGGAGGACGGCTACGCCGGCGACTACATCGGCGACATCGCCGCTCAGGTCGTCGGTAAGGTGCCCGACGTGCTGTCGCAGCCCGAGGCCGACCGGGTCGAGACCTTCCGCGCCGTCGGCGTGGACCTGATGTTCGCCCACATCAAGGAGAGCCTGCACGACTTCGGCACCGACTTCGACGTCTACACCCACGAGGACAAGATGTTCGCGACGGGCCTCGTCGACGAGTGCATCGAGCAGCTCAAGGGCAACGGCAACCTGTACGAGAACGACGGTGCGTGGTGGCTGAAGTCCACCGACTTCGGCGACGACAAGGACCGCGTCGTCATCAAGAGCGACGGCAACGCCGCCTACATCGCCGGCGACATCGCCTACTACCGCGACAAGCGCAACCGCGGCTTCAACCTGTGCATCTACATGCTCGGTGCCGACCACCACGGGTACATCAGCCGGCTCAAGGCCGCCGCGGCCGCGCTCGGCGACGACCCGGCCACCGTCGAGGTCCTCATCGGTCAGATGGTGAACCTGGTCAAGGACGGCAAGCCGGTACGCATGTCGAAGCGCGCGGGCACGGTCATCACCCTCGACGACCTCGTCGACGCCGTGGGTGTCGACGGCGCGCGGTACTCGCTGATCCGCTCGTCGGTGGACGTGAACATCGACATCGACCTGGACCTGCTCACCAAGCAGTCCAACGACAACCCGGTCTACTACGTGCAGTACGCGCACGCCCGGATGTCGGCGCTCGCGCGCAATGCCGCCGACCTGGGGGTGGTGTCCTCGCTCGATCACCTCGACCTGCTCGACGACCCGGCCGAGGGCGAATTGATCCGCACGATCGGCGATTTCGACGAGGTCGTCGCCACCGCCGCCACCCTGCGCGAGCCGCACCGCGTCTGCCGCTACCTCGAGGTCCTCGCCGGCACGTACCACCGCTTCTACGCCAAGTGCCGTGTCCTGCCCCAGGGCGACGAAGAGGTGGCCGACATCCACCGCGCCCGGCTCGCCCTGTGCGAGGCCACCCGCCAGGTCTTGGCGAACGGCCTCGGACTGGTCGGCGTCAGCGCTCCGGAGCAGATGTGAGCGCGCACCCGGCCGGCCCGCGGCACGCCGAACTGCTGGCCGCGCCGCACCTCGCGCAGCGCCCGAACGACCCGGCCGTCCTCGCCGCCCTGCCGCCCCAGGTGTGGCCGCGCAACGCCGCCCGCGACGAGTCGGGTGAGCTGCGTATCGCCGGAGTGCCGGTGAACGAGCTGGCCGCCGAGTTCGGCACCCCGGCGTTCATCGTCGACGAAGCCGATTTCCGGTCCCGTTGCCGCGACATGATGGCGGCGTTCGGCCCCTACGGCCGGGTGCACTACGCGTCGAAGGCCTTCCTGTGCAGCGAGGTCGCGCGCTGGGTGAACGAAGAGGGGCTCTCCCTCGACGTGTGCAGCGGCGGCGAACTCGCCATCGCGCTGCGCGCCGGCTTCCCCGCGGCACGAATCGCGTTGCACGGCAACAACAAGAGCCCCGAGGAACTGGCCGCGGCGGTCGACGCCGGCATCGGGCACGTGGTCCTCGACTCCATGATCGAGATCGACCGGCTCGACGCGATCTCCGGTGAGCGGGGCGTCGTCACCGACGTGCTCGTCCGGGTCACCGTCGGCGTGGAGGCGCACACCCACGAGTTCATCTCGACCGCCCACGAGGACCAGAAGTTCGGCTTCGCCCTCGCCGGCGGTGTCGCGATGGAGGCGATCCGCCGGGTCTTCGCGACCGACAACCTCCGCCTCGTCGGTCTGCACAGCCACATCGGTTCGCAGATCTTCGACATGGACGGTTTCGAGTTGGCCGCCCACCGTGTCCTCGGGCTGCTCCACGACGTCGTCGACGAGTTCGGCGTCGAGAAGACCTCGCAGATGTCGATCGTGGATCTCGGTGGGGGACTGGGTATCTCGTACCTCGAGGAGGAGCGGCCGCTGCCGGTGGGCAAGGTAGCCGAGACCCTCGCCGACATCGTCCGCCGCGAATCCGCCGCCGTGGGCCTGCCGATGCCGATCATCGCCGTCGAGCCCGGCCGCGCGATCGCCGGCCCCGGCACCATCACCCTCTATCGCGTGGGCACCGTCAAGGACGTGGCGCTCGGCGGTGGTGCCACCCGCCGCTACATCTCCGTGGACGGCGGGATGAGCGACAACATCCGCACGGTGCTCTACCAGGCCGAATACGACGTCCGGCTGGTCTCGCGGGTGTCCGACGCACGTGCGGTCGTCTGCCGCGTCGTCGGGAAGCACTGCGAGAGCGGTGACATCGTGATCAAGGACTGCTGGCTGCCCGAGGACCTGGGTCCCGGTGACCTGATCGCGGTCGCCGCCACCGGCGCCTACTGCTACTCGATGTCGAGTCGGTACAACATGACCATGCGGCCGCCGGTCGTGGCCGTGGCCGATGGGGCGGCACGCCTCATGCTGCGGCGCGAGACCATCGACGACTTCCTCAGCCTGGAGGTGGGCTCGTGACCGGATCTGTCCAGAACGCAAGCGACACAAGCGAGGTGAAAGCCGTGCGACCCATCGGGGTGGCGGTACTCGGGATGGGCAACGTCGGTGCCGAGGTGGTGCGCATCATCACCGACAACGCCGACGACCTGCGAGCGCGTGTGGGCGCACCGGTGGAGATCCGGGGCGTCGCGGTGCGCGATCTCAACCGGCCGCGCCAGATCGGCCAGGAACTGCTGACCGACGATCCCGCGTCGCTGATTGCCCGCGACGACGTCGACATCGTCGTCGAACTCATGGGCGGCATCGACCCGGCCCGTTCCTTGATCCGCACCGCGCTCGAGAGCGGCAAGTCGGTCGTCACCGCCAACAAGGCGCTGCTGGCCGAGTACACCGGTGAACTCGCGAGCGCAGCTGCCGAGGCGAAGGTCGACCTGTACTTCGAGGCCGCGGTCGCCGGCGCCATCCCGGTCATCCGTCCGCTGATGCAATCGCTCGCCGGCGACACCGTCGAGCGCGTGGCCGGAATCGTCAACGGCACCACCAACTTCATCCTGTCGGCGATGGACGAGACCGGCGCCGACTACGCCGACACACTCGCCGAGGCGGGCCGTCTCGGATACGCCGAGGCCGACCCGACCGCCGACGTCGAGGGATACGACGCGGCGGCCAAGGCCGCGATCCTCGCGTCGATCGCCTTCCACTCGCGGGTCACCGCCGCCGACGTCCACCGCGAGGGCATCTCGTCGGTGACCGCGGCCGACCTGGTCGCCGCGAAGAAGTTCGACTGCACGATCAAGCTGCTCTCGATCTGCGAGCGCGTTCGCGATGTCGATGGCTCCCAGCGGGTCTCGGCTCGCGTGTACCCGGCGCTGATCCCGCTGACCCACCCGCTCGCCACCGTCAACGGGGCGTTCAACGCGGTGGTCGTCGAGGCGGAGAACGCCGGTCGGCTGATGTTCTACGGCCAGGGTGCCGGTGGTTCGCCCACCGCGTCGGCCGTGCTCGGCGACATGGTGATGGCTGCGCGCAACCGCGTCCACGGTGGGCGCGGTCCGCTGGAATCGACGTATGCGTCGCTGCCGATCGCCCCGATCGACGACGTGTTCACCCGCTACTACATCTCGATGCGCGTTGCCGACCGCCCGGGTGTCCTTGCCCAGGTAGCCGGTGAGTTCACCAAGCGTTCGGTGAGCATCGCCGCAGTTCGCCAGGAGGGCGCGGGCGACGACGCGCGCCTGATCGTGGTGACCCATCGGGCCCCGGACCGCGCGCAGTCGGATTGCGTTGCGGCGCTAGAAGACATGGACGCCGTCATCAAGGTGTCGAGTGTGTTGCGATTGGAAGGTACCGATGACTGAGACGACTCCCGCGCCCGTGCACCGCGCGTGGCCCGGCCTGATCGAGGCATACCGTTCGCGGTTGCCCGTCGCCGACGACTGGAAGGTCGTCACCCTGCTCGAGGGTGGCACCCCGCTGATCAGCGCCCCGCATCTGTCGTCGCTGACCGGTTGCGAGGTCTACCTCAAGGTCGAGGGCCTCAATCCGACCGGCTCGTTCAAGGACCGCGGCATGACCATGGCCGTGAGCAACGCGGTCAACAACGGCAAGACCGCCGTGCTCTGCGCCTCGACGGGCAACACCTCCGCCTCGGCGGCCGCCTACGCCACCCGCGCCGGGATCACCTGCGCGGTGCTCATCCCGGAGGGCAAGATCGCGATGGGCAAGCTCGCCCAGGCGGTCATGCACGGCGCCAAGATCATCCAGGTCCAGGGCAACTTCGACGACTGCCTCGAGCTCGCCCGCAAGGCGACCGCCGAGTTCGGTGAGATCGAGCTCGTGAACTCGGTCAACCCGGCCCGCATCGAGGGCCAGAAGACGGCCGCCTTCGAGATCGTCGACGTCCTCGGTCGCGCCCCCGACGTGCACGCGCTGCCCGTCGGCAACGCCGGCAACATCACGGCCTACTGGAAGGGCTACACCGAGTACCACGCCGACGGTGTGTCGTCCTCGGTGCCGCGGATGCTCGGCGTGCAGGCCGCCGGAGCGGCCCCGCTGGTCAACGGTGCCCCGGTCAAGGAGCCGGAGACCATCGCGACCGCGATCCGCATCGGCTCGCCCGCGAGCTGGAACCAGGCCGTCGCCGCCAAGGACGAGTCGAACGGTCAGTTCCGCGCGGCCACCGACGAGAAGCTGCTCGAGGCCTACCGCCTGATCGCGGGCAAGGAAGGCGTCTTCGTGGAGCCGGCTTCCGCCGCGAGCGTGGCCGGACTCCTCGCCGCACGTGCCGACGGCTGGATCGAGGCCGGTTCGACGGTGGTCTGCACCGTGACGGGCAACGGTCTCAAGGACCCCGACACCGCGCTCGCAGGCATTCCCGAGGTCGAGGCGATCCCGGTCGATCCGGTGGCGGTGGCGAATGCCCTCGGTGTCGGCTGAGTCCGCCGGGGTCGAGGAGATGACGCAGAACGGCGAGATGACCGAACCCGGGGTGGCGACACGACAGCTGCCCGTGGGTGTCTCGGCGCGCGTCCGGGTGCCGGCGTCGAGTGCGAACCTCGGACCGGGATTCGACTGTCTGGGCATCGCTTTGGGGATCTACGACGAGGTGATCGTCGAAACCGTCGCCGACGGCATCGTGCTCGACATCGAGGGGGAGGGCTCGGCCGACGTCCCGCGCGACGAGTCGCACCTCGTCGTGCGCGCCCTCCAGCGCGGTCTCACCCACGCCGGCGTCTCCGCACCCGGCCTGAAGTTGCGCTGCGTCAACCAGATCCCGCATTCGCGGGGCCTCGGGTCCTCGGCCGCGGCCGCGGTGTCCGGTCTCGCCGCCGCCTCCGGCCTCGTCTCGGCCGCGGGTTTCGGCGCGGGCCTGTCCGCCGACGAACTGGTCCAGTTGTCCAGTGAGTTCGAGGGACACCCCGACAACGCCGCCGCGAGCGTGCTCGGTTCGGTTGTCGTCACCTGGACGGAGACCACCGACGACGCGAACTCCTATCACGCCCACCGGCTGTCGGTGCACCCCGACGTGTGCGCGACCGTCTTCGTCCCCGACACCGAGTCGTCGACGTCGTTCACCCGCGGGCTCCTTCCGGATGCGGTGCCGCGCGCCGATGCGGTCTTCAACCTGAGCCGGGCTGCGCTTGCCGTCGTCGCGTTGACCTCTGATCCGCGCAATCTCATGGCCGCCTCGGCGGACCGGTTGCATCAGCCCTACCGGGCGTCGGCGATGCTGCCGACCAGCGAGCTCGTCGCCGAACTGCGTGCGCGCGGACATGCCGCGACGGTCTCGGGCGCCGGGCCGACGGTGCTCGTGCTGGGTACCGCGCCGATCCCGGCCGACATCCGGTTGCTCGCGCAGGGGCTCGGTTTCACCACGCATTCGGTGGCCATCGCCGGTGGCGTGGACATCAGCGCGGGCTGAGATCACCGATCGGGGCCGAGCGTTTCGTCACGGGACGCCGGGGGAATACCGGACGTGCAATGCACGTTGGGAACGAGGTGTTCAGCGGTGTCCAGCCGAGGATCACATTCTCCGATCGATGTCTCCATTTGGCACTTTCGGCGTGTTGCCCCTATCATGCCAACGGGGTTAACATATTCTGGTCTAGCCGCGCGGGCTTGTCCCGCCGTGCTTCTCATCCATCACCGATCGGGGCCACCGATCGTATCCGGCCGGGGTCGTGGGTCTCTGTCGACGGTGCCGAAGCACGGGTGGCTCCCGAGCACGCTCGCAGCGGGACCGAACATCTCTCTGACCGTTCACCCCCTACCGTCCAACGCGGACGGACTCCCTCGCGTACACAGCAGGGAAACGTAGACCTCACGCAGCTTCCGTCTGCGGGAGGAACGAAAGGACTTCCGTGACAGATACGGACCTGATCACCGCACCTGCCGAGCAGGAATCCGCGGGTTCGGCCGGCCCTGACTCGGGGCAACCGGCCAAGACGCGCGCTCGTGCAGCACGTACCGGCCTGTCCGGCATGGTGCTCAGCGAGCTGCGGACCGTTGCCGGTGAACTCGGCATCAAGGGCACCTCCGGGATGCGCAAGGGCGATCTGATCGCCGCCATCAAGGAGCGCCAGGGCGGCGGAGCCGCCAAGACCGCAGACGCCAAGGCCGAGGCCAAGAGCCCCGAGACGAAGAACATCGAAGCCAAGAACACCGAGGCGAAGAACACCGAGGCAAAGGCCACCGAAGGTGCCTCCGCCGAGGCCAAGGCCGACACCAAGACCTCTGAGACCCGGCGCCGTAGCGCCAAGGCCTCGTCTGAGGACGGGCAGCTGTCGATCGTCGAGTCCGCCGAAGACGGCGACTCCGGTCGGGCGCCCCGCTCGGGCAAGAAGAACGCGAACCCGGAGACCGGCGAGCAGAACGCCGACCAGTCCTCCAAGGGCGGCGAGTCGAAGGGCGACGCCAACGCGGATTCGCCGAAGGGCGGCGACTCCGACGCCGGTGAGCAGCGCAATCGCCGCAACCGGAACCAGAACCGCGACAACCAGAACCGTGAGGGTGGCCAGAACCGCGAGGGCGGCCAGAACCGGGACAACCAGAACCGCGACGGGGGCCAGAACCGCGGCGGCGGTCAGAACCGGGACAACCGTGACGACCGTGACGACGACGGCGAAGGCGGCGGTCGTCGCCGGGGACGCCGTTTCCGCGAGCGTCGTCGTGGGCGTGACCGCGAGGGCAGCAGCCAGAACGAGCCGCAGGTCTCCGAGGACGACGTGTTGCAGCCCGTCGCCGGCATCCTCGACGTGCTCGACAACTACGCCTTCGTCCGCACCTCTGGTTACCTCGCCGGTTCCAACGACGTCTACGTGTCGATGAACATGGTGCGCAAGAACGGACTTCGACGCGGCGACGCGATCACCGGTGCGGTCAAGGTGCCGCGCGAGGGCGACCAGCAGAACCAGCGCCAGAAGTTCAATCCGCTCGTGCGTCTCGACACCGTCAACGGCGGTGACGTGGAGGCGGCGAAGAAGCGCCCCGAGTTCAACAAGCTCACCCCGCTGTACCCGAACCAGCGACTCCGCCTGGAGACCACGCCGGATCGACTGTCCACCCGCGTGATCGACCTGATCATGCCCATCGGCAAGGGGCAGCGTGCACTGATCGTCTCGCCGCCGAAGGCCGGTAAGACGACGATCCTGCAGGACATCGCCAACGCGATCACCGTCAACAACCCGGAATGTCACCTCATGGTGGTGCTCGTCGACGAGCGTCCCGAAGAGGTCACCGACATGCAGCGCTCGGTCAAGGGTGAGGTCATCGCCTCGACCTTCGACCGTCCGCCGTCAGACCACACCTCGGTCGCCGAACTCGCCATCGAACGCGCCAAGCGTCTCGTCGAGAGCGGCAAAGACGTTGTGGTGCTTCTGGACTCGATCACCCGTCTGGGTCGCGCATACAACAACGCGTCGCCGGCGTCGGGCCGAATCCTCTCCGGTGGTGTCGATTCGACCGCTCTGTATCCGCCGAAGCGATTCCTCGGTGCGGCGCGCAACATCGAGAACGGCGGATCGCTGACGATCATCGCCACCGCGATGGTCGAGACCGGTTCGACCGGTGACACGGTCATCTTCGAGGAGTTCAAGGGCACCGGCAACGCCGAGCTCAAGCTCGATCGCAAGATCTCCGAGCGCCGCGTGTTCCCCGCGGTCGACGTCAACCCGTCGGGCACCCGCAAGGACGAGCTCCTGCTCTCGCCCGACGAGTTCGCCATCGTCCACAAGCTGCGTCGTCTCCTGTCCGGTCTCGACTCGCAGCAGGCGATCGATCTGCTGATCAGCCAGCTCAAGAAGACCAAGACGAACATCGAGTTCCTGATGTCGGTCCAGAAGACCGCTCCGGGAGCCGGTGGCAACGACGACTAGATCGACGAATTCACCGACGGCCCTGTCCCGCATCACGCGGGCAGGGCCGTCGGCGTTGTGCATGTGGTCGACCGACTGCTGGACCTCAGCACGGGTGGCAGACTTCGATCGAAGTCTGGCTGTCGAGTTGACGTCGACCGGTCCGGGAGCGGGGTTACGCGTCCGCGCCCTGCGGGCGAGCGGGCGCGTTCGTTCCGCTCCCTGTCGGGTCGTCGGTGGAGTCGGGCACCGCGCGCGGGTCTCGGGGGACTCGGCTCAGTAGACGTCGCGGGCGTAGCGGCCGGCGGCGCGGAGCGCGTCGACGTAGTCGCGGGCGGCGTCGGAGTCGAGACCGCCGTGCTGGGCGACGATCTCGTGCAGGGCCGCGTCGACGTCGCCGGCCATCGTGGCGGCATCACCGCACACGTAGACGTGGGCGCCCTTCTCCAGCCAGGCGAACAGGTCTGCGCCGTTCTCGCGCATCCGGTCCTGCACGTAGACCTTGTGCTCCTGGTCCCGCGAGAAGGCGAGATCCAGTCGGTCCAGCAGGCCGTCGGTGACGAAACCGTCGATCTCGTCGGCGTAGAGGTAGTCGGTGTCGCGATGCTGGTCGCCGAAGAACAACCAGTTCGGTCCGGTCGAGCCGGAGGCCGCACGGTGATGGAGGAAGGCGCGGAACGGGGCGATGCCGGTCCCCGGACCGATCATGACGGCCGGGACGTCGCCCTCGGGAAGACGAAACGTCTTGTTGGGGGTGATGAAGACGTTCACGGTGTCGCCGGGTGCGCAGCGGTCGGCGAGGTGCGTCGAGCAGACACCGCCGCGTTCGCGGTCGTCGGCGACGTAGCGCACGGTCGCCATCGTGATGTGCACGGTCCCCGGGTGAACCGTGGGGCTCGACGAGATCGAGTACTCGCGGTGGGCGAGCGGACTGAGTTCCTCGAGAAGTTCCTCGGGGGCGAAGTGCAGCGCCGGATCGATGTTCAGCAGGTCGAGCACATCACGGCCGCGGAGCCAGACGTCGAGCGCCGGTGCGTCGCCGGCCTCGATCAAGCGGGTGAGCTCGGCGTGACCGGTACGCTCGGCCACCGCCCTCGCCAGGTACTTCGACGGGCAGCCGATCTCGTAGCGCGTGCTCAGGGCCTCGCGCAGGCTGTAGGTGGCCTTTCGATCGGCAATGATCTCGTCGCCGGCCGCGCCCAGGCGGTCGAGCAGGAGATCCACCAGGGCGGGATCGTTGACCGGCGTGATGGCGATGCCGTCGCCCGGCTCGTAGGTGATGCCGCTGTCGCCGAGCGAGATCTCGACGTGCCGGACCTCCTTGGCCGATCCCGGGCCCGACAGGACGGTGTTGGCGAGGATCGTCGCGGGGTAGGGATTACGGCGGTTCCACGGTGACCGCGCCGGCTTGCGCCGCGCGGGAGCGGTCTGCGGCATGGACGACTCGTCCGGGGTGGTGCTCAGTGGGGTGCTGGTACCGGCCGAAGCGGCGTCGTACATCGAGAGTCCTTCGTGGTCGCGGACGGTTGGCCGTCGGCCACCGTACTATGTTAAGGGCACCCTTACGACCCTTCCGGGGTGTGATATTGGCCGGGAATCAAACGGGTGGCCCCGCTGTTGACCGACGTGCGACCGCTGCGTCCGCGATTTCCGTCGCGAACGGCACACATGGCATACTGAGCGGTCGAGTCCGGTTCCGGTTCACACCGTCGAGAGGCGACGGTGACCCGGCGACCCGAGAAAGGGACACCGAGATATGAAGCAGGGAATTCACCCCGAGTACGCGGCGACCACCGTCGTCTGCGGCTGCGGCAACACGTTCGAGACCCGCAGCACCGCTGCCAACGGTCGTATCAACGTCGAAGTCTGCTCGCAGTGCCACCCGTTCTACACGGGCAAGCAGAAGATCCTCGACACCGGCGGCCGTGTCGCCCGGTTCGAGAAGCGCTACGGCAAGCGCTCCAAGTAGACCACGCTGCGACGCCCGCCCGACGCCGAGTCGGGACGGGCGTCGTTGTGTTTGACCAGGTCTTTCCTTCCCCCGAGCATTCTTGCCGAAGGTGTCTTCGGCGGTGAGTTCCGTTTCCACGAGTGAGGTTCGCAGTGAGTACGCAGAGTCCGTCGGCCATCGATGACATCTTGGCCGAGCACTCCGGTCTCGAGCGTCAGCTCGCAGACCCCTCGCTCCACGACGACCCGGCCGCCGCCCGGCGGGTGGGCAAGCGGTTCGCCGAACTCGCCCCGGTGATGTCGACCTACAACAAGCTCAAGGCGGCCCGCGAGGACCTCGAGGCGGCGCGTGAACTCGCCGCCGACGACCCGTCCTTCGCCGCCGAGATCCCCGCCCTCGAGAGGACCGTCGAGGAACTCGACGCGACGCTCACCGACCTGCTCGCCCCGCGCGATCCGCACGACAGCGACGACGTGGTCCTCGAGATCAAGTCCGGCGCCGGCGGCGAGGAGTCCGCGCTGTTCGCCTCCGACCTCGCGCGCATGTACCTCAAGTACTGCGAGCGACACGGCTGGAAGGTGCAGACCCTCGGTGTGACCGAATCCGACCTCGGCGGCTACAAAGAGGCGACCTTCTCGATCAAGTCCAAGGAGACCGTCCGCGACGGCGTCTGGTCGCGACTCAAGTTCGAGGGCGGCGTGCACCGCGTCCAGCGGGTGCCGGTGACCGAGTCCCAGGGACGCATCCACACCTCGGCGGCCGGTGTGCTCATCTACCCCGAGCCAGAAGAGGTCGCCGAGGTCGCGATCGACGAATCCGACCTCCGCATCGACGTCTACCGGTCCTCGGGCAAGGGTGGCCAGGGTGTCAACACCACCGACTCCGCGGTCCGGATCACCCACCTGCCCACCGGAATCGTCGTGACCTGCCAGAACGAGCGGTCGCAGCTTCAGAACAAGGCCCGCGCCATGCAGGTCCTCGCCGCCCGCCTCCAGTCGGCGGCGGAGGAGGAGGCCGAGGCCGCGGCCGCGGAGGGTCGTGCTGCGCAGATCCGCACCGTCGACCGGTCCGAGCGCATCCGCACCTACAACTTCCCCGAGAACCGAATCACCGATCACCGCATCGGCTACAAGGCCAACAACCTCGACGCCGTCCTCGCCGGGGACATGGACAACCTCCTCGACGCGCTCGTCGCCGCCGAGCGTCAGGCCCGCATGGAAGCCGAATAACCCGATGTCGGACGCGCCGGCCCGGGTGGCCGACGAAATCCGCAGTGCCACTGCACGACTTGTAGCCGCTGGGATCGACTCGGCACGACGCGACGCCGAATGGCTGATGTCGCACGTCCTCTCGTGCGACCCCGGCCGCCTGATCGTCATGGACACCATCGACGATGCGCACGTCCGCGAGTTCCGGTCGGCCATCGAACAGCGGGAGCGTCGAATCCCGTTGCAGCACATCGTCGGGACCGCGGCATTCGGTCCGCTCGAGCTCGCCGTCGGGCCGGGCGTGTTCATTCCGCGACCGGAGACCGAATATCTGCTCGAATGGGCGGCGTCCGCCGCCGCGACCATGACGGACCCGGTGCGCATCGTCGATCTCTGTAGCGGGAGCGGCGCCCTGGCCATCGGCCTGGCGACGCTGGTCCGTTCCGCACGCGTGACGGCCGTCGAAGTGGATGACACTGCGTTGAAGTGGCTGCGGCGCAACGTTTCCGACGCGCCGGCAGGGGTTCGGGAGCGGATCGACGTGGTCGCCGCGGACGTCACCGACGCCGACGAGGTCGGCCGCGCGATCCCGGCGGGGACCGTCTCGGTCGTCGTGACCAACCCGCCGTACGTCCCGCTGCGATCCGAGGTCGGTCCCGAGGTGGACCACGACCCGGCGCGCGCCGTCTTCGGCGGTGACGACGGCATGAGCGTGATCATCCCGATGGTTCCGATCATCGCGACCATGCTTGCCCCGGGCGGTCTCGTCGGCATCGAACACGACGACACGACCTCGAAAGCCGTCGTCGGCTGTTTCCGCGCCCACGGCGGATTCGACGAAGTGACCGCCCGTGCGGATCTGGCCGGACGGCCGCGCTTCGTGACCGCCCGCCGCGTCGGCTGAGGCGCGTCTGCCGGAATGCGCGATCGGTGGCATGAAAGGATGGACCGGTGAGCATTGTTTTCGACTGCAACGATCCGCAGAGCCGTTCGGCGGGCATTCGCGCGGCTGTCGGGGCGGCGAAGGCGGGACGCCTGGTGGTGGTCCCCACCGACACGCTCTACGGAGTCGGTTGCGACGCCTTCGATTCCGACGCCGTCGGCTCGCTGCTCGCGGCCAAGCACCGTGGCCGGGACATGCCGGTGCCGGTCCTCGTCGGCTCCTGGCATTCCATCGACGGACTCGTCCTGTCCGTCCCGCAGAACGCCCGCGATCTGATCGAGGCGTTCTGGCCCGGCGGACTGAGTCTCGTTGTCCGTCAGGCGCCTTCGCTGGCCTGGGATCTCGGCGACACCGACGGCACCGTCATGTTGCGCATGCCGCTGCATCCCGTCGCGATCGAGCTGTTGCGCGAGGTCGGGCCGATGGCGGTGTCGAGCGCGAACGTGTCGGGCCGTCCGCCCGCCACCACGGTCGACGAGGCGCGGGAACAGCTCGGCGACAAGATCTCGGTGTACCTCGACGGCGGGCCCGCGCCGATCGCCCAGGCGTCGACGATCGTCGACGTGTCGGGCGCGCAGCCGCGCGTCCTGCGTGAGGGCGCCATCACGATCGAGGCCGTCGCCGAGGTCCTCGACGTCGATCCCGACTCACTGCGTGGGTGAGATGCCGCCGGGCATCGGTTCGACGGGTGACCCGCAGATCGACGCGCTGATCGAGCGGGAGTCGACCCGCCGGCGGACGTGGCTCCAACTGCTCGCGAGCGAGACCGAACCGACTCCCGGGGTGCGGGCCGCGATGGCCTCGACCTTCGACTCGAAGTACGCCGAGGGGCGACCCGGGTCCCGCTATCACGGTGGATGCGAGGTCGTCGACGAGCTCGAGGAACTCGCGACCGGCCGGGCGCGGGACCTCTTCGGTGCCGATCACGTCGACGTCCAGCCGCTGTCGGGGAGTGCGGCGAACCTCGCCGTCCACGCGGCGTTCGCCCAACCGGGCGACCCCGTGCTCGCGCTGCGGCTCGAACACGGCGGGCACCAGACCCACGGTTCACGTGCCAACTTCTCCGGCCGCTGGTTCTCGCCTCTGCACTACGAGGTGCGCCGCGACGACGAACTCGTCGACTACGACCAGGTCCGGGAACTCGCTCTCGTGCACCGACCGCGGATGCTGGTCGCGGGCGCCACGACGTATTCGCGCTCCTTCGACTACCCGCTGCTGCGCGAGATCGCCGACGAGGCCGAGTGCATCCTCCTGGTCGACGCGGCCCACCTCGCCGGACACGTTGTCGCCGGGCTGCTCCCGTCGCCTGTGCCACACGCCGACGTCGTCACCTTCTCCACCAACAAGGTCTTCCGCGGGCCCCGCGGCGGCGTCATCCTGGCGCGCGCCGAGCATGCGGACGCGCTGCGTAAAGCGATCCACCCGTTCATCCAGGGTGGACCATCCATGCACGCGATCGCCGCGAAGGCCGTCGCCTTCCACGACGCCGGTACCGAGGAGTTCGCGACCTACGCGCGGGCGACCGTGCGCAACGCGAGCGACCTCGCCGACGCGTTGACCGCCCGCGGGCTGCGCGTGGTCTCCGGGGGCACCGAGACCCATCTCGCGGTTGTCGACGTCGCCGCTCTCGGCATCTCCGGGTCCGAGGCGCAGGATCGTCTCAATCGTTCGGGGATCGTGGTCGACAAAGCGGTCCTGCCGTTCGACGAGCGTCCCGTCGCCGAGGGATCGGGCATCCGGATCGGCACCCCGGCGGCCACCTCCCGGGGCCTGACCGCGGACATGATCCCGGCGGTCGCCGACGCGATGCTGGCCGCGATGACGACCGACGACCTCGCGACGCACGACCGGATCCACCGCGAGATCAGCGGCCTCGCATGCGGGTAGCGTTGTCCGGGTGTCCGATACGTCCCCAGCGACCTCCACGGCGGGAGTGGTGAGCCGATGATCGACGCCGCTCCGGTGGTGCTCGCGGCCGCGACCGACGGGGGAGGGGCCGGTGTCCCGCTGCGCGAGTTGCTGCTCGTCGGTCTGACCGCCGCCGCGATGACGTATTTGCTGACCTCGGCGGTGCGGGTGTTCGCGATCAAGGCCGGCGCGGTCGCCGTGCCGCGCGTGCGCGACGTCCACGTCATCCCGACCCCTCGGCTCGGCGGTCTCGGCATGTTCGGCGGGGTGGTGGCCGGCATCGCGCTCGCCGCGAACCTGCCGGCACTCAACCGGGGATTCGTCTACACCACCGACATGACCGCGGTGATCACCGCGGGCACGGTGATAGTTCTGGTTGGTGTCGTCGACGACCGGTGGGGCCTCGACGCCCTGACGAAGTTCGTCGGGCAGCTCACCGCCGCCGGGGTGCTCGTGCTCCTGGGTATCTCATGGATCCAGGTGCCGGTGCCGTTCGCCGACATCGGGACCATCGTGCTCGATCCGCTCCAGGCCGGCCTCCTCACCGTGGCCGTGACGGTGGCCACCATCAACGCGATCAACTTCGTCGATGGCCTCGACGGTCTCGCCGCCGGTCTGGGACTCATCGCCGCGGCGGCGATCTGCATGTTCTCCCTCGGCCTGCTCCGCGATCAGGGCGGCGACGTCAGCTATTACCCGCCGGCGCTCATCGCCGTCGCACTCGCCGGGGCCTGTCTCGGCTTCCTGCCGCACAACTTCTCGCCGGCCCGGATCTTCATGGGCGACTCCGGGGCGATGCTGATCGGGCTCATGCTGGCGGCCGCGTCGACGAGCGCGTCCGGTCGTATCGCGGTCAACGCCTACGGCCCGGCCGACATCTTCACCCTGCTGTCACCGCTGATCCTCGTCGCGGCCGTGGTCTTCATCCCGATGCTCGACATGCTGCTCGCGGTGATCCGCCGGACCCGCGCCGGCGTCGGCTTCTACACCCCCGACAAGATGCACCTTCACCATCGGTTGCTCGAACTCGGACACTCCCAGCGCCGCGTCGCGCTGATCATCTACCTCTGGGTCGGCGTCCTTGCCTTCTCCGCCGCGGCGAGCACCCTGTTCCCGCTGTCGGTGGTCGCGCCGATGTTCGGCGGGGGACTGGTGGTCGCCCTGCTGGTCACCATGGCGCCTCGCTTACAGCGCCGGTTCGCCGAACTCCGGACGTCGACAAAAGCCTTCTGATGAGGTCCGCGTCACCATCCGGTAGTGTCCGGTTCCGACCGAGCGCACCCTTGGTAAGGGCACGGTAAACCTCGTGTACTATCGGCCGTAGTAGTTGTGGCCCGGGCGCCGACGGTTCTCGCCGGCGGTTCTCGCGAGCCTCGACTCATACCCCCCGGTAAGACCTTCGGGGTGGTGTTGGTAGGGTCACACCAAACGCGAGCTGTTGCCTGGCGGCCACTGGCTGCTGCACGCACGCAGGTGCCCCGTGCCGTCGGTATGGACTCAACGAGCTGAGGAGAGGGACATGGAGACTTCTGCCCCTGATTCAGCCCCCGTCTATCCGCAGGCGCCCACCGGTCTGCGCCGTCCGGCACTCATCGCCGGCGGCGTGACGCTCGTGGTCGCGGTGGTCTCGATTCTCGTCGGTCATCCCCTCTTCGCAGTGTTCTTCCTGCTCGGAGTCGCGGGGATCCTGGTCAACGCACTGCTCGTGAAGCGTGCTGTCGACGCGGTCACTGCCGAGCTGAACCCCCGTAAAACCGCTCTTGCTCTCAACTCCGCCATGCGACTCGGCGCCATCACGGTGCTCGCTCTGCTGGCGGCGTTTCTGGTCCAACCCGACGGGTTGGGCGCGATGTTCGGACTCGCCATCGGCCAGGTGGTCTTGGTGCTGAACACGGTCATTCCGGTGATGAAAGGACTTCGTAGCCAACCATGACGACCGCCTTCTACCTAGCCGCAGAGGATGGAGAATCATCCATCCAGGTGGGTCACTACACCAAGTTCGAGCTCTTCGGACTGACCTTCAACCTGGAGACCATCATCGCGACGGCGCTCGCGGCGTTGATCATGCTCGCGCTGGCCTTCTACCTGAAGTCGAAGGTCACCTCGACCGGTGTGCCGTCGGGTGTGCAGCTCTTCTGGGAGACCGTCACCATCCAGATGCGCGGCCAGGTCGAGAGCGCCATCGGCATGAAGGTCGCCCCGTACGTCCTGCCTCTCGCGGTCTCGCTCTTCACCTTCATCCTCATCTCCAACTGGCTGTCGATCCTGCCCGTGCAGGTGGGTCACCACGAGATCCTCAAGCCGCCGGCCGCGGACGTGAACTTCGCGTACGCCCTCGCAGTGTTCGTCTTCATCTGGTACCAGATCGCCGGCTTCCGGGCCCGCGGCCTGCTTGGTCACCCGAAGCGCATCCTGAAGGGCCACGTCACCTTCCTCGCCCCGATCAACGTGATCGAGGAGTTCACCAAGCCGATCTCGCTCTCGCTGCGACTCTTCGGCAACGTCTTCGCCGGCAGCATGATGGTCGCCCTGATCGCCCTGTTCCCGCCGTACATCATGTGGGCGCCCAACGCGATCTGGAAGTCCTTCGAGCTGTTCGTCGGACTGATCCAGGCGTTCATCTTCGCGCTGCTGACGATCCTCTACTTCTCGCAGTCGATGGAGACCGAGGATCACTGACCGCCCGAGCAGGGCACCTCGCGGCGGGAGACGCCGCGATCACAACCGCACATGACCGACCTGCGTCGGCACCTGTCGTCGCAGTCACAGACCTGGCACACCAGATGTCAGCAACCGAAAGGGAAATATCACAATGGATCCAATGATTGGCCTCGGCGCACTCATCGGTGGCGGCCTGATCATGGCCGGTGGCGCCGTCGGTGCCGGTATCGGTAACGGTCTGGCCGGTAGCCAGCTGATCGCCGGTATCGCTCGCCAGCCGGAGGCTCAGGGTCGTCTGTTCACCCCGTTCTTCATCACCGTTGGTCTGGTTGAGGCCGCTTACTTCATCAACCTGGCCTTCATGGCGCTCTTCGTGTTCGCCACCCCGATCAGCGCCGGCTGATCACCGCTCTCCCTTTTGTCGCCGAGTAGAAACGACACCTCACCACAATGACGCTTGCTGCAGAGAACTTCCTGCTTCCGAATGGAACGTTCTTCGTTGTCCTGCTCATCTTCGTGATTTTGCTGCTGGTCATCCGCAAGTTCGTGGTTCCGCCGATTCAGCAGGTCCTCGAGGAGCGGGACGAGATGATCCACCGCACCGCGGAGGACAATCGGACTGCCGCCGCCGAATTCGAGGATGCGGACGTGCAGTTCCGTTCGCTCCTCAAGGAAGCGCGCGGTGAGGCCACCGCCAAGCGCGACGAAGCTCGCGCCCAGGGCCGTGAACAGCTGAACGAGATGAAGCAGCGAGCGACCGCCGAGGCCGACGCTGCCCTGCAGTCGACCAGCTCCGAGCTGGCGGCTCAGGGTGAGCAGGCGGCATCGACGGCTGCAGCTGATGTGGACACACTCGCCAAGACCCTCGCGGCGCGTGTGCTCGGTGTCGACTCGGCCACTCTTTCCGACACCCGATCGACGAGCGGAGCGGTGAACTGATGGCTGCCAACACTGAGACCGAATCCGACCAGGGCCCCATCGGTACCTGGCTCCACGACATCGGTGCTGCGTTCGACCCTGCGATCTTCATCGCTCAGCTCTTCGGCTTCGCGGTCATCATCTTCCTGCTGTGGAAGTACGTCCGCCCGCCGGTGCAGAAGATGATGCGTGATCGTCAGGAGACGGTGCGCACCCAACTGGCCGAGGCCGAAGCCGCCAAGAAGCGGGTCGCCGAAGGACAGAAGGCCCGTGAGAAGGCCGTCGCCGAGGCCAAGGCCGAGGCGGAGCAGATGAAGAAGGACGCCGCGGCCGACGCCGAGGCGATCACCTCCGACATCCGCGCGCAGGCCGATCACGAGGTCAAGCGCATCTCCGAGCACGGCCGCAACCAGGTCGCGCTGGTACGGGCGAACCTGGTCCGTCAGCTCCGTACCGACCTCGGTCTCACCGCGGTCGACAAGGCCGGTGAACTCGTGCGCAACCATCTCGCCGACGACTCGGCCCAGGCCGCCAGCGTCGACCGGGTCATCGACGAGCTCGAGGAGATGTCCTCGCGATCGGCGTCGGCCATTCCGTCGAGCGCCAAGCTCGTCGGTCTGCACGCCATGCGTGCCGCCAGCCGCGACGCCGCTCTGGCCGTGTCGGACAAGTTCGACTCGGCCGCGGGCGACCTCGACGGTGCGGCGCTCGCCGCGGCGTCGGGTGACCTGACCGCGGCCATCAACTTCCTCGGCGAGAACCCGGTGCTGCGCAAGCGCCTGGTCGAGGACGACGAGAACGCCGCCGGTAAGAACTCGCTGGTGCACACCCTGTTCGACGGCAAGGTGGCCCCGGTGGTCGTGGAGGTCCTCGCGACCGCCTCGACCCAGCGCTGGTCGTCGTCGGGCGACTTCATCAGCGCCCTGCGTCGTCAGAACTCGCTCATCGTGCTGACCGCCGCCGAGCGTGACGGGGTCATCGAGCAGGTTGAGGACGAGCTGTTCCGCGTCAGCCGGATCCTGGAGGCCAACCCGCAGCTCGCGTCGCTGCTCTCCGATCACAGCAAGGACGCCGACAAGCGCGTCGACCTCCTGCGGAAGCTGGTGGGGGAGAAGGTCAGCGGCCACACCTGGACGCTGCTGTCCTCGACCGTGCGCCTGCTGAACGGTCAGGCCGCCGATGTCGCCGTCGATCAGCTCGCCGAGCTGGCTGCCGCCCGACGCGGCGAATCGGTCGCCCACGTCGTGTCGGCCTCCAAGCTGGCCGACGCACAGGTCGAGCGCCTCGCGACCGTCCTCGGTGGGATCTACGGCCGCACCATCTCGGTGCAGACCGAGGTCCAGCCCGAACTGCTGGGCGGCCTGCGGATCAGCGTCGGCGACGAGGTCATCGACGCCGATGTCGCCACGCGCCTCGCGAAGGCAGCCGAGACCCTGCCGCGCTGACGCAGCTCGACCCCTGACCACCTGAACACCCAAAGCCCGAGCCCTAAAGCCTCAGAGCTAATCAAGGAAAGACGAGAACCCATGGCGGAGTTGACGATCTCACCAGACGAGATTAAGGGAGCGATCGAGCAGTACGTCTCGTCGTTCGAAGCCGAAGCGTCGCGTGACGAGGTCGGCATCATCACCGATACGTCGGACGGTATCGCTCACGTCAGCGGACTGCCCAGCGCAATGGCCAACGAGCTACTCGAGTTCCCCGGCGGCGTCCTCGGCGTCGCGCTGAACCTCGACGAGGACGAGATCGGCGCCGTCATCCTGGGTGACTACGAGTCCCTGGAAGAGGGCCAGCAGGTCAGCCGTACCGGCAACGTGCTCTCCGTGCCCGTCGGCGACGCCTTCCTCGGTCGTGTGGTCGATCCCCTCGGCGCCCCGATCGACGGACAGGGCGACATCGAGGCCGAAGAGCAGCGAGTCCTGGAGCTGCAGGCCGCCTCGGTGCTCGAGCGCCAGCCCGTCGAGGAGTCCCTCGCCACCGGCATCAAGGCCATCGACGCCATGACCGCCATCGGCCGCGGACAGCGTCAGCTCGTCATCGGCGACCGCAAGACCGGCAAGACCGCCGTCTGCATCGACGCCATCCTGAACCAGAAGGCGAACTGGGAGACCGGCGACCCCACCAAGCAGGTTCGCTGCATCTACGTCGCGATCGGTCAGAAGGGTTCGACCATCGCCGGCGTCAAGTCCGCTCTCGAAGAGGCCGGCGCGATGGAGTACACCACCATCGTCGCCGCCCCGGCCTCGGACTCGGCCGGCTTCAAGTGGCTCGCCCCCTACACCGGTTCGGCCATCGGCCAGCACTGGATGTACCAGGGCAAGCACGTCCTCATCGTGTTCGACGACCTGACCAAGCAGGCCGAGGCCTACCGCGCCATCTCGCTGCTGCTGCGCCGCCCGCCGGGCCGCGAGGCATACCCGGGTGACGTCTTCTACTTGCACTCGCGCCTCCTGGAGCGTTGTGCAAAGCTCTCCGACGAGCTCGGCGGCGGTTCGATGACCGGTCTGCCGATCATCGAGACCAAGGCCAACGACGTCTCGGCGTTCATCCCGACCAACGTCATCTCGATCACCGACGGCCAGGTCTTCCTGGAGTCGGACCTCTTCAACAAGGGTGTCCGCCCGGCCATCAACGTCGGTACCTCGGTGTCCCGCGTCGGTGGTGCCGCACAGACCAAGGGCCTCAAGAAGGTCTCGGGTTCGCTTCGTCTGGAGCTGGCCCAGTTCCGCGAGCTGGAGGCCTTCTCGGCCTTCGCCTCCGACCTCGACGATGCGTCGAAGGCGCAGCTCGAGCGCGGTGCCCGCTGGGTCGAGATGCTCAAGCAGGACCAGTACAGCCCCTTCTCGGTCGAGGACCAGATCGTCTCGATCTACCTCTGCGGTGAAGGCCACTACGACTCGGTCCCGGTCGACGACGTGCGCAACTTCGAGACCCAGCTGCTGAGCCACCTGCACCACAACGCGAAGGGTGTCTATGACTCGATCGCCGGTGGCAAGGCGCTGGCCGACGATCAGGCCGAGGCCCTAGTCGCCGAGACCAACAAGTTCAAGAACGGCTACCTCACCCACGACGGCCGTCGCGTGGTCAACGAGGCCGAGGCGCAGGCAATGGATGCCGAGAACGTCGAGAACGAAGAGATCAAGATCCGCAAGTGATCTCAGACGTCAACGGACATTGCGATAAGGAAGGGGTGAGGGCTCATGGCCAGCATTCGTGAGCTGCGCTCACGCATCCGGTCGGTCCAGTCGACCAAGAAGATCACCAAGGCTCAGGAGCTGATCGCGACCTCGCGGATCACGAAGGCCCAGGGTCGCGTCGCGGCGGCGAAGCCGTACTCGGAAGAGATGACGACGGTGCTCTCCGAGCTCGCGAGCAACTCGGGTTACCTGGACAACCCGCTGCTGAACGAACGCGAGAATCCCAAGCGTGCAGCCATCCTGGTGGTGACCAGCGATCGCGGTATGTGCGGTGGCTACAACGCCAACGTGCTCAAGGCGACCCGTGAGCTCATCGCGCTGCTGCGCGAGGAGGGCAAGGAAGCCGTGCTGTTCGTGATGGGTCGAAAGGGTGTGGGGTTCTTCAACTTCCGCGGCCTGACCGTCTCGGATTCGTGGACCGGCTTCTCGGAGGCCCCGAAGTACTCCGACGCCAGCACCGCGACGCAGTTCCTGGTGGATCTGTTCGTGGCCGGCTCGGGTACCGAGGTCGAGCGTCCGGGTGGCGACGGCGTCCTCGAGGGCGTCGACGAACTGCACCTGGTCTACACCCGGTTCCAGTCGATGCTGTCGCAGGTGCCGGAGGTCCGCCGGGTGGCGCCGCTGGTCGTGTCCGAGGACGACGATCCGTCCGACGACACCCCCTCGCGGAACTACACGTTCGAGCCGGGTGCGGATGCGCTGCTCGACGCGCTGCTGCCGAAGTACGTGGCAACGCGGGTGTACGCGGCACTGCTGGATTCGGCCGCGTCGGAGTCGGCTGCTCGGCGTACCGCCATGAAGGCGGCGACCGACAACGCCGAGGAACTGGCCAAGACGCTGTCGCGTGAGGCCAACCAGCTCCGCCAGGCCCAGATCACCCAGGAAATCAGCGAGATCGTCGGTGGTTCGAGCGCACTGGCCACGTAGCCTCTGCGCCCCCGAGTCCTGACGACGAGAACCAATACTTCGATCAAGAGGAAGTGACCCAAGCACCATGACCGCAGCAGTAGAAAACCCCTCCGCGCAGTCGGCGGGTTCCGCCGACGGGCGGGTCGTCCGCATCATCGGCCCCGTGGTCGACGTCGAGTTCCCCCGGGGCTCGATCCCTGAGCTGTTCAACGCCCTGCACGCCGAGGTCACCCTCTCCTCGGTTGCCAAGACCCTGACCCTCGAGGTCGCGCAGCACCTCGGTGACAACCTGGTGCGCACCATCTCGATGCAGCCCACCGACGGCCTCGTCCGCGGTGCGGCCGTCTCTGACACCGGCAAGTCCATCGTCGTGCCGGTCGGCGACGTCGTGAAGGGCCACGTCTTCAACGCCCTCGGCGACTGCCTCGACAGCCCCGGCCTGGGTCGCGACGGCGAGCAGTGGAGCATCCACCGCAAGCCGCCGGCCTTCGACGAGCTCGAGGGCAAGACCGAGATCCTCGAGACCGGCATCAAGGTCATCGACCTGCTGACCCCGTACGTCAAGGGCGGCAAGATCGGTCTGTTCGGTGGTGCGGGCGTCGGCAAGACCGTCCTCATCCAGGAGATGATCACGCGTATCGCGCGTGAGTTCTCCGGCACCTCGGTGTTCGCCGGCGTCGGCGAGCGCACGCGTGAGGGCACCGACCTCCACCTCGAGATGGAGGAGATGGGCGTTCTCCAGGACACCGCCTTGGTGTTCGGTCAGATGGACGAGCCGCCGGGCACGCGTATGCGCGTGGCTCTGTCGGCGCTGACCATGGCGGAGTACTTCCGCGATGTGAAGCACCAGGACGTGCTGCTGTTCATCGACAACATCTTCCGCTTCACGCAGGCCGGCTCGGAGGTCTCGACCCTCCTCGGCCGTATGCCGTCCGCGGTGGGTTACCAGCCGACCCTGGCCGACGAGATGGGCGAGCTCCAGGAGCGCATCACCTCGACCAAGGGCCGCTCGATCACCTCGCTGCAGGCGATCTACGTCCCCGCCGACGACTACACCGACCCGGCGCCGGCGACCACCTTCGCGCATCTCGATGCGACCACCGAGCTCTCGCGTCCGATCTCGCAGCTGGGTATCTACCCGGCCGTGGACCCGCTGACCTCGACCTCGCGAATCCTCGAGGCCTCGATCGTGGGCGACGAGCACTTCCGCGTCGCCAACGAGGTCAAGCGCATCCTGCAGAAGTACAAGGAGCTGCAGGACATCATCGCCATCCTCGGTATGGACGAGCTCTCCGAAGAGGACAAGGTCACGGTGCAGCGTGCTCGCCGTATCCAGAAGTTCCTCGGCCAGAACTTCCTCGTCGCCGAGAAGTTCACCGGTCAGAAGGGCTCGGTCGTCCCGCTCTCGGACACCATCGAGGCATTCGACCGTGTCGCCAAGGGCGAGTTCGACCACCTGCCCGAGCAGGCGTTCAACAGCTGCGGTGGACTCGACGACGTGGAGGCCGCCGCCGCCAAGATCGCCGGAAAGTAGCGGTAATCCATGGCTGAGAAGTCCTTCCACGTGGAGGTTGTCTCCGCGGATTCGAGCCTGTACTCGGGCGAGGCCACGTTCCTCATCGCGCAGACCACGGTCGGCGAGCTGGGCATCCTGGCCAACCACGAGCCGCTCCTGGGCCAGCTGGTCCCGGGTGGCTTCGTGGTGATCGTCGAGGAGAACGGCAATCGCCGCGCGGCCGCGGTCGAGGGCGGATTCCTGTCCGTCACCGGCGAGGCCGTCACGGTGCTGGCGGAATCGGCCGACTGGGCCGACGACGTCGACATCAACGCGGAGAAGACCGCACTCGAGCAGGCTGAGCCGGACTCCCCGGAGTACCACCGTGCTCACGCGCGTTTGACTGCGGCACAGCACCTTTCGAAGTAACGCCCTCGCTCGCGCGACGGTCACCTCGGCCGGTCATCGGATTCACGTCCGATGACCGGCCGAGGTCGTTTCGCGTCCGATGTGCGTGTTCTGGCATGCTGGATCCACAGCCCTTGTCCCGCTTGTCGGGCATTCCGTCCATCCTCGATCAGGATCCCCGACGGTGGACCGGATATATGTGGTGACCGCACAAAGGAGTAGGTGATGACGCTGCTGGTCGTGTTGCTCAGTGTGCTGCTGGCGGTCGCCGTCATCGCGTGTGTACTGCTGGCGGTGCGTCTGGCTCAGCTCCGGCGCGTGGGTACCCCGATCCTGCTGCGCACCATCCCGGCAGAGGTCGATCACGGCTGGCGTCACGGCACTGTGCACTACAGCGACAACTCGTTGCGCTACTACCGGCTGGCCTCACTGCGTCCGGGCCCCAACGTCACCTTCGCCCGTCAGGGCATCGAGATCGCGGGCCGGCGACGCCCCGAGGGAACCGAGACGGAGATCCTCGACGGCATGGTGATCCTGCAGGTACAGACGACCGGCAAGACCCCCACCATCGGCAAGGGTTCCGATGGTGCGGGCCAGGACATCAAAGGCAAGGACGGTTACGAGCTCGCCATGGGCCCGGGCGCGGTGACAGCCTTCCAGTCCTGGCTGGAGTCCCGGCAGTCTGCGCGGTCACAGCGGCGCAAGAGCGCCTGAGCCCGCGAGACCGGCGGGATCTTCCTGTCTCCGGGGCCTACCGGGGCGCGGACGTCAGCTGTCGGACGACTCCGGACGCTCTCGGTTGCCGCCCGGAACCCACTTCACGTCACCGAGGGTGCCGTCGGGAGCCCGGTTGGCCACTCGCGACAGGATGAAGAGCAGGTCGGACAGGCGGTTGAGGTACTTCGCCGGAAGGACGCTCGTGTTGTCCGGATAGGCGGCCACCGCGGCCCACGCCGAACGTTCCGCGCGACGGGTCACCGTGCGCGCCTGATGAAGTAGTGCAGCCAGCGGGGTTCCGCCAGGCAGGATGAACGAGTCCAGCGGCGGAAGGTCGGCGCCGAAGTCGTCGCACCAGCCCTCGAGGGCGTCGATGTACTCCTGGGCGATCCGCAGCGGCGGATACTCCGGGTTCTCGACGATCGGCGAGGACAGGTCGGCGCCGGCGTCGAACAGGTCGTTCTGCACCGTGGACAACACCGCGGCGATGTCTGCGGGTACGTCACCGCCGAGAGCCAACGCCATGCCGATCGCGCCGTTGGCTTCGTCACAGTCGGCATAGGCGACAACGCGCGGATCGGTCTTGGGGACGCGCGAGAAGTCACTCAAACCGGTCGAACCGTCGTCGCCGGTGCGGGTGTAGATCCTCGTCAGGTGAACTGCCATGCGTTGAATGTACTGCGTGCGATGAGCGTCGGTCGGCGGCGGATAAGGTGGCATGCGTGAGCGATCGGTTTCTGGTGACGGGCGGGGCACGTCTGTCCGGTGAGGTGTCGGTGGGTGGCGCCAAGAACAGCGTGCTGAAGCTGATGGCGGCGGCGTTGCTGGCCGAGGGGACGACGGTGCTGACCAACGCACCCGAGATCGCCGACGTGCCGTTGATGGCCGACGTCCTGCGCGGTCTGGGTGCCGTCGTGGAGACGGAGGCCGACACCGTCTCGATCACGGCCCCGGCCGAACCGAAGTTCCATGCCGATTTCGCGGCCGTCCGCCAGTTCCGCGCCTCGGTGTGCGTCCTCGGGCCGTTGATGGCCCGCTGCCATCGTGCCGTCGTGGCGCTTCCGGGCGGTGACGCGATCGGGTCGCGGCCCCTGGACATGCATCAGGCGGGTCTGCGCGCGTTGGGCGCAACCAGCTCGATCGAGCACGGTTGCGTGGTGGCCGAGGCCGACGCGCTCGTCGGCGCGCCGATCGCGCTCGAGTTCCCGTCGGTGGGTGCCACGGAGAACATCCTGATGGCTGCGGTCCTCGCGGAGGGCCAGACGACCATCGACAACGCCGCCCGCGAGCCGGAGATCGTCGACCTCTGTGTGATGTTGCAGCAGATGGGTGCGCAGATCGAGGGCGCCGGCACGTCGACGCTGACCGTGAACGGCGTCGACCGTCTGCATCCCACGACCCACCGTGTGGTGGGGGACCGCATCGTCGGCGCCACCTGGGGCATAGCCGCCGCGATGACGCGCGGTGACGTGACCGTCCGGGGCGTGCTGCCCGAGCACCTGCAGCTCGTGCTCAACAAGCTCGTCGACACCGGCGCCCGGGTCGACACGTTCGACGACGGGTTCCGGGTGCGTCATGACAGCCGGCCGGTCGCGGTCAACGTCTCGACGCTGCCGTTCCCCGGTTTCCCCACCGACCTGCAGCCGATGGCGATCGGCCTGGCCGCCATCTCCGATGGCATGTCCGTCATCACCGAGAACGTCTTCGAGGCGAGATTCCGCTTCGTCGAGGAGATGGTCCGCCTCGGCGCGGATGCACGCACCGACGGCCACCATGCGGTCATCCGCGGTATCGAGAAGCTCTCCAGCGCACCTGTCTGGTGCTCGGACATCCGCGCCGGCGCCGGCTTGGTGCTCGCGGGCCTCGTCGCCGACGGCGTCACCGAGGTGCACGACGTCGAACACATCGACCGCGGCTACCCGCACTTCGTGGAGATCCTCCGCAGCCTCGGCGGCGAGATCGAGCGCGTCTCCGACTGACTCGCGCGTGCCAACCTGTCCGATCGGACAGGTGGTACCCCCGTCCCGTTGGACCCACCCTGCCCACCAAGGGTCAGGACCCCTTGTGGCCGTTGTGATCTGAGCGACATTCTCGTTGTGACAGACCCAACCGTCACAAGGAGTTCACCCCCATGGCCATTGAGCTGAACCAGATCTGGGACTTCCCGATCAAGGAGTTCCACCCGTTCCCGAAGGCGAAGCTGGGCGTCGGTGCGCACGACATGCTCGGTGTCGAGGCCAAGGAGCTGGGCATTACCCGTGCCCTGCTGATGACGACCGGCCTCCGCGGGTCGGGCATCATCGAGGAACTGATCGGCAAGATCGAGTACCAGGGTGTCGACGTGGTCCTCTTCGACCAGGTGGAGTCCAATCCCAAGGACTACAACGTCATGGACGCCGCCGCGCTGTACCAGTCGGAGAAGTGCGACGGCATCATCTCGGTCGGCGGTGGTTCGAGCCACGACGCCGCCAAGGGCGCCCGCATGGTGATCGCGCACGACGGCCGCAACATCAACGAGTTCGAGGGCTTCTCCAAGGCCACCAACAAGGAGAACCCGAAGCACATCGCGGTCTCGACCACCGCCGGCACCGGTTCCGAGACGTCCTGGGCGTACGTCATCACCGACACCTCGGACATGAACAATCCGCACAAGTGGGTGGCCTTCGACGACACCTGTCTTGTCGACCTGGCGATGGACGACCCGCTGCTCTACTACTCGTGCCCCGAGCACTTCACCGCCTTCTGCGGTTTCGACGTTCTCGCCCACGCCAGTGAGCCGTACGTCTCGCGCCTGGACTTCGCGCCGTCGCTCGGCAACGCGAAGTACTCGATCGAGCTCATCCGCGATCACCTCCGAACCGCGGTGTACGACCCGCGCAACCTCGCGGCGCGCACCGGAATGATGTACGCCCAGTACATCTCCGCTCAGGCATTCAACTCCGGCGGTCTCGGCCTGGTGCACAGCCTGTCCCACGCGGTGAGCGCCTTCTACGACAGCCATCACGGCCTCAACAACGCCATCGCGCTTCCCCGCGTGTGGGAGTACAACCTGCCCTCCCGCTTCGAGCGCTACGCCGAGATCGCCGCGCTGCTCGGCGTCGACACCTCCAAGATGACCACCGTCCAGGCCGCCGACGCCGCAGTCGAGGAGGCCATCCGCCTGTCGAAGGACCTGGGCATCCCGGACAACTTCGGGCAGCTGTCGACCAACAGCTACGAGAAGAACCGGATGAACACCGGCAAGTACGAGGGCCGCGGCGAGGGCATCGACACCTCGGAGAAGCAGATCCGCGCCATCGCCGAGCACATGATGGGTGACTGGTGCACCCCGGGCAACCCCCGCGAGAGCACCGTCGAATCGCTGATCCCGATGGTCACGCACGCCTTCACCGGCAGCTACTGATCACGCCCCGGGCGTCGACCGCCCCCACGACGCCCGTGACGGAGCCGTGTCCCGGGAGGGGAAATCCCTCCCGGGGCACGCCCTTCCGTCCCACATATCGATCCGACGAAGGAAGGTCTGGCGACCCGATGACGCACACCTCCACCGGTCTGGCCCGCCTGGCGGATGCCGACGAGACCGCCCGCTTCACCTCCGCAGAGGAACTGACCGCCGCCCTGGGCGAGCAGGGATACCTCATCGGACCCGAGCTGGCGGTCGTCGTGCACCTGGCGACTCTGCTCGACCGCCCGCTGCTCCTCGAGGGGCCGGCCGGCGTCGGCAAGACCGAACTGGCCAAGGCGCTGGCCGCGGCGTCGGGGCGCGAGCTCATCCGCCTGCAGTGTTACGAGGGCCTCGACGACTCGCGTGCCCTCTACGAATGGGACTATGCCCGCCAGCTGCTGCACGTGCAGATGCTGCGCGATCGCATCAGCGCCGAGTTGGCCGCGGAGACAAGCCTTTCGGCGGCGTCGGCAGCCCTGGCGCGCACCGAGGTCGGGGTGTACACCGAGGACTTCCTGGTGGCCCGGCCGCTGCTGGCCGCGATCACCTCGACCACCCCCACCGTGCTCCTCGTCGACGAGATCGATCGCACCGACGAGGCGATGGAGGCGGTCATGCTCGAGGTGCTCGCCGAGCGCCAGGTGTCGGTACCCGAGCTCGGCACGTTCACCGCGCGGTCGTCGCCGTGGGTGATCCTGACCTCCAACGACACCCGCGAACTCTCTCCGGCTCTCAAACGCAGGTGCCTGCACTTCCAGGTCGACTATCCGGACCCCGAGACCGAGCGCGCCATCGTCGCCGTGCGGGCGCCCGACATCGAGGACGAGGTCATCGGTGAGGTCGTCGACCTCGCCCGGCGGCTCCGCGATCTGCCGCTGCGCAAGAGCCCGTCGATCGCCGAGGTCATCGACGCCGCCCGGGCGGCCTCCTACCTCAAGACCACCGGCCCCCGCCCGGAGGCCGGTTCCGAACCCGCTCCCGTCGACGCCGCATTGCTCTCCTTGCTGGTCAAGTTCGGCACCGACCTCGACCTCGCCCGTCGTGTGTTGTCGCCGGCCCCCGCCGACACCGCCGTCGCCGAGGTCGGGGTCGACGGCACGACGCCGCAGGGCTCGGTCACGGCCCGGGCGTTCGGTGCGGGCCGGGCCCGCAGCGCCGGGGTCCACGCGGGCCGATGACCGTGCTCACGCCGGCGAAGGGAAACGTCCGCCGCGGCGAGATCCTCGACGTGCTCGCGGTCCTGTTCGGGCAGGCGTTGCGCAGTGCCGGGGTCGCGGCGTCGCCCGCGGAGGTGATCGAGATCCGCCGGACGCTGGCCATGGTCGGGGCCGGAGACCGTGCCGTGCTGCGCGCGGCCCTGCGTAGCGTCTCGGTCAAATACGGTTACGAGACAGAGGGTTTCGAGCATGTCTTCGACGTCTTCTTCCTCGACGCCGAGCCCGGGGCCGGTCGGGAAGCGGAGCTGCCCCGGCCGCGGGGCGCCGCCGCTGAGCTGCCCGACGATGTCATCTGGGACGAGGAGTTCGAGGGGGCGGCCCGCCGTATCGGCGCGGACGAGCACACCGAGGAGATCGGCGACCTGATGGCGCCCGATCCCGACGCGGGTGAGCGTCACGGCGAGAGCGCCCATCGCGAGGAGAACGACTTCACCGTCTCCGCCGGTGCCGAGCAACTCGGCGTCGACCCGGACAGCGGTTCGGTGAGCGGGGGCGTGACCTATACCGTCGAGATCGACTCCGCCGATTCGGCCACGGTGGGTGAACTCACCGGTGCCGCGGCCCGGGTGGAGTCCACCCCGCTGGGTCTGACGGGCGCGGCCGCGATCCTGGCCGCGCTCGACGCCTACGACCCGCGCAGCGCCTACGGCACCGACGGGAACGCCGACCTCGACGACGCGCGTCGCGTCGAACTCGAGCGGGCGCTGGCGGCCTTCGTCGATGCGTTCACCGCACGCCTCGAGGCGGCCGGGATCGCCCTGGGCGACGCACTCGGTCAGGCCGCACCGGTGCGCACCGAGCAGGCGGACATCGACCGCGCCTGCCACCGGCTCGTCCAGCGCATGCGCGGTGCACCGCGCCGCGTGATCCGTCCCGGAGACCGCGGGAGCCTCGACATCCGCGCCACGATGCGCGCCGCGGTGGCGACCGACGGGGTGCCGGCCGAACTGTGGCGCCGGCGTCCGCGGCCGGGTCCGGTGCGCCTGCTGGTCCTGGTCGACGTCTCGCTGTCGGTCCGGCCGGTCACCGGCTTCATCCTGCGGCTCGCCCAGACCCTGCACCGCTTCGGCGACCGTTGCGAGGTCATCGCCTTCGTCGACCGGCCGGTGCGCGTCACGACGGCGCTCCGGGCGGCGTCCGCCGACTCCGCACTGGCCGCGGTGCTCGCCGCCGACGGACTCGACCTGGCCGCGACGAGTGACTACGGACAGATGTTCGCCGGGTTGTTGGGCGAGTTCGGCGATCTCATCACACCGCGTACCTCGGTGCTCGTCGTCGGTGACGCGCGCAGCAACGGATTCGACGCGCGCACCGACCTCGTCGCCGAGATCGGTCGACGCGCGCACCGGCTCGCATGGGTGACCCCGGAGCCGTCGCGGTACTGGTCCCAGACGGGCTGTGCGATGGCCGACTACGCCGAGCACTGCAGCGGCGTGGTCAGCGTGCGGGACGGCGCCGAGATGCTTGCGCGCTGTGATGAACTTGGTGCAGCGCTGAGGTGACGTGAGTAGCGTCGGATGTGCGGGTCGCGCACAGCGACATCAGCGGCCCGCGGTGATCGGAGGACAACGGATGCAGGGTGGCACTCGCCGACGCAGCGCCGGTCATGTCGCCAAGTTCCACGCCCCCGAGATCGTGCTCGGACCGGGCGCGTTCGGCGAGGTACCGCTCGCCACCTCTGGCCTCGGGATGCGCCGCCCGCTGGTGGTGAGCGACCGTGGCCTGGAGGGCACCCCCTGGTACGCACAGCTGATGGCAGGGTTGGCCGACGCCGGTCTGCACGCCGCAGCCTTCCTCGATGTGTCGCCCAACCCGCGCGCCGGTGAGGTCGCCGCCGCGTTCCTGGCGTACAACTCGCACGACGCGGACGGCCTCGTGGCGCTCGGCGGCGGATCGGTCATCGACGCCGCCAAGGGGGTCGCGGTACTCGCGTCCAACGGCGGCCACATCCTGGAGTACGAGGGCATCGACCGCGCCCACCGGCCCCTGCCGCCGCTCGTCGCCGTGCCCACCACCGCGGGCAGCGGCGCCGACGTCTCTCAGTTCTGCATCATCAACGACGCCGAGCGCCGCACCAAGGTCACCATCATCGGCCGCTCACTCGTGCCGGATCTGTCGGTGAGCGATCCGCAACTGCTGACCACGGTGCCGGCCGAGGTCACCGCCCAGGTCGGCATGGACGTCCTGACGCACTGCGTCGAGGCATATGTCTCGCTCGCGCACGGTCGCATGACCGATTCGCTTGCGCTGGAATCGATCCGCGGCGTCTGGACCCACCTCGAGCGGCTCGTCGACAACCCGCTGGACGAGGTCGCTGCCGAGGAGATGTCGCTCGCATCGCTGCGGGCCGGGATGGCGTTCACCAATGCGATCCTCGGCGCGACGCATGCGATGAGCCACCCGGTCGGCGGGCAGTGCGACGCACCCCACGGGGCGATCAACGCGGTCCTGCTGCCGCATGTCATCCGTTACAACGCGGAGGTGTGCGCCGACGGGTTCGTCGACCTCGCCGGGGCGATCGGCCTGTCCACGGACGGGAACGCACGCATGGTCGCCGACCGCCTGGCCGACGCCGTGGCGGGGCTGGGGGCCCGGGTCGGCATGCCGGAGTCGTTGGAGCCGTTAGGGGTTCGCGCCGACGACCTCGACCGCCTCACCACGCACGCCCTCGCGGATTCGTGCATGACCACCAACCCGCGCCGGCCACAGGCGGCGGGGATCCGAGACCTGTATGCCGAGGCACTGTGATGGCCGGCGCCGCGCGGCCCGACCCCGAACGGGAACCGGCCCGTTCCGACCTCGAGAGCCTCGTCGGCCTCCGCAGCGTCAAGGGCAGTCATTACGCGCAGTACCGCGGGGTCGAGGCCCGGCTGAGCCGGGTGGTCGGTGCATTGGAACGGATCTCACGGGCGTTGGTCCGTACCGCCGAGGGCCCCGAGGCGCTGGTCATCGCGGTGGTCGAGGCCGCCCGCGACCACCTGGGCGCCGAGTGGGTGGTCTTCGGCCTCGCCGACGGGCGGCTCGAACGGTCTGCCCCGCGCCACCTGATCAGCTCCGGCAGCGGCCGGCTCTACGCCTTCGAGGGTTCGGCGACGGCCTCGCCGCCCGACGGCCTGCCCGACGAGGTGCTGAACCGCCTGAACGACATCCTGCGCGGCCACGAGCCGCTGCTGCACGGCCCGATCCTTTCCGAGGACCACGTGCACGTGCCGGTCGAGCTCGACGGCAACGTCGTCGGCGGCCTGTCCGCGTGGACGCCGTCCGACCGGGTCGTCGACCCGACCGACGTCGTGGTCCTGCGGATTCTGGCCAGCCAGGCGATCGTCGCCCTGCTCAACGCCGAGCTCTTCTCCGAAACACATCGCCACGCAGCGGAACTGGCCGAACGGAACGACGAGCTCGAACGCACCCAACGTGAACTGTCCGCCGCGATGCGGGCCACGGTCCTCAACGAGGAGAGGTCGCGGATCGCCCGCGAGCTGCACGACTCGGTGACCCAGTCGGTGCTGTCCGCGGGAGTACAGATCGAGCTGTGTCGCGACCTCGTCGACGGGGCAGCACTCGAACGGTTGCAGATGGCCGGCCGCCTTACGAAGGAGGCGGTCGAGCAGCTGCGGACGTTCATCTACGCGCTGAACAACGCCGCGAGCGTGCCGTCGCCGAGTGTCCACGAGGTCCTCACCGAACTGTGCTCGTTGCACATGCCGCCGGACCTGACGACCGCGGTCCGAATCCGGGGGCGCTCCCGTGAACTGACCGACGACGTCCAGCACGCGCTGCTCCGAATCGCCGGGGAGGCACTGTTCAACGCCGCGATCCACGCGCGCGCGACCGAGGTCACCGTGACGCTCACCTACACGCCGGACCGGGTATCGCTGTCCGTCGACGACGACGGGGTCGGCGACCCCGAACACCTCCGGCGCGTTCTGCGGACCGCGTCGCTCGGCGACCTTGCCGCCGGACGTCATCGCGGTCTGGCGAACATGGCCTCGCGTGCGTCCGAACTCGACGGCGAGGTCCGGATCCGCCGGTCGCGGGCGGGCGGCATCCGCGTGACCGCGATCCTGCCGACCGCATCCGATCCCGGAACGACGACCAGGGAGTTCTCATGAGCACCGACAAGACGCCCGGGGACACGACCAGCCGGGGTAAGCAGGTCCGGCCGATCCGGACACTGCTCGTCGACGACCACGCGCTGCTCCGGGAAGGGATGCGCTCACTTCTCGAGCGGGAGGACGTGGTCGAGGTGGTCGGGGAGGCCGGCTCGCACGACGCCGCGCTCGTCGAGGTGAACGCATGCCGACCGGACGTCGTGGTCGTGGATCTCAAGCTGTCTGCGGGAACCGAGTACGAAGGGCTGCGCCTGATCAAGGACATCGCCCAGCGCCACCCGGAGGTCGCGGCGCTCGTGCTCACCACCTTCCTCGACGACGACCTGGTCGTGCGCGCGGTCCGCGCCGGTGCACGGGGATACGTGGTGAAGGACGTCGACACCACCGAACTGGTACGCGCGATCCAGGCGGTGTCCACCGGCGGTAGTGCGTTCGATCCTCGAAGTGCTGCGGTGGTGTTGCGAACGGTGTCGGGGGAGGCGGATACCACCGAGACGCTCAGCGATCGCGAACGCGAGGTCCTGCGACTGTTGGCCGACGGCATGTCCAACAAGCGGATCGGGGAGACGCTCTACATCTCCGAGTCGACCGTGAAGTTCCACATACGCAACATCATTCGCAAGCTCGGCGTCACCAAGCGGACCGACGCGGTCTACATCGCCAGCAAACGCGGTCTCATCTGACCGGCGGTCCTCACGGGGTGAGGATCAGCCATCCGCCGTGGTCGAGGAAAACCTGGGCCCCGGAGTGCGCGACGCTGCCGGCCCAGGTGTGCAGGTCCTTCTCGGTCAGTCGAAGACGATGCCCGAAGTGTGGACTGGGCTCCTCCTCGAAAGGAACCGCCACGATCACGCGTCGCCTCGCCACCCGCAGGGCCTCCGACAGCGCTGCCTTCACACCGGGGGTGTCGAGATGCTCCAGCAGATGGATGAGCGAGACCGTGTCCACGGAGTCGTCGTCGTAGGGGAGCGCGGTGGCGTCGCCGACGCACGCGTCGACCGGCAGTCCGAGTCGACGCGCTGCGCACGAGAGCAGGGAGATGGCGCCCGGCGAGATGTCGCAGGCCGACACGTCGAGCCCGTCCATCGCGCAGGCCAGCGCGAAGAAGCCGAAGCACGAACCGACCTCGAGCACCGCCGAACCGGTGACGAGCGAGTGCGCCCGCCGGTGCACCGGTGCGAACGCCGAAGTGCCGCAGCGGAGTTCACGGATCGAGTTGTCGTAGAACGCCGACCATGCGTCGGCGGACGTGCCCGCAGAGGTCCGGATGATGCCCACCGCAGCTGATTCGAACTGCTCTTGTCCTGACAGGACACCGGCGTCGACCAGTGACACCAGACCGTCGACGACCACCGAGTCGGAGATCGTCTCCTCGTCGAAGGGGTGCGCGATCTGGAGGATGCCGGCCACCCGGCGCCACGATAGGAGGCCGCAGCGCGCGAAACCGGTGGGGACAAGCGCAGATCGGAGAATCCGCGGCTCGCGTTCGCGCACGTCAGATGAGTCGAGAAGCGCAGCCCGGACGGTCGTCGACTGATCGATGGTGGTCATGAATCGACCGTAGAAAGATCCTGACCTGCGCATAACTGACCGAGCGGGGGTCGCCACCTGTCCGAAAGGATGGTTCTGCGGCGCACGTCACATCGGCGGATCCGCCGAAAAGGGGCGCCCTACAGCCGGTTTCGGCGTGCCTCGGCGGACCGTGACCTGCGGCGATGTTCAACGCGGCGGGTGGTCACCTGGCGATTTGACCCTGGCGAATCGGTTGCGTAACTTTCTTCGAGTCAGCGCGCCACGGCGCCGCCCCGGCCGGCCTGAGAGGGTCTGGTGATGGGGAGTGGAGATCGGGTTTGTTGCTGACCGCCCCTGTACTTTGATCGTGAGACTTGATGTCTTGTAGATGTTGTGCGGGGTGGCTGGGTCTCTGGTGTGGGTCGCGAACTTCGGGTTTGCGGGTCGTGGTGGGGGTCTGGTAGGCTGGAAGAGTTGCCCCGGAGACGGGTGTGACGCGGATAGTCTGAACCTGGTCTGCTGGTGAGAGCCCTTGTGGGGGTGTGTAGCTGGTGGGTGTGTGTTCTTTGAGAACTCGATAGTGTGATGATGAATTGTCTGATGCCATTTTTTGGCATCGAGCATCTTTATTGATGTGGATGTTTGTTTTTTGTGTGGCGCTCGGCCCCGTCTGGGGTGTCACATTTGCTAGTTTTGGATTGGTCAGGTTTGCTTTCCTGATTGTGTTGAAACGCTGGCGCTTGTGGGTGCTGGTTTTTGTTTCACTATTTTTTCATGGAGAGTTTGATCCTGGCTCAGGACGAACGCTGGCGGCGTGCTTAACACATGCAAGTCGAACGGAAAGGCCCAGCTTGCTGGGTACTCGAGTGGCGAACGGGTGAGTAACACGTGGGTGATCTGCCCTGGACTCTGGGATAAGCCTGGGAAACTGGGTCTAATACCGGATATGACCTTACATCGCATGGTGTTTGGTGGAAAGCTTTTGCGGTTCAGGATGGGCCCGCGGCCTATCAGCTTGTTGGTGGGGTAATGGCCTACCAAGGCGACGACGGGTAGCCGACCTGAGAGGGTGATCGGCCACACTGGGACTGAGACACGGCCCAGACTCCTACGGGAGGCAGCAGTGGGGAATATTGCACAATGGGCGCAAGCCTGATGCAGCGACGCCGCGTGAGGGATGACGGCCTTCGGGTTGTAAACCTCTTTCACCAGGGACGAAGCGCGAGTGACGGTACCTGGAGAAGAAGCACCGGCCAACTACGTGCCAGCAGCCGCGGTAATACGTAGGGTGCGAGCGTTGTCCGGAATTACTGGGCGTAAAGAGCTCGTAGGCGGTTTGTCGCGTCGTCTGTGAAATTCTGCAACTCAATTGTAGGCGTGCAGGCGATACGGGCAGACTTGAGTACTACAGGGGAGACTGGAATTCCTGGTGTAGCGGTGAAATGCGCAGATATCAGGAGGAACACCGGTGGCGAAGGCGGGTCTCTGGGTAGTAACTGACGCTGAGGAGCGAAAGCGTGGGTAGCGAACAGGATTAGATACCCTGGTAGTCCACGCCGTAAACGGTGGGTACTAGGTGTGGGGCTCATTTCACGAGTTCCGTGCCGTAGCTAACGCATTAAGTACCCCGCCTGGGGAGTACGGCCGCAAGGCTAAAACTCAAAGGAATTGACGGGGGCCCGCACAAGCGGCGGAGCATGTGGATTAATTCGATGCAACGCGAAGAACCTTACCTGGGTTTGACATACACCAGACGCATGTAGAGATACATGTTCCCTTGTGGTTGGTGTACAGGTGGTGCATGGCTGTCGTCAGCTCGTGTCGTGAGATGTTGGGTTAAGTCCCGCAACGAGCGCAACCCTTGTCCTGTATTGCCAGCGGGTTATGCCGGGGACTTGCAGGAGACTGCCGGGGTCAACTCGGAGGAAGGTGGGGATGACGTCAAGTCATCATGCCCCTTATGTCCAGGGCTTCACACATGCTACAATGGCTGGTACAGAGGGCTGCGATACCGTGAGGTGGAGCGAATCCCTTAAAGCCAGTCTCAGTTCGGATTGGGGTCTGCAACTCGACCCCATGAAGTCGGAGTCGCTAGTAATCGCAGATCAGCAACGCTGCGGTGAATACGTTCCCGGGCCTTGTACACACCGCCCGTCACGTCATGAAAGTCGGTAACACCCGAAGCCGGTGGCCTAACCCTTGTGGAGGGAGCTGTCGAAGGTGGGATCGGCGATTGGGACGAAGTCGTAACAAGGTAGCCGTACCGGAAGGTGCGGCTGGATCACCTCCTTTCTAAGGAGCACACAACATCACCCATTTCTGCCGGCGTATGTCCGTGCGGTGGGTGTGTGTTCGAGGGTGAAACATCAGACAACCCACATGATCGCGATGTCAGATGATGTCGAGGTCGGGTTACCGTTTGGCTGTGAGGCCGGCGGGTTCACGTCACACTATCGGGGTTCTGAGAGAACACGCGGCATGCCTTCGGGTGTGTGTGTTTGCTCTGACCTAGCTGTGTGGTTGGCGGTGTTGTTGAGGTGTCCTGTGATGGGGTGCGGAGATGCCAACGATCTCATGGTGTGTGTTGTTTGAGAAGTGCATAGTGGATGCGAGCATCTTTATTTCAAATCAACGTTTACGTTGGTCTGTGATTTAGCAGAAAATGTTTTTGTGATGTCTACATTCGATCCTTGCCGGCTGGTTGGTTGTCTTCGGGCAGCTGGTTGGTGGGGTGGGGGTGGTTTGTAGGTGTTGTTGTAAGTGTGTAAGGGCGTTCGGTGGATGCCTTGGTACCAGGAGCCGATGAAGGACGTGGTAGGCCGCGATAGTCCTCGGGGAGTTGTCAAACGAGCTGTGATCCGAGGGTGTCCGAATGGGGAAACCCAGCACGAGTGATGTCGTGTTACCCACCTCTGAATGTATAGGGGGTGTGGAGGGAACGTGGGGAAGTGAAACATCTCAGTACCCATAGGAAGAGAAAACAAAAGTGATTCCGTGAGTAGTGGCGAGCGAAAGCGGATGAGGCTAAACCATGCGCATGTGATACCGGGTAGGGGTTGTGTGTGTGGTGTTGTGGGGTTCATCTTCTTCCATCTACCTGTGGAAGCGTGAGTGAGAAAATCGTGTGTTAGGTGAAGTGGCCTGGAATGGTCTGCCGTAGACGGTGAGAGTCCGGTAGCTGAAAACACATGGTCTTGCGTGATGGGTGCCCAAGTAGCAGCGGGCTCGTGGAATCTGCTGTGAATCTGCCGGGACCACCCGGTAAGCCTGAATACTTCCTGGTGACCGATAGCGGACAAGTACCGTGAGGGAAAGGTGAAAAGTACCCCGGGAGGGGAGTGAAATAGTACCTGAAACCGGACGCTTACAATCCGTCAGAGCCTGTGAGTCCTTGTGGCTGTGGGTGATGGCGTGCCTTTTGAAGAATGAGCCTGCGAGTTAGTGCTCGGTGGCGAGGTTAACCCGTGTGGGGTAGCCGTAGCGAAAGCGAGTCTGAATAGGGCGAAAGAGTCGCCGGGTCTAGACCCGAAGCGGAGTGATCTACCCATGGCCAGGGTGAAGCGACGGTAAGACGTCGTGGAGGCCCGAACCCACTTCAGTTGAAAATGGAGGGGATGAGCTGTGGGTAGGGGTGAAAGGCCAATCAAACTCCGTGATAGCTGGTTCTCCCCGAAATGCATTTAGGTGCAGCGTCACATGTTTCTTACCGGAGGTAGAGCTACTGGATGGCCGATGGGCCCCACAGGGTTACTGACGTCAGCCAAACTCCGAATGCCGGTAAGTGAGAGTGTGGCAGTGAGACTGCGGGCGATAAGGTTCGTAGTCGAGAGGGAAACAGCCCAGATCGCCGGCTAAGGCCCCTAAGCGTGTACTAAGTGGAAAAGGATGTGGGGTCGCGAAGACAACCAGGAGGTTGGCTTAGAAGCAGCCACCCTTGAAAGAGTGCGTAATAGCTCACTGGTCAAGTGATCCTGCGCCGACAATGTAGCGGGGCTCAAGTACACCGCCGAAGCCGCGGCACTCACACAAGAGCCCGCCTTTCCCTCATGGGGGATTGGCTAGGTGTGTGGGTGGGTAGGGGAGCGTCCTGCATCCGTGGAAGCCACAGAGTGATCTAGTGGTGGAGGGTGTGGGAGTGAGAATGCAGGCATGAGTAGCGAAAGAAGAGTGAGAAACTCTTCCGCCGAATGACCAAGGGTTCCTGGGCCAGGCTAATCCGCCCAGGGTGAGTCGGGACCTAAGGCGAGGCCGACAGGCGTAGTCGATGGACAACGGGTTGATATTCCCGTACCCGTGTATCCGCGCCCATGCTGAATCAGTTGTACTAACCATCCAGATCCCCCAGGAGCACCTTCGGGTGCCGGGTGGGGTGATGCATGGGACCTTGGCTGGTAGTAGGCAAGCGATGGGGTGACGCAGGAAGGTAGTGGGGCCAGTCAGTGGTTGTACTGGTGTAAGCCTGTAGGGCGTGTTCTAGGCAAATCCGGAACACATGCAGCCTGAGAGGTGATGCGTAGCCGTTGCGGTGAATTCCATGATCCTATGCTGCCGAGAAAAGCCTCTAGTGAGTTGGTACACGGCCCGTACCCCAAACCAACACAGGTGGTCAGGTAGAGAATACTAAGGCGATCGAGAGAACTGTGGTTAAGGAACTCGGCAAAATGCCCCCGTAACTTCGGGAGAAGGGGGACCCATCCTGGTGACGGGATTTACTCCTTGAGCTGGTGTGGGTCGCAGAGACCAGAGAGAAGCGACTGTTTACTAAAAACACAGGTCCGTGCGAAGTCGTAAGACGATGTATACGGACTGACGCCTGCCCGGTGCTGGAAGGTTAAGAGGACCGGTTAATCACTTCGGTGGTGAAGCTGAGAATTTAAGCCCCAGTAAACGGCGGTGGTAACTATAACCATCCTAAGGTAGCGAAATTCCTTGTCGGGTAAGTTCCGACCTGCACGAATGGCGTAACGACTTCTCTGCTGTCTCAACCACAGACTCGGCGAAATTGCAGTACGAGTAAAGATGCTCGTTACGCGCGGCAGGACGAAAAGACCCCGGGACCTTCACTATAGCTTGGTATTGGTGTTCGGTTCGGTTTGTGTAGGATAGGTGGGAGACTGTGAAGTGGGCACGCCAGTGTTCATGGAGTCGTTGTTGAAATACCACTCTGATCGTATTGGACTTCTAACCTCGGACCCTGATCGGGTTCAGGGACAGTGCCTGGTGGGTAGTTTAACTGGGGCGGTTGCCTCCCAAAAAGTAACGGAGGCGCCCAAAGGTTCCCTCAGCCTGGTTGGCAATCAGGTGTTGAGTGTAAGTGCACAAGGGAGCTTGACTGTGAGACGTACATGTCGAGCAGGGACGAAAGTCGGGACTAGTGATCCGGCACCGGCAAGTGGAAGCGGTGTCGCTCAACGGATAAAAGGTACCCCGGGGATAACAGGCTGATCTTCCCCAAGAGTCCATATCGACGGGATGGTTTGGCACCTCGATGTCGGCTCGTCGCATCCTGGGGCTGGAGTAGGTCCCAAGGGTTGGGCTGTTCGCCCATTAAAGCGGCACGCGAGCTGGGTTTAGAACGTCGTGAGACAGTTCGGTCTCTATCCGCCGCGCGCGTAAGAAACTTGAGGAAACCTGTCCCTAGTACGAGAGGACCGGGACGGACGAACCTCTGGTGTGCCAGTTGTCCCGCCAGGGGCACCGCTGGTTAGCTACGTTCGGAAGGGATAACCGCTGAAAGCATCTAAGCGGGAAGCCTGTTCCAAGATGAGGTTTCTCACCCCCTTTTGCGGGGTTAAGGCCCCCTACAGACCATGGGGTTGATAGGCCAGAACTGTACGCACAGCAATGTGTTCAGGTGACTGGTACTAATCGGCCGAGGACTTACCAACAACACCCACAACATCACCAAAACACTCTTTTTGGTGTGTTCGCATCCACTATGCATCTTCTGAGACAACACACAAACAAACAAATGACCGGTTTGTTGGTTGTTTCATAGAGTTACGGCGGCCATAGCGGAGGGGAAACGCCCGGCCCCATTCCGAACCCGGAAGCTAAGCCCTCCAGCGCCAATGGTACTGCACCTTAATCAGTGTGGGAGAGTAGGACACCGCCGAACACAACATCCCATTGTGGCCCTACACGAGTAATCGTGTAGGGCCACAATGCATTCCACGCATGAACACGGCCCGCCACAATGTAGAAACACCACGCGCGATAACCGCACTACTTCTACACAACCCCACGCCGGCGGCGAATGGTCAGTCGGTGCTCTTCGGCACCACGATTATCGGAACCGATACCGCGCGGAGGATCTTCGCGGCGGTGGAGCCCAGGAACAACGTGTTCGGGGCAGCCAGCCGGCTCGAACCGACCATCACCAGATCGCCGTCGTGCCACTCGAGTGACTCGACCGCCTCTTCGATGGTGGAGCCCTGGGCGACGGTCGATGTCACCGGGAAGTTCTCCGGGAGTTTGGTTCTCGCCTCGTCGAGGGCCCGTTGGGCATGTGCGCGAGCAGATTCGATCGCGGTGTCCTCGGGGACGTTCCGCCAGGGCTGCATGTCGTCGATCGCGAGAATGGATACCAACCGGATCGGCCGATGGGCACGGATGCCACTGCGGATCGCGGTCTCGAACAGCAGGGGCGCACCCGGGCGGTCGCCGATGGTCACCGTGATCTCCCGGACCTCATCGGCGCCGAGATGCGCGAAACCGGGTGGCGCGACCGCCACCGGGATCGGTGACGAATGCAGGATGTCGTTGACGACCGTTCCCAGGGTGTGCCGACCTCTGATCCCTCCGCCGGCTCCGCCGATGACGAGGATGTCGGAATTGGTGCGCCTGGCCTCGATGATGAGGCCCTCGGCCGGATTGGCGTGCTCGGCGATGGTCGTCGTGGTCTCGATGTCGTCGGGCAGGCGGGCAGCCGCCTCGTCGAGCCAGCGCCGTGCCGCGCTGTCGAGGGCATCGGAAAGTCTCTCCACCGCGTCGTCGGCGCCGGCCGGTTCGGGCGGGATGACGATGCAGATCTCGAGGTCGGCGTCGAAGGTGCGTGCCAGGCACGCACCCAGGGCCACCGCGTCCTCGCCCCCGGAGGTGGCGATGTATGCGACGAGCAGCTTCATCGGTGCTCCCATCTCTGTCCTCTCCGGCGGCATCACTGCGTCCCAGCCTAGTCACGTTCGTGCCCTATTCACGGCTGATGTGTGCCCCGTCGCGGCGCGCGTCGCGACGGCTACCCGATCACCGCTGGACACGCTTAGATTGGCCCATGGAATCCCTTGTCGACGGCTACCTCCGCCACATCATGGACGAAGTCCGCGAGTACCGGTCCGGCGACGTCGCCGACTACATCCCCGAGCTCGCCGTCGTCGCTCCCGAGGGCTACGGGCTGTCGTTGTGCGTCCACGACGGCTACACCTACTCGCACGGAGACGCCACGGCCGCCTTCACCATCCAGTCGGTGTCCAAGCCGCTGACGTACGCGATGGCACTTCGCAAGCACGGCGCGGACGTGGTGGACGGCAAGATCGGCGTCGAACCGTCCGGTGAGGCGTTCAACGAGATCAGCGTCGACGATCGTCGACGTCCGAAGAACCCGATGATCAACGCCGGGGCGATCTTCGCGGCGTCGATGCTGCTGCCGGCCTTCCGGGAGGTGAGTGAAGCCGACATCGACGATGCCTTCGGCGAGATCCTCGACTTCTACTCCGGCTGTGCGGGTCGTCGACTCTCGATGGACGATGACGTGTACGCCTCCGAATCCGCCTCGGGTTCGCGCAACCGTGCCACCGCCTACATGCTCGACAGCTTCGGGGCGCTGGAAACCGATCCCGACGCCGCGATCGACCTCTACTACCGCCAGTGCTCGATCAGGGTGACGACGGACGATCTCGCCGGGATCGGCGCGACGATCGCCAACGGCGGTATGAATCCCCGAACCGGGCGGATGGTCTTCTCCTCCGAGATAGCGCAGCGACTGCTGAGCGTGATGACCACGTGCGGCATGTACGACGGGGCGGGGGACTGGGTCACCTCGGTCGGCCTGCCGGCCAAGAGTGGCGTCGGCGGCGGAATCCTCGCCGTCCTCCCGGGACAACTGGGCATCGGCGTGTACTCGCCGCGCCTCGACGAGCACGGGAACAGCGTCCGCGGCGTCAAGACGTGCCAGCACCTGTCGAAGGACCTCGGGCTCCACATGTTCAACGTGACCCGCGAGAGCCGGGTGACGATCCGCTCGGTCTACGACCTGGCCGACACCCCGGTGGCCGGTGAATGGAGCGAACGCGAGCGCAGCTACCTACGCACCTGCCGCGACATGATCCGCGTCTACGAGTTGCAGGGCGACCTGACGTTCGCCGGGGCCGAAAGCGTTCATCGGCGCCTCCTGGCCGACATGGACGACTTCACCGTGGTGATCGTGGAGATCTCGCGACTCGGTGTCATCGACGCGGTCGCGCGAACCATGGTGCTCAGCATCAAACGACTGCTCGCCGACAGTGGTCGTCGTGCCGCGCTGGTCGATCCCGACGGCGTCGTGCGGGCCAGTGTGGAACGGCAGCGCGAGGAGTGGACCACCCCGACACCCCATGCGCCGGTCGACCTCAAGGGCTTCGATCCGACCCTTCCGCACGTCCACACGACGATGGAGGATGCCGTCATCGACGCGGAGACCTTCATGCTCAAGCACTACTACGACCAGTGACCCTTCGTGACGCGTCCTCCGCAGGCTCCGGACGCTCCTCGGGGATCTATGGGGCCGCCTCCAGGATCATGAGGAGCCCCGGCGCGGGGGCGTGAGCAGGGCGCAGCCGATGCCCTAGGGTGGGCTCGTGCGTCTCGTCATCGCGGAGTGTCAGGTCGATTACGTCGGGCGGCTGACCGCCCATCTGCCCATGGCCAAGCGGCTGCTCCTGGTCAAGTCCGACGGGTCGGTGAGCGTCCACGCCGACGACCGCGCCTACAAGCCCCTGAACTGGATGAGCCCGCCGTGCTGGCTCACCGAGGCCGCCGTGCCCGAGGGCACCGAGGCGGAGGCCTACTGGGTCGTCACCAACAAGGCCGGCGAGGAACTGCGGATCACCATCGCATCGATCGAGCACGACTCACAGCATGAACTCGGCATCGACCCGGGTCTGGTCAAGGACGGCGTCGAGGCGCATCTGCAGGAACTGCTCGCCGAACACGTGGAGACCCTCGGGCCCGGCCACACCCTCATCCGTCGCGAGTACATGACGGCGATCGGACCGGTCGACCTGCTCTGCCGCGACGCCTCGGGCGCCACCGTCGCCGTGGAGATCAAACGGCGCGGCGAGATCGACGGCGTCGAGCAGCTCACCCGCTACCTGGAACTGCTCAACCGTGACACCACACTGGCTCCGGTGGCCGGTGTATTCGCCGCGCAGCAGATCAAGCCGCAGGCGCGAACCCTTGCCGAAGACCGTGGAATCCGTTGCGTCGTGCTGGATTACGAAGCCCTGCGCGGTGCGGAGAGCACGGAGTTCCGGCTCTTCTGAGCCGCCCACGGAGCTCCGGTCGCGGAGTTCCCGACCTGCAGAACGCCGCTCAGGCGTTGGCGCGGGCCTCCGGCGACAGCTTGCGATTGAGCAGCTCGAGATCGTCGGTGTCGGAGAGCACCTCGTACTCGGAGTCCTCCGGCTGCGCCAGCAACTCGGGCAGTTCGGCGAGCTTGTCGCGGAGCTGACCCAGGTTGGCCGCGATCTCCTGACGCGCGCGATCGGCAGCCTGAGCCATCTCACGGGACCGGTTGAGACGTTCGCCGGCGATGTCGAGCGCGGTCTGCCGGATGTGGCTCGCCTCGTCGAGGGCACGCTCGCGCTGGTCGGCGAGTTCGGCGTCCTGACGTTCGCGTTCGGCGGCGCGTTCGCGGGCGCTGACCGCCTCGAGCTCGGCGACCTCCGCCTTCGCCTTGTCGACGATACGACGGGCCTCGTCGTTGGCCGCCTGCATCGTCTTGGTGTGCTCTGCCTCCATCGCCGCGGTGCGTTCGGCGATGAGACGTGCAGACTCGGACTCGTTGGCCGCGGCGGTCTCCTTGACCTGACGGGCGCGGGCCGACGCCTCGTCGACGAGCTTCTTCGCCGCCGTCTGCGCCTCGCTGCGGATGCGTTCGGCCTCGGCGGCCGCCTCGGAGCGCATGTCGGCGGCTTCCTGGCGTGCGATGGACAGGGTCTCGGCGGCTTCGGCGGAGGCCTCGGCACGCATCTCCGACGCCTCGTCGGACGCGAGCTGGAGCATCCGCGAGAGGCGCTCGCTCATTCCTTGAGCGGTGGTGGGCGGCACTGAGAGCTTGTCGATCTCGCGCCGGAGTTCGGCGATCTCGTCGCGCGCCTCTTCGAGATGGGAGGCGAGCTCGTGAGCGTTGGCGGTGGCGGCGTCGCGATCGGCGGCGAGAACCCGCAACTCGGCATCGAGTCGCTGGAGATGGTCGGCGACCTGCTCACGGTCATAACCGCGCATCACGATCGCGAAGGGCAATTGCCGTGCGGGACCTGGCATGCGGGCCAGTGTATCCGAGACGCCCGGAGGTCGAAGCCCGGTCGGAGTCGCGTCGGGGTGCGGTGTCGGCGTTATCGGCGACACGATCTTCGGTGGCGGCGCATGGACGACCACTCGGGTGCGCACGCGCCGCCACCGGCGTTCATTCCGGCGTGTGGGCCGGGTGCGATGCGGAAGGATTCATCAAGCGGCCGAACGGTTTTGGGTTCGGGTGGCGTGTCGAATCGGTCAGTGCGCTGCGTCGGCGGCAGGCTCGACGAGCTCGAGGAGGACGCCACCCGCATCCTTGGGATGGACGAAGTTGATGCGCGAGTTCGCGGTGCCTCGTTTCGCGGCGGGGTAGAGGACGCGGACGCCGGCCTCGGTGAGGCGGGTCATGACGGCGTCGACGTCGGTCACGCGTACCGCGAGCTGCTGCAGTCCGGGGCCGTTGCGACCGATGAACTTCGCGATCGTCGACTCCTCGTTCAGTGGCGCGAGGAGCTGGATGACGGCGCCACCGCCGGCGGGGCCGACCATGGCCTCCTCGACACCCTGCTCGGAATTGGTCTCCTGGTGGAGCGTCTCGAAGCCGAGGTGTGTCGCATACCACTCCTTGGCGGCGTCCAGGTCCGGAACGGCGATACCGACGTGGTCGATCGCGACGACCAGGTCGGAGATCACCGCGGTCGCGCCGGCAGAAGTGCTGGGGTCAGATGCAGAGGTACTCATGTCACAACGGTAGCGTTGAGGGGTAGAGCGCACAGAGCGGGCGCTCGGTAGCCCCTCGCACGACCACCCCCGGAGGTTCTTTTCCATGTCCTCGACTCCTGACAACACGACGGTCATCGTCGCCGGCGCACGTACTCCTTTCGGCCGCCTCCTGGGCTCGCTGAAGGACTTCAGCGGCGTCGACCTCGGTGCGGTGGCCATCCAGGGCGCCCTGGAGAAGTCCGGGGTCCCGGCCTCGGAGGTCCAGTACGTGATCATGGGCCAGGTGCTGACCGCGGGGGCAGGTCAGATGCCGGCTCGCCAGGCCGCGATCAAGGCCGGTATCGGCTGGGACGTCCCGACCCTGACCATCAACAAGATGTGTCTCTCGGGCATCGACGCCATCGCGCTCGCCGACCAGCTCATCCGCGCCGGCGAGTTCGACGTCGTCGTCGCCGGCGGCCAGGAGTCGATGACCCAGGCCCCGCACCTGCTGCCGAACAGCCGCGGCGGCTTCAAGTACGGCAACACCGAGCTCGTCGACCACATGGCCTTCGACGGCCTGCACGACGCCTTCACCGATCAGCCGATGGGTGCGCTGACCGAGCAGGGCAACGACAAGGACGGCTTCACCCGCGAGCAGCAGGACGAGTTCGCCGCACGAAGCCACCAGCTCGCCGCCGCCGCCTGGAAGAACGGCGTCTTCGACGACGAGGTCGTGCCGGTGTCGATCCCGCAGCGCAAGGGCGACCCCATCCAGTTCACCGAGGACGAGGGCATCCGCGCGAACACCACCGCGGAGTCGCTGTCGGGTCTGCGTCCGGCCTTCCGCAAGGACGGCACCATCACCGCGGGCAACTCCTCGCAGATCTCCGACGGTGCCGCCGCGGTCGTCGTGATGTCCAAGGCCAAGGCGGAGGAGCTGGGGGTGACCTGGCTTGCCGAGATCGGTGCCCACGGCGTCGTCGCGGGTCCGGACTCCAGCCTGCAGGCCCAGCCGGCCAACGCCATCGCCAAGGCCTGTGCCCGTGAGGGCATCGCCCCGGCCGACCTCGACCTCATCGAAATCAACGAAGCCTTCGCCGCGGTCGGCCTGGCCTCGGCCCAGCAGCTGGGCGTCGACGAGGACAAGATCAACGTCAACGGCGGCGCGATCGCCGTCGGCCACCCGATCGGTACCTCCGGCGCCCGCATCACCCTGCACCTGGCTCTCGAGCTGCAGCGTCGTGGCGGCGGCGTCGGTGCCGCCGCGCTGTGCGGTGCCGGCGGCCAGGGCGACGCCCTGATCGTCCGCGTCCCGAAGGCCTGAGCACACCGCTGAAGGAGACTTCTACGACACTTTGTCGTAGAAGTCTCCTGCGGCAGGCACAATGAGGAACATGCTGTCTTTCTTCGACCTGAGCACGCCCGCCAAGCGCTTCCGCCTCGTTGCCGTGGCGGAGGCGATCACCTGGGCGTGGCTGATTGTGGGGATGGTCCTCAAGCGCGTCAACGACGACCCCGAGGCCATCGCACTTCCCGGCGCCACCCACGGTGCCGTGTTCGTGATCTTCGTGATCGTCGCCCTGATCACCGCGTACCAGCTCAAGTGGAACGCCGTGAAGTGGGAGATCCCGCTCGGCGGGCGACGGATCGGGATCCCGATCGTGACCCTGCTGGCGCTCGTCTCGAGCATCCCGCCCTTCGGCACGATCGTCTTCGAGTGGTGGGCCAAGCGCAACGGCCACCTCGCCGAGCTGTCGGCCGGGCAGTCACCGCAGCAGGCCCCCGCCTGACACGGGCGCCTGATCCGGAGGTAGTCCGCTGATCGTCGCAACCGAACTCCGCCGCTCCCGGCGGGCGGTCGCCACGGTCTTCGCTCTCAACGGTTTCCTCGCCGCGATGTGGGTGGCACACATCCCGGTCATCAGCGACCGTGCCGACGTCGGACACGACGAACTCGGCGGCCTGTTGCTGCTGCTCGGCGGTTCCGCCTTCGTCGGGATGCAGGTGTGCGGCCCCCTCATCGACCGCTGGGGTTCGAGACCGCTGACCATCGGTGCCGCCCTGCTCCTGTCGGGTGTCATCGTCATGCCGGTCCTGGCCGTCGACACGCTCACCCTCGGCGCAGCACTCGCCGCCTTCGGCTTCGCGAACGGGTGCCTCGACGTCTCGATGAACGCCCAGGCGGTCGCGGTCGAACGCACCTACCGCCGACCGATCATGTCGTCGTTCCACGGGTTCTTCTCGGCCGGCAGCCTCGTCGGCTCCGGTGTGGTCGCCGCGACGCTGTGGGGTGAAGTCGGTGTCGTGCCGACCGTCACCTGTGCGGCGATGGCGGGTTTCGTGGTGGTCGCCGCGGTGGCGCGTCACCTCGTCGGCCACGGCGAGACCCCCGCGGCGAGCCCATCGTCGGATGATGCGTCGGACTCCGGCACCGTGTCCTGGTGGCACGCCATCGACCGGCGTCGGCTGGCGCTCCTCGCGGTCGTCGCCTTCGGGCTGATGCTCGCCGAGGGCACCGCCTACGACTGGAGCGCCCTGCACATCGTCGAGAGCCACGGGACCAGCGAGGCGATCGGCGCGATCGCCTTCGGCGCCTTCAGCGCGACCATGACCATCGCGAGATTCGTCATCGACCCGGTGGTCGCCGCGGTGGGTGCGGTCCGCGTGCTCCGGGTCGGCGCGCTCGTCGGCATGGCCGGCATGACGATCGCGATCGCCTCCCCGATACCCGCCCTCGCGGTCCTCGGATGGGCTGTCTTCGGCCTGGGGCTGGCCGGCCTCATCCCGCAGATCTTCACCGCCGCGGGCAACCTCACCGAATCCGCGGGCGGACGGACGATCTCGATCGTCGTCGGCTGCGGGTATCTCGGCATGCTCGCCGGTCCCGCCGTCGTCGGGTTCATCAGCAGCCGAACGAGTCTCGACACCGGGTTGCTCGCAGCGCTGGCCGCGCTGCTTCTCGCGGTGTTCTTCGCCGGGGTCGTCCGCCCGCGCGAACAACCGGTGTCCGCGCTGGGCGAACCTCGGTCATCGAGCCCGGGTGGTCGTGCCACACTAGAGGAGTGACGCGACCAACCAATCGTCAGCAGGCCGCCGCGGCGGCCCGTCAGCAAGCTGCTGCCGCCATGGCCATGACCGGTGCCGTCGATCTCGGCGGAATCAAGGAGCGGGCCGAAGCCCAACGGGCCCAGTCCCAGCGGGCCCAGCGCCCCCAGGCGCAACGCGATGACACCCCGGGCCCCGGCACGCCGCCCCCGTCCGCGCCTCCGGCTGCGGCCGGTGCGAGCGTCATCGACGTCACCGAGGAGACCTTCGAGGCCGAGGTCCTCAACCGGTCGATGCAGCAGCTCGTCGTCGTCGACCTCTGGGCCGAATGGTGCGGGCCGTGCAAGCAGCTCTCGCCGGTCCTCGAGCGTCTCGCCGCCGAGTCCGCTGGCCGCTGGGTGCTCGCCAAGGTCGACGTCGACGCGAATCCCCGTATCTCGCAGGCCTTCCGGGTGCAGTCGATCCCGATGGTCGTGGCGATCGTGCAGGGACAGCCGGTCACCGCGTTCAACGGGGTCCGGTCCGAAGCGGAGATCACCGCGTGGATCGACGAGATCTTCGCGCAGGTCGGCAACGCACTGCCGGACGCCGCCGCCGGAGCCGCGCCCGAGCCCGAGCAGACCGATCCGCGCATGCTCGCCGCCGAGGAGAAGCTCAACGACGGCGACTTCGACGGAGCGCTCGCTGCCTACCGCGCCGTCGCGGAAGCCGAACCCGACAACGTCGAGGCGGCGTCGGCGGCGCGGAACCTCGAGTTCATCCTGCGCGCGCAGGCGCACGACCCGAGCATCGTCGAGACCGCGTCGCCGCGCGACATCGACGCCCAGCTCGCGGCCGCGGACGTTCTGCTGCTGTCGCAGCAGCCCGAGGCGGCCTTCGACCGCATCATCGACGTGGTCCGCGTGACCCACGGTGAGGAGCGCACCCGCGCCCGGACGCGGCTTCTCGAGCTGTTCGAGCTGTTCGATCCGGCCGAACCCTTCGTCGTGTCCGCGCGGCGGAAGCTGGCCAGCGCGCTCTACTGACCGGCAACCCGGACGTTTCGGCAAACCCAGCATCTCCGTGATGCTGGGTTTGCCTATAACGGGATGGGTTCACGGACGGCGGGGAGCCAGCCAGATGGCGGAGTTGGCCGGCAGCATGACCCGGGCCGACGTGGGGCGTCCGTGATACGACGGCCCGTCGGCGGTCACTGCCCCCAGGTTGCCGCGGCCGGCACCGCTGTAGGCGTCGGCGTCGGTGTTCAGGATCTCCTCCCACACCCCGCCCTGCGGCAGACCGACCTGGTAGTCGGCGCGGTCCGAGCCGGAGAAGTTGAAGATGCAGGCGACGACCGACCCGTCCTCCCCGAACCGCAGGAAGCTGATCACGTTGTTCGCGGTGTCGTTGGCGTCGATCCACTCGTAGCCCAGGGGTGTGATGTCCTGCGTGTAGAGCGCCGGGGACGCCTGGTAGATCCGGTTGAGGTCGGTGACCAGCGCCGAGATCCCGGAATGCAGTTCACCCTCCCAGCCCTCGAGCTGATGCCAGTCGAGGCTGCGGTTGTCGGCCCATTCGCCGACCTGGCCGAACTCCTGACCCATGAACAACAGCTGCTTGCCGGGGTGCGACCACATGTAGGCGAGGTAGACGCGCGCGCCGGCGGCCTTGGTGAAGGAGTCGCCGGGCATCCGCGTCCAGAGCGTGCCCTTGCCGTGGACCACCTCGTCGTGCGACAGCGGCAGCACGAAGTTCTCACTCCACGCGTACATCAGCGAGAACGTGATCTCGTGGTGGTGGAAGCTGCGGTGGATCTGATCCCGCGACAGGTAGTCGAGGCTGTCGTGCATCCAGCCCATGTTCCATTTGAAGCTGAAACCCAGGCCGCCGAGATCGGTCATCCGGGTGACGCCCGGCCAGGCGGTGGACTCCTCGGCGACGGTGATGACGCCGGGGAAGTGTTTGTGGACCGTCGCGTTGGTCTCTTGCAGGAATTGCACCGCCTCGAGGTTCTCGCGGCCGCCGTGGATGTTGGGTCGCCACTGTCCGTCGGGGCGTGAGTAGTCGAGGTAGAGCATCGACGCGACGGCGTCGACGCGCAGTCCGTCGATGTGGAACTCGCTGAACCAGAACAGCGCGTTGGCGACCAGGAAGTTGCGGACCTCGTGGCGGCCGAAGTCGAAGACGTAGGTGCCCCAGTCGAGTTGTTCGCCGCGCATCGGGTCGGCGTGCTCGTAGAGCGGGGTGCCGTCGAAGCGCGCCAGGGCCCATTCGTCCTTGGGGAAATGCGCGGGAACCCAGTCGACGAGCACCGCGATACCGCGCGAATGCAGGTGGTCGACGAGATAGCGGAAGTCGTCGGGGGTGCCGAACCGGGCCGTCGGCGCGTAGTACGACGTCACCTGGTAACCCCACGAACCGCCGAAGGGGTGCTCGGCCACGGGCAGGAATTCGACGTGTGTGAAGCCCTTCTCGACGACGTAGTCGGCGAGCTGATGAGCGAGCTCGCGGTAGCCCAGGCCCTGTCGCCACGACGCCAGGTGCACCTCGTAGATGCTCATCGGCTCGCGCTCGGGTGAGGAGGCCTCCCGGCGCGCGATCCAGGCGTCGTCGGACCAGACGTACTGCGACTGTGTCACGACCGACGCGGTCGACGGCGGGGGTGTGGTCCGGTAGGCCATCGGATCGGCCTTGTCGCGGATCACACCGTCGGCGCCGTGCACCCGGAACTTGTAGTGCGCGCCGTCGCCGACGTCGGGGACGAACACCTCCCAGACACCGCTGACCCCGATCTTGCGCATGGGAGCCATGCGGCCGGTCCAGTGGTCGAAGTCCCCGATGACGGCCACACCGTGCGCGTTGGGTGCCCAGACCGAGAACGCGGTGCCGGTGACCTCGCCGTCGGCGGTGGTGTAGGAGACCACGCGGGCCCCGAGTGCCTGCCACAGCGCCTCGTGCCGGCCCTCGCTGAACAGGTGGATGTCGATGTCGCCGAGGCTCGGGAGGAAGCGGTAGCCGTCGGCGACGACGAACTCGGCGGTGCCGCCGGAACCGTCGGGATAGACGATCCGGTAGCGGTAGTCCATCAGGTCGGCGATCGGCACGGTGACGACCCAGAGGTCGTCGGTCTGGCGGGTCATCGGGTGATCGACGCCGCCGATGACCGCGGACACCGACAGCGCGTCGGGTCGCAGGGTGCGCAGGATCGTGGTTCCGCCCGGTGCGTCGTGCGCTCCGAGGAACGCGTGCGGCTCCGGATGGGTCAGCGCGTCGAGGCGGCGCAGGTCGTGACCGGTCGCCTTCGGGTCGGGGAGATCGGCTGCGGTGTCGGGGGTGTCGGCGCCGGAGTGCGTTTCGGGGTCGGTGGGGGACTCGGGATCACGACGATCGGTCACGGGCACCTCACTGGATTCGGTAGGCGAGTCGCGCGGCGGCGGCGGGATCGAGCGGCGGCAGGGCCAGGATGTGGGCGACCGCGCGCCACGGCTCGAGCCGGACGTAGTTGTCCTGCCCCCACCAGTACTCCTCGCCGGACACCTCGTCGCGGACCGAGAAGTGGTCGTACCACTCGAACCCGAGTTTGGGCAGGTCGAGCCACACGGTCGATTCCTCGGCGGCGAACGGGTTGAGGTTGATCACCACCACGACGCGATCGCCGGTCACCGGGTCGATCTTCGAGTAGGCGATCAGCGACGGGTTGTCCACGTGGTGGAAGTGGATGTTCCGCAGCTGCTGCAGGGCGGGATGCCGGCGGCGGATCTCGTTGAGCGAGGTGATCCACGGTTCCAGCGACTCGCCTCGGCTCGCCGCCGCCTTGTAGTCGCGCGGACGCAGTTCGTACTTCTCGGAGTCCAGGTACTCCTCGCTGCCCTCGGCGACCGCCACGTGTTCGTAGAGTTCGTAGCCGCTGTAGACACCCCAGGTCGGGGCGAGGGTCGCGGCCAGGGCGGCGCGCAGCGCGAACATGCCCGGGCCCCCGTGCTGCAGGCTCTCGTGGAGGATGTCCGGGGTGTTCACGAACAGGTTGGGACGCGCCTCGTCGGCGTGCTCGGCCAGCTCGAGACCGAACTGCTCGAGTTCCCACTTCTCCGTCTTCCAGGTGAAGTAGGTGTACGACTGGGTGAACCCGAGGCGCGCGAGCCCGTACAGACGCGCCGGCCGGGTGAACGACTCGGACAGGAACAGCACGTCCGGGTTCCGCTTCTTGACCTCGCTGATCAGCCACTCCCAGAAGTTCGGCGGCTTGGTGTGCGGGTTGTCGACGCGGAAGATGTCGACGCCCAGATCGACCCAGTGCAGGACCACCTTCAGCACCGCTCGGTAGATGCCGTTGCGGTCGTCGTCGAAGTTGAGCGGGTAGATGTCCTGGTACTTCTTCGGCGGGTTCTCCGCGTAGGCGATCGTGCCGTCGGGCTGGATGAAGAACCAGTCGGGGTGTTCGGTCGCCCAGGGATGGTCAGGTGCGCACTGCAGCGCGAGGTCGAGGGCGACCTCGAGGCCCAGTTCCCGGGCGCGTCCGACGAAGTATCCGAAGTCCTCCTCGGAACCCAGCTGCGGGTGGATTGCGTCGTGGCCGCCGTCCTTCGACCCGATGGCCCACGGCGAACCGACGTCGTCCGGCCCGGCGACGAGCGTGTTGTTGCGTCCCTTGCGGTTGACCTCGCCGATGGGGTGGATCGGCGGCAGGTAGACGACGTCGAATCCCATCCCGGCGATGCGGGGGAGGTCCTCGGTGGCGGTGAGGAAGGTGCCGTGGACCGGATTGCCCTCGCCGTCCCAGCCGCCAGTGGAGCGGGGGAAGAACTCGTACCAGGACCCGAAGAGGGCGCGGGTGCGGTCGACCCACACGCGGTAGGTGCGGCTTTTGGTGACCAGCTCGCGGACCGGGTTGTCGTGGAGCAGTTCGACGACCTCCTCGGAGATCGCCAGGCTCACCCGGTTCTCGACCCGGCGGCGTCGGGCGCGGAGCAGACGTACGGCGTCGAGCAGGAGTTCGCGGTTCTCGTCGACGATGTCCTCGGCGGCGCGCTCGAGGATGCGGGCGCCGATCTCGACATCGTTGGCCAGATCGGCGGCGCCCTGACCGGCGTCGAGTTTCTTGGTGACCGCCGAACGCCAGGTGGTGTACGGGTCGCTCCAGGCCTCGATGCGGTACGACCAGAACCCGACCGTGTCGGGGACGAACGCGGCGTTGAACGTGTCCGGTTCGGGCGACGGCGTCATACGGATGTCGATGACCCCGCGTTGCGGTGCCTCGATGTGCAAGGTGACGCCGATCGCGTCGTGACCTTCGCGCCACGCGGTGGTGCTGACCGGGAAGAACTCTCCCACAACGGCTTTCGCGGGCTGTTGCCCTGCGGAGACGAGGGGTGCGATGTCATCGATACCCATGCGCCCGATCACTCGAAGCCTCCTCTCGTCAGCTCCCGCGACTGGCCAGGGTGCGTTGTCGGTCTCGCCTGCGTTGGTTTCACCGCTACCCAACCTAGTGCCCCGCGTAGGCGATTGTCTTGTCGTACGCGGTCCTCGTGTCGGGTGTCTCCCCGCGGGCCGATCAACCCACCGGACGGGGTGCCTTGGTGAGCCGGCTGAGCGCCGAGCGGACGACCGCCGGGTCGGTGGTCCGCCACATCGGCGGCAGGGAGGCGAGCAGATAGCCCCCGTAACCCGCCGTGGCCAGTCGTGAGTCGAGCACTGCGACGACGCCGCGGTCGTCGACCGAACGCAACAATCGGCCCGCACCCTGCGCGAGCAGCAGCGCCGCATGGTTGGCCGCGACGGACAGGAAGCCGTTGCCGCCCCGGGCGTCGACCGCGCGTTGCCGTGCGGTCAGCAGGGGATCGTCGGGGCGGGGGAACGGGATGCGGTCGATGAGCACCAGGCTCAGCGAGGGCCCGGGCACGTCGACGCCCTGCCACAGCGACAGCGTGCCGAACAGGCACGTCTCGGGGTCCTCGGCGAAGCGTTTGACCAGCGTCGAGGTGGTGTCGTCGCCCTGGCACAGCACCGGGTACTCGCAACGTTCGCGGATTGCCTCGGCCGCCTCGCGGGCGGCGCGCATCGAGGAGAAGAGTCCCAGCGTGCGACCCCCGGCGGCGTCGACGAGCTGGGCGATCTCGTCCATCGTGCGCGGCGCGATGCCCGAACGATCGGGACGGGGCAGGTGCCGGGCCACGTAGAGGATCGACGACTTCGGGTAGTCGAACGGGGAGCCGGCGTCGAGGCCCGTCCAGCGGGCCGACCCCGTATCGGAGGGCACCGCCTTGCCGCTGGCGGTGATGTTGCGCGAGGCCGCAGGGTCGGTGGTCGGGTCGTCGCCCGGCTCGTCGGCGGCGGGACGGTCGGTGCCGCGTCCGGAGGCGGGCAGGCCCCACGTTGCCGCCAGGGCGTCGAAGGAGCCGCCGATCGTCAGGGTGGCGGAGGTCAGGACGACCGTCGAGTTGGAGAACAGCGACGCCCGCAGGAGGCCACCGACCGACAGCGGCGCGATGTGCAGTACCGGCCGGGGCTCGGCACCCCGCCGCGAGGTGTCGAGACCGACCCACACCACGTCGCGCCGCTTGGACTCGTCGGGTTCATCGAAGGCGCCGAGGACGCGCACGACCGTGTCGTGCATGTCGTCGAGCGAGGTGAGGGCCGCCGACCGCGCCGCGGCCGCGCCGTCGTCACCGACTCCGGGCGCGCGCACCGGGCCGATCGCGGTCCGGGTCTGCCACAACCGGTCACGCAACATCACCAGCACCGAGGTCGCGTCGGGAGGCAGCTGCGTCCACTGCGTCTTCGGGGCCGTCTCCAGGAGTTCGCCGAGCTGCTCACCGGCGCCGAGGAGAGCGTCGGCCGTCTCCTCGTCGACGAGTTTCCCGACGCGACGGGAGACGAGCGCGATCGACGACGCGGACAGTTCGTCGGTCGCCACCGAGGTCATCCGGTCCACGAGCTCGTGGGCCTCGTCGATGATCACGACGTCGTGTTCGGGCAGAACGTTGGCCGGACTCGTCGCATCGATGGCCAGGAGCGCGTGGTTGGTGACGACGACGTCGACCTTCCCGGACTGTCGACGGGCCTGCTCGGCGAAGCAGTCCTCGCCGTAGGAGCAGTTGGCGGCGCCGAGGCACTCGCGCGCGGACACGCTGACCTGGCGCCAGGCACGGTCGGCGACGCCGGGGACGAGGTCGTCGCGGTCGCCGGTCTCGGTGTCGCTGCTCCACTCGCGCAGCCGGGTGACCTCGCGTCCGGTGCGGGACAGTTCGAACGGATCGAACAGCTCGGTGTCCGGCTCGTCGGCGGCCCCGGAGTGGATCTTGTTGAGGCACAGATAGTTTCCGCGACCTTTGAGGATCGCGAAGGTCGGCTTGCGGCCGATCGGCTTGGCGAGCGCTCCGGCGAGACGGGGGAGGTCGCGCTCGATCAGCTGCCGCTGCAGCGCGATGGTCGCCGTCGACACCACGACTGTCCGGCCGGTCTCCACCGCGTGGCGGATCGCCGGCACCAGGTACGCCAACGACTTTCCGGTACCGGTGCCGGCCTGTACGGCGAGATGCTCGCCGGTGTCGATGGCGTGTGCGACGGCGGAGGCCATCGCGACCTGACCGTCACGTCGACGACCGCCGAGCGCGGAGACCGCGGTGTCGAGCAGTTCGGTCACCGGGGGAGTGTTGGGCATGTGGTGTTCCGGGGTCCTCGTTCGAGATGGTGCGAGATGGGCTGTGTGTTTCAGACGGATCCGCGGGCTCTGCGGTTCCCTCAGGCCTGATTCGTGCCGTACGAACCGTCGTAGAGCAGGTCGCCCACGAGTTCGACCCCGGCCTCACGCATGCTCGACAGCGCGTCGGACGTGGTCTCCGCGCCGACACCCGCGGTGAAGTTGAGCAGCACCCGTGTCGTGAAGCCCGCCTTCACCGCATCGAGTGCGGTGGCGAGGACGCAGTGATCGGTGGTGAGCCCGGCGATGTCGATCGACGAGATCTTGTGCGCGTGCAGCCACTGCTCGAGCGTGGTCCCGTCGTCGGTGGTGCCCTCGAAACCGGAATAGGCGGCGTCGTATTCGCCTTTGGAGAAGACCTCTTCCGCTGCGGCCGAATCGAATTCGGGATGGAACGCGACACCGTCGGTGCCGACCACGCAATGTGGCGGCCAGGTGTCGACGTAGTCGGGGTCGTCGGAGAAGTGCGCGCCCGGATCGATGTGGTGATCGCGTGTCGCGACGACGGTCCGGTACTCGCCGAGGATCTTGGTGATCGCACGGGCGACCGCGGCACCGCCGTTGACCGCGAGGGAGCCGCCCTCGCAGAAATCGTTCTGGACGTCGACGACGACCAACGCGTCGGCCGGCTTGGTGCCGTCGTTGCGTTCGCTGCTCATCAGGTACTCCCTGGCGGATCGAAGGGTGTGCTCGTCAGCCGAGCTGGTAGCGGGTCGGCACCGCCGGGTCTCCGTGAGAGAGGCCGAGGCCCTCCCACGGCAGGCTCACCAGCCCCGCCGCGAGGTGGGCGCGCGCGTTGGTCAGCGATGGCAGCGATGCCAGCGGCTCCCCGTCGCGGACCAGCGGTATCTGCAGATCCCGGAGGTGGAGACCACCGTCGGCCTCGGGGCGCGGCCCGTCGGCTCGGTAGACGATCTCCTCCACGATCGTCCCACTGCCCCGTGCGGCCCGCACGGCCGCCTTGGCCCCGCCGCGCGATTCCTTGTGGCTCGACCGCTTGGCGACGGGTAGTCCGTCCACCTCGACGAGCTTGTAGACCATGCCCGCGGTCGGTGCGCCGCTACCGGTGACCAGCGAGGTCCCGACACCGTAGGTGTCCACCGGCTCGGCGCGCAGCGAGGCGATCGCGTACTCGTCGAGGTCGCCGGACACCACGATCTTGGTGTTCGTCGCGCCGAGGTCGTCGAGCTGTGTGCGCACCTGACGCGCGAGCACACCGAGATCGCCGGAGTCGATGCGCACCGCGCCGAGGTCGGGGCCGGCGACCTCGATCGCGTTCCGCACGCCCTGGGTGATGTCGTAGGTGTCGACCAGCAGGGTGGTGCCGATGCCGAGCGCCTCGATCTGCGCGGCGAAGGCGGCCTTCTCGTCGGGGCCGGCGGGTCCGGTGAAACCGAGGGTGAAGGCATGGGCGGCGGTGCCCGCACTGGGCACCCCGAAGCGACGATTCGCCTCGAGGTTCGACGTCGCGGCGACACCGGCGAGGTAGGCGGCGCGGGCGCTGGCGACGGCGGCCCGCTCGTGGGTGCGTCGGGAGCCCATCTCGATGATCGGACGCGACCCGGCCGCACTGACCATGCGCGCGGCGGCCGAGGCGATCGCGCTGTCGTGGTTGAGGATCGACAGGATCAGCGTCTCGAGGAGTACCGCTTCGGCGAAGGATGCCCGGACGGTGAGGATCGGGGAACCCGGGAAGTAGAGCTCACCCTCGCGGTAGCCGTCGATGTCGCCGGAGAAGCGGTAGTCGCGCAGCCATGCGACGGTCTCGGCGTCGAGGAACTGCTCCACGACGGCGATCTCCTCGTCACCGAAGCGGAACTCCGCGAGCTCGGCGAGGACGCGTCCGGTACCCGCCACGACGCCGTACCGACGACCGTCGGGGAGCCTGCGGGCGAACACCTCGAACACGCACGGCCGGTGCGCGACCGGGTGCCGGAGAGCCGCCGCGACCATGGTCAGTTCGTACTGGTCGGTCAGCAGCGCGGTGTTGTCGATGCTCACTATCGCGTTACCCTTGTCCTCATGGCGCCTGACGAAACTCGTGCGCACGAGGCTACCCCCGGCGGTACCGCGGTTGCCGAACCCGCGGTGGCCGACGGCGCGGCGGATCTCGACAAACCCTGGATGACCGTCGTATGGGACGACCCCGTCAATCTGATGCGGTACGTGACCTTCGTCTTCCAGAAGATCTTCGGCTACTCGGAGTCGTACGCCAATCAGCTCATGATGCAGGTGCACACCGAGGGCAAGGCCGTCGTCTCGAGCGGCGATCGGGACAAGGTCGAGGGAGACGTGCGCAAACTCCACGCGGCCGGCCTGTGGGCCACCATGCAGCGCGATTCATGACCCGGCCCGAGATGGACCGGCCCGGGACCGGACGTTCGTCGACGGTGGGGAGACACTGAGGCGTGCGCACCTGGAAACGCAAGGGCCGCGGCGAGTCGACCCGGATCACCTCTCAGCTCGACTCGCACGAGGCCGAGTTGCTCGCGTCGCTGGTCTCCTCGATGTGCGAGCTCCTCACCGAACGTGCCGACACCGCGCCGCAGGACACGCTGTCGGAGGTCACCGGTATCCGCACCGGCCATTCCGATGCGCCGGACGACGCCACGCTCGGCCGTCTGCTGCCCGACTTCCATCGTCCCGATCAGGACGAGGAACTCTCCGCCGAGGTGATCAACGGCCGCCTCAACTCGGCTCTGCGCAGCGTCAACGAACCGAAGATCATCGACGCCAAACTCGGTGCGGCGCAGGTGCTCCTGGACACCCTGCCGGACGGCGGCGGAGACCTCGCGCTCACCGTCGAGCAGGCGACGGCCTGGCTGACCGCCCTCAACGACGTCCGGCTCGCCCTCGGGGCGATGCTCGGGATCTCCGAGGACACCCCCGAGCGCCTGCCGCCCGACCACCCGCACGCCGCGCATCTCGACGTCTATCACTGGCTGACGGTGATGCAGGATCTTCTCGTCGAAGCGGTGATGTGACCTACAGTTCTCGGATGTGACCACCACTGGACGATCCGCCCGCACGGGCGACCGCATCACCGACGTCGCCGGGATCACCGTCGGACACCGTCATCGCGTCGACGCCGACGCCAAGGTCGCCGGCACCGCCGACGCACCCGACGGCCACGGCTGGGCCACCGGGACGACGGTCGTGCGGATCTCCGGGCCGGGCGCGATCGCGGCGGTCGACGTCCGAGGCGGCGGCCCGGGAACCCGGGAGACCGATCTCCTCGATCCGTCGAACACCGTGCAGACGGCTCACGCCATCGTGCTCAGCGGCGGCAGCGCCTACGGCCTGGCGACCGCCGACGGGGCCATGCGTGCACTGGAGGCCGAGGGCGTCGGCCTGCCTCTGGACAGCCGGGGACACGTGGTGCCCATCGTCCCGGCCGCGGTCATCTTCGACCTGCCGGTCGGCGGGTGGGACCACCGGCCCGACGCCGACTTCGGTGCCCAGGCCGTCCGGGCAGCAGACACCGAGTTCGCCGTCGGCAGTGTCGGGGCCGGTGCCGGTGCGCGCGCGGGTGCGCTGAAAGGCGGCGTGGGCACTGCGTCGGTGCGGATCGAGGCAGGTCCGGCGGCCGGCATCACCGTCGGCGCGCTGATGGTCGCCAACCCCGTGGGCGCGGTCATCGACCCGAAGACGGGCCTGCCCTGGGACCTCGGCGCGGAGGAACTCGAGGCACTGGGCCTGACCCGTCCCGAGGCCGCCGACATCGCGCGCCTGGCCGATCTCGCGGAGAAACACACCGTGCTCAACACGACGATCGGGGTCGTCGCCACCGACGCCGCGCTCGATGCGGCGATGACCCGCCGGATCGCCATGGCCGGGCACGACGGTCTCGGCCGTGCAATCCGCCCGGCCCATTCGCCGCTCGACGGGGACACCATCTTCGCCGTCTCCACCGGTGCGGTCCGACCGGAGTCGACCGACCCGGCATTCGCCTCACCACCGGGCATGCACGCCGACGCGGCCATCATCGCCGAGGTCTCCCGATGTGCGGCCGACGTCGTCCAGCGCGCGATCGTCGACGCCGTGCTGGCCGCCGAGTCGGTGGCGTCGATCCCCACCTACGCGGAGGCGGCGCCCTCGGCGTTCGCCTGAACGGCTCCTCGGGGGCACGCCGACGGTGACCCCGGTCATACATCGTGGCGGAATAGGCGTTCACGCCGGGGCGTTCCCTCTCGGGACATGCGCGACGACCTGTCGCCGAACCGTCGTGTCCATCGCCAGCAAAGGAGAACCGGACGCCGATGCTCAAGATCGATCAGGACCTCGTCGACGCGATGGTCGCGCACGCCCGCGCCGACCATCCGGACGAAGCGTGCGGCGTGATCGCCGGACCGGAGGGTTCCGACGACCCGCAGCGGTTCATCCCGATGATCAACGCCGAGCGGTCACCGACGTTCTACCGGTTCGACTCCGCCGAGCAACTGTCGGTGTGGCGCGAGATGGACCGTCGCGACGAGGAACCGGTGGTGATCTACCACTCGCACACCGCGACCGAGGCCTACCCGAGCCGCACCGACATCTCCTACGCCGGCGAGCCCGGCGCCCACTATGTGCTGGTGTCCACCCGGGACCCGGAGACCGCCGAGATCCGTAGCTATCGCATCGTCGACGGCACGGTCACCGAAGAAGAGATCGAGATCAGGAGCTGAATATGCCAGTCACCGTGTCCATCCCGACGATCCTGCGGACCCACACCGGCGGCGCCAAACGCGTCGAGGGTTCCGGCACCACGCTCGCCGCGCTGATCGACGACCTCGAGTCGGGCAACCCCGGACTCAAGGAGCGCCTCGTCGCAGACGGTAAGCTCCACCGCTTCGTCAACATCTACGTCAACGACGAGGACGTCCGGTTCTCCGGCGGTCTCGCCACCTCCATCGACGACGGTGACGAGGTGACCATTCTGCCCGCGGTCGCCGGCGGCTGCTGAGCGTGGCACGCTACGACTCACTCATCGACTCGGTCGGCAACACCCCGCTGATCGGGCTGCAGAGATTGTCCCCGCGCTGGGACGACACGTCCGACGGACCGCATGTACGGCTCTGGGCCAAACTCGAGGACCGCAACCCGACCGGCTCCATCAAGGACCGCCCGGCGTTGCGAATGATCGAGCAGGCCGAGCGCGACGGGTTGCTGCGCGAGGGGTCGACGATCCTGGAACCCACCAGTGGCAACACCGGGATCTCGCTGGCGATGGCCGCGAAACTCAAGGGCTATCAACTGATCTGCGTGATGCCCGAGAACACCTCCGAGGAGCGCCGGTCGCTGCTGCGCATGTTCGGCGCGAAGGTGATCTCCTCACCGGCCGCGGGCGGTTCGAACACCGCGGTGGCCGTGGCAAAGAAACTGGCTTCGGAGAACCCCGACTGGGTGATGCTCTACCAGTACGGCAATCGGGCCAACATCGCCGCCCACTACGAGGGGACCGGCCCGGAGCTCTACGCCGACCTGCCCGAGATCACCCACTTCGTCGCGGGCCTCGGCACCACCGGGACGCTGATGGGCGTCGGACGCTTTCTGCGTGAACGCAATCCGGAGATCGAGATCGTCGCGGCCGAACCCCGCTACGGTGACGAGGTGTACGGCCTGCGCAACATCGACGAGGGCTTCATCCCGGAGCTCTACGACGACTCGGTGCTCACCCGCCGCTTCTCGGTGACCGGTGTCGACGCGGTCGCCCGCGTACGTGAGCTGATCGACCAGGAGGGCATCTTCGCGGGCATCTCCACCGGCGCGATCCTGCAGGCCGCTCGCGGGATCGGACGCCGGGCACTCAAGGACGGCGTCCGCGCCGACATCGGTCTCGTGGTGCCCGACGCGGGGTGGAAGTATCTCTCGACCGGGGTGTACGAAGGTAGCCTGGACGACGCGGAGCAGGCACTCGAAGGTCAGCTCTGGGCGTGACCGGCCTGCCGGAGCGCCACCCGCAGAGTCGAGACCCGAAGAGAAACTGGCCATGACGTCGTACACCCCACCGGTCGGGCAGCAGCAGCAGCCGCGACGCTCCCGCCCGCTCTGGCTGCGCTCGCTGATCACCACCGTGTGCATCGTCGCGGTGCTGTTCGTCATCGAGCTGGTCGACGCGGCCACCCGTTATGACCTCGACTCCAACGGGATCGAACCCCGCCAGGTCGACGGCCTCGACGGCATCCTCTGGGCGCCGATGCTGCACGCCGACTGGGAGCACGTGTTCGCCAATCTCATGCCCGGGGCGGTGCTCTGCTTCCTGGTGCTGATGACGCAGCGGTTCCTCATCGTCACCGGCATCATCTGGGTGATCTCCGGCGTGGGGGTGTGGCTGTTCGCCGCGCCCTACTCGGTCACGGTCGGCGCATCGGGAATCATCTTCGGCTGGCTCACCTTCCTCATCGTGCGCGGCTTGTTCAACCGCGATCTGTGGCAGATCCTCGGCGGCGTCGTGCTCTTCCTGATCTACGGCTCCATCCTGTGGGGCGTGCTGCCGACCAATCCCATCGTCTCCTGGCAGGCCCATCTGTTCGGCGCGATCGCGGGCGTGCTGGCCGCCTGGTTCCTCGCCTCGCGCGACCGCAAACGCAAGCAGCACACCGCGACCCCGGGGGTGGCGTCATAGCCGCTTCACCCAACGTGCCCGTCTGGACCTCCGATCCCGAGGCGCCCATCGGGATCTTCGACTCCGGCGTCGGCGGCCTGACCGTGGCGCGCGCCATCATGGACCTGCTGCCCGACGAGGACATCGTCTACATCGGCGACACCGCGAACGGCCCGTACGGTCCGCTGACGATCCCGGAGATCCGCAAGCACGCGCTGGCGATCGGCGACGACCTGGCCGAGCGCGGCGTCAAGGCGATCGTCATCGCGTGCAACACCGCGTCCGCCGCGTGCCTGCGGGACGCGCGGGAACGCTACGCACCGATCCCGGTGGTCGAGGTCGTGCTCCCCGCGGTACGTCGTGCGGTCGTCGCCACCAAGAACGGCCGGATCGGTGTGCTCGGCACCGAGGCCACCATCGCCTCACGCGCATACCAGGATTCGTTCGCCGCCGCCCGCGACGCGGTGATCACCGCCGTACCCTGCCCGCGCTTCGTCGACTTCGTCGAACGCGGGATCACCAGCGGCCGCCAGATCCTCGGCCTGGCGCAGGGATACCTCGAACCCCTCCAGCAGGCCGGCGTCGACACGGTCGTGCTCGGTTGCACTCATTACCCGCTACTGACCGGCGTCCTGCAGCTCGCAATGGGCGACGAGGTGACGCTCGTGTCCAGCGCGGAGGAGACGGCCAAGGACCTCTACCGCGTCCTGACCGAGAAGGACCTGCTGCACCCGCACACCGGTCGCGAGGCGTCGCGCGTCTTCCAGGCGACCGGTGACCCGGAGATGTTCGCGAAGCTCTCCCGGCGGTTCCTCGGCCCCGTTGTCGGGGCTGTGCAGCACCTTTAGCCGAACCCAGGGGATCTTCGCCGCGTACTTGTGACCCGGTAACCCGGCAGCGAGTCGCGCGGGCATGGCACAGTAGGGCTTATGCGTCTCACGGTCCTCGGATGTTCGGGCAGTGTGGGCGGTCCGGGGGCGGCGTGCTCGGGCTACCTGCTCTCCGTCCCCGGCGAGCAGCCGGTGCTGCTGGACTGCGGACCGGGGGTGTTCGGCGAGCTGCAGCGGGTCACCGATCCGAACAGCGTCGCGGTGGTGCTCAGCCACCTGCACGCCGACCATTGCCTGGATCTGCCGGCCATGCTCGTCTGGCGACGCTATGCACCATCACCGGCGAAGGAGCGTGCCCCGCTTTACGGTCCGCCGGGTACGGCGCTGCGGATCGGCTACGGCTCGTCGGAGTTCCCGGGTCAGGTCGACGACATCTCCGACACCTTCGACGTCCAGGAGTGGCGCGACGGTCTCGAGGTGACCCTGGGGGGCATGCGCATCAAGGCGATGAACGTCAACCACCCCCCGTCCACCTTCGGGCTGCGCATCACCGGGCCGGAGGGGCAGGTCATCGCCTACAGCGGCGACACCGCTCCTTGCGACGAACTCATCGACCTCGCCGCCGACGCGGACCTGTTCCTCTGCGAGGCGTCCTGGACCCATTCGCCGTCGGAACGCCCACCGGACCTGCATCTGTCCGGGATCGAGGCGGGGGAGGCCGCGACGAAGGCGAACGCGCGGGCGCTGGCGATCACCCACATCGCTCCCTGGACCGATTCGACAGAGATCCTCGCGGAGGCCCGCAGCACTTTCTCGGGACCGGTCGACCTCGTGCGTCAGGGACAGGTCATCGAGCTGGCCTAGCGGTGGGTAACCTGCCGTCCGGCCACGGTCGTTAGAGTTGGAGCCGTGACCACACGAGCTGACGGCCGAGCCGACGACGAACTGCGTCCCATCTCCTTCACCCGTGGCTTCACCAGCCATCCCGCGGGATCGGTGCTGGTGGAGTTCGGGCAGACCCGCGTGATGTGCACCGCGAGTGTCACCGAGGGCGTCCCGCCGTGGCGTCGTGGATCGGGCCTGGGCTGGCTCACCGCCGAATACTCGATGCTCCCGGCGGCCACGCACGAGCGGAACAGGCGCGAATCGGTCAAGGGCAAGATCGGTGGCCGGACCCACGAGATCAGCCGGCTCGTCGGCCGCTCCCTGCGGGCATGCATCGACCTCGCGGCGCTCGGTGAGAACACCATCGCGCTCGACTGCGACGTCCTGCAGGCCGACGGCGGTACCCGCACCGCCGCCATCACCGGCGCGTACGTGGCCCTCGTCGATGCGGTGACCTACCTGCGTGCCGCCGGCAAACTGTCCGACCCGCAACCGCTTTCGTGTGCGATCGCCGCGGTGAGCGTGGGCGTCGTCGACGGCCGGGTGCGCCTGGACCTGCCCTATGAAGAGGATTCGCGGGCCGAGGTCGACATGAACGTCGTCGCCACCGACGCCGGTACCCTCGTCGAGGTGCAGGGCACCGGCGAGGGTGCGACCTTCGCACGGTCGACGCTCGACGCGCTGCTCGATGTCGCCGCGATCGGGACGAAAAAGCTCTTCGAGGCGCAGCGCGCCGTGCTCGCCGAGCCGTACCCGGGTCAGCTGCCGGGCAACGCCTGATGTCGAAGGTCCTGCTCGCGAGCCGCAATCGGAAGAAGCTCGCCGAGCTGCAGCGCGTCGTCGACGCCGCCGGGATCACCGGCCTGGAGATCCTCGGCCTCGACGCCGTGCCCGAATACCCGGAGGAGCCAGAGGACGGCGCGACCTTCGAGGACAACGCGCTGATCAAGGCGCGCTCGGGTGCACGCGCCACCGGATTGCCCTGTCTCGCGGACGATTCCGGGATCTCGGTGGACGCGCTGAACGGGATGCCCGGCGTGCTGTCCGCGCGCTGGTCGGGTGCTCACGGCAACGACCCCGCGAACAACGCATTGCTGCTCGCCCAGTTGTCGGACACCCCCGACGAACGACGCGGCGCGGCCTTCGTGTCGGCGTGCGCGTTGGTGCTGCCGGACGGGACCGAGACGGTCGTGCGCGGGGAGTGGCGCGGGACGGTGCTGCGTGCCGAGCGCGGACCGAACGGCTTCGGCTACGACCCTCTGTTCGCCCCCGACGACGAGCTCGCGGCCGGCCGGTCGTCGGCCGAACTCACGCCGGAGGAGAAGGATTCGCTGAGCCACCGCGGCAAGGCGCTGGCTCAACTGGTGCCGGCGCTGCGGGAGCTCGCCGCTAGAGGTTGAACTGCGCCTTCACTTCCTGGGTGCGCTTGTGCTCGAACCAGAAGGACAGGAACGGGATGGTGCCGGCGATCGCGGTGATGATCGTCTTGCCTGCGGGCCAGCGCACCTTGATGGCCAGGTCGATCGCCATGATCAGGTAGACGAAGTAGACCCAGCCGTGGACGATCGGCACGAAGTCGAGTGCCTTGTTGTCGAAGCCGTACGCCAGGATCAGCTCGGCGACGAGCAGTAGCAGCCAGATACCGGTGATCCAGGCCAGGACGCGGTACCTCAGCAGGGCCCCACGGACCTTCTCCACCGGCGCGGTGGGAGCAGAAGAGGTGGATGCGGTCTCGGTCACTGCGGGCCTTTCGATGACGGGGCGTCGGGAGTGTCTGCCGATCTGAGCTCGGCCAGGTAACGGTTGTATTCGATGAGCGCCGCATCCTTGACCGGATCGGGGTCGCCGGCGAGGGAAGACGCGCTCGGCGTCGTCGGGCGCTCGGGCAGGATGCCCTCGGGGATCTCGGCCGCGGCCCGCGCCTCCGCGGCGGCCTTGCGAACTTCTTCCGGGTCGCTCTCCAGGACGACGAAGCGTCGGTAGGCGTAGATCACCGCGACCGCGAAGGCGGGCCACTGCAACGCGTAACCGAGGTTCTGGCCGCTGCCGGCCGCCGACTCGAAGCGCGACCACTGCCACCAGGCGAGAACCAGACATGCCGCCGCGGCGACCACGGTCAGCACCACGAGCGCCGGCCGGTGCGTGCGACGGGGGGACGAGGACATACCTATCAAGGTACCTGGCCTGCGATGATCAAAACGCGACCGGTAGGGTGGTCGCGGTTACAGTGCGCGGTCCGGTTCGACGCCGGGAACGCACCGAGCGCGAGTGGCGGAATTGGCAGACGCGCTGGATTTAGGTTCCAGTGTCTACGGACGTGGGGGTTCAAGTCCCCCCTCGCGCACCAGATCTCGTAGACGTTGCGCGCCCATGGGCGCGCACTTGATCTACGAGACGCTCAGCAGTTCGACGGCGTCGTCGTCGGCGAAGACGATGTCGTGGTCGTCGGTCGAGATCGCCCAGCGGCGCAGACGAGCCGTGTGATCCTCGTCAATGCGTGCCTCGACGGTCTGGTCGCCCGGGGCGAGGTCGGCGAAGTCGTCGACGATCTCGCCCTCACGGGTGGTGCCGTCCTCGAGGGTGACCCGAACCCGCGACGACACGTGCAGGCCTTCGAGGTCCGCGGCGTCGGCGAGATCTTCGTGGGTGTCGGTCTCTATGGGCTTGTCGAGAGTTTCCTCGTCGACCGGGGCTTCTTCGACCGGGGCCGCGTCGTCGACGGCGGCGGTTTCCTCGACCGCAACGTCTTCGGCAGCGACATCCTCGGCGGAGTCTTCTGAAGCGGGCTCCTCGGCGGAGTCCTCTGCGGCGTCGACCTCGTCGGGGGAGATCTCGACGGTGGCGTCCTCGTCCTCCGGGGCGTCGACCTCGACCGTCGCGTCCTCGTCGGCGGCCTGCAGATCGGCATCTACGGCGTCGTTCTCCGTGTCCACCGCGTCGATCTCGCGATCGGCGCTGCTCTCCGGTGCGCTCATGGCGTTGCCGTCCTTCCGGTCAGGGAGTGATCTCCGGGTGGCCGGACGTGCCGAAGTGGCACGTTTGACCCGGTCGTAGGGGTGATCATACTGAACCGGAGGGTTGTCATCCCGAATGGGACCGAATCGTTGCCACCTCGGGATTGTCGTTCCGAAATCGTTAGGTGTCGGCGCCTCGACTCCGGAACGCCGACGACCCGCGAGCGACCACCGGCGAACCTCGCTTCGACCTGAAGACTTCGGCCGACGTCTGCAGGTCGAAGCGAGGTTCGCCAGTCACCGGGCACGTCGGCTCGGTGTCGGGGACGCGTGCAACGATGCCGGGGTGAGACGTCGGGCGGTGCTGCCGGGAATCGGGGTGGTCGTTCTCCTTGTCGTGCTCGGTGCACTGGGTCTGCTCCAGTGGGAGTCGGCTCCGGCGACAGCGCCCGCACCGGATACGGCTTCGGTTCCGTCGCTTCCGTTCTCGACACAGTCGCCGGGGAACCAATCGACACGCGCGCCGGTGAACCGGGCCCTCGTCGATCTCGACTCGCTGCCGGTGAAGGGCAGGGCGCCGAAGACGGGCTACTCGCGCTCGGAGTTCGGCACGGCCTGGGACGACGCGGTCGATGTGCAGTTCGGCCGCAACGGGTGTCGGACCCGGGAGGACATCCTGCGCCGTGACCTCGTCGACGTCACCCTGCACGCCGACGGGTGTCGCGTCATCTCGGGGACCCTCGTCGACGCCTACTCCGGCACGACCCTGCCGTTCACCCGGGGCCAGGACACGTCGGCGCTCGTCCAGATCGACCACGTCGTCGCGTTGTCGGACGCCTGGCAGAAGGGCGCGGCACAGTGGGATGCGCGTCGCCGTCTCGCGTTCGCCAACGACCCGCGGAATCTGCAGGCGGTTGACGGCACGGTCAACCAGCGCAAGGGCGCCGGCGACGCGGCCACCTGGCTGCCCCCGAACAAGGCGTATCGATGCACCTACGTCAGCCGTCAGATCGAGGTCAAAAAGGCCTACGGTCTGTGGGTCACCGCAGCGGAACGGGACGCGATGTCTCGAGTGCTGTCCGACTGCTGACGCGAGGGACGGAGCGACCCCGGCCGGTCATGGTGAGTAGCCTCAGGTGCGTGACGGCGCCGCATTCTCTCAATCATCCGCTGACCGACGATTCCGTCGTCGACGCCCTGGGTGCCGACCTCCGCGCCGCGGCCTACACGACCGACGGTGTCACCGAACTCCTCGGCGAAGAGGTCCACGCCGCCCTACTGCGCGGCGTCTGGTGGCCTGCGCTCGCCGCGACCGCAGCGGAGCAGCGTGACGGCGACCAGCGTGAGTCGCGACTCGCCACCCTCATCAGACTCTTCCTGCTCGGCTCGGACGAACCCGAAAACCACGTCGCGCAGGCGTTTCCGACAACCGGCGTCGACGCGCTCATCGCCCAGGGAGTTCTCACCCGGCTCGAGGACGGAGCGATCCGCGCGAGCCTCGACATCCGCCCGCACGCCGACGAGACCCACGACTTCCTCGTTGTCGCCGACCAGGACGCCGCCATGCGGTCGGGGCCCGTCGCCCGCGACCATGTACTCGGCATCGGCGGTGCCTCGATGTCCCTGGCGCGCGCCATCATTCGTGAACCGGCACAACGCGCCCTCGACATCGGCACCGGTTGCGGCATCCAGGCGCTGCACCTGAACTCGCACTGCGCTGAGGTCGTCGCCACCGACACCAACGAGCGGGCACTGGCACTGGCCCGGGCGACCGCGCGCCTCAACGGGATGTCGTGGGATCTACGCGCGGGCAGCATGTTCGAACCCGTGGCGGGGGAGCGCTTCGACCTCATCGTCTCCAACCCGCCGTTCGTCGTCGGGACCGGCAGCCAGGACTACATCTATCGCGATTCGGGTGTCGTTGGAGATGCGTTGTGCGAGCAGCTCATCGGCGAGTTGCCTGCGTACCTGAACCCGGGCGGCACCGCCCAGATCCTGGCCAACTGGATCATCAGCGACGGTGCGGACTGGCGTGAGCGGGTAGCCGGCTGGCTGGACGGCACCGGTCTCGACGCCTGGGTCGTCCAGCGGGAGGTCGCCGATCCGATCAGCTATGTGTCCCTGTGGCTCTCCGACGCCGGCGAGGATGAGCAGGCCGCGGCCCGACGCGGGGAGCAGTGGCTGGAATGGTTCGACGACAACGACATCGTCGCGATCGGCATGGGCTCCATCACCGTCCGCGCGCCGGAGGCGGGGAGGACCGGGAACCCGACGTCGTCCTCGAAGAGATCACCGGAGCGGGCGAAGAGGTCACCGGCCCCGAGGCGCAGGCATTCCTGGCCCGGCGCCGCTATCTGCGTGAGACCTCCGACGCGGAACTGCTGAGCAAGCGGCTGTCCGTCGCGCCGGTGATGCTCGAAGAACATTCGCTTCCCGGCGAGGACGGATGGCATCTGGTCGGGGCCGCGGTCCGTCGCCCCGGTGGTCCGGCCGCGGTCCTGGGCGTCGACGAGGTCTCCCGCGCTCTGCTCGCGGGATGCCGTGGGCAGGTTCCGCTGCAGACCCTGATCGAGTTGCTCGCCGGCTTCCACGGCGTCGAGGCCGATGCGCTGGCGACCGCGGCACTGCCGGTGATCCGGGAGGCGATCGGCCGCGGAATCCTCTACGAGGCGAACTGAGGCCGGCCGGTCACATCCGGGCGTAACGCGTGAGCCAGTAGCAGTACACGCCGTAGGCGGCGATCCCGATGGCCGCCAGGATCATCAGCACCTGCCCGGCGGGGAGGCCGGAAAGTGACTTCACCGTGCCGTCGAGCCCACTGGCCTTCGACGGGTCGGCGGTGGCCACCGCAACGAGCACGAGGATGCCCGTGCCGATCAGCACAAGACCCTTCCCGCAGTAGCCGATGACCCCGGCGATCGTGGCCGTCCGGTCGCCGGAGGCCGCCCCCGTCCGGGTTGCCGAACCGTCGTCGGCGGCTGCGCGGCCGATCGGGGGTTTCAGGTCCTCGAGGAAGTTGCGGCTCGCGCCCTTGTACACGTGGTAGACACCGACGCCGATGATGATCAGGCCGGCGACCACCACGACGAACTTGCCGCCACCGGATTGCATCAGACGAGCGGTGAGTCCGGTATTCTGCTGACCACTCGACTGGCCGTTCCCCATCGCGAATCGCACTGCCGTCCAGGCGAATCCGGCGTAGACGACGGCCAGCGACAGTGCCTTGCCGCGGTCGAGCCAATCCTCCGCGCCGTCGTTGTCCCGGCCGGGTTCGGTGGCGTGCGGTCCGACGATGGCCTCGGCGACTCGCCACAGGGCGAGTGCCACGAACGCGACGGCCGCGATCCAGAGCACGACGCGGCCCCCGGTGTTCCCGGCGAAGAAGCCCAGGGCCCCGGACTGGTCGGCGTTCCCGCCCTCGCCGAAGGCGAGCCGCACGACGATGTACGCGATGAGCAAATGGACGAGTCCGCTGACGGCGTGCCCGGCGCGTGCCGCGCGCTGGAACCACGGGCTGTCGGTGGCGCGATCGACCGCGCCGGTTACCTGGTTGCCTGACATCCTCGCCGCCTCCCGTCGGCGGTGAGCGCCGACGTTTCGAACGATACGCGCGCTCAGTCGCCGTCCGGGAACGTTGCGTCGAGAGCTCGGGAGATGTCGGCGATCAGGTCGTCGGCGTCCTCCAGGCCGACGGAGAAACGCAGATGGCCCCACTGCCGGAACGGCTCCGGGTATGCCGCGACCCGCGGGCCGTCGGGTCCGACGTGGACGATCAGCGACTCGTCGTGACCGAGCGACACCGCGGACGTGATCACCTGCAGCGCCCCGACGAAACGGTTCTGGGTCGCCGAGTCCCCGCGCACGGCGAACGCCATCATCGCGCCGAACCCGCGTCCGCCGAACTGTCGGGCCGCCAGGTCGTGCTCCGGATGGGAGGCGAGGCCGGGATAGCGCACGAAGGCGACGCGCGGATCCCCGTCGAGGAAGGTGGCGACGCGTTCGGCGGTGCGCTGGTGCTGGGCGAGCCGCAGCGGCAGCGTGATGGCACCACGGGCGATCAGCCACGCGTTGAACGGCGAGATCACGCCGCCGACGTCGACCATCGCCTGCTCCTTGATGCGGCCGATCAGTTCGGAGCGGCCGAGCACCGCGCCGCCCATCGCGTCACCGTGACCGTTGATGTACTTCGTCAGCGAATGCACGACGAGGTCGGCGCCGTCACCGAGTGGCCGGTACAGCGGCGGCGGGGTGAAGGTCGAGTCGACGAGCAGCAGGGCGTCGGCGGTGTGGGCGATGTCGGCCAGCGCCGCGATGTCCCCGACCTTGGTCGTCGGATTCGCGATCGTCTCGACGGCCACGAGTCGGGTGTCGGGACGCAGCGCCGCGCGGACGTTCTCGGGGTCGGTGATGTCGACGAAGGTCGCCTCGATCCCGTACTTCTTCGGCAACAGCTCCGCCCACAGCTTCCACGTCGCCTCGTAGGTGGTGTCCGAGACGACGACGTGGTCGCCGGTGGAGAGGAAGGTGAAGAAGACCGCGTGCAGCGCGGCGACACCCGAGGCCAGGACGACCGCATCCTCGGCCTCCTCGAGCGCGGCGAGCTTGTCCTGCAGGGCGACCTGGTTCGCGCCGGTGTTGCGCGTGTAGAACAGCTGGTCGGTGCCCGACCAGCTCATCTGCTCCGGTTCCGGCGGCAGGTGATACGAGTTCGCCATCGTGATGGGAGTCCGCACCGACGGCCCCGACGGATCATTCCCGGCGTGCACGCTGCGTGTCATCTCCCCGGGCTGCACTTCTCCGGTCATGCGCGGGCTCCGATCGGTTGCGGCTGCTCGTCGGTCGGCACACCGGGTTCGACGTCGGTGTCGAGAGCGGACCGGTCGCCGGACCCCGGCGCGGTGTCGGCCCGGCGCGGCAGGACGCCCCGCGCGACCCGTCCGGGGACCTTGTGCAGCTTGTCGATGTGGTTGAAGTACCGGAACTCCGCCCATACCCAGCAGATGCCGAACACCAGCAGCGCGACGGCCTGCATCGTGAGCGTGTCCCACGGCCGGTGCGCGATGTGAATCGGGACGATGACCAGCGCGATCGCCTGGATGACGTAGGAGTCGAGGCTTCGGGTGCCGGTCATGACCAGCGGGCGCAGCCAGTCGTGATGCCACCAGCGCAGCAACAGGCGGAACACCCCGTAGAGGGCGGGGATCACCAGGTAGGCGCCGATGGCACGCGCGGGCCGGAAGTCCAGCTTGTCGGCGAAGGCGGGTTCGAGGTGCGCCCACGGGCCGGCGGCGATGCCGTAATGGAAGAACAGGGCGACCGTCACCGCCACCGCGACGATGACGACGAGCCAACGGTCGACGAACTCGGGGACACTCCATCGCGACCAGTTCCAGCCGATGACGACCGATGGGATGAACATGATCTGCCATCCCGCGACGTTCTGGATGTGCGGGGCCGCCTGGTAGGCGCTGAGGTAGAACCAGTCGGGCGACCAGACCAGCGATACCGCGTACAACGTCAGCGACGCGGCGAGGATCCACGCCCACCAGCCCCGCTGGAGAAGCGGGAACAGGGCGAACGCGGACATCATCAGCACCATGTAGAGGAGCAGGATGTTCCCGCCGCTCGGCAGGTACTGCATCGTGACCGACAGCCAGATCCCGTCGGCCCAGCCGTCGACCGGGAGCAGGAGCGTCAGCCAGCGGTGTCCCTCCAGTGCGGCCGCGACGGCGACGAGCGCGATCACCAGCTGACAGACGTAGAGGACCGCGATGCGCTTGGCCAGGCGGACGTAGGCGTACCGCAGCCCGTGACGGGTGACCCAGCGCTGGTACACGAGGCCCAGCACGATGCCCGAGAGCATGACGAACGCCGACATCCCGTCCACATAGGGAAAGGCGTGCGTGGGCGAGGCCAGCGGGGCATCGGTGGCGAAGTGTGCGGTGACCATGCTCCAGATCGCCACGCCCCGCGTGGCGTCGATGGCGAGATCTCGGTTTCCGGACACTCGGTTCCCAGACCCTGTTTTTGAAGACATTGATCTGAAGATAGAACTCACCGCGACCCGGAGTCATCCCGGGCCGCGGTGAGTCGTGACCTGAATCGCCCTGAGGCGGGCGCTTCTATGTGTAGAGGTCGGCAATCGCCTGCTTGTACGCGTCGTGGATGACGTTGCGCTTGAGCTTCAGCGTCGGCGTCAGCTCACCGGTCTCGATCGAGAAGTCGGTGTCGAGGATGCTGAACTTCTTGATCGCCTCGGCGTTGGAGACCTTCGAGTTGGCCTCCTTGACCGCGGCGTCGATCTCGGCCTTCAGGTCCTCGTTCTCGATCAGCTCCGTGATCGGGGTGTCGGCGGGCAGGTTGTGACGCTCCAGCCAGCCCGGCACGGCCTCGGGGTCGATGGTGATCAGCGCGGCGATGAACGGTTTGTTGTCGCCGACCACCAGACACTGGCTGATCATCGGATGCGCGCGGATCGAGTCCTCGAGCTGAGCGGGGGAGACGTTCTTGCCGCCCGCGGTCACGATCAGTTCCTTCTTGCGTCCGGTGATGAAGAGGTACCCGTCGTCGAGGGTGCCGATGTCACCGGTGTGGAACCAACCGTCGCGGATCGCATCCGCGGTCGCGGCCTCGTTGCGCCAGTATCCGCTGAAGACGACGGGTCCCTTGAGCAGGATCTCGCCGTCGTCGGCGATCGCGACGGTCACACCGGGAACGGGGCGGCCGACCGAACCGACCTTCTGGTTCTCCTCGTTGTTGGCGGTGACCGCCGCGGTGGTCTCCGACAGGCCGTAACCCTCGTAGACGGGGATGCCGACACCGCGGAAGAAGTGGCCGAGCCGGGCGCCGAGCGGGGCTCCGCCGGAGATCGCACCCTCACACTGCCCACCGAGGGCGGCGCGGAGCTTGCCGTAGACGAGCTTGTCGAACAGTGCGTGGCGGAGCTTCAGACCGAGGCCGACCTTGCCGTTCTCCATGGCCTTGCTGTACTCGATGGCGGTATCGGTGGCCTTCTCGAAGATCGAGCCCTTGCCGCCGTCGTAGGCCTTCTGTTTGGCCGAGTTGTAGACCTTCTCGAACACGCGCGGCACCGACAACACGTAGTGCGGCTTGAACACCGCGAAGTCGTTGACGAGGTTCGTGATGTCGTTGGTGTGACCCAGGATGACCCCGTTCTCCACGCTGGCCACCGCGATGATGCGCGCGAAGACGTGCGCGAGCGGCAGGAACAGGAGGGTGGTCTTGCCCTCGGCCAGTCCGGCGCCGACGGCGTCGCGGGTGGCGGCACACTCGGCCATGAAGTTGGCGTGGGTGAGCAGGACGCCCTTGGGGCGGCCGGTGGTGCCCGAGGTGTAGATCAGGGTCGCGGCGTCGCTGGACAACGAGTTCGAATGACGGCGATCGAGTTCGTCGTCGGCGACGGTCGCGCCGCGCTTGGTGAGCGTCGGGAGCGCGTGGTCTTCGATGACCAGCGTCTCCTTGAGTGTGGGCGTCTCGTCGATCACGCGGATGTGCTTGGTGTAGTGCTCGTGGTTCTCGACGACGAGCAGTTTGGCGCCCGAGTCCTCCAGGATCCACTGCACCTGGTCGGGGGCAGAGGTCTCGTAGATGGCGACGGTGCATCCACCCGCGCGCCAGATGGCGTAGTCGAGGACGGTCCACTCGTACCGGGTCGAGGACAGGATGGCCACACGATCCCCCGGCTCGATGCCCGATGCGACGAGTCCCTTGGCGACGGCGTCGACCTCGTCGGCGAAGTGCTTCGCGGTGACGTTGATCCACTGGTTGTGGGAGCGCTTGCGGAAGAGAGGCATCGTGGGTCGCTCGGCCCGGTACTTGAGGATCGAGTCGACGAGGTTCGCCTTGTCGTCGATCGTGAGATCGGACGGGGTGGCGTACTGCTGCTGCATGGCACTCCTGAGACGGACTGACTGATCTGGACTTATCCGGCGCCGTTTGCCCGGTGACCGGGGACGACGCCGTTTGAGTGGCACTGACAGTACCAGTATCCGTGTGATGCATCACACGCGCTCGACGTAGTGCCGCATTACCTGTTCGGCTGCGAGTTGTGACGCGGTCATGGCACGATGCCGACTTTCCGGGGTCGGGCGATTACAGTTGACTGCGATGAATGAGACCCGCGCATGAGTACTTCCGGACAAGGCGAGCATGGCGCGCCGGCTGACCCCTCCGCACACGACATCCCCGGCGGTACGTTCGACGATCTGGACATCGAGCCACGCGTTCGTGCCGCGATCACCGACGTCGGCTACGAGACCCCCTCGCCGATTCAGGCCGCCACGATCCCGCCGCTGATGGCCGGCCGCGACGTCGTCGGCCTCGCGCAGACCGGTACGGGCAAGACCGCTGCCTTCGCGATCCCGATCCTCTCGCGGCTCGACACCTCGGCGCGGACGCCTCAGGCGCTGATCCTCGCACCGACGCGTGAGCTCGCCCTGCAGGTGTCCGAGGCCTTCGGCCGCTACTCCGCACACATGCCCGAGGTCAAGGTGCTGCCGATCTACGGCGGACAGTCCTACGGTGTGCAGCTCGCGGGCTTGCGCCGCGGCGCCCAGGTCATCGTGGGTACTCCCGGTCGCGTGATCGACCACCTCGACAAGAAGACCCTCGACATCTCCGGACTCGAGTTCCTCGTGCTCGACGAGGCCGACGAGATGCTCACGATGGGCTTCGCCGAGGACGTCGAGCGCATCCTCGCCGAGACCCCGGACACCAAGCAGGTCGCACTCTTCTCCGCGACCATGCCCAGCTCGATCCGCCGGCTCGCTCAGCGCTACCTGAAATCTCCGCAGGAGATCACCGTCAAGTCCAAGACGGCGACCGCGCAGAACATCACACAGCGATACCTGCAGGTGTCTCACCAGCGCAAACTCGACGCGCTGACCCGGTTCCTCGAGGTCGAGGAATTCGACGCGATGATCGTGTTCGTCCGCACCAAGCAGGCGACCGAGGAGCTCGCGGAGAAGCTCCGATCGCGCGGACTGTCTGCGGTCGCCATCAACGGCGACCTCGCCCAGGCACAGCGCGAGCGGACCATCAACCAGCTCAAGAGCGGCTCGATCGACATCCTCGTGGCGACCGACGTGGCCGCCCGCGGCCTCGACGTCGACCGCATCTCGCACGTCGTCAACTACGACATCCCGCACGACACCGAGTCGTACGTGCACCGCATCGGCCGCACCGGTCGCGCCGGCCGTTCGGGCAATGCGCTGCTGTTCGTCTCGCCACGTGAGCGCCACCTGCTTCGGGCGATCGAGCGGGCCACACGCCAGGAGCTCACCGAGATCGGCCTGCCGAGCGTCGACGACGTGAACGCGCAGCGCGTCGCGAAGTTCGGCGAGTCGATCACCCAGAACCTGTCCTCGGACAACCTGGACCTGTTCCGCGGACTCATCGAGAACTATGCCCGCGACAACGACGTGGCCATGGCCGACATCGCCGCCGCGCTGGCCCTCGAGACGCGCGACGGCGGGTTCCTGCTGGCACCCGATCCGCCGGAGTCGGAGCGGCGGGCGAACCGCGAGCAGCGGGAGCGCGCCCCGCGTCGTCCCGGAGCGAGCTTCGCCACCTACCGCATCGCGGTCGGCCGCAAGCACAAGGTCTCTCCGGGTGCGATCGTCGGGGCGATCGCCAACGAGGGCGGTCTCACCCGCGCGGACTTCGGCAACATCAGCATCCGCGACGACTTCAGCCTCGTCGAGCTGCCCGACGATCTCGACAACGAGACCCTGTCTCAGCTCCGCCACACCAAGATCGGCAAGAACCCGATCGACATCCGCAAGGATCTGGGTGCGCCGCGGGGTCGTGGTGGCAAACGCGGCGGACCGCAGGGTGGTCGCGACGGTCGTCGCGACAACTTCGGCGGCAAACGGCCGTCGCCGCGCGTCGCCGGACGCGGCCGCCGGGCCTGATCGTCGTACCGACCTGAGTCGGTTTCGCTCGTCGTCCCGCTGTGCGGTGACGGAACTTGTCAAACCGAGATCATTCCGTAACCTTGGAGGCGGGGGTCTTCAAGGTGTCATCCTCGATTCTGCGGGGTTCCGCCGATCGAGGGGACACGAAACTTACGAGTGAACACAGGATTGGTGAGTCACCAGTGTCTTTGGTGAAGGCGATTTCAGCAGCAGAAGCGATCGACCACAGCCGCGCCGGGAACGCGGTCATGGTGGATGCGCGCCCGCAGGTGGTGCGCCACCAGGGCAGTCTTCCGGGCGCCTTCGTGGTCGAGCCCAGCGAGCTACCGAACCTCCTGAGTCCCACCCCGACCGGGACCTTCCCCGTCATCCGCGACGCCGAGCAGCCCAGGAAGATCGCTCGCGACACCGAGATCGCGGTGGTGTCGGTGAGCTCGGAAGCGCCGCGCATCGCCGAGCAGATCGCCGGCCTCGGGTACACCAACGTCCGCTATGTCGACGGTGGGTACCGGGCGCTGCGTTCCACCACCTGAACCCATCACCTGAGCGCGATGCCGCTCACCCCGCCGACGTGGTCTCCCTTGACATACGGTGCGGCAGTTCCGCTTTCCTGACCAGTGGCTTGATAGCGTGGGAACGCCGGCGACGAGAGGAACCCATCGGATGCAGGATGACACTCGCGAGACACTGCGAGACCAGGTCACCCGGCTGATGTCGTTCCTGCGGGACGTCGTCCGCTCGCGGTCCGGAGATGTCCGGGACATCGACGAACACGCGGGCCACGTCTGGGTGGGCGCTTCGACGCCCATCTCGGTGCGGGGATCGGCAGGACCGGGCCAGGTCGTCGTGGAGATCGATCCCGCCGACGCCGCCCACGCCGACGTCGCCCGCCTCGTCGACCAGCTGACCGAGAGCCCCGAGACCCTCGAACTCGTCCTCGCCAATGCCCTCGTCACGGTCCACGACGACGCCGGCTCCGAGCCCCTCGTCCGCGAGCATCTCCTCACCCAGGCCGTGGTCGCCGACCGCGACGAGTCGGGCACCATCCGGCTGTCCCTCGGCGCGGGCTCCGCGCCGACCATGCACGACACCCATCTGCTTGCCGCGGTCGACGGACTCGAACTCGCCGGCGCGATGAAGACCCGGACCAGACTCGGCGAGCAGCCGTCGGTCGTCGCCGGCAAGGTCACCGACCTCGTGGGCGAGTGGCTGGGCGAGATCGAGATCGACGCCGACCGTGCCACCCTCTCTCTCGACATGCGTCCGGCGATCGTCCTGCGCCGCCGCAGTGTCGAGAACTCGCTGGCCTTCTACGACGCGATCATCGACGACCTGCGCGACGAGGATGCGAGCGTACCCGTCGGCCTGGCCCAGCTGGTGAGACCGATCGACGCCGAGGATCGTCTGGCCGCGCTCGACGGCCGGGACGTGCTCTCACCCGACCGCCTCATCGCCGACGCCCTCTTCCCGCTTCCCTCGAACGTCGAGCAACGAGACGTGCTCGTGCGACTGGGCAACGACACCGGCGTCGTGGTCGAGGGGCCGCCCGGTACGGGCAAGACACATACCATCGCGAACGTGACGTCCGCGCTGCTCGCCAAGGGGCAGCGCGTGCTGGTCGTCAGCGAGAAGGCGCACGCGCTTCACGTGCTGCGCGACATGCTCCCGCCCGCGCTGCGCGAACTCACGGTGTCCATCGCCGACATCTCCCAGGACCACGCCGAGACGGTCGTGTCGGTGGTCGAGAACCTCGCCGAGCGGAAGGCAGCGTTCTCCGTGTCCGTCGCCGACGCCGAGATCGCCGACCTCGAGGCCCGCCGCGACCACGCACTGACCCAGCGTGACCAGCTCATGCGCGAGCTCTGGGACCTGCGCGCAGGCGAGACCGAGGTCCACGAGTGGGTGGCGGGGGACTATCGGGGTACCCCGGCGGAGATCGTGCGTCAGGTCAAGCGCGACGCCGAGCGCTTCGACTGGATGCCGCCGGGACTCGAGGGTGCGGTGCCGCCCCTGGACTCCTCGGAGTTCGCCCGGTTCGTCGAACTCCTGCAGGTGACCGGTGGTGAGCGTGGCCGTCTCACCCAGCGATTCCCCGAGCTCGCCGACCATCTGCCGGAGCCCGCGGACATGGACACGATCTGTGCCCGGATCGCCGCGCGGCCCAAGGAAACCCACGGCGCAACCGGATCGCTGCTCCCGTCGCTCGACGGCGTCGACAGCGAACGCCTCCTCGCCATCAAGGGAATCTGCGAACAGCTGGGCGTGGTCGCAGGCGAGGTGTCGTCCTTCCCGGCCGCGATGATCGCCATGGCCGACCGGTTGCTGGCCGGCCACGACTCCCATCTGTGGTCGCGCGTGACGACCCTGTCCCCGGTGATCGCCGAGGCCGCCCGGCGCGATCGCGACCTGGGTGCCCACGCGGTTCTCGTCGAGGGCGACCGCCCGGGCGATGCGGCGCTGTTCGATGCGGCCGCCGACCATCTGGCCGAGGGCGGTCAGTGGCGTGGCCGGTTGCGTCGTTCCCCGCAGCAGCGTGCGGTCGAGGAGTCGCCGGTACGGGCGACCGTCGACGGTCGGGTCCCGACCGACGAGGCGTCGTTGCGACGGGTGGCCGACCACCTGACGGTCGTCGACGCCGTCCATCAGGTCCATCGCATCCTGGCCGACCTCCATGTCCCGGTCGACGCCTCCGGATCCCGTTCCGCGCAAGTCGATCAGCTCGTCCGCCTCGATGCGCAGCTCGCGTGGATCTCGCGGCTGGTCACCGGGCGCGACCACCTCGTCCACGAACTCGAGGCCATCAGCCCCGGCGGCCCGCGTCCGCGCAGCGTCGCCGAGATCGCGGAGGTCGCCCGGCAGGCGGGCTCGATCGCGGCCGCCAACGATGCGGCCATCGCCGAACGTGAACTGGCCGAGTGTACTTACGGGCTGGCCGCCGAACTCGAGAAGGGCCCGTCACCCGAAGGCGATGCGCTGCTCGACGCGCTCGGGACCGCCGACGCCGCCTCGATCCGCACGGCCCGCCGGGCCTTCCTCAAAGCCCAGGAGGAGGCGAACGCGGAGAACGCACTCGATCTCCTCGAACTGCGGCTGACGAGTCGCGCCCCGGAACTGGTCCGGACGATCTGGGAGACGCCGCGCGATCCGATCTGGTCCGAACGCGCCCGGGAGATGACTGCCGCTTGGGCCTGGCGCTACGCCAACACGTGGGTGTCCGAACGCAGTGACGTGCATTCCGAGACCCGGATCTCGGCCGACCTCGATGCCATCGAGGTCGATGTCGCGCAACTGACCACCCGTCTGGCCTCGGCCCGTGCCTGGCGGGAGTTGCTGGCGCGCACCACGACCGGCGAGATCCAGGCGCTGCAGTCCTATCGCGACCACATGATCAACCTCGGCAAGGGGTCGGGCAAGCACGCCAACCGGTTCCGTCGCGCTGCGCGCGAGGCGATGTCCGTGGCGCAGAACGCGATCCCGGCGTGGATCATGTCGATCAACCAGGTCGCCGAGACGCTCCCGCCCCGCCGGAACTCCTTCGACGTCGTCATCGTCGACGAGGCGTCGCAGGCCGACATCACCAGTTCCTTCCTGCTGTGGCTCGCGCCGCGGATCATCGTCGTCGGCGACGACAAGCAGTGTGCGCCGGTGGGACTCGCCGGGACCACACTCGACGACGCCTTCGCCGAGCTCGACGCCGCACTGCCGGATCTCCCCACCTATCTCCGTGACGGACTCACCCCGCGGTCGAGTCTGTTCTCGTTGCTCCGCAGCCGGTTCGGCAACGTCGTCGGGTTGCGCGAGCACTTCCGGTCGATGCCGGAGATCATCGAGTTCTCGTCGCGGCAGTTCTACGGCAAGGCGCCGCTGATCCCGGTGCGGCAGTACGGCTCCGACCGACTCGAACCGTTGCGGACGGTTGCGGTCGACGGCGAGGCGACCGGCACCTCGTCGGGGCTCGTCAACGACGCCGAGGTGGAGGCGATCCTCGGGACCCTGCGCGACTGTCTAACCGATCCCGCCTACGAGGGACGGGATTTCGGCGTGATCGCGCTGCAGGGCACCAAGCAGGCGGAAGCGTTGGAACGAGCCCTTCGTAACGGACTCGACGCCGAGGTGTGGCGCACCCGTCGGATCCGGGTGGGTACCCCGCCGGACTTCCAGGGCGACGAACGCAACGTCGTCTTCCTGTCGATGGTGGTCTCCGATCCGACAGCCATCTCGGCCCTGACCCGCGCGGAATCGCAGCGACGTATCAACGTTGCGGCCACCCGCGCGATGGACCAGGTCTGGCTGTTCCATTCGATCGGGCCGGAAGACCTGCGGCCCAACGATCTCCGCTACTCGCTGTTGTCGTACTTCACCGCCGGCGAGGGTCTCACCATCGGCCCGATGCCGACCGACGTGCCCGACGACCGCCGCGTCGAGCCGTTCGACAACCTGCTCGAACAGCGGGTGTTCAACCGTCTCGCGGCACTCGGCTACCACGTGACCCCGAAGGTGACCGTCAACAACCGGGTCATCGACCTGGTGGTCCTCGGTGCCGATGCCCGGATGGCCGTCGAATGCGATGCTGACGCGTTCCCCGGAACCGGGCGTCAGGCCCGCTCCGATCTGGAGCGCGAGCGTGAGTTGCGGCGCTGCGGTTGGGAATTCGCGCGGGTCCGGGAGTCGGAGTTCGAACTCGACCCGGATCGCGTGATCGATGCGGTCGCCGCGACCCTCGAGGCGCGTGGCTGCAAGCCCGGGTCGCTCACGACACGCCCGGCCGCAGAGGATGCCCCGACGTGGACCCCGATCGACCTGACCGCCGGGGAGTGACGCGGGGGAGCGAGTGGGCGATCAGCCCAGGGCGCGGAGCAGAGCTGGTAGCCCCTCGGCGGCCGACACCCGCAGGCTGTGGGTCGCGAAGTCGGTCACCGACGACTCGGCGGGATTGAACTCGATCACGGGAATCCCTTGCCGGACAGCGCGTTCGGGTAGTGACGCGGCCGGGTACACGATTCCGCTGGTGCCGACGACAATGACCACCTCGCCCGCACGGAACGCCTGATCGGCCCGCTGCCAGTCATCGGCGGGCAGCGCCTCGCCGAACCAGACGACGCCGGGACGGACGTCCCCGCCGCACCTCGGGCAGGTCGGGGGAGTGACCCTGGGCTCGACGTGCTCGGTGTCCGGATCGGTGGCCGAGGGCTGTGCATCCGGACCGTCGTACGGAGTGTCGCAGACCGAGCAGCGCGGTGCGAAGAGACTGCCGTGGAGGTGGCTGACCACGTCACTTCCGGCACGCTCGTGCAGGTCGTCGACGTTCTGCGTGACGACCATGACGGTGCGCGAGGAGCCGAGTTCGGCCAGCGCGCGGTGTCCGGCGTTCGGCTGGGCGGCGAGCACCTCGCGGGCGCGCCACCGGTACCAGCCCCAGACGAGGGCGGGGTCGCGTTCCCACGCCTCCGGGGTGGCCAGCTCGGCGGGATCGAACGTCTCCCACAGTCCGGTCTGGGCGTCTCTGAACGTCGCGATCCCGCTCTCGGCCGACATGCCGGCCCCGCTGAAGACGGTGATCCAGGACGCGCCTCGGACGAGGTCGACCACGGCCTCGGGGATGGCCGGCCCGGTCACCCCGCGGCCTCGAGTGAGGCACGGACCAGGTCGGCGGTCTCGTCGGGATCCGGATCGCGACGCACGACCAGGCCCTTGGCGAAACTGAGCTTGTCGCCCGCGTGGCGCGGCACCACGTGCAGATGGGTGTGGAAGACCGTCTGAAACGCGGCGCGGCCGTCGTTGAGGGCGAGGTTGACCCCGTCGGCGGCCATCGGCCCGGCCTTCAGTGCCGACCCGACCCGCTGCCCGGCGGTGAACAGGGCTGCACCGACGGCCGGGTCGAGGTCGTCGAGACCGGACGAGTGGACGCGGGGGACGAGCAAGGTGTGCCCGCGGGTGACCGGTCGGATGTCGAGGAAGCCGACGACGTCGTCGTCGGAGTAGACGATCCGGCCCGGAGCCGTGCCCGCCACGATGGCGCAGAAGATGCAACTGCTCATGGGCCCGACTCTAGGGCACGGACGGAGCTCATCCGGGCAGCACGCGACCGACGCGAACCGCCGTCGGATCGAACGTGTCCCGGGTCACATCACGGTTTCATAACGGTTCGCCGAGCGTGCGCTCGGCGGCTGACATACCCCTGGGTACGGTACCTGGCCAGCAGGTTTCGCGACCCTACGGATGGTCGTTGACATGGTCTTTCAAGTTACCCGCGGGGTTACTGATGGGTATACCGACAGGTCACCCGGAAACATGAGGAATCCCTCACTTTCGTGTGTCATCATGGGTGTCACGTTCACGTCGTAAGCGACTCCTCCATGAGCCGGGGAGTGCCGATGTCCCTGTGTGACAGGCGTGTTCACCAGTTGTACCAAGTAGTTCGAATCAGGCAGGGCTGCCGCCCTCGTTTCCGCCCGCGATGCCCCGGTGTCGCGGACGACCCCCGTTCTCGACGACGAGGAATCGCCGGCGCTCCCGCCTGCACACAGACACCCGCCGGCGCTCGCGCCGGCACAAAGACACCCGCCGGCGCTCGCGCCGGCACAAAGACACTCCGCCGACCACCGAGACCGACCACCACAGAGGAGTACTCGTGACCGTCGACCAGTTCCGCACCGGCTCTCAGGGCGCCGCCAACGCAGAGCGACCCACCACCACGCTCATCGACCGCCTCGCCCAGGGCGAGCCCTACGCGATCAGTTTCGGCGGTCAGGGCGGCGCGTGGCTGCCGACGCTGGCCGAACTGGTCGTCGACGCCGACCTCGAAAACCGCATCGCCGGGATCGTAGAGGCCGCGGAACGGCTCGTCGCACCCGTCGCCGACGACCTCGTCGTCGCACGCGCCGACGGCTTCCACCCGCTCGCGTGGGTCCACGCGCACGACGCGGGCGACGAGGTGCCCGCCGAGGTCGCACTCGCCGACTTCACCCTGTCGGGGCCCGGAGTCCTGCTGACCCAGCTGGCCGCCATCGAGGCGCTGCGCAAGCAGGGCCTCGACACCGCAAACTTCCGGCCCGACGCCGTCATCGGACATTCGCAGGGTTCGCTGGCCACCGACGCGGTCGGAGCCGAGGGCCACGCCGCGGAGGCCGGACAGGGCCTGCTGCTCGCCGTCGCCCATCTCATCGGTGCCGCCGGTTCGCTCATCGCGCGTCGCCGCGGCCTCGGGATAACCACCGACGGCACGCCGATGCTCGCCGTCAACAACGTCGCCCCGGCGCGCGTCGACGAGGTCCTCGCCCAGTACCGCGCGAGCCTGCCCGAGAGCGACCTGGCCACCGCTCCCGTCGTGTCGATCAAGAACAGCCGTAACGCCCTCGTGCTGTCCGGCGCACCGCGTCACCTCGCCGGCTTCGTCGCGCTCTGCGAGCGGATCGCCGCCGCCGAGGCCGACGAGCGCAAGCGCAAGCTGACCGGCGGCGCACCGTTCGCACCCAAGTTCGACCACCTGCAGGTGTCGGTCGCCTTCCATCACCCGAACATGGCCGAGGCCGTCGAACTCGTCGGCGAGTGGGCCGACCGCTGCGGCATCGACCGCGAGCTCGCGACCCGCCACGCCCACGACATCCTCGTCGCACCCGTCGACTGGGTCTCCTCGGTCGACGAGGTCGTCGCCGGCGGCGCCAAGTGGATCCTCGACTTCGGTCCCGGCGACATCGCCACCCGTCTCACCGCATCGCTCGTCCGCGGCCAGGGCGTCGGCCTCGTCCCCGCCGCCCTCCGCGTCGGACAGCGCAACCTCTTCAGCCCCGGCGGCGTGCCCGAGGTCGCCGCACCGTGGTCCCAGTTCGCCCCGACCCTCGTCGAGCTGCCCGACGGCCGGACCGTCGTCGAGACCGCGTTCACGCGTCTCACCGGGCGGTCGCCGATGCTGCTCGCGGGCATGACCCCGACCACCGTCGACCCGGCGATCGTCGCCGCCGCCGCGAACGCCGGCCACTGGGCCGAGCTCGCCGGCGGTGGCCAGGTCACCGAGGACATCTTCGCCCGCAACATCGCCACCCTGACCGACCTGCTCGAGCCGGGTCGCGAGGCACAGTTCAACGCGTTGTTCCTCGACCCCTATCTGTGGAAGCTGCAGCTGGGCGGCAAGCGCCTCGTGCAGAAGGCCCGTGCCCAGGGCGCGCCGCTCGACGGCGTGATCGTCTCCGCCGGCATCCCCGAACTCGAGGACGCCGTCGCGCTGGTCGACGAGTTCGTCGAGGCCGGACTCCGCTTCGTCGCCTTCAAACCGGGCACCGTGGAGCAGATCCGCTCGGTCGTGCGGATCGCCAACGAGGTCCCGCACCACCCGATCATCGTGCAGATCGAGGGCGGCCGCGCAGGTGGCCACCACTCGTGGGAGGACCTCGACGACCTGCTGCTGGCCACCTACGGCGAACTCCGCGCCCGGCCCAACGTCGTCATCTGCGTCGGCGGCGGCATCGGAACCCCGGAGCGCGCCAGTGAGTACCTGACCGGCGTCTGGTCGACCGGTTACGGCTACCCGCTGATGCCGCTCGACGGCATCCTCATCGGCACCGCGGCGATGGCCACCAAGGAGGCCACCACCACCCCCGAGGTCAAGCAGCTCCTCGTGGACACCGCCGGTATCGACGAGTGGATCGGTGCCGGCCACGCGACCGCCGGAATGGCCTCGGGCCGTTCACAGCTCGGCGCCGACATCCATGAGGTCGACAACACCGCGTCCCGTTGCGGCCGTCTGCTCGACGAGGTCGCCGGTGACGCCGAGGCCGTCGCCGCCCGCCGCGACGAGATCATCGCGGCGATGGCGAACACCGCCAAGCCGTACTTCGGCGACGTCGCCACGATGACCTACCGCGAATGGCTCGATCGCTACGCCACCCTCGCCGTCGGCGACGCCAACGGTGATCAGCACCCGTGGGCCGACATCACCTGGCAGCAGCGCTTCGTCGAGATGCTGCAGCGCACCGAGGCCCGCATGCACCCGCAGGACTCGGGCCCGATCCCGACGATGTTCGGCGACCTGTCGGCCGCCGACGACCCGCACGCCGCGATCGACGCGCTGGGTAGCGTCTATCGCGAGATCGACACCGACATCCTGCATCCCGCGGACGTCGCGTTCTTCCTCGAGCTGTGCCGCACCCCGGGCAAGCCGGTCAACTTCGTGCCGGTCATCGACAAGGACGTGCGCCGCTGGTGGCGCAGTGACTCGCTGTGGCAGGCCCACGACGCGCGTTACGGCGCCGACGCCGTCTGCGTCATCCCCGGTCCGGTCGCCGTGGCCGGCATCACCGAGGTCGACGAGCCGGTCGGCGAGCTGCTGGACCGCTTCGAGGCGCAGGTCGTCACCGACCTGCTGACCGCGGGCATGCGTTCGGTGGAGGTCGCCTCGCGGCATCGCGCCGGACTGGTCGAGGACGCCGGCGTCCTGACCGCCGTCCTGGAATCCGACGACGTGAGCTGGGCGGGACGCATCGTTCCCAGCCCGGTCGCGCTCCTCGGTGACCGCGCCGCCTGGTCGGTCGTCGCGCCCGAGCGTGCCGAGCACGAGCCCACCGGTGCCGTTCTCGAGCAGGTCGGTACCGAGAACGGCGTCGTCCGTTTCGATCTGGGCGTCCCGATCTCCGGTGCCACCGTGCACATCCCGCTGCTCGCCGGTCTCGGCGTACGCGACGGCGGATCGCCGGTCGTCGGACTCGACGAGGCGGCCGGCGCGATGACCGAGATCCTCACGGTCGCCGCGGGCGGCGAACTCGCCGCGGTGACCGACGGCACCGCGACCACCACCATCACCTGGCAACCCGACTCGGTGGCCGACCACGCATCGGTGACCGGGTTCTCCCTCCCCGCGCACCTGCGTCCGACCACCCCGACCGAGCCCTTCGGGTTCGCTGTTCCCGACACCCTGGTCGGAGCCTGCTGGCCCAGCGTGTTCAGCGTCATCGGTGCCGCCCGCACCGAGACCGGCGCCCCGGTCGTCGAGGGTCTGCTCGACCTGGTCCACCTCGACCACGCGATCGCCCTCACCGGTGAGATCCCCACGGAGACCACCGAACTGACGGTGACCGCCCGTATCGGTGCGGTGCGCGACTCCGACGTGGGGCGTGTCGTCGAGGTCTCGGTCGAGATCGCCGGTCCCGCCGGACCGATCGCCACCCTCGAGGAGCGCTTCGCGATCCGCGGACGTCTCGGCGCCGCCGAGCTCACCGACCCGCTCCGTGCCGGCGGTGCGCCGAAGTCCGAGCAGTCGGCCACCCGCAAGCTGCTCCGTTCGGCCACCATCACCGCGCCGAACCGTATGCACGGCTTCGCCGTCGTCTCCGGTGACCGCAACCCGATCCACACCGACGCTTCGGCGGCCAAGTTGGCCGGACTCGGTGACCCGATCGTGCACGGCATGTGGCTGTCGGCCGCCGCGCAGCAGGTCGTCACCGCGACCGACTCGAAGAACCCGACGCCGTCGCCGCGGCCGCTGATCGGCTGGACGGCACGCTATCTGGGCATGGTCCGTCTCGGCGACACCATCACCGTGCGCGTCGACCGCGTCGGCCTCGACAACGGCCGCGAGGTCGTCGAGGTCAGCGCCAAGGTCGGCGACAACCTCGTCATGAGCGCCACCGGCCTCCTGGCCGCGCCACGCACCGTCTACGCGTTCCCGGGCCAGGGCATCCAGTCCAAGGGCATGGGCCTCGACGCCCGATCGCGCTCCAAGGCCGCCCGCAAGATCTGGGACCGTGCCGACAAGCACACCCGCAAGGCACTCGGCTTCTCGATCCTGGCCGTCGTACGGGACAACCCGACGACACTGGTCGCCAACGGCACCACCTACAACCACCCCGACGGCGTGCTGTATCTGACGCAGTTCACCCAGGTCGCCATGGCGACCCTCGGTGTCGCGCAGATCGCCGAACTCAAGGAGGCCGGCGGCTTCGTCGAAGGCGCCATCACCTGTGGCCACTCGGTCGGTGAGTACAACGCCCTCGCCGCCTGCGCCGGCGTCCTGCCGCTCGAGGCCGTCCTCGAGGTCGTCTTCCAGCGCGGCGAGGCCATGCACCACCTCGTGCCGCGAGATAAGCAGGGCCGCAGCGACTACCGCATGGCCGCGATCCGGCCGAGCCAGTTCGGTCTCGCCGACGCCGACGTGACCGGCTTCGTCTCCGATCTCGGCGCGGAGATCGGTGAGTTCCTCGAGGTCGTCAACCTCAACCTGCTCGGTTCGCAGTACGCGATCGCCGGCACGGTCCGTGGCCTGGAGCACCTCGAGAACGAGATCGACCGTCGCCGTGCCGAGTTCGGTGGCAAGCGGGCATTCATCCTCATCCCGGGTATCGACGTCCCGTTCCACTCCAGCGTCCTGCGCGCCGGTGTGCCGGAGTTCCGCCGCAAGCTCGCCGAACTCCTGCCCGCCGACATCGACATCGACATCCTGATCGGCCGCTACATCCCGAACCTGGTTCCGCGCCTGTTCAACCTCGGTCGTGACTTCGTCGAGGAGATCGCGGCGCTCGTGCCGTCCGATCCGCTGAACGAGGTCCTCGCCGACTGGGACACCTGGACCGCCAAGCCCACCGAGCTGGCCCGCGTTCTCCTGATCGAGCTCCTCGCCTGGCAGTTCGCCAGCCCGGTGCGCTGGATCGAGACCCAGGACCTGCTTTTCAGCGGTCCGGAACGCAACGGCCTCGCCGTGCAGCGCTTCGTCGAGATCGGCCTGAAGGGTGCCCCGACCCTGACCGGCCTGGCCAACAACACGCTCAAGCTCGACGACTACGCCTCGGCCACCACCGAGGTGGTGAACGTCGAACGCGACTCCGACGTGATCCTGGCCAAGGACGCCGGCCACGAACCGGAAGAGGACGAGATCGCCGCTCCTGCAGAGTCGGCCGCCGCTCCGGCGGAGGCTGCGCCCGCAGCACCGGCTCCGGCTGCCGCGCCGGCAGCCCCCGCCGGCGGCCCGCGTCCCGACGACATCGCGTTCACCCCGGCGGATGCGGTGAAGTCCGTGATCGCCCTGTGGACCAAGATGCGCGTCGACCAGATCGGTGCGGCCGACACCATCGAGGCGCTGTGTGACGGAGTGTCCTCACGCCGCAACCAGCTGCTGCTCGACATCGGCGGCGAACTCGGACTCGGCGCCATCGACGGCGCCGCGGAGGCCGACATGGTCGCGCTGTCGTCGACCGTCGAGACCCTCGCCCGCGGCTACCGTCCGCTGGGTCCGGTGCTCACCGACGCGGTCAGCGACCAGGTCCGCAAGGTCCTCGGTCCGCTGGGCAAGCGTCAGAACTACATCACCGACCGGGTCAGCAGCGTCTGGCAGCTGGGCCCCGGCTGGGGACTGCACACGACCGTCGCGCTCGCCCTGGGCACCCGGGACGGTGCCTCGGTCCGCGGTGAGGCACTGGGCAACCTGCTCGACGGCCCGGTCGCCAACGCCGACGCGCTCGACGCGCTGATCGACAAGGCGGTCACCGCCGTGGGTGCCGAGAAGGGCATCGCGGTCGGCAAGCCCGCCGCCGAATCCGGCGGTGGTGCAACGGTCGACGCGGCTGCTCTCGGTGAGTTCACCGAACAGATCACCGGCCGGTCGGGCGCGCTCGCCTCGGCGGCGTACACCGTGTTGGAGAAGCTGGGACTCAGCGAGGTCGCCGACCTCGCCGAGGCCGCGGCCGATCCCAACGCCGAGCTGGCCGAACTGGTCAGCGCCGAACTCGGATCGGACTGGGCGCGCACCGTCGCACCGGCGTTCGACGACGCCAAGGTCGTCCTCGTCGACGACCGGTGGGCCACCGCCCGTGAGGATCTCGTCCGCCTGTGGCTGACCGACGAGGACGAGCTCGACGCCGACTTCGAGAAGGTCGTCGGCGGGTTCGCCGGAGCCGGAGAGACCGTCGCCGAACACGCCACCTGGTGGCAGGGCAAAGCCCTCGCGAACGGAAACGCCGTGCACGGCCGCGTCTTCGGCGCGATCGCGCAGGCCGCCGAGAACCCCGAGAAGGGGATCTACAGCCGCGAGATCGCGGTCGTCACCGGCGCCAGCAAGGGCTCGATCGCCGCAGGTGTGGTGGCCGGTCTCCTCGCCGGCGGTGCGACCGTCATCGCGACCACCTCGCGCCTGAACTCCGAGCGACTCGCCTTCTACAAGAAGCTCTACCGCGAGAACGCCCGCACCGGCGCCGCGCTGTGGATCGCCCCGGCGAACATGGCGTCGTACACCGACGTCGACGACCTGGTCGAGTGGGTGGCCACGGAGCAGACCGAGAACCTCGGCGGCACGACCGCGGTGGTGAAGCCGGCCATGAAGCCGACGATGCTGTTCCCGTTCGCCGCCCCGCGGGTGGCCGGTGACCTCACCGATGCCGGCGCTCGCGCCGAGCTGGAGATGAAGGTGCTGCTGTGGTCGGTCGAGCGGCTGATCGCCGGTCTGGCCGAGGTCCACTCCGACCACGACATCGCGGCCCGCCTGCACGTGGTCCTGCCGGGTTCCCCGAACCGCGGCATGTTCGGCGGCGACGGCGCCTACGGCGAGAGCAAGGCCGCCCTCGACGCGCTGGTGACCCGCTGGTCGGCCGAGGAGTCCTGGGGCTCGAAGACCACGCTGGCCCACGCCCTCATCGGCTGGGTGCGCGGCACCGGACTGATGGGACACAACGACGGCATGGTCGACGCGGTCGAGGCCGCGGGTGTCCGCACCTGGAGCACCGAGGAGATGGCCGCCAACCTGCTGACGCTCTGCACCCCCGAGGAGCGAGAGTCCGCGGCCACCGCTCCGGTCCTGGCCGACTTCACCGGCGGGCTCGACGCCTCGACCGACCTCAAGGCGCTCGCGGCCACCGCCGCAGCGGCTGCCGAGGCGTCCGAGGAGGCCGACGATACATCGGAGACGACCACCGTCGCCGCACTCCCGGCGCCCGCCCGCGCACCGCGCAGCATGCGTCCGGAATGGCCGTCGATCGACGCGCGTCCCGAGGACCTGGTGGTCATCGTGGGTGCCGGCGAGCTCGGCCCGTACGGTTCGGCACGTACCCGCTTCGAGATGGAGGTCGACGAGAAGCTCTCGGCGGCAGGCGTCCTCGAGCTGGCCTGGAACACCGGTCTGATCCACTGGGATTCGGCTCCGAAGCCGGGCTGGTACGACACCGAGTCCGGCGATCCGGTGCCGGAGAGCGAGATCGCCGAGCGCTACCACGACGAGGTCGTGTCGCGGTGCGGGATCCGCCGCTACGCCGACGACGGCGCGATGGTCGACAACACCGCGCCGCTGCTCACCTCGGTGTTCCTCGACGAGGACCTGACCTTCACGGTCAACTCCGAGACCGAGGCCCGTGCGTTCGCGAGCGCCAACCCCGACAAGACGCGGGTGACGCAGAACCCCGACGGCGACTGGCAGGTCACGCGCCTGGCCGGCACGGAGATCCGTGTGCCGCGCAAGTTCTCGCTGACCCGCACCGTCGGCGGACAGATCCCGACCGGCTTCGATCCGACCCGCTGGGGCGTCAGCCCCGACATGGTCGAGGCGATCGACCGGGTCGCACTGTGGAACCTGGTCGCGACCGTGGACGCGTTCCTGTCGTCCGGCTTCACGCCGAGCGAGCTGATGCGTTGGGTGCACCCCGGCCTCGTCGCCAACACCCAGGGCACCGGCATGGGTGGCATGGCCTCGATGCGAGATCTGTACATCAACACCCTGCTCGGTGAGGCCAACGCCAACGACATCCTGCAGGAAGCCCTGCCGAACATCGTTGCCGCACACGTCGTCCAGTCGTACGTGGGCTCCTACGGTGCGATGATCCACCCGGTCGCGGCCTGTGCCACGGCGGCGGTGTCGGTCGAGGAGGGCGTCGACAAGATCCGTCTCGGCAAGGCGCTCTTCGCGGTGGCCGGTGGCTTCGACGACCTCGGCATAGAGGGCATCGTCGGCTTCGGTGCGATGTCGGCGACCGCGGACTCGGCGAAGATGACCGCCCGCGGCATCGACGACCGCCGGTTCTCACGGGCCAACGACCGCCGACGCGGCGGGTTCGTCGAGTCGGCCGGTGGTGGCACGATCCTCCTCGCCCGCGGCGATGTCGCGGCGCAGATGGGTCTGCCGGTCCTCGGTGTGGTGGCGTGGGCGCAGAGCTTCGGCGACGGCGTGCACACCTCGATCCCGGCTCCGGGACTCGGTGCCCTGGGCGCGGCCCGCGGTGCGCTGTCCTCGCCGCTGGCCAACGCCCTGAACTCGCTCGGTGTCACCGCCGACGACGTCGCGCTGGTGTCAAAGCACGACACGTCGACGAAGGCCAACGACCCCAACGAGTCCGAGCTGCACGAGCGCCTCGCGGAGGCGATCGGACGCAACAAGGGCGCCCCGCTGTTCGTGGTCTCGCAGAAGTCGCTCACCGGTCACGCCAAGGGCGGTGCCGCCGCCTTCCAGCTCATCGGCCTGTGCCAGATGCTCCGCGATGGCGTCATCCCGCCGAACCGCAGCCTCGACTGCGTCGACGAGAAGATGAAGGAGTACCCGCACCTGGTCTGGCCGCGCGAGACGCTGCAGCTGGGGGAGCGGTTCCCACTCAAGGCAGGTCTGCTGACCAGCCTCGGCTTCGGCCACGTGTCCGGGCTCATCGCGGTCGTCCACCCGGAGGCCTTCATCGCCTCGCTGGCACCCGAGGAGCGGGAGACCTACCGCAAGCGTGCCGACGAGCGTGCGCGCTTGGGCAATCAGCGCTTCCTGCAGTCGATCTGCGGTGGCGAACCGGCCTACCAGCGTCCGCCGAACCGTCGCTTCGACGAGTCGGTCGACGAGCACGACGCCGAGGCGGGCTTGCTCCTCGATCCGTCGGCGCGTCTCGACTCCGCGGACGTGTACGGCTCCGGTCCGGTTCCGGAAACCCGGTGACGGCAGCGGATTCGAGCGGGGAGGCGAAGCCGGAAGAGATGAGCGTTCTCGGAGTGGGTATCGACATCGTGTCGATCCCGGAGTTCGCCGAGCAGCTCCGGCAGCCGGGTACGACGTTCGCCGACCGGTTCACGGTCGGCGAACGCCGGGACTCGGCTGCCGGAACCGGAGACGACGCACGGCATCTCGCCGCACGCTGGGCGGCGAAGGAAGCCGTCGTGAAAGCGTGGTCGGTGAGCCGGTTCTCGCGGTCCCCGCTGCTGCCGCTGATCCGGCACAGCGACATCGAGGTCGTCACCGACAACTGGGGCAGGCCGGCGATCCGGCTCGCCGGCGAGATCGGTAATCATCTGCGCGACACCGTCGTCCACGTGTCCCTGACGCACGACGGGGACACCGCGGCGGCGGTCGCGATCCTCGAGGGTCGATAACCCCTCAGAAACCGCACACCGGCACGACCCTCAGACCGTCGTCGACTCCTCGAGCAGCAGATAGCCCGCGAGCATCCGCTTGAGTTCGGCGACGGTCTCGTCGTGGTCGTGGCCGTCCTGCACCGAGAAACTGAGCAACGAGTACGCCGTGTGCACCAGCACCTGCGACATCATCTCGCGCCGTTCACGCTGAGAAGGCGTGAGCGGCGCGATGATCCGTGCGACCTGCTCGGCGAGGACGCGTTCGTTCTCCGATGCCGTCGCACGCGTGGCGGGTGTCGACTGCACCGCCAGCCACACCGCACGACGCGACGGGTCGGTGCGCCACAGTGCTGCGAGATGGTCGAGGAACTTCTCGAGCAGGCTGGGCCATTCGAGGGACGGCACCTCGGTGGCGAACGCGGTCAGCTCCTCGCGGACGTCGACCGTGTCCTGGCGGTCGAGTTCGCAGACGATGACGTACTTGTTCGCGAAGTACTGGTACAGCGTCCCGATCGGGACCTCGGCGCGCGCCGCGATCTCCTCACACGTCAGCGATTCGAAACCGACGTCGATCAACAGCTCGCGGGCCGCCTCGAGCATCGCCTGGAACTTGCGCTTGCTTCGTTCCTGCGTGGGCCGCTTGCGCGGCATCAGCGGTTCGGCGGACTCGGCCATCGGCGGGAGATCTCAGACGGACAGGTCGCGGCGCAGCTTGGCCACGTGACCGGTGGCGCGGACGTTGTACTGCGCGAGCGCGATGGTCCCATCGGTGTCGACGAGGAACGTCGAGCGGATGACGCCGGTGACGGTCTTGCCGTACATCTTCTTCTCGCCGAAGGCGCCCCACTCGGTGAGCACCTTCTTCTCGGGGTCGCTCAGCAGCGGGAAGGTGAGCCCTTCCTTCTCGACGAACTTGGCCAGTTTGGCCGGCTTGTCGGGCGAGATGCCCAGCACCGTCAGGCCGGCGTCGTTCAGCTCGGCGAGATTGTCGCGAAAATCACACGCCTGCTTGGTGCAGCCGGGCGTCGACGCCGCCGGGTAGAAGTAGACGATGACCTTCTGGCCGGCGTAGTCGGACAATGACACTGGATTCTCGTTCGCGTCGGGCAGGGTGAACGCTGGTGCGCGATCACCGACGGACAAACGCTGTGCCTCCACCGGGGGAGTGACCTCTGCCATGAGAGCAAGGCTAGTGCATGGTCACCTGCCGCGAGGCGAGGATGTCGTAGCATCGAACCGCCGCCGTCTGGCGGCGATCTGACAGTCGATGACTACGCGTGAGCAGTGACGACGCGTAACCAGAGCGAGAAGCGCCGGAAGGATGCAACGTGGCCGGAGACACCGAACGTATCGAGCAGGAGATCGCCAGGGCCCGTGAGGACCTTGCCAGCACGCTCGACGCGCTCGCCGAACGTGCCAACCCGCAGCGCCTCGCCGACGACGCCAAGTCCAAGGCGCTGGCGACGCTGCAGAAGCCCGCGGTCATGTACTCCATCGCCGGCGTGGGGGCACTCGTGCTCGTCCTCGTGGTCCGCAAGATCACGAGCTGACCCGTGCCGAAGCCGGCACCGGCGGGACGCAACGGCTCACAAACCCGCGCAAACCCGCTCCGACCAGGCGATTTCACAACTGGCGATGGTGTCAGGTAATGTTCCTTCTCGCCGCCGGGAGGTACTCCGGAGGCGAAAAAGGCAAGCGCCATTAGCTCAATTGGCAGAGCAGCTGACTCTTAATCAGCGGGTTCGGGGTTCGAGTCCCTGATGGCGCACAACAGCTCACAAGGCGTCTCGCAGCAATGCGAGGCGTCTTGTGGCATATGAGGGTTTGTGAGCTGGGGCCCTCATGGCCGGTGTGGGGCGGTGCACCGGACACGCCGCCGAACGGACGACACACAGCGGAACTCACAGACCGAGTTCTCGTACACTGGTGCGAGATTCGGGGAGGCATTCGGCCGACCAGTCATCAGAGTCGGTCGGGACAGGCGGGAGAGAGATGGGGATCGGTCGTTCTTCACGACGGATGTCACTGATCATCAGTGGTGTGTTGCTCGCGATCATCGCGCTCGTGACGTCGTGCTCGCAGGCGCCGTCGTACTCCGACAACGTGACGAGCTCGAGTCTGTTCGACGATCTGCTCAAGCCCGCGGTCGACATCACCGAGCTGAACGATCAGCCGCTGAGCGACAACACGGTCGGCGTGCAGCCGGGTGCCCCCATCAAGGTCACGACGAGCGAGGGCACGCTGAGCCGGGTCCTCATCACCAAGTCGGACGGGACCCCACTCAAGGGCACCATCTCTGACAACGACACCGTCTGGGTCAGCAACGAGGCGCTCGGCTACAACCGCACCTACACGCTGGAGACCGACGCGGTCGGCATCGGCGGCGCGGTCACCAAGAAGGTCACCTTCACGACCAGCAGCCCCAACAACCTGACGCAGGCCTACCTGACCCCCAACCCGGGTGAGACCGTCGGCGTCGGACAGCCGATCGCGGTGAAGTTCGACGAGCCGATCCCGAACCGTCGGGCCGCGCAGAAGGCCATCCGGGTCGTCACCGATCCGCCGGTCGAGGGCGCGTTCTACTGGATCAGCGACAGCGAGGTCCGGTGGCGTCCCAAGGAGTACTGGAAGCCCGGCACCAAGGTCCGGGTCGCCGTCAACACCTACGGCATCGACCTCGGCGACGGTCTCTTCGGCCAGGAGAATGTCCGCACCAACTTCACGGTCGGCCGCCGGATGGTGATCACCGCCGACGACAACACCAAGCAGGTGGTCTTCGAGCGTGACGGCAAGGTCATCAAGACCATGCCGACGTCGATGGGCAAGCCGGGCGACGAGACCGACAACGGCATCTACCTGATCGCCGACAAGCACGACCACATCATCATGGACTCGTCGACGTACGGCGTCCCGATCAACTCGTCCAACGGTTACCGCACACCTGTCGATTACGCGACGCGGATGTCCTACAGCGGCATCTTCTTCCATTCGGCGCCGTGGTCGGTATGGGCACAGGGCAACACCAACACCAGCCACGGCTGCCTCAACCTCAGCCCGGAGAACGCGCTCTGGGTCATGAACAACACGCTGCGGGGCGACCCGGTGGTCGTCAAGAACACCACGGGCGGCACGCTCTCCGGCACCGACGGCCTCGGTGACTGGAACATCCCGTGGTCGGAGTGGCGCAAGGGCAACGCGGACAACTCCTGATCCATGAGCCGTCCGTCCGAGAGTCGAAGGCCTAGTTCTCGTACGGACTCGTCCCGGATCGGCGGGCTGCGCTGGTTGGTCCCGGTCTGCGCGATCGTGGTCGCCGGAACCGCACTCGGGGGCTCCGCCGCGGTGGTGCACGCAGCACCGTCGGTCGTGTTGCCGAGTTCGGGGTGTGAGGCGGATCTGCCGCCGAAACCGAGTAAGGGTCCGGTCGACCCGCGAGACCTGATCCCCCGGCTGCCCGACCGCTTCAGCATCCCGCTGCCGTATCCGCGGATCCTGCCGGTGCCCGAACCGGCTCCGGAGAAGCCGGTGGTCCGCATCCCGTCGGAGAAGCCGCCGAAGGACCCGTGCTCGGATCCGTGCCCGGACATCACCGACCCGCCCAAGCCGAAACCCGACGCCGGCGGTCCCGCGCTGAGCATCGAGTTCCCGAAGATCACCTTCGATCCGGCGCCCAAGAACATCCCTGTTCCGATGCCCAATCCGAACCCGCCGAAGCTTCCGCCGCCACCTGCGGCCGTCGCCCCGGGCGTCGACGCCGGGCCGGTCGCATCCAAGCCGACGCGTCCGCGGGTGTCCGACGTCGACCTCGTCAGCACACTCACCGGCAAGGGGTCGACGAGCCGAACCGACAAGCGTTGGCAGATCCACGGAACCGACCTCGGGATCATGTGGGAGTCCGCGCCCGGGAAGGTCGCGGTCGTGTTCGGCGACACCTTCGGCAAGGGGTTCCGCCCGCCGGGAGCCAACGGTCGGGACTGGCGTTCCAACGTGCTCGGGTTCTCGAGCGATGCGAAGCTGTCCGACGGCATGAGCATCGACACGATGATCCAGGACAGCCGATGCCACGCCGCGGAGCTGCTGAGCGCGCGACGCATCGACCACTACGAGATCACCGTCATCCCGACTTCGGGTTTCGCGATCGGCGACCGCCAGTTCATGACGTACATGTCGGTGCGGACCTGGGGAAAGATCCCCGGCACGTGGCTGACCAACCACGGCGGGCTCGCGTACTCCGACGACGGCGGGTCGACGTGGATCAAGGATCCGTACGCCCGGTGGGACAACATCTTCGGCGTCAGCCAGTTCCAGGTGTCGTCGATGGTGCCCCACGGCGAGTACGTCTACATGTTCGGCACGCCCAACTCCCGGATCGGATCGGTGGGTCTCGCTCGCGTCCACCGCGACCACGTCCTGAACAAGACCGCCTACCAGTACTGGCGCGACGGTCGTTGGGTTCCGGCCCGCGACGGCAACGTCGCGTCGGTGATCTTCGCCGGCCCGGCCGGCGAGGTGTCGGCCCGCTTCGACGAGAAGTCGAAGCGCTGGCAGTTGACCTACCTCGACGCGCTCCGCGGCGGGATCGTGATCCGAAAGGCCCGCGAACCGCAAGGACTCTGGTCCGAACCCGCCGAGCTCGTCCACTCGTCGAGGTACGACCAGCTCTACGGCGGTTTCATGCACCCCTGGTCCACCGGCGAGGACCTGTACTTCACCATGTCGACCTGGACCGACTACAACGTCTCACTCATGCGGGCGCGTATCCGCTGAGCTCGCCACCGGTCGACGCCAACTCGACTGCCAGACTTCGATCGAAGTCTGGCAGTCGGATCGAGGTTCGGCGGTCGGGCACGCGTCTGTTCGATGGGAGCGCGCATCGGATCAGCGCACCTCGAACGTTCTCGAGGTACCGGTGATCGGTCGGATCTTGCCGCTGCCGTCGCGGCTGTTGCCGTTGTACTTGATCCGGTACGTCCCCGACATCCCGGCGGGCAGCCGCCAGGTGATCGTGATGCGTGAGGTGTCGGTGCTGCCCGGCGGGCGTGCCCAACGGAACTCGGTCGACCAGTCGTTGTCGTCGGCGACCGTCGTCCACGAACCGCCTTCGCGGCGCTGGACCTCCAGATACGTTCCGCCATGGCGGAAGTCGTTGTTGGGGTGCGCGCCGACGAAGTCGACGGTCACGGTCTGGCCGGCATGGTACGACCCGCCCGGCTGCCGCAGGACGTCGCCGTAGGAGTGCCCCGGGATGGGACGGTCGGCGGGGACCGGTGGGAGCAGGTCCGGCTGGAAACCGGACTTGTCGACGGGAGCCGGACCGCGACCCAGGCTGTGGCCCGATGCCATTGCGGCGGCGAGCTTCGCGAACTCCTGCATGTACGCGGGCAATGTGTAACGGCCGTACTGGGTTTCGCCGCCCTCGTACTGCTGGAGGTCGTACTCCTCCGGAGTGGTGACGTACTGGGTGTACGAGTTCGCATAACCCTGGATGAGCACGTTGTCGATGTCGACGCGAAGTTCGTCGGCGACGACCTGACGCAGTCGGTGTCCGGCGACGACGGTCACCTCTGCCGGGACCGCGACGAGCACCAGTTCACCGATCCGCATGATCTGCAGCGGGACCACCGACGGAATCCAGCCCGACGGCGGCATGAGTCCGAGTGGGAAGAGAATCAGCTTGGGCGCCTGCATGTCCCGCATCCACGGGGCGATCGGCGGCTTCTTGTTGCCGCCGAGAGCGTCGAACAGCGGGTTGGTCATCCCCTCGACAAGCAGGGGGAGTGGTTGCTCGTAGTTGTCCTCGCTGCTGGTCGCCGCCGCGGCGGCACCCATCATGGCCGGCGTCGTCGATGCCGGTTTCCCGTCGGGCGTGTAGGTTCCGGCGACCCGCACCGCGGACATGTCGACGTAGCGCGTGATCGAGTCGACGCCACTACGGGTCATCGGGCGGGTCGCGTCGAAGGCGCGTCGCCCGGCAACGTACTGGCGTTCGCCGATGAGTTCGCAATTGCGCTTGTTGTCGGTGGTCGGCCCGCTCGGCTCGAACCACGTGAGGGAGAGGTTCGGCGTCATGTCGCCCGAGTTCGTCTGCGGGAAGGCGGCGACGAACCCCGGCTGGGTGCGCTCCCACAGGTAGCTGGCGTAACCCTTGTTGTCGCCGGCGATCAGCACGTTGTGATCGGCCAGCGAGGTGCCGTGGGTCGAGAACCAGGTGATGGCCCCGACGTCCTTGCCGCTTGCGTGGCGTAGCCGCAGCACGGTGACCTGCGGGTCGATCGCGTTGGGGAACAACTTCTTCTCCGACGCCGGGTTGGCGTCGAAGGCGACCTTGGACCGGTTCGCGCTGGCGTTGTGCAGTTCCTCGCGACCGATGGTGATCGTGCCGGGCGCCAGGTTCTCGTGTGCTCGCACGATGGCGGCGAACATGCCGTCGACCTCGGCGTCGTAGGAGTTCTTCTTGAAGCCGAACGCGGCGAGCGAATACGCGTAGTCCCAGGCGGTTCCGCCGCAGGAGGCGTGCGAGTGCTGCGCGTTGAGGTTGACGTTCGCCTCGGTGTAGAGCGAACCGAAACGCTTGCGCAGCTTGTCCATCAGTCCCATGTGATGCGACTGGAACAGGCACGCGATGTCCGCGGTCAGGAAGACGACGCGCTTGCCGGTGGCCTGGTCGACGATGATGTAGGCACGCGCCCAGCATCGTTGCAGGAGCCCGGCGGCGACCTGCTCGGGGTTGGAGTAGCCCATCATGCCCTGTCCGGCAACGGCACCTGTGATGTCACCGATGCCGCAGCCGACGAGGTAGTTCGTCGAGTCGGACGGGGCGGCCGAGGCCCGACCGGCAGCGCTCAGCGCCAGACCGGCGCTCGCGGCGGTGACCGCCGCGCCGGCGACCAGTTGTCTCCGTGTCACGTCCACGTACTGTGTCCCTCTCCGGCATTCTCTGGGATGTTCTGGGTGGTCTCTGGGTTGTAGACGATGTGGGTCGAAAGATTGGCGACCACGGCGTCGGCGATGAGGTCGCAGATCGCGCGGTCACGAATGTTGAGGTACGACAGGGTGATTCCGTCGGTGGCGGCCAGGACGAGCGGCGCCAGCTCCGCAGTCGGGCGGTTCCAGCCGGTCCCGGTGGCCGCGGCGACGCCTTCGAGTGCGGCTGCGATCGCCTCGTAGTACCGGAGGTACATCTGTGAGCCCAGGTCGCTGAGTCCGTCGGTCTGTCTGGCGTACTGGTTCAGCGAGATCATGGCCTGTTCGCGGTCGGGATCGGTCTGCACCCCGTCGATGTAGGCCGAGAGCGCGCTCTCCAGGATCGCCACCGCACCGGATCGACCCTGCGAGATCTCCTGGGCGCCCTCTTCGAGCGCGGCGCTCACTGCGGTCAGTTCCTTTTCGGTTCCGCGTTCGACGAGCGCCTCGAGGAGTTCGTCGCGGGTGGCGAACACGTAGTGGAAGGTCGACAGCGTCACGCCGGCCTCCGCGCAGATCGCGCGCGTGGTCGCGCCGTCGACCCCGCGTCGGGCGATCACCCGAAACGCGGACTCCAAGAGCAGTTCTCGCCGTTCCTCGACGGGCATCCTCATGGTCGCGGCAGCCTCACTCCTGCTCGGTCACCGGAGATCATCGAGGATCTCCCGTGCCGCGCGGCGTCCCGAACGGACCGCGCCGTCCATGTACCCGGTCCAGTAGTCCGAGGTCTCCGTGCCCGCCCAGTGGATGGGTCCGACGGGCTCGCGAAGTGCGGTGCCGTACTTGGTGAGTACGCCCGGCCGGCTGACGGCGACCGGCCCACCGCGGGACCACGGTTCGAGGTCCCACTTGAAGACGCCGTAGTCGATGAAGTCCCGCGCCTCGGCGCCGAAGTACTCGACGAAGTTGGCGATGCATTCCTTGACCAGGGTGGCTTCGGGAGCGTGGTCGAGGCGGCGCATGGCGTCGGCGGAGATGAAACCCATCAGGATGTGGTTGCCCTCGGCGTAGCTCTCGAAGGTCACGTCGATGGGGCGCCCGGAGCCGTAGACCTGTCCCGACAGACCCTTGTCGCGCCAGAACGGCCGCTTGTAGAGCGCCGCGAACTTGCTGACCGCACCCATCCGGTAGCCGCGGTGGATGCCGATGCGTGCAGCGGGAAGTCCTGGGCGGTAGTCGATCTGGCCGGCGATGGCGGGGGACATGGCCACGATGACGCGACGGGCGCGGTGGGTGCCGGCGTCGCTGGCGACGGTTGCGATGCCGTCGGTGTAGGAGATTGACCGGACGGGTGCGTTGTAGACCATGCGCGCCGAGAGTTCGCGGGCCATGCGGAGCGGGATGAGGGCGGCGCCGCCTTCGAAGAGTCGTTCCTGAGCGCCGTCGTCGGTGCTGAGGAGGCGGATGAGGGTTCCGGTGTTCTGCTCGTCACCGGATGCCGCGATGTAGTTGAGGTAGTAGAGCGCGGAGACCTCGTCGGGGCGGACCGAGAGCGGTGCTGACATTGCTATCTGCACGAGATCGCGCGCGGTCTGTGTGTCGGCGATCTGATGGGTGTACTGGCCCCAGGTGATCGAGTCCAGGTAGGCGGCGTTCGGGTGCCTCCACGGCTCACCGACGGGGAATCCCGCGAGGGCATCGGCTTGGGCGCGTACCAGTGCGGCACCCGCTTGCCCGAGGTCGGCGACGGCGGGTATCGGCAGGGCCGCGGGTACGTGCGTGGTGCCGGTGCGGCTGACGAAGATGCTGTCGCCGGCGTTGTAGGTCCGCAGTGTCCGGACGTCGTACTCGCGGGCGAGGCCGGCGATGTGACCCTGTGTGGGCCCGATGAATTCGGCTCCGGCGTCGAGTGTGGCGCCCACCTTGGGCGAAGAGATGTTGTGGACGCGGCCGCCTGCACGGTCCCGGGCCTCGAGGACCGTCACCGACGCGCCCGCCGCCGTGAGTGCCTTCGCGGCCGCCAGCCCGGACAGTCCTCCACCGACGACGATGACGTCGACGATCCCCGACGGCGCGGCCGACGCCCGCCCGGACCCGACCAGCGATGCGCCCGCGAAGGCTCCCGCTGCAGCCAGCGTTCCGCCCAGGAAGTGCCTCCGTGAGAGGTGCGTACTCATGTGATCCCCCGTTCTCGTGGTGAAGCGAGGCTATCGACCACATGTTCAGGTCAGATGACCTGAAGTATCGAGAGAGTAACAGGGGGAGTGTGAGGCGCAACACCCCGACAACTGAAAATCGCCACTCCGAGCACATAGGTGTTGGCTGTGACCAGCGCTTATGTGCCCGAAGTGGCGATTCTGTAGAAGTGGCGCGCACCCCTAATGCGGCGCGCACGCTCGGTGCGGCCGCGGAAGTGGGGCTCGGCGATCAGTCCTTGTTGCCGGGAATTCCGATGATGAAGCCGACCCCGATGATGATGCAGGAGATCAGCGCAACGGCGAACATGACCCAATATGCTGGCATGTCCGTGACGCTACTGCGGATGATGAACGCCCGCAGCTACTCCGGGATCTTTGAGGTCCAAATACCCGCAGGTCGTCGGGCCAAGGAAGGTGGTCCGGCGGGAGTTTGGTCGCAACTGCCGATTATCGATCGGTCCGATCAGTCCGCCGCGTCGGCCTTTGCCATGACGTCGGCAAACTCCGATACGTCCTCGGACACCACGGTCTTGGTTCCGTTGTAGACGTTGCTGATCCGTATGACGTTGTGCCCGGTTTCCGGGCACAACGTCATACGGATGTCACCCGCGCGGGTACGCCGCGGTGAGGAGTAGTGAGGCGAGGGTGGCTTCGGCGTCGGAGGCGTTGCGTAGGTCGATGATCTGGCGCATCTGTAGGCGTGGTTGATCGCCGGACTCCTGCTCGGGTCCATGGATTTCGGTGCGCACGTGTTGTAGGTGTTCGGCGAATCGTCGGGGTATGTCGGGTCGCCGGTTGATGCGTTCGGGGTTGGGGTGGTGCGCCGGGTTCGGTGTTGAGCCGCCAGGTGGCGCGGCCTTCGTCGGGTCCTTCGCGGACCATGCGGGTGGTGTATTGGCCGGGTTGGTTGCCGACCATGCGGTTGTGTTTGGGGCAGGCGGGGGCGAGGTCGGTGATGTCGGTGAGTCCCCCGAGTCCCCAGTCGAGTTGGGCGTGATGTACTTCCACGTGTGCGGCGGGCACACCGCAGTCGGGGGTGGAGCAGGTGTCGCCATCGGGTCGGGCGAAGGAGACGAGTCGTTGTTCGCGGGTGGCGAGGCGTTTGCCGCGTCCGAAGTAGAGGGGGATGGCGGTGGCGTCTTTGAACACGGCCAGCCAGGGTTGGGCGTCGGCGGCCATGGGGATGAGGTCGGTGATCGGGATCAGGGTGCCGGTGGCGGTGACGGCATAGCCGGCTTCGCGGATCAGGTCGTTGAGGTCGGCTTTGACGATCACCTGCATGGGTAGTCCGCGGTGACTCTTGCCGAGCATGCCGTCCTCGAGCACGGCTTTCAGCAGGGCGTTGAAGGCGTCGTGGTTGAGCTGGGCGGGGGAGCGGTCATCACGTTCAGCGGCGGCAGCCACTGCCTCGGGATCGGCATCCTCGACTGAGCCACAGGGTGAGTCGGGGTCATTCGGATTGTTCATGCCGGGTTTGGCCCACACGGCCAGGAACATCGACACCCGTGCCAGGAGTTCGGGTGTCAGGGTGGCGGTCATCTTGGCGGTGCCGTCGGCGCGTTGGCGGTGGAGGTACAGCTGGCGGCGGCGTTTGCGGTCGGTGTCGTCGGTGAGGGTGCCGTCGGGATCGAGGTAACCCAGCAGGCGGGCGCCGGCTTCGGTGATCTGGTCGGGGGTGAGGGTGACGGCTTGTTCGGCGATGGTGCGTTCGGCGGCAACCTGCACATCGTGGTCGAGGGCGTGGGGGATCTGGTCGAGCACGTCGATCACCGCATGTACATGCGCCGACCCGACCTGTCCGGCGGCGAACGCCGTGGCGAGGGTGGGGTGGACGGGTTCGAGGGGTGCGCCGGTGGTGGCGTCGGGGTAGGTGGCGGTGGCCCTGGTTTGTTTGAGCCGTTTGCCGGGGTAGGCCATACGCAACCGGTGTTTCATGTAGTCGATGACGCTGCGGTAGCCGGCTTTACGGGGCAGGTCGCGTTGGTCGGCTTCGACGATCTGCTGGTTACCGGTGTAGGTGAGTCGGGCGATCGCCTGTTCGATACGGACACCGGCGTCGTCGACCTCGGTATCGGACAGGCGGGTGAAACCCGCGGTCTGCAGCTGGTCGATGATCGTATCGAGTTCATCGAGCAACGCGGGCACCCCGACCGGAGACGACTCATCAGCGACATCGGTTGATGCGATATCGGTCATGACGGTCACCCCCGATGCCGTAGTTCGAATACATGTGGTCCTCCTGACGGTTTCGTGGGTCACTACTGGTGTGGCAGAGCAGGACACGCCCCTCCTCGTGTGAGTGTCGACATCGCGATGAGTGCTTCTGGTGAGTGGAATCCGTAGGCCCGTTTGGTCAGTGCCCTCAGATGCGTGTTGGTGGCCTCCACCCGGGCGTTCGATAGGCCCACGACAACGGAGTTGTAGATCTGGATCTGTTGCTGTCGTACCGATCTGGCGAGACCGACGAGTTCGATGATTCGACTACGATCAGCTCGATGTAACCAGTGCTCGAGCCGTCGCCACGTGCCGGAATGTTCCCCGGTAACGATGTGGCGGAGTTCCTCTTTCAGTTGATACGCGCGAGCGAGTTCACTATTGGCGCGTTTGACGATCAGCTCACGGGTCCGCTGTTGACCGGGGGTGAGGTTCTCGGGGTTCTTCAACAGTGCCCACCTCAGATTCCTACGATCGTCGTTGGAGAGACCGTGGATCCGGTTGAGGACCCGGCTACGACAACGGTCCACGGCACGGGTGGCCCACTGGACGACATGAAACGGATCCATGCATCGAATGGCATCCGGAGCACGTTCTGCAACAACCGTTTCGATGTACTGACCCGCGTCGGCGCTCACATGGGTCAGCTGTGCACTGCGCGTGGCGCCGAGCTCGTCGAAGAACTGGCGAAGCGTCTTCTTGGTTGCACCCTCACGCGCCCACACCAACCTGCCGGTGTCGTGGTCGACGATCACCGTCAGATATCGCCGACCTTTTCGGTAGGCGATTTCATCGATACCAATCCTGCGCAACCCATCCATTCGGTCGGCCTGTCCGGTGTGATCGGCAACGACTCGAGCGATGATGCGTTGCACTGTTCGCCACGACACCCTCATGTACTCACACACCGCGGATGATGGACTGTGCGCGGCGAGCCAGGCGACCGTGTCGTCGAATCGGCGCGTCATCTTTGCTGCCGGCCGTGCCCACGGCACATGTTCTGTGACGACGCCGTGCAGGCTGCAGTCGACCCGTCCAATGTGTCCTTGCAGGTAGCAGCGCATCCCGCCCAGGTCGAGGTGTCGCCAACGGCGCGGATGGTGTGGACGGTCATAGCCTGGTCGACGCCGTCGACAGTGTGGACACCGCGAGCCCTGCCTGCGTTTCGCACGGACCGAGACGACCAACAACTGGCCGTCATCGTCGTCTTCAATGGCGACATCAAGAACCACCAGGTTCTCGATCTTCAGCAACTTCTGCAGTAGTCTAGTAGCGCGCAACGCCCTGCTCCTCGGTTTAGTCTTCGCAAACCAAACCTTAAGTGAGACAGGGCGTTGCGCGCTTCAGGCGCACCGGGAGGCACCCACAGAACCGTCAAGAGTGCCATACATGTTCGACTGTACCCGCAATTCCGTTGCCGTGCAGGAAAAATCGAACATCTGCGGCGACGCGACAACTGTCGGTGCCGCATGGTAGAGCCGTTAAGATAGCCGCGAAGCTGTGGAGGGCAGGTCTCAGTCAGGCTGCGCAAGGGATCTCGACGCATGATGACCACAGATCGCACTGCCGTGGCGAGCAGTCGGGTGTTCTGAATCACCCTGGGCCAAAGGGTCCCTCGCGGCTGGACGTGTCAGTAGCGTCCGACAAGTCCTGACCAGCCCACTCTCAGGCGGATTCCTAATGACCCTCCAGCTCTCGACGACGCCGGGCGTCGTCGGTGCCGTGCCCGCGGCACCTGCGACCGAGGCCGCGCCGGCGAGTTCGACGCCGCGCTCTCGCCGACTCTCGGTTCCGCGTACCAAGGTGACTCGTGCTCTGCGTCAGTCCATCGGTCTGATCCTCGTGGTCGCCATCTGGCAACTCGGGGGCGCGAGACTGGTTGGGAGCCACCACACCGGCGCCGACCGAGGTGGTCACCGCGGGATGGGAACTCATCCGCACCGGTGAACTGTGGACGCATCTCGCCGCCTCCGGACGCCGCGTGGCAATCGGTTTGGCCGTGGGCATCGCCGTCGGTGCGGTGCTGGGTGCGGCCGCCGGACTGTTCAAGGTCGCCGAGGACCTGGTGAACGCGCCCGTCCAGGTGCTGCGCATGATGCCCGCGGTCGCACTCGTGCCGGTCTTCATCATCTGGTTCGGCATCGGTGACGAATTCAAGATCGCACTCATCATCGTGGCGCCGATCTTTCCGATCTACCTGAATGTCGTCGCCGGCATACGTGGCGTCGACCAGAAGCTGATCGAGGCCGCAGAGTCGTTGGAGCTCACCCGTTTCGAGCTGATCCGGTACGTCGTCCTTCCCGGTGCGCTGCCGCAGATCTTCGTCGGCCTCCGTCAGGCTCTCGGTATCGGCTGGCTGGTGCTCGTCGTCGCCGAGATGCAGACGACACCGGTCGGTCTCGGGTTCCTGATGAACGACGCCAAGGAGTATCTGAGGACCGACCAGATCTTCCTGGTCCTGGTCATCTACGCGATCCTCGGCCTGTTGACCGATATCGCCGTGCGCCTTCTCGAACGCCGGTACCTGTCCTGGCGCAACGGATTCGAAGGACGGTGACCCGTGGGCAGCGATAGTGAGAACAGGGTTGTCGTCTCGGGCGCGGGTCGTGAGTTCGACGGCCGGAGGGTTCTGGCCGACGTCCATCTGACCATCGAACCGGGAGAGTTCGTCGCGCTCCTGGGGGCGAGTGGCTCCGGCAAGAGCACGCTGTTGCGCGGCATCGGCGGACTCGACCGCGGGTTCACCGGGACGATCGAGGCCCCGGACGCCAAAGCCATCGTGTTCCAAGAGCACCGGCTCATGCCGTGGTTGTCCGTGTGGCGCAACGTCGCCCTGGGTCTACGTGGCGGCAACACCCGTGACCGGGCAAGACGTGCGCTCGAGGAGGTCGGTCTCGCGTCGAAATCCGACGCGTGGCCCTCGACCCTGTCAGGTGGTGAGGCGCAACGGACGGCACTGGCCCGCGGGCTGGTGCGCGAGCCGGAACTGCTGCTGCTCGACGAGCCGTTCGGCGCGCTGGACGCACTCACCAGGATCAACGCCCAGAAGCTCGTCGCACGACTGTGGGAAACGCATCGCCCGGCAACGCTTCTCGTCACCCACGACGTCGAAGAGGCTCTCCTGCTCGCCGACCGTGCGCTGATCCTGCGCGGCGGCCGCATCGCGGAGGAGATCGTCGTCGACCTTCCCCGCCCACGCCGCGTCACCGATCCCGAGTTCGTCGCCCTGCGCTCACGTCTGCTCGCCGGTCTGGGAGTCGGCGACGGCGAGCCCATCCGCACCACCACCGATCAGGAGTACACGCATGTCTGAGCAACTGACGCTGTCCACCGATGTGCTCGTGATCGGCGGCGGGCCGGCCGCCACCTGGGCGGCCATCCATGCCCGCGACGCGGGCGCGGAAGTCATCATCGTCGACAAGGGCTACTGCGGTACCTCGGGCACGACGGCGCCGGCCGGAACCGGTGTCTGGTACGTGGTTCCCGATTTTGACGAGCGCGCCAAGGCCAAGGCGAGCCGCGAGACGCTGGGCGGCCACCTCGCCGACCACGCGTGGATGGATCGGGTGCTCGATCAGACCTACGCCAACATGCACCGACTTGGCGCCGAAGGGCGTTATCCGTTCCCGATCGACGACCGGACAGGTGAGCCCATCCGTACCGGCGTCCAGGGACCCGAGTACATGCGACGGATGCGGGCCTGGGTCCAGCGCCGCGGTGTGCAGATTCTGGACCATTCGCCGGTCCTCGAACTCCTCACCGACGCGGCGGGCGCCGTGCGCGGCGCGGCCGGATACCAACGCCAGGCCGACCGCGACTTCCGCATCACCGCGGGTGCCGTCGTCCTCGCCACCGGTGGCTGTGCCTTCCTCTCGAAGGCCTTGGGTACCAATGTCGACACCGGTGACGGTGCCCTCATGGCCGCCGAGGTCGGGGCGTCGTTCTCGGGAATGGAGTTCGCGAACGCCTACGCCATCGTGCCCAAGGGCTCGACGGTGACGAAGACGGCTTACTACGGGTACGCGACCTTCTTCCACGCCGACGGGCGCATCGTCGAGGGTGCCGGGTCGATGAAGGGGCGGTCGATGATCGCGCGCACGTTGCTGAACGAGCCCGTCTTCGCCCAACTCGACCGTGCCGACGAAGCGGTCGCGGCGAAGATGCGGAAGGGACAGCCCAATTTCTTCCTCCAGTTCGACCGCCGCGGAATCGACCCGTTCACACAGCGATTCGAGGTCGACCTGCTTGCCGAGGGGACCGTTCGGGGAACCGGGGGCATCGACGTCGTCGACGACGACTGCTGGACGGGTGTGCCGGGGCTGTACGCGGCCGGCGACGCGGCGACGCGTGAACGCATCTGTGGCGGCTTCACCGGTGGCGGCAGCCACAATTCGGCGTGGGCCATGTCCTCGGGCAGCTTCGCCGGAGGGGCTGCCGCCCGAACTGCGCTCAGCGCCGGCGGCGCGGCACCGGTCGATCGTCTCCGCGGCGCCGGAACCGTCGGGCTGTCCATCAGCCGCGGCTCGCTGAGCGCCGACGAGGTGGTCGCGGCGGCCCAGGCCGAGCTGATCCCGTTCGACAAGAACTACATTCGCACCGGCGACCGGATGGCGTCGGCCCTGGGGGAACTCGATTCCCTGTGGGACCAGGTCTCCGGCAGGTCCTACGGAGCCCTGACGCCGGCCGGCCGCGTAAGGGCCAGAGAGGCTGCCGCGATCACTGCCGTCGGACGGTGGATCTATCGATCGGCGTTGGCGCGTACCGAATCCCGGGGCATGAGCAAGCGTGACGACCTCCCCGGCCTCGATCCCGCCCAGCAGGCCCATGTGCGCACCGGCGGACTCGACGACGTGTGGGTGTCCGCCGCGCGGTCGGCCGACCACACCGGAACCGAGACGCTCGCGAGGATCCCGGCATGATCGAACTCGTCGTCGCATCGGCCTGCATCGCCTGCGACAAATGCGTGAACGTCTGCCCGACGAACGTCTTCGACGTCGGCGCAGACGGTGTGCCGGTGATCTCCCGGCAGTCCGACTGCCAGACGTGCTTCATGTGCGAGGCGTACTGCCCGACGGACGCGCTCTATGTCAGCCCGCAATCGTCGCCGATCGGTCCGGGGGACGCTGTTCGCGACGAACTCATCGGCAGCTACCGCGAGAAGCTGGGCTGGGGGAAGGGACGTCAACCGGGAAGCCGCACAGCCGTCGGACCGCCCATTCCGCACGGGGATCCCCCACCACGACTCGTCGAGCGAACCCAGGACGAACTCACCCCCTCCACCAGCTGACCACTCGGCAGCTGAAATCAACTGAACTGCAACCGGTTCACCGAACTCGCGCGATCTCGCATCCCGGCAACCGCCGATCGCCAAGGAACAGAGAAACACCCATGAACATCGACCTCCGAACACCGATCCGCCGAGTCAAGCGCACGGTTGCCGTCCTCGCGGCCGCCTCCGCCGTGATGGCGCTGGCCGCATGCGGGTCCGACGACACGTCCTCGTCCCAGCGCGACGTCATCGACACCCTCCGCATCGGTGTCATCGGATCGAGCAACGTCATCGCGGGCCCGGTGGGCTTTGCGCACAGTCGCGGCGAACTCATCGAGGCGTTCGCGCCGCTCGGCGTCAGCAAGGTGGAGGTCTTCAGCTTTCCCAACGGCCCCGACCTGAACCAGGCCCTCATCGGTGGACGACTCGACGTGGCGAGCTACGGCGACACCCCCGCGCTGGTGGCCCGCGGCTCCGGCCTGCAGACGCGACTCGTCGCGGTGCAGCAGTTCGACAACGACGCCGGTGTGGTCGCCAAGGATCCGTCGATCAAGACGCTCAAGGATCTGGCCGGCAAGAACATCGGAGTCCCCAAGGGCTCCTACATCGACCGGTATCTGCAGGGGGCACTGGCCGAGGAAGGGATCTCGGCGAACCTGATCCACCTCTACCCGGCAGATCAGGAGGCACCCCTGAACTCGGGCGAGATCGACGGTGCGGCACTGCCGGGTGTTATCCCGTCCGTTCAGCTCCAGGCATTCGAGGCCAAGGGCTTCCACCTCGTGGACTCGGTCTACCGTGACCACCCGAACCTCGCCGGGACGAGTGTGACCGTCAGCAGCGAGGACTTCCTCACCAAGAACCCCGAGTTCGCACCCACCTGGCAGAAGCTGCACGCCGCCGCGGTCAGGTTCGCCAAGGCCCACTGGGACGAGTACCTGAAGTTCGAACTCGCCAACTCGAAGGCCCCCGAGGCGGCGGTCCGTGCCGCGGCGAACCCCGACGGTTACTCCGAGGAACCGTTCCCGGCACAGGCCGTCGAGCTGCTCACCGGCACGAAGGCGTTCCTCGTCGAGCAGGGCAGCATCAAGGCGGACTTCGACCTCGACACCTGGTTCCAACTCCCCTCGGGGGACAAGAACCCCTGACACGAGGCCTGGCCACAACGTCGGCGACCCGGGTACCGCCCGGGTCGCCGTCGCGCGTCGTGGGGGCGTGGCGCCCGACACACCACACGCCGGTGATCACCCGCACCAGAAACCCGCTGGCCACCGACCCGTATCCTGGACGGGTAATTTCCCGCACCGACCAGGAGAGATCATGCTCGCCCGAACTGACCTGCGCGGTAGCACGCCGACGCTCGCCGAATTGCGTCGCGCGCTGCCCCGTGGGGGTACCGACGTCAATGCCGTACTCGACACGGTGACGCCGGTGGTGCATGCGGTGGCCGAGACCGGTACGCCCGCGGCGCTGGAGTTCGGTGAGAAGTTCGACGGCGTGCGGCCGACCTCCGTGCGGGTTCCGGCCCAGGTCATCGCCGACGCGCTCGCCGGTCTGGACGCGCAGGTCGCCGACGCGCTGCGCGAGTCGATCACCCGCGCGCGCAAGGTCCACTCCGATCAGCGTCGCGAGACCACCCGCACCCAGGTCGTCGACGGCGGCGTCGTCAGCGAGAAGTGGATTCCGGTTCGGCGCGTGGGCCTCTATGTTCCCGGCGGCAATGCGGTCTACCCGTCGTCGGTGATCATGAACGTCGTCCCCGCCCAGGAAGCGGGCGTCGGTTCGCTGGTCGTCGCGTCGCCTCCGCAGAAGGACTTCGGCGGCTGGCCGCACCCGACGATCCTCGCCGCCTGCGCGCTCCTCGGCGTCGACGAGGTGTGGGCCGTCGGCGGTGCGCAGGGCGTCGCGCTCCTCGCCTACGGCGGTACCGATACGGATGCGGCCGACGAGCCGGGCGCCGTCCTCGACCCCGTCGACCTCATCACCGGTCCGGGCAACATCTACGTCACGGCAGCCAAACGCCTGTGCCGCAGCGTCGTCGGCATCGACTCCGAGGCCGGACCCACCGAGATCGCGATCCTCGCCGACGACTCGGCCGACGCGGGCATCATCGCCTCCGACCTCATCAGCCAGGCCGAACACGACGTCCTCGCCGCCTCGGTGCTCGTCACCGACAGCGCCGAGCTCGCCGACGCGGTCGATGCCGCCGTCGAGCAGCAGGCCGCCACCACCAAACACCGCGAACGCGTCATCACCGCGCTGTCGGGGGAGCAGTCGGGCATCGTTCTCGTCGACGACGTCGAGGCCGGGCTGGCCGTCGTCGATGCCTATGCCGCCGAACATCTCGAGATCCAGACCCGCGACGCCGCCGCGGTCGCCGACCGCGTCCACAACGCCGGCGCGATCTTCGTCGGGCCCTTCGCGCCGGTCAGCCTCGGCGACTACTGTGCGGGCTCGAATCACGTTCTGCCGACCTCGGGTTCGGCGCGCTTCGCGTCAGGCCTGTCGGTGCAGACCTTCCTCAAGGGCGTCCACGTCATCGACTACGACGAGGCCGCGCTGCGTGAGGTCGCCGACAAGGTCGTCACGCTCGCCGACGCCGAGGACCTGCCCGGCCACGGCGACGCGGTGAAGCAGCGTTTCGTGGGGTCGCGGTCGTGACGGCATCGGATGCGGCCACGGACCAGACGAGCCTCCCCGGATCTCAGATCAGCGTCGACGACCTGCCCCTGCGGGAGAACCTGCGCGGCAAATCCGCATATGGCGCACCGCAACTCAAGGTGCCGGTCATTCTCAACACCAACGAGAACCCGCACCCGCCGTCGCAGGCCCTGATCGACGACGTCGCCGAGTCGGCGCGCGCCGCCGCCGCGGAACTGCACCGCTACCCGGATCGCGACGCGGTCGCCCTGCGCACCGACCTCGCCGCGTACCTGACCCGCGCCACCGGCGTGCAGCTCGGCGTCGAGAACCTTTGGGCGGCAAACGGTTCCAACGAGATCCTGCAGCAGCTGCTGCAGGCCTTCGGTGGCCCCGGTCGGTCCGCTCTCGGCTTCGTGCCGTCGTATTCGATGCACCCGATAATCTCCGACGGCACCGACACCACCTGGCTGGTTGCGGCACGGTCGCCCGACTTCGGTCTCGACATCGACTACGCCGTCGCCGAGGTGACCAACCGCGAACCCGACGTGGTCTTCGTGACCTCGCCGAACAATCCGACCGGAGGCTCGCTCCCGCTCGCGGATCTGCGACGCCTCGTCGAGGCCGCTCCCGGCATCGTGATCGTCGACGAGGCCTACGCCGAGTTCTCCGCCGCGCCGAGCGCGACCGAGCTGATCGACGAGTTCCCGACCAAGGTCGTCGTCAGCCGCACCATGTCCAAGGCCTTTGCCTTCGCCGGCGGACGCCTCGGCTACCTGGCCGCCGCCCCGGCCGTCGTCGACGCCATCCAGCTCGTCCGCCTGCCTTACCACCTGTCGGTGCTCACGCAGGCCGCAGCGCGGGCCGCACTGCGGCACAGCGACGACACCCTCGCCGGTGTCGCCGCGATCATCGCCGAACGCGAACGCGTGGTGACCGCGCTCACCGGTTTCAGCTACCGCGTCGTCGACTCGGACTCGAACTTCGTCCTGTTCGGCGGCTTCCGGGATGCTCCGGCGTCGTGGCAGCGTTACCTCGATGCCGGTGTCCTCATCCGGGACGTCGGGATCACCGGCCACCTGCGGGTGACCATCGGACTCCCGCACGAGAACGACGCCTTCCTCGACGTCAGCCGCACGCTTGCCTCAACAGATCTGGAGAACTCTCAGTGAGCATCCCCGCGCCTCGCATCGCGAAGGTCGAACGGACCACCAAGGAATCCTCGATCTCGGTCGAACTGAACCTCGACGGAACCGGGATCACCGACATCTCCACGGGCATCGCGTTCTACGACCACATGCTGACGGCGTTCGGTCAGCACGGCAGCTTCGACCTCACGGTCAAGGCCGAGGGCGATATCGAGGTCGAGGGACACCACACCATCGAGGACACCGCCATCGTGCTCGGCCAGGCGCTCGGTCAGGCCCTCGGCGACAAGCGGGGCATCCGTCGCTTCGGCGACGCCTGGATCCCCATGGACGAGACCCTCGCGCAGGCCGTCGTCGACGTCTCCGGTCGCCCGTACTGCGTGCACACCGGGGAACCGGAACACCTGCTCACCGCGGTGATCGGCGGCTATCCAGGTGTTCCGTACTCGACGATCATCAACCGGCACGTCTTCGAGTCCATCGCCCTCAACGCCCGCATCGCCCTGCATGTGCGGGTGCTCTACGGCCGCGACCAGCACCACATCACCGAGGCTGAGTTCAAGGCCGTCGCGCGCGCACTGCGCACCGCCACCGAATACGACGCCCGCGTCAGCGGCGTCCCGTCGACGAAGGGAGCCCTGTGAGCGAAACCGACGTCACGATCCTCGACTACGGTTCGGGCAACCTGCGCTCGGCGCAGCGGGCACTCGAACGTACCGGCGCCCAGGTGACGGTGACCTCCGATTTCAACACCGCGCTGGAGGCGACCGGCCTGGTCGTCCCCGGTGTGGGCGCGTTCGCCGCGTGCATGGAAGGCCTGCGTGCGGTGAAGGGCGACCGGATCATCGGTCGCCGTCTCGCCGGCGGACGCCCGGTTCTGGGCATCTGTGTCGGCATGCAGATCCTCTTCGAACGTGGTGTGGAGTTCGGGGTCGAGGCCGACGGCTGCGGTGAGTGGCCCGGCAGCGTCACCCAGCTGCCCGCGCCGGTCCTGCCGCACATGGGCTGGAACACCGTGGAGGCCCCGGAGGGGTCGGTGCTGTTCGACGGCCTCGACGCCGACACGCGCTTCTACTTCGTGCACTCCTACGCCGCGCAGAACTGGGAGATGGACAACGTCGGTTCGCCGCTCACCGCTCCGAAGCTGACCTGGGCCGAACACGGCGGACGCTTCCTGGCCGCAGTCGAGAACGGGCCGCTCTCGGCCACGCAGTTCCACCCGGAGAAATCCGGGGACGCCGGTGCCCAACTCCTGGAGAACTGGGTGAAGGGCCTCTCATGACCGACGGCACGCCGGCCGGCGAAGCAGGCGGGGACAGCTCCGACACCCCGTCTGCAAGCGGCGGTTTCTCGATCGCCAAGCTCGCGTTCTACGCTCTCGGCGCCGGCGTGCTGGTCCTGGCGGTGTGCATACCGCTCATCCTCCTGCTGGCGAACTGGTCACCGCTCGCCGGTCTGGTCGCCGCACTGGCCGCAGTGGCCGCGATGATCGCGGCCATCGGTACCGTGGCAAACCGCATGGTCAACCGCGCGCGAGCACACCTGATCGCCGCCCGCGACGGACACCCGCCCGCCTGACCCGCCCGAACACACAACAGCCCGACCCGAGAACAGACAGGAACACTCCACCCATGGGTAGCACCCTCGAACTCCTTCCCGCCGTCGACGTCGCCGACGGGCAGGCGGTCCGCCTCGTCCAGGGCGCGGCCGGCACCGAAACCTCCTACGGCTCGCCGCGCGATGCGGCGCTGGCGTGGCAGAACGACGGTGCGGAGTGGATCCATCTCGTCGACCTCGACGCGGCCTTCGGACGCGGCGACAACCGCGACCTCCTCGCCGGTGTCGTCGGCGAACTCGACGTGAAGGTCGAGCTGTCCGGCGGTATTCGCGACGATGAGTCGCTCGCCGCCGCACTCGCGACCGGGTGCACCCGCGTCAATCTGGGCACCGCCGCTCTGGAGAACCCGGAATGGTGCGCTCGCGCGATCGCTGAGCACGGTGACCGCATCGCTGTCGGCCTCGACGTCATCCGCGACGGCGACTCCTACCGGCTGCGCGGCCGCGGCTGGGTCACCGACGGCGGAGACCTGTGGGAGGTCCTCGAACGCCTCAACCGCGACGGCTGCTCGCGTTACGTCGTGACCGACGTGTCCAAGGACGGCACCCTCCAGGGCCCGAACCTCGAACTGCTCGCCGAGGTCGCCGCGGCCACCGACGCCCCGATCGTCGCCTCCGGCGGGGTCTCGGCCATCGACGACCTCGTCGCCATCGCCGGTCTCGTCGGCCAGGGCGTCGAGGGCGCGATCGTCGGCAAGGCCCTCTATGCCGGCCGCTTCACCCTGCCCGAGGCACTCACGGCCGTCGCCGGGGTCTGATGAGCGCAACCCAGAGCTCGCTCGACCTCCCGCGGTTGCTCGACACCGCGGGATCGGTCCTCGACGCCGCCGTCGAGACCTTCGTCGAAGGTCTGGGCGCGCCGAGTGCGGTGCACAAGGGCGGCACGGACTTCGCCACCCAGGTCGACCTCGATCTGGAACGGCGGATCTCGGCCGAGCTCGAGGACCGGACGCAGATCCCGGTTCACGGTGAGGAATTCGGCGGCGCCGACCCGGTCGACGGCCCGGTGTGGGTGCTCGACCCGGTCGACGGCACGTTCAACTATTCGGCGGGCATGCCGCTGACCGGCATCCTGCTCGGCCTCGTCGTCGACGGTGAGGCGACACTCGGCCTGACGTGGCTGCCGCTGCTGAACCGGAAGTACGCCGCCCACGCCGACGGTCCGCTGATGATCAACGGCGAGGTCGCCGAACCGTTGCCGGACATGCCGCTGGAGGAGGCCGCGATCGCCTTCGGGCCCTTCAACGCCGCCGGGCGTGGCCGCTATGCGGGTGATCGTCGGGCAGACCTGTTGCGCGCGTTGAGTTCCCGCGTCGCCCGCATCCGGATGACGGGCAGTACCGGCGTCGACATGGCGTTCACCGCCTCGGGCGTCTTCGGCGGCGCCGTCGCGTTCGGTCGGCATCCGTGGGACAACGCGGCGGGCGCCGCGCTGGTCCGGGCCGCCGGCGGGGTCGCCTCCGACATCGCGGGTGAGCGCTGGACGGTCGCCTCCCCGTCACTGGTCGCGGGTACGCCGACCGTACATGCGGGTCTGATGGCAGTGATCGAGGAAACGGTCGGGGAGTGGTCGGAATGAGCGCCCCGGCAACCGATGAGACAGGCACGAGAGCATCCCATGAAGAACGAGCACGCGAAGGAGACACGATGACGCTGGCGACCCGGGTCATCCCGTGCCTCGACGTCGACGACGGTCGCGTCGTGAAGGGCGTCAACTTCGAGAACCTCCGCGACGCCGGCGATCCCGTCGAGCTGGCCGAGCGTTATGACCGCGAGGGCGCCGACGAACTGACCTTCCTCGACGTCACCGCGTCGAGCTCGGGACGTTCCACGATGATCGACGTCGTCAAGCGGACCGCCGATCAGGTGTTCATCCCGCTGACCGTCGGCGGCGGCATCCGCACCGTCGAGGACGTCGACATGATGCTGCGCGCCGGCGCGGACAAGGTCAGCGTCAACACCGCCGCGATCGCACGCCCCGAGGTCCTCGGCGAGATGAGCCGACGATTCGGCTCGCAGTGCATCGTCCTGTCGGTCGACGCGCGGACCGTGCCGGAGGGCTCGGAGCCGACGCCGTCAGGCTGGGAGGTCACCACGCACGGCGGCCGCAAGGGCACCGGCATCGACGCCGTCGAATGGGCGCGACGCGGCCAGGACCTCGGTGTCGGTGAGATCCTGCTCAACTCGATGGACGCCGACGGCACCAAGCAGGGTTTCGACCTGCGCATGCTCAAGGCGGTCCGCGCGGCCGTGCGGGTCCCGGTCATCGCCAGCGGCGGTGCGGGCAAGGTCGAGGACTTCGCACCCGCCGTCCAGGCCGGTGCGGACGCAGTGCTCGCCGCCTCGGTCTTCCACTTCGGCGAACTCACCATCCACGAGGTGAAGGCGGCCATGGCCGAGGCCGGGATCACCGTCCGATGACACAGGCAGGAGAACGCTGATGGCACTCGATCCGGCGCTCGCCGCACGTCTCAAGCGCAACGCCGACGGACTGTTCAGCGCGGTTGCGCAGGAACGTTCCACCGGCGACGTCCTGATGGTCGCGTGGATGGACGACGCCGCTCTCGAGCAGACGCTCGCCACCCGCAAGGCGACCTACTACTCGCGCTCGCGCCAGGAGTACTGGGTCAAGGGCGAGACGAGCGGCCACACCCAGTACGTGCACGACGCACGCCTCGACTGCGACGGCGACACCGTGTTGCTCGTCGTCGACCAGGTCGGCGCGGCCTGCCATACCGGGAACCACAGCTGTTTCGACACCGGCTCGCTGCCGTTCGGAGTAGAAGCCCGGCCGGTCGACTCCGCACAGTAGATTTCCATCGTGATCACACCCGAAAGGCGGTGACGCTGCATGCCCCTCATCCAGATCTCGCAGACCCCCGGACTCTCCGACCGCGTCAAGCGCGAGACCATCGCGGCGGTGACCGAGGCGTACGCCAAGGCGACCGGCAAGAACCCGGATTCCGTCTGGGTGACGATCACCGAGGTACCCCGTACCCAGTGGGGCGTCGGCGGCGAGCCCCTCGGATGAGCGGCGTGACATCGGCGGCCGAGGCCCACACGACGACCCTCACGGACTTCCTCGACCTCGCCCGCGACCATCGCGTGGTGCCGGTGACCCGCAAGGTGCTCGCCGATTCCGAGACCCCGCTGTCGGCGTACCGCAAGCTCGCCGGCGATCGTCCCGGCACCTTCCTGCTGGAGTCGGCGGAGAACGGCCGGTCCTGGTCGCGCTGGTCCTTCATCGGGGCCGGGGCGCCGTCGGCGCTGACCGTCGTCGACGGTCAGGCGCACTGGTGGGGTTCGGTGCCGGTGGGCGCCCCCGAGGGAGGCGACGCCCTCGAGGTGCTGGCCGAGTCCCTGCGCGTGCTCAAGACCGACCCGTTGCCCGGCATGCCGCCGCTGACCGGCGGCTTTGTCGGGTTCATGGCCTACGACATGGTCCGACGCCTCGAGCGGCTCCCGGAGACCACCGTCGACGACCTCGGTCTCCCGGACATGATGATGGTGCTGGCCACCGACCTCGCCGCCGTCGACCACCACGAGGGCACGATCACGCTGATCGCCAACGCCGTCAACTGGGACGGCTCGGACGAGCGCGTCGAAGAGGCGTACGCCGACGCCGTGGCCCGGCTCGACCGGATGACCGAGGCGCTGGCCGCACCCGCGTCGTCGACGGTCTCGACCTTCGACCGGCCCAAGCCGGACTTCACCGCGCAGCGCACGCTCGAGGAGTACAGCGAGATCGTCACGAGTCTCGTCGGCGAGATCGAGGCGGGTGAGGCCTTCCAGGTCGTGCCGTCGATGCGATTCGAGATGGACACCGATGCCGATCCGCTCGATGTCTACCGCGTGCTCCGTGCATCCAATCCCAGCCCGTACATGTACCTGCTGCGGATGCCGGGGACTGAGGCGAACAGCGACACCGCGGCCCCCGACGCGATCGCCCGCAAGCCGTTCACGATTGTCGGCAGCAGCCCGGAGGCACTGGTCACCGTCTCCGACCGGATCGCGACCACGCACCCCATCGCCGGCACGCGCTGGCGCGGCGCCACCGAGGAAGAGGACCAGCTGCTCGGCAAGGGTCTTCTCGAGGACGAGAAGGAGAACGCCGAACACCTCATGCTCGTCGATCTCGGTCGAAACGATCTCGGCCGCGTGTGCGTCCCGGGCACGGTGAAGGTCAGCGACTACCGCCACATCGAGCGGTACAGCCACGTCATGCACCTGGTGTCGACGGTGTCGGGCACCCTGCGCGAGGACAAACACGCGCTCGACGCGGTGACCGCCTGCTTCCCGGCGGGCACGCTCACCGGTGCGCCCAAGGTGCGCGCGATGGAGCTCATCGACGAACATGAAAAGACACGGCGCGGTCTCTACGGCGGTATCGTCGGCTACCTCGACTTCGCCGGCAACGCAGACACCGCGATCGCCATCCGCACCGCGCTCCTCGCGCGCGGCCAGGCCTATGTGCAGGCCGGTGGCGGCGTGGTCGCCGACAGCGAGCCCGAATACGAGTACAACGAGGCGCGCAACAAGGCGACCGCGGTGCTCAACGCCGTCGCCGCCGCGTCGACGATGACAAGGGTCGGGGAGACCCCGACAGGAGACAGCGCGTGACATCCGCGGAGCATCCGGCCGAGTCGTCCCAGCCGGGGGCGTCCAAGACCGGGCCGAAGTCCTCGCGACGGCCGCAGATGATCGCGGCGATCCTGATGCTGGCCACGGCTGCCGCGTTCTGGGGTGCGAGCCGGCTGACCTGGGCGACCGTGTCGGCCGAGGACGGCCTCTCACCCCAGCGCACTTTCGACGTCAAGGGATCGGACTGGAGTCCCTGGCTCACGCCGCTTGCCCTGGTGTACCTCGCCGGCATCGCCGCGGTGCTGTCGGTACGCGGTTGGGGCCTGCGCCTGGTCGCGCTGCTCGTGGCTGTCGGTGGCGTGCTCGCCGCCTTCCCGGCGATCTCGCTGATCGTCGGCGGCGCCGACTCCGAGTACGCCGCCGACGCCGGGGACATCCCGGACCGGTACATCGCTCTCTACACCGACACCCAGTGGCTGCCCGCCGCGCTGGTCCTACTCGGCACGGTGTGTGCCGTCGCCGCCGCGGTTGTGCTGCTCCGGGTCGCCAGAGGTGCGACGATGTCGTCGAAGTACAAGACCCCCGCAGCCCGGCGCGAGGAGCTCGAGACCGAGATCTTCGCCGACTACGAGCGGCGGAAGAAGGCGGGCGCGGCCGACACCACCCAGACCGGGGACACCCCGGCCGGCGGCGCCGCGACCGGCGGAAAGGGCGGTCGGTCGGCCGACGACCCGGACGCGAACGAGCGCATGATGTGGGACGCGCTCGACACGGGCATCGATCCGACGGATCCGACCGATTCGGACGAACGCTGATCCTGCGGGCGAGCAGTGACCCGATCCACAGGTCTCCCTGAGACTCGCACGGCAGGCTGAGATATGCGTAACAGTCCAGGACCGCTCCCGTCTCGGAGAGGATCGGCCAACCCCGTGACAGGTCGCCGAGACGATCGGGCTACCCTGAGACCACACGACGAGCGGAAGGGAGCGGAGTCGCTGTGAGCATGCCCAACGTTCTCGAGTCGATCATCGAGGGAGTCAAAGCCGACGTCGCCGCACGTGAAGCGGTGGTCGATTTCGCTGCTGTGAAGGCCGCATCGGCGAAGGCTCCCGCTCCCCGGGACGCCATGGCCGCACTCCGTCAGCCCGGTATCGGGGTGATCGCCGAGGTCAAGCGAGCCAGCCCGTCCAAGGGTGAACTGGCCACGATCGGCGATCCCGCCGAACTGGCCGGGGCCTACGAAGAAGGCGGCGCCCGCATCATCAGCGTGCTGACCGAGGAGCGACGCTTCCACGGATCACTCGCCGACCTCGACGCCGTTCGCGCGGCAGTCGACATCCCGGTCCTGCGCAAGGACTTCATCGTCGGGCCGTATCAGATCCATGAGGCCCGTGCCCACGGCGCCGATGTCATCCTGCTGATCGTGGCAGCCCTCGAGCAGAACGTCCTCGCCTCGCTGCTCGACCGCACCGAGAGCCTCGGCATGACCGCGCTCGTGGAGGTCCACACCGAGGAAGAGGCCGACCGTGCCCTCGAGGCAGGTGCGTCGGTCGTCGGCGTGAACGCCCGCAACCTCAAGACCCTCCAGGTCGAGCGGGACACCTTCTCTCGCATCGCCCCCGGCCTGCCGACCGAGACCATCCGCATCGCGGAGTCGGGCGTGCGCGGCACCGCCGATCTGCTGGCCTACGCAGGCGCAGGCGCCGACGCCGTCCTGGTGGGTGAGGGACTAGTGACAAGTGGTGACCCCCGCGCCGCGGTGCGTGAGCTGGTCACCGCGGGTACCCACCCGTCGTGCCCGAAACCAGTTCGCTGACATACGTCTTCGGGCCGTGTTCGGTCCATGTCGTCGTCGGCCCGATCGACTGTGAGATGTAGTGACCGCCCATCCTGACTCGGCCCATCCCGACTCTTCCGCGACCGTGCTCCCGCCGGCCAGTACCGGCTTGACGACGCGTACGTCGATCGAACCCGACGAGGGCGGCCATTTCGGCGTCTACGGCGGACGGCACGTGCCGGAAGCCCTGATGGCGGTCATCGACGAGGTCACCGCCACCTTCTACAAGATTCGCACCGACGACGACTTCCTGAACGAACTCGACCGTCTGCAGCGTGATTACGCCGGACGTCCGTCGCCGCTGTACGAGGCGAAGCGCCTCGCCGAGCACGCCGGGGGAGCGCGGATCTTCCTCAAGCGCGAGGATCTCAACCACACCGGCTCGCACAAGATCAACAACGTTCTCGGGCAGGCGCTTCTGGCCCAGCGAATGGGCAAGAACCGCATCATCGCCGAGACCGGCGCCGGCCAGCACGGCGTGGCCACCGCCACCGCATGTGCGCTCCTGGGCCTCGAATGCGTGATCTACATGGGTCGTGTCGACACCGATCGCCAGGCGCTCAACGTCGCCCGGATGCGTTTGCTCGGCGCCGAGGTCATCGCCGTCGACAACGGTTCGGCCACGCTGAAAGACGCCATCAACGAGGCCATGCGTGACTGGGTCACCAACGCGCACAACACCTATTACTGCTTCGGCACCGCCGCCGGCCCGCACCCGTTCCCGGTGATGGTCCGCGACCTCCAGCGCGTCGTCGGCCTCGAGGCCAGGGCCCAGATCCTCGACAAGGCCGGACGCCTGCCCGATGCCGTGACCGCCTGCGTCGGTGGCGGTTCCAACGCCATAGGTATCTTCCATCCGTTCATCGACGACTCCGACGTTCGTCTCGTCGGTTTCGAGGCGGCCGGTGACGGCGTCGAAACCGGCCGTCACGCAGCGACTTTCACCGGCGGCACGCCGGGAGCGTTCCAGGGCGCCTACTCGTACCTGCTGCAGGACGAAGACGGACAGACGACCGAGTCCCACTCGATCTCCGCGGGTCTCGACTACCCGGGCGTCGGCCCCGAACATGCCTACCTCAAGGACACCGGCCGGGCCGAGTACCGACCGATCACCGACACCGAGGCGATGGATGCGCTCGCGCTGCTGAGCCGTCGCGAGGGGATCATTCCCGCGATCGAGTCCGCGCACGCGGTCGCCGGTGCATTGAAGCTCGGCAAGGAACTCGGCGAGGGCGCGATCATTGTCGTCAGCCTCTCCGGACGCGGCGACAAGGACGTCGACACCGCTGCGCGCTGGTTCGGTCTCTTCGACCCGCCGCCGTCGCAGGACGAGGCAAAGGCCACCAGCGGACAGCCGGGAGAACAGGCATGAGCGCAGACACCATCTCATCGAAGACCGGACCGGTTTTCGACAAGTGCCGCGAGGAGAACCGCAGCGCCCTCATCGGATATCTCCCCGTGGGTTATCCGACGCTGGACGATTCGCTGACCTCGTTCCGGACGATGGTCGACGTCGGTTGCGACATCATCGAGGTGGGCGTGCCCTACTCCGATCCGGTGATGGACGGTCCGACCATCCAGGAGGCCGCCGACCTCGCCCTCACCAACGGCGTTCGGGTGCGCGACGTGTTCACCGCGGTGGAGGCGATCAGCTCGGCCGGCGGCACCGCGGTGGTCATGAGCTACTGGAACCCGGTGCTGCAGTACGGCGTCGAGAACTTCGCGCGGGACCTCGCCAACGCGGGCGGTGCCGGGCTCATCACGCCGAACCTGATTCCCGAAGAGGGCGCTCAGTGGCACGCCGCCTCGGATGAGTACGGCCTGGACCGCATATACCTCGTCGCGCCGTCGTCGACCACCGAGCGCATCGCGCTGACCGTCGACGCCTCCCGCGGATTCGTCTATGCCGCGTCCACGATGGGTGTCACCGGTGCGCGTGACGCGGTGTCGGACATGGCTCCCGAGCTGTGCGCACGCGTGCGGGAGTACTCCGACATCCCGATCGGCGTCGGACTCGGTGTCCGCAACCGTGAGCAGGCCGCCCAGATCGCGTCCTACTCCGACGGCGTCATCGTCGGCTCGGCTCTGGTGACCGCCGCCAAGGCCGGTCAGGACCGTTTGGCCTCGCTCGTCGGTGAACTCGCCGAGGGCGTGCGGTCGCGCCACGCTGCCGTCTGACGCTGCTTCAACGAGTCGCGGGCCACCTGTCCGCCGGTCGAGTAGCGGCCGAGGGGTTGCCCGAGGTCCGTATCCCGAGGCCGGCCACGCCCCGACAACCAGACCGCGCGGGAGTGGGTGCCGTGTCGGTTAGGGTTGCATGGTGAACGCGCCGACCACGACGATGCTCGCCTACATCCCCAGTCCGCCCCAGGGCGTGTGGGATCTCGGACCGTTCCCGCTGCGCGCGTACGCGCTGTGCATCATCGCGGGGATCATCGTCGCGGTCTGGTGGGGCAACCGCCGGTGGATCGCTCGCGGGGGACAGGAAGGCGAGGTCCTCGACGTCGCGATCTGGGCCGTCCCGTTCGGTCTCCTCGGTGGGCGCCTCTACCACCTCATCACCGACTGGAAGACCTACTTCGGGGCAGACGCCCCCAAGGAGCCACTCGACGCGCTGCGGATCTGGGACGGTGGTCTCGGAATCTGGGGTGCGGTCGCGCTCGGCGCGGTCGGTGCGTGGATCGGCGCCCGACGCCGCGGTATCCGACTACCCGCCTTCGGTGACGCGATCGCCCCGCCGATCCTGTTGGCCCAGGCCATCGGTCGGCTCGGCAACTACTTCAACCAGGAGCTGTACGGCCGGGAGACGACCCTGCCGTGGGGTCTGGAGATCTACGAACGGGTCAACAAGGCCGGCTACGCCAACGCCGGCCTGATCGACGGCAAGTCCAACGGCGTCGTGGTCGCTGTCGTCCAGCCGACGTTCCTCTACGAACTGCTGTGGAACGTCCTGATCGTGATCCTCCTGGTGGTCATCGACCGCAGGTTCCGCATCGGCCACGGCCGCCTGTTCGCGCTCTACATCGCCGGCTACTGCCTCGGCCGGTTCTTCATCGAGATGCTCCGTGACGACCGTGCCGCCGTCGCCAACTACATCGCCGGCATCCGTCCGAACCTCTTCACCGCCGCCCTCGTGTTCGTGTGCGCGATCGTCTACTTCGTCGTCGCGCCCAAGGGCCGTGAACAGGGCCTGGAGATGTACCACCCCGAACGCGCCGCCGAACTCGAGGAACAGGGTGTCGCCGGATACGTCGACGACTGGTACGACGAGGACTTCGACGACCTCGATGCTGTCGAAGACGACGAACCGCCCGCAGATGTGGACACACTGGACGCCCTCGACGCCGAGGCCGACAAGGTGGAGACCAGTAGTGTCCCAACCGCACCTGCAGCCGTGAAGGCAGAGGATCACGAGCCCGCGGTCGAAACCGCCGACGAGTCGAGCCCGGAGGATGATTCGCCGGCTCCCCGCGAGGTTGCCGAGCCGGTGGTTCCGGTGGTCGACCACGACCACGACGACGACGCCGCGGTCGCGGAGACCGAGGCCCCGGAACCCGAGGGAGAGGAGGCCGAAGCCGAAGCGGCAACGCTCGCAGCGGAGGCTGAGGAGTTGGAGCCTGCCGCGGAGGAGCCCGACGCAGCCGAGTCCGCTGAGGGAGGCGACCCGGAGGTCACGAATCCCGAGGTAGAGGACGACGCGACCGCCGACGCGGAAGACGGAGCCTCGGTCGATGCAGCAGCGGACGACGAGGCCGACGACGTCGTCGAGACCGAAGACGTCGTGGACGCCGACGTCGAATCCGAGGACGCGGCAGGCAATGCCGAACCCGAGGACGCAGCAACTGCCGTCTCGGAGCCAGAGGACGAGGCACCCGGCGTCTTCGAATCTGAGGACGCGACAACTGGCACCGCAGAGCCTGAGGACGCCACGACAGGCTCGGCTGATGCCGACCCCGAACCGTCTGACGCTCAAACCGGTGACGCAGAACTGCCGAACGCGGATCAGGCCGATGCGAAAGCCACCGACGCCGGAGAGACCGACGCCGGAGAGACCGATGCGGCAAGCAGTCTCCGCCGCCGGGTCGCCTCCCGGTTCCGTCGGCGTCGTTCCTGATCTTCCCGGCTCCGGGAGAACCGAGCACGAAAGCCGCTTGGCGACAACCACCGCTGTTCTGCGCCCTCCGGTCGCGAGTATCACAGCCGTCGAGCACACGCGTTCGCCGTGCTGTTCGGATACGATCGAATTTCACGACGCGCGATCTCCGACCGCCCGGTACCGACCGTCTCGTCCCACGGGTCGCGACGGATTCGACTCAGCCCGGTACCGATCTCGGCACGGTCATCCGCTCGCCGCGCAATACTCCTCGGGCCAGTGCTGTCCCAGTGGACACTCAGCAGCGATCCGTTCCGGATCGAGTGGAGGTAGTGATGCTGTTTTCTGCGCTCCCGGCCAAGCAGGGCCTGTACGACCCGGAGGCCGAGGTCGACTCCTGCGGTGTCGCGATGGTCGCCGACATCCATGGACGTCGTTCGCATTCCATCGTTGCCGACGGGCTGCTGGCACTGGAGAACCTCGAGCACCGCGGGGCCGCCGGAGCCGAGACCAACAGCGGCGACGGCGCCGGCATCCTGATCCAGCTGCCCGACGAATTGCTGCGCGCCGCCGTCGACTTCGAGCTGCCCGAGCCGGCCGCGGATGGCTCCCACACCTATGCCGCGGGTACCTGCTTCCTGCCCATGGACGAGGAACTGCGCCGGCAGGCGATCGCGCGGGTGGAGGCGCTCGCCGCCGACGAGGGCATCACCATCCTCGGCTGGCGCGACGTCCCGGTCGACCACGAGCACGCCGACATCGGCGGCACCGCGGTCGCCTGTATGCCGTACATGATGCAGCTGTTCGTCACCGTCCACCCCGAGGCGGGTGCCGAGCGCATCGGCGGTGCGGCCCTCGACCGCTTCATCTATCCGTTCCGCAAGCAGGCCGAGCGCGTCACCCCGGAGATCGAGGAGGCGGGCCTCGGCCTGTACTTCCCGTCGCTGTCGAGCCGCACCATGGTCTACAAGGGCATGCTCACCACGATGCAGTTGCCGCTGTACTACGAGGACCTGCGCGACGACCGCTGCCAGAGCGCCATCGCGATCGTCCACTCGCGCTTCTCCACCAACACCTTCCCGTCGTGGCCGCTCGCGCATCCGTTCAGGTTCGTCGCCCACAACGGCGAGATCAACACGGTGCGCGGCAACCGCAACCGCATGCGCGCCCGCGAGGCTCTGCTCGAGACCGACCTCATCCCCGGCGACCTCAAGCGCGCCTTCCCGATCTGCACCCCCGAGGCATCGGACTCGGCGTCGCTCGACGAGGTACTCGAACTGCTGCACCTCGGCGGCCGCAGCGTGCCGCACGCGGTCATGATGATGGTTCCCGAGGCGTGGGAGAACGTCCCCGACATGGACCCCAAACGCCGTGCGTTCCTTCAGTTCAACGCATCGCTGATGGAGGCCTGGGACGGGCCGGCGTGTGTCACCTTCACCGACGGTACCGTGGTCGGCGCGGTGCTCGACCGGAACGGGCTGCGCCCCGGCCGCTGGTGGCAGACGCGCGACGGCCGGATCATCCTCGCCTCGGAGGCGGGTGTCCTCGACGTCCCGGTCGACGACGTCATCAGCAAGGGCCGCCTCGAACCGGGCCGCATGTTCCTCGTCGACACCGCCCAGGGCCGGATCATCCCCGACGAGGAGATCAAGGGCGAGCTGATGAACGCCGAGGCGTACGACGAGTGGCTGCACGCCGGGCTCCTCGACATCGCCACGCTTCCCGAACGCCCGGTCTTCCAGCCCAACCACGACACCGTGGTCCGCCGCCAGCTGTCGTTCGGGTACACCGAAGAGGACCTGAGGGTGCTGCTGACGCCGATGGCGGCGTCGGGTTACGAGCCGCTCGGCTCGATGGGCACCGACACCCCGATAGCCGTGCTGTCGCGGCGTTCCCGGTTGCTCTACGACTACTTCGTGGAACTCTTCGCGCAGGTCACGAACCCGCCGCTGGATGCGATCCGCGAGGAGATCGTCACCTCGATGGGGCGTGTGATGGGCCCGGAGCAGAACCTGCTCGACCCCACCGCCGCGTCGTGCCGCCAGATCATGCTGCACTGGCCGGTCCTCGACAACGCCGACCTCGCCAAGCTGGTCCACATCAACGACGACGGTGATCACCCGGGCCTGTCCGCCAAGGTGCTGCGCGCGCTGTACGAGGTGAACGAAGGGGGAGAAGGTCTCCGGGTCGCCCTCGAGGACCTGCGCGCGCGGGCCAGCCAGGCGATCGCCGAGGGCCACACCACCCTCGTCATCTCCGACCGGCTCACCGACTCCGGTCACGCACCGATCCCGTCGCTGCTGGCCATCTCGGCGGTCCACCATCATCTGGTGCGCACCAAGGAACGCACCCGGGTCGCGCTGGTCGTCGAATCCGGTGACGCCCGCGAGGTCCACCACATCGCGACGCTCATCGGTTTCGGTGCGGCCGCGGTCAATCCGTACCTGGCCCTGGAGACGATCGAGGACCTCATCGCCGAGGGCGAGCTGATCGGCGTCACCCCGTCGAAGGCCATCCGCAACTACCTCGAGGCGCTCGGCAAGGGCGTCTTGAAGGTGATGAGCAAGATGGGCATCTCGACCATAAGCTCCTACACCGCAGCACAGGCTTTCGAGGCCGTCGGCCTGTCGTCGGAGGTCGTGCGCGAGTACTTCACCCGCACGGTGTCGCGCATCGAGGGCGTCGGTCTCGACGAGCTCGCGGAGGAAGTTCGTATCCGGCATCACCGGGCGTTCCCGGAGAACCCGACCGAGCAGGTCTACCGACGTCTCGACTCGGGCGGCGAGTACCAGTACCGCCGCGAAGGCGAGCTGCACCTGTTCACCCCGGAGACCGTGTTCCTGCTGCAGCACGCCACCAAGACCGGGCAGGCGGAGATCTTCCAGAAGTACTCCGACGAGGTCGACCGGCTGTCGCGCAAGGGCGGCACGCTCCGCGGGCTGTTCGAGTTCGATCTCGATGCGCGCGAACCGATCCCGATCGAGGAGGTGGAACCGGTCGAGGAGATCCTGAAGCGCTTCAACACCGGCGCCATGAGCTACGGCTCGATCTCCGCCGAGGCCCACGAGACGATCGCGATGGCAATGAACAAGATCGGCGGCCGGTCGAACTCGGGGGAGGGTGGCGAGGACGTCGACCGCCTCTACGACCCGGAACGACGCAGCGCGGTCAAGCAGGTCGCGTCCGGTCGGTTCGGTGTGACCAGCGACTACCTGATCAACGCCACCGACATCCAGATCAAGATGGCGCAGGGCGCGAAACCCGGTGAGGGCGGCCAGCTTCCGGCGTACAAGGTGTACCCGTGGATCGCCAAGACCCGGCACTCGACGCCCGGTGTCGCGCTGATCTCGCCGCCGCCGCACCACGACATCTACTCGATCGAGGACCTCGCGCAGCTGATCCACGATCTGAAGAACGCCAACTCGCAGGCCCGCATCCACGTGAAGCTGGTCAGCGCGGTAGGCGTGGGAACGGTCGCGACCGGCGTCTCCAAGGCGCATGCCGACGTCGTGCTCATCTCCGGGCACGACGGCGGTACCGGTGCGTCGCCGCTGACCTCACTCAAGCACGCGGGCACCCCGTGGGAGATAGGCCTGGCCGACGCCCAGCAGACGCTCATGCTCAACGGTCTGCGCGACCGCATCACCGTGCAATGCGACGGTGCGCTGCGCACCGGCCGCGACGTCATCATGGCCGCCCTGCTCGGCGCCGAGGAGTACGGCTTCTCGACCGCGCCGCTCATCGTGGCGGGTTGCATCATGATGCGCGTGTGTCATCTCGACACCTGCCCGGTCGGCGTGGCGACCCAGAACCCGCAGCTGCGTTCGCGTTTCACCGGACAGGTCGACCACCTGGTCAACTTCTTCCGGTTCATCGCCGAGGACGTGCGGAAGTACCTGGCACTGCTGGGATACCGGACCCTCGACGAGGCCATCGGACAGTCGCAGCGGTTGCACACCGATTCCGCCGTGGCACATTGGAAGTCGAAGGGTCTCGATCTGTCGCCGATCTTCCGGAAGGTCGAAGGCAAGGGGCCGAGCAGGCGGGTGCGGGAGCAGTACCACGCACTCGACCGTGCGCTCGACCAGACGCTCATCCAGCTCGCCGAAGGCGCGCTGGAGGACGCCCACCCGGTGACGCTCGAGCTGCCGGTGCGCAACGTCAACCGGACCGTGGGCACGCTGCTCGGCGCCGAGGTCACCCGTCGCTACGGTGCGGTGGGCCTGGCCGAGGACACGATCGTGGTGAAGCTGGAGGGTTCGGCCGGGCAGTCGCTCGGCGCGTTCCTCCCGCCGGGAGTGACGATCAGGCTCACCGGCGACACGAATGACTACGTCGGCAAGGGGCTGTGCGGCGGCAAGATCGTCGTCGCCCCGCACCCCGACTCGTGGTTCGTCGCCGAGGACCAGGTCATCGCGGGCAACACCATCCTCTATGGCGCGACGTCGGGCGAGGTGTACCTGCGCGGCCGCGTCGGCGAGCGGTTCTCGGTGCGGAACTCGGGTGCGACCGCGGTCGTCGAGGGCGTGGGCGACCACGCCTGCGAATACATGACCGGCGGGCGTGTGGTGGTCCTCGGGCCGACCGGGCGCAACCTCGCGGCGGGGATGTCGGGTGGCATCGCCTTCGTGCACGACCTCGACCCCGACAAGGTCAACATGGCGATGGTCGAACTCATGCGCCCCGACCCCGACGACCTGGCCTGGCTCAAGGAGACCATCACCGAGCACGCCGAGCTGACCGGCTCGGCGATCGGTGCGTCGATCCTCGCGGACTGGCCCCGGCGCTGCCTGGCGTTCACGAAGGTCATGCCGACCGATTACAAGCGTGTCCTCGACGCGGCCCGGATGGCCGAGGCCGAGGGACGCGACGTCGATTCAGCGATCATGGAGGCGGCACGTGGCTGATCCGCGCGGGTTCCTGGAGGTCCCGAAGAAAGAAGCGAAGTACCGTCCGGTCGCCGAACGCGTCCAGGACTGGGACGACGTCTACGTGCACGCCGACGACCCGACGAAGGTGCTCGCGGAGGTCAGCACCCAGGCGCGCCGGTGTATGGACTGCGGTATCCCGTTCTGTCACTCCGGAACTGCGGGTTGTCCGCTGGGCAACCTGATCCCGGAATGGAACGACCTCGTCCGCCGTGGTCGCTGGGATGCCGCGAGCAGTCGACTCCACGCCACCAACAACTTTCCCGAGTTCACCGGGATGGTGTGTCCGGCGCCGTGTGAGGCCGCGTGCGTCCTGTCGATCTCCGAGCGCGCGACCGGTGGCAGCGTCACCATCAAGCGCATCGAGAAGACCATCGCCTACGAGTCGTGGGCCGAAGGCGTCATCGGCCCCGAACCGCCGGCCTCCAAGACGGGCAAATCGGTGGCCGTGGTCGGTTCGGGACCAGCGGGACTCGCTGCGGCGCAACAGCTCACGCGTGCCGGACATGACGTCACAGTCTACGAGCGCGACGACCGGCTCGGCGGGCTGCTGCGTTACGGCATCCCGGAGTACAAGCTGCAGAAGTCCGACATCGATCGGCGCATCGCCCAGATGCGCGCGGAGGGAACGGAATTCGTCACCAGCTGTGACGTCGGCACCGATCTGTCGGTGGAGGACCTGCGGGATCGACACGACGCCGTCGTCCTGGCCATCGGAGCCATGGAGGCCCGCGACAACCCGGTGCCCGGCCGCGAGCTCAACGGCGTCCACCTGGCGATGGAACATCTCGTGCCCGCCAACCGCGAGTGTGAGGGTGACGGCCCGTCGCCGATCACCGCGGCCGGCAAGCACGTCGTCATCATCGGCGGCGGCGACACCGGCGCGGACTGCCTGGGCACCGCCCACCGACAGGGCGCGGCGTCGGTGGTCCAGCTCGACTACAACCCCGAACTTCCCGACGAACGCGACGACAACCGATCGCCGTGGCCCACCTGGCCGCTGGTCATGCGGACCTCCAGCGCGCACGCCGAGGGCGGCGAGCGCAAGTACCAGGTGGCCGTGCAGCGCTTCCTCGGCGACGACGAGGGCAACGTCACCACCATGGTGCTCGCCGAGGTCGAGGTGCAACGTGACGCCGATGGTCGACGCGAGATCCGACCGGTCGGGGAGGAGTTCGAGATCCCTTGCGAACTTGCGCTTTTCGCGATCGGTTTCGCCGGTGTGGAACGTGGTGACCTGCTGTCGGGTCTGGAGATCGAGCCCAACAAGCGTGGGGCCATATCCTGCGGAAGTGATTGGCAGACAGACGCTCCCGGCGTTTTCGTGTGTGGTGACGCTCATCGTGGTGCGTCGCTGGTGGTGTGGGCGATCGCCGAGGGCAGGTCGGCGGCCCGGGCCGTCGACGAATTCCTCGTCGGCGAATCCGACCTCCCGTCACCGGTTCGTCCGGCAGCACTGCCGCTGGCCGTACGCTGACGGGCGCGCGGGTCGAGAACCCCCGCCCGACGATGACGGGGAACACGCGCGGGCTGCCCATGTGACGCGAAATCCGTACCGGAAAGTAGTGGGCTGTCACCAGCGACAACACCGCGTGACCCCCGGGTGACGACTTCGGCGGCGCGTGGAGATGCGTCTCCGACGGGACTAAGGTGAGGTTGTGACTCGGCGAACCAAAATTGTCTGCACCATGGGTCCGGCCACCTCCAGCGACGAGAAACTCAAGGAACTCGTCGCCAGCGGTATGGATGTGGCCCGGATGAACTTCAGCCACGGCAAGCATGAGGACCATGCTGCCGTCTACGCGCGCGTCCGCAAGGCCTCCGATGCGGCGGAGAAGGCCGTCGGCATCCTCGCCGACCTGCAGGGTCCCAAGATCCGGCTGGGCCGTTTCGACGGCTGCGACGGCGCCACCGTCTGGGAGACGGGAGAGGAGGTCCGGATCACCGTCGACGACGTCGAGGGCACTCATGACCGCGTCTCCACCACCTACAAGAACCTGTCCGAGGACGCGAGCCCCGGCGACCGTCTCCTCGTCGACGACGGCAAGGTCGGACTCACCGTCGCCGCGATCGACGGCAACGACGTGGTCTGCACCGTGACCGAGGGCGGCCCGGTCAGCAACAACAAGGGCCTCTCGCTGCCGGGTATGAGCGTCTCGGTGCCGGCACTGTCCGAGAAGGACATCGCCGACCTCGAATTCGCACTGAACCTGGGCGTCGACCTGGTCGCGCTGTCGTTCGTGCGCAGCCCGTCGGACATCGAACTCGTCCACGAGGTCATGGACCGCGTGGGTCGCCGGGTGCCGGTGATCGCGAAGCTGGAGAAGCCGGAGGCCATCGAGAACCTCGAGGCCATCGTCCTGGCGTTCGACGCGATCATGGTCGCCCGCGGCGATCTGGGCGTCGAGCTACCGCTCGAGGAGGTGCCGCTGGTGCAGAAGCGGGCCATCCAGATGGCCCGTGAGAACGCCAAGCCGGTGATCGTCGCGACCCAGATGCTCGACTCGATGATCGAGAACTCGCGCCCCACCCGGGCCGAGGCCTCCGACGTCGCGAACGCGGTGCTCGACGGTGCGGACGCGGTCATGCTGTCCGGCGAGACGTCGGTGGGCAAGTTCCCGCTCGAGACCGTCCGCACCATGGACCGCATCTGCCGGGCCGTCGAGACCGGCCCGCGTGACGTGCCGCCGCTCTCGCATGTGCCCCGCACCAAGCGTGGCGTCATCTCCTACGCGGCCCGCGACATCGGTGAGCGTCTCGAGGTCAAGGCCCTCGTGGCGTTCACCCAGTCCGGCGACACCGTCCGACGCCTCGCCCGCCTGCACTCGCGCCTGCCGTTGCTGGCCTTCACGCCGACCCAGGAGGTGCGCAGTCAGCTCGCCCTGAGCTGGGGCACGGAGACCTTCATCGTCGACCACGTCGACACCACCGATCACATGATCGACCAGGTCGACCACCAGCTGCTGCGCATCGGCCGCCTGGCGGAGGGCGACGTGGTGGTCATCGTGGCCGGTGCCCCGCCCGGCACCGTCGGCTCGACCAACATGATCCACGTCCATCGCATCGGCGAGCAGGACCACTGACGCCGGAGGCGTTGAAGAAGATCACTGATGCCGGAGGCGTTGAGCAGACCACCAGGACGGTGAGCCCCGGTCTGTCACTAGGGTGAAGGCCATGACCGTGGAACAGACCGGGGATCTCGGCAAGCTGCTGGCACTGCTCGACGTCGAACGTCGCGACGAGGACGTGTTCATCGGGCACCACCCGGAGCAGGTCACGGCTCGGACCTTCGGCGGGCAGCTCCTCGGGCAGGGTGTGGTGGCCGCATCTCGCAGCCTCACCCGCGGAAACCCGCCGATCCACGCTCTGCACGCGCACTTCATCCGTGGCGGCGACGTCACCAAACCGATGGAGTACCACGTCGACCGGTTCCGCGACGGCAAGTCCTTCGCCAACCGGCAGGTCACCGCCAAGCAGGACGGCGAAGAGATCTTCACGATGCTGGTGGCCTTCCAGGACAACACCGCCGGGCTCGAGCACGCCGTCGAGATCCCGCAGGTGCCCTACCCGGAGGAGTTGCCTCCTCTCGGTGAGCATTTCAAGGGTTACGAGGACCGCATCGCGACCTTCGTCAACGCTCTGCATCCCGTCGACATCCGCTTCGCCAACGATCCGAGCTGGAAGGCGAAGGAGGCGGGACGCAAGCTCACCGACAACCGGGTGTGGATGAAGGCCGACGGCGTGATGCCCGACGATCCCGTGATGCACGTCGCCGCAATGTGTTACGCCTCCGACACGACGGTGCTCGACTCGATCATCACCACTCACGGACTGTCCTGGGGTATCGACCGACTGTTCGCGGCGACCGTCAACCACTCGATGTGGTTCCACCGCGAGTTCCGCTTCGACGACTGGCTGCTGTACGCGACGCGTTCGCCGGTGGCGACCGGATCGCGCGGCATGGGCTCGGGACGATTCTGGACGCGGGACGGCACGCTCGCGACGTCGGTCGTCCAGGAGGCCCTTATCAAGTACTTCCCGCCGAAGAAGTGACGCACCGGAAATGACCACGGGCCAGGAGATGTGGCTGGACCCGGGCCCTCCGTTGCCGCGTCGCACGTGGCAGCGCAAGACCCGGGTGCCGGTCATCGTGGGTACGACGATCGCGATGGTGCTCTTCGCCGCCCTCGCGATCGGCGCCTTGCTGCTGGGTGTGCTGCGCACCCCGACGCTGACCGCGAAGGGTGGTGTCGTCGCCGACTGTGTCACCGAGGTCGCCTCGCTGCCCGGCGGCGGACAGATCGCCCGGGGGACACCGGTCTTCATCTACGACGCCGCGGGCGGGGAGGTCTCCAAGACCTCGCTCACCGGGTTTCTCCGCAGCGACACGGGCTGCCAACTGACGTTCGAGATCGACGGGGTGGAGTACACCGACGCCGGTTACGTCGTCCGCGTCGGTGAGAGCTTCTCGCAGACCGTGTCGACCGCTGCCCTCCAGAAGGGTGCGGTCCTCCGGCCGCTCGGCTGAACACACCGGGTCTCCGTCGTTCCCCAGCGCGACATGGGCGGAGTTGTCCGGACAGGCGGTGAACCCCGGGTTAAACTTCGCCGGATCATTGTTCTGCCCGGACCCGTTGTGTCGATTTCTTTTTCGACACCCCGCAGTCAGCCGGGCCGCGATGTCGCCGGTGTTCCGGCTGCGACATCCGAGGCGTAGGGAGCGTGCGTGGAGTACAGCATCGACTGGGGCAACGAGGTCTGGGCCAGCTTGAAGTGGCTGGCCATCGCATTCGGGATCGCCGCGGTCGCGATGCTCGTCATCGGCTTCCTGCTCGCCCGCTTCAGCCGATGGGGCCGACCCCTGTGGCGCGTGATCGGTGGTTTCTTCACCGAGCCCGGCACCCGGCTCAAGGCCTGGGGACTGGCCGCCCTGCTGACAGTACTCGCACTGCTCGGTGTGCGGATCACCGTGCTCTTCTCGTACTTCAGCAACGACCTGTTCACCGGTCTCCAGACCGCGGCCGAAGGACTGGCCGGCGGCCCGCAGGGGGCCGAGATGCTCCAGATGGGCAAGGACGCCTTCTGGCACTCGATGGCGGTCTTCGGCATCCTCGCCACGCTCCACGTCGTGCGCACGATGATCGAGATCTACGTCGGGGCCGCCTTCGAGATCAACCTCCGCCGCTGGATGACCGGCGGCGCGGCGGCGGACTGGATGAACGGGCGTGCCTTCTACCGCAACCGTTTCGTCGACCTCAGCTCGGGCCTCATGCGCCGAAAGTGGTTCCGCCGAACCTCGGAGCCGTCGCAGAAGCCGACCGACATCCATCCCGGCGTCGACAACCCAGACCAGCGCATCCAGGCCGACATCACGAACGTCGCCTCGGTCGGATCGTCGCTTCTCTGGGGTGGCGGTGGCTCGTCGACCAACGGCGTGCTGACCGCGGTCGCCTCGATCGTGTCCTTCTCGAAGATCCTGTGGGACCTGTCCGGGCCGGTGACGCTCCTCGGCGTCGAGATCCCGCGGATGATGATGTGGCTGGTCCTGGTCTACGTGCTCGTGACCAGCGTCGTGGCGTTCGCCATCGGCCGTCCGCTCATCCGACTCAACTTCTGGCAAGAACGTCTCACCGCGAACTTCCGCTACGCCCTCGTCCGGGTTCGCGACGGGGCCGAGAATATTGCGTTCTACCGCGGCGAACGCGTCGAGCACAACGGCCTGATGTCACGCTTCGCGGCGGTGATCAAGAACTACTGGCAGATCATCCACGTCCAGATGGCCTTCGTCGGCTGGAACTTCGGCGTCAGTCAGCTCGCGGTGGTGTTCCCGTACCTGGTCCAGATCCCACGGTTCTTCGACGGACAGATCAAACTCGGTGACATGCAGCAGACGGCGTCGGCCTTCGGCGAGATGCACGACGCGTTGTCGTTCTTCCGGACCGCGTACGACGACTTCACCGGTCTGCGGGCCTCGATCATCCGTCTCGACGGACTCGCCGATGCCGACGTCAAGTCGCGTGCCATGCCCGAGATCGCCACCGTCGATCGGGACCGGGCTGTTCGTCTCGCGGACGTCAACGTCACGACCCCGACCGGCGACGAGCTGATCCGCGCGCTCAACATCTCGCTCGACCCGGGCGACGCACTCGTCGTCAAGGGCCGGTCCGGTTCGGGTAAGACCACTCTGCTTCGCGGTCTCGCCGGCCTGTGGCCGTTCATCGACGGCGAGTTCTCCCGTCCCCCGGACGCGCACACCCTGTTCCTGTCCCAGATGCCGTACATCCCGCTCGGTGACCTCCGCACAGCCGTCGCCTACCCGGCGCTGCCCGACGACGTCGGCGACGACGCCATCAAACAGGCTCTGGAGACGGTATTCCTGCCGCATCTGGTCGACCGCCTGTACGACGAGGAGGACTGGGCCAAGGTCCTGTCACCGGGTGAGCAGCAGCGCGTGGCCTTCGCCCGCATCCTGCTGACGAAGCCGCAGGCGGTGTTCATGGACGAGGCGACCTCGGCGGTCGACGAGGGCCTCGAGTACGCGCTGTTCCAACTGGTCCGCACCGAACTCCCGGAGACGATCCTGGTGTCGGTCAGCCACCGCAGCACCACCGATCAGCACCACACCGAAGTGCTCGAACTGACGGGTGACGGGGCGTGGACGCTGTCGCCGATCAACTCGAGTCCTTCGCTTGACAAACGGTCTTGACCTGCAGGTTGTCGATCCGGGTCGCGTTTGCGTGATCTGATCCTTGCCGGGCAACTGCTCGCTAGTGTGATTTGCACCACAACCGTTGCACTGGCAAGTAGGAACCCAGATGACCGCAGCAGACCTGATCACCTTTCCCCATGAAACCGGCGTCGACGTGTCGACGCTCCCCGCCTCGTTCCAGCAGACCGTCACCGTCCGTCCGGACGCCGTGGCGATCCGTACCGTCGGTGGCATCCAGAAGATCACCTGGTCGCGGTACGCCACCCGCGTGGAGGCGATCGCCGGCGGTCTCGCCGCACTCGGCGTGGGACGCGGGGACACCGTCGGCATCATGCTCACCAACCGGCCGGAGTTCCACCTCGTCGACACCGCGGCCCTCCACCTCGGTGCGGTCCCGTTCTCGATCTACAACACCAGCGCGCCCGACCAGATCGAGTACCTGTTCGGCAATGCCGAGAACAAGATCGTGATCACCGAGCAGGTGTTCCTGCCGGTGATCACCGCCGCGAACACGGCCGTCGAACGCATCGTCGTCGTCGACGGCGTGGCCGACGGCACCATCTCGCTCGACGACGTCGAACACACGCCTCCGCCGGCAGGTTTCGACTTCGCCGCGTCGTGGCAGGCGGTGGAACCCGAGGACCTCGCGACACTGATCTATACGTCGGGCACCACCGGGCCGCCCAAGGGTGTCGAGATCACCCACCGCAACATCGTCGCGGAGATGGCGGCGCTGGCCGAGAAGCTCGAGGTCGGGTTCGACGACCGCGCCATCTCCTACCTCCCGGCCGCGCACATCGCCGACCGCGTGTCGTCGCATGCGGCGAACATGATGCGCGGCATCCAGATCACCACCGTGCCCGATCCGCGTGAGATCGCCGCAGCGCTGCCCGACGTGCACCCGACGTTCTTCTTCGGGGTCCCGCGCGTGTGGCAGAAGATCCGCGCCGGCATCGAGGCCAAACTCGCCGAGGAGTCGAGTCCGGTCAAGAAGGCCCTCGCCGGTTGGGCTTTCGGGGTCGGCGCGGCCGACGCGCAGGCTCGCATCGACGGCAAGGGGACGGGCCTCCTCGGCGGCGTCCAACACGGACTGGCCGACAAATTGGTCCTACACAAGGTGCGCGCGGCACTGGGGCTCGACGAGGTGTCGTTCGCCGGTTCCGGAGCGGCCGCCATCCCGCCGGAAGTGCTGAAGTTCTTCCTGGGCCTGGGCATTCCGGTGCTCGAGGTGTGGGGCATGTCGGAGACCACCGGTGTGTCGACGATGACCACCCCGGACAATCTGCGGGTCGGCACCGTGGGCTCCCCGGTACGTGGCATGGAGGTCAAGCTCGCCGCCGACGGGGAACTGCTCGTCCGCGGTCCGGTGGTCATGCGCGGCTATCGCAAACAGCCCGAGAAGACGGCCGAGACGATCGACGCCGAGGGCTGGCTGTCCACCGGTGACATCGCGACGATCGACGACGACGGCAACGTCACCATCGTCGACCGCAAGAAGGAACTCATCATCAGCGAGTCCGGAAAGAACATGTCGCCCACCAACATCGAGAACGCGATGAAGGCGGCGTCGTCGCTGATCAGTCAGGTCGTGGCCATCGGCGACGCGAAGCCGTATGTGTCGGCGCTGGTGGTCCTCGACCCCGAGGCGGTTGCGACGCGGGCGAAGAAGCTGGACATGCCCGGCGTTGATCTCGTCGAACTGTCGGCGCATCCCGAGATCGTCGAGGAGGTCTCCGCGGCGATCCGGACCGGCAACGGGAAGCTGTCCCGGGTCGAGCAGGTGAAACGGTTCACCATCGTCCCGGCCGCGTGGGACCCGGGCGGCGACGAGCTGACCCCGACCATGAAGCTGCGCCGCAACCCGATCGCGACCAAGTACGCAGCCGAGATCGGCGCACTGTACGAGTCCGAGCCGGGTGGGTCCGTCGTGGATCTGCGGTCATGACCGCGGATTCCGAGCCGGCGGATCGCGAACTCGGCCCGGTCGACTACGTGGTCGTCGAGTGGGCGGGAACCCGGCCCACGGGTGAGGCGTTGCCCTACCTGATGGATCTGATCGACCGTGGGATCGTGCGACTCATCGACATCGTATTCCTGTCCAAGGGGGACGACGGGACCATCGCCGAACTCGAGATCGGGGAGCTGGGCGCCGAATTCGCGATCTTCGACGGGGCGGCGACGTCGATCCTCGACGACACGGACATCGGCGAGGCCGCCGCTGCGCTGGAACCCGGCTCCAGCGCAGCGATTCTCGTGTGGGAGAACCTGTGGGCGGCACCGTTCGCCACCGCCCTGCGCAACAACGGCGGGCGAGTGGTCGCGTCGGGCCGTATCCCGGTCGACGCGCTGCTCGAGACGCTCGAGGCGATCGAGGAATGAAGGGACAGACATCATGCCAGGTTTGATCCGCGGGGTCGCCCGCACGGCCGTCATCTCCGGAACCGCCACGGCGGTGAGCAATCGGGTGTCTCGTCGCCAGGCGAGTCGCTGGGCACAGCAGGGGACCGTCACGCAACAGGACCCGACTGCTCAGCGGTACCCCGACCCGCAGTACGCGCCGACGCCGTACCCGGAGTCGCCGCCTCCGCCCCAGCCTCCCCAGCCGCCGGCGCAGTCGAGCGGCATGGATACGATCACGGCTCTGAAAGAGCTCGGCGCGCTGTACCAGCAGGGCATCCTCACCGAAGCCGAGTTCGCGGCGCAGAAGGCCAAGATCCTCGGGATGTGAGAGTGTCGACCGGGCGCCCGGTCAGGACGGGTCGACGGTGAGTTCGTCTGCGTCGTCGATGTTCTCGAGGGCGGCCTGACGCGAGGTGTCCTTCAGGGCAACCCCCGAGCGGCCGAGTTTGCGGGCACCGTCGACCAGCGCTGCAGTGACCCGTGCGGCGACCTCGTAGTTCAGCCCGTCCGGCGGGTGGATGTTGGAGATGCAGTTGCGATCGGCGTCGGTGCGGCCGGGCCGGGGCAGGTGGGTCAGGTAGATGCCGAGGCTGTCGGCGACCGAGAGTCCCGGTCGCTCACCGATGATCACGATCAGGGTCGTGACGCCGAGTGCTTCGCCGATGTGGTCGCCGAGCGCCACGCGGGCCTGGGTGGCGATGACCGGCGGGGCGATGGTGTAGCGACCCTCGAAAGCGTCGAGGAGTGCGGCCACCAAGCCGTGCGCGTGATCGACGACCGCGCGCGGCGACAGTCCGTCGGCGATGACGATGCCGATCTCGGCGCCGGATTCGGTGAGGGCGGACAGATCCTCGGGCAGACGGCCGAGATCTGGCCGGCGCAGGTACTCGCCACGGTCGGACGCCCGGCTCGTGACGGCGACCGGATCCCCGACGTCGAGGTCGGCGAGTGATTCGGCGAAGGCCCTGGCGTCGAGGGGTTCGTGGACGGCATCCCGCGCTGCCGCATGAGCTGCCTGGAACTCCAGCACCCGGCGCGACGGCAGTGAGTTCCCGGCGCGTCCCAAACCGATGCGCGCCTGGGTGGTCCGCCTCATCGTGGCCCAGACGTCGTCGCCGTCGTCGGGGACCGGGGATTGCTGAGACCCGTCGGATGTGGTCATCGGCCCGCAGCCAGCGGCAGTAGCGGGGAGGAGGACGGATCGACCGGCAGAATTCGGCCGTCGGCGTCCGACATCCCGAGGCGGGCGAGCCACGCCTCGAACTCCGGTGCGGGACGCAACCCGAGCGCCTGGCGGACGTACAGCGCGTCGTGGAAGGCCAGGCTCTGATAGCCGAGCATGACGTCGTCTGCGCCGGGTACCGCGATGACGAAGGCCGCACCGGCGACGCCGAGGAGTGTGAGCAGGGTGTCCATGTCGTCCTGGTCGGCCTCGGCGTGGTTGGTGTAGCAGACGTCGACGCCCATCGGGAGGCCGAGGAGTTTGCCGCAGAAGTGGTCCTCGAGTCCGGCACGGATGATCTGTTTGCCGTCGTAGAGGTATTCGGGGCCGATGAACCCGACGACGGTGTTGATCAGCAACGGATCCAGGGCGCGGGCCACCGCGTACGCCCTCGTCTCGAGGGTCTGCTGGTCGACGGGTTTGCCGCCGGTGCCGAGGTGGGCGCCCGCCGACAACGCGGATCCCTGCCCGGTCTCCAGATACATGACGTTGTCGCCGACCGTGCCGCGCCGCAGGGACCGGCCGGCCTCGTTGGCCTCCTGCAGGATCGAGAGATTGACGCCGAATCCCGTGTTGGCTCCTTCGGTTCCGGCGATGGACTGGAACACGAGGTCCACCGGGACGTCCTGACCGATCAGGTCGACGGTGGTGGTGACGTGGGAGAGGACGCAGGACTGCATCGGGATCTCGAACCGCTGACGGATCTCGTCGAGCATGTGCAGTAGGTCGGCAGTCGCCTGCGGTGAGTCCGACGCCGGGTTGATCCCGATCACCGCGTCGCCACAACCCATCAGCAGGCCGTCGAGCGTGGCCGCGGCGATTCCGCGCGGATCGTCGGTCGGGTGGTTGGGCTGCAGGCGGGTGGCGATCCGGCCGGGTAGTCCGATCGTGGTGCGGAAGGCCGAGGTCACCCGGATGGCCGAGGCAACCAGGATCAGATCCTGGTTGCGCATGATCTTCGATGTGGCGGCCGCCATCTCGGGAGTGACGGCAGGGGAGACGCGGGCGATGCGTTCGGCGGCGTCGGAGCGAGTGGAGATCTCGAGCAGCCAGTCGCGGAACCCGCCGACGGTCAGGTGCGAGATCTCGCCGAAGGCCGCGCGATCGTGGGTGTCGACGATGAGGCGGGTCACCTCGTCCGACTCGTAGGGGACCAGGAGATCCTCGAGAAACCCCGACAGTGGGACGTCGGCCAATTGCCATGCCGCAGCAGCACGTTCGGCATCCGACGTGGCGGCACAGCCGGCGAGCTCGTCACCCGAGCGGCGGGGTGTGGCCTTCGCCATGAGTTCGAGGAGGCCGTCGAACTCGTAGGTCGTGCCGGAGATGGTCTGGGTGAATCTCATGGTCCCCGAAGTCTAGGTTCGCCCGGCCCCCTGCGCATGGCGAACGAACCGCTCGGATCGGCATCGCCCAAGCAGTGACCCTTGACACACACAAGTGAATGAATGTACGTTCACTCATACCAATACAGAGGTTCATCAACGGGCTTCCTGGGGCGCCCACGGCGCCGCTGACCACTGCAGACGCACCGCATTGACATGCCCCGGGCGATTCCCCACACAAGGAGTGAGCAGGATGGATTACGAAGACATCGACTACACGGTCGAGGGTCCCACTGCGATCATCACCATGAATCGACCGCACCGGTACAACGCCTTCCGGGCCAAGACGGTCGAGGAGATGATCAACGCCTTCCGACGTGCCTGGGCCGACAACGGCGTGCAGGCGGTCATCCTCACCGGAGCCGGCGAGAAGGCGTTCTGCACCGGCGGAGACGTGAAACAGCGTGCCGAGACCGGCGACTACGGACCGAGCGAGAGTGGCATGTTCGAGATCGGGAACCTGCACAAGACGATTCGCGACATCCCGAAACCGGTCATCGCCGCGGTCAACGGACTCGCCATCGGCGGTGGTCACGTGCTGCACGTCCTGTGCGACCTCACCATCGCCGCCGACACCGCGCGCTTCGGTCAGTCCGGGCCCAAGGTCGGCTCCTTCGACGCCGGGTTCGGCTCGGCCTTCCTCGCCCGTGTCGTGGGGGAGAAGCGGGCCCGTGAGATCTGGTACCTCTGCCGGCAGTACGACGCCGAGACCGCCGAACGGTGGGGTCTGGTCAACTGGGTCGTCCCGGCCGCGGACCTGCTCGACGAGGCGAAGAAGATCGCCGCCGAGATCGCCGAGAAGTCGCCCACCACGCTGCGTTTCCTCAAGCAGAGCTTCAACGCCGACACCGATCATCAGGCCGGGCTGTCGAATCTCGCGATGAGCGCGCTCGACCTCTTCACGCACTCCCCCGAAGGACTCGAGGGGGCCAACGCCTTCGCGGAGAAGCGCACACCGCAGTTCAACCAGTACGTCGGTGCCTGATCACCGTCCAGCGACAGCACAGAGGAAATCTCATGAGTGACAAGCACATCGCCGTCGTGACCGGAGCCGGGTCCGGCATCGGCAAGGCCATCGCGCTCGGCTTCGCGGCAGAGGGCACCACGGTGGTCGCGGCCGACCTCGACCTCGATGCCGCCAAGCGCACCGCGGAGGAGGCCGGTTCCATCATCCCGATGGCCGTCGACGTCGCCGACCGGGCGAAGGTCGACGAACTGCGGGACGCCGTGAACGCGGAGGTCGGTGTCCCCGACATTCTCGTCAACGCGGCCGGCTGGGACCGCACGGACCAGTTCCTCAACGCCACCGCCGAATTCGCCGAGAAGGTGGTGGCCATCAACTACCTCGGCCCCGTGCACATGGCCAGCGCGTTCCTGCCCGGCATGGTGGAGGCGTCGAAGGCCGACGGCTGGCAGGGCGGCCGCGTCGTCAACCTCGCCTCCGACGCCGGTCGCGTCGGATCGGCGGGCGAGACCATCTACGCCGGCGCGAAGGGCGGCGTCATCGCACTTTCGAAGTCGCTCGCGCGGGAGATGGCGCGATATCAGATCACCGTCAATGCGGTCTGCCCCGGACCGACCGACACCCCGCTGTTCCAGGCGCAGCCTGAAAAGCTGAAAGAGGCTCTGGTGAAGGCGATCCCGTTCCGAAGGCTCGCCCGCCCCGACGAGGTCGCCGCGCCCGTCCTGTTCTTCGCCTCGCCCGCGGCGTCGTTCATCACCGGCCAGGTGATCAGCGTCAGCGGCGGTCTCACCATGGCCGGCTGACCGGCCACCACCCACCCCGGACCGAGATGAGAACCGAGGGAATCGACATGACCCCCGAGACGAGTTACGTCTACGACGCACACGCGTACCGCAGCTTCTTCGAGCACGAGTTCACCTATCTGAACGGATTCCGGCGCAACGTCGGCCGCTATGCCGGCGAGGTCGCGATGATCGATCCCCTGACCGACCGCCAGTGGACCTACGCCGAACTCGGTTCGGCGGTCGACGAACTCGCGGCCGGTCTCGCCGACCGCGGGGTGACCGACGGCGACGTGGTGGGCTATCAGCTGCTGAACGGCCCGGAGTTCGCCCAGCTCTACCTGGCGACGCAGGCGGCCGGAGCGGTCGGGTCGCCGGTGAACTTCCGGCTCGCGGCGGGCGAGACGGCCGTCATCCTCGACATCAGCCGACCGAAGGTCTACGTCTACGACGCCTCCATCGGTGCGATGGTCGGCGAGGCCATCGCACTCGCCGACCACACGCCGGAACTGCTCGTCGGAGTCGGCGACGGGGATCTCGTCCCCGGCTCCATCCGCTTCGACGACCTACCCGTCACCGGCGGTGCGGCGCCGACGGTCGCGCGTGGCGTCTTCGACGAGACCACCCGGCTGTACACGTCAGGGACCACCGGGATGCCCAAGGCGGTGCCGATGAACTCGGCCATCGAGATCTTTTCGGCGCACGACGTGATCATGCACTTCCCGCTGTCCCCGGACGACCGGACGCTGAACATGACGCCGTGGTTCCACCGGGGCGGACTCTACTGCGCCGGGCCCAATCCGTCGTTCTACCTGGGTTCCTCGGTCGTCCCGATGCGCACTTTCGATCCGGAGCTGACGCTCGACTGGGTGGAGAAGTACCGGCTGACGTTCCTGATCGGTGCGCCGACCAACCTGGCGATGCTCGCCGGCGCACAGTCGGCGAACCCGCGCGATCTCTCCAGTCTGCGCGGCATCGTCACGATGGGCGCACCGCTCGAACGTGAGGCCGCGCTGCGCTACCAGCAGGTCCTCACCCCGCGGATCTTCAACGGCTACGGCAGCACCGAGGGCTTCTGGAACACCTTCCTGCGTCCCGGCGACCTGCCCGATCACGCCGGCACCGCCGGTCGCGCCTGCATCGACGACGACGTCCGCGTGGTCCGCGTCCATGACGACGGCCATCTGGCGAGCCCGGATGAGGTCGTCGCCCGCGACGGTGAAGAAGTCGGCGAGGTCATCATTCGGTCGCCCAAATGCGCGGCCGCCTACTACGACTCCCCACAGCAGGAGAGGGCGAAGTACAACGGGAGCTGGCTGCACATCGGCGACCTGGCCACCTGGGATTCGGGCGAGTTCGTCACCATCGTCGGACGCAAGGACGACATGCTCCTGTCCGGCGGCGAGAACGTCCACCCGGTACAGGTCGAGGAGGCGCTGAACGGCCATCCAAGCGTGTCGGATTCGCTCGTGGTGGGTGTCCCCGACGAGCAGTGGGGAAGTCTCGTCGTCGCCTACATCGTGCCCGCCGAGGGGGAGGCGCCGACGCCAGAGGATCTCGACGCGTACTGCCGCACACATCCGATGTTGTCCAGCTTCAAACGGCCACGCGCATACCGCATCGTCGAGTCCCTACCCGTGTCGGCGACCGGGAAGAAGCTGCACTACAAGGCCGCCGAATCCGCTGCACGGGAGATGACCGACGGCGCATTCGTCGCGCCGGCCACCGACCGCGTCCACGGCTGACACACCCGAACGGGAGAATCATGTCCTCACTCAACCACGAGCTCGAACACAAGCACTTCCGCGAGACGGTCAGACGCTTTGTGGCCGAACAGATCACGCCTGCCCACGCCGCCTGGGAGAACGCCGGACAGTGGGACCGCGGCCTCTTCGTCGAGGCGGGCAAGAACGGACTCCTCGGGTTTCCCGTACCCGAACAGTTCGGTGGCCCTGGTGTCGACGACTTCCGCTACAACGCGATCCTGATCGACGAGGTGGCGCGGACCGGAGCCGCCGCCGAGGCCATCGCCTTCTCCCTGCAGAACGACGTCGTACTGCCGTATCTCACCGAACTGACCACCGACGAGCAGAAGGCGCGCTGGCTGCCCGGAGTGGTCGGCGGCGACACGGTGCTGGGGATCGCGATGACCGAACCCGGGGCGGGCAGCGACCTCACCGGTATCCGCACGTCCGCGGTCCGCGACGGCGAACACTACGTCGTCAACGGTGCGAAGACCTTCATCTCCAACGGCCGCAACGGCGACCTCTTCGTCGTCGCCACCCGGACGAGTTCCGAGAAGCACAAGGGGCTCACGCTTTTCGTCGTCGAGGCGGACACTCCCGGATTCGTGCGGGGTCGCAAACTCGACAAGATCGGCCTGCACGCGCAAGACACCAGCGAACTCTCCTTCGAGGACATGCGCGTCCCCGCGGCCAACCGGCTGGGCGAGGAGGGTGAGGGCTTCTACCAGCTCGTCCGCAACCTTCCGCAGGAACGGCTGTCGCTGGCCGTCGGTGCCGTCGCGGCCGCCGAGGGCACCTTCGCGCGCACCCTGGAGTACGTGCGGGAGCGCACCGCCTTCGGATCGCCGGTCTCGTCGTTCCAGAACACCCAGTTCGTCGCCGCCGAGCTCGCGACCGAACTCGACATCGCCCGCACGTTCCTCGACGACTGCGTCGCCGAACACGTGGCCGGAGAGCTGACGCCGGCGCGGGCCGCGAAACTCAAATGGTGGGCCACCGAGCTGCAGGTGCGCACCGCCGACCGCTGCCTGCAACTGCACGGCGGCTACGGCTACATGCGTGAATACCCGGTGTCGCGGGCATTCGTCGACGCCCGCATCCAGACCATCTACGGCGGCACCACCGAGATCATGAAGACGATCGTCGCCAAGGACCTCGGTCTGTAGGACTTGTACAGTGAGTGAACCCTGATTCATCGTGCCGGGTCCACAGTCCGGTGGCCCGGATCGATGCCCATGAGCGGACCAGAAGGAAGTACTGCGATGGCGAAACCCGCCACGGCGAGATCGTCGGCCGACCTGGCCGTCGAGGAGGCGGTGCGCGCGGTGCGCGTCACCACGCGCCGCCGTCAGCTGCTCGACGCCGCGGTGAAGGTCATGGAGCGCACCGGCTTCCACCAGATGTCGATGCAGGCGCTCGCCGAGGAGGCGCAGGTCAGCGTCGGCCTGTTCTACAAGTACTTCGGCGGCAAGGAAGAGATCCTGCTCGCTGCCATCGTCGACATCCTCGAGGCCTTCCGCGATCAGCTCCAGCCCGCCATGGACCGAGCCGGTGACGACCCCGTCGAACAGTTGATCGCGGGATTCCGCCAGTACGCGACCATCGTCGACGAGAACCGTGACGCCGTCGTGCTGACCTACCGGGAGAGCCGTACGCTCGACGCCGCAGGACGCGAGCGGATCAAGGAGCTCGAGGTGGAGACTTCGGCACCGATGCGGGCCGCGGTCACCGCCGGTATCGAGGCCGGGCTCATCCTCGACGTCGACGCCGACCTCGTGGTCTTCGACCTGATGATGCTGGCGCACGGATGGGCGCTCAAGCACTGGCATTTCGCGCCCGGATACGACCTCGAGCGGTACGTCTCGGCCCAGCTCCGCTTCGCCTTGCAGTCCCTTGTTGTCGAGGACGCCCTACCGACGTACCTCGCCCGACTCTGAGATCGCTTCCACCCGAGCCTGTGTGGCGAGAGCACGCGCGTAACAGCCCATCGCTCGACCCGCGGCGAGGATCGCGTCGGTGGAGCGCTGGGTGCGGGCGACGATGAACGCTCCTTCGAGCGCCGAGACCACCGCGGACATCAGTGAGCGGGCGTCTGCCTCGGGGAGTCCGCGCGCCGTGAACAGTGCCGTGCCGGTGTCGATCCACGACGACATGACCTCGGCGGCGATCTCCCGGAGGCCCGGTTCGGCGTCGGCGATCTCGCCGGCGACGGTCCCGACCGGACACATGTTCAGCCACCCACCCTGCTCGATGGTCTCCGCTGCGGCGCCGAATGCCGCCTCGATCCCGTCGGCGGGGTCGTCGTAGGGGGTCAGGAGCATGCCGACCAACTCGCCGTAGGCCGCGCCGGACTGCCGGAGTGCGGCGGCCGCGATGCCGCGCTTGCCGCCTTTGAAGTGGTGATAGATCGATCCGATGGGGGCCTCGGACGTCTCGACGACCTGTTTGATCCCGGTCGCGGCATATCCCTGCCGGCGCAGGAGCTCGGTCATCGCCACCACGATGCGTTCATCGGTCTTCACCCTGGCAATTCTAGAACAATAATTCTAGAATGATCATTCTAGAGGCCGGATCGGTCTCGTCCGTCCGAGGTGAGGAGCGAGTGCCATGTCCGAGCTCAACCACAAGACGAGCGCCGCGTCGGGTGTTCTCAAGCGCGTCGAGACGCCGGCCGGCACCGTCGAGTATGCAGAGGACGGTGCGGGGCCGCCCGTGGTGTTCCTGCACGGCCTGCTCATGGACCACACGGTGTGGGATGAGGTGACCCCGTTGCTGCCGAGCGGGTTTCGCTACATCCGGCCGATCCTCCCCCTCGGGTCGCACCGGGTTCCGCTCAATGAGGACGCGGACCTGTCGATGGACGGGATGGTCGGACTGGTTGCGGACATTCTCGACGCCCTCGACCTGCGCGACGTGACCCTCATCCATTCCGACTGGGGCGGTGCACTCTTCCTGACGGCCCTGGGGCGTGACGAGCGTGTCGCCCGGATGGTGGTCCTGCCGTGTGAGGCCTTCGAGAACTTCCCGCCGGGTTTGCCCGGCAAGATGGCGACGCTGGCCGTTCGCATGCCCGGTGGCATCACCCTCGCGGCACGCCAACTGCGCATCGGGTGGCTTCGGCGATTGCCGATGCTGTGGGGATGGATGGTCGACAAGCCCGTCGACGACGAACGAGTGCGCCGATGGACGGACCCGGTCCTGCGTGACCCACGCATCCGGCGCGACGTCACCAAGTACGCGTCGACATCGTTCGATTCCGCCGAACTGGTTCGGAAAACGGAGGCGCTGCGGGGGTTCGACGGCGAGGTGCTCGTGCTGTGGTCGCCCGACAACCGGGTGATGCCCTCGGCGCACGGCCCTCGCCTCGCCGAACTCGCGCCGCGGGGCCGCTATGCCGAGATCCCCGGCGCAGCGGTGCTGAGCATGCTCGACCAACCGCAGGCCGTCGCGTGCGAGATCGGCGCGTTCCTCACCGCCGCTGCCGGTGACTAGTACGTCTCGGCCCCGGGGTCAGGCGCCGTCGATCTTGAAGCCCACCTTCAAGGTGACCTGGAAGTGCGCGATCTGACCGTCCTCGATGTGACCGCGGGTCTCGGTCACCTCGAACCAGTCGAGGTGGTTGACCGTCTGCGACGCACGGGCGATGGCGTTCCGTATCGCGTCGTCGGTGCCGGTCGCGGCCGAACCGACCACTTCGATGACCCGATAGACGTTGTCGGACAAGGATTCTCCCTCCGTTGGCGCCGGCCCTCTCGCCTCATGGGCAATCGGACCGCCTCTTGGGGTGATCTCGTTTCTGTCTACCCCTAAGATGCGGGGAGTGAACACCGAATCGGCAAACCGTGATCCCGACGCGCGTTGCCCGTGTCTGTCCGGCTTTCCCTTCGGCGAGTGCTGCGGACCGGTCCTCGCCGGTGAGCGCGCCGCGCCGACCGCCGAGGCGCTGATGCGCTCGCGCTTCACCGCTTTCGCCCTCGGTGATCGCAACCATCTGTTGGCCAGCTGGCATCCCGACACCCGCCCGGAGGACCTCGAACTCGACGACGCGATGCGCTGGTACCGCCTGGACGTCGAGTCGACAGCCGGCGGATCGCCGTTCGACACCGACGGAGAGGTCACCTTCACCGCGTACTACAAGTCCGACTCCGAACGAGGGTCACTCCACGAACGCAGCCGGTTCACCCGGTACGACGGGCGGTGGGTCTACCTCGACGGGGTGTTCGACTGAATCAGCTGTCCGCGTAGTCCCAGAACTGGAGCCAGGTGACGTTGGCGAAGATCGCCAGGCACACGACGTAGATCAGCAGAATCGCCACCGCCCCGACCAGATTGCTGCGCCAACCGTTGCCGTCCACCGGATCCAACCAGCGGCGGAACGGTTTGGCTGCCCACGGCATGAACCACCACTGCATCAACCCGACGCTCACGACCTGACTGAGCCACAATGCGAGCCACGGCTGCGCCCCGGCCTCGTCGAGGACCGGTCCGAGGAAACGGGACAGGAACATCACCGTCGGGTACAGAACAAGCAGCACCATCATCGCCGACTTCCAGTTCGGCGTCTGCCGGACGCGGCCGCGGTCGGTGCGCACCGTGGTGCCGAACGCGGTGGTGGCCGACATCGTCTCGAAGTCGTGGGTGAGACTCGACCGCAATGTGTCGAGCGCTTCGTCGCGTTCCCGGGAGGACACCCAGGCCGACAGTTGCCGGTCGGTGCGGAAGCGCAGCACCGACAGCGCAGACTCCGCGGCGTCGTCGATGAACAGTGCGGTTCCCTCGTATCCGCTGAACTCCGATGCGGCGCTGGTCAGTTCGCGCTGGGCGTCGAGGAACTCGGCGGACTTCTCCGGGAGGATCTCGTGACGGAAGGCGCCGACGCCGGGCGGCGGAGCCTCGCCGTCGACGAGTTCGAGCGTAGGCGCCGACGGCAACCAGCCCAGATCGCCTCCGCGGCGCAGGATCTGCGCCCGCCGGGTGCTGTCGATCCAGCGGTCGCTGGCCTCGGAGTCGACGAAGGTCGCCGCCACGGCCGGTTCGAAATGCCCGTCGGCCACCGTCGAGATGTCGGTTCCGAGGCACCCCTCGGTGTCGGCCGCCGACTCGGCGAGTGATGCCGCCCAATCGGTGAATTCCGGCTGCGAGGCGGGATGGAAGACCGACAGGGTGATGACCATTGCACTGGCTACAGGACCACTTGTCGGCCCTGGACGTAGACCTCGGCGATTGAGGAGTCGCGGATTCCCATGAGCAACCCGAAGAGAGTCTGGTCCCGCGCGAGTACGGGGTCGTCGGAGCGAACGGCGTTGTCCAGTCTGGCTTTCAGGCCGTCGTCCGGTTCGACGACGAGGAAGTCCGCTTCCTTGCCCTCATCGAAGTTCCCGAAGCGGTTCTCCATGTCGAGCGCGCGGGCACCACCGAGGGTTCCGATGAACAGCATTTCCGCCGGGTGCATCGACACTCCGGCCTCGCCGGGTTCGGTGATGTGCTGTTTGAAGGCGTCACCGAGAACACGTGGGATCAACCACTCGTCACCACCGCCGAAATCGGTTCCCGCGGAGATGTTGACCCCGGATGCGACCGTGCGCTTCCACGGCATCGTGCCGGACCCGAGGAACAGCTGCGACACCGGACAGTGGGAGATCGAGGTCCCGGTCTCGGCCATGCGCACCAGTTCGGAATCCTGGCAGTGGACGCTGTGCGCGAGAATGGTGCGCGGACCGAGGAGGCTCTTTCCGCCGATCCGCGACCCGGGGAGGAACTTGCCGTCGTAGGTGTCGAGGTACGAGTCGACCTGATAGACGTCCTTGGTGGTGTCGATCTCTCCGGTACCGGGCCGATTGTTCTCGTTGAGGTGGGTGTGCACGTAGACGCCTCGGTCGCGGTACTCGTCGTAGAGCTCGCCGAGGTTCCGCAGGGTTTCGGTCGTCACCGACAACGAGAACCTCGGCACTATCGCGACGTGCAGGAGCGCCGTGTGGTGGTCCCCGGTGTCGACGGCGTGCCACTTCTCGATCTCGTCCCTGGTCAGGCGGATCGCGTCGGCCTCCGACGTGAGCAGTGGCTTTGCGGTGTCGCCCCCGACGGTCTGGATTCCGCGCCCGGAGACGAGGCGCAGCCCCGCCTTGCGGGTCTCTTCGAACAGCGCGTCCTGCCCGTGGGGAAATGCCGACCCGAACGCCATCATCGCGGTCGTGCCGGCCGCGACCCGTCTCTTGGTGAACTCGACTGCCGCGGCCCGCGCGAACTCGGGATCGGCGAACTTCGATTCCGACGGGAAGATGCAGAGGTTCAGCCACTCCAGAAGCTGCCCGCCACCGTAGGAGTCACCCGCATAGGTCTGCGGGAAGTGGATGTGCGTGTCGACGAATCCGGGGATCAGATAGCCGCCGGGGTGATCATGGTGCTGAGCGGGCACGAACTCCGCTGGTAGGCCGGACCTCTCACCGCAGTACTTGATCCTGCCGTCGGCCCCGACCGCCAGCGCACCGTCGGGGATCTCCACAAGAGCATCGGACGCTTCGGTGATCAACGGGCTGCCGGCCAGATGGAAGATGTGACCGTGGTGAACATGATCGGTCATCTACCGGCTCCTCCGCCCGCGAGCGGACATCACGTAATCGGACATCACCGAGCAAGAATCGCACGCCCGAGATGCTGACGCAGGTCGATGCGACGGTGACGCGGTGGGCGGCGTCATCGCTACAGGCTCGCTGTCAGTATGAACTCGCCGATCCGAGCGGTAGGGGTGAGAGCGCGAACCGCTACCGATTCGTGTCCCTCGGGCCCCTCGGATGTGCTGTGAACGGCGCGAAAGTCGTTCGGGAGGCTCATCGTTCAGGTGGCGGCGTGGCGGACGAGCCAGTCGACAAGCGTATTGGTCTCCCGCCAGTCCTGGCGGACGCGGTCGACGAGTGCCGAGGTGTGGATGACGTCGTCGAAGCCGTAGTCGCGGCCGGCGAAGAGCGACTTGTGGCGCAGCAGTTCGATGCGCGGGTGATCGACGTCGTAACCGCGGGGCGCGGTCTTCAGGCGGTCACCGCCGATCTCCCAGCCGGCCTTGAGGAGTTTGCGGACGATGCGCTCGAGCTCGGGACCGTGCCGGTCGTGGTCGATGGCCTTCCGCAGTTCGGCGAGGCGTGCCGGTCCCGCCTCGTAGAAACCCGCGCCGACCCGGACTCCGGGTGCGCCGATCTGAATGTAGTACCCGGTGGCCGGTGCCACCGCGACGAATGCGCCCTGGTGCGTCTTGTACGGCGACTTGTCCTTGGAGAAGCGCACATCTCGGTACGGGCGGAAGAGCTTGGCAGTACCGAACTCGTCGGCGAGTTCTTCGGCAAGCGCCGTCATCGGTTCCGCGACTGCGGTTCGGTAGATCTCTTTGTGCTGTTCCCAGAAGAACTTCGAGTTGTCTATCTCGAGATCGTCGTAGAAGTCGAGAGCGGCTTCCGGGAATCCGTCGAAGCTCATGTCATTCCTGTCGTCGCTGTGCCGAACCCGTTCCGGTGGCGGTGGGGCCGTTTGTCGACGTGCGCCCGGGCCTCGTAGCCCGAGATGTGACCTCGGCCGATCGTGAATTGCTGTGGGCAGTCGTATGTTGGGTCGCAGAGCGGCCGGAGCGAGCGGTAGGCCTGCCGGGTGCCGCGCTTCACCGGTCGACACCCCGCCCGACGTCGATGCGTCCGAACCCGACGACGCCGCCGTCGGACCTCCAGTCCAGATCGTGTACCCGGATCTTCCGCATCTCGTTGCCCCCGACCGTCGTGGCCTCGTCGCCGTCGACGCCGACCACGATATTGGTGTGCTGGCCCAGCGCCGACGACCGGTCGTAGAGCACGACATCGCCCACGCGGGGCGTGTAGTCGCCGACCGGCTCGAAACGTCCGGTGTCCTCGAAGTACTCCTGCAGGGTGAACACGCCGGGGATGCGCCAATGTCCCGAGTGGGGGTTGGCGAACGGTGTCCCGGCCTCGCGCATGATCCAGCTGACGAAGTTCGCGCACCACGGTTCGTCGACGCCCTCGGAGTAGAACGTGCCCGGGCGCTGTGCGGCGTGCTCGGCGCGGAGCAACTGCACGATCCGGTTCTGGGCCGGCGTCAGCTGTGCTGCGTCGACTTGGGGGAACTCCGCCGTGTCCCAGGGCAGCCACCGCTCGGGAACGGTGCGCCAGGCGATCAGCCCGGAGCTCAGCATCAGGACCACGACGACCGCTGCTGCGACGACGAGCGGCCGGCGTCGCCGGCGCGGCGAACGTTCGTCGAGGTCCCTGCGTTCGTCGAGGTCCCTGCGTTCTCCGAGGTCACTGGCCGGGTCGGGTCTCACCTCGACGAGTGTAAGGACCCCCACACGGTGCGGTGCCGCGCCGCGTATCGGGCCTTGGCAGAATGACGGGCTGGCGGGGGCTGCGAACCACGACCGTGAGAAGAACGGGGCGGAAGACGACATGACGGACGAACCGGGGCACGAGCCGATACTGCGTGCGGGGGACACCTGTCGGGAGATCGCCACCGCCGACCGCGTCGCCTGCATCGTCGATGCGGCGGATTACTTCCTGCACGCCAAGTCGGCCCTGCTGCAGGCGCGACGCCGCGTCATCCTCATCGGCTGGGACGTCGACACCCGGATCAGCCTGGACCCGCGGTCACCGGAGGGCGAGGTTCCCGACCGGCTCGGGGAGTTCCTCAAATGGCTCGGCGCGAATCGCGCGGGCCTCGAGATCTACGTGCTGCGCTGGAGCACCGGGGCGTTCACCGGGATGTTGCGCGGGGTAGCGCCGCCCTTCGTCCAGGATCTCTTCACCGGGCGTCGTCTGCATTTCCGGATCGATGCTGCGCATCCGGTGTCGGCCGCCCACCACCAGAAGATCGCGGTCATCGACGACCAGTTCGCGTTCTGCGGCGGCATCGATATGACGGTGAATCGCTGGGATACTTCGGAACATCTGTCGCACAACGACTTTCGTCGTGGTCCTGACGGTGAACCACATGGTCCCTGGCATGATGTGACGGTCGCGCTCGACGGGGATGCGGCACGTGTCGTCGCGGGTGTCGCCGTCGACCGGTGGGAAGCCGCGACCGGTGAGCGTCTGGCGCCACTCGTCGACACCGCCGGTCCCGACATCTGGCCCGAGGATCTCGGGGTCACGTTCACGGACTGCGAGGTCGGGGTCGCCCGCACCATCCCGCACTACAACGATCGTGACGAGGTCGACGAGATCCGCCGGCTCTACAAGGCGGCCTTCGCAGCGGCCCGGCGCACGATCTACATCGAGAGCCAGTATCTGGCGGCCCGCGAGATCGCGGACGCACTGGCCGAACGGCTCGCCGAACCCGACGGTCCGGAGATCGTCATGGTCCTTCCCCGGCACGCCGACAGCCCGGTCGAACGGCTCGCCATGGACGGCGCACGGCACAAACTCCTCCGGATGCTGTGGCGTGCCGACGTCTACGACCGGTTCCGTGCCTACTACCCGGTGACGTCGGAGGGCGAAGAGATCTACGTGCACGCCAAGGTCCTCGTCGTCGACGACATCCTGCTGCGCGTCGGCTCGTCCAATCTCAACAACCGATCGCTGGGCTTCGACAGTGAGTGCGATGTGGCCATCGAGGCGCGCCGCGACGACCCCGACGATGCGAGAATCCGCGACACCATCGCGTCGATGCGGACCCGGCTGCTGTCGGAACATCTCGACGTCGCCGCTGAGGTCTTCGACGACGCTGTGCGAGAGAAGGATTCGCTCGTCGGCGCGATCGAGTCGCTGACCACCCCGGGCCGCACACTCGAACGGTTCGACCGTGAGGTGATCGAGGACGAGGCGTCGATCATCGCCGAGAACGAACTCGTGGACCCGGAGGATGCGCGCACTCCGCTGACGGAACGCGTCTATCGCAGTGTGCTTCGGCGGGGAGTCGGGAAGCGATTGGCGCGCTTGAGTTCTACGCGCTGAGATCCGCCCCTGAGAACGGCTCTGGGTAGCACGGTCGACGATATCGTCGTTCGGCACCGTCTGAGGGATGTTGTCCAGGGTCTGATCGCAGCGCAGCGGCTCGGGGAGCTCAGTCCCGAGACCGTGCGGCCTCAATGGCGGGAGAGATGATTTCGGCGAGATCTGCCGCGACGTCGCGGTCACCTTCGGGAGGCATCGCGACGTAGCTCAGTGCCATTCGGGTGATCGCGCGCGAGATCCTTTCGGTGTCGGAGTCGGGCATCGACAACCATGTCGATTCGCGGAATGCCTGTGCCAGTCGGTCGCTCGCGGTGGCGATGATCGGCGCCACATCGGTCGTGATGAGCTTCATCAGATCGGGTTTGGCCTCGCCGGACAGCAGCGACGCGATCAGGGGATCGGTGGCCACGCCGGTGAAATACTCCGTGAACGCGGTGCGCAGCGCGCCGGTGACGTCGTCGACGTGGTCGGCGAGCGAATCGGCGACATGACCCGCGAAACGGTTCGCCAACCGAACCGCATATCCCTGCGCCAGTCCGTATCTCGACCCGAACTCGTTGTAGACGGTCTGCCGGCTGACAGTGGTGGCGGCGGCGACATCCGACATACGCACCGCCGACCAGTCCCGCTCCGTCAGCAGGTCGTGCAGCGCGTCGAGCAACGAGTCGCGAAGTGGCGACTTGCCGTCCTGCGTGTGGTTGCGCGTCATCATCCGGCCGCGCCGACCGGCTCCAGCGCGTCCCCGATCTCGGAGCGGAGCGATCGCCCGGCACCGTCGCGACCCACGCGCACCGCGCCCACCAGCCGGTCGTCGTCGAAAGGGCGGACGGTGGTGTCGACGTCCCCGTCGGGGGTCGCGATCGTCGGCCACCCGACCATCGGGATGTTGCTGCGACTCTGCATCGACCTGGCGAGCGGGACACCCGGAAGCGGGGTCGCGGGACCAGGGGCGAGCCCGAGGTCGGTGGCGATGGTCATGGCCACCAGTTTGCCCCGCTCGGTGGCGGTCAGCCACTGCCCGGCCGTCATCGGCTCATCGGGACTGTGGCCGCCGCGCCGGACGCTGACCAAGACAATGTACGTTGTCTATACAAAAGGTACGGTTTGTAAAGTAGCCTTCTGCAAGGAAGATCCCTCGCGCGTTTCTGTCGGGGGAGGGCGCGAGGGATCTTCCTTGGGGAACTCCGGGGCGGCGGGGGAAAGGCCGCGTCCGGAATCGAGGGGAGCTACCCCTCTGTCATGGGGTCTTGATCCAGTTCAGGATCGACTGTGCGGTTGTGAGATCACCGTCGCCAAGGAGGTGCAAACGCTCCATCGGTCGCTCTCCACTTCGTCTGCGTGAGGTCGGTGCCGTCGCCGCGATGGCCACACTCGGCCGCCTGGCGACGTCCGAACGCTTTCCCGGGTTCCAGCGGTGTGATTGTCGCACCGCCCCCAAGTGCGCATGTGTCGGGTCCGATTTCATTGGTATGAACGGATGACGGCCGTCTTCGGGCAACGTGGTTGAGCGAACGCCGGCGAAGACTCGCCCCCGGGTCGACCGAGATCGGTCGACGTGAGGTTCGGATGGCCGATGAGTCGTAGCATGGACGAGTGGGTTTCGCCGTCCCGCCCGAGGCGTACGGACGCTTCATGGACCGTTACGCCGATCCGCTCGCCGAGGTCTTCACAACCTTCGCGGGGGTCGGTGCCGACGCGGATGTCCTGGATGTCGGGTGTGGACCCGGCGCGCTCACCGCTCACGTGCTGACTCTGGGGGCTGCGGTCAGTGCGATCGATCCGTCCCCACCCTTCGTCGATGCCTGTCGCGAACGATTCCCGGACGTCGACGTGCGCCGCGGTACTGCCGAAGAATTGCCCTACGACACAGCCGAATTCACCCATGCGCTCGCGCAGCTGGTGGTTCATTTCATGACGGATCCGGTTCGTGGACTCACGCAGATGGCGCGTGTGACCCGTCCGGGCGGGACCGTTGCGGCCTGTGTGTGGGACGGACCGACCGGAGCGCTCGCCCCGTTCTGGGATGCGGTACACGTTCTCGACCCCGAGGCGCAGGATGAGGCTCTGCTCTCCGGCGCGCACCGCGGTCATCTCACGGAGCTCTTCGCCACGGCCGGACTGCAGAACGTCGTCGAGGAACCTCTCACCGTCGACGTCGTGCATCCGAGTTTCGAGGAATGGTGGGAGCCTTACACTTTCGGTATCGGTCCCGCGGGCGAGTACACGCAGTCGCTCGACGCCGCCGCGCGGAGTGAGCTCGAGACGGTAGCGCGGAAGCGTCTCGGCGACGGGCGGTTCACCGTCTCAGCCACTGCGTGGGCCGCGCGCGGGAGGATCTGAGGGAGACGCGGGTCAGTCGTCGGTCGACGGACGCATACCCGCCAACAGGATGGACACCAGGCGCGGCACGAGGTTCGGGGTCGCCTCCTGGACGGCGTCGGGCTGAGGACGTGTGATGAGGCCGATCCCGACGATCAGCTCCAGTGCGTCGAGATCACGGGACTGTGGTCCACGACGTTCTGGGCGGTCGCCGGTTCGATCGCGCTCGGGATCGCCGCCCTGGCGATCCCGCTCGCGGGCCTGCAGAATGCTTTCGGCGCCAAGGGTTTCACCATCGGCGCGATGGTCATGATGTTCCTCGGCAACCCGCTGGCCGGTATCGCCGGTTCGGCTGCATGGCTGCCGTCCGGGCTGGGTACCGTCGGCCAGATCCTGCCGCCGGGTGCGGCCGGAACCCTGGTCCGCTCGGCCGCGTACTTCGGCGGATCCGGCGGTCTCACCGCCGGTCTGACCCTCGCCACCTGGATCGTCGTCGGACTGGTGCTCTTCGTCACCGGCATGCGACGTGCCGCCGTGTCGACGCGCGAGGCTGTCGAGCTCGCCAGCTAGGCTTCCTGACGACTTTCCAGTAGAGGGAGACAACCTATGTCGGGACATGTCAACGTGGACAATTTCGTTCGGGCGGAGACGCACCGGATGTTCGCCGACATCCAACTGGCTGCCGGTGGGGTGGGGAGGTTCCGCCACAATCGGGAGCCCGCCTCGACCGACGAGCAGACGGTGATCCGGCTCAACCGCGACACCCTCTACAGCTTCGCCGTCGTCGACCTCGGTGAGCCGGCTGTCCTCACACTGCCCGACGCGGGCGAGCGCTATGTCTCCGCGATGATCGTGAACGAGGACCACTACGTCGGCGGTGTTCTGCACGCTGCGGGCGAGCACACGCTGACGCGGGAACAGTACGGATCGCGGTATGTCCTCGTCGCCGTGCGGATCCTGGTCGATCCGACCGATGCTGCCGACGTCGCCGTGGTGGGCGAGCTACAGAATCAGGTGACCATCACGCCGGGGTGCGCGGACGCGTTCGTCTCGCCGGACTACGACACCGGGAGCCTCGACGCGACCCGTAACGGACTCCTGGAGCTGGCCAAGGGCCTCGACTCGTTCGACCGCACCTTCGGCACCCGCGAAGAAGTCGACCCGGTCCGCCACCTCATCGGGTGTGCCGCGGGCTGGGGCGGACTTCCGACGTCGGAGGCCACCTACGTGGGTGTCGACCCGGCAACCGGTCCCGGACACTACGAACTCGTCTTCGCGGACGTCCCGGTCGACGCGTTCTGGTCGGTGTCGGTCTACAACGCGGCCGGCTTCTTCGAGCCCAACGACAAGGACCTCTATACGGTCAACAGCGTCACCGGCGTCCGCAACGACGACGGTTCGATCACTGTCCGGTTCATCCCGGACGCCTCCGGCGACGTTCCGCCGAACGCGATCGTGACGCCGGAGGGCTGGAACTACCTCATCCGCCTCTACCGCCCGCGCCCCGAGATCCTCGACGGCATGTGGACTCCGCCGGCGTTGAAGGCGGCTCCTCAGTCCTGAATGGCAGACGGCCGGACTGGATCCGTATGACGTTGTGCCCGGTTTCCGGGCACAACGTCATACGGATGTCACCCGCGCGGGTACGCCGCGGCGAGGAGTCGGAGTCATGGCGTAGAGCGGCTCCGCCCGGCGATCGGATCTCGGGGCACCAAGGGTCTCGATAGTCGTATCGGGGAAATTTGCGCGCGCCACAGTCGCTTTCGCGGATACTGCTCAGATGATGCTGTCTCAGCGAAGTCGCACTCGGTCGAGTCGCATCGGTGCTGTCTCTGTCGCGATGCTGGTATTCGCGGGCCTGCTCGTCGCAACTGCGGGCACCGCCGAGGCGGTGCCGAACTGGCGGTACACCATGGTGGCGTTCTCCAACACCAGTTCCCGTCACATGGACGTGTACCAGTCCACGGATGCGAGCCGGTTTCGGCCGCTTCGCTTTGGTGCCTACCGTCCGCCATCAGGCGTGGTGCGCGATCCAAGCATCTTCCACGGTGCGGACGGCTGGTACTACGTCGCCTATACGACCGGCCAGAACACCATCGGGTTCGCGCGGAGCCGAGATCGCGTGAACTGGGCGTTCATGCACGACTACCCGGTTCCATTGTGTTGCGCTTTCCTGCCCGGCACGGGCGATGGAAAGGGAGTGTTCGGCTCTTCGTCCGGGTCGTTGTCGTTCGGGTCGGCCGGTTCGAGCGACGGACCGTCGCTGTCGCCCTTCACCACCAAGGCGTGGGCGCCGGAGTTCTTCGTCGAGGGCGGGCGCGTCAACATCATCCTGTCGATGTCGACCGGTGGAGGCTTCGTGCCGTACGTGATGACGGCGCTCGAACCCGGCCTTCGACTGTGGAGTCCGCCGATTCCGATCCTCAGCCTTGGTGCGGACCACATCGACACGACCGTGGTGAAGGTCGGCTCCACGTACCACGCGTTCACCAAGAACGAGACCAGGAAGGTCATCGAACACGCGGTGGCGAAGTCGCTCACCGGTCCCTACCGGTTCGTCCCGATGCGGAGTTTCGGTCGCTTCGTCGAGGGTATGGCGCTGGTGAAGCTCCCGAACGGCAACTGGCGCATGTACGTCGACGCGTACAAGCAGCGCCGGTACTTCTACTCCGACAGCGGCGACGGGTTGTGGTCGTGGAGTTCGGCGAAGGAACTGCCCGGACTCTCGGGCTCGGTCCGCCACTTCGGGGTGATCCGTGAGCCCGCCTAGGTCGACCCCAGCAGGTTCACCGCATTCGCCACGACGAGGCTCAGCACGACGATCGACAGGATCGATTGCGCGGCCATGGCGAGCTTCGTCCACCGGGCGAGCGGCATGACGTCGGTCGGGCTGAACGCGGTCGCGTTGGTGAGCGCGAGGTACAGGTAGTCGAAGAACACCGGCCGCCATCCGGGCGGTGCAAGACTCGGGTCGAGCTGTTGCGGGAAGGCGAGATCCGGATGCCGCCGCGGGTGCAGATGTCTGTTCACGGGTCCGCCGCCGTCGAGCTCCCAGTACAGGAACCCGAAGGCCAGAACGGTCTGCAGCCACACGAGTGCACCCGACAGAAGCAGCTCGTTGGCCACCGTCGTGTCCGGATTCCCGTGCAGCAGATCCCACACCAACCGGCCGGCCGCCCAAGCTGCCCCCGCGGCGATCACGACGACCAACGCGATCGACAGTCCCCGCACCCGGCGTCCGGGTCGGTCGATGCGGCCCGGGTCGACGATGACCAAGGCCAGCAGGACCGCGCCCTCGATGGCGGGCAGCAGCCAGCTGGTCCCCGCTGCATAGCGGGAGGGCAGCAGGAACGGTATCAGCATCGAGAGGAGCACGAACACCGAAGCTGTCCAGCGTCGTTCGGCGCGTGGACGCTCGCCCGACGGAGCGTTTTCGTCATCGCTCATCGTCCGTGTCTTCCTCGCGTGCCCGTGCATGAATGGGACGGATCAAGGCTCCCATTCCCTGGGTGGCTGGATGTGGGCTTCCGCCCAGAGCGTCACCGGCAGGAGCGCCCCATGAAAGCGGCCCCGCGACACGTTCGACGAAAACCGTTGACGATCCATACTCTGGCGGTACTGTGTGGAACATCACATAGTGGCCGGAGGGATCGCCATGATAAATGCCGAAATCAACGCACTCCATCACAGCATCCAGGCGCTGCGCCATCAGCTGGTGACCTTGAAGACTCGCTACGGTGACGCCGACAGCGTCCGCCGGATGGTCAACGACCTCGATCGTCTCGACATCGATCTGCACGACTTCGAGCAGAATCCGCCGAAGCTGAAGCCGCAGCAGAAGCCGGGACAGGACCGGGTCTACGTGCCGGACAGCAAGTCCGACGAGTCGGCATGGCTCGGTGCCCAGGACGAAGGGCTCGGGTTCCACTCGCGTGAGCGGACGAAGTGAGCGCGCCCGCGGCTGAGCGGGATTCACTCGGGGTCTTCTCCCCGAGACGGGCGCGCCTGACGGCGCGCACTCTTCGGACAGACCGATGGTGGCTGTCGCCGTTGCTGACGGTGCTCGGTCTCGCGGCGTTCGTCATCTATGCGACCGTGCGGTCGTTCATCCGGAGCGCCTACTACGTCGCCGACTATCACTACCTGACGCCGTTCTACTCGCCGTGTCTGAGCGAGTCGTGCGTCCCCGGGTCGAGTCATTTCGGCACGCCGTTCCCGGAACTCCCGATGTGGATTCCGTTGGCGTTTCTCACGTTGCCGTTCCTGCTCGGGTTCCGGTTGACCTGCTACTACTACCGCAAGGCCTACTACCGGTCGGTCTGGCTGTCGCCGCCGGCATGTGCTGTCGCCGAGCCCCACACCAAGTACACCGGGGAGACGCGCCTGCCGCTGATCATCCAGAACTCGCACCGGTACTTCTTCTATGCGGCCGTGATCATCTCGGTGATCAACACCTACGACGTCATCGTCTCGTTCCACGCCAAGGGCGGCGGTTTCGGCCTGGGACTGGGCAATGTGATCCTCGTGGTCAACGTGATTCTGCTCTGGATCTACACCGTGTCCTGCCATTCCTGTCGGCACGTGACCGGTGGCCGGCTCAAGCATTTCTCGAAACATCCGGTGCGGTATTGGATCTGGACCCAGGTCTCCAAGCTGAACACCCAGCACATGCAATTCGCCTGGATCACGCTCGGCACGCTCGTGCTCACCGATTTCTACATCATGCTGGTGGCCAGCAACACGATCTCGGATCTGAGGTTCGTGGGTTGATCGACTGAGGGCGCAACGCTTGTTGTGCAACCGTTTTCAACGTTGGGAGTCGCGCTAGATGACCGAACCGGAACGCTACCAGTACGACGTCGTGGTGATCGGTGCGGGTGGTGCCGGCCTGCGGGCGGTCATCGAGGCCCGGGAGAAGGGTCATTCGGTCGCGGTCGTGTGCAAGTCGTTGTTCGGCAAGGCACACACCGTGATGGCCGAAGGTGGCTGTGCGGCGTCGATGGGTAACGCGAACGCGAAGGACAATTGGGCGACCCACTTCCAGGACACGATGCGGGGTGGGAAGTTCCTCAACAACTGGCGCATGGCCGAACTACACGCCAAGGAAGCACCCGACCGGGTGTGGGAGCTGGAAACGTACGGGGCGCTGTTCGACCGGACAGCAGACGGGCGAATCGCGCAGCGCAACTTCGGCGGCCACACCTATCCGCGCCTGGCACACGTCGGCGACCGGACCGGGCTGGAACTCATCCGGACCATGCAGCAGAAGATCGTCTCGCTGCAGCAGGAGGATTTCGCGGCCACCGGCGACTATGAGTCCCGGATCAAGGTGTTCGCCGAGTGCACCATCACCGAGCTCCTCAAGGACGGCGACGCCATCGCCGGTGCGTTCGGGTACTGGCGTGAGTCGGGCCGGTTCATCGTGTTCGAAGCACCTGCGGTCGTTGTCGCGACGGGCGGTATCGGCAAGTCGTTCAAGGTCACGTCGAACTCCTGGGAGTACACGGGCGACGGGCACGCGCTCGCACTACGCGCGGGCGCGAGCCTGATCAACATGGAGTTCGTCCAGTTCCACCCGACCGGGATGGTGTGGCCGCCCAGTGTGAAAGGCATCCTCGTGACCGAGGGCGTGCGCGGTGACGGCGGCGTCCTCAAGAACACCGACGGCAAGCGGTTCATGTTCGACTACATCCCGCCGGTGTTCAAGGGCCAGTACGCGGAGACGGAGAAGGAGGCCGACGAGTGGCTCGCGGACAACGACTCCGCCCGCCGCACACCGGATCTGCTTCCTCGCGATGAGGTCGCCCGCGCGATCAACGAGGAGGTCAAGGCCGGCCGCGGCACCGAGCACGGTGGCGTCTACCTCGACATCGCGTCCCGGATGCCGGCCGAGGAGATCATCCGGCGCCTGCCGTCGATGCATCACCAGTTCAAAGAGCTCGCCGACGTGGACATCACGAAGGAACCCATGGAGGTCGGCCCCACCTGCCATTACGTGATGGGCGGGATCGAGGTCGACCCCGACACCGCGGCGTCGCGAGTGCCCGGTCTGTTCGCCGCCGGTGAGTGCTCGGGCGGCATGCACGGGTCGAACCGCCTGGGCGGCAACTCCTTGTCCGATCTGCTGGTGTTCGGTCGACGAGCCGGGCTCGGCGCGGCGTCGTATGTCGAGTCGCTGGGAAACCGGCCCAAGATCGCGCAGGACGATATCGACCGGGCGGCGAAATACGCGCTGTCTCCGTTCGATCCGCCCGCCGACGGCAAGCCGGAGAACCCGTACACGCTGCACATGGACCTGCAACAGGCGATGAACGACCTCGTCGGCATCATCCGCAAGGAGGCGGAGATGCAGGAGGCACTCCGCGTGCTCTCCGACCTCCGGAACCGGCTCGGCAGCATGCAGGTCGAGGGTCACCGCCAATTCAACCCGGGCTGGCACCTGGCGATCGACCTCCGGAACATGTTGCTGGTCAGTGAATGTGTCGCCAAGGCGGCGCTGATGCGTACCGAGAGTCGTGGCGGACACACTCGCGACGACCATCCGTCGATGGATTCGGCCTGGCGCAACACGCTGCTGGTCTGTACCGCCGACACGAGCACGGACTCACCGGTGCCAGAGGTCGAGGTCGTCGAGGAAGAGCAGGAGCCGATGCGGCCGGACCTGCTGGAGCTCTTCGAGTTCGAGGAGATCGAAAAGTACTACACCGCGGCCGAGATCGCCGGTCATCCCGGCGCCGGAGGCGAGCGAGCCGAGGGACAGTCGGAGGACTGACATGGGATACGACGCGAAGTTCCGAGTATGGCGCGGTGACACCGAAGGCGGTGGGCTCGAGGACTACACGGTCCTCGCCAACGACGGCGAGGTAGTGCTCGACATCATCCACCGCCTCCAGGCAACCCAGGCCCCCGACCTCGCCGTCCGCTGGAACTGCAAGGCGGGCAAGTGCGGATCGTGTTCGGCAGAGGTCAACGGCCGTCCGAAGCTGCTCTGTATGACCCGGATGTCGACGTTCACCGAGGACGAGGTCATCACGGTGACCCCGATGCGCACCTTCCCGGTGATCCGCGACCTCGTCACCGACGTCTCGTTCAACTATCAGAAAGCCCGCGAGATCCAGTCGTTCACCCCGCCGCCCGATCTGGGGCCGGGGGAGTACCGCATGAAGCAGGTCGACGTGCAGCGCTCGCAGGAATTCCGTAAGTGCATCGAGTGCTTCCTCTGCCAGAACACCTGCCACGTGGTCCGCGACCACGAGGAGAACAAGGAGGCCTTCGCCGGCCCCCGCTACCTCATGCGGATCGCCGAGCTCGACATGCACCCGCTCGACACGGCTGAGCGGCGGGATACGGCCCAGAACGACCACGGCCTGGGGTTCTGCAACATCACCAAGTGCTGCTCCGATGTCTGTCCCGAGGACATCAAGATCACCGACAACGCGCTGATCCCGATGAAAGAACGGGTTGTGGATCAGAAGTACGACCCGCTGGTGTGGCTGGGGAACAAGCTCTTCCGACGCTAGGGCCGCTTCTCGGACACACCCGGGCCCCCGGGGTGTCACGTCGCCGACACCGATCGATCGACACCGCCGGCACACACTCGACGAGTTCGTCGCCGTCGTCGTGCCTCTGTGTGACCTGGTCGATGATTCGTCAGCGGGCGAAACGGATATACGAGCGGTGCAGGGGTACCGACCAGGGGCCCATCAGGAGGGGAGCCGGTACTTCGATGACAGGGACCCATCGCGTCGTCCGACGCACTAGGGAGCTCGTATGAGGACGACCGATGACGTGTCGGCCGACGGCCGGTCCCGGCACTACGGGGAGTTCTACGGCGTCACCGAGGCGCCGGTGGACAATGACCGGAAGCTACTCGTCGTCTGGGGGAACTGCCAGGCCGAGGCATTGCGGATCGTCCTGTCCAGCTCTTCGGATCTCCCGTTCCGTACCGTTCGCGTCCCACCGGTCCACGAACTCGAGTCCGCCGACATGGCGCGGGTCGAGGACCTCCTGAGCAGAGCAGCGATCATCGTCTCCCAACCGGTGCGTGCCGGGTACCGGGGATTTCCGATCGGAACCTCGGACCTGGCAGACCTGGCGCCATCGGCGTCCGTCATCGTCTGGCCGGTCATTCGCTACGGCGGATTGTTTCCGTTCCAGGTCATCGCCCGACACCCAGCGCAGCCGTCCGCAGTACCCGCGGCGGTTCCGTACCACGATCTGCGAACGGTCCTCGCAGTGGTGGCCGGTCGCGACCGCTTCGACGACTGGAACGTCGACGTCACCGCCGAACGCATCCGGGAGGCAGCGCAATGGAGCGTGGATCAGCTCGCAGTCCGCGAGCGGCGGCACTGTGACATCGAGATCTCCGACATCCTGCTCGACCTTGGGGCCGACGCCGCCCACACGATCAACCACCCTGGAAACAGGGTGTTGCTCACCCTCGGCACCCGGATCCTCGACTCGCTCGGGGCGTCGGCACCGGTCCCGCCCTCACGCGACCTGCTCGGCAACATCAGAGCGCCCTTGGAGCGACGAGTGATCGACGCGCTGGGGATCGACGCGTGCCCGCGGGCATCGTGGGACGTCGACGGTGCGGCGCTGACCGAGGACGACGTTCGCCGTCGCCAGATGCGCTGGTACGCAGACCATCCCGAGTTCATCGGAGCAGTGTTGGACCGTTACGCCGACCTCATCGAAATCTTGGGGTTGTCGTGACGGGGTCGATCGGTCATCTGCTGGTCGGACCCCGCTCACACGGCGTGGTCCGATATGCGCAGTCGGTCTTCGATGCCGTGAGTGCAGAGAGCGCGCATCATCGGTTCGTGCACGTGCTCACGCTCGGCACCGGTGTCGCATCAGGACTGGACGAGTGCGCGCTCGTGCACGTGCACGTGACCGATCGCCTGTTCGGACGTACGCCACGGCAAGCTCGTGACAGCGTCCTCGCCCTGTTCGCGGCACTGGACCGGCCGGTCTCGGTGACCTTCCACGACCTGCCGCAGCCCTCGGACGGACCGGCAATGCGGGCACGTGCCGACTTCTTTCGCGCGGTGGCGCGGGCCGCAACGGGTGTGATCGTGTCGAGTCACCACGAGGCGTCGCTCTTCGCCGAGTACGTCGACGCGACGATCGGGGTCGCGGTCATACCGCTGATGTTCGACCCCCTCCGCGTCGACAAGCCCTCGGAATCAGCGGAACCGACGGTTGGCGTCCTCGGCTACCTGTACCCCGGGAAGGGGCACCTGGAGACACTGCAGGCAATGTCCGGTCTCGACCCGTCCATCGGTTTCGTCGCGCTCGGCACGCCGTCACCTGGCCACGAGGACCTCGCCGATGAACTCGCGAAGGTCGCTGCGGAGATGGGACGGCGGTGCACGGTCACGGGGTTCCTGGCCGACGACGAACTGGTCCGGGCGTCGGCCGAGGTCACGGTTCCGGTCGCGTATCACCGGCACATGTCGGCCTCCGGGTCGATCAACTCCTGGATCTCCGCCGGCCGCCGACCACTGGTCCCGAGCACCGCCTACACCGACGAGCTCGCCGCTCGTTCCCCGGGCGTCGTGACGATGCACGCCGACAACGATGCTGCTCTGCGGACCGCACTCGAGAGCGCGTTCGCTGATCCCGTGAGCACCTGGATCGATCCGGCGGTGACGCCGTCGCCCACTGCCGCCGACGTCGGCCGGGCTCACGAGCGACTGTTCCGGCGGTGGAGTGCATGACCGTCATCAGGCTCGGCGACGGCCGAACCGTAGTGCCCGACAACCGCTGGGACCTGGTCGGCGTGGCTCCGTCGACGCCGCTGGTGAGTGTCGTGATCCCGTATTACAACCAACCCCACCAACTCGCGTTGGTCCTCGAGGCGTTGACAGACCAGAGCCACCCGCCGGATCGTCTGGAGGTGATCGTCGCCGACGATGGTTCGACGTGTTCGCCGGATGTGAGTGCGTGGACATCGCGACTCGACATCACCGTGGTGACGCAGGAGGACAGAGGCTTCCGAGCGGCAGCCGCCCGCAATCTGGGGTGTCGCGGCGTCGAGCGGTACGGTCCTGTGTTTCCTCGACTCGGACACGGTGCCGACACCGGACTACATCCTGCAGTCGATCAGATTGCCCGCTGCGGCGCCCGACGCACTCGTGGTCGGACGGCGTAAGCACGCCGACCTGAGTCGGGTCGCCCCGGACTCGGTGGTGGAGTGGTTGTCCGAACAACGGCCGCTCGAATCCTCGCACGACTGCGAACCCGGATGGCTGGTCGATGCGTACGACCGCACGTCCAACCTTCTGAACCCGGGCTGGGACGGTTACAAGTATCTGATCAGCGCGGTGATGACCTGTAGCCGTCAATTGTTCGACGACGTCGGAGGCTTCGACCCGTCGTTCGTCCACTACGGCGGCGAGGACTGGGAATTCGCGAACCGGTCCTTCATGATGGGCGCGATGTTCGCCCACGAACCCGACGCCCTCGCCTGGCACGACGGTCCCGATTGGGCGGAACGTTCAGTGCCCGAACGGATCTCGGAGAAGAATGTCGAAGCCCTCGCGCTCGCCCCGCTCATCACCGATCCGGCGGCCCGTACTGCCGGCCTGCTGTACTCGATCCCGGACATCGTGGTGCTCGTGCGGACGTCGGGACACACCGCGGCATCGCTGATGCGTACTGTCGCCGGCGCGTTGCGAGGGATGGATGCTGCTGTCTGGCTCTCGGGCGCGCATGCCCACGCTTTGCTCATCCAACTGGGCGTGGACGATTCACGAATCCGTGTCGGCGATCCGGACGCGTCGACGCTGTCGCGGTGCAGGTTCGTCGTCGAGATCGCCGGAAACGTGATCTGTTCCGCTGACTCGCTCACGCTGCTCGCGGCCCAGGTCGGACCGGGTGGGTGCGGCCAGGTGAGGGTGGACTTCGCCGGATCACCGGCCTCGGTGACGGTCACGTCGTCGCGCGCACGGCACCGGGGCCGACGCTGGGCGGCGCATGTGGACGTGGGCGCCGACGAGCTTCTGGATCGACTGTTCGGGGTCCGGACCGTGCATCACAGCGAGGTCGGGATCGTCATCGGCGACGACGAACCGGTGTTGTCCTGGTAGATGCTGGGGCAGCGCCGTCGTGTCCACCTCGCCGAGTCGCGCACGCCGCCCTGACCGTGCCGACCGAGTCACTCCCGAACCTCATTTCGACTTACAGACTTCGATCGAAGTCTGTAAGTCGAAATGACGTCGGTCGGTGGGAGAATCGTGACGTTAAACTGATCTCAGACATTGCTGAACGTACTCCGGTCGGTATGCAACCGGTTTGCGCGAACTTCGCAGACCTGCGTTTCCTGGTGCCCCCGGTGAGACTCGAACTCACACTGGACGGGTTTTGAATCCGTTGCCTCCGCCGCCGTCGATCAGGTCTGGTCTCGGTTGGTCCACTGCCAGTCGGGAAACTCGGCCTCGATGCGGCGGATCCCAACGGAGCCAGGGACGCCCTCGCCAAGGGGCGTGAAGATGTGCAGATCGTCGATGCCGAACTCAGCGAAGATACCCTCCGCAAGGAAGAACGAGGCGATCGCTGCGACGCGGTGCGGGTCATCGCAAGTATCGAGATAAGTTGGACTAATGTATCCACAAAGTATCTACGAAGTATCTAACTTAGTGGCATGGCAAACACAAACACGGAAAACACCATCCTCGTCTTCACCGCCAAGAGCCTCGACTCGATCCTCGAAGAGGGCGGGTCCGGAGTGTGGAAGCTCGATCCCGCCCGCGCAAGGAAGTGCACGTACGTGGTGTGCACCCAGAACGCGTACAACCCTGAGGCGTACGCAGACGCGACCGAACCGCACGGTAGCGCCTTTCTCGTAGGGAAGATCTCCCGAATTGCCCCAGCAGACGACCGCTGGCGAATCGAGTTCAGCGAGTACGCGACGATCAACCAGTCTGAAGTCTGGGGTGGGCACCGCAACCCTGTCCGCTACACCAATCTCGACGATCTCGGCATCCAGCTAGATGGACTGGAGTGGCTGCCGGGACCGCAAAGCAACACCGTTGCTCCAACGTCCGCGGCGACCGCACCACATGCACTGACCATCCAGGAGGCAAAGGCCGGGCTCGCGGAAACCTACGGAGTCGATGTCGGGGCCATTGAGGTTGTGATTCGCGGTTAGACCAGATGCCGGGCCGGGGCCGTTGGTCCCGGCCCTGCTGCCGCCGCGGCGGTGTCCTGTGTAAACCCCTTAGTGGAAGGATCGGCCCGTGGATGCCGAGTATGAGATGCAGTTGATCAAGTGGGCGCTGCGCTACAACGCTTATAAGCGACTCGCTACTGACTCGAACCAGTTGCTCGAAGTCCTGCAGGTGCTGATCACAGCTTATGAGCGCGATCATCGAGTTCCTGATTGGGCTGGGATCGATCTGCTACGAGGCTGGGCCTTCTACCTCGTGCGGTGGCATCGCTTTAGCGCGACCGGCCAAAAACTGTGGACAGAGCATCCCGAGATTCTCGCCATCGTCGAAGCGATCAACCAACACCCGGACGCCCGGAAGAGTGATCGCGCATACCGCGTTGCGGCGACACCAGCACGGCTTTGACACCGGCGGCGTGGGTCTTCTCGGACGAGACGACTAGGTCGTGTTCGTTGATGTCGCGACGTGGGGCTGGGGTGGGCACGGTGTGAGTGATCTCCGGTAGGTGTCAGGCGGTACGACGGGAAGCGCGAGGACGCAGTTGCGACCGCGCGAAGGCAGACAGCTCCGGTGGTACGGCTGTCGCTCCTCGGTAGTCGAGGATGCGTTGGTAGAAGGCGTCTGCGGTGATCCCGTAGGTCACCATGATCTGCTCGGGAGGTGGGCCGCCGAAGGGCAACCATCGCATCCCCAGCTCAACCATGGCGGTGTGGTCGTCGGTGGTCACGATCATGGGTCCTTTCATCGCGACGTAGGCGGGGCCGAGTGACTGGGTGTCCTCAGCCCCGCCAGTCGGGGCTTCAGCTCGACACTGGCGAGTCAGCATCGGTGGGTGCCGTCTCGCCGGCGGTGGGCGCGGCCGGTTTGCGGCGCAGTGCGCCCCAGACGATCAGGGCGAGTCCTACGAGGAGGAGCGCCCATGGAATCCACAGGCTGATCAGACTGAGCAGCATCGATGTCGATGATGCTGTATCGGCGGCGGCGGTGACTGATTCGTCGTCGAGCGTGGTGTCCAGTGCGAGGACCGGCATGAGGGCCACCTCGTCACCATCGACCGAGATATTGGCGATCACTTGCTGTTTGAGGGTGCCGTCGACGGGTGTGCCGAGCGTCGCGTCCGCGGACAGGCCGAGCGTGGAATCAGCGGTGTAGCTGATCGGCACCGGGTTGGGCAGGCTCGGGAGCGCGGCTGTGATCTGGTCGCGGGTCGACGGGGGAAGAAGTGCGGCGATCTGGGCGATCTGCTCCTTGGGCAGGGCCGGGGGCAGGCCTCCGGCGATAGCGGGGTCCTTCAGTGGTCCACGAGCAGTGACGGTGTAGTTGAGGACCTCGCGGCCGGCCACCGTTGATGAGCCGTTGCTGATCATCGGGAAGGTCGACTGGGCGCGAAGTCGTAGAGAGTGTATTCCGCACCGGCGTCGGGGTTGATCGGAAGTCCGATGGTGAGACCCTCGTGCTCTTCGACTTGCTGACCGGTGGGGGCGTCCGCGGCCCCCATGGTTGTGCGGTCGATGGCGTAGGTGTGGTTGGTGGGCAGGCTCACCCCGTTGGGGGCGTTGACGGTGAAGTCGTCATGGACGATCGCGGTGTCGCCTTCGGAGTCGGAGACGTAGGTGTGGCGTACGACAGAGACGGGAACGTCTCGGGCAACGGCATTTTGCATGTCTCCGGCCTGCACTGCAGCAGCATTGAGAAGGGTGCCGGTACCGGTGAAGGTGTTGGTGACGTCAAGCGAGGTCGGCATCTTCGAGACGCTGGGTTCGACCACGAATTTGGTGAGGGCCGCAAGCACGACCAGGATGACTCCGAGGACTATCAAAACGATGGACGATCGCCGAATCGGCATGGCTCTCCTAGAAGTTCGTTGCTAGCTTCGATGGGGATGGGTGGGTCAGTGGGTCGGTCGCTAGTGACCGCGGGTGATCGATTCCTTGAGGTGCGGGGCCTCCTCACCGATTTGGGGTGTCATCGCCGTGTCCGGTGTGCACCACAGTGGTGGTAGGTAAGGTCAGTAGTCGGGTGCGGGTCGAGTCGATGATGGTGGGGAAGTCGGAGTAGCTGCGTCCGGTCGCGCCGGGACCGCCGGAGAACAGGGTCCGGTGGTGGGGGTGGTGCCTTGGGCGAACTGTTCTGTGTCGATGCTGCTGCGGCGCAGTGGTATCGCGATTCCGGTGCAGTCTGTGAAGGGTTCCAACCTGCGGTCCTTGAGGGTTGTATGGGTGATTGCAGCAAAGACCGGCCTGGTCGTAGCGGCGTGTGGCGACGTGGGGGTTGTGTCCTCGATCGGTGGTCGCAGGGGTGGGTGACCCGGTGTGGCGGGTCAGTTCAAGGGCGGTGAACGAAGTTGAGGGTGGGCTCGTCGAGGTGGCCGCCGTCAGGGGTGGGGGTCTTGGGCCAGCGTTGGTCTTCGGTCAGCCGAGGTCGCCGCCTGCAACGGGCAGCACTGTCCCGGTGATGTAGGTTGCTTCGTCAGAAGCAAGGAAGCAGATCGCGGATGCCTGCTCGTCCAGGGTGCCGTAACGCTTCATCAACGATGAGTCGATGGTTTGGTCGATGTGGGCTTGAAACCAGCCTCGTTCGACGTCTGTCCGTGCTTTGGGGGTCCCACGCGTGATGCGTCGCGGCGGTGCTTCTGTACCTCCTGGAGCGGTCGCGACGACTCGAATGCCGCTGGTGGCGTACTCGACTGCGAGCGACGCCGTCAGGGCGTTGATCCCGCCCTTCGCGGCTGAGTAGGGAATTCGGTGAATGCCCCGGGTAGCGGCGGAGGAGACGTTGACAATCACTCCGTGTCCTTGGCCGACCATGCCTGGTAGGACTGCGCGGCAAGTGTAGAGCGTGGTCAGCAGTGAACGGTCGATTTCGGCTCGAACCTCCGTGCTGGAGAACTCGGTGAACGGTTTGAAGTTGATAGCGCCACCGACGTTGTTGATCAACACGTCGATTCGTCCGTATTCGGTGATAGCGCGGTGGGTAGCATGCTCTGCGCCCTCGTAGTGCTCGAGATCGGCGGTCACGGTTACCGCGGGGATCTTCGGCCCGAGTTCGGCGCGGAGTTCTTCAACCAGTTCCGATCGGTCGACGAGAACGAGTGCGCCGCCCTCGGCCGCGATCCGGCGTGCCGTTTGTGCGCCAATGCCTTGTGCCGCACCGGTTACCACGACCACTTTGTCGGCGAAACGCCCTGGCGTGACAAAGCGGGGACGCTGAGAAGCGAGTTCGTCTTCCATCGCGCGCCGCATGGTCTGCTTCGCCCGGTCGGCGTGTACTGCGACCAGCTCGCGAGCCGCGTCACGATCTCGTGACTCGAATGCTTCGACCATGTCGACATGATCACGAGCGCATAGGGGATGGCACCAGGTCGCGTTGCGCAAAACCTCGCTCATGCGCCCCTTTACACCGAGCGCTCTGTAGGCCTCAAGCAGATGCTTGTTCTTGGTCTGCGCGAAAAGGTAGTCGTGAAAGGCCGCGTTGGTCTCGGTATATTGCTCGGCGTCGACGAACGCTTCGCCCGCCACATACGGCAGAGTGGATTCGGCGAGGAGTCGATACCCTGACAGCTGCTGACTCGACATTCTGCCCAGCGTGAGTTCTACCGCACCCAGTTCCAGCGCGGCTCGCGCTTCGAACAGGGCGTCGGACTCGTGGAGAGCAGGATGCTCCTCGCCGATCTGATAGCCCTGCGACCCGACCACCGGCTTGTACTCGATCGGTTGCGTCGCAGCTGCAGCTGGGCTTGCAAGGGCACCGGGAGCCGGATGATCCGGCCGGGTGGTGATGAGGGGGTTGAGTACGCGCTGGTCGAAGATTGTTTGTCCGGCGATCGATCGTGTGCAACCGGTGATCAGGGTGGCAGCCTCGTGAAGCACACCCACGGACGTTGTGTCGGCCAGCCACACTCGTTGATTGCCCACCTGCAGCTTCGTCTCGTCGGTTCGTGACGGCGGAATGGTGTCAGTCCAGGCATTCACGTAACTCGGGCGGAATATGAGTTGGCCGGCGACCGACCGGGCGTCAGGTGAGGGCAACAGTTCGTCGCCCCGAAGAGGGCCGGTGCTGTCACCATCCGAGTGGTTCTCAATCTCGACCGGTGCGGCGGTACCGTTGGATGCATCGATGCTCGCGGGGGCGGCCGCCAGTGCGAACTTTTCGTAGTAGAACCCGATGGGCGCGACACCGGTATCGGCGAGGTGAGTTCGGACGGCCTCGACCATTGGCGGGGGGCCACACAGGTAGACAGCGGCTTCCCCGTTGTGGAGGTGTTCGGGGGCCATGAGGCTGGTCACGTAGCCCTTGTTGGCAGCGGAGCTGTCTGGATCTGCTACGCAATGATCCCAGCTCAAGCGAGGCATGTCGGCTGCAAGGCGGTCAATTTCGTCGACGGCGACAAGGTCGGCGTCATTGGTGACCCCGTAGATCAGGTGGACAGCACGCTCACTACGAGTGGAGCGCAGCGACCTCAGCATAGACATGATCGGTGCCAGACCGGTCCCGCCGGCAAGCATCAGCACGGGTCGGTCTGCTTCGCGGAGGAAGAATGAGCCGTGCGGTCCGGTGAAGGTGATGGCGTCACCGACTTTGGCGCGCTCGGAGAGGTAGGTCGACATCGCTCCACCGGGGCTGAGCTTCACCAGAAAGGTCAGGCGGTCGTCGTCGGGGTCGTTGGAGAACGAGTACGACCGGGTGATGGGGGTGCCGTCGGGACTGTCGACACCGGGCACCGTGATGTTGACGTACTGACCGGGTAGGAACGCAAGTTCTGATCGGTTGGGGATGTCGACTGACATCCGCATGGTCGACGCAGATAACCGGTCGAGTTCGGTCAGTTCGCCAGCGAAGGTCGAGGCCTGCGTCTTGGCAATGTCGGAGGTCGCCGGGATCTGGAGCACGAGGTCGGAACGAGGCTGCATGGAGCAGGGCAGCACATAACCCTGTGCGGCTTCGGCATTGGACAGCGCGTCCTCGATGTAGGTGCCGCCGTCATAGATTCCGGACTCGCACAGGGATTTACAGGTGCCGCACGCCCCGTCCCGGCAGTCGAGGGGAATGTTGATGCGCTGGCGATAGGAGGCGTCGGCAACCGTTTGGTCCTCACGACAGGAGATGAATCGGGTGACCCCGTCCTCGAATCCGAGTGCCACCCGGTAGGTCGTAGGTTCGGGCGACGTTCCACTTGTCGTGGTCCGCCGGCCGGTCGTGACAGTCATGAGGGTCCCTTAGAAGTGGTAGATGTCCACCACGTGGTGGATGTAATCGTTCTTGAGCACGATCGTCTTACGCCGGATGAGTGGCTGCTCGCCGGAGAAGTCGATTGTGTAGAACGATGTGCCGTAATACGGGTCCACCGTCTTGTAGCGGAAATACATGGTGTGCCAATTGAAACGAACGTCAACGATGTCCCCGCGCCGCTCGATCACCTCGACGTTGCTGATGTTGTGGCTGGTGCGTGGCTCCGGAATCGATGTCGCGGACGACCGCTCAGTGCGGATCCGAAACACCCGGTCTTCGAGGCCGCCTTTGTTGCCGTAGTAGATGAGCGAGATGTCGCGGTGGGGGTCTTCCACCAGGCGATCGTTGTCGTCCCAAGACGGCATCCAGTAGACGACGTCGTCGGCGTAACACTCAAGCCATTTCTCGAACTCGCGGTCGTCGAGGTAGCGAGCTTCGCGATAGAGGAACTGTTCGATGATGTTCTGCGTGATGAGTGTGGTACCAACGCCGGAATCGTGGACTCCGGCGGTGGATGGGGTGGTGGTCATAGGTCACTTCCATCGGTCGGGCCAGTCGGGCCGGTCGTGTCGCACAACAGCGAAACCTGATGCGCTAGGCCTTTTTGGCTACAGATTCCTCAACTTCGAGACCTCGTCGCATGGTCTGGAGCCAGTAGCCGTGCTGTACGGGGTAGAGGCCTTCGTCTTCGTTCTTGAGGCCGGCAGAGATGACGCCCGGCATGCCCAGCGATTTGGCGACCTCGTCGGGGCCGGTGAGCCAGTGCTCAGCGCCCCGGCTCATGTCGTTCCAGGGCGCTGCGGTTGCCTGGAATGTGAGCTGGCATGACCGGAACTCCTCGAGATCATCGGGGGTGGCCATACCGGATGCGTTGAAGAAGTCCTCGTACTGGCGGATGCGGTGTGCGCGAGCGGAGTCGCTCTCACCCTTGGGGGCGATGCAGTAGATCGTGACCTCGGTCTTGTCCGGGGTGATGGGGCGGAAGTGGCGGATCTGTGTGGAGAACTGGTCCATCAGATAGACGTTCGGGTACAGGCACAGGTTGCGCGAGCCCTTCACCATGAACTCGCCCTTGGCGGCGCCGAACTGCTCTTTCAGCTCGTCCATTTTCTCCCACAGTGGACGATCTTGGGGGTTGGCCGCCCAGGTCCACAGGCAGAGATGCCCGTTGGGGTAGGACCAGTAGCCGCCGCCGGACTTGCCCCAGCCTCCGGCGTCGAGGGCCTTGGTGTCGTTCTTGGACTCTCCGGTGTTGCGACGCGAGGTCGTGGCCGCGTAGTTCCAGTGTGTGGCGGTGACGTGATATCCGTCGGCGCCGTTCTCCGCCTGCACCTTCCAGTTGCCGTCGAAAGTGTAGGTGGATGATCCCCGCAGCACCTCCAGGCCGTCAGGCGACTGGTCGACGAGCATGTCGATGACTTTGGTGGTGTCACCCAGGTGCTCTTCGAGCTCGACGACATCGGGGTTGAGGCTGCCGAACAGGAAGCCGCGGTAGTTTCCGAACCGGGCGACCTTGGTCAGGTTGTGCGATCCGTCGACGTCGAAGGTGGAGGGGTAGCCCGCGCCGTCAGGGTCCTTGACCTTGAGGAGGGTGCCGTCGTTGCGGAAGGTCCACCCGTGGAACGGGCACGTCAGGGTGGAGCGGTTGTCGGTCTTACGCCGGCAGATCATCGCTCCGCGGTGCGCGCAGGCGTTGATGAGACAGTGTAGTTCGCCGCTAGTGTCGCGGGTGATGACGATGGGCTGGCGTCCGATATAGGTGGTGAAGTAGTCGCCTGGGTTGGCCAGTTGGCTTTCGTGGGCGAGGTAGATCCAGTTGCCTTCGAAGATGTACTTCATCTCCAGCTCGAAGATCTCGTCGTCGGTGAAGATTCTGCGGTTGGCGCGATAGACGCCCTCGTCTCGGTCGTCGATCACCGCGTCTGACAGCACCGACGCGACATGACTGAGGTGGGTGGGCAGCGGAACGCCGGGGACGATTGCAGTCATAGGAACCTCCGGTGAGCGGTGTGTGCACTTCGTTGTGCGTGCTAGATGTGGTCCGTCGGGTCTTGGGACGGCGTGAGTTGACCGCGTCAGAGATCGTCTGGATGCGGTGAAGCTTGAAAGTGGTTGCCCGGCAATCCTGTTGGAATGCGGCGAGCGGCTTCGAACGGGTGATGTCGACACCGTTGGTTCTGTTGGATCTGTGGCGGGTAGTACGAGCGGTTCGGTGTCGGAACGTGGGGGCAGCGGGTCAGGCCTAGACTCAGCTGTTTACGGTCTCGCGGCAGATAGGTGAGGACATCCGGCAGCTGCTGGGCCGATGCTGCGGTGTACTGCAGTGTCCACGGCGCTGGCAGGGGCCCCGGTCAAGGACTTGCGTCGACGTTTGTCGAGGTATGTCTCAACTGGATCGCTGAGGACGGAATCACTGAGCTGCATCATCGTCTTCATGAACCGCCGTGCGGCCCACGCGACAGGTTTCGGTGGTGCGGGGACGTCGTGGGCGCGTCGCAGATCGTCGGGAAAGAAGGCAGTGATCAGTGCGCGGCCGAAGAACTGCAACGGTCGCGGGAACCATGTGGCGGCAAATCGGTCGGCGCCCGCGAGTGTGCCGTCTCTGCTGGGCGCGTGAACAGGCCACGGTCGGTGTTGATAGTCGTGGACGTAGGCGACCATGTCGGCGAACGATGCAGGGAACTGGGCCAATTCGGTGACCGACTGGCCAGCGGGAGTGGTGAACTGGTCAGTGATGTCGGACCAGAACAGGTATGCCGCGCGCTGCTGTTTGGGGTGTGAAACCGCGCAGCCCTAGGCTGGTGGAGGCAATGTGGACCAGCGTGGCGTTGAGGCAGAGGATATAGATGTAATCCTCCGGGTCGGAAAACCCTGTGGGGTAATCGCGAGCGAAGTGCGCGTGGTATTTGTTCACCATGCTGATCGATTTTTTGGTGGCGGCTGCATCTGGTCCGTGCTCAAACCACAGCAGCAGATGGTCGACGGAGTCATCGCGTCGTTTAACCGATTGGGTGAGGAACTTTCCGGTGCCGTTGCGGAGCACCGCATCGTTGACCGCCGGGGAGATGCCTGCTGCGGGAGTTCCGACGGTATAGAACCAGTCCATCTGCATCGCGTTTGCCCGGTAGAGCGTGGTCAGCCGCACAATCTCGACGTAGTCGACTTCAGGATCGAGCTCGGCGATACGGCGGTCGATCCATTTGCGTGTGGGTTTGTCACGGGTGGGGTGTGTGATGGCCATCGTTGAACCTTCTGTGGTCGCGAGGTGAGCGTCGGGGATCAGCTGAACTGGTAAATGGACTTGAGCTGCTGGTAGGCGGCGAGTCCTTCGGGGCCGAACTCGCGGCCGATGCCGCTGGACTTGACGCCACCGAACGGGCCCACCGGGTCGGGGGCGTATCCGTTGAGTCCGATGGTGCCGGTCTGTACCGCTCCCGCGACTGCCATGGCCCGCTCGGGGTCGCTGGACCATACGGTGCCGCCTAGGCCGTAGTCGGAGTCGTTGGCGATTCGAATGGCGTTGGCGTCGCCGTCATGGGCGATGACGGTCAGGACTGGGCCGAAGATCTCCTCGCGCGCGATGGTGGCCGTGTTGTCGACGTCGGCGAACAATGTCGGTTTGACAAACCATCCTTGGTCGAGGCCGGGCGGTGTACCCGCTCCGCCCACGACAACGCGGGCACCTTGGGCGGTGCCGACGTCGATGTAGCCGCTGACGCGATCGCGCTGGTTCTTGCTGGCCATCGGTCCGATGAGGGTGCTCTCGTCGAGGCTGTCACCGACCGGTGCTGAGGTGATCAGATCGGCGAAGGTGTCGACGACCTCGTTGTATCGGTTGCGGGGGGCGAGGATCCGGGTGCCGAGGAAGCACACCTGTCCGTTGTTGGCCAGGGTGGATGCGAACAGGGACTGTCCGACGGTGCTCAGGTCGAGATCGGCGTCGTCCAGGATGATCGCGGCCGATTTTCCGCCAAGTTCCAACGAGACCGGGCGCAACAGTTCGGCACAGGCCTTTGCGACGGCTCGACCACCCGTGGTCGAACCGGTGAAGGCCACCTTGTCCACGCCGGGGTGGGAAACGAGGTACGCCCCGATGTCGCGGCCACCGGGCACAATGCTCACCACGCCGGGCGGGACGCCGGCGGCCTGTGCGGCTTCGGCGAGGAGGTAGGCGTCGAGCACGGTTTCGGGGGAGGGTTTGATCACGATGGTGCAGCCCGCGGCGAGTGCGGGTGCGAGCTTGGTGGCGGTGAGGGTTTGCGGGACGTTCCAGGGAACGATCGCGGCGACGACACCGACCGGACTGCGTCGAACTGTGACGGTTTTCGAGAGCATGCCGTCTCGTACTTCCTCGAGGGGTTGTTTGCGTACGAGGCCGGCGTAGTAGCGAAACAGCACCGAAGGTAGAACTTCCAGCTGGCGTGCGATCGCGATGGGCATGCCGTTCTGCTGAGAGACTGCGCGGAAGATGTCCTCGGCCCGGTTGTCGTACTCGTCGGCGAGGCGGTCGAGGACGTCGGCACGACGTGCGGGCTCCCATTCGGCCCAGCCACCGGCCTCGTCGAATGCCCGTCTGGCCGCGGTGACGGCTGCGTCGATGTCGGCCTTGCCAGCTTCGGGGACCGATCCGATAACGGCTTCGGTCGATGCCGAATAGACAGTGATGCGGCTGTCGGATTGAGGCTCAGTCCAGGTGCCGCCGATGAATAGGGAGTGGTGGTCGGTGGTCATGATTAGTCCTTCGCTGGAGTCGGTGGTGGGCATGGCGGTCGGGGCTTGATGTCAGGCGTCGGCGATGGCTCTCTCGGTTTCGGTGAACACGTCGGCGGATGGCTCGGTGCGCTCAGCCGCAGGCGCCTCGGTTCCTCGAAATGGGCAGCGCGCGCCGTCCGATCCGACGTCAGTGGTGTTGCTGTGGGTTGAGGCCACCGATCGAGTCGGTTTGGCCTTGCGCGCGCGATGGAGCTCGGGCAGAGATTGTTCGGGATCGGCGGCGATCCGTTCGCTCGCGGTGAGCCCGATCCGGATGGCGCCTCTCATCACGGCCCGGACGATTCGGTGTGGCCGTTTGATGCCGTGCACAGTGAACACGAAATCGGGGTAGAACGAGGTGACGAGCGCGTAGGCCAAGGGGTGCAACCATCGGGGAAAGTACCGCTCGGCGAACGGACGCAGGATGACATCGGCGACTTCGGGTCCCAGCGGGTTTTCGGGCCACTGCAGGGACTCATACCAATCCATATAGGCGTTGATTCCCGCGAAGTCGGCGGGGAACCCCTCAAGTGGTTGGTCGCCTTCGTCGGCGATGTTGGTGAAGAGTGCGGCCATTCTGGACCAGAACTCCCATGCCGCGATCTGGACTTTTTCGTCAAATCCGCTCATGCCCAGGCTCAACCGCAGCCGGTGCATCATCGCTGCTTCGTAGCACAGGGTGTAGACGTAGTCTTCGTTGAAGCCGAACCGTCCTGGATACTGCTTGGCCCAGTACCGGTGAAGCTTGTTGAGCGACTTGACCGATCGTTGCGTTGCGGGGTGTTCTGGGCCGTTTTCCCACCACACGAGCATGTGGCGGCTGGTGTCGTCCATACGCTTGTTGGGGTTGGTGTAGATCTTTCCTTTTCCGTCGCGCAGTACAGCATCCGCGCCGCGGAGGGTCACGAGGAATCGTGGGAAAGTGATTGCATACACCCAGTCCATGAGGAAGTCATTGACGTAGTAGGTGCTCGACAGCGACCAGATTCGTTCGTAGTCGGTGTGCGGATCGAGTGTGGCGATCTCGTCGGCGATCCACTTACGTGGTTTTGTGCGCGCCATCAGGTACTCCTGGACGTGTTGGGCCGAAGGTCAGCGTCGCGCCACTGGCGTGACGGTCTCGGGTGGTTTGGGGCCTCGGTTGGCGCCCTTGGTGGGACAAGCGACCGCTGTCTTGGCGCTCACGGCCACTTCGAGTGTGCCCAAGCGGGTGATTTCGACAGAGATGGTGTCTCCATCGTGGATCTGACCGATACCGGCGGGCGTGCCGGTGGTGAGGATGTCTCCGGGGTGCAGGGTCATCACCGAGGAGGCGTAGGCCAGCAGGTCGGCAACTCCCCAGATCAGGGCGGAGATGTCCGCGTCCTGGCGAAGTTCACCGTTGACGCGTGTTTGCAGGCGCATGGTGGATAGGTCGCCGGCTTCGTCGGGAGTGACCAGGAATGGGCCGACGGGAGTGAAGGTGTCGAAGGACTTGCGGGTTGACCGATCTTCGCCTCCCCGCATCGTCATGTCCAGTAGGCATGTGTAACCGGCGATGTAGTTGGGAGCCTCGGAGGCAGTGACGTTGCGGGCGGTGGTGCCGATGACGAAGGCGAGCTCACCTTCCTGATCGAATCGGCGGTCCGTGTAGGGCAATTCGACGGTTCGGCCTGCCGCGAGTACCGAGGTGGGTGCTTTGAGGAAGACGCCGAGAGCGTCGATATGGGCATCCTCGTTCATTTCCGCTTTGTGGTCGAAATAGTTGACCGGCGCGGCAATGATTTTTCCGGGGTCGGGAACCAGGGGCAGGATCTCCACGGTTGCGGCGTCGAAACCGGGGAGCCCGAGGAACTCTTCCGCAGATGTCGGGAGTGTCGCACCGTGGTGTTCGAGGAGCCTGCGCATCGGGCTCAGGCCAGCAGTTGATGCAGGTAGTCGGGAGCCGACGTCCATGATTCGTGTGTCGTTGTCGACGAGCGCGCCGACCGATTCGTAGCCGGAAGTCGAACGGAAACTGGTGTATTTCACAGGGGGTCCTTGAGGGTGGATGTAGGTGCTGTGTCGGAAGTCGCGGTGGGATCGGCGTACAGCCACTCCACGTCGCTGTAGTCGTCGGCGGCCCGTAGTCGGAAGACTCGATTGCGAAGTGCGAGGAGCGTCGGGTCGTTGGTGTGCCACAGTGCGCCCCAGGGGCGGGCTACTTCTTGGCACCGTGTCGCCCGTTCGACCCGTGCGATCTCGTATTTCTTGAATGCGACCTGTGGTTCGTCGTGGTGCTCGCCGAGAGCGTCGCCGAGTGCCAATGCGTCTTCGAGGGCTTGGCATGCGCCTTGGCCCAGGTACTGCAGCATGGCGTGCGCGGCGTCGCCGATCAACACCGCATGTTGGCCGGACCAGGTGTGCAGTGGGGTGCGGTCGCAGACCGGCCAGTATCGGGTTTTGTCGATTTGCTGGGCGGCGCGTTGGACTTCGGGGCATGTGATCGCGAATGCGGCGTCGAACTCGTCGAGATGACCGATGGGTTCAGTCTGCCCGGCGGGACGGTCGTAGACGGCGACCTGGTTGTACATGGTGCCGCTCCGGACCGGGTACTGGATGAGGTGCACTCTCGGCCCGATCCACAGCAGTACTTCGTCGCCACTGACATCGCCGGGAACGTCGGCGATGTCGATCGCTCCGCGGTAGGCGATCTGGCCGCTGAATGTCGGTTCGGTGGTGTCGAATATGCGGCGCACTCGTGATTTGATGCCGTCGGCGCCGATCAGCGTTGCTGCCCGGTAGATGGCACCGTCGGTGAACTGCACGCGCGCTTCGTCGCCGGTGTCGTCGGCACTCACCACGGTGCGGTTGTTCTCGAGGGTGATGCGTGGTTCGGCGCGACACGCCTCGAGGAGTGCGGCGAGGATGTCACTGCGGTGCGCCACGACATACGGGTAGCCGAAGTGCTTGACGCATCGCGCACCGAGCTGCAGCGTGGTCAGCAGCTCGCCGGTGACGGCGTCGCGGATCAGAGCCCGCTCGGGGAAGACCGCTTTCGCCGCGATCGACTCGTAGACGCCCAGCTGGTCGAACGCGCGCATCGCGTTCGGGCCGAGCTGTAGTCCGGCCCCGATCTCGCTGAACTCGGCTGCTTGTTCAACCAGGTGAACGCGACGTCCTGCACGGGCGACGGCCAACGCGGTTGCCAGACCACCGATCCCGCCGCCGACTATCAGCACATCGAGTGGATGATCATGGACCGAGCCGTTGGCCTGTGTGGCGATCTTCATGCCGGCACCTCGGAGCGGCGGAACAGCTCGAGTGCCTCGAGAACAGGGGCGTCGCTGGTGGTGAACACATCCATGGTGGTTGTGGCTTGCAGTTGGTGGATGCACCACGACGGCACCACGAAGATGTCCCCGGCGGTCAGGGAGTAAACCTCCCGCCCGAGTGTCACCGAGCCCGACCCGTTGAGTACAGCGCAGACTCGCGTTCCGGTCTGACGATCGACAGGGGTGGCAACACCGGGCGAGATGCGCCGCATCTCACACCTCAGCGTGGGCATCACGTCCCGATCGCGGCTGGGGTCGCGGAACCGCAGCTCGGCGTGGCCGCTTGCGTCGGCTTCCAGGAGTGCATTCAGGGCGGCGTCGGTGTCCGCCCAGCGGTAGACGGTCAGCGGGGAGAACGCCCGATCGTGCGAAATCTGGCTTACCCCGGTGGGCACCAGGCCCGGCCCCTGCCCGTACCGCTGCTCGGAGAGCGACTGCGGTGCAACGGATTGATCGGCTTCGGCGCTTGGCCCTTCTTCGAAGAACACGGCGTCGAGTGCTGCGACGATGGGCAGGTCCAACACGTCGAGCCACATCATCGACTGGTCGCTCGGGTTGTGGTGTTCGTGGAATGTCCAGGCCGGAGTCAGAACCAGATCGCCACGCTCCATGACGATGGGGTCTCCGTCGATGAGGGTGTAAACCCCGCCGCCGTCGAGCACGAATCGCAGGGCCGACGGCGTATGTCGATGGGCGGGTGCCAGTTCGCCTGGCTGCAGAAACTGGACGGCAGCCCACAGAGTCGATGAAATGAACGGTTTACCGCCGAGGCCAGGGTTGGACAGCGCCAGCACCCGACGGTCGCCGCCGCGGTCGATAGGCACCAGCTGGCCCGAGCGCTCCGCCGCCTTCCTCAGCTCGGCGGATCCCCATACGTGGGGTACGGCACTCACTTTGGGATTTGGGGTCAATAGTCCCCGCATTTCCCACAGGGGCTGTAGGTGCAGCTCGTCGATGTCGGCGTAAAACCCATCTAGATGGGGATTGTCCGCGTGATAGCGCATCGCTGTACTCGCAATCTTGATCATGCACAACCACTAGGCTGTGGCGTGACTCACACGGTAGTACGTATACGAACCAATTACAAGTGGGCAGGCAAAGTCGGCTTGCGGTTGATCTACCGTCGGTGTTCTATGTGTACTAACGATCAACGCGAGAACTCGACGAAAAAGGGGCGGAGTGGACAGCAGTTCGATGATCAGCCCGCTCGGAGCGCCTGGACACCTACTTCGTAGGGCACAACAGGTACACACCGATTCGTGGGCCGTGTTGGTGCCGTGCGTGACGGGTCCGCAGTACGCGGTCCTCGTGGTCGTAAACGGTTGGGACAACATCGATCAGAAGACCGCTGGCGTGCTGGCGTCGCTAGATAAGGCTACTGCAGCGGGTGTGGTCGGTCGTTTGGTCAAGAATGGATGGCTGGAGCGCGCACAAGACGACGCAGACCGCCGACGCCGTCTCCTGCGTCTGACCGATCGTGCGAGCGCGGACTTCCCCGCGATCTCACGTGCGGCCAGGGACGTTCAGACACACTTGCTGTCTCCTCTGCCGGCAGGGGAACGTCATCTATTCGTCGAGCAGCTCGGCGCCGTGGCCCGGATCAACGATCTTCCCGTGCAGGATCAGACGGACTCCGTGCACGGCCTGCGGCTGGCGTACACACCGGGCTATCTGTTGCGCAGGGCCCAACAGTTCCACACCGGACAATGGGCGACCATGGTGCCAGACGTGACCGGGCCCCAGTACGCGGTCTTGTGGGCAATCGCTGAACGCAAAGTCGCGACTCATACAGAGATCGCGACACTCGCATCTCTGGACTCGTCGACCACGCTTGACATAGTGCGGAGGCTGACAGCGCGAGGCTGGATCGTTCCTGTCGCCGATGTGGTCGACAAACGCAGCCGGCCTGTCCGGCTTGCGGAGCCCGCGATCACAGCGCTGCGGTTCATCGAACCCGCAGTCAGCGGCGTGCAGGCAAAACTCATCGAGCCACTCACGGAAACTGCCCAGACACAATTCATCGACAACTTGCGTCTGGTAGCTCGGCTTGCACCCGGGAGCCATACATATCGAACCCACCCGACCGAGGGAATCGTGTAGAACTCGTTGTGCATCCGACTGCGAGCCATTCGCCGGCGCCGTTCGAAGAGCATTCAGCCCTTGATTCGCCGACACGTCGCCGCATGGGCGGTAAACCCGTGACGTCACCTCAGACGCGGCACAGTGTTGTCGGACTTGGGGGCCGGGGGGCCATGCGCGCCTGCGTTGATGGTGGACTGTGGCTGGGGTGCAGGGCTGCTGTCGGCGCTGTATCTGGATGAACACGACGCCTGCACCTACTTCATGGCACGAGTGTTGCGAATCTCGGAGGCGAACGACTACGAAATGAGTGCCGTCACGAATGCGCTGCCGTGACCATGTACGCCCAGGTCGCGGCGCGGTCGACGATGTGCGCTCAACCGGCGCCGCGTGAGCGATTAGGGGTTGCCTATCATCTCGTTAGGGTCGAGGACGAACTTTGTCGCCGCTCCGGTGTCGAACTCCGAGTACCCGCGAGGAGCCTGTTCGAGCGGTATTACTTGGGCGTTGACCGCTTTAGCGATCTCGATACGATCGTGAAGAATCGCATTCATTAATGGCCGGTGATACTGCATGACAGGACACTGGCCGGTAGCGAGCGACAGGGATTTCGCCCATCCTGTCCCCAGGCTGAGTGACAGCGCGCCTCGTTTCGCCGATGCGTCGACCCCTCCCGGGTCGCCGGTGACGTAAAGACCCGGTATTCCGATGGATCCGCCCGCCGCTGTCAACTCCATGAGCGAGTTCAACACGGTGGCGGGTGCTTCGGAGGAGGTGCTGTCTCCATGGCCCCGTGCCTCGAAACCTACGGCGTCGACCCCGCAATCGACCTCGGGTACCCCGAGGAGCTGCTCGATTTGATCTCGGGGGTCGCCGAGGGAGACGTCGACTGTCTCGCACCCGAACGATTTCGCTTGCGCCAACCGGTCCCTATTGAGGTCTCCCACAATGACCACTGCGGCACCCAGTAGCTGTGCGCCCGCCGCGGCCGCAAGGCCCACCGGACCGGCCCCGGCGACGTAAACCGTCGATCCCACACCGACGCCGGCCGTGACGCAGCCATGAAATCCAGTGGGAAGGATGTCCGACAGCATTGTGAGGTCCAAGATCTTTTCGGGCGCCTGTTCCCTGTTGGGGAACTTGAGCAGGTTCCAGTCTGCATAAGGAACCATGACGTAGCGTGCCTGTCCGCCGACCCACCCGCCCATGTTGTCAACGGCCAGTTTGATGTCCCCGCTGGTGGCCAGGTAAAAGTCCCCACCCTGTGCGGGATGTTCTAGGTGGGTGGTACCTCCGTTCGGTGTGTCATGCGGTAGGAGTCGCCGTCGGTGATGACGATGGTGGCGTGGTGCAGTAGCCGGTCGAGGATGCTGGCGGCGGTGGTGTATTCGGGCAGGAATCGTCCCCATTGCTCGAAGGGCCAGTGACTGGCTATTGAATAGCCCCGGGTTTGAATAGCCCCGGGTTTGTCGGAGGCTCTCGAACCTGTGAAGGATGGAGAGCATGGCAGCACCACGGAAGTACAGCGTTGAGCTGAAGGAGCGGGCGACGCGGATGGCGGTGGAGGCCCGTCGGGACCCGGCCACGCGGCCAGGAGCGCTCAAACGGATCGGCGATCAACTCGGTGTGCACCCTGAGGCGCTTCGCACCTGGGTTAAGCAGGCCGAGATCGATGGCGGCGTACGACCAGGTACCACGACCAGCGAGGCTGAGCGGATCGCGCAGCTGGAACGGGAGAACCGTGAGCTGCGGCGCGCGAACACGATCTTGAAGCAGGCATCGGCTTTCTTTGCGGCGGAGATCGACCGCCCACAGCGTTGATCGTGGAGTTCGTCGCCACGCATCGCGGCGAACACGCCAGTCGATCCGATCTGTGTGGCCCTGAGAGATACGGCTGCCCAGATCGCTCCGTCCACGGTACGAGCCCATCTGAGTTGTCGACGAGTCGAGGCGCCACGTGTGGTCCGTGACCGTGAGATCCTCGGTGAGATCCGCACCGTACATGCCGACAATTTCGGCGTCTACGGTGCCCGCAAAGTTCATGCCGAACTGCGCAGGAAGGGTATCGGCGTGGCCCGGTGCACTGTTGAACGGTTGATGAAAGCTGATGGGCTGCAGGGGATAACGCGATTGAAGACGCGGAAGACCACTTGCAGCGAGGGGGCCGAAACGCCACAGCCGGCAGATCGTGTCGAACGGCAGTTCACCGCGGCGGCGCCCAACGCGCTGTGGGTGGCGGACCTGACCTACATCCGTACGCATTCGGGGTGGGTGTACGCCGCGTTCATCCTCGACGTCTTCTCGAGGATGGTCGTGGGCTGGCAGGTCTCGACCACCATGCACACCGACCTCGCTCTTGACGCCCTGGACATGGGGTTGTGGGCGCGCTCGCGTGCCGGCCAGGATGTGGCCGGGCTGATCCACCACTCCGACCGCGGAGTGCAGTACCGGGCCATCCGCTACACCGAACGTCTCGCCGACGCTGATGCGGTGACTTCCGTTGGCTCCAAGGGTGATTCGTACGACAATGCGATGGCCGAGGCATTCAACTCGTTGTTCAAGGCCGAGTGTATTCGTAACCCAGTCATGCGTCCGCGAGGTAGTTGGGGCGGTGTCGGCGAGGTCGAGATCGCCGTCGCCGAGTACATAGATTGGTTCAATCATCGCCGTCTGCACGGCGAGATCGGATACGTCCCGCCCGTCGAGTACGAGGCCAGCTACTGGTCCACCCACACGGTCACCAGCTACCGTGAGAACCCGGTCCCGGCCGTTGCTGGAACCAACTAACCGAGCCTCCAGCAAACCCGGGGCGATTCACCCTGCCAGATGTTGCATCTCCACTGCTGGCGGGGTGTGAGCTCATCTCCCCAGGAGTATCGATGCCCGGCGCCGCCACCGCGCGCGGCGTACTCCCACTCGGCCTCGGTCGGAAGGCGGTTGCCCGCCCAGTCGCAGTAGGCCGTCGCATCGGTCCATGACACGTGCACGACCGGGTGGTGCTGTCGGTCGGAGATGTTTGAGCCGGGTCCATCCGGGTGTTTCCAGTCGGCGCCTTTCACCGCCAGCCACCAGGGTGTCTGTTCCGCCCGGTGGAGGATCGCTGCACGGTCACCGACGAACGCGAGGTGGAACACGGCTGACACTCCGAACTGCTCAGCGGTGGTCACGTGACCGGTCTCCTTGACGAACGTCGCGAACTGCGCATTCGTCACTGGCGTCGCCGCGAGGCGAAAGGCCGGGAGGTCGACCCGGTGGACAGGCCGCTCGCCGTCCTGAGGGTATCCCTCCGCGAAGTGGTCACCCATGGCGAAGCGGCCCGCTCCGATGTCGACGAGACGTATCCGCGAACGTGCTTGCTGTGGTGTGCTCTTCGACGCGGTGGCGACGGCTGACGACGATCCTCGCGCGGGAACGGCCGAGGACGGCGCGCAGCATGGATCTCAATGCGGAAATGCAACGGCGCGCTTATGGTGAGACTCAGACGCGATCGAGCTTGCGAAATGAGGGACCGTAGAACGGCTCCTAGCGGTTACCGTTGCGTCATGTCATCGACCGGGGTTGTTCGAGAGTGGCGGTTCGGTGACGACTGGGGTGTCTTCGACTCGCAGGACTGTCCGGGTGGGGCATATGCGACGGAACAATCGCTGCGAGTTGAAGCTGTGGCCGATTTGAGCCAACCCACACCGTCGATGGGTTTGCGGCCGGGTACCGAAGTCGAGTTCGAGTGGACAGAAGCTGTCGAACCGATCAAGGGGATGCGTTATCTGGTAGCCGACGCGTGGCCGCGGGCTACGACAACCACTGCACCGCCACTGCATTCGACTCGGGCATTCTCCACCAGTTTGTGGATCAGCGTCGGCGAGCCCGGCCCCGACGGTTTAACGCTCATGCGACAAGATCTCCAAAAAGCGGTGGTCGCGGCCATCGACTGTCCCCCTCCCGACGTACCCTCCACTATGGGCACGGTGCAGCAATGGTTCGATGACGAAGGCTGGGGAGTACTCGATTCTCCTTCTATCCCAGGTGGTGTCTGGACGCACTATTCGGCAGTTGTCGGCACCGGTTTCCGTCGACTGCATCCGGGACAAGCCGTCGAGTTCACCTACGAACACGCCTGGCAGGACGGGTACGAATTTCGGGCAGTCTCAGTCAAAGAACTATGACTCGCAGGCCTTACGTTCATCAGTGGCAATTCATCCCGCTGCCCGCACGCAGGCCCGAGTAGATCGCTCGTGTCGAAAGGCGCCGAAGGACCGGGGGTGGTCCGATCACATGTGTCATGTGATCCTCGAACGATGAGTGGTGAGTGGGATGACCGCGACCTCCTTCGCGACCTTGAGCCAGCACAGTGGATCAGGAGGGGACTCGGCGACGCGAACCCCACAGAGGTGCGTTCTCTGGTACCTGCGGGTTTCGACCAGTACGCGCGGGTCCTGAACCCGGCAGAGATCGAGAACGCGAACCGTTCCGTCACCCCAGTTCGGTGGGCAGATGTCGCACGCGCATCTGGCGGGATTGCTCACGCAGGTATGCAGTTCGCGGCGATCAGCGCGTACACCTCGCCGAGCCGCATGTTCTGGACCTACGGCCCCCGCCAGAACAACGTGAGCGACGAGCTCGCGTCGAGGCACGTTTCTACTCTTGCCAGGTTGCTTGCGGGCCATACCAAGACGCCAGAGACCTGCTTCTACGGATTCTGGGAAGGCAACACCGCCTTCAGTGAAATCGATCCCACGGTTCCGCGGATAGCGCTGGGAAGCGACGGCTTTCGGTACTACATGCTGGGTGGCCCTATCAGTCGCGCCGGCGACAACTTCCACGGTTTGCTCGCTCACCTATGGTGGCCTGCGGATCGCGCCTGGTTCGTAGCGGCACATTTCGATTTCGACTGCATCTATGTTGGTGGTTCCGCCAGGTGTATCGACGATTTGATCGTCGCTCCTGATCTGGAGTCGTGGCAGATCAGTCCCGACCATCAGGTCATGTCTCACAGCGACAGTAGTGCCCCATAGAGTGGTGTAACTCGGTGGCCGAGATCGTGTCTGACGCTGTGTTGTTGACCGATGCAAAGCGGCCACCGCGTGATCCTTCGAGTCAACCTTCCACAGAATCCTCGAGGAGTCATCGCGATGACCGCACCCCATATTGTCGACCCTGCCGGCCTACTCGGCCAAGCCCTCGCAGACGCGTCGCCGGATCTGATGCGCGAACTGCTACAGACTATGATCAACGCCCTGCTCTCGGCGGATGCCGACGCCGTGTGCGGTGCCGAATGGAACGCACGATCTTCCGAACGCACCAACCGCCGCAACGGCTACCGTCACCGCCCCCTCGACACCCGGGTCGGCACCGTCGACGTCGCCATTCCGAAGCTACGCTCGGGCAGCTACTTTCCCGAGTGGCTCCTCGAACGTCGCAAGCGGGCCGAGTCAGCGCTGATCACCGTCGTGGCCGACTGCTACCTGGCCGGTGTATCGACCCGCCGGATGGACAAACTGGTCAAGACACTCGGCATCGACTCACTGTCGAAGTCGCAGGTCTCACGCATGGCCGAAGACCTCGACGAGCAGGTCGCCGCATTCCGGCACCGCCGCCTCGACGAAGCCGGACCGTTCACCTTCGTCACCGCCGATGCGTTGACGATCAAAGTTCGTGAGAACAAGCAGGTCGTCAAGGCCGTCGTGCTGCTGGCGACCGGCGTCAATGGCGACGGCCACCGCGAGGTGTTGGGCATGCAGGTGGCCACCAGTGAGACCAAGGCATCGTGGAACACCTTCTTCGCCGACCTGGTGGCCCGCGGCCTGGGCGGGGTGCGCTTGGTGACCTCCGATGCTCATGCCGGGCTCATCGAGGCGATCGCAGCGAACCTGCCCGGCGCGGTATGGCAGCGCTGCCGCACCCACTACGCCGCCAACCTCATGGCAGTGTGCCCCAAGTCCATGTGGCCGGCGGTAAAAGCGATGCTGCACAGCGTGTATGACCAGCCCACCGCCACCGCGGTGCACGAGCAGTTCGACCGGCTCCTCGAATACACCGACGGCCGATTGCCCGAGGTCGCCGACCACCTCGGCGACGCCCGCGAGGACCTGCTCGCCTTCACCGGGTTCCCCGACGACGTGTGGCGCCAGATCTGGTCTAACAACCCCACCGAACGGCTCAACCGCGAGATCCGCCGCCGCACCGACGTTGTGGGCATCTTCCCCAACCGCGACGCCATCATCCGCCTCATCGGCGCCGTCCTGGCCGAACAGACCGACGAATGGGCCGAAGGCCGCCGCTACCTCGGACTCGAAGTCCTCAGCCGCTGCCGACTTACCCTGACCACCGACACCCCAACACCGACGGAGGCGACCACCGATCCACTGATGCAACTACCCGCCTGACCCCCGAAGGATCAGAAACGAGTTACACCACTACTCGGGGCTTGACCACAGCGACAGGCTGAACCCGCTACCGCCCTCAGCACACTGACCTACCCATGCCGCCGCCTGATGTTTATCCCGCAACCCCCGCGGGGCCTGAAGGAGAGCAGTCTCCCTCTGCCCACGGGCAGTAAAGTCATGCGAGACCTGATCGCCCAATAGAGACCATCTCACGCAGCGGCCGACGCAGACCTTTCCGACGCTGAAAAAGCAGGTTCTGCGGCCCATTCTCGTGTGTCGCGAATCAGCGCCCACACGACATCGACGAGGCGTCGGGCGAGTGCAATGAGCGCGTGGACGTGAGAGCGCTTCTCGCGCCGCTTTCGCTGGTAGAACTCGCGGGACGGGCCGTCGCGTTGAGAGCTGTTGAGCGCGGCCATATTGAACACCTTGCGTAGTCCGCGGTGGTAGCGCTGTGGCCTGCGTAAGGTGCCGCGACGGTTGCCTGAATCATGGGGCACTGGAGCAAGACCGGCGTAGGCGGCGAGTTTAGCGGCCGATCCGAACGAAGTGAGGTCGCCGCCGGTGATCGCAACGAGCTCGGCGCCGCTTCGGGTGCCGATACCTGGAACGGATTCGAGAATCCGTGCGTGACGGTGGCGGCGAAATACCTCGGTGATCTGTTTGTCCAGCTCGGCGATCTGGCGTGTAAGCGCCATCAGGGAGGCCGCCGCCTGCTGCACGAGCAGGGCCGTGGTCGCCTCGCCAGGCAGAGCTATAGTCTGCGAGGCTGCCGCGGCGCGCGCCTTGTTGATCATCTTCGGAATGGTCGGTCGGCGGACGCCGTGCCCGCGGAGGTGTTCGTAGATCTCGTCGTCGGAGAGCGCAGCGATCGCAGATGGCGTGGCGAAGCGGGTGAGGAACGCCAGACCGGTCAGTGTTGAGTAGTCGAAACACCGCTCCAGTGCAGGGAAGATGCGGGTCAACAGGCCGCGCAGGCGGTTGATGCCTCGTGTGCGTTCAGCGACCAAGTCGTTGCGGTGTCCGGTCAGCAGGTCGAGTTCGATCGCGACGTCGTCGGGCGCGGTAATCGCCGAGAGGTCGCCACGTAGGCGGGCTGTCTGGGCGATCACGACCGCATCGCGGGCATCGGTCTTGCCCTCACCCGCAAAAGCGCCAGTCATGCTGTGCACGACCCGGCCGGGCACATAGCGGATCTCCTGGCGCCGCGCAGCCAGCACATGCCGCAGCAGCGCGGACTCCGGTGCGGTCATGTCGATCGCCCACACCACCAATTTCATGTCGGCGACCCGGTCTACGAGCGCTTCGATCGCCAGCTGATCGTTGGGAAGCCGCCGAGACCACAGCACCGTTCCCGCCTCATCGACCGCGGCGGCGTGGTGCGCATGTCGACCGACATCGATTCCTACCCAGACGATTTCGTCCATACTGCCCCTTCCGTATGCGTCTGGCTCGTCAGGGTGGTTTCGCCGGCACACCTTTACACAGCGACAAGCTCGCGAACACATCTCAATCAGCGGCCGAAACGACCCGTCACGGTCCGGGGTGACCTTCCACGCCAAGCCACCAGCGACAACAGGTGATTGTCGAGTCACGCCCCGAACCGCGGACGAGCGTCCAAGGCGACTGCCCCGGACGTACTCCAACGTAAAGGTGATTGTGTGCTGTCACCGCTCATGCCGGCGTCCCTAGTTCGTCCAGTCGATGGAGTACATCAGGGATGCGATCCGCGGGGCTGCCGCCTCGACTGCTTCGAAGGGGGCCGGCACCACGCCGTTCTCGCGCGCGTACTGATCCCACTTGGTCGAGAGTCGTTGGACGACCTCGGGGTTCTGGGTCGACACGTCAGCGGTCTCACCGGGGTCGGCGGCGAGGTCGTAGAGCGCGTAGCGACCTGTCCCGCCGGCCACCGCTGGTGCGTAGACGAGCTTCCAGTCGCCCTCGCGGTAGACCCGATGCCCGAAAAGCTCCATACCGAACTCGTCGGTGCCGACACTGTCCGACGTCCCGTCGAGCAGCGGCTTGGCCGAGCCCCCGAGAAGCGGCTCACCGGCAACCGTTTCCGTGCCCGCGTAGTCGGTGAAGGTCGGGTACAGATCCACCACATGCGTGTAGGTGTCTATCACGCGGGGACCCGACGACGAACCACTGTCACCTGGCGTCTTCACGAGGGTCGGCACGCGCGTACCGCCTTCGAAAACGGTTGTCTTGGAATGGAAATATGGACCAGAGGACACTTGCGCGTTCGGTAGTCCGAGAGTCGGGTACGACCCTGGCGCACCGTACGATTCGACGTCGCCGGTGCGCTGATAGTGCTCGTCCTGCCATTCTGCGGCACCCGGTTTGGCGGTCTAGACGGTTCGCGACGCGCTGGCGGCGCCGTTGTCGCTGGTCAGGAGGATCAGCGTGTTGTCGTATTCCCCGGTCTCGCGCAGACGATCCGTCAGTCGGCCGATCTGCTGATCGACGTCGTCGATCATGGCTGCGTACACGGCCATTCGATAGGCGAGGTCGCGGCGTTGCCCCTGATCCAGACTGTCCCATTCGGGTGTCTGTGCCGGCCAACGCGTGGCGACGTCTTTACTGATGAGGCCCCGGTCGGCGAGTCGGTTGATGCGTTCGGTACGCATCGCTTGGAAGTCGTTGTCGTCCAGATACTCGTTGAGATACTTCTGAATCAGCGCCTCGTCCGGCACGTGGAGGGGATCGTGGACCGCGGTGTAGGCCAGATATCCGAAGAACGGCTTGTCCGTCTCCTCGTTCTGGTCGATCATGCGCAGCAACTCATCGGTCTACGCGTGGGTGGAGTAGAAGTCGTCGGGCAACTCTTCGATGGGCTCTCCGTTGCGTTCATAGGCAACCGTGTCCACCGGTGGTACATCGCGGGGAGCGTGCCGCAACTTGTCGGCGTAGTGCGAAGCGGCCCCGTCGTACATGGTGAAATTCTGCTCGAAACCGAGGTCTCGAGGAGTCTGCCCGGGCTCCTCGCCGAGGTGCCACTTGCCGACCTGGAAAGTCGAGTAGTCGGCTCCTGCGAGGACCTCGGCCACACCGGTGTACTCGCCTTCCAGCGTTCCCTTGTATCCCGGAGTTGTCGTCGGTACGCCGGGCGCGGTGAACCCCTCCATCGAACCCAGCCCGACCCGGTGGGGGTCCTGGCCCGTCATCAATGCGGCCCGGGTGGGCGCGCAGACGGGGTAGGCGTGAAAATTCGTGAATTGCAGCGATTCCCGGGCAAGGGAGTCGATGTTGGGGGTCGCTGCATCACCGCCGTAGGGACCGAGGTCGGTGTAACCAAGGTCGTCGAGCAGGACCATGAGGATGTTCGGTTTGTCGGCGGGTTGAGCCGACGGCGTCGGGTCTGAACTCGAGCAGCCACTGGCGGCAACCGCTAGAAGCGCTGAGGCGCACAGAGACGCGCACAGCGTGGAACCACCGGACAATCTGGAACTTACAGTGCGTCGCAAAGGAGAACTCTCTCGTCGTCGAGAAGTCGCGAATGGGTTGCGCGGGTTGGCGCTCGGCTCACCCCGGGTGGATGGCCTGGCCCGACGTCGCGGCAACCACCGGGCTGACATCCATGAAGATGAGGTATTCCGTGATTGCACCGTTCTCGACCCTGGTGCGGGTGACCGCGGGAAGGGTGAACTCCTCACCGTTCTGCATCGTGTAGGTGACCTCCACCCGGAGCGCGGTGATGTTCCCGGATGTGAACTCCTCGAGGATCACGTGGCGCATACCAGCGACGGATCGCAGGTACGTCGCGACCCAGGCCTGGATGTTCTCCCGGCCCGTCACCACGTCGTTGTTTCCCATACGAAAAGCACAGTCGGTGGAGAAGAGGGCGAAGAACGCTGAGATATCCGTGTCAGCGGCTTCGAGAAGGGTGCGCGTCGTCTCGAGTTCGGGGGTGGTGGTCGTCATGGTCATCTCTCTGTCTGATGTGCCGGTTTGGGGGATCACTGCTGGTGACGGGCAGGTCGAGGTTCGGCGCTCAGCCTCGTGCGCAGATGAGTGAAAAATGCTGTGCTGCAATCACAATGGGCCGGGTCGCCCGAACCATCTCTCGGTTCGCCGTAACCCAGTATGTGGCGCGTGACACAAGTACATCGGTTGGCGTCGTATTAAGCACTGGTACACAGAACAGAGGCGCCGCGGCGATTTGGGTCGCAGCCCAAAACCGTCTGGTCTCGACGACATCTGTCAGGGCTCCGTTGTGTGACCTCTCAACCAGCTGTCTATCCGAAGCGCTGCGCGTAGATCGGTTGTGGGTGAGCCGGGCACGTGTCCGCTCAAGGACAGTGCGCGATTGACCCGGTAGGTCACCGTGTTCTTCGAGATATGCTCAACGGCAGCGACCCTGTTGAGGCTGTGATCCATGTCGAGGTACCGGCCGAGCGTCCCACGTAGGTCTGCGGATCGCGGGTCATCGTCTGCGAGTGGACCCAACGTCCGCTTGACGAAGTCCTCGGCCGCCGGCGGGTCGGTGAGCAGCAGGGACTCCAGGCCGACTTCGTAATGGGCGACGGTCAGTCCGGTCCGCTGGGGTCGCCGCAGGTTGATAAGACGCTCGACGGCGCGCGCTTCCAAATGGCTGCGCCGAAATCCCTCGAGCCCCGTACCCGGTTCGCCGATCGCGATGGTCGTCCCGTCGAAGACGGGAAGTGGCCCCTGGGTCGGTGTACCGTGCGTCGGGTTCACCGCACCCCACGCCCAGATCGTCTGCAACCCGATGGGGATGACCAGCACTGCCGAGGCGACGCCCCAGTGACGAAGGGCCGGATCGATCACCGACCGGACGTCGTGATTCGAGTGAGAGCGGCTCGAGGCCACCAAACCCACGTGGTGTGCTTCGACCGAGTAGCCGAGTACTTCGTCCGCACGACCGCGATCGACCGAATCGCCCTCGATGATTTTCTTGACCAGCTCCAGACGCGCCGCCGACACGCCGGCCACGAATGCGTTGCGCTCCTCGAGAAAGGTCGTGGTGGCGACGGAAGTGAAGTGGTCCAGGACTTTGAACAGGAGAACCGAAACACGACGCATCTCTTGGCTGCTATGTGGGGCTGGGACGAGTTGTAGTGCAGCGTCGAGCAATGCCGCCGCCAATACCGCGTAACCGACGCGGATAGTCGCGAGAAGATCATTCAAGTCCAGGCCGCGGCGGGCGAAGTCCTTGGCGACCACTTCTACTTCCGGGCTGGAAAGTTGGGCGTCGGACTCGGCAATTCCCGCGACCAGGGTAAGAGCACGCAGCGCTGTCGACGTGGTCGCGCGGCGGACGGTCTGAAACTGAGCCCCGGTCTGCTCCATAGTCGGCAACTCGCGAACGATCGTTGCGGCGATGTCCTCACCCACCTCAACAGCCCAACTCACTGCGCCGGCGCCAAGTGTGGTTCCAATGCGATCGGCGTCCGGATTAAGCCATTCATCCTCCGGCTGGGACTGGCGGTTCCGATGAAGGCCTTGCGTCCAGTGGGGCATTCGGATCGATCCTTTCGCTCGTTCAGTCGTCCGCACTCGTTGTGGCGTTTGGGCTGTAGCACAGACTCGGGCACGAGTGACTGTGTCTCAGCCGCTGGAAACGGCCGGGTGGAGTGTTCACAATGGGTTGGAACACAGTGACCAGCACCACACCGAACGTCCAGCGGTCGGCCTCGCCACCGAACAGACGTCAGCAGCTTTCAGCCCTACTTGCGGATTATTGTCCACAACAGCGACCTGGTGATATAACAAATAACGACTGTAGCGTGTGAGGTAGATCACCCGCATAACGCCAGGTTCGTCAGCCGGATCGGCTGGTAGTCGCTCCGGTTCTCAGAAAGGCACCCAGTGAGTCATCCATTCAGCGACGAGACGCAAACGGCCGTCTCGGACCCGTCGTCCGTTGCTCCCGACGCCGGCGTCCGCCGGTCGGTCATCATCGCCGGGGCAGGTCCCGTCGGCATGACCCTCGCGCTTGAGCTCAGCCTGTATGGAGTCAAATCGACGCTCGTCGAGCGCAATGCTGTAACAACGACATTCCCGAAAATGGATCTCACGAACGCCCGCAGCATGGAGTTGCTGGACCGACTGGGAATCGCCGAGGAGATCCGAGCAGCCGGTGTGGCTGCGCATCACTCGCACGACGTCGTCTTTGCGACCTCTATGGCAGGACGACAGATCGGGCACTGGAAGTATCCGAGCGTCGACGGCATGACGGCATGGATCGAGTCGGTCAACGATGGCACGACGCCGTCGCAGGCATGGCAACGCGTAACTCAGATCGAGGTCGAGCGCTTACTGATGCGTCGTTGCCAGGCCGACGACAACATCGAGGTCCTCCGACCGTGGCGGGTCGATGCCGTCACTCAGGACGACTCCGGCGCGCATGTTCAGATCACCTCGGCGTCGACTTCTGAGGTACTCGCGCTCGAGGCCGATTACGTCGTCGGTTGCGACGGCGCAGGATCTGTTGTCCGGCGTGCCATGGGACTCACCATGGAAGGTGAACGCGGTGTCATCTCGTTCTGCCAGGTCCATTTCAAGTCCCGCGATCTCGAGACCTTGCACGCGCATGGCCAGTTCTGGCACACCTTCTTCGTAGGCGGAGGCGTGGGCGCGATCATCGCCCAGGACGAGCGCGACACCTGGACCCTGCAGACGAGCGCGATCACGGACGGTGTCCGTACCGAGGACATCGACAAGCAGGAGTTGCTGAACGCCGCATGTGGCCGTCGCCTCGAGATCGACGAGGTACTGCAGAGCAGCGTCTGGCATGCGAATGTGCTTGTCGCCGATAGGTATCGGGACGGGCGTCTGTTCGTGGCCGGTGATGCCGCCCACGAGGTGATCCCCACTGGCGGATATGGTCTCAACACCGGATTCGGCGACGTGTTCAACCTCGGTTGGAAGCTGGCGGCGGTCGTGAACGGAGCCGGCGGGGACGTCCTGCTCGACAGCTACGAACTCGAGCGGCGCCCGGTCGCGGTCACTGCGCGGGACTGGTCGTTCAAGCACCTCAATGTCCATGTGAAGGCTCAGCAGCTCATCGACCTCGATCTCATCGACGCCGAGGGCCCGGAGGGCGACCAGCACCGTCGTGAACTGTTCGACTACTTCGCGTCTAACACCGGGGAGCATGAGAGCTACGGCGTCGAAATGGGTTACCGCTACGACGGATCGCCCGTTGTGGTCGCCGACGACAGCCCGCTGAGCGTGGTCGACGGTGAGGCCTACGCGCCGTCCACCCTCGCCGGCGCCCGCGCACCTCACGTACGCCTCGCCGACGGGCGTTCGATTCACAAGCACTTCCGCGACCGGTTCACGCTGGTCTCCTTTGTCGGAACCGATGCCGCCGACGCTCTGGTCCGAGAGGCTGCGGCCGCCGGCTTGCCCCTGCAGGTCGTTGCGATAGACGACGCCAACGCGCGCGCGGTCTATGAGCGCGATCTCGTCCTCGTGCGGCCGGACGGTCACGTCGCGTGGCGCGGCGACGCCCTACTCGACAACGTCGCCGGCCTCGTCCGCATTATCAGCGGCCGGGTGGAGGCCACCGTCGAAACCGCTGCAGCAGCGGTCTGAGCGCCAGAACGGGACAACATCATGGACATCGTTATTCTCATCGGACGAATCCTGTTCGCCGCCATCTTCATCGGCGGTGCGCTGGGACATTTCACCAACACCGCGGCGATGAGTCAGTACTGCGAGAGCAGCGGACTCCGCCCGGGACGTGTGTACGTGATCGGCAGCGGCATCTGGATGCTCGTGGCGATCATCTTGATCGTCCTGGGGGCCTGGACGGATCTCGGGGCGTTGATGCTCGTGGCCTTCCTCATCCCCTCCGCCGCGTTCATGCACGCATTCTGGCGTCACACCGACGTCGAGATGCGCATGAACGAACAGATCCAGTTCAGCAAGGACATCTCCCTCGCCGGCGCTGCACTGTTCTTGTTCGGCTTCGTCGTATCGACAGGTGACTCACTGGGTCTCACACTCACCGGCCCGCTCTTCTCCTGACCATTCGGCGCGCTGACCGTCGCGCCGTTCGACCATGCACTACAGAAAGAAGTGATCATGTCCGAATACCCCCGCCGGCCGCGTCCGGTCATCGCTCCCAAGTTCCACCACGCAACGTTCCTCACGCTGAAGTTGCACGAGATGGTCTCCTGGTACGAAACCGTATGTGGCCTGACTCCAGTGCATTACGCAGAGACCGCTGCATGGCTGACCAACGACGAAGCCAATCATCGCATCGCGCTGATCGCACACCCGGCGATCAAGAAGCCGATCGACAAGCCGACCAGCGCAGGTTTGCACCACACCGCATTCGAATACGGCACTTTCGATCAGTGGCTCGACAACTACAGCCGCCTCAAGGCGGTGGGTATCGAGCCGTTCATGTGCCTCGATCACGGACTGACGATGTCGATGTACTACGCCGACCCCGAAGGCAACGGCGTGGAAATCCAGGTCGACGCGTTCGACAGCTGGGGTGAGTCGAAGGAGTGGATGTGGGCCTCGCGAGAGTTCGCCGAGAATCCCATCGGAGAGTGGTTCGATCCGGACAAGTTGGTCGAGGCTCGCGCGAGCGGTCTGGGGAAGGACGAGATTCACCAAGGATGCCGTGAAGGCAAGTATCTTCCCGAGACTCCCCGCGGGGACATCCTTCTCCCCGAGGCGTACTGACTGACGGCAGTAACATACGCAACACGACGCGCCGGTGGCGGTGCGGTTGGCACATCCAACCGCACCGCCACCGGCGCTTCATGTCCAGGGCGTCACCGTTCGGGCGCGGCGCCGGCACTCGGCGGTCAGTATCGACCACAGGTCAAAAAGCTATGGGATCCAGTGCACGGAGGGCGATCTCCTCGTTGTCGTCGAGGTGTTGACGGGTGGCCACCGCGACGGTGTCGGCATCGCCGGTCAACGTCGCCTGAAGCAGCGCGTGGTGCGTGTGCCATCGACGATCGGGCTCGTTCGGATCGGAGTCGAGCCCCGCAAAAGCCAACCGAACGTAACGTTCGGCCGCATGCCACAATCCCTCGAGGATTCGCAGATCCCATTCTGTCGCAGCAGGTTTGAGGAGTTGTTGATGAAAAGCATGGTGAGCGTCGTAGACGTCGTCGATGTCCAGGCTGGCGTCGGCGAACACCGCCAGGTGCTTCTCCGCTTGCGCGATGTCCTGCTTGGTGAGCAACGCGCTTGCCCGTCCTGCGAGTTCGGGCTCGATCTGTCGCCGTAGCCGATAGATGCCGTGCAGATCGTCGTGACTGAGGGGGGCCACCATCGCGCTCTTGCCCGGACGGATGACTACCAGACCCTGCGCCTCGAGTTCACGGAGGGCTTCGCGGACGGGTATGAAACTGACGCCGAGCTGGGCCGAGACCTTGCGCAGTGAGAATGCCTGGCCTGCCCGGAGGTCGCCGGACAAGATTGCCCTACGAATCTCCTTGGCCACCTGATCGGGCACCGACACTGTGGTCAGCGACCGCAGTGGCAGAGCCTCCTCGTCGGCACGTGCCGTAGCCATGGTCGTCACCTCTCCTCCGATAGACCGCGCAATGATATAACGGCCGTTTCGCTACGGCTCGTCTTGGCGATCGGCGGCCAGCGCCTCGATCAACGGTGTCACGCGGTACGGGACCATGTCACGCATCACCAGGCCCGTCGTGGTCCGCTTGACGCCTCGGATGGCCAAGATGTCGCCGGCCACCCGATACAGGTCCTCTACGTTTCGCGCGACGACGTGGATGAGCAGATCCGCGACGCCGCTGAGTCCGTGGACTTCGACGACCTCAGGAACTTCCGACAGCGCGTCCGCAACCGAATCAAGCCGTCGCTGACGGACATTCGTGAACACGAACGCATGAATCGGATAACCCAACGCCGCCGGGTTCACCCGCCGCTCGAAAGAATACAAGGTTGCGGACTGCTCCAACTTCGCGATTCTGGCCTGCACTGTGTTCCGCGACAGGCCGGTGTGTTCGGCGAGCGCCAAGGCGGTGGCCCGCGGGGCGCCCTTCAAGGCCAGGAGCAGTCGCGCATCAATGGCGTCGGCGAGTCCGAATCTTGGCATATTGCACCCCTCTTCGATGGGTCTCTGCAGCATAGTGTGCACAGTGCGCATGGTGGAAGCAGACTATTGCGCACTTCTCGTTGATAGTTCACTGTTATAACAACAGTTTCGTCGGAGGGTGTCACCCACGCCGCGTCTGATGATCTGCCGCTTCGCACCCCGGTGGCCATCCAGCCTTGCAACCGGCCCGCTTTCGAGATCCGACGGCGTCAGCGACTCCATCGCGCATTCCATTCTCAGGAGCTATAAATGTCCACAACGCACAAGGCCGAGATCGGGTCCGAGACAGTCTTCCCGCGGGCGGCTGACATCGACCCCCGGGTTCTCGATGAGGTTGCCGAACAGGTTCTTTGGCTGTCGACGGCGATCATCCATCACGCAAACCGGGTGCGGCCGAACACGAGTGGCCTCAAGGTCGGTGGCCACCAGGCGTCGAGCGCGTCGATGGTGGCGATCATGACCGCGCTGTGGTTTGAGCAGTTGCAGGCCGGGGACCGGGTGTCGGTGAAGCCGCACGCGTCGCCGGTGCTGCACAGCATCAACTATCTCCTGGGCGATCTCGAAGAGAAGTACCTGACCACGCTCCGTGAGTACAAGGGGCTGCAGTCCTACCCGAGTCGTTCCAAAGACCCCGACACCGTCGATTACTCCACGGGATCGGTCGGAATCGGCGCCACCGCACCGATTTGGGCGGCTATCGCGCGCCGCTATGTGCAGACCGCCATGGGCACCGCCGGGAGCGGCCGCCAGTACTCCTTGGTCGGTGACGCCGAACTCGACGAAGGTGCGGTCTGGGAGGCGATCCTGGATCCGGGCGTTGCCGAACTGGGCGAGGTGGTCTGGATCGTCGACCTCAACCGACAGTCGCTCGACCGCGTCGTCCCCAACATCGCCGCCGGACGCCTGGAGAAAATGTTCGACGCCGCCGGGTGGCAGGTCATCACCGTCAAGTTCGGCGCGCTGCTCGAGTCCCTTTTCGCCCGGCCCGGCGGGCAGGCCTTGCGGACCCGCATCCTGGACATGCCCAACGCCGAGTACCAGCGTCTGCTGCGGTGCACGCCGGAACAGGTCCGCGATCGTCTGCCGGGTGACGGGCCGGGCAGCAGCGAGATCACGGGCTTGATCGCTGACCTCGATGACTCGACACTGTCCGCGGCGATCCGCAACCTCGGCGGCCACGACATGGCTGCCTTGATCGAGGCCTACCGCCAGATCGACGACACCCGGCCGACCGTCATCATCGCCTACACAATCAAGGGCTACGGGCTGCCGACCGAAGGCCACCCGCAGAACCACTCGTCCCTGCTGAGCGTCGAGGAGTTCGAACAGTTCGCCGGCCGCCTCGGTCGCGACGCCGACAATCCGTGGGGGCGCTTCGACGAGGACTCGGAATTGGGTCGGCTCTGCGCGACGACCGCCGAGCGTTTGAAGCGCGACGCGATCCCGGCGCTGAACACACCCGAGGTTCCCGCCGACAGCGGACGTACCCCGAAGGGCACGGCCAGCACGCAGGCCGGCCTGGGACGCGTGCTCCTCGACCTGACCCGCAGCGCCCCGGAGGTCGCTGAGCGAGTCGTCACGGTCAGTCCCGACGTGAGCAGCACGACGAACCTCGCCGGTTGGGTCAACAAGGTCGGCGTGTGGTCGGCCGCCGAGCGCAAGAACTGGTTCGACGACGACCCCGAGACGCTGATGCACTGGCGTGAAAAGCCGACGGGGCAGCACATGGAGCTCGGCATCGCGGAGACCAACCTGGTCGGCCTGATGGGCGAGCTGGGGGCGACCTGGAGCCGTTGGGGCGAGCCGATCTTTCCGATCGGTGTCATGTACGACCCGTTCGTCGAGCGCGCCCTCGAGCCCTGGTCGTACGGCATCTACGCGGGTGGGCAGTCGATCTTGATCGGTACCCCCTCGGGCGTGACGCTCGCGGCCGAAGGCGGTGCGCACCAGTCGATCAAGACCCCGTCGATCGGACTGGAGCAGCCCGGCTGCATCTCGTATGAGCCGGCGTTCGGCATCGACGTCGAATGGACCCTGCTGGCCAGTATCGGCCGTCTGGGACGTCCGAACGGGACGTCGGCCTACCTCCGGTTGTCGACGCGCCCGGTCGATCAGTCTCTGGCCAACGTCCCCACCGACCCAGCCGCACGCGAGCGTCGTCGACGCCAGGTCGTCGCAGGCGGATACCCGCTGATCCGGCGACCGGACGCGAGCCTGACCATCGTCGCCATGGGCGCGATGATGCCGGAGGCCATCGCCGCAGGTGAACGCCTGGAACAGGCCGGGGTCAACGCCGACATCCTGTGCGTCACCAGCCCGGGACTCCTGTTCGAGGCAGTGCAGGCCCGGCGGGGCCAGGGCGAAGCAGACACCTGGATCCTCGACCAGCTGCTGCCCGCTGAGCGCGCAACTCCGATGGTCACCGTCCTCGACGGTCACCCGCACACGCTGACGTTCCTCGCCGGCGTGAACCGCGTTCCCTCGGTGTCGCTCGGCGTCAGCCAGTTCGGGCAGGTCGGATCACTCGAGGACGTCTACCGCCACCACGGCATCGACACCGACAGCATCGTGCGGGCCGCGCTAGACGTCCTGCCCGAATAGTCCTCTCCCGATCCGAAGCGATACAGCCCCAACCGATTCGCCGCCCGGCCACCCACCTCGCAAGGACACACGATGACCAGTACCCAGTCCGCGACGACCGTTCACATGCCTGCCCTCGGTGAGAGTGTCGAGGAGGGCACCATCACCCGATGGCTTAAAGAACCCGGCGACCGCGTTGAGGCCGAGGAGGCGCTCCTCGAGGTCTCGACGGACAAGGTGGACACAGAGATCCCGTCGCCGGTCGGCGGGATCCTTGTGGAGATCCTGGCGTCCGAGGACGACGTGGTCGCGATCGGTGCGGACCTGGCCGTCATCGACACCGAGGGAGGCTCGTCGACGGAATCAGCAGGCGCACCCGACGGCGACACGGACCGGGGTCCGTCGTCAGAGGCCGACGACCGGACACCAGAGCGCGCTCGGCCGCCGGCTCCCAAGCAGCCGGAACTGGAACCCTCGAAACCGGAACCCGCTGCTGCCCCGGCCCCCGAGGCGACCGCCCCGAAAGCCGAAACCGCCTTGGGTTCGGTGAACGGGGCAGCGCAGAAGGCTCCGGAGAAAGTGCAGCACGCCGCGGCCCCGGAGCCTCGCGACCTCAAAGAGGGTGCCAGTAAGTCTATTTCGGCGTCCCCGTCCGTTGCGAGGGGCTCGCTGGAGACGGTGACCGACAAGCTTCCGCGTATCCGGCGCACGATCGCCGCTCGCATGGTCGAATCGCTGCAGACCTCGGCGCAACTCACCACGGTGCTCGAGGCCGATGTCACCTCGGTCGCCGACCTTCGCCGCGCCCACAAGGACGAGTTCTACGCGCGCGTGGGCGTCAAGCTCTCGTTTCTGCCCTTCTTTGCGAAGGCGGCGGTCTCCGCGCTGTCCGACCACCGTGTTCTCAACGCCTCGCTGAACGCCGACGTCACCGAGATCACTTACCACGGTCGGGTCCACCTCGGCGTTGCGGTTGACAGCGACAAAGGGCTCATGGTTCCGGTCATTCGTGACGCCCAGGATCTCAGCATCGAGGGTCTTGCACGCGCGATCGCGGACAAGGCCGAGCGCGTGCGTGCGGGCAAGATCGGGCCGGACGAGCTCGGCGGCGGGACGTTCACTCTGACGAACACCGGTAGTCGCGGAGCATTGTTCGACACCCCGATCATCAACCAGCCGCAGACGGGAATTCTCGGCACCGGCGCAGTCGTCGAGCGGGTTGTACCGTCCCGCCGCGACGGTGCTTTAAGCCTTGACGTCCGCTCGATGGCGTACCTGTCCATCTCTTATGACCACCGCGTCGTCGACGGGGCCGACGCCGCGCGGTACCTCACCACGATCAAGAACCGACTCGAAGGCGGGTTCCATGCGAGCGACCTCTACTGATTTACAAGACGCAGGCGCACTCCCCACCACCGCCGATCGCGAGATGCTGCGATGGGCAGTCAAGTGGCTGCCGTTCGAAACAGGGGACGAGTACATCTTCCCCGACTTCGGCGTCACGCCGGCTGTGTTCTACCACCGGATCAACATGCTGATCTCCACCGGTGCCGCGAACCATATCGAGCCCGGACTACGAATGCGCCTGCGCAGACACTGTTCCAGCAAGATCACCCGACTCAAGAATGCCCAGCGTATCGCCTCACTCCTAGGGTGACAACGGCACCGACCCACCGACAAACCCGCAGTATAAGGACAACTGTCATGACAACTCTGGACGCCGATGCAGCGCCTCGTCGACGGCGTGTGCGTCCGACCCCGAACGATCTGGCCGGCACCCGTACTGGCGCCGACCCGCGCGACCGCATGCGGATGAGTGGCGCCCTCGCGCTCGTCTGCGGTCTCGAAGCGCTCCATGTGGAGGCTGTGTTCGGGATGCCGACTCCCGACCTCCTCCCTGTATGGGAGCCGCTGTCTGACTCGCCCGGGGTGCGCGCCGTCCGTGTGAGGCACGAGCAGGGCGCCGGCCACGCTGCGGCGGGTTACGCCGCTTCGACGGGTCGAACCGGTGTGTTCGTGGCGGGGGCGGGAGCGGGTGCCACCAACTCGATCACCGCGCTTGCCGATGCCAACATGGATTCGGTCCCGGTCGTCGCGATTGCCGTTCAGGTCGACCGCGACGACATCGGGACGGACTCGTCCCGTGACGTGGACGTCATCGGCATCACGCGTTCGATCACCAAACACAGTTTCCTGGTGACCGACGCCGGCGACCTGCCGCGGATTCTGGCCGAGGCCTTCCACATCGCGGCGACGGGCCGGCCCGGCCCGGTGGTCGTCGCCGTTCCCTCCGACGTGCTGTCGGCCACGACCACGTTCGACTGGCCCGCAGAGGTTGACCTCCCCGGATACGAGTTTCCCACAACGGTTTCCGACGATTCGATCTGGTCCGCCGCGGAGGAGATCCTCGCCGCAAGCGCGCCCGTGTTGTACGTCGGGGGAGGTGTGGTGCGAGCGTCCGCCGCAGATGCGTTGCGTGAACTCGCCGAGCTGACCGGCATCCCGGTGGTGACCACGCTGATGGCGCGAGGCGCCTTCCCGGACGGCCATCCGCTGCATTACGGGATGCCCGGGATGCACGGCTCCGTCGCCGCGGTGGCGGCGCTGCAGAAGAGCGATCTCATCGTCGCGCTCGGCGCGCGATTCGACGATCGGGTGACCGGTGCGGCACGGTCGTTCGCGCCTGATGCTCGCGTGATCCATGTCGACATCGATCCGGCCGAGATCGGCAAGAACCGGCGCGCGGACATCGGCATCGTCGGACACGCGCGGACCGCGATCAGGGCCTTGAGCAGAGCTTTGCGACCCGAGCTTGCCCGCGGCCGGAAGCCTGACATCGGTCACTGGGTGGGCTACCTGGATCGGATGCGCACCGACTATCCGCTGAGCTACGACGATCCGGCCGACGGTTCACTGTCACCCGAGCGGGTCATCGAAACCGTGAGCAAGCTGTCCAGCAGCGGGACGATCTTCGCGTCCGGTGTCGGACAGCACCAGATGTGGGCGGCGAACTTCGTCCGCTTCGATGCACCGAGAACGTGGTTGAACTCCGGAGGCCTCGGGACCATGGGGTACTCCGTCCCGGCGGCTATCGGCGCCCAGGTCGGGAACCCCGACCGCGAGGTCTGGGCCGTCGACGGCGACGGCTGCTTCCAGATGACGGGCCGCGAACTCGCGTGCGCGGCGGAGGAGGGGCTGCCCATCAAGGTGGCGCTGATCAACAACGGGAATCTTGGCATGGTCCGCCAGCTGCAGACGGTGCACTACCAGGGCCGTCACCACAGCGTCGACCTGGCCACCCTGACCCGACGGGTGCCGGACTTCGTCGTCTTCGCCGAGGCTCTGGGCTGCGTGGGTCTGCGCTGCGAGCGGCGGGATCAGCTCGAGGAGACGATCGAGCTGGCGCGGGCGGTCACCGACCGTCCCGTGGTCATCGACTTCGTCGTCGGCGACGACTTGATGGTGTGGCCGATGATCGCGGCGGGGGCGAGCAACAACGAGATCCTGGTCGCCGACGGGATCCGGCCGCTGTTCGACGGCCTCGAGTGACTGCACAGGCTGTGTCGCGGTGGAAACCCCACCGCGACAAAGCTCTTCAGCCGTGGTGTGATGCCAGTACCGACAGGTCACGACTTTTCAGCAGCCATTGACCATCCTGCTCAACCAAGACATCGGCAACCGAAGCGAGTGCGTTGGGGATGCAGGGGCTTTCGCCGGACAGCAGGTACAGCGTCACGTTGTATGAGAGATGGACTTCGTTGCCGCTCGCTGGGCCGACCATTCGGACGTCGCTGACGGTATGGAGCGTGCGACGCCCCATACCGTCCCGAGCGCCCATGATTTCGCGGATGTTCTCGCGTCCGTGCATTTCGTCAGGGCCGAGCCGTTGGCGCCCATCCTCCACGAACAGGTCGGCGACGGACCCGCGTTGATCGGCGTCGGCCCGTGCGTACGAGTCCGCGATCACCTGCTCGCAGGCGAGGAGGGCCGAGAGCACGCGTCCATCGATCTCCTCCGGGGGCGTTGACTTCGTACTCGTCACCGGGCAGCCTCGGTTGTGCGCAACTTGCCGGCGAAGTCCGCGAATCGATTCAGGTAGTCGCCGAGGAACTCTCGCGCAGAATCTTGCAGGGTTCCGTCTGGGCGAAACGGTTCTGAACGCGTGGACAGATAGGCCTCGCCGCCGAGGACGGCGGCCCCTAGTGCTCCGAGCACCTGACGCAGGTGTAGTTGTCCTGCCGCCGTAGAGATCGCGCCCGGCGAGATCCCCGTGAGAGCTACAGGTTTGTCCAACCACGCGTTCGCGTGTGGGGGCTTCGAGCCCCAGTCGATGGCATTCTTGAGTACCGCGGGGACCGACCGGTTGTACTCGGGCATCACCATCAAGATCGCGTCGAATCCCCGGATCTTGTCGGTGAACACCTCGACCGGAGAAGGTCGGTCCGGCTCGAGGTCGCCGTTGTACATCGGCAGTTCGCCGAGCGCGACCTCGGTGAACGAAAGGCGTTCGGGGACAAGGCTAGCCATTGCGGACGCGAGTTTTCGGTTCACCGATTCGCGGCGTAGGCTTCCTACGAGGACACCTACCTCGATTGCTGGGTCAGGCACTGGCTACCTTTCGTCGCTGACAATGCTAAAGAATCCGTTATCGCGGCGGTCGAGGAGCGGTCACGCAGATGTCGAGTCAACGACCCACTCGCCGGCCGGAGGGCATTCAGTCGGGACTACGTATGGGATGGTTGTCACTCAACCGCTACTGTTATAACATATGTCACCACGGCGAAGCTGTCCAGAGCTCTGGCCGAACCGCCACTCTCGGTCACGAACGTTGAGGCCGAGCACATGCCTACTCCGTCAGCGAGGACACCAATGCGGATCGTCAACCAATCCCATCGACTGATGATCGACACCGGGGACGGTGTCGTGGACGTCGAGAAGGTCAGCGCCGGAAAGTTCAGCAGCGACATCCAGTCTGTGTACGGCCGGTGGGACGAGTTCCTGGACTGGGCCTCGAGCGCTGACCTGTCTTCCACGACCCCCCTCCGGGCTGGTGAGCTCGGAGCGCCGGTTCCGCGTCCGGGTCAGGTGTTCGCTGTCGGCCTGAACTACGCCGACCACGCCGCCGAAGCGAATATCCCGCACCCAGACGCTCCGGTCATCTTCACCAAGTTCCCGGCCTCGATCGCGGGTCCGTACGACACGATCGAGCTACCGAGTGATCTGGTCGATTTCGAGGTCGAGCTGGTCGCCGTCATCGGTGCGCCGGCCCGCGATGTGGCGCTTGAAGACGGCTGGGCACACATCGCTGGCTTGACCTTGGGGCAGGACGTGTCAGAACGTGGGGTCCAGCTGGCCGGTCCCACCCCGCAGTTCAACCTCGGCAAGTCGTTCGCCGGCTTTTCGCCCATCGGACCGGCCGTCGTAACCCTCGACGAGTTCCACGATCCCGACGACGTCGAGGTGTCGACGACCCTCTCCGGCGAGCTCATGCAGGGTTCGAGCACTCGCCACCTCATCTTCTCCGTGCCCGCCCTCGTCGCGTACCTCTCGGCCTTCGTCGAGCTGCGGCCCGGTGACCTGATCTTCACCGGAACCCCGTCCGGAGTCGGATTCACCCGGGATCCGAAGCGACTCATCACGACCGAGGACGAGCTCGTGAGCAACGCTGATGTGATCGGTGAGATGCGGCATCGGTTCATCTCCTCGACACGCCCGCACCCAGCCGCAGTGCTGGCCGAGGCCCCGCATGTGACAGGAGCCGACAAGTGACGACCAGTCCCGAGGTTCTGTGGACCCCGTCACCAGACCGGGTCGCCGCGACCCGCATGTCCGACTATCAACGCTGGCTGACCAGTGACCGGGAGGTCCGCACCCAAGGGTTCGGCGAACTGTGGCAATGGTCGGTCGATGACCCGACGGCTTTCTGGGATTCGATCTGGACCTACTTCGACGTCCTTGCATCGGCGCCACCGAGGGCAGTGCTCGAGGATGCTGACATGCCCGGCGCCGTGTGGTTCCCGGGTGCCCGGTTGAACTGGGCCGAGAACATCTTGCGCCGTGCCGACAGGGACGACCCGGCGATCATCGCACTCCACGAATCGGCATCGGCTCTCACAACTACCTGGCGCGAGCTGGAACAGCGGGTAGCGAATGTCGCGGCCGGCTTCCGACGCCTCGGGGTTCGGCCAGGAGACCGCGTGGCCGCGGTGTTGCCGAATATCACCGAGACAGTGATCGCCGTGTTGGCCACCGCCAGCGTGGGCGCCGTGTGGTCGTGCTGTGCGCCTGATTTCGGGGTCAAGGGACTGGTCGACAGATTTGCGCAGATTGAGCCGACGATTCTAATCGGCGTCGACGGTTATCAGTTCAACGGCAAGGTCCTAGACCGGCGTGAGACCGTCGAGGCGCTGGCCGCGGAACTGCCGACCGTCCGCCACACCGTGATGGTCCGCAACCTTGGCGACAAGAAGCTCGAATTCCTCGACGGTGTCCTCGATTTCGCTGACCTCGCGGTGGGAGACGCAGCCCCGGAATACGAGCAGGTACCGTTCGACCATCCCCTGTGGGTGCTCTACAGTTCCGGGACCACCGGTCTCCCGAAGGGGATCGTTCATTCCCATGGCGGAATTCTGCTCGAGTCGCTCAAAGCCAATGCGTTGCACTACGACCTGGGTCCCGACGACCGGGTGTTCATTGCCGCGAGCACCGCCTGGGTGGTGTGGAACATGCTGATCGACGCGATGACGACTGGGTGCGCCATCGTCACCTACGACGGCAGCCCCACGCTCGGCCGCCCAGACCACCAATTCGAGATCTGCGCCGAACACCGGGTGACACGATTCGGGACCGGAGCTGCATACCTGACCTTGTGCGAGAGGGCCGCAGCAAGACCGGGAAGGGATTTCGATCTGACCGCGCTGCGGTCGATCATGTCCACCGGCTCGCCGCTGCCGGACACGACGTGGCGCTGGGTCTATGAACATGTGTCCGAGGATGTCCAACTGGGTTCGGACAGCGGTGGCACCGACGTTGCCACGGCCTTTATTGGGGCGAATCCGATGTCACCCGTGGTCACCGGCGAACTGCAAGGGCCCTGCCTGGGGGTGGCGGTGGAGGCATGGAACGATGTCGGCGAGCCGGTCATGGACCAGGTCGGCGAGATGGTGATCACCGCGCCGATGCCGTCGATGCCGATCTACTTTTGGAACGACCCGGAACAAATCCGTTATCGCGGCGCGTACTTCGAGGATTTTCCCGGAGTGTGGCGGCACGGGGACTGGATCACACGGACCGCCCGAGGTACCTTCCAGGTTCACGGTCGATCCGACTCGACGCTCAACCGTGGCGGTATCCGTATGGGTTCCGCAGACGTCTATCAGGCTATCGAGACACTGCCCGAGATCGCGGAATCACTTGTCATCGGCGCCGAACTACCGGGCGGCGACTACCACATGCCGTTGTTCGTCGTGTTGAAGCAGGGTCACGAGCTCACTGACGAGCTCATCGAGAAGATCCGAGACACCGTCCGCCGCAACGTATCCCCTCGACACGTACCCGATGACATTCTCGACGTACCGGCAATACCGGCCACCAGGACGGGTAAGCGCCTCGAGATTCCGGTGAAGAAGCTGATCCAAGGGATGCCACCCGAGGCGGCCATCAACCGGGCGACCGTCGCTGACTCTCGGTCCTTGGACTGGTATGTCGACTACGCGCAGCGGTTCCAAGCCGCTCGTGCGGCGGCACGTCGAGATCGTTGAGCGGAGGCCGGGATCTACTGTCTCGGGTCGTCGCGCCGGCGTGAAGACCCGCGGGGTGCGCCGTTCATCAGTCGGCGGCTGCGAGCCACTCATAGATCATCAACGCCACCCGAAGCCGGGTGGTCGGCCCACCCTCGGGATGATTGCACACAGATAGGGCCTGTTGCACCCGGTAGGTCACTGTATTACGTGAGATCTGCTCCAGGTTGGCTACTTTGGAGATGCTTCGATCCGCATCGAGGTAGCGGCTCAGCGTGCTGCGCAACTCGGCCATACGTACATCGGGATCAGCGAGTGCACCCCAGATGCCGGTCGACAAAACTCTGGGCTGAAGCAGGATCGGCAAGGGCGAGAGCAAGCATGTCGAGGTCTTGGTGTGTCGCCACAACCGCACGGTGGGGGGAATCTGGACGGAGGCCGATCAGCCGCTCGATGCTACGTGCTTCGAGATGACTGCGTCGGAATCCTTGAAGACCCGCGCCAGGTTGGCCGACAGCGATCTGCAGACCCTCGATCGAGGGCAAAGCGAGACGTCGCCGATGGGGCGTGTGTATCGCCGCCCACGCCCATATAGTTCGCGCACCCACCGGGATGACCAGCGTGCCCGACGGCGTGCCCCAGCAGGAGCCAGTTCCTCGACGGTCGTTCGAAGGTCGCGATCGGTCAGGCCCACTTGGGGATCGGTCCACGCGATCATCGCCAAATGGCTGCCGGCGAGCGGGTAGCTCAATAGCGAGTCCGCCTGGAGAAGGTCGATCGGCGAGTCCTTCAGAATCGTCTGCACGAGGTCGAGTCGAGCCGCGGAAACACTCGCTGCCCAATGTTCCTGCGCGCGCATGAACGACGTGGTCGCACCGCTCGAGAAGTCGTCCATCGCCTCGAAGAGGAGCACCGACACTCGGCGCACTTCTGCTGTGGCGTCGGAGGCGTTCTCGGCTGCGCCGTCCAACAAGGAAGCAGCCAGCTCGGCGTAGCCGACGCGAATGGAGCTGCAACAGGTCTTCGAGTTCGAGACCGCGCCGCGCAAAGTCTGCTGCAATCTCTGTTTCCTCGTCGCTGGTCAAACTGTCGGATTCTGCGGACAACCCAGCTACCAATGTCAACGCCCGCAGTGTCGTGGACGTGGTCGCCACCCGCAAGGCGTCGAAGTGCGGGGCCGAATCACCCAGCACCGGAATCTCTTCCGTGATTCGCACAGCGATACGTGTGCCCACCTGCACCGTCCAGCGGGCCACCTCGTCACCGAGCTCAGCTCGCACCACAAGACCGTCGCGACCCAACGAGTCGATGTCTGCCGCGAAGTGGCCCTCTGGGGTCAACCTACTCGTCCAGTGAGCTACCACGTGCTCATCACTCCCAAGTCCACCCGTCTGACCGGCGCTTTTGGTCTCGAGCTCAAAGTGAACGACGAACTCTGTGCCCTGACCAGTGGTAACCGCGATCACATCAGTATGTCATGTGTGTCAGGAGCCACACGCGATTGACGAACGTGGCGAGTGATCAGGAGTTGCCATGTCCAGCACGCGGACGTTCGCTCACGTCGTGTTCCAAACAGGCGGTCTCGCCCAAGTGGGTTATTGGTACTACACGGTACTGGACGCGCACGCTCCTGATGAGATCGCCACTCAAGAACGGGCGCTGGCCGCGAGTCCGGATCTTTCAGACCCCATGGCCCTTCTCGCTGGCGTCTGACCCCCATGGGCGGTCAACACTCACCATCACCGCAACTCCCGCGCGGCGACCGCCGCCGACGTAAACAACGAAAGTGAAGGAACAGCGATGACCACCATCGAAACCCCCGTCCTCATCATCGGAGGTGGGGGATGCGGACTGACCAGCTCCATCTTCTTGTCCAACCACGGTGTCGACCATCTGCTCGTCGAGCGTCACCAGGGCACCTCGATCCTGCCCAAGGCGCACTACCTGAACCAGCGCACCATGGAGGTATTCCGTCAGCACGGCATCGCTGACGCGCTCTACGAGGTCGGCGCGCCGATCGACAAGTTCGGCCAGATTCGCTGGATGACTTCTCTGGGCGGCGACGGACCACTCGACCGCAAAGTTATCCACCGCATGGACGCCTTCGGCGGCGGCGAGCTCGCCGAGCGCTACCAGGCGGACAGCCCCGTCCTTTCGACGAACTACCCACAGCTTCGACTCGAGCCGTTGCTGCGTAAGGAAGCCGAGAAGCGGGCTCCCGGACAGATCCGTTACAACCACGAAGTTCTCGGCTGGTCGCAGACCGATGATGGAGTCACGGCTGAGGTGGTCAACCGGGACACCGATGAAAAGTTCACGGTCAACGCGAAATACGTGATCGCCGCCGATGGTGGAAAGACCATCGGCCCCCGCGAAGGCGTCGAGATGGTGGGCCCCACCGACATGGTCGACATGGTCAGCACCCACTTCACCGCCGATCTGTCCGAGTACTGGGACGACCACACCCTGATCACCTGGTTCCTCAATCCGGAGGGTGAGAACTCCTGGGGCGCGGGCGCGATGGTCCAGATGGGACCGACCTGGGGCCGCAACTCCGAAGAGTGGGTCGTGCACTTCGCCTTCCGGCCCGACGATCCCGAGCGCTTCAACGAAGAAGCCATCGCACCACGGCTGCGTGAACTCCTGCGACTGCCCGAGGTCGAACTCCAGGTGCACAAAGTCAGTCACTGGATTCTCGACCGGATCGTCGCTGACCGCTGGAGGATCGGGAACATCTTCCTTGCCGGTGACGCCGCGCATCGCCAACCGCCCACCACCGGACTGGGACTCAACACGGGAATCCAGGACGCGCACAACCTGACCTGGAAGCTCGCCCAGGTGCTCTCGGGGTCTGCCACGGATGCGCTGCTCGACAGCTACGAATCCGAGCGCAAGCCAGTCAGCACGGACGGCGCCGACTGGGCGCTGATGGCCTTCACCAACCACACCGTCATCGATGCCGGGATCGGCCTCACCCCCGGCGCCCCGCTGGAAGCGAACATCGCGGCGTTCCATGCTCTATTCGCCGACGGCCTCCTAGGAGACGCGTTGCGTCACCGAGCCGCCATCGCCATCGGCACACAACGCGCCGAGTTCCAGGCACACGACGTCGAGATCGGCTTCCGCTACGACAACGGAGCAGTGGTTCCCGACGGCACCCCGCCCGCACCCCGATCGGCCAGCGGCACCATCTACACCCCGACCACCCGCCCCGGGCACCGGCTACCCCACGCCTGGGTCACCAAGGACGGCAACCGGGTTTCAACCCACGACCTGACCGGTAACGACGGATCGTTCGCCCTGATCGCCGGAACCGATGCTGACGAATGGTCGCGCTCCGCAACCGTGGCCGCGGACAAGTTCGGCATCACCATCAAGGTCGCGCGCATCGGCGTCGACCTCGACGACACCGACGGCGTCTGGGGCGAGGTCGGTGAGATCGGCAACGCCGGCGCCGTGCTCATCCGGCCCGACAACCACGTGGCTTGGCGCGCCCTGGACCGAGACGCACAGCCTGAGCAGACCCTCACGGCGGCATTGGAAACCATCCTCAGCCGATCCTGAAACGACCCGGGGCGGTGCGTGGAACACTCCGTTACGCACCGCCCCGCGCGTCGTGCGCTGCCTGCCCCACCAGATACCTAGGCCAGACCCAGCGAAAACTCCGCAATCCCCGATTTGGTTGACACATCAACGACTCCGAGTACAGTGGTTGATATGTCAACATCTGTCTTGTTCGGAATGCTGGGAGTTCTGTGATGACCAATTGCGGCCACTCGATCCGGACCGGCGTCGAGGTGACGGGGGCGCAGGACCCCCGGTTGACTGCCGACCTGGCCCGGGCAGCTGAACAACATGGTTACGAGGTAATTTTCGTCGCTGACTCAGCCGACACCGGTTTAGACGCCCTGACTCTTGCTGCATGGTCAGCAGGGGTGACCACCACCGTGAATGTAGTCCCCCGGTTGGAGGCGACTACTCGACCTGCGTCCGTTGTTGCGCGGGCGACGAGCAGCCTGCAGTTGCTTTCGGACAATCGAGCGGCGGTCGCGTTTACGCGCGACCCCGCGACGACAGAAGTCGACTGGATCGACGAGGCAGTCTCCGTCATCCGCTCGTTGCATGACACGAACGGGCCCGGCCGCGTCAGTCGAAGCGGCACTCATCACCGCCTGGCCGGTGCCGAACCCGGCCCGAGCCTCGACCGCGAGGTCCCCATCTGGATCTCGGGATCTGACTCCTCGATCGCGGCGGTGTCGGGCCGACTGGCTGATGGCTGGATGGCCGACTTCGGCGACTACGATCCAGCCCGGCTCGCCGAACTACACAGCGCTGTGGATCATGCGGCCGTCGAGGTCGGCCGCGACCCCCGCGAAATACGACGCGGAGTGACGCTGCCTGGTGGATCGGAAATCGACTCATCAGCCCTCGTGTCGTCGGTGGTCGATCACGGCGTGAGCCTCTTCGTACTTCGCATCGACGCGACACACGGCATCGACGTCGTCTCGCGCGACATGCGTGCCTTCTTCATCACCGTCTCCGCCGCACGGGCCGAGGTCGAGACCGTCCTTCCGGCGAACTCACTCTCCTCGAAGCGTTTTCGTCGTCACGATGTCCGTGCCCGGCGTCGGGCCGGGATCGGCTACGACGAGATCCCGGAGGATCTCGTGGGCGGTGCGGTCGAACCGGGTGATCCCGCCTTCGGGACGCTCCATTCGACGTACCTACGCGGGGGTGACCCCGGGCTCGTCCTGAGGCCGAGGACGGTTTCGGAAGTAGCCAGTGCGGTGAGCTTCGCAGGCACGCACCGGCACCTTCCACTCGGGCTGCGCAGCGGCGGTCACGGCATCAGTGGCAGATCCACGAACGACGGTGGACTGGTCATCGATGTCGGGGCACTCAACGACATCACGGTCCTCGACGAGGCCACTCGACTGGTCCGCATCGGGCCCGGCGCCCGATGGCGCGACGTCGCCACCACACTCCAGCCGTTCGGCTGGGCGTTGAGCTCGGGCGACTACGGCGGGGTGGGTGTGGGTGGCCTCGCCACCGCCGGCGGCATCGGATTCCTCAGCCGCGCACACGGTCTGACCATCGACCATCTCCGAGCTGTTCTGGGCAGCTCGCGGAGCAGGTGCGAACTTCGGCGTCGCGGTGGCCTTCGAGTTCACCGTTGACGAGGTCGACAATGTCGGGTGGGCTCAACTGGCGTTCGACGCCCCGGACCCAGCGGCCTACCTCCGAGACTTCGGCCGTGTAGCCAAGGACGCCCCGCGCGAGACCACCCCGTTTCTGATACTGGGACAGGGGACAGCGCAGGTGATGGCGATGGTCGACTCCACCGATCCGTCGGTGATCGTCGACCAGTTGCAACCATTCGCAGAGATCGCCCCGCTCGTGCAACAGCAGGTCGTCATCGCGCCGTACGCGGCAGTAATGACCATGTTTCCCGAGTCACCCCATCACGGTCGCGGTGAACCGGTGTCGCGCTCCGCGTTTACGGACGAGATCACTGCCGGGTTCGCCTCGGCGTCAGCGGATCTGATTCGATCGGGTGCGTCTCACTGGTATCAGATCCGGACCGTCGGAGGAGCGGTCGGCGATGTGCCGTCGGATGCGACTGCGTACGCCCATCGCGACGCGAACTTTGCGTTGTCGGTGATGGGAAGCAATGCCCAGCGTGTCGACCGATGGTTCGAACCCATTCGCCGGCAGTCCAACGGTCTGTACCTCAGCTTCGAAAGCGACCGCGATCCGGCGCGACTCACCGACGCCTTCCCGCCGGCCACTCTGAAGCGACTGCGGCGACTCAAGGCGAAGCTGGACTCCGACAACTTGTTTCAGGACAACTTCAACGTCACACCTGCCCAGCACGACAACCGGAGGATCTCATGACCACAGGCGGAGCCGTCGACTACGGCCACGACCTGCTGTTCGGCACATTCGTCACGCCGGTCAGCCAACCCGTCCATCGAGCCGTCGAGCAGGCTGTGGTCGCCGATCGGGCGGGCATGGATCTCGTCACGTTCCAGGATCACCCTTACATCCCCACCTTCCACGACACCTCGACCTTGCTGGCGTACGCCGCAGCACGTACCGAACACATCCACCTCGCGGCCAACGTCGCCAACCTCCCACTCCGACCACCGGCCGTACTTGCGCGCGCCACGGCCACACTCGACCAGCTCAGCGGTGGTCGAGCAGAGCTGGGAATCGGCGCCGGTGCATTCTGGGACGGCGTGGCAGGCATGGGCGGACCGAAGCGGACCCCCGGGGAATCCGTCGTCGCGCTGGAGGAGGCCATCGCCATCATCCGAGCCATCTGGGACACCGACGATCATTCCCGTCTCTCGATCAGCGGCGAGCACTACAGCGTCGACGGCGCCAAACGTGGCCCGGCACCGGCGCATTCGGTCGGAATCTGGGTCGGCGCCTACAAGCCCCGGATTCTTCGACTGGTCGGGCGCACTGCCGACGGTTGGTTGCCGTCGATGCAGTACTTGGAGAATGGGCTCGGCCAGCTCACCGACATGAACCGGCACATCGACGACGCCGCTCGGGCGGCGGGTCGCGATCCGCGGGACATCCGTCGTTTCCTCAACATCGGAGGCCGGTTCAGCACCCCAGGGCGGCGGCTTCCTGCAGGGCCCGCCGGCTCAGTGGGTGGAACAGCTCACCGAGGTCGCGATGACGTACGGCACAAGCGGATTCGTCCTGGCGTCGGACGACACCGTCACGACCCAGACATACGCCGCCGAAGTTGCACCGGCAGTCAGAGAAGCAGTCGCCGCCGCCCGGACTGAGCGATCTTCATGACAGAGTGGCTCGACGCCGACGAGCACCGGACCTGGCGAAGTGTGCTGAGGATGCACGCGCAGCTGACGGCCGCATTGGCGCAGGACCTCCGGACGAATTCTGACTTGTCCATCGCGGACTATGAAGTTCTCGCCATCCTCTCTGAAGCGCCGGAGGGCCGTCTGCAGGCGCTCGACTTGCGATGCGAACTCCAGTGGGAGAAAAGTCGGCTGGCGCACCAACTGCGGCGGATGGAGGAGCGCGGCGTCGTCCGGCGCGAGGCCTGCACAGATGACCGTCGTGCCCAGCTCGTCTGCATCACCGAGAAAGGGCAGACCATTCTCCGCCGCGCGGCGCCCGCACACGTCGACCGTGTCCGTGAACTGTTTTTCAACGCACTCACGCCGTCGCAATCACTGGCCATGCGACAGGCCGCCGAAGCGGTGCTCGACAATCTCAGAGCTTTTCGATCTGATGATCCACGGTTGACCAGGTGACCGTGGGCAAGAAGTGCTCCTCGATAGAGTGAGGTGAACCGGACGAGGATGCAGCCTCAGGAGTCACCGGACTATCCGGGCGTCAACTGCGTGCGGGCCAGCTGCAGGGGTCGGGAGTCGATCCACGTGCCGAGGTCGAAGCGATTCGCCACGAAGCCCTGGGATACGAGGAAGTCCTGCTGAGCGTCGAGAACCGCAACGGTGTGGTCGGGTAACGAGATGCCGAGATGTGTGGGTATGTCCCGATATCCGAGGGTGAGTTCGACGGCCGGGGTCTGCAACCGGCGACTGAAGAGATCCACTGTCGACTCCGGGTTGTCGCGGTCCCAGGCCGAGGCCTCGAGCAGGACACGTATGACTGCCGCGACGTGATCTGGTTGTTCGTCTACAAGGGTGCCGCTGACCGTGAGAAGGTCCGGGTTCCCATTGTTCGCCAGACGCCCCGGGTCGACTTCCTCGGTTTGTTCGTAGACTCGTCGTGCGCCGGTGATGGCGGCGATCTGTTTGCCCATCGGGCCCTGGGTAGTCACCGCATCGACCTCGCCACGAACCAGAGGCCCGAGGATGGCGCGCGCGAAACTGTTGCGGTCGTGCAGGTTCCAACGCCGTCGACCTTCGTCGGTGGCGGTCGCGGCGTCAAAGATGCGGTGAACGTCTCCATACACCTCGACCAGGTCGACGTCGGCGAGTGTGAGATTCGCAGAGGCGAGGGCCGACTCGTAGACCTTGAAGGTCGACGCTGCCCAGAAATCGATCGACGCCTCACTTCGCCGTGGAACGAGAAGTCTCCGTCCGGCGAGGTCGGCCGGAGTACGGATCACTGTTCGGAATGCACGTCGGCGACGCCGTCGCCGCTCGAGCTATAGAGGAGGAGCCGACACTCGGCGGTGAACTCCGCGAAGTTGCAGTGCTGTTCATCGATCTGATCGGTTCGACCTCGCTGTCCCAGACTCACCCGCCGGATCGAATAGTCGCTCTGCTCAACGACTTCTTCGCTTGCGTGGTCAGTACCGCGGAGCTGCACGACGGATTCGTAAACAAATTCGAGGGGGATGCGGCGTTGGTGGTGTTCGGGGCGCCGCTGCCTCACGATGGCGCATCCGGAGCCGCGCTGCGGACGGCACGAAGCCTTAGTGTGCCAACATCCAGTTCGACGGTCGACTCGACGCGGGCATCGGGGTCTCATACGGCGAGCGCCTGGCTGGCAATGTCGGTGCGGCGAATCGCTTCGAATACACCGTCATCGGCGATCCGGTGAACGAAGCGGCCAGGTTGAGCGACCTCGCCAAGGACACGCCGGGAAGAACCATCGCGTCATCGGACGTACTCGACGCAGCGGCCTTGGAAGAGACGCAGCTCTGGTCCTCGACTGGGTCGATAACTCCGCGCGGGCGTTCTACATCGACACTCATGTCGACTCCGCGCGGCGCGTAGCGATGTCTCGTCGGCCACACGCGGACACGATGTTGCTCGGTTCAATCGGCAGCTGCGCCGCCTCTTCGTACACCGGAGGACTCCGCCCCGCTGGCCGGTGGCACATCGTCGCGATCGCCCAGGACCTGTGGCGACCGACGGGGTAGAAACCAAGCGCGGGGAGGCCAATTGTCATGCAACTGCCATGCGTCATGGGTGCATGGCGAGGCCAACAGACAATGGACCACCTGCAAACAGGTCAATTGTGTGCCCCCGGTCAGACTCGAACTGACACTGGACGGGTTTTGAATCCGTTGCCTCTGCCAATTGGGCTACGGGGGCCAGTGCGCGGGTTGCCCCGTGCAGGAGCCAACTCTAGATGATCGGCCGACCGGCCCGGCAACCGGTACTCTTCTGTTTCGACGACGGCGTGGAGGAGGGGATGGTGACAGTGACAGACAGTGCGACCACTACGGCCGGGGAGACCACGAAAACACATCGTGTTCTGGTGGCCGAGGACGACTCGCTGATCCGTATGGATCTGATCGAGATGCTCCGTGAAGAGGGTTATGACGTCGTGGGGGAGGCTCCGAACGGGCAGGTCGCCGTCGAGCTCACGGAGTCCCTGAACCCCGACCTCGTCATCATGGACATCAAGATGCCCATCCGCGACGGTATCGACGCGGCGACGGAGATCGCGGAGAAGCGGTTGGCGCCGGTCGTCATGCTCACCGCGTTCAGTCAGCGGGACTTCATCGAGAAGGCCCGCGACGCCGGGGCGATGGCCTACCTGGTCAAGCCGTTCACCAAGGCCGACCTCGTGCCGGCCATCGAGGTGGCCGTCAGCCGCTATCACGAGCTCAAGCTGCTCGAACGTGAGGTCGCGACGATGAACGAGCGGCTGGAGACCCGCAAGCTCGTCGAACGCGCCAAGGGCCTGCTCATGCAGAAGCAGGGCCTCTCCGAGCCCGAGGCGTTCAAGTGGATCCAGCGTGCCGCGATGGACCGTCGGACCACGATGAAAGCCGTGGCCCAGGTCGTGGTGGAGACTCTCGGAACACCCTGACCAAGGACAGGTTGATTTGACGCAATGCGTCTGCGCGCAAGTCAGTTTCACTGTCTTTACGCAGGGGCAACAAGATCACGCTAGCTTTTCTCCAGCGAGGCGCGGTTCAAGCGTCGATCTCGATGCACCGCCTTCGTGTGACAACTCCAATCGCAAGGAGAACATCGATGTCCTTTCGTTCTTTGACGAGCGGGGCAGTGGTCATGACGGCGGCGGCAGCACTCGTCGTCGCCGGCTGCAGCAGCTCTGACTCTGGTTCCGACGAAGGCTCCGGAGGGTCGGCCAGCGCGGCCGTTGAGTCCACGCCCGCACCCCCCGGCCTGGGCCTCGCACAGAAGCTGGCCTGTAACCCACCCCAAGGCCACGCCGGGCCCCGCGAGCACAGCTCCGCTGAAGATCGGCACGCTGCTCCCCGAGACCGGCTCCCTCGCGTTCCTGGGGCCGCCGATGGTGGCCGGTGTCAACCTGGCCGTCAAGGACATCAACGCCGCCGGCGGCGTGCTCGACAAGCCCGTCGAACTGGTCACCGGTGACTCCGGCGACACCACCACCGACACCGCCAACGCCACCGTCGACCGCGAGCTCAGCGCCGGCACCCAGGTGATCATCGGTGCGGCGTCGTCGTCGGTGTCGCTGAAGGTCATCGACAAGATCGCCAACGCGGGCGCCGTCATGTTCTCGCCGGCCAACACGTCCGACGAGTTCACCTGCTACCAGGACAAGGGACAGTACTTTCGTACCGCGCCCGCAGATGTCCTTCAGGCGCAGGCGCTTTCGCAGACGATGGCCGAGGACGGCGTCCAGCGTGTGTCCATCCTCGCGCTCAACGACCCGTACGGAACGGGCCTGGCCGACAACACCGTTCGCGACCTCGAGGCCGCCGGTGTGCCCGCCGACCAGATCCAGAAGATCATCTACGACCCGAACGCCCAGTCGTTCAATGCCGAGGTCGACCAGGTGAAGAACTTCAACCCGGACGGCATCGCTCTCATCGGCTTCGAGGAGAGCGCCAAGATCCTCACCCGTATGCACGAGGTGGGCATCGGACCGAGCGACGGCAAGCTCGTCTACGGCGTAGACGGCAACATGGGTAACGCACTCGGTGAATCGGTCGGTTCCGGCCTGCTCAAGGGCATGAAGGGCACGACTCCGCTCACCCCAGACCAGCGGTGAGTTCCAGTCCGCGCTGAAAGATCTCGATCCCAAGCTGATCGACTTCAACTACTCGGGCGAGAGCTACGACGGCGCGGTGCTGAGTGCGCTCGCCGCGACCGCAGCCAAGTCGACCGACGGCCGCACGATCGCCGCCAACATCATCGGCGTCACCAACGGCGACGAGAACTGCGACTCGTACCAGGCGTGCCTGGATGCGCTGAAGAGCGGCAAGACGATCGCCTACGTCGGCAAGACCGGCAACTTGGCGTTCAACGCCGCCGGTGAGCCCAGCGTCGGCTCGTATGGTGTCCTCGAGTTCGACGGGGACAACAAGCTGCTGACCCCGACCCGCAAGTACGTGTCGGTGGCCGCACAGTAGTCACACAAGACCAGGGACCCTCGGCTCACGAGCCGAGGGTCCCTGCGGTTGTCCGCCCACGAAATCCGTTGCCGCGCACCGTCCCCGTGTGAGCGGAAACGGATCGCGTGATCGAGACTAGTGTCCTGAGTCATTAATTTCCGTTCGGTTGTTAGGCTAGGGAATGGCAACCCGGGGTCCGCGAGCAGTGGATAGTGTTCTGACTGATGACGAGCGCCGTGAGCTCGAAGGGTGGGCGCGTCGGCGAACGACGGCCTCGGGTTTGGCGATGCGCTCACGAATCGTTCTCGCCGCCGCTGATGGCGGTTCGAATACTGAAGTGGCACAACGACTCGGCCTCAACCGAGGTACCGTGCGGCGCTGGCGAGGCCGGTTCGTCGAGCACCGCTGCGAGGGGTTGCTCGACGAACCCCGGCCTGGGCGACCTCGCACCGTCGACGACGAGCAGATCAAAAACTTGATCACCGCGACTCTCGAGACCACTCCGACGAATGCGACACACTGGTCGACGCGGGCGATGGCCGAGCATCTCGACATGTCACAGTCAACCGTGTCGCGTGTATGGAGAGCGTTCGGATTGGCTCCACACAAACAGGATTCGTGGAAGCTGTCGAAAGATCCCATGTTCACCGAGAAGGTCCGCGACGTCGTCGGGCTCTACATGAACCCACCCGAACGTGCCCTGGTGCTCTGCGTTGACGAGAAGACCCAGATCCAAGCGCTCGATCGCACCCAGCCGATCTTTCCCATGCTCCCGGGCACCCCGCAACGGGCCAGCCACGACTACGTGCGCAACGGCACCTCCAGCCTGTACGCGGCGTTGGACATCGCGTCGGGCAAAGTCATCGGTTCGCTTCACTCACGGCATCGCGCAACGGAATTCATCGGATTCCTCCGCAAGATCGACGCCGAGGTACCCGACGAGCTCGACGTCCACCTGGTCATGGACAATGCCTCCACCCACAAGACACCCGCGGTCAAGCGATGGCTGACCGCGCACCCGCGGTTTGTTGTCCACTTCACTCCCACCAGCTCATCCTGGATGAACCTCGTCGAACGCTGGTTCGCCGAACTGACCACCAAGAAACTCCAACGCTCCACCCATCGCACCGTACGAGCACTCAATGCCGACATCAGAGCGTGGATCGAGACCTGGAACGACAACCCCCGCCCCTACGTGTGGGTCAAGACCGCTGACCAGATCCTCGACTCCATCGCCCACTACTGCACACGAATTAATGACTCAGGACACTAGGTCTTCTTCTCCGAGCTGCCGGCCAGTGTGCCCAGGTAGAGCTCGATGATCTTGGGGTCCTTCGCCAGGTTGCTACCGGTGTCGGTGTAGGCGTTGCGACCCTGGTCGAGAACGTAACCGCGGTCGCAGATCTGGAGGCAGCGGCGGGCGTTCTGCTCGACCATGATGATCGAGACGCCGGTCGCGTTGATCGCCTTGCAGCGGATGAACACCTCGTCCTGGAACATGGGGGACAGGCCTGCCGACGGCTCATCGAGCAGCAAGACCGCCGGGTCCATCATCAGGGCCCGGCCCATCGCGACCATCTGCCGTTCCCCGCCGGACAGCGCGCCCGCCTTGATCTTCCGACGCTCAGACAAGAGTGGGAACAGCTCCGAGACGAACTCGAACCGCTTGGCGAAGGTCTTCGGGCGCAGGTACACGCCCATCTCGAGGTTCTCCTCGATCGTCAACGCCGGGAACACGTTCTGCGTCTGCGGGACGTATCCGACACCCTTGTCGACGAGAACGTGTGCCTTGGCCGAGGTGATGTCGTCGCCGCGCAGGGTGACCGAGCCCTTACGTACCGGGATCAGCCCGAACAGGGTTTTGAGCAGCGTCGACTTACCGGCGCCGTTCGGCCCGATGATGCCCACGATCTCCCCGTCGTTCAGGAAGAAGTTGCACTCCTCGAGGATGTTGATCCCGGGAAGGTAACCGGCCGTGATGTCGTCGGCCCGCATCAGTGCGTTCGTGGCAAGTTTGCGGTGTTCGTCGGGAGTGGCCGCGAGCTGAGCCGGCGTCAGCGAGCCGCCGTTCGATGCCAAGCTCATCACTCGGTCTCCTTCTTGTCTGTTCCGACCCTGCCCGGGTCGACGGGCGGCAACTCGACCGGCTCGGAGAGGTCGCCACCTTCTTCGAGAGTGGCCTCGATGGCTGCCCCGACCTGTTCGGCGAGCACCGCGGTCGCACCGACGGGTTGACCCTGGTCGTCGAACTCCAGTGCCTGATCGTGGTGTCCGCCGAGGTATGCGTCGACGACGGCATCGTTGTCGCCCAGGCGATCCGGCAGGGATTCGGCGATGATCTGGCCCTGGGCCATCACCACCACCCAGTCGCTGATGTCGCGGATGACGTCCATGTCGTGTTCGACGAAGACCACGGTCACACCTTCGTCGCGCAGCGACTTGATGTGTTCGAGCAGGCTTTGCGTGAGGGCCGGGTTCACCCCCGCCATCGGCTCGTCGAGCATCACGATCTCGGGATCGGTCATCAGCGCGCGTGCCATCTCCAGCAGCTTGCGCTGACCACCGGACAGCGAACCGGCGAAGTCGTCGGCCTTGGCGTCGAGCTTGAACCGCCGCAGCAGTTCGTGTGCGCGCTCGGTGATCTCGGCTTCCTGTTTGCGCCAGGTCCACGGGGCGAGGGCGGCGAGGAAGTGCTCGCCGCGCTGGCCGGTGGCGCCGAGCTTCACGTTGTCGAGCACCGACATCTTCGACAGCGCCTTGGTCAGCTGGAAGGTGCGGACCATGCCGCGGCGTGCGACCTGGTGCGGGACCATCCGGCCGAGGGATTCGCCGTTCAGTGACCACGTACCGGAATCGGGCTTGTCGAAACCGGTGATCAGGTTGAAGAACGTGGTCTTTCCGGCGCCGTTGGGACCGATGAGGCCGGTGATGGCGCCGCGCTGCACCTCGAGGTGATCGACCTGGACCGCTTTGATGCCGCCGAAGGTGCGGGAGATGTTGTCCACCACGATGATCGGGTCGGGCTTTCCCGATCCCGGTTCGGGTGACACCTCCGCGAACAGTCGCGAGCGCTCGGGCGCCGACAGTGTCGTGAGATCGCGACGCGTCGCCCGTGTGGCGGCGACGTCGGGATCGGTCTCGTCGACGACGATCCCGGCGTCGCCCACCGGCGTCGAGGGCTCGTCGTCGTGTGCCGAATGGCGTCCGTCATCAGGCATCGAGCTGCACCTCCCGCTTGTTGCCGAGGAGTCCCTGTGGTCGGAACACCATCATCAGGATGATCGCCAGACCCAGCAGCACGTAGCGGATCGCGCCGACCTGCTGCGCCGAGAGGTCCAGCATCGGGTTGTCGCCGGACGTGGCCTGGCGCAGCAGTGCGTCGGGGATGGCCAGCAGGAACCAGAACAGCATCGCGCCGAGGACCGGTCCGAACACCGTCGCCGCACCACCGAGAATGAGTGCGCCGTAGGCGAAGAAGGTCTGGGCGGTGGAGTAGAAGTCCGGGTTGATCGACTGCGTCGCGAGGGCGTTGAACACGCCCGCGAGGCCGCCGATACAGCCACCGAGGATGAGTGCCTGCATCTTGAAGGAATAGGCGTTCTTGCCGAGCGATCGGGCGGCGTCCTCGTCCTCGCGCACCGCCTTCAGCACGCGACCCCAGGGGGAGTGGACGAGCAGGTAGACCATGAGGCACAGGAGCAGGACGACGGACCAGCCCACCACCATCGACCACAGGTCGCCGCCGAGGAACTTGACCCCGAAGAACGAGTACTGCTTGCCGTTGTCGAACGGGCTGATCGAGAAGAACCCGCTCGCGTAGCCGTAGATCCCGTTGGTGGAGTGGGTGAAATCGTCCGACGACGTCGACCGGAACACCAGGCGGAGGATCTCCGACGCGGCGATGGTGACGATCGCCAGATAGTCCGCTCGCAGACGAAGTGTCGGGATGCCGAGGACCACCGCGAGCATGCCGGCTGCGGCGATACCCACGATGGCGCCGAGCCAGAGCGGCTGGTCGTAGTTGACGGCCATGATGCCCACGCCGTATCCGCCGAGGAGGGCGAAGGCGATCTGGCCGAAGTTGAGCAGCCCGGCATAGCCGAAGTGCAGGTTGAGGCCGATGGCCAGTAGAGCGTAGAAGATCGCCGACGGGCCGATGAGCTGTGCGAAGGCAATCTGTAGCGCTGAGATGATGTCCATGGGTCAGCCGATCCTCGCTCGCGATCCGAGAATGCCCTGGGGCCGGATGGTCAGGATGATGATCAGGATCAACAGGCCGCCGATGTACTTCAGGTCGGGGCTGAGTATGTAGGTCGACAACTGCACCAACAATCCGACGATGAGGCAGCCGAGCAATGCGCCGTAGGCCGTGCCGAGTCCGCCGAGTGTGATGCCCGCGAACATCAGCAGCAGGAGCTTGAATCCCATCTCCCACTGGACGCGGCCGCCGAGTTCGGAGAGCGCGAACATCACGCCGCCGAGTGTCGCCAGGCCACCGGCGAGCGCCCACACGAACAGGATCACGCGGTCGACGTCGATACCGGACGACTCGGCGAGGTCCTTGTTGTCGGCGACGGCGCGCATGGCCTTGCCGATCCTGGTGCGCTGCAACAACAGAGCCACGCCGAGCAGTACGACGATGCAGATGACGATGCAGGCGAGATTCACCGGGGTGATCGCGAACGGACCCGAGCCGATCTGCGTCTGCGCCTGGTAGTCCTTGAACGGTTCGGCCCGGTCGGAGAAGAAGATCAGGATCAGATACCGCATCACCAGGGCGAGGCCGATCGACACGACGAGCATCGCGATCAGCCCCGTTCGTCGTCGTCTCAGCGGTCTCCAGAGACCGAGCTCGTTCAGGATGCCGATGCCGACGCCGACGATGACCGCGAGGATCGTGGCCGGGATCAGTTGCAGCCCGACCTTCACGTTGAACACCCACGCCACCACTGCGCCCAGGGTCACCAGCTCACCGTGAGAGAAGTTGGTCAGTCCGGTCGTCCCGAAGATCAGGCTGAGGCCGACACCGGTGATCGCGATGATGAGACCGAAGCGGATGCCGTCGATGGCCAGACGGGTGAGTTCGGCGACCGCCGAGACCTCCGTGCCGGTCCGAACCTCGCCGAACGAGAAGATGACCGGGCGTGCCGTTCCACCGCTGACGTCGACCGGCAGCTCGGATCTCTGGACCTCGACATCGTCTGGGAGAGAGTCGGTGTCGACGACGACGGTGTACTTCCCGGGCGGGACCATGATGGACCAGGCGCCGGTCGCCGACGACGTTGCCGTCCCGACGACGGTGCCCGACGCGTCCTTGGCCTCGAGCTTCACCCCCTCGACCTTCTCGGTGCCGTTCCGCAGCACACCGAACACCCGGACCTCGTCGGGCGCGGCGTCGGCGGACGGTGTCCCGACGAGCCCGCACAGCATCGACGCGGCGATGAACAGCAGTACGGCCAGCGCGGTGCGCCGCGTCGACACCGACGTGCGACGCCGGGATGGCGGGCGGCGGGACGGTGATCGGGTCTGGCGGGCGGGCCGACACTCGGGGCGATGCGCGTGAATCCGATCGGTGCGGTCGTCGGACACGAGTGCGACCTGCCGGTCAGGCTCTGTCATCGAGGGAGGTACCTCCTTGTGGACCTGTTCGCCAGTGACATCCATCGGCACGTGACCGGGGGCGATCTGTGCGCGGCCGGTCACCCTGCGGGACATTAGCCGCAGCGTCGTCGCCACGTGACGACAACGAGGTTTCCCGGAAGTTACATCTGCTGGGGCGCAGGGCGGCTCCGGTCGACGCGAGGTGGTGCCGGCGTCTCCGGCGGGGCCGTACGCTGGTCGGATGGTGCCGGTGACCATCACACAGACGAAAGACGTCGAACTCGCCAGTGCGTTGCTCGCGCAGGCGTTCGCCGACGACCCGGTGACGGTCTGGATGGATCCGGACACCTCTCGGCACCGCGCGGTGTTCCGGACGCTGCTCGTCCACATCCACGGGAAGGGGTCGACGATCGACCTCGCGATGCGCGACGGGCAGCCGGTCGGTGCGGCCGCCTGGGATCCGCCCGGGCACAAGATCTCGACGCGGGCCCAGCTCGTGTCGTCCTGGGAGTTCCTCCGGACCCTCGGACCGCGGATCGGGCGTGGGATCAAGCTCGAGGCCGAGTTCGCCAAGCACCGGCCGAAGGAACCGCACTGGTACCTGGGGCAGATCGGCGCGCCGGTGAAGGGGGCCGGTGTCGGCACGGCGCTGCTGCAGCACCGGCTCGAGCAGATCGACGGCCCGGCCTACCTCGAGAGCTCCAACGCTCTCAACGTCCCGCTGTACGAGCGGTTCGGTTTCCAGGTCACCGAGGAATTCGAACTGCCTCTCGACGGCCCCAAGGTCTGGGCGATGTACCGGCCGATGTGACGCCCGGCCGCCACCCGGCCGACCGCCCCTTCCGGCCGCCCCAGGCGGGGCGGGTCCGGGTGTCGGGACGGATCACTAGACTCAGCGACTGTGAGTCCAGCGCAGAGTTCCCCGGCAGCTACCCGTACCGGCAGCAAGGGCAAGACCAAGCAACCGGTCCTCATGCTCCTCGACGGGCATTCCCTGGCATACCGGGCGTTCTTCGCGCTTCCGGCCGAGAACTTCAAGACGGCCACCGGGCAGACCACCAACGCGGTGTACGGATTCACCTCGATGCTCATCAACCTGCTGCGCGACGAGGAACCCACGCACATCGCGGCCGCCTTCGACGTCTCGCGGAAGACGTTCCGGTCGGAGATGTTCCCGGAGTACAAGGCGCAGCGCTCCAAGTCGCCCGACGAGTTCAACGGACAGGTCGACCTCACCAAGGAGGTACTCGACGCGCTGGGTGTCACGGTCATGGCGATCGAGGGGTTCGAGGCCGACGACATCATCGCGACTCTCGCGACCCAGGCGCGCGAACAGGGCTTCAAGGTCTTGATCGTCACCGGCGACCGTGACTCGCTGCAGCTGGTCGACCCGTCGACCACCGTGCTCTACCCCCGCAAGGGCGTCTCGGACCTCACCCGCTTCACCCCCGAAGAGGTGGAGAAGAAGTACGGTCTGACCCCCGCCCAGTACCCCGACTACGCGGCTCTGCGCGGCGACCCGAGTGACAACCTGCCCGGCATCCCGGGTGTGGGGGAGAAGACCGCGTCGAAGTGGATTCGCGAGTACGGGTCGCTGGCCTCGCTCGTCGATCACGTCGACGAGGTGAGGGGCAAGGTCGGCGATGCGTTGCGCGCGAATCTGGCCTCGGTGCAGACCAACCGTCAGCTCACCGAGCTCATCCGCGACATGCAGCTCCCCGCAGGCCCCGAAGACCTCGCGATGGTCGGTTGGGATCGCGACCGCATCCACCAGCTCTTCGACGACCTCGAGTTCCGCGTCCTGCGCGACCGCCTGTTCTCGACCCTGAGCTCCGTCGAGCCGGAGGCCGAGGCGGGATTCGATCTCGACGGTTCGGTCCTCGGCGCCGGCGAGGTCGCGGGATGGCTGGACGAACACGCCCGGACCGGCCGGACCGGTCTCGCGGTGACCGCGCCGCACGTCGTCGTGGGGTCCGACCCGACCGGACTGGCGATCGCGGCCGCCGACGGCTCGTCGGCCTATGTCGACGTGACCGCGCTGACGCCGGAAGACGATGCGGCGCTGGCCAACTGGCTCGCCGACCCGCAGGCGCTCAAGGCCGTGCACGAGGCCAAGTGGGCGGTACACGCGCTGCGTTCGCGCGGGTGGGAGCTCGACGGTGTCACCAGCGACACCTCGCTGGCCGCGTACCTCGTCCGCCCCGGGCAGCGGACCTTCAACCTCGACGACCTCGCCCTGCGGTACCTGCGCCGTGAGCTGCGCGCCGACACCGGTGCGGGCGACGGCCAGATGTCGCTGCTCGACGACGACACCGAGGGCAAGGTCGCCGAACAGCACATGCTCGAGGCGCGCGCGGTGCAGGAACTCGCCGACACCCTCGACACCGAACTCGACCGCATCGACTCCAAGCCGCTGCTCACCGAGATGGAACTGCCGCTGTCGTTCGTGCTCGCCGACCTCGAGGCCGCCGGCATCGCCGTCGACGTCGACCACTTCAACGCACTCGCGCAGATGTTCAACGACCGGATCCGCGCGGCCGCCGAGTCCGCCTACGAGGTCATCGGCGAACAGATCAACCTCGGCTCGCCCAAGCAGCTGCAGACCGTGCTCTTCGACAAGCTCGACATGCCGAAGACCAAGAAGACCAAGACCGGTTACACGACCGACGCCGACGCGCTGCAGTCGTTGTATGAGAAGACCGAACATCCTTTCCTCGCACACCTTCTCGAGCATCGCGACGCGACGCGGCTGAAGGTGACCGTCGACGGGCTGCTGAAGTCGGTGGCCGACGACGGTCGCATCCACACGACCTTCAACCAGACCATCGCCGCGACCGGCCGCCTGTCGTCGACCGAACCGAACCTGCAGAACATCCCGGTCCGCACCGAGGCCGGACGCGAGATCCGACGCGGCTTCATCGTGGGGACGGATCAGGCGTCGGGAGTGAACTACGACTGCCTGATGACCGCCGACTACAGCCAGATCGAGATGCGGATCATGGCGCACCTGTCGGAGGACGAAGGGTTGATCGAGGCCTTCAACACCGGCGAGGACCTGCACAACTTCGTCGGATCGCGTGCCTTCGGGGTGCCGATCGACGAGGTGACCACCGAGATGCGCCACCGTGTGAAGGCGATGTCGTACGGACTCGCCTACGGCCTCAGCGCTTTCGGGCTCGCGGCCCAGCTGAAGATCAGCCGCGACGAGGCCAAGGACCAGATGGAGGCGTACTTCGCGCGATTCGGTGGTGTTCGTGACTATCTGCACGACGTGGTCGCCGAAGCCCGGCGCAACGAGTACACCGCGACGCTGTTCGGCCGACGGCGTTACCTGCCCGATCTGAACAGCGACAACTGGCAACGACGCCAGTCCGCGGAGCGGATGGCGCTCAACGCACCCATCCAGGGCACCGCCGCCGACATCATCAAGGTCGCGATGATCAACGTGCACAAGCGTTTCCTCGCCGAGAGACTGACGTCGCGGGTGTTGCTGCAGGTCCACGACGAACTCGTGGTGGAGGTGGCCGCCGGCGAGCGCGACGCGGTCGAGGCCGCGGTGCGCGAGGAGATGGGTAACGCCATCACGCTGTCGGTCCCGCTCGAGGTGTCGGTCGGGTTCGGTCGGTCCTGGGACGACGCGGCCCACTGATGGTCTCCTCGCCCAGGCGGGTCGGCGTTCTCACGGGCGACGGCATCGGTCTGGAGATCGTGCCCGCCGCCATCACGGTCGCCGACGCGGCCGCGGCGGCCGAGGACCTCCGGATCGACTGGGACGAACTCCCCTTCGGCGCCACCGCCATCGGGTCCCACGGCGACCCAGTGCCGGACGCGACATTGTCGGCGCTCGACGAACTGGGCCTCTGGATCGTCGGACCGCACGACTCGGCGTCGTATCCGCCCGAGCACAGCAGCCGCACCCCGGGCGCGGTTTTGCGTACCCGGTACGGGCTGTTCGCCAATCTCCGTCCCGCCAAGGCCTTTTCGGGGGTGCCCGCCAACGCACCCGACATCGACGTGCTGATCGTCCGGGAGAACTCCGAGGGCCTGTACGCCGACCGCAACATGGCGGTCGGGAGCGGTGAGTTCATGCCGACTCCCGACGTTGCGCTGGCCGTGGGGCTCGTGACCCGCGCGGCGAGTGAGCGCATCACGCGGGTCGCCTTCGAGGCCGCGTGCGACCGCGCGGCGTCGGCGCGCCCGGCTCGGGTGACCATCGTGCACAAGGCGAACGTGCTGCGCCTGACGACCGGCCTGTTCCGCGACGCGTGCCGGGAGGTCGGCGAGGAGTTCCCCGACGTGGAGGTCACCGAACAGCACGTCGACGCCATGGCGGCGCTGCTCGTGCGCCGCCCCGCCGACTTCGACGTCGTCGTCACCGAGAACCTCTTCGGCGACATCCTGTCGGACCTCGCCGGGGAGCTCGCCGGCTCGCTCGGCATCGCCGGTTCGGTCAACTGCTCGACGACCCAGGTGATGGCACAGGCGACGCACGGTGCCGCTCCCGACATCGCCGGCCGCGGTGTCGCCAACCCGGTCGCCATGATCGCCTCGGTGTCGATGGGGTTCCGGCGGTACGGACTGATGACCGACGACCCGGCACTCGTCGGGGCGGCCGAGCGGATGGATGCCGCCGTCGCCGCCACCCTCGCGGCCGCGATCGCGACCGCTGACCTGGGCGGGACAGCGTCGACCAGCGAGTTCGCCGACGAGGTGGCGCGGCGGACCCGTGTCGCGTGACGCGCGCGGAGACATGCGTGAACCCCCGGTAGCCAGCCGTGGAAGCCGGCGCAAACTACAGTGAGTTGGTCTGATCAGGTGATCTGTACGTCATCGAAGGGATGTGTTGTGGAACGGGCCTCGACGCGGGTCGACCAGCGCTGTGTCCGGTCGCGCGTGGCCCAGCTGTTCAGCGTGTTCCTCGCGCTCGCGGTCGTGCTCACCGGCTGCGTGAACAACGAGGAACGCGAACGCGCCAACCAGGTGACCCCGATCAACGTCGAGGTGCAGAAGGTCCCGGCGATCGCGGCGCTCGTTCCGCCCGAGATCGCGCGTACCGGCCGACTCGTCGTCGGCGTCAACGTGCCGTACCAGCCCAACGAGTTCAAGGGTCCGAACGGGCAGATCATCGGCTACGACGTCGACCTCATGAATGCCGTCGGCAAGGTACTGGGCCTGCAGCCGGTCTACAAGGAATCGCAGTTCGACACCATCATCCCGTCGGTGCAGGCGGGGACGTACAACGTCGGGATGTCGTCCTTCACCGACACACTCGAACGAGAGAAGCAGGTCGACTTCGTGACCTACTACAGCGCCGGCGTGCAATGGGCGCAGGCCGCCGACTCCGACGAGGACATCGACCCGTCGAATGCCTGCGGCAAGCGGGTCGCGGTGCAGACCACCACCTACGAGGACACCGACGAGGTCCCCGCCAAGAGCGCGGAATGTGTGGCCCGGGGCCTTCCGGCGATCGACAAGGTCAAGTTCGACAGTCAGGACGAGGCGGTCAACGCGCTGATCCTCGGCCGGGTGGACGCGATGTCGGCGGATTCACCGGTCACCGCGTACGCCATCAAACGCACCAACGGGAAGCTGAAGGCCGCCGGGGAAGTGTTCGACTCGGCGCCGTACGGATGGGCGGTGCGTAAGGGCTCACCGCTGGGACCAGCGATGCAGAAGGCGGTCCAATACCTGATGGACAACGGACAGTACGACGAGATCGCGGCCAACTGGGGCCTGCAGGAGGGCATGATCGATGTCTCCGTCATCAACGGGGCGGTGAGCTGAGATGACCTCACCGCTGACCGACACCACCACGTCCGGCGAACCGGAACCCATCAAGGCGGTGCCGCTCCGCAGACCGGGCCAGTGGATCGCCGCCGTCATCATCCTCGTGCTGGCGGCTCTGTTCGTCTACGGTGCGGCCACCAACGAGGCGTACGCGTGGGGTACCTACGCCCAGTACATGTTCGACCAGCGCGTGCTGTCCGGCGTCGGGTACACCCTGGCGCTCACGGTGCTGGCGATGACCATCGCGATCGTCCTCGGCGTCGCGCTCGCCATCATGCGGCTCTCACCGAACCCGGTGTTGCGCGGCACCGCCTGGGGTGTACCTGTGGATCTTCCGCGGGACGCCGGTCTACGTGCAGCTGGTCTTCTGGGGATTGTTCCCGGCGATCTACAAGCAGATCGACGTCGGCATCCCGTTCGTCCACCAGTTCGCGTCCTTCGACATCCAAACCCTCAATGCCGCATTCCTGTTCGCGGTCATCGGCCTCGGTCTCAACGAGGCCGCCTACATGGCCGAGATCGTGCGCGCAGGCGTGTCGTCGGTCGGTGAGGGGCAGTCCGAGGCGTCGATCGCTCTGGGCATGTCGTGGTCGCAGACCATGCGCCGCACCGTACTGCCGCAGGCGATGCGGGTGATCATCCCGCCCACCGGCAACGAGCTGATCTCCATGCTCAAGACGACGAGCCTCGTGGCGGCGGTTCCGCTGACCCTCGACCTCTACGGGCGAGTGCGGGACATCTCGGGCGTCAACTTCGAACCGATCCCGCTGCTGCTCGTCGCCTCCACCTGGTACCTCGTCGTCACCAGCATTCTGATGGTCGGCCAGTACTACGTGGAGCGCCACTATTCGCGGGGCGCCACCCGCGCGCTCACCGCACGCCAGCTCAAGGCGATGGCCGACGGGCAGACCGCCACGGCCGAGGACATCCTGGACGGACCGGGAGCCGGCCGCACGACCGGGGGAGAGAACGCATGAGTTCCGCCGAGACACCGATGGTCCTCGCTGACCGGGTGTGCAAGAGCTTCGGCTCGGTCCAGGTCCTGAAGGGCATCTCCCTCGAGGTCGCGCGAGGCGAGGTGACGTGCCTGATCGGACCCTCGGGTTCGGGTAAGTCGACCTTCCTCCGGTGCGTCAACCATCTCGACGTCGTCAACGCCGGCCGTCTCTACGTCGACGGCGACCTCATCGGTTACCGCGAGCGCAACGGCAAGCTCTACGAGATGAGTGCCAAAGACGCTGCCACGCAACGTCGCGACATCGGCATGGTGTTCCAGCACTTCAACCTGTTCCCGCACCGCACCGCCCTCGAGAACGTGATCGAGGCGCCGATCCAGGTGAAGAAGCAGCAGCGGGCGGCGGCGATCGAACGCGCCGAGTACCTGCTGGAGCGGGTCGGTTTGTCCGACCGTGCCGACGCCTACCCGGCGCAGCTGTCGGGCGGTCAGCAGCAGCGCGTCGCGATTGCCCGCGCTCTCGCGATGGAACCCAAGCTCATGCTCTTCGACGAGCCGACTTCGGCTCTCGACCCCGAACTCGTCGGCGACGTTCTCAAGGTGATGCGCGAACTCGCCGCGTCGGGCATGACCATGATGGTGGTGACCCACGAGATGGGTTCCGCGCGCGAGGTCGCCGACCAACTGGTCTTCATGGACGGCGGTGTCGTCGTGGAGAAGGGCGACCCACGCGAACTCCTCGCCAACCCGCAGGAGGAGCGGACGCGGGAGTTTCTGTCGAAGTTGCTCTGAGACGCCGGGCGTACCCGCGGCTATCCGGGCTTGTGGCTGCAGAAGATCGCGGTGCCGGGGAAGTAGCGTCCACGGAACGGGCTCCACTGGCCCCACTCACGGTCGTGGTCGTCGGGCCACTCGGGTTCGATGATGTCGTCGAGGATGAAACCGGCGGCACGTAGTTCGCGCACGCGGTCGCCGATGGTCCGGTGGTGTTCTACGTAGGTGATCTGCCCGCTCGGGTCGGTCTCGGTGTATGGCGTGCGGTTGAAGTAGGGGATTCGTACGGTCAGCCCCTCGGGACCCGGGTCGTCGAGGAACATCCAGCGCATCGGGTGGTTGACCGCGAAAACCCAACGGCCGCCGGGCTTCAGGACCCGTGCCACCTCGACCATGACCCCGGCGGAGTCGGCGACGAAGGGGATGGCACCGAACGCGGAGCAGACGGCGTCGAAGGACTCGTCGGTGAAGGGCAGGGTTTCGGCGGTCGCCTGGATCAGCGGCACGCGCACCTCGTCGGCGTCCATGGCGTCGAGACCGATCCCCAGCATCCGCCGGGACAGGTCGACGCCGACGGCATGTGCACCGTGCGCCGCGAGCCAGCGGGCACACGGTGCCGACCCGCAACCGATCTCGAGGATCGTGCGGCCCTCGATCTCGCCGAGGAGTCCGGCCTCGGACTCGCGGACGCCCTCCGGGCACCAGACGAAGTCGCCGCCGCCGGTGTACGTGCCGAGGAAGGCGCCGTGTTCGTCGTGGTAGTTCTCCGCGTCGTGGTCCCACCACCAGCGGCTCGCTCGGTCACTCGTCGCGGAGTCGACGTCGCCCAGGATGCGCGGGGGCCGCACGGAGGCTTCCTGCTCGGTGGTGCTCTCGCGGCCGTCGTCGTCGGTGGGCATGCTGCGATGATATTGCTCGCCGCCGGCCCGCTCGTTACTCGGTGCCGGGAGCGGAGCGAGCAGGCCGTATCTCAGCCGGTGCGGAGTTCGTAGAACCGGAAGAAGGCGAAGTCCTCGATCGGCAGCACCTCGACGCTCTGGAAGCCGGCCTGTTCGGCATAGGACCGCAGGGTAGCGGGTCGCATCACGGTGCCGGTGGCGACCGACGGCGGTGAACTCATCGAGTCGGGTAGGCACACGAACAGCGAGAACCCGTACATGAGCTTGTCGAGTTCGTCTGCGGGACCGGAGAATTCGTCGGATACGGCTTCGTCCATGACGATCATCGACGCCCCGGGTGCGAGAGCCTGCCGTACCGCGCTGAGAACCTCGACGGGCCGGGGCATGTCGTGGAGGCATTCGAACGCGAAGGCGGCGTCGAACGGTCCGTGTGACGCGGCTTCCTCTCCGCCGGCGAGATGGAACCGCACCCGGTCGTCGAGCCCCTCGGTAGCGGCGTTGTCCCGTGCCATCTGCACCGACGCGGCGTCGACGTCGAGACCGACGAACGTCGCCTGCGGGTACGCGCGAGCAAGGGCGATCGTCGAATGGCCGGCGCCGAAGCCGATGTCGGCGATCGTCGCGCCCGGTCGGGACAGGTGCTGATGGAGATGGTCGACGGCCGCGAGTGCGGGTGCGAGCTCGGCGTCGAACCACGGCTTGTTGAGCGCGGCCTGGCATTCGCGTGCGTCGGCTCCGAGTTGTTCCCAGCTCACACCGCCGCCGGACCGATAGGCGTCGAGCAGGTCGGGGAGCCGGTTGAATGCGGCGGCGAACATCCGGGGGAGCGCGCCCAGATAGGAACGACTGGAGGTGTCGGTGAGGACCTCGGCGACACCGGGTGAGATGCCGAATGTCGCCGGACTGCTGGACAGGTCGGCATCGAGAATGCCGAAAGCCGCTTGCATCTCGAGCCATTCGCGGGCGTACCGTGCATCGGTGGCCGTGCGGGAAGCGAGGTCGTCGGCGGTCAACGGACCGTGGTCGACGAGGCAGTGGTACCAGCCGAGGCGTTCGCCGAGATAGACGCTCATGGTCTCCGCGGTGGCCAGGGTGGAGTCGAGGAATCGTTCGGCGAACTCGTCGGCGCTCGGTGACGACGCGGCGAGAGTCGACCTGTCGGTGCCGGGACCGGGCGGTGTGGTGCTGCCGGGTGTGATCGTCATGGTGGAACGATCGCAGCGCTGCCTCTCGGGCCGGTCACGGAGCGGTTTCGACTCGGTTCACATCTTTGTTGGTCAGCAGGCGCGACCGGCCACGACGTGCTCGGTACCGGCGTCGGGATTCCAGCGTCGCAGCGCGGTGAAGGTGCAGATCCGGTCGGGTTCACCCCAGTGGTTCGAGCGTGGCGAGGGCCTCGCCGATCTGGCGGTACGTGAAGCGGCGTCCCAGAGTGATGTGCGGGGTCCACCCGCCCGGTTCGACGTGCGCGAAAGTGCTCGGGTTCTCGGCGCCGGCCGCGGCGTCGTCCGGGTGAACCGTGTGAGGGCGAACCGTGCGTGCCACCTGGGCGTGGAGCGACAGCAACTCGGTGCTGGGGACGACGAGCAGGGCCAGGGTGTGGCGGGACCCGTGTCCGAACACGACCGGTGCCCCGATGATGCACCGCAACGGTAGGCGCTGGGCGGCGGGACCGAGGGCGGCATCGGCGGCCGACGTGATGTGGCCGGCCGCCAACAGGGTGACGTGCGGACGGTTGGTGTCCGATCGCACGCGCTGCGCACTGGGAAGGCCGACGTCGGCGAGCGCCGACCAGCGGCGCCGCACCCAGGCGTCGGTGTCGTCGTCGGGTAACAACTCGATCGAATGTGCCACGGAACCAGTCAACCAGAGACGCGTGCAGCACCCGGTGGTTCGGCCCACGATCGCCTGGACGGTTGCCGCGGCACTCGTGTCACAGCGCGATTGAGTCGTATTTCGTGCGCGTACCTCAGAGTATCGAGAGTGATCCGTGCGGACGAATAGCACGTGTTATGTGGTACCGGCAAGGAGCCAATACTCAGCCGGATTCTTTCTGGCCGATTCGGTAAACGTTGGCCGCGCAACCTAATTCGTGTCGCTCAGGTTGTTCCGGGTTTGTTCGCCGACGCCACGATGTGGCACAGCTGGGCGGTCGAGTGGACCCCGGACCGGATCGCGGTGTATCTCGACGGCGTCCGGTGGGCCGTGACCACCGACACCGCGCGGTTTCCGCCGCGTGCCATGCATCTGTGTCTGCAGCTCGACAACTTCGGCGGCGTGACGGCGCCCGGAGGGAAGATGTTCGTCGACTGGGTCGCCGAGTATCCGGTCTAGCAAGAACGTGCACCGAAGTGGGACCGGCGTGACCGACGACTCGTCGAACCCGGCGTCGAGGGGGGAGACCGGTAACCTCTCCCGGGTGGACGACGACATCTGCCGGTGCGGTCACGACCGGTCGGCACACCGGCATCACCGGGCGGGCACCGACTGTGCGCTGTGTCCGGACGGGACATGTCCACGATTCCGGCGGAGGTCACGGCTGCGTTCTCTCCTCGACTCGGTCACCGGGGAGCGGCACCCGGGTTCCTGACGCCTCACGATCCGGCCGAAGTCATCCGAGGGGCCGTTGCAGGGTGCGCCCGGCGTGGCCGTCTCGAGGGCATTTGCCCAGCACAATGCCGCTGGAGTAGGCTTTGAGAACGCGCGTGCGCTCGATGACGCGCGACAGGCACACGCCCCGGTCGAAATGCTTCTGATCAGGGGTTTTGTGCCGCGCAATACGTCAAGAACTGTACCTACTACACACCTGTCCGGAGCAACTCAACATATGTCGTCCCCCACGATCACCTCGCCGCAAGTAGCCATCAATGACATTGGCACTGCCGAGGACTTTCTCGCCGCCATCGACTCCACGATCAAGTACTTCAACGATGGCGACATCGTGGAAGGCACCATCGTCAAGGTCGATCGGGACGAGGTTCTGCTCGACATCGGTTACAAGACCGAAGGCGTCATCCCCTCTCGCGAACTGTCGATCAAGCACGATGTTGACCCCAACGAGGTCGTCAACGTCGGTGACGAGGTCGAGGCCCTGGTCCTCACCAAGGAGGACAAAGAAGGCCGTCTGATCCTCTCCAAGAAGCGTGCGCAGTACGAGCGGGCTTGGGGCACCATCGAGGAGCTCAAGGAGAAGGACGAGGCCGTCAAGGGCACCGTCATCGAGGTCGTCAAGGGCGGCCTGATCCTGGACATCGGCCTGCGCGGCTTCCTCCCGGCATCGCTCGTGGAGATGCGTCGCGTCCGCGATCTGCAGCCGTACATCGGCAAGGAGATCGAGGCCAAGATCATCGAGCTCGACAAGAACCGCAACAACGTGGTCCTGTCGCGTCGTGCATGGCTCGAGCAGACCCAGTCCGAGGTCCGCAGCGAGTTCCTGCACCAGCTGCAGAAGGGCCAGGTCCGCAAGGGCGTCGTGTCCTCGATCGTCAACTTCGGTGCGTTCGTCGATCTCGGCGGCGTCGACGGTCTGGTCCACGTTTCCGAGCTGTCCTGGAAGCACATCGATCACCCGTCCGAGGTCGTCGCCGTGGGCGACGAGGTCACCGTCGAGGTCCTCGACGTCGACCTGGACCGCGAGCGTGTTTCGCTGTCGCTCAAGGCTACTCAGGAAGACCCGTGGCGCCAGTTCGCCCGTACCCACGCGATCGGTCAGATCGTCCCGGGCAAGGTCACCAAGCTGGTGCCGTTCGGTGCGTTCGTCCGCGTCGACGAGGGCATCGAGGGTCTGGTCCACATCTCCGAGCTGGCCGAGCGTCACGTCGAGGTGCCGGATCAGGTTGTCGCCGTCAACGACGATGCGATGGTCAAGGTCATCGACATCGACCTCGAGCGTCGTCGTATCTCGCTGAGCCTCAAGCAGGCCAACGAGGACTACACCGAGGAGTTCGACCCCTCGAAGTACGGCATGGCCGACAGCTACGACGAGCAGGGCAACTACATCTTCCCCGAGGGTTTCGACGCCGAGACCAACGAATGGCTCGAAGGCTTCGAGAAGCAGCGTGAGGCATGGGAGGCCCGGTACGCCGAGGCCGAGCGTCGCCACAAGATGCACACCGCCCAGATGGAGAAGTTCGCCGCTGCGGCAGCCGAGGCTGCCAACGCACCGACCGACTACTCGTCGGCTTCGGAGAGCCGCGGTGGCTCGTCGAACACCGGTGGCGCGTCCACCGGCGGTTCGCTGGCCAGTGACGAGCAGCTCGCCGCTCTGCGCGAGAAGCTGTCGGGCAACGCCTGATAGCTCCGCTCCCGCAGTAGATCTGCACTGAGCACACGAAAGCCCTCCCGGGAAACTTCCCGGGAGGGTTTTCGTGTCCCTGCCACACCGGCCGGGACCCGGTGGGTACGGTATTGATCTCGTACGCTGTACGGAAAGGGTGCAACGTGTCGACCGCTGATGATGCGCGGGCCCTGGTTCGGTTGCTGTGGCGTGGACGCCGGGAGCCTCAGGCGCCCAGGCGTGGTCCGCGCCAACGGGTTACCGTCGACGAGATCGTCGGCAAGGCGATCACGCTCGCGGACGAGCGAGGACTGGCCGCGGTGTCGATGCGGACACTCGCCGCCGAGCTCGGCGTCGGCCCGATGACCCTCTACACCTACGTGCCCACGCGAGACGTTCTGGTCGCGCTCATGGTGGACCAGGTCGCCGGCGATCCGATGCCTGGGCCGGCTTCGACCATCCGGGAGTCCCTCGCCGAGGTCGCACGCCACCTGCGGGCCGAATACCTGGCCCATCCCTGGTTGATCGACGCCAATCCGTGGCGCCAGGTTCTCGGCCCCCATCGGCTCGCCCGCTACGAACGCCAACTCGAACTGCTCGAACCCCTGGACGTCTCGGACCTCGACCGCGACCACATCCTCGGTCTCCTGTCCGCCTTCGTGACCGGCAACGCCCGGGAGGCACTGGCGGCCGACGCGGCGGTGGCCGACAGCGGCATGACCGACGTGGAGTGGTGGGAGGCTGTCGCACCCGAACTCGACGCGGTGATCCCCGAAGGCGAGTTCCCGCTCGCCGATCGCGTGGGAACCGTTGCAGGCGAGCATCATCAGGCGCCGGGGGCTCCCGACGAGGTGTTCGATTTCGGCCTGGCGCGACTGCTCGACGGGTTGGCGCCGCTGATCGGCGACGCCTGACTCCTCTCGTGTCGCCGGTAACCATGCGTTGTTGACAATCATTTTCATTAGACGGTTGACTGTCCGAGTGCTATCACCACGGACAACTCTGACCCGTTCCCTCGCCCTGCTCGCGGCGTCCTCCATCGCGCTCGTCGCATGCGGTGACACCGAGCAGGTGACCCCGTCCGCCGAGTCCTCGAGCGGACCCGCGGAACAGCAAAGCGCGACACCGCGACTCGCACTCAGCTACGACGGTGGAATCCTCGTGCTCGACGCGACCACACTCGATCAGGTCGCCGACCTTCCCCTCGACGGGTTCGTTCGACTGAACAGCGCAGGCAACGGGCGGCATGTGTTCGTCTCCGAGGCCGACGGGTTCCGGGTCCTCGACGCCGGGACCTGGACGAAGGCGCACGGCGACCACGGGCATCACTACACGACCCAGCCGTCGCTCACCGAGATGCGTTTCGGCGGAGCGGAACCCGGACATGTCGTGGTCCACGACTCGCGCATCAGTCTGTTCAGTGACGGCACCGGACAGGTCGACATCGTCGAACCCGCAGAACTGCTGCGCGGCAACCCGGTCGCCACCACGTTCACGGTCCCACAACCCCATCACGGTGTGGCGGTGTTCCGCGGGGACGGATCGGTGGTTGTCACACGCGGCGACGAGGAATCGCGCAGCGGTATCGCGATCCTGGACAAGGAGCGGGCCGAGATCGTCCGCAACGACGAATGTCCCGGTGTCCACGGCGAGGCGGCCGCGTCCGACGGACGCCTGACCTTCGGCTGTGAGGACGGGATCCTGATCGTCGACGGCACCGACATCCGCAAGGTGTCCAGCCCGGACCCCTATGGCCGAATCGGTAACCAGGCCGGTGACCACGGGTCCCCGATCGTGCTGGGGGATTACAAGAGTGACGAGGACGCGGAACTCGAACGGCCTACGCGCTTCTCTCTCACCGATACCCGCACCGGCGACCTCCGATTGGTCGACCTCGGTACCTCCTACAGCTTCCGGTCGCTCGAACGCGGGCCCGGCGGCTCCGCGGTGATCCTCGGAACGGACGGCGCGCTGCACGTCTTCGACGCCCCAACCGGGAACCGCACCGCCCGGATCCCGGCGATCGGGGAGTGGTCCGAACCCGACGAGTGGCAGTCGCCGATGCCGAATGTCGTGGTGCAGGGCGGCATCGCGTACGTCAGTGAACCCGCGTCGAAGAAGGTCCTCGCGATCGACCTGGAGTCGGGTGAGAAGGTCGCCGAGTCCACCCTGCCGCACGAGACCGTCGAACTCGTCGCGGTCACGGGCTGACGCGACGGCGACACACGGGGCGCCGGTGCGCACCGGGCAGGAGCCTGTTTGCCAGACTGGTGGCGTGATCAGGCTTGGACTGACCGGTGGCATCGGCGCCGGCAAATCGACCGTGGCAAAGACCTTCGTCGAACGAGGCGCGTACATCATCGACGCCGACAAGATCGCCCGCGAGGTGGTCGAACCCGGTTCGGAGGGCCTTGCCGCGCTCGTCGAGGCCTTCGGCTCCGACATCCTGGCCGCCGACGGAAGCCTCGACCGTCCCGCCCTCGCGGCCAAGGCGTTCGTCGACGAGGAGTCGCGGAAAACGCTCAACGGGATCACCCACCCGCTGATCGGCGCCCGCACCCAGGAACTGCTCGCGGCGGCGCCCGACGACGCCATCGTCGTCCAGGACATCCCGCTGCTGGTCGAGAATCACACCGCGCCGTTCTTCCATCTCGTCGTGATCGTGTTCGCCGACGCCGACGTCCGACTGCACCGCCTCACCACGATGCGCGGCGTCGACGAGGCCGATGCTCGTGCTCGGATCGCCGCGCAGGCCACCGACGAGCAGCGTCGTGCGGTCGCCGACGTCTGGCTGGACAACTCCGGATCGGCCGAAGATCTCGCCGCTGCCGCCGCGCGGGTCTGGGACGACCGGCTGGTGCCGTTCGAGACCAACGTCCGGGCTCGCCGGGTCGCCGATCCGGTCCCCGAACTCGTTGCGGCCGAACCGAATCCGGATGGCCCGGCGGCGCGTCTGGTCAACCGGCTGTGGGCGATCGCCGGGGAGCGGGCGACCGCTGTCGAGATCAGCGACGCGGCGAAGGTCGAACTGCAGATCACCGCACGCGACGATGCCGCGTCGGCAGAACTCGTCGAGCTCCTCGCGGACGGCGGGTTCGCGCCCGCCGGTCCCGGCGTTCACGGCTCCTGCGATCCGGGTCGGCCCGCAACCGTTCGGGTCACCACCGCCTGAGGCGCTCGAGTCCGTCGTCCGTCCTGCCGAATCACCGTGCGTGATCGAGGCGATGATCCCGGAAGAACACCACGCCGCCGACCGCATCGTCGAGCCAGGCCTGTACGTCATTGCCGTGCGCGGCCGCCCCGACGAGCGCGCGGGTCGCGATCGCGACGGCCTCCACGCACTGGCCGTTGTCGAGCAGTCCGCAGCGGTGAGCTTCGAAGACCTCGTCGACGTCGATCAGTTCCAACGGTGCTCCCGGAACGTCGACGAGGTCGAGGTACCAGTCCTCGGCGTACCAGCGGCCGTGCTCGTCGGGGCCGGAGAACCGGCCGACGTCGAGGTAGAGACGCTGATCCGCCCGATACCCGCCCTGGTAGTGGAAGATGTTGGCGCGCAACCCCAATGAGGGAAGAAGCCACGACTCGAGGTGGTCGAATCTCGGGTGGCCCGGCGCGGGGCGCGACATGTAGAGGCCATAGTCGGTGACGCGGTACTCCTCGACCTCGCGGACGAACCCCTTGTTGTCGGTGTTCGTCATGGCGGGCACGTCGAAGACCTCCCGCTTCGGCGGGTGCATCGAGTGGGGTACGGCCGGCGCGGCCGTCGCGGGGCCGCTGTTGCTCGTCATCCCCCGAATGTAGTTCGGCCGACGCCCGGTCTCAGGGTGAACATGGGAGATGTTCCCGATGTGCGGACCGAGGTCGTCCGCGCATGGTCGAACGATGAACTCTTCTCTCGCGGGACGACGACTCCCGGGGTCGTCGCGGCCCACGTGCCGGCCGCTCCGGTGGGGTTGGTGCTCGCCACCGTGGTGATGGCGTCGCTCATCGCGTTCCAGGGCTGGCTGTCGGTGGCCAAGCCGTGGTCGCATGTGCCCGGCAGGATGCGCGTGAAAGCACCGGTGCCGGGCGCGCGGGAACACTCGTGTCGTAGTCCGCGTTTACCCTGGCACTATGGCTTTTGCAGCAGAACGCCCGGTGCTCGCGCACTCCGAGTTCCGTCCGATCGGCGAGATCGAGCGCACCGAAGCCCGCTTCGAGGTGGTCAGCGAGTACGAGCCCGCCGGTGACCAGCCCGCCGCGATCAAGGATCTGACCGCACGGATCCAGGCGGGGGAGAAGGACATCGTGCTCCTCGGTGCCACCGGTACCGGTAAGTCGGCGACGACCGCCTGGCTCATCGAGCAGGTGCAGCGCCCCACGCTGGTGATGGCTCCCAACAAGACGCTCGCCGCGCAGCTGGCGAACGAACTCCGCGAGATGTTGCCCAACAACGCCGTCGAATACTTCGTCTCGTACTACGACTACTACCAACCCGAGGCGTACATCGCGCAGACCGATACCTACATCGAGAAGGACTCGTCGATCAACGACGACGTCGAACGACTCCGCCACTCGGCGACGTCGAGTCTGCTCTCACGTCGCGACGTCGTGGTGGTGGCGTCGGTGTCCTGCATCTACGGTCTCGGTACGCCGCAGTCGTACCTCGATCGCTCGGTCGAACTCGAGGTGGGACAGGAGATCGACCGCGACGCCCTGCTGCGGCTGCTCGTCGACGTGCAGTACACCCGCAACGACACCGCGTTCACCCGCGGCAGCTTCCGCGTCCGCGGCGACACCGTCGAGATCATCCCGTCCTACGAGGAACTCGCGGTACGCATCGAATTCTTCGGCGACGAGGTCGAATCGCTCTACTACCTGCATCCGCTCACCGGCGACGTCGTCCGTCAGGTCGACTCGCTGCGCATCTTCCCGGCCACCCACTACGTGGCGGGTCCGGAGCGGATGGAGCGCGCGATGGCGTCGATCGAGAAAGAGCTCGAGGAACGCCTTGCCGAGCTCGAGGGCAAGGGCAAGCTCCTCGAGGCCCAGCGCCTGCGGATGCGTACCACCTACGACCTCGAGATGATGCGCCAGGTCGGATTCTGTTCGGGCATCGAGAACTACTCGCGCCACATCGACGGTCGTTCGGCCGGAAGTGCACCGGCGACGCTGATCGACTACTTCCCGGAGGACTTCCTCCTGGTCATCGACGAGTCGCACGTGACCGTGCCGCAGATCGGCGGCATGTACGAGGGCGACATGTCCCGCAAGCGCAACCTCGTCGAGTTCGGGTTCCGGCTCCCGTCTGCGGTGGACAATCGCCCGCTGACCTGGGACGAGTTCGTCGACCGCATCGGTCAGACCGTGTACCTGTCGGCGACGCCGGGACCGTACGAACTCGGCCAGTCGAACGGCGAGTTCGTCGAGCAGGTGATCCGCCCGACCGGGCTGGTCGACCCGCAGGTCGTGGTCAAACCGACCAAGGGGCAGATCGACGACCTGGTCCACGAGATCCGGCAGCGCACCGAACGTGACGAACGCGTCCTCGTCACGACCCTCACCAAGAAGATGGCCGAGGATCTCACCGACTACCTGCTGGAACTCGGAATCCGGGTGCGATACCTGCATTCCGAGGTCGACACCCTGCGTCGTGTCGAGTTGCTGCGCCAACTCCGGTCGGGTGACTACGACGTCCTCGTCGGCATCAACCTCCTCCGCGAGGGTCTCGACCTCCCGGAGGTCTCACTGGTCGCGATCCTCGACGCGGACAAGGAAGGGTTCTTGCGCAGCACCACGTCGCTGATCCAGACGATCGGCCGTGCGGCCCGCAACGTGTCGGGTGAGGTGCACATGTACGCGGACAAGATCACCGACTCGATGGCCAACGCCATCGAGGAGACGGAACGCCGCCGCGAGAAGCAGGTCGCCTACAACAAGGAACACGGCATTGACCCGAAGCCGTTGCGCAAGAAGATCGCCGACATCCTCGACCAGGTGTACCGCGAGGCCGAGGACGAGGCTGTCGCGGTGGGCGGATCGGGTCGCAACGCGAGCCGCGGCCGCCGGGCGCAGGGTGAGGTGTCGAAGGCCGGCAGTGCGGGCGTGATCGAGAAGCGTGACGTCTCGGCCATGCCGCGCGCCGAGCTCGCAGATCTCGTGTCGCAGCTGACCGATCAGATGATGAGCGCGGCACGAGACCTGCAGTTCGAGTTGGCGGGGCGGCTGCGCGACGAGATCGCCGACTTGAAGAAGGAGCTTAGAGGAATGGACGCGGCGGGCATCAAATAGGGCTGTGACCTGCGGTCCCGTTGAAGACACAACATCGCGACCATGTGCCGATCACCACGATCGGCGGACAGACACGCCGTGGCAAACTAATGTCCCGGTGAAAGAACCCTGCAGTATGGGGGGATGTAGGTGACGCCTCGCTGATGGGCAGCGAGGCGAATTCATGTCGGAGGTTGGGATGAGCGCATACGAGACCATCGTCGTCGGGACCGACGGCTCGGAGTCGTCGATGAAGGCGGTGGAACGTGCGGGGGCACTCGCGGGCGAACGCGCACAGTTGGTGATCGCGTGCGCATACTTCCCCAACGAGCGTGGCGCAGGGGAGGCCGCCGACATCCTGAAGGACGAGGCCTACCAGGTCACCGGCTCGACGCCGACCGAGGAGATCCTCCGGACCGCCAAGGAACGCGCGTCCAAGGCCGGAGCCGCCACCGTCGTCCAGCGCCCCGTCAAGGGCGCGCCGGTCGACGCGCTGCTCCAACTCGTGAGTGACGTCAAGGCAGACCTCCTCGTCGTCGGTAACCGCGGCCTGAACTCGATCGCCGGGCGCCTGCTCGGATCGGTTCCGGCTGACGTGGCACGCAAGTCGGCGTGCGACGTGCTGATCGTGCACACCACGGGCTAGTCAACCGACGCGCAAGAACGCAACGAGCGTCCCCGACTCAGCGGGCGTCCGGAAAACCTCCGGCGCGCCCGAGGAGAGCGGGGACGCTCTTTTCCAAGGACCTGCCCAGCCATTCCGCGGCCTCGATCAGGCCGTACATGTTGACGCCGGTCGTGACGTTCGACCGGTCGAGCGCATAGAGCAGGTCCTCCGACGCGATGTTGCCCGTCGCGGCCGGGGCGAACGGACAACCGCCGAAACCGCCGATGGACGCGTCCAGAGCGCTGGCGCCGGAGTCCAGGGCGGTCAGGGCATTGGCGTAACCGGTGTTGCGGGTGTTGTGGAAATGCCATCGCTGAGGGATACCCGGTGCGTGTGCGGCCGCCAGATCGGCGAGTGTGCGCACCTGAGCCGGGACGCCGACGCCGATGGTGTCGGCCAGGGCGATCTCGTCCGGCGCCGCACCCTCGGTCAGGCGCGCGATGATCTCGCCGACCCACTCGGGAGCGACCTCGCCGGAGAACGGGCAGCCGAACGACACCGCGATGGTCACCGTCGTCCGTAGTCCCGCCTCGCGAGCATCGCGTACGACGTCGATCGCTGCGGCGATGCCCTCGTCGACGCTGCAGCCCTGATTCCGCCGGCTGAACTCCTCGGTCGCGACGACCACCGCGTTGACCTCGTCGACGGCGGCGGTGAGCGCACGGTCGAGACCGCGGCGGTTGAGGACCAGGCCGATGTAGGAGACGCCGTCGACGCGCGGAACCTGCCCCATGACCTCCTCGGCGCCGGCCATCTGTGGAACACGCTTCGGGTTGACGAAACTCACCGCTTCGACGCGTCGGACGCCGGCGTCGACACTGCGCGCGATCAACTCGACCTTCTCGTCGATCGACAGGATGGTGTGTTCGTTCTGGAGCCCGTCGCGGGGGCCGACCTCGACCAGTTGCACGCTCGTCATGCCCCCAATCTTGCCCCGCCGTGAACCTGCCGCGCGACGGGATTCCTTCCATCGGGTAGATGTCGGTCGAACGACCGAATCCAAACTGCAACTCAACGTCCTCTGTGTGACCGAAGTTCTTCGTCGTGTCGTAAGTGACGGGAGAGGTCACATCTGTCACGCCAGTTCGGTGTCTGGTGTGACGCGCACCTCAGACGTGAGATGTGCTGTATCACTTTCGATCTCAATAGAGATGTAAAGCGTATGATTCGTGGCTGTTCGGTGAACGCCTCGGGGGACGGGTCAGCGGCGTCGTCGAACGACCACATCGCCGACGATCGGTTCGGACGGGGAATGGATGAAGAATCACCCCTCGGGGAGGGGAGCCCACAAGTTGGGTACGGGGAGGGGCGCCGGGGAGGGCGCAGCACGGCGAGGGGGGTAGACCTGCTGGATCTCACCGCGGCTCAACGTGCCATGTGGTTCGCCGAGAACCTCGACGACGACCACTCGATCACCATCGCGCACTACCTCGACATCGTCGACGACGGGCGCCCATTCGACCGAGAGCTGTTCCGTCGCGGCGTCATCGAGGGTTCGCGGGAACTCCAGACCGCCTACACCCGGATAGCCGAGGTCGACGGCACGCCGATGCAGTACATCGACGAGTCGCTGCCCTTCGACGTGGTCGAGCTGGATCTGCGCGACCGCCCCGATCCGCTCGCCGCGGCCGACGAGTGGATGCGCGCGGATCACGAACGTCCGGTCGACCTGCTGAACGATCCGGTCGGCTTCGCGGCCTTCATCCGCGTGGCAGACAACCGCACCTATTGGTACATGCGCGGCCATCACATCGCCTTCGACGGCTACGGCGCACTCGTCTGCCTGCACGAAGCGGTGGCGCGTTACAACGCCGCGGTCGCGGCCGAGGCCCGGGTCCCGCCACGGCGCGCGACCCTCGCCGAGGTGATCGCCGACGATGCCGCCTACCGCCAGAGCACACGTCACGAGAAGGACCGTGCGTTCTGGGCGGAACGCGCCGCCGGACTGCCCGAACGGGTGTCACTGGCCACCCATCCGGCCACCACCGGCATCCGCAACGAGACCGTGGTGGCGGCAGGGATGCTCGACGCCGACCTCGACAGCCGTCTGCGGCACCGCGCCAGAGAGCTCGACGCCTCCGTCGCCGCGGTTCTCACCGCGGCCTTCGCCGCCTTCCTCGCCCGGATGTCGGCTGCCGACGACATCGTGCTCAGCCTGCCGGTCACGGCTCGCACCACCGCTCGGATCAAACACTCGATGGGCATGGTCTCCAACATGCTGCCGTTGCGTGTCGACGGTGTGGGCGCGGTGACCTGCGCGGATGTCGTCGCCGCGGTCACCTCCGAGATCACCGCGGTTCTTCGCCACCAGCGATACCGCTCCGAGGACATCCGCGCCGCAGCCGGCTTCGGCGACGCCACCGGGACGTCCTTCGGTCCGCTCGTCAACCTCCTGCTCTTCGACAAGCCGATCGAGATCGACGGGGCGCACGTCAGCTATCACATGCTGTCCGCGGGCATGGTCGAGGACCTGGTGATGAACGTCTTCGCCGCAGGTCCCGAGGCGCCGCTCGAGGTGGGTCTCCACGCCAACCCCGCGCTGTACGACGCCGACGAGTTGGACACCCACCGTGCACGGCTGCTGCACGTCCTCGAGCAGTTCGTCGACGCCCCGGATCGTGCGGTGGCGGCGCTGGACCTGTTGCTCCCCGGTGAACCGGCGGCGGTCGACCGGCTCGGCGACGGCGGCCGGGCGGTCGGCGTCGCCGCCGAGCACATTCTGGCCCCCTTCGCACGACAGGTCGCCGCGGCGCCTGATTCGACCGCGCTCGTCTTCGGGGACTCGCACCTCACCTACCGCGAGATGTCGCTGGCGGTCGACGACTTCGCGCGGGTCCTCGCGGACGAGGGGGTCGTCGCGGGGGACCGCGTGATCGTCGCCCTCGATCGCTCGCTGGAACAGGTGTGCGCCATCTACGCGGCCATCGGCCTCGGGGCGGTGTACGTACCCGTCGATCCGGCCGAGCCGGAGGAACGACGGCACGCGATCGCCGCGATCGTCCGCCCGACCCTGACCGTCGACGCCGCATTCCTCGTCAACCATGGGATCGACGCGGTCGAGGCCGGGGCGGGTCCGGAAACCGATGCGCCACCGCTTCACGCGCGGCCGTTGCCGCATCAGCCCGCGTACGTGATCTTCACGTCCGGCTCGACCGGCGTTCCCAAGGGCGTCGAGGTCGACCACGCCGCGATCGAGCACCGCCTCGCGTGGATGCAGCGAGACCACCCGATCGGCCCCGACGACGCGGTGCTCTACAAGACGCCGGCGACCTTCGACGTGTCGGTGTGGGAGCTGTTGTGGCCCTTGCAGACCGGTGCGCGGATGGTCATCGCCGAACCGGACGGCCACCGGGACCCCACCTACCTGCGGAACCTCATCGACGAGGGCGCGGTCACCGTGCTGCACTTTGTTCCGTCCATGCTCGACGCCTATCTCGACGTCGTGGGTCAGACTGAGAACGGGTCGAGCGCGCCGAGGTCGCTGCCCGACCGGGTCCGCTGGGTCTTCACCTCCGGGGAGGCGCTGTCGGCGCAGCTTGCTCGTCGTCTGCGCCAGACCTCGACGGCCGATCTGGTCAATCTCTACGGACCCACCGAGGCGGCCATCGACGTCACGTCCCATCGGGTGACCTCCGACGACACCGTCGTGCCCATCGGACGACCCGTGGCGGGCACCGTCGTGCGGGTTCTGGATCGCCGCCTGCGGCCGGTCCCGGTCGGCGTGGCCGGCGAACTGTGCCTCGTCGGCCCACAGCTGGCCAACGGCTACCTCGGGGCGATGGCGCAGACCGCCTCCCACTTCGTGGCCGATCCGCTGGGTGAGCCCGGCGCCCGGATGTACCGGACCGGTGACCAGGTGCGGTGGACGCAGAACGGGGAACTCGAGTACCTGGGTCGCAGCGACCATCAGGTGAAGATCCGCGGGCAACGCGTGGAGCTCGGCGAGGTCGAGGCGGTGATCGCCTCGATGCCCGGCGTCGACGCGGTGGTCGTCGTGGCTCGGCGAGATCTCGGACCGGCGCCCGTACTCGTGGCCTACGCCCGCGGAACCTCCGGTGTCCCCGACGCGGACGCCGTGCGCGCCTTCTGTCGACGGCGGCTGCCCGGCCACATGGTGCCGCTCGCCGTGGTGTTTCTCGAGGCCTTCCCGACGAACCGCTCCGGCAAGCTCGACCAGTCGGCGCTGCCCGCCCCGGACCTCACCGACACGACCACGGAGTTCCGTGAGGCGCGGACACCGGCGGAGAAGGCGATCGTCTCACTGGTCGCCCAGGCCCTGGGCCGGGAACGTGTCAGCCTGTCCGACAACCTCTTCGCCCTCGGCGCCGACTCCCCTCCTCGCGGCGCGGATGGTGTCCCGGGCCCGCATCGGGCATGGCCTGACGATCGCCCTGACCGACGTCTTCGACAGCGACGACCTCGCCGACCTCGCCTCCCGCGCCGTCGTCACCGACACAGAGCCGGCCGCCCCGGAGCGTCGCATCCTGCCGCGCCCGGCGCGGATTCCGTTGTCTCAGGCGCAGATCCGGCTGTGGTTCATCAACCGCATGTCTCCGACCGAGTCGACCTACAACATGTCCGGTGCGCTCCGGCTCACGCATGCGGTGGACCCGGAGGTGCTCCATCGTGCCGCGCTCGACGTCCTCGACCGGCACGAGATCCTGCGTACCGTGTTCCCGGCGGTCGACGGCGAACCGGAACAGCGCATCCTCGACACCGCGACCGCGGGTGCCGTGTTCGACTCCGAACCGATCGACGTCGGCGAACGGGGTCTCGACGCGGCGATCGCCGCGGTCACCGAGGTGGGATTCGACCTGGCCGAGGAGATCCCGTTCCGCTTCCGCCTTCTCACCGGGGACCCCCGCGGCGACGTCGTGGTGCTCGTCCTCCACCACATCGCGGCCGACGGGCATTCGTTGCGGCCGCTGCTCCGCGATCTGATGACGGCCTACGAGAGCAGGCGCGCCGGGGAACTCCCGGTGTTCGCCCCGTTGCCGATGCAGTACGCCGATGTCGCCGTCGAACGCGCCGAGATCCTGGGTACCCCGGAACGGCCGTCACCGGCGCTGATGGACGGACTCGAGTTCTGGCGCACCGAACTCCAGGGCGCGCCCGACCTGCTCCAACTGCCCACCGACCGCCCGCGCCCGCGGGTGATGTCCAGCGCGGGAGATCATCTCGACGTCACGCTGGACGCCGAGCTGTCGGCCGAACTCCGCCGCCTGGCGACGACCCTCGCCGTCACGCCGTTCGCCGTCTTCCAGTCGGCCCTGGCGCTGACCCTCGGCAGGCTCGCCGCCGTGGACGATGTCAGCATCGGTACCGCGGTCGCCGGACGCGACGACCCGGCGGTCGCCGAACTGGTCGGCATGTTCGTCAACACCGTCGTCCTGCGCACCTCACTGCGCCCGGACGACACCGTGCGGGACCTCGTGACCGCGGCACATCGTCGTTGCGCACGGGCCATGAGCCACGCCGACGTACCCTTCGAACGCGTCGTCGACGCCATCGCACCGCAACGGTCGGCGTCCCATTCACCGCTGTTCCAGGTCGCTTTGAGCGTGCAGCCCGACCAGTTGACCGAGCTGTCGCACTGGACGGGATCGGCGGAACTGCTCGATGCGCGGGTGCCGGCGGCGAAGTACGACGTCACCGTCTCGGTAACCGAGCGCGCGGATGACTACGAGGTCGAATTCGCCTATGCCACCGACCTGTTCGACGCGGCCACGATCCGGGACATGTCGAGCCGCCTGCGTCGGGTCCTCACCCAGATGGTTTCCGCGCCCGACCGGGCCCTCGCCACGATCGACCTGCTCGAGCCCGACGCACTCCGGGCTCTCGCCGCACCGCTTCGTGGCGCGCAGCCGGAGACGACCCTCGCCGGGCTCATCGCACGGGGACTCGCCTCGGCCGATCCTTCGGCCGTCGCCCTGACGGGCGACGTCGGGGCAGGTACCGGACGACTCACCTGGGCAGAGGTGGCGACCGCGACCCATCAGCTGGCCCGCCTCCTCGCCGACCGCGGAATCGGTCCGGGAGACGTTGTCGCCGTGAGTATTCCACGATCCCCCCGGATGGTGCTCACCATGCTCGGGGTGGCGATGAGTGGCGCCGCCTTCGTGATCGTCGACGCGCGGTTGCCGGTACGACGCAGAGTCGCGATGCTCGCCGACAGCGGCGCCGCACTGGTGATCACCGTCGACTCGGTGGTGGTCGCCGACCGTGCCGCCGACCCGGACGCCGCTCCGCAGCAGCGCGACCTGGGTGTCGAGGAGTGGCTGCTGGACGACCTCGAGGTGGAGCTGAACATCGCGGGCCGCCGCGACCATCCGGTCACCGATGCGGACCGGACCCGAAGCCTGCGTGTCGACGATCTCGCATACCTGCTCTTCACGTCCGGATCGACCGGGCGGCCGAAGGCGGCGGCGGTCACGCACGCGGGCCTCGCGGAGATGGTCGCCGAGCAGCAGGCCCGACTCGGAGTGACGCGGGCGTCCCGCGTACTGCAGCTCGCCGCACCTGGTTTCGACGTCGCGGTGTGGGAGATCATCCTCGCGATCTGTGCGGGCGCGGAGCTGGTGATCAGCCCGCCCGAGGTGTTCGCCGGTGCCGAACTCGCCGACGTCATCACCCGGCACCGGGTCACGCACGCCTGTGCCACTCCGACGGCGCTCGCAACGATCGATCCGGCCGAGATCCCCGGCGTCGAGACGATGATGGTGGCGGGGGAGGACTGCCCGCCGGAACTCGTCGAGCGGTGGGATGCCGACGGCCGGCCGCTGCTCAACCTGTACGGTCCCACCGAGACCACGATCTGGGTGACGCTCTCCGCGCCGCTGCGCGCGACGGCGCCGGTGACCATCGGCCGGCCGATCTCCGGCATCGGGGCACGGGTTCTCGACGCAGTACTGCGTCCGGTGCCGCCCGGCGTCGTCGGCGAGCTCTATCTCGCGGGGCGTGCGCTCGGGCGCGGGTACCACGGGCGCGCGGGATTGACCGCGGGCCGGTTCGTAGCCGACCCGTTCGGGTGCGGCACCCGGATGTACCGCACCGGCGATCTCGTCTCGTGGACAGCCGGCGGTGAGCTGATCTACCACGGTCGCAACGACTTCCAGATCAAGATCCGCGGCATGCGGGTCGAACCGGGGGAGGTCGACGCCGTTCTGGTCACCCACCCCGACGTCGAGCACTCGGTCAGTGTGGGGATGCCGACCCCGGCAGGCGACACGGTCCTGGTCTCCTACGTGACAGGCGTACCGGGGCGCAGTCCGGCCCCCGAACAGATCGTTGACCACGCGGTCGCCCATCTGCCGGCGCACCTCGTTCCGCACACCGTTCAGGTGCTCGACGAGTTCCCGGTGACCCGCACCGGCAAGGTCGACCGGCGCGCGCTGCCCGCCGTCGAGATCTCGCCCGCACGCGAGTACGTCGCTCCCCGAAGCCGTCTCGAGGCAGCCGTGGCACAGATCTTCGCCGACGTGCTCGGACTCCAGACGGTCAGCGTGCACGACGGCTTTTTCGAGCTGGGTGGCAGTTCGCTGTCGGCGACCAAGGTGACCTACCGGGTGGAGCAGCACATCGACCGGCGGGTCCCGCTGGCCCTGCTGTTCGAGAACCCGACGGTGGCGAGTTTCGTCGCCGCACTGAGCACAGTCGAATCCACCGGTGTGGGTCGGGTTCTGACACCCCGGGAGCGGCCGCACATGGTCGACCTCACCGGCGTCCAACGCGGACTGTGGTCGCTCAACCAGATCGATCCGACGTCGTCGGCCTACAACGTGGGGCTCACCCTCGAGCTCGACGGCCCGCTCGACATCGCGGCCCTGACCGGGGCGCTCGGCGACGTCATCGCCCGCCACGAATCTCTCCGGACGCGCTACCCACTGCATGAGGGACGTCCGGTGCAGGTCATCATCCCGGCCGTCGACGCCCTGCGCAGCTTCCGGGTGGCGCTCGTCGACACCACCCCCGACCGCATCGAGGAGGAGATCGCCGCCGTCGTCGAACCGGGCTTCGACCTGACCGGCCCCAACGCGGTCCGCGCCGCGATCCTGCGGCTCGCCTCCGACCGCCACCTCCTCGTCTTCGTGGTGCACCACATCAACGCCGACGGCGGTTCGTTGCGACCGCTGGCGCGCGACCTCACCACCGCCTACCGTGCCCGGATCGATGGGCAGGCGGGTCCGTGGACGGCAGTCGTGAACCCGGTGCGGGTGCAGTACGCCGACTACGCGATCTGGCACGCCGAGCGTCTGGCGTCCGAGGTGTCCGGCGGGATCACCGAGGAGCAGGCCCAACTGGGGTACTGGGAGCAGCGTCTCGGGACGGTCCGCGAACCCGCCGTGATCCCGACGGACCGGCCACGACCCGTCGAACCCCGGCATCGCGGCGACGTGGTCGACGTGAGCGTCCCGCCGGAGACCGCGACGGTCCTCAAGCACCTCGCACGCGTGAACAACACGACGCAGTTCGTGGTGATGCACGCAGCTCTCGCCGTGCTGATCGCTCGGCTCTCCGGCAGCGAGGACATCGTCATCGGGACGCCGTTCGCGGGCCGCGACGATCCCGCCCTCGCCGACATGGTCGGCATGCTCGCGACCACGGTGCCCCTGCGTACCCGCCTGCGTCTCGACGAACCGTTCGACGAACTGTTGCGGCGCGTCCGGACCGAGGACGTCACCGACCTCGCCCACGCCGACGTCGCCTTCGACCAGATCGTCGACCAGCTCAGCCGCGCCGGGAAGGGACCGGCCCGCCGCGGCCGGCACAACCCGCTGTTCTCGGTCATGCTCTCGTACCAGAACCTCGACATCCCGGCGATGAGCCTCGACGGTCTGTCCGTCCGGCTGCGACCAGCGGCGTCGCTCGCGGCCAAGGTCGATCTCGAGATCATGATCTACCCCGACGACCTGGACGGAGTGGACCGTGGCGGTGCGCTCGGCGGCCATATCGCCTATGACACCGACCTGTTCGACCGGGCCGGCGCCCAGCGGATCGCCGAGCGGTACCAGAACCTGCTCATCGACATCGCGGCCCGTCCGGGGACGCCGGTGGGCGACCTGTCGGTCTGGGCCGACGGGCAGTCGGCGCAGGTGGTCGACGCGGACCAACCGCTGCACGAACTCGTGTCCACCGTCGCCGCGACGGCACCCGATGCGGTGATCGGCATCCCCGGTGCCCCCTCGGTGACGTTCGCCGACCTCGAGGCCACCTCGGTGGCCATGGCGTTCTCCGTGCCGGACGAGGACCCGTCCGAGGCATTGACGGTCGCGGTCACCACGCTCCTCGCCGACGCCGACCGGACCATCGACGAGGTGTTCGCGTGCATCCGCACCGCGGCGACGACCGCGCTGTCCGGAGGCGCCGACGCGATGACCGGTGGAACCCGGCGGAATCGGGTGGGACCCGCGTGACGTCGGACACCTCGATTTCGCGCAGCGTCGGGGCGCGCACGTCCGTAGGGTCCACACAGCCGACGGCGCTGCGCAGGCTCACCTTCGCCGCGACCCACGCCGCCGATGCCGAGGCGATGGTCGGGGCGAGCGGACCGGTGACCTTCCGCGAGTTGCACCGGCGCGTGACGGTCGCGGCGACCACCCTGGCCGCCCGCGGCGTCGATCCGACCCCGGCGGTACGCGCGACGGTCACCGCGCTGCTGCCACGGACGGGGAGCACCCCGGCACAACTGGCGGCGACGGCCGGTGAGGTTCTCACCGATCTCGAGGGCCGGATCGACGATGTGCTCGGCACGGGCGACGTCGAGTCCCTTCCGGGGTTGTTCCGGGTGTCGGCACACCGGCGTCCCGACGCCGTGGCCCTCACCGATCTCGACGGCGCGTCGATCACCTATCGCGACCTCGACGACCGGACGGAACGGCTGGCCCGCGCGCTCGTCGCCGCCGGCGCAGCGCCGGAAACCCTGGTGGGCGTGGCGATGCCGAGGTCGGCCGATCTCGTCGTCGCACTGCTCGCGGTGCTCAAAACCGGTGCGGCGTACCTTCCGCTCGACCGGACGCATCCCCTCGCGCGGTTGCAGACCATCGTCGACGACGCCGCGCCGGTGCTCGTCCTCGCCGACCCCGACACGGCGGCCGCGTGGGCGGAGATGCCCGCTCGCATCTCGACACCCGACGACCTGGTTGCCTGGGCCGAACCGCTCCCGGCGGCAGGTCTTCCCGACCGCGTCGGGGCTCATTCGAGCGCCTACGTCATGTACACCTCGGGTTCGACGGGAGTGCCCAAGGGTGTCGTGGTCACCCACGACAACGTCATCTCCCTGGTCGTCGCGCTCGACGCGCTGGTCGAGAGCACACCAGACGACGTGTGGTCGATGTTCCACTCGTACGCCTTCGACGTGTCGGTGGGGGAGATCTGGGCGGCACTGCTCGCCGGGGGACGCCTCGTCGTCCTCGATCACGCCACCACCCGTGCCCCGGACGACGTGGTCGAGGTGTTCGACCGCGAAGGCGTGACGATCGTCAACTTCACCCCCTCGTCCTTCTACCAGTTCGCCGCCGCGGTACGGCCGCCCCACGGGTCCGCGCTCCCGGAATCAGTTCGGCGACTCCACTTCTCGGGGGAACTCCTCGACTACGAGCACGTGCGCAAGTGGCAGGCCGACCGCGCCGCCGACGGTTCGCCGACCAAGCCGGGAGCCGACGTCCCGGGTCCGCAGCTCAACAACATGTACGGGCCCACCGAGACGACCGTCTACATGACCCGTCGTGAACTGACCCGCGATTTCGTCGACGCCGCAACGGCTTCCGACATCGGGGCGCCACTGCTGGGCTCCCGGGTCCACGTCCTCGACGGCCGGCTCGCGCCGCTGCCCGACGGAGTGCCCGGCGAACTGTACGTCTCCGGGCTCCAGGTGACCCGGGGCTTCCTGCGGCGCCATGGTCTGACGGCGACACGCTACGTCGCCGACCCGTTCGGCCCACCGGGCAGTCGGATGTACCGGACCGGTGACATCGGTGTCGCCCGCAACGGATCGATCGAGTTCGTCGGCCGTCGTGACGGCCAGGTGAAGCTGCGCGGTTTCCGCATCGAGCTCGGCGAGGTGGAGTCGGCGATGTCCGCGGTCGACGGCATCGACGCGGCCGGCGCCGACATCCGGATGCGCGGGGACACCGAGCATCTCGTCGGTTACCTCGTTCCGACGGCCGACAAGGCGCCGGACGAGTCGACCGTCCGGGCCCGCCTCGCAGCCGCGCTGCCGGAGTACATGGTGCCGACCCTGTTCGTGTGGCTCGACGCGTTGCCGCTCACGGTCAACGGCAAACTCGACCGCGCACTCCTGCCCGAACCGGACGCCACCGACGACACGGCAACCGACGAGCCGCCCGCCACACCCACCGAGGAACGGCTCGCCGCCCTCGTCGCGGAGATCCTCGGTGAGACCGGGATCGGCGTCACCGCATCGTTGTTCGACCTCGGCGGCAATTCGCTCACGGCGACCCGCGTCGCGGCGCGCGCCGCCGAGGACTTCGGCACCACCGTGGCGGCGCGCGACCTGTTCACGACCCCCTCGGTCCGCGGACTCGCCACGGTGATCGACCAGCGCCTCGCCGAGGGCGACGAGCAGGACTCTGCGCGGCCGCCCTTGCGTCCTGTTGCGCGGACCGGCCCGCTTCCGCTGTCTCCGGCCCAGCGTCGAATCTGGTTCCTGGAGACGATGAACCCGGGCGGACCGGTCTACCTGATCCCGGCCGTCCTGCGCCTGCGCGACCGGTCCGCCGCCGACCTGCCCGGCACACGCCTGGACCCCGCTTCCGTGGCCGCGGCGCTCGGTGACCTGATAGTCCGCCACGAGACGCTGCGTACGCGGTTCGTCGCCGCCGACGGTGTCCCGCAGCAGATCATCGACGATCCCGACACCGCCCGGCACGATGCCCGGGTGGACCCGCCGGTCGACATGCGTGGGTCCGGATCGGACGGGGTGATCGCGACCGTCGCCGACATCGTCACGCGCGGTTTCGACCTCGAGCGGGAAGCGCCGGTCCGCGCACGTCTCATCCGGGTCGCCGACGACGAGTGGGTGCTCGTCCTGGTCGTCCATCACATCATCGGCGACGGCGGGTCGATGGCGCCCCTGGTCGCCGACTTCGTCGAGGCCTATCAGGCGCGGCAGTCCGGTCATGCGCCCGAATGGTCACCGCTGCCGGTCCATTACGCCGACTACGCGGTGTGGCATCACGACGTCCTCGGCGATCTCACCGACCCCGGGTCGCTCGCAGCCCGCCAACTCGATTACTGGAGAACACAACTCGACGACGCTCCGGAACTCACCGATCTACCGCTGGACCGCCCACGGGCGGCCCTGCGCGACGAGCGCGGCGCGGAACTGTCCGCCGCGATCGACGCGACGACCTGGTCACGCCTCCGTGAACTCGCCGACCGGCACGACGCGACCATGTTCATGTGCGTACACGCGCTTCTCGCGGTCACCCTCCTGCGGTCGGGAAGCAGTACCGACCTGGTGATCGGCACACCGGTGGAGGGTCGCGGCGACCGTCGCCTCGACGGCCTCATCGGGATGTTCGTGAACACACTCGCGCTGCGGACACCCTTGCGCCGCGATGCGGACTTCGCCACGGTCCTGGCGGCCTGTCGCGAGACCGACATCGCCGCACTCGATCACGCCGACCTGCCCTTCGAGACGGTCGTGGAGGAGGTGACAACCGCTCGCAGCACCGCACATCCGCCGCTGTTCCAGGTGGCGCTCGCCTTCCAGAACACCGACCGGCCGGTCGTCGAACTTCCCGGGCTGGTCGTCTCCGAGCTCGAGGCCCCGGTCACCAGCGCCAAGGTGGACCTGCAGGTGACCGTCGTCGATCCGCCCGGTCGGCCCGGCGACGAGGACACTCCGGTCGTGTTCACCTACGCGACGGCGCTGTTCGACGCCGACACCGTCGCCGGTCTGGCGCGTCGTCTGCTGTCCATCGCGCAGGCGGTCGTCGACTCCCCGCAGACCCCGATCGGTGACCTCCCGACCGGGGAGCCCGACGACGACGCCCCGGCGCTCGTGAGGTCGCCGGCCCTGGCCGAGTCGACGCTCACGCTGCCGGCATTGCTCGACGCCGCGCTGGCCCGGAATCCTCACGGTGTCGCGGTCACCGACGGCGAGCATTCCCTGACCTACGCCGAACTCGGCTCCGCCACACGACTGCTCGCCGCGGAACTGTGGACGCGAGGCGCTCGCCCGGGCACGGTCGTCGCGCTGGCCGTACCACGATCGTTGTCCGGCACGGTGGCCTTCTGGGCCATCGCCCGGACGGGCGCCGCGGTCGGACTCATCGACCCGTCGCAGCCCGGCGAACGAATCCGGTACATGACCGGAACGCTGGCCGCGACGCTCGGCGTCACGACTTCGGCGCCCGGTGCCCTCGGCACCGCGGACGCACGGGCCGAGCTCGACGACGGCACGACGTGGCTCCTCGTCGGCGACCTTCTCGACCTTGCAGACCCCACCCGGTGGGCTCCGCAACCGGCGCTCGGCGATCCGCTGCCCGACGTCGGCATCGATGACACCGCGTATGTCATCTTCACCTCGGGCTCGACCGGGCGACCCAAGGGCGTGGCGGTCACGCATCGCGGGCTCGCGGATCTGGTCGCCGACGCCCGGTCCCGATTCGAACTGAGCCCGGGGTCACGGGTACTGCGTTTCGCGGCACCGGGATTCGACGCCTCCGTGTTCGAGACCCTTGTCGCGGTGGCCGAGGCGTCGACGATGGTCGTGGTGCCGTCGGGTGTCACCGGCGGCCGGGAACTGGCGTCGGTCATCGCCGACGAGTCCGTCTCGCACATGACGATCACCCCGAGTGCGCTGGCCACGGTGCCTGCCGACGAGACGTTCCCCGACCTCCGGGTGGTGTGCGTCGCCGGCGACACCTGCTCACCCGAGCTCGTCCGCGCCTGGTCGGACGGGCGTGCGATGTACAACCTCTACGGACCCACCGAGGCGACGATCTGGTCGACCGCCTCCGCCGCGATGCGTCCTGGACTGCCTGTCACGATCGGCGGACCCATCGCGGGAGTCGGTGTACTGGTTCTCGACGCGCGACTCCATCCGGTCCCGCCCGGCGTCGCGGGCGAGTTGTATCTCGTCGGTCCGGCGCTGGCCGCCGGTTACCTGAACCAGACCGCCCTGACCGCAGAACGATTCGTCGCCGCACCGTTCGGGCTGCCGGGCGAGCGGATGTACCGGACCGGTGACCTCATCCGCCGACGCCGCCGGAACGGCCGATGGGAACTCGACTTCCTCGGTCGCAGCGACTTCCAGGTGAAGATCCGCGGATTCCGGATCGAGACCGGTGAGATCGACGCCGTCCTGGAAAGCTCTGCCGCGGTCGACTTCTCGGTCACCGCCGGTGTCGCGCATCCGACCTCGGGCGAGACCGTGCTGGTGTCCTGGGTGCACGGCAGTGACGGTGCGGTCGTCGACGTGCCGGCTCTCACCACATACGCGGCCCGCCATCTGCCTGCCCACATGGTGCCGGCCGCGATCGTCCCGCTCGACGAGATCCCCCTCGCCGCCACTGGCAAACTCGACCGCGCAGCGTTGCCCGCGCCCGGGTTCTCCCGCGGCCCCCACCTCGAACCGCGCACCGACACCGAACGCGCGGTCGCGGCGGTCTTCGCCAAGGTCCTCGGCATGGACGGTGCAGACGACGGGCCGGGCGTCTCGGCGCTCGACTCGTTCTTCGAGCTCGGCGGCACGTCACTGTCCGCGACTCGGGTGGTCGCCCGGCTCGGCGCGGAGTTCGGTGTCGAGATCGGGGTGCGGGTGATCTTCGACGCCCCGACCGTCGAGGCCCTCGCGTCGCTGCTCGACACCGGTGGGTTCGACGGTCGCACCACCGGGCCCGTGCCCGGTGTGGTTCCGCGACCCGAGCCGGTCCCGTTGTCCTACGCCCAGCGGCGGATGTGGTTCCTCAACCAGTTCGACCCGGGCTCTGCCGCGTACGTGATCCCCATCGTCGTGCGACTGCATGGCGATCTCGACGTGGACGCGATGCACGAGGCGCTCAACGACGTGGCCGAACGCCACGAGGTGCTCCGAACGATCTATCCCACCGGTCCCGATTCAGCGGACGCAGCCGAACCCGTCCAGGTGGTACGCAAGTCTCACCCCGGCCTGGTCCCGGTCGGTCACACCGTCATCTCCGGGACCGCGCCGGAAAGCCTGGTGGCCGAGGAGATCACCGCCACGATTTCCCAGCCGTTCGACATGACCCGCGAACTGCCTCTGCGAGCCCGGATCCTCAGCTCTTCGGACACCGACCACGTGCTCGTGATCGCGCTCCACCACATCGCCGCCGACGGCGAGTCGGCGCCCATCCTCGCCCGCGAGGTCGTCGAGGCCTACGACGCACGACGCACGGGCCGGGCACCGCAGTGGACTCCGCTGACCCTGCAGTACGCGGATTACGCGGTGTGGCAACGTCATCGGCTGGGGGATCCCGCCGACCCGGACTCGGAGATGTCACGCCAGTTGTCCTACTGGACGCAGCAGCTGCGGGGGCTGCCTGATGTGCTGCCGTTACCCGTGGACCGGCCCCGCACCCTCGTAGCCGACACCAGAGCGGCGACCGTCCGTTGGTCGTTGCCGGCGCCGGTGGTCGCCGGCCTTCGACGCCGCGCCTCCGAACGGCGCGCGACGCTGTTCATGGTCCTGCACACCGCGGTGGCCGCCGTACTCGCGCGGCTGACGTCGACCGTCGAGATCGCCGTCGCGACACCGGTCGCGGGACGTGGGCACCGCGTGCTCGACGAACTGATCGGAATGTTCGTCAACACCGTGGTCTTGCGCGTCGACGTGAACCCGCAGCTCACCGGAGGGGCCCTCCTCGACCGGGTCAAGCTTGTGGACGTGACTGCCTTCGATCATGCCGAAGTGCCGTTCGAGCGGGTCGTGGACGCCGTCGATCCGCCGCGCACGGAGAACGTCGAGCCGCTGGCACAGGTGATGCTCGTGCACACCGCCGGTGCCGAACCGGTCACGGCCGGTCTGACCATGGGGGACCTGTCTGCCGAGTTCGTCGAGATCGACGACACCACCGCGAAATTCGACCTCACCATCGGCACCCGGGAGAGCGCCGACGGTACGCTCGCCGGGTCGATCGCCTACGCCACCGCCCTGTTCGACCAGGACACCGCGGAGATGATCGCATCCGCGCTGGAGTCCACCCTCACCGTTCTGGCCGATGACCTCGACGTGCCGGTCGCGGACATCCCGCTCCTCACCGAGGTGCAGGAACAGACCCAGTACGGTCTCGCGCTCGGCCGCGCCGTCACGCTGCCGCCGGAGACACTGGTCGATGCGGTCGTCGCCGGGTCCCGGATCTCGCCGGACGCGGTCGCCTTGCGATCCGCCGGTCGGTCGATCACGCACCGGGAGTTCGCAGCTCGCGTGGCGGTGGTGGGCCGCGAACTGATCGCCGCGGGCGTCGGACCGGAAGACAGTGTCGTCGTGTGCATCCCCCGATCGGTCGAACTGGTCGTCGCGATCCACGCAGTTCTCGCGGCAGGCGGCCAATACGTCCCGGTGGCCACAGATGCGCCGGTGGACCGGGTGCGCTACATGATCGACACCGCAGGAGCCGACATCGGTCTCGTCGCCCACGGCGCGGGCGCCGGCACAGCGGACGACACCGCGATCGGCGGGATCCTGGACCGGGTGATCGTCGTCGATTCCACGAATCCGGTGGATCTCGACACCACCCCGGTCACCGACGCCGAACGACGGTCGCCGCTCCTGGCCGATCACGCCGCCTACACCCTGTTCACGTCGGGGTCCACGGGGCGGCCCAAGGGCGTGACCGTGACCCACCGGGCCGTGATGAACCGATTGCGCTGGGGTATCGAGGAATTCGGTGTCGGTCCGGACGATGCGATCCTGTTGAAGACACCGGCGACTTTCGACGTGTCGGTGCCGGAGCTCTTCACGCCGCCGATGACCGGCGCGCGGATGGTCATCGCACCCGACGACGCGCACCTCGACCCGCACGCCATCGCCCGGCTGATAGACGACGAGCAGGTTTCCACCGTGCATTTCGTTCCGTCGCTTCTGACGGTGTTCGTCGAGGCCCTCGATGAGACCGCGGCCGGGCTGCTGCCGAGTCTGCGACACCTCTATTGCTCGGGCGAGGCGCTTCCGCCGGCCACTCTGGCCGAGGTGCGAGCCGTCCTGCCCCGGGTGCGGGTTCACAACCTCTTCGGTCCCACGGAAGCGGCCGTCGAGGTCACCGCCGCCACGCTCGGTGATCACCACGAAGTGGTCCCGATGGGCCGGCCGATCTGGAACACGCAGAGCCTCGTCCTCGATGCGCGGTTGCGTCCCGTACCGGCCGGCGTCGCCGGCGAGTTGTACCTGGGCGGTGTTCAGCTGGCCCGCGGATACGCCGCGCGCGCGGATCTGACCTCGGACCGTTTCGTCGCCGACCCGTTCGGCCAGGGGCACAGGCTCTACCGCACCGGAGACCTCGTCCGGCGCAACCGTTCCGGGGAGTTGGAGTATCTCGGTCGCAGCGACTTCCAGGTCAAACTCCGCGGCCAGCGGATCGAGCTGGGTGAGATCGAGTCGGTGCTCGCGACCGTTTCCGGAGTACGGCAGGCTGCGGTGACCCTCACGCGGGCCCCGGGCGGCGCGGAGCACCTCGTCGGCTACCTGATCGGACCCGAGAGTGCGGACAGTCTCGGCCGTGCGCGGGAGGCGGTGGCGGGCGCGCTGCCCGCGTACATGCGCCCCACCCTGTGGGTGACCCTGCCCGAGGCGCCGCTCAGCAGCGCCGGCAAGCTCGACCGGAAGGCCCTTCCCGCACCGCAGTTCGACATGCTGGTGCACACCGAATCGGACGCGGAGCCGGCTACGGACACCGAACGCGTGGTCGCGGGAATCGTCGCCGCAGTCCTCGGCGTCGAACAGGTCCCGATGTCCAGTTCGTTCTTCGCCCTCGGCGGCGACTCGATCGCGTCCATCCGACTGACGTCGATGCTCCGGGCCGCGGGTTTCGACCTCACCCCGCGTGACGTCTTCGGTGCCGCCACGATCCGTGACCTCGCGCAGCTGTCCCGGCACGAACCCCTTGCAGTTCTCGACGAGTTGCCCGGCGGCGGCGTCGGACCGGTCGCGCCGACGCCGGGCGTGGCGTGGATGCTCGACCTCGCCGGTGGGCTCGACGACATCGCCGACTTCTCCCAGAGCACGGTGCTGACGCTTCCGGCCGACATCGATGAACACTCCCTGCGCGCCGTGATCGCCGCGGTCGTGGCGGCGCACCCGATGCTCACCGCGTCGTTGCAGATCGGCGAGGACGGCGAGCCCGTCGTCATCGCCGGGGCGGGTAGCGCAGACGACATCGTGGTCGAGATCCTCCACCACTCGCGGCCGGTGACCGGTTCTGTTGGAGCGTCTCTCGACGACGCGGTGCGGGAGGCACATCGACGCGCTCTTGGCACCCTCTCACCTGCACGCGGACAGCTCGTCGCGGCCGTGGGAGTGCGGGTCGCCGACGGACGGGACACCGTCGGCCGGTTGGTGATCGCGATCCATCACCTCGGCGTCGACGCGGTGTCGTGGCCGACGATCGTGTCCGGCCTGGCCCGTGCCTGGTGGCAGTACCGCAGCGGCGACGAGCCGCACGTCACCGTGCGCGGGACGTCGTTCCGCCGGTGGGCACAGGTGTTGTCCGAACTCGGTGACCGCGAGCACGAGCTCGGCTGGTGGGCCGATCAGTTGCCGCCGCGGACTGCGTCCGTTCTGGACCCGGTCCGAGATCGGTTGCGGACCACCGTCTCCACGACCCTCGTCGTCGATGCCGATCGCACCGAGTCCGTGTTGGGTCGGGTCGCCGATGCGTTCGGCGCCCGCGCCGACACCGTGCTCGCCGCGGCCCTCGCCTATGCCCTCGCCACCGGCGCGGCCGCGGGCCGACTCGGGTACGACGCCCGCACGGTGTCGATGCTCCTGGAGAACCACGGGCGTGAGGAGTCCGTCGCCCCGGGCGCCGACCTCAGCGAGACCGTCGGCTGGTTCACCTCCTTCGTGCCGGTCGGCGTCGACATCCCCAGGTCCGGGACATCACCCGGGCACGACCTGGCGACGATCCTCAAAACTCTCAAGGACCGGCAGAAACGTATGCCGGACAACGGCATCGCCTTCGGCGCGCTGCGGTGGTCGCGGCCGGACTCACCCCTGCGCGACCGACCGCTGCCGCCGGTGACCGTCAACTACCTGGGGAGCCTGGCCCGTTCGGACGACGACGCCGACACGGCGGCGACGGAGTTCCTCCCGGTCGGTGACGCGCCGGTGCTCCCGCCGTCGGCGACCGGCGAGATGACGGCTCTCGCCGCGCTCACCGCAACCATGGGAACGGTGCCGTCCCCGCGGGGGCGTTCGTTGAGGCTCGATCTCTCCGCGCCCGCAGCGGTGCTCGGTCGCGACATCCTCGACGACGTCGTCTCCCGATGGGATGGGGCCCTGTCCTCGCTGGCCGCATACGTCGAATCGGTGGGGGATCCGGGGCCCAGCGAGACCGACGTCATCGGCGGGGGACTCGCGCAGACGGAGATCGACGATCTGGTCGGCCGGTACTCGGCCGAGCGTTCCCACTCCGCCCCGGCGATCTGGCCGCCGACCCCGCTGCAGCAGGGGTTGATCTACGAGGCCGAACGTCTCGCCGGTACCGCCGAACCCGACGGCATGGCGCGTCCGACAGATCCCTATGTCACACAGTCGATCATCGAGTTCGCCGGCGACCACGCCCCGACCGCGCTGCTCCCGGCGATCCGTGCACTCCTGGCCCGGCAACGGGTCCTGCGGTCCGCGTTCACCAGGACGGGGTCCGGTCGGCCCGTCGTGGTGATCCCGCCGGCGGATCACCCGGTGGCGATCGACCCCGACTTCCGGGGCATCGACCTGACCGGAGCCGACGTCGCGGATGCGGCGGAACGCATCGCCGAACTCGCCGAGGAGGATCGCACCAGGCCGTTCCACCTCGATACGCCGCCGTTGATCAGGTTCACCGCCGTCTCGCACGGCACCGTCGACGGTCCCGCGCACACCGTCGTGATCACCGCGCACCACATCATCCTCGACGGGTGGTCGGGGCCGATCCTCGTCGCCGACCTTCTCGCCGCACACCTCGGCCGTCCCCCGGTCACGCCGGCCACCGACATGGAGTCCTACCTCGAGTGGCTCGACCGCCGGGATCGCGCAGCAGCGCTCGCGGCCTGGCAGGACGTTCTCACCGACGTCACGCCCACCCTGGTCGCACCCCTCCACGCCGCCCGCGCTCGCCAGGAGGAACGTCGCCCGTACGAGATCGCCGCCCGTCTCGACGCCGTCGGCCGCACACGGTTGGAGGAACGCGTCCGGCAACTCGGAAGCACCATGAGTACCGCGCTCCACGCGGCCTGGTCGATCCTGCTGTCACGTCTGACCGGTGAACAACGCGTCGTCTTCGGCGAGACGGTGTCGGGCCGACCGGCGGACCTCGACGGCGCCGACGCCATGATCGGTCTCTTCATCAACACGGTGCCCGTGGTCGCGGACGTCGACCCGGACCGGACGGTCGCCGACCTCGTGGCCACACTCCACGAGTCCCGCGCCGGACTCGTGGACCACCAGTTCCTGGGTCTGGGCGAGATCACTCGGGCCACCGGACATCCCGCGCTCTTCGACACCCTGGTCGTCTACGAGTCCTATCCCGTCGACACGGGCACCGTCCTGGAGGGATCGCGCACATCCGGGCTCGAGATCCGCGACGTGACCACCTCGGACGCGACCCACTATCCGCTGGCCCTCATCGCGGCCCCGGACGCCGACGCACTGTCCCTCACGGTGAAGGCCGATCTGACCGCCGTCGACGCCGAGATCGTCGAGGCGATCGCCTCATCGCTGGTCGAGCTCCTTCAATCGCTCGCCGACGACCCCGCCACGCCCGTCGCCGCGCTCGACCCGATGCCCGCGGAGATGCGCGGCGCGGTCGAGGCGTGGTCGCGGGGTGCGGTGGTGGAGTTGGGGTGGGGTGGTCGTTCGGTGGGTTCGGTGGTGGCTGAGCGGGTGGGGTTGTCGGGGTCGCAGGTGGCGGTGTGGTGTGGGGATCGGGTGGTGTCGTATGGGGAGTTCGGTGGGTTGGTGGCGGGGGTTGCGCGGCGGTTGTTGGGGTTGGGGTGTGGGGGTGGATTCGGCTGTTGGGGTGGTGATGTCGCGGTCGTTGGAGTTGTTGGTGGCGGTGCATGCGGTGGTGGTTGTGGGTGGGCGGTATGTGCCGGTGGAGGTGGATGCGCCGGTTGAGCGGGTGGGTTACATGTTGTCGACGGCGGGTGTGGGTGTGGTGTTGACGCGGGTGTCCGAGGAGGTGGTGGTGCCTTCTGGTGTGGAGTGTGTGGTGGTGGATTGTGGTGTGGGGTCGGGTGTTTCGGGTGTTGATGGTGGTGTGGAGTTGGGGGTGGTGGTGGATGAGGTGGGGGTGTTGTCGTCGTTGGTGGGTGTGTACACGTTGTTCACGTCTGGGTCGACGGGTCGGCCGAAGGGTGTGACGGTGTCGCATGGGGCGGTGGTGAATCGGTTGGGGTGGATGCAGTCGTTGTTCGGGGTGTCTGGTGATGATGTGGTGTTGTGGAAGACGCCGGTGTCGTTTGATGTGTCGGTGTGGGAGTTGTTCTGGCCGTTGATGGTTGGTGCTTCGGTGGTGGTGGCGGAGCCGGGTGGGCATCGGGATCCGTGGTATGTGGCGTCGGTGGTGGAGCGGTTTGGTGTGTCGGTGTGTCATTTTGTGCCGTCGATGTTGTCGGTGTTCGTGGATGCGTTGGGGTGGTTCTGGTCCGGTTGGTTCGGGTGGGGTGGGGTTGGGGTCGTTGCGGCAGGTGTTTTGTTCGGGTGAGGCGTTGGGTGTGGCGGGTGTGGAGGGGTTGCGGGGGTTGGTGCCGGGTGTGCGGGTGGTGAATTTGTATGGGCCGACTGAGGCTGCGGTGGATGTGACGTCGTATGTGGTCTCGGGTGGTGAGGTGGTGGTGCCGATTGGTCGTGCGGTGCCGAATGTGTCGGTGTGGGTGTTGGATTCGCGGTTGCGGCCGGTGCCGGTGGGTGTGGTGGGTGAGTTGTATCTGGGGTGGGGTGCAGGTGGCTCGGGGGTATGCGTCGCGGTCGGGGTTGACCGCGGAGCGGTTTGTGGCGGATCCGTTTGGTGGGGCGGGTTCGCGGTTGTATCGGACGGGTGATCGGGTCCGGTGGTCTGGTGTTGGTGAGTTGGAGTATCTGGGGCGTAGTGATTTTCAGGTGAAGCTGCGTGGTCAGCGGATCGAGTTGGGGGAGATCGAGTCGGTCCTGCAGACCGCGCCCGGTGTCGTCGCCGCCGCGGTTCTGGTGCGCGACGACCGCCTCGTCGCCTACGTCTCCGGCGATGCCGACGTGACCCAGGTACGTGCACATGCTGCGAGTCGCCTCGCGCCGTACATGGTGCCGGACACCGTGGTCGTGCTCGACGACATGCCGCTCGGAACATCCGGGAAGATCAACCGGAAAGCCCTTCCCAAGCCGGAGTTCGGGCCGCGCGAGATCGTGGCCCCGGCATCGGACACCGAACGCCTGGTCGCCGGGATCGTCGCCGATGTCCTCGACCACTCCGTCGAGCAGGTGTCGGTCGCCGACAGCTTCTTCGAGGTCGGCGGGCACTCGTTGTCCGCCACTCGTGTCGCCGCCCGGCTCTCGCATACCTTCTCACTGCCGTTCACCGTTCGTGAACTGTTCGACGCGCCGTCCGTCCGTGCCATGGCCGGATGGATCGATGAGCGTCTCGGTGGCGAATCGGTCGCCGCTGTCTCGGCGTCCGGTGCGCGGACCGGCGATGAGCTCCCGGACCTGGGGTCGCTCCCGCGTCCGTCGCGCCCGCCCCTGTCGGCGGCGCAGCAGCGGATGTGGTTCATCAACCAGTTCGATCCGGCCTCACCCGCCTACAACATCCCGTTCGCGATGCGGCTGCGCGGACGTCTCGACACCGTGGCCCTGCGCGCCGCCCTGGCCGACGTGATCACCCGGCACGAGGTGCTGCGCACCCGGTACCCGCAGGACCTCGATGGTCGCCCATGGCAGGACATCTCGTCCGCCGACGAGGTCACCGTGGACCATTGGTGGCGCGACGACGACGTCGCGGCCCTCACCTCGGCCGGGTTCGACGTCACCCGCGATCTACCCATTCGCGCCGGGATGGTCACCGAGTCCGACGACCACCTCCTGGTGGTCGTCCTCCACCACATCGCGGCGGACGGTGAGTCGCTGCGACCGCTCGTCGACGACCTGTTGCACGCCTATGCCGCGCGTACCGCGGGGCGTGCACCAGAACGTCCCGCGCTGGACGTCCAGTACGTGGACGTCGCGCTGTGGCAGCAGCGCGTCCTCGGGTCGGTGGACGACCCGGACTCCGAGCTCGGCCGGCGCGCCCGGTGGTGGACGGACGAGCTCGCCGACCTGCCCGATGTTCTCGAATTGCCGACCGATCGTCCGCGGCCGCCGGTGGCATCGCATCGCGGTGCCGTCGTGGAGTTCGAGGTGCCCGAGGGTCTGGCGTCGTCGATCGACGGCTTCGCACGCCGGCATGGGGTCACCGCGTTCATGGTGCTGCACGCCGCGGTGGCGGTCGTGCTGTCCCGCCTGGCGGGCTCCTCCGACATCGCACTCGCCACGCCGGTCGCCGGTCGTGGTCGCGCCGAACTCGATGCCCTGGTCGGCATGTTCGTCAACACCGTCGTCCTGCGCACACCGGTCGACCCGGGCGCCACATTCGGCGAGGTGATCGGGCTGGTCCGCGACACCGACCTCGACGCGTTCGCGGCGGCCGACGTGCCTTTCGAGCACCTCGTCGACGTACTGGCCCCGACCCGCAGCGAGGCGTTCGCACCCCTCGCGCAGGTGATGCTGACGCTCGAACAGTCCGCGGTCGGCGACATCTCGGTGCCCGGCCTGACGGTGACGCCCGTCGAGGCGGGGGTTCCCGCCGCACGGTTCGACCTCATGATCGGCATGACGGCCGCACGCGACGAGGCGGGCGAGCTCGCCGCCCTGTCCGGGCGGATCGTCTATGCCACCGACCTGTTCGAGGACCGCACTGTCCGCCGTATCGGTGAGCGGATCGTCGACGTCCTCACCACCGGTCTCGCCGATGACACCGTGGTGGTCGGCGACATCGACCTCGCGGACGCGACCGAGCGTGCCGCCATCGCGGACTGGTCGCGGGGTGCGGTGGTGGAGTTGGGGTGGGGTGGTCGTTCGGTGGGTTCGGTGGTGGCTGAGCGGGTGGGGTTGTCGGGGTCGCAGGTGGCGGTGTGGTGTGGGGATCGGGTGGTGTCGTATGGGGAGTTCGGTGGGTTGGTGGCGGGGGTTGCGCGGCGGTTGTTGGGGTTGGGGTGTGGGGGTGGATTCGGCTGTTGGGGTGGTGATGTCGCGGTCGTTGGAGTTGTTGGTGGCGGTGCATGCGGTGGTGGTTGTGGGTGGGCGGTATGTGCCGGTGGAGGTGGATGCGCCGGTTGAGCGGGTGGGTTACATGTTGTCGACGGCGGGTGTGGGTGTGGTGTTGACGCGGGTGTCCGAGGAGGTGGTGGTGCCTTCTGGTGTGGAGTGTGTGGTGGTGGATTGTGGTGTGGGGTCGGGTGTTTCGGGTGTTGATGGTGGTGTGGAGTTGGGGGTGGTGGTGGATGAGGTGGGGGTGTTGTCGTCGTTGGTGGGTGTGTACACGTTGTTCACGTCTGGGTCGACGGGTCGGCCGAAGGGTGTGACGGTGTCGCATGGGGCGGTGGTGAATCGGTTGGGGTGGATGCAGTCGTTGTTCGGGGTGTCTGGTGATGATGTGGTGTTGTGGAAGACGCCGGTGTCGTTTGATGTGTCGGTGTGGGAGTTGTTCTGGCCGTTGATGGTTGGTGCTTCGGTGGTGGTGGCGGAGCCGGGTGGGCATCGGGATCCGTGGTATGTGGCGTCGGTGGTGGAGCGGTTTGGTGTGTCGGTGTGTCATTTTGTGCCGTCGATGTTGTCGGTGTTCGTGGATGCGTTGGGTGGTTCTGGTCCGGTTGGTTCGGGTGGGGTGGGGTTGGGGTCGTTGCGGCAGGTGTTTTGTTCGGGTGAGGCGTTGGGTGTGGCGGGTGTGGAGGGGTTGCGGGGGTTGGTGCCGGGTGTGCGGGTGGTGAATTTGTATGGGCCGACTGAGGCTGCGGTGGATGTGACGTCGTATGTGGTCTCGGGTGGTGAGGTGGTGGTGCCGATTGGTCGTGCGGTGCCGAATGTGTCGGTGTGGGTGTTGGATTCGCGGTTGCGGCCGGTGCCGGTGGGTGTGGTGGGTGAGTTGTATCTGGGGTGGGGTGCAGGTGGCTCGGGGGTATGCGTCGCGGTCGGGGTTGACCGCGGAGCGGTTTGTGGCGGATCCGTTTGGTGGGGCGGGTTCGCGGTTGTATCGGACGGGTGATCGGGTCCGGTGGTCTGGTGTTGGTGAGTTGGAGTATCTGGGGCGTAGTGATTTTCAGGTGAAGCTGCGTGGTCAGCGGATCGAGTTGGGGGAGATCGAGTCGGTCCTGCAGACCGCACCGGGGGTGACCCAGGTCGTGGCGTCCGTGATGGAACTGGCCGCCGGCGAGCAGCTCATCGCCCATCTGACCGGATCGGACGTCGACCTCGACACCGTCCGGTCCGTCGCCGAGAAACTGCCCGCTTACATGCGTCCCACGTCGTGGGTGATCCTCGACGAGATGCCGTCGAACACCGCCGGCAAGATCGATCGCAAGGCACTCCCGCTTCCGATGTACGCGGCCGATGATCACGTCGCCCCGTCGACACCCGCCGAGATCGCCGTCGCCGGCATTTTCGCCGATGTGCTCGGGGTTGACGAGGTCTCGGCCGACGCCGGCTTCTTCGACGCCGGCGGGAACTCGCTGGCGGCAACCCGTCTCGCGTCACGCCTGGGACGGGCACTCGGCGTGCCGGTGACCGTGCGAGACGTCTTCGACGAACCGACCGTTCGCGGCCTCGCCGCCGTCATCGAGCGATCCGGCCTCGATGCCGCGGCGCTCGGCGTCGAGGTGGGCGAGAGGTCGTCGGGACCGTTACCGCGTCCCGACGTCCTGCCGCTGTCCAGTGCACAACGACGCATGTGGTTCCTCAACCAGTTCGAACCCGACGTCGCGTCGTACGTCATCCCGTTCGGATTCCGTCTGCGCGGACAGGTCGACGTCGACGACGTGCGGGGCGCGCTCGGTGACGTGATCGCGCGCCACGAGATCCTGCGGACCATCTACCCGCTCGGGCCGGACGGCAGACCGCGTCAGGTCATCGTCGACGAGGCCGAGTTCGACTGGCGGGTGGTCGATTCCGATACCGAGGCGATGGCCGTCGCCGCGGCACCGTACGACCTCACCCGCGACCTGCCGCTGCGGGCACGTCTGCACGGCGATCCCGCAAGCGGTGCGCTGCTCGTCATCGCGGTTCACCACATCGCCGCGGACGGGGCGTCGGGACCGGTCCTGGCCCGCGATCTGCTCACCGCCTACGTCGCACGACGCGACGGTCGCACACCGGACTGGGCCCCCTTGCATCGCCAGTACGCCGACCATGTCCTGGAACTCCGGCAGGGTGACACCACCGCGGCCACCCGACGCCGGTGGTGGGCGGACCGCCTCGCCGGGGCCCCTGCGCTGCTCGAACTCCCGACCACCCATCCGCGACCCGCCACCCGCGAGACCCGCGGCGCCACGGTCGACTTCACGATTCCCGGCCGGACCGCACTGGCTGCCACCGACCTCGCCCGTGCCGCCGGGACGACCACGTTCATGGTGCTCCACGCAGCTCTCGCCGCACTTCTGAGCCGCCTCTCCGGTAGCGGAGACGTCGTCATCGGCACCGCCACCGCCGGCCGCGACGGTGAGACCGACGACCTGATCGGCATGTTCGTCAACACCGTCGCCCTGCGCAGCCGGGTCGCGGCCGACGACGGTTTCGCCGTCCTCCTCGACGAGATCCGCGACGGCGACCTCGACGCCCTCGCCCACGCCGACGTCCCCTTCGACGAGGTGCTCGACGCGCTCGGGATCACCCGAGCAGCGTCCTACGCACCGCTCGTGCAGGTGCTGCTCACCACCACCGACACCGCAGACACCTCACCACTGCCCGCGGATCTGACCACCCCAACTCGCCGGCCTCGCCATCAGCCCGGTGACCGTCGTCGACGATTCCGCCAAGTTCGACCTCACGGTGGCGGTCCGCACCGGTGGGGCGGCGGGAGCGCCGTGGCGGGGCACCCTCACCTACGCCACCGATCTCTACGACGACGCCGACGCCCGGCGCCTGGCCGACCGGTTCGTCGGCCTGCTGGCCGGGGCGGTCGCCGACGCCACCACGCCGGTCGGCGATCTCGATCTGCTCGCCGCCGACGACGAGACGGAGCCGCTGGTCTCCGGTGACCCGGACCCGGCCGTCGTGGTCCTTCCCGAACTGCTCGCCGCCGCCGTCCGGTCGCGGGGCGACCACCCCGCCGTCATCGACGACCTCGGCGCCTGGACGTATGACGAGTTGGACAACGCGAGTTCCCATCTCGCCGCCGAACTCATCGGGCTGGGCGTCGGCCCGGACGACGTCGTCGTGTGCGCCTTCGGACGGTCGGCACGGGCACAACTCGCACTGTGGGCGGTTGCCAGGACCGGCGCGGTGTACTGCCCGGTCGATCCCCGGCATCCCGCGGATCGCATCGCCCGCGTGGTGGGTGCCGCGCGCGCCAGGGTGGGGCTCACCGACGGCTCGGTGCAGAACCTCGGCGAGGATCTGTGCTGGATGCGTCTCGACGCCGACCGCGCCGCCGAACTCCGATCCCGAGATCACCGGCCGGCCCCCGGGATGCGACGCGCGGTACACCCCGACGACGGCGCGTACATGATCTTCACGTCCGGTTCGACCGGGCTGCCCAAGGGTGTCCTCGTCACCCATCGTGGCCTCACCGGAGTGGCCGCGGTGCTGCGCGACCGTCACGGCTCGGGACCGCAGGCCCGATGGCTGGGAATCAGCTCACCCGCCTTCGACGCCGCGATCCTCGAGATCCTCGGTGCCTACGGCAGCGGGGCCACGCTCGTCGTCGTCCCGCCGGAGATCTACGGTGGCCGCGAACTGGCGGACTTCATCACGACGCATCGCACCACGCACGCGTTCCTGGTGACCTCGGTGGCCGCCTCGCTACCGGACCCCGCGTCGTTGCCCTTCACCAACGTGCTCGTCGGCGGCGAAGCGGTCCCCGACGCCGAGAAGAACCGGTGGGCCGCGCACACCGCTTTCCACAACGGCTACGGGCCCACCGAGACGACGATCATCAGCGTCACCTCACCGGCGATCGACCTCGACGAACCGGTCCGGCTGGGATGTCCCGTGCCCGGCGCCACCGCCCACGTCCTCGACGGCCGACTCCATCCGGTGCCGGCTGATGTCGTCGGAGAGCTGTATCTCGCCGGCGGCGAGCTCGCCCGCGGTTACCACAACCTTCCGGCCCTCACCGCCGAGCGTTTCGTGCCCGCACCGTTCGGACCGCCGGGCAGCCGCATGTACCGCACCGGCGACCTTGTCCGCCGGTCGCGCACCGGCGACCTGACCTACGTGGGGCGCAGCGACTTCCAGGTGAAACTGCGCGGACAGCGTCTGGAACTCGGCGAGATCGAGGCGACCTTGACCGCTCACCCGGCCGTGCGCAACGCGGTCGTCATCGGCGTGGGTGACCCCGTCACCGAGCTCGCGGGCTACGTCGAACCTCTCGCCCCGGGCGCCGACCTCGACACCGCCGACCTGCGCGATCACCTCGCTGCGCAGCTGCCGCCGTACATGGTTCCCGCCAATCTCGCTGTCCTCGAGCACCTCCCGCGCAATCCGGTCGGCAAGATAGACCGCCGGCAGTTGCCGGAGATCGACACCGTCGACACGTCCGGCACCCACACACCGCCGTCGGGGCACACCGAACGGATCCTCGCCGCGATCGTCGCCGACATCCTCGGCCTCGAGAAGGTCTCGGTCACCGCGGATTTCTTCGCCATCGGCGGGAACTCGCTGTCGGCGACCCGACTGAGCGCGCGTGCCGGGGACCGGTTCGGCGTCCGCCTGGGTGTCCGTGACGTCTTCGAGTCGACGACCGTGCGCGGGCTCGCGCGCCGGATCGAGACCGCCTACGACTCGGCGCCGCCCCACGCGCCGCTGGTCCGCGTCGTCGAGCGCCCGGTGCGGATTCCGTTGTCCTATGCGCAGCAACGCATCTGGTTCCTCAACCGGTTCGAACCGGGGTCGGCCGCCTACACCATCCCGCTGGCCGTCCGGTTGCGTGGTCCGCTCGATCGGTCGGCGCTGCGCGAGTCCGTCGTCGATGTGCTCGCGCGGCACGAGATCCTGCGCACGACCTTCCCGGCCGACGCGGGTGAGCCTTTCCAGCGCGTCCTGGACATCGACGAAGCCCGGGCAGCACTGCGGTGGGAAACCGATATGCTGACCGCCGATTCGCTCACCGCCGACGACCTGCCCGTGCTGCTCGGGCCGCTCGGGTTCGACCTCGCCACCGAGATCCCCGTGCGCGTACGACTTCTGGACGTGGGAGGCGACGCCACAGACGGTGGTGACCACGTTCTCGTCGTGCTTCTGCACCACATCGCGGCCGACGGCGAGTCGATGCGACCGCTGTTGTCCGACCTGTGGACGGCGTACCTCGCCCGCGTCGAGGGACGGCCACCGGCGTTCACCGAGCTACCGGTCCAGTTCGCCGATCACGCTCTGTGGCAACGACAGACCCTCGGCGATGTCGACGCCCCGGATTCGGTCCTCGGTAAGCAGGTCGGGTACTGGGTCAACCGGCTGTCGGACCTGCCCGACCTCCTCCCGCTGCCGACGGATCGCCCGCGGCCGCCGGTCGCCTCGCAGCGTGGCGGGCGCGTCACCGCGGAGATCCCGGCCGACCTGGCCGCCCGGATCTCCGCCTCGGCACGGGATCGCGGGATCACCGACTTCATGACGGTCCACGCGGCCCTCGCGATTCTCCTGGCGCGCCTGTCGGCAAGCCGCGACATCGCGATCAGCACCCCGGTTGCCGGTCGTGGCCATGCTCATCTCGATGACCTCGTCGGCATGTTCGTCAACACCCTGGTCCTGCGCAGCGAGGTCGACCCGGCCCTCGACGTCCGGGACTTCCTCGACCGCGTCCGCATCGACGACGTCAACGCGCTCGCCCGCGCGGATGTCCCGTTCGACTACCTCGTGGACCGGCTGGCGCCGGCGCGATCCGAGGCCTTCGCCCCGCTGAGCCAGGTGATGCTGTCGGTGCTGCATGCCGCGGGGACTGCGGAGACCTCCGACGCGGCCGAGGCCCCCGGTGGACTCCGTCTGGAACCTCTCGCGGTGTCCACCAGGACCACTCAGCTCGACATGACTGTCGCGGTCAGCGTGGATCCGGAGGGGGCGTGGCCGGTCGAGATCGTCTACGCGGCCGATCTGTTCGACGTGTCCACCATCGAGGTGATGATCACGCGGCTGATCCGTGTGCTCGACGCGCTCGCCGGCCCGGAGATCGACCGTCGGCCGGTGGGCGAGATCGACCTGTCCGACGACGCCGAGCGCGCCCGGATCGCCGAACTGGCCTCCGGCCCGGACCTGTCGGTGCCCTGGTCGACGGTCTCCGAGGCGGTCGACGCGGCGGCCCGCCGCGCACCCGACGCGATCGCTCTGGTGGCGGGGGACCGAACGCTGACGTACGCGGAGTTCACCGCCCGGGTGTCCGATCTGGCGCAGCGGCTGACGGACCAGGGCGTGGGACCGGATGTCGCGGTGGGCGTGTGCATCCCGCGTTCGGTCGAGCTCGTCCTGGCGATCCACGCCGTGGTCGCTGCCGGCGGCGCCTACGTGGTCATCGACCCGGCAACACCGGCGGAACGACTCACGGCGATGACCGACGCGGCGTCGATCTCGGTGATCCTGGCCGCCGAGCCCCGGCCCGAGATCCTCGTCGGTGTCACGCCGGACGTACTGGTGGTCGACGCGGATCCCCCGGTTGCCGACGGCCACGTCGCGGCAGTGTCCCGCACCGCATTCCGTCGGGTGGTCGATCCGGAGAACGCGCTGTACACACTGTTCACGTCGGGGTCGACGGGAACCCCCAAGGGCGTCACGGTGAGTCACCGAGCAGTCCTGAACCGACTCGCCTGGATGCACATCCGGGAACCCCTGGGCGCCGACGACGTCGTGATGCTGAAGACCCCGGCCACCTTCGACGTGTCGGTGCCGGAACTGTTCGCACCACTGATGGCCGGTGCCAGACTGGTGATCGCCGAGGACGGCCGGCACATCGATCCGGCCTACGTCCTCGACGAGGTCCGACGTCGGCGGGTCACGTCGATCCACTTCGTGCCGTCGATGATGGCGGCATTCGCCGAATACGTGGGCGACGACCCCGAGCGGCGCGCGGCCCTGGCGACGTTGCGGCGCGTCAACGCCTCCGGCGAGGCGCTGCCCGCGGCCACCGCGCATGCGATGCGCGCGCTCGTCCCGGATACGGACATGGACAACCTGTACGGGCCCACCGAGGCCGCGGTCGAGGTCACCGTCTACCGCCTCGGCACCGACGAGGCGACCGTGCCGATCGGACGGCCGATCGCGAACACCACGACCTGGGTCCTCGACGACCGGCTGCAACCCGCGCCGGTCGGCGTCGTCGGCGAACTCTATGTCGGCGGCGGGCAGCTGGCCCGCGGATACGCGTCCCGACCGGATCTCACCGCCGAACGCTTCGTCGCCGACCCCACCGGCCGCCCGGGTGCCCGACTGTACCGGACCGGTGACCTGGTCCGATGGAATGCGGAAGGCGCGCTCGAGTACCTCGGCCGCGCCGACTTCCAGGTGAAACTTCGCGGACAACGCATCGAGCTGGCGGAGATCGAGTCGATCCTCGCGCGGATCGACGGCATCACCCACGCCGCGGCGACCGTCCGCAGCGGACCGACGGGCGAGGTCCTGGTCGGATACCTCGCCGGCGACGTCGATCTCGATGCAGTGCGCGAGCGCGTGGCCGAGACACTGCCGCAATACATGCGACCGACGCAGTGGGTGATCCTCGACGACGTCCCGCTGACCTCCACCGGCAAGCTCGATCGTCGTGCCCTGCCCGCGCCGACCGCGGTGTCGGCCGAGTTCGTCCCGCCGGCCGACGGGATCGAGCGAGCCCTGGCGGCGGTCTTCGCCGACGTCCTGGCACTCGACGAGGTCTCGGTGACGGTGCCGTTCTTCGACCTCGGCGGGCACTCGCTGGCCGCGATGCGTGTCGTGGCCGGCGTTGCTGAACGTCTCGGGGTGGACATCGACATCCGCGACATCTTCCGCGCACCGACCGTACGAGAGCTCGCCCGTTCGCTGACCCGGCGGCGACTGTCGGCGCAGCCGTTGAGTCGTCGCCGGCGCCCGGCGCGGATTCCGTTGTCGTATGCGCAGCAACGGATCTGGTTCATCAACCAGTTCGACGTCACGTCGCCGGTGTACAACATGCCGGTAGCGTTCGACGTCCTCGGTGACCCGGACCTCGCTGCGCTGCGCGAGGCCTTGCTCGACGTCGTCGCCCGGCACGAGCCGCTGCGCACCGTTTTCCCGATGGCGGACGACGGGACGCCGGTGCAGCTCGTCCTCGACACGAGCGGTGCGGCGAGCCGCCTGCGCTGGGATGAGACAACCGACCCCGACGCCGCGATGGCCGTCTGCGCGGAGGGATTCGACGTCACCGTCGACCTTCCGGTGCGGGTGGCGATCTCGCCCACCGACGACGGATACCGCGTCGTCGTGGTGATCCACCACATCGCCGGTGACGCCGCATCCCTGCAGATCCTGTCCGAGGAACTGCTGGTTGCGTACCAGATGCGAGCGGCGGGGGCGGATCTGCCCGCGCCGGACCCACTTCCGGTGGGTTACGTCGACCACACGATCTGGCAGCGCGAGACTCTCGGCGATCTCGACGACCCGACCTCGCTGATGGCGGCCCAGTTCGACTACTGGTCGACGGCGCTCGACGGCATCCCCGCCGCACTCGACCTTCCGACGGACCGTCCGCGGCCGCCGGTGATCGACCACCGAGGCGGACGTTTGCCGATCGACCTCGGGCCCGAACGCAGTGCCGCGGTCGCCCGCACCGCCCGGGCGCATGGGCTGACGCCGTTCATGGTGTGCCACGCCGCATTCGCCGCGGCGCTCGCCAGACTCGCCGATGTCGACGACGTGAGTATCGGTGCCGCGGTCTCGGGTCGCGGGCAGGCTGCGACCACGCGCATGATCGGCATGTTCATCAACACCGTCGTCCTGCGCACGAGGCTCGGAGCCGACGACACCGTCGCCGATCTTCTCGCACGGGTCCGTGAGACCGACGCGGCGGCATTCGCCCACGCGGACATCCCGTTCGAGACGCTCGTCGAACGCCTCACGCCCGTCCGGTCCACCGCGCACGCCCCGCTGGTCCAGGTCATGATCAACTACCTGGCCGACACCTCTGCCGGACCCACCGACCAGGCGGCGGTGCCGTCGGAGGTCGCGAACGGGCTCCGGGTACAGCCCGTCGACCCCGGACCTCCGTCGGCCAAGGTGGACCTGACCCTCGGACTCGCCGAGACCAGCACCCCCGACGGAATGGTCATCGTCGGTGAGATCGACTACGCGGCAGCACTCTTCGACCCGGAGACGGTCGCGGTGTTCCGCGACGTGTTCCGCCGCATGATCGATGCGATCACCGCCGACACGCCGACCGCGACGGTTCTGGCCGGGATCGACCTGCTGAGCGAGGACGATCATCGCCGACTGGACGCGTCGTCCGCACCGGGTGTCGTCGTCGACTCCGCCGGGCGTCTGCTGCCGTCTCGGGTCCGCGGCGAACTGCGTACCGCCGATTCCTCGACCGGGTTGCTCGCACGGTGGCTCGACGAAGGTGGGAAACCGCGGATCGAGGTTCTCGGCGGGCTCGACCGTCAGGTCAGGGTCGGCGGGCTGCGCGTCGATCTCGATGTGGTCGAGACGGCCCTCGCCGAACTCGACGGTGTACGAGCGAGCGGCGTCGTCGCTGTCCGGAATGACGACGGTGTCGAGATCCATGGGTGGGTGAGCGTCGACCCGGAAGGCGTCAACACCGACGACATCACCGCCGACGATCTTCGTCGATCTACCGTCGAAATCTTGGCACCGCACTGTGTTCCGACGGTTCTGACGATCGTCGACGAGATCCCGGTGCGAGACGACGGCCGCCCCGACCGCGCGCGGATGTCGACGATGATCGGGGAGTCCGCTCACGATGCGCACGTTGCGGAGCGGCCGGTGGCGCCGGCCGGGGCGTGGGAGGAGCTCGTCGCCGAGTGCATGTCCGCGGTCACCGGCGTCGAGGTCACGAGCGCGGCCCAGAGTTTCTTCGACGTCGGTGGGACGTCACTGTCCGCGGTCCGCCTCGTCGCCGAGCTCCGTCGCCGCACGGGCATCCCCGTCGAGGTCGCCTGGGTGTTCGCCGGCCCGACACCTCGAGACCTCGGTGCGCGGCTGGCTGCGCACCTCGAGCCGGAACCCGTGGGAGCGGATGCGTCCGACCCGACGAACGGCGGCGTCGTCGTACCGCTGCGCCGGGAGGGTTCACGGAACCCGGTGTTCTGCGTGCATCCCGCCGACGGGTTGGCGTGGTTGTTCGGCGGCCTCGCACCGCATCTCGATGACCGGCCGGTGTACGGACTGCAGGACCCGTACGTGGTGGCCGGTGATCTCCCCGACGCCACGGTGCACGATCTCGCCGTGCGCTACGTCGACGAGATCCGGCGCATCGCCCCCGAGGGGCCGTACCACCTGCTGGGTTGGTCGATCGGCGGCCTGATCGCGCAGGAGATGGCCGTCGAACTGAGATTGCGCGGCGCGGACGTCGGATTCCTGGGTCTGCTCGACAGCTATCCGGCCGACGACGTCGAGTTGGCGACGAGTTGGACCGACGAAGGGGAGATGTCGGTGGACATCGACGCCCGCGAAGTGGCCTCGGAGTTGCTCGGTGGGTGGCGCGAGGTCATCGACGTCGACGAGCTCGTCGGCTCCGGAAATTCGGGATCGGTTGCGCCGGAAACGATCGCGACCGCGATCCGGGACAAGGTCACCGGACTCGGACTGCTCGACGCGGATTCGTTCGACCGGATGCTCGAGCGCATGACAAGTTCTGCCGAGCGCACGATCTCGCACCGGCCACGACCGTACGACGGCGACACCATGCTCATAGTCGCCGCCGACAGTGACACCGAGGAATCGGCGGACGCGGGCCCGAGTCGCTGGGAGCCGTACCTGGGCGGCGGCATCACCCGGATCGACATCGACACAGACCATCTGGGCATCGTCGGCAGCGAGGCGCTGTCGGAGTTCGGACCGCGGATCGACGCAGCGCTCAGCGACGCGGAGTCGCGGCGTCGGTGACGGACGGTAGATCCGCGAGCACCTCGGGCAACGGCTCGTCGTGAACAACGACGAGTCGCTGAGTGGCGCGGGTCAGCGCGACGTACAGGTCGCTGAGACCCCGCGGTGACTGGGCGATGATAGCGGCCGGTTCGACCACGATCGTGGTGTCGAACTCGAGTCCCTTGCAGGTCCGGACCGTGTAGACCTTCGGGGCCTCCACCCCCTTCGCGTCGAACGCGTCCGTGTCCAGGGCGGTCGCCACCACATCGACCAGCGGGTCGGGGACGACGACGGCCGTGAGTCCCTCCGGTTCGGCGAGATCGACGGCGCGGAGCACGCCGGCTGCGACGCTCTCCGCGTCACCGGCGTCGTCCACGGCGATCGCCACCGGCTCGATACCGTTGCTGCGCAATGACGTCGGCGCGGTCTCCCCATTGCCGATCTCGTCGAGGACGCGGGCGGCGTAGGTCATGATCTCGCTGGGCGTGCGGTAGTTCACCGACAGTTCCTTGAACTGCCAGCGCTTGGCGACGTATGGCTCGAGCACCTCACCCCACGACCGCGTGCCCGCCTCGTCGGAGGTCTGGGCGGTGTCACCGATGATGGTCATCCACCGGTTGGGGATGCGGCGCATCACCATTCGCCACGCCATCGGGGAGAGCTCCTGCGCCTCGTCGACGATCACATGACCGAAGGTCCAGGTGCGGTCGCCGTAGGCGCGTTCGGCAGTGGTGGCGCGCCGGGTCTCGGTCTGACGCGACGCCAGTTGTTCGGCGTCGATCAGGTCGTAGGCCATCAGGATCTCGGGATCGAGCTCGTCCTCGAGATCCTGTGGGGCCGAACCCGTCAGGATGTCGAGAGCATCCTGCGCCTCGGCGAGCTGACGCCGCCAGCGTGCACGTTCGGCGCGTTCGGCGTCGTCGGTGCCGTAGCCGATGAGTTCGGCCAACTCGTCGAGGAGCGGCACGTCGGCGGGGGAGAAGTCCTCCCCGGTGGTCGAGAAGGTGCGCGGTTCCCGCAGCAGCGCCGCGCGGTCGGCGTCGGACCATCCTGGGGTGGCCTTGCGGATCGCGCGTTCGTCGGTGAGCAACTCGCGCAGCATGTCCTGCGGCGTCAGCGTGGGCCAGAACTTCAGCAGCGCCGCACGGATGTCGGGGTCCTGGCTCATGTCGTCGCGGATGTCGGCGATGTCGGCGGGGCTGAGCAACTGCGAGCCGTCGAGCAAGCTCGAACCGATGGTCGAGGCGTGACGTCGGGCGAGTTCGGCGAGGCCGGCCTTGAGAAAGGCGTTCTGCGACTGGTTGTGCGCGCGACGTGTCGAACGGGCCTTGGCTCGTGCGGCTTTGATCAGTTCGGAGTCGATCTCGACCCGGTAGCTGTCGAAATCCACCGGCTCCGGCCGGGACGGCAAGGACTGCTTGGCCCGCACCGCTCGTTTGAGGACGTCGACCATCCGGAGGCCGCCCTTGACGCCGGTGGTGACACGCGGATCGGCGCTGCGGGCCCGGACGCCGGGGAACAGGTCGCCGATCGTCGAGAGCAGTACGCCGGACTCGCCGAGTGACGGCAGGACCTGGCCGATGTAGCTGAGGAAGTCGTCGTTCGGTCCGATGATGAGAATGCCGCTGCGCGAGAGGATCTCGCGATGGGTGTAGAGCAGGTAGGCGGCGCGGTGCAGCGCGACGGCCGTCTTGCCGGTTCCCGGACCGCCCTGGATGACCGTCACACCGCGGTGCGTCGACCGGATGATGAGGTCCTGCTCCCGCTGGATGGTCTCGACGATGTCGGTCATCTCGCCGGTACGCGCAGCATTCAGCGCGGCGACGAGGGCGGATTCGTTGACGACGTCGCCGTGACCGAAGTCGTCGAGGAGAGCGTCGCCTGCGGTCAGCGATTCGTCACTGACCCCACGGACCTTGCGGCTGCGGGTCCGGATGTGGCGACGGCGGGCGACGTCATCGGGCGCCGCCGGGGTCGCCAGATAGAAGGGACGGGCCAGGGGTGCGCGCCAGTCGAGCAGCAGCGTCGCGTCGGTCGCGGAGTGGTCGTGTGTACCGTCGTCGCCCAGGCCGTCGTCGAGGACGCCGATACGGCCGATCCGCCGGATCTCGCCGTCGTCGAGATCGAGGCGACCGAAGTACAGATTGTGTTCGGCGGCATCGAATTTCGCGAGGTCCTCGTTGTACATCCGCTCGTACGACTCGCGCTCCGAGAGCGCCTGCGGGGTTCCGCCGCGCTCGCTCAGGGTCGAGGACAGGCGGCGCTGCGTGGTCTGCCGCATCCGGTCGAGACGGCCGTACACCCGGTCGAGGTGATCCTGTTCCTCGCTGATCCGAGGGTCGGTGTCGGGGGACAGTGCGGTCACGCCACAACTCCTCGCGCGTCGACGGGCCACGCCGACCGTGCCAACCCGGCGTCTCTGATCCGTCCCGTCATCCGTGTCGCGTGATCTGCGGTCGCCAGACGACAGCAGACCTCGGCCGCCGGGCCGTGCAGATCGGGGTCGCCCAGCTGACGCTGCAGCCAGCCGAGGACACGTTCCTGGCTGCCGAACGTCAGCGTCCTTCCGGTCGCGGGGTCGGCGAGGACTCCGTGACGCGAGACGTAGATGTCGAACTCGTCCGGAGCGGCGGGACCGCCGGCGGGCAGTCGGGGGTCACCGAGAATGAGGGAATGGTCGTGCGTGTTCACTGTCCGTCGATCGTAGTTGGGTTCGGTGAGGTCCAGCGCCTCGGTCTGCGGGGGTGAGAGCCAGGCGGCCACCGCGTCGAATGCCCCGTGACCTGTGCGAACGGGTGCCGCGGGAACATACCCACGAGCCGCGACGTGAGCGGAATGACCGACTGTGATGTTGGCGACCCGCACCCGCTCCAGGTGCAGGCCGCCGGTGGGGTCGAGGTGGCCGAGCTTGCGGCGCAACACGCTCGGCGCTGCGTTCGAGCCCACCGCCACCACCAGACGCGTACCGGGTGGGGGAGCAAGCCGCGGGTCCTGCTCGACCACAACGGACGCGGACACCCAGGGATAGTTCTCTGGTGGGTGTGCCGCGTCCGTGTGGTGATCGGCGGTGCTCAGCGTCGTACTCGCATCCGGCTACCGGACAGGACGTTCAGCTGCGCGCCTTGCGCCAACGCTTGCGGCCCTCGTCCGCGGTGTGCGCCGCGGTTTCCTCGGCGGCGGCCGCGAGATGACGGGCGGACTCGGCGAGCTCGGCCGACCGGGCGCGCGCGAGTTCGGCGAACTCGGCCGAGCGATCCCGGGCGATGTCGGCGAACTCCGCCGAACGGTCGCGGGCGACGTCGGCGAACTTCGGAGCATTCTTGGCGGCCTGCTTCTTGGCCTTCTTCGCGCGCTTCTGCGCCTGCTTGGCCAACTTCGGTCCGCGCTTGCGGGCGGTCTCGGCCAGTTCCGACGACCGATCGAGTGCGGCGTCGGCCAGGGTCGACGAACGGACCAAAGCGGCGTCGGCGAGCACAGGTGCACGATCGCGCAGACGGTCGGCGACCTCGGCCGCGGTGTCGGCGGCCCGCTCCGCGATCTCGAGCGACCGCTTCTGCGCGGACTCGGCCAGTTCGGGAGCGTGCTCGCGGAACTTGGCGGCGGCCTCGGCCGTCCATTCCGCGGAACGCTCGGACAGCACGTGTGCGCCCTTGCTCAGCAGGTCGCCGGCTTCGGCCGACCGCTCGCCGACGATCTCGGCGCCCTCATGGCCGCGCTCGACGAGGGTGTCCCAGGTGGAGTGGCCGGCAGCCGCGCCGATCGGGAGCGCCGCGGCGACGGCACTTGCCTTCTGCTTGCCGCGCCACGCGAGGGACGGCTTGCCCTCGGTGTCCACCGCGGCGAGCAGCACGCCGCCGAGCAGGCCGACGTTCTTGATGAACGCGTCGCGCTGGGCTTCCTTACGGATCGGGTCGGCCTCGTTCCAGAAGTCAGTGCCGGCGGCCGTCGTCGGGATGAGGGTTCCGGCCAGGACCACCGAGGCGAGACGCGGGAACTTGCCGGTCGCCAGCAGGATGCCGCCGCCGATCTGCGCCGCGGCGTTGATCTGGACCAGCGTCTCGGTGTTCTCCGGGACCTTGTCCGCGACCTCCGGTGGCAGGGCGGTGCGCGCCTTGTCGACGAGCGGCGCCGCGGACTGCGCGATCGGTTTCGGGCTCCGGATGGCGTCGACGCCACTGGCGACGAACGCTGACGCGAGGAGCGGGCGGGCGATACGGCGGAGAATCATCGGTCACAACCTTCTTCGATCGAGTGCGGTTCGAGATCCGTCGGGGTACAGCGTATTTCTGGCCTGATCAACGCTACCCGCCCTCTGGATACATGCAGGTGAATCGACTCTTCGTGATCCGTTCGGGAACATCGGGAGTGCCGAGGTCGCGATCGGTAGAGCGTTTCGGGTGTCAGGTATCCGGAGAGGCCCACGCCCAAACCTGAGGTACACCCACCCCTTTTCCGTAAACCCGCCCCGGCGCGAGGGGGAGCGTTTACGGAAAAGGGGTGGGTGTGCGGGTTGTCACCAGCCGCGTTCGCGCCACTCCTGCAGCGACGGACGCTCGGCACCGAGGGTGGTGTCCTTGCCGTGTCCGGGGTAGACCACGGTCGAGTCGCCGAAGCGGTCGAACACCTTGGTGGAGACGTCCTTGATGAGGGTGTCGAAGTCCTCGGACTTCCAGGTCTTGCCGATACCGCCGGGGAACAGGCAATCGCCGGTGAACAGGTGGACGGTGTCGCCGTCGGTCAGGGCGAGCGCGATGGAACCCGGGGTGTGCCCGACGAGGTGGATCGCCTCGAACCGGAGGTCGCCGACTTCGATCACGTCGCCGTCATCGACGAGACGATCCGGGGTGACCGGCAACTCGGGGGCGTCGAACCGGCCGGCGGCGGTGGGAACGCCGGTCTGCTCGGCGACGGCGGCGAGTGCCTGCACGTGGTCGAAATGCTGGTGCGTCGTGAAGATCAGTGCGGGCTTCCCGCCGATGGCGGCAAGGGTGGAGATGATGGTGTCCGCGTCGTTGGCGGCGTCGATGATCAGCTGGTCGCCGGTGGCCTTCGAGGTCACCACGTACACGTTGTTGTCCATCGATCCGACGGACAGCTTGACGATGGTGGCCGAGTCGAGGGTGCGTCGCTGCGGGGTCTTCGACTCCGAGAGATCGCCGGTGTAGGAGTCGCTGATCGGTGTCGCTGAGGTCATGCGACAAGGCTATGACACCGCTCGGCCGGTGTGTGACGCTCGCGACGGTCGGGCGTGGTCGGGGCGCGGGTATCGTGGACTATCGGTCCGATGGTGTATGCGCGGATGGCGAGACCGATCGTCCGGCGCTCGGGCCTCGAATCCCATCCGGCCGACGCTCACGGAACAGAATTGTCGGTGCCTGTCGTTACGGTGCCCATGCGCCACCGGTGCGCCCCGGGGAGTTTGAGAAGACTCTGACTTGAAGAGAATGTTAGGACTGCAGTGGTTGATCGTCTGATCGTCCGAGGTGCCCGCGAACACAATCTGCGGGGCATCAATGTCGACCTCCCTCGGGACAGCCTCATCGTGTTCACCGGGTTGTCGGGGTCGGGCAAGTCGTCTCTCGCCTTCGACACGATCTTCGCCGAGGGCCAGCGACGTTACGTCGAGTCGCTCTCGGCCTACGCCCGGCAGTTCCTCGGTCAGATGGACAAGCCCGACGTCGACTTCATCGAAGGTCTGTCGCCGGCGGTGTCCATCGACCAGAAGTCGACCAACCGCAACCCGCGGTCGACGGTCGGCACCATCACCGAGGTCTACGACTACCTTCGTCTGCTCTACGCCCGCGCGGGCAAGGCGCACTGTCCGATCTGTGGCGAGGCGATTGCCAAGCAGACGCCGCAGCAGATCGTCGACCAGGTGCTCGCCATGGAGGAGGGCACCCGCTTCCAGGTTCTCGCGCCGGTGGTCCGTACCCGCAAGGGCGAGTTCGTCGACCTCTTCGCGGAACTTCAGACCCAGGGCTTCTCGCGCGCCCGGATCGACGGTGTCGTCCACCAGTTGACCGATCCGCCGAAGCTGAAGAAGCAGGAGAAGCACGACATCGAGGTCGTCGTCGACCGCCTCGTCGTGAAGGCGAGCGCCAAGCAGCGTCTCACCGATTCGGTCGAGACCGGTCTGCGTCTCGCCGACGGCATCATCGTGCTCGACTTCGTCGACCTCGAAGAGGACGACCCGGACCGCGAGCGCCGGTTCTCCGAGAAGATGGCGTGCCCCAACGCCCACCCGATCGCGATCGACGACCTCGAGCCGCGCTCGTTCTCGTTCAACTCGCCCTACGGTGCCTGTCCTGAATGCGACGGCCTCGGCATCCGCAAGGAGGTCGACGAGGAACTCGTCGTGCCCGACCCGGAGATGAGCCTCGCCGAGGGTGCGATCGCACCCTGGTCGACCGGCCACAACGCCGACTACTTCCTGCGCCTGATGTCGGGTCTGGCCGACCAGATGGGCTTCGACATCAACACCCCGTGGAAGAAGCTGCCGGTCAAGGCGCGTCGAGCGCTGCTCAACGGCAGCGACCACCAGGTGCACGTGAAGTTCCGGAACCGCTACGGACGTACCCGCTCGTACTACACCGAGTTCGAGGGCGTCATGTCCTTCCTCGCCCGGCGGATGGACCAGACCGAGTCCGAGCAGATGAAGGAACGCTACGAGGGATACATGCGCGACGTGCCGTGCCCCGCCTGCCAGGGTGCGCGCCTGCGTCCGGAGATCCTCGCGGTCACCCTCGACCATCCCGAGTACGGTCCGAAGTCGATTGCCGAGGTCTGTGCGCTCTCGGTCGCCGACTGCGCGAACTTCCTCGACAACCTCCACCTCGACGAGCGTCAGGCCGCGATCGCCGGACGTGTCCTGAAGGAAGTCCAGGCACGAATCCGCTTCCTGCTCGACGTCGGCCTGGAGTACCTGTCGCTGTCGCGAGCGGCCGGATCACTGTCTGGTGGTGAGGCCCAGCGCATCCGTCTCGCGACGCAGATCGGCTCCGGTCTCGCGGGCGTCCTCTACGTCCTCGACGAGCCGTCGATCGGTCTGCACCAGCGCGACAACCGCCGACTGATCGAGACCCTCACCCGGCTCCGCGACCTGGGCAACACGCTGATCGTCGTCGAGCACGACGAGGACACCATCCGGTCCGCCGACTGGATCGTCGACATCGGTCCGCGAGCCGGTGAGCACGGCGGTCACGTCGTGCACAGCGGCAGCTACAAGGACCTGTTGAAGAACCGCAAGTCGCTGACCGGTGCATACCTGTCCGGCCGGGACTCGCTACCCATCCCGGAGATCCGCCGGCCCATCGACCGCAAACGCCAGCTGACCGTCGTGGGTGCCCGTGAGCACAATCTCCGCGGGATCGAGGTGTCGTTCCCGCTCGGCGTGATGACCGCGGTGACCGGAGTCTCCGGCTCCGGCAAGTCGACGCTGGTCAACGACATCCTCGCGACGGTCCTCGCCAACAAGCTCAACGGCGCACGTCAGGTGCCCGGCCGCCACACGCGGATCAAGGGACTCGACAACCTCGACAAGCTCGTCCAGGTCGACCAATCGCCGATCGGGCGCACCCCGCGCTCCAACCCGGCGACCTACACCGGCGTCTTCGACAAGATCCGCACCCTGTTCGCGGCGACCACCGAGGCCAAGGTGCGCGGCTACCAGCCGGGCCGGTTCTCGTTCAACGTCAAGGGCGGCCGCTGTGAGGCCTGCACCGGTGAGGGCACGATCAAGATCGAGATGAACTTCCTGCCGGACGTCTACGTCCCGTGCGAGGTGTGCCACGGTGCCCGCTACAACCGGGAGACGCTCGAGGTCCATTACAAGGGCAAGACCATCGCCGAGGTCCTCGACATGCCGATCGAGGAGGCCGCCGATTTCTTCGAGCCGGTCACCTCGATCCATCGCTACCTCAAGACCCTCAACGACGTCGGCCTCGGATATGTCCGCCTCGGGCAGCCGGCGCCGACCCTCTCGGGTGGTGAGGCGCAGCGTGTGAAGCTGGCCGCCGAGCTGCAGAAGCGCTCGATGGGGCGCACCGTCTACATCCTCGACGAGCCGACCACCGGCCTGCACTTCGAGGACATCAAGAAGCTCCTCGCGGTCATCAACGGCCTCGTCGACAAGGGCAACACGGTCATCACCATCGAGCACAACCTCGACGTCATCAAGACGGCCGACTGGGTCATCGACATGGGCCCCGAGGGCGGCAGCGGCGGCGGCACGGTCGTCGCCGAGGGCACCCCCGAGGACATCGCGGTCGCCCCGGGCAGCCACACCGGCAAGTTCCTCGCCGAGATCCTCGAGGTCGACGAGACGGTCGCCTCGGCCGGCTGACAGTCACAGGAGAATCGCCACTTCCGTTGCAGCAGTGCTGGTTTCAGCTCGCGCCGCTGCTCGGAGGTGGCGATTTTGTCGGGGTGGTGGGCTACTGGCCCATCGACTTGCGGATCTCCTCGAGCCGCTTCTTCGCGGCCTCGTCGCGCTTGCGCATCATCTCGTCGACGCTCTGCCCCTCGGCGCTCGCCTCGGCGAGTTCCTGGGACCCGATGGCGGTGGTGACCCGGTTCTCGATCTTGTCGCGGACGAAGTCGAAGGTCGGGACACCGCTGTCGGTGTAGTCGGGATCGGGGAGGGTTCCCGGCACCGGACCGGTGTGCACGATCTCCGCGTCGATGACGTCGTCAGACGAGGTGCCTGCCGACGGCGTGCTCGTCGGGTCGGATTCTCCGGGATTCGTCATGGAACCAGGGTAGGGCGGCGTTGGCTCGCCCGACTACTTCTTCGGTGCGCGGACCGGGCCGGTGTACTTCTCACCGGGTCCTTCGCCGGGCTCGTCCGGGTAGGCACTGGCCTCACGGAAGGCGAGCTGCAGACCCTTGAGCCCGTCGCGGATCGGTGCGGCGTGGATGCCGAGGTCGGCCTTCGACGCATCGACGAGGCCGGCCAAGGCGGTGATGAGGGTACGCGCCTCGGGCAGGTCGATCCGGTCCTCCGGGGTGCCCTCGGCCAGGCCCAACTTCTCGGCGGCGGCACTCATGAGCATCACGATCGACCGGGTGATGACCTCGATGGCCGGAATATCTCCCAGGTCACGGACGTTGTCGAGGTCGGTGCGTGCCGCATCATCGGTGTCGGCGCCACTGCCCGTCGCACCCCCCTGGGGTGTCGGTGCTTGTGACGAATTGGGGTTCTCGGCCATGGCTGTTAGACTCCCATAGCACGACCGCCCTGGTATGCGCCGGGGTCGTAAGTGGAGTTCCGCTCCCACCGTTCGACGCGAGTTCTCGCCTGACGAGTTCCCCGCAGTCGCACGGTCCGGTTCACGCCGATCGTCGCAGATCGCATCCTCGTGATGTGATTGGGAAGATCGGCCGCGCTGTGCCCCTCCAGGCGCAGTACGAAGAATCGGTCGGTATCGGAGCCCCGTGGACACTGTCCCGGGGCTCGTTTGCTGAGGTTTGCGCTCGTTCTCCTGCACACGACCCTCGCCACGACGCGACGGTTACCACTGCAGGATTGAACTAGGAGGCCCCATCAGCACTGAGACCCGCATCAACGAGCGCATCCGCGTCCCGGAGGTCCGACTCGTCGGACCCAACTCGGAGCAGGTGGGCATCGTGCGTGTTGAAGATGCGCTTCGCTTGGCTTACGAAGCCGACCTCGACCTCGTCGAGGTGGCTCCCGACGCCCGTCCGCCGGTCTGCAAGATCATGGACTACGGCAAGTTCAAGTACGAAGCGGCCCAGAAGCAGCGCGAATCGCGTCGCAATCAGCAGATGACCGTCATCAAGGAGCAGAAGCTCCGCCCCAAGATCGACGACCACGACTACGAGACCAAGAAGGGTCACGTTGTCCGGTTCCTCGAGGCGGGGTCGAAGGTGAAGGTGACCATCATGTTCCGCGGCCGCGAGCAGTCCCGTCCTGAGCTCGGCTACCGCCTGTTGCAGCGCCTGGGCAACGATGTCGCCGATTACGGCTTCGTCGAGACCTCGGCCAAGCAGGACGGTCGCAACATGACGATGGTCCTCGCCCCGCACAAGGGCGCGAAGACCCGCCAGAAGGCGCAAGAGAGCCGCGAACGTTCCGGCGGCCCGAAGAACGCGCCGGACGAGAGCTGAGCCGTTCGGCCGGACGCGGGTGCATGCCCCGTCCCGGTCGAGATCACGAGACGTGAACCCGGATTCCAGCCGGACCTGGTCAGGTTCGGCTGCCCGAGTTCGCCCGACAGAAGGAAAGACATGCCTAAGAGCAAGACCCACAAGGGCACCGCGAAGCGATTCAAGGTGACCGGCAGCGGCAAGATCGTCCGTCAGAAGGCCAACCGCCGCCACCTGCTGGAGCACAAGCCCTCCAAGCGCACCCGTCGTCTCGACGGCACCACCGTCGTCAGCGAGAACGACACCCCTCGCATCAAGCGCCTGCTGAACATCTGACGCGCGCGAACCCTGACCTCTGACAAGCAAAAGGATTTAACACATGGCACGCGTGAAAAGGGCAGTGAACGCCCAGAAGAAGCGTCGGTCCACCCTCGAGGCCTCGAAGGGCTACCGCGGACAGCGGTCGCGCCTCTACCGCAAGGCCAAGGAGCAGCAGCTCCACTCGATGACCTACGCCTACCGGGACCGTCGCGCCCGCAAGGGTGAGTTCCGGAAGCTGTGGATCGCGCGTATCAACGCTGCGGCCCGCGCCAACGACATCACCTACAACCGCTTCATCCAGGGCCTGAAGGCCGCTGGTGTCGAGGTTGACCGCAAGGTGCTGGCCGACATCGCGGTGACCGATCCCGAGGCCTTCACCGGCCTGGTCGAGGTCGCCCGCAAGGCCCTGCCGGCCGATGTCAACGCCCCGGCTGCCTGATTGCGCCACACCACACACGACCCGCGAGTCGCCGAGGGATGATCCGATGACGGAGATCCTGTCCGAGCGATCCTCGCGGGTCGTGTCGTATGCAAAGCTCCATCGTGCTGCCGAGCGGCGCGAGCAGGGGCGTTTCCTCGCCGAGGGGGCCAACTCGGTGTCCTCGGCCCTCGCGGTCGACCGCGCCGAGGTCGTGCTGGTCGCCGACGAGGACCGGCTCCGGCATCGGGAGATCACCGATGCCGCCGAGTCGGTGGGTGTCCCGGTTCTCGAGATCTCGGCCCGTGCGGCGTCGAAGCTCGCGGAGACCTCGACCCCGCCCGGGATCTTCGCCGTCTGCCCGCTCCTCGACGTGCCGCTCGAGACCGTCCTCGCCGACGAGCCGCGGCTGCTCGCGGTCGCCGTCGAGCCGCGGGAACCCGGCAACGCCGGCACCCTCATCCGATGCGCCGATGCGATGGGCGCCGACGCCGTGGTGTTGCTCGGTGACGCCGTCGATCCCCACAACGGCAAATGCGTCCGCGCAAGCGCCGGAAGCGTGTTCACCGTGCCGGTGGTGAGACAGCGCGCCCTGACCGAGGGTCTCGACGCCATCTCCGGCGCCGGCATCTCGCTGCTCGCGACCGCCGCCGATGGCGAGGTGAACCTCGATCACGCCGCCGAGGTGCTGTCCGGCCGGGTCGGCTGGCTCTTCGGCAACGAGGCCCACGGCTTGCCCGCCGACGTCCAGGCGGCCGCCGACCATCGGGTCTCGATCCCCATCCGCGGGCGCGCGGAGAGCCTCAACGTCGCCGCCGCGGCAGCGATCTGTCTGTACGAGAGTGCGCGTGTGCACAATGCGGTGGGTCGCGGCTGACAGCTGTCCGAGGGGACCGGTAGGGTCGGCGATCGTGTCACCCGCGTCCGCGCCCCAGCCCGAGTCCACTCCCGCAGTTCCCGCCCCATCGGAGGTCGCGACCCCGCAGACGGTGCCCGCCCCCGACCCCGCGGTCGTGAACGCCCGCATCGCGTCGGCGATCGCCACCGAACTCGGCGTCGGCGTCGGACAGGTCCGGGCCGCGATCGAACTGCTCGACGGCGGGTCGACGGTCCCGTTCGTCGCCCGGTACCGCAAAGAGGTCACCGGCGGTCTCGACGACACCCAGCTGCGCACCCTCGACGAGCGTCTCGGTTACCTGCGCGACCTCGAGGCCCGGCGTCAGTCGGTCCGCGAGTCGATTGCCGCACAGGGCAAGCTCGACGCCGAACTCGACGCACGAATCCTCGCGGCCGACACCAAGGCACGTCTCGAGGACATCTACCTGCCCTACAAGCCCAAGCGCCGCACGAAGGCCCAGATCGCTCGCGAGGCGGGGCACGAGCCGGTGGCCGACGCGCTGCTGTCGGACCCGACCACCGATCCGTCGACCTTCACCGCCGAGCAGCTCGACGGTGCCCGCGCGATCGCCGTCGAACGGTTCGCCGAGGACGCCGACCTGGTCGGTGAACTGCGTGAACTGATGTGGCAGACCGGCGTGCTGCGGACCGCGGTCCGCGAGGGCAAGGAGTCGGCCGGCGCCAAGTTCGCCGACTACTTCGAGTTCTCCGAACCCTTCACCTCGATCCCGTCGCACCGGGTGCTCGCCGTGCTGCGCGGCGAGCGCGAGGAAATCCTCTCGGTCACTCTCGACGCCGACCCCGACGCGGCCGATCGTCCGGCCGGGCCCGGTCCCTACGAGCAGCGCATCGCCGCCCGGTTCGGGATTTCCGATCAGGGCCGTCCCGCCGACCGTTGGCTCGCCGACACCGTCCGTTGGGCGTGGCGCACCAAGCTGTTCGTCGGACTCTCGCTCGACGTCCGGATGCGGTTGCGCCAGGCGGCCGAGGCCGACGCGGTGGCGGTCTTCGCGACCAACCTCAAGGACCTCCTCCTGGCCGCGCCGGCCGGTGCCCGCACCACGATGGGACTCGACCCCGGTCTGCGGACCGGCGTGAAGGTCGCCGTGGTCAACGAGACCGGCAAGGTCGTCGACACCGCGACCATCTACCCGCATGAGCCGCGTCGCGACAAGGCCGGCGCCCTCGCGGTGCTCGGTGCGCTCGTCCAGAAGCACGGCGTCGACCTGATCGCGATCGGCAACGGCACCGCGTCCCGGGAGACCGACGCACTGGCCGGCGAGCTGATCGCGGCCATCAAGGACTCCGGCAAGAAGCCGCCGACCAGTGTCGTCGTGTCGGAGGCGGGCGCGTCGGTGTACTCGGCGTCGGCGTACGCCTCGAAGGAACTGCCCGACCTCGACGTGTCGATTCGCGGTGCGGTCTCGATCGCCCGCCGCCTGCAGGACCCGCTCGCCGAGCTGGTGAAGATCGATCCCAAGTCGATCGGCGTCGGCCAGTACCAGCACGACGTCTCCGAGACGCTGCTCGCCCGTTCGCTGGGCGCCGTGGTCGAGGATGCGGTGAACGCGGTGGGCGTGGACGTGAACACCGCATCGGTGCCGCTGCTGTCCCGCGTCTCGGGTATCACCGCCGGACTCGCGGAATCGATTGTCGCGCATCGGGACTCGAACGGCGCGTTCCGCAGTCGCAAGCAGATCACCGATGTGCCGCGCCTTGGGCCCAAGGCGTTCGAGCAGTGCGCCGGCTTCCTCCGGATCACCGACGGCGACAACCCGCTCGACGCGTCCAGCGTGCACCCCGAGGCCTACCCGGTCGTCACCCGGATTCTCGACAAGGTCGGCACCGACGTCCGTTCGCTGATCGGTGACACCGCGACCCTCACCAAGCTGCGTCCCGACGACTTCGTCGACGAGACCTTCGGTCGTCCGACCGTCATCGACATCATCGCCGAGCTCGACAAGCCGGGTCGCGACCCGCGCCCGGAGTTCAAAACCGCGACCTTCGCCGCAGGCATCGAGAAGGTCTCCGACCTGACGCCCGGCATGGTGCTGGAAGGTCAGGTCACCAACGTGGCGGCGTTCGGTGCCTTCGTCGACGTGGGCGTCCACCAGGACGGCCTGGTTCACGTATCGGCCATGGCCCACCGTTTCGTCTCAGACCCGCACGAGGTCGTGAAGTCCGGCGACATCGTCAAGGTGAAGGTCATGGACGTCGACGTCGAACGCAAGCGGATCGGACTGTCCCTGCGCCTCGACGACGAGCCGGGGGCCGGTAACTCCGGTGGCAAGGGCGGCGCCCGTGCGCCGCGCAGCGACAACGGCGGGAATCGGGGTGGCGGTCAGCGCCGCACTGACCAGCGCGGTGGACAGGGCGGCCAGGGGGGTCGCGGCAACCCGGGCAACCGCGGCGGCGGCAACAACCGCAACGACCGCCGGCCCGCGCCGAGCGGTGCGATGGCCGACGCGTTGAAGCGCGCCGGCTTCGGCAAGTAGCTCTTCCGACAACGGTCCCGGCACGCGTGGTGCCGGGACCGTTGCGGTTGTGCCCAGGCCGCCGACCACCTGGAAAACACCCTTGGGAGCTGCCCTCCAGGGACCGCCCGACTGCGTCGCCGGCCCGCCTCTGAAGGGTGGGTCCGAGGGTCGATTCGGGGGGCGGTTCTCGGCAAGCACGGCGGGGATTGCCGACCCCGACCGAGTAATTCTGCTCAGGCCCGGCGGCGCACAGGTGGCGACACTCGATGCATGCTGACGAAGTCACCTCGCAGGCCGACCGGGAAGTCCGGAAGTCTGCCGACGCCGCTCGAACTGGCGGCGCTCACCGGAAACCGGGACCGGGTCATCGACCTCATCCGCATCTGCTCGTTGCTGGTGGTGGTCGCCGGCCACTCGATCATGCTGACCGTCGACACCGCCGATGGCGCGATCCACCTCGGGAACACCCTCGGTGATGTGCCGATTCTCCAGCCGGCCACCTGGCTGCTCCAGGTGCTGCCGCTGTTCTTCTTCGCCGGTGCTGCAGCGTCGACGCATGGCTGGATGTCGCGGGATTGCGGCGATACCCCGTCCGCCGGACACTGGCTGTTCACGCGCACCCAGCGTCTTCTGCGTCCGCTCGGCTGGTACCTGGGTGTCGTGCTCGTCGTGCTGGCCGGACTGACGATCGCCGGCCTCGACGCCGCGGCCGACGTCGTCGCACGCCTCGGGGTGCAGTTGCTCTGGTTCCTCGGTGCGTACCTGCTCGTGCTGGCCGTCGTCCCACTGCTGCAGCGGATCCGCACACAGCTCCATACGGCGATCGCACTCGGAACGTGCTGGGGGGGTACGGCACTCATCGACGCCGTCCGACTCGCCGACGGTCCGTCGTGGCTCGGCTACCTGAACTTCCTCACCGTCTGGACGGTCCCGGCCGTTCTCGGTGTCTCCTACGCCCGGAGCATTCTGCGTCCGGGAACCGCCGCGGCCGTGTCGATCGGTGCCCTGATCCTCGATGTCGCGCTCGTGCAGTGGGGGCCGTATGAGATCTCGCTGGTCACGGTGCCGGGGCAACAGCTGTCGAACATGAGCCCGCCCAGTCTGCTTCTCGCGGGTCACGCGATCGTGCTGTGCGCGGGTGCCATCGCGGTGCGCCGGGTGTTGGCGACGATCGCCGACCGTCCGCGGATCTGGTGGTGGGTCGTCCTCGGCAACCGCGGCGCGATGACGCTGTACCTCTGGCACCTCCCGGTCCTCGCCGCCGTCATCCTCCTGGGCGCGGTCACGGGCCTGGATCGCGCCGACGTGCACTCTGCGTCGTTCCCGGTCGTCGTCGGCGCCCAGACGATGCTGCTCCTCACGGTCATGGCGCCCGTCGTCGCGATGCTGTCACCGCTGGAGAACCGGCCGCTGCCGTGGTGGGACGATGCCGTCACCCGCCGTGCCGGACGCGCTCGGGATCTGGCCCTGATGGCCGTGCTGGCGTGCCTCGGTGTCGCGGTCCTGATGGTGTCGCGGTACGGGCTCCTCGGCGACGGCCGTACGTGGCTGATCGTCATGCTCGGATGTGCGGTGACGGCTCGTGTCCTCGCCCTTCGGCCCGCGCGCGGCGCGGAGCGGACGCGGGTTCCCGGAGACGACGCCTCCCTGCAGGTCAGCGCCTCGCGGCGGTCGACTACCCTCGATGGGAGTCATCGCCGCCGTTGACGGTTGCCTCGAGCCGGTTCTCCCGCGCCCGATCAACCCTCCGCGTGACGACGAGGCCGTCCACCCACCGAACCACGCATGAGGAGCTCGCCGACCGTGGCCACTTCCGCCGACGAAACGGTATTCCCCGGACCCGACGACCTCGAGGCGGCGGCAGCGTCGGCCGTCGAGGCCTTCGAGGCGGCGGCCGATCTCGAGCAGCTGTCTGCGGCGAAGTCCGCGCACCTCGGCGACCGCTCGCCGATCGCACTGGCCCGTCGCGCCCTCGGCAGTCTGCCGAAGGACCAGCGTTCGGAAGCCGGCAAGCTCGTGAACCAGGTTCGGGGTCGGGTGACCGCGGCGCTGGAACTGCGGACCGCGACCCTCGAAGCCGAGCGTGACGCGGCGGTTCTCGTCGCGGAATCGGTCGACGTGACGCTGCCCAGCGGTCGGCGCCCGGTCGGCGCCCGCCATCCCATCACTGTCATCGCCGAGCAGGTGGCCGACGTCTTCGTCGCCATGGGTTGGGAGATCGCCGAGGGACCGGAGGTCGAGACCGAGCACCACAACTTCGACGCCCTCAACTTCCTGCCGGACCACCCGGCTCGGTCGATGCAGGACACCTTCTACATCGCGCCCGAGGGTTCGCGTCAGGTGCTGCGCACCCACACCTCGCCGGTTCAGGTTCGTTCGATGCTCAACCGCGACCTGCCGATCTACGTGGCCTGCCCCGGTCGTACCTTCCGCACCGACGAGCTCGACGCCACCCACACGCCGGTGTTCCACCAGATCGAGGGACTCGCCGTCGACAAGGGTCTCACCCTGGCGAACCTGCGCGGCACCCTCGAGACCTTCGCGCGGGCGCTGTTCGGGCCGGAGACCACCACCCGGATGCGCGCGTCGTACTTCCCGTTCACCGAGCCGTCGGCCGAGGTCGACGTCTGGTTCCCCGCCAAGAAGGGCGGACCCGGCTGGGTCGAGTGGGGCGGCTGCGGCATGGTCAACCCGAACGTGCTGCGCGCCAGCGGGATCGACCCGGACGTCTACTCCGGCTTCGCCTTCGGTATGGGCCTCGAGCGCACCCTGCAGTTCCGCAACGACATCTCCGACATGCGCGACATGGTCGAGGGCGACATCCGGTTCACCCTCCCGTTCGGTCCGGCCGCCTGACCGGCTCGGCGAGCATCCTCAGACTTCCACGACGCGACGAAAGTAGTTGATACACAGTGCGTGCACCACAGTCCTGGTACACCGAGGTCCTGCGCTCGGGCGACCCGAAGTGGTCGGCGACCACCGAGGAGATCGACGCGGGGTTCGTCCGCGTCGGGTTCGAGATCGAGGACATCGAGAAGTTCCCGGAGATCACCGGCCCGCTGGTGATCGGTCGCGTGAAGACAATCGAGGAGCTCACCGAGTTCAAGAAGCCGATCCGCTTCTGCACCGTCGAGGTGGGGGAGGCGGAGCCGCGCGGGATCGTCTGCGGCGCCCGCAACTTCGCCGAGGGTGACCTGATCGTCGCCGCGCTGCCCGGTGCCGTGCTGCCCGGTCCGTTCGAGATCGCCTCGCGCAAGACCTACGGCCGCGTCTCCGACGGCATGATCTGCTCGGTCTCCGAGCTCGGCATCGGCAACGACCACAGCGGAATCCTGGTGCTGGCCCCCGGGACCGCCGAGCCCGGCGCCGACGCCCGCGAAGTCCTCGGACTCGACGACGCCGCCATCGACGTCAACGTCACCCCCGACCGCGGTTACGCCTTCTCGATCCGCGGTCTCGGCCGCGAGCTGGCGAGCAGCTTCGAGGTGCCCTTCGTGGATCCGGGCGTCGTCGAAGCCGACGTCACCACCGAGGGAACCCCGTGGCCCGTCGCCATCGAGGACGGCTCCGGCGCCACCCGCTACACCGCGCGCGTGATCACCGGCGTCGACCCGAAGGCGATCTCGCCGTGGTGGATGCAGAAGCGACTCATGGTCGCGGGTATCCGGCCGATCTCCGCGATCGTCGATGTCACCAACTATGTGATGATCGAGCTCGGCCAGCCGCTGCACGCCTTCGACGCCGACCGCATCACCGGCACCGTCACCGTGCGCTCGGCGAAGCCGGGGGAGAAGCTGCGGACCCTCGACGAGGTCGACCGCGTGCTCGATCCGGAGGACGTCGTCATCGCCGACGAGACCGGTCCGATCGCCCTCGCCGGCGTCATGGGCGGCGGCGCCACCGAGGTGGGCGATGAGACCACCACGGTGCTGCTCGAGTCGGCGACCTTCGACCCCGTCCGCGTCTTCCGCACCGGCAAGCGACACAAGCTGACCTCCGAGGCCAGCAAGCGCTTCGAGCGCATCGTCGACCCGGAGATCACCGCGGTCGCCTCCGATCGCGCCGCCCAGCTCATCGTCGACATCGCCGGTGGCACCATCTCGTCGCCGCTGTCCGAGGCGCGCGTCGCGACCCCGCTCCCGTCGGCGATCTCCATCGCCGCGGACGAGCCCGACCGCGTCGCCGGCATCGGCTACCCGGCCGGCACCACCGCAGCGCGTCTCGTCGAGGTGGGCTGCGTGGTCACCGGCACCGACACCCTCGACGTCGTCCCGCCGTCGTGGCGTCCCGACCTCAAGCAGCGCGCCGACCTGGTCGAAGAGGTGCTGCGTCTCGAAGGCCTCGAGGACATCCCGGCCGTCGTGCCGCGCGCACCCGGCGGCACCGGCCTCACTCCGGAACAGCGTCGTCGGCGCAGCGTCGGCCGCACCCTCGCCCTCGACGGATACGTCGAGGTCCTCCCGTACCCGTTCATGCCGTCCGGGGTCTTCGACCTCTGGGACCTGCCCGCCGACGACGAGCGCCGGCGCACCGTCAAGGTCCTCAACCCGCTCGAGTCGGACCGGCCCGAGCTCAACACGACGCTGCTGCCGGGCCTGCTCGAGATGGCCGCGCGCAACATCGCCCGTGGCCAGCGTGACCTGTCGCTGTTCACGATCGGCCAGGTCGTCATCGCCGGTGACCATGTCGCGCCCGTCCCCGCACTCGACGTGACGCAGCGACCCACCGACGAGGACATCGCGGCGCTCGACGCCTCACTGCCGCATCAGCCGCTGCACGTCGGCGTCGTCCTGACCGGTCTCCGCGACCCCGCGGGGCCGTGGGGTCCGGGACGTGCCGCCGACTACCTCGACGCCTTCGAGGCGGCGCGCACCATCGCGCGTGCCGCGGGCGTGGAGGTCGAACTCTCCGCCGCCGATCACCGGCCGTGGCATCCGGGCCGCTGCGCCCGACTGACCGTCGACGGACGCACGGTCGGCTACGCAGGCGAGCTTCATCCGGCGGTGCTCGAACGCGCCCACCTGCCCAAGCGTGCGTGCGCGGTCGAGATCGACATCGACGCTCTGCCGCTCCGCGAGGTGCTGCCCGCTCCGGCGGTGTCGGTGTTCCCGGCCGTGCTGCAGGACGTCAACGTGGTGGTCGCCGCCGAGGTGCCGGCCGCCGAGGTCCGGTCGGCGCTGCGCGACGGCGCGGGTGAGCTGCTCGAGGACATCGCCTTGTTCGACGTCTTCACCGGTGCGCAGGTCGGCGAGGGCAACAAGTCGCTGACGTTCTCGCTGCGCTTCCGCGCAAGCGATCGCACGCTGACCGAGGACGAGGCCAACGCGGCGAAGATGGCGGCGGTCGACGCCGCCGCCGAACGGGTTGGTGCCCGCCTCCGCTGACACCGTGAAGTGGACGACCACCGACACCACCCCGTCGATGTATTGATTTGCACGCCGGTGCATAATGATTGCATGACGATCAAAGTGGCAGTGGCCGGCGCGAGCGGCTACGCGGGCGGCGAGATCCTCCGTCTGCTGTGCGGGCATCCCCGGCTGCGATGCGGTGAGCTCGAGATCGGTGCGCTGACTGCCGGCGGCAACGCCGGCACCACGCTCGGATCCCACCATCCACACCTGTTGCCACTGGCAGACCGGGTTCTCGAAGAGACCACTCCGGAGATCCTGAGTGGCCACGACGTGGTCTTCCTCGGCCTGCCGCACGGTGCATCGGCGGTCATCGCCGATGCCCTGCCGCCGACCACGCTGATCATCGACTGCGGCGCCGACTTCCGGCTGCGCGACGCAGGGGACTGGACCTCGTACTACGGCGGCGATCATGCAGGCACCTGGCCGTACGGCCTGCCCGAGCTGCCCGGCAATCGCGAGGTCCTCAGGGATGCCAGCCGGATCGCCGTGCCGGGTTGCTACCCGACGGTGTCGATCCTGTCGTTGCTCCCGGCGATCGCCGCGGGGCTGGCCGAGCCGCACGTGACCGTCGTCGCGGTCAGCGGTGCGTCGGGGGCCGGTCGTTCGCCGAAGGTCGACCTGCTCGCGTCCGAGGTCATCGGGTCGGCCCGGGCGTATGGCGTCGGCGGCGTCCACCGGCACACCCCGGAGATCTCGCAGGCGTTGTCGGAGGCGGCGCAGCAGCCCGTCACCGTCTCGTTCACCCCGATCCTGGCGCCGATGGCCCGGGGCATCCTCGCGACGTGCACCGCACGGACCACCGCGACCGGCGACGAGGTGCGCGCGGTCTACGAAAAGGCCTATGCCGACGAGGAATTCATTCACGTCCTGCCGGAAGGTCGCCTGCCGGCCACCGGTTCGGTCATCGGTTCCAACGCCGTCCAGCTCGGTGTGACGGTCGACGAGCGCGCCCAGACCCTCGTGGTCGTCGGCGCCGTGGACAACCTGACCAAGGGGACCGGCGGCGCCGCGGTCCAGTCGATGAACCTGGCGCTTGGCTGGACCGAGAACGAGGGACTGAGCACTGTGGGAGTCGCACCATGACCGGGGGCAAAGGAACCGGAATCCGGGACGCACAACCAGATCCGGACCGCATCGAGGGCGGCGCCCCCGGCGACACCCCGCGGCTCGTCCGCGAACAGGGCGTCACCGCGCCGCTGGGTTTCCGTGCCGCGGGAATCGCGGCCGGCATCAAGGTGTCCGGTAACCCCGACCTCGCCCTCGTGTTCAACGAGGGCCCGGATTACTCGGCCGCCGGCGTCTTCACCAGCAACCAGGTCAAGGCCGCACCCGTGCTGTGGTCGCAGCAGGTTCTCACCACGGGCAAGCTGCGCGCGGTGATCCTCAACTCGGGCGGCGCCAACGCGTGCACCGGGCCCGGCGGCTTCCAGGACACCCACAAGACGGCCGAGGCCGTCGCGGAGGCGTTGAGCAACTGGGGGACCAGCACCGGCGCCGTCGAGGTGGCCGTCTGCTCGACCGGCCTCATCGGCGACCGACTGCCGATGGACAAGGTCCTCGCCGGCGTCACCGAGATCGTCCAGGAGATGGGCGGCGGACTCACCGGCGGTACCGACGCGGCACACGCCATCATGACCACCGACACCGTGCCGAAACAGGCTGCGCTGCACCATCCCCAGGGATGGAACGTCGGCGGCATGGGCAAGGGCGCCGGGATGATGGCGCCCTCGCTCGCGACGATGCTCGTGGTGCTCACCACCGACGCCGCGGCCACCACCGAACAGCTCGACACCGCACTGCGTCGCGCGACCACGCGGACATTCGACCGGCTCGACATCGACGGCTCCATGTCCACCAACGACACCGTGCTGCTGCTGAGTTCGGGTGCCAGCCAGATCCCGGTCGACCAGGCCGATCTCGACGAGGCCGTGTTCGCGGTCTGTGACGACCTGGCCGCCCAGATGCAGGCCGACGCCGAGGGCGTCACCAAGCGGGTCACCATCACCGTCACCGGGGCACAGACCGAAGACGATGCCGTGGTCGTCGCTCGGTTCGTGGCCCGCGACTCGCTGGTGAAGACCGCACTGTTCGGCTCCGACCCCAACTGGGGCCGGGTGCTGGCCACGGTCGGTGCGTCGCCGGTCCGGATCGACCCGGACGTGATCGCCGTGTCGTTCAACGGATCCCCCGTGTGCGAGAACGGTTGCGGCGTCGACGGGGCGCGCGACGTGGACCTCTCCGGTGCCGACATCGACGTGCTCGTCGACCTGAAGCTCGGCGACGCCTCGGCGTCCGTCCGGACCACGGACCTCTCGCACGCCTATGTCGAAGAGAATTCGGCGTACTCGTCATGAGTGCCACCACACCGGAATCCGGTGCACCCCGGATCGACCCGGCCGCGGGCCTCGCGAAGGCGAAGGTCCTCGCCGAAGCGCTTCCCGCACTCCAGGAACTCGCCGGCGCCACGATCGTCGTCAAGTACGGCGGCAACGCCATGGTCGACGAGGAACTGAAGAAGGCGTTCGCCGCGGATATGGTGTTCCTCCGTGCCTGCGGCATGCACCCCGTCGTCGTCCACGGCGGCGGCCCGCAGATCTCGGCGATGCTGAAGAAGCTGGGCCTGCAAGGAGAATTCAAGGGAGGCTTCCGGGTCACCACCCCCGAGGTGATGGACGTCGCCCGGATGGTTCTCTTCGGTCAGGTCGGTCGTGAGCTGGTCGGTCTCATCAACGCGCACGGCCCCTACGCCGTCGGCATCACCGGCGAGGACGCCCACCTGTTCACCGCGACCCGGCGGACGGTTCTCGTCGACGGCGTCGCCACCGACATCGGACTCGTCGGCGACATCTCCTCGGTGAACACGTCCGCGGTGCTCGATCTCGTCGCGCCGGGACGCATCCCGGTGGTCTCGACCATCGCCCCGGACCGCGACGGCGTCGTCCACAACATCAACGCCGACACCGCGGCCGGCGCGCTCGCCGAGGCGCTCGGCGCGTCGCGGCTGGTCATGCTCACCGATGTCGAAGGGCTGTACACCGATTGGCCCGACCGCGGGTCGCTGGTGTCCCAGATCGACACCGACGCCCTGGCCGAACTGCTGCCGTCGCTGGACTCCGGCATGGTCCCGAAGATGGAGGCCTGCCTGCGTGCGGTGACCGGGGGAGTCGAACGCGCCCATGTGATCGACGGCCGCGTCGCCCATTCCGTGCTCGCCCAACTGCTGACCGAGAGCTCCACCGGCACCACCGTCGTCGACCCGCGTGAGGAGGACCAGTGACCGCGCCGCTGCAACAGCGTTGGGGCCAGTCCCTGATGAAGAACTACGGCACCCCGCCGATTGCCCTGGTCGGTGGTTCGGGACCGTACGTCACCGACGCCGACGGCAAGCGATACCTCGACCTGCTCGGCGGTATCGCGGTGAACTCCCTCGGCCACGCGCATCCCGCGATCGTCGAGGCCGTCACGACCCAGCTGCAGACGCTCGGACACGTGTCGAACCTCTACATCTCGCCGCCCGTCGTCGAACTGGCGGAGAAGCTGCTCGATCGCTTCGGCCACCCGGGCCGCGCGTTCTTCTGCAACTCCGGCACCGAGGCCAACGAGGCCGCCTTCAAGCTCGCGCGCCGGACCGGACGGCCGGAGATCGTGGCCGCGGAGAAGGCCTTCCACGGCCGCACCATGGGTGCGCTCGCCATGACCGGACAGCCGTCGAAGCGTGCACCCTTCGAGCCGATGCCCCCGGGTGTGCGGTTCGTGCCGTACGGCGACACCGAGGCGCTCGACGCCGCCGTGACCGACCAGACCGCCGCGGTCATCCTCGAACCGATCCTCGGCGAGGCCGGGGTGATCGTTCCGCCCGCCGACTATCTGGCCGCCGCCCGCCGTATCACCAGCGAGCGCGGTGCACTGCTGATCCTCGACGAGGTGCAGACCGGCGTCGCGCGGACCGGTGCCTTCTTCGCCCACCAGCAGGTGGGTGTGGTGCCCGACGTGATGACGCTCGCCAAGGGACTCGGCGGCGGACTGCCGATCGGAGCGTGCATCGCCACCGGCCCGGCCGCCGAGCTGTTCGAACCCGGTCAGCACGGCACCACTTTCGGCGGCAATCCGGTCGCCGCGGCCGCCGCACTCGCCGTGCTCGGGGTCATCGAGTCCGAGGGACTCACCGATCACGTTGCCGCCGTAGGCAAGACGATCGCCACCGGAATCGAGGACCTCCACCACCCGCTGATCGCCGGTGTCCGAGGCGCCGGTCTGCTGCTCGGCGTCGAACTGACCGAGGCGCTTTCCGGACGCGTCGAGGCCGCGGCCCGCGACGCCGGATTCCTCATCAACGCACCGGCTCCCGACGTGTTGCGGCTCGCACCGCCGCTGATCATCACCGAGGAACAGGCACAGACCTTCGTCGACGCCCTGCCGGGACTGCTCGACACCGCTGCTCAGAACGACAAGGGAGACAAGTAATGACGCGGCACTTCCTGCGCGACGACGACCTGACCCCCGCCGAACAGGCCGAGGTGCTCGCACTTGCCGCTCTGGTCAAGACGCAGCCATTCGCCTTTCGCCCGCTCGAAGGCCCCCGCGGGGTCGGGGTGATCTTCGACAAGAACTCGACCCGCACGCGCTTCTCGTTCGAGGTGGGTATCGCCCAGCTCGGCGGTCACGCGGTGGTCGTGGACGGTCGCACCACCCAGCTCGGCCGTGAGGAGACCCTCGAGGACACCGGACGCGTGCTGTCGCGCTTCGTCGACGCCGTCGTGTGGCGCACCTTCGGTCAGGACCGTCTCGAGGCCCTGGCGTCGAGCGCGACCGTCCCGGTCGTCAACGCCCTGTCCGACGAGTTCCACCCGTGTCAGGTGCTCGCGGACCTGCAGACGATCATCGAGCAGAAGGGGTCGCCCACGGGTCTGAGGATGACCTATCTGGGCGACGGCGCCAACAACATGGCCCACTCGCTCGGACTGGGCGGCGTCACCGCCGGGATGCACGTGACGATCAGCGCTCCCGAGGGTTTCCAGCCCGACCCCGCGATCATCGCCGACACCGAGCGCCGTGCCGCCGAGACCGGCGGATCGGTGCGGCTCGTGACCGATCCCGTCGAAGCGGTCACCGGTGCCGACGTCCTGGTCACCGACACCTGGGTGTCGATGGGCCAGGAGGAGGACGGCAAGGACCGCACGGCTCCGTTCCGGCCGTATCAGATCAACGACGAACTGCTCGCCCACGCCGACGACGCTGCGATCGTGCTGCACTGCCTGCCGGCGCACCGCGGCGACGAGATCACCGCCTCGGTCATCGACGGTCCGCGCAGCGTCGTCTTCGACGAGGCCGAGAACCGTCTGCACGCGCAGAAGGCCCTGCTGATCTGGCTGCTGGAGCACCAGTGAGATGACACCAGAGAGTCAGGACGAGTTGTGACCGCCGGAGCCGAACCCACGGAGAACCGCCTCGCCGCGACCCGCGCGGGGCGGCATGCGCGGATCATCGACATCCTGTCGACCCACCAGGTGCGCAGCCAGTCGGAGCTGCAGCGGTTGCTGGCCCAGCAAGGGATCGAAGCCACGCAGGCAACGCTGTCGCGCGACCTCGACGAACTCGGGGCCGTGAAGCTGCGGGCCGCCGACGGCGGTGCGGGTGTTTACGTGGTGCCGGAGGACGGTTCGCCGGTGCGCGGCGTGTCCGGCGGCACCGATCGTCTCTCCCGCCTCGTGTCGGAGCTGCTCGTCTCCACCGACAGCAGTGGCAACCTCGCCGTACTGCGTACGCCGCCGGGTGCCGCGCACTACCTGGCGGCCGCCCTCGACCGTGCCCGACTACCCGATGTGGTCGGCACGATCGCCGGTGACGACACGATCTTCGTCGTCGCCCGCGAGCCGCTCGACGGGGCCGAACTCGCCCGACGGATCGAGGGCCTCGTGTAGCCCCCGACCCGCTGCAGAACCACCGGCCGCGCCCGCCGACGGCCGGACAGAACGAGAACCGCAACCGCACGCACCGCCAACCGAGACCCGGACGGTGTGGTCGGAACCCCGGGGCCGATGATGGACTCGGGTCATCGCTTAGAACAGGAGCTTCACCTCATGGCAGAACGTGTCGTACTCGCATACTCGGGCGGCCTGGACACCTCGGTCGCGATCAGCTGGATCCAGAAGGAGACCGGCAAGGAGGTCGTCGCCGTGGCTCTCGACCTCGGGCAGGGCGGCGAGGACATGGACGTCATCCGCCAGCGCGCCCTCGACTGCGGCGCGGTCGAAGCCGTCGTCGTCGACGCCCGTGACGAATTCGCCGACGAGTACTGCCTCCCGGCGATCACCTCGAACGCCCTCTACATGGACCGCTACCCGCTGGTCTCGGCGCTGTCGCGTCCGCTGATCGCCAAGCACCTCGTGACCGCCGCTCGCGATCACGGCGGCACCGTCGTCGCCCACGGTTGCACCGGCAAGGGCAACGACCAGGTTCGCTTCGAGGTCGGCTTCGCCACCCTCGCACCCGATCTCGAGGTTCTCGCCCCCGTCCGCGACTACGCGTGGACCCGTGAGAAGGCCATCGCCTTCGCCGAAGAGAACGACATCCCGATCAACGTGACCAAGAAGTCGCCGTTCTCCATCGACCAGAACGTGTGGGGCCGCGCCGTCGAAACCGGCTTCCTCGAGGACCTGTGGAACGCGCCGACCAAGGACGTCTACAGCTACACCGAGGACCCGACCGTCAACTGGAACAGCCCCGACGAGGTCATCATCGGTTTCGACAAGGGTCGCCCGGTCAGCATCGACGGCCGGCCGGTCTCGGTGCTGCAGGCGATCGAGGAGCTGAACCGTCGCGCCGGTGCGCAGGGTGTCGGACGCCTCGACGTCGTCGAGGACCGCCTCGTCGGCATCAAGAGCCGCGAGGTCTACGAGGCCCCGGGCGCCATGGTGCTGATCCGCGCCCACGAGGAGCTCGAGCACGTCACCATCGAGCGCGAACTCGGCCGCTACAAGCGCGGCACCGATCGCAAGTGGGCCGAGCTGGTCTACGACGGTCTCTGGTTCTCGCCGCTGAAGCGTTCGCTCGACGCCTTCGTGGACTCGACCCAGCAGCACGTCTCCGGCGAGATCCGCCTTGTCCTGCACGGCGGCAACATCGCCGCCACCGGACGTCGGAGCGCCGAGTCGCTCTACGACTTCAACCTCGCCACCTACGACGAGGGCGACAGCTTCGACCAGTCGGCAGCCCGCGGCTTCGTCGAGCTGCACGGCCTGTCCTCCAAGATCTCGGCCAAGCGGGACCTGAATCTGTGAGTGGCGAGCAGACCGGCGGGACGACCAACGAGGGCTCGCTCTGGGGCGGCCGTTTCGCCGGCGGTCCGGCCGCGGCGATGGCCGCCCTGAGCAAGTCGACCCACTTCGACTGGGCCCTGGCGCCGTTCGACATCCAGGCATCGAAAGCCCACGCCCGCGTGCTCAACAAGGCGGGCCTGCTCACCGATGACGACCTGACCGGCATGCTGGACGGCCTCGACCGCCTGGCCGCCGACGTCGCCGACGGGACGTTCGGTCCCGCGGAGTCCGACGAGGACGTCCACGGTGCGCTCGAGCGCGGACTCATCGAGCGGGTCGGCCCCGAGCTCGGCGGGCGGCTGCGTGCCGGCCGGTCGCGCAACGACCAGGTCGCCACGCTGTTCCGGATGTGGCTGCGCGCCGCCATGCGACGCGTCGCCCTCGGAGTGCTCGACGTCGTCGACGCGCTGACCGCTCAGGCGGCCGCGCATCCCGACGCGATCATGCCCGGGAAGACGCACCTGCAGGCGGCCCAGCCGGTGTTGCTCGGCCACCACCTGCTCGCACATGCCCAGCCGTTGCTCCGCGACATCGACCGCCTCGCCGACGCCGACCGTCGGACCGCGGTCTCGCCGTACGGTTCCGGCGCCCTCGCCGGTTCGTCGCTGGGACTCGATCCGGCCGCCATCGCGGCCGACCTCGGGTTCGACGCGCCGGCCGAGAACTCCATCGACGCCACCTCGTCCCGCGACTTCGCGGCCGAGGCGGCGTTCGTGTTCGCCATGATCGCGGTCGACCTCTCTCGGTTGTCCGAAGAGGTGATCATCTGGAGCACACCGGAATTCGGCTATGTGACACTGGCCGACGCCTGGTCGACGGGCAGCTCGATCATGCCGCAGAAGAAGAACCCGGACGTCGCCGAGCTGATGCGCGGCAAGGCCGGCCGGCTGATCGGCGACCTGACCGGTCTGCTCGCGACGCTCAAGGCGCAGCCCTTGGCGTACAACCGGGACCTCCAGGAGGACAAGGAACCCGTCTTCGACGCGGTGGCCCAGCTCGAGATGTTGCTCCCGGCCGTCACCGGTCTGGTCGCCACGCTCGAGTTCCACACCGACCGCATGGAGGAGCTGGCTCCGGCCGGCTTCACCCTCGCCACCGACATCGCCGAGTGGATGGTCCGGCAGGGAGTGCCCTTCCGCGTCGCCCACGAGGTCGCCGGAGCCTGTGTCCGCGAGGCCGAATCGCGGGGCATCGGTCTCGACGAGCTCGACGACGAGACGCTGACCGGCATCAACCCGTCGCTCACCCCCGCGGTGCGCGAGGTGCTGACGGTGCGCGGTTCGGTCGAATCACGCAACGCACATGGCGGCACCGCGCCCGATCAGGTACGACGTCAGATAGACGTGGTGTCGGCGCAGTCGGCCGACCTGCGGACACGCTGGGACGCCGGCCCGGGAGGACGAGAGTAGAACCACTGCTGAGTGGGTAGAGTGACGTCTGTCACCGATGTGTCGGTGGTGGACGTCTCGCTGACAACGGGGAGGAATCGACGCGATGGTGGGTTTGGACCGACTCCCGGATCTGGGCGGTGTGGTCAGCCGAGTGGTGGCGACTGCTCAGAACGGACTCGAGGTGCTCCGCTTCGGCGGTCTCGAGACCGGGACCGAACCGGCCCCCTTCGCGATCGTCGAGACGCACAAGATGTTCCGGCTGCGGCGGTACTTCCCCAACGAGCCGTCCACCGGCCCGAACATCGTGCTCGTGCCGCCGATGATGGTGTCCGCGAACGTCTATGACGTGACCGAACACAACGGCGCGGTGTCGATCCTCCACCGCAACGGCATCACCCCCTGGGTGATCGACTTCGGGTCCCCGGACACCGAAGAGGGCGGGATGGAGCGTAATCTCGCCGACCACGTGGTGGCCATCAGCCGCGCGATCGACCTGATCGTCGAGGCCACCGGCCGCGACATCCACCTCGCCGGTTACTCCCAGGGCGGCATGTTCGCCTACCAGACCGCGGCGTACCGGCGGTCGAAGGGGATCGCCAGCGTCATCACCTTCGGCAGCCCGGTCGACGTCCTGGCGGCCCTGCCCCTCGGATTGCCTGCCGGCCTGGTGGCGCCGGCCGCCGAGTTCCTTGCCGAGCGGTCCTTCGTGCGCAACCTCTGGGTTCGGGATTGGATGGCGCGCACCGGCTTCCAGCTACTCGACCCGGTCAAGACCGTGCGCAGCCGCATCGACTTCCTCCGCCGTCTCCACGACCGCGAGGCGCTGCTCCCGCGCGAGGATCAGCGACGGTTCCTCGAGGCCGACGGCTGGGTCGCCTGGTCCGGTCCCGCGATCGCCGAACTGCTGCGCCAGTTCGTCGCCCACAACCGCATGGTGTCCGGTGGCTTCGTCATCAACGGCGACCTCGTGTCGCTCACCGAGATCACCTGCCCGGTACTGGCGTTCGTCGGCGATGCCGACGACATCGGTCAGCCCGCCGCGGTCCGCGGGATCGTGCGCGCCGCACCCGACGCCGAGGTCTACGAGTCCACCCTGCCGGTCGGGCATTTCGGTCTCGTGGTCGGTTCCACGGCGGGTCAGCACACCTGGCCCACCACGGCCGACTGGGTGAACTGGTTGTCGGACAACGGTACCCGCCCTGAACTCATCAGCGAGATGTCGCTGGTGGAGCCGGGGCACGGCGGCGGTGTCAGCCTGTCCTCGCGCATCACCCACGGCGTGGGGTCGGTCGCCGACGCCGGCACCGCGGCCTCCCGGGAACTGCTCACGCTGGTCAACTCGGTCCAGCGGACATCGCGAGCCGTCGCGTCGGAGTCGGTGCGCACGGTGCCCCGCCTCCTGCGACTGGGCCAGATCCAGAGCGGCACCCGGATCTCGCTGTCCAAGCTGATGGCCGAGAACACCAAGAAGCACGGCGACAACGAACTCTTTCTCTTCGAGAACCGCGTGCTCACCCACGCGCAGGTCGACGCCCGCATCAACAACGTCGTCGCCGGCCTCATCTACTGCGGCGTGCGACCGGGGCAGCACATCGGCGTCCTGATGGACACCCGCCCGAGCGCCCTGGTCGTGGTCGCGGCACTGGCGCGTCTCGGCGCCGTCTCGGTGCTGCTGGCCGCAGACGCCGACGTGCGGGAGATGATGCGCCTGGCCGACAGCTCGGTCATCGTGACCGACCCGACCAACCTGGACCTCGCCGGCGCGGCGTCGGACCGGGTGCTCGTGCTCGGCGGTGGCAGCGGCGACTCCCGTGCCATCGACGGTGTCGACGGCCGGACGATCATCGACATGGAACAGATCGACCCCGACGAGGTCGACCTGCCGACCTGGTACCGGCCCGATCCCGGTCTCGCGGGAGATCTCGCGTTCATCCTGTTCAGTCGTGCACGGGGAAAGCTCGTCCCGTGGCCGGTGACCAATCACCGCTTCGCCATGTCGGCGTTCGGTGCGGCCTCGGCGGCGGCGCTCTCCGACCGTGACACCGTGTACTGCCTGCCCCCTCTGCATCACGCTTCCGGCCTGCTGACGACCCTCGGCGCGACGGTGGTCGGCCGGTCCCGGATCGCCCTGTCCAACGGCATCGACCCGGAGACCTTCGCGACCGAGGTGCAGCGCTACGGCGTCACCGTGGTGTCCTACACCTGGTCGATGCTGGGCGACGTCGTCCGTGATCCCCGCTTCCGTATCAACCAGCACAACCCGATCCGGCTGTTCATGGGTTCCGGGATGTCGGCGGGTCTTTGGGAAGACGTGTGCGCCAGCTTCCCCCGGGCCCGGATCCTCGAGTTCTTCGCGACCGCCGACGGCTCGGCGATCCTGGCGAACGTCTCCGGCGACAAACTGTCCTCCGTCGGGCGGCCGCTGCCGGAGACCAACCCGGTCGAGGTCGCGGCCTACGACATCGCGAACGATCGTCTCCTGATCGACGATTCCGGATTCGTCCGGCGTGCCGAGGTGGGCGAACCCGGTTTGCTGCTGGCCAAGGCCCGGCACAAGTTCGACACCAACGGCACGGTGCTGCGTGATGTCTTCACCAGCCGTGACCGATGGGAGGTGTCGGGGCACCTGTTCGTCCGCGATGCCGACGGCGACCTGTACTTCCTCGGTGCCACTGATCGCGTGGTCCGAACCGAGGCCGGACCCGCGTTCATCCCGCCGATCACGCACGCGCTGTCACGGATGCAGGGCGTCGATCGGGTCGTCGCCTACGGAGTGGGGGAGCCGGGACACCAGCTGCTGGTCGCCGCACTGACCCTGTGCCCGGATGCCAAGCCCGAGTCGCTCACCGTCACCCAGCTGCGTATCGCACTCGGGGAGTTCCCCGCCGAGATCCGGCCGCACCTCATCCGCGTGGTCGACGAGATCCCGCACTCCGCGTCCTACCGCCCGTTGAGCACCGTTTTCGCGGCCGAAGGGCTGCCCAAGCCCGGACCGCGGACCTGGTATCGCGACGAGGAGGGTCGCTACCGGCGATACACCAAGACGATCGCCGACAAGCTGGACTGGAGCGGGTCGTCGGTCGACGATGCCCTAGGCTGAGCGGCGTGACGACACGCGCTGAGGCCATCGACCCGATCGTGCGCGAGCGGCTGGCCTGCCCGCAGGACCATGGCCCGCTGATCGACGCCGGCGACGAGCTCTACAACCCGCGACTCCACGTCGCGTACCGTATCGATGCCGACGGGATTCCCGTGATGCTCATCGACGAGGCACGCAAGGTCGACGACGCCGAGCACGAGCGCCTGATCTCCGGCCAGTAGCCCTACGCAGCGTCCGGCGCCCGCAGGCGTCACCTCGTCCGAGCCCCGATCTCGATGGATGACAAGATCGAGGGGTGAGTGCTGAGACTGAGGGAACCGCCAACTCGACCGAGGGAACCGTCCGGACCGGGAACGCTCCCGTTGACATCCTGGACGAACTCGGCTGGCGAGGTCTGATCGCGCAGTCCACCGACCTCGACGCTCTGCGCGAGGCCCTGGCGGACGGGCCCATCACGTTGTACGCGGGCTTCGATCCGACGGCGGCGAGCCTCCACGCCGGCCACCTCGTGCCGCTGCTGACGCTCAAGCGTTTCCAGCTGGCCGGCCATCGCCCGATCGTTCTCGCAGGTGGCGCCACCGGGCTCATCGGTGATCCCCGTGAGGTGGGCGAGCGCACCATGAACGCTCCCGACACGGTCGCCGAATGGGCCGACCGGATCGACGCGCAGCTGCGCCGCTTCGTCGACATCGACGAATCCCCGACCGGTGCACTCGTCGTCAACAACCTCGACTGGACCGGACAGCTCTCCGCCATCGAGTTCCTCCGCGACCTCGGTAAGCACTTCTCGGTCAACGTCATGCTCGCTCGGGACACCGTGAAGCGGCGTCTCGAGGGTGACGGCATCAGCTACGCCGAGTTCAGCTACCTGCTCCTGCAGTCCAACGACTTCGTCGAGCTCAACCGCCGGTACGGCTGCCAGCTGCAGATCGGTGGCTCGGATCAGTGGGGGAACATCATCGGCGGTGTCGACCTGGGACGTCGTCTCGACGGGTTGTCGCTGCATGCCCTGACCGTGCCACTCGTCACCTCGTCGGACGGCAAGAAGTTCGGCAAGTCCACCGGTGGCGGCAGTCTTTGGCTCGACCCCGAGCTCACCAGCCCTTATGCCTGGTACCAGTACTTCGTGAACACCGCCGACGCGGACGTCATCCGTTACCTGCGCTGGTTCACCTTCCTCGGACGTGAAGAGATCGCCGAGCTCGAGCAGGCGACGGAAGAGAAGCCGCACCTGCGTCTCGCTCAGAAGAAGCTCGCCGCCGAGATGACCACCCTGATCCACGGGGAAGAGAACACGCGCGCCGTCGAGCTCGCCAGCCAGGCACTGTTCGGACGCGCCGAGCTCGACGAACTCGACGAGGCCACCCTGTCCGCAGCCGTAGGGGAGACGGTCATCGCCGAGTACTCGGAGGAGCGGCCCACCATCATCGCGTTACTCGTCGACACCAAGCTGTCCGACAGCAACAAGGCCGCGCGTCGTGCGGTGTCCGAAGGCGGCGCCTACGTGAACAACACCAAGATCACCGATCCGGAGTGGCAGCCGGCGGACGCTGACCTGCTCCATGGCCGTTGGTTGGTCGTGCGACGAGGAAAGAAGAGTTTTGCCGGCGCGAAGTTGAGCCTCTGACCAGGGGATTTGACGCGTTGTTCGCAGCTGTGTAACTTAATCGACGCACCGCAGAGAGCAACGCCCCCGGAGCCGCAAGCCCCGGGGAAGCAAAAGTGCCCGGGCCATTCGCTCGGGCCGCCTGTGCGGGGCCACTCCCAAGAACAAGATCGCGAGTAAATCTCGTGCTCTGGGAGAGCTCATCGGAGCCGAACTCATCATGAGGACGTCCGGTGGGTGTGTGTTCTTTGAGAACTCGATAGTGTGATGATGAATTGTCTGATGCCATTTTTTGGCATCGAGCATCTTTATTGATGTGGATGTTTGTTTTTTTGTGTGGCGCTCGGCCCCGTCTGGGTGTCACATTTGCTAGTTTTGGATTGGTCAGGTTTGCTTTCCTGATTGTGTTGAAACGCTGGCGCTTGTGGGTGCTGGTTTTGTTTCACTATTTTTTCATGGAGAGTTTGATCCTGGCTCAGGACGAACGCTGGCGGCGTGCTTAACACATGCAAGTCGAACGGAAAGGCCCAGCTTGCTGGGTACTCGAGTGGCGAACGGGTGAGTAACACGTGGGTGATCTGCCCTGGACTCTGGGATAAGCCTGGGAAACTGGGTCTAATACCGGATATGACCTTACATCGCATGGTGTTTGGTGGAAAGCTTTTGCGGTTCAGGATGGGCCCGCGGCCTATCAGCTTGTTGGTGGGGTAATGGCCTACCAAGGCGACGACGGGTAGCCGACCTGAGAGGGTGATCGGCCACACTGGGACTGAGACACGGCCCAGACTCCTACGGGAGGCAGCAGTGGGGAATATTGCACAATGGGCGCAAGCCTGATGCAGCGACGCCGCGTGAGGGATGACGGCCTTCGGGTTGTAAACCTCTTTCACCAGGGACGAAGCGTGAGTGACGGTACCTGGAGAAGAAGCACCGGCCAACTACGTGCCAGCAGCCGCGGTAATACGTAGGGTGCGAGCGTTGTCCGGAATTACTGGGCGTAAAGAGCTCGTAGGCGGTTTGTCGCGTCGTCTGTGAAATTCTGCAACTCAATTGTAGGCGTGCAGGCGATACGGGCAGACTTGAGTACTACAGGGGAGACTGGAATTCCTGGTGTAGCGGTGAAATGCGCAGATATCAGGAGGAACACCGGTGGCGAAGGCGGGTCTCTGGGTAGTAACTGACGCTGAGGAGCGAAAGCGTGGGTAGCGAACAGGATTAGATACCCTGGTAGTCCACGCCGTAAACGGTGGGTACTAGGTGTGGGGCTCATTTCACGAGTTCCGTGCCGTAGCTAACGCATTAAGTACCCCGCCTGGGGAGTACGGCCGCAAGGCTAAAACTCAAAGGAATTGACGGGGGCCCGCACAAGCGGCGGAGCATGTGGATTAATTCGATGCAACGCGAAGAACCTTACCTGGGTTTGACATACACCAGACGCATGTAGAGATACATGTTCCCTTGTGGTTGGTGTACAGGTGGTGCATGGCTGTCGTCAGCTCGTGTCGTGAGATGTTGGGTTAAGTCCCGCAACGAGCGCAACCCTTGTCCTGTATTGCCAGCGGGTTATGCCGGGGACTTGCAGGAGACTGCCGGGGTCAACTCGGAGGAAGGTGGGGATGACGTCAAGTCATCATGCCCCTTATGTCCAGGGCTTCACACATGCTACAATGGCTGGTACAGAGGGCTGCGATACCGTGAGGTGGAGCGAATCCCTTAAAGCCAGTCTCAGTTCGGATTGGGGTCTGCAACTCGACCCCATGAAGTCGGAGTCGCTAGTAATCGCAGATCAGCAACGCTGCGGTGAATACGTTCCCGGGCCTTGTACACACCGCCCGTCACGTCATGAAAGTCGGTAACACCCGAAGCCGGTGGCCTAACCCTTGTGGAGGGAGCTGTCGAAGGTGGGATCGGCGATTGGGACGAAGTCGTAACAAGGTAGCCGTACCGGAAGGTGCGGCTGGATCACCTCCTTTCTAAGGAGCACACAACATCACACGTTCATGTCTCTCAACTGTGGAGACTGCGTGTGTGTGTTCGAGGGTGAAACATCAGACAAACCCACATGATCGCGATGTCAGATGATGTCGAGGTCGGGTTACCGTTTGGCTGTGAGGCCGGCGGGTTCACGTCACACTATCGGGGTTCTGAGAGAACACGCGGCATGCCTTCGGGTGTGTGTGTTTGCTCTGACCTAGCTGTGTGGTTGGCGGTGTTGTTGAGGTGTCCTGTGATGGGGTGCGGAGATGCCAACGATCTCATGGTGTGTGTTGTTTGAGAAGTGCATAGTGGATGCGAGCATCTTTATTTCAAATCAACGTTTATGTTGGTCTGTGATTTAGCAGAAAATGTTTTTGTGATGTCTACATTCGATCCCCGCTGGAAGCGCAGCTTTTTGGGTTGTGTGGGGTGGGGGTGGTTTGTAGGTGTTGTTGTAAGTGTGTAAGGGCGTTCGGTGGATGCCTTGGTACCAGGAGCCGATGAAGGACGTGGTAGGCCGCGATAGTCCTCGGGGAGTTGTCAAACGAGCTGTGATCCGAGGGTGTCCGAATGGGGAAACCCAGCACGAGTGATGTCGTGTTACCCACCTCTGAATGTATAGGGGGTGTGGAGGGAACGTGGGGAAGTGAAACATCTCAGTACCCATAGGAAGAGAAAACAAAAGTGATTCCGTGAGTAGTGGCGAGCGAAAGCGGATGAGGCTAAACCATGCGCATGTGATACCGGGTAGGGGTTGTGTGTGTGGTGTTGTGGGGTTCATCTTCTTCCATCTACCTGTGGAAGCGTGAGTGAGAAAATCGTGTGTTAGGTGAAGTGGCCTGGAATGGTCTGCCGTAGACGGTGAGAGTCCGGTAGCTGAAAACACATGGTCTTGCGTGATGGGTGCCCAAGTAGCAGCGGGCTCGTGGAATCTGCTGTGAATCTGCCGGGACCACCCGGTAAGCCTGAATACTTCCTGGTGACCGATAGCGGACAAGTACCGTGAGGGAAAGGTGAAAAGTACCCCGGGAGGGGAGTGAAATAGTACCTGAAACCGGACGCTTACAATCCGTCAGAGCCTGCGCCTTCGGGGTGGGTGATGGCGTGCCTTTTGAAGAATGAGCCTGCGAGTTAGTGCTCGGTGGCGAGGTTAACCCGTGTGGGGTAGCCGTAGCGAAAGCGAGTCTGAATAGGGCGAAAGAGTCGCCGGGTCTAGACCCGAAGCGGAGTGATCTACCCATGGCCAGGGTGAAGCGACGGTAAGACGTCGTGGAGGCCCGAACCCACTTCAGTTGAAAATGGAGGGGATGAGCTGTGGGTAGGGGTGAAAGGCCAATCAAACTCCGTGATAGCTGGTTCTCCCCGAAATGCATTTAGGTGCAGCGTCACATGTTTCTTACCGGAGGTAGAGCTACTGGATGGCCGATGGGCCCCACAGGGTTACTGACGTCAGCCAAACTCCGAATGCCGGTAAGTGAGAGTGTGGCAGTGAGACTGCGGGCGATAAGGTTCGTAGTCGAGAGGGAAACAGCCCAGATCGCCGGCTAAGGCCCCTAAGCGTGTACTAAGTGGAAAAGGATGTGGGGTCGCGAAGACAACCAGGAGGTTGGCTTAGAAGCAGCCACCCTTGAAAGAGTGCGTAATAGCTCACTGGTCAAGTGATCCTGCGCCGACAATGTAGCGGGGCTCAAGTACACCGCCGAAGCCGCGGCACTCACACGTTAGCCCGTTGATGTTCTACGGAGTGTCAACCAGGTGTGTGGGTGGGTAGGGGAGCGTCCTGCATCCGTGGAAGCCACAGAGTGATCTAGTGGTGGAGGGTGTGGGAGTGAGAATGCAGGCATGAGTAGCGAAAGAAGAGTGAGAAACTCTTCCGCCGAATGACCAAGGGTTCCTGGGCCAGGCTAATCCGCCCAGGGTGAGTCGGGACCTAAGGCGAGGCCGACAGGCGTAGTCGATGGACAACGGGTTGATATTCCCGTACCCGTGTATCCGCGCCCATGCTGAATCAGTTGTACTAACCATCCAGATCCCCCAGGAGCACCTTCGGGTGCCGGGTGGGGTGATGCATGGGACCTTGGCTGGTAGTAGGCAAGCGATGGGGTGACGCAGGAAGGTAGTGGGGCCAGTCAGTGGTTGTACTGGTGTAAGCCTGTAGGGCGTGTTCTAGGCAAATCCGGAACACATGCAGCCTGAGAGGTGATGCGTAGCCGTTGCGGTGAATTCCATGATCCTATGCTGCCGAGAAAAGCCTCTAGTGAGTTGGTACACGGCCCGTACCCCAAACCAACACAGGTGGTCAGGTAGAGAATACTAAGGCGATCGAGAGAACTGTGGTTAAGGAACTCGGCAAAATGCCCCCGTAACTTCGGGAGAAGGGGGACCCATCCTGGTGACGGGATTTACTCCTTGAGCTGGTGTGGGTCGCAGAGACCAGAGAGAAGCGACTGTTTACTAAAAACACAGGTCCGTGCGAAGTCGTAAGACGATGTATACGGACTGACGCCTGCCCGGTGCTGGAAGGTTAAGAGGACCGGTTAATCACTTCGGTGGTGAAGCTGAGAATTTAAGCCCCAGTAAACGGCGGTGGTAACTATAACCATCCTAAGGTAGCGAAATTCCTTGTCGGGTAAGTTCCGACCTGCACGAATGGCGTAACGACTTCTCTGCTGTCTCAACCACAGACTCGGCGAAATTGCAGTACGAGTAAAGATGCTCGTTACGCGCGGCAGGACGAAAAGACCCCGGGACCTTCACTATAGCTTGGTATTGGTGTTCGGTTCGGTTTGTGTAGGATAGGTGGGAGACTGTGAAGTGGGCACGCCAGTGTTCATGGAGTCGTTGTTGAAATACCACTCTGATCGTATTGGACTTCTAACCTCGGACCCTGATCGGGTTCAGGGACAGTGCCTGGTGGGTAGTTTAACTGGGGCGGTTGCCTCCCAAAAAGTAACGGAGGCGCCCAAAGGTTCCCTCAGCCTGGTTGGCAATCAGGTGTTGAGTGTAAGTGCACAAGGGAGCTTGACTGTGAGACGTACATGTCGAGCAGGGACGAAAGTCGGGACTAGTGATCCGGCACCGGCAAGTGGAAGCGGTGTCGCTCAACGGATAAAAGGTACCCCGGGGATAACAGGCTGATCTTCCCCAAGAGTCCATATCGACGGGATGGTTTGGCACCTCGATGTCGGCTCGTCGCATCCTGGGGCTGGAGTAGGTCCCAAGGGTTGGGCTGTTCGCCCATTAAAGCGGCACGCGAGCTGGGTTTAGAACGTCGTGAGACAGTTCGGTCTCTATCCGCCGCGCGCGTAAGAAACTTGAGGAAACCTGTCCCTAGTACGAGAGGACCGGGACGGACGAACCTCTGGTGTGCCAGTTGTCCCGCCAGGGGCACCGCTGGTTAGCTACGTTCGGAAGGGATAACCGCTGAAAGCATCTAAGCGGGAAGCCTGTTCCAAGATGAGGTTTCTCACCCCCTTGCGGGGTTAAGGCCCCCTACAGACCATGGGGTTGATAGGCCAGAACTGTACGCACAGCAATGTGTTCAGGTGACTGGTACTAATCGGCCGAGGACTTACCAACAACACCCACAACATCACCAAAACACTCTTTTTGGTGTGTTCGCATCCACTATGCATCTTCTGAGACAACACACAAACAAACAAATAACCGGTTTGTTGGTTGTTTCATAGAGTTACGGCGGCCATAGCGGAGGGGAAACGCCCGGCCCCATTCCGAACCCGGAAGCTAAGCCCTCCAGCGCCAATGGTACTGCACCTTAATCAGTGTGGGAGAGTAGGACACCGCCGAACACAATTTCAGAAGGGCCCCGTATTCGATGATTTCTTTCGTCGGATACGGGGCTTTTCTTGTTCGCGCACGTCGTATCGACGTGGCCGGCGATGCTTCCCATCAAGGTTCAAGGGCATAGATTGGCAGCTATGAGTGATCGTGATCGTCCGCGTCGTGACGGACGCGGTGAACGTGATACGCGAGATCAGCAGGAGTCACGGGGGCAGGGCGGCCCCCGAGGTCAGCGGGGTTCCCGCGTGCAGGGCAACTCCAGCCGTGGTGATTCGAGTCGGGGCCGTCGCCCCGACCGTCCGGGCCGCGAGCGCGGCGACGGTGGTCGCCGGCAGCAGGGCCCGCCGCTGCCCGATGACGTCAACGCGTCGGATCTCGATCCGGAAGTTCGACGTGACCTCCTGACCCTCGACAAGGCGAATGCCGAGATCGTGGCCAAACACCTGGTCATGGTTGCGCGCCTGCTCCTCGAAGAGCCGGCCGTCGCGCTCGAACATGCTCGCGCCGCACGAGGCCGTGCGTCACGTGTGGGCGTCGTCCGAGAGACCACCGGTATCGCCGCGTACAACGCCGGCGAATGGCAGGAGTCCGCCACCGAGCTCCGTGCTGCCCGTCGTATCACCGGGAACAACGCTCTGCTGCCGCTCATCGCCGACTGCGAGCGTGGTCTCGGACGTCCGGAACGTGCTGTCGAGATCGCCCGTGGCGACGAGGGCCGTGCGCTCACCGGTGAGGAAGCCACCGAGATGCGGATCGTCGAAGCCGGTGCACGCATCGACCTCGGTGAGCCGGAGAAAGCGGTCGTCACGCTGCAGGCCGAGAACCTCAAACCGGGTCAGGTGGGAACCGGGCCGGCACGCCTCTTCTACGCCTACGCATCGGCGCTGTACGCGTCCGGTCGCCGCGACGAGGCCATCACCTGGTTCATGAACGCGGCCGCCGCCGACATCGACGATGTCACCGACGCCGAGTTCCGCCTGACCGAGCTCGCGAACGACGACGCACCGGGGGGAGACGACGAGCCCGGGGTCGACGGCGTCGATGTTCTGGCTGACAGCGCGGTGTCGGCCACCGGACAGGCGAGCCCTGAACCAGCGACTGCTGAGCCGGCGACTGCAGAGCCCGTGCGCGCAGAGCCCGCGCCGGCCGAGTCGATCGCGACTCCGGAGCCGACAGCGGCACCCGAGCCGGTTGCCGAACCGGAACCGGTCGCTGCACCTGAGCCGGTGACGCCTGAGCCGGTTACCGCACCTGAACCGGTCACTCCAGAGCCCGCTACGGCATCGGAACCCGCCGACACCGACACGATCGACAACCTGGAAGGGACCGCCGACCTCTCGGCGGCGTCGAGCTACGTCGACGAGGACAGCGCGGGGTCGCAAGCCCTCGTCGACCGGTACGACGCGCTGCTGCTGGACCTCGACGGGACCGTCTTCGCGGGCCATCAGGCGCTGCCGAATGCGGTCGACACCCTCGACCGGCTCGACATCCCTCGTTTCTTCGTGACGAACAACGCGAGTCGTCGTCCGGCCGAGGTCGCCGCACACCTTCGTGAGCTCGGCTTCGACGCCACGGACGATCTCGTCGTCACCAGTGCGCAGTCGGGGGCGCGGCTGCTGTCCGAGCATCTCCCTCCGGGTTCGCGGGCGCTGGTCATCGGCACCGACGGCCTGGCACAGGAGGTCCGTGAGGTAGGCATCGGGGTGACGCGCAGCGCCGACGACCGTCCCGCAGCCGTAATCCAGGGCCACTCGACCGAGACCGGCTGGGCGCAGCTGTCCGAGGCCGCACTGGCGATCCGGGCCGGTGCCCTCTGGGTGGCGACCAACGTCGACGCCACCCTGCCGTCCGAGCGCGGTCTACTGGTCGGCAACGGCTCGATGGTCGCCGCACTGCGCAGCGCCACCGGCAAGGAGCCCCTCGTCGCGGGCAAGCCTGCCGCCCCGCTGATGGCGGACGCCATCGCCCGTGCCGCGTCGAGTTTGCCGCTCGTCGTGGGCGACCGTCTCGACACCGACATCGAGGGCGCACATGCCGTCGGGATCGAGAGTGCGCTGGTCCTCACCGGCGTCAGCACGGTCACCGACCTGCTGGCCGCACCGCCGAAGCAGCGGCCCACCTACGTCATCGACGATCTGGCCGGCGTGTTCGACGACGTCGACGCGGTCCGCGTGAGCGACCAGCCGGGCTGGACCGTGACCGTGGACGCATCCACCGTGACTATCTCCGGCTCGGGTGACGAGATCGCTCTCGTCCCCGCTCTGGCAGCTGCCACCTGGGCCGCGGTCGATGCGGGCACCGCCGATCCGGAAGAACTGCGGTTCCGTGCCGAGGGCCCGACGCGGGACAAGCTGGCGTCGCTGGGTGTCACCCTCGTCGGCTAGCGTGGTCCACGATGACTTTCCCGAGTGACGAGAGCAGGCGTTCGGACCCGAGCAGCGGTCCGACACCGAACAGCATGGCGCCCCGACCCGGTCCGGGCGCCATGCCGCGTCGCCAGTACGACCCGATGGCAGCGCTGCACGACGCGGCGTCGTCGGGTGCGGACACCGAGCTCGACCTACCCGACGTCGAGGCCACGGTCTCGGAGCTCCTGGCGCAGGTCGACGAGCTGCGGGAGTCCGTCGGAGACACCTTCTCGCTCGCTGCGCTCGAGCGCCAGGCAAACCTCCTCGAGCAGGCTCACGACGCCCTCACCGCGGCGCTCGACGCGGTGGACCGCCGATGATCCGACCCCCGACGCGGCACTGACGATGGCAACCAGAGCACGACTCGATGCGGAACTCGTCCGGCGTGGCCTGGCCCGCTCGCGGGAGCAGGCGCGCGAACTCGTCGATGCCGGCGTCGTGAAGGTCAACGGAACGGTGGCGGCCAAGGCTGCGACCGGCGTCACCCGGGACACCCCGATCGTCGTGGTGGAGGCGCCGAAGGACGACTGGGCGTCGCGCGGCGCCCACAAGCTCCTCGGGGCTCTCGAAGCGTTTGAACCCCAGGGTCTGACCCTGGCAGGTCGCCGGTGCCTCGACGCGGGTGCCTCGACCGGCGGCTTCACCGATGTTCTGCTGCGTCGCGACGTCCGAGAGGTCGTCGCCGTGGACGTCGGTTACGGACAACTCATCTGGCGCCTGCAGAACGACGACCGCGTGCACGTCCACGACCGCACCAACGTCCGGCATCTCGAACCGGAGGCGATCGGCGGTCCGGTGGACGTCGTGGTCGCCGACCTGTCGTTCATCTCGCTGGGACTCGTCCTACCTGCGTTCGCTCGTTGTGCGGTGCCGGGTGCCGATCTGCTGCCCATGGTCAAGCCGCAGTTCGAGGTGGGGAAGGACCGCGTCGGCTCGGGTGGCGTCGTGCGCGATCCCGCACTGCGTGCCGAGGCCGTGCTTGCCGTGGCGACCGAGGCGGCCGCTCTCGGGCTCGAGACCCGTGGTGTGGTGGCCAGTCCGCTGCCGGGCCCGTCGGGCAACGTCGAGTTCTTCCTCTGGCTGCGCAAGGAGCCCGGTGGCCGGGCGGGCGAGGAGTCGGGGGAGAGCGATAGGGTCGACCCGTCGGCCTCGTCCGACGAGCTCCGCTCCATGGTCGAGCGTGCGGTCGCGGAGGGTCCGAGCTGATCGGCGGATCGGCCGGGGCCCGCTCAAACGTTTCTGCTCGACGACACACGTCCGACCACACTTCTCTGGGAGGGAACCACCAGTGACCGACGATTCGGTAGCCGAGTCCGCCGGTGCCCGCGAGTTCTTGGTGGTCGCCCACACCGGACGCGAGAACGTCCTCGAGACGATCGAGGCCATCGCCCGCCACTGCGGTGCCGCCGGTGTCGCCCTCCGGGTCGTCGACCACGACACCCTCGACCGGGACGCCCCCGACCACGACGTCATCTACCGCAACCGCGACGACCAGCAGTCGCGACCCGGGAACGTGCCCGTCGATCCCGACTACCTCCGGTCCCTGGGCGCCGTCGTCGAGGTGACCACCGCCGAGTCCGCATCGGCCGAGGGATGTGAGCTCGTGATCGTCCTCGGTGGTGACGGCACCTTCCTCCGTGCCGCCGAGTTGGCGTGCCCGGCGGGGGTGCCCGTCCTGGGCATCAACCTCGGGCACATCGGCTTCCTCGCCGAGTCGGAGGCGCACAAGGTCGACGAGGTGATGAACCAGCTCATCGCCCGCGACTACCGCATCGAACCGCGGATGACCCTCGAGATCGACATCGTGGACCCGGCCGACCCCGACCCGCCTACGGCGAGCAGTTGGGCGCTCAACGAGGTCGCGATCCTCAACACCAGCAAGAACGGTGTACTCGAACTCGTCACCGAGGTCGACGGGCGGCCGGTGTCGGCATTCGGCGCCGACGGCGTGCTGGTCGCGACCCCGACCGGGTCGACGGCCTACGCCTTCTCGGCGGGCGGCCCGGTGATGTGGCCCGACCTCGAGGCGATCCTCGTGGTGCCCAACAACGCACACGCGCTGTTCGCGCGGCCCATGGTGACGAGCCCGCGGTCGCGCATCGCGGTGGAAGTCGACAAGAACGGACGCTCGGCGGTGGCGCTGTGTGACGGCCGTCGAGCACTCGACGTGCCGGCCGGCGCCCGCGTCGAGGTCGTACGCAGCGATCGTTCGGTGAACTGGATCCGGATCGACTCCGATCCGTTCGCCGACCGGCTCGTCACCAAGTTCGCCCTCCCGGTCACGGGATGGCGAGGGAGGCAGGCATAGGGGTGCTCGAAGAACTGTCGATCACCGGACTCGGTGTCATCGAGGAGGCGCAGGCGCGCTTCCATCCGGGCTTCACGGTGCTGACCGGCGAGACCGGCGCGGGCAAGACGATGATCGTCACCAGCCTGCACCTGCTGTCGGGTGCTCGTGCTGACGCGACCCGCGTCCGGACGGGTAGCGCCAAGGCGATCGTCGAGGGTCGTTTCCGGCTGGCGAACGCCGAGGGCGTGCAGAAGGATCCGGTGGTCGCCGACATCCTCGACTCCACCGGAGCCGAACTCGACGACGACGACACCGTGATCGCGGTGCGCTCGGTGAGCGCCGACGGGCGCTCCCGCGCTCATCTCGGTGGCCGTTCGGTCCCCGTCGGCGTGATGGGTCAGCTCACCACCGCGGTCCTGGCCATCCACGGACAGAACGATCAGTTGCGTCTGCTTCGTCCGGAGCATCAGCGTGCAGCTCTCGACACGTTCGGCGGATCGAAGGCATCATCTGCGCTTGAGGCCTACCGCAAGGCGCGGACCGCGTGGGTCGACATCCTCGATGAGCTCGATGCCCGTCGCGCCAACTACCGCGAGCTCGCACAGGAAGCCGACCGGCTCCGCTTCGGCATCGACGAGATTGCCGCGGTCGATCCGCTCCCGGGCGAGGACGAGGATCTGACCGCCACGATCCGGCGTCTGTCCGACCTCGAGTCCATCCGCGGGGCCGCCGATCAGGCACACCACATCGTCGCCGGCGACTCGGGATCATCGGTCATCGAGGGATTGGGCTCCGTCCGCACACTCCTCGAGGGCGCCGCCGACGACACCCTGCGAGGACTGGTCCCACGCGTCTCCGAGGCGCTCACCGTCATCACCGACGTCGGTGCCGAACTGACCGCGTTCACCTCGAGTCTCCCGGCGGATGCCGACGAACTCGACAAACTCCTGGCCCGCCAGGCCGAACTCAAGTCCCTCGTGCGCAAGTACGCGCCCGACGTCGACGGCGTCATCGACTGGCGGCACAAGGCGCAGGCCCGACTCGCCGAGATCGAGGACCCGCGGGCATCCATCGAGGAGCTCGAGTCCGCGGCCGCCACGGCGCTGGAGAAGGTCGAGGCCGCTGCGGCCAAACTGCACTCGCTGCGCGTCAAGGCGGCGTCGTCGATGGCGGACAAGGTGTCCAAGGAGCTGAAGGGCCTCGCCATGGGCGACTCGGCTCTGGCGGTCTCCGTCAGCCCCGAACCCGCCTCGCCCGAGGACCGGCTCGCGATCACGGTCGCCGGGACCCGCGCCCATGCCGGGGCCGACGGAGCCGACAAGGTCGAGTTCGCGCTTGTCGCGCATCCCGGGGCCACGCCGCTCCCGATCGCGAAGTCGGCGTCGGGCGGCGAACTGTCGCGTGTGATGCTCGCGCTGGAGGTTGTCCTCGCCGCTCCGACCTCCGGTTCGGTCATGGTGTTCGACGAGGTCGACGCCGGCGTCGGCGGTCGTGCGGCGGTGGAGATCGGCAAGCGTCTCTCGCGGCTGGCCCGAGCCCATCAGGTCATCGTGGTCACGCATCTGCCGCAGGTCGCGGCCTTTGCCGACAACCACCTCGTGATCGGCAAGTCCAAGAAGGGTGCGCTGGTCACCAGCAGTGTGCGGACCCTCGACCGTGACGAGCGTGTCGCCGAACTCGCACGCATGCTCGCCGGCCTGGGGGAGTCCGACACCGGACGTGCCCACGCCGAGGAACTTCTGGCCACCGCGGAGGCCGAACGGGCCGCGCACTGACCTCGGACGGGCTGGTGCCCGTGTTGCTTGTGTGACAAAAGTTTCTCGTGTTACGGCGCGCCTCCCGGGCTCCGTCGTGTGTTCGGTCAATCATTGCGGGCATGAAGATGCCTGCACTGCTCGCGCGTAACACCGAAGAACTGCCTGGCGTGACCGGTATCGCCAGGATCGACAAGAACACCAAGCGGCTGCTCAGTCGGGTCGGCCCGGGTGACATCGCCATCCTCGACGAGGTCGACCTCGACCGCGTCACCGCCGACGCCCTCGTCGAGGCCAACGTCGTCGCGGTGGTCAACGCCTCGCGCTCGATCACCGGCCGCTACCCGAATCTCGGTCCGGAGGTGCTCGTCGCCTCGGGCATCGTGCTGCTCGACGATGTGGGCCCGGAGATCTTCAAGCGCGTCAAGGACGGCGCCAAGGTACGCGTCCACGACGACCGCCTGTTTGTCGGTGAACGTCGCCTGGCACTGGGCACCGAACTCGACGAGCGCGACATCGCCGACATCATGATCGGCGCCAAGGCAGGCCTCGTCGATCACCTGGAAGCCTTCTCGGGCAACACGATCGAGTTCATCCGCAGCGAGTCCCCGCTGTTGATCGACGGTGTCGGCGTGCCGGACATCGACGTCGACCTGGCCGGCCGACACGTCATCATCGTCGGCGAAGGCGCCGACCGTGCCGCGGATCTGCGCGCGCTCAAGCCGTTCATCAAGGAGTACCAGCCGGTGATGGTCGGCGTCGGTACCGGTGCGGACACCCTGACGAAGGCCGGCTACAAGCCCGCGATCATCGTCGGCGATCCGGAGAACATCAAGACCCCGACGCTGAAATCCGGTGCGCAGCTGGTCCTTCCGGCCGACACCGACGGTCATGCGGCGGGACTCGAGCGCATCCAGGATCTCGGTATCGGTGCGACCACCTTCCCCGCAGCCGGCTCCGCGGAGGACCTCGCCCTGCTGTTGACCGACTATCACGGTGCCGACCTGATCGTCACCGTCGGCTACCCCGGCACTCTCGACGACTTCTTCGACCGTTCGCGTCGCGAGAGCAACCCGTCGATGTTCTTGACCCGGCTCAAGGTCGGTCAGAAGCTCGTCGACGCGAAAGCCGTTGCGACGCTGTATCGCAGCCGTGTCTCCGGTGCTGCGATCGCCTGTGTCGTCCTGGCCGCACTGGTCGCGGTGATCGCGGCGCTGCTGCTGTCGAACACCGGCACCGACGTCACCGATTGGATCGTCACGCAGTGGAATGCCTTGTTCGACTGGGCACGAGAGGTCTGGAACCGATAGGCGATGATTTCGCTACGACAGCATGCGATCTCACTGGTCGCGGTATTCCTGGCATTGGCGCTCGGACTGTTCCTCGGCTCGGGGTTCGTCGGCGATCGCGTGAACTCGATGACCGGCACCAGCCGGGACCGCATCGGTGATCTCGAGGAGCAGCGCGACGACCTGAACGCGAAACTGAACGCGGCCAACAGTTTCGACCTGGCGATCGGGCCGCGGCTCATCGCCAACACCCTCCGCGGCCAGTCGGTTCTCGTGGTGACCGCACCGAACGCGGCCGAGGCCGACGTCGACGCGGTGAAGGAGAACATCTCGGGCGCCGGCGCACGCTTCGCCGGTCAGATCGCGTTGACCGAGTCTCTCCTCGGTGACCAGGACGCCGAGCAGCTGCGCACCATCGTCGACCAGACGATCCCGCCGGGAGCGATCCTGCGCGCCGAGCTGACCGACACGGGCAGCCGGGCCGGTGATCTGCTCGGAACGCTGGTGCTCTCCGGGAAGTCGACCCGCCCCGCGTCGTCCGCGGACCGTCGGACCGGGCTCGCCGCCCTTCGCGACGGCGGGTTCATCGACTACGCGGACAACGCCGTCACGCCCGCCGATCTGCTGGTTGTGGTGACCGGCGACGAGTTCAACCCTGATTCGGGCGCCCAGGGTGCGCTCGTGGCACGCCTGGCCGCTGCGGCGTCTGTCCGTGGCGTGGGCGGGGTGCTCGTCGGTCGGACCGGATCGGCGAACGGTGGCTCACCGATCGCCGTGGTCCGTGCCGATCCGTCGCTGGCCAACGCCGTGTCCACCGTCGACAACGTCGACCAGCCAACCGGTCTGATCACCACCGTCCTGGCGCTCGCCGCCGAGGGCAAGGGGGCGACCGGGTCCTACGGAACCGGCGCCGGGGCCACCGCGGTGACCGTCGGGGCCGACGGCAAGCCGGCCGCCTGACACCGTCGGGGCCTTCGCGCATCGAGCCGATTCCTTCATCGGAGTGAGTACCGCCACGCCGCGTCCCGGTGTGGCGGTACGGCGTAGCGGCCCAGTGGTGTTACCCTGGAGTCCCGTAGGTAATCAGGGCATCCGCCCCGATTCGGCCGACGGGAGACACGCTTTTGCGACCTTTGCGACACGTTCACGACACCAAGCACATCTTCGTCACTGGTGGCGTCGCTTCTTCACTGGGTAAGGGCCTCACGGCTTCGAGCCTGGGTCAACTTCTCACTTCGCGGGGCCTCCGGGTCACGATGCAGAAGCTCGATCCCTATCTGAACGTCGATCCCGGCACGATGAATCCGTTCCAGCACGGAGAGGTCTTCGTGACCGAGGACGGCGCCGAGACCGACCTCGACGTCGGACATTACGAGCGCTTCCTGGACCGCAACCTCTCGCAGTCGGCGAATGTGACCACGGGACAGGTGTATTCGACGGTCATCGCGAAGGAGCGACGCGGCGAGTACCTCGGTGAGACCGTGCAGGTGATCCCGCACATCACCGACGAGCTCAAGGCCCGCGTGCTGGCCATGGGTGAGCCCGACGCCGACGGCGAGGTCCCGGACGTCGTCATCACCGAGATCGGTGGCACGGTCGGCGACATCGAGTCGCTGCCGTTCATCGAGGCCGCGCGCCAGGTGCGCCACGAGGTGGGCCGCGACAACGTCTTCTTCCTTCATGTCTCGCTAGTCCCGTACCTCGCGCCGTCTGGTGAGTTGAAGACCAAGCCGACCCAGCACTCGGTCGCCGCGCTGCGCAACGTCGGTATCCAGCCCGACGCGCTGATCCTGCGCTGCGACCGCGACGTGCCCGAGGGGCTCAAGAAGAAGATCGCGCTGATGTGCGACGTCGAGCTCGACGGCGTGATCTCCACCCCCGACGCCCCGTCGATCTACGACATCCCCAAGGTGCTGCACAACGAGCACCTCGACGCCTATGTGGTCCGCAAGCTCGGACTGCCGTTCCGCGACGTCGACTGGACGGTCTGGGGCGAGCTGCTCCACCGCGTCCACGAGCCGCGCGAGACGGTGCGCGTCGCCCTGGTCGGCAAGTACGTCGACCTGCCCGACGCCTACCTGTCGGTCACCGAGGCCATCCGGGCCGGCGGTTTCGCCTGGAAGGCGCGTACCGAGATCAAGTGGGTGCCGTCGGATGACTGCGACACCCCGGCGGGTGCGCAGGCCGCCCTCGGCGACGTCGACGCGATCCTGATCCCCGGCGGCTTCGGCATCCGCGGTATCGAGGGCAAGGTCGGCGCCATCTCGTACGCCCGACGCCGGGGCATCCCGCTGCTCGGTCTGTGCCTGGGCCTGCAGTGCGTGGTCATCGAGGCCGCCCGCTCGGTGGGTCTCGACGAGGCCAGCTCGACGGAGTTCGATCCCGACACCCCGCATCCGGTCATCTCGACCATGGCCGACCAGGCCGACGCGGTCGCCGGCGAGGCGGACCTGGGTGGCACGATGCGCCTCGGCGCGTACGACGCAGTCCTGAAGGCGGGTTCGGTCGTGGCTGAGTCGTACGGCTCCCGTGAGGTGTCCGAGCGTCACCGGCACCGCTTCGAGGTCAACAACGCCTACCGCGACAAGATCGCCGATTCGGGTCTGGTGTTCTCGGGCACCTCGCCCGACGGTCACCTCGTCGAGTTCGTCGAGTACCCGAAAACGGTGCATCCGTTCTTCGTCGCCACCCAGGCCCACCCGGAGCTCAAGAGCCGGCCGACGCGCCCGCATCCGCTGTTCCGCTCGTTCATCGAGGCCGCACTGAAATACAAGGCGGCCGAACGGCTTCCGGTGGATCTCGGTGACGACTACGAGTCGAACGACGCGCCGGCCGACACCGTCGCAGCGGTCAACGACGTCACCGTCGAACCGGTCGCCGGGATCGACCAGACCGGCGCCGAGGGCTGACCGGGTTGGGCGGCCACGAGTTCGACGTCAGGAGCAGTCGCACCGTCTACGACGGGGCGATCATCACGCTGCGCGTCGACGAGGTGGCGATGCCCGGCGGGCGCGTCGCGGAGCGGGAGGTCGTCGAGCACTTCGGTGCGGTGGCGATCCTCGCCCGCGACGGGAACGGCCGGATCGCCATGGTGCGTCAGTACCGGCATCCGATCGGCCGTCGCCTCCTGGAGTTGCCCGCCGGTCTGCTCGATCAGGACGGTGAGGCGCCGCTGACGGCGGCGCAGCGCGAACTGGCCGAGGAGGCCGACCTGGCGGCCGACACCTGGCACGTCCTGGTCGACCTGGCGTCGTCCCCGGGGTTCTCCGACGAAGCACTCCGGCTGTACCTCGCCGAGGACCTCCATCATCTCGACGAGGCCGAGCGCGTCGACGAGGAAGCCGACATGACGGTGGAGTGGGTGTCCCTCGACGATGCGGTCGCGATGGTGCTGGCCGGGGAGATCGTGAACGCCACGAGCGTCGCGGGCATCCTGGCCGCCTCGGCGGCGGACCGGACGGGCATCGTGTTGCGGGACGTCGACGCGCGGTGGACCGACGAACCGACCGCGCTACGCGATCGCCGGCGCTCGTGAGCTCGTCAGTCGTGGGTCGCCGGTGACGATCGCCGCCGACATCTCGCGCTTCCTCGACCATCTCACCGTCGAGCGGGGTGCGGCGGCCAACACGGTGTCCTCGTATCGCCGGGATCTCGAGCGGTACCGGCGGTATCTCGAGTCGCGCGACATCGAGTCGATCGACGCCGTCACCGAGGAGGACGTCCGCGAGTTCCTCGTCGATCTTCGACGCGGCGACCCGGACGCCGGGTTCACGCCGCTCGCCGACAGCTCGATCGCACGAACCCTGGTAGCCACCAGGCGTTTCCACAAGTTCGCGGTCGAGGAGGGGATCGTCGCGACGGACGTCGCGCATGCGGTCCGTCCGCCTCGCCCGGCGCGGCGTCTGCCGAAGTCGTTGCCGGTGGAGGAGGTGCTGGCGATCCTGGAGGCCGCCGGTGCCGACGACCATCCCCGTGCCCTGCGCGACCGTGCCCTGCTGGAATTCCTCTACAGCTGTGGGGCCCGCATCTCCGAGGCGACCTCACTCGACATCGACGACCTCGACCTCGACACCCGGGCGGTGCGTCTGCGGGGCAAGGGTGGCAAGGAACGTCTCGTCCCGCTCGGTGGGCCGGCGATCGACGCCATCGACGCCTACCTGGTCCGGGGTCGTCCCGCGCTGGTGTCGCGGGCTACCCCGGCGCTGTTCCTCAATGCTCGAGGCGGGCGACTCTCGCGGCAGTCGGCGTGGCAGGTGCTGGTCACCGCCGCGGAACGGGCCGGGCTGGACAAGGCCGTGTCCCCGCACACCCTGCGGCACAGCTTCGCGACGCATCTGCTCGACGGCGGAGCCGACGTCCGCGTCGTCCAGGAACTCCTCGGACACGCTTCGGTGACCACCACGCAGGTCTACACACTCGTGACGGTGAACACGATGCGAGAGGTCTATGCCGTCGCACATCCGCGTGCCCGCTGACCGCGCGCCGACCGCGGGAGAACGTCCGCGATGTCCTAGGCTGATACGAGTCGTCGACCAGGGACCGGCATCCGCCGCCCGGCCGACACGCATCGGACACCGAAGAGTGAAGGGAGCGGCGGGCACGTGACCACTCCGAGCGCACCGCGGTCTGGCACCCGCCTCGAGTGTTCGGGGACGCGGTCGTGACCTCCGCGGGGGACCAGTACAGCATCCAGGTGTCGCCGGGACATGACGCCGACGAGGTCGACCATCATGCGGCCGACGAGATCGGCCCCACCGGACGGCCCTATCGCGAGGTTCCCGAACCGCGCCCCCTCGATCGTCACGGTCCGGCGACGGTCATCGCTGTCTGCAATCAGAAGGGCGGGGTCGGCAAGACCACCTCGACCATCAACCTCGGTGCCGCGCTCGCCGAGTGCGGCCGTCGGGTCCTGCTCGTCGACCTCGACCCGCAGGGTGCGTTGTCCGCGGGTCTGGGGTGTGCCGCACCACGAGCTCGAGCAGACGGTCTACAACCTCCTCGTCCCGCCGCAGGTCGCCACCGACGAGGTCCTGATGCGTACCCGTGTGGACGGACTCGACCTGCTGCCCAGCAACATCGACCTCTCGGCCGCGGAGATCCAGCTCGTCACCGAGGTGGGTCGCGAACAGTCCCTGGGCCGTGCGCTGCACCCGGTCCTGGACCGCTACGACGTGGTGCTCATCGACTGTCAGCCGTCGCTGGGTCTGCTCACCGTCAACGCTCTCGCCTGTGCGGACACCGTGCTCATCCCGATGGAGTGCGAATACTTCTCGCTGCGCGGCCTCGCGCTGCTGACCGACACGATCAACAAGGTGCGCGACCGTCTCAACCCGCGCCTGGACCTCGGTGGCATCCTCGTGACCATGTTCGACGCCCGCACGCTGCACTCCCGCGAGGTGATGGCCCGTGTGGTCGAGGTGTTCGGTGACGCCGTCTACGACACCGTCATCTCCCGTACCGTCCGGTTCCCGGAGACCAGCGTCGCCGGTGAACCGATCACGTCCTGGGCACCCCGCTCGGCCGGTGCGAAGGCCTACCGGGCGCTGGCGCGTGAGGTGATCGCGCGCAATCTCAAGGGCGCATGACCGTCGACACCGACCCGGCCGTGTCCGATCTGTCTGCATCCGATGTGGACGGACCTGAGGCGGACGGACCCGAGGTGCCCGCGCCGGTCGAGGCGTCTGAGCGAGGCGGTGACAACCCGGAGGACAGCGACGAGGCGGCCGAATCCGGCTTCCGTGTCAAACTCCGCAACTTCGAGGGCCCGTTCGACCTGCTGCTGAACCTGATCTCCCAGCACCGGCTCGACGTCACCGAGGTCGCACTGCACGAGGTGACCGACGACTTCATCGCCTACACGCGCGAAATGGGTCCCGAGATGGGGCTCGATCAGACCACCGAGTTCCTCGTCGTCGCAGCCACCCTGCTCGACTTGAAGGCGGCACGGTTGCTGCCGTCGGGCGAGGTCGACGACCCCGAGGACCTCGCACTCCTCGAAGCCCGCGACCTGCTGTTCGCACGGCTGCTGCAGTACCGCGCGTACAAGCAGGTGGCGCAGCTGTTCGGCGAGCTGGAAGCCGCTGCACTGCAACGCTATCCGCGCGCGGTCTCGCTGGAGCAGCGGTTCGAGGACCTGCTGCCAGAGGTCACGCTCGGCGTCGATGCCGACGGGTTCGTCCAGGTCGCCGCGACAGCGTTGACCCCACGGCCGGTGCCGACCGTCGGACTCGACCACCTCCACGACGTGCAGTCGGTGTCGGTGCCCGGGCAGGCGCGTCGGATGGCGGCTCTGCTCAGCGCGTCGACCGGCGAATGGGTTCCGTTCCGCGTGCTCACCGCCGACTGTGAGACCGGCCTCGAGATCGTCGGCAGCTTCCTCGGGTTGCTGGAGCTCTACCGCGAGGCCGCCATCACCTTCGAACAACCCGAGGCTCTCGGCGATCTCGCGGTGATGTGGACCGGTGAACGCGCGATCGACGACCTGCGCATCGACAAGGCAGAGGATTACGGATGACGGACGGACCGATCGACGACGCCGACGACGTGAACGACGAGGCCGTGGCGGACGAGGCCGAGGTTCTCGACGACGCGACCCTGCGGGCGGCGCTGGAGGCCGTGCTGCTCGTCGTCGACACCCCGGTGACGACGGAAGAACTGGCCAACGCCGTCGACCAGGACCGGTCCCGGGTGCGCGACCTGCTCAACGCTATGTCGTCCGAGCTCACCGCTGCTCGCAGCGGTATCGACCTCCGCTTCGCCGGCGACGGCTGGCGGTTCTACACCCGCGCGGACTACGCACCCTACGTGGAGCGCCTGTTGTTGGACGGGGCACGGTCGAAGCTGACGCGTGCGGCGCTGGAGACGCTGGCGGTGATCGCCTACCGGCAGCCGGTGACCCGCGCCCGGGTCAGCGCGATCCGTGGGGTGAACGTCGACGGCGTGATCCGAACGCTGGTCGCCCGTGGCCTGATCAACGAGGTCGGCCAGGACCCGCAGACCAACGCCACGACCTACGCGACCACCGAGTTGTTCCTCGAACGACTCGGACTCGCATCGCTGTCGGAGCTACCCGATCTGGCGCCCCTGCTACCCGATGTCGACCTCATCGACGACCTCGACGACGAGCTGCTGTCGGATCCCCGATTCGCCAAACTGTCGCCTCAGGCGTCAGACTCGAAGGTACTGGTCACCGACGGTGACCTGAACGATGACTAGATCCGCACAGATCTGACGAACACAGGATTGAGAAGAATGGCTTCCGCTGGCCGAGATGGCTCACCGGGAAAACGCCGTAAGGGCGCCCCCGCACAGCAACCGCGAACGAAGAAGACGCACCGCAAGGGGTCGTCGAAACCCAATGCCGACGTCGGGAAGATCCGGCTCAACAACGCCCGGCCCGCGCGCCACCAGGTGGCTCCGGAGCAGGTGAGCGGCAACGGGCCCGAATTCGTCGCAGACGGTGTCCGGCTCCAGAAGGTCCTCGCCCAGGCAGGTGTGGCGTCACGCCGCGGCGCCGAGGAGATGATCGCCGCCGGGCGCGTGAAGGTCGACGGCAAGGTCGTCACCGAGCAGGGTCTGCGCATCAACCCCGACACCGCGATCATCCACGTCGACGACGCGCGCGTGATCATGGACGAGACCAAGCAGTACCTCGCCTTCAACAAGCCCAAGGGCTGGCAGTCGACCATGGCCGACGACCAGGGACGCCCGTGCGTCGGTGACGTGGTCGCCGAACGCGTGATGGCCGGACAGCGCCTGTTCCACGTCGGCCGGCTCGACGCCGACACCGAGGGCCTGCTGCTCCTGACCAACGACGGGGAGCTGGCCCACCGGCTGATGCACCCGTCGTTCGAGGTGCCCAAGACCTACCTCGCGACCCTGAAGGGTGAGGTGCCGCGCGGCATCGCCCGTCACCTTCGCGAGGGCATCGAACTCGAGGACGGCCCGGTCAAGGTCGACAAGTTCACCGTCATCGAGGTCCACGAGGGACAGTCGCTGGTGCGCATCACCCTGCACGAGGGACGTAACCGCATCGTGCGCCGCATGATGGACGAGGTCGGCTTCCCGGTCACGAAACTCGTTCGTACCCATGTGGGTACGGTCGCGCTGGGGGAGCAGCGGCCGGGCAGCCTGCGTGTCCTCGGCAACGACGAGGTCGGCGGCCTGTACAAGGCGGTCGGACTGTGACCGCTGGCACGACGCGCGTCGTCGCGATCGACGGGCCGGCCGGTACGGGCAAGTCGTCGGTGTCGAAGCTGCTGGCCGAGAAAGTCGGGGCCAGTTACCTCGACACCGGTGCCATGTACCGCGCGGTGACCCTGGCCGTTCTCGACGCCGGTGTGGCGCTCGATGATCCGGCCGGTATCGCCCGGGTCGTCGACGCGATCGACATCGAGTTGATCCCCAACGGCGACGGGTCGTCGACGGTGCTGCTGGACGGCCGCGACGTGTCCGGCCCGATCCGGACCGATCACGTCACCAGTGCGGTGTCGGCGGTGTCCGCGGTTCCCGAGGTGCGCACCAAACTCGTTGCGCTGCAGCGACAGAACGCGCAGGGACGCTTCGTGGTGGTCGAGGGTCGCGACATCGGGACCGTGGTGTTCCCGGCGGCCGACGTCAAGATCTTCCTGACCGCGACGCCAGAGGCACGGGCCGACCGGAGGCACAAGCAGAATCTGGCCGCGGGACGCGACAGCGATTACGCAGCGGTCCTCGACAGCGTCAACCGTCGTGATCATCTGGATTCGACGCGCGCGGTGTCGCCGTTGCGTGCCGCCGATGACGCCATCGTCGTCGACACCAGTGACAAGACCCTCATGGGGGTGCTCGACGAACTGAGCGGCCTCGTCGAGACCCGGATCGGAGTATCAGAACGGTGAGCGACAACTTCGAGACCGACCTGGCTGCATTGCCCGGAGACGGCATCTGGTCGGACGAATCCGACTGGCAACTGGCTGACATCGAGGGCGCGGACGGCGCCGCCGAGGTCGAGCACATGCCGGTGCTGGCAATCGTCGGACGTCCCAACGTGGGCAAGTCCACTCTCGTCAACCGCATCCTCGGCCGGCGCGAGGCCGTGGTCGAGGACATCCCGGGCGTCACGCGTGACCGCGTGTCCTATTCCGCGAGCTGGTCCGGACGCAGCTTCACGGTCGTCGACACCGGCGGCTGGGAGCCCGATGCGAAGGGCTTGCAGCAGGCCGTCGCGGCGCAGGCCGAACTCGCGATGCGGACCGCGGATGCGATCGTCGTGGTCGTCGACGCAACGGTCGGTGCCACCGCTACCGACGAGGCCGTGGCACGCGTTCTGCGCCGGTCCAAGACGCCGGTGATCCTGTGCGCCAACAAGGTCGACAGCGAGCGGATGGAGGCCGACACCGCCGCCCTGTGGTCGCTGGGACTCGGTGAGCCACACCCGGTGTCGGCGGCGCACGGCCGCGGTGCCGGTGACCTGCTCGACGTCATCCTGCAGAAGCTGCCCGCCACCCCGCGTGAGGCGCCGGTTCTGGGGTGGTCCGCGTCGTGTGGCACTCGTCGGCAAGCCGAACGTGGGCAAGAGCTCGCTGCTGAACAAGCTGGCCGGCACCGAGCGTTCGGTGGTCGACAACGTCGCCGGTACCACCGTCGACCCCGTCGACGAGATCGTCGAACTGGGCGGCAAGGTCTGGAACTTCGTCGACACCGCCGGTCTGCGCCGCAAGGTGCGCACCGCGAGTGGCCACGAGTACTACGCCTCGCTGCGCACGCGGGCGGCCCTCGACGCCGCCGAGGTGGCGATCCTGCTGATCGATGCCTCGCAGCCGATCACCGAGCAGGATCTGCGCGTGCTCTCGCTCATCATCGAGAGCGGCCGCGCCCTGGTCATCGCCTTCAACAAGTGGGACCTGGTCGACGAGGATCGCCGCTATCAGCTCGACAAGGAGATCGACCGGGAGCTCGCCCGCGTGCCGTGGGCGCGTCGGGTGAACATCTCGGCGTCGACCGGTCGTTCGGTGCAGAAACTGGTGCCCGCGATGGAGAGCGCGCTCGAGGCGTGGGACAAGCGCATCTCGACCGGCCCGCTGAACAGCTGGCTCAAGGACGTCATCGCGGCCAACCCGCCGCCCCTGCGTGGTGGTCGTCAGCCGCGCGTGATGTTCGCGACCCAGGCGTCGGTGCGTCCGCCGACGTTCGTGCTGTTCACCACGGGGTTCCTCGAGGCCGGTTACCGCCGCTTCCTGGAGCGTCGTCTGCGCGAGGAGTTCAACTTCGACGGTTCGCCGGTGCGCATCAACGTGCGTGTCCGCGACAAGCGGGAGCAGCGCCGCAAGCGCTGACCGTCTCCACAAACCCACCCCATTTCGATAAACCCGCCCCCTCGTCGGCTGGAGCGTTTACCGAAAAAGGGTGGCTTTGTTGGTTACTGGTGCTCGTCGGAGCGCTGATCGTCACCGGCGGCTGGATCTGGTTCAAGAAGCGTTCCTCGACCAACTGACCGTCGGCAGCCGACGAGTCCGGGGACACCCCCTCTGACCAGGCGATTGGTACAGAACAGCACTCGTCGGCTAGTCTTTAATCCGCCCGCTCCGGTGGGCAGTCGAAAGACCGAGAGGTCCAGAGACAACGGGCTGTGGCGCAGTTTGGTAGCGCACTTGACTGGGGGTCAAGTGGTCGCAGGTTCAAATCCTGTCAGCCCGACAGTATGGCCAGCACAGTTGTGCTGGCCATTGTTGTTTGTGCCTCCGGCCTCAGCGATGCTCGAGCTCACCGAACCGGACGAGCAACCCGTCGATCGCGCTGCAATCCTGGAGGAATCGCCGACGTTCGGGGTCCTCGGCGACGTCACGCATCATCTGCTCTGCGCCCGGGACCTGCTCCGCGGCCAGGATCGCCGACCAGACGGCGCCGTCGGTGGCGGTGAACGCGTCGACACCGTCACGTAGTGCCCGCGCCAAGATGTTCCGGTCGTCGGGGTCCAGCTTGTCATGGACCAGAGCGATCATCTCGGTGGCCACCGAGGCGTGTGCCCGCTCGTCGCGGCGGTGGAGCGCGATGGTGGCCTGGTGCACCGGTTGAATCGTCCGGTCGCCGGCGATCAGGCTCAGGTAGTCGGCGATGGAGGTCTCGGCGACCGTTGCGTATGCCAGGGTCGTCAGCGCCGCTGCTCGCGGGGACTCTGCTTGCGCGAACGACTCTCGGTGCCGGCGTGCGGTCGACGACTCCGGCAATGTCGAGTCCGACAGTGCCCAGCCGCGGCGACGCCGAGTCAGCGCGGACGCGTTCAGGTGCATCAGGGTGTGGTACTCCTCGTCGACCATCGACTGCACCACCGCTGCGCGGTCGGCGTCGGAGAAGCCGGTGCCGAACACGTCCCGGAACAGCAGCCCGAAACCGGGTGTCACGACATCCTGTTCGATGTCGACGACGTTCTTGTTGTAGGCGATCCACGCCCATGCCCGGACGCGGGTCCGAACGTCCTCGTCGAGTCGCTCCCAGGTCGGATGCCCCGCGAACGGGAGCAGCACCTCGGGATAGTCGTCGCGGGCGTCGTCGTAGAGGTCGTCCATGGTGGGGATGTCGAGTTCGGGTTCGGTGCGCCGGACCGTCGCCCGCCGCGGCCAGCTCCGTACCAGACCCGCGATGACCGCCGACTCCACCGGGTCGGACGTGTCGTGCTCGGGCAGGTGGCCGGTCATGACTACAACCCCCCGAACATCCGCGCACACAGTCGCGCGTACTCGTCTGCGTAACCGCCCAACGGGCCGCCCGCCTCGGTGAGCAGTTCGACGAAATCCTCGGTGTCGCCTGCGGACGCGGCGGAGACCCGGGACACGGCGCGCGCCAACGCTTCTCGTGCGGCTGGTGCGGACGGGTTCGACGCCTGCACGTCCCGATACACCTCGGGTGTGCCGCCGGTGATCCGTGCCAGTAGCGCCGACATCGTCATGAACGGCGGGGTGGCCATCGCGGCGGCCTCGTCGGCGTCGACCCCGAGGTCGGCGAGCGCGTGCCCGAACGCCAGGACCGTCGCATGGGTGAGGGTCTGTACCGCCGCACAGACATGGTCGTGCCGGTCCGCGGTCGTGATCTTCACCCGTGCGCCCCACCGCGCGAGGTCATCGAGAAGGCGATCCGCGCCCGCGCCGTCCCGATGAACGACGGCCGCAACCGTACGGCCCGAAAGGCCGAGGGACGGAGCGAACATCGGGTTGATCCCGGCAATCGGGCCGCCGCGGTCGCCGTCACCGGCGAGTTCGGCAACGGCGGAGGAGAACCGGGACTTCACCGAGAGCGTCTCCACCAGCAGCGCCGTCGGTCTCAGCAGTGGGCTCACCGACTTCATGGCCTCGAGCGCCACATCCTCCGGGACCGCGAGTACGACGACGTCGGCCTCCCGGAGTCGTACCTCCGCCTCCCGCTCGGGGAATCGGATGTCGTCGCCGGCGCGGGCGTCGAGAACGTGCACGGTGTCCCCGTCACCGCGCCACAGGTCTGCGAGCATCGCGCCGACCGCCCCCGCACCACCGGCCACGACCACCGACCGGGCACCGGGACCAGGTGATGAGGTCACGGTCCACTCTCGTCGGCGACGGACAGGCAGCGTCGCATCGACAGTGCCTTCACCATCGTCTCCTCGAACTCGTCTTCCGGGTCCGACAGCGCGACGATCGCACCCCCGACCCCGAAGGTCACCTCGGATTCAGTGGCCACCATGGTGCGGATCACGATCGACAGGTCGGCGGTTCCGGTCAGCGAGAAGTAGCCGATCGCACCCGAATACACCCCCCGCGGACCGGCCTCGAGTTTGTCGATGATCTCCATCGTGCGGATCTTCGGCGCCCCGGTCATCGACCCGCCCGGGAACGCCGCCCGCACACAGTCCACCGCGGACACTCCCTCACGCAGCGTCCCGCGCACCGTCGACACCAATTGGTGTACCGGCGAATAGGTTTCGACGTCGAACAGCGAGGGCACGTGCACGGAACCGGGTTCGCAAACCCGCGACAAGTCGTTGCGGACGAGATCCACGATCATCAGGTTCTCGGACCGGTCCTTCTCGCTGTGGCGCAGGTCGTGCTGAAATCCTTCGTCCTGCACGGGATCCGCCGACCGCGGCCGGGTGCCCTTGATCGGCTTCGACTCCACCGTGCGATCGGCACCCACCTTCAGGAACCGTTCGGGGGACGCGCTGAGCACTGACAACCCAGAGAACTGCAGGAGCGCGCTGTAGGGCATCGGGCTGATCTCGCGGAGGCAGGAGTAGCCGGACACCGGGTCGAGGCTGCGGTGCACGGTCGCCGAATTCGTCAGACACACCTCGTAGGACTCCCCGGACCGGATCTCTGCCAAGCACTGTTCGATGAGCCTCAGGTAGGTCGGGTGGTCGTGCCGGAACAGGATCGGCACCTCGTGCGATTCCTGGACCAGCGGGGGAGCGGTCACGACCGGGTCGGAGTCGTGGTCCCGCAGCTCCCGGATGGCCGACGCCGTCTCGTGCAACCACCGCGCCGTCTCCAGGTCGATGGTGCCGGCCGCCGCGCCGTTCACCGGTTCGAGGGCGAGGAGGTAGGCGAACCCGCGTTCGTGATCGATCACGACGGCCCGGTCCGCGAACACCAGTGCCGCATCGGCCTGTTCCGAAGCGTGCGCCAACTGGCCGCCGGTGTCCGCCTTGAGTTCGTAGCCGAGATAACCGACGTAACCGAGGCAGAACCCGAACGGCAAGTCCGGCCGGGGCGCCACCGACCGCTCCCGCAACCGGGCGTCGAGATACTCGAAGAAGGTGCTGCGAATCTCTTCCCCGGTACCGTCCGAATGGTCCACTCGCACCGTCATTTCCGGGACCCGGTAGGTCACGTACTCGGCGCGTGGGCCCGAGCAGTCACCCATCACAGAGAACCGGCTTCCCGCCTCGTTGGCCGCCGACCCGTCGAGCCAGAAGCTGTTCGGTCCGTCGGCGAACAAGCGCTCGTACACCGCAGACGGGTCGACGACCCGGTCCACCCGCTCCGACCGCACCCGGAAGTCGTGTGCCGGCTTCATCGGTGCCGGCTGCTCCTCGGCGGTGGTTCTCGACACCGGAGGTCGCGGTCGCCGCGCTCGCACCGGTGTGGCCGCGGCGAAATTCGCCAGCAACTCCCGCCCGTACTCCGTGCAGATCGACTCCGGATGGAACTGCACCCCCCACAACGGGAGTCCCCGATGTCGCACCGCCATCAGAACGCCGTCGTCCGACCACGCCTGGGCCTCCAGTTCGGCCGGGACCTCCCGCACCGCCAGCGAGTGATACCTCACCGCCCGAAACGGAGACGGAAGGCCAGCGAACAGGCCCTGACCGTCGTGGTGGACCGCGCTGATCCGTCCGTGCCGAGGCTCCGGCGCCGAGACCACCGGACTTCCGAACAGGTGACACAACCCTTGGTGCCCCAGGCACACTCCGAGCACGGGAAGTCCGCTGTCGGTGAGGGCCCGCCCGCTGATCCCGAAGTCGCGGGCGCAGTCGGGACGCCCCGGACCGGGGGAGACCACCACGTTGTCGAATGCCGCCAGATTCACCGACGACCATGGCGCATCATTGGCGACGACCACCGGCTCTTCGCCGTTCACCTCCGTCAACAGAGCGTGGAGGTTGTAGGTGAACGAGTCGTAGTTGTCGATCAGCAGTGTCCGCACCGCGCCCACCTCAGCCCACGCTGGTGTCGGTAGCGCCGTCCGCGGCCGTCCGCCGGGCCGGGACGCGATCGCGCCCCGCGTGCTCGACCGGAGCGCCGTGCGTCCGCAGTTCTGCGGTCTCCACGATGCGGTCCTCCACCCGGCAGGTCTCCGAGATGAGCAGGTCGTAGAGATCGTGCAGGAACTGCGGGGAGAGTCCGTGATCCAGGGCGTAACGGTGAGCGTGATCGTGCACCGCGCCGACGCGACGCGGTTGCATCACCGGAATGGCGTGGCGCTCCTTGAGGTACGCGATGCGCGTGCAGACCTCGATCCGGGCACGGACATCGTCGAGCAGCCGATTGTCGATCGTGTCCAGTTCCGCACGGAGGTCCGCGAGTTCTCGTTCGCCGAGGTTGCCCTCGGTCACCGTCTGCCCGTTGTTGCCCGTCGATTCGTTCACCGCTCGACCACCTTGCACTGTCCGAAGGGGAGTGCGGCCCGCCGACTTGAACCGCTGATACGCGACGCGGGCCCGATCTGACACTGCGCCCGGTCCGCCCTCGCGAACCGCAACCCCCGACTCGGTCCATGGTCGCACCGACCATGCGCACCACGAGGGCGTAAGCATCACCGCGAGATCACGATTCGCCAACGACCGTACCGTCACCGTCATCCGATCGGATGGTCGGACGTCCGTTTTATCGGACTTGTTCAATGGCGGTTCCTTCTGGCCGACGACCGGGGCCGACGGTGGTGGCACAACCCGGGATCCGGCTCCGAATCCGCACGGCTCGGGGCGTGTCGGCTTGTGGACGCCTCAGGCGAGCAGCGGCACTCCGACGTCGGCGCCGCCCTCTTCGGTGATCCGAGCACCCATCCGGGTGAACGTGGGTGTGGTGATGAACCCGCCCGCGAAGAGAGCCTCGCCCTGCCGGAAGTCGGGCGACTCCGCCAGCATGTGTTCGCCGACGAACCCGAAGGTGTCGGCGAGTTCGGCCAGATCGCGCGGCGCGTTCATCCGCATCAGGCACAGGTTGTCGCACTGGGACAACACGTTGGGGTGGATCTTCGTCGGCCGTTGCGTCGACAGGAGGAGCCAGAGTCCGAACTTGCGTCCCTCGGCGGCGATCTGCACGACGCGGTCGATGAGGGCCTGCTCGACCGCGCTGGTGGCGACGGGTGGGCAGATGTTGTGGGCCTCGTCGATCACGATGAGAACGGGCCGCCGCTCTTCGCGATGCGCCCACAGGTGTTCGAGCACGGCGAGCGCCGCCACCTTGGGTTCTGCCGGGTGGGCGAATCCGCCCAGATCGAGCACGGTGGCCTGCGGGCGTCCGTCGATGATGTCGGTGGCCGCGACCTCGCCCCGCGCCCACAGGTCCCAGTCCAGGACCTGGAGATTCTCGATCCGCTTGGCCAACCGCTGGTGGCCGGGATCGTCGGAGGCGCGCAGCGCGGAGATGTAGGTGCTCTGATCGGGTGTGTCGGCACCGCCGCCGCTGAGCACGGCGTCGGCGTGCAGCAGGACGTTGTACTCGTCGGCGTCGGCGATCGGATCCAGCTGCAGGACGGCGGCCTTCGCGGTCAGCGGCAGATCGGTGAACCGTGCCCGCAACTGCGGGAGATCACGTCGGGTCGAATGCAGCACCTGGATGTCGGATGCGGCGATGGCCGCGGCGAGTTCGGGGTCGGTGGTGTCCCGCGTCTCCGGAAGCCGGGTGAAGTCGGCATTCGGGTCCAGGATGAGCAGCGGCAGTCGGGTGTTCAGCAGCAACTGCTCCAGCACCACCCCGAGTGCATAGGTCTTTCCCGAACCGCTCTGGCCGCACCAGAAGGTGTGCCGGTTGAACTTGTGTGCGGAGAGGACGACGTCGGACGTCGCGTCGTCGCGATGGCTTCCCACTGTCAGCTGAACCACGCCAGAAGAATACGGCGTCGACGGGCCGGGGACCGACTCGCAGTGCCGCGCGGAGTGTGCCGGACTTGTCGCCGAGAGCGGTCAGAGCCGCTCGACCTCGATGAAGACGATGGTGTTCGTCGAACCCCGGTGCTCCACGCGGTGTTCGACACCGGCGCGCCGGGTGTAGCTCTCGCCGATCCGGAGTTCGGCGGCGATCTCCGAACCGTCCGGTGCGACGGCAAACATCGTGTCGTCGACGAGCGGCACGACGACGTAGTCGTGTTCGTGTCGATGCATGGGGATGGCGCCACCCGGCTCGATCGTCCACCGGGTGACCCGGAACCGTCCGTCGTCCTGCTGCACCTCGCCGTGCGAACCCGTGCCCATGGCGTCCTCCGTGTTGTCGATGGTCACTTGCCGGCGTGCCGCAGGTGCCCGTACAGGGCCGCGCGGTAGCCGCGGGTGTAGCTGGGTTCCTCGTCGTCCGGGTCCGGCGGGCAGTCGAGGGTCGACGACGCGAGCTGACGTGCCCACGGTGCCGGGAGGGCGCACAGCGCGGCCTCCGCATCCTCGAAGCCCTTCTGGAACAGATCGGGATCGAGGTGCTCGTCGAGGTCGGCGTCGTAGATCGGGAAGGAGGTGGGCAGTCGGGTGACGACGCCGTACTCGGTGACGATGTCGAGTTCGGGGAGTTCGTTCTCGTGATTCGTCAACGGACCGTGCGCCTTTCGGCGAGTGTGCGGTAGAGCGTCGCACGGCTGACCCCCAGCGTCTGGGCGATGCGTGGCACGGATTCGCCTGCGGCTCGCATCTGCTCGGCGCGGAGGACCTGCTCGTCGTCGAGGACGCGGGGTCGGCCGACCGTCGACGGCGATCGCCGGTGCGTCGTCGTCAGCGGCCTCGCCGAGGTGAGTGCGGGGGAGGGGTCGTCGAGCTCGGCCAGTGATGCCAGGACGCCGACGACCATCGCGCCGGTCGGATCATCGGTGTCGATGCCCTCGCGTAACGAGCGGAGACCGATGCGTCGTTTTGCGAGTTCACGTGTGATGGCCATGACCTCGCGGATGTTACGGCCCAGTCGGTCGATGCCCACCACCACCGTGGTGTCGCCGGCTCGCGCATAGTCCAGTAGGGCAACCATCCCCGCCCGACGGTCTGCGGGCTGCGCCCGGTCGGCGGCGTCGGTGTAGATCCGACCCGGATCCACACCCGCCTCGGTCAGTGCATCGATCTGTGGCCCGAGAGCGTGCGCTCCCGGGGTCTCGCGCGCGTATCCGAGGGACATCCCCGGTGCGCCACCTCTCGCTTCATCCGTCACGAGCTGAACTCTATCTCAAAAGTCTCGATATAGATTCTGAGACACGCCGAGAATTCGAGATCCGCTCGCGAAATACGCCAGCCTGACCCTGTTTTGCGACACACTGTCGCAAAACAGGGTCTCATAAGTTTCGAGACGCGACCGGGGTCCGATCAGGTTGTGTTCTGTCACGGCCGCCGACGCAGATCGCAACCGGATCGACAGCCGAATCCGGAAGGGATGGATTACAGCACGAAGGGCCTGACGACGGAATGTCGCCAGGCCCTTCGTGGTTCGTCGCTTTCGCTCTTCACACTTGAGGGAGCTGGGGGGTGTGACTCATATTTTCGTAGCACCCCAGCGAGGGGTCAGAAGTACCCGTTCGCCGGCAGGGGAGTGTCGTTGACCAGGAGGTCGCCGAGGGCGATCGCCTTGTACGAGGTCGGGTTGTGGAGCGTGACCGTACGGATGTTGCGCCAGTGCCGGTCCAGGTTCTTGGCCCGACTGGCCGACGACGCGCCGCCGACGTCGAACAGGTCGGCGGCGGCACGCAGTCCGACGCGGTCGACGTGGACCTTGACCCGTGCTGCTGCGATGGAAGCCTTGACGAACAGGTCCGGCTCGATCACGCCGCTGCGTGCCGGCGCGAACGCCTCCTCGATGGTCCGTGCGGCGTCCAGGACTGCCGCCCGCGCGACGTGGGCGGCCGCGTCGATCTCGCCGACTGTGCCGAGTAGCACGGGGTCGTGGCGCGGTGACCCGGCGGGGGCGTGGTCGAAGGTTCGCGTGCGTGACCGCAGAAGTGCGGTCGCATCGTCGCTGACCGACAACAGGATTCCGGTGATCAGTGCCTGTAGGTAGAGCTGAAGGAACGGTCCGTCGTTGGCGACCGCGGTGGTCGAGGACGGGTTGGTGAAGGCGAGGACGTCGTCGGCCGCCACTCGGACGTTGTCCAGGGTGGTGGTGCCGGTACCGGTGCGATTCTGGCCGATCCCGTCCCAGTCGTCGACGATGGTGACACCGTCGCGGTCGACGGGCAGGACGACCCGAGCGACCTGACCGTCGAACTCGCCGCCGCGTACCGTCGCGGTGACCGACACGTAGTCCGAGAATGCGGTGCCGGTGCTGTAGAACTTGGCCCCGGTCAGCAACCACCCGCCGTCGACGGCACGCAGTTCGGTCCGGAACGAGAGCGAACCCGCGTTCCCGGTGCGTTCACTGGTCGCGTTGCCGAACACCTTTCCCGCCGCGATCTCTGCGGCCCAGCGGTCGCGTACGGGGCCGTCGGGGAATCGGCGGATCTGCTCGACGAACCAGAAGTGCGCGCGCAGGATGTGGGCGACGATCGGATCGGCACGGGCGAGATCGATGAGGAACTCGAACAGCTCGGGAGCCCCGGCGCCGGGGCCGGACACTTCGTCGAGAGTCAGGGCGGTGTAACCGGATTCACTCAGGAGTCGCACCTGAGCATGCGGGTCGATACCGGTCAGTTCGCGCGCGGCGGCGTCGGCCGCGATCTCGGACAGGATCGTCGAACGATCGGAGATGACGCGGGTCAGGACGCTCATGCAGGCACCTCGACCTTCCCGGCGAACGCGCCACGGTAGGCCGCGGCGGGATGCGTGTCCGGAAGGGTGTCCCGACCGGTCAGTTTGCGCCGGCTCGTGCCCGGCGCGTACTCGTGTTGAGCCAGCCCGCGTTCGCGCAGCACCGGGAGGACGTGCTCCGCGAACTCGATGTAGCTGTTCGGGATCGTCGCGTTGATGACGTTGATGCCGCCGACACCGGCGTCTCGCCATTCCGCCAGGCGATCGGCGATCTGCTCCGGGGTGCCGACGACGCGTCCGCTGCGACTGCGCAGTTCGGCCAGGTCGCGAACGGTCGGCTCACGGTCGGGCACGGCCTCGCGCAGCCACAGCAGCGTGCTCTGCGTGCCCTCGGTCCTTATCTCGCCGATCGGGGTGTCGAGGTCGTAAAACCCGAGATCGAACCCGAGACCACCCGCCGAGTGGGCGATGATCGTGCTCGGGTCGATGTACTCATCGAGCTCGGCTGCCTTCCGCCGTGCCTCCTCCTCGGTGCTCCCGATGACGAACGAAAGACCCTGGAAGAATTGGATGTCCTGCGGATCGCGACCTGCCCCGGCGGCCAGACGACGGGTGTCTTCGACGAGGCCCTTGGCCGCCTGCGGTGTGGGCGACACGATGAACTGCGCCTCGGCATTCCGTGCGGCGAACCGACGGCCCGTGGGCGACGAGCCGGCCTGGAACAGCACCGGTGTGCGTTGCGGCGACGGTGCGACCAGATGCGGTCCCTCGACGCGGTAACGGTCGCCGACGTGATGGATCTTGTGGACCTTGTCGAAATCGGCGTGGATGCCACGGACCTTGTCCTGGATGAGGGCACCGTCATCCCAACTGCCCTCCCAGAGCTTGTAGACGACATCGACGTACTCCTCGGCCCACGCGTAGCGGTCGTCGTGCGCGGTGATGCCGTCGTATCCGAAGTTGCGCCAGGCGTTCTGGGAAAGGCTGGTGACGATGTTCCACGCGATGCGTCCGTTGGAGGCGTGATCGAGCGTGGAGATCTTGCGGGCGAAATCGAAGGGGTGTTCCTGCAGGATCGAACTGGTGATGGCGATGCCCAGGTTCTCGGTGTGTGATGCGAGCGCGGAGGCGAGAACCAGCGGATCGTTGCTCGGGATCTGCAGGCCGGTGTCGACGAACTTCTTCCAGTCGCCCTGGTAATCGTCGTAGAGTCCGACGACGTCAGCGAAGAAGATGAAATCGAATCTGGCCTCTTCCAACGTCTTTGCGAGGTCGATCCAGTGCTGGAGGGAGTTGAAGTCCGTCTGTCGCGCATCGGGGGCACGCCACGCCCCGTGCAGGATGTGGGACGTCGTGTTCATCACAAATGCGGCGAAACGCAAGGGTTTTGGCTCTGACACCCGGACGACGGTACTTTCGCCCCTCGATCGGTGCGTCCTTGTGCTCAGGGTGAATCCAATGACTGACGTCGACGGCGTCGATCGCTACCGTACGAGCTGACCGCGGGTCATCACTGCTGATTCAGCGTGCCGCGACATCGGCGCCGACCCGCCGACCCCCGTGGTCCGAGCTTGTTCTTCTGCTTTCCATCACTGTCGAATCACGACTCTCGATATCGAGGAGTACCTGGCGTGTTCAGATCTGTCCGGTCCAGACGGACCCGAGCCCTACTGGCAGTCGGCCTGTCGGCCGCTGCGCTGCTGTCGGCGTGCGGGGGGCGCCCGGCCACCGGAGACGGAACGTCGACGGGCGTGCCCGCGGCGGCCGGTGACTACGTCGACGGCGGCGTCATCGAATACGGGCATGAGCAGGAACCGCCGTGCATCCACGGCGGCTGGGTCCAGAACGCCTATCTCGCACGGCAGTACCTCGACAACCTCGTCTCGCTCGACGACAACGGGACACCGGTGCCGTGGCTGGCGACCAGGTGGGAGATCTCTCCCGACCGCAAGACCTACACCTTCCGCCTCAAGCCCGATGTGAAGTTCAGCGATGGAACCGATCTCGACGCAGCCGCGGTGAAGACCAACTTCGACAAGTACCTCGATCCGGACGCTCCCAACGGAACGGTCATGGCCTACATCGGACAGTACTACGCCGGCGGCGAGGTTCTCGATCGCAATACCTACGCGCTGCATCTGAAGCGGCCGTACAGTCCGCTGCTGACGGTTCTCACCCAGGGGTACTTCGGGATTCAGTCGCCGACCGCTCTCGCGCGCGGGAAGAAGGAGAACTGCTCGAAACCCGTCGGGTCCGGTCCGTTCATCATCGAGCGCTGGGATCGTAACCGGAGCATCACCTTTGTGCGGAACCCGGACTACAACTCGGCGCCCGCCAACGCGAAGCACCAGGGGCCGGCCTACGTCGACAAGGTGATCTGGAAGTTCCTCAAGGACCCGGTGCTGCGGTACGGTTCGCTGACCAGCGGATCGTCCGATCTCATCTACAACGTCCCGGCCATCAACTGGGCCGACGCGACAACGCGGTTCCAGACCAAGCAGTATGTGACGCCGGGACGTCCAAACGCGATCACGCTCAACGTCGATCACGCACCGTTCGACGACGTCCGCGTGCGTCAGGCGTTCGCCTACTCGGCAGATCGTGAAAAGGCCGTGGAGACCGCGTTTCTCGGTGTCGTGCCGTTCAACTCGAACGGCGCGCTGAGCCAGAGCACCCCCGACTATGACCCGGCCGCAGGCGCCTACGTCCGTGATCCGGCCAAGGCGAACGCGCTGCTCGACCAGGCCGGTTGGGCCGCGCGCGACTCCGACGGCATACGCACCAAGGACGGTCGACGTCTCATCGCACGTGTCGTCTACGCGGCCGACGCCATCGTCGGACCCGAGGGGGCGGCGATCCTGCAGAACATCGCCTACCAGGCGCGCGACGTCGGGTTCGACATCGAACTCGTCCCGGCGACGCAGAGCGAGTACTTCGGCGGCAACTACGCAAAGGCACCCACCTACGACGCCTACGTCGGGTATTGGACGAGTCCGACCCCGGGGCTGCTCCACATCAACTGGCGTCAGCGTCTCGAGGATTCGCCCAACCCGCACAACACGGCCTACTACAACGACCCGATCCTGCAGGGCTTCATCGAGAAGGCCAACAGTTCGGCGGACCCGGCGGAGCAGCGCGAGTTCTACAGCAAGGCCCAGAAGCTGATCGGCGACCAGGCGCTGTCGATCGGCCTGTACACACAGACGACCTCGATTGCGGCCAACCCCAAGCTGCACGACGTGTGGGTCGAGAAGTCCCAAGGTGAACCGGTGTTCGCGGATGCGAGGTTTGTTCGATGACCATTCAGGTCGACAAGACGAGGATCATCGACCCGGAGTCGGCGACCGATCCGGCCCGGAGTCGACGCCGTGGGGGTTCTGCGGTGTGGCTGCGGTGGCTGGGCAAACTCGGCTCGGCCGTGTTCGTGCTGTGGGCGGCTGCGACGATCACGTTTCTCCTGCAGGTGCTCGCACCCGGTGACCGCGCGACGCTGCTGCTGAACCTGTCGTCCGGGGAGAGTCGCGAGCGCACCCCCGACGAATTGGGGCCGGTCAACGAGCAGTTCGGGTTCACCGACTCGATCTGGCAGCAGTACCTGCACTACCTACAGGGTCTGCTGCGCGGTGACCTCGGGACGTCGTACCAGCTGAGTGAACCCGTCACCGAGGTGATCGCCGCGCAGCTGGGTCCCACACTCGTGCTGACCATCAGCGCCCTGATCGTGGCCTGGTTGCTGGTCCTGGTGACCACGACGCTGACTGCCGGCCGCCGCGGCCCGGGCGGAGCGTTCGGTGCCCTGCTCGAGACCGTGAGCGCCGGACTGCCGCAGTACTGGCTGGGGTCGATCCTGCTGGTGGTTTTCGCGATCAATCTCGCCTGGTTCCCGGTCGAGAGTGGTGACTCGTCGCGCGGACTGGTCCTGCCGGTGCTCACGCTGGCGATACCGCTGGCCGGATTCCTGGGCAGCATCGCTCGCGACGAGTTCGCCCGGGCACTTGACCAGCCGTTCGTTCTTACCGCGCGGAGCCGTGGTCTCGGCGACCTGGCGGTTCGTGCTCGACATGTCCTGCGACACTCGGTCATTCCCGCTGTCACCGTTTCCGGTTGGGCCATGGGTGCGCTGCTCTCGGGTGCGGTCATCGCCGAGACCGTGTTCGCCCGCGCTGGTATCGGACAGACCCTCGTCGCAGCCGCCAGCTCGCGCGACGTCCCACTGGTCAGCGGCATCGTCGTGCTCGTCGCCGCGATCTACACCGTCGCCAACCTGCTGGTCGACTTCCTCTACACCGTCATCGACCCCCGGATCGAGGTCCCGTGACCATCCAGAAACCGTCCGCCGGGACGGCACCCGACACGGCGTCGTCTGACTCGACGTCATCCCACAAGACCTCGTCGATCAAGACCTCACGAAGCACGGTCACCGCGCTCCCGGAGCCGTCGCGCCGGCCGTGGGCGCTTCCACCCACCTTGATCGCCGCGCTCGGCTTCCTCGTCCTGCTGCTCCTGGCAGCGGTCGTGCCGGGGCTGATCGCTCCGTACGACCCGCTCGCCATCGATCTCGATGCGACGCTGTCACCGCCGACGTGGGCGCATCCGTTCGGTACCGACCTGTCGGGTCGAGACCTGCTGAGTCGCATCATCTTCGGCACGAAGCAGTCCCTCGCGATCGGTCTCGGCGCGGTGGCGGTGGCACTGGTGCTCGCCGTGGTGCTGGGAATCACGGCCGGCCTGTCGGGGCGGGTCGCGCAGGCTCTGGCCAATCGCTGGATCGACGTCCTGTTCGCCTTCCCGACGATCCTGCTCGGACTCCTGCTGACATCGGTGTTCGGCCCCGGCCCGTACACGCTGATCTTCGCGATCGGGATCGGTATCGCCCCGGGTTATGCCCGCATCATCCGCGGCCAGGTCCTGACCGTCCGGAATGCCGCCTACATCGAGGCGGCGACGGCGCTCGGGCACTCGCGGACGCGAATCCTTGTGCAGCACATAGCTCCCAACGCGCTACGGCCGATGATCGTCACCGCGACATTGGGTGTCGGTCAGGCGATCATCTGGGCCTCGGGGTTGGCCTATCTCGGTCTCGGCGTTGCGCCCCCGTCACCCGAGTGGGGAGCCCTGCTCGACGCCGGACGCACCTATATAACCGTGGCCTGGTGGCTCGAGATCTTCCCAGGCCTCGTCATCGTGATCACCGCCCTGGCATTCACCACCGTGGGACGCCACCTCGGCGCCCGTCTGGAAGGAACCACCCGATGACCGTAGTCGCGACTCCCCGCGAGGACCGAAGCGTCGCCGACACCGACGATTCGACGACCCCGCTCGCCGAGATCCGTGATCTGCACGTGTCCTTCGGCGGCCGCGAGGTGGTGAAGGGCGTCTCGTTCTCGGTGAACGCTGGGGAATGCCTCGCGATCGTCGGCGAATCCGGGTCGGGTAAATCGGTCACCGCGCGCACGCTCATCGGGCTCACCGGTGAGGGGGCCCGGATCAGCGCCGAGACAATCGCTGTCGACGGTCGGTCGCTGCTCGGGTACAAGGGCCGGGACTGGCGCCGTCTGCGCGGCCGGGACATCGGATTCGTCCTCCAGGACGCCCTGGTGTCGCTGGATCAGCTGCGCACCGTCGGCAGCGAGATCGGGGAGGCCCTGACCGCCCATTCGGACTCCCGTGGCGGCGGTCTCTTCTGGAATCGATCACCGCGCCGACGCGCCGAACGCGAGGAGAAGGTCGTCGAACTACTGACGCTGGTCGGCGTTCCCGAACCCGGTGTCCGCGCGGCGCAGCGACCACACGAGCTCTCCGGTGGTCTCCGTCAGCGCGCGCTGATCGCATCGGCTCTCGCGCAGGACCCGAGACTGCTCATCGCGGACGAACCGACCACCGCCCTCGACGCCACCGTGCAGGCCCAGATCCTCGACGTCCTCGGCGAGGCCAAGGCCCGGGGCAACGGCGTCATCCTCATCTCCCACGACCTCGCGGTCGTCGCGCGTCTCGCCGATCGCGTCGCGGTGATGCGGCACGGGGAGATCGTCGAGTACGGCTCCACCGACGACGTGCTGCGCAAGCCCGCCCATGACTACACGAAGAGCCTCCTGGCATCGGTGCCGTCGCGCACCTCCAAGGGCACGCTCCTGACGAGCGGTGAGACGCTCCCGGAAACCCTGCTGCCGTCGAGTGCCGAGGCGCCGCGGGCGCTACGTGTCCGGGATCTCCGGAAGTCGTTCGACGGCAAGGACAAGACGGCACGGCCGGCAGTGCGCGGCGTCAGTTTCGACGTCCCGCCCGGCAAGACGCTCGGCATCGTCGGCGAATCGGGGTCGGGTAAGACGACAACCGCCCGCATGGTCCTCGGGCTCACCGACCCGGACTCGGGCACCGTCGAACTGAACGGGCGCCCGTGGAGTGCGCTGTCCGATGCCGAACGACGCGCGAACCGTCACCAGATCTCCGTGATCTACCAGGATCCGCTCAGCTCGTTCGATCCCCGGTGGAACGTCGAACGCATCCTGCGCGACAGCCTGCGGTCGCGCAACCTGCGCGGCACAGCGCTCGACGACCGCATCTCCGAGTTGCTCGACAGCGTCGGACTCTCGGATGCGTTCCGCCGGCGTCACCCGCTGCACCTGTCCGGCGGGCAGCGACAGCGAGTCGCCATCGCCCGTGCACTGGCGCCGGAACCGTCGGTGATCGTGTGCGACGAGCCGGTGTCGGCACTCGACGTCTCGATCCAGGCCCGTATCCTCGACCTGCTCGCGATGTTGCAGGTGGAAACCGGCGTCTCGCTGGTCTTCATCTCGCACGATCTCGGCGTCATCCACCACGTCGCCGACGACATCCTGGTGATGCGTGGGGGAGAGGTCGTCGAATACGGCGAGGCCGATCGCGTTTTCGGTAGCCCGGAGCATCCCTACACGCGTGAACTGCTCGCTGCGGTTCCGACGATCGGCACCGGGGAGCTCATCGCCTGAACCTCCCCGTCGCCGCACTCCGGGCGGAAACTCCCCACCTCGGGGGTGGTGCCGAAGTCAAGGGCTCATCGAGAGAGGGCGGCGTCCGGATCAGAACAACGTCGGAGGGAGCGCACCTTCGAACTCGAGAAGCCACCGTTTGGTCGCCAGACCCTCCCCGGGACGCCCGCCGGAGAATCCGCCCAGGCCGTCGCCTGCGACGACGCGATGGCACGGGATCAGCAGGGGAGCCGGGTTGACGCCCATGATCGAGCCGACGCTGCGTGCCGGGATGCCGGCGCCACTCATCGTGGCGAGCTGCCCGTAGGTGACGGTTGCGCCATACGGGACGTCATGGTGGAGGGCGTTCAGGACCGCACAGGCCGCTCCGGAAACTCGGGAGAGATCGATCGGGAGATCGAACGTGGTCAACGAGCCGTCGAAGTAGGCGTGAAGCTGACCGACCGCCTCGACGAGGAGTGGTTCCGTCGGTGCCCCATCTGCTGGCCCGGGTATCTCCCGCCAGGCGACACGAACGATCGCTCGTCCGTTGCCGGTGATAGTGATCGGGCCGACCGGAGTCGAGACGGTGGCCGTCGACGTGGGGTCGCGGTCTACCCGAGGTGAGGTCATGAGTCTGCCCTTCGCGAGCGTGCGACCCACGGTAACCGGCCACCCCAACATTCATGGCGGTATCCGGGGCCGTGCTCGCGGGAACAAGCGCAGACTCTGCGGCGTTGTCGAGCCCATGAGTGCCAACGCTGAATTGAGTCCTGAAGGCTGGGTCCGCGAGCAGACCGAGAAGATCCTGGAACAGGGCACCACCGAGGGTGTCCAGGTCATGGACCGCCCGATCGTCCTGTTCACCACCACCGGTGCGAAGTCCGGCAAGAAGCGCTACGTCCCGCTGATGCGGGTGGAGGAGAACGGCAAGTACGCGATGGTCGCCTCCAAAGGTGGCGCCCCCGAGCACCCGGCCTGGTACTTCAACGTCAAGGCCAACCCTGCGGTGACCGTGCAGGACGGCACCGAGGTCAAGGAACTGACTGCGCGTGAGATCAGCGGCGACGAGCGCGCACACTGGTGGGAGCTCGCGGTCGCCGCGTACCCGCCCTACGCCGAGTATCAGACCAAGACCGACCGAGAGATCCCGGTCTTCATCCTGGAGTGAGCCTTCTGCAGCCCGCAGGCACCAGAGCCCCCGACGCCCGTCGGGGGCTCTAGTGTTGTAGCCACCAGGTGTGCGACAGCGAAGCGGGAGTGGGCATGGGACACGTCGTCGATTTCAAGAACGTCTCCACGCAGGGCCTAGAGTCCTCGCCGGTGGTCGGCGCTCTCGCCGGTCTGCGTGCCAACGAATCCCGTTACTACAAGACGAAGTACGCGCACGACTTCACTGTCGTGGCGGCTGACGAGGCGCCCGCGGTGCTCGAGCGGGTCACTCGCATCCTGGCCGAGGAACGCGACATCACGATCGGTTCCCGTCCACTCGAGGTCAGTGACTTCGAGGTCGACGGCTTGCACATGTCATACGTGTTCTACGAGTCGGGACTCGCGGTCAACGTCATGTACAGCATCGATCCGGCCGGCAAACGCGCCGTCGGCTTCAAGCTGTCCGACGGCATGGACGTACCCGCGGAACTCGAATCGAAGTTCAAGTTCGCGCGCCAGAAGTCGAAACTTGCCGGCACCATCCGCGGGTCGTACTTCGTCATCAAGGGTGAGTACTGACCGCGGTCTCATGATCGTCGTGTGCGGGATAAGCATGGATCAGAGCGCCGGCGAGTTTCGGAACGGCGTGGGTCAGTTCGTGTTCGGCGTCGTGCGCGATGGAGTGCGCCTCGGTCAGCCGTAGATTCGGATCGACGTCGAGTTCGGCGTCGGCATGAAGGCGGTGGCCGATCCAGCGCATGCGGATACTGCGGACGGCGAGCACTCCCGGATGCTCGGCGAGGGTCTGCTCGGCGATCTCGACGAGCGACGGGTCCACGCCGTCGAGAAGGCGACGGAAGATGTCGCGGACCGCGGTGCGCAGGACCGCGAGGATGGCCACCGTGATCACCAGGCCGATGATCGGATCAGCGAGTGGGATCCCGGCAGCCGCGCCGGCTGCGCTGAGCAACACCGCGAGGGATGTGAAACCGTCTGTGCGCGCGTGGAGTCCGTCGGCGACGAGGGCGGCCGACCCGATTCGTCTGCCGACCCGAATGCGGTACAGCGCCACCCACTCGTTGCCGATGAAGCCGACGAGCCCGGCCAGCGCCACCCACCCGACGTGCTCGATGGGGCGGGGATCCAGAAGCCTTCCCACGGCTTCGTACCCGGCGATGATCGCGGACAACGCGATCATCGCGATGACGAACAATCCGGCCAGATCTTCGACGCGCCCGAACCCGTAGGTGTAGCGGCGAGTGGCACGCCGGGTGCCCATTGCGAAGGCGACCCAGAGCGGAACCGCGGTGAGGGCATCCGAGAAGTTGTGGATCGTGTCGGCGGCCAGTGCTATCGAGCCCGACACGGCGACGATCCCGGCCTGCGCCACCGCGGTGACGGCCAGGACGACCAGGCTGATCTTCACGGCCCGGATGCCCGCTCGCGACGACTCGAGCGCGGAGTCGAGACTGTCGGCCGCGTCGTGTGAATGCGGTGCGAAGATCTCGCGTACGACTCCGGCGAGTCCGCGGCGGTGCGAGTGGCCGTGGTCGTGCGAGTGGCCGTGGTCGTGCGAATGGCCGTGGGCATGGTCATGCGAGTGATCGTGTGAATCGTGTTCACGGCGAAGATGCGTCATCGCTCAGGCCTCCCGCTCGGTGTCCTGATCGACGGCGCGCAGAGCGGCGTCGCCACGATGGTGCGTCGGCACACCCGGCCCGGCGTGCTCGGCGTTGAAGACCGCATCGGTGACGAGCCGTCGGACGTGCTCGTTCTCGAGGGAGTAGTGGATGGTGGTCCCGGCGCGTCGGGTCCGGACGAGCCGCGCCATCCGGAGCTTGGCGAGGTGCTGTGACACCGAAGGCCCGGGCTTGCCGACCACTTCTGCGAGTTCGCTGACCGACATCTCGGTGTCGGCCAGCGCCCATAACAGTTGGATACGGGTCGGATCGGCAAGCATCCGGAAGACCTCGACCACCAATCGCACCTGGTCCTCCGCGATGGGAGGGTGGGCGTTCGGTGAATGCTTATCTGCATTCATATGCAGATACTAGCGCGTTCCGATGAGCGGCGGAACCGGCGTCAGGAGAAGCGGATGTTCATGGTCGCGAGGCCGAACACCTTTCGGCCACCCGACTTCGCGACGATGATGACGACCCCGGTGCGGGTCTCCGGGTCGAGCGACTTGATGCGTCCGCTGAACTCGATTTCGCCGCCGTCGACGGCCGACACGGGAACCGTCTGCGACAGCCGGACCGAGTATCGGGTCACCGCGCCCGGGTCGCCGGACCACGAGGCGACGAAGGCCGCCCCGAGACCCATGGTGAACATTCCGTGTGCGATGACGTCGGGCAGGCCGGCGAGCTTGGCGGACGTCTCGTCCCAGTGGATGGGGTTGGCGTCGCCGGCGACGCCACCGTAGTTGACGAGGTCGCCGCGGGAGATGCGAGCGTTGTGAATCGGAAGTTCGTCGCCGACCGACAGCTCGTCGAACGAGCGTGCACCGGACGGGCGGGTCGTGCCGTCGGCGACGCGGATCTCACCCTCGGGGCGGACGGTCTTCTCGTACAGGTGGTGGGTGTCCTCGTGACTGAAGATGTTGACGTCGTGCATCATCACCCTCCGCACCGCGGCGCTGAGACCCGGATCGACCTCTTCAGCCGTCACGCCCACCACAGTGGTGTGCATCGTGTGCACCTTCTCGCCCGCGGCGTCGGTCATGGTGTTGGTCACCGTGATCAGTTCGCGGCCCGCGACCTTGCGCACGTTCGACAGTTCGACGTCGGTGACGAGCTCGTCGCCGGCGACGATCGGCCGGTGCTGTTCGAAGGCCTGCTCGGTCTGAACATAGGTGTCGTAGCCCACGATGACGGACTCGAACAACTCGCGGTTGGCCGCCATCGCCGGGATGGAGGTGAAGGTCAACGGCGCGACGAGTCCCGAATACCCAAGTGCGGCAGCGGCTTCGGGCTCCCAGTGGGCGGGGTGGTAGTCCTGCACCGCACGGGCGTATTCGCGGACCTTCTCGCGTCCCACCTCGTAGGAGCCGTCGAGGACGTAATAGTGGCCGACGCGCGTCTCGAGGTCGGGCGCCTCGCCGGCTGCCGTCGGTTCCGTGATCGGGGGTTGGGTCATTTCGACAACGCTAATCGTGCGGGTTCCACTGGCAAAACCGTGGTAGGAGTCCTGTCACGTACTCGACCATGTCGGGTGGGGGTCAGCGTCGCAGCCCCTTGCCGTGCGCGAACTCCGCGGGGCGTCCCGAGGACTGCCAGCCGTGCCAGTTCTCCCGGTGCAGGCACATCACCTTCTCGTGCAGCCGGCGGAACCTCGGGGAGATCCGGCGCACGGTCTCGACGAGTGTCACGGCCGGCAACCGCAGCAGGATCAGCGCGAGGCCCGGGATCGGGTTGGGCATGTCGTAGCGGAAGCGCGTCGTCGGCATCATGTAGATCGTCGAGTAGGCGGCATACATCATGGCGTTGTACCTGCCGCGGATCCGCTCGAGGCCTGTCGAGCTCTCGTTGGCGAACGCGGCCGGGAAAGACTCGATGAGTTCGGCGCCGTCGGCGCCCGCGTCGAAGCTGCGGGTGGTGTTGACGAACGCCAGGAGTCGCAGCGAGTCGGCGATGGTCTCGGGGAACCACTGGGTTCGCACGCCGAGGAGATGTCCGAGGTAGCGCTGGTAATGCAGCAGCACCCGGATCTCCCGCGGTGTGGTCTGGACCCCGGTCAGCCACAGCGCCGACGCCGGGACGACGCTGCCGCCGAGCAGGGTCAGCAACTGATACGACTGGCTGATCGGCTCACCCCACCGTTCGACGTCCCATTCGGGGTGCTTCGCGAGGTGCGTCGAACCCACACATGCATTACGCGGACCCGCATCGCCGTCGCCCGGCCGGCCGATCCCGGGGTCAGCAGCGCGCCGGGCTGTGAGACGTCGATCCAGAACCGGGCCGTCTCCAGGAAGCGGCGCAGCGCGTTGTCGCCGGCGTACCCGCCCGCCAGCGACAGCGGTTTGGCGACCGCGGCCTCGGTGTACATCTCGAGCGTGATCCCGCCGGCGACACTGAACAGGCCGGTGCCCCAGCGGCGCCAGATCGCCTCGCCCTCGGCGATGAGCTGCGGATCGACCCAGTCGGGAACGGTCTCGAACTCCTCGAACAGTTCGACGAGTGCGGGCGGCGGGTTCTCGACGCTGTGGAGGCCATCGGTCAGGGCCTTGTCCAGCAGTGTGCGTGCGGCTTCGGGGCCGAGCGTGCCGTAGACCTCGTCGACGAACCGCTCGGCCACCGGGTCGGTGCGGAACATGTCCTCGGCGAAGGTGCGCAGCTGTTCGGGCTCGGGGTAGAGGTCCTTGCCGGTGACTCTACGGACCAGGGCCCGCGCACGGCGGAGCGTCCGGTTCGACATCGCGGCGTCGTAGGTGACCGCACTCGGGAAGCCGGGAGCGTCGTCGGTCGGGCGACTCGGCAGCATTGCGGACACGGGAACCCCCAACTATTGAGACGAATCGTTCCATGTGTATCACTCCGAGGTTGCGCCGCGCACGCCCGCCCTTGACCTGAAGTTCACTTGAGGTTGCACGGTGAGGACGTAGTCGTCACCGCCCAACGAGGAGATCCAATGCGCCAGGTGCTACCCGACCTCTGGGAGACAACCACCGACAACCCGTTCCCCGGCCTCACCACCCATGCCTATCTGTGGACGTCCGGGCGCAACGCGCTGTTCTACTCGATGGCGTCGGACGCCGAGTTCGACGACCTGGCGAAGTTGGGCGGTGTCGACGACCAGTACCTGTCCCATCACGATGAGGCCGGCCCGATCCTCGGTTGTATCGAAGACCGGTTCGGGGTGACGCTGCACGCCCCAGCGCCCGAGATCGAGCGGATCGGTCAGTTCGCACGCGTGGACATCGCGATCGCGGAACGGTACGTCGACGACAACGGGGTCGAGGTGATCCCGACGCCGGGGCACACGCCCGGCAGCACCTGCTACCTGGTGCCCGGCGACGACGGCCTGCGGTATCTGTTCACCGGGGACACCCTGTATCTGAGCGCATCCGGGGAATGGACCGCCGGATACCTCCCGTTCAGCAACGCAAATACCCTCGCGGAGAGCCTGCATCTGCTGGCGACTCTCACTCCCGACGTGGTCATCTCGAGCGCATTCGCCGGGGAGTCGGCGGTGAATCGTGTTGCTGCGCAGAACTGGTCGGGCCACATCGAGCAGGCGCTCGAGAGATTGGCAATCGCGTCCGGAACAACACATTGATGTGCCGGTGATCTCCTGGTGAGGCCCTGTGGAGCTTTCCTGCGCGACGACGGATTCGTGGGTAACATCGAACATGCATTCGAACCACGGAATTGGGGGTGACCGTCGTGGCCGTTGCCGCAACTGTCGACGCCGCCGACCCGGCACCCTCTGACGCGGTCGTGATCATCGAGCAGATGCACGCCCTCGCCGACCGGTTGCAGAATGCTGACCTCTCGCGATTGTCGGATGTCGAGGTCGGCCAGGTGGCCGCCGAGAACGAGCGTCTGATCGCCCGCCTGGCTTACGCCGGCAACCAGCAGATCGTCGAGGTCGAGAACCGCAACATTGCCCGAAAGACCGGTCACCGCAGCATCATTCAATACATGCAACACCGCCTGCGGATCGCCTTCCCCGGCCGACGCCACGCCGAGGTGAAAGCCACCGCCACCTACACCGACCTCACCACCGGACAACCACTCGAACCCGAACTGCCCACGCTTGCCCGAGAGTTGGCCGACGGCCGGGTGGGGTCTGCCCACGTTCATGCGGTGATGGACGTCGTGGACCAGATCCCACATGCCGTCCCACACGATGTGCGCGCCGCCGCCGAACAAACCCTCGCCGAATACGCCGCCACGCTCACACCTGCTGAGATCGGTCAGGTCGGGGCCCGCCTGCTGGCACACCTCGACCCCGACGGAACCCTCACCGACCACGACGACCGCGCACGCCGCCGTAACCTGCAGGTGAACCGGCAACGCGCCGACGGGACCTCCAAACTCATCGCCAACCTCACCCCTCTGGCGAGGGCGCGGGTCATGACTTTTCTGGCAGTCTGGGCCCGACCGGGCATGAACAACCCCACCGATCCTGAATCGCCGTGCGGTTCGATCGAGGACGCCGACCCCGAGGTGGTCGCAGCAGCAGCCGACCGCGACCACCGCACCCCCGCACAGCGCAATCACGACGCCCTCAACGCACTGCTGGAAGCGGTGTTCGACGACGGAATGCTCGGCAAGACCCACCGAGGGCTGCCGGTCCAGCTGATCGCCAAAGCCGAGCTCGCCGACCTCATCCGCGAAACCGGGTTCGCCACCAGCGCCGACGGCACCCTCATCCCCATCGCAGACCTCATCGCCATCGGAGCCGACGTGCAGCCCTGGTTGGCGGTGTTCAAAGACGCCACAGCGGTCCCGCTGTACTTCGGACGCGGCAAACGACTCGGCACCATGGAACAGCGGCTCGTCTCGTTCGCCAGACCGGACGGCGAGATGTGCTCCAGCCCGGACTGCGACATGCCCACCGCACACGTGGAAATGCATCACGCCCACACCGATTGGGGTGATGGCGGATTCACCGACATCGACAACCTCACTCCGGCCTGCACCCGCCACCACCACATGGTCGGTGATCAACCCGGTCAATACTCGACCCGGATGATCGCCGACGGGTCCGACGAAGGCAGATGTTCTTGGCAGTTGAACGCCGAACCAGGGGCGCCACCCAACCCCGAACGCATCAACCGGCGGCCCGACATGGCCCGACGGTTCAACGAAGTCCTCACCGACATTCGTGACGAGATCCACGGACAACCCGAACCGTTGTCCGTCGATGCACCACGCCCACAACTACGGCAGGTCATCGATCTGCAGGAGGCGTCACCCGCCGAACTCGCCATCGCATCGGTGTTGCTGAACACTGCCTACCGGAAATGAGAACCGGTGGCGGTCAGTCGAACAGGCGCCGGAACACGTTGGTCTCGGCGAGATCGACCAGCTCGTCGCCCCGGCCTGACAACACGGTGCGCAGGGCGTAGAGGGTGAATCCCTTGGCCTGCGCGGCGGTGATGGTCGGCGGGATCGACAATTCCTGTCGGGCCGTCGTCACGTCGAGCAGCGCCGGGCCGTCGTGAGCCAGGAACTCGTCGATGGCACCGGCGAGATCGTCGGGCTGCTCGACCTTGCGTCCACGGATTCCGACGGCCTCGGCGAGTTTCGCGAAATCGGGGTTCTCCAGATCGGTCCCGTAGTTGACGAACCCGGCCGCCTTCATCTCCACCTCGACGAAGTTCAGCGAGGAGTTGTTGTAGACGACGATCTTCACCGGCAGTTTGTTCTGGGTGATGGTCAGAAGCTCGCCCAGAAGCATCGCGAGTCCGCCGTCGCCGGCGAGTGCGATGATCTGGCGCCCCGGAAAGGCGGTTTGCGCGCCGATGGCCTGCGAGACCGCATTCGCCATCGACCCATGGGTGAACGAACCGATCAGGCGGCGGGCGCCGTTCATCACCAGATACCGCGCCGCCCACACGACCGGAGAGCCGACGTCGGGGATGAACACGGCGTCTGCACTGGCTTTCTCGCTGATCAGCCGGGTGAGGTACTGGGGGTGGATGGGTGCCCGGTTACGGTCGTTGTCGGCCAGTTCGTCCAGACGCCGACGTGCCTTGGTGTAGTGGGCGAGCGACGTCGTCAGGTGTTCTGGGTCGCGGCCGGTCGAGATCAGCGGGAGCAGCGCGCGCACGGTGTCGCCGACGTCGCCGACCAGCGGTACGTCGACCGGGCAGCGACGTCCGATCTGTTCGCCGCGGATGTCGACCTGGATGATGGTCGCCTTGGACGGGTAGAACTGCTGATACGGGAAGTCGGTGCCCAGCATCAGCAGGGTGTCGCACTTCTCGATCGCGCGATAGCCCGACGAAAAGCCCAGCAGCCCGGTCATTCCCACGTCGTACGGGTTGTCGTACTCGATGAATTCCTTGCCCCGCAACGCATGCACGATCGGGGCCTGTAGCGCGCGGGCCAGCCCGACGACCTCATTGTGGGCGCCCTGCACGCCGGCACCGGCAAGGATGGTGACGCGCTGGGCAGCGTTGAGCGTGTCCGCGGTGCGGGCCAGGTCGGCATCGGTGGGCCGCACGACGCGCGGCACGTGCCGGATCGGGGCTCCCGCACGGCGTTTGGGGCACGGTTTGAGGAACAGCTCGCCGGGGATCACGAGCACTGCCACGTCGCGTCGCTCCACCGCGGTCCGCAACGCCACGTCGAGCAGTCGCGGCATCTGGTCGGGGGTGCTCACCATCTCGCAGAAGGCACTGCATTCACGGAATAGCTGTTCGGGGTGGGTCTCCTGGAAGTAACCGCTGCCGATCTCGGGTCCGGGGATGTGGGCCGCGATCGCGAGCACCGGGACGCGGCTGCGATGGGCGTCGAAAAGCCCGTTGATCAGGTGGAGATTGCCGGGACCGCAACTGCCCACGCAGACCGCGAGCTCGCCGGTGAGAGCAGCCTCGGCGGAGGCAGCGAAAGCAGCGGCTTCCTCGTGGCGGACGTGCTGCCAGGTGATGGCCTCGGTGGTGCGCAGAGCGTCGGTGAGCCCGTTGAGGGAATCGCCCGGAAGTCCGTACACACGCTGCACTCCGGAACGTTCGAGCTCTTCGACGATCCTCTCGGCGACTGTTGTCGACATGGTGATCCATTCGGTCGAGTCCGTGTGAACCCCGACTATAGACGCGACGCCAGCGGTACCGACCTGGTTCAACTTTCGTGCGCGATGATTCGCCGCGTGGCGTTCGGTTTCGCCGATGACACCAGCTGTCCGGCGCAGCGCGGTGAACCACCGTAGAGACTCCGTCGACCTCCTCAGCGGCGGACGCCTCATCCCGGCGTCGCCGTGAGTGTTTCGATGCGCTACGACGATTTCAGGCCCCACTCCACCCGGAAACCCATGACATCGAGAACTTCTCCAAGGATCGCGTCGTCGCAGGGTCTCGTCGTCATCCCACGGACTCGGCGACCTCGCCCGACGACTCGGACCTGTGCTGGCGGGGTAGCCCCGGCGCCTGTGGATGCCGCCGGGCTGTGGATGGCGTCGTCGGCCACGACGCTTCTCGTCGGGGTCCGTCGTCACAGTGGATCGCACCACGCCGGGCGGCGTGGGCCTCGTGTTCTGCGAGGTGAATCGACACACGGGAGTCGCTCATGAAAGTCCTCACCGCCACCTCCTCCGGTGCCACCCGAGAGGATGACTTCTGCCACGCCGTCGAGGGCGAGATCGTGCTGCCGTCGGTGGTGTGCGATTCCCGGACCTGCGGATGCGACCGCGCGTTCGGCGGGCTCAACACTCACCAGGCCACCACGACGATCATGGTCCGCGACCTCGACCTGACCGTCGAGGATCTGGTGGCGGCCGCCTTCGGATATCTGGAGTCCGCAGGATGGGCCGATCTGCTCAGGTCCGATGTCGTGCCCGAGGAGCCGGCGGACCCGGTTGCGGCATACGCCCTCGAGCTCTTGGTGCCGACCCTGGTGCTGGCCGCACAACTCGATCCCGGTGTCATCATCCGGGTCGCCTACAACCGCAGAGCCGACGTGTGGGAGTACGCCTTGGCGAGCTGATCATCACGTCTGCTCACCGGCAGACCCATTTCGGTGATGCGTCCTCGGTCGAGGTCGCATCACCGAAACGAAGTCAGATGGACTCAGTTCTGGTGATCCGAGGTCACCGCGAGGTCCTTCGCGGCGTCGAACTCTGCCCGGAGGGTGTTCAGCCGGGCGTCGGCGAACTCGAGCGAGTCCGACCCCAGGAGCTGGTGCAGCGGCGCGTGGCCCTCCACGGCGACGGTGATGATGGCCGCCGCGGCGCGGACCGGATCGCCCAACTGGGTGCCCGGCATGGCCTGGTGTGCCCGGGTCATCTCGCGGATGGAGGGGTAGGCGTCGACCGTGGACGCGGGCAGCCCGAGCGAGGTGGGACGCAGGAAGTCGGTCCGCAGGTACCCGGGTTCGATCAGGTTGACGGCGATGTCGAAGTCGGCGACCTCGGCGGCCAGCGACTCGGTGAGGCCCTCCAGTGCGAACTTGCCTGAGCTGTACAGGCCCCAACCGGGAAACGTGGTCAGGCCGAGGATCGACGACACGTTGATGATGTGGCCACCGCGGCGTGCCCGCATGTGAGGGAGCGTTGCCCGCAGCACGTTCCAGACCCCGAAGATCTGGACGTCGAACATGTCGCGGGCCTCGGCGTCGGTGACCTCCTCGACTGCGGCGAGGAAGCCGTAGCCCGCATTGTTGACCACCACGTCGATGCGGCCGAACCGATCCTGCGTCGCCGCGACCGCAGCGGCGACCTCGGCTTCGTCGGCGAGCGACACCTGCAGGGGGAGAAAGCGACTCGTGTCGATGCCGGTGAGGGCCTCGGTCAGTCGATCCGTCGAGCGTGTGGTGGCGGCGACGTTCTCACCGCGCTGCAGCAGTTGCGTGACCAGCTCCAGGCCGAGGCCGCGCGAGGCGCCGGTGACGAACCAGGTGGCCGGACGATCGGTGGGGTAGCTCATGATTGCCTCCTGTGTGTCCCGGCTCGTCTCTCGAGCCGGTGACACCAGAATGGCGCCGCGAAAGACACTGTGGGACGCCATAACTGACCACCGCGAACCCAGGGCTGGACAACCTAGGACTGAAAGACCCAGGCACGGCCCGCGGATGGCGCGCATGATGGTGGTCATGGCCGATCTGAATCGAGAACTCGCGGACTTCCTCCGCCGTGCTCGGGCCGCGCGCGATCCGCAGGAGGCAGGCCTCCCCGACGACGGGCGGGTTCGCCGCGTCAGGGGACTGCGACGCGAAGAGGTGGCCGTGCTCGCCGGGGTGTCCACCGACTACTACACGCGCCTGGAGCAGGGCCGGCGCATCGTCCCGTCGACGCAGGTCATCGATGCGATCGCGCGTGCCCTCGGACTCGACGACGTGGGCCACACCCACCTGCACGACCTCGTCTCGGTGACTCGGGCTCCGCGCACCGCCGCACGCTCGCGCTCTGCGGTGCAGCGCGTGCGACCCGGACTGCGCCGGTTGCTCGATTCGCTCGACGCGCATCCCGCGCTGGTCCTCGGCCGCCGGACCGAGATCCTGGGGGCCAACCGGATGGCGTGTGCGTTGTTCGCCGACTTCGAGCGCATGCCCGGACGCGAACGGAACTACGCCCGCTGGATGCTGCTGTCCGACGACGCGCGCAACCTCTTCGTGGACTGGGAGGTGCAGGCCCGCAACGCAGTAGAGGCACTCCGGCTCGAGGCCGGACGCGCCCCGGAGGATCGCGACCTCATCGAACTGGTCGGGGAGCTGTCGGTGTCGAGTCCGGAGTTCCGGCAGTGGTGGTCGGAACACCAGGTCCACCAGCGGACGTTCGGTTCGAAGCGACTTGTCCACCCGATCGTCGGCGACCTCACTGTCGCTTTCGAGACCTTCGAGTTGCCCGGAGACAACGAACAGGCCCTGTACATCTACACGACCGAGCCGGGATCGACGTCCCGCCAGGCGATCGCGATCCTGGCGAGCTGGAGTCAGCCCGCGCGCGAACCGGAGTCCGAACCGTCGGACGGCTGAAGTGCGCTCGCCGGGACGCGCCCGCTGAAGCACATCAGGATGTCGCGGATCGGTGCCTCGACGACCTGACCCGACCCGGCTGCGAAGTCGACGTCGGTGGCCTCGAACCGGAGCCCGCGGTTGCGGCGTCGGGCGAAAAACGGGAAGACGACATCCCAGATCTCCTGTGCCGCGGCCGCGGCGGCGTCGACCGGCATCGGACGATCGATCCCGAGCGGAACGGCGATGTCCTGGCCGTGGAGGAGGGAATCGATGAGGGGCGCCCGCTCGTTGGTCGCGAACGGGTGACGTCGTGAGCCGACCATCGCGCGGAGTTTGTCCGCGGCCTCGGGCGGTGGTGTCTGATCGCGGACGGCCATCTCGCGGATCATCGTGTTGAACCGGAAGCCGTACCGAACGGCTGCCGGGATGACCTGGCGGGCGCCCGCGTGTGACTGGGTGAGATGCACTGCGACGTCGCGGACCGTCCATCCGGCGCAGAGCGACGGCGTCGCGAGTTGTTCTTCGGACAGGGATTCGATCAGTGTGGCGAGGTCGATCCGCTGCTCGTCGATGTGCTTCCACAGGGTGTCACTGTCCATGACGGGCTCCCGTTCCGAAGTGGTCAGGATACCTGACCATATTAGTCAGGAATCCGTACTAAGGTCAACGGTGTGACCGACGAACGACCGGCCCTGGGCGTCCTGATGTTCGTGGCCCACCGGTCCATCGAACGGCGGGTCATCGCACGGCTCGCCGCCGCCGGGGCCGACGACATCACCCTCGCGCAGAGTCGCGTGGTGCAACGGCTCGCGCCCGAGCCGATGCGGCTGACCGACCTCGCCGAGCAGGCGGGTGTCACCAAGCAGACCGCCGGCGGCATCGTCGACCAACTCGAAGCCGCGGGATACCTCGTCCGCGTCCCCGACCCGTCGGACCGCCGGGCCCGGCTGGTGACTCTCAGCGACCGTGGCGTCGAGCTGTGTGAGATCGCGGCGCAGGAGGTCGAGGCCATCGAACAGGAGTGGCGCGATCACCTCGGCGCCGACGACTTCGCTGCTCTGGAGAAGTCGTTGATTCGTCTGCGTGAGGTCACCGACCCCTACTGCTGAATCCACTCGGTCGGCCGGCGGTCACGAGGTGACCGCCCGACGTTCGTACGTGCGGAGCGCGAGTCCGTACGACACCACGCCGATCCCCAGGCTCCAGGCGATCGCGGCGATCACGCTGCTCGTGGAAACCGTTGCGGCGGTGAGGGCTCCGCGGAGGACCTCGATCACCGGGGTGAACGGCTGGTATTGGGCGAACTGCTTGACCCCGACGGGCAACGAGTCGGCGGGAACGAAACCCGTGCTGAGGAACGGCATGATCGTCAAGAACATCGGCGAGTTGCTGGCGGTCTCGACGGTGTCCGCGGCGAGGCCGAGGTAGATCGCGAGCCAGATCAGGGCGATCGAGAACACCACGGTGATTCCCAGTGCGCCAAGCCATCCGGGTGGGTCGACGGTGGGACGGAAGCCGAGGGCGATCGCCACCGCGAGAACGACTGCGATGCTGAACAGCGCCTGGATGAGGCTGGCCAGGACATGGCCGACGAGTACCGACGACCGTCCGATGTCCATGGTGCGGAAGCGGTTGATGATTCCCGAGGTCATGTCCATCGCGACGACGATCGCCGAGCCCTGCACGGCTGACGCGATCGTCACCAGGATGATTCCGGGGACGACGTAATCGAGGTACGCGGCGCGCCCCGTGGCCCCGCCGGACGTGGTCATCCCGGCGCCGAGCTGCCCGCCGAAGACGAAGACGAACAGCAGCAGGAACACCACCGGCAGGCCGACGAGCATGATGGTCAGCGACGGATACTTGACGAGGCGTCGGAGGTTGCGGCGCAACATGACCCGGGAGTCGGACACGGCATAGGTGAGTGTGCTCATCACGCGGCGCCCGATGCATCGGTGTCGGTTTCGACGGGGTCCTCGGCCGGCGAGCCGGTGAGGGCGAAGAAGACGTCGTCGAGGGTGGGGGTGTGGACATGGACGTCAGCGACCTCGACGCCCGCGGCGTCGAACAGATTCAGCGTGGTGCGGATGGTGGAAACCGTGTCGTCGGTGGCGATGTCGAGCCGCCGCGACTCGAGAATCGGCCGCGCGGACGGGAGGAGTCGCCGGGCCGAGTCGAAGGCATGGTCGTCGGCGAACGCCAGCCGCACCTCGGAATCGTGCACCCGCTTCTTCAGCTCCGCGGCGGTGCCCTCGGCGACAATGTGACCGTGATCGAGCACGGCGATGCGATCGGCGAGCTGGTCTGCCTCCTCCAGGTACTGGGTGGTGAGGAAGATCGTGACCCCGCCCGCGGCAAGGCCGGTGATGATGTCCCACAACACCCGTCGGCTTCGCGGGTCGAGCCCGGTCGTCGGCTCGTCGAGGAAGATGACGCGCGGGGTGGAGACGAGGGTCATCGCGAGATCGAGGCGGCGTCGCATGCCGCCCGAGTAGGTCGACACCGCCCGATCCGCGGCGCCGGTGAGGTCGAACTGGCTGAGCAGTTCCTCGGCTCGCCGCCGGCCGGCGACACGTCCCAGATGCCGGAGATCTGCCATGAGGGTCAGGTTCTCTCGGCCGGTGAACAGATCGTCGATGGCGACGTACTGGCCGGTGACGCCGATGATCGATCGCACCGCCCGGGCTGCGGTCACGGTGTCGTGGCCGTCGATGGTCACACTGCCGGAGTCCGCCGCAAACAACGTCGAGGCGATGCTCACCGTCGTCGTCTTACCCGAACCGTTGGGTCCCAGCAGGGCGGTCACCGAACCGGCCGGGACGGTCAGATCGATGCCGTTCAGAACCTGGTGGTCGCCATAGCTTTTCGTCAGTCCGCGGATGAGCATCTCGGCGCCGGGGGTCTCGCTGCGGGTCACGACCGTGGGCCTTCCGTCGAGGAGGCCGGGATCTCGCCGGCTGCGATCAGCACCTCGCGTTCCTTCTGCCACTCGGCGTACAGGGCCGGTATGCGGTTGGTGAGGAACTCGGTGAACGCCGCGATCTCGCTCAGGACGGCGCGGCGTTCCGGCGGAGCGTCGCGGAGGACCTCGAGTCCCTCACGGGCGAGCGCCCCCAGTTCCTCGTACTCGGCGTTGTCCATGCCGAGACCGCGGGCCGAGGTGATGTCGATCGAGATGCGGTCCATCCGTTCGCCGGTTGCGCGTGATCGCTTCACCTGGCCCACGGACTCCAACGTCGTGATGGCATTGGTGATCGCCGAGCGGCTTGCGAGCAAGGCATCGCTCAGCTCGGCGATGGTGGGGGCCGGCGGATCGCATACCGCCAGATATCCGAGGACTCGTCCGACCATCGGTGGATAGCTGTATCGGCGTGCGCAGAACCGCGCCATGTGATCGGCGAACGTCAGCTGAGCATCGAGTGCCATGCGTCACAGTGTGCGCGCATGCCTGAGATGACACAAATATGTGTCATCTAAACCGACTACCTGTCAGGCGTCCTGCGCGTCCAGCCTCGCGGCGACCCCGGCGGGGAAGCCGCCGGTGGCGATCGGCCCCCAGTGGGTCGGGGTGATGCGGATCAGCGACTTGCCCTGCAGACGCATCGCGGCGCGGTACTCGTCCCAGTCGGGGTGCTCTCCCGAGATGCTGCGGAAGTAGTCGACAAGGGCATCCTCGGCGTCCGGCATGTCGAGGACCTCGGCATCGCCGTCGACCTGGACCCAGGCGCCGTTGAACTCGTCGGACAGCACGACGACGCTCGCCACAGGGGTGCTGCGGAGGTTCGCGGCCTTCGCGCGGCCGGGGTAGGTCGAGATCACGATCCGCCCTTCCGCGTCGACGCCGCCCGTGACCGGGGAGAGCTGTGGCCCGCCGCTGGACCGGACGGTGCTGAGGATCATCTTGTGGCGTGGCCGGATGAACTCCAGCAGTGCTTCGCGGTCGACGGCATCGGCTTTCGCAACGGTTCTGGCCATGCCGACGACCCTACGCCGCTGCGATTCAGGGCAGAGCGGAGATCAGACCGGCGAGGATCGCCGACACCGGCGACTCCTGCTTCCCGTCGACGGTGATGTCGTTGTCGCTGTTGACCAGGATGATGATCGTCGTATCCGAGTCGTAGTCGTGGAACAGCGATGAGTTGAAGCCCGGGAAATCGCCGTCGTGACCCCACCAGCCGTCGCGGTTGCCGATACCGATGCCGTAGCCGGCGGTCGCGGTGTTCGGCGGGGGAGACGTCAGGATCGAGTCCCGTCGCAGTTGCTGCGTCGACGGATCGAGCACGCCCCGGCCGGTGAACAGGGCGTCACCCCAGCGCTGCAGATCGTCGAGGGTCGAGATCACCGCGCCGGCGGTGAAGGCGAAGGACGGGTTCCAGTTCGTGGAGTCGACCGTCGTGCCGGTCGGCTGCCCCTGGCTGGTCACGCCGTTGACGTGCGGGTCCGGGATCGCGACGGACCCGCCCGGCCACGATGAATCCTCCATGCCCAGCGGTCGGAAGATCCGCTCGTCGAAGGCGTCGCGAATCGGTTGGCGCAGCACCCTTTCGATGAGGAGCCCCAACATCACGTAGTTCGTGTTCGAGTACTGCCAGCCCGCCCCGGGTGCGAAGGCGGGCGGCAACGACTTCGCAGCGTCCACGAGTTCGTTTGGCGGCCAGTCGTATCCGGGATCGGCGAAGAACCTCTGCGTGAAGGTGTCGGACAGGGTGTACGACGGGATGCCGCTGGTCATGTCCGCGACCTGACGAACGGTCGCGTTCCCGTTGGGAGCTTCGGGGACGTACTTACTGATCGGATCGTCGAGGGAGACGCGCCCGTCCTGGACGAGCTGGAGCAGGATCGATGCGGTCATCGTCTTGGTGAGCGACCCGATGCGGGTGTGATCCGACGCGGTGATCGGCCGGTCCTGCCCCTCGACTGCGGTGCCGGCCGTGCCGGTCCAGATGCCCGCCGGTGAGATGACGCGAGCGATGACGCCCGGGAAGCCTCCCGAGGACCGAAGGTCGTCGAGTACCTGTTGGAAGGCCGCGCCGCTCTCGGCGGACACCGACGTCGGGATGGCGCTCGACCCCTCCGAAGCCGTCTGGGACGGCGAACAGGCGGCGATGCCCAGTACCGCGGCCACACCGCACACCAGAATTCGCAGGACAATGGGGCGCGCGGGGCGACGGGTCATCCTGCGATCCTTCCGCGCGACGACCGGAACAGCCAGCTCCCCGGGCAATCCGGCGCAGAATTCGCGCTGCCGGGTGTCAGGCGCGGTGCGCAAGGAGCGGAGCCACCGGGTAGATGGCGAGTGCGGTGGCGATCTTGGCCTCGATGGCGCGTTCGCGGTCCGCCGCGCCGAATCCGCCGGCGGTGGGCCGGTCGGGGATCGTGTCTCCGGAATCGACGATGCTCCAGGCCGATCCGGCCTCGACGAGAGACCGATGCTTGGTCGAGTAGTAGACCGGCATCGGCACGATCGCCACACCCGGGTCTCCCGCCGCCGCCGCGATGAGATGCGGGTGGAAACGCGTGCTGATCCAGGTGTTGCCCTGCCCGGCGGGCAGGCCGTCGAACCAGACATCGCGGAAGGTGATGATGCGCGCGCCGTCGAGACGTGAGCCGAGACGGTAGGGCACCTCGTAGTCGTGACCCGGGATTCCTTCGACGACGGTGACCGCCGATCCCGGGACCTCCCAGGCGTCGAGGGTGTCGTGGACGAATGCGGCGAGCGCTTCGGCGCCGGAACCGGTTGGTCCGGCGAACTTCTCGATGAGGTCCGACTGCAAGCAGAGCACCACGCCGCGGCCCTGCCCAGGTGTCTCGGCGGGTGCTTCGTCGCGGTAGACCGCCGGCTGCGGCCGGTGCAGCGCGAGCCAGGCGTCGTCGCCGGAGTGCCGCACGCCGACCGCACCCTCGAGCGCCTGGGCCGATGCGGTGTCGCGCACGTCGACGATGTCGAACGCACCCAGTGCCGTGAGCAGCGCCGTCCGCGCCGGTTCCTCGACCGTCGGCACCAGGCCCTGACCGGTGGCCACGAGCTTTGCCCCTGAGCGGCGGGAGACCGCCGCGGCCGCCACGAGCAGCGAGACGTGGTGCGGCCACACGCTGTTCACGTATCCGCCACCGAGCAGGTGGATGGTGGTAGCCGAGTGCAGCAGATCGATGCCGACCGTGAGACGCGGCGCCAGGCCGGCATCGAGGACCGCGCGTCCGACCCATGACCACGGGGCGACGGGTTCGGTGTCGGAGGCGTAGGTCGAGAGTTGCCACAGCGTGTCGACGACACGCAGATTCGGGTGCGCATCGCCCATCAGCGCGCTCGCCGATCCGGGACTGTGACAGTCCAGGATCACGGTCGCCTGGGGGCGGATACGTGCGAGGCGGTGCAGCCACGTGCGCGCGATGAGCTCGTCGCCGTAGTTGGGGTAGCCGGTCGGTGCGATCAGGTAGATGACCTCGCCGGAACCCAGCGCGCGAGCGACAGAGGACTCACCCGCCCGGCGTCGCGCCGATGCCTCCACCCGGCTCGCCAGCGCGCGAACACGCTCTACCCGCCCCCATTTCGTCATGGTGAGAGGTTACGGTGGCGGTCCGGCGGTGCCGCTCGGCGGTCGGGAGACCGGGCCACTCGGCGGCCCGGAGAGCTGAGACGCTCACGCGAACGTGGCCCGGAGGTAGGAGAGGACCGCAGCGGTGTCGGCCAGCGGCCCGCGGTAACCGAGATAGCCGTCGGGACGGATGACGAAGGCCGTCGACCCGTCCGGGCAGTATCCGGCGACGAAGCGGCTCTCGGTGTCGCGGAGAAGCGGCAGGTCCGTGCTGCCGACCTGCGCGGTCGGCGCGGCCACCACGTGGACGGTCATGAGCCCGCGGGCCGCCGTGGTCACCTCGGCGGCGAGGCTCTCGAGCACGGCCACGTCCTCGGCGCCCGCGGTGGCGTCGGCGTACAACACGAGAGCGTGGTCGACGCCGCTCAGCAACGAGTACAGCCGGAGCGGATGATTCACCGAATCACGACCGAGTCCGGCGGCATCCGGGGCCCGTTCACCCGCCCGCGGTGCGGCCGGCACCGATGGGACCGTCGAACCCGCGGTGATCGGGCTGCCCGCATACGAGATCAGCAGTTGGGCTTCGCGACGCGTCACGAACTCCACGTCGCTGGAGTCGGAGCCGATGCCCTCCCGCGCATCGCGGACCGTCCGTCCGACGACCTCTTCGCCGACCGGGCGTCGTTCCAGGTCATAGCTGTCGAGCAGGCCGGGAGCCGCATCACCGGCGACGGCGAGGGCCAACTTCCACGCAAGGTTGTGGGCGTCCTGCACACCGGTGTTCATGCCCTGAGCGCCGGTCGGCGGATGGATGTGTGCGGCATCCCCGGCCACGAACACCCTTCCGCGGCCATAGGAGTCGACGATCCGGTGGCTGATGCGGAACACCGACGACCACCGCAGATCGGACACGGTGGCGGGCTCGGGCGACAACCGGTCGACGACGGTCTGGATGTGCGACAGCTCGGGGGTGCGGGTGCCCTCGAAACCGTGGGCGACACCGTCGCCACCGTCGGCCGGACCGATCGCGAGTTCGTCGGGTACGAGCATCGACATGCGGTACCGGCCCCGTCCCGGCAGGGGAATGCACACGAGCAGATCGTCGGTCGTGCCGTCGGGTGCCTGGTGCATCGCGCGGATCGCGTAGCCGCGGGGCATCGACCAATCCACGGCGACGTCACCCAGCATGTACTGCTCGGCGAAGGCTCCGCCCTCGAAGCTCAGGCCCAGACCCTTGCGGACCGTGCTGTGTGCACCGTCGGCGCCAACCAGATAGGCCGCGCGAACGGAGGTCTCGGCGCCGGCCGCGTCGGTCAGGGCGACCGTCACCCCGTCGTCGTCCTGCACGAACGCCGAGACACGGACGCCGCGCTCGACCTGGGCGTCGAGGTCGGTGAGCCGGTCCCGCAGGACGCGTTCCGTGGCGTACTGCGGCAACAGGTGGAACCGGAAGGGCACATCGGCCGGCGTGACCAGGTCGATCCGTGACACCTGGGCACCGTTGACGAACACGTACTGTCCGCGCATCTCCATGCCCGCGTCCAGGATCGGTTCGATCACCCCCATGGCCTCGAACACCTCGAGCGTGCGGGGCTGAATACCAACGGCTTTCGCGTACTGGGGAGGCTCGAGGAGCGGATCGACGATCCGGACCCGTACACCTCGTCGGCGGAGTTCGATGGCGGCGGTCAGACCGATCGGACCGGCGCCCGCGACCAGTACATCGACGTCGTGCATATACGGAGACCCTTCGTTGTCCGGCGTCTGCGGTGTTCCCGGACCGGATTATTCGCCGAACGGCCGACACCGGTGCGGTACTCGGAAAATGTGGCACGGCATCGTCGCGGACTCAGCTCAGGATCGACGACGGTCCGAGGATCTCGGCTCCCAGCGCGCTGACCCGGGCGCGCAGCTCGCGGTCGGCGGTGACGACCACTCGACGACGGTCGGGGTGGTCGCCGACGACGTCGACGATCGTGTCGTCCCCCGACGCCGGGGCCTCGACGACCGTCACGTCGGGAACCGACGCGATCCCGCGCGCTCTGCCCTCCACGACGAGCACGACCTCGATCGGTCCGGTCAACGCGTCGAGACCGGGCTCGGCAAGTTGAGCGAGCCGATCCCGCAGCCGTTGCGCAGCACCCTTCCGGTCCCGCCACCAACCGTCCGGGACCGATCCGACGACGTTCGCCCCGTCGACGACGAGCAATGGGACATCTAGGCGGGATGGGGCCGGATCGTTCATGTCCCCATGAGCCCACGGTCGGCGTCGTCGCGCAAACCCGACGTCCCCCGACGGTGTGGCTCACGCCGCCGGAGCCTGGTCTCCACGAGCCACAGTCCCACTCCGGTGACCGGAAACGCCGCGCCGAGAACGCAGACGGCCGACCAGCCGAACGATGCGAAGACGAGAACCGACAGGATGCTGCCGACCGATCCAGCGGTGAAGTACATGGTCATGTATGCGGTGTTCAACCGACTCCGGGCATCTGGACGCAACGGGTAGAACACGCTCTGATTGGTGATGTGCGTGCCCTGGATTCCGAGGTCCAGGAGTGCGACACCGAGGCCCATCGCCACGATGGAACGCTCACCGGCGGCCAGCAGCAGGAAACTCGCTGCCGTCACGGCCAGCATGAGACCGGTCTGTGGGTGTCCGTATCCGCGGTCGACTCCTCGGCCGGCCCCTCGTGCGGCGAGTGCACCGGCGACCCCGGTGAGCGTGAAGAGCCCGATGCCGGCGTCCGACCAGTCGTATCGTGGCCCGGCGAGCACGAATCCGATGCTGGTCCACACCACTCCGAACGACGCATAGGTCAGCATCCCGTAGCCGATCCTCCAGCGGAGCACCGGCTGATCGGCCACCAGGCGGACCACGGATCGCAGCAAGGCGCCGTAAGTCAGCTCGGTGGTCGGTGGACTGGTGGGCAGCGCGGCGACGGCGATGCCCGCGACCACCATCAGAACCGCGGCGGTCAGAAAGACCGTGCGCCAGCCGGCCGCCTCGGCGATCAGACCCGCGATGACTCGCGACATTAGTATCCCGAGCAACAGGCCGGTCATCACGTTCCCGATGACGCGCCCACGTTCGGCCTCCGCGGCAAGTGTCGCGGCGAGGGGGACGAGAAGCTGGCCGACGACCGAGCCCGTGCCGACCAGGACCGCAGCGGATGCGAGCACCTGCCAGGACGGCGCACATGCCATGATGGCCAGACACACGCCTGTTCCGAACAGCAACGCCCACAGCAACTTCCGTCGATCCAGGAGGTCGCCGAGCGGTACGAGCAGGGCCAGGCCGATCGCGTAGCCGATCTGGCTTGCCGTCACGACAAGTCCCACGCTCGTGGTCGAGGCTTCGAGATCGTTCGCGATCAGGGCGACGATGGGCTGCGCGTAGTAGCTGTTGGCGACGACGAGTCCGGATGCGAGTGCCATCAGGAGAACAGATCGCCGACTCAGCGAGTGGGTTGCTGTGGTGGGGATTGACATGCACCGATCGTTGCCAAGGCCTTTTCAGCTGTCCAACAGATAAAGCGGATTGTTTTAATCGACTGGACCGATCAATTGCGTGGTGGATACCATCCGCCGATGGAACTCCGGCAGTTAGAGCATTTTCTGGTGGTTGCAGACGAGGGGAACTTCACTCGCGCAGCAGCTCTCGTGCACATGTCGCAGTCGGCGCTCAGCTCCTCGATTCGATCTCTGGAGCGTCAACTGTCCGCAGAGCTGTTCGAGAGAACCACACGACGGGTGCTGCTCACCGACGCAGGCGTGGCGTTACGTGCTCACGCTCGGCGGATCATCGGTGAGGTCGCCGCTGCGCGCCTGGCGGTGGAATCCATCACCGGCGTCGAAGCGGGAACGATCGACATCGGAACCGTGCAGACCTTCACCGCGATCGACCTGCCCGCGACGATGGCGCTGTTCCATCGTCACCATCCGATGGTGCGGATGCGACTTCGCGAGGCGACCACCACCCCAACTCATCGAAGCGCTGATGGAAGGGGAACTGGATCTGGCATTCGTTGCTCTCGACGCGACGCCACTGCACACCTCCCTGACGGAGGTGGCGAGATACGACGAGTCGCTGATCGCGATAGCGGGCCCCGACCACCCGATCTCGATGAAACGCAGCGTCGACCTCGACGAACTCGCCGCACATGGCTTCATCGACTTCGAGGCCGGCCCCGGTCTGCAGACCGTTGTGGCGGACCTGTTCTCCGCCGCGCACGTCCAGCGCGAGATCACCTGTCGTGTCGGAGACATGGGTCGGTTGGTCGATCTCGTCCACCATGGTCTCGGTGTTGCTGTCGTACCGGCTCCGGTGGCGCACGCGGCGGACGGGGTGGTGGCCGTCGCGTTGGAGACGACCCCGCCGGCCACTCGGTCTCTGGCGTTGTTGTCGAGGACCGGAGGACCGAGCAATCCGGCTGCGAAGCGGTTTCTCGGCCTGCTCGACCATCCGCGCTGACCGGTGCTCGATCGACGCCGCGTCAACCGATGTCGCCGTGACAGAACCGGCCGTGGGGGTCGAGCGTCGCCTTGATCTCCAGGAGCCGACGGCGGTGCTCGGCGCTGTACGCATCGGCGGCGCGGGCGGCACGTTCGGCACCGGAGGTGAAGTTCAGATAGGTGGCACCGGTGACGTAGGGCGCGAGCTCGGTACGGGTCACCCGCAATGTGGATTCGACGGCGAGCGCCACATGGGGGTCGGGAACCATCGAGATCAGTTCGAGGAGAAACTGTCCGGAACGTGCTCGGTCGTTGGCCGCGCGGGCCGCACCGCGGGCGATCGCACCGCCGGCGTGGCGGATCTCGGCGGACACGATCAGCGGTGCCGACCCCGGTGCCGGACGAGCGCGTCCGGCGACGACAGCGATCGCCTCATCGTGCAGACCGTCGAACCACTCGGTGGTGACCATGACCGGCATCGGTTCGGTGGGATCCATGCTGATCGCGTCCACGGCGGCGAAGGGCATCTCGTCCCACAGATCGACCAGGGGGGTCCGCCAGTTTCGCCACCCGTCGACGATCGCCCGGCCGGTGGCGATGTCACCCGACCAGCACCCGCGGACCACCGCGAAACTGCCGCCGCGCAACGGCTCCGGGACGTCGTCGGTCGGCGGCAGATTCAGGATGGTGACCGCCGAGGTCAAGGCCTCCGCCTGGGCCGGTGCCCAGTCGCGGAACCGGCGCATGATCGCCTCGGCGTCGGCGGCCGGGTAGAAGAGGTTGCCCGCATACACCGTCCGCACTTCGGCGAGGGCGATCTCCATCGAGGTGACCACGCCGATACTGCCTGCGCCCCCGCCCTTCAACGCCCAGAAGATGTGCGGAAAACTCGCCTCGCTGACGCGGATCGGCGTCCCGTCGGGGGTCACGAGATCGAAGGCGCGCACGGCATCCGAAGCCAGGCCGAACCGCCGGCCGAGCCAACCGAAGCCGCCGCCGAGGGTGTACCCGACCGCGCCGACGATGCTCGCCGAACCCATCAGCGGTGCGAGGCCGTATGGAACCGCGGCGTCGAGCACTGCCTTCCAGGTTGCGCCGGCGGCGACGCGAGCGGTCCTCGTGACGGGGTCGACGGACACCGCGGTGAGACGGGACGTGTTGATGAGCAGGCCGCCGTCGGCCGGTACCCCGGTCCCGTGACCGGTTGCCTGGACCGTGACCCGCAGACCCTCCTCGGCGGCGAACCGCACGACCTCGACGACGTCGAAGTGGTTCTCGGGGACGGCGATCACCGACGGCCGGTGGATGACGAGCCGGTTGAATCCGGCGCGTGCCTCGCGGAAGCCCGCATCGCCGGGGCCGAGGACCTCGCCGGCGATCCGGTTTCGCAACTGTGCGAGCACCGAGGTGCGGGTGCGGACGATCAGCCGTTCGGGGCTGCCGGTCGGAGAGGTGGGTGTCGCTGTCATACGGTGAGTCCTCGAGGGTGGCCGGCTACGCCGGGCGGGCGGTCGGGTTTCCGGGCGGGCCGGGTTCGTCAGACCAGATTCACCGACGGTTCTTGACAGCGACTTGAGGCGGACTTGGGACCTACGCCGTCGGGGAGACGCCCCATGCCGCGGCGAAGGCGTCGACGCGTTCGACCAGGGCTTGCGCCTCCTGCGTCACGGCGATGGCGCGGGCGCGGCCGAGTGTTGTGCCGAAAGTCGACGCCGGGCGTCCGTTGGCGTACTCGTAGCGCGCGCGGATGAGGTGACGGTGCGCGTCCGCGTAGTGTTCCCCGGTCCGTTCGGCGAAGTCGTCAGCCCGGTCCAGGAGGGCGGCGGCGTCGGTCAGCTTGCCGGCGGTGACCAGTATCTCCGCGTGCAGTCCGAGCCAGAATCCGTCGCCGGTGCGCGGCTGGTCGGTGGTGCCGGGTCGGTCGGAGCCGGCGTCACCGTTCTCCAACCGGTCGATGCGGACCAGGGCGTCGTCGACGTCACCGGCCATGGCACGCGCCCACCAGTACATCCGTTCGCCGCCGCGCCGCAGGTAGGCGAGAGGACCCGCGCTCTCGGAGTCGATGATCTGTCCGGTGTCGAGCGCCCACTCCGCATCTCCGATCGTCGCCGCTGCACCGACTGCGAAGATGGCGGTCCCCAGCCGGGACCTGGGGTCCGGACGTGCATCGGTGATGCTCGCGAACAGTGCTCGGCCGGCATCCCGGCCGAGGTGGACCGTGGCCGCCCAGGCCCGGAAGCCGCGTGCCATCGTCTGCTGGTCGTCGCGGAGTCCGTCGACGTCGTCGAGCGGTCCGTATGTGTCCAGGATGCGGTGGGCCGCACCGTAATTGCCGCGGGTGAACTCGTCGATTCCGGCGGCCTGCATGCCGAGGTGGACGACGACGGGATCGTCGGATCGTTCGGCGCGGGCACGGAGGTCGTTGGCGAGCCGGTGCCCGGTGTGCGCGTCGGCGGCCTGGATGTGCGCGGCGCAGCGCGCGTAGTCCAGGGAGGCCAGCAGCCTCCGGTCGCCGAGCGCGGTGGCCAGTGCGCGGGCGCGCTCCTGGAGGTCGGCATCGGCGGCGAAGTAACCGTGTACGGAGACCTCGCCGGCGAGCTGGGTGGCGATCGCCCGGAGCTCGGCCTGTTGGTCGCCGGTTGCCCGTGCGAGTGTCGACGCGTCGCCGAAATGCCGTTTCGCGCCGTCGAAGTCGTAGGTGCGCAGGGCGATGTCACCAGCGGTCAGCAGGGCGCTGGTGGTTCGCTCCCGGTCGGCGAGCGGGCCGGCCGACCACAGGTGCCGGGCGACCCGGCTGACCGCATGCGGCGAGGAGTTGCCGGTGAGTGCGTCGGCGATGGCCAGGTGGATTCGTCGTGCGCGCATCGAAGGAATCCCGTCGGCGATCGCCTCGCGGATGATGTCGTGGCTGAAGCTGAATCCGAAGGGGTCGTCGGGTCCCAGGTCGATGACTCCGGCGGCGGAGGCGGACTCGAGTGTGTCGAGGGCCTCGTCCACCGGTCGGCCGGCCGCGGTCGCGAGCAACACCAGGTCCACCCGGGTGCCGATGAGTGCGGCGATGTCGAGGAGTTCGGTTGTCCCGGGGGACAATCCGAGGAGTCGCTGGCGGACTACGTCGCGTACCCCGGACGGCACGGCGCTGCCCGCGATCGAACCATGATCGGCGAGGATGCGCGCGAGTTCGCGGACGAAGAAGGCATTGCCACCGGTGCGTCGCTCGATGGAACTGACCGTCGCGACCTCGGGCCACTGTTGCGTCTCGCGGCGGATCAGCTCGGAGATGTCGTCCCCGCGGAGGGGGCCGACGTGGAGCCGGCGGTGCTCGGGGAGCCGTGCCAGCGTGGCAAGGGTCGAGGCGACGACGGGCCGGTGGGTCGGTGACCGTAGCGAGGCGAAGAACGTGACACCCGGGGTTCGTCGAGCGGCCATGTGCGCGAACAGTTCCAGCGAGGCACCGTCGGCCCACTGGAGGTCGTCGAGGACGATGATCAGTTTCGTGGTCTCGGCGACGCCGTCGAGGAGGTCGGCCGCCTGGTCGTAGAACTGGAAACGCGCTGCGGCGTCGGGCATCTGACGCGGCGGCGGGATGACGTTGACCCCCTCGGTGACCATCCGGCCGAGCGAGCTGTCGAGGAGTCGTTCCCGGTCCTCCGGATCGAGCTGGGGGAGTACCGTGCCGAGAATCTGGACCCACGGCCACATCGACGGTGCCGCCGGATCGTCCACGCACCGTCCCCACAGCACCCGCAGGTCCGCCGCCCCGGCCGCGCGGCGTCCCGCTTCGTCGATCAAGGCCGTCTTGCCCGCTCCCGGTTCGCCTTCCACCACGACGACCCCGCCGTGCCCGGCCATCGAGGCGAGGACGGCGCGGTGGAGCGCGGCCAGTTCGTCGGTGCGCCCGACGAGTGTCGGCGCGTCGTCGAGGGGGTCTGGGTCCGATGTTGCTCTGGTGGCCCTCACGCCACCTGTGTCCGCCGAAACGGTAGTCGCTGAGACGGATTCGCGCGGCGCGGGTGGCGCGTCGAGGTGCGGCGCGTGATCGAGGATGTCGCGTTCGAGCTCCCGAAGTCGTGGGCCCGGGTCGACGCCGATCTCGTCGGCGAGGATGCGTCGGGCGTTGGCGATCGCGCCGAGCGCATCGGACTGCCGGCCGAGCCGGTACAGTGCGGTGGCGAGCAGAACCCACAGTCCTTCGTCGAGTGGTGATCTCTCGACGGCAGAGTCGAGCTCGGTGACCAGCAGATGATGGTCGCCGGCAGCCATCCGCGCCTCGAAGGACATTTCCCGCGCCGCGCCGAGCATGCGGTCGAGGTGATCGGCGGCCTCGTCGCGGAACGCCAGTCCCTCGAACTCCGGGAGAATCGGCCGGTAGGCGTCGAGGACTTTCTGCAGAAGCGGAGCCGCGGCGGCGGTGTCGCCCTGCTGCATCAGTGTCCGCGCCGAGGCCAGATCCGTGGTCAGCCGCCGCAGGTCGACCTGATCCGGCGTTGTCGGCAGGCTGTAACCGGTTCCATGGGTGAGCAGCACGGTCGAGGGGCTGCGCGGCTTGCGGTCGGGTTCGAGGGCCTTGCGCAACCCTGAGATGTAGGACTGCAGAGACACTTCGGCGCGATCGGGCGGTGAGTCGCCCCAGATGCCCTCGATCAGCCGATCGGCACGAAGCGGCGCACCCTCGGCGAGGACGAGCTGCGCGAGTGTGGCCCGCTGCTTGCGGGTGCCGAGTTCGACGGGATCGGAACCGATCTGGGCGCCGAGCCCGCCCAAGACCGAGTACGAGAGTCCGAGCATCAGCGTGAGTGTAGTGCTCCGGACCCCGCCGGGGAGGGGTTGTGGGCGAGGTACGGTCCTTCATCCGACAGATTCCGACGCCGGATGTCGGTGGCCGGCGATAGGTTCGTGCGTATGAGTCTCGCAGTGGGCATGATCACCGTCGACACCCTTCAGCCGATGCCGCTCGCCACGTGGTGGGCCGAGGCCCTCGGTGGCCGTATCGTCCAGGAGAACGACGGCTTCTTCGTCGTCCTCTCCTTGGGAGAGGGTGCACCACTCCTCGCGTTCCAGCAGGTCGACGACCCGACGCCGGGGAAGAACCGCATCCATCTCGACCTCACCACCGATGATCGCGAAGCCGAGGTCGAAAGGCTCGTCGCCGCCGGCGCGACGAAGATCGCCGACCGCGAGATGCCCGGCTTCGGCTGGGTCACGCTGGCCGACCCCGACGGCAACCAGTTCTGCGTCGCCGGGCAGCACGAGGCCGAGGCGCCCCCGGCCGACGTCTAGCCTCGGTGGATGGGATTCACGAGGGCCGAGCTTCTCGAATACCGGGACCGCACCGTCGACGACCTCGTCGGTGACGACTGCCGGCTGCTGTTCGTCGGGATCAACCCCGGCCTGTGGACCGCCGCCACCGGCGCCCATTTCGCGCGCCCTGGCAACCGCTTCTATCCGGCGCTGGCACGTGCGGGGATCGTCGACCGGGTGATCGACGCGTCGCGCGGCATGTCCGAGGCCGACGCCGAGTTGCTGACCGGACGCGGGATCGGCATCACGAACGTCGTGGCCCGCGCGACCGCGACCGCCGCGGAACTCACGGTCGAGGAGTTCCGGGACGGGGGTCGTCGGCTGCGGGAACGTGTGCGGGAGATTCGGCCGCGAGTGGTGGCGGTCGCCGGGATCACCGCCTACCGCAGCGCCTTCGGCCGGCGCGACGCTGTGTCCGGGCGCCAGGAGGAGATCTGGGACGGAGCCCAGCTCTGGGGTGGTCCCGAACCCCAGCGGACTCAACGCGCACGAGACCGTCGACTCGCTGGCGGCCGCCTACCGGGAGGCCGCGGTCGCGGCGGGTGTGGTGTGAGCGGGTGCAGTTCAGAGGAGATTCAGCCGGACGGCCCGGGTCGATCTCAGAAGTCCTCGGAGTTGATGATCCGGCGCCGCACCGACAACAGCTCCACCTCGGGATGGTTGGCGGCTGATCGCTCGACGGCGTCGAGCACGTCGACGACGTGGCCCCGGTCGGCCGCCACCACACTCGTGCCGATCACCGCGCGCCGATGCATGTCGAGGTGACCGACCTCGGCAGCAGACACCGAGAACCGTCGACGGAGTTCGGCGACGATCGGCCGGATGACCGACCGCTTCTGTTTCAGCGAGTGCACATCGCCCAGGCGATAGTCGAACTCGGCGAACCCGACCCACATCAGAACGGGATCAGTGGTCGGTGCGGATCAGCGTCGCCACATGGTCGGGCACGTACTTGGACAGCGATCGCGGCGGCCGGTGATAGTTGCCCGACTCGATCGGCTTCTTCGGCAACGTCACCTCGGGGTGGGGAACCTCGTCGTAGTCGATGCTGTCGAGCAGATGCGAGATCATGTTGAGCCGCGCGTGCTTCTTCACGTCGGATTCCACGACGTACCAAGGACTCAGAGCGGTGTCGGTGTGGACCATCATCTCGTCCTTCGCGCGGGAGTAATCCTCCCAGCGGTACACCGACTCGAGGTCCATTGGGCTCAGTTTCCACTGTCGCACAGGATCTTTCATGCGCTGCCGGAACCTCTTGAGCTGTTCGTCGTCGGAGACGGAGAACCAGTACTTCCGCAGAATGATGCCGTCGTCGATGAGCATCTGCTCGAAGATCGGTGTCTGCCGCAGGAATCGGGTGTGTTCCTCGGGTGTGCAGAACCCCATGACCTTCTCGACTCCGGCACGGTTGTACCAGGACCGGTCGAACAGCACGATTTCACCGGGCGCCGGCAGATGCGCGACGTAGCGCTGGTAGTACCACTGGCCACGTTCACGGTCGGTCGGCGCGGGCAGTGCGGCGACGCGTGCGATGCGAGGACTGAGGTACTGGGTGATCCGCTTGATGGTGCCGCCCTTGCCCGCGGCGTCGCGGCCTTCGAAGACGACCACCACGCGAGCGCCCGTCTCGCGCACCCATTCCTGGAGTTTGACCAGCTCGGTCTGCAACCGGAAGAGCTCGGCCTCGTAGACCTTGTTCGAGATCTTCTGAGGCTTCTTCTTGTCCTTCTTGGCCATGGGAAGAGAGTACGGGCTGACGGCCGTTCAGGAGGTCAGTGCGGCGTCGCGCTCTGCTTCGAGTTCCGCGACCGAGGCGTCGATCCGTTCACGGGAGAAGTCGTTGATGTCGAGTCCCTCGACGATCTCCCACTCACCGTCGATCGAGCGCACCGGGAACGAGCAGACGATGCCTTCGGGGATGCCGTACGCGCCCGGTGACGGCAGCGCGGTGGATGTCCAGTCGCCGGCGGGGGTGCCGAGCACCCAGTCGTGGACGTGGTCGATGGTCGCATTGGCCGCCGACGCCGCCGACGAGGAGCCGCGAGCCTCGATGATCGCGGTCCCGCGGCGCGCGACGGTCGGGATGAAGTCGTCGACGAGCCACTCGCGGTCCGCGGCGAGGTCGGCGCCGCTCCGGCCGCCGACGCGCGCATGGAAGATGTCGGGGTACTGCGTCGCCGAGTGGTTGCCCCAGATGGTGACCCGGCTGATCTCGCCGACCTCGACCCCGGCGCGGTGGGACAGCTGGGCGATCGCCCGGTTGTGGTCGAGGCGGGTGAGTGCGGAGAATCGCTGCGGCGGGATCTCGGGTGCGTGGGCGGCGGCCACCGCGGCGTTGGTGTTGGCGGGGTTACCCACGACGATCACCCGGATGTCGTCGGCGGCAACCTCGTTGAGGACAGCTCCCTGCGCCGCGAAGATGTCCGAGTTGGCCGCGAGAAGATCCGCGCGTTCCATGCCTTTCGATCGCGGACGCGCGCCGATGAGCAGCGCGAAACTCGCACCGTCGAATGCCTTGCGCGGGTCGTCGAAGACGTCCACGGACTTCAGCAGGCCGAAGGCGCCGTCGTCGAGTTCCATCGCGGTTCCCACAGCGGCCGGGACAGCCTGGGGCAGCTCGAGGAGTCGGAGGGCGATGGGCTGGTCGTGGCCGAGCATCGCGCCCGCGGCGATGCGGAAGACGCTGGCGTATCCGATGCTCCCGGCCGCGCCGGTCACGGTGACGACGGCCGGTGCGGGACGGCTCATGAGTACTTTTCCGTCAGCAGTACCTGGGTGCCCGGTCCGGAGAGCACAAGTGCGTGGCCCACCGAGTACCAGGTGAGGGGCTCGCTGGTGAGCGCGGTGATCCACTCGTCGGCGCCCGCGCGCGGACCGGGGCAGGCCATCATCGTCGAGGCGAGGGAACCGACGCGCAGGACCGAGCCCTCCACGGTCATCTCGCCGACGTGCCGGTTGCACCCGGCGAACAGGGAGATGCGGTTGGCGGCGGTGAAGGTCAACTGAAGGGGGCCGCCGCCTGGGATCTGGGGGCCGGTCACCGCCGTCGACGAGTAGGACTTGCCGACGAAAGGCGGAGCCGCCGGCTCGGCATCACCCGGACCGGCCGCGAACGCGCCGAGACCCGACACGAACAACACCGCGCTGACCAGCGCAACAATGCGTAAGCTGATGCGATGTTCGCGGGCTGGGTGGACGCGTGCCGTCTGACGGCGATCCCCGAGGCTCACGTTCAATACGGTAGCCGACCGGATGGGGGAAGCGATATGGCCATCGGGGGTGAGATGTGGTTTCGGTGACCTGCCGAACCGAATTTCTCACGGGACGCCACCACACCTCCGCGCGTGCCGCGTGGATCGTCATGATGGTCGCGTTGATCGCGCTCGTCGGGCTCAACATCACCGGTGTCGACGGCCTGCTCATCGCGGCGGTGGTGGCCGGGCTGCTCGCCTTGTCGCTGTGCGCAGCGGCATACGGCCGACTGGGCGAGCGGGGAGCGGTGTTGCTGACCGTTGACGACGACACCGTCTACTTCGGCGACGAGGACCACACGTTGGTGTCCTACCCGCTGAGCGCGCTGCGGTCGTTCGCGATCGGTGGTCCGGCGGACGAGACCTCGCCGATGACCGGTCAGCGTGCCCGGCATCTGACCGTCTTCGGGCAGAAGTACCTCAAGCTGACCTTCGCGCGTGAGCAACCGGGCGTCGGCACCGGGTCCGCCGAGGACCTCGACCCCGACTTCTGGCGGGTCGCGATCGTCGAGGGCGATCCGGCGGCGACCGCGGTGATCGACCGACTGCGAGTACATGCTCCGCAACGTGTTTCGACCAAGAAGAACGCGGCGCAGAAGTCTGGACAGGAGAAGGCCGCCGAGCGGAGTGAGACGGTGTCGGTGGAGTCGATGCCCCCCGACCGCGATTCCATCGACCACGACACCTCGGATCGCGAGCACGCACCCGTCTCTCTGCGCCGGCCCCGCATCGCCGACGCGGGCTCGGAGGAGGCCGCCCAGCGGTTGTGGGAGGAGGCGACTCGCCGCCACGACGAGGTGCTCACCGCCTACGGCACCTACGAACTCGACCCGGCGCTGCTGCTGAAGTACCCGGCGGTCACCGACGTCACGGTCGAACAGACCCAGACCTTCCACCTCGCGCTCGACGAGGCCACCGCCCTGCGTACCGACGCCTACCCGGGCAACCGTGGTCGCGCCGACGCCTACCAGAAGTCCGTGGCAGCCCTCCGGCGTGCCTGGATCGCGTGCGAGAAGCACGGACGGCGCATCGGCGCGGGCTACCTCGAACCCGCTGACCAGAACGCCCTCGACACCGCACTCAAGCTGTACAACCATGCCGAGGCGAGCAGCACCCCCGCCGAGCAGGCCACGTACTACGGGCGGGTTCGCGACATCGTCACCACGATGACCGACCGCGGGGTCCTGCACCCGCCGGAGGCGGCGGTCGCGGAACTGAGCGCCGTCACGCGTCGCGCGCTGGAGGCCGGCAGGTCCAACGCGTGACGATCAGTAGTGCGCCGCCTTGATGAACTGTCCGTCGAGTGTGTACATGCCCTTCGACGCGTCGACCCTGGCCATCTCGACGCGGATCACGTAAGCGGTGTCGTCGTGGAGATGTGGCTCGGTGACATCGATGGCGACGGCGCCGCGGTCGTATTCGGGGATCGAGCCGCGCCTCATCGCGTCGTCGCGGACGCGGTCGAACAGTTGAGGTGAGATCGCGTCGAAGGCGAAGCCGTCCGGGCGGTAGCGTCCCTCGCTACCGGAGGCCTCCGGGAACTTGCCCGGTGCGATGACGATCTGTCCGGACCGGCTGGGGGTCGTGTACCGGAAGAGGACACCGCCGCTGTTCTGGATGCTGCTGGCGCTGATGATCGGGGTGTTGTCGGCGATTCCGCGAATGACGAAGTCGTCGAGTACCGGTGCGTTCGGGGCGATCCCGGCGAGCGGCAGGGCGGCACGGGCGACCATGAACGCAACGTCGAAGTCCGCGGGGTCGAAGTACTTCGCGACCGTGCCGTCGGCGCGCCCCTCGATCTCGACGTCGCGGATGAAGGCGTCCCCGGGATCGAGGGAACCGGTGAGAAGAACGGGTTCGTTCGCTTGCGGGCGTCGTATCTCGAAGCTGTCGAGCCGGGCGTCCGGGACGATGGGCGTGACCTCGGCCTGCATGGACCCGGCGATGTCGCCCAGCGAACCCGGGTTGATCGTGGCCGCGTCGAAGGTCTTGTCCGCCCGGTCCATGGTGGGCGTCGCGGAGGCATTGGAACCGCCGTCCCAGACGTTGATGTTCGTCGCGCGGCCGTTGGTGGGGTCGAACACGATGGCCTGGTCGGAGCTCGAGTCGAGGTTGTAGCTCAGGCGCAACACATTGCGGGTCGCGCCGGGGCCAAGCTCCTCGACGATCTCGTCGAGGAGTCGTTGGTGGCGTTCGGCGAGTGAGGCCTCCGCGTCGTCGCGGCCGGGGATGTCGGTGGCCGAACCGAAGGAGGGCAGTGACGGGACCGAGATCGTCCAGCTCTCGGCGACCCCGAACAGCAGGGCGGCGGCCGTCACCAGCGTCACCGTCGGATAGATGACCGCCCACCGGCCGGGATGGTCGTCGAATTCAGGGGTTTCGGTCTGATCGCGCGGCGGCAACTGATCGGGTGGCAGCGTCGTGAACGGGTTCGACGCCAGTGCCTGGAAATGTCCCTTGCTCATCGAGGTGATCCACCGCGCCTCGTAGGCGGTGTCATTCGGCGGGTTGACGGTCGCGGTCACCATCGTGGGCTGCATGTCCTCGGCCCCCAGAGTGCTACGCGTGAGCGCCCCGACCTCGATCTGTGGGGCGTCTCGGGTGACGCCGCGCCGGAATTCCGGCAGTTCCGACACCCGCGACGCGCGCGGACTGATCGCGATCCCGAGGACGACCAGCGGAATGCCGAAGAACACGGCGACCCACCAGGCGTTGAACGCGCCGAGCCCGACGCCGGTCGCCACCAGCAACCCGGCCAGGACTGCCCGGACCAGACGTAGGCGTGTCCTGCTCGGGAAGGTCGCGCTCATCGGCCGTCCTAGGGTCGGGGGAGCAAGGGCGAAATGCGCCGTCGGCGAAACAGGTGGACTGATCATAATGTCGCCGACCCCGCTCTACCAGGGGCCGCGTACCGTTGTTGCTGACCTGACGGCGCCGGGAGGCCCGACGGGTCGTGTAGTTGGCCGGGAAACGATCAGGAGAAGTGTTTCGGTGGGAAAGCTGACCAACAGCATGTGGCGACTTCTGGGCGCCCAGTCGACTCGCAACCAGTCGAAGTCGCTGAGTGTGATCAAGGAGGCCGAAGCCCACACCGATTGGGCAGCCGAACTCGCCGACGACGCCTTCGTCGGTGAGGCCGAGAAGCTCGACATCGGGTCCAAGCCCGGCGACCGGGCGAGATTCCTGGCGCTCGTCCGCGAGGCCGCGGACCGCTCGATCAACCTGCGCCCCTTCGACGTCCAGCTGCAGGGCGCGCTGCGCCTGCTCGAGGGTGACATCGTCGAGATGGCCACCGGTGAGGGCAAGACACTCGCCGGTGCGATCGCCGCGATCGGGCACGTGCTCGAAGGACACCAGGTCCACGTCATCTCCGTCAACGACTACCTCGCCACCCGCGACGCCGAGTGGATGAAGCCGCTCTTCGACGTCTTCGGCATTGCGGTACATGCCATCTCGGAGAACTCCAGCCGCGAGGAGCGTCGACGCGCCTACGCCGGCGACGTCACCTACGGCTCGGTCAACGAGATCGGATTCGACGTCCTTCGAGACCAGCTGGCCCTGTCCGAGGCCGACCTCGTCTCACCCCAAGCCCGACGTCGCGATCATCGACGAGGCCGATTCGGTACTCGTCGACGAGGCACTGGTGCCGCTGGTGCTGGCCGGGTCGACCGAGACCGAGGTTCCCGACCAGGCCATCCACGACGTGGTGTCGCGGATGAAGAAGAAGCACTACGAGGTCGACGCCGAGGGTCGCAACGTGACGCTCACCGACGAGGGTGCGGCCTTCGTCGAGGAGGAGCTCGGCGGGATCAACCTCTACAGCGAGGAGCACGTCGGATCCACGCTCGTGCACGTCAGTATCGCGATGCACGCCCACTACCTGCTCGAACGTGACATCCACTACATCGTCCGCGACGGCGGGGTCCACCTGATCAACGCCTCGCGCGGCCGGGTGGCCCAGCTGCAGCGCTGGCCCGACGGCGTCCAGGCGGCCGTCGAACTCAAGGAAGGTCTCGCCCAGACCGACTCGGGCGAGGTCATCGACACCATCACGGTGCAGGCACTCATCGGTCGCTACCCGAAGGTGTGCGGCATGACCGGTACGGCCCTCGCCGCGGGTGAACAGTTTCGGCAGTTCTACGACCTCCGGGTGTCGCAGATCCCGCCGAACACCGAGAACATCCGCACCGATCTGCCCGACCGGGTCTATGACACCAAGGCCAACAAGGTCGAGGCGATCGTGGCCTACGTCAAGGAGATCCACGAGACCGGCCAACCGGTCCTCATCGGCACGCATGACGTCGCCGAGTCCGAGGAACTCGCGTACTTCCTCGAGAAGGCGGGTGTCTCGTCGGTGGTCCTCAACGCCAAGAACGACGCGCAGGAGGCGAAGATCATCGCCGAGGCCGGTGCCCGCAACGCGGTGACGGTCTCGACGCAGATGGCCGGCCGCGGTACCGACATCCGGCTGGGCGGCTCCGCCGATGACGCCGCCGCCCGCGACGCGGTCGTCGAACTCGGCGGGCTGTGCGTGGTCGGTACCGGACGGCACGACACCGAGCGTCTCGACAGCCAGCTGCGGGGTCGCGCGGGACGTCAGGGCGACCCCGGCACGTCGGTCTTCTTCTCCAGCCTCGAGGACCCGGTCGTCACCAAGAACCTCGCGTTCAAGCGAGATCCGGTGTCGCCCAACGAGGACGGCTCGATGGGCAGCAAGGGCATCGATCTCATCGAGCAGGCGCAGCGGATCGCCGAGGGCGTCCGGCTCGAGTTGCACGCCAACACCTGGCGCTACAACAAGCTGGTCAACCAGCAGCGCGACATCATCGTCGACCGGCGGATGAAGATCCTCACCACCGACACCGCTCTCGACGAGCTCGCCGAACTCGAGCCGGAGCGCTATGCCGAACTGACGGGGGAGAAGGCCGCGGAGTCAGGCGACGCGCAGAAGGCAGACGAACCGTCGAAGGCCGACACCGCGGTCGCCGTCGACACCGTCCCGCGTGAAGTGCTGAGCCAGGCGGCCCGCGAGATCGTGCTCTACCACCTCGACCGTGCGTGGGCAGACCATCTCGCGTTCGTCTCCGACGTCCGGGCCAGCATCCATCTGCGGTCGCTGGGCAAGGAGAGTCCGCTCGACGAGTTCCACCGGATGATCCTCGCGGAGTTCTCCGACCTGCCCGCCCAGGCGCTCGACAAGGCTCGGGAGACGTTCCGGGAGGCGAAGATCACCGCGGACGGTGTCGACCTCGGTTCCTCGGATCTGCACCGCTCGACGACGACGTGGACCTACATGGTCCACGACAACCTCTTCTCCTCCGGCGGGGCGAAGACGCTGCAGGGCATCATCGGGATCTTCCGGTGACCGAACCGGAGGCGGCACCCACGCCGGCTCCGGACCGGATCGTGACGGTGCCGAACGCGCTCAGCGTGCTCCGGCTCGTCCTCATCCCGGTCTTCCTCTGGCTGCTGCTCGTCGAGAAGGCCGACGGATGGGCCTTCGCGGTGTTGATCTTCTCGGGGGTCTCCGACTGGCTCGACGGGAAACTCGCCCGCCTGCTCGACCAGTCATCGCGGATCGGGGCCCTGCTCGACCCGGCGGCCGACCGGCTCTACATCGTGATCATCCCGCTGGCCTTCGGCGTGCGGGAGTTCATCCCGTGGTGGCTCATCGGCATCATCATCGGGCGCGACGTACTGCTGTTCGCGACGGCGCCACTGTTGCGTTCGCGCGGTGTCCTCGCCCTTCCGGTGCTCTACATCGGCAAGGCGGCGACCTTCGCGCTGATGAGCGCGTTCCCGTGGCTGCTCGCCGGACAGATCGATGCGGTGAGCGGTTTCGCCTACCCGATCGGGTGGGCGTTCATGATCTGGGGCGTGGGGCTCTACCTGTGGTCCTTCGTCCTGTACTGGTATCAGACGATCCTGGTGATGCGACGCATGCCGTCGCGCCGTCAGGCCGACACCTCGCCAGACAGTAGAGTCTGACGGGAACGAAAGGGGCCCTTGTGACCGACAGCAAAGTGCCAGAAGACCTGCGCTATACCGCAGAACATGAGTGGATCGAGAAGATCGGACCGACGACCGTGCGCGTCGGCATCACCGACTTCGCCCAGGATGCACTCGGCGACGTGGTGTTCGTGCAGTTGCCCGACTCCGGTGCTGAGGTCACCGTCGGCGAATCGTTCGCCGAGGTGGAATCGACCAAGAGTGTCTCCGACATCTTCGGGCCGCTGACCGGTACCGTCAGCGCGGCGAACGACGCACTGGACGCCTCGCCGGAACTGGTCAATTCGGACCCCTACGGCGAGGGCTGGCTGGTGGAGATCGAGGCCGCTGACGAGGCGACCCTCGACGAGCAGCTGGGTGATGTTCTCGACGCCGCGGGCTACCGCGCCGTCATCGAAGGGTAAGAGTTCCCGCCGATCCGCCCCGGTGGCTCTGATCGACCTGGCTGATCGCTCCGGTGACGATATGATCGACCGTGCCGGAGTCGACTCGCTCGCCGGTGCGATCGACATGACCGGTACGGTTACGGCAGTGGGAAGAGGCGTGACGTGAACCGACTTCGCGATCACGCTCCGAGATCTACCCGTCCGCACATGTCATGTAGATTCAACCGGCCATCGCTGCGAGAGCCGACTCCGAACCGTCGCGGGACCGCGATCGGAACCGGAGACGTGGACGGCCGGAGGAGTGCGGTTGGCCGAACAGTGCGGTGTGCACTGACAGTGCGATTGCACTGACGACGACGAAGGAGAAGTGGTGAGCGAAAACGACAGGGACTTCGAGGCGCCGGTGGAGACCACCTCGGTGTTCCGGGAGGAGTTCATCAATGAACTCGATGCCGGAACCAGCACCTCGAGTGAGCCGGCCGAGACGGGAGTCGAGCGACTCGCTCCCGGGACCGCGCTGCTTGTCGTGAAGCGGGGACCCAACGCGGGATCGCGGTTCCTCCTCGACCAGCCGACGACCTCCGCGGGTCGGCACCCCGACAGCGACATCTTCCTCGACGATGTGACGGTCAGCCGTCGTCACGCCGAATTCCGACTCGGCGACAACGAGTTTCAGGTGGTCGACGTGGGCAGCCTCAACGGCACCTACGTCAACCGGGAGCCCGTCGACACCGCATCGCTGAGCAACGGCGACGAAGTCCAGATCGGCAAGTTCCGTCTGGTCTTTCTGAGTGGCCCGCGCGACGAAGCCGACGCCTGATAAGTCGTGACGGCGTCCACGGCCCCTCGCGGCGAGGGATCGATGTCCATCGGCACGGTCCTCGCCCAGTTGCGTGATGACTTCCCAGACATCACGATCTCGAAGATCCGGTTCCTGGAATCGGAGGGTCTGGTGACCCCGGAGCGGGCGCCGTCCGGCTATCGGCGATTCAGCGAAGCCGACTGCGAGCGGTTGCGCTTCGTCCTGACTGCTCAGCGGGACCGCTATCTCCCGCTGAAGGTCATCAAGGAACAACTCGACGCGATCGACCACGGGAGCGGTGGCTTCGGTTCCGGCGGCACCGTGGCTTTGTCCACGGCCCGCGGCACCGTGGCCCCCGCAACCGATTTCGGCGCGCGCGCCGGTCGCGTGTCCCGGGAGACACTCATCGAGCGGACGGGCGTCGATTCGGCGTTCGTGACCGAACTGCAGCGCAACGGGCTGCTGACCCCGGGGCCGGCCGGTTTCTTCGACGAGGACGCGGTGCGCCTCGTCGAGGCCGCCGCCGCCCTTGCCAGCTACGGCCTCGAGACACGCCATCTGCGTGCCTTCAAGGTGTCCGCGGACCGGGAGGCCGGCCTGGTCGCCCAGATCGCCAGCCCCATCGCCAAGGGCAAGGGGACCGGTGCGCGGGACCGCGCCGAAGAACTCGTCCGCGAGATCGCAGCGCTGTCGGTGACCCTGCACACGCAGTTGGTCAAGGCCGCTGTCCGCGACGTGCTCGACTGAACTCTTTCTCCACAGCGCACTCCGGGCCGTCGGGTGTTCCCGCCGGCCCGGAGTTGTCGTGTCGTCCAGCAGCGAGTCGGCCGCCGTCTATCGTCCGAGCGGTGTAGCGTCGAGGACATCAATCGATCGCCCAACGAGGCGTCTGGGAGGTGCGAGATGAGCGAGATGCGTGTGGTGGGCATCAGGGTCGAGCCCCCGCAGAGTCAGCCCGTGCTCCTGCTGCGTGAGGTCGACGGCGAGCGCTACCTGCCGATCTGGATCGGGCAGAGCGAGGCCGCGTCGATTGCCTTGCGGCAGAAGGGGATCGAGCCGCCGCGCCCGCTGACCCACGATCTGATCGTGAATCTCATCCGGGAGTTCGGCCAGACGCTCCTCGAGGTGCGCATCGTCGACATGCAAGAGGGCACCTTCTACGCCGAGATGGTCTTCTCGGGCGATCTCCGGGTGTCCGCGCGTCCGTCGGATTCCATCGCCGTCGCAATGCGTGCCGAGGTGCCGATCATCGCCGACGAAGAGGTCCTCGCCGAGGCCGGTCTGCTGATCCCGGAAGAAGAGCCCGAGGATGCCACCGTCGAGTCGGTCGACGAGACCAAAGAGGACGAGGTCGAGAAGTTCAAGGAATTCCTCGACAACGTCTCGCCCGACGACTTCAAGGCCAGCGGCGCCTGAGGCCGTTCCCGGTCACGGAACGGCAACCGGGAGGTCACCGTTTGTCTCAATCTCAACTTGAGGTTGAGCTTCATGGCGCGTCGCGTTGATCCGGTGTCCCGCTCGGCATAGCGTCGAACTCGACATCGCGCACCACTCAGGGGCCGATGAAGATGTGATCGGCTGACCCGAGCAGGGCCTGGACCGCGTACTGTGGACGTGGATGTCAGGCATTCTGATGCGGCATCCGGTCCGAGCTTTGCGAGGGAGACATCAAGTGGGCGATCGTCCGGTCGACAGTGAAACGACGTCGAGCGACCCGTCACCCGACCACGCTGTGACCGATCGCCCCGCGGGCCCGACCCAGGGCAGCCTCGAGGAGATCGCACCGGGTCTCTTCCCCGACGACACCGTGCCCGACGAGCTCGTCGGCTACCGCGTGCCCAGTGCCTGTCAGATCGCCGGCATCACCTACCGCCAGCTCGACTACTGGGCGCGCACCTCGCTGGTCGTCCCGTCGATCCGCGGCGCCGCCGGCTCGGGGAGCCAGCGTCTGTACTCGTTCAAGGACATCCTCGTCCTCAAGATCGTCAAGCGTCTCCTCGACACCGGCATCTCCCTGCAGAACATCCGCGTCGCAGTCGACCACCTCCGCCAGCGCGGCGTCGAGGACCTGGCCAAGATCACGCTCTTCTCCGACGGAACCACCGTCTACGAGTGCACCTCCGCCGAAGAGGTCGTCGACCTCCTGCAGGGCGGACAGGGCGTCTTCGGTATCGCGGTCAGCGGTGCCATGCGCGAACTCACCGGCACCATCGCCGACTTTCCGGGTGAGCGGGCCGACGGTGGCATCAGCGAGGCGGCGCCCGAGGATGAACTCGCAGCACGGCGAAAGAATCGCTCCCGCCGTACCGGTTAGCTCGCACCTCCGTGGCATCGGCACGTGATCCTCACGACTCTCCCGATGTCGTCTGGAGCAACGCCGCGTCGACCTGCGTACACTGGTGCGCGCGTCGCTACGCCACGGGAGAGCGTCACCGAGCAGTCCACGGTGACCGCCGAAGGAGCAACACCTCTCCGTCAAACTCTCAGGCACCCGGACCGTGGTGGTGACGGCGTCTCTGGAAAGTGACGATTCGTCGTCCGCCCACGGTGAAAGGTCGTCACGCAACGTCGCGTGGCACCGAATCTCTCAGGCGTCCTCCCGGCCTCCGGCCTCCGGACATGACAGAGGGGGAGGGCCAGACTGCCGGCACCGCGCCGGCGCCTGCGAGAGGTTGCCCTCACCATGCCCTCAGCCGACACGTCGTCAGCGCCAGTGACCTTCGTGGACCGCCACGTCGGACCCGACCCCGACGAGACGCAGCGCATGCTCTCGGTGATCGGTGTGTCCTCCCTCGACGAACTGGCCCACCGCGTCATCCCCGCGGTCATCGCGGACGAACTGGACTCGAACGTCCTGGGCGCACTGCCACAGCCGCAGGGTGAGCACGAGGTGCTCGCCGAGCTCAGCGGACTCGCCGCCCGCAACACCGTGGCCCGTTCGATGATCGGTCTCGGCTACTACGACACCCACACGCCCGGCGTCATCCTGCGCAACGTCCTGGAGAACCCGGCCTGGTACACCGCGTACACCCCGTATCAGCCTGAGATCAGCCAAGGACGCCTCGAGGCGCTGCTGAACTTCCAGACCATGGTCGCCGACCTCACCGGCATGGAGGTGGCGAACGCGTCGATGCTCGACGAGGCCACCGCGGCCGCCGAGGCGATGACTCTGCTGCGCCGCGCGGGCAAGTCGAAGTCGCCGCGGGTTGTCGTCGACGCCGATCTCTTCCCGCAGACCCGCGCGGTGATCGAGACCCGCGCCGAGCCGCTCGGCATCGAGGTCGTCGAGGCATCGCTGAACCCGGAGCTGCCGGACCACGGACTGCCCGAGGGGGACTTCTTCGGCGTCATCCTGCAGGTGCCCGGTGCATCGGGCCGCATCATCGACGCCGCCCCGATCATCGACGCCGCCCATGAGCGCGGCGCTCTGGTCGCGGTCGGTGGAGACCTCCTCGCGTTGACGCTGATCACGCCGCCGGGGGAGCAGGGCGCCGACGCATGCTTCGGCACCACCCAGCGTTTCGGCGTGCCGATGGGCTTCGGCGGTCCGCACGCCGGGTACCTCGCGGTCGGCTCGAAGCATGCCCGCCAGCTGCCGGGCCGCCTGGTCGGCATCTCCAAGGACGCCGACGGCAACCTCGCCTACCGTCTGGCCCTGCAGACCCGCGAGCAGCACATCCGCCGCGAGAAGGCCACCAGCAACATCTGTACGGCACAGGTCCTCCTCGCCGTGATGGCCGCGATGTACGCGTCGTACCACGGACCGGAGGGACTCCGGGCCATCGCGCGTCACACCCACGACGCCGCGGTCCGCCTGGCGAATTCGCTGGCGGCGGGCGGCTTCTCGGTCGCACACGCCTCGTTCTTCGACACCGTCGAGGTCCACACCCCCGGCCAGGCCGACGTGATCGTCGCCCGGGCTCGCCGCGAGGGCATCAACCTCCGCCGCGTGGACGCCGACACCGTCTCGATCGCCTGCGACGAGACCACCACCGAGGCAGACCTCGACGGCGTGTTGCAGGCGTTCGGCGCCGGCGGCGTTGAGCCGCTCGACTTCGCCCGACCCATCGAGAACCGCACCAGCGAATACCTGACGCACCCGGCGTTCAACCGGTACCGCACCGAGACGGCGATGCTGCGCTACCTGCGGGCGCTGTCCGACAAGGACATTGCGCTCGATCGCAGCATGATCCCGCTCGGATCCTGCACCATGAAGCTCAACGCGACCACGGAGATGGAACCCATCACCTGGCCCGGGTTCGCAGGACTCCACCCGTTCGCGCCCGTCGAGGACACCGTCGGAATCCGCGAGCTCATCTCCACCCTCGAGAACTGGCTGGTCGCCGTCACCGGCTACGACCGGGTCAGCCTGCAGCCGAACGCGGGTTCCCAGGGCGAGTTCGCCGGACTGCTCGCGATCCGCGGCTACCACCGCAGCCGGGGCGACCTCGACCGCGACATCTGCCTGATCCCGTCGAGCGCCCACGGCACCAACGCCACGTCGGCGGTCATGGCGGGCATGCGCGTCGTCGTGGTCGGCTGTCGGGAGAACGGCGACGTCGATCTCGAGGACCTGCGCGCGAAGATCGCCGCGAACGAGGGCCGGATCGCGGCCATCATGATCACCTACCCGTCCACCCACGGCGTGTTCGAACACGACATCCGCGACATCTGCGGTGCCGTCCACGACGCCGGCGGACAGGTCTACGTCGACGGCGCCAACCTCAACGCCCTGGTGGGTGTGGCGCGTCCGGGGCACTTCGGCGGCGACGTCAGCCACCTGAACCTCCACAAGACGTTCTGCATCCCGCACGGCGGCGGCGGACCCGGCGTCGGACCGGTGGCGGTGCGCGAACATCTCGCGCCGTTCCTGCCCGGACACCCGCTCGCCGACGAGCTGCCCGGCACCGCGACCATCGCCGCGGCACCGTACGGTTCGGCGACGATCCTGCCGATCACCTACGCCTACATCGCGATGATGGGTGCGGCCGGACTGCGCCGGGCGACGCTCACGGCGATCACCGCGGCGAACTATGTCGCCAAGCGGCTCGGGGATCACTACCCGGTGCTCTACACCGGCGAGGGCGGCTTCGTAGCCCACGAGTGCATCCTCGACCTGCGCGCGATCACCAAGGAGACCGGCGTGACGGTCGACGATGTGGCAAAGCGCCTGGCCGACTACGGTTTCCACGCACCTACCATGAGCTTCCCGGTGGCCGGCACGCTGATGGTCGAGCCCACCGAGAGCGAGAACCTCGACGAGATCGACGCGTTCTGCGACGCCATGATCGCCATCCGAGAGGAGATCGGCCGGGTCGGCAGCGGTGAGTGGCCGGTCGACGACAACCCGCTGCGCGGGGCGCCGCACACCGCGGAGGCGCTGGTGGGCGAGTGGGACCACCCGTACTCGCGTGAGGTCGCGGTCTACCCGCAGGGCCTGCCGTCGGCCGGTGCCCGGGCCAAGGTGTGGCCCTCGGTGCGTCGTATCGACGGTGTGTACGGCGACCGCAACCTGGTGTGCAGCTGCGCGCCGATCGAGGCTTACAGCAGCTGAGGGTTACCCGCCCGCGGTTCCCGAAGGTGCCGGCGAGGCCGTAGAGCTCGCCGGCACACTCGTCGGTCCGTAGACGACGCGGTTGATCGCGACGATCGCGCCGTCCTCCGGCGTGGGCATCGGGTCGGGGGTACGCGGGAAGGTGACCGTGGCGGTGGCCGCCGGCATCGGGGCGTCACCGCGGAAGCCGAGCTCGGTGAGCAGTTTCAGCTGTTCGGGCTGTGAGGCATAGGAGATGAACTCCGCGACCGCGTCGGCCCCGACGTCGCCGACCTCCGGTCCGGAGAGGCGGACGATCGGGTAGTCGGCGATCGGCGTCGGCCCGGACGGGATCACCTCGGCCAGCCGCGCGGTCTGATCGGTCTTGGTCATCTGGAACAGTCGCTGCTCGGTGATCGGCACGGCGTGAATACCGGCTTTCGCCGGGTCGGCGGCATCGGCGATGACGGTGGCCGCGCCCTGCGGGGTGCCGTCGGGGGAGAGCGGCGCGCCGCCGAGCATCGCCTTCACGCTGGAGGTCACCCGCGGCGACTCGGCGTCGGCGGTGGTCAGCGGGCCGGTCGTCCGCGTCACGCGGGTGGCGACCGCCTGCGCTGCCAGTGCGCTCGCGTCGGACTGGGCGCCGATCGGCATCGCCATGCGCAACGAACCCCAGCCCTGCAGGCCGAATTCGGTGAGCGAGGCGTCGCGTTGTTGCAGGAGCGGGATCTGTGACCAGTCGAGTTGGTCGCCGGCGGCCTTGGCGAGATCGGGCGAGACCGCGAGCACGACCGGTGTGGAGACGAGTGAACGGGAGTCGCCCTCGATGAGAGCGGGTTTGGCCGAGGCCAGGTCCGCCGACCACACCGACGACTGCGGCACCCAGGCTGCGGGGTAGGCGCCCATGGAGTCGGCTTCCCACGTCCCGGTCAGACCGTCGAGGGTGATCTTCGCGTCGCCGGGCCGCACGGCGATGGTGATGCAGTGGTCGCGGACCACCGGTTTCGTGTTCGCGAACGAGGTCGCGATCGCGGCGAGGCCGGGTGCGATGTCGGGGTCGGCGATGATCGGCACCGACGTGGCACCTTCGACGCACTGAGCGGCCGCGTCGTCGGCCTGCTGGTTGATGCGGTCACCGAGGTCTCGCCACGTGACGACGATGGCGGCGATGAGCAGGATCGACAGCATTGCGAAGACGACACCTCGGCTGACGCCACGGTTGCGGATGCTCTCCCCGCGGTTCCGATGATGTGCCAACGCCGATGCCCTCCCTGCTCTGAGCGTGCTGTCCCCAGGCTCCACCCGGTCGATGCAGCGCAGGGTACGACGATACGCCGTGCCGGTCCATCGGGGACCGGCACGGTCGTATCAGTGCGTCGTGACCGAGGTGTCAGCCGGCCGCGTTGGCGGCCTTGTATTCGCGGCGACGGCGATGCAGGATCGGCTCGGTGTAGCCGCTGGGCTGCGTCGTTCCCTCGAGGATCAGCTCTTTGGCTGCCTGGAAGGCGATGTTGGAGTCGAAGTCCGGGGCCATCGGCTTGTAGGACTTGTCGCCGGCGTTCTGACGGTCGACGACCGGGGCCATCCGCTCGAGCGAGGCGACGATGTCGGCCTCGGAGACGATGCCGTGACGCAGCCAGTTCGCCAGCAGCTGGCTGGAGATACGCAGGGTGGCGCGGTCCTCCATCAGTGCGACGTCGTGGATGTCGGGCACCTTCGAGCAACCGACGCCGGCATCGATCCAGCGGACCACGTAGCCCAGGATCGACTGGCAGTTGTTGTCGAGCTCCTGCTGCTTCTCCTCGTCGGACCAGTCGGTCTTCGCGGCCAGCGGCACGGTGAGGATGTCGTCGACCGACGCCGGGTCGCGCTTGGCGATCTCGTCCTGACGTTCGAAGACGTCGACCTGGTGGTAGTGCAGCGCGTGCAGGGTCGCCGCGGTCGGCGAGGGCACCCATGCGGTGGTGGCCCCGGCCTTGGGGTGACCGATCTTCTGCTCGAGCATGTCGGCCATCAGGTCCGGCATGGCCCACATGCCCTTACCGATCTGCGCCTTGTGCTGCAGGCCGGCGTGCAGGCCGGTGTCGACGTTGAAGTCCTCGTACGCCGCGATCCACTTCTGCTTTTTCATCTCGGCCTTGCGCACCATGGTGCCGGCCTCCATGGAGGTGTGGATCTCGTCGCCGGTGCGGTCGAGGAAGCCGGTGTTGATGAACACCACGCGCTCCGAGGCGGCCTTGATACACGCCTTCAGGTTGACCGTGGTGCGGCGTTCCTCGTCCATGATGCCGACCTTGAGCGTGTTCTTCGGCAGACCGAGGACCTGCTCGACGCGGCCGAACAGCTCGACGGTGAAGGCCACCTCGTCGGGGCCGTGCATCTTCGGCTTCACGATGTAGACCGAACCGGTCCGCGAGTTCTGGAGACCCTCACTGTTCATACCGTGGATGCCGATCAGCGAGGTGACCAGGCCGTCGAGGATGCCCTCGGGGACCTCGTTGCCCTCGGCGTCGAGGATCGCGTCGTTGGTCATCAGGTGACCGACGTTGCGCACGAACAGCAGCGAACGGCCGTGGAGGTCGAAGGTTGTGCCGTCGGGCGCGGTGTACTCGCGGTTCCCGTTGAGCACACGGGTGAAGGTCTTGCCGCCCTTGGTGACCTCTTCGGCCAGATCACCCTTGTTCAGGCCCAGCCAGTTGCGGTAACCGGTGACCTTGTCCTCGGCGTCGACCGCCGCGACCGAGTCCTCGAAGTCCATGATCGTGGTGATCGCGGACTCGACGACGACATCCTTGATGCCGGCCGGGTCGGTGGAACCGATCGGCGAGGACGGATCGATCTCGATGTCGAGGTGCAGACCGTTGTTGCGCAGCAGGATCGACGACGGCGAATCCGCATCGCCGCGGTAGCCGACGAAGGCGGACGGGTCGGCCAGAGTGGAGGTGGCACCACCGTCGAGGGTCACCTGCAGGGCGCCGATCGAATTCGGCCCGCTCGCTTCGCTCCCGGCGCCGGCGACCACGGCGAACGAGCGCACGTCGGTGTAGCTGCACTGTTCCAGGGGGACGGCCTGGTCCAGGAATGCCTTGGCGTAGGCGATGACCCTGTCGCCGCGGACCTTGTTGTACGACGAGCCCTTCTCGGCGCCGTCGGTCTCCGGGATGGCATCGGTGCCGTAGAGGGCGTCGTAGAGCGATCCCCAGCGGGCATTCGAGGCGTTCAGCGCGAAGCGTGCGTTGAGCACGGGCACGACGAGCTGCGGGCCGGCGGTCTCGGAGATCTCGCGGTCCACGTTGTCGGTGGTGATCTGGAAGTCGGCCGGGACCTCGGCGAGGTAACCGATCTCGGTCAGGAAGGACTTGTAGGCGTCGAAGTCCGCGGAGCCGGGGGTGAGGTCGGCGCCCTTGTGGTCCCGGTGCCAGGCGTCGATCTTGGTCTGCAGTTCGTCGCGGACGGCGAGCAGCTCACGGTTACGCGGCGCGAGGTCGGCGATCACCGATGCCGCGCCCGACCAGAAGGCGTCGGCCTCTACACCGGTACCGGGCAACGCCTCGTTGTTGATGAAGTCGTGCAGGACGGAAGCGACCTGCAACCCGTTGACGGTGATCCGGTCCGACATGATTGCCTTTCTCGAGCGAATGAAGACGACATCCATGCTACTAGCCGGTAGGGCTGAACCGTACAGGCGTCCTGTTCAGGCGTGGCGTCCGATCTCGGCCAGGTGCGTACAGCGTCTCAACACGTCCGCGCGGAGCTGTGTTCCGGCGTCGGCGATGGCCGACTGCTCCCGGACGTACTCGGCCCGTCCGGCCGGGGTCTCGATCGGTACCGGCTCGTATCCGAGGTGGCGCAGGTCGTAGGGACTCGCTCGCATGTCGAGGTCACGAGCACGCAGCGCCAGCTCGAAGCAGTCGACGGTGAGGTCGGCGGGCAACAGTGGCGCGAGGCCGAAACAGTGCCGGTACAGGTCCATCGTCGCGTGCAGGCAACCCGGCTGTTCGTGGTCGACCTGAGACACGCGGCTCAACTCGTGCTCGTTGCGCGGCCGGGCCGGCTCGGTGAAGAAGCGGTATGCATCGAAGTGGGTGCAGCGCAACGGCATCTGTTCGACGACCCGGTCGGTGCCCGCGGCGCCCAGACGCAGGGGGATGTCGTGCCGGGTCTCGTCGGCTCGGTAGACCATGGCCCACTCGTGGAGGCCGAAGCAGCCCAGTCGGGCCGGACGCGCGGCGGTGGCGGTGAGCAGGTCCACCGTGGCCTGCAGAGCGTCGTGGCGGTGTCGGAGGTGGTCGATGCCCACGTGCACACCGGAGCCGGCGCGTTCGTAGCCGCGCAGGGGCAGGAATTCGTCGGCGTCCTCGAGACGCACGCCGAACCCCGGGTGCCAGCGCAGCACGTGGGACGGCCGGGACGAGTAGTAGGTGAACAGGAAGTCGATGACCGGGTGCTTGCCGCCTTTGCGGCGCGCCTCTAAATACGGGCCGATCAGTGCGTCGACGCGACGCTGATGGTCGTCGCGTCGGGCGCGCCACTCGTGGCCCGTCAGCACCGTCTGCTCTTCCACGTGCACGGTCATGGTCGTCATACCCGGTGCGTCTCGTCCCGGACGTTGCCGACGAACTCCTCGACGAGGTCGGCGAGCGGGACGATGCCGATCGTGCGGCCGTTGTCGTCCACGACCGCACCGAGGTGCGAGCTGGTGCGGCGCAGCGCGGTGGTCGCCTCGTCGAGGGGCGTGTTGGACGCGATGACCGGCAGCGGTCGGATCTTGTCGACACCGATGATGGTGTCGGGGCCGATGTGCTCGTCGAGGATCTCGTCGAGGACGTCCTTCAGATGCAGGTAGCCGGTGAAGGTGCCGTCGGATCCGCGGACCGGGAAGCGGGAGAACCCGGTCTCGCTGACGGCCTTCTCGACGGCGCCGAGCGTCGGGCCGATCCCGCCGGTCGCCGACACCTGGACCTTGACGCTGCGCATCTTCTCGAGGGGGATCATCACCTCGGCGACGGTACGGCCGATCGATTGCAGGGCCCGGGTGAGGCGCTCGTGCTCCTCGGCGTCGATGAGACCCTCCTGTTTGGACTCGCCGAGCATCTGCGCCAGCTCACCCAGCGACACCGTGGACTCGAGTTCGTCCTTCGGCTCGACGCGCATCAGGCGCAGCGAGAGGTTGGCGAGCCAGTTGTAGAAGGAGATCAGCGGACGCACCAGGCGGATGAACATCAGGTGTACCGGCACCAGCAGCATGGCCGCCGACTCGGGTCCCGCGAGCGCGATGTTCTTCGGCACCATCTCACCGAGCAGGATGTGCAGAACGACCACCAGCGACAATGCGATGGCGAACGAGATCGGGTGGAGCAGCGCGTGCGGCACGTGGGCGAGTTCCAGCGGTTTCTCGATGAGGTGCGCGACCGCCGGTTCGCCGACGCGGCCGAGCAGGATCGAACAGATCGTGATGCCCAGCTGCGCGCCGGCCAGCATCAGCGACAGGTGTTCGCCGGCCTTGATGACGGTCCGCGCGCGACTCTTGCCGCTCTCCGCCAACGCCTCGAGCCGGTCGCGGCGGGCCGAGATCAGCGAGAACTCGGCACCGACGAAGAAGGCGTTGCCGCCCAGCAGCGCGAACGCCAGGACGACTGCCCAGAGGTCACCCATTTCCGGCCTCCGTGTTTCGGGGCTCGTCGTCTCGGGGTTCGTCGTCTCGGGGCTCGTCCCCGAGGAACTCGCCGGCCGGGGCCGGTCGCAGAGCGACGACGTCGACGCGCCGGCCGTCCATCTGGGCGACGGTGGCCCGCCAGGTGATGTCGTCGCGGGCCTCGAGCATCTCGGGCGAATCGTCGTCGCCGTCGCCGACCGGAGATCGACGGGGTAGGTCGACGACGTCGTCGACCGTGGGGATGCGTCCGAGGCAGTACATGATCAGCCCGCCGAGGGTGTCGTACGGCCCATCGGGTGCGTGATAACCGGTCGCGTCGTAGAGCTCGTCGATGCGCAGCAGGCCTGCGCACAGGTAGCCGTTGCCGTCGATCGCGACGTCGGCGCGTTCGTCGTCGTGTTCGTCGGTGACGTCGCCGAGGATCTCCTCGATGAGGTCCTCGGTGGTGACGATGCCCGCGGTCCCGCCGTATTCGTCGATGACGACGCACAGCTCCATGCCGTCGGCCCGGATGCGCTGCATCAGCGCGTCACCGTCGAGGCTGGCCGGGACGCGCGGCACACTGCGTGCGATCGAGGTGACCCGCGTGGTGGCCTGACGCTCCGGCGGGATGGTGAAGGCCTGCTTGACGTGGACCACGCCGACCAGGTCGTCGAGGTCCCCGTCGACGACGACCGGGAAGCGCGAATGTCCCGTGCGCGACGACGCCATCACGAGATCGCGCACGGAGTCCTCCCGGTCGAGGGTGTCGATCGTGACACGCGGGGTCATCAGATCTTCGGCGGTCAGCTCACCGAACCGCAGGGAACGGTCCACCAGCGTGGCGGTCTCCTCGTCGAGCGCCCCGCGCCGGGCCGAGTTGCGGACCAGCGACACGAGTTCCTGCGGTGACCGGGCAGAGGCGAGCTCGTCCGTCGGTTCGATGCCCAACCGACGGACGATCCAGTTCGCGGTGCCGTTGAGTCCGTGGATCGCCCAGCGGAACACCGCCGAGAACGCCGTCATCGGACCTGATGTGGCACGGGCGACGGCCAGCGACTTGGCGATCGCGAGGTTCTTCGGGATCAGCTCGCCCAGGACCATCGAGAGCGAGGTGGCGATGACCAGCGCGAGGATCAGCGACGCCGCCGACGCGACCGACGGGCTCACCCCGGCTGCTTCCAGCGGCGGTTTGATGATGCGGGCGAGGACGGGTTCGGCGATGTAACCGGTGATCAGGGTGGTGATCGTGATGCCGAGCTGGGCGCCGGACAACTGGAACGACAGCGTCGAATGCGCGCGCTGCACCAGCCGTGCGCGCCGGTCTCCGCGTTTGGCGACATCCGCCGAGATCGTGGATCGTTCCAGTGCGGTCAGCGAGAACTCGGCCGCGACGAAAAGCGCGGTGCCCAGCGTGAGGGCGATGAAGCCGATCAGGCTCGCAACGAGTATAAGGATCTCCACGTCACCACCCGCCCGGCAGGGGACGCCCTTCGGCGAAACCGGCGGGCGACTGCACTCCGAGGACGACCTTGTCGTGCAGCTCCCGCAGGTTCCTGGCCCCGGTATAGGTTGCGGTGCTGCGAATCCCGGCACAGATGTGGTCGATGAGGTCCTCGACACCGGGACGATCGGGGTCGAGCCGGATCCGGGACGTCGAGATGCCCTCTTCGAACAGGCTCTTGCGGGCGCGGTCGTACGGGCTGTCGCCGGTCGATCGCGCGGCCACCGCCCGCTTGGACGCCATGCCGAAACTCACCTTGTACGGTCCCTGCTCGTCCTCGAGGAGATCGCCGGGTGACTCGTGGGTGCCGGCGAACCAGGACCCGACCATCACGTTCGACGCACCGGCCGCCAGTGCCAGGGCGACGTCGCGCGGATGACGGACCCCGCCGTCGGCCCACACCGAGGCTCCGTGACTCGCGGCCACCCCGGCACATTCGGCCACCGCGGAGAACTGCGGCCGGCCCACGCCGGTCATCATCCGCGTGGTGCACATCGCGCCCGGACCGACGCCGACCTTGACGATCGAGGCGCCGGCGGCGATGAGGTCGAGGGTGCCCTCCGCGGAGACCACGTTGCCCGCCGCGATCGGGACACCGAGGTCCGCGTCGGCGACCGATCTCAGAGCGGTCAGCATCTTCTCCTGGTGACCGTGCGCGGTGTCCATGACGAGCACATCGGCGCCGGCGGCGACGAGCGCGCGCGCTTTGCCGACCACGTCGCCGTTGATCCCGACGGCCGCGGCGATCCGCAACTTGCCGGACGCATCGACGTTGGGTTCGTAGATTGCGTGGCGCAGCGCACCCACGCGGTTCAGGACACCGGCCAGTTTGCCCTCGGCGTCGACGAGTACCGCGACGCCGAGGTGGAGGTCGCCGAGTTCGTCGAACACCTCACGCGGCGGGGTTTCGACGGGCAGCGTGACGATGTCGGGGTCGAGGACCTCACGGACCCGGGCGAAACGGTCGACGTCGCGGCAGCGCTTCTCGGTGACGACACCGACCGGGCGTCCGTCCTCGACGACGACCGCGACTCCGTGGGATCGCTTGGGAATCAGCGCGACCGCATCGGTCACCGAATCCGACGGGGTGAGCGTGACCGGGGTGTCGGCCACGAGGTGGCGCGACTTCACGAACGCGATCGACGACGCGGCGGCCTCGATGGGGAGGTCCTGCGGGAGGACCACGAGTCCGCCGCGACGCGCGACCGTCTCGGCCATGCGTTTGCCCGCGACCGCCGTCATGTTCGCCACGACGATCGGGATGGTGGTCCCGCTGCCGTCCGAGGTCGACAGGTCGACATCGAATCGCGAACTGACGTCAGACCTGCTGGGGACGATGAACACATCGTCGTAGGTCAGGTCGTGGGTCGGCCGATGGCCTTCGATGAATCGCACCGGTTCTCGCAGGCTCCTATTCGGTCACTTCCGAGCGGTCGCCGCTCCACAGGGTGTGGAAGGTGCCTTCCTTGTCGACGCGCTTATAGGTGTGGGCGCCGAAGAAGTCGCGGAGACCCTGGGTGAGGGCGGCGGGCAGGCGCTCGGCGCGCAGGGCGTCGTAGTAGGACAGCGACGAGGCGAAGGCCGGCACCGGGATGCCCAGCAGCGTGGCGGTGGACACGACGCGGCGCCAGCTGTCGATGCCGACCTCGACCGCTTCGCGGAAGTAGGGGGCCAGCAGCAGGCTGGGCAGCTCGGGATCGTCGGCGTAGGCCTCGCGGATGCGGTTGAGGAACTGCGCCCGGATGATGCAGCCGCCGCGCCAGATGGTGGCCAGCGATCCGCGGTCGACGTTCCAGCCGTATTCCGCGCTGCCCGCGGCGATCTGGTCGAAGCCCTGTGCGTAGGCGACGACCTTGGAGGCGTAGAGCGCGGTCTTGATGTCGGCGATGAACTGCGCCTTGTCGGCGGGCGCGTCACCGAGGTTGCCCGAGGACAGGCCGCGGGCGGCGACGCGCTGGTCGGTGGCGCTGGACAGGGCGCGGGCGAAGACGGCCTCGGCGATGCCGGTGGTCGGGATGCCCAGGTCGAGCGCTGACTTCACGGTCCAGCGGCCGGTGCCCTTCTGGCCGGCGGCGTCGACGATCACGTCGACGAGGGGCTTGCCGGTCTCGGCATCGACCTGGCTGAGCACGTCGGCGGTGATCTCGATGAGGTAGCTCTCGAGCTCGGTGCCGTTCCATTCGCGGAAGACGTCGGCGATCTCGGCGACGGGCATGTCGAGGGCCTTGCGCATCAGGTCGTAGGCCTCGCCGATGAGCTGCATGTCGGCGTACTCGATGCCGTTGTGGACCATCTTGACGAAGTGGCCGCTGCCGTCGGGGCCGATGTGGGTGCAGCAGGGTTCGCCGTCGACGTGGGCCGCGATCGACTCGAGCAGTGGGCCGAGCGACTCGTAGGACTCGGCGGGTCCGCCGGGCATGATCGACGGGCCGTTGAGGGCGCCTTCCTCACCGCCGGATATGCCGGCGCCGACGAAGTTCAGGCCACGTGCCGACATCGCGGCCTCGCGGCGGATGGTGTCGGTGTAGAGGGCGTTGCCGCCGTCGATGATGATGTCGCCGGGCTCCATCGCGTCGGCGAGCTCGTTGATCACCGCGTCGGTGGCGTCGCCGGCCTTGACCATGATCAGCACTCGCCGAGGGCGCTCGAGGGCGGCGACGAACTCGGCGACCGTCTCGGTGCGGATGAAATCGCCGTCGCCGCCGTGGTTCTCGAGCAGTGCGTCGGTCTTGGCGATGCTGCGGTTGTGCAGCGCGACCGTGTACCCGTGACGGGCGAAGTTACGCGCGATGTTCGAACCCATGACGGCCAGACCGGTGACGCCGATCTGAGCTTTCCCGGAAGGTGACGATGCCTCGACGTTGTTCATGCCCGACAGCCTATTGCCTTCCGATCCGTTACGGCGATCTGCCTCACCATTCGGGGCACGCACGAACGGTGTTCACCCGGCTGGGCCGGAAGGCTCAGAAAGCCGACATCAGGCGGTTGAGCTCGGTGAGCCAGGGGATCGCGACCGCGAGGGTCGGCAGCACCAGGATGGAGGCGGCGGTCGCGTAGGCGCTGACCGCGATCCAGTGGGCGGGACGGTCGTCGCGCAGGCGGTGGACGCGGGTGAGAGTGGTCGGCCCGCCGACGGCCATCGCACCGCGGGGAGCGACCGCGTCGGCGCAGGCGACGAGCGCGCGGCCGAGGGTGGTCGGGGCGGTGGCTCGGACGGCCTGGTCGTCGGCGAGAGCCTCGACGAGCAGTTCGGCGGCGCCTAGCGCGGAACTGGAGCGGACGAACCGCGGGAAGGCTTCGTGCAGCGCGATGAAGGCCTCGAGAACGAGGTCGTGTCGGGCCCGCAGGTGTGCGCGTTCGTGGGCGATGACGGCGATCAGCTCGTCTCGCGTGAGTCGGTGCACGACGCCCTCGCTGACGACGACACGCTGTCGCAGGCCGGGGAGGCAGTAGGCGAGCGGTTGCTCGACGTCGATCATCCGGACGTCGCGGGCGTAGAGGGGGTCATCGGCGTCGGTCCGATCGCAGCGGTCGAGGATGTCGATCAGCTGGCGGTGGGCCTTGCGGCGGGCGCGGGTGCGCAGGCCGACGCGGATGGTCGTGTAGAAGAGTCGGGCGCCGACCAGCAGGGTGAGGACGAAGACGCCGACGCAGGTCAGCCACAGCGGGAGGCCCAGACGGTCGATCTCACGGAGCGGATGCGTCGTCGGCGTGCCGTCGGCCCCGATCACCAGGAGGTTGGCCGCGACCGCCAGGCCACAGCTGAACGCCGACAGCACGGCGGCGAGGGCGATGGCCTGCCACAGCGTCATCGCCGCGCGTGGCGCTCGAACCGGCCACTTGGCCCGGGACAGTGCCTCGGGTACGGGTCCGGCGAGCACCAGGCTGACGATGCCGAAGAGCAGGGCGGTCATCCGGTGGGCTTCCTCAGGGGTGGGCTGTTGGGGGTTGTGCCGTGAATCTAGCCGGTGTCGCGGGTTCCTCGGGCGGCTTCGAGTTCATCGAGAGCGTGACGCAGGGCCGCGGCCTCGTCGGCGCCGACCCGTCCGACGAAAGAGACGAGGGCTGCGTGCCGCGATCCGGGTGCGTCGGCCTCGCTGAGTGCATCGACCATCAGGCTCGCGACCAGGTCCTCGCGGGGGTGGGTCGGTACGTACTTGTGTGCGCGGTCGTCCCGGATCTGGGTCACGAGGTTCTTCTTCGCGAGACGTTGCAGGACGGTCATGACCGTCGTGTAGGCGAGGGAGCGATCCTGGGACAGCTCGGCATGCACCTGCCGTACGGTCTTCGGTTCTGAGCCCGCCCACAGAGTGTCCATCACCGCGCGCTCGAGGTCGCCAAGCCCATTCATCTTTCGCATCTTACTGCTGTGCCTCCCGTTGTGCGCCCCTCGGCTCACGTCGTCCTTCGATTGTCGGTCCGCGCCGGCGACTTCGCCTCTCACGTGGCCTTTTACGCGTGCTCTTGACACCTTGGTAAGGCTAGCCTACATTAAGTGTCACGTCGGACCGCGCGAGAGTCCTGAGGGCTGCAGAGACCCCCGGTCCACGCCACGAAAGGTCCCGCATCTCATCGAGGTGCGGGGCCTTTCGGTTTGTCTGGACCGACAACGTCGGGGGCGGCATCGATGTTCCCGGGTCGGTATCGCCAAGGCCGGACGGGCGTGCCAGTCTTGACGACATGACTGCGAACAGTGCGGACGAGATCCTCCAGGACTCCTTCGGCAAGGGCCTCGACGGCGTGCTCGGACTCGAGGTCGTCGAGGCGGGGCCGGACCGGATCGTCGCCACCATGAAGATCACCGAGAGCCACCATCAGCCGTTCGGGATCGTCCACGGCGGTGTCTACTGTGCAGTCGGTGAAAGTGTGGCGAGCATGAGCGGATTCCTCTGGCTCCAGGACACGGGTATCGGAGGGACCGCGGTCGGCGTCAACAACAACACCGACTTCCTCAAGTCCGTCAGCGCCGGCACGGTCACCGCGACGTCGACGCCGATTCACCGCGGCCGGCGTCAGCAACTGTGGGCCGTCGACATGGTGGACCAGGACGGCACGCTGCTCGCCAAGACCCAGGTTCGACTCCAGAACATCGAAGCCCGGTAGCCGGTCGCGGGACCTCGGAACCGGCGGCCGTCGGCGAGCCGAGGCGTCCTCGTCGTGGCAGGATGACTCCACCGCCATCAACCACGACCACCCGTCGGCCACTGCGAGGAGTGAACCCGGTGCGACTGTCGCCGCATGAACAAGAACGGCTGTTGATCTCGTACGCGGCCGACCTCGCGCGACGGCGGCAGGCCCGCGGCCTCAAACTCAATCACCCCGAGGCGGTCGCCCTCATCACCGACCACGTCCTCGAGGGCGCCCGCGACGGTAGGTCGGTGGCCGAGCTCATGACCTCCGGCCGTGAGGTGCTCGGCCGCGACGACGTGATGGACGGCGTGCCCGAGATGCTGCACGACGTCCAGGTCGAGGCGACGTTCCCCGACGGCACCAAGCTGGTGACCGTCCACGATCCGATCGCCTGAACATCCACTCTGCCAACCGATCTCCAGCTGTCGAAGAGAGGCCGAGATGTCGGGTACGCCACCCACCGCCAGACGCTCCTCGCTCGTCCCGGGCGAGGTGATCCCCGCCGAGGGCACCATCGAGCTGAACGCCGGCGCCGACGTCGTCGAGCTGACCGTCGGCAACTCGGGTGATCGCCCGGTGCAGGTCGGCAGCCACGTGCACTTCCCGCAGTCCAACGCCGCACTCGACTTCGACCGGGCGCTCGCGCACGGACGACGCCTCGACATCCCGGCCGGCACCGCAGTGCGGTTCGAGCCGGGTATCGAGATGATCGTCGGCCTTGTGCCGCTCGGGGGAACCCGTGAGGTGTACGGGATCTCGACGGATCCGCCGGGTGCATGCGGGCCGGTCGGCTCGCGGCCCCCCACGACCGACGGGAGCAGGTGAGATGGCGATACTGGGACGCGACCGCTACGCACAGCTCTTCGGTCCCACGACCGGCGACCGAATCCGACTCGCCGACACCGATCTGCTCATCGAGGTCACCGACGACCTCTCCGGCGGTCCCGGCCGTGCGGGCGAGGAGGCGGTGTTCGGCGGCGGCAAGGTGATCCGCGAGTCGATGGGCCAGAGCCGGGCGACCCGCGCCGACGGCGCGCCTGACACGATCATCACCGGCGTTGTGATCCTCGACCACTGGGGAATCATCAAGGCGGATCTGGGAATCCGGGACGGTCGCATCGTCGCGATGGGCAAGGCCGGCAACCCCGACACGATGGACGGTGTCCACCCCGACCTCGTCATCGGGCCGTCGACCGAGATCATCGCCGGCAACGGCAAGATCGTCACCGCCGGCGCCATCGACTGCCACGTGCATTTCATCTGCCCGCAGATCATGGACGAGGCGCTCGGCAACGGCATCACGACGCTGATCGGTGGCGGTACCGGTCCGGCCGAGGGCAGCAAGGCCACCACCGTGACACCGGGCGCCTGGCATCTCGCATCGATCCTCGCCGCGACCGACCACTGGCCGATGAACATCGCCCTGCTGGGCAAGGGCAACACGGTCAGTCCGGCCGCGATGCACGAACAGATCCGTGCGGGTGCTTCGGGTTTCAAGCTGCACGAGGATTGGGGGAGTACCCCCGCCGCGATCGATGCCTGCCTGAGGGTCGCCGACGAGACCGGGGTGCAGGTCGCACTCCACTCCGACACCCTGAACGAGGCGGGCTTCGTGGAGAGCACGCTCGGCGCGATCGCCGGCCGCAGCATCCACGCCTACCACACCGAAGGTGCCGGCGGCGGCCACGCGCCCGACATCATCACGGTCGCGGCATATCCGAATGTGCTTCCGTCGTCGACGAATCCAACGCGACCGCACACCGTGAACACCCTCGACGAACACCTCGACATGCTGATGGTGTGCCATCACCTCAACCCGACGGTGCCGGAGGACCTGGCCTTCGCGGAGAGCCGGATCCGGCCGTCGACCATCGCCGCCGAGGACCTACTCCATGATCTCGGCGCGATCTCGATGATCGGCTCGGACTCGCAGGCGATGGGGCGCATCGGCGAGGTGGTCCTGCGTACCTGGCAGACCGCACACGTCATGAAGCGCGAGCGCGGTGCACTTCCCGGTGACGGTCGCGCCGACAACAACCGGGTCCAGCGGTATGTCGCCAAGTACACGATCTGCCCGGCCGTAGCGCACGGTTTCGACGACGAGATCGGCTCCGTGGAGATCGGCAAACTGGCAGACCTGGTCCTGTGGGACCCCGCGTTCTTCGGCGTCCGGCCCGACCTGGTGATCAAGGGTGGCGCGATCGCGTGGGCGGCGATGGGTGACGCGAACGCCTCGATCCCCACGCCGCAGCCGGTCCTGCCGCGCCCGATGTTCGGCGCCGCACCGAAATTGGCGGCCGCGACGTCGGTCAGCTTCGTCGCTCCCGGCGCCGACCCCGACCTCGCCGAGCGGATCGGCGTCGACCGTCGGCTGGTCCCGGTCAAGAACACCCGTGCCGTCGGCAAGGCCGACATGGTCAACAACGACGCATGCCCGACGATCGAGGTCGACCCCGACACGTTCACGGTGAAGGTCGACGGCGAGGTGTGGGATGCCGAGCCGGTGTCCGAACTGCCGATGGCGCAGCGGTATTTCCTGTTCTGATGTCCGGCCGTCCAGAACCGCAGTCTTCGCCCGCGCATGCCCCGCTGGCGATGATGTTGTCACTGGCCGACTCCCGGCTGCCCGTCGGCGGGCACGTGCACTCCGGTGGCGTGGAGCAGGCGATCGCCGACGGATTCATCCGTACGGCAGCCGATCTCGCGGACTTCCTGTATCGCCGCGTGACGACGAGTGGTCTCGTCGCGGCCTCGGTCGCCGCCGCGGTGGCGGACGGGGTACTCGAAGTCGCTGCGGCGCAACGAGAGATGGACGCCCGCACACCGTCGGCCGCGGCCCGGAAGGCGTCGCTCGCGCAGGGTCGCGGGATGGTCCGGCTCGCGCGCCGGATGTTTCCCGACCATGACTGGTCGACACACAAGCCGACGACGCATCTTCCGGTGATCAGCGGATCGATCGGCGCAGCGTCGTCGCTGTCGGGATTCCACACCGCGCTGGTCCTCGTTTACACGACGATGAGCGGGTCGGCGACCGCCGGCCAACGCCTGCTGGCGCTCGACCCGGCGGACGTCTCGATCATGATCGCCGACCTCGGTGCCGAATGCGAACGAGTCGCGGCGCAGGCCGCGGTGGGCCTCGCCGATCTGTCCGACCCGGTCCTCGACGTCTTCGCCGAACGCCATGAGCGGCAACCGATGCCGCTCTTCATGTCCTGAACGCCCTGCCCTGCGGGCACCAGTCCGGCAGGTCCCGACCAAGAGGAGTCAACGATGCCCCCGCATCTCATCGACGGTCAGCCGCACAGCCACGACCACGACCGGCCCCGCCGGAAGCGTGTACCGGGTGAGGCGCTGCGCATCGGCGTCGGCGGTCCCGTCGGATCCGGCAAGACCGCTCTCGTCGCAGCGCTGTGCCGCCAGCTGCGCGACGAACTGTCGGTGGCCGTGCTGACCAACGACATCTACACGACCGAGGATGCGGACTTCCTGCGCCGCAACGCGGTCCTGCCGGACGAGCGCATCACCGCCGTCCAGACCGGCGGGTGCCCGCACACCGCGATCCGCGACGACATCACCGCCAACCTCGACGCCATCGACGACCTCGTCGAGGCCAACCCGCCGCTCGACCTCATCCTGGTGGAGTCCGGGGGCGACAACCTCACCGCGACGTTCTCGACGGGCCTCATCGACGTCCAGATCTTCGTGATCGACGTGGCCGGCGGCGACAAGGTCCCACGCAAGGGCGGTCCGGGCGTCACCTTCTCCGACCTTCTCGTGATCAACAAGACCGACCTCGCCGAGCGCGTGAACGCCGACCTCGGTGTCATGCGTCGCGATGCGGACAAGGTTCGCGAAGGTCGTCCGACGGCGATGATCTCGCTGACCGACGACCCGGCGGCGACCGACGTCCTGGCGTGGGTCCGCGAGCAGCTGGCCGCCCCCGTGACGACCGGATAGCGATGCGCACCGACGTCGAGATCACCGCGACCGCCGACCGCGGTGTGCGGCACAGCGCGACCGGTGGTCTCGCCGTTCGGGTGACGTCACCCGGCCACGTCCAGTTGATCGGTACCGCGGCGACGCCGCTGGGCGGCGACGAGATCCTGGTCCGCATTCGGGTGGAGCCGGGCGCGCACCTGCGCGTGGGCAGCGTCGCCGCCACGATCGCCCTCCCGGCGCGGGACCGGGCCGACTCCCGAGCCAGGTGGGAGATCGAGGTGGGTGCGGGTGGCCGCCTGCGCTTCGATCCGCAACCGACCGTGGTCGCCGGAGGCGCGGTCCACACCTCGGACATCGTCGCCGACCTCGACCCGACCGCGGTCCTGGATCTGTACGAACATGTGCAGATCGGTCGGTCGGTGCAGATCGACGGGGCGACCACCACCGATCTCGACCGGATCGAGCGCGACCGCGCCGGTGCCTGGACCGGGGGCCTACGGGTCACGGTCGGCGGAGAGGTGTGGCTGGCACATCGCGTGGCACTGGGTGCATCGACACCGGCCGCCGCGATCGGCCATCGTGCGATGAGCAGCGTCTTCCGCTACCCGGACGATCGCGCCGAGGAAGTACTCCCGAGCGAGTTCGCGGCTCGCCTGCGGTTGACCGGCGAAGCGACCCTCACCAGTGCGCTCGGTGCGTCGGTGACGGCCACGCGCCGTCTCACCGACGCCCTCGACACAACAGCGCTGGTCCCCAACGGATAGGGGACCAGCGCTGCTGGGTCTGTCGGCGTCAGCTGGCCGCTTCGGACTCCTTGCCGACTGCGTCCTTGCCTTCGGTCGGTACCGATCCCGACGCGTCGGTGGCCTTCGAGTCGACCGTTCCGGAGTCGGTCTGGGCGGCCTCGGCGTCGGACCCGCTGCCGTTGCCCTCCGCGGCCTGCTTCTCCAGCGCGGACAACTGTCCGATCGCGGTGCGCGCGTACACCTGCTGTTCGGTGACGGCGAGCTGCGAGCGGCCTCGGGTGGTGAAGGCGAAGAACCAGTTGATCAGCGTGTTCAGTCGGTTGCGGAACCCGACGAGGTACACGAGGTGCAGCGCGAGCCAGCCGAGCCACGCGAAGTAGCCCTCGGTCTCGAACTGCTTCTTGAAGCCCGGGACCGGGACCTGCATCACCGCGGAGTACCGCGAGATGGTGGCCATCGAACCCTTGTCCCAGTAGCTGAACGGCTTGCGCTGGTCCGGCGTCTGCCCCTTGAGTTCGGCCTTGATCGCGTCCGCGGCGTAACGACCGCCCTGGATGGCGCCCTGGGCGACACCGGGCACGCCGTCGACGGCCATCATGTCGCCGACGACGAAGACCTCGGGGTGACCCGGGATCGTCAGGTCCGGTCCGACCTTCACTCGGCCGGCGCGGTCGAGTTCGACGCCGGACTGTTCGGCGAGTTGCTGGCCGAGTGGGCTGGCCTGGACACCGGCCGACCACACCTTGCACTGCGACTCGATACGGCGGGTGGTGCCGTCCTTCTCCTTGACGACCAGGCCGTCGTAGTCGACATCGACGACCATCGCGTTGAGCTGGATCTCCACGCCCATCTTCTCCAGACGGGCTGCGGCCTTGCCGCCGAGCTTGGGGCCGAACGGCGGCAGCACGGCCGGCGCGGCGTCGAGGAGGATGACCCGCGCCTCGGTCGGATCGATGTTGCGGAATGCACCCTTGAGGGTCTTGTCGCTCATCTCGGCGATCTGGCCGGCGAGCTCGACTCCGGTCGGGCCCGCACCGACGACCACGAAGGTCAGCAGCTTGGCGCGTTCGGCGGGGTCGTGGGACAGCTCGGCCTGCTCGAAGGCGCCGAGGATGCGTCCACGCAGTTCGAGAGCGTGGTCGATGGTCTTCATACCGGGCGCGTACTCGGCGAAGTGGTCGTTGCCGAAGTACGACTGGTCGGCGCCGGCCGCCACGATCAGGTCGTCGTACGGGGTGACCGTGATGCGCTCGAGGAGTCGCGAGGAGACGGTCTTGGCTTCGAGGTCGATGTCGAAGACGTCACCCATCAGAACCGAGGTGTTCTTCTGCTTGCGCAGGACGACGCGGGTCGCCGGGGCGATCTCACCCTCGGCGACGATGCCCGTGGCGACCTGGTACAGCATCGGCTGGAAGAGATGGTGGGTGGTCTTGGCGATCAGCGTCACGTCGACGTCGGCTTTCGCCAGACGCTGGGCGGCGAACAATCCGCCGAAGCCGGAGCCGATGATGACCACTTTCCTGCGGTCGGTGGCCGCTACAGCGGGGGCCTGGGCGGCGGGGCTGCTCATCTCCAGACATCTCCTTCTCGCTCGATGGGGGACGGATCGTGCTTCGGTACCGTGCGGGTTCGTGTCGTCACGAGGCCGAACCGCGTGCGACGGGGATCGAGGCAAAACCGTACTTGCCCACAACGGTAGTCAATGATGCTCGACCGGGCGCGACCAGGACGGCGTGGCGCGACACCATGAACAGGCTCACGGCCGTCCGGAAGCTGCCGCCCCACGGTCAGGCGGTCAGATCGCTCGCCGATGACCAGCGCAGAGATCGTCGCTGCCATTCGGTCTTGAGGATCTGGTACTCCACCTCATACCGATCGGGACCGAGATGGAGTGGGTGTGGCGGCATGTGCGTTCCAACGGTTTCGTCGGCCACGTGGATTCCCGACAGCATCATGCCGAGTTTCTCCATGACACGCCGCGACGGCAGGTTGCCCGCGACGGTGCTGGCGAAGACGCGTTCGGTGTCCAGATGGTCGAAGGCGAAGGCCATGAGGGCGAAGGCTGCTTCGGTGGCCAGCCCGCGGCCCCAGACGGTCCGGCGGATGCGGTAGCTGAGTTCGAGTTCGGGGCGTCGGCTGTGACGGGGAGTCCGCAACGACGCCCAGCCGAGGAACGCTCCGGTGGCGGGATCGCAGAGCACCCAGGTGCCGGTCCCGTACATCCGACGCTCGGATTCGGCCCGCGGGACCACCCAGTCCTCGATGACCGTCCGCGGGGTCGGTGTGCCGCCGCTGACGAATCGCATGACCTCCGGGTCGCTGTCGAGGTGGACGAGGTCGTCGATGTCCATCGCAGTCACCGGGCGCAGACGTGCCCGTGCCGTGTCGATGTTCACCCGAGGCCCCTCACTGCCCGACTCGAGCCCGCGAATCGCGCGGGCGCACCCTGCGGCGAGACACCCGGCGGCGAGCGCCCACCTGTGATCTCTGCCGATCCCCGGGGGCGAGTCTACGGTCTCGACACGGTCGGCACCGCAGCACGCAGCGGGCGTGTCCCGCCGTTAAGGTTGCTGCCGTGGCTTCTGAACCCTCTGCACCGGACTATGTCCTCGAGATCCCCGTCCATCTCCGATGGGGCGACATGGACATCAACAATCACATCAACAACGTGCAGATCTCCCGCCTCTTCGAGGAGGCGCGGGTCCGTTCCTTCCACGAGTGGATCTCCGACGGGCCGCGGAACTTCTACTTCCTCGTGGCGCGCCAGGACATCGAGTTCGCCGCGCCCGTCCATTACTCGACCCACCCGGTGATCGTGCGTTCGTGCATCGGGCGGGTCGGTCGTTCGTCGTTCACGATGGCGCTGCGCCTGTTCGACAAGGAGGGTGTCCTCTGCGCGACGGCGGAGACGACGCTGGTGGTCGTCGACCCTGCGACCGGCCGGCCGACACCGATACCGGATCAGCTGCGGGAGGTCCTCCTGAACAGCCTGGGCGAACCGGTGAAGTTCCATTCGGCACGCGCCGACACCGCGGGCTGACCGCGCCTGGTGCTCATCCTTCATCGCGCCGAGCGCACCGACACCCTCGCCGACGCGTTGGCCGAGGTGCTGGCCACGCCGCTCGACGATCCGATGCGTACCGAGATCATCTCGGTACCGGCGGCCGGTGTCGAACGCTGGCTCGCCCAGCACCTCGCCCGCCGGCTCGGTTCCGGATCCGCGCTGTCCGACGGCATCGCGGCGAACATCGACTTCACCGGTCCGGGGCGACTGTCGGATGCGATCTCGGCGGCGGTCCTCGCCGGGGACCGCTTCACGGGCGACACCCCGCTGACGACCGGAAATCCCTGGCGCGCTCCCGAGTTGACCTGGCCGGTGCTCCGGGTCCTCGATGAACGGATCGACGACCCCGAACTGACGGTCATCGCCCGTCACATCGGTGCGGGCGACGACGCGTCACCCCGGATCGGCCGCCGCTATGCCACCGCGCGACATCTCGCCGAGCTCTTCGAGCGATACGGACGATCCCGTCCGACGATGATCGCCGGCTGGGCGGCGGGCGACGATCTCGACGGCGCGGGTGGCCCGCTGCGGGACGACCTGGCGTGGCAGGCCGGGTTCTGGCGTGCGGTACGGGCGGAGATCGGGCAACCCCATCCGGCGGAGGTACTCGGCGAGGTGTGCGACCGGCTGCGGTCCGACCCCGGGGTCGCCGACCTTCCCGACCGGCTGTCGGTGTTCGGACCGACCCGGATCACCGAGTCGTTCCGCAACATCATCTCCGCGGTGAGCGTGCACCACGACGTCCATCTGTTCGTCCCGCACGCGAGCCCCCGTCTGTGGGACGAACTCCGAGCCGCCTCCGGGGGTGAGCCCGCCGGGGGAGCGCCCGGTGTGAGCGTCCCGCCGCGTCGACGGAGGCGTCCGGTCCCCGAACTCCGGAACTCGTTGCTGGCCGGGCTGTCCCGCGACCTCCAGGAGCTCCAGCTCCGACTGGACGACATCGTCGACCGTGACGTCCACCATCCGCCGCGTACACCGCTGCCGGACACGCTTCTCGGTGCTCTCCAGGCGGGTATCCGCGACGACGCGGGGACCGCCGACGACACGGGCGCGGCACCTTCGGTCGAACTCACCGACGACGGGTCCGTCGAGGTCCACGCGTGCCACGGTCCCGAACGCCAGATCGAGGTGCTCCGCGACCGGTTGCTGCACCTCTTCGCCGACAACCCGGCGCTCGAACCCCGCGATGTCCTGATCATGTGCCCCGACGTCGAGACCTTCGCGCCGCTCATCCGGGGTGCCTTCGGGCAGGCCGGACTGCCACACCCCGCCTTCGACCTGCGTGTACGCCTCGCCGACCGAGGGGTGCGTCACGTCAACCCGGTCATCGACACCGTCGTCGGCGTGGTCGAACTCGCGGCCGGTCGGGTGACGGCGGGCGACGTGCTCGACCTGCTCGGGACCGAACCCGTCCGGACACGATTCGCGATGACCGACGACGACCTGGAGCTGGTCCGGGAATGGCTGGGCCACAGCAATGTCCGCTGGGGACTCGGCACGGCCGAACGCGCCCGGTTCGGTCTCGAACGTTTTCGCCAGGGCACCTTCGACGCCGGTCTCGACCGCATCGCGCTCGGCGTGGTCGCCGAGGAGACCGACGACGAATGGCTCGGCACCGCACTGCCTCTCGCAGGTGTGGAAAGTACTGGTATCGACCTGGTCGGCCGACTCGACGAGTTCCTCGATCGCCTCGGACGCGTGCTCGCCGAGCTGACCGCCACCGCGCCGGCTCATCGGTGGGCGCAGACCCTCGTCGAGGCGGTCGGCTCGCTCACCGCGACCGCGCCCGCCGACGACTGGCAACGCGCACAGGCGATCAGGATGCTCGAGGACGCCTTCGGCAGCACCGAGGAGGTGCTCCGTCTCGCCGACATCCGCGACCTGCTGTCCGCCCTGATCGCGGGTCGCCCGACCCGGTCCAACTTCCGGACCGGTGAGCTCACCGTGTGCACCATGGTCCCGATGCGGTCGGTGCCCCACCGCGTCATCGTCTTGCTCGGCATCGACGCCGAGGTGTTCCCGCGTGTGCAGCGCATCGACGGGGACGATGTGCTCGGTGTCGATCCGCTGGTGGGAGAACGCAACCCGCGGGACGAGGACCGGCAGTGCTTCCTCGACGCGATCGATGCGGCGCAGGACAACCTGCTCGTCTTCTACAGCGGTGCCGACCCCGTGTCGGGCCGGCACATCCCACCCGCTGTGGTGGTCAGCGAACTGATCGACACCCTCGACGGTCTCACCGGACCCGGCCTGCCCACGATCGTGCGGCGACATTCCCTGCACGGCTTCGACGCGCGCAACTTCGTCGGCGGCGGCGTCCCCGGGATCACCGGACCCTTCAGCCACGACGCATCGCTGCTCGCCGGGGCCGAGGCACTCCGTGGCCCGGCCGATCCGGTCGTCCCCGCCGCCCGGCGCACCCTTCCCGCACCCGAACCGACGCCCGAGCTCGCCGACATCGACCTCGCGTCGCTCATCGACTTCCACATCGACCCGATCACCGCCTTCGTGCGTCAACGCCTGGGCGCCCGGATCCCCGACGACGAGACGCCGCACGACGACCAGCTCGACGTCGAGCTGGACCCGCTCGACAAGTGGGGGATCGGCGACCGTTTCCTCACCCGAATGCTGTCGGGTGTTCCGATCGGCGACTGCGAGGCCGCCGAACTCCGACGTGGTACGTTGCCTCCCTTCGCTTTCGGCACCCGTGAACTCCAGGCCATCTCGCGTGCGGTGACCCGTTTGCACGGCGTCGTCGCGCCCCTGCGCCCGGGATCCCCGGAGACCCTCGACATCCTCGTCACCCTGCCGGACGGGCGACGCGTCCACGGTACGGTCAGTGACGTCTTCACCGCCGACGACGGGCAGGCCCGTCTCGTCCGCGCCACGTACTCGCGCCTCAAGGCCAAACAGCAACTGAGCGCCTGGATCACGCTGCTGGCCGTCGCGGCGGCCGCGACCCAGGGCAATGCCGGCGCGGCCCGGGTCGGCTCCGCGGTGTCGGTGGGTCGAGCCGCCCGAGGGGGCGGCACCACCACTCTCACGCTCCGACGCCCTGAGGACCCGGTGCCGCTGCTCGATCAGGTGGTGAAGCTACGAGACGAGGGCCTGCGTCGCCCGCTGCCGCTGCCCTTGGAACCGGCGTTCGCCTTCGTCGACAACGACGGGCCCGGTCGTCGGAGCCACTGGGCACTGAACAGCGCGCGCAGGGTCTTCGACGACACCTACGGCCCGCGCCACGACCGGTACCTGAAGCTGGCCTTCGGCGGCGATGTCCTGGCCGACGTCGAGTTCGACGTCCTGCTGGACGAAACGGCACCGGCCGACCGCGTTGTCGGCGGCGTGGAACTCGCTCTGTCAGAAGACGAACCGCTGTTCATCGGCCTGGCCCGTGCGATCTGGGTTCCCGTCGGACAGCACCGGGAGGGCACATGAGACGCCCGGAGCCCTTCGACATCACCGCCGAACTGCCCCAGCACACCACCGTTCTGGAGGCGAGCGCCGGAACGGGCAAGACCTACGCGATCGTCGGGCTCGCGGCACGATATCTGGCCGACGGCGTACCGATCTCGGAGATGCTGCTCGTCACCTTCAGCCGGGCGGCGACCGCCGAACTGCGGGAACGGATGCGCGCCCGTGTGCGTGAGCTGCTCGACGCGCTCGCCGAACCCGCGGAGGTCCTGTCCGGACCGGCGCAGGCCGACGACGACGCACTGTTGCGGCAACTGGCGAGCGGCACACCGGAGGAGGTCCGCACGCGCCGCCGCAACCTCGCCCGCGCACTGAGCGACTTCGACGCCTCGACGATCGCCACCACCCACACCTTCTGCAACCGGATGCTGGAGGCACTGGGCTTCCTCGGCGAACGAGAGCTCGTCTACTCGATTGTCGAAGAGGTCGACGAACTCACCGAGGAGGTCGCGCTCGACCTGTATCTCCGCGGCTTCTGGGCCAGCGACTCACCGGAGTTCAGCTTCGCCGAGGCGCGGGAGATCGCCCGCGACGCAGTCCGCCAGGCGTCGGTGCAACTCGCCCCGGACGAGAGCGCACTCGCCGACGGGCCGGCCGCGGACCACGTCGCCGCCCGCCGGGTGAGCTTCGCCAAGGCGGTGCGGCAGCATGTCGAGACCCGCAAGCGGGACGCCCGTGTGCGCACCTACGACGACCTCCAGGCGATCCTGCACCGGATTGTCGGCGACGAGGTGGTCGGTGACCGTGCGTGCCAACGGATTCGCGACACCTTCTCGGTGGTGCTCGTCGACGAGTTCCAGGACACCGATCCGCTGCAGTGGGACATATTGCGCCGCTGCTTCCACGGCCATCGCCGGATGATCCTCGTCGGCGACCCGAAGCAGTCGATCTACGGGTTCCGCGGGGCCGAGGTCCTGAGCTACCTCGCCGCGGTGTCGTCCGCAGACACCCTGAAAGCGCTTGATGTGAACCGTCGGTCCGACGGCGCGCTCGTGCATGCCCTGGAGCACCTGTACGGCGAAGCGACACTGGGACATCCGGACATCGTCGCGCGTCCAGTCCAGGCCGCTTTCGCCGGCAGTCGGCTCGAAGGCCGCCCACCGTTGCGGTTACGGGCGTTCCTCCGCCAGGATTTCACGTCCCTCAACTCGTTCAACCTCCCCGGCGTCAAAGAGGTGCGGTCACGCATCGCCGCCGACGTCGCCGACGACATCGCCAACGTCCTGGCCCAGGGCGACCGGATCGACCTGAACGGTGTCTCTCGCCCCGTCGATCCCGGCGACATCGCGATCCTCGTGCGGCTCAACAGCACCATCGAACCGCTGCAGCGGGAGCTCGCCGAGCGCGGCATCAACTCGGTGATCGGGTCGGGTGTCAACGTCTTCTCGACATCGGCTGCCCAGCACTGGTTGTGGGTCCTGCGTGCTGTCGAACAGCCATCCCGTTCGGACCGGGTGCGGATGGCCGCCCTGACCACGCTCTTCGGGTGGTCCACCGAACGGGTCGCGACCGCCGCCGAGCCGGAGATCGCCGAGCTCGGTGCCGAACTGTCCATGCTCGCCCGGGTTTTCGCGCAGGGCGGATTCGCGGCGATGGCCCAGCGCCTGTTCGACGCACACGAGGTCGCGGCACGGGTTCTCACCGTCGAGAACGGCGAACGCACCCTCACCGACCTCATCCAGGTGTCGGCGCTGTGCAACAAACACGTCGTCGAAACCGGCGGGGGACTGAGCGCCCTCGTCGAGTGGCTGACCGAACGGATCACCGACACCTCGTCGCGGCAGCGTTACGAGGACCAGAGCCGACGCCTCGACCGCGACACCCAGGCCGTGCAGATCATGACCGTGCACGCGAGCAAGGGACTGCAGTTCCCGATCGTCTATGTGCCCTACGGATGGGACGGCACCTGGATCAACGACCGTGGCAACATCACCTACCACGACGAAACGGGTACTCGCCGGCTCGACGTGGGCGGGCAGCAGGCACCGGACCGCGCCGCACGACGCCGTCGCTACGCAGACGAGGTCGCGGGCGAGGATCTGCGTCTGCTCTACGTCGCCCTCACCCGCGCCCAGTCACAGGTCGTGGCCTGGTGGGCGCCGTCGCGAAACACCACGACCGGGCCGCTGCACCGGTTGATCTTCGGTCGCGAGAACGCCGTTCGATCCTCGACCGGGGACCCGGAATGGACGGTCGCCGGGGAGGTACCGATCCCCGAGGCCGATGTCGACTGCGTGGGCGTCCTGCGCACCCTCGCCGAGCGGGACCCGGCGATCTCCGTCGAGCCGGCGGGCCGACTCGGCACGGACACCGTGGCGCCGGCCCCAGGCGACGGAGACGATCCCGCCGCCCTGGGCATCGCGCACTTCGACCGTCGGATCGACCAGGACTGGCGTCGCACGTCGTATTCGGCTCTCACCGCGGACGTGGCCCACGGAGCGCACGGCTCACCCGGTGGGCCGTCGGCCTCGGTCGTCGAGACCGGCAGCGAACCCGACGACGAGGTGACCGACATCCTCGACGACGAACCCATCGCACTTCCCGGTGACGTCGCGGGGGATGCCGGAACCGACTCGATCGCAACGCGTCCCGGGACGCCGTCGCTGATGAACGGTCTGCCGTTCGGTGCCGCCTTCGGAACCCTCGTCCACGAGGTACTCGAATACGTCGACACCTCGGCGCCGGACATCGACACCCATGTGCGTGAACTCTGTTCGCGAGCACTCGGCGCTCTCGCCGGCGACATCGACCCCGACCGGCTCGTCGCCGCCCTGATCGGCGTGCTCACCACGCCACTCGGATTCGGCGACCTCTGGAGCATCGACCCCCGTGATCGCCTGGCCGAACTCGACTTCGAACTGCCTCTCGGCCCCGCGGACGAGGCGGCATCCGGCGGCGGCACGACCCTGGGGCGTCTCGCCGACCTGATGGAACAACATCTGCCGGAGTCGGACCCGCTGCGCGCCTACGCCGACCACCTGCGCGCGGTGCCGGGACGGCGCCTCCGCGGATTCCTCACCGGCAGTATCGACTCGGTGCTGCGGATCCCCGACGGCCGCTACGTGATCGTCGACTACAAGACCAACCGCATCCGCCCGGGGGACCTCGTGGTGGAGGACTTCGATGTCGACGCCATGGCCGGCGAGATGATCGCCGCCCACTACCCGCTCCAGGCCATGCTGTACTCGGTTGCGCTGCACCGGTACCTGCGCTGGCGGATTCGGGACTACGACCCGGCCCGGCATCTCGGTCCGGTGCAGTATCACTTCGTGCGCGGCATGGCCGGACCCGACACCCCGCCCGGCTGCGGTGTCTTCGAATGGACCCTGCCCCCAGGGCTCGTCGTCGACCTGTCCGACGCGCTGGCCGGTGCGGATTCGAGTGCCGGTACGGGAGGGAGGAGCCGATGAGCACACCCGATGTCCAGCGCGTGGATTCGGCGACGGGCACGCTCGCCGACTGGAATGCCGCCGGCCTGCTCGCCGCCGCCGACCTGCACATCACCGACCGGTTGGTCCGGATGTGCGGGGAAGAGGTGTCCGACAACGCCCGACTCGGTGCCGCCCTCGCGGTTCGTGCCGTCCGCCTCGGGTCCACCTGCCTCGCTCTCGACCGCATCGGGGAGGTGGCGGCGGGGGAGGAGTTCGCGCAGATCGAGGTGCCCTCGCCCGGTGATCTTCTGGACGCGTTGGCGGTGAGCCCACTCGTCACCGGCAGCGACGCCGGACCGCTGCGACCGCTCGTGGTCCGCGATTCCGCCGACGGCCCGCTCGTCTATCTGCAGAAGTACTTCCGGCAGGAGCAGACGATCCGGGAGATCCTCGACCGCCGTTCGCAGACCGCACCCTCGGTGGACACGGCGGCGCTTCGCGAGGCCGTCGCGGCGGTCTACTCCGCGCCCGACGACGGTGCCCTGCAGAAACTGGCCGCCGCGGTCGCGGCGACCCGCTGGACGACGGTGCTGGCCGGTGGGCCGGGAACGGGCAAGACCTACACGGTCGCGCGCATCCTCGCCGTCCTCGACCGTCTCCAGGGACCCGGCCTCCGCATCGGACTCTGCGCACCCACCGGGCGGGCTGCTGCACAGCTGCAGGCCTCCGTCGAGGCAGAGTCCACCCTGCCGGTCACCGCCCACGCGGTCACCCTGCACTCGCTGCTGGGCTGGCGGCCCGGCTCGAATCCCCGCTACGGACGTGGACGCACCCTGCCGCACGACGTCATCGTCGTCGACGAGACATCGATGCTGTCGATGACCGCCATGAGCCGTCTCCTCGATGCGGTTCGTCCCGACGCGCGGGTCGTGTTCGTCGGCGATCCGCATCAGCTGGCCTCGGTGGAGGCGGGCGCGGTGCTGGCCGACCTCGTCGAACGGACCGATCTCCCGGCAACCGACGGAACAGACGGTCCGCCGGCGACGCTGACACAGGCGTTCGGCGCCGCGGGCCTCGACCCCGCCGCCGAGGATCTCGATCCCGACGACGTGGCACGCCTGGCCGATGGCGTCATCACGCTCCGCAGGCAGTTCCGGTTCGGCGGCGGCATCTCCGAGGTCGCGACCGCCGTCAACGCCGGCGATCCCGACGCGGTCCTTGAGCTGGTCACCTCTCCGGACATCGACGATGTCGAACTGGTCGCCCCCGACGACCTCGACGGAGTGGCCGGCGACATCCTGTCCTGGGGACGCGGTCTGCGCAGTGCGGCTCGTACGGGCGACGCGGCGGGAGCCCTGGACGCCCTCGATTCTCACCGGGTCCTGTGTGCGCACCGCGAGGGCTCGTGGGGCGTACGCGGATGGACGACGCGCATCACCGACTGGCTGGGCACAACCGAGGCCGAACACATGGGTTGGTATGTGGGACAACCCATCCTGGTGACGGCGAACGACCGTCAGACCTCGACCTTCAACGGTGACACCGGTGTCGTCATCGCCGACCCGGACGCGGAGCCGCAGCCCGCGATTCGTCCGGGTTCGTCGGATGCGGTCCGAGTGGCGTTCCGGCGTGGCGGCGAGATCCGGTTGCTACATCCCACCCAACTGGCCGACGTCGTGTCGGTACACGCGATGACGATCCACCGCAGCCAGGGCAGCCAGTTCGATCGGGTGACCGTCGTTTTGCCGCCGGCCGGCTCCGAGCTGCTCACCCGTGAGCTCCTCTACACTGCCATCACCCGTGCGCGGAGCCGGGTGCGCATCGTCGGCACGGCCGATGTGCTCGCCGCGGCCGTCAACCGACGCGTGCAGCGGGCCAGCGGATTGCGGTCCACGCTCAGCGTCATCTGACCCTCAGATCAGGTCACACCCACCCGGAACCAGGTCGCGGCGCTGGTAGCACTCGACGCCCAGCAGTCTGTGCTGGATGTCGTCGGGGAGCGACATGAAGCCGGCGATCGCGCGGCTGCGGTCGATCTCCGACCGGTGTGCGGTGACCCCTGCCTTCTTGCGTGCCGCCAGATCCGACACGTCGACGGTCACGTCGATGTCGGACTCCGGTGTCCCGGGCAACTGCTCGCGGGGGATCTCGGGGAAGAGGCTGGGGGCGAGCAGGTCCATCATCCACTCGGGGATGGTCGCGAAGTACAGCGAGCGGACCCGCCAGGCCGGCCCGGCCCGGTGGTAGAGCTTCGTCGAGGCGGCGGCGTCGGCAGCGGCGCACGCCAGCCGGTGGGCGTGGATGTGGTCGGGGTGGCCGTAGATGCCGAGCGCGTCGTAGGTGACGACGATGTCCGGCTGGAGTTCGCGGATATGGGCGGTCAACGCCCGGACCTGCTCGTCGAAGGACGCCGCGCAGAGTCGGGGGGCGTCCGGCGCCGATTCGGGCCGCCGGTCGTCGGCGTATCCGAGCATGATCGGCGGCCGCGGCATGCCGAGGATGTCGACGGCGTCGGTCAGTTCCCGGTGCCGGATCGTTCCCTCGGCCCAGGTGCACATCACCAGGTCGGCCTCGCCGCCGGCGTCGACGTGACGGGCGGTGAGCCCGCCGGTCCACAGCGACTCGTCGTCGGGGTGTGCATGCACCAGCAGCAGTCGAGGCGTACCCATCCACCTGGCTTCCTGATCGTTCCCCGCGGGTGGTGTTCACTCGCGCACCATCCGCAATCCGGGGTAGTCGGTCCCCGACCCAGGGTAGCCACACCGGCGCTCGGTAAAGTCGGTGTCCGTCACGACGTGTCGCGCCGGACTCGCGCCCGGCATCGGGCCCTGCACCGAAACGCCACGTCCACAACCGAACACGTGACAACCGAACATCCGAGAACAGAACATGGAGGTCTGCGATGAGCGCTCAGCCCGAAGTTCATGAGTTCCAGGCGGAGACCCGGCAGCTGCTGGATCTCATGGTCCACTCGATCTACTCCAACAAGGACAGCTTTCTGCGTGAGCTGATCTCGAACGCATCCGATGCGCTCGACAAGCTGCGTCTGGAGTCGTTGCTCGACAAGGACCTCGACGTCGACACCTCCGACCTGCACATCACGCTCGCCCCGGATGCGGAGAAGCGCACCCTGGTCGTCGCCGACAACGGCATCGGCATGACCCGCGACGAGGTCGTCGGACTGATCGGCACGCTCGCCCGGTCGGGTACCGCGGAACTGCGCCGGTCGCTGGCCGAGGCGCGCGAGAAGGGTGTCTCGGACGCTGCCGCCGAGGAACTGATCGGACAGTTCGGCATCGGCTTCTACTCGACGTTCATGGTCGCCGAGAAGGTCACCCTGGTCACGCGCAAGGCCGGCGAGACCACCGGTACCCGCTGGGAGTCGACCGGCGACGGCACCTACACGATCGACGACGTGCCGGACGCCCCGCAGGGCACCTCGGTCACCCTGGCGCTCAAGCCGGTCGACACCGAGGACCACCTGTACGACTACGCCGACAAGTCCAAGCTCCGTCAGCTGGTCAAGCGCTACTCCGACTTCATCGCCTGGCCGATCCGCATGGACGTCGAGAAGACCGTCCCCGTCGACAAGCCCGAATCGGAGTCCGACGAGGAGACGGACAAGACCCCCGAGACCAAGACGGTCATCGAGGCCGAGACGATCAACTCGATGAAGGCTCTCTGGGCCAAGTCGCGGTCGGAGGTCTCCGAGGAGGAGTACCACGAGTTCTACCGGCATGTGTCCCACGCCTGGGATGCGCCGCTGGAGACCATCACCCTGCAGGCCGAGGGCACCTTCGAGTACCAGGCGCTGCTGTTCATCCCGACGCAGCCGCCGTTCGACCTGTTCATGCGCGACAGCAAGGTGGGCATCCACCTCTACGTCAAGCGTGTGTTCATCATGGACGACTGCGCCGAGCTGATGCCGGAGTACCTGCGCTTCGTCAAGGGTGTCGTCGACGCCGCCGACCTCTCGCTCAATGTGTCCCGCGAGATCCTGCAGCAGGACCGACAGATCCGCGCGATCCGTCGTCGCCTCACCAAGAAGGTCATCTCGACGGTCACCGAGATGCGCGACAGCCGGCCCGACGACTACCGCACCTTCTGGGATGGCTTCGGCCGCGTCTTCAAGGAAGGCCTCGTCAACGACCCGGACAACCGCGACGCGCTGCTCAAGGCCTCGTCCTTCGCGAGCACCCACTCGGAGGAGGAGCTGACGACGCTGGCCGACTACATCGGCAGGATGAAGAGCGGTCAGGACACGATCTACTACATGACCGGCGAGTCCCGGCAGCAGATCGTCAACTCCCCGCACATGGAGGCGTTCCGCGCCAAGGGGATCGAGGTCCTCGTCCTGTCCGACCCGGTCGACGAGATGTGGGTCTCCGCCGGTGCGGAGTTCGACGGCAAGACGTTCCAGTCGATCGCCAAGGGTGCGGTCGACCTCGATGCCGACGACGAGGACTCCGACGACACGTCCAAGGACGAGCGGGAGAAGGCCTACGCCGACCTGCTGTCGTGGCTGACCACCACGCTGTCCGACGACGTCAGCGAGACCCGGCTGTCGTCGCGTCTGACCGAGTCCCCGGCCTGCCTCGTGGGTGACACGTTCTCGATGTCACCCCAGCTGGAGAAGCTGTACCGAGCCTCGGGACAGCAATTCCCGAAGTCCAAGCGGGCGCTCGAACTGAACCCCGAGCACCCGTTGGTCGAGGCGCTGAACAAGGCGTATGCGAACGGCGACCACGAGAAGCTGGTGCCGACCGCGAAACTCGTCTACGGCATGGCCGTGATCGCCGAGGGCGGCGAGCTCGAGGACCCGGCGGAGTTCGCGAAGCTGCTCGCGGGCAGCCTCACCGAGTCGTTCGCGGCCGGATCGGATTCCTGATCGGGTTCGCGCCGCCCCGGGCAGGTTGCCCGGAATGACCCGTCGCGGGTGGACGATCACCATCGGCGTCGGGGCTCTGGTCCTGGCGGTCGTGCTGGTGTCCGCTCTCCTCGTGGGACTGTCCCGCCAGGACGAGCGGGCCCGCACGCCCGCCGACGCCGTCCGGACCTATCTGACCGCGCTCTCCGGCGCCGACGCCTCGGCGGCCCTCGCCGTCGTCGCCCCGCGTCCGGACGCCCGGTTCCTCACCGACGGAGTGTTGCGCCAGCAGCGTGCCGAGGCGCCGATCTCCGACATCGAGGTCGACGATCCGGGGGAGTCCGCGCAGACTGTCCGGGCGCGGTATCGGCTGGGGTCACGTGAGGTCGACACGTCCATCAGGGTGACGCGGGCCGGGGACGGCTGGGCGGTCGTCGACGGCGCGGTGAAGGTGCGCATCGAGTCCCTGTTGGTGCCCGGGCCGACGCTGTTCGGAGCCCAAGTGAAGGCCGGGGACACGGTCCACCTCTTCCCGGGTCCGCAGCGATGGGGTTCCCGGGACACCGATTTCGTCGGGCGGCCGACGGACGACCCGCCGACCGGTCCCCATGCACCGATGACGGTCATGGTGGTGGCCGAGCTCAGCCCCACCGGGGTGTCGGCGGTCAGCGACGCCGTCTCGGCACAGCTCACCCGTTGCGCGGCGTCGACCCGTGCCGACGCCGGAACCGACATGCCCGGTTGTACGCAGCGACTGTTCCGGTCGGCGGCGGACGGCAGTGTGCGCTGGACCGCCCCTCGTGACCTGTCTGGTCTGCGGTACCTGCTCCGAAGCCCCGATGCGAGCAACGATGCGACGCCGAGCGAGAAGGACCTCGGCACGGTCGACGTCGCCGGCGCGGTCGAATGGCGGGTGGCCTACACCCCGGACTACGACCGGGACGGGCCCCGCGTCGAGACGACCGACATCCAGTACCTGGTCGGGGAGGTCGATCTCACCGCCGACACACCGTCGTTCACCGCCGAGCCGGTGTCCTGACCTCGACTCGGTGCGGCTACCCGGCGGGCGGTGCGGGGCGGAGCCGGAAGACCGGGATCCGGCGGTCGGTGCGCTTCTCGTACAGGTCGAAGTTGGGCCACACGGTACGCAGCTTCTGCCACGCCGCATCACGGTCGGCTCCCTCGAGTTCGGTCGGGACCGCGACGGACACCACTCCGGCGACGACGATCTCGATGGTGTCGGCGGCCCGTATGTTGTACACCCACGCAGGCATTTTGGGTCCACCGAAGTAGGAGCCGGCGATCAGCCAGTCGTCGCCGTCGGGAACTGCGAGGAGTTGGGTGGTCCGGATGGCACCGGTCTTGCGACCCGCCACCCGGATGGTGATGTTCGGGAGATCGGCGATGTCGAGCAGGGTCATCCGTTGACCGGTGACGGTCTGAATGGCGTTGTCGCCCACCACGATCTGTGGGAGAAAACGAGGCATCCAGGGGATCGACCCGATCTTGATCGCGAGGCTGCGCCGCACCTTCATCCGCCCAGTGTGACATGACATCGTCGCCGCGTCGGCACGGTGCCGGATAGCGTGCACATCATGGGCGGCCACACGACGGGACACATCCTCATCGACGGCGGGCAGACGGGAACGCGTCTGCGTGTGGAGACGCCGGCCGGTACCGACGACTGCGAGCTCGGAGCGATCCGTACGGACCGGCCGGTCGTGGAACAGATCGCGCAGGCCGTCCACGACGCCGGGATGCCGGAGGCCACCTGGTCGTTGGCCGCCGGGGTCTCCGGACTCACACCTGAGGCTGCGCGCCCGTCGGCGTTGCTCGCCGCGGTCGCCGACCTCGGGGTGACGTCGGTTGCGCTGGCACACGATTCGGTCACCGCGTACCTGGCCGCGAACCGGGACGGGTTCGGCGTGGTCACCGCGGTCGGTACCGGCGTCGTGACACTCGGCGTCGGACCCGCCGGGGTCCACCGGGTGGACGGCTGGGGCCATCTGTTCGGTGACGCGGGCAGCGCCTATTGGATCGGACGAGCCGGGATCGATGCCGCGCTGCGTGCTTTCGACGGACGGGGGAGCGCGACGGTCCTACGGGATCGGGCCGCCGAGATGTTCGGTCCGCTCGACGAGCTGTACATGGTCGTCCAGGGTGATCCGGACCGCGTGGCGCGGGTGGCCGGATTCGCCCGCGCGGTCGACGCGGCCGCCCGGGATGGTGACGTGGTCGCGCAACAGATCATCGACGACGCCGCGGACGAACTCGCCGGGTCGGCGCTCACCGCGCTGGAACGCAGTGGTCACCGACCCGGCGAGAAGGCGCGGATCAGCTGGATGGGCACGGTGATGACGGCCAACGACCGACTCCGCGGGCGCTTCGTCGGCGTGATCGGCGAGGCTACGCCCGGTGTTGACATCGGGGCGCCGCACGGGCAACCCCTCGACGGCGTGCGGTTGCTGGCCGGGCTGGACGAGTCGCACCCGCTGGCCGCGGAGGTCCACCGCAGCCAGTTGTGAGGTCAGCGCCCCTTGAACTCCGGCTTGCGCTTCTCGAAGACGGCGGTGATTGCCTCGGAGAGGTCCTCGCTGGGGAGGAATGCCGAGTTCCAGGCCGCGACATAGCGCAGGCTGTCGTGCACGGCGGCGCTGCGGGAATGGTCGAGGACGTCCTTGATGCCGTGGACGACGAGCGGCGGGTTGTCGGCGATCTCGCGGGCGGTCGCGCGGGCGAGCGCGAGCACGGCGTCCTGATCGTCGGCGACGTCGTTGACGAGCCCGATCTTCTCCGCGCGCGCGGCGTCGATGTCCTTGCCTGTCAGCGCCAGTTCACGCATGTGGCCGTCGCCGATGATGTACGGCAGTCGGGCGAGAGTGCCCACGTCGGCGACCATGCCGACCTTGACCTCGCGGATGCTGAACTTGGCATCGGCGCTCGCGTAGCGGACGTCGGCGGCACAGATCAGGTCGACGCCGCCGCCGATGCACCAGCCCGAGACCGCGGTGACGACCGGCTTGCGGCAGTCCGCGACCGCGGTGATCCCGGCCTGCAGCTTGCGCAGCGACTCCAGGAACTCGGTGCGCGCGGCGGCCTTGGCGTTGTCGGCCAGGACGTTGGCCAGGGTGCCGGCCATCGCGACGAGGTCGAGTCCGAAGGAGAAGTGTTTGCCGGCGCCGGTCAGCACGACGGCGCGCACCTCGGGATCGGTGTCGATGTGGCCGAAGATCTCGGGGAGCTCGCGCCAGAAGTCGGGGCCCATCGCATTGCCCTTGCCGGGGCCGGTGAGCACGACCTCGGCGATGTGGTCGGCAACGGTGACGTCGAACGCGGTCCAGTCGCGTTCATTCCAGGCTTGCGCTGTCATGCGAGGGAGCTTACTCGGCAGTCAGGACGTCCGATGGGCGGACTGCCGGAGGCGCCCTGTTAGATGAAACCCATGAGCGGATACATCCAGGAGGACATCGACCCCGAGGAGCTCGCGCATCGTTCCGAGCTCGCGTCGTCGATCGCCGGGAGCGTGCGCGAACTGATCGACGCGACCGTGCGCACCGAGGTCGGGGAGGCCGACATCGCCGAGGCGCGCCGGCTCATCGAGGCCGCCACCGAGATCCTCCGCAGGGACCAGCTGCCCGGCGCCTACGGCATCCGGTTCAACTCCGACGGCACCAAGCACTCGTGGGGCAATGCCGTTCTGGGGCGGCGCAATCCGATCGCACCGCCCGTCGAGCTGCACCACGAGTCCGAGTTCAGTTGGACCGAGGTCGAACTCGGGGCCGCCTACGAGGGCCCGGCCGGGCTCGTCCACGGTGGTGTCCTGGCCCTGATCCTCGACCAGCTCCTCGGCTCGACCGCCGAGTTCCAGGGCGTCCCGGGAATGACCGGCACCCTCAGCGTCCGCTACCGGAGTGCGACGCCGCTCGGCAAGATCCGTGGCGAGGCGCGGGTCGACCGCGTCGAAGGTGTGAAAACCTTTGTCACCGGCACGATCTCGAGCAACGGCAAGGTCAGCGCCGAAGCGGAGGGGATCTTCATCCTGCCCAAGTGGGCTCGCGGTGAGGTGTCCGACGTGTTGCGCAAGTCGGTGGGCGAGGGCTGAGTGTCCGGAACTGCGCGTAGTGCCTCAGACCTCGCCGAGCCGAGTCCGTGCTCCGATGAGTGAGTAACGCGCGCAGAGGAATGCGCCGTTGCGGGCGAAATCCTGTAGTTCGAGATCGTAGCGTCGCGGAAAGAGGGGGCGTCCGGCCCCGAGGGTGACCGGCGCGATCGAGACGATCATGTCGTCGAGCATCCCGGCCTCGGCGAACTGCGCGGCGAGATCACCTCCGCCGACGACCCACACGTCCTTGCCGCCTGCTGCTTCCGTCAGCCGGTCGCGGTGGTCGGCGGGGTCCCCGTCGAGGACGGTGATGGAGTCGGCCACCGGAGTGATCGTGCGATGGGTGAACACGAAGGACGGGATCTCGTACGGCCACGGTTTGCCGTCGGCGAGTTCGTTGTCGAGGAGCCACTGGTAGGTGGTGTATCCCATGACCGCCGCGCCGACCCCGGCGTAGAAGTCGTCGTAGTTCATCGGACCGCCCTCATCGAGCGGCTGGGTCAGCAGCCAGTCGAGGCTGTCGCGGTCGTCGGCGAGATAACCGTCGAGAGTGGTCGCGGTGTAGTAGCGGAACGCCATCTAGAAACCTCCGGAGTGTTTGCGGTGCCACATGATCGGATCGGGGTCGAGGGCCGCGACTCCGACATCGACGCCGGCGTCGCGCAGCATCCACCGCGCGAGTTGGCGACGATGAGCGGAGAAGGTCAGTACATGCGCGACGATCTGGGAGAGCAGAAACGATTCGGGCGGATCACACAGTGCGTCGATGACGCGGTCCTGCCAGGCGCTGCGCCGGTCGATGTCGCGGATCAGCGCCAGCCACCTCGGTGTCAGTTCGCGGTGGAGTTCGACGAGTGCGCACAGATCCGACGGCGGATCGGGCGGCGTGTCGGCGCCCTCGATGGTCGCCAGCCAGGGCTGCTTGTCGGCGACGAGATGTGACATCACCTGCGCGAGCGACTCTTCCGGGCCGTTCCAGTGCAGCGGTTCGTGACCGGGAAGTCGTCGCCGGGTCCACTCGTCGTCGTCGACCCCCTTGGCGGCGTCCAGCAGGACCTCGACGTCGTCGAGGTCGTGTCGCACCATGAGCATCAGGACGTCGCCGGCGCTCTCCGTGGTGGGAGTGCCGCTGTCGACGTAGAGCACAGTGGGCGAATGGAAGTGGATGCCGTTGGGCGCCGGCAGCCAGTGGCTGTGCTCGGCCGGTGCGGCGGTCGACGCCGCTCGTCCGGGACTGTGCCCGAAGGCGCGTGTGAAGGCCCGGGCGAACCCGTCGACGGACTCGTAGCCCGAGTCGAAGGCCACCTCGGTGACCGTCTTGCCGTGCTGCAGCAACCATGCCGCTCGCTCGAGGAACACGCGCCGACGAAGCGCGACCGGCGACTCGCCCGCACCTCGGCTCACCTGCCGGGAGAAGTGGAACGGCGACGAGAATGCGCCGGTCGCCATCTCGTCGAGGTTCGAGTGCTCGTCGGCCAGCACGGCGTCGAGCAACTCGCGCAGACGATCACGGTCGTTGGGGGTTGGGCTCACCCATCGAGTATGGAACGCCGAAGGCCTTCCCGACCCGACCGATCTTGCTCGTTCGCAGAACCGCCTCGGGTGCCGCTCAGTCGCGATTCAGCAGCGGGATGAGCTTCTCGGTCTTCTCCGGGGTCCAGCCCGGTGGCTGCAGGATCTCTGCCCACGCCGCCGGGATGGCTGCCAGATAGAAGTGTCCATGACCGTCCGGGACTCCGGTCGACACCGCCATGTCGGCGCTGACCTGCAGGAAGGTCACGAAGGGAATCCAATGCATCGCCGGCAGGACGTCCCGTCCACGCGCTTCGTTGAGCCAGTCGGGCTCGCGCAGGATCAGGCGCGGGGACCACCACGAGATCGGGTCGGAGGCATGCTGCAGGTAGACCGCGCGACCCGGGACCCACTCGCCCTTGGCGTTGTACAGATCCGGAGCGTCGGCGATGAAGCGGACCTGTCGGCCTTCGTCATAGGTCGGTTGCCACTCGGGCGTGCTGGGGTCGCGGTTGGTGGTCGTGTCGACCCACAGCGAGTTGTTGAACGTCGGGCCGACGAACAAGGCGCCGTCGGTCCGGGCGTTGAGGGACGGAATCGTGCCGAAGGCCGACTCGGCGGCGAACGAACCGAGACTCTCGCCGAAGACCACGAGCTTGGGCCGTTGGGCCTCCGGGATCGCGCGCACCCGCTCTGAGACGGCCTCGAACAGCGCCTGACCGGCCTGGCGGGCCCGCTCTTTGTCAACGAGGAAGGAGAGCCAACTGGGAAGGTAGGAGTACTGCATGCTGACCGTGGCCGTGTCGCCGTTGTACATGTACTCCAGGGAGTCCACGGTGGCCTGATTGATCCAACCGGTGCCGGTGGTCGAGGCGACCGCGACGACCTTTCGCTGCAGCCCGCCGGTGCGTTCGAGTTCTTCGGCGGCCAGTTTCGCGTTGGCGCGCAGGTCGTCGCCCGAGCCGAGTCCGACGTATGCGCGGATGGGTTCGATTGCAGGCGCGCCGTTGAACGCGGAGAGTTCCTCGACGCTCGGACCGACCGAGACGAAGATCCGTCCTTGACGTCCCAGTGAATCCCAGGTCACCAGGGAGCCCGGACCACCGGAGCGAAGCGGCGAGGTCGGAGGCTTCGAATCGGCGGTCGTCTCGTCGTTGACCGAGGCGAAGGTCGAGTTCAGTGCCTTCATGCCGTAGTTCGCGACCACGCCATTGAGGACGAACACAGTGACCAGGATCGCGACGACGATCGCCGCGACCGCGGAGATTCGCGGCGGCGCAAAGCGGTTCATCGTCCGGACGAGCCAGACAACCCCGTCGCCCCATGCCTGTCCGATCAGGATGAGCAGGAAGAACACCACCACACAGATGATTGCGATCTGCGGGTATGCGGTCCAGGACAACAGGTCGACGCTCATCATCGTGCGGATGTCGTCCTGCCATCGCTGGAACATCACGAGCATGACGACCGTGCCCGCGATCGCGGCGAGTCCGAGGGCCGCCCAGACCCGGTGCATCGGGGCCGGCCAGGGCTTGTCGCGCGAGATCATGAAGCGGATCAGCCACGAGAAGAACACGCCGAGCGCGTATCCGACTGCTGCGGACGCACCGCTGACCACGCCCTGGAACAGCGCGCCGCGGGGCAGTAGCGACGGTGTCATCGACAGCCAGAGGAAGACCAGGGCGACGGCCAGCCCGACACAGGAGAAGCGGTCGAGGCGGCGTCGCCACCAGGCCGGGCGGGCGGCATCGCCGCTCTCGACGTCTGCCGGCGACTCCGCGCCGAGGTCCGCAGGTGCCTCGACCGGAGGTTCGGCAGGGAGTTCTGCGACCGGGTCGCTGGTGGGGGTCGACGACGACACGTGGGTTCCTCATTTCTCGAGAACCTGGCAAACCTAGCAGCGAATCATCATCCGCGACACGGGCTGTGCCCACTTCGGCCCAATACTGCTCCCGCACGGTTACCGCCGGCGACGTCGAGCCGCCGGCGGTTGGTCGTTGCGTGCCTGATCCGGGCGAGTTGTCCTACTTCACCTCCGACCGCATGACCCGCAGCACTCCGACGCCGAGGGGCAGAGCGATCCAGATCAGGCCCGACACCAGCAGTCGGGCCCATTCGCCGCCGGTGGCCCATTCGCCGGACTGGAAGGGCATGTTGGTCAGGGTGGTGTCGACCCACTGGCCGAGGTTGTTCTTGAACCAGGGGACCAGTTCGCTGACCACCGACAAGGCGGTCGGGAGCGCGAAGTACGCGACGATGGCTCCCGGGGTGTTGAGGATCAGCGCGGCGAAACCGAAACCGAGCAGCAGCCCGAACGCCTGGATCGCAAAGGAATTGACGAAGCCGGCCATGCTGAGCCCCCAGGACCCGGCCGGGTCGGCGAAGGCGATGGCGGCGATACCGTTCCCGATGATCCCGAGGACCAGCGCCACTACGACCGCGGCCACCGCGGTGATCAGCGACGCGACCAGTTTCGCGCCGATGATCCTTTCCCGTCGGGGTTCGAGGGCGAAGGTCGTGAGCGCGGTGCGTTGGCTCCACTCGCCGGTGACCAGGAGGATCGCCAGGATCGGCAGGATGATCGCGGTGGGAATGTTCATCATCCCGAAGAACTCTCCGAGGTTGAGGTTCTCGGGGTTGTTCCGGTTGGCGATGAGCATCGCGACCATGACGATCGCCGCGAGGACGCCGATCGACGCGGTCAGCCAGAAGCCGGCCCGGGTGTCGACGAGCTTGCGGAGTTCGACCCGCACCAGGCGCCCGAACGGGATTCCCGGGCGCGTGACGTCGACACCCGCCGTCGGTGCGAGCGGTGTGGTGAAGTCGGCGATGGTCATCGGAGGGCTCCTTCGAGGGTGGGCTGCTCGCGCTGCGTGTCGGAGGTCAGCTGCAAGAACATGGCTTCGAGTTGTGCACCGTCGGCGGGACGCAACTCGGTGAGGACGACGCCGACCGCAGCCGCGGCGCGGCCGACCTCCACCGGGTCGGCGTCCACGTCGAGTCCTCCGGATGCATTGGGGCGGGCGATGATCTGGGCCGCGGTGAGTGCTCGCAACAGCGCTTCGTCGTCGAGTGAGTGGACGCGTGACCCCGCGCCGGCGAGCAGTTCGGCCTTGGTGCCCTGCGCGACGATCCGGCCGTTGCCGATGACGACGATGTCGTCGGCGATGATCTCGATCTCGTGGAGCAGATGCGAGGACAGTAGAACCGTGCCGCCACGATCGGCATAGTCGCGCAACAGGGTTCGCATCCAGTGGATTCCGGCCGGGTCGAGCCCGTTGGCCGGTTCGTCGAGGATCAGGACCTTGGGATCGCCGAGCAGCGCAGCGGCGATACCGAGGCGCTGGCGCATGCCCAGGGAGTAGTTGCGGACCCGGCGCCCCGCCTCCTCCGGCGTGAGGCTGACCATCTCGAGCATCTCGTCGACCCGGTCCCGGTTGATTCCCATTGTCATCGCGGCCAGTCGGAGTATCTCGGCGCCGGTCCGTCCGGCATGCTGTGCCGACGCGTCGAGCAGGACGCCGACCTGCGTGGCCGGGTTCGGGATGGTCCGGTAGTCGACGCCGTAGAGGTGCGCGACCCCGGAGGTCGCCGGGGTGAGCCCGGTGATGATGCGCATGGTCGTCGATTTGCCGGCGCCGTTCGGGCCGAGGAAGCCGGTGACCTGTCCCGGTCGGCAGGTGAAGGACACATCGTCGACCGCTACGTGGTCGCCATACCTTTTCGTGAGGTTCTGCACTGTGATCATGGGTCTCATGGTCGTCGGCGCAGGTGATCACCCGCATCGGTCGCCGGTCCACAGCTACATCAGCCGAAAGTCGTAGACGTGACGTATCCGATGGTCGGAGGTCGCGCCGGAACTGTCCGACTAGCGTGAACGGGTGTGAAACCCGAGCAGTACCAACCCCCGCTCACCTGGGCCGGTCACGCGTGGCGACTCGCGCTCATGCTGCTGGTCTCCGCGGCCGTGTTCAGCACCCGCTCCGGATACCTGTGGAACGAGGTGCGCTGGTGGTTTTTCGCCGACCTCGCTCTCGGTGTGGCGTCGTACACGGCGGTCTGGTGGCGGCGTCGGTATCCCGTTGCGGTGACCGTGTTCACCAACCTCGCGGGGATCGTGTCGACGACGTCGCTCGGGCCGGCGACCCTCTCGTTGGTGTCGATGGCGACCCGCCGGCGGTGGGTCGAGATCATCCCGCTGACGCTCCTGTGCGTGGTCGCGAATGTGGTCGCGTCGCAGTTCTTCTCAACCCCCGCCGAGCAGAACGATCCGGCGATCGTGGTGTTCGCCGTCGTCGTCGCCATCACCGCGGCGATGGTGTCCTGGGGTATGTACATCGGCTCGCGACGCGAACTCCTCGCGAGCTGGCGGGCCAGAGCTCTCGCGTCGGAAGCCGAGCAACAGGCCAAGGTGCAGCAGGCCCGATCGTTGGAGCGTGCGCGGATCGCGCGCGAGATGCACGACATTCTCGCCCACCGGATATCGGCGATGAGCATGTCGGCCGGGGCACTGGCCTACCGGACGGACCTGACCGGTGAGCAGGTGCGCGAGACGGCACGCACGATCCAGGAGACCTCACACCTCGCGCTCACCGAGTTGCGCGAAGTGCTCGGAGTACTGCGGGAGGGCCCGGGCGACGCCGCGCCGGAGGAGCCGCAGAACGCACCCGATCTGATGGCGCTCGTCGACGAGGCACAGCGGCTGGGGATGCGGGTGGACGCCAGGTGTGAGATCGATGTCGCCGCACTGTCTCCGGCGATCGCCCGCACGCTCTACCGCTGTGTGCAGGAGGCCCTGACCAACGCCCGCCGACACTCACCGAGCGCGCCGGTCACGATGCACATCCGCGGTGGCCCCGACCACGGCGTCGATCTCCTCGTCGAGAACCCGTTGCCGCTGACGGCCGGATCCGCCTCACCCGCCCCGGGTTACGGCCTGGTCGGACTCGCCGAGCGTGTCGGCCTGCACGGTGGTCGGCAGTCGGCGACCGTCAGTGACGACAAGAGATTCCTGCTGCACGTCTGGTTACCGTGGCAGTCATGACAGCGCGCATCATGATCGTCGACGACGACCCGCTCGTCCGGTCGGGACTCCGGCTCCTCCTCGGAGGTGACGCCGGGCTCGACATCGTCGCCGAGGCAGCCAACGGTCAGGAAGCCCTCGACATCCATCGCGACGATCCGGTCGACCTGATCCTGATGGACCTGCGCATGCCGGTTCTCGACGGCATCGAGGCCACCGGGCGATTCAAGGCGCTGCCGACGCCGCCGGCGGTGATCGTGTTGACGACCTTCGACGCCGACGACTTCGTGGTTCGCGCGCTCGCCATGGGTGCCGACGGCTTTCTCCTCAAGGACACCGCGCCCGACCAGATCGTCGCCGCGATCCACAACGTGCTCGCCGGCCAACCCGCGCTGAGTCCGTCGGTCACCGCCGCGTTGATCAAGCAGGTCGTCGGCGGCGGGGGAGCCCGATCCGCCTCGGCGGCGAACCGGATCGGATCATTGACGGCGCGCGAGCGCGACGTCGCGGTCGAACTCGCCCGCGGGGCGTCGAATGCAGAGATCGCCGACCGGCTCTACATGAGCCTCGCGACGGTCAAGGCGCACATCTCCCACATCTTCACCAAGCTCGACGCGTCGAACCGCGTCCAGGTGGCGATCCTCATGCACGACGCCGGGATGGTCTGAGAGCGCGCAGACGTGCCGCCCGGGTGAACGCCCAGACGAGGATCACCATCCCGATCAGCTCGACGAGCGTCTGGGTGATCACCGTCGCCGCGGCGAGTTCGGCACCGACCGGAAGTGCCAGCGCCAGCGGAAGGACCACGAGCGAATTGCGGGTGGCGCCCGAGAACACGACAGCCGTGCCCGACTCCGCCGAGAATCGGAGGCCACGGGCCACGCCGAGTCCGACGATGGTCATGACGACCAGGAACAGTGCGTAAACCGGGACGACACCGGCGATGTCGTCGAACCCGGAATCGATGCGCGAGACCTGCGAACCGACCGCGGTGAACAACACCGCCATCATCAGCGGCACCATCGTCGTCGACACCGCGTCACCGGCACGTCGCCCGATGTCGCTGCGCGCGGCCCATGCCTGGGTGATCCAGGCGAAGGCCAGGGGAAGGGCGATCAGAATCGCGAACGCCCACAGGAACGGCTCCGGTTCGATCACGTCGCGAGCGTCCCCGAGCAGGTACGTCAGATACACCGGGACGACCAGCATCTGGGCGAGCAACAGCAGCGGCGTCGCTGCGAGCAGTCGCTGCCGGTCACCTCCGGCGAGGCCGGCGAAGACGACGACATAGTCCACGCAGGGACACAACAAGACCAGTAGCGCGCCGACCCGGATCGCGTCGTCGGTCGGTAACAGCGGCGACAACGCCGCGACCACGAGCGGTACGACGACGAAGTTCACCGCCAGGGTCACCGTGAGGAACTTCCGGTCACTCAGGGAGGCAACGAGATCGGTTGCCCTGACCTGGAGGAAGGTGACGTAGAGGAGGGCAGCCAGCAGCGGCGTGACCGCCACATCCACCGACTCGGCACCCGACGGCATGCTCAGTCCGACTCCCAGCCCCGCACCGATCGCGAGGAGATACAGCGCGACCTGGTGCTGTTCGAGACGTTCGGGAACGCTGACGGTGGCGGGCACCGCACCATTCTGGGCCAACGCAGGGCGATCGGCGCCACGGGCCGGGCGACTGCGCGACACTCGACGGGTGACCGCACCGTCCCGACGTTCTGACACGGCGCTTCTCGTCGTCGTCGTCGTGGCCCTGATCGCCATCAACATCGTGGCGCATCGCGCGAGCGGCGTGTTCGCGGTGCTGATCGTCCCGGTGGCGGCGATCCTTCTGCTGCTCACCGTGCGGCTCGGCGGCCTCGGCTGGCGTGAACTGGGACTGAGCCGCGCAGAATTGCGCGCGGGTGTCCCGTTCGCCGTCGCCTCGGTGATCGTCGTGGCCGCGATCGTGTCGTCCGCCGTCGCGATCCCGGCGACCCGCGAGTTCTTTCTCTCGGACCGGTACGACGACACGTCCGAGGCGTTGCTGGCCGCGTTCGTCGTCATCCCGCTACAGACCGCCATCCCTGAGGAGTTGATGTTCCGCGGCGTACTGCAGGGCACCCTCGGCCGGTTGTGCGGTCCGACCGCGACCCTGGTCTACGGCGCCGTCGCCTTCGGACTGTGGCACATCCTGTCCTCGACCGGACTCACCGAGGGCAACGAAGGACTCAGTGACACCCTCGGGTCGGGCACCGTCGCCCAGTACGCCGGGATCGCGGGCGCAGTTGTCGTGACCGGCGTCGCAGGCTTCGTCCTCGGTTGGCTACGGCAGCGCACCACGAGTCTCCTCGCTCCCATCGCCCTGCACTGGGCCCTCAACGCCACCGGCGCGATCGGTGCCGCAGTGGCGTGGCAGGTGTCGTGAATCGGCTTCACGCCGTCCCGAACACCCGATCGCCGACGTCACCCAACCCTGGCCGGATGAATCCGTTGGCGTCGAGCTCGCGGTCGATTCCGGCGGTGTAGATCGGCACCTCCGGATGTGCCTCGTGCAGGACGTCGATGCCTTCGGGGCAGGCGACCAGGCACACGAACTTGATCGACCGCGGCGAGTACTCCTTGATCCGGTCGATCGCCGCGACAGCCGAGAACCCGGTCGCGAGAAGCGGATCGACGATCACCACATCGCGCTCGTCCAGATCCGACGGCATCTTGAAGTAGTACTCGACGACCACCATAGTCTTGGGGTCGCGATACAGACCGATGTGGCCGACGCGCGCACCCGGCACTACGGCGAGCATGCCGTCGGCGATTCCCGCCCCGGCCCGGAGAACAGCGGCGAACACCAGCTTCTTGCCGTCGATCACACTCGCGGTGGTGGTCTCCAGCGGCGTGTCGATGGTGACCTCGTGCATGGGCATGTCCCGCAGGACGTCGTAGGCCATCAGTGTCGAGATCTCGTTCAGCAGACGACGGAAGTCGTTGGTGGAGGTCTCCTTCCGGCGCATCAGGGTGAGCTTGTGCTGCACCAGCGGATGATCGATGACGGCGACGGTGCCCATGGGTTCCCCTGTCGTGGTTCTCAGAATACGGTTCCGGTACTGCGGATCGACAAGGGCGGCAACCCGTTCCGCAACCGGGCCGCCAGGACCCGTCCCGCCGCCCAGGTTCCGCCCTCGAGGACGCAGGCCAGCGGCATCTCCGTCGCATCGGTCCCGAGACGATCGCGAACCAGGTCTGCGATCTCGTCGAGCAATGCGACGGTGAGGGCACGCCATTCGACGACGATCTGATCACCGACCTCCCATTCGACGTCGGCCCAGTCCCGGTCGCGAAGCGACAGAACCCCGGTGTCGAGGACGAGGCCGCCGTTGCGGTACTCGGGCAGGCCGGTCAGGTCGTCGATCCCGGTGACCTCTACGCCGGCCCAGAGGAACGGCTCCAGCAATGAGTAGGTCAGCCACTGGGACAGCTTGTGGAACGGGATCCAGCCGGCGGTGAGCCCAGGTCCGGTCACTGCCCGGTGCGGCCAGCAGTCGCCGAGCGGTATCGCCCCGATCCTGTTGTCCGAAGGCCAGATCGGTCCGAGGTGAGTCAGCACGGCGCCGAGGATCTCGGCGGCGGTCACCGTCCGCCGGCCGTCCGTGGTCAGGTGATCGAACAGTGCTCCCGGCCGGCCGTCGGGTCCGAACACAGTCGGATCGTCGGCGAGAACGTCGCCGAGGCGACGGAGCAGTTCGACACGACCCTCGAGTCCGGTGAGTGGGTTGGTGGGGGAGACCTGGAAGGCGCTGCCCAGGCTCTCGACCGTCACCGCGCGGAGGCCGGAGGCGTCGACCCGAAGCGGTTGCGACGCATCGTCGGAGAACAACCCGGCGGTGAAGGCGGCCCAACTGGCGACGCCGAGTCCTTCCGAACGGGTGAGAACCTGTCCGGTCGCCTCCTCCCGGTAGGACCACTCGGGACCGGCCCCGGCATCCAGCAGCACGCTGACCAGGACGACGTCGATGAGGCCGCGGGTGTGGTCGGGGGAGTCCGCCGGCGGGAGCGCCTTTCGAAGCGATCCGAGCCGGTCGACGCCTCCGGCCTCGAAATGACGCCAGCGACTGTGGAAGGGGATCGCGCCGTCCGGATAGCGATCGCGGGTGGTCTCGACGACGATGTCCGCGGCCGCACCGAGGGCGTCGTCGTGGACCGTGAACCATGGGGATCGGCCGTCGCGGGCACGTTCGAGGAGTTGGCGCGAACGCGCGCGAACCGCGGTGCTCGTTCGCAGCTGCGCGGCGGCGTCGGCGGCGGTGTCGGTGTCGGGGTTCTCGACGGTGTCGTTCTGCGCGGTGCCGTTCACTCGAGCCCCCGGCCCTTGACCTTTCGCAACGCCTCGGCGTCGGGGACCGGTCCGGGCGTGAAGTAGCCGGCGGCCATCTTGGCGTCGATCTCCACACGGGCGTCGGCCGGCACCAGCTCGTCGGGGATGTTGACCCGCTCGCCGACCTCGATACCCGAGCCGGTGATCGCGTCGTACTTCATGTTGCTCATCGAGACGAGCCGGTGGATCGTGGTGATCCCGAACCAGTGCAGCACATCGGGCATGAGTTCCTGGAAGCGCATGTCCTGAACTCCGGCAACACATTCGGTGCGGGCGAAGTACTGGTCGGCGGTGTCACCGCCTTCCTGGCGCTTGCGGGCGTTGTAGACGAGGAACTTCGTCACCTCGCCCAGTGCCCGGCCCTCTTTGCGGGAGTAGGCGACCAGGCCCACGCCACCGCGCTGGGTGCCGCGGATGCACTCCTCGATCGCATGCGTGAGGTACGGACGACACGTGCAGATGTCCGAGCCGAACACGTCCGACCCGTTGCATTCGTCGTGGACGCGGGCGGTCAGCTCGACCGACGGATCGGCGAGATCACGTGCGTCACCGAAGACGTAGACGGTCTGTCCGCCGATCGGCGGCAGGAAGACCTCCAGGTCCGATCGCGTGACGAGCTCGGGATACATGCCCCCGGTCTCCTCGAACAGCACGCGTCGCAGCTCGGCCTCGGAACAGCCGAAGCGTTCGGCGACACCGGGCAGATACCAGACCGGCTCGACCGCCGCCTTGGTCACCAGGGCGGCGCCGCTGGGGAGCAGCAGCTTGCCGTCGGGAACGAGCCGGCCCTTCTCGATGGCCTCGGCGATCTCGGGGAGGATGACGTGCGCCTTGGTGACCGCGATGGTCGGCCGGATGTCGTAGCCGGCGGCGATGTTGTCGGGGAAGCTCTCCGCGACCGTCGCGCCCCAGGGATCGAGCGAGACGATCGCCTTCGGATCTCCCCATTGCGGGTACGGACCGATGTGGTCGGTCGGCGAGGTGTTGGTCAGATCCGCGCGATGGTCGCGGGCCAGCGCCCCGGCGGCCACCGCCAGCGCACGGTACACGCTGTACGACCCGCTGTGCGTGCCGATCACGTTGCGGTGAGCGCGAACTCCGGTCGTCCCGATGACCGGCCCGCGCTCGGCCGCGGTGGGTGCACCCCAGTGGATGGGCGGGGCGTCGACTCCGCCACTGTGCGAGGTCAGTCGGATGTGCCCCAAGGACTTGTGCTCGCCGGACATCACGATCTCCTTCTGCCACGACGGTCACCCGCCACCTCGAGGAAAGCGCCAGCATAGTTCCGAATCCACGATCGTGCCGGGCAGAACGGCATGCCCGGTCGCGACGACGATGCGGTGGTACCCATGTGGGCACCACCGCATCGTGCGCGGCTGAGACTGCTCAGCTGCCGTAGGTGATCAGATGTCGAACCGGTCCAGGTTCATGACCTTGTCCCATGCCGCGACGAAGTCCTTGACGAACTTTCCCTTGGCGTCGTCGGAGGCATACACCTCGGCCAGGGCGCGCAGCTGCGAGTTCGAGCTGAACGCCAGGTCGACGCGGCTGCCGGTCCAGGTCTGCTCGCCGGTCGCACGGTCGGTGCCGACGAAGACGTTCTCGTCGTCGGTCTTCGACCACATGGTGGACATGTCGAGCAGGTTGACGAAGTAGTCGTTCGTCAGCACGCCCGGCTTGTCGGTGAGCACACCCAGTGCCGAGTTCTGGTAGTTCGCGCCGAGGACGCGCAGGCCGCCGATGAGGGCGGTCATCTCCGGTGCGCTCACGGTGAGTAGATTCGCCCGGTCGAGCAGCTTGAACTCGGCAGGCTGGGTGAGGCCCTCACCGATGTAGTTGCGGAAACCGTCGGCGGTGGGCTCGAGGTAGGCGAACGAGTCGACGTCTACGTCATCCTGCGCCACGTCGGTGCGACCCGGGGTGAACGGCACGGCGACCTCGACTCCCGCATCCCGAGCGGCCTTCTCGATCGCGGCGACGCCCCCGAGCACGACGAGGTCGGCGAAGGAGATCTTCGCGCCCGCCTCACCCGTGAACGACTCGGCGATACCCTCCAGCTTCGCGACGATGTCGGCGAGTTCGGCGGGCTCGTTGGCCTCCCAGTCCGCCTGCGGCTGCAGGCGTAGGCGACCACCATTGGCGCCACCGCGGAAGTCGCTGCCGCGGAACGACGATGCGGACGCCCACGCGGTCTTCACCAGCTGCGAGACCGACAGTCCCGACCCGAGTAGTGCGACTTTGAGCGCAGCGATGTCCGCGTCGGAGACGATCGGTCCCTCGTGCACCGGCACGTTGTCCTGCCAGCCGTAGGTGACCTCGGGAACCAGCGGTCCGCGGTAACGGATCGCAGGGCCCATGTCGCGGTGGAGCAACTTGAACCAGGCGTTCGCGAACTCTTCGGCCAGCTCCTCCGGATGATCCAGCCAGCGCCGGGTGATCTTCCCGTACTCCGGGTCGAAACGAAGGGCGAGATCGCTGGTGAGCATCGACGGGTGGGTCTTGCCGTCACCGAAGGCCATCGGTACGGTGCCCACGCCGGCGCCGTCCTTGGGCCGCCACTGGTTGGCGCCCGCCGGGCTCTTGTACAGCTCCCATTCGTAGCCGTAGAGGGTCTCCAGGAACGCGTTGTCCCACTGGGTGGGGGTCGGGTTCCAGGTGACCTCGAGACCACTCGTGATGGTGTCGGCACCGTTGCCATCGCCGTGCGAGCTGCGCCAGCCGAGGCCGGCGTCCTCGAGTGCGGCGGCCTCCGGCTCGGGGCCAACCCGGCTCGCATCCCCGGCGCCATGGGTCTTGCCGAAGGTGTGACCGCCGACGATCAGTGCCGCGGTCTCGACGTCGTTCATCGCCATCCGGGCGAAGGTGTCCCGGATGTCGGCGGCCGATCCCAGGACGTCCGGATTGCCTTCGGGTCCTTCGGGATTGACGTAAATGAGACCCATCTGCACAGCGGCCAGCGGCTTCTCGAGTTCGCGGTCGCCGGAGTACCGCTGATCGGCCAGCCATTCGAGTTCGGGGCCCCAGTAGACGTCGTCGGGTTCCCACTCGTCGACGCGGCCGAAGGCGAAGCCCGCGGTCTCGAATCCCATCGACTCGAGTGCGACGTTCCCGGCGAAGACCAGCAGGTCGGCCCACGAGATGGCCTGGCCGTACTTCTTCTTGATCGGCCACAGCAGACGACGCGCCTTGTCGAGGTTGGCGTTGTCCGGCCAACTGTTCAGGGGCGCGAAGCGTTGCATGCCGGCCCCGGCGCCACCGCGTCCGTCCTGAACGCGGTAGGTGCCCGCCGCGTGCCACGACATGCGCACCATCAGGCCGCCGTAGTGGCCGAAGTCCGCGGGCCACCAGTCCTGCGAATCGGTCATCAGGGCGGTCAGGTCTGCCTTGAGGGCCTCGACATCGAGGCCCTTGAGTGCCTCGTCGTAGTCAAAGTCGGTGTCGAGAGGATTTACGACATCCGGATTGTGCTGCAGTATCTTGAGATTCATCTGGTTCGGCCACCAGTCACGGTTTCCGCCGCCCTCGGTGGGCTGCTTGGCCTGGCCGTGCATGACCGGGCAACCGCCGGCGGGCGGTTCGGTGTTGGCCTCGGCGATCGGCGGGTGTTCTTGCGCCATGTCATTCCTTTCGGGAAATGGTGGTGGTGACCGACCACAGCCGTGATCGCGACCGGTCCACAGATGTGGACCGGCCGGTCAGGTGTGTTCGGATCCTCGGTGGATCAGGCCTTGCAGTCGGGGCAGAAGCCCCAGTAGACGACCTCGGCCTCGTCGATGACGAAACCGTGGTCGTTGGATGCGGTCAGGCACGGGGCTGCGCCGACGGCACAGTCGACGTCCCCGATCGCACCGCATGAGCGGCAGACCACGTGGTGGTGGTTGTCGCCGATGCGGGACTCGTAGCGGGCCACGTGCCCTGACGGCTGGATCCGCCGGATGAGACCGGCAGATGTCAACGCGGCCAACACGTCATAGACCGTCTGCTGGGAGACGTCGGCGAGTTCGGCTCTCGTGCTACCGAGCACGGTGTCGGTGTCGGCGTGGGGGTGTGCATGCACCGCGCGCATGACCGCGACCCGCGGACGGGTGACGCGGAGTCGAGCCGCGCGCAATTGGGGTGGCGCAGTCGTCGTCGGTGAGCATGTGGACGAGTATGCACCCGTTTCTGGAACAGTTCAAGTTTAGATCGGTGTGATGTGGGACCGCGGGTAGCCGGAGACGTACGATCGGCTCATGTGGAACCGACATCCCGCCGGTTGCGGGTGATGTGATGTCCCGCTACGACGAGATCGTCGACGAACTCTACGGCCTGACGCCGGACGTGTTCGTGAAGCGACGAAACGAGATCGCCAAGGACGCCAAAGCCGACGGCGAAACCGCTCTGGCCAAGGACATCTCGAAGTTGCGCAGGCCGACGCAGGCCGCCTGGGCGATCAATCAGTGGGTGCGCACAAATCCCGATGACTGCGACCAGGTCACCGCACTGGCCGCGGACCTGTCTGCGGCGCAACGACGTTCGGCGGCCGACACGATGCGCGAACTGTCCCGACGGCGCCAGGAGTTGATCAACTCCTCCGCCGACGGCGTGGCCGGCACCGCCTCCTCGCTCGGGGTGCGGCTGTCCGACAGTGCGGTTCGCGAAGTCGCGACGACGCTGCGCGCCGCGATCGCAGATGCCGCGGTCCTGGACGACCTCCGACGCGGACGTCTCGTCACCTCTGCCGAGTACAGCGGTTTCGGTCCCGCAGGGGTCTTCGTCGTGCCCGACCCGCCGGCCGAACCGAAACGGACCGCCGGACACGACCACGATGCCGACCGGGAGGGCGTCGACGCGGATTCCGTCGACGAGAACGAGGACTCCGATGAGAGCGCAAGGGTCAGACAGGAACTCGAGGCGCGAATCGCCCGGGCCGAGGACGGCGAGCAGTCCGCGCGGAAAAGCCTCGGTGACGCGTCTTCCGAGGTGCACGAGGCGTCCGCGGAGGTCGACGAACTCGTCGCCGAGGCGCGGGATCTCCGCGAGCAGTTGTCCCGGGTCGAGGACTCGCTGCGCTTCGCACGTCAGCGATTGTCGACCGCCGAGCAGGGTCGCTCGGAGGCCAAGGTCGCGCTCCGCGATGCGGTCGCCGAGGCGAACAAGCTACGGGCCGCACTCGCGGATCTCTGAAACCTCAGATCAATCGCAGCGAATCGTCGCGTCGCAGCACGAAGAAGTACGGCGCCGGTGAACCCTTGAGATCCATGGCGCCGATGACCGCATCGTCGGACAGGCGGTGGAAGACATCGTTGATCGGCAGCTGGTCGTAGACCATGGTCGCGGTGTCGGTGCCGCGATAGCGCGTGGTGCGCAGCCGTGCGCGCGCCTTCCTGGTCTGGCTGAGCAGTCGGGTGGCGGCGATCGGTGTCGCGAACGACATCGTCTTCACCTGGGGTGTCTTCTCCGCAACGGAGAGCCCGCTGAAGGCGATCGCCGGGTTCATCGCCCACAGCGCGGTGTGGTCGCGGGTGGGGAAGAGCAGCGGGTGGACGGTCTCGGCGTCGACGAACTGCTTGCCCCACCATCCGCTGGCGGCGAGGAAGCCGTCGAGGGGATGGCCCGTCGGCAGCTCCGCGCCACGCCAGGTGCCGATCATGAACTCCGGGTCGATCGCGTCGCAGGAGTCGAACAGCTCGAGCGCCTCGGCGGTCTCGGTGGGAATGGTGGTCAGGATCTCGCGCACGTCCATGTCGCCGATCCTACGGCCAAAGACACAAATAGAGAAGAATGTTGCAATGTCAGGAGGTCGAACCTGCGGCAACTCCGCGCGGCGCGTCGTTGCCGTCGGGTTGGGAGGTGAGCCACGCGACCGCGAAGGCGCCCGCGATCGCACCGACGAAACCGACGTAGGCGAGCCACCCGAGTCCGTCGACGGCGCGGTCACCGAGGAACAGCACGCCGATCACCGACGGAATGCCGACCTCGCCCACCACCAGAACGGCGGTGACGGCGTTGACCGGACCGAGCTGGAGCGCGACCGTCTGCACGTAGAACGCAAGGGCGCCGGCGAGGGCGATGGTCCAGGCCGCCGGATCGGTCAGCAGCGCCGCGGGGTCGAATGGGTGCACGCCGTCGAGGACGCGCACCGCCACCGCGAGGGCGCCGTACATCGCGCCGGCGAGCGCCCCCGCGAGGATCGCGCCGCGCCTTCCGAGGAGGTGCACGACGATCAGACCCACGACCGCGACCACCATCGACACGATGAACAGAGCCCAGTGGAAGGTCATGTCGTGGGCGGTCGCGGCCTCATGCGACGCCGACGCGCCGAGCATGCAGAGTGAGGCGACGACGATGCCCATCGCGGTCAGGTCCCGGCCACGCAGCTTGGTCCCGAGCAGGACGCTGCCGAGAAGCGCGGTGACGATCAGGTTCCCGGCGACAATCGTCTGTGCGAGGAAGAGCGGGAGCAGTCGTGCGGCGACGGCGCCACCGGCGAAACCGAGGACCACCATGAGGGTGCCGACGAGGAAGGCCGGGTCGCGGAAGGTGTCGAGCGTCGAACGCAACGACGGCCCGCCCTTGGCCGTGACACCGCCGGCGTCGGGTCCGGCGGCGTTCCGGGCGCCGAGTGCGCGAAGGACCGTCGACAGTCCATAGGCCACCGCGGCAAGCGATGCCGCCACTATTCCGATCGTGAACACCGTATGAAGGTATCGGCCCTCGTGGTCCGATGTCCGGGTTCCGCGCCGGGTCCGGTGCGTCCGTCGCGCCGGAATAGTCGCTGACCGAGGGCAGTTGCCCAGATCATGACCACCTCTGCGTACGACCCGCGCGATCTCCTCGCCGAATCACGTCTCGGCGTTCTCGCCACCATCAAGTCCTCCGGCCTGCCGCAGCTGTCGCCGGTGACCCCGTTCTACGACCGCGACGCGGACACGATCTACGTGTCGATGACCGAGGGGCGGGCCAAGACGGTCAACCTCCGCCGCGATCCGCGCGCGGCGCTCGAGGTCACCGGACCCGACCGTTACACCTGGGCGACCGCAGAAGGCGATGTCACGCTGATCGGGCCGGGCGCCGATCCCCACGGCCCCGAGGTGGAGGCGCTGGTCGACTACTACCGGAAGGCCGCCGGCGAGCACCCGGACTGGGATGAGTACCGCAGCGTGATGGTGTCGGATCGTCGCGTGTTGATGGTGATGTCGGTCAAGCGGGTGTACGGCGAGCGGCTTCGCTGATCCACGCCAGGGCTTCCTTGCGATGAGGACCGTGGCTGTCCTCGATGTAGGCCACAGTGGAGATATGACCAGAGAGATCCAGGTGACATTCGACTGTGCTGATCCCGCGGCCCTTGCGGCGTTCTGGGCCGAGGTGCTCGGGTACCGGATCCAGGCGCCGCCTGCGGGATTCGACACCTGGGACGCCGCACTGGAGGCGATGGGCATCCCGGAGGAACGCCGAAACGATGCGTCGGCGGTGATCGACCCCGACGGTCGGGGTCCGCGGATCTTCTTCCAGCGCGTTCCGGAGGGCAAGACCGCGAAGAACCGGGTGCACCTCGACGTCCGGTCGGCTCCGGGCCAGGCAGGCGACGAACGCATGGCGTCCCACGAGGCCGAGGCGGCACGACTCGTCGCGCTGGGGGCGACGCGGGTCCGACGAGTCGAACCCGAACCCCCGCTCGGCGCCGGACACATCGTCATGCTGGACCCCGAGGGCAACGAATTCTGCTTGGACTGACCGCATTTCGTAGAGAACGACGGTGCTATGTCCCGACGTTCTCTACCGATTCCTGGCCCGTCAGCGGTATGTCGCCCGCCAGACGCAGGGTGCCGTTCAGGTCGGGTTGCTCGAAGGTGACCCGCGCCTCCCGGCCGTCGACGATCAGGGATGCGATGGTGTTGCCGAACAGCGGGCCGACCTCGCTGTGCCATCGGACCGGGAGCTCCGGTGAACCGCGGAAGGTCGCCCAGCGTCGGACGACCCGTGCGATGCGCGGCGACCAGCCAAGGCGGAACACGCTTTTCATGTATGGCGGAATGGCGTTGTGCACCGGCGAGCACACCAGCTGAAACACGGACGCGCTCGTGGGCTCGTCGAATTCTGCTCGTGCGGCGTAGCTGTGGTGGACGTCGCCCGACAAGACGCTGACGGTCGCCGGTCCGGTTGTTCCGTTGCCGCGTCTGGCGACACCGCTGATCATCCGACTCAACCGGGTGAAGGAATCGAAGAAGGCCGGCCAGTGCTCCAGATCGGCGCCCTGCCGGAGCTTCTCGGCCAGGCTGCCGACCCAGCCGTCGTTCCGGGCGCCGATCTCGTCGAGAGTCTCGACGTCGCTGAGGACGGGCGGGAGCAACCACGGTAACGACGACCCGAGCACCAGGTGGTCCACCGACTCGATGTCGTCGTTCACCTGGCGTTCGACCCACTCGAATTCGGTGTCACCCAGCATCTTCCGTGCGCCGCCGGCGAGGATGCGGCCGTTGCGCGAGTCGATCATCGTCAGACGGGTCGCACCGAGGTCCCACCGGAAGCTGAACCGAATCCCCTTGACGCCGTCGGTTTCGGCGTCGGCACGGTCGGCGAGGTCGAGCAGGTACGGCCAGCAGTCCCCGCCGATCTCCTTCACCGTGCGGTAGTCCGCGGAGGCGGCCAGTTCGGCAGGCGACAGATTGCCCAGATGCTGGTACACCCAGTACGACGCGAGTCCGGCCCGGATCCGGTCACGCCACCACGGTTTGTCGTCCATCTCGCGGCGCCAGGTGTCCGAGGTGTTCCAGTCGTCGCGAATGTCGTGATCGTCGAAGATCATCGCGGTCGGGATGGTGGACAGGACCCAGCGGATCTCCGGGTCGCCCCAGGTGTGCCGGTAGAGACCTTCGTACTCCTGAAAACTCACCACCTCGTCGGACGGGCCGGCCGTCGCGGTCCTGGTCGACTCGAGTCTCTCCTTGACCTGTGGGGTCAGTTCGTCGGCGTAGACCTGGTCGCCGAGCAGGATGAGCGTGTCCGGCCACGCTGCGACGGGCAGGTGGCGCATGCGAACGGCGTAGCAGTCCAACGCGTCGAGGCCGAGTTTCCGGTCGATCTTCGGGTCCTCGGCCCGGGGGTACCGGCAGGATCCGAAGACGAACCGGTGATGATGGGCGGACGCGGGGCCACGGGTGCGGATGACGCTGGCCGGAAAGGTCGAATCCGGTAGCGGCCACTCCTGGGAACCATCGATGGTCACCGTGTACTCGGTCGTGGTGTCCGGGATCAGCCCGGTGATCTCGACCAGAGCGTAGTGGTTGCCGAGAACCTCGAACGTGCGTGTTCGGCTGCCGAGGACCTCGACCTCTGCCGGTGCCTCGGTTTGGACCCAGACCAGCGCGGATGTCTCGTCGACGTGCCGCAGGATCGGTCCGAGCATCAAGGCCATGCGACCCAGCGTAAGCCTCTCGGCCCTCGGTGAGGTCGGTCTCTGGTGACGTGGGATGCGATCGAGTCCGGACGTCCGCGTCGTAGGCTGATGAACGGACGTGCCGGGGCGACGACGAGGTGGAGATCGATGACGAGCAGTACCGACCTGGACGCGACTGTTGCCGAGGTACTCGCCGAGCTGGCCGAGCTCGAGGACCCGAGGATTCGTACGGTCAACGAGAAGCACGGCGACGACCACGGCGTGAACCTGACCAGATTGCGGGCCGTCGCCAAACGACTCAAGACCCAGCAAGATCTGGCGCTGGCGCTGTGGGCCACCGGCGACACGGCAGCTCGGCTGGTCGCGCTGCTCATCTGCCGGCCGAAGGCCTTCGACGCCGCGCAGCTCGACACGATGGTCCGCGAAGCCCGACGCCCCAAGGTGCACGACTGGCTGGTCAACTACGTGGTGAAGAAGAGCGGGTACAAGGAGGAGCTGCGCCTCGCGTGGATGGACGACGCCGATGAGGCGGCGTGCAGCGCGGGTTGGGCCCTCACGACCGAGCGAGTGGCCAAGAGGCCTGACGGTCTGGACCTCGTCGAGCTCCTCGAGACCATCGAGGCGCGGATGAAGGACGCCCCCCAGCGCCTGCAGTGGGCGATGAACACCTGCCTGGCGACGATCGGCATCGAGCATCCCGAACTCCGCACTCGCGCAATCGAAATCGGGGAGCGACTGAGGGTTCTCGAGGACTATCCGACGTCGCCGGGATGCATCTCGCCCTACGCGCCGGTCTGGATCACCGAGATGGTCGCGCGCCAAGAGGCCTGACTGTGATCAAGCGGTCCGCGGACCACGCGGGACGGTATGCGGTGCTCTATCCCGCCATCGCCGAGGCCTCCCGACGCTGCGACGCCGAGCACACCGGCCTGATCGACGTCGGACGGCCCCTGGGACTGAATCTCAACGTCGACCGCGTGGGGATCTCCTATGGCGACGATCAACATCTGGGTGACGCATCGTCGCCGGTACAGGTGGACTGCTCGGTGGTGGGCGGTGGTCGAGTGCCGAGAACGCCACTGCCGGAGGTCGATGCACGGATGATCCTCGACCGTTCGCCGCTCGACGTCCGAGACCCCGGCGACCGATACCGGATCCGGCAGGTCATCGAGGACTGGCCCGTTCTCGATGCCGAGATCGGTCTGGTGGAATCGAGTTCGCCGGAACGCATTTCGGGGAATCCGGTCACGACGCTGTCAGAAGCGGTCGCACGTGTCCCGGACCGTGCGCTGCCCGTCGTCCTCACGACGTGGTCGCTGTCGCGGTTCACCCCGGAGAGGCGACGCCGCTTCGTGCACGCGATGGGGGAGGCTTCCGCCGTGCGGAGAGTGGCCTGGGTGTCCGTCGAGGGAGTCGGTGTCGCGCCGACCGTACCGACGCTCGGGGACCGCCCGGCCTCGGGACATAGCATCATCGGCGTCACGGTCTTCGAGCCGTCAATGACACTGCCGCGCTCCGAGTTCGCCGGCTTCGCGCTCGGCCGGTGCTGGGCCCGCGGAGAGCTGTTGTCCTGGTTCGAGTGACGGCGCACGTACCGAGTCGACCGAAGCGTCCGCCGCGACGGCATCTGCTCGCCGGTCTGTCCGGTCGAGAGTCGACACGACGATCGACATCGTCGCGACCGCCGCGGCCACCACGAATGCGGCACCATAACTCGCAGCAGTGATGATGGCGCCGAGGGCGGTGGCGCCCACAGCCTGCCCGAACATCGACGCGATGAACAGGAGCGCGGTACCTGCGGCGGAGCGTGCCGCATCGATGGTCGAGGTCCAGGCGATGAGTGCTGACGTCGACGAGGTGAATCCCCACCCGAACAACAGGCAGCCGACGAGCGAGACGATCAGCTGTCCCGGAACGGCTGCGACCACGAGGATGCCGACGGTCATCGTTCCGCAGCTGAGGGTCCACGCCGACGTCGCCGACCATCGGGCCAGTGGGGTGGCGGTGAGAGCCACTGCGGCACCGCCGATCCCGATCATGATCCACGCGACGATCGTGCCGCGCTGCGACGAGCCGCCGGTGTCGACGAGGATCACGCGGCCATACGTCCACATGGCGCTCGACGCCACACCGAGCAGCACTGCGACGGTCAGTGCGGTTCGGTGACGACGGACCCAGTCTGCGGACAGGGCCTTTGCATGCTCGTCCCGCTCGGCGGGATCAGGTCGGTCGGCCGTCAGGAGAGCGGCTGAGATGAGCACGGTGATCACGCCGATGACGACCCAGGTCAGTCGCCATCCGGGGAGGAAGAGCAGCGCCAGCAAACCGGCGCCGACGAGGCCGGGGCCGGTGCCGGAGTTGACCATCGACTGCCCCCGATCGACGCGCTTCGCGGCGATGTTGCGTCTGACGACACTCACCATCGCGGGCGACGCCAGGCCTGCCCCGACCGAGGCGATCACGGCGGAGAGCCCGAAGATGACCAGATGGGTCGCGGCGGCCATACCCCAGACACCGCCGGCAGCGGTCGCCGTGGCGACGATGATCAACATGCGTGGGAACTGTCGCCCGAGGAAGAATCCGCACAGCGCGGCAAGGCAGTAGACCAGCGATGATCCAGTGGAGATGTATCCCGCTCCGGCAGAGTCGAGGGCCAGGTCTGTTTGGATGTCGGGCAGGAACAGCCCGTAGGCGAGTCGCACCAGCCCGTAGGTCGCCGCGATGAACGCGATACCGGTCACGATGACCAGCGTCTCGTGCCCTGGACCAAACGAAAACGTGCGTTTCATATTTTCGATACTAGGCTGATGACCATGCCGATGCGCAAGAGCTCCGAGGAAAAACTGCTCGACGCAGTTGACGACCTGGTGTTCTCGCGCGGAATCGAGACGACGCCCGTCGACGCCATTCTCGCGCGTGCGGGCGTGTCGGCCGCGACGCTGTACAGGGGTTACCGCAGCAAGGAGGCGCTCGTCGCCGCCTCGCTCGAACGACGGCACGAACGCTGGCGCGAGACCTGGGGAAGCGCGATCGCCGCAGCGCCCGACGATGAGGGCCGACTGCTTGCGATCTTCGACGCCATCGACGAGTTCGCCGCACGGCCGGACGGCGCGCGGTGGTGCGCGTTTCTCGGCACCGCGGCCGAGATGTCCGACCCGCCGGCCGAGATCGCCGACGCGGTCACCCGCGATACCGACCACATGCGCGAGACTCTGCGCGAGCTCGCCGCACAACTTCCGTGCGCGGACTCGGACCACCTTGCCGAACAGATTCTCGTCGTCGTCACTGGCGAACTCGCGATGCGTCTGCGGGACAACCCGTTACGGAAGTCGACGCTCGGTCGGGAGATTGCCACGACCCTCATCGATATGGCGTGTACACCTACCACGACTTGAGTACCCGACGGTCAACCGAGGTTCGATCACGACTGAACAGACTCACTCGAAGTACGAGGCGTACTTGCTGTAGGGAACCTGACCGTTGGGGCTGGCCTTGATCGCGGCGGCGACCGCGGGCGGGATGGGTGCCCAGTAGGCGGGCATTGCCGCCGCGAGCGACGGTTTCACGATGTAGAGCAGCGCGAAGTTGACGATCCAGAGTGGGGGAGCCATCGACATCCCGACGGTGCTCGTCACCCCGGCCTCGGTGTTCGTCACCAGCTGAGCGGTTCCCGACATCTGTTGCGCGACAAAGCCGAACGGGACCTCGACGGTGTACGCCGACCGACAGAGTGCAAGCAGGGTGTCGGTCGCTCCGTTGTTCCGCAGCCAGGTGCCGACGTAGCCGCCGGGGGCGATCAGCGAATTGACCTGCCGCGTGGGTGCACTCGCGTTTGCGGGGCTCTGCAGCATGCCCTGCTTGTTCACGTACAGGCCGTAGCTGCCGACGACGGAGTCCCCGAACATCGGGCGTCCATTGGTGTTGGTCAGGATGATCAGGCAGGCGTCGATGATCTTCGCGGCCTGACGGCTGCCGCCGACTCCGCCACCGGAGAGAAATGCGCGGTACTGCTGTTCGGACAGTGCATCTTTCGGCGACAAGCCGATGGCCGCGGCCACCCGATTGGCGGCGGCGAGGCCGAGCGGTTGGTTCAGTTGCGCCGGGTTGGAGAGTTTAGATGGCGCGAAGCGCTCGAAAGCCGGTGCACCCGAGAACGGAAGGTCGAAGCCTGTTGTACTCCCCGGGGCCGCCGCTGCTTTCGGGGCGATCCCGAGAGCGAGAGTGGCCGCTGCGAGTACTGCCAGGACCACGGCGACGGGCCCGGATCGCAGCCGCCCACCCGGCTGACGGTGAAGTGGTGTGACCTCGACATGCATGGGGGACCTGCCAATCGCGCCGACCTGTGAGTTGGCTCAGTGAAACCCGTGGTCACCGAGGTGTCAATAGTCCGCGCGGTCGACAGCGCCATCGAAGATGCCGCCGGTTCGCTGGTGAGCTCGCGAACCGGCGGCTGGTCCGGATCAGATCAGGCCGAGAGCCAGCATCGCATCGGCGACCTGGGTGAAGCCCGCGATGTTCGCGCCCAGCACGTAGTTGCCGGGAGCGCCGTACTCCTCGGCGGTGTGCAGGCAGTGGTCGTGGATGGAGGTCATGATCTCGGATAGGCGCTCTTCGGTGTAACCGAAGCTCCATGAGTCACGAGATGCGTTCTGCTGCATCTCGAGTGCGCTCGTGGCGACGCCTCCGGCGTTGGCCGCCTTGCCGGGTGCGAAGCTGACGCCCGCTTCGGCGAAGATGCGCACGGCCTCGGGGGTGCAGGGCATGTTGGCGCCCTCGGCGACGATCCGCACGCCGTTCTTGACGAGCTGTGCGGCATCGGCGCCGTTCAGCTCGTTCTGCGTCGCACACGGGATGGCGATGTCGGTGGGCACGTTCCACATCGAGCCGCTGGTGACGAGCCGCGCCGAGGGGTGGGCGTTCACATAGTCACCGATGCGACCCCGCTGGACGTTCTTGATCTCCTTGAGGAGTTCCAGGTCGATGCCGGCTTCGTCGACGATGTACCCGCTCGAATCCGAGCAGGCGACGACGCGGCCGCCGAGTTGCTGGATCTTCTCGATGGCGTAGATGGCGACGTTGCCCGAGCCGGACACGACGACTGTCTTGCCGTCGAGCTTGTCGTCGGCCGCCGCGAGCATGTCGCGGACGAAGAACACCGCGCCGTAGCCGGTGGCCTCGGTGCGGACCTGCGACCCGCCCCAGGCGAGTCCCTTGCCGGTCAGGACACCTGACTCGTAGCGGTTGGTGATGCGCTTGTACTGGCCGAACAGATAGCCGATCTCGCGGCCACCCACGCCGATGTCACCGGCGGGCACGTCCGTGTACTCACCGATGTGGCGGTAGAGCTCGGTCATGAAGGACTGGCAGAACCGCATGATCTCGAGGTCCGACTTGCCCTTGGGATCGAAGTCGGAACCACCCTTGCCGCCGCCGATGGGCAGGCCGGTCAGTGCGTTCTTGAAGATCTGCTCGAAGCCGAGGAACTTGACCACGCCGAGGTAGACGCTGGGGTGGAAGCGGAGGCCGCCCTTGTAGGGGCCGAGTGCCGAGTTGAACTCGACGCGGAATCCGCGGTTGACCTGCACCTGGTTCTGGTCGTCGATCCACGGCACGCGGAAGATGATCTGGCGCTCGGGTTCGGTCAGACGCTTGATGATGCCGGCGTCGGCGTAGTGCGGGTGCTTGGCCAGGACGGGTCCGAGGCTGTCGAAGACCTCCCGAACGGCCTGGTGGAACTCGGCCTCGCCGGGGTTGCGGGCAACCACCTGTTCGTACAGATCGCTGATCTTCTCGTCGAGCACGGCCACGGTGGCCCCCACTTCCTTCTTCGATATCTGAGGGAACGCCGGTGCACCCCGAATCGGGTCACCGCCCCGCAGCCTATCGAGCGACAGGAAAGATCTATAAATCCAGTCGGCGCCGCACCCAGCCGACAATCGCCGGAGAGCTCCTGGAGAAACCGTCGGAGGCGCTCGTCACAAGATAGAAGGTCGAGGTCAGAGCGTTTCCGTTGACGGCCGCCTCGTAGCCGGCGACGCGTGCGACGTGGCGGGCGCGCTCTCGTGCGATCTCGGTCTCACCGCGTGTGGATGCCTCGGCGACCACGAGCAAACCGAGCCTGCGGGCGTTCGACGCGGCGATCGACACCGCGTCTATCAGTTCGTCCTCCTGTCGCCGTTCGAGTCGACGCCCCCGCCAGTCCCACCACCTGCGCCGTGGCCGAGGTGCGCGACCCAGCACGGCGATACACGACCTCGCTCCAGCTGACCTGCGTTGCTCCGGTACGGGGGTGCGGGTGTCGTCGCGCACCATCGGGCCACCGAACCCGGGGTCCACGATCTCGATGTTCAGCCCGCGGTCGCGGAGGGTTCGGCACAGCCTCGCGGTCAGCGCACCCGGTCGGCCGATGACGACCACCTCGGTTGTCGCCGCCGGGCTTCCTGCCGAAGGTGCAGGCGGCCGCGGGCGGCTCAAGGTGACCTCGGCCGACCCCACGACGGCCTTCACCGGGGCACCGCCGGACGACCGCGCCCCCGAACGCATCGCCACGTTGCGTCAGAGAAGCTCGATCCGGTGGTCTTTCACCGCGACCGTGCATGTCTGCCCGTTCGGCAGCGGATAGGTCCGGACGTCGCCGACGTCCGCGCCCAGCACCGCACGACCGAGCGGTGAGTCGGGCGAACACACGTCCATACCCACCAGGGCATACTGTTCCGGTGCTCCCACCAGGAAGGTTGTGACATCGGCTGGATCGTGATCGAAGACGACCGTGACGACCGAGCCGACTTGCACGGTGCCGTCTGCTGACGGTTCGGCCTCTGCCGTGGACAGCGCGGCGTACAGCTGCGCCAGACGCCGGTCGAGCGACTCGAGGCGCTCCAGGGTGCGATGGTAGGCGTCGTTGTTGTCCAGATCGCCGGCGGCGCGGTGATCGAGGACCTCGGCACTGACGACGGCTCGATCGCGAATCTCGGCGGCCAGCTGACGCTCGAGCGCATCTCGGGTCAGGGGCGTTGTCGGGACAGGTGCTGCGGTGGTCATCGTTGCTTCCTCTGCTTCGGTGGCGTGACGTCGACGGCGGCGTCAGGACGTCGTGATCAGGGACCTCGCGCGGAGCTCGAGCATCGGATGGCGAGCCGCGATCTCTACGCGCGAGAGGTGGTCCGGGGCGGTGCTGAGGGTGAGAATCCAGGGCACCGACTCAGCCGCTCCGCCCGACGACGATTCGACTCCCGAATCCGAGTCCCAGGGATCGAGCTCGAGGTCGGCGAGGATGTCCCGCGACAGGCTCTCCAGCTTCGGTGCCGTCAGCCGGCCCGACGGACCCGCGAACGCGAAGCAGATGTCCTTGCCCACGGGCACCCCGAAGTCGTCGACATCGTTCTCCCGATGCCACTGACGACGCAGGAGTCGGGAGTCGGAATCCTCGATGACAAGCGAATATTTCACCGACTTCGGAAAAGCGTCAAATGCCCGCGACGACGCCTGGTCGATAAATTTCCTCATTCGACTCTTAGATGCGCAGACTCGGATACGACACTCCATGACAACCGCTTGCACGGCGACTCTCCCTTTCACTGAAAACCGGCCTGTCGGGCCGGTGCCACGGACTCTAGCCGAAAAAAATATAAAAGCCAGTCGGTCGCGACCTCAGCCGACCGGTCTGCCAGACCTACTGTTCCGCAGGAGATTCGGCGACTGGACTTTTGTTTTTTCTGGGCTATGGTCACGGAGGTGAGTGGGTGTCCAACCCAACTTCATCATTCATGTCAGCGAGGAATCATGGCAGAGAAGAATTCCAGTCCGAAAAAACGTCGCCAAGAGTTGAAGTTGCGGCGCGAGAAAAAGCGTGCGAGTGAGGAAGGCTCGATTTTCCGAAAACGGAAGAATGCGGGATGACGTGGACCAGAACACGTGCCTCGCAGAGGTTCTCGCCTATCTCCATGACCGTTTCTCGACGCTGGCCGCGGTCGAGCGGCCGCAGTCCGAGCTCCTTCGGGGATTCCGGGCGGGCATGACATACGCCCGTGTCTGCGTCCTCGACGAGATCACGACCGAGTCTCTCCGTCCCGATGCGTTCGTCGGCGCAGCTGTGCTTTCAGGGGGTCTGCGCCGGGACTTCGACATCATCCAGGGGCTCCTGGATCGGCTCGAGCGTGAGGGTCGGTGGGCGGCCGACGCCGACGACAGCGAGTTCCAAGTCGGCTATCACGCCGCGCTCGGGATCGCCCGCCATCACCTCGATGTGGCTCGCCGGACACTCGACCTCCGGCGAGCACCGGCCGGAGTGCATCGGCCGGTCCGCAGCCGATCTCGCCGAGCTGCTCTCACCGCCGGATAGTCACACCCTGTGAGTGGGACCGGGTCCGACCCGCCCGGTCCCACGCACAGCTCTGGACGGGACCCGTCAGCGTGGAACGCCCAGTCCCTTGGCGATGGTGGGCCACGCACGGTGGAGGTCTTCGTTCCAGTAGCCCCACGAGTGCAGGCCGGACCTGAAGTCGTAGGTGACCTTGACGCCCGCGGCATCGGCCCGGCGCTTGAAGCTCTGCGTGCACTGGAGGACGACCCCTTCGAGAACACCGCCCACCGGGGAGGCGACGCCGGCGATTCCCAGCGACGGGTCGGGCAGGCCGTTGCCGACCGCGACGTAGACCGGTTTGCCCTTCAGTACGTCCACGTGGGCGGCCGGATTGTGGTCGTCCCAGGTCGAGTGGCCCACCGGACCCCACATGTTGTCGGGGTTGCCGCCGCGGGTCGACACCGACGCGGCCGTGGCCTGACGGTACTCGGGTGAACCCTGGTCGAGGCAGCCGCTGAACGCCGCCACACCGCGATAGAGGTCGGGATGGCGGACGGCGATCGACATCGCGCCCAGGGCGCCCATCGACAGTCCGCCGATGACGTTCCGGCCGTTGCCGTTGAAGCGTTTGTCGATCAGCGGGGGCAGCTCCTTGGTCAAGAACGTCTCCCATTTGTTCCGTCCCAGAACAGGATCCGGCTTCTGCCAGTCGGTGTAGTAGGCGGCCATCCCGCCGATGGGCATGACCACGTTGACCGGTTTGTCCGCCATGAACTTCACGATGTCGGTCTGGAACGTCCAACCGCTCTGTGTGTAGTTGGTGTAGATGCCTCCGTCGATCCCGTCGAGGAGGTACACCGTCGGGCGGGGTTTCTCACGGTCTCGGGGGAGTAGCACGCTGACGCGAACGGGCCGCTCCATGGCGACCGAATAGACCGTCACGGTCGAACGGGTCGGCGTGGTCGGCGACACGGACAGCACGCGTGCCACCTCGAGGCTCGACGTATCCTTCGGCGCTGCGGCGACCGACCCCCCGATGGCCAGGCTTCCGGTCACGGCGACGACGCCCGCACATGCGAGTGCGACGGCTCTCTGCCAGATAGACATTTCTCCCCTTGGTGCTTTCGACGATGCGCCCCCACGCTCCGCGTCGGCGATATCGGCTCAATCATGTACCAGACGCTGCCGACCCGCCGAGGTTTGGGACGAGTGTCCGCGCGTCCGCCACCAACACTTCGCCGAGTTTTCTATAGGCGGCGGAGCATGGCGTCGCGAGCGGGCCGCGGGTGCTCGTGTTTGCGCGGAGATCCCGCGGGTACCCGTTCGTGACTCGGGCTGCGCCCATCGTGTGGGCCCGTCAAACACAGCCGACCAGAACCACCGACATCGGAAGGACGGTTCTCCATGAGCACCTACGTCACCGCGAATCCCGCCACAGGCGTCACGGATCGGGAGTTTCCCGGACTCGCTGACCACGAGATCGACGGACTCGCGACACGGTCGCTCGAAGCTTTCGAGAGCTGGCGACGCACCGACGTCGCGGAGCGTGCGGCCATCCTGTCCCGGACCGCGGATCTGTACGAGAAGCGGGCCGACGAACTGGCGTCGACGATCACGACCGAGATGGGCAAGCCGGCCAAGGAGGCGGCAGGTGAGGTGCAGCTCGCTGCCGACATCTACCGCTGGTACGCCGAGCACGGCCCCGATCTGCTGGTCAGCGAGGAGCTCGATCCGCAGGGTGCCGAGTCGTCGATCGTGCAGACGGCGCCGATCGGACCGCTGGTCGGTGTGATGCCGTGGAACTACCCGTACTACCAGGTGGCCCGGTTTGCTGCTCCGAACCTGCTGGCCGGGAACACCGTCATCCTCAAGCACGCTTCGATCTGCGCGGCGTCGTCGGCGTTGATGGCGGAGATCCTGCACGATGCCGGCGTGCCGCAGGATGTCTACGCGAACGTGTACGCGAGCAGCGGCCAGGTCGCGGAGCTCTTGGCGCATCCCGCCATCCGCGGGGTGTCGCTGACCGGCAGCGAGGGTGCCGGCGCCGCCGTGGCCAAGGTGGCCGCCGAGAACCTCAAGAAGTCGGTCCTCGAACTGGGCGGTTCGGACCCGTTCATTTTGCTCGACTCCGCCGACATGGACCGAACCACCACGATCGCCGCGCGGGCCCGGCTGTCGAATGCGGGTCAGGCCTGCAACTCACCCCAAGCGATTCATCGTGCTCGACGAGCTCTACGACGATTTCGTACAGGGGCTCGTCGAGAAGTTCGAGGCGACGACCGTGGGGGACCCGGGTGACTCGTCGACGCGCATGGGGCCGTTGTCGTCGGTCTCGGCGCGCGACACCGTCGCAGACCAGGTCAAGACCGCGGTCGACCAGGGTGCGACGCTGCGGACCGGCGGCGCTGCGATCGATCGTGACGGCGCTTTCTTCCAGCCGACCGTGCTGACCGACATCACGCCCGACATGGATGCCTATTCCGAGGAGATCTTCGGCCCGGTGGCCATGGTGTACAAGGTGTCCTCGGCGGACGAGGCCGTCGCGTTGGCCAACGACGTGGAGTTCGGTCTGAGTGGGTCGGTGTGGAGCACCGACACCGCGAGGGCCGAGGAGGTCGCCGACCGACTCGAGGTGGGCATGGCCTACGTGAACGAGCACGGCACCACACTGCCGGGCCTGCCGTTCGGCGGCGTCAAGCGTTCGGGCTACGGCCGTGAACTCGGACGGTGGGGCCTGGGCGAATTCGTCAACACCAAGCTGCGGCGCACCGCGGCGAAGTAGAACGCCGGAGCCTGCGGAAGTTTGGACAAGACCGGGGGTTCCTGTAAGCGCCCCGGCCTCTGGTTCGACAAGCGGGTTACAGCACCGCGTGAACGTGAGCCCGAGACTATCAGGTGGATCCGTCCAGCGGCCAATCCGTGATGGGGCGCTCATCGCACCGAGCGGTTGACCCTCACCTCGACATCCTCGGGGTCGAGGGTCTTCTGCTCGCCCGTCACCACCCCGACCCGAACCGGATTGTGGGTCGTGTCGGTGACAGTGAGCGGTGCGCCGTCGGGCTGCAGATGCTCGTTGCCCCACTGCATCAGTGACATCACCACCGGGAACAGGTCGCGACCCATGTCGGTGAGCAGATATTCGTACCGGACCCGCTGACCAGGGTCCTGATACGGGACCTTCGTGAAGACACCCGCCTCGGTGAGCTCTTTCAATCGGGCCGAGGCGACCGCATCGGTGATGCCGACCCGGCGGGCGAACTGGTCGAACCGGGTCGCGCCATAGAACGCCTCGCGCAGGATCAGGATCGCCGATCGGGTACCGACCAGCTCGACCGCTTTGGCGATCGAGCAGTGCGTCGCCTCCCACCGGTCACGTTCCGCGAGCGGTCCCACCAGCTTCATCATGTGATCCATCCTACCCTGGCTTGACATAGCTATAGTCAGGGCGTAGACCTCTGGCTATGGCAGACAAAAGTCAGCCACCTTCGGATCGTCGGCGACGATCCGCCTACCGGAAGGTCAGACATGGCAACTGCAGTCATCGTGGACGCGGTACGCACTCCGATCGGAAAGGGGAAGCCTTCGGGTGGGCTGCAGGACGTCCATCCGGTCGACCTTCTCGCGCACAGTCTCCGGTCGATCGTCGACCGGACGGGCATCAATCCGGCGGAGATCGACGACGTCATCACCGGAGTCGTGAGCCAGGTGGGCGAGCAGAGCTTCAACATCGCACGACGTGCCCTACTGGCGGCGGGTTATCCGGAGTCGGTGCCCGGTGTGTCGATCGACCGCCAGTGCGGCAGTGGACAGCAGGCGATCGCGTTCGCGGCCCAGGGAGTCATCGCGGGCACCTACGACGTGGTCGTGGCCGCGGGAGTCGAATCGATGTCCCGGGTTCCGATGGGCTCGGCCGCGGTGGGGGCGTCGGACCTGAACGGTGTCGCGTTCGACGAGCGCTATCCGGATGGACTGGTCGGACAGGGCATCTCCGCGGAACTCATCGCCGCGCGATGGGGCATCTCGAGGACGGCGATCGACGAGTTCTCCCTGCGCTCCCATGAACTGGCGGCGCACGCGACCAAGAACGGACTGTTCGACGACGAGGTCGCACCGGTCGCCGGGTTGACCGCCGACGAGGGGATTCGGGTCGGCGGCACCCTCGAGAGCCTGGGCGGTCTCCGACCCGCCTACTACGACGAGGCGATCGCTCGGCGGTTCCCCGAGATCGACTGGAAGATCACCGCCGCCAGTGCGAGCCAGATCAGCGACGGGTCGGCCGCCGTCCTCGTCATGAGCGAGGAGAAAGCGGCCGAGCTCGGCCTGCGCCCGCGGGCGCGGGTCCACACCATCGCGGTGACCGGCGACGATCCGCTCCTGATGCTCACCGCGATCATCCCGGCGACCCGAAAGGTGCTCGCGCGCAGCGGACTCGCCCTGTCTGACATCGACCTGTTCGAGGTCAACGAGGCCTTCGCGCCGGTCGTGCTGGCCTGGGCCCGGGATCTCGGCGTCGACCTCGACAAGGTGAACGTCAACGGCGGGGCGATCGCTCTCGGGCACCCGCTGGGAGCCAGCGGAGCACGACTGGCGACCACCGGCCTGAACGCGCTCGAGCAGCGGGGCGGGCGCTTCCTGCTGCAGACGATGTGTGAGGCGGGCGGTCTCGCGAACGCGACGATCTACGAACGCCTCGGCTGAGTCGAGCAGACGCCGGCCAGGGTCAGCTGTCGGTGTGGCGTGCGCGCTCCACGGCCGCCGCCACACCGTGGTACCACGGGACGCCGTTGCGCCGGTGTTCGCGAGGGTGTCGAGCGAAGCCCGGTTCCGCTCGAGGTCGGCGGTCGCGGAACCGGCGATCAACCGGGGCCCGTGTGCCCCGGTGTAGGGGTCGAGGGTGACCAGTGCGTCGCCGGCGATCACCGCGTCGCGGTCGGGGAAATGCAGGGAGACGTGGCCGAAGGTGTGTCCGGGGGTCGGCACCACCTTGGCCCCTCCCGGGAGTTCGGCGTCGTCGTCGAAGGCGGACATCTGGGCCTCGTCGATTCCACGGACCTGGAAGGCCCCGGCAAAAGCCATGCGGCTGAGCAGTTTCCAGGACGGGGGGTTGCGCAGCGGAACCCCGAATCGGGTGGCGTTCTGGTGCGCGTATCGATAGGGATGCGCGGCGAGCCATGCATCGTCACGATGGATGTGTACGGGGATGCGCCAGTGTCTGGCCAGGCGTCGCGCGGTGCCCACGTGATCGAAGTGCCCATGGGTGATGATCAGCGCGGACACCGCGTCGACGTCGTGGCCCAGGTGATGGATCGCATCGACCAGAGGTCCGTACGAGCGGGGCAGCCCAGCGTCGACGATCACGAGTCGGTCGTCGACCTCGACCAGATACTGGTTGGTGTACGCGTGTTCGAGGCGATGGATTCCGGGTGCGACGTCGCGTTGGAAGACCATGCCTCAGCGTAACCCCGGGGAGGTGTGCGCAAACCCTGGTTCACCAGGGGAGGAGCCCGTTTTCGTCCTGCAACGTGCCGGTGGGTCCGTCGGGTCCCATCGTTGCCAGCTGCACGACGGTGCGTGCACTTTCCTCGACGGGTCGGCCGCCCGTCATCCCGGTGCCGGTGGTCATGTCGGTGGACGTGAAGCCCGGCTCGAGCGCATTGAACTTGATGCCCGGTTCGCTCTTGGAGTACTGCAGCGTCAGCATCGTCGCCGCCGACTTGGACGCGGCGTAGAGCGCGGCGGTCAGCCCGTACTCGGGGCGGTCCGGGTTGGTGACGGCCCAGAACGATCCCATGCTGCTGGACACGGTGACGACGCGCGGCTGGTCCGATTTGCGCAGCAGCGGCAGCGCGGCCTCGGTGACTCGGACGATGCCCACGGCGTTGGTGTCGAAAACCCGGGCGGCGGTGGGGCCGTCGACGACCCAGTCACCGGAGATCTCCGCGTTGTGTACGAGCACGTCGAGCCGTCCTTCGAGGGCGTCGACTCGTGCGAGTGCCGCAGCGACCGACGCGTCGTCTGTGACATCGAGCTGTACGAAACGCGCGCCGGCCTCGGCGGCGGCCTTCTCGCCGCGTTCGGTGTCGCGCGCGCCGATGTAGACGGTGTGTCCGAGTCGGGCGAGTTGTCCAGAACACCGGCTGCGGCAACGGAACCCACGATCGCCCGGGGGACCGTGCGATGGGGATCCTTTGCCTCCTCGGCCATGTTGGCCGCGGACTCGAAGCCGACCAGGGTCGCCAGGCCGACGATCATCACCGCCATCAGTCCGCCCCCGAAGGCGAAGTAGTTCGCCGAATCTGCTGCAACGCCGCGTGATCCGAGATTGCTGACCGAGCCGTCGCCGGTCACGGCCACCGTCACCAGCAGGGCGATGACGAGCACGATCACGATGGTGACCTCGACCCCCACGGCCAGGGAGTTGATCAGTCCGACGAGTCGGGTCGACGCGATTGCCAACGCCGCCTGGACGAGCAGGATCACCACCGTGATCACGCGGGCGGTCTGTTCGTCGGGTGCCATGTTGAAGCGCGGCATCAGACACTGACTGGCCATTGCGAAGTCGATGGCCATCAGGCCGGTGACCAGGTAGCAGAACGTCAGCCAGCCGAAGATCCACCCCACGCGCGGGTTGGCGAGTCGTGAGGCCCATTGATACGACGATCCGCTGAGTGGGATGCGCGCCGCGAACTGCGCGATGACCAGCGCCACGAGCAACTGGCCCGCCAGTGCGATCAGCCAGGTCCAGATTCCCACCGGCCCCGAATTGTTCAGAAACATCCCGTACGTGCCGAAGATGCCGACTGCCACCGAGATGAACGCGAAGGACACGGCGAACACCTGGAATGAGCCGAGCGTGCGTTGAGTTCCGGCTTGTACCCGAACTCTGCGGACACCTCGTTCGCATCGCCTTGTGATGTCTGGTCGTTCATCTGGCCTCCGCTGCTCAAGTTTGGGTCAAAGCTAGAGAGCGTCGTCCGAGACCGTCGCGAAATGCCGAGACATCCCCTGGTCGGGCTACGCGGTGGCAGGGTTGTCGCGTCGGGCGAAGGCGGTGGCAGCGTCAGCGGGTGCGACCTTCGCGCAGCGCTTCGGTTGTTCCGAAGGTGTTGTTCGAGTGATTCGTGACGACCATCGTGAGCTGACCTAACGACGTATCCGCTTCATCCGTATGATCACGCCCATGTCTGGACTCTGGTCTCTGCTTCGACGCGCCTCCCGTGACATCCGCCCCGCCGCCGGCCGTAACCGCTGGCGGTATTCCTCGGTGGGCCTGGCGATCGTCGCCACCGCCATGTCCCTCGTCGTTCTCGCTCCGAACGCTCAGGCCGATCGGGTGATCAACGGGATCGTCGTCGGTGGGAAAATCGAGGAGGCGTACTCCAAGACCGGCGGTTTCTGGAAGTGGGGCGCGCCAACCGGTCCCGAACGGGCGTCCGCCAAGCGTGGCCGATACCAGACCTTCGCCCGCGACGTGTCCTTCTACTGGCACCCGGCAGTCGACGGCGGAACGGCTCATCAGGTCGGCGGCGCGATCCGGACCCGCTGGCAGAAGATCGGCGCCGAGCGTGGCGCCCTGGGCTTCCCGACGACCAACGAGTACAAGTCGGGCAAGGGGCGGACCAGTGACTTCCAGGGCGGCACGATCACCTGGTCCAAGACCGGTGGCGCGCAGATCGTCTGGGGCGGCATCTTGCAGAAGTGGCGCGCACAGGGTGCCGCCAAGGGGTACTACGGCGTCCCGCTCGGTGGCGAGTATCGCATCGGCAATCGGTTCGCCCAGGACTTCCAGAACGGAACCATCTTCTGGCCCTGATCCCCGGTAGCGTGTGCGCGCATGATGCGTGTGCGCGCTGCGGTCGTCCCCTTCATCGCTGCCCTTGTCGTCGCGGGTTGTTCTTCTGCCGACGGTGAGCCTGGCGGTGGCGGCGGAGTCGCGTCGACGGTGACCGAGACGGTTACGTCGACGCCGCCGCCCAGGCCCGGTTCGACGGCGACCAGCGAGGACTCCGGTCCAAAGGCGGCGCCCGCAGGCGAGGACGCCCGACTCACCGTCACCGACATCCGTACCGGCTCGCACGACGGTTTCGATCGGGTTGTCTACGAGCTCGGTGGCACCGGTGTGCCCGGTTGGCACGTCGCCTACGTCGACGAGGCACTCCAGGACGGAAGTGGCTTCCCGGTAGACGTCGCGGGTGAAGCGATCCTTGAGGTTCAGATCACCGGATCGGCGTACCCCTTCGACAGCGGAGTCGAACCGTACGACGGTCCCGATCCGATTCGTGCACAGCCGGGCGGGTCGGTGGTGGAGGTGCGGGGCGCACTCGTATTCGAAGGTGTCACACAGTCTTTCATTGGTGTATCCGAACCCCGATCTCCGTTCACCGTCAACGCGCTGACCGATCCGACGCGACTGGTGATCGACGTGCAGCGCTGACCATCGGCGCTAGCGGTGTATCCGACGCCAGAAATCTAGTACGGTGTACGGAGTAAGGCGTCGGAAGGAGCGACCATGTCCACGTCACCGCGAGCCGTCACGCCACCACGCTGGCTCAAGCCGATGAACAAGGTGTTCCTGTTGCTGCAACGCTTCGGTGGGATGAAGGAACTGCCGGTCCTGATCGTGCCCGGCAGAAAGAGCGGGAAGCCGCGGCGGACACCGCTGACCGTGGTCACCCTCGACGGGCGGCGCTACCTCCTCGAAGGGTTCCCCGGGGCCGACTGGGCTCGCAACGTCCGCGCCGCCGACGGGCTGGCGCAGCTGTCGATCCGCGGGGACGTGACCGACGTCCGGCTCGTCGAACTGCCTGCAGACCAGGCGGTCCCGGTTCTTCGCGCCTGGCCCGAGCGGTCGGGTAGCGACGGCCCGAAGATGATGAAGGACGCCGGCGTGGTCACCGACGTCACCCCCGACGCCTTCGCCGCCGTCGCAGGGCGCTGTGGAGTTTTCCGGATCGACACTCGCTGACTCACATGGTCGGGCTCCGGCCTCCGGTCGTCGGCGGCAACATCCGATGTTTACCGATACGAACGAATGGTTATCCACCTTCTCGGTCAACGTATCGGAACACCAGGAGGCACGACGCATGGTCGCACTCATCGTGGGACTCTTCGCCCCAGTGGGGCTCACGGTGTTCACCATCGGCATGGATCGTTTCCAGCGCCGCATGGAGCACCCCGGCAACCGTGCACATCGCCCCTTGGGCGAGCATTCGAAGGCCGCCGCGTCGACACCACCTTCTGGCGACCTCCCACGCGCGGTACCGGTGGACCTGAAGCTCGCCTGACTGGTAGCAACCAGATCGAGTCCTGGTTGATGCCGGCCGCGCAATCTATATACTTTAGTTTTATGAACGTTCTGCCCTCTGGGGCACGGTTGCCGGCCCGTCCCAACCGTGGCTGCGTCGGGTCTGATCCACCACTGTGACCGGACGTCGGTGTCGTCAGGATCAGGGCAACGTCGGCGCAGGCTGGGGGAGCGGATTGGCGCCCTCCCGGCGGAGTCCGTCGAAGATGATCGCGAGGTAGCGCTTCCACAGTCTGAGTCGGCAGTCCAAGGCCGGTCTCGCAGGTCCGCCGCAGGCCCTCGCGTTGTAATCGATTGCGACCGCCGAGCTCAGGGTTCGCGAACTGTCCTACCGGTAGGCGCTGCTAGGCCACGAATTGCATTGGGGCACTGGCCGTGCGGCGGGCGTCGGCATGCTGGGTGCGGGTTCAGACGATCAGGCCGACGGCGAGCGCGATCACGGCAAGCCCCGGAACCACGCCCTGCTTGAGTGCGGCCGCGATCTTGTCGGGGCTCGAGAGCGCCAGAACCAGTGCCGCAGCGACCATCGACGCGGTGCCCGTGAAGACCAGCGTCGCGCCCACGGCGTCGAAACCGATGGCGTACAGAACGATTCCGACGAACACCGCGATCGCGAGGAACAGGTTGTAGAACCCTTGGTTGAAGGCGAGTTCCTTCTGAACAGTCGCTTCCTCCAACGTCCCGATGCCGAACGTCGCACGGGCGCGCTCGCCCGTCCAGGCGATCGATTCCAGATAGAAGATGAAGACGTGGAGGAGCCCCGCTACCGCGGCGAGTACCAAACCTGCAATGACCATCGTGTACTCCTCGCGCTCGTCGCTTCGCCGGAAGTGGTGCGTTTCGACAAGTGTGCCACGGGGACGCCTCCTCGGAACCGCTGCGCCCGCTGCGGGACCGTGTCCGGCAGAGTCGGTGTGCAGGGAGCCGTGACCCATCAGGCAGCACCCGCATCGAGCCCCTACGGTGAACGTATGGAGCCCACTGGGATCATGCGGACGTGGAACCAGCAATTGGGCTGCGGCGTGATCGATTCCGAGGCGACGCCGGGAGGCGCGTCGGCGACGATCCGTGTCGAGGCGAGCTCTCCGTCTCGACCGAACCTGTAGTCCGAATTCCACCCGGCCCGGAGCGGTATCGAAGTGTACCCATAGACTTTCCGGCATCCGGCGCCTGCTCACGGCCGCCGAACGGGTGATGAGCGTGGAGGCTGGCGGATGGCGGATACCGGTAAAAAATTCTCGTGGATTGTGGCGCTGGCAATCGTTGTCGGCCTGATGATCGCTTATGTCACCGTGCTGGTGGTCTACGCCAAAGGTGGCACCGATGACGGTGCGGATACAAGTGGACCGGCGGCGAACGGCGTCGTCGTGTACCTCGATATCAACACGGTCAACGGCGCCGACTTCGAGGTGGCCGGGACCGTCTCGATCGATGCCGGTGGTGATCTGCTCGACGGCCGGGGCGACCTCAAACAGGATCTGACCGTGGACGTTTCACCGATGGTCTCCGACACCGAACTGACGTTCCCCGCCGGTACACGCCCCGGGGTCCTGCCGGTGTCGTTGTACAGCGACGGCGACATCCGGCTCTGGCCCTTCGACAGATACGTCGCGGAGTCGGTGACGGTACAGGCGTTCGGTCCGAACGACGCTGGGTTGCTGACAGAGGTCGTGCTGATCGACTCGCTGATCGGCTGGGACATCAAAGCCGGGGACACCGTCGCCGGCGGAAAGGCGTTCCCGGTCACCTCGTCCAGGGCGGCCGCGTCGCTCGCGTTTGATCTCGCGTTGTGCGCGATGCTTATCGTTCTGCCGATCTGCACCCTGTTCGTCTCGATCCAGACGGTCCGCCACCGCAAGACGTTTCAGCCTCCGATGGTGACCTGGTTCGCCGTGATGCTGTTTGCCGTACTACCCCTGCGCAACATCTTTCCCGGTTCGCCCCCGTTCGGATCATGGGTGGACTATTCGGTGGTTCTCTGGGTGCTCGGCGGTCTCGTCGCGTCGCTCGCGCTGTATGTCGTTGCCTGGTGGAAACAAGCTCCTTAGTCCGGGACACGTGGGCGCACGTAGCGTTCCGGGCCTGCCCGGGATCGCGGTGACGACGCCTGGGCGGCCGGTTCGTCGTCAGGTTTGGCTGGCACTCACGTAGACAACCCGGGGCGCTCGTACCGGATCCCAGGTTGCGGTGACGTATCCGCGGGAATCCCACCGGTGGGAAGTCACGAGCGTGGGACTGGGCGCGGGGCCGTGATTCTCCGGCGCTCGTGCGGCGAAGGCGGGCGTGACTGGCCTGGACGGGGGAAGTCCCGACCGATGGAGCAACTGGCGCGACCGTTCAGCAGAAGAAGTCGTGATGACCAGATATGCGCTTGAGTCGGGGAATGAACTGGTCACCTCGCCGTACGTGACATCGTCTCCGTCGACGAAAATGAGTCCCATACCTTCGGCCATGCGTCTGGCGCCGTCGACCGACTCGTAAGTCCGAGCGGTCATTCCTCTGTCGATCCACTCGAACAGCGCCCATTTCAACCCGACGAGAATGGCTCCGGAGCAAACCACGACGACCACACAGGCGAGGGCGACCCGCCACCAGCGGTGAAACCTTCTCGGCTGGTGATCATTCTCCTCGGCCAGACCCGTCACTGGACGAGACAATCCGGGCCGATCGGCCGAACGGTGACCGTGCGCTTCGGGCCGATCGTGGTCGACCACGACGACGCGGCGAAACATACAGATGCAGTAAGAGCGATCAGCCGGGCATGAAGGGAGAGTCGCATGCCCGTCAATCGTGAGTGGATCGTGTTTCGTTAGTTCCAGGTGAGCGTCTGGCCGCCTGTCGAGAGAGGCGCTATGCCTTCATACCGAGATGGGATGCCGCGATGACTATTGCGGCCACGGTCATCGGGGCACCACCAACCATCAGTAGCCCCCAGAAGGCGGTCCAATGCGCCACTCCGTAGGCGGTCATTGCTGCCAGTGCGAGCACTGCTGACAAGGACACCCACGGTCGCATCGCCAGCATGGCGACAGTTGGTGCCCCAGTCGCGCAACCCAGGGGGATCGCCAACGTCCGGGAGTGGCGACGCGTGCCGTCCCGGTCGCGTTCTGGGATGATGGTTCGGGTCAAGCCCCGAGTAGTGGTGTAACTCGTTTCTGATCCTTCGGGGGTCAGGCGGGTAGTTGCATCAGTGGATCGGTGGTCGCCTCCGTCGGTGTTGGGGTGTCGGTGGTCAGGGTAAGTCGGCAGCGGCTGAGGACTTCGAGTCCGAGGTAGCGGCGGCCTTCGGCCCATTCGTCGGTCTGTTCGGCCAGGACGGCGCCGATGAGGCGGATGATGGCGTCGCGGTTGGGGAAGATGCCCACAACGTCGGTGCGGCGGCGGATCTCGCGGTTGAGCCGTTCGGTGGGGTTGTTAGACCAGATCTGGCGCCACACGTCGTCGGGGAACCCGGTGAAGGCGAGCAGGTCCTCGCGGGCGTCGCCGAGGTGGTCGGCGACCTCGGGCAATCGGCCGTCGGTGTATTCGAGGAGCCGGTCGAACTGCTCGTGCACCGCGGTGGCGGTGGGCTGGTCATACACGCTGTGCAGCATCGCTTTTACCGCCGGCCACATGGACTTGGGGCACACTGCCATGAGGTTGGCGGCGTAGTGGGTGCGGCAGCGCTGCCATACCGCGCCGGGCAGGTTCGCTGCGATCGCCTCGATGAGCCCGGCATGAGCATCGGAGGTCACCAAGCGCACCCCGCCCAGGCCGCGGGCCACCAGGTCGGCGAAGAAGGTGTTCCACGATGCCTTGGTCTCACTGGTGGCCACCTGCATGCCCAACACCTCGCGGTGGCCGTCGCCATTGACGCCGGTCGCCAGCAGCACGACGGCCTTGACGACCTGCTTGTTCTCACGAACTTTGATCGTCAACGCATCGGCGGTGACGAAGGTGAACGGTCCGGCTTCGTCGAGGCGGCGGTGCCGGAATGCGGCGACCTGCTCGTCGAGGTCTTCGGCCATGCGTGAGACCTGCGACTTCGACAGTGAGTCGATGCCGAGTGTCTTGACCAGTTTGTCCATCCGGCGGGTCGATACACCGGCCAGGTAGCAGTCGGCCACGACGGTGATCAGCGCTGACTCGGCCCGCTTGCGACGTTCGAGGAGCCACTCGGGAAAGTAGCTGCCCGAGCGTAGCTTCGGAATGGCGACGTCGACGGTGCCGACCCGGGTGTCGAGGGGGCGGTGACGGTAGCCGTTGCGGCGGTTGGTGCGTTCGGAAGATCGTGCGTTCCATTCGGCACCGCACACGGCGTCGGCATCCGCCGAGAGCAGGGCGTTGATCATAGTCTGTAGCAGTTCGCGCATCAGATCCGGCGACGCGTCTGCGAGGGCTTGGCCGAGTAGGCCGGCAGGGTCGACAATATGGGGTGCGGTCATCGCGATGACTCCTCGAGGATTCTGTGGAAGGTTGACTCGAAGGATCACGCGGTGGCCGCTTTGCATCGGTCAACAACACAGCGTCAGACACGATCTCGGCCACCGAGTTACACCACTCTATGGGGCACTACTATGGTTCGATGTTCCGCGACATCTTCGACCACGGGAGTCCGCTACCGCGAGGGTGGAAAGGGCTGCTGCGAGGCGATGAGTGCGCGCGGGCCCTGTTCGGTCTGGCTGACCGATGAGACGCCGTGTGACTCCCGCCTCGCTGGGGTCGGCACTGCGCATTCGCCCTTCGTTTCGGCACGGCATGCCGACAACCGAACTGCGGATGAACCTACCCCCCGAAGCGGTGTGGGCAACCATCACCGATGTGAGCACCTGGCCGAGATGGGGGCCCACCATCATCGGGGCACGCGTGGACGAAGACGTCGAGTTGGCCTCCGGGGTACGCGGAACGATCACGACTATCGCGGGGCTGCCCCTGGCCTTCGAAATCACCGAGTTCGTGGATCGACGGTTATGGGCTTGGAAAGTGGCGGGGGTGCACGCGACGCGACATGAGGTGATCCCGGTGGCGGGCGGCTGTGTTCTCAGCTTCGGCGCGCCGGTCTGGGCGGTGGCGTATCTGCCGGTACTGGCCATCGCGTTGCCGCGCATAGAACGGATCGCGTGTCGTCTCGAGTAGGGGACAGTTCGAAGTCGAACACGATGAGGGACACAGCCAGCACTGTCCGGCGCGGGACTGCCTGTCGAGTTCGCGGATGATGCAACTCGCTACAGACAGGTTGACATAATGTATCTTATCGGCACTTAACCAGGCCGAGTAGAAACAGATGAGAGGACTCGACCCAGTCCATCTGTCCGATCCAGAACTAGTTGAGAGTAATCCAGAGCTGGGACTGAGACCACCGTGGCACCCTTCGGACACGGCCAATGACAGAAACGCAGGTGCTAACCGACGACGTTCCTTCGCTCGTCCCATAGGCCCGGATCGATGTCGGCGGATCCGATTGGGGTGACGCCGCGCTACTCACCCCCGCCGTCATACTGGGCGGCGCCGCGGGCGGTCGGATGGCGAACTGGGTGTCGGTCGCCACCGCGCGCAAACTCACCTCGGCCGTCATTCTCATCGCCGGCAGCGCACTCCTCGCACGCAGCTCGTCTGAGCGCTCGGGGCGAAAGTGTGGTCGTGCAGAGGTTTAACCGATCAGCCCCGTAACCCACCTGACGCGAAAGGGATCCGCCACGCTGAGGATCGAACCGCGCTCACCCGTGGTAGGCCACCTCGGCACACCATGACGCCTCGTCCTGGTGTGCGGCTTCCCAGATCGCCCCGGCCACCCGATCGGAAGTGAAGGGCCCGTCCTGGGCGAGCGAACCCTGCACCGTCACCGACACGGCGCGGATGCCCTCCGGTGCGAGAGTTGTATCGATACTACGGACAAGATTCCGGATCCCGGCCTTCTGCACGCCCAGAGACGCCGCACGATTCCACGGCTTGTCCGCCGCCATGCTCCCGGTCACGGTGATGCGGCCACCCGCCGACATGAACGGCCGCGCGGCCTGAACCGCAGTGAGTAGGCCGCCCACACCGAGCGCGACATCCTCGAGCAGTTCCTCGACAGTGAGTTCGAGTGGATCCTTTTCTCGGAAAGCACTGGGGTTGAAGTGAAGGACGTCGATTCGGTTCCACCACTGCCCCATTGAACCAATCTCTGACGTGGCCGCCGCCACGTCCGTGACGTCCACGACCTCGGCGAGAGTCTGCGCGCCCTGGTCGGCAACCTGGCGATCCAACTCCGCCAACCGATCCGCATCGGTGCCGAGCAGCCCGACGTCGTATCCCTTCGCCGCGAATCGCCGAGCGACCGAACCGCTGACGCCCGGACCTGCTCCCACCACGACGATGACCGGTTTGCTCATGGGTTTCGAGCATAGTCGACCAGATATATTCAGCGAATCAGTTTACTTATTGACATGTATTCACTGATTCGTCTACCTTTCGTCCATCACCCTTCGGAGTGGTCTGTATCACAACGCAGCGAAAATGTGCCGAGGCTCGCGACGAGCCTCGCCGATCAAAGGAAGTCAGTATGCGTTTCGCGTCATCCCGCTCGCGTCGCCGCTATGCGGCAGCGTGCCTCGGCGCCGTGGTCGTCATCGCCGGCGCCACAGCATGTACCGAGGATTCTTCCAGTGAGGGCGGCTCATCGTCGGCAGCCGCCGAGAGCGCGGTCGCGGCTGCACCCAGCGGTACATTTGCCGGCAATCAGGCCAGCGGGACACCGGTCAAGGTGGGGCTGATCAACCCCGAAGGCGGCCCGGCGATCTCGTTGCCCGAGGATCGAGAAACGGCCGAGGCCGTGGTCAAGTATGCCAACGAGAATCTCGCAGGCATCGGCGGTCGACCGATCGAACTTGTGGAATGCAAATCCAAGGAAGACCCGGCGTCTGCAACTGCGTGCGCCAACCAGATGGTCGAGGCGGGTGTGGTGGGCGTCGTGGTGACCAACACCGCCCAAGGCGACGTGATGGTACCCATCCTCACCGGCGCCAAGATCCCCTACACCTCGTACCAGGGCGCAGGACAGACCGAGCTGACGGCTCCGGATTACTCCTACTCATGGACAGGTGGCTTTCCCGCGGTTCTGAGCGGGATGGCCAAGTACACGGCGGGTAGCGGCATGAAGGACGTGACGCTCTATGTCACCGACTCCGCAGCCGCCATCAACGGCGCGAAGGCCATGGGTGTTCCGGCGTTCCAGGCGGCCGGCATCAACCTGAACGTCGTTGCCATCCCCCTCGGGAATCCTGATGCCTCACCGCAGGTGTCCGCCGGCCTCAAGAACAACCCGCAGGCCGTGGGCATCGTCGGCGATCCGACGATGTGCACCTCGGTGCTCAAGGCTCTCGGCACCGTCGGCACGGACGCGGAGAAGATGGTGATCGGACCATGCCTCGATCCGAGCGTCATGGAGGCCGCCAGCGCAGAGCTGAACGGGTCCAAGGTGTTCAACACCGCCTTCGGCTCCGGAACCGATCCGGAATCGCTGACTTATCAGGCGATCATGGCCAAATACGCACCCTCGGTCTCACCCAACGGAACCGCGGTGACCGCCTACCAGTCGATGCTCGGCTTCGTCCGCACCGCCGGAACTGTCAAGGGCGACGTCACTGCAGCGTCGGTGAACAGTGCCATTCGTGCCGCAGCGAATGTTCCACTGCCGGTCGGCGATGGGCTGGCGATGAGCTGCAACGGCAAGGCCGTCCCCGGCCTGCCCATGGCATGTAGCGCAGGCGCCCTGGTGGGCACCGTCGACAACGGCCAGATCACCGACGTCAAGCAGCTGAACTGACGTCCTGGCCCGGTTCCGTTGGATAACGCCGGAGTCAACGGAACCGGGCCAACCGGCTGACCCCATTCGTCTAGCAGAGAGCAACCTTCGCGTGTCTGACCATCTCGCCTTCTTGATCCTCGGCCTCGGTGCCGGTGCGGTGTTCGCTGCGCTTGGTATGTCCCTGGTGGTGACCTTCCGAAGTTCTGGGGTCGTCAATTTCGCCACGGGTGCGCTCGCTCTCTATATCGCCTACACATTCGCCTTCTTACGCAAGGGGGAACTCCTTGTCCCCATTCCCGGGTTCCCGCAGACCATCACGCTCTCGTCCCAGCCGCTGACGTTTACCTCCGCCGCGGCAATTTCCCTGGTGATCGCAGCTGCCGTCGGTCTCATCCTCTACCTACTGGTCTTTCGTTGGTTGCGCACGTCGTCACCAGTGGCCAAGGCTGTCGCGAGCATCGGAGTGATGCTCGTCGTGCAGCTCGTACTCGCCATGCGGGTCGGGACCAGTCCGGTCTCGGTCGAACCCATTCTGTCGCAGGAGATCTACACGGTCTCCGGTGTCCGCATCCCGGCCGACCGGGTCTGGTTCGCGCTCATCATCATCGTGCTCGCGCTCGCCCTGGGCGCGCTGATCAAATACACGCGGTTCGGACTGGCCACCCGGGCGGTCGCCGAAACCGAACGTGGAGCGATTGTCTCGGGCCTCTCGCCGAATCGTGTCGCAGCCATCAACTGGGCTCTGAGCGTCGTCGTCGCCGGCGTCAGTGGCATCCTGATCGCGCCGATCGTTCCGTTGGTGCCACTGTCATACACACTGTTCATCGTCCCAGCGCTCGCCGCGGCAATGGTCGGCGGCTTCACGAAGGTGGGGCCGACCGTCGCGGCGGGACTGATCATCGGCATGGTCCAGGGTGAGCTGATCTACCTGCAGAACACCATCGACTGGTTCCCGGCAGGCGGCGTCGCGGAGCTGGCCACGCTCGTGCTGATCCTGGTGTTGCTCGTCGTCCGACGCGCTCAACTCCCTCAGCGCGGGACTCTCTCCTCCTTGTCGCTGGGACGCGCACCACGGCCGCGGAACCTTGTGACGCCGACGATGATTGCGGTCGCCATCGGGCTCGTGGCGTTGTTCGCCACGAGTGGGGGCACTCGCGGTGCGGTGATCACCACCATCGTGCTGGCCATCATCGGACTCTCCCAGGTGGTGGTCACCGGATTCGCCGGCCAGGTGTCTCTCGCACAGTTGACCCTCGCGGGCACCTCGGCCTTCGTCGTGAGCCGCCTGACCACGGTCCTCGGCGTGCCGTTTCCGTTCGCTCCGATAGTCGCGGCGCTCGTCGCCACCGTCATCGGAGTCGTGATCGGCCTACCCGCACTCCGACTGCGCGGGCTGCCCGTTGCGGTGCTCACCCTGGCCATGGCGGTCACGTTGGAGGCCTTCTGGTTCCGAAACACCGACTTCAACGGTGGTGCCGTGGGTGCTCCGGTGGAGAACCCCACCATGTTCGGCCTGGACTTCGGCATCGGGAACGGCGACGCGTATCCCCGCATCACCTTCGGAATCCTCTGCCTCGTGGTCGCCGTACTCGTCGGCCTTGGCGTCGCGTTCCTGCGCCGTAGCAGGCTCGGCGCGTCGATGCTCGCCGTGCGCGCCAACGAGCGGTCTGCCGCGGCATCCGGCATCGCGGTGAACCGGGTCAAGATCATCGCGTTCGCGATCGGTTCGTTCATCGCCGGCCTCGGCGGCGCCCTGATGGCCTATCAACAGAATGTCGCGTCGGCGGCCAGCTACTCTGCGCTGGCCGGAATCGCCCTGTTCGCAACCGTGTACCTGGCCGGCATCAGTTCAATCGGTGGCGGGGTTCTCTCCGGCGTCATCGGGGTGGGTGGCATCTTGTACTTTGCGCTCGACAAGTGGGTCAACCTCGGCGACTACTTCGCCGTGATCACCGGTGTGCTCCTGATTGTGTCCGTCATCGTGAACCCGGACGGCATCGTCGGCCCCGTCCACGCGCTGATCGCCCGACTTCGCCACCGCCCCAACGGATCGGTCGATCTGGAGCTCTCTGTCGACCCGACCTCGATATCCGAAGCTCCCGCTCTTGGCGCCGAAGTGCTGTCCGCCGAGGCCGTCGGAATGCGTTACGGCGGCGTCATCGCCCTCGAAGACGTGAGCTTCTCAGTCCGCTCAGGCGAGATCCTCGGTCTGATCGGACCGAACGGGGCGGGCAAGACAACCCTCATCGACGCGCTCAGCGGGTTTGCCAACTCGAGTGGCTCGGTGGTTCTCGACGGCGAGCGTCTCGACGAACTCGCACCACACGAACGCAGCCGGCGCGGACTCGGACGTACCTTCCAGGGCATCGAACTCTACGACGACCTGACCGTGCGGGAGAACGTGCTCGTCGGCACCGAAGCCGCCAAGCATCGCGGCGAGGATGACCCCGATCTCGAGCGACTGTTCGAAATCCTGCACCTGACCCCGGTCGCCGACCGGATGGTCGCCGAACTGTCCCAGGGACAACGACAGTTGGTGTCGATCGCTCGCGCGCTGGCCGGACGCCCCAAGGCATTGATGCTCGACGAGCCCGCCGCCGGCCTCGACAGTTCGGAGAGCATGTGGCTCGGGCAGCGACTGCGCGCAGTCCGAGGCGCCGGGACGACGGTGGTCATGGTCGATCACGACATGGGATTGGTGCTCGACCTGTGTGACCGCATCGTCGTCCTCGACCTCGGGCGTGTGATCGCCATCGGTACTCCCGACGAGATCAAGCAGAACCCCGAGGTCATCCGCGCATACCTCGGCAGCAGCGCACCCCCGGAGGAGGCCGCGTTGGAAGAACCCGCCCTCGCCCAGGCCCAGGAGGTCACCACGTGAACACCACATCAAAGACCCCAGTGCTGTCATGTTCAGGACTGTCCGCGGGCTATGCGGGCGCACCGGTCATCCGAGATGTCGACCTGAGTGTTCACCGCGGCGAGATCCTCGCCTTGCTCGGCCCCAACGGTGCAGGCAAGACCACTACCCTGCTGGCGCTGGCCGGCTTGATCAACCGGGCGGACGGGTCGGTCACCCTGGACGGCAACACATTACGGTCAGGGCACTCTCGCCAGGCCGCCGGCCACGGGCTCGTACTGGTGCCCGACGATCGTGCGCTGTTCACCACGCTCACCACTTACGAGAACCTGAAACTCGCCGGCCGCAAGAAGGCAAAGATCGCCGGGGTGTTCGATCTGTTCCCTCGTCTGCGCGAACGGACCTCGGTAGCCGCCGGCTCGCTGTCGGGCGGCGAACAGCAGATGCTCGCCATCGGGCGCGCGCTGGTCCAGGACCCCACGGTGCTGCTCATCGACGAACTCAGCATGGGTCTGGCGCCGGTCATCGTCGAACAACTCCTGCCGGTGATCCGTCAGGTCGCCGACGACACCGGAACAGCGGTGATTCTCGTGGAGCAGCATGTCCGTCTCGCCCTGCAGACCGCCGACCGCGCCGTTGTGCTCGCCCACGGCACCGAGGTCCTCTCCGGCGATGCCGGGGACCTGTTGGCGCATCCGGAGCGGATCGAGGCGGCCTATCTCGGCGGCGACAAGGTTGCCGCCGAGTAGGACCCGGTTACGTCTGATCCGGCTTCTGCGTTCGCGTGGAGAAGCGACGACGGATCTCCGCGCCGTTCGGCCGCCAGGTCGCCGCTGCCTCGGCCTCGAGACCGAGGGCGTGCGCCGTGGAGCTTCCGGCGCCGTCGTTGAGTAACCGGAGCAGTCGACGTGTTGCCTCGGGGTGAGCGGCCGCGATGGATTCTGCGATCTCGAGGGTCCGCTCCATGAGCCGATCGGCCGGCACGACTTCGTTGGCGAGCCCGATACGCAACGCCGTCTGCGCATCGACGGGGTTCCCGGTGAGCATGATCTGGGTGGCCATCGGCAGTCCGACAATCCGCGGCAGCATCGCGCTGCCGCCCCATCCATCGATCAGACCGATCGACGTGTGCGTGTCGGCGAACACGGCCTCCTCGGAGGCGATGATGAACGAGCAACTGACCGCGAGCTCGAGCCCACCGGTGAAGCATGGACCGTTGACAGCTGCGATCACCGGCTTGGACAGCGATCGCATCACCTGTGTGGGTGTCGCACCTTCCGGGGCCGTCGCAGGCCCGGTCAACGCCTCCGACAGATCCACGCCTGACGAGAATGCACTTCCCGCGCCCGTGACGATGATGACCCGCACATCGTCGTCGGCTTCAGCGGTGGCGAACTCCTTCCTGAGTGCACGGCGCAAGGCCCTGTCGAGTGCGTTGCGTCGGGCAGGGCGGTTCAACGTCAGGACGGTGACGCCGCCGCGACGATCCACGAGCAACGGCTGCCCGCCTGCTTCGTTGGTCATGTTTGCCGTCCCGTCATCACACCTCCGGAAGTGCCGGCTTTCAGCTCACCGGCAGCTTGCGGCGGAGCACCTTTCCACTGGGCAGCCGCGGAAACTCGTCGAGGAAGGTCCACCCGCGGGGAACCTTGAAGCCGGCGAGGTGCTCGCGTGCGTACGCGGCGAGCGCTTTCTCGAGATCCGGTCCGGGATGCGTCTCGTCGCTGGGCAATACGAACGCGTGCACCCGCTGGCCGAACTCGTCGTCGGCGACCCCGATGACGGCGACGTCGGCAACTGCCGGGTGCAGGATGAGTACGTCCTCGATCTCGCGTGGATAGACGTTGACGCCACCGGAGAGGATCAGATCGGTTCGCCGGTCGGACAGGTACAGATAGCCGTCGGCGTCGACATGACCGAGATCTCCGAGGGTGTTCCAGCCACGGTCATTCCACGCACCAGCGGTCTTGTCGGGATCACCGTGGTATTCGAACCGGCGGACGTCACCGAACCAGACCTGCCCGACCTCGCCGACCGGCAGTTCGTTGCCGTCGTCGTCGCAGATGTGCACAACTCCGAGCAGAGCCTTTCCGACCGTACCGGGCCGTTCGAGCCAGGCCTTCGAGTCGACCATGAAGAATCCGGTTCCCTCACTGCCTGCGTAGAACTCGACGAGAATCGGCCCGAGCCAATCGATCATCTGCCGTTTGATCTCGACGGGACATGGCGCACCGGCGTGGATCATGATGCGCAGCGAGCCGACGTCGTGGGATCGGCGCACCTCGTCGGGGAGCTTGAGCAGCCGAACGAACATGGTGGGTACGAATTGTGCTGCGGTCACACCATACTGCTCGATCAGGGCGAGCGAGCGTTCCGCATCGAACCGCCCCATCACGACTGCTGTGCCGCCGTTGCGGATGGCCCCCATGGACCACCCCAACGGCGCCGCATGATAGAGCGGACCCAGGCTGAGGTATATCGTGTCGCGGCCGAGACCGAATGCGGTACCCATCATGTGGTCGATCGCGTATCCGGTTCCGAACGCATCACCGGTCAACTCGGGCAGTATCCCCTTGGGACGGCCCGTGGTGCCGGAGCTGTAGAACATGTAGCAGCCCTCCAGCTCATGCGCGATCGGGATGTCCGGAGCCACGGATGCCAGGTCCTCGAGATCCTCACCGACGGTCAGCCTGGTCACCTCGCGCGAGGCCGATCGCACGCATTCGTCGGCGAGCGCTGCGAGTTCGGGCGATGAGATGAGCACCGTCGCCTCGCAGTTGTCGACGATGTATGCCGCCTCGGCGACGGTGAGATGCCAGTTGACCGGGGTGTAGAAGAGCCCTGAGCGTTGCGCAGCCCACGCCACCGGAAAAACGTCCAGACGATTCTCCATCAGGATCGCGATGTGGTCCCCCGGCCGCAACCCGAGGTCGGCCAACACGTGCGCGATCCGGTTCGACGCGCGCTCTAGTTCCGCATAGCTGATCGACTGGCCCGATTCACCCATGATCACAGCAGGTTTGCTTCCCAGCTCGGCAGCGAGCGCGGTGAGGTGCATCAGTGGTCCTCCGTCATCGTCGACGTCACCCGATTGTGCGATATCGGTGAGCGGCTTCCACCGTCGATCATCTGGCGAACTCGGGTCGGCGTTTCGCCAGAAACGCCCCGACCCCTTCTCTCGCGTCGGGATCACCGGCAGTGGTGCGAATGGCAAGCGCCTCCCGACGCAACGCGCTCTCGGGAGCCGCGTCCGCGGTCGCCCGCAAGAGCTGCTTGGTGGCGGCCTGTCCCCCGGCCGGGCCGGCGAGGACCTGATCGACGATCTTCTCGGCTACCCGATCGAGATCACCATCCGGAGCCACCCGGGCGACCAGGCCCGTCGCCAGTGCCTCGTCGGCGCTGATCGCATCGTTGAGAAGGGCCAGCCGCAGCGAGCGATGCAGACCCAGCGAGTGCACGAGCAGGCTGGTCCCACCGTCGACGTTGAGCCCGACCTTCGTATAGCCCAGACTGAATGTCGCCGTCTGGGCCGCGATGATGATGTCCGCCGCGGCGGCGAGCGGAAAGCCCGCCCCGGCAGCAGGACCCTGCACCACCGAGACCACCACGGCGTCGGCGCGGACGAGTTCGCTCACCACACGATGCAAGGAGTCGGCGAGGTCGTCGATGTAGTTGGACATGTCCGCAGCCGAGGCGAATGCCGCCAGATCCCCGCCGACGGAGAAGAAGCGTCCCTGCGCGCTGAGCACGATCACTCGCGCCGAGTCAGCCGATGCCCGCCGCACCGCGGCAAACAGTTCCTCGACCATATCGGAGTGGACCGGGTTTCCCCGGTCACCATCGGTCAATGTGATGCGCGCACAACCTGACTCGAAGCGGTAGCTGACGAAGCTCACGTATCAGCCTTCCAGTAACGCCAGGCTGTTGTGAGCGTAGACCGCTCGTCGCCGATCGCTCACCAGGAACGCCGGCTGCCCCAGATATGTCAGATCCCGGGCCAGCGACCCCTCGGCCCTGCGCTCCGCCAGACGCGAACGCGCATCGGCCGTTGTGCCGCACACGGCAATCGTGTGGAGCATGTCGTCTGTGACGGCATTGGTGAAGGTGTCCATGTCCCCGGCTTTGAAGGCGGCGCGCAGCGCCGCCACGGCGTCCGTCCAGCCATGCTGCTCGATGAACGCGTCGTAGGTCTTCACGGTGAGGTAGAAGGCGATCATGCGGCGGGCGTCGAGGATGGCCCGATCCGGGTTGTCGTCATCAACCGCAGTGATCAGCCAACCGTGTTCGATCGTGCTGCTCTTGCCGGCGTCGGCCAGTCCTTTGGCGGTCGCCGGCCGGACGACGTCGTCCCACCATTGCGCGGTGAACAAGCCGTGGCCGATGACCCCGTCGGCATGTCGGGCCGCAGCAGCGGCCATGCCTTTGTTGAAGCCGGCGAACAAAATCGGGACATCGAGTCGGCCCAGTACCGGTGCCTGGACCCGCGCGTCGACCCGATAGAACTCACCGTCGTAACGGACACGTTCGCCGTTCTCCGCATGCAGCCAGGCGCGTACCGCTCCGGCGAGATCGCTCATTCGCGCGACCGGGCGGTCGGCCTCTGCCCCGACCCAGTCCCGATTGATCGCGTAGGCACCCGAACCGAGCCCGAGGAACAATCGGCCCGCAGCGTGCTTGTGCAGCGTTCGAATCGCGGACGCGTGCGCGTACGGACTCCGGGAGAACGCATAGGCGATACTGGTGCCTACCTGGGCTTTTGTCGTGTTTGCCGCCATGTCCGCCAGTACCGAATATGCGTCGTTGTCGACAAAATCACCGGTGCAGAACGCCGCGATGCCGGCCTTCTCCGCCTCCTGTGCGACCTCGGCTCCGGGCCAGGGTAATCCGAACTCCATCTCGACTCCTTTAATCATTTAGCTGATTGTACTATATAGTGGCTGCAATAGCCGCTAGATGAGGAGTCGCCGTGAGTGATGTGACCAACCCGCAATCCGCCGAGTACGGCATTCTGACCGACGAGTCGTTCGAGCGTTCACGCCGGCGTATCGGCATTCCGGAACGCCCTCTGACCCCGCACAATCACGAGGTGACCGCCGATGGCACACGCCATTTCGCGTTCGGATATGGCGATGCCAATCCCCTCTGGTGCGATCCCGACTACGGCAAGAACACCCGCTGGGGAACCCTGATCGCGCCGCCGAATTTCATGTACACCATGGGCGAGAACGCCGCGCCGCCGGTGAGCCCCGAGCAGAAGGCCCTGTTGAAGGGTGACCCGTTCGCCGGACTCGGCTCGTACCAGGCTGTGATGGAGTTCGAGTGGTTTCGCCCGCTGACGCTCGGCGACCGGTGTCAGGTCGTCCGTGCGCAGGTCGGGGTCGAGGAGAAGCCTTCGAAGTTCGGTGGTCGCACTGCTCACGTCACCAACGACTTCTTGTTCGCCAACGGTGCCGGTGAGATCCACGCCATCCAACGCGGCACCTGGATCAACGCCGAGCGCCACACCTCGCGGGCCAATGCCAAGAAGGCCGATCCCATCGACTTCACCACCCCGTACACCGACGAGCAACTCGCCGAGATCGACGCGGCCTATGACGCCGAGACCAGGCGCGGCGCCGAGACCCGCTATTGGGAGGACGTCGAGATCGGCGACCAGATCGACAAGCGCGTCAAAGGCCCACTCACCGTCACCGATGTGATCGTGTGGCATGTCGGTTGGGGCATGCAGCTCACCCCGCCCGGGACATTCGGCATCTCACGGGCGATCCGTCGCAAGGTCCCCGGCCTGTACCCGGCGAACTCACGGAATATCCCCGATACCGTGCAACGCCTGCACTGGGAATCCGAACGTGCCGCGGAACTCGGCATCCCGATGAACTACGACTATGGTGCGATGCGCGAGACCTGGTTGACCCATGCCCTCACCGACTGGATCGGCGACGACGGCTGGCTGTGGAAGCTGTCGTGCCAGCACCGCAAGTTCAACTACATCGGCGACACCACCTGGATCACCGGCAAGGTCGTCGACAAGCGGCAGGTGACCGACGAGCAAGGCACCCGCAATGAGGTTCACCTGGAACTGGCATGCACCAACCAGCGTGGCGAGACCAACACCCCGGGAACCGCGGTCGTACTGCTGCCGACTCGCGAGGCGGCCGTCGAACTGCCGAAGCCACCCGCCGACGATCTCCAGTCGCTGCTGGCCCATGAGATCGAGCGCTTCGCCTGAGACGGGACCACACACATGACCGCACTCGCCGACGCCCTGACCTTCCGCCACGGTCCCGACTGGCAGAATCGAATCGCCCTCGCTCCGTTGACAAACATGCAGAGCAACGACAACGGGACACTCCACGACGACGAGTACCGATGGTTGACCCGACGAGCCGAAGGCGGGTTCGGGATGGTGATGACCTGTGCGGCACATGTGAGCCAGGCCGGCATGGCATTTCCCGGGCAGTTGGGTATCTGCGACGATGCCCAACTGCCGGGCCTCACGAGACTCGCCGACGGCCTGCGAGCGGCCGGGGCGGTGTCGTCGGTACAGCTGCAACACGGTGGGCGGCGGGCGAATGCCCAGATCTCCGGGCGTCCCGTTGTCGCCCCTTGGGACGACCCGAGTAAGGGAGCGACCGCACTGACCACAGGCGAGGTCGAACAGGTCGTGCACGACTTCGTCGACGCGGCGGTCCGGGCTAAGCGAGCGGGCTTCGACGGAGTCGAAGTCCACGGAGCCCACGGCTATCTGATCGCGCAGTTCCTTGATACCCGTAGTAATCACCGCACCGACCGTTACGGCGGATCGACCCGGAACCGGTTCCGCATCGTCCACGAGATCGTCGACGGCATCCGTGCGGCAGTGTCGCCGAATTTCCAACTCGGCCTGCGACTCTCACCGGAGCGATACGGAATCGCCCTCGACGAGGCCCGCGCTCTCGCCTTCGAGGTCCTCGACCGCGGCAACCTCGACTATCTGGATCTGTCCCTGTGGGACGCGTTCAAGGAACCCTACGACGAGGCTCACCGTGGTCGTCGCCTGATCGACTTCTTCACCGATCTGCCCCGCGGCAACACCCGTGTGGGCGTGGCCGGCAAGATCACCGACGCCCCCGGTGCTCGCGAATGTCTGGAGCGGGGCGCCGATTTCGTCCTCATCGGCACGGCAGCCATCCTCCATCACGATTTCGCGCGGAGCATCGTCGCCGACCCGACGTATCGCGCACGGCAACAGCCGGTTCCGGCCGATCACCTGGTCGGCGAATCCGTCGGCCCCGCGTTCCTCGACTACCTCTCCACGAATTGGGATGATTTCGTTGCCTGAGACCACCACTGCGAGTGTCGCCGCCCCCAAGGTGGTGCTGCCGATCGGCCCGCCGGGTCAGCAACTCGCCGACACTGCTGCGCTGGCCCGTCTCGCCGAAGACGCAGGCCTCGACGGGATCTCGTACGCCGAACTGTCGTCGGACCCACTGCTGCATCTGACTGTGGCTGCGGGTAGCACGTCGAGGGTGGACCTGATGACCAATATCCTGGTTGCGTTCGCCCGGTCACCCATGACGCTCGCCACCCCAGGCCCGCGCGCTCCAGGACTACTCGGGCGGCAGGCTCATCCTCGGACTGGGCAGCCAGATCAAACCCCATGTCGAACGCCGCTTCTCCATGCCGTGGAGTGCACCGGCCGCCCGCATGGCCGAGTTCGTCGCCGCGCTCCGTGCGATCTGGTTCGCATGGGAGACCGGGGAGAAGCTCGATTTCCGTGGCGATTTCTACACCCACACCCTGATGACCCCCATGTTCACTCCACCGTCGCAGACACCGGCACCCAAGGTGTTCATCGCCGCGGTGGGACCCAAGATGTGCGAGACGGCGGGGGCCGTTGCCGACGGGCTGCTGGTGCACGGCTTCTCCACCGGAGAGCGCTACCTGCGGGAGATGACCGTCCCCGCCCTCGAACGCGGAGCCGGTGGCCGACTGCGCGACGACTTCGAGATCGTCGATCTCAGCTTTGGGGTCACCGGCCGGTCCGACGAAGAGTTCGCGGCCTCGGCAAAGGCAGTCAAACAGCAACTGGCGTTCTACGCCTCCACCCCCGCATATCTACCCGTCCTGGAACTCCACGGCTGGCAGGATCTCGGTGCCGAGATGCACGCACTGTCGAAATCCGACGACCCGGATCGGTGGACAAAGATGGGTGAACGCCTCCCCGACGAGGTCCTCGAGGCCTTCGCCGTGGTGGGCACGCCCGCAGACATCCCGGGCAAACTCGCCGCACGGGGTCAAGGCGTGGTCAGTCGTTACTCGGTGAACACGCTCGGTATCGACGACCCCGATCTGGTCATGCAACTGGCCCGCGAGATCCAGAACGCTGTCCGATGACTCCGGTGGTGCTCACCGAGATCGATGGTGGGGTCGCGCTCGTGACACTCAACCGCCCAGAGGCTCGGAACTCCCTGAGCCCCGAGCTGATCAGTGAGCTCAGCGCGACACTACGCTCCCTGGACGCGGATACCGAGGTCGGCGCAATCGTCCTCACCGGCGCAGACCCGGCATTCTGCGCGGGACTGGACCTCCGTGCGCTCGCCGACGACGGTCCCGAATATTTGAAGCTGTTCGAGGACGACGACTGCATCAGGCTGGTCGGTCAACTCAGCACACCCGTGATCGGTGCCGTGAACGGTGCCGCCGTCACCGGCGGCCTCGAGATCGCTTTGGGATGCGACTTCTTGATCGCCGGGGATCGGGCGGTGTTCGCCGACACCCACGCGCGCGTTGGCGTGCTACCCGGCGGTGGCCTGACCGCCCGCCTCCCCGATCGGGTCGGCACGGCGTGGGCGCGTCGGATGTCGTTCACCAGTGAGCTCGTCGATGCCGAATTGGCACTACGGATCGGCTTGGTGACCGAGGTGGTGCCGCACGATCGGCTGATCCCGCATGCACTCGAGGTGGCCGGCCGGATCTGCGACGTAGGCGGCGACGTGATGGTTGCACTCAAGCACATGTACACCGCGGGCTGGCAGGCTGGTTCCGGGCAGGTCCTCGAAATCGAGTCCCGACTGTCCGCGGCCCACCCGACCGCCTGGGACGTGCTCGAGGAGAACCGGCGAAACGTCATGGAACGTAACCGATCACAGCTGACCTGAGTGGGTGGAGCACGTGATCTCGATACGGCTCCTCGCTACGCTCGTCACCTACTCGATCAGCGGGGAGGGTCCCCATCAACGGGGAGGGTCTCCATCAACGGGCGGGATCAACGGGCGGGATCAACGGGCGGGGTCTCGATCAGCGCAGCGTCCACTTCGGTTTGACGAACCCGTCGCGCGAGACCTCCGCCGTACCGATCGGGTTGCCGATTCCCGGGTAGTTCCATGCCACGGCATAGGCGGCGTTGCGATCCATGTCCAGCGTTTCCCAGACGGCCTTCACCGTGCCCTGCACCGCAACGGCGGGTTTGGCCGCGATCCGCCGTGCCAGACCGTCGACGTGCTCCCAGAGTTCTTCGCGCGGTTTGAGTTCGGACACGAGTCCGATGGTGAACGCCCGCTCCGCCGACATCCGTTCGTCCAGGCCGACCAACGCCCAGCGCATCGCTTCGCCCAGCGGAATCCGCCGGGCCAGACCGATCGGCTCCAGCGCGGACGTCAGCCCATAGGACACATGGGGATCGAAGAAGGTCGCGTCATCGGCCGAGACGATGAAATCGCAGTCGTTGAGCCAGTAGAAGGCACCGCCGGCCACCATGCCGTGCACTGCGGCGATCACCGGCTTCCAGACCTTGTTGGCGCGCGGGGACAGCCCCTGACCGGGATCATCCTGACTCCAGAAGTTCTCGTGGAGGTCGAGTCCCTCACGGACATCCACCCCGGTGCAGAACGCCTTGTCCCCGGCGGCACGAAGGACCACGACGTGCACATCGTCGTCCTCGCGGATATCTTTCCACAGCCGCCGGAACTCGTCGACCATCGTCGCGTTGAAAGAGTTGTGCACCTCGGGGCGGTTGATCGTGATGGTGGCGACGTGGTCGGTGACGTCGTAGAGGATGGTGTCGAAACCCATGATCCAGGCTCGCTTTCAGATCAGACGTTTGTCAGGACGGGTCGCGTGGCAGACCGAGCCCACGTTCGGCGATCACGTTCTTGAGTACTTCGTTCGCGCCGCCGGCGATGGTCCAGGCCCGGGCGTACAGGAACGCGTCCTGCCACCACCCGTCGGCGACCGCACCCTCGTCGCCCTCGACCGCGACGGCATCCGAACCCTGCAATGCCATCCCGAGCTCGGTCATCGCCAGGTTGGTCTCACTGAAGAAGATCTTCACCGACGGGGCGTCGGCGACGTCGGTGCGACCGGCCAGCATCCCCGACTGCACGCTCTTGCTCATCAGATCGATCACACGGGCATGCGTGGCGATACGTCCGACGTCGCGTCGCAGGCCGGCATCATCGCTTCGATCCTTGGCGAGCGTCACCAGCCGGTCGACGTTCTGCAGCAACTCGGTTGCCATCGACGCCACCCCGGTCCGCTCGTGCGCCAGGCTCGAATTGGCCACTCGCCAGCCATCATCGACCTTGCCGATCACCGCATCGACGGGCACCCGCACCCCATCGAGGAAGACCTCGTTGAAATCCTCGGTGCCGGTGATCTCGCGGAGCGGACGAACCTGCACTCCCGGCAACGTCATGTCGAGCGCGAAGGCGGTGATACCTCGGTGCTTCGGGGCGTCCGGATTGGTGCGCGCCAAGAGGTAGCCGACGTCGGCGTGCTGCCCGTTGGTGGTCCACACCTTCTGCCCGTCGATCACGTAATGGTCGCCGTCGAGCTGTGCGCGGGTACGCAGCGAGGCGAGGTCGCTGCCGGCCCCGGGCTCGCTGAACAACTGGCACCAGATGTCCTGCCCGCCCCGGATCCGCGGAAGGTAGTACTGCTGCTGGGCATCGGTGCCGAAGTCGATGAGCGCGGCCGATGCCAGCTGATAGGCCCCGATCGGTGCCCACACCCGCGCGCGAGCGATCTCTTCGGCAACGACGAACGCACGCTGCGGGTCGACACCCGGGGTACCGCCGAACCGCTCCGGCCACTCCGCGCCCAGGTAACCCGCCTCGAACAGCATGGCCGTCCACCGTCGGATCTCCGGGACCAGATCGGGGCCCGGGGCGCGCACACCCGTGTGATGCTTGATTCCGGGATTGTGCTCGGCGATGAATGCGCGCACCTCGGCCCGGAGCTGTTCGAGATGAGCGTCGGTCTCGATCCGCATCTTCGGACCTCCTGTGTCCACGTTGCCTAATTAGTTATATGATCTTACCGTATCTAATCATACGTAGCCGTCGAGAGACAGCCCCGCAACGGGAGGAATGCGCCATGGACTTCGAGCTCAGCGACGAGCAGGAGATGCTACGCGACGTATCGCGCAGCATGTTGTCGGCACATTGCACACCTGAGTTGGTCCGTGAGGTCTCGACCACCGGTCGGGACCTCGACGACAAGCTATGGCAGCGCGGCACGGAGATCGGCTGGACCGGCCTCGCCGTCCCGGAAAGTCACGGCGGTGCCGACGCGGGCCTCGTGGAACTCTGCCTCATCGCCGAGGAGATCGGCCGGGCGGCGGCGCCGGGCCCGTGGGTCGATACCGCTCTCACGGCGTACGTAGCTCATCGCGGCGGCGCACCGGACGATGTGGTCGACGAACTGGCGTCGGGGGGACGACGCGCCGCAGTGGTCATCGATCATGCGCTCGTCCAGGCCGCCGCAGCCGTGGACTGGTTCCTGATCGTGGACGACGCGCAGGTGCGGCTCGTCGAGGCCGATTCGTCCACAACTCGGCGTCGCCGCACTCTCGACGAGAGCCGAGGCTTCTATGCGATCGGCGATATCGCGGACGGTGGTCACCTGCTCGACGTCGATGCCCAGTCGGTCCGCGATGCCGCTGCAGTGCTGGTCGCCGCGGATGCCCTCGGCGTCGGCGAACGACTCCTGCAGATGACCGTCGACTACGCCAAGGTGCGCGAGCAGTTCGGGCGGCCGATCGGCTCGTTCCAGGTCATCAAGCACAAGGCCGCAGACATGCTGATCGCGCTGCGCGGAGTCCGGGCAGCGACGTATTACGCGGCGATGACACTCGACGCCGGGCTGACCGAAGCATCGAGCGCAGCCAGTGTTGCCAAGGCATTTGCCGCCGAGAAGGTACCCGCGATCGCCGGTGAGGCCCTACAGACCCATGGTGGGATCGGCTTCACCTGGGAGCACGATCTGCACCTCTACCTCCGGCGCGCCAAGGTCGACGAGGTGCTCTTTGGGGATGCCGCGTTCCACCACGACCGGATGGCGCAGTTGCCCGGCTGACCGCCGACGGCAGCGGCCATCCTCGAGAACACTCGGGCCCGAAGCGCGGGGTGGTCGATACGGGAGGGGTCGGGCCTGCGGGGCGAGACTGCCGGTCCCGGTCGGCTACACCGGCGTCTGGTTACCGCGAATCGAACCGGTGACGCCCAGGCGGCGCGCGAGCACTGCCGATCCCCCACCGATGACCACCACCGCCGCGATTGCTGCGACAAAGGGCCAGGACAGCGGGGAGGTCCCGTAGGCGCCGACCGCGCTGTAGGCGATCGCCCCCGGGACGATGCCGATCGCGGTACCGACCAGATAGTCGCGTTGCCGGACCGAACTCAGCCCGGCCGCATAGTTGACCAGGCCGAACGGGAACACCGGGATCAGTCGCACCACCATCATCGAACTCATACCGCGACGCTCGAGCACCGCATTGAGCGCGACGATTCTCGACCAACTGATCTGGGCGAAGGATGCACGCCCGAGTGATCGGGCCAGCCAGTAGCCGGCCCAGGCACCGAACGTCGCCGCGACGATCACGATGAGCGCACCGGGGACCAAACCGAACATCAGTCCGCCGGCCACGGTGAGCACACTCATGGGGAACGGGGTCAACGTCAGCGCGGCCAGAATGAGCATGAATGCCAGCACCCCAGGTACGCCCGCGGCGGACACCGAGTCGCGGATCGTCGTCGAATCGGGGATGTCGACGGTCGCGGCCACCACGACGCCCGCGACCATGACCGCCGCCAGAATCGCCAACTTCAATCGATGGCCCACCGTCATTCGCCGCCCATCGGCTGTGTCACAGTCCGGGTCATCCCCAACCTGGTCTCTGCCGGCACCTCGGTCCAGTCAATCAGGTCGCATCGGGAGATTCTCGACCGGGATGTTGGCGACAACCGGCCTGAGGTGAGCACGCGACGCCTGAAACGGCCGGGGTTCAGCGCGCCGGCATGGCCGGATCGCGGGGCAGACCGAGGACCTGCTCGGCGATCGTGTTTCGCTGGATCTCCGACGTTCCGGCACCGATCGTCGATGCCCGCGACCCGAGGAAACCGGTGAGCCACCGACCTCGCTGGATGGCGCGCTCGGAGTCGCGGGTGACGATTCCGTCGGCGCCGAGCATCTCGACGGCGAACTCGTGGAGTTCCTGTTCGAACATCGTGATGAACAGCCGGGACACCGATGACGCCGGACCGGGTTCGCCGTGCGCGATGATGTCGTTGATGATCCGGCTGGCGTTGTACTTCATCAATCGCACCCGGATCTCGAAGTCGGCCAGGCGGTCCCGGGTCAGCGGGTCGGTCGTCAGCCCACGCTCGCGGGCGAGTGCGACCAGCTCGTCGAGAATCCGCCGATAGTTCGTCGCCTGATTCATCGCTCCCGCGGCACGTTCGTGCCCGAGCGAGGTCCGGACGAGCGGCCAGCCCTGGTTCTCCTCGCCGATACGATCGGCGACGGGTACCCGCACGTCATCGAAGAAGACCTCGGCGAAGTGCTCGCCGCCGGTGATGTCCTTCAGCGGGCGCACGGTCACCCCGGGAGCATGCGCATCGATGATCAGGTAAGTGATGCCCTTTTGCCGGGACTCCTGGGTCCCGGTGCGCACCAACGTGAAGAAGACGTCCGCGTCGGTGGCGTGTGTGGTCCACACCTTCTGGCCGTTGACCACATAGAAGTCGCCCTCACGGCGGGCGGTGGTGCGTAGAGCCGGGAGATCCGAACCCGCACCCGGCTCCGAATAACCCTGACACCAAATGAGGTCTTGGCGCAGCATCGGCCCGAGCCAGCGCTGCTTCTGCTCATCGGTGCCGTAGGTGATGATCGTCGGCGCGACGATCCCGAGACCGGTCCCGAGCGGCGAGGGCACACGCGTCTTGGCCAGTTCTTCCTGATAGATCACCTGTTGCGCAAAGGACAGGCCCATGCCGCCGTATTCCAGCGGCCACGACGGCCCGGTCATCCGGGCGTCGTACATCCGGGCGTGGTAGGCCCGCACCCACGATTTGCGCTCAGCCGAATCCCTGGGGCGCTTGGCGGGGCGATTGTCGGCGAACCACTGGCGAATCCGTGCGCGGAACTCGTCGTCGCTCTCGATCGTCATCACTGTGCCTGTCTCGATCTGCTGTGTCATCTCACATCTCCACCAGCTCGGCGATCCGGGCGCGATGCGCCCGCGGAGCGCCGAGGACAACGTCGGAAACGGTGGCCCGGCGCAGGTAGAGGTGCGCGTCGCACTCCCACGTATAGCCGATTCCACCATGGAACTGGATGTTCTCCATGCTCGCCTTGGTGTAGGCCGCCGAACACCACGCCTGAGCTGTCGACGCGGCGATCGCCGCCTCGGGATCACCGTCATCGAGCAGCGCAGCCGCGAAAAATGCTGCGGACCGCCCTGATTCGATCTGCACCTTGAGATCTGCACATCGATGCTTGATCGCCTGGAAGGAGCCGATCGGACGCTCGAACTGGACACGCATCTTGGCATAGTCAACCGCCATGTCCAGTGCCGCAGCGGCACCACCGATCTGTTCGGCGGCCAAGGCGGCAGCGGCAAGGTCACCGGCACGCGCGAGCGTCTGTGTGGCATCGTCGCCGACCCGAACCGCCGGTACGGCATCCAACTCGACTCGCGCGAGCGCCCGGGTCTCGTCGACGGTGGGCACCGCTTCGCGATGCAATCCGGCGGCGTCACCCGCGAGTGCGAACAGGCCCAGATCGCCATCGGTACGAGCAGCCACCAGAATGAGGTCCGCGGTCATCCCGTCGATGACGAACGCCTTGGCGCCAGACACACTCCAGCCGTCGCCCGACGCCGTGGCCGTGGCCGTGACCGCGGTGAGGTCGAACGACGGCGCGTCGTCGGCGATTGCCACGGTGGCGGTGAGATCTCCCCCCGCGATGCGCGGTAGCCATCGGGCCTGTGCCGCCCGGTCACCCACCGCCGTCAAGGTCTGCACCGCCAGCGCGACCGTCGAGAAATACGGTCCCACATACAGTGCGCGGCCCATCTCCTCGAGGACCACGCCCAGTTCGACCGCACCCATCCCGGCGCCGCCGAACTCCTCAGGGATCACCAGGCCCTGCAGGTCCATCTGCTCGGCCATCTGCCGCCACACGGCCTGGTCGCCCGCTGCGCCCGCGATGGCGAGCTCGCGAACCTTCTCCGTCGACGACTTCTCGCTCAGGAAGCGTCGCACCACGGCTCGGAGCTCTTCGTGGTCGTCGGTCCATCCGGTGATCATGGTCATCCTCCGCTGCATGGTCGGCAGGAGCGTCACCGACGCTCCTGCCCTTTCAGTAAAATAAGTTACCTGATTACCGTGGCGTTATGGAAGTTGCGACAGGCCCCAGTGAGGCACACGATTGATCGGGGCCGACCACATTTCCCCGACGTCAGCGTCGGCGATAGCGGGGGGATCGCTTGCCGAGGAATGCCGCGACCGCCTCGGGTTGGTCTTCGGTGAATGAGGTGAAGACCTGCTGACGGTTCTCGAACTCGACCGCGGCATCGAATCCGGGCGTCTCCAGCGCCAGCCACATGCCTTGCTTCGTGAGTTCCACCGAGATCGGTGGGTTGAGCATTATCTCCGCTGCGAGTTCCATAGCGCGATCGAGAAGCTCTCCGGCGGGCACGACATCGGTCACCAGACCGATCTCGCGGGCGTACTCGGCGGAGAACCGACGGCCCGTCAGCATCAACTCATGGGCCCGGCCCGCGCCGATCAGGCGCGGAAGGAGCCAGGACACGCCGATGTCGCATGCCGAGAACCCTGCGCGGATGAACGAGACGGCGAACACGGCTTCCGGTGCGGCGATCCGGATGTCGCTGGCGGCGACCAGGGCGAGTCCGCCACCGGCCGCCGGGCCGTTCACCGCGGCGATCACCGGTTGACGCAGCGAGTGCAACCGCTGGGCCAGTCCGGCGATCTCGCGCTGGATGACCAGCTGAGCCTGTGCGCGCCCGAGTCGATCGAGCTCGTCGGCCCACCCATCGGGCGGGAGGTAACCGTTCAGATCGAGTCCGGCGCAGAACGCCCGCCCCGCCCCGGTCACGATCACCACGCGGCAGTCGGTGTATGCCTCGACCTCGTCGAGGGCTGTGACCAGATCGCCGGTCAGTCGACGGTCAAGTGTGTTCAGCGCCTCGGGCCGACTCAGCGTGATCTGCGTGATGCCCTCGGCGGGTCGGGTGACCGATACGGTCACGCGGTGACCCCTTCTGCCGAAAGCACCTTCCTGAGCACGTTGCGCCGCACCAGTTTTCCGGTCTCGGTCCGCGGTAGCTCGGGCCAGAACCAGAACCGGTCCGGGGTCTTGCTGGATCGCAGTGACGTCTGGGCGAATTCTCTGAGGTCCGCGTCGAGAAGTTCGGCGCCGACGCGCAGCACGACGGCGGCCTCGATCCGCTGGCCCCATTCCTCGTCGGGGACACCGACGACGGCGACATCAAGCACGTCTGGATGCCGCAGCAACACCTCTTCGATCTCGGCCGGAGCGATGTTCTCGGCGCCGCGGATGATCGTGTCATCGATGCGCCCACCGATGAACAGGTAACCGTCGTCGTCGAGGTAGCCGTTGTCGCGGGTGTCGAAGAACCCGTCGTCATCGACCGCGCGCCCGATGCCCGCATATTCGGCGGACACCTGGTCACCACGGACGCAGATACGACCAGGAGCCCCGGGCGGGAGCGCAGCACCGTTCTCGTCACGAATCTGGATCTCGACGGTGGGCAGTACCTTGCCGACCGATGCCAGGCGGGCCCGGATGTGCGGCTCATCCGAGGCATACGCGTCCCGGTGATCCTCGGGCCCGAGGACCGCGACGGTCGAGCTGGTCTCGGTCAGGCCGTAGGCGTTGACGAAACCCACCTCCGGCCAGGCGAGCAGCGCCTTCTCGATCACGGCCGCCGGCATCGGAGCGCCGCCGTAGGCAAGCGACCGCAGCGTGGGCACCGAACCGTCGACACCGTCGCCGATGGCCTCGATCACCCGCGACAACATGGTGGGCACGACCAGGGCGTTGGTGACACCCTCGGTCCGGACCGTGTCTAGCCACTGCGTCGGATCGAACTGCTCCAGGACTATCGTGCGGCGTCCGCCGTAGAGGTTGGAGATGACGTTGGCGACCGCGGCGATGTGGTAAGGCGGCACGCTCACCAGAGCGGCATCGTCCTCGTCAGCATTCATGAACTCCACCGACCCGAGCACATAGGACACCAGGTTCGAATGCCGAAGCAGAACACCCTTGGGCTCCGACGTCGTCCCGCTCGTGTAGATCACCACGGCCGGCCCGTCATCGAGGATGACGTCGGGCTCGGCAGGATCGCCGTCGGCAGCGGTGGACTGCAGCCACTCCCCCATGGTCTGCGCCGACAGTCCGGCCGCACGCAGATGAGCCACGCCGGTCTCGTCGCCGATGCCGATGGCGCGTGGATGTTTGGCGAGCAACCCCGTGAGCTGGTCGTCGCCGAGGCGATAGTTCAGCGGAACCAGCGGCACCCCGGCATAGGCGGCGGCAAACATGGCCACCGGGAACGCCGGCCCGTTCGGACCCAGGTAGACCACCGAATCCACGCCGGCGGCACGGATGGCGGCAGCCCCGGTCAGCGCCCGGGCGCGCAGATCGGACGCAGTGAATCCGGACGCTCGGCGGCCGACAACAACACGATCGCCGAATCCGTCGGCGGCCATGTCCAGCAGCATCGAAAGGCGCACGATTCCGATTCCCCTCAGTCCGACGCCGGGAGCGGTTTGGCCTGCGCGGTGACGAGGAGTTCCCCGTTGAGCGCCAACGAGCCCTCACCCGGCTTGGTGCACAGCACCTCGATCACATCGGCGGAATCGACATATCGCTTGCCGATCAGCGTTCCGTTCATCTGTGCCGGATCGGCCTTCGCCTCCGGCGCGGCTTGACCCTTCTCGACCATCGGGGCGCCGCCACAGGTCAACTCGACGTCGCCGTCGGGCACTCGTGTGATGATCACGTTCGTTGTGTCGACGGCACTTGCCAGTGCCAGTCCCACTCGCAGCTTCACTTCGTCAACTCCTAGCCGTCGAAAGTCTGTCGGATGTCCTCCAGAGTGACGACGATAACACATTAATCCGTTAGATGAATAGACTGATTCGTCCCAGCGCGGAGCTGCTGCCGGAGTGGCGCCTTCTGCACCTTGCCGGCCGCCGTCCGCGGCAGCGTGGACACCGTGCGGATCACCTCGGGTGTCTTCTGGCGCGCCACTCCCGCAAGCCGGAAGTGGTCGCCCACTTCGTCGATGGTCAGGCGTTCCGCGCCTTCGCGTAGCACCACGAAGACCGCGACCCGCTCCCCGTACATCGGGTCCGGCGCTCCCACCGCGGCGACCTCGCCGACCTTGGGATGCGTGGACACCACGTCCTCGACCTCACGCGATGAGATGTTCTCGCCGCCGCGGACGATGATGTCCTTCTTCCGGTCCGTCACCGTCAGATAACCGTCGCGGTCGACGTTGCCGACGTCCCCGGTGCGAAACCAGCCGTCATCGGTGAAAGCCTCGGCCGTCAGTTCCGATCTCAGGTAGCCGGCGAAGAGCTCGGTCCCCCGGCTCAGGATCTCGCCGTCGATTCCCGGTGCGACGTCGCGACCGAGGTCGTCGACGATCCTGACCTCGTTGCCCGGCTGGATACGGCCGTCGGTGTGGGTGCGTTTGCCGATCGGATCGTCGGGCGACCCGCCCGCGATGGTCGGATGCTCGCTCAAACCGTAGGCACGGAAAGCCGCGATGCCGGCTGCGTCGGCGCGCTCGACGAGTGCTGCCGGCACCGACGCGCCGCCCACGAGGTAGCCACGCAGGGTCGCAAGCGCGACCTCGCCGCGCTCTTGCGCGTCCAGGAGCCCGGACAGATGGATCGGGGCCCCGGCCGTCGACGTCACCGCGTACTCGTCGATCAGCTCCGCCGCTTGAACGGGGTTCCAGACGTCCATCAGAACGGTGGGTGTCGCATGGATCAGTATCCGGAGCAGCCCATTGGCGGCCGCAACGTGTCCGGAGGGGAACACACTGAGGTGCGAGGAGTCCGGACCGGCCCCGTCGGCCACCACCGGCGACAGTGTGTCGGCGATGAGTGAGCGATGGGTGTGCTTGACCCCCTTGGGATCCGAGGTGGTTCCCGAGGTGTAGACGAGCAGGGCGATGTCGTCGGGCTCAGCGGGGTCCTCCCCCTCCCGCCAGTCGGCGGCGGTGTCCCCCCAACCGATCGCACCGGATGGGATGTCGTCGCCGACGACCACCACTGTGCCGACCGACTTCACCGCACCGGCCTCGATGAGCGCGGATGCCACCAGACGGCCTTTGACCTGCGCCGCCAGGACCACCACCGTCGCTCCCGAGTCACGCAGGATGAACTCGACCTCACGGGGTCCGTAGATGGGCACGATCGGCAGGACAGTTGCGCCCACCAGGAACGTCGCGGCCTGGATGACGAGTCCTTCGTACCAGTTCGGCAGCTGCAGGGCCACGACGTCGCCGCGCCCGATCCCGATGGACTGCAGCCAGGCCGCCCGGGACAGCGCGTCGCATCCCAGCATCCCGATGGTGCTGCGATACGGTCGTTCGTCGCTGACCACCACCACGTGTCCGCCAGGATGCCGAGCAGTAGCGTTCCGCGCCGCAGAGCCGATCGTGAGGACCGATGCCGATGGACCTGCGGTCGTCATGCCGAGATCGACGTAGCCATGTCGGCTGCGATGACGTCGAGCAGATCCATCCGGCTGACCTTGGACGAAGGAGTTCGGGGCAAGGCATCGACAACGGCGATGTGCACCGGCACCTCGTAGGGCAGCAGATGCTCGCGGCACAGCCCGTCGAGCTCTTTGGCCAGGGCTGCCCGATCGGTGCCGGCCTCGGCGGGCTCGAGCTCGACGCCCGCCACCGGCACCTGGCCGAGGCGGTCATCGGGCCTGGGCGCCACCGCCGCCTCATGCACTGACGGGTGCTGCTCGAGCACCTTACGGACCGTGTCGGGATGGACCTTGAAACCACCGCGCACGATCGCGTCGTCGGCCCGGCCGCGTATCCACAGGAATCCGTCGGCATCCACCACCGCGAGGTCACTGGTCCGCAGCCAACTGTCGGCCCCGACCGGCGACTGAGCGGTTCGGATCTCGAGCCGTCCCTGCTCACCAGCCGGGATCTCGGCCCCGTTCTCATCGGTGACCCGCAGCGTCACCCCGGGCAGTGGGCGGCCCGCGCTGCCCGCCTTCGACTCCCACCACTTCTCGTGGAGTGCTTTTGTCCAGTACGCGACCGCACCGGCGAATTCCGTGGCGCCGTATGTCGGGAGCACTCGAATCCCGTAGGTCTGCAGGAAGTCGTCGATCAGTTCAGGCGGACAGAAGGTCGTACCGGTGGTGACCACCTCGATTCCGTCGAGCTGGTCGGCCGTCACGCCTGCGTTGAGAATGGAACGCAGCGCCGCCGGAACCAGACCGGTCGCCTTTGGCCGATGCCGCGTGATGACCCTCAGCCAGGGTTCCAGCGCGAATTTGGTCATGAGAACGATGCGCCTGCCGGCAAACAGCGGACCCAGCGCTCCCCAGAAGCCACCGATGTGCACCAGTGGGGTCGAGACGATGCTGACTCCGCTACGGAACAGCGAATCCTTCGGCGGCGCCGGCACACTTGTGGAGATGGCGGTGTCGAACTGCTTCTCACGCAGCAACACCCGCTTGGGCGGGCCCGTGGTTCCAGAGGTCAGCATCTCGACGATCACGCCGGGCGAGATGTCGGACTGCCGCGCCGCGCGAACGGCGCGGTCGTCGAACACCTGCACCGTATCGGTGCCCAACGCCAGTACCAGTGCATCGCCGGCGGACTCCCGCACCCCGTCACCCGCGAGTGCGGTTGCCGTTCCGACCACGACGGGCACGTCAGCCCTGGCGATGTCGGCACTCAGCCGTTCCGGCGGCTGCAGGGAACTGAACGTCACGATGCATCGTCGTCGCGCGATGAGCGACAACAGGACCGCCACGCACTCGGGCCGGTTCTCCAGGATCAACCCGACCCGGGTGCCCTCACCGTGGCCGTACTCGCCCAGCACAGAGTCCAGTGAGCGGTCGACACCCTGCAGGGTTCCCCAGGTGGTCCATGACTCCTCGAACTCGATCGCCTCCGCGTCGGCCGGGGCGTTGTCGAGGAGCTCCGCGAATCGCGATCGGCTGTCCATGTCAGCGGCCCTTCCACACTGGCGCACGCTTCTCGGCGAACGCGGTGGCGCCCTCGCGGGCGTCTTCGGAGGTCATCACCGGCCCGATGAGCTCCATCTGCTTGGCCCATCCCTCATCGATGGTCCAGTCCGACGACGATCGGGCGATCTGCTTGGTCACCGCAACCGCAAGCGGGCCATTCGCGGCGATGGCCGACGCCAACTCGACAGCACCGTCGAGCGCGCCGCCGGGAGGCGTGAGTCGGTTCACCAGGCCGAGGGCGGCAGCGCGCTCGGCACTGATCGGATCGCCCGTGAGCAGCAACTCGAGTGCGACGGCCTGAGGAATGCGCTGCGGGAGCAACATGGCGGCGCCGGCGCCGGCGACCAGAGCTCGTTTCACCTCGGGCACGCCGAGTTTCGCGTTCTCGGCAGCGACGACCATGTCGCAGGCGAGCAGCAGTTCGAAGCCACCGGCCACGGCCCAGCCCTCGACAGCTCCGATCAAGGGTTTACGCGGCGGCGCCTGAGTGATCCCGCCGAGCCCGCGACCTTCCACGACCGGGCTCTCCCCCTCAGGAATGCCTTGAGATCCATCCCCGAACAGAAGGTGCCGCCCGCACCGGTGAGGACACCGACGCGGAGATCGTCACTCTCCTCCAGTTCATCGATCGCGGCGGCGATTCCCTCGGCGACCGCACCGTTGAGTGCGTTCTTGGCCTCGGGCCGGTTGATGGTGATCACCTGTACGCCGTCGCGGCGTTCGACAACAACCTCGTCTGACATCTCGTCCTCGTCTTCGGTCGGATCGGCCGGTCTTGCCGGCGCGGCGTCCCGGCGATGGGTCGCCATGGGGTCTCTTCGCATCAGCACACTAGCACATAATCAGTTTAATGATTAAGCTGTCTTCGTATCTGATTTTCGGAGAGGAAAACAAGCATGGCTGCACCCCGTTCGGTGTTCACACCCGAACATGAAGAGTTCCGCGGAGTGGTCCGCGACTTCCTGGCCCGCGATGTCGCGCCCTACCACGAACAATGGGAGCAGGCCGGTCAAGTCGACAAGACCGTCTACAAGGCCGCGGCACAGGCCGGCGTGCTGGGGTTCTCGGTTCCCGAGGAGTACGGGGGACTCGGCGTCGACGACTTTCGCTACAACGCGATCGTCGCCGAAGAGCTCGGCGCCTCCCACCTGACCGGACCCGCCCTCACGTTGCACAACGACATCATCGCGCCCTACCTGCTGCGTCTGACCACAGAGGCGCAGCGTCAGCGCTGGCTCACCGGATTGGCTAGCGGCGAGCTGACATTCGCCATCGGGATGAGCGAGCCGACCGCCGGCTCAGACCTCGCCGGCATCAAGACGTCGGCGCGCCGCGACGGCGACGAGTGGGTGATCAACGGCCAGAAGACGTTCATCTCCAACGGGATTCTCTCCGACGTCGTCATCGTGGTGTGCCGCACCGACCCGGATGCGGGCCACAAGGGATTCAGCCTGATTCTCGTCGAGAAGGGCACTCCCGGCTTCGAACCCGGGCGCAAGCTCGCCAAGATCGGACACCATGCCCAGGACACGTCGGAACTCTTCTTCTCCGACTGCCGGGTTCCGGCGAGCAACCTGCTCGGCACCGAGGGCCGCGGCTTCTATCACCTCATGAAGAACCTGCCGTCCGAACGCCTGTCCATCGGCATCAGTGCCGTGGCCGGCGCGCGCAGCATCTTTACCCAGACAGTGCAGTACGCGCACGATCGCGAGGCGTTCGGCCAGTCGATCGGCTCATTCCAGGCCAACCGCTTCACCATCGCCGAGATGGCGACCGAGCTCGACATCGCGCAGATCTACATCGACAACTACATCCAACAGGTCCTCGACGGCACGCTCACCGCGGTCGATGCAGCCAAGGCCAAGTGGTGGTGCACGGAGTTGAACAAAAAGGTGGTCGACCAGTGCCTCCAGCTGCACGGCGGCTACGGATACATGCTCGAGTACCCGGTCGCCAAGGCGTACCAGGACGTGCGGATCAGCACCATCCTGGGCGGCACCACCGAGATCATGAAAGACATCATCGGGCGCGACCTGGGCTTCTGACCCTCTCGCGCACAACACCATTCACCTGACCAGGAGACGCATCACATGGAGATCAAAGGCAAACTCGCCGTCGTCGTCGGAGGCGCCTCGGGCATGGGCCGGGCCAGCGCCGAACTGCTCGCCGAGCGTGGGGCCCAGGTCGCGATCATCGACCGCCCGGGCGGTGCCGGTGAGGAAGTCGCCACCGCGATCGGCGGAGTATTCTTCGAAGGCGACATCACCGATCACTGGGGCATCGAGGCGCAGCTCGCGCAAGCCGTCACATCGTTGGGCGGCTTACACATTGCGGTCAACACCGCCGGCGGCGGTATCGTCGGCAAGACGCTGGGCAAGGACGGGCCACACGCGCTCGACGCCTTCACCAGCGTCATCAATCTGAACCTCATCTCCACGTTCAACCTCAACCGACTGCAGGCCGCGCACATGGCCCAGTCCGAACCGAACGAAGACGGCGAGCGCGGCGTCATCATCAACACCTCGTCCATCGCCGCATTCGAAGGGCAGATCGGGCAGGTCGCCTACAGTGCGGCCAAGGCCGGCATCGCGGGTATGGCGTTGACGATGGCTCGCGACCTCGGGTCGTACACATCCGGGTGCTGGCGATCGCGCCGAGCCTGTTCAACACCGGTGCGGTCGCCGGGCTGCCTGAGGACATGGTCGGTCCACTCGTCGCCGGCAACGCCTTCCCCAAGCGGATGGGACAGCCCGAGGAGTACGCCAAGCTCGCCGTCGCGATCGCCGAGAACGCCATGCTCAACGGCCAGTGCCTGCGACTCGACGCCGGCATGCGCTTCGCCCCGCGCTGACCCGTAGCGCGAGAACACAGCAAAGCGCCTCGCCCGAATCGTTCCGGACGAGGCGCTTTGCTGTCGGTGCCGACCCCACCGTCAGGCGATGACACCTCGTTCCCGAAGATCGGCGAGTTGCTCTGCGGAGTAACCGAATTTGCCGAGCACGGAATCGGTGTGCTGTCCGATGGTGCAGCCAGCATCGGCCTTGGTGGCCGACCGCGAGAAATGCAGCATCGGCGCGATCCGACGGTGTTCGTCGAAGATCGGGCTCACGGCGTCGACGCTGTAGCCCGCCTCGTAGTACTCGTCGCTCTGCAACAGGGCCTCGGAGTTGCGCTCGGTGACCTCAACGCAACCCACGTCCTGGGACTGCAATTCGGTTTCCCAGTCGAGCTTTGCCCGCTTACCGAAGATCCCGGTAAGCACCTCTGTCAGTTCGGCGTCATGCTCACGGCGCCCCTGGGCAGTGGCGAAGCGAGCATCGCCGCCGAGATCGACGTAGGGTTCGAGCGCCGTGACGAGCGGGGCCCACTCCGACTCCTTCGGAGCTGCCAGGAACACGAAGCCATCCTCGGCGGGATAGATGCGGTAGAGCGCATGGATTCCCCAGAAGCCCTCGTCCACGACCGGCAGACTGGTGGCGCCGTCGTACTCGTTGTTGAGGTGCATCAGCGCGCCCAGAGCCGAACCCAGCATGGTCGTCGTGATGCCGTCCATCGACGTGCCGCGATCGCGGGCGTAGAGGCCGAGCATGATCGTTGACGCCACCCCGAGCGCTGCGACGCCATCGGCCTGAGCCACCGGAACAGCGTTGGCCGCGTGCAAGATGCGCGCTCCGTTGCGGATCTCCTCGTCGGAATGCGGCGTGTCGTTGCGCCCCCGGCCGTCGACCGACGCCAATCCCATTGCCGCACCGACCGAGGGTGCGTATGCCGGTCGAGCGCCGTACGGGCCGTCGACGCCATAACCCACTGCGCTGATGTAGACGAGGTCGGGTTTGATGGACTTCAGCGTCTCCTCGTCGACACGGGTCCGCTTGGCGGCGCCGGCACGGAAACACTGGAGCACGACATCGACGCCCTTGACGAGCTCGTGGACAATCGCCTGCCCCTCCTCCGAGCGGAGGTCCACCACGACGCTCTCCTTGCCCTGCAACACCTTCGCGCCACCTGCCTCGGGGAACGGCACCAGCACACGGATATTGTCGCCACCGGCCTCCTCGATCTTGATCACCCGCGCACCGAGGTCGGTCAGGAGGGTCGCACCGTACGGCCCGGCGAACATCACGCCGAACTCGAGGATGGTGATTCCTTCCAGAGGAAGCCCGGATGACGCGTCCGTAGAGCTACCGACAGGGGTCGCCGCGGCAGCGAGCGCACGGAGCTCGGCGCTGTGGTCGCCGGGCATCGGCGCCGCGGTCGGCTCGGTGAGCGGGCGCCCGTTCACCTGTATCTGGGGTGGACGGCTGCTTGACCGGCCCCAGTACCGGATGCTCGACGGTGATCGCCCGACCTTCGTGCACCACCTGCGGATGCTCGAACGCACCTGTCGGCGTGCGGAAGACCTCGGCACTGACATCCGGGTTGCGCTCGAAGGCCTCCTGCCACTCGGCAAGGCTCCGCTGCCCCACGCGCGAGATCATCTCCCACCAGAACTCCTGGCGCAGGTCCGGATCCTCGAGGACCGGGAAGCCCTTCCATTTCGGATCGGCCAGCCATTCGATGAGACCGAGTTCGGTGAGCCACGCCTGCATCAATCGTGGTGCGGTCTGGGCGAATTGGAGCCACGTGCCGTCGCTGCTCGGTGCGATGAGCAGGGCGAACAGCAGCGGAGCAGCGGGCCTGCCCTGATCGTCGTAAGCCACATCCTGAGGCGTGTATGCCCCTGGGTAGCGTTCCAAGACCATCTCGTAGAACCAGTTGTACGGGTCCATCGCGCCGATCCCGAGTACGAGATTGGACTCGACCACCTGCCCGTGGCCGCTGCGTTCGCGTTCATGCAGCGCGGCGAGCACTCCGTGCACAGCACACTGTGCCGCACCCCACGACGCATACGGCACGGACACGTACGCGGGACCCGGCCGCGAGGTGAGTTGACGTTTGTTGTGCAACACGCCCGCTTTCGCCATGACCAGTCCCTCGTAGCCCTTGTAGTGACTCCACGGGCTGTTGGAGCCCCAGCCGGTGATGCTGGCGACCACGAGGCGCGGATAGTCGGCGGAGAGCCGCTCTGCGGTCATCCCGAGACGCTCGGCGGTCGACGGCCGCATGGTGCTCACCATGACGTCGGCTTCCGCCAGCAAGCCACGAAGCACGTCACGGTCGGAGTCGTCGTGGACGTCGAGGGTGATGCTGCGGCGGCTGCGCAGCAGCCCCGGCCAACCCCGATAGTCACGCACGGGGCTGCCACCCAGAGGTTCCACCATGATCACGTCGGCTCCGGCATCGGCGAAGAACTGACTGAACTGAGCGCCGGGCAGCGTGCTCGACAGGTCGACGACGCGAAGTCCGGCAAGCGGTGCGACAGCAGGATCGGGGGTCACATTCATCGTGGAGCTCTCACTTCGGTCGTCGGACTGTGATCGTTGCCACTCATCCTGCCCAATCGGGCACGGATGGCGCAAGGATTTTCGACTAATTCATTAAACTATTTCGTGACCGGAGACGGCTACCGAGAGTCGCCCCATATACATTTAACTGATTATACTGGTTCCGTGGCAGTCGAGACTACGCACGACGCATTGAGCCGACCGATCCCGGAGCGGATCGCGCTCGTGGAGGTCGGACCTCTGCGATTCCGGGGTGGCGTCAGCCCGGGTCCGCCGACGCGCACCTACGGCGGTGAGGTCGCCGCCCAATCCGTGCTCGCCGCCTACCGAACGGTTTCGGCCGATCGCGACATCCATGCGGCACATATGCATTTCCTGCTCCCCGGCGACACCACCGTCCCGGTGGAGTTCGAGGTCGAGGAGAGCCGAGATGGCCGGTCGTTCAGCTCCCGACACGTCCGGGCGTCCCAGGCCGGTCGGGTAATCTTCACCATGACCGCGTCATTCCAGCGGCCGGAGAAAGGGTTGGAACACCAGGTACCACGGCTGGACGCACCTCGGCCCGAGACCCTTCCCACCCCCGAGGAGATGTTCGCCGACGATACCGAGAACCTGGAGTGGGTCCGCTGGCTGACCGACAGCATCGATGTGGACGCCCGGTTCCCGATGTTGCCGGCACGATCCTCGGCCGCGCGTGGCCATCGCGTGGACCCCCGACAGAGCGTCTGGCTGCGATCGCGGCGCCGTGTGGGCACGACGTCGGCCGACCGCGATGCCGCACTCGCCTACATCTCCGACCTCCTGCTGCTCTCCGCAGCACTCGGGCCGCACCAGCTGACGCTGCAGGGCGGCGAACTCCAGTTCGCGACCGTCAGTCACTCGATCTGGTTTCACGCGCCGCTGTCGGTTGAGGACTGGTTCCTGTACGAACAGGACTCGCGATGGGCGGGTTCGAGCCGCGCGCTGTGTCGCGGGGAGATGTTCGACGGGACCGGCCGGCTGTGTGCGACGACGATGCAGGAGGGACTCATCCGGGTCCGGTCCTGACAGTTCGTGCAGATCCGGTGACCGATGCCGGGCCGAGAATCCGCACCCGGACTCGTGGTGTGCGCGACACGGGAGACCGACCAAGGTGCGACGATTCACGACACCGGGCGGGGACCCGAATGTGTGACACCTATAAACGGTACATTTATCTACATGTCTGTCGCAGCTACAGGATCGTCCGCCGAGGCCCCGCGGGTCGGCACGGTGATGCGCGCCCCCAAGACCGCCGAACTCATCGCCGGACATCTGCGTCGCCAGATCGTGAGAGGTGAGCTGATCCCCGGCGAGACTCTACCCCCGGAGATGCAGCTCATGGAGCAGTTCGGGGTGTCGCGGCCAACGCTGCGAGAAGCATTCCGGATTCTGGAAGCGGAGAGCCTCATCGGAGTACGCCGCGGTGCCCGCGGCGGAGCACAGGTTCTCGCGCCCGACCCGATGGTCGCCGCGCGACACGTCGCGTTGCTCCTACAACTTCAGGGCACCACGATCCAGGACGTCTATGAGGCGCGCATGGTGTCCGAGCCGGTCTGTGCCGGCATGCTGGCCAGGATCCGAACCGACGAGGATCTCGCTGACCTGCAAGAAGTGGTCGCCAAGCTCTCCTCATTGATCAAGTCTGCTCCGGAGCAGACACCGGACATGTCTCAGTGGAGCGCGACCACATACCGATTTCACGAATTACTCCTGCAGCGATGCGGCAACAAGACCCTCGCGGTGCAGGGCGCCGTGCTCGCCGACATCGTGGAAACCCACCTGGCCCGCACCATCTCTCAGGGGATGAGCCGGGAGCAACAGGCGCAACCGCCGAGCATCGACAAGACTCTGCGCTCCTACCGGAAAATGGTTCGCCTGATCGAAGCACGGGACGGCGACGGCGCCGAAAAGCATTGGCGGTCCCACATGCAGATCGCCGCCAAATACCTGTTCATGTTCGATCCGCAGAACATGCCGCTCGTCGATCTCTTCAGCTGAACCGGGCTCGCGGTCCGATCACGGCGATGTCGAGAGAAGGTCGACCGGCACCTCGACGAGCCGGGCCTATACGTATTCGCTGACCGATTTGCCGATGCTGTCGACCCGGAGGTTGCTCGATCCACCGCGGCCCAACAGTTGCGGAAGTACGAGGTGTAGACATACCGGCTATGGCACGATGTCGCGCTCGAGGCGCAGGGCTGTCCACGCTTGTGGCGACCACCAATCCCCGATTCTCCCCGAGATGTGCTGCACGCGCTGCAGATCACGCTGTCAACGGCCGCCCCGTGGCGGAACCTGCAGACCACACATCGCATCTCACGCAAGCGCAAGAGTGGTTAGTATGTCCGGTCCGAATGCCTCCTCGCCGATACTCCACGGTCCTGCGTGTATCGCGGTCAGCGCCTGGCCCAGTTCGGGCCGGCGCGCGAGCACTTTGAGCACCCGTGCCCGGCGGGTATCCCGATCCGACATTCCGAATCCGCTGACGAGATCAGCCAGTGCGGTGCTGAAACGCAGTCGTCTCATCCGCTCGGTCCGTTCCACTGCATAGGCCGCAAGCACCTCCGGACCCCACCGCTGATTGTCCAGCAGCACCTCCGACAACACACGCGCATCACGCAGACCGATGCTCAGCCCCTGCGCGGTCACCGGGTTGCTCCACCCGGCAGCGTCGCCGACGAGGGCGGCGCCGGGCATCGCCGGTGTGCTGGTCCACGAATCGCACATCGGGAAGGTTGCACAAGGTCCGACAGGTGTCGACTCGGCGAGACGGTCCGAATCCGGGAAGATCGGGGTGCGGTACGCCTCCAGGAAGGCGGTGATCGCCTCACGTCCGGTCAGCGGTTCCGGATCGTCAACGTGGCGACCCACGTACAGACGCAAACGGTTGTCGGCTCGTGGAATCACGATGAACTGGTTGCGTCCGTCCACGGCGATCGTCGTCACACGCCGATCCCAGACTCCGGCGTCGTCGACGAGCATCCCGGTGAGTTTCACGCGCGCCTGAGTCGACGCCATCTCGACACCAAGCGCAGCGCGCGTCGTCGAGAACTTTCCGTCGGCCGCGATGATCAACCGGCATGAGATCTCTTCGGTGCGCCCATCGAGTTCGCACGTGACGACCGGACTGTCCCCGGCCCGAACCGTCGATCTGCGAACACCGCGGTAGAGGGTGGCACCTTCTTTCACCGCGGCATCGGCAAGGGCCTCGCGTAGTTCCGGATGACCGATCCCGATCACTCCCGGTGCGCCCGGTGCCGCATCCGACAGGTCCGTAGCCAACTCCTGTGCGCCCGAAACGGTCAGCGCGGCGTCGTACGGGACCATGCGTGTGATGACGGAGACGCCGTCGGCGTCCATGATTGCGCCATCCACACCCAGTGCGGCCGCCTCGAGGAACCCCCACGGAACGATCGCTTCTCCCCGCACCATGTCGCGGTAGGACGACTCCCGCTCGAGGACCACGACACCCACGTCCGCGGCAGCGAGTCTGGCCGCGAGCGCGCTGCCGGCGACTCCTCCGCCGACGATGACGACATCAGTCTTCATGCTGACCCAATCCGTTGATTTACTGTCACTAAATGGATAGCATTTACCCATAATTAATGGAAGTCCCCCTTGAGATCAGGACATACTGGAGGTGCAATGCCAAGGCAGCGCGGCGGAGTCCAATCGGCGCCGTTGGCAACCGCCGACATTCTCGATGCAGCGCTACGCGTGGTCGAGCGCTCGTCCCTGGACGCACTGACGGTGCGCGCCGTCGCCGACGAATGCGGAGTCACACCGCCGGCAATTCACTACCACCTCCGTGGCGAGCGCGATCTGGCAACACTCGTCGTCGAGGCGGTGGCACGCGAGATCACGGTACGGTTGGACCCGTCGACCTCGTGGCAGGATCAATACATCGAACTCGTCCTGGCCATGGACAGAACCTTCCTCCGTTACCCCGGAACCGGCGCCCGAGCACTGACGGCGACTGGAAAGTCTCCGGCGGCAAGTAAACTCACCGAGACCGCACTCGACATCCTGCGAGGCGCCGGGTTCGGCGAGCAGGAATGCGTCGAGATCTTCGCCGCGACCTATTTTCTGTACGTGGGTTGGCTCTCAACGCGGCAGATGGCCCAGAGCGACGCCATCCACCCATCTCTGGCCGCGGCCGGGATCTCGGCGCCGGAGCGGGTGCAGACCGAGCCATTGATCGCATCATTGGAATGCATTTTCACTGGACATGTACCACGACAAGGGAGTTGACCGACGTGACCGACAAAACCACAAACTGGGTGACCGACTACTACGCCGCATGGGATTCGGCAGACGTCGATCAAATTGTGAACTGGTTCGCCGACGACATCGTGTTGGAGGATGTGCCGATGGCCCACGTCGCATCGGGACCCGAGCAGGCACGCGAATTCGTCGAACACGCAATCGCACTCACCCCGGGAACCACCTACGAAGTGGTGAACAGCGTGGTCACCGACGACGCCTTCGCCACGGAGTGGATCATGCGGCCCGCGGGCCTGCGTGGATCATCGGTCGGCGCGATTCGCGACGGCAAGATCGTGAACAATCGGGACTACTGGAATGCGGGCGGTCGCAGCCAGATGTGACGTGCGCTGATCGATACGCCAGTCGACAACCGGTGCGGTTGCCACGGCAAACACTTACGATACGGGAGCCGTCCGTGATGGATGTCTCGGGTGCCGAGGTCTGACTGGGAGGATGGACGCATGACTGCGGTTGACAACACGCAAGGGCGGCCGCGCGACCCGGAGGTCACGCGACGAATCACCGAGGCGGCCCTGCTCGAGTACAGCCGCACCGGCTGGGCGGCGTTCACCATGGACGGCGTCGCGCGCCGCGCGGGAGTCGGGAAGGCGGCCCTTTACCGGCGCTGGAAGTCAAAGGAAGGGCTCTTGGTCGATGCGCTGGAGGCTCGGTCACAACCAGTGACGGAGACAGTCGATCAGGGCGACTTTCGGTCCGACACGATCGCGCTGGCAGCCGAATTGATGTGCCACTTTCTGGACCCGGCGGGATGGGCCACCTTGCGTATTGCCGTGGACGCCGCCGACAACACCGCGCCGCTCGCGCAGTTCTACGAGCGAATAGTGCTGGCGCACCGAGAAGCAGTGGCCCGCTTCTTCGAGCGCAATGTCGCACGCGGCGCGCTGTCACCCGGCGCCTCAGCCGCCGCACTCGCCGAATGCCTGTTCGGCGCCGTCTTCATGCACGTCCTCGCAATGGCCCCGGCCGACCGCACCGCGGCCCGTGACTCGGCCATCGAGCACGTGACGCCTCTGGTCGACCTGCTCCTCAACGGAGTATCCACAGAACACGCTCGAGACTGAGCGGCACCGCCGCGCGACACATCCACGTTCCATCACCGAACTCACGAAACGCGTTTCCGACGCGGGACAGTGTCTACACAAAACACTTGCGGACGATTCCCGTTCCGTATATTGTGACTGTGATCCACACCATACAGATGACCTATTAATCTGTTTTTCGATCGACCGGAGGTCGAGAATGAGACTGTCGATCGAGCCGAGCGCGTGCCAGGGCCACGCTATGTGCAGCGTGACGGCACCAGCACTCGTTGATTTCGACGACGAGGGCCACGCCGTACCCCACCACGAGACGCTGCCCGACCACCTCATCGACGCCGCGCGACGGGTGCGGCTGTCTTGCCCGGAAAAGGCAGTCTCCCTTGTTGATTGATCCCTGATCACTCCAGAGAAGGTGTCCATGACGACCGACATCCCCGCCGTCCCCAGCATCGACTTCGACCATCACTCCGAGCATTACGCGCGCCATTGGCGCGAGATCAATGCGCAGAACCGTGCTGCGTGCCCGGTTGCCCATACCGACGCGCACGGCGGATTCTGGGTTCTCTCCTCCTACGAGGACATCGCGACAGTCGCCAAGGATGACGCAGCATTCTCCTCGTACCAAGAACTCGACGACGGCACCCACACCGGCGCAACGATTCCAGCCGGCCCGATCCGGCAGGTACCCATCGAGATGGACCCCCCGGAGTTCACGGCATACCGCAGGCTGTTGAACCGGTCCTTCGCCCCCGCGGTGATCGCCGAATGGGAAGACTACATCCGCAGTGCGACCACCTACTGTATCGATCAGTTTATCGATAGCGGCACTTGCGATTTGGTTGCTGATGTCCTCAATCCCGTGCCGGCCATCACCACCCTGTCCCTGCTCGGTCTGCCGACCGAGGACTGGCGCAGCTTCTCCGACACGATTCACGAGATGGTCCACACCCCACCTGATCCCGATGGCAACTTCGCTGCCGACGACGCCGCGCAGAGGCTCATGGAGCTCTTCGTCACGGTCACCGAAACCATCTCGGCGCGCCGCCAGAATCCGACCGATGACCTCATCTCCACGTTGGTCCACGCAGAGATCGACGGCGAGCCGATGTCTGATCAGCGCCTGCTCGAGATCATCAGCCTGGTCATCTTCGGCGGCGTCGACACCACCGGCAGCCTGTTGAGCAGTGTGCTTCGATGGCTGGAGGCGAATCCACATGAGCGCGAACGGCTCGCCGCGGATCCTGGCTTGATTCCACAGGCCACCGAGGAGTTCTTGCGCTTCTTCTCTCCGGTGCAGGGACTCGCGCGCACGGCCACGCACGACTGCGTGATCGGCGACCAGCAGATCCGCAAGGGCGAACGGCTCTTCCTGTCCTGGGCGTCGGCGAACTTCGACCCGGCACTGTTCCCCGATGCCGACAAGGTCGAACTGGACCGATTCCCCAACCGGCATCAGTCCTTCGGCATCGGCGTGCACCGATGCCTCGGATCGAACTTGGCGCGACTGGAATTCCGCGTGGTTCTCGAGGAGATCCTGCGTCGGATGCCCGATTTTCACATCTCCGATGATGCCGAACCATTCCGCTCTATCGGTGTGGTCAACGGCTGGGTCAACTTGCCCACCACCTTCACCGCGGGCGTCCGCGAAGGCTCCGACGTCGCCGGAAACCCCGCGCTCACCCTCTGATCGAACTCTGATCACCGCAGAACAGGAGAATCACATGACCGATCGCACACCACCACCGGTACACCTACGCCTCAATGGCGAGAAGCTCCCTGAAGGCTCTGGGGGATTCTTCGACCACGTCGACCCCGTCACCGGAACGGTCAATGCCCGAATCCCCCTGGCCGACAAGGATGACGTCGATCGTGCCGTCGGGGCCGCCCACACCGCATACGACTCGTGGCGGCGGACACCACCGGCCATCCGGCGCGGCATGCTCATGAAGCTGGCCGACCTGATCGATGCGAACGCCGACGAGTTCGCACGCCGCGGGGCGCTGGACAACGGGATGCCGATGTCCCTGGCGGCCGGCGGCATCGGGATCTCGGCGGAGTGGACCCGCTACTACGCCGGTTGGGCAGACAAGATCGCCGGTGAGGTGACCGGCCAACCGCTACAGGACTCCGAGCTGGGCTACACACTACGACAGCCGTACGGCGTGATCGGTATCGTGATCACCTGGAACGGACCGCTCATCTCGTTGGCGATGAAGGTGCCGGCCGCGCTCGCCGCCGGCAACACCGTGGTGGTCAAACCGTCCGAGATGACGCCCTTCGCACCCGAATTGTTCATGGACCTGGTGGAGGAGGCGGGGATCCCACCCGGCGTGGTCAACATCCTGCCGGGCACTGCCGAAGCCGGGCATCAGCTCGTCACCCATGACCTGGTGAAGAAGGTGTCGTTTACCGGTGGTCCCGTCACCGCCACCCGGATTCTCGAGGCCTGCGCACCGTCGATGAAGCCGGTCGTCCTCGAACTCGGTGGCAAGTCGGCGAATATCGTGCTCGAGGATGCCGATCTGGCAACGGCCTGCCAACACGCCGCATTCATGTCGGTCGGGCTGATGACCGGTCAGGGATGCGCGTTCCCCACCCGACTACTCGTCCACGAGTCCGTCTACGACCAGGTGCTCGACGGCGTCCTCGCCACGGCGGCGTCCATCGCCCCCGGTGACCCTTTCGACCCCGCCACGCTGACCGGACCGGTCGTGAACGAGGCTGCCGTCGAGCGGATCATGGGCATGATCGAGCGAGCCCAGGCCGACGGTGCACGCCTGCTCCACGGCGGAAGGCGCATGGAGCGCGAGGGCTTCTTCATCGAGCCGACCGTGTTCGCCGACGTCGACCCGGCATCCGAACTGGCCCAGACCGAGGTCTTCGGTCCGGTGCTCGCCATCACGAAGTTCCGCACCGATGACGAGGCGATCGAGATCGCCAACTCCACCAAATACGGTCTGTCGGGTTACATCCAGACGCGGGACCTCACGCGCGCCACCAGGATCGCCGCCGAGCTGGAAACCGGCGAGGTACTCATCAACGGCGCGATGAATCTCGCGGTCCATCGTCCGTTCGGTGGGATCGGGATCAGCGGTGTCGGCAAGGAAGGCGGCCGCGCCGGAATCGAAGAGTTTCTCCGTGTCAAGAGTGTGGGAATGGGATTGGTCTGATGTTGAATCTCGAAGGACAGAAGCTACCGGTCGGCTCGCTGGAAGGCCGCGTCGCGTTCATCACCGGCGCCGGGCGCGGCCAGGGACGCGCGCATGCAGTTCGTCTCGCGCAGCTCGGCGTCGACATCATCGGCGTCGACATCTGTGCGGACATGGCGACTTTCGACTATCCGTGTGCGACGCTCGATGAGCTCGAGGAAACCAAGAAGCTCGTGGATAACGAGGGACGGCGGATGCACGCCGGGGTGGCCGATGTGCGCGACTTCCGCGCACTCAAGGCCGCCTTCGACGCGGGATTCGCCGAGTTCGGCCGGGTCGACATGGTGATCGCCAACGCAGGCATGATCCGCTATGCCGACGAGGAGAACCCGCAGCAGGAGTGGCGGGACACCCTCGATGTCATCCTGACCGGCGCCTTCAACGCCGTCCGAGCCTCAATCGACGAGTTGCGTGCGGGTGGCCGGGGCGGCTCGATCGTGCTGACATCGTCATCGGCGGGATTGAAGGGCACCGCGTCACCGGATGCGAGCCCGCAGGCGTATACCGCCGCCAAGCGCGGCCTGGTCGGATACATGCAAGTGTTGGCGAATCAGTATGCACCAGAGATGATCCGCGTGAACACCGTCCATCCCACCGGGGTGATCTCCGGGATGACGATGAACGAGGCGATGGCCAAGAAGGCCGCCGAGATCGGCAGCAACATCTCGGCGATGCAGAACGCACTACCGATCTCGATCCTCGACGCCGAGGACATCGCCAACGCGGTCGCCTTCCTGGTCTCCGACGAGGCACAGTTCATCACCGGCACCGAATGGGCGCTCGACGCAGGGTTCACCGTGCGCTGACGCATCGTCCCGCCTGGCTCCGTGGGCACTCGGCGGCCCACGAAGCCAGGCATTCGTCGTTCGAAGGACAACGAATCACCAATGCCACGTCCCTCATCTGCCCGATTGACACGTCTGCGGACCAACACCCGGACCGATCGGTGGGACCACCGGCACCACCGATCGCGTCCGACTCGCGGTGGCGTGGAACGACACAGGGAAATCGGCGGGTCTGCCGGAGAACGTCTTCATCAAGAGCACGCCGTTATCGGCCAAGAACCGGGTCATGGTCGGCACCCTCGACATGGCCGTCAACGAGGTCCGCTTCTACGACGAGCTCGCACCAGCGCTCGGCGGCGATGTGGCTCCGCGCGCCTGGTATGCGCGAGCCGGTTGCGGGGCCCGATTCCTGATGGTCCTGGAGCATCTGGTCGCCGAAGGCGGGCGGCCGTACGCCCTGGCCGACCCGTGTCCCATCGACCACGCGCGGACTGATCGACGCATTCGCCAGGCTGCATTCGACATTCTGGGACAGCTCGCGCTTCGCCACGGACCTCGACTGGGTACGCCCGTGGAGCACGCGGCCGGGCAGCCAGTTCCTGAATTGTTCTACTCGCGCGGTCGCCACGCCGCCCTGAAGCTCGACCGCCCCGAAGCCGGACCCGCTGCGAAGGCCCTGGTCTCGGCTCTCGACGGCAATGCCGACGCCTTCTACCGCGCCTTCGAAACCGGGCCGCTTACGTTGTTGCACGGCGATTCTCACCTGGGCAACACCTTCTCCCGCGCCGACGGTCGCTCGGGACTGCTTGACTGGCAGGTCATCTGGCGTGGCCCTGGCATGCGTGAGGTCACCTACTGGATGGTGACCGGACTCGAGCCGGGGACACGCCGGGCCCACGAACGCGACTGATCGACCGCTACCTGGACGGTCTTCGATCAGCCGGGACACCTGGTGTGCCTGATGGGGCGACTGCGTTCGATCAGTATCGCGTCTACGCTGCGGAGGCGTGGGATGCGACGGCGATGACGATTGCCTGGCCAGGACTGCAAGCACCCGACAACGCCGAAGCCGGCTGGCGGCGTGCATGCATTGCGATCGAGGATCTCCACACCGCCGACGCGGTTTCCGGACTCCGCTGAGCTGGGTCCGTACCCGTCGTATCTGCCGTCGGCCGGAGGCGATGATGTGACGGACGCTCATGCGGGTCCCTCACAGTGGCAGGTAACATACTCGACTCCGCCCGAAGTTCAGCGAACGCAATCACAGCGCGCTCACACAACTGGACCCAACTCGTATCCACGTCGATCAGTGACTGCGTATTCCGAAGTCGATATCGTTGTAGGCCAATGGCTTCCAGTCAGGGCGGTCGTACCAGGACGGGCGCGCCACGTGACCGGGCTCCGGGCGCGCCCAGTCAACCCATTGCCCCCAGTCCTTCCGGCTGAGGCGCTCGTCAAGCGACTGGGGATGACGAAGCGCGGCCTCGGAGTATGTGCGTGCGAATGTCTTCATCTCACCCATCACCCAGATGTCCTCCTCGGACTTCCAGCGTCCGTCGCCGGCATACTGGATGACCTGCCACGAGGGGAAGTCGATCGGGGGTGCACCCGGCTCGGGATTGTCTGCCCGATTGACGATTTGGTAGACGACACGATCTCCGTCGACGTTGTACCAGACAAGCACGCTGTACACGTGCGGCGCCGCACCCATCGTGCCCTCGATGTAGCGCAGAATCTCGTCGTGCCCCGTGAACGTGCCGTAGAAGTGGTCGAAATAGGTGGCGTCCTCGGTGAACAGCTTCGTCCATGCTTCCCAGTCCTCACCGACCAGCCCGACCCTGACGTACTCCTTGAATGCTTCCTCGACTTCAGCTCGATCCGCCATCTGCGTTCCTACTTTCGATGTCAAGGTCCTGAACTCAGTGGTCGTCCGCTTCACCAACGGCACCGAACAGGCCAGGACCGGCTGCGTGCCGGCTTGTCACGAAAGTGACAAGCCGGCACGGCTCGTTCACGTGTTGCGTCGAGCCGTTCCGGGGTATCCGAAGAACGACTCGAAGTTCTCGTCGTTGATGGGCTGCCTACGGTTGCGCTCCTGCGCGTCTTCCAGCGCAGACAGACGCTGCCGGGCCCGCACTATCGCAGCCTCATCAGCGCCGGCGGCGATCATCTCGGCAAGCAGATCCTTCTGCTTGCCCACCTCTGCGAACACTCGCACACCGGCTTCGCCGTAGGTCAGCAGATCGTGGTCTTCGGCCTCCTCGCGTTGCGGTGCATCGGGACCGGAATCACTGTCACTCATGCCCATTCCCCTACGGTGCGTATCTCAGAGGACGATTGCCGGGTCGCGGACGTCGACGCGGGGGAAGTTCAGCATCCGCCGCGCGTTCTCCTCGACAATCAGCGAACACTCGTCGTCCGGGACATCTCGAAGCACCTCGGCAGCCCGCTTACGCGAGTTGGGCCAGTTCGAGTCGGAATGCGGGAAGTCGATCTCCAATGTGAGGCGATCGATGCCGATCGCGTGGCGGTTCTTGAGACCGTGCTCGTCGTCGATGAAGCAGCCCCAGAAGTGTTTGCGGAACAGATCCGAGGGGCGCGCGTCGAAGTCGATGTTCTGGTAGTAGCGGTGCCGATCCCAGACGAAGTCAGCGCGCTCGAGGATATACGGAATCCAGCCGACGCCGCCTTCGGCGAGCGAGATCTGCAGATCCGGAAACTGTTGCAGCTTTCCGGAGAAGAGCCAGTCAACAGTGGTCCACATCAGATTGGATGAGAACAACGTGATGGCAACCGCGAACGGAGCATCCGGCATCGCCATCTGCCCGGCCACGGGAGCCATCGACGAGAAGGAGAATCCGGGGACGAACGACCCGGAGCCGAAATGTTGCGACACCACGACACCGGATTCGCTGAGTACCGCCCACAGCGGATCCCAATGATCAGAGTGCAACGACGGCAGGCCCATCGGGATGGGATTGTCCGGGAAAGAGACCGTGCGTGAGCCCTTGGCGATCGTCCGCTTGGCTTCGGCAACCGTCGCCTCGATATCCCACACCGGCAGGATCGACATCGGCACATAGCGATCGGGCGCGGTCGCGCACCATTCATCGATGTAGAAGTCGTTCCACGCCTTCACACACAGCAACGCCAGCTCTTTGTCCTGCGCGCGCACAAACGTCCCGCCACCGAATCCCGGGAACGATGGGAAACACAGGGCGGCCTGCACACCGTCGAGGTCCATGTCCTTGACCCTGGCGTTGGGCTCGTAGCACCCGGGAATCATGTCCTCGTAGCGAACCGGATCCATGCCCCATTCCTCTTTGGGTTTCCCGGCAACGGCGTTGAGACCGATGGTGGGGAACACGGCACCGTCATAGGACCAGAGATGCTTGTCGTCGACTTCGATGATCCGCGGCCCCTGCTCCCGGTACTTGGCCGGCAGACGGTCCTGCCACACCTTCGGGTGTTCGACCAGATGGTCGTCGACCGAGACGATCTGGTGGTGATCTTGGAGTGGCATAGGGCCTCCTGCTCGTGAAAGTTCGTAAACGTCCGACGCACGGCTCACGCTGGTCCGCAAATCTCGGCGCGCAAGCGCCCGAGGTGGGAACCACCTACTGAGGCCGGTCCGGTTTCTGACACTGCGTCCAGATTAGGATAGACGTGATCTAGGCAACAATCCAGCACTACCGGGAAACAAGTCACCCCTTCCGGAGTCAACTTGGCCAGCAACGGGGAGCGACACGCATTGATCTGCATCATGGATTACTGCACGGTCGCGACGAACGAGGTCAATTCGACCAGAACTAAAGTGACTATTCTCCGTCACTTCTGACAGCAGTGAACGCTCCGCGCGCGTCCGTGATCAGAGACGGACGTCGACCCACCCCTCGCCCGTCGCCGAGCGATGCGCGGCGTCGATCACCGCCAGCGACAGGAGGCCGTCCGCGAATGTCGGCGCCGCACTTGGCGCGCCGTCGAACGCGGGCAACCAATCGTGCAGCATCAGCGCCAGTGCACGAGCAGCATGGCCGGCCAGGCCGCTCGGCAACACATCGGGGTTGGCCGGCTCGCGTTCGTCAACCGAGAGTGGCGCCAACCCGTCGTCGCCGGCGAGGCCGGCGCGATATCGGGCCGACCGTAGGCCTCCGTCTCCGATGATCGTCCCGTCAGAGCCGAACAACTCGAGTCGATAGTGGTCTGTGTGGGCACCCATCACCGAGACGCTGAGGATGGCGATCACACCGCACTCCATCCGCATCAGCAACGCGGCGGTGTCGTCGGCAGTGACCGCGAGGCGCCCACCGTCGGGCAGGTCGCGGACAGGCTCACTGGTGCGCACTTCGGCGCACACAGACTGCGGGCGGCCGAACGCGCTGCACAGAAAGTCGATGTCGTGCACCAGCATCCCGGCCAAGTAGCCACCGCCCTGATCCCGGTCGTACATCCACGCCGCCTGCGGCGGATGGTCCGGATGCCAGTAACTGGCGCTACGGCTGACACGCGCAAGGTAGGGCTTCCCCAGAAAGCCTGAGTGCACCTTGGCGGCGACCGCCAGCCAGTCTGCATTCCAACGATTTTCGAAACCGCACGCGGTGGGCAACCCAGTCTGGGCGGCGGCGCGGACAAGATCCCGAGCCGAGTCGAGATCACCGGCCAGAGGCTTTTCACACAACACCGGCTTGCCCGCGTTCAGCGCGGCGAGCGCCATATCGTGGTGCAACGCCGTGGGGGTGGCGACCGAGATGACGTCGAGATCGTCACGGGCGACGAATGCCCGCCAGTCGGTGGAGGTGCTATCGATGTCGAGGCGCGCCGCGACACGTTCCAGTCGCTGAGGTGTGCGTGCACACAGCGCAACGGGCTCGAACCCCTGCGCCGCCCGGAACCCGGGTACCTGTACGTGGGCACCCCATCCCACACCGATGATGCCGACCCTCAACGCCATGCGCTCTCCTCAGTCAGTGATGCATACGTCTTGTGACACTGATGTTAGATTTTGCATGGTCCGCTGTCGATGACGCAGCTCATTCGCCTTTCTCGTGATACAGCTTGTCAAATGAGCAAGGCAGAACAGCGGGTCGACGACCACGATCTGGAGACACCCGACAACATTCAGGTCCGATTCGGGATCTCGTACGACGAGGACGACCCGAACGCGGCCAGTGCCGTGATGTCCATGCCGATGGAGCGGTACCGCAATCCGATCACCGGCGCGCCGACCGTGGGCCCGCTGGCCATACTCGTCGACGCTGCCGCGGGAATCGTGAACCATCATCGCCGTGGACCACATCAGTGGACGGTCTCCAGTGAACTGTCGCTCGAACTCAACCTCTCCGCAGTCGAGGATCTCGACGGCCTGGTGTCTGCGAGCGCGCACGTCCTGGGTTCGACGGGCTCCACCTCGCTGGGCATCTGCACTTTGACCCATCGCGGAACCGTGATCGGCGGGGGTACGGTGCGCTCTTTCTTCATCGACGCAGGTGACACCCTGTCTCCGCGGCCACAGGAAACCCTGGAGCGGACCGCCGCGACGACGATCGCCGACCTCATGGCGGTAAGCCCGCGATCAGCGGATGGCGGTCAAGTCCTGGTACAGAAGTCCGACCCCTGCCTGAACAATGACATCGGCATCGTGCACGGCGGTGTGGCGTCAGCCGGCCTCGAACTCGCTGCGTCTGCAGCGATCAACCACGGCCATATGGGTGAGCTGCAGACCGCCTCGCTGCGGGTGAACTTCCTCCGCCCCTTCATGGCAGGAGAGAATTCCCGATACGAGGGCACGGCGATCCGGGTGGGACGCAGCACCGCTGTGGGCGACGCGCGCGCAATCGGCGACGACGGAAAGGTCGCACTCGTCGCTCGAGTCACCGCATATCGCTGACGCCCCGGGCGCCAGTTGACATGGAGTACAGATCACCGCCTAGCAGTCTCGATGATGTGGCGAGACGGGACGTTTCCACCGGTCACAGATGATCTGACACCAGTCTTCCCAGGAGCAATGAATCTGGTCCAAGCTGCAGTTGAGCATCAAAATCGGCCCTGCGGGCGTACCGGCGCGAAGCGCATGGGCTTGCCATCGGACCTCGGCTGTAGTTATCTGACATAATCGTCAACAAATGATCACCGAACATAATTCTGGAGGACCACGATGGTCGCGGCATTCGAGGAAGCATCGGCAATAGTCAGCGGCGGCGCGGGAGGACTCGGCGAAGCCGCGGTGCGCCGACTCCACGCTGAGGGGATGGCCGTGGTCATCGCCGACCTCGCCGAGGAGAAGGGCGAGCAGCTCGCGAAGGAACTCGGCGAGCGAGCAGCGTTCGTCAAGACCGACGTCACCAGCGAAGCGAGCGTTCTCAGCGCCGTCGAGAAGGCGAACGAACTCGGGCAGCTGCGCTACGGCGTCGTTGCGCACGGCGGTTTCGGGGTGGCCCAACGAATGGTGCAACGCGACGGCTCACCCGCTGACCTCAGTGGGTTCACCAAGACGATCGATCTATACCTCACCGGCACATACAATGTGGCCCGATTGGTGGCCGCGTCTGTCGCCACAGCACCCGAGCTTGCGTCCGGCGGACGCGGAGCCCTGGTACTCACGGCGTCGATCGCAGGGTACGAGGGGCAGATCGGTCAGACGTCCTATGCGGCCGCGAAGGCGGGCGTGATCGGTCTGACCCTCGCCGCCGCGCGAGATCTGAGTTCGGTCGGGATCCGGGTCAACACCATTGCGCCCGGCACGATGAAGACTCCCATCATGGAGTCCGTCGGAGAAGAGGCCATCGCGAAGTTCTCGGCCAATGTGCCCTACCCGAAGCGGCTCGGCACACCCGAGGAGTTCGCCGATGCCGCGACGTTCCTCTTGACCAACGGGTACGTCAATGGCGAGGTACTGCGGCTCGACGGCGCTCAGAGGTTCCAACCCAAGTAGCGCGCGACATGACAACCGGCGATGATTCATCGGCCGCGACGGCCGTACTGTGTGTGGAGTGCCAGAACGGCGTGCTCGGACCCGACGCCGTGTTACCGGCACTCGCCGCCGACTCGACGATCTTGGTCGACACGCTCGCGCGTCTGCTCTGCACTGCGCGATCCAGTGGCATCCAGGTGATCCACGCGACGCACGAAGGCAACGTCGGCGCTCGAATACCCGGGACCGCACGCCTGTGGCGATCCCTGGGTCCCGCCACTGCCCACTGGGAGCATGGGACCCCCGAAACGCAGGTGGTGTCGGCGTTGTTCGACACGGTCGATCTCGTGGTCCCGCGCCATCACGGACTCTTTCCGACACTGGACACCGAACTGATCCCGGTGCTGCGTGGACACGGGATCGCGACGGTGGTTCTCGTCGGTGTATCCCTCAACGTCGCACTACCTTTCACTGCCGGGCACCTGTCGCAGTCAGGGTTCCGGGTGGTGGTGCCACGCGACGCGGTCGCCTGCACGCCACCTGAATACGCCGAGATGGCGCTGCGGCATTCGATCGCGATGGTTGCCGGTCTGACCACAACCGACAAGCTGATCACCCGCTGGTCGTCTCGCTGATTGCCCCCGGGACCACCAGCGATCACCTGGCACCAGGAGCACCGAAATGACTCTCGACGTCTGTCTGGCAGACCTCGTCTCGGACAACGCCAGACGGTTCGGCGACCAACCCGCGTACCTGGCCGACGGTCAGGTAAGGACGCACCGAGAACTCTATGAACGCGCCGACCGATTGACTGCGGCACTCGAGGCGCGGGGCCTCCGCCGCCAGGACCGGGTCGCCGTGTTCGGCCGCAATTCGATCCAGTTCGGCGAGGTCCTGGCCATGGGACAGGTCAGCGGCATAGTGGTGGCCACGGTCAACTTCCGGCTTGCCCCGGCCGAGGTCGTCGCTATCCTCGCGGACGCAGCGCCACGCGTGTTGTTCGTCGACGCGGACTGCTATGCATCGGTGGCGGAGTTGCTGCCAACCCTCGGCTGCATCGAGGTCATCGTCGCGCTCGATCCGCTGGCGGGTACGACACCTGACGACTGCGAGGACTACGAGGACTTCCTGGCGTCCGCCGACGGCCGTTCGCGAACCCTTTGTGCGCGACCCGACGACATCGCCTGCCTGATCTACACGAGCGGCACGACAGGAAAACCCAAGGGCTGCATGCTTGGACAGCGCGGGTTGCATCGTGTTGCGTTCACGACGAACAACGAGATGAGGACGGGCTCGTCCGATCGCGTGCTGCTGGTGATGCCGATGTTCCACATCGGCGCCATGGCGATCGGGCTCGCCCTCCACGCGCGCGGCGGCTGCTGTGTGCTGCGCAGGCAGTTCGAACCAGCTGACGCACTCCACGTCATCGCATCCGATGACATCACCGCCCTGCATCTCGCGCCGACGATGCTCCAGGCACTTCTGGAGGAAGCCGACAGCAGGACCGATCACCGCCTGACCGGGGTGCGCGTCGTGGTCTACTCCGCCGCGCCGATCACGAGTTCGACACTCGCCGCGGCCATGACGGCGATGCCTGACGCCGGTTTCACCAACATGTACGGCCAGACAGAGGTCATCACGTCGGGACTACCGTTCGAGTTCCACACCAGGGGCAACGGCGAACGGTCGGTCCGCCGACTGTCGTCGGTCGGCATACCCTTCCCGGGCAACAGGGTACGCATTGTCGACGACGACGGGGAAGATTTGCCGACCGGGACCGCCGGCGAGATCATCGTCCGCAGCGAGACCATGTTCCTCGGATACTGGAACAACTCGATCACCACCGCGGAGACGATCCGAGACGGCTGGTGTCATACGGGCGACATCGGGATCGTCGACCACGACGGTCTGCTGCACCTCGTCGACCGAAAGAAGGACGTCATCATCTCCGGCGGAGAAAACATCTACTCACTCGAGGTCGAGGATGCGATCAGCGCACATCCGGATGTGGCCGAGTGCGCCGTCGTCGGAGTTCAGGACAAGCGGTGGGGCGAAGCGGTTACGGCCGTGGTGGTCCTGCGATCGAACGCTCGGCTCACCCTCGAAGGACTGAGGGAATACCTTGCGCCGACCCTGGCCCGCTACAAATTGCCCAGGTCTCTCCGCTCCGTCGGTGAACTGCCCAAGCTTCCCACCGGAAAGCTGGACAAGAAGGCGCTGCGCGCGACTCTGACGTGAGCAGCGCGCATTCTGACGCAGCGCCCGAGTCCGCTGATCCGTATCCTCTCGATAAGTGCGAAATGATCTCCTGCGCCGGTAACCATCTCGGCGCACCGGCGCCATGCTCAGCGGGCAGCGAGCAACTCGGCCAGACGTTCCCGATGGTCCGCAGCGTCACCGAAGGTCACGGCCAGGGTGCGCGCCCGCCGGAGGAGCAGATGTGCGGGATGCTCCCACGTGTAGCCGGTGCCTCCGAGGATCTGGATCAGCAGTTCGGTTGCCAGAGGGCACTGTTCAGACGTCCATGCCTTGGCGATCGCGGCGGTGACGGCGAGCTCGTCCGGCCTGTCGTCGGCGGACGCTGCTGCGGCCGCGGTCGCGGCCCGTGAGCTCTCGACAATGGTGAGCATGTCCGCGCACAGGTGCTTGACGGCCTGGAAAGAACCGATCGGCCTCCCGAACTGCACTCGGGTTTGCGCGTACTCGACTGCCATGGTCATGGCTCGATCAGCCAACCCGGTCAGTTCAGCCGAAGCGGCCACCGCCCCGAGGTGTCCCAGACGCGCCACCAACTCGGTCTGATCTCCACCAAGCCGGATCGCCGGGGCGGCGTCGAACCGCACGCGAGCGATGGTGCGGGTCAGGTCGATTCCCTCATACGGCTCGATCGTGACCTGGTCGGCGTCCACCAGGAGAAGTGCGGTCTCCCCGTCCAGCGCGACGCTCACCACAAACGACCCCGCCAGCGTCGCATCGAGCACAAGCTCCTTGGCGCCGTTGAGCTGCCAACGGGTATCGACGCGCGTGGCCGTCACCGGCATGTCCGGGTCATCGTCGAGACACAGCGTCGCGATCAGCGAACCCGACGCCAGCCGGGACAAGAACGCTGCGCCCTCACCTGATTCCTTGATCGCGATGGTCGCCAGCACGGAGCTACTCAGGAACGGCTGGGCGAACAAGACCCGTGCGGTCTCCTCGAGAACGACGGCGGCCTCGGTCACGCCGAGGTCTTGTCCGCCCTCCGACACGGGTACGACCAGCCCGGGTAGACCGATCTCGCCCGACACCCGCGCCCACGTCGCGTCGTCGAGCTTGTCGCCGGCACCCACACGAGTCTCGGACGAGAGCGGCGGGTACACGGATTCGAGGAAATCGCGTACTGCCGAGCGCAGCTCGCGCCTTTCGGCCTGCGTTGTCACGGGCATCGACTCACTCCTTCGGCAAACCGAGCACGCGCTCGGCCATGATGTTCTTGAGGACCTGCGTGGTGCCACCGGCAATGGTCAACGCGCGCCCGGTCAGATACTGCTTCACGGGATCAGGGTCGCGACCGAGAACCCCGTTGACCCCCGCCAGCGCGAGACGGGTCTCGTCCACCCGTTGACCGGTCTCACTCCACAGCAGCTTGATCACTGTTTGTTCGGCTCCCGGTTGTTCCCCCTCAGCCACCCGGGCCAGCATCTGTTCGCCCATGTTGGCCGCGACGAAAGTCTCGATGTAGCGCCGCACGAGTTCGTCGCGCAACGACGGAGCAGTTGTCGTTGCCAGGCGATCGTGCACAAGCGCGACAACGTCGCCGTGTTGTCGACGGGCGAGAGCGGCGATCGCCGAGCGCTCGTGGCCCAGCGTGGTCATGGTGACACGCCACCCTTGATTCTCCGGGCCGAGCAGGTTCTCCACCGGCACAAGAACATCGGTGAAGAACACCTCGGCGAACTCCTCCTCGCCGTTGATCTGTCTGATCGGGCGGATGTCTATCCCGGGTGTCGACAGGTCAACCGTCAACGCCGAGATGCCCTTGTGCTTGGCCGCCTGCGGATCGGTCCGCACGAGCAACTCCATATGCGTGGCATGGGTACCGTTCGAGGTCCAGATCTTCTGACCGTTCACCACGAAATGAGCGCCGTCGCGCACAGCCTTGGTGCGCAGCGATGCGAGATCCGAACCGGCGTTCGGCTCGCTGAACCCCTGACACCACATCTCATCTCCGCTGAGGATCGCCGGCAGGTGGCTCTGTTGCTCCTCGTTGCCCCATGCGATGAGCGTCGGGCCGACATTGTTGATGCCGAGGACACCGGCGATGATCGGGAACCCCTCCGCGGCGAGCATCTCCTCGACCACCACCACCTCATGCGGCTCGAGTCCCCGGCCACCGTGTTCCTCAGGCCAGGCGGGCGCCGCCCATCGACCGGTGTTCAGCGTGCGCTGCCAGTCGACACGGGCAGCCCATTCCGAGATGTCGTCCCATCGCTCCCGGAAACCTGGCACCTCCGACGCGAGGAATGCGCCGAACTCTTCTGCAACCGACATCATTGTTCCTCTCAGCTCGAGATCATTGATATCACCAAATTGGTGACAACACCGTTAGAACCTCGCTACGATGCTTCATGTAGAGCAGTTCCGGTGACAGAAGTCCGACGCTCGCAGAGTATGTGAACACTCCACCAAGCCGAGTGCGAGTGGCTCGAAGACCATGCGACACCGGCGTCAGATCTTCTGTCGGCATTCCACACCGCCAACCCCGTGAACAGATTGCTCGTCGAGACAGTAACCGAAAGGACATGTGGTGACCGGAGTAATGGACGGCGTCAAGGTCGTCGAATTGGCGGGCTGGACATTTGTGCCGACAGCGGGCGCGGTGCTCGCCGATTGGGGCGCCGACGTCATCAAGGTGGAAGATCCGGTGACCGGCGATCCGCAACGCGGACTGTCGGTCGGTGCGGTGGGCGCGAAGGGCGCCAATGGTGTCAGTTTCATCATCGAGCAGCCCAACCGCGGAAAGCGCAGTCTCGGACTGGATGTGACGACCGAACGGGGGCGCGAGTTGTTACTCGAGCTCGTCGCGAAATCGGATGTCTTCCTGACCAGCATGTTGGCGGAACGATTGGAGAAGCTGCGCCTCACCGTCGAGGACCTCCGCGCCGCGAATCCGCAGATCATCATCGCGCGCGGCACCGGTTTCGGCGTGAAGGGTGCCGAGGCCAACAAGCCGGGCTTCGATGGCACGGCATACCTGTCACGAGGCGGAGTCGCCCACATGATCAAGGAACCCGACGCACCGTGGCCCCCCATGCAACGCCCCGCCTTCGGCGACATCATGGGCGGGTTCATGATCGCCTCTGGTATTGCAGGCGCCTTGTTCAAACGTGAACGGACCGGCGAGACGTCGATCGTCGACGTCTCACTTCTCGGTGCGGCGGCCTGGCACATCTCCCCGGATCTGGTGGCCACCGGCCTCCTGGGCGAGGAGAACCTGCCACGCTTCACCACCGACGACATGCCGAACCCGATCGTCAACTACTACAAGACTTCCGACGGACGCTTCGTCCAGCTGATGATGCTGCAGGCCGACCGGTTCTGGCCGGAGGTGTGCGAGCTCATCGAACGCCCCGAACTGATTGCCGACGAGCGCTTTGCCGATGCGGGTGCCCGATTCCAGAACCGCGTCGAGTGTGTGAACGAACTGCGCAAGGCCTTCGAGGCCCGACCGCTGGCGGAGTGGCGCGAGCGGATGGACAAGCTCAAGGGCGCATGGGCCGTCGTACAGACGCCCGGTGAGGTCCTCGAGGATCCACAGGTGATCGCCAACGGCTACATCCGCCCGGTCACCACTGCCGATGGCTCGGCCACCTATGGTCTGGTCGCGAACCCCGTCCAGTACGACGAGACGCCTCCCGATCTCACCCGTGCGCCGTCGGCCGGGGAACACACCGACGCCATTCTGCAGGAGGAACTGGGCCTCGACTGGGACGCTGTCATCGCGTTGAAGGTCGATTCGATAGTCACCTGAGTCCGCGCACGATCCCGTCGCGTTTGTCACCGCCCAGGAGGTCTTGATGCCACACGCCTCACACACGACCAACGTTCCCCCGCTGTCAGGTGTGCGCGTACTCGAGGATTCGCACACCCCGCAGGCGCGTCTCGCAGGCCTCCTGCTCGCGGACCTGGGGGCCGATGTCGTACGGGTGGTGATTCACGACGATTCGGCGAGCCCGTGCACCTGTTGCGGTGGGAATCCGGTCCACCACCGCGGAAAGCGCCGGGTGAACGTATCCGCCACTGAGATACCGGGTCTGGCGGAGAGCGCGGACATTTATCTCACTGATCGGCCGCCTGGCGATCTGCACGACCATGGGTGCTCTGCGGCCGCTATCGCCGATCGGGCCCCGGGATGCACCCACGTGTGGATGCCCACCTACGGTACGACGGGCCGTTGGGTCGATCAGTTGCCGCCCGACAACTTCTTGCTGGCCGCGCTCGGCGGTGTGGCGACGCATGGACCGTCGGCCGACGGCAGTCCGGTGGCCACCACAGTTGATCTGATCGCTCCCGTGCACGCCGCACTCGGTGCCACCGCCGCAGTCAGCGCGCTGGTCGGGCGGGCTCTCGGACGACACGGGGGCGCGGCTGTGGTGACCGGTCTGCACGCCGTATCCGTCTTGATGCTCACCATGATGGTCGATGGACTCGACAGCGAGGTGTTCAATCCCGGCAGTGCGCGCGGCCCGGTACCGAGTTGGCGTGGATACCAATGTGCCGACGGAGAATGGCTCTTCCTCGCCGCACTGACGTCACCCTTGTTCATCCGCGCCCTCGACGCGTTGGATCGCCTCGACATCCTCACTCTGCCGGGAGTGGATGGAGATCCGGATTCGATCCGGATCTCGCCCGCCGCCGCCACCGCTGCCGGCTCCGCCCTCGAACACCACTTCGCCACCGCCAGCCGCGATCAGTGGCTGCAGACTCTGCACGAGGCCGGCGTCCCGTGCGCGCCGACGGGCACCCGACAGGAGTGGCGAGAGAGTGAGTTGGTCACCGAACTCAGATCGTTCACCACCGCCGAGCATCCGGTTGTCGGCCGGATCGAGATGCCTACCATCCCACTCACCATGGACGGGAATACCTGGATTGCAGGCGGTTTCGACGACGAGGCCGCCCTGGCAACGCTCGGCTGGGACAAGCGGGGGGCTCGCAGCGCTGAACACCGGGACGACCTGCCTCTCGACGGTCTGCGAGTCGTGGACCTGGCGTCGTACCTGGCCGGCCCGACGGCTACGGCCGTTCTCGCCGAGATGGGCGCCGACGTGGTCAAAGTGGAGCAGGAAACCGGAGATCCCTATCGCGCCTTTTCGATCGCTTACCTCGCCTTGAATCAGCGCAAGAGGTGCATGTCACTCGACCTGCACCAGTCCGACGACCACGACCACTTCATCGAGCTGCTCCGAAAGTCCGACGTCCTCCTCGACAACCTACGCCCCGTTTCGGGTGCCGCACTGGGACTCGAGCCACAGGACGTCGCGCGGGCCAACGCGACCATCACCCATTGTTCGGTGACCGCATTCGGCACGACCCAGGCCGGCGCGCGTCTACCGGGGTTCGATCCGATAATCCAGTCGATGAGCGGGCTGGCGCTGGCGCAGGGTGGCGACGGGCCACCGGTCGTCAGCAACATCTCAGTGCACGACACCGCAACAGGTGTATTGAGCGCATTGGCGATCACAGCGGCCCTATACGCCCGGTTCAGCCGTACCGGACGCGGGTCGCGGATCGAGTCGTCACTCGCGCAGACAACAAGTTTCGCGCAGTTCGACGAGTTCACCAGTTATGCCGGCAGCCCCAACGCCGTGGTGGGCGGCGCGAACTTCGTCGGACCGTTCTTCGCTCGCAGTCTGCAGCGCTGCGCCGACGGCTGGGTGGCGTTCGCAGCGGCGGATCGCCGCAGCGATGCGCCCCTTGCCCATGCCCTCGGCATCGCCACGCCTTCCGACGCAGTGACTGCAGACATCTCCGACCGCACGGTGGACGACGCGATCCGCTGCGCCACCGACGCCGGCGTCGCCGCCTGCCCGGTGCTCGATCGCGAACGCGAGATGTTCGATGAGTTCCTGAGTGCCAACGATTTCACCCAGATCATCGACCACCACATCCACGGCCGGATGGCGGTGGTTGCCGGGTTCGTCAGGTGGGACTCCGGTACCCCGCGGCTCGCTGCATCGACCGAGCCCGGTACGCACACCGCGGAGGTTCTCGCGGAATTGGGTATCGTCGAACGCCTGCAGACATGAGCGTCTGAATATCTCTCGCCTCGGCGAAGCCGGGGTGACGTCGGGTCCGGTCAGGCGAGGAACCGGCACACAAGTTCCACAATGGCCTCGACAACGTGCTCACGATCCGGTGACGGCAGACGCTGGTGATCGACGACGGACCAGGAGCGCTCCAGCATCGCCATCACCGCGGTGCCCACCGCCTGTGGGTCCGCCTCCGATGCAGTCGCCGACGCATCGAGAACCGCTTGTCCCAATGCGGTCACGACGCGGCGTTGCGAACGTGCAACCGATTGTCTGAACCCGGCGTCCGGCGGTAGATCCCCTTCCGCGCGTAGGACAAAAGCGCCGCTTCGATCGAGGTACGCGAAGTAGCGAAGCACCCAGGACCGGACTGCCTCGCGTGATGGCTGACCACCCTCGTCGCGAAATGCACTCACCAGAGCCATCGCCTCGTGGCGGGTGGACGTGCCGAGTTCGATGAACAGCGCGGTCTTGTTCGCGAAATAGTAATAGAAATTCGCTCGCGTGACGTGCGCCTGCTCGGTGATGTCACCGATAGTTGTCCCGGAGAAGCCTTTTCGCGTGAAAACTGTTCGCGCCGCATCGAGGATGGCAAGTCTTGTTCGATCAGCTTTGGGGGTCTTCTCGGCCACGCCACCCTTCCTCGGTTCACCGCTGTCCGTCCCGACCACAGCGTCGGTACCCTCAGCCTACCGAGACGGCTCGGACCGGGATCTCGAGATCGCGTGGAACACACCCGCGGCCACGGAACGGCCGCCGACTTTCTCCGCAGGCTACAGGTCGAGAACGAGGCGTGAGGAACGCGAACGCGAAACGCACGGCATCATGGTGTCATTGAGGACTCGTTCCTCATCAGTGAGCAGGGAGTCGCGGTGTTCGGGCAGACCCCCGAGCACCGCGGTCTCGCACGTACCGCAGATGCCCTCCTCGCACGACGTGGGAATCGTAACGCCGACCGCTTCCAATGCTGCGACGATGGTGCGATCCGCGGGCACGTTGATGGTACGGCCCGACCGCGCGAGTTCGAGCTCGAATGCCTCATCCTCCGAGCCCTTCGGCGCGGCCCTCGGCATGAACCTCTCGACGTGGACGCCGATCCCCCGGGCGCCGCAGGCGACCGTCACGGCTTCCAGCAGCGGCGCCGGTCCGCAACAGTAGACGACCGATGCCTGCGGGTCATCGAGTTCGGCGAGAACCTCCCCGATGTCGATCGGGCCGAACTCGTCCTGGGGCCGAAGACGCACCCGGTCGCCGTGAACCGCCACGAGTTCCTCACGGAATGCCATCGACGACCTGCTGCGGCCGCCATAGGTCAAACTCCACCGCGCACTCCCGGACCCGACGGAGCGGATCATCGCACGGATCGGGGTGATCCCGATGCCGCCGGCGATGAACACATATGATGGCGCCGCCACGAGTGCGAAGTGATTTCGCGGTCCCTTCACGCGCAGCCGTTCACCCACCTCCAGTCGGTCGTGAACGTAGGCGGAGCCACCGCGACCCTGGTGTTTCTTCAGCACCGCGATCTCATATGTCGTCCGATCGCCGGGATCGCCGCAGAGCGAGTATTGCCGGATCACATCGGCCCCCACGGTGACGTCGATGTGCGATCCCGGGGTCCACGACGGCAGATCGTGGCCGTCACACGCGCGAAGTTCCAGACGAACGATACCGTCCGCGATCGTCTCCTTGTCGGCCACGACCATCGGCAGATCGTGTTCGCTGGGCGAATGAGCATGCATGGCAATCCTTCTCACCGAGCCAATTTTTTTGACAGTACCGTCAAAATATTGTTACGGTCAACTGCAACCGGACCGACGGGCGTTCGCCACCGAATGATGGCCACCAGCCCGCGGACTCGCCCGAAGGCACCACGCAGTGCTCGGTCGAATCGGCCGAGGCAAAGGAGGATTCCATGGAGTTACACGGATTGAGCCTGGACATCACCGGATGGTTTCAGGTTGCGTGGTCGGGGGATATCGGGCCCGAGCACGTGGTGCCGCTGAGATACTTCGGCCGAGACCTGGTCGCCTACCGTGGCCGTGATGGCGTTGTGCGCGTCAATGACCGGCACTGCCGACACCTGGGAGGCAGCCTTGCCCATGGCGGCAAGGTGGTCGACGACGGGATACAGTGCCCATTTCACGGATGGGTGTGGAACGTCGACGGCGAGAATGCCTCGATCCCCTATCAGGATCGACCGAGTAGGGCTCGCCGGCTGGGCACCTGGCCGGTGATCGAACGAAACGAATCCATCTACGTCTGGAACGATCACGCGGGCCGTGAACCGTTTTTCGACGTTCCCGACGTCTTCTCCCTGGCAGATCACACCAAAGGCATGGACTTCCACCCCGCGTGGCCCGCCGGCCGCGCACACTATCCGAATCTGCGCGCACATCCACAGATGGTCACCGAGAACGCGGTGGACCCCCAGCACTTTCGTTTCGTACACAGCACCCCCGTCGCCCCGGTCGTCCTCGAAGAACGTGTCCAGGGACCCACCTGGTGGGCCCGGGTCGGTTTCGGCAGCGGCTGGATAAAGCACCCCAACGATGCAGACGGCAATCTGCGCGACGACAGCCACAACACCCTGGTCCTGTATTGGGCCGGGATGGGCAGCAGCACCAACATCGAACAAACCGCGGCAGGCGTACGCATCATCACCATCAACCCCACTCCCGTCGAGGACGGGAAGACCGAACTGTTTGCCACGTACTGGATCGAGCGCAAAGACAACGACATCGAGGACGGCTCCTACCGACGCCGACTCGACGAGGCACAACGCGCATTACCCGATGACATCAACATCTGGGACAACCAGATCTTTCTGGACCCGCCCACCCTGGCCGGCGTAGAAGGGCGCGGTTTCCGGCGCATGCGCCGCTGGGCCAAGCAGTTCTACCCACCGTCGCAGGTCAGCAATCACCCAACGGGTACCGCTGACACACGCGCGCCGGGCGCGGAGATGACCGCGGCCGGCAGCGAGGCATGACGGCAGGCTCAGCCGATGCCGATGCCGATGCCGATGCCGATGTGAAACATACCGGGAACACAGACACGACAGGTGGGCTGAACCCACAGACCCGGCCAGATGCAGCGTCCCGGGAAGCTCATCGCCCTGACGGCGATCCGCTTCCCGGGACGCTGCATCGGTCCCACACAGTGCCGGGATCACGCGTGGCGACTCACACGGCGGCGAGTTCAGCTGGGTTACGAACCGGCAGGCCTAGGAAGCGACGCGCGTTGTCGCCCATGAAATCATACGTGCGCTTCTCGTCCATTCCCTCGGCGTACCGCCAGTAACCGGTGGGCTCTTGGAGCCCCTCGGGATGCGGGAAGTCCGAACCGAACATCACCCGATCCCAGCCGACGGTCTCGACCACGTCGGCGACAGAGCCCTCCCAGAACGGGCTCACCCAGATGTTGCGCCGGAACACATCGATTGGGGTGCTCCGGGAACGCCTGCGGCATCTTCTTGTAGAAGTCCTCGTAATCGTGGAACAACGGGTGCAGCCAAGCAGATCCGTTCTCGATGCTGGCAACGCGCAACTTGGGAAATCGCGTGAATGTCCCGTGCGTGATCAGCGCGGTGATCATGTCGGTGATCTCGCGGTGACCGAGCGCAATCCACCGAAACGCACTCATCTCCGTGAACACCTGCGAGTTGGGCGGCTCCCACTTGTTGATGTAGTCGTCGAGCGGAGGCTGGCTCGCGTGCAGAACGACCGGCAGCCCGGCGGCCTCGACCTCACGCCAGAACGGGTCGAACTCGGGGAGCGAGGGACTGCGCCACTCCTTCCAGTTCCGGACGGGAGCCGGCTTGATCAAGATGGCCTTGGCGCCGTTCTCCAACACGTACTCGAGCTCACGCATGCCTTCGTCGAGGAGGCCGAGGTTGATGACCGGAGTCATGAAAAGGCGGTTCTCGTGGGTGAACCCCCATGTTTCGAGCATCCACCGATTGAGTGCGTGGATCATCGCGGAGCACAGCTCGGGATCCTCTGACGCCGAGTGCTCGACGAGGTTGGCCAACGTCGGGTAGATGAGCGCTTCTTGCACAGACTGGTTGTCCAGCGCCGCAATACGCGGCTCCGGTGCCCGGAACGCCGGGATCGACTCCATGACACGCTCCCTGGCCATCTGCGTCAGGGTCTTGCCTTCGTGATTCTCGGCCGCGAAGAAGGCTTCCCAGGCGCCCGGCGCCGCCACCTTGTCGAATGTCGGGTTCGGGATGTAATCACGGATCTTCCCGAGGATGGAGATCCGTGTCTGATGGCCGACCTGCACAAAACTCACTGCCGACTTGTACTTGTCAGGCAGGTACTTCGTGAGTGCGTCCGGCGTCTCGTACATGTGCTGATCCGCATCGAAGATCGGTGCGTCGGTGAACTGGGTCATGGGGTTCCCCTTTCAGAAGCGAGCGCAGAGTTGATGAGCTGCTGGACAGAACATAACGCTAGTTTGACACAAGTGTCAACTATTGCGTGCTAGGGTCTCGGACTTGAGGGGAAAGTACCCGTTCAGGTACACATAACACGGGCATGAGATGGCCGGAACGAGATGTCAAGTAGCTGGCTACCATGGACTCGCGGCGCGACACTTGCGCGGACGGCGACGATCCCAAGACACAAGGAGGACCACCGATGACCTTGGAAACAAGCGCGAGCAACGAGTCGTCGACGCCCACTGCGGACGAGGAACTGGCCGACCTCGGCCCTCGCGCGTTGAAGGCGCGCGAGGCCATTCTCGATGCCGCCCGCAAACTGTTCCTCGAGCGGGGCTACGCCGGCACACGGATCAACAACATCACCGACGAGTGCGGTGCATCGCGGGCAGGGTTCTACACCTACTTCAAGAGCAAGATGGACGTGGTTGAGGTCCTCGGCCGCACCACCTATCGGGACTGTCTGGCAGTTGTCAGTGCACTGGATGAACTTCCCCGTCCCACCCGCTACGACGATGTCCGCGGATGGGTGCAGTCCTACTTCGATTTCATGGATCAACACGGCGCGTTCATGAACGCGCTCAGCGAGTCCGGCCCGACCGACGAAGAGTTCCGCGCCACTGCCAACAGATTGCAGATGCGCACAGCGTTCCTGGTGGGTATCGCGTTACGAAGCCGTCAGATGACACCGACCGACGCACCGGAGGCGCTCGGACTGAGCATCGTGTCGATGGTGGAGCGGACATGGAATCAGATCCATGTCCGCCACCTGCCCATCGACAGTCAGGAGGTCGTCGCGGCGATCGCCCACATGATCATGGGCACGATCACCGAACCTCAGAGCGCTTCGGTTGGTGTGTAGCGCAGCTTGAGCTCGGCCTTGGCGACCTTGGCGAGCCCGGTGCGAGGCAGTTGCGCCACGATCTCGACGCGCTCCGGGATCTTCTGCGGCATCAGGCCCCAGCCGAGTAGGTGGTCCCGCAATTGGGCGCGGGATGGAGCCTCGGCCCCCGCAGCGATGCTGATGACCGCACAGACGATTTCGCCACGTTCCGGGTCGGGCAAGCCGATGACCGCCACCTCTGCAACCGCCGGGTGCGTCATGAGCGCCGTCTCGACCTCGACCGGCGCAATGTTCTCGCCCTTGCGGATGATCATGTCCTTGAGCCGGCCGACGACCTCGATGTGGCCTGTCGGGTGCATCACGCCGATGTCGCCGGTGCGGAACCAACCATCGGCGGTGAATGCCTTCGCGGTCTCGTCGGCATCGGTGTAACCGTGGCAGACCCCCCGTCCCGACACCTGAACCTCACCCTGCGTGAGCGACGCGCACAGATTGCCCTCCAGGTCGACGATTCTGACCTCGTTGCCCGGGATCGGCCGTCCGTCGGTCCGGGCACGGATCTGCGGCAGATCCTGTGGGTCGGCGACGGCGAGCATGGGCACCTCGGTCATCCCGTAGTCGTGGGCCAGGGCCACACCGAGGATGTCGGTAACCTCGTCGAAGAGCTCGACCGAACAGGGCGCGCCTCCGCCCTTCAGGCTCCGTAGCGCCGGCAGCAGTTTCTCCGGCGCCGCGGCGCGGGCCTGTGCGACCAGCGCTTGGTAGAAGGGCGGCGCGCCGCCGGTGGTCGTCACGGAGTACTTTCCGAACAACTCGACCGCACGGTCGGGCACAAACGTCTCGAGCAGTAGCAAGGGGTATCCCCCGGCCAGCGAGGCGATGATGTATTCGATGCCACCGACATGCGCTATCGGGAAGCCCATCGCGGCGACCTCGCCGGGGCGCTCCCCGAGCCGACCCTGCCCGCCGAAGGCCAATCCGGTTGCCAACAGGGTCGCATCACTGTGCCGTGCCCCCTTCGGTGCGCCTGTCGATCCCGAGGTGAAGTAGACCCAGACGACATCGTCGGCGTCGCGGGAAGGCGCGACGTCGACCGGTTCCGCCTCCATCGGCGCATGTCCGACTTCGATCAGCTCCGGAGCCGTGACGAGGTCCAGGCGACGGACCATCGCGCTGTAGTCATGGCCACCCCACGTGCCCGGCACCAGCACAACGTCCGCGCCGAACGTGCGCAGGGCCGCGGTGACCTCCTTGTCGCGATACTGAGTGATGATCGGCGCCTGAACGGCACCCAGGCGCCGCAGCGCGAGCATCGTGACCGCGGTCGAGATCCGGGTGGGCAGCTGCCACGCGACTCGTGTCCCGGAACCGATGCCCCGGTCACTCAGGGCTGCCGCAACCCTTCCGACCACGACGTCGAGTTCGCCGAACGTCACCGTCGCGCCATGCTCATCGAGGAACGCCGCCGCCGCGGGAGTCGCCGCCGACCGTTTTGCGACCAACTCGTCGATCGAGTCGGTGTCGAGCATCCAAGGCCAACTGTGGTTCATTCGACGTCCTCCCCGTGATACCGCGCGACCAGATCGGCCACACACACCGGCTTGGGCGCCCCCTCGGCCTCGATGACCGTCCGCGTGACGACCTGTACGATCCCCGGCCCCACCTCGTCGACCGTGATCGTCTCCGTCGTTGCCCGGATACGGCTCCCCGCGCGCAGGGGCGACGGGAACCGAACGCGATCGAGGCCGTAGTTGACACCCATCGCCACGCCCTCGACTCGTCGGAGCTGATTGATGAAATGGGGCACCAACGAAAGTGTCAAGAACCCGTGGGCGATGGTGCCCCCGAAAGGTCCGTCTGCTGCGCGGTCCGGGTCGACGTGGATCCACTGATGATCCTCGGTGTCATCGGCGAACGAGTCGATCCGCGACTGGTCGACGAGCAACCAGTCGGTCGGTCCCAGCTTCTGCCCCACTGACGCCTTGAGCGCGGATACGCCGCGGTAGACGATCGCATGCGCCGGTTCGTTCCCGGGATCGAGCAGATTGGACATGCGTTCTCCTTCACTCGGCGTGCGGGGGCACTCAGATCAGACGGTCCGAACCAGCCCACCATCGACTGCAGGAACGATAGGCTTTTCTTGACAAGTTCGTCAACTAGCTGTCGAATGGAGCGACCACCGCCGTCTCACGCCGGCACCGACGTCCCAACGCAATGGGCAACCGAGGAGAGAACGATGCAGAATCCTGCTTGCTCCGAACTTCTGATCGAGTCACGGGGCGCCCTGCGCATCGTGACCCTCAACCGTCCGGAAGCGATGAACGCCACCAGCGAGACCCTGCACGACGCACTCGTCGCCGTATGGCAGTACCTGGCAGAAGATCCGGACGCTCGCGCAGTGGTGCTGACGGGTGCCGGAAAGGCGTTCAGCGCCGGCGGCGACTTCGATCACTTCGTCGAACTGTGGGACGACAAATCCATGCGGCGCAGAGAGATCGACAGTGCGGGCAAGCTGGTTCGGGAGATGTTGGAATGCCCCCTGCCGATCGTGGCGGCGATCAACGGCCCGGCGGTGGGTCTCGGCGCCAGTCTGGCGGCCTGCAGCGACATCGTCCTCATCGCCGAGTCGGCATACCTGTCCGACCCGCACGTCGGGGTGGGTCTCACGGCAGCCGACGGCGGTGCCCCGACATGGCCGTTGCTGATGAGTATGCTGCGCGCAAAAGAATACCTGTTGACCAGCGCACGAATCCCGGCACAGCAGGCAGTTGAGATCGGCCTCGCGAACCGGGTCGTGGCCGACGGCGACGTGCTGACCGAGGCCATCGCCCTCGCGGAGAGGATCGCGGCACAGCCGGCACATGCCGTCCAGAGCACGAAGCGCGCGCTGAACATCCACATGAAGCGGGCCGTCGCCGGGGTCATCGAATATGCACTCGCCGAGGAGTACGCCTCGTTCGATACACCCGAACATCACGAGATCGTCAACAAGTTCCTCGCGCGCAGCCGGTCGCGTGCGGCCGCATCCTCATGAACCCGTCGAACGTCGCGGGACAGGCTGCGGATCATCGCGAGTTCGCGAAGCAGTTGCACGCCGAGCTCGCAGTGCCCACATCACCCGACGAGTCCGACCGATACGCGCGATGGCGCAACACCCGCTACGCGACCGAAGAAGAACAGATCGCCGCCGACGCCCAGCTGATGGCAGAGCTCAACGGATCGGGCTGGAATCGTTTCGGCTGGCCCGCGGAGGTCGGCGGCCTCGGCGGCGACGTGCGTCATCGCGCGGTGCTCTACGAGGAGCTGGCAGCGGCCGGCCTCGCGATCCCGCAACCCACGCTGCTGCTCGAAACCCTCGGACCACCGTTGGTGAAGTTCGCACCGGCGCTCGCTGCCGATCTGCTCCCTCGCGCGCTCGCGGGTGCCGAATGGTGGGGCCAAGGGTTCTCCGAGCCCGAAGCGGGTAGCGACCTCGCGTCACTGCGCACCCGTGCCGTCCGCGACGGCGACCACTATGTCGTCTCGGGGCAGAAGCTCTGGACAAGTCACGGCGACACCGCCTCCCGATACGTCTGCCTGGTGCGGACCGGCACCCCCGAGTCTCGCCACCGCGGGTTGTCGATGATCGTGATCGACCGTGACCTCCCCGGCGTCACGGTCCGCCCGATCGCCATCGCGAGTGGTCGCAACAAACTGGCCGAGGTGTACTTCGACGAGGTACGCGTCGGCGTTGATCGCCTGGTGGGCACGGAGAACGGTGGTTGGGCTGTGGCAACCTACCTGCTGCAGTTCGAGAGGTCGGTCTACGCATGGCAGTCGGCCGCGGCCGCTTTCGGACGGTTCCGCGCACTTGTCGACGCTGCCAAGCAGAACTCGCAGGCCGACGGCCTCGTCTCGCGGATCGGAGCCCTGTACGCCGACCTGGTCACGTTGCGTGCCCGCAGCGCAGCGACTCTGCGCAGGCTCGCCGACGGAGCTCCCGTCGGTCCGGAGGCGAGCATCGACAAGATCGCACTCGCGCGCGTGGAGATCGGACTGTACGACCTCGCCGCCGACCTCCACGGCACCGACTTCCTGTTCGGCGATTCGGCCGAGATGAACGAATGGCGCGACGAATGGTGGTACAGCCGATCGGCCACGATTCTCGGTGGGTCGGCGGAGGTGCAGCGCACCATCCTCGCTGACCACGTGCTCGGACTACCGAAAGAGACTGTCGGATGAGTGTTCTCGACGCCGAGACCACGGCGACCATTCGCGCATCGTTGGAACAGGTCTTTGTCGGCGAACCCTCCGCCATCACCGACGCACTCGGCGAGCTGGGCTGGTCGGAGGTCGTCGAGGCCGACCCGGTAACCGCGCAAACACTGCTCTTCGGCGCACAGGGCCGGGCCCTGGCGGCCAGCAGGTTGCTCGATGAGGTCGCCCTCGCAGCCCTCGATGAGGGGTTCACCGTTGACAGAACCGCCGTGGCCTACGGTGACATCCTCCTCGGTGCCGTGGAAGACGTCGACACCATCGTGCTCCTCGACGTCGACCGCGCCGCTGTGGCGACGGCGGCCGACGCCGGCACGCACGTGCGGAGCTCGTCGGGATTCGACCCTGGTGGGAGCTGGCAGGTTCTCGATCGCGCCGAAGTCCCATCTGTACCCCTCGAACTCGAACCGGACGCTGTCGCAGCGGCTGTGGCCGCGGTGCGACTGGCGCTCACCGCAGAGATCATCGGCGCATGTGAGACCGCGCTCGAGATGTGCGTCCGGCACACGACTGCGCGCGAACAGTACGGAAGGCCGCTCGCCACCTTCCAGGTCGTGCGACATGCACTCGCCGAATCGCATGCGGCAGTGGAACTCACCCGGGCCACTCTGACCGGGGCTCAAGACGCCGACCCCGCGCTCGCACCGCTGGCAGCGCGCGTCGCCAAACACCGGGCCGGCGCGACCCACGCACTCGTGATGCGGCACGCCATCCAAGTGCACGGTGCGATGGGTCTCACCCTCGAGAGCGACGTGCACCGCGCTGTCACACGTGCCGCCGCACTCGACTCGCTGATGGGTTCCCATCACCATCTCGCCCGACAACTCGGCCACGACCTCGTGTCCGGAGCGCAGCTTCCGCTGCCGATCGTCGAAATCTGACCAGTGAACCGGGAGGACACATGACCACCATGAGCGCGCCTGCGGACGTGACACCCGAATCTCTCACTCAGTTCGTTGATGAGGCACGCACCTTCCTGGACCGTCACGCCGATCGACGCTCCCCCACCGCGCTGTCCTGGGGTGAGGGCGACGACCACACCGGCTACTTCTCCGACGATCCCCCGGAAGTAGAACGCATGAACGTCGACGCGGCCCGCCGGTGGCAACGAACGCGCTACGAGAACGGCTTCGGATGGATCACGGGGCCACTCACATACGGCGGCCGCGCGCTCACTCCCGTCCACGAACTCATCTATGACCAGATCGAAGCCGGATACGCGGTGGCCGACACCGGCGTGCTCTCGCTCATCGGCCTCGGCATGATCGGTCCGACCATCCTGACCCACGCCCGCGATGACATCAAGGAGCGCTACCTCCCGGCGATGTATCGCGGCGATGCGATCGCGTGCCAACTGTTCAGTGAGCCCGGCGCCGGTTCCGATCTGGCCGGCGTGCGCACCAGAGCCGAGCGCATCGACGACGGCTGGGTACTGCGGGGACAGAAAGTCTGGACGTCGGTCGCCCACCACGCCCAACTCGGGATGGCTCTGTGCCGCACCGATTCTGATGCTCCCAAACACAAAGGAATCACGGCGTTTCTGGTCGACATGTCGTCACCGGGCGTCGAGGTGCGTCCGCTGCGCCAGATGAGTGGCGGCGCCGAGTTCAACGAGGTCTTCCTGACCGATGTCCGCGTCCCCGACAGTCATCGTCTCGGCGAGGTCAACGGCGGATGGCGGGTCGCGTTGACCACCCTGATGAACGAACGTGCCAGCGTCGGTGGCGAGAGTTCGTCGACCGGTGTGGCCAGGGTCCTGTCCGACGGCTTCCTGGCTTCCCTGCTCCGCGCGACCGGACACCGCACCGACGGCGCCGCACGCCGTCGGCTTGCGGAGATCACCGCCGATCTCACCGCTGCGGAGTATCTCAACCGCCAGACGCTTCGCAAGCTCCGTGCAGGTGCCGAGCCAGGCCCGGAGGCATCCGTCTCCAAAATGCTGTGGGCCCAGAACCTCACGCGCGTAGCACATTTTGCTGCCGAGCTCGTCGGACCGAAGCTGACCGCCGATACCGGTGAGTGGGGAACGTTCTCATGGAACGAACTCCTGCTCTCCACCCCGGCATTCCGCATCCTCGGCGGCACCGAGGAGATCATGAAGAACATCCTGGGCGAGCGGGTCCTGGGGCTACCGAAGGAACCGTCATGAGCGAGCACAGCATCAGTGCCGAGGAACTCCAGGATCTGCGTTCAACGGTGCGCGACATCCTCGCCGAACGCTGTGACGACTCGGCGGTCCGGGCTGCGGTGCAGACCGAGCGGGGCTTCGATGATTCGCTCTGGCGGCTGTTGGCGAGCGACATCGGAGTACACGCGCTGGCGATGCCGAAAGAGTTCGGCGGAGACGGTTTCGGGCTGACCGAACTCGGCGTGGTCCTGGCGGAGATGGGCGCCGCACTGATGCCCGGTCCTTTCCTGTCATCTGTCGTCGTCGCCGGTAGCGCTCTACTGGCATCGGGTGACAGCGCGGCCCAGGCCACGCACCTACCGCGCATCGCGGACGGATCCACCATCGCCACTCTGGCCGTGGTCGAGTGCGACGGCTTATGGCGCACAGAGGGTTTCGCTGTAGCCGGTGAGGCGGACGGTTCGGGTTGGGTCATCACCGGCCAGAAGGCCTTGGTGCCCGATGGGGACGCCGACCTCATCCTGGTCGCCGCGACGACGCCAGCCGGGCCGTCGCTGTTCGCCGTCGAGGCAGGGGCAGCCGGATTCTCGCAGACACCGCTTCGAACTCTCGACATCACCCGGCCGATCTCGCGATTGTCCTTCGACCGAACACCCGCGGTCCTCGTCGGTGCACAGGGCGATGCATCGCGAATCCTGGCCGCAGTACTCGACCGGTCCACTGCTGCCCTCGCCGCTGAGCAGGTCGGCGCCGCCAGGACGTGTCTGACGATGAGTGTGGCCTACGCCAAGGAGCGTGAGCAGTTCGGCCGCAAGATCGGTTCGTTCCAAGCGGTGAAACACAAACTCGCGGACATGTTCGCGCGGGTCGCTCTTGCCGACGCCGCCGCGACCGAGGCGCTACGTGCGGCCGATGGTCACGACGACGCGCCGCTACCGGCCGAGGCAGCTGCCGTGGCGCATTCGGTGTGTTCGGACGCGTTCATGTTCGTGGCCGCGGAGACCATTCAAGTGCACGGAGGGATCGGATTCACCTGGGAGCACCCGGCACACCTCTACTTCCGGCGAGCCAAGGCTGACCAGTTGATGTTCGGGGGCCCGTCGGTTTATCACGAGCGACTACTCGATCAGATCGGTGTGTAACATTCTTCGAAGGATCTCGCGGCCGTGACATTCTCACCGAACAATTATCGAACAGCGCGGGTTGAATGCGATCACACATATCAATCGCGGACGCAGATCCATTTCCCGGTGAGAGTATTCACGTCCCATAAATAGCCAAAAGTGTGCGGTTATTGATTTTCCCAAATCGACTCGACCCATTCTTTATCGAGAGGATCCGATCGGGTTGATTCGACGTGGCAATGTCGATTTCGCAGTGAAGCTCGCTCGGTCACAGCGTTCTCATGGTGCCCGGGTCTCCCGATCTCGGATTCGCCGTGTCGCTGACCGCCGGTCGCCGCCAGCGAGAAACGACCACCGCACCAAACTCCCACGCGTTGTGGAGATGATGCGGTGGTCGCCACGGCGTCCATGTGCGCCGGCCGGATTCGATGTCAGGAAGCCGCACCGAGGATCGGCTCGAGCGGGTCGCGGCCCTCGTCGAAGACGAGGTCGGCCAGCCGCGCGACCTCGGCATCCATCCCGCCCGCCAGCAGCTGCGTGGCTTTCGCCCTCTTGAGGAAGAGCTGCGGCAACGCCTCCGCGGTGAACGCGACGCCGCCGTGGATCTGCATGGTCGACGCCGCCGCGTCGAAGCCCGCTTGCAGACAGTAGGCCGTCGCCGCCTCGGCGATCAGCCCGCGTTGCTCGGGCTGCTCGTCCCACGCTGCGAAAGCCGCTGCCACCGAGGCGGAGGCGGCCTGAGCTGCCACGAACATGTCGGCGCAACGATGCTTGATCGCCTGGAAGCCGCCGATGGCACGGCCGAATTGCCTGCGGCTCTTGGCGTACTCCACCGAAAGGTCGAGGCAGGCGGCGATCTGCCCCGAAGCCTCCGCAGCCAGCGAGAGTCGGAGCAGCGCTCGGGCGTCGTCGAGCACCCGATCCACCTCGGCGATCTTCAGTGGTTCCCCCGACACGTGGTCGAACCGCATCTGTACCACCGGTCGCGTCTCATCGAGGCAAGGAAGTTCCTCGATCACCAGTCCCGGCGAATGAGCATCAACCAGGACGACGACCGACTCACCGCCTCGGGTGGCCGTGACGAGAAGATCTGTCGCGAGGTCCCCGTCGATGACGGCAGCCTTGCTTCCGGTCACCGTGGGACCCCCCGGACCGTCCTCGAGCTCGGTGCGCGCCGCGCCGCGCACGTCGACGTCAGCAAAGGCCACCCGATCGACTCCCGCGGCCACGCCGGCGATGACATCGGCAGCCCGCCCGGAGTCGTCGTGCCGCAACAGAAACGGAGCGACTGTCGCCGACGACAGGTACGCAGTGGGCAACAGTACTCGCCCAGCCTCCTCCAGGAGGATTCCCAACGCCGTCGCACCGGCACCGGCCCCCCCACGTTCCTCGGCGATCACGAGCCCCGGCAATCCCAATTCGACAAGCCGGTCGCGCAACTGCTCATCGCCACGACGACCTTCGGTCACCAGGTGTCGGGTGGTCTCGACCGGGGCGACGCGCGCGAGCCCATCGCGAATCATCGTGCGGAACTCCACCTGCTCTTGGTCCGACATCAGTTCCATTTATGGTCACCTCTTCTTATTTCTACAATTGACTTATATCATTGATTTCATCTGACTGACAGCGTGAAAAGATCAGCTCGAACCGCTAGGAGATAATCGATGACGACTACCCGTCCCGGGGAGACACCAGGCTTCCGTGATGAGGTGATCGAGTTCCTGCGTGACGAACTCCCCACCGATTGGCAGGGCGTCGGCGCGCTTCCGGCCGGCGAACGTGAAGGCTTTGTCGCTTCGTGGCGCAAACTCGCCGGGTCCCGCGGATACCTGGCAGTCACCTGGCCAGAGGAATACGGCGGTCGCGGGCTCGGCAAGGTCGACCATCTTGTCGTGGTCGAGGAGTTCTCCCGCGCGAAGGTTCCGGTCGGCACACCCGGCGACACGGTCTCGATCAAGATGCTGGGCAACACCATCAACAAGTGGGGCACCGACACGCAGAAGGCACAGATCCTCCCACGGATCATCTCCGGCGACGATGTCTGGTGCCAGGGATACTCCGAGCCGGAGTCCGGATCGGACCTCTCGAGTCTGCGCACCCGCGCGGCGCTGCGCGGCGACGAGTGGCATATCGACGGCCAGAAGATCTGGACGTCCAATGCCGCCAACGCCAACTGGATGTTCTTGCTCGCGCGTACGGATCCCGCTGCCGCGCGGACCAAGGGCATCACCATGCTCATCATGCCCATGACACAGCCGGGTGTAGAGGTGCGTCCGATCACCATGCTGTCCGGCGCCAGCGACTTCTGCGAGGTGTTCTTCACCGACGCGGTGACCCCGGCGGCGAACGTGGTCGGATCTGTCAACGATGGCTGGGCCGTGGCCAATTCCCTTCTGACACATGAGCGGGGCGAAGAGGCCGCGGTGAATCCGGTCCTGTTTGCGCACGAGTTCGCGCGTGTCCTGGCGCTGGTCCGCGAGCGCGGCGCCGATCGCGACCCGGCCATTCGCGCGCGGATCACCCGCTCGTACACCGAACTGAGCGCGATGAAGGCGATGGGTGACCGGATACTCGATGCCTACATCCGGGACGGATCCCTGGGGCCCGCGGCGTCGGTCTCCAAGCTGTACTGGAGTGAATACCATCAACGGCTGTCCTCGATCGCGGTCGACGTTCTCGGACAGGACGCCCTGTACTGGGTTGGCGACCCGCCCATGCGCTGGTTCCGCGCCGACGATCCGGGAGCGCCGAACACCTCTGCGTCCTGGTTGTCGATTCACCTGCAGAATTCGTTGGCGGGCACCGTGTATGCGGGCACGTCGGAGATCCAACGCAACATCATCGCCGAACGTGCTCTCGGCCTCCCTCGCGAGTCGCGACAGTCCTGAGGCGGTTCGGCCGGGCCGGCCTCCCCTCAGGGGTGGCCGGCCGGAGTCACTTGCCGACCAGAGCCGCCCAGGCACCATCGCCTTCACCCGGGACGAGTTGGCAGACCCGTAGGTCCCAATCACGCGTTGTGCCGTAGTCGTTGCGCCACGACAGCACCGGTTGGGTCAATCCACGGAGCGGATGCTCGAGTGTCGTACCGATCGCACCATGTACCTGATGCGCATTACGAACAACGACGCCCGACGCTGTGCCGAGAACAGAGCGGGCGATCGCAACCGCACGCTCCAGTTCGTCCAGGCTCGCGCCCGATCGGCCGAGTGAGGCAAGTGAGGTGAGGGCGGCATCCGTGGCGATGTGGGCGAGGGCCGACTCTGCCGCAGCGTCGGCGACCAGATGTTGGACGGCCTGGAAACGCGCGAGCGGCCGGCCGAACTGGCGTCGCTCGGTGACGTGCCGGACGCACAGGTCGATGATCCGGTCCAACGCTCCGGTGGCCTGTACCGCGCGCATCAAAGCGGCACGAAGAAAGAACTCCCTGGCCAGATCGGCACCGATGAGCGTCCCCACGCCTGCCGATGCTGTCATCGTCAACCGATCCCGCGGCCGGCCGGCCAGATCGGAGGCGGACTCGAGCCGACATGAGGACACCGGGATGTCGGCGATCTGCCACGCATCGAAGGCCGCGTCACCCGAAGGCCTCAGCACCAGTATCCGATCCACCTGGCTCGCCCACGGCACGGCACGGTCGGTGCCGTAAACATCAAGGCGCGCTATGGTTCTTATCCCGGATCCACAGCTGATTCCCGCCCTTGTGGCGAGCAGCCCAGCCAACGCGTCATGCTCTGCGATAGGCAGCGGCACCGCGTATCGAGCAGCCGCTCGCAGCAGTTCCGCGACTGTCCACACGTCTGCGTCGTCCGCCGAGGCGAGGTCGGTCAAGCCGAGCTCATCCAAACTCGCCCACAGGTCGCGGTCGAGTTCGAGAACCACGCCCGGCGCGGGACGCCTCGAGTGCCAGTCGGCGAACACGTTGTCGAAGAGGTCGGCCACATCCGGGTCGACCCGGCCGGTATGTCTCGACGTCGGATGAAGCGAGGTCATCAGCGCATCCCCCAACCGCGGGCAACCACGCCCCGCAGGATTTCGTTTGTGCCGCCCCGCAGAGTGAATCCCGAACGCTGGGCAAGGGCGTCGGCGGTCAGCTCACGCACCGGCTCGCCGAGTGGAGACGAACCAGCGTCAAGTCCGTACGACCCGGCCAGTTCAGCGATATCACCCTCGTGCGTGGTGCCAAGGATCTTCGTGATGGCCGCGGCGAGGTCCACCGACTCGCCGCGTGTGAGACCATCGGCGATGGCAGCGGAGAACTCGTGTAGCGCTGCCGTTCGTGCCAGTGAACGCCCCAGTTGCGCAGTCGTTTCCAACGTCCTGTCGGCGACGGCTCGCGCCATGGCGGCCAGCAACGGGAACGTACTCAGAAAGCGCTCCGGTCCACTGCGTTCGTAGCCCAGTTCCGATGTCACCTGCTCCCAACCGGCGCCGATGGTGCCGAACACCCACTCGTCGGGAACGTGAACCTCGTCGAGATAGACCTCGTTGAAGTGGTGCCTGCCGTCGAGGGAGAGAATCGGCCGGATCCGCACCCCCGGCGCGCGGAGATCAACGATGAATTGGCTGAGCCCGCCGTGTCGGTCCCCCGGGTCCACCGCAGCCGTGCGCGCGAGGACGATGAAGTAGTGCGCCCGGTGCGCGCCGGACGTCCAGACCTTCGCTCCTTGGAGCAGCCAACCATCATCGCAACGGGTGGCACGGGTCCGGACCGAGGCCAGGTCGGAACCGGAGTCGGGCTCACTCATTCCGATCGCGAAATAGGTTTCACCGGAAGCAATTCCGGGGAGCAACGCGTGTTTCTGGAACTCGGTGCCGTACTTGAGCAGCGACGGCGCGATCTGCCGGTCCGCGATCCAGTGGGCGGCGAGGGGGGCTCCGGCGGCGAGCAGTTCCTCGGTCACCACGAACCGCTCGAGGAAGCTCTGACCTCGGCCACCGTAGTGTACCGGGATGGTCATTCCCAACCAGCCACGCTCGGCCAGCGAACGACTGAAGTCCTCGTCCCAACCGGTGAGCCAACTGTCGACCTGGCCGACGAACCGCCCGGCCGCGGTCTCCTGCGAGATGAACTCGCGTACCTCTCGTCGGAGATCGCCCATCGCCTGGTCCTCGTCGACCGCCGACGGCATCGCGGGACGATTCATCCGACGACCCCCGCGGCCGCTACCGCCCAGTCTTCGCCGCTGCGGGTGTGCCAGGGGTCGGCCGACAGCTGCTGTCGCGCCGCCCTGACGCTGCACGCACCCATGTCAGGTCGACAGAATCGTCACGGCCGCGGTACCCGGGGCTCCGTACAGCTGGGCGTAAGCGACAGTCGCGCCGTCGACCTGCCGGTCCCCGCACCGTCCGCGCAGCTGGTTCGTGAGCTCCCAGATCTGGCGCAGACCCGAAGCCCCCACCGGTTCGCCGTTGGCGAGCAGGCCCCCGTCGGTGTTGATCGGCAGCGGACCGCCGATCTCGGTGGCGCCTTCCGCGATCAGCTTCTCCTGATCTCCGTCGGCGCAGAACCCGTTCTCCGCCATGTGAATGATCTCGGAAGCCGCATCGGTGTCCTGCAGCTGAATCACATCGACATCCCCCGGCTCTATCCCCGCTTGCTCGTAGGCGGCACGGGACGCGTACACCGTCGGAGAATCCTCGGATTCGAGCGGCAGCGATGGCATCAGCAGTTCGAACGCCCCGTCACGGCGCGAGAACAACGTGCTCGCACGCAAATACACCGGCGTATCGGTGTATTTGTGCGCATCCTCCGCGCGGCAGAGCACCGCTGCCGCCGCACCCTCGTCGGGCCCGCAGTACATGTATTGGCGCAGTGGATAGTTCAGTACCGGGCTGGCCAGTATTTCCTCGACGCCGAGCTTCTTGTTACGCCACGCGACCGGGTTGACCGAACCATTGGCGAACGCTTTCGCTGCCACCTTGGCCAGGGTTGTCTCCGAGATGTCGTGGTCGTGCAGGTAGCGCGTGGCTTTCATACCGAAGAAGTGGGTGGTGAGGAACAGACCGAGTTCGCCGTACCATTCCGGAAGCCCGGATACCGAGGGGTGGTCGGAGAACGCGCCGCGGGGATGTTTGTCGAGCCCGACGGCCACAGCGAGGTTGGCATCGCCGAGACGGAGCGCATTCGCCGCCTGCGCGAGAGTGTTGCCGCCCGATGCACATCCGGTGAAGGTGGAACGTGCCGGTATTCCGGTCATTCCCAGCAGGCCGGTGATGGCCTCCGGGTTCTTGACCTCCATGCTCGATGCCCAGAGTACGTCGACGTCTTCCCATTTCGCACCCGCGTCGCCGAGCGCGTCGATGACGGCGTCCTCGCCCATCTCGAGTGCGGACTTCGAGGGGTAGCGGCCGAACGGATGGAGTCCGACGCCGATGATCGCGATATCTGATGGAGTGCTCATACCGAGGTTTCCTCACTTGTCACAGGGGCGAAGGCGTACATCATGGTCGGCGTGCCCTGGGCATTCCTGGCGAACGGGAGAATCACCAATTCCATCTCCTGCCCGATCATGAGTTTCTCCGGGTCCGGCTCGGTCAGCCGGGCTTGGACGCGCAGGGCGCCGGGCAGTTCGATGTAGCCAACGGTGAAGGGCTGGAAGGTCTTTGCATCGTCATCGCCGGCGTACGGGGGTGAGGTGGGCCGGAATGCCTGAGTGGTGAACGTCCAGAGCGTTCCTCGACGCGGCAACTCCACACGCTCCTGCTCCTCGCGGACCCCGTTCACCAGTCGGTGACTCCGGTAGGGGAACGTCAGCTTTCCGTCCGATCCTTTCGCGGCGATGAGTGCGGGCCGCTCGGCCGGCCAGGTGAACAGGTCGGGCGCCACCGGCACGGTCGCCTCGGCACTGGTCTGGGTCATCGGGGTCTCCTCTGGTCAAACGTGGAACAACAAGGGGGTCAGCAGGGTTGGGCGGGTCTACGCACCTCGCTACGCGGACGGGAAACGAGCTCGACGACCGCGCCGTCGGGATCAGCCAGGAACAGCACGGTGAAGCCACCGGTCGGCGTATCGACCATCGGGATGAACACCGGTTCCGGGATGTCCGCGCCCAGATCGAGAAGGGCGTGGTGGGCCCGCACGACATCCTCGACCGCGAGCGCGATGCGATAGAGGCCGGCGGTGTTCGCATGCCAATCGGGCCTCACCGCGCCGGGATCATGACGGAATTCGATCGAGAAAGTGGGATCCTCGGCCGCGACGAGACTCAGCGCCCCCGCCGGTGCATTCGGGACGGGTTCGAAACCGAGCTGCTGCCACCATGCGGCAGTGCGCTCGAGATCGCTGCTGACCAGCCGGACGTGAGAGAACTTGGCACCCTCGGGCTCATCGACGACCGCACTGGGATCGACGTGGATCAGCTCGACGGGGCCACCGGCGGGATCCGACGCCATCCATGCGGCCACTCGTCGGCCCCGGACCACAACCTCGGTCATGTCGGTGTCGCCCGGCGACAACGCTGCGGGCTGGGGCGTACGCAGACCGATGGCCTCGAACCCGAGTGTGTGGGACTTCATTGCGACCTCCCGCGCGGCCACGGGGGGCTCCCTCCAGCCGACGAGCTCGATTGCCGGCGCGGAGCGCGGCCCGCGACCGTCGTAGTGAAATGCGGTGATGCTCGACGTGTGCTCGCCGAGTCCGAGGGGTCTGCCGTCCGTGTCGTCGGAGACCGACCGCATGCGCTCGACCAGGCCGAGGCGGGTCAGAAAGTCGGCGGATTCGGCCAGTACCGGAGTGTTGACGTTGCAGTGCAGAACTGCATGCACACGTCGGTCGAGGGCGGTCGTCTCGAGTTCGTGGTCACTGATGGTCATCGCGGTCATCTCCTACTCGCGTCCAAACCTCGACGTCCTCGCAACGCCGCTGGTTCAGCAGCCTAGAATAACTTGACACTTGTGACAACTGTGTGCGACGCCATGCCGCTACAGCGAGCCAGCCCCTTGACATAGCCCAGATTCGTCGAGAACGGTGCAGCACCCTCCCGGCGAAGCGGGTCGCTGATAGCTCCAATATGATGGCATTTGACACTTTAGTCAAGTACACTACAGCCAGGATTCGCCGCGCCCACGGAAGAGACTCATGCCCCTTGTACTCGTCGCCGACGACGGACCAGTCCGCACCATCACACTGAACGCACCCGAGCGACTCAACGCGCTCGACCTCGACGTCCTGGCCGAATTGCGAGAGGCGATCGACGACACGGCCAACGCGTCGACGGTCGGCGCTGTCGTCGTGACCGGCGCCGGCCGCAGTTTCTGCTCCGGCGCAGACCTGACCGGCATGTTCGGTGATCTCACCCGACCCACAGAGGAGATCCGCGACCACCTCAAAGGCGTCTACGCGTCCTTTCTCGGCCTCCGGGATCTGACCGTGCCCACGATGGCGGCAGTTCATGGGCCGGCGATCGGCGCAGGTCTGAACATCGCGCTCGCCTGCGACATCATCGTCGGCGGCCCGCGCGCTCGCTACGGACCCACCTTCGCCGAGATCGGCCTGCACCCCGGTGGAGGGTGCTCCTGGATGTTGGTCGAACGCATCGGCCGGTCCCGCGCGATGGCGGCCTTGCTCGAGGGAGCGATCATCGCGGCCGACCACGCTCACGAGATCGGACTGTCGGACCTCCGGGCCGACGACCCGCTCGCCGAAGCATTCCGGCTGGCCTCCCGATACGCGCGGCGCGCCGAACTCAGCAGTGCCATCAAGCGCTCGGTCGATACGGCAACCCACGCGGGATTCGCCGACTCCATCGACGTCGAGGCCTTGGCACAAGCCGAATCCACCACCAACGAGACCTTCCGCAACTTCCTCGTGGAGTTCGCCGCCCGAACCTGACCGCGCGCCGACCGTCCGGGGATCGCGCACCTACAGCTCTCACATCGCTACAGCCCACCAACAGAAGAGGATCCGATCCGAATGCCCAGAGCGCTACTCATCGGTGCCACAGGAACTGTCGGGCGCGCCGTCGCTGAAGTCCTCTGTTCACGAAACTGGGACGTCGTCCTCAGCGCCCGCACTGGGCAGCGTCTCGACGACTTGTCGGCCTCACTCCCGTCCGGACAGGTCACCACGCAACCCTGCAGCGTTGAATCCACTACCGAGACAGACGCTCTCGCAGACCGGTGCACCGCAGCGTCCCTGGACGCCGTGGTGGTGACCACCGCAGCCTCCTGGAACCCGCGCCCAATCGCCGAGCTGGATTTCGACATCATCAACGATGTCTTCGAACGTGACCTGCGACTGCACGTGAACGCGGCACGAACCTTCATCCCCCGACTCTCGCCCGGTGCCGTCTACCTCGCCACCGGCGGCGGCATGGCCGACTTCACGTTCCCCGGCATGGGGCCCATGTCGATGACGCAGGCGGCACAGCGAGCGTTGCTGCGGTCCTGGCACAAGGAGGGAAAGACGTCCGGTATTCACATCCGCGAGCTGTTGATCGCCGCGATGGTGCGGGGACACGGCCCGAACGATGCACGCGAGGGCTCCCTGACCGCCACCGAGGTCGCCGAGCACCTCGTCCAAGTGGTCGAGAACCCGCTCGACAACCCCGGCGCGGTCGTCACCATCGACCCGTCGTCGCGCACCACACACTCGTACACCGGAGGAATCTGATGGGACTACTCGACGACCGCGTGGCGATCGTGACCGGCGGCGGCCGCGGTCTGGGCCGCGCACATTCTCTCGAGCTCGCCGCACAGGGAGCAACAGTCGTCATCGTCGACCCCGGTGTCGGACTCGATGGGGCACGAGACGCCGAGACACCCGCACACTCTGTTGTTCGTGAGATCGCCGAGATCGGCGGCAAGGCAGAGGTCGCCGAACTGTCGGTCACCGACTACGACGCCATCGGAGACCTCGTTCGAACAGTGGTCGCTGCACACGGCGATGTGCACGCCGTGATCAACAACGCCGGCATCACCCGCGACAAGATGATCACCTCGATGGAAGAACGCGACTTCGACGATGTCATCGCCGTCCACCTGAAGGGCACCTTCAACCTCATGCGGCACGCCGCCGGTCACTGGCGCGAGCGTGCGAAAGCCGGCGACCGGGTCACCGGTCGAGTCATCAACACCACCAGCGGCTCCGGCATGCGCGGCAACATCGGGCAGCTTGCTTATGGCGCAGCCAAGTCCGCGATCGCCAGCGCCACTGTCGTCGCGGCCATGGAGCTGCAACGTTACGGCGTCTCGGTGAATGCAGTGTCGCCGGTGGCGCGCACCAGGATGACCGAAGCGGTCGGCGGGCTTCTCGCCGAGGTCGAGCCAGGGGCATTCGACACGTTCGCGCCCGAGAACTGTTCGCCCGTGGTGGCGTACCTGGCCAGTGAGCAGGCCGGCTGGATCACCGGCCAGATCATCCGCGTGGACGGCAACCGACTCCGCATCTACGAACGATGGAGCCTTGGTACACAAGCGTTCTCGCTGTCGGAGGAGCGCGCGCTGCGCACCGACGAGATGGATGTCGCGCTGCGCTCGCTGTATGGCGCGATTCCGCTCGGGCTCGGCGACCGACGCCTGCAGGACAACGAATAGGAGCACGCTGTGGCTACGCATTCTGCCGACCTACTCACCGGCGTGCGCATCGTGGACTTGACGACCACGTTCATGGGCCCGTACTGCACCATGCAGCTCGCACGTCTGGGGGCCGACGTGGTCAAGGTGGAGGATCCCAAAGGGGATGTGGTTCGCGGCATCCTCGATCACGACGGGACGGGCCTCGGGCCGATCTTCCTGAGCGCCAACCATGGCAAACGCAGTCTTGCCGTGGATCTGAAGAAAGAGCGCGGGTGCGACCTGTTGTTCGAACTCGTCGCGGCCGCCGACGTCTTCGTCTCCAACATGCGGCCCCGTGCGCTGGAACGCCTCGGGATCAGCACCGAGGCGATTCTCGACCGGAATCCGCGGTGTATCGTCGCCAATCTCGTCGGCTTCGGCGCGGGCGGGCGATATGACGGAACAGCCGCCTATGACGACGTCATCCAAGCGGTCAGCGGCATGGCCGCGGTGCAGGGCGGACCAGAGGGGCCGCCCACCTACGTGAAGTCGGCGATCGCCGACAAGACTGTCGGGTTGGTGGCGGCGAACTCGATTCTCGCCGCTCTGTTCAGTCGCGAACGCACGGGTCGCGGGTGTGCCATCACGGTACCGATGTTCGAGACGATGGCCGCGTTCAACCTTCTCGACCACCAGGGGGCCCGGACCTACGATCCACCCCGTGGCGACACGGGCTATCCGCGCCTCATGTCACCGTTCCGGCGCCCATACGCCACCAGCGACGGCTACCTCGGCGTGGTCGTCTACACCGACCGGATGTGGCTGTCCTTCTTCGATCTCATCGGCCGTCCAGAGCTCACCGACGACCCCCGCTACCGGACGATCACGGGCCGCACGCAGCACATCGACGAGCTCTACTCACTCGTCGATCACGAACTGCGGAAACATCCGTCGGCGTATTGGGAAAAGGCACTCGCCGGTGCCGACATCCCGGTCATCCCGGTCCGGTCCCTCGACGATCTGCTCGACGACCCGCACCTGACCGACGTCGACTTCTTCGAATCAGTCGACCATCCCGTGGCCGGGCCGCTGCGCCTCGCGCCGTACCCCGCCAGCTTCTCAGCCGGCACCGGCGCCGGCGTGCGACCGGCGCCCACCCTCGGTCAGCACAGCCGCCAGGTGGCGGCCGAACTCTCCCTACCGCGCGCGACCATCCAATCGCTGATCGATGACGGCGTCCTGGTCGAGACCCCGATCGGAGTCCACTCATGATCCCTTCACTCAACGGTTCGGCAGTCATCGTCGGCGCCTACGAGCATCCGGGTCGAAAGCTCCCCGACCACACCATCGCGCAGGTCCACCGCGAGGTGATCCTCGGTGCGCTCGCCGATGCGGGGCTGGCGCTCGCCGATGTCGATGGCTTCTTCTGCGATGCAACGACTCCCGGCCTGGGCCCGGTCGACATGATGGAGTACCTCGGCATCGAAGCTCGCGTGACCGCCTCCGGCGAACTCGGCGGCGCAACCTATGTCGCCTATATCGGACAGGCTGCCGCCGCCATCGCTGCCGGTCATTGCCGAGTCGCGGTGATCAGCCTGGCCGGACTGCCCAGTCAGGCAAGTACCAAGAGCGCAGCCCTGGCGTTGCCTCCGGGCCCCGTGGCGAGCTTCGAGAACAACGGATTTCGGGGCGGCTACGGTCCGGTCGCCGACTACGCACTGGTGGCGCGACGCCATATGCACGAGTTCGGCACCACGTCCGAACAACTCGCCTGGATCAAGGTGGCGGCGTCCGAGCACGCCAAACACAACCCGAATGCGAAACTCCAGGAGCCGGTCACCGTCGAGCAGGTGCTGGCCTCCCCCCTCGTAGCCGATCCACTGCACGTCATGGACTGCTGCGTGATGACTGACGGCGGTGGTGCGCTGGTCGTGGTCCACCCTGACATCGCACGGGACCTCGGAAGGCGCGGAGCCATCCTGCGGGGTTACGGTGAGGCGCACAAGGATTCGATGCTCGGGCAGATCGACCTGACCTACTCGGCCAACCGGCGCGCCGGGGAGCAGGCCTACGCGGAGTCCGGGCTCGGGCCACAAGACATCGGCTACCTGTCCCTGTACGACTCGTTCACCATCACCGTGCTGCTCGCGCTCGAAGATCTCGGCTTCGCCGAACGGGGCCGGGGCGGGCGATATGTCGAGAACCTCGGTCTCACCGCGGCGGGCGGGCGAGTGCCCGTGAACACCGACGGTGGCGGGTTGATGAACAACCACCCGGGAAATCGCGGCGGAATGACCAAGACGATCGAAGCGGTCCGGCAACTCCGCGGCGAGGCCACCCCTGCCGTACAGGTCCCCGACCTCGAGTTCGCACTCGTGGCGGGAACCGGATTCCGACTCTCTCAACGGCATTACAGTGCCGCAGCCGTATTGGAGCAATACCCATGACCACCTACTTCGAGCCCGGACTGCCCACCGATCAACCGGCCTTCGACCCCGAGACCGCACCGTATTGGGATGCCGCACGGGTGGGACACCTCGTGCTGCCGTTCTGCGAGGCCTGTCAGCAGTTCTTCTGGTACCCACGAGGATTCTGCCCCCGCTGCGCCGGCGATTCGCTTGCGTGGCCTGAGGCGACCGGCCGCGGCGAGGTGTACAGCTATTCGGTCGTCAGACGCGCCTTCGGAGAGTGGGCGGAGTACACGCCGTTCGTGATCGCCTGGGTTACCCTCGATGAGGGGGTCACGGTGCTGACCAACATCATTGGCTGCTCCGAAGACCAACTCGCCGTTGGCATGCCCGTCGAGGCAGTGTTCGAGTCGGGCTCTGACGCTGATCTACCGGCACTGCGCTTCACTCCTGCCTGAAGGGACCTGTCCGATGTCGCAACACACCGGTTCCGCGGTCGACGCGGCCACCGAGACTCCGATCGTCGACACCGGGCGGGTGCTTCCGCAACCGACCCTGACAAGTGCGGAGTTCTGGGCCTCCGGCGCCGACGGCATCCTCCGGATCGCCCAATGCAGCTCCTGCGGCCGGCGCACACATCCGAAGCCGCCCGTCTGCCGCCACTGCGGGCACGAAGATGTGCCGATGACTGGTACCAGCGGCCTCGCGACGGTTGTCGGATTCACTGTCAACACCCAGCAGTGGCTGCCACGGTTCCCTCCTCCGTATGTCGTCGCCATCGTTGCGCTGCAGGACGACCCGGATGTCCGCCTGACCACCAATATCGTCCACTGCGCGCCGGAGACGCTCCGCATCGGCATGCCGGTGCGGGTCACGTTCGAGCACGCCGCCGACGACATCTGGCTCCCGCTGTTCGAGCCCGACCCGGACCGCGACGACGCCGTCCTCGATGTCCCCGACCCCTCATCGACACACACCAACCTACGGCCGAGGGCATCCACGACGAAGTTCGAGGACAAGGTCGCAATCACCGGAGTGGGCCAGTCGCAGATCGGACGACGACTGATGGTTGACCCGCTCTCCCTGACCATCACCGCCTGCCGGCAGGCGGTACAGGACGCGGGACTGCGCTTCGCCGACATCGACGGTCTCTCCACGTACCCGGGCGCAGCACCGGCCGGCATGTCGGAGGGAGGCATCATGGCCCTGGAAGACGCCCTGGGCATCCATCCCACGTGGGTCAACGGTGGTGGAGAACTTCCCGGCCAGAACGGGTCCATCGTCGCAGCCATGCTCGCGGTCGCATCGGGATTGTGCCGGCATGTGCTGTGCTTCCGGACAGTCTGGGAGTCAACATATTCAGAGCTGTCACGAACCGGGCAATGGCACATCCCCGAGCAGCGCGCAACCGGAATGCTCGAAGAACGCGCACCCTACGGGGCGATGTCGCCGGCGAATTGGATCGCCTGCCATGCTTCGCAGTATCTGCATCGCTACCACGTCGACCGTGAGGTCCTCGGCTGGATCGCGGTCAATGGGCGAAACAACGCATCCGCGAACCCTGAAGCCGTCTATCGCGAGCCGATGACAATCGACGACTATCTCGGTGCCCGAATGGTGTCGTCACCATTCGGCCTGTACGACTGCGATGTTCCCTGTGATGGAGCGGTCGCGGTAGTCGTGTCCGCGATCGAGACCACCAAAGACCTCCCCGGCACTGCGGTCCGCGTCGAGGCGGTGGGCACCCAGATCACCGAGCGAATCTCCTGGGATCAAGGCACGCTCACGCACCTGCCCCAATCGCTGGGCCCGGCCGCCCACCTGTGGACTCGAACCGACCTCACCACCGACGACGTCGACGTCGCGATGCTCTATGACGGATTCACCTTCAACGCCCTGTCCTGGCTCGAAGGACTCGGCTTCTGTGAGTTCGGGGGCGCCGAGGATTTCATCGATCGCGGACGAGGTATCGCCATCGACGGACCGCTACCGGTGAATCCGCATGGCGGGCAACTCTCCGCTGGACGTACGCATGGCTACGGGCACTTCAGGGAGGCGGTGCTGCAATTGCGAGGGCAGGCACCCGGCCGGCAGGTCGATGACGCACACGTCGCGGTCGTCACCGCAGGTGGCGGAGTGCCATCCGGAGCCATCCTGCTCCGCGCCGAGTGACAAACCACTGTTGTGGAAACCGCGAACGTTCCGTACCAGACCGACAATCGTCGCGAATCGCTCTCGACGACGTGAGTCGATACAGTGAACCCGTGAATGACGAGTTCAGCCTGTTGCGCGAAACCGCTGACGAACTCGGTCTGGAAATCCCGGTTCCGACCGTCCGACGCATCGACACCACCGTTGAGGGCCATCAGGTCAGCGCTTTGGCATGGGGTGCCCCGAGTCCGCGGGCGGTGTTTCTCCACGGGGGTGGGCAGAACGCACACACGTGGGACAGCGTCCTACTGACCCTGGGAATACCGGCGCTGGCGATCGACCTCCCCGGACACGGCCACTCGTCCTGGCGCGCCGACAGCGACTACTCGCCGGCACCCAATGCACAAGCCATCACCCCGGTGGTCGAGGAGCTGGCTCCCCAAGTCGAGCTGGTGGTGGGCATGTCACTCGGCGGACTCACCGCCATCCGCCTCGCGGCGACAGTCCCGAACCTCGTGCCACGCGCCGTCATCGTTGATGTCACACCGGAATCACCCAGCCGCGCAGCCGAACTCGAACGGCAGGCCCGCGGAACCGTCGCATTGATCGACGGGCCCCACGACTTCGCCGATCTCGCCGAGATCATCGACCGCACCCACGCTGCGGCACCACACCGATCGTTGACATCGATCCGCCGCGGCGTCATCCACAACACCCGGCGGCGCTCAGACGGCCGCCGGGAGTGGCGCTACGATCGGCTCCGCGAAGCGCCCCGGGCGCAACCGCTCTGGGACGATCTGCGAGCAGCCACGGCCCCGATGACTCTCGTCCGCGGTGGTCGATCCGCCTTCACTTCCGACGAGGACGTCGTGCGATTCCGCGACCGCCGGGCACACACCGACGTGGTGACGATCGACGGCGCCGGTCATTCGGTGCAGAGCGATGCCCCGCGAGAGCTCGCGACGCTGATCGCGCATGTGCTGGGACAGAGCTGATTTCACCGGACCAGCCCCTGCGGCCGGGCAACAGTGGGCGTTACCCGGGTCAGCCGTGTTCGGGGTGCGAGCGCCAGGAATGCCTGGGCTCGAACCCCAGTTCGCGGCGGGCCTTCTCGATGGTGAGCAACGCCTCGTTCCGTTCCAATGACCGTGTGACCGGAAAATGCTTGGCGACCAACTCTGCGGTCGACCTGTGCATGACCGTGTCCGGGTTCGCAATCAGATACACCGAGAGACCGGGGTTTTTGATGATCAGCGCCTTGCGACCCGCTTGAGCACCTAGCTAGGGCTGATCGGGCCGCAACGCCACGAACAGGCCCTCCGCCTCCGCACACAATATGTCCCCGTCGTGCAGTGTCGCCTTGAGAATGCGCTTGCGGCCTTCTTCGCTGACCAGCCAGGCGCGCAACTGCAAGGTCCGAGCGATCGGTGTGATGGAACGAAAATCGGTGTGCAGGTACGCAGTCCGTTGGGGCGGCCGACCCCCCGAGTTCGCCAGGCGACCAAGTATCTCGTCGAACATCAGCGGGATGGTGCCGCCATGGGCGGCGTTGTTGCCACCGAGAAAGTAAGGGCCGAAACGGACCGTCCCGCTCACATTGTCGCCGTCGGATTCGGTGACGACTATGGTCGGCGACATCGTCTGACCGCGGCCTGGGATGTCGGTTCGTCGTCCGAAGACCCGATCGCGTTCGCGCACGCCGAGTGGTTCGAGTTTTCGCGCCCAGCTACCGAGAACGGCGGACAATGACTCCAGGAGTTCGGGGTCGGGCTTCGCCTCGGCGAGGCGGTCCAGGAAATCCCCGAGGTTCTCGATCATCTCGCCGTACACGGCGCTGTATTCCGCTCCGCCGGAGAGCTCCGAGGAACGCCACGGGCGTTCTCCGCCATCGGAGAACCCCGCGGCGCCGGGTGGATGTTGCCCACTCAAGCGGGCACACTCCCGGTGTGAATCCGGGCCGCACGCAGACCCTCCTCGGTGCTCGGCGCCTCGATCCGCCACTCACCACACGAGCACCAGCAGTCGTAGTGATCTCCGTCGGCCGACGGAATGATCGCCTGCCCGTCGCAGTATCCGCCGGTGTTGGCGATCGACTGCATGAACTCCAACGGCTTCTCGTACAGCGAATTGTCTTCGTCGTGATCGCTCATGTGTTCACTCCTCAATTCTCGTCGGGTGCCAGACGGAAGACCGGCAGCATCCAGCCGTCGGTGATCGGGTGAAAGTCCACGGTCAGGGCCTGACCGATCTCCACGTCCTCCGGATCAACGTCGACGATGTTGGAGACCAGCCGTGCCCCCGGGGCATCCGGAAGGTCCACGACCACCGGTACCAGGGTGACGTCGGGCAATCCCGGAAAACCGTGCACCACGGCGAAGCTGTACACCGTTGCCGCTCCCGACAATTCGACCCAGTCCACATCCGTGGACTGACACTCGGGACAGTAAGGCGTCGGCGGAAGCCGGAAGTGCCCGCACGCAGAGCATTTCGGCGCGACGAGCCGGCCTTCCCGGGCTGCGGTCCAGAAGGGCTCGGTCACCGGATTCGTGGTGATCTGAACATAATCACTCGGTAGCGCGGTTGCGGTCGCCATCAGCTGGCCTTTCCCAAGATGAGTCCGGAGACCGGCAGCGACGCCGGTCCGCCGGTGATGAGAGCGTGTTCTGCGTCGGTGACCTGGTTGATCGCGGTCCCGCGCATCTGCTCCACACCTTCCACGATATGGGTCATACCGATGATGTACGCCTCGGACAACTGGCCGCCGTGGGTGTTCACCGAGATGTGACCGTCCTTGCGTTCCGGCGAGTAGCGGATGGCTCCGGACTCCACGAATGCACCACCCTCACCGCGATCACAGAACCCGTAATCCTCCAACTGCATGAGAACCATGGGGCTGAAGTGGTCGTACAGCAGTGCGACATCGATGTCGGACGGACCGAGACCTGATTGCTTGTAGAGGCGATCGGCGATCGGCTTGTTCCCGGCCGACGCGAAGTACTCGTCGGGCATCCCCATCCACGCGAACGCGCGACCCCAGTCCTTGGAGCCCCCGTGTGCGGCCGCGACGACCGGCACCGGCTTCTGCTTCAGATCCCGCGCCCGATCCATGCTGGTCGTGATCACCGCCACCGCTCCGTCGGTCTCCTGACAGAAGTCGTAGAGACACAACGGCTCGGCGATCATCCGCGCGTTGAAATAGTCCTCCTTGGTGAGCGGCACGCCTTGGAAGCGAGCCTTGGGACGGTTCTGCGCGTTCTCCCGCTCGGTGAGCGCGATCTCGCAGAACGCGTCGCGGCGCGTTCCGTAGAGGTGCATGTGACGCCGCGCCAGCACCGACATCAGATGCCCCGGTCCGGCCAGGCCGCTGGGCTGCAGGAAGGAGTTGATCGGGTCCGGAGCAACTGCGGAGAACACCGTGCCCAGACGTTGTTTCGCCTGCTGCAGCGCCATCACCGTCACGACGACGGTCGCGTCGCCGGCGACGATCGCGGCTCGGGCGAGACCGATCGAACCTGCCGAACCACCGCCGCCCGAGGTGAGCGAGGCGGTGAAGGTCACCTCGGGGATCCCGAGCGTCTCCATGAAGTCAGCCGTGTCCATCTTGTCGCCGTAACCGGCTCCTGCGCCGGAGTAGTAGGCGAATCCGTCGATGTCCTTGACCGACAAGGCCGCGTCCTCGCAGGCGGCCAGGATGGCCTCGCAGGCCAGCTGGGTGGTGGTCTGCGGCCACGACTCGCCGCGTCGGTAGTAGGGCGTGGCCCCGACTCCGACGATCGCGACGTCGCGCAATCCGTTGGCGTCCGCCATCGCGCTCATCCCTGGATCGCGTCGGTGCTCTCCGGCACCGGCGGAACGTCGGGGAACAGCTCATAGAAGACACCCTGGGTGATCCGCTCGACCGTTTCCGGCTTGGCGTGAGCGAACAACCCCTCGAGGGTCTTCTGGGTGTGTCCGAACGTCCCCTCCATGTGTGGATAGTCCGAGCCGAACATGACGTTCTTGTAGCCCATCGCCTCGTTGGCCGCGACGGCGGTCTCATCGTGCTGGAAGGACGCGTAGACCTGCGACATCAGGATCTCCTTCGGATCCCGGGCGAGCTTGGGTCGCACGGCCATGTGGTGCTGGCGGTATCCCTCGAGCAGGCGGTCGCCGAGGAACGGAATCCATGTGGCTCCACCCTCGGAGATGAGGATCTTGAGGTCGGGGTGACGATCCAGCGCGCCCGACGCGACCAATTTCATCGCTGCACGCTGACCGGAGAAGGTCGTCTCGGTGTAGTTCATGACCGCGCCGCCCGGTCCGCGAAACACCTGCCCGGCCCCGCCGGAGGTCATGTCGACCGGGTCGGTACCGATGTGGAAGGCCGGGACGATGCCCGACTTCTCGCAGATCTCCCAGAAGGGCTCCCACTCCTTGCGGTGCCAATCCGGCGCCGACGGATGGGGGGTGGTCGGCAGGAACACCGACTTGAAGCCGTTCTCGGCCAGCCACTCGATCTCCGAAACGGCGTCGTCGACGTCGAGGGTGGAGACCTGTCCGGTGACCACGTAGCGCTTCGACACCGGTGCCAGTTCGTCGCGCGCATATTCGTTGCTCGCCCGCATGCAGGCCTTGAGAAGCTCCGGCGTACGGAACGTCGATGCCCACATGCCCAGACTCGGGAAGATCACCTCGCCCCAGACACCCTCCTTGTCGAGGTCGGCCAGGCGTGCCACTGGGTCACGCACGCCCTGCGGCTTGTGGCTCTCCTCGATGAACTGGACCGCTGCCGACGTCGGCAGCTTGCGCCGGAAGGTCTGGCCGTCCACCGAGACCGTCTCCCACTCGCCGTCGGGATCCTTCTGCGACTTCGGGGTCAGTTCGGCCAGCGCCTTCGGCAGGCGGGCATCCCACACGTCATCGGGTTCGAGGAAGTGGGAGTCACCGGAGTTGGTCCACATCTTGGGCATCGATCATCGCCTCCAACGATTGTCTGTGAGAACGCCGGGACCGACATCCTCAAGGGCTAATCAGAGTATTCATCTAAACAATTAGGCTGTCAAGCTTTTCTAAGAGTAGATCATTAGATATTCTCGTGGCACACTGTCCACGCCCTCAGCGGAGCTGTACGCAATCCCGAGACAAGGGGTAACCCATGACCAAACGCCGACATGTCACCGGCGAGGCGACGCGTACCGCGCTGATGGTCGCCGCGGAGCGACTCTTCGCCGAGCGCGGCGTCGAAGGCGTGACGATGCGGGAAATCCAGGAGCGCGCGGGTCAATCAAACGCGTCGGTCATCGCCTACCATTTCGGGTCCAAGACCGGCTTGGTCCAGGCCCTGATCCGATGGCGCCACACCGAGCTCGACCGACGACGTTCCGAGCTGCTCGATCACGCGCGCGAAGCCGACCGGGAACACGACCCCAGGTCCGTTGTGTGGCTGGTGGTCCGCCCGCTGGCGGAGTCGATCGCCGCCGGTGAAATGTTCGTTCCGTTCCTTGCTCGACTCAGCGAGAATCCACGGGCGACGCTCGACTACTGGCCGGCCGACATCGATGACGGTTCGACCGACCTCATGGAGAAGCTCGTCGGCGGGGCGATCGCGGACATGCCCGATCGGTTACGCCGGGGCCGGGCGTTTCAGCTCTACAACAGCGTGCTGAACCTGCTGGGCGAGCAGGCCCGGGCCGCGCATCCCATCAGTGAGGTGCAGTTGCACAACTACGTCGACGCCTGGGTCGGGATGCTCACCGCGCCGGCCTCTGAGGACACCCGCGCCCTACTCGCCGGGGGATAGGTCAGCGGATCTGGGACACGAGGTGCCCGACGTCGGCCAGGGCACGCAGTGCGTCGTTGAGGTGAGTGCAGCCGGCCACGCCCTGCAACCGTTCGAGGACTGTCGTGCGCAAGTTCGCGATCGGCGAGCCGATCAATCCATCCACCCCGAACACGGCGAGGGGACACTCGGCATACGGCAGGACGTGCGGTTCGGGAGTGACCTCCACGAGGGTCATCGACTCGGCATCGATGCGTGCGGTCAGTCCGTACTCGTGCACCGCGATCCGACCCCCAACCGGTCGAGTCGATGAGTCCTGGAACATCGAGTCGACCCACACGTCACGGCCATCCCGCCAGACGTCGATGCGCCTCGCGCGGCGCATCGACAGCTCGGAGATCTGCTCGATGTCGTGCCAGGCAAGGGGGTCGTCGTTGGCTTCGAGAGGCTCGACCTGGCGGGTCCGATGCGTCCATCGGGAGGTGCCGTCGGGCGCGAGACCACTCGATCCCGGCATGAATCCGGTACAAATGCCGGTCATGTCGCGCTGCCGAGCGGTCCCGGCCGCCCCCGGAGCGAGCAGACTCTCGCTCGGGTACCACTGAGCAAACGCGAATCCCGAGATCAACGTGGCCCCCGGGATGTCGTCGAGCATCAGGTCGACCGGGTCGGCCCCCGTGACTCCGCCTACCTTCGCCGATAGTGCGCGGCGGAATCCACTGCCGGCACGCTCCCCGACCAGATCGCCGATGCCCGGCCGGTCCGGCGCCGTCGCAATCGTGATCGCCTCGACTCGACGATCGGTCGCCACAGTGACACGCATCGAACTGCGGGCGATTGCGACACCGTCGCGTCCTGTGGTGACCAGGTCACGCCCACGTCCGTCGAGGGTCAGCCGACTTCCCCACCCGTCGGCCCAGCGCATATCGATCGTGGTGGTCCTTCGCACCGAACCCGGTCGGCGCGGAGGCGCCGATACGGCCGGCCCCCGCACTCTGGCGCGCGGATCTGCTGGGTCCACGGGCCCGATGCCCTCGACGTCGATCAGACTCATCAGCTGTTCGCTCCTCACCCCTCGGTGTCGTCGGAGACGCGCATGGCGTTATTCCATTTTCAGTGCAATTATTTTACTATTATGGATGTTAGCGGCGCTGGAGTCCAGCGTCACCCTACGTGCCTCGGCATGCCGCCGCGGAAAGGCAGTTTGAGCGTTATGACCACCCACTCCCGATCGAATTCCGGCGCCGCTCGCGTGGGCACGGTCATGCGCGCACCGAAGACGGCCGAACTGATCGCCGGACACCTACGCCGCCAGATCGTGCAGGGTGAGTTGGAGCCCGGCGAGACCCTACCGCCGGAAATGACGCTGATGGATCAGTTCGGCGTGTCACGACCCACGCTCCGCGAGGCGTATCGGATTCTGGAGGCGGAGAGCCTGATCGGAGTGCGCCGTGGAGCACGCGGAGGCGCTCAGGTGCTCGAACCCGATCCGATTGTCGCAGCCCGACACGTCGGCCTGTTGCTACAGCTGCAAGGGACCACGATCCAGGACGTGTACCAGGCCCGCATGGTCAACGAGCCGGTCTGCGCACGCATGCTCGCCGCGATCCGCACCGATCAGGATCTCGACGACCTGCGCCTGGTGGTTGCCGACCTCAGCGCGCTGGTCGAGTCGGGACCCAGCGCAGCGCCCGACATGTCCCAATGGAGCCACAACACCTACCGTTTTCACGAGTTGATCCTGCAGCGATGCGGCAACACGACGCTGGCCATCCAGGGCGCGGTGTTGGCAGATATCGTGGAGACCCATTTGGTGCAGGCGATCTCCCAAGGCATGCTGGAAGAGGAGAATCTACAGCCTGCCCGCTTCGAGAAGACGCTCCGTTCGTACCGAAAGATGATCCGGTTACTCGAAACGCACGACGGTGCAGGCGCCGAGCTGCACTGGCGGTCGCATATGGAGATCGCCGCCGGTTACATATTTCGGTTCGACCCCAGCAATCTCCCATTGGTCGACATCGTCAAGTGATGAGCTGCGCAGGGCCCGCGATCGACGTTGATCGCGGGCCCTGCGCGTGTTCAGAGTGATTGCCGCAGAATCAGATCCGCTCGATAATCGTCGCGTTGGCCATGCCGCCACCCTCACACATCGTCTGCAGACCGTATCGTCCGCCGGTGGATTCCAGGTGGTTGAGCAGGGTGCCCAAGATACGGGTTCCCGAGCCGCCGAGCGGATGGCCGAGCGCGATCGCGCCGCCCCGCGGATTGAGCTTGTCCTGATCGGCATTGAACTCGCGCGCCCATGCCAGCGGCACCGGCGCGAACGCTTCGTTCACCTCGTAGGCATCGATCTCGTCGATCGAAAGCCCCGACTTGGCCAACGCCTTGTGCGTCGCGGGGATGACACCGTCGAGCATCACCAGCGGGTCCGAACCCGTGACGGCGAAGGTGTGGAAACGGGCGCGGGGCTTGAGACCGAGTTCATCGGCCTTCTCGGCGCTCATGATCAACGCTGCGGATGCGCCATCGGTGAGCGGTGACGAGTTGCCCGGCGTGATCACCCAGTTGATCTCCGGGAAGCGCTGTGCGAACTTCTCGTCGGCGAAGGCCGACTTCAATTGCGCGAGTCCTTCGGCGGTGGTGGTGGAACGGACCGTTTCGTCGGCGACATGGGTCGATCCGTCCGGCAGTGCGACCGGGATCATCTCGTTGGCGAATCCGCCATTCGCGGCGAACTCCGCGGCACGCGCGTGTGACCTCGCCGAGAAGGCGTCCAGCTCTTCGCGATCCAGCTTCCACCGCGCCGCGATCAGCTCTGCGCCGATGCCCTGGTGCGCGAGGCCGGCAGGATACCGCTCGGCCAGCGGCCCATAAGGATTGGTTCCCGGCAGCGCCGCTGCGCCCATCGGAACACGGCTCATCGACTCCACGCCACAGGCGATGACGATGTCCTGAGCACCGGACAGGACGGCCTGCGCGGCAAAGTGTGCGGCCTGCTGGCTCGACCCGCACTGCCGGTCGATGCTCGTACCCGGCACCGCTTCCGGGAAACCGGCGTGCAGCAATGCGGTCCGGGCGATGTTGAGCGCCTGATCGCCGGCTTGGCCCACGCAGCCGGCGATCACGTCGTCGACGAGTGCCGGATCGAGGTCATTGCGCTCGACCAGCGCGCGCAGTGTCTGTGAGAGCAGGACGACGGGATGTACGTCGGACAGCGCGCCGCCGGGCTTGCCCTTGCCGGACCCGGTCCGGACGATGTCGACGATGACTGCTTCGGTCATGATTGTTCCTCACGCTTGCATTACAGTTTATTTATTTAACCATTAGTGCCATGTTTGGGGCAACGTGCGAGCCGAACACGGCACCGGCGATGCGGGGGCCCACGTCTGCGGAAACAACCGGTTTCGCCGTCAGCTCACGAGCCTGCCCGTTCCATCCAGAAGTCGAGTTCGAGTTCTTCCTCTCTGGCGCATGACCGGTAGACCGACATATCAGTGACACCGGCTTCGGCAAGGACCTCGTCGTCGATGAGACATTGCCCGGTTCTCTCACCACTCGGCGTGGTGAGAATGACGTAAGCGGCATCGCGCACGATGTCGGTGGTGCGGCTGCGCGAGACGAGTTCCGCGCCAAGGACATTGCGAACGGCTGCCGTGTCGATCGTCGTACGCGGCCAGAGAGAGTTGGCCGCGATCCCGTAGTCCGCCAACTCGCGGGCCAACCCGATGGTGACCAGTGACATCGAGAACTTCGAGATCGTATAGGCGAGATGAACCTGGTCGATCCATTTGGGGTCCAGAGAGATCGGCGGCGACAAGGTCAGGATGTGTGCATTGTCCGACTTCTTCAGATACGGGATCGCGCTTCGCGACAACGAGAAGGCACCACGGGCATTGATGTCCTGCATGAGGTCGTAAGCCTTCATGCTCATCTGCTCGGTGGGAGCCAGATTCAGCGCACTGGCGTTGTTCACGACGATGTCGATGCCCCCGAACTGTTCGGCGGCGGCCGCCACGGCGGCGTCGACGTTGTCGTCGTCACGTACGTCACCGACGATGGGCAGCGCGTGCCCACCGGCCTCCTCGATGGCCTTGGCGGCCGTATAGATGGTGCCGGGTAGCTTCGGGTGGGGTTCGGCGGTCTTGGCGAGCAGTGCGATGTTGGCGCCGTCTCGCGCTGCGCGAACGGCGATGGCTTCACCGATCCCACGGCTACCGCCCGACATGATGATGGTTTTTCCGGCCAGTGACGGCACTATGTACTCCTTCGTTGTGAAAATGTCCCGGCGGTCCTCGACCGCGACGGTGGGATCCGAGGCCGCTGTCACCGCGCGCCGATGGGAAGGCGGCGCAGGTCTTTTCGTCGGATGGCCTGGGGCTCGAACGCCACATCCGCGCGACTGATCGTCTCGCCCGGAGCCACGATCTCGTCGATCCGGTCCAGGATATCGTCGTCGAGGTGGACCTGTGCCGACGGCAGTTGGCTCTCGAGTTGTGCCAACGTGCGTGGACCGATGATCGTCGATGTCACGGCGGGATGAGCGAGAGTGAATGCGAGCGACAGCGTGATCAGGTCCAGTCCCGCATCTGCGGCGACTGAGTCGAGGCGGGTGAGCAGTTCATGCTTCGTGTCGGCACCCGGACCGTCGGCAGTCCACGTGCCGCGTCCCACGCGTGCGAACCGTGAATCCGATGCCATCGCGGTGTCGGCGCGGTATTTGCCGGTCAGCCATCCACCGTTGAGCGGACTCCAGACGATCGCACCCATGCCGTAGCGCAGGCAGGTGGGAAAGACGTCGCGCTCGGCACCGCGTACGAAGATCGAGTACGGCGGCTGCTCGCACCGAAACCGGACGTGACCGCGACGCTCGGCCGTCCACTGCGCCTCGACGATCGCCTCCGCGGCGAAGGTAGAGGTGCCGACCATCCGCACTTTGCCGTCCCGAACGAGGTCGGACAGGGCGCCCAGCGTTTCGTCGAGATCGGTGTACTCATCCTGACGATGGACCTGATACAGGTCGATGTAATCCGTCTTGAGCCGACGGAGGCTGTCCTCGCAGGCTTGGACTATCCACCGCCGCGACGCGCCACGATGATTGCGATCGCGGCTCATCGGGTTGAAGAACTTGGTCGCGAGGATGATCTTGTCGCGCCGCCCCTGCAGCGCCGTACCGACGATCTCCTCGGACTGCCCCGCCGAATACACGTCGGCCGTGTCCACGAAATTGATGCCGCCGTCCAACGCGGCATCGATGATCGTCCGGCATTGCTCGGCGTCTGTGTCACCGACTGCACCGAACGACATCGCACCCAAACACAGTTTGGATACCTGGATACCAGGTCTGACCCAGGTGGCGCATCTGCATGATTTCGATTCCTTCGTGCCCCGCTGCCGCGGCGCCCATGGTGGCGGTCGTCGCCCGCTGAGGCGACCGATATGGCGCAAAAACAGTGCATTTAGTTGTACAATAGTCGATGGTGGCCGACAATCAAGGCCAACCCGACCGGTGGCCCACCCACCACGACGAAGAGCCGAGACGATGAGCGTCTACGAATCCGTCCATGCCCGAACCCTGGTCGTGCACATGGACCGCCCAGCCAAACGCAACGCGATCGACCGCCAGATGGCGCAGAGCATCAGGTGCCGCCCTCGACCGACTCGACGACGACGACCAGCTGTGGGTCGGCGTCATCACCGGCACCGACACCGTGTTCTCGGCAGGCACCGACCTGGCCGCCGGCCGGGATGCGAAAACCGATCGTGGTGGCGAGTACGGTCTGATCCGACGTCGACGCACAAAACCGCTGATCGCGGCCGTCGAGGGGCCGGCTTTGGGCGGAGGATTCGAGATCACGCTCGCGTGCGATCTCATCGTCGCATCCACCTCTGCACGGTTCGCGCTGCCCGAGACGCGCCGTGGCGTCATCGCGAGCTCCGGCGCCCTGTTCCGGGCGACCCGTGCCCTGCCGCCGGCGATCGCCAAGCAACTCCTCATCACCGGCGCCGGCCTGTCCGCTGAGCGGGCCCACCACTTCGGTGTGATCAATACCCTCGCCGCGCCCGGCAAGGCCCTCACCGAAGCACGCGCGCTCGCGGAGGACATCTGCCAGTCCTCTCCGATCGCGGTACGCCAAACCCTGGCCGCGATGGCCGAGCAGGACGAGGACGCCGACAAGATAGGTTGGGCCGCCACCGGTCGGGCGATCGACGTGGTCACGGCATCAGAGGACATGCAGGAGGGGGTTCGCGCCTTCTTCGAACGCCGGGCACCGGAATGGACTGGAAAGTGACGTCCTGCTGAGCGCTCGACCGTCGGGTCGAGGTCGCGATCGTGAGGAGAGGGGTGTCGCGATCATTCCGGTGCAAGGCCACCGTTCCCACCACTGCGCACTGCGGTACATTCACCCCAAGAACCGTCAGCCGGTTGACGATTCACGTCGACCGAACTCCGGGAGGATCATCGTGAGGGTTGAACCTGGCCAGGTTGCTGTCGTCACCGGAGGGGCCAGTGGAATCGGGTACGGACTCGCGGCCGGGCTCGGATCCCGCGGAGTCAAGATCGTGCTCGCCGACATCCGCGAACCCGGACTGGCCCAGGCGAAAACAAGCCTGACGGACCGGGGGATCGACGTCCTCGCCGTTGTGAACGATGTCAGCGATCCCGACTCGGTCCAGCAGCTCGCCGATGCCACGATCCGGCACTTCGGCCGGGTGGACATCGTCTGCAACAACGCCGGAGTCGTTGGCGCACAGGCACCGATGTGGGAGCAGCAACGTCAGACGTGGCAGTGGCTCATCAACATCAAGCTGATGGGTGTGGTGCATGGGGTCACGACGTTCGCGCCGCTCCTACTCGAGCAGGGCACCGGCCACATCCTCAACACGGCGTCCGCCGGCGGTTTGATGCCACTGCCCACGATGACACCCTATAACGCGACGATGCACGCCGTGGTCGGTCTCACCGAAACCTTGAACATCGAATTACGCGGGGCTGCAGCTGGTGTCGGTGCTTCGGTGTTGTGCCCGGGCCGCGTCGCGACCGGGCTCGGCACCAACTCAGAAGCTCTCCAACCGGCGGCGGGTGTCGCGGCAATCGGCAATCCGCAGGATTCCGCAGAATCAGTCCTCGATCCGGCCGAGCTTGCGGAGCTGACCATCGCCGCTATCGAGGCGGGCACGGTGCACATCGTCGCCGGCGCGGGTGCGGCGGTGGGTGCGCGAACACGGCTCGACTCGGTTCTTCGTGATCTGACCCAACGTCCGTGACCTGAGGTCGTGCGTCGGCTGTCATTCGCGCAGGGCAGAGATGACATCCCGCCCGAACAGGTCGATCGTATCGGGATCGGCGCGGTCATGGAATCGGACGATCGCGAGCTCCACACCTCGATCCGCCTCGGACGCGAACCGTGCCGTCAGCTCGTCAGTCGTGCCGATCAGCGCAGGACCCCAACCTGATTCAGGCATTCTGCGAGCCGATCGTTCCGCGACCTTCGCCCGAGTCGCTTCGTCGGTCACAACGCCGACGGGATACTGCACCGAGATCTTCGCAGCTCCGCTCAGCGGTGCGAGTTCGTTGAATCTCGGCCGCGCGGATGCGACACAATTCCACCAGTCCGCATGCTTGGCGACCAGTGGCATCGTCAGTCGTTTTCCACCTCCACCGATATGGATGGGAATCGTCTCCTGTAGCGGAGTCGGCCGGCCGTAGGCGCCAGACAGCTGGAAGTGCTTCCCGGGGTAGTCGAACGGTTCACCGGAGAACATCAGCCGAAGTATGTCGATCGTCTCACCGAGTTGCTCGGCCCGTTCCTGCCGGGTGCCGACGTCGAAGCCGAACATCGCGAACTCGTCATCCACCGAACCCCACCCGAGGCCCAATTCGAGTCGGCCGCCGGAGATCTGATCCAGCGTGGCTGCCATCTTGGCAATCAGTGACGGGTGGCGAAAGGGATTGCATCCCACCAGGTGCCCCAAGCGGATCGTCGTTGTCGACGAGGCGATCGCAGACAACAGCGTCCAGCTCTCCAGGGCATCGAACTGCGGTGCACCGGGGGCATAGAGGTGGTCCATGACCCAGAAGGAGTCGAATCCGGCAGCTTCCGCACTGCGCGCAGCGGCGATCATTGCTGCAGCGTCGATTCCCAGTTGCGGTAGGAACAGACCGAACCGGAGCCCAGGGCGACGATGTTCAGTCATGTGTCAGTCGAACCAACCCTTCTTGAGTCGAATCGGCGACGGCTCTCCCGGCCAGATCGTAGATCTGGCCCCGGCACAGTGCGCGGTCTGTCCACGATCGGACCGTGGTCGTCTCGTGCAGCAGCCACGTCTGCGCATCGGGTCGGGGCGAAAACCACAGGGAATGGTCGAGACTGACTGCACGCAGGCGTCGATCACCCATGACCACACCCAGTGGCCCAAGTGACGCGCTGAGCAAGAACATGTCGGAGAGGTAGGCAACCGCCGCCGCGTGCAGCAACGGCTCCTTCGGCAGTGGGTCAGCCGGCCGCACCAGAAACCGCTGCCGCGGCGGCGCCGAGCCGGTCCGCAGCACACGCGAGCGCGCCGGCTCTTCGAAGAATCGGACGTCGAGTCGAAGCATGCTCGTCAACGCCGCCAGCCACGACCGCAACTGGCGAGCGTGGTCGTCATCGGCGGGCTCAGGTGTCCATGACGCCTGACCCGCATCGACGGCCGGATGGTCGGCTTCGGGATGCGCGTCACTGACGGGACGTAGCGAGAGTTCCACGGTTGCCAGCAGATCGGCCCCCTGGACAGCCACAACGCGTCGCCTAGCACTGGACCGCCCATCACGCGTGGCGTCTACTCGGTAGTCGATCGGACGCGCCCAGTCACCTGGGCGCTCAAAATACGCGTGTAGTGAATGCGGGAGATACCCCGGGGGGACCGTGCGGCCGGCGGCCGTCACCGATTGACCGAGAAGCTGACCGCCGAAGACATTCCCAGGGAGCCCGAGACGTGGCGCGCCCCGAAAAACCATGTCACCCAGCTGTGCCGGGTTCAAGATGTCAGCCAGATTGTCTGTCGTCATGCGAGCCCGTTCAGGTGGTCACGCACGAATCGGTCGACCAATTCGGCGTCGACGCGATCATCGGCACACAAGTGCGCCGTAGCGCACAGGAAGACGTGCAGGTCCTCCAGTGCAAAGTCGGCAGGAAGCGAACCCTCCTCGTGCGCCCGGTCGATGAGGCCCTGGCCACGTCGTCGAATCTCGCTACGGCGCTGCGCCAAACCTGGCGTGTCCTCCGGACTGCCCAGAACCACATCGACCAGCCCACGACCCCCCAGTAGCGTCAATGTCGATGAGTATCGTTGGACGGCATCAAACGCAGAACTCATGGACTCGACCTCGTCCAGTTCGCTCTCGACCTCGGTCAGGAGATCTGCCAACACGGCCTCTATCAGATCGTCGCGGGTGGCAAAGTGTCGGTACAGCGTCCCGATCCCCACACCGGCAGCTGTGGCGACCGCGGCGGCGGACAAGTCGAACCCCCTGTCCCAGAGTTGCTCCCGACCGATCTCCAGCAACCTCTCGCGATTGCGAAGTCCGTCGGTGCGGGGCCGTCGCGCCGGCGCATGTGGGCGGCTCATCGCACCTTCAGTGTGCCGCCGTCGATCGATATCGTCTGCCCGGTGACGAATCCGGCACCTTCGGAAGCATAGAACGCCATCACGGGCACGAAGTCGTTGACGATGTCTCCTAGTCGGCCACCGATCGGGATGCGTTGAGCCATGATCGCGTCGTGCTGAGTCAATTGATCCTCGGTCATCTCCGACCGGGTCTTGTCGTACATCGGTGTCCAAATCGCCGGCGCGATCGCGTTGACCGTGATGCCGTATTGCCCCCATTCGGCGGCGACGGTGCGCGTCCAGGCGAGGACTGCGCCCTTACTCGCCGAATAGGCCGCCTTGCGCGGCAACCCGTCGAGACCTGCGGCGGAAGCAAAGTTGAGGATAGCTCCGCCGTGATCTCGCAGATGCCGGAATGCGGCTTGATTGGTCAGCATCGTGCCGGTGGCGTTGATCGCCATCACCGTGTTCCACAAGTCCAGCGGGGTCGATTCCGACGGGGCAAAAGGCGCAATACCCGCCGCATGGATCAAGACATCCAGTCCGCCAAGGGTTTCCACTGCCGCATCGATGGCTCGATCCACCGAGGCCTGATCCGAGACATCAACCTGCTGGAACGTTGCGCCCACCTCGTCTGCGACAGTGCGTCCTACGCTCTCGACGAGGTCCAGCGACACCACCCGCGCTCCGAGTTCGGGAAACGCACGCACGAGGCCCTCCCCCATGCCGCTGGCACCACCGGTGACGATGACGCGACGGCCGTTGAGATCTTGTGCGCCCATCCGGTTGCCTTTCGCGTCACTTAAACGGAGCTATTGACTCCTGTTTGATCTCTTACCATAGAGCTCAGGCACAACGCCACGCAAGGGTGCTGCCCTCTTCAGGGATGGGCGTTCACCAGCGCACGCGTGAGGAAATCAGCGAGACCAGTGGTGAAGACGTCGTTGTCGTCTCCCGCGACCATGTGCCCGGCCGCGCGCACATCGACCACCTCGATCTGCGGGATGAGCTCCCGCATCTCGGCGACTCCCTCGTCGGAGACGACGTCTGAGCGCAGACCTCGTATGAGCAGGAACGGACAACCGACACTGCGAGCGGCCGCGAGGGATCGTTGGTATGCCGCTGCACTGTTCGGATGCTCCGGACTGTCCGACGCGTCATCGAGGTCGAGACTGCGCGGATCCCAGTGCCAGTGCCACCGCTCGTCTCGCAGCCGGAGATTCTTCTTCAAGCCCTCCAGCCCGCCGGTCCGACGTCGGTGCGGGTTGTAGGCCGCGATCGCCTCGGAGGCCTGCTCGAGACTCTCGAATCCATTGGGCGCACTCCGCATGAAATCGCGTACCCGCGAGCTACCGGACTCTTCGATTCTGGCCGCGACATCGACCAGAACCACGGCCTGCGCGAGTCCCTCGTTCTCGCCGGCGGCCAAGAGCGAGATGATGCCGCCGAGAGAGGCCCCGACCAGCGCCAGCGGTAGTCCAGGATCACGACGCCGGACCTCGGCGATCAGTGCCAGTAGGTCATCGAGGTGTCCGGACAGCCCGTAATCGGCATCCTGTGCCCATCCGCTGTCACCGTGCCCACGCAGATCCACCGCGTAGGTGATCCAGCCAAGTGCCGCCAGTCGCTCGCCGGTCGTGCGCCAGGAATGCCGTGTCTGACCTCCACCGTGGAGCAGGACCACGATTCCGCCGGTCGCCAGGCCCGTCCAACGGTCGGCTGCCAGCTCGAGTCCGGCGCCCGGAAGGGCGACGCGGGCATGTGAGGTGTCATCGGTTGCCATGAGCGCCCTTCAGGTTTCCAGAATCGTCTCCAGCGCGGTTCGCTGCTCCGCGGTCAGCGGGGTCGACCGCTTGCGGTCGGGAGCCAGTCGGGCCAGCACGATCGTGATGACCGCACAGACCACATCTTCTTGGTATAGCACCACCCGGAAACCCAAGCTGCTCACACCGAGCCGGATCAGACCGGTTTCCGCGCAGACATCGCCGACGAACAATTCCCGGTTGAACTGCGCGGTCACGTCGACGACACCCAGGTCGCGGGCGGGCAACGGAGCGCCACACGTATCGACGAGCAATGAGTTCCAGGCGTCGGACGAGTACTCCATCGCAAGATAGAACGGGACATGGGCGCTCGCGGGTACCGTGCCGTCACGCTCCGGGCGATGTGAGATGGGGGCCGCATACGACTTCACCGTCTGAGTATGTCCCGATATCCGGTCGATGTCTGCGCTGTTCGCACAACACAACTCAAATATCCATGCGTGACAAAGGAATGCACCGGTGCGAGTCGAGGCCTGGCCGAACCGGCCCAGCTCATGAGATCGTGAGTGCAGGGCTCCTCGAGAGGTCGAAAGAGTCGGATTGAGCAGTCGGGACAGTTGGTCCACGCGCGAGCCGACGCGGCCCGCCCGACCATGTCAGGAGAGAGATGAACCAATCAGAACTGGTGATCGTCGAGCATTCAGGGCCCACGTGCACCATCACCCTCAATCGCCCGGAGGCCCGCAATGCACTGTCGCAGGCGCTGAACCATGAACTCGTGGCCGCCGTTGACGACGTGGACGCAGACCCGGCCGTGGCGGTCATCCTGTTGACCGGTGCCGGTGGGTCTTTCTGTTCCGGAGTGGATTTGAAGGAACTCGCGCAGAGGGGGTTCACCGGAAGCGAGAAGACCGAGAACTGCATCGATCGCGTCGCCGCCTGCACGACACCAGTTGTCGGACTCGTGGACGGGCCGGCCGTGACCGGCGGCTTCGAGCTTGCGCTGGCGTGCGATTTCCTCATCGCATCTGCGACGGCTCGGTTCGCCGACACCCACTCTCGGGTAGGTATCGTCCCGGGCGGTGGGCTCACCGCACGATTGGCGGAGGCGGTAGGGATTCGCCGGGCCCGGCAGCTCAGCGCCACCGGGCAGTACGTCGATGCAGCCACCGCCCTGCACTGGGGATTGGTGAACGAAGTAGTCGAGCCGGAACAGTTGCGCGACCGCGGCCTGGCCATCGCCGAATCATTCTGCGCCGCCGATCCGGCCACCCTGAACCAGGTGTGGGCTCTGTACGACTCGCAGTCCGAGGATCGGCTCACCGTTCCCCTCGCCCGTGAGACCGAGATCAACCGGACCTGGACCGCACACGTGAGCTCGTTGGCCGAATCCACCGCAGCTGTTCTGGATCACGGCCGGGCTCAGAACGCCGACCGTCGATGAGGCCGCCACGCCAGGTGTCCGTCATACCACCCGATTGTCACTCGCCCGGCGCCGTGACCCGTCGTCGGTCTCGGCACCGGGCGGAGCTCGCCACAGTTGTCGCACTGGTGAACTAAGAGCCCGCCGGACCACCCGGCATCTTGAGCAGCGATCCCGCATCGACCCGCAGTTGTTGACCGGTGACGTAGCGGGAATCGTCTGAGGCGAAGAACAGCACCGCATTCGAGATGTCCACGGGTTCCACATACGGGATGGGCATCGCCTGGAACATAGTGAAGGCCGGCTCCACGTCTTCGCGCGTGGGATTCTCCAGGTCGGGACGGAACATCGAGTAGAGGCCGTCGTTGTGGAGGAGGTGCGTATTGACGTTGGTCGGATGGATCACATTGACCCTGATGAACTCTGGTGCCAGATGCAAGGCGAGCTGCTCGGCGTAACCCATCACCGTCTTCTTCGCCCAGCCGTATCCGGCAGAACCGGGACCCATCGCCGGATTGTCCGTCGTGTTCGGCAGCATCGCTGCCGTCGATCCGGTGATCACCACCGAAGCATGCTTACCCAGGTGCGGCATCGCCACAGCGACCGCGTTCATCACACCGACGAGATCGACGTCCACCGCATCGACGAAGTCCGATGCGTGCGGGTCGCCCATGGCCATCGGCAGGATGCCGGCGTTCGCCACGACGACGTCGAGACGGCCAAGCGCTGCCAGTCCCTCGTCGAGCGCCGACTTCAGCTGCTGCCGGTCACGCACGTCGGCCTTGACCGTGACGATCCGACGATCGAACTTCTCGACGAGCTTGGCGGTCTCGGCCAGATCCTCCTCGGTGGCAAGCGGATATGGGTTCGACTCGATCTGCTCGCAGATGTCGACCGCGATGATGTCCGCACCCTCTTCGGCAAGCCGTACCGCGTGGCTTCTCCCCTGCCCGCGTGCCGCACCGGTGATGAATGCGACTTTGCCTTCGACTCTTCCGGCCATGATTGATTCTCCTCGTTTGTGTTCGGTGTGGATGGTTGTCAGGCGATATCGAGCGGCAACGTTGTGGCGACTGCCTTGGTCTCGAGGTAGGTCTCGAGTCCCTCGATGCCGCCTTGCCTGCCCACGCCGCTGTGCTTGTACCCGCCGTAGGGCGAGTCAGACCCGTAGAACATGCCACCGTTGATCATGAAGGAACCCGTGCGGACGCCACGGGCAATCGTCAGTGCTCGTTCCGGGGATGTGGTGAAGACGTTGCCCGACAATCCATAGATGCTGTCGTTGGCGATCCTGATCGCGTCCGCATCGTCATCGAACGGCGTGACCGACAGCACCGGCCCAAAGATCTCGGCCTGCGAGATCGCAGCCGCATTGTCCACGTCGGCAAAGAGGGTCGGTTGCACGAAGTAGCCCTGGGGCCTGTCCTCGGGAATCCTGCCACCGACGATCAATCGGCCACCCTCGGCCTCGCCACGTCTGATCAGCTCAAGAATGTTGGTTCGCTGCTTCTCCGTGATCACCGGCCCACAGAAGACGCCGGGATCGGCCGGATCGCCATAAGGGATTGCCGCGTAGATCTCTTCCAGCGCGGCTACCGCTTGGTCGTACTTTGACCGATGGACGAGCAGCCGGGTCGGCAACGCGCAGCCCTGTCCTGCGTGCATGCACGCCGACATCGCGGCGGGTAGCGCCGATGCGAGATCCGCATCGTCCAACACGATTCCAGCGCTCTTGCCGCCCAGTTCGAGGAGTAGTTTCTTGAACGTGGGGGCCGACTTCTCGGTGATCAGCCGACCCGTCCTGGTCGACCCGGTGAACGAGATCATGTCGACGCGCGGGTCCGTCACCAGTCGCTCGGCGACGGCGATGTCACTGGTGGTGATGATGTTGACGACGCCGGCCGGGATCTCGGTCTTCTCCGCGATCAGTCGCCCGACCCGGGTCGCATTCCACGGCGTCTCCGATGCCGCCTTGATGACCACGGTGTTTCCGGTCGCGAGAATCGGACCGAGCTTGTTGATCAAGATCTCAAAGGGAAAGTTCCACGGGATTATGCCGGCGACGACTCCGACAGGTTCCTTGAACACATGCCGCATGTTGGTGATACCGAGCAACGAGCTGTCGGAAAGGCGGCGGTGCCACGGCAGGCCCGCGACCGCTTCGGCCGGCCAGAGGAGACCGTCTGACAATGGCCAATCAAGCTGTGCCATATAGGTTGTCATCAGTGGCGCACCTGCTTCGATGACCAACTCCAGTCGAAAGTCCTCTGCCTCGGCACTGATCGCCTCATGCAGTTGATGGAGGCAGCGTTGCCGGAACTCGAGGTCCGTGGCCCAGGACGTGTTGTCAAAGGCGCTCCGGGCGGCCGCAATAGCCGCGTCCATATCGGCGGCGGTGGAATCGGCGGCAACACCCACCTTCTCACCGGTCGCGGGATTCACGACGTCGAATGTCCCCCCTGCGCCCGCGTGTCGCAGAACTCCATCGAGGAGAATCCGCTCCTCGTGTGTGACCGAAACCGATTGTGGTGCTGACATTTGCGTCCTCCGATCCCGCACCTGCGTGTGCGGGCAAGCTGTGTTCCGTGTCACAGACGCTACCTTTTGGGCCTCAGAACCACAACCCATTGACGTAGTAGGGTTTCGTGCAGAGGGAGGGCATATGGCCGAGCTTCACAAGACGGAGACGAATCGCGGGGGGCGGCCCCGTGTCACGGACAAGACCGCCATCGCGGCGGTCGGTTTGCGACTGTTCGCCGAACGCGGCTTCGACTCGGTCACCATGGCAGACATCGCCGACGCATGCGGCATCGGTCGCAGCACCCTCCTGCGGTACTTCGCCGCGAAGGCCGACATCCTCTGGGATCGCTCGGCCGACGAAGTGGCGGCGCTGGCCGAGAAGCTACGGGCAGCGCCGACGTCCGCGGATCCGGTTGGGGTGCTGTGCGTGGAGCTGCCGGCGATGCTCGGCTACCTCGATTCCGAATTGGATCTGCTGCGTACGCAAGTGCGAATCATTGCGGAGTCGTCGAACGGTTGGCCCCTCGGGTCGACCAGGTTCAGCTCCTGGGAATCCGTGGTGACCCTCTTCATCACGTCCCGCACCGATCACCGGCCTGGCGATCTGTTCACACAGCTCTTGACGCAAAGCCTCTTCAATGCCGGCTGGACGGCACTCACGGTCTGGGCCGAATCCGATGAGCAGCGGCCGGACCGGCTGCTGCAGGAGGCATTCGGCTTGGTGCGCGGCGGTTTCACCAGCACCTGATGTGAGCGACGAACGCGAGATCGTCGCGCTCAGTCCCACATCAGACCACCATCGATGAGCAGGGTGTGTCCGGTGACGAAACCCGCCTCGTCGGAGAGCAGGTACGCGACGGCCGCCGCAACCTCCTCCGGCCGACCCATCCGACCCACCGGGATCAGATCTGCCCACTGCTCCTGTTGGTCGGCGCCGAACGCGATGATTCCCTCGGTCAGAATCGTGCCGGGACCGACCGCGTTGATCTGTATGTTTCGCCGCGCGTACTGTAGCGCGGCATTCTTCGTCAGTCCCACGACACCGTGCTTGGCGGCGGTGTAGGCGGCCATGCCGGGCGCGTTCTTGGTTCCGGCATTCGACGCCATGTTCACGATCTTGCCGTGTCCGGCCTGGACCATGTGGGCCAGTTCTCCACGCATACAGAGGAACGTACCGCGCAGATCCACACCCATCACCGCATCCCACTCGGCGATCGACAGCTGATGGAGGTCTCCGGGGGTATGGGCGATTCCCGCGTTGTTCACGGCAAGATCGAGACCTCCGAGGTAGTCGATCGACTCGGCGATCAACGCCTCCACACCGTCGGCATCGGAGACGTCGGCCTGGATGAACGAGGCCTGGCCACCGGCGCCCACGATCGTATCGACTGTGGCTGCTCCCCCCTCGGCGCTCACATCCGAAACAACCACCCGCGCTCCGTCACTCGCGAGGCGGACGGCAATCGCCCGACCCAGGCCCGAGCCCGCGCCGGTGACCAACGCGCCGGCATTCTCAAATGTCATCTTCGTCTCCGTTGACGTGCGTGCGATGTGTCGATCAGGGCTGGCCGGGCAACAGCCGGACGAAAAGCGCTTCTGCCTCGGCGCAGACGAGGTCACCATCGGAGATCGTTCCGGTCACGAAGGTCTTTCGACCCTCGATCTTCTCGATCCTCGCGTCGACGCGCAGTGCTCGCAGCACCGGGGTGACGCTGCGATAGTTCACATTCAGGAATGCCGTCCTCGAGTTGGGTTGGCCTCTGCGGCTGACGAACATACCGAGTAGATCGTCGAACAACATGGGGATGACTCCGCCATGGACGGCGCCTCCCCCACCCATGTGCGCGTGGTTGAACGTCACGGTTCCGGCCAGGGAGGTGTCTGATGTGTCGGTGGCCTCGTACTTGACCAGCATCGGGTGTACATCGCTGCCCATCTCCCGGTCCCGTGCCACGCGGTGACCCTCGGGCGCCTCGAACTCTTTGAGCCGCTTCGTCACATCCGCGACGGCCGCCGTCAGTTCCAGAGTGGCCGCCGGTGGCGGTGCCACCAAGCACAGGGTCTCCTGCAGATCCCGAAACGCATCTATCAGGTCGACAAAGGATGTGGTGTCGTACGCCGGCGCCTCGGTCATCGTCGCTCTCTCTGTGGGGTTCGGCGATCGATCACCGGATCAGGCCTTCGCTGATCACGGCCAGGTCCGCCTTGAGATCGGAGAAGCTTCGGCTCGTGGGTTCGATGGTGATCCAGGTGACCCCGGCGTCCTCGTAGGCGGCCAGCTTCGGTGCGACCCTGGCGACGAACTCAGTGGCGCCTCCCGATCGCAGCGCATCGCTTTCGAACGGGACAAACGAAACGTCGATGTCAGGTTTGCCAAGTTCGGCACGTCGTTTGTTCTGCCCGCTGATCTGGATGCCGAGTGATTCGATGTCCTCGAGCGGCGGGGTCTTGGTGATCGCCGCCATTTCGGCCTTCTGTGCGATCGGCATCCAACCGTCCGCCTTCTCGGTCACCCGCCGACGCGCGGCCCGGCTGTTGCCACCGATCCAGATCGGCGGACCGCCGTCGGTCAGTGGCAATGGCAGCGCGATGTGCCCGGAAACTCCGAATGCCGGACCGTCGTGTTCCTCGCCTCGCCATGTGGCCCGCATGGCGTCGATGCCCTCGTCGAAAAGCTTCCCGCGGCGCGCATAGTCCGCGCCAAGCGCCGCGAACTCCGACTCGAGATATCCGGCACCGAGTCCGAGAGTGACCCGACCACCGGACAGAAGGTCGAGACTCGCAACGGCTTTGGCACCCCAGATAAGGACTCCGATATCCGACCACCATCAGATAGGTGATCAACCTGATGTTCTTGGTGGCCTGGGCCGCCATCGACAACGAGACGAACGGATCAAAGGCATGGTGTCCGCCGTTGGCCAGCCATTCGCGGTCGGGATAGGGATGCTCACTCATGGAGAAGCCGTCGAACCCGGCGTCTTCGGCACAACGCGCGACTTCACCGAGACTGCCGTCGCCGATCCAGTCGCGGTAGTGTTTGACAGCTCGCATGGGAAACATCAGATTGAACTTCACAGCCATGATCACACCTTCACTTGAACAGTTCGCGGGCAATCACTACCCGCTGCACCTCGGTGGCGCCTTCGCCGAGGCGTTTCACCCTCAGATCGCGAAACCACCGTTCCAGCGGCAGCTCGTCGGAAAGTCCTAGGGCGCCGTGGATCTGGATGCACTTGTCGATTATCTTGTAGGCCACCTCAGTGCCATACATCTTGGCGATGGAGGCGTCGACCTTGACGTCCTTGCCGAGATCGGCGTTCCAGGCAGCCTGATACATCAGCAGCCGGGCCGCCCGGAGTTCCACCTCGGCATCGACCAACATCCAGGCGATGCCCTGCTTGTCGGAGAGCTTGCCGCCGAACACTTCGCGCTCTTTGGCCCATCGGCACGCGGCGTCGAGCGCCTCTTGTGCGATCCCGATCGGGCCGGCCGCGTAGATGATCCGACTGTAGATCAGGAAGTCACTGGCCAGCCTGAACCCGCCACCCTCGGCACCGATCAGATTGGAGGCCGGGAGCCGCACATCGTCGAAGTGCAGCTCGAAGGGTGAAAACGACGCCATCACACCGATGCGGTGCAAGGACATTCCGGGAGTGTCCTTTTCAACGATGAAGCAGGAGATCCCCGCTCGCCCCTCGCCGGTCCTGGCATACACCACTCCCCAGTCGGCGTTCTCTGCGTGTGAGGTCCACATCTTGCTGCCGTTGAGCACGTAGTGGTCGCCATCTCGGACTGCTCTGAGGCTGATCGCACGTGCCGGATCGGAACCGCCGTTCGCTTCGCTGATCGCGGTATAGGCCTTGGTCATCGTGCCGTCGAGAATCGGTTGCGCGAACTTCTCGAACTGTTCGGCCGAGGCTTTGAACATCACGTTGGGCGGATTGCCGCCGAAGGCGCCCAACGCCGGGAAGAACGCTCCCATCCGGCACTTGGCCGCCTCTTCGGCCACCACGACTTGCCCGAGGACGCTCAGACCGGCACCCCCGTACTCCTCTGGTGTCTGCAGCGCCCACAGGCCAAGGCCGCGGGCCTTCTCCTGCAGGGGAATTAGTTGATCGCGGGGCAGGCCCGCCGCATCGTGCGGAAGGGTCGCCTCGAGCGGATGGACCTCTCGCTCCATGAACCGACGCACCGTCTCGCGGAGCATCCGCAACTCTTCGGGCAACTCCCATGAGCCGAGCGGCGGGCCCTCGACGTCGGTGACGGTGTCCACGGTCATCTGTGCCTCAGACCTTCTGACCGAAACGGTGATCCTTGGCGCTCTGCAGTTGCGGCACGTGGTTGGCGTCGTACCGCTCTATCCACTCGTCGGGCAGCTTGACCCAGGCCTCACCGATCTTGATGCGCGGCGCCTGACTGAACACCTCGGCGGCGACCACGTCACCGACGAAGATGGTGCTCTCCTGCACATCGAGCGAACCGATCACCTTGCATTCGACGTAGCTGTGCGCATCGAGAAGGATCGGAGCGCCGGTGACGCCGGTCTTCGTCCGGAGCTTGCCGATCTTGTCGCCGTCCCGTCCCGAGCTGCCACCGAGGGTCATCAGGATCTCGAGGGAGGCATCGACCTCGTCCTCACCCGCGCTGAGCATGTGCATCGCGAAAACCCCTGAGTTCAAGAGCATGTCGTGGGTCATGTTGTACTTCGTCAGACTCACAGTGGCACGCGGAGCCTCCGGGATGATGCTGGCGGCGCCGGCCGACAGCGACATCAAGCCGTTGGCGAATCCACCGTCGACCGTGGTGATGGCGACCGGGTACGGACGCAAACCGCCCAGAACCTTGTTGGCGGCGTCAGTGTCCACATTCATCGCTGTTCTCCTTTGTGTGTCGGGCAAATGTTGCGTATCGGGCAGATCGTCGTCATCTGGTCGCCGGTGGCGGGACGTCGATGACGACCGCACCTGCCTGGCCTCCACCTGCACACATCGCGGCGACACCGTATCCGCCTCCGCGACGGCGCAGTTCGCCGATCAGTGAGATGATCATGCGAGCACCGGATGCCGCCACCGGATGCCCGATCGAGCATCCGCTGCCGAGCACGTTGACCACATCCTCGCTGATCCCGAGCTTCTTGCAGGCCGCGACGGGGACTGCAGCGAACGCCTCGTTGATCTCCCACAACGCCACGTCCGATATCCCGATTCCGGCCCGGTCCAAGACCTTCGGGATGACGTCGAGGACCGCAAGGCCGGTGTGCGACGGGTCGATACCAGTTGCCGCCCACGCCTTGACGGCCGCAAGGACCTCGAGTTCCCGGGCTTCGGCGAGATCGGAGCCGACCACCATCACCGCGGCAGCGGCGTCATTGATGCCACTGGAGTTGCCTGCGGTGATCGAGAAGTTCTCGATCTCCGGGTGTAGGGGCTTGAGGCCTGCGAGGCGTTCCGCGGTCGTGTCGCGGCGCGGATGCTCATCGGCGCTGAACTCCACCGTGCTGCCATCCTGCTGTCGTGCCGAGACCGGCACGATCTCGTCGACAAACGCTCCCGAGTCGATGGCCGCGACGGCCCGCTGATGCGACCGCAGCGCCCACGCATCCATCTCTTCACGGGTCAGGTCGAGTGCTGTCGCGGTATTCCAGCCCACGGTGATCGACATGTCCTGGTTCGGCGCCTCCGGGCTGTCCGGATGGGTCGGCGGCATCCACCTCTCGGTGAACTCGTCGACGGTCCCCGGCGTCCGGAACGCCTGCAGTGGACCGGTCGAGACGGATTGGGTGCCACCGGCGATGATGGCGCGTTCGGCGCCCGAGATAACCTGCGCTGCAGCATTTCCGACTGCGGTAAGGCTGCCCGCACAATGACGGTTGACAGACTGGCCGGGCACCTGGGTCATTCCGGTCACCACTGCCGCATGCCGCGCGACATCGCCACCGCCGTAGTTCGATTCGGCGAGGATGATGTCATCGATCTGTGACGGCTCCAGGCCGGAACGCTGTTGCACCTCGGCGACGACGACTTCGGCGAGCTCCATGGCGGTGGTGTCGCGCAGGGTGCCTTTGAACGAGGTGCCGACCGGGGTACGCGCTCCGGCGACGATGACGGCTTCGATGGTTGACATGATTGAGTACCTTTCGTTCGGGTGCGCGGCTCAGCCGAGCGTGAAGGGGTCACGGGTGGCGCCGCTGAGTTCGACCCACACCGCCTTTGTTTCGGTGAAATCTTTGACCGCGTCAATGCCGTTCTCGCGGCCGATACCGCTGGCACCGACCCCTCCGAAGGGCACGTGCGGAGAGACCGTTCGATAGGAGTTGATCCAGACGGTGCCCGCGCGCAGCTTGCCCGCAACCCGGTGGGCCAGGTGAACGTCCTTGGTCCAGACCGAGCCGGCCAGGCCGAACTCGGTGGAATTCGCGGCCGTGATCGCCTCCTCCTCATCGGTGAACGTCGACACCGCGAGCACCGGACCGAAGATCTCTTCGGTGACCGCCCGCATGCCCGCGGTCACCCCGGTCAGCACCGTCGGCTTGACGAAGTATCCGCCGAGCTCGCCCGCGGGTTCCCCGCCATAGGCGATGGTGGCACCCTGTTCCCGCGCGGAATCGAAGTGTGACAACACTTTCTGGTACTGCGGCGCGTTCGACACCGGCCCCATCTCGGTGCGCGGGTCCTTGGGATCGCCGAGGACGATCGTCGAGGCCCGGGCGACGACCTTCTCGATCAACTCGTCGGCGACACTCTCGTGCACCAGCAACCGTGAGCCCGCGAGGCACGTCTGCCCGGTGGCGGCAAAGATGCCGGAGATGACTCCGTTCGCAGCAGCATCGAGATCCGCGTCGGGAAAGACCACCTGCGCCGATTTGCCACCGAGTTCCAGGGTGAACCGGGTCATGTTGGCGACCGCGGCTTGGCCGACCCGAATCCCGGTCCCGGTCGACCCGGTGAATGCGATCTTGTCGACATCTGGGGTGCGAGGCCAGTGCGGCCCCCGTCTCCGGTCCCCAACCGGTGACCACATTGACCACTCCGGGCGGGAATCCCGCCTCCGCGAACAATCTGGCGAAGGCCAGGGTAGATGCCGGGGTGTGATCGCTCGGCTTGATCACAAACGTGCAGCCTGCGGCGAGACCTGCGGCGAGTTTCCAGGACAGCAACAGCAGCGGTGAGTTCCAGGGCGTGATGGCACCGACGACACCCACCGGCTCGTGCGTGGTGTAGACGAGAAAGTTGGGTTTGTCGGTGGGGATGACGGTGCCCTCGAGCTTGTCGGCCATTCCCGCGTAGTAGTAGAAGTACGCGGGCAGTCCGCGCATCTGGCCGGACATCTCGCGCAACAGCTTGCCGCCGTCGCGGACCTCGAGTTCCGCCAGTTCGTCGGCGTCTCGCTCGATCAGCTCTGCCAGACGCCAGATCAGCTTTCCACGCGCAGACGCGGTCAACTCTCCCCACGGACCGGACAGTGCCGCTCGGGCCGCCCGGACCGCACGATCGACATCCGCGGCGCCCGCGTCGGGTACTCGCACCCACGGCTCACCGGTGAATGGGTCGACACTCTCGTAAGTCTTGCCGGACTCGGCTTCCACCTCGTCACCGCCGATGAGCAACGGATAACTGGCGATCTGGTCGGTGAGGGTCTCTGTGCTCACAACAACTCCTTGGGTCAATCGCGGATGGGTCAGCGTAGACGCGGGCTGCGCTTGTTCTTTCGGGAATCGGTGCGCCCCGATCCGGGATTACCGATCTGGGGTGTACGACAGCCCCGTGCGCAGCGCGATCGACGGTGTCATGTCCAGTGACTCCCAAATCGCCCGCACAGTCCCCTGAATCGCCTCCGGACGCCGGCCCGCGATCTCGGCCGCGAGTTGCTGGGCGCGCTCCCGAAGTTCGGCTCGCGCCACGACCTCGGTGACGATCCCCGTCCGCAGCGCGCTGTCGGCGGTCATCCTCTCATCGCTTCCGGTCAGCGCCCATCGCAACACCTCGCCGAGCGGAATCCCACGGGCGAGCATGCCCATCGGCTCGAGCGCCGACACGATCCCGGCGTTGGCGTGCGGATCGAAGAAGGTGGTGTCGTCGCTGCAGATGACGATGTCGGACTCGTTGACGAAATACATGGCGCCACCGGCGACCATTCCGTGCAGGGCGCACACCACCGGCTTCCAGACGCGATGCTGTTTGGGTCCCAGCAATACCCCGGGATCTTCCTGGTTGAACCGGTTGATGTGCGTCCACCACGCGCCCTCGCCCACGTCGACACCGGTGCAGAACGCACGGTCGCCGTTGGCCTGCAGAACCGCGACGTGGATGTCGTCCTCGTCGCGGACCCGCTTCCAGATGTCGGCCATCTCGTTCGCCATGGTTTCGTTGAAGCAGTTCAACCGATCTGGCCGGTTGAGCGTGATGGTCGCGACATGCGCGCTGACCACGAACTCAACTGTCTGATAGCTCGTTTCAGGCAATTGCCGCTCGGAAACCTGGGTGGACAACGGAACCTCCGTCGCAGGGGTGAGAAGATCGGAACGAAGCTGCGACTTGGCGATCTTCCCGAGCGAGTTCCGTGGAATGACCTCCACGATCTCCACCTGTTCGGGATACTTGCGCTTGTTCAGGGTCGTGGTCGCGAGGTGGTCGCGAATCGAATCGAGACTCGGGGGCTGGTGCGGATCGCTCGGCACCACCACTGCGCATACCCGCTCCCCCGAGTCGGGGTCGGGCATGCCGATCACGGTGAGATCCGCGATGGCGGGGTCACCGATCAGCGCCTCCTCGACCTCACGGGCCGAAATGTTCTCCATCTTGCGCACGATGATGTCCTTGATGCGTCCGGTGACACACAGTCGACCGGCCGCATTGACGAATCCCAGATCACCGGTACGGAAGAATCCCCGTTCGTCGAGGGCACCGTCATTGTGAGCCGAATCAACATAGCCCTGAAACAACTGCGGTCCGTGCACACGGATCTCCCCGACCTCCCCGACGGGCAGTTCGGCGCCATCGGCTCCGACGATGCGGACTGCGCCCTGCGGACCCGGCGTCCCCTCGAAGGCCGAATGCTCGGCATCGGTGTCGTCGGGGCTGCCCCAGGTCAGGTAGGGGCACTCGGTCATCCCGTATCCGGAGATGATCCCCACGCCCCCGAGAACCTGCGCCGTCTGCAGGCTCAGCTCGGCCGGCCGGCCGGAACCACCACCGAGTGTGGCGCGCGCCTGTGGGAACAATGGCCGCACCCCGCGGTCGCGCGCAATCCGCAGGTACTCGGTGGTGAAGGGCAGACCGGAGCCGATCAGAGTTGCTCCCTCGGAGATCAATTGATCCGCGTTGTCCTCCGGAACGAACTTCGCCGCGGTGATCAGCGTATGTCCGACCAGCAGGCTGCTCAGCACATGCGCGATACCACCGACATGTGTGATCGGTACGTATGCGGCGCACCGCTCGTCCTCGGTGACCTGCACGTTGGTGACAAAGGTCTTCGCCGCCGCGATCAGTCCGGCGTCACCGTGCTTGACGCCCTTGGGCGCCGCCGTGGTGCCGGACGTATAGAAGATCCACCTCACCTCGTTGTCGTCACGCTGTGGGCGCGCGGGCAACGTCTCGGGATCGCCCGACATCCAGTCCTGGTCGACGATCAGGGTCCGCAGGCCTTCGACCTGCTGCGCGACCGCGGTCGCCATGGCACCGTGGTCGAAGCCACGAAACTCGTCGGGCACGATGAGCAGTGATGCGCCGACCTGTCCGGCGATGAAGGCGACCTCGCTCTCCCTCAGCATCGGGATGATCGGGTTCTGCACCGCACCCAGCCGGGAGAGCGCCAGCGACAACGCCATCGCTTCGACACTGCTGGGCAGCTGCCACGACACCACGTCACCGGCGCGCACTCCGTGGCCGTGTAGGGCCGCCGCCGTGGTCATCGCGAGGTCGGCCAGCTCGGCAAAGGTGAACCGGCGGCCGTGCTCGTCGACGGCGAACTCTTTCGAGGGACTCAGCTCGACACGCTCAGTGAGCAGTTCCCAGAGATTCGTCGCCCGCGCCATCGTCGGTTGCCGCTGCGTGGACGTCACGACGAGACCCCGGACGCCGAGACCTTCTCCGGTGCAGTACGCAACGACTCCGCGATCTCACGCTTGAGGATCTTGCCGGCCGGGCCGAGCGGGAACTCGGTGCGGAACTCGAACCGCCGCGGCTGCTTGTAACCGGCCAGCTCGGCACGGCACAGTGCCGTCAGCTCGCCCGCGACCGTATCGGTGTCGATGTCTCCCTTGGGAACCACCACGGCGACCGGCGTCTCACCCCATTCGGGATCCGGGATTCCCACCACCGCAACCATGTCCACGGCGGCATGATGTCCGATCACCCGCTCGATCTCGGCGGGGTAGACGTTGAAGCCCCCGGAGATGATCATGTCGGTCTTGCGGCCGGTGATGTGCAGGTACCGCTCGGCGTCGAGGTACCCGAGGTCACCCGACCATAATCCGGTACTCCGGAAGGTCTGTTTGGTCTGATCGGAGCGGTTCCAATACCCGATCGCATTGGCCTCGCTGACGATCACGACCTCGCCGATCTCTCCGGTCGGGAGCTCGTTGCCGTCGCCGTCCACGATACGGATGGAACACATCGGCGTTTCCTGCCCGCAGGAGGTCAGGATGCTCGTCTTTCCGTCGACCATGTCGCGATGATCCTGAGGCGTGAGAATCGTTGCCTGTCCACCGCATTCGGTGAGCCCATACCGCTGTTGCAGGTCACACCCGAGGAGATCCATCGCCTTCTTCGCCAGTCCGGGCGGAACCGGCGCCGAGCCGTAGCTGATCCGCCGTAGGCTCGACATGTCCCGGTGCGGGCCTTCTTCGAGAATACGCAGGGTGCGCTGCAGCATCGTGGGGATGAAGGTGGTGAAAGTAATCCCGCTGCGTTCGATCTCGTCGATGACGGCTTCGGGGTCGAAGCGCTTGTGAATCACCATCGTCTGGCCGAGGTAGGTCCAGGACAAGGTCCGGACCATCCCACCCGCCGTGAAGAAGGGTGTCGTCGCGAGGAAAACGTCGCTGCGATTGGCCTCGGTGACCAGGCTCGTGTCCACGGCCTGGGCGAGCATCCCGCGGTGCGTGTTGATCACGCCCTTGGATCGACCCGTGGTCCCGCTGGTATACAGGATGAACTGAATGTCATCAGGCCGCAACGACGCCGGTGTCGGGTCGCTGTCATCGGCTGCCCGCAGTGCCGATTCGTAGTCGATACCGACTGCGTTCCCGCCGATCTCGACAACCGTCTGCAGATCGGCGAGTTCCGGGCCGAACCGTTCCACCTGGTCGGTGTGGATCACCGCGGCAATCGCTCCGGAGTCGTCCCGGACATGTGCCAGCTCGTCCGGGGCGAGCCTGATGTTCACGGGAACGGTGACCAGCCCGGCCTTGGCCGCGGCGAAGGTGATCTCCGGCCATTCGATGCAGTTTCGGGCGATGACGGCCACCCGGTCGCCCTTCTTCAGGCCAGCGGCGAGGAGGTGATTGGCCAGTCGGCGCGCACGCTCGTCGACGTCACTCCAGGTGTGGGTCCGCCCGGACTCGATGACGGCGGGCTTGTCCGGGTATCGACGGGCGTTGTTGGTTGAGATGTCGCCTACAAGCACGTTGCCTCACAGGTACTTCAGCGCGAAGGCGCAGCCTTCGCGGATTCGGATGGTTGGTTCAGATCAGAAAAGCGAGGGTGTCCACGGGACCGCCGGCGCTGATCATGTGGACGGTCTTGCTCACGAGCTTGAACCCGCCGGGATGGCGGCGGACCTTGTGGATGACCCGGCCGGCCCAGATGCGCTGGTTGTGGCGGTATTCGAACAGGGCGAAGTTCGATCCAACCGTGACGGTGTCATCGGTGGAGTCGAGAACCTCCATGTTGGTGAGCTGCCGACGCATCACAGACGGCGGGGTCTGCGAGTGCCGGTTCCCTGTGTTGAGTTGCGCTACACGACTCTTGATACGTCGACGGTTGTCGTAGATGTACGACAGATTGACTGCCGGATCGTCGTCGGGATGCATCGGCACCCAGTAAAGTGCGTCGTCGTCCCAGAGCAGCTCCCATTCGGAATAGCGCGCCTCGTCGGCCAGACGAGCCTCGAGGAACAGGAACCCTGCCACCTCGGGGGACGGCGCCGGCAGCGGCTGCAGTGCCGAGGCGAGGACTTCGGTGTCGTCGACTCTGCTCATTTGCTGATCTCCTGTCCCACAACGCTGGCCCACTGGCGGTAGAAACCACGCTGAGGTGTCTCGGCACTCTTGTCGCTGTTGACGATTCCGGTCTCGTCGGTGATGTCGGTCTCCAGGCCGCGGGACAACCGCAGCCATTCCGGATCCTTGGCGGCCAGTCCGGCCTGGTTGCGCATCCCGATCTCACCGTCGTCGGCGATCAGGAACCCGGCCGGACCCATCGCACCCTCGGAACGGCGCAGGGTCCTCAGATTGAGTTCGTCCTGTCCCGGGATCAGCGCCGCGGTGGTGTATGCGACCGTCTCGTCCGGCCCGATCGGTTCCACGTACATCACGTTCATCTCGGCCAGGAAGAGGTTGGGCCAGATCAGAGTGTGCGGTGGGCCGACGACCAATGAGTCGTGTGCCTTCTCCTCGCCGTACTTCTTCTCCAGTGCGGCAACATATTTGGGCAGCTTCTCCCGTGGCATGCGCCCGTACCAGATGAACTCCTCGTCGAGCTTGCGGTATTCGGCCGAGTAGTCGATCTCAGAGTGGCCGCCACCGATGTCACGCACCACGACGTCAGTCTTTGACGGAATATGGGAGACCTTGGCCGGGCGGATGGCGTCATAGACCGACGCGTGAGTGAACAGCGCGTGGTAACCGTCGACATTGTTCTCGACCACCATTTTCCAGTTGGCATGGTGGAGGTGCTTCATCCAGTTGGCCCGGAGATCGATCTGACCGGTCGGCGACAGGTTGAGAAGACGATCGAAGGCCGCGATCGAGCCACCGAGGTGCTCGGCGAGCGACGGACCGTCGGCGGCCAACGAGGCGAAGATGAAACCGCCGTAGCTGTCTACCCGAGGGGCTTCGGCCATACCGAGCTCGGACCGTACCGCGCGGAACGCCTCGCCGTAACCCTCACGCATCGGGACCGCGGTGAGCGAACCCGTGTTACTGAAGGTCCACCCGTGGTACGGGCAGCGGAACGAGCTCGCGTTTCCCTTCTCGGCGTTGCACAGCTTGTTGGCGCGATGCGAGCACCGGTTGAGCAGGACCCGGATCTCTCCGTCCTTGCCGTGGGACACCACGACCGGCTCACTGCCGATACGGCGGGTCAGATAGTCACCGGGCTCGCTGACCTCGCTGTCGTGCGCGACATAGACCCAGCCGGTGCGGAAGATGGTGTCCATCTCACGCTGGAAGATCTCCGGAGACGTGTACACGGAGCCGTGCACACGATCTTCCTGGACGATCTTGGACACGTCGAAGTCACTCGGGGTGGCAGGATTCGAGGTGTTGGGATTCGCCTCAGTGGTTGTCATTGGTGGCCTCCGTATCGGTGGAAGTGATGGTCTGCGCGGCCGGGATCGCCACTCCGGCCAGATATCTGAAGGCGATGTCGACGGCGTCGCCGATCCGCGGTGTACCGGCCGCCGGCTCGACCGTCGTCATGATCAGCCGATGCCCACCGTCGAGTTCGACGTCGACGATCGGGTATGGACCGGTCGCGGTCACGAGTCCGGGCTCCAGTCTGTGCATCGTCGTCGACGAATGGACCACTCCCCTCGGCAGGGTTTCGAGCCAATCGATCTCATCTGATCCACAGTCGTCGCACACTCGTTGCTCGAGGTCGAGCGGCAGCGAACAACCCCCACAGAACGGCAGCACGAGTGCGCCGCGGGAGGCACCGGCATACAACGGTTCGAGGGGATCGCCTGCCACCACCGGAGCCAGCGAATCCGAGAGCAACCAATCGGTCGAGGTGATCATGCCGCACGCTCCAGGATCAACGCGGCGTGGTGATCGATCCGACCGCCGATGCCACCGACCAGTGCGGTCGACGCATGAGGCACCTGTCGCTCGCCGCCGGCCCCGCGCAACTGCACGAGCGCTTCGGCCAACGGGGTCATTCCCTGGAGATAGAAGCCCGACAGCTGCCCTCCACCGGTGTTGGTCGGCAAACTGCCGCCGGCAGCGGTGTTCCCGTCGCGGACGAACTTTCCTGCGGGCGCCCCCCCGGTGAGCCCATATTCTTCGAGCAAGATCAGGGTGACGACCGAGAACGGGTCATAGAGCTGAGCGGTGTCCAGGTCGCCACGTGTCATCCCCGCTTCTGCCAGGGCGTCGTCCACGCATCGTCGGCCACCGCCGAACCATGACTCGGAGCCGGATCGCCGATGACGCACCGGATGATCCCGACCGGCTCCCCGAATGTCGACACGAATGTCGTGGCCGATCGACGGATCGGCGCTGACGAGGACGGCGACGGCACCGTTGACCGGGCGTGCACAGTCGAGCCGCCGCAGCGGATCGGAGATCATCGGACTGTCGAGGTAACCCTGGATGTCGAGGGGCGTGCGGATCACCGCATCGGGATTGCCGGTCGCCCAGGCACGCGTCGACGTGGCAACCGCGCAGAGATCGTCGGGCGAACCGTTGCTGACATGCATCCATCGCTGCGTCAGCAGGGCGTAGGTGGGGACCGAGCCCAGGACCCCGCTGGCCCGCTCCAGGCCGCGCGATCCGGACTGTCCGCCGCTCTGCGCATAGGTCGATCCGGCGGCTTTGCCCGCGACGAGGGGCGCGTCTGCGAAGACGCACATGACCGCGCGGGCTGCGCCGGCCTCCACGGCGTAGCGGGCCCGCTGGATCATCGCAACGGTCGTGGCGCCCTTGATCTCCACGTGTTCCAGGAGTCGCACATCGCCGAATCCTCCCGAGGATGCAAAGCCGACACCAAGCCGGTCCGGCCGAATCCCCTGCGAAGAACCGACCAGCAGTCCGTCGACGTCGGACAGTTCGATTCCGGCGTCTGCCACGGCCTCTCGGCAGGCGCGAGAAGCCAGTTCGTGCGGGCTGTGCCCGGGCTTCAGTGACATCGGGGTCATCCCGACCCCCACGATCGACGCGGTCACGAGGTTCTCCCCCGAACCGGCCCCAGGGAGCGGTCGCGCCGCTCGTCCCGGTAGTTACCGACGCGCAGCCAGTCCTCACGATCGTCCGGCGTCGCCAGGCACAGGCTGACGAGCTCGAGGGGTGAGAGAAAGATGTGATCGTCGCTCTCGAGGTCCTCGACGAGCAGCCTGTCCCCGTTGCCGGTCGAATCCAGCGACACACGCACTGCCGCGAACTCGTTGACGAGCGACGCCAGCACGCGTCGATGCACCCGGCGCAGATCCGCGTCGCCGTCTCCCGCGTCCGCACCTTCATGTTCGTGTGTGGTCATAGTCATCGACGACCTGTTCGCCCAACCTCGCTCTGGTGACTTCTCGAAAAGTTGTGACCAACCCTCAGAAGACACTTGCCCTTGCGTTGATCCCGCCTCATAGTCTTATCGTATACAGGTGTCAGAAACAATCCCCCAATTCCGAGCACTCGGTGGCAGAAATCTGACACTCACCCAGCTCACGGCGCTAAAAGTGCTAAGACTGAACATGCACACAGTGGAAAATTTGGTTAGACAACGGAGGCCCCGACCATGACTGAGACAACGATTTCCGCCCCTGCGGCCGACACCGGCGAGTACCGCAGCATCTGGAGCCACCTCAAAGAACTGGAGTTCCGGCAGGGGTTCGTCGACATCGACGGCGTGCGGACCCGTTTCGCCGAGGCAGGCTCCGCCGACAAACCACACGCCATCCTGTTGCACGGCACCGGCGGCCACTGGGAGACCTTTGCGCCGAACCTGGGACCGCTCTCGGAGCACTACCACTGTGTGGCGATCGACATGGTCGGCAACGGGTTCTCCGACAAACCCGACTACGACTACGAGATCGCCGTCTACGTCCAGCAGGTTCTCGGTGTGATGGAGCACTTCGGGATGACCCGAGCACACCTCATCGGGATGTCACTCGGCGCATGGGTATCGGCCGCGATCGCGGTCGAGCATCCCGAGCGTGTCGACAAGGTGATCCTGATGTCGCCCGCCGGACTGATCGCCACCGCGTCGAACATGGCCCGCATCCGCGCCGAGCGCACCGAAGCCGTCAACAATCCCAGTTGGGAGTCGATGCACAAGGTGTTCGCACACCTGATCGCGGACGAATCCAATCGTCTACCCGACCTCATCGCGCTGCGGCAGGCGATCTACCGACGCGACGACACCCGGAACACGATCGATCACCTGCTGATCCTGCAGGATGCGCAAGCCCGCGACCGCAATCTCATCCCGGAAGACAAATGGGCGACCATCTCTGCGCCCACCATGGTGGTGGCGTCCGGCCAGGACCACGGCGAATACCAGAGCACTGCCCACATCGTCGCCGGGTTGATCCCGAACGCCGAGGTGTTCGAGATGGCCGCCGTCCGGCACTGGCCACACTTCGAGGACCCGGCGGCCTTCAACCCGGCCGCTCTGGAGTTCCTCGGGCGATGACGAACATCGCCCTGCCGGACACAGCGGTCGCCGAGCTCGCGCGCCGCCTGTATGAGGCCGAGAAATCCCGGACCCCGATCCGGCAGATATCGCTGCAGCATCCCGAGATGACCATCGAAGACGCCTATGCCGTACAGCGGGAGTTGGTGCGCCTGAAGGTCGCCGGTGGTGCCGTGGTTCGCGGACGCAAGATCGGACTCACCTCCAAGGTCATGCAACGCGCCGTGTCCATCACCGAACCGGACTACGGTGCACTGCTCGACGACATGTTCTTCGACGACGGCGGAACCGTGCCGGCCGGACGGTTCATCCGCCCCCGCATCGAGGTTGAACTCGCCTTCGTACTCGGCGACCCGTTGTCCGGCCCCGGGGTGACGCTCTACGACGTGCTCCGGGCGGCGGAGTACGTGACGCCGGCCATCGAGATCCTCGATGCACGGGTACAGATGGCGGACCCGGAAACCGGGCATCTACGCACCATCGTCGACACGATCTGCGACAACGCCGCCGATGCCGGCATCGTTCTCGGCGGCCGGGTGGCACGACCGATGGACGTCGACCTGCGGTGGGTGGCCGCATTGCTGCTGCGCAACGGGTCGATCGAGGATTCGGGCGTTGCGGCGTCGGTGCTGGGCCATCCGGCGAACGGTGTCGCGTGGCTGGCGAACCGGCTTGCTCCGCATGGGGTGTCGCTGCAAGCCGGCGAGGTGATCCTGGCCGGCTCGTTCACCGCGCCGGTGTTCGCCGATCCCGGTGATACCTTCGTCGCGGATTACGGACCGATGGGGACCGTCTCGATCCATTTCGAGAACGAGGCACCGCGTGACTAGCGCCGCGGGACCGAACACGTGGGTACAGCAGATCCGCGGTGAACGCGCCCAGATCGGGATGTGGATAGCCTCGGGCAACGCATACAGCGCCGAGATCTGCGCGGGCGCCGGTCTCGACTGGCTGATGCTCGACCTCGAGCACGTCCCGAACGACGTCAGATCCACGTTGGCGCAACTACAGACGCTCGCCGCCTACCCGGTGCAGGTTCTCGTGCGTCCGGCATCCGCTGACCCGATCGCGATCAAGCAGCTCCTCGACATCGGTGCGACGAATCTGATCATCCCGATGGTCGAATCCGCCGACGAGGCGAGGGCCGTGGTCGCCGCGACCCGCTACCCGCCCGAGGGCATTCGCGGAGTCGGCAGCGCACTCGCCCGAGCCTCGCGATGGAACCGGATTTCTGACTATCTGGTCACCGCAGACGACAGCCTGTCACTCACGGTTCAGGTGGAATCCGCCGCCGCGCTCGCCCAACTCGACGAGATCGTCGCGGTCGACGGGATCGATGCCGTGTTCATCGGACCGGCCGATCTCGCGGCGTCGCTCGGCCACCTGGGCAAGCCCGAGCATCCCACGGTGGTGGCCGCGATCGAGCATGCGTTGTCGCAGATCAAGGCCGCAGGCAAGGCGGCAGGCGTCAACGCGTTCAATCCCGCCCTGGTGGACCGCTATATCGCGGCGGGAGCCTCGTTCGTCTTGGTCGGAGCCGATGTCACGGTGCTCGCGCGGGGCAGCGAGGCCCTGGCCGCACGCTTCATCCCGCAACCCGGCACAAGCTGATACTTGACTCTTCGCGGATTAAATCTGACAATAGTGTCACTACAGGAGCGGATCTCGCCCCGCACGACTGACGGAAGGCCTCCACATGGATTTGGACTTCAGCCCCGAACAGGTGGAGTTCCGGGACGAGGTACGCACATGGCTTGAGGAGAACAAGCCGTCCGAGCCCCGCCCGCGCGACGCCGACGGCATCCGGGAGTACGACACCGCCTGGCAACGCACCCAGTGGGACGGCGGCTGGGCGGGCATCGCCTGGCCGAAGGAATACGGCGGCGGCGGTTTGACCCTGGTTCAGCAACTGATCTGGTACGAGGAGTACGCAGCCCAGGGATTTCCGGGGATCGACGCGAACTTCGTCGGTCTGTCCCATGCCGGTCCGACCCTGATCACCCGGGCCGACGAGGCGCAGAAGGACTTCCACCTTCCCAAGATCCTGCGCGGTGAGGCGATCTGGTGCCAGGGATTCTCCGAACCCGATGCCGGCTCCGACCTCGCCTCGCTACGCGCCAGGGCGGTCATCGACGGCGATGATCTGGTGGTCAACGGGCAGAAGATCTGGACCAGTTTCGCCACCATCGCCGACTACCAGGAGCTCCTGGTCCGGACCGACAACACCGGCTCCAAGCACCAGGGCATCACGTGGATCGTGTGCGACATGACCACACCTGGCATTGAGATCCGCCCGATCGAGACCATCGAGGGCGGCGCCGAGTTCTGCGAGGTGTTCTACGACGACGTCCGAATCCCGCTGTCCAACGTCGTAGGTGAGATCAACGACGGATGGAGCGTCGCGATGTCGACGCTGTCGTTCGAACGGGGCACCGCATTCACGGCCAATCAGGTCCGCCTGGCCAAGGTGGTCGAAGACCTGATCGACTTCTCGCGCGATCACGTCGGGCCGGACGGACGCCGCCCTGCGATCGCGGATGACGAAATCGCCCGGAGATTGGCCCGGGCCCGGGCCGCAGTGACGTCACTGCGCGCCATGACCTACGTCGGCATCTGCCGCAGTATGCAGACCGACACCCCCGGACCCAAGGGATCGATGCTCAAGCTGTTCTATGCAGATCTGGCCAAACAGGTCGCGGAGCTGGCGATGGACATCATCGGGGTCGATGCCCTGCGCAGTACTTCCCGATGGGACAAGAACGGCTGGGTGGGCAACTATCTGTACGCATTCTCCCAGTCCATCGGCGGCGGTACCTCCGAGATCCAACGAAACATCGTCGGCGACCGGGTACTCGGACTCCCACGCTGAAGGAAAGAAGCACACCATGAACCTGCTCCCCTCTGACGATCAGCTCGAACTGGTCGCGGCAGCCGCGGACTTCATCAGTTCCCGACCACCCGTCACCGCGATCCGCGAACATCGCGATGAGAGCACACTGGTGGACAAGGACGTCTGGCGCGAAGGCGCCGAACTGGGCCTGCTCACGCTCGCCCTTGATGAGCGATTCGGCGGATCCGGACAGTCCATCGATGACGAGGTCATGCTCTTCATGGAACTCGCAAAGCATCTGGCCATCGGCCCGTTCCTCGCCTCCACACTGGCCGCACGCGTCGCGGCCGGCGACGGCAAGAGCGAGCTCGTCGCTCAGATCGCGGCCGGCACCGCGATGGTCGGACTCGCCGAATTGCGCGGCGACGGCGAGATCGGTTCGGACGGCTTCAAGGGGTCCTTCGATCTGCTGGATTGCGCCGGCAGCAGTCACGCGCTGCTGGTGACCAGAGACGGTGCCGCACTGGCCGAGCTCGGAGAGTTCGGTGATATCACTGCAGTCGAATCCGTCGACCCCGCAACGCGCCTGGCCACCGCCACGGTGACGTCCGGACGGGTCGTCGCGTGGCTGCCGGCAGAGACCGAGTGGATCTGGGGCCGGGCACAGATTCTGGCGTCTGCGTATCTCGCCGGGCTGGCCGAGGCCATCACCCAGGTCTGCACCGAACACGCCAAGACACGCGAACAATTCGGACGGCCGATCGGCGTCCACCAGGCGATCAAGCACGCGGTCGTCGACATGGCCGTTCGTGCCGAATCTGCTTCGGCACAAACACTTTTCGCGGCAGCGGCCCTGAAGGCCGATCGCCCCGACGCCGAGTTCCAGATCCTGGCGGCCAAGACGGTTGCGGGTCAGGCTGCCCTGTCCAACGGCAGCGGCAGTATTCAGGTGCACGGAGGGATGGGTTATACCTACGAGCACGACGCCCACCTGTATCTCAAGCGGGCCATCGTCTACAAGAACCTGTTCGCCGGTGCGTCCGAGGTTCTCGCCGATCTTCTCGAGTTGGAGGCCGCCCAGTGAGTCGCAAGGTTGCCATCGCCGGGGTCGCGCTGTCCGATGTGGGCAAGGTGGACGACAAAAATGCCTATGAACTGATGGCGCAGGCCAGTCGGCGGGCCTTGGCTCAGACAGGACTGACACCTTCCGACATCGACGGTCTCGCATCGACGAGTCAGGGCACGCTGCCCCCCACCGATGTCGGCGAGTACCTCGGCATCAAGCCGAGGTGGATCGACTCGACCTCTGTCGGTGGCGCCTCGTGGGAGGTGATGGTCTCCCATGCCACCGATGCGATCGCCGCGGGTCATGCCGACGTGGTCCTGCTCACGTACGGATCCACGGCACGCGCCGACATCCGAAAGGGATTGCGCGGCGCCAACATCAACTGGGGTGCACGTGGCCCCCTGCAGTGGGATGCCCCCTATGGGCACACCCTCATCTCGAAGTACGCCATGGCCGCCCGCCGACACATGCACCAGTATGGGACAACGATCGAGCAGTTGGCCGAGGTCGCGGTGTCGGCCAGATTCAATGCCGCAGACAATCCCGAAGCGATGTACCGGGATCCGATCACGATCGATGATGTCGTCTCCGGCCCGATGATCGCCGACCCATTCACCAAGTTGCACTGCTGCATCCGCTCGGACGGCGGGGCGGCGGTGATCCTCGTGGCCGAGGACCGAGTGCCCGATCTCAAGTCGCCGCCGGTATGGGTGCTCGGCTCGGCCGACGCCACCTCCCACATGCTGACCAGTCAGTGGGATGACATGACGGTGGGGCCCGCCGCGATCACCGGCCCTCTCGCGTTCGAGCGGGCCGGTCTGAAACCGTCCGATGTGGATGTAGCCGAGATCTACGACGCGTTCACCTACATGCTGCTGTTGACCATCGAGGACCTCGGTTTCTGCGAGAAAGGCGAGGGAGGGGCATTTGTCGCCAAGCAGAGTCTTCGGCTCGGAGGCGAGCTGCCGACCAATACCGACGGAGGCGGACTGTCGGCGTGTCACCCCGGCCAGCGTGGACTCTTCCTCCTCGTCGAAGCAGCGCGGCAACTGCGCGGTGAGTGCGGCCCGCGCCAGGTTTCGGATGCAAGGATCGCGTGTGTCAGCGGGACCGGCGGCTGGTTCTGCTCGAGCGGGACGGTGCTGCTCGGCTCGGAGAAGCCGTGACACCCCGGCCGCGGTCGGGCACGATCCGACCACCCTTGGCCGACACATTCGCGAACACGCGCGAACTACTGGACGCAGCCGCCCGCGTGCACGGTGACCGGGACGCGTACGTCGAACCCGGCTCGCGGATCTCGTTTGCTCAGTGGGTGTCACACGCCCGGTCCGTCGCCGGCCACTTCGCCGGCGCCGGAGTCGGCAAAGGCGATGTGGTGACGCTCATGCTCCCCTCGGGAATCGACTACGCCATCTGTTACGCGGCCGCGGCCATGCTGGGCGCCGTCACGACCGGAGTGAACCCGCGACTCGGTCCGACCGAGACCACATCCATCCTGAACACTTCATCGCCCGCCCTGGTGGTGCACGGACCTTCCCAGCTCCCGCCGGAATCGACTGCGCAGCGCCTGACTGTGTGCATCGACGAGTTACGGTCCTCGTACCACGAGGTCAACGACCTTCCGACCGTCGACGTCGACCGTCGCGACCCCGTCGCGATCATCTTCAGCAGTGGCACCACCGGGCTACCCAAGGGCGCCTGGTTCGACGCCGACAATCTCGCCGCGTCTGCACAGGCCGCAGGCATAATGAGTGCGGCATACGACCGGCGGATGACCTCCACCCCCTTCTCACACGCCGGCTACATGTCGAAGCTCTGGGACCAATTACTCTGGGGCACAGCGATCGTCATCCCGCCTGCGCCGTGGACAGCGACCGGGATGGCGCGCACGCTCATCGACGAGCGCGTCACCGTCGGCGGCGGGGTACCCACCCAGTGGGCCAAGCTGCTCGAACTGCCCGGCCTCGATCGCCGTTCCTTCCCCGAACTCCGGGTCGGTGTGGTCGCCACCGCTCCGGCCTCACCCGACCTGGTTCGGCGCACCGCCGACCTGATCGGCGTACCGCTGGTGGTCCGGTACGCGATGACCGAGTCGCCGACGGTCTGTGGAACCGAACCCGACGATCCGCCCGAGGTCCAGTTCCGCACGGTCGGTCGTCCTCAGTACGGAATGACCGTCGAGGTCGTCGACAGCAATGGGATCGTGCTCTCACCCGGGATGGTGGGACGGGTACGCATCAAGGGCGGTTGCGTGATGCGCGGGTACTGGCACGATCCCGACTTGACCTCCACCGCTTTTGATTCCGAGAGGTTCCTGGTCACCGGTGACCTCGGCCTGATCACCACGGACGGAAACCTCAAGCTGGTGGGGAGAGCCGGGGACATGTACATCCGCGGCGGCTTCAACGTGCATCCCGTCGAAGTCGAACAGGTCATCGCCGGCCACCCGGCGATTGCGGAAGCCGCGGTCGTCGGGCACGCCGCTCCTGTGATCGGAGAGATCGGAGTCGCCTTTGTGGTTCCCGTCGACCCAGCTGCGCCACCAACGCTCGCCGAAGTGCGGGACTGGACGCGATCACTGTTGGCCGACTACAAGGCTCCAGATCACCTGGTCGTGGTCGAGACGATCCCCCAGACGGCGATGGCGAAAACGGATCGCAAGCGGCTTCGTGAACTGGCCGAAACACTTCCCCCGTCACGACGCACATGACTACTGCGGAGGTCGATCACCTGGTCAACCTGCGCGACGTCGCCGGCCTCCCGCTGACCGGAGGCGGACTGACCGCATCCGGGGTCCTGTATCGCAGCGACGCGCCCCATGTCGGCGACAGTCTGCCCACTCACGTGGCGTCCTGGCCGCCATCCACGGTCGTGGACCTGCGCTCGAAGAAAGAGCGTGAGCGTACCGGATTCGATTGGGACAAAGGCACCGTCGTGCACGCGCTACCCCTCCACGACGCGGCCGCACCCGGCGACGTCCGACCCCCGGACCTGACGGCACTGTACCTGACAACGCTCGAGACGAAGGCCAGTCGAGCCGCGCACGTTCTCCAGATCGCGGCAGCTGCCGCCGGACCGGTCCTCGTGCACTGCACTGCGGGCAAGGACCGCACCGGCGTGATGGTGGCAGCACTGCTGCTCGCTGCCGGCGTCGAGCCGGCGGCGGTCCGAGAAGACTATCTCGCCACCACCGCGAACATGGAACTGCTTCGGCGACGATGGAAGGCGAAGGGCCCCCGGCTCGCTCCCGCGATTCGATTGCCACGCAGCTGGCTGACCACCTCGCCGGAGGCCATCGACGAGGTGATCGGCCATCTCCTCTCCTGGCCCGGCGGTGTGCACGGATGGTTCACCGACGCCGGGGCAACCGAGACAGACCTACGCAGCTGGCGACGCCGACTCACCCGACCCGACGGGTCCTGATCAGTCCATCACACCCTAGGAGATCACCATGCGGATTCACATCGCCCTCGACGAGTGCGAAGGACACGGAATGTGTGCGATGCACGAGCCCGATCTATACGACATCGACGACGATGGCTTTGCGGCCAAAGCGGATTTCGTTGTGCCCCAGGGCATGGAGCCCGCCGCCCGCAACGGCGCAACTCGATGCCCGATGAGCGCGATCAAGGTCATAGAGGATTGACGCCGACGCGCGCAGCGATGTGCGGTCACACGTGAACCTCCTTTTGGGAACCTCTTGACCTCCAAACTGGAGAACGCTATTCTCCAGTCATCGACATTTTCGATTGGAGGTTCTGCATTAAAAACCCTGAGGACAAGGCCGCGCTGGCCAGATGGCTCGATGACGTCGGGGCACCCGGCGACGGAGAGAAGCCAGAGATCGAGCGCCTGACCGGCGGCTCGCAGAACGAGCTCTTTCGGGTAACCCGGAACGGGATGACCGGCGTCTTGCGCATGCCGCCCGCCGGCGCGGACGATGCGCGACTCGACGGTTTACGGCGCGAGCTACGACTGTTGGCCGCCCTCAAGAGTTCTGAGGTTCCACATGCGGAACTCATCGGCGGCGAACCGACCGGTGACGTGCTGGGGTCGCCGTTCTACATGATGCAGTCGATCGACGGGTGGAGCCCGACCGGTTCGTGGGCGGCGCCGTTCGACACCGACCTCGACGCCCGCGGTGAGCTCGCATTCGAACTGGTCGGCGGCATCGCGCAACTGTCCAAGGTCGACTGGCAGGGCCGTGGTCTGACCGGATTCGGCCGGCCGGAGAACTTCCACGAACGCCAGGTCGACCGCTGGCTCGCATTTCTCGGCAACTACCGGTTCCGGGAACTTCCGGGTCTGGATGTCGCGGCGGATTGGTTGCGCGCCAACCGTCCCGCACGGTGGTCCCCGGGAATCATGCACGGCGACTACCAGTTCGCCAACGTCATGTTCCACAACGGCACACCGGCCAAACTCGCCGCGATCATCGACTGGGAGATGACCACCATCGGCGATCCGCTCCTCGACCTCGGCTGGGCTCTCCTCGGCTGGGACGGCGAATCGCCCAAGACCGACTTCTACGTCGATCTCGAGGGTATGCCGAAGCGCTCGGAGTTGATCGCACACTACGAGAAGATCAGTGGGCGCTCGACCGCCGACATCCACTATTACCTCGTGCTGGCCAACTGGAAGCTCGGCGTGGTCCTGGAGAAGAGTTACGCGGCACTGGTCAAAGGCGATCGCAAGGACGAGAAGATCGAGACCTTCGGACCGCTGGTGCTCGATCTGATCGCGACGGCCGCCGACCTCACGACCGAACGAACCGAAGGGGTGTGACATGGGTTATGCGGACACGCTTTTCGACCTTACCGGCAAGGTTGTCGTCGTCACCGGCGGCAGCCGCGGCCTCGGACGCCAGATGGCGTTCGGCGCCGCGCATTGCGGCGCAGATGTGGTCATCGCCAGCCGCGACTTCGAATCGTGCGCCACCACTGCGAAGGAAATAGCCGACGCCACCGGTCGAAGTGTCATGCCCTTCGCAGTCCACGTGGGCCGATGGGATCAACTCGACGGGCTCACCGATGCGGTCTACGAACGGTTCGGCCGTGCCGACGTCCTGATCAACAATGCGGGCATGTCACCTGTCTATGACTCGGCCTCCGACATCAACGAGAAGATGTTCGATGCGGTGGTGAACCTCAATCTGAAAGGTCCTTTCCGGCTGTCGATTCTGTTCGGCGAACGGATGCAGCAGGCCGGCGGAGGGGTCATAATCAATGTCAGCTCAACCGGTTCCATTCGGCCGGCGCCCTGGATCCTTCCCTACGCGGCGGCCAAGGCCGGCCTCAACGCATTGACGGAGGGCCTGGCACTCACGCTGGGACCGACCGTACGGGTCAACACCCTGATGTCCGGACCTTTCTACACCGACGTGAGCAAGCACTGGGACCTCGAGTCGACCAAGAAGGCGACCAAGGCCCACGCCCTGCAGCGAGCCGGGGATCCACCCGAAATCATCGGCGCCGCCCTCTATCTGATGTCGGACGCGTCCAGCTACACGAGCGGCGCGACCCTCCGGGTCGACGGCGGCATTCCGTAAGACGATCAAGGAGCGCACCACCATGGCATGGGATTTTTCCACCGATCCGGATTTCCAGGAGAAACTCGACTGGATAAGGACTTTCGTCCAGCAGGAGGTCGAGCCGCTCGACACCCTGTTCCCCGGATGTGAGTATCTGCCGCTCGACGACGAGCGGCGCAAGATCGTCGACCCGCTCAAGCAACGCGTCCGCGATCAGGGACTGTGGGCCGCACATCTGGGCCCGGAGCTCGGCGGACAAGGCTTCGGCGCGGTCAAACTGACCCTCATCAACGAGATACTGGGCCGAACCGACTGGGGACCGATCATTTTCGGCACTCAGGCACCCGACACCGGAAATGCCGAGATCTTGGCGCGGTTCGGGACCGAGGCCCAGCGAAACCGCTACTTGGCACCACTGTTGGCCGGGGAGGTGTTCTCCTGCTTCTCGATGACCGAACCGCAGGGCGGCGCCGACCCCGGAGTGTTCACCACACGAGCCGAACGCGACGGAGACGACTGGATCATCACCGGCAGCAAGTACTGGTCGTCGAACGCTGCGGTGGCATCCTTCTTCATCGTCGTCGCGATCACCAATCCCGACGTCCCGGTCCACCGCGGAGCCACCACGTTCCTGGTGCCCGCGGAAAGCGAGGGCGTGGTCATCGAGGCCAGCCACCACTTGTTCGGCGCCCATCGGCATGAACCTGGGCACTCCCTGGTCCGCTACGAGCGAGTGCGGGTTCCCGCCGACGCGATGCTCGGCACCGAGGGTGCCGGATTCGAAGTCGCACAGTCACGGCTGGCCGGCGGCCGGCTGCACCATGCGATGCGGTCGATCGGGGTTGCCCAGAAGGCCATCGACATGATGGCCGAGCGAGCGCTGAGCCGGGAGACCAAGGGATCATCACTCGCCGACAAACAGTTGGTGCAGGCTGCGATCGCGGACTCGTACACCGAACTGATGCCGTTCCGGCTGGCCGTGCTGCATGCCGCCTGGCTCATCGACGAACATGGAGAGCATGCCGCTCGCACCGACATCGGCGCCCTGAAGGTGCTCACGCCCAAGGTGCTCCAGTCGATCACCCTGCGCGCCATTCAGATCCACGGCGGGCTCGGCGCCACCGAGCAACTACCGCTGGTCGACATGCTGATGACCGGCATAGCATTGGGACTGGCCGACGGACCGACCGATGTCCACAAGATGAATCTCGCCAGGGGCCTGCTCAAGCGTTACAAGGCCGACGACCCGATGTGGCCGTCACAGTTCCTCGGACGCAAGATCGAGGCGGCGCGGATCAAGTACGGCGACCTGGTCGACGCGGTGCCGGCAGTGCCTGCCGGACCCCCGACCGGGCCGTGACGCCGAGCGATATCCTTGAAGCTCGCAGTCGTCGGCAGGAGCAGTATGAGTTCACGTGCAACCGCGGCGGTCGACCGGGCCCTGGACAAGCGGCAGCGCCAGGCCGCTGCCGATGTCGAGCGGATCCTGGTCGCCGCGGCCACCGTGATGGAACGAACCACTCCTGCCGACCCGCGGGTGTCCGACATCGTCGCCGAGGCAGGAACCTCGAACAAGACGTTCTACCGCTACTTCACGGGAAAGGACGATCTGATCCTGGCGGTGATGGAGCGCGGCGTGGGTATCGTCGCGTCGTATCTCGATCACCAGATGTCCAAGGAACCCGAACCTGCGGCACAGATCGACCGATGGATCAGAGGTGTCCTGGCCCAGGTCGGTGACCCGAAACTGGCGAACATGAGTCGCGCGGTGACCCGCCAGCTGAGCTTCACCGACGACTCGGGAAGGGCGGACGTCCGGGTCACCGAGCCACTGCGTGATCTGCTGTACCGTCCCATTTCCCAGCTGGTGATCGACGACCCCGTCCGCGCCACCGACACGGTGTTCACCGCTGCACTGGGAATGATGCGTAGGCAGTTGTCCCTGGACGAGCCCGCCCGCGCCGAGGACATCGACTTCTTCATCACTTTTTGCCTGAAAGGGCTCGGCACAGAACAGGCTTGATACCCGATGCGAGCAGCGATCTGTCGGCAGTATGGACCGCCGGAGGTGATCGAGGTCGGCGATTTCGCCGATCCAGAACCGGCGGCCGGCGAACTTGTGGTGGCAGTGCGGTCGGCAGCAGTCAACTTTCCCGACGTACTCACCATCGCCAACCGGTACCAGCGTTCGACGCCACTGCCTTTCGTCCCGGGAAGTGAATTCGGAGGAGTCGTCGTCGAATCGAGCATCGACAGTGGTTTCGCGGCAGGGGATCGGGTCTATGGCACGGTTGCCACAGGTGCGTTCGCGGAGTATGTCACCGTTCCCGCCGCTCGGGTACAGCGTATCCCCGATGGGGTCGACGATGACACCGCCGCCGGTTTCGCCGTCGCGTACACGACTGCATACCACGCCCTGTGTACTGCCACAGCAATCCGCAAGGGCGAGTGGGTTGTCGTACTCGGCGCCGGCGGCGGAGTGGGATCGGCCGCCATCGATCTCGCCCATCATCTCGGAGGCCGAGTGATCGCCGCAGCGTCGGGTGACAACAAGCTCACACTGTGCCGCCGGCGCGGGGCCGAGGTGGCCCTCGACTACCACACCGAAGATCTCCGGAGCCGGATCAAGGAGATCACCGGCCAGGGCGCCCATGTCATCATCGATCCGGTCGGCGGCAGGTCATCAGAGTCGGCGTTACGCTCCCTGCGTCGTGGAGGTACATTCGTCACCGTCGGATACGCGTCCGGTGAGATACCGGCAATCCCATTGAATCTGGTACTCCTCAAGGGCATCACCATCACCGGTGTCGATGTGGGGACGATGCCTGTGCATCAGCCGATGGCCGAATCGCGGGGCCGGGCGGAGCTTCACCGGATGCTCTCCGACGGCGTACTGGCGCCATACGTCGACAGTGTCCACCCACTCGCCGAGACCACCAAGGCGCTGCGGCGCGTGGCCGACCGCCAGGCCCTCGGCAAGATCATCATCCGCCCCTGACGCTGCCCGCGACACAGTCAATGTTCTAGAGTCGGCCTTCGGTCCGCAGCGACGCGGGAACCCACCGCGGGTTGCGTCGCTCTTTGAACGCCGCGAATCCCTCGATGGCTTCAACACCGGCTTGGCTCTGCCGCATGGCTATCCGATCGAACAGGCCGAGGTAGTGGTCGAGGCTCTTCTTGATGTCGAGGCGGGCGGCGGGCGCGGTCCGACAGATCTCGGCCAGGAGCTCGGTCGCGCTGCCCATCAGCTCCTCGTGCGGAACCACCCGCGTCACCAGACCCCAGTCGAGCGCTTCCGCGGCGCTCAGCACACGTCCGGTGAACATCAGGTCGCGAGTACGGACCGGCCCGATCGTGCGTGCCAGGATCTGCGCGTAGTAGGTGTCACTGATGCCGCGGAACAGTTCGGGCACCCGGAATGTGGCACGCTCACTCACCACGGAGACGTCGCTGCAGAGCGTGATCATGAATCCGCCGCCCTGACAGATGCCGTTCACCGCAGCGATCACCGGTAGCGCGGTGACACGCAACGAATCGAACGGGGTGGCATCCATCCCCAGGTGCCCCATGTCCATCCAGTCATCGACACCGGTACGTCCCAGGTCGCCGCCAGGGATGAACACATCTCCGGTTCCCGTCAGGATGAGTCCGTGAATATCCGGATCCGACTCGCAATGCGCGATGGCATATCGCAGCCCGAAGTACATGGCCGGACTCAGCGCGTTCCGGGCATCGGGGCGATCCACCGTCACCACGGCGAAGGGTCCCGCACGGTCCAGCCTGAGGAACGGCGTACCCAGCCAGTCACCCGCAGGTGGACTCGGCGATGCCACGCGGGCTACCCGCCCAGCCGCAGACCCGAGGCGCGGGTACCGAACACGTCGACACCCATGATGGTGCCAAGTTTGTTTGCATCCCAACGCTTTCCACCGTTGGAGACAGCGCTGATGGGAGTCCAGCCCTTGAGCCACTGGATGTTCTCACCGAGCGCCTTGATCACCTGGCCGCTGACGTGACCCGCCTCCGGGCTGGCGAGCCAGGCGACGACCGGCGATCCGAGCGACGGATCCTTGGGGTCGAACTCGTCCTCGGATCGCTCGTCCGGTTCGATGGGCGCCGCGGCGCCGGCCATCGTGGCCGACATCCGGGTGCGCCCGCCGGGGCTGATCGCGTTCACCGTGGCACCGATCGAAGCCAGTTCGAGGCTCAGCGTTTGTGTCAGTCCGACGATCGCCGCCTTGGCCGCGCTGTAGTTTGTCTGCCCGAAGTGTCCCTGAAGACCGGCACCCGAGGTGGTATTGATGATCCGGCCGTAGACCTTATCGCCTGTCTCCTTGGATTCTTCACGCCACTTGCGGGCCACGGCACGGCTGGTCAGCCAGCTACCGCGCACATGCACTCGCATCACGAGATCGAAGTCGTCGACACCCATGTTCCAGATGGCCCGATCGCGGACAATACCTGCGTTGTTGACCACGATGTCCAGCCGGCCCAACTGGGAGTATGCGCGTTCGACCAGCAGGTCGACGGACTCTTCGTCACCGACGTCACTGAAGTCCGAGATCGCCTTGCCGCCACGGTCTTCAATGATCTGGACAACCTCGTCGGCGACCTTGCCGGTGCCCTGGCCATCGAGCGAGGTACCCAGATCGTTGACGATCACCGTGGCACCGTGTTTCGCGAGCTCCAACGCGTGACCTCGTCCGATGCCGTGCCCGGAACCGGTGACCAGCGCGACCTTGCCGTCCAGCAATCCGCTCATTAGTGGTGTACTCCCTCGTGAATTGTGTGAGTGGCCGGCAGTGTCAGGCCGGCCGGAAGATCGTGGCAGTGAGTTCGTCTGTGATGGGCCGGAATCCGACGGTCACCGGCATTCCGACGTGGAGGTCGGTGGGTTCACAATCCTCCATGTTCGTCATCAGCCTCGGACCCTCGTCGAGTTCGACGATGGCCGCGATGTAGGGCAACCGCTCCTTGAACGGATGCAGATCGTTCACGTACACCGTCGAATATGTGTACAACGTGCCACGACCGCTGGCTTCGATGCTCGTCACGTTCTCGCTCCAACACGACGGGCAGAAGGGCCGTGGGTAGTGATGCACCTTTCCGCAGTCATCGCAGCGGGCGATGAGCAGCGTGCCGTCGTTGGCGGCATCCCAGTACGCCGTGGTCGCAGTCTCGACCGTCGGGATGTCGGCGCGCGGTTTCGCCGGAGTGTTCGGCGTCGAGTCCGTTTGTGCCGCCATCGTCACCACCCCACAAACTCGGCGGGTCGCTTCTGAACGAAGGCCTGCACGCCCTCACGGGCATCGTGTGAGTACGACTGGATCTCCTGGGCCATCGCCTCGGTGACAAAGGAACCGGCCCGGTCGACGTCGGGCGACTCGTTGAAGAGCCGTTTGGTCAGACCGATAGCGCTGGTCGGCGCGGCAGCGAGGCGCCGAACGTACTCACCAACCGCCGCGTCGAGTTCGTCGGCGGCCACGACCTTGTTCACCAGACCGAGACCGAACGCTTCGCTTGCCGGCAGCTTGTCTCCGAAGAAGGCCATCTCCTTGGCCTTCTGCATACCGATCCGACGTGGCAGCAGGTATGCGCCCCCGCCGTCGACCACCAACCCGCGCTTGACGAATGACTCTGCAAAGTAGGCGTTCTCGGTCGCAACAACCAGATCCGACGCGTACGCGAGATGAGCGCCGACACCGGCGGCCGCACCCTGGACGACCGTGACCACCGGCTTGCTGCAGTCGAGCACCGATGCGACAAGACGCTGCGCACCGCCCATGATGGTCTTCATCGGGCCGGTGGTCCGTTTCACGTTGTTGGCATGTCCGTCGGCGAGTTTCACCACATCGGCACCGGCACAGAACTGCTTGCCACGGCCTCGGAGCACTACGACGCGCACCTCGTGGTCGGTGCTCGCCTCGAGGAATAGTTCGATGAGGGTGTCTCGGTCAGCGGGCCGAATGGCGTTGGCCGCCTGGGGACGATTCAAATGGATCGTCAGAACGCCCTCGGTCAGCTCGCTCTGCACGGCGTCCTCGTCGACCCGCATGTCCAGCTCTGTCATTTTGTCCCCGGGGTGTATTCAGCACGGAGATGTTTGATCCCGTTGAGGAAATTGGAGCGCAAAGGCACCGGCTCCCCGACCGAGCGGATATCCGGGTAACGCTCGAACAGCATCCGGAACGCGACGTCGAGTTCGAGCCGGGCGAGGTGGGCTCCCAGGCAGAAGTGCGCACCGGCCCCGCCGAAGGCCACATGCGGGTTGGGATCCCGAGCGATGTCGAACTCTTCGGGATTCTCGAAGATCGTGTCGTCGCGGTTGGCCGACGTGTACCACATCACGACCTTGTCGCCTTCGAACAGTTCGAGGTCGCCCAGCATCACACCGTCGCGGGTCACCGTACGCCGAAAGTGGATCACCGGAGTGGCCCAGCGCAGCATCTCCTCGATGGCCGTGCTCGCATATTCCTCATAGTCCGCCAACCAACGGTCACGCTGATCAGGATGCTGGGTCAGGACGTGCAAACCGTGGGAAATCACATTCCTGGTGGTCTCGTTGCCGGCTCCGACCAGCAAGATGAAGAACTTCGCCATCTCCTGCGGCGTCAGATTCTCATCGTCTGCCGCAACGAGTTTGGTGATCAGGTCGTCCTGCGGGTTGGCGATTCGATCTTCGGCGAGATCGTTGAGCAACGCGATGAGTGCCTGGCTGGCGGCGGTGACGGCCTTCCCGATGCCACTCGCGGACTGGTCCGCGATGTACTCGGCATCGGACGCACCCAGGATGATGTTCGTCGCTTCGAGGATGAACTTCTCATGCTCACGAGGGATCCCGAGCAGATTGTCGATGATGCGCAGCGGCAGCAATGACGCGAACTCTTCGACGAAGTCACACTCGCCGGTGTCGGACATCTCATCGAGGATCTCACTGACCGTCTCCTCGATCTCGTCACGCAGTCCCGAGAGATTTCGCGCCGTGAAACCGCGCGAGACGATCTTGCGCAGTCTCGCATGCTCAGGGTTGTCCATGTCGATGATCGAGCCACGGTACTCGCGCAGTTCGGCCGGCTGATCAAAGATCTGTGTTCCACCGATTCCTGACGAGAAGTCCTCCGGCCTTCGGCTGACCTCGAGGATGTCCTCGTAGGTCGTCAGAGCCCAGAATCCCTTGGGTCGCCGTCCGTCCGTTGTCGATTCAAGCGGCACGAACATTCGCGGCCGATCACGGCGCAGCGCCGCAAAGGCCGCGTCTCGTTCGGCCGGCGACTGTTGCCACCAGGAAAGCTCGTGTAACGGGGTCGACGCGATCTCGTCGGTTTCGATCATGTGCACCGCCTCTGATAGATATGCTGGACCCATTCTGGCATTGGTGTCACTATTTGGCAACCACGCTGAACTGCATCTTTGTTGCTTCGGATGGCACGCCGTCAGAACATAACTGGCTCAAACGTCACTTGTAGTCGAGGAGGAACGATGACAGCCTACGAGGCGCCCGCGCTGGTGATCAGTGAATGTCAGCAAGGTCTTCTGGACCCGCCACCGGGGGCTTTCTCCGGACTTGCCGCACAGGCCGCGGGCCGCGGCCTGATCGAACGCACCGCTGAACTCGCCCGCGCCTTCCGGTCACGCTCGCTTCCGGTGGTGCACTGCACCATCGTTCATCGCGCGGACCAGAAGGGCATGCTGCCCAACTCGTATCTCGGCAAGATGGCGATCGAGGAACGCATGATGGTCGAGGGCACCCGCGATGTGCAGATCCCCGCCGAACTGGGCCCTGAACCCACTGATCTGGTGAGCTCTCGGGCGACCGGCCTGACCGCGTTCTACGGCACGGATCTGGACGCGATGCTGAGGCTGCAGCGCGTTCGGACTCTGGTCGTTGCCGGGATCTCCACCAACGTCGCGTTGCCCGGACTCGCACTCGAGGCTGTGAACAGGGGCTACGACGTGGTCCTCGCGGAGGATTGCACCGCAGGTACCACCGCCGAGGATCACCGGTACATGGTCGACAACCTCCTCGCGATGCTCACGCGAATCACCCCGGCAGCCGACGTCATCGGGCGGCTGCCGGGGTGATGTTTGCAGATCAGCTGATCGCGAGCGCCGCTTCCGCATCGGAGACGGCGTCTCCGTTGATCGAGAACCCGCCGTCGACCGTGACCATCGAACCTGTGGCGAACTCGGCCTCATCGGACGCGAGATAGGTCGCCGCATAAGCGATGTCCATCGGATTCCCGATCCGGGTGAGACGGCCACCACCGGTGTGATGACCGGAATCCCCACGCCCGGAGACCACACGGCCCACCAGGATGCAGTTGGCCCGGATACCGTCCGGGCCCCCCTCGACCGCCAGCGACCTTGTCAAACTCGCGACCGCCGACTTGGCGGCGCCGTATGCACCGAATCCTTTGAACCCCGCGATCGCCTGTCCCGAGGAGATGTTCACGATCGAGGCACCTTCTGCCGAAATCAGATGTGGCCAGGCATACTTCGATGCCCAGAACACATTTCCGGTCAGAGTTCCGGTCAGGATCGAATCCCACTCTGCGGTGGTGTACTCGTGCAGCGGTTTCACCGTCGTGGCGACCACGTCGGTAGGTGCCGCGTTGTTGACGAGGGTCGAGAGACCGCCGAACCGGGCCACCACCGCATCGATGGTCGATCGAACACTGTCCTCGGAAGTGACGTCGAGTGGAAAGAACTCGGCCTCACCGCCGGCATCGCGGATGAACTGGACGACCTTGTTGCCGCGTTCCACCGTCCGCCCGGTGACGGCAACCTGGGCACCCTCGGCGGCAAAGTGCTGAGCGATCGATCGGCCGATGCCCCGGGTCGAACCGGACACCAATGCGACCTTGCCCTGCAGGCGCGACCCCTGGCCGCTCACAGGGAATCCCTCAGGTTCTGCATTGCCACCAACCGTCTCCTCGCCATGGTGATCGAATCTGCACTTCCCGAATCAGATTCGAGCTTGTTCAGCTTGTTCCGCTCGAACTCGATCTCGTCATCGAGACGGCCCCGGGACTCTTCGCGGGTGAGCAGGTCCTGGTCCACCCAGTCTGCTGCATCGATGTCCTTGTGCTCGGCCACGTCGACGGTCCTCACTGTGCCGAGGCCTCGACGCGCGGGAAGTTGTACAACGTGCGCGCATTGAGTTCCACGATCTTGTGAGCCTCGTCGTCCGGCACTTGCGCCAGCAACTTTTCGGTGTAGCGCCGACTGTTGGGCCAGTTGGAATCCGAATGGGGGTAATCGCATTCCCACGTGATGTTGTCGATGCCGACCTTGTGGCGCCGCGCCACACCTTCATGGTCGTCGATGAAGCAACCATAGATGTTGGAACGGAACAGATCAGAGGGGCGAACCTCCTTGTTGACGTTCTGGTACCAACGGTGCTTCTCCCACGTCAGGTCGATGCGCTCGAGCAGGTACGGCATCCAACCGATCCCTCCTTCGGACAACGCGACCTTCAGGTTCGGGAACTTGTAGAAGACCGGCGAGAAGAGCAGATCGGCGGTGGCGTACATCGAATTGGTACCGAAGAGTGCGATCATCACCGCCATCGGGGCCTCGGGCGAGGTGATCGGCGCCCGTCCCGACGACCCGAAGTGCATGCACAGCGGCATCTTGGTTTCTTCGGCCGCGCGGAACACCGGGTCCCAGAAGTCGGTGTAGAACGACGGAAGGCCCAGCGAAACCGTGTTTTCCGGAAAGGTGATGGCCTTCGCGCCCTTTGCGGCACAGCGGTAGATCTCGACCGCGGCGGCCTCGGGGTCCCACAGTGGGAGGATGATCAGCGGGATGAACCGGTCCGGAGCGGTCGCCGCCCACTCGTCGAGGTGAAAATCATTCCAGGCCTGGACCGACAACAGAGCGAGCTCTTTGTCCTCGCCCTCGAGGAATACCGTGCCGGCGAAACGGGGAAACGACGGAAAGCACAGCGCCGCCTGCACACCATCGATGTCCATGTCGGCAACTCGGGCCTTGGCGTCATAACAGCCGGGCAACATATCCGAATAGCGAGTGGGATCCATGCCGTACTCCTGCGGCTTCTTGCCCGCAACCGCGTTCAGACCGATGTTCGGATAGATACGGCCCTCGTAGGTCCACACCTCAGCGAGCTTCTTCTGCGCGGCACGGCCACCCTCGCCGCGCGCGGCGTCGAGCAGAACTGCCGACAGGCCCTCGTCCCCGTGCTGTTGACTCATGTCCATCTCGATGATCCGCGGCCCCTGGTCGAGGAACTTCCGCGGCAGCCGATCGGACCAGACATTCGGTGGCTCGATCAAGTGATCATCGACGGAAATCAAGTGCATGTAATCCTGGAGCGGCACGACGCCTCCTGCTGCGTATGACGGGCTGAGGAAGAAACGGGGCACCGGTAATCTCGGCGCCGTTCCCGTATATCTGACAGTGCGTAACGCTAGTGACAGTGATCACAAGTGTCAAGCTCTACCAGGACCTTCTTCTGCATTTCGAGATCAGCACCGCCCAGAGGCCGGGTCTAGTACCGTTTGCGTCTGACATTAATGTCACTACGAAAGGTGATCGACTGTGGATCTGCGGATGCGCGACAAGCGCTATGTCCTGATAGGTGGAACAGCGGGAATGGGTTCGGCCACGGGCCAGGTGCTTGCCGGCGAGGGCGCCTCGATGGTCCTCATCGGTCGCGACGAGTCCAAGGCCCAGGACGCCGCGCGCGCCGCCGAAGAGTCGGGCGCCACGAAGGCGTACGGAATCGCCCGCGATGTGAGTGCGCCCGGTGGTGCGCGGGAAGCCGTCGACACCGCTGCCGAACTTCTCGGCGGGATCGACGGGTTGGCGGTCACCATGGGAACCGAGGGCATGGTTCCAGTGGAATCGTCCGACGATGTCTGGACGTCGGCCTTCCGCGACGTCCTCCTGGCCACGACACGCTCGGTCGAGGCAGCGCTTCCCCACCTCAAGAAGACTCGCGGCACCGTTGTCACCACCGCCGCGTATTCCATCCGCTCACCCGAAATCGCCAGGCTCCCCTACGCATCTCTCAAAGGCGGCGTCGCGGTGTTCACCAAAGGAATCGCCAAGACGTACGGGAAGGACGGCATCCGGGCGAATTGTGTCTGCCCGGGCGCCGTCGAGACCGCTCCATTGGCAGCGCTCCGGGTCCAACTCGCCGAGCAACGCGGATACCCGGTGGAGACCGCACTCGAGCGGGTCATGGTCGAGGAATGGGGCTTCGACGCGGCACTTGGGCGCCCCGGCAAACCCGAGGAGATCGGCGAGCTGATCGCGTTCCTGCTTTCGCCACGCGCGGGCTATCTCACCGGATCACTCATCAACATCGACGGCGGCACGAACTTCTGAACGGAGGCCCTGCAATGAAATCGGCTCTTTCACTAAGGCATTGGTTCTATCCCGCCGTAGCGGCGGCCATGATGATCGGATTGTCCACACCGGTTGCCGGGGCCACACCGCATGCTTCTGCCGGATGCGCCGAGATCTCGGTTCCCGTGGCTCTCGCACCTGGCGGCCCGGTCACCGCGAACATTGCGGGTGGCTATTGCGTCCCGGCCGCTGATCCGGGGACCACTCTGCAGATCCTGATCCCGGGCGCGACCTACGACCGCTCGTACTGGGACTTCCCTGGATTCGACGGCAAGTACTCCTACGTCCGTCACGCGTCGGGTTCCGGAAAAGCCACACTGGCAATCGATCCCATCGGTGTTGGCAAGAGTTCGAAGCCGTCCGGCGTTCAGGTTTCCGCATACACGGCTGCGCAGACCGTCCATGAGGTCATCGCGGCCGCCCGCAAAGGAGAACTGGGCCATCGCTGGGACAAAGTTGTCCTGGTCGGCCACTCATTCGGCTCACTGACCGCGATGATGGAAGCCGGAATGTACCACGACATCGACGGCCTCCTGATCAGCGGCGCCTCACATGCTCCGGGCCCCGGTGGCATCCTGCAGATCCAGAGGACCGTACGACCAGCGCTCCTCGATCCGGCCACCAGTGATTCCGTCCCGGCCGGCGACTACACCTACCTCAGCGTGCCGGGCGCCCGGGCGACGGCCTTCCACGCACCTGGGGACTCGGACCCGGCGGTCGTCGCCGCCGACGAAGCGACCCGGGTTGCGGGAACGATCGGTGTCCTGGCGACAATTCCGGTATTCATCCCCACGACGTTCGGCATCGACGTTCCCGTACTCATCGCAAACGGCCGGGCGGACAAGGTCTTCTGCGCCCAAGGGGGCGGCGGTTCGCTCACCGACTGCGCCTCTGCCGACAGTCTCCACCGTTCCGAACGCCCGTACTTCCCAAAGGCCGATGTGAGTACTTTTGTTCTGCCCGGGGCGGGGCATTCGATCAATCTGGCACTCAACAATCGAGCGTTCTTCGAGCGTGCGTCGAGGTGGATCGACTCGATCTGATCGGCCAAGGTCACCAGCGGTTCTCCACGCCCGCCATCCGAGTTCGCGGTGTCGACCCGCAGCGGCGGGTCGACACCGCGAACTCGTTCGGACCGTCTCGTTCAGGCGTCGAGGGTCAAGAGCATCGACCCTGCCTCGGGTCCGCCACCGATCCCGACGGCAGCCACCGACACGTCCTTCTTGATCTGCCGGTCTCCGGCCTCACGCCATAGTTGCGTGCAGGCTTCATGGAGGAACCCGTACCCGTGGAGCCGACCGGCCGACAGCTGCCCCCCGTGCGGGTTGATCGGCAGCGTCCCGTCGAGCGCGTAATGGCCTTCCTCATCGAGGAACTGCCCCACCTTGCCATGGTCAGCGAATCCGAGTGCCTCGATCCACTGCGAACACAGGTAACTGAATCCGTCGTAGAGGGTCGCGAAGTCGACATCGGCAGGTGTGAGGTCGGTGCTGTCCCACATCGACGCGGCGGCGTCATGGGCTGCCATCGTGGTGAAGTCGGTCCGCTGATCCCAGGTGTGGCGTTCGTAGAGCGCTGCGCCTGCGGCCTCGATCGTGATCGGAGGGTGTGGAAGTCCGGCGGTTTCCTCTCGCCGCGACAAGATGATGGCGGTGGCGCCGTCGCACGGCACATCGCAGTCATACAGCCCCATCGGAGTCGAGATCATCCGGGCGCTCAGATAGTCGTCCATCGTCATCGGAGTGCGGTAGATCGCATTCGGGTTCAGCCCGGCGTTGCGCCGGGCATTGATCACGAGCTTTCCGAGTTGCTCGCGCGTCAAACCGAATTCGTACATGTAGCGTTGCGCGTACATGCCGATCCAGTTGGCAGGCGACGCCGCGCCGAACGGCAGCCGGAACTCGGCATGACCCGAGGCCCGGGTAGCTTTCTGTGTCAACGCCGCCGCGCGTCCCGACGCCTGCGCAGTGGCCTCCCACACTGATCGGAAGCAGAGCACGTGTTTCGCCCGTCCGGACGCGATTGCTGCCGCAGCGTCGAGGAGCGTGCCGATCTGCCCGGAGGTCTCCACACCACTGACGTGCCACGTCGTCTTGAGGCCGAAGGCATCGCGAACGTCGTGGGTCGTCGCGCCGACGAACCCGCCCTCGGCCGCCACCGGACCCGGATAGCTGGCGACACCATCGATGTCGTCGAAAGACAAGCCGGCATGGGCAACGGCCCGTTCAGTCGCCTCGAGTGCGAGGTCGATACCCGAGCGGCCGATGCGCCTGCCGATCTGAGACTGACCGATCCCGGTGATGACTGCCTTGTCGTCGACGAATGTCATGCCGCCACCGGCCTGAAAAATGGCAGGGCCACGTCGTCATGTTCTTCGAACACGACCTCGACCGCCATACCGATCTCGACTGCGTCGACATCGATGCCGACGATGCAAGTGGTCAGGCGGACATCTGGTTGGTCGTCGAGTTCGACCACGGCGATCACGTACGGGGGCGGGAACGCCGGGAACCACGGGTGGTGATTGACGGTGAACGACGAGATCCGGGCGCGTCCAGATGCCGCCTCGGGACCGACGTTGCGGCTTCGACAGCGCCAGCACGCACCCACCGGTGGATGAATCCAGCCCCGGCACTCCTGGCATCGGTAGATGCGGAGCTCTCCTTCGAAACCGCCGGTCCAGAAGGCCTGCGATTCCGGCGTCACCTCCGGAAGCATCCGGCCCGTGTCAATCGACATCCTGTATTTCCTTCCGAGAACCACCGTTGCCGCGGTGGTGCAAACGTGGTGCCGGACGTGACGCCGGTCACGGCTACTGAGGCTACCACTTCGTGGGCATATCGTCAGATACCAATCTCGCGCAATCACACCCCTTGCATCTACGTCATCTGCATTAGCGGCCCTAACTGGGAATAGCTCCGTGTCAGCGGTCGTGATCCGCGCCACAAATTGCGATCGATTTCATGTACATTCAGTCAGATATTGGTCGATGGGCCTAGGCGACACTCGCTCGCGGTCCGTCGAGATCTGGACCGAAAGGAACAATGCCGTGGTTGGTGTGATGAATGGAATTCGTGTCGTCGAGGTAGCGGCGTGGACGTACGTGCCCGTCGCGGGGGCGATCCTCGCCGAGTGGGGCGCCGACGTGCTCAAGATCGAGCACCCCGAATCGGGCGATCCTCAGCGTGGGCTGGTCACCTCTGGCCTGATCCCCGCCGGCGGCGTCAACCACATGTTCGAGCTCCCCAACCGTGGCAAGCGCAGTGTCGCACTGGACCTGAAGTCGGAGCAGGGTCGCGATCTGCTGATGAAGCTGGTTGCCACCGCGGACGTCTTCCTCACCAACTTTCGTCCGGACGCTCGGAAGAAGTTGCGCATCGACGTCGAGGACGTTCGCGCCGTGAACGACAAGATCGTGTACGTCCGCGGGTCTTCCACCGGCCAGCGCGGCGATGAAGCCAACCGCGGCGGGTACGACATGACATCCTTCTGGAGTCGCGGTGGCGCCGCCGACAATGTCAGCCCAGACGAGCTCGACTACCGACTCACCATGCCCGGCCCCGCATTCGGTGATGTGCTGGGCGGGCTCACCATCGCCGGCGCCGTATCCACCGCATTGCTGCATCGCGAGCGAACGGGTGAGGCTCTCACGGTCGACAGCTCGTTGCTGGCAATGGGCGCCTGGGCGATGGGCGCAACCATTGCGGGCGCCAACGCTTTCGACATGGAGCGTTACCCCAAGCACACACCGTCGACGGCGGCGAATCCACTTGTCAACATCTACAAGACCTCGGACGACCGCTTCATCTCGTTGGTCATGCTCGAGTCCGACCGATTCTGGCCCGAGTTGGTCACCGCACTGGGCATTCCGGAGATGATCACCGATCCTCGATTCGAAAGTCACAAGAAGCGAGGCGAAAACCGTCTCGAAGCCATCGAGGTCCTCAACAACGCCTTCGGCAAGCGGACCCTCGAAGAATGGAAGAAGGAGCTCGCCCACATCGACGGGTCGTGGTGTGTCGTACAGACACCTCGGGAGGTGGTCACCGACCCGCAGGTCCTCGCCAACGGGTACATCTCCGACGTGACCGACTCGAACGGCGTGGACTTCAAGCTCGTCAATACCCCGATCCAGTTCAACGAAGTGCCCAACGAGCTGACCCGCGCTCCCGATCACGGTGAACATACCGACGCCGTCCTCGAAGAGTTGGGGCTGACGATGGACGAGATCATCGATTACAAGGTCAGCGGCGCGATCCTGTAGGCAGCGGACAATCTGAGAGCGGGAGTGCACCGAACGGTGCACTCCCGCTCTCAGATTCGGTTCCTGCTCGACGGGCGCCGTCGGCGATGGCCGTGCCCGGTGACGTTCACCGGGCACACTCGGGTGGATCAGACTCCTGCGGTAGCGCTTTCCAGCGCAGCCGCGCCGTCCGCGTCGGCCGCCGGGTACCGGAGGATGCCACGGACGTTCTTGCCGGCACGCATGTCGTCGTACCCGTCGTTGACACCCTCGAGCGGGTAGCTACAGGTGACCATCGCATCGAGGTCGACGAATCCACCGCTCCACAGCTCCAAGATCTTGGGGATGTCGGCGCGCGGGTTGGCCGAACCGTACAGGCTGCCCACGATCTGCTTTTCCTGCAGGGTCAGGTCCATCAGGTTCACCGACACCTCGCGTTCGAGCATCGGATGAATGTTGGTGACAACGAGACGTCCGCGTTTGGCAGTCATCGCCAAAGCCTTTGCGATCAAACGACCTTCGCCCACACCCATGGCGCAGATGAACTTGTCGGCGCCCCGGTGCCAGGTGGCCTCGGCAACCACCGCGGGTGCTTCGTCCCACGATTTCGCCACGTGAGTGGCGCCCATGGACAGGGCGATCTCTTGCTTGTGCTCCGACGGATCGATCACCGTGATCGTGCGGGCGCCCGACAGCTTCGCGCCCTGGACCGCCGCGGCGCCGATGCCGCCGACGCCCGCGACGACCACGTTCTCCCCGGGCTGAACGTCGGCGGTGTACACCGACGAACCCCACCCGGTGATGAACCCGCAACCGAGTAGACACGCACGATCAAGGGGATGGTGCGGTTCGATCTTGATGCAACTCGCCTCGTTGACCACGGTGTGGTGAGCGAAGGAGCCCACCCCACAGGCGAGCGCGAGGTCCTCTCCTGCAATGTGGTGGCGTGCCGTGTCGTCCTGGATCTGGTTGCCACTGTATATTTTTGCCCCCAGGTCACACAGGCTCTGATGGCCGTTGGAACAAGAGGGGCATCGCCCACACGACGGAATGAATCCGAAGACAACGTGATCACCGGGCTGGAGCCACGACACATGAGAGCCGACCTGCTTCACCACACCCGCGCCCTCGTGCCCGCCGATGCAGGGCAGCCTGAAAGGCATGTCGCCGGTAACGATGTGCTCGTCGGAATGACACATGCCCGAGGCATGCAGTTCGACCAGAACCTCTTGTTCTTTCGGCGCATCGAGTTCGATTGTCTCGATCTGCCATGCAGCATTGCGCTCCCACAGGACCGCCGCCTTGGTCTCCATAATCATCGTCCTTCCACACTGGTTCTGACGAGACGTCAGAGAATGATCGATTGCGACTCGAGATACGTCGCGATGCCTTCTGGCCCGCCCTCACGGCCGATCCCAGACTTCTTGAAGCCACCGAATGGACTCCCGAAGTCCAGGGGTGCAGGCGAATTCACCGATACTGAACCGGTCTGCATACGAGCGGCGACATCGGCCGCCCGGACGGGATCAGCCGACCAGACCGCCCCCGCCAGGCCGTACTCGGAATCGTTGGCCACAGCAACCGCTTCGTCGTCCCCGTCATAAGCGATGACGACGGCAACCGGGCCGAACAGCTCGTCACGGGCGATCGCCATGTCGTTGTCCACGTCGGCGAGCACTGTTGGATTCACGTATGCCCCACCGTCGAGCCCGTCGGGCCGCGTGCCTCCTGCGACCACACGGGCGCCTGCCTCGATCGCGCCGGACACCGCCGCCTCGATCCGGTCTCGGGCCGTCGTATTGATGACGGGGCCGACCTCGGTCTCCCGCTCTGTCGGATCTCCGACGCGCATCGCCGCCACGGCCGCGGCAAATGGTTCAAGGATTTCGTCGTAGCGACTGCGCGGCAGAAGAATACGCGTCTGCGCTGCGCAGATCTGTCCGTTGTTCGCCATGACGCCGGTGACCAAACCCTTGATGAGTTTGGCATCGACGACAACGTCGTCGAGAACAATGGCGGCCGATTTTCCGCCGAGCTCGAGCGTCACACGGCGGATGTCTCGTGCACACGCCGCTCCGATCCGCTTTCCGGCGCCGGTGGATCCGGTGAAGCTGACCTTGTCGACACCAGGATGCTCGACCAAGGCCTCTCCGGTGGCGATGCCACCGGAGACGATGTTGACCACACCCGCCGGGATACCGGCTTCCTCGATGCACTCACTGAGCATCGACAGACCCAGCGGCGCCTCGGGGGATGGTTTGAGGACGATCGCACACCCCGCCGCCAGCGCCGGCGCCATCTTCAGTGCCGCGGTGAACAGCGGAGCGTTCCATGGCACGATCGCTGCGACAACGCCCACCGGAACACGTCGCACCAGCACCTCCCCACCGATCAGCGATGGACGCTTGGCCTCGAACTCGTAATCCACCGCAATTGCGGCGCACGAACGGTATACACCGAGGGCAGTGGCCAACTGCCCGAACGGTGTCCACTTGCGCGGCGAGCCGACCTCGGCGGAGATGAGGTCGGCGAAGACCTCGGTCCTGGATTCGATTGCGTCGGCCAACGCGGAGATCGCCGCCGCACGCTCCGCCGGACTCCAATTCCGCCACGGCCCGTGATCAAGAGCCGCCCGAGCGGAGTCGACGGCGACACCGACGTCGGCCGTGCTCGCCTCACTGACGCGACCGAGCACCACGCCGGAGGCCGGCGAACGGACCTCGATGCGTGGCCCCGACGTCGGGCTCCATTTGCCGGCGACATACATGCCTTCGTATTCGTACACGGGCAACCTTTCATCCTTCTCCGCGAGCGTCGGGGCCAAGGTGCAGCGGCCGCCCATCGAAATCGACTCAATTCTGGCAGTAATGTCACTCTAGGGCAAGGTGCCGCCCCAGCGGTTCAGCCGAAGAGTGGGCCGAGCTGATCGGGCGTGCTGCCGTGGAGGACCAGTTCGTCGGCACCCGCGTCGCGGTAGCTCTCGAATGTCTTCCAGCAGTCGGCCGCCGACCCCACCGCCGCCGCCGAGCGAATCCATTCGACCGGCAGCGAGGATGCGACATCGGTGAGTTGTTCGCGGGTCCGAACCGAATCCGCTGCTCCGCGAAGGCCGACCAGATGGGGATGTGCACGCAGCGCGTCGAGGTCCTCGATCGACCACCCGTTGACCTTTGCGAGTTGTTCGCCGAACTTGGGGATCTGGTAGTAGGTCACCGCACGCGCACCCACCACGGCCATCTCCTCGGCGGGGTCGAGGCCGGATGCGACCACGACCGTCGCATAGATGCGCACACTGCCGGCCTGTCGACCAGCTTCTTTCTCGGCTTCGCGGACCGAGGTCACCGATCGTGCCACCGCCTCGGGCGTCAGAAACGGGTGCAGCAACACGCCATCGAAATGTCGCCCGGCGATGCCGAGACCCTTGGGCCCGATTGCCGCGAAGACGAGGGGCGGAACAGGCTGATCGGGAAGGTCGGTGAGACGCAGGGATGGGTAATTGCCCGCGGGTCCATCGTATTTGACCTTCTCGCCCCGGCAGAGGCGGCGAAAGAGCTCAGCCGAGTCGATGATTGATGCGTTGGTGGAAGTCGGTAGCCCCACCGCCTTCCACATCGCGTCGACAGAGCGCCCGATCCCGATCACGATGCGACCGTTGGAAATGGCCTGGGCGGTCATCGCCATCGACGCGAGCATCGCGGGATGTCGGGACTGGAAGTGCGTGATTCCGGAGGCGATCCTGATCGAGTCGGTGACCTGGCCGATGGCCCCGGCCAGGACCCCGAAATCCTTCGTGCCCCATCGCTCACTGAGCCACAGTGTGCTCAGCCCGAGCCGCTCCGCTTCCATCGCCTGGCCGATGGCCGGACGCGGATCGGGCACCCGTCCGGGAAGCGTGTACGCACCCCAGGGCGGGAGAGGCCGGTTGCCCGGCCTTGCCGACCGGAGGCGGCACTTTTTCGGCATTGGTGGATTTCCCGTCGGTCATACCCCTATTCTGACAGTGTTGGTCACTTTAGGAAAGGGTCTTCGCCGCCGGGTTCTTCGGACGGCGAACCGGGCCCGGGGAAGGCAATCGCATGGTGTACACACCAACCCGCGGCGAACTCGGGGGCGGAGCCCGCGAGGTCCTCGACTCATGGCTACCCGAGCGCATCGCACCCGACGGCACCGACTTCGAGATCTCGGACTTCTCGGCTCCCGACGCCGGCTACTCGGGCAAGACCGTGTTCTTCGCCGCACGTTGGACAGACACGACGGGAACCCGGCAGCACACGGATCTGGTATTGCGCATGCAGGCGTCGGACCATCAGCTGTTCACCACCCCCGACGCGCCGAGACAGGCCGAGATCATGCAGCGACTCGGCCGTACCGCCGGGATCGCTGTTCCGGAGATCGTGTGGATCGAACACGACGAATCGGTCCTGGGTGCCCCGTTCTACTTGATGCGTCGCGTCGCGGGCCGCACCCCGTCCGACGTCCCGAGCTGGCACAAACGCGGGTGGACCGCAGAGCTGTCCGAGTCAGATCGAGAACTTCTGTGCGATAACGCCATACGATCCCTTGTTGCAGTCCACCAAGTCCAGGACCCGGATGTGCTCGACTACCTGCGCGCTGATCCCGCCACCGGTGACACCGCACTGGCGCGCTACCTCGACAACCTCCGTGGATGGTACGAGTGGGCACGTGCCGACCTGGTGGTCGGCTCGCAGATCCTCGCACGCGCATTCGACGTCATCATGACCTGGGCCCCTGACACCAACCGCGAGGGGGTGGTCTGGGGGGACGCGCGGGTGGGAAACATGTCCTTCGCCGACGACATGTCGGTCGCCGCACTCTTCGACTGGGAGACTGCCACCACTGGTCCTCCGGAAATCGACCTGGGGTGGTGGTTGATGTTCGAAGAGTTCCTTTGCGAGGCATTGGGTTTCACCCGCATGCCGGGAGTCCCGGACAGTGACGAGACCGTCCGCCGCTATCTCGAGTTCGGCGGACGGATCGACGGTGACATCACCTACTACCAACTGGTGGCGGCGTTTGTGTTGTCGCTCATCAATAATCGACTGGCCGTTCTCCTCGCCCGGGATGGCCTCGCCGTCGACATCGCACACAGCTACCCCACCACCGTCGTCGCACTCGTCGATAGATACCTCACCGAACTGAGCACCGGAGGAACCAGATGAGCAGTACCACAGATCCAGACGCATCCCCGGTCGGCACCACCGGCCTGCCCTGGGAAATGGTGATCGAACAGGGCAAGATCAGGGAGTTCGCCGCGGCAATGCAGTCGGACAATCCCGCATACCAGGGTGCGGAGGCCATCATCCCACCCACCTTCTTGGTGAATGCCGCACAGTGGGCGCCGGCCGGAGTGCGGGTCAATGTCGGTTTCGAGCGAAAGCGACTGCTACACGGCGAGCAGGAGTACGTGTTCAGCGGCCCTCCCCCGAAGGTCGGCGACGTCCTCGTTGCCCAAGAGCGCATCGTGGACAGATACGAAAAACCCGGCAAACGCGGCGGGCAGATGAGATTTGCGGTGGTCGTCACGGACTACCGCCACCGCAATGGCGATCTCGTCGCCCAGGCCAAGGCAACCTTCATCGAACGCGCGGCGAAAGAGGCATCGAAATGACGAGCACCCAAACCGTGTTCGCGGTCGGCGATACCGCCCCTCCCCGCGATTTCGGACCATTGACCCGCCAGATGTTTGTCCGCTACTCCGGGGCCTCGGGTGACCTCAACCCGATGCATTACGACGATGAGATGGCGCGCAGCGCGGGAAACCCGTCGGTGTTCTCCCAAGGAATGCATCAGTCGGCGCTCCTCGCGACATTCGCAACAGACTGGCTCGGCGCAGCGAATGTGCGACGATTCGGAGTGAGATTTCGAGAGCAGGTCTGGCCCGGAGACATCTTGACCTGCACCGGAACCATCACGGCGATCACTGATGGCGCCGATGGTGAGACCGTGGCCACAGTGGAGTTGATCTGTAGTCGGCAGACCGGCGCCATCGCGATCGCAGGATCAGCGGATTTCGTCATCACGCGGGTGCAGGCATGACAACCCGACGACAGCCACGCCGGGCCGGGAGTCGTCCATGCCTACAACAACAGTTAGACTGACCGCAGTGTCAGAAACAACGCCGATCACGCGCCGAGCCAGTTACGGCCCGTCCAGCCCAGAAGTGGGCAGCCGGGGCGCCAACACGCGTACCAAAATCGTTGACGTCTCGCTGGACCTGTTCGGGCGCGTCGGGTTCTTCAACACCTCGGTCGATGCGATCGCCAAGGAAGCCGACATCTCCAGGGCGACGCTCTACCAATACTTTCCCGGCAAGGACGAGATCTTCCTGGAACTGCTCGATGTCTGTGGACGGGCACTGTTCCGCGTGGCGCGGCGCATCGGGCCGCTGGGTCCCACCAAAGTTGGATTCGACAATCTCAATTGGTGGCTGGGCGAGTGGAGTTGGGTCTTCGACCGCTATTCCACGATGTTCGTGCAGTGGACCAGCGTCGCGATGGCCGACACCTCTGTGCGACCGCAGATCGATTCGTTCATGTCCGGTTACACACGGATGGTCACCGCCCGGCTCGAGCAGTCTGAGCTACACGGCATCGAACCGCGGGTGGCCGCGATGGCGATGATCGCCATCGTGCACCGCATGAACCTGTTCCTCGCCACCGACCGAACCTACGGTCGCGACACCCAGGCCGTCGTCGACTCGTTGTCGGTCTACCTCCAATTGCTCCTGTTCCCCGACACGCCGTCGTCCGTGCTGAACAGCATTCCGTTGGAGACGCCGCCCGAGAACCCGGTGATCAACGTACCTCCGCTACCGTCGATCGCTGGTCTGTCGATGGACGATAGGACCGCGAATCTCAGCAAGCGCGCGGTCAACACAGTCCGAACGCTGGTGGACGCGGGCGCCAAACAGTTCCAGCTCAAGGGCTACCACCGGACCAGCGTCGACGACATCGTCGAAGAGGCGGGACTGGCCCGCGGCACCTTTTACAAATACTTCAGTGAGAAGCAGGATCTACTGGTCACCATCAGCATCGAGGGCATTCGGCACGCCCTCGAACTCGCCGAGCGTTTGAGGAAGATCGATCTCACGGATCCCGACACCACCGAACTGCGCGCCTGGATCAGCAGCTTGACGGGCTTCATGACGCGATTCTCCGGCTCCATCGGCGCATGGACCGAAAAGACCACGGACAACGACATCGTGACCCAATTGGGCACCTGCGGACAGGCGGCCATGGATTCGGCGATGGTGGCCGATCTGGTCACCCGCAAACGTGACTACCATTTCGACCCGGTCATCGCCGCAATCATCTTCCGATCGCTGGTGACCCGGGTTCCACAAGCCGCACGGGAACTCTCACCGCCATTGTCGGAAGACGAGATCGCCGACCTCGTGATCGACTGCGTCGGGCGAGGCTTCTTCAGCCATCTGACCTGAGTTCGCTGATCGATCTGACCTGTGCTTCAACGAGTCAATTTCCATACCCGAAGCGCTGCTGTGTATCTGGACTCAGACCACCTTTGGAGCTGGATTTTTTCTGACAACTGTGTCATCTTTGATGGAGATCTGTTCGCCCGGCGGTACCCGATAGGTGCCGCGGAGAGGAAACTCCACATGGATATCACCCGCGCATCAGCGCTCGTCACCGGTGGCGCCGGAGGTCTCGGCGAGGCCACCGTTCGTACGCTGGCCGCCGCCGGCACCTCGGTGGTCATCGCCGACCTCAACGACGAGAAGGGCAAAGCCCTCGAAGTCGAACTCGGCGACCACGTCCGCTATGTCAGTACCGATGTACTCGACGAGAGCAGCGTCAACGCGGCTCTCGCCGTAGCCAATGAGCCTGCCCCCCTTCGGATCGTCGTCAATGCCCACGGCGGCTCCGCGGGCGCGTCTCGCGTTGTCGGCCGTGACGGGGAGCCGGCGTCCTTCGAGCAATTCCAGTGGTACATCAACCTTTTCCTCAACGGGACCTTCAATGTGCTGCGTCTCGGCGCGGCGGCGATGGCGAAGAACGAGCCCGACGAAGCCGGCAATCGAGGTGTCATCGTCAACACCGCCAGCATCGCCGCATTCGAGGGCCAGATCGGCCAAACGGCCTACTCCGCCGCCAAGGGCGGTGTTGTGGGACTGACCTTGCCTGCCGCACGCGACCTGACGAAACAGGGCATCCGTGTGATGGCGATCGCGCCGGGTACCTTCTTCACCCCCGCATTCAAGATGGAGCGAGAAGAGGCCGAAAAGCACTGGGGATCAGGCGTCCCCTACCCCAACCGGATGGGTAGCCCCGCAGAGTACGCGGCGTTGGTCGAGCACATCGCCGAGAACGACTACCTCAACGGCGAGGTCATCCGTATCGACGGAGCATTGCGTTTCGGACCGAAGTAGTCCGGGCAGAAGAGCATTCGCGTCGAGCGAGTCGAAACATCAATCGATCTTTCGACTCGCTCGACGTTGATTCAGGACTCGCCGTCCGGGTCGGGCCACGATCTACCCGATCAACGGGTCAGACCACATGCGCTTCGCGGAGCCGAGCGATCTCTGCGTCATCCCTGCCGAGCTCTCGCAGAATGGCGATGGTGTGTTCGCCCAACGCCGGCACCGGATCCATTCTGGCCTGGACTCCACGCAGCACCGCCGGCGGAAGGAGCGCCCGGACCTGTCCGCCCGGCGTCTGGACGTCGCGCCAGCGCTCGCGTTCGGACAGGACCGGGTGATCCCAGAGTTGCTCCATCGTGTTCATCCTGGCATTTGCGATACCCGCGGCTTCGAGCTTCTTCTCCAGTTCGTCCGCGCTGAGTGGCTCGATCGCCGCAGTGACGATCGCCTCCAACTCTTCGCGGTTGAGCACGCGCACAGGGTTTTTTGCGAATCGCGGATCGTCGACCAGCCCGGGCAGGTCCAGGACCTGAGTGCAGAACCGTTCCCATTCGGGTTGATTCTGTATCGCCAGCAGCACGGTGCCGCCATCGCCGACGCTGAATGGGCCGTATGGGGCGATCGTCGCGTGCCGTGCACCCGTCCGACGCGAAGGGGTTCCTCCGTACTGCGAGTAGTACATCGGTGAACCCATCCACTCGGCGAGTGCCTCGAACAGCGAGACCGTCACTGCCGGAGCATCGCCCGTTGTCGCCCGAGAATAGAGAGCGGCGAGGATGCCGGAATAGGCGAAGCTACCCGCCGCGATGTCGGCAACCGAGATTCCCGCCTTTGCGACCTCCTGCTCGGTTCCACTGACACTGAGCAATCCGGCCTCGGCCTGAACCAACAGATCGTAGGCCTTCCGCGACTGCCAAGGCCCTTCTCCGTACCCGGTGATGTCACAGACGATCAGTCGTGGGTGCGAGTCCTTGAGGTCGTCGGCCCCCAGCCCCATCCGGCGGGTCGCACCCGGTCCGAGGTTCTGCAGGAACACGTCCGCGTCGGTCAGAAGTTCTCGCAGCAACTGTTGCCCCACAGCGCTCTTGAGGTCCAACGTGAGCGATTCCTTGGAGCGGTTGAGCCAGACGAAGTAGCTCGATTCCCCATGGACCGTGTCATCGTATCCCCGCGCGAAGTCCCCGACCCCGGGCCGCTCGATCTTGATGACGCGCGCCCCGAGATCGGCCAGCTGGCGAGTGGCGTACGGAGCGGCCACCGCTTGCTCCAGACTGATCACCGTGATGCCGGCGAGCGGCAACGCGTTCATCATCGGGCCAGCGGATCGCGCGGCAGGCCGAGGAGCCGCTCGGCGATGGTGTTGCGCATGATCTCGGATGTGCCGCCGGCGATGGTCAGACAGCGCGCGAACAGATATGCGTACGTCAGCTCAGGAGTCTCACCGGTCACCGCTGCGGTGCCGGCCAGATCGATTCCCAGCTCGGTGACACGTTGCGAATGCTCGGCTTTGATGAGCTTCGTCACGTTGGCTTCGGGGCCGGGACCGGCACCGATGACCGCGCGCGCGGCCTGCCTCAGGTTGAGTAGACGAAGGGTGTGTGCTTCGGCGATCACCTCACCGACGCGTCGCACGCCGTCGGCACTCTCTGACTCGTCGAGCAACTTTACGAGATCGGCTTCCCCGAACGCGATGGAACCGCTACCGCCGCCGATGGATACCCGTTCGTTGCCCAGGGTGGCACGGGCGACCTTCCAGCCCTCGCCCACTGCGCCGACGACGTCGGAGTCCGGCACGAAGACATCGTCGAAGAAGACCTCGTTGAACAACGCGTCGCCGGTGATCTCACGTAACGGACGGATCTCGACGCCGTCGGCCGACAGGTCGATCGCCATCATCGAGACCCCGGCATGCTTGGCTGCGTCGGGGTCGGTCCGGACGGTCGCCAGACCCCATTGACAGTCGAGAGCGACACTGGTCCAGACCTTTTGGCCGGTCACGCGCCAGCCGCCCTCGACCCTCTTGCCCACGGTTCGAACGGCAGCGGCATCCGAACCTGCACCGGGCTCGCTGAACAGCTGACACCACTGATCCCGGCCGCGCAGCACCGGTTCGATCCACCGATTGCGCTGATCGTCCGAACCCACCTGCGAGATGGTGAGATTGACCCAGCCTGTGATGCCCAGGTCTGGCAGATCGATGCCCTCGAACTCCTCCTCGATCACCAGTTGCTCGATCGCTCCGGCCTCGCGCCCCCAGGGCTTGCGCCAGTGCGGGACCAGGTATCCACTGTCGACGAGGTGATCGCGTCGCTGTGCCTCGGGCAGGGCTCTGACGGCCTCGGCCTCGGCACGGGCAGCCGTCCGGAACACCTCGGCCTCCTCGGGCAGCTCGAATATTGCGCCCTGGGCCTGACCCGATCGGTAGGCGGCGACGATGTCGACCAACGGATCGATGCCGTCGGACAGGATTGCGGCGACCGTGGTCGCACGTCGCAGGTAGAGGTGCGCATCGTGCTCCCAGGTGAACCCGATGCCACCATGAAGTTGGATGTTCATCCGGGCGTTCTTCAGCTGGGTCGGGCCCGCATAGGACGCCGCGACAGCTGATGCGAACCAGGCACTGTCGATGTCATTGGCGCGGGCCGCATCCCAGGTGGCCGCGACGGTCGCCTCGGCGGCGATGAGCATGTCGGCGCAGTGATGCTTGACGGCCTGGAACGAGCCGATGGTCCTTCCGAACTGTTCGCGAACCTTTGCGTAGTCCGTGGCCATCTCGAGACACGCCAGCGCCCCGCCAGTGGCCTCGGCGGATGCGAGGACACGCAGCAGGCTGCGACCCGAGCGTGCCGCACCCTCGAGAATTCGGTTGGCCGGGACAGCAACTCCCGTACAGGAGACCGTCCCCAGCCCGCGAGTGGTGTCCAGTGAGGTGGCTGGGCTGATGCCTACCCCTGCCACGGTCGTGTCGAGCACCACGAGGTCATCGCCGATCGCGAGGACGAGCAGATCTGCCTCCGGAGCCGACAAGACCGCGCGCACCTGGCCGCTGACCAGGCCCTCGGTGTCGCGGGACAGCCCCGCGGCGAGGCCGACCGCACCAACTGTCGATCCGTCCGCGAGCCCGGGGAGCACTTCCGCCTTGAGGTCGGCATCCCCGGAGTGCGCGATGACTGCCGATGCGGCAACCGTCGCGAGGAACGGGCCGGGAGTCAGCTCATGCCCCATCGCTTCGAGGACGACGGCCAGCTCCGCGATGCCGTAGCCCGACCCACCGTGTTCTTCCGGGAGATGCAAGCCGAGCCAACCGAGATCCGCTGTGCTCGACCAGAACTTGTCGAGAACGGGTGATCCGTCGAGGGAAGCGCGGGCGGCGTCGCGGACACGATGCCGCCGGAGATGGCCGGCAGCGGCATCGGCGAGTTCAATGTGTTCGGGGGATATGGCAAGTGCCATGTCGGCCACCTTTCGATTGCGAGCTGATTGGCCTTTCGGCACACGCAACTGACCCTAGATGTCAGATCAACGATATTCAAGGCTCGGTGCACCGCGCACGCCGAACAAGCATCGCCACAACACACAATGATTCCATCCCCTTCTGAACTGCACAAATGACCGCTCGAACCGGTGGAGCGACATCTTTCGGACAATTCGTGGACAAGGTGTCAGATCATCCACTATGGTTTTGGCAAGGAGTGACCCACGTCATTCTTCCGGAGCACCCCTTCCGAGTCAGCACAGAACGGGGCATCGGGCCGACGATGGGGATCACATCACACGAGAGATTTGGAAGTCTTGCATGAGCATCTCGCTGATCCTGGACATGGCGGCATCTGGCCACCCGGACCGGACTGCCATCACGGTCGACGGCACCTCACTGACGTATGCGGAGTTCGGCGAACTCGTCGCCGGCGCAGCAAGTGTCATCGCGCGGGCGGACGCCAAGAACGTCGTCTTCCTCGGTAATTCCGGACTCGAGCTCCCCGTGTTGGTATTCGCCGCCGCCCATGCCGGTGTGCCGTTCGTACCGGTCAACTACCGCCTCGCCCGCGGGCAGCTCGAACAGCTGATTGCGCGTACAGAATCCCCGTTGGTCATCGCGGACCCTCGCTACGTCGCCGAACTGGCGTCGATCCGCGACGTCATGACCACCGACGCTTTTGCCTCCGCCGCCCGCGCGGCTGCATCAGATCCGCTGCCCGCCGCGAACGTCGACCCGGACGATCCGGCGATCATCTTGTTCACCAGTGGAACCACATCCGCACCCAAGGGTGTGATCCTGCGGCACAGCCATCTGCTCAGTTACGTCATGAGCACTGTGGAGTACGGGTCGGCCGCGGAGACCGACGGTGCGCTCATCAGTGTTCCGCCGTATCACGTCGCCGGGATGGGCACGATCCTGACGAACATCTATGCCGGTCGCCGCCTGATCTATCTGCCCAACTTCGATGCACGCGCCTGGGTGGAGCTCGTCCGTCGAGAAGGTGCGACGTCTGCCATGGTCGTGCCGACGATGCTGGATCGTATCGTCGATGTGCTGGCAGGTGAACGCGCCGATGTGCCCACGCTGCGATCGCTCTCCTACGGCGGAGCACGCATGCCTCGGCCCACTCTCGAAGCGGCGCTGCGGGCATTCCCCGAGGCGGGATTCGTCAACGCCTACGGTCTGACCGAGACGAGTTCCACGATCGCGCTGCTGGGCCCCGAAGATCACCGCGCGGCACTCGACAGTGACGATCCGGTTGTCCAGGCGCGTCTGGGCTCGATCGGCCGACCGGTTCCCGGCATCGAGATCCAACTGCGCAGCCCCGAGGGGCTCCCGGTCGCGTCAGGCGAGCAGGGCGAACTCTGGGTACGCGGGCCACAGGTGTCCGGGGAGTACATGGGTGCCGGCTCGGTGCTGGACGCCGAGGGCTGGTTCCCCACCAAGGATCTCGCGTACACCGACACCGAGGGTTTCCTCTACATCGTCGGGCGCAACGACGACACCATCATCCGCGGTGGCGAGAACATCGCACCCGCCGAGATCGAGGACGTTCTCGTACACCACCCGATGGTCCGCTCGGTTGTGGTGGTCGGCATACCAGACGATCACTGGGGTGAGGCGATCGCTGCTGCGGTCGTCGTCGAGCCTGGCATGTCTGTTGATCCCGAGGAGTTGCGCACCTACGTACGTGAACGCCTACGCGGTTCGCGCACCCCGGATCGGGTCATCTTCCTCGACGACCTCCCGGCGACCGCAACCGGAAAGATTCTCCGCAAGGACGTGGTGTCGAGCATCGTCGAACCCACAGCGGAATCCCGCGCGTGAACGGCGCACAGAGCTCGACGTCGAACAGCACCAGAATCAAAGGAGAGATCGTGTTGAAAACCGGAAGTCGTCTGCAGAGCCAGGTATGCGGCACACAGGTGATCATCGTCAAGGCACCCGCAGGCGAATCGGAACTCGACTGCGGCGGCCAGCCGATGATCGACGTGACGAAGACACCGGCGACCGGGCTCACCCCGGCCGCGGGACTCGACAGCGGGACACAGCTGGGCAAACGCTACGTCGACCCCGAGGACACCGTCGAGGTCCTGGTGACCAAGCCCGGCACCGGAACCCTGTCGCTCGGCGGCACGCCACTGGACATCAAGAGCGCCAAACCCCTTCCCTCCAGTGACTGACCCGCACGCCGGGCCCCTGGCCGGTGTACGGGTACTCGAGCTCGCCGGCATGGGACCCGGTCCTCACGCCGCGATGGTGTTGGCGGATCTGGGCGCCGATGTGGTCCGCGTACAGAGACGCGGCGGGTTGGCCACAGCCGGAACAGGGTCGAGTGCCGGCCTGCGCGGACGAACCATCGTGGAAGCCGACCTCAGGAACCCCGATGACCTCCGCGATGTGCTGCGACTCGTCGCGCGGGCAGACATCCTCATCGAGGGCTTTCGCCCGGGCGTCACCGAGCGCCTCGGTCTCGGCCCCGACGACGTCGCCGAGGTCAATCCACGGCTCATCTACGGCCGAATGACCGGATGGGGGCAGAATGGTCCACGGGCTATGGAGGCAGGCCACGACCTGAACTACATTTCACTGACGGGACTACTGCACGCCGTTGGACGTCCGGGTGAGCGCCCGGTGCCACCCCTGAACCTCTTCGGCGACTTCGGCGGCGGTTCGATGTTCCTGGTGATCGGTCTCATCTCCGCTCTGGTCGAACGCCAGACCTCCGGACGCGGGCAGATCATCGATGCGGCGATCGTGAACGGCGCAGCGGCACTGGGGCACCTGCTGTGGGCCATGCGCGGGTCAGGACGGTGGTCAGATGACCGTGGCGAGAATATTTTCGACGGCTCTGCTCCGTTCTATGACACCTACGAGTGCTCAGACGGCAAGTATGTCGCGGTCGGAGCCTTGGAGCCACAGTTCTTTGCGACGATGGTAAAAACCCTCGGCCTCGATCCCGCCGAGGTCGGCGCCCAACGCGAACCCGAGAACTACCCGCACATGCGTAAGCTCTTCGCCGAATGCTTTGCCTCTCGGTCACGGGACGAATGGGCAAGCGTCTTCGCCGGGGTCGACGCTTGCGTCACTCCGGTTTTGACCTTCGCCGAGGCCGAAGCCGATCCACAGATGGTCGCGCGCGGTGTCTTCACGACGATCGACGGGATCACCCCAACCCGCGCCGGCGCCGTCGTTCTCGCGTACGTCCCCTGCGGTTCCCGCACCACCGCCAAGGCACGCAGTCGATGTCGCGGACGTCTGGCCGTGATCGCTGATTCGTGCACCACAACAATTTGGAGGAATCTTGACTGATACACCGGAGTCTCCCGCGCTGATCGAACGTCGCGGGCACGTCATGCTCATCACCATGAATCGTCCAGAGGCGCGTAACGCCGTCAATGCCGAGATGTGCATTGTCGTCGGCGATGCCCTGGCCGAAGCAGACAAGGACCCTGACGTTCGCGCCGTGGTCCTCACCGGCGCCGGCGACAAGGCGTTCTGCGCGGGAGCCGACCTCAAGGCCATCACCCGCGGCGAGGCGGTGATCCCACCCGGGCGCGAGCAGTGGGGCCTGGCGGGCTACGTCGGACATGCGATCAGCAAGCCGACCATCGCAGCAGTCAACGGACCCGCGCTCGGCGGTGGCACTGAACTCGTGTTGGCCAGCGATCTCGCGGTCTCCGCCGACACTGCGATCTTCGGGCTGCCGGAGGTGACACGGGGTCTGATCGCCGGTGCGGGCGGCGCATTTCGCCTCGCCGCGAAGCTACCTCAGGTCGTTGCGATGGAACTGCTGCTCACCGGCGAACCGATCACCGCTGTGCAGGCGCTCGAGCTGCACCTGATAAATCGGGTGGTCCCTGCAGGTGACGTGCTCGCCACTGCGCTGGCGCTGGCTGAGAAGATCGCGGCCAATGCACCACTCGCGGTAGCCGCTTCCAAACGAATCGCTCTCGCACAGAGCGAGTCCGGCGATCGACCGAACGAGACCATCGGCTGGGACATGACCAGCGCCGCACTCCCGGCGATCGCCTACTCCGAAGATGCCAAGGAGGGACCCCGCGCCTTCGCCGAGAAGCGGCCACCCGTGTGGCAGGGCCGCTGAAACTGCGCGTCACCAACGGAGACGGACTGCCCCACAGCGATTGCTTCGGGCAGTCCGTTCTGACGCCGGCCAGTTCAACCGCACGTCGAAATCAGTTCTTCTCAACACTCGTGAGGAGCGACACCGGGTTCGGGATTGTCCGCACGATTGAGAACTTCGCCGACCACCCGATTCCCCGGTGGCGTACCAGACCAGCGGGTTCACCTCGACACCGCCAGCCCCATCCCGGTGATCCATTCCTCGACCGGCTGGTAGACAAGCGCTTCCAGCGGCGTGCCACCTCCCGCGGCCCCGGCCGCCAGCCATGTGCGCACCTCGTTGGCACCGACACCGGCCTGCGCGCGGGCATCATCGGTGAGCGAGACGAGTTCGGCACCGTCCCAGGTGGCCAACGCGTCCAGGAATGCCTTGTCCCACTGCGGCTTAATCTTCGTGCGTGCAGCTGCCGCGCCCTCAGTGATCACGCGGTGCCGCTCCTCGTCGCTGATGTCGTAGCCATCGAGCTCCAGACTCGGCGGCGAGTGAGACAGCCCGCCGGTCCCGATCACCAACACGCGGGCGTCCAACGTGTCGAGAAAACGCCCGACGGCTTCCCCGAATTCCAGTACGCGGGCGGCCGCCGGCAACGGTCCGGTCGCACAATTGATCGGCACTGGGATGACCGGGTAGCTTCCGAGGTCACCGGTGAGATCTCGTAGTGGTTGCGCGAAAGCGTGGTCGAGGGAGACGTCCCGGCAGACCGCGATATCGAACCTCGAGTCGAGTAGATGCACAGCGAGGTCCATGGCGACATCGGCCGGAACATTCAGTGTCCCTTCGTCATGGCCACCTTCGGGCAGGATGGTCGCGGACGTGGCCACGCCGAAGGTCGGGACCACGTGCCGAAAGGCACGGCGATGGTCGCCACCGAAGAGGATGGTGAAATCCGGGTCGAACGAGGTGATCAGTGCCCGCGCATCAGCCAGGCCAGCCCGGAACTCCGATCCGAATACATGCTCGGTGTCTCGCTCCATCCCCGGGCTGTGGCTCGCGCACACGACCAGTCGATTGCGTTCCGTCATGACTCTCCTCGTCGGTACGTTCGGTCGCCGCTGGAATGGCACCTGAACCATTAGTGACACTGACGTTAGATCAAATGTTCACTCCAGTCGAGCGCCACTTCGACGGGCCGTTGATCACGCCGTACGCTCGCAGCCGGCATAACGGCAGAAAGACGTATGGAAGGGTTCTTCTGCTACTTGACAGATCGTACCCTTGTCCCCCAAAGTAGACGTAACTGTCAGATATTGGAGGACATCGCCGTGGCCTTTGTGATTTTGCAAGCGTGTTGCAACGACGCCTCATGCGTTGATGTATGCCCGGTCAACTGCATCCATCCGACGCCCGACGAGCCGGACTTCATGCGGACAGAGATGCTCCATATCGACCCGCAGACCTGCATCGACTGTGGCGCCTGTGTCGAGGCCTGCCCCGTGGAGGCGATCAAGGCCGAAGACGAGTTGGACGATCCCGAGCTCCCGTTCATCGAACTCAATGCCGAGTACTTCGACCTGCATCCGGTGCAGAGCGGTGAACTCGACGTGCCGAAACCGCTGTGGCGGAAGGCGGATTTCTCGCAGCTGAGGGTCGCCATCGTCGGGTCAGGACCTGCGGCATTCTATGCCGCGTCCGAGCTGATCGCACTCAAAGGCGTCCAGGTTGACATGTTTGAGCGCTTGCTGACACCGTATGGGCTCGTCCGCTCCGGAGTCGCTCCCGATCACCCGGGCACGAAGGCGGTGACCGACATCTTCCGGACCCTCGAGCGTCGCAAGAATTTCAGGTTGCACCTTGGGGTCGAGGTCGGTGTCGACCTGACGCATGAAGAATTGCTGGCACACAACCACGCTGTCATCTACGCAGTGGGGGCGTCGTCGGATCGTCGCCTCGGCATCGCCGGCGAGGACCTGCCGGGTAGCCACACCGCCACGGAATTCGTCGGCTGGTACAACGGCCACCCCGACTACGCAGATCGAACCTACGATCTTAGCGGTGAACGAGCCGTCATCGTCGGCAACGGCAACGTCGCTCTCGACGTCGCTCGCATCCTGCTCTCCGACCCGGACGACCTCGACCGCACCGACATCGCCGACCACGCATTGGAAGTGCTGCGTGCGAGCAACATTCGCGAGGTGGTTGTGCTCGGCCGACGGGGTGTCGCACAAGCCGGATACACCAATCCCGAAATGATGGCCCTGCGCCATCTCCCCGGGGTCGACCTCGTGATCGATCCCGACGAGGTGCGCATCGATTCTGTGACGCAAGAGATTCTCGACGACCCCGAAACCGAGTCATCGGTCAAGGCCAAGGTCGTTTTGGCCCGCAAGGTTGCCGAGGAGGGCGGGGCCGGCTCATCGAAGCGGCTCGTCCTGAGATACCTCGTCTCCCCCACCGAGATCTCGGGCGAGGGTCACATCGAGTCCGTCAGCGTCATGCGCAACAACCTCGAACGCAACGAGTCAGGAGCCGTCGTCGCGGTCGGAACGGATACCACCGAGGTCATCGACACGTCGCTCGTACTCCGGGCGGTCGGCTATCGTGGCGTGCCGGTACCAGGGGTGCCGTTCGACGACGCCCGTGGCGTCATCTCGAACGTCGATGGTCGGGTTGTCACACTGGACGGCGACGAACCAGTCCGGGGTGTCTACGCCACCGGATGGGTCAAGCGGGGGCCCTCAGGGGTCATCGGGACGAACAAGAAGTGCGCCGCCGATACCGTCGACCTGTTGCTGCAGGACTACGTCGCGGGCGCACTCGCCGCTCCCGCAGACGACTCGGAATCATTCGCGGACTTGGTGTCCCAGCGAGCGCCGCACGTCGTCGACTTCGCCGGCTGGTCCCTGATCGACAAGGCCGAGCGAGCCGCGGGTAAGCCGCGGAGGCGACCACGAGTGAAGTTCGTCGACGCCGACTCGATGATGGAAGTCGTGCGCGGGGACTGACACGTCCTCAACCCACGATACGAGGACCCCACCTATCAGACGACGGTCATTTCCGCGGTGGAAGGACCGGCGGCGAAGGGCCGGTGGTGCTCGACCACTGCCACCCTAGGTGGACGATCAGCGTGTTGTCTTCTGCCGCAACCCATCGACAGTCACCGGAGCGGAAGCCCTTCGGCGCCACCACCAGGTCTCCTCGGGAGGCCTCCGCCCATCGCGACACCATCTCGGGCGACAGCGACCGAGCCTATGCGCACTTTCTGACATCTCTGGGTATCTTCTGTCCACTTCTGTCCACCCACACAGGCCTGACGCGCGCAGCGTCTTCGGGTCCATCAACCATCCCCGAATCACGGAACCACCAGCGTACACAGCACGTCTCTGTGCCGCCAGGACATAACAGTTGGGTAACATTCCGAGAAAACGATAGGAGTGACGGCCGTCATAGTCAACGATTCGAGTGTCCGTATCTGACACCGCGTCTCCCAGTGGATCCGATCTTCGCACCAACTCGAACGATTGGATACGAGACTCGATCCAACATCCATGTGCGGGCGCAATTTCGACGTCCCGATCTCAGGAGCACAGCATGAACAAGACAAGGACCGGCCGGCGGTTGTTGGCAACAACGTTGCTCTCTGCCGCCCTCACCGCAGGGATGGTCGCCTGTAGCAGTTCCGATGACGGCGGCGACTCGGCAGCCGAACCCTCGGTCAACGAATCCGTTCTGGGCACGCCCAATAAGGCAACCGGCACTCCCGTGACAATCGGGTTCGTCAGCGAAGGCAAGTCGCCGACGATCGACACGAGCGACGAGATCCGTGGCGCCCAAGCCGCGGCCGCCTACGCCAACGAATACCTCGGTGGCATCGGCGGACATCCGATCCAGTTCAAGCCGTGTGAGGCACTCGCGCAGCCTGCCGTGGCAACCGATTGTGCGAACCAGATGGTCCAGGCCGGCGCCGCAGCGGTGGTCGGACCGACCCCGGGCGAACTCGACAACCTCGTCGACGTCCTGTCGCCCGCCGGTGTCCCGCTCGTCGTCCACAGCGGCACCACGCCGAAGGGCCTCAACACCCCCGGGGTCTTCTCCCTGTCGAACGGCACCGCGTACTTCGCGATCACGGCCACCTCAGCCAAAGACGAGGGGCTCAAGGACACTCTCGCCGTGTCCATCGGCGTGCCGGGCGCGGAGGGACCCACCCGTGCGGTAGGCGGTATGGTTTGGGGTAATGCAGGTGTCGGGTACGATGTCGTCGGCATTCCGCCGGGCACCGCGGACATGACCCCACAGATCAGTGCCGCGGGAGCCGACGCGGACAACTTCTTTGTCCTCGGCAATGACAGCTTCTGCACCAGCGCCTTCAAAGCAATCAAGACCACCAAGCCCAATACCCCGATCTTCGCCATCGATCGGTGCATCAGTATCGGTGGCGGCAGCTCGATCCCGAACGGTTACAAGGACATCAATGTCACGGCCGCACTCAACCTCAGCCCCGACGCGGCCGATTCTCAACTGTACTCGGCGATTCTGGCCAAGTACGGCGACGGCGCAAAGTTCGGCCAGCTCTCGTCTGCCGGATACGCCCCGATGCTCGGCATGATCAAGGCACTCAACGCCGCCAAGGTCACCGACCCCACGAAGGAAACGGTCATGGAGGGTTTGAAGACCGCGCCTCCGACGGAGTACCCGCTGACCGACGGAATCATATTCCAGTGCAACGGCAAGCAGATCCCGATCTCACCGAATATCTGCAGCGCAGACGGCATCCTTGCCAAGGCGAACGAGAACGGCGAACTCACCAACTACAAGAAGGTGACCATCGACCCATCGCTCTACGCCAAACCCACCTCCTGATCAACCGCTCGAACTGATCTGGCCGCCAGCCCTTTTCGGAATGGCGGCCAAATCTATTTGGGACGGAACCAGCCTCGGAGCGAGTGCCACGTTCCGCTCTGGAAGTCGGTCCGCATGTCGTTGTCGGGGTCGGTCGTCGCGCAAGTCCGATGGCCACTCCAGAATCGATCACTGTGCGCCCCGATCGCCGTTTGACTGCTGGTTGCGTGACCGCTTCGTACGGCACGATGACCGTCTTCCACGGCGCGCCGGGCAGAATGTGGAAGATCCCGCGACGCTGCGCCTGCGCAGTCGCCTTTCAGGCAAGTGGAGCAGACTCAGGACGCTTCCACGGGCACCCTGCGTGGTCGCCCGCGTCAGATCGAGAGCCGTCGTACGTACCGTGGGATCCAACGGAGGATCGCGCGCACGTTTGACTCCCGAGCTTGGTTCTCTCGAAACCGCTTCGACTTGGTGAGTGTCGCCTTGGACCCTCCGTCCGAGATCGTTTTGACGCTGCGGCGGCCCGAGAGCTCCCGTCCGGAGATGCACTCGACCCGCTCGACTCATCGGCTTCCAGGAGTGAAATCCAAGTAGATTTCGATTGGGTGTGAACAGTCTCAGACAACAGGTCTTCCTTGCATGAATGAGACATAGAGCCGGCCACCCCCGCGCGCGGGGGTGGCCGGCTCTATGTCGGTGAACGGGCTCTGCCGATGAACTGTCAGACGGCTTCGCCCAGGTAAGCCTGTTCGAGCAACACTGGGTCCTTTGCGAGGTCGTCGGCCGGCCCGCTTAGTCGCACACCGCCGTGCACGAGGACGAGCGCCTCGTCGGCGACCTCCAGAGCCAACTGCACGTGCTGTTCCACCAGCACCACAACGGCTTTGGTCTCATCCGCGATCCGACGCACGATTGGCAACAGCTCCTCGACGATGACCGGGGCCAATCCCATGCTCATCTCATCGATGAGAAGGGCGCGGGGATTCTGGGTCAGCGCTCGCGCCACGGCGAGCATCTGTTGCTCTCCACCCGACAGCGCCCCGGCATTGACTTTGATGCGCTTGGCAAGGGCTGGGAACATCTCCGTGGCCGCATCAACATCGAGCCCTCCGGACCTCTTAGCGATCGTCAGATTCTCACGGACCGTCAGCGATGTGAACAACGCCCGATCATCCGGAACCAGCACCAGTCCATGACGGTTGGCTTCCGCAGGACGACCGCTGCGCAATTGTCTGCCCTCGACGACGACGTCGCCTCCTTTGCGGGGCAGCAACCCGGCCAAGGTGTTCATCAGAGTGGACTTCCCCGCGCCGTTGGGCCCCAGGATCGCCAGGACATTGCCGGCATGGAGCGAGAAGCTCACGTCTCGAACCACTTTGACCGAACCGTAGCCGGCCGACACCTCTCGGCATTCGAGGATCGGGCTTCCGGTATGCACATACTCTTCCGGTTTGCCCTTTCCGGCAAGCAGCACGTCAGCCATGAACCTGAGCCTCTCTTCCTAAATATGCTTCCGCAACTGTTCGATTTGACCGGATCTCCGCCGGGGACCCGGACGCTATGAGCTCACCGAAGTTCAGCACGTGAACGTCGTCGCAGATACTCAGGACCAGATCCATGTCGTGATCGACCATCAGAATCGTCACCCCACTCTCACAGATTCTTCGCAGTCGTTCTCCGAGCCAACGGCTCTCAGTGCTGTCGAGGCCACCTGCCGGCTCGTCCAGCAGCAACAGATTGGGGTGAGCCGGCCAGAGCCCGTGCGATCGATACCAGCTGACGCTGTCCTTGTGACAGTTCGCCGGCTGGGCGCTCACTGATCTCAGTGATACCCAGGAGTTCGAATACCTCCGTGAGGTGGCCGGTATCGGTGTGTTCGGTGTTGACGTCGGGACGATGCACTGCGGCCGTTCGGCCCACCTTGACGTTCTCTGTCACGCTGAGATCGTCGTACAGCTCGATCGCCTGAAAGGTACGGCCGAGGCCCGCACGAATCCGATTGTGCGGGGCGAGTCCGCCCATGGACGACCCCGACAGTGTGACGTCGCCGGTGTAGTCCGCAAATCCGGTGATGGCATCCATGAGTGTAGTCTTTCCGGCACCGTTCGGCCCGATAAGCCCCACCAGCGCACCCTTCGGAACATCTACCGATACGTCCGACAGCGCAACCGCACCACCATATTTCACCGACACATCGGTGAGGATCAGCTCGGACTGCCCCGTCCGGTCGAGAACCCGCGGCTGGGCCGGAAGCTCCTCGGTGGGAATGGCATCCGTGGCGTGCGCATCCGGAGAGGCCTTGGCCTTGTCCCGCAGCGCTGCGGCCCGGCGGTTCGCCAACACACTGTGTGCCGGGCCCACGATGCCCTCGGGGTTGAGGATCACAGTGAAGATCAGCAGGATGCTGGAGACCACGACATACCAACCACTCACCGACCACAGTTCGTCGACGAAGATGAATATCAGCCCGTTCGCGGCGGAGACCCCCGCCAGGATGCCGCCGGCAACCGAGGTGATACCGGCCAGGTAGACCGTGGCGAAGAGCGCAACGCCGGCCATCGCCGAGTACGAGTCGAATGTCACGGTCTGCTGTTGGTAGGCCAGCAATGAGCCGCCGATGCCGGCAATGAACGCACCAATCGCGAAAGCCAAAATCTTGACCCGGACGACACTCACACCGGCTGCGGCAGCGGATCTCTCGTTTGCCCGGACTGCTAGCATCTCGGTCCCGAGTCGACTGCGCCGTAGCAGCGCGACCGAGACAGCGACCGCAACCAACACCAGTAGCACCAGCACACCGAACGTCACCCGCGGATACGCCAGGCCCTGACCAATGCTCAGGTCCCATCCGAACAGGCTGGGTTTCGGCGCCTCGACGCCACTGGTGCCGACGATGTCGCCGTTGCGGAACCAGATCGCTTCGACCGCAAACGCCATTGCCAGCGTCACCACCGCGACTGTGAGACCTCGAATCCTCAGGGCCGGAAGTCCAATCACAACGCCGAGCGATGCCGCGCAGATCGCAGCCACAAGCGGAGCGATCGGGAACGGAAGATGGAAGGTGTTGGCGATGGGTCCGAGCAGGAAGCCCGCGGCTCCGGCGATCGTCAACTGGGCCAACGATACCTGACCGGCGTACCCGGTGACCACGACGGAAGACAACGCGATGATGGCCATGATGAAGCTGACGATCAGCCCCGTGCGCATGCGGTCTTCAAGCAGGACCAGAGCCACGATGCCGACGATCGTCATCACCACAGCGGTAGGAGCGACGTGAAGTGGCCGGGGGGCGCGTCCCAGGGTTTGCAGGATGATCTCGCCACGTGCAGGCAACGGCTTGGCACGGATAAGCAGCACCGCCAGGATCAAGACCAATGGCACCAGTTCGGGCAAACCGGCGGACGGCAAGAAGTCGTATTGGGATGCCAGGTACTGCGCCTCGGACTGCAGCATGCCCACGGCGAGACCGGCGAACACTGCGACCACGACGAGGTCGAAGCGTGCCAAGATCGCGGCGGCCAGCGCCGGCACGATGAACAGGGTGTAGGCGACCGGTACCAGCGGGACGATCGGCGCAATCAGGATTCCCGCCAGACCCGCGACCGCAGAACTGAGCATCCAGTTGTATGCAGCGATGCGGTCGGGCGAGATCCCGCTGACATACGCGCCGCGTTCGGTCTCCGCAGATGCCCGGGTCGCTAGCCCGAACTTGGTGTAGCGGAAGACCAGTGCAAGCAGCACGGACAGCACCACGATGGTCAGCGCGAAGTAGAAGCGGTCGGCCGACAACTGCAGGTCACCGGCCTGCCAGACGTCCGTCGGGAAGATGGGGCTCACCTCGACCGGGTCCGTACCGAGTTTCTGGGCCACCAGGCCGGCGATCAGCAGCGAGATGCCGAGTGCGGCCACTGCTCGCGCCACCAGAGGTGATGTACGCAATGGCCTGAAGACCAGCAGATACAAAACCAGTCCAAGCAGCGCGGCGATGATGAGCGACAGGGCCATCGCAGGCCACATTCCCATCGATTTGCCCAGATCGATCGAGTCCACGCCCGGTATCAGTACGAGGAGTTGCCCCTGCCGAAGAAAGGCGTATGTGTACGCGGTGTACAGCGCGATCGCTCCAGTCGCGAAGTTCACGACCCCGGAGCTGCGATACGTCAGGACGATTGCAAGGGCCAAGGCACCGAAAACTGCGCCGTTTCCTAGTCCGAGAAGCAAAAACACCAGATGCTGCATTGTGACGACATTCCTCACCGGAGTCCACTTGAAAGGTGACACTGATGTTAGATGATGCTGCGACGTACGTCACCCCCTTGGTCCGGATTGATGTCGTTCACAGTGCGGCGCGCCATTGGGCACGGGAACGCCATCGGCGCAGTCTCGGGTGAACCAGCCAACGGCCGGTCCGTGGTTAGCGACGATCCCCTCTCTGTGGAGTCATGATCGCCACAACTTGCCGGGGTGCTCGGTTCTCTGACACCGGCTGTATCAGCAACGAAACATTCAGTGTAACAACTTGATTACAAAGGTCACTGGATCTCTCCCCCCCAAGAGTCCATGCTGATGACCTAGTGAGATCCTGACGGTGAGGCTTCGCTGTCCACGTACTTCATGGGTGCATGCGTCTTAGTGTTCGCAAATGAGTTCAAGCGTTACCAGCGAGCAGAGGCTCGCCGGAGTGGTCTGACCGAGCTTCCAGACGTTATCGATGCTCGCTGGTCCACGAGCATCCACTCGCCCGAGAACATGGTTCTTGACCGCGATTCCCTCATCCGGAGGCTTGACGAGGTGTCCCCTCGCCAAAAGGAGATGGTGATTCTTCGAGCGGCCGGGTTTGAGCTCGCGGAGATCACTGAGATCACTGGGGCCACATCCGCGAAAGCGGTTGAAGGCGCTCTGTATCGCCTGCGGGTGAAGAACAGGAAAGACCATCCCGCGCCCAAGCGGCAAGAAGGTAGAGGAGGTGAGCGACGATGACCGACGAATACATGAGCATCGAGGATCTGCTTGAGCGGTCATCGCTCGGAACTACAGGTGCCCAAGCATTGCGCAAGCGCACATCTCCGACAGTTGCTCGCGAGATCAGCCATCGAGCAACGCTTCTAGCACAGTCTGCTGACGCAGCAGTAGGGCCGCCGCAAGCAGCGGACTCAGAAGACAATAGGCTCAGCGAGGATCATGTCTCCGAGGAAAGCACGCGCGAGCGTGCAGTCGTGGGCAGGACGATTGCACACCGTGCTCAGCACGAGCCAGGACCTCAAGGCGGGTCGCTTGCGATACTCGATGACAAAGTCCGTGCCGCACAGAATGGCGATAGCGCCGCGCTCACGGCGGTCCTCGCAAGTGTGCAAGAGCCTATTCTGCGCTACTGCCGAGGGCGAGTTGGGATCGGAGAAAGGCATTTGTTCTCCGCCGATGACATTGCGCAGGAGGCGTTGATGGCGGTGATGACTGCCCTGCCCCGGTACCAGGACCAGGGCAAGCCGTTCATGGCATTTGTCTACTGTTGCGGCGCACAAGGTAGCGGATGCCATCCGGGTGGAGGGGCAGGTCAAGTCCGATCCGGCCGAAAACCTTCCCGAGACCGTCGCCGGCGCTGGTGACCCGGAACGAGCTGCACTGGATGCCGACGCCACCCGCCGGATGCGTCAGCTGTTGACTACTCTGCCGGAGAAAGCAGCGTGAGGTGCTCGCTCTGAGGCTGATTGTGGGTTTGTCAGCCGGAGGAGACCGCAGACGCTGTCGGGAGCACCCCGGGCGCGGTCCGCGTCGCCCAGCACCGAGCTCTAGCCAGACTCAAAGTCGAGCTGAGAAGAAGCGAAGGAGGGAGCGAAGGAGGAATTGCTGATCTGGCTTGATTGCGACAGCCACCGAGTGCAACTCGTCCGGCAGATCGGGGCGCTGGAGGGCCAGCCTCTTCTCGGTGCCCAGCAGTGGGAGGCGGTTCGCCGGCAGGGCGATCAGCACGATCGAGGACTGGATTTCGATACGAAGCAGCTCTCCCACCGCTACTTCTCAGGTTGTAACGCCTACACTTGTCGGTAGGTGCACCTAAGGTGCAAGCGAAAACACGGATGTGGACGTCGTTCGGTAACACCGTGGGGCCCTCGTACATGTCAGTGCGGACCCGGCTGTTCAAAAGTGGCGTAATGTGCGAGGTCGTCGACTACGTCTACAACACGACGTGGACCTCGTCGGTCGAGTCGCAGTCGAACACTCACTGCGGCACCGGGTCCTACAACAGCCACGGCTTCGTCAAAGCATTCGACGACTCCCAGTTCAACGAGTACGTGACATTCCCGTCGAACCCGATCAACTACACCGCGCCGGCCTCAACAGCCCGGCTCTCGGCCATCGCGCAGAGTGAACGCGGCGCCGACCCGAAATCCACTTTCAGTGTCGGTGGCCGTTCATATGGTCCGGCCAGCCAGCGCGACGGCGTCAAGAGCCCCGACTTCGTGGCGGTGCACTCCGACACCGGCCGACTGGGCTACGTGAACTCCGGATCGCTGGACGCTGCCAAGAAGGGCACCTCGCTGGCGGTCGTGGGCCGAGTGTCAACGGCCAGTTTGATGTCCCCGCTGGTGGCCAGGTAAAAGTCCCCACCCTGTGCGGGATGTTCTAGGTGGGTGGTACCTCCGTTCGGTGTGTCATGCGGTAGGAGTCGCCGTCGGTGATGACGATGGTGGCGTGGTGCAGTAGCCGGTCGAGGATGCTGGCGGCGGTGGTGTATTCGGGCAGGAATCGTCCCCATTGCTCGAAGGGCCAGTGACTGGCTATCGCCAGTGAGCGGCGTTCGTAGGCGCCGGCGACGAGCCGAAAGAGCAGTTGGGTGCCGGTGTCGTCGAGCGGGGCGAATCCAATCTCGTCGAGAATGAGCAGATCTTGGCGCAGCAGGGTGTCGATGGTTTTGCCGACGGTGTTGTCGGCGAGCCCGCGATACAGGGTCTCCACGAGGTCAGCGGCGGTGAAGTACCGCACTTTGTGCCCGGCGTGCACTGCGGCGATCCCCAGCCCGATCAGGGTGTGACTCTTACCCGTTCCGGCTGGGCCGATCAGGGCTAGGTTGTGTTGTGCTCGTACCCATTCCAGTGAGGACAGGTATTCGAAGGTGTTGGCCGGGATGGACGATGCGGCCACGTCGAACGATTCCAGGGTTTTGGTGACCGGGAACCCGGCAGCTTTGAGTCGGTTGCGGATGTTGGAGGCATCACGGGCGGCGATCTCGGTTTCCACCAGGGTCCGCAGCACTTCTTCGGGTGTCCACCGCTGGGTTTTCGCGGTGAGCAGGACCTCGGGGGCGCTGCGGCGGATCGAGGCCAGTTTCAATCGGCGTAGCGCTTGGTCGAGGTCGGCCGGTAGTGGCGGCACTGTTTGGGATGTAACTGGTTTCGATGTTGTGTTGGTCATGACACCTCTTTGTCGCCGGCGCCGAGCTTGTAGGCATCCAGCGAGCGGGTGGGCGCGGTTGGCAGGTGGCCCAACAGTGCTGTGCCGGCCGGTCGCGGGTTGGGGGTGCCGGCTCCGGCATCGAGGATCGAGCGGACATCGGCGGCCTTGAACCGCCGGAACGCCACCGCCCGGGTCAGGGCGGTGAGCACCTGTTCGCGGCTGTGGGAGGTGACGAGCCCGAGGATGTCATCGAGTTCACCGCCCAGGCGGGTGTTGCCGATGGCTGCGGCACCGACCAGGAACTGCTCAGCAACCTCACCGAGATCGCAAAACTGCTTCTCTACCGCGGTTTTGGGTCGTGGTGCACGACTGGGCGGTGTGCGTGGCCCCCCGTAGTGGCCGTCGTTGAGGACGACCTCACCAGGTGCGGCCAACAGATGTTCGGCGACCACCTCACCGGAGGCGGGTTCGGCGATCAGAAGCCGCTCACCGTCCTGGATGAGGGTCACGGTGGTGCCGATGAGCCGGTTGGGCACTGAGTAGCGGGCCGAGGCATACCGGATACACGAGAGGCGGTCGACCTTACGTGCGACCGGCGGTGGACCGACCTGAGCACGCAGAGACGGCAACGCCGACAACACTTCTCGTTCCACATCGAGTTGCTCAGCAGGCACGCACAGCGTGTCGCTGTGGCGGCGGGTGTTGACCTCGACACACCAGTCCCGCGCGGCCCGGTTCGCTGCGTGCACATCCAGCGGCACGTCGTCACGACCAGCGGCGATCTTGGCTTCGGTCCACAACGGTTGTGAATCGCCCCGGCTTTGTTGGAGGCTCGGTTAGTTGGTTCCAGCGGTTGCCGGGACCGGGTTTTCACGGTAGCTGGTGACTGTGTGGGTCGACCAGTAGGTGGTCTCGTACTCGACGGGTGGGACGTGTCCGATCTCGCCGTGCAGGCGGCGGTGATTGAACCAGTCGATGTACTCGGCGACGGCGATCTCGACCTCGCCGACACCGCCCCAGCCACCTCGAGGGCGCATGATTGGGTTGCGGATGCATTCGGCCTTGAACAGCGAGTTGAACGCCTCGGCCATCGCATTGTCGTACGAATCGCCCTTGGAGCCAACCGAAGTCACCGCATCGGCTTCGGCGAGGCGTTCGGTGTAACGGATGGCTCGATACTGCACTCCGCGGTCGGAGTGGTGAATCAGCCCGGCCACGTCCTGGCCGGCACGCGAGCGGGCCCACAACCCCATGTCCAGGGCGTCGAGGGCGAGGTCGGTGTGCATGGTGGTCGAGACCTGCCAGCCCACGATCATCCTCGAGAAGACATCGAGGATGAATGGGGCATACACCCACCCCGAGTGGGTGCGGATGTAGGTCAGGTCGGCCACCCACAGCGCATTCGGCGCCGCCGCGGTGAACTGCCGTTCGACACGATCTGCCGGCTGCGGAGTTTCGGCCCCCTCGCTGTGCGTGGTCGCGGGTGTCTTCAGCCTCGTTATCCCCTGTAGCCCATCAGCTTTCATCAATCGTTCGACGGTGCAGCGGGCCACGCCGATACCCTTCCTGTGTAGTTCGGCGTGGACTTTGCGGGCGCCGTAGACGCCGAGATTGTCGGCATGCACGGTGCGGATCTCGCCGAGGATCTCGCGGTCACGGACCACCCGTGGCGCCTCGACTCGGCGAGAACTCAGATGGGCTCGCACCGTGGACGGAGCGATCTGGGCGGCCGTATCGCGCAAGGCCGCGCAGATCGGATCGACTGGCGTGTTCGCCACGATGAGTGGCGACAAACTCCACGATCAGCGCTGTGGGCGGTCGATCTCCGCCGCAAAGAAAGCCGATGCCTGCTTCAAGATGGTGTTCGCCCGCCGCAGCTCACGGTTCTCCCGTTCCAGCTGCGCGATCCGTTCAGCCTCGCTGGTCGTGGTACCCGGTCGAACGCCGCCATCGATCTCGGCCTGCTTGACCCAGGTGCGCAGCGCCTCCGGGTGCACACCGAGTTGATCGCCGATCCGTTTGAGCGCCCCCGGCCGCGTGGCCGGGTCCTTGCGGGCTTCCACCGCCATCCGCGTCGCCCGCTCCTTCAGCTCAACGCTGTACTTCCGTGGTGCTGCCATACTCTCCATCCTTCACAGGTTCGAGAGCCTCCGACAAACCCGGGGCGATTCACCACTGACTGCTGTGCGCGGCATGGCCGCCCTGCCCAAGGGGCTCAAGGTGTCGGGGCCTACGCCCTTCCAAGGTCACCCACCTGCTCGGTCCAGGAAGAACCGTGGGCGTGCGCGGGTCGGTCACCGCCACACTATGCTAGTCTCATCAGCAACATCAGCAACATCAGCAACTTGAGCACCACGATCTGGAGTGCCCGAATGCCCGTGCCGTACGGCCGTAGCACACGCCGCCTCGGCATCCGAACGATGCTGACGACGGTGGCCACCGCCGCCGCGCTTGTCGGCGGACTCGTCCATGCGGGCGGGGCCCAGGCCGCCGACGGACACCCCTATGTGAACCTCGGTGACAGCTACAGCGCAGGAGCATCGGTGTTCCCCCAGGCGACGAATGCCGCAATGTTCTGCTCGAACTCGCTGGTCAATTACTCCCACCTTGTCGCGGAGCGACGCGGGACCACGGTCGCCGACGCCAGCTGCTCGGGCGCGACGACCGAGGATCTCACCCGGCCACAACACTTGTGGCAGGGGCCGCAGATCACCGCGGTGGGACCGGCCACCCGCTTGATCACCATGACGATCGGCGCAAACAACAACGGGTTCTTCAGCTTCGCGACCTCAGCCTGCCAGCAGGCCTGGCTGTCGGCACCGTTTGCGGCCACCCCGTGCCGCGACAGGTACGGCACCTCGTTGGTCGACAAGATCAAGTCCTCGACCTACCCCGACCTCGTGAAAGCGTTGCGCGGCATCAACCGCGCCGCGCCGCGAGCCCGCGTCGTGCTCGTAGGGTATCCGCAGATCTTCCCGGCCAGGGGTACTGCCCTGTGCTCGGCGTCGTTGCTCACGACGCCCGGAGACACCGAATACCTTCACCGGGCCTTCGTCGCCCTCAACGACGCCATGCGCCGCGCCGCCAAAGCCACGCGCGCAACCTTTGTCGACATGACCAAGGTCTCCGCCGGCCACGACGCATGCGCGGGCGCTCAGCGCTGGGTCGAGCCGACGTTGGGTGCGGTCAGCTTCCCGGCGATGCACGCCAATGTACCTGGGCAGAAGGCGATGGCCGATCAGGTAGTGGCCGCACTGCGCTGAGGGGGTCCTCGAGTACCTGCTCGCCTCGTGTGTCGATCGACGGCTGGCACGGGTCCGACTCCGCAGTGGTTTGCCCTGCGATGACCCCTCCCCACTCGGACAGGCCAGAACCTGGCCAACCCGATTGCAACGTTGCTCGCCTTAATGTCAGGCGTCACGTTTACGGACCACTGTGGCCTGGGTAACTGGGTCTGCGTCCTGTCCCGAGGAGGCCGGCATGGCTATCGAGGAATCTCAGAGTTCGCCGCACCACCACATCGGTGGCGTGGACAGTCACGCGGAGTCGGCGGACTATCTTGCGAAGCGACAACTCAAGGGCGGCACCGCCGGCTGGCTGTTGCTTGCCGGTCTGGGGTGTGAGTTATGTGGTCTCCGGCGACTATTCGGGCTGGAACTTCGGCCTCGGACACGGCGGCTTCGGCGGCCTCGCCATCGCGGCGGTGATCATCGCCGCGATGTACCTGTGCCTGGTGCTGGGGATGGCTGAGCTGTCCTCGGCTCTCCCCGCGGCCGGCGGCGGGTACACATTCGCCCGTCGCGCACTCGGCCCATGGGGTGGATTCGCCACGGGCACTGCGATTCTGATCGAGTATTCGATCGCGCCGGCGGCGATCGCGACGTTCATCGGTGCCTACGTCGAGTCGTTGAACCTGTTCGGGATCACCGACGGCTGGTGGGTTTATCTGGTCGTGTACATGATCTTCATCGGAATCCATCTGTCCGGCGCAGGTGAGGCGTTGAAGGTGATGTTCGTGATCACTGCCATCGCGTTGGTCGGCCTGGTCATCTTCGCCATCACCGCCGTCGGGCATTTCGACGTCGCCAACCTCACCGACATCACACCCAATGACGCCGCCGGGTCGTCGTCCTTCCTGCCGTTCGGCTACATCGGGATCTGGGCGGCCATTCCGTTCGCGATCTGGTTCTTCCTGGCGATCGAGGGTGTACCGCTGGCGGCCGAAGAGACGGCCAACCCCGAACGCAACGTTCCCCGCGGCATCATCGCCGCGATCAGCGTCCTGCTCGTCACCTGCGTCACCGTGCTGTTCCTGACGACCGGCGCGGGTGGTGCCGGTCCGATGTCGGAGTCGGGAAACCCGTTGGTCGAGGCCCTGGGCGACTCGTCGATGGCCAAGGTGGTCAACTACATCGGGCTTGCCGGTCTGGTCGCGAGCTTCTTCTCGATCATCTACGCCTACTCGCGCCAGCTGTTCGCGCTCTCCCGAGCCGGCTACCTGCCGACGGTGTTGTCGGTGACGAACCGACGCAAGGCGCCCACGCTCGCACTGATCGTGCCCGGGATCATCGGCTTCCTGCTGTCGCTGACCGGCAAGGGCGACCTTCTGTTGAACATGGCTGTCTTCGGTGCCGCCTCCAGTTACGTGCTGATCATGGTCAGCCACATCGTTCTTCGACGCCGCGAGCCGGACATGAAGCGCCCATACCGCACTCCCGGAGGCGTCGTGACCACCGGCTTCGCCCTCGTCGTCGCGGTCGTCGCGGTCATTGCGACGTTCCTCGTCGACGTGGTGGCAGCCCTGTGTTGCCTCGGGGTGTTCGCCCTGTTCATGCTCTACTTCGCCGTGTACAGCCGCCACAAGCTCGTCGCCAACTCTCCTGACGAGGAGTTCGCTGCCCTCGCCGAAGCAGAGGACGACCTGCGATGATCTACACCCAGTCGATCTCGGGCACGACCTACACCTTCGACGGACTGGTCGAGCTCATGGCCAAGGCCACTCCCCGCCGCTCCGGCGACGAACTCTCTGGGGTGTGCGGCCGAGTCCGATGCCGAACGTGCCGCGGCGGCATGGCAACTCGCCGATCTGCCGTTGACGACCTTTCTCGAAGAACAAGTCGTTCCGTATGAATCCGACGAGGTCACCAGGCTGATCATCGACACCCACGACCGGGTGGCGTTCCAGTCGATCGCACACCTCACCGTCGGCGGTCTGCGGGACTGGTTCCTCGAAACCTCGGCCCGCGCAGACAGTGCCGCTCAGATCTCCTCTGTGGCACCAGGGTTGACCCCGGAGATGGTTGCCGCCGTATCGAAGATCATGCGCAACCAGGACCTGATCCTGGTCGCCTCGGCGGCGACGGTCACCGCAGCATTCCGGACCACGGTCGGCCTGCCGGGACGCATCGCCACCCGGCTGCAACCCAACCACCCGACCGACGATCCTCGTGGCATCGCGGCGGCGACTCTGGATGGATTGCTGATGGGATGCGGAGACGCGGTGATCGGCATCAACCCGGCCACCGACTCACCTCACGCCACGTCGGAGTTGCTGTACCTGCTCGACGACATCAGGCAGCGCTTCGGTATCCCGATGCAATCGTGCGTCCTGTCTCACGTCACCACCACCGTGGAGCTGATCGAGAAAGGGGCACCGGTCGACCTCGTGTTCCAGTCGATCGCCGGAACCGAAGGCGCCAACCGGAGTTTCGGAATCGACATGGCGATCCTGCGGGAAGCCAACGAAGCCGGGCGCTCACTGCACCGCGGCACCGTCGGAGACAACGTGATGTACCTCGAGACCGGACAAGGCTCCGCACTGTCGGCGAATGCGCATTTCGGCGCCGGCGGCAAACCCGTGGATCAACAGACACTGGAGACGCGCGCTTACGCGGTGGCGCGAGCCCTCGAACCCCTTCTGATCAACACCGTGGTCGGCTTCATCGGACCCGAGTACCTCTACGACGGTAAACAGATCATCCGCGCCGGCCTCGAAGACCACTTCTGCGGCAAGATCCTCGGCCTCCCGATGGGTGTCGACGTCTGCTACACCAACCATGCCGAAGCAGACCAAGACGACATGGACACACTGCTTACCCTGCTGGGCGTCGCCGGCGCCGCGTTCGTCATCGCCGTCCCCGGTGCCGACGACGTCATGCTCGGCTACCAGAGCCTGTCCTTCCACGACGCGCTCTACGTGCGTCAGGCACTCGGCCTGCGTCCTGCTCCCGAGTTCGAGACCTGGCTGGCGGGACTCGGGATGGCCGACACCGACGGGCGAATTCTGCCCGTCGACATGGTCAACTCTCCCCTGCGTTCACTGACGGCGGCCCGGTGAACGCCGCCAACCAACCGGCCGAGGACCATTGGGCCGATCTACGACTGACCACACAGGCGCGGATCGGCCTGGGGCGGGCCGGGAATTCCCTCCCCTCGCGTCGAGTGCTCGAGTTCAAGGCTGCCCATTCCGCAGCCCGTGACGCCGTGCACGAACCCCTCGACGTCGACGACCTGATCCGGCAGATCAGTGATCTCGACATCGAACCAGCACTCCATGTGCAGAGCCAGGCCGACTCCCGCAGCGAGTACCTGCGGCGACCGGATCTCGGACGACAGCCCGCGGACCTGTCTCATCTGCCCGACACCGGCGCCGACCTCGCCGTCGTGCTGGCCGACGGGCTCTCGCCGCGCGCACTCGCCGACCACGGACGAGGATTGCTCGAAGCGCTCCTCGACACCCTCGGCGAGCGCTACTCGCTCGCTCCCCCGGTGATCGCGAGCCAAGCCCGTGTCGCACTCGGCGACCACATCGGCGAAGCTCTCCGCGCCCAGACGATGATCATGATCATCGGCGAACGCCCCGGGCTGTCGGTCGCCGACAGTCTCGGCATCTACCTCACCTATCTTCCGCGAGCTGGACGCACTGACGCCGACCGCAACTGCATCTCCAACATCCACCCTCCGGACGGCCTCGACTACACAACTGCCGCCGCGATCACCGTCGCACTGGTAGACGGCGCCCGAAAACTCGGAAGATCCGGAGTCGAACTGAAGGACACCTCACGCGGCGGACTCACCGAGAGCAAGGCGCGAATCCTGGACGGTTAGATGTAATGACCCAGGAAGTGGCGGCGGTCCACGCGGACTCGGGCGACCCCGCTGCAGATCGAAAAGCCATGTGCCGTAATCTTTTCTCACGTGAATTCCGCTGCTGACGATGCTTCCATGACTGACCTCACTTCGCGCGTATGCGTGTGGTGCTCGTCCACCGAGGACATCGCCGAGTTCCGCGGCGAGCCGCGGTGCGGGCGCTGCCGCACTGCAGAGCAGACCATTGCTGCGGCCCGCGAGTTCGTCGGCCTGTACGGTCTGCGGCCCCTGGGTGGATCGCTCGCATCGGAGGACGAGGAGGAGCACGAGCACCGGGTGGCCGCTCGCGAGGCCCGTGCGTTGTTGAGCCAGACCCGCTCGCACACCCCTCCTCGTGTCAAGTCGCGGTCCGGGCAGCGCGTCGCAACGCGCACCGCGACCACCGCCCCCAAGGCGGGCAGCAAGGCGTCGGCCACCAAGACGCAGAACGACAAGTCTGGGGTCACCCGCCCCGACCGCGCCGAGCTCATGAGCCGCGCCAAGAACCTGCTGGCGCAGCTCGCCGAGATCGAGGAGCGACTGGCGATCGCGCAGAAAGACTCCGGTTTGAGCGGCAGGGCCAAGGTGTCGGATCTGACCGCGAAGCGGGATTCCGTCCTTCGTACGCTAGCCGCGCTGGAGAAGGCGAACCGGGCGCTGGAACCGGCCTGAGCCGTCGACGACGCGTCGCATTCGGGTCGCACCTGCAGCAGCGCGGGACCGCCCAGGGGCGGTGCATGCCGCCTGCCCCGCGTTCCGAGAGGAATCGCGATGACTGCGAACCAGCGGGAGCACGAGGACGATCGACGCGCGGCCGGTCGCGCGGACGGCCCCCTCGAACAGCGACTCGAGGAGAGCTTCGACGAAGTCGTGACCGAGGGCACCGAACGCTTGTACCGGGCGGTCCGCACAGTCCTCATCACCGGCTTCTTCGGCGGGCTCGAGGTCGGACTCGGCGTCATGGCGATGCTGGCCGTCGTCCATGAAACCGGCAGCCACCTCCTCGGCGGCCTCGCCTTCAGCATCGGACTCATCGCGATCTACCTCGCGCACAGCGAACTGTTCACCGAGGACTTCCTGATGCCCATCGCCGCAGTGGTGGCGCGTAAGGGGTCTGTCCTCCAGCTGATCAAGCTCTGGGTCGGCACGCTGCTGGCCAACCTCCTCGGTGGTTGGGTCATCATGTGGCTGATCACGCGATCGTTCCCGGAATGGCGCGAGACCTTGACGGAATCGGCACAGCACTTCGTCGACGCCCCGCTGTCGTTGCAGAGCATTTGCCTGGCGGTCCTCGGCGGAGCCGTCATGACTCTGCTGACCCGGATGCAGCAGGGCACATCGTCCGACCCGGCCAAGATCGCGGCGACTGTCGGAGCAGGGTTTCTGCTCGCAGGTCTACAGCTGTTCCACTCCGTCCTCGACTCGCTGCTCATCTTCGGTGCGATCCAGGTCGGCGGCGGGGTCACCGTCGTCGGGTGGTTGTCATGGTTCTGGTACACCGTGGCGGTCAACATCATCGGCGGCATCGTGCTGGTGACGGCCATGCGCCTGCTCCGGACCAAGGAACTGGTCAAGCAGGAACGCCGAGCCCCCGGACCCGATGCCGACCGCAACGACGTGCCCGCAGCGAAGAATGAGTGATCATCCCGTCGCCGGTGTGCTCGCGAGTTCGACGGCCCGACGCAGCGTCTCCCGGTCGACGACATCAGCGGCATTCATCGGTTCGGTCAGTACCCCCGACTCGGTCGCGATGTCGATCATGAATTCCACACTCTCGTCGGAGAGTCCGCCGTCCTCTGTCCAGAACGGATACTTCTGGATGGTCGTAGAGCTCTCGAAGCGATTGTTCGGACGGAGGTTCGTCGACATACTCGCCGACCGCGGCCCGGAACAGGGCGAAGTCGCTCTTCAGCGTCTTCATCGCCCGCAGCGTGGTGGCGCAGTATCGCGCGGCCAGTTCACGGTTCTGTGCGAGCCAGTCCGCCTCGGCGGCGTGGGCCACCTTGATGAAACCGGGGGCGTTCTCGTAGAGCGTGGCGATCAGCACCGGTCGGTTCACCGTCGATCGGGCGGCGTCGAACTGCGTGTCGTGGATGACGGTGGCGTCGAGCCGTCCGGTGGCCCACGCTTCCGTTCGGGCGCTTGCGCTTTCGATGATCTGCGGATTCGGGATCTCGTGAACGTCACGCGACTCACCGATGCCACTCAACAGCGCGTTGAGGACGATGGCCCCCGCGCCACCCGGGCTGTCGACGCCCACCCGGGTCGATGGCTCGAACAGCTGGCCGGCCGTGTCGACGCCATTGGCTCCGGCCAGGACGAAGTCGTCCATGCTGACGTATGGGCAGAACACCTTCAGATCCTCGCCCCGCTCCCGTGCATCGAGAATCGCCGAGAACGACGTTGCGAGAACCTCGGCATCGCCGTCGGACAAGGTCTTCACCGCGTCGGTGTGAGTGCCAGTGATCGTCACGTTCCCGTCGACGCTGAGGTCCAGCCCGGAATCGCGTCCGTACTCCCCGACGCCGTATACGAGCGGTATCTGCGACGCCGGCGGGGGCGAACCCAGCACGATCTGCAGGGACTCCCCTGTGCTCGCATCGGTGGGCTGGGCGCAGGCAGAACCGACCATTGCGAGCCCGCCGGCGGCGATGGCGACAATCACCCGCGTCGCAGGTCTCCGACGATTCCTGGCTGACATCCGGTACCTCTCCCGCGGTAGTCGATCGTGTCGCAGCACCTACTGCGGACTCGCCCGTGCGGAGACACCCGATTCCCTCGGCGTTGGGTTCAGGTGAACATACGTCAGCTCGACACCGCTGGTGGGCAATCCACAAAGAAAGGTCGAAACATCCTGCGACGCAAACGTTCACGGCGAATCCGTGACGAGTGCCATCGCCGACCGCTGTCAGGCGAGCGGGGCCTTCAGTCCGTGCAGGATCGTGCCGATGAGCCGCTCGAAGTAGTTCTCGCGCTCGGCTTCGGGCAGCAGCCCCAGCGGCCCCTTGATGCAGAGTTCGGCGAAGCCGTGAACCGCTGCCCAGCAGACGATCTCGGAGTCCGGGCGTCGTTCGGGCTGGATCTCCCCCACTGCCACCATCTCGTCGAGGACGCTGTGCAGGATCGCGTATGGGCCGTCGCGGCGCGCGGACACGTCGGGATTGACGCCCGGTCGCGAGAACTCGGCGTGGAAGGCGACCTGGAACAGGTGCGGTTCGTCGATCGCGAACAGGGCATAGGCTCGCGCGGTCTCGCGGAAACGGGACCGCGCGATCTCCTCGGGGTCCTGGTCGTCGGGGACCGTCGCAATCCGTTCACGCATCAGGTCGGCGAGTGTTGCCAGGGCCCGGTCGGCAATCGACGTCATCAGCTCCTGGCGATCGGCGAAATGCCGATAGGCGGCGTTGTGGGAAACGCCGGCGCGACGCGCCACCTCGCGGATCGTCACCTTTTCGGGAGCACTGGTGCGCGCCAGCTCCCATGCCTCGTCGATCAGGGCATTACGAAGGTTGCCGTGGTGGTAGGTGGTGCGCTCCGATGCCATGGCGGTCACTCTACCGAGGTGGGTCCGGTCCCCCGACCTGGGTGAAGCCGACACGGCCTCCCTTCATGCCAATGGATGTTGACAGGGACAACATCGTGGTTCATTCTATGTTGACACTGCCAACACCAAGTGGTGACCGTCACAGTCCAGGCGGGATTCAAGGAGGAACTCATGACCACCGTCACCTTCATCACCTACGACGGAGAAAAGCAGGAAGTCCCGTTCGTCGAGGGGCAGAACCTGATGCAGGTAGCCACCGACAACGCGGTGTCGGGAATCGATGGCGACTGCGGCGGCGACGCGGCCTGCGGCACCTGCCACGTGATGATCGATCAACAGTGGGCTGCCTCGACCGGCAGCCGGAACGCGACCGAAGCGCAGATGCTCGAGATGAATCCCGACTGCCAGGAGAACTCGCGGCTGTCGTGCCAGATCGCACTCACCGCCGAACACGACGGTCTCGTCGTCAATCTTCCCGAATTCCAGTTCTGAACCGATCGGAGAACCACTGATGCAGATCCTCGACCGCGTCGTTGAGACGGTGCAGGCGAACATTCCGCTGGACCGTCAGGTTCAGGGCCTCCAGCTCTTTCACAAGACCCGTGCTCGTCTGCTCGGCGAAACGCGGCCGGAATCCTATGTGGAGCAGCCCATCCCGCCGGTGGACGAAGTCGGTCTGGACGAGATCGACATGAGCAATCCGTTCATGTACCGACAGGGTCAGTGGATACCGTACTTCGCCCGCCTTCGCGACGAGGCGCCGGTCCACTATCAGGCGAACAGTCGTTTCGGCGCGTTCTGGTCGGTGACGCGGTACGAGGACATCCTGACCGTCGACAAGGATCACGAGACCTTCTCGGCCGAGCCCTTCATCGTGATCGGCACGCCCCCACCGGGTCTCGACGTCGAGATGTTCATCGCGATGGACCCGCCCCGGCACGACGAGCAGCGCCGCGCGGTGCAGGGCGTCGTGGCACCGAAGAATCTCAAGGAGATGGAGGGGCTGATCCGGGAACGCGTGTGCGAGGTTCTCGACAATCTTCCCGTCGGCGAACCGTTCAACTGGGTCGATCGGGTCTCGGTCGAGATCACGGCGCGGACGCTCGCGACGATCCTCGACTTCCCGTACGACGAACGCCGCAAGCTGGTGCGCTGGTCCGATCTGGCGGCGGGCAGCGAGGAGGCGACCGGCGGGAGCAGCGATCCCGACGTCGTGTTCCAGGCCGCCCTGGAAATGGTCCGCGCGTTCGCGGAGCTGTGGCACGACAAGGCGGCGCGACTGGAGGCCGGGGAGGCACCGGGATTCGACCTCATCAGCATGCTGCAGTCAGATGAGAAGACCAAGGACCTGGTGAAGCGGCCGATGGAGTTCATCGGCAACCTGACGCTGTTGATCGTCGGCGGAAACGACACCACGCGCAACTCGATGTCGGGCGGTGTCTACGCACTGAACAAGTTCCCCGGCGAATTCGACAAGCTCAAGGCCGACCCGAGCCTCATCCCGAACATGGTCTCGGAGATCATCCGCTGGCAGACGCCGCTCGCCTACATGCGGCGGGTCGCCACGAAGGACACCATTCTCAACGGGCAGTTCATCCGCAAGGGCGACAAGCTGGTGATGTGGTACGCCTCGGGCAACCGGGACGAGAGCAAGTTCGAGAACGCCGACCAGCTCATCATCGATCGCCCGAATGCGCGGAACCACATGGCTTTCGGATACGGCGTGCACCGGTGCATGGGCAACCGTCTCGCCGAACTGCAGCTCCGGATCCTCTGGGAGGAACTGCTGCAGCGCTTCGACGACATCAAGGTGCTCGAGGAGCCCGAGTACGTCCAGTCCAACTTCGTACGTGGGTACAGCAAGCTGATGGTCGAACTCACGCCGAAGGCACGGTCATGACCTCGCGACGTGCCGTCGTGATCGGCGCCGGCCATGCCGGTGCCCAGCTGAGTGCCCAGTTGCGGTCGTCCGGTTGGGACGGCGACGTCGTCCTGATCGGCGAGGAGCCGTACCTGCCCTACCACCGTCCGCCGATGTCCAAGACGTACCTGGCGGACACCGTCGAGATCGACGACCTGCTGATCCGCGGTGCGGAGTTCTACGACAAACAGGCCATCGAGGTCCGTCGTGCGCGAGTGGACCGCATCGACCGCGCCGAGCAGCGCGTCGTCCTGACGGGTGGCGAGTCGGTGTCCTACGACCGGCTCGCCCTCTGTACCGGTGCTCGTCCTGTGCGCCTGGGGATTCCGGGAGCCGAACTCGGCGGTGTGTACTACCTGCGGACCGCCGAGGACGTCGAGACGATCCGCGCTGACGTTCCCGGCAGCAGGCGCGCCGTGATCGTGGGTGGCGGCTACATCGGTCTCGAGACGGCAGCATCCCTACGCAAGCTCGGTCTCGACGTCACCGTCGTCGAGGCAGCGGACCGTGTCCTGCAGCGGGTCACCGCGCCGGAGGTCTCCGCCTTCTTCCGTCGGATCCACGAAGCCGAGGGCGTCCACATCAAAACCGATGCGGCTGTCGTCGGCTTCGAGGGCGACGAGAACGTCAGCGGCCCGCAACGCGTGACCGCGGTGCGTCTTTCCGGCGGTGAGACGGTCCCGGCGGATTTCGTGATCGTCGGGATCGGCGTCCGTCCGAACGTCGAGCTGGCGCACGAGGCCGGGCTCGCGGTCGACGACGGCATCATCGTCGACGCGCAGGGCCGCACCAGCGATCCCCAGGTCACCGCGGCCGGCGACTGCGTCACGTATCACGATGTGCGGTATGGGAAGACGCGGCTCGAATCGGTGCCGAGCGCCGGCGAGCAGGCGAAGGTCGCCGCGGCCACGATGTGTGGCAAGGAGGCGGCGATCTCGGCCCTTCCGTGGTTCTGGTCCGATCAGTACGACCTCAAGCTGCAGATCGCCGGATTGAACACCGGGTACGACACCGTGGTGCTGCGCGGGGACCCGACGTCGGACCGTGAGTTCGCGTGCTTCTACCTGCGGGAGGGAGAACTGATCGCGGCCGACTGCGTCAATCGCCCGCAAGAGTTCATGTTCAGCAAACGTGTTCTGGCACAAGGTCTGCCGGTCGACCGGGATGCACTTGCCGATCTCGACGTACCAATCGCGTCTCAACTCGCGGCGGTCCGCGACAGGGCCACCGCATAGCGTCGGATCGTGGGACAGGCGATCTCACCGTGAGACAACAGCACGGAACGATCTGGGATGAACCCGCAGGCAGAGCCGTCATGCTGAGACGACTGTACGCCAATCATTCCACGCGATCGTATCGACTATGCCGGTATCGCCTTCCGCGAGGAACCACGCCGTACACCCTGGTGGCGTGCATGATCTCGACGACCCCTATCCCGAACTCCTCGCCCTGACCCGGACAGCACCCGTCAGCCGGGTCGGCGACTCGCCCTTCTATCTCGTCACCGGATGGGATGCGATCGCCGAGGCGGTCGCACGGCCCGAGGACTTCTCCTCGAATCTCACCGCCACGATGGTGTGGAAGGAGGACGGGAAGGTCGAGGAGTATCCAATAGCCGAACTGGGCTCCCCCATCCATGTCTTGGCCACGGCAGACGACCCGGGTCACAAGGCCCACCGTGCGATGGTCATGCCGTCGTTGGTGGCCAAGCGAGTCCGTGCACTCGAACCGTTCATCGACGTCACCGTCGAGCGTCTGTGGTCCGAAGGGATCCGAGATGGCCACATCGACTGGGTGACCGCAGTCGCCCAACGCCTGCCGATGGCGGTCGTCGCCGAACTGCTCGGCTTCCCCACCTACGACATCGACGACCTCGTCCGGTGGTCGTTCGCAGCGACTGTTCTCCTCGACGGCGTCGTGAGCCCCGCCCAGCTCGAGGCGGCCACCGAGGCCGTCGGCGAGCTCAGCGCCTACCTGTCGACAGCGTTCGACGGTGCGATGGACAACCTGGGCGAGAACGTCATGGGAGACCTGGCCCGGCTCGTCGTCCAGGGCGACCTCGACCACGGCACCGCCGTCATGATCGGTCTGCAATTCGTTGCCGCGGGCGCCGAGTCCACCGTCAGCCTCCTGGGAAGCGCTGTATACCTGCTTGGCCGCCATCCGCGCGTCGTCGACGAACTCCGCAGCGATCGTGAACTCGTCCCACTCTTCATCGAGGAGGCATTGCGGCTCGAGTCGCCGTTCCGTGGGCATTATCGCCACGTTGTGACGGACACCGTCCTCGCCGATGTCGACCTCCCGGCCGGCTCCCACCTGTACCTCATGTGGGGCGCGGCCAACCGCGACCCGGAGACCTTCGACCGCCCGGAACAGATCGATCTCGACCCGGCGAATCGACGCTCGCACATGGCTTTCGGGAAGGGAATCCACCTCTGTGTGGGGGCTGCGCTCGCCCGCCTGGAGGGGCGTCTCGCGGTCGGACATCTCCTCGACCGCACACCGGGCGGGTTCACCGTCGAGACCGCGGACCCGCAGTGGGAGCGAAGCCTTCTCGTCCGACGCCTCCGCACGCTACTCGTCCGGGTGAACGCGTGATGGGATCACCTGAGTCGACCATCACGGCCCTGCTGACCACGTACGTCCAACGCCTGGATGCCGGCGATCTGACCGGTGTCGCAGAGCTTTTCGACCGCGCGGAAGTGTTCGTCTCCGGAAGCCGGATCGGCGCGGGCAGCGCGTTCGTGGAGCGACTGCTGCACGACACCGTCATCATCTACGAAGACGGAACACCGCACACCCGTCACGTCCTCGGGAAGCCGTCGATCGAGATCGACGACCAGGGCCGGGCGACCGTCAGTTGCGAATACACAGTCACGCAGGACGGTCCGGATGGGGAGTATGTCGTCATGGTCGGCCGACACCACGACACCTTGATCGTCGACAACGGTGAGTGGCACTTCGCGAGTCGCGACTACGGGGACATCACCCATGTCGGGGACACCTCGAGACACCTTCGCTCTTGACCCGGGTTGAGAGCGAAGGACTGAGTCGCGGAACAGTATTCGATAGCCCGGCGAACGACCGTCGATCAGAAGTCGAATCCCCCGCCCCCGAAATCACCGAAGCCGCCACCGTCGCCCCCAAAACCGCTGTCGCCGCTGACACCACCGTCTCCGCCTGCATCGCCTCCGAAGTCGTCCCCGCCGGCGCCGCCGTCGATGGCGCCCATGTCGGATCCGTCGCCGACGCCGCTCTCGAAACCCTGGGCGTCGTACGGGACGCCGGCCATGCCGGAGAACATCGCGGAGAACAGGAACATCGACCCGACTCCCCAGGCGCCCGCCACGAGCGCCGGCCGCCACCAGGGCTCGGAATACCAGCCGGCCGGAACCGGACGCCCGGCGACGCGGCCACCCGGGTAGTAGTTCGGCGTCCGATCCGACGGGTTGGGCGACGCCTCGACCTGGCGCCCTTCGAACTCGACCTTCCGATCCTCGGTGACCTTGCCCGCGCTCTGCTGACCTTCGAGTTCGGGGATGGCGGGACCGGGATCGAGGTTCATCGCGACCCGCGCCGCACGGATGTAGTAGAGACCTTCGATGGCGGTCTGCTTGGCGAGGCGCGCCTGCGCGGGTGAGTTGGCCTGCTCGATCTGTGAACCCGCCGCGGTATAGCGCTCCCCGGCGTCGGCGAGAGCCTGCTTCGAGGCCGGGCCGTCGCCGACCAGCATGAACACCTGCCCTCCCAGACGTTCGATCGCTTGCCGGGCGTCGGCCTTCGCATCGTCCAGGGTCCGCGCGGCGTTGGTGCCGGAGCGCTGCTGCGCGACGACCACCACCCCGACGACGATCAGGACGATGACGGCGATCAGGATCAGTGCTTCCATGATTCTCTCCAGCTCGTGCGTGTCCGACGGACTCGTCCGGGGCAAGCAGCTGAGTGCTGGCGGGCCTGGCGGACAAATCGGGCACCTTCGAGCGTACCGACCGAGAAGACGCGTGCACCGGAACCGAGCTGGCCTGCGGCCCGGCTGGTCAGCGAGTGCGGGAGACCTCGATGACGATGCGGACGTTGTCGACGACTTTCAGCGTTCCCATCATCAGCGAATACGGCTTGATCCCGAAGTCGCTCTGGGTGACGGTGGACTCGGTCGAGATCCGCCAACTGTCTGCGGTCTCGTCGACCTGCAGGTCCAGCACATGCGGGCGTGACCGGCCGTGGACCGTCAGCACCCCGTCGGCGCGGTAACCGCCGTCCGTAGTGCTGAATGTGCCTGCCTCGTAGGTGATCTCGGGGTATTTGTCGGCGTCCATGGACTTCAGGGCGTTCATGCGCGCCAGCGACTTCTCGGCCCCGGTCATCGGGGTGAGCCCGCCCTCGCCGGATTCCACGTGCATCGAGTCGACCGAGATCGTGGCCGTCAGATTCGTCGGCACGAGGTCGGTCAGCGTCACCGATGCTGACCAGGTGCGCATCGCGATCCTCAGTCGGTGGCCGGTGCGCGCCGCCCGCCCGCCCACGTCGGTGTGCACGACGACCGAACCATCGGATTCGGTGAATTCCCAGACAGATTCCGCCACGGCCGTAGTGTAGGCGCTCGGAGTACGCGGCCGGGCCCATTGCACGGCGGACGACACACGGCGAGGTGGCGAGGACGATGACGGAACAACGGATTCTGCTCGATGTCGACGAAGCGGGAGTCGCGACGGTCACGCTCAACAGGGCGGACAAGCACAACGCCTTGGACCCCGCGATGTTCGACGCGTTGCCGGCCGTGACAAGCGAACTGGCGGCGGATCGTCGAGTGCGGGCGGTGGTCGTCCACGGAGCCGGGAAGAGCTTCTGTTCCGGTCTCGACATCTCGTCCCTCGGCGGCGATGAGCTCGGTGGCTCCCTGCTGGATCGCGACGACGCCGACCGGGGGAACCATGCGCAACGGGTGTCTCTCGATTGGGGTCACGTGCCGGCGCCGGTGATCACCGCGATCCACGGCAACTGCTTCGGAGGTGGCCTGCAGATCGCGCTCGGCGCCGACATCCGCTACGCGACCCCCGATGCGCGGCTTTCCATCATGGAGGTCAAGTGGGGTCTGGTGCCGGACATGGGCATCACCCGGACGCTTCCGCGTCTCCTCCGGGCCGACGTCGCCAAGGAACTCACCTTCACCGGTCGTGTGCTCTCCGGAGCCGAGGCCCACGAGCTCGGGCTGGTCACCGGTACCTCCGACGACCCCCTCGCCCGGGCTCAGGAGCTCGCCCACGAGATCGCAACGAAGTCACCGCACGCGGTCCGCGCCGCGAAGCGACTCTACGAGGAGACCTGGACCGGCACCGACCCGTCGGCCGCGCTGTTGCTCGAAAGCACACTGCAGATCGAGCTGATCGGGTCACCGAACCAGCTCGAGGCCGTGCACGCCGGAATGGCCCGCCGGGAACCGCGGTTCGCCGACCCGGACTGACGAGCCATTGGGCGGGTGGTCACCCGGGGCTCAACTCGGGCCCGCGGCCGATGGCGGCGCCGACCCGCCGGTTCTCTGGTCGGCCATCAGTCGGATCACAGCAGCGCGATCCGCCTCGGATGGCAGACCCATACCCGGCGAGTACCCGTACACCTCACCCAGCGGGCTGGAACCCTGCCTGCCGTCGACGATCTCCACGGAGTCGGTCGAGATGAGTCCGGGATGCTCCACTCCGCAGGCCTGCGACACCTTCACCAGGTCCCGCCGCAGCGTCGTAATGTAGTTCGCGGCTCGGGAGGACTTTTCGTCGGGCACCAGTCCTCTGGTGAGCCACTTCTTCTGTGTGGCAACGCCCGTCGGGCACGTGTCGGTGTGGCATTTCTGGGCCTGGATGCAGCCGATGGACAGCATAGCCTCGCGGCCGACGTTGACCATGTCGCACCCCAGTGCGAATGCGAGAACCGCATTGTCGGGCAGACCGAGCTTGCCGCTGCCGATGAACGTGATCTGCTCGTCGAGGTTTCGCTCGGCAAAGATGCGATAGACCCGGGCGAAACCGAGTAGGAACGGCAGTGACACCGAGTCGGAGAACAACAGGGGTGCCGCTCCGGTTCCTCCCTCCCCTCCGTCTATGGTGATGAAGTCGACGCCGCGACCGGTCTTCGTCATCAGGTCGGCGATCTGGTGCCACGAATCGAGATCTCCCACGGCGGATTTGATGCCGACCGGCAGTCCCGTTTCGGCGGCCAGGAGCTCCACCCAGTCGAGCATGCTGTCCGCGTCGGAGAACTCGGCATGCCGAGACGGGCTCACACAATCGTGTCCCGCCGTGACGCCGCGCGTCGCGGCGATCTCCGCAGACACCTTGGGACCCGGCAAGAACCCGCCCAGACACGGTTTGGCTCCCTGGCTCAGTTTGATCTCGAGAGCACGCACCGGGGCTTCGGCGACAACGTCCTTCAACCGGGCCAGGTCGAAACGCCCGTCGGCGTCGCGGCAGCCGAAATAGGCTGTGCCGATCTGGAAGACGAGTTCGCCACCGTGGCGGTGATAGGGCGAGATCCCGCCCTCGCCGGTGTTGTGGAGCGCGCCGGTGAGAGCGGCCCCACGATTGAGTGACTCGATGGCGTTTCCGGACAGCGCCCCGTAGCTCATCCCGGAGATGTTCACCACCGATTCGGGACGGAAGGCGCCCCGCCGCCGGCGCGCTTCACCGACGACCTTCGCGCAGGGCAGCGCCACCTCGTGCCCGACCTCGGGCGTCGAGGCCGGCGCGGGCCCGGAACTGAACGTCCGATGCTTGATCACCGGATATCCGTTCGTGTACTCGACGTCGTTGTCGGTGCCGAAGCCGAAGTAGTTGTTCTCCTTTTTCGACGAGGAGTAGATCCACCGGCGCTGGTCGCGGGTGAACGGGCGCTCCTCGTCGTTCGCGGCGACGATGTACTGGCGTAATTCGGGTCCGATCGCCTCGAGCCAGTAGCGCGCATGCCCGACAAGTGGGAAGTTGCGCAGCAACGAGTGCTCATTCTGGAACAGATCACGAACGACGACGGCCGCCGCTGTGGTGGCGGCACCGAGGGCGACAGCAGACTTCTTGCGGCTCATGAATCCAGTGTCGACCCGAGGTATCGGGTCGCGCCACGAACGGGTGGTCCGGTGTGTGTCATTCGTGCAACGGTAGACAAGGCCATCCGAGCCGCGGCGATAAACTGGTCGATGCGCTTGCAGTCACTCTTTCTCCGGCGCACTTCCTCCGAGGAGGCCTCGATGCCTGGATTCCCCGCGCTCACCCACGTTGCGATCACTGTGAGCGATCTCCCGGCGAGCACCGCCTGGTACGAGAAGTTGTTCGAAGCCAAACCGGTTCTGGACGAAGACGAAGAGTCCGGCGATTTCCACCACACCGTCTTCGAACTCGACGGCGGAACGCTTTTCGGACTCCACACCCATACCTCGAGCGGGTCGGGCGCCTCCGGTTTCGACGAGCGGAACGTCGGACTGGACCACATCGCATTCGCCTGCACCCAGTCCGAACTCGACGAATGGGTCGCCCGTCTGGACAAGGCCGGAATCTCGCACAGCGGCATCAGGCACGCCCACTACGGGTCAGGGATATCGTTCCGCGATCCGGACAACATCGCGCTGGAGTTCTTCGCCCCGCCGGCCGGATGACGTCGAGTCAGCTCTCGGCGGGCCCGACGTCGAGGTGAGCGAGAGCCGCTCGCGCGTTCTCCAGTTCGCGCGTGAGCTCCTCGATCTTCCTCTGTGCGGCCGCGCGCGCCGATTCGATGACCTCGTCCACCGCTGTGATCGCAGCGTCGTCACCCAGCTCCTGCATTGCGCGGGCCACGCGGTCCGCGGTTACCTCGGCGGGCTTGCCCTTCTTGCTGCCGTGCGCCACCGATACCGTCCAGGCGCTCTCACCCGTTGACGTGATGGTCACGCTGACCGCAGCCGTCGAGGTCTTCGCCCGTCGCACAGTCTTGGCCGGGGCCGGCTTCGGCACGGCCGATCGAGGCGGTGCGGTCTCCGGACGCGGAGCGGGCTCGGGTGCCGACTTCGGTTCCACTGCAGCTGCTTTCGGTGTCGGGGCAGGACGACGGGCCGCCGGGGTCGGCGTCGGTACGGCAGGGGCGGTTCTGGCCGACCGTGGGGCTGCCTTCGCAGGTGCTGCGGCGGAACGTGTGCGCTGTAGTTCGTCGGCTTCGAAGGGCAACTGATCGTCGACGCCCTTGGGTCGCACCGTCACCGTCGAACCGTCGATGGACAGGACCCGCGCCGATGTCCCGGCGTCGAGTCCGAGAGACGGCATCGGGTCGCGGAGGTAGACGGTCACACGCTTGCCGGCCGCGAGTGCCGCGGACAGAGATTCCAGGTCACCGGCGGTAAGGCCGGTCCTCTTCTGCGAGCTCACGCGTACATGTTCGCACACGCGTGCGACTGTTGGGTGTCCGGTGTCGTTCCGAGCTCGGACGCTTCGGTCGGTGTCGCGCATACGATGGCGAAATGTTCTTCCTCTTCGGATACGGCCCCAAGCAGCAGCAACTCGGCGCAGGTCAGACCCGGACGTGCGCCCGCTGTCACAACACCACCCAGTGGGCCCGGATTCGGGAGTTCAAGCAGTTCACCGTGTTCTTCATCCCGATCGCCCGCTGGGGACGCCGCGAGTTCGAGTCCTGCGGCATCTGCGGCGCTGCAGTCGCCCTCTAGGGATCAGCGAAAGCCGGGCACCGCGAGGAGTGGTTACGCTCGAAGAGTGGCTGCCACCGACTCCCCCGCCCGCACGTCCGACGCGATCACCGGCTTCGAGAGCACTTTCGCCGACGAGCTGACGCCGCTCACCGTCGAATGGCGCGGCGCCGAAGTACCCGATCCGCAGCTCCTCGTCGTGAACGAACCGCTCGCCTCGTCGCTCGGACTGGACGTCGAAGCACTGCGCTCCGTCGACGGGGTCGCGATCCTGGCCGGCGCAGCCGTGCCCGCCGACGGCAGGCCGGTCGCGACGGCATACTCCGGACACCAGTTCGGCGGATACGCCCCGCTGCTGGGCGACGGCCGGGCGCTTCTGCTCGGCGAGCTGCTCGACGTCGACGGGCACCGCGTCGACCTGCAGTTGAAAGGCTCTGGCCCGACACCGTTTTCGCGAGGTGGCGACGGTTTCGCGGTCGTCGGCCCGATGCTGCGCGAGTACCTGATCAGCGAAGCCATGCACGCCCTGGGGTGTGCCCACCACGCGGTCGCTGTCGGTGGTGGCGACGGGTCGCGGGGTCCATCGCAACGGCGTGGAGCCCGGGGCAGTGCTTGCGCGCATCGCAGCAAGTCATCTGAGGGTCGGCACCTTCGAATTCGCCGCCCGCAACGGCGACATCCTGCAGCCCCTGGCCGACTACGCGATCACTCGCCACTACCCCGACCTGACCGATCTGCCGACGACCGGCGCCGGGAATCGTTACGCGAAGCTACTGGAGCGCGTCGTCGAACGGCAGGCCCGCCTCGTCGCCCAGTGGATGCTTGTCGGTTTCGTGCACGGCGTGATGAACACCGACAACACCACCATCTCCGGCGAGACCATCGACTACGGACCGTGCGCATTCATCGATGCCTTCGACCCGGCCGCGGTGTTCAGCTCCATCGACCAGGGTGGGCGTTACGCCTTCGGCAACCAGCCCGCCGTCCTGAAATGGAACCTCGCACGGTTCGCCGAAACGCTTCTCAGACTGATCAGTCCGACACCGGACGACGCGATCGCGACCGCGACCGCCACCCTGTCCACCTTCGACAGTCTCTACGAGCAACACCTCAACGAAGGTCTGTCCGCCAAGCTGGGCCTGGCCGACACCTTCGTCGATCACGCACTGATCGACGACCTCCTCGCCCTGATGGCGGAACACCGCGCCGACTGGACAGGCACCTTCCGCGCGCTCGCCGACGAACTCCGCGGACGAACGGCTCCCCTCGACCAACTCCTCGCACGGGAGGTTTCGGCGCCGTGGCTCGCGCGATGGCGCGAGACGCTCACACAACACGGCCGCGACGACGCCACCACCGCGGACGCGATGGACCGCGTCAACCCCCTCTACATCCCGCGCAACCACATGGTGGACGCCGCGCTCCGTGCTGCGCACGAGGGCGACCTCGCGCCATTCGAGGAGATGCTCGACGTGGTGACGCACCCGTTCGAGCGGCGCGTCGACTGGGTCAAGTACACCGCCCCGGCGTCGGACGAATTCACGTCGTCGTTCCAGACGTTCTGCGGGACCTGAGCGTCGGGAGTGTTCCGCGGAACACCGGTGAGTTGCCTCTGAACCCCCCGCGTGCGTGCTCCGACTGCGCGACCATGGACCTCATGTGGACACTCACCCGCGATGAGACTTCTGTCGTCGAATCACGCTCGACCGTGAACTCGACCGCGGTCGCCGGCTCGATCGCGACCACATCGAGCCTGGCGGTGGCCGGTTCGGCCGGCACCGTCGCGAGTGCCGCCGTCGCCGGGTCGGCCGGCACGGTGGCCAGCGCCGGTGTCAATTCCTCGGCGGCCACGGTCGCGAGCGCGGTCGTCACGGGTTCGGCGGCGACCATGGCCAGTCTGCTCGTTGCCGGAAGTTTGGCGACCGCGATCAGTTCCGGGGTCGCCGGCAGTGTCGGTGTCGTGGCCTGTCTGCTGTGCCGGCGGTGCGCTGGATGTGTCGGCTGCGTTCGCTGCACGGACTGCGTCGGCTGCGTGGGATGCGTCAACTGTTCGGGGTTGCGCGGCGCCGTCGGTCTCCGCGACGTTCATGAGTGAACGCGATCGTCGGTCCTGCGGCGTACAAATGGATCCGTGAGACCACACACCCGGGTGCGGTCGTGACCCAGTCCGGCCCGAACCAATCGGAAGCATCGCTGACCGCCGAACGCGAGAGAACCGCGACGCTCATCGAATCGTTGTCTGCCAGCCTGGCCGCCGTCATCGAGGCGACCGCCGACGCCGCCTCGGACGATGAGCACGATCCGGAGGGAACGACGCTCGCCGTTGAACGCGGGCAACTGGTCGCCCAGCTCGAACGATCGCGGGTGCGTCTCGACGAGATCGATGCCGCCCTCGAGCGGGTCGGTCGCGGAGCGTATGGCCGCTGCGAGACGTGTGGCGAGATCATCGACCCCGAGCGGCTCGAGGTGCTCCCCGCGGCCCGGCAATGCGTGCGATGCGCAGCGCGGAATCCGTCCCGCCGGTGGTGAACACGAAGCTACAACCTCGAGAAGATCGTGCCGAGTTCACCGGAAGACGCATGGGCTTGCGGCCGACCGAGTAGACCGAAAGGCGGGTCAATCCTCCGCCGGATCGAAAGGTGTGCGCATGAAGGCCATTCAGATCATCCAGCCGGGCAAACCGCCGGAGCTGCGCGAGGTCGAGAAACCCACGCCGCGTCCCGGGCAGGTGTTGCTGAAGGTGACGGCAGCCGGCGCCTGCCATTCGGACGACTTCGTCCTCAACCTGCCCGAGGAAGGATTCCCCTATCCCCTGCCGATGACGCTCGGCCACGAAGGGGCCGGCGTGGTCGCCGAGGTCGGTACCGGCGTCACCGGCATCTCCGAGGGCACCTCGGTGGCCGTGTACGGAGCCTGGGGTTGCGGCGTCTGTCACTTCTGCGCCCGCGGCCTGGAGAACTACTGCAGCCGAGCCGGCGAACTCGGCATCACCCCACCGGGTCTCGGCAACCCGGGCGCGATGGCCGAGTACCTGCTCGTGGACGACGCACGGCATCTGGTGCCGCTCGGTGACCTCGACCCGGTGGCTGCAGTCCCACTCACCGATGCCGGCCTCACGCCCTACCACGCGATCAAACCCTCGCTTCCGAAGCTGGTCGGCGGCACCACGGCAGTGGTCATCGGAGCCGGTGGTCTCGGGCATGTCGGGATCCAACTGCTTCGCCACCTGACCCCGTCCCGGGTGATCGCTCTCGACGTGAGCGACGACAAGCTCGCGTTCGCGCGCGAGGTCGGGGCTCACGAGGTGGTGCTCTCCGACGCCGATGCCGTCGCGAACGTCCGCAAGATCACCGGCAACGATGGTGCGACCGCCGTCTTCGACTTCGTCGGGCTGCAACCCACGCTCGACATCGCGATGGGCGTCGTCGGGACCATGGGTGACGTGGTGATCGTGGGCATCGGTGACATGGTCGCCACGGCGAAGGTCGGCTTCTTCACCCAGCCCTACGAGGTGTCGGTACGCGCGCCGTACTGGGGGGCGCGCGACGAACTCATCGAGGTGCTGGATCTCGCACGCGATGGGGTTCTCGAGGTGGCGGTCGAACGATTCTCACTCGATGACGGCGTCGAGGCCTACCGGCGACTGGCCGCCAATGACCTTCGAGGGCGAGCAGTCGTGGTGCCTGACTGATCACTGCCCCGGCGACGGCGCAAGCGCGTCACCTGCGGTTCTTTGTTGTCTGCGGACCAATGGGTTTCGTCGTTCGGTGGGCAGTAACGCTAACCTACGGTACCGTAACTTACGTGGATGTAGAGCTCTCCCGGTCCGAAGCCGTATACGCGCATTACCTCGATCACCAGCAGGATCGGGTACGCGCGAAGTTGATGTACGGGGTGCTCGCCGCCAAGATCAGGCCTGTCGTGCGGTTCACCGCGCGCGATCGGCTGGTTCGTGCGGTTCGCAGCGGGAAGCCGCTGCTGATCGCGGCCAACCATGTGTCCGAGCGTGACCCGCTGGTGCTTGCCGCGGCAGGCTTCCGCTCGCCGCTCCGTCCCCGGATCGGTCACATGCGCGTGCTGGCGAAAGACGAACTCTTCGAAGATCCCGAGCAGCGGCGCAAGATCGACACCCTGGGCGGCATCCCGGTCTTCCGGCAGAAGGACCACGGTGTCCGGGCCGCCGCGGAGGCCGGTCGGCAGATGTTCGGCGTGTGCGTCGAGCGGATGGTCCGCGGCGACAGCATCGCCGTCTTTCCCGAGGGGACCTGCAACGAGGGTGACGTCACCCGGCTGCAGAAGCTCGGAACGGGGATCGGCCATATCGCCTACCGTGCACTGAAAGCAGGCGTCGACGTCACACTCGTGTCAGCCGGTATTGCCTACCCGCAGAAGGGTGATCGGCCGCGTCCGATGGTGACCTTCGGCGACCCTGTCGACCTCGCCGGCCATCAGGACGAGACGCCGGCGGCACTGACGAGAATGATCCAGGATGACCTGCAGGCCGTGGTCGACGAGGTGTGTCGGGCCGCCTGATTCCGCGAGTTATTCCGTCGCCGACGGCGGCAGGTTCTCCCATGCCCACGCGGTGAGGGCGGTCAGCGCCGGCATGAGCGCGCGCCCCGACTCGGTGAGCTGATAGGACACCGACACCGGCGGACCGGGATCCACCAGGCGTTCCACCAGATTGGCCGCAGTCAGTTCCGAGAGTCGGCCGGACAGCACCGAATCGCTGATTCCTCCGACGGCGCAACGCAATTCGGCGAACCCTGCCGGTCCGTTCATCAGTGTTGCGATGAGAATGCCGTTCCACCGCTTGCCCAGGAAGCCGAACGCACGACGCAATGCATCGTCGCATGTGCGCGGCTCGTGGCCGGTAGCGGAAATCTCGGACATCCAACACATCCTAGTCGCCCGCTGGCGCTTCACCGTCAACGGTACTACCGTGTGACTAGCTGCTTCTAAATTGCTAGTCACACACTCAGGAGTCTTCGATGTCCCTCTTCCGCTTGGATGCCAGCATCTTCCCCTCCACATCGGCGAGCCGCGCCCTCGGCGATCTCGTCGAACGCGAATGGACCGGTGCGCACCCGGACTCGACGGTCACCCGACGCGATCTGTCGGCCGAGCCCGTTTCCGCGACCGCCTGGCGCGACGCCGTGATCGCCGGAACGGTCCCGCCGGCCGACCGCGACGACGCGCAACGCGAGGCGGTCGACCTCGCCACCGCGATCGCGGACGAGGTCCTCGGTGCCGAGGCATTGCTGCTCACCGTTCCGCTCTACAACTTCGGTGTGTCCCAGCACTTCAAGACCTGGTACGACCTCGCGGTGACCGACCCGCGGATCGGCGTCGACCCGGCCGAGCTGCGTGGCAAGCCCGCGGTCCTCGTCACGACCCAGGGTGGCAACTACGACCCCGGAACGCCCAGGGAGGGCTGGGACCATTCGACGCCGTGGCTGCGTCGCGTACTGGAGGATGTCTGGGGTCTCGACCTCCGGATCGTCAGGCGTCAGTTCACGCTCGTCGGGGTGAATCCTGCACTCGACGCATTCGCCGACGTCGCCGCCGAACTCAAGGTCGAGGCCGAGGAGAATGCTCGCGCCGCCGGCCGCGAGCTCGCACTGTCACGCGAGGTCGCCTCGGCGGGCTGACCGTCACCGGGGTGCGCTCCACTGTTTCGCCTGGTCACGGCAGGGCGAGTTTGGTCTGCGAACCCGGCGGCTACACCGGGGTATGAGCAAGGACGAGCAGACCATCGACAAGGCCGGGCGGGACGTCGACGATGACCCGACGCACGCCGACCCCGACGATCCACGCAAGCCCGAGTCGCCCACCGATCTGACCAAACCGTCGCTGATGTTCGTGCTGCGCAAGACGGCCCGCGAGTTCTCCCGGGACCAGTGCACCGACCTCGCAGCCGCACTCACCTACTACTCGGTGCTGTCGCTGTTCCCCGCACTGCTCGCCATGGTCTCGCTCCTCGGCGTCTTCGGGCAGGGAGAGAAAACGGTCGACGCGGTGCTGACGATGGTCGAGGACCTGGGGCCGTCTGACGCGGTGGACACATTGCGCGCGCCGGTCGAGCAACTGGTGTCCGCGCCGAGTGCCGGCCTCGCCCTCGTGCTCGGTCTCGCCGGCGCTCTGTGGTCGGCGTCGGGATACGTCGGTGCCTTCGGTCGAGCGATGAACCGCATGTATGAGGTCGACGAGGGGCGTCCGATCTGGAAGCTGCGGCCCGCCATGCTGCTGGTGACGCTGATCGCCCTCATCCTCGCCGCCGGAGTGGCGTTGATGCTCGCGATCAGTGGGCCGATCGCCCGGTCCATCGGCGACGCAATCGGTCTGGGCGACACAGCTCTTACGGTGTGGAACATCGTTCGCTGGCCAGTGGTGCTCGTCTTCGTCGTGGTGATCGTGGCCGTTTTGTACTGGGCCACACCGAATGTGAAGCAACCGAAGTTCCGGTGGATCAGTGCCGGTGCAGTCCTGGCGATCGTCACGTGGATCGTGGCCTCGGCGGCATTCGCGCTCTATGTGTCGAACTTCGGCAGCTACAACAAGACCTACGGCGCACTCGCGGGTGTCATCGTCTTCCTGCTGTGGTTGTGGCTGACCAACCTGGCCCTGCTCTTCGGGGCCGAGTTCGACGCCGAACTCGAACGTGGCCGTCAGCTCCAGGCGGGTATGGCTGCCGAAGAACGGCTACAGCTTCCGCCGCGTGACACCACGGTCTCGGACAAGAACGAGAAGATTCACCAAGAAGACATCGAGAAGGGCCGGGCCCTCAGGGAATCCCGCGGCGGCTGAACGCCGCACAGCTCCTCGGAAACCTCGTACGACGTTGTGCCCGGAACCCGGGCGCAACGTCATACAAGTGTTTCGGGTCTGTCAGGCGAACAGCGCAACCGTCTGTGAGCCTTGAATGATCGGACGCCGCGCGCTGTCCCACAGGCGCATCGCCTGATGGGAACAGCCGTCGCGGGTGAAGGTGCTCGACGATTCCAAGAGCATCCAGTCGGTCGGCTTCGGCAGGTCGTCGGTGCAGATGTGCAGCGACCAGCTCATCGTGCTGACCGGCGCCCACTCGGTGAACGCAGCCGTGGTTGCGGGCGGCAGGGCGTCGGCGAGAGCAATGAGCGCGGTCGCCCGATCGACGCCTTCGGCGCCCCGGTGACGGACCCACGCCCGGAACAGTGGCGGTCCGTCGTTCGACATCGGGCTCGTCCCACCGGCTTTGCGGATGTCGAAGTTGTCGACGAACGCCGGGCGCATCGCGGACGGCTCGGTGAACACGGGGCACTCGTCGGGTCCTGGGACCGGTGGCGTCTCGACGAGATCGTGCTCGATCGTGCTGGTGCGAGGCGTAGCGAAGATCAACGAAGCGTGAGCGGCCACCTGTCCCCCGCTCACGGTTTCGATGGCGACACTGGTCGCCGAGCGGCCTTCCCGCAGGCGGCGCGCCGTGATCGACGCGCGGTCGACCACGGGTGCGCTCAGCAGGAACTGGGCCGACTTCAACGGTGGTAGCGGATCGCCGGCGGTCAGTCGGGCCGCGTGCACGGACAGCGCCGCGGTCAAGCCTCCGTACGCGGTACGGCCCTGCGTCCACCCGGTGGGCACGAGAAAGTCGTGGTCGAAACCGGAGATGAGTTCGGCGAGAGTCGGCATCGTTCCCCTATGACGGTCGGTATAACGCCGGGAACGCTACGCGATCGCGGTTCCTGATGGGCAGCCGGAGGGGGCCACGGGATCAGGTCGGGTCGGCGACACGACCCGCGCGACCGGCAGCCGCGTCACGGGCCACCGCCTTGCTCAACAGCTGACCGCCGTTGGTCAGCACGGCCCGTCTCCAGGGCAGGGTGCCCTCGATCTCGATCTGAATGGACATCGACAAGACCGTCCGGATCACCACGATGATCCCGAGGATCACTGCATCTTCGATCGAGGGCTTCGAGGTGATCGTCCGGATGAGGTCCGCGGCCACGAGGATCTCGAGACCCAGCAGAATGGCGGATCCCAGGGTTGTGCGCAGGACCGAGAAGGCCTCGCTTCCCCCTTCCTTCCGTGACAGCGACCGTGCGCCGAGAACAAGCGCGATGACGAAACCGGCGATCATCGCCAATGCGCCGAGAGCTTCGAACGCGACCGCCACCACGGTGAAGATGTCCTCGAAATCCATGCACGTCAGCCTATCCGGCTCCACACATCATCAAGGGCTCGCGTTAGTTGCGTCGGCGCATTCCGCACTGAGGAACGCCGTGGCACGGGATACGATCCGTCAATGCTGTCACGTGGGCGAGGTCGATGGCTTCCGTTCTGATCGCGATCGTGGTGATCGTGGGGTGGTCACTGGTCGCGGGCCGGTTGTCGCGACTCCAGATCTCCGGGGCCATCGTCATGGTGGTCGTCGGCATCGTGATCGGTCTGACCACCAACAACTCGATCGGCAACGCCCTCGACACCGACTCCGCGGAACCGGTTGTCGAGCTGATTCTTGCTTTGTTGCTGTTCGTCGATGCCATCGAGGTGCGGGGCGGTTACTTCGCAGGCGAACGACGCACTTCGCTGCGGGTGTTGCTCGTTGCGATGCCCCTGTCGGTGGCGGCCGCGACCCTGCTGGGCCTGGTGCTGCTTCCGACGGCGTCGATCGGTGTCGCGTTGTTGATCGCCTGCGTCGTGATCCCGATGGATCTGACGCCGGCGTCCTCGCTCGTACGCGATCAGCGGTTCCCCACACGGGTGCGTCACCTGCTGAACATCGAGAGCGGCTACAACGACGGGATCATCGCGCCGATCTTCATCTTCGCCCTGACCCTCGCGGGCGACCACAAGCACGCCGCATCCCCTGCCGAAGCGCTCGAACTGGCCGTGCCGTCTGCGCTGTGGGCCGTGGTGGCGGGCAGCGTTACCGGACTCGTCAGTGCGCGACTGTCGAACTTCTCCGTGCGACGAGGGCTCGCGACCGAACAATCCGTCCGGATCAGCCTCCTGCTCATCCCGATCCTCGCCTACGGTTGCTCGGTGCAACTCGGCGGCAACGGCTTCGTGGCGGCCTTCGTCTGCGGTATCGCCTACAAGGCGGCACGGGCCGATGATCCGAGCGAAGAGCAACTGCGCCTCGCGGACGACGTCAGTGCGCTCGCGGCACTCACGATGTGGTTCGTCTTCGGCTGCGCCGCCGTGTTGGTCTTCGAACTCGGGTTTGTCTGGCAGATCGTCGTTCTGGCACTCGCAGCACTGACCATCCTCCGGATCGTTCCCGTCTACCTCGCGCTGCTACGTACCGACGTCGGTCCGCGGGACCGGTTACTGATCGGAGTCCTGGGACCACGCGGGACCGCCTCGATCGTCTTCGGTCTCCTCGCCTTCAACGAACTCGACGGGATGGTCGCCAACGAGACGCTCTACGCGATGACCGTGACGGTCCTGGCGAGCGTGGTGTTGCACGGCTTCAGCGTTGGTCTCGTCGCCCAGCGGCTCGGCCGACGAGATGGTGCGCGCACTTAGACTTCGACCGATTCTTTCTGTTGCCTCGCAGGTTCAGCCGGCGAGGTGTGTCGTCGTGTCGGTGACCCGGTGACAGTCACCCGAGAACATTGTCGCTGCTAGCGACCGATACACGTGCTTCGCCGGCGGATCGTCGTCGGTGAACAGGATGCAGAGATGGGTCGCATGCCCAGACTGTCACTGTCGCACAGTCGACTTCGCGTCTCTACGAAATGCGTAGAGTTCCTTTCCAAGCGACCCGCGATCCATTTCGTCCTGAGGATTCAGTCATGACACAAGCCGCTCGATCGATCCCCCTGAACGCGTTCGGTCCCGAAGCCCGAAGCGTCGACACCCCCGTGCTGAACTCACATATTCACCATGTCGAGCACGGTGATGGCGACCCCATCGTCTTCCTGCACGGCAGCCCCACCAGCTCGTACCTGTGGCGTCACGTCTTCGCGCGACTGGCCGGTCGCGGCCGACTGATCGTCCCGGATCTCATCGGATTCGGCGACTCCGGACGACCCGACATCGCCTACGAACTCGACGACCACATTCGCTACCTCGACGCCTGGTTCGACGCCCTCGACCTGAACAACGTCACCCTCGTCGTGCAGGACTACGGCGCCGCGTTCGGTGTCTCCTGGGCTGCAAGGCATTCCGCTCGTGTGAAGGCCGTCCTGCTGGCCGAACCGGTCATCCGCGACATCGCGTCAGCGGATCTGCCCGAACCCTTCGTCCAGGCGCAGCAGCTGATCCGCACGCCCGGCGACGGCGAGAAGTTCGTCGTCGAGGACAACAACCTGTTCCTCACGCAGGTGCTGCCCGGCGCCTTCCTCACTCCGCCGGCCCGGGAGGATCTCGACGTCTACCTCGCGCCCTTTCCGACGCCTGAGTCCCGCGAGCACCTCATCAAGTTCCCGCGGAACCTTCCGATCGACGGCAACCCTGCGGCGAGCGTCGACTTCCTCGAGCGCAGCGTCGACTGGCTCAAGACCAGCACCGACGTCCCGAAGCTGCTGCTCACCTTCGAGCCGGGCTTTTTGCTGACCCCGGAGATCCTGTCCTGGGCCACCGAGAACATCGCCGCCCTTGAAGTTCGGGCCGCCGGTGCCGGTGTCCACTTCGTACAGGAAGAGCAGCCTCAGGCCATCGCCGACGGGGTCGTCGACCTGCTCGCGCGTGCGGGGAAAGCGAAATGACCGTCACCGATGGCGTACGGGCGGCCGACGCGGTACGCCCCGAGTCCCCCGACCTCGACGCACTGCTCGAGCGCATCGCCACGGGAAGCTTCGAGCGTGAACGCACCGACACCGCTCCCCACCAGCAGGTCGTGTGGCTCAAAGAGGCAAGGGTCGGCGCATACCGGCTCCCGGTCTCCGATGGTGGCGGCGGCGCAACCGTCCGCGAGCTGTTCGACCTCGTCATCCGGTTGAGCAAGGCCGACTCGAATCTGGGTCACCTGCTGCGTGCCCATTTCGGGACGGTCGAGGACATCTTGCTGTGGCCCGAGTCGCCCCGGCGCCGACTGTGGCTCGAGCGGGTCGCAGCCGGCGAACTGATCGGCAACGGCAACAACGAACTGGGCAACAAGCATGCCGGTGATTTCGCCAAGTCGACCACCTTCACCCCCACCGGGGGCGGTTACCGACTCGACGGGGTGAAGTACTACTCCACCGGAACGCTGTATGCAGAACACACCTTCGTCACCGGCGTGACACCCGAAGGTGTTCCGGTGCAGGCGTTGCTGCCGCTGAGCCGCGAGGGCATCACCGTCGAGGACGACTGGGACGGGTTCGGCCAGACGCTCACCGGTACCGGCACCACCCGTTTCGAAGGCGTTCGCGTCGAGTCCGATGAGGTGACGTTGCCGCCGGAGGATCTCAGCACTATTCCGCGCTGGCATCTAGGCCCGTTCTACCAGCACTACCTCAACGCCGTCGTCGCCGGTAACGCTCTCTCGGTTGCGCATGACGCCGTCGAACTGATCCGTGGCCGACGACGCAGCTTCACCCACGGCTCGGCCGATCTGCCCCGAGAGGACCCGGTTCTGCTCGAGGTGGTCGGTGAGATCCAGTCGCTGGCCTACGCAACGGAGTCGCTGGTACTCGACGCAGCCGATGCACTGGCACGGATCCCGGCAACGGCTGTCGGCGGTGTCACCGATGACTCGGTGGTACACGAGGCGGCGCTGCGAGCGTCCCAGGTGCAGGTCGTCGTCGGTGATCTAGCGTTGCGGGCAGCCACCCTGTTGTTCGACGTCGGCGGCGCATCGGCGGTCAAGCGGTCGACGAACCTCGATCGGCATTGGCGCAACATCCGAACCGTGGTGTCGCACAACCCGACTCGGTTCAAGAACCGTGCCATCGGCGATCTCGCGGTCAACGGGATCTCGCTCCCCGACAACACGTACTTCTGATCCGTACCCTGCACGATGATTCCACTCCCGACAAGGAACACCGCGTCAACCATGGCCGACCGCCAGATGAACCTCAACCTCTTCATCCTCTCCTCGGGCCACCACGAGGCCGCCTGGCGCCACCCGGCATCCACGCCCGAGCGGATGTTCGAGCCCGACTTCTATCTGGATCTGGCTCGGGCCGCAGAGGCGGCGGCCCTCGACGCGGTGTTCCTTGCCGACATCCCGAAGCTCGACGCCAACATCGAGTTCAATGCGGCCGGTCGTCTCGATCCGTTGCTGACGTTGGCAACCATCGCGGGCGGGACCGAGCGCATCGGGCTCATCGCGACGGCATCGACGACCTACTCCTATCCGTGGCAGCTCGCCCGAGCGTTGTCGACGCTGGACCACCTGTCCCGAGGGCGTGCTGCGTGGAACATCGTGACCACCGACTCCCCCGACGCCGCACGCAATTTCGGTTTGGACGGCAATCCCGACTCCGCTCTGAGATACGAACGGGCCGAGGCCTTCGTCGATGCGGTCGAAGCGCTGTGGGATTCCTGGGACGACGACGCGGTCGTGCTCGACCGGGCCGCCGGGCGGTATGTGGATCCGACCCGGATCCATCACCCGAACATCGCCGGTCCACATGTGAAGGTCGCGGGCGCGCTCACCACACCGCGGCCTCCGCAGGGACATCCGGTTCTCGTGCAGGCCGGCTCATCCGACCACGGCCGCGTGTTCGCCGCGCGGCATGCCGAGGCGATCTTCACCGCCCAGCAGCGCATCGAGGACGCGCAGGCCTTCTACCGCGACGTGAAGGGCCGGGCTTTCGACCTCGGCCGGAACCCCGACCACATCAAGATTCTTCCGGGCCTCAGTCCGTTCATCGGTGGCACCGAGGAAGAGGCACGACGACTCGAGCGCGAGTTCAACGAGCTGACGATCCCGGCCTTCGGACTCATGCAGCTCAAGGACTTCGCCTACGTCGACCTCGACGACCTGGACCTCGACGCACCCGTGCCCATCGAGGCGTTCGGTGACGCCGGCGACGTCACCAACAACAAGAAGTCGAGGACGCAGGTGTACGCCGATATCGTCCGCCGGGAGAAGCCGACACTCCGCCAGTTACTGCACAAGCTCGCCGGTGCCCGTGGGCATCGCGTCGTCGCGGGCACTCCCGAGCAGATCGCGGATACGATGGCGGACTGGTTCGACAACGGCGCAGCCGACGGGTTCAACGTGATGCCGCCGTCCCTGCCTGGTGGATTCGACGTGTTCGCCGAGGCGGTCATCCCGATCCTGCGTCGGCGCGGGCTGTTCCGCGAAGGCTATGAGGGCACGACGCTACGTGAGCACCTCAGACTTCCGCGCCCGGGCAAACCGTAGGTTCTCGTCGGCGACATCGCCCTTGAACAGTCGACGATCGGCGTAGTAGCTCATCGACATCACCCATGGGGCATGCGGACCCTGCTTCGGCAGGGTGTCGAGCGCGCGCTGGACGTAGCCGGCGCCGAAGTCGAGCAGCGGACCTGTGGGCATGTCCGGATCGGCGACTGCCCAGACTGCGTCGTGGCCGTGAGCGTCCATGTAGCCGAGCAATTTGCAGAAGTACTGGCACAGCAACCCGATCTTCAGTGTCCAGGATGCATTGGTGTACCCGATCGCCAGCGCGAAGTTCGGCACACCCGACAACATGATCCCGCGGTACACGACCGTGTCCGTCAGCGAGACGGGCTCTCCGTCTACGGTGAGGTCGATGCCACCGATGATCTTGATGTTGAGACCTGTTGCGGTGACGATGATGTCGGCCTCGAGTTCGGCTCCACTCTCCAGGAGGATGCCGGTCTCGGTGAAGGATGCGATCTTGTCGGTGACGATCGACGCCCTGCCCGCCCGGATGGTGCGGAACAGGTCGGCGTCGGGCACCACGCACAGACGCTGATCCCACGGATCGTAGGGCGGATTGAAATGGACGTCGACCGGAAAGTCCTCTGGCAACTGGGACTTGTTGATCTTCCGGATCATCCGTCGCGCGACCTGCGGAAAGCGTTGGCACAGTTCGAACAGGACGCGCTGCTGCGCGACGTTCTTCTGCCGGGTGAGTGCGTAGCCCCGCTCGTCGCCGAAGACCTTCTTCAATGTGTTGGCCACGGCATCCTCGCGCGGTAGCGGGATGACGTACGTGGGCGTGCGCTGCAACATGGTCACGTGCGCGGCGTCCTCAGCCATCGCGGGGAGCAGCGTCACCGCTGTCGCGCCGCTTCCGATCACCACGACCCGCTTGCCGGCGTAGTCGAGATCTTCCGGCCAATGCTGCGGATGCACGATCTGACCGCGGAAGCGCTCCTCGCCGACGAAGTCGGGGCTGAACCCCTCGTCGTAGTCGTAGTAGCCGGAACCACAGAAGATCCACCGAGCGCTGATCTGTGTCCGCTCACCGGTGTGGGTTCGTTCGATGTCGACCAGCCACCGCGCGTCGTCCGAGGACCAGGCGGCCGCCACGACCTTGTGGTGATACCGGATGTGGTCGGCGAGGCCGTTCTCGTCGATCGTCTCGTGCAGGTAGTCGAGAATCCGCGGGGCGTCGGCGATCGCCTGCTTGTCGGTCCACGGCTTGAACTCATAACCGAAGGTGTGGAGGTCCGAGTCCGAGCGAATGCCCGGGTAACGGAAGAGGTCCCAGGTGCCGCCGGCGGCCCCACGGGCTTCGACGATCGTGAACGTCTTCGACGGATGTTCGGCCCGTAGGTAGCGCGCGGCCCCGATCCCCGAGATGCCGGCTCCGATGACGAGAACGTCGACGTGGTCTGCAGCGGTCACTGATGCTCCTGAGCTGTGCGGCGTGGTAAGGCCTCCAGGATGCCTCAGTCGGCCGTCCGGCATCGGCAGGACGATTGAGTGCGCCCCGAGCTGGGTGGGTTCGGGGCCTCTAGCGTCGGCGGCCCGGAAGGAACTGTTCGAGACCGTGCTTGGCGACGTTCTTCGCCACGTCCCAGGCATCCTCGTCGCCCTTCACCAGCGTCTCATCCAGGGCTTTGGCCTGCTCGCGGGTTGAGTGCGGAGGGATCGGTGACACTGTGGGATCGCACCGCACATCGAGCAGTGCGGGCCGGCCGGCGGCCAGGGCCTCGTCCCACGCCTCGCCCAGCCGATCGGGGTCGTCGACGTTGATCCCGATCAGACCGATCCCGCGGGCGAACGCGGCGTAGTCCACATCCGGAAGCGTCTGCGACGGGGCAAACTTGGGGGATCCGGACATCGCCCGCTGTTCCCAGGTCACCTGGTTCAGGTCGTTGTTGTGCAAGACCGCCACGACGAAGGTCGGGTTGTCCCACTGCTCCCAGTAGTGGGCGACGGTCACCATCTCGGCGAGTCCGTTCATCTGCATCGCGCCGTCCCCCTCGAAGGCGATCGTGGGCCGGCCGGGATGTGCCCACTTGGCGCCGATGGCATAGGGAACCGCCGGCCCCATCGTGGCGAGGGTCCCTGACAGCGATCCACGCATGCCCTCGCGGAAGACGATGTGTCGCGCGTACCAGTCGGCCGCGCTGCCCGAATCAGCGGTGACGATCGAGTCGACGGGTGCGCGCAGCGAGAACTCGTGAAAGATCCGCATCGGGTTAACCGGGTCGGCATCGGTCAGTGCCTGGTGTTCGGCCGTCGACCACCATCTCGTCACGTCCGACTCGACCTTCTCGCGCCAGGATCGGTCGGACTTCCTCTCCAGCAACGGGATCAACGCACGCAAGGTGGTCCGGGCGTCACCGACGACGTTGAGTTCGTTCGGGTACCGCATGCCGATCAGCTTCGCGGATCGGTCTATCTGCACCCCCCGCGCCTGTCCGAACGGTGGAAGGAACTGCGAGTAGGGGAAGTTCGAGCCGACCGTGAGGAGCGTGTCGCAGTCGGACATCATGCGGTGGCTGGCCGTGGTGCCGATCAGGCCGACCGATCCGGTCACCCACGGCAGGGTGTCCGGCAGAACGTCCCGCCCCAGAAGAGCTTTCGCGCAGCCGGCCCCGAGAATGTCGGCGACGTCGGTCGATTCTGGCACACAGTCCCGGGCGCCCTGACCGACGAGCATCGCAACGCGATCACCGGCGTTGAGGATCTCCGCTGCCCGCGCCAGTGCATCCTCGTCCGGCACGGGGGTCGAAGGTTCGACACCGAAACTGGACGGCACCTGCTTGAAGACCTGCGCGGGCGGTTCGTACTCGAGCTCCAAGACGTCCGAGGGGAAGATGATGGCGGTCGGCGCCCGTTCCGCCAGGGCGATCCGGATGGCGCGGTCGAGCAGATTGGGCAGCTGTTCGGGCACCGTACACGTCTGGACGAAGTCGCTGCACACGTCCTTGAAGAGCGCGTGCATGTCGATCTCCTGCTGGTACGCCCCGCCGATCGCGGAACGCTCGGTCTGCCCGACCAGTGCAACGACGGGAACATGGTCGAGCTTCGCGTCGTAGAGACCGTTGAGCAGGTGGATACCGCCCGGGCCACTCGTGGCCGCACATACACCGACCTCGCCGGAGAACTTCGCGTACCCGACGGCCTGGAACGCGCTCATCTCTTCGTGGCGGGACTGCACGAACTGAGGGTCGTTGTCGGCCCGCACTCACGCCCACAACAATCCGTTGATCCCGTCCCCCGAGTATCCGAAAACCTGCCGAATCCCCCATTCGCGTAGGCGTTTCAGGACGATGTCGGCGACTGTCTCCGCCATGGTTCTCCTCTGCGTTCGACGATGCACCGTCGGCTCGGCGCCGAGGGCTTGCCGGTCGCATACCCGGGACGTCGCGTGCCGACACGTTCGGACTGCACGATGACGCGCCGATGTCGAAGAAAATCAACATCAGCGCATCTGGTTCGTTAGGGTCCGATGCGGGTGGGCGGCGGCCCTCCCGATCCTGAAGGTTGTGAACCGAGAGGAAGTCATGAACCACAACAGCGTCACACGACGCCTGGTCGCAACGGCAGCGGCGGTGGCCATCGGAACGCTCGGCCTGGCGGGTTGCAGCAACGACGACAACGACAACACGTCGGCGGTGTCCTCGGCTGTTTCCGGCGCGGTCGAGTCCGGGATGTCGAAGGCCGAGTCGGCCATCTCCTCGGCGAAGTCGGAGGTCGCCGACGACGACAAGAAGGTGGAACTGACCGCACCGGACGGCGCCAAGGTCACGCTCAGCGGGTCGATCGCCGCCAAGTACGAATCGGCCACGCCGGCTCAGAAGACCGATCTCGGCAAGCCGCTCACCGGCCCCGAGTCGGCCGGTGAGGGTGAGAACGGCGTCGTCTTCCAGCAGTTCGAGGGTGGTGTCATCACCGCGAAGGACGACGACGCGGACACCCCCGCCTACATCACGTGGGGCAAGATCCGCGACGCCTGGAACGTGCCGCGCAACGAAGAGGGTGTGCCCTCCCCCGAGGGCAAGGGCGGTTCACAGGGACCGCTCGGTGTCGCCACCAGCGACGAGACCGAGAAGGACGGGGTCAAGGAGTCGACCTTCGAACACGGCAAGATCACCTGGACCGAGGCCACGGACAACGTCGAGGTGACCGTCGACGGCAAGGTCGTCCCGACCGAGTGACACTCGCCTTGATCCGCGCCCATCCGCTCCGGCGGATGGGCGCGGATCGCGTCTGTCGGCCGCTATCGCTGTCCGTGCCAGACGGCGTCGAACGGGGCGGTCGAGCTGATGCGTCCGACGATCCCGCGGTGGGTGAACTCTTTGGCCGCGCGCACCGCGTCGAGGACGTCGGCACCCTTGGTCAGTTCGGCGGTGGTCGCGGCGGCGAACACGCAACCCGCACCGGAGACGCGCTCGTCCCCCACCTTGGGCGCGCGCAGGATGGTGAGGTCGGTGCCGTCGAAGACGACGTCGACGGCTTCGTCGCCGGCGAGTCCGACGCCGCCCTTGACGATGACGTACTTCGGCCCGAGATCGGCGATACGACGAGCCGCCTCGGCAAGATCGTCGATGTTGGTCAGCTCGCCCATGCCGGCGAGCGTCGCGGCCTCGAACAGGTTGGGCGTCACCACGGTGGCCAGCGGGAGGATCTCCGCGCGCAGAGCATTGTCGGTGTCGAGGGCTGCGCCGGGTTCCTGACCCTTGCAGATCAAGACCGGGTCGACGACCACGTGTCGCCAGGTTCGTGATGCCAGCGCCTCGGCGACCGTCGAGATGGTCGCGGGCGTTCCGAGCATGCCGATCTTGACGACCTCGGGCTCGTGCGCGACGGTGGCGGCCTCGATCTGGTCGGCGATGACGCCGGCGTCCACCGGTACGAAGCGATGGCCCCAGCCTGCCTTCGGATCGAAGGACACGATGCAGGTGATGGTCCCGACGCCGTACGTGCCGAGCTGAGCGAAAGTGCGCAGGTCGGCCTGGATTCCCGCGCCACCGGTCGCCTCGGAGCCGGCGATCACATACGACACCACTGACATTGCTCGATCCTTTCGGGTTCGCAGATGAACCGGTCCTTTTGTACACCCCCGGCACTACTCCATTTGAATTGGAGTCGGTCGTCGCGGCCACCTGACCGCAACGTCTGCGCAGAGTACAGCCGGGGCCCGCGGCGCTCTTCGGCGTTCGCGGGTTCGCTGACCCTCAGTGAGGCCCAGGCCGTCGTCGCCGACATGCGACTTTCCCGGAACCGCTGACAAACGGGCCGATGCCATCACTAATGGACACATGTCCAACGGGGGTCTGCAAAGCAAGAAGCAGTTCAGCGGCGATCGCATGCGACGAGGCCGACGACGCTGAGGAGCGGTTGTACTGGCGTTGGCGGTGGCGGCCACCGTCTCGCTGGTCGGTGTCGGGTCGGCCGCGGCGGACCCCTACGCCGCCTTCTACAACCCGCCATCGAGCTTCGACCCGCGGCCTGGGTCGCTGATCAAGTCGGCACCGTCCTATGCCGCGGTCATCCCGTTCACCGGCGCGAACATCGACGCCCGCACCACGACGGTCATGTATGCGAGCACCGGCGCCAGGAACCGCCCGACGGCCGTGACCGGCAGCGTCCTCGTCCCCCGCACTCCGTGGACCGGACGTGGTGAGCGTCCGGTCGTGGTGGTCGGCTCTGGAACCATCGGTGCCGGCGACCAATGCGCTCCGTCGCGTCTGCTGCGGTACGGCCAGGCGTACGAGGAGCTCGCGATCGGAGCGTTGCTCGCCAACGGCTATGCGGTGGCGCTGACCGATTACGAAGGACTCGGTACGCCCGGCGATCACCCCTACCTGAACCGCAGGTCCCTCGGGACGTCGATGCTCGACATGGCTCGTGTGGCGCGGAATCCGAAGTTCGGTGTGAGCGCGAAAGCCCCGGTCGCGCTGTGGGGCTACTCCGAAGGCGGGTTCGCAGCCGGCTCCGCCGCCGAACTGGCCGGCACATACGCGCCCGAGCTCCCGATCTTCGCCGCTTTCGCGGGCGCCCCCGCACCAGATCTCGCGGATCTTGCGCGACTCGGGGACGGAAGCCTGCTCGGAGGTGGCGTCGGCTGGGTCGTCAACGGCTTCATCGCCGCGTATCCACAGCATCGCGAGAAGTTCCTCGCCGTGTTCAACCCGCTCGGTCGGAGCGTCTTGCGAGATGTCAACTAGTACTGCGTCTTCGACGTGATGAGGATGCTTCCGTTCGTACCGACGACCTTCTACACCAAGGGCGGCCGGCCGATCGCGGCGCATCTGCGCAAGGACCCCTGGCTGACGGCGGTGAACGACCAGCGACTGGGCGGAGTCGCCCCGCGGATGCCGGTCTTGGTGAGCCAGAACCGTGGCGACGACGTGGTCGATCCGCGCGGTACGGATCGCATGGTTCGGTCCTGGCGCGCCAAGGGCGCCGATGTCACCGTCGAGACGATGCATCTGCCTGTCATCCTGCCGGGTACGTTCCTCGGCCACGGCATCGGCCTGACCTCTGAACTCCAGGCGCTGAGGTGGTTGAACGGCAAGGCCGGAACCTTGCCGAAGAACTGAGACAGGGTGTGATGTCCTAGGTGTCCGGGCATATCGCCGACCTCCGCGTGGTGAGCAACCTCCTCGCCTCCTGACGCGGGTGGCGCCGTCGGTCGGAATCGCTGAGCAGCACATGCTGCGGTCCTCGAGTGTCTATAGTCGGCGAGGAGCAGGTCGTCCTCACTTTAAAGGGTCACTGCGCCAACGTGAATCGTCTTGCTCCCCCACCCCGTGGGTCATCCATCGAGACGTCGCGCAGCGCGACCGGAACGGAGAGTCGTGAACACCCAGGAGATCGCGGACCGGTTCGAGATAGCCGACACGCTCCACCGGTACGCCCGTGCGGTCGACACCAAGGACTGGGATCTCTGGCGCTCGGTGTTCACCGCGGACGCCGTCGTCGACTACACCTCTGCCCCGGCCGGACGAGCCGGGAGTCGGGACGAGATTGCCGCGTGGCTCGAGGAGAACTTCGCGTTCGTCACCGTCAGCCAGCACTTCATCACCAACATCGAGTACTCCTTCGACGGTGACCGTGCGCAGGTCCGGGCGATGTTCTACAACCCCATGCAGTTCGTGGGGATGACCGAGATCAGTACCTGCGGCGGCAACTATCACCATTCGATGGTCCGCACCGAGACGGGGTGGCGGAGCGAACGCCTGCACGAAGAAAGCCTCTGGTTCGTGAACTCGCCCCTCGAGCAGGGAAACACCTGAACGACGCCGGCGCGTTATCAACCCGTGGCCGCAGGGAACGATCCGGCACCGACTCCCAGCGGCCGGGCCGCGGCAGACGTTTCCGCTCCTAGCCTGAGGGGTACCGCCCGAAGGTACAGAGGAGTCATGTGAACGAAGCGCGAACCTGTCTGGTCACCGGAGCCACCGGTTATGTGGGAGGCCGTCTGGCACCCCGGCTACTCGAACGCGGGCACCGTGTCCGTGCCCTGGCGCGGACACCGTCGAAGCTGTCCGACGCGCCTTGGACAGCCAACCCGCGTGCCGAGGTGGCCAAAGGTGATCTCTCGGACCGCGATTCGCTGATCTCCGCCTTCCGCGGTGTCGACGTCGTCTACCACCTCGTGCATTCGATGAGCAACGACGCCGACTTCGCGGCCGAGGAGCGACGCTCTGCGGAGAACGTGGTGGCGGCTGCGCAGGCATGCGGCGTATCCCGGATCGTCTATCTGGGCGGGCTCCATCCCGAGGGCACCGAGCTCTCCGAACACCTGGCGTCGCGAGCCGAGGTCGGCGACATCCTCATCGACTCGTCGATCGAAACGGTCGCACTGCAGGCCGGGACGCTCATCGGATCCGGATCGGCATCGTTCGAACTCATCCGCCACCTCACCGAGCGGCTCCCCGCGATGACGACCCCACGCTGGGTGAGCAACAAGATCCAGCCCATCGCCGCCGCCGACGCCCTGTACTACCTCGTCGAGGCAGCGACCGCCGAGGTCCCTGGGTCACGGACCTGGGACATCGGCGGTCCGGACGTCCTCGAGTACGGCGACATGATGCGGGTCTACGCGCAGGTCGCCGGTCTGCGTCCGCGCACCATGGTCGTCCTTCCGTTCCTCACTCCGTCGGTGGCAAGCCGGTGGGTCCGCCTGGTGACCCCGATCCGGGGCAAGATCGCGCGACCGCTGATCGAGTCGCTGGAGTGCGACGCTGTCTGCCGGAACCGCGACATCGACTCGATCATCCCCCGCCCGCCGGGCGGCCTGACCCCGTACAGCCGGGCGGTCGCCGAGACGCTGAGCCGTGCCGAACGCGGCTCGGAACCCGCGACGTGGGCAAACGCGAGCGCTGACACCCCCGCGGCCGAACCCATCCCGACCGACCCGGACTGGGCCGGTGAGGAGATGTTCGAGACGACGACCACGACCGTCGAGGACGGCACGCCCGACACGGTCTGGGAGTCCCTCGAGCGACGAGGACGCGTGATCGCGGAGAAGCAATCGGAGTTCCTTCGTGTCCAGGTGTGCGCGGACTCGCGCGGTAACGGGTTCGTCGAGTATGCACTCCGTGACCTCGGTGGCGATCCTGCACGCACCGAGGTCACCACGACGCGCCGCTTCTTCCCGCGCGGGATCGTCGGACTCGCGTACTGGCGGCTCGGGTGGCCGCTACGCACGCTCGGTGTACCGGCCGCCGATCCGTTTCACTAGAGCCACAGATCGAAGACAGTGTGGCACGGACCGGCTTAAGGCTGATCGGTCGCCGGCCGGGATACAGTCAGCACACCCGCCGCCCGGGCGGTGCCGGAACGAGACCGGCTGGACGACGAGCAGAAGGTGAGCGGGTGTCGCTGTCGGAACGGATCGACGACTTCCAACGACGACACCCGGCGACTGGTTTCCCGCTCGCGGTGATCTACAAGTTCGTCGACGACCAGGGCGCCTATCTGGCCGCCCTGTGCACCTACTACGCATTCATCTCGCTGTTCCCGTTGCTGCTGTTGTTCTCGACGATCCTGGGGATCGTGCTCGCCGACAATCCGGCGCTCCAGGAGCGCATCCTCGACTCGGCCATGAGTCAGATCCCGGTGATCGGGAGCCAGCTCGGTGAGCCCGAGAAACTCAGTGGCGGCATCCCGGCACTCGTCATCAGCGTGCTCGTCTCGCTGTACGGCGGTCTGGGCGTTGCCGTCGCGGCTCAGAATGCGATGAACACCATCTGGGCCGTCCCCCGCAACGAACGACCGGATCCGATCTTCGTTCGCCTCCGGGGTTTGGTGCTGTTGTCGACGGTCGGTCTCGCCGTCATCGGACTGACCGTGGTCAACGGCATCGCCGCGAGCTTCGAGCTCGGCGTTGTCGGACGGTGGTTCGCGATTCTCGGCTCGGTGGTGCTGAGCACGTGTGTGTTCATCGTGGCGTTCCGATTCGGCACGGCACGTGACCTGTCCGTGCGCGACGTACTCCCCGGCGCGCTCGCGGCGGGGGCATGCTGGCAGGTCATCCAGACCTTCGGCGCGGTGTACGTCGAGCGAGTCATCGCCAACGCGAGTTCGACGAACGGTGTCTTCGCGATCGTTCTCGGCTTGCTGGCGTTCCTCTATGTGACCACGATCGTGTTGGTGTTCTGCCTCGAGGCAAACGCCGTGCGCGTGGACCACCTGTATCCGCGGTCGCTGCTGACGCCGTTCACCGACAATGTCATCCTCACCGAGGGGGACGAAGCCGCCTATGCGGCGCAGGTGCGGGCGCAGCGGAACAAGGGTTTCCAGGAGATCGACGTGACCTTCGACAACCCCCGTGAAGACCGGGCGAAGGGCGAGAGCACCGACGGCCAGCGCGGTGACGAACCGCGCTGACCACTCAGCGCATCGAGCCGGTGTCCAGGAACCGCTGGTGGAAGCTGAACGCCTCGCCGAGGATGTGCGGGGTCTGGCCGGCCGAGGGCATCGCGTCGGCGCGGGTGAAGTAGTCGTTCAGCAGCGGCCGGAATTCCGGGTGCGCACACTTCTCGATGATCTCCCGTGCACGGCGCCGGGGTGACATGCCACGCAGGTCCGCGAGGCCCTGCTCGGTGACGATCACCTGGCAGTCGTGTTCGGTGTGGTCGACGTGGGGCGTCATCGGGACGATCGACGAGATCGCACCGCCCTTCGCGGTGGACGGGCTCATGAACAGCGACACGTAGCCGTTGCGCGCGAAGTCGCCCGAACCGCCGATGCCGTTCATGATCTTGGTGCCCATCACGTGTGTGGAGTTCACGTTTCCGTAGATGTCGGCCTCGAGCATGCCGTTCATCGCGATCACACCGAGACGCCGGACGACCTCGGGATGGTTGCTGATCTCCTGCGGACGGAGGGTGATGTGGTTCCGGTAGAAGTCGACGTTGGCCGTCAGCTCCTCGATGCCGGACTCGCTGAGCGCCAGGGCGGTCGACGACGCGTGTGCCACGGTCCCGTCCTTGATCAGCCGCAACATGCTGTCCTGGATGACCTCCGAGTAGCAGGTCAGGCCCTTGTAGGGGCCGCGGTCCAGACCGCCGAGAACGGCATTGGCGACGTTGCCGATGCCCGCCTGCAGCGGCAGCAGCGTGTCGGCGGGCAGCCGTCCGTTACGAACCTCATAGTCGAAGAACTCGAGGACGTGACCGGCGATGGCCTCGCTGATCGCGTCGGGCGGCGTCACCGGGCTGGCGCTGTCGCGGCAGTTGGTCTCCACCACGGCGACGACCTTGGCCGGATCGACCCGGAACGTCGGCTGCCCGATCCGGTCCTGTACGCGGGTCAGCGGGATCGGCTTGCGATCCGGCGGCAGCGCGGTGCCGTAGTACACGTCGTGCATGCCTTCGACGGCCTCGGGGATCCACGAGTTGACCTCGAGGATCACCTTCTTGGCCACATCGAGCCAGGTCTTGTTGTTGCCGATGGACGCGGCCGGAATCAGCTCCCCCGATTCGGTGATCCCGGAAACCTCGACGACGGCGACGTCGACCTGACCGTAGTAGCCCACCCCAGACCTGCTGCGCCACGTGGGACAGGTGGATGTCCACATAGTCCATCCGGCCGTCGTTGATGCGCTTCCGGGCGGTGCTCTCCGACTGGTAGGGCATACGCAGCGCGATGCCGTCCACCTCGGTGAGGAGCCGCTCGGTCTCGGTCGAGACCGACGCGCCCGTCAGCAGGTTGATCGTGAAATTCGAGCCGGTCGCCCGGGCCTCTTTGATCTTCTCGGCGAGCGCCGGGACGATCACCTTCGGTGTTCCGGCACTGGCAAAACCACTGATCGCCACGGTGTCGTCGGGCTGGATGTACTTCACGGCGTCGTCGGCCGACATCACCTTCGATGCGAACGCGGTGTTGCGAATACGTCCCGATGGCACGGAACTACCTACTGTGGGGGTCACGCTCCTCAGAATAAACAGGCGCGCAAATGAGCAAAATCACGGATTACCGAGACATGTCGATTCGGGCATGGTATAGAGCGCCCGTGAGCTGGTCGACCGACCGACTCGAGGCTCTCAGTGGGTCGCGCTGACCTCCGCGACGATGGCGATGAAGACGTACCACGCTCAGGCCTCGTCAATTGCGCGCGAATTTACTCTCGATACAGAACGGACCCGCAGCAGCGCTGCGGGTCCGCGACCGGTTGCGTATTCGGTCAGTTGGCGGAACCGACGGGGACTGCCGGACGGTCTCCGTCCACGGTGAGCCAGGGCAGCTTGGTGCCGAGGGCCGCATCGACGCTGAACCGGCCTGCGCCTACGACCGCGAGGAGGAGCGCGCCGGCCCCGAGGGTCAGGACGAACTCGTAGCCGCCGTCGGACGCCCAGAGACCGTTGTCGATGTGGGTGATGAACACCGCCCCCAGCATGTCGATGACGAAGAGGATCGCGACGACCGGGGTGAATGCGCCGACGATCAGTGCGATGCCGCCCAGGATCTCGAGCCAGGTGACCAGGAACGCCGAGACCGCAGGCAGCGGAACGTCCATCATCTCGAACCCGGCCTTGGGTCCGGCCCAGCCGTTCTGCTGGAACTTCTGCAGGCCGTGGGCCAGGAACACGACGCCGATCGCGATGCGTGCGAGGAGGATTCCCACGCTACGGACGATGGGATTGGACATGGAAACCGCCTTGAATTCGAGAGGGATGACTTGACGTGTCAATTGACGAACCTAAGTGACTTGAGTTGAAGGGTCAAGTGAAGCTTCAAGTGAATCGATCCGATAGACTGCCCGGGTGTCCGAAGAGCAAGAGCCCGAGTGGCTCGACGACGAGGAGATGGACGCCTGGATTCAGGTGGCCACGGCGCTCGCCCGGCTCCCCCATGCTCTCGATGCCCAGCTGCTCCGCGACGCGCAGCTCACCCACTTCGAATACGAGGTCCTCGCCGCGCTTTCCGAGGCGCCCGAACACACTTTGCGGATGAGTGAGCTCGCCGAGATGTCCTACGGCTCACTCTCGCGTCTGTCCCATGTGGTGAGCCGTCTGGAGAAGCGGGAATGGGTCCGCCGCTACCAGTGTCCGGAGGACGGGCGCTTCACCAATGCGGTGCTGACCGACGCGGGATGGAAAAAGGTGGTGGCCACGGCGCCCGGATATGTCGCCAATGTGCGCCGACTCGTCGTCGACCGTCTGACCCGCACCCCAACTACGTCAGCTGTCGGCGATCGGGCGGCGGATCAACACCGAACCCGAGTCGCGGTGAACGTCATTCACGACTCGGGTTCATCTGCTGCGTGCCGAGGACGTTGAGCAGTGCGATCTTGGCCGCGGCATCGGTTCGCGGCGCCGCGGTGAGGACGAGCAGGACCTGGGTCTCGTCTTCGGTGAACAGGGCCTGACAGTCGACCTCGATCGGTCCCAGCTCGGGATGGATCAGGGTCTTGTGGTCTTCGAACCGCCTGCTGACCAGGTGGGTGTCCCACAGGGTGGCGAATTCCTCACTCCGACGGCACAATTCACGCACCATCTCGCCGGCACGGGATCGTCCGCCCATGACGCCGTAGGCGGCTCGCAGTGACGCGACCTGGGCGCGGCTCTGGCGATCGTGATCATCTTCCGGGTAGCGGCGCCGCTCTTCGTCAGGGCGGGTGAACCAGCGGTAGATGGCGCTGCGCTCGAAGCCGGTCAGATTGCTCACGTCGCCGAACAGCGCTCGCGCGGAATCGTTCTGGACCAGCGTCTCCCCCAATGCGGACAGGATGAGTGCCGGGGTGCCGGTGAGCCGGTCGAGGACACGCAGCAGACCGGGAGCGATGTAGTCGGAGCCGACGACGCGATCGGGAGCACTGTGCCCGGCAACGCGATACAGGTAGTCGCGCTCGTCCGGGGTCAGCCGCAGGGCACGCGCCAACGCCGCGAGCATCTGGATACTCGGCTGCGGTCCCCGCTTCTGTTCGAGTCGGGTGTAGTAGTCGGTGGACATCGTCGCGAGCTGGGCCACCTCTTCGCGCCGCAGACCCGCGGTCCGACGCCGCGCACCGGTCACCAGACCCACATCCGACGGCTGGAGACTGTTCCGCCGGCTGACGAGGAAACCGGCGAGCGCATCACGATCCACTTGTGCAGTATTGCTCGACACCGCCACCTCAGCCAGGGATCGCCGATCCCCCGATGACCGCTCTCTGGATGTCCCGCGGACCCGGGCGAACACTGAATTCATGAACATCACCGGAAACACCATCTTCATCCCCGGCGCCACCAGCGGCATCGGCCTCGCATTGGCCCTCCGCTTCCAGCAGAGAGGCAACACCGTCATCGTCGGTGGTCGGCGTACCGAACTCCTCGAACAGATTCGCACCGAACACCCTGATATCGACACCGTCGCCATCGACACCACCGACCCCGACAGCATCGACGACGCAGCCGCATCCGTGATCGCCGACCATCCCGATCTGAACGTGCTCGTCACGATGGCAGGCATCATGCGCACCGAGGACTGGTCCTCCTCGGCCGGATTCCTTGCAACCGCCGAGGCGACCGTCACCACCAACCTGCTCGGACCGATCCGCTTGATCGGCGCGTTCATCGAGCACCTGCAGGCACGTCCGCACGCCACGATCATGACCGTCTCGTCGGGTCTGGCCTTCACCCCGCTGCGGGTGACGCCGACCTACAACGCCACCAAGGCGGCCATCCACATGCTCAGCGAGTCTCTCCGACTGCAGCTCGACGGAACCACGGTCGAGGTCGTCGAGCTCGTACCGCCCGCGGTCCGCACCGATCTGATGCCGGGACAGCGTGACAGCGAATTCGCCATGCCTCTCGATGATTTCGTGACCGAGGTGATCGAGCTGATCGACACACAGCCGGATGCCACCGAGATCCGGGTCGAACGGGTCGAGTTCCTTCGTCACGCCGAGTCACGTGGTGACTACGCCGACGTCGTCGCAACGCTGAACCGGCTCGACCCGCACTGACCTCGCAGGCCGTCACTCCGCGCGCGGCGTCGAATGCAACCTGTCGAGGAACGGGACCACGGCAGGATCGACCTCCCCGCGGCCCGTCGTGCCGAGTCTACGGACGAGCTGTCGCACAGCGGGTCCCGCGTCGAGTACGGGCTGCACCAGACCCAGCCGAGCACACCTATCGAGGATCGGAAGCAGCAGTTCCTCTGCCTCGGCGGTCGATCCGCTCGCCGCGACGCACTCGGTGAGTAACAATCGGGCGTTGAGTTCCGCTCGCGGCCGGGTGTTCGCGTCGATCGATTCGGTGAGGGCACGCGCCCGACGGCACGCGGCGCGGCGGGCGTCGTGGGTGCCGACGGCCAGCAGCGCGCGGATGGCGGCCTCTTCGGTCTTCTCGGCGGTGACCTGGACGATTCCGTTCGGGAGGTCGCGCGGCATCTCCGGCGGGAATGAGTTCGCGGACAGCGTCGCCACGCCGATTCCCGATCGCAGACGCTCGGCCGTGATGTGGGCGGCCATCCGCGGAAGATTCAGGGCCTGCGCCAGCCGTTCACCCTCGTCCAGTCGCTGCGAGGCCTGATCATCCTGTCCGAGAGCATGTTTCACGCGTGCACCGACGACATGGGTGGCTAGCATGATCTCGACTATGCCGCCCTCGGCGCCCAGGTTGTAGGTGTCGTCGAGCAGCCGTTGTGCAGCTTCCACATCGCCTCGTTCGTACAACAACTCACCGAGGAGCGCGCCACTGAGCCGGGATCCGTAGGACTCGTCCTCGTCGGAGCTGCGAGCGAGATTCATCGCGTGCCGGAACGAGGCCTCTGCGGCGTCGAAGTCCAGCTGTTCCCGAGCCGCCACGCCGCCGAGAATGTACCCGTAGATGACGCTGAACGGGCCTGTCGTCCGGCGGTGATGCGGACGGGCCCAGCGTTGCCACTCCCGCGCCTCCTCATACGCGAAACGTTGGATCTCGCAGAACGAAGCGAGGTCAAGCCCCGAGTAGTGGTGTAACTCGTTTCTGATCCTTCGGGGGTCAGGCGGGTAGTTGCATCAGTGGATCGGTGGTCGCCTCCGTCGGTGTTGGGGTGTCGGTGGTCAGGGTAAGTCGGCAGCGGCTGAGGACTTCGAGTCCGAGGTAGCGGCGGCCTTCGGCCCATTCGTCGGTCTGTTCGGCCAGGACGGCGCCGATGAGGCGGATGATGGCGTCGCGGTTGGGGAAGATGCCCACAACGTCGGTGCGGCGGCGGATCTCGCGGTTGAGCCGTTCGGTGGGGTTGTTAGACCAGATCTGGCGCCACACGTCGTCGGGGAACCCGGTGAAGGCGAGCAGGTCCTCGCGGGCGTCGCCGAGGTGGTCGGCGACCTCGGGCAATCGGCCGTCGGTGTATTCGAGGAGCCGGTCGAACTGCTCGTGCACCGCGGTGGCGGTGGGCTGGTCATACACGCTGTGCAGCATCGCTTTTACCGCCGGCCACATGGACTTGGGGCACACTGCCATGAGGTTGGCGGCGTAGTGGGTGCGGCAGCGCTGCCATACCGCGCCGGGCAGGTTCGCTGCGATCGCCTCGATGAGCCCGGCATGAGCATCGGAGGTCACCAAGCGCACCCCGCCCAGGCCGCGGGCCACCAGGTCGGCGAAGAAGGTGTTCCACGATGCCTTGGTCTCACTGGTGGCCACCTGCATGCCCAACACCTCGCGGTGGCCGTCGCCATTGACGCCGGTCGCCAGCAGCACGACGGCCTTGACGACCTGCTTGTTCTCACGAACTTTGATCGTCAACGCATCGGCGGTGACGAAGGTGAACGGTCCGGCTTCGTCGAGGCGGCGGTGCCGGAATGCGGCGACCTGCTCGTCGAGGTCTTCGGCCATGCGTGAGACCTGCGACTTCGACAGTGAGTCGATGCCGAGTGTCTTGACCAGTTTGTCCATCCGGCGGGTCGATACACCGGCCAGGTAGCAGTCGGCCACGACGGTGATCAGCGCTGACTCGGCCCGCTTGCGACGTTCGAGGAGCCACTCGGGAAAGTAGCTGCCCGAGCGTAGCTTCGGAATGGCGACGTCGACGGTGCCGACCCGGGTGTCGAGGGGGCGGTGACGGTAGCCGTTGCGGCGGTTGGTGCGTTCGGAAGATCGTGCGTTCCATTCGGCACCGCACACGGCGTCGGCATCCGCCGAGAGCAGGGCGTTGATCATAGTCTGTAGCAGTTCGCGCATCAGATCCGGCGACGCGTCTGCGAGGGCTTGGCCGAGTAGGCCGGCAGGGTCGACAATATGGGGTGCGGTCATCGCGATGACTCCTCGAGGATTCTGTGGAAGGTTGACTCGAAGGATCACGCGGTGGCCGCTTTGCATCGGTCAACAACACAGCGTCAGACACGATCTCGGCCACCGAGTTACACCACTCTATGGGGCACTACTCGAAGCGAGCGCGGCGACGCCGGAGAGGATCCACGGACGCAGGCTGTCGGCGCGCACCATGCACGCTTCGAGAGCCTCGTCGAGGCCGTCGAGTTGATCGTCGAGAACGGTCATCCCTGCACGGATGAGTGCAGTTTCGGCGCGGATGTCGTCGGCGTCGGCGCGGGAAACGGATGGGAGTACGGCTTCGATGGACGCGAGCGCCGCGTTCGCCTGCGCCCGGTGATGAAGAAGCGCATGCGCCCAGGCAATGGCAAGTTCGAGCTGGGGTCGCTGTCCGCGCGTGGCCACCGGGAGTTTGGCGGCAAGGCCGAGCACGGTGCTCATCTTGGACTGCTCGAACATGTTCATGCCCTCGCGCTCGACCAGGCCGGTCGCCTCCGTTTCGTCTCCGGCAGCGAGGAAATGATCGACGGCCGGGCTGAACATCCGCCGCTGGACGAACCACTCCGCTGCGCGCCGATGGAGTTCATCGCACCGATCGGGCTCCTGGTGTTCGAGTCGGAGACGGAGGAAGCCGGCGAACAGATGGTGATAGCGGAACCACTGTCCGTCGGGGTCGAGTCGGGTGAGGAAGAGGTCGCGTTCCTCGATGTCCTCCAGCACGCTCTGGGTGTGGCGGCGACCCGTCAGCGCCGTCGCGAGCGACGCACAGATCTGTTCGCTGATCGAGGTCGCCAAGAGGAAGTCGAGGAGGTCCGGGTCGAGGCTGTCGAGGACGTTCTCGGCGAGGTACGTTCTGAGTTCGCGATGATTGGCCGAGAACTGGCGAATCGCTGCGCGGGGATCGTGGTGTTCGCGGAGCGCCAGCGACGCCAGCTGCAGGGCGGCCACCCAGCCGTCAGTGGTCTCCTCGAGTTCGGCCACGTCGGTGTCATCGATCGACAGCCCGGTTCCCCTGCTGAGCAGCTCACGCGACTCGTCGATGTCGAAACGCAATGCCGTGGCGTTGATCTCGATCAGCTCGTTCTTCACCCTGAGACGGCTGAGCGGCAGATGCAGGTGCGTGCGACTGGTGACGACGAGCTGCAGGTGGTGGCAACCGTTGTCGATCAGGAACAGTGCGATCGCCCGGCTCGCCGGATCAGTGATCCGGTGCCAGTCGTCGAGCACGACGCGGATGTGTTCGTCGGTCGTGTGGGCCCGGTTGATCAGAGTTGTCAGCACATAGCGCTCCACGCCCTCGCCGTACTCCTCCAGCGTGCGGGTGAGCTCGGTCCCCAGACCCGGAAGCGCCACGCTGATCGCGTCGACGAGGTGCGACAGAAACCATGCCGGAGTGTTGTCGTCCTCGTCGATCGCCAACCACACGGTCTTGCCCGCGGTGGCCTCGGCCGCCTGTACGTACTGAATCGCCAGAACGGTCTTCCCATAGCCCGCCGGCCCGTGGATGAGGATGACACGTGCCCGATTGTCGATGGCCAGCCGCGCAAGCAACCGGGTCCGCGGAACCATCGGGTGGGCCATGACCGGCGGCCGGTACTTGGTGGTGACCACGGGCGGACGCCCCGAATCCGATGTGCTGCCGGGACTGTCGAGATGTAGATACCCCGAGGTGTCCATCGACGAATCGGTGTCGATCCGTGAGGGACCGTCGATGTCGGCGAGAAGCGGCACGGGCACGTCGGCGACGGGAAGACCGAGTTCGAGGCCGGCCTGCCGCAGTGCCTCGCCGAACTCGAGTGCGGTCGCATAGCGATCTGATGGTGGACGGGCCACCGACCTCGCGATAGCCGCCCACACCGGTTCCGGTACCCCCTGAGCGCGCAGGTCCGGAAGGGGATCGGTGGTGATCCGCAGGAGCTGGGCGACCAGGTCCTCGTTCTTGCGCCGCCCGTACGCCGGCCGGCCGGTCAGGGCGGCGTAGAGCGTGGCACCGAGTCCGTACACGTCCGAGGACACCGACGGAGGATCGCCGCGCAGCACCTCGGGTGCCGTGTAGGCGGGCGTGCCGAGGACCAGCCCGCGGCTGGTGTCCTCCCGATCGGCGAGGCGGGCGATGCCGAAGTCCGTCAGTTGGGGTTGCCCGTACTCGGTGAGCAGGATGTTCGACGGCTTCAGGTCTCGGTGCAGAACGCTGGCCCGGTGCGAGATCTCCAGAGCACCGGCCATCTTGATACCGAGGTCGAGGACATCGGCGACGTCGCATCGTCCCCGCCTGCGGAGCCGGGTGTCGAGGGAACCACGAACGTGGAAGGGCATCACGATGAACGGGAACCCTGATCGCGTCACCCCGGCCTCGAGGATGTGGACGATGTTGGGATGCCCTGATAGGCGTCCCATCGCCTGCTGCTCACGCAGGAACCGCACCCGGTCGGTCTCGACACCGCCGGTCCGCAGCACCTTGACCGCCACCTCGCGGTCGAGCGCGGGCTGGCGGCATCGGTAAACGACCCCGAAACCGCCACGTCCCGCGACACGGGCGTCGGTGAAGCCGGCGGCGCTCAGATCGTCCGCGATCTCCCGGGAGGGGGGATCGGGGGGTCTCGTGACTGCTCGACGGGCCATCGTCGTCCTAGGGGTCGGATCGTGGCGTCATCGATCGCGGCCGGTCGCACGGACTCACGATGTCCGGATCCGCCGACTGCTGCATCGCAGGCTCGGTCATGGCATCCCCTCGGGTCGTGCCACAAGTCTAGGCGTCGGGGCCGGGCGACGGCCGCGACATGGATCAGCCGAGACGGCGAATCGTTTCCGTCGCGGACTCGACGACGGCCTCGCGGAAACCGGTTCCGGCCCAGAGGTTGATGACGTCGGGATCGGTGGCCGCCGCGCGGCGGATGCCGCCGGTGAGCTTGTTGACCGCCGGATACTCGGCGACCGCGGCCGCGGAGAACTCGTCGGTGAAGCGGTTGCGCAGCGCTCGCGCTGGACGTCCGCTGAACGCACGGGTCACCACCGTCCCGGTGCGCGCCGGATCGGCCAGGGCATCGGCGTGTGCCGGCTTCGTGCCGGCCTCCAGGGTACGCAGCAGCAGGGTGCCCACTTGGACGGCCGCCGCCCCGGACGACCGCAGCTGGTCTGCTCGATCAGGGGTCGCGACTCCCCCGGCGGCCACCAACGGAAGTGCTACGCGTGCACGCACCGCCTCGAGCAGATCGTCGAGGGGCTCGGTGGGAGGTTCGGTCCGGCGGTCGAAGACAGAGCGATGGCCGCCGGCGTCGGGCCCCTGCACGCAGAGCCAGTCGGCGCCGACGTCGGCCGCTCCGACCGCGTCGTCCGCGGTGGTGATCGTGACCCCGACGCTGCACCCGTGTCGTCGTAGTTCGGCGACCGCAGCCGCAGGCGGGCAGCCGAAGGCGAAGGAGACGACCGGGATCCGCTCGTCGCACATCAACGCGATCTTCGCGTCGAAGTGGTCGTCGTCATCGCCGAGTTCATCGAGAGCGGGCAACTGGACGTCGAGTGATGCGGCGTAGTCGAGCAGACGGTCTCGGTAACGGGCCACGGCGTCCCGATCCACCGGCTCGGATTCGGGGACGAAGATGTTGACCCCGAAGGTGTCGACGCCGCCGGCGCGTACGGCGGCGATGTCGACCGCCACCCGCTCGGGTGACAGGTACCCGGCTGCCAACTGGCCGAGTCCCCCGGCATGACCGACGGCGACCACCAGCTCGGGCGTGGTCGGCCCGCCGGCCATCGGCGCCCCGACGACCGGCACGGCGAGGTCACGAAGGTCAGCCATGGGCCGATGCTCCCACCGTCATGCCTTCTCGGTCGTCTCGCGGGAGGCGGCCAGCCTGGACAACCGGGATTCGGCGACCGAATCCATGTCCTCGAGTTCCAGCCCCTTGGTCTCCTCGACCTTCTTGAAGACGTAGATGAAGGACGCCGCGGCACAGAAGGCGAAGAAGCCGTAGATGATTCCGAGTCCGACGGCCTCGGTCATCGGGGGGAACAGCATCGAGATGGTGAAGTTGGCAAGCCAGTTCACCGCGGTACACACGCCGAGCGCGACCCCACGGATGCGGTTCGGGAACATCTCCCCCAGCATCACCCACATCACCGGTCCCCAGGTGGCTGCGAACGCGACGACGAACAGGTTGGCGCCGATCAGTGCGATCACGCCCCACGGGTCGGGCAGCGACACGTTCTCGCCCTCACCGATCTGCTGGGTGAAGGCCACGCACGCCATCAGCAGGCCGATGAACATGCCCACGGATCCGGCCAGCAGCAGCTTCCGACGGCCGATCCGGTCGACAAACAGGATCGCCACGAAGGTCATTCCGACGTTGATGACCGCCGTGATCACCGACGTCTTGAACGAGTCGCTCTCGGAGAACCCGACCGACTGCCAGAGCGTCGTCGAGTAGTAGAAGATCGCGTTGATGCCGACGAATTGCTGGAAGACCGCGAGCCAGATGCCGACCCACACCAGCGGGTGAAGCCCGAACGACGGGCCGGTGATGTCCTTTATCGAGCTCTTGGACTCCCGCTTGACGGTGAGCTTGATCTCCTTGACCCGGTCGAGCGGGTTGCTCTCGCCGGTCACTGTCTGGAGGATGCGCGCGGCTTCCTCATCGCGGTTGCGGCCCACCAGGTATCGCGGTGATTCGGGGATCAGCAGCGCGAGTAGGCCATAGACGACAGCGGGTATGACGCCGACGAGGAACATCCAACGCCAGGCTTCCAGACCCCACCAGAGATCATTCGACGCGCTCCCGGCGGTGTCGGCGAGAACTGCATCCGACAGCAGAGCCGCGAAGATACCCATGGTGATGGCCAGTTGCTGCATCGAGGCGAGCGCGCCGCGATAGCGGGCGGGCGCGATCTCGGAGATGTAGGCCGGCGCGATCACCGACGCGATGCCGATACCGATACCGCCGAGAACGCGCCAGAGCAGCAGATCCGGGATCGTCTGGGTGTAGGCGGTGCCGATCGCCGAGATGGTGAACAGTGCCGAGCCGAGCAGCATCACCCGCTTGCGGCCCCAGACGTCGGCCAGCCGTCCGGCGAACCAGGCGCCGAGTGCACAGCCCAACAGGGCGATCGCGACAGCGAAGCCCGTCATCAGTTTGCCGAGACCGAAATTCGATTCGATCGAGTCGACGGCGCCGTTGACCACGGAACTGTCGAAGCCGAAGAGGAAGCCGCCGACGGCCGCGGCGACGGTGACACCGATGACCTTCGCGGTGTGTTGCTCGGCGATCTCTCGCTGCTGCGCGTCGGCCATCACATGGCCCCGATCGCAGATGTGGTGCAGCACGAATCCTGGGACATGTCCGTGACCTCGCTGTCCGGTTGCATGGTCGTCGTCTCCGACGTTTTCGCGCTCAATCTACTCGGGCGGCGAGGCCGGACGGCGCACATCCGAGCACGCGTCGGTATCGATCTGATCTGGATCGGCAGGTCGGGCGTCGTCCGGCGGTTCCGACATGGCCGAGATCGCCGGACTCCCGGTCAGGATCTCCGCGAGCGGCATCGGTCGGCCGTAGTGAAATCCCTGCGCGAGGTCGCAGCCGACGGCCGCGATCGTCGCTGCCTGGTCAGCGGTCTCGACCCCCTCTGCGATCACGCGGACCCCCACCGCGTGGGCGACGTCGACGATGCCGGCGAGGATCGTGCGGGCGTTCGGATTCTCCCCGAGGGCGTCGACGAATGCCTTGGCGGTTTTCAGAATGCCGACCGGCAGGCGGTACAGCTCGCTGAGTGAGGAAGCGCCGGTGCCGAAGTCGTCGAGCGAGATGCTGATGCCGAGAGCCCGGATGTCGACGAGCAGGTTCAGCAGACCGCTCTCCAGCGGCGCGAGTGCGCTCTCGGTGATCTCCAGGCACAAGGAGCGGGGATTCATGCCGGTCTGCGAACACGTGTCGCGGAGACGGCGGAGGAACTCCTCGTTGGTGAGTTCGCGCCGGGAGGCATTGACGCACAACATGACCTGCCGTAGTTGCGGTGCCCCGGCCACCTCGGCGCACGCCGTGGCGAGGACATGGGTGCCGACCTTGTCGATGAGCGTGGATTGCTCTGCCAGGGGGATGAACTCGGCAGGCGGGATGGCACCGAGATCGGGATGGTTCCACCGCAAGAGGGCCTCGAGCGCGACGAGTGTTCCGCTCTCGGTGGAGACGATCGGCTGGTAATGGATCTCCAACTGTGAAGGATCGGAGGCCAGCGCCCGCCGCAGTTCCTCCTCGATCCGTTGGCGGCGCTGGAGCTCCTCGCGATGATGTGTTCGGAACCGGACATACGGTTCCCGAGATGCCTTGCGCGCCTGATACAGAGCGATGTCGGCGTCACGAAGGAGGTCCGCCGGGGTGGAGCGGTCGCCGGCGGCCACGGTGGCGACGCCGATGCTCACCCGCACCGTCAGGGGTTCGCTGCGGTCGGTCACGCTGACCGGCGGTCTGATCGCGGCGCGTATCGACTCGATCTGGCGGTCGATCTCCGCCGTTGTGTCCGCCTTCGGGTGGGTCGTGACCAGGACGAACTCGTCTCCCCCGATCCGCCCCACCGCGCCCTTCCCGGGCGTCGCACCCGCAAGGCGTTGGGCGACGGTGTGCAAGACCTCGTTGCCGACGGCGTGACCGAGCGAGTCGTTGACGAGTTTGAAGTTGTCGAGATCGATGTAATAAATTGCGACGCAATCGGTGTCGTGATCACCGAGTGCATCCATGTGCGACTCGAGTTCCTTGAGGATGCCGGCCCGGTTGTACAGCCGGGTCAGCGGATCGTGGACCGCGTCCCACGCCAGCCGGGTCCGCTCGCGGTACCGCTCGGTGATGTCGGCGAAGGACACCAGTACGACTGCTTCCGAGGTGTCGTCGTCGATCGGCCGGCAGCTGCACGACAACCACCGTTCGCCGCCGGGTGTGTTGATCGTCGCCGTGGCATCGGTGACGGCAGTTCTCGTCCGCAGGCAGCGGACAATCGGTGACTCGCCGTCTACGAAGTCGAGCGGCAGATCGTGCACGAAGGAACCAGGGACTGCCTGGGGGCCGAGCATGGTGGCGGCCGCGGGATTCGCGAGCTCGATCCCACCGTCCGCGCGCACCACGATGACCGCCTGGTGGAGGGCGGCGAGGATGGTGCCCAGGCGTTCGATCAGCGGTCTGCGCGTGGGCTCGGCGACGATCAGGAAACCGTCGTCCATAGATGTCACCGAGATGTGGGCGAGGAAGGTTCGGTCGTTGTCGGCGCGGCGGTGGAGCTGGTCGACGGTCCCTCCCAGTGCCACGGCGGCCTGGACGTCGAGATTGCCGCCGGCGACCGAACCCAGCTCGCGGCCCACGGCGTCGCCGGCGGTGATGCCGTACAGCTGCTCCGCCGCGGGATTCCACGACCGCACCGTCATGCTCGTGTCCACGGCGATCACGGCGTTGCTGACGTGGTCGAGCAATGCCGCCTGCCGACGCAGCGCCGCATCGATGGCCTTCTGTGCGGTGATGTCGCGCAAGATCACCTGATACGCGGGCTTGTCGTGCCAGACGGTGCGAACCGAGGTGACCTCCATTGGCCGCGACACCCCGTGGGCATCGACCATCACGACTTCCTCCGGATAGGTCGCCGCGCCGGCTTCGTCGCCCATGCTGACTATCCGCTCGATCATGTGCGGGAGTTCGTCGGGGTGGACGAAATCGGTGATCGGGCGGCCGAGCATCTCGTCCCGATCGGTGAGCCTGGCGAAGTCGAGCGCGGCGGAGTTCACGTACACGATGAGGCCGTCCTGGTGCACAGCGATCGCGTCCGGGCTGAGTTCGAGGAGAAGACGATAGCGTTCGGCCACCGCGGCGTCGCTGGATCGGGTCATGGGCTCGGCATGCGGCGCGACGAGATCACTGTGGCCACCGTCCGTAGGCGTCGATTCCGGCACTGCGTCAGTCCCTCCCCCCGCCCTGCTCCAACCCCCGGCGTCCATGTTCCCCCAAACAGGGGGTGTGGGGTGGGCCAAACCGACGCAGAGTCGTGCCAAAGTCGAATCGGAGGCCCCACCCGTCGAGAAATGAGTCGAATGCCGCTTTCTGGGGGATTCTTGAGGTGGCGTTCGGTCAGATGACCTCGCAAAACTGCAAAAATTCCAATCCATGAAGAGGGTTCACCAATGACGAATCATCGATCGACAGTTTCCGGTGTGGGGGCCGTGACCGGATACGGCTGGGGCCGAGAGGCGCTGTGGGACGGCCTCGTCTCGGGTAAGTCCGCGGCCGCGTTGCACGAGGGCTTCGGATTCGGTTCCGGAGACGACGTCGGTCCGGGGTGGATCGTGCGCGTGCCGGAGGGGGGCGACCAGGCCGACGGCAACACCCGCTTCGCGCGCGCGATGCGAAGTGCGGCGCGCGAAGCCATCGAAGATGCCGCCGAACGCGGCTGGCGTCCGGGTTCGCGCGTCGGTTTGGTACATGCGTGTGTGCTCGGCGATCTCGACATGTATCCGATGGTGACCTCCGGTGTCGGGCAGTACTCCGGTCGGCAGTACCTGTCGGTGACACCGTCGACGCCCGTGTCGTTGCTGATGCAGGAGTACGGCTTTCACGGTCCGGCGCTGAATGTGTCGGCGATGTGCACCTCCGGTTCGGCGGCGATCGTGACCGCGAAGTCGTGGCTGGACGCCGATCTCGTCGACGACGTTCTGGTCGTCGCAACGGATCTCTCGGCCAAGCCGGAGGTGGTCGGCATGTTCGTCCAACTCGGCGTCGCCATCACCGACACCGACGCACTCGACGCCTGCCGTCCGTTCCAGGACGGCAGCCGCGGCTTCACGTTCGGCGAAGCGGCCGTCGCCTTCACGATGACCAACCGTGCGACAGAGGGTTACGCAGATGTGTTGGGCGGAGCCATGTCCCACGACGCCTATCACGTCACGTCGATCGATCCCCAGCTCACCAATGTGGTGGGCTGCGTGGAACAGGCGCTCTCGACCACCGGTGTCGCCGGTGACGAGATCCGCTACCTCAACGCCCACGGCCCCGGCACGCGGCAATGTGACCGCGCCGAGGCGACGATCGCGGAGACGATGCTGCCCAACAGCGAGGTGTTCTCCGTCAAACCCCTTGCCGGGCACTGCCAGGGTGCGGCGGGTGCGGTCGAGTTGGCCGCGTCGCTCCTCGGATACGACCGCGGCCAGATCCCGGCGACACCCAGGGTTTCCGACGGGATCCCGCAATTGCTGGACGGCCTCTCGCCGCTCGAAGCGGGACCCACACTGAAAACCTCGCTGGGCATGGGCGGCCACAACTCGGCGGTGGTGATCGCGCCCCAGGTCTGACCGCGCGGATTGTTGCGCTTTCGAATGCATCTGGCCAGATCCATGCGGAACTCTCAGCGAAGCCCCACAATTTTAGGCATGTCGAACGCGCCGGAGAACTCAGCTGCTGACCGACCGGCTACGGGGACCAGGCCGGACTCGGGAGCGCGCCGTGTCCTCACCGCATTTCTGAACTCTCCCTTCGCAGGTATGTCGCCATGGATCTTGATGGCGCTGGTGACGGGCCCGGGCCGCTTCGAGGAAGCAGCGGCCTCGGCTTTCGCACTGTCGTTGTTGCTCGTCGTGGGCGGGCATCGACGCGGCTCCAAGATCAAGCTCCTCGAAGTCTTCGACGTCGTCTACTTCGGATCGATGGCGGCCCTGGCTCTCTTCGCGTCGGCAGGGGTCATCGACTGGCTGGAGAAGTGGGGCGGCGAGTTGACCAACATCGCGTTGGTCACCTTCGCGCTGGGCTCGATCTTGATCCGCCAACCGTTCACCCTGCAGTACGCGCGGGAGTCCGTCGACGAGGAGGCCTGGGACAGCCCGCTGTTTCTCCGGATCAACTACGTCGTCACCTGGGCGTGGGTGATCGGATTCGGCGTCGCCGCGGTGTCTGGTGCTGTCGGCGACATCGTCCTCGATGATTCGAACAACTTCTGGACCGGCTGGATCATCCAGATCGGCGGCACCGTGTTCGCCATCGCCTTCACCGAGTTTTATCCCGATTACGCCACCTACCACGCCGCCGTCCGCGAGGGGTGGCCGACAGACGAGAAACCACAGAGCATGTTCCACCTGTTCGACTGGGTGCCCGGTTATGTGCTGGCGATCGGTATCGCCGGTCTGCTCACCGACGAGTTGAGCATGGTCGTCGGGATAGTCGTCATCGTCGTCGGCGCGGTCGGCATCCGGGTCTTCCGGCAACTGACCACTGCCTTCGACGCCCGGCTGGCCCAGTCGGCACCGGAAGCAGCGAGCGGCGCCTGAATCCGGTGCTCGCGCACCCACGGCGAGCGCCGTCGGTAGTGTCGAGAACATGAATCTCGACGGGGTAGGAATCTGGAGTTCGCCACTACGCTACGGAGACGCCGGGGAGGCCGCGGAAGCTGCAGCCGAACTCGACGAGTTGGGCTTCACCGCCCTCTGGATCCCCGATGTCGGTGGCCCGGTTCTCGACTCGGTGCGCAGCCTGCTCGGTGCCACCGAGAGGACCGTGGTCGCCACCGGCATCCTCAACATGTGGATGCACGAACCGCACGACGTCGCCGCTGCGCACGCGAGTTTCGCCGAGGAATTCGGCCCGCGCTTTCTGCTCGGTCTTGGTATCAGCCACGCGCCGCTGATCGACGCGCAGGAGGCCGGACGCTACCAGAAGCCGCTCGCCACCACCCGAGCCTTCCTCGACGGACTCGATTCGGCGCCGCAGCCGGTCCCGGCCGACAGCCGGATTCTCGCGGCTCTCGGACCGAAGATGCTCGGACTGGCCGCGGACCGGACTCTCGGTGCGCATCCGTACCTGGTGACGCCCGACCACACCGCGACCGCCCGTGAGACCCTCGGCACCGGGCCACTTCTCGCACCTGAGCAGACCGCCATCTTCGCGGCCGACCGCGACGAGGCACGCTCGATCGGCACCAAATGGCTCACGGGCTACCTCGCCATGCCGAATTACGCCAACAACCTTCGGCGCCTCGGCTTCACCGACGAGGACCTCACCACGGTCAGCGACCGGCTGTTCGACGCCCTGATCGTCTGGGGTGACGAGTCGGCGGTCCTGGGCCGTATCGACGAGCACCGCTCCGCCGGCGCCGATCACGTGTGCGTCCAGGTGCTGCAGAAAGACCACCGCGGTTTCCCCCGGGAGCAGTGGCGTCGACTCGCGGCGGCTCTCGGCCAGAACTGAGCCCCGGTTAGACACTCGGTATGACGTTGAGCCCGGTTTTCGGGTTCAACGTCATACGCGTCTGGGCACGATCACGGGATGTCGCGTCGTCGGAACCCGGCGGAGCCGATGGCCAGCAACCCCAGGGTCACCAGTCCGATCCACAGCACGCCCCACCAGTTCGCGCCGGCGGCAGCGACGTCGGGCACGTGATGAAACGGGCTGAAACCCAGGGCCCAACCGGGCAACTTGAAGCTCGGGCCCAGGATGGTCATCACAAATGACACCAACACACCGAGCCAGATGGCCGGGCGGGCCTCCGGGCGCGCGCCGATCACCGCGACCGCGAAGGCGATCACGGTCCACGTCGCCGGGATCGTCGCGACCGCCTGCAGCAGCGCGTCGCCGAAGGTGATCCCGATACCGGCGGTCGACGCGAAGATGCCCACCACCATCCCGGCGATCAGCAGGAATGCCGCCGTCGCCAGAAACGCCACCACGACGTTGGTCGCGAAGTAGCGCACGCGTGCAACCGATGTCGCGAGCACCGCTTCGGTGCGGTCCTCGAGTTCCTCGGTGCGGACACGGTTGACGATCTGCACCCCGGCCACCGACGCGATGATGCCGACCAGGCTCAGGATCGTCGAGACGAAAGCGGAGATCAGATCGTTCGGTGACGCAGCGCCGGAAGCGAAGATCGCGGCCATCGCCGGATTCGTCTCCAGCAGACTCTTCACCGACCGGGTGAAGTATCCGAAGACGACACCAAGGCCGACGAACGCCACCGACCACGACGCGATGGGTGCCCGGTTGAGGCGAACGGCGAGTCCCGTCGGCGTCCCGGTCCGGCCCCGCGGTGCGCCGGGACGAGACGGAACGAGTCCCTGGCCGAAGTCGCGAGAAACCTGCAGTGCGAAACCCAGTCCCGCGACGACGATCGCGAATGCGACTCCGAGACCCAACGGCCACCAGTGATCGCCGGTCGCCGGCCGCGTCTCCTGAATCCAGCCGAGCGGATTGGCCCAGGTCGTCCACGACGGTGCGCTCACCGAGTAGAGAAACCCCCTCAAGATGAAGAGCACGCCGAGTAGTGACACCGAGATGGTGGTCGCCGCACGGGCATCCGCCCCGATCTGGGCGCTGACCGCCGCGACGGCGGCGAACATCCAACCGGTCACGGTGAATCCGGCACCGAGCAACATCGACGAGCCCCAGGAGCCACCGCACAGGCCGGTGGCAACGCCGGCCACGGCGCCGATCGCCAGCGAGCACATCATCGCCATGACCAGCGCGGCCAGCAGTCTCGAAGACCTACCGAGAACACCAGATGCCAGTAGTTCGGCCTGACCCGAGTCCTCCTGTCCGCGAGTGCCCTTGACGACGATGAAGATCGCGCCGAGCGCCGCGATGAACCCGCCGAGTGCGAGGCTGCGCCACGCGGTGAAACCGTCGGTCGTCGACAGGTCGTAGGCCGGACCGAAGATCAGCCCCAGTGCCGGATTCGCCCCGACCGTGGCAGCAAACGCCTTGCGTTCCAGAGCGTCGGGAAACAACCAGGGATAGACGAGGACCGACGACACCGCCAGCGCCGTCGGCAACACGATCCACGGGGCGAAGGTGCTCCCTCCATGGTGCAGCGACGCCTTCAGCAGGGGCCGCGTACCAACGATCGAGGCGCCGGTCATCTCACCGCTCCCCCGGCGTCGCACCTTCGGCTTCGTAGAGCCGGAGGAAGAGGCTTTCCAGCGACGGCGGCTCGACGGTCAGCGACCGCAGGCCGCACGAGGTCAGCATCGCCATCACATCGCCGATCCGATCCGAATCGACTGTGGCACAGAGACGGTGGCCGTCGACCTGGACGTCGTGCAGCTCGGTGAGCCGATCGCCGGACGGGATGGTGTCGAGTTCGGCGCGGACCGACGTCCGGGTGTGGCCGCGCAGGTCTGACAGGGTTCCCGTGGCGACGATCGCGCCGTCGCGGATGATGCTGAGCCGGTCGGCGAGGGTTTCGGCCTCGGCGAGGATGTGACTCGACAACAGCACCGTCGTGCCACGGGACTTCGCCTCCCCGACCACCTCCTGGAAGACGTTCTCCATCAACGGGTCCAGACCCGACGTCGGCTCGTCGAGGATCAGCAGCTCGACATCCGATGCCAGCGCGGCGACGATCGCCACCTTCTGGCGGTTGCCCTTCGAATACTGGCGTCCCCGTTTCGTGGTGTCGAGCTCGAAACGTCGGACGAGATCGGCACGACGCTCCTCGTCGAGTCCGCCGCGCATCGAGCCGAGGAGATCGATCATCTCGCCGCCGGTCATGGCCGGCCACAGGGACACGTCGCCGGGGACGTAGGCCAGTCGGCGATGGAGTTCGACGACGTCGCGCCACGGATCCCCGCCCAGCAGGCGGACCTCACCCGCATCGGCGCGCAACAGACCGAGCAGTACGCGAATCGTCGTCGACTTGCCGGCGCCGTTGGGGCCGAGGAAACCGTGGACCTCGCCGCGGCGGACGGTCAGGTCGAGTCCTCGCAGTGCCTCGAATCTGCCGAAGGACTTGTGTAGTCCACGGACGTCCACGGCGAGATCAGCGGGTGACCGCCCGGGGGCGTCGGACACTCCGGTGGGCATGGCGAACCTCCAGGATCGGCGATCGCCATAAGCGTTGCACAGCAGCCGATGAGGTAGGCCCGAAACGACACCGACTTGCCGCTAAGCGCTGGCGGCCTTTTCGATCAGGGCGGCCACCACGGCCGGGTGAGACACCATGGACACGTGTGAGGCGTCGACCTCCGAGGTGTGCCCCGATGCGGCGCGCGTCGCCATGAAGCGCTGAAGTGCAGGCGGGATCACGCGGTCCTGTCGCGAGACCAGGTACCAGCTCGGCACCCGGGTCCACGACGCCGGACCTGACGGTTCGAGATTCGCGACGAGCGCCGCGGACTTCTGATGCGCGAACATGTCGGCTGCGGTTGCCACGCTGACGTCCTGTGCGAAGACTTCCCGGAAGTACGGCTTCGCGATGTACCCGTCGATGTTGCGACCCGCGACGCCCGTGGGATCGTCGACCACCTTCACCTGCAACGCCGGCGGCAGGAGTCGACTGCCGGGATAGACGATCGGATTGAGTAACCCCTGCACGAACTCGCCCTGCGCCGGAGCGAACGCGGTGATGTACACGTTGGCGACCACGTCCGGATCGTCGACATTCGTGATGACCATGCCTCCGTACGAATGCCCGACGAGCACGATCGGCCCGTCGATGGTGGCCAGTTTCTTCTCCAGTAGCGCCGAGTCGTGGGCGGGCCCGCGGAGCGGATTGTCGAACCGTTGAACGGCATAACCCTTCGACGACAGCCGCGTCGCGACGCCGTCCCAACCGGTCGAGTCCGCGAAGGCTCCGTGCACCAGCACGATCGTCGGGGGCGGTGCGGCGGAGGCGGACGTGACAGACACCATCGTCGTCAGGAGTGCGGCGAGGACCGAGAGCAATCCCAACACGTTCCGGCGCACGTTGTTTCGGGGCTGATGGAGCGAGTCGACGGCGATGGCGGAACCCTTCGTGAGTGGCGGTTTCGGCCCCGACAGACCCCGACGTTACCGGCTTTTGGCTGGTTATTCGAGGTTCCGGGGAACAGCGTCGCCTATTTCTCGGACAACGACGACTCCTTGTGTGCCGCCTTCGCACCGGTCTTGGACGACTTCACGATCCAATACGGTTCGTCCTCACTGGCTTTGAACTTCTGCCCCTCGAAGGTGAACTCCTTGGTGCGTTTCTCCACCGCGGTTCCCTCGGTTTCGCCCTGCGAGGTGTTCCAGCGGACGGTGTCGTTCTTGTTGATCGCCATCCCCCGGGATGCCCCGGTGCGGTGTTCCGCCAAACCTCGCGACTGCACCACCCGGGTCGGCTGCGCGTAGACTCCGCGACCATGGCGATCGTCAACCGAGGCTTCGTGGGCCGGCGCGACCGCGATGCCCGCCGTCTGCCTCCCGGGCAGTACACGACCCTCGACTTCCCGGTGTTGTCGGCCGAACCGACTCCCTCGATCCGCCTGGACACATGGTCGCTGGCCGTCCAGTCCGCCGAGCACCGGGCGACGACGTTCACCTGGGAGCAGTTCCAGTCGCTGCCCCACGGCGAGATCACCACCGACATTCATTGCGTCACAAGGTGGTCGAAGTTCGCGACGCGCTGGCGCGGAGTCTCCTTCGACACCCTGGTCGATGCGCTGCCCTTCGAACCCGCCGCCTACGTCATGGCGCACTGCTACGGCGGGTACACCACCAACGTCCCGCTGGCCGCTCTGACCGGCGGACAGGGTTGGATCGCCGACACCTACGACGGCGAGCCGCTGGCACCCGAACACGGCGGGCCCGCCCGACTCCTCGTCCCCCACCTCTACTTCTGGAAGAGCGCGAAATGGGTTCGGCGCCTTCGGTTCATGCCGGAGGACACGCCGGGCTTCTGGGAGGAGCGCGGGTACCACATGTACGGTGACCCCTGGCGTGAGCAGCGGTACTCGTGACGGACTGGCTGCTGACGACGGTGACCTCCGTCGTCGACATCACCCCGTCCGCGCGCACTCTGCGTCTCGCGCTTCCCGAACCGATCCACGTGCTTCCCGGCCAGCACGTCGACATCCGGCTCACCGCGGAGGACGGCTACTCCACCGCACGCACCTACTCGGTGTCCGACGCCCGGGAGACCCGATCGGTCGAGGTCACCGTCGAGCGGCTCGACGACGGCGAGGTGTCGCCATATCTGGTCGACGTCGTGGAGGTCGGCGATCCGCTGGAGATCAGCGGACCGCACGGCTGGTACTTCACCTGGGCCTCGGGCGATGACCGCCCGGTGCAACTGATCGGCGGCGGGTCCGGGGTGGCGCCACTGATGTCGATGATCCGCAGTCGCGAGGTCGACGCACCGCTGACGCCCTTCAACCTGGTCTACTCGGTGCGCAGCCCCGAACGCGTCTACTACCGCGACGAGATCCGGCAGCTCACGGAGCACCACCGCATGGACCTCCACCTGGTCCACACTCGCGTTGCACCCGCAGGGTCGCAGAGACCGGCGGGGCGCCTGGACTCGGCGGAGTTGGCCTCGCTCACCATGAATCCATCCCGCTCGCCGACCGTCTACATCTGCGGACCGAACAAGTTCGTCGAGGACTGTGCGAAGTGGATGGTCGACGCCGGCCACGACCCGACCCGGATCCGTACCGAACGCTTCGGCGACTGACGCAACCGCGGCCTGCGGGTTCGGTTCAATGCATGCTGTTCTGGGCCGACCAGAAGTAGCGTGGCGACATGACTTCCGCGTATGACTTCACCGCGACCGGGATCGACGGCAACCCGGTCGACCTCTCGACGTTCCAGGGCGATCCGCTGCTGATCGTGAACACCGCGTCGAAGTGCGGCTTCACGCCGCAATACCAGGGGCTCGAGACGCTGCACCGCGACTATCAGGATCAGGGATTGCGTGTCCTCGGCTTCCCGTGCGACCAGTTCGCCCACCAGGAACCGGGTGACGAAGAAGAGATCAAGAATTTCTGCTCGCTCACCTACGACGTCACGTTTCCGATGTTCGCCAAGGTCGATGTGAACGGTCCGCACGCCCATCCCCTCTTCGAGTGGCTGCGCACCCAGAAGTCGGGAGTGTTCGGCGGCCGGATCAAATGGAACTTCACCAAGTTCCTGGTGAACCGCGACGGTGTGGTCGTAGAACGATTCGCCCCGGCCACCAAACCCGAGAAATTGGTCGGGGCCATCGAGAAACAACTGTGACGCGCCGACGGTAGCGACGAGACATCATGAGTCGGACAACGTCGTTCGTGCGCGTGGTCGTCGCCTACGTGATCGCGCTGGGTGTCGCCACGGGGTGGCTGTGGCTGGGACCCGACACCGGTCACATGTGGCTCGACACCCTCATCGCCGACCTGTGGGCGACCCTCGTGATCTTCTGCTTCAGCCGCCGGTACGCGAATTCGAGCATGTACGACGCCTACTGGAGCGTGATCCCACCTGTGCTTCTCGTGTACTGGTGGGTCGCAGGCGATGTCGGGGTCGATGCCATGCACTGCTGGGTCCTCGCCGTCGTGGTCGGCGTGTGGGCGATCCGTCTCACCGCCAACTGGGCGATCGGGTGGCCGGGTCTGGAACATGAGGACTGGCGCTACGGAATGCTGAAGGAGCGTGCCGGTGGTGCGGCGTTCGTCGTCGACCTGTTCGCCATTCACGTCATCCCCACCATCCAGGTGTTCCTGGGCATGGTCCCGGTGTATGTCGCAGTGACCCACACGGATTCGACGGTCGCGTGGCTGACCGCACTGGCTGCGGTCGTGGGGTTCGCCGCCGTCGCCCTCGAATACGTCGCCGACGCCCAGCTGCGTCGCTTCACCGTGCATCGCACGCCGGGGTCGGTCCTGGACACCGGCGTGTGGTCGTGGTCGCGACACCCGAACTACTTCGGCGAGTTCTCGTTCTGGGTGGCGATGGCGTTGTTCGGGATCGCCGCCGCACCCTCCGACTGGTGGTGGTTGCTCGTCGGCGTGGTGGTGATGCTGGCGATGTTCCTCGGCGCCAGCATTCCGATGATGGAGCAGCGCAGCCTCTCCCGACGCCCCGGTTACGCCGACGTCGTCGACCGGGTGTCGCGATTCGTCCCACGACCGCCGCGCGGTGACCGACCCCCGCAGTCAACCGAGCACGTCCCCGGATGACCCGACCCCGCGTCGTTGTCGCCGGCCTCGGTGACACAGGAATTCTCACCGCCATCCACCTGTCCCGGCACGCCGACGTCGTCGGGATCTCGTCGAAGACCGGACTGGTCAGCGGTCAGGAACTCGGGCTACGCGTGAGCCGGCCCGACACCTGGGCTCGCGACTACCGGATCCCGTTCGAGCGATTTCGGAAGCTCGATCGCGTCCGCACCATCCACGGTTCGTTGACCGCGGCCGACCTCGACGGACGAACCGTCACGGTCACCGGTGCAGACGGAACCGAGCACGTCGAACCGTTCGACAGCCTGATCATCGCAACCGGTGTCCGCAACGGCTTCTGGCGTCGCCCGGGCCTTCAGTCCCCGACCGACGTCGATCGGGACCTCACCGCCGCTCATTCCCGGCTGGCGAGGGCGGAATCGATCGCGGTGGTCGGCGGCGGGGCAGCAGCGGTGAGTGCGGCGGCGAACCTCGCTGCGACATGGCCGGACAAACGCATCGACCTCTACCACCCCGGCGAGCGCGCACTTCCTCGTCACCACCAGCGCACCTGGCAGAACGTGGCGGCGCGCCTGGACCGGCTCGGCGTCGGAGTGCACGGCGGACACCGCGCGCAGGTGCCCGACGGCTTCGCCTGCGACGAGATCACCAGCGGGTCGGTGCGCTGGTCCACCGGGCAGGACGCGGCGCAGGCCGACGCGGTGCTCTGGGCAATCGGCCGGGTCGCCCCGAATTCGGCATGGCTGCCCGCGGAGATCCTCGACGCGGACGGATTCGTCCGCGTGACACCCGAACTCCGGGTTCCCGGTCACGAACGGGTTTACGCCGTCGGCGACATCGCCGCGACCGACCCTCTCCGAAGTTCAGCCCGCAACCGAGCTGACCGGCTTCTCGCCCACAACGTCAGGGTGGACCTCTCGGGTCGGCCGGACCGGGCGCGGACCTATGTGCCGCCCCGACGGCGGTGGGGGTCGGTTCTCGGCGTGCAGCACGACGGTCTGCAGGTGTTCGCGCCGAACGGCCGGGCGTTCCGATTCCCGGCCTGGTCGGTGGACGCGGTGCTGCAACCGTGGATTGTGCGACGTGGAATCTACGGCGGGATTCGCGACACCGGATCTCCGACGTCCTCTTTGTTGTCGCCGGATCGTCGGCGGCGTCGCACCTGAAAGGTCATCTTCCGCGCTTACACTCGCCCACATGAGTAACGAGCAGTTCTCGGCCCATTCGTCAGACCCGGTCGATCCGCCGCCCGGGTCGCACACCGCGCCGATCCCGACCGCGTCGACACCGGCAGGCTCGACACTGCCGGGTACGACGGCAGGCTCGACACCGCCGGCTACGCCGGGGACGACCGACACGTCTCTGAAGCCAACGGCTGCCGAACGCGCGAACACCCTCATCAAGAAGGTCGTCATCGGCCTGATCATTGCCGCCCTCCTGGTGATCACGTACTTCATCCTCGAGGCGTTCCTGCCGCGCTGGTGGGCCGGACAGATCGGTCGCCGCGTCGACGGGTCGATGGCCAGCGGTGTCTGGACCGGCCTCGTCCTCGGTGTCGTGTGCACCTTCGTGCCGCTGTTGCTGTTCACGTTCGCGTTCCTTAGTCGCAGTCGCCTGCGAAATGTCCCCGCCATCGCGTTCGCCGTGGTCGGCGTCATCGTGGCGATCCCCAACCTGCTGACGCTGACCGTCGTCATCGGCGGCGGCAACGGTGCACACGCGGGTGAACGCATCTTCGACGTCGACGCACCCGGTTTCCGCGCCGCCACCGCATGGGGCGTGATCATCGGCGTCCTTCTCGCGATCGTCGTCGGATGGTTCATCTGGCGCTATCGGCGGCGCGGGCGAGAGCTCGCAGCGACCCGCCCACCGAAGGACAAGAAGAACAAGAAGAAGTAGTGATGGTCAGACGCACCCACCATTGAGAAGATCAACCCGCCACCTCGTCGAGGTGGCGGGTAGATTCGTTCATGCTGCGGAAGCGGTCAGTCGGCGAGCCCGGCATCCTTGCTGCCGTAGGTCTCGCGCAGCTTCGGCTTGACGACCTTGCCACCGGCGTTACGCGGCAGCTCGTCGATGATGACCAGATCCTTGGGGTGCTTGAACCGTGCCAGGTTCTCGTTGAGGTGGGGTTCCAGGTCGGCCAGCGTCAGGTCGGTGACCCCCTCGGCCAGGACGACGACGGCGACTGGCACCTCGCCCCACTTCTCATGTGCGCGACCGATGATCGCGGCCTCTATGATCGCCGGGTGGCCGTACAGGACGTTCTCGACCTCGGCGCAGTAGATGTTCTCGCCGCCGGAGATGATCATGTCTTTCGCGCGGTCGACGACGTACAGGAAACCGTCTTCGTCCTCGCGCACGAGGTCTCCGGAGTGGAACCACCCGCCGCGGAAAGCCTCCGCGGTCGCTTCGGGCTTGTTCCAGTAGCCCTTCATGAGGTTGGGTCCGCGGTAGACGATCTCCCCCACCTCGCCGGGTTTCACATCGTTCATCAGCGGGTCGACGATGCGCGCGGTCACCGCCGGCACCACCTTGCCGATCGAACCTTGTTTACGGAGTGCGTCCTTGCCCTCGAGGATGGTTGTCACCGGAGACATCTCGGTCTGCCCGAAGGCGGTCATGTTGAGCGCGTCGGGGAAGGCCTCACCCATCGCATTGAGGACGGTGTCCGACGCCGGCGCCGCACCCCAGCTGATGTTGCGCAGGCGGAGCTTTCGCGGACGGGCCTTCTGCGCTGCGCACACCGCCTGCCATTGGGCGGGCACCATGAACACCGAAGTGGTGCCTTCTCTTTCGAGGGTGTCGAGCATGGCGTCGGGGTCGAAGGCGCCCAGCGGGTGGATGACGGCTCGGATGCCGCGGTAGAAGACCGGGGCAAAGGCGGCCAGGCCGGCGATGTGGAACATCGGCGGCACCACCGATGCGACGTCGTCGGCGTCCGCGTTGGCAGTGGTGGCCATCGTGGTCACCGCCTGGGCGTGGAAGTTCTGGTGGGTCAACATGGCGCCCTTGGGCTTTCCGGTGGTACCGGAGGTGTACATGATCGCCGCGACGGTGTCCTCGGGGACATCGACCGCGGGCAGGTCCGCGTCCCCTTGGGCAAGAAGGCCTTCGTACTCGAGGTGCTGCGGGTTCTCGCTGCCGTCGACGACGATCAGGGTATCGATCCCACCGGTGGACGCCGACACGGCGTCCACCAGAGGTGCGAGGAGCTTCTCGGTCACGATGACCTTCGCGCCGCTGTCGGCGACGAGGTAGGCGACCTCGGCCGGGCTCATCCGGATGTTCACCGGCACCGGGATAGCGCCGATCAGCGTGGCGCCGAGCACCGCTTCGACGTATTCGGTGCGGTTGAGCAGCACCATCAGGATGCGATCACCGAACTGCACACCGAGTCGGCTCAGCGCGGCGCCGAAAGCCCGTGACCGATCGTCGAGTTGCTTCCACGTCGTGGACTTGTCCAGGTACGTGATAGCCACTTTGTCCGGCGTCATGAGCGCATGCCGGTGAACCTGGTTGTTCCAGTGGTTGCGGCGCGAGCGGTACGGCTCGGTGGTCAGATCGGCGGTGGCTTCGTACGTTGCGGTCATTCACTGGCTCCCGTGTCGATAGTGCAAAGCTCGACATTGTTGTCTGCGTCACAGTTGTCTGCGTCACACCCTACGCAGACTCGACGGGTTGCTCGTGAGATTTCGCCCGGTCAATCGGACAAACCGGCGTCCTTGCTGCCGAAGCGGTCTACTCCCAGAGTCGCTTCGACGTACTCGGTGCGATGGAGCAGCGCCATCATGACCCGGTCGCCGAACCCACCCGCGACGGGTCAACGTTTCGGCGTGAGCGGTAGGGCTCGCAGGTCAGGTCGGTGATGGCCTCGGCGGTTGCGGTCATGCCTCGTCCGTTGCGTCTGCGCGCGCTGCGGCGTGAATCGGCATCACCGCACGTGGTCCGCACGGCGGCGTAACCAGTCGCGGACACGTGGGTCACGCGACAGCACGGCGGCACGCTCGAAGTGGTGCCGTGCGGCCGCCGCAGACCCGGTGCGGGAGAGGAGATCCGCTCGTGTGGCGTGGAACGGCTGGAAGTCATCGAGATCGTGCTCTGACTCGAGTCGGTCGAGCAGAGCCAGACCTTCGGCCGGTGAGCTCGCGCGCGCCACGATCGCGGCGTGAGCGACCTGTGCCCCCAGGGTCGGGGTGACGATGACGAGGGCGGCCGACAATGTCCGCAGAGCGTCCCAGTCGACGACGCCGGTGCGAGCGCGGTCGGTGTGAACCGACTGCATCGCGGCCTCGAGCTGGAACCGTCCCATCGGAGCGCCGAGGACGGCGGCACGTTGGAGCATCGCTTCGCCGTCTCGGATCAGGTCTCCGTTCCACAGGTCCGGGTCCTGTTCCTCCAGAGGGACGAACGACCCGGTGCGGGAAGGGACGCGTGCCGACGAGAGGGCGATGAGAGCGGCCAGGCCCCACGCCTCGGGCTCGTCGTCGAGGAGGTCGGCGAGCGTCACCGCCAGATACAGCGCCTCCCCGGCCATCGAGTCGACGGCGTCGGTACCGGAGCCGGTCGGATCGTCCCAGGCGATCGCGAAGCACCCGTAGATCGCCTCGAGAACTGCGGACAGACGTGCCGGCATGGCCGCGCGGTCGGGAACGACGAACGGGATGCGGGCGTCCCGGATACGTCGCTTCGCGCGTACGAGGCGTTGCGCCATCGTCGCGGGGGCCACCGCGAACGCCGCGGCGACATCGGCTGCCTCGAATCCGAGCACCGCCTGCAGCATCAGCGGTGTCCGGATGGCCGGGTCGATCGCCGGGTGCGCACACGTGAACAGCAGCTCGAGTCGTTTGTCGCCGATGGCATCGGGGTCGAGGTCGTCGATGGGTGTCACCACTGCCTCCCCGACGTTGTCGGCCCGGTCGTCGAGTTCGGCCGACTTCCGGTGTGCCGCGGATTTCCAGACGTCGCGCAGGTGGTTGCGGGCGACGGAGAGCAGCCACGCGGTCGGTTTCTCCGGTGTGCCGTCCACGGGCCACGTGCGCAGCGCGCGTTCGAAGGCGGTCGACAAAGCGTCCTCGGCGAGTGCGAGGTCGCCGGACGTCGCGGCGAGAAGCGCCACCAACCGCGAATACGACTCGCGTGCAGCGTGATCGGCGGCGGCGTGTGCCCCGTCCCGGGTCATCTGTTCGCCGATCATCCGCCGGCAATCATCCGTTGGGGATCCATGCCCCGTCCACGGTGTACGTCGCGCCGGGTCGGATCTCGATGACGCCCCAGTCGATCGGAGGCGCCTGACGAGCCCAGTCGATGGCGGCATCCAGGTCCTCGACATCGACGACAATTGTTCCGCCGAGCTGCTCCTTGGTGTCTGCGAAGGGCCCGTCCTGGACGACGAGCTCGCCGTCGACCTTCCGGATCGTCGTGGTGGCTGTCGAATCCCGCAGTACCTCGGCACTCACGAGGACGCCGGCGTCCTGCAGCCTGTGGGTGTAGGCCGAGAATGCGGCCTGACCGGCCTGGATGGCTTCCTCGCCGAGCGTCGAGGCGTCGTGCTCGGGGTAGTGCAGCAAGATTGAGTAGTGCATGGTCGACCTCCTGATCACCAGGACCGGCTCTCGGTCGGTGTGAGGAGATGACGAGCGTGCGACCCGTCGATCGACAGCCTACGACCGATCGATCAGATTCCGCGCCGATCTGCTCGGACCGCAGCATCCGGCCACATCGGCGGACACTGAGTCCCCGGTGTGGTCGCGAGCTCGAAATGCCACCACTCGTTGGCAAAGGTCCGGCACAGCCCCCACCGGTGACCGTTGCGTTCGAGCCAGGCCGCACCGTCCCACGGGCCGACGTCGACAGCCTCGCCGCGAACGTGCGGTGACTCTTCGGCGGGCAGGACCCAGCGCCTGGCTGCCGCGGGACTGCCATAGGTCGCGATCGCGTTGCGCCAGAGCTGTCGTTGCTCGGCATCCGACCGCTTCCCCGAGGTGATCCAGATCGGAACACCTTGCGTCCGGGCCTCGTTCGAGGCGAGCGTGTACGACGCGGCAAGGCCGGGAGCCAGGCCATCCGTTCCTGGGGCAAGGAAGGTGGGCGCTGCCCCCGCCGAACCGACGCCGAGCACGGCAGACGCGGCGGCACCTGACGCGAGTGCGGCGCCCATCAGTCGAGACGCGAGGTTGCTCATCAGACCAGTAAACCGTACGACTGACCTGGGCTGCGGGTACCGGTCTGCGGCGTTACCGTCGAACATGTCGAGGCCGTCGATGCACCGGAGGGGCCGACATGAGGAAACGCTTGATCATCTGCTGCGACGGCACCTGGAAATCATCCAAGGATCCGCGGATCTCCAACGTCGAGAAGATCGCTCGCGCAGTCAAGACCGACGCCACCGACGGCGCGGTCCAACTCGTCCACTACGTCAACGGGGTCGGTACGGGTTCCTCGTGGTCCGACCGCGTCTTCGGGGGCGCCTTCGGTTGCGGCCTGGACGCGAATCTTCTTGACGCGTATCGCTTTCTCGTCCTCAACTACGAGCCCGATGACGAGATCTTCGTGTTCGGATTCAGTCGGGGCGCGTATACCGCGCGGAGCCTGGCCGGGATGATCGGCAAGGTCGGTCTGATCACGCCACGCCAGTTGGCCGAGGACTCCACCAGCAACCTGTTCGAGAAGGCCTTGGAGCTCTACCGGGACAAGAAGAAGTTCCCGGCCCTCGGACGCGAGGTGCCCATCGCCTTCATCGGGGTGTTCGACACCGTGGGCGCCCTCGGCGTACCCGGCATCACGCGGCACAAGCACAAGTTCCACGATGTGCATCTTGGAAAGAAGGTCGACGTCGCCCGGCAGGCGCTGGCGATCGACGAGTGCCGCCTGACCTTCGATCCGTGTGTCTGGGAAAAGGCCGACAACACGCAGACGGACGTGAAACAGGTCTGGTTCGAGGGTGTCCACTCCGACATCGGCGGTGGGCTGGAAGTTGTCGAACCGTCCGAACTCACCCTTGCCTGGATGGTGTGGGAGGCGAGCCTGCGTGGCCTCGAGTTCTCCTACGACCGCTTCACCGCCATTCGGCAGCCCGTCGATCCGACGCTCCCCCGATATGCCGCGAACAAGTCGATGAACGCCGCATATCAGATCGTCAACCTGGCCAAACTCGCGATCGGGCCATTCCGACTGCACGGCACCACCATTCGCCACCGACTCCAGCGCCGCCGGCTCGAGATCGAGAAGGACCCGGCGACCCCGCTGCTGATCGCCGAACCCGCGCTGACCCGGTGGGAGTCCGATCAGGACGGACGGCGACGGAAGGCGCCGAACATCGGATGGTGGGTTGCCACGTTCCAGGGCGACCCCGACGCGCTGCGAGCGCGGGTCGTCGAGATCCCGCCGCTCGCCAAGCCTCTCGTCGGAGTGTGACCGCGCAAATGCCGTCAGGCGCCCTTGATCGCGGCGATCTGGATCAGGTTTCCGCAGGTGTCGTCGAAGACGGCCACCACCGCGGTGCCGATGTCGGTCGGTTCCTGGGTGAAGACGACGCCTTGTTTCCTGAGTCGCCGGTATTCGGCCTCGACGTCGTCGACGGTGAACTGCGCCAACGGGATTCCGTCTTCGACGAGCGCATCCCGGTAGGGCTTCACCGCCGGATGCCCGGCCGGCTCCAGTAGGAGTTCGGCGCTCTCGGGCGCTTCGGGCGACTTCACGGTGAGCCACCACGTGTTCTCCCCCATCGGGATGTCGTGGTGTTTGGTGAAGCCCAGTACGTCGGTGTAGAAACTCAGCGCCTTGCGCTGGTCGTCGACGAAGATCGAGGTCAACGTGATTCGCATGTCATGCCTTTCGTGTCACCGGCCACCGTCTGGCGATATCCGCCAGTGGTGCCGGATCGAAGTAGTGGAACTTGGCGCGTCCGCGCTTCTCGGTGTGAATCAGCCCGGCGGCCTCGAGAACGCCCAGATGCTGCGAGATGGCCTGGCGGGTCAGGCTCAAGCCCCGCTTCGTGGTGAGTCGTCCGCAGATCTCGAACAGCGTCTGACCGTCACGGTCGGCGAGTTCGTCGAGGATCGCACGCCGCGTCGGATCGTCGAGAGCATGGAACACGTCTGCCACACCTGACGATAGGCAAGCGCACGCTTGCATGTCAACGATGCTGCGATCGGTTCTGCCGCCGACCAGCTCGCCGCGGTCGCGTAGAATCGACTTGTATAACTGGGTTTGACAACTGGGTGTATGAGATCGGCCAGGGGATCAGATCCGGTTCGGCCGCCGCCCTCACCTCGAGAGCGTCGGTGGTCAAGCACGAGGAAGGTACTCATGACCAAGCCCGTCAACCTGGCTCCCATGATGGTCCCCGCGACCACGAGCGGTGCGATCCGGTCCCCCAAGACCGCTGAGCTGGTGGCACGCACCCTGCGTCGGATGATCGTCGACGGTCGGCTCAAGGACGGCGATTTTCTCCCTCACGAAGCCGATCTCATGGCGCACTTCCAGGTGAGCCGCCCGACGCTGCGTGAAGCGGTCCGCGTCCTCGAGTCCGAGCGGCTGGTCGAGGTGCGTCGCGGTTCGCGTACTGGTGCCCGGATCCGTGTCCCCGGCCCCGAGATCGTCGCGCGTCCGGCAGGTCTGTTGCTGGAGCTGTCCGGGACCACGGTCGCCGAAGTCATGCGGGCCCGCGAGGTCATCGAACCCGCAGCCGCGGAGATGCTCGCGGAGACCGGTGACACCAATGCGTTCGACGAACTCCAGTCGATCATCGACAACGAACTCGACGAGGCCTACGAGAACGGCACCATGGCCCAGGCATCGGTCTGGTTCCACCGCCGCATTGTCGAGCTGTCCGGTAACTCGGCAATGGCGATGATCGCGGGCATGCTCAGCGAGATCGCCGAGCGTCACATCGCCAACACCATCGACGACGGCCCGATGCCGCGCTCGCAGTACACAAAGCTCATCCGCTCCTATCAGAAGCTCGTCGACCTCGTCCGCGCCGGCGACGGCGCCGAGGCCGCAGCCCACTGGCAGCGTCACATGAAGAACTCCAACCAGGCGCTCCTCGCCGGACACGAGACCACCCGTGTCCGGGACGTGATGGACTGAAGCCCGCCATTGCCGACGACCAGGGCAACGAGGTCCCCGACGGTCGGCCCGGAGAGATCATCCGTTCCTGGGGGACCCCTGAACTCGCGGGGCGAGCCGCGAAGGGCTCGACCAAATTCACCCGGTACGTCGGGTAGCAAGCACCACGGTCCCGGACGTCAAGCGCGCGGGTGGCTACGGACCACGCGAAATTCGTCCCCCTCAGACATCGTCGAGGGCGATCCGCCCTCGCGGACCCCTCACGGGGACGGGAATTTATCAGCTGTGCTTGCTCCCGGGGGGGGCGACGAAGGCGCCCCTACTCGGAAACAGTCCGGTACGCCCCATGAAACGTCATGGGCACGTGGTGCCGGAGCGTGGCCACCGCGACCGGGCCTTCGCTCGGGCGTTCGGCGTTCAACACGATCAACCGGGATCGCTTGTCTGACGGCCGGTGTTCGAGGCTGAGCAACCAGCCTCGACCCTCGCCTGGGTTCTCGGGATCCTCGGCGAACAGGGGCTCGCACACGGTGTTGCCCGGCGTGGTGTAGCGATCCTGCGCTCCGGTCGTCGTGTCGACGGTCGTGATCGAATCGGGGTCGCCCCCGCGTACGGAGGCCTCCGCCAAGTACGTGTAGCGGTGTGCGGTGGTCACGAGCCGCGGATCCACCTGCGGGAACTCGCATCCGAGTTCGTTGAGCGGATCACGCACAACGGCTTCGGTGTTGCGGTTGATCCGCAACCTGGTGAGGGTTCCGCCGAATGCGGGTCCGGCCTTGTCACGGAAGTTGCACAGGTAGTTGTTCCACTGCGTCCATCCGCCGGTCGCGTCGTGGGCGACGATGTCGACGACGGTCTCGGGTCCGGCTTCGTAGGCGTTCGCCACATGGAAGTGGAACAGCGAATCCGTCTCGATGCGTGTGGCTTTCCCACCGTCACGCGGTACTAGGACGATGGTCGTGCCCAACTCCGGTTTGTACGAGAGCGCCTCACCGAACGGTCGCATACCCAGCGCGACCGGGATGGGTCGGCTGACGACCAGCGGTCCGAGCACGAAGACCAGGTGACGTTCGGTGAGCGCGAAGTCGTGCACGAAACCGAGCTTGGGGATCGGCACCGTGCCGACGTTGTGCAGGCGTTTGGACTTGTCGAGCCGGTAGCAGCGGATCATGGGCCGCGGGAAGAAGTCGAGTCCAAAGTTGAAGACGTCACCGGTGTTCGGGTCGATCTTGGGGTGTGCGGAGAACGCACCGATACGTTTGAGCGCGCCGTCGAAGGATTCGCTGCCGTACGTCTCGAGCGTCTCGGCGTCGAGGCGGTGCGGTCGTCCGCCTTCCCACAGCGTGTAGAGCACGTCGTCGTGGACGAGAACGCTGGTGTTGGAGAGATTCTCGGGAAACTTCAGCGCGTTGGCCAGCGGCCCGCCGACGCGTTGGGGTGGCGAACCCTTTCGGCGGGAGCTGGGTCTCGTTGGCGCGCTTGAAGCTACGCGTACGGACATAACGATTGCGGTAGTGGATGCGGTCGGGCGAGATGTCGAAACGGGACACCATGCCGTCGCCGTCGAAGATGTGGGTCATCGGATGTCCACCGATCTCGAACCGACCGGGTCCGATGCGGAAGAGGACACCACGCAGCGACGAAGGGATCTGACCCTCGATGTCGTCGACCTCGTAGTCGAACTCTTCGTGCTGAGAATCCCACGGGGATTCTCCACCGGTCTCACGTGAAGGCGCCCGGGTCAGGTCTGATACAGACATGACTGAAGAGTCTCATGCATGAGACAAATTCCGCAAGGGTGTTTCACATGGGGTGCTCTAGGATGGCGGAATGTCGAGCGGCGAAGACCTCACGAGTGCGGCGCGCGCGGTCGCGCGTCGTGTCGGTGTCGGTGCGCTCACGCTGGCCGCGGTCGCCAAGGAGGCCGGCATCAGCCGGGCCACCATCTATCGCCGGTATGCATCCCGCGATCAGCTGATCTCGGCCATCGTCTCCTCCGAGTTGGATGCGCTTGAGCGGGTCATGTTGAGCCGCCTGCGGTTTGCCGACGACCCGCGGGACACGATCTACATGCTCGTCCGCGAGGTCCTCGACTACAACGCCGGCAACGAACTGGTGCAGGCCGCGCTCCGGTACGACGCGGCGTCGCTGACACCCTGGTTGATCCGGCGCGAGGGACATCCGACGCTGATCGACATCGTCACCGACCGTGCGCTCGCCTTCATCACCGACTCACCGATCGCGCGGTACCTGTCCCCCGGCCCCGAGGCCGCCGTCGAGTTCATGGTCAGCGCTGTGTGCGCCGAACTCCTGTCCCCCGCCCGGTTCCTCACCCACGCCGACATCGCCAACCGCATCACCGACGCCATCTACCGGCCGCGGCCCGAGACCGCCTGAGCCCAGACCGCCTACGTTGAGGTCCGCTGTCGCGATGGTCGACGGGTCGGCTATGCGCTTGCGTGGGCGTCTACGCGCGTGCCGTCCCAAGGTAGGCCTCCTCGATCCGCTCGATGTCGGTCGACAGCACCGCGGCCGAATCTTCCAGCCCCACTTCGCCGTGGACGAGTACGACCGCCCGGTCAGCGATCTCGAGGGCCAGCCGCACGTGCTGCTCGACCAGGACGACGGCAGTGCGGTCGGCGTCGGCGACCTGACGCAGGACGGGCAGGATCGTTTCGACGACGATGGGTGCCAGTCCCATACTGAGCTCGTCGATGAGCAGCACCTTCGGGTTCTGTAGGAGTGCACGTGCGATGGCGAGCATCTGCTGCTCGCCGCCGGAGAGGTCGCCGGCCGAGACCGTCAGGCGTTTGGTCAGCGACGGGAAGTGGCCGAGCACGTTGTCGACGGCCTCAGCACGCGCCCGCCCCCGCAGACGTGTTGCCAGGTGCAGATTCTGTCGGGTGGTCAGGCGGCGGAACAGCGCCCGGTCGTCGGGCACGAGGACAAGTCCGGCACGGACCGCCGCACGCGCGTCGCCCGGACGCACCGACTGACCGGCGACGGTGACCTCACCACCGAGACGCGGCAGCAATCCTGCCAGGGTCGTCAGGAGCGTCGTCTTCCCGGCACCGTTGGGCCCGAGCAGTGCGATGATCTCTCCCGCGTTCACGGTCAGCTCGAGCCCGTGAACACACGGGTTCCCTCGGCTGTATCCGGCGTCGAGGCCGTGGCATTCCAGCACCGTCACGACATCTCCTTCACTGCATCGGGTTCGGCTGCCTCCGCCGACGACGGGGTGCCCAGATAGGCCCCGACAACGGCCGGTGACGTCCGTATCTCGTCGGGTGTGCCGTCGGCGATCACCTCGCCGAGGTCGAGCACGATCACCCGATCGCAGAGGCTCAGCACGAGGTCCATGTCGTGATCGACCAGGACCATCGAGACCCCATGTGCCCGAGCCGCTCTCAGTCGATCGCCCAGCCATCGGCTCTCGGTGCTGTCGAGTCCCGCCGCCGGTTCGTCGAGAAGCGCGACCCGTGGTTGGCCGGCCAGGACCCGGGCGACGGCGACCAGCTGCCGCTGACCCTGGGACAGGTCGGCGGCCGGAACGTATCTCAGATGGGCGATCTCGAGCATGCGCAAGACGTTGCGCACGTTGTCCGAGGTGTCACCGGGTGCGCGTCGTGCCGCGATCGCCAGGTTTTCGGCGACGGACAACTCGCCGTAAAGCTCGATGTCCTGGAAGGTGCGGCCGAGGCCGGCACGGCTGCGGCGGTGCGGGGCCAGTCCGTCGATCGCCGATCCCTCGAGTGCGACGGATCCCTCGGCCGGAGCGAAGCCGCTGATGGCGTCGATCAGGGTGGTCTTGCCCGCCCCGTTGGGGCCGATCAGGCCGACGATCTCCCCGGCGCGGACGTCGAAGCCGACGTCGCGGACGGCGGTGACCGCGCCGTAGCGAACGGTGACATCACGGACGGAGAGAACCACCGAACCACTCGGCGGCGTCGGTGCGTCGGCGACGGGTGTCGTGGACGACTCCGGAGGTTGCTCGGCCGGCGGTGCGCTGCGCCGGCCCGGGAACGGCAACGTGTGCAGGTAACCGACCAGGCCGTCGGGACTGGTGACGACGGTGAGGACCAGCAGGATGCCGCTGACGAGCATGTAGTAGTCGCCGAAGGACGCGTATTTGTCGACGGCGAAGTACATCACGCCACCGGGTGCGATCACGCCGGCCAGGATCGCACCGGAGATGGAGGTGACGCCGGCGACGTAGGTGACCGCGAAGAGGCCGATGCCGGCGAACACGGCGTATGTCCCGGCGGTGGCGAGGGTTTGCTGATAGGCCAGCAGCGCGCCGCCGAGGCCGGCGAGGAAGGAGGCGATCGCGAAGGCGATGAGTTTGGTGACGCCGACGTTGATTCCAGCTGCGGCCGCCGACCGTTCGTTGGCCCGGACCGCCAGCATCGACGCGCCCAACCCACTACGACGCAGCGCCGCGACACCGTAGGCGACGACCGTCAGGACGACGAGGCACAGGATGCCGAAAGCGAGACGCGGATAGCCCTCGCCCGCCCCGATGCCGAGGTCGATGCCGAAGATCGACGGTGCATCCACCGGTGCGCCTTGCAGACCGCCGTTCAGCGACGGGTTGCGGAACCAGAACGCCTCGCAGAAGACGGCGAGCGCGAGGGTCGCGACCATCAGCGGCAAGCCCCGCACACGGAGGGCAGGCAGACCGACGATGACGCCGATGACGGTCGCGGCGCAGGCGGCAAGAAGAGGTGCGATCGGGAAGGGCAGGTTCAGGTCCTCGGTCAGCCTGCTCAGCGCGTACGCTCCCACGCCCGCCAGGGTCAGTTGGGCCAGCGACACCTGCCCGGCGTAGCCCGTGACCACGACCTGGGAGAGCGCGATGATCCCGTAGATCATCGTGGCGATCACCGCGAGGCGGAGAGAGCCGGACGTGGTGAGCAGCGCGATGACGGCGACGACGACGCCGATGATCCCGGGGACCAGCAGATGTTGGGGACGAGGCGAGCGGCCGAGGTCCTGGCGGATGACCGCGCCGCGTCCGGGCAGCGGTTGCCCGCGAACGAGGAGGAACCCGATGATCAGGATCAGCGGAACCGCTTCGGCCACACCGGCGTCGGGCATCCAGTCCCACGTGGTCTGCAGTTTGGTGGCCTCGGATTGGAGCATGCCGATGACGAGTCCGGCGCCGACCGTCACCGAGATGGCGGTGAAGTTACCGACCAGCGCCGCGGCCAGTGCCGGCACGATGAACATCGTGTAGGCGACCGGGTTGAGAGGCACGATCGGGGCGATGAGTACGCCCCCCAGGCCTGCGGTCGCCGAGGACAATGCCCAGTTGGCGATGGCGATACGGTCCGGGGAGAGACCGGTGACGAGAGCACCCTTCTCGGATTCGGCGGCCGCCTCTGTAGCGACGCCGAATCGGGTGTAGCGCAACACGAGTCCGGCGCAGATGGCGAGCCCGACGATGACGACGGCGAGTAATAGCCGGTCGGTGGGTACCGTGCTGGAGCCGATCTTGAAGGTCTCGACCTTGAAGATGGGGCCGACGCTGGGGGTGTCCTCCCCCACGCGCAGGGCGATGAGCGCCTGGATGACCAGCATCAGCCCGATGGCCGCGACCGCCTTGGCCAGCGCCGGTGCCGTCCGCATGGGCCGGAAGACGAGAAGGTAGAGGATGACGCCGAGGATCGCCGCGATCACGACGGAAATCAGCAGGGCGACAGCGACTCCCACATCCGATCCGAGTGAGATGGTCGTCGGGAATCCGGGTAAGGGGTTGAGGAGTTCACCTTGACGCAGGAAAGCGTAGGTGTAGGCGGCATACAGGGCCACGGCACCGGTGGCGAAGTTCACCACGCCGGAGCTCTTGAAGGTCATCACCAGGGCGAGGCCGAGTGCGGCGAAGACGGCCCCGTTGCCGAGGCCGAGAACCAGGAACGCGAGATGGTCAGTCATGGAACTCCTCGATCGGGGCCACGCCGGAACGTGGCCCCGATCTGGTCGGAATCAGTTGTTGGTGACGACGGTGTTCTCGAGCTTGGCGTCCGCAGTCACGTCGCTGACCAGGATCGCCTTGCTGCACAGGGACGTCAGCGGCGGGAAGGCCTTGCCGTCGCAAGTGAACGTGATACCCGGCGCGGCGGGCAGCGGGACATCCTTGGCCTCCGACAGAGCCTTCTTGAAGGCCTGAGCGTCGACGGTGCCCTCCAGGCCCTTCAGCTCACCGAGCGCAGCGACGACCTGGTAGCCGATGTAGGCCAGACCGGCGGGATCGGTGTCGGGGGCGTACTGCGCCATGACACTGCGGTACAGGGTGACGCTCGGGTCGTCGGAGCTGAGGTTGACGGTGGTGAACGCCTTGGACCCGGACACGGCCTCGTTGCCGACGGCGTCGAGGACCGGCTTGTCGAGGCAGCTGGCGATCAGGTACTTCTTGGCGTCCGGTGCGACGGTCTGCAGGGTTTTGAGCACCGAGATGCACTGGCGGGTGTCGCCGAGGACGGTCACCGCGTCGGGATTGTCGGCGAGGCCGGCGGTGATCTGCGGGGTCAGGTCGGCGGCGCCCACCGGGATGGTGACGACGTTCAGCTCGACGTTGGCCTGCTTGAACATCGGTTCGCCGAGGGCCTTGACCGATGCTGCTGCGTCGCCGGAGTCGCCGATGATGAGGGTGACCTTCTTGAGGCCGTCCTTGGCGGCGGTGGCGGCCTGGCCGGCGAGCACCGCGACGATGCCGCCGGAGAGCATGAACGATCCGGGGGTGGCCATCTCGGCCTGCGAGACCGGCGCCTGCGCGACGAAGGGGATGCCCGCGCCGGCGATGATCGGCAGCATGACCGCGCCCTGGGCGCCCAGCGGCGACACGACGACCGAGACCTTCTCCTCGACCATCTGGTTGGCGCACTTGGTCGCCGAAGCGGGTTCTTCCTGCTGCTTGCACACGACGAGGTCGATCTTGTGACCGCCGATGCCGCCGCCGTTGTTGTTGAGGTAGTCGACGGCCGCTTCGCTGCCCTCACGCACCATCGGCGTCGTCACCGCTCCACCCTCGGGCACGATCAGCCCGAGCTTGATCGGGTCGCCGGTCGCGGCGTTGCTGGGCAGCGCGCTGGTCTCCCCGGCGCTCGAACTGTCGGAGCTGTCGTCGACGCACGCCGTGAGGGCTCCGAGGGCGAGCACGCCTGCGCAACCGATGACCGTGGTTGTCCGCAGCACGCGCTTGAGTGCAAGTGGTGATCTCAACTGCAATCCCTTCGATAGGAGATGCCAGGACCGAGGTGCCCGGCGTCGAGGCGACTGTAACCCCGACAGATGTCGGGTATGCGTAGTTTTGTGATTCTGTGCGCTACCTCGATTCTGTTGCAGTGCAACCCAATTCGAATCAGGGCGCAATAGAGCAGCATCGAGCCGCGATGGCACCTTCCGCCGTACTCCGACGCGACGTTCGTCGATGACCCACCCCGCTGGGCCGCCTCACCCACACGGCGCTCACCACCCCTCGGAACGTGCGACAACACCAAGGCAGTCGACGTGTCGTGCGTCACATTGGACCTAGAGGCAAAAGTTAGATGACCATCCAGGAATTGGTGCGCGAATGTAAGAATTGGTCCTCACGAGCGGCATACTGCAACTCGACCCAGCGACGGACGGAGGCCCTCCATGACCGACGCCGCGCCTGTCGGCCGTCGAGAGAAGAACAAGCAGCAGACCCGTGACCGGCTGGTGACCGCGGCACGCGAGTTGTTGGGCATCCGCGGAGCCGACGCCACGGTCGAGGAAATCGCCGAACGCGCCGAGGTGTCCCGGGCGACCTTCTTCAACTATTTCCCCAGCAAGGACGACCTGGTCGGCGCGCTGTACGCCGAACTGATGGGCGTGTTCGGACGGGTTGTCGACGCAATGTTGCGCCGGCCGGTCAGTACCCATGACCGGGTGGTGGGCGTCTTCATCGACTTCGCGCAGTCCTCGGTGGCCGATCCCGATTACATGCGCGTCGTCACCGGTGAGATCGAGCGTCTGGCGACGGCGTCGGAGGGCCTGGGGGAACGCAGCCACCTGTTCACCGCGCAGGTACAGCGGCTGCTCGAGCCGGGCTTGGAGCAGGGCGATCTGCGGACGGATCACCCGGTGGAGTTCCTCGCCCAGATGGTGGCGGCGATCTACTTGTCGACCATGCGCTACTGGCGGATCGACCCGGATCTCGACATCACCGAGACATTCGAGCGCGCCGGACGATATGCGGCCGAATCGATCGTTCCTCGGTAAGTCTCAGCTGTGTTCCGGTCGCGGGACGTCGGCCTCCCACCGTGCGCGGCGCTCGTCGTCGGACTGCTCCCACCACGGTGTTCCGCGCTCCCCCAGCGCGACCTTCGCGGCCTGAACGCCGGCGCGTGACTCGGGAGCGCCCTTCGTGCGTTTCACGTCGCGTCGCCACGCCATCAGGATCGACTGCAGTTCGGACCGACGGTCGTCGGGAATGAGCGGATCCGTTGCACGCCACTTACGGCCGTTGATCACGACGTGATGGCCGTCGGGCGTGCGCTCGGGATCGGTCATGGGTTCCACGGTGCCACGATCTGCATCTTCTAGTTCCGAGCCGTTGTTTCGACGCCTAGATAGCTATACCCTATAGCTGTGGCTACAGGATATAGTTCAACGCGACGGTCGGAGCGTCGGCAGACGACGATCGACGAGGCGATCCGGCATGCTCGCGACATCATCGCCGAGCAAGGAGCCGGCGCGGTCTCCATCTCCGAGATCGCCCGGCGGATGCAGATGCGGCCGCCGTCGCTCTACAAGTACTTCCCGTCGCGCAATGCCCTGTACGACAGCCTGTTCGAGGTCGGAAACCACGAACTCAGCACGTTCGTCGACGCTGCACGCGCGGGCCGCGAGCCCGGGTTGGACGGGTTGCTCGAACAGTCGCGGGCGATCATCCGGTGGTCGATGACGGAGCCCGGGCTGGCGGCCCTGCTGTTCTGGCGTCCGGTGCCCGGCTTCGAGCCCAGCGAGGCGGCGTTCGCTCCAGCGCGGGCGATCGTGGACCAGGCTCGCGAGGATCTGGCGACTGCGGTCGCGCGCGGTGAACTCGGCCCCGGCGCCGACTCGGAGGATGCCCTGCGACTCCTCACCTCGGTCGTCTCGGGGATCGGTTCGCAGCAGATGTCCAACGAACCGGGCGCGACCTACGAATCCGGTTCTTATACACGACTACTCGACGACGCCCTACAGATGTGGGTGCGCCACTATTCGCCCTGAGCAAGCCTCGGGGCGCGGAAGGAAAGGAACCATCATGCGTCAGGATCTGACCAGCGACTCGGTGTCGCGCCACATCGACGCGAGCCCCGCAGAGCTGTACGACATCGTCTCCGACGTCACGCGAACGCCCGAATTGTCCTCGGAGATAGCGGATGTGAAGTGGCTGGACGGCGCCACCGGTCCGGCCGTCGGCGCGCGGTTCCGAGCGCGGAACTCGGCCGGGCGTGGACCGGACTGGTTCAACAAACCCGTCATCACCGTCGCCGACCGAGGACGCGAGTTCACCTTCGAGCGCACCGAGTGGATCGGCGGGACCCTGCGCTGGAGCTATCGATTCGATCCCGATGCCACCGGCACTATGGTCACCGAGTCCTACGAGGTGACCGAGCCGTTGAACTCGTTCGGCTGGTTCCTCATCGGCACGCTCTACGGACTCAAGGACCGGAAACCGATCTGCGGCACGGCATGACGGAGACACTCGAGCGGCTCGCGGCGATGGTCCGGCAGCCGGCGTGACGCTAGTCCGACTCGTGGAAAGTTCCGGCGTGCACCGTGGCGTCGGGGCCGAGTGGGCGTCGCAGTGACCACCGTTCGGTGAGCTTGCTGGCCGACATCTTCCATTCGCCGCCCTCGACGACGTACTCGTCGTCGTACTCCCCTGTCATCACGGTTTCGGTGCGGTCGATCAGGTTCACCTGACGGAACTTCAGGGTCCACCGGCCGGTGGCTGTGGTCTCCGAAGTCAGCGTGATGTCGGGGTGGAGGCCGTGGTGCATGTCGAAGATGGCGTACTCCCCGCCGACCTTGTGCCGAGCCACCTGTTCGAAGATCTTCGCCATCGGCTCGGCGTCGTCGAAGATGCCGAGCCGGCCGTAGTCGATGCGTGCACCCTGACCGGTGAAACAGCTGCGGAAACCGTTGACGTCCTTGGCATCACAGGCCCGCCAGTAGCGGTGCTTGAGCTGCTTGATGGCCTCGATGTGCGCTAGTTCATCGAGACGACGAGTGGCGTCGGTGTCCATGCGTTCACCTTAGAGGCTCGGCGTTCGGGCTACGGCGAGCATCTGCAACAACATCGGCGGGAGCGACTGGCGTCGGGTGCCAGGGTCGGCCCACCCCCGCGCGGAGCCCGGCGCGTCGCGAGATACGACGCAAGTGGGCGGATCTGCGCACAGTAGAGTCCGGGCATGCCCAGCACAGCGGTTGTCACCGGCGCCGGTCGCGGTATCGGCCTTGCTTTCGCCCGTCGTCTCGCGCAGGAGGGGCACCTGGTGATTCTCGCCGACGTCGACGGCGAGGCGGCCCAACGCGCCGCGGCCGAGATCGGCGGTGGCGCAGTAGGCCTGCAGCAGGACGTGCGGGACATCTCGTCGCATCGTCGGATAGCGGAGGAAGCCGCCGCACTCGGGCGGTTGACCGTCTGGGTGAACAATGCCGGCGTGCTGTACGCGGGAGCGGCGTGGGAGCACTCCGACGAGGAGATCGCGACCATCCTCGACGTGAATGTGCGTGGTGTCATGGCGGGATCGGCCGCCGCGGTTGCACAGATGCGCCACGCCGGCGGCGGAGTCATTCTTAATGTCGCGTCCCTCTCGGCGCTCGCACCCGTGCCGGGGTTGGCGCTGTACGCCGCCACCAAAGCGGCGGTGTTGTCCTACACGACGTCATTAGAAGGCGATGTGCGGCACGCAGGTCTGCCCATCCGGGTTCGCGCGCTGTGCCCGGATGTCGTGAATACGCAGATGGTGACCTCGCACGCGAACGACCCGGGTGCCGCGATGCTCTTCGCCGGCCCCCGGCCACTCGACGAGGCGGCGGTTGTCCAGGCCGGTATGGAACTGATGAACAGCCGTCAGGTGTTCCGGGTACTGCCCCGGTGGCGTGGGGTGATCAGCCGTGCCGGAGACCTCGCGCCCAGCGTCGGCCTCGGACTCATCGGTGCGATGCAGAAACTCGGTAGGCGCCGGCAATCGCGCATGTGACGCTCGTGCGCCTGCGCGCACGAAGACGTGGCGGTCCACGGAACTGTCCACATGGCCTGATGGCGGGGCGCCGACTGTTCGGATCGGTGTCCCACGTTTGGCGGACCCGCTCTCCCTCACGTGGCCCGTGACAGACAGCGCCACGTGTCTGCTGGGCGACAAACCAGGTGTGACCGGACCCACGCTGAGCTCGTAATTCAGCCATTTTGAGTGAGCCCGGCCACGATCGGGCCGTCTTCTAAGGATTCGCTCAGGTCGGCATGGTTAGCCTCGTCGTGTCCGTTCCGAGACCTAATCGTTACCGAAACAGAAATGCTGTGCCCTTGAATTTCCTGAACGCTCATCGCTCACCCCAGACCCGCACCCGGAAGGCAGTGCGAGCGGTCGCACTCGCGGCCTTCGCAGGCACCGCCGGCCTGACGATCGGCACCGCGGCGCAGGCATCGGCCCAGCCCGCGCCGCCCGCCCCGCACATCGCGCTGCCGGAAAATGTGAAGATGCCGGCCGGCCTGGTCCTGCCGCCCGAGGTCGACAAGTTCGCTCGTGACATCCTGCCGCCGTCGGTGTTCACCCCCGGCGCCCCCGGCATGCGGAAGGCCGTCAAGCCGGTCAGCGGCACCGTGACTTCCGGGTTCGGCCCGCGTTGGGGCACCAACCACAACGGAGTCGATATCGCCAACAAGATCGGTACCCCCATCTACGCCGTCACCGACGGCGTCGTCCTCGAGTCCGGACCGGCCTCGGGCTTCGGCCAGTGGGTCCGCGTCAAGCAGGACGACGGCACCACCGGCGTCTTCGGCCACGTCGACCAGAGCTTCGTCCGTCCCGGACAGCACGTGACTGCCGGCCAGAAGATTGCCACCGTCGGCAACCGCGGCCAGTCCACCGGCCCCCACCTGCACTACGAGGTCTGGGATGCCAACGGCAAGAAGATCAACCCCCAAGTGTGGCTGAACCAGCGCGGCGTCCACCCGTGACGGACGCTCGTTCTTGAGTCCTAACGTCGGAGCCGGTGTGTACTGCGAATCGCGTACACGCCGGCTCCGACTGCTAGGACGACCATCCCAGCGAGCACGGAGGTGAGCGGCAACGTGAACGCCACCACCACGCACCCGAGGCCACCCACCACGGGTATGACTCGCGCGGGACGGTTCTCGTCGCGAGACAGCGTGAGCGCCGACGCGTTCGCGACGGCGTAGTAGAGAAGTACGCCGAACGACGAGAACCCTATGGCCGCGCGAACATCCGCAGTCGCGGCGACCACCGCAACCACCGCACCGACCACCAGCTCGGCGCGATGCGGGACCTGCGTCCGCGGATGCACCGCGGCGAGCGTCCGCGGCAGATGACCGTCGCGGGACATCGCGAGCACGGTCCTCGAGACGCCGAGAATCAGCGCGAGCAGGGAACCGATCGCCGCGACCGCGGCGCCGACGCGCACGACCGGAACCAGCCAGTCGACGCCCGCCGATTGCGCGACCGCAGTCAATGGTGCTGCGGCGTCACCGAGTTCGTCGGCCCCCAGAATGCTGAGGGCCGCGGTCGCGACCAGCGCGTAGACCACGAGAGTCAGACCTAGGGAGATGCCGATCGCGCGAGGAATGGTGCGGGCGGGGTCGCGGACCTCCTCGCCCAGCGTCGCGATCCTCGCGTAGCCCGCGAAGGCGAAGAACAGCAGGCCCGCCGCCTGGAGCACGCCGAGAACGCTCGCGTCTGAGCTCAGCGTCAGACGGTCGGGACTGGCGACGTCGGACGTGAACGCGGACACCACCACCGCGGCCAGCACCGCCAGCACGAACGCGACGATGATCCGCGTCAGCCACGCCGCCTTCTGCACTCCCGCGTAGTTCACCGCAGTCAAGGCGACCACGGCGGCAACCGCAACTGCGTGGGCATTCTCCGGCCACACGTACACCCCGACCGTCAGCGCCATCGCGGCGCACGACGCGGTCTTGCCGATGACGAACGCCCAGCCGGCGAGGTAGCCCCAGAACTCGCCGAGGCGCTCCCGGCCGTACACGTAGGTGCCACCCGAGACTGGGTAGAGAGCAGCCAGCCGCGCCGAAGATGTTGCGTTGCAATAAGCGACGACGCCCGCGATCGCGAGGCCGACCAGCAGCCAAGACCCGGCAGCGGCGGCGGCCGGCGCGAGTGCGACGAAGATTCCGGCGCCGAGCATCGCACCGAGCCCGACCAGCACCGCGTCGTGGAGACCGAGTGCGCGACGCAGCGGGGCCGGGGAGTCCGTCATCGAGTTCCTTTGTTCGGTGTACACGACGCTGCGGATCCAGGGGCGTCGTCCGGTGATGTCGCGTGGCCGCTACTGAGTGTCGGGCCTCGGGCTGGGCAATCGCCACCCGAAGGTCGCGGTTGGTGGCGCATCTTTCGCGTACAGCCTCGCCGGACGGCCGCCACCGATGCGCGTTGCAGGCTTTCCTTCCGCATCGAGCTGTGGTGCGAGCAAGGGTTGCGCGCGCCGGTTGAACGAGTCCCGCATCAGCCGTCGCCCGAGGATTGCTTCATGCAGTTCCCGCAGCTCCGACAGCGTGTACGGAGGTCGCAGGAGATTGTCGGGGTCGGGCTGGTCTTCGTAGCGTTCGCGGAGTTTGTCGGTGGCCGCTGCAATGATCTGGGCGTGGTCGTAAAGGACCCGCTCCCCTGATGCCAGCTGACCGGTTGGTGTCACGGGTGCGAGTTCGCCCGTGACGTCGGACAATTCGACGGCCGGCAACGCCACCGCATGCGCGACCGAGATCGTCCAGCCGCGACGATCTCGGTCAGGATCACTGAAGACAGCCAGCAGGTGTGGATGGACGTGATCGGGCGAGAGCCCCAGTTTCAGTTCGAGCACCTCGCGCACCGTCTCCTCGACAGTGTGTCGCTCGCGGACGAACCGCCCCGGCAACGCGGCTCTCCCCTGCTCGTCGCGCTGGATCACCACGTTCAGCGTGCCGTCGGCGACCGTGAGGACCGCGATGTCGACGGCCACGTTCGGTCGTGGGTAGTCAGTGAGCGTCGTCGAACCGGTGGCCACAACCAAAAAGACTATGCGAATGTCTGCGCAAAGGTCTATTCTCAGATTCGCGCAAAGTCGCCGTCTCGATCGGATGCCGGGACGGAGGAAGGAAGAATGATGAAACTCTCCGCTGCTCTGGACGTCGAGATGGTGGCCCACGAGACTGCCGATGAAGTGACCGTTCTGCTGGAATTGCAGGCTCCCGCGGGACCTGAAACGAAACGTACCCCCACCGCCGTGCAGATGGTGCTCGACCGGAGCGGGTCGATGTCCGGCAGCCCGCTCGAGGGTGCGAAGAAGGCGCTCGCCGGCGTTGTCGCGCAGCTGGATCCGTCGGATGCGTTCGGCGTGGTGACGTTTGACGACGACGCGCAGGTCGTCGTGCCGGCCGCTCCCCTGTCAGATAAGCAGCGCGCGGTGGACGCGATCGGGTCGATCGCGACCGGCGGCTGCACCGATCTGTCGTCGGGCTACCTGCTCGGCCTTCGGGAACTGCGGCGAAGCGCCCAGGCCGCTGGGACCCAGGGGGGCACGGTGCTGATCATCAGCGACGGCCACGTGAACCGCGGCATTCTCGAGGTCGACAAGTTCGCGAGCGTCACGTCGAAGGCCGCTGGCGACGGGATCGTCACGTCCACGCTCGGATACGGGCGGGGTTACGACGAGACGCTGCTGTCGGCGATGGCGCGCGCCGGCAACGGCAACCACGTGTTCGCCGACAACCCGGATGCGGCGGGTGCGGCGATCGCCGGCGAGATCGAGGGGTTGTTGTCGAAGTCGGCGCAGGTGGTGACACTGACCGTACGTTTCGTCCCGCAGGTACAGGAGTTGTCGCTGTACAACGACCTGCCGGCACACCAGACCGCGGACGGCGAGGTGATGATCGAGCTCGGCGACTTCTACGCGCTCGAAGAGCGGAAGCTGTTGCTGCGGATGAAGGTCGACGGGATGGCCGCGCTCGGGCTGGCGCAGATCGCGATGCTCGAGTTGCGGTACGTCGAGACCTCGACGCTCACCGAACACACGGTGACGCTGCCGATCTCGGTGAATGTGGTGCCGGGCGAAGAGGCTTCGGGTCGCGTGCCGGACCCGAAGGTGGAGTCCGAGCGGCTATACCAGGAGGGCCAGGCGGCGAAGCTCGAAGCGTCGAAGGCGTACGAGTCCGGCGACCTGGGTGCGGCTGAGGCACTTCTGGAGGAGTCGGCGTCTCAGCTTCGACGGGCGTCGGCGCTTGCTTCGCCCGAGGAGTTCATGGCGATCGAGGAGGAGCTGCGGAGCATCGAGGTGCTGGGTGCCCGGGCGAGGGTCGAGGGTGCGGGGTACGCGTCGAAGATGTCGCGGGACTCGTACCACCTCGCGAACCGGAAGCGCGGGCGTCGGCGGTAGTGGGTCGTTGTTGGGGTGTGGCCACCGGGCTTGGGCTCGGTGGCCGCACCAATACCCCGTTCGCCCTCCCCCTGTCGGTGCAGTCGCTCGCGCGAGTCCGCGGAGTTGGTCGACGAGGCTGGATTCGGTCGGAGTCTCTGTCTTCAGACTCCACAGCGAGCGGGATCAGCTGGCGGAATCAGCGGGCCACGCTAGTCTGTTCGGCGAGGGTGGGGCGCCGTCGGGGCGCGCGAGCGTGAGGGGGACTTGTGACGACACCGTTCTCAGACGACTCGTTGTTGCCCAGCGCTGCTCCCGCGATGCCGGCGAGTCCGCACGGAGATGAGTACCAACTGCGCTCGGAGCGGGCACTGTGGGAGCGGCGGGCTGCGGTGGCCGTGGACGTGGCCGCAGCACTCGACACGGCATTCTCAGATCTGAAACCCGTAGGCAAGTCGAATCACCTAGGCGACTGTGTCGAAGGACGTGACGTCACCGCCGGACTGAGACGTGCTGTCATATCCCTCTCCGCTGACATTGCGGCCTACGCAAACCAAGCGACCGACTTGGCACGCCAGTGCAGAACTGCCGCCACCGAGTTCGAAAGCACTGACCTCGCCGGCGCCGAGGGAATTGATGCGTAATCCACGTCTGGCAGGACTCTCTGTCGCACTCGCTTCGTTCACAATGCTCGCGCTGAGCGGCTGTGCGACTGAATCTGGACAGCCAGTCGCCGAGCCGTCGACTGCGATGTCGCCCTCCAAAGCGCAAGAGATTCGGCAGACAGACGACGCGGGCAATCGACTTCCCTTCGAGACCGAGTTCCCGAACAGATGGAGCATCAACAACGACGGATCGACGTACGAACCCTGTACGCAGGTATCGGTCGATGTTGTGACGCGCTTCGTACTGGACCCAGACTCCGTTGGAGACGTCGCCGCTTCCGACTTTCAGACAGCCAGAGGATGTGAGTGGAAGTACGTCGACGACAGGAGATCCTCGATCGCTCAGTTCGTGGGGAACCTGCAACGACCGGAGGCGGGTCTGTCCGGTCACAAAGCCTCGAACGACGCAGGGACAACCTGGCTACCAGACACTGAAGTCAACGGGCGTCGTGTGCTTCGCGAATCCATGGGTCCAGGAGACTGCACGGTTTACGTCAGGTCTGGAAATGCCCTTGTCATAACGTCTGTCACAAGGATGGGCTTCAATCCGCCACCTACGGAACAGCTATGCGCGGAGGCTACCGATTTCCTGACCGCAACCATTGCCCAGATTCCAAATTAGGAGCGTGAAACGGGCAACTCAGTCAAAAACGATGGCCGAGAACCGGTTAAAGTGTCGCGCGCGAGTTAACTTCACTGGCGTGAACCTCGTCCGCCGTAGCCTACTGTGCCGCAACGCTCCGATCAGAACTTTGCGCGCTGACACAAACCAACTTCACCAACTCCGCCCGGTTCCTTACCCGCGTAGCTGCGAACACCCGGCTGACATACTTCTTCACCGTGTCGACTCCCAGGTTGAGTATCGACGCGATCTCTTCGTTGGTGTGCCCATCCGCGACGAGCTCAGCCAGCTCAATCTGCCGCGGCGACAGATACTCCCGCCACGACGGGAGAGGCTGCTCGGGAAGCAATTTCGCCAGGTTCGACAGCTGCCGCGACAGCAGACCCATGGCATGCAACCGCACGCGGTCCGGTTCCCTACCCTCCGAGTCGAACAACCCGACCAGCCCGTGGCAATCGTTCGCGAGGTCGAGATGCATCACGGATGCACTGTGTAACTGCTTGCGATACAGGAAGTCTTGTAGATAACTGACGGAGTCGCTGGCGAGTCCGCCGAGCTTGTCCGCCGAGATCGCCGGGTTCTTCGACAGTGCTGCCCGCGACTGCGTGGACGCGAAGACATCCTTCGGGTACCACCGCGCTTGATACTCGTCGATCACCGGCATGATCCGCCCCGTCACCAGAGGGTTGGGGTCCGAGAACGCGGTGACAAAGGTCGGGCCGGTGAAGAACGTCGTGTTCAGACAGTCGTAGTGCTCGTGCAGCGCACACATCAAGACGTTCTTGAACGCGTCGAGGGTATCCGCCTGCGAGCACGCGTCCAAGATGGCGAAGACCCGCTCGTACTCGTCGACGGGTAGCGCGACCGACTGACTGGCCAATCCCGTGCTCCTTCCTCCTGACGCGATCCCCTGAACTGTACCGGTTCAATTGTGATGTGGAGCACATGCAACGCCATGCAACGGGCGCTGCGGCAGGAGGCACAAAGCAAACCGTCCACTTTCGTGCACTGTGGCGCCAGTCACACTCTTTCTAGTCTTTGGTCGTGGCCGACAGACCGCCGGCCGACAGATCGACAGGAGACTCGCATGAGCAGGCTTCGTTTCGGATACTTCATGGCGCCGTTCCACGCACCCGGCCGCAACCCCACCGCCGCCCTGGAGCGTGACCTCGACCTGGTCGAACACCTCGACCACCTCGGTTACGACGAAGCCTGGTTCGGCGAGCATCACTCCGCCGGCAGCGAGATCATCGCGTCGCCGGAGATCATGATCGCCGCCGCCTCACAGCGGGCAAAGCGCATCCGCTTCGGCACCGGCGTCACCTCGCTCTCATACCACAACCCCCTGTGGGCGGCCGACCGCATCATGCAGCTCGACCACCTCACCCGCGGCCGCACCATCTTCGGCGTCGGGCCCGGATCCCTGCCCACCGACTCCGCGATGATCGGCCTCAACCCCACCGACACTCGTGAACTTCTGCAGGAGAACCTCGATATCGTCGTACGTCTTCTGCGAGGCGAGACCGTCTCCGCCAAGACCCGCACCCACGAGCTCTACGACGCCAAGCTGCAGCTCGCGCCTTATTCGGCGGACGGGATCGACGTGGTCGTCGCCGCGGTGGCCTCCCCCACCGGGCCACGCTTGGCCGGCACCCACGGCCTCGGCCTGCTGTCGATCGGGGCGACCCTGTCGGCCGACGGCTTCGACGCACTCGGGCACCACTGGAACGTCATGGAGGAACGCGCTGCGGCCAACAACGTGACCGTCGACCGCAGCAAGTGGACCCTCGCCGGGCCGTTCCACATCGCGGAGACCGAGGCCGAGGCGTACCGCCAGGTCGAGTACGGCATCGAGCAGTGGTTCGACTACTTCCAACACGTCGCCGCATTCCCCCAGATGGCCGTCTCCGGAAACAAACTCACCGAGATGATCGACTTCATCAACCAGGCCGGCATCGGGGTCATCGGTACTCCGGAACAAGCCCGGGCCCAGGTCCAGCGTCTGTGGGATCAGTCCCAAGGTTTCGGATGCCTCTTGCAGATGGGCCACGACTGGGCGAACCCGCAGGACACCAAGCGTTCCGCGGAACTCTTCGCGCAGGAAGTGTTCCCGCACTTCCAGGGCCAGGCGCAGGCAACACTCGACGCCGCTGAGCACGCGCGCGCTGTGCGAGAGGGCCATGCTGCGAAGCAGCTGGAGGCCGTCGACCACATGACGCGCAAGTACGAGCAGGAACTGGCATCGAAGGGCTGAACATCGATGCCCTCCAACACAACAGCCACCGATTCGCTTCAAGCGTCATTCCGCGACGCGATGGCTCACGTGTGTTCCCCGGTCGCCGTCGTCACGGCCTTCGACGGCGACCGGCCGCACGGCACCACCGTCAGCGCGTTCATGTCATTGTCGATGGAACCGCCGATGGTGACCATCGCGCTCGACCAGAACTCGGAACTCCTCGGCGTGATCCGCGCGCACGGGAACTTCGCTGTCAACGTACTCGGCGCGCATCAGTCCGACGTCGCGCTTGCCTTCGCGCGGAAGGGCCACGACAAGTTCGACGGCATCGGGTGGGCGACCACTCAGACGCTCCCCGCTCTCAACGGCGCGGCGATCTGGATGAGTTGCGCCGCAGAACGTTTCGTCACCGGCGGCGATCACACGATCATCGTCGGCGCCGTGCGGCACGTCATTCGTGAGGAGTCGCCACCGCTGACCTACCACGGTCGCATCTTCGGCACCCACTCCCCGATCCTCAACGCCACCTGACACCTGGAGGTCTTTCGTCGTGTACGTAACCGTCCAGCCCGGGCGGGTCGAAGTGCTCGAGGCCACGGACTACCGCCGGTTTCAGGTCGAAGCCGCTGCAAGCCTCACCGCCGCCGACATCGCGAAGCAGCTCAAGGACTCCCACCTCGGTGAGATCGAGGGCGACCATGCGTGGATTCACATCGGCGCTCTCACCGTACTGTTGGCTGCGTCCGAGGGATTCGACGGCCGGCAGTTCGAAGCGATGGTCGCCTATGCGCATGAACGTGGATGGGTGTCGGACGACGGAGGATCGTGGCGGGCACACCTCGTGCGTGCGGGTACCGCATAGCGCTTCACCCACCGGGCAGATTCCCGCCTGCTATCCACCCACATTCCTCGGCGAATGCGGCTGCGCCACTGACACAGTCGCGTACTTCCGGCGAACCCGATTGCGCATCCATCCAATTGAGAAACCACGATGCGGTCGCGGTGGGCGCCAACGGGAGCCACCGGAAGTCGTCACCGACGTCTGCGGCCACCGACTCCAGGCACACGAACAGACTCTCGCCGTCGGTGACCATGTCGCTGCCGGCGACAATGCCGAACACCGCCGACGTCGTCCATCTGGGGTGTCGGCCCTGACTCGTTGCCCACTGTGCGATCCACCGGTTCCACTGGCTGAGCTGATCGTCGATGGACACCACCGGTAAACGTTCGAGGTCGCCTCAGGTCACCGAATCCTGCTGTGCCAAAGGGTGTCTCACGTCCATGAGCGCGCCGACGCGTTCGGCACGCAGCGGCGTGCTTCGCGCCCCCGCCGCGTGGATGGGTGCACCGATGGTCAACGACAGTTGCGCTCCCCTGGCGTCGTCGCCGGTCAGCGACCGGGGCAGCGTCGTGAGGTGTATGGACAATGCGGGGTCGGCGGAGCGTAACGCGGCCATCAGCCTGCGTGGGGTTTCGAGCGCGGGCTCGCTGATGTGCACGGTGACGGCACGACGAGGTGCGGCCGTTCGCGCGATGGCCGCACCGACGCGGTCGATGATGTCGAGAGCGTCGACCGCGAGGTTGTGTCCGGCCGGCGTCGGTTCGACCCGGCGACTCGTCCTGTCGAACAGACGCACTCCGAGGCGTCGTTCCAACCGGAGGATGGCCTGACTCAGGGCGGGCTGCGCCATGTGCAGCTGCTGTGCGGCGCGGGTGAAGTTCCGTTCGCGATGCACGGCGACGACGTACTCGAGCTCACGCAACGACACATCTAGCATCCTGTGATGCTAGATCGATAGGCAACGGGTGTTGGTCGTTTTCGCGCGCGGCGTCGACGATTAGGTCCATGCCTCAACATGTCGTCGACGCCCACCTTCACCTGTGGGACCTGAACCATCCCTGGTACCCGGGTCTGCAAGCTTTCGCCGAGGATGTCGGCAGGCCCGACCTCTACTCCGACTTCGGTCTCGACGACTACGCGGCGGCAGCCGTTGGGTTCCCGGTCGAGCAGTACGTGCACGTCTCGGCGGTGACCGCGCCGCGTGCGTACCTGGACGAGTTGCGGTGGGTGTCGAAGGTCGCCGCCGACCGCGGAGTGGACATGCGCTTCGTCGGATCCGTCGACCCGACGCTGAGCGCACACGACATCTGCGCCGACCTCGACGCCCAGGCCGCGATCACGCCGGAGTTCCGAGGAGTCCGCGTGCTCTACGGCTTCGAACCGGACTCGCAGGCGGCGCGCACCGTGCTGCGCTGGCTCGACGACCACGACCTGGTCTTCGACCTCACCGCCCACCCGGAGACCATGGACGGCTGGTTGCGGACGCTCGCGGACTTCCCCGATCTCACCGTCGTTCTCGAGCACACCGGATGGCCCACCGCGACGGACGTCGACGCCCGGACCGCGTGGCGTCGCGCCATCACCGCGTGCGCCGACACGACCTCCGCCTGGTGCAAGATCTCCGGGCTCGGCATGTCCACGGGCGACCTGTCCGCGGAGACTCTGCGCCCGTGGGCGGAACCGGCGATCGACACGTTCGGTTGGGACCGGGTGATCTTCGGCAGCAATATCCCGATCGAGCACATCGGCGGCCGCTACGCCGACCTCATCGAGTCACTCACCTCGATCATCGGTGACGAGCCCGCGGACGAACAGGACCGGTTCTATCGCCGAAACGCACTCGGCGTGTACGGCTTCGAGGAGGAACGATGACCGACCTGACCGGGCAGGTCGCTTGGGTCACGGGCGCCGCACGCGGCCAGGGACGCGCCCACGCTCGCGCGTTGGCGGCAGCGGGAGCCCACGTCATCGTCAGCGACATCGCCCGACAGGTGCCGACGGTCCCCTATCCGTTGGCCACCGAAGAGGAACTGGCTACGACCGTCGCTGAGATCGTCGCCGACGGCGGCCGGGCCACGGAAGCGCGGTTGGACGTGCGTGACGCTGCGGCAGTCACCGCGCTTGTTGACGCGATCATGGCCGAGCACGGTCGGCTCGACATCCTCGTCGCCAACGCCGGCGTTTGCGCGTTCACGCCGGTCGAGGAGATCGGTGACGACCAGTGGGCCGACATCGTCGACACCAACCTGACCGGAACGTTCCACTGTGTGCGCGCCGCGGTCGGAGCGATGAGGGCGAATGGGCGAGGTCGGATCGTCGGAGTGTCGTCAGGTGCGGGACGCGGTGGCATGAAGAATCTTTCGCACTACGCGGCCACCAAGTGGGGCATCATCGGCTTCATCAAGTCGGTCGCCCTGGAGGTCGGCGCATACGGCATCACCGCCAACGTGGTGTGCCCGACGTCGGTGAATACTCCGATGGTCATGAACCCGACCACCTTGAGGCGGTTCCGGCCAGACCTCGACGACCCCAAGCCCGACGACGCGCGGTCGGTGTTCGCCGGTCTCGGCCCGCTGGGTGTGCCGTGGCTCGAACCCGCCGACGTCACCCGCGCGGTCCTGTACTTTGTCGACGATCCTGGCCTCACTACTGGGACCGTGCTGGAGGTCAATCTGGGGACAACGGCCACGCGCGGGTGACCGGCCGGAGCGGCGCACCCACGTAGGTGCGTCGCTGCCTCTGGGACAATGGGCGGCATGGTCGAACAGAGCATCTGGATGCAACAGGTCGCAGCGAATCCCGATCACTCAACCTGGTACGTCGAGCGCTTTCGCGCGATGGCGGCGAAGGGCGACGACCTGGTCGGTGAGGCTCGACTCATCGACGCGATGGCAGCGCGCGGATCCCGCATCCTCGACGCAGGGTGCGGTCCGGGACGTGTCGGTGGATATCTGGCCGAGGTCGGGCACGACGTGGTCGGCGTCGACGTCGACCCGGTGCTCATCGCGGCTGCGAAGGAAGACCATCCCGGGCCCCGATGGCTGGTCGGCGATCTGGCCGAGCTGGATCTGCCGGCGCACGGCATCGAGGAACCGTTCGACATCATCGTCTCGGCCGGCAACGTGATGGCGTTTCTCGCGCCGAGTACGCGCGTGACCGTCCTTAAGCGACTGCGTGCTCACCTTCGGGAGGATGGACGTGCGGTGCTCGGGTTTGGTGCCGGTCGGGACTACCCGTTCGACGAGTTCCTCGACGACGCGGCGTCGGCGGGCTTCACTGACGACGTACTGCTATCGGCGTGGGATGTTCGGCCGTTCACGGCGGAGTCGGAGTTTCTTGTCGCGGTGCTGCGTCCCGCGTAGATACCGCACAGTGGGTGGTCCACGAAGGCTCGAGATCGATGAGTGGAGCGGTCAAGCGCACTACAAAGATCATCGTCGGACCGCATTGGACATCGACAATCCCCTCAATGTTGGTGCGAAACCGTGCCTGGCCCCAGGGCTGTCGGCAGGTTGCTGATCCGACGATGATTCACCTTGTCGGGGGTCAATGCGATCATCAGCATTGTGTGGTGCCGGGTTCCGCGGTCGGCTGCACGCACTAACTCGACGCCATCGACGAGGTGTAGTCCACAGTCCCGAAGCCCGTGCTACCCCGGTGGGCCGGAATGGGGCGTGCCCGGGCAATGTCGACCATGTGGTCGTCCGGTGCGCCACGATGGGGCTTGAGCCGCGAGGCACGAGGACAAGGGGATGAAGGTGGCCGAAGAGAATCTGTCGTTGTCGGATCTGCAGATCTGGATCAGTTCTGCTCTCGAACCGATGGTGGGTCATGAGGCGGTCAATGACGACGACGGCGACTTCCCAATCCAGTTCGACACGGGCGCCGCCTTCATCACAGCTGTCGAGGACGAGAAAGCGATTCACGTGTTCTCCCCGCTGGTGACCGACATCGTCGAGACCGATTACGCGGGGTTCGTTGTGCAGCGGCTCAACAGGGCTCACCCGGCCCTCAAGTTTTTCCTTGTGGGCGACACCATCCGCGTGCGGGCAATTCTCTACGCCGATCCGCCGGTAGAAGCTCATTTGATTCGGTGCCTCACCGAGTTCGAGTCGGTGATGACCGACGGCGCCGAGATCGCTCAGGACGTCGGGGGCACCTTCGCATGGGAACTCGGGGCTAAGGACGAGGACGACGATGACGAGGAATTGCCAACTCCCATCATGATCCTCATCCAACTCGACGCAGACGGCGGCCACCCGCTGTCACCAGAAGACGTCGCACGCATATGCGACGACGACGGTGCGGCCATACTGCGGTACATCCGGATCGTCGAGGAACAGATGATCAACTGGCGCAACAGCGCAGACGATGCGCTCGCCACGGGTGATACCGACGAAGCCGAGGCCTGCCTCCACGAGGCGCGGGGCTGGGAGAAGACCGCGCGCGACCTGCGGGGCGCGTTGCGGCATGTGGCACTGGGTTCATCGTGAAGGCCGTGACTGTGCTCCTGCTGTGTGCTGTTGTCCTCGCTTCGACGGCATCGTTCGCGTGGCCGCGTCCCAACAAGGACCGGAAGCCCGCGGCCAGGCCTAGTAGGCGGAGGTCACCTATTCTGGCGCTCAATGAGGAACTCTTCGCCGCCCGTGCGCAACGTAATGAGGCCTGTGATGCGCTGCGAGCGGAGGTCTTGGAGAGCGTCGCCCTGGTTGATCAGATTCCGGAGGGGCGCGCGGCGGGCCATGTTGTTCTCGCGCTTGACGTTTGGTCAGGGCGGGATTTCACGCAACGCAATCGGGCCGTCGGACTAGGCTGGCTTCCGTTTGTCGATCCGCCCGAGCATGAGGAGACCGACGAGACTCGCGAGGCACGTCTTGACCGGGTGTACGACCTCAACAAGACGGAACGAGCCGAAGTGGAGGGAATGCGCGATGACCTCGTCGGTCGGTTCGCCTATGTTGCGGGGCTGATCGCAGCGCGCATCCACGCCTACCCTGCCTGGCGCCTCGACTTCTTCGACGAACACAACGTTCGCATAGACCTGGCCGCTCAGGTCTCGGCCATCGCCGCCAGCGCCGCGCTGTTACGTGATCAGCGTGCGCTGCTGGGCGAACCGCCAGCCGGACATCTCGCGAAGGACGACGACGTGGTGGGTGTCTACGTCGAGAAAGCACGCGTGCTCGACAGTCGCGCAGATGGTCTGTTGCGGCGAGTGCAGGCCTTCGCCGAGTACCGCGAAGTTGTGGACGGGGTGCAGAAACGCGAGGACAAGCGGGCGTGGTTCGATCGTGTCGGCGCCATCGATGAGCTGGAACACGCGGTAGATGACGTGGTGAACGCCTCGGAGACCGACCATCTCCGCGGAGTTGCAGGCAACTCGGCCGTCCTCGCGACCTTGTATCTCGACACACTCGAACCCCTGACTGCGTCGCTGACGGTGTCGGAGTCTCGGAAGTCCTGATCCTGGTTTGCGTAAGTTCAATTCGCGGGAGACGTCCGGAAGCGGGTCCTCGCCGAACTCGACCTGCCTGCCCACGGCGTCGGTGAACCGTTCTACATCATCGGGTCCGCAGGCAACGTCGTGACTTTGCTTGCGCCGAGTACGCGTGTCACCGTGCTTAGTCGGTTACGAGCACATCTGCGCGACGATGGCCGTGCCGTGATTGGGTTTGGCGCCGGCCGGGATCACCCATTCGCCGAGTTCCGTTCCGACGCAGCGTCAGCCGGCCTCGTTCCTGACGTTCTGCTGTCGGCCTGGGACGTACGGCCGTTCTCCGAGAACTCGGATTTCCTGGTAGGAGTTCTCCGGATGGCTTAGCCGCTGTACCGCGGATCGAGGAGTTCGCTGCCCGGAGGGTTCATCCGCTGCTACGTTTCCTGGGAGCCAGCGCACGTCCGCTCCCAACGGGGACGTTCAACAGGTGCAACCTCCCCATGGCCCTGTCGCGCTGAGTCTCCCTTGTATTGCCGCCACGCCCTGTGGACAGAGTCGGCGGTCTCCTCAGAGACCAGGTAATGTCCGGGCGGGTCATATGGGGGGGCAAATGGAATTGCGAGCCGATCTCGAGGCGCTGCACGCTACATCGCGAAGCGTCGCAGAACTTCATGCCGATATCGCAGACGAATGGTCCGCGCTCGCCAAGCGGGCCGAGGATCTGTTCGGTGGTAGCTGGTCAGGAGCGGCCGCGGACTCATACGCCGAGCCGTGGGCTCACTGCTGCGAAGGTCTCGGGCACGTCTTGAACGGCCTGAGTACGATGGGCCAACTCCTCGCCTCAGCGGCACAAACATACGCTGAGCGCGACACTTCGGGTGCGAAAGTCATCGAGAGGACAGCCTTCGACATCGCACTGAGGCTGCCATGACCTCTGACGATGCCTACCGCATCGAGCTCGCGGCAGTTCAGGATTTTGTCGATGACCTCGCACGGTTCGCTACAACGGTTGACGACCGGATCCGTAGCCTCGACGCACAGATTGAGGAACTACACCTGGTGTGGGCCAGCGACGCAGCAATCGCTCATCGCAGCGCTCATAGCCAGTGGCGCGAGGGTGTTGCCGACATTCGTGAAGCCATCGTGGAGATCCGGAAGGCAGCGAGTCACTCGCACGCGGCTTTTGGTGGGCTACAAGAACACCTGCGAAAGATGTGGCCTTGACGGCACCGATCGCGGTCCGTCCATCGTCGTTCTCCTCCGCGGCTGAAGCCTTCCTGCAGGTCCATACCGACATCAGCAGGACTCTGGACGCACTGTACGTCTCGCTGCAGTCGAGCGACCAAATGGCAGGAAGCGACAAGTCCGGCAGGGAGTTCGCACAGTCCTACGACAAGACCGTTAACGGGGAACAGAGTCTCCTTGCGGGTATCGCACTGATGGGTAACGCCTGCGGCAAGATGGCCGAGCTGCTGGACGCATCTGCGGTCAACCATGCGAACGTCAACAACGCCATCGGGCTGTGTACTCCAGCCAATCCTTCAGGCAACCTCAAGAACCTGGACACGATTCCGACGCTGTCGGTGGGTACTTCTTTTGGCGGTCCGGGTGAACCGAGCAATTGGGAAAAGTTAAAGGAGTTCATCGAAGGCGAAATCTTCCCCGACGGACAACCGGACAAGCTAGAGAAGGCCGGCGACGCCTGGACCCGTGCGGCGACAGCACTCCGCACGCATCAAAGCGCAGTTCGGTCCGCGATCAAACCGATCGCCGGCGAGAGCTCTGCCGAAGTTGGACCAGCCCAGGATCAGGCAGCGATGATCGACCAACATCTAGGTGAGATTGCCGAATCTTGCGATGCAGTGGCGAAGCTCTGCAATGGGTTTGCTGATGAAGTACGGAAGACCCGCGAAGAAATCGGCAACCTCGTCGAAGAGTTGGCGTGTGAGCTACTGGTCGCGGCAGCCATCGGAATAGCGTTGGTGCTTGTCACCTCGGGGTTGAGTAGCCTGATCGCGACAGCGGCGGGCGTGGCGAAGGCTACACAAACGGGTGCCCGGATCGCGGGCGTGATCCGGGCCCTCGCGACCGCTGCCGGCCCAGTGCTCCGTCCGGTGGCGTACGTGCTGGACCCGGTTGCTGCGGCGGCTGGCGACCTCGGCGCGTTGATGGGTTCGCGTGGGGCGATGTTCTCCATGCAGTTGTCCAAAGAGTCAATACGGGCGGCGGAGTTAGCTGCCGCTTTGGAGAAGATCCCGGTTTGGGCACACGATGAATTGAAACGCGCGGCCGATCCTGACGTTCTCCGCAAGGCACTGGAGGCCGACGGGGTGCCGAAGAATCTGATAGACGACGCAATCGCGAACAACCCGTATCGCAACATGACACCGCAGCAGATCCTCGATCGATACTGGGATGATGCCCGAGGTACCTGGGCATACCCACCGAACAACGGATTCGAGGGCGGCTACAAGGTAGCCGACAGTATTCCTGCGGGCACGCGACTCGACCGATTGGGCGGAGACGGCGGTGGGTTCATGGGGCGCGAAGGCGACTCGTACAGCGCCCGAGCGCTTCCACCGGGCAAGGCTGGGCCGTACACCGAGTACGTTGGCACCGGAAATCCGCTGCCCGCGAACTGGGAAGTACGTCACGGCAAGATCGCGGAGGCATTCGATCAGTCAGGAGGCGGACACCAGTGGGTTGTGGTGGACAAGCTGACGGGCAAAGAAGTGCCAGTGAAGAAACTCATCGACGCAGATGTAATCGAGTAGCCAACCCGATGTCCAGATATCTTGTACAGAGTACTGAGAGGAATACCCGTGGACCGCTGGCATGGACTGACAGACTTCCTTTCTTCGATGCAGTATTGGTCCGAAGTTCAGAACGCACTAGCAGAAGGCGGAAAGTTTCGTAGTGCAGCGCCTCTCTACGAACCGCCATACCTCGACGGAAACAGGCTTGTTGTCCCGCGTGGTCCGGGAAATGCCGAGGACTCGGAAGGCTACACCGACTACTCCATCCTCGACCAGAACGACTACTTCAGCATTCGAAGCTCAGGCAGAAGCAGGGGAAATCTGTACAGCGAATCGTCAGAGTCATGGTTTGGAATCTTCAGCGATGCGGGAAAGCACTTCCTTGCGAGTGAAGTGGCATTGACAACGCGACTGCGAATCCCGGGCAAGCGACTCGAGATAGTCACTCGCAGATGGAAAAACCTCGGACTCGCACCCTCATGGACCGAGGTCGCCCAGCCGAATCCCGGCGGTTTTGTCGACTCCAAGACCTATTACAGGAGCGACAACCCGACCAGGTTCTACATCACCGTTAACCCAGATACTACGACGGCCTTCCTTCTTGATCTGAACTGGCGAGATCTCAATTCCGCTCTCAGCGAGGGAATTCCGGGTATCGAACACGTCCCGATGCCGAAGTTCTCGGACGACTAGCTCGTTGCGCTCGCCTAGCTGTTAGGACTCTGGACAACAACCTCGCCCGCGTCGACCTGGTTCCCTTGGCACCAAAGAACCATTCGAGATCATCATCTCCGCTAGGAACGACATGGCCGTCTGTGCTTCGAGTAGGTGCTGGGTCGAGGCTCCGTAAGTCAGTCGTCCACCTCTACGCCGTGCCGCACAGCGAACTCGGCCAAGCTGTCGTCGTATCCCTGTCCGAGCGCACGAATTCGCCAGACATCGTTGCGACGGTAGATCTCGGCAATGATCATTGATCGCTCGGTCGTCGCGGCGTCGAGTACTGCTGTGGCGAAGGTGAGTTCGGAACTGTCAACGGTCACCGACAGTGCTCCGACGTCACCAAAGGTGGCGGTCTCAATCGACGCGCCGACCATGATGCGGTCGATTTCGACGTCTACCGCCGGGAGGTCGACCGCTATCCCCTGCTCCCGATCGCCGTCGATACACAGGCGCACCGCGCCGTCCGGACTGGCGGGCTGGTTGTAGAAGACGAACTCGTCGTCGGAAAGCACCTTGTGATCGCGGTCCAACTCGAAGGCGACGACGTCCACTTCGATCGGCGCAGCAGTATCCGCCCAGGCGACGTTGACCGTGAATTCGGTGACGTCGGAAGGAACGTCCATCACCGCTCCAGGCGTCAGGTTCCTGGGTGTCTGCGCACGGGTTGCGGCCGCCGTGGCAACAGCGGATTCTGGCTCCCCAATGGGTGTATCGCCCGCCAACGTTTCGAGGTGATGCGATTCAAGTATCGGAAGCTGCCTGTCGTGGGCCTTTCGTATCCGCGGATCCGAGTGCCCACCGTCCAACACCAGGACGTGTGTCACGCCGGCCGTGAAATTGATGGCCGGGGTGGCGCCTAGAGTCGTCAGGCGAGATCGGATGGCTGCCGCCTCAGTGTGGTCGCCACCGAGCACGAGGACTCGCCGACCGCTCCACGGTAGAGCCACCGGCTGTTTGGAGGGACGCGACGACGCGGTCTGCGGCAACACCTCGATGACGGGGACGGACTTCGGGGTTCCCGGCACCACTCGTTCGACGAGTCGCATAGCGGTGGCCTCGTCGACGATGGGGATGCCCTTATCGCGGGCAACCCTCAGTTTTCGACTGTCTGGGACTCCGGTGTTGGCGATCAGCAGACCGGTCTTCCCACTGACGCCGTTCATCACGTCGAGGCCTGCGTCGGTCAACCGTCGAGCCAGCTCGAGACGGGGCAGCGAGGTTGATCCGGTGATGACGACCTTGGTGCCTTGGACCAGTCCGACACCGGCGTCGAACCGACCAGGGTCAGTCCATGGGCACGGCACGCGGGTCACGTTGCCCGGGTAAGCACGCGTGGTGGAACCGCACGCGACGACCGGAACTTGTAAGCCGAGGTTGTTCGCGAGATCGAGGCTGCGACGAAAGACTTCAAGGAGCACCCGAACGTCGTCAACCGCATTATGGGCGTCGCGCTGCGGTATCTGCCAGTGACGGGCAAGCGTCGCGAGCTGAGCGTTGGGCACATCGAGCTGCAGGCGACGGGTGAGGGTTACCGTGCACAGACGATGAGTGATCGGGAGAGTCACGCCAGCTCGCTTGGCTTCTCCCACGAGGAATCCGTGGTCGAAGTTCGCGTTGTGCGCCACAAGAGTTCGGCCGGATAACAGCTCGTGTAGTTGCACGACCGCTGAATCGAAGGTGGGCGCGCCTCGGAGCCTCTCAGGCGTGAGCCCGTGGATGTGCACGGGGCCAGGATCACAGCCCGGGTTAAAAAACGACGAGTACTCGGCTTCGGTTTGTCCATTGCGGTCGACGGCGATGGCTGCGACGCTCAGTACGCGATCGCGGCTTGCGTTCAAGCCGGACGTTTCGACGTCGACCAGAGCCCAGCCTCTATGTGACGGCAACAAATAAACCTCGTCTCCTGACCGCGTGCGGAGCACGGAACGTCCTGGATCCTGGACACCGGCGGCTACACCGCGGGACGGTGTGAGTGCATCGGCCTGCGGTAGCGGGTGTGTCGCGATTCGTGACGCTAGCGCACTCTCCCGACAACCTCTCACACCTTGTTCCAACTGTCGAACCCGTGTCTGACTCGTGCCGGTCTGGGTCGCATGAGCCGATAACGCCCGCGAATCATGCGCTCCTGGAGCTGGTGTCACCTGATCGGACGAACGGAACGGATGTCGGCCGTATCCGCTACATTCGGTTCATTCTGTAGCAGAACGCGGGAGGTGGCGGATTGTCGAAGAACCCTAGGACGGTGCCGGTGTGGACGATTGCGACGGACCGCGCGGACGTACCCGCGGTGATCGGCGATAACGCACTCACTCCCGAGCGGCTCGACAGTCTTCGGACCGCTCTCGCAGCGCTGAGTGACATCCCGATCACGACTCTCGAGGCCCACGACGTTCCCAAGGCTTTCGACCGGTCGAAGGGCATCCACCTCCACGGTGTCAGTCCGCTGGCGACGCAGCTGTCGGAGCTCGTGAAGAAGACCCCTAATGTCGTCACCGACGGCGGTGAGACTCTGTACACGATGGTCGTACCCCCCAAGTTTGCGTCGCAGTTCGCCGCCGGAATCGTCAAACCGATGGCGTCCTCGACGACCGCAGACGGCATCCACAGTGCGCTGTCAGACGGATCCAAGATCGCCGCCCAGGCATCCTTCGTCCCTGTCAGTGCAGGCAAGGCAGCGGCAGCCGGCGCCGCGACCGGCTCGGCCACCACCGCAGGTGCGGCCGCAGCTGGTGCCGGAGCCCTGACCATCGCCGCACCGCTCGTACTCATGGCGGTGGCAGTCGGCGTCAGCGCGTACGCCGACCAGCAGCGACAGAAGACCTTGGAGCGGATCACCGAGCTCCTCGAAAAACTGATCGCCGACAACCTCGAATCAGAGCAGCACAGCCTAGAGGCGTGCCGCGGCGCGATCGTCAAGGCCACTTCGGTCCTTCTCGACGAAGGACGCATCGGCGCCAGCCTTGGACTCGACTCGACAGTGTTCGCAATCGAGGAGGCGCTGTCGCGCGCAAAGTCGCGGATTGCCAAGTGGGAAAAGGAACTCACCAACCTGAGTAGCGACAAGGTGGAACTCAACCAGCTCGCCAAGCTCATCCCGGGCATCGAGAAGGCTGACAGCGAGTTTTATGTCCACGTCGAACTCGCACAGTTGGCCATCGCGATGAAGCAACGAGTGCTGATCCTGCAGGCCGTCGAACATGCTCAACTGTCCGAGGGCAACCCATTCGAACGATTCGTGACCACGTTGCAGGCGGAGAAGCGGGGTCTCGACTCGCTCGAACAGCGCCTTGAAGCGGTAGTTCTGCGGCTGTCGGCATTGGAACTGGATCGCTCTCACGGCATCCGGGACGTGGTGTTCTCTTCCGGCGAGGTCGACAAGTTACTGGAGACCACACGTCGTCTGCGCGATCTCGGCCAGTCGGTCCAGCCCACCACCCGCCAGTCGGAGGTGACGATCGACATCCTTCAGGAGAAGGACGGCTCGGTCATCGTCTTCCCGGCCATCGCCTCGTGATCTGTCGACTCACCACAGCTAGCGCGAAAGACCATGGCAGTCAACGGACGTAACGCAGACCCTGCTGTCGTACGAGACAAGCATGCTCGAATCTGGGAACCGCACGTCGCTCCACTCAACGAGTTGGCGAACCGCATCGCCGATGCAGAAGGACTCCCCCACGGATATGTTCCGTATGCCGACCCGGACGCCGGTGGTGTTCGCGCGCGGATGCTCGTGCTGTTGGACAACCCGTCCACGAAGGCTGAGGCCGCGACCGGCTCTGGACTCCTGAGCCTGGACAACAACGACCACACTGCGCGGAACTGCCGAGAAGCGTACGCGCGACACAACGTTGAGTGGGCTGACGTCGTGCATTGGAATGTCGTGCCATTCCCTGTCGCCGGCGAGAAGAACGGCGGGTCGACGCCGAGTGAACGGGCTCAGGCCGTTCGCTGGACACGTGAAGTGGTCGACCTTCTGCCCAACCTCGAGATCGTGCTCCTGCTCGGTGCGGCGGCGCGGGACGGATGGAAACGAGCAAGAATCAACCTGCCTGGCGTGTACGTACCGGGCGGCAATATCCCGCACTGTTCTATGCGTGGGTTGAACACTGCGGGCGGTCGGGAACGGTTTGAGGGCGCTATCGGTGATGTCGCCGAGCGTCTTCGGGCCGGTGCAGAATAGACGGCTAGTGATCCACAGCGACGGCCGCCCGAACGACTGTCCGAATAACCGGTCTCAGTGTCGCTGGCGAACTTCGTCCAAGAAGTTCACCCACCGCTCCTCGCCAACCGGATTGATTGCCTCGGCACGTGAAGCGGCAAGGCGGATGCCTTCCGAGATGCCCGTGGGTATCGGCGAGTCGTAAGCCGCTGGGACACCGAATGCACGAGCAACTAGATCTATGTCGAATCGATACGGGTACTTCGAGGTGGATTCTTCCAACTCATCCGGCCAGAAGGGCCCCGACTCCAACTTAAGGGGCGACAGCACCCGAAACACATAGACGTCGATCTTCGCGGTCACCCACTCTTCGGGCTGGCATCGCGGACCCCGTCGAAGTCCTTTCGCCTCGGCGCCAATGACGTGCCAGTCAAATATTCTACCCGCCTTCCAGTCGACAGGCTCCTTCCGTAACCCCCACCGACCCTTGCGGATCCCGTACTGCAGATTGCGCCGGACCTCAGGGGCAACGCCTGAATACGTAGTCAGAACTGAGGCCATTCTTCATCGCCCTTCTACGAGCGACCGCAATAGATCCTGGGTCTCTCGGTCAGTCGAGTACATACGCATCCCCCGCATGCCCCGTGTCAGGAGCACCTTGTAGGTATTCTTGATCGCCTTCTCAAACGAGAGCCCTTGCCCCTTCTTGACCTGCTTGTCATGGCTGAACTCCGGCCGAGCTTCCCAGTGGTCCGTCCGCCACACGAGGTCAGGCCCGAAAATCACGGCGCCGTAGTCGTACTCGAAGCCTTGCGCCGTATACACACATCCCACTTGGTCGAATCCAGCTGGATCGAATGCCCAAAAGGCGGTACCGGGAGCACCAGCGTGGGATGTCGCCTTCTTGTTATTCCATGGCCGCTTCCAATCGCCGACCACGACGTCGTCGACCAATCCGCCTCCCTTGATCGGATCGCTCCACTCCCAGCAATAGCCGGCTGCGATCCGCGCGGAGAATCCTTCCTCGAGGAGTTCACGCAGTCTTGTCTCGATGAGCGACGGGGCGTCATCGACGTGGACCTCGAATGCGTCGTCACCCTCCCACTTGGTCGGCCCGCCGGGTTCTAGCTCAAGAAGCCGGTGCACCCAGTGTTCGTAGGCGCGACTGCCGCCACAACGGAACTGTCCATCCAGGTCGACCTCGGTTACCTTGCAGCCCATTCGGATTGCAGCACCTTCAATTTCCGCAACGCTTCCGCGCTCCGAGGGCTTAACCACCTGGTATTCGTCGAGCAGGAATACAGGCACACGGGCAGAGTCAATCAGCTCCTCTACCTGAGGTCGGCCGGTACGGAGGGTCGCCTTTGTAAAGCGATTCGTGGAGGTCTCGCGGATGCGGTGGGCTTCGTCGCAAATAAGCACGTCGACCCCATTCGGCTCGGCATCGATGAATTGGTTGTAGTACGTGAAGAGCCTCTGCACGCGAGGCTGTCTGGCCCCTGCGACCTTTCGTAGCGTCTGAGTGAACGCGGACGAACCAGTTGCATGCAGACTCGTGCGTCCTTGCCGCGACAATTCACCGAGAAGGCTGAGCGCGATGACTGACTTTCCTGAACCTGGTCCACCCTTGATGATGACGACTTCTTTGGTGTTGCTTCGAGAAGCGTTGCGAACGGCGCGCATGACGTCCTCATAGGCGACCTGCTGCTCGTCGAGAAGCACGAACTGTTCACGATGTTGAACCTCCTCGGCCGCCAGCGCCATCAGCTGTTTGCTGGGTCGGACAGCGGAGTTCATCAGTTGGTCAGCCGCGGCAGCCCCGTTCGCCGCCGAGAGCTTTGACTTGAGGAAGCTGATGAAATCGCCTCGTCGGTCGCCCGTGAACAGTCGCCCTGTTTCGCCCTGCTCGAAGTCCCAGAGCTCGGCGACTCCCTCCCTCGACGCGTTGTGCAGGTACGCGACTCCGGCGAGCTGTTCGGTACTTCCTCCCAGCGCTGCGATGAAGTCGGCGATGTGGGTGCAGTACCGCCTCACTTGCTCAACCGGGTGTAGCCGTTCGAGCACACCGTCAAGGAGGACGACGCTGTCGGTGCCGGCCGAGCGCGAGGCTCTCGTCCATTGCTTCAGCTCGACCACCACGTAGGACGATTCACCGGTCTTCGGGTGCTCACCGCACAAGATGACGTCGGCGCGCTTGCTGGTGAGTGGCAGGCGGTACTCGACGAGGACTTCGACCTTGTCGAGCCCCGCGTCCTCGAGGTCACTCACCAGAACTTGCAGGCTGCGTTCCCACGACCGGACCTCACCCGGTGACGGGTTGTATCCGAACTCGTAGGCGAACTGTTCGAACAGAGTAGTAACCAGGCTCTCGGAGGTGATCTGCTTGCGCACCCCGGCCACGGAGGCCCTGTACAGCGACGACAATATAGCTCCACGAAGACACGACGGACTCGCCGCTCGGGTTGGAGCCTTGTCGTGTCGACGCGTCTGTCGGGCCGAGGCGGATAACGTTCGCGAGTCTAGTCGCGAACGCACCTCGCCATACCCGAACACACGCTAGATCCGTGACAGATACCTCAACCGTGCTCGAACTTGGCGGCTCACCCCAACGCGACGAGCTGGACGAATCCGCTTGTTGGCGATGCCTGAAGCGCCCCCTGACGTCGAGTCTTTCCTGACACACCGGGACCTGAGCCCGAACAAGAGGCGCTACTGTCGTCCCACCGTGATCTACTTGCCCCCGTGCACGATCCGTTGGTTCCAGGTATCTATGAATCCGTCCTGACCGAAAGGCTGCGCCGACGCATCGCGGCCTCGGAGCTAGAGGCGGAACAGACCGCATTAGCAAAGAACGATGAGCCGCATGTCTTCGCACAGCACATCGCAATCGCGGTCGAACGACACCTCGCAAACATCCACGACGATCAACGTCGCGACGCCGCCAACGGGATCATCGCCGCGCTGGATGACGCATCCGACGACGCCCTCGTCAGATCCGACCTTGTGACCTCAGTTCACGCACCAGGGGCTACAGCGCCATTGCGACCGGCGACACCGCTTTCCGAGGTAGCGCTGCTGACTAACACCCGCGATGAGCCGAACATGGCGAGCGAAATCGCGCGAGAACTCGAAAGTGCTGACCGCGTCGACTTGTTGTGCGCGTTTATCAGATTCGCGGGTGTCGCGGTCATCCGACGCCAGCTAGATGCACTCCGGGATCGAGGCGTCCAGCCGCGGGTCATCACGACGACCTACCGTGGTGCGACCGAACGTCGAGCTCTCGACGAACTCGTGTCCCGCTACGGGGCTGAGGTTCGGGTTCGCTACGAAACCGCATCGACCCGCCTTCACGCGAAGGCTTGGCTCTTCCGACGAAACTCCGGCTTCGACACCGGATACGTTGGCAGTTCGAACTTGTCTCGCTCCGCGCTCGTCGACGGGCTCGAATGGAACGTTCGGATCTCCAACGTTGCTACCCCGAACCTGGTCAGGAAGTTCGAGGCCACGTTCGACACCTACTGGAACGATCCGGCGTTCATCCCTTACGACCCAGAAGTCGACGGTGCCCGGCTGGACAAGGCGCTGGCCGCGGCCGGAGGTACTCGGTCGACCGACGCAATCACGATCTCCGGACTCGACGTCCAGCCCTACCCCCACCAGGAACGGATCCTTGAAGCGCTGGAGGTTGCTCGCGAGGTCCACGATCAGCATCGCAACCTCGTGGTTGCGGCGACCGGGACGGGTAAGACGGTCGTCGCGGCGCTCGACTACAAGCGACTCTGCGAGTCGGCTGGGAGATCATTGAGCTTGCTGTTCGTCGCGCACCGGAAAGAGATCCTGGAACAATCCTTGCGGAAGTACCGGGAGGTACTGGGCGACGGGGACTTCGGCGAGCTCTACGTTGACGGGCACCGTCCCACACAGTGGAAGCACGTCTTCGCAAGCATTCAGTCTTTGAACAGCAGGAATACGCCAACGTTCGACCCCGCAGACTTCGACGTGGTTGTCGTGGACGAGTTCCATCACGCCGCAGCTGAGACGTACAAGGCGCTTCTCTCTCGGATCGCTTCCGCCGAACTTCTCGGTCTAACCGCAACCCCGGAACGATCCGACACCCTCGACATCCTCGGCTGGTTTGGTGGCCGACCGACGTACGAGCTACGTCTCTGGGACGCGCTCGAACAAGACCTGCTGTGTCCATTCCACTACTTCGGGATTGCAGACAACACCGACCTCCGCAACATCGTCTGGTCACGTGGCGACTACCGGGTCAGCGACCTCGAGAAGGTCTATACAGGCAACGATGCACGAACCCGGCTAATACTCAACGCCGTCCGTGACCACGTAGCGGACCCTCTGAGCATGCGCGCCCTCGGATTCTGCGTATCGATCGCGCACGCTGAGTACATGGCGCATTCGTTTTCGAAGCAGGGAGTCCCCGCGACCGCCATCTCTGCCGACACAACGAGGGTAGATCGAGCTCAAGCATTCGCTGATCTCCGAAACGGGACCGTCAAGTGTCTGTTCGCAGTTGACGTCTTTAACGAGGGCGTAGACATCCCTGACGTCGACACTCTGCTGATGCTTCGACCGACGCAGAGTGCGACTGTGTTTCTCCAGCAGCTAGGCCGTGGCCTCCGGCGCAGCCGAAACAAGGCAGTACTCACGGTGCTCGACTTCATCGGTCACCATCGCGCCGAGTTCAACTTCGCTCCGCGGTTCACCGCAGTGACCGGCGTGCGCGGGAAACACCTCCTCGACGAGATCTCTGGAGGCTTCCCCTATCTACCCGGCGCGAGTCGGATCGTACTCGACCGTCAGTCTCAGAAGATCGTCCTGGACTCCATCAAGCGGGCGCTACCAAGTAACCGCCGCGCCGCACTCGTATCGTCAGTCCGCGAGACGAACACGGTGGTCCTAGGTGAATACCTCGACGCCACAGGCACCGAGCTGTCAGACATATACGCAGGCAGCGGCACTCGAGCTTGGACACGGCTCCTGCGGGATGCTCAGCTTCTCACAACTGATGCGGGTCCAGACGAGGACTCGCTGGCACGGCGAGTCCGTGCCTTAGCGCACGTAGACGATCCCGAACGGATTGCGCTGTACCGCAGGATGGTCGAGCCCGACGCCCCTTCCTATCAGGACCTGTCGCCGCGTGAGCAGGTTCTCGCTCGAATGCTGTTCTTTACGCTGTGGTCAGACCTCGGTGGGTTCACTAGCTACGACGCCGGTTTCCACTACCTTCGTGCGCACCGGACCCTCTGCGTTGAGATTGGTCAGCTCTTCGACGTCACCACGGCGAAGATCGACCATGTCCCGCGTGCCATCAACCACAATTCGGACGACATGCCGCTCTACACCCACACCCACTACCGACGTGAGGAAGTACTCGCGGCAATCGGGTTCGCCAACCTACAACGAAAGGCGCGCGGGCAGGCTGGCGGTGTCACCTGGTACGACGACACGGGTGCACTCTTTGTGACGCTGCACAAGAATGATCGTGAGTTCAGCCCTACGACGATGTATCGGGACTATCCGATCTCGCGCGACCTCTTCCACTGGGAATCACCCAACAACACCGCCGAGGACTCCGAGATGGGTCGGCGGTACATCGAGCAGCGCTCCAACGGGTGCAATGTTCTCCTATTCGTTCGGGACCGAACGGACGGAGACTTCGGCGCGGAGCCGTACATCCTGTTGGGCAACGCCGACTACGTCAGCCACCGCGGCGAACGGCCGATCGCTATCACCTGGAAGCTGCGGCGGCCGATGCCGATCGATGTATTTGAGAGCGGATCGGTGGTGGCGAGCTGACGTCTGCCCCCAACCGTGCACATCTGACGCCGATCGTCGATCGAACGTGCTGAAAGTGAGCAACCATGACCGATACTCCTGCGAACCACGGACGATCGTGGGACCTCGATGATTACGAGACCCTCGTATCCTCAATGCGTGACGCGTTGTCGCTCGACGAGACAGCCGACATCCTAGAGCGAACACCGGGCGCGGTTGCAGCACGCGCCGAATTTCTCATCCGCGGAGCTAGTCCAGACGCGTCGCAGCGCAACAAGGATGACCGCTACTACGAAGCACAGGAACGACTGTCCGAAGACGAGTACGACTGGATGAAAGCTCTCCAGGAAAACCTGGACGCTGCGGGGCTTCCGCTGTGGGATGTGCAAAGTGACGCTGCGCTTCGGGCGGCGTGGACGGAGAGCAGCCCAAGGCTAGATGCTCTGGCAGAGACCTTTGGCGTCACAGTCGCTTCCGTTGTTCGGCGGATCGTGGATATAGGCTTGGGAGAGACGGCTGCAGAGGTGCGTACACGATTTGGTGAAAAGCCCAGACGCACAAAGGAACCTACGCGTCCGTGGATCCTTATTATTACAACGGAAAACGGCAGTATTTGGCATCTCAACCGGCACTCTGATCTGTGGGAAGCTGCCGTCGAGCGAGATGCCCACCTTCCTTCGCCGGATGAAGCGGTCGACGCATCGGTTAAATGGCGATGGGAGATCGTTACAGGCGAAGATCCTGACCAGATCCCGCAGGTCTGCGCGAACGGTCACTTCCACCCGCGAGTTGAGATCACGCTTGGATCGGACTTCGTTGAGGAGCAACTGCGCACTGGTGATCTTACGACTATCTGGGGCGCGCTTGAGAGTCCAGCCGCACCAGTCGTGATGTGTCGAGAGTGCACGGAGACTGGTCTGTGGAACGTCGCCATGCATGCGCTGGCAGCAGAGTCACAAGTTGACTCCGAACTCAGTCGCGTCTACTTCCGTTGTCTCCGTGGGCACATTGATGATGGGCTCGTCGACAACGATGCGGCCGGGGAGTGGCTCGGTCGGCTGCCATACTTGCCTAACTCAGCAGGTAGCGCAGCATTGGGCCCAGTCGAAAGTCCAGCAGTCTCGATTGTCGAGGAGGGCATCCAGCGCCAGGTCCGGCACGATGATGACGACGTCGACATCTCGGACGAAGACTTACCCTTCTGAACGCTGGGGCGCGAGCGCCACCGTCCGCCGGGCATATGCCCGACCAACGATGGTGTTCGCTAGCTCAATGGTGGGTACGACAATCTCGCGGAAGTACTCCGACATCGGACTACTCCATCCATGCGGGTCACTTGCTGATGGATGGTTAAACAGCGCCACGAGACGTCGAGTGCCGGCGATCTGGCCAAGGTAGAGCGGAAGCTCGTCATGCACCTGCTTCTCGACGCCGAGCGCTGACTTCACGTACGGCGAGAGCCTTTTACCCTGGACGATCGTGAGGGTCGGCTGGAGGATTCTCACGGTCTCTGTGAGGTGCACCTCGCAGTTCACTGACATCTCGTCAACCTGAGCCGATTCCCGTCCGCGTGCCGTCCGCTTTACCGCAGAACACAAGCGCAGGTTGACTAGCGCATAGCATTTGAGCACATGGCTCGGCCCTGCATCGAGGTCCAAGTACTCTTCCGGGGTTTCTGCGTCGACTACCTCGAAGGCAGTCCTGAGCGCATTGACGACACCTCTCATGTGAGGGTTCCTGTTCGATGGAACCAATGCACGGTCGTGGTCTAGCGTTCGAGCCTCCCGATCAAACCAAGCCGGCCCCTCTCCACGCTCCATCCCAACAATTAGGATTCGACGCGGCACACCGTTGACCCGTATGTCGTAGTGCTCGCCTATGTATCCAAGTTGTGCTGGGTAGTAGTCACGATCCTGCCTCTCGGATGATTCATCTCCCATAGCAGCGCGGCGGCATTGCCGATACGAGGGGCATACGATCTCGGTGCCGGCGAGGATGTTTGTCTTCGTGTACTCGTCGTACTCGCTGATGCGCGTTGCAGTACGAACCGGATCACTCGACCATTCGACGGCGCTACCTCTCGCGGTCTCATTGATCTTCGGCAGTCCTTGAGGTTGGTCCTCTCGTTCGAGCGACGCTGCGAGAGTGATGTCTGACCGCGAAGCTGCAGGAGGCGGAACCGGCTCGCTGATCGTGGTCCATGCGGGTGGGTTGTACTCGTCGATCCACGCTAGTCCGCCCACGTCGAGCGCTTCCCTTGCACGCGTGACCGCGACGTACGCGAGCATGGCGTCCGTGTGGGGAACCGACCGGAGTTTGCCGGCGTTTTCTGGGTCCGCAGTGGATCGGTTGAAGTCGTCAGATATTCGGACTGCTCCCCATTCACGCCCCTTCGCTCTGTGGGCGGTCGAGATGATCACGTCAGCGTAGTTTTCGCTCACGAGCGAATCCACGATCCTGATGATTTCTGCAGTTCCGTACTTGTCGACGAGATCGACGAAAGTACGAAGGTCGGCACCGGCTGGCTCATCAGCGAATTCCCGTACCTGGTCCCAGGACGTAAACAGATACAGCTCAGGGTGACTCGTCGCACCCCGGCGGTTTAGCTCGTCTGCGGCGACTGCAAGGCGCTTCACCTCTGCACCGCCTCCGACGATCGCGACTTTCTTCCCGGTCTTCAGTTGTTCGAGCGCATGTCGAACTGTCCCACTGTTTGTCCGGCAGAGAACCGCGTCTGGGGCGGCGAGCGAATCGACGCGTGACCCATGCGCCGCGGCTCCCTCAAGTCTCTTGTGACTGTCGAGCAGCCACAACCATTTGTTGGCTTCTTCGGCGATTGGACGACCGAATCTCCAAGACAGTGTGAGGTATAGCTCTTGATCCGCAGGCCAATCCGCAAGAGCATCCACGGCGCCGCGCCACTGATAGAGCTGTTGATCCGAGTCACCGACGACGATCTGCTGTGCCAGGCGCTGCTCGCGGACGATCTGGGCCACCACAGGATTTGTGTCTTGGGCTTCATCGAGCATGATCACGTCGGCGCGGAGTCTCGGATGATTTAGCGCCCAGATCTTCAGGTAGTGATCGTGCGTGAACCGAAGTCGTCCGTCGACGTCACCTATGTCCGCCCATGCTTGTTGAGCAAACGGCAGGATCTGTTCGGCGAGCCGGGCGTTCTCGTCCTTCGAGAGCGAGCGTTCTTCTGGCACGTGGCGCAGTGAGATCTGTTCGTCTGCGCTAATACAGAAGCGATTCACGGCTTCGTGGACGAGGCGAGCGACGTGGAGCCGGTCAATAGTGCGACCCCGACGAAAGAGCCCTTTTCGAGGCAGTGTCACGGGGTCTATCGCGAGGATGTCGGCAGCATCTTGCAGTGTCAATCGGGGCCTGTTCAGCCGGGCTGCGTACTCTTTACCGACAGCCTGGAAGGCGAGCGAATGCATGGTTCGTGACTCGACGTGGCGCGGGAATTTGGCTCGTGCCTCATCTGCAGTTGCACGGTTGTAGGCAATGTAGAGCGACGGGCGTCGGACGGACTCTGAAACTTGTCTTAGCGTCGTGGTTTTCCCGGTACCGGCGCCTGCCTGAATCACGAGGCTCTCCCCGCGTCTTGCAGCGTCGATGATGGCCTGCTGCTCTTCCGTAGGCTTCATCGTGTCCCGTCCGTCTGCGCCGGTGCAGTCACCCAGTCGTTTGATGACGTGCGTTAGGTCCCGCACGAGTATTGCACTCAGGTGATGACCCTTGGAGATGTGCTGCTGGACAGGATGCGACATCGGCAGCTTAGTGCCGTCAGGCTGTCACCTCGTGATGTCCTGATTTCAGCGCGGCGATCGGCTGACCAGACTCCTTCACCGTCCACAGCGACCAACCGTCCACCTGGCTTCGCTCGTCACCATAGAAGGCGAGCTGTGCTCGTGCCGCTTCATCCGGGTCTTCAAACCGGCGGCGACCTGCGGCAGGTTCGTCCAAGATGACGCTCCAGTCGTCGGTGTCTAACAGGGCCCCGGGCATGAAGCCACCCTCGCACTCCATGTAGATGGCGACCTTGTTCCGTCTCGCCGGCGCACCCTGTCGGCCCCCCGGCTTCGTGGGCAGCTGGATCGTTCGAATACCAGGACGATTCGGTGACCGCTGTTCAACCCGGAAGGCTTCGCCTTCCTGCCGCTTAGTGACCTCCTTGTGCTCGGATGTTGGTTTGCTCGAACGTAGGTCTGTCGTTTTGCTTAAGGTCTCGACCCCGACCACAGGCGTCGCAACGCGAGGTTGGTCTGGCACCCCTACGCTCGGCAGCCGAAGCTTTTCCAGTGCGTCGTCGCCGAGTTGCACCACCTCGTCGTAGGTTCGCCCGAGACGTGCTGCAATGGTGCCGTAATCAAGGGGATCGTCACCGTCGAGTCCGAATCGGTAAATCAGGATTTCGGCCTCGTCCGGGTCAAGCTCGACGAGTGCTCGCAGAATGTCGTCGAGACTTTCGGATCGCTTGAACCGCACCGCACTCGCTACCACGCTCCGAATGTGCGAGCTAACCTGTTGAACCACGGCTGCGCTCTGCGCCACCGTCTTAGCCACGTTTACTGCCATGTCTCGCTCACTATCTGAGGTTGATGGGCTGCTGGTGCGCGCCTCGGGTAGCCACTCCTTCAGCAGTGCCGGCACAGTGTGTACCTCGACGGTCTCGATGCTTTGTGCGATGTCCGTCAGCTGCTCGAGGAAGGTTCCGTGCGCACCTAGCTTTGGGTCCTCGGAACTGCCTTCGGCGTAGAAGATGAGGAAGACTGCAGCCCGTCCATCCGACTTCGGCCGGATTACTCGACCCATTCGTTGGATCATCTGACGTCGAGTACGGCTGGCAGCGAGGACGATCCCGACATCAGCTTCGGGGACGTCGATGCCTTCATCGAGCACGCGTGGGGCGGCCAGGGTTGTCAGCCTGCCGTCTTTGAAGCTCTGAAGCAGGGCGATCCGATCGTTTCTGCTGAGGTCGCTCGTATATGGTGCGGCGGCAACACCTTCCTGCAACAGGGTTTCGGCAGCAGACGCGGCGGCCGACTTGGTCTCGGCAAACACAAGCGTCCTACTCGACCGTGCCAGCCCAGGTGCCACGGTTGCCAGTGCCTCGTCCTTGCCCGAGATCGATGCGAGAAGGTCGCGGCGATCAGAGAAAGCCTTCAGGTATCGCCGCGCGGACCGGACAGAGGGGTCCCCGCCGAACTCGTCCTTCGCGAGTAGCTGCACATCCTGGAGGTATGAACCGAAAGGTTCTGCCCGGCAACCGTACTTGGAGATGAGATTGTTTCGCTCGGTGCGCGCCACCTCGTCGAGATTCTCGTAGCGCGCACGCTCTTGGGGTGAGAACGGTACGGGCACCAACGCCACGTTGACCGGCGCGAGAATGCCGTCGTCGTATCCGCGCTGGTACGTGCAGCCCGAGATCACATTTTCGAAGAACGGCAGAAGGACTCTGTCGATCCCGTCATCTGAACGTTCCAGAGTCGCCGTCAGTCCCAGTCGATCATCGAACGAGTCGGACAGGACGTTCGCAAAGGAGTCCGCGGCGTAGCGATGTACCTCATCAGCGACAATGAGCGCTCCGGCGGGAGGTCGTTCCGCGGCGGGCATCACGGCGGATTGCACGGTCGTCACGATGACGTCGTACCGGCGGAACGAGTCCTGATTGCCGTCGCCCCGTCGTCCGACTCTCAGCGTGCTACTCGCAGCTATCAGCCGGTTATGCCACTGGCGCAGCAAGTCTCGTGAAGGAACGACAACGAGCACACGACGACCTTCAGCTACCGCCTCCAGCGTCGCAGCGATTCCTACCTCGGTCTTTCCTGACCCGGTAACGGCCTCAACGACCGCTCGTCGCCCTCTCCTGTGCCATTCATCGAGCGCCTCCTTCTGCCAGGCGCGAAGGGGTTTCATGGCTTAGTCCCATGTGAACGAACCCAAAGCACCGTTCCGGCTTTGGTGATCTCATCGAGTTGCCCGTCTTCGACCAGCCCGCTTAACACTGCGCGCGTCTCGCCGTCGCCCAACTTCGAGATGTGGCGGGCCCGCTCCAACGTCAGCGGAACGGTCGCCCATGCCGCAGCGACCAAAACCTTGTGAAGCGCACCATGCGCTGGTGCAGGCGGCGCAACAGGCGGTTCGGATTCGGCAGCAGCCCTCCGTAAGAGGTCGTCGCGCGCGTTACGTCCAACCACGTAGTCGGATGCCTGTGGCGACTTATTCTTGGTTCCAAGGTTGACGACGCTTGGCCCGGTTTCCACCGGAGTCCGAACCGGCGGTGAGACTGTTGAACTGCCCTGCTGGTTCTCCTCAGTTCCGGTGTTCGTTGCCGGTTTGGTCGCGGGTCCGCCGGACCCAGTCTCCTGACCCTCGCTTCCCCGGGCAGTGACAGTGGAGACCGTAGACGTCTCATCCTGAAACTGAGCGCCAGGCTTGATGTCCAGCCTGTCCAGCTCTGCCCACAGCGACGCCATCGCTTCCACGCGATCCGCGTAGAACTCGGATTCCCGCACCCGCCAGAAGGTCCACCCGCACCGACGAAGCTCGATCTCGCGCTCAAGGTCGTCCCTGAGCTGTTCAGGTGTCGTATGGAACGCATCCCCGTCACATTCGACTGCCAACCGTGACGCGCTGCCGGTAACGACCAGGTCGATGCGACGATTGTTGACTGGGACTTGGGGATTCACGTGGTATCCGCGCGCAACAATCTCGTTGAAGACTCGCTGCTCAAACAGACTGTCAAAACGGTGATCTCGTACGTCATCCGAGACGTTCTCTGGCACGGGTTCCGTTGTTGCGACGGTCCGCGTAGTCATGTGCTCCAGGAGCGACTTGCGGAGGTCCCCCGTCCGCAACCGATCCAGTGTAACTGAGTGGAACAACCACATCTGGTCTTTCGCGCGGGACGCGCCAACGTTGAATCGCTGCTCGAACTCGGTACGTGTCAGCGATTGGAAGTTCTGGTCAGGCGCAACCACCATGGACATGAAGATGACATCTCGTTCATCGCCCTGGAAGTCTGGCGGAGTTCCGACTCGGAATCGGCGCTCTTCCCACTCGTCTTCCGAGATGTTGCCGCGCAGAGCGTTCTGGATCGCAGTAACCTGCGCCTGCCCTTGCAGGACGACGACTCCCATCGTCTTCCCGTCGTACTGCTGGTCGTCGAGGCAGGAACGAACCTGGTCGGCGATAGCCACTGCCTCGGCCTTGTTGGCGAGTGTGGCGTTCTTGCCGGTGACGGTCGCACCGGAGACGTACGTACTCTTCAGCGGTGGCAGGCGGTCGGAACCGAACTGCCGGACCGGCACCAGCGGAGCGTCCCGATAGAACTGGTTGCTTGACCAGCTGATGATCTCCGGCATCGACCGGAAGTGCTCCCGGAGACGGACCACCTGGCCAAAGCGTGACCGCAAGAGCGAGAAGAGACTCGACCGCGGCGTGAACGTATTTCGCACGTGGTCGGGTAGGTCGCCAAGGTAGTTGTCCAGGCGTGTGAATACGTCGTCGAGGCCACCGAGAGCGACTTCGCTTGGCGTGCACTGCTTGTCGTCGCCGACGACGATGACTCGCGGTGCCAGCCACAGAAGGTAGAGATTCGTGATGTCGACCTGGCTGGCTTCGTCCACGATGACGACGTCGAAGGCGCCCGGCTGGGGCGGGATCGACGCGAGTACCTGTTGAGTAGGCATGACCCACGCCGGCACCGCACTTTGCGCCTCTTGCATCGCCATGCGGGCTGCCTGCCGGAACCTCTCAGCGTGCTTGCCGGTTCCCTTTCCGATGCTGCGAATGTGATCGCGGTAGGCCTGAAGCGCGGTAACCTCGGTGGCGCTCATGCGCTCGAGAGCACTCTTCCACGCACGTTCTGCCGCCAATCGCGCTGTGAGAGAGCTGATATCAGATGTGGCGGCGTCGAGTTCACGGCTGAGCTGCGCCTCCCGCCCGGGAGTCCGCTGTTGCTGAACCCACTCGTACGCACGACGCCAGTGCCACGCTTCAGCAATGGTGTCGAGGCGAACTCCCAAGCCTGGGTCAGCGAGGTGCCCCGTGAGTTCGTCGAGCAACGACGGTGATGCCGTTCGCACAGTCTGTACAAGAGCTTGGCACTCGTGGTGCTCGCGCTGTTGTTGCTGCGCATGAAGGTACGCGCTCACCGCTTCACCAAATTGACGAGCGGATGCCATCCGAACGCTTTCGGTGAGCTCACGAGCTTCGGGCGCCGGCGCGGGCCCGAATGCGTTGCCAAGCACCTCAGTGATGGCAGACAGTTCCTGCCGGGCCTCTCTTCGCTGCAGCTCGAATGTGATTGCGGACGCCGCTTGAGACAGCGTGTCGGCGTCGTCGACGCTTCGGACGGCCAGATGCCGCCGAGTGCTCTGATAGAGGGTGTCGGTAAGCGCGAGGCAGCTTGCCACCACGCGTTCGATCGCCGCGAGGTGTCGACGCAGGATGACAAGGTTGTTCACCTGTGCCGTACGAGAGGAGTCGACGGCAAGGTGGATGCCCAGATCCGCGAGGGTTCGCCGCGCGGATTCGACTGCGTCGAGTGCTTTGAGGTGTGCGACGATGATCTCGAGCTCCTCGGCTCGACGCACCGGATCGCCGTCGACGATCAGCCAAGTTCGAGTTCGTCGTATGCCTTCTGTTCGGCGGAACGACGGAACCTGCCCTTCCACTCAGCGCCATCCTGCAAGCGGGCGAGCCATGCCTCTATCGTCTGGAGAGCCCTACGTGACACGCCAGGTGCATCGACCGCAGCGCTGCCGACGGCCCGGTCGCACCGGGTCGCGTCCTGAACGTTGGTGTCGAGTTCTGGGACCCGCGCCCACAGATGGTCAATCTCACCTGCGAGCACGCGGTTTGCGAGCTGCTGGTAGTCCATAGGCAGCGCACGAACGATGTCGACCGCTTCCCTGAGCGTGCCGCACTGGAGCAGGACCTGCTCGGCGGTTCCGCTGTCGACACTCTCGATGATGTCGACAAGATCCTGTGTCTGAGCGGGAAGTTCCAGCCGCGGGCGGTGGACAGCGTCGAAGAGGCTCGTCATGCGATCAGCACTAGGCAGCAGGGTGTCCAGTGCCGGCAGCATTTGCTCCGCGCGAGTCCCATGCTCAGGCGTCTGCAGCTCGAGGAGCCGGACCAATTCCCGAAACTCTGCGGGAGCAAGCGGCGGTTCCGCGTCGTACAGCGGGCCGGGAAGCCACGCGAGTCGCTCACGCTGCTCCTCCAGCCGTCGCACGATGGCGGCCAGCGTCCCACTGTACCCCGGAGCGACTTCGGGATGCTGGTACGTCTCCGATTCCCGCAACGCTCGGATCGACTCGAGGATTGTCGATCGACGCGCCAGCGCTTGCTCGCGCTTGTCGGTGAGGTCGGCGATTGTCCGTTCGGACGCCTCGGGAATGAACGAAGTCTTACGCTCAGCGATCGTCGCGACGCTTCGGTTGAGTTCCTGGGAACCGCCGCGGGCCAGGTCCGTGATGGACACGCACAGTTCTTGCATGTCCGCCGGCAGTTTGTCTCGGAGCACTTGCAGCGCCTGTGACTTCTCACTCGTCACCAGCACTCGTTGTCCGCGCGCAAGGAGCGCGGACATCAGGTTCGCAATTGTGTGCGTCTTACCCGTACCGGGCGGGCCTTCCACGACGACGCCACTGTCGCCGCCGAGCCGCTCAATGATCTTCGACTGTTCGGCATTGGCGGGTAGCGGAAACAGCGGGTCCTCGGCGAGTTCGCTCGGCGCGGTAGCCCCGGTGGACTCTAGCCACGCGACTCGCTCATCAGCCTCGATCGCGGTTACGAGCTGCGCTAGGCCGAGTGGCGTCTTCGCAGACACCTCTTCGGCCTGGCTGATCATCTGGTTGTAGTACTCGACCAGCGCAAACGCGCCACGCTTCCGCAGGACCAGAGCGGGGGCGAGGGCGAGCGATACCTCGCCGGTGGTGGTTGGAGGTTCGAGCTCGTCGGTGACCGGGACTTCCATTCCGAGCGCACGAGCCGCCCAGGTCTTGAGAAACACCTGGATCGACTCGTCAAGAGGCGAGCTCGACTCCTTGAGTTGCGTAAGGAGCGTCCGACTCCCCGACTGGTCGAAGATCTCGAGCCCGGTGAGGAGCTCGCTGTCTTCCAGTCGACAGGACGAGAGATCGACATACCTCACCAAAAGGTCACCAGTGGTTTCGTCCCGCTCGATGGTCGCTGCCTGCGTGACGAGATGGGTATTCACACGCGACCCGTCAGCGAGCTTGGACGGGAGGGACAGAAGTCCGGACGCGACGACAAGCTCCACCGACTCAGGTCTCGCCGTGAGCTCATGCATCATGTCGGTCAGAGCTTGGTAAAGCTCATGGTGAGGTCGACGCTGCCGATCCGTCTGCGCCCATGCAGTCCACCGAACGTACCAACGGAGGTACTTCGCGCGAGCCCGCACAACCTCAGATTCGGGGACCGAAGCATCCTGGCCCGTCTCGCGGAATTGGGGGCCCGAGGATTCGCTCCGGTCGGTGGCAGTAGGATCGTCGACCCAGGTCAGGAGGTCCCGAGGGAGCTCGGGCGGATCCTCCAGATGCACGCGTGGCGCCCGCACCACCACGTCTCCTGCCGTCGCAGCCCGATCCACCTGAAGAGGTGTTCTGCCTGGGAAGAGCCAGTGGTGTTCTTCATGGTCATCAACCTTCAGAACCGGTCGTGTCCGGGCCTTCACCATCTCCCGAAGGAACTGCATCAATCTGCCAACGCGATCCTTGAGGTCGACGTCGTTCTCTCGACTGGCCACTAAAACCCACTAACTCAGGCCGCGGCGTCGCGGCTCGCCATAATCGAGAGTCACAATAGCGGGCGACCGTGACAGTTAGCGCGGGTAACTGTCGTCCGGCAGGGTGCCTATCCAGACTTCTCGTGGTGGACACCCTTGAATTCGATCGTTCAGAGTGGCAGGTCCCCGATAACCGGTCCAGTCGGTCCTAGAGCCAGTTCTTTCTTGCGGTCGGTCAGTCGATCTCGCAGCCCACGGGGTGGTGCTGGTGGGTGCATCGGGCAGCGTACTCGGCCGGGGTCTTGTAGCCCAGCGCTGAGTGGCGGTGTCGGTGGTTGTGGTCGTCTTTGAAGTCTTCGATGACCACGCGGGCCTCCAACAGGGTGGGCCAGCAGTTGCGGTTCAAACACTCGTCGCGCAACCGGTTGTTGAACGACTCGATGAACCCGTTGTTCCACGGCGTGCCAGGCGGAATGTAGGAGATCCCCACCGACCCTGCACAGAACGTCTGGAGGGCCTCAGAGATGAACTCAGGGCCGTTGTCCATGCGCAGCACCTTCGGTGGGCCACCCCAGATCGCGAAGGTCTTCTTCAACTCCTCGATCAACCGGTCGGCGGCGATCGAGCGATCCACAATGTTGAGCAGCGACATCCGGGTGTGTTCATCGACCATGGACGCGATCTTGATCTTGTGTCCGTCGACAGTGGAGTCGAACTGAAAGTCCAATGCCCACACCACTTTCGGTGCGTCCGCGGTGACAATCGGCACCGACGACTGGCCGGCCCGTTTACGCCGCGGCGCCCGGCGCACCTGCAATCCTTCTTCCTTCCACAGCCGGTGGACCTTCTTCTTGTTCACGGTGTCGCCTTCGTCGAAACGTAGCCAGGCCCACGCCCGACGGAACCCGTGGCGTGGGTTCTGACGGGCGTAGGTTCGTAGCTGCTGGCGCAGGCCAGCATCCGGGTCAGCCGGGGTGTGCGCTTGCGGCAGTTGACGATACGCTGAACGAGCAAGCCCAACAACCTTGCACGCCTTGCGTTCTGACATGTTCATCACGTCTTTGAGCATGTCGATGGCGGCGCGTTTGGCGGTTGGGCTCAGAATTTTCCCTTGGCGATCTCCCGTAGCGCGTCCTTCTCCAACTCGGCATCGGCGAGCAGCCGCTTGAGCCGGCCGTTCTGCTCACGCAGCTCCTTGAGCTCCTTGGCCGCGTCACCGTCCATGCCGCCGTACTGGCGGCGCCAGTTGTACAACGTCGCTGCCGACACCTCGAGGTCGGCGGCGATCTCCTCGCCGGTCTTGCCCTGCGCCGCCAACTCGTCAGCCCGGCGCAACTTGCGCACAATGTCCTCTGCCGAGTGGCGCTTGCGTCCTGCCATGATCCTCATCGTCCCTTCTCTGCCCTCAACAGGGCAATCAGGACTCTAAAACAGACCGGACCGGTTCACGGGGGACACGCCAAGAGGACAGTCAAGTGACCCATTTATTCTGTGGCCGCCAACGGGGCATCACATTCGGGCCTTTCAAGAAACGATAAGTGCCCTGGGATGGTGGGGTTTCGCGGCGAGGGCAGCTGTTGCTGAGCGGGTCGGCGACCATTCTGCCTTGCTCTCACAGCTTGATGCATTCCGCACCGCCGATGCCGAGGCGGCGTCCGCCGAGTTGGTCCGAGCGGGCTGCAAGCACTGATCGAGGCCGACGCCAGCGAGACGATCGGCATCTGCCCGTTATGAGCGTTCCGCGGAACGTGCCACCCAACTCAACGGCCACCGGACCAAGACTGTTCGACGACCTCCTGACCGCCGCGCAAGTCACGACGCCTACTGTCAGCGCATCTTGATCTCCGCGACAATCTTGGACCACTTGGCGTCGCTCAGTGACACCACTGACTCAGCCTTCGGATTCGATGCCCGACGAATTCCATCGGAGATTTCTCTCGGCATCGGGTCGTCGTACGCAGTCGGCACCTGCATGGCCTGCGCGATCAACTCGGTATCGAATCGGAACGGATACTTCAACACCGACTCCGCTGTCTCGTCAGGCCAGAAACAGCTCGACTCCCACCTCAGCGGAGACAACACCCGGAATAGATATACGTCCACCGCACTCGTCACCCACTCTTCCGGCTGGCACCGTGGACCGCGCCGCAGCCCGCTGGCACGAGCTCCGATGACGTGCCAGTCGAAGCTCATTCCTTTCGTCCAGCCCTGTGGCTCCCGTCGAAGTCCCCAGCGGCCATGCTGTATTCCGAATCGAAGGTTCTCCTGGACCGCCGGCGTGACACCCGAATAGGTGGTGAGAATCCGCGTCAACTCCGCGGTCCTTCGACTAGAGCACGGAGCATGTCCTGCGTCTCGGCGTCCGTCGAGTAGATCCGCATGCCGCGCATCCCTCGGGTGAGAAGCACCTTGTAGGTGTTACGGATGGCTCGGTCGAAGGCCGCTCGGTCGGCCGTCTTGACCTGCCTGTCATAGCTCTTCTCGGGCTGCGCTACCCAACGATCCGTTCGCCAGACCAGATCTGGCCCGAAAATGACTGCGCCGTAGTCGTACTCGAATCCCTGAGCGGTATAGACGCATCCGATCTGACCGAAACCAGCGGGATCGGTGGCCCAAAGTTCCCGGCTGGGTGCACCCTCGTGTCTCGTGGTCTTCGGGTTGTTCCAGGGTCGACGCCAACCTCCAATCGTGATGTCATCCGCGAGCGGTTCGCCCTTCTCAGGCGTGCTCCACTTCCAGCAGTATCCGGCGACCATACGAGCGGAGTAGCCGTCGTCGAGCATTTGTTGAAGTCGACTCTCAACTACGGATGGCGCCTCGTCGACTGCCACGTCGAAGGCCTCGTCTCCCTCCCACGGAATCGGTCCGCCTGGTTTGAGTTCAAGAAGCCTTCGAACCCAGTAGTCGTACGCTTGGCTACCACCGCACCGGAACTGGCCGTCCAATCGAATGGTCTTTATGGTGCATCCCATTCGCTCGGCCGCTCGTCGGATTTCATCGACGCTGCCGCGCTCCGACGGTTTGACGATTTGATCCTCGTCAAGCAGGAACACGGGTACGCGCGCCGCGTCGATCAACTCTTCGACTTGTGGGCGACCAGTGCGATTGATCGCGCGAGTGAACCGGTTGGTCGAGGTCTCGCGAATGCGGTGCGCTTCATCGCAAATGAGGACTTCTAGATCGTTCGGTTCAAAGTTGATGAAGTTGTTGTAGTAGGTGAAAAGCTTCTGGACTCGCGGCGCTCGAGCACCGGCGACCTTGCGGAGAGTCTTTGTGAAGGCGGACGACCCAGTGGCATGCACTGCAGTCCGGCCCTGACGTGCGAGTTCGCCGAGCAAGCTCAACGCGATGACCGACTTTCCCGAGCCGGGCCCGCCGACGACGACGATCACCTCTTTCGTGTTCTGTCGGGCGGCCGCCTGAACGGCACGCATCACGAGGGAATGAGCGATCTTCTGTTCGTCGAGAAGTACGAACTGCTCTCGACGTTGCACCTCGTCGGCGGCCAGAGCCATCAACTGTTTACTCGGTCGAATCGCAGACGCCATCAACTGGTCGGCCGCATCGGCACCGGGCTTGTCGGCAATGCGCGAGCGGAGGAAGTCAATCAACTCACTGCGCCGCTGACCCGTGAACATTCGGCCTGTCTGAGACTCGGGGTAACCCCACAACGATCGAACACCGTCATCGGTCGCATTGTGCAGGTAAGCGACACCCGCGAGTTGCTCTGAACTACCGCCCAGGGCGGCAATAAAATCCGCGATGTGAGAACAGTAGCGACTGACCTGTTCCACCGGGTGTAGACGTTCGCGGTCGCCGTCGTAGAGGACGACGTCCTCCGTACCGTCCAGTCGAGTCGCAGTCGTCCACTGCTTTAGCTCGACCACGATATAAGAGGCCTCGCCGGTGTTCGGATGAACACCGCACACAACGACGTCGGCACGTTTGCTAGTCAGCGGCAGCCGGTACTCGAGAAGTAGCTCAGCCTGGTCCAACCCGGCGTCTTCGAGGTCGCTGACCAGTACTGCGACGCTGCGCTCCCATGAGCGCACTTCGGCCTTCGACGCGTGGTAGCCGTACTCGAAGAAATGTTGCTCGGTCAACTTAGGGATCAGAGTGTTAGCGGTGATCTGGGCGCGAACGCCCAACACCGAAGCTCGAAACAGAGACATGCGGCTCCAGGAAGACACGACGAACTTCCCGCACGGGTTGGAGCCTTGTCACGATGACGCGTCTGTCGGGCCGTAGCGGATGACGGTGTCCACGATAGTGGCTGACGCCGACAGAATTGGTTCGAGCACCCGGCGGTTCGGACATCCCTCCGACCCGACACGCAAATGCTCACGATTGTCGTAACGATCGGTTAGCTTCCTGTCGACGTAACTTCTGCGTACGGGCGAACGGACAGACTCGAAGATGAAAGATTGAACTAATGGCGTTGCAAGTTGTCGGCGGAGGGTCGAGTGCCGTCGCGTCCTCGTCTCACGCCGCGTGTGCCCGCTTCCGCGGCACCGATCCGCTGATCACAGGCTTGACTCGCCGCAATCTCGCTACTGCAGTCGGGTTTGACGACGCCTCCGGCGCGATCCCGCAGGCACGGTGGATGCGCGCGATGACATTCGAGCGGCTGGTGCGCAACGAGGACTTCGCCGGACGAATCGCCACACGGACTGTAGGTGCGCTTTACCTCGACCGACCGAAGGAAGTGGTCACGGTCGACGCGCACTCCAACCCTGACACCACCGCGAAGGTGCTCGTCGCAGCGCACGAGCGTGCCGTAAACGAACAGTCCGTGACCCTCGTCTACCAACTCGCGGTCCCATTCGTCGGCTTCGAAGAGCACGACGCTACCGATGTGAAGCCCGATTTCGCTGTCGTCGCGCCATCTATCGACGACCCGACCGCGTCGTGGCTGGTTATGGGCGATGCAAAGGATTACGAGCGGGTTCGCTCGCGAATCGACGACGCGCGAATGCTCAAGGGCTTCCTTCAGGTGGCTGTCGGCGCAGAATCCGCACGCGCGTGGTCTCGGCTGCCAGTCGGCATGTCCGTCCACACTTTCGGGGTACTTGCCGTGCCGCGCAACGCGTTCCTCCAACCGGAGGCGATAGTCGAGAACCTCCATGACTACGCCGAGGAGGTCAACCTCCGCATCGACGAGCGCCGACGTGAAGCGGCCCAGTCCTGCTATGCCGCTGGGCAAGACGTCAAGCCATATGTCGAGCACCTCCAAGCCGCCTTCGACCCGGCCTCGTGCCCGACTTGCACGCTCTTCACCTACTGCCGCGACGAGCTACGTCGCTCGACTGCAGCTGGCGATTTGCTTATCGAACTGGGCATAGCCCGGCGGCTTCGAAACGCAGCCCTCGGCCTCGTCGACGGTGTGACGGATGTCGGTCGCGTGCCCGCGTCGACGGCGGCGAACATCAAGGCAACGCTGAGCGGGATGGCACAGCATTCCGGCCAGCTTCGCGTCGACCAGGCCGGTAAGCCGGGCACGATCAACGTAGTCCTCGCGAAGTCGGACGCTGCAGCGATCGGCCTCCACGGAATCGGCGTGCAACGAGTTACAGCGAGCGGACGAAAGGACTGGCAGTTCACTGTCTTCCACGACCCGCAAGCGTCCGATACTCGCCGTCGAGCGATGCGGATCATCGGGAAGTCGCTCAACAGCGCAATCGGCGAGCAACAACGGGCGGCCGGCGTCGGCCAGCCCGACTCGGTGCACCTGGTGGTGCCCGACCAGGCGACTGCCGACGTGCTTGTCACGATCGCGGACAACCTAGCTGGAGTCGAACTGAGCCGCTTGCGATGGAAGCACGACGAGCACCAGGGCCGCCCCGCGCTCACCTACGACGGGGAACCGGCAACCATTCCGCGAGCGATCACGGAGGGCGAACGCACGGCGATTGCGTTCCTTCTCGAGGACGACCGCTCGCGCGGGTTCTCGCTTCGTTGTCCCATCATCGACGCTCGCGAAGTACTCGCGCGCCACTTCGTGGCTGGTGGCCCTGCGGTCAATGCGGGCCGTCTCGACTACCTGGTCGGCTGGGCCGAAGCACAGAAGTCCGGGCCGATCGATCACAGGGCGTTTGCAGACGAGATCGAAGATTCCGTACACACTCCGGGCGCACGCCTAACTAATTCGATGTCCGATGCAATTCACCAGGCTCTAGTTGGAAAGCGCGGCAAGTCCGGATCAGGCGAGGCGGCTGACCCCGAGATGTACGAGAGGCTCGTTCTCGAGGAGATGCAGTACAAGGCGCGGGCAATTGAACGCGCTCTGGACGCTCTGGGAGCTATCGAGCCGTCGACACTGCGCGCCGCGTATCGCGCGGTTGAGTCTGACGCGCAAGAGGTATGGCGCCGGCGCTTGACGCTGCACGCGTCGGACCTCGTGCGCTTCGGCCGTGCTTACCGTCCCTGGCGGAATTCGCTCGTGCCGATGCTCGAGAGCGACGGAAAGTGTGCGTCTCAGTTGCTCCTCTTATGTAATCCGCAAACCGCGCGCGACATGGCCTCGGATGCCGGTAATCGATTCGTCGCATCTGCCACCGTCGTGTCTGTTACGCCGCTCGTCCTCGACGTCGATTCCCGGAGGATCGTTGACGGGTCGCGGATCATTATGGTGACTCGGAACGGCATGGCCTGCGTGGAGATGACCGACGTAACTCTCGACGCACCCACCGGCGGAAAGTTCAAGATCGACGGCCTGTCGATCGGCCCCCTTGCGACGGACGACCCAGACATCCCGACAATATTGCGGTGGACCCCTCAGACGACACCACAACTGGAAGTTGGCGACTCGCTCGTTGTCGCCGACTTTGCCTGGTTCGACAAGCTCACGGGCAACCGCAAACTTCCGGTGTGCAAGCCAAAGTCCGACACGACGTCGGCGCCTACGCCCGATTGCCGGTTCGACTCGTACGAGTCCGATCCGTCGACCCATAGGTGGTGCTGCCGTTCGCACGAGATCAGCGAGGCCGAGTTCTCCGACCTGCTCGCGGAACGACGTGCACGAGGCGAGCTGAACCCCGAGACGTGGCCGCCGGTGCGTGACGATGACGCGTTCGAGGTAGCCGCCAGCGGTGCGTCTGAGGGGAACGCGTACGCAACCGTGCCGGAGACGCCGCCTGCCCACAAGACCATGGATGACGTCGAATGACCGCACAGCAGGTGGAAGAGTCGAGCCACTTCCAGGAACCGCTTGACGTTGCGACCAGCGCCAAGCACCACGAGGACGCAGCCGTACTCAACGAGCACGTCACCGACGAGGCCAGTGTCGAACTCGCCTCCATGCTGTCTGGCACGTCGATGAACGAACGGATTTTGTTGAAGGCGGCGGCCGGTGCGGGCAAGTCGTACGCGCTTAAACGACTCGTCGTGGAGGCGACTCAGCACGCTCCGGGTCATCGAGTCGCGATAACCGCATTTACGAACAAACAAGTTCGACCGCTCGCCGTCTCGCTCGCGGAGTCCCTTGGGAAGGACGCTGTTGCGTTACTCGCCGGAAAGGATGCGTACCTCGACATCCCGCAAGAGGTTGTCGATGCAGCAACAGTCGTGACGTCAACGACTAACCTGCCGTTGAACGTGCAGGTTGTGATCGGGACGGTGGCACGGTTCGGCGCAATCTCAGAGCGTAAGAGACTCCTCGATCACCTCGGTTCGGCATCGGACACGGATTCCCCGTTCGACGTGTTGTTCGTCGACGAGGCGTGGCAGATCGCACACCACCTGTTCGATCAGATCACTAAGCTCGCTCCGATCTGGGTTGGTGTGGGCGACGTCGGACAGTTGCCGCCACTCGAGATCGGGCAGAACCCGTGGCGTGGCGACCCGGCCTATAACCCATACCGCGCGTGGCCGACCGAGTACGACGACGATGCCCGCACGTGGTCGCGTGAACTCCCAACGGTGTGGCGCCCAGCGGCCGGCCACCTCGCACTTTGGCGCGCCTTCTACCCCGAATGGGAGGGCTCGCTCGACTGTGTCGCGGCTCCAGGCGACCGATCGATCGATTTCGGACCGATGGACGACGGCGCGGCCGAAATCTGGAGGCAAGTCGGCACGGGTGTGCCAACTTTGCTCGAGGTTGGCGGATTACCCGAAGCGGAAGCAGCCGACATCGACTTGCCGCTAATGACCTTCCTCGAGGCCTTACTCGACGAGTTTCTCGCTGCCGAGCCGACGCTGACGTCCGCGGTGTATGACCGGGACGTCTCAGGTAGGCCTACGGGAGGATGGGAGACGGTGAATCTGCGCGACCCTCATTCGGATCCTATGATCACAATTTTGGCAACGCGTAATCAATCCGTCGACGACGCAGCCGAAGTCGTTCTGCGGCTTCAAGAACGGTACAACTTGACCGACCGTGACATCGTCGCTTCCACTGTGGATTCTTGGCAGGGACAGACGAACGGCATCACGATCGCGGTGCACCCATTGAACGGCGCGGCGGAGCTGGACGCGTTCAACTCTGCGTTCGGCCGTCTCGCGGTCGCATGTACCCGCGCGACGCACGGGCTCCTCATGCTGGCTCGCCCCGGTCTCGATGACCTCCTGGCCGGGGCGCCGGCCCGGCCCGGCACACCGTTCGGTGAACCAGGTACTCGTCAACTGCCGCGGCAGACACACGCACGAATCCTTGCAACATTCGCACGGAGTGCAATCGACGTATCGGAGCACGGATGAGCGCCGTCTGGCAGATGAAAGCAATGCTGGAACTCAAACGACCCCGTCTAGAGCGTGTGATTTGAACGGCCGCCAGCGGTCAGTGCCCACCGTCCTTCGTTGCTGTCCGGCCGCATCCGGGCTTCTAGCCTGGCCCGTCTTAGCCCCTCGGAACCAGTAGGAAAGAATCGACACGTGTCACGCCTCAACGACCTCCTCCGCCAAGTCGCCAACACTGATCCCCAACTCGCCAAAGATCTTCGACGCGAAACGGATGCGCTCGCAGACCGCCGGGCGTTCGGATTGAACTTCGAACGACACACTCCCGAGGCTGTCGAGCTTCCGGGCCGGCCGGTCCGGAAGAACGACAAGGTTCGGATCCTCCCGGCGCGTGGCGACGTGCCGAAAAAGGAGGACGAGCGACTGTACCGGGTCACGAAGGTCTACTCGGAGGACGGAGACCGGTGGGCTGATGTCCTCGCCGTTGACAACGATGAGGAGACGTGGTCCGTAATCGTTGACGACCTTGTCGTCGTCGCAGAGTTCCGAGACCCGATCTACCCCGGACTAGTCTCGACGGGGAAAGTTGAGCGCGGCGGACATAAACCTTTCCACACGGTAATTAACTCCGAAAACTATCATGCCCTTCAGGCGCTCCTATTTACCCATCGAGGAAAAGTTGATTGTATCTATATTGATCCGCCTTACAATACCGGCGCGAAGGACTGGAAATATAACAATGACTATGTCGAAAGCGATGACCACTACCGTCATTCGAAATGGCTTGCGTTCATCGAGCGCCGCCTCCTCGTAGCGAGAGAGCTCCTCAATCCGGCAGACTCCATGTTGATTGTCACAATCGACGAAAAAGAATACATGAGGCTAGGCCTCTTGCTTGAGCAGATCTACCCCGACGGGCGAACACAAATGATAACTACGGTTATAAATCGCAAAGGTAACGCGCGACGCGGCGAGTTCTCCAGAAGTGAAGAGTACATCTACTATGTCCGCTTCGGTGATGGAGAAATCTCGCCATGGAACTCGGATATGCTCAATCAACCCGAGCCGGAGGATGGAAAGAAGATCCGCTGGAAAAGCCTCCTCCGCCTAGCATCAACCGGTCAGACAACTGGCCGATTCAATATGTTCTACCCCCTTTTCTTTGATTCCGAGACCCTCGCTTTCCGCTTTGCTGGCGATCCAATACCAGACGGCACCCCGATAGAGTCGGTGACAATTCCGGACGGCATGTCAGTCCTCTGGCCTATCCAGAAGAACGGGAAGGACGGCCGTTGGTCTCTCAGTCAGCCGAAGTTCAACGAGTACTACCGAAAGGGCTACGTTAAGTTTGGTTCAAAGAATGGCGGCGGAAGAACTCCTTACTACCTTATGGAAGGCCAACTGGCAGCAATCGAATCTGGCGACCTACTAATAACCGGCCGTGACTCAGATGGAGCTGTCGAGTTGGAGATGCGCTCAAGCCTACGGTCACCGCTCACAGTTTGGAACCAATCGTCACATTCCACCTCCGGACACGGCACTTCAATCGTCAAGACCCTCCTCGGAGACAGAAAATTTCCATATCCAAAGTCACTGTACGCGGTTGAGGATGCCATAAGATTCGCTGTCGGACACAAAAAGGACGCTATTGTTCTAGATTTCTTTTCAGGATCTGGAACTACCGCGCATGCAATTATGCGGTTAAATAGGCAGGACGGTGGTGCCCGCCAGTGCGTCTCCGTAACTAACAACGAGGTATCCGCAGAGGAGCAGCGCGGACTTCGCGAAAAGGGACTTCGACCCGGCGACCCTAAATGGGAACAATGGGGAATCTGTGACTATATTACTAAGCCACGCATCGCAGCTTGTGTCACTGGGACGACACCCGCTGGCGAACGGATCGTTGGCGACTACAAGTACACTGACGAGTTCCCGATATCTGAAGGCTTTGAAGAGAACGTCGAGTTCTTCACCCTCACGTACGAATCAGCGATGCGCGTAGCGTCCAACCGTGAATTCGCCAAGATCGCTCCCTTCCTTTGGCTTCGAGCTGGGTCACGAGGGCGGCGCATCGACGACATCGCGGCTGGATGGGATGTTTCCGACACGTACGGTGTGTTAGCGGACCTCGATCTAAGTGAGCCGTTTATCAAGGCGATCGAAGCACAGGAAGGTCTAACCCACGCGTTCATTGTGACCGACGAGGATCGGCTCTTCGAGGCGATGGTTCGACAGCTGCCAGAACACGTGGAACCTATTCGCCTATACTCCACCTACCTCCGCAACTTCGAGATCGAAGCGGGGAGGGCCGCACGTTGAAGTTCACACTGAAGCCGTATCAGCGCACAGCGCTCGAAGACATGCTAGCGGCTCTCGAGCGTGCTAAGACGATCAACGAGCGGGAGACAAGCCCGACCTCGGTGTCTCTGTCTGCAACCACCGGCGCCGGAAAAACTGTCATCGCGGCGGCAGTGATCGAATCGTTGTTCTACGGCAACGACGACTATGACCTCGAACCGGACGACGGCGCCGTCGTCATCTGGTTCTCGGACCAACCAAATCTTAATGAGCAGACACGCTTTCGCATCATGGAGGCGTCCGACAGGGTAGTCTCGACTGATCTTGTAACGATTGAGCCTCCGTTCTCACGGCCGAAGCTCGAAGCCGGGAAAGTGTATTTTCTCAACACGCAGAAGCTGTCGAAGTCCTCACTTCTCACGCGTGGTCACCAGACCGTTGCGGAGGAGTACATGTTGGACGGCATGCAACCGTCCGTCCAGCCGGACACGCAGGGCTACACGATTTGGCAGACCATTGCCAACACTATCGATGATCCGGACCTGACTCTGTATCTGATTGTGGACGAGGCGCACCGAGGGTTCGGTACTAAAGCAACAAGAGACAAGTCCACGATCGTCCAAAAGCTGATCAATGGGCATGCAGGGTATCCGCCGGTACCAATTGTCTGGGGAATCTCTGCCACAATTGGCGATTTCCGGGAGGCGATGGACGACGCGGATGTCTCGGGCGACCGCCGCTACCTTCCTCCGGTACAGGTAGACGGTTTCCAGGTGCAGGAGTCGGGACTCGTCAAGGATGTCGTCAAGGTCGACATTCCAGCTGAGGCGCAAGCCATCGACATGGTTTTGGTTCGTCGTGGCGCGAGGAAGCTCAGACACTCGTCCGAGCGGTGGCAGATCTACTGCGAGACGCAGGGATTGCCCGACGTCGTCAAGCCTTTGATGGTCCTACAGGCTCCCAACACACCAGATCACGATAAGATCGGTGAGGCACTCGACGTCATCTTCGACGTCATGCCCGAGCTAGGCTCATCTTCGATCCGACACGTCTTTGACAAGCACGCGATGCAGACATTCGGGGCTCACCAAGTCCATTGGATTGAGCCGCAACTGGTCGAAGATCGCCCCGACGTCCGAGTACTCATCGCAAAGGACGCAATCTCCACTGGATGGGACTGTCCCCGTGCCGAGGTATTGGTGTCATTTCGTCCTGCGAAAGATCACGACCACATCCAGCAGTTGCTAGGCCGGATGGTGCGCACACCCCTCGCCCGCCGAGTTCCGGGCGACGACGAACTTAACTCGGTCGACTGCCTGTTGCCGTTCTTCGACCGAAAGACCGCCGGTGATGTAGTAAGGCTGCTGACCGCCCAGATCGACGGTGTCCCCGAACCTACCAGGAGGATAGTCCGCGACGAGTGCCTTATGACGCCAAACAAGTCGGTCCCGGAGACGGTTTGGCGCGTGTGGGACAACCTACCGTCGATGACGATCCCGCAGCGTGGGACGTCTCCCGTGAAACGACTTGCTACTCTCGCACTTTCCCTATCAACCGATGGTGTGCGGCACGGAGCGCTGGCCGAGGTGTCTAGCCAGGTCCATGCGTTGCTCGATGAGGCGGCTGTGTCGTATCGAAGCAAAGTAGAGGCGGCGATTGCTGAAGTCTTAGCTGTGCGGCTGCAGGAGATCTCGGCGAAGTTCGGTGCCAAGAGCGTTGAATACGCCGACATCGTCGAGGTGGCGGACGAACGGGCCATTCGCGCTGCGTTCGAGGACGCTCGCAAAGCGTTTGGCGCCGATATCGCGCACGGCTACGTCGACCACCTGACGACCGAAGATGACAGCGACGACGCGCTACGCGAAGCATTCGTTCGAACCGCAGCTCTCGCCTGCGTGCCGGAGATACGGGAAGCGGTCGACAAGAAGTCCGATCAGATCGCGGCCGATTTGTTTGACGAACACGACGACGCCATCCTGAAATTGCCAGACGATCGTCGGCAGGAATACCGCGACATCAACGCTCTCGCAGCGACGCCTCAAATCGAACCCCTCGGTAGACCACGAACCCGCATCGAAGACTACGTCGAGGAGAACGAAGATAAACAGCTCCTCCGCGCCGAGTTGGTCAAGTTGCACCTCATGTCGGACGAGAACGGCGACGCGCCGATCACGAAGTTGAACGAGTGGGAAGCCGAGATCGTCAAGCACGAGATCGCGCGCGATGGTGCTCTTGGCTGGTATCGAAATCCTCCGCGTCAGACGGCCGACTCACTCGGGATCGCGTATCGCGATGAGACGACGGGAAATTGGCGATCGATGCACCCGGACTTCGTCTTCTTTCACGATATTGATGGCGAAGCGAAGGCCTCGATCATCGACCCTCACGGTCACTACCTCGATGACTCATTGGTCAAGCTTCAGGCCCTAGCAACGTTCGCCGAGGAGCACGGGTCCGCGTTTCATCGAATCGAAGCACTGAGCAAAGTCGGTGGCGTGATGAAGATGCTGGACCTGCAGGACGATGACGTGCGCGCGACCATCAAGGCCGGCGGCCGTTCTGTCGATTGGTTTTACAGCTCCCAGCTGGCTAGCAACTACTATGCCGATAACAAGGTTTAGCGCTGAGTCTCAGTCTGGGCTGTTGTGCCGCTGCGGAACGAAACTCGAAGGTATTCAGCAGATGATCACGATTTCGCGGCGGCCGAGCAGACGTTGCGCACGTCGCACTGCCTGCACTTTTGTCGGTCTGGTTTCGGCTCAAACTCGCGGCGGCGCAGGCTGTCCGCTGTAGCGATGATCAGTTCTTCGGCTTTGCCGATCGAGTTCGCGTCGACCTGGACGTCGTATCGCTTCTCGGTTCCGAGATCCTGAATGAACGCGGCGCTGACGTCGAGGCCTTCTCGACGTCCCGCTTCGGTGTAGATCTGCAACTGGAGAGGGTCGATCTGCCCACCCGTGGACGTCTTGTAATCAACGATCGCGAGACGCCCGATCTTGCCGTCCTCGTTGTCGTAGATGACGTCGGCGCGGCCCGAGATCACTGCGCCATCCAGGTAAAGCTCGAACGGTCGCTCGGTCGCCCAGGTACGTAACAGGTCTGACGAGTACTCGCTGACGTACCTCATCACAAGTTGGCGCGCCTTGTCACGCATTTGCTTGTGGCCGGCCTTGTTCGCGTAAGGAAGGAAGAATTCAGAGTTGAGCAGCTGGTCTATCTGCTGTCGTGTCGGCACCACGCCAGTCGCCTGTGTACGCTCCGCTAGAACGCGCATCGTGTGGTGCACGGCGTTGCCGTAACCGAGTTCCTGCTGAATCGTCGGCATGAACCCGAGCTCGTTCTTGAGTAAGTAGCTGCGCGGGCACGTGTCGTACAGTGCGAGTTCGCTATACGTGATCGTGAGGTCGGTCTCCGACGCAGTTCCCTTGCCAGTCACCGACGTCGGGACGCCGGCCTTGGCGTAGGCGTTTGCAACCTCGTCATAGTACGGAGAGGCGTTGCGATTCTTGCCGGCTCCTGTCAACGAAAAACTGGACAGAAGTACCGCGTCGCGAGCGCGCGTGATCGCGACGTAGAACAGGCGCCGCTCGTCGTCGTCGGTGCCTTCGTACCGTTGCCGGTCGAAGCGACCGAGCAAATCTTGGGGGAAGTCTTGCGCGCGGCCGTTGCGGCTCGATGGAAAGCGGGTCTTCACGAGAGACGGCAAGAACACGACCGGCCATTCGAGACCCTTCGACCCGTGCACAGTGCCGAGTGCGACACCGTCGTCCAGGTGCCCTTCCTCGCCAGCGAAGTCGTCATAGCTTCCCACTGCATAGTTGGTGAGCAGAATCGCGAGGTTCTTGTAGAACCACAGCCCGCCGCTTCGGCCACCGACCTGTTCCCCCGGAGTGTTCGGGTCTTTGCGCGCTCGCCAGCTGACGCCCTCGTAGTCGGCGAGAACCGTCGTGAAGCGCGCAATTGTCCCGAGGCGGTTGCGCGTCGTCTCGTCGGAGAGATCCCACGCATTCACACCGAGCAACTCCATCAGGCCATAAAAGTCACGAACGAGACTCTCGTTGAAGTCGCTGTCACAGGCTTTCTTCTTCCACACCTCGAGGTGGACCGACAGCGCCGACCGCTGATTGACAGACAGGCCGAACGTCGTGGTGTAGTTGTCGAGCAATCGTTCCAGCGTGATGATCTCTGACTGCGCGTACTGTGCCGGCCGCCAGCCGATATCCCCGATCCAGGCGTACGTCTCGCCGAACACTCGAGGCTCCGGCTGCGCGAACAGGCCTGATCGTCCGCCTGCCTGTACAGGGATTCCGGCCTTCTCGAGGGCGTCCATGATCGCCGGGTACGACGACCGACCCCGCACGAGAATCGCAATGTCGCGATATGCGAGTCCGCCCGAGTGAAAGTCGCGGATCTGCCGCGCGATCTCGCTCGCGGCGTCGGTCTCGTCTCCTGGGTCGCGAACGAACGCGACACTCGGGCCGTCCGCCATTCGGTGCGGGAGCATTTGCTTTTCTATCCGGTCGGAGATTGTCTGCGCGAAAAGGTTCGCGACCTCGACGATGCCTGGCCGCGAACGACGGTTGGTGAGGAGCTTGAACTGAGCCACGTTCGGATACCTGTCGGCGAAGGTGACTATGTTCTGCACGGATGAACCGCGCCACTGGTAGATCGCTTGGTCGTCATCACCGACCACCACAACGTCAGCGTTGCCGTTTGGCTTCGCGAGCAGTTCGACGAGCCGTTCTTGAGCTGGGTTGACGTCCTGGTACTCGTCGACGATCAAGTGCCGCAGTGGGGCGCTGACCGCGGAATGCACCGTTGGGTCGGCGAGTGCCTCGACAGCCCGCACAATCTGGGTCCCGAACGACATGAACTGGTAGCGGTCGAGAGCGGCGTAGTACGCCAGCACGGCGTCCTTGAAGCCGCCCGCCGGGAGCGTGGCAACGTCGATCAGCTCGTTCTCGATGACGTCGATGCCCCGCTGGAACCTGTCGATGTTCTTGAACGTGCCGTCGGTTGGCGCGAGGTCCTTGATTCCGATCAGACGATTCTGTTGATACAGGAAGTTGGTCAGCTGGTTCGCATCGAGCGGCGTGTAGGTCTCGTATCGCGGGACGTAGGTCTGCAGCATGCGAAAGCAGTACGCGTGAATCGTGCCGACGAACAGACGCCCGAGTTGATCAGTTGCAGCAGCACCCATTCGGGCTGTCACCCGCTCCCGAATGCGGTCCTTCAGCTCCGCGGCCGCCTTTTCCGTAAACGTGAACGCGACAATCGACTCTGGGGGCTCGCCGTCAGCAAGGAGGGAAGCCACCCGCTGCGATACGACCTCCGTCTTGCCGGAGCCGGCCGCCGCGATGATCTGGATGTGGCTCCCACGGTGCGCCACCGCTTTCGCCGCATCACCTTCAAGTTTCGGAATATCTGCTGTGCTTGCTGTCGGGCCAGCCGTGACCGGGCCTACCCGAGCTCCGGGTTTGACGGAAGCCGGGGGCGGCGCGACACCGCGTGCCGATCTCGCCGGTGTTGGAGTTGCGACGAACGGCTTCGGGACGGGACGTGGCGGCTGCGAGGGAGACACCCACTTGAACTTCACGTCATCAGCCTCCTCGTCGCCCCTGGGTCATCGTATCGGCCTCAGGTTCTTCGCTGACGGTAAGGACGCGAGAACTGTAAGAGCGATCCCTCACGACGCGCGCCTGGCAATGATCCTCGCGACGGTCTCTCGGCTGCCATTCCCCACGCACGGCCGAAGACGACCGACGCTTTGGTGACGTGCGAACACCATCCTCCTAGCGGAACTAACCATCCAGCCATCACGGTTTCTACCGACCGGGGGAGCCTTATCCCCGAGAGAACGGACCGACGATTGCCCTCAACGCTGCCGCACAGAGGGTCTGCTCTGTCGGTAGCCGCATGAAATGCACGATGTTGCCCTGCGATGTCTTCCACGGTCCGAGGGCCTCTGCTCGAACGTCTAGATCCATCTCAGATGTTGCTGGATAAGCGAGAAGCCCAAGAGGTGGTGGGAGCCCTGCCTTCGAGTTTGTCGCTAGGTAGGCAGCTAGCTGGTAAAGGTCCCCTCGATCGGGATCTCGCCGGTCGTTCGTCAATCGCTTGTATTTCGCATCGATGATAGCCAATGGGCTGCTGGCTGGACCGACGGTTATGTCTGGGAGCAACCGGCCGAGGCCGAACGTACCGTTTCGAGTCGATCGCAAGAAATACGACTTGTCACCTCCGAGGTTGCCGTGTGCCACCGTCTCGCTCGCGAAGGCCTCCCGTGCGCAGGCGAGGACGAATAGCTCCCATAGTTCTGCAACGTCGATCAGCATGCCTTCGATGCTGTCTCCCGCGGGAGTGTTCTGAATGCCTCCGAAATGAGCTATACGCCAAGATAGTTCAGCTGTTTGCTTGAAGGGCAGGCGGATCGGCGTGTATCGCACACTATCTAGCTGGCGTCGTTTTGGTAGACGAGGGCGATTGCCGGTGCTGTGGCGCAAACGCATCACGATTTCCTCCACCCGGGGCCCTCTCCAGTCGGGTGCCCACGAATCGAGAAGACCGCCCAGCACATTATCCGCAGCCACGATCGACCGGCTTACGGAGTTATCCAACGACTTTTGACGCTCCGTCCAGGCAACCGACGCGACACCGCGGGCCGCGAAACCAGCCGTGCGCTTCCCGTTGATACGCCCTTTGACTGTCGTCCCGGAGGCATCGACTTCGCGTCGAAACGTCGGCAGACCGTGCTGCGACGACTGAGTAACCGAGTTAGCCCACAGCCTTGCTATAACAGGCGCAACCAGCAGATCGGGCGACTCCCCCAGCGATGCCGTCTGCTTGATCGCAACGACGCCCGTGACCCCAGTCATCCACCTACCGATCGTGTCGATTCCCAATCGTGGGTTGATCGTGAGGACCCGATTACCTCTTCGGAGTTGCCCGATGTAGCGGCCAGCACGCCAACCCGAACCGAACCGTTCGATAACCGATCCTGGAATCTCGTCCGGGTGGCGGTGAGCGAATGGCACTACGAAAGCGTCCGGGTGTGCCACCTTTGCAAGGTCGGCAAGCCACATGTCGTCTTCGGCGGTTAGGACGGTCCTCGGTCCGTCGAGATCGAGGAATTCGATGATTCTCTGAGTCATGGCCTGGTGAGGAACGCTCTCTCGAGGCGTTCCATCTCCTGGTCCCGATCTTCGACACTGGCCAAGTACTGCTCTAACAACGGCCGGAGACTCAAGTTCCATAAACCTCTCAATGAAGGGCGTGGCTCATTCTTCGGCGTCCACAGGTAGGTGCCGGAATTCGGTTTCTTGTTAAGTGTTCCCAGCCAAAGTATTAAGAACTCAGTAATTTCGGCGAAATACGTATGACCGATCTCAAACTCGGTACCTAAACCGCGGATCTTCGATATCTCTGCATTCAAGTTACTCGCACACTCACCTAGTGCCGTAATCTCCTCCTCCAATTCAGCATATGTAGTCCTGGATACAACCTTACTTACATTTCCGTGTTCCGCGTTCCAGCGATGCATCACGATCTCGGCGAGAGACTCTTTGTCGAATCCGACCGCGCGCCAAAGAAATCTGCGCCGCAGAGCGAAGTCCAGCGACTCGACTGACTGGTCGATGTCGTTCATCGTGCCGATCAGGTAGAGATCGGCGGGTAACGAAATTTCGCCGATACCCTGCTCACCATGCGATGGCAGCCTACGGGTCTCACCCCGCTTATCACGTTCGAGAAGGCTGAAGAGCTCACCAAGCATCGCTGAGAGATCCGTCCGGTTAATCTCGTCAAGTATCAGCACGATCGGCAGCGGATCGCAGCCGACAGGGAGCACCTGATTCTTCAGCTTGTCCAAGACGGTGAAGATCTCCCCCTCTTCCAAGTGGTCTTACCGTCTTGCAGATTTAGTCCGACGACAAAATTGGAGTAGTCCCACCCCGGGTGCAACTGCAGTTCGTGGATGTTGGTTCCGACAATCTTGTCAACGGTTGTGGCATTACTAAAGTAGGTATGAGCCCCCCACCGCACCAGCGCTTCGCGGCGAATAAGCGATTCGGCGATCTTCTTCGCCGTATAGGACTTTCCGGTGCCTGGAGGCCCATACAAACAGAGATTCTTCTTCCACCTCAGTGCCTCCAGCTCGCCGACGTTGTCGTCGTCGGTAGGCCGCCAGACGGCGAGGAGCGGTGGGCTGTAGAACTCTACGCGACCAGCCGGGCCAATAATCCCCTTCTCCTCGAGGTTTCTAACAACCTTGCGTAGCTGCTCGTCGGGGTGCGCGCCTTGGTCTGCCACAAATTCCGAGAAGGTCGATATTAGTTGACGCCTGTGATTCCCCGCCGCGACCGAGACGTATTCAGTCGGAATCAAGAAGTGCAACAGCATATTGCGCGCTGCGCCGAGGCTACGGTCGGTTGAGTCCGCAAACTTCGTAAGTTTTTCGGGGTCCGCGGTGATCTTCTCAAGCTCGTCCAGGTCAAGCTGCTTCGCACGGTGCGCGAAATCTATCAAATACCCGACGTGGAGGTCCGGGCGTTGGAGGTAGTTCTGCCCCGGTCGCCATGGGCCTCTCCTAAGCGCCTCAACGACGCCGCCCTCCGGAAGGTTCTCGCCGAGGATCCGTTCGATCGTTGAACGCTTGCGGGACCAACCAACGACGCTCGTATGCGGTACCAGATAATACAACCAAAGTACCTCGGCCGCTGTGACTCTCACGTCCGACTCGGAGTTTGCGAGCTGCTCGTCCAGTTTGTCGACGAACGAGCCGCTGCCTACCAGCGGCTGATGGTTGAAGACTTGGTCGAGCTCCGCAAGGTTGGAAAGACTCCACGCTGCGCGGTCAGGGAATAGCAGAGAGTTACCACCAAATAGGCACCGCGCTTTCCACAGACTGGTGGTGTCATAGACCGGCTGTACTCTCGGGTTGCCGTAAGGATCCATAGGCTATCTCTACGTTCCCCTAGCGATGCAGTCAACAGTCCGCTTGCTGTTTCGTGCCGACCACCTGGCGCGTTCGCGGTCCCACTAGCTTTAGCACCGCCAAAATCGTCCGTACGGACGAAACTGCCCGGTCGCTCGGACGTCCGCACGGTTCGCCTCCATCGTGACGAACCTCAGCTGAGTTTTGGCGTGAATTACACAGGTCGTCTCTTCAAATGACCCGGGAAGCACACAGACCGTACTCGGGTCGAGGTCGAACGATTCCCAAGTGTGCGTGAGTACCTGCTCCGCGGTTTCGCGTTCTACCTCATCCGCGAGCATCGGCATGGTGTCGCTTACAACCCTTTGATGGTGGAACATCTCGAGATCATCGGTGTAGCCGATGCCATCGACGAACTCCCTCCGGCACGAATGAAGACCGCACCGCACCCCCGGCTCGTCCTACCGACTGGACATCCGCTGCACACCGCGAGGAATCCATTCTGCTTAGAGCTCCCGCTCTTCGGCGGGTGCCAGCATCTCCGGCACAGGACTCCCCTAGACCGACAACTGACTCCCCGACCGCCGCAACTCCGAGAACGCCTTGATCGTCGTCGACGTCGCCGTCGCCACCGGCCGCAGATCCGGACCTGCTTCGACCTTCGACACCATCACCACGTTGTCCACGTACGGCTGGATCGTGCTCGTGTTCTGCACCGTCGCAACGATGATCAGCTGGAACCCGAACTTGCGGAACGCCGACAATGCCTGCTGGGCGAACTGAGGGTCGGACTTGGAGAACGCCTCGTCGAGCATCAGCTGGGCGAAGATCGGCCGGTTGTCGTTGCCGTGCGGGCTGGCCAGGTTGAAGCTCAGCGCACCCGCGAGGCAGAAGGCCATCAGCTTCTCCTGCTCGCCACCGGAGTTGTCGCCGGCGTTCGAGTAGGTGCGGATGGTCTCGCCGCTCTCGGCGTCGTGCTCCTCGCAGTAGAAGTCGAAGCGATTGCGCACATCGAGGGCGTCGCGCGTCCACTGGCGGTCTTCCGGGGTGTTGCCGGCGAGGCGTTCGCGAAGCAGCAGGATGTCGGAGTACTGCTCGAGGATGGCCTGCTCGTCGCCGAAGCTGACCGCCGTTGCGCGGTTGGAGATCTGACGCGCCTTCTCCGTCAGCTCCTCCACGGCGGCGAGCTTCTTGCGGCCCGGTACCAGCCGCAGGCGGGTGCCGCGGTTGAACGCCACCGCCCCGAGGCCGGTGTTGACGCGTTCGATCTGTTCGACGATGCGTCGTTCCTCGGCGTCGGCGGCCATGTGCAGACCGAGGATCGCGCCGGGCGCCTGCTCGGTGATCAGGCGGCGCATCCGCTCGTAGGCGGACGGCAGCTCGCGTTCGTCGATGCGGCGGCAGACGGCGACGTAATCGTGGATGCGCTCGTCGAAGTCGTCGCTGTCGTTGGGGATCGCGTCCGGGAATTCCTCGTCGTAGGTGTCGAGAATCCGGGCCAGTTCATCACGCGATCGACGCGCATCGGACCGCATGCGGTCACGCTCGCGGCCGGCGGCCTTGACGATCTCCTGTCGGTACGGCTCGGGGTTGAGCACGTCGAGTGTCGCCGAGAGATCCTCGCGGAAGCCGTCGAGGGTCTTCTCCGCCTGTGCGGGAACGTCGTCGGGCTTAAGCCGGTCGATGAGGTCGAGCAGCTGGGTGCGGCGCTCGTCCTGCCGGGCGATCTTGTCCTTGACCAGTGCGGCCTGCGAGATCGCGTGGCGCACCTGCTCCCAGAGGTCCTCGGCCTTGCGCTGCAGGGCTTCGACGTCGGGGTTCTCCTCCATGAGGAGGTCGTACTGATCGGTGAGCTGGTCGACGCGGTCATCGACGGAGTCGACATCGATCTCGTTCCACTGCGTGAACTGCTCGCACACACGGCGATACGCGTCGCGGCGCTTCTCCTTGGCGGAACGTTCGCGGTCGAGTTCGGCACAGTCCTCGCGGGCATCCTCGAAAACGCGCTCCTCGTAGGCGAGTTCGTCGCGCAGCGCGGTGATCTTGGATTCGACGTCACCGACGAAGATGTACTGCGACCGGCGCAGCTGCTGACGGTCGTCCTTGACGGCCAGCTTCGCCGAGTCCTTGCGCAGACCCTGGTCGGTGACGGCCTTGGCGTACTGGGAGAACTCCCCCGGGTTGTCGACGCACATGTGGTTGCCGAGCTTCGAGAGCACGGTCATCGCCTCGGCCGCACACGGATGGCCCGGGTCGACCGAACGCAGCTTGGACGCCAGGGTGCCCGGCTCGACGACGGGCATCGGGCGGGTCTCGGCCTGGTGCAGCTGGATCCGGCCACGCATGTCGTGCGAGTTGACGAAACGCAGGGCGGAGCGGAAATGCTTGTCCGGCACGAGGAGCCGCAGGCCGGCGTTGCGCAGTACCTTCTCGACGGCCAGGCGCCAGCGTTCCTCGTCGGGGTCGAGTTCGACGAGCTCGGCGACGTACTTGAGCTCGGACTCGTCGATCTGCAGCGCGTGCGCGATGACGCGGCGCATCTCGTGTTCGGTGCGCGGCAGCGCGGATCCGGCCTGTTCGACGCGGCCGAGTTCTTCCTGGGCGGTGTCGCGGCGGCTGCGGGCGGCGACCTCGCGGGCCAGCGCCTCGGCGTAGTGGGCGCGTCCGGCCTCGAGCTGGCCGTCGATCTTGGTGGCCTCCTCGATCAGCTCCTCTCGCAGCGACCAGAAGCCCTCGGCGTTGGTCGGCGGGCTGAATCCGAGCGCGGAGACCTTGTCCTCGTACGCGTTTCGTCGTGCGGTGACCTCGGTGCTGAGTTTCTGTGCGCCGCCGAGCTGTTCGCGCAGCGGGGCGAGGTCGCCGGTGGAGGTGGCGATGCGGGCCAGCAGCAGACTGTGGTCCTGGCGCAGCTGGTCGTGCTGAGTGGTCAGCGCGGCGAGATCACCGTCGAGGCGGGTGATCTGGTCGTCGAGGTCGGCGACCTCGGGCTGCGCGTTACGGATCCGCAGGTTGTTGACGTAGCTGCGGATGGTGTTGCTGTCGATGGTGTCGAGCACGGAGAAGGTGGCCGACTCGGTCGCGTACCGCTCTTGCACTTCTTCGATGTTGCCGAGGATGGTGCGCTTGCGGCGCGCGACGTCGAGCAGCTCACGGGCCTCGACGAGCGGGTCTATCTGCTCGAGGGCGTCGGCGATGCCGACAATGGACGTCGGGGCGTCGAGCATGAACTCCCGCACGAACTGCGCCAGACCACCGACGCTCTTGAGCGACTTGGCCTTTCCGAGGAGCTGCTGCGCGGCGTCGGAGCCGCGGATCCCGATGAGCGAGTACAGCGTCGAGAGGTACTTGCCCTCGCCGGGTCCGCCGCGCCAGCCGCGGTCGCGGAACTTGGCCGAGTTGTAGTTGGCGGCGGCCCACTCGTTGCAGACCTCGACGATGTCGGCGTCGCCGTCGTAGATGAAGTACGAGCTGTGCGCGTCGGTCATCTTGCCCGCGGCCAGCCACTTGAGGACCAGGCCGGTGATAGCGGTTCCCGAGGAGGAGGTGTAGGTGACCGCGATGGCCGCCCACGCCGGTCCGGTGCCGCGCAGGTACATGATCTCGCGGTGCGCGTTGGTGCCGTCGCGCCGCTCACCCCACGCGCCGCGCACGTACTTGCCGACGGTGCGCTTACCGCTCGACGAGCCGGCGGCCGTGGCATCGCCCGAGGCGTTGAAGTTGCGGCGATGGTCGGGCAGGAACGCCAGCGAGATGGCGTCGAGCAACGACGACTTGCCCGAACCCGACGACCCGGTGATCAGAGAACCGTTGGAGCTGAACGGGATCGAGTGATACCCGTCGAACACGCCCCAGTTGATCAGCTGCAACCGGGACAGGTGGTACTGGTCGACCTGCCCGCTCACCAGTTGTCTCCTTCGTCGTCGCTGTAGGCGTCCTCGGCGTCAAGGTCGGTCGCATCGGCGGCGGCAGCCTCCGGCGGCTCCTCCCCCGTGTCGCCGGAGCCGATGAACTGCTCGAACTGTCGCTGCAGATCGGTGATCACCGACGCCGTCATGACCGCGGAGATCACTGGGCTGACGGTGAAGGTGTCGGCGTCGTCGCGCTGCTTGCGCAGGAACTCGAGCTCTTCCATCTTGTCGATGGCCCGCTCGATGCGCTTGTCGAAGAGCGCGAGGTCGCGGTCGATGGTGTTGGTGACGCCGGCGAAGAGCTCGTGGATCTCCTCGCGGGTGATCAGCGCATCCTCGTCACGGGCGGCGCGGATGTACTTGGCGAGATGCAGCGCCAGGATCGCGTCGTAGGTGTGGACGGTCTCGCGCTTGAGAATGCGTCGGCCCCAACGGGAGTCGTAGCCGGCCTGCTCGACGAAGGCGACCTGCAGTTCGTCGACGAGGCGCAGGCGGAGGTCGAGTTCGGACAAGCGGATACGCAGGACGTCCTGGTACTCCGACACCCACGACCACAGCTGCGGCTGCCGGTCACCGCTGACATAGCGGCGGGCCAGCAGGTTCTGCAGCGCCCAACAGGCCCGGTCGGGCATCTCGCTGACGTCGCCGTCGAAGCGAGGCGCGCTCGGGGCGTGCGAGGTGGTGCGGTTGGCGACGGTGGGGAGATCGTCGAAGCCGGCGAACTCGTCGAGGAGGTCGGTTTCGGCGCCCTTCGTGGCTCGCTGCGCTCGCACCTCAGGGAGCGAGGGGTCGGTGTCCGCGTTCACCTCAGGGGCGCCCTTCGTGGCTCGCTCCGCTCGCACCTCAGGGGGCAAAGATGTCATTCGGCGTCGACCTCCGCAGTCGGAATCGGTTCGGTGAAGGTCAGGTCGGGGACTTCGATGGCGTGGTCCTCCCCGAGGAGGGACCGGAAGCGCACGGTGGTCATTGGCACCTTCTCCCCTGCCGCCATCTGCTTTTGAGCCCAGGACCAGAGCACGATGACGTGCGCGAGGTACGCCTCGTCGAGACTTTCGATCACCTCGGTGAGCGGGACGGGTCCGGCCGCGACGGCGTTGTTGACGGTTTCGGTGAGTTCGACGGTGTCGACCTGGCCGGTCATCGAGGCGAAGGCCGAGAGGTCGGCGTCGGCGCCGCCGGCGGGCAATGCCGGTGCGGGTGGCACGTGTTCGCGAATCTCGAAGGCGAGGCGGCCGATCGAATTGAGCGTCGGCGCGGCCAGCGGCAGCTCGTAGCCGAGGCGACGGTCCGCGAGCGAGGACTTGAGGAGGTCGTTGGCGGTGGCGAGGGCGTCGTTGAGCTGACGGGCCAGACCGCGGCTCTGCTCGAGGGTGCCCGACGCGACGAAGCGTCGAATACGACGAGCACAGCGCTGACGGGTGCGGCCGACCTCGGCCATCTGCTGGGTGACCAGCCCGAAGAAGTTGTCCATCACCGACCGCAGGCCGGCATCCATGCCGGGAAAGTTCTCGATGATGGTGTCGATGTCGGCCTTGAGGCGAGCGCGGCGCTCCGGGTCCTGGATCATCTGAGAAAACGCCTGGTACGACGCCGACTGCGACGACTGCAGGAGTGCCTCGTAGTCGTCGAAGAGCTGGCGCTGACGGTCGCGGTAGGCGAGGTCGGAGTCGCCCGGGTCGTCGAGCAGCGCGGTGGTGATGCGATCGAGCATCGTGCCGTACTGGCCGATGTCGGAAATGATCTGCTCCATCTGATAGCCGATGGCGCGGGCGGAGTCCTCGGCGACGCGTAGGTCGACCGGCGGGCGGCGGCCGGCTTCGAGGTCGGCGAGCTCGGCGTCGAGGTCGGACATCTGCGCCTCGAGCTCGAGGCGGATGGTCTCGGGGTCGTTGCTGACCTGTCCGGCGACGCGTCGCAGTTCGGCGGCGATGCCGGTGATCGAGCCGCCGGTGGCGATGGAGTCCTCGCGGCGCTGGCGGCGCATGAAGTCCAGGACCGTGCGGGCCTCGCTGGTCAGGTGGCAGAGGTTGGGGGCGTCGGGGTCGGTGGTGTCGGTGACGCGGTGCAGCCAGCCCTGGCGGGCCCACAGTTTGACCAGTTCCAGGCCGGTGGGCTGGTCGTCGGTGAGGTCGAGCTCGGCGAGATCGCGTTCGAGTCGCATCGTCAGCTCGACCTCGGACATCTTGGTGCCGTAGTCGAGGTGACGCTCCATCAAGGTGACGTAGAGGGCCGAGTTGTTTGCGGCGAACAGCTTGACCGCCGCCGACTTCTGCAGCGCACGGTTCGCTTCGAGGGCGTCACCCAGCGTGACCTGCACCGATTCCGACGGTACGGCAGGTCGCCCGGCCTCGCGCTGAGCCGGGAAGGCAGAAATCTCCATCGCCGCCTCACGGGGTTCTCGGGGACTACGGGACCCGCGACAGTCTGCCACGTCCCCGCGACGGCACCCCAGTCCGGTGGTCGTGTGTTCGGCCGCAGGTGACCCACCTCGCTACCCTGAGCATCATGGTGATGGCTGATCGTCCCGAGGTCGAGACCGCGTCCGGACCGCTGACGGCGCTGGCCGTCGCCGGACTGGCGTCGAGCATGCTCGGCGGGCTCGCGCGCGTGCCCTTCAAGAGGCCGTGGTCGGGGCCGTCGGGGCTGTTGGACAACATCGGCCAGTCTGTCACCCGGCAGTCCATCCGTACGTTCATGGGTTACTCGATGGGTCTGCCGATCGAGGAGTTCCGGTCGATGGAGAAGATCCTCGACGAGATCTGCCGTGTGGTGATGCCGCCGTTCGTCGAATTGACCGACGGGGTCGAACTGACCGACGACACCATCGGCGGCGTCCCCGGCCTGTGGTGTCGTGCGAAGGCGAGTACCGACGCCTACGTCGACGAGGACGAGGAGAAGCAGGAGATCGGCGCGACCATCCTGTACTTGCACGGCGGCGGCTACATCGGGACGTCGCCGATCATGTATTCGGCGTTCGCGTCGTCGCTGGTGCGGATCACCGGGTTCGAGGTCTTCATCGCCGACTATCGGATGGCACCCGAATTCCCCTTTCCCGCCGGGGTTCTCGACGCCGCGGATGTCTACCAGGCACTCCTGGGACGTGGGGTGAGCCCGGAACACATCATCGTCGCGGGCGACTCCGGTGGTGGTGGGCTCGCCGCGTCGCTCGTGGCGCACCTGCACGAGCAGGGTCTACCCAAGCCCGGTGCGCTGGCGTTGTTCTCCCCCGAGATCGATCTCGACCTCGACCACCCGTCGATCACCGAGAACGCCCAGTACGACGTGCTGCCGTGGAACATCCCGGTGACGCCGTACCTCCATGGTGTGCAGCCGAACGATGCTCGCGTCTCGATCATCCACGCCGACCCGGAGCCGGACTGGTTCCCACCGACATTCGTGTGCTGGGGCAAGGACGAGATGTTCCGCGACGGCATCCGGGAATTCGCAGCGCGACTCGAAGACTCCGAGGTGCCCACGCGCGCACTCGAGGAACCGGGGATGTTCCATGTGTTCCCGATCCTGATGCCGTGGGCCGAGGCGTCGAAGCGGGTCTTCCGAGAACTCCAAGAGCTCGCCCAGGGCCACGTGGCCAGCGACCCGGACGCGACGCAGACGCACTGAGGTCGTCGGCTCAACCCAGGACGAACGCCAGCAGGAAGCCGCCCGCAGTGGCCAGGCCAACCCACCAGCCGCCTTCTCTATAGGCCTCGGGCATCAGGCCGTTGGCGAGGACGCCGAGGGTCGCGCCGCCGGCGAAGGCCTGGACGATGCTGATCGCGGTCGGCGAGATGGCTTCTGCCACCGCGTAACCGCCGACGGTCACCGCAATGAGGATCGCGGCGGTGGCCACCCACATCACGAGCGCGTAGCGCAGCGACATGTCGTGTTCGCGTCTCATCAACGACGCCCCGCTGACCGCCTCGGGGACGTTGCCGACGGCGATCGCCACCACCAGCACCAGCGAGCCGCCCGCGGTGAGTGAGACGCCCAGCGCGCTGTTCTCGGGCACGCCGTCGAGGAAGACACCCAGCATGAGGGCCGGACCGATGGCGCGGGAGCCGAGTTTAGTCTCGACGACATGGTCGGCGATCACGTACACCGCGGTACCGAGGAACAGTGCGGCGCCGGCGAGGCCGATGCCCGCCTGCTTGAACGCCGGCAGGAACAGTTCGGTGGAGACCGCGGCGATCATCGTGCCCGCGCCGAAGGCCATCAGCGTCGCCAGGACGCGTGCGGGGAGGTCCCAGCGGAGACCGATCGCGGCACCGATCGCGATGGGTACCGCAGTCACGAGTCCGTAGAGGATCGCAGTGAGCATGGGTCCAGCTTGCGCCTCGTCGTTCGGCGAGGTGGTGCGACACGTCGGACGGGATCGGTGTCGTCCAGGTGGACGACTGCGAACGACGGTTACGGAGCCGTAGAGGTCGGGTTCGTCCGGAATCCGTGAGAAACAGGTCACAGAATTGCGGATCCCGCGCTCGACCTGCGGCGACGCAGAGGATATGCTGACTTACGTCCGATGAACCGGTCAGACCCCCGACCCGACCGGTTCGTCGGACATTTTTGTTGCCGGACCATCCTGCTGTCCTGACGAGCGGTTGAGAGACAGGCGCGCGTCGAGCGACGTGTTACGCAGACCGGCCATCCATTTATTCCAGCGGTAACCACCCGGTAATCGTCGAGGGGTGAACTGGTTCTCGTAGCAATCAGCTACTCGATGCGATCGAAATCTTCCGATCCACCGCTCTTGGGCAATGATGCCCGATCCGCATTCGTCTCACACGCCGAGCCGCCAGGCGCCGTCGTCTCGCCATCCAGGAGTCCTTGTGCCCTCTTTCGACGAAACCATCACCGAGAACATCGCCGCGTCGCTGGCGGAGATCCCGCATCCCTCACTTCCCAAGGGGTCCAACATCTACGGCGGGACCAAGATCTTCCCGGACTACCAGGCCGAGGACGGTGAAACGTACTTCACGTTGGTGCACGGCATCGCGCACGAGTCGTCGGTGTCCTTCGTCGCGGTCCTGCAGGCGACCCGCGCCCTGCGCAAGGGTTTCGAATCGGCGATGTACTTCTACGGTCCCGGTGCCATCAATTGCCTTGCCACGCGTGGCTTTCCGACGACCGGCGACTCCGGATTCCCCGGTGAGCAGAACATCAACAACGCGCTCGAGACCTTCATCTCCGAGGGCGGCACCGTGTTCTGCTGCCGCTTCGGTCTCGCACTGCACGGCGGCCGCGAGGAGGACCTGATCGAGGGCGTCATCCCGGCGCATCCGCTCGACGTCCAGGACGCCATCATCCACTACGCACGCAAGGGCGCGATCATCAACTCGACCTACATGGTCTGAGGATTTCGATACGGCTCGTCGCTACGCTCCTCGCCTACTCAACCAGCGGGATAACCCTTTCCGCATCACCGACCCTGGGACATCCTATGACCACCATCGGATCCGTCGCGGCGAACTTCACCCGCGATCTCGAACAGAACTACGCGACAATTGAACAGTACGTCGCCCAGGCGCGGGCCCGCGGCGTCGACTTCCTGGTCTTCCCGGAGGCGGCGATCGGCGGATACCTGTCGTCGCTGGGCAATCACGGCGACACCCGGAAGAACAGTGCACGGTCGCTGCCGCCGGCGATCTCCCTCGACGGACCCGAGATCGCGCGGGTGCAGTCCATCGTCGGAGATCTGGTGGTGGCGATCGGGTTCTGCGAACTCGGCGAGGACGGCGAGACCCGCTACAACGCGGCCGCCGTTCTCGACGGCCACCGGATCTACGGCAGTTACCGGAAAGTCCACCAGCCACTCGGCGAGAACATGTCGTACTCGTCGGGTGAGGGATACGGCGTCTTCGACACCCCCATCGGACGGGTCGGACTCCAAATCTGTTACGACAAGGCGTTCCCCGAGGCCGCGCGCATCATGGCACTCAAGGGTGCCGAGATCATCGCCAGCCTGTCGGCCTGGCCGGCCGCACGCACCGCCACCGCCGAGAACCTCCAAGAGGACCGGTGGACCTACCGGTTCAACCTCTTCGACGCCGCGCGCGCCCTGGAGAACCAGGTGTTCTGGGGTGGCGTCGAACCAGAGCGGGACGTTCGGATCGTTGCGTTACGTGGGCAACGCCAAGATCGTCGATCCGGGCGGCAACATCCTCGACACCACGCTGCTCGGTAGCGGGCTCGCGGTCGCCGAGGTGAACATCTGCGAGAGCTTCACCGCGATGCGTGCCGGCATGTTCCACCTACGGGACCGGCGGCCCGAGAAATACGGTCTGCTCACCGAACCGGAGTCGGCCGACGACCTCGCCTGGCGGGACCTCGCTCATGCCTGAGATGACCGTCCAGGTGCGCTGGCCCGACGGGCAGTTCCGCCAGTACTACTCCCCCAGCCTCGTGCTGCACGACCACCTTGCACCAGGGTCGTACCGCGTCGACGACTTCCGGGCGCGGGCCACCACCGCACTCGAGGAGGCGAGCGCACGCGTGCGGGCGAAGTTCGGTTTCGCGTGCACCTCGGCCGCCGCGTCCGCTGAGGAGATCGCCGACGATGCTGCGCGGCATCCGGATTCGGCGGAGGTCGAGGTGGTCTCGATGTATCCGCCGCTACCCGCCCACACCACCGACCTTCGGGAGCGCTCATGAACACACACGTTCCGGTCGTCGTCATCGGCGGCGGGCAGGCCGGCCTCTCGGTCAGCTGGTACCTCGGTCAGGCCGGGGTCGAGCACGTCGTCGTCGAAGCAGAGACCGCGGTCCATGCCTGGGCCGACAAGCGTTGGGACAACTTCACTCTCGTGACACCCAACTGGCATTGTCGGTTGCCTGGGTACGCCTACGACGGTCCCGATCCGGACGGGTTCATGACCCGCGACGAGGTGGTCGACTGGCTGACCGGGTGGTTGCAGACCTTCGACCCGCCACTCATCGAGCACACGCGAGTGACCCGACTGCAGCGTCTGTGTGCTGACCGGTTCGAGGTGACCCTCGACGGGCCGGACGGCATCCGCGCGGTGACGTGTGATCAGGCGGTGATCGCGACCGGCGGGTATCCGCTGCCGGTCATCCCTCCGTTCGCGTCGGCGCTCGATCCGGCGGTGCATCAGCTGCATTCGGAGCAGTACTTCAATCCGGAGCAGCTGCCCGAGGGCGCGGTGCTCGTCGTCGGGTCGGGGCAGTCGGGCACGCAGATCGCCGAAGATCTGCACCTGACCGGCCGGCAGGTTCACCTCGCGATCGGCAACGCGCCGAGGGTCGCGCGGTTCTACCGGGGACGCGACTGCATGACGTGGCTCTCGGACATGGGGCTCTACGACACTCCGACGCAGGAGTACCCAGGTGGTCGTGCCGCGCAGGAGAAGACCAACCACTACGTCACCGGCCGCGACGGTGGCCGCGACATCGACCTCCGGCGCTTCGCCGTTGAAGGCATGCAGCTCTACGGCCTGCTCACCGACGGCAAGGATTCGACGCTGCGGTTCGCGCCGACACTCACCGACGCACTGGACAAGGCCGACGCGACCTACAACTCCATCTGCGCCGACATCGACCGCCACATCGACTCGCTGGGGATCGAGGCGCCGGAACCCTCACGGTACGAACCGGTGTGGGCTCCCGATGTCGACCCCGTGGAGTTGGATCTGGCGGCCGCCGGCGTCACGTCGATCATCTGGGCCATCGGGTACCGACCCGACTACCGGTGGATCGAGGCCAGCGCCTTCGACGGTGGGGGCCGCCCGATGCAGACGCGCGGGATCACCGAGGTGCCCGGACTGAGCTTCGTCGGGTTGCCGTGGATGCACACCTGGGGATCGGGACGGTTCCTCGGGATCGACCGGGACGCGAGGTACCTGGCCGCGCACATCGTCGGTGTTCTGGGTGAGAACCGCCCGCGGTTGGCGGCGGCGCAGTAGATGGCTGAGCGGGATGCGGTCGTCGCCCGCCCTTCGTGGCTCGTCGCTAGCGCTCCTCGCACCTCAGGGCGCGAGGGGCGAGCACATCGATTTCCTCAAGGAGAGGAGTACCCATGACGGTATCCACACGAGTTGATCTGGCATTGCTCGGGATTCGGGGGGACCCGCCGGTGCAGCGGACCGGCGGGGCCGGACCGAGCGACGACGGCCACCTGATGGTCGACGGACTGCACGCCGCGATACCGCGGAACCCGCAGAGTCCGTTCGTTTTCGACGGCCAGCGCGTCCTGTACGACGGGGTGGACGTCGGCATCGAGGTCGAGGCGATCGGGCGGCCCCGGTTCTACGACCTGCAGACCGCTGACGGGATCAGCTACGAGAAGATCGCCCTACTGCACGGGCGCAATGTCCTGGCGACGACGGTGGTGCAGACGTGCATCCGCTACGACGAATCTGAGCGGTGCCGGTTCTGCTCGATCGAGGAGTCGCTGCGGTCGGGGTCGACGATCGCGGTGAAGAAGCCCGACCAGTTGGCCGAGGTCGCGCGGGCCGCGGTGGAACTCGACGGCATCACCCAGATGGTGATGACCACGGGCACCACCAATGGCCGTGATCGCGGCGCTCGGCACCTCGCCCGCTGCGTCCGCGCGATCAAGGCCGCGGTCCCCCACCTTCCGATCCAGGTGCAGTGCGAACCACCCGCCGACCTCGCCGTCCTCACCGAACTCCGTGAGGCGGGCGCGGATGCGATCGGCATCCACGTCGAATCCCTCGACGACGAGGTGCGGCGTCGGTGGATGCCCGGCAAGTCGTCGGTGTCGATGGACGAGTACCGCGCCGCGTGGGCCGAAGCGGTGCGCGTCTTCGGTCGGAACCAGGTGTCGACGTACCTGCTCGTCGGGCTCGGTGAGGACACCGACGAGATGATTGCCGGCGCCAAGGAACTCGCCGACATGGGCGTCTACCCGTTCATCGTGCCCTTTCGGCGCCACGCCGGGACGCTTGCCGTCGACGTCGACGATGCGCCGGCACCGGACCCGGCCATCGTGGAGAAGATCAGTCGCGAGGTCGCGCGCCATCTTGCCCTGATCGGGATGGCGGGAGCGGATCAGCGCGCCGGATGCGCGGCGTGTGGTGCGTGCAGCATCCTCCCGACGGTGGGTGGCTGAATGAGGACATCCAGCACAGACGTCGTCGGAGGTGAACTGTCGATCCTCGCCGGTCGACGCCGCGTCGCCGCGCGGCCGGACTTCCTGATCACGGTCGCCGACACCGCCGCCGAACATGCTGCCTACCGGTCGATGCGACACCGCGAATTCGTCGACCAGCAAGGGCTTTTCGCGCATACCGACCTCGATGACACCGACGACGATCCGCGCACGGTGGTCCTCGTCGCGACGTTGGCGGACGGCACGATCGCCGGCGGTGTTCGCGTCGCGCCCGTGCGCTGGGACGGATCGTCGGACACCGAGGACATCGGCTGGTGGTTCGGCAGCCGGCTCGTGGTCGCCGACCCCGGGCACGCAGCCGGGATCGGTCCGGCACTCGTGCGGGCGGCGTGTGCGCACATCGAACAGAAGGGTGCACTACGGTTCGACGCCACCGTGCAGGACCGCTACGCACGGATGTTCCGGCGGCTCGGCTGGGACGACTGCGGCGCCGGCCCGGTGATCGCCGGTCAGGCACATCGGGAGATGCGGTGGCCGATCCACCGCATCCAGCGGACCGTCGACGGCACCAAAGCCGTTCTCGCCGAGGTACTTGCACCGTTCGCCGACCAGGACGGCGGACTCGGCGCGGCCGGTTTCCGCGGCGACGACGGTGTCCCACTGCCCGGCACCGACGTGATCGCAGCCTGCGATGCAATTATCCCGTCGATGATCGAACGCGACCCCGAATGGGCCGGATGGTGTTCGGTGCTGGTCAACATCAACGACCTGTCCGCGATGGGGGCACGGCCGATCGGCCTGCTCGACGCCGTCGGCGCACCCACGACGTCGCATCTGACCCGCATCATCCGCGGTATCTCCGATGCCGCACGCGCCTGGCAGACCCCGGTTCTCGGCGGTCACACCCAGGTCGGGGTGCCGTCGGCGCTGTCGGTGACGGCGTTGGGGACCACCAGCAGTCCCCTGCGGGCCGGTGGCGGCGCGGTCGGCGACACGGTGACATTGCACGCCGATCTCGGCGGGTCGTGGCGACCGGGTTATCACGACCGCCAGTGGGACTCGACGAGTTCGCGGAGCAGCGACCAATTGTGCTCGATGGCAGGTCATCTCGCGACGGTCGCGCCCACAGCGGCGAAGGATGTGAGCATGGCCGGGATCGCCGGGACGCTCGGCATGCTCGCCGAGGCGTCGGGCACCGGAGCCGAACTCGACGTCACCGCTGTTCCGCGCCCGAACGAGGCGTCGATGGGCGCGTGGCTGACGTGCTTTCCCGGGTACGCGATGCTCAGTGCGGATCGGCGTCGTGCCGAGGTACCTGCCCCGAGCACCCTGACCATCGCGGACTGCGGTCGTCTCACCGCGGAACCGGGCGTGCGCCTGCGATGGCCCGACGGCGCGGTGACGGTGGTGGTGGCGTCGACGGTCACCGGGCTGGGGGCCGCGTGATCGGACCTTCCCGTCGGTTCTCGGCCGGTACTGTTCGACCATGAGCACTGCCACCCTCGGTGCTCTCGCCGCGCACTTCGGCCGCGACGTGGAGCGCGGTGTGTCCAAGGCCGTCGGCATCGTCGAAGCAGCCGCGCGCGATGGCGTCGACCTGCTCGTCTTCCCGGACGCCACCCTGGGCGGCTACCTCGGCGACCTGCGCAATCCCGACCCCGACGAGCTGCCTCCGGCGCTGGATCCCGACGGACCCGAACTGGCCGCGATCATTGCCGCCGCAGGCGACACCACGGTTTGTATCGGTTACACCGAGGCCGGCGGCGACAAGCATTTCAACACGGCGGTGTGCGTGTCCGGGGACGGGATTCTCGGCTCGCACCGAAAGGTTCACCAGCCCGCCGGTGAGTCCCTGGCCTACGCGGCCGGTGACGAGTTCCGTGCCTTCGACACCCCGGTCGGCCGGATCGGCATGCTCATCGACTACGACAAGACGTTCCCGGAATCGGCCCGCACCCTCGCCCTCGACGGCGCGCGGATCATCGCCGCCCTGTCCGCGTGGCCGGCGAGCGTGACCGACCGCGCCGCCCGGCTCCCCGCCGACCGCCAGTCACGACTGTTCGACCTGTACGACTGCGCCCGCGCCGCGGAGAACCAGGTGTTCGTGGTCTCGTCGAACCAGACCGGCGTGATGGGCTCGCTGCGGTTCCTCGGACAGGCCAAGGTCGTCGGTCCCGGCGGCGACATCCTCGCCACCACACGGTCGAAGGGTGGACTGGCCGGCGTCACCGTCGACGTCGACGCGGAGATCGACCGTGCCCGCCGCGTGCTGAGCCACCTCGCCGAACTGCGCCCGGACACCTACCGCAGCGTGAGACCTCAGGCCGGGTCGATCGCGGACCTATCATGACCGGTGTGGACTCCCCCTCACTCCGCGTCGCGCTGCTGACCTACTCCACCAAACCCCGTGGCGGCGTGGTCCACACGCTGAACCTGGCCGAGGCGATGGCGCGACTCGGCGTCGACGTGACGGTCTGGTCGCTGGCCCGCGGCGGTGACGACGGATTCTTCCGCGCGGTGGATCCGGCGGTGTCGCTGCGGCTCGTGCCGTTCGCCGACCGGGAGAACGAGACGATCACCGACCGCATCGTGCGGTCCATCGACACCCTGCGCGACGCCTTCGACGCGAGCGCCTACGACATCGTGCACGCCCAGGACTGCATCAGCGCGAACGCCGTTGGGACGTGTATCCGCACGATCCATCACCTCGATCAATTCACGACGCCGATCCTCGTCGAATGCCATGAGAAGGCCGTCGTGAATCCGTATGCGCGGATCTGTGTGTCGCGGGCGGTCGCCGACGAGGTTGAGCACGGCTGGGGGCTGACACCGGACGTGATCCCCAATGGGGTTGCGTACGAACGGTTTGCCAATGCGGCGTCGGATGTATCGGAAGCTATCGAGGCGCGCGCCCGGTGGACTGGCAAGCTCGGCGAGTACGTGCTGGCTGTCGGCGGGATCGAACCGCGCAAGGGCAGCATCGACCTGCTCAACGCATATGCGATGCTTCGTGAACGGCATCCGGAGCTGTCGCTCGTCTTCGCCGGCGGGGAGACGCTGTTCGACTATCGGGACTACCGAGCTGACTTCGACCGTCGCCGGGCCCAACTGGACGTCGAACCGATCGTCCTCGGCAATGTGCCCGACGACGAGCTGCCGTCGCTGGTCGCGGCCAGTCGGGTGTTCGCGTTCCCATCGGTCAAGGAAGGGTTCGGGCTGGCCGCGATGGAGGCGCTGTCCGCGGGGCGACCGGTGGTGACGCGTGAGCTGCCCATTCTCCGGGAGGTGTTCGGCGACACGGTTTCCTACGCGTCGACGGTGCCCGAACTCGCCGATGCGCTGGCGGACGCGCTCACGCCCGACCCGACACGCGTCGACGCCGGCCGGTCGTTGGCCGCGTCGTTGACGTGGGAGGACGCGGCGCGTCGTCATCTCGAGTTCTACGCCCGGCATCCGATGCCCACGCGCACATGACCCATCCGCGCGCGGCGGAGCGCGCCGGGATTCTCGCCGTCATGCTGACGGCTTTTCTGTGGGGCACGTCGGGAACGGTCGCGGCCTTGGCTCCCGCACTGAGCGCGGTCACGATCGGTGCCGTCGCGATGTCGGGCGGCGGATTGCTGCAGGGTGCCGTCAACGCTCGCGCGGTGCGTGCCGGGTGGCCGTCGTTGGTGCAGCGGTGGCCGACGGTGCTGGCGGGCGGCGTGTGCGTGGCGATCTACCCGCTGTGCTTCTACGGCTCGATGCGGATCGGTGGCGTGGCGCTGGGCACCGTGGTGTCGCTGGCGTCGGCGCCGTTGTTCTCGGCGGTGATCGAACGGGTGGCGGAGGGTCGGGCGTTGACGACGCGGTGGTGCGTCGCGTGCGCCCTGGGCATCGCCGGCAGTGTTGCGCTGGCCTTGTCGCGCAGCGAGTCGTCGCATGGTGACTCGGTCACCGGCAGCACCGCGTCGGCCTGGGGTGTCGTACTCGGGCTGGGCGCGGGCGCGACCTATGCGGGGTTCTCGTGGGCGATGCGACGCCTGATGAACCAGGGACTCGCCCGCGGGGCGTCGGCCGGTGGCGTCATGGGACTGGGCGGGGTGCTGTTGCTGCCGGTGGTCGCGGTATGCGTGCCGTCGGTGATCGATCACCCGGAAAGCCTTGGCGTCCTCGCCTATTTGATCGTCGTGCCTCAGTTCCTCGGTTACGTGCTGTTCAGCCGCGGGCTGGGACGGATCGACAGTTCGACCGCCACCACCATCACCCTCATCGAACCGGCGGTCGCCACGGTGCTGGCGGTCGTCGTGCTGTCGGAATCGATCACCGCGATCGGCTGGGCGGGCATCGCGGTGCTGGCGGTGGCGCTCGTCCTGTTGATGGCTCCCGCTCGGCGTCGGAGATCGGTTAGCGTCGAGCGGAGACGTACGCACAACGGCACCCCCGCCGTGGATGAGGAGGACATGCATGAAGCAGTTCCGAGAGGCCGTCGAAGCACGTGACGCGCAGGCGATGCAGGATCTGCTCGCCGACGACGTCGTGTTCACCAGCCCGGTCGCGTTCAAGCCGTACCCGGGCAAGGCGATCACCTCGGCGATCCTGCGGGGCGTGCTGCGCGTCTTCACCGACTTCCGCTACGTCCGGGAGATCAACGACGAGGGCGGTCGGGATTCGGCGCTGGTCTTCGAGGCCACCGTCAACGGCAAGGCCGTCACCGGCTGCGACTTCATCCACGTCAACGACGACGGCAAGATCGACGACTTCATGGTGATGGTCCGGCCGCTGTCGGGTGCGCAGGCCCTCGCCGAGGCCATGGGTGCACAGTTCGATCAGATCGCGGCCGAAGCAGCCGCCGAGACAACGGGCGGTGCCAACGCATGAAACTCGGACTGCAACTGGGCTATTGGGCCGCGCAGCCGCCGGCCGGTCACGCCGACCTCGTGACCGCCGCCGAACAGGCCGGCTTCGACTCGATCTTCACCGCCGAGGCGTGGGGGTCCGACGCCTACACGCCGCTTGCCTGGCTCGGGTCGTCGACGAGCCGCGTACGGCTGGGCACCTCGGTGCTGCAGCTCTCGGCCCGTACGCCGACCGCCTGTGCGATGGCGGCGCTGACGCTCGACCACCTGTCCGGTGGCCGGCACATCGTCGGACTCGGAGTGTCCGGGCCGCAGGTCGTCGAGGGGTGGTACGGGCAGAAGTTCGCCAAACCGCTCGGCCGCACGCGCGAGTACATCGACATCATGCGTCAGGTGTGGGCGCGGGAGGCGCCGGTCACCAGCGCCGGACCGCACTATCCCCTGCCGTACAACGGCGAGGGCGCGTCGGGACTGGGTAAGCCGCTCAAGCCGATCACGCATCCGCTGCGTGCCGACATCCCGGTCATGCTCGGCGCCGAGGGACCCAAGAACGTCGCGCTCGCAGCCGAGATCGCCGACGGTTGGCTGCCGCTGTTCTACACACCGCGCATGGCCGACACCTACAACGCCTGGCTCGACGAAGGGTTCGCGAAACCGGGCGCGCGACACAGCCGCGAGGACTTCGAGATCATCGCGACCGCACAGATCGTCATCACCGACGATCGCGCCGCGACCTACGACGCCATCAAACCGTTCCTCGCCCTGTACATGGGCGGAATGGGCAGCGAGGACACCAACTTCCACGCCGAGGTGTACCGCCGCATGGGGTACTCCGACGTCGTCGACGAGGTGACCAAGCTGTTCCGTTCGAATCGCAAAGAGGAAGCGGCGCAGATCATTCCCGACGCCGTCGTCGAGGACTCGGCGATCGTCGGCGACGTCGATTACGTCCGCGAGCAGATCAAGGTGTGGGAAGCGTCCGGCGTCACCACGATGCTGGTCTCCCCGCGCACCATCGAGGAGATCGATCAGCTCGCCGGCCTCATCAGCTGATGCTGTCCCCCGCCCGGTTCACGATCATCGACGACGTCGTCGCGTTCCCGACGCCCGTCGCGGAGACGTTCGACTATCTCACCGACCCGAGCAATCGGCCTGCGTGGCAGTCGAGTCTGCGTCGAATCGACGACCTGCAGGTCATCGGCGACCGGGCGGGTGACGTCGGCACCAGCTGGACCGACGTCACCGTCGTGCCCGGGGTGGCACCGCGTTTGGAGGTGACCGACTGCGAACCGCACCGGCTGTGGCGCGAGGTCGGCGGGTGGCGGAGCGTCGACGCGGTGCTGACGCTGGGCTTCGAGGAACGGGGTGACGGTGGGACGGATGTCCACGCCGAGGCGACGCTGACGGTACCCGCCATCGGGGTGCCGGTGCTGGCGGTGAACCGGTGGCCGGCGGCGACAGCGATCCGTGCCGACCTGGCCCGCGCGGCCCGGATTCTGGGCGGTGGCGGCGCTCGGTGAGGCATGCTTGCTCGGGTAGCGTGACCAGGGTGAACATGAAGAATGCGACGCTCGCGCTCGGCGCGGCCCTCGTCCTCACGGTGGCCGGCTGTAGCTCCGACTCCGATTCCGATTCCGGCACAACCGAAGCCACCGGTACCGCCGCAGCAGGCAACACCGACACCGGTTCGGCACCCACCAGCTGCCCCACCGCGTCGGCCAAGGACGGCGCCGAGCCGCAGTGGACGCTGAAGGGCGCCACCGGCGAGATGGAGATGGTCGCCGCCACCCAGAACGAGGCGCCGAAGATCACCGTCCAGTCGCCGTTCAGCGTCGATCAGACCGTGGTCGAAACCCTCGTCGAGGGCGACGGACCCGTCGTCGCCGAGACCGCCTCGGTCACGGTCTGCTACGTCGGCGTCAACGGCCGCAACGGCGAGGAATTCGACAGCGCCTACCAGAGCGGCACCCCCGTCGACTTCCCGCTCAACGGCGTCATTCCGGGCTTCAGCAAGGCGATCGCCGGGCAGAAGGTCGGTTCCAAGGTCGGTGTCGCGATGACGTCGGCCGACGGTTACGCCCAGGGCCAGCCGAGCGCAGGCATCGAACCCGGCGACACCCTCATCTTCGAGATCGGGATTCTCGCGGCTTCGTAGGGGTCCAGAACGAAACACGAAGGGCTGGTGACCGTTTGGTCACCAGCCCTTCGTGGCTCGTCGCTATCGCTCCTCGCACCTCAGGGATCGAGTGGTGGCGTCGACCGCTCCTCGCACACCTCAGGGAGCGAGTGGTGGCGTCGACCGCTCCTCGCACCTCAGGGATCGAGTAGTGCGTCGACCGCATCTTCCGACTGCCGAACCTCAACTCGACCGGCAGACGTCGATCGAAGTCTGCAGGTCGGGGTTGAAGTCGACCGGCTTGCGGAGCCTCGTGCTGGACGGAAGAACTCGCTCGTTACAGCGCGCGGTGCCGGATGTCGATCGGGAGACCGTCGGCCGGGGTCGGGCCGGTGCCGTAGGTGAGCTCGGGCTTGTAACCGGCCGGGACGGTCCACTCGAAGCGCTGCAGCATCTGGTGGAGGATCGACTTCACTTCCATGCCACCGAAGTACAGGCCGATGCACTTGTGGGCGCCGCCACCGAAGGGGGCCCACGCGAAGCGATGAACCTTGTCCTCGCGACGCTCCGCCGAGAAGCGCTCGGGGTCGAAGTGGGTGGGGTTCGGCCACCATTCCTTGCGGAGCATGGTCGCCCACGGGTGGATGGCCAGCAGGGTGCCCTTCGGGATGTGGTGGCCGCAGATCTCGGTGTCCTCGATCGCCATGCGGAACAGCATGCCGACGGGGGCGTTGAGGCGCAGCGTCTCCTTGAAGGCGAGCTCCATGCTGGGGAGCTTGTCGATGTCGTCGTAGTCGATGGTCGGCTTGTTGAGGGCCAGCGACTCCTCGCGCAGGCGTTGCTGCCACTCGGGGTGACGACCCAGGAAGTAGGTCAGCATCGACAGCGCGATGGTGGACGTGTCGTGTGCGGCCATCATCACGAAGATCATGTGGTTGACGATGTCCTCGTCGGTGAAGGTCTCACCCTCGTCGCTCTCGCTGTTGCAGAGGACGCTGAACAGGTCGTCGGCGTCGTTGCCGCGACGCAGCGGGATCTCGGAACGGAAATACTCCTGCAGGACCTCGCGGCCGCGGAGTCCCTGCGCCCAGGTCCAGTTGCCGACGTCCTTGCGGATCATGGCCTGCCCGCCGCGGACCGCGGCCTCGAAGGCCTTCTCGAGGCGGTGCGCCTCCGCTTCGCTCACATGCGCACCCATGAAGACCTCGGTGGCGAGCGAGAGGGTCAGGTCCTTGGTGTTGGAGTACATGTGGAAGCCCTTGCCCACCTCCCAGTTGGCGAGGGTCTTCTCGATGTGCGGGGTCATGATGTCCAGGTAGCCGTTCAGGCGGGGCCGGCTGAAGGCCTGCTGCATGATGCGGCGGTGCTGCATGTGCTCGTCGAAGTCCATGAGCATGACGCCCCGGCGGAAGAACGGGCCGATCATCGGCTCCCAGCCGAGCTCACTGGAGAACGCCTTGTTGCGGTTCATCCAGACGGCCTCGATGGCGTCGGGGCCGACGAGGGTCACCATGTTCATGCCGAGGGCACCCGACCAGGACACCTGGCCGTACCTCTCGAAGCGGTCCATCGCCGACTGCAGCGGGTCTGCGAGGGCTTGCAGGGTGTTGCCCAGGTACGGGATACCGGGATCGCCCATCACCGGCTTGAGGCCGGAACCCGCAGGTGGATCGGCCAGCGGACGCTCTTTGCTCGGGTACAGGCTGCTCAGCTTGCCGAGCGCGGTCTGCATCTGCTTCTTCCGACTGGCCATGAACTCGTCACTCCCCATTGATCCGATGTGCGTTACATCACTATGCACCATTGGAACGGATTTTGTCGATTGTTTCTTGAGGCGTGTGTCGGGAGGTGGAGGTGGCTCAGCCCGCCTCGTTCTGGGCGGATTCGACGGCCACCGGCGACGCGAGCCGCGGCGCGAGCACGCCGAACGAGATGATGACGGCCAGACCCCAGATCAGGTACGCCGACCCGGCGATGTGCTGCCACCAGGCCCACGACAGCTCGGCGTCGTAGCGCTGCGGCAGGTGTTGATGCGGGGCAAACGCGAAGATGACCAGTCCGGTGCCGACCAGCCACCCCCAGATCTGCGACGCGCCGGGGCGTACGGCCAACGCGATCAGCACCATCAGCAGCGGCACGATCCAGACCCAGCTGTGGTCCCACGCGACCGGCGAACAGTACAGCCACGCGAAGGCGACGGTCAGCACGGCGGCGACCTCGATCGTCTCGTCGCGACCTGACGGACTGGCCGCCGAGGCGGACAGCAGACGCCATGTCGACCATGCGATGAGCAGCCCGATGACGAGGGCCACGCCGAACCAGACGAGTTCCGACTCGATGCCGAGTCGGGCCACCTCCCCCTTGGCCGACTGGTTGTTGGCGAACTGCGGACTCCCGATGCGCTCGGTGTCGAACAGGGTGGACGTCCAGTAGGTGACCGAGTCGTCGGCCGCCAGCAGGAACCCGACGCCGGCGTAGGCGACGGCCGACACGGCGCCGACGATGAGCGCACGCCAGTCTCGTCGAAGGAGGAACAGCAGCAGGAAGACCGCCGGGGTGAGTTTGATCGAGATCGCCAGACCGACCAGCAGCCCACGCCACCACCGTCCGCGACCCAGCAGGGCGTCGACGATGACGAGCGCCATCAGGACGATGTTGATCTGACCGAAGTTCAGGGTGTCGCGGACCGGTTCGAGCCACAGGCCAACGCTGGTCGCGGCGGTCGCGAGCCACCACAGGTCCGTCGATGGGCGATCGGTCAGGAGTGCGACGACGATCCGGCAGACCAGTAGCAGACAACCGATGGTGACCGCGGTGAACAGTCCCTGCCCCAGCCCCAGCGGGACGAAGGTGAACACGGAGAACAGCGCGGCGGCCAGCGGCGGGTAGGTGAACGGCAGATACGAGCCGCCGCCGAGCGTCGGCAGCGTGCCGTAGAGGTCGCCGTCGTCGAGGAAGACGCGGCCGCCCATGCGGTAGACGTCGAAGTCGATGCGGTAGGGCGCGGGCGGATGGTTCGGGAGGACGAAGATCGCGACCGCCGCGCTCACGAGGAAGACGACAAGCGTCAACCGGCGCGCCCATGCCGAACGGAGATAGCGATCGATCACCGACCGGGGAATGTCCACAACTGTCACGAGCCCTCTCTTCCGAGCGGGATCGTATCGCGGCGGACGGGAGTATCAGCGGGGGCGGCGGTGACCCCGCTGAGGACTCATGTGCTGGGCCTCAGGCCGCGCCGGATTCCTCAGCGGTTTCCGACGTGGCGTCGTCGGGATAGCCGTCGAGCATGATCGTCGCGATCGCGCCCAACGCTTCCTCCCACGCCGCGGTCATCGCCGGCCTCCACGACTCGCCGCCGATCTCGCTCATGGCGGCGATCATGCACTCGGCGACCGCGCTGTACATCGGCCTGGTGACGCCGAGGCTCGCATGCCGCTTGCCGAGGGCGTGCAGGTTGGTGGTGAGCCAGTCCGCGTCCTCGAGATGGTCGAGCACCGAGACGACGGCGGTGCGCAGCATCTCGGCCTGAACGCGGGTGTCCCGCTGGAACATCGGTTTCACGCCGGGATAGCGCTCGAAGAGGATGTCGTAGAACCGGACGGTGAGACCGGAATCGGGTAGATCGACGAGGGCCAGGCTTTCTTCCAAGAGTTGTTTGTCCATGCGCAGACCCTGCCGCCGCGTCGTTGCGGCTGGGCTGTGGTGCCGCAAGCTCGAGGTAACGGTGATCTCACACGCGGGGATCAGGTGTGTGAGATGTTTCGCGGGTTCGCGGTCAGGTGGAGCTCGCAGTAGGCTCCACGTTCAGGTGCATCGGAACCCGTCGCCTTCGCGCTACGGACCGTCGAACTTCCGATGGCTATCGTAAATTCTGTATTGCGCGCAGATGTGCTGCGCGTCCCCGTCCACGTCGACGCATTCGAATACGGCTGCTGCCGAACGCCTCCCCGCGTCGGGGAAACGTTGACCGGGCAGCTGTCCGCGTATCCGGCTCCGAACGGTCGGGCCGTTGCCACTCATTGGGATCGTGTCCGTGATGTCGTCGTCGGTGAGGCCGTCGCTCGGTGGGACCCGGCACACGGAGATCCGCTCGGCCGACCGATCGCGATGTCACTGTCGTGGCACGACAACTCCCCGGCAGGTGTCGAGGCGACCGGGGTGGTCTCTTCGGCACATCAGCTCTTCTTTAAGCCCGTTCCCAGCCCTGAGCGGCCACGCGTCGAGCTCCGACAGCTCGTGACTGCGGTCGAGAGATTCCCCGCCGATCTGATCCAGGACGACGGGACCGTGCTGGTTCCCGGCGGAGTAGAGGTTGTTCTCGACGAGTTGGTACTGGTCGAGCCGACCGCGGCGGACGCGGCTGAAGCCCGAGCCGCGACAGATCTACGACGCCGGACGCTCACACTCATGGGGCCGGCCATATGTATGGGGACGGTCGTCCCCTACGAGGGTGAGCATATTCAGGTCGACCTCGACGATGACCGGCTCAGGATCTCGGGGTCGACTTCCGCACCGACCGGGACGGTCACCGGAATCGTGCGACGGCTGGGCCGGCCCGAGTCGGCCGGAACATTCTCGATGGTCGTGCCGGTGTCGGCGCCAGCGGGCACCCCGACCCTGGGCGTGGTCGGCGACCTCCAGGTGGTCGTTGTCGTCGACCCCACCGACTGAAGGAGGCATTAACCCGGGCTCGAAGAACTCACCACTCGTGTCCGTGATCCGTCACGAATGTGACTGGTGTAACTCAGTTCCGGCGTACGGTCGACCACACGGAAGATCCCGCTGGTTCAGCGGCCCCTCCAAATCCCGAACTGTGGAAAAGCCTCGCACTCGAACGTATGTTCGGGTACTGTGGAGTCATGCCGGAGCTCACCCCACTCTTCGACCAGAAGGGCCAGGGCAGCCGGCGGGCAGTTCTTGTCAGACCACCGATGTAGAACTGACCACACACGATTATTCATGACAGAGCAGTAGTCAACGACGGTTTCACACCACCGCACGTATACCTCAGAAGAGGGATGGCTGCCATCATGATCGACACTGAGACCACTGCGCTCACCACTTCACTCGACGCGGTCCTCGACCGACTCGCCGAGATCACCCCACCCACTGACGATTCCACCGGCCGTCTGACGTACGAACAGTTGGAATGTTGGCGATTGATCCGCAACCTGGCTGATCACCAGATCGCGACGCATGCAGCACAACTCGACGATCTCGGCGTCGCGGCCAAAACGGGTTCGACCACCAAGAAGCTGCTGGTCGAGATGGGGTTCCCGCCCGCAGCAGCCACCCGCGCCACACGGATCGCCGAGGCTCTCGGCACACTGAGCAAGGTCGAGGCCTGCGCCGCTGACGGTCGACTCTCCGGCGAAATTGTCGACGCCATCGTCCGCGGCGTCGCTGTGATCGAGAAACGCTGCCCCACAGCACTATCCGACGACAACCGCATCATCCATCAAACCGAACTGCTCACCCAGGCCCTCTCCGGTGCCACACCCACAGACATACAGAGGTGCGCACAGACGATCGGCAATACCCTCGCCGACGACCAGGACTGTAACCCTGCCTGCGACGACCGCACTCTCAACACCCTGTCTCACCACCTCACCGACGACTCCCGCGTCGACATCCGCGCGAACATCAACCAGGCAGTCGGGGAGAAATTCATCGCGATGATCGACGAGCGCTCCATACCTCGTCCCGAACCCGACGGCGCCGCCGACCGACGCTCCGCCGATCAACGACGCGCCGACGCCCTCGAAACACTTTTGGATCAAGCCGCCGTCGGAGCCGCCATGGACACCATCGGCACACCGCGAACCCAAACATTGCTGACCATTCCCGCCGACGGCGACGACCCCGCCCACCTGCCCTGGACGGGGCCGGTCACCAACGCCACCGCCAAACAACTCTCATGCGATGGCACCCTGACCGAGATCATCATCGACGGCGAGACCGTGCCCCTTCAAATGGGACACGAAAGGCGCCTGTTCCCACCACATCTGCGCAAAGCGATCATCCTCCGCGACCAGACCTGCATCAAATGCGGTGCACCGCCCTCACACACCCAGGTCCACCACATCCTGCACTGGTCCGACGACGGGAACACCGACCTCGACAACGGCTGCCTGCTCTGCCAACGCTGCCACACCCAGGTCCACCACCACGGCTGGGACATCGTGATGGGGTTCGACCGGCATCCGTGGCTGGTCCCACCCGTCGAGATCGATCCGCAGCGTCGACCCCGCCCTGCCCACAACCGCCGCACCATGCGTCTCGACGACGCCGCATGACAACAGCTTTCGCGTAGCACCTTTCGCATCCGGCGATTGAGCACCGAGCCGGGACCGCAGTCGTTCTTTGACAAGTCCACAGTGTGAAAAGCGAGCCGACGGATTCCGTCCTGCTCAGCAGAGATGCTGAGCAGGACGGAACACCGGGCACCGTCAGGCCCCGACGTACTCAGCCAGGTGTTGGCCCGTCAACGTCGACCGGTCAGCAACGATGTCGGCCGGGGTTCCCTCGAAGACGATCCGACCGCCGTCGTGGCCGGCGCCGGGTCCGAGGTCGATGATCCAGTCCGCGTGCGCCATCACCGCCTGGTGATGCTCGATGACGATCACCGATTTGCCCGAGTCGACGAGCCGGTCGAGCAGCCCGAGGAGCTGTTCGACGTCGGCGAGGTGCAGGCCGGTCGTGGGTTCGTCGAGGATGTAGACGTCGCCCTTCTCCCCCATGTGCGTCGCCAGCTTCAGACGCTGTCGCTCGCCACCCGACAGGGTCGTCAACGGCTGGCCGACCTTGATGTAGCCCAGACCGACATCGACCATGCGATGAAGAATCTTGTGCGCTGCAGGCAGTTTCGCGTCACCGTCGGCGAAGAAGGCCTCGGCCTGCGCTACGGACATCTCGAGGACTTCGCTGATGTTGCGCCCACCGAGGGTGTATTCGAGCACCTCCGCCTGAAAACGCCTGCCCTCACACACCTCGCAGGGGGCCGCAACCCCGGCCATCATCGCGAGGTCGGAGTACACGACGCCGGCACCGTTGCAGTTCGGGCAGGCGCCCTCCGAGTTGGCGCTGAACAGAGCGGGTTTGACCCCGTTGGCCTTGGCGAAGGCCTTGCGGATCGGTTCGAGTAGTCCGGTGTAGGTGGCCGGGTTTGAGCGTCGGGAACCCTTGATCGCGGTCTGATCGATCGAGACCACGCCCTCGGCGTTGGCGACCGACGAGTTGATCAACGAGGACTTGCCCGAACCGGCGACACCGGTGAGCACGACGAGGACGCCCAGCGGGATGTCGACGTCGACGTTCCGCAGGTTGTGCATGTTCGCGCCGCGGACCTCGAAAGCGCCACTGGGAGTGCGGACCTCGGGTTTGACCGAGGCACGGTCGTCGAGGTGACGACCGGTGAGGGTGTCGGCCGAGCGGAGTTCCTCGACCGTGCCCTCGAACACGATCTCGCCGCCGTCGGTGCCGGCTCGCGGACCGAGGTCGACGACACGGTCGGCGATGGCGATGACCTCGGGCTTGTGTTCGACGACCAGCACCGTGTTGCCCTTGTCCCGCAGGGCACGGAGCAGGTCGTTCATCCGCTGGATGTCGTGCGGGTGCAAGCCGATCGACGGCTCGTCGAATACGTAGGTGACGTCGGTGAGCGACGATCCGAGGTGCCGGATCAGCTTGGTGCGCTGGGCTTCACCGCCCGACAGCGTGCCGGCCGGCCGGTCGAGGGACAAGTAGCCGAGACCGATGTCGACGAAGGCGTCGAGATGTTCGCGCAGCGATTTGATCAGCGGCGCGGCCGACGGCTCGTCGAGTTCGGCGACCCATTGCGCCAGATCGCTGATCTGCATCGCGCAGGCGTCGGCGATGGAGATGCCCTTGATCTTCGACGAACGGGCCTCCGCGGTCAGACGTGTGCCCTCGCAGTCCGGACAGGTCTGGAACGTGATGGCGCGGTCGACGAAGGCGCGGATGTGCGGCTGCATCGCCTCACGGTCCTTGCTCAGCATCGACTTCTGGATCTTCGGGATCAGGCCCTCGAAGGTGATGTTGATGCCCTCGACCTTGATCTTGGTCGGCTCCTTGTAGAGCAGATCGTTGAGTTGCTTCTTGGTGTACTTGGCGATCGGCTTGTCCGGGTCGAAGAAGCCGCAACCGCGGTAGATCCGCCCGTACCAACCGTCCATCGAGTAACCGGGGATCGTCAGTGCGCCCTCGTTGAGCGACTTCGACGCGTCGTAGAGCGCGGTGAGGTCGAAGTCGGAGACGTCGCCACGGCCCTCACACCGCGGACACATGCCGCCGGTGATCGAGAAGCTGCGGCGCTCCTTGACCTTCTGGCCGCCCTTCTCGACGGTGACCGCACCCGCACCGCTGATCGACGCCACATTGAAGGAGAACGCCTGCGGGGAACCGATGTGCGGCTTACCCAGACGGCTGAACAGGATTCGGAGCATCGCGTTCGCATCGGTGGCGGTGCCGACCGTCGACCGCACGTTGGCGCCCATGCGTTCCTGATCGACGATGATCGCCGTCGTGAGTCCTTCGAGGACGTCGACGTCGGGGCGGGCCATCGACGGCATGAAGCCCTGGACGAACGAACTGTACGTTTCGTTGATCAGCCGCTGGGATTCGGCGGCGATCGTGCTGAAGACCAGTGAACTCTTTCCCGAACCCGACACGCCGGTGAACACGGTCAGCCGACGTTTGGGCAGCTCGACGTCGACGTTCTTGAGGTTGTTCTCGCGGGCCCCGTGCACCCGGATGCGGTCGTGGGTGTCGGCGGGATGGGGGTCGTACTCTTCGACCGGGGCGGATCGGGGCGTCGACTTCGTGCGCGCGGCTGGGCTCATCGTGTCTCCATCGCGGCGGCGCATGCCGGTGCGCAGCCATCATCGTGTTCGGGCAGTATTTCCGGTGTCGTATCGGTATGACTGGATCCAACCAGGAGAGTCATCGGCGATTCGACGACTCCCCCGGCCAGGGCTTCAGGTGGCGGCAATCGACCGGCGCCGCACACGATTCACGCGACCTGGTCGATACGGATCAGATTGCCGGCGGGGTCGCGCACCGCGGCGTCGCGGACACCGTAGGGCTGGTCCATCGGCTCCTGGATGATGTCGACGCCACTGGCCTGCAGCTTCTCGAACAGTCCGTCGAGGTCCTCGGTCGCGAGGGTGAGCGCGCCGTAACTGCCCTTGGCGATCAGTTCGAGGATCGTCTGACGTTCGGCGTCGGTGATGCCCGGGTCCGCGGCCGGCGGATGCAGCACGATCGAGGTGCCGGGCTGATTCGGCGGTCCGACCGTCAGCCAGCGCATGCCCTCGTAGCCGACGTCCTTGCGGACCTCGAAGCCGAGAAGGTCGCGGTAGAAGCCGAGCGCGGCCTCGCCATCGGTGTGCGGAAGAAAGGTGTACTGGATGGTGATGTTCATGGAAGTCAGGCTAGGCACCCTCACCCCCGCTGCGCTTCTCGATTCCTGATCGGTCTCGTGATGTTCTTGGCCAGACACGCGGGGATCCCGTCGGTGGCATCGGCGGACTGCTCGCGGTAGACCGTCGGCGGCACCCCGACCAGTTCGGTGAACCGTGTGCTGAAGGTGCCGAGCGATGAGCAGCCCACCTCGAAACAGACCTCGGTGACGCTGAGATCGCCACGACGCAACAGAGTCATCGCTCGTTCGATGCGACGTGTCATGAGATACGAGTACGGCGACTCCCCGTAGGTCTGACGGAACTTGCGGCTCAGGTGCCCAGCCGACATGTTCACGCCCCGAGCCAGTGCCTCGACGTCGAGCGGCTGGGCATACTCGCGGTCGATCCGGTCGCGGACCCGGCGGAGCAAGGTCAGGTCACGCAGTCGCTGGTCGGAATCGGAGCGGGCCACGGGTTGATCGTAGGCGTCGGATTCGGAACGTGGGTCAGCCGCGGAGAAGTGCGGCCATGTCCCCGCTGATCGCTTGCAGCCGTTCGGCGGCGCGGGCGTGCGGGATCTCGCGGTCCGCGCACGCGAGGACGACCTCGAGGTAGCACTTCAGTTTCGGTTCGGTGCCCGACGGCCGCACGATGACCCGATCGTCGGCGGCGGTACGCAGGACGAGTGCGTCGGTCGGCGGAAGGTCGGCGGAACCCGGCGCGAGGTCGAGGATCTCGAGGACCTCGGAACCGGCCAGTGTGTCGATCCTCGTGGTGCGCAACCGGTCCATCATGTGGCCGATCTCGCCGAGGTCATCGACGCGGATCGTCAGCGGGGCGGTCGCGTGGAGGCCGTGGCGTCGGGCGAGGTCATCGAGGAGGTCGACGAGTGTGCGGCCGTCTGCGGCGAGTTCTTCGACGAGGCTGATGACGCGGACCATCGCCGAGATCCCGTCCTTGTCGCGCACCGCCTCCGGGTCGGTGCAGTACCCGATGGCCTCCTCATAGCCGAATCGCAGATCCGGTGTCCGGGCAATCCATTTGAAACCGGTGAGGGTCGAAGCGAACCGCAGACCGTGATGGGCGGCGATCTTCCCCAGCAGCCGGCTCGACACGACCGAGCAGGCGAGAGTGTCGCCGCTGCGGTCGTCGTCACGGGCGGCCTGTTCCCCCAGCAGCCAACCGATCTCGTCGCCGGTGAGCTGGCGCCAGTCGTCGTCGGTGGGGGTGGCGACCGAGCAGCGGTCGGCGTCTGGGTCCAGGGCGATGACGACGTGTGCGCCGACGTCGCGGGCCAGCTCGAGGGCGCGGTCGAGGGCTCCGGGTTCCTCCGGGTTCGGGAAGGCGACGGTCGGGAAACCGGGGTCGGGCGCGAACTGCTCGTCGACGACGTGGATGTCGTCGACGCCGGCGGCACGCAGCACCGCGAGAGCGGTCGCACCGCCGACCCCGTGCATGGGCGTCAGGACGACGCGCACCGAGCTGGGTTCGGTGCCGGGTCGAAGTCCGGCGGTTCGGGCGATGTAGGCGTCGGTGGTGGCATCGTCGAGGGCCACGACAGCGGCGGCGTCGCGGGCGATCTCGTCGGCCGGTGGCGCGGCGTCGATGAAGGCGGCGATCGATTCGTCGGCAGGCGGGACGATCTGGACACCACACCCGGCAGGGTCGGTCGCGCGTCCGCCGAGATACACCTTGTAGCCATTGTCCGCGGGCGGATTATGCGACGCGGTGATCATCACTCCGGCATCGCAGTCGAGGGCGCGGGTCGCGTACGCGGTCACCGGTGTCGGCAGCTGACGAGGGAGCGTCAACACCGTGAGGCCCTGTGCGGCAAGGACTTCGGCGGTGGCCTCGAGGAAGGCGTCGGAACCGTGCCTCGCATCGCACCCGACGACGACGCGCGCGTCGGGTCCGACGGTGTCGATGAGGTGGCGACCGAGGCCGTATGTGGCGCGGGTGACCACCGCGACGTTCATGCGCGTCTCCCCCGCCCCGACCTCGCCGCGCAGGCCGGCCGTACCGAAGGTGAGTGGGCCGCGGAATCGGTGGTGGAGATCGGCGGCGGCCGCAGCATCTCCGGAGTCCGCCGCGTCGATGAGGCGGGTGAGTTCGCCACGGGTCACCGGATCCGGGTCGTGGTCTCGCCAGGTACGCGCGGTCTCGATCACCCGCGCGACGCTATCAGTCAGCGGATGCGACGCTGACATTCGACGCGGTCACCGAGAGACACCTTCGCCCCGCGCTGGATCTGGGTGTCCATCCCGATGAGGGTGATCTTCTCGGTGGGCACCGGCCGGGTTCGAGGATGGCCGCCGATCGTCGCCTTCGGCCCCACCCGGACACGTTCGTCGAGGATCGACCACGCGACGGTCGCCCCGGCGCCGATCACGGTGTCACTGAAGATGATCGAGTCGACGACGGTGGCACCCTTCTCGACGACCACACCGGGCCCGAGGACGCTACGTCGTACGGTTCCGCACACGTGGGCGCCGCTGCTGACGAGGCTGTCCTCGACAACCGCACCGGCTTCGATGCGGGCCGCGGTACGTTGCGGCTGGTTCGTCAGAACCGGTCGCTCGGCGCGGAAGACGTCGATCTTGCCGTCGATCAGATCTCGGTGTGCCTGCAGGTAGGTCTCGGGCCGGCCGGCGTCGATCCAGTACCCCGACATCGCGTGCGCCACCGTCTTTCCGCGTTCGACGAACCACGGCACGAGGTGTTCGCCGAAGTCGCCGAGGCCGGTGTCGTCCTTCGCCGAACCCACCGTCGTCTCGCGCGCCAGACCTTCCAGTCCTTCGATGAGCACCTGCGGGTCGTAGATGAAGATCTCGGTGGCGATCGTGCGCGTCGTCGCACGGTCTGGCTTGTAGCGGAACTCGCGGACAGTACCGTCGCGGCGGGAGGTGACCGTAGCGTGCTGGGATGCCTCCTCCAGCGAACAGGTCGTGGTGACGATGGTGCATTCGGCGCCACGGCTGCGATGGGTGTCGAGGGCGTCGCGGAAGTCGAAATCGTAGACGTGGTCGGCGCTCATGACGATCACCTCGGCCGGGCCGTGTCGGGCGATCCGGTCGCGGATCCGGTACAGCAGGTCGGCGTTGCCGGTGGCGAAGCCGTCCTCGGTCTCCGGGGCATCGGTCTGCTCAGGCATGACGATCCGCAGTCCGCCGCTGGTGCGGTCGAGATCCCAGGGGCGTCCGCCGGCGACCAACTGGGTCAGCGTCTCCGCCTCGTACTGGACACACAGCCAGACGTCGTCGACGTGACTGTGATGCAGGTTGGACAGTGGGAAGTCGATGAGTTGATAGTTTCCCGCGAACGGCAGCGCCGGTTTGGCCCGCCGATCGGTCAACACCTCCATTCGGGAACCACGCCCACCGGCTTGCACGATCGCGAGAACATCAGAGTGCCGCATCACCCCAGTGTGCCCGAGAGCTCGGTCTGTACCGGGATGACTGATCGAGCGATGAGAAGGGAGAGCCCGGTGGAACGGACCGATTGCCTGGTGGTGGGCGGCGGCATCGTGGGTCTGGCCGTGGCCCGTGCGGTGGCGGCGACCGGGCGCGAGGTGGTCGTTCTCGAGGCCGCCGACTCGGTCGGCACACAGACGACCTCGCGGAGTTCGGAAGTCATCCACGCAGGTATCTACTATCCCGAGGGCAGCCTGAAGGCGCGGTTGTGCGTGCGGGGACGCAAGCTCCTCACCCGGTACTGCGACGAGCACGGTGTTTCCTGGCGTCGACCGGGCAAGCTGATCGTGGCCGTCGACGACGCCCAGACGGGCCGGCTCGATGTCCTGCTCCGGCACGGACACACGAACGGCGTCGGCGACCTGCGACGGATCGACGGCGTCGAACTCCACGAGCTGGAGCCAGACGTGCAGGGTGTGGCCGCCCTGCTGTCACCGTCGACCGGGATCGTCGACGTCGACGGGGTGGTCGGCGCCCTGCGCCGGGACCTCGAGTCTGCGGGCGGAGCAGTGGCGTTGCGCAGCAGGGTGATCGGCGGGCGCGTCGACAACGGCGGAGTCATCGTCGACACGGCCGAGGGTGGGTCGGCGTCGGCGCGCGTGCTGGTGAACTGTGCCGGACTGGGTGCGTGGGACGTGGCCCGATCGCTGGACGGGTTCGACGGTCCGGTCCCGCCGCGTCACCTGGCGAAGGGCAACTACTTCGGATTGTCCGGTGCACGAGCGCCATTCCAGCACCTGGTGTACCCGGTGCCGGTCGATGGCGGTCTGGGGGTGCACTTCACGATGGACCTCGCCGGCGCGGCACGGTTCGGTCCGGACGTCGAGTGGTTGGACGGTGATTCTGACGCCGGAGATCTCGACTACTCGGTCGACGAGACACGCCTGCCCGACTTCGAGGGATCGATCCGCCGATACTGGCCCGGATTACCCTCCGGCGCACTCGCTCCCGCGTACGCCGGCATCCGACCCAAGACCAGCGGCCCCGGCGAGGCGGCCGCGGATTTCGTCATCGACGGGCCGGCCACGCACGGGCACGCCGGGCTGGTCAATCTGTTCGGCATCGAGTCGCCCGGGATCACGTCGTGCCTGGCAATCGGCGAGTATGTGGTCGGGTTGATGGGCGGCGAGGCCCGGTGAGCGCTCACGATTTCCGTACGCGCTCACGATTTCCGGGTGAGCGGGAACGGAACCCGTGATCGCGACCGCCGGAGCTACGTGGCGTATTTGTAAGCGGCGCTCTGCTTCTCGCGTTTCTTCATGGCCTGGATCGCGTCGTGGTGGCGACGGGCGTGGTAGGCCAGCGGGAAGTAGATCGCACGCTCGGGCAGGGTGCGGTAGGCGAACCGCAGGCGGCGGTGGATCTTCTCGAGGTGGCGCTGCTCCTCGTCGGTCCAGGTCAGGCCGAGGATCTCGCGCACGCGCGGATCCATGACGCCCACGGTCGTGAGGTAGTTGAAGTCCTGAAACGGGACCGACGCGGTGACGGCGACCTTCTTGACGGCCGGGCGCAGCGCCTTGGGCACCGCCTTCGGCACCGGCGGGGCGGCACGCATCTGCTCGATGAGTTCGATGGCGACCGGGTGGCGGACCAGCTTGTTCTCGATGAAGTCGTCGAAGTACTCGTCGAACTCCTCGAGGGTCTCCGGGTAGCCCTTCATCGGGACCTGGACGATCTTGGCGATGCGACGGTTGTCGCGCAGCAGTTCCTTGCGCTCTTCGAGGGTGAACTCACGCCCGAGGACGAGCGGCGCGGCGGTGGTCATGGTCGGGAACGCGGTCGCGATGACCCACGCGTAGGCCTCCGGGTTGAGCGCGCTGATGTGCTTGCCCTCGGCGTTGCGCATCTGCAGCGGTTGGTGCAGCTTCCGGAGGCGGTGCCCCTCGGCGATGGCTTCCTGTCCGCCGTAGGTCCAGCGCAGCACCGAGTCGGCGGACCGGATCGCCCGCCCCACCGGGTCCGTGCGGAACACCGAATACTTGCCGACGACGTCGCCGATCACCGGGTGCATCACCTGCATCACGAACGCCGCACCGTTGATCGGCAGGAACGTGTAGAGACCGGTGAGCTGCGCGGTGAGCGAGTCGGGTGGGATCAGCTCGATCTCGTCGTCGCGGTGGTTGATCAGGCGGTCGGTGTCCTCGAGTGCGGCGGCCGCCTGCTCGTCGTGTACCGCGGTCATGGTGCCCCCAACGTGGTTTTCGAAAGCTATTTCGACAACATTCGTAGTCAGATTACCGTAGGGGGCGTCGAAAACCCAGGTTTCGACGCTCAGACAGGGCCGATGATGACCGTGCGGGTGCCGAGGGCGCGCTCTCGCACGGTGAAGATGCGGGTGCCCTTCTTGCGGCCGGTGCGGATCTCGCTGAGATCCAGGCCGCCCGAGCGCAGACGCGCGTGGGTCGCCTCGACGTCGGTGGACCGCCAGGCGACACCCCACAGCGAGGTCGCGGCGGCGGTGGGCGGCTCGGTCGAGGTCACCGCGGTCACAACCTCGACGATGAGGTCGCCGGCACGGAAGAACAGCTGCCGGGCGTTGTCGCCGATCGGCTGATCGAGCCGGAAATCCAGGCCGAAGACGCCACCGAACAGCGCGACCGCCCGATCGCGGTTGTCGCAGTTGAAGACAAGGTGGTCCATCCCGGTCACGTCGACGGCGTGTGCCGACTCCCCCACGGCTTCGCGGGCGGTGATCCCGAGCGGGGTCGTCTCCCCGATCACCCCGAGCGGTGACTCGACGACCGGGAAGCCGCGTCGGGTCAGCAGCCGGTGCATCGGCGCGACATCGTCGACCGTGAAGTACACGCGGTGGCCGGCGTCCGCGTCACCCTCCTCGACGAGTCCCTGACGCAACCGGAGCTCGGTGTTACCGAGAACCACTCCCGGCGAATCGGGATCGGGCGCCCCGGAGAGACCGAGAAGGATCTCGTGAGCACGGGCGGCGAGAGCAGGATCGGCACAGGCGAGTTCGACGATCGCGGTCGGGAACGGATTCGGCGGGATCACCGCTTCTTCTTACCCTTTCGCCTGCGAGGTGCCGGTGGGGCGGGCCGGTACGTCAGCTGCGCCGAGCTGGTGATGTGCCAGGCGCCGCACGTGCACTCGTAGTAGCGGAGAGACAGGGTGCCCAGTGCTCGCCGCTTGATGCGGTCGATGCCGTCGAGCGCATCGGCCGGCGACGAGAAGGGAAGCTTGTCCGGCGTCGGACACTCGGCCGTCTCGATCCGACGTTCCGATCGTGCCGCGGGGCGTCGGTGCATCAGCTCGTGAAACGCCGTCCGTGCCTCGATCTCGCGGTAGAACGATTCGAGATCGTCGTCGGAGAAGGGCACGGCCCGATTATCCCCTCACCGCGGATCGACGGCAGAACGCGCCCGGTGCGCGACTAGCGGGCCATCCACAGACGACGGCGGATGACCTCACGCATGCGTCGCAACTCGGCGGCGCTCAGAGCCTCCGGCGGATCGGCGTCGACGATCCGGTTGAGCTCGGCGAAGAAGTCTCGATCAGACAGCCCGAACTCCTCGATGATCTGCTTCGACGACCCGCCGCCCAGCGGGTACCAGTACTTCTCGAACTGGATCATCTGCTGCTGCCTGTCGTTCATTCCACCTCCAAATGTGCTGTTGCGACGTCGCGTCGGGACGGAAGCCCGGCGGAGCGAAAGTATGGGATCGTGCGTGACGCACATCACCGCCGTCGTCCTTTCTACACCTGTCGTCCGACGGTTGGGAGGACGAGACCCAGGGTGATTCGAATGTGTCTCAGAACGTTCACCGGAAGGTCATGAATTCCCGGCAAACCCCACTCGGGGAGACGTCAGGCGTTCACCGAGGACTGGGTCTCGGTACGCCGCGAGTCGCGTCGGTTCGCGCGGATGCTGCTCGCCAGCGAGGCCCCGATGAACGCCACTCCGACGAGGCCGGTGACGACCTCGTCGATGTGATACTCCACGCCCAGCAGCAGGATGACGGCGAGCGCGCCGATCGCCCAGTGCGCCCCGTGCTCGAGGTACCGGTACTCCCCCAGCGTGCCCTTGCGCACGAGGTAGATCGTGATGGACCGGACGAACATCGCGCCGATGAAGCCGAGGCCGAGAGCGATGATGATCGGATCCGAGGTGATCGCGAATGCGCCGATCACGCCGTCGAAGGAGAACGACGCGTCGAGCACCTCGAGGTAGAGGAAGAGGAAGAACGCAGCCTTGCCGGTCGCCTTGGTCGCAGGGGTCGGGCCCGGTTCGTCGTGGCCCGGCCCGTCGGACATGAACAGCGAACTGAGTCCGTCGACGGTGATGTAGGTGACCATGCCGAGGATTCCGGCGATCAGGACCGTGGCCCGGATGTCGTCGGCAGCGAGGAACTCGCCGCAGAGCACGAGGGCGATCGACGCGAGCACGACCGGTAACTGGTCGAGCTTGCCGATCTTGGCCAGCGGACTTTCGAGCCACGTCAGCCAGGTGCGCTCCCGTTCGGTCAGCACGAAGTTGAGGAACAACAGCAACAGGAACATCCCGCCGAACGCGGCGATCTGCGGATGCGCGTCGGTCAGGATCGTCTCGTAGCTGGGTTGGCCGTCGGCGAAGTAGGCCTGCCCCTCCGGCGGAGGGTTGGTGGCCAGCCGCAGCGCCTCGGCCGGGTTCAACCCGCCGGTGATCCAGACGATGAGCAGCGGGAAGAGCAGGCGCATACCGAACACGGCGATCAGCACACCCACGGTCAGGAACATGCGCTGCCAGAACGCGGACATCCGCTCGAGGATCGTCGCGTTGATGACGGCGTTGTCGAAGGACAACGACACCTCGAGCACGCCGAGGATCGCGCACAACGCGAGCCCGGTCCAGCCCAGGTAGAGATACGCGATGGCCAGCGCCACCACCGAGACGACGGCGGACAGGCCGAAGATGCGGGCGATCACCGTAGCTTCTCGGCTTCCTTCGCGAGTTCGAGCAGAGTGTCGGTCAGCTCGGCCAGGACGTCGTGGTCGGCACGTTCGGCGACCGCGGTGCCGAGGTCCTCGGCAGCGCACCGCAGAGCGAACATGCGGTCGCCGAAGTCGGCGGCCTCGGCGGCCGACAGGATCACGGCGTCGGCGGGAATGGAGGTGCCCTCGAGCAGCGTTCTCTGTTCGTAGGCGCGTTGCCTGCACGAACGCTTGCAGTATTTGCGCCGCCGGCCGAGTTCGGAGTCGACCATCATCGACCCGCACCACGCACAGTTGTACGGGCGACGCCGGTGATGGGAGACCTGTTCCACATCGGAGACCGTACCCCGATGGGACGCCCGGAAACCGGGGTGGCACGTCGGGCGGCCGCCTCGGGTCAACACGGGTCGTCGGCGGGTGGCGAACCGCCATCGACATTGCGCGTAGAATGTTCCTGTTGACGACTCAGTTGGCTGCGTTCGAAGGTGAACGCCGCGTGAACACAGCTGATAGATCCGGCAAACTGAGAAATCTGACGAAGCTTTGAGAGGAACTGTTCATGGCAGATCGAGTACTTCGGGGTAGCCGCCTCGGCGCGGTGAGCTACGAGACCGATCGCGACCACGACCTCGCGCCGCGTCGCATCGTCCAGTACCGCACCGACAACGGTGAGATCTTCGACGTCCCCTTCGCCGACGACGCCGAGGTGCCGTCGAAGTGGCCGTGCAAGAACGGCATGGAAGGCACGATCCTCGAGGGCGCAGAGCCCGAGGAGAAGAAGACGAAGCCGCCGCGCACCCACTGGGACATGCTGCTCGAGCGTCGTAGCGAGGAAGAGCTCGAGGTGCTCCTCAACGAGCGTCTCGACCTGCTGAAGCAGCGTCGCAAGGGCATCGCGCACTGAGCCCCACCGCTTGACAGACAGATCGGCCCGGCAGGTACACCTGCCGGGCCGATCCGTTTGTCTGGTGCAGAGCTAGGAGTTCTTGACGATCCCCAGGCGCTCGAGGCGGCTCTGGATTCCCCAGCGCGCGACCATCGTGAAGGCCTCCGACATGACGCCACCACTCATCTTGGAGACGCCCAGCTCGCGTTCGGTGAACGTGATCGGCACCTCGCGAACGTCGAAACCGGCGCGCACTGTCCGCCAGGCCAGGTCGATCTGGAAGCAGTAGCCGGCCGACTCGACCGTGTCGAGCTGGATTTTCTCCAGCACGCTGCGTCGGTAGGCGCGGAAGCCGGCGGTGATGTCGTGCACCTTGGCGCCGAGGGCGACGCGGGCGTAGGTGTTGGCACCGCGCGAGAGGAACTCCCGATGCTTGGGCCAGTTCACGAGTTTGCCGCCGGGGACGTACCGGGAGCCGATGACGAGGTCCGCGCCGTCGTTGATGGCGTCGAACAGGCGGTGCAGCTGCTCCGGTGCGTGACTGCCGTCGGCGTCCATCTCGACGATGACCGGATAGTCGCGGCTCAGGCCCCACGCGAAACCGGCGAGGTAGGCCTTGCCGAGGCCGTCCTTCTCCTGGCGGTGCAGCACGTGGATACGACCGGCCTGCTCGTCCTTGAGCGCGAGTTCCTCGGCGACCTCACCGGTGCCGTCCGGACTGGAGTCGTCGACCACCAGCAGGTGCACGCCGGGCAGGGCGGCCTGGAGGCGTTCGACGATCACGGGCAGGTTGTCGCGCTCGTTGAACGTCGGCACGACGACCAGTGCGCCCGCTCCGTCGGCGCCGACCACCGGCTGCGGCGTGTCGCCTGACTGCCGCTGTCCTGCCGAGGCGTCAATCCCCGATGCCATCGAGCTCCTTAAATGTCACCGGACGCCCGTGCGGCGTCCCTGCGTGGCTTGAGTGTGAACCTAGTACGCGAGGCCAGCGCAAACAAAAGACCGGCCACGGCCACGACGATCGCGAGGACCCCCGGCCACATCCCGAGACGGGTGGCGAGGGTCGTCCCGTCGTGGAGCGGCAGCGTGCTGGTCAGCACATCCGAGGCGAAGACGCCGGATTGTTCGGTGATCGAACCGTCGGCGTCGATGATCGCGCTCACACCGCTGGTCGCGGCGACGACCACAGCACGTCCGTGTTCGACGGCACGCACCTGCGACATCGCCAGCTGCTGATACGTCATCTCGGTGCGACCGAAGGTCGCGTTGTTGGTGGGAACGAACAGCATCTGTGCCCCGTCGCGGATGGACTGGCGCGCCGCGCGGTCGAAGGCGACCTCCCAGCACGTCGCGACACACACGGTGACCTCACCCGAGCGGCCCGGCACGTCCACGACGGTGGGACCGGTGCCCGGCTTGAAGTTGCCGGCCATGTCCGCATACGACGAGAAGAGACGGAAGAACGAGCGCCAGGGCAGGTACTCGCCGAACGGTTGCACGATGTGCTTGTCGTAGCGGTCGACCGGCCCCTTGGCCCCGTCCCAGACGAGCACCGAGTTCGTCGGGCGTCCGTCGGAGTTGCGGATCAGGGTGCCGACGAGGATCGGTGCGCCGACCCCCTCGGAGGCGGCGGTGATCTCGGCGGCGGCGTCGGCGTTGTCCAGCGGTGAGATGTCCGAGGCGTTCTCCGGCCACAGCACGAAATCGGGCGGGGCGGCGAGGCCGGCGTCGATCGCCTGGGCATAACCGATGGTGGTGCGCACATGGTTGTCGAGCACGGCACGACGCTGTGCGTTGAAGTCCAGCCCCAGTCGCGGCACGTTGCCCTGGACCGCCGCGATGTGCACCGACTTCGACGAGATGGTGCGGTCGATGGTGGCCGGGGTCAGCGCGATCGCCGCCACGGGTGCGAGCAGCGCGATGGCGACGGCGAGCGTCGCGACCCGCACGAACCCCGACGGCTGGTCACCGGTGAGCGCCGCCGCCGATCGGGCGGACCGGCGATAGGCGGAGACCAGGATGATCAGCAACCAGGCGACCGACGCGCCGAACAGCGCGACGCCGGCGGACAGCCCGGGGGCGCCCAGTAGGGATGCCAAAGGCAGCAGCGGCCCGTCGACCTGGCTGAAAGCAGTTCTCCCCCACGGGAACCCGCCGAACGGGAACGCCGATCGCACGGCCTCGACGAGCACCCAGGAGAACATGAACCAGACCGGCGGGACCGGGAGTCGCATGGTGACGGTGGCGATCGCGCCGAACAGGGCGAGGTACCCGGACAGCAGCACCGACAACGCGAGCCACGGTAGCGGCCCGACGTAGACACCGATCCACGGCAGCAGCGGGATGAAGAAGGCGAGCCCGAAGACGAAGCCGACCCATGCACCCGTGCGCACCCGCGGGCGCCGCACGTACAGCGCGGTGAACAGCACACCCAGCCCGAATACCGCGAGGAACCACCAGTTGCGGGGCGGGAAGGCGGCCCACATCGCCAGACCGGCGACGATCGCGGCCAGGGTACGGAGACTCCAGTCCCAGGTCAGGGTGAAGCGACGTGCACGCGCCTCGGTCTCCTCAGCGGACATCATCGTGTCGGTGGTGTTCACCCGGCGTCCCGGTCGTAGAGGACCTGTCCGCGGTGCACGGTCCGGACGCACCGCGGCAGCTCGGCTCCCGGGGAGACGTCCGGCAGGGCGGGCACGCGCGAACGCGGGTCGGTGGACCAGCGTTGCACCTTCTCGTGGGAGCCGGCCACGACGAGGTCGTCGACCTCCCACACGGCGTAGCTTGCGGGCGCTCCGGGGGTCAGGGTGCCGGTGAGGCCGTCGTTGATGCCGCCGGCGCGCCAGCCGCCGCGGGTGGCCGCCGCGAAGGCGCCGCGTGCTGAGATCGCGTTGGTGGGCTGGTGATGGTGGACCGCGGCACGGATCGTCGACCAGGGGTCGATCGGCGTGACCGGAGCGTCGGACGAGAATGAGAGCGCCACACCGGTTTTCGCGAGCATCGCGAAGTCGTTGAGGGTGGCCGCGCGGGCCGTGCCGAGCCGGGCGTCGTAGAGGTCGCCCGCACCGCCCCATTCGGCGTCGAAGTGCGGTTGCATGCTGGCGATGACGCCGCAGCGGGCGAGGACCTCCGCGTCGCGGGCGGTGACCATCTCGGCGTGCTCGAGCCGGTGCGCGCAGCGGGCGATCGCCGGGGTGCCCAGCTCGTCGGCGAGTTCGGTGAGCGCGGCGACGACGGCACCGGTGGCGGCATCGCCGATGACGTGGAACCCGGACTGGATACCGGCGAGCGTGCAACCGCGGAGGTGATCGCGGATGGTTTCCATGTCGAGGTAGCTGATGCCGCGGGTGTCCGGGGCGTCGGTGTACGGCTCGTTGAGCCACGCGGTGTGGGATCCGATCGCGCCGTCGATGAAGAGGTCGCCGCCGAGGGCGTGGGCGCGGGTGATGGTCATGAGCTCGGCCGCGTGGTCGGCGTCGGTGACGGTCTGTCCCCAGTAGCGGCGGATTTCGACGGGGTGGTCGAGGTCGGCGATCGCCAGGAAGTCGTCCATGCCGCTGATGTCGGGGCCGCCGTTCTCGTGGACGGCGACGACCCCGTGCGCGGCAGCAACGTCGAGCGCACGTCGCTGCGCCCGCTCACGATGTGCGGCAGTGACGAGGAGACGGGCTGCACCACGGACGAGGTGATGCGCCTCGGCGACGAGCGGCTCTTCCGGGTGGTAGCCGACGGCGTCCGCGAGCTCCGGCACCAGGCGACGGAGCGCGGTCGAGGCGACCGCGGAGTGTTCGTCGACCCGGGCGAGGTACACGGGGCGGGCGCCGACCACGGCGTCGAGTTCGCTGGTCGTCGGGAACCGGCCGTCCTCGGGTTCGGGGCCGTCCCAGGTCGAGTCGTCCCAGCCGAGACCCCAGAGCAGGTCACCCTCCTCGTGGCCGGCCGCGGCGTCGTCGGCGATCGTCTTCGCGACGAGTCGCAGACAGTGCGTCCGGCTGGTCGCCTCGTTGAGGGTGAGACCGTCGAGCGAGAGCCCGGTCGACGTGAGGTGCACGTGCGAGTCGACGAAACCCGGGCTGACGAACAACCCGTTCAGGTCGATGATCTCGGCATCCGGGTGGAGGGCCCGGCCGATGTCATCGGTGCCGACCCACACCACCACCCCATCGGTGATGGCCATCGCGGTCGCGTCGGGGGCGGCCGCCGAGTACACGGCACCGCCGAGGAGCAGTTGGGTTGCCACGATCGTTCAGTCTGCCTTGCCGTGGGTGAATGTGGCCGCGAGGGGTGTGGTGGGCGGCGCCCAGGTCAGCGCGTGGGCGGGAGCTGCGGGGTGGTCACCGGCTCGGATCCTGGGGCGAAGCCGGACCCGGGGGTGTCGGACTCCACAACGGAGCCGTCGACGACGGTCGCACCACCTCCGACGCCACCACCGCGAATCCTGCTGCCGTAGATGCCCGTGGCGTACAGGCCCGCGCGGTCCATCGCGCTCGCCATCCGCTTGACACCGACGGCCACCACGACCGGGCGCAGCACCTTGCGGGTCGGCGGGAACAGCAGCAGGATGCCCGCGAGCGTCGACACGACGCCGGGGATGACCAGCAGGATCGTCGACGTGGCGACGAGCGCCGTGTCGGCGAGCGGCGCCCGTGCGTCGACCTCGTTGTAGGCGGCGCGGCGCAACTCGCCGAAGACCTTACGGCCCTGCCAGCGCAACGTCAGGAACCCGAGGACGCCGGCCGCGATGCTGATCAGCACGGCCCAGCCGAACCCGAGCCACAACGCCATCCCCACGAAGGCGGCGATCTCCAGCAGCGCGTACACGGCGAAGTAACGGAGTGCCATGGTCGTCTCACCTGTCTTTCGGTGCCTTGTGGGCACCCTCGGTGTCAGGGTCTTGGCGGGTTAACGATCGAGGGGGCGATTTTTCTCCCGGTGGTGCTCAGTCTTCCCCGCGGGATTCGATGTCGCCCTCGGTCTGCAGGTAGACGTTGCGCAGCTGATCGAGGAGTTCGGCGGGCGGCTCATGCCACATATCCCGTTCCACGGCCTCCAGTAGCCGCTCGGCGATGCCGTGCAGCGCCCATGGGTTGGACTGCTGCATGAACTCCTGGTTGGTCTCGTCGAGGACGTAGGACTCGGTGAGCTTCTCGTACATCCAGTCGGCGACGACGTCGGTGGTGGCGTCGTAGCCGAAGAGGTAGTCGACGGTCGCGGCCATCTCGAAGGCGCCCTTGTATCCGTGGCGCTGCATCGCCGAGATCCAGCGCGGGTTGACGACGCGGGCGCGGAACACGCGGGCGGTCTCCTCCGACAGCGTGCGGGTGCGCACCGAGTCGGGCCGGGTGCTGTCGCCGATGTAGGCCTCGGGCGCCGTTCCGGTGAGTGCACGCACGGTCGCGACCATGCCGCCGTGGTACTGGAAGTAGTCGTCGGAGTCGGCGATGTCGTGTTCGCGGGTGTCGGTGTTCTTGGCGGCCACCGCGATCCGCCGGTAGGCGGCGCGCATGTCGTCGACCGCAGGCACACCGTCGAGGCCACGGCCGTAGGCGTAACCGCCCCATTCGGTGTAGACGCGCGCCAGGTCCTCGTCGCTGCGCCAGTCACGGGAGTCGATGAGCTGCAGGATCCCGGCACCGTAGGTTCCGGGCTTGGAACCGAAAACACGGGTGACCGCACGCCGGCGGTCGCCGTGTTCGGCCATCGACGCACGGACGTGGGCGGCGACGAAGTTCTGCTCGTCCGGTTCGTCGGCGCCTGCGGCGAGCGCGACCGCGTCGTCGAGCATCGCCACCACATGTGGGAAGGCGTCGCGGAAGAATCCGGAGATCCGGACGGTGACGTCGATGCGCGGACGGCCGAGTTCGACGAGGTCGATGAGTTCGAGATCGACGACACGGCGCGACATCTCGTCCCACACCGGCATCACACCGAGCAGTGCGAGGACCTCGGCGACGTCGTCGCCGGATGTGCGCATCGCACTGGTCCCCCACACCGACAGGCCGACCGATGCGGGGTGGTGGCCGTGGTCGGCGACATAGCGTTCCAGCAGCGAGTCGGCCATCGCGCGGCCGGTCTCCCACGCCAGTCGCGAGGGCACGGCCTTCGGGTCGACGGAGTAGAAGTTGCGGCCGGTCGGCAGCACGTTGATCAGTCCGCGCAACGGGGATCCGCTGGGGCCGGCCGGGATGAATCCGCCGTCGAGGGCGTGCAGCACACGCGGCACCTCGCCGGTGGTCTGCCGCAGACGCGGGACGACCTCGGTGGCCGCGAAACGCAGGACGTCGCCGACCGCGTCGGGCAATCCGGCGGTGGCCTCGGCAACCGCGGCCTCCGACCAGTCGTCCTTCGCGCATGCGGCAACCAGTTCCCGGGCCTGCGCCTCGACGGTGTCGACGGTCCCGCGTTCGGCGGTGCCGTCCTCGACCAGACCCAGTGCCTCGCGGAGTCCGGGGAGCGCGGACGTACCGCCCCACAGCTGCCGGGCGCGCAGCATCGCGAGTACCAGGTCGACCTCGGCGTCGTCGCGAGGCGGTTCGCCGAGGACGTGGAGCCCGTCGCGGATCTGGACATCCTTGATCTCGCACAGCCAGCCGTCGACGTGCAGCAGCATGTCGTCGAAGACCTCTTCGTCGGGCCGTTCGGTGAGTCCGAGGTCGTGGTCCATCTTCGCCGCGGTGAGCAGCGTCCAGATCTGCTGACGGATCGCCGGCAGCTTCGCGGGGTCGAGGGCGGAGATGTTGGCGTGTTCGTCGAGCAACTGCTCGAGACGGGCGATGTCGCCGTAGGACTCGGCGCGCGCCATCGGCGGGATCAGATGATCGACGAGCACCGCGTGGGCACGTCGTTTGGCCTGGGTGCCCTCCCCCGGATCGTTCACGAGGAACGGGTAGACGAGCGGGAGATCGCCGAGCGCCGCATCGGTCCCGCAGTTGGCGGACATGCCGAGGTTCTTGCCCGGCAACCATTCGAGGTTGCCGTGTTTGCCGACATGGACGATCGCGTCGGCCCCGAAACCGGCACGGCCCGTTTCTCGTCGGGCCGCGATCCATCGATACGACGCCAGGTAGTGGTGCGACGGAGGCAGGTCGGGGTCGTGATAGATCGCGACGGGGTTCTCGCCGAATCCGCGCGGCGGCTGCACCATGATCGCGATGTTGCCGAAAGTCAGTGCGGCGATGACGATATCGCCGTCGGGATTGGTCGACCGGTCGACGAACAGCTCGCCGGGCGCCTCACCCCAGTGTTCGACGACGGCACTGCGCAGTTCCTCCGGAAGCGTCTCGAACCAGGCGCGGTACTCTGCGGCAGGCAGTCGAATCGGGTTGGCGGCGAGGGTCTCCTCGGTCAGCCAGTCCGGGTCCTGACCGCCGGTCGCGATGATCTCGTGGATCAACGCATCGGAGTCATCGTCGGCCAGGCCGGGTATCGCGCCGGGACCCGATTCCGGGCCGATGTCGTAACCGGCCGCGCGCAGGGCGGAGAGCAGGCGCAGGAGGCTGCGCGGGGTGTCGAGGCCGACGGCGTTGCCGATGCGGGCGTGCTTGGTCGGGTAGGCCGACAGCATGACGGCGATGCGCTTGTCGGCGGCCGGGATGCGACGCAACCTCGCGTGCGACACCGCGATTCCCGCCACGCGGGCACAGCGCTCGGGGTCCGGCTGGTACCAGGGCAGGCCGTCGTCGTCGAACTCCTTGAAGGAGAACGGGACCGTGATGATGCGTCCGTCGAACTCCGGCACGGCCACCTGCGTTGCGACGTCGAGTGGCGAGAGACCGTCGTCGCTCGCCTCCCAGTCCGCACGGGAACCCGTGAGGCACAGGCCCTGCAGGATCGGGATGTCGAGTGCGGCAAGCCGTTCGATGTTCCACGCCTCGTCGTCGCCGCCGGCCGATGCGGTCGCCGGAGTTGCTCCCCCGGCCGCGAGGACGGTGACCACGAGGGCGTCGGCCGTGCCGAGCAGCTCGATGAGGTCGTCGGGAGCGGTGCGCAGGGAAGCGCAGAAGATCGGCAGTGCGCGGGCGCCGCGCTCTTCGATGGCGCTGCACAACGCGTCGATGTAGCGGGTGTTGCCGGCGAGATGCTGGGCGCGGTAGTAGAGCACCGCGATGGTCGGCCCTTCGGAACCATCGCGCTCCGCGCGCTCCAGAATCCCCCAGGCCGGGGTCTGCTGCGGTGGTTCGAAGCCGTGACCGGTGAACAGCACGGTGTCGGAGAGGAAGTGGTGCAGGTTGACGATGTTCGCGACGCCACCGGCGGCGAGGTAGTCGTGTGCCTGGGTGGCCACGCCGGCCGGCACCGTCGAATGGGCCATCAGGTCCGGGTCCGGCTGCTGCTCGCCGGAACAGACCACCAGCGGCTTGCCGGTCGCCTCGACCGCCGCGAGCCCCTCTTCCCAGGCGCGCGTTCCGCCGAGGATGCGGACGACTATCAGGTCGGCGTCGGCGGCGAGGGCCGGGATCTCGTCGACGAGGATGCGGGCGGGATTCGCACCGCGGAACCCCACCTCCGGGTTTGCCTCGGATGCAGCCGCCGCGGTCAGCAGGTCGGTGTCCGAGGTCGAGAGCAGCAGGATCATCGTGTCTCCTCGCCGGGTTGTCGCGCCCGGTGTGTCGGGTGTGTGCGAGGGACTGGTCTGGCTGGGGTACCCGCGTGCACGGAACCCATCACAGTGGCGCGACCGCGCCGGAATCACACCGGCTTCAGCCCGCTCGCGGTTGGGTATCAGCCTACGACGACCCATCCCCGATCCCCTCACCTGGGCCGGTCGTACGCTGATGGGATGACCCAGTCGCCGGACCCCGCTCCGGGAACAGCGAGCCGGGAGACCGCCGATCGCTGTCCCGGCGTGTTCAGCACGCACGAGGCGCAGGACGGCGCCCTGGCGCGAATCCGGCTCCCCGGAGGCCGGATTCGCCCGGATCAGCTCACCACCCTCGCCCAGGCGGCCACCGCTCACGCCGACGGTTTCCTCGAGCTGACCGCGCGCGGGAACCTGCAGTTACGCGGGATCACCGACGTCGAGGCCGTGGCCGACGCCGTGGTGAGCGCCGGCCTCGCGCCCAGCTCGTCGCACGACAAGGTGCGCAACATCGAGGTCAGCCCGTTGACCGGGCGGATGGGCGGCATCGCCGACGCCGGTCCGCTGGCCGCCGCACTCGACGACGCCTTGCGTGCCGATCCTGCCGCGACCTCGATCTCGGGACGCTTCCTGTTCGGGGTCGACGACGGCCGCGGCGACATCAGGCGCCGCGGCGCCGATGCGTGTGCGGTGGTGCGATCGGCCGAACCCGTGGTCGCCGACATCCTGGTCGGTGGGGTCGCGGTGGGGTCGGTCGCAGGCGTCGACGGGATCGTCGCGACACTGATCGCGGTGGCCACCGGCCTGCAGAAGGTGGCGCCCGGCGCGTGGCGGGTCCGCGATCTCGGGGTCGAGGACCGCAGTCGCCTGGAGCGGCTCGTCGGCGAGACCCTGGCTCCCGTCGTCGAATCCGACGAAGACGACGTACCGGACCCGGTGGAGCCGATCGTGGGCTGGTTCGACCAGGACGACGGATCGGTGTTGCTCGGTTCGGTCGTCGAACTCGGACGGCTGCCCGCGCGGCTCGCCGAGTTCATCGCCGCGGTCGAATCGCCGATCGTGTTCACCCCGGACCGCGAGATCCTCATCTGCGACCTCGGCGAGGGTGTCGCCGAGACCGTGGTGCGGGTCCTGGCCCCGATGGGACTGATCTTCGATGCGACCTCACCGTGGGCGAGGCTGAGCTGCTGTGTGGGAGCCCCTGGCTGCGGGTCGGCGCACGCCGCGGTGCGTGAGGACCTGCTCGCCCACGTCGGCGCCGGACTCCCGTTGAACGGCCGCGAACACTGGGTCGGTTGTGAGCGTCGCTGCGGCTCCCCCGCCGGCACACACCTGTCGGTGCAGGCCACGCCCGACGGCGAGTACGACCGCCGTCGCCGCTAGGCTCGTGCGCATCATGACCGAGTACCTGCGCGACGGCGCCGCGATCTACCGCCAGTCCTTTGCGACGATCCGGACCGAGTCGGATTTGTCCGCCTTTTCTCCTGATGTATCCACCGTGGTTGTCCGGATGATCCACGCCTGCGGGCAGACCGACCTGACGCGCGACGTCGTCGCGACGCCCGGTGTCGTCCGTGCGGCTCGTGGCGCACTCCAGGCCGGCGCACCGATCCTGTGCGACGCGTCCATGGTGGCCTCCGGCATCACGCGTAAGCGCCTGCCCGCCGACAACGAGGTGCTCTGCCACCTCTCCGAACCCGGCCTCCCCGCTCTGGCCGAGGAGATGGGCACGACGAGAACCGCTGCCGCCCTGCAGTTCTGGTTGCCGCGTCTCGAAGGAGCGGTCGTCGCGATCGGCAATGCCCCGACCGCGTTGTTCGCCCTGCTCGACATGATCGACGAAGGCGCACCCCGCCCGGCCGCAGTTGTCGGCGCGCCCGTCGGATTCGTCGGTGCCGCGGAATCCTGCGAAGCCCTCGCCGCCCGCACCGATCTCGAATTCATCACCGTCACCGGACGCCGCGGCGGATCGGCGATCACCGCGGCCGCCGTCAACGCGCTCGCCACCCCTCAGGAGTGAATGTGCCCGCAGTCAACGATGCCTCGACCCCGGGAAAGCTCTGGGGAATCGGCCTCGGTCCCGGCGACAGCGAACTCATGACGGTCAAGGCCGCGCGGGTGATCAGCACCGCCGACGTGGTCGCGTATCACTGTGCGCGCCATGGCAACAGCATCGCGCGGTCGGTCGCCGAACCCTATCTGCGCGGCGACCAGGCCGAAGAGCGGCTCATGTACCCGGTCACCACCGAGACCACCGACCATCCCGGCGGTTACCAGGGCGCGCTCGACGACTTCTACGCCGAAAGTGCGGAGCGGCTCGCCGTACACCTCCGGGCGGGCCGGGACGTCGTCCTTCTCGCCGAAGGGGATCCGCTCTTCTACAGCTCGTACATGCACATGCACAAGCGGCTCTCCCCGCACTTCGATGCGGAGATCGTGCCGGGTGTGACGTCGGTGAGCGCGGCGTCGGCGGCGACCGGTGTTCCGCTGGTGGAGGGCGACGAGACCTTGACGGTTGTCCCGGGTACGGCGTCGACGGAAGAGCTGCTGTTCCGTTTCCGTTCGGCCGACGCCATCGTGGTGATGAAACTGGGCCGCACCTTCGAGCGGGTGCGGGAGGCGTTGCGCGAGGCCGGCCGCCTCGGCGAGGCCTTCTACGTCGAACGGGCGTCGACCACCGTCGAGCGTGTGCTGCCGGCGGCGGAGGTGAATCCGGCTGAGGTGCCGTACTTCTCGATCCTCGTGGTTCCCGGACGACGGAACAACCCGCGCTTCGAGCCGGAACCGGTACCGGGCGAGCTGGTGGTCGTCGGTCTCGGACCGGGACACGACAGCTGGACGACGCCCGAGGTGCGCGCCGAACTCGCCACCGCGACCGACCTCGTCGGTTACACGACCTACCTCAAACGCGTGACGCCGCGGCCCGGCCAGCGCGTGCACGCCAGCGACAACCGGGTCGAGTCCGAGCGTGCCGAGTTCGCCCTCGATCTCGCCCGACGCGGCGCACGGGTGGCGGTGGTGTCATCGGGCGATCCCGGTGTGTTCGCCATGGCGGCCGCGGTCGCCGAGGTGGCCGCCGAACCGCAGTGGCATGACGTTCAGGTCCGGGTGGTTCCGGGTGTCACCGCCGCGACCGCCGTGGCGGCGGCCGTCGGTGCGCCCCTCGGTCACGACTTCGCGGTGATCTCCCTGTCCGACCGCCTCAAGCCGTGGTCGGTGATCGAACGTCGTATCCGTGCCGCCCTGGCCGCCGATCTGGTGATCGCCATCTACAATCCGGGTTCGGCGAGCCGCGCCTGGCAGGTCGGAGCCCTCAAACACACACTTCTGCAGACGGTTTCACCGGACCGGGTCGTCGTCCTCGGTCGCGATGTGGGCGGCCCGGAACAGACGCTGACCACGACCACCGTCGCCGACCTCGACCCGGAAGTGGTCGACATGCGCACGTTGCTCATCATCGGTTCGTCGGCGACCCGAGCGGTCGCGCGGGCCGCTGGTTCCCTCGTGTTCACGCCGCGCCGGCACACCCCGGCCGACGAGCCGGAACAGGTGTCAGCCGAGCAACCGCTCGAGCCAAGCCTGGGCGGCAGCGACGTCTGACACCGTCGGGACGTCGGGTTCGGTCGGGCGGTCCACGACGATCACGTCGATGCCCAGGGTCGCGGCGGCGTCGAGTTTCGCTTTCGTCAGCGATCCCCCGCTGTTCTTGGTGACGAGCAGGTCGATCCGGTTCTCGCGCAGGAGGGCAAGTTCCGAGTCGTAGTCGTAGGGCCCGCGTGACCGCAGGATTTCGTGGTGCGCAGGGAGTGCCGCGGTCGGCGGATCGACGACCCGGATGAGGAACCACACGTCGTCGATGCCGGCGAACTCGCCGACGTCCTGGCGACCCGTGGTCAGCAACACCCGGTTGCCGCGGCGTCGGACCTCGTCGGCCGCGGTGGCGAGATCCGGTACGCGGATCCAGCGGTCGGTGTCGGTCGGGGTCCAGGGTTCACGACGCAGACGGAGGAGTGGCACCGCCGCCTCCGACGCGGCCTGCGCGGCGTTGTGGGTGATGGTGGCCGCGAACGGATGCGTGGCGTCGATGACCGCCTGAATCCGGTTGCTGAGCAGCCACTCCCGCAGACCGTCGACTCCTCCGAAGCCGCCGATGCGGACCGGGCCCACCGGGAGGCGCGGATTGTCCACGCGGCCCGCGAGTGAGCTGATGACCGACCTCCCGGTCTCGGTCAGGGACGCCGCCAGTGCACGCGCCTCGCCGGTGCCGCCGAGGATGAGAATTTGTTCATCGGTCATGGGTGCGGTGTTTCACGGAGTTTCGTCATCCGGGCGTGGGAGTACAGGTAGCTGTCGGTGACCTCGGGATGCGCGGCGGCGTCGAGTACCCGGCCGACGAAGATGATCGCGGTCTTGCGGATGTCGGCGGCGTCCAGGGTCTCCGGTAGCCGACTCAGCGGACACCGCACCACCTGCTGGTTCGGCCGACTGGCGAAAGCGACGGTCGCCGTGGGGCATTCCGAACCGTAGTGCGGTGTGAGCGCCTCGACGATCTGTTCGGCACGATGGGCGGCGAGATGGAGGGCGAGCGTCACACCCGTCGCCGCGAGGGTCGTCAGGTCCTCGCCCCGGGGCATGTCGGTCGACAGCGTCGAGACCCGGGTGATGAGCAGGCTCTGGCCCACGCCGGGGACGGTGAGTTCGGTGTCGAGCGCCGCGGCCGCGGCGGCGAAGGCGGGTACCCCGGGCACGATCTCGAATGGGATGCCGCGAGAACGGAGTTCGCGTTGCTGCTCGGCGAGCGCCGAGTAGATCGAGAGGTCCCCGGAATGCAGGCGGGCGACGTCGTCCCCGCGTTCGTGGGCCGAGACGATGTGATCGATGATGTCGGACAACGGCATCCGCGCGGTGTCGACGAGGACGGCGTCGTCGGGGCACATCTCGAGCATCTCGTCGGGCACCAGCGAGCCGGCGTACAGACAGGTGCGGCACTCCCCTAGCAGCCGCGCGCCGCGCAGGGTGATCAGGTCGGGGGCGCCGGGGCCGGCACCGATGAAGTAGATGGTCATGCTTCCGATTCCTCGTCCGGCGCCGGGTCGTGTCTTGTTGCGGCCCACTGGACGATCGGCAGCGCCGGCCGCCAGGTGGTCATCGTGCCGAGCGGTGCGACGGTCTCCACGGACAGGCGCCGCAGGGTGCCGCCGTGTTCGGCGTGCCGGCGGACCAGGATCGCCTGGTTCTCCACGGTGACAGCGTTCACGACGATCCGTCCGGAGGGTCGTAATGCGTTCCACGCGGCGGCGAGGACCTTCTCGTCGAGGCCGCCGCCGATGAACACCGCGTCGGGAGGCGGTGCGTCGGAGAGGGCTTCGGGCGCGGCACCGCGTAGCGACAGGCGATGGCCGACGCCGTGCCGGTGAGCGTTGGCGGTGAGGCGTTCGGCCCGTTCGGTGTTCTGTTCGAAGGCGATTGCCCGTCCCCGGTCGTCGGCGCGCAACCATTCGATGGCGACACTTCCGGAGCCGGAGCCGATGTCCCAGAGAAGTTGTGCCCCGGTGGGTTCGAGGGCTGCGACCGTCACCGCGCGGACTGTGGACTTGGTGATCTGGCCGTCGTGGTCGTAGGTGTCGTCGTCGCGGCCGGGCATCCGGCTACGACGTGGTCCGACGCAGTCGACGGCCACGATGTTGAGCGGGTCCACGGGTGAATGCACCCAGGCTCCCGCGGACGAGGAACGGATGCGCTCGTCCGGTCCGCCGAGCTGTTCGAGCACGGTCATCGTCGAGTCGCCGAAGCCATTCTGCGAGAGCAGTTCCGCCACTGCGGCGGGGGTTGTCTCGTTCCGACTGAGGACGAGGAGACGTCCGCCTGCGGTGGCCTCGGTGAGTGCCACCTCGGGATCGGCCGTCACGGCGCTGACGATCCGGGTCGTGGCGAGATCCCAGCCGAGACGTGCACACGCCAGGCTCGCGCTCGACACCGCCGGATACACCCGCACATGCTCGACCCCGACCCGCGCGACGATGCTCGCGCCGACGCCGTGGAACATGGGATCACCGCTGGCCAGGATGTGGGCCTGACCGGAAGCGTTCTCGAGAACGTCGGCGAGATGTGCAGACATCGGCGAGCGCCACGCCTGCCGTGCACCGGTGAGCTCGTCCGCGGCGTCGTCGAGGAGTGCGAGTTGCCTTGTCGCACCGTAGATCACGCGAGCACTGCGCAGTTCGTCGCGCGCGGCGTCGCCGAGTCCGCGCCAGCCGTCGGCGCCGATCCCGACGACCACGAACCGCGGTTCGGCACTCATCGGGGCAGTCTCCGCCACACCGCGCGAGGGAGCAGACGCATGCCGAAGAACATCGGGCGCAACACCGAGGGAATCCAGACCTCACCGCGCCCGGTGCGATACGCGCGGGCGACGGCGTCGGCGACCTGGTCGGGAGTCTTCGAGAACGGTGCGGGTTTCACCCCGGACTCCATCAGGTCCTTGGTCATCGCGCCGATCACGAAGCCGGGTCGGGCGAGGAGCAGCCGGACGCCGGTGCCGTGCAGTGAGTCCGCCATGCCGCTGGCGAATCCGTCGAGGCCGGCCTTGGTGGAGCCGTAGACGAAGTTGGCGCGGCGGACCCGGATTCCGGCGACCGAGGAGAAGACGATCATCGTGCCCGAGCCCTGTGCGCGCAGGGCGGCGGCGAGCGGGATCAGCACGCTGACGTGTGCGTAGTAGTCCGTGTGCGCGATCTGCAGGGCATGCGCGACATCGGCTTCCGCCCGCGCCTGGTCCCCCAGGATCCCGAAGGCGATGATCGCGATGCCGATCGGTCCGAACTCCTCGACCAGGGACGCGATCAGCCCGGGATGACTGTCGGTGTCGTCGGCGTCGAAGGCGACGGGATGCACAGCGGTGGCGCCCGCTTCGAGCAGGAGCGCGGTCTGTGCGGCGAGGTCGTCGGGTCGTCGGGCCGCGAGTACCACCGTCCGGCCCTGCGCCAGACGCTGCGCGGTGGCCACCCCGATCTCACTGCTGCCGCCGAACAGGACGAGCGAACCCGGAGATGTGTCAGAGGCCATGCACAGCAGTATCGCACCAGCCCCAGCCCGCCGAAGTCACCCCATCGGCGCTAGCGTGGGAACCATGTCACGTACCGCTGCCGACATCGGCCCAGCCGCTCTCGAGTTCCTCACCGACCGCCACCTCGGCACCCTCGTGACGATGCGCGCCGACGGGACACCGCATTCGGTCGCGGTGGGGTTCACCTGGGATCCCGACGCCGGCCTCGCGCGGGTGATCACGTTCGACGGCAGCCAGAAGGTCCGCAACGTGGAACGCGGCGGCTATGCGGCGGTGACCAATGTCGACGGTCCGCGGTGGCTCACGCTCGAGGGACCTGCCCGAGTGAGCCGCGAACCCGAGCGGGTGCGGGAGGCCGAGGAGCGCTACGCCCGCCGTTACCGGCAGCCCAAGCCGAACCCGCGCCGCGTCGTCATCGAGATCAGCGTGTCCCGGGTGCTCGGGTCGGCGTCGCTGCTCGGGTAACTACAGCTGCACGAGCTCGTGCGGGCGGTTGTTGAACGATTCGCAGCCGTCCTCGGTGACCACGACGATGTCCTCGATACGAGCACCCCAGTGGCCGGCGAAATACACCCCGGGCTCCACGCTGAAGGCCATGCCCGGGCGAAGGGTGATGTCGTTGCCGTTCACGATGTAGGGCTCCTCGTGGACCGAGAGGCCGATGCCGTGTCCGGTGCGGTGGATGAACGCCTCGGCGAGGCCACGTTCGCGGAGGAGGTCGCGGGCGGCCGCGTCGATCGAGGCGGCGGTGACACCGGGACGTACGGCGGCGACCGCAGCGCGCTGCGCCTCGTGCAGGGCGGCGTATGCATCGGCGACGTCGGCGGCCGGCGGTTCGAAGCAGTAGGTGCGGGTGGAGTCGGAGTTGTAGCCGGGTTCGACGGGCCCGCCGATGTCGATGACGACGATGTCGGACCGTTCGATGACCCGGTCGGAGAACTCGTGATGCGGGTCGGCGCCGTTGGGTCCGGAACCGACGATGATGAACGCCGCCTCGGTGTGGCCCTCCTCGAGGATCGCCGCCGCGATGTCGTCGGAGACCTCCCGCTCGGTGCGTCCGGGCTTGAGCCACTCACCCATCCGGGCATGGACACGGTCGATGGCCGCGCCGGCACGACGCAGGGCCTCGATCTCCGCGTCGTCCTTGATCATCCGGAGTTCCCGCAGCACGGCGGTGGCGAGTTGCGGGGTGGCGCCGGTGTGCCGGGCCAGCGGGATCACGTGCAGGGCGGGCATCGAATCCGACACCGCGATGGTCGGATTCGACGGCAGACCGGAGAGGGCGAGACCGTGCGCATCGTCGCCGTCGACCCAGTCGGCCACCTCGATGCCGAGATCGCCGACGGCTGAGGCGGACAGCGACGGCACCTCGAGTCGTGCGATGACCAGCTTCGGGTCACCCGTCGCGGGGATGACCAGTGCGGTGAGGCGTTCGAAGGTGTCGGCGCGCGAGCCCACGAGATAACGGAGGTCGGGTCCGGGCGCCACCACCAGCGCGTCGAGGCCGGCGTCGCGAGTGAGTTCCGCGGCGCGTCGCATGCGTTCGCGGTACACCTCGGGATCGAACAGCGGTGCCGCCGAGCCGGCGGTGGTCGATGTGGCAGCCATGGTCGAAGACTACCGCCGGGTGTGCGAGTCGTGGTGACGCGGCGACACCGTCAATGCGAGAGTGTGGAGGTGACGGATTCGTTGATGCTGCTCGACGGTGCGAGCCTGTGGTTTCGGTCGTTCTACGCCCTGCCCGAGAAGATGACCAGCCCCGACGGGCGACCGGTCAACGCGGTCCGGGGTTTCATCGACACGATCGCGAATCTCGTGACACGCGAACACCCGACGCGGCTCGTCGTGTGCCTCGACCTCGACTGGCGTCCCGAGTTCCGTACCGCCCTCATCCCGACCTACAAGGCGCACCGCGTCGCGGTCGAGGACGGTGCGACCGACGCCACGGGCACGGAGACCATCGACGTCGAAGAAGTGCCCGACGCACTGACGCCGCAGGTCGACATGATCATGAATGTCCTTGCCGCTGCGGGGATCGCGACCTCGGGGGCAGTCGGCTGCGAGGCCGACGACGTCATCGGGACACTCGCCTGGGAGGAAGCGCAGGACCCGGTGATCGTCGTCAGCGGTGACCGCGACCTGCTGCAGGTCGTATCCGACGATCCGGTTCCGGTGCGGGTGCTCTACGTCGGGCGCGGACTGGCGAAGGCCGAGATGATGGGGCCGGTCGAGGTCGGCGAGAAGTACGGTGTACCCGCCGATCGCGCCGGGATCGGCTACGCGGAGATGTCGATGCTGCGCGGCGACCCGTCGGACGGGCTTCCCGGAGTGCAGGGCATCGGGGAGAAGACCGCGGCGAAACTCATCAGCGAATACGGCAGCCTGGACGCACTCGAAGAGGCCGCACGGGATTCGTCGTCGACGGTCCCGACGCGGGCACGCAAGGCACTTCTCGCCGCCGCCGACTATCTGGAGGCGGCACGCACCGTCGTCTCGGTGCGCACCGATGCCGAGACCATCGACAGCGGACCGGATCTGCTGCCGTCCGAACCGGCCGACCCCGAGGCGCTGGCCGCGCTCGTCGAGGAGCTGGGCATCGGGGCGTCGGTGAGCCGGTTGTCGAAGGCGCTGGGCTGGCCCAAGGTCTGATCAGGGCGGCCTCAGCTGGGACGCGAGACCTCGTAGCGCCCCTCGTCGTCGATGAAGGTGACGGTGACCTGCTGGTCCTGTCCACCGACGGTCACCGAACAGGTGAACGACGACCCCTCCTTGACACGCTGGCCGGACGGGCATTTCACGTTGCTGACGTCGCTGGCCTGGTAGTCCTCGGTGAGGATCTTCTGTACGCCGTCCTGGGCCGCCTGCTGGTCGAGGTTCTTCGGTGCCCAGCCGGGTGCGACGAATGCGGTGATGAGGATGATCGCGGCGATCACGATCAGCGCACCGCCACCGGCGAACAGCAGGGTCCGCAGCGTCTTGTTCGACTTGGGCGTCGCCATGCCGCTGAACTGGTCGGGTCCGCCGAACTGGTTCTGGCCGTAGGCGCCCGGGGTCTGCTGCGACTGGCCGTAAGGCTGCTGACCGTACTGACCGGGTGCCCCGTACTGACCGGCACCGTACGAACCGGCGCCGTACGAACCAGCGCCGTACTGACCGGGGTCGGGCTGGCCGTAGTGCTGCGCGGGTCCGCCGTAGTTGGGCGCGCCCTGGTTGGGGGCACCATAGGCCGGCTGACCACCGGGTTGCCCGTACTGGCCGGGCTGCGCCCCGGGGTACCCGACCTGCGTCGGCTGGTTCTGGGGCGGCTGGCCCGGTGCCTGCGCTCCGGGCGCATAACCGGGAGCCTGCTGGTACGGGTTCTGCTGATAGGGATTCGCCTGGTACGGAGCCTGCTTATTCGGGTCCTGCGGGGGCTGTCCGTGAACAGGGTTGGGCGCCATCGTCGTGGGGTCGGCCTGCGAGCCACCCTGCTGGGAACCGCCCGTGTTCACGATCTCGGTCTTGTCGCCGGCGCCTGGCCCGCCCTGCTGGGGCTGGGACGGATTCGGCTTGTTCGGGTCGGTCATGAGTCCCCTCCCACTCGGCTCCCACCTCGGCGAGGTGTCGGCGAACTTCTGACGTCACGCGGCAGTGCCGGGACATCCCTCCCTGACACCGAATGCGGGATGAACGTTACCTCAGGCACACACGACTATCAGGCAACCAAGCGCAGGGTGGCCGGGAGCGTCGTCTGGTGAACCGACGGGGTCAACCGAGCTCGGCGGCGACCACTCCCCGACGGATCGCCTTGACCGCGGACCGTGCGGTGCCGCCCAGACGGGTGTCGGTGCCGACGCACAGCCGGACCTGTTCCAGGAGGTCGATGACCTGGCGGTTCCAACGGACGAAGTCGCCCGGCGAGAGCAGCTGGCCGCGTTCACCCGCGAGGAGCAACGCCTCGCTGAGCGACCGGCCCGACGCCCATGTCGCCACCGCGAGCGAGAAACCGGTGTCGGGCTCGCGGGTGGGAGTCACCCGGTGGCGCGACTCGACCGCGGTCACCTTCGACCAGATGTCGACGGTCGCGGCCATCGCCGTGCGCAGCGAGGTGCTCCCGGGCAGCGCGTCGACGCCGCCGTAGCTGTCACGGCGGCTCTCGTAGACGAGTGCGGCGACGACGGCGGCCAGATCGGCCGGCGAGAGGTCGTCCCACACACCCGCACGGATGCACTCGGTCACCACGAGATCGCTCTCGCTGTAGATGCGAGCGAGCAGCTTCCCCGATTCGGTCACCCGCATGGTGTGGCCGGTTGACTCGGACGCCTCGCGGACGCGTTCGACGTAACCGAGTTCGCTGAGTACACCGACGATGTGGTCGAAGGTGACGCCGAGTGTCGAGGTGCGCTCACCGATGCTGCGTTCGGCGGTGACGATGTCACGCAGGAGGCGGTTGCGCTTCTCGGCGAGCCGGAACAGCTCGTCGCCGTTCGGGATCTGGTGCGCGGGATGGGCCCGCAGGGTGCGTCGCATCGCGGCCAGCTCGGAGTCGTCGGCGGCGTCGGCCCGCTTCTTGGACCGGCCGCGGGGCATCTCGATCCCCGTGGAGCGCAAGGCCGATGCAAGATCACGACGGCCGCGTCCGGTCCGGCGATCGGCGTTCTTCGGCAACCGCATGTTGCCGAGGACCTCGGGCGGATTGACGAAGTCGCGCAGCCCGATTCGACCGCACCAGGCGTCCTCGGTGACCACCAACGGCTTGGGATCTGCTGCCTGGGTGGCCGGTTCGACGATCACCGCGAGACCGCGGTGGCGTCCGACCGGCACCCCGATGACGTGGCCGCGTTTGAGCGCGGCGAGATCGGCGACGATCGCGTCCTCGGTGTTGATCCGCTTGCGGTACTTGAGGTCTCGTTCACGGCGCCGGATGTCCTCGCGGAGCGTGACGTAGCCGAGGAACCCCGCGTACGCCTCCGCGTCGCCCACTGCCGGTTCTCCGGTGGCGTCGACTCCCCCGGGCTCCAGACCCCGCGCCTCGGCGGCGCGGACCAGCTCGCCGTCGAGCTTGCGCAGCGCTCGCTGGGACTCGTGGAGCTTGCGGGCGAGCCCGACCACCGATCGGTCGGCCTGGAACTGGGCGAACGAGCGATGCAAGAGCTCACGGGCCCCGTCGAGACCGAGCCGGCCGAGCAGGTTGACCGCCATGTTGTATTCCGGCGAGAACGAACTGCGCAGCGGGAAGGTGCGGGCACCCGCGAGGCCGGCGACCTCCTCGGGGACGACCTCTGGGGTCCAGACCACGACGGCATGGCCCTCGACGTCGATCCCGCGGCGTCCGGCGCGGCCGGTCAGCTGAGTGAACTCGCCGGGGGTGAGGTCGACGTGCGACTCGCCGTTGTACTTCACCAGACGTTCGAGAACCACCGACCGGGCGGGCATGTTGATCCCGAGAGCCAGTGTCTCGGTGGCGAACACCATGCGGACGAGACCGCGGACGAAGAGCTCTTCGACGGCGTGCCGGAAAGTCGGGAGCATCCCGGCGTGATGCGACGCCAGGCCTCGGCGAAGACCTTCGCGCCACTCCTGCACACCCAGCACATCGGCGTCGGTGGGAGACAGTTCGGTGAGGCGCCGGTCGACGACGGCGTCGACCTCGGCGGCTTCCTCGGGTGTCAGCAGCGCGATACCCGACCGCAGACACTGAGCCAGGGCGGCGTCGCACCCGGCCCGGGAGAAGATGAACCCGATCGCGGGCAGCAGCCCTTCACGGTCGAGACGCCCGACGAGGTTGGGGCGTGAGAGCAGTGGTCCCCGACCGTCGCGTCGGCGGGGTTGTCCCCCGCCACCCCGGCGGCCTCGGCCCCGGGACGAATCACGCTCGTCCTCGGCGAGCAGGATGCGGTGGCGGATGTGCCGTTTGAGTTCGGGATTGACCCGCGGGCGCGATCCCTTGCGGTCGGCGGGATCGCGATCGGCCGGATCGAAGAGGTCGAACATCCGCTGGCCGACCAGCATGTGCTGCGACAGCGGGACCGGCCGGTGCTCGTCGACGATGACGGAGGTGTCGCCGCGGACGGTCTGGATCCAGTCGCCGAACTCCTCGGCGTTGCTCACGGTCGCCGACAGGCTCACGACCCGCACGGACGGTTCGAGGTGCAGGATCACCTCTTCCCAGACCGCACCGCGGAAGCGGTCGGCGAGGAAGTGCACCTCGTCCATCACCACATGCGACAGTCCGTCGAGCGCGCGGGATTCGGCGTAGATCATGTTGCGCACGACCTCGGTCGTCATGACGACGATCGGCGCGTCCGGGTTGATGGAGCTGTCACCGGTGAGCAGACCGACCGACTCGTGACCGTGCACGGCGGCGAGGTCGGCGTACTTCTGATTGCTCAGCGCCTTGATCGGGGTCGTATAGAAGCACTTGGTCCCGCCGGCGAGGGCGAGGTGCACCGCGAATTCGCCGACGATGGTCTTGCCGGCGCCGGTCGGTGCGCAGACCAGGACGCCGTGACCGGCCTCGAGCGCCTCGCACGCACGGCGCTGAAACGGATCGAGTCCGAAGTCCAGCCGCGAGGTGAACGCGTCGAGTTGACTCACAGGACGTCGTCGAACGTCTCGTGTGCCCGCGTCGAGGTCCGGGTGGCGTTCGGGCTGCCCGCAGCCGAGGTCGCGACCGGGGACGGGGGCGAGACCGGGCGGGTCGGCGGCAGCGGGCTGGCCTCGTCGTCGGAGAGTCCGGCCCAGCTCGGCGCCCGCTTGCCCCGACGCTTGTCGGCAATGCGGGCGAACTGGATGGAGAACTCCAGCAGGACGGTCAGTGCGATCGCCAGTGCCAGCATGGTGAACGGATCCTGGCCCGGGGTGACGATGGCGGCGAAGACGAAGACCGCGAAGATCAGGCCGCGACGCCACTTCTTGAGGCGGTCGTAGGTCAGCACGCCGACGAGATTGAGCGCGATGATCAACAGGGGCAGCTCGAAGCTGACACCGAAGATGACCAGCACGTTGATCATGAAGCCGAAGTACTGATCGCCGGCGAGCGCGGTCACCTGGACCTCGTTGCCGACGGTCAACAGGAAGTCGAAGGCCTTCGCGACGACCAGGTACGCCAGAACGGCACCCGCGACGAAGAGTGTGGTCGCGACCGTGACGAAGGCGATGCCGTAGCGCCGTTCGTTCTGGTGCAGGCCGGGCGTGATGAACTGCCAGGTCTGATAGATCCACACCGGGCACGCCAGGACGACACCGGCGGTGAGTGCGACCTTGAGTCGCAGCATGAACTGGTCGAACGGGCCGGTAGCGAGCAGACGGCAGGAGTCGTCGGCGGTCAGCGTCGCACGGCTCGAGGCCGGCAGGTCGCAGTAGGGCCCGCGCAGCATGTCGCCGAGCGACGGGATACCCAGGAAGCCGTGGCTGTACCAGATGAACCCGAGAATCGTGGTGGCCACGATCGCCAGCAGCGAGATGACCATGCGGGTGCGCAACTCATAGAGGTGCTCGACCAACGACATCGTGCCGTCGGGATTGAGCTTGCGCTTGCGGTATCGGGGGTCGAAGGGGATGCGCACTCGGATTCTCCGACGCGCCCCTAAGCCGATTTCTTGGTGTCGGCGTTCGACGACGTACTCGGCTGAGTGGTGTCAGCCGGCGGGAGTTCCCGCTGCGAGGCATCGGGGGTGGCCGGTGCGTCGGCCGGCTTGTCGTCCTTCTGCATCTCCTTGACCTCGCTCTTGAAGATGCGCAGCGACTGTCCGAGACCTCGGGCGGCGTCCGGCAGCTTCTTCGAGCCGAACAGGATCAGCAGCACGACGGCGACAATCGCCCAGTGCCACCACGAAGTGAAGCCCATGAGATCACCCTTCAGATCGGATCCAGACCGTGTCCAATGCTACCCGAGTTGTCCGAGGGCGGTGGACCACCCGGTCAGCGGTAGCGTTCGCGCGCGCTCGCCGCCGATTCGACCACCGCAGTCGCGACCGTCTGATCATCGACGACGCGGACCGAGCCGCCGAAGCCGAGCAGGAAACGGGTCAGCCACTCCGGAGAGCCGTAGACCATCCGGGCGCGCACCGGTTCGTCCGGATCGCGGTCGTCGATCGAGGTGGTCGGTTCCACCGGGTAGTAGTCCAGAATCCACAGGTGGTCCGGGTCGATCTCGAGTTCGACCGCCGGCAGATCCGGATTCTCCGGAACGAGTACCGACTGCGACGACGACTCGGCCTCGGCCGGCGGGTGGCTCGGTTCGTCGAGGGCGACGGCGGTGTCGATGCGGTCGAAGCGGAACAGTCGAACGCCCTCCGCCATGCGACACCAGGCCTCGAGATAGGTGTGCTGGTCCATCACCTGCAGACGGATGGGGTCGACGACGCGTTCGGTGACGCTGTCCCGGCTCGCCGAGTAGTAGCTCAGCTGGAGCGCACGTCCTCGGCGGACGGCTTCACGGACGGTGGTGAAGGTCGGGTTCTCCCCCGGCGTCGCGTCGGTCTCGGTCCCCGAGGACAGGCCCGGCACGGCGGTCGCCCCGACCGCCTCCTCGATCTTCGCGATCGCCCGCCGCGCGGCGGTCACGTCGACCACACCGGGCGTCTCCACGAGGGCGCGCAGCGCCACGAGCAGGGTGCTGGCCTCGACGGTCGTGAGCCGCAACGGCCGGTCCATGCCCGCGGTGAAGCCGACGTTGACGAAGCCCTCGCTGAACTCGAGCTCGATCAGGTCGTCGGGGTAGTAGCCCGGGAGTCCGCAGACGAACAACAGCTCGAGATCCTTGGTGAGCTGCGACTGGGTCACGCCGAGCTCGCGTGCGGCCTGCTCGATCGAGATGCCGCGTCGGGCCTGGAAATACGGGACCATCGCCAGCAGTCGATTGAGACGCGACGGTTGTGCACCGGCCATCAGGCGCTCACCCCGGCCAGCCGGTCGAGTCCGGCGATCACGAGCTCGCGGAGTTCCGGCGGGTCGAGGACGACGGCGTCCCGGCCCACGCCCAACACCATGCGCGCCACCGCGGACAGCGAGTGGATGTCCAGGGTCAGCACGTCGCCCGCCTCACCGTCGAGGTCACCGGGTTCGGAGGCGGTCGCCGCCCGGCGGAGTCCGGCGGCCCGGCCCGCGGCCACCCCAGATACGGGCGGCGCGACCATCGGTGCCCGCCGCGGAATCGACCGCAGCGGAGACGATCTGCTGGAGGTCGGTGCCGGCGGGCACGTCGACGGCGTCGGCGGGTCCGACCGGCGTCACGGACGAGATCCGCGACAGACGGAAGGTACGGGTGGCGGCTCGGTCGAGGTCGTGTCCGACGACATACCAGCGGCCACGGTGGGACACCACGCCCCAGGGCTCGACCCGACGGACAGCAGGCGTCGCGGTCGCCGAGGAGCGATGGGTGAACTCGACGGCGCGCTTGACCTGGATCGCGCCGAGCAGTCCGGCGATGACCTGCTCCGAACCCATCGACCGCGTCGAACCGCCCGCAGTGATGCCGAGGTCGTCCTCGGAGCGGACGTCGAGGCCCGCAGCGCGCAGTTTGAGGATCGCGGTCTGCGACAGCGTGGAGACCTCAGGGGTGTCCCACAGTGCGGCGGCCATGGCGATCGCGGCGGCCTCGTCGGAGTCCAGGGAGATGTCGGGCAACTCGTAGGTGTCGCGGTCGATGCGGTACCCCTCGGCGCCCGCCGCCATCGGCGAACGTCCGGTGACCAGCGGGATGCCGAGGTCGCGCAGCTCGTTCTTGTCGCGCTCGAACATTCGGTTGAACGCCTCGTCGGACTTGTCGCCGTCCTGGTAGCCGGCGACGTTGCGTCGGATGTAGTCGGCGGTGACGTACTGCTTCGTCCACAGCAGACAGATCACCAGATTGAGCAGTCGCTCGACTTTGGGAGTGGCCACTGCGTCAGGTTAGATCCTCGCCGATCGGGCGGTGCGGAGGCTCGCTCACATGGACGCGATCAGCCGGTCGACCCGCTCGTCGACGCTGCGGAACGGGTCCTTGCACAGCACGGTGCGCTGGGCCTGGTCGTTCAGCTTGAGGTGGACCCAGTCGACGGTGAAGTCGCGTCCGGCCTTCTGCGCCGCCGAGATGAAGTCACCCCGGAGCTTGGCCCGGGTGGTCTGCGGCGGTTCGTTGACGGCGGTCTTGATGGCCTCGTCGGTGGTCGCGCGGGCCACGAGCCCCTTGCGCATCAGGACGTCGAACACACCGCGTCCGCGCTTGATGTCGTGGAAGGCGAGGTCGAGCTGCGCGATCTTCGGGTCCGACAGCTCCATCGAGTACTTGTCCTGGTAGCGCTGGAACAGCTTGCGCTTGATGACCCAGTCGATCTCGGTGTCGACCTTGGCGAAGTCGTCGGCCTCGACCGCGTCGAGCATGCGGCCCCACAGGTCGACGACCATGTCCATCTCGGGATCGGGACGACGGTTGGTGAGGTGCTCGACCGCGCGTGCGTGGTACTCGCGCTGGATGTCGAGAGCGCTGGCCTGGCGGCCGCCGGCGAGACGCACCGGGCGTCGGCCGGTGGGATCGTGGCTGACCTCGCGGATGGCGCGGATGGGGTTGTCGAGAGCGAAGTCCCGGAACGCCACGCCGGCCTCGATCATCTCGAGCACCAGGGCCGCCGAGCCGACCTTCAGCAGGGTCGTCATCTCGGACATGTTGGAGTCGCCGACGATGACGTGCAGGCGACGGTACTTCTCGGCGTCGGCATGCGGCTCGTCACGCGTGTTGATGATCGGCCGCGACCGGGTGGTCGCCGAGGAGACACCCTCCCAGATGTGCTCCGCGCGCTGCGACAGGCAGAAGGTGGCGGCCTTCGGCGTCTGCAGCACCTTGCCGGCACCGCAGATCAGCTGCCGGGTCACCAGGAACGGCAGCAGGACGTCGGAGATCCGGGAGAACTCCCCCGCCCGGACGACGAGATAGTTCTCGTGGCAGCCGTAGGAGTTGCCCGCGGAGTCGGTGTTGTTCTTGAACAGGTAGATGTCGCCGCCGATGCCCTCGTCGGCGAGACGCTGTTCGGCGTCGACGAGCAGGTCCTCGAGGACGAGTTCGCCGGCGCGGTCGTGGTTGATCAGCTGGATGAGGCTGTCGCACTCGGCCGTCGCGTACTCGGGATGCGAGCCGACGTCGAGGTAGAGCCGTGCGCCGTTCTGCAGGAAGACGTTCGAGGAGCGGCCCCAGGACACGACACGGCGGAAGAGATACCGCGCCACCTCGTCCGGGCTCAGTCGTCGATGGCCGTGGAAGGTGCACGTGACACCGAATTCGGTCTCGATGCCCATGATTCGTCGCTGCACTTGACCAACCCTACTCGCGGGACCCGCGGTCGACCGGGCAGAACAGCCCGGTCGACCGCGCGTCGTCGCGTTCTAATTCGATCCGTCGGAAGTGTCCCCGCCGGAAGTGGTGTCGTCCGCCGGTGCATCCGGCGCCGACGCATCGGCGGCCGGGGTCCCGGCGGTCGGCAGGAGCTCCTCGACCGCGGCCGAGGTCAGGCGCTTGAACGCCCGTCGGGGCCGATTGCGGTCGAGGATCGCGACCTCGAGGTCGCCGGCGGTCAGCTCCCGCGGCGACGCCGGGGCGCCGTTGCCGGAGTCGGCCGGGGTGGCGAGCGCCTTGACCGCGACCCCGATCGCCTCGGCGAGCGCCATGTCGGGCGCGTAGCTCTCCTTGAGGGCCGCCGCGATGGGTTCGGTCGCGCCGCCCATCACCAGGAACCGGGTCTCGTCGGTGATCGAGCCGTCGTAGGAGATCCGGTACAGCTGAGACGGTTTCGGCTTGCCCGCCCGGGCGACCTCGGCGACGCACAACTCCACCTCGAACGGCTTGGCCTGTTCGGTGAAGACGCTGCCCAGGGCGTTGGCGTAGGTGTTGGCGAGCGACAGACCGGACACGTCGGCGCGGTCGTAGCTGTAGCCGCGCATGTCGGCGAGCTGGATGCCCGCCTTGCGCAGACTCTCGAACTCGTTGTATTTGCCCACCGCGGCGAAACCGATGCGGTCGTAGATCTCGCTGGTCTTGCGGAGGGTGTTCGACGGGTTCTCCGCGACGAACAGCACGCCGTCGGCGTAGGTCAGGATGACCACCGACCGACCGCGTGCGATGCCCTTGCGTGCGAGCTCCGAGCGATCGCGCATGATCTGCTCGGCACTGGCGTAATACGGGAAGGTCATCGGGCACCTCCCTCGTGCTCGGCGGTACGGCGTTCGACGACGGCCCGCGCCGCATCCTCGATCTCGGTCGCGTCCACCTCCCGGGCACCCTGTGCGTCGACGACCGCGGCCATCGGGAAGATCTTGCGGACCAGGTCGGGTCCGCCGGTGGCCGAGTCGTCGTCGGCTGCGTCATAAAGGGACTCCACCGCGATGGCGAGCGCCTCACCGGCGGTCAGATCTGAGCGGTAGAGCTTCTTGAGCGACGACTTCGCGAACACCGACCCGGAACCGATGGCCGTGTACCCGCCGAACTCCTCGTGACGGTCACCCGCGACGTCGAAGCTGAAGATCCGGCCGCGCTCGGTCGGGTCGTCGTGATCGATGTCGTAGCCGACGAGCAACGGGATGGCGGCGAGACCCTGGAGGGCCGCGCCGAGGTTGCCCCGGACCATGCTCGCAAGCCGGCTGACCTTGCCGTCGAGCGTGAGCGGGACGCCCTCGATCTTCTCGTAGTGCTCGAGCTCGACGGCGAAGAGCCGCACCATCTCGATCGCGATACCCGCGGTGCCGGCGATACCGGCCGCCGAGTACTCGTCGGTGATGTAGACCTTCTTGACGTCCCGCGTCGCGATCAGGTTGCCCATGGTGGCGCGACGATCCCCGGCGAGGATCACGCCACCCGGATACGACACGGCAACGATCGTCGTGCCGTGAGGGATGTCTCCGGCGCCGTCGGCGCCACCCGCGAAGGACCCCACGCGATCAACCTGAGCCTGCGGAAGCTGCTCGGGCGCGTGCATCCGCAGGAACTCGGTGAACGACGAGATGTCCGCACTCAGAGACGATCTCGGGGCCGGGGCGGAACCCGTACGAAAATGTGAGAAGGGCAGTGATCCGAACCTGTCGCTCACTGGCCGCCCTTCTGCACGTAAGCACGCACGAAGTCCTCGGCGTTCTCCTCGAGCACGTCATCGATCTCGTCGAGCAGGTCGTCGGTGTCCTCGGCCAGCTTCTCGCGACGTTCCTGTCCGGCACCGGAATCGGGGCCAACGCCCTCATCGTCGCCGCCGCCACCACGCTTGGTCTGTTCCTGCGCCATCTGCTGCCTCCTTGAAACCGATCGCCCCTTGGCGGGCTACCCGCGACCGACCACCATCGGGTCTCGCGACCCCTGGGATCTCACCGGCTTCCGCCGGGGGTTGATCCCTGGTGAATCGGCCTCGGAATCGTGTGTTCCCACACTACCTGTGGCGGCGACAACTCGGGCGGAACAAAGCACATGCCCCGCGCGTGTCAGGTGGTCAGCTGGTCGACGAGTTCGGCCGCGGAGTTGACCGAATCGAGGAGCTTGCCCACGTGGGCCTGCGTCCCGCGCAGCGGCTCGAGCGTCGGGATGCGGACGAGGGAGTCCCCACCGAGGTCGAAGATGACCGAATCCCAGCTGGCCGCGGCGACGTCCGCCCCGAAACGACGCAGGCATTCGCCGCGGAAGTAGGCGCGGGTGTTGCGCGGCGGCTCGTGGATCGCGGCGAGCACGTCGTTCTCGTCGACGAGGCGCTTCATCGAGCCACGCGCGACGAGGCGGTTGTAGAGCCCCTTGTCCAGTCGGACGTCGGAGTACTGCAGGTCGATGAGCTGCAGGCGCGGCGCCGACCAGGCCAGACCCTCGCGCTGGCGGAAGCCCTCCAGGATGCGCAGCTTGGCCGGCCAGTCGAGGATGTCCGAGCACTCCATCGGGTCGCGCTCGAGACGGTCGAGCACATCCGCCCAGGTTTCCAGAACATGCTTGGCCCGCGCGTCGTCGGAGTGCTCCTGCTCGTGGAACTTCATGCAGCGTTCGAGGTACTCGCGCTGCAGGGCCAGGCCGGTCAGCTCGCGGCCGTCGGTGAGTGCGACGGTCGCGGTCAGAGTCGGGTCGTGGCTGATGGTGTGCACCGCCTGGACCGGGCGGGCGAGCTCGATGTCGGAGAAGTCGACGCCCGCCTCGATGAGGTCGAGGACCAGTGCGGTGGTCCCGACCTTGAGATAGGTCGCGGTCTCGGCGAGGTTGGCGTCACCGATGATGACGTGCAGCCGGCGGTAGCGCTCCGGGTCGGCGTGGGGCTCGTCGCGGGTGTTGATGATGCCGCGCTTGAGGGTGGTCTCGAGGCCGACCTCGACCTCGATGTAGTCCGAGCGCTGCGAGAGCTGGAAGCCCGCCTCGTCGCCCGACTGGCCGATTCCCACGCGGCCCGAGCCGGTGATGACCTGGCGCGAGGCGAAGAACGTGGTCAGACCCGCGATGACCGCGGTGAACGGGGTCTCGCGGGCCATCAGGTAGTTCTCGTGGGTGCCGTAGGAGGCGCCCTTGCCGTCGATGTTGTTCTTGTAGAGCTGCAGCTTCGGCGCACCCGGGACGCTCGCCACGTGGCGTGCGGCGGCCTCCATGACGCGTTCGCCCGCCTTGTCCCAGATGACCGCGTCCATGGGGTCGGTGACCTCGGGCGCGGAGTACTCGGGATGGGCGTGGTCGACGTAGAGGCGGGCGCCGTTGGTGAGGATCATGTTGGCCGCACCGATCTCGTCGGCGTCGATGATCGGGGCCGGTCCGGAACCGCGGCCGAGGTCGAATCCGCGGGCGTCGCGGAGCGGGGACTCGACCTCGTAATCCCAGCGCGTGCGCTTGGCGCGGGGCACGCCGGCCGCGGCCGCGTAGGCGAGAACGGCCTGCGTGGAGGTCATGATCGGATTCGCGGTCGGGTCGCCGGGAGCGGAGATTCCGTACTCGACCTCGGTACCGATGATTCGCTGCATGCTTCGAGGGTAGAGGGTGATGCGGAGTGGCTCGCATCGTCCCGCTCGCAGGGCGGGCCCGGCACCAGTACCGTCGTCGCCGTGAAAGCTCTCCGCCGGTTCACCGTTCGGGTGCCGCTGCCTCCCGAACTCGCCGCCCTCGGTCCCCTGTCGCACAACCTGCGTTGGGTGTGGAACCCGCCGACCCAGGAGTTGTTCGCAACGATCGACACCGAGCGGTGGCAGGCGACGGGTGATCCGCTGCGGGTGCTCGCCGACGTCGATCCGGTCCGGCTGACCGAGCTGGCGGCCGACGACGAGTTCCGGGCGCGGGTGTCGGCGGCGGAGGCGAGTCTCGAGGAGTACCTCCACGCGCCGCAGTGGTTCGGCGGGTACGCCCAGACCCATCCGGTACCGCCCGGGATCGCGTACTTCTCCATGGAGTTCGGGGTCTCCGAGGTCCTGCCGATCTACTCCGGTGGCCTCGGCATCCTCGCCGGTGACCACCTGAAGGCGGCCTCGGATCTCGGGTTACCCCTGATCGGCCTCGGACTGTTCTACCGGTCGGGCTACTTCCGCCAGGGCCTCGACCACGACGGTTGGCAGGTGGAGCGCTACCCGGTCAACGACCCGCGCGATCTGCCGCTCACCCTTCTCACCGAAGGCGACACACCTGTCGTCGTCGAGATCTCGATGCCCGGCGGTCGGACCCTGTCCGCACAGGTGTGGGTCGCGGACGTCGGCCGAATCCCCTTGCTGCTCCTCGACTCCGACATCGCGGCCAACACCGACGACCAGCTGCGCGGCGTCACCGACCGGCTCTACGGCGGCGATCAGGAGCACCGCATCCTGCAGGAGATCCTGCTCGGCATCGGCGGTGTCCGCGCGCTCCGCGCCTACGTGCGGGTCACCGGCCGGGACGAGCCGACGGTGTTCCACATGAACGAGGGTCACGCCGGGTTCCTGGGCACCGAGCGGATCCGGGAGTACGTGGCCGCCGGACTCGACTTCGACACCGCCGAGGCCGTGGTCCGGGCGTCGAACATCTTCACCACGCACACGCCGGTGCCGGCCGGGATCGACCGCTTCCCCACCGATCTGGTGAACCGGTATCTCGACGCCGACGACTCCGGGACCTCGCGTCTGCTGCCCGGACTGCCCGCCTCGACCGTCGCCGAACTCGGCGACGAGGCCGACCCGGGTGTGTTCAACATGGCGCACATGGGTTTTCGGCTCGGCCAGCGCAGCAACGGCGTCTCGCAGCTGCACGGTGAGGTGAGCCGGGAGATGTTCGCCGACCTGTGGCCCGGCTTCGACGCCGCCGATGTGCCGATCGGCGCGGTCACCAACGGCGTGCACGGTCCCACGTGGGTGTCGAAGGTGTGGCGTGACTTCGCCTCGAGCGACGAGGATTCCGCCCCCGAGGTCTACGCCGGGCTGCCCGCAGAGACCATCTGGTCCACCCACGAGTCGCTGCGGGCCGAGCTCGTCGCCGAGGTCCGGCGCCGGGCGCACGCGAGCGGCCGCGAACGTGGTTTCACCGACGCCGAACTCGGCTGGACCGCCGACCTCTTCGACCCCGGGGTGCTGACGATCGGCTTCGCCCGTCGCGCAGCCACATACAAGCGACTCACGCTCATGCTTCGCGACCCGGAACGCATGCGCCGCATCCTCACCGACCCCGACCGCCCGGTGCAGCTCGTCATCGCGGGCAAGGCACATCCGGCCGACGACGGCGGCAAGGCACTCATCCAGCAGGTGGTGCGCTTCACCGAGGATCCGCAGCTGCGCGACCGCATCGTCTTTCTGCCCGACTACGACATCTCGATGGCCCGGTACATCTACGCCGGCTGCGACGTGTGGCTCAACAACCCGGTTCGGCCGATGGAGGCGTGCGGGACGTCGGGGATGAAGGCGGCGCTCAACGGCGGGCTCAACCTGTCGATCCTCGACGGCTGGTGGGACGAGATGGCCGACGGCGACAACGGCTGGGCCATCCCGTCGGCCGAGGGCGTCGAGGACGAGAACCGGCGCGACGATCTCGAGGCCGAGGCGCTCTATTCGCTTCTCGAGGACACAGTGATCCCGTTGTTCTATCGGCGGGACGAGAACGGACTGCCGACGCGGTGGGTGGAGATGATGCGCCACACGCTGACTCGCCTGGGACCCCGGGTTCTCGCCTCGCGGATGGTCCGCGACTACACCACCGAGCTGTACTGTCCGGCCGCGACCGCCTACGTCGCCGCGTGTGCCGACGACTACGCAGGTGCCCGCGACCTCGCGGTCTACCGGCGCGACATCGAGACCGGTTGGGGTTCGATCGTCGTCGCCGGCGTGGACGAGGAGAACGAGGACGACGGTTTGCGGGTGTCGGCACATGTGGCGGTCGGCGAGCTCGACCCCGAGAGTCTCCGCGTCCAACTCGTGCTGGGCCGCGTGACCGACGACGGCGACATCGTCGACCCGGCGATCATCGACATGAGCCCGGCCGCCGAACGAGATGCGTCGGGCCGGGTGGTCTTCTCGGTGCTGTCGGCCCCACCGGCGTCGGGGCACCTCGGCTACACCGTGCGCGTACTCCCCCGCCACGAACAGCTCTCGCACGACGCGGAACTCGGACTCGTGCGGTACCCGGTGGCGTCTGGATAGAGGTCGTCTCGCCGGGCCTTCGTGGCTCGTCGCTTGCGCTCCTCGCACCTCAGGCAGCAGTGGGTCGTGGTCAGCGCTTCTTCAACCGCAATCGTGAGTAGGTGAACGCGAGCAGCAGGATGCTGATGAAGGCGAGCACCGCATAGGCGATGGCGCTGTGGGCGATCGATGTCTCCCACAGCGTGATCCGTTGGGGTGCGGCGACGTTGATGTTGTACAGGTCGATGCTGCCGGCGGCGGTGACGTAACCCCAGAACGACGGGAAGATCCACGACAGTTGCTGCAGGCCGACACCGTCGAGTTTGAACAGGCCGCCGCAGAAGACGAGCTGCACCATCACCACGATGACCAGCGGTGGCATCACCTGCTCGTTGGACTTCACCGCCGACGAGATCGCGAGTCCGACAAGAGTACTGACACAGGCGAGTACCGCGACGGCGAACAGCAAGGCCAGCGGCGGCGGCAGGATCGGACCACCGAAGTCGGGCAGGCCGCGCCCGGCGAAGGTGATGCCGACCATGATGATCGTCTGCAGGATCGCGGCGACGAAGAAGACCACGATCTTCGCGAACAGGTAAGCGCCGGGACGCAATCCGACAGCTCTCTCGCGCTCGAAGATGTCGCGCTCTCCGACGAGGTCGCGAACCGTCAGGGCCGCACCCATGAACGCCGCACCCACGACGAGGACGACCAGGATCTGGATCGCCTCCGCACCGTCCTTGGGGTGGCGGCGCATTCGGGATCACCTCGAGCCGGGCGAAGCCGCTCGACCCCGGGATGACCAGCGTCAGCAGCCCGAGGACCACCGGCAGCAGCACCAGGAACACCAGATAGCCGATGTCGGCGAAGACCAGCCGCACCTGGCGTCGGGCGATCGTCGACGCCTGCCTGGTGAAGCTGGTGTGCGGCACCGGTATCGGCGGACCCGGAGGACGTTGCGGCGGAGGCGGATTCGGTGTGCGCCGATGCCGATCGAGGTAACGCGTGTGCGCGGCGTCGGGTTGGTCGGCGACGTAGGCGAAGATCTCCGCCCAGTCGGAGGTCCCCATCTCCTGCTCGACGTGCGCGGGCGCGCCGCAGAACGACGTCTTGCCGCCCGGGGCGAGCAACAGCACCTGGTCGCACATCGACAGGTACGTCAGGGAATGAGTGACCACGAGGACGACGCGGCCGGCGTCGGCGAGGCGCCGCAGGGTTGCCATGACCTGGCGGTCGAGGGCCGGGTCGAGACCCGACGTCGGCTCGTCGAGGATCAGCAGCGACGGACCGGTGAGCAGTTCCATCGCCACCGACGCCCGCTTCTGCTGTCCGCCGGAGAGCTTCTCGACACGGGTGTCGACGTGTTCGGTGAGCTGGAGCTCGCTGAGGACGCCGTCGATGACCCGGTCGCGGTCCTCCTTCGACAGGTCGGGCGGCAGCCGGAGCTCGGCCGCGTAGCGCAGGGCCTGCCGCAACGTGAGTTTGTGGTGGAGCACGTCCTTCTGCGGGACCATGCCGATACGGGTGCGGAGGGCGTCGTACTCGGCGTGGACGTTGCGGCTCTCGAAGGTGACCAGGCCGCTCGTCGGCGAGTTCAGACCTGCGGCGATCTTCGACACGGTCGACTTGCCGGCGCCGGACGGGCCGATCACCGCGGTGAGCGTGCCGGGACTCGCGCTGAAGTCGACGTCGGCCAGGAGCCGTTTGCCGCCGTCGACGACGAGGCTGACCCCGTGGACGTGGAGGCCGTCGGCGACGGCCGCGCTCTCCTGGCCGCGCATGAGGGTGCCGCCGGACACCACGAAGTCGCTGTTGCCGATCGTGACCACGTCGCCGTCGGACAGCGGTGCGTTGTTCACGCGCCGGCCGTTGACGAAGGTGCCGTTGACGCTGCCGAGGTCGTCGATGACCAGGACGCCGCCGCGGCTCGACACCTGCGCGTGGTGGCGGGAGGCGAGGACGTCGCTGACGACGATGTCGTTGTCCGGGGTGCGGCCGATGCGCTGCACCCCGCGCAGCGAGATCGACTCCCGCTCGGGCGGGGTCGGCGCTCCGGGGAGCCGGTACACCGCAGAGACGTTCTGTTTGAGCGCCTGCAAGTGCGGGGCGTTGCGCAGCTCGGCGGGCATCGGTTCCGGCGCACCGGGACGAGCGGGACCACCTTGGGGTCGCGCCGGGATGCGGCCCGACGGCGGCAGGTTCGGTCCGGGATGTCCGGGGGCGGCGAACCCCGCCGATCGGGGCCCCGACGGGAACGGACCCGGACGGCCGGGCGAGGACGGCATCCGGCCGCTGGGCGGCGGGTAAGCGGTCGGATCGATCACCAGGTCGACGACCGGGCCGGTGCTCACGTCGCCGAGCCGGACCTGCGTCGGGCCGGCGACGATCATCTCGGCCATGCGTCGACCCCCGGCGAAAAAGCCGTTGGTGCTACCGATGTCGACGAGATACCAGGCAGTGCCGCGCCACTCGATGGCGAGATGCCGACGCGACACCATCGGATGGTTGATCACGATGTCGTTGTCGGGTTCCCGACCCAGGGTGATGCGCGGGGATTCGCCCAGCGGATGAGGCGCCCCACCGTCGACGATCACCCGACCGCGAGCCATCGATGTACTGTTCATCGCCGCCAACTTTAGTGCTTGACGACGGTTTTCATGCCGTTCTGTACAGCAGACGACCGACTCCCCAGGGGAGTCGGTCGTCTGCTGGGTGAGGCGCGTGTTACAGGTACTGACCGGTGTTCGTCTCGGTGTCGATGGCGCGGCTCGCCCCCGAGGACTTGCCGGTGACCAGCGTGCGGATGTAGACGATCCGCTCGCCCTTCTTGCCCGAGATTCGAGCCCAGTCGTCCGGGTTGGTGGTGTTGGGCAGATCTTCGTTCTCCGCGAACTCGTCGAGGATCGAATCGAAGAGGTGCTGCACACGCAGACCCGGGGCACCGGAGTCGAGCTGCGACTTGATCGCGTACTTCTTCGCACGGTCGACGACGTTCTGGATCATCGCGCCCGAGTTGAAGTCCTTGAAGTACATGATCTCTTTGTCGCCGTTGGCGTAGGTGACCTCGAGGAACCGGTTGTCCTCGCTCTCGGCGTACATGCGCTCGACGACCTTCTCGATCATCGCCTTGATGCACGCCGTGCGATCGCCGCCGAACTCGCCGATGTCGTCGGCGTGGATCGGCAGTTCCTCGGTGAGGTACTTCGAGAAGATGTCGATCGCCGACTCGGCGTCGGGACGCTCGATCTTGATCTTCACGTCGAGGCGGCCGGGACGCAGGATCGCGGGGTCGATCATGTCCTCGCGGTTCGACGCACCGATCACGATGACGTTCTCGAGGCCTTCGACACCGTCGATCTCGCTGAGCAGCTGCGGGACGACCGTGGTCTCGACGTCGGACGAGACACCGGATCCGCGGGTGCGGAAGATCGAGTCCATCTCGTCGAAGAACACGATGACCGGGGTGCCCTCGGACGCCTTCTCCCGGGCGCGCTGGAAGATCAGCCGGATGTGACGCTCGGTCTCACCGACGAACTTGTTGAGCAGCTCGGGGCCCTTGATGTTCAGGAAGTAGGACTTCGCCTCCTTGGCGTCGTCGCCGCGAGCCAGCGCGATCTTCTTCGCCAGGGAGTTCGCGACGGCCTTGGCGATGAGCGTCTTTCCGCAACCGGGCGGACCGTAGAGCAGCACACCCTTCGGCGGTCGCAGCTGGTAGTCGCGGAACAGGTCCTTGTGCAGGAACGGCAGCTCGACGGCGTCGCGGATCTGCTCGATCTGCCGGCCCAGACCACCGATGTCCTCGTAACCGACGTCGGGCACCTCTTCGAGGACGAGGTCCTCGACCTCGGCCTTGGGCACCCGTTCGAAGGCGAACCCGGCCTTGGTGTCGATGAGCAGCGAATCGCCCGGACGCAGCTTGCGACGCTTGCCGTCCTCCGCGTCGACCTCGCCCAGCAACGGCTCGGCCAGCCACACGACGCGCTCCTCGTCGGCGTGCCCGACGACCAGCGCCCGCTTGCCGTCCCCGAGAACCTCGCGCAGCGTGCTGATCTCGCCGACCGTGTCGAACTCGCCCGCCTCGACGATGGTCAGGGCCTCGTTCAGACGAAGCGTCTGCCCCTTGGTGAGGGTTTCGGTGTCGATGTTCGGCGAGCAGGTGAGCCGCATCTTGCGGCCGGAGGTGAACACGTCGACGGTCGCGTCGGGGTACACCTCGAGCAGAACTCCGTAGCCGCTGGGTGGTTGTCCCAGACGGTCCACCTCCTCGCGCAAGGCGACGAGTTGCTGACGCGCTTCCTTGAGCGTGTCGAGCAGCTTCGCGTTGCGTGCCGTGAGGCTGTCGACGCGTTCCTGGAGGCTGTCGGTGTCTGCCTGACGTCCGAACGACGGGCGTTCGGAACCACTCCGCGCGAGTGGCGGGGTGTAGGCAGGGGTGAAGCCCTCGTCGGGTGCACTCGCGCTCTCGGGGACCGCACGGTCCCCGGTGGCGTCATGGCGGTCAGATTCGGTCATTGCTGACTCCTCTCCCCGGCAATCACCCGATCCCTCGATCGGAATGCTCGCGCCGTATCCCTACGCTACCGGCACGGACGCAGAATCGCCCTTCACCCGCCAAATGGCGGTGTTGACGGTGTGTTAAATGTGCGCCTCCGCAACGGAATCGCGATCTCGCGGCCGGTGCGGACCGGCCGAACTCAGCCCTTCGTCGGCCGACGCTGCGGGCGCAACGTGGTGGTGCCGTCGGCGAGTCGGCGGGCGGTGATGAGAAACGCGGTGTGGCCTTGCATTTTATGTTCGGGCCGCACTGCCAGACCCACCGCCGACCACTCGCGCAACAGGGTCTCCCAAGCGCGCGGTTCGGTCCAGCACTCCTGCTCCCGAAGTGCTTCGATCACCCGCGACAGCTGGGTGACGGTTGCCACATAAATGGTCAGGACTCCGCCTGGTTTCAACACCGTGCGCACGACGTCGAGCGGTTCCCACGGCGCGAGCATGTCGAGGATGACGCGGTCGAAGCGCTCGTCCTGGTCGACGTTCGCGAGGTCGTCGACGACGATGTTCCAGTTGTCCGGGCGGCCGCCGAAGAAGGTCTCGACGTTGCGGATCGCGTGCTCGGCGTGGTCCTCGCGGATCTCGAAGGAGTTCACCTCGCCCTCGGTGCCGACGGCGCGCAGCAGCGAACACGTCAGCGCACCGGAGCCGGCGCCGGCCTCCAGGACGCGGGCACCCGGGAAGATGTCGCCTTCGAGGACGATCTGCGCGGCGTCCTTGGGGTAGATGACCTGCGCACCGCGCGGCATGGACAGCACGTAGTCGACGAGCAGCGGCCGCAGCGCGAGGTACTGGGTGCCGCTGGTGGCCGAGACGACGCTGCCCTCGGGCGAGCCGATGAGGTCGTCGTGCGAGATGGCGCCGCGGTGGGTGTGGAACTGCTTGCCCTCTTCGAGGAGCACCGTGAACTTTCGGCCCTTGGCATCGGTCAGTTGAACCCGGTCGCCGACGGCGAACGGTCCGGTGGTGGGCACTGGGTGCTTCCTCTCGTGAACGGGACGGAGCCGACGCCTCCGCACTGGGCGGATCGGTGGTGGTCGGGAGTCCGGTGGGCCGTGAGGACGATACCCGACCGCAGGTGGGTGTCGGACCGGCAGAGTGTCGGGGCCGCGGCCTAGTCTGCGAGATGTGAGCACGATGACCGGCACCGACGACCCCACCACGAGCGTGGCCCCCGCGCCGGGGCCACCCCCGTCGGAGGTGGCACGCGGGATCGTCGGACGACCCCTGGCCTTGTCGCCGTCACGGGCGGCGGACTTCAAACAGTGCCCGCTGCTGTACCGGTTCCGCGCCATCGACCGCTTCCCGGAGACCCCGACCGCGGCGCAGACGCGGGGCACCGTCGTCCATGCGGCACTCGAGAACCTCTTCGACATGCCCGCCGAGCTTCGCACCCAGGATTCAGCGGAACTGCTCGTCGAGGGGGCCTGGGCGGCGCTGTGCGAGGAAGATCCGCAGCTCGCCGGGGTGATCGGCGAGGGTGGTCAGGCGGCGTTCATCGCCGGGGCCCACAAGCTCATCGCGACGTACTACACGATGGAGAACCCCACCGCCTTCGACGCCGACGCGGTGGAGGAACACGTCGAGATCGAGGCCGACGACATGCTGATGCGCGGCTTCATCGACCGCATCGACGTCGCACCGACCGGCGAGATCCGCGTCGTCGACTACAAGACCGGACGCTCCCCCGGCGAGGCCTACGAGGCCAAGGCACTGTTCCAGATGAAGTTCTATGCGCTGGCGATCCTGCGCACCCGCGGCGTCGTGCCGGCGCGGCTGCAGCTCATGTACCTGTCCGACGGCCAGCAGCTGATCTACCACCCCGACCACGACGAGCTGCTCCGTTTCGAGCGGACGCTGCGCGCGATCTGGCAGGCCATCCGCACGGCCGTCGCCTCCGGCGACTTCCGGCCGCGGAAGTCCCGGATGTGCCGGTTCTGCGAACACCGGTCGCGGTGCCCGGAGTTCGGCGGCGAGATCCCGCCCTATCCCGGTCCGCCGCCCGGATTCGTGGCCTGACGCGCACCCCGAGACGCCCGATTATGTAGATGCACATAGGCTGGACGAGTGGAGAGTTCGTACTACGTACCCGTCGACGCCCCGGCGTCCGACGGCACCAGCCCGGCCGGCGACCCGTCGGCGCGATATGAGTACTTCCAGCCGACCGACGCCACCCTGAGCGTCTGGTCGCCGACCATGCAGCACGGCGGCCCGCCGTCGGCCCTGATGATGCGCTCGCTGTTGCGCTGCGATCCGGATCCGACGCAGCACTTCACCCGCGTGACGACCGAGATCCTCGGCCCGATCGGGTTGGGCGTCAACCGCATTCACGCTCGTGTGACCCGCCCGGGTCGACAGATCAGCCTCGTCGAGACCGAACTCGAGGTGCAGCAGGCCGACGGCTCGTTCCGGACAGCCGCGAAGTCGGTGGGCTGGCGCATCCGCGGCGCGGACACCAGTGAGATCGCCAACGGTCCCGCTCCCCTGACCCCGCTGCCCGACGAGCTCCCGAGCCAGACCGGGTTCCCCGACGACAGCGGCGAGGCCGTGGACTGGGGCACGCTCGGGTTCATCGGAACCGTCGAGTCGGCGCGCACCAAGGGTCGGTACGGCGAGACCCCGGCGGTGTGGTTGCGCGCAATCCTCCCGCTGGTCGATGGCGAGAAGACCTCGGACCTCGAGGCCATGTTCATCGTCATCGACGTCGCCAACGGCGTGGGTACCCGACTGCGTCCGGACCGCTGGTCCTGGATGAACACCGACACCACCGTGCATCTGACGCGGGTGCCGAGCGGACCGTGGGTCGGCATCGACGCCAACATGGTCGCCGGACCCGACGGCTTCGGGGCGACCCTCGGCGACCTGTACGACACCTCCGGCTACATCGGCCGGTCGGCGCAGACGGTGTTGCTCAACGCCGTCGGCTGATCGCTCTCAGAACCGGCAGGACCGGATGTCGGTGGCGAGAATCGCCTTGGCGCCCAGCTCGGAGAGCTCGTCCATCAGGTTCTGGTGGTCCTTGCGCGGAACCATGGCGCGGACGGCAACCCAGTCGGGATCGGCCATCGGGGCGACCGTCGGGGACTCGAGGCCCGGGGTGATCGCCGACGCCTGGTCGAGCAGGCTCTTCGGGCAGTCGTAGTCGATCATCACGTACTGCTGGCCGAAGACGACGCCCTGGACGCGGGCGATGAACTGCTTCTCGGCCTTGGTGAGGTCGGCGTCGCGTCGGGAGATCAGGACGGCCTCGGAGTCGCACAGCGACTCGCCGAAGGCGGCGAGACCGTGCTGGCGCAGGGTGCGACCAGACCCGACGACATCGGCGATGGCGTCGGCCACCCCGAGCTGGATCGAGATCTCGACCGCGCCGTCGAGCCGGATGATGTCGGCGGTGACGCCGCGGCCGGCGAGGTCGTCGCGCACCAGGTTCGGGTACGACGTGGCGACCCGCTTGCCGGCGAGGTCGGCGACGTTCCACTCCTGGTCGGCGGGGGCCGCATAGCGGAAGGTCGACGACCCGAAGCCCATCGCGAGCTGTTCGTGGACCTGGGCACCGGAGTCCCGGGCGAGGTCGCGGCCGGTGATGCCGAGGTCGAGGCGTCCCGACCCGACGTAGATGGCGATGTCCTTGGGACGCAGGAAGAAGAACTCGACGTCGTTGCCGTTGTCGAGAACCGTCAGGTCCTTGGAGTCAGTTCGTTTGCGGTAGCCCGCCTCGGCGAGGATGGCCGACGCGGATTCGGAGAGCGCACCCTTGTTGGGTACGGCCACTCGCAGCATCTCGATGTCCTTTTCGTGGGGTTGCGCTCAGCTGAGCAGGAGGTGGTGGTCTGTGGTGCCGGGTCGTCCGGTCACAGATGTCGGTACACGTCCTCCAGCTTCAGGCCCCGCTTGATCATCATCACCTGCAGCCAGTAGACGAGCTGGGAGATCTCCTCGCCCAGCGATTCGTCGGACTCGTGCTCGGCCGCGAGCCACACCTCACCGGCTTCCTCGATGATCTTCTTGCCCAGGGTGTGCACACCCGAGTCGAGCGCGGCGACCGTGCCCGACCCCTTGGGGCGGTTCTCGGCCTTGTCGCTGAGTTCGGCGAACAGCTCCTCGAATGTCTTCACGATTCCTCATTTTGGCATGTCGCGATACGCGCGAGACCGCCGGTCCATGCCTCGGTGACGTCGTCGAGTCCCAATCCGACGAGAGACCGCCGGAAGACCCGCAGCGGACCGGGCTCGACCGGTGCCGCGGATTCGACGACGAGGGTGGGGCATCCAGCTGCCGACGCGGCCTGGGCGCCGGTCGGGGAATCCTCCACCGCCAGGCATTCGGCCGTCGGGAACCCGAGCAGCTCGGCGGCACGCATGTACGGGTCGGGGGCGGGTTTGCCGACGGCGACCTCGTCGCCGCAGACCGTGGCCGCGAAGCGATGACGGCCGATCGTCTCCAGCGCCACATCGGCCGCCTCTCGCACCGTGTTGGTGACCAGCGCCATCGGGATCCCGGCGCCGGCGATCAGTTCCAGCGCCTCGAGTGCGCCGGGTCGCCACGGGAGCCCCTCTTGGAAGAGTTCGGTCACCCGGTCCAGCGTCCACCGTCCATCGGCCGCCGGATTCCGGTCCTCGGGCGGAATCCCGACGGCATCGTGGACTTTTGCGAGCGCGTCGGGCAGGGAGTTGCCGAGCGTCGATTCGCGCAGTTCCGGGGTCATCGCGATGCCGTGGTGTGCCGCCAGCTCGGTCATCGCGATCTCCCAGATCGGCTCGGAGTCGAGCAGGGTGCCGTCCATGTCCCAGAGGACGGCGGCGGGAAGACGGAATGCGGAATCGGGGGTGTCGGTCACCCCTGCATCATCGCAACCCACTGTTCGGTCGGCTCGTCCGCCGGGTAGAACAGCTCGATCGTCAGCTCCTCGAGCGTGACGTCGCGGGGCGAGCCGAAGGTGGTCAGGGTGCTGAAGAAGGACAGGACCTGATCGCCGAGCGCGAGTTCGAGTGGGACCAGCAGCGACCCCACCTCCCCCGTTCCAGTCGACGCTCCCCCGCCGTCCAGGCCAGCGACGGTGGGATACGACGAGATCTCGCGCTCGAGTTGCGCAAGCCGTTCGTCACCGGTGATACGCACCATCCGGCGGAGCAGGTCGAGCAGGTAGGTCGCCCATTCGTCGAAGTTGTTCGTCATCTGCGCGAAGCCGTCGGGGTGCAGCGACACCCGGAACAGATTGACCGGTCTCGCCTGCAGCTCCTCCGGAAGCAGCGACAGCAACCGCATCGCGGTGTCGTTGGCCAGCACGACGTTCCACGCGCGGTCGAGGGCCATGCCCATGTTGGGGTTGTGTGCGTCGAGCAGACGTCTGACCTCGGCGCGCACCCGGGTCATGGTCTCCGAGTCGAGCGGCTCCTCGCTGTAGCGCGGGGCGTGACCGGCCGCGAGGAGGAGCGAATTGCGTTCTCGCAGAGGAATGTCGAGGCGTTCGGCGAGCACATGGAGCAACGCCGGACTCGGCCGCGACTTGCCCGTCTCGACGAAACTGAGGTGTTTCGGGGAGACCCCGACCTCGTAGGCCAGATCGAGTTGGCTGATGGACCGGCGAGACCGCCACTGCTGCAGCAGGGTTCCCACCTCGACGGTCATGGGGTCATCGTAGACAGCTCTCGATCAGCTCGAGTGAGTACGCGATGGTCTGGGCGAGAACGTCTTCGGGCTCGCCGTCGAACTCCTTGCGGGACGCCGAGACCTTGCCACGATGATCGAGCCCGAACCAGACGGTGCCCGGTGCGGCCTCGTCGGGTTCGGGGCCCGCCTCGCCGGTGACCGCGACGACGATCTCGGCGTCGAAGAGTCGCGCGGTGGTGGCGACCATCGCGCGGGCCGCGGTCTCGCTGACGACGGGTCCCTCGGGCACCTCGAGCAGGCCGAACTTCACGTCCTCGTGGTAGGCGATGACGCCGCCGCGGAACCAGTCACCGGCCTGCGGGGCCTTGCTCAGCTCACTCGCCAGGTTGCCGCCGGTCAGCGATTCAGCCACTGCGACGTGCACTCCCTGCTCCACGATCGCGTCGGCCAGACGCGCGCAGGTCTCGGAGAAATCGGTCACGTCGGACATCGGGTCACTCGCCTCTCGGTCGGTGTGCGGATTACGAACAGCACCCCGGACGGTATCCAGATCGGGGCCGGGTCAAACCACTACCTGGTAGGTAGTGGTGTCCGCGCCGACGCGGAGTCACCCTTGGCACATGACCCAGACCGGCACAATTCGGCCCACCACCGTCCTGATCTCCCCGGCGATGTCCGTGCCGGCCCGCGTCTACCGGCGATTGGTGGAGGCGTTGACCGGATATGGCCTCGAGGTGCGCGTGGTCCCGCGCCGCGGCGTCGAAGAAGGGGCCGTTCCGCCGTCACGTACCGCGGACTGGTCCTACGAGGACGAGGCCGCCGACCTCGCGGATGCGATCGCCGCGGCACGAGCCGAGATCCCGGGCGCGCGGGTCTTGGTGGTCGGACACAGCCTCGGCGCCCAGCTGGTCGCGATGGTGGCGCAAACGTCCGATCACACGCCCGACGGCATCGTCGCGATCGGCGCGTCGCTGCCGTCGTTCCGCCACTACGGGATCCGCGGCGTGCCCCTGGGTTCGATCGGTGCGGCCGTCGCTCCGGTGTCGGCCATCGTCGGCCATTGGCCGCGCCGAGGTTTCGGCGGGCCGACGCCCCGCACGCTGATGCGGCTGGGCTCGGATGGTCCTGACCGGTCGGGCGCCGTTCACGCTCGACCGGTCGATCGAGACGCCGACGCTGTCGGTCCGGCTCGACGGCGACGAGATCGTCACCGACGGCGCGGCAGCGGCGTTCGATGCCGCGTTCTCCCCGGAGGCGATCACGCACTGGCGCTACGACGACGCGCAGTGCCCTGCCGGTGGGATCACGACACACATCGGCTGGCTTCGCACGCCCGAGATCGTCGGTGCGCGGATCGCGGCGTGGTGGGACGCGCACACGACGGTCTCGCCGGCGGTCACCGAGTCCGGAACGCTCTGATCGGGACGGTCACGGCACCCAGGTCCCCGACGTGGCCTCGATCCGCTCACGGGTGCGAGCAGCCGTTCCACGGGCCCACGTCCCGGTCGAGACGAACGCGAGGACGAGGACTGCTGCGCCGCACAGCGCCATGCTGATCCACACCGGGCGGGCGGCCGCGGCCAGCCCGTCGGCGACCGATCCCTCGATCCCGGCGAAGGCCACCGCGCCGAACACCGCGACCCCGAGCGCGGTACCGACCTGACGGCCCGTCGAGGCCATGGCCGACGCCAGACCCGCTTGCGTACGGGGCATCCCGGACACCGCCCCGTTGGTGATCGGCGCGTTGAGGAATCCGAAACCGAGCCCGAAGACCAGGTACGCGGTGCCGACGTAGACGAGGGATGTGTCGTTGCCGAGGCCGGTGAGCAACAGGGCTCCCGCCACCATCCCGACGCCCCCGATCACCATCGGTGTCCGGGCTCCCCGATTCCCCACGAGCCGACCGGCGATGGGCGCGCAGACCACCGACGCGGCCGCCATCGGCAAGGTCATCAGTCCTGCGTTCAGCGGCGACATCCCGCGCACCTCCTGCAGGTACAGCGTGTTGAGGAACAGGAAGCCACCGGTCGCGGCGAAGGCGATGACCGCACACGCCACCGAACTGGAGAACGGCGCGCTCCGGAAGAACCGCGGGTCGAGCAGCGGCTCCTCCCGACGGCTCTCGTAGGTGATCATCGCGACGAGCGCGCACGCCGATACGGCGAAACACGCCAGCACTCCCGGCGACGTCCAACCCTGCGGACGCCCCTCGATGATGGCGAAGGTGAGGGTCGCGAGGAGGGTCAGGATCAGCACCTGACCGACCGGGTCCGCGCGACGAGCGTGCTCGGCCCTCGACTCCGGTACGAAACGCATCGTCAGAGCGAGAGCGAGCAGGCAGACCGGCACATTGAGCCAGAAGATCGCCTCCCAGCCGATGCCGGAGACGAGCGCCCCGCCGACGATCGGGCCGAAGGCAAGGCTCATCCCGAAGGCGGTGCCCCACAACCCGATTGCCTGAGCCCGTTCGCGCGGATCGACGAAGACGTTGGTGACGATCGACAGCGCGACCGGATTGAGCATCGCCCCGCCGACGGCCTGCAGCATGCGCGCCCCGATGAGCACCTCGGGTGTGGGTGCCAGCGAACACAACACCGAGGCGACGCCGAAGGTCACCAGGCCGGTCTGGAAGATCCGCTTGCGGCCCAGGCGATCGCCGAGGGATCCGCCGAAGATCAGCAGGCTCGCGATCACCAGCGCGTACGAGTCGAGGATCCACTGCAGCTGCGCCGGCGTCGCGCCGAGGTCCGAACTGATCGACGGCAGCGCAACATTCACTGCCGAGACGTCGAGGCCGACGATGAACAGACTGAGGCAGCAGGTGGCGAGGATGACGAGCCGGTCCCGCCGCGTCAGTGTTCCGTCGGCCGATCGGGCGCGCAGCGCAGCGCGGGCGGCGTTCACGACTCGGCCGCCGCGCGGAGAAGATCGAGCAGATCGGCGAGCTGCCGGAGCTGCGCCTCGTCGAGCGCGGCGAACATGTCGGGGGCAGTGGCGGGGTTCGCGGTCACCTCGTCCACCACGCGACGCCCCATATCGGTGACGGTGACGCGTTTGCACCGGCCGTCGTCGGCGTCGGGCTCCCTCGTCACGAGCCCGCGGGCGACGAGATCGTTGACGATCCCGCTCATCGCCGATGCGTCCACACCCATCTGCTCAGCGAGATCACGCTGCGTCATGGGCCGCACCGCCACGCGACGGAGTGCACGGAACCTGCTGAAGGGGATGTCGATGACCTCGCTGATCCGGGTGCGGGACTCCTTGGCCTGATCACGCACGAGGCTGTTCATGGTGAACCACACCTCGGTCGCGGTCTGCGAGCGGGCACCCGGGCCGACATCAGTTGTAGACATACAACGATTGTAGATTTACAACTATACGCCTCGGCAACCGCCGTAGGCTGGCTGCAGCACCGTCGAACGAAAGCTGGCCGCCATGTCGAAGGTCCTCGTCATCGGACACCGCAACCCCGACACCGACGCCATCGGTTCCGCGATCGGCCTGGCTCGCCTCGAACAGGCACTCGGCGTCGACGCCGAGGCCGTCGCACTCGGCACCCCCGGCCGCGAGACGGCCTTCGCCCTGGAACACTTCGGACTGCAGGCGCCGCGCGTCATCGAGCACGCGAGCCCCCACGACGTGATGCTCGTCGACCACAACGAACGCCGGCAGAGCGTCGCCGACATCGCCGACGTCACCGTCCGCAAGGTGATCGACCACCACCGCATCGCCAACTTCGAGACCGCCGCGCCGCTGTACATGCGAGTGGAGCCGGTGGGATGTACGTGTTCGATCCTGACGCGCATGTACGCGGAGAGCGAGGTCGAGATCCCCGCCGACACCGCCGGGATCATGTTGTCGGCGATCATCTCCGACACCCTCCTGCTGAACTCCCCCACGACCACCGACTCCGACCGGATCGCCGCCGAGGAACTCGCGTCGATCGCCGGCGTCGACCTCGAGGACTACGGGAACCGATTGCTCCGCGCCGGAACGGAACTCGGCGACACCCCGGTGGCGTCGATCATCGGACTCGACGCCAAGACCTTCACGATGGGATCGGTCAGCGTGCGCGTCGCGCAACTGACCACCGTCGACGCCGACGCCGTCCTCGCCCGCCGCGACGAGTTTTTCGAGGCCATGGCCGCCGAGAAGGAGACCGCGGGTCACGACCTGTTCCTCCTCTTGATCACCGATGTGATCGCCTGCGACTCCGACCTCCTGGTGGTCGGTGAACCCGTGGACGCCGTCGAACGTGCACTCGGGATCACGATCGCCGACGGCCACGCGTTCGCCAAGGGCATAGTCTCGCGGAAGAAGCAGATCGTGCCGCAGCTGACGGATGGGTTCGCCTGACATCCCTATGACCTGAGATCAGTCACCGAGGCCCTCACCGTGCCGGCCTGCGCCGCCGGCGAACCGCGCTGCGCCGGTGAGGGTGTCCGCAGCGAGCGACACCATGCCGTGGCGCAGTTCGTTGCTCATCGCGGCATCGACATCCTGGCCGTGCTGTTCCAGGACCGACATCCGATCCTGGCGAAGGCACGTCTGTGGGAACTGCGCGATCTGGGTCGCGAGCTCGACGGCGGCGTCGAGCGCCGTCCCCGACGGCACCACGCGATTCGCGAGTCCGATCTGCAACGCCTCGTCGGCCGCGACAGCACGCCCGGTGAGGATGAGATCCATCGCGCGGCTCTCCCCGATCAGCCGCGGAAGCCGTACCGTCCCACCGTCGATCAGCGGGACACCCCAGCGCCGGCAGAACACACCGAACACGGCATCCTCGTCGACGACGCGCATGTCCGCCCAGAGGGCGAGTTCGAGTCCACCCGCGACGGCGTGACCGGAGATCGCCGCGATCACCGGCTTGGACAACCGCATCCGGGTCGGCCCCATCGGGCCGTCACCGTCGGCTTCCACCCGGTTCGGGGTGCCGTCGGCGATGGCCTTGAGATCGGCTCCGGCGCAGAACGTCCCGCCTTCTCCGTACAGCACGGCGACCGACACGGACTCGTCGGCGTCGAACCGACGGAACGCGTCGGCCAGAGCGTCGGCGGTCGCGCGGTCGACGGCGTTGCGGCGGTCGGGACGATCGATCCCGATGACCCGGACCGGTCCCTGCGACCGTTCGATCACTCCCGACACGCCCATCGCCCCCTGCTCAGATGTCGAAGCCTCAGGTGTTGAAGTACTTGGCTTCCGGGTGGTGCAGCACGAACGCATCCGTGGACTGCTCCGGATGGAGCTGCAGCTCCTCCGAGAGCTGGACACCGATCCGCTCCGGCTCGAGCAGCTCGATCATCTTCGCGCGGTCCTCGAGATCGGGGCAGGCGCCGTAACCGAAGGAGAAACGCGCACCGCGGTATTCGAGGTCGAAGAACCCCTGGGCGTGTTCGGGATCCTCGCTGTCCATCGACCGGTCGCCGAACTTCAGCTCGCTGCGCACACGCTGATGCCAGTACTCGGCGAGCGCCTCGGTCAACTGCACACCGATGCCGTGCACCTCCAGGTAGTCGCGGTAGGCGTCCTCGGCGAACAGTTTGTTCGCGAAGTCGGCGATCGGCTGTCCCATGGTGACGAGCTGGAACGGCATGACGTCGACCCGCCCGGCGGCCTTCGCGGCCTCGCGCGACTGGATGAAGTCGGCGATACACAGGAACCTCGACCGCTGCTGGCGCGGGAACGAGAAGCTGAACCGCACCGGCGCATCGGGGTGCGGCTCGGTGAGCACGTGGACGGTGTCGCCCTCGCTGACTGCCGGGTAGTAGCCGTACACGACTGCGGCGTGCTGCAAGATGTTCTCGGTCGCGAGCCGATCGATCCAGTAGCGCAGACGCGGCCGGCCCTCGGACTCGACGAGCTCCTCATACGACGGGCCGTCGCCGCCGCGAGCGCCACGCAGACCCCACTGGCCGAGGAACAGCGCGCGCTCGTCGAGCAACTGCAGGTAGTCGGCGATCGGCACACCCTTGACGATGCGCGAACCCCAGAACGGCGGGGTCGGGATCTCGTTGTCGGCAGCCACATCCGACCGCGCCGGCACCTCGACGGGCTCCTCGGCGGCCTTGCGCTTCGCGGCGATGCGCTTGGACCGCTCGTGCCGAGCCTTGCGCTCGGCGGTCTTGGCCGCCTCGGCCTTGGCCTCGTCGCTGTCCGGGTCGGGTCCGCCACCGCGCTTGCGGGCCATGATGCCATCCATCAGACGCAGGCCCTCGAAAGCGTCACGCGCATAGTGCACGTCGCCCTCGTAGACGTCTGACAGGTCGTTCTCGACATACGAACGCGTCAGCGCCGCACCACCGAGCAGGACCGGGTATTCCTCGGCGAGACCACGCGTGTTGATCTCCTCGAGGTTCTCCTTCATGACGACGGTAGACTTCACGAGCAGACCGGACATGCCGATGACGTCGGCCTTCTTGTCCGCGGCGACGTCGAGGATGGTCGTGATCGGCTGCTTGATGCCGATGTTGACGACTTCGTATCCGTTGTTGGACAGGATGATGTCGACGAGGTTCTTGCCGATGTCGTGCACGTCGCCCTTGACGGTCGCCAGCACGATCCGGCCCTTGCCGTCCTCGCCGGTCGCCTCCATGTGTGGTTCGAGGTGGGCGACAGCGGCTTTCATGACCTCGGCGGACTGCAGCACGAACGGCAGCTGCATCTGACCCGAGCCGAACAGCTCGCCGACGGTCTTCATCCCCGACAGCAGCGTGTCGTTGATGATCGACAGCGGCGGGACCTGTGTCATCGCCTCGTCGAGATCGTCGGTGAGACCGTTGCGCTCACCGTCGACGATGCGTCGTTCCAGCCGCTCGAACAGCGGCAGCTGGGCCAGTTCCTGGGCGCGCGACTCGCGAGCCGACGCGGCCGAGACACCCTCGAACAGCTCCATCAGCTTCTGCAGCGGGTCGTAACCCTCGCGTCGGCGGTCGTAGACCAGATCCAGGGCGACCTGACGGTGCTCCTCCGGGATACGTGCCATCGGCAGGATCTTCGACGCGTGCACGATCGCGGTGTCGAGGCCGGCCTGCACGCACTCGTGCAGGAACACCGAGTTCAGCACCTGCCGGGCGGCCGGGTTCAGGCCGAACGAGATGTTGGAGATACCCAGCGTGAAGTGCACGTCGGGATGCGACTCGTGCAGCCGGCGAATGGCCTCGATGGTTTCGATGCCGTCGCGCCGGACCTCCTCCTGACCCGTCGAGATCGGGAAGGTCAGGGCATCGATGATGATGTCTTCCTCGGCGAGACCCCAGTTGCCGGTGATGTCGTCGATCAGACGCTCGGCGACCCGGACCTTCCAGTCCGCGGTACGCGCCTGCCCCTCCTCGTCGATGGTCAGCGCGACGACCGCCGCGCCGTGTTCGACGACGAGACGCATGATCTTGTTGAACCGCGAGTCCGGCCCGTCGCCGTCCTCGTAGTTCACCGAGTTCACCGCGCAACGCCCGCCGAGCGCCTCGAGACCCGCGCGGATGACCTCCGGCTCGGTCGAGTCGAGCATGATCGGCAGCGTCGACGACGTCGCGAAGCGGCTCGCGAGAGCGGTCATGTCCGCGGCGCCGTCACGACCGACGTAGTCGACGTTCAGGTCGAGCATGTGCGCGCCGTCGCGGGTCTGGTCCTTGGCGATGTCGAGGCACTTCTGGTAGTCCTCGGCGATCATCGCCTCACGGAATGCTTTGGAGCCGTTGGTGTTCGTGCGCTCACCGATGACCAGGAAGCTCGCGTCCTGATCGAAGGGCACCGCGGTGTAGAGAGACGACGTCTCCGACTCGTGCTGAGGCGCGCGCGTCGCGGGGGTGACCTGCGCGACCGCTTCGGCGACCTGGCGGATGTGCTCCGGCGTGGTGCCGCAGCAACCGCCGACGAAGGACAGTCCGAACTCGCCGACGAACTGGGCCATCGACTCGGCAAGTTCCTCCGGCGTCAGTGGGTACTCGGCACCGTTTGCGCCGAGCACGGGCAGACCGGCGTTGGGCATGACCGACACCGGGATGCGCGCATGCTTCGACAGGTAGCGCAGGTGCTCGCTCATCTCCGCCGGACCGGTGGCGCAGTTCAGGCCGATGAGGTCGACGCCCAGCGGCTCGATGGCTGCCAGCGCGGCACCGATCTCCGAACCCAGCAGCATCGTGCCGGTCGTCTCGACCGTGACGTGGCTGATGATCGGGATGCGGCGACCCACCTGATCCATGGCGCGCTGTGCCGCGATCACCGCGGCCTTCACCTGCAGCAGGTCCTGGGAGGTCTCGATGAGCACCGCGTCGGCGCCGCCCTCGAGCATGCCGATGACACATTCGGTGTAGGCGTCGCGGATCGTGGCGAACGTCGTGTGCCCGAGGCTGGGCAGCTTGGTGCCCGGGCCCATCGAACCGAGCACGTACCGGTCGATGCCGTCGGCGGACGGACCCATCTCGTCGGCCACCCCGCGAGCGATCGCGGTGCCCTTGTAGGCCAGCTCTCGGATACGGTCGGCGATGTCGTAGTCACCGAGGTTCGACAGGTTACAGCCGAAGGTGTTGGTCTCCACGGCGTCGGCGCCGGCCTCGAAGTAGGCGCGATGGATGCCTTCGAGGATGTCGGGGCGGGTGTCGTTGAGGATCTCGTTACAACCCTCGAGCTGGTTGAAGTCATCGAGGGTGAGGTCCGCGGCCTGGAGCATCGTGCCCATCGCCCCGTCGCCGATCAGCACGCGTCGCGACATCGACGACATGAAGGTCGTGTCGAAGTCGCTCGGTCGATGGCCGGAGTTTTCGAAGGACATGGTTGACAGCGTAGTTCGCCCTCTCTGCGTGTTCGGTCGTAGGCTGGTTCGGTGAACGCTGAGCAGATGTCGAACCTCCCCCAGCTGCGCAGACCCATTCTGCTCGCGGCTTTTGAAGGATGGAACGACGCCGGGGACGCCGCCAGCAGCGCCGTCGAGCACCTCGCCCTCGAGTGGGACGCTCGTCCCCTCGCCGACATCGACTCTGATGAATACTACGACTTCCAGGTCAACCGCCCCACTGTCAAGCAGGTGGACGGCGTGACCCGGCGTATCGAGTGGCCGACGACGTCGATCTCGTACTGCAGTCCGCGCGGCGCCGACCGCGACATCGTGCTGGTCCGCGGCATCGAACCGAACATGCGGTGGCGTGCGTTCTGCGCCGAAATCGTCGAACTGGCCCAGGAGCTCGAGGTCGAGACCACCGTCATGCTGGGTGCGCTGCTCGCCGACACCCCGCACACCCGCCCGGTGCCCGTCACCGGAACGGCCTACAGCAGTGAGTCGGCGGCCCGGTACAACCTCACGGAGAGCCGCTACGAGGGCCCCACGGGCATCACCGGCGTGCTGCAGGACCTCTTCGTGCAGGCGGGCCTGCCCGCAGTGTCCTTCTGGGCCGCGGTGCCGCACTATGTGTCGACCCCGCCCAACCCGAAGGCCACCGTCGCGTTGCTGACGCGCGTCGAGGAGGTCCTCGACATCGAGGTCCCGCTCGGCACCCTGCCCGAGCAGGCCGAGGAGTGGGAGCGCGCGGTCACCGAGATGACCGAGGACGACGAGGAGATCGCCGACTACGTCCGCGGGCTCGAGGAGCGCGGTGACGCCGAGATGGATCCCGACGAGATGATGGCGAAGATCGACGGAGATGCCCTCGCCGCCGAGTTCGAGCGTTATCTCAAGCGTCGCGGCCAGGGGCCGTTCGGCGGGTGAGCAGCCACCGATCGACGTCGGCGCGACGTGCCGGTGTCGCGGGTGCGGTCGGTCTGGGGTGTCACGACAGCCGCGGTCGCCGGCTATGTCACCCGGAACCTGACCTACGACCGCCGGGAGGCGTCCCTCCTCGCCTCGAGCGGGATGACCCCACGGTCGGTCACCATGCCCGACGGCGCGGTGATCGGCTACGGAGAGGGCCCGCCGGGCGGTGAACCGCTCCTGCTCATCCCCGGACAACAGGTCTCGTGGACCGACTACGCGTCCGTGCTCGGCGCACTGTCAGCCGACTGGCATGTCTTCGCGGTGGACTGCTTCGGCCACGGCGGTTCCGCCAAGGAGCCGGCGCTGTATCCGGCCCTGCCGCAGACCGAGGCCCTGGCCTGGTTCGTCGAGAACGTGGTCGGCGCACCCGTCGTCGTGGCCGGTCATTCCTCCGGCGGGCTCCTGGCCGCACGCCTCGCCGCAGACTTCCCCGCCCTCGTCCGCGCCGCCCTCATCGAGGACGCACCGTTCTTCGGCACCGAACCCGACCGCGCGCACGCGACCTACGCCTGGCTCGACACGTTCCGGAACATCCACCGCCATCTCGAGGCCGGCACCTCAGCGAATGCGGACAGCTGGACCCGGTTCTGGGTCCGGCACAGCCACCTGCAGACGATGTTCGGCGACCGCGCGTGGAAGGCGTTGGTGCGCGGTCCGCTGGAGCGACGCCTCGACCGGGATCCGCACGTGATCCCGAAGCTGTGGTGGCTGCCGCCGACCCTCAACCGCGCCATCGCACTCACGGCGTGTCTACAGGACGGGACCGGCGACTACGACCTGCGCTACGGGGAGATGTTCTACGACGGCACGTGGCTCGCCGGATACGACCAGGCCGAGACCCTCCGCCGGGTCCTCGTGCCCACGACACTGCTGCACACGACGACCCACGAGCAGGACGGCGTCCTGCTGGGCGCGATGACCTCCGACGATGCTGTCCGGGCACACACGCTCATGCCGGACTGCCTGCTGATCGACCGCATCCCGTCGGGACACGACATCCACCGGCAGCGGCCATCGCTCTACGTCGACGCCCTGAACGCGCTACGGGATCGGATCCGCGGTTAGCTCAGCCGATCTTCTCGATCGACACGACCGGGGTGGTGATCCGCCACGTGCGAACGTCGGGATCGTCGGCGGCCCGTACCCAGAACTGCGCGGACTCGCCGAGCCGGCAGGACTTCACCCCGAGCAACGGGATGTCCTCGGAATCACGGCGCAGCCGACTGACGGTCCAGTCCTCGCTGTCCGTGCCGCCGACTCCGGGGGCACGCAACAGCGTCATCTCCCCGAAGTCGAGCAGGTAGGTGGAAGTCCGGGTGACCACGGTGAACACCCCGGAGTCGGTGTCTGGTCTGATCTCTTGCACGCGCGCCACGAGAGCACTGTACCCAGAGCGGTCACTCACTGTTCGCCCCGTACAACCCGGAAGGATCAGTCCTGCCGGGTCGCCGGAATGCCGAGCAGGGCGTCGACCGCGGCGGCCAGTGCCGCGGGCGCCTCCGCCGACGACCCGATGCCGCTCCGCACATCGGCACACCAGGCGTCTACTGCGGCAAGTGCTTTCGGGGTGTCGAGATCGTCGGCCAGGTGCTGGCGGACACGTGCGATGACGTCGGTCGCGTCGGGTCCGGTCGCCGCGGCGAAGGCGGTGCGCCAGCGATCGAGACGTTCGACAGCGGTGTCGAGCACCGACTGGGTCCACATGCGGTCACCGCGGTAGTGGTCGGCGAGCAGGGCCAGACGGATCGCCGCCGGGTCGACGCCCTCTCGACGCAGCACCGACACGAACACCAGGTTGCCGCGGCTCTTCGACATCTTCTCGCCGTCGAGTCCGACCATGCCGGTGTGTACGTAGTGGCGGGCGAAACGCCGCGAATCCGTGAGCGCCTCACCGTGGGCGGCCGAGAACTCGTGGTGCGGGAAGATCAGGTCGTTGCCGCCGCCCTGGATGTCGAACTCGATGCCGAGCCGGTTCAGCGCAATCGCCGAGCACTCGATGTGCCAGCCCGGACGTCCCGGACCGAACGGCGAGTCCCACGACGGTTCGCCCTCCCGCTTCGCGCGCCACAACAGGGCGTCGAGGGGATCACGCTTGCCCGCACGGTCGGGGTCGCCGCCACGCTCGGCGAAGAATCGGGCCATGGTCTCGCGGTCGTAGCCGGACTCGTAGCCGAACTGCTCGGTGGCGTCGGTCCGGAAGTAGACGTCGGGGTACTCGGCGTCGTCGACGGTATAGGCGGCACCCGAGGCGAGCAGCTTCTCGACGACCTCGATGACCTCGCCGATCGACTCGACGGCACCGATGTAGTCGCGCGGCGGTAGCACGCGCAGAGCGGTCATGTCGTCGCGGAAGAGCTGGGTCTCGCGCGCACCGAGATCGCGCCAGTCGACGCCGTCGCGGTCGGCGCGCTCGAACAGCGGATCGTCGACGTCGGTCACGTTCTGCACGTAGTGGACGTCGTGCCCCTGGTCGCGCAGGACGCGATTGACCTGATCGAAGGTGAGATACGTGGCGGCGTGACCGAGGTGGGTCGCGTCGTACGGGGTGATCCCGCAGACATACATGGTGGCGGTCTGGCCGGGGGTCACCGGACGGACCGCACGATCGGCGGTGTCATAGAGGCGAAGGGCAGGTCCCTCGCCGGGTACCTCCGGAAGTTCCACATCGGGCCACGACTGCATGGCGTCCACTGTATTGCCCACGGACCGCGAGGTCTTCACGGCCCGGCCGGTGGCGGCGTCGGCCGGCGACGCGGATCACAGCGGGACGTCAGAACGGCGGCCAGGGAATGGGCCGGTGGCCCGGCGGGAGCGGCATGGTCTCACTCTCGGCGACCACGATCGCCCGGACCGTCAGTGCGTCGACCTCGTCGGCGGTGATGTGACGCAACAGCTCGTCTCGCAGCGCACACCCGTCGGTCTCCAGCTTCTCGGCCAGTTCGGCGACGTCGGCGACCAGGTGCCCGGGCACCTGCTCCCCCGCCCAGCCCCACAGCACGGTACGGAGCTTGTCCTCGGAGTGCAGGCAGATGCCGTGGTCGATGCCGTAGACCCCGCCGTCGAGGCCTTCGAGGACGTGGCCGCCCTTCCGGTCGGCGTTGTTCAGCACGACGTCGAGCACCGAGAGCCGCTGGAGTCGCGGGTCGTCGGCATGGACGAGCACGACGGGTTCACCGTATGGGTCGTAGGCCTGGAGCACGGCGAAGAAGCCGGTCGGTACCCGGTCGACCGGACACAGGTCGACGAGGTCGATGCGCGGCTGGTTCTCGGCGGGCGGGTGTTCGGTGTTGTCCGGCGTCTCGATCCAGCGTTGGACCATCCCCGGACCGACCGGTCCGTCGCGGTGGATCGTCGTCGGGATGGCGCCCCAGCCGAGGGCCTCCGAGATCAGGTACGACGCGACCTCGCGGCCGGCGAGCGTGCCGTCCGGGAAGTCCCACAGCGGGACCTCGCCGCGGACCGGCTTGTACACGCAGCGGACGGTCTGTTCGTCGAGTACGGCGTCGCACACGAGGGTGGCGTTGCTCGCCGACGGGATCCGGCCGAGGATCGTCAGTTCGCCGTCGCGGAGGATCTCGAGCGTCGACGCCTCAGCGGGCACCGGGTCCGAGGGCTCGGGTTGCGGGCTCGCGGCCTCCGACGTCAACGACCGTGCCCCTGTCTCACGGCTGGGAGGGTCCGGACGTGCCCGGATCCTCGTCGTCGGAATCCTCCGGGTCGTCGTCCTCGTCGACGAGGAAGCTCGGATCAGTCTGCGCCGCAAGGCTGTTGAACACCTCGGGGTCGATGAAGTCGATCGACTTGCTCAGCTGCGCATCACGCTTGTAGCCGTTGGTGCGCACGCACAGGTGACCTTCGGGGTCGAGCGGTTCGCTGCACAGCGGGCACGGCTGGCGGCCGGCCGAGATGACCTTCGACGACCGGGCCGCGAATTCCCGTGCGGCCGTGGTGGTCAGGAAGACCCGTACCGCGTCCGGCCCCTCGTCGGTGTCGTCGAGCACGACACTCTCGTCGAACTCCCCCTCGGTGATGGCGAGGAGCTCCACCACGACGGCCTCGGATTCGGCGTCCCAGCCCAGTCCCATGGTGCCGACCCGGAATTCGGCGTCGACCGGCATGACGAGTGGGCTCAGGTCGCCGACACGGTCGGTGGCCGGCGGGATCGGGGTGCCGAAGCGACGGTGGATCTCGTCGAGGAGCGCGCCGATCCGGTCCGCGAGGATCTGGACCTGCTGCTTCTCGAGCATCACGCTGATGATGCGGGTCTCGTGGACGGCCTGGAGGTAGAACGTGCGGTCGCCGGGTTGGCCGATCGTGCCGGCGACGAACCGGTCCGGGCTGCGGAACACGTGGATCGCTCGGGACATCACACCTCCTTGATTGTTGTGTTCATTATCCCGATGTCGCCGGGATCGTGGCAGCGGCACCGGTCTCCCCACCCACGACGGCGTCGTCGGAGGCCGCCTGGCCGTCGGCGGCGGGCGGGCGCGGTGTCGGGATCGACAGCTTCTGCGTGTTGTTCACGGTGTGCACGTACGGGCGCGACGAGGAGTACCGGACGACGCTGATCGACGCCGGTTCGACGACGATGCGCTGGAAGGCGTCGAGGTGGCTGCCCATGGCGTCGGCGATGATCGACTTGATGACGTCGCCGTGCGAGCAGGCGACCCACACTCCGGACCCGTCCGGTCCGCCGTAGACACGGTCGAGTTCGCGGATGGCGCGCACCGCCCGCGCCTGGACGTCGGCGAGGCCCTCGCCATCGGGGAAGACCGCCGCCGACGGCTGCTGCTGGACGACCTTCCAGAGTGGTTCGGAGAGCAGCTCGGAGATGGAACGTCCGGTCCAGCCGCCGTAGTCGACCTCGGCCAGGTCGTCGACGACGACCTCCGGCGGGCGGTCGCCGTTGGTGCCGAGAGCTGCCAGCAGTGGTGCGACGGTCTCCGCGCAGCGGTCGAGTGGCGATCGCACCACCGCCTTGATCCCGGCGAGGTGGTCGCCCAGGCGGCTCACGAGGTCGTCGGCCTGTGCGCGGCCCCGGTCGTCGAGGTGGACTCCGGGGCTACGACCGGCGAGCACACCCGAGGTGTTCGCCGTCGAACGGCCGTGCCGGAGAAGGATCACGGTCATGCCACAACCATAGGCATGCGCGCAGGCGACCCGCACACGACGAGGACCGTCGGGATCGTCAGGTCGCGGAGATCGCGCCGGTGGACAGCAGGATGATCAGGAGGACGCCGAGGATCACGCGGTAGGCGCCGAACCAGTTCATCGAGTGGTTGCCGACGAACTTCAACAGCCAGGCGATGGCGGCGTATCCGACGATGAACGCGACGATCGTCGCGACCAGCAACTGGGGCCCGGTGGCCTCCATGCCCTCGCCGCTCGGATTGAACGCGTCCGGGAGGCTGAACAGGCCGGAAGCCGTCACCGCCGGGATGGCCAGCAGGAACGAGAACCGAAACGCGGCCTCGCGTTCGAGGCCGAGGAACAGGCCCGCGCTGGCGGTCGCACCCGATCGGGAGACGCCGGGGACCAACGCCAGGCACTGTGCGCCGCCCATCACCAGACCGTCGCGCAGCGTCAGCTTCTCCATCGGACGCTGCTTCTTGCCGTAACGCTCGGCCAGCCAGAACACACCCGCGAAGACGATCAGCATGATCGCCACCAGCCACAGGTTCCGGCCGGTCGTGCGGATCTGGTCCTTGAGGACGAAACCGATGACGCCGATCGGGATGGTCGCGAAGATCACATACCAACCGATGCGGTAGTCGAGGTTGCGCTCCTCGGCATGGAACAGACCGCGGAACCAGGCCACGATGATGCGGACGATGTCCTTGGCGAAGAACAGCAGCACGGCCGCCTCCGTACCGAGCTGGGTGACCGCGGTGAACGACGCCCCGGCGTCCTCTCCGAACATCAGTTCCGAGGCGATACGGAGATGCCCGGACGACGAGATCGGCAGGAACTCGGTGAGACCCTGTAACGCCCCGAGGACGATCGACTGGGTCCAGGTCATGGTGTCGGTCACGGCGCCCGATGCTACGCGGAGCCCCGGTCGCCGACCCGGGTCGGCGACACGCGTCGACCCGCCTGAGCGTCGCACGCGAGCGGTCACGCAAGATGGGTTCATGCACTCGTCTCGACGACCGCGCCCCCGTCACCAGCCACCGAGAGGTCTCGCACGGTTGCGGCGCCCGGTTTCCGCGGCTGCGACTCTCGCCGTGGGTGTGGCGATGATCACGGCGTGCGGGTCGGATGACTCGGGCACCCCCGACGTCGCGACCGTCGCCCCCGCGACCGCGGTCGAGGCACCCGCGACATCCGAGCCGACCGGCCTCACGGTCCCCGCACCCGCCGGCTCCCGGGCGCTCGCCTCCTCCGGTCGTACCGTCGCCGTCGTCTCGCCGGACGGCAACGAACTTCTCCGCTTCGACGCCGCCCGCATGACCTCGCCTCCCACCCCGGTCCAGGTGCCGGGCCTGACCGCGCTCGCCCCGGACACCGACGGCGGCTACCTCGGCGTCGGACCGGGATCGCTGGTCGTCGTCGACGCCGAGGGCCGCGCCCGTACCGCCGAGCTCGACACCGACGAACCGACCGCGGTCGTACGTGCCGCGTCCGGCCAGATCGTCGTCGGAACCGCCGACGGCCGGGTCCTGATCTACGACGCCGAGTCCAACGGCGAGTTCCAGAAGAAGCACGACCTGCGCGAGTTCGTCCGCGTGGACTCCCTCACCGCGGCCCCGGTCGCCGCCGAGGGCCTCGACGGACAGGTCGTCGTCCTCGACCGTGCGCAGTCGTCGGTGACCCCGATCGACCCGGAGTCCGGCGAACCCGGGCCCGCGCTGCGTGCCGGCAACGGCGCCACGAACTCGACGGTCGACCGTTTCGGCCGAATCCTGGTCGCGAACACCCGCGACGGCGAGATCCTCGGATTCTTCGGGTCGCCGCTGGTCATGCGATTCCGCTACCCGGTGGCCGACGGCCCGTACGCCGTAGACTACGACGACACCCGCAACCTGCTCTGGGTGTCGACAACCGGTGACAACGAGGTGGTTGCGTATGACCTGGCCGACGGCGAGCCGACCGAGAAGCAGCGGTTCGCGTCTGTCGTCCAGCCCGACACCATCACCGTCGACGACGCGGGCACCGTCTATGTCCTGTCGGGACGCGACGGCAAGCTCCAGGTCGTCCCGCCGCCCGGCACCCCTCTCGGTGTCACGCCGGTCGAGCCGGGTCGGTGACTGTGAGCACCGGCGCCGGGAACGACGAGAGCGGGCCGAATGAGTACCGGCGCCGGGAACGAAGAGAGCGGGCCGAACGAGTACCGGCGCCGGGAACGAAGAGAGCGGGCCGAATGAGTACTGACCGACGGCCACACACCCGGCACTCCCGGACTTTCGCCCGTGTCGGCGCGAAGTACCCCGCCGGCTGGGAGGTCACCTCGGAGGACGTCGAGTACATCCTGCTGAAGCTGCCGCCGGACGTCACCCGGGTGACCGCTTCGATGCGACTCGCACTCGAGGCCGAGTTCGGCGGCTGGGAGCTCTCGCGGGTCCGCCTCTACTCAGACGGCACACGAAAGGTCCTGCTCAAGCGGAAACGTCCGCCGCGCGGGGCCCGCCCACTCGACGAGAACCGTTCCACCGACCACGATTCCCGGAGCGCCCAGGCATGCTGACCGCACGAACCGCCACCAAGGTGCTGATCGCACTCAACCGGCGGTGCTATCCCCTGCTGCTCAAATTGATGTTCCTGCTTCCGCCGGAACGCATCCATCACATCGTCTTCGTGCTGCTGCGCGCGGTGAGCCGGTTCTCGGTGATCTCGTTCCCGGTGGCCAAGCTGCTGGCCCACCACGATCCGGTCCTGCGCAGCCGGGTGTTCGGGGTGGATTTCCCGGTGCCCATCGGTCTGGCGGCCGGTTTCGACAAGACCGCGGGAGCCGTGAACGCCTGGGGGCAGATCGGATTCGGCTTCGCGGAGATCGGCACCATCACCGGCCAGGGGCAACCCGGCAACCCGCAGCCGCGGCTGTTCCGGCTGCCCGCCGACCGTGCCCTCATCAACCGGATGGGCTTCAACAACCCGGGCGCGCACGTCGCCGCCGAACATCTCAAAGAGGTCCGGCGCGGTCCGGTGTCCGCACCGATCGGCGCCAACATCGGCAAGACCAAGGTGGTCGCGCTCGACCAGGCCATCGACGACTACCGGCTCTCGGCAAGCCTTCTCGGGCCACTTGCCGACTTCGTCGTCGTGAACGTGAGCTCACCCAACACCCCCGGGTTGCGTGACCTGCAGGCCGTCGACTCGCTGCGGCCGATCCTGGCCGCGGTGCAGGCCGAGGTCCACGTCCCGGTCCTGGTGAAGATCGCACCCGATCTCGTCGACGACGACATCGACGCGGTCGCCGACCTCGCCGTCGAGCTCGGGCTGGCCGGCATCGTCGCCACCAACACCACCATCGGCCGCGAAGGCCTGCGCACACCGGACGCCGAGGTGCGCGAGATCGGCGCGGGCGGTCTGTCGGGCGCCCCGGTCGCCGACCGGTCGCTGGCCGTCCTCATGCGCCTCTACGGCCGCGTGGGCGGGAAGATCGCGATCGTGAGTGTCGGCGGCATCGAGACCGTCGATCAGGCGTGGGAACGCATCTGTGCCGGCGCCGACCTGCTGCAGGTCTACACCGGGTTCATCTACGGCGGACCGCTGTGGCTGTACGAGCTGCACTCCGGTCTCGCCGAGCGGGTGCGTGCCGGCGGGTTCGCGTCGATCTCCGACGCGGTCGGCTGCGCCGCCACCCGGCAGCCCTAGCGAATCGGCCTGACGACGAAGGCGTCCCGACCTCATCGGCCAGGACGCCTTTGTCGTCGGTATCTGCGTCAGACGTTCTCGCTGGGCTGCTCGTAGGTGCCCACCAGGGTCGCGCGGGCGATCGCATGGGAGAACAGGTTGAAGCCGAGGTAGGCCGGGGTGGCTGACTCGGGGAGGTTCAGGGACTCGACGTCGACGGCGTGCACGACGATGAAGTAGCGGTGCGGTCCGTGTCCGGGGGGCGGCGCGGCACCGATGAAGCGGCGCAGCGAGGCGTCGTTGGTGAGGGTCACGGCTCCGTCGGGCAGACCCGACCCGTCCTCGTCACCGGCACCCTCGGGCAGGCTGGTGACCGAAACGGGGATGTCGGCGACGGCCCAGTGCCAGAAGCCCGATGCGGTGGGTGCATCGGGGTCGTAGACGGTGACCGCGAAAGATTTGGTCTCCGAGGGGAATCCGGACCAGCTCAACTGCGGTGACAGGTCCTCGCCGCCCGCGCCCATGATTCCGCTGACCTGACCGTTGGCCAGCGGTGAGCCGTCGGTGAGGCTCTCGGAGGTCAGCGTGAAACCGGGCAGATTCGGTAGCGGGGAGTACGGGTCGAAGGACGACATGTGTTCACCTTTCTGACGTTTCGCGCATCGGAACGATCTCCCGACACTGTATGCGAGAACTCAGCTGTGGAGCAGGAAGTGTTCGAACACCTTCGTGCCGAACAGGACCGCGTCGACCGGCACACGCTCGTCGACGCCGTGGAACAGCGCCGCGAAGTCGAGGTCCGGCGGCAGTTGCAGCGGCGCGAACCCGAAGCAACGGATGCCCAGCTTCGCGAACGCCTTGGCATCGGTTCCGCCGGAGAGCATGTAGGGCACCGTCTTTCCCTGCTCGTCATGGGCGAGGATCGCGTTGTTCATGGCGTCGACGAGGTCGCCGTCGAACGTTGTCTCATACGAGTCGAGGTGGGTGATCCACTCCCGGGTGACGTTCGGGCCGATGAGTTCGTCGATCTCCTTCTCGAAAGCGGTCTGCCGTCCCGGCAGCACGCGGCAGTCGATGACGGCTTCGGCCTTCTGCGGGATGACGTTGGCCTTGTATCCGGCCTTGAGCATCGTCGGGTTGGCGGTGTCGCGCAGCGTCGCGCCGATGATGCGGGCGAGGTTGCCGAGCTTGAACAGCGACGTCTCCAGATCGGGCGCGTCGGGACTGAAGTCCAGCCCGGTCTCGGCGCTGACCTCGGCGAGGAACTGACTCACCGACTCCGTCATGACGAGCGGGAACGTGTGCCGGCCGATCCGGGCGACGGCCTCCGCGATCTCGGTGACCGCGTTGTCCGCGTGCAGGAACGAACCGTGACCGGCACGCGCCTCCGCGGTGAGACGCATCCAGCCCAGGCCTTTCTCGGCCGTCTCGACGAGGTACAGGCGCTTCTGGGGTGCCGTCGGGCCGGTCCACGGTCAGCGAGAAGCCGCCGACCTCGCCGACCGCCTCGGTGATCCCCTCGAAGAGGTCGGGCCTGTTCTCGACGAGCCAGTGGGCACCCCAGGTGCCGCCGGCCTCTTCGTCGGCGAGGAAGGCGAAGACGATCTCGCGCGGCGGGACGGTGCCGTCGCGCTTGAACTGGCGGGCCAACGCAAGCGCCATCCCGGCCATGTCCTTCATGTCGACGGCACCGCGTCCCCAGATGTAGCCGTCCTTGACCGCACCGGAGAACGGGTGGACGCTCCAGTCCGCCGGCTCGGCGGGCACGACGTCGAGATGGGCGTGGATCAGGAGGGCACCGCGGTCGGAGTCAGGGGGTCCGGCGAGGCGTGCGAAGACGTTCCCGCGGCCCGGACGACCCGATTCGACGTACTGTGTGGTGTATCCCACTTCCTCGAGTTGCTGCGCCACCCATTTGGCGCACTCTTCCTCGCCTTTCGTGGTTTCCGGCTCCCCCGTGTTGGAGGTGTCGAACCGGATCAACCGGCTGACGAGATCGACTACTTCAGTGGTCGCAGACTGTGAAGACACCCCTCACTCCTACGGGATTTGGGATACACGGGCAACCTCGGTTAGTGTTATCCCGCTGCCGCGAGATGGCGAGGAGAAATCCCCGCCGGAGCAACGCAGCAGAGCAAGTCCGAGTGGCGGAATGGCAGACGCGCTAGCTTGAGGTGCTAGTGTCCTATTAACGGACGTGGGGGTTCAAGTCCCCCCTCGGACACCGCAGATCAACGAGAAAACCCCCCGGCTCCGGCCGGGGGGTTTTCTCGTTGTCGGGGGTACTCAGGTGCCGGCGTTCTCGAGCACCGATCCCCAGGCGCGCGAGTACGGCAGATCGATGTTGTTCTCCACGAAGGCCTGCAGGATGGCGCGTCGCAGCCGGCGCTGGACGGCCCACTGCCCGTTCGGCTTGGTCTTGACCGTCAGGCGCAGGACGATCTGATCCGAGGACACCTCTTGCACGCCGAGCATCTCGATGGCGCCCAGGATGTCGGTGTCGTCGTCTTCGACGGCCAGACGTGCCGCCTCGGCGGCGACCCGCTGCGCCTTGTCGATATCCGCGCCCGGTGCGACCGGGGTGTCGACGCGGGCGACCGCGAACTCCTGACTCATGTTGCCGACGCGGGCGATCTCGCCGTTGCGGACGTACCAGAGGGTGCCGTCGATGTCGCGCAGCGTGGTGACCCGAAGGCCCACGGTCTCCACCTCGCCGATGGCCTCGCCGAGGTCGACGATGTCACCGACCCCGTACTGGTCCTCGAGGAGCATGAAGACGCCGGTGACGAAGTCCCGGACCAGGTTCTGCGCACCGAAGCCGATCGCGAGACCCACGATGCCGGCGGAGGCGATGAACGGCGCGATGTTGACGCCGAGGACGCTCAGCACCGACAACACCACCCACACGAGCAGCACGATCGACACGGTCGACTTCAGCACCGAGCCGATGGTGGCGGCTCGTTGCGCGCGCCTGGCGGCGATCTGGGCGCTGCGTTCGGTCGTCACCGTCTTGGTGCGCAGACCCCGCATGAGTGCCGCTCCGCGTGACTTCTCGCCGTCCCGGGAACGCGGACGCGTCGCGCGGTCGATGGTGCGGTGAATGGCGTAACGCACGACCAGTGCGACCAGGATGTAGGCCGCGATGCGGATCGGGTTCTCGATGATCCATTCGCGATTCGTGTCGGTCCATTCGAAGGTCAGATTCTGAATGGTCATGCCCCGACCGTACGGACGATGAGATCGTTGTCCAGTCGGGACCATCCCGAGATCGGCGGCGTCGGCGCCGAAAACCGTTGTCAGCCTGCGCGGAACGTGACGATGTTCTGATCGAGGATCATATGGTCCTCCTGTGTGGAGACCGTCACACCGGGCGCCATCTCGAGTGGGACGCCGGTGGCCTCCGACGCATCGAACGCGTCCGTGTCGGCCACCCGACCGGTGATCGTGAACAGGTCGGTGACACTCGGTACACCTTGTGACATCAGGAACGACGGTCCGTTCATGACGTGGACATGCAGGTGGGGTGCGACCGAGTTGCCGGTGTTGCCGACCTTGCCGATGACGTCGCCGCGTCGTACCCGGTCCCCCGGCTCGAACCGCACCGAACCGGGTTGCATGTGGGCGTAGTTCACGAAGAACCCGTCGCCGATGTCGAGGACGAGGTTGTTGCCGTCCGCGTCGGCGATCGGCAGGTTCGCGGGGAACTCCCCCGGTACCTGCTCGGGCAGGTCGTTGCGGCTGGCGACGACGGTGCCGTCGGCGACGGCGAGCACGTCGTCGCCGTGGATCCGGTAGCTCGCCGGGTCCTTGGCGTCACCGACGAAGATCTTCCCGTCAGGTCCCGCCTGCTCCCAGTCGACCGCGTACCGCTGGGCGACCACGGGGGTGCCGTCCAACGGCAGGATCGCGCGCGTGTGGCGCACCGCGTCGCAGCAGGCGTCGGCGGCGACGTAGTGTTCGCCGATCAGTGGCGGGCCCAGGACCGGGACGACGGCGTCGTTCACCTCGATCTCGGCGATCCGCTCGGTGGTCTCCCGCATCTCCGGCGGCGCCCCGTCGGCGCGAACCGAGATCTCGTGGACGAGCTTCTTCGGAGCCTCGCCCTCGAACTGCAGGTGCAGGAACAGCACGCCGTTCTGCCCCGGCGCAAGCACCTCGGAATACCCCTCGGGCACATCGGGTCTCGGCGGGACGGAGGCCACACCGGTCGGTTTGAGCCGCCCGGCGACGCCGGCCTGGTCGAGGTCGGTCAGCACTGGAGTGCCCTGGGCGCCGGCATCGAGCGTCTTGACCCCGGTGATCGTCACCGGGGTCCGCATGAAGTTGGTCAGCGACACTTCGTAGACGAGATGATCGGAACCGTCCGACCCGGCGAACGGGGTCGGTGCGAACATCACCGACCCCACCACCGGGGTGAGGACCGGGTCGGCCGGAACCGGTACAGACGTACCATCCCCGGTTTCTTCACCAGAGCTGCAGGCGGACAGCACGAGCGCCGCGCACACGGCCAGAACTGCCGGTGAAAGTCGTTGTGGAAACATCACGTTCCTTTGCGGCTGTAGCGCCGACGCGATCCGCCCGGCAGTCTGCCAGGCATACTAGGGAACCGCGGGGCAGCGCGGGGCCCTCCCCGCACACCGGGCACAATTGTGACGTGACCCAGCGCCTGTTGTTCGACTGCGACACCGGTATCGACGACTCGGTCGCGCTCCTCTACCTGCTGGCGCGCGCCGACGTCGACCTCGTCGGCATCGCCTCGACGGCCGGCAACGTCCCGGTCGACGTGGTCACCACCAACAACCTCTCCTGGCTCCAACTCTGCGGCCGCCCGGAGATCCCCGTCCACGTCGGGCCGGCCGGGCCGCTCGTCGCCGAGCTCATGACGACCGAGGACACGCACGGTCCACGGGGCGTCGGCCACGCCGAGTTGCCCGCGCCGACGATCACGCCCAGTCGTCTCGACGCCGCAGACGCGTGGATCGAGGCGTCGCGCCGGCACGACGGCGAACTCGTCGGACTGGTGACCGGGCCGCTGACCTCGCTGGCGACCGCGATCCGCCGCGATCCGAGACTGCCCTCCAGGCTGCGGCGCCTGGTGATCATGGGCGGCGCGTTCCACACGCACGGGAACACCACCCCGATCTCGGAGTGGAACGTCGCCGTCGACCCGGAGGCCGCCGCGGAGGTCTTCGGCGCGTTCGGCACCGACGGCGCACCGGCACCCATCGTCTGCGCGCTGGATCTCACCGAGCAGGTCGTGCTGACCCCGGACCACGTCGTGCGCCTGGCCATGGCGTCGGGCAGCACGCCGCCGGAGTGCCCGGGCCCGGGCGACGAGCGGGGGCTGCGCTCAGTCGCGACCAACGAGATCATCCGGCACCTCACCGATGCCCTGCGGTTCTACTTCGAGTTTCATCACGACCACGACGAGGGCTACATCGCCCATCTCCACGACCCGTTCGCGGCGATGGTCGCATTGAACCCCGACCTCGTCACGACCATCTCGGCGCGGGTCGACGTCGAACTCGTCGGAACCCTCACGCGCGGAATGACGGTCGCGGACGAACGCCGGATGTCGCCGCTGGGACCCAATGCGCGGATCGCCACGTCCACCGACCTCGACGCCGTGTTCGACGACCTCATCGAGACGATCGGCGCCTTCGCGCGCACCTTCGTCCGACCCTGAGGCGCCCAGCCGCCTGCTGCGCTCATGTGCCGGGGCGGGTCGCACTGCTCGGCGAGACGCCGGCCCTGCTGATCGGCTGAGCCGGGTTCGCCGTCGCTCAGCGGTTGTCGAAGGCGTCGACGATGCGCTGGGCGGCGAGTGCCGGTGTCAGCACGCCCTCGCGCAATTCGTCCTCGACCTCGTTCCGGATGTCACGGACGCCGGGTGACTCGGCGAGCCGGCTGAGGACGATGTCGTGGACCATCGACCACGTCCAGTCGATCTGCTGCTGGTTGCGGCGAGCGGTGAATTCGCCTGCGTCTCTGAGGGTCTGGTTGTGTTTGACAACCGTGTTCCAGAACTCGTCGACGCCGGTCTTCTCGATCGCGCTCATCGTCAGCACCGGCGGGGTCCACAGGGCGTCGTGCGGATAGATCAGCCCGAGCGCGTTGCGCAGTTCGCGGGCCGCGCCCTTCGCCTCATTGAGGTGTTTGCCGTCGGCCTTGTTCACCACGACCACGTCGGCGAGTTCCAGGACACCTTTCTTGATGCCCTGCAACGAATCCCCGGTGCGGGCCAGCGTCAGGAAGGTGAAGGTGTCGACCATGTTGGCCACGGTGACCTCGGACTGTCCGACGCCGACGGTCTCCACGAGGACGACGTCGAAACCGGCGGCCTCGACCAGCACGATGGACTCACGGGTGGCCTTGGCCACGCCGCCGAGGGTGCCGGAGGTCGGCGAGGGACGGATGTAGGCGTTCTTCTCCGTCGACAACCGGCCCATGCGCGTCTTGTCACCCAGGATGGAGCCGCGGGTGCGCGTCGAACTGGGGTCGACGGCGAGGACCGCCACCTTGTGACCGAGTTCGACCAGGTGCATGCCGAGGGCCTCGATGGTCGTCGACTTGCCCACGCCCGGAACGCCGGTGATGCCGACCCGGAACGAGTTGCCCGCGTGCGGGGTCAGCTTCAGCAGCAGCTCCTGCGCCGCCGCCCGGTGATCGGGCCGCTTGGACTCCACCAGGGTGATCGCACGCGCCAGGTCGGCGCGGCGATCCGCGAGAACCGCATCGGCCAGCGCGTCGACGTCGACCCGACGCCGAGTACTGTCCGCCATCAGTTCGCGGCCACCCCGGGCAGTTCCAGGCCGAGGGTGTCGGCCAGCTTGCCGATGAGTTCCACGGCCGAGTCGGCGATGACCGATCCGGGCGGGAAGATCGCGGCGGCACCTGCCTCGTACAGCTCGGCGAAGTCACCCGGCGGGATGACGCCGCCGACGACGATCATGATGTCCTCGCGCCCGACTTCCTTGAGCGCCTCCCGCAGTGCGGGAACCAGGGTGAGGTGACCGGCGGCCAGCGACGACACACCCACCACGTGCACGTCGTTGTCGGCGGCCTGGGCGGCCACCTCCTCCGGCGTGGCGAACAGCGGGCCCACGTCGACGTCGAAGCCGAGGTCGGCGAAGGCGGTCGCGATGACCTTCTGGCCGCGGTCGTGACCGTCCTGACCCATCTTCGCGACCAGCACGCGCGGCTGGCGGCCCTCGGCCTCGGCGAACTGGCGCACGGCCTCGATCGCCGCGTCGATGTTGCTCACCTCGCCTGCCTCATGTCGGTACACCCCGCTGATCGTCTTGATCTCGGCCTGATGGCGACCATAGACCTTCTCGAGCGCTTCGGAAATCTCCCCGACCGTGGCCTGATGTCGCGCGGCCTCGATGGCCAGGGCCATCAGGTTGTTCTCCATACCGCCCTCCGACGACGCCGCGGCGCGCGTCAGGTCGGCCAGCGCAGCCTCGACGGCAGCCGAATCACGTTCGGCGCGAAGCCTGCTGAGCTTCTCGAGCTGCTCGGCGCGCACCTTGGAGTTCTCGACCTTGAGGACCTCGATCTCCTCGTCGTCGGCCACCTGGTACTTGTTGACGCCGATCAGGGGCTGCTGACCCGAGTCGATGCGGGCCTGCGTGCGGGCCGCAGCCTCCTCGATACGCAGCTTCGGCAGGCCCTCGTTGATCGCCTGCGTCATGCCGCCGGCTTCTTCGACCTCGCGGATGTGCTTGCGCGCCTTCTGCGCCAGCTGGTGGGTCAGCGTCTCGACATAGTTCGAGCCGGCCCACGGGTCGATCGGGCGGGTGGTGCCCGACTCCTGCTGCAGCAGCAGCTGGGTGTTGCGGGCGATGCGAGCCGAGAAGTCGGTCGGCAGGGCGATCGCCTCGTCGAGCGCGTTGGTGTGCAGCGACTGGGTGTGACCCTGGGTCGCGGCCATCGCCTCCACACAGGTGCGAGCCACGTTGTTGAACACGTCCTGAGCGGTCAGCGACCAGCCCGATGTCTGCGAATGTGTGCGCAGCGACAGTGATTTCGCGTTCTTCGGTCCGAAGTCTGCGACCAGCTCGCTCCACAGGAGGCGCGCCGCGCGCAGCTTGGCGACCTCCATGAAGAAGTTCATGCCGATGCCCCAGAAGAAGGACAGGCGGGGCGCGAACTTGTCGATGTCGAGGCCGGCCTCGAGACCGGCGCGGATGTACTCGACGCCGTCGGCCAGCGTGTAGGCCAGCTCCAGGTCGGCGGTCGCACCGGCTTCCTGGATGTGGTAGCCGGAGATCGAGATCGAGTTGAACTTCGGCATCTTCTGGCTGGTGTACTCGAAGATGTTCGAGATGATCCGCATCGACGGCTTCGGCGGATAGATGTAGGTGTTGCGGACCATGAACTCTTTGAGGATGTCGTTCTGGATGGTCCCGGCCAGCTTCTCCGGCGGCACACCCTGCTCCTCGGCCGCCACGACGTAGAGCGCCAGGATCGGCAGCACCGCGCCGTTCATCGTCATCGACACCGAGACGTTGCCCAGGTCGATGCCGTCGAAGAGCTGCCGCATGTCGAGGATCGAGTCGATCGCCACGCCGGCCATGCCGACGTCGCCGGCGACGCGCGGGTGGTCGGAGTCGTAGCCGCGGTGGGTCGCGAGGTCGAAGGCCACCGACAGACCCTTCTGGCCGGCCGCGAGGTTGCGGCGGTAGAAGGCGTTGGACTCGGCGGCGGTCGAGAAGCCCGCGTACTGACGGATCGTCCACGGCTGGTTCACGTACATCGTCGGGTACGGGCCGCGGATGAACGGTGCCTCACCCGGAACCGAGTCGAGCGGGTACGGGTGCTCGGCGTCGTCGAGGATCGCGTTGCGGTCGGTGCGGGTGTACACCGGGGCGACGTCGATCTGCTCGGGGGTGTTCCAGGTGACCTGGTCGACCGAGTAGCCGTGCGCCGAGGCCAGTTCCTCGGTGACGGGTGCGCCGGGACCGGCGGCCGGAGCGGTCGTCCCGTCGGTGAGCTCGACCCCGGCGAAGCTCGGGATCGACTGCGTCGGATTGGGTTCGGTCTGGGTCATGCCGTCGCTCCCGAGGTTGAGAGAAGCTGATCGAGGAGTTCGGAGAGCGTGCTCACCGCGTCGATGCCCACCCGCAGCGAACCGTCCGGACGATCGTCGGACTCGGGCCATTCCTTGTCGGGACCGGCGAGCAGGACCTTCGAGAGACCCGCCGCACGGGCGGCGGCGAGGGCCGCCGGACCTTCCTCCGCGTAGCGGGCCTTGGTGCCGCAGATCACCGCGATCGGGGTGTTCGCACCGGCCACCGCGTCGCCGATCTTGTCCGCGGCCAGCGGACCCGGGTTGACCACGGCGATGCCGCCGGCACCCAGCAGGTTGGCCACGAAGGTGGTGCGCCCGTTGTGTTCGGCGACGCTGCCCAGCGGGATGAGCAGGATCGACGGGCGCGCGCCCTGTTCGGCGAGCACCACGTCGGAGCGGTCGCGCAGGGCCTCGAAGGCACGGCCGACACGGGCCAGCTTCGGGGTTCCGGTGACCACGTCCGTCACGCCGGACGCCGAGGCACCCTGGGCGTCGGACAGGGCCCGCTCGTCGATGTTCGGGAACTCGTTGACACCGGTCACCGAGATGCGGCGGTGCGCGACCTCGGCATCGCGGCGCGCCAGCGAGGCATCGACCTTGTCGGCGATCCAGCCGCTGTCGAGGGCGGCGCGGTAGCCACCGGCGGCCTCGACCTCGGTGAAGACGGTCCAGGCGTTGGCGGCGAGGTCGTCGGTCAGCGACTCGACGAACCACGACCCGCCGGCCGGGTCCAGGACGCGTCCGATGTTGGACTCCTCGAGCAGCAGGAGCTGGGTGTTGCGGGCGATGCGGCGCGAGAAGGACGCACTCGAGGTGCGCTTGTCGGCCGGGATCGTCGCGTCGTAGGCCAGGACCGTCAACTGGTCGGCGCCGCCGACACCCGCACCGAAGGCGGCGATGGTGCTGCGCAGCATGTTGACCCACGGGTCGCGCTGGGAGTACATCGACAGGTCCGTCACACCGTGGGTCAGTGCGCCGCCGGCGTCGGGTGCACCGACGACGTCGGCCACACGGGCCCAGATCTTGCGCAGCGCACGGAACTTCGCGATCGTCGCGAACTGGTCGTCGTCGGCCGACACCCCGAAGGTGATCTGACCCAGGGCCGCCTCGGCGGACAGGCCGGCGGCGGTCAGGTCACGCAGGTGCGCGACGGCCGCGGCCACCACGAGGGCGAGTTCGAGGCCGTTGTCGGCGCCGGCGGTCGCGAAGTCGCTGCCGTCGACGCGGAAGGTCCGGACCCCGGCGGGCAGGTTCGACGCGGCGAGGGCGGTGGCCTCGTCGGCGTCGACAGTGGCCCGTCCGGAGAACGCCGCGGTCAGCGGCGAGAGACCGAAGGAATGGGTGGTCGCGGCGGCGGGAGCCGCGGCGACGGGCGCGGCCTGCGCCTTCTCCTTGAGCGACAGCAGTTCCCGGGCGGCGGCGATGCCCTCGGTGCCGGCATCGAGCGTCACCGGTACAAGGTCGAGGTAGACGCCGCGCAGGACGGTGGCGAGGTCGGCGACACCGAGACCGCCACCGGGCTTGCCGACGGACAGCCAGAGTCCGCTGGTGCCGTTGGCCATCGCCTCGAGAACGAGTTCGTTGACGTCCTCGGCCGGGGTCTCGTCGTCGCCGAACCGCTCGGTGACGCGCCACCCGGTGGTGACGTCACGGGCGGGGTCGGCACCGCGGACGAACGGGAACCGGCCGGGCAGGCCCGGTTCGGTCGTCTCGTCGCGACGTGTGTACAGCGGCCGGATGGTCAGCCCGTCGGCGGTGTCCGTCGAGAGCAGGGCTTCCGGAGTATCCGGGAGCTCGTCGACGTCGACCCGACGTGATTTCGCCAGAACGGCCGCGGCGGCCTTCGACCACGCCTGGTAGGCCTGATCGAGTTCTGTACGGCCGAGATCTGACTCGGGTTTGGGCTGGTCAGTTTGCTGTGGCATGTGGGGAAGCACACCTCCGTGAATGCTCTGTGCGAGCGCGTACACGACCTTAGCCGATCGCTCGCTCGGCCCATCAACGAGGTCGGCGTGAAATGGACCACGCAACGGGTGCGAGCAGGTCGCGGCGGCGAGGCGCCTTCGTGAGTCCAGAGTAGAGTGTCCGAGTGCCCGAGCCTGCCCCCGTCACCGAGGTGACACCAGACCTGACGGGCAGTCGACGCCGGGTCACCTTCGACCGCCGGGTCGTCCGGCGCGCACTCCTCGCCGCCGCGGCCGTGGGAGTGGTCCTGCTCGGTTCCTACTTCATCCCGCTCCCGTCGATCGGCAGCGTTCGAGCGTGGGGCGACGACCTCGGCCCGGCCTTCCCATGGCTGTTCTTCGCGGCGTACGCGGTCGTCACGATCGCGCCGATCCCCCGGTCGACCTTCACCGTCATGTCCGGAATCTTCTTCGGACCCTTCGTCGGGTTCATCGGCGCGATGATCGCCTCGTCGATCGCAGCGGTCGCGGCCTTCGGACTCGTGCGGGTACTCGGCCGCGACCGGGTGCGACCGTTCCTCAAGAAGCCGGTCGTCAAGGCCGTCGAGTACCGACTGGAAAGGCGCGGCTGGCTGGCCGTCGGCTCGCTCCGCCTGATCGCGGCCTGCCCGTTCTCGGTCGCGAACTACTGCTCGGCGTTGTCCTCGGTACGACCGCTGCCGTTCACCGTCGCGAGCATCATCGGCATGGCTCCCGGAACCGCGGCCGTGGTCATGCTCGGCGATTCGCTGACCGGCGACGCCAACCCCGCGCAGCTGCTGGTCAGCGGAGCACTCTTCGCCGTCGGGATCGCCGGATTGATCCTCGACGCCCGGTTGCCGGTGACCGCCGAGAACCCTCAAGTCCCCGGACCTAATCAGGACGAATCAAGTTCAGAAGATTGATTCATCTAGCCGTAAGACTTGATCGGTAGAGATCAAGCCCATAAGCTTGTGTGATGTTCGTCATGACCGTCGACCAGCGCGGCAGCCGCACCGACATCGACCGGGTCGAAGCCGTCCTGACACGACTCCGGGACGCCGACACGGTTCGCCCCTTCGAGCGCACCGCAGGCGACGAGATCCAAGGCGTCCTCGATGATCCGGTGACCGTGGCACGGCTCGCCGTCGAACTGACCGCCGACGGCCACTGGAGCGTCGGCATCGGCACCGGCGACGTCGAGCAGCCTCTCCCCTCGTCCACCCGCGCCGGCCGGGGCGCCGCCTTCGTCCACGCCCGGGACGCGGTCGAGGCGGCCAAGCGACAGCGCATACCGCTGTGCGTACGCGGCCCCGATGCGCGATGGTGCCGCCACGCCCAAACCGCCGGCCGCCTGATCAGCGACATCGTCGCCACCCGAAGTGCAGCCGGGGTCGAGGCGGTGGCTCTGATGCGACGCGGACTCACCCAGGCCGACGCGGCGGGCGTCCTCGACATCACTCCCCAGGCCATGAGCCAACGACTCCGCGCAGCCGGCTGGGACCTGGAACCCGATTCGCTGGATCTCCTCGCCGATGCGCTCGCCGAGGCCGACCGGCGCCAGGCCGACCGGCGCCAGGCCGGCGAGCAGACGCAGGATGCGAAGGTGGTCCGATGACCGGGATCGCTCTCGTCCTCCTCGTGCTGACCGCCGTCGCACCCGTGCTGTGGCTCGGGGTGGAGCGGCTGATGCGTGACCGCGCACTCGACAGTCGGCCCGTGCCGCGGTCTGCGACGATCGTGCACGCGATCGGCCTGACGGTCCTACTGGGACTCGCCACGGCGACGGCGATCGTCGCCGCCACCGCCGGACCCGCAACCGGGTCCCCCGCCGCGGCGGCGACCGTGATCGCCGCGGTCGCAGCGGTCACCGGTGGCGGCCCGGTGGTGCGGGCGGTGTTGAAATTGGGGTGGCGTGAGGGCGGATCGGACGCCGACAACCGACCCGGAGGACCACGATGACACCGAGACCCCGGACGACGCGGAGACCGAACCGTCCGACCCGAACGAGGTCGGGCCGCTCCGGGGCGGCCGCGTCATCGGCTATCTCGAACGGCTGGCCGTCGTCACGACTCTGATGGCCGGGTGGCCGGAAGGCCTCGCGATCATCCTCGCGGTGAAGAGCCTCGCCCGCTATCCCGAACTACGGGCGCCGCAGGCGTCCGAGCAGTTCATCATGGGCACCTTCGCCTCGGTGCTGTGGGCGATCGGCCTCGCCGGCATCGAACACCTCGTCACCACCTGACCGCTCTAACCGGGAGTGGTGCCGGTCTCCTCGACCGCGGCGTCGAGCGACGCAGGACGTGACGACCGGCCCACACCGGTGCCGATCTCGGGGGCGACGGGCTTGCGGGCTACCGCCTCGGCCTCGGCGACCGCCTGCGCGACCTTCGGGTCGGAGGCCAGCGAGAACCAGTCCTCGGTCTCCGACTCGTCGATCTGCGAGGGCGGCGAGTCGGTCGGTTCGTACCGGAACACGCCGTCGTCGCCCTGGATGCCGAAGGACTTCGCGAAACCTTGGAGCGCCGAGCCAAAGTCGGACGGCACCACCCCAGACCTTGCTGCCCTCGCCCTTCGCCATCTCCGGCAACTGCTGGAGGTACTGGTAGGCAAGGAGTTCCGGAGTCGGCTTGGCTGCCTTGATCGCCGCGAACGTCTTCTCGATGGCCTTCGCCTCGCCCTGCGCGTTCAGGTAGGCCGCCGCCCGATCACCCTGGGCACGCAGGATGCGCGACTGCCGCTCCGCCTCGGCGGCGAGGATCGCGGCCTGCTTGGCACCCTCGGCAGCGAGGATCTGCGATTGCTTGTTGCCCTCGGCGGTCTTGATCGCCGACTCGCGCTGGCCCTCTGCGGAGAGGATCGTCGCGCGCTTCTCCCGATCGGCCTTCATCTGCTTCTCCATCGACTCCTGGATCGACGGCGGCGGCATGATCGACTTGAGTTCGACGCGGGCGACGCGCAGGCCCCAGCGGCCGGTCGCCTCGTCGAGCACTCCGCGCAGCTGCCCGTTGATGGAATCGCGTGAGGTCAGGGTCTCTTCGAGAGTCATACCGCCGACCACGTTGCGCAGCGTGGTGATGGTGAGTTGCTCGACTCCGGCGATGTAGTTGTCGATCTCGTAGACGGCCGAACGCGGGTTGGTCACCTGGAAGTAGACGACGGTGTCGATGGACAGCGTGAGGTTGTCCTCGGTGATCACCGGCTGCGGCGGGAAGGACACGACCCGTTCACGGATGTCGACACGCGCACGGATCCGGTCGATGAACGGCAGCAACAGCGTCAGCTGCCCGGACACGGTGCGGGTGTAGCGGCCGAGACGTTCGATCACCGCGGCCTCCGCCTGCGGGATCAAGGCCACCGATTTGGCCAGCACCACCGCCACGAACAGAACCAGCAGGACCACGACCACCAGGCCGAAGATCTGTAAGTCGTCCACAATTCACCTTTCTCGCGAAACGTCGAGCAGGTCGGGTCGAGCGGTCAGGCGCGCCACACCACTGCGGTCGCACCGTCGATCTCGACGACGGTCACATGGGTTCCGGGTTCGAGCACTTCAGCGGGATCAACCGACCGCGCCGACCAGATGTCGCCACCGATCTTCACGCGGCCGTCGTCGCCGTCGACCGTCTCGGTGACGACCGCCGGCCGACCCTCGAGGGCCTCGGTGTTCATGAGCACGGCGGGGCGGTTGAGCATGTGTCGCTTGGCAATCGGGCGCACGGCGACGAGCAGCAGCACCGACACCGCCGCGAACACCAGGCCGTCGACCCAGAGGGGCGGCTCCCACACGAAATCCACGCCGGCCGCGGCGAAGGCACCACCGGCCAGCATGAGCAGCACCAATTCGCCACCGAACATCTCCGCGATTGCCAAGACGATCGCGGCCGCCAACCACAGCAGGGCGCTCATGTGTCCAGTCTGCCAGAGATGTCGGAGCACACTCGGCTCGTCGACTGCACGAGCGAGCGGCCGGGGCTAACCGGCCCCTTCGGCGGCGGTGACGAAGTCGATGAGTTCCTCCACCGACCGCAGGAGGGGCACCTCGAGATCGCGGAAGCTGCTGACGCCGCTCAGCACCCGGCGCCAGCCGTCCCGCGGGTCACCCCATCCGAGCTGGGAACACACCCCGGTCTTCCAGTCGGTGCCGCGCGGGATCTTCGGCCAGGCCGGGATCTTGACCGAGGCGGGCTTCACCGCCTCCCAGACGTCGATGTAGGGGTGGCCGCACACCAGCACGTGCTCGCCGACCTCGGCGGTGAGGTGGGCTTCCTTCGAACCGGCCACGAGATGGTCGACGAGGACGCCCGCGCGCCGATGCGGCGCGGGCTGGAACTCGGCGAGCGCCTCGTCGAGGTTGTCGAGACCGTCGAGACTGACCACGACGACCCCCTCGGCCCGTAGGTCGTCGCCCCACACACGTTCGAGCAGCGTCGCGTCGTGCACCCCCTCGACGAAGATCCGGCTGGCCCGTGCGGTGCGCGCGCGGGTGCGCGGCGCGGCGCGCGAACCCGAGGCCGTCATCGCCGGTTTCTGGGGCCCGCGTGTGCGCGGCTTGACGAGGGTCACGGTGCGACCGTCGATCAGGAAGGCGCCGGGGTTCATCAGGAACACGCGAGTCCGGCCGTGACGGTCCTCGAGGCGGACCAGGTCACCGGCATAACTCTTCTCGAGCCCGACGACGGCACCGCAGAAACCGGTGGCGGCGTCCTCCACGACCAGGTCGCGTTCGGCCGCGACCTCCACCGGACGCGGCTTGGCCCGGCGCGGCTGAGAGAGCACATCGCGCCCGTACCGGTCATCCATCGCGTTCCACCTCTTCGGTCCCTGGACATCTGCGCCCAACACCGTAAGCGCACCGACCCCCGGTGGCCGGGTTGCCACGCCCGGCGACCGGTCGGGGGCCGGCGGTATCCTGGTTCCTTGATGAATCGCAGCGACATCCTCCCCTCCACCGTCGCGTGGCCGACCTGCGCCCTCGGCGCGTGGGCTGCCGCGTGGCTGACCGGGCGCTGCTCCCCCGACGACGTGATCGAGGCGCTCGCCGAATCCGCCGACCGGCATGAGGTGTCGACCGAACAGTCCACGTCCCCAACGGGATCCGGGAACGGCGTACTCGACCTGCTGGGCTTGCTGAAACCGGCCCGGCGCCTGGCCGTGCGTCTCCCGTCCACCGGTGATCCGCAGGGCCTGCCACCGAACCCCGCGACGTCGAGGGCCCTCATCGCGGGCGAGGTTCTCCTGGTCGACGGCTCGGACACCGCGGGCACCCTCGCACTCGTCCCCGACTTCTCCACTCTCGGTGAGGATCCGCCGTACGTGACATGCCGCTGGACCGCCTTCCGGTATGCGGAGCGGCTCGACCTCGACCATCTGGTGGCGTCCGGGCCGTCCGCGGGTGACCTGGAATACGATCTGCGCCAAGCCGTTCGCGATGCGGCGACGATCATCGGCGGCCTCGGCGGACGCCGCTCGGTCGACGCGGGCGACCTACGCAAGGAACTTGCGGCCCTCACCGCCCGGCACCGCGTCGCACTGCCCCCGCACGCGCTCGACGCCCGCTCCACGCGGCTGATCGACACCGCCGCCCAGGTCGAGGCCATCGTCGACCTGGCTGATGCCCGCCGGGTCGAGATCGGCGACACCGCCGGGCAATGGGATTCGGGCGACTCCGCACTACGCGGGTTACAGACACTCAGCCGGACCGCACGAGCGGCCGCGGTCAATCACACGATCGGCGAACTACTCCGACGCTGAGCCGCGAGCGACGCGCGGCCGGCCGGCTCCGCGTCGGGTCGAGGTCGCGGGGGCCGGTCGGAGACGAGGCCGTACATCGTGATGCCGTTCCAGTCCTCGACCCCGAACTCGGACGCACCCCAGACCTCGGCATAGTAGCGACGCAGACTCTCCGACCCCGTCCATGCGTAGTACGGACGCGATGCCTCGGTACAGAACCGTTCGATCTCGCGCATCATGCCGATCAGCGCAGGACCACCGCGCTCAGCCGGCGAGACCAGCGCGAGCCGGAGGCTGACCGCGTCGTCCACCGGCGGCGCCAGCTGCGAGCTGGTGAGCAATTCGACGAAACGCTCGCGCAGGCCCGGTATCGATGCCACTCGCGTCACGTCGGCCGGTGACAGCGGCGGCGCTCCGTCAGGTGAGAGATCGGCGTCGTGCGGTTGAAAGAGCAGTAGGCCGACGAGACGATCGCCGCGACGCGAACCGAAGACGCACCCGGCATTCAGCAGCGGGCGGACGAGAATTTCGGCCAACCATTTCCGTAAGTCGAGATCAGAGATGTGGTCGCCCAGCAGCCACCGATACAGCGGGACCTCGTGAACGTGATCCGCCAGCAATGCGATCGCGGATTCGAGATCCCCGGGCGCGAGAGTGACCGTGTCTCCCTTCTCGGATTGTTGAAGTCGAGCTTTCATCGCGCATTTGTCCCCTTCGACGTCGCGGATCGCCAGGTCAACACATGCCGATGGGTGGGCCACATCGTCGCGACGCAGCCCACCCCGGAATGACGGCCTAGCTCGGCGGCGGCACCTCGGCGTTGTCGCTACTACCGCTGCTGGAACCGGTGAAGATCGTTTCGAGGAGCGGTCCGAGCACATCGATCTCGAGCCGGATGGGTCCTTCAGCCATTGGTGTAATCCTCCTGGACGTGCGCTGCCCCGGGTTGGACCGCGCAATGAGAGAGTTACACCGGAAATGGTGATTGAGCTCACATCACATTTTCCGTTACCCGATCGTTATACGCCATTAAACGGAGATCTGATATGGACAATTGACCAAAAAGAGGGATCGAGAACTGGATTCGAGACCGTGATGAATATGGTCATTTGACCCACCGTGCGGAAAAACGTCAACCACGGAGGACGAAGGGTCGACGACCCGGTTCGGATGTCGACGACGGGCGATTCCCGCGAGGCACGGCCTCGGGCCGAGGCCGCGGTGGCCGATCCGAGACGAGGCCGTACATCGTGATTCCGTTCCAGTTCTCCACCGCGAACTCGGACGCACCCCAGACCTGGGCGTAGTAACGACGCAGACTCTCCGAACCGGTCCAGGCATAGTACGGACGGGATGCCGCGGTACAGAACCGCTCGACCTCGCTCATCAGGTCCACCAGCACTCGACCGCCGCGTTCCGCCGGCGTCACGATCCCGATCCGGAGATTGACCGCGTCGTGCACCGGCGGCGCCAGCCGCGAACCGGTCAGCAGTTCGACCACTCGTTCCCGCAGGCCCGGAACGGCCGCTACCGCGGAGAAGTCCCCCGGCGTCAGCGGCGGCTCCCCGCCGGGCGCGAGATCGACGTCGTGTGGCTGGAACACCAGTATTCCGACGAGTTGGCCACGCCGGAATGATCCGAGGACGCATCCGACGTTCAACAGCGGACGTACGAGGATTTCCGCCAGCCATTTCCGAAGCGAATGATCGGCCATATGCTCACCGAGTAGCCAAAGGTACAGAGGAATCTCGTTCAGCCCGTGAGCGAGCAAATCGACCACGGAATCGAGATCGTCACCGGTGAGGGCGGTTGTTTCGATTTCCCCGTTTCGGTCATCGATCATCGCGGTTCGCATTCTTCGGCGGCGACAGTGGGAGAACTCCGAAAACACCACGGGTGGGCCGCGTCGTCGACGCGGCCCACCCGAGAAGGCTTCTTACGCAGGCGGCGTCGATTCGTCGCCCTCCAAGGAACCGGTGATGAGCGTATCCAGGATCGGTCCGAGAATATCGGCGTCCAGTTCGATGGTCCCATCTGCCATTGTGGATTCCTTTCTATTGATCGCCACCCGGAGTGGGCCGCGTATTGCCAGAATGTCATCTACTGGAGCGAGTTGCCATACGAGGCTGCCCCTGTTATTCGATCGTTACCTTTGCAAAGGACCACACGGGAAATGCGGAAACGATCGTAAACAATGGACTTGTGATCGCTTTGCCGATTCTGGGCGGACCGACCTGTTCCGACCAGTTCGGCGCCGACGGCCACCGGTGGGCCGCCCGCGCTCAGTCGGCCGACGCGACCTTCGGTCTCGAGGGACGCGCAGCAGGCACGCAGCACCGATCCCGGCATGGCCGCCCATTGTCGCCGCAGCCCATCGCGGCCAGGTCGCCGGCGCCGCCGACGTAGGTCTCCACCAGTTCGCCGATCATCTCGACGAATCGCGGATCGGTTCCGACGGTATCTGCGCGCACGTAATCGATCCCGAGTCGTTGAGCCGTCTCGGCCGCCTCGTTGTCGAGGTCCCAGATCACCTCGAGGTGATCGGAGATGAATCCGACGGGATAGACCACGACCCGGCGAACACCTTGCGCCGCAAGATCTTCGAGATGATCGCAGATATCCGGTTCGAGCCACGGGATCTGCGGGGGTCCCGACCGCGACTGCCAGACCTGGTCGAAGTCGTCGACGCCGAGGGCGTCGGCAACGGCCTGCGACGCGGCCATCACCTGGCGGGAGTAGAGACTCCCGCCCTCGGCGGCCGGCCCGGACGCGGCATCAGCCGAGCTCGGGACCGAGTGAGCGGTGAACACCAGGCGGACGGGGTCGTCGGACTCACCGAGCTTCTCGATTGCGCGACGGACCGCGTCGGCGCCGGCCGCGGTGAATGCCGGGTGCGACCAGTACTGCGGCAGCTTGCGGAGCACCACGGCACCCTCGGGCGTCGTGGACCCGGGTACACGCTCGGCCAGTGCCTTGAGGGACCGGTCGATGTCCTCGTGGTATTGACGGCATCCCGAGTAGCCACCCCAGGCGGATGTCGGGAAGACCAGGATGCGACGATGCCCGGCCCGGTACATCTCGGCCAGGGTGTCCTCGGCCATCGGGTGCCAGTTGCGGTTCCCGAAATACACCGGCACGTCGACGCCGCGACGTGCGAGGTCGGCGCGGAGGCCGTCGATCATCTCCAGGTTCAACCGGTTGATCGGCGACACCCCGCCGAAGTGCAGATAATGTTCCGCCACCGATTCCAGACGTTCCCGCGGGATACCCCGGCCCCGGGTCACGTTCTCCAGGAACGGCATCACCTCGTCGGGGCCCTCGGGACCACCGAAGGACAGGAACAGTACGGAATCGAAGGCGGTCTCCACGACGTCTCTCCCCGGGTTCACGACCCGGAGGTCATGCCCTCCGGGAACCAGGTGTTGTGGCTGGCGCCGCCGTCGACGTAGACGATGGAACCGGTGGTGCCGGGCAGCCAGTCGCTCAGCAGCGCACAGACCGACTTGGCGACCACGGTCGGGTCATCGACGTCCCAGCCGATGGGCGACGCGCCGTCCCAGTACTCGTTGAGCATGTTGAGCTGCTTGGCGTCGTCGGTCGCGGTGCCGGCGATGGCCTTGGCCGCGAGGGTCTTGATGGGGCCTGCGGCGACCAGATTGGAGCGGATGTTCTTGGCGTTGCCCACTTCCCGCGCCACGTAGCGGTTCACCGACTCGAGAGCGGCCTTGGCGACGCCCATCCAGTTGTAGTAGGGCATGGCGGTGCGGGGATCGAAGTCCATACCCACGATGGAGCCGCCCTCGTTCATGACAGGCAGTACGGCGCGGGCCAGCGACGCATAGCTCCAGGCCGAGATCTCGAACGCCTTGGCGGCGTCGGGGCCGGGACCCTCCAGGAAGGGCTTGGCCTCCGGGCCCATCAGGGTGCGCGGTGCGAAGGCGATCGAGTGCATGACACCGTCGATGCCCTGCGGAGCGATCTCGCGGATCTTGCCGGCGAGCGACTCGAGGTCCTCCTCGGCGGTGACGTCGAGACCGATGGCCGGCGGCACCTCCTTCGGCAGGCGCTTGGCGATCCGGTCGATCAGCCGCAGACGCTCCGGGATGCCGGTGATGATCACCATCGCGCCCTGCTCCTGCGCCATGGCGGCCGCGTGGAAGGCGATCGACGCATCGGTGATGATGCCCGTGATGAGGACGGTCTTCCCGTCCAGGATTCCGCTCACGAAGATGTGCTCCTGAGATCGACGTTGATTGAGATGTGGTGTGGCCGTCGGCCGGTGGTGACCCGGAGGGTCAGTGGCCCATGCCCATGCCGCCGTCGACCGGGATGACCGCGCCGGAGATGTAACCGCCCTCGTCGGAGGCGAGGAAGCTGATCGCGGCCGCGACGTCCTCCGGCTTGCCGGTACGACCCAGCGGGATGGCCTGCTTGGCCATCTCGATGTAGCGATCCTCCATCGCCGCGGTCATGTCGGTCTCGATGAAACCGGGCGCGACGACGTTCGAGGTGATGTTGCGCGATCCGATCTCACGGGCGATCGAACGCGCCATTCCGATGAGACCGGCCTTGGACGCCGCGTAGTTGACCTGGCCGGGGATGCCCGACATCGCCACGACCGAGCCGAGGAAGATCATGCGGCCCCACTTGGCACGCTGCATCCCCTTGGTGGCGCGCTTTGCGCACCGGAAGGCGCCGGTGAGGTTGGCGTCGAGCACCTTCTCGAAGGACTCCTCGGACAGCCGCATGAGCAGCATGTTGTCGGTGATGCCGGCGTTGGCCACGAGGATCTCCACCGGGCCCTGGTGGGCCTCGACCTCGGCGAAGGCCGCGTCGACCGACTCCGAGTCGGTGACGTCGCACTTCACGCCGAACAGACCCTCGGGGGCACCGGAGCCGCGGTGGGTGACCGCGACCTTGTGGCCGTCGGCGGCGAGGCGCTGGGCCACGGCGAGGCCGATCCCGCGGTTGCCGCCGGTCACCAGGACCGAACGGGAAGGGTTCTGCGCTTCGTTGCTGGATGCCGTCATGGGTGTCTAACCTATCCGTTCTGTTTGGGTCGGCGGCGCGGTGGTCGTCGGACGTGGCTCGCAGGCCGTCCGGACCGAGGGCGAGTCAGGGCAACCTGCGGTTGATCGCGAGCGCTGCAAACGCCGAGACCAGCGCGAACAACGTACCCGCGATCAGCCACGGCTTCGAGTTGTCCCCGCGTCGTGTCTCGTAACCGATCTCGTTCTGCAGTTTCTCGTAGACCTTGTTCAGCTCGTCGAGGCTCGCGGCGGTGAAGAAGTCGCCGCCGGAGAGGTTCGCGATCTTGCGCAGCGAATCGTCGTCGACGGGAACCGGGACGCGATCGCCCTCGAGTTCGACGGTGCCCGTACGGGTGCCGAAGGAGATCGTGGAGACCGGGATCTTCTCCTCCTTGGCCTTACGTGCCGCGGTGAAGGCACCCCGCGGGTCGTCGGGATCGTCGGGCACGGTCTCCTTGCCGTCCGACAGGAGCACGATCCGCGCCGGCGGGGCCGCCTCGCCGCCGCCGAGAACGGCGTTGAGCGTGCTGATCTGCTGCAGTGCCGCGAAGATGCCCTCGCCGGTCGCCGTCTTGTCGTCGAGTCTCAGCTTGTCCACGGCGACCTTGGTCGCGTTGTGGTCCGGGGTCGGCGAGACCAGGCTCGCCGCGGTGCCGGCGAAGGAGATCAGGCCGAGGTTGATGCCCTCGGTCAGCTCGTCGGCGAACTTCTTCGCCGCTTCTTGCGCGGCCTTGATGCGGGACGGCGAGACGTCGGTCGCGTTCATCGACCGCGACACGTCCATCACGAGGATCACCGTCGCCTTGTTGCGCGGGACCTTGCGGTCGGCCTGCGGCCCGGACAGCGCGACCGTCAGCAGGATCAGCGAGATGATCAGCAACGCCATCGGCAGGTGGCGCAGCCGGTTGCGGTCGGCGGGTGCGACCGACTTCAGGAGATCGAGGTTCGCGAAGGTCAGCGCCCGCTGCTTGCGGCGACGCAGCATGTACACGTACGCGGCACCGAGCAGCGCCACGACGAGCAGCAGCAACAGCCAGAAGGGACTGGACAGCATCGGCTACCCCACCCCGGCGGCCAGGCCGCGTCGGCGCTGGGCGATGAACTTGACGGTGTCGGTGATCCACTCGCGGTCGGTGCGGAGGGACAGTGTCGCTCCCCCACAACTGCGCAGCGTCCGGTGCACACGTTGCTGATGGGCGCGGGCGGCGGCGGCGAAGTCGCGTTGCAGATCTTCGGTCACGGTGACGTCGTGGATCTCCCCCGACTCGGCATCGGCCAGGGTGACCTCGCCGATCGCGGGCAGCTCGAGGTCGCGGGGGTCGAGGACCTCGACCGCGAGCAGCTCGTGATGGGCGCCGATGGCACGCAGCGAGCGCTCCCAGTCGATCGGTCCGAGGAAGTCGCTGATCACGACCGCGAGACCGCGGCGGCGCTGCGGCCGGCGCAGTGCCTCGATACCGGCCTTGAGATCGCCGCGGACACCGGGCGCACTACGACGCGTCGTCGCGATCGCCTTGAGAAGGTTCTGGGCATGGGCGCGTCCGGCTCGCGCGGGCACCCGGACGACGTCGTCGCCGGTCACCACGATGGCCCCGTGCCGATTGCCTCCACCGGTGGTGAGATGCACGATCGCGGCGGCCGCGGCCACCGCCAGGTCGCGCTTGGTGCACCCGACCGTGCCGAAGTCGAGGCTCGCCGACGCGTCGACGACGAGCCAGGTCTCCAGCTCGCGGTCGGCGATCATCTGGCGCACATGCGGCTGGGTGGTGCGTGCGGTGACGGACCACTCCATCCGACGGACGTCGTCACCCGGCTGGTAGGCACGTGCCTCCCCCGGTTCCGAACCCGGGCCGGGGATGAGTCCGAGATGCTCGCCCTGCAGCACGCCGTCGAGCTTGCGACGGACGGTGAGCTCCAGCATCTTCAGAGCCGCGGTCAGCTGGGGCTCTTCGAGCAGCCCGGCACCGAGGCTCGGTAGGTCGCGATTAGCCGCCATACCGCGCATTCGGGTTCACCGGACCGGAGCCCTGCGGAACCTGCTGTCCGGCATAGCCGTTGGCGCCCTGCTGGGCCGGCTGGGGTGCGCCTGCCGGGGGCGCGCCGGTCTGGCCCTGCCCCTGGGGCGCCGCCGGGTACGACGACTGCACCGGCTGAGCACCGACCTGCGGGAGTCCGACGGTCTGCAGCACCCGGGTGATGATCTGATCGGCGTCGATCTCGTCGGCCAATGCGTCGTAGGACAGCACCAGGCGGTGCCGGAGCACGTCGGGCATGATCTCGACGATGTCCTGCGGGATGACGTAATCGCGGCCTCGGACCAGAGCGAGCGCGCGCGCCGCGGCCACGATGCCCAGCGTCGCACGCGGCGAGGCACCATAGGACAGCCACGACGCGACGTCGTTGAGACCGAGCTCGGCCGGACGGCGGGTCGCGTTGATGACGCGGACGACGTAGTCGACGAGCGCGTGGTGGACGAAGACGTTCGCGGCGGTCTTCTGCAGCCGCAGCATCGCCGCGGGGTCCAGAACCTGCGAGGCCGTCGGCGGGACGTTGCCCATCCGGTAGACGATCTCGCGCTCCTCCTCCACCGACGGGTAGTCGACGAGCACCTTGAACAGGAAGCGGTCGCGCTGGGCCTCCGGCAGCGGGTAGACACCCTCGTTCTCGATGGGGTTCTGCGTCGCCATCACGAGGAACGGGTCGGGCATGGGGTAGGTCTTGCCGCCGATCGACACATGCCGCTCCGCCATGACCTCCAGGAGAGCGGACTGCACCTTTGCAGGCGCGCGGTTGATCTCGTCGGCGAGTAGGAAGTTCGCCACGACCGGACCGAGTTCGGTGTCGAACTCCTCGCGGCCCTGGCGGTAGATACGTGTACCGATGAGGTCGGTGGGCACCAGGTCGGGGGTGAACTGCACTCGGGAGAAGGAACCACCGACGACCTTGGCGAAGGTCTCCACCGCGAGCGTCTTGGCGACACCCGGGACACCTTCGAGCAGGATGTGGCCACGGGCGAGCAGGCCCACGAGAATCCGCTCGACGAGCTGGTCCTGACCGACGATGACGCGCTTGACCTCGTAGATGGCCCGCTCGAGCAGGGCGACGTCGGCGTCGCTCAGCACCGACGAGTCGGCGCCTGCCGCGGCCGGGTCCCCCGTGGCGGCCTTGTCGAGGGAGTGCGATTCGGTCAACCCGTGCTCCTGTTCGTCTGAACTGTGCTGCTCACTGGTGTGGCCACGTCGGGGCCGAAGACACCCCCGCGTGTTTGTGCCAGCCTAGCCGTGCGAACTGAAAAGGCGCCAAGAAGATGCGCGGCCCGTCGTTCGGACGTTCTCAGAGCAGGCGGACCACGTTGGGCATCGCACCGCTGGTGCGCAGCGGCGACACCTTGACGACGGAGCCGGACTGCGGGGCCTCGACCATCTTGTTGTCACCCAGGTACAGCGCGACGTGCTGGCTCGCGTTCGGACCGTAGAAGATCATGTCGCCGCGACGCATCTGCGAGAGCGGGAAGTGCGGACCCGACGTGTACTGGTAGCCCGTGTAGTGCGGCAGTTCGATGCCGACACCGGCGAAGGCGTAGATCATCAGGCCGGAGCAGTCGAACCCGACCTTGCGGTAGTCGCCGTAGCTGTCGGCGACGCCCCCATCGCGGATGCCCTGCGTCGGACCGTTGACGTCACCGCCGCCCCAGGCGTAGGTCACACCCAGCTGCGACAGTGCACGGTTGACGACGATCTCGACCGCCTGCGGGCCACGCAGACCCGGCCGCAGCGGGCCGCCCGATCCGCCGCCACCGCCGCCGGAGCCGCCGAACAGGGAGCCGAGGCTTCCCGATCCGAGGCGGGAACTCAGGCTGTCGTTACCACTGCTGCCGGTGAGGTCCATCCCGCCGAGACCGAGCTCGTTGAGGAGTTCGGACTGCGGCAGTCGCTGTTCGCCGATGATGCCCTTGAGCATCTGCGAACCCATGTCGAGGCCGATGCCGAGCGCCGCGGAGCCCACGTCGACGGCGATCTGGGCAGCCGCACGCGCCGCGATCGAGAGCAGTTCGTTGTCGGAGACGTTGGTCGTCGGCAGGTCCGGGAGGGTCGGGGCGGCCGGGAAGATGTTCTTGAGCAGGTCACGGGTCGACGGTCCGGCGACCTGCTTCTTGGGCACGTATCCGCGGATCGAGTCGATCTTCTTCTGGACGCGGTCGCGCTTGGCGACCAGCGAGGCCTTGCGCTCCGACTGCTCGGCGATGGCGGTCTTGGCCTCGGAGACCGCGGCCAGGGCGTCGCGCTTGCGCTGGTCGGCGCTCTTGGCGGCGAACGCGGCCTGCCGGCGGGTCGCCTCGACCGCGGCGAGGCGGTTGGCCTTCTGGTTGCGGGCGACCTGGAGACGTCGAATGGTCTCCTGCTGCTTCTTGCCGACCTGGTCGAGCAGCTTCATCCGGTCGAGGACCGCCTGGGGGTCCGGGGACGCGACATAGTTCGACATCGAACCCTGCTCGGCGCCCTGCTGGTACGCGAGTCGGACGAAGTTGTCGAAGGTCTTCTGCGCCTCGGTGACGGCCTGCCCGGCGCGGTCGAGCTCGGTACGCGCCCCGCGGGCGGCGACGGTCGCCAGACGCCGCTGGGCGAGCGAGTTCTGGAAGTCGACGATCGCGCGGTTGACGTTCTCCTGCCGGACCGCGAGCGCCTCGTCGAGGTCGGCGATGTCCTGGTTGACCGAAGCGATCTCGTTGATCAGTCCGGTCACCGGCGACTCGGGTGCCTTCTTCGGGGTCGCGACGGCATGCCCGGCGCCGACCGCACAGATGAGAACGGCGGCGACGGCCGCCGTGACGCGCGCCGGCCAGGACGCACCTGTTCTAACTCGCCTCACCTGAACTCCTCGCGGTTCCTTCCGGGGACCTGTCCGATCCCCGGATCTCGATCGAACGGCCGCTGCGGGCCGCCCCGACCACACAGTGCACATGCGTCGCATCCACCCCTGCAGGGAACACAGGTCACACATGCGACATCAGAACCGTACGTCACATCAACCACACGAGAAAACCGATCGCAGTGAATTACAAAGGCGTGATTACCTGGGAAAATGCTGTGAACTGCAGATAGTTCACCACTGCGGGACAGGTCTCGAATTCGCAACAAACCGGTACACGAACCGGATCGGGACCGAGCACGACGACACCGACGCCACCGGACCGCGGGAAACGGTCGTCTGTGACGCCGGCGAGAATGTGTGGTGAGGCGTCAGGATGGCGTCGGCGACGCGGCCGGCGTCCCGTCGTGAGGAGTGGGAGCGTCCACATCGTCGGGCGACGCGCTGACCGCGCCGGTAGGGGTCACTGGGCCCAGCGGACCGTTCGCCGCCGCCGCGCGAGCGCGCCGGGTGCGGAAGCGCGCGCCGACCGCACCGAGGACGACGACGAGGATGAGGAGCAGACCGACGACGGTCCAGTCGACGTGCGAACCCGTCATCGAATCGACCATCTGCCGGGCCGCACCGGGCGGGTCGGTGAGGGCGAGGTTCTGCGTCGCCTCCTCCTGGATGACCCGGCTGAACTCCGGCGAGGAACTGCCCACCGAGTTGGGGCCGAGGACGATCACGGTGCCGCCGACCTGCTCCTGGAGCTGGTTGGCGATGTCACGGTAGAGGCTGAACCGCGGCTGCACCTGGTCGACGACCACGAAGCTGAAGTCCTGCCCCTTGCCCTTGGCGTACTCGATGACCTCGAGCAACGTCGGGACCTGCTCGGGGGTCGCGCCGGCGATACCGTCGTCGGCGATGTCGCGCGACAGTTGCGCCATGTCGACGCCGACGAGCCCGGTGAGTTCGGTGTTCTCCGCGGGTGCGGCCAGCACCATCATCGTCGGCTCGGGACCCATCTGTCCTCACCCCTGTCTGTCGGTGACACCCCACGGCGAGCAAAGCGGACGCTCGCCGGACTTCGACCTGCACGGTACGACACAATGGTCTCGTCCGGGTATTCGCCCACAGGCGTGAGTCGTCGACGGCGTGTCGTCGACACCCCGCTTGGACAGTACGCTCGTACTGTTAGACTGGACGATGTTGTCGCGGGTCGCCTCGCGGACATCCGATGGCACCGGTGCAGCCCGCCGGGTTCAGAAATTCATCGAGCATTGCCGACGCAGCCCGTCGGTACACGAGGAGAGTGGATTTAGACGTGAGTATCAATTCCTTCGGCGCCCGCGGCACGCTGGCCGTCGGCGACAACAGCTACGAGATCTACCGCCTGAACGCCGTCAAGGGCGCCGAGAAACTCCCCTACGCCCTCAAGGTGCTGACCGAGAACCTCCTCCGTACCGAGGACGGCGCCAACATCACCTCCGAACACATCGAGGCCCTGGCGAACTGGGATCCGAGTGCCGAGCCGAGCATCGAGATCCAGTTCACGCCGGCCCGCGTGATCATGCAGGACTTCACCGGCGTGCCCTGCATCGTGGACCTCACCACGATGCGCGACGCCGTCAAGGAGCTCGGCGGTGACCCGGACAAGGTCAACCCGCTCGCGCCCGCCGAGATGGTCATCGACCACTCCGTGATCATCGAGGCCTTCGGCAACGCCCAGGCCTTCGAGCGCAACGTCGAGATCGAGTACCAGCGCAACGAGGAGCGCTACAAGTTCCTCCGCTGGGGCCAGGGCGCCTTCGACGACTTCCGCGTCGTCCCGCCGGGCACCGGCATCGTCCACCAGGTCAACATCGAGCACCTCGCGCGTTCGATCATGGTCCGTGACGGCGTCGCCTACCCCGACACCTGCATCGGCACCGACTCGCACACCACGATGGAGAACGGTCTCGGCGTCCTGGGCTGGGGCGTCGGCGGTATCGAGGCCGAGGCCGCGATGCTCGGCCAGCCGGTCTCGATGCTCATCCCCCGCGTGGTCGGCTTCAAGCTGACCGGTTCCACCAAGCCCGGCGTGACCGCCACCGACGTGGTCCTCACCATCACCGAGATGCTCCGCAAGCACGGTGTGGTCGGCAAGTTCGTCGAGTTCTACGGCAACGGCGTCGCCGAGGTGCCGCTGGCCAACCGCGCCACCATCGGCAACATGAGCCCCGAGTTCGGTTCGACCTGTGCGATGTTCCCCATCGACGAGGAGACCGTGAAGTACCTGCGCCTCACCGGCCGCAGCGAGGAGACGCTCGCCCTCGTGGAGGCCTACGCCAAGGAACAGGGCATGTGGCTGGAGAAGGACGCCGAGGAGGCCGTGTACTCGGAGTACCTCGAGCTCGATCTCGCCGACGTCGTCCCCTCGATCGCCGGCCCGAAGCGTCCGCAGGACCGCATCGAACTGTGGGACGCCAAGAACGCCTTCCGCAAGGACATCCACAACTACGTCGAGAACGGCAACAGCCCGGCTCACACCAAGCTCGACGAGGCCGTCGAGGAGACCTTCCCGGCCTCCGACCCGGCCACGCTGACCTTCGCCGACGATGACGCGGAGCCCCTGCACTCGGCCGCCAACGGCGCCGAGGGCCGCCCGACCAACCCGGTGCGCGTGGACTCCGAAGAGCGCGGCTCGATGATCCTCGACCACGGCATCGTGACCATCGCGTCGATCACCAGCTGCACCAACACCTCCAACCCGTCGGTCATGCTCGGCGCCGCGCTGCTCGCCAAGAAGGCGGTCGAGAAGGGCCTGACCTCCAAGCCGTGGGTCAAGACCTCGATGGCTCCCGGTTCGCAGGTCGTCACCGGCTACTACGAGAAGGCCGGCCTGTGGCCCTACCTGGAGAAGCTCGGCTTCTACCTGGTCGGCTACGGCTGCACCACCTGCATCGGCAACTCGGGCCCGCTGCCCGAGGAGATCTCGAAGGCGATCAACGACAACGACCTGACCGCCACCGCGGTGCTCTCGGGCAACCGTAACTTCGAGGGTCGCATCAACCCCGACGTGAAGATGAACTACCTGGCGTCGCCGCCGCTGGTCATCGCCTACGCCCTCGCCGGCACGATGGACTTCGACTTCGAGAACGACCCGCTGGGCAAGGACACCGACGGCAACGACGTCTTCCTCAAGGACATCTGGCCGACCAACGAGGAGATCGAGGCGACCATCGCCTCGTCGATCTCGCCGGAGCAGTACGCCGCCGACTACGCCGACGTCTTCAAGGGCGACGAGCGCTGGCAGAACCTGCCCACCCCGTCGGGCAAGACCTTCGAATGGGACGAGAAGTCCACCTACGTGCGGAAGCCTCCGTACTTCGAGGGCATGCAGCTCGAGCCGTCGCCCGTCTCCGACATCAAGGGCGCCCGCGTCCTCGCGAAGCTCGGCGACTCGGTGACCACCGACCACATCTCCCCCGCGTCGACGATCAAGCCCGGCACCCCCGCCGCGCAGTACCTCGACGCCAACGGTGTGGCACGCAAGGACTACAACTCGCTGGGCGCCCGTCGTGGCAACCACGAGGTGATGATCCGCTCGACCTTCGGCAACATCCGCCTGCAGAACCAGCTTCTCGACGGTGTGTCCGGTGGTTACACCCGCGACTTCACCCAGGAGGGTGCACCGCAGTCGTTCATCTACGACGCCGCGCAGAACTACGCCGAGCAGAACATCCCGCTCGTCGTCCTCGGCGGCAAGGAGTACGGCACCGGATCGTCGCGTGACTGGGCGGCCAAGGGCACCAGCCTGCTGGGCGTCAAGGCGGTCATCACCGAGAGCTTCGAGCGCATCCACCGCTCGAACCTGATCGGTATGGGCGTCATCCCGCTGCAGTTCCCCGAGGGTGAGTCGCACAAGTCACTCGGCCTCGACGGCACCGAGACCTTCGACATCTCCGGTATCGAGGAGCTCAACGAGGGCAAGACCCCGAAGACCGTGCACGTCACCGCCACCAAGGAGGACGGCTCGAAGGTGGAGTTCGATGCCAAGGTCCGCATCGACACCCCCGGCGAAGCCGATTACTACCGCAACGGAGGCATCCTGCAGTACGTGCTGCGGAACATGATCAACGGCTGACGAGGAGCACTCGACGTGCCCAAGGTCAGTGATGACCGCCTTGCCGCGCGTCGTCGGGAGATTCTCGACGGCGCGCGGCATTGCTTCGCGGAGTACGGATACGACGGAGCCACCGTCAAGAGGATCGAGGAGTCCACGGGCCTGTCCCGGGGCGCGATCTTCCATCATTACCGGGACAAGGAAGCACTCTTCCTCGCGCTCGCGCACGAGGACGCCGAGCGCATGGCCGACGTCGCCGCCGAAGAGGGTCTCGTGCAGGTCATGCGCGACATGCTCACGCGGCCGGAAGACTTCGACTGGCTCGGCACCCGGCTCGAGATCGCCCGAAAGCTACGGACCGACAACAGCTTTCGCGCGGAATGGATGGCCCGCTCGGCTGAGCTCGAACAGGCCACCCTCAGCCGTCTCGAACGCGGCCGCCAGGCGGGCCGGCTCCGTGACGACGTCCCCACCGAGGTCCTGGTGAAGTACCTCGATCTCGTCCTCGACGGCCTGATCACCCGGCTGGCGTCGGGTCAGCCCACCGACGATCTGCACGCGGTCCTCGACCTCGTGGAGGAATCGGTGCGGGCCAAGGACTGACCGGCTCCGACCCCATCGCTCCCGCGTGATCCATCCCACATCGTCGATTATCGCTTAGGTATTCCTTACCTCAGTAGTGCCGGTTAGGGTTCCCTCGTGAACCCGGACATACCGAACCCTGCCGTCTCACGGCGGACCGTCCTGCGATCGACGGCCGGCGCCGGAGCTCTCGCCGCACTGGCCGCCACCGCGGCGCCCGCGACCGCTGCACCCGGACGGACGGCGATCGTCATCGGCACCGGTTTCGGCGGCTCGGTGGCGGCGCTGCGACTCGGCGAAGCCGGGTTCACGACAACGGTGTTCGAACGTGGCCGCCGCTGGCCGATCCGCCCCGACGGCAACACCTTTGCGTCGTTCTCCAGCCCCGACAGGCGCGCCGCCTGGTTCGGCAACACAGCCGGCGCGAACAGCGCCACGGCCATCCCCGTCGAGCCCTACCCGGGCGTGCTGGACCACGTGGTCGGCAACGGCATCGAAGCGGTCTACGGAGTCGGCGTCGGCGGCGGTTCGCTGGTGTTCGGATCGTTCACCCCGGTCCCCCGTCGTCAGGACTTCGAGCACATCTTCCCGGCCGCGGGGAACTACTCCGAGCTCTTGTCGACCTACTATCCGCGCGCCAAGAACGCACTCGGCGTCTCACCGATGCCGGCCGACATCCTCAGGCACCCCAACTATGTCGGTCCCCGATCATGGCTGAAGGTGATCGCGCGCTACGGCGCCACCCCGCACTTCTTCGACTTCGCGATCGACTGGGACATCGTGCGCGCCGAGATGGCCGGCCGTGAGCGCCCGTCGGTCATCGTCGGCGAACTGAGCTACGGCGTGAACAGCGGCGCCAAGAAATCGACCGACCGGACCTACCTCGCCGCCGCCGAGCGGACGGGCAACGTCACCATCAAGCCGATGCACGAGGTCTTCGACATCCGGCCGCGCGCACGCCGGGCGGGATTCGTCGTCACCGCACGGGTCCGGGACGAGCAGGGACGCACCCTCCGGACGGTGACCGCCGAGGCCGATCACCTCTTCATGGCGGCCGGCTCGTTCCACACCACCCGCATGCTGGTCGAAGCTCGAGCCAAAGGCACTCTGCCGCAACTGTCCCCGCGCATCGGCGACGGGTTCGGGACCAACGGTGACTTCCTGACGATCCGCACCAACCCGTCCGACGACTTCGGGCTGGTCCAGGGCGGGCCGGGTTACGCGCGGATCTACGAGGACCGCCTCAGCGAGGCGCCGATGTCGATGGTCTATCAGGCCACGCCGCTGCCCGCGCCCCTGGGCAAGGCCGGGACCACCCATCTCGTCCAGACCCACACCGACGAGCGCGGCACGGTCGACTTCGACCACGCGAGTCGGACCGCGAAGCTGAACTACCCGTATCCGGAGGGCCACAACAAGGTCGACCGTCAGGCGGCCGCCTTCGTCGGCAAGTTCCACGAGCGCACCGAAGCGCGTCACGGCCGCCCCGCGAACGGCGTCCCGATCTACACCCGCGCCGTCGGATTCGGTTCGGCGGGTACGTATCACGGACTCGGCGGGGTCGTGATGGGCGAGGCGGCGTCGATGGACGGGGCGGTCCGCGGTTACGACAACCTCTACGTCGTCGACGGCTCGTTCGTACCGGGCGCCGTGGGCCTGGTGAACCCGGCCCTGACCATCACCGCACTCGCCGAGCGGACTATGGATCGGTTCCTGGCGAACCACTGAGCACCACTTCGGGCCGTCCTCTCCAGAAGGAGTGAGGTCGGTTGGGGAAGCTAGGGTAGTGTGACACGCGACACCCCGAACGATCGTTAGATAACGGACTTTCGGTGTGAACGTCCCCTTCGTCAGAGGAGTGCACCCTTTGTTCCCTGGAGTCTTCGCCAAGTCCACTCCGGACAAGCCCGCCGTCATCCGTGCCGCCACCGGCGAGCAGCTGACCTATCGTCAGCTCGACGAGAACTCGACCCGGCTCGCCAACTACCTGGAGTCGCTGGGCCTGAAGCGCGGCGACACCATCGCGGTGGTATCCGCCAACGATCTCCACGTCTTCGAGGTGTACTGGGCGGCGCTGCGCAGCGGCCTGTACGTGACCGCGGTCAACAGCCATCTCACCGCGGCCGAGACCAACTACATCCTCGACGACTGCAACGCCCAGGTGCTGTTCGCCGGCGCCTCGGTCGCCGACGCCGTCTCCCGGTCCGGCGAGATCGAGGCCCTCACCGGCACCGGCCACCGCGTCGTGTGGGGCGGTGACCTGGACGGCTTCGACAACTACGACAAGGTGCTGGCCAACGCCTCGGCCGAACCCCGTACCGATCAGCCGCGCGGCACCGACATGCTCTACTCCTCGGGCACCACCGGGCGCCCCAAGGGCATCAAGACGCCGATGCCCGACGGCCAGGTGGATCAGATCCCCGACATGTACACGGCCATCTTCGCCCCGATGTACGGATTCGACGAGTCGTCGGTGTACCTGTCCCCTGCTCCGCTGTATCACGCTGCGCCGCTGCGCTATTGCGGCATGACCAACTCGGTCGGCGGCACGGTGGTCATGCTCGACCGGTTCGAGCCGGAAGCCGCACTCGCGGCGATCCAGAACCACAAGGTGACCCACAGCCAGTGGGTGCCCACCATGTTCATCCGCATGCTGAAACTCCCCGAGGAGGTCCGCAACTCCTACGACGTCAGCAGCCTCCAGATCGCCGTCCACGCCGCGGCGCCCTGCCCGGTCGAGGTGAAGAAGGCGATGATCGAGTGGTGGGGCCCGGTCGTCCACGAGTACTACGCCTCCACCGAGGCCGCCGGCGCCACCTTCATCGGCCCGCAGGAGGCGCTCGATCATCCGGGTTCCGTCGGCAAGCCGCTGCTCGGCGTGGTCCACATCTGCGACGAGGACGGCAAGGAACTGCCCGTCGGCGAGGTCGGACAGGTCTTCTTCGAACGCGAGGACGTCGCCTTCCAGTACCACAACGATCCGGAGAAGACCCGCAAGGCCCAGCACCCGGAACACGAGAACTGGTCCACCACAGGCGATGTGGGCTTTGTCGACGACGAGGGCTACCTGTACCTCACCGACCGCAAGGCCTTCATGATCATTTCCGGCGGCGTGAACATCTACCCGCAGGAGGCCGAGAACGTCCTCATCAACCATCCGGCGGTCTTCGACGTCGCGGTGATCGGTGTGCCCGACTCGGATCTCGGTGAGGCCGTCAAGGCGTGCGTCCAGCTCGCCGACGGTCGTGAGCCCTCCGACGAACTGGCCGACGAGCTCATCGCCTTCACCAAGGACAGCATCGCCGCCTACAAGGCACCGCGGTCGGTGGACTTCGTCGACGAGCTGCCGCGTACACCCACCGGCAAGCTGGTCAAGGGCGAACTGCGGAAGAAGTACTGGCCCGCGAGCTGAGCTTCAGGCGAGCTCGATGATCTCCTGGTACTCGTCGCTCCAGTGGTCCTCGGTCCCGTCGGGCAGGAGGATCACCCGCTGCGGGTCGAGTGCGGCGGCGGCGCCGGGGTCGTGGGTCACGAGGACCACGGCCCCGGTGTAGCTGCGCAGGGCGTCGAGCACCTGTTCGCGGGACACCGGGTCGAGGTTGTTGGTCGGCTCGTCGAGCAGCAGCACGTTCGCGGCCGACGACACCAGACCGGCCAGGGTGAGACGGGTCTTCTCACCACCGGACAGGGTGCCGGCGGGCTGGTCGAGTTGCGCACCGCTGAACATGAAGGCGCCCAACAGTCCGCGCAGATCCTGTTCACCCGCGTCCGGCGCGGCGTGGCGGATGTTCTCCCACACCGTGGCCTGGTCGTCGAGGGTGTCGTGCTCCTGCGCGAAGTAGCCGATCTTGAGGCCGTAGCCCGGCTCGAGCTGACCCGTGTCGGGCTTCTCCACGCCCGCAAGCATTTTCAGGAGTGTGGTCTTACCCGCACCGTTGAGTCCGAGAACGACGACGCGACTGCCCTTGTCGATGGCGAGGTCGACGCCGGTGAAGATCTCCAGCGAGCCGTAGCTCTTCGACAGCCCCGAGGCCATGAGCGGCGTCTTGCCACAGGTCGCCGGTTCCGGGAACCGGATCCGGGCGGTGCGGTCGGCCACCCGCTCCTCGTCGAGCGAGTCGATCATGCGCTCGGCGCGCTTGAGCATGTTCTGGGCGGCGGTCGCCTTGGTGGCCTTGGCGCCGAGTTTCGCGGCCTGGGCGCGCAGTGCGGAGGCCTTCTTCTCGGCGTTGGCGCGTTCGCGGCGACGCCGCTGCTCGTCGGTGGCGCGCGCGTCGAGGTAGCGCTTCCAGCTCATGTTGTAGATGTCAGCCTCGCCGCGCACGGCGTCGAGGAACCACACCCGGTTGACGACGTCGGCGAGCAGCTCGACGTCGTGGCTGATCACGACCAGACCACCCTCGTGGTTCATCAGGAAGCTGCGCAGCCACGCGATGGAGTCGGCGTCGAGGTGGTTCGTCGGCTCGTCGAGCAGCAGCGTCGTGTCGGACTTGCCGGAGCCGTCGGACGCGGCGAACAGGATGCGAGCGAGCTCGATGCGGCGACGCTGACCACCGGAGAGGGTGCCCAGGGGCTGGTTCAGGACGCGATCCGGCAGGCCCAGGCTGTTGCAGATGCGGGCGGCCTCGGATTCGGCGACGTAACCGCCGAGGGCGGCGAAGCGCTCCTCGAGACGTCCGTACCGGGCGACGGCCTTGTCGCGCAGCTTGTCGTCGGCGGCCTCGGCCATCCGCGCCTGCTGCTTCTCCATGTCGCGCAGGATCTCGTCGAGCCCGCGCGCCGAGAGCACCCGGTCCTTGGCGAGGACACCGAGGTCGCCCTCTTTGGGGTCCTGGGGCAGATACCCGAGCTCACCCGAACGGCGGACGGTGCCGGCATAGGGCTCGGTCTCACCCGCCAGGATGCGCAGGGTGGTGGTCTTTCCGGCGCCGTTGCGGCCCACCAGGCCGATCCGGTCGCCGGGCTGGATACGGAGGGCGTCGCCGGGCGCCGACAACAGGGTCCGAGCGCCCGCTCGTACCTCCAGGTCGGTCGCGGTGATCACGACAGGCCAGTCTACCGGGGCGCGTCCAGTGGTTTGTCCACCGAGACGTCGCAGGCGTCCTCGTCGAGTCGCCCCGCCTCGACACGGTGGACCGATACGGTGAGCAACGTGACGCAATCCACAACGATTCCGCATTCCTCGTTCCCTCAGACCTCCGACCTGACCGGCCGTTCGGCTCTGGTCACCGGCGCCAGCCGCGGCATCGGTGAGGCGATCGCCACCGAGCTCGCCCGACGCGGCGCCTCGGTGGTCATCACGAGTCGCAAGCCGGAGCCCCTGGAGGAGGCCGCCGAGCGCATCCGGGCGGCCGTGCCGTCGGCGACGGTGACCGCCTTCGCGGCGAACACCGGGGATGCCGATGATCGGGCGGGCGCGGTCGCGGCCGCTGTCGCACAGGGTGGCGGCATCCACATCCTGGTGAACAACACCGGCATCGCTCCCCTCGCCGGGCCCCTGATGGACGCCGATCTCGATGCATACCGCAAGACCTTCGACACCAACGTGGTCGCCGCCCTGGGATTCGTCCAGGAGGCGTACCGGGCGGGCATGAAGGACACCGGTGGCGCGGTGGTCAACATCTCCTCCGTCGCCGGTCTGCGGTCGACCGGGGTGATCGCTGCCTACGGCACGTCGAAGGCTGCGTTGATCCGCCTCACCGCGGAACTGGCGTGGGAGCTGGGCCCGAACATCCGGGTGAACGCGATCGCGCCCGCGATCGTGCGCACGAAGTTCGCCTCCGGCCTGATCGAGGGCGAGAACGAGGCCCGGGCGGCCGCCGCGTATCCGATGAAGCGCATCGGCGAACCCGAGGACGTGGCCCGCGCGGTCGCCTTCCTGGCCAGCGACGAGGCTGCCTGGATCACCGGCGAGACCCTTGCCGTCGACGGTGGCACGCTGGCCACGGGCGGCGCCTAGCGAGAAGGAGGCTCTCGCCGGTTCATGGCAGGATCGAGGGCATGGCCGGCGGAGTGATCGTTCTGGGGTGCGGGACCGGCCGGGCGTGCCCTGGCACATCGGCTGCTCACCGCTGCGGTACCGGTGACCCTGGTCGACATCCACCCCGATCGGGTGTGGCAGTCCACCTTCGCCTGCTGGTCCGACGAACTGCCCGGCTGGCTCGACCCGGCGGCCTTCGCCGCGCGCCTCGACCGGGTCGGCGTCGCGGGCACCGTCCTGGAAGAGGTGAACCGCGGTTACACGGTGTTCGACACCCCCGGTCTGCAACGCTCCCTGACCCTCGACGGCGCGGACATCGTGACCGACCGGGTGGCCGAGGTCGACGGGGCGCGAGTACATCTCACATCCGGTCGGGTCCTCACCGGTGACGTGGTGGTCGACTGCCGAGGCGCCCTACCCCATGAGGCGCCGCGCCAGACCGCCTACGGCATCGTCGTCGACGAGGCCGCGGCTGCGCCCGTTCTCGCCGATCACGCCGCGCTGCTGATGGACTGGCGAGGCGGGATCGTCGACCGCCGGGAGCTGCCGTCGTTCCTCTACGTCGTGCCCCTGGGCGAAGGCGAGTATCTGCTGGAGGAGACCTGCCTGGCCGGGATGCCGGCACTCGGTCTCGACGAGTTGAAGGGTCGGCTCGACGTCCGGCTGGGCGGACTGCCGTCCAATGTCCGCCGGGTCGAGCGCGTGGCGTTCCCGCTGACGGGGTCCGCCCCACAGCCGTGGCGGGAGTCGACGTTCTGCTTCGGTGCCGCAGGCGGATTCAAGAACCCGACCACGGGCTACAGCGTCGCCAACTCGCTGATGTGCGTCGACGACGTCGTCGCCGCGCTGGCTGCAGGACGTGATCCGATGCCCGATCTGTGGCCGGCCTCGGCGCGCGCCGTCCACAATCTGCGACTGCGCGGGCTCAGCGCTCTGCTACGACTGAGCCCCACCCAGACGATCGCGTTCTTCGAGGCCTTCTTCGCGATGCCGATCGAGGCGCAGCGCAGCTACCTCAGCCGGCGTGACGATCTGACCGGGACGATGGGTGCGATGACCCGGGTCATCCGGGCCGTCGACATGCGCACGCGGGCCGTCGTGGCCCGCGGGGCGATGTCCACGCCCGCGTGGGCGGGGGACGTCGGCTCGGCCTCGCGGTTGCGGCGCGGCTGAAGGCTCGGTGACGGTCAACGGCGAAGGGCGCGCCACTGCCGGATCATGTCGTCGACGTCGATCGTGTGCGCGACGACGCTGTGGGGCATCGCGATCTGACGCGACGCCAGATGGGCTTCGCGGACACGGTGATTGAAGTCGACGAGGATGTCGCGGACCGCGGTCTCTTCGGCGATGTCGCGCAACGACTCCGGGAAATCCTGTGCCTCGCGGCGCAGTTGGAGCGGCGCCGGGAGGAGGCCCGAGGAATCCAGATTCTCGTCTCGGATCTTGCGCTTCACCCACCAGTCCGGGTCGTCGCTGTCCGACAGGTCGAGCGGCTTGCCGGTGCCCGGCAGGTCGTCGAACTCACCGCGTTCGGCCGCTTCGCGGATCATCCGCTCGACGCGCGATTCGTAGCGATGCACATCCTCGGTTCTACTCGCCCCACGCCCGCAATGCTCATCTGGCGACACGGGCGAGCAAGGTCGTCCGGTTGCCGCACCCGGACTTGTTCAGCACCGACTTCACGTGATCGTGCACGGTGTGTTCGGACACCGACACCGCTGCGGCGATCGATCTATTGTCCTCGCCGGCGCAGACATGGCCGAGGATCTCCCGCTCTCGTCCGGTCAGGCCGTGCACACGGGCGAAGAGGTCCAGACGGTCGGCGAAATCACTCCGCTCGATCGTGACGGCGATGTCGCGATCGGCCGGCGGCCCGGCAGCACCGATCTGGTCCGCCTCGAGGGTCAGCCACCCGTGCCGCTCGAGAAACACCCTCGCCCGCGGCGGTGCCGTGTCGATGCCCTTCTCGACGGCGACGAGCTGGGCGGCCACATTGAACGCCGCGGCCGGGATCGCCGGTACCTCCGGCACCCGCCTGTCCGGTCCGGCGTCGGGCGGATTGAGCTGATGTAGCCGTGATCCGGCACCGGTGGTCTGTCCGCGAAGACGCAGAGACGGGTCCATCACCACGACCGCAGGACCGGTGGCGTCGACGGCCCGGACAGGCTCGGCGAAGTGCCTGGCCTGGCGAAACCGCAGCGCGGCCGTGACTGGTGGAGCGATCTGCGACATCCGGTGGATGTCCTCCGCGGAGAACGGCGGACGGGGCTCGAAACGCCAGAGGTCCAGCCAACCCCAACACCCGAACCGATCGGCGAAGACGACTGTCGCCACGTCACCGACAGCGAACTCCGCCAACACCTCTCGCCATGGGGACGCCGACTCGGTCGCGCGATCCGCCGACCGGCACCACGACGTGGCCGGCACCCGGGCCCCCGCCAGACCGGTCCAGCGAGTACTCGTCGTCAGGTACCGGGCACGGATCAGATCGGGAAGACGAGGCATCGGAAAACCCGGCAGCGTCGCCAGCGGAGAGGTCCCGACCGACGTCGTGGGGTCGGTCAGGAGCCACACATGGGCGTCGAACGCCACTGCGGCCCCGAGGTCACCGAGCACCGCCAGCCGAAGACTCTTCACGTCGGCGTGGCGCGCACAGGAGCGATCGATGCGACTCAGTAGATCGACGCTCATGGGTCAAGGCTAAGCCGGGAAATCCCCCGTGGTGGGGATGTTCGGGCTGCGCCTCCGCTCGTACGGTCGAACAATCCACTCAACGAGAAAGGGCGCCGCCATGTATCAACTCCGCATCATCGACACCATCCCCGACTTCGACGTCTGGCGCCGAGCATTCGACCGCTACGAACCCGTGCGTGTCGACAACGGGGTCCTCGCGTACCGGGTGATGCGCAGCGTCACCGATCCGACCGAGGTCACCATCGAACTCGACTTCGCCGACGTCGCCCATTCCCGGGCCTACGTCGGAATCCTCGAGAAGATCTGGTCCACCTCGGGTGCACGGAACGTCAGTGATGCCCACAGCACGCCCACCATCCACGAGGTGATGGTCGACAAAACGATCGATCCGGCCACCTCGGAGATGGCCGGATCGAAGTAGCGCGATCGTCGTCCTAGACGGTGAAGCCAAGGGCCCGCAGCTGCTCGCGGCCGTCGTCGGTGATCTTGTCCGGGCCCCACGGCGGCAGCCAGACCCAGTTGATCTCGAGGTCGGTGCACAGACCGCTGCTGACGAGTGCGCCCCGGGACTGGTCCTCGATGACGTCGGTCAGCGGGCAGGCGGCCGAGGTCAGGGTCATGTCGATCTTGGCGACGGCCTCGTCGGTCACCTCGATGCCGTAGACGAGTCCGAGGTCGACGACGTTGATGCCGAGTTCGGGGTCGACGACGTCGCGCATGGCCTCCTCGACGTCCTCTACGGCCGGCAGCGAGGTCGCCGGTTCGGCGGGTGTACCGGCCGCGGTGGTGTCCGTAATTGTCTCGTCACTCATGCTGATTCCGCTTCTCTCTCATGGCTGTCGGTGTCGTGGCGGTCCATCGTCTGGGCGAGCGCGTCCTTGAACGCCATCCAGCCCAAGAGTGCGCACTTCACCCGCGCGGGGTATTTGCTGACACCGGTGAACGCGATCCCGTCGCCGATGATGTCCTCGTCGCCCGGATCCTTGCCGCGGGAGGTCATCATCGTGTTGAACGACTCGACGGTGGCGAGGGCCTCGCCGACCGACTGTCCGACGATCTGGTCGTGCAGCACCGACGTCGAGGCCTGGGAGATCGAGCATCCCTGCCCGTCGTAGGACACGTCGTCGATCGTGCTGCCGTCGGCCGAGACGGCGACGCGCAGGGTGACCTCGTCGCCGCACGTCGGATTGACGTGGTGGACCTCGGCGCCGAACGGCTCGCGGAGACCTCGACCGTGCGGATGTTTGTAGTGGTCCAGGATCACTTCCTGGTACATCTGCTCCATGCGCATGCTCAGTTCACCCCGAAGAAGTTCTGCGCCTTGACGATCGCCGCGGCCAGCGCGTCGACCTCGGCGAGCGTGTTGTAGGCGGCGAACGACGCCCGGGCGGTCGCGGCCACGCCGAACCGGCGGTGCAGCGGCCATGCGCAGTGGTGGCCGACGCGGATGGCGACGCCCTCGTCGTCGAGGATCTGCCCCAGATCGTGGGCGTGGATGCCGTCGACGAGGAAGGACACCGCTCCCCCGCGGTTCTCGGTGGTGGTCGGGCCGATGATGCGCAGGCCGTCGATCTCACCGAGCCGCGAGAGCGCGTGCTCGACGAGTGCATGCTCATGGGCGGCAACGGCTTCCATGCCGATGGTCTGCAGGTAACGCACCGCGGCGCCGAGACCCACGACCTGCGAGGTCATCGGCACACCGGCCTCGAAACGCTGCGGCGGCGGCGCGTAGGTCGACACCTCCATCGTGACGGTCTCGATCATCGAGCCGCCGGTGATGAACGGCGGCAAGGCCTCCAGGAGCTCGCTCTTGCCGTACAGGGCTCCGACACCACTCGGGCCGAACATCTTGTGTCCGGAGAAAGCGGCGAAATCGACGTCCAGCGCGGCGAAGTCGACCGGCATGTGCGGCACCGACTGGCACGCGTCGAGGACGACGAGCGCGCCGACGGCCCGCGCACGGGAGACGAGTTCTCCGACATCGGCGACCGCGCCGGTGACGTTCGACTGATGGGTGAACGCGATGACCTTCACCGACTCATCGAGGGTCAGCGAATCCAGGTCGATGCGACCGTCGTCGGTGACGCCGTACCAGCGCAGGGTCGCACCGGTCCGACGGCAGAGTTCTTGCCACGGAACGAGATTCGCGTGATGCTCGAGTTCCGTGATGACCACGGTGTCGCCCGGGCCCAAGGCCGATCCGCCGAGGACCGACGCCGACCGCGGATCGCCGAGCGTGTAGGTCACCAGGTTGAGTGCCTCGGTGGCATTCTTGGTGAACACCAGCTGATCCGACGACGCGCCGACGAACCCGGCGATGACCTCGCGCGCATCCTCATACGCGTCGGTGGCCTCTTCGGCGAGCTGGTGGGCTCCCCGGTGCACCGCCGCATTGTGGTGCGTCAGGAAGTACCGCTCGGCGTCGAGAACCTGAACGGGACGCTGCGAGGTGGCCCCGGAGTCGAGGTACACCAACGGCTTCTCGTCGCGAACGGTGCGCGACAGGATCGGGAAGTCCGCGCGCAGCGCCTCCACGTCGAATGCGGCTGCCGCAGTTGTTGTCTCAGGCGAGAGTGTCACGTACGTGCACCTCCAGGGGTGTTGGTTCAGCCGGCCTTGGCCGCCGAGGTGAAGCGCTCGTAGCCGTTCTCCTCGAGCACGTCGGCCAGTTCCGGGCCGCCGGACTCGACGACGCGTCCGTTGACGAAGACGTGGACGAACTCGGGCTTGATGTAGCGGAGAATGCGCGTGTAGTGCGTGATCAGCAGGACGCCGCCGTTGTCGCGCTCCTTGTACCGGTTGACGCCCTCGCTGACGACGCGCAGCGCGTCGACGTCGAGGCCCGAGTCGGTCTCGTCGAGGATGGCGATCTTCGGCTTGAGCAGATCGAGCTGGAGGATCTCGTGACGCTTCTTCTCGCCGCCGGAGAAGCCCTCGTTGACGCTGCGCTCGGAGAACGACGGATCGATCTCCAGAGCGGTCATCGCCTCCTTGGTCTCCTTGACCCAGTGACGCAGCTTCGGCGCCTCGCCGCGGACGGCGGTGGCGGCGGTGCGCAGGAAGTTCGACATCGAGACACCGGGCACCTCGACGGGGTACTGCATGGCCAGGAACAGGCCGGCACGCGCACGCTCGTCGACGCTCATCTCCAGGACGTCCTCGCCGTCGAGGGTGATCGAACCGGAGGTCACCTGGTACTTGGGGTGACCGGCGATGGCGTAGGACAGCGTGGACTTGCCCGAACCGTTGGGGCCCATGATCGCGTGTGTCTCACCGGACTTCACGGTCAGGTCGACACCCTTGAGGATGTGGATGGGCTCGGCGTCGGCGTCGGTCTGGGCGACATCGACATGCAGGTCACGGATTTCCAGTGTGGTCATGTTCTGAGTTCTCTCTTACAGGCTGTGGGAGGTTTGAGTCGGGCGCGGTCGCTGGTCAGGCGCCGGAGAGTTCGAGCTCGCGCTCGACGGCGGCGGACAGCCGTTCGCGGAGCTCGGGCACGCCGATCTTGGCGATCACCTCGCCGAAGAACCCGCGGATGACCAGACGGCGTGCCTGATCCTCGGGGATGCCGCGAGCCTGCAGGTAGAACAGCTGCTCGTCGTCGAAACGCCCGGTGGCGCTGGCGTGGCCGGCACCGACGATCTCGCCGGTCTCGATCTCGAGATTCGGCACCGAGTCGGCGCGCGCGTTGTCGGTGAGCACCAGGTTTCGGTTGAGCTCGAAGGTGTCGGTGCCCTCGGCTTCGGCGCGGATCAGCACGTCGCCGATCCAGACCGTGTGCGCCTCACGCGACCGGTCGCCGCTCGTATCGCCCTGCAGCGCCCCCTTGTACACCACGTTCGAGCGGCAGTTGGGCTGGCTGTGGTCGACGAGCAGACGCTGCTCGAGATGCTGTCCGGCGTCGGCGAAGTACAGACCCCACATCTCGACGTCGCCGCCCGGCGCGTCGTAGTGGACGATCGGCGAGAGCCGGACGAGGTTGCCGCCGAAGCTGACCGCGAAGTGGCGGACCACGGCGTCGCGACCGGTGCGCACGTGATGGGCGACGACGTGTACCGCGTCGTCATCCCAGTCGTGCACATTGACGACGGTGAGCGCGGCGCTGTCGCCGACGACGAACTCGACGTTCTCGGCGAAGGTTCCGCCGCCCTTCTGGTCCAGCACCACGACGGCGCGGGCGAAGGGCTCGAGGCGGACCTGGGTGTGACCGAAGGCGGTCTCGCCCTCACCGGGGCCGGTGACCGTGATGGTGACCGGCTCGGACAGCTCGACCTCACGGCCCACGGTGACGACCGTGGCCTGCGTGAACGACGAGTATGCCTGTGCGGCAACCCGATCGAAGGGCACGCCGCCCTGGCCGAGGCGCTCGTCGTCGCGACCGACGGTCTCGACCCTGACGCCCTCGGACGCTCCGTTGGAATTCGTCCCGCTCACTTCGTTCCCGGCGACGGTCACCTCCACGGTCGCCTCGGCGGTCCGCTGTGCGGAACCGTCGTGCAGACCGCGCAGGCGGCGGAACGGGGTGAAGCGCCAGGCCTCTTCGCGAGGGCTGGGAACCTCGAAGGCGTTGACGTCGAACGAGGTGAACAGCTCACCCTTGTTGACGACAGGCGAATGCGAGCCCGGTGTGGTGACCGGGAGTGTCGGATCGGCCATCAGCCGACGGCTCCTTCCATCTGAAGCTCGATCAGGCGGTTGAGCTCGAGCGCGTATTCCATCGGGAGTTCCTTGGCGATCGGCTCGACGAAGCCGCGGACCACCATGGCCATCGCCTCGTCCTCGGTCAGGCCACGGCTCATCAGGTAGAAGAGCTGATCGTCACTGACCTTCGAGACGGTCGCCTCGTGCCCCATCGTGACGTCGTCCTCGCGGATGTCGACGTAGGGGTAGGTATCACTGCGGGAGATGGTGTCGACCAGCAGCGCATCGCATTTCACCGTCGAACGGCTGCCGTGCGCTCCGTTGTTGACCTTGATCAGGCCGCGGTAGGACGCGCGGCCACCACCACGGGCCACCGACTTCGAGATGATGTTGCTCGAGGTGTTCGGGGCCAGGTGGACCATCTTGGAACCGGTGTCCTGGTGCTGGCCGGGACCCGCGAAGGCGACCGAGAGAACCTCGCCCTTCGCGTGCTCACCGGTGAGCCAGACCGCCGGGTACTTCATGGTGACCTTCGAGCCGATGTTGCCGTCGACCCACTCCATGGTGGCGCCGGCCTCGGCCTTGGCGCGCTTGGTCACCAGGTTGTAGACGTTGTTCGACCAGTTCTGGATGGTCGTGTAGCGGCAGCGGCCGCCCTTCTTCACGATGATCTCAACGACCGCGGAGTGCAGCGAGTCGGTCTTGTAGATCGGCGCGGTACAACCCTCGACGTAGTGCACGTACGCACCCTCGTCGACGATGATCAGCGTGCGCTCGAACTGGCCCATGTTCTCGGTGTTGATCCGGAAGTAGGCCTGCAGCGGGATGTCGACGTGGACACCCGGCGGGACGTAGATGAACGAGCCACCGGACCAGACCGCGGTGTTCAGCGCGGAGAACTTGTTGTCGCCGGCCGGGATGACCGAGCCGAAGTACTCCTGGAAGATCTCCGGGTGCTCCTTGAGCGCGGTGTCCGTGTCGAGGAAGATCACGCCCTGCTTCTCGAGGTCCTCGCGGATCGAGTGGTAGACGACCTCGGACTCGTACTGGGCGGCGACACCGGAAACCAGGCGCTGCTTCTCCGCCTCCGGGATGCCGAGCTTGTCGTAGGTGTTCTTGATGTCCTCGGGCAGGTCTTCCCACGTGGCGGCCTGCTTCTCACTGGACCGCACAAAGTACTTGATGTTGTCGAAGTCGATGCCCTCGAGTCCGGCGCCCCAGTGCGGCATCGGCTTCTTGTCGAAGATCTTCAGTGCCTTGAGGCGCTGCTCGAGCATCCACTCGGGCTCGCTCTTCTTGGCCGAGATGTCGGCGACGACCGCCGGGGACAGCCCGCGCTTGGCGCTGGCGCCGGCCACGTCGGAGTCGGCCCAGCCGTAGCCGTACTTGCCGAGAGCGGCAATCGTCTCTTCCTGCGTGAGGGGAGCCGGGGCGGTCGGCGTGGTGGCGGCCGGATCGGTGACGGTCATCGCGTGGCCTTTCGGGTTGTCGTGGGCAGTGTCTGTGAGGTCCCGTGCCGGGAAGACGGTGAAGACTCCGGCGGCGGATGGATCGGTACGTGAGTGGTGCAGGCGCAGTCACCGTTGGCGATGGTGGCCAGGCGCTGCACGTGCGTACCGAGCAGTTCGGTGAAGACCGCGGTCTCGGCCTCACAGAGTTCGGGGAACTCGGTGGCGACGTGCGCCACCGGGCAGTGGTGCTGGCAGATCTGCATGCCGTTGCCGACCTGCCGGGTGTTGGTCGCGTATCCCGCACTGGTCAGCGCGTCGGCGATCTCCTCGACCGTGTCGGCGACCGTGACCGGGTCGGTGCTCGGGGACACGTCGGCGACGATCCGTTCGACGCGTTCCCGCGCGAACTCGGCGACGGCGTCGTGGCCGCCGAGATCGCGGAGCTTGCGCATCGCGGCACCGGCGAGGTCATCGTAGGCGTGGCGCATCTTGCCCCGCCCCTCCGGCGTGAGCTGGAACCATTTCGCCGGGCGACCGCGTCCACGACCTCGACGCTGACCGAACCCGGTGGAGGCGACCTCGATGTCCCCGGCGCTCTCGAGCGCGTCGAGGTGACGACGCACGCCGGCGGCGGAGATGCCGAGACGCTCGCCGATCTCACCCGCGGTCAGCGGGCCGTCCTCGACGAGCAGGTTCACCACGGCATCACGCGTCTGACCGTCGTGCTGTTCGGCACCGGCGGTCGGCTGGGGGCTTGCCGTACCAGCGGAGGGCACGGCATCGCCGCTGCCCGAGGGCAGCACAACATCGTTCCGCATGGTTTTCACAACACGAGTGTGACGTAATTGATTCCACGCTGCCAGCAAGGGTGCCCTTAGCGAAGCGACGAAAATCCCGGCACGGTGTCTCGATTGTCCGGATAAAGGGTGGTCGCGAGGTATCGGCTGCCGACGATTACAGTCGTCGTGTGCCCGAAACCACAGCTGGCCGCCGTGTGCCGGACTTCTTCGGACTCGTGTGGAATCACCTGCTCACCGTGCTGGACTACCTCGGTCTGCGTAAACATCGCCCGGTCGAACCCGACGCCGACGCCACCGAGCAGCGCGGCGACTACGGAAAGACCGTCGCCCGCCTACACGACGACGAACGCGAGGTCGGCCCCCTCAACGCCGCGGAGACCCGTCGCCTCCGCCGCATCAAGCTCTTCGGCGCCACCGGCTCCGTCCTGATCCTCATCGGTGCACTCGGCACCGGCGCCGTCCCGGTGCTGCAGAACCCGGTGGCCGGCATGCGTGTGCTGTCGCTGCCGTCCCGGATGTTCGGCACCGCACTCGCGCTCTCCATCGGCGGCACCATCACCCTGGTGGTCGCGTGGCTGCTGATCGGTCGTTTCGCGGTGGGCCGGCTCAGCGTCGAGGTCCGGCACGGACGCAGCCCGGAACGCCGGATGAGCCGGCGTCAGGCCGACCGCACCCTCATGCTGTGGATCACGCCGATCGTGCTGGCTCCCCCACTGCTCAGCAAGGACGTCTACTCCTACCTCGCTCAGAGTGCCATCGCGTACCGGGACATGGACCCCTACTCCGTCAGTCCGGTACGAGGTCTCGGCGTCGACCACATCCTGACGCGATCGGTGCCCAACCTGTGGCGGGACACCCCGGCACCCTATGGACCGCTGTTCCTCTGGATCGGCGAGGGCATCACCAAGGTGACCGGCGCGAACATCACCGCCGCGATCTTCCTGCACCGTGTCGTCGCGCTGCTCGGTGTCGCGCTGATCGTGTGGGCGTTGCCGCGCCTGGCGAAACGCTGCGGGGTGTCCTCGGTCGCCGCCCTGTGGCTCGGTGCGATGAACCCGCTCGTGATCCTGCATCTGGTGGGCGGCATCCACAACGAGGCCCTCATGCTCGGTCTGATGCTCGTGGGCCTCGAACTGAGCTTCCGCGCCATCTACGGTGCCGACCGGCTACGGAAGCCGGGAACACTGATACCCACGAGAGCCGGGTGGATCCTGATCGCCGGCGGCGCGGTGATAGCGGCGTCCGCGATGATCAAGGTCGCCTCCCTGCTCGCGCTCGGGTTCGTCGGGATCGCCTTGGCCATGCGCTGGGGCGCCACGCTGCCGGCCCTCCGGCACGCGCCGATCCGCGAATGGTGGATCCGATCTCGATGGTCTGTGTACGCCCTCTGCGTCTCCGCCGCGTTCTATGCGTTGGTGCTCGGCATCGTGATGGTCGGCATCTCGCTGGGGACCGGGCTCGGATTCGGCTGGACGGGCACGCTGTCGACCGGCGAGATCGTACGGTCGTGGATGTCGATGCCGACCCTGCTCGGTGTGACCACCGGACGAATCGGCGTGACCCTCGGACTCGGCGAACACACCCAGGCGATCCTCGAGGTCGCGCGTCCGGTGGGTCAGCTCGTCGCTGGTCTGTTCATCATCCGGTGGATGCTCGCAACCCTCGGCGGACGCCTCCACCCACTCGGCGCACTCGGTGTGTCGATGGCCACATTCATCCTGTTCTTTCCGTTCGTCCAGGCCTGGTACCTGCTCTGGGCCGTGATCCCCCTCGCGGCCTGGGCGACCGGTGCGTGGTTCCGGATCTCGACCATCGCCGCGTCGGCGATCATCGCGATCGTGGTGATGCCCACGAGCTCCAACACCAGCGGAGTCGTTCTCGCACAGGGCCTTCTGGCCGGTGTGATCATGGTCGCAGCGCTCACTGCCCTCTTCTTCGAGGACCGTTCGCCGCGTCGATGGCGTCGTCGCAGAACCGGGGCATCGGAAGACTCCCCGGAACCCGCCGAGAACGCCCCGACGCCATGACGACCCCCCACCGCACCCGCGAACGGCGTTTTTCGTCCACGGGGTCCGAGCGCATAGTCTGACCTGTGTGCGCAGCACGACCCCTCGGCAGATCAACGATGACGATCGAATGAACGATCGTCCGCCGAGCGACCCCGTCGCGTCCCCCGCGGTCGAAGTACGCGGGCTGGTCAAGGCCTTCGGCGGCCGAACCGCCGTCGATCGACTCGATCTGACCGTCGAGCGCGGACAGATCCTCGCCCTCCTCGGACCGAACGGTGCGGGCAAGACCACCACCGTCGAGATCTGCGAGGGGTTCACCGCCCCCGACGCCGGCACCGTCCGGGTTCTCGGACTCGACCCGATCGTCGACAACGACGCCCTCCGACGCCGCGTCGGCGTGATGCTGCAGGGCGGCGGCGCGTACCCGGGTGCCCGCGCCGAGGAGATGCTGCGGCTCGTCGCCGCCTACTCGGCCGACCCGATCGACCCCGAATTCCTCATCGACGCACTCGGTCTCGGCGACGTCCGGCGCACGTCGTACCGACGCCTCTCCGGCGGACAACAGCAGCGCCTCGCGCTCGCCTGCGCGATCGTCGGCCGTCCCGAACTCGTGTTCCTCGACGAGCCGACCGCCGGCCTCGACGCCCACGCGCGTCTCGTCGTCTGGGAACTGGTCGACCGGCTCCGCACCGACGGGGTGTCCGTCCTGCTCACCACCCACCTGATGGACGAGGCGGAGGAACTCGCCGACCAGGTCGTGATCATCGATCACGGCCGCGCGGTCGCCGCCGGAACCCCCGCCGACCTCACCAGCAGCGGTGCCGAGAACGAGTTGCGGTTCACCGCGCCACGCGGCCTCGACCTCTCGATGCTCATGCTCGCTCTGCCCGAGGGTTACCACTGCACCGAGGCGAACCCCGGCTCGTACCTCGTCATCGGCCCGATGACCCCGCAGGTCCTCGCCACGGTGACCGCGTGGTGCGCGAAGATCAATGTCCTCGCCACCGACCTCCGTGTCGAGACCCGCAGTCTCGAAGACGTTTTCCTCGACCTGACCGGACGGGCACTACGACCGTGAACTCCCCCGCAGTGAACTCCCCCGCCCCCGGCACCGGACTCTTCCCCGACGGCATGTTCCGTCCGGCGCCGCGTCCGGCATCCCTACTGGCGATGATCGCCGCGCAGTCGACGCTCGAGCTCAAACTCCTGCTCCGCAACGGTGAGCAACTGCTACTCACGATGTTCATCCCGATCACCCTGCTCATCGGGTTGTGTCTGCTTCCGATCAACACGACCTTCGGCGACGGCCCGGCCGAGCGCGCCACGCTCTTCGTCCCCGCGATCCTCACGGTCGCCGTGATGTCGACCGCCTTCACCGGCCAGGCCATCGCCGTCGGCTTCGACCGCCGGTACGGGGCCCTGAAACGACTGGGCGCCACGCCGATTCCCCGGTGGGGCATCATCGTCGGCAAGTCGGTGGCGGTGCTGATCGTGGTGGCCCTGCAGTCGGTCATCCTCGGCGCCATCGGATTCGCCTTCGGGTGGCGGCCCGACGCGATCGGACTGCTCATCGGCGCGCTGGTGATCGTCATCGGCACCGCCTGCTTCGCGGCGCTCGGGCTGCTCCTCGGCGGCACGCTGAAGGCGGAGGTCGTCCTTGCCCTGGCGAACCTGCTCTGGTTCGCCTTCATCGGACTCGGCAGCCTCGTGGTGGTCGACTCCAACGTTCCCGGCGCCGTGCACACCCTGGCACGGTGCATCCCCTCGGGTGCGCTCAGTGAGGCCCTCGAGATGGCCGCACGTGGTTCGTTCGACGCCTTCGGGGTGGGTGTCTTGCTGGTGTGGGCCGCGGTGGCCGGCACCTTGGCAGTGAGGTGGTTCCGATTCCGATGACGACGTCGCAGACTTCGACACGACCCGACGGGGCGGACCCCGACCGGGCGACCCCCGACCAGCGCGGCAACCGGCGGATGAGCGGGTTCTGGCGATCCATCCCGGGATTCGGCCGGCCGACGATCCGCTTCGTGCACCGCTGGGCGATCGCGCTGCTCGTCTCCAACGTGGGCATCGTCGCCACCGGCGGCGCCGTGCGCGTCACGGGTTCGGGACTCGGCTGCCCGACCTGGCCGCGCTGCACCGACGACTCCTTCGTCCCGCACGGCGAACTCGGCATCCACGGCGCGATCGAGTTCGGCAACCGGATGCTGACGTGGGTGCTGATCATCATCGCGATCGCCACCTGGATCGCCGTGCTCCGCTACGCCGGATCGGCACGGCGCGACAAGTGGCTCGTCACCCTGATCGCGCTCGGCATCCCGTTCCAGGGCGTGATCGGGGGCATCACCGTCCTCACCGACCTCAACCCGTGGGTCGTGGCGCTGCACTTCATCCTGTCGATGATCCTGGTGTCGGCGGCGACCGTACTGGTCTTCCGGATGCGCCCGTACCCGACTCCCACCGAGCCCGCCCCCGCAGACACCGACACGCCGGGGATGGCGACCCGCCGACTGGGTATCTACCTGGCGTGGCTGCTATATGCGGTCACCTGGGTGACGATCTACCTCGGCACGGTGGTCACCGGTTCCGGCCCGCACGCCGGCGACGTGGACGCGCCGCGCAACGGACTGGACCCCGACAACGCCACTCAGCTCCACGCCGATGCGGTGTTCGTCCTCGTCGGTCTGGGTCTGGCCGCTCTCGTCTATGCCCGTGTCTTCGCGCGTCCCCAACAGCGCTCGGCACAGGTCTTCGTGGGCCTGCTCGCCCTGCAGGGCGTGATCGGTTTCGTCCAGTACTTCACCGATCTGCCCGTCGCGCTGGTCATCGCGCACATGTTCGGCAGTGCGCTGCTGCTCATCGGAGCCACCTGGCAGGTGCTGGTCGCCCGGGCCACCGACCAGCCGCGCGTCGACGCGGCCTGACCAGACGGAGCCACGAACGAGAAACGACCCCCGGCGATCACGCCGGGGGTCGTTTCTGGTCTACGGGTCAGAGGATCGCGCGGTTGCGCGCCTTGGGGAAGCGCTTCTGGCGGGCCACCCAGCCGGCCATCTTGCGGTAGTGCGACGGCTTGACGGTGGTCTCCGAAGTGAGATCGCGGTCCCACTCGGCGATCTCGAGTCCGTCGACGGCGTCGACGACGGCCTGCGCGGTCGCGAGGTCGGCGACGACGCGGTCACCGAGGACACCCCCCGCATCACCGACGAGAGTGATCCGGACACCGGCCGCACCGATCGCCTGCAAGACGACCTTGGCGCTGCCGCCCTCGCGGGCGACGAACTTCTTCACCGAGGCGACGACATCGCCCGGGGCCCGGACGGTCGGCGTGGCTGTGGTGTCGGTGGCGGCACTGTCAGTCATGACGCTCAGCATACCGGTGGGCCCGTGCCGATCCCGATAGCGGGATGCGCAACACATCCGGCGTGCTCGCCGTGTACAACGGGTGTCGTGCGCGCGATACAGGTGACCCGCCACGGCGGTCCGGACGTCCTGACCTTCGGAACCGTCGACGACCCGATACCGGCACCCGACGAGGTGATCGTCCGGACCTCGGCGGTGGGCGTCAACTACATCGACACCTATCTCCGGCGTGGGCTCTACCCGTCGACCCCGCCGTACATCCCGGGCACCGAGGGTGCCGGTGAGATCGTCTCCCTGGGTTCCGAGGTGTCCGGTCTCGAGGTCGGTCAGCGGGTCGCATGGTGCGCCGCGCCCGCGTCGTACGCCGAACTCGTGGCAGTGCCCGCCTCGAAGGCTGTCGTGGTCCCCGACGGGATCGACGACGCGGTCGCCGGGTCGTCGCTACTCCGCGGGCTCACCGCCCACTACCTCCTGGACGGGAGCGCCCACCCGCATCCCGAGGACACGATCCTGATCCACGCCGGGGCCGGCGGGGTGGGGCTGATCCTCACCCAGATGGCCAAGCGCCACGGGTTGCGGGTCATCACGACGGTGTCCTCCGAGGAGAAGGAAGAGCTGTCCCGCGAGGCCGGAGCCGACCACGTGCTGCGTTACACCGACGACCTGGCCGCGCGCGTCCGGGAGCTGACCGACGGCCGCGGCGTACCGGTCGTCTATGACGGGGTCGGCGCGGACACCTTCGAGCAGTCGCTGGCCGCCACCGCCGTACGCGGCATCGTCGTGCTGTTCGGCGCCTCGAGCGGACCGGTGCCGCCATTCGATCTGCAGCGCCTCAACCCGGCCGGTTCGTTGTCGGTGACCCGACCCACGCTGGCGCATTTCACCGCGACGCCAGAGGAACTGAACTGGCGCGCGAGTGAGTACTTCGAGGCGATCGGCGACGGCGACGTGGACGTGCGGGTGGGGCAGCGATACCGGCTGGCCGACGCCGCGCAGGCCCATGCGGACCTCGAGGCGCGCAAGACCACGGGTGCGACCGTGCTGCTGCCCACCGATTCCTGACGCGACAGACGGCTCAGATCAGCGGTACGAGGTCAGCGGTACGAGGTCAGAAGTACGAGGAGATCGTCTGCATGCCGACGACCGCGTCGATCGCGAGGCCGCAGAAGACGATCGCCAGGTACTCGTTGGACTGCAGGAACACCTTGAGGGGCTTCACCTCGGCACCGCGTTTGGTGTCGCGGTAGAGCTTGGTGACCCGCTCCAGGAACCAAGCGCCGGCGACCAGGGCGATCACGGTGTAGATCCAGCTCGTCGCCGGGATCAGGGTGAGCGAGGTGATGACGGTCAGCCAGGTGTAGATGAGCATCTGACGGGTGACGCGTTCCTCGGTCGCGATGACCGGGAGCATCGGCACGCCGGCCGCCTTGTAGTCCTCCTTGTAGCGCATCGCGAGCGCCCAGGTGTGCGGCGGAGTCCAGAAGAAGATGACCAGGAAGAGCACGATCGGCTGCCAGCTGATGGACCCGGTGACGGCCGCCCAGCCGACCAGCGTCGGCATGCAACCGGCGGCACCGCCCCACACCACGTTCTGCCAGGTGCGGCGCTTGAGGATCATCGTGTAGACGCCGACGTAGAAGATGATCGTCGCCGAGACGAGCAGGGACGACAGCAGATTCGCCGCGAAGTACAGCACCGCGAACGATGCAGCCCAGAGCACCAGGCCGAAGATCAGCGCGCTGCGCGTGGCGACGGCCCGACGGGCCAGGGGGCGCCGCTCGGTGCGCTTCATCTTCTTGTCGATGTCGGCGTCGACCACCATGTTGAGGGTGTTCGCGCTGCCGGCGCCGAGCCATCCACCGATCAGGGTGAAAGCGATGACCGCGATGTCCACGTGACCGCGATCGGCCTGCAGCATCACCGGGATCGTCGCAACCAGCAGCAGCTCGATGACCCGCGGCTTGGTCAGCGCGACATACGCAAGCACCGTCGCGCGCACACGTCCGGCCCACGTCAGATCCGCCGGCATGACCGGCTCGGTCGAAACCTGCTGTGATGCGGTGTCGGTCGAGTGGGATGCGGCGGGATGGTCTCCGCTCACACGCTCCCCTATCCTCACGAACACTCCTCGTCCGCCCGCACAGATCGCCGCGGGCTACTACAGAGCATGGTAGACGTTTGCCTTTGCGAACCGTGAATCGCGTCGTGGCGGGGCCCGTGACCGGCGACGATCGGCGAACCGGCGGGTAACTTTCGGTCGGCGCGCGGGGCGCCGTCGCAGCCGATTACTCTGGACCCGAACGCGCCGAAAACCGAGCAGGCACAGGAGACAATCACCATCGTGGCCGACACAGATGAGATCCGCGCACTGACCACCCCCCGCCATCCGGACGACTGGAGCGACCTCGACACCCGGGCCGTGGACACGGCCCGCCTCCTGGCCGCCGACGCGGTGCAGAAGTGCGGCAGCGGTCATCCCGGCACCGCGATGAGCCTCGCGCCGCTGGCCTACACGCTGTTCCAGCGTGTGATGCGGCACGACCCCACCGACACCGACTGGGCCGGCCGCGACCGCTTCGTGCTGTCCTGCGGACATTCGAGCCTGACCCTCTACATCCAGCTCTACCTGGGCGGCTTCGGTCTCGAGCTCTCCGACATCGAGGCGCTGCGCACCTGGGATTCGCTGACCCCCGGCCACCCGGAGTTCCGCCACACCCGCGGCGTGGAGATCACCACCGGCCCACTGGGCCAGGGTCTCGCCTCGTCGGTCGGCATGGCGATGGCCGCCCGGCGCGAACGCGGCCTGTTCGACCCGGACGCCGGCGTCGGCGAGAGTCCGTTCGACCACTACATCTACGTGGTCGCCTCCGACGGTGACATCGAGGAGGGTGTGACCTCCGAGGCCAGCTCGCTCGCCGGCACGCAGCAGCTCGGCAACCTGATCGTGTTCTACGACCAGAACCAGATCTCGATCGAGGACGACACCGACATCGCCCTGTCCGAGGATGTCGCCAAGCGCTACGAGGCCTATGGCTGGCACGTGCAGACCGTCGAGGGCGGCGAGGACGTCGTCGCCATCGAGGCCGCGATCAAGGCCGCCCAGGAGGTCGTCGACCGTCCGTCGATCATCTGTCTGCGCACCATCATCGGCTACCCGGCCCCCAACATGATGAACACCGGCATGGCCCACGGCGCCGCTCTCGGCGAGGATGAGGTTGCCGCGACCAAGAAGGTCCTCGGCTTCGACCCGGAGAAGAACTTCGAGGTCACCGACGAGGTCATCGCGCACACCCGCAAGCTCGTCGAGCGGGGGGCGGAGCAGCGCAAGGCCTGGACCGCCTCCTTCGACGCGTGGGCCGAGAAGAACCCCGAGCAGAAGGCGCTCTTCGACCGCCTGACCGCTCACGAGCTCCCCGAGGGCTGGACCGAGAACCTGCCGACCTGGAACGTCGGCGACAAGGACGTGGCGACGCGCAGCGCCTCGGGCAAGGTGCTCGGCGCCCTCGCGCCCGTCCTGCCCGAGCTGTGGGGCGGTTCCGCCGACCTCGCCGGTTCGAACAACACCACGATGGACGGCGAGCCCTCGTTCGGCCCCACGTCGATCAGCACCAAGAAGTGGTCGGCCAACCCGTACGGACGCACCCTCCACTTCGGTGTCCGCGAGCACGCGATGGGTTCGATCCTGTCGGGCATCGCCCTGCACGGACCGACCCGCGCCTACGGCGGCACCTTCCTGCAGTTCGCCGACTACATGCGTCCGGCCGTCCGCCTGGCCGCGCTGATGGAGATCGACCCTATCTACGTCTGGACCCACGACTCGATCGGTCTCGGCGAGGACGGCCCGACCCACCAGCCGATCGAGCACCTGGCCGCACTGCGTGCGATTCCGAACCTCGACGTCGTGCGTCCCGCCGACGCGAACGAGACCGCCTACGCCTGGGCGCACCTGCTGACCCGTCGCAACCACCCGGTCGGCCTGGCGCTCACCCGCCAGAACCTCCCGATCCTCGAGGGCACCTCGGCGCAGGGCGTCGCCAACGGCGGCTACATCCTCAGTGACTCCGAGGGCGACCCGCAGGTCGTGCTCATCGGTACCGGTTCCGAGGTGTACCTGGCCGTCGAGGCGCAGAAGGCGCTGGCAGACAAGGGAATCAAGGCCCGCGTCGTGTCGATGCCGTGTGTCGAGTGGTTCGACGAGCAGCCCAAGGGGTACCAGGACCACGTCCTCCCGCCGTCGGTTCCGCGTGTCGCCGTCGAGGCCGGCATCGCGATGCCGTGGTACCGCATCGTCGGCGCGGGTGGCGAGATCGTCAGCATCGAGCACTTCGGTGCGTCGGCCGATTACAAGGTGCTCTTCACCAAGTTCGGGATCACCGCAGAGGCCGTGACCTCGGCCGCCGAGCGCGTCGTCGCCGGCTGATCAACCCAAGGAGAGAAATCGTGACCCAGAACGAGAAGCTCGCCGAACTGTCCGCCGCCGGTGTCTCGGTGTGGCTGGACGACCTGTCCCGTGACCTGATCAGCTCCGGCGACCTGGCGGAACTGATCGCGACCAAGTCGGTGGTCGGCGTGACCACCAACCCGTCGATCTTCCAGGCCGCACTGTCGAAGGGCACCGCCTACAACGCGCAGGTCACCGAGCTGGCGGCGCGCGGCACCGACGTCGACGGCACCATTCGCACGGTGACCACCGACGACGTCCGCAACGCCTGCGACGTGCTCGCGCCGGTGTACGAGGAGTCCGACGGCGTCGACGGCCGGGTGTCGATCGAGGTCGATCCCCGCCTGGCCCACGACACCGACGGCACGGTCGCCCAGGCGATCGAGCTGTGGAAGATCGTCGACCGCCCGAACCTGCTGATCAAGATCCCGGCCACCAAGGCCGGGCTCCCCGCGATCACCAAGGTCATCGCCGAGGGAATCAGCGTCAACGTGACACTGATCTTCTCGGTGGAGCGCTACAAGGAGGTCATGGACGCCTACCTCGACGGCCTCGACGCCGCCGCGGAAGCCGGCCACGACCTGTCCGACATCCACTCGGTGGCGTCCTTCTTCGTCTCGCGCGTCGACACCGAGATCGACAAGCGCCTCGACGCCATCGGCACCCCGGAGGCGGTGGAGCTCAAGGGCAAGGCCGCACTGGCCAACGCCCGCCTGGCCTACTCGGCCTACCAGCAGGTGTTCGAGGTCGAGTCGCGCTTCCCCGATCTACTCGCCCACGGCGCCCGCCCGCAGCGCGCCCTCTGGGCGTCGACCGGCGTGAAGAACCCGGACTACCCCGACACCCTGTACGTCAGCGAGCTCGTCGCGCCCAACACGGTCAACACCATGCCGGGCAAGACGATGGATGCCTTTGCCGACCACGGCTGGGTCAACACCGGCTCGGTCGTCGGCCTCGCGCAGGAGTCCCAGGAGGTCTTCGACAAGCTCTCGGCAGTTGGCGTCGACACCGTCGACGTCTTCACGGTTCTCGAGGAGGAGGGCGTGAGCAAGTTCGAGGACGCCTGGAACGACCTGCTCAACGCGACCGCCGAGCAACTGTCCGCAGCGATCAAGGGCTGATCCGACCGTGGCCGTCGGCGAGGATTCGGTGGGACCCGATGCAGTGGGACCCCATTCCTGGACCAATCCCCTCCGTGACCCACAGGACAAACGGTTACCCCGCATCGCGGGGCCGTGCAGTCTGGTCATCTTCGGCGTCACCGGAGACCTGGCACGCAAGAAGTTGATGCCCGCGGTCTACGACCTCGCCAACCGCGGCCTGCTCCCCCCGTCGTTCGCTCTCGTCGGGTTCGCCCGACGGGACTGGACCGACGAGGACTTCGGGGCGGTCGTGCACGACGCCGTGCGGGAACACGCCCGCACGGGCTTCCGCGAGGAGGTGTGGGAGCGCCTCGCCGAGGGCTTCCGCTTCGTACAGGGCAACTTCGACGACGACGCCGCGTTCGACAAGCTGCGCGACACCCTCAAGTCGCTCGACAACGAACGCGGTACGGACGGCAATCACGCCTTCTACCTGTCGATCCCGCCCGGGGCATTCCCGACGGTGTGTGAACAGCTCGAGCGCAGCGGGCTCGCGGCACCGACCGGCGACAGCTGGCGTCGGGTCGTCATCGAGAAGCCCTTCGGTCACGACCTCGAGTCGGCCCGTGAGCTCAACGCCATCGTCAACCACGTCTTCCCGGAGTCGTCGGTGTTCCGCATCGACCACTACCTGGGCAAGGAGACGGTGCAGAACATCCTGGCGCTACGCTTCGCCAACCAGCTGTTCGATCCACTGTGGAGTTCGCACTACGTCGACCATGTCCAGATCACCATGGCCGAGGACATCGGCCTCGGTGGCCGGGCCGGCTACTACGACGGCATCGGCGCGGCACGCGACGTCATCCAGAACCACCTGCTGCAGCTGATGGCCCTGGTCGCGATGGAGGAGCCGATCTCCTTCGAGCCCAAGCAATTACAGGCGGAGAAGGCCAAGGTTCTCGCCGCGACCCGCAACATCGAGCCGCTGTCGGAGAACACGGCCCGAGGTCAGTACACCGCGGGCTGGCAGGGCAGCGAGAAGGTCCGCGGCCTCAAAGAGGAATCCGGATTCGCCAAGGACTCCACGACCGAGACCTTCGCCGCGATCGCTCTCGAGGTCGACTCGCGGCGCTGGGCGGGTGTCCCCTTCTACCTACGCACCGGCAAGCGCCTCGGTCGTCGCGTGACCGAGATCGCGCTGGTCTTCAAGCGCGCGCCGCATCTGCCCTTCGACCAGACGATGACCGAGGAACTCAGCCAGAACGTGCTGGTCATACGCGTCCAGCCCGACGAGGGCATGACGCTCCGCTTCGGCTCCAAAGTGCCCGCGACGAGCATGGAAGTCCGCGACGTGAACATGGACTTCAGTTACGGCACCGCGTTCACCGAGGCGTCCCCGGAAGCCTACGAACGGCTGATCCTGGACGTGCTGCTCGGTGAACCGTCCCTCTTCCCCGTCAACGAGGAAGTCGAATTGTCTTGGAAGATCCTGGACCCCGTGCTGGACCACTGGGCCGAGAACGGTCGACCCGATGCGTACGAGGCGGGAACGTGGGGACCGGCATCCGCCGATGAGATGCTCGCGCGCCACGGCCGACAGTGGAGGCGTCCATGATCGTCAACCTGCCTGACACGACGAGCCGGGAGGTCGCCAAGCGACTGGTCAACCTCCACGAGACCGAGGGTTCGGTCAACAACGGTCGTGTGCTGACGCTGGTCGTCTGTGCCGAACACGACGAACCGACCGAGGGCGCCATCGAGGCCGCGATCGCCGCGAGTCGCGAGCACCCCAGCCGCGTCATCGTCGTCTCCCGCGGTGTCCGCCATGCGCGTTCGCGGATGGACGCCGAGATCCGCGTCGGCGGCGACGCCGGCGCGTCGGAGGTCATCGTGCTGTCGCTCGCCGGCGACATGGCCGACCACGCACACGCAGTGGTGATCCCCTTCCTGCTGCCGGACACCCCGGTGGTCACCTGGTGGCCGAGTATCGGTCCCTCGAAGCCGGCATCCGATCCGCTCGGCACGCTGGGCCGCCGCCGGATCATGGACGCCAACCGCGACCCGGGTCTCAACACCGTCCTCAAACGGCGTCTGGCCGGGTACTCCCCCGGTGACACCGACATCGCCTGGACCCAGCTCACCCCGTGGCGGGCGATCCTGGCCTCGGCACTCGATCGTCCTCCGTTCACCCCGGTCCTCGAGGTCGATGTGACCGGACCCGATCGCAGTCCGGCCATCGACCTGCTCGCCGGTTGGCTGCGGTCGGCGCTGGGCGTGCCGACGCGCAGGTTCACCGGCAGCTTCGAGGTCCGACTGGTCCGGACCGACGGCGACACCGTCCTGGCCGTCGACGAGGCCAACAACGCGGTCCTGACCGCTCCCGGTAAGCCGGACGGCAAGATCGCGATGACGCCGCGCTCGCTGCCCGTGTGCATCGCCGAGGAGTTGCGCCGCCTCGACGTCGACGAGGTGTACGCCAGGGCACTGGCGGGCGTCACCGACGTGGAGCGGATCTCCCCGGAGCAGGAGGCACTTCTCCGCGCCGACATGCGAGCCGCCGTCGAGCACGCCGCACAGCAGAGTGATTCCGCAGCATCTGACGCCGAGGAGTGAATGACGTGGCCATCGAGACCCTGGTCTTCGAGTCCAAGCAGGAACTGATCGACACCGCCGCTGCCCGCTTCGTCGACCTCGTGACGCGCGCGCAGGGCGAACGCGGGGTCGCGAGCATCGTCCTGACCGGTGGCAGCAACGGGATCGGCATCCTGTCGACCCTGGCCGCAGACAGCGGCGCCCTCGACTGGTCGCGGGTCGACCTGTACTGGGGCGACGACCGTTTCGTGCCGGCCGACGACCCAGAACGCAATTCCGGCCAGGCGCGTGAGGCACTACTCGACAAGGTGCCGGTGGACCCCTCGCGGGTCTTCCCCATGGCGCCGTCCGACGGTCCGTTCGGCGACGACATCGAGTCCGCCGCAGCCGATTACGCAGCGATTCTGGCCGCCCGCTCCGCGGACGGCATCGCCCCCGAGTTCGACCTGCATCTGCTGGGCATGGGCGGCGAAGGCCACATCAATTCCCTCTTCCCGCACACCGCCGCCACCGCGGAGACCGAGAAATCCGTTGTCGCCGTGCAGGACTCCCCCAAACCGCCACCGCGTCGGATCACCCTGACGCTGCCGGTGGTCAACCGGTCGCGCAACGTGTGGTTCCTCGTCGCCGGTGGCGACAAGGCCGAGGCCGTCGCCGCCGCCCACAACGGTGCCGACCCGGCGGACTGGCCCTGCGCCGGTGCACATGGCACCGACGAGACCATCTGGTTCCTCGACGAGGACGCGGCGAGCAAGCTCGACAGCTGAGTCGCTAGGCTCAGTCCTCGTGACTGAATCCTCCACGTACGCGAACGTGACCCTCGACCCGCGTGCCAACGTCTACTTCGACGGCAAGTGCGTGAGCCACACGTTCCATCTCGCCGACGGCACCCGCAAGTCGGCGGGCGTCATCCTGCCCGCGACGCTGAACTTCGGCACCGGTACACCCGAGGTCATGGAGCTCCACAGCGGCGCCTGCCGGGTGCGGCTCGCCGGCAGTGAGGACTGGGCCTCCTACGGCGCAGGCGACTCGTTCTCCGTACCGGGTGATTCGTCGTTCGACATCGAGGTCACCGACGCCGTCAGTTACGTCTGCCACTACGGCTGAGGAATTATTCACCGACGGCGCGGTGTTGCACGCCACATGCGCGGCAATGCACTGTGGGTGCTCGCCCACCCCGATGAGTCCTCCCTGAGCAGCCACCTGCGGAACGTCGGCGTCGCAGCGTTACGCGAAAAGGGCTGGCGGGTCACCGAATCCGACCTCTACCGGATGAGATGGGACCCGCTCCTCGTCACCGACGACGGACAGGCCGATGTCCGCGCCGAACAGCGGAAACTCGCCGACGCCGATCTTGTCGTCGTGCAGTTCCCGCTCTGGTGGTACGGGATGCCTGCCATCCTCAAGGGCTGGTTCGACCGGGTCTTCGAGAGCGGATTCGCCTACGACGTCCCCGACCCCGAGACCGGACGATTCCTCAAGTACGGCCGGGGCGGACTCATCGGAAAGCGGGCGCTCCTGGTCGTGACCGCCGGGGACCGGCACGCCAGCCTCGGACCGCGCGGGATCAGCGGCCACATCGACGATGTACTGTGGCCGATCCTGCACGGAACCCTCTGGTACACCGGCATGCAGCCGCTGCGACCGCATCTCATCACCGAGGCCGACGACGTCGACCCGTCGACGGTCGGTGCCGTGGAACGCTCCTTGACCGACCGCCTCGGCCACGCCGCCGAGGAGGAACCGATCGCGTACCTGCCGATGGAGGACGAGTTCTATGACCACTCGATCCGCCTCCACGACCATGTCTCACCAGGCGTCGAGGGCAACGCCGCGCACCAGCACTGCGCGATCTAGCCGCTGTTCCGCAGCGCCGTCGCGAGACCGTTCATGGTCAGCTGGATACCGCGCCGCACCAGCGGGGTGTCCTCGCCCGCACGGAACCGGCGCAGCAGCTCCACCTGCAGCAGGTTGAGCGGCTCGAGGTACGGGAAACGGTTGTAGACAGAGCGTTTCAGGGCCGCGTTGTCGTGCAGCAGGTCGTTGGTGCCGGTGATCTTGGCGCACATGGCGATCGTTCGCTCGTGTTCGTCGACGATCATGCCGAACACCTTGTCGCGCAGTTCCTCGTCGGGAACCAGCTGTGCGTAGCGTTCGGCGAGACCCATGTCCGACTTCGCCAGCACCTGCGCCATGTTGGACATCACGGTGCGGAAGAACGGCCACTTCTCGTAGTAGCGCTGTAGTGCCTCGAGACGGGTGGGATCGTCGCCGGCCCACTCCTCGAACGCGGACCCGGTGCCGTACCAGCCCGGCAGCATCACTCGTGACTGTGTCCACGACAGCACCCACGGGATCGCGCGGAGATCCGAGATCTTCTCGGTCTGCTTGCGCGATGCCGGGCGGCTGCCGATGTTGAGGGCGCCGATCTCCGACAGCGGCGTCGACGTGGTGAAGTACTCGACGAATCCCGGTGTCTCGTGCACGAGCCGGCTGTACGCCGCGCGCGCCTTGGCGGCGATGTCGTCCATGATCTCGTAGGCCGACTCCGATTCGTCGCCGAGGCCCTCGACGTCGAGCAGCGACGACTCGATGGTCGCGGCCAGCAGCGTCTCCAGGTTGCGGCGGGCGGTCACCGGTTCGGCGTACTTGGCGGCGATGATCTCGCCCTGCTCGGTGATGCGCAGCGATCCCTGCACCGCACCCGGCGGCTGGGCGAGGATGGCGTCGTAGCTGGGACCGCCACCGCGGCCGACGGTGCCACCGCGACCATGGAAGAGCCGCAACCGGATTCCCGACTTCGACGCCGCCTCGACGAGGTCGAGTTCGGCGCGGTACAGCGCCCAGTTGGCGGCCATGTAGCCGCCGTCCTTGTTGGAGTCGGAGTAGCCGAGCATGATCTCCTGCATGCCGTTCTGGTACTCCACGAGCGCCCGGTAGAACGGCACGTCGAGAACGGCGAGCAGCGTCGTGGCGCCCTGCTGCAGATCCTCGATCGTCTCGAACAGCGGCACGACGCGGACGCTCGAGCGCGGCGTGTTCTCGCCCGCAGCACCGGGGTCGTAGAGTCCGGCCTCCTTCAGCAAGATGAGGGCCTCGAGCATGTCACTCACCGAGGTGCACATGCTGATGATGTAGTTGGGCACCGCCTCCGGACCGAACGTCGCGACCGCCTTCGCCGCCGCCCGCACGATCCCGAGCTCCTTGGTCGCCAGTTCGCTCAGTTCCGCGTCGCGACTGGTCAGCGGCCGGCGGCGCTGCAGCTCGGCGGACAGGATCTCGACGCGCTCCTCCTCGCCCAGCGAGGCGTAGTCGGCGTGCACGCCGGCCCACGCCAGGAGTTCGGCGACGACCTCCTCGTGCATGTCGGAGTTCTGCCGCATGTCGAGTCCGGACAGATGGAAACCGAAGGTGCGCACCGACTCCCGGAGGGACTGGAGGCGGTCGTCGGCGATGGTGGCGTCGTTGTTGACCCGCAGCGCGGCGTCGATGACGTCCAGGTCGGCGAGGAGTTCCGACGCGTGGTCGTAGGGCGGCTTGCCGTCGACGAGGAACAGATCGCTCGAGGAGAGGAAGTCGTCGTCGAACATACCCCGCGCGGTCGCAGCGAGACGGGATCGGATGTGCCGCAACGCGAGCCGAAACGGTTCGTCGGCGCCCGGATCGTCGGCATCGGCGCCGGCAAGTTCCAGCAGCGGCTCGGTGCCGGTGATCAGTCGCGCCGACATGCTCAGCTCCTGCGCCAGGTTCTCGAGTTCGGCGAGGTGGTGTCCGACCGCGGTCTCGGCAGCCAGGGTCGCCGCCAGGGTGACGACCTCGGCGGTCACGAACGGGTTGCCGTCCCGGTCGCCGCCGATCCAGGACCCCATGCGGATCATCGGCTCGTCGGCGAGACCCGCCTCCGGGTACGCCGACCGCAGCGCGGCGCGCACCGAGGTGTTGATCGCCGGCACCACGTCGAAGAACGAGGCGTCGTAATACCGCAGGCCGGAACGGATCTCGTCCTGGATGGTGAGTCGTTCGAGGCGGATGAGCGCCGTCTGCCACAGCGTGAGGATCTGGCGCCGGATCGCCTCGGTGACCTCGGCGTCCTCGTCGGGCGTCAACTCGGTGCGGCCGCGGAAACGCATCAGCTCGGTGATCCGGTTCTGCGCCTCGAACACGGTGCGGCGCCGCGTCTCGGTGGGGTGTGCGGTGATGACCGGGACGACGTTGGCGTCGGCGAGCGCCCTGCCGACCTCCTCGTCACCGAGTCCAGCGTCGGCGAGCTGACGATAGGTCGCCGCCAGGCTGGACTTCTGCGGCGGGTCACCGGCCCGCACATGGATGGCACGGCGACGTTCGCGATGGATGTCCTCGGCCAGGTTGGCCAGCAGCGCGAAATGGCTGAAGGCGCGGATGACGGGCACCGCGGTGGTCACGTCGAGATCGACGAACATGTCCGCGAGTTCGCTGCGGTCGATCTCGTTGCGACGCACGCCGAATGCGGCCACCCGAGCGGATTCGACGAGATCGAAGACATCGGTGCCGGAATGCTCGGCGACGACCTCGCCGAGGATTCCGCCGAGCAGACGAATGTCCTCACGCAATGGTTCGGTGAGTGCACGGCCCTCGTCGTCGACGACGATGTGGTCGACGATCGAGATGGACGGACGCGATGCCGGGGCTCCCTGTGCGGGGGCGGTTTCACTCATGCCGTCAAGTATCCCGAGATCAGGGGTATCCGGCATCCCGGGGAAAGCGACGGGCGACGCGTTTCACGCGTCGCCCGAGGTCGAGAGCAGAAAGTTGCTCAGGAAAGTTTGATGTCGACTCCCACGCCCACGATGAAGATCACCCAGATGAGGCCGACGAAGATGGTCAGCCGGTCGAGGTTGCGTTCGACGACACTCGAACCCGACAGGCTGGACTGGACACCGCCGCCGAACAGGGACGACAGACCGCCACCCTTGCCGCGGTGCAGCAGGACGAGCACGATCAGCAGCACGCTGGTCACGATCAATCCGATGTCGAGTGCACCTTGCACAGTCACGAGTCGAAACGCCCTTCCGTAAACACCTGGAGAAACAGCTGTGGCAGGTGGTGCCGACGCACATCGACACCAACCTGCCACAGTGTACGCGTGGGTGTGACCCGTCAGGGCAAGGGGCCACCCGCGGCGATCGCCGACAGCGTCGCGAACTCGTCGGACTTCAGCGACGCGCCGCCGACGAGAGCTCCGTCGACGTCGGTCTGGCCGACGATGTCGCCGACGTTCTTGGCGTTCACCGAACCGCCGTAGAGGATGCGGACCGAGGCCGCGGTCTCCGCGTCGGCGATCTCCGCAAGGGTCTCGCGGATGGCCTTGCAGACCTCCTGCGCATCGGCGGCACTGGCCACGCGACCGGTGCCGATGGCCCAGACCGGCTCGTAGGCGATGACGGTCTTGGCGATCTCGGCGGCCGAGAGACCCGCCAGCGACCCCTTGAGCTGCGCCACGTTGTACGCGACGTGCTCGCCGGCCTCGCGGATCTCGAGGCCCTCGCCGATGCAGACGATCGGGGTGAGCTCGTGCTTGAGTGCGGCCTTGGTCTTGGCCAGCACGATCTCGTCGGTCTCGCCGTGCAGGGTGCGGCGCTCCGAGTGGCCGACGACGACGAAGGTGCAGCCGAGCTTCGCGAGGAAGGCACCGCTGATCTCGCCGGTGTAGGCACCCGAGTCGTGCTGCGACAGGTCCTGCGCACCGTAGGTGAGCAGGAGTTTGTCGCCGTCGACGACGGTCTGCACGCTGCGGATGTCGGTGAACGGCGGGATCACCGTCACGTCGACCTTGTCGAAGTACTTCGCCGGCAGGGCGAAGGCGATCTTCTGAACCAGCGCGATGGCCTCGAGGTGATTCAGGTTCATCTTCCAGTTGCCCGCGATGAGCGGTTTACGAGTTGCCATGGCTCAGCTCTCCAGCACCTTCAGTCCGGGAAGTTCCTTGCCCTCGAGGTACTCCAACGATGCGCCACCTCCGGTGGAGATGTGCGAGAAGTCCGAGTCGGGCAGACCCAGGGTCCGCACCGCGGCGGCCGAGTCGCCGCCACCGACCACGGTGAACGCACCGTTGCCGGTCGCGCCGGCGATGGCCTCGGCGACCCCGCGGGTGCCGGCCGAGAACTTCTCGAACTCGAAGACGCCCGAGGGACCGTTCCAGAAGATCGTCTTGGCACCCGAGAGGACCGCGGCGAAGCGCTTCACCGACTCCGGTCCGATGTCGAGACCCATCCAGCCGTCCGGAATGGCGTCGGCGGCGACGGTCTTCGCCTCCGCGTCGGCGGCGAACTTGTCGGCCACCACGACGTCGACCGGCAGATGGATGACGTCGCCGAAGCGCTCGAGCAGGCTCTTGCAGACCTCGATCTGGTCTTCCTGCAGCAGCGAGGTGCCCACCGAGTGGCCCTGTGCGGCCAGGAATGTGAAGGCCATGCCGCCACCGATGACGAGCGTGTCGACCTTGGGCGCCAACGCCTCGATGACCCCGAGCTTGTCGGAGACCTTCGAGCCACCGAGGACGACCGCGTACGGGCGGGTCACTTCTTCGGTGAGCTTCGACAGGACGTCGACCTCGGCCGCCACCAGCTCTCCCGCGTAGTGCGGGAGGAGCTTGGCGACGTCGTAGACCGATGCCTGCTTGCGGTGGACCACTCCGAAGCCGTCCGACACGAACGCGCCGTCGTCGCCGACGAGTTCGACGAGGGCCTTGGCGAGCTTCTCGCGCTCGGCGTCGTCCTTGGAGGTCTCCCGCGGGTCGAAGCGGATGTTCTCCAGGAGCAGGACGTCACCGTCGGTCAGACCCTCGGCGCGGGCGAGCGCGTCGGTGCCGACGACGTCACCGGCGAGCTGCACGTTGCGACCGAGCTCCTCGCCGAGACGCGCCGCGACGGGCGCGAGCGAGAACTTCGGATCCGGCTCGCCCTTCGGCCGACCCAGGTGCGCGGTGATGATCACCTTGGCACCGGCGTCGATGAGCGCGTTGAGGGTGGGCAGGGAGGCGAGGATGCGACCCGGATCGGTGATCGTCGACCCGTCGAGCGGGACGTTGAAATCCGAACGGACCAGCACTCCGCGACCCGAAACACCCTCTTCCAGAAGGTTTTTCAGAGTGGGAACACCCATGAGGCGTTGACTCCTCTTTCGTTGTACGACGAGTGGACTAGAGAGACTTGCTGACGAGTCCGATGAGGTCGACGAGGCGGTTGGAGTAGCCCCACTCGTTGTCGTACCAGGACACGACCTTGGCCTGATCGTCGATGACCTTGGTCAGGCCGGCGTCGAACAGCGAGCTGTGCGGGTCGGTGACGATGTCGGAGGAGACGATCGGGGCGTCGTAGTACTTGAGGATGCCCTTGAGCGGGCCCTCGGCGGCGGCCTTGAGCGCGGCGTTGATCTCCTCGGCGGTGGCCTGCTTGGCCAGCTGCGCGGTGAGGTCGGTGACCGAGCCGGTGGGGATCGGCACACGCAGCGCGTAGCCGTCGAGCTTGCCCTTCAGCTCCGGGAGGACCAGGCCGATGGCCTTGGCGGCACCGGTCGAGGTCGGCACGATGTTGAGGGCGGCGGCGCGGGCGCGACGCAGGTCCTTGTGCGGGCCGTCCTGCAGGTTCTGATCCTGGGTGTAGGCGTGGATCGTGGTCATGAGGCCCTTGACGATGCCGAACTCGTCGTTGAGGACCTTGGCCAGCGGGCCGAGGCAGTTCGTGGTGCACGAGGCGTTCGAGATGATGTTCTGGCTGCCGTCGTACTTGTCGTCGTTGACGCCCATGACGATGGTGATGTCCTCATCCGACGCGGGGGCCGAGATGATGACCTTCTTGGCGCCGGCGTCCAGGTGACCCTGGGCCTTGGCGCGTGCGGTGAAGATGCCGGTCGACTCGACGACGACGTCGACGCCCAGGTCGCCCCACGGGATCGCGGAGGGGCCTTCCTTGACCTCGAGCGCCTTGATCTTCTTGTCGCCCACGACGATGGTGTCGTCGCCTTCGAGGCTGACCTCTTCGGGCAGACGGCCGAGGATCGAGTCGAACTTCAGCAGGTGCGCGAGAGTCGCGTTGTCGGTGAGGTCGTTGACCGCGACGATCTCGATGTCAGTGGTGCCCAAAGCCTTTTGCGCTTCGACGGCACGGAAGAAGTTGCGGCCGATCCGGCCGAATCCGTTGACGCCTACCCGAACAGTCACAGTTGTGCTCCTTAGCGGTATTCATGGTCAGGCCTGTGGGTCAAGCCCTGCTGGCCGCGCCGTGAGCGGTCACCGATGGCACACAGGGGCAACCCCCGGTCCGCACACGTCGACTTCAGCCTAGTAGGCCGGGTTGGGTCCGGCACACCGCAGGTCCGCCTGTTGCCTTCCTCGCGCCGATCAGGCCTCGTCGAGCAGCTCTGAGGTGACCGCCGACTCGGTGTCCGGGATGCCGTCCTGGCGGGCCTTCTTGTCGGCCATCGACAGCAGACGACGGATGCGACCGGCCACCGCGTCCTTGGTCATCGGTGGGTCGGCGAGCTGGCCGAGCTCCTCCAGGGAGGCCTGCCGATGGGTGATGCGCAGCTGCCCCGCCGCGACGAGATGGTCGGGGACCTCGTCGCCGAGGATCTCCAGGGCGCGTTCGACGCGGGCCGCCGCGGCCACCGCCGCGCGGGCCGAGCGTCGCAGGTTGGCGTCGTCGAAGTTGGCGAGACGGTTCGCGGTCGCGCGAACCTCGCGGCGCATGCGGCGTTCCTCCCACACGAGGCGGGTGTCGTGAGCACCCATCCGGGTGAGCAGCGCGCCGATGGCCTCGCCGTCCCGGATGACGACGCGGTCGGCGCCGCGGACCTCGCGGGCCTTGGCGGTCACACCGAGGCGCCGGGCCGCACCGACGAGTGCGAGCGCGGCCTCCGGTCCGGGGCAGCTGACCTCGAGGGCCGACGAACGTCCCGGTTCGGTCAGCGAGCCGTGCGCGAGAAACGCACCGCGCCAAGCGGCTTCGGCGTCCGCGACACTTCCGCCGACGACCTGGGCCGGGAGTCCGCGCACCGGACGGCCGCGCAGGTCGAGCAGGCCGGTCTGTCGGGCGAGGCCCTCGCCGTCCTTGGTGATGCGCACGATGTAGCGGGCCGACTTGCGCAGGCCGCCGCCGCGCAGGACATGGACGTCGGAGCCGTAGCCGAACAGGTCGTGGATCTCGCGTCGTAGGCGCCGCGCGACGTTGCCCATGTCGACCTCGGCCTCGACCACGACGCGGCCGGCCACGATGTGCAAGCCGCCGGCGAATCGCAGCAGGGCCGACACCTCGGCTCTCCGGCAACTCACCTGGGTCACCGTCAGGCGACTCAGCTCGTCTTTCACCGCCGCCGTCATCGCCACCGGTCCCTGTCCTCCTGTCAACAGCCCACACGTCCCTGAAGAAAACGCCGAATCATCGCCTGTGTCAGGCGTCCGCCCGGTCAGCGTAACGGTTCGATTCACCTTCGCACAGTTCGTTCACCACGGCGGCGACTTTCGCCGGGTCATGGACCTGACGGCCCGGCACGGCGACGTCGCCGACGTTGAGTTCGGCGCCGAACAGCCCGGCCGCGCGCACAAGGTGTTCGCGTTCGCGCCCGGCGGGCACCGACGACGCGTCGACCAGGACGTTGTCGACCCGGAAGGTGTCGGCGTGGGCGTGCAGGACGTGCAGATGCCGCTCCACCGAGAACCCCGGGGTCTCCCCCGGTTCGGGTGCGAGATTGACCACGAGCACCTTACGGGCAGCGGTGCGCTGCAGCGCCTTCAGCTGTTCGGGCACCAGCACGTGCGGGATCACACTGGAGAACCACGAGCCCGGGCCGAGCATCACCAGATCGGCGGATTCGATTGCCTCGACCGCACTCTCGCAGGCCGGCGGATCCTCCGGGATCAGCCGTACACGCCGCACCTTGCCGGGCGTCGTCGCGACCGCGACCTGTCCGCGGATCTCCCGGCTGATGCGCGGGTCGGCCTCGAGCCCGGACACATCGGCCTCGATGTCGAGCGGGACGGTCGACATGGGCAGCACCTGCCCGACGATCCCGAACATCGACCGCAGCTCCTGCAGTGCGGCCACCGTGTCGCCGAGGACCTCGGTGAGGCCGGCCAGCATCAGATTGCCGATGGGGTGTCCGGCGAGGGCACCGCGACCGCCGAATCGGTGCTGCAGCACCTCGGCCCACAGTTCGTGGCGCCGACGGGTGTCGGGATCGCCCGCGGTCTGGAAGTCCTCGAGCGCCTTGGGGTGCGGACATCAACGCGGCCAGGGCCATTCGCAGATCCCCCGGCGGGATGAGCCCGAGTTCGGCACGGAGCCGGCCCGACGATCCGCCGTCGTCGGCGACCGTCACCACCGCGGTGATGTCGGTGCTCAGGTAGCGCATCGCGGTCAGGGTCGCGTACAGGCCGTGGCCGCCGCCGAGTGCGACGATCTTCTGGGTCATTCGCGCCCCAGATCGCGGTGCATCACGCGCACGTCATAGGAGGCCACACCGGAGTCGTCGACGGCCTTGCGGAGCCGTCGGGCGAGTTCCTCGGAGATGGCGACGCTGCGGTGTTTGCCGCCGGTGCAGCCGACGCTGATCGTCATGTAACGCTTGCCTTCCCGCAGGTAGCCGCGACCGACGATGGAGACCAGGTCGGTATAGAGGTCGAGGAAGTCACCGGCGTCGGGCTGGCCGAGGACGTAGTCGCGGACCGGCGCCTCCTGCCCGTTGTGGTCGCGCAGTTCGTCGATCCAGTGGGGGTTGGGCAGAAACCGCACGTCGGCGACGAGATCGGAGTCGATGGGCAGTCCGTACTTGAACCCGAAGGACTGCACCGCGATGCTCAGCCGCGGTTCGGTGTCGCCCGGGGACACGCCCTCGACCACCGAGCGCAGCTTGGCCGCCGTCAGCGCCGAGGTCTCCACGACCAGGTCGGCGACGTTCTTGATGGGTGCGAGGATCGTGCGTTCACGGGCGATGCCCTCGATGAGGGTCTCCTTGCCCTGCAACGGGTGCCGGCGACGCACCTGTTCGAAGCGACGAACCAGCGCCTCCTCGCTCGCGTCGAGGTAGAGCAACCGGGTACGAATCCCCGACTCCTCGAGACTGTCCCGCAGCTGCTCGAGTTCGTGGGCGAGGTTGGGGTGGGAGGCGCGCAATACCATCGCGAGACGGGTGATCGTCGGGTCGCTCTCCCGCACCATCCCGACCATCGTCGAGATCAGCGACGGCGGAACGTTGTCCGCGACGTACCAGCCGTCGTCCTCCAGCACGTTGGCCGCTGTGGACCGGCCCGCACCGGACATGCCGGTGACGAACAGGACGGTGAGTCCGTCCGGCACCTCACCGTTCCGGACGCCTCCGGTCAGCTGCTCGTCGTGTCCGGCCTTGGCCCGCTCATTCATCGACACCCCGTCCCGCGTCACCGGTCACCACCGTCATCTCTGCTTCGTTCACCGTCTCGGACACCACCGTCTCCACCGGCACCACCTCGGACTCCGGCTCCACCTCGGACTCGGGCACCGTCTCGACAACGGTGTCACCGCCGAGCGCGCCCTGCACCGCACGCGCCGTGGTCAGTCCGATCCCCGGCACCTGGGCGATCTCCTCCAAGGATGCCTCACGCAGGCGCGCCACCGACCCGAAGTGGGTCACCAGCGCGGTGCGTCGTGTCTTCCCCAGACCCGGGATGCCGTCGAGCGCCGAGGCGGTCATCCTCTTGCTGCGCTTGCTGCGGTGGAAGGTGATGGCGAACCGGTGTGCCTCGTCGCGCACACGCTGCAGCAGGAACAGCGCCTGGCTGCTTCGCGGCAGGATCATCGGATCGTCTTCGCCGGGCACCCACACCTCCTCGAGGCGTTTGGCGAGTCCGATCACCGAGACGTCGGTGACACCGAGTTCATCGAGGACCGCCGCGGCCGCATGCACCTGCGGTGCGCCACCGTCGACGACGAACAGGTTGGGCGGGTACGCGAATTTCCGTGGCTGCGCTGAGGTCTCGGGCCCGGCGTCGACCTCCCCCGACTCGGGCGGTGGTGCGTCGCGGTCGGCACGGTGCCGGAGGAAGCGGCGGCGGGTGACCTCGGCGATCGACGCGACGTCGTCGGAGTGGCCATCGCCGGCGGCATGACGGATCGCGTAGTGCCGGTAGTCGGACTTGCGCGGCAGGCCGTCCTCGAAGACGACGAGGGAGGCGACGACGTCGGTGCCCTGCACGTGCGAGATGTCCACACACTCGATACGCAGCGGCGCCTGATCGAGCATCAGGTTCTCCTGCAGCTCGGTGAGGGCGGCCGAGCGGGTGGTGAGGTCACCGGCGCGTCGGAGCTTGTGCTGAGTGAGTGCTTCGCCGGCGTTCCGGGCGACGGTCTCGAACAGCGCCTTCTTGTCGCCGCGCTGGGGCACCCGCAAGGTGACCCTGCTCCCCCGCAGCCCGCTCAGCCACTCCTCGAGTTCGGCTGTGTCGGCCGGCAATTCGGGGACCAGGACCTCGCGCGGAACGGACTCGCCGTGTGCGCGGTCCGCACCGACGTCGACGGTGGCGTCGAAATCGACCTGCGCACCGTAGAACTGGGTGATGAACTCGCCGATGACGTCGCCGTCGGTGCCGTTGTCGCTGCGTTCGACGACCCAGCCGCGCTGACCGCGGACGCGCCCGTCGCGCACGTGGAAGACCTGTACCGACACCTCGAGTTCGTCGCCCGCGATCGCGACGACGTCGGCCGTGGTGCCGTCCCCGAGGACCACGGCCTGCTTCTCCATGGCGCGCCGGAGAGCTCCGATGTCGTCGCGCAGTCGGGCCGCCCGCTCGAAGTCGAGATCCTCCGCCGCGGCGGTCATGTCGCGTTCGAGCTTGCGGATCAGCAGGTCGGTGCGGCCCGCCAGGAAGTCGCAGAAATCCTCGACGATCTCGCGGTGCTCCTCGGCGTCGACCCGCCCGATACAGGGGGCGGAGCACTTGTCGATGTACCCGAGCAGGCAGGGGCGGTCGATCTGGCGGTGCCGTTTGAACACGCCCGCCGAGCAGGTGCGCGCCGGGAACACCCGCGTCAGCAGGTCGACGGTCTCGCGGATGGCCCACGCATGCGCATACGGCCCGAAGTAGCGCACGCCGCGGCGGCGCGGCCCGCGGTAGACGAACAGCCGCGGGTACTCCTCGTTGAGGGTCACGGCGAGCATCGGATAGCTCTTGTCGTCGCGGTAGCGGACGTTGAACCGCGGATCGAACTCCTTGATCCAGTTGTATTCGAGCTGGAGTGCCTCGACCTCGGTGCCCACGACGGTCCACTCGACCGACGCCGCCGTCGTCACCATCTGGCGGGTGCGCGGGTGCAGCGAGGCGATGTCGGCAAAGTACGAGGTCAGACGCGACCGGAGGTTCTTGGCCTTGCCCACGTAGATGACACGGCCGTGCTCGTCCCGGAACTTGTACACCCCGGGTTCGGTCGGGATGGTTCCGTGAGCAGGACGGTAGGTAGTCGGGTCGGCCACGTGTTCCAGGCTAGTTGGCGGGTCGGACGGTCCCGCGATAGCGCTCTTCGAGCTCGCGGAACCGGGCCATCGCCTCGACGGCCCGCGGACCGTCGTTCGCCTGCACGGCCAGCACGGTGATGTGTTCGTCGGACGGGAACAGCAGCCAGGCGCCGTAACCCTTCTCCGGGTAGGTCAGTCCGAGCACCTGATCCCAGCCGAACAGCCGGACCGGCACGAGGTTGCGCACCTCGACTCCTTCTGGCCCGACGCGCAGCCGCGGACGGGTCAGCAGGAGAATGGCACCCGAGACGAGGACGCCGATCAGAATGATCGCGACCTGGTCGGAGCTGCCGAGGTTGCGGACCCCCACGTCCTCGATCGTCAGCAGCAACCCGAAGGTGATGTGGATGGCCATCACGATCACGGCCGCGATGATCGCCCAGCGGGGCAACTTGCGCGGCCGGTAGACCAGGTCCCATCGCGGGGAGGTCACGCCGATGCTCCTCCGACCGCATTCGGCAGGGCCTCGCCGCGTGCCAGTGCGCGCAGGGTCAGGGCCGACGCCAGTGCGGCGACGGTCGCCTGGGCGCCCTTGTCCTCGGTCGAACCGGGCAGGCCCGCGCGGGCGATGGCCTGCTCCTCGGTGAGCGTGGTCAGCACACCGTTGCCGACCGGGGTCGACTCGTCGAGCGAGACGCGGGTCAGACCCGCGGTCACCGCGTCGCACACGTACTCGAAATGCGGTGTCTCACCCTTGATCACGACGCCGAGTGCGACGACGGCGTCGTGGGTGCGGGCCAGCGCCTGCACGATCACCGGCAACTCGATGGCGCCCGCCACCTGCACGACGGTCGGCTCGGTGACACCGTTCTCGTTGGCCGCGCGGACCGCGCCGTCGAGCAGTGCGCCACAGATCTTCTCGTGCCACTGCGACGACACGATCGCCAGCCGGAGCTTGCCGGCATCGGCGAGTTCGAGGGTCGGTTCGCCGTGGCCACTCATGCTGGGGCTCCTTCGGATGCGTCGTCGCCGGTATGTGCGTGATCGTCGAGGCCCACGAGGTCGTGTCCCATCCGATCGCGCTTGGTGCGAAGGTAGCGCAGGTTCTCGGCGTTGGCGCGCACCGGCATCGGTACCCGGTCGACGATGTGCAGACCGTAGCCGTCGAGGCCGACGCGCTTGGCCGGGTTGTTCGTCAGGAGACGCATCGACGACACACCGAGATCGACGAGGATCTGGGCTCCGAGGCCGTAGTCCCGGGAGTCGGCGGGCAAACCCAGTTCCAGGTTGGCGTCGACGGTGTCGGCACCGGCGTCCTGCAGCTGGTAGGCCTGCAACTTGTGCAGCAGGCCGATGCCGCGGCCCTCGTGGCCACGCATGTACAGGATGATGCCGCGGCCTTCCTCGGCCACCATCTCCATCGCGGCGTCGAGCTGCGGACCGCAGTCGCAGCGCAACGAACCGAAGACGTCGCCGGTCAGGCACTCCGAGTGCACGCGGACGAGGACGTCGTGTCCGTCGTTGCTGTTGATGTCGCCCTTCACCAGGGCGACGTGCTCGACGTCGTCGTAGACGCTCGAGTAGCCGACCGCGCGGAAGTCGCCGTGGCGGGTGGGGATCCGGGCATCGGCGACGCGCACGACGTGCTTCTCGTGGCGACGCCGCCACGCGATGAGGTCGGCGATCGAGATCATGGCGAGGTCGTGTTCGTCGGCGAAGACACGCAGCTCGTCGGAGCGGGCCATCGAACCCACGTCCTTCTGGCTGACGATCTCGCAGATGACGCCGGCCGGCGCGAGGTCGGCGAGGCGGGCCAGGTCGACGGCGGCCTCGGTGTGGCCGGGACGCCGCAGGACGCCGCCCTCCTTGGCGCGCAGCGGGACGACGTGGCCGGGACGGGTGAAGTCACCCGCGGTGGCCTCCGGGTCGGCGAGCAGACGCATGGTGGTGGCGCGGTCCGACGCACTGATACCGGTGCCGATGCCTTCGCGGGCGTCGACGGTCACGGTGTAGGCGGTGCCGTGCTTGTCCTGGTTCATCGAGTACATCGGGGGCAGACCCAGACGGTCGCAGGCGTCGCCGTCGAGCGGGACGCACAGGTAGCCCGAGGTGTAGCGGACCATGAAAGCGACGAGCTCCGGGGTGGCCTTCTCAGCCGCGAAGATCAGGTCGCCCTCGTTCTCCCGGTCCTCGTCGTCGACCACGACGACCGCCTTGCCGGCGGCGATGTCGGCAATGGCGCGTTCGATCGAGTCGAGCTGGACTCGTCCTTCGGTGGTCGCGCCTTCACCTTCACGCGGCGATTCGCTCATCAGAACCTCACTCGTTGTGCTCATTTCGCCCGCTGTGCTCATTTCGTCCCTGTGACTTCATGCGCAGGGCCGGCTTGGGGTGTTTCCGAGGTGCAGACGTTCGACGTATTTGGCGATCACGTCGACCTCGAGGTTGACCACGGTGCCGGGCTCGGTGGCACCGAGGTTGGTCTCGTTGAGGGTGGTGGGGATCAGGGAGATCTCGAACCACGAGTCGTCACCCGTTCCGCCGACGGAGGAGACGGTCAGCGACACACCGTCGACGGTGATCGAACCCTTCTCGACGAGGTAGCGGGTGAGCTTCGCGGGCACGCCGATACGCACGACGGTCCAGTTCTCCGACGGGCTCACGGACAGGACGCGACCGGTCCCGTCGACGTGACCCTGCACGATGTGGCCGCCGAAACGCCCGTTCGCGGGCATGGCGCGTTCGAGGTTGACGGTGCTGCCCGCGGCGAGATCGGACAGGGAGCTGCGACGAAGCGTCTCACCCATCACGTCGACGGTGAACTCGCCAGGCCGGAGGTCGACGACGGTCAGACACACGCCGTTGACCGCGATGGAATCGCCGTGGCCGGCATCGGCGGTGACGATGGGGCCCCGCACGGTGAAGCGGGCCGCATCAGAGAGATCCTCGCGGTCGGCGATGACGCCGAGTTCCTCCACGATTCCGGTGAACACGCACTCCTCCTGCTCGCTCGGAGCAGACAGGGCGGCACTGTGTCGCCTGTTCTCTCGCATCCGGACTATAACCGTCGGCTCCGGAATCTCACCGAATCTGCTGTCCCCGTCTTCCGACAGGCGCTCGCGGGCTGGAAGGTGCATATCCATAGCACCCTCATCACCGCCGGTGGGGAATCTCACCCCGCCCCGAGAACTGGTGATATCGACGCTAGCACGATGCAAGAACGGAGTCGCATTGGAATTTCGCTGAGCGAAACAGTCGGCGAAGGGTGTGTCGCGCATCTCTCCCCGCTCAGTCCTGCGCCGATGCCTGCAGAGAGCGGTCGAGTGTGACCAAGACGTCACTGCCGAGCGTCGCGACCTCGCGGGTCTCGAACCGTCTGGCGTCGCCCAGGGTGGTGACCCCCGGGATCTCGACGGAGCTGCGTCCGGCGCCCAGGACCATCGGCGCGACGTAGGCGTGGACCTCGTCCACGAGGCCCGCGGCGAAGAAGGCCCCGAGGATGTGCGGGCCACCCTCCACCAGGACCCAGAGCGCGTCGGGCAGAGCTGTGAGAACGTCGGCCGGGTCGTGGGAGTCGACGAGGACCAGCGGTCCGCCGGTGTCGCCGCGGAGGTTGCCGTCGGCCGGCAGGGCGCGGTGTCCGAGAACCACGCGGGCCGGTTGGTGCGGGTAGAGCCCGCCGTCGGTGGTTCGGGCGGTGAGGGTCGGGTTGTCGGCGAGGGCCGTGCCGGTGCCGATGACGATGGCGTCGAGGCGTGACCGTTGGGCGTGGGCGTGGTCGCGGGCGGCGGGGCCGGTGATCCACTGGCTGGTGCCGTCGGGGGCGGCGATGCGGCCGTCGATGCCGGCCGCGATCTTGGCGGTGACCATCGGCCGGCCGAGTCGTTGCCGGGTGAGCCACGGACGCAGTGGACCATTCGCCACGGTGTCGGCCGCGACTCCCCCGGTCACCCGGATCCCGGCGGCCCGCAGGGTGTCGGCGCCACCCGCGGCGACGGGGTTGGGATCGCTGACCGCGTAGTGGACCTCGGCGATGCCGGCCTCGATGAGTGCCTGCGAACACGGACCCGTGCGTCCGGTGTGGTTGCAGGGTTCGAGCGTGACGATCGCGGTACCGCCCCGGGCGGCCTCACCCGCCGCCCGCAAGGCCATGACCTCCGCGTGCGGGCCACCCGGCGGTTGGGTCGCGCCGACACCGGCGACGCTACCGTCGGCGGCCAGGATCACCGCTCCGACAGGCGGATTGGGTGAGCTGACACCCATGGCCGCAGACGACGCCTCGACGGCGCGGTCCATGGCGGCGGCGATGTCCATGTGCGGGATCAGATGTCGCGGTGGGCGCGTGCGGTCGCTGCCGACTCGCGCAGGGCGGCAACGGCCTGACCGGGGTCGGTGGCACCGTAGACGGCGGATCCGGCGACGAAACAGTCGATTCCGGCCTCGGCGGCCTCCTCGATGGTGTCGGCGTTGATGCCCCCGTCGATCTCGACGAGCAGTCTCAGGTCCTCGGCATCGATGAACTTCCGGATGGCACGGGCCTTCTCGAGAACCTCGGGGATGAACTTCTGCCCGCCGAAGCCGGGTTCGACGCTCATGATCAGCAGGGTGTCGAAGTCGCGGAGGATCTCCAGGTACGGCTCGAGCGCGGTGCCCGGTTTGATCGACAGACCGGCCTTCGCGCCGGCGGCACGGATGTCGCGGGCGACCCCGATCGGATTCTCGGTGGCCTCCGCATGGAAGGTGACGTTGTAGGCACCGGCCTCGGCGTACGGCGGCGCCCACCGCTCCGGGTTCTCGATCATCAGATGGCAGTCGAGCGGGATGTCGGTCGCCTTCAGCAGGCTCTCCACAATGGGCAGCCCGAGGGTCAGGTTCGGCACGAAGTGGTTGTCCATGACGTCCACGTGCAACCAATCGGCACGAGTCGCACCGGGCTTGGCCACTGCAGCCGCCTCGTCGGCGAGATGCGCGAAGTCCGCGGACAGGATGGACGGAGCGATCATCGGCGCGTTACCAGCGGTGCACATGGTGGACAAGTGTAGGGCGCGGGGTGCGGTGCGGACGAAAGCGTTCGGGCGTCTCAGACTCCGTTGGCCGGCCACCCTGGGGACGGAGGCAGAGTCGGCCAGGGTTGCGGTCCCATCTCGACACCGACCGCAGGCAGATCCGGGTTTGGAGGAAGGGCGTCGCACGCCACGGTGTAAGCACGGTTTTCGGGTCCCATGCCGAGCCGGTCATAGAAGGTGACGTGCCAGTCTCCGAACACCGAATGCGAAGGAGCCCGCCTGTCACCTTCCTGTTTCGCCGGCGGACCTCCGTTCGCAGATCGAGTGAACTCGATAATGACCGCATAGCCCCACGGTTTTCCTATTCTTCTCCACACCGAATCGCGGGATGGAGATCGTTGCTCAATAGACAAGCTCTCACTCCGGCACAAGACCAAGCGACTCGTCGCGCCGCTGACGACGCGCCGTAGAGGTCGATAGAAAACGGTGCTGACAACCTTGCGATTGAAACTGTTACCCGTCACCAACTTCACTTGTTCGTCGATGCCTGTCGGAGACGCTTCCACGAACCCCGGGTACCCCCACTCAGTTGACTGTCCTTCGGAAGCGAGCTCAAAGGATTCGACGTAAGCACGAACGAACGTTCCTTCGGAGCTCATGAAGTCGAGACCGCCTGCAGGTACCCAGCGAAAGGTCATGTCCAGGTTCGGTGGCATGCCAGCCGCCACCGGAGGTTTCGTAGTATCAGATTCTTCGGAATCTGTGCGCGAATCCGCAACCTCGCTGCAGCCCGCAACTATGATCGCAAGCACCGCGACGAGAGAATACGGAAGACGTACCCTTCCCGAGACTCCCCCACCCATGCGATTACCTCTTGTACGCATGTTCGAAGTTTTCGTTATGGCGGAGCCCGAAAGAATTGATATCGGAACCCAGCAAGCGCTGAGCATAGGAAGCAGCCTCCCTACTGTCGCTTACTTCAGGCATAGTTCTGCTGTTTTTCATCTGCTCAAAATCGATCTCACCATCCGCCGCAAAAAGCCTACGGAAATCTGGGTCATCAACTATCTCAGGATGTGATCTGAAGTAACCCTCCAGAATCTGTGAGTATTTGGCGTTGGGATCAATCTGCGGGGTGTACATCTCAGCGCGCAATTCTTGTAGCTCAGGATCTGCGATTATCGTGTCCGGGTCCGTAGGCAGCCCCGAGAAATGAAGTTGTGCCTGTGGGGCCACACCACCGAGCAAGACTCTCACAGCAGGGTCCAGACCCGGTACTGCCGAGAGCAAACCGTACGCACTCTCGAACATTGCACCCCTGGCAGCCGCATCGCGCGCCGCCAAGTGACGCCCGTCAATCTTGGTTTCCTCGATGTGCGAATCCAGACCGCCGGCCATCGCACCTTCCAGACGACCGGTGATCTCGCCGAGCCCATAGTCGTGCGGGTTGCGGCCAAACTGTTCTTGCAGGACGTCGATCTGAAGTGCAGTCAATGAATTGACGATTCTCCCGGCTTCGGCGTCCGAGTTCAGAATCTGAAAAGTAGATTTCAGATCGGTTAGATCAACCTCAGACACCCCATGTGAGTCAAAGTGTTCAGGGTCTGCACCCCCCATCACAGCAGTGTGGGGACCCAGCGCCGAAGCCAGGGTACGGGCCAGTTCACCGTTCAATTCACCGAGGGCGCGCTTATCATCACCGATGTCGATGAATGCGTCCTTGTTCTCACCAAAGAACTGGGTGAGCGCGGTAGCAGTCTGCCCTGCCCGTCGACTGTCCGCCAAGGCCTCCGCCGAGCTTCCCTCCGAAGCATATGCGGATTCTGTCATCCAGCTGAACAGCTTGTTCACGCCGGAACTCTCTTTGCCCGCGCCGTCCGTCCAATCGAAAGTGAGCAAGTCCTTCAAGATGCCCGAGCCTTTGAAAGTGTGCTCATTGCCGTCGACATCGGACACGGTGGGCATAGAGCCATCTGCCGCAGCGCCAGTCCCAGCCATCACCGCATCATGCACCGCGATGTGATCGCTGCCGGCGATGTCGAGCATGCGAATCATCAGCTCTTCGGCATCCGCCTTCGATACGCCGCCATGATTGAAAAGTCCTGGGTTCGATACGAGATCATCACCCCCGACAGCCGCAATCTCACCGGCTCGGGCAATCAGGGCCCGGTCTACATCACTGCCGAGTTGAACTGACGTGGAACCCTGTTCGGTGTCGACTGAACGATGCTCCAGGATTTCCATCAAAATCTGCAACTGCTCGAAGGTTTTCAGATCGGTCACCGGTCGATCCCCGCCCGAATGAGGACCCGTGTCCGGAACACTCACGTGCCCCCTGCCGGCCGCGGGACTGGTCAACACCTCCCTAACCGGAGTAGACAGCTGATTTATCCCGCCTCCTACAAACCGAGGCCCCGGCGCCAATCCCATCTGTTGCAGTGGTCCGGCAAGGAACGTCGGCTCGACCTGCTGGTCTGTTCGCAAACTCGGGTTACCGAGCAGGTAGATACCGTCGCCTAGCGCGTTCTTGAGCTGAAGACGTTCTGCGCCGGAGTATTCGTCTCCGAAACGCTTCAACGCGTCGAGAGAATAGGGCGCGGGCCCATCCGCATTCTGTCCCCAGATGGGGGTGTAGATGGCCTTCAGATAATCGAACTGCTCTTTCGGGATGACAGCATCGTCGCCCCTCGCCAGTGCCGCGCGCTGCTCGGGCGTCAGACTGGTCGCACGGTAGAACCGCTCCTTCTGATCAGGCGTCGCGTTCCCCCTCATGATCGCCTGAGCATCGCGGCTTGCTTGTCCTGCGGAAAAGCTCGAGCTGAGCGGAGCGTTGATCTCGGCGTTGCCGAAGACCACATTCAGCGCGCGGGCACCGTTACGGTCGTCCTCCCCGATCTGGTCCGCCAGCGACTGCAACGACAGCGTCGCTGTCTTCGCCTCCTCGGCGCGCTTGGCCTGGTCGTTTCGGATCGACTGTTCGGCCGCGCTTCCGGCCTCCACACCGTCCAACTCCGACGCGTAGTCACGGGCGTCGCGCACGGTCCAGTCATCCGAGACGCTGAACTTGTCGAGTTCGAGGCCGAGTGCCTTCGTCAGAGCAGTGCTTCGGTTGGGGCTGATCGCGGCGGCCGTGTCGTGCAGCACCCTCGCGGCCGCTCTGAGTTCAATGCCGAGCTTGTTGATCTCGTCTCGGTCGGATGTCGTACGGTCTTCGCACGCGCGCCTGGATTTGCCCGACCAACCGTCCACGTTCATGGGAGCATCGGCCATCGTCTTGGTCTGGGTTCGCAAGTTCTCGGCTGTTGTCTCCAGCGATTCCGCAGACTGGAGCAGGACCGTCACGTCCCAGCTGTTGACGGTCGACCGTGTCGGACGGCTCATCAGAACACGGAAATGGCTCGAAGGCCGCTCGCCAACTCTTCGTCGGTGTCGGCGAACTCGGTCGCAACCTGGTAGCAGGTCTGCGACACCGCGTCCATGCGAGCAGCTGCGCGACCGAGAAGGGTTCGAACGACGTCGTCCTTGCCGGCGCAGGCGCCATTGAATGCCGAACCCGGCATCGCCGCAGCTGCGTCAGCGAATCCGGTACTGCCCGACCAGAGCGCCCGGGTGACATCAGAGCACTCGGCCAACGTCTTGCCGACGCCCTCGATCACACCCTTCTCGGCTTCCAGGCGATAAGTCACTGTGAGTCCCCCGTCCCCGGTGCCAGCGTGCTGACACCACTCCCCTCGGACAACTTAGTACGAGACAACGAGATGCGGGGATTCACCTTCCACACGTCATCGCCCACACGTCCGGGCCATCGTCGGGCAGAGACACCTTCCCGGTCACCTCGAACCCGAGTCGTTCATAGAACGAGACGTTCGCCGGGGATGAGGTCTCCAGGTATGCAGGACACCCCTCTGTCCGCGCCCCCTCGAGCCCCGGCTCGAGCACAGCTCTGCCGAGTCCGCGGCCCTGAGCATGCGGCGCGACCCCGACCGTGGCCAGGTGCCAGACAGGTTCGGCCGGCCGAAGACCAGCCGTTGCCTCGTCCGCCCGCGCGGCGATGTCCGCTCTGTCTCCGTACAGTTCGACGACTCGGGGTGCGATGTTGCCGAACGCCTCATCGAGACCTGTCGAGGACGGAGTGATCCACACCGCCACGGCGGCAAGGTCGTCCGAGACCCAGACGCGGCCGCACCGCATGCCGATTTCGGCGAGAAACAATCGCTGCAACGACCTCACCCGGTGGCCATGGTCGCGCGAATCCACCGTGTGCCTGGTGAACGGATAGTCGGCGAAGGCCTGGCCGAGAGTATCTGCGGCAGCGTCGACGTCAGCCGGAGTCGCCGGCCGAATCACAGGGCGGATCGTCACGCCGTTGGACGTTACCCGGCGCCGGCACCGCTCAGGCGACCGCGAGCAGCTGCAGCAGCTTCGTCTCGACGACGCTGCGGTCAGGACTTTGGTGCCCGACCGCCGGTGGTGCGGTGCTCCGATGACGGGCACCGGTCGGGGTGATGACGTCGATGACCCGGGTGTCACCGGCCATGCGAACCGAATATCCCCAGCCGTCGGCCTCTTTGGCCCGATTGTGGATGACGCAGATGCCGTCGGCGTTGGCCTCGCTGGTCGGGCCATCGTGGCGGTGTGGTTTCGCGTGGTCGATCTCCGCGATGGGCGCACCGCAGTACGGAGTTCGGCAGCGTTGGTCTCGGAGTCGGACGAAGTGCGCGAGCGCGGCCGGAAAGGTTCGCGATTTCGACTCCATCGACACCAGTGCGCCATCCGACGGACGTGCATAGATACGACGCATCGTCGAGGCGGTCTCACCATCGGTCGACACCGACGCGGCGACGAGTTCCCGTGCCACTGCTGCCGGAATCGGTCCGTACCCCCTCACTTCGGCCGCCGAATCGTTGAGCCCGAGCAGGCACTCGTCGGACAAGACCATGTCTACCGACACCGGAACCGGTTCCGCTGCGGATCGACCGGTGACTCGTTCGACCAGCGTGTCGGCCATGATCTGAGCATGCGTGCGATCGTCGGCACCGAGGACAGAGTCGGCGTGCTTCTTGAGCGAGGCGTACACGGAGATTCCCTGTGTCATCGGCAACAACGCCGAGAGTTGGGTCATCAGATCCGGCGCCGGCCGCACACTGACATGGCGATCTTTCTCGGCCTTGGCCTTTCGCGCGACCACTGCCGCCGGCTCGAGTTCGTAGGCGTGACTCTTCGCCCGCGCTTCGATCTCGCGATCGGACACAGCGACCAGGGCCTCGCGGTCGGAACACACCCGCCGGTCGATCTCCTCCCGCGATTCTCGGGTCAGATGAGCGGTCTCGCGAACGAGGATGGTCGCCCGCCATTCGGTCAGCACGCCGTCCCTGAGCGCAGACATCGTATGCGGCATCTCGTGTGCCAGAGCACGAGCGAACCCGAGGTACTGACTCCCCTTCTTCGGTGAGACCTTCCGTGCCAGCCCGACTTCGGCGGCGAGTCCCCGGCCCCGCCGCTGCGGCGGGACATTTCGCGCGGCCTCATCTGCTGCACGCAACTGATCGAGGTTTGCAGTCTCTCGAACCTGAGCCGCAGTCGAAGCGGACTTGATCTCCTCGAGCAGCGTCAGCCGCTGCACCGACTCGGCCTCGTCGACGCCTGCAGGCATCCCGGCGAGGAGGCCCCGGAGGGCACGTAGACCGTCCGTCGACAGACCCGATGTTCCGCGCGAGGGTGATTCGTACATACATTCGATACTACGCCGATATCGCCGGCTCGGCCGGAGTTTTCCACAACCCGAAGAAGATCCTTCACTTAACCATTGAGTTAAGTGACGAGCCGTGCGACACTTAGCCACATGGCAAACCGTACGGCGACTCTCGACGAGATCTTCGGCGCCTTGTCGGACCCGACTCGACGGGCCGTCGTCGAACGTCTCGGGCGCGGGTCTGCGAGCGTCGGCGAACTCGCCGACCCCTTCCCCATGTCCCTCCCGTCCTTCATGAAGCACCTGAAGGTTCTCGAGGAGAGCGGACTGGTCATGACCAAGAAGACCGGGCGAATCCGAATGTGCACGCTCGACCGTCGACGCCTGCGACGTCTGCAGACCTGGCTCGAACATCAGCGCGTCGTCTGGACCGAACGCACCGACCGACTCGAAGCCTTCGTCACCGAATCCGAGGAGACACCGTGATCGACCCCGAACTCGACCTGACCCTGCACCGCATCATCCGCGCTCCGCGCCAACGGATCTGGGATGCCTGGACGCGACCCGAACAGTTCGCGAAGTGGTGGACGCCGTCCCCGACCGTCACCCGGGTCGAGCGGCTCGAACCGCGTCCCGGTGGGGCACTGGTCACGCAGATGAGCGACGACGGCGAGGCCTTCGTGCCGCACATGGATGCCGTCTTCCTCGTCGCCGAGCCCAGCGAACGGCTCGTGTTCACCAACGCCATCGACAGCTCTTGGCGTCCGGCCGTACCCGCGCCCGTCCCCATGACCGCGGAGATCACGCTCACCGAGCATGCTGACGGGACCGAGTACAACGTGGTTGTGCGCCATGGCAATCCGTCCGACCGCAACCGGCACAACAACCTCGGCTTCTACGACGGCTGGGGTTCGGTCACCACCGCGCTCGCCGAACTGGTGGAGAACGGAGCCGGGAAATGAGGATTACCGTCACCGAGTTCATGACGCTCGACGGCGTCACCCAGGGTCCGGGGTCGGCCGACGAGGACACCTCCGGCGGCTTCACCGCCGGCGGGTGGCTCGTCCCGCACATGGACGCGACCTTCATCCGACAGGCATCGGAGTGGCTCGACCTGGCCGACGGACTACTGTTGGGGCGTCGGACCTATGAGGCCTTCGCGCGGGACTGGCCCGAGATCACCGACCCCGACGACCCGTTCACCGAGCGGATGAACAACCTACCCAAGTACGTCGTCAGCAGCACCCTCACCGAGCTCCCCTGGCAGCCTGCGACCCTCCTCGGTGGCGATGCGGCGAAGGCAGTGTCCGCGCTGCGATCGAAGCCGGGCCGCGAGGGCGTCGCCTCGGTGGTCGACGCACAGCGGAACTGAACGCCTAGTCCCGAGTGAGCGCCGCCAGGAACATCGCATCCGTGCCGTGGATGTGCGGCCACAGCTGAACGTGCGGTCCGTCGCCGAGGAGCTCCGGTCCGAGCTTGCCGACGGTCACCAACGGCCGGGCGTCGAGCTGACGGGCCCCGTCGATCGATGCCAGCACGTCGGCGACGACCGCAGTGGTCTCCGCCGGATGCGGGGAACACGTCGAATAGACGACCACGCCACCGGGTTTGACGAGGCGCAACGCCTCGGTCAGCAGCTCCTTCTGCAGGACGACGAGCTCGTCGACGTCGGCAGGGGTTCGACGCCAACGGGATTCGGGGCGCCTGCGCAGCGAGCCGAGTCCGGAACAGGGCGCGTCGAGCAGGATGCGGTCGTATCCGGGTTCGAGACCGCTGGAGCGGGCGTCGGCGACGTGGATCGTCACCGGCAGGTCGCTGACCACCTTGCGGATCAACTCGGCGCGGTGCTTCGACACCTCGATCGCGTCCAGACGCGCAGCGTCGATCTCGGCGAGCGCACCGATCAGCGCGGCCTTACCTCCCGGACCGGCGCACATGTCGAGCCAGCGGCCGGAGTCGTCGGCGACCTCGGCGACCGTGACCGCCCGCGCGATCAGCTGGCTGCCCTCGTCCTGAACACCGGCGTAGCCCTCGCGAATCGCGTCGACGTCGCCGGGATCACCGCTGGGCAGGTACACGCAATAGGGAGAGAAGTTGCCTTCCTCTCCCCCGCTGGTCAGCGCCAGTTCCTCGGCGGTGATGTAACCGGGCCGGGCAACCAGGTGGACGGGCGGCCGTTCGTCGTCGGCGGCGAGCGCCGCCTGCAACTGACCGGCCGAACCGCCCAGCGCGTCCCGGAAGACCTCGGCGATCCAGCGAGGGTGCGCGTACTGGAAGGCCAGGTAGCCGACGAGATCCTCGGCAGGCGACGGTGCGAGCTCGTCGACCCACATCTCCTCGTCCTTCTGCGAGACCTTGCGCAGCACGGCATTCGCGAAACCCGAAGGGCCCATCCCGTTCTCGGAACGGACCAGGTCCACCGACGTCGACACCGCAGCATGGGAACCCACACGGGTGCGCAGCAACTGGTAGGCACCCCAATCGCAGCACATCGAGCACCGGGCCGTCGATCTCGTCGACGGGTCGCTTGGCCGCCGCGGCGATGACGGCATCGAGAAGGCCCTGGGCACGGGCGGTGCCGTAGGCGAGCTCGGTGGCGAAAGCCGCATCGCGACCCTCGATCTTTCGGTCCCGCAGCATCTTCGGGAGAACCAGGTTCGCGTACGCGTCACGCTCCCGGACCGCACGCAGGGTGTCACGGGCCGCGACGCGCGCCGGGTCCAGATCCTTCTGCCGGAACTTCGCGGAGTTGTCCCGCTTGCCCTGGCTGGGTCGGCGATCCGCACTCATCCCAGTACCGTCCCATCGGTCAGTCGGGCGCCGCGCGCCCAGTCGGCGGCCGGCATCGGCTTCTTCCCCGGCGGTTGCACCGTGCCGAGTTTCACCGGCGTCGAACCGGTCCCGACGAACACCGCCTTCTTGGTCACCGCGATCGCCCCCGCGGGCAACGGCTCGGCACGAACCGGTTCCGGTAGCGACGCATCGTCCTCGGCGACGGGACGCACCGGGCCCACCTTGATCCGGGCGTCGTCGAGACCCGTCCACGCCCCGGGAGCCGGTGTGTAGGCGCGGATGAGGCGATCGATGATGTGCGCGGGCAGATCCCAGCGGATGCGCGCATCCTCGACCTCGACTTTCGGCGCATGGCTGACGCCGGCCGCGGGTTGCGGTTCGGGGATGAGTTCCCCGGCCTCGATGCCGTCGAGCGTGTTGACGAGCAGGCCGGACCCGGCGTCGGCGAGACGTGCGAGCAGATCGCCGCTGGTGTCGGTGGGCCGGATGGTCTCGGTGAGGATTCCGAAGACGGGCCCGGTGTCCAGGCCCTTCTCGAGGCGGAACGTGCTGGCACCGGTCACCTCGTCACCCGCGGCGATCGCGGCCTGCACCGGCGCCGCGCCGCGCCACGCGGGCAACACCGAGAAGTGCAGGTTGATCCAGCCATGGGTCGGGAGCGCCAGCAGATCCTCGGGTACGAGGCCGCCGTAGGCGACCACTGCCGCGCAGTCCGGCGCCCAGCGTCGCAACGTCTCGGCGACGTCGGGTTCGGACATGCGTCGGGGGGTGATCACCTCGAGGCCGTGCTCGTCGGCGAGCACGCCGATCGGTGACCGCACCACCTTGCGACCACGACCCGACACCGCGTCGGGCCGGGTGATGACGCCGACGACCTCGTGCGACAGCGAGTCGAGAAGGGCCTGCAACGACGGCACGGCCACCTCGGGGGTGCCGGCGAAAACGATGCGCATTCATCCGATCGTAGGCGGGTCCACCTGGACCCGGATCGGCCCGGTCTGCCGGTGCGTGTTGCGCCGCGCCTGCCCGGCGGCGAGAGCCTGCGCCAGGAGTCGGCCGTGCTTGCGCGGCAACCGCACCAGGATGCGGTCCATCTCGTCGTCCGCGGCGGCCTCCCACTCGGCGCTACCGGCCGGCGGTCGCACCCCGGGCGGAAGTGGCACCGGTCCGAGAACGTCCGCACCCTCGGGAAGTTCGAGGTGTTCGACGAAGTCGGTGATGACCTGCGTGGGTCCGTCGACCGAGGCCATCGTGACCGCCGGCGGGAACCCGAGTTCGACGCGCTGGTTCAGCTGGAGCAATGCGAATCCGACCGGGTCCCAACGGATCAGGGCCTGGACGGGAGCGAGGGTCGAGTCGGCGACGATGACCACGCGGCCGCCCTCGCCGTGCGGCCGAACCATGCCGGCCAGCGCCATCCAGCGTCGGACGGCGTGTTCTTCGGCGCGCAGATCGGCGCGGTCGAGTTGTGCCCAGGTGTCGACGACGATCGCCGCGCCGTAACCGTCCGGGGCGACCGGTTCGGCGCCCGGTGTCGCGACGACGAGCCGTGCGCCCGGTTCGATCTCGTCGATGATGGAGTCGCCGCCGCTCGTGTGGACCGGCACGCCCGCGAAGGCGCGTCCGAGTTCCTCGGCGGTGCGTCGGGCGCCGGTGACCGTCGCACGCACTTTCGTGTTGCCGCACTCGGGACAGCGGAAGGTCGGCTCCGGACGACCGCACCAGCGGCAACTCAGACGCTGGTTCCCGTCCATCTGCAGCGGTCCGTTGCAAGCGCGGCAACGAGCGTGCTCACGACAGCGGGTGCACGCCAGCGACGGCACGTAACCGCGACGCGGGACGCTGAACACCACCGGCCGGCCGGCGGCGAACGCCGAACGTGCGGCGTCGAAGGCGACCTCGGGGACTCGCGCGGACCTCGCCATCGGATCGCGGGCGATCTGGCGGTCGTCGTCGGAGATGGCCTGTACGCGCGGGCTTCGGTGACGGACGAGCGGACGATCGGCGACGAGGTCGTGTGCCCACCCCGATGCCACGAGGGCCTGTGCCTCCGCGGTCCGGGCGAAGCCGCCGAGGACGAGTCCGCAGCGTTCCTGATGCGACCGCAGTACCGCGACCTCGCGCGGGTGCGGGTACGGCGCGCGCGGATCGGCCATGCTGTCATCGCCGTCGTCCCAGACGACGACGAGACCGAGGTCGCGAACGGGGGCGAACACCGCACTGCGCGTGCCGATCACGAGTTTCGCCGCACCGCGTCGTGCGGCGAGCCAGCGCCGATACCGGGCGGTGGGTCCGAGTCCGGCCGCCAGCGCCACCCCCTGATCGCCGATGAGTGGTTCGCATTCCGCCCAGACCCGGTCGAGGTCGCGTTGGTCGGGCACGACGATGATGCAGCCGCGGCCGGCCGCCAGGGTCGTCGCGGCGAGTTCGGCGAGCCGGCGGGGCCAGTCCTCCCCCGGCAGCGCCTGCCACGCAGCACGCGGGTGGCCACCGTCGGCGATCGCCTCGAAGAACGACTCGGCCAGCGGATAGCGTCGCCACGCCTCGAGGTCCGGGGCCTCGACGACGGTCGTCGGTTCCGGCGTCGTCTCCTTCTCGGTCCGCGCATGCCGGGGCGGGATGGCCAGCCGGACAACATCTCCCATGGTGCCCGCATAGCGATCGGCGACGGCGCGGCACAGCGATGCCAGTTCCGGCGACAGGACAGGCTCGGCCGAGACGACACGATCGAGCCAACCCAGCTTGCCGGGGTGATCGCTCTTCTCGATGCGGTCGAGCAGGAACCCGTCGATCAGCCGACCGGCGAACCGAACGCGGACCCGCACCCCCGGGACCGCCGTCGCATCCTGATCGGAGTCGATCAGGTAGTCGAACGGTCGATCGAGGTGTGCGAGTCCGAGAATGGGCAGCACACGGGCCACCGGCAGCGAATCAGCCGGGACCCGTGCGCCTTTCGGGGGCAGGGACTGCGCCCGTCGGGGTCAGAGACCGGCGGCCGCGCGCAGCTTGTCCGCGCGGTCGGTCCGCTCCCACGGCAGATCGACGTCGGTGCGGCCGAAGTGGCCGTACGCGGCGGTCGGACCGTAGATCGGACGCAGCAGGTCCAGGTCGCGGATGATCGCGAGCGGACGCAGGTCGAAGTTCTCCTTGATGACACGCTCGATGACCGCCGGGTCGACGTGCTCGGTGCCGAAGGTCTCGACGAACAAGCCGACAGGTGCCGCCTTGCCGATCGCGTAGGCCACCTGGACCTCGATGCGGTTGGCGAGGCCCGCGGCCACCGCGTTCTTGGCCACCCAGCGCATGGCGTAGGCAGCGCTGCGGTCGACCTTCGACGGGTCCTTGCCGGAGAAGGCACCGCCGCCGTGGCGGGCCATGCCGCCGTAGGTGTCGACGATGATCTTGCGGCCGGTCAGGCCGGCGTCGCCCATCGGACCGCCGAGGACGAACTTGCCGGTCGGGTTGACCAGCAACCGGTAGTCGGAGGTGTCGAGGGTCGGCAGGTCGATGTCGGCGAGAACGGCGTCGACGACCTGCTTCTTGATGTCGGGAGCCAGGAGGTTGTCGAGGTCGATGTCGGCAGCGTGCTGGGTCGACAGGACGACGGTGTCGAGGCGGACCGGTGTGTCACCGTCGTATTCGATGGTGACCTGGGTCTTGCCGTCGGGACGCAGGTACGGCAGCGTGCCGTCCTTACGGACCTCGGTGAGACGGCGCGACAGGCGGTGCGCGAGTGCGATCGGCACCGGCATCAGCTCGGGGGTCTCGTTGGTGGCGTAGCCGAACATGAGGCCCTGGTCGCCGGCGCCCTGGCTGTCGATCTCGTCCTCGGAGATACCGCTGCGGCTCTCGTGGGAGTTGAAGACGCCGCCCGCGATGTCCGGGGACTGCGCACCGATGGCGACGTTGACGCCGCACGACGCACCGTCGAAGCCCTTGGTCGAGGAGTCGTAGCCGATCTCGAGGATCTTGGCGCGGACGATGCCGGGGATGTCGGCGTAGGCGGTGGTGGTGACCTCACCGGCGACATGGACCTGGCCGGTGGTCACCAGCGTCTCGACCGCGACCCGGGCCTTCGGGTCGTCGGTGAGGATGGCGTCGAGGATCGAGTCGCTGATCGCGTCACAGATCTTGTCAGGATGCCCCTCGGTGACGGATTCGCTCGTGAACAGGCGTGACGACGTGGTCATCAGATCCTCTCGAGATCTCGCGCGCGGATGGTTCCGGCGCCGTTTGGCAGGTGTACGGCCAGTCGTGGTGGCCGGTGGAGTCAGTTCAAAACTACGGTGCCGCTCAGGCCCCCCGACCATCAGGCACCAGTTGACGCACTTCGTCAAGTATCCGACTCGACATGAGTGTTTTCGACCCGAAGGGCAGCGCGGTCTCGTCGCCCTTGGCCGACAGCAGCCAGCCGGTGTTGTCCTCCGTGCCGAACGCCTTGCCGTCGCCGACGGCGTTCACCACCAGCAGGTCACATCCCTTGCGGGCGAGTTTCGCGCGGCCGTGGTCGAGGACCCCGCCCGTCTCGTCACCGGTCTCGGCGGCGAATCCGACGATGACGGTCTCGGCCGGAATCCGACCGTCGTCGCGTGCTTCGACGAGCCCGCGGAGGATGTCGGGGTTGGTGGTCAGCTCGATCGGGGCCGGGCCCTGGTCGCCCTTCTTGATCTTGGCGTCGGCCACCGCGACGGGACGGAAGTCGGCGACGGCGGCGGCCATGATGACGACATCGGCGTCGGCCGCGCGTTTGGTCATCTCCTCCGCGAGTTCCTGGGCGGTCGAGATCCGCACGATCTGCACGCCGGCGGGATCGCCCGGATCAGCGGTCGAACCGGCGACGACGGTGACGCTCGCGCCGCGCTGCGCGGCCGCACGGGCCAGCGCGAAGCCCTGCTTGCCGGAGCTGTGATTGCCCAGGTAGCGGACGGGGTCGAGCGGCTCGCGGGTGCCACCGGCGCTGATCAGCACGCGGACACCGGCGAGGTCGTAGGGCAACGCCTCGGGGCGGTCGAGGAGCAGTTCACCGACGAGGGCGATCTCCTGCGGATCCGGCAGCCGGCCGCGACCGGAGTCGGTTCCGGTGAGCCGGCCGGACGCCGGGGTCATGACCGTCGATCCCTGTGCGCGCAGCGTCGCGATGTTGGCCTGGGTGGCCGGGTGCTCCCACATCTCGGTGTGCATGGCCGGCACGAAGAGCACCGGGCACCGCACGGTGAGCAGCGATGCGGTGAGAAGGTCGTCGGCGCGCCCCTGAGCGGCGCGCGCCATGAGGTCCGCCGTCGCCGGCGCGATGATCACGAGGTCGGCGCCCTGGCCCAGACGCACGTGCGCGACCTCGTCGACGTCGTCGAAGACGGTGGTGCTGACCGGATTGCCGCTGAGCGCCTCGAAGGTCGCCTTGCCGACGAACTTGAGCGCGGCGGAGGTCGGCACCACGCGGACCTCGTGCCCGGACTCGGTGAAGTGGCGGATCACCGAGCACACCTTGTATGCGGCGATACCTCCACCGACGCCGATGAGGATGCGGCGTCGTGTCTTGGTCGGTGTGGTCATCCCGACGCCGAGGCTATTCGCCCTCGGTGTGCTCGAGCAGGTCGGAGTGGATCTCGCGCATCGCGATCGACAGCGGCTTCTCCTGGAGGCCGGGCTCGACCAGCGGGCCGACGTACTCGAGGATGCCGTCGCCGAGCTGGTTGTAGTAGTCGTTGATCTGGCGGGCGCGCTTGGCCGCGTAGATGACGAGGGCGTACTTCGACGAGGCGCGGTCGAGGAGATCGTCGATCGGCGGATTGGTGATACCCAGCGGCGTGTCGTATGCCGGTGCGTCGGCGATCTCGGTGATGTCGAAATTGGTCGGGGTGGTCACACAAACTCCTGCGTCGAGGTCTGGGATGTCAGAAAGGCTGGTCAGGTCGCGGGCGCGGTGGGCTGTTCAGGTCCGACCAGCAAGGATACCAAGTCCGAGGCCGCTCGGTCGACTTCGCTGTTCACGATGACGTGGTCGAACTCGTCTCGCGCGGCCATCTCGACCTTTGCGGTGGCCAGGCGGCGCTCGATCGCCTCGGGGCTCTCGGTGCCGCGACCGGTCAGCCGGGCCACCAGTTCGTCCCAGCTCGGCGGCGCGAGGAAGACGGTGGTCGCCTCCGGGAGTCGGCTGACGACGTTGCGCGCACCGACGAGGTCGACCTCCACCAGCACGGGCTTGCCGGCCTCCAGAGCGGCGAGGACGGGCGCGAGCGGCGTACCCGATCGCTGCAGGCCACCGTGGATCTCCGCCCACTCCAGGAGTTCGTCACCGGCGATCATCGCGTCGAACTGCTCGGCGGACACGAAGTGGTAGTCGCGGCCGTCGACCTCACCGGGACGCGGTGCGCGGGTGGTCGCCGAGACGCTGAAATACAGGTCGGGCAACGCGGCGCGCACCCTGGCGACCACGGTGGACTTGCCGACGGCCGAGGGGCCGACCAAGACAATCAGTCGACCCCTCGTGCGTGCGGCTCCCGCGGTATCCGGCCGGTTGGTCACCGCCGGTCCCACGAGCTCGTCACGCTGCCGTGTTCGGTTGCGATGCTCACGCTCAGGAGCTGAACTTCTCGAGCAGAGCCTTGCGCTGACGGTCGCCGAGACCGCGCAGGCGGCGGGTCGGAGCGATCTCCAGCTCGGTCATGATCTCCTGAGCCTTGACCTTGCCGACCTTGGGAAGGGCCTCGAGCAGCGCCGAGACCTTCATCTTGCCCAGGATCTCGTCATTCTCGGCATCCTTGAGCACCTGCTGGAGATCGGTGCCACCGCGCTTCAGGCGCTCCTTGAGCTCCGCGCGGACGCGACGAGCGGCAGCTGCCTTCTCCAACGCAGCGGCGCGCTGCTCGTCAGTCAACTGGGGAAGGGCCACGGGTTCCTCCGTCTTTCGTTCTTGATTGGGACTGTCATCGTCCGCCCTGAGGCGTCCGACGGCTGTTGCCACACTGGTGGGGCTGCGTCGTCTTCGCAACGATGCGGTCGGGTGGGGTACCCGTCCGGCACCACCGATTGTTGGCGGCGAATGCGACCGTACCGACGTGAGCAGGCATTTGCGAGCGCGACCCCCCGTTTTCGCGGTGTTTTCTCATGTTGTAGTGCACCGCAGTGGTTCGCTCCGCCGCCTCGACGCGTCACTCATCTTCGCAACGCTCTGACTACGGCTTTTGCAACGAAGCCGCAGGTCACGGCAGTGACACTGTCGGCGGAGGTCGATAGCAATGCGAAATACCCGCGATCGCGCGATTCACGCGCTGAGACGGGTGTGACTGGAGTGATGTGACCAGATCCGCCCGGAATTCGATCGCAGTTCGAGCGTGTCGCGTGCTCCCCCGGACGCCTCGGCGTCAGCCGAGCGCGGCCTCGACCTCGTCCCGGGCCTGTACGAACGCGTCCCTCAGTGCGGCGACGTCGGGACCTGCCCGCAGCACGCCGCGCGAACTCGCCGGCAGAACCCAGGCGGGATCGGCACCGTCGAAGACCACCTTCAGGTCCTCGGCGGTGGCTCCCTGAGCACCCAGGCCGGGTGCCAGGATCGGACCGTTCAGGTCGGCGAGATCGAGTCCGTGCTCACGGGTGGCGCCCACGACGAGACCCACCGTGGCCGTGCCGTCGGCGTTCTCGGCCGCGGCGGCGTCGACGATGGACTGGGCGACCGTCCGCTCCCCTGTCACCGTCGACGATGTCAGGGCCTTCTGCACGACGCCGCCCTCCGGGTTCGACGTACGGGCGAGGACGAACACGCCGCGCTGCCCCGCACGCGCCAGATCCAGGGCCGGGCGCAGCGACTCGTACCCGAGGTAGGGCGACGCGGTCACCGAGTCGGCGCACAGCGGCGAGGCATCGGCCAGCCAGGCCTGCGCGTAGGCAGACATGGTCGAGCCGATGTCACCGCGTTTGGCGTCGGCGATCACCACGGCACCGGCCTCGCGGCAACCCGCGATGACCCGTTCGAGCACTGCGAAACCCGCGGAACCGAACGGCTCGAAGAAGGCGACCTGCGGTTTGATGACCGCCGCCACCGGGGCCAGCGCCTCGACGCAGATGTCGGCGAAACGCGACAACCCGTCGACGGACACGTCCAGACCCCAGTCGGTCAGCAGCGCCGCATGCGGGTCGATGCCCGCGCACAGGCGTCCGCGTTCGGCCGTCACCTGCCGGTAGCGGGCGCCGAAGCCGGACGCTCCCGTCATGACCGGCCGGCCATGTCCGCGTGGCGTCGCTGGATGGAGCGCACCGCGATGTCACCGTTGATCGCGGCCTCGATGCCCTGTACCGCGGCACTCGCACCCTGCACGGTGGTGATGCACGGGATGTTGACCGACACCGCGGCGCTGCGGATCTCGTAACCGTCGACGCGCGGGCCGGAGTTGCCGTACGGGGTGTTGATCACCATGGTGACCTCACCGGCGCGGATGATGTCGACCACGGTCCGCTGCCCCTCGGCGGCCTCGAAGTGCTTGAGCACCGTCTCGCACTTGATCCCGTTGCGGCGCAGCACATCCGCGGTGCCCTCGGTGGCCAGGATCTCGAAGCCGAGATCGGCGAGGTGCTTGACCGGGAAGATCAGCGCCCGCTTGTCCTTGTTGGCCACCGACACGAAGATCTTGCCGCTGGTGGGCAGCGAGCCGTAGGCGGCGGTCTGCGACTTGGCGAACGCGCGACCGAAGTCGGCGTCGATGCCCATGACCTCACCGGTGGACTTCATCTCCGGGCTCAGCAGGTTGTCCACGCCGCTGCCGTCGTGACGCCGGAACCGGTTGAACGGCAGGACCGCTTCCTTCACCGAGATCGGCGCGGACGAGGGGGCCTCGCCGCCGTCACCGGTCTCCGGCAGGATGCCCTGCTCGCGCAGCTCGGCGATCGTCGAACCGAGCATGACGCGGGCACAGGCCTTGGCCAGCGGCACCGCGGTCGCCTTGGAGACGAACGGAACCGTGCGGCTCGCGCGCGGATTCGCCTCCAGGACATACAGGACGTCGTCTTTGAGCGCGTACTGGACGTTGAGCAGGCCCTTCACCCCGATGCCCTTGGCGAGCGCCTCGGTGGAGGTGCGGACCATCTCGAGGTCGGCGCGTCCGAGGGTGACCGGCGGCAGCGCACACGCGGAGTCACCGGAGTGGATACCGGCCTCCTCGATGTGCTCCATCACGCCGCCGATGTAGACCTCGTCGCCGTCGCACAGCGCGTCGACGTCGATCTCCACCGCGTCCTCGAGGAAGCGGTCGACGAGCACCGGGTGGTCGGGGGTGAGCTCGGTGGCGCGAGAGATGTAGTCCTCCAGGGACTTCTCGTCGTAGACGATCTCCATGCCGCGGCCACCGAGGACGTAGGACGGGCGCACCAGCACCGGGTAACCGATGCGGGCGGCGGTGTCGCGGGCCTCGGCGAAGCTGGTCGCGGTACCGAACGCCGGCGCCGGGAGGCCGGCCTCGGTGAGGACCTTGCCGAACTCGCCGCGATCCTCGGCGAGGTCGATGGCGGCCGGGCTGGTGCCGACGATCGGGACACCCGCCTCCTCGAGCCGGCGCGCGAGACCCAGCGGGGTCTGGCCGCCGAGCTGCACGATGACACCGGCGACGGTGCCCGACTGGGATTCCGCGTAGTAGACCTCGAGGACGTCCTCGAAGGTCAGCGGCTCGAAGTACAGACGATCGGCGGTGTCGTAGTCGGTCGAGACCGTCTCCGGGTTGCAGTTGACCATCACGGTCTCGTACCCGGCCTCGCTCAGGGTGAGCGCGGCGTGGACACACGAGTAGTCGAACTCGATGCCCTGACCGATGCGGTTGGGGCCCGAACCGAGGATCAGCACCTTCGGACGATCCGGCTGCGGCGCGATCTCGCTGGTCGCCGCGGGATCGAGCTCATAGGTCGAGTAGTGATAGGGCGTCTTCGCCTCGAACTCGGCCGCACAGGTGTCGACGGTCTTGTAGACCGGGCGCACACCCAGCGACAGACGATGCGCGCGCACCGCGGCCTCGTCCTCGAACTCCGGGCGGAGAGCAGCGATCTGACGGTCGGAGAAGCCGTTCGACTTGGCTTCGCGCAGCAGCGCCTCGTCGACGGTGTCGGCGTCGCGGATCTCCGCACCGAGCGCGGCGATGCCGCCGATCTCGGCCAGGAACCACGGGTCGATCGCGGTGGCCTCGTAGAGCTGCTCGATCGTGGCGCCGGCGTCGAAGGCCAGCATCAGCTTGTACAGACGCCCGTCCTTCGGTGTCCTGATCTCCTCGAGCAGCGCGGGCAGGTCGACGGTCTTCGGGTCGGGCCGATTGGCCTCCACCCAGAAGCCGCCGGCCTTGGTCTCCAGCGAACGCATGACCTTGCCGAGCGCCTCGGCGAAGCTGCGGCCGAGGCTCATGGCCTCGCCCACCGACTTCATCGTGGTGGTCAGCGTGTCGTCGGCGCCGGGGAACTTCTCGAACGCGAACCGTGGTGCCTTGACCACGACGTAGTCGAGCGTCGGCTCGAAGCAGGCCGGGGTCTCCTTGGTGATGTCGTTGACGATCTCGTCGAGGCTGTAGCCGATCGCGAGCTTCGCGGCGATCTTGGCGATCGGGAAGCCGGTGGCCTTCGATGCCAGGGCCGACGACCGCGACACACGCGGGTTCATCTCGATGACGACGAGGCGGCCGTCGCGCGGGTCCTGGGCGAACTGGATGTTGCAGCCGCCGGTGTCGACGCCGACCTCGCGCAGGATGTCGATCGAGAGATCGCGCATGATCTGGTACTCGCGGTCGGTGAGGGTCATCGCCGGGGCGACGGTCACCGAGTCGCCGGTGTGCACACCGACCGGGTCGAGGTTCTCGATCGAGCAGACGACCACCACGTTGTCGCGGTTGTCGCGCATGAGCTCGAGCTCGTACTCCTTCCAACCGAGGATCGACTCCTCGATGAGGACGTTCGCGGTCGGCGAGGCGGCGAGACCGCCACCGGCGATCCGCTCGAGGTCGGCGTCGTCGTAGGCCATGCCGGAACCGAGCCCGCCCATGGTGAACGACGGCCGCACGACGACCGGGAAGCCGAGTTCGGCGACGGTCTCGCGGACCTCGTCCATGGTGTGGCACACGCGGGAGCGGGCGCTCTCGCCGCCGACCTTCTCCACGATGTCCTTGAACATCTGGCGGTCCTCGCCGCGCTGGATGGCGTCGAAGTCGGCGCCGATCAGCTCGATGCCGTACTTCTCCAGCGACCCGCGATCGTGCAGTGCGACCGCGGTGTTCAGCGCGGTCTGCCCGCCGAGGGTGGCGAGCACGGCGTCGATGGGATGACCGGCGTCACGCTCGGCCTCGATCACCTTCTCCACGAACTCGGCCGTGATCGGCTCGATGTAGGTGGCGTCGGCGAACTCCGGGTCGGTCATGATCGTCGCCGGGTTGGAGTTCACCAGGCTCACGCGCAGGCCCTCGGCTTTGAGCACGCGGCACGCCTGGGTACCTGAGTAGTCGAATTCACAGGCCTGGCCAATGACGATCGGGCCGGAACCGATGACCAGGACGTGGTTGATGTCTTCGCGGCGCGGCATCAGGCACTCGCTCCTTGCGCACGGTCACCCTCGAGCAGGGTGACGAATTTGTCGAACAGATACGCGGCGTCGTGGGGACCGGCGGCCGCCTCCGGGTGGTACTGCACGGAGAAGGCGCGGCCGGAGAGCAGCTCGAGGCCCTCCACGGTTCCGTCGTTGGCGCAGACATGGCTGACCCGCGCGCGGCCGAAGTCGGAGTCGAACTCCTCCCCCGCCTCACCCTCGAGTGCGAAGCCGTGGTTCTGCGAGGTGATCGAGACCTTGCCGGTGGCATGGTCGACAACCGGGATGTTGATGCCCCGGTGCCCGAACTTCATCTTGTAGGTGGACCGGCCCAGGGCCCGGCCCAGGATCTGGTTGCCGAAGCAGATGCCGAACAGCGGCAGATCCCGGCCGAGAACGCCGCGGGTGAGCTCCACGACGTCGTCGGCGGTCGCCGGGTCACCGGGACCGTTCGACAGGAACACGCCGTCGGGCTTGAGGTCGGCGATCGCGTCGAGCGCGATGTTCGACGGCAGCACGTGCGTGCGGACGCCGCGCTCGGCGAACATGCGCGGGGTGTTGGTCTTGATCCCGAGGTCGATGGCCGCGACGGTGAACCGGTGCTGATCGACCGGCTCGACGATGTACCCGTCGGAGGTGGTGACCTCGTCGGCGAGCTTGGCGCCCTTCATGTCCGGCTGGTTGCGGACCCGGCCGACCAGTTCTTCGGTGTCGGCCAGCGCCGGGCCGGAGAAGATGCCGGCCTTCATCGAGCCGTGGTCGCGGAGGATGCGGACCACGGTGCGGGTGTCGATGCCGCCGATGCCGACGATCCCCTGCTTGACGAGTTCGTCCTCGAGCGAGGTGGTGGCGCGCCAGTTCGAGACACGTCGCGTGGGATTGCGTACCGCATATCCGGCCACCCAGATCTTCCCGGAGTCACCCTCGACCCCGGTGCTGCCCGCGCTGCCGGTGCTCTCGCCGTCCTCGGTGTTCCAGCCGGTGTTGCCGATCTGTGGCGCGGTGGCCACGACGATCTGCCGGTGGTAACTCGGGTCGGTCAGGGTTTCCTGGTAGCCGGTCATCGCGGTGCAGAACACCGCTTCACCGAGGGTCTCGCCCACTGCGCCGAAGCTCCGGCCGGTGAACACCTGGCCGTTCTCCAGCACCAAGACCGCTGTGTTCATTCCTGTGTCCCCTGTCCACTTTCATGCTGCCCGGCAAAGGCATTCACCCAGCCGGGATAGATCGATTTGTCGTCGGCGCGGATACCCGTGTCGATCTCGGTGCCGCTGGGCAGAACCCATCGGATCACCAGGACACCGTCGGCGCTCATCACCTTGCCGGCGATGCCGCGTTCGGTGCGTACCGCTGTGATCGCCTCGCGTGGGATCCAGATGTCACTCGCACCCTGCCGGGAGAGGAGGATTCCCTGCGCGAACTCGGCGATCGTCGCCGACGCGCGGTCGGAGATGTCTCCCGCAACCACGCGGTTCTGCCAGCTCGGCGCGATGGTGCTGCCGAGGTAGAGGCCGGTGTCGGGGCCGCGCTGCTCCGCCCCGAGATCGGCCGGGGTGGGCGGCAGTTCGCCGATGAGCTCGGCCTGTGCCGCCTGCTTCTTCTTGTTGCCGGTGATCAGCAGGTAGAACATCGACAGCAGGCCGAGCACGATCAGCACACACACGCCGATGAACCACGCGTTGAACACGAACTTGCCGTAACCGAGCCAGGTGGCGAAGAGCGACGCGGCCACGAGGATGAGGAAGACGCCCGGGACCAGTCCGCGCCGGGACTCGACGCTCATCGGGTCACCCGGCCCTCGCGAGTGGTGACCACGCCGCGCAGGACGGTGGCGGTGATGGTCGCCGGCATCGTCATCTCCTCGAACGGGGTGTTGCGCGACAGGCTCGCCAGTTCGGCGCCGCGGACCACCCAGGAGGTGTCCGGATCGACAACGGTGAGGTTTGCCGGCTCGCCGACCTCGATCGGGCGGCCCTGATCGGTCAGTTCGACGATCTGCGCCGGCCGTTCGCTCATGACCCGCGCGACGCCTCGCCAATCGAGGAGCCCGGGCTTGACCAGGGTCTCGACGACGATCGGGAGCGCGGTCTGCAGCCCGAGCATGCCCGGCTTGGCCTGGGCGAACTCGCAGCACTTTTCCTGCGCCGCGTGCGGCGCATGGTCGGTGGCCACACAGTCGACGATCCCATCAGCGAGGGCCTGGCGCAGGGCTTCGGTGTCCCGGACCTCCCGCAGCGGCGGATTGACCTTGTTCACCGGGTCATAAGTCTGCAACCTGCTGTCGTCGAGGAGCAGGTGGTGCGGGGTCACCTCGGCGGTGATCGCGATCCCCTGGTCCTTGGCCCAGCGCAGGAGTTCGACGGTGCCCTCGGTCGAGGCATGGCAGATGTGGATGCGGGCGCCGGCATCTCGGGCGAGCAGTGCGTCGCGGATGACGATCGACTCCTCGGCGGCACGCGGCCAGCCGGCCAGGCCCAGCCGGGATGCGGTGGGGCCCTCGTTGGCGACCGCGCCGACCGTCAGGCGCGGCTCCTCGGCGTGCTGGGCGATGAGCACGCCCAGGCCGGTCGCGTACTCGAGGGCACGGCGCATGAGCAGCGGGTCGTAGACACACTTGCCGTCGTCGCTGAACATCCGGACGCCCGCGGCGCCGGCGTTCATCATGCCCATCTCGGCGAGCTGGCGGCCCTCGAGTCCGACGGTGACCGCACCCACCGGGTACACGTCGACGAGGCCGACCTCGCGACCGGAGCGCCACACGTTGTCGGTGACGGTCGAGTTGTCGGCGACCGGGCTGGTGTTGGCCATCGCGAAGACCGCGGTGTAGCCGCCGAGGGCGGCGGCCTCGGAGCCGGACCGGATGGTCTCGGTGTCCTCGCGGCCGGGTTCGCGCAGATGTGTGTGGAGGTCGACGAAACCGGGCAGCAGCACCCCGCCCTTGCCCTCGATGCGCTCGGCGCCCTCGGGTGCGGACAGTCCCGCTCCGATCCCGGTGATCACACCGTCGACGACGAGAACGTCGACCGGCTCGTCTTCGCCGTAGGGGCGAACATCACCGAGCAGGACGGTTCCGGTTGCCGGGGCGGTCACGTGCGAACTCCTGACGTGGTGGGGGTGGGCGTACTCGGTGTCACAGCTGGGCTCCCGCCGAATCGGAGCCGACGAGGAGGCGGAAGAGCACCGCCATGCGGACGTGCACACCGTTGCGGACCTGTTCGAGGACGGTGGCCTTCGGCGAGTCGGCGACCGACCAGCCGATCTCCATGCCGCGCAGCATCGGGCCGGGGTGCAGTACGACCGCGTCGTCGGAGAGCATCGCCAGGCGACGGTCGTTGAGACCGAAGCGGACCGAGTACTCGCGGGTACTCGGGAAGAACCCGCCGTTCATGCGCTCCGCCTGCACGCGCAGCATCATGACCGCATCGACCGACGGCAGTTCGGCATCGAGGTTGCCCGAGACGGTGACCGGCCACTCGCCCACACCCGCCGGGAGCAGGGTCGGCGGGGCGACGAGGACGACCTCGGCACCGAGGGTGGACAGCAGGTGCGCGTTGGACCGCGCGACCCGCGAATGCACCACGTCGCCGACGATCGCGATCCGGCGCCCGTCCAGCGACCCGAGCCGCTGGCGCAGGGTGAGCGCATCGAGCAACGCCTGCGTCGGGTGCTCGTGCGTGCCGTCGCCGGCGTTGATGATCGCCGGACCCTCACCGTCGGAACCGGTGGTCCAGTCGGCGATCTGGGCCGGCGCGCCCGAGGCGGGGTGCCGGACGATCAGCGCGTCGGCGCCTGCGGCGTGCAGGGTCTTGACCGTGTCCCGTAGCGACTCCCCTTTGCCCACAGAGGAACTCGAGGCGCTGACGTTGATGACGTCGGCGCTCATCCACTTTCCGGCGACCTCGAAGGAAACGCGGGTGCGCGTCGAGTTCTCGTAGAACACCGTCATGACGGTGCGGCCCCGCAACGTCGGCAGCTTGCGAACCTCGCGGCCCGTCAGCGCCTGCTCGAAACGCTCGGCGTCGTCGAGCAGCGCAGTGGCCTCGTCGCGACTGAGGTCCTGCGTGGAGAGCAGATGCCGCATCAGGAATCACCCTCGGCGGCAACCGTATTCGCGGCAGAACTCAACACGACCTGGTCGATCCCGTCGTGTTCGGTGAGGTGCACCGAGACCTGCTCGTCGCGAGCGGTGGGGATGTTCTTGCCGACATAGTCTGCGCGCAAAGGGAGTTCGCGGTGACCGCGATCCACCAGCACGGCGAGCTGGACCGCGGCGGGGCGGCCGAGGTCGCGGAGAGCGTCGAGGGCGGCGCGGACCGTGCGTCCGGAATAGAGCACATCGTCGACCAGGATCACGATCGCGCCGTCGACGCCGCCGGCCGGGACCATGGTCCGTTCGAGCGGGCGATGGGGCTTTCCGCGCAGATCGTCGCGGTAGAGAGTGATGTCGAGATAGCCGACCGGCACCTCGACGTTGGCGAACTCGCCGATCTTGGAACCCAGTCGGGTCGCGAGAGACGTTCCGCGAGTGGGGATTCCGATGAGAACGACGCGCGGGGCGTCGGGCGAGTCCAGAGCTGTCTTCTCGATCACCTGGTGTGCGACACGAGCAATCGTGCGCGACACGTCAGCGGCATCGAGCAGCACCCTGGGGGCGGGGCTGGCCAAAGCCGACCTCCTTCTCCGCCTCACAGGACGGATCGTTAAAGGATGTCTGTCTTGCGACACTTTACACCGCGTCGCGAGACAGACGAATTTCAGCGACCTACGCCACAACAATCGGTCCCGGTCGCGAACACGACCGGGACCGATGGCATGAGATCTTCCGTACTACTCGGCGTCACCCGACGGCCGCGCCTCGGCGGACGCGGCGGCACGGACCTGCGGCGCGAGTTCGGCGATCTTGGCGAGCACGCCGTTGACGAAGGCCGGCGAGTCATCGGTGGACAGCTCCTTGGCGAGCTCCACCGCCTCGTCGACCACCACGATGGTGTCGACGTCGAGCGAGTTGAACAGCTCCCAGGTCGCCAGGCGCATGATGGCGCGATCGACGGCGGGCAGACGCTCGAGCGTCCACTCCCGCAGATGGGAGGAGATGACCGCGTCGATCTGGTCCTGATCGTCGGCGAGACCGTTGATCACCGTGGCGGTGTAGTCGTGGATCGAGCCGACGCTCTCGTCGCTGCGGACGTACTCACGGCGTTCGGCGACGAGCTGCGCGGGGCTGACCTTCTTGGCTTCGGCCTCGAAGAGAAGGTCGACCGCGCGGCGTCGCGCCTTGTGTCGGGTTCCGGGTTGTTTCACAGGTCAGGAGTTGACGCGGCCGAGGTAGCTGCCGTCACGCGAGTCGACCTTCAGCTTGTCACCGGTGTTGATGAACAGGGGCACCTGAATCTCGGCGCCGGTCTCGAGCGTGGCGGGCTTGGTGCCGCCGGTGGAGCGGTCACCCTGCAGACCCGGGTCGGTCTGGGCGACGATGAGCTCGACGGTGACCGGGAGCTCGACGAACAGCGGGTTGCCCTCGTTGAGCGAGACCTGCACGGTCATGTTCTCGAGCAGGAAGCGTGCGCCGTCGCCGACGACGGCCGGCGGCAGCGAGAACTGCTCGTAGTCCTGTGCGTCCATGAAGACGTAGTCGGTGCCGTCGTTGTACAGGAAGGTCATGTCCCGACGGTCGACGGTGGCGGTCTCGACCTTGACGCCGGCGTTGAAGGTCTTGTCGACGGTCTTGCCGCTCAGTACGTTCTTGATCTTGGTGCGCACGAACGCGGGGCCCTTGCCCGGCTTGACGTGCTGGAACTCCTGGATCTGCCAGAGCTGGTCGTCCATGCGCAGCACGAGGCCGTTCTTGAAATCGGCGGTGGTCGCCATGTGGTGTTTCTTCCCTTGCAGTCAGATGACGGTGAATGTCTTGTCGGTGGTGGTCAACAGTTCCGGGTCGCCTTGTGTGACGACCAGGGTGTCCTCGATCCTGACCCCACCCCATCCGGGTAGGTACACACCGGGCTCCACGGTGACCGCAGCACCGCATGGCAGTGTACCCGCCGCGAGTTTGCCGATTCCCGGCGCTTCGTGGATCTCGAGGCCCACGCCGTGGCCGAGGCCGTGCACGTAGTGGTCGCCGTGCCCCGCGTCGTCGATGACGTCGCGTGCGGCGGCGTCCACCTTCCGCAGCTCTGCGCCCGGGCGCAGAGCCGCCCGTCCGGCGGCCTGCGCGGTGGCGACGAGGTCGTAGATGTCGCGCTGCCAGTCCGCGGCGCGGCGCAGCACGAAGGTGCGGGTCATGTCGGAGTGGTACCCGCCGACGACCGCGCCGAAGTCGATCTTCACGAGATCGCCGTCGGCCAGCGCGGCGTGCGTGGGCCGGTGATGCGGGATCGCCGAATGCGCGCCGGCGGCGACGATGGTCTCGAAGGCGACGCCGTCGGCGCCGAGGCGGTACATCTCGAACTCCAGCGCACGGGCGGCCTGGCGTTCGGTGGTGCCGGCACGCAGGACGCCGTCGGCGATGATCTGGGCGAGGGCGGCGTCACCGATCGCGCAGGCGGCGCGCAGCAGCGCGATCTCCCCCGCGTCCTTGACGGACCGCAGTCCCTGCACGACGCCGGTGAGGCCGATCAGTTCGACCCCGGAGTCCTCGATCGACGCGGTCAGGGCGCGGTGGCCGGCGACGGTCTCGGCGTCGGCCTCGAAGCCGATGCGCGTGGCACCCGCGGTCCGCGCGTGCGCGACCAGCGCCGGGACGCAGGCGCGTTCGATGACGGGCACGACGTCCGGGACCTGCGCGGCGACCTGCGTGATGTAGCGGCCGTCGGTGGCGATCCGGTCCCCCGCGGGATCGGACACGTCGATGAGGACCGCCGCGTTGGACCCCGTGAAGCCCGTCAGATAGCGGACGTTGACGAGGTCGGAGACGACGAAGGCCGAGACCTGCCCGTCGGCGTCCGAGCGGTCGCGTAGCTCGTTCCGCAGCCGGTCTCGCCGGCCGGCTGTGTCGTGGATGATCGGCACCCGAGGAACGCTACGGCGGGACGTCGCACGGCGCGAACCCGGCACGCGGAGTCGGTCACATCGACCGGGTGTGTCCGCGATCACGGCACAGATGCGTAGTATGACGCCCATGTCTACGTGGTTGGTACGCGGTCTGACGATGACCGCCGTTCACGTCCTCGCCCGGGTCCTGCTCGGTGTCGCGGTGGTCGAGGCCCCGCTGAACTCCACCGTGTGGCGCACCGTCGCCATCGCCGCGGTGGTCCTGATCGCCCTGGTCTGGGGCGGATTCGACGGCATCCGTGATGCGCGCGCGAACCCCGACCCGGACGATTACGGGGACCTCACCGTGCGCTGGCTGAAGGCCGGCGTCCTGGCCGGTGTGCTCGCCGGGCTGATCTCCTGGATCCTCGGCAACACGATCCTCGCCGGCATCGGCCAGGCCGGACTGTTCGTCGAGCTGATCGCCGGCGCATCGTTCACCGCCCTGCTCGTGTTCGTCCCGGCGTTCGTCGGCGCGGCCATCGGCCGCTGGCTGGTCCGCCGCGACCAGAACAAGGGCGCCCCCGAGGACGACTGGTCGGTCCACGAAGACCGGCACGCCGACGCGAACGCGCAGTAGAGCCCACTCCGAGAACGAGCGAACCCCACGACCTCGAGGTCGTGGGGTTCGCTCGTTCTCGGCCTGATCGCGGTCAGAGCAGGACCGACGTGCTCTTGCCCGCCCCACCGGCGACCGCCGAGTACGCGGCGGCGAGGAGACCCGGATCGGGACCTTCGAGACGGCCCGGCTTGGCCAGCCCGTCGAGCACGACGAAGCGCAGCACACCCGAACGGTTCTTCTTGTCCCCCGCCATGCCCTCCAGCAGGTCGGCGAAGGCGTCGGGGTCGTAGGTGGTCGGCAGGCCGACCAGTTCCAGCACCGACTTGTGGCGGTCGGCGGTCGCATCGTCGAGACGCCCGGCCAGGCGCGCCAGCTCGGCGGCGAAGACCAGGCCCACCGACACCGCCGCGCCGTGGCGCCAGCGGTAACGCTCGCGTCGCTCGATCGCGTGGCCCAGGGTGTGGCCGTAGTTGAGGATCTCCCGCAGCGAGGACTCCTTGAGATCGGCCGAGACGACGTCGGCCTTCACCTGCACCGAGCGGCGGATCAGATCCGGGAGGACCGGGCTGGTGGGGTCGAGCGCGGCCTCCGGGTCGGCCTCGATGATGTCGAGGATGGACGGATCGGCGATGAAACCGGTCTTGATGACCTCGGCGAGCCCGGCGACGATCTCGTTGCGGGGCACGGTCTCGAGGGTGCCGATGTCGATCAGGACCGCGTCGGGTTCGTGGAACGAGCCGACGAGGTTCTTGCCCGCCTCGGTGTTGATACCTGTCTTGCCGCCCACCGCGGCGTCGACCATCGCCAGCAGCGTGGTCGGGACATGGATGACGCCGATGCCGCGCATCCAGGTGGCGGCGACGAAGCCGGAGACGTCGGTCGCGGCACCGCCGCCGAGGCTGATGACCTTGTCGTTGCGCTTGAGACCGATCCGGCCGAAGACCTCCCAGCAGAAGGCGGCGACCGAGAGGTCCTTACCCGCCTCGGCGTCCGGGATCTCGATGCGGTGGGCATCGAATCCCCTGTCTGCCAAGAATTCCCGGATCTGCTCGGCGGTCTTGTTCAGCGGCGGCTGGTACAGGATCGCGATACGGTCGGCGCCCGCGGCGGCTTCGGCGACCTCGCCGAGCAGCCCGCGGCCGATGGTGACGTCGTAGGGCGCGCCGGCGTTGACGCGGATCGCGACGGGTTCGGTGTCGGTCATTCTGATGTCCTCACGTCGAGTTCGCGGGCGAGTTCGGAGACGATGGCGTCGACGACGGCGTCCGGAGCGGCGTCGGCGTCGACCTCGAAGGTGCAGACCGACGAGTAGATGTCGGTGCGCTCGGCGAGCAGTTCCGCGTAGCGGGCGGCCGGGTCCGCGGTGGCCAGCAGCGGCCGGTCGGTGCCGGACACCCGCTCGTAGCCGCGTTCGGGACTGACGCGCAGGTAGACCACCCGCTGGGCGGCCAGTGCGTCGCGGACACCGGCCGTGGTGACCGCGCCCCCGCCGAGCGAGACCACGCCGCCGTGGTTGTCGAGGACGTCGCAGACGACGTTCTCCTCGATCGTGCGGAACCCGTCGACGCCGTCGGATTCGAAGATCTCCGGGATGGAGCGCCCCGTACGGCGGACCAACTCGATGTCGGTGTCGACGAAGTCGACCCCGAGCCGGTCGGCGAGCAGCCGCCCGACGGTCGACTTGCCGGCGCCCATGAAGCCGATCAGCACGGCGCTGGGGCGTCGCCCCGTGGTCGCCCGTGTGGGGGTCGGCGTCTGGGTCATGGGCGCGGCGGGCGCGCGTGGATGGCAGTCAGGTAGGCACCGAGGTTGGCGGTGGTCTCGGCGACCGAGTCGCCACCGAACTTGTCCAGTGCCGCCTGGGCGACGACGAGCGCCACCATGGCCTCGGCGACCACACCTGCCGCGGGCACGGCGCACACATCGGAGCGCTGGTGGATCGCGCTGGCGGTCTCCCCCGTCTCCATGTCGACCGTCGAGAGGGCGCGCGGCACCGTCGAGATCGGCTTCATCGCGATGCGTACGCGCAGGTCCTCGCCGTTGGTCATGCCGCCTTCGAGGCCGCCCGCGCGGTTGGTCGAGCGCAGCACGCCGTCGGGTCCGGGAACCATCTCGTCGTGGGCCTCGCTGCCGCGGCGGCGGGCGGTTGTGAAGCCGTCGCCGACCTCGACACCCTTGATCGCCTGGATGCCCATGAGTGCGGCGGCCAGACGTGCGTCGAGGCGGGTCTCACCGCTGACGTGCGAGCCGAGTCCGACGGGCACACCGGTGGCGACGATCTCGACGACGCCGCCGAGGGTGTCGCCGTCCTTCTTGGCGGCCTCGATCTCGTCGATCATCGACTTCTCGGCGACGGCGTCGAAGGCGCGGACCGGGCTGGCGTCGATGGCCTCGAGGTCGCTGCGGCGCGGCGGCGGACCGACGTAGGGATCACTCGCGCCGATCGAGATGACGTGCGAGACCACCTCGATGCCGAAGACCTGACGCAGGAAGTTCCGGGCGACGGTGCCGGCGGCGACGCGGGCCGCGGTCTCGCGCGCACTGGCGCGTTCGAGGACCGGACGGGCGTCGTCGAAGCCGTACTTGAGCATGCCCGAGTAATCGGCGTGACCGGGACGCGGGCGGGTCAGCGGCGCGTTGCGGGCGCTGCCCTCGAGTTCGGCGGGATCGACCGGGTCAGCCGCCATGACGGTTTCCCACTTGGGCCATTCGGTATTGCCGATCTCGATGGCGACCGGGCCGCCCATAGTGCGGCCGTGGCGCACGCCACCGATCACGGTGACCTTGTCGGCCTCGAACTTCATCCGCGCGCCGCGGCCGTAGCCGAGGCGACGACGGGCGAGCTGTTCGGCGATGTCCGACGAGGTCACCTCGACCCCGGCGACCATGCCCTCGACGAGGGCGACCAAGGCGGGTCCGTGGGATTCTCCGGCAGTTATCCAGCGCAGCACAGTGATCAATTGTTCCATGTGCCCCGCAACTCCCCGACAGCGGTCGTGGGGCGGGCGTCGTCAGGCCAGATCGGACACGGCGATCAGCGCGCCGACGAGCGCCGGGGCATGTGCGTGTCCCCGCCGCCCGACGCTCGTCAGGGCGATCACCAGTGTCACGAGGGAGGCGCACGCCACCATCACCATCGCGGTGTCCCAGCGCAACGCGAGACCGCCGCAGACGAAGGCGAGCTTCACGTCACCACCGCCGCACCATCGGGCCGTGAACGCCAGCAGGTACGGTGCCGCGGCCACCCCGGCAGCGAGTCCCACGGCGGGCTGGGTGATCGCGACAACGGCCACCGCGCCGAGTCCGGGCCACACCATCGCATTGGGGATGCGTCGGGTGCGTGCATCGGTGGCGGCGATTGCGAGCAACCAGAACAGGATCGCGGGTTCGACCATGTGCCGAGGATCGCGCGTGTCCGGGCAGCGTCCTCGACGGTCTCCACAGCCTCAGGCGTTGGGGATGAGCACCTTGGTCATCGCCTCGCGGGGTGCCGGGAGCCCGGTGAACAGCTCGACCTGACGGAAGGCCTGGTTCAGCAGCATGACCAGTCCCCCGACGACCACGCCACCGGCCGCCGCCACGGTGGCGGCCAGCGGGGTCGGCCAGGGGTCGTAGATCACGTCGACGACCTTGCCCGCGTGGGCGAGTGCGGGCGCGAGCGTCTCGGCGGCCGGCGCGGGCACCGTCGACACCACGACGGACGCGTTCCGGCAACGATGTTCGAGCGCCGTCCCGGCGTCGAAGGGGACGACCTCACCGGCGATGCCGAGCCGCTCGCACAGCTCCAGGACGGACGCGGCCCGGCCCGCGTCACGCGCGACGACGGAGATCGTCGAGACGCCCAACCCGGCGAGCGCCATGACGGTCGGCAGCGCCGTGCCGCCGGCTCCGACCACGACCGCGTCGGGCGCGGCCCCCGCGGCGAGGTCGGCGTCGACGCCCAGCTCGGCCAGCGCGCCTGTCATCCCGTCGATGTCGGTGCAGTCGGCCCGCCAGCCGTCGTCGATGCGGACGAGCGTGTTCGCCGATCCGACGAGCTCGGCCCGCTCGGTCCGTTCGGACGCGAAGTCCAGGGCGGCCAGCTTGTTCGGCATGGTCACCGAGAACCCGACGAACTCCGGCGCCGCGCCGGAGACGATCTCGGGCAGCCGGTCGGCCGTGCACTCGACCCGATCGTAGGTCCAGTCGTGCAGGCCCAGCGCCCGGTAGGCGGCCAGGTGGACGGCGGGCGACTTGGAGTGCGCGATCGGCGAACCGAGGACCGCCGCCCGTCGACGGTCACCGTAGGGCGAACGGCTCACTGGCATCCCGTCGACACGAGCTTGTTCTTGCAGGCGACGTTGCGGTTGCGCTTGTGTTCCTCGTAGGTGTCGGCGAACAGCGTGGTGCCCGCGGTGTCGACGGTGACGAAGTACAGCCACGAACCCGGGGCCGGGTCGAGCATCGCCTCGAGTGCCGGGACGCCGACGGCCGCGATCGGGGTCGGCGGAAGACCCTTGTAGCGGTAGGTGTTCCACTCGTTGTCGGCCTTGTACGCCTCACCGTGCACGTCGATGTTGGTGACGGCGGCGGTGTAGTTCTGGGTCGAGTCCATCTCGAGCCGCTGATCCTCGTCGAGCCGGTTGCGGATGACGCGGGCGACCTTCGGCGCATCTTCGACATGCCGCACCTCGCGTTCGACGATCGACGCGGCGACCAGCGTCTCGTAGGGCGAGAGCCCGGACTTGTTGCCGTCCACCAGACCCCACTGGTCGAACATCGCCGCGCTCTTGGTGATCATCTCGTTGAGAATCTGCACCGCGGTGTGATCGGGTTCGACGCGTTCCCAGGTGGTGGGTGCGATCAGACCCTCGATGCGGCGGTGGTCGCCGGTCATCGACGCGACGTTCTCCTTCGCCCAGTCCGGCACCCCGAGCGCTTCGGGGGTCGAGGTGGCGGCCGCCTGTTCGAGCTGCGCCACCGTGACACCCTCGGGCTGACCGTTGATCTCGGTCGTCGTGGCGTCCTGGATCAACTGGAAGATGCCCGGCGTGATCTTGCCGTCGATACCGGTCTTGGAATCGAGCTGCAGCCCCGGCGGGATCACCACCCGTCCGACGCGGTGCTGGGCACTGTCGTCGGTGAGCATCTCCACAGCGGTCGACGCCGGGATCTGGGTCCGCATCTTGTAGAGGCCACCGGACATGGGCTGGTTGTCCGCGGCGTCGATGAAGGCACGTACGCTGCCGACGACATCGGCGTCGACCAGGATCCGGCCGAAGTCGGACAGGGTCGAGTTCTCCGGGATGTCGACGATCACGTCGCTGGCGCCGGCGGTGTTGGTGTAGTCCTTGCGCGACTCCAGGACTCCCATGGAGCGCAGACCGTAGTAGCCGATGCCGCCGACGAGCGCGAGCATGAACACGATCGCGAGTGCCAGCACCACGCGGCGCTTCTTCTGGTTCTCGCGGCTGCGTCGGCGCGGGCGTCGTGGCGCCGGCTCCGCCTCGTCGGCACCCGGCCACCAGTCGTCCTCGGCGCGACCGCGCACGCCGCGCGGCGTCGTCGCCACGGGCTCGGTGCGTGCCGGCTCGCTGTACACGGGATCGCGGTACACGGGATCGCTGTACACGGGCTCGTCATGTACGGGCTCGCTGTACACGGGCTCGTCGTAGGCGGGCTGGGCGTCGACGTCGCTGAATTCCCGGTCGTCGTAACGGGGTTCGACGTATTCCGGTTCGGGCCGGCGCGGGGCCGCGGGCGGCGGTGGTGCCTGCTGGGCGCGCGGCGGCTGTGGGGGCTGACCGCCCGGCGGGATCCGGACGGGCTGCGCACGCCCCGGAACCTCACCCGGCCGACCGCTCTGGGCCGCGGGCGTGGACTCTCCGGGCGGCGCGGGCGGGGCCGCACGCCGGCGACGGTGCCGGGTGTGGGGCGCTCCCTCGCCGGGCTGCGTGAAGTACCGCAGACGCTCCGGGTCCATGCCCTCGGAACCGCTCTGGCGCGCGTCGGCACGGCGTCCCTGGCTGTCCCGGTGTCGCGTGCGACGCCGTTCTTCGGTCACCGCCGGCTCCCCTCCCGACTCTGTCGAGGGATCATCGGATTCACCGTCGCGCATCCAGCCATCCCTGAAGGATAGCTACCGCGGCCGCTTGGTCGATGACTCCTCGAGATGACTTCACCGTCCGGCCGCTCGCGTGCAGTGCTTGCTGCGCGGTCACGGTGGTGAATCGTTCGTCCTGCCAATGCACTTCGGCCGGCGCGATGCGCTCGGCGAGTCGATCACCGAAGGCACGCGCGGTCTCCGCGGCGACCCCGGTGGTGTTCTTCAGCGTCTTCGGCAGCCCGATGACGACGCCGATCGCCTCGTATTCGGCGACCAGTTCCACGATCCGATCGAGATCGGTTGTCGCGGAGGGTGTTCGACGGACGGTCTCCACCGGTGTGGCGAGGATCCCGTCGGGGTCGCAGACCGCGACGCCGATCCGGACGCTCCCGACGTCGATGCCGAGGCGGCGCCCTCGTTGCAGTCGCGGATCCTGGTCGATGGGCATCAGCCGACGAACTCGCGGATACGCGACAGGGCGGCGTCGATCCCGCCGGGTTCGGTTCCCGATCCCTGGGCGAGGTCGGGCTTGCCACCGCCGCGTCCACCGACGAGCGGAGCCACCTCCTTGACGAGGTCGCCGGCCTTGATGCCGGCGTCGCGGGCGGCCGCGGTCGTGGCGATCACGAAGGGCACCTTGGCATCCGCTCCGTCGCCGCTCGGCGAGAACAGGGCGATCACGGCCTTGCGGTCGGCGACCCGGCCGCGCAGGTCGGTGACGACCGAACGCAGTCCGTTGGCGTCGAGTCCGGGGACCCGGCCCTCGACCACGAGGGTGGAACCCACGGTGGTCGCGGTGTCGAGGAGACCGGACACGGCCGCCTGCGCCTGCTCGGCACGCACGCGGGCGAGTTCCTTCTCGGCGTCACGCAGCTTGGTGACGAGTTGCTCGACGCGGCCGGGTACCTCCTCGGAGGGCACCTTGAGCGAGGACGCCAGACCGGCCAGCAGCGCACGCTCCTTGGACAGGAAGCGGAACGAGTCCATCCCGACGTAGGCCTCGACGCGGCGCACACCGGAGCCGACCGAGGACTCGCCGATCAGGGTGATCGGGCCGATCTGCGACGACGACACGACATGTGTGCCGCCACACAGCTCCATCGAGAACGGGCCGCCGATCTCGACGACGCGCACGACGTCGCCGTAGTTCTCGCCGAAGAGCGCCATCGCGCCCATCGCCTTGGCCTCGTTGAGCCCGGTCTCGAAGGTGTTGACCTGGTAATTGGCCTCGACCGCGGCGTTGGCGATCTCCTCGATCTCCCGGCGCTGGGACTCGGTCACCGGGCCGCTGGCGTTGAAGTCGAAGCGCAGGTAACCGGGCCGGTTGAGCGAACCCGCCTGTGTAGCACCGGGTCCGAGCACCTCACGCAGTGCTGCGTGCACCATGTGGGTGCCCGAGTGGCCCTGCGTCGCGCCGTGACGCCATGAGGTGTCGACGGCGGCGAGGACCTCGTCGCCCTCCTCGATCTCGCCCTCGTCCACGCGAACCTTGTGCAGCCACACCGACTTTCCGAGCTTCTGCACGTCGGTGACCGACAGGCGCACACCGGAACCGGTGGTGATGGTGCCGACGTCGGCCATCTGACCGCCCGACTCGGCGTAGAGCGGGGTGCGGTTGAGCACCACGGTGAGTTCCTGCCCGGCCGTCGCCACGGGCACCCGGGCGCCGTCGGCGACGAGACCGAGAACCCGTGCCTCGGAGACGAGTTCGTCGAAGCCGGTGAACTCGGTGGGTCCGCGGTCGAGGAAGTCGCGGTACACGCTCAGGTCGGCGTGCCCGGTCTTGCGGGCGGTCGCGTCGGCCTTGGCGCGCTGCTTCTGCTCGGCCATCAGGGCGGTGAAACCCTCCTGGTCGACTTCCAGGCCGGCCTCGGCCGCCATCTCGAGCGTGAGGTCGATCGGGAAGCCGTAGGTGTCGTGCAGGGTGAACGCGTCGGCACCGGTGATGGTGGTGCTCGCGGACTTCTTGGTGGCGGTCGCGGCGTCGGCGAAGAGCTTGGAGCCGGCGGCGAGGGTCTTGGCGAAGGAAGTCTCCTCGCCGACCGCCACGTTCACGATGTGGTCGCGTTTGGTGTCGAGCTCCGGGTACGACGGGGCCATCAGGTCGATGACCTTGCCGATGATCGTGCCCATGGTGGCCTGGTTGTCGCCTGCGCCCAGCAATCGCATCGAGCGGACGACGCGGCGCAGGAGGCGACGCAGCACGTAGCCGCGACCGTCGTTGCCGGGCAGCACGCCGTCGCCGATCAGCATCGCCGAGGTGCGGGCGTGGTCGGCGATCACGCGGAAGCGCACGTCGTCGGCGTGCGATCCGGCGCCGTAGGCGCGGCCGGTGAGTTCGGCGGCCAGGTCGATGATCGGCTTGAGCAGGTCGGTTTCGTAGACGTTGTCGACGCCCTGCAGGATGCAGGCGACGCGCTCGACGCCCATGCCGGTGTCGATGTTCTTCTTGGGCAGGGGCCCGAGGATCTCGTAGTTGTCCTTGCCGCCGCCCGGACCGCGGACGTTCTGCATGAACACGAGATTCCAGATCTCGATGTAGCGGTCCTCGTCGGCCTCCGGGCCGCCCTCGACGCCGTATTCGGGGCCGCGGTCGTAGAAGATCTCCGAGCACGGGCCGCATGGTCCGGGGACGCCCATGGACCAGTAGTTGTCCTTCAGGCCTCGACGCTGGATGCGCTCGGCGGGCACGCCGATCTCGTCCCGCCAGATCGCCTCGGCCTCGTCGTCGTCGAGATAGACGGTGGGCCACAGCTTCTGGGGGTCGATGCCGTAGCCGCCGTCGTCAACGCTGTTGGTCAGCAGGGTCCAGGCGAAGTTGATCGCCTCGCGCTTGAAGTAGTCGCCGAAGGAGAAGTTGCCCGCCATCTGGAAGAAGGTGTTGTGGCGGGTCGTGATGCCGACCTCGTCGATGTCGAGAGTGCGCACACACTTCTGGACGCTCGTCGCGCGGGCGTACGGCGGGGTCTGCTCGCCCAGGAAGTAGGGCTTGAACGGAACCATGCCGGCGTTGACGAACAGCAGGTTGGGATCGTCGAGCAGCAGCGAGGCGCTGGGCACCTCGGTGTGGCCGGCCTTGATGAAGTGGTCCAGAAAACGCTTCCGGATGTCATGCGTCTGCACTGTTGGTCTCGTCCTCGCCGTTGGTTGTCGCGACATCCCAGAGTACCGTCGGCGCGTCGCGGAACCGGTTCCGGGCGTCATCGCCGGCGCATCGGGCGCGATCAGCGGGATCGGCGGCGGGTGACGGCACCACGAACGATGGATCTCAGGCGCGCCACGCGTGGCCCGATCTCGCGTTCGAGCCCGTGGTCGGTGGGCTCGTAGTAGTCGACGCCGACGAGCTCGTCGGGCGGGTACTGCTGCGACACCACGCCGTCGGGATGGTCGTGCGGGTACCGGTAGGCGACGCCGTTGCCGAGCTTCTTGGCGCCCGCGTAGTGGCTGTCACGCAGGTGGGCGGGCACCGCCCGGGCCTTGCCCGCCTCGACGTCGGCGAGCGCCGCTCCGATCGCCGAGACCACGCCGGCCGACTTCGGTGCGGTCGCCAGGTGGATCGTCGCCTGGGTCAGGGCCAGCTTGGCCTCCGGCATGCCGACGAGGTTGACCACCTGCGCGGCGGCCACGGTGGTCTGCAGCGCGGTGGGATCGGCCATCCCGATGTCCTCGCTGGCGTGGATCATCAGACGCCGGGCGATGAACCGCGGGTCCTCCCCCGCCGCGATCATCCGCGCCAGGTAGTGCACGGCGGCGTCGACGTCGGAACCGCGGATCGACTTGATGAACGCGCTGGTCACGTCGTAGTGCTGGTCGCCGTCACGGTCGTAGCGCACCGCCGCCCGGTCGATCGCGGTCTCGACGTCGGCGAGGTCGACGTGGGTCGTCGAGTCGGCGCTGGCCTCGAGTGCCGTCAGTGCGCGCCGGGCGTCGCCGCCGGCGACCGCGACCAGGTGATCGTAGGCGGCCTCGGTCACCTCGACCTGCCCGTCGAGGCCCCGCGGGTCGGCGACGGCCCGGGTCAGGACCTCACGGATGTCGTCGTCGGTGAGGGACCGCAACTGCAGCACGAGCGACCGCGACAGGAGCGGCGCGACGACCGAGAACGACGGGTTCTCGGTGGTCGCCGCCACGAGCAGCACGATCCGGTTCTCGACCGCGTCCAGGAGAGCGTCCTGCTGGGTCTTGGAGAAGCGGTGGACCTCGTCGATGAACAGGACGGTCTGCTGACCGTCGATGAGTCGGCGACGGGCGATGTCGATGACCGCGCGGACCTCTTTGACTCCCGCCGAGAGAGCGGACAGCGCCTCGAACCGGCCACCGGTCGCGCGCGCGATCAGCGACGCCATCGTCGTTTTGCCGGTACCGGGCGGACCGTAGAGCAGCACCGAGGCCGCTCCCACACCGCTGATCAGACGACGCAGCGGTGAGCCGTCGCCGAGCAGGTGCTGCTGACCGACGATCTCGTCGAGGGTCTGCGGGCGCATACGGACCGCGAGCGGGGCCGTCGGTATGGGTGACGCGGTCAGGCCGTCCGCGCCGGGCGTCAGCCCACCGGCTCCGGCCCGGGGATCCACGGGCGGGTCGAACAATCCGTCCACGAGCCGATCAGGCCATCCAGAGGCGCTGCAACGCCAGACCCGTTGCAGTCGCGAAGTCGGCGATCTCGTCCTCACCGGCACGACCGGCGGCGGCCGCGAGGTCGGTCCAGCGAGACACGAGCACGCGCGGGTCGTTGGTGTGCAGTGCCCAGTCGTGGGTGAATCCGCCCGTGCCCTCGGTGGGGGTGCCCGCGGCGGAGTTCTGCAGGTCGGGATCGAACGGGGTGATCTCCACGCTCGCGTCCGCGTCCGCGGTGTCCGGGTCGACGAGGTCGGGGTCGGCGGGCAGCATCCACGCGGTGGACAGCCACACCCAGAGCAACCGGGCGACGAGCACCTTGCGCTGCATCTCGCGTTCGTGCGCGAGGGTCGGCCAGATCGGGTTCACCTCCGACCGCCAGGCGTCGACCATCGACACCTCGAGGTCGGTGGCGCGTGCCGCGGCACGCGCCGGCAGCTGCGCGGTCATGGTGACCACGGCGTAGGCGATGTCGAGGGTGGCGTCGCGGAAACCGCCCCACTCGTAGTCCATGAACTGCACGCCGTCGTCGTTGAGCATGATGTTCTCGGGTCCGACGTCCGACGGGCTGAACGCGCGGTGCTCACCGTCGTCGAACAGGGCGGCGGCGGTTTCGAGGGCCTCGATCACGCGGTCCGGCACCCGCACGCCTAGTGCGGTGGCGTGTCCGGTGAGCGCCTCGACGGAGCGGCGGGCCTCGTCCCGGAGGATGTCGCGTCCCTCGGTGCCCGACGGGCCGCGGCGGACCAGGGCGTCGAAGTCGATCTCGCCGCCGACGGTCGCCGCGTGCATGCGGCCCAGGGCCTGGCCCCAGGCGCTCACCGCACGGGAGGTCTCCACCGGGTCGACGCCGTCGAGGAACTCCAGCATCGACCGGCCGTGGCCGAGGTCGGAGAGCACCATGAGCCGCTGGTCGGGATCGGAGGCGATGAGCTGCGGACCGGGCCGCGACTCGTTCGGGAGCGCGGTGGCGTACTTGTACGAGGCGATCTCGCGGTGGAATGCCTGCGGGTCCTCGTGCTCGGGCAGTGCCTTGATCACCAGCGAACGGTCCAGGCTGAGGGGGTTCTGCGCCACCCTCACCCGAACCACCGTCGTACGGCCGCTACCCCCGAGGTCCTCCGGGTCGTCGAGGACAACGGAGGAACCGGCGCGGTGTGACAGCAGCGCCTCTGCCGCCCGCACCACGCTGGTGATGCGGCTTTCAGTAATGACCGTCATGTCGTGTCCCAAGGTACCCGTTGCAACCCTGTCGCAACACCGGTGTTCATCCTTCTGTACGACGTCGTGACCGGTGAATCGAGATTCAGACACACCGATTCGGCCGCCTCCCAGGCGTTTAGCGGGCCGGCTCACAAATCGTGCCGGGTTGCGCCCTCGCCGGTCGCAACCGCGGGCGTCGCACCGGCGTCCGCCGGTTCGTCCTCAGCCGGACTGACGTCGACCGAGACGTCGATGTGGCTCTTGGTCGAGTCGGTGTAGATGACCCCGCGCAGCGGCGGGACGTCGTCGTAGTCACGGCCCCAGGCCAGCGTGACGTGACGCTCGTCGACCAATTTGTCGTTGGTCGGATCGAACGGCAGCCAGCGGTCGTCGGGCATCCACACCGCCGCCCACGCATGGCTCGCGTCGGCGCCGAAGATCTTCTCCTTGCCCGGCGGCGGGTCGGTCGCCAGGTAGCCGGACTCGTAGCGGGCGGCGAGTCCGACCGAGCGCAGGCACGCGATCGCGACCCGGGCGAAGTCTTGGCAGACACCCTCGCGCCGCTCCATCACCGTGTCGACCTTCGTCGAGATCGCCGTCGATCCGGAGCGGTAGGTGAAGTCGTTGAAGATCCTCGTGGTGAGGTCGGTGACGGCCTCGATCAGCGGTCGTCCCGGGGTGAACACCTGCGCCGCGTAGTCGCGCACCGCCGCGGTGATCTCCGGCGGGTCGAGGTCGAGGACGAACTCGGCGGCGAGCGCGGCCTCGCGACTCCCGACCACGGCCGGGCGTGCGGACTCCCACGTCGCCCGCGCCGCGGGCCCGATGAGCATGCCCTGGTCGACGCCGTCCACCTCGACGACCGAACGCGCGGTGACCGTGAGCTCCCGGTGGGCGGTGCGGACGTGGAAGTAGGTGTCGTTGTTGCCGTAGACGTCGATCCCCGTCGACCGGTCGTCGGGCTCGGGTTCGATGTCGACGGTGGCCTCGAGCACCCGCTGCCCGGGAAGGTCGCGCGGGGTCAGGTAGCAGCGGCCGTACGACGAGGACACGTCGTCGTTGTAGGTGTACCGGGTGCGATGCATCACCCGGTGGACACGGGTGCTCACATCTCACCCCCGCCCCAGATCGGCTGCGCCTGCTGCGGCACGGCGAAGCGGGTCCTGCTGAGCAGGTCGGACAGGTCGCGCGAACCGGTGCGCAGCGTGGTCATCAGCTCCGCGAGCCCGGTCCGGTTGCCCTGCGGGTCGACGCCGGCGAGGTCGGCCGGTCCGCTGCGGCGCAGCTCGGCGATCATGTCCTGCACTCCTCGTTCGGCACCGGCCGAGCGCAACGGTTCGGGGACCGAGGTCAGATCGTGGTTCATCTTCTCGAGCTGGAAGATCATCGAGCGCGGGTTGGTCGGGTCGAACAGCAGCAGCTCGGCGACGCTCGAGAACCGGTACAGACCGCGGTTGCGGCGCCGGTAGATCACCGACGACTCGTTGGCGGCCAGGTACGACTCCAGCAACGCCTGTTCGACGTCGGTGTCGTGGGCCTCCGTGAACATCGCCCTGGTGAGGTCGGCGAGCGTGATCGCCCGCTCGATGCGCCGACCCAGGTCCATGAACATCCAGCCCGGGTCGTGGACCATGGACTCCTCCTGGAGTCCGGTCAGCGCGAGCACGCCGTGCAGGATCTCCTCGTGCGTCCGCCCGAGGTCGGGACCGAGGTCGAGGGCGGCGTCGCCCAGACCCTCCGTGCCCGCGCCGGCGGAATCGGCCCGCGACCGGGCGACCAGGCGCGCGGTGCTCGCGACCACACGTTCGACAGGCGCCAGGACCATCCACGTGCTGGTGGACATCTGATCGCGGACCGCGCGGGCGGAAGCGACGAGGCGTTCGACCGAGTAGGCGACCGAGCCCGGGATCGAGCGGGCGACCGTCAGGTCGGCGATCTTCTCGATGGCCTCGTTGACCTGATCCGGCGAGGGCTGGCGGTCGGTTCCCGACAGCACCAGATCCGCGGTGTCGAGGTAACCGTCGGTGCCGGTGATCGTCGTGACCGTATGCAGCAGCAGCGGTACGGCCGGGGTCCCCGACATCCACGGCCGGTACTGGAAGTCCTGATATCGCTGGCGCGAGACCTTCGCGAGGCGGGTGACCTGCTCGGTGCGCTCGGCGTAGCGGCCGAGCCAGAACAGGTCGGCGAGCACACGTGGACTCGCGGCGGCCGCGACCTCGGAATACTCGAGCGACACGGCACGCCCCGCCTCCGGGATGACCTCACCGGCCGGTTCGACGCGGGTCTCCGAGCGGCGCGACACGTGGCCGCCGACCTCGGTGCTGGTGACCCAGACGTCCTTGGCCGACACGACGTGGTGGGCGGCGCCTTCGACCCCGTCGGCCAGGACGGCACCGAGACCGCCGGGCATGACGGCGTAGGTGGGGCCCTGGGCGACGCTGAACGCGCGTATCGACACGGGTGCGGCGCGCAACGCGGTGGTGTGGCGTCCGGGTCGTGCGCCGGTGGTGATGGTCGGCGCCACCGAGTACGCGTCGAGTTCGCGTCCGACCCACTGCCAGGTCTGCGCGTCGATCCGGGCGGCGATCTCGGCACGCGTCCGCGCGTCGAGCAGCGGACCGACGAACTCTTCGTCGGTGCGGGTGTTGGTGAGCACCAGCGATCCGATCCGGCTCTGGATCTTGCTGCGCTCCAAGTCATCTCCGGCCCAGTACGTGGTGACCGAGCCGAGCGCGAGCTCCTCGTCGAGCAGGACGGGCGCGAGTCGTTCGAGCGCCGTGTGCAGGGCGGGGTTCTCGAGAACACCGGAACCGAGCGTGTTCAGCACCGTGACATTGCCGCGCGAGATCGCCTCGACGAGACCGGCCACGCCGAGCCGGGAGTCGGTCCGTAGATCGAGTGGATCGGCGTAGGCGGCGTCGACGCGGCGCAGCAGGACGTCGACGCGCTTGTACCGCCCGAGGGAACGCATGTAGACCGCCCCGTCACGGACGGTGAGGTCGGCGCCCTCGACCAGCGGGTAGCCGAGCGACGACGCGAGATAGGCCTGGTCGAACGCGGTCTCGGACATGCTGCCTGGGCTCAGGACGGCGACCGTGGGGTCGTCGACGCCGGGCGGGGCGTACTCGGCGAGCGCGAGGCGCATCGTCCCGGCGAAACCGGTCACCGGACGCGGCGCGCACGCCTGGAAGAGCTGCGGGAGGGCTTTGGTCAGCAGGCGCCGGCCGACGATCGAGAAGCCGATGCCCGACGGGGCCTGGGTGCGGTCCCGGTAGACCACGAACCGGCCGTCGGCAGAACGCGAGACGTCGACCGCGTGCAAGAACAGGGCGTGGGGTCCGGCGACCTCGAGTCGCGCCGCCTTGCGGATGTAACCGGAATGCCCGAAGACCATCTCGGGCGCCACGAGACCGGAGGTGATGGTCTTCTGATCGCGGTAGAGATCGCGCAGCAGCAGATCGAGCAGCATCGAGCGCTGGGTGATCGCCTTCTCCAGCTCGGCCCACTCGACGCCATCGACGATGAGCGGCACCGCGTCGATGTCCCAGTCACGGGTGTGGGTGGTCTGGCCGTCGAACTCGTTGTAGACCACGCCGTCGTCGCGGACGGCCGCGGCGACCCGGTCCGCGGACTCGCGCAGGCGGCTGTCACCGCGCCGCTGATACAGCCGCACAAGGTCTTCCCACGCGGGACGCACCATGCCGGCGGAGTCGAGTAGCTCGTCGTAGTGGGCCCCCGAGACGAGGTCGGGATCGCCCGGTCCGGCAAGGTCGAAGAGTGTGTAACCCTCGTTCCGGTAACGGTCGAAAACCGTGGATGCATCGAACACCGCAGAAGCGTTGCCCGGGGTGGAGGTCACCGAAGAACTGTACGTGGCCGTCGTAGATCGAGGATCCCGGGGACCCCGAAGTCGATGGCCTGTCGGGCCTGCCGTTCCCGGAGTACGCCGACGTCGACGATGCCGGTGGTGTGACCGGACGCCGCGAAGCGCCCGTTGCGACGTGACTCGGCCTCCACGGCGTTCACCGGCGGCCGATCGTAGGCGACAGCGTGTACTCCGGCGTCTGCACACCTGCCTCGCGCAGACGGCAGCGGTGGCCGAACTCGCGCTCGGCCACCGCTTTTCGTTGTTCTCGCTACTTGTCGGCTGCTGCCTTTTCCCCGGCAGCCTTCTCGGGGGCGCCCTCGGCCTGCTCGGCTCCACCGCGCGGTGCCGGCTTGGCGTCGATGCCCGACTCCTTGCGCTGCTGCGGGGTGATGGCCGCGGGCGCATCGGTCAGCGGGTCGACGCCGCCGCCGGACTTCGGGAAGGCGATGACCTCGCGGATGGAGGACTCACCGGCGAGCAGCGCGGTGATGCGGTCCCAGCCGAAGGCGATGCCGCCGTGCGGCGGGGCGCCGTAGGCGAAGGCGTCGAGGAGGAAGCCGAACTTCTCCTGCGCCTCGTCGTGGCCGATGCCCATGATCTCGAAGACGCGCTCCTGGACGTCGCGCTGATGGATACGGATCGAGCCGCCGCCGATCTCGTTGCCGTTGCAGACGATGTCGTAGGCGTAGGCCAGGGCTTCGCCCGGATCGGTGTCCAGCTTCTCGATCGACTCCGGCTTGGGCGAGGTGAACGCGTGGTGCACCGCGGTCCAGGCCGAGTGGCCGAGCGCGACATCGCCGGACGCGGTGGCGTCGGCGGTCGGCTCGAACATCGGCGCATCGACAACCCACACGAACGCCCAGTCGTCCGGGTTGATCAGACCGAGCTTGGAGGCGATCTCGCCGCGGGCCGCACCGAGCAGTGCGCGGGTCGGCTTGACCTCTCCCGCACCGAAGAACACGCAGTCGCCCGGCTTCGCGCCGACGTGGGCGGCCAGACCGGCGCGCTCCTCCTCGGACAGGTTCTTGGCGACCGGACCGGACAGCGTGCCGTCCTCGGCGATGAGCACGTACGCGAGGCCGCGGGCGCCGCGCTGCTTCGCCCACTCCTGCCAGGCGTCGAGCTGACGACGCGGCTGCGATGCACCGCCCGGCATGACGACGGCGCCGACATACGGGGCCTGGAAGACGCGGAACGGGGTGTTCGCGAAGTACTCGGCGCACTCGACGAGTTCGATGCCGAAACGCAGATCGGGCTTGTCCGAACCGAAGCGGCGCATCGCGTCGGCGTAGGTCATGCGCGGGATCGGGGTCGAGATGTCGACGCCGATCAGCTTCCACAGCGCCACCAGGATCTCCTCGGCGACCGCGATGACGTCGTCCTGGTCGACGAAGCTCATCTCGATGTCGAGCTGGGTGAACTCGGGTTGACGGTCGGCGCGGAAGTCCTCGTCGCGGTAGCAACGCGCGATCTGGTAGTAGCGCTCCATGCCCGCGACCATCAGCAGCTGCTTGAACAGCTGCGGGCTCTGCGGCAGGGCGTAGAAGGTGCCCGGCTGCAGACGCGCGGGCACCAGGAAGTCGCGGGCCCCCTCGGGCGTCGAGCGGGTCAGCGTCGGGGTCTCGATCTCCACGAAGTCGCGGGCGGCGAGGACACCGCGGGCTGCCGCGTTGGCCTTCGACCGCAGGCGCAGGGCGGCGCTCGGGCCCTCGCGGCGGAGGTCGAGGTAGCGGTGACGCAGACGCGCCTCTTCACCCGGCGACTCGTCGAGCTGGAACGGCAGCGGCGCCGACTCGTTGAGCACCTCGAGTCCGACGGCGTTGATCTCGATCTCGCCGGAGCTCAGGTTCGGGTTCTCGCTGCCCTCGGGACGGACTTCGACCACGCCGGTGACGGCGACGCAGTACTCGGCGCGCAGACGGTGGGCGGCCGCGGCGACCGACTCCTCGCGGAACACCACCTGCACCAGGCCGGTGGAGTCGCGCAGGTCGATGAACACCACACCGCCATGGTCGCGTCGGCGCGCGACCCAACCGGCGACGGTGACGGTCTGCGACGCGTCGGCCCGGCGCAGCGAACCTGCGGAATGCGTGCGGAGCACTGAGAGTCCTTCCCAACGTCGTGCGGCCGGCCGGTCTCGCGGGCGGCGACGGAGGCGTTGTTTGTTGTCGGCTTGTTCGTGACCCGGTGGAAACGCAGGCCAGGTATCCATCGTGCCGCATCGGCGTCGGTGTCCTGAACCCGGCCACCCCGAGATGCCCGGTCCGCGCACCGCGGCGTGCCAGAATGACCGCGTGACATTCCAAGGCAGCGGATCGATCGGCACCGGCAACGTCTCCGGCGGGGGCGGTGGTGGCGGTGTCGGGCGGATCGCGCTCGGCGGTGGTGCGGGTCTCATCATCACGATCGTGGCGTTGCTGTTCGGCGTGAACCCGGGCGAACTCCTCGGCAGCCAGACTCCCCAGCAGGGCACTTCGTCGGGTGCGGCCGAGATCCAGCAGCAGCTCGACTCCTGCACCTGGGAGATGGCGAACGAGAACACCATCTGCCGGATCAAGGCGACCACGGTCAGCCTCGACGACGTGTGGTCGGAACTCATGCCGGGCTACCAGCCGCCGAAGACGGTCATCTTCGCCGACTCCGTGAACACCGGGTGCGGTGCGGCGAGTGCCGCGACCGGGCCGTTCTACTGTCCCGCCGACCGGACCGCCTACTTCGATCCGTCGTTCTTCACCCAGTTGCGCCGCATGGGCGGCAGCGACGGCCCCCTCGCCCAGGAGTACGTGGTGGCCCACGAGTACGGCCACCACGTGCAGAACCTGACCGGCGCCCTGGCCAAGGGCCAGCGGATGGGTTCGCAGGGACCGCGGTCGGGGTCGGTGCGCGTGGAACTGCAGGCCGACTGCCTCGCCGGCGTCTGGGCGTACCACGCGGACAACGGTCCCGACGCGCTCCTCGCCCCCATCTCCGAGCAGCAGATCGCGACCGTCATCCAGACCGCGAAGGCGATCGGCGACGACACCATCCAGGGGCCCGGCTCCAACCCCGAGGGCTGGACGCACGGCTCGGCCACGCAACGCGCGAAGTGGTTCGGCATCGGATACCAGTCGGGCGACCCCAACCGGTGCGACACCTTCGCGACCAACGATCTCTGACACGACCTCGAGATGACCCCCACCGCCGCGACCCCCACGAGCGCCCGCGAACGCACCGAGGTGGATGCGATCGCCGAGGCGCACCTCGACCGGTTGTGTGAACTCGATCCCCTGCTGGGCACCGAGATCGGCCACGGCGAACACGACGACGCCCTGACCGACTTCTCCGCACAGGCCTGTGCCGAACGGGCCGCGGTCGCCGCCGACACCCTGGCGGCACTCGGCCGGGCACCCGTCGTCGACGCGATCGACCGGGTGACGGTCGCGACGATGTCCGCATCGCTGCGGCGGGAACTCGCGCTCGCCGACGCCGGTGAGCACATCGGCGAATGCAACGTGATCGCGTCACCACTCCAGGCTCTGCGCGACATCTTCGACCTGATGCCCACCGACACCCGCGCCGACCGCGAGGTGTTCCTCGCCCGGCTCACCGCCATCCCGGGTGCGTTGAACCGCGCCGTCGACGGGCTGGCGCACCGCCTGCGGCACGGCCCCCCGGTTGCGCGTCGACAGGTCGCGGCCGTGGTGCGACAAGCCGATTCGGCCACCGACGCCATCACCGACAACACCGCGTCGATCGCCGCCGACCCGGCGCTCGCCGGCACCCTCGGCACCGCCCTCGACGCGGCCCGCACCGCGTTCGGCACGTTCGCCAACTACCTGGAGACCGAGGTCCTACCGGGCTCCGTCGACGACGACGCGGTGGGCCGCGAACGTTATCTGCTCCACCTGCCGTCGTATCTCGGTGCCGATGCCGATCCCGAGGACGCCTACGCCTGGGCGCTGACCCGCCTCGAGCAGATCGTCGCCGAACAGCACGAGATCGCCGAGTCGCTCCTCCCCGGACGCGGCGTCGCCGAGGCACTCGCCTGGCTGGATCGCCAACCGCAGTACCAGATTCACGACCGCCACGAATTCGTCGACTGGATGCAGGAGACCTCCGACGCCGCCGTCACCGGACTCGCCGGGCGGCACTTCGACATCCCCGCCCGCTTGTCGCGGCTCGAATGCCGGCTCGCGCCGTCGTCGACCGGGATCATCTACTACACCCAGCCGACCGCCGATCTGTCCCGGCCGGGCCGCATGTGGTGGGCGGTCCCCGACGACCAGACGGTCTTTCACACGTGGCAGGAGAAGACGACCGTCTACCACGAGGGCGTCCCCGGCCATCACCTCCAACTCGGTTCGGCCATCGTCGATCCCGACCTCAACGCCTGGCGCAAACTGGCGTCGTTCACCTCGGGCCACGGTGAGGGCTGGGCCCTCTACGCCGAGCGGCTGATGGACGAACTGGGCTGGCTGGAAGATCCGGGCGACCGGATGGGCATGCTCGACTCCCAGCGACTGCGCGCGGCGCGGGTGGTCGTCGACATCGGCGTGCACTGCCGTCTGCCCGCGCCGGAGTCTCTGGGCGGCGGGATCTGGGACGCCGACAAGGCCTGGGAGTTCCTGACCGCCTCGGTGGCCATGGACCATTCGGTGTTGCGCTTCGAACTCGACCGCTACCTCGGCTGGCCGGGCCAGGCGCCGTCGTACGCACTGGGACAACGGGTCTGGGAACAGACCCGGCACGCCGCCCTCAGCGCCCACCCGGAGTGGACGCTCAAGGACTTCCACACGCGCGCATTGGCATTGGGCGGGGTGTCGCTGGATGTGCTGGCCGACGAGATGACCGGCGCCGACGACCAGCGGGACCTCAGCCGAGGAGGCGGGTGACCTCGGCAACGACGTCGTCGAGGGAGATGCGGTGCTGCTCACCGTTGCTCAGGTCCTTGACCTCGATACGACGCTCCGCGAGTTCGTTCTCACCGAGGACCAGGGCCAGGCGGGCGCCGGAACGGTCGGCGGCCTTCATCGCACCCTTGAGGCCACGGTCGCCGTAGGCGAGGTCGACGCTGACGCCCGCGGCGCGCAAAGCGCCCGCGACACCGACCAGTTCGGCCTTGGCGTCCGCGCCGAGCGGAACGCCGAAGACCTGGCAGCGCGCCGCCTGCGTGCCGGCGACACCCTCGGCCTCGAGGGCCAGCATCGTGCGGTCGACACCGATGCCGAAGCCGATGCCCGACAGGTCCTGCTTGGCGCCGAGCTGACGCATGAGACCGTCGTAGCGGCCACCGCCGCCGATGCCCGACTGCGCGCCGAGGCCGTCGTGGACGAACTCGAAGGTGGTCTTGGTGTAGTAGTCCAGGCCGCGCACAAGTCGCGGGTTGATCTCGTAGGCGACGCCGAGGCGGTCCAGGTTGGCCAGTACGAGATCGAAGTGGGCCTTCGCCTCGTCGGACAGGTAGTCGATCAGCAGCGGCGCGTTCGCGGTCGCCGCCTTGATCTCCGGACGCTTGTCGTCGAGCACGCGCAGCGGGTTGATCTCGGCACGCTTGCGGGTCGCCTCGTCGAGGTCGAGCTTGAAGAGGAACTCCTGCAACGCCTCCCGGTAGCGGGGGCGGCTCGCGTCGTCGCCGAGCGAGGTGATCTCGAGGCGGTATCCGGACAGTCCGAGACGCTTGTAACCCTCGTCGGCGACGGCCACGACCTCGGCGTCGAGTGCGGGGTCATCGACGCCGATCGCCTCGACGCCCACCTGCTGCAGCTGACGGTAGCGACCGGTCTGCGGCTTCTCGTAGCGGAAGAACGGTCCCGCGTAACAGACCTTGACCGGCAACTGTCCGCGGTCGAGTCCGTGCTGGATGACCGCGCGCACCACACCCGCGGTGCCCTCGGGGCGCAGCGTCACCGACCGGTCACCGCGATCGTTGAAGGTGTACATCTCCTTGCTGACGACGTCGGTCGACTCGCCGACGCCGCGGGCGAACAGCGCGGTGTCCTCGAAGATCGGCAACTCGATGTGTCCGTATCCCGCACGACGCGCCGCGTCGGTGAGCGTGTCCCGCACCTTCCGGAAATCCGCCGAGTTCGGCGGGAAGTAGTCCGGGATGCCCCGGGGTGCCTGAAATGCTCCGCTCACAGTCCGTGTCGTCCCTTCGGTCGATCAGTCGCGATGGTGTCGGTTCCCGGAGCCCGCAGGTCGACCAGGAAGGGGTTGGTGGCGCGCTCCTGCGCGATGGTGGTCTGCGGTCCGTGGCCGGGCAGCACCAGGGTGTCGTCCGGCATCGGCAGCAGCTTGGCGGCGATGGAGTCGAGCAGTTGCTGATGGCTGCCGCCGGGCAGGTCGGTGCGTCCGATGGACCCGGCGAACAGCACGTCGCCGGAGAAGCAGACCGGCACGGTCGTCGGGGCGTCGGACTCCGACTCCCCCGGTACGTCCACGTCGACGGTCAGCAGGACCGAACCCTGGGTGTGGCCGGGCGCGAGGTCCACCGCGAAGTGGATGCCGGCGAGCTCGACCGGTTCACCGTCGTCGAACTCGATGACCTTCTCCGGCTCGCGGAACTCCTCGTCGCCGATCATCGCGCCGAGCGCGCGCCCGATGCCCCGGCCGGGATCGGTCAGCATCGGCCGGTCGGCGGCATGGATGTAGGCGGGGATGGAGTACTCGTCGCAGAGTTGCGTGGCGTTCCAGGTGTGGTCCAGGTGTCCGTGGGTCAACAGAACGGCCACCGGGGTGAGGTCGTTCTCGGCGAGCAGTTCACGCACGCGGGGCGCGGCGTCCTGGCCCGGGTCGATGATCACCGCATCCGACCCGGCTTCGGCCGCCACGAGGTAGCAGTTCGTCTGGAACATGCCGGCGGGGAATCCGGTGATCAGCATGGCACTCCTCGAGGGTCGCGGGTCCCTCCATTGTGTCCTAGCTGCCCACGGCGGCCGACAACCGGTTCTCCACCCGCCGTTTCCCCGTCCGCGACACCCCACTCCAACACCCGCTGAACGCTGTTCTCAGGTACAACTGGCAGACTTGCCTCTCGAGTAAGTGACATCCGCGCAGATTGTCGGCACGACTATGCCGAGATTCAGGAGGATCCACCCGCGTGACCACCAATGAGGAGCGCCGCGAGGCAGCGAAGCGGAAGCTCGAGGAACGCCTCGAAACCGAGCGCCTCGCCCGCCGGAAGCGGAAGATCGTCATCGCCTCGGTCTCGACCGCCGTCGTGGTCGCCGTCGTCGCCGGCGTGACCGCCGTCGTGGTGAAGAAGATCATGGACGACCGCGAGGCCGCACGCTGGACCAGCTGTGCGTTCGAGGACTCCCCGAGCCGGTTCGACCAGCTTCCCGACCAGGTGCCCGACAACGTGCCCGCCGATCAGCGGCCGCAGTACCAGGCCGAACTCGACGAGCTGAAGGCGGCGGCGAAGAACGAACGCAAGTCCCCCAAGCCCGATGACAAGGTCCTGAAGTCCGGTACCGAGCAGGCCACCTTCACGACCACCCAGGGTGTTCTGCCGATCACCCTGGAACGTGACGGCGCCCCCTGCAACGTCGCCGCGGTCACCTCGCTGATCGAGAACAAGTTCTACGACGACACGACCTGCCACCGCATGACCACCAGCGACAAGCTGAAGATCCTGCAGTGCGGCGACCCGACCGGCACCGGCATGAGCGGTCCCGGCTGGACCAGCCCCGACGAGCCGCCGACCGACCTGAAGAAGGTCGGACAGCCCGATCCGATGAGCGGATCGCAGCCGGTCGTCTACCCGCGCGGCACCGTGGCCATCGCCAACAGCAGCCAGGGCGGCCAGAACCCCAACACCGGGTCGAGCCAGCTGTTCATCGTCATCAACGACAGCGAGCTGGGTGCCGACTACTCCATCGTGGGCAAGGTCGACGAGCCCGGACTCGCGGTGCTGGACAAGGTCTACGAGGGCGGGATCACCCCGGGCCCGGCCGGCAGCCAGCCCGGCGACGGCAAGCCGAAGACCCCGGTGACCATCGAGACCGCAGTCATCGACTGACCAAACCCGCTGAGCCGACGGAGATCCCGTTGCGTTCCCTCCCGGTCACCGGGACCGAACGCAACGGGATTTCTGGATTCCGGGGTCCGACTACATTCCGGGGTCCGACTACGCAGCCGAGGTGACGCGGTAGACGTCGTAGACGCCCTCCACGTTGCGGACCACGTTCAGTACGTGGCCGAGGTGTTTGGGGTCGCCCATCTCGAAGGTGAACTTGCTGATGGCGACCCGGTCGCGGCTGGTGGTGACGGACGCCGACAGGATGTTCACGCGTTCGTCGGCGAGCACCTTGGTGACGTCGGACAGCAGGCGGTGACGATCGAGTGCCTCAACCTGGATCGCGACCAGGAACACCGATTCGGGGGACGGCGCCCACGACACGTCGAGGATGCGTTCGGACTGCTGCTGCAGCGAGGTCGCGTTGGTGCAGTCGGTGCGGTGCACGCTGATGCCGCCGCCGCGGGTGACGAAGCCCATGATGTCGTCGCCCGGTACGGGCGTACAGCATTTGGCGAGTTTGATCACCACGTTGTCGACGCCGTCGACGACCACGCCGGCATCCCCGCCCTGACGCGAGCGGGTCGGCATCGTCGACGGAGTGGATCGTTCGGCGAGGGCCTCCTCCGCGTCCTCGATGCCGCCGAGGGATGCGACCAGGCGGTTGACGACATGCCGTGCGGAGACGTGGTTCTCGCCCACCGCCGCGTACAGCGCGGTGACGTCGTGGTACCGCAACTCCTTGGCGATCGCCGCCATCGACTCCGCGGACAGCAAGCGCTGCAACGGGAGTCCGCCGCGACGGACCTCCTTGGCGATCGCGTCCTTACCGGCCTCGAGGGCCTCCTCGCGGCGTTCCTTGGCGAACCACTGGCGGATCTTGGCCTTGGCCCGCGGCGACACCACGAAGCCCTGCCAGTCCTTCGACGGTCCGGCGGTCGGCGCCTTGGAGGTGAACACCTCCACCACCTCACCGTTCTCGAGCTTCCGTTCCAGCGCGACCAGCCGACCGTTGACGCGGGCACCGATGCACCGGTGACCGACCTCGGTGTGGACGGCGTAGGCGAAATCGACCGGGGTCGACCCGGCGGGCAGCGTGACCACGTCGCCCTTCGGGGTGAAGACGAAGATCTCGCGGACGGCGAGGTCGTAGCGCAGCGACTCGAGGAACTCGCCAGGGTCGGCGGCCTCACGCTGCCAATCGAGGAGCTGACGCATCCACGCCATGTCGTCGATCTCGGCGGTGTCGGACTTCTTCCCCGACTTCCGGTAACCGCTCTCCTTGTAGCGCCAGTGCGCGGCGATACCGAACTCGGCGGTCCGATGCATCTCGTGCGTGCGGATCTGGACCTCGAGCGGCTTGCCCTCGGGCCCGATCACGGTGGTGTGCAACGACTGGTAGACGCCGAACCGCGGCTGCGCGATGTAGTCCTTGAAGCGTCCGGCCATCGGCTGCCACAGCGAGTGGACGACGCCGACCGCGGCGTAGCAGTCGCGGTCCTCCTCGCAGAGGATGCGCATGCCGACGAGGTCGTGGATGTCGTCGAAGTCGCGTCCCTTGACGATCATCTTCTGATAGATCGACCAGTAGTGTTTGGGCCGGCCTTCGACCGTCGCCTGGATCCGCGCCGCGGACAGCGCGTTGTTGATGTCGGCCCGCACCCGCGCCAGGTAGGTGTCGCGCGACGGGGCGCGGTCGGCGACCAGGCGCACGATCTCCTCGTACCGCTTGGGGTGCAGGATCGCGAAGGAGAGGTCCTCCAGCTCCCACTTGACCGTGGCCATACCGAGTCGATGTGCAAGCGGCGCAATGACTTCCAGTGTCTCGCGAGCCTTGCGTGCCTGCTTCTCCGGCGGGAGGAAGCGCATCGTCCGCATGTTGTGCAACCGGTCGGCGACCTTGATCACGAGGACGCGCGGGTCGCGGGCCATCGCGATGATCATCTTGCGGATCGTCTCGGCCTCGGCGGCGCTGCCCAGCGCGACCTTGTCGAGTTTGGTCACACCGTCGACGAGATGCGCGACCTCCTGACCGAAGTCGCGTTCCAGCGCTTGCAGCGAGTAACCGGTGTCCTCGACCGTGTCGTGCAGCAGCGCGGCGATCAGGGTCGTGGTGTCCATGCCGAGGTCGGCGAGGATCGTCGCGACCGCCAGCGGATGGGTGATGTAGGGGTCACCGGACTTGCGCTTCTGCCCGCTGTGGCGCTCCTCGGCGACGTCGTAGGCCCGCTGCAGCAGGGCGACGTCGGCCTTCGGATAGATCTCGCGGTGCAGGGTGACCAGCGGCTCGAGGACCGGGCGGACCTGGCTGCGGGTGGCGGTCATCCGGCGGGCGAGGCGGGCCCGCACGCGCCGTGAGGCGGACGGGGAGGTCGACGTCGAGGCGGGTGCACCCTGGACGACGCCGTCGCCGGACGCGTCGGCAGGAGTCACGGAGTGCTGAGCCGTGCCGGATTCATCGGGCATTTCCGGTCCTCCTCCGTCTGTCGTGGTCTTTTCGAGTCTAGATCCCCGACGGTCAGTCGAGCGCCACCGAGTGGACCGGTACGTCCGGGCCGAGTCCGCGGGCGATCGTGTCCCGGCCGCCGAGTCCGACGAGCTCCATGATCACCGCCACCCCGGCAACCCTCGCTCCGGTCCGGTTGAGCAGGTCCGCCGCGGCGACCGCGGTACCGCCGGTGGCCAGGACGTCGTCGACGAGCAGCACCCGCTGCCCGGTGAGGTCGAGACCGTCGGCGGGGATCTCCAGCGTCGCGGAGCCGTATTCGAGGCTGTAGGTGACCGCGTGCACCGGCGGCGGGAGCTTGCCGCCCTTGCGCACCGCGAGGACCCCGACCTCGAGTTCACGGGCGACCGCACCGCCGAGGAGGAAGCCGCGAGCGTCGATGCCGGCGACGAGGTCGATCTCGGTACAGCCGTGCGTCAGCGCGGTGACGATCGCCGACAATCCCTCCGGGTCGGCGAGGACCGGGGTGAGGTCCTTGAAGGCGATCCCGGGGCTCGGGAAGTCGTCGACGAGTCGCGTGTGCCGGGCGATCGCCGCCTGGGCACGTGTCACAGCTTCCGCGGTCCGTTCGGGTACCACGCCGCCCATCAGAACTCCCCTGCCACTTGTTCCACCGTCACTTGCTGATCGTCCATCGATCCATGTTCCATCCGGTGCCCGCGCGACTGAGTCCCGCGGCGACGCCACCCACCTGATCCTTCCACTGCCGGATACGCGGTGAGCCGAACAGTGGTATCGACGGCATCGACGACCAGCTCGCGTTCTCGATCGCGCGGGCCAGCCGGAGCCGGTCGGGCTGGGACACGGTGACCGCGAACTGATCGATCCCGCGACTGACCTGCGGGTCCCGCGTTCCGGAGAGATTGAGCGGGTCGCCACCGCGCAGCGAATAGGCGTCCCGGCTCGGGTCAGCGGCACCGGCGGCGGCGAAGGAGGCGCCGCTGGCCATGATCACCGCGTCGACGTCCTTGCCCAACGAGCTCGGCTGGACGTCCGGCGTGGCGACGTCCTCGACGACGAAGCCGGCCTCCCGGCACGACGCTGCGATGGCCGCGACCATCTGCTGCCAGCGCAGGGTCGGCGCCACGTAACCGATGCGGACGCGACGCGGCTGCAGGCTCGCGGTGGTCGTGGTCCCGTCCCCCGCGCCCTGACCGGTCGCGGCGCGCAGCAGGTTCCGCGCCCGCTCGCGGTCGGGAGTCTGATAGGCGCGGCCGAACTCGGGGTTCATCGGGCCCGCGAGGTTGTCGGCGGGTGCGAGGACGCGCAGATTCCAGACGGCGGCGCCACCGGAGAAGTCGCGGGCGAGGTCGGCGCGCGGCACGCACGAGGCGAACGCCTGGCGCATCCGGACGTCCCCGAAGACGCCTTTGCCGGAGAGCACGATCTGTTCCACACCGATCGCCCGGGCAGGTGACGCCGGTCCGTCCGGTCCGGACGTCCCGGCGAGGTCGCCTTCGACGATGCCCGCGGTCACGTCGACGATGTCGAACTTGCCGTCGGGCAGTCGGCGCGTGGAATCGGTTCCGCGTCCCCAGATCGCGATGCGCGAGGTCTCGGGCTTGTCCCCCCACCACGATTCGTTGGCGACCAGGACCAGTCCGCCGGACCGCGAGTAGCGGTCGATGCGGTACGGCCCGGACGCCGGGAAGCGGGCATGGTCGACCGGACCGAAGGTCAGGTCGAAGCCGGTGTTCCAGGCCGTCGCGATGCGGGCCAGCGCTCCGCGGTCCTTCGCCCGGATGGGGTCGACGACGTTGGCGAGCCCGGCCTCGCGGGCCACGATGTGCGCCGGGAGCAAGGTGCCCGCGCCGAACAACGACAGCCAGTCCCGGTACTCACGTCCCGGTTCGAACGTGACCGTCGCCGACTTCTCGCCCGGCGAGCATTCCACCTTCTCGATGTCGCGGTACCCGGCGGTCGTTGCCGGCGTGAACCCCGGGAAACGTCCGCTCATGGCCGCCCAGGCCAGCATCAGGTCGTCGCAGTCGAGTGCGACCTCGTCGGTGAAGGTCGCCTCGGGCGTGAACTCGTAGCGCAACGCCGGTACGCGTCCCGGGATCCGGGACACCGTGCCGACGTCGCGGTCCGGGATGACCTGCCCCTGGGGCCCGAGCAGACTGAAACCCGGCAGCAGACGACTGGTCGCCATCAGCACACCGTCGGCGTTGCCGTCGACGGTGTTCGCGTTGTAGCTGGTCACGTGGGCGTCGACCACGTAGTCGATGGTCGGCGGCCCGTCGTCGCCGCAGGCCGTCAGGACGCCGGCGCCCGTGACGATCCCGACGAGCAGGCTCAGGACCCTGATGAACTCCCGGTGCCTGACGATCACGTGGGTGAGACTAGCGGTTGCGACGGCGTTTGCCGGTCGGTACCCGTTCGGCGTCGTCCGTGTCGGACGCGCCCCGACGGCGGCGCACCGGCCGGGCGTCGGCGCCCGGCGCCACACCCGACTCGATCCCGGCGCGGCGGTTCAACACCTTGGCGGTGTGCCGGGAGACGTCCTCACGGCGTTCCTTCAGCGTCACCAGCAGCGGCGCGGCCAGGAAGATCGAGGAGTATGTGCCGACCACGACGCCGACGAGCTGGATCAGACCCAGGTCCTTCAGTGTGCCGACGCCGAGCAGCCAGACGGCCACGACCATCAGCGCGATGATCGGCAGGACCGAGATGATGGTCGTGTTGATCGACCGCATCAGCGTCTGGTTGACCGCCAGGTTCGCCTGCTCGCCATAGGTCCGGCGCGAGGTCTGCAACACCGAGCGGGTGTTCTCCTGCACCTTGTCGAACACGACGACCGTGTCGTAGAGCGAGAAGCCGAGGATGGTCAGCAGACCGATCACCGTGGCCGGTGTGACCTCCCAGCCGACCAGCGAGTAGACACCCGCGGTGGCGACGATGTCGAAGGCCAGCGACGCCATCGCCGCGATCGACATCTCCCGGTCGAACCGGACCGCGATGTAGACGAAGACGATGACGAGGAACACCGCGAGCGCGAGCGCCATCTTCTCGGTGATCTCGCGGCCCCAAGTGGAGCTGACGTCGGAGATGCTGACCTCGGAGGCCGTCAGTGCGGGACCGAACTCCTCGGTGAGCGCTCGGGTCACCGCCTCGGCCTGGGCGAGGTCGAGGGTCTCGGTGCGCACCTGCACGGTGGCGCTGTTGCCGGCACCGGCGGTCTGGACCGACTCGGGCTCCTCGCCGAGGGCCTCGGTGACGACCTTCTCGACCGAGTCGGCGGTGATCTCCGACGAGGCGACCGGCACCGACATCTGGGTGCCGCCCTCGAAGTCGATCCCGAAGGTGAAGCCCCGGATCGCGATCGACGCCAGGCAAATCAGCATGATCACCGCGGCGACGATGTACCACGTCTTGCGCTTGCCGACGATCTCGAAGGCGCCGGTACCGGTGTAGAGCCGGGCGAAGAAGCCGCGCTTGTTGTCGGAGACGAAGTCCGCGTCGGTACCGGTCGACGGTGACGGCGGTTCGACGACCGCGGTCTGGCCGGCCTCCCTCGAGTCCTTGTTCGGGTTGTCCGGACGGGTCATCGCACAATCCCCTTCTCGCTGGTGGACGCGTCGGCGGGGGTCGCTTCGGCGTCGGCGGCCTCGGCTTGGCGGCGGGCCGCGACCTTGCGCTCGCGGGCCACCTCGCTGACCGCGCCGAGACCGTTGACGCTCGGCTTCGACAGGAACGACGATCTACTCGCGTAGACCACCAGCGGATGGGTCACCAGGAAGACGACCATGACGTCGAGGATCGTGGTGAGTCCCAGGGTGAACGCGAAGCCGCGCACCTCACCGATCGCGAGGATGTAGATCACCGCGGCGGCGATGAAGCTGACCGCGTTACCCGACCAGATCGTGCGGCGGGCACTCGCCCAACCGCGTGGCACCGCCGAGCGGAAACTCCGGCCCTCACGCATCTCGTCCTTGATGCGTTCGAAGTAGACGACGAACGAGTCCGCGGTCATACCGATACCGATGATCAGACCGGCGATGCCCGCGAGGTCGAGGGTGAACCCGATCCAGCGGCCGAGCAGGACGATGATGCCGTAGACCATCGCGCCGGCGAGGACCAGCGACAGCATCGTGAGGATGCCGAGCATCCGGTAGTAGGCCAGCGCGTAGATCAACACCGCCACGAGGCCGATGGCGCCGGCGAGCAGACCCGCCTTGAGCGACGAGAGACCCAGTGTCGCCGAGACGGTTTCGGCGTCGGAGGCGTTGAACGACAGTGGCAGCGAGCCGTACTTCAGCACGTTGGCGAGCTCGTTCGACGATTTCTCGGTGAACGGATCGGCGCTGCTGCCGCTGATGCGCGTCTGGCCGCCCGGGATGGGCTCGTTGATGGCGGGTGCGGAGACGACGGCCGAGTCGAGGGTGAACGCGGTCTGCGTGCGGTTCGGCGCTTCCTGAGCGGTGTACTTCGGCCAGAAGTCCGCGGCCTTGCCCTTGAACTCGAGGGTGACGACCCATTCACCGGTCTGCGGATCGGTGCCCGCGGACGCGTCCTTGATGTCGCGGCCGTCGATGATCTGCGGACCGAGGAGGTAGACCTCCTTGCCGTCGGTGGAACACGCCACCAGGTACTGGTCGGGCAGGTCGTTGCCGCGAAGCGGGTCGTTGGCGGTCGGCGAGCAGTCCATCTTCGCCATCTGCTCCTGCAGTGGGACCAGCTGCTCTTGCTTGGCGTCACCGGGAGCCTGACGGATCTTGCGCTGTTCGGCGATTGCCGCCGCGGCCACCTCGGTGGGCATCCCGTCGGCCTGGTCCTCGTCCTGGCCCTCCGGCTTCGGCGGCTGCGGCGTCGCCGCCGTGGCACCGACGACCGGCCGCACGTACAGACGCGCGGTCTGGCTCAGCGACTTGGCCTGCGCGCCGTCCTCACCGGGCACCGTGATCACGAGGTTGTTGCCGGTGACGACGACCTCGGATCCGGAGACACCGAGACCGTTCACACGCTGCTCGATGATCTGCTTGGCCTGATCGAGCTGCTGGCGGGTCGGCTCCTTCCCGTCCTCGGTGCGCGCGGTCAGCGTCACCCGGGTTCCGCCCTGCAGGTCGATGCCCAGTTTGGGCTCGAGCGTCTTGGGGCCGGTGAAGTAGATCAACCCGTACACGACCGCGAGCAGAGCGAGGAAGGCCACGAGCGGACGCCACGGCGGGATCTCTCGACTCGGTCGCGACCGCTTGCCGGCGGACTTGGCCGCCTTCGCGGTCGAACGAGGACTTGTCACAGCTGTTCAGGTCTCCTTTGGGAACGTCAACCGGCCGAGGGCGCTCGGACCGCATGACCCACCGACTCCGAAAGGTCTACGCGCACACGCTGTTCACCACAGCGGGGCACGCAGACCTCGGCAAGACAGGCGATGCGCGGGAGGTGGGCAGGAGGCGCCACGCCGGTCGACGGCGCGGCGCTGCTCCGGGATTACTTGTCGGTGTCGCGCGCGTCGTCGGACGACGGCTTGTCGAGGCTGACCGAATCCGAGTCGTCGGCGTAGTCGCTGTAGTCGGCCTCCGGCTCGGTGTGGCCCGGGTAGGTCGCGGCGGCCTCGTCGGTGGGGATGACGCGCATGATCGCGAGACGGTTCCAGCGGGTGACCACACCGGTGGCGATCTCCACGTCGACGAAGTCGGACGACGCCGCGTCGATGACGGTGCCGAACAGGCCCGAGGTCAGCTGGATACGGGTACCCGTCGACACCGAGGCCTGCATCTCCTGCATCTCGGTCGCGCGCTTCTTCTGCTTCCGCATCGACAAGAACATGAAGCCGGCGAGCAGTGCCAGCAAGAGGGGGAAGAGCAGAGTGTCCATGGGTGAGAGTCAGTCCTTTGTGTTTCGGGTTGTACCGCGTGCACCACCACCCCGCGCCGATCGGCGCGAGGCGTCCGATGGCCACGCTGTGCTCCACACAGTGTGCCACGTCCTCCTGTGAAGGCATCCCCGCAGGTGGTGCCCCGCGTCACACTGGGTTCCGGCTCGGGTCGGGTCAGAGTTCGTCGAACAGGGACTCGCCGCCGATCTCGCGGGGACGGGCGCCGAAGGAGGCGTTCATCGCGCCGGCGGGCGGTGTCAGGCCCAGGTGATGCCAGGCCGCCGCGGTGGCGACGCGTCCCCGTGGGGTGCGGGCGATCATCCCGGCCCGGACCAGGAACGGTTCGCAGACCTCTTCGACGGTCGCGGGCTCCTCGCCCACCGCCACGGCCAGCGTCGACACCCCGACCGGTCCCCCGCCGAAGGCCCGGATCAGGGCGTCGAGGACGGCGCGGTCGAGTCGGTCGAAGCCGAGTTCGTCGACGTCGTAGACCTTCAGGGCGGCACGGGCGACGTCGACGGTGATCGAGCCGTCGCCCCGGACCTCGGCGTAGTCGCGGACCCGGCGGAGCAGGCGATTGGCGATTCGCGGCGTGCCGCGCGAGCGGCGTGCGATCTCCGCGGAGGCGTCCGGCCCCAGTTCGATGCCGAGGATGCCGGCGGAGCGGTTGAGGACCCGGACGAGTTCGGCGGGCTCGTAGAACTCCATGTGCGCGGTGAACCCGAAGCGGTCGCGCAGCGGGCCGGTCAGCGACCCGGACCGGGTGGTGGCCCCGACCAGGGTGAACGGGGCGACGTCCAGGGGGATGGAGGTTGCTCCGGGCCCCTTGCCGACGACGACGTCGACTCGGAAGTCCTCCATCGCGAGATACAGCATCTCCTCGGCAGGCCGGGCGATGCGGTGTATCTCGTCGATGAACAGGACGTCGCCCTCGACGAGGTTGGAGAGCATGGCCGCCAGGTCACCGGCGCGTTCGAGCGCCGGCCCGGAGGTCACGCGGATCGCGGCGCCCATCTCCGAGGCGATGATCATGGCCAGCGACGTCTTGCCGAGTCCCGGAGGACCGGACAGCAGGATGTGGTCGGGGGTGCCGCCGCGCCCCTTGGCGCCGTGCAGGACGAGTTCGAGCTGTTCGCGGACGCGCGGCTGGCCGATGAAGTCGGCCAGGGACCGGGGCCGCAGACCGGCGTCGAGGTCGCCGTCGGAACGGACCGGCGTGGCGTTGACCTCGCGATCCTCGAGGTCGTCGGGATCGCCGGTCATCACGAGGCCTTGCCCAGCATCGCCAGCGAGCGACGGAGCACGGTCGATGCGTCGGCGTCGGGGTTCTCGGCGAGGATCGCGGTGACTGCCTTTTCGGCCGGCGCGGCGGTGAAGCCGAGCCCGACGAGCGCTTCGGCGACCTGTTCGCGGATCCCGCCGGCGGGGACGGTGCCGGTGGCCGTGTCACCCGACGGACGGTCCACCTTGTCCCGCAGTTCGACGCAGAGTCGTTCGGCGACACGCTTGCCGATGCCGGGCACCGAGGTCAGCGCTTTGGTGTCGGAGTCGGCCAGGGCGCGTCGCAACGACTCCGGTTCGAGGACCGCCAGGGTCGCCATCGCGAGCCGCGGGCCGACGCCGGTGACGGTCTGCAGCAGAGCGAACAGCGCGCGGGCGTCGGGTTCGGTGAACCCGTACAGCGTCATCGAGTCCTCGCGGACGATCATCGAGGTCAACAGCGTCGCCTCGTCGCCGCGACGCAACCGCGACAGCGTGGCCGGCGTTGCGAGTACGCGGTAACCGACTCCCGCACAGTCGATCACGGCGTGGTCGAGGGCGATCTCCAGAACCGGACCGCGGACTGACGCGATCATGCGCGACTCCCCTCTCGTGCCTGGGCGAGCCGCTGACGATGCTTCGCGGCGGCCGCGTCGGCCTGTTTCTGCGCGGCTGCCATCCGCTCCATCATGGGTCCGCGCCAGCAGTGACAGATCGCGAGCGCGAGCGCGTCTGCGGCGTCGGCCGGCTTCGGCTTGGTCTGCATGCCGAGAATTCGCGTCACCATCGCGGTCACCTGTGCCTTGTCGGCACGACCGCTGCCGGTGACTGCGGCCTTGACCTCCGACGGCGTGTGGAAACGGACCGGGACGCCACGCTGACTCGCGGCCAGCGCGATGACGCCGCCCGCCTGCGCGGTGCCCATCGCGGTCGACACCTGGTTCTGCGCGAACACGCGCTCGATGGCCACCACGTCGGGCTGGTGGACGTCGAGCCAGTGGCACGCCGAGGTGTAGATCGCGAGCAGCCGCTCGGCCAGGTCCATGTCGCTCGGGGTCCGCACCACGTCCACGTCGAGTGCGGTCACCGACCTCCCGCGACCCGACTCCACCAGCGCGATACCGCACCGCGTGAGTCCGGGATCGACGCCCATGACGCGCACTCGTACCCTCCCAGGCATCCGAACGATGTTACGAACAATTGTTCGAGATTCTATCGGGGCGGGCGGACAACTCCGTTGATCAACACGCCCTCAGGAGGGCGGTCGGCGATCAGTCGTTCTCGAGCTCGGCAAGGACCTCGTCGCTGATGTCGACGTTGCTGTAGACGTTCTGCACATCGTCGGAGTCCTCGAGCGCGTCGATCAGCTTGAACACCTTGCGCGCACCGTCGGCGTCGACGGCGACCTCCACCGATGCCCGGAAGCTCGCCTCGGCGGAGTCGTAGTCGATACCGGCGTCCTGCAGGGCGGTGCGCACCGCGACGAGGTCGGTGGGTTCGCTGATGATCTCGAAGGTGTCGCCGAGGTCGGTGACCTCTTCGGCACCGGCGTCGAGCACGGCCATCAGGATGTCGTCCTCGGACTGGCCGTTCTTCTCGAGGGTGACGACGCCCTTGCGGGTGAACAGGTACGAGACCGAGCCCGGGTCGGCCATGTTGCCGCCGTTGCGGGTCATCGCGGTGCGGACCTCACCGGCCGCGCGGTTGCGGTTGTCGGTGAGGCACTCGATCAGGATCGCCACGCCGTTGGGGCCGTAGCCCTCGTACATGATGGTCTGCCAGTCGGCGCCGCCCGCCTCTTCACCACCGCCTCGCTTGCGGGCACGTTCGATGTTGTCGTTGGGCACCGACGATTTCTTCGCCTTCTGGATGGCGTCGAAGAGGGTCGGGTTGCCGGCCGGGTCACCACCGCCGGTCCGGGCAGCCACCTCGATGTTCTTGATCAGCTTGGCGAACATCTTGCCGCGCTTGGCGTCGATGACCGCCTTCTTGTGCTTGGTGGTGGCCCATTTGGAATGGCCGCTCATGTCGTCGCATCCTTTCCCGGTGCCGGTGCGCGGCGGGTGGGTGCCCGCGGCACGCATGCCGGGCCGGTGGCCCCGCATCCGGCGATCCTCAAGCCTGCCGACTGCTGCCGCAGGCGCTTGCACTGTCGCTGGTTCGGCACGATCTTACCGACGCACCATCTCCACGAAGTATTCATGTACGCGTCGGTCTCCGGTGACCTCCGGATGGAACGACGTCGCGAGCACAGTTCCCTGGCGCACCGCGACGATCCGCCCCTCGGCCGGCCCCTCCGGGACCCGAGCCAGAACCTCGACGTCGGGTGACACCGATTCCACCCAGGGAGCCCGGATGAAAACCGCCCGCATCGGCTGCGCACCGGCCCGATCGGTGATGCCGGCGAAGTCGAGATCGGTCTCGAAACTCTCCACCTGACGGCCGAATGCGTTGCGCCGCACCGTGATGTCGAGCGCATCGAGGTGGCGCGCGTCGGGACGGGTGTCGAGAATCGTGGAGGCGAGCATGATCATGCCCGCGCAGGACCCGTAGGCGGGCAACCCGTCGGAGAGCCGCTCGACGAGCGGGTCGAACAGGTCGAAGATGCCGAGCAACTTGCTCATCGTCGTCGACTCCCCGCCGGGGATGACGATGCCGTCGATCTCGTCGAGCTCGGCCTGCCTGCGGATGGGCAGCGCGTCGGCGCCACTGGCCTCGAGGGCGTGGACGTGTTCGCGCACGTCACCCTGGAGTGCGAGAACCCCGATCCGCGGTCGCGATCCGGCGCTCACCGATCGGTCCGGGCGTGCTGGTCCTCGGGCATCTGGCGTCCGGTACGGGCGAGCCCCTCCTGCGTGACCGCCGCGACCATGCGTCCCTTCCGGTCGAAGATGCGACCCTGCGTCAGGGCACGCCCGCCGTCCGCGGACGGCGACGTCTGGTCGTAGAGCAGCCAGTCGTCGGCGCGGAACGGGCGCATGAACCACATCGCGTGGTCGAGGGAGGCGACCTGGGGATTGGACTCGGGGTGCGGCACGCGCGACGACCCGAGCAGCGTCATGTCGCTCATGTAGGCCAGCGTCCCCACGTGGAACACCGTGTCGTCCGGCAGCGGGTGGCGGTAGCGGAACCAGACCCGTTGCTGCGCAGCGAGATACGGAGAGGTGACCATCTTCTCCGGCGGCACGATGCGGAGATCGAAGTTGCGCCATTCCTTGAACACCGCGCGCTCTTCCTCGCCGAGTTCGTCGAGGCGGTCGGTGAGTTCCTCGGGATCCGGCACCGGCGGCATGCGGTCCTGGTGCTCGTAGCCTTGATCGGTCCGGACGTGGAAGGAGGCCGACATCGTGAAGATCGCCTCGCCCCGCTGGATGCCGGTGACCCGCCGGGTGACGAACGACCGCCCGTCGCGGATCCGGTCGACGAGGAACACCGCCGGGATGTCGGGATCGCCGGGCCGCAGGAAGTATCCGTGGAGGGAGTGGACGTAGTGGTCGGCGTCGACGGTCCGCGTCGCCGCCATCAGCGCCTGGCCGGCGACCTGTCCGCCGAAGGTGCGCTGGAGGTGGCTGGGGATCGCACCACCCCGGTAGATGTCGGTCTCGATCTGCTCGACCTGCAGTATGTCCTCGATGGCTGCCACGCAGACCAGTATCCCGCACGAGGCGACCGAACCCGACGTCAGCCTCTACAGCTCGTCGAGCGTCATGATCCCGTCCTGGATGGCGCGCGCCACGAGCGAGGCCTTGGTGGGGGCCGGACGACCGATCTCGGCGTACTTGGCGCGGATGCGGGTCAGGTGGGTGTTGACCGTGCCGAGGGAGATGTAGAGCTCCTGGGCGACGGCCGGCTTGGAGTCGACGAGCATCCAGGTCCGCAGCACCTCGACCTCGCGGGAGGTGAGGTTCGGCTTGGCGCGACCGGTGGACGCCTCGGCGGTCGCCGCGGTCTCCGGCGTCGGCATCGGCGAGGCGACACGGTGCAGGTGCGGGTGTCCGGCGCGGTGGCCGAGGCCGGGCTGGTTCTGGCGGGAGACCTGTCCGGGGAGCGGCATCCGGCGGGCCGCGAGACGGGCCAAGGCCTCCTGGCGGCGGGCGTGCGCCTCGGCGTCGCGTCGAGCGTTGATCTGGCGCAGGTGCTGGGGGGCCTGGTGGGCGATCGCGGTCATTGTGTGCTTCCTCTTCACTCATCGAACCGGGCGGTGGTGGTGCCGGTCTGTCGTTCCGGCGATGAGATGAAGATTATGGGCGTTCCGCGCCGGGGTCGATGGGGAGAACTCCCCACCGCATGGGGAGAACTACCCATGCCATAACCACAGGTCAGAGAGGTGGCTGCCCCTGCGCGACGCGACGGGTACCCAGAACTACCCCTCGCCTCCCCGGCCGGTTCAGCCGGCGGCGTTCCGCGCGGCCTCCGCGTCGATCAGCGGTAGGTCCTCCCGGGTCACGATGCGCGAGGAGACCGCGTACTCGACGAGCTTGGTCCGGCGGTTGCTGGCGAGTTTGCCGCCACCACCGCGCATCCCGCTGACGCCGAGTTGATCGAGCTTGTCGCAGACGTTGTCGAGCTTGCGGTTGAATTTGGTCAGCGGCCAACCGAGGCGTCGGGCGGCCTGGGCCGACGACGGGATCGACGAGGCGCCGGTCCCCTCACGGCGCAGGATCTCCTCCGCCAGTACGACGATCAGCAGCTTCTGGCTCTCGGTGAGGGTCGGGACACCCTGGGTGGTGTGGCCGCCGCTGAATTCGGGGCGGGTCACCGACTTCACCTGTGGCGCACGGGCGAAGACGCTCAACTCGTAGGTGGTGGGACCGGCGGTGAACACGATGGTGGTCTCGCCGAACACCAGCGGCATGCGTGCGCCCGGACCGAGCGTGGCCGAGAAGCCGACGTCACCCGCGGACACGCTCGCCGACAGGTGGGTACCCAGGTTGGTCAACCACCACAGCCCGTTCTCGTTGTGCACCACCAGGAATCGGCGGTGGAGATACGGGTTGTCGTCGATCGACAGGTCGGCCTCACGACCGATGAAGAAGCGCCGGTCGGCGTCGAGAGCGGTGCGTTCGCCGCAATACTCGACATAGGTCGCGGCGTCGTCGAGTCCGGTGCCGGCGGGGTCGTGGACCGAGGGATCGTGACCTGTGTTCATCAGATCACCTCGATCAGTTGGGGTCGGCGGCCGTCGCCTCGTCGGTGGACTCCCCCTCGGCGGCGCCGTCGAGAGCAGGCATCGTCAGGGTCGGAACCGACTCGTGCACGGTCACCACGATGACGGTGACGTTGTCGTGGGCGCCGAGTGCGAGCGCCGCGTAGACGAGACGCCCGGCGGCCTCGTCAGAGCTCGACGCGTTGGCGAGGATGTCGCCGATCTCCTCGTCGGGCAGCTCACCGGTGAGCCCGTCGGTACAGAGGAGCAGTACGTCGCCCGGGAAGGCCGGGGTGTTGAAGAAGTCCGGGACGGGATCGACCATCCCGGCACCGAGTGCACGGGTGATGACGTTGCGCCGCGGGTCGGTTCGCGCCTGTTCGGGCGTCAGGAAGCCCGCGTCGATGAACTCCTGGACCTGCGAATGATCGGTGGTCAGCTGCTGCAGCGAACCGTTCTGGTACCGGTAGGTGCGCGAGTCACCGATGTTGAGGACGAGCCAGTGCGGGCTCTGTTCGTGGGTGACCAGGACGGCGCCGGTGGCGGTGGTGCCCGCCCGGCGGTCAGTCTCGGTGTCGATCTCGCCGATGCGGCGCTGCGCCGCGACCAGCAGGTCGTCGAGCTGCACCTTGGTGGCGTTCAGTTCACCGGCGCTCGTCGCCTCGGAGAGGGTGAGCAGCGCGGCCTCGCTGGCGAGTTCACCGCTGTCGTGCCCGCCCATGCCGTCGGCGATGAGGTACATGCCCGGCAGTGCCAGTGCGGCATCCTCGTTGGTCTCGCGGACCCGGCCGACGTTGCACGCCGCCGACCACTCCAGCCGCAATTCACCCACGATGTGTGTGCCCGAGACCGAGGCATCCCGAACGATGGTCGCCGCATCCATGATCAGCAGATCCTACCGCCGGAACACCCCTGGCTCGCCACGCATGTCGACTGTTCGGTCTCGGCGTGTTGAACGAGGGGCGCTCCGGCGGGCGGGATCACCAGCCGCGCTCGGCCAGGCGGTGCGGCTGCGGGATGTCGTCGACGTTGATGCCGACCATCGCCTCGCCCAGTCCGCGCGAGACCTTGGCCAGGACGTCGGGGTCGTCGTGGAAGGTGGTGGCCTGCACGATCGCGGCCGCACGCTGTGCCGGGTTGCCGGACTTGAAGATCCCCGAGCCCACGAAGACGCCCTCGGCGCCGAGCTGCATCATCATCGCCGCATCCGCCGGGGTGGCGATGCCGCCGGCGGTGAACAGCGTGACCGGCAGCTTGCCCGCCTCGGCGACCTCGACCACCAGGTCGTAGGGGGCCTGCAGTTCCTTTGCCGCCACGTACAACTCGTCCTTGGGCAGCGAGGTCAGACGTCGGATCTCGTCGCGGATCTTGCGCATGTGGGTGGTGGCGTTGGACACGTCACCGGTGCCGGCCTCGCCCTTGGAGCGGATCATCGCCGCACCCTCGGTGATCCGGCGCAGCGCCTCACCCAGATTGGTCGCACCGCACACGAACGGCACGGTGAACGCCCACTTGTCGATGTGGTTGGAGTAGTCGGCCGGGGTCAGGACCTCGGACTCGTCGACGTAGTCCACGCCCAGGCTCTGCAGGATCTGCGCCTCGACGAAGTGGCCGATACGCGCCTTGGCCATGACCGGGATCGAGACGGCGGAGATGATGCCGTCGATCATGTCCGGATCGCTCATCCGCGAGACGCCGCCCTGGGCGCGGATGTCGGCGGGCACACGCTCGAGAGCCATCACGGCCACCGCGCCGGCGTCCTCGGCGATCTTCGCCTGCTCGGGGGTGACCACGTCCATGATCACGCCGCCCTTGAGCATTTCGGCCATTCCCCGCTTGACCCGGGCGGTGCCCTGTCCGACCTCGGGAACGGTCGCGCCGTTCTGACTCACTGATTTCTCCTCATGTCGCTGTCTCGACGTGCCGCAGCCGATCCCCCGTCGGCGGACCCTGCGGCAGCGTGGAACCAGTCTAGGTCAGCCCGTGAAACGCCCTGGTACCAGGATCACTCGCCCTGGCCCGGCGTGACCCGTTCGATGATCTCGAAGTACGTCGGCGGCGACGCGTGGCCGCCCAGACGCAACCACCGGACCAGTCGCCGCTCGGCGAGGGCGCGGGTGTCGCGCACCGCGTCGTTGTAGAAGCGACGGGCCATCATCACCCGTGTCTCGGCGTCGGCGAGCTCGATGACCAGGGCCGGAGACCGGCCGGAGGCGTCGGTGCGGGCCAGCGCCGACGACAGCGCGTTCTCCGCGTCCTCACGGTCCTCGGGCGCTGCTCGTTCCGCGCGGTCGGCGAGCGCCGCCAGCTCGGATCCCGGCAGTTCCGCGGCGATCGCACGCACGACGACGGCACGTCGGTCGAGACCGGCGTAGAGGGACTGCCGGGCGAGATCGACGCGCACGTTGAGGCGGTCGAGACGGTTGGCGGTGTGGTAGGCCCAGCCGACGGCCAGCAGGACCGCGACGACCCCGAGGACGATCCAGGTCGCCATCAGTCCGACACCACCACCGGACCGGCACCGACGGTCACGGTGTCGTAGACGCGGAGGATCTGGTCTGCCACGCGGGACCAGTCGTACTTGTCGGCGCGGATACGTCCCCGGGCGACGAGCTGCTCGCGCGCCTCGTCGTCGGAGAGCAGCGAGATGATGCCCGCCGCGAGCTGATCCGGCGATCCGGTGTCGACGAGCTTGCCCGCCCGGCCGTCGTCGAGGACGCGCCGGAAGGCGTTCAGCGAGCTGGCGATCACCGCGGCTCCGGCGGCCATCGCCTCGACAAGGACGATGCCGAAGCTCTCGCCGCCGAGGTTGGGGGCGCAGTAGACGTCGGCGGAGGCCAGGGCGCGCGCTTTGGTCGCGTCGTCGACCTGACCCAGGAAGACGAGGTGATCGGCGAGGCTTCCCGCGCGCCGGCGCAGCGCGGCCTGGTTGCCGCCGCCGACGACGAGGACCCGCACATCCGGGAACTTCTCCACGACCGACGGCAGCGCGCGCATCAGGATGTCGATTCCCTTGCGCGGCTCGTCGAAACGACCGAGGAACAGGATCGTGCCGCCGGGATGCGGGTAGCCGTCGAGCGGCTCGGCGTTGGCGAAGCCGGCGACGTTGATGCCGTTGGGGATCTCCACGGCATCGGAGCCCAGCGACTCCATCTGCCAGCGCCGCGCCAGTTCGGAGACGGCGATCTTGCCGGCGATGCGTTCGTGGTACGGGCGGAGAATTCCCTGGAAAGCGCTGAGCCACAGCGACTTCGACGTCGCGGTGTGGAAGGTCGTGACGATCGGGCCGGAGGCGACCATCAGCGAGAGCATGGAGATCGACGGCGAGTTCGGTTCGTGCACGTGCAGGACGTCGAAACCGTTCTCGGCGATCCAACGGCGTAGCCGCAGATAGCCTTTCGGGCTGAAGTTCACCCGCGAGACCGACCCGTTGTACGGGATGGCCAGCGACGGCCCCGCACGCACCACGTACTCGGGTAGTTCGGTGCGGCGCGACGCCGGGGCCAGGACGCTGACCTCGTGCCCGCGGTCGATGAAGACGTGTGCGAGTTCGGTGACGTGCGCCTGCACACCGCCGGGGACGTCGAACGAATAAGGGCAGATCATCCCGATTCTCATGCGGCTCCCCCGTTTTCGGTCATCCGTGCCTTCTGCCGATCGGTCCAGTCGGCCTCCCAGAGCGGTTGCAGCATGTGCCAGTCGGCGGGATGTGCGGCGATGTTCGCGGCGAACGCGTCGGCGAGCGCCTGGGTGGCCGCCTCCACACCGCCGGATACATCGATCTCCTCGCCGACACTCATCGACGAGTAGGGCGCCTCCTCGAACCAGTGGTGCGCCGGGAACAGGGCCGCGCCGGTCTCGATCGCCAGCCGCGCCGACCCGGCCGGCATCCGGGTGCGTTCACCGAAGAAGGTGACCGGGACGCCGTGGCGGGCGAGGTCGCGTTCCCCCAGCAGGCAGACGATGCCGCCGGCCCGGAGACGGTCGGCGAGCACACCGAACGGGGGCTGCTCGCCGCCACTGAGCGGGAAGATCTCGAAGCCCAGCGACTCGCGGTACTCGACGAACCGGTTGAACAGCGACTCCGGCTTGAGCCGTTCGGCAACCGTTGCGAACTTCCCGTAGTGCTGGACCAGCCAGACGCCGGCCATGTCCCAGTTACCGGTGTGCGGCAGGGCCAGCACCACACCCTTGCCGCGCGACACCGCGGCGTCGAGCCGGGCGTGGTCGGCCTCGGGCAGGTTCCCGGTCGACGCCACGGTGGCACGGTCCTGGGCGGGCAGCCGGAAGGCCTCGCACCAGTACCGCGCGTAGGAACGCACCGCATCCGCGACCAACTCGTCGGGCACGTCGGCGGGGTCGGCGACCCCGACCACGCGGGCCAGGTTGCGGCGCAACTGTTCCGGACCGCCATTGCGGCGTCCGGCGAGTCCGGCGGCACGGTCGAACACGGTGCGGGCGGCGCGTTCCGGCGCGTACCTCACCGCTGCCCAGCCGGCCCGGTACCCCAGGTCGGCGGCGAGTGCGGCGATGTCGGTCATCGTGCCTCGGCGGGCGGGGTCGGGCCGTCGGTGTCGGTGTCGGCGGGGTCGGAATCGGTGGATTCGGGTTGTGCCTCGAGCGGGATCAGGTCCCGCGCACCCGGTGAGTTGGAGATCGACCACATGCGCTGGCCGACGGTGATGACGCTGCCGACGGCGAGCAGCCACATCGCCACGTGGACCGCCCACGGCAGGCCGAGACCGGTGAGGCCGGTGCCGACGAGCACGATGATGAGGCGGTCGGGGCGCTCGATGAGACCACCGTCGCCGTAGAGGCCGCTGGCCTCGGCGCGGGCCTTGGCGTACGAGATCACCTGCGAGGTGACCAGGCAGATCAGGGTCGCGATCAGCAGCAGGCGATGGGGTTCGGTGACGGTGCACCACCACACGAGTCCGGCGAAGATCGCGCCGTCGGCGATGCGGTCACACGTGGCGTCGAGGACCGCCCCGAAACGGGTCCCGCCGCCGCGGGCACGGGCCATCGCGCCGTCGAGCATGTCGAACATGACGAAGAGCCAGATGACCAGGGTGCCCGCGAACAGGTAGCCCATCGGGAACAGCGTGAGCGCGGCCGCCACGCTCGCCACGGTCCCGATCACGGTCATGATGTCCGGCGTGAGGCCGGTACGCAGCAGCGCCCGCCCCATCGGCAACGTCACCTTGGAGACCGACGCCCGACCCAGAATGCTCAGCATCCGCGAGCTCCTCCCCCCTCAGTCATCGAGACGTTGCCACGCCTCGGCGAGCAGCCCCCGGGTGTCGCGCAGCAGCTGCGGCATCACCTTGGTCTCGCCGACGATCGTGATGAAGTTCGCGTCGCCCATCCAGCGGGGCACGATGTGCTGGTGCAGGTGTTCGGAGAGCGAGCCGCCCGCGGCATAACCCAGGTTGAGTCCCACGTTGAACGCGTTCGGGTTCGAGACCGCCTTGATCGTGCGGATCATCCGCTGCGTGAAGGTCATCAGCTCGGACGACTCGGCGGGCGTCAGATCCTCGAGGTCGGCGACCTGGCGGTACGGGACCACCATCGTGTGCCCCGGGTTGTACGGGTACAGGTTGAGCACCGCGTACACCGACTCGCCGCGCGCGACGATCAGCCCGTCCTCGTCGGACATCGTCGGGATGTCGAGGAAGGGGTGACCGGTCTTGGCCGCCGGCTGCGGGTCGGCGATGTAGGTCATCCGGTGCGGACTCCACAGCCGCTCCAGACGACCACCGACGCCGACGCCCTCGTCGCGGATCTCGCCGGGTGCCTCAGCCATCGACGGCCCCCACGGTGCCGAGCTTCGCCTCCAGGAGTTCCTTGGTCGGCGACTCGTTGCGCCGGGCGCCCACCCAGTCGGTGATCGCCGCGATCGCGGCACCCACCGGGACACCGTTGATCTGCGACCCGTCGCGGAACCGGAAACTCACCGCATGCGCCTCGACGTCGCGTTCGCCGGCGAGCAGCATGAACGGCACCTTCCCGGTGGTGTGGTTGCGGATCTTCTTCTGCATGCGGTCGTCGGAGTGGTCGACCTCGGCGCGGACACCGGCGGCACGCAGCGCGTCGACGACACCCTGCAGGTGATCGGCGAACGCGTCGGCCACCGGGATGCCCATCACCTGGACCGGCGACAGCCAGGCCGGGAAGGCGCCCGCGTAGTGCTCGGTGAGCACGCCGAAGAACCGCTCGATGGAGCCGAACAGCGCGCGGTGGATCATCACCGGACGCTGCTTGGTGCCGTCCGGGCCGGTGTACTCGAGTTCGAAGCGCTCCGGCAGGTTGAAGTCGAGCTGGATCGTCGACATCTGCCAGGTGCGGCCTAGCGCATCCTTGGCCTGCACCGAGATCTTGGGGCCGTAGAACGCGGCGCCGCCCGGATCGGGCACGAGGTCGAGACCCGACGCCTCGGCGACCTCGGCGAGCGTGTTGGTCGCCTCTTCCCACACCTCGTCGGAGCCGACGAACTTCTTCGGGTCCTTGGTGGACAGTTCGAGGTAGAAGTCGTCGAGGCCGTAGTCCTTGAGCAGGCCGAGGACGAAGTTGAGGATCGACGTCAGCTCGTCGCGCATCTGCTCGCGGGTGCAGTAGATGTGCGCGTCGTCCTGCGTCATGCCCCGCACGCGGGTGAGTCCGTGGATCACGCCGGACTTCTCGTAGCGGTAGACCGATCCGAACTCGAACATCCGCAGCGGCAGTTCACGATACGACCGTCCGCGGCCGCGGAAGATCAGGTTGTGCATCGGGCAGTTCATCGGCTTCAGGTAGTAGTCCTGGCCGGGCTTGCGCACCTCGCCGTTCTCGTCGACCTCGGCGTCGACGTGCATGGGCGGGAACATTCCGTCGCGGTACCAGTCGAGGTGACCGGAGACCTCGTAGAGGTGTCCCTTGGTGATGTGCGGCGTGTTGACGAACTCGTACCCCGCGGCCACGTGGCGTGCCCGTGAGTAGTCCTCCATCTCCTTGCGGATGATGCCGCCCTTGGGATGGAAGACCGGCAGGCCCGAGCCGAGTTCGTCGGGGAAGCTGAACAGGTCGAGTTCGGCGCCGAGCTTGCGGTGGTCGCGCTTCTCCGCCTCGGCGAGCAGCTCGAGATGGGTGTCGAGGGCCTCGGCCGACTCCCATGCGGTGCCGTACACGCGCTGGAGGTCGGCGTTGTCCTGGTCGCCGCGCCAGTAGGCGGCCGACGAACGGGTCAGCTTGAACGCGGCGATGTACTTGGTGGTCGGCACGTGGGGACCACGGCACAGATCGCACCAGATGCGTTCGCCGGTCCGCGGGTTGAGGTTGTCGTAGACGGACAGCTCGCCGCCGCCGACCTCCATCACCTCGGCGTCGTCGGCGGCACCCTTGTCGTCGATCAGCTCGAGCTTGAACGGCTCGTTCGCCAGCTCGGCGCGTGCCTCGTCCTTCGACTCGTAGACGCGGCGCGAGAAGCGCTGCCCGGACTTGATGATCTGCTTCATCTTCTTCTCGAGGGCCTTGAGGTCCTCGGGCGTGAAGGGTTCGGCGACGTCGAAGTCGTAGTAGAAGCCGTCCTTGATGGGCGGGCCGATACCCAGCTTGGCGTCGGGGAACAGGTCCTGGACCGCCTGCGCGAGCACGTGCGCGCAGGAATGCCGGATGACGCTGCGTCCGGCCTCGGTGTTGGCCGCCACGGGCTCGACCTCGGCGTCCTCGGCAGGCACCCAGGACAGGTCACGCAGGTCGCCGGCGGCGTCGCGGACCACGACGATCGCCTCGGGACCCTTGTTGGGCAGATCGTGGTCACGCAGTGCGGTGCCCGCGGTGGTTCCGGCCGGCACACGGATCGTGGCTGGGCTGGTCACCTGGACGTCGTCGGGCACGGGGACGCTCCTCGAATAGGGTTCGGACACGCGAAGTACGCGTCCGCGGGCGGACGTTTGCGACTCCGATGGTATCCGCGTGTCATCCCGACCGGCCGTACCCCTCCTCTCCCGGCGCGCGGCGCGGCCCGGGAAGGGCGATCAGGAGAAGATGGGGCTGGCGAGCCATTGATAGTCGAGGTTCACCCAACCGGCCGCCGTGTGCAGTGCCCCCAGGAGCCAGAGGGTTCCCACGACGATGACGAAGGTGCCGACCCAGAACACCGATTGCACCGACCAGTGCTGCCGGCCGATCCACCTCATCCAGGCGTCGTACTTCGCCCGCGCGAACTTCAGTAGTCGGTGCGCCCACTCGAATTCCGACGCCAGGATTCCGAGTCCGAGGAAGACGATGAGCCAGCCGGGACCCGGGTACGGGATGGCGACGATGCCGCACAGCAGCACGATCGTGCCGACGACGGCGACCCCGATGCGATAGATGCGATGCCAGCGTGGGTCGGATCGCACCACGTACCGGCGATGACGCGCCCGGATTCGCAGCCGCTTCCACAACGACTCCGCCATGTTCCCCCAACCATCGGATTCGCACATCGGAAAAATCGGGTCCAGGCTACCGAATCCCGTGTCGCGGCACGTTCGCCGAGCGCATGCTTGGCCGATGGGCACGCGTCCGGTGACGATCGACGCACGACTGCACGACGGCGTGATCTTCGGCCCCGACGACTCGACCGTCGACGCCGAGGCGCACCCGCGTGGGCGCGGCTCTGCCGACGGTCTCGTCCAGCGTCTCCACGGGTTCGGTATCGCCTGCGGTGCCCGGTCGTCCGAGCACACCCTGCTCGACACCGCCGGGCGACTCGGGGTGTCGCCCCTGCGGTGCGCTGTCGTGGAACACACCCCGGAGGGGGTGGCTGCCGCCCGGCGGAACGGGTTCGCGCTCGTCGTGGCGATCGGGACGCCGGCGCGGGCCGATGAACTGCGACGCCTCGGCGCCGACGCCGTGGTCGGCGACCCCGCCGACATCCGGGTCCGCCTCGGCGGCGCCCGGATCTCGACGATGCCGGACGCCTTGACCTACCTCGATCACCTGCACGCCATCGCCGCGTCTCGCCGACCCGTGGTCTTCCTCGATTTCGACGGAACCCTGTCCGACATCGTCGACGACCCGTCCGCCGCGGTCCTGGTCGACGGGGCCGCCGAGGCGCTGACCCGGCTGGCGCAGTTGTGCCCGGTCGCGGTCATCAGCGGTCGCGACCTCGACGACATCCGCGAGCGCGTCGGGCTGCCCGACCTCTGGTACGCCGGATGCCACGGCCTCGAACTCCTCGGCCCGGAGGGCGAGCATTTCGTCAACGAGGCGGCGCGCACGTCCACGTCTTCGGTCGTCGCGGCGTCCGAGGAACTGCGGCAACGGTTCGCCGATGTCGACGGGGTCCTGGTGGAGCCCAAGCACTTCAGTGTTGCCGTCCACTTCCGCAACGCCTCCCCGGCCGACGTCGAGGGCATCGTGGCGGCGGCTCGCGAGATCGGTGCACGCCGCGGCTTGCGCGCCCTTCCCGGTCGCATGGTGCTCGAATTGAAACCCGACGTCGACTGGGACAAGGGGCAGGCGCTGGAGTGGGTCCGCCATCAGGTGGGCGCCGTCGACCAAGGGTGGATTCCGGTCTACTTCGGCGACGATCTCACCGACGAGGACGCCTTCGACCGGATCGCCACCGACGGGATCGGGATCGTGGTGCGCGCCGAGGAGAACCGCGACCGCCGCACGGCCGCCCAGTTCGCCGTGGAGTCCCCCTCGGCGATCCCGGCGCTGCTGGCCCAGATCGCCGACCACGTCGAGCAGGCGAGCGAACCCCCGGCCGACTGGTCACTGACCTACGACTCCTACGATCCGCCCGCCGAGAAGCTGCGCGAGGCCCTGTGCACCGTGGGGAACGGTTACTTCGCGACCCGCGGGGCGGCCCCGGAATGCGACGCGGGGCCAGTGCACTATCCGGGCACCTACGCCGCCGGCGTGTACAACCGGCTCACCGATCAGCTACCCGCCGGCGACGTGGAGAACGAGAGCCTGGTCAACCTGCCGAACTGGTTGCCGCTGACCTTCCGGGTCGACAGCGGTGAGTGGTTCACCGTCGACGAGGTCGAGGTGTTGTCGTTCCGTCAGACCCTCGACCTGCGGCGCGCGATGCTGTCCCGCGATGTGCGCTTCCGCGATGCACACGGCCGCACCACCTCCGTCCGTCAACGCCGATTCGTGTCGATGGACCAGCGTCATGTCGCCGCCCTCGACACCCGGGTCCGCGCCGAGGACTGGGCAGGGCGGATCGAGGTCTCCTCGATGATCGACGGCAGAGTCACGAACGCCGGGGTCGATCGCTACCGGGAACTGGCGAGCCGGCATCTCACCGCCCGCGAGGGCACCGCGGCTTCGACGGACTCGGTTCTGTTGCGGGTGCAGACCAACCAGTCCCGCATCACCATCGCGGTCGGCGCCCGCACCACGGTGTGGCGGGGGAACGAACAGTTACCCGCCCACTACGACCTGATCTCCGATCAGGGGCGGATCGGGCACCGGATCAGTGTCGACATCGCCGCCGGTGAAGAGGTGTCCGTGGAGAAGGTCGTGACGCTGTACACCTCGCGCGACAACGGGATCTCCGAGCCCGGTGTCGCCGCGTCGGGCACGCTCGCCCGGCTCGGGCGGTTCCAGGACCTGCTCACCGGTCACGCCAGGGCGTGCGTGCGGCTGTGGGACCTGTGCCGCACCGACCTCGACGGGCACCCCGACGCGCAACGGGTCATCCGGTTCCACACGCTGCACATGCTGCAGGTGGTCTCGCACAACACCATCGACATGGACGTCGGCATCCCGGCGCGAGGACTGCACGGCGAGGCGTATCGCGGCCACATCTTCTGGGACGAGGTCTTCGTCCTGCCCGTCCTCACGCCCCGGCTGCCCAAGCTCGCCAAAGCGCTGCTCCGCTACCGGTTCCGGAGACTCGACGAGGCGCGGGTCGCCGCCCGCGAGGCCGGTCATCGGGGTGCGATGTACCCCTGGCAGTCCGGAAGCGACGGCCGGGAGGAAAGCCCGGAGCTACACCTCAATCCACGGTCGGGGCGGTGGAACCCGGACCCCAGCGCCCGCCAGCACCACATCGGACTGGCCGTCGCCTACAACGTGTGGCAGTACTTCCAGGTGACACACGACCTGGACTTCCTGGTCGAGTCCGGCGCGGAACTGCTCGTCGAGATCGCCCGGTTCTGGGCCGACCTCGCGACCTACGACCCGCGCCACGATCGCTACGTGATCCGCGGGGTGATCGGGCCCGACGAGTTCCACTCCGGCTACCCGGACGCACCCTACGACGGGATCGACAACAACGCGTTCACGAATGTGATGGCGGTGTGGGTCATCCGGCGCGCACTGGATGCCCTGGCGACCATCCCGCAGCGCGACCGGGTCAATCTGCTCGACGACATCGGTTTGCGCGAACCGGAACTCGAGCTGTGGCGGACGCTGACCAGCCGCATGTTCGTCCCCTTCCACGACGGCACGATCAGCCAGTTCGAGGGGTATGACGAACTGGCCGAACTGGATTGGGCGGCCTACCGCGCGGAGTACGGGAACATCCAGCGACTCGACCGCATCCTGGAGGCCGAGAACGACGACGTCAACCGGTACAAGGTGTCCAAGCAGGCAGACGTTCTCATGCTCTTCTTCCTGCTGTCTGCCGACGAGTTGCGAGAACTGTTGGAACGCCTGGGTTATGGACTGCCGCCCGAGATGATCCCGCACACCATCGACTACTACATGTCCCGGACCTCGCACGGGTCGACGTTGAGTTCGGTCGTCCACGCGTGGGTCCTCGCCCGCGGCGACCGCGAACACGCGGTGTCGTTCTTCGACCGGGTCCTCGAGTCCGACATCGCCGACATCCAGGGCGGTACGACGTCGGAGGGGATCCATCTGGCGGCCATGTGCGGGAGCATCGACCTGTTGCAGCGCTGTTTCACGGGCCTCGAGCTCCGCGACGACCGCCTGATCCTCAACCCGCGGTGGCCGCGATCACTGGGCGTCTTGTCCTTCCGCGTCTACTACCGCAGGCACCGCCTGCAGTTGCGGGTCAGCGGCAGCGGCGTCGAGGTCACATCGGAACGGCGCGACGTCGCCCCGGTCGATGTGCAGTGTCGCGAGACCCTGGTTCAGCTGAAACCCGGGACGACGGTCCACTTCAGATGACTCCCCCCGGCATGACGGACCGCCGGCCTCTCAGGCGACCGCGACGACGTCCTCCGGGGCGAGCGACTCACCCACGGAAGGTCGGCGGTCCCGTGTCCGACGCCCGGCCAGCAGGGTCGCCACGACGGTGACGGCGAGCAGCAACGGGTAGCACCCCGCGTAGAGAAGGACGAGCGCGTGGTCGACGGGGCCGGGGCCCACCGCCCTCGGCATCATGAAGAGCCCCAACGAGATCGCATGATCCGACGTGAGATACGGCCCGCTGTCCCACCAGTGCCGCCACCAGGTGAAGGTCAGCGCGACGACACCGGCCGGGGCGAGCCAGTACCACCAGGTGCGGCGCGACCCGCCATGCCGCAGTGCGAGGTCGAGGGTGACCAGCAGCAGCGGCACGCACCACACCCAGTGGTGGCCCCAGGCGAAGGGCGACACCGCACACATCGTCATCCCCACGATCGTCGCGGCCAGGAGTGGTCGCGACATCCGCCGGGCGACGACGGCGGCCCACAGGCCCAGCACCGCGACCACCAGTGCCGCGGGCACCCACAGCCACGGCGGCACGTCGAACACCGGCCCGCCCGGCCCGGGATGGGTGAATCGCCGGACGTCCAGGTGTGCCAGCAGCTGCGACCCGAAGCCGCGGACCGACTGGTTGGCGGGCGAGTCGGCGCGGCCGACCCGGTCGGAGTCCATGAGGTGACGCGTCCAGTACGCGCGGGAATCCGCCCCGATGACGAGGAACCCGATCGCAACCGTGGCACCGAAGGTGGTGATGGCGGTGGCCGCCGCGCGCCACTGCCGGGTGACGAGCAGGTAGATCACCGCAAACAGGGGCGTCAGCTTGAGTCCGGCGGCGATCCCTATCGCGATCCCCCGCCACCGCGAATCGGCGCGCAGGAACACCAGGTCGGTCAGGATCAGCGCCATGATCAGGAGATTGACCTGGCCGAGCCAGATGGTGGTCCGTACGGGTTCGAGTGCGGTCACCGCGACGGAGAACAGAACCGCGAACCCGACGAGGCGGGCATCGGTCCGGTAACCCAGGCTGCGCGCACCCAGCGTCACCACGGCGGCGAGCGCCGCGAAACCGATTGCCCACCAGGTGATTTTGGCGACGTCCGCCCCCAGCACGGCGAGCGGCGCGAACGCGAGCGCCGCGAACGGCGGGTAGGTGAAGTGCAGGCGCCAGAGCACCGGGGCGTCGTAGAGGGAACGCGAGTCGAGCACGGCGTCGGCGCCGGCTCGGTAGACCCGAACGTCGGTCGCGTTCTCGAACAGCCCGTAGAACGGGTTGCTCATCGGGAAAGCGGTGATGTGCCAGGCGATCACGCCGAGAGCCGCGATCCCCGTGAGCACGATCGCCCACGCCGGGATGGAACGCGAGTGGACGGTCGGTACGGACACGCGGGCGAGACTACGCCCGAGCTGTGATCCAGGTCACGGGAAACGCCGACGATGGGCGAGTCGTTGCCTATTCGCGTCGAAACACCACCCAGCACGCGGCAAAGCCCCGCCGAGATTTCTCAGCGGGGCTTTGCTCGGTGGTCCCGGCTGGGATCGAACCAGCGACCTTCCCGGTGTGAACGGGACGCTCTTCCACTGAGCCACGGGACCGTGTCGGGCGCCTGATGTCTGTGACAGGGGCGCCTGCGCACGAGCCAGAAGATTACACGGCTTGCCCAGAGTTCCCAAATCACGGACGTGCCCCACGTCACAGACCTCGAATCTGACGGTCTCCGGTAATCACACGCTGGGAATTCACCGATCGGCAAGCTCCTGACCTGGCGATTTGTAAAGTTCGGAATCGATCGCGTAAGTTTCTCTTCGCACCGCGAGCAGCACGATCCACAAGATCGCTCGTGGGCATGCGGATGTAGCGCAGCTGGTAGCGCATCACCTTGCCAAGGTGAGGGTCGCGGGTTCGAATCCCGTCATCCGCTCGGCGCGAGTCGACCTCGCATCTGGTGGTGTGGCCGAGTGGTGAGGCAACGGCCTGCAAAGCCGTGTACACGGGTTCGATTCCCGTCGCCACCTCCACGCATCACAACTCAACAAAGTCCCGCGCGATTAGCTCAGTGGGAGAGCGCTTCCCTGACACGGAAGAGGTCACAAGTTCAATCCTTGTATCGCGCACCACGAGAGAAGTCAGCCCCGGTCCCCGACCGGGGCTTTCTCTTGGCCACGCGAGCAGCACCATCGCTCGCGGACATGCGGATGTAGCGCAGCTGGTAGCGCATCACCTTGCCAAGGTGAGGGTCGCGGGTTCGAATCCCGTCATCCGCTCGTACACAGAAGAGCCCCGGTCCACCGACCGGGGCTCTTCTGTGTCTTCCACGCGCCCAGCGGCGGCAGATTCGTGCCATGTGACCCAGATCTCAGAATTGGACATTTGACCCGTCCATAGCGTCCCAGATAGGTCGGGACAAGACGAAATGGGTGAGGCAATTGATGAAACGGACCATTGTCACCGGACTGGCGACGGTTGCCGCCGGGGGGTCGGCGCTCTCCATCGCACCAGGTGTCGCGCTGGCAGCCGACAACGGTCAGCGGACAGGCCCTGTCCAGTTCTGGGCGGAGAACCTCGGAAATTGCGAGGTGAAGTTCACGCTGACGAACGAAACCAACATCACGTCCTACACGCTCGACTGGCGCATCGACGACGAACCGCTGCGCGACGTCGACTATGCCGACTTCCAGGTCGGACGCACCGGTGGGATGCATACGACAGTGGAGTCGTACCCGAAGTGGCCTGACGACATTGACACGATGGGTGAGAACACCGTGGACAACTTCTGGATGGAGAAGGGCCGTCCTGTGTCCACCGTCAGCTACACCAAGAATCTGAAGAACATCACCGACAGCTACAACCCCGCACTCCCGAATCCGGACGCGGCGACGCACGACGTCGCCTACCGGATGGTCCTCGGCCCGCCCGGAAACCTCGGAGACGGCGGCCCCGAGTGGCTCGGAGACCGCGAGTGGCATCACGTCACCGTGACCGGTTGCGCCGGCGGAGGCGGCGGAGGCGGAGGCGGCTCGCTCGACGGCCTGTTCGGTTCCAGCTGAGTTACTCGCCGTGTTCGCGGGGCCGAGATCAGGTGACTTTCGGCCCCGCGATCCGGGCACTCGCCGGCCTTACGCTGAGAACGTGGCCGCGATCGAGATCCAGCAGCTGGTCAAGTCGTTCGGCCATGTCAGGGCCCTCGACGGGTTCGACCTGACCGTCGCCGAGGGAGAGGTCCACGGCTTCCTCGGACCCAACGGCTCCGGTAAGACCACCACCATCCGGGTTCTGCTCGGACTGCTGCGGGCGGATTCGGGAGTCGTCCGCGTTCTGGGTCGAGATCCGTGGCGCGACAACGTGAATCTGCACGGCCGCATCGCGTATGTACCCGGCGAGGTGAATCTGTGGCCGGGCGTCACCGGCGGCGAGGTGATCGACCTCCTGTGCAACCTCCGCGGAGACCGCGATCGCCGACGCCGGGATGTGCTGATCGAACGTTTCGAACTCGACCCGCGCAAGAAGTCGCGCACCTACTCCAAGGGCAATCGGCAGAAGGTCGCGCTGATCGCGGCGCTGGCCTCCGACGCCGAACTCCTCCTTCTCGATGAGCCGACGTCCGGCTTGGACCCGCTCAAGGAGGCCGAGTTCCAGCGGTGCATCGAGGAGGAGCGCCGCAGCGGGCGGACCGTTCTCTTGTCGAGCCACATCCTGGCCCAGGTCGAGGCGCTCTGCGACCGGGTGACCCTCATCAGCGCCGGCCGGACGGTGGACAGCGGGTCGTTGTCCGACCTGCGTCACCTCGGTCGTCTGGAGATCAGTGCCGAGACCGCCCACGATCCCGCGGCCCTCGACGACCTCCCGGGCGTACACGACCTGATCCGCGACGGACACCGCATCCGCTGCACCGTCGACGCCACCGCCCTCGACACCGTCGTCCGCGAACTCGCCGCCCTGGGCGTCCGCGATCTGACCAGCGCGCCACCGACTCTGGAGGACATCTTCCTCCGGCATTACGGCACCGGGACCCGGGCGACTGGGGCCTGAGGACATCCGATGGCGGAGGTCGAGATGGTGCAGGTCTCGGAGCGAAACCCGGTTCGTGGCGTCGGACGGGCTGCGGACGCCACCGGCCTCCGCACACTGCTGAAGTTCTACGTTCGGCGCGAACGAGCCGCGCTCGTGGCATGGATCGGCGGAACCGCCGCCCTGGTGGGATTCCAGGCTGTCGCCAGCCAGAACTTCTACGACACCCCGGCCAAGCTGGCCGCTTTGCGCGAGACCATCGGCGGTAGTCCCGCGGTGATCGCGCTCGGCGGACCCGAGGAGCTGCTCGCCACGATCGGCGGCGAAGTGGTCTTCGAGATATTCGGTTATGCCGCAATTGTTCTCGGCCTCATGTCGATGTTCCTCGTGGGTCGGCACACCCGCACAGACGAGGAGAACGGTCGCGCCGAACTCCTCCGCTCGACGCGAGTCGGCCGCGATGCGCCGGTCGCGACCGCATTGACTCTTGCGGCCGTCGCGAATCTCGCCGCCGGCGTTGCCGTCGCGATCACCGCCCTCGCCACCGGCCTCCCGCTCGGCGGTTCCGTTGTCTTCGGCGCGGCACTGGCCGGAGTGGGCCTCACCTTCGCGACCCTGACGGCACTGGCCGCGCAGATCTTCGAGAATCCCCGCAGCGTCTACGGTTCGATCACGGCGATGATCGGGCTGGCGTATGTTCTGCGGGCGATCGGTGATGTCGGCAACGGAGCGATGTCGTGGCTCTCCCCCATCGGCTGGGGTCAGCGCACGTTCCCGTACGTCGACGACAAGTGGTGGCCGCTCCTGCTTCCACTCGTGGCATCGACGCTGACCATCGCAGCCGCCGTGGCGGTGTCCGAGCACCGCGATTTCGGCGCCGGGATCTTCGGCAACCGGGCCGGGCGCGCAGAGGCGTCGTGGCTGCTGCGTACGACGACGGGCCTGGCGTGGCGTCTGCACCGCGGATCGATCGCCGCCTGGGCGGCAGGCGTGTTCGTCCTGTCGGCCGCCTACGGCTCGTTCGGCGACGCGATCACCGACTTCATCGAGGACAACCCTCAGATCGCGGAGTTCCTGCCCGGCGGCGCCGAGGACGCCGTGGACGCCTACCTCGCACTCACGCTCACGATCGCCGCCCTGATGTCGGCCGGATACGGCGTCAACAGCACACTGCGCGCCCGGCGGGAGGAAACCGCCGAACTGGCTGAATCGATCGTCGCGGCGAACGCGAACCGGCTGTCCTGGTTCGGCGGCCATCTCACGATGGCACTCGGCGGCAGTGCGATCGTCCTGGCTGCGGGCGCCATCGGTGAAGGCCTCGCCTACGGGCTGACCGTCGACGACCTCGGCCAGATCCCGCGCCTGCTCGTCGCCTCGGCCGCCTACCTCCCGGCGGTCTGGCTGATCCTCGCCGCGGCGGCCGCAGGCGTCGGACTCATACCGCGAGCAGCCGCGATCGTGTCCTGGACCTACTTCGCGTACTGCGTCGTCGCCGAGATCCTCGCCGAGTCGTTCGACCTGCCGGAGTGGACACGCGCGGCGTCACCGTTCCAGCATCTACCGCAGGTCCCGCTCGACGCCGTGACGCCGGGCGGTCCCGTCGTCGTCACGGCGCTGGCGGCAGTCACACTGACCGTCGGCTTCGTCGGGTTGGCCCGCCGCGACCTGGGGTAGACGTTGATCCGCTCTCCTACTTGCGCAGGTCCTTGCGGAGGATCTTGCCCGACGCCGACTTCGGGATCGCCTCGATGAACTCCACCGCACGAACCTTCTTGTGCGGGGCCACCTTCGACGCCACGAACTCCATCACCTCGTCGGCGGTCAGCTCGGCCTCGGGCTGCCGGACGACGAACGCCTTCGGGATCTCCTCCCCCGACTCCGCATCGATCACACCAATGACCGCCGAGTCCGCGATCTTGTCATGGGTCAGCAGCAGGGCCTCCAACTCCGCCGGCGGCACCTGGTAGCCCTTGTACTTGATGAGCTCCTTGAGCCGATCGACGATGTAGACACACCCCGTCGGATCGACCTGCGCCATGTCACCGGTGTGCAGAAAACCGTCGGCATCGATGGTGTCGGCGGTGGCCTGCTCGTTGTTGAGGTAACCGAGCATCACGTTCGGCCCCTTCACCCACAACTCACCCGGCTCCGAGAGCCCCTCCTGCGGAAGGGGGATGTCCTCACCGGTGGCCGGGTCGACGACCTTGTTCACGGTGTTCGGCACCGGCCAGCCCGTCGACGACAGCGGCGGATCCTCACGCCCCAACGTGGCCTGGGTGTCGAAGGGGATGATGTGCGAGACCGGCGACAGCTCGCTCATGCCGTAACCCTGCAACATGTGCAGGTCCAAACGCTTGGCCACGGCCTGACCCAACTCGTCGTCGAGCGGGGCCGCCCCCGACATCATCGTGTGCAACGACGACAGGTCGTAATTGTCCACGATCGGATGCTTCGCCAGCGCCACCGCGACCGGCGGCGCGATGTAGGCCATCGTCACCTTGTGGTTCTGGATGTTCTCCAAGAACTCCACCAGATCGAACCGCGGCATGATGACCAGCGAACCGCGAGCCGCGAGAGCCGCGTTGAGCAGCACCGTCATTCCGTAGATGTGGAAGAACGGCAGCACCGCGATCACCACATCGTCGGCGGTCATACCCTGCAACGGCCTCAGCTGGGCGACGTTGGCGACCAGATTCCGGTGAGACAGCGCAACACCCTTGGGATTCCCGGTCGTTCCCGAGCTGTAGGGCAACACCGCCACATGGGTGGCCGGGTCGAAGGAGACGTCCGGCGCGGGCAGGTGCGGACCCAGCAGATCCACCGCGTTCGGATGACCCGAGGCGTCCTGCCCCTCACCGTCGAGGACGATCAGGCTCTCCGCGGCCAACCCCACCTCGTCGGCGGCCGCCTTGGCCTGCTCGAACATCGGCGAGATCGTCACCAGCATCTTGGCGCCGGAATCCCGGAGTTGCTTGGCGATCTCGGTCGCGGTGAACAGCGCATTGATCGTCGTCGCCGTCGCGCCCGCACGCAAGATGCCATGGAACACGGTCGCGAACGCCGGAATGTTCGGCGAGAGGATGCCCACCACATCCCCGACCCCGATCCCCCGCGACGCCAAAGCGCCGGCCGCCGCCTCGATCTGACCGACCAACTGGCCGTAACTGGTCGTCGAACCCGACTTCGGGTCCACCAGGGCGATCCGTCCGCGGTCCTCGTCGGCGACCGACCCGAACAGATAGTCGAAGACACTCACATCGGGGATCTCGACGTCGGGGAAAGGACTGGCGAAACTCACGACACCTCCACAGGTGAATCGGTCGACCATTGATCGAGAATCTGCGTCAGGTCCGCGGTCGAGGACCCGGACGGCGTGGGCAGGACTGTTCGGGAGAACCGCGGGGCGGGTGCGGGTTGGACGGCGTCGTCGACGGTGACGTAGCTGCCGCGTTGCCGTGCAACGGGATCGGCGGCCGCCTCGTCGAAGTCGAGCACCGGGGTGAGACACGCGTCGACGCCGGCGAAGTCATCGGACCACTCGTCGCGGGTCCGCGTCGCGAATCGGGCGGCAAGCGCGGCGGAGATGACCGGCCAGTGGGCTCGGTCCCATCGGTCGGGCAGGTCACCGAGACCGAGGGTGCCGATCAGATTGCGCCAGAACTTCTCCTCGAGTGCGCCGACGGCGACGAAGCGGCCGTCCGCACACTCGTAGGTGGCATAGAAGGGTGCGGAACCGTCGAGCAGGTTGCCCTCCGATCGGGACACCCAGCGTCCGGCCGCTTTCCACGACCACTGCAGCTGGGCGAGCAGACCGGCGCCGTCGACCATCGCGGCGTCGACGACCTGCCCGCGTCCGGTCCGCGACCGGTCGTGCAGCGCGGCCAGCACGCCGACCACGAGCAGCATCGACCCCCCGCCGAAGTCGCCGGCCAGGGAGAGCGGCGGAACGGGCGGCGCTCCGGCCGGGCCCATGGCCTCGAGCACACCGGTCACCGCCAGGTAGTTGATGTCGTGGCCGGCGAGCATCGCGCGATCGCCGTCCTGGCCCCACCCCGTCATGCGGGCGTACACGAGTTGCGTTGCGTCCTCGCAGATCTCGGGTCCGAGTCCGAGGCGTTCCATCACGCCCGGACGGAAGCCCTCGACCAGGATGTCGGCCCGCAGGATCATCTCGCGGACGCGTGCCAGGTCGGCGGGGTCTTTGAGGTCGGCCTCGACACTCCGACGGGACCGGTACAGACCGGCGTCCGCCTCGACGATGCCGTCGGGACCCGCGGCCTCGGGACCTTTGCGTCGGATGCGGATGACGTCGGCGCCGAGGTCGGCGAGCATCATCGCGGCATGCGGTGTCGGACCCAGGCCCGGCATCTCGACCACGCGCACGCCGGCGAGCGGACCGCTCACGAATCCGCCTGGTGGTGCAGGACGCCGCGGATCGTGAAATCGACGTAGTCGCTGACCAACTGGTCGACGTCGTGCTCGTCGCGGAGCCACCAGCTGATGCCGTTCATCAGGTCGAGCACGGCGATCGCCGACTGGTGAGCGTCACGGACCTCGAAGACACCCATCCGGGCGCCCGCCTCGATGACGTCGCGGATGCGCCGCTGGTAGTACTTGCGGTAGTCGGTGACCGCCCGACGGTGCTCCGGCGTCAGCGCCGACAGTTCCCGCAGCGCGACGAGGTGTTCCACCCGGTACCGCGCGAGCCTGCGGATATGCGCCTCGACCAGGGCGGTGAGCCGTTGGACGGGGCCGCCCTCGCCGTCGAGCACCAGCAGATCCTGCTGCGGGTCCTCGGTCATCCGGAGCGCGATGGCGTAGAGGATCTCCTCTTTGGAGTGGAAGTGGTTGTAGAGACTCGCACCTCGCATGCCGACGGCCTCGGCGATGTCGCGCATCCCCGCGTTCGCGTAACCGTGTTCGGCGAAGTACCGCGCCGCGGCCTCCACGATCTCGTCGCGACGGGTGCGCGGACGCTCCTCCGCCACCGCCGCTTTCGCGACCGTGCCGGCGGCGTCGTCAGCCCTGAGGGGTTCCATGGACTCTCCTCAACTCACGCTTGAGCAGCTTGCCCTGGGCGTCGGTCGGCAGTTCGTCGACGATGTGCACCGCCTTGGGAACCTTGTACGACGCCAGGTCGGTGCGGCAGTACTCGCGAATGTCCTCCGCGGACGCCGAGGTACCCGCGCGAAGAACAACGAAACCGGTGACGGCCTCGGACCAGTACGGATCGGGCAGGCCGACGACCGCGGCCCGTTCGACGTCGGGATGCGACTGCAGCACACGTTCGACCTCCTGGGAGGCGACGTTGTAACCGCCGGTCTTGATCATGTCCTTACGCCGGTCGCGGAAGAACATGTTGCCCTCGTCATCGATCCGCACGATGTCGCCGGTGTGCACCCAGCCACCCTCGAGGACCTGCGCGGTCTTCTCCGGATCCTTGAAGTAGCCGAGCATGACCGACGGTGTGCGGCAGAGGAGTTCGCCCTCTTCGGCCTCGTTGCCGTCGGCGTCGACGACGCGGACCTCGAGATGGCCGACCGGCTTCCCGATCCAGGTCGGGTCCTGGTTGGGCACGTCCTCGAGGCGCTTGAACCATCCGACCGAGCCGAGCTGGGTGAGTTCGGACTGGCCCCAGTAGGTACCCCACACCGACTCCGGTGTGGCGGTGGCCCAGGCGTCGACGGCGTGCGGGGACACCTGGCCGCCGTAGGTGAGGCAGCGACGCACGGTGCCGACGGTGTCGGGCCCGAAGTCGGGGTGATTGGCCAGGGCGATGAAGAAGGTCGGGGTCTGGGCGAGCACCGAGATCTTCTCGTCGCGGATCATCCGCAGCGACGTCGCCGGGTCGACCGCGGCCGGCAGGACGAGCGTGGCGCCGAGCAGGGTCAGCGATGTCAGCGATCCGATCCCCGCGATCGTGTGGAACGGCATGACGTACAGCCAGACGTCGTCGTTCAGGCAGCGCAGACCCCACGTGTACGCGGGTGCGGTGGAGATCAGGTAGTTGCGGTGCGCGATCTCGACGCCCTTGGGGGTCGACTCGGTGCCGCTGGTGTAGACGATCATCGCCAGATCGTGTTCGTCGACGTCACACCCTGGTTCGGCGTCGTCCGCCTGCCCGACCAGCTCGTCGAAGGAATTCCACGAGTCCGATTCGGGCTCCCCCACGACCAGGACCGAGATGCCGAGACTGTCGGCGATCGGGCCGGCCAGGGGCGCCAGGTCGCGTTCGACGACGAGCACCGCGGGCTCGAGATGACCCAACTGCTGGGCGATCTCCTTCTCGCGGAACAGCGGGCTGACACCGGAGTAGGCCGCGCCGACCTTGAGCGCGCCATAGTAGGAGGCGACGGTCTCGACACGATTCCGGCTCATCACCGCGACCCGGTCGCCGCGCCGGACGCCGAGATCGACGAGGACGTGCGCGACCCGGTTCGCCATGCGGTTGAGGTCGGCGTAGCTGGTCGACGTGCGGCCGCCGGCGGGGTCGTAGGCGATGATCGCGGGCTTGTTGCCCTGCGACCGCGAGAGCCTACGCAACTGGTCACCGATGGTCGCCCGACCCAACGGTGACGTCTGGTTCTCCGTGAGTCTGCGGCCGGCGAGATGTCCTTCTGCGGTCATGGCGGGGGCGCTCACGCGAACATCCGATTGTCGAAGCGGTCGAGGAAGGCGATCTCCTCGACGGGGCTGCGGGTGAGCCTGCGCGGGAAGCCGTTCCGCGGGTAGCCGACGGCGATGTGTGCCGCGGTGATGAACCCGTCCGGGATGCCGAGCAGGTCCTTGACCTCGTTCTCCGCTGCGCACAGCAGAGTCGTGAGTGCGGTGGCGACACCCTGCTGGCGCAGGGCGAGGGTCAGGTTCTGCACGCTCGGGTAGATCGACGCGCCGCCGACGACGCTGAGCCGGCCGAGTTCGTGGTCGGTGGGATGCAGCCCCTCCGCCTCGGCGCAGACCACGACGAGCGCGGGCACCTCGGCGAGGTGGTGGGCGAAGTAATTGGCGCTCTCGATGGTCTTCGGGACGGCGCCGACCTTCTTGGAACCCTCGAGGATCGAGTTGTAGTACGGCTCCCAGAAGGGCAGGTAGAGATCGGCGAGCGCCTTCTTGGTGACCTCGTCACGGACGACGACCCAGCGGACCGGCTGCCGGTTACCGCCCTGCGGACCGAAGCGCGCGTCGTCGAACGCCCGGTAGAACACCTCGTCCTCGACGGGCTTGTCGCTGAAGTAGCGGCAGGTGCCCGTGGTGCGCATTGCCTCGCTGAGTTCCATGTCAACCTCCGTGATCACTAACCGTTGTTAGTATGACTGGGGACACAGTTCCACATGACTTCGCAGTCGTCAACCATTGAAAATCGACACTTTGCTCCGGTTGACGAACCGGGACTAACAGTGGTTAGTTGCAACTATGACTTCAGTTTCCCTTCGTCCGGAGACGCGTCCGGCTTCCTCGGAGATCCGGGCCGCGGTCGACGCGGGCAACATCCCGACGCTGCTCGCCGTGCTGGTGGAGATGACCGGGGATCGCCGCTGGCTGGCCGATCGCTATCGTCCGACCCGTAGCCGCGGCATGGACGACAACTCGACCGGCGGCCTGCCCGAGGACGTTCAGGCCGAGATCCGCGGCGCCGTCGTCGACGCTCTCGAGGACTGGTACGAGCAGGGATCACCGGCACGCATGCCGGCCGACGAGGACCTCGTCGCCACACTCATGTCCTTCACCGCCGGCGAACCCGTGGCGCCGGAATTCGCACCGATGATGAGCGAGATCGTGCGTGGCGACCTACGGGGCTCGCACCTTCCGGAACTGCCCGAGAACCTCGGTTCGACGATGAACGCGCTGGTCATCGGCGCGGGCGTGGCCGGAATGCTGATCTCCACGCAGCTCGCCGAGGCCGGCATCGAGCACACCGTCCTGGAGAAGAACGACGAGGTCGGGGGCTCCTGGTACGAGAACCAGTACCCGGGAGCCGGCGTCGACACCCCGAGCTATCTGTACTCGATCTCGTCCTTCGACCACGACTGGTCCACCCATTTCGGCAAGCGCGACGAGGTCCAGGGCTACCTGCAGGCCTTCGCCGACCGCCACGCCGTGCGCGACCGCGTCCGGTTCGGCACCGAGGTCCTCTCCGCCACCTACGATTCCGACGCCCAGCAGTGGGTGGTGCGGGTCCGCGACCGGGACGGCAGCGAGAGCACCCTCACCTCGCGCATCGTGATCAGTGCGGTCGGCATCCTCAACCGGCCCAAGCTCCCCCAGCTCGCCGGCATGGACACCTTCACCGGCCGGATGTTCCACTCCGCCAACTGGCCCACCGACCTCGACGAGCCCGGCGCCCTGGCCGGCCAACGCGTCGCCATCGTCGGCTCCGGCGCATCGGCGATGCAGATCGGGCCCGCCATCGTCGACCAGGTCGGGTCCCTGACGATCTTCCAGCGATCGCCGCAGTGGATCGCCCCCAACGACGACTACTTCGCCCCGGTCGGCGACAGCGTGCACTGGCTGATGAACAACCTGCCCGGGTACCGGGAGTGGTACCGCGCGCGGTTGTCGTGGATCTTCAACGACAAGGTCCATTCGACGCTGCACGTCGACCCCGAGTGGCCCGAACCCACCGCGTCGATCAACGCCGTGAATCACGGACACCGCGAGTTCTACCTGCGGTACATGCGCACCGAGCTCGGCGACCGCGACGATCTCATCGAGGCGTCGACGCCGGACTACCCGCCCTTCGGCAAGCGAATGCTGTTGGACAACGGATGGTTTCGCATGTTGCGGCAGCCGAATGTCGAGCTGGTGGGCCACGGCGTGGACTCCGTCACCGAGACCGGTCTCGTCGACTCCACCGGTCGGGCACACGACTTCGACATCATCGTCTTCGCGACCGGCTTCCACAGCGACCGCTACCTGTACCCGATGGACGTCGTCGGCCGCAGCGGCAAGACGACGGTCGAGGCCTGGGGCGATCACGACGCGTACGCCTACCTCGGCATCACCGCGCCGGACTTCCCCAACCTGTTCATCCTCACCGGCCCGAACACCGCACTCGGACACGGCGGGAGCTTCATCAGCATCCTCGAGTACCAGGTGCGCTATGTCTGCGACGCCATCCGCGCCATGATCGAGCGCCGGCTCGGGGCCCTCGAGGTGCGTCGCGACGTCACCGACGAGTACAACGACGCCGTCGACCGTGCGCACGCACGAATGGTGTGGACGCATCCCGCGATGACCAACTGGTACCGCAACCCCGACGGTCGGGTCGTGGCGGTGCTGCCGTGGCGGATCGTCGACTACTGGGCCAAGACCCGTCACGTCGATCTCGCCGACTTCCACACCGAACCCCTCACGGCCGAACCCCTCGATCCCTGAGCACAGGCGCGGCGACTGCCGGACTACCGTGGCAGGCATGACCTCCGCACCGCTGATCACCCCGAACGAACTGCAGAAGCGCCTCGGCGAGGGACGCCTGCGCGTCGTCGACGCGACGGTTCACCTGAGTTTCGACGCCGACGGCGCGCACGTCGCCTCCGGTCGTGACACCTACCTGCAGGGCCACGTGCCCGGCGCGGTGTTCCTCGACCAGATCACCGAGTTGTCCGATCCGAACGGCGAGGCGCCGTTCGCGGCGGCGTCGTCGGAGAAGTTCGCCGCAGCGGTCGGCGCGGCCGGGATCGGCGACGACTCGACCGTCGTCGTCTACGACACGGTCAACGGCATCTGGGCGACCCGCCTGTGGTGGCAGTTCGGCCTCGAGGGGTTCGACGACGTCGTCGTCCTCGACGGCGGGTACGGCGCGTGGGTGGCGGCGGGGCTACCCACCGAGAGTGGCGAATCCACCCATCCGGCTGCCACTTTCACCGCGCACCGTCGTCCGGAGCGGATCTTCTCGACCGACGAGGTGGTCGTGGCCACCGCGGATTCGTCGGTACTGCTGGTCAACGCGCTCGACCGGGAGTCGTTCGCCGGCGGCCACATCCCGAGCAGCGTCAACGTCCCGTTCGGCGAACTCGTCGACGAGTCCGGTGCGTTGAAGCCGCTCGAGGAACTGCGCGGACTGTTCGCCGACGCGGGTGCCCTCGACCCGTCGGTACGGCCGGTCACCTACTGCGGCGGCGGGATCGCGGCCACGGCAGCGGCCTTCGCACTGAAGGCACTCGGTCGCGATGACGTCGCGGTCTACGACGGGTCGATGAACGCCTGGACCGCGGACGCGGATCGTCCGCTGTCGTCGGCCGATTCGCGGTCGTGACGTCGACTCATCCCGCGGTGAACGTCGAGCTCGTCACCGATCCCGAGCGGGCGGCGTCGGTGGCGGAGGTCGCCGGCGCGACCTTTCCCCTGGCCTGCCCGCCACACGCCGCGGCCGACGACATCGCCGAATTCATCGCGACCAATCTCGCCGAGAAGAACTTTCGCGGTTACATCGCCGACCCGGACGCCGACGTGCTCGTCGTCCGGGACGGCGCCGACGGTCCGGTCATCGGCTACGCGCTGGTGCTGCACGGCGATCCGTCGAACCCCGTTGTCGCCGACCTCGTTCCCGAGCGGCCGGCGAGCGAGGTGTCGAAGATGTACGTCCTCCCCGGCCATCACTCGCGTCCCGGTCTCAGCCCGTCACGCGCCCTGATGGACGCTGCGCTCGACCGTGCCCGCGACCGCGGTAGCGTCGTCGTCTGGCTCGGCGTGAACCAACTGAACGAACGCGCCCAGAAGTTCTACGCCAAAACCGGTTTCACGCGCGCCGGGGTACGGACCTTCGACCTCGGCGGGAGCGTCGAACACGACTACGTGTTCACGCAGAAGCTGTGACGCAGCGTTCTGGGATGAGAACTCCCCGCGAAGTAGTCGCCCGCCCGCTCCCTGAGGTGCGAGCGGAGCGAGCCACGAAGGGTCTGGCGACGTCGTCTCACCGGGCCTTCGTGGCTCGTCGCTTGCGCTCCTCGCACCTCAGGCAGCAGTGGTTGGTCGTGCCGCGTTCTCGGATCAGGGAACGAGAGTCGCGTCGATTCTCTCGGATCAGGCAGCGGATTCGGCGAACCGCGACAACGCCAGCAGGCGCGACGTCGCGCGCAGGTACTTCTTGCGGTAGCCGCCGGCGAGCATCTCGTCGGTGAAGATTTCGTCGAGCTTGGCGCCGGAGACCGTCACCGGGACGTGCGCGTCGTAGAGACGGTCGGCGAGCACCACGAGGCGCAGGGCCACCGACTGATCCTTGGCGGGGTGGACGCCGGTGATGCACACCAGCGAGACGCCGTCGACGAGGTCCTTGTACTTCGACGGGTGCAGCGTGCTCAGGTGATCGCACAGCGCGTCGAAGTCGTCGAGAGTCGCGCCCTCGGTGGAGTCGGCGATGTCGACCAGTTCGGACTCGGTGCGCGGGTCCGGGGCCGGCGGGAGGTCGCGGTGGCGGTAGTCGGGGCCGTCGACGCGGATGGTCTCGAACACCGCCGAGAGCTTGCGGATCTCGCGCAGGAAGTCCTGGGCCGCGAACCGGCCCTCGCCGAGCTGTCCGGGCAGGGTGTTCGAGGTGGCGACGACCGACACACCCTTCGCCGTGAGCTCAGTGAGTAGGCGCGACACGAGCATCGTATCGCCGGGATCGTCGAGTTCGAACTCGTCGATGCAGAGGACGGTGTGCTTCGAGAGACGCTCGACGGCGTTGACGAAGCCCAGCGCGCCGACGACGTGGGTGACCTCGACAAAGGTGGCGAACGACTTCGGCTCGGGCATGGAGTGGTAGATCGAGGCCAGGAGGTGGGTCTTGCCGACGCCGAACCCGCCGTCGAGGTACAGGCCGATCCCCTGCGAGGGCGCCTTGCGCGAGAACAGGCCCTTCTTGCCGGAGCGGGCCTTCGAGGCCCGGGCGACGAAGTCACGGGCCTTGGCGACCGCCTGGGCCTGCGACGGCTCCTTCGGATCGGGGATGTAGGAGTCGAAGCTCACGTCGTCGAAGGTCGACGGAGGCACCATCTCATCGATGAGTGCATCCGGCGAGGTCGCAGGGTTGCGATCGCAAAGTCGGGCCACCATGTGTGGAGGGTAGCGATCTCCGGAAAGATGGATGCATGTTCCACCTGCAGAAAGCGACCCAGGTCACATCCGCGGAGTCCGACGAGAAGGGGAACGACACACTGCTCGGCCTGGCCGAGCACTACCGCTATCCACCACGCCCGTCCGAGGGGCCCGGTGCCGCGGCCCCTTTCGTTCGGGCCAACATGGTGGCCTCGATCGACGGCGCGGCCACCCACGACGGGAAATCGGGCGGACTCGGCGGTGACGGGGACAAGACCGTCTTCCGGGTCCTGCGGGGCCTCGCCGACGTCATCCTCGTCGGTGCCGGGACCGCGACGACCGAGGGATACCGCCAGCCGCAACCCGACGAGGCGTTCGCCGGTCTCCGACAGGAGAACGGACAGGCAGCCGCTCCCGCGCTCGCGCTGGTGTCGCGGTCGCTCTCGATCCCGCCGGACTACCCGCCGCTGAGCCACCCCGACACCGTCGTGCTCACGCGCGCGTCGGCCCCCGCAGAGCGGCGCGCCGCGCTCGTCGACGCCGGCGCCACCCTGATCGACTGCGGTGAGGACGACGTCGAGACCTCGGCGCTGATCGAGACCTGCGGTGAGCGGGGTTGGCCGCGGGTGCTCTGCGAGGGTGGCCCGAGCCTGCTCGGCTCGCTCATCGCCGACGACCTGCTCGACGAACTGTGCCTGACGACCAGCCCGCATCTGGCCGGCGGGAATGCCGGCCGCATCGCGGTTCGGGCCGCCGACGCCGAGCAAGAGGCCGCCGCACTCAAGGCGATGTCACCGGCCGCGATCATCACCGACGACGACGGTTACGTCTTCACGCGCTGGCTGCGCCGCGGCCGATCGTCCATCCACTGACCGAACGGATCACTGCACGGCCGTCGCCCGGCGTCGTTGACTACGCTCGCGGACATGCGAAGAGCGCACGCCGTCACGGCAGTCCTGGGTGTGATCGTCGCGATCGGAGTGTCGTCGTGCGCCGTGGGCCCCGACCGCGGCCCCGAACTCATCCCCGGTGGCGGCGGCGGTCAGGGTCCGGCACCCTCGTCCTCCGCGCCGCCCCCGGCGCCGGCGCTCGCCGTACCGAGGACCGACCTCGAGTGGTCGGACTGCGCGGCAGGGACCGCCGGACGCTACGACATCGCCCGCCCGGCCGGGGTGACCGTCGAATGCGCGGAGTTCGACTCCCCCGTCGACCGGAACAAGCCCGATGGAGAGGTCGTGCGGATCGCAGCGACCCGGGCCCGCACCGCGGCGACGCCCGCCGACGCCGCGCCGCTCGTCCTCACCTCGGGATCGGATCTCCCGTCGTCGCGGACGCTCATGGTGATGACGTCCGGTCCGGGCCGGGCATTCCTCGACGCCCACCCGGTGGTGGCCGTCGACCATCGCGGCATTCCCCAGAGCGGGGACCTCGACTGCATGACCCGGCTCGAGCGGAGCACGATCGCCGACAACGGGCTCACGGCGCGCGGGGCCAGCACGGAGGCACGCATCTCCCGGCTCGCCTCGGCTGCGTCGTCGGCCTCGGACGGCTGTACCGAGACGCTGACGCCCTACCAGCTCAACTTCGGGGCGCAGTTCGCCGCCGCCGACCTCGAGACACTCCGGCAGCGTTGGGGCGTCGAACATCTGGGTCTCATCGGTGTCGGTGAGGGCTCCGACGTCGTCCTGGCGTACTCCTCCCTCTACGGCGGCCGCGCGGGACGCATCATCCTCGACACCCCGACGCCGTTCGGCGCGAACGCCCGCGATCGGGCGCAACTGCGCGCACAGGGAGTCCAGAGCGCGCTGCAGGGATTCGCGCAGCGATGCTCGACGCTGGACGGGTGCACGCTCGGCACCAACGGAGTGCGGGTGATGACCGGCCTGCTCACCGAGGCGCGCGCCGGACGTCTGGACGGACTGTCCGACACCACCACACTCAACGCCATCACCACGACACTCGCGCTCGCCTCGGATCGCCCCGAGTCGCTGCTCGACCTGTCCCGCGCCATCGCCGCCGCCGATCGCGGCGACACCGGTGCGCTCGTCCGCCTCGCCGATCGGGCCGCGGCTCTGCGCACAACCGATGGAGCCCTGGTGTCGCGGTGCAACGACGTCACCGGCCCGGTGGGTCAGAACGAGATCCCCGGACTCGTCGAGGCCTGGACCAAGCAGAACCCGCTGACCGGTTCCGACAGTGCCCTGTCACTGGTGCGCTGCAACGGCTGGGCGTCGGGCAGCGCGGTCCGCCCGCCGTCGTCGCTGCCCGCCGACCCCCTGATCCTCAACGGCACCCGGGACCCGGTGAACGGTGGCGAAGGCGCGAACACCCTCGTCCCGCTGTTCATGAATGCCGGGGCCGAGCCCGTGACCGTCAGCTGGGACGGACTGGGCTTTTCGGTCCTCGGTCGCAGCGCCTGCGCCGCCCAGGTCGCGGTCGAATACGTGAAGAAGACACCTCTCGGAGGACCCACCCAGCGCGGCTGCCCCACCTAGGGCGAAGGCGGATCGGTGCTGGCCCGGAGGGTTCTGCGGAGAGTCGGAGGCCACCCGTAGTACGGTGCGCGGGTGGCGAATCTCGACAGGTATCTCTATCCCCAGATGAGTGCGCAGCGGATCATCCCGATGATCCTGTGGCCGATCAGCCTGTTCATGGTCGTGCACCGCTCGCTGTTCCTGGGGGTCAACGGCGACCGCACCGACGACTTCAAGCCGGTGTACGCCGCCGCCTACAACTTCCTGAACAACCTGCCGGTCTACGGCGAGAACTACGCCACGGTGGACCCGCACTACCTGTACCCGCCGTCGGGCACCCTGCTGATGGCGCCGGTCGCGGTCATCGACTACGAACGCGCGCGGTGGGCGTTCATCGCGGTCAGCGTCGTGGTCCTGCTGATCTGCGCCTACCTGTTGACCCGGATGTTCGGGTACGCCCTCAACTCATGGGTCATGCCGACGGTGCTGTTCGTCTTCTTCTTCACCGAAACCGTCTCGCACACATTGATCTTCACGAACTTCAATTCGTTCGTGCTGCTGGGCATGATCGCCTTCCTGATGCTGATGCGGTCGCGGCACGACTGGTGGGCGGGCGTCCCGATGGGCCTGACGCTGGCCGTGAAACCCGTTCTGGCACCGCTGATGCTGCTGCCGCTGCTCAACCGGCAGTGGCGCGTGTTCGCCTTCGCCATCGTGATCCCGCTGGTACTGACCGCGATCGCCTGGCCGATGTCGGTGGACGCCGACGCATTCATCAGCCGGACGGTCCCCTACCTCGGCGAGGCCCGCGACTACTACAACAGCTCGATCGCCGGCAACGGCGCCTACTTCGGCGTCGCGCCATGGCTGGTGCTGCTGCTGCGCGTCGCCTTCGTGCTGATGGCCGCGTTCTCGCTGTGGTTCCTGTATCGCTACTACCGCAAGACCAACGAGCTGCTCTGGCTCGCGACGTCGTCGGGCGTACTCCTGGGCACCACCTTCCTCGTGGGCTCACTGGGCCAGGGCTACTACTCCATGCTGCTGTTCCCACTGCTGATGACCGTGCTCCTGCCCGGATCGGCGGTGCGCAACTGGCCGGCCTGGCTCGGCGTGTACGGCTGCATGACCTTTGACAGCTTCTACTCGCAGCGCTGGACGGCCTTCGGCTGGATGGTCGAGTACAACAAGGTGACGTGGGGCTGGTCGCTGCTGATGATCGCCGTGTTCTGCTCGCTGCTGTTCCGCTGGCTCGACATGCGGGCCGACGGGGTCGCCGGCGAGGACGTGGTGATGCGTTCGGAGAACGACGCTCCGCCGGCGCCGGCGGCGAAACCCGACGACGAGCTGTCGCTCTCGAAGTAGCGTCGCCGCGCGACGCCGGCGAGATCCCGGACCGCGCTACCGTGGAACGCATGACCGACAGCAAGCCCGAGACCGAGAACCTCGCGAACCTCACCGACGAGGAATGGAAGCAGCGCCTCACCCCGGCCGAGTACCGGGTACTGCGCCAGGCCGGAACCGAAGCACCCTTCACCGGCGAGTACACCGACACCAAGACGGTCGGCGTCTACCGCTGCCGGGCCTGCGACACCGAGCTGTTCCGCAGCGAGCAGAAGTTCGAATCACATTGCGGCTGGCCGTCGTTCTTCTCCCCGCTCGCCGGAGACAAGATCATCGAGGTCGAGGACAATTCGCTCGGCATGAAGCGAGTGGAGGTCCTCTGCGCGAACTGCAAGAGCCACCTGGGACATGTGTTCGCCGGCGAGGGTTACGACACCCCCACCGACCTGCGCTACTGCATCAACTCGATCAGCCTGAAGCTCGAGCCGGCCGAGTGACGCAGTAGCACAGGAGGTTCGGAGGGAAGGGCCAGAACTAGCCGTTCTGTACCTTCTCCTGCTGTTCCTTCTCCTGCTGCTCCTTCTCCTGCTGTTCCTTCTCCTGCTGCTCCTTCTTCTCCCGCTCTTCCTTCTCCTTCTGCTCCCGCTCTTCCTTTTCCTTCTGCGCCTGCTCTTCCTTCAGCTGGTCCGGATCCTTCACCTCGGGCTGTGGAATGTCGATCTGATCCTCGTCGACCGGCTCCTCTTCCGCCGGCTCCTCTTCCGCCGGCGCCGAGGCCGCCGGAGCGAGGTTCACCAGCTTGTGCTCGAACGACCCCGGTTCGGAGGCCGCGTCGTTGCCTCCGCCGCCGTACTCGCCGGGCATCGTGGAGATGACGTCGGGAGCGCAGGGGGCGAGCTGCCCGTTGGGGAGGAGCATCTTGCACGGCTGAGCGTTCGCGGTCGCGACGCCACCGGCAAGGGCGGCCGAGAAGACGAGCGCTGCGATGATGCGGGCCGCGGGGACGAGATGGTTCATGGGGGGTTCCTTCACGTCGAGTCGAACGTTGCTGTTCCCATATGTGAGACAGAGCTCACATTCCATGTCATAACAGAGCCGGTAGGCGTTTTGTCCGATTCTCAAGCATTCGACCGATTCGGATCAATCGACCAAGTCGCTTGTGCCACAGCGAATTCGACCAGAAGAGGCACCCGCAGTGCTCGCGGGTGCCTCTCTACGTGACTTGTGCTCGTCACTTCTCGGGCGGTGCCTCGACCTCGGTCGGCTCCGGCTCCGGCTCCTCGACAATCGGTGAAGCCGGTTTCACCAGCACATGCTCGAACGACGCCGGATCAGAGGCCGGGTCGTTGCCGCCGCCCGGATCGCTCGGCGAGTGCGAGACCACTCCCGGGGCACACGGCGCGAGCTGACCGTTGGCCAGATGCAGCTGGCATGGCTGGGCGTTCGCGGCTGCGACACCGCCGGCGAGGGCGGCCGAGAAGATCAGCGCCGCGATGATGCGGGCCGCTGAGACGATATGGAGCATGGTCGGGTGTTCCTCCACGTTGAGTCGAATCGGAGCTTCGCCTCGTTTGAGACGCAGATCACATTCCGCCTCATCGCGTACCACCCGCAGGGTTTCCGCCCGGTTTCATCCGTTGGAGCGACGACACGGGTCAGTCGACCACGTTCGGCGTACCTCTGGATGGTCCACGAAAAACACCGGGCACCCGCGATACGCGGGGCCCGGTGCCGGTGACTCTCGGGTCAGGGCAGAGCGTCGATGAGCGCCGAGACCTCGACGCGCGGTCCGGTGAAGAACGGCGTCTCCTCGCGGACGTGCATGCGTGCCTCGGTGGCGCGCAGGTCACGCATCAGGTCGACGATGCGATGCAGTTCCGGTGCCTCGAAGGCCAGCAGCCACTCGTAGTCACCGAGAGCGAACGACGACACCGTGTTGGCACGGACGTCCTTGTACTCGCGAGCGGCCTTGCCGTGGTCGGCAAGCATCTTGCGCCGCTCCTCGTCGGGCAGCAGGTACCACTCGTAGGACCGCACGAACGGGTACACGCAGATGTAGTTACCCGCTTCCTCACCGGCGAGAAAGGCCGGGATGTGGCTCTTGTTGAACTCCGCGGGCCGGTGCAGCGCCACATTGCTCCACACCGGGTTGCAGGCGCGACCGAGGACGGTCTCGCGACGGAACTTCGCGTACGCGGCCTGGATCGACTCGACGTCAGCGGCATGCCACCAGATCATGAAATCGGCGTCGGCGCGGAGACCCGACACGTCGTACACGCCACGGACCACGACGCCGGTGTCCTCGAGGGACTTGAAGAAGTCGGCGGCATCCGACTTGGCCTGGTCTCGGTCGGTGCCGAGCTCGCCGGGGCGGACGGCGAACACCGAGAACATCAGGTAGCGGATCGTGGAGTTGAGTTCTGCGTAATCCAAGCGGGCCATGACTGACATGGTGCCACCGCGGCCGGTGGGACGAACAGTCAGGTCAGGTCGGTCAGCAGAGCCGACACGGCGCGTCCGGCCTGGCCGATACAGGCCGGGACACCGACCCCCGCATACGACGACCCGGCGAGCGCGAGCCGACGCGGCCGGGACGCGGTGACCTGCGCCATCGTGGCGAGATGCCCCGGCCCGTAGACGGGCAGGCCGTTGGTCCAGCGCTGTACATACGTGTCCACGACATTCGGCGACGCGGGTGCCACTCCGGCGGCCCGACACACCTCGTCGAGGTCCTCGAGGGCCTCGGCCCGCAGCCGGTCGTCGACGCCGGGTTCGAGGTCCGCATCGGGCACCGGTGCCCCGAACCGGCCGAACGACGCACGCACCGACACCGGCGCGTCATCGTGCGATAGATGGCCCCACTTCTGCGAGCTGATCGTGAATGCCTTGGCGCGCAGGCTCTCCCCCGTCCCGACGAGAACGCCGGAGTGTTCGGGCACCGGTGTGCCGGGGGCCAGCGCGATCGAGACCACCACCGATGACGCTCCGCGTACAGCCCGGAGCGGTGCGGCGACGTCGGGCAGAGCCCGCCGCAGCAGGTGGCCCGCATTCCAGGCGGGGATGGCCAGGATGACGCCGTCGTAGTCACGCACGTCCCCTCGCGCTCCGCCGCCGACATGCAGCGTCCAGCCGGTCGTCGTGGGCTCGAGGTCCCGGACATACGCACAGAGTTCGGGTTCGACTGCCGCGGCGGACCGGAGCGCGTCGAGCAGCACCCGGTAACCGCCGACCAGGGTGCCGAAGACGGGCCCGGTACCCGTGGCGTCGGCGACCAGGCCGGAGACGGCCGCGGTCAGGTTGGGGGCACCGGCATCGAGTCGCGCCGCGAGCGCGGGTAGCGCCTCACGCAGACCGATGTCGGCGGCGAGGCTCGAGTAGACGCCGCCCAGCATGGGGTCGACGCTTCGGGCGACCACGGACGGGCCGAGACGATCGGCGACGAGGTCCCCGACCGTCGGGTCCGCGGACGGGTCCCAATGCCAGGAGCGCTGCGTCTCGGTGCGGAGGAGTTCGAGGTCTGCGGGGTCGGCGAGATCGGCGACCGCCTCGGGGGTCGCGGGGATCCCCATGAGCGCCGGGGCCGGCAGTGGGTGCAGGCGGCCACCGGACCACACGGACGGGCGCCGGCCGGTCGGCGACACGACCCGGTCCCCCAGGCCGAGTTCGTTGACCAGGCCCAGTGCTTCGGGTCGTCGGACGATGAACGCCTCGGCCCCGACGTCGACGGACTGGCCGCCGACCGTCGTGGTGTGCAGGATGCCCCCGAGCCGCTCGCCGGCCTCGAGAACGTCGATCTGTGCGTCGGCGCCGAGTGCACCGCGCAGCCGGTACGCGGCCGTCAGGCCGGAGACACCTCCGCCGACGACCGCGATCCGGAGCCGCGCAGCCATCAGAGGCTGTGGATCAGTTCGACGGCGCGGGTGAGGACGTCCGGGTCGGTACCCGGGAGGACCCCGTGACCGAGGTTGAAGATGTGGCCGATGGCGCCGGCCGCGATCGCCCGGTCGCCGTCGGCGACCACGCGGCGGATCTCTCTGTCCACGACCTCCGGTCCCGCGAAGAGCAGGGTCGGGTCGAGGTTGCCCTGGACGGCCCTGCCCGGTCCGACGCGGCGGACGGCCTCGTCGAGCGGCACCCGCCAGTCGACGCCGATGACGTCGGCCCCGACGTGGGCCATGGGCGCCAGCAGTTCGCCGGTACCCACACCGAAGTGGATGCGCGGGACGCCGTAGCCGGCGACCTCGGCGAGGACGCGGGCGCTGTGCGGCGCCACGAAACGCTGGTAGTCGGCGGCCGAGAGCATGCCGGCCCAGGAGTCGAACAGCTGGATCGCGTCGACGCCGGCGTCGAGCTGGACCTTCAGGAAGGCGATGGTGATGTCGGCCAGGCGGGCCATCAGCTCGGCCCATGTCTGCGGGTCGCCGTGCATCATCGCCTTGGTGCGCTCGTAGTTGCGGCTCGGCCCGCCCTCGATGAGGTAGGACGCGAGGGTGAACGGTGCACCGGCGAAACCGATCAGCGCGGTGTCGCCGAGTTCGGCGAGCAGCAGTTCGATGGCGTGGGAGATGGCGCCGACCGAGGCGGGTTCGAGGCGCGGTATGCGGGAGACGGCGTCGGCCGACCGCACGGGTTCGGCGATCACCGGACCGGTGCCCGCGACGATGTCGAGGTCGATGCCCGCAGCCTTGAGGGGGACGACGATGTCGGAGAACAGGATCGCGGCGTCGACGTCGTGTCGGCGCACCGGCTGCATGGTGATCTCGCACACCAGCTCGGGGTCGAAGCAGGATTCGAGCATGCCGTGGTTGGCACGGATCGCGCGGTACTCGGGCAGCGAACGGCCCGCCTGCCGCATGAACCACACCGGACGGCGTGACGGGGTCCCACCCGTGGCCGCGGCGACGAGCGGCAGGTGCGACCGATGGACCCGGGTACCAGTTACGTTCGACATCACCGCTTACTCTGCCATGTTCGACGATCTGACCCGCCCCGGCCTGCCCGGTTCGACACTCGCGGGTGCGGGTCCCCATTTCTGGGGCCGGTGACTCGGCGCGCCTCCGCCGCTGCCAGGCACGACACACCTACGGTCGAACGGTGACTTCCTCGGGAGCTCCGGACGAGCCTGCTGATTTCCGCGCGGCGGTGGAGTCGCTGCATGCTGCCCGCGTCCGCCGTGAGATCGAGGTCGGACCCATCCGCCCGCCGCAGCGGCTCGCGCCGTACAGCTATGCGGTCGGGGCCGAGGTGCGCCCGCCGGACGACCCCGACGTCGTCCCCACCGATTCCCAGGGCACCGCGTTCGGACGACTCATCCTGCTGTACGACCCGGCCGGCCAGGACGCCTGGAACGGGACGATCCGCCTCGTCGCCTACCTGCAGGCCGAGGTCGAGGCCGCTCTGGCGATGGATCCGCTGCTGCCCGAGGTCGCCTGGAGCTGGCTGTCCGACGCCCTCGGCGTGCCGGTCGGCGAGATCAGCACCCCCGCCTCCCCCAACGGCATCGCACACCGCATCGAGGTGACCGCGCTGGGTGGCACCGTGACGTCGACGACGTCGGTGCGTTATGGCGACATCGCCGGACCGCCGCGCGCCCACCAGCTCGAGGTCCGGGCGTCGTGGACCGCATTGACCGCCGAGGGTCTCAACGGCCACCTCGAGGCGTTCTGTGAGGTGTTGGCGTCGGCTGCCGGCCTCCCGCCGGCGGGCGTGACCCAACTCGGCCCGGCGTGAGCACCGTGGACACACCACCGGGAAACAAAGCCGAGAATCTGCCGCCGGAGGACGAGGCCCCCGAGGTCGAGCCGCTGTTGGCCCCCGCCGGGGGTGTCCCGCCGGTGCTGTCGACCGCCGCGGAGTTCTCCGACACCGCGGAGGCGCTCGCAGCGGGCGAGGGCCCCATCGCCGTCGACACCGAACGTGCCTCGGGCTACCGCTACTCCCAGCGCGCCTACCTGATCCAGATCAAACGACGCGGCTCCGGCAGCTTCCTGCTCGACCCGATCGGCGATCCCGAGGCACTCGCTCCCGTGATCGACGCGCTGCGCGGGCCCGAATGGGTGCTGCACGCCGCCGACCAGGATCTTCCCTGCCTACGCGAACTCGGCTTCGAATGCGTCGAGCTGTACGACACCGAACTCGCCGGACGCCTGCTCGGCCTGGCGAAGGTGAACCTCGCCGCGATGGTCGCCCAGTTCCTCGGCCTCGGCCTGCTCAAGGGTCACGGCGCGGCGGACTGGTCCCGACGGCCACTTCCCGACGACTGGCTGAACTACGCCGCCCTCGACGTCGAGGTGCTCGTCGAACTCCGGGACGCGATGGACGCGGCACTGGCCGAGTCCGGCAAGGACGGCTGGGCCCGCGAGGAGTTCGCCTACGTCCTGTCCCGCCCGCCGGCCCCGCCGCGCACCGACCGCTGGCGCAAGACGTCCAACATCCACACCGTCAAGTCGGCTCGTGCCCTGGCCGCGGTCCGCGAATTGTGGACGGCGCGTGAGGAATTGGCGGAGCGTCGGGATGTCGCCCCGGGCCGCGTGCTGCCCGACACCGCGATTGTCAACGCCGCGACCGTCGACCCGAAATCGAACAACGAACTGACCCGCCTGCCGATCTTCGGCGGCCCTCGCCAGCGCCGGCAAGCCGGGATCTGGTTGAGCGCCCTGCAGCGGGCCCGCGAACTCCCGGACAGCGAACTGCCGGCCCGCAAGACCAACGGCCCCGGACTCCCCCCGGTGAGCCGCTGGGAACAGCGCAACCCGGAGGCTGCGGCGCGGATGCAGAAGGTGCGCCCGGCGCTCAAAGAGGTCGCCGAGAGCCACACCCTCCCGGTGGAGAACCTCCTCGCCCCGGACGTCGTCCGCCAGCTGTGCTGGGACGGACTGACCGAACCGGTGACCGCCGAGGCCGTCGACGCGCACCTCGCCGCCGCCGGGGCCCGTCCGTGGCAGCGGCGGCTCAGCGTGGACGCGTTGACCGAGGCGCTGGGCGAGGTCGGGGCCACCGAGACCGGACCGTCGGAGTAGCCCCGCTCCGAGTTGGGTAAAGACCTTCCGACAGGCACGACCTCGCAACAGGCACGACCTCACGGAATGGAATGGGAGCACTCAGTGGCCACAGTCTCCGTCGGCATCGACTCGGACCTCGACCCGGGCGCGGCCTGGGCACTCGCCAGCAACCTCTCGCGGTTCGACGAGTGGATGACGATCTTCGGCGGGTGGAAGTCCCCGGTCCCCGACACGATCAGCGAGGGGACGAAGGTCTCGTCGCTGATCAAGGTGAAGGGGTTCCGCAACGTCATCCACTGGACCGTCACGGACTACGACGAACCGCGGATGATCGCGCTGTCCGGCACCGGCCGCGGAGGGATCAACATCGACCTCGCGATGAAGGTCGACGAGATCGTCGACGGCTCACACTTCGATCTGTCCGCCGAGATATCCGGCGGCCTGCTCAACGGTCCCGTCGGGCGCCTCGTCGCGAAGGTGCTGGAATCCGATGTGCACAAGTCGATCTCGAATCTCGCGACCCTGCGCTGACGTCAGCCGGCGGGGCGGCGCCTGCCCGCCACTCGTCCCCCTGCGTCAGTCCTCTGCGCGACTCTGCGCGGGATCCTCGATCTGGCGTTCCAGCGCGGGACCGGCCTGCATCCCCGACACCGTCGCGGTGATCGAGCGGGCGAGATCCTGCGCAGTCAGGCCGAGCTCGCCGAGAATCTCTCCGCGCGAGGCATGTTCGATGAACGCCTGCGGAATGCCCTTGATCTGCACCGGAACGGTCACCTCGGCAGCCGAGAGCGCTCCGGCCACAGCCGATCCCACGCCGCCGCTGACGCAGCCGTCCTCGAGGGTGACGACCAGGCGGTGGCGACGGGCGACCTCGACCACCGAGGTCGGCACCGGCAGGACCCAGCGCGGGTCGACGACCGTGGCGTCGATGCCCTGCTGCGCGAGGCGTTCGGCGGTGTCGACGGCAAGGCTGCAGAAGGCGCCGACCGCGACGATGAGCACGTCGCCCGACGCCGGTCCGAGATCGCGATCGCCGCGGTGCAGGACGTCGACCCCGTCGTCGAGTCGCTCGACCGCGCGGATGTCCTCGGGGACAGCACCTTTGGAGAAACGCAGAGCCGTCGGGCCGTCGTCGACACCGAGCGCCTCGTCGAACTCCTCGCGCAATCGGACGGCGTCACGCGGCGCGGCGACCCGCAGGCCGGGAACCATCGCCATGAGCGACAGGTCCCACATGCCGTGGTGACTCGGGCCGTCGGGGCCGGTGATGCCCGACCGGTCCAGGACGAGGGTCACCGGCTGCTTCAGCAGCGCGACGTCCATCAGGAGCTGGTCGAAGGCGCGGTTGAGGAAGGTCGAGTAGATGGCGACGACCGGGTGCAGGCCGCCGAGTGCGAGGCCCGCTGCCGAGGTCATCGCATGCTGTTCGGCGATGCCGACGTCGAACATGCGATCCGGATAGCGCTCGCCGAAGGGCGTGAGCCCCGTGGGACCGGGCATGGCCGCGGTGATCGCGACGACGTCGGGGCGGTTGGCGCCGGCATCGAGCAGCGCGGCCGAGAAGACCTTGGTCCAGTCCTGCGGTGCCACGCTGGTGGGCCGCCCGGTCACGGGGTCGATGATGCCGGTGGCGTGCATCTGGTCCGCGACGTGGTTCTCGGCGTGGGCGTAACCCATGCCCTTGCGCGTGACGGTGTGCACGATGACCGGTCCGCCGAAGTCGCGGGCGTGCCGGAGCGCCGACTCGACGGCGTTGATGTCGTGGCCGTCGACGGGACCGACGTACTTCAGACCGAGGTCGGTGAACATCGCCTGGGGTGCCAGCAGATCCTTGAGTCCGCTCTTCACACCGTGGAGCACCGCGTAGGCGGGTTCGCCGACCACGGGCACCTGCTTGACGACGCGGCGGCCCTCGTCGAGGAACTTCTCGTAGCCCGGCTGCAGACGCAGACCGGACAGGTGGCTCGCGAGGCCACCGATGGTCGGCGCATAGGACCGGCCGTTGTCGTTGACGACCATGACCACGGGCCGGTTGCAGGCGGCGATGTTGTTGATCGCCTCCCAGCACATGCCACCGGTGAGGGCGCCGTCACCGACAACGGCGACCACGGTCCGGTCGTTCTGCCCGGTCAGCTCGAAGGACTTGGCCAGTCCGTCGGCATAGGACAGGGCGGCCGAGGCATGCGAGGACTCGACCCAGTCATGCTCGGACTCGGCGCGCTCCTGGTAGCCGGTGAGACCGCCGCGCTGCCGCAGGTGGTCGAAACCGTCTTTGCGGCCGGTCACGATCTTGTGGACGTAGCACTGGTGGCCGGTGTCGAAGAGGATCGGATCGTGCGGCGAGTCGAAGACGCGGTGGATCCCGAGGGTCAGTTCGACCACGCCGAGATTGGGACCGAGGTGACCGCCGGTGGCCGCAACCTTCTCGATCAGGAACGTCCGGATCTCGGAGGCGAGAGTCTCCATCTCCGCTTCCGACAGTGACCGCAGATCGGCCGGCGAGTCGACCCGGTCGAGCACACCCATCGTTTCCTCCATCACGCGACGCCGGCCGGAGAAACCCCCGGCCCATAACCCGTCAGTCTACGGAAGCATTCGGCACGACCCCGCCCCGCGGATGGTCGACGACGTCACATGACTGCGGTGGCTCAGGCCGGAACCAGGCACGCGATGGCCTCGACATGGTGCGTGAGCGGGAAAGCGTCGAAGCCGCGCAGCCGGGCCACGCGATATCCGGCGCGGGCGAAGAGACCGAGATCACGCGCGAACCGGGCGGCATCACAGCCGACGTGCACCACCACAGCCGGTCTTGCGGCGGCGATCGCCTCGACGACGCGCTCGCCGGCACCGGTGCGCGGCGGATCGAGGACGACGACGTCGGGGGTCTCGCCGAGGTCGTGGACCCGGGCGGCCACCTCACCCCGGTGCGTGACCACACGATCCGCATCGCCGGCGAAGGTCCGCGTCGCCGCGTTCAGTGCACCCGCGTCGGAGTCGACGATGTGGACCTCCTCGAGGCCGGTGCCGTACTGGTCGAGCAACGCGCCGGCGAACACCCCGGCGCCGCCGTAGAGGTCCCACGCGACCCGCGGGCCGGCTCCGAGGTGGTCACCGACGAAGCCCACGACCGTGTCGGCGTAGGTCTGCGGCGCGGCCCGGTGCGCCTGCCAGAACCCGGTCACCGGGATGGCCCACGACCGGTTCCCGACGCGATGGACCGCGGACTCGGCACCCTCGACGACCGTCTGTGCGCGGGGTCGGGATCGGCGTCGACGGTTCTGCTGTGCGCGGCGGCGGGAGTCGCCGTGCCGAACCTCGGCGACGGGCGCGAGTTCGGTGATGTGGCGGGTGCCGTCGGCGTCGATGACCACGGCCAGTTCGGCGTGCGGGGTGAACCTGCGACCGGCGAGGTCGTCGATCATCCCCGGCGCCGGTTGCATGCAGACGTCGTGGATCACCGCGGCACCGCGGAACGCATGCTGCCCCGCACGCCCCCGTCCGTCGACGGCCAGGCGGGTCCGGATGCGCCAGCCGGTGTCGGACCCCGGCAAGCGGTCGACCCCACGCGTCGCGAGGTCGGTGCCGGCGATCGTCGCCTCGTCGAGGTGGCCGACCCGACTCAGGACGTCGAGCAGCACGGCCTTCTTCAGTTCGCGCGCATACCCGGGCTCGATGTGCCCTAGGTCGCAGCATCCCGCTCCCCCGGCCGCCGCCGGGCACACCACCGGAACCCGGTGCGGGGACTCCTCGAGTATCTCGACGGCCTCGGCACGCCAGTACGAGTCGTGGCGGTCGTCGGTGATCTCGGCGACCACGCGCTCGCCGGGAATCGCGCCGCGCACGAACAGGACCCGCCCGTCGGCACGTCCGACCGCCTCCCCACCGTTCGCGGGACGATCGACGGTCACCTCGACGCGCCGCGTCGTTGCCGAGGGTGTCACAGTGTGCGCTCCGATTCGCCCAGGGCGCGGCGGGTCTCGCCCGGCGCCCAGTACCTCTTGGTCTCCTTACGGCGATCCGACGACGTGAGCTGCCAGGGCACCGAGGTCACCATCACCCCGGGCTCGAACAGCAGACGTCCCTTGAGCCGCAGCGCGGACTGGTTGTGCAGGATCTGTTCCCACCAGTGTCCGACGACGTACTCCGGGATGAACACGGTGACCACGTCGCGGGGGTTCTCGCGGCGCACCCGCCGCACGTACTCGATCACCGGCCGGGTGATCTCGCGATACGGGGAGGCGATGACCTTCAACGGGATGGTGATGTCGCTGGCCTCCCACTCGGCCACCAGCTTGCGGGTGTCGCGGTCGTCGACGTTCACCGTGATCGCCTCGAGCACGTCGGGTCTCGTCGCCCGGGCGTACCGCAGGGCACGCTTGGATGCCATGTGCAGACTCGACACCAGGACGATCGAGTGCGTCCGGCTGGGCAGCACACCCTCGTCGTCGGTCTCGGCGCGATCCAGCTCGCGCTGCACCGACGCATAGTGATGGTGGATCAGCTTCATGAGCACGAAGATCGAGACCATCGCCAGCACCGCGATCCACGCACCCGCAGTGAATTTCGTGATCAGGACGACCACCAGAACCGTCGCTGTCATCACCAGGCCGACCGAGTTCACCACCCGCGACTGCAGCATCCGGCGGCGGGCACTCGGGTCGGTCTCGGTGCGCAGCAGACGCGTCCAGTGGCGCACCATGCCGGTCTGACTCAACGTGAACGAGACGAACACGCCCACGATGTAGAGCTGGATCAGCGCGGTCACCTGCGCGCCGAACGCGACCACGAAGATGATCGCCGCGACCGCCAGGAACAGGATGCCGTTGCTGAACGCCAACCGGTCGCCGCGGGTGTGCAGCTGACGCGGCAGGTACCGGTCCTGGGCCAGCACCGAACCGAGCACCGGGAATCCGTTGAACGCGGTGTTCGCGGCCAGCAACAGGATCAGCGCCGTGACGGTCGCGACGAAGAAGAAGCCGGCCGGGAACGAGTCGAAGACGGCGTGGGCGAGCTGCGCGATCATCGCCTTCTGCTGATAACCGTCGGGGGCGCCGATGAGATCCTGCGCCGGATCCATCACGTACTTCGCACCGATCTCCTGGGCGAGCAGGACGATGCCGAGCAGCAGGGTGATGGAGAAGCCACCCAGCATCAGCAGCGTGGTCGCGGCATTGCGCGACTTCGGTTTCCGGAACGCCGGGACGCCGTTGCTGATGGCCTCGACGCCCGTCAGAGCGGCACACCCGGACGAGAACGACCGGGCCACCAGGAAGACCAGCGCGAGCCCGGTGAGGTTGTCCTGTTCCGCCGCGATACCGAAGTCGGCGGTCTCCGAACGGATCTCCTGGCCCAGGACGAAGATCTCGGTGAAGCCCCAGATGAGCATGGCCAGCACGCCGATGATGAAGGCGTAGGTGGGGATGGCCAGGAAGGCCCCGGATTCCTTGATGCCGCGCAGGTTCACCGCGGCGAGGATCATGATCGCACCGACGCAGAACCAGACCTTGTGCTCGTTGACGAACGGCACGGCCGAACCGATGTTCTCCGCTGCCGACGTCACCGAGACCGCGACTGTCAGCACGTAGTCGACGAGCAGCGCGCTGCCGACGGTCAGGCCGGCGTTGGGTCCCAGGTTGACGGTGGCGACCTCGTAGTCGCCGCCACCCGACGGGTATGCGTGGACGTTCTGCCGGTAACTCGCGACCACCACCGCCAGGACCACGGCGACGGCGATCGCGACCCATGGGGTGAAGGCGAGGGCGGTGATCCCGGCGACCGACAGGACCAGGAAGATCTCCTGCGGGGCGTACGCCACCGAGCTCATGGCGTCGGAGGCGAAGACCGGGAGGGCGATCCGTTTGGGGAGCAAGGTGTGGCCCAGCTTGTCGCTGCGGAAAGGCCTGCCGAGCAGGAGGCGCTTCGTCGCGACGGACACCTTGGAGACGGTGGACACCAGGCAACCCTAGAGCGTCCGCGTCGCGGCGGGTAGGTTCGACTCGCGGCACGCAGGTCGCGTCAGGAGAGGAATGTCGTGCAGGTAGTCATCATGGGTTGTGGGCGTGTCGGATCGTCGCTCGCGATGGCGATGCAGAAACGCGGACACGACGTCGCGATCATCGACCGGGACCCCTCCGCGTTCGCGCGGCTGTCCGTTGATTTCGCCGGCCGCACGATCACCGGCGTGGGCTTCGACCGGGACATCCTCGTGAAGGCCGGGATCGAGCATGCCGATGCCTTCGCCGCGGTGTCGTCGGGCGACAACTCCAACATCATCGCCGCGCGCGTGGCGAGGGAGACCTTCGACGTCGAGCGGGTCGTCGCCCGCATCTACGACGCCAAACGCGCCGAGGTCTACGAACGCCTGGGCATCCCGACGGTCGCCACCGTGCCGTGGACCACCGAACGTTTCGTTTCCGCGCTCGGCGAGATCGCGACGACCGAGTGGCGCGATCCCTCGGGCACTCTCGCGGTCGCCGAGATCGACGTCGACGAGTCGTGGATCGGGGTGTCGGTCGCCAAGTTCCAGGAACAGAGCGGCGCGCGGGTAGTCTTCCTCAACCGGGTCGGCCGGCCGGTCCTGCCGGAGGCCAAAACCGTTCTCCAGCAGGATGATGTGGTCTACGGCGCGGTGCTGCTCGACAACCTGGCCAACGCCCGCCGCATCGCCGCGGCTCCGTTCATCCAGGCGGAGTCCTGAACACCCCGAGGCACCAGAGCCCCGAACACCGAGGAGTCATCCTGTGAAGGTCGCCATCGCCGGAGCCGGCGCGGTCGGGCGCTCGATCGCCCGCGAACTCCTCGTCAACTCGCACGACGTCACACTGTTCGAGCGCAAGGCCGACCACGTCGACCCGGACTCGGTGCCGGGCGCCAAATGGATCCTCGCCGACGCCTGTGAACTCGCGAGACTCGAAGATGCGCAGTTGCAGACCTTCGACGTGATGATCGCCGCGACCGGCGACGACAAGGCCAACCTGGTCGTGAGTCTGCTCGCCAAGACCGAGTTCGCGATCAACCGCGTCGTCGCCCGGGTCAACGATCCGCGCAACGAGTGGCTGTTCGGCGAGGACTGGGGCGTCGATGTCGCGGTGTCGACGCCGCGCCTGCTCGCGTCGCTCGTCGAGGAGGCGGTGTCGGTGGGTGATCTGGTCCGCCTCATGACCTTTCGGCAGGGGCAGGCCAATCTCGTCGAGCTCACCCTGCCGTCGAACACCCCGATGGCGGGCAAGCCGGTACGCAAGCTGGAACTGCCGCGCGACGTGGCACTCGTCGCGATCCTGCGGGGCGGCCGGGTCATCGTGCCGCAGAGCGACGACCCGATCGAGGGCGGCGACGAGCTGATCTTCATCGCCCCGGCGGAGGCGGAACCGGCCCTTTACGAGGCCATGAAGATCACGCGCTGAGGATCACGCCCTGAAGGATCACGCCCTGAAGGATCACGCACCGACGGTTTCTTCCTCGCGGACCGCGCGGCGGACGAGCAGGACCGTGGCGACCACCGCCAGGGCGGTCAGCGGCCAGCCCATCGCGATCCGCGTGAAGGCCAGCCAGCCGGTGGCACCGAGGTCGTAGAGCTCGGACTGGGCGAGATAGCGGGCCGCGAAGACCAGAGCCCACAGGGCGGTGGCGATGTCGTAGGCGCGCAACGTCCGACGGTGCTTGCGCCAGGCGGTCCCCTGCCCGTTCACGAGATGCCAGGCGACCCCGATCAGCGGCCAGCGCACGACGATGGAGATCACGAACGCGATCGCGTACGCGAGGGTGGTCCAGATCCCGAAGAGGAAGTAACCCTTGGCGTCCCCCACGCGGTTGGCGATGAAGACGCAGATGGCCACGCCGAGGAGGCCGGAGATCGCCGGGGTGAGTCCCTCGCGGCGGACGAGCCGCACCACGAAGACCAAAGCCGCGGCGGTGAGCGCGGCGATGATGGCGGCGGTGAGGCCGAAGAAGGAGTTGACGGGGACGAACACGACGACCGGGACCGTCGAGTAGATCAGGCCGGAGACGCCGCCGATCTGATCGAGCACTGTGGGGGCCGGCTCGGGGCCTGGTTCCTGCTCGACGTCGTGCTCGGCGGACTCGTCGTCCGACCTACCGGTGTCACTGGCGGGTGTCACTCGTCGTCGCTGCCCTGCAGCTCGTAGTAGGGGTTGTAGATCACCTTGTGACCGTCCTGCAGGGCGAGCCGGCCCCGCACGGTCACCTTGCGGCCGGGTTCGATGCCGGCGATGCGATTTCGGCCCAGCCACTTCAGCATGACGATGTCGGAGCCGTCGAAGAACTCCGCCTTCACACCGGCCTTGGCCGAGCGTGAACAGGTCTCCACCGCGCGCAGCTCGCCGTGCATGGTGACCTCCTCGCCGCGGGCGCAGTCCGACGCGCGTTGTGCGCCCGTCGCCTTCGACTCCTCGGCGATTCGCTCCGCGTCGACGTCCCCGAGGTCTTCGGTGAGTCGGCGGGTCAGTCGCTTGAGATAACCAGCTGTGGGCATCCCAACCTCCCAATGGATTTCAGCCGGGCGCCAGGGCTTCCGCCACAGCGTCCGCGGCCACCGAACGAATGATCGGTGGCTGTCCGCCAGCGTAGACCCGGCACCCGCCGGTGACAACGTGGACGACTGGGGCTCACCCGCAGTCCCGGGACACCCTAAGGGATGATCTCTGGGTGCCTCGCATCCGGATGAACAATTGATGCCCGTCGTGGACAGTCCGCGAACACGAACACCCACCGCACTGGTGGTGATTCCCGGGACCGGCTCCGATGCCGACCACGTCACACGTGCCTTCGGTCACGCGGCCGCGACGCTCGGTGTGGAGCTGGTCGCGCTCGATCCGACGCCGGCGCTGATCGACGGACACCGTCGAGGTCTCGGGCGCGCGGCGGCCGAGCACGATCGCGTTCTGGTCGGAGGGGTGTCGATCGGCGCCGCGATCGCCCTCGAGTGGGCCCTCGCCGACACCGCCGGACGTTGCGCGGGCGTGTTCGCCGCCCTGCCGGCCTGGAGCGGGGACGCCGATTCCGCGCTCGCCGCCGCGAGCGCGCGGGCGACCGCCGACGCGATGGAACGGAACGGCCTGGAGGCGACGGTCGCCGAGATGACGGCGAGCAGTCCGGACTGGCTGGCCGAGGAGTTGTCGCGCTCCTGGCGCCGGCTGTATCCCGAGGTCATCGGTCAGCTGCGGGACGCGGCGCGCTACTGCGCTCCGACACCCGCCCAGATCGCCGGGCTCACGGTGCCGCTGGCCCTCGTCGCGGCGCGCGACGACCCGATCCATCCCTTCACCGTCGCCCACAGGTGGCACGAAGCAGCACCGCGATCGGCGCTGGTCGAGGTCAGCCTCGAGGGATGGGGCCGCGACCCCGCGTTGCTCGGTACGAGTTGCCTCGACGCGTACACAAGCCTGTCGAGAAACTAGCCCACTGCCGCCGGGTCAGCGACGACGGAAGAAGCGCTGCATCGCCGAGCCGGACGACGGCGGCAGCGGCGCGTCGTCCTCGGGATCCGGGTCGGCGGTGACCGACGGGTCGTCGTGCCCGCCCGATCCGCCTTCGGCCGGGGCCTCGGTGTAGGAGTTCTCGCCGTAGACGGTGGCGTGTGCCACCTGGTCCAGCGCTCCCCCGGAAACCCCTTCCGGGTCGTCGGCGGCCGGGACCTCGGGGGCGGCCGGCTGTGCCCCTGCCTCCGGTTCGGCGAAGATCTGCTGCTGCGCGGCGGCGACCTGGTCGGCCAGCACCGGCGGCAGCACGATCGGGAGGGGTTCGCGCGGCGGGTGCGGCTCGGAACCGCGACGCACAACGGTCTCGGCCAGCACGGCCCGGCTCAGGCGCGCGAGGTCCTCGGCGCTCTCCGACGGCCCGCTGCCGACGCAGCGCACGAGCCAGCGGGGGCCGTCGACGCCGATGAAACGGTGGGTACCTCCTTCGACCTCGGCCACCACCTCGCGGCCCCAGTGGCCGTCCTCGATGCTGGTGGCGGCACCGCCGTCACGCAGCGACTCGGCCAGTTCGCGGACCACCTCACGCCACGTCCCCGGCGACTTGGGTGCCGCGAAGGCACTCACCGAGATCCGGCCGATCGGGGTGACCAGGTAGACGTTCTGGGGCTGGTGGGTCTCCGACATCTCGACGGTCACCTGCCCACCCTCGACGACCGGCACGAGCACCGAGCCCAGGTCGAGGTGGGAGTTCTCCAGTTCACTGGTCTCGGTCGCGAGGGCGTCGATGTCGTAAGGGCCCAATGCCTGTCCGACCCGCAGTTCGTCCGAACCGTTATCCGTCATCGCCCACTCCTCGTTGATCCGCATTCGTGTTGAAGATTAATCGACGCGGGGACAGACGACTCCCGGCGTGTCGTGCTTCAGCCCAGGATGGCGTGGCCGCCGCTGGACCCGTATCCGCCGTCGCCGCGGCTGGTGTCGTCGAGTTCGTCGACCTCGACGAAGTCGGGTAGTTCGACGCGCTGCACGATCAGCTGCGCGATCCGGTCACCACGCGAGATGGTGATGGACTGCTCGGGGTCGAGATTGACGAGGCAGACCTTGATCTCCCCGCGATATCCCGCGTCGATCGTGCCGGGCGAGTTGACGATGGACAGTCCGGCGCGGGCGGCGAGCCCGGAGCGTGGATGGATAAGGCCCACCGTGCCGAACGGCAGCGCGATCGCGATCCCGGTGCCGACCAGCTGACGGCGTCCCGCGGGCAGTTCCAGGTCGATCGTCGAGCACAGGTCGACGCCGGCATCCCCGGGATGAGCTCGAGTGGGCAACGGCAGATCGGGGTCGAGTCGACGTACCGCGATCGGCGGCAGAGGGGGAGATCTGGGGTCACGCACGCAGACTACGCTGGTCAACGTGACCGCACCTCAATCGCCCGACAACACCGGCGACACGTCGGAGAATCCGGCGACGCGCCGCGATCCCGGATCCGCGGACCTCTTCGACGAGCGTCTGCACGTGCCGTGGTGGTGGTGGCTGGCCGCTGCCGTCGTGACCGGCGTGGTGGGCTACGAGATCCAGTTGTCCGCCCACGGCAGCAAGTGGAGCGTGGTCGGTTACGTCGTCACCGCGCTCCTCTGCGTCTTGGTCCTGTGGTCGATGAGCCGCACCCGCGTCCGGGTCACCGCCGACCACGAACTGCAGGCGCATCGCGCCCGGTTGCCGCGGTCCGTCGTCGCACGCGGTGCGTCGATCCCGGCGACCGCCAAGAGCGCCGCCCTCGGCCGCCAACTCGACCCCGCCGCCTACCTGGTGCACCGGTTCTGGGTGAAGACCATGGTCCTCATCGTCCTCGACGATCCCGACGACCCGACCCCCTACTGGTTGGTGTCGACCCGACGCCCGGCCGAGCTCCTGGCGGCTCTCGACATCCCGGACGCCGCCGCAGACCGCCCGTCCGCGACCGCCTGACGGCACCTGCGGCCAAGGGACCGAAGACACGACGAAGGGGCCGCGCCTGGTGGCGCGGCCCCTTCTTCGTCAGGCCCTGCTCGTCGGTCACTCGGCGTCAGGGACTCGTCGTGCACATCCGCGGGTGTTCCGCAGAACTCATGCGCAGTCGACGCAGATCAGCGAGTTGCCGTTCTCCTCGGCCAGCCGGCTACGGTGGTAGACGAGAAAGCAGCTGGTACAAGTGAATTCGTCGGCCTGCTTCGGGATGACCCGGACCGACAGTTCTTCGCCGGAGAGATCGGCACCGGGCAGTTCGAAGGACTCCGCGGTGTCGCTCTCGTCGACGTCGACCGCCGCGGACTGCGCCTCGCTCCGACGGGCCTTCAGCTCTTCGAGCGAGTCTTCGTTGAGGTCCTCGGCCTCGGTGCGTCGTGGCGCGTCGTAATCAGTAGCCATTGTGTGCCTTACTTTGTTGAGAGGGTGAGGGGGCGCTCTCGGTTCCGGCTGGTGGCCGTCACCCAGGGGTGGTGCGCACGACTCCGCCGGAATTGTCTAGCCGGTGGGGTCACTACAACACCGCCTCGAGCACAATTCGTTTCCGAGAATCCGGCGTATTGCGTGACTTCGGTCACGATTAGATGTCGGTTGCACCCCGGGTCTGGAAGCGCGGGCGCCCGAAGAATAGACCACGTCCAGTCAATCGTCAATGTGGCAACGCGAACTTGTCCGAAATCTGGCGTATGACGCAGGTCCGGCCCATCAGCGGGGTCACGACACGGCACCGGCGGCGAGGCTCGCTCCCGCGGCGCGGTGGACCCTCTAGAGTGTTGCGGAGATCGCGCGGGGCGTCGTTCCCGGTGAAGCACAACCGCTCGCGAAGTTCGTCCAGTGAGGAGTCGTTCCACGGTGGTCTCGAAGATTACGACCGGCTACCCGACCGACGAACAGGGCCGCCCGTACCCGCGCCGCCGGTATGCCCCGGCGATCATCACGGTGGTGGTCCTCCTGGTCCTCGGCGTGACCGTCTGGGCGGTCGTGCTCGGCAGCGACGACAGCGAATCGGTCCCCACCGCCTGCAATCAGCCGACGCCGGCGACCGCCACCGAAGCCGGTGCGCCGGAGCCTGCGGAGCCACCGGTACTCACCCCGGTCCCCCGCGACGAGATGCTGGAGGTCGCGCCCGCCGCGCTGTCGACCTTCCAGGTCCGCGTGCTGAACGCGTCCGAGGAACGGGGCGCGGCCCGGTCGGTGTCGGAGGACCTTGCCGCCCAGGGCTTCACCCCGGCCGCCGACACCCCGTTCGCCGACGATCCCGTCTACGTCAACCGGGATCTCAACTGCGTCGCGCAGATCCGGTTCGGTCCCGCGGGCCGTGCCTCCGCCGCGGCCACCTGGCTGGCGTTCCCCTGCGCGCAGCTCGTCGACGACGGACGCCGGGGCACCGCGGTCGACGTCGCACTCGGCACCTACCACTCGGGTGGTGAGCTCTCCCAGGACGCGCAGGCGGCACTCGAGGCGCTGCGGTCGGCCGATCCCACGAACCCCGAGACCGGCGCCGATCCCGCCCTGGTGAAGGCGGTCCACTCGGCCCCGTGCTGAGCGCCGTCTAGACCAGCGGTTCCCGCGCCCCGACCTCGTCCAGCAGCCCGAGGAACTCGTCGGCGACACCCGGTGCGACGGCCACCGTGATGTGTCCCTCGTCCGCCCGTGAGTCCGGCGGCGGGGTCACCACGACCGCACCCGCCTCGGCGGCGATGAGTCCGCCTGCGGCCCAGTCCCAGGGACTCAGGCCGTGTTCGTAATGGGCGTCGACCGCACCCGAGGCCACCATGCACAGATCGAGGGCCGCGGCACCGATCCGCCGGATGTCCCGCACCTTCGGGAGCAGCTCCGCGACGATCCGACCCTGCGCGCGCCGACGGTCGGCGGCATAGCCGAAACCCGTTGCCACGAGCGCGAGATCCGCACGATCGACGGGATTGCAGCGGAGCGGCACACGAGGGCCGTCACCGTCGGCGACCCAGGCACCGCCGCCCAGGGTGGCACCGTAGACGACCTCACGCGCCACGTCGACGACGACACCGGCGACCGAGCGGCCGTCGACCTGCGCCGCCAGCGACACCGCATAGGCGGGGACGCCGTACATGAAGTTGACCGTGCCGTCGATGGGATCGACCACCCAGCGCACACCTGACGGGACGGCACGACTGCCGCCGTGCTCCTCCCCCAGGACCTCGTCGGCAGGCCGGGCCTCGTGCAGGAGCTGCCGGATCAGGCGTTCGGTCTCGGTGTCGGCAACGGTGACCGGATCGGTCTCCGTCGATTTCGTCGAGACAGGGTTCTCGAATGCCCCGTGCCCCGTCGGCTGCGTTGTCGCACCGAACAATTCGGGTCGGCGGCGTCGCACGTGGGCGGCCGCCTCCTGCGCCACGTCCACCGCGATGGCGGCCAGTTCGTCCACCGGAATTGTCTGATCCACGTGTTCCATGTCAGCACATCGGCGGCCGCGACCGCTCACCGGTGAGGTGAAGCAACGTATCTGGAGGGATGCTGCGCGGGCGGCGGCGGGCGCCGATAGCCTGATGTCGATCACCGCCGGCCCGGAAGGAAACTCCGCCATGACCGACACGCCCGCCACCGACAGCTCGCCGACCCCGACGAATCTTGGGTTCGGCGTCGACGTCGGCGGCTCCGGGATCAAGGGCGGCATCGTCGATCTCGACACCGGTGAACTCGTCGGCGATCGATTCAAGGTGCTCACCCCGCAACCGGCCACCCCGGAGGCGGTCGCGGCCGCGGTCGCCGAGGTCGTCGGCCACTTCGACTGGGCGGGTCCGGTCGGCATCACCCTGCCGGGCGTGGTCACCGAGGGCATCATGCGCACCGCCGCGAACATCGACAAGGCGTGGATCGGCACCGACGTCTACGAGCTGTTCAGCCGTCACCTCGGCGGTCGCGCGGTCTCGGTGCTCAACGACGCCGACGCGGCCGGAATGGCCGAGGATGCCTACGGCGCGGGCAAGGGCGTCGACGGCGTGGTGATGTTGCTGACGTTCGGCACCGGCATCGGCTCGGCGATCCTCATCAACGGCAACCTCGTGCCCAACACCGAACTGGGTCACATGCAGGTCGGCAAGAAGGAGGCCGAGCACCAGGCGTCCTCGCGGGTCAAGGAGGAGAAGGACTGGTCCTACGAGAAATGGACCGAGAAGGTGTCCGACGTCCTGAAGGCCTACGAGGCGCTGTTCTGGCCCAAGCTGTTCATCGCCGGCGGCGGCATCAGCCGCAAGTCCGACAAGTGGATTCCCCTGCTCACCAACAAGACCCCGGTCGTGCCCGCCACGCTGCAGAACACCGCGGGCATCGTCGGCGCGGCGATGGCGGTCTCACAGGGCATCAAAACCTAGGCCGCGCCTGGATTGACCAGGGCTTTGTCACATCGGGCGAGCCGATGTCGTTACAATGGTCGTCACCGGTCATCTGAACCGAGAAACCAAGCCCTTGTCCACGGCGGCTCGTGCTGCCGTGTCACGTCTCACGGGACCCGACAAAGACTCCGCAGAAGAGAAGTTCGAAAGGTTGTACGTGGCAGCCATCAAGACCCGCCAGGGGGACGCCGAGGCCGACGAGACCCAGTCGACCACCGCCTCGACCGAAACCCCGGCCAAGCGGACCGCCAAGAAGGCTGCGAAGAAGACCGCCGCCAAGAAGGCGCCCGCGAAGAAGGCAGCAGCGAAGAAGGCCACCAAGAAGGCAGCCCCCAAGAAGGCAGCCAAGAAGGCCACCTCCGCCGAGGGTGTCGGTGACACCGACGCCGAGCCCGAGGACCCGAACTCGATCGACGACATCGACGTTGCCGACGGCGAACTCGAGGACGTGGAGATCGACGACATCGAGGTCGACGAGGACGACGCCGAGGAGACCGACGACGAGGACGACGCCGAGGAGGCCGAGGCGGCACCCGCCGGCGCCAAGACCGCGGCGAAGGAGTCGAGCAAGACCGACGCCGCCGCCAAGTCCGGTGACTTCGTCTGGGACGAAGAGGAGTCCGAGGCACTTCGTCAGGCCCGGAAGGACGCCGAGCTCACCGCTTCGGCCGACAGCGTCCGCGCCTACCTCAAGCAGATCGGCAAGGTCGCTCTCCTCAACGCCGAGGAAGAGGTCGAGCTGGCCAAGCGCATCGAGGCAGGCCTGTTCGCCACCGAGCGTCTCCGCCGCATGATGGATTCCGGCGAGAAGATCAGCACCGCGCAGAAGCGCGACCTGAACTGGATCTCCCGCGACGGCAACCGTGCGAAGAACCACCTGCTCGAGGCCAACCTCCGCCTGGTCGTCTCGCTCGCCAAGCGCTACACCGGCCGCGGGATGGCGTTCCTGGACCTCATCCAGGAAGGCAACCTGGGTCTGATCCGCGCGGTCGAGAAGTTCGACTACACAAAGGGTTACAAGTTCTCGACCTACGCCACGTGGTGGATTCGCCAGGCGATCACCCGCGCGATGGCCGACCAGGCCCGCACCATCCGTATCCCGGTGCACATGGTCGAGGTCATCAACAAGCTGGGCCGCATCCAGCGTGAGCTCCTCCAGGACCTCGGCCGCGAGCCGACTCCCGAGGAACTCGCCAAAGAGATGGACATCACCCCGGAAAAGGTGCTGGAGATCCAGCAGTACGCCCGGGAGCCCATCTCGCTCGACCAGACCATCGGCGATGAGGGCGACAGCCAGCTCGGCGACTTCATCGAAGACTCAGAGGCGGTCGTCGCCGTCGACGCGGTGAGCTTCACCCTTCTGCAGGATCAGCTGCAGTCGGTCCTCGAGACGCTGTCCGAGCGCGAGGCGGGCGTCGTGCGTCTGCGCTTCGGTCTCACCGACGGCCAGCCCCGCACCCTCGACGAGATCGGTCAGGTCTACGGCGTCACGCGTGAGCGCATCCGCCAGATCGAGTCCAAGACGATGTCGAAGCTGCGCCACCCGTCGCGGTCGCAGGTTCTCCGGGATTACCTGGACTAATCACACGCACTCCCCTTCGCCCCCGTTGCCGTCACCCCGGCGACGGGGGCGAAGGCGTTGTCGGGACCGGCCCGTAGTTCCCGGACGCGTCCGATGATCGTCCGCCGACCCCGGATGGCTGGTTCCCGGAGACGTTGTCGGATTGTTGCCCGAGGTAAACGGTGAGTGACGACACACCGATGGCACCTGCCGGAACAATACGAAGCCGCCAAGCGTCTGACAGAGTGAGGTTGACGCATCGCCCGGATGTGTCGGCTCGAAGGGAAGGCGTCCGGACACCGGCGCCGGACCGGGACGGAGGAACAATGACTGACATCGCCACCACCACAGCCCCGATCTACCTACCGCTCACCGCCGCCGATCGCTGTGATCGCTGCGGCGCCGCAGCCAAGGTACGTGCCGTCCTGCCCAAGGGCGGCGAGCTTCTCTTCTGCCGTCATCACTTCAACGAGCACGAAGCCCGACTGGTGGAGCTCAGCGCCACCGTGGTCGAAGCCGAGGGCGAACTGGTCTGACACTCGTCAGGGCCTGACGGGCGAGCCACAGACGACAGAGAACCCGGCCGGATCATCCGGCCGGGTTCTCTCGTGTTCGGGTCGCGGGTGCTCAGCGCGTCAGCGCCACGTCCGCAGCGCGGCGATGCGTTCCTTGAGCTGCTCGGCGGTGGCCATCGCCGTCGGCGGACCCCCCAGGCGGGTCCGCAGCTCGTTGTGCACCATGCCGTGGGGCTTTCCGGTGCGGTGGTGATGCATGGCGACCAGGGTGTTGAGTTCCTTGCGCAGGGCGTGCAGGTTCTCCCCGGTGGTGCCGGGTGCACGCCCGGGATCCGGGGTTTCGGACCTGGGCTCGGCCGGGGTGGACCGCGCGACGACCTGCTCGGCCTGGCGCTTCTGCAACAGGGCACGCACCTGATCGGCGTCGAGCAGCCCCGGCAGGCCGAGGTAGTCCGACTCCTCGTCGCTGCCGGCGAACGTGGCGGTGCCGAACGACGCACCGTCGAAGATCACCTGGTCGAGTTCGGCGTCGGCGTGCAGCGACTGGAATGCCGGCTCGTCCTCCCCCGGTTCGTCCTTCTGCTTGTTCGCGTCGATGAGCAGCTGGTCGTCGAGACCGTCGCTCTCGCGGTGCGGCTTGCCGAGGACGTGATCGCGCTGGGCCTCCATCTGGCTGGCGAGGTCGAGCAGCACCGGGACCGACGGCAGGAACACACTCGCGGTCTCACCGGGGCGGCGCGATCGCACGAAGCGTCCGATCGCCTGCGCGAAGAACAGCGGGGTCGACGAGCTGGTGGCGTAGACGCCGACCGCGAGACGCGGCACGTCGACACCCTCGGACACCATGCGGACCGCGATCATCCACTCGTCCTTCGACGCGGAGAACTCCGCGATCCGCGACGAGGACTTGGGGTCGTCGGACAGGACCAGGGTCGGCTGCTTGCCGGTGATGGCGGTGAGCAGTTCGGCGTAGTCGCGGGCGGTCGACTGGTCGGTCGCGATGACCAGGCCGCCGGCATCGGGCATCCCGCTGGCACGCAGCTGACCGAGCCGGGTGTGCGCGGCAGTGAGGACCGCCGGAATCCAGTCGCCGTGCGGGTCGAGGGCGGTCCGCCAGGCGCGGGCGGTGTGTTCGGCCGACAACGGCTCGCCGAGCCGCGCGGTGAACTCCTCGCCGGCGCTGGTCCGCCAGCTCGCCTCGCCGGAATAGGCCAGGAACACCACCGGACGGACGACGCCGTCCTTCAGCGCGTCGGCGTACCCGTAGGTGTGGTCGGCCTTGGAGCGCTGGTGTCCGCCGGCCTCGGCCTCGTAGACGACGAACGGGATCGGCGAGTCGTCGGAACGGAAGGGCGTACCGGTGAGCAGCAGGCGGCGTTCGGCGTCGTCGAAGGCCTCCCGGATCGCGTCACCCCACGACTTGGCGTCACCACCGTGATGGATCTCGTCGAGGATGACCAGGGTGCGCCGGTTCTCGGTGCGGACGCGATGCTTGGTCGGGTGCGCGGCGACCTGCGCGTAGGTCAGGACGACGCCGTTGTAGTCGGAGCTGGTCTGACCGGTGGAGTTGGAGAAGTGCGAGTCCAGGGCGATGCCCACGCGGGCCGCGGCCTCGGCCCACTGGTGCTTGAGGTGCTCGGTGGGCGCCACGACGGTGATCTGTTCGACCGTGCGATCGTCGAGCAGTTCACGGGCGACACGCAGGCCGAACGTCGTCTTGCCCGCGCCGGGCGTCGCCACCGCGAGGAAGTCCTTCGGCTTGCGCGTGAGGTATTTGGTCAGCGCGCGGCGCTGCCAGGCACGGAGCGATCCGAGGTTGGGAGCAGCGGCTCCCGAGGCGTTGGTGGTGCTGGTGGAGGGTTCGGCGGACGTCACGTGTGTGTTGCTCCTGACGGCGTACGGATTCCCTACCGGGCATGAAATGACCCCTCGCGTTGGGAGGACCCGCGCCGAAGGGGACCCGGCAATCGTACCGCCGGGCCGCCCCCGCGCCCGCATCGCGACACCCCCTTGTCGCGGCTCGCCGGCACCGACGCGGGCATCGCCGTGTGGTCACCCCGAACGACGCGCCTGGTGACCCGGGTACCCTTCACGGCCTCCGATCGGGGATATTGAACTCATCACAACGCGAAAGAGGAACCCGGTGCCACTGACCGACGACGCGACGTCGCCGGTGGCTGCGGTGCGCCCGAATCCGTCGAGCGCGGTGACCGCTCCGCTCGACACCTCGACCCGGACGCCGCGCCGGCCGAGCCCGCTCGCCGGCGACACCGGCGTTCCCGGCGTCACCGCACCCGCCTCGCGTGACGTCACGGTCGTGCCGCCACCGGCGCGCACGACGAGGGAACCGGCCACGCCCGAGGGCGTCGACGAACCCGTCCCGGCGAACGGCACGAAGGAAGCCTCCGATTCGGACGATGCCGACGACAAGCCCGGTCCCCCCGTTCTGCCCAACATGCATCGGGTGGTCTGGCGGACGATCGTGAAGTCCTGGGACGACGGGATCATCGGCTGGGCGGCGCAGGCCGCCTTCTGGCAGGCGCTCTCGCTACCCCCGCTGCTGCTCGGGCTGCTCGGTTCGGTCGGTTACGTCGCGGGCTGGTTCGGACCCGGCACCGTCGACATCGTGTACGACCGCATCATCGAGTTCGCGCAGCGCACCTTCACCGAGACCGTGGTCGACGATCTGATCACCCCGACCGTGGACAGCGTTCTCGGCCGGGGCCGTATCGGACTCATGTCGGTCGGCTTCATCCTGTCGCTGTGGGCCGGCTCGTCGGCGATGTCGTGTTTCATCGCCTCCATCGCCAAGGCTCACGATCAGCACGAGGTGCGGCATCCCGTGTGGCAGCGCTTCTTTGCGCTGTTCCTCTACGTCGGTTTCCTGTTCGTCGCGGTGTTCCTGCTGCCGCTGGTCGCTCTCGGACCGAACTATCTGCGGGCGATCGTCCCGGAGTCGTGGGGGTCGTTCGTGACCACGCTCATCGACTACGGTTACTTCCCGTTCGTCGCCGTGCTGCTGCTGTTCGTGCTCACCACGCTCTACCACCTGGCGCTGCCCAATCCGCTGCCGTGGCACCGGCTCATCGGCGGCGCGATCGTCGCGGGCGTGTTCTTCTGGGTCGCGAGCTACGTGCTGCGCATCTACCTGACAAAAATCACCGAGGCGGGCGTGTCCTACGGGGCGCTGGCAACGCCGATCGCCTTCCTGCTGTTCACCTTCTCGCTCGGCTTCGGCATCGTCATCGGGGCCGAGTTCAACGCCGCGGTGCAACAGTTCTGGCCCGCCAAGGCGTCCACGACGACCCAGGTTCGGCACTGGGTCAACTCACAGACCTCCGACATCACCGGTCAGCTCAAGACGATCCCCGACCGGTTGTCGTCGGGACCGATCCGACGCCCCACGCGCGACCACCGCGGGGGCGACTGACCGATCCCGGCGAGCGCTCGCTACTTGCGCAGCTTGGCGTAGATCTTCTTGCACTTGGGGCACACCGGCGAACCCGGCTTGGCCGCACGGGTCACCGGGAAGGTCTCGCCGCAGAGCGCGACCACGTGGCTGCCCATCACGGCGCTCTCCGCGATCTTGTCCTTCTTGACGTAGTGAAAGAACTTGGGCCGGTCGTCGTCACTGCTGTCGGTGGCGTCGGCGTCGGACCTCTCGTCGGTCTCGGTGTCGGTCCACTCGTCGAGATCGGGGCGTTCGATGGTTTCAGTTGCCATTGCTCTATTGTGCGTCACCGGGGAACCGCAAGCACACGCGCCCGGAATCCGTCAGTGCAATGAGCAACCGAAAGTGGGACAGTGGAGAGGGTGTTCGAACAAAGGGATTTCATGGGCGCGACCGGCCGCGAGCCGCACGACCCCCACGAGGAGTCGAGACGATTCGGCAGGTCGGATCACCCGGCCGTGCCCGCCGAGACCTTCCTGATCACCGACGCCCAGGACTCACTCGAGGCACAACAAAAGGCCCGGGTCCGCAAGTACCTGATCATGATGGCGTTCCGCGTCCCCGCGCTGATCGTCGCCGGCATCGCCTACTCGATCACCGGCTCCGGACTCCTCGCCCTGGCCATCGTCGCCATCTCCATCCCGCTGCCATGGATGGCCGTGCTCATCGCCAACGACCGCCCGCCCCGCAAGCGCGGCGAGGTCCCCCACTACAAGTACGGCGCCGATCATCACCTCATCGGGCCACCCGCCCTCTCGCGGACCGAACAGCAGCTGCCCCATCGCACCGTCGACGGGCATGTCGTGGACCCCGACGACTGAGCCACCGTCGACCCGACGACCACCGTCGCCGCCGCAGTGGGTTCCCCCGCGTTCGACATCTCAGCAACTTCTCAGCCGCTCCTGCGAACCGGCGAAAGTCTTCGCAGGTCACCAAGCCTCCTTTGGGTTTGCGCCGAATCACTTTCGGGAACTATCGCCATCACATGGACGTTGGACCCAGTGAACGCATTCAAGTCAGGAGGCCGCATGTCACGCTCGACAGTTGCACGTTCGACCCCGACCACAGGTTTCGCCGATCCCGCTGCCCCGGGCACCCGCCCGGCGATGACGGAGCAGGATCTCGATGCCCAGTCGCCCGCCGCGGACCTCGTCCGCGTCTACCTCAACGGGATCGGACGCACCGCTCTCCTCAACGCAGAGCAGGAGGTCGAACTCGCCAAGCAGATCGAGGCCGGCCTCTACGCCAAGCACGTCCTGGCTACCAAGAAGCGCCTCTCGGCCACCAAGAAGCGTGACCTGGCGACCATCGTCCGCGAGGGTGAGGCAGCACGCGCCCATCTGCTCGAGGCGAATCTCCGTCTCGTCGTCTCGCTGGCCAAGCGCTACACCGGCCGCGGCATGCCGCTCCTGGATCTCATCCAGGAGGGCAACCTGGGTCTGATCCGCGCCATGGAGAAGTTCGACTACGCCAAGGGCTTCAAGTTCTCGACGTACGCCACGTGGTGGATTCGTCAGGCCATCACCCGCGGTATGGCCGATCAGAGCCGCACGATCCGGCTCCCCGTCCACCTCGTCGAGCAGGTGAACAAACTCGCCCGTATCAAGCGCGAGCTCCACCAGCAGCTCGGCCGCGAGGCAACAGACGAGGAACTCGCCAACGAGTCCGGTATCCCGGCCGAGAAGATCGCCGATCTGCTCGACCACAGCCGCGACCCGGTGAGCCTCGACATGCCGGTCGGCAGCGACGAGGAGGCACCGCTGGGCGACTTCATCGAAGACGCCGAGGCCACCTCGGCCGAGAACGCCGTCATCGCCGGTCTGCTGCACTCCGACATCCGGGCCGTCCTTGCGACCCTCGACGAGCGCGAGCAGCAGGTCATCCGGATGCGCTACGGCCTCGACGACGGCCAACCGCGCACCCTCGATCAGATCGGCCGCATGTTCGGACTGTCGCGAGAGCGCGTGCGTCAGATCGAACGCGAGGTCATGGGCAAGCTCCGCGCCGGCGATCGTGCCGAGCGCCTGCGCGCCTACGCCAGCTGACGCTCCCGGTCTCCCGGCTCCACCGTCCCTTAGCTCAATCCCCTTAGCTCAATCGTCTCGGTCCGGTGTCCCGCCTGTCGGGCACCGGGCCGACGCGTATCTGGGCATTGAGCACCGACGCGCCGTCGACCGACACCAGGATCGGGTCGCAGAGCACCTCACGCACCTCGGGGATGTCGTCGACGAGGGTGGAGATCCGCAGCAGCAGGTCGACGAGCGCCTCCTTGTCGGCCGGTTCCTCACCCCGATAGCCGGAGAGGAGCGGCGCCGAACGCGGTTCGTCGATCAGCTCACGGGCGTCGAACTCGGTGAGCGGGATCGCCCGGTAGCCGTGGTCGCCGAGCAGGTCGAAGGTCCGCCCCGACAGTCCGAAAGAGATCACCGAACCGAAGGACTGGTCGTCGCGGACGCGGATGACCGTGCCGACACCCTTCGGGGCCATCTTCTGCACGTGCAGGACGTGGTCGCCGGTCAGTTCGCTCAGCTCGGCGAACGCGTTCACGACCGCGGTCGCGTCGGGCAGGTCCAGCCGGGCGCCCTCACGATCCAGGCGTCCCCGCCATTTGGGCGAGGTGGCCTTCACGGCGACCGGGAAACCGAGCTCGCGAGCCGCCGCCGACGCCTCGTGCATCGTCCTGACCTCACGGAACGGGACGACCGAGATGCCGTACCAGCGCAGCAGTTTCGCCGAGTCCACCTGGCCGAGGAGACGATCCGACGACTGCCCGTCGGAGGCCATCGCCTCGCGCACGTACATGCGGGCCGCCTCGGGGTCGGTGCCCTCGGCCCGATGGACCACCGACTCCGGACGCATCTTCCACTTGGCGTACTGCCAGGCGCGCGCCAGTGATGCGGCGGCGCGTTCCGGGCTGGCGTACGACGGGATGGACCCGCGTTCGGGCAGACCGTTAGGACCGGGCTTCGTGAGACCCGGCGGGATGCCGTCGACCGCGAGGAACGTCGTGACGATCGGCTTGTCACCGTCCGCGCCGGGCGTGTTCGCCGCCGCCATGAGCGCGCGGGCGTGCCAGTCGGCGTCCACGGCCACCGGCGGGACGAAGACGACGATGATCGCGTCGACACCGGTGTCGGTCATCGCCGCGGACACGGCATCCTCGAACAGTTCCTCCGACGCGCCCGCGCCGAGATCGATGTTGTCGACCACTTCCAGGCCGCCGTTGCGCGCGTGGTCGGCGGCGAGGCTCCCCAACACCGACGAGTTGCCGATGATCCGCACGCGCGGTCCGCGCGGAAGCGGTTGATAGGCGAACAATGCCGCGCAGTCGAAGAGTTCGGGGATCGTGTCGACCTGGATGACACCGGCCTGTTCGAGCATCATGCGTGCGATCTGGTCGTCGAAGTTGGCCGTCGACCGGGCGGCGCGGACCGGGCTCATCGCGCCGGCGCCCGACTTCACCGCGACGATCGGCTTGGCCCGCGACACCCGCCGCGAGATGCGGGAGAACTTGCGCGGGTTACCGAAGCTCTCGAGATAGAGCAGGATCACGTCGGTCGAGGCGTCGCTGTCCCAGTACTGCAGGAGGTCGTTGCCGGAGACGTCGGCACGATTGCCGGCGGAGACGAACGTCGACAATCCGATCTGCCGCCGTGCCGCGGTGTCGAGGATCGCGATGCCCAGTGCACCGGACTGACAGAAGAACCCCACCCGGCCGGCCGCCGGGATGCGCGGTGCGAGTGTGGCGTTGAGCGCGATTCCGGCGTCGTTGTTGGCCACACCCAGCGCGTTCGGGCCGACGAGACGCATACCGTGTTCCCGGACCTGCGCGACGAGGCGACGCTCGTTCTCCAGACCCTCCTCCTCGCCGGAGTCACCGAATCCGGACGACACGACGACGAGCGTCCGCACACCCTTCACGAGGCAGTCGTCGAGGACGTCGTCGACCCGGGACGCCGGGACCGCGACCACGGCGAGGTCGACCGGGTCCGGGATGTCGCGGACCGTCTCGTAGGCGCGGATGCCGCGGACCGACGGCGGCCGTTCGCGGGTGCGCCGCCGGTTCGGGGTCGCCGGGCGGCCGACACGCTCAGAACCCGGGCGGTCGGGCTCCTCGTCGACGCGGGCGGGCCCGTTCACCGGGAACACCGGCCCGGTGAACCCACCGGCGATGATGTTGGCGAGCAACGCGTTTCCGACCTTGTTCGGGTCGGTCGACGCACCGATCACCGCGACCGAGGTGGGGCGCAGCAGGTTCGCGACGCTGCGGGCCTCGGACGCGTTCTCGCGGGCGTTGCGCACCGACAGCAGCGCCTCGGTCGGGTCGATCAGGAACTCCACGTGCACCGTCGAGCCGTCGAAGCTCCGTGCGAGCTGGTAACCGGCGTCGCGGAACACGGCGACCATGTTCGGGTTCTCGCTGAGCACCTCGGCCTCGAAACGGGTGAAACCGTTCTCGGCCGCGGCGCCGGCGAGGTGTTCGAGCAGGATCGGTCCGAGACCGCGTCCCTGGTGTTCGTCGGCGACGACGAAGGCCACCTCGGCCGATTCCGGCTTGCCGTCGAAGGCGAGTCCCTCGTAGATGCCGACGGCGATGATCTCGCCACCGAGCACGGCGACGATCGCGACGCGCTGCTGATGGTCGACGGTTGTCATCCGTGCCACCTCGCGCGGCGGCAGCGTGGGCGTCGGGCCGAAATACCGCATGTAGCGGGTGCGTTCGGAGAGCTTGGAATGGAAGGCGACGATCCGCTCGGCGTCGTCGGGGACGATCGGCCGCAGGTGGACCACCCCACCGTCGGAGGCGAGCACGTCGGCGATCCAGTGCCGCGGATAGTCCCAGGCACTACGGGGCTCGGGCTGATCGGCCAGTGTCTCCGGCGCAGTCTGGGTTTCCGCCGCAGTCTGGGTTTGCTCTGGGTTGGACGACACGTCCTGATCAGTCACGGGGATCCTCCGGGTCGAGACCGTGCAGAGGGTACACCGCGCGGCGGGTCGCGAGGATCGCGCGATCGGTCTGTCGCTGTGCTGTTGCACTCACCCCCTCGAAGGGCTCCTGCCCCGCATCGCCGTCCCACGGCTGATACTCCACGTCGCCGCCGTCGCCCATCACCCCGACCGGCGGCCGCGCGTAGTCGGAGTGCACCTGGGTGGAGATCTGTTCGGCTGTGGCGCACCAGGATTCGTCGATCGTCGTGGTGGGGTCGATCTCCCGGTCGAGGGCCACGCCGAGCAGGTGCGTCCAACTGCGGGGCACCACGTTGACGACGCCGTAGCCACCGCCGCCGACCGCGATCCACCGTCCCTCGCAGTACTTGTCGGCAAGATCACGCATCGCGATCATTGCCGCGCGCTGCCCCTCGACGGTGAGCGACAGGTCGGTGAGGGGATCGGCGCGATGACTGTCGGCGCCGCACTGGCTGACGATGATCTGTGGTTTGAACTCAGCGATGAGCGACGGCACGACGGCGTGGAAAGCCCGCAGCCACAGGCGATCCTCGGTGTTGGGCATCAGCGCGAGGTTGACCGCACTCCCCTGCGCGTCGCCGTCGCCGACCTCGGTCGGCCAGCCCGTCCCCGGCCACAGCGTCGCGGGATGCTGGTGCAGCGAGACCGTCATCACGCGCGGATCCGCCGCGAACTCCACCTGGACGCCGTCGCCGTGGTGGGCGTCGACGTCGATGTAGGCGATCCGGTCGAAGCCCTTGTCCAACAGGTATCGGATGGCGATCGCGCAGTCGTTGTAGATGCAGAACCCGGCGGCCCGGGCCTTCATCGCGTGGTGCATGCCGCCGCCGATGTTGACCGCGCGGGTCGCGGCACCGGACGCGACGGTCTGCGCGGCGGCCAGCGTCCCGCCGACGAGGAGGCGAGCGGCCTCGTGCATCCCGGCGAACACGGGGTTGTCGGCGTCGCCCAGTCCGAACAGTCGCTCGAGCAGCGGTCCCGACAGCGATGCGGTTCCGGAACCCACGGCACGGACGGCGTCGATGTAGTCCCGGGTGTGCACCACGGTGAGGGCGTCGTCGTCGATGGCCTGCGGGGGCACGGTCTCGACGTCGTCGAGCACCCCGAGGCTCTGGGCGAGGGTCATCGTGAGCGCGAGCCTCACGGGATTCATCGGGTGGGTGTGGGCCCACCGGTAGGACAGGAAGTCCTCGCTCCAGATGACGGCCGTCGTGGAAGTGTCGGTCACAGGGTTCAGGCTAGTGGTTCAGCTCGCGGGCGGGTGCACGATGTCGGTTCGACCACATGTGGGTACGGTCGGGGTCGTCGTCAGGGTCCGCGGGTGCGTGAGAGGGCTGTCACCGTGGGCGAACAGGGTAATCTTGGCGGGGACGAAAGGGATTGGGCACAGTGAACGATCTGGTTGACACCACCGAGATGTATCTGCGGACGATCTACGACCTCGAAGAAGAGGGAATCGTGCCGCTGCGGGCGCGTATCGCCGAGCGCCTGGACCAAAGCGGCCCGACCGTCTCTCAGACCGTCGCCCGGATGGAGCGCGACGGACTCCTGCGCGTCGCCGGCGACCGCCATCTCGAACTGACCGAGCGCGGCCGTTCGCTGGCCGTCGCGGTCATGCGCAAGCACCGCCTGGCCGAGCGGCTCCTGGTCGACGTCATCGGCATGCCCTGGGATCAGGTCCACGAGGAGGCCTGCCGCTGGGAACACGTGATGAGCGAGAACGTGGAGCGCCGTCTGCTCGCCGTGCTCGAGTACCCGACGACCTCGCCGTACGGCAACCCGATCCCGGGCCTTGATCTGCTCGGCGTCGAGGTTCCCTCGACCGACGACGGTGCGACCCGGATCGCTGATCTGCCCGCGGGCGACACCGTGGCGGTCATCGTGCGGCGACTGTCCGAGCACGCACAGTCCGATGTGGGTCTCATCTCGCATCTGCGGGAGGCCGGTGTGGTCCCGAACGCCCGCGTGACGGTGACCAACGTCGCCGGCACCATCACGATCAACACACCCGGACACGAGGGCCTGGAGCTCTCCGCCGACATGGCGCATTCGGTTTTCGTCGAGAAGGTCGTCGAGAAGTCTGACGCAGCAAAAGTCTGACGCAGCAAGAGACTGACACAGGAAGCGTTCCCGAGATCACCCGGCGGCCCGCCGGGTGATCTCTGGCATCTGCACCCCGAGTTCGCGGGCGGTTCCGTAGGAGCCGTCGATCATCTCCCACAGCATCGTCGGCCGGACGCCGGCCCGCAGGGCGGTGTCGAGGAGGCCGGCCAGCTTCGCATCGGGGTCGGATTCGAGGGCGACGTCGAGGGCGACCCCGGCGTATGCCCCTTCTCCACCGATGTAGTGCAGGTGCGCCAGAAGGGTGGCGGCTCCGGCCCGCCCGGGTCCGGTGAGGCGCCGGGTGAGTTCCCGCCAGACGGATTCGGCGTCTTCGCGTAGGTCGGTGACGGCGAGCGCGAGGACGGCGTCGCGGACCGGGGGGCGTCGGACGGCCTGTTCCAGCACGGCGACCTCTGCGCAGTCCAGCGGTCCCCCGCCGTGTGCGACCGATCCGATCGTGAGATCCAGCAGGTGCGCGTCGGACATCGCGTGTCCGAGCGGCACGACGCCGCGGTCGTCGCAGTCCGGGCAGGGTCGTGCGGTGCTGCATTCGCCGGGAACGGGTTCGAGCATGGCCCGCATCTCCGACCGGCGCGGCAGGATACGTCGCCCGGACTTCACCGCCTCGGCGATGGCGGTCGGGCAGGTCTGCGGATCGTCGAGGACGCCCTCGCGGTCGTCGAGCACGTCGACCGACCACGCCTGCCCGTCGGGACACCAGATCACCGACCATGCCGCACCGGGATCGAAGGCGGACAGAACGAATCCGGCGGCGACACCCCCGATCGCGTCGAAGTGGCGGTCGGCGATCGCGAGTACCCGTCGATACCGGGGATCGTCGGCCGGGTAGCGGTCGTCGGCGATGACCGCCACCACCTCGTCGGCGCCGTAGGAGTGGGTGATCGCCCCGAGTCCCGCGAGCACGGTCGACAGCTCGGAGGTCGGTTCGCCGGTGTCGCCGAGGGCGAGGTCGTGGCGCATGGTGGCCGAGATCCCCCGGTCGGGCGCGAAGGCGACCACGATGATCGAACGCTCCGGAATGAAGCCGAGCAACGCCGGGATCGCTGTCAGAAGTGTCGTCGGGTCGATGGGGTCACGGACGGGTCGGGAGGACGCGAAGGCGGACATGCACGAAGCATCGGCCGCGGAACGCCATCTCGACGGTGCGCGGGATGACCTGTGGACAACTGCCGCAGCCCGTCCACAGGACGTGATCGTGTCAGCCGAAGGCGGCGGACACCGCCTTGGTGAACAGCTCGTCGAGCGCCGCCGAATCCTCCGCGGGCACCGGACCTGCTGCGGGCCAACGATATTCGGCGTACACGCGCACCCCGTCACGCTCGCCGATCAGGGCGAGCGAGCTGGTGGTGACGGGTGCTGTGCCACCGCCGGTGACGATGGTGCGGCGGATTGTCGCCGTGTCGACGCCGTCACGTGCGGGCGGGGCGGGCGGAACCTCGGTGGTGACCGTCGACGACGCGCCGAACGTGGTCGTCGTCAGTTCCGGGCACTTCTCGGCGCGCTGCACGACCTCGGCGAGCGGGGTGTCGACGTGGGCGACGACGGTGGTCAGGGTCGAGCGTTCCGCGGTGCCCGGACCGAGGAGGGCGACGGCGCCGTCGGCAGAGACCGGGGCGGGTGCGCACTCGGGTGGAGAGACCTCGGTGTTCTCCCCCTGCCCCGGCGCCGGACCACCGGTCACGTCGGCCAGGGCGCTGCCCACCGCCTGGGGTGGGATCGGGCTCGCCGGACCGCCCGGGAAGTCCGACGCCGCCACCGACCTGGACGAGAGGTCGGGATTCGCCGGCTCGGCGTCTCCCACGATCGAACACGCCGAGAGGACACCGCCGGCGAGAACAGCGCAGGCAGCGGCCAGCACGAGCACAGGAGGGCGGCGTCCGGAGGACGTTCGGGGTGCAGAGGTTGCCGGGGTCACAGCGATCTACTGTGCCACCGCCGTCGTCAGCGCACGCGGGTGACACACCCGAGGAGGGAATCCCTGGCGCGACGTTGTCGTTGCATATTCGGTGTCCCGCCGGACGCCGGTGCTCAACCGCGACCGGAGGTGCGAGACAATGAGACATATGACGAGAATCCGGCCGTGCTGTGCCACGGCCGCCACGTACAAGGAGGGATGACGTGGACGAGCAACCTGCGCGGAACGACGCGCTGTACGAACTCGCCTTTCCCGCTCCGCAGGTCACCCGCGCCGACGGCACGGGTCCGGTTCTGATCCATGCCCTGGAGGGGTTCGCCGACGCGGGCCACGCTGTCGCCCTCGCGGCCGCCCACCTCCGGGACAGCCTGGAGTCGGAACTGGTCGCGACGTTCTCGTCCGACGAGCTGATGGACTACCGCTCCCGCCGCCCGACGATCTCGTTCAGCGGTGAGACCTTCACCGAGGTCGAGATGCCGGCGCTGACCCTGCACGCGATCCGCGACAACTCGGGCAAGGGTTTCCTGCTGCTGGCCGGCGCCGAACCCGATCTGCGGTGGGAGCAGTTCGTCGACGCGGTGCGCCGCCTGTCCGACCGGCTGGGCGTCACCGATGTGATCGGACTCAACGCGATCCCGATGGCCGTGCCGCACACGCGTCCGCCGTCGATCACCGCGCACGGCAGCGACCCCGACGCCCTCGGCGACCTCCCCCGCTGGGGTTCGGCGATGAAGCTGCCCGCGAGCGCCTCGATGCTGCTCGAACTGCGGATGGGTGAGCACGACTACCGGGCCTCCGGCCTGTCGGTCCACGTGCCGCACTACCTGGCGCAGACGAACTACCCGGCGGCCTCCGCGCGGCTCCTGTCCGCGGTCGCCGAGCTGGCCGGTCTCGACCTGCCGCTCGCCGCGCTCGAGAGCGCCGCGGAGAAGGTGCGTGCCCAGGTCGACACCGAGGTCGAGGGCAACTCCGAGATCGAGTCGGTCGTCGCCGCGCTGGAGACCCAGTACGACACCTTCACCCAGGCCGCCGAGGAGCGCGCGTCGTTGCTGGCCGCCGAGGAGTCGCTGCCCAGCGGCGACGAACTGGGCGCCGAACTCGAGCGGTTCCTGGCCGAGCAGGTGGCCGAGCAGTCGAAGGACGACGAGCCCGGAGACGAGGGACCGCAATCGTCGATCTGACCGCGAGCCCGACGGCCCTGGTGCCCGTCGACGACGAGGACCAGGCACTCGACACCTACACACAGTGGTGGAGCGGGCGCGGCCTCGACCTGTACGAACACCAGGAAGAGGCACTGCTCGAGCTGCTCGCCGGCAGCCACGTCATCCTGGCGACCCCGACCGGTTCGGGGAAGTCGCTCGTGGCCGCCGGCGCACTGTATTTCGCGCGCTGCCGGGGCGAGCGGGCCTTCTACACCGCGCCGATCAAGGCCCTCGTCAGCGAGAAGTTCTTCGAGCTGTGCGGGATGTTCGGCGCCGATCAGGTCGGCCTGCTGACCGGTGACGCGTCGGTCAACCCGGATGCCCCGATCGTCTGCGCCACCGCCGAGATCGTGGCGAACCTCGCCCTCGCGGCCGGCGGCGGCAGCGACATCGGCACGCTGGTGGCCGACGAGTTCCACTACTACGGCGAACCCGACCGCGGCTGGGCATGGCAGGTCCCGCTCATCGAACTGCCCTCCACACAGTTCCTGCTGATGTCGGCGACCCTCGGCGACGTCTCGTTCTTCGTCGACGACCTCGCGCGCCGCACCGGCCGGGACACGGTCGAGGTCACCGGCGCCCAGCGGCCCGTGCCCCTTGTCCACGACTACTCGATGACCCCGATCCACGAGACGATCGCCGACCTCGTCGACCGTGGTCGCGCACCGATCTACGTCGTGCACTTCACCCAGGCCGCCGCCGTCGAACGAGCCCAGGCACTGCTGAGCGTGAAGATCTGCGACAAGGAGGAGAAGGCCGCGATCGCCGAGGCGATCGGCGACTTCCGCTTCTCCACCGGCTTCGGCAACACCCTGTCGAAGCTGCTGCGTTCGGGCATCGGCGTCCACCACGCCGGGATGCTCCCCCGCTATCGTCGCCTCGTCGAACGCCTTGCGCAGCAAGGACTCCTGAAGGTGATCGCCGGCACCGACACCCTCGGCGTGGGCATCAACGTGCCGATCCGCACGGTGCTGTTCGCCGGGTTGAGCAAGTACGACGGCCGCCGCGTCCGTCGCCTGCGGGCGCGTGAGTTCCACCAGATCGCAGGTCGCGCCGGCCGGGCCGGGTTCGACACCGTCGGCTACGTGGTCGCCCAGGCGCCCGAGCACGACGTGGAGAACGCCCGAGCCGTCGCCAAGGCCGGCGACGATCCGAAGAAGCTGCGAAAACTCGTGCGTCGCAAGCCTCCCGAGGGTTTCGTGTCGTGGGGCGAGAAGACCTTCACCCAACTGATCGACGCGCCCGACGAGCCGCTGCGGTCGCATTTCCAGATGACCACCGCGATGCTGCTCGAGGTGCTCGGCCGTCCCGGAGACTGTTTCGCCGCCATCCGGCACCTGCTCGAGGACAACCACGAACCGCGCGATCGGCAGTTACGCCACATCAAACACACCATCGAGCTCTACCGCGGCCTGCGCGACGCCGGGATCGTCGTACAGCTCGACGAGCCCGACGAGACCGGCCGGCACATCGCCCTCAGCGTGGACATGCCGGAGAACTTCGCGCTGACCAACCCGCTGTCGGCGTTCGCGATGGCCACCTTCGAGATCCTCGACCCCGAATCGTCCACCTACGCCCTCGATGTCATCTCGATTCTCGAGTCGACGCTGGAGAACCCGCGGCCGTTGCTGCTCGCCCAGCGCAAGGTCGCCCGGGATGCGGCGATCGCCGAGATGAAGGCCGACGGCATCGAGTACGAGGAACGGATGACGCGGCTCGAGGACATCACCTGGCCGCAGCCGCTCTTCGAGGAGATCTTCGGCGCCTTCGAGATCTACCGGCGCGGCCACCCCTGGGTGGCGTCGTTCCCGCCCAACCCGAAGTCGGTGCTCCGCGAGATGCTGGAGAAGGCGATGACCTTCACCGAGCTGATCTCCGCCTACGGTCTCGCCCGCAGCGAGGGTGTGGTGCTGCGGTACCTGTCCGACTGCTATCGGGTTCTGCGCCAAGGCGTTCCGACCAGTGCGGTGACGCCGGAGATCGAACAGATCGTGGCCGATCTCGGCACCATGGTCCGCGAGGTCGACTCGAGCCTCGTCGACGAGTGGGAGGCACTCGCCGCCCAGGCGGCGGAGGTCTGAGCCCTCACACCGGCGTCACCGCGCCGGTGTCGGCGACGATCTCCGAGATGAGAGCCGCGAGCTGCCGATACGCCTCGTCGTGACGCGCGGAGCGGCGGAAGACGACCCCGATCTGACGGCCCGGCCGCGGCGAAGCGAACGTGGCGATCGCCAGGTCCCCCGACGCCGTCTCCGAGGCGACTGCGGTCTGCGGGATCAGGGTCACCCCGAGCCCACCGACGACGCAGTGCACGGCCGTCGTCAGCGACGCCGCGCGCGTCTGCCCCAGGTCGGGCCGGACCCCGGCGAGCGCGCACACCTCCAGCGCCTGATCCCGCAGGCAGTGACCCTCGTCGAGGAGCAGCAGCGGCAGGTCGGCCAGTGCGCTCGGGTCCACCCGCCGCTTGCCGGCGAGAGCGTGCCCGGCCGGCAGAGCGAGGACGAAATCCTCACGGTAGAGCGGAACTTCGGCGATCCCGGGCACGTCGAGCGGCAGTGCCAGGAGTGCCACGTCGAGGGTGCCGCCCCGCAGCTGTTCGACGAGCCGCCCGGTCTGTTCCTCGACGACGCGGGGTCGCAGGTCCGGCAGCTGCTCGGCGAGTCCGCGCAGCACCGCGGGCAGCACGTACGGCGCGACCGTCGGGATGACCCCGAGCCGGATCGCACCGTGCAGCGGCTGGCCGGCACCCGCGGCCGCGGCGGTGAACTCGTCGACGGCATCCACTGCCGCCATCGCTCGCTGCAGCAGTTCCTCGCCGTCCTGGGTCAGCAGGACCCGACGCGTCGTCCGCTCGACGAGCGTGACGCCGAGACCGGTCTCCAGCGCCGACAGGGCCTGCGACAGCGACGGCTGGCTCACTCCCAGGTCCGCCGCGGCGGACCCGAAATGCCTGCGCTGGGCAAGTGCCACGAACGCGCGCAGACCGGCGATGGTGGGCTGATAAGTTTTATCGGGCATGGTTATCAGTGTAGTGCTACTAATCACGTTTCGCTTTTGCCGATTTTCCGGCACGATAGTACTCGTACGTCGCGAAAGTCTTTCGCGCGCAATTTCGGTACATCCCCCTCAGCTGAAGGAGCGATACATGGCCCTGCTCACCATCGGTGACCAGTTCCCCGCCTACAACCTCACCGCCGTGATCGGTGGCGACCTCAGCAAGGTCAACGCCCAGCAGCCCGACGACTACTTCACCACCGTCACCTCCGACGACCACCCCGGTCAGTGGCGCGTCGTCTTCTTCTGGCCGAAGGACTTCACCTTCGTGTGCCCGACGGAGATCGCCGCCTTTGGCAAGCTGAACGACGAGTTCGCCGATCGTGACACCCAGGTGCTCGGCGCCTCGGTCGACAACGAGTTCGTCCACTTCCAGTGGCGTGCACAGCACGAGGACCTGAAGACCCTGCCGTTCCCGATGATGAGCGACCTGAAGCGCGAGCTGGCCACCGCCGCTGGCGTTCTCAACGCCGATGGGGTCGCCGACCGCGCCACCTTCATCATCGACCCGAACAACGAGATCCAGTTCGTCTCGGTCACCGCAGGCTCCGTTGGCCGCAACGTCGACGAGGTGCTGCGCGTCCTCGACGCCCTGCAGTCCGACGAGCTGTGCGCCTGCAACTGGAAGAAGGGCGACCCGACGATCAACGCCGGCGAGCTCATGACCTCGGGCGTCTAGAGAAGGAGATCACGATGAGCATCGACAATCTCAAGGAAGCCCTTCCGGAGTACGCGAAGGACCTCAAGCTCAACCTCGGTTCGATCAGCCGCACCACCGCGCTGAACGAGGAGCAGCTGTGGGGGACCCTGCTGTCGACCGCAGCCGCCACCAAGAGTGCCAAGGTGCTCTCCGAGATCGCCGACGAGGCCGCTGACATCCTGTCGGCCGAGGCCTACAACGCCGCACTCGGCGCCGCGTCGATCATGGGCATGAACAACGTGTTCTATCGCGGTCGCGGTTTCCTCGACGGCAAGTACGACGACCTGCGTCCCGGCCTGCGGATGAACATCATCGGCAACCCCGGTGTCGACAAGGCCGCGTTCGAGCTGTGGTCGTTCGCCGTGTCCTCGATCAACGGCTGTGGCCACTGCGTCGCCGCCCACGAGAACACCCTGCGTGAGGCCGGCGTCGAGCGCGAGGCCATCTTCGAGGCCCTCAAGGTCGCCTCGATCGTGACCGGCGTTGCCCAGGCCATCGCCACCACCGAGGTGCTCGCGAACGCCTGATCGCGCAACACATATGACGAAACCCGGCTGCCTCTCGGCAGCCGGGCTTCGTCGTGTTCGACAGTGTTCGGCTCGTCAGCTCAGAGCGGCACGGATGCGGTCGGCCATCTCGCCGACCTCGTCGGTCGTCATGACGAACGAGGGCGAGATCTGCAGCGCGCCCTGGCCAGCGGCACGGGTGCTGACACCGTGCTCGCGCAGCTTCAGGACCGCGGCCGGGGCGGTGGCCGGGTCGGCGAGCTGGACCGCGGTGACGGCACCGAGGCCGGTGCGCACCTCGGCGACCGCGTCGAGGTCGGCCAGCGGGGCCAGCGCCGTCGCCAGGTCGCCCTCGAGGCGTGATGCCTCGGCGAGAAGATTCTCCCGGCGGATGATCTCCAGGTTGGCCAGGGCGGCCGCCGCGGCTGCCGCGTGACCGCCGTAGGTGTAGCCGTGACGCCACCAGACGCCGCCGGCGAAGAACGGCTCGGCGACGCGCGGGGCGATGAACACCGCACCCATCGGCACGTAGCCGGAGGTGAGGCCCTTGGCGGTGGTGATCATGTCCGGCTGCAGGTCGAAGCGCGCCGAGGCGAACCACGAGTCGCCGGCGATACGGCCGAAGCCGGTGACGACCTCGTCGACGACGAACAGGATGTCGTGGTCGCGGCAGATCGCGCGGACCTCGTCGAGGTATCCGTCCGGCGGCAGGTAGATGCCACCGGCGCCGATGATCGGCTCGCAGAAAAAGGCGGCGATGTTCTCCGCGCCGACCCGCTCGACGAGACCGAGCAGGCTCTTCGCGTCGTCCCAGTCGACGTTCTGCACGTCGTGCATGAGCTCGCCGTAGCCGTCGTGGTTGAGCGGGATGCCCGCCAGCGACGTACCCGCGGCGTGCATGCCGTGGTAGGCCTTGGTGCGGCTGACGACGACGCGCTTGGCGGGTTTGCCCTGCTCGACCCAGTAGCGACGGGCCAGCTTGACCGCGGTGTCGATCGAGTCGCTGCCGCCCGAGGTGAAGAAGATCTTCGACCCGGGCACCGGTGCGATGGCCGCCAGCTCGTCGGCGAGCTGCAGCGTGACGTCGCTCGCGATGTCACCGAAGTTGGAGTAGTGCGCGATGGTGCCGAGCTGGCGCGAGACCGCGTCGGCGATCTCGGTGCGGCCGTGGCCCACGTTGGTGAACCAGAGACCGGCGGTCGCGTCGATGTATTCCTTGCCGTCGCGGTCCCAGATACGGGTCCCCTCGCCCTTGGTCACGACGAAGGGGCCACTCGCGGTCACCGCACCCATGTCGGCGAAGCCGTGCCACAGAGCACCAGAATTTTCAGACATGCCCCCCATGATGCCGGGCGAGGTGAGTGCTCCCCGCATCGACCCATATCCTGGAGTCATCATGTCGGTCGAGTCCCCAGATCCAGCCCCGCGAGATCCTCAGCCCGGCATCTCCCGTCCCGAACTGCTCCGTTCGCTCGACGAGGTCGCGATCCTCGACGCCCACCGTCTGCGTCGCCGCGTCGACAGACTCGGCCGCACCCCCGACCCACGGAAATGGGAACAACTCGTCGCCGATGTCGAGAAGGCGCGACGCCGCGTCGACCGTCGACGGGCCACCGTGCCGGCGCTGCGCTTCCCCGACGAACTCCCCGTCTCGGCCGCCCGCGAGGAGATCGCCGACGCGATCCGGGACCACCAGGTCGTGGTGGTCGCCGGCGAGACCGGTTCCGGTAAGACCACGCAGCTGCCGAAGATCTGTCTCGAACTCGGCCGCGGCATCCGCGGCACGATCGGGCACACCCAGCCGCGTCGAATCGCGGCGAGCTCGGTGGCCAAACGCATCGCCGATGAGACCGACACCGAACTCGGTGACGCGGTCGGCTATTCGGTCCGGTTCACCGACCGCTCGGGCGCCGACACCCTGATTCGCGTGATGACCGACGGAATCCTGCTCCGCGAGATCGCCACCGATCCGATGCTGCGCCGCTACGACACCCTCATCATCGACGAGGCCCACGAGCGCAGCCTCAACATCGACTTCATCCTCGGCTATCTGCGTCGACTGCTGTCGCAACGACCGGATCTGAAGGTGATCATCACCTCGGCGACGATCGAACCCGCCCGTTTCGCACGGCATTTCAGCACGCCGGAGACGTCGGTTCCGGTCATCGAGGTGTCCGGTCGTACCTACCCCGTGGAGATCCGGTACCGGCCGCTGAGTCTGCAGGAGCGCCCGGACAGCGGCGACGACACCGGTGGCGGCGAGCACGCCGACCTCGACCAGATCCAGGGCATCGACGCCGCGATCGACGAGCTGTGGGCCGGTGGCCGCGGCGACATCCTGGTGTTCCTACCCACCGAGCGCGACATCCGCGAGACCGCGGATGCGTTGAAGCGGCGCACGGGAACGGGACGCAACGGCGGTGCGGAGATCGTCCCGCTGTTCGCGCGGCTTTCGATCGCCGACCAGCAGAAGGTCTTCGCCCCGTCGAACGGTCACCGGATCGTGCTGGCCACCAACGTCGCCGAGACCTCGGTCACCGTTCCCGGCATCCGCTACGTCATCGACACCGGCACGGCCCGCATCAGCCGGTACTCGACCCGCACCAAGGTCAATCGGCTTCCCATCGAACCCGTTTCGCAGGCCAGCGCCCGACAGCGCGCCGGCCGATGCGGTCGCGTCGCCCCCGGTGTGTGCATCCGGCTCTACAGCGAGAACGACTTCGACGCCCGCCCCGCGTTCACCGATCCGGAGATCCTGCGCACCAACCTCGCCGCCGTCATCCTCCAGATGACCTCACTGAAACTCGGTGAGATCGCGGACTTCCCGTTCGTCCAGCCACCCGACGAGCGCGCGATCCGCGACGGCATGGGCGTGCTGACCGAGCTCGGCGCGATCACCGTGAGCCGGGAGGGCGGCCCGCCGCGCCTCACCCCCGTCGGGCGCTCGATGTCCCGCATCCCCGTCGATCCGCGGGTCGCGCGGATGCTGATCGCCGGCCGCGAGCTCGGCTGCCTCGACCACCTGCTCGTCATCGCCTCCGCGATGTCCCTCCCCGATCCCCGCGAACGTCCCGCCGAACACCGCGAGGCCGCGGATGCCTCCCACCGTCGCTTCGTCGTGCCGCAGTCGGACTTCCTGTCCTATGTCGAGCTGTGGCGCTACCTCGAGGAACAGCGCAAGGAGTTGTCCGGCAGCAGGTTCCGGCGGATGTGCGAACGGGAGTTCCTGCACTTCCTGCGCATCCGGGAGTGGCGGGACCTGCACCGGCAGCTCACCGAGATCGTCAAGGATCTCGACTGGCCGGTGAACCCGGCCGGTTCCGACCTCCCCGAGGTCGACGCCGACGCGGTCCACCGCGCGATCCTCTCGGGCCTGCTGTCGAACATCGCCGCGCGCAACACCGAGGGCCGCGAGTTCACCGGGGCGCGAAACACGACGCTGATGATCTTCCCGGCGTCGCCGCTCGCCAAGAAGCCGCCGCCGTTCATCATGGCCGCGGAGGTCCTCGAGACCTCGCGACTGTTCGCACACACCGTCGCCGGGATCGATCCGCTGTGGGCGGAGAAGCTCGCCGGCGATCTGGTCAAGCGCACGCACAGCGAGCCGCACTGGTCGTCGAAGCGCGGTGCCGCGATGGCCTACGAACGGGTCACGCTGTACGGCGTGACCCTCGTCGCGCGTCGTCGCGTCGACTACGGGCCGATCGACCCGGTCGTCTCCCGCGAACTGTTCATCCGCCATGCCCTCGTCGAGGGCGACTGGCGTACGCAGCACCCGTTCTTCGAACGCAACCGCGCCCTGCTCGACGCCGCCTCCGACGTCGAGAACCGCATGCGCACACGTGGACTGGTGATCACCGAGGATCAGCTGTTCGAGTTCTACGCCAAGCGCGTCGGAACCGAGGTCACCTCCGCTCGGCACTTCGACACGTGGTGGAAGAAGGCCCGACGCTCCGACGAGGCTCTGCTCGACCTCAAGCCCGAGGACGTGGCGGCGAGCACCGAGGCCGCGCCCACCGACTACCCGGGTGCCTGGCAACAGGGCGACACCCGACTCGAACTCCGCTACCGGTTCGAACCCGGTGCACCCGATGACGGTGTCACCGTGATCATCCCGCGCGCACTGCTCCCCCACGTGCGCTCGGCGGGATTCGACTGGTCGGTGCCCGGCATGCGGACGGAACTGGCCACGGCACTGGTGAAGTCGCTGCCCAAACGGCTGCGCAAGTCCATGTCCCCGGCACAGCGTTTCGCCGAGTTGGCCCTGGCCCGTCTGACGCCGCGCAGCGAGCCACTCACGGTCGGACTCGCGCGCGAACTCTCCACGATCACTCAGATGACGGTCACCGCAGCCGATTTCGACGTCGACCGGATTCCGGCCCACCTCAAGATGCATTTCGCCGTGGTCGATGACGCCGGGAACATCACCGCGCGGGCCGATTCCATCGCCGAGCTCCAGCGTGCGGGCACCCCTGCCGCCACGAAGACGGTGAAGCGCACCTTGTATCGCACCTGGACCGACGACGGAATCGGGACCCTCGCCGCACAACGGACAGTCGACATCGCCGGTCAACGACTCACCCGCTACCCGACCATCGACGCGATCACCGACGAGGCCGGGCGGACCCGCGGGGTGGTCGTGATCGACGCCGCGTCGGAGCAGACCCGTGATCGATTGGCGGAGAGAGGGATCGTCGCACTGCTCGACCTCGCGATCCCACCCCTGCACCGACGCGTCGCCGGCTCGCTGGGGGCGGCGGGCCGACTCGCGTTGAGTCAGAGCCCCTACTCGGACCTCGATGCGTTGCTGGCCGACTGCACACGCCGTGCCATCCGCGATGTCGTCGCGGGCCTCGACGCCGCAACTCTGTCCGCGGTGCGTTCACCCGAGGCATTCAGCGCGCTTACGGAGAAGTTGCGGCCGCGGATCTCCGAAGCGGCGCCGGAATACTTCTCGCTCGCGGTCGAATCCTTTGGTTGGGTGGCGCCGGTACGCGCCGCGATCGACCGTCACGCCGGTTCGCTCGCGGCCGACGACGTCGCCGAACAGCTGGAAAATCTCGTCTTCGACGGATTCGTCGCCGCCACCGCCCGGCGACATCTGGAGAACGTGCCGCGTTATCTCGCGGCGGCCGAAGCCCGGCTGACGGCACTGCCGGCCTCCGCGGCCCGGGATCAGGCGGGAGTCGCCGTCGTCGACCGGGTGACCGAGCGGTGGGCGCAGAGACTGACTCAGGTTCCCGAGCACCGGAAGGCGGCCGTCAACGACGAGGCACAGTGGCTCGTCGAGGAGCTGCGGGTGGGATTGTTCGCCGAGCGGCTCGGCACCGCCTACCCGGTGTCGGAGAAGCGGGTTCTACGAACTCTTGACCGACTCGGCTGAGGCGGCTCGGAGGTCGTCGATCTCGCGCTGGAAGTCCTCGACCGAGTCGAACGAGCGGTACACCGACGCGAAACGCAGGTATGCGACCTCGTCGAGGTCGCGCAGCGGTTTGAGGATCGCGAGTCCGACCTCGTTGCTGGGGATCTCGGCCGACCCGCTGGCACGTACCGTGTCCTCGACCTGCTGGGCCAGCTGGGCCAGTGCGTCCTCGGCGACGTGGCGTCCCTGGCATGCGCGCCGGACTCCCCTCATCACCTTCTCGCGACTGAACGGTTCGGTCACGCCGTTGCGTTTGACCACCGCGAGCACAGCGCTCTCCACGGTCGAGAAGCGTCGCCCACACTCCACGCAGGAGCGGCGGCGCCGGATGGCCTGCCCCTCATCAGCGACACGCGAGTCGATGACCTTGGTGTCGTCGTTCTTGCAGAAGGGGCAGCGCATCGTATCCTCACGCAGGTCACGGGACACTCTGATGCAGCCGGGCCGCATGCCAGGCCGGTAGTCGGCCGGTCCCTGTGACATCGAGGATACCGCCCGCGCTCAGTGGTACCGGGGGGCGAGGAGCGGCTGGCCGACGCGCAGGCCGCTCGACGGGAGGTCGTTCAGCTGGATGATCTCGTCGACGACTGCCTCACGCGGCATCTCCGGAGCCACGCGCGACGCGATGGTGCTCAGCGAGTCGCCCGAGCGCACGTGCACGACCTCGGTGCCGACCGAGGACGGTGTGACCGTTGCGGCGTAGTTCTGCCCGACGACCGCGATGACCCACACGGCCAGCGCGAGTCCGACGCCGGCGAGGATGGCCGTCGCCGTGCGTCGCCGCCGCCGGATGACGGCCGAGGGTGCGGGCTGCGCGGGGCGCGACACCGGCACGACCGGTGCACGGCCGCGCATACCGACCGGCGAGGCGCACTGGGTGGAGGCGACCCGACGGACCCGGACCGCCGACTCCGGCACCGGACGGCCGTCGACGGGGCGGCGGCCATCGCCGCGGCGCATCGGGCGCGGACGTTCCAGGACGTCACCGCGGGCCGGATCGGTGGAGCGGACGGGGTCGATGAGAGTGGCGGTGCGCATGGTGCCCTCCGTGTTTCCGGTCGAACTCCGTCCGGGCGTCCGACTGCGTCGTCGGCGTTCGAACTGTTCGAGTGTCGATCACCTGTTCGATGAACTGATGTTCGATTTGTAGCACGGCACTCCGACAATTGTCTCGCGACACGTCGAACAAATGTTTGATGCGGCCGGCATTCTGGGCTAGGGTCGTCGGCAGACAAGCGATCTACCAGCACGTTCGGAAATCGAGAGGAAGCCCGATCATGAGCGATGACGGCGGTAAGCGCACCGGAGCGCGGGGCGCCGACGAGCCCGTCACCCCGGCAGACATGGCGGCGGCCGAGGCCTCGCTGACGCCGCGGCAGCGCGGAGTTCTCGAGGTGATCCGCAAATCCGTGCGCGAACGCGGTTACCCGCCCAGCATCCGCGAGATCGGCGACGAGGTGGGTCTCACCTCGACCTCCTCCGTCGCCCATCAGCTACGGACCCTCGAACGCAAGGGCCTGCTCAAGCGCGACGCGAATCGTCCGCGCGCGGTCAACATCGCGCCGAGTGAGCCGCCGACGCCCACCTCGCCGACCGGTGGTGCGCTACCCGAGCCCACCTTCGTGCCGGTCCTCGGCCGGATCGCCGCCGGCGGCCCGATCCTCGCGGAAGAAGCAGTCGAGGACGTGTTCCCGCTCCCCCGCGAGCTGGTCGGCGAGGGCTCGTTGTTCCTGCTGAAGGTCGTCGGCGAGTCGATGATCGACGCCGCGATCTGCGACGGCGACTGGGTGGTGGTCCGCCAGCAGAACGTGGCCGACAACGGTGACATCGTGGCCGCGATGATCGACGGCGAGGCCACGGTGAAGACCTTCAAGCGCCAGAAGGGTCATGTCTGGCTGATGCCGCACAACGAGCTGTTCGACCCGATCCCGGGCGACGAGGCCGTCATCCTCGGCAAGGTCGTCACCGTGATGCGGCGGATCTGACCTCTTCGTTCTCGAGAACCGCGGCGGCCGCCGCGCGAGCCGCAGCCGGATCGGCGGTGGCGAGCGCGGCTGCGGCCGCGTTTTCGCAGGTCGCGCGCGACACACCGGCGAGCCGGGCGCCGACCGCAGCGGCCGCCACCGGAGCACTCGACAACGAGGTCACCCCGAGCCCGACCAGTACACAGGCGAGGATCGGGTCCGCCGCGGCCTCGCCGCACACGCCGACCGGTTTCCCCTGATCCCGTCCGGCCCGCGCAACCGTCGCGATGAGATGCAGGACGGCCGGCTGCCACGGATCGGTCAGCGAAGCGAGATCGGCCGACATCCGGTCGGCGGCCATCGTGTACTGCGTGAGGTCGTTGGTGCCGATCGAGACGAAGTCGACCTCGGCCAGGATCGCGGGTGCGAGGATCGCGGCGGCGGGGACCTCGATCATCACCCCGGCGGTCAGCCCCCGTTCGCGCACCTGTGCGGCGAAAGCGGCCGCCTCGGACGGTGACGCGATCATCGGTGCCATGACCCAGGGGCTCGTCTCGGAGCCGTCGGCGGCGCGCGCGATCGCGTCGAGCTGGTGGGCGCGGATCTCGGGGTGCGCCAAGGCGATCCGGTCGCCCCGTACGCCCAGCGCCGGATTGGGCTCCTCGGGCTGGTTGACGAAGCGCAGCGGCTTGTCCGAGCCGGCGTCGAGGGTGCGGATGACGACCTTGCGGCCACCGAACGCGTCGAGCACCTCGCGGTAGATGTCCGCCTGCTCCTCCACCGACGGTTCGTCGGCCCGTTCGAGGAAGGCCAGTTCGGTGCGGAACAGTCCGACGCCCTCCACCGGATGGTCGGTGGCCGCGCGGGCCGACGACCCGTCGGCGACGTTGGCCAGGATCGCCACCTCCACGCCGTCGGCGGTGCGGCCCGGACCCGACCAGCCGGCGACCAGGGCCGCCTGACGCGTGTGCTCGTCGACACGGGCGCGGGCTGTGGCGTCGTCGGGTTCCACGACGATCTCACCGGTCGTTCCGTCCACGAGTATCACTGTGCCCGAACTGATCCCGGCGAGATCGGGGACCGCGACGACACACGGGATGCCGAGCTGCCGGGCGATGATCGCGGTGTGGCTGGTCGGCCCGCCCAAGCGGGTGACCAGTGCGATGGTGGTGGCGGGATCGAGACCCGCGGTGTCGGCGGGCGCGAGGTCGTCGGCGAGGAGGACCGAGGGCACGTCCGGCGTGGGCACGCCGGGTTCGGGCAGGCCCAACAGTTCGGCGAGGACGCGGTCGCGGACATCGTTGAGGTCGGTGACGCGCTCGGCCATGAGTCCACCGAGCTTGGTGAACACGGCGGCGAACTGTTCGGTGGCGGCGACAGCGGCCGACGGCGCCGAGGCCCCCTTGGCGATGAGTCCCGAGGCGGCACCGATCCACCCGCGGTCCTCGGCGAGCCCGGCGGTGGCGGCGAGTACCTCGGCGGCGACGCCGGTGTTCTGCGATGCACGTTCACGCAGGCGCGCGGCGACCGCCGCCGCGGCGGCGGTGAACCGTTCGGCCTCGTCGGCGCGGAGGTCTTCGGCGATCTCGATGCCTGCGCCCAGCGCCTCTGCGGAGTGGTCGGGTCGGCGGCCCGGCCAGAGTGCGGGCCCGAGAGCCACACCACCGACGACCGGCGTCCCCGTCAGAATCTGCGTCATGTGACCACGGTTACAAATTCTTCTTGACTTGTCAACACAAACAGGCGTAAACACAGTAACTACAACACGCAAAGCCACATGTTCCCACATTCGCCGGCCCGACCAGGGCCTCGGGAACAAGCCGCGGGAACGATCAGAACGGAGCCGGTGTGTACGCCGAGGAGAGACAGCAGGCCATCGCCGAGGAGGTTCGCGTCGCAGGGCGCGCCTCGGTCGCCGAGCTCGCCGCGAAATTCGACGTGACCAGTGAGACCGTCCGCCGCGACCTCGCGGTCCTCGAACGCGGCGGGCTCCTGCAGCGCGTCCACGGCGGTGCCGTCCGCCCCGAGGTCCTGCGCGTGATCGGCGAACTCGGCATCGCCGAACGCGAGACGGAACAGACCGAGGAGAAGGCGGCCATCGGCCGTGCCGCTCTCCGCTTCCTCCCGCCGGACGGCGGATCGGTTCTGTTCGACGCAGGTACCACCACCTTCCGGGCCGCCGAGGCCATGCCGCGCGACCGCGGCCTCACGGTGATCACCAACAGCCTCCCGATCGCCGGGCTGCTCGCCGGACACCACGCCGACGGTCTCCACGCCCTCGGCGGTCGCGTCCGCGGGCTCACCCAGGCGACGGTCGGCGCCGAGACCGTCGCCGCCCTGGGACGTCTCCGCGTGACGACCGCGTTCATCGGCACCAACGGACTGAGCGAGGCACACGGACTGTCCACCCCCGATCCCGACGAGGCGGCGGTGAAGGCAGCGATGGTCGCCGCGGCACGACGCGTGGTCGTCCTCGCCGACAGTTCGAAGATGGAGCGCGAGGAACTATCCGGATTCGCCGGCATCGACGACATCGATGTCCTCATCACGGACTCCGGCATCGATCCGCGGTTCTCCGCCGCATTGTCCGCCCGCGGCGTCGAGGTCGTGATCGCGTGATCCTCACCGTCACCGCAAATCCGAGCGTCGACCGGACCCTCGAACTCGCCACGCCGCTGCGACGCGGCGAAGTCCAGCGGGCCGGCGTCGTCCGCGCCGAACCGGGCGGCAAGGGCGTCAACGTCGCCCGCACCGTTGCCGCCGCCGGCCTCTCGACCCTGGCCCTCCTGCCCGCTCGCGCCGGCGACCCCCTGCTCGCCGCTCTCGACGACCTCGCACTCCCCTACGACGCCGTCCCCGTCGACGGCGAGGTCCGCTCCAACATCACCATCGCCGAATCCGACGGCACCACCACCAAGGTCAACGCCCCGGGCGTGGCCCTGACCGCGGCTCAGCTCGAGTCCCTGTCCGCTCTGATCCGCACCCACGCGAACGGCGCGGACTGGGTCACGCTGTGCGGATCGCTTCCGCCCGGTGTGCCGGACGACTGGTACCGGAGTATCGCCGACGCGCTCGTCACCGCCGGATGCCGGGTAGCCGTGGACACCTCGGGGGCGCCGTTGCGCGCCGTGGCAGGCGGACGTGTCGACCTCGTCAAACCCAACGAGGACGAACTCGCCGAACTCACCGGCGCCGACGCCGCCGAGCTACGTGATTCCCTGTCCCGCAACGACCTCCGGCCCGTCGTTGCCGCGTCGCGGGTCCTCGTGGAACAGATCGGCGGTAGTGTCCTGGCCACCCTCGGTGCACGGGGCGCCGTCCTCGTGACCCCGGCGGGCACCTGGTGCGCGACCCCACCACCGATCGTCCCGCGCAGCACCGTCGGGGCCGGCGACTCGTCCCTGGCCGGTTTTCTCATCGCCCAGACGCGCGGTGCCTCGGCTCCGGCGTGCCTCCGATCGGCCGTCGCCTACGGAGCAGCGGCTGCGGCGCTGGCCGGCACCGCCTCCCCCACCCCGGAGCACCTCGACCTGTCCGGGGTCACGGTCACGGAACTCTCCGGGGCCGGCCGATGAGATGACCCCGATCGCACCCCCGCACCAGTACCCACCCCACACCAACCCTCCACTGCCTAAGGACAACCCATGACCGAGCAGATCATCACCGCACAGACGGTGAGTCTCGACGTCGACGCCGGCGCCGACCCCGCCGCCGTCATCACCACCCTCGCCGATGCTCTGGCCGCGGCCGGACGGACCACCGATCCGGCCGACCTGGCCCGAGCGGCACTCGAACGAGAGGCCAAGTCCGCCACCGGGCTTCCCGGAGGCATCGCGATCCCGCATGCGCGCACCGCGTCGGTGACGTCGGCGAGCCTCGCCATGGCGCGCCTGTCCCGCAAGGTCGACTTCGGCGCACCCGACGGTCCGGCCGATCTCGTCTTCCTCATCGCCGCCCCCGAGGGCGGTGCGGCCGCGCACATGAAACTGCTGAGTTCGCTGGCGCGCTCGCTCGTCCGCCCCGATTTCGTGGCGGCCCTCCGCGAGGCCGAGACCGACGACCGCGTCATCGAACTGGTCACCGAGGCCATCGACCCCGACGCCAAGAAGACGGTGTCCACTCCCCCGGCGGCTCCGGCGACGACCGAGACCCCGGGCGGCGCCGAGTCGACCGCCGGGAAGTCCGACGAGAGGCGGCCGCGCATCCTCGCCATCACCGCCTGCCCCACCGGGATCGCACACACCTACATGGCCGCGGACGCCCTCAAGTACGCCGCCGAACGGGCCGGGGTCGACTTCGCGGTGGAGACGCAGGGCTCTTCGGCCACCACACCGTTCGATCCCGACGTCATCGCATCCGCGGACGCCGTCATCTTCGCGACCGACATCGGAGTGAAGGGCAAGGGCCGCTTCCACGGCAAGCCGGTGATCGCCTCGGGCGTCAAACGCGCCATCAACGAACCCGACACGATGATCGCCGAAGCCGTTGCCGCCGGGCAGAATCCGGATGCGCCGCGGGTAACCGACGACGGAGGCACCGACGCCGCCTCGTCCGGATCGTCGTCGGGTGTCGGACTGGCCGGTCGCACCCGGCAGGCACTCATGACCGGTGTCAGCTACATGATCCCGTTCGTCGCGGCGGGCGGTCTGCTCATCGCACTGGGCTTCCTGCTCGCTGGCTACGAGATCGCCAACAGCACCCTCGATGCCGGCGGTTCCCTCAACGACGCCGCCTTCATCGCCCTGAACAACAGCCTCTGGGATCTCCCCTCCGGGGGTCTCCTCCAGTACCTCGGCGCGGTGAGTTTCGCAATCGGATCGGGGGTGATGGGGCTCGCCGTCCCGGTCCTCGCCGGATACATCTCCTTCGCGATCGCCGACCGTCCCGGCATCGCACCCGGTTTCGTCGCGGGCATCGTGTCCCTCGCCGTCGGTGCGAGCTTCATCGGCGCACTCATCGGCGGCCTGATCGCCGGCGCCGCGTGCCTGTGGATCTCGCGACTCCCGGTTCCGCAGTGGGCCCGGGGCCTGATGCCGGTCGTGATCATCCCGTTGTTCGGCAGCCTGATCGTCGGCGGCCTGCTCTACCTGGTTCTCGGCAAGCCGCTCGCCTGGCTGACCGAACAGATGAACTCCGGACTCGAGAGCATGTCCGGCGGATCGGCCGTCGTCCTGGGCATCGTGCTCGGCCTGATGATGTGCTTCGACCTCGGCGGCCCGGTCAACAAGACCGCCTACCTGTTCGCCACCGCCGGTATCGCCGACGCCGCGACCGCAGGCCCCGCACAGTTCCAGATCATGGCCGCGGTCATGTGCGCCGGCATGGTCCCACCGCTCGCCCTCGCGCTCGCCACAGTGCTCCGGCCCGGCCTGTTCACCGAACCCGAACGCGAGAACGGCAAGGCCGCATGGCTTCTCGGCGCGTCGTTCATCTCCGAGGGCGCCATCCCGTTCGCCGCGGCCGACCCGTTCCGCGTCATCCCGTCGATGATGGCCGGCGGCGCCCTGTCCGGCGCGCTGATCATGGCATTCGGTGTCGAACTCCGCGCCCCGCACGGCGGCATCTTCGTCTTCTTCGCCATGAACAACTGGGGGCTGTTCCTCGTGGCCCTGCTGGCCGGCACCGTCCTGAGTGCGGTCGTGGTGATCGCGGCGAAGCAGTTCGGCCGGACCCGCGAGATCGCGGCGGCCGACCTCGAGGCCGTGGCAGCCTGAAGTCCGGACCCCGCCGAACACCCACACCCCGACGAACAACCACCAACACACGCGCAACAACCAACACAGGAGGCACCATGCCCAGCACCACCGCCACCGTCGGATCGGCCGTCGGCCTGCACGCCCGCCCGGCCACGATCATCGCCGAGGCCGTCGCCGACACCGGCAGCACCGTGACCCTCGCGCTCGAGGGCGGCGACCCGGTCGACGCCGGTTCCGCACTGATGATCATGACGCTCGGCGCCGAGAAGGGCACCAAGGTCGTGGTGACCGCCGAGGACCAGGCCGCCCTGGACAAGATCGCCACCCTCGTCGAGACCGATCTCGACGCGGACTGACCGGATCTAGACCGTGAGGTCCGCGATCTCGCCCGCGAAAGCGGCCGGGACGCGGACCTTCATCGTCGTACCCGACTCGGTGTGCTCGGAGGCGAGGACCTCGCCCTCGCTGTGGATGCGGGAGACGATGTCGCCGCGGGAGAACGGCACCTCGATGGTGAGCTCGACGTCTTCGCGACCCACGAACTCGCGGACGCGGTCGAACAGTTCGGGCAATCCCTCGCCGGTGCGTGCCGAGACGAACACCGCGTCGGCGCCGACCGCACCGCGCAGTTCGGTGAGCCGGTTCCCGTCGATCGCGTCGATCTTGTTGATCACCAACAGTTCCGGCGGCGCCTCCGCCTTCTCCTCGGCGACGATCTCGCTGATGACCTGACGCACCGCCGAGATCTGTTCCATCGGGAAGGGATCCGATCCGTCTACGACGTGCAGGAGCAGGTCGGCGTCGACGACCTCTTCCAGAGTCGACCGGAACGCCTCGACGAGCTGGGTGGGCAGGTGGCGCACGAAACCGACGGTGTCGGTGAAGACCACGGCCCGGCCGTCGTCGAGCGTGGCCCGCCGGGTCGTCGGGTCCAGGGTCGCGAACAGCGCGTCCTGCACCAGGACACCGGCGCCGGTCATCGCGTTGACCAGACTCGACTTGCCGGCGTTGGTGTAGCCGGCGACGGTGATCGACGGGATCGCCGAACGGTTGCGGGCGGCACGCTTGGTGGTGCGCGCCTTCTTCATGTCGCGGATCTCGCGGCGCAACTTGGCCATCCGCTCACGGATGCGCCGGCGGTCGGTCTCGATCTTGGTCTCACCGGGACCACGCAGACCCACACCGCCGTTGCTTCCGGCCCGGCCACCGGCCTGCCGGGACATCGACTCACCCCAACCACGCAGACGCGGGAGCATGTACTCCATCTGCGCCAGCGAGACCTGCGCCTTGCCCTCGCGGGACGTGGCGTGCTGGGCGAAGATGTCGAGGATGAGTGCGGTCCGGTCGATGACCTTGACCTTGACGACCTTCTCCAGCGCGGTCAGCTGGGCGGGTGTGAGCTCACCGTCGCAGATGACGGTGTCGGCCCCGGTCGCCAGGACGATCTCGCGGAGTTCCTCGGCCTTGCCGCTACCGATGTAGGTGGCGGAGTCCGGTTTGGACCGGCGCTGGATCAGCGCGTCGAGGACCTGCGAACCGGCGGTCTCCGCCAGCGCGGCGAGCTCGGCCATGTTCGCTTCGGCCGAGGCGGCGCTGCCCTCGGTCCAGACACCGACGAGGACCACCTTCTCGAGGCGGAGCTGCCGGTACTCGACTTCGGTGACGTCGGTGAGTTCGGTGGAGAGTCCGGCGACGCGCTGCAGCGACGCGCGCTCGGAGAGTTGGAGTTCGCCGACGGTCGGATCGTCGTCACGGTGGAGGTCACCGGAGCGATCGTCGAGGTCCGCGTCGGACAGGATCTGTGCTGATGATTCGGTCATACGGGATCCATGGTCTCACGACCCGCCCGTGCCGAGCACGTGATTATCGGCTCAGCGGTCCCAGCCGGGTCGCAGGACGCCGTCGGCGACCAGCATCGACGGGCCGCGCAGGGTCGAGCCGTCGGTCCGAATGGTCACCGTGACCTCGCCGCCCGGGATGCCGATGCGCAGCTCACCGGTGTCCTGCCCGCGCGCGTCGAGAGCGGCGCGCGTGGCTGCGACCAGTCCTGTTCCGCAGCTGCGGGTCTCTCCGACGCCGCGTTCGAAGACCCGCATCCGCGCGTACAGACGTCCGTCGACGTCCTCGGCCGGCGGGGTGAGCAGCTCGACGTTGGCTCCGTTCGGGAAGTCGTCGGCCTCGATGACCACGCCCGCGGTGAAGTCGACGGCCGCGAGGGCGTCGGCGGTGAGATCGGCCACCACACACGCCAGGTGCGGGTTCCCGACGTCGACCTTCGCACCCGGGTAGATGTCGTCGCCGATGCGCACGACCGAGGTGCCGTCGAGGCGGGCGATGCCCATCTCCACCGTGACCTCGGCATGCACGTCGTCGAAGGAGTGGATGATCACCGGCCGGGCCCCGGCGCGCGAGCCCACCGTGAAGGTGTCCGTGTCGGTGAGTCCGGTCGCGCGGACGAAGTGGGCGAAGACGCGCACGCCGTTGCCGCACATCTCGGCGATCGAGCCGTCACCGTTGCGGTAGTCCATGAACCAGTCGTCGGCCGCGACACCGTCCGGCAGGGCGTCGAGAACACCGCGTTCGACGAGCGCACCCGCTCGCGCGACGCGCAGCAGGCCGTCGGCCCCGATGCCCCGCTGCCGGTCGCACAGAGCCGCGACCATCTCGGCGTCGAGCGACAGTTCGGCGGCCGGGTCGGCGAGCACGACGAAATCGTTCTGGGTGCCGTGACCCTTGACGAAGCGCAGACCGGTCTGTGGTGAACTCACGCGCACCAGACTACTTCTCGCTCAGACCTCAGACAGCGGCCAGAGCACGGTCGGCGAGGTCGGGGGCGGCGGCGTCGAGCCAGACGGCACGGTGATCGCGGCGAAACCACGACCGCTGCCTGCGCACGTACCGGCGGGTGCCGATGAAGGTGAGTTCCTCGGCCCGGGCCATGTCGTATTCACCGTCGAGGGCGCCCAGCACCTGCTTGTAGCCGATCGCCTGCGAAGCCGTGCGGCCCTCCCGCAGTCCGACCGCACACAGTGCCTCGACTTCGTCGACGAGCCCCGTGGAGAACATCAAGCGGGTACGACGCGCGATCCGGTCGTCGAGTTCGGCGGTCTCCCGGTCGAGCGCGAGGATCACGGTTCCCCACCGGGGCTCACCGATCGTCGGTTGGGACGCCGCGAACGGCTGCCCGGTCAGTTCGACGACCTCCAGCGCGCGGACGATGCGCCGGCCGTCGGTGTCGAGAATCGTTGCGGCCGCGGCGGGATCGACCGATGCCAGCAGCCGGTGCATCTCGGCGACGCCGCGTTCGGCGAGCATCTCCTCGTACCGGCCGCGGACCTCGGGATCGGTCGCCGGGAACTGCCAGTTGTCGAGCAACCCCTGGATGTACATCATCGAGCCGCCGACGATGACCGGGATCCGGCCTGCGTCGAGGAGTCGCTCCACGTCGGCGGTCGCGGCCTGCTGGTACCGGGCGACGGTCGCCACCTCGGTCACGTCGAGGACGTCGATCTGATGGTGCGGGATGCCACGGCGTTCATCGAACGGCACCTTGGCGGTCCCGATGTCCATACCGCGGTACTGCTGCATCGCGTCGATGTTGACGATCTCCCCGCCGAGCCGCTCGGCGAGATCGAGGGCGAGGTCGGATTTCCCGCACGCAGTCGGGCCGACGACCATGATCGGTCGAAATTCCGGATGGTCGCTCATGACCGGTCACCGGAAACGGTCCACGTGGCGACGACGTAGCCGACCCCGAACGGGGCGTCGGCGTAGCTCGTCTTCGCGACGACGCCGGAGCCGCAACTCTCCACCGCGGCGGCGGCAACCTGCCACGCGACCCGGCCGCCGACACCCTCGGTGTTGCAGGGAGCGGCTTCGAGGTCCAGGAGCGCCGCGATGTCGGCAGCGCCGATCGCCGCGACGATCGAGTCGTTGAGGGCGACCGCGGAGTCCCGGCGGCCACCGCCCGGGGCCTTGGGGGTCAACGCGGTCGAGCCGTCGCCGACGACGAGGAGTCCGATCCGCTCCGCGGACTCCCCCAGGCGCGCGGCGAGATCCGCACCGATGGCCGCGCACTCGGCGGGCGAGGTCTCCCGGCCGACGATCCACGTGCTCGTCTGCCCCAGCGACGCCCACTGCCGCAGCCAGGCCCCGATCAGGGCGGACAGGCTCATCCTGGGGCCGGTCCGATCGCTCACAACCACCCGGACATCGACCCCGAACCGGGCGAAACTGCCCGACCCCGACTCCTCCACCGGACCCTCCACCGGGGCGTCGGAGGCGCCGACCACGACCCAGCGATCGATCCCGGTCGACGCCACGTCGGCGAGCGCATCCCGCACCGCCGATCGCACGGGTTCGGTGTCGAACGCCGACGGACCGGCCAATTCGGGTACCAGCAACGGGGCACTCGGTACGAAGACGACGGCCGCAAGCACACCACGACGCTAGTCGAACCAGACATCGTGCCCCACGCCCGAACCCCGACACGGATCCCGGTAAGTCGCCGCGCACGCCACATACACGCGCCTGAACTGCTTGAATGGATCCGTACTGTCGGCTGTCGCCGGGACGTTACGATGCCCCGCGAGAACCGACCCAGCGACCGGCAGCCGTGACGCGCGGCACCACTGAGCGGCAGGACATGTGCAGATGACCCACCCGACCGACCCCTCCACGGCCACCGAGGCGCCGCAGACGAGCACTCCGGTCCCGACGCCGACGCCCGGCCCCAAACCCGGTCCGCGCCCCAAGCCGGGCCCGCGTCCGGGACCGCACGAACCCGTCATCACGCACATCAGTGCCGGCGATCCGCACCGCTACGGACGCATCGACTCCTCGGGTGTGGTGTGGCTCAAGACCGCCGACGGCGAACGCGAGATCGGCCAGTGGCAGGCCGGCACCATCGAAGAGGGTCTCGCCCACTTCGCGCGCCGCTTCGACGACCTCGCCACCGAGGTCGAGATCCTCGAGGAACGCCTCAGCGCACGGTCCGGTGACCCGCGCAAGGCCCAGGCCGCCGCCAAGCACCTGCTCGACGACCTGCCGAACGCCCACGTCATCGGCGATGTCGCCGCGCTACAGCAGCGCCTGGAGGCCATCGTCGGCTCCGCCGACGAGGTCGCCGAGTCGCTGCGCGCCGAGCGCGAGAAGACCCGCGCCACCGCCATCGCCCGCAAGGAGACGCTTGCCGGCGAGGCCGAGCAGATCGGCGCCGAAGCCACCAACTGGAAGGGCGCCGGCGATCGACTCCGCGAGATCCTCGACGAGTGGAAGACCATCAAGGGCATCGATCGCAAGACCGATGACGCCCTGTGGAAGCGCTACGCGAAGGCCCGCGATGCCTTCAACCGCCGCCGGGGCGCCCATTTCGCCGAACTCGACCGCGAGCGCGCCGGGGCGAAGGAACGCAAGGAAGCGCTGATCGCCCGCGCCGAGGAACTGTCGTCGTCCACCGACTGGGGTCCCACCTCGGCCAGGTTCCGCGAACTGCTGGGTGAGTGGAAGGCCGCCGGTCGTGCGCCCCGCGACACCGACGAGGCCCTGTGGCAGCGGTTCAAGGCAGCCCAGGACGTCTTCTTCAACGCTCGCAACGCCGCGACCTCCGAACGTGACGCCGAGTTCGCGGCCAACGCGACCGCCAAGATCGCGCTGCTCGAGGCCGCCGAGAAGGCCATCGACCCGGCCGCCGACCTCGACGCGGCGCGTCGCGAGTTCCGGTCGTTCCGCGACAAGTGGGACGAGATCGGCAAGGTCCCACGCGACCAGATGCATTCGCTGGAAGCACGCGCACGGGCCATCGAGAAGCGCATCCGCGATGCCGAGGACGCGCAGTGGCAACGCACCGACCCGGAGGCCCAGGCGCGAGCGGCCCAGTTCGCCGACCGCGCCGCGCAGTTCGAGGAGCAGGCCCGCAAGGCCGCCGAGAAGGGCAAGGACCGCGAGGCGGCGTCGCTGCGCGAACAGGCCGCGCAGTGGCGCGAATGGGCCGAGGCCGCGCACAGCGCCGTCACCGACCGCTGAGCGAACCCACCCCAAACCGACCACCCGAGGACCCCGGGCCGCCGACTACGTCGGCTGTTCGGGGTCCTTGTGGTAGAGCGCCGAGGCGTACGCTTCCTGTTCGGCGGCCTGGCGGCGACGCTCGGCCTCCATCGCCAGGTGGTACGACGAGCGCGCCCACACCACGCGTGACCAGTGGAACGTCAGGACGAAGACCGAGACCCAGCCGAGCACCAGACCGATGCCCACTCCCGACGGGGGCTCCACGCCACCGACGCCGGGGGTGTTGCGCGACCACCAGGCGAGCATGCCGGCCACACAGGCGATGGCGCAGCCGCACAGCGCGATCCACGCCAGAATCCAGCGGCGGGTCAGCAGCGCGAGCATCGAGATCACGATGCCGAAGATCGCGACCAGATAGACGAAGATCTTCGACACGATGGTGACCCGTTCGGCCGCGGCCTCCGGCGCGAAGGACAGCACCTCGAGGCCGGTCACCGAGCCGGTGTGCGGCAGGACCAGCGACACCATGGCCAGCAGGACGGCGATGGCCACGACGACCGCGCGTGCACCGGGGTCGATTTCGCCGGCGACCTTGCGCTCGGCCTTCCTCAGGTCCTGTTCGTACTCCTTGAAGGCGTCCTTCTCGGAAGCGCCGGGTGTGCGGTCCGGATTCTCGGACATGTGATCGCCTCTTCTCACGAGTGGGGTCTGTGTGGCGCGCGCCCTAACCGCAGGAACCGCATCCGGCGTCGGCAGACGCCGAGGCAAGGGTGGGTACGGGGGGACCAATGGTCGGAAGGCCGAGCCCGACGCCGACGGGGGCGGTCGTGGGCGTGCGGCTCTGCTCGTAGGCGTCGCCGGCGCGCGTACGGCGGTGCGAGAGCACCCCGGCGTCGGCGATCAGGTGGTGCGGCGCCGCGGCGGTGACCACGGTGTGGACCACGTCGCCGGGGCGGATGCCCGCGGTGCCGCCGGGCGCGAAGTGCACGAGGCGCCCGTCACGCGCGCGACCGGTCATGCGCCGGGTCTCGGCGGACTTGCGTCCCTCGTCGGCGACGACGAGCAGCTCCACCTCGGTGCCGGTCAGGGATTCGTTCTCCGACAGGCAGATTCGTTCCTGCAGCGCGATGAGACGCTGGTAGCGCTCGCCGACGACGTCGGCGGGCACCTGGTCGGGCATCGTCGCGGCCGGGGTTCCGGGGCGCGGCGAGTACTGGAAGGTGAAGGCGCTGGAGAACTGAGCGTGTTCCACGACGTCGAGGGTCGCCTGGAAGTCCTCCTCGGTCTCCCCCGGGAACCCGACGATGATGTCGGTGGTGATCGCGGCATGCGGCATCGCCGCGCGGACCTTGTCGAGGATGCCGAGGAACCTGGTCTGACGGTAGCTGCGTCGCATCGCCTTCAGGATGCGGTCGGAGCCGGACTGCAGCGGCATGTGCAGCTGCGGGCACACGTTGGGGGTCTCGGCCATCGCCTCGATGACGTCGTCGGTGAACTCGGCGGGATGCGGTGAGGTGAACCGAACCCGTTCGAGCCCTTCGATGTCACCGCAGGCACGCAGCAGTTCGGCGAAGGCTCCGCGGTTGCGCGGCTGGTCGGGATCGGCGAAGGACATGCCGTAGGCGTTGACGTTCTGTCCGAGCAGCGTCACCTCGACGACGCCCTGGTCGACGAGCGCCTTGACCTCGGCGAGCACGTCACCGGGGCGGCGGTCGACCTCCTTGCCGCGCAGCGACGGCACGATGCAGAAGGTGCACGTGTTGTTGCAGCCCACCGACACCGACACCCAGCCGGAGTAGGCCGAGTCGCGCTTGGCGGGCAGCGTCGACGGGAAGCGCTCGAGGGAGTCGAGGATCTCGACCTGCGCCTCCTCGTTGTGGCGGGCGCGGTCAAGCAGCGCCGGGAGCGACCCGATGTTGTGGGTGCCGAAGACGACGTCGACCCACGGCGCCTTGGCGATGACGGTGTCCTTGTCCTTCTGCGCGAGGCAGCCGCCGACGGCGATCTGCATGCCTGGGCGCTGGGACTTCACCGGCGCGAGGTGCGACAGGTTGCCGTAGAGCTTGTTGTCGGCGTTCTCGCGGATGGCACAGGTGTTGAAGACGACCAGATCGGCGTCGTCGTTCTCACCGGCACGCACATATCCCGCGTCCTCGAGGAGGCCCGAGATGCGTTCGGAGTCGTGAACGTTCATCTGGCAGCCGTAGGTGCGAACCTGGTAGCTGCGGGCTGACTGGGCTGATGCAGCCTCGTCAGGCCGATCCGACAACTCGATACTCACTCCTACCAGGGTACGGTGCCGACGCAAATCGCCGACTCGGCGCAACCGGTACCGCTGATCGGCACGAACTTGGTTAGGGTTCTTCAATGACCGTTTCGCCGAGCAAGTCCGCGGACCCCGGGTCCCAGCCGATGATCGCGATGCGCGGGGTGCAGAAGCACTTCGGTTCGCTGCACGTCCTCAAAGACATCGACTTCGAGGTTCCCGCCGGTCAGGTGGTCGTGGTCCTCGGTCCGTCCGGATCGGGCAAGTCCACCCTCTGCCGGACCATCAACCGCCTCGAACCGATCGACGAGGGTGAGATCCGTGTCGAGGGTCAGCTCCTGCCGGCCGAGGGCAAGGACCTCGCCCGCCTGCGCGCCGACGTCGGCATGGTGTTCCAGTCCTTCAATCTGTTCTCCCACAAGACGATCCTCGAGAACGTCACCCTCGCACCGACAAAGGTGCGCAAGAAGTCCAAGGCCGACGCCAACAAGCGCGCGCTGGAACTGCTCGAGCGGGTCGGCATCGCCAGCCAGAAGGACAAATACCCCGCCCAGCTGTCCGGCGGCCAGCAGCAGCGCGTCGCCATCGCCCGCTCCCTCGCCATGGACCCGAAGGTCATGCTGTTCGACGAGCCGACCTCCGCACTCGACCCCGAGATGGTCAACGAGGTCCTCGACGTCATGGTCTCCCTGGCCAAGGAGGGCATGACGATGCTCGTGGTCACCCACGAGATGGGCTTCGCCCGCAAGGCCGCCGACCGGGTGATCTTCATGGCCGACGGCGCGATCATCGAGGACGCCGAACCCGACACCTTCTTCACCGACCCCAAGACCGACCGGGCACGCGACTTCCTCGGCAAGATCCTGGGGCACTGAGATGCGGATGAGTCAGGAAACACACCACGCGCACCCGCAGGTATCCCGATGGCGCAGCGCCGGACTGGTCGTAGCCGTCGTCGCCCTGCTCGCCGGACTCCTGTCGGGTTGCGGCAGCACCGAACCCCGCAACCTGCTGAGCTCGATCCGTGAGGGATCGGTCGTCCTCGGCGTCAAGTTCGACCAGCCCGGCCTGGGCCTGTACGAGCCGGACGGTAACGTCACCGGCTTCGACGCGTCGGTGGCCACCTACGTGGTCAACGCCATCGCCGACGACCTGGGGGTCGACCACCCGGAGATCACCTGGCGCGAGACGCCGTCGGCCCGTCGCGAGGCGATGATCGACAACGGCGAGGTCGACCTGATCGCCGCCACCTACTCGATCAACGCCAGCCGTTCCAAGAAGGTCTCGTTCGGCGGACCGTACCTGCAGACCTACCAGGGCCTGATGGTGCGTGCCGACGACAACTCGATCGACGAGCTCACCGACCTAGACAAGGGCAAGAAGCTCTGTTCGGTGACCGGCTCGACGTCGGCGCAGAACGTGAAGGCTCAGCTGCCGACGGTGCAGCTCCAGGAGTACGACTCCTACTCCGCCTGCGTCGAGGCACTCCGTCGCGGCAAAGTCGACGCGCTGACGACCGACGAGGCGATCCTGGCCGGCTACGCCAACTTCTGGAAGGACGAGTTCAAGCTCGTCGAGATGACCTATCTCAAAGACGCCTGTGTCAAGGACGCGCTGAAAACGGCGGGCAGCCCGTTCTCCACCGAACGCTACGGCGTCGGTGTCGCGCTCAACGACACGGCCGCGGTCGATGCGATCAACAAGGCCCTCGACGCCATGCTGAAGCCGGTCAAGGGTGCGGAGTCAGCGTGGAACGCCGACCTGCGCGAGGCTCTCGGCAACGAGTACGTGGACGAGATCATCGCGCGCGCGGACCGTCCCGACTCCAAGTTCCCCTATCTGCCGGACCCCGGTGACCTCGAGTTCCTCGACTCACCGTCCACGCCGTGCCCGCCCGGACTCGAGTGAGAGGAGTAATCGATGAATGACGCCTCTCTGTGGGAGAGCATGGGCCCCCAGCTGTGGCCTGCCTTCTGGGTGACCATCCAGTTGACCTTCTATTCGGCGATCGGCTCACTGGTCTGGGGCACGATCCTCGCCGCGATGCGGGTCTCCCCCGTTCCGGTGATGCGCGGCTTCGCGAGCGTCTACGTGAACGTCGTCCGCAACACCCCGTTGACGCTCGTCGTGCTGTTCTGTGCGATCGGTCTGTACCAGAACCTGGGGCTGACCTTCGCGCCGACGATCAAGTCCAACAACTTTTGGCTCGCGGTCCTCGCGTTCGTCCTCTACACGTCGACGTTCGTCTGTGAGACGCTCCGCTCGGGCTTCAACACGGTGCCCCTCGGGCAGGCGGAAGCGGCCCGGTCGTTGGGCATGCCGTTCACCCAGGTGTTCGGGATCATCGTGTTGCCACAGGCCATCCGGTCGGTCATCGGCCCGATGGGCAGCGTGCTCATCGCGCTGACGAAGAACACCACGGTTGCCTCGGTCATCGGCGTCGCGGAGGCCGCGGCCCTGATGAAGACCGAGATCGAGACCTTCTCCGACCAGCTGTTCGTGATCTTCGGCGTCATCGCCGTGGGCTTCATGATCATCACCCTCACCGAGGGAGCCGTCTTCGGCTACCTCGCCAAGCGACTGGCGGTGAAACGATGAGCGCCGAATCGACTGTCCTGTACGACGCACCCGGCCCACGCGCACGAACCCGGAACCGCCTGACGGCGATCCTGTTCATCGCGGTCCTCGCGGCGATCGCGATCTACGTGATCGCCGTGCTCGCCGCGAACGAGCAGTTCACCGGCGAGAAGTGGAGCCCGTTCGTCACCTGGTCCACCTGGACCGGATACATCCTGCCCGGCCTGTGGCGCACCCTCGCGGCGGCGGCCGTCTCGATCGTGCTCTCGCTCATCCTCGGTGCCCTGCTCGGCATCGGGCGGTTGTCGGATCACCTCTGGGGTGCGTGCCGTGTCGGGCGTGTTCGTCGAGGTGTTCCGCGCGATCCCGGTGCTGATCCTGATGGTGTTCACCTGGTTCCTGTTCGCCATCTACGGGATCTTCCCGTCGTCGATGCTGGCGTTCGCCGCCGTCGTCACCGGCCTGACGCTCTACAACGGGTCGGTGATGGCCGAGATCCTGCGCTCGGGTATCAACTCGCTGCCGAAGGGCCAGACCGAGGCGTCGATGGCGCTGGGTCTGCGAAAGAGCCAGATGATGCGGATCGTGCTGCTCCCCCAGGCGATCACCGCGATGATGCCGGCACTGATCTCGCAAATGGTGGTGGCACTGAAGGACAGCGCGCTGGGCTACATCATCGGCTACTCGGAGGTCGTGCGCAGCGGCCTGCTGTCGGCCTCGCGCTACGGCAACTACATCCCGGCGCTGATCGTGGTGGCGATCATCATGATCCTCATCAACTTCGGGCTGTCGAACCTGGCGACCTACGTCGAACGGCGGCTGCGTCAGGGGCGTCGGGCCTCCGAACCCGTGGACCCGGAGAAAACCGAGCAGGCCGCGTCGGAGAACCTCCTCTGATCCGGGCGATCCCGTGACGGGGAGGCGTCAGGCATCGTCCAACGCGCCGAGCGCCTCCCCCACCACGTCGAACGCCAGCGACTGCGAATAGCCGCGCCGCACAAGGAATCCGGCCAGGCGGCGCAGGGTCTTCTCGCGTTCGGCACGATCGGCGACGACGCGTTCGACGACCGCCGGCGTCAGTTTCCGCTCGACGAGCCCGGCGGCGATCTCGCGTTCGTCGTCGGGGTCGATGTCGGCGAGGGTCTCGGCGATGATCGACTCCGAAATCCCCTTGGTGCGCAGTTCGTGACGGAGCGCCACGCGTCCCTTACCGGAGTTCAGAGAACGGGAACGCACCCATTCCGCGGCGAAGTCGGTGTCGTCGAGCAACTGGTGCTTGTCGAGCCGCGCCATCACCTCGTCGACGGTGTCGGTGTCGAATCCCTTGCGGGTCAACCGCTCCCGCATTTCGTGCCGTGAACGCGCACGGACCCCGAGCAGCCGCAGTGCGGAGTCCCATGCGCTGGGTCCCTTTTTCTGCGTCCGGTCGGGGTCCGTTCGTTCGGGGCTTGATGCCTCGTTCATATCGGATCAGGCGGGACCGATCAGAATTCGACCGGTGCCGGGGCGACGTCGTCGGCGTCGACAGTGGCGCCGATACCGAGCTTCTCTTTGATCTTCTTCTCGATCTCGTCGCGGATGTCGACGTTCTCGAGCAGGAACTTGCGGGCGTTCTCCTTGCCCTGGCCGAGCTGATCACCCTCGTAGGTGAACCACGAGCCGGACTTGCGGATGAAGCCCTCGGCGACACCCATGTCGATCAGCGAGCCCTCCTTGCTGATGCCCTGGCCGTAGAGGATGTCGAACTCGGCCTGCTTGAACGGCGGCGCGACCTTGTTCTTGACGACCTTCACGCGGGTACGGTTGCCGACCGCGTCGGTGCCGTCCTTGAGGGTCTCGATACGGCGGACGTCCAGGCGCACCGACGAGTAGAACTTGAGAGCCTTACCGCCCGTGGTGGTCTCGGGGGAACCGAACATCACGCCGATCTTCTCGCGCAGCTGGTTGATGAAGATCGCGGTGGTCTTCGACTGGCTCAGCGCGGAGGTCATCTTCCGCAGCGCCTGGCTCATCAGGCGGGCCTGCAGACCGACGTGGCTGTCGCCCATCTCGCCCTCGATCTCGGCCTTGGGCACGAGTGCGGCCACCGAGTCGATGACCAGGATGTCGAGCGCGCCGGACCGGATCAGCATGTCGGCGATCTCGAGCGCCTGCTCACCGGTGTCGGGCTGCGACACGAGCAGGGCGTCGGTGTCGACACCGAGCTTGGCGGCGTAGTCGGGGTCGAGCGCGTGCTCGGCGTCGATGAACGCGGCGATACCGCCCTGGGCCTGGGCGTTGGCGACGGCGTGCAGCGCCACCGTCGTCTTACCCGAGGACTCCGGACCGTAGATCTCGACGACGCGGCCGCGGGGCAGACCACCGATACCGAGGGCGACGTCGAGTGCGATCGAACCGGTCGGGATGATCTCGATCGGCTGGCGGGTCTCCTCGCCCAGGCGCATCACCGAGCCCTTACCGAAGTTCTTGTCGATCTGCGCGAGAGCCAGATCGAGGGCCTTCTCACGGTCTTGAGGCGCAGGTGCCATGGGAGTTCTCCTCGGTTGTGAGCCGGATTTCCGGCGGGTGGTCGGTGCGGTCCGGGCGTTCATGTCTGCAAGGTATCGCGTGGGTCCGACAAGTCCTTCCGGCGCTCCCGGCGTCGGTGATGTTGCTCGTCGATCCCGATATCTCAGACGCGGCGGCGGTCCGTACGGTTCCGTCTGGTCACCAGAATGAACGAACAGGTGTTCGATGGCAAGTGTGACACGCGGGGTGTGTCACCACCGCGGACGCGGCACGTCGAAGTCGCGGCAGATGGCGACCCAGACGTCGCGCGGGTCGACGCCCTCGTCGATCGCCTGCGCACCGGTGCGGCCGGCGAACTCGGTGAGCACGTGGTCGACGAGGATCGAATCCGCCCGGGTCACACCGAATTCGGTGGTCATCAGTTCGTTGAACTCGGTCAGGCGCACAGCCCCACCCTACGTTCGGCGACCGCAACGGGATCCACGGTGTCGGCGCCACTCGCTCCGATTCGTTCGGCGCACCGGGTGTGGCCGGGGTCGTCGAGGACCGCGCGGACGGCCTCGGCGACGCCGGAGACCGTGAGCGGGCGTACCCACCGGCCGGCACCCGCACGCTGGAGGCGGTTGGCCAGTTCCCACTGATCGCCGCCACCGGGTACCGCGACCACCGGCACCCCGGCGGTCATCGCCTTCGCGAGAATCCCGTGTCCGGAGCCGCAGATGAGTACCCGGGCGTGGGCCAGCACCTCGTCCTGCCGTCCCAGTCCCGCGGTGATCGGGGCGGGCGCGTCCCCACCGAAGCGGGCGAGGTCGTCGGCCGACGGGCGGTGCAGCCCGGAGACCACGACACGGACGCGACGGCCCAGTACCCGTTCGGACAACGCCTCGAGCACCCCACCGACCATGTCCGCGGCGCCGGTCTCGGCCGTCGACGGTGCGAGCACCACCAGCGGTTCGTCACCGTCGGGGCGGTCGAAGACGTCGTCGGTGGGCTCCCACAGCAGGGGGCCGACCAGGTGGGTGTCGACGGGCCAGTCGGGGCGCGCCACCTCGAGACCGGGCAGAGTGGCCACGAACCGCGCGGACGGGCCGTCATCGACGGCAGGTAGACCGATCGACACCCGTGCGGCGGCGCGCTGCCGTTCGCCCTTGCGGATGGAGGTCGCGGTTGCAGCACGCATCAGCGCATCCCGGAGGCGACCGCGGAGTTCGGTTCCGGGAGCGAGACCCGACCCGATCGGCGGAAGCCCACGCGACGGCAGGTACAGCGGGTGGGGCGACAACTCGATCCACGGCAGGCCGTTGAGCTGCGCCGCCCATCCCCCGCACACGGTGATGACGTCGGAGACGACGAGATCGGCGCCGGCCTCGGACAGCACGGGTGCCAGCAGTTGCGCCATCCGCGCCGCACGGGCACTGAGCTTGTCCCCGGCGTCGGCGTCGTCGTCGACATCCGTGGCCACGAGGCCCGGGAGTTCGGCGATGTCCATACCGCGGCGACGCGCGGCCGCCGACCAGTTCAGTCCGGTGTAGACCGTTGCCCGGTGCCCCGCCGCGACGAACCGCTCGGCGAGGGCGAAGGCCGGAAAGGCATGTCCTGCATCAGAACCCGCGACAAGTGCGACATGCACGCGCCGGGGATCAGTTCTGCGCGGGCGGCTCGGTGGTCGGCGGGGTGGCCTGCGTCGCCGGCTGGCCCTTCTGCAGCGGCGGTGCGGTGGCACCGGCGGACGGCAGGGCGTCGCCGCGCATGCTGGCGCGGATCTGCTCGAGGCGCGAGTGGCCGGCCATCTGGATGCCGGCCTGCTCGACCTCCTGCATACGGCCCTGGACAGAGTTCTTCGCCAGCTCGGCCGAACCGAGGGCATTGGCGTAGCGGCGCTCGATCTTGTCGCGTACCTGGTCGAGGCTCGGGGTGTTGCCGGGCACCGACAGCTCGCTCATCTGGTTGAGCGATGCGCTGACCTGCTCCTGCATCTTCGCCTGCTCGAGCTGGCTGAGCAGCTTGGAGCGCTCGGCGAGCTTCTGCTGGAGGATCATCGCGTTCCGCTCGACGGCCTTCTTGGCCTGGTCGGCGGCCTGCAGCGACTGGTCGTGCAGTGATTTGAGGTCTTCGACGCTCTGCTCGGCGGTCACCAGCTGGGCCGCGAAGGCCTCGGCGGCGTTCGTGTACTCGGTGGCCTTCTGGGTGTCCCCGGCGGCTGCGGCCTGATCGGCGAGCGTCAGTGCCTGGCGGGTGTTCGCCTGCAGGCGTTCGATGTCCTCGAGCTGCCGGTTGAGCTTCATCTCGAGCTGTCGCTGGTTGCCGATGACCGAGGCGGCCTGCTGCGACAGCGCCTGATGCTGACGCTGAGCATCTTCGATCGCCTGCTGGATCTGGACCTTCGGGTCGGCGTGTTCGTCGATCTTCGCGTTACCGAGTGCCGTCAGGTAGCGCCACAACTTCACGAACGGGTTCGCCATGCTCTACGTCACTCCATTCAAGGGTTTGAGAACTGTGCAGACCAATCTAGTGGCTGCGCGTTCCCGTTTGGGCCACAGCACGCCGAATGGTCATTCGGACGATCTGGGGATCAGGCAGCGGCCAGTGCTGTCGCGTCGCGGCGTCCGGCAGGTGCGGGGATGACCACCTTGGTCGCGGTGAGCCCGGCCTCGGCGACCTCCGGGGCCACGGTCTCGGCGGGACGCATCGCGTGTCCGACGTCGAGGAGGAGGTCGGCGATCTCCACATCGAGTGCGTCACAGATCGCCGCGAGCAGTTCGCTCGAGGCCTCCTTCTGACCGCGCTCGACCTCGGAGAGGTAACCGAGACTCACGCGTGCACCGGTGGACACCTCACGCAGGGTCCGACCTTGCTGCGTGCGGACCCGACGAAGGCTGTCGCCGAGCGCCTCACGTAAGAGCATCGCCATCGAGTCTCCTCTCCCTGTTCACTCCTCAGCCAACGCCTCACGCGGCCGGATCGTTCCCCGGCCGCGATTCCCCCGACAGTAGTCGAACTCAGCGGCCCGCGCCGGTTCCTCCGACGGCCCGTCGCGTCTGCGGCGCCGGGGCCGGATCGGGGGTGTCGGTGGCGGACCCGCCGGAGCGCACCTTGACCGCCTGCCAGGTGTAATCGAGCCCGGTGTAGATGGTCACGATCACCGCGAGACCCATCAGGATGCCGGCGGCGATCTGCCATCCCCCACCGAGGGGCGCCAGGTACAGACCGATGGCGACCGCCTGCAGCAGGGTCTTCAGTTTCCCGCCGCGGCTGGCGGGGATCACCTTGTGTCGCAGCACCCCAGAAGCGCAGCGCCGTGACCCACAATTCGCGCGCGATGATCACCGCGGTGACCCACCACGGCAGGATGCCGAGGATCGAGAGTCCGACCAGCGCACCACCGATGAGGGCCTTGTCGGCGATCGGGTCGGCCATCTTGCCGAAGTCGGTGATCAGACCCCGCCGGCGGGCGATGCGCCCGTCGTACCGATCGGTCAAAGCGGCGACCGCGAAGACGACCGTGGCGACCGTGCGCCACACCGTGGACTCACCGGACTCGATGAACAGGGCAGCCAGGAACACCGGGACCAGGACGATCCGGAAGACGGTGAGTGCGTTCGCGATGTTGACCACCGGGACCGGGTCGACGGGATCGGTGATGTGGTCCGGCCCGCGGCCCACATTTGCGATACCTTTTTCGTCGACGGCCCGCCGAATGCGATCGGTCATGAGCACACCCCCGGGCGCGGACGTGTTCCGCGATACACGGGAATTCTCATACGCACGCTCAACAGGGTATCGGCCCGCGCCGTGCAGAAGGTGAACCGGGCCTTTGCGCGGGGCACGCGTCCCCATGTCGCCAGGACGCGCGCGCCGGAGGAGGACTAAGGTGATCTCCCATGTCCCCCGTCTCCCCGGAGCCCGCCGAACCCGAATCTGCGGCGGATCCCGTTGCGCCCGAACCGACTACTGGCGATGTCGTGGTGCGACGCGCGCGTACCTCGGATGTGCCGCGCATCAAGGAACTGATCGACAAGTACGCGGGCAGGATCCTCCTGGAGAAGAACCTCGTCACCCTCTACGAGTCCGTGCAGGAGTTCTGGGTCGGCGAACTCGACGGGCAGGTCGTCGGCTGCGGGGCGCTCCACGTGCTGTGGGCCGATCTCGGCGAGGTCCGCACGGTCGCGGTCGACCCCACGTTCTCCGGACGCGGGATCGGTCACAAGATCGTCGGCCGGCTGATGGAGATCGCCCGCGAACTCGAACTGTCCCGCGTGTTCGTGCTGACCTTCGAGACGAGCTTCTTCGCCCGGCACGGCTTCAGCGAGATCCAGGGCACCCCGGTCACGCGGGAGGTGTTCGAGGAGATGTGCCGCTCCTACGACACCGGCGTCGCCGAGTTCCTCGACCTGAGTTATGTCAAACCCAACACCCTGGGGAACACCAGGATGCTGGCCACCATCGAGCAGGAGTGAGCAGATGCCCTATTTCGCCGTCCAGTACACCTACCGTCCGGCCAAGGCCGCACTCCGCGACCAGCACCGGCGGCTACACCGGGAGTGGCTCGGCGAGGAGAACAAGGCGGGCAACGTGCTCATTGCCGGCCCGTACCCGGACGGGTCGGGCGCGCTGATCATCATCAGCGCGGCCGACCTCGAGGCCGCCGAGGCCTTCCTCGCCAACGACCCGTTCCAGGCGCACCAGGCCGTCGACGCCGTGCGGATCGACGAGTGGAACCAGGTCTTCGGACCGTTCTGACGGATCGCGTCAGGTCTGCGCCTGATTCTTCGCGGCCGCCGACCTGCTCTTCACCAGGCTCGCGACGGTCGTGATCACGAGGACCCCGATGATCACCGACAACGACACCGGTGTCGAGATCTCCGGGACGCTCACATGCTCGCCGCCGTTCACGAACGGCAGCGTGTTCTCGTGCAGGGCGTGCAGCACCAGCTTGGTACCGATGAACGCGAGGATGATCGACAGGCCGACCGAGAGGTACACGAGTCGGTCGAGCAGGCCGCCGAGCAGGAAGTAGAGCTGACGCAGACCCATCAGCGCGAACGCGTTCGCGGTGAACACCAGGTACGGCTCCGAGGTCAGGCCGTAGATCGCGGGGATGGAGTCGAGGGCGAACAACACGTCCGTGAAACCGATGACGATGAGCACCATCAGCATCGGGGTCGCGAGCCGCCTGCCGTTGACCCGGGTGAACAGCTTGTCGCCGTCGTAGGTGTCATGGGTGCGCAGGAATCGCTTGACGAACCGTTCGAGCCGGCTCTCCCGCTCCACCTCGTGTTCGACGGGGTCGTCGCTCTCGCGGATCAGCTTGACCGCGGTGAAGATCAGGAACGCGCCGAAGAGGTAGAACACCCAGCTGTAGGCGTTGATCGCGGCCGCGCCGACGGCGATGAAGATGCCGCGCATACCCAGCGCCATCACGATGCCGAGCAGCAACACCTTCTGCTGATACTCCGGTGGGACGGCGAAGCGCGCCATGATGATGACGAACACGAAGAGGTTGTCCACCGAGAGCGCCTTCTCGGTGACGTAGCCGGCGAAGTACTCCCCGCCGAAGGTGCCGCCCCACTTCCACCACACGAACACGCCGAAGACGACGGCGATCGAGATGTAGATCGTCGACCAGACGGCCGATTCCCGCAGTGACGGCGCATGGGGTACGCGTACGTGGGAGAAGAAGTCGAACACGAACAATCCGAGGATCACCGCAACGGTGATCAGCCACACGGATACAGATACATCCACAGTTTCCTCCAGCAGGCAGCTTCAGCTGACGAGCCAGAGGTCTCTCCCACCGGAATCGGAGGCCGACGCTCCGGGTCACCGAGGCGGTGATGATCGGCATCACCGCGGATCGGCACCGTACTGACGGAGACGCCGCGTCGGGGATACTCCCCTCATGGATCTGGCGGCCACCTTACCGGATGCCGGTGGGCGGCCGCCGAGATCCCAGGTCAGAGGCCCGTCAGTCCTCGGCTGAGTCGTCGTCTCCGCCGCCGCCGGTGATGGAGGCGATGACCCCGGCGAGGTCCTCGGGCTTCACGAGCACCTCGCGCGCCTTGGAGCCCTCGCTCGGTCCGACGACCCCACGCGTCTCCATGAGGTCCATGAGACGACCGGCCTTGGCGAAGCCGACGCGCAACTTCCGCTGGAGCATCGACGTCGAACCGAACTGGCTCGAGACGACAAGTTCGATCGCCTGCAGCAGGTCGTCGAGGTCGTTGCCGATGTCGCTGTCGATGTCCTTCTTCTCGCCGGCCTTCGCCGCGGTGACACCCTCGGTGTACTCGGGTTCGGCCTGCTCCTTGGTGAAGTCGACGACCGCCGCGATCTCCTCGTCGGAGATGTAGGCGCCCTGCATGCGGATGGGCTTGTTGGCGCCCATCGGCAGAAACAGACCGTCACCCATGCCGATGAGCTTCTCCGCACCCGGCTGGTCGAGGATGACGCGCGAGTCGGTCAGCGACGACGTGGCGAACGCCAGGCGCGAGGGCACGTTGGTCTTGATCAGACCGGTGACGACGTCGACCGACGGGCGCTGCGTCGCGAGCACCAGGTGGATGCCCGCGGCACGCGCCTTCTGCGTGATGCGCACGATCGCCTCTTCGACGTCGCGCGGTGCGGTCATCATCAGGTCGGCGAGCTCGTCGACGATGGCGAGGATGTACGGGTACGGCTTGTACACCCGCTCGCTGCCCAACGGGGTGGTGATCTCGCCGGACCGCACCTTCGCGTTGAAGTCGTCGATGTGACGCACCCGCGAGGCCTTCATGTCCTGGTAGCGCTGCTCCATCTCCTCCACCAGCCACGCAAGGGCGGCGGCAGCCTTCTTGGGCTGCGTGATGATGGGGGTGATCAGGTGCGGGATGCCCTCGTACGGGGTGAGCTCCACCATCTTCGGGTCGATGAGGATCATGCGGACCTGGTCGGGGGTGGCACGGCTGAGCAGCGACACCAGCATCGAGTTGACGAAGCTCGACTTACCCGAACCGGTCGAACCGGCAACGAGCAGGTGCGGCATCTTCGCGAGGTTCGCACTCACGAAGTCGCCCTCGATGTCCTTGCCGAGACCGATGACGAGCGGATGCTTGTCCTTCCGGGTCGACGACGCACTGAGGACGTCGGCCAGACGGACCATCTCACGGTCGGCGTTGGGCACCTCGATACCGACCGCGGACTTGCCGGGGATCGGCGCGAGCAGGCGGACGTTGTCGGTCGCCGCGGCGTAGGCGATGTTGCGCTGCAGCGCGGTGATCTTCTCCACCTTCACGCCCGGCCCGAGCTCGACCTCGTAGCGGGTGACCGTCGGTCCGCGGGTATAACCGGTGACCGCCGCATCGATCTTGAACTGCTCGAGGACACCGGTCATCCGGTCGATCATCTCGTCGTTGGCGCTGGTGCCGGCCTTCGGCGGATCACCCTCGAGCAGCAGGTGCGGGGGCGGCAGGATGTAGTCGCCCTCGCCGGCCGGCTCCGACGGTGCGAACGCCTCGTCGTCGAGCTCGGGTTCCGGATCGGGGACGGGTGCCGGCTTCGGAGCCGGGCGCGCGGCCGGCGTCGTACGCCGCGCAGCTGCCGGGCGGGCCGGCGGTTCGATGACCTCGGTCGTCTGGTCGTCGGCGGCATTGTCGCCGAACGGTTCGGTGTAGGCGTCGGCGAAGTTCTCGGTGACCGCTTCCTCGATCGGCTCCTCGGCGACCTTGGCCGGCTTGCGGCGCGACCGGCTCACCGGCCGCGACGGGGTCTCGTCGGGCGGGTAGTTGTCGTAGGGGTTCGGCGAGTACGAGCGACGGTTCGCGCGGGAGCCGAAGGCGTCATCGTCGTCGGCGTCCGCCGCGGGATCGCCGAAGTCGGGATCCTCGTAGTTCTCGGCGTCCTCATCCCAGTCGAGGTCGCTCTCCCACGGCGCGTCGTCGGCGCCGGGAACACCCAGTCCGAGGTATCCGGCGGCAGCGTCGACGACCTCACGTACCGTCCGTCCACTGAGGATCAGGACTCCGAAAGCGATGCACAGCAACAGGATCGGCACCGACACCCAGGCGGTGACGCCTGTGGTGAGCGGCGTGCCGATGGCGAAACCGACGAAACCCGCCGCCGACGAACGGCCCGGCAGATCCAGCGGTGAACCGGCGATGAGATGCATGATGCCCAGCAACGGCAGCACCACCAGGGCACCGCCGCCGAGGTAGCGACCACGGCGCTCGGGTGCCGGGGGACGTCGCATCAGCATGATCGCGACCACGACGAGCGCCACCGGCACGATGACCGCCGCAGAGCCGACGATCGCGCGGATCAGCGCCTCGATGAAGGCGCCGACGGGTCCGGCGGCACCGAACCAGACACTGGCTGCGAACAGCAGACCCAGCGCGAGAAGGCCCAGCGCCACGCCGTCCCGGCGATGACTGTGACCCTGCCCCCGTGAGGCCTGTCCCCGCGAACCGGGCGCACCATCGGCGTCGAAGTCGTCGTCGTGGTCGTCGTCCGCGTCGACGGCGTCGAGGTCGAAGTCGTCGTCGAACGGACGCGACTCGGTGCGCGGTCCACGGCCGACGCCGGAACCCACGCGAGCCGCGCTGCCGACACCGCGGGCGAACAGCGACCAGCCCGCGCCGATCCCCTTCCCCACCGCAGAAGCGCCGGCGGCGGCCACGGAACGCCGGTGCAGATCGACCGGCTCGGCCGAGGCAGCGGTGTTCCGGCGGCGCGGCGTCGCGGTGGCGGACTGCCGGGATCGGGACCCGGTGCTCGCGGAACGGCTCGACGCGCGCGACGACCCGGATTTGCCCGTACCGGAGCGCGTGGAACCGGTTCGGGTCGACGACTTGCTCGCGGTCCCCTTGCCCGACCGGCTCGCGCCCGAGCGTGCAGCCGACCCGGCGGACCGTCCGGTGCTCTTGCCACCCGACCGTGTGCCGGATGTCCTCGCCCCAGACGCGGACGTGCGCGTACCCGTGCTTGCCTTCGAAGCCATACCGACAGACTAGTCGGCAGTGTTCACTTCAGTCACACGGGCAACACTGATAACGGCGACGTGTCGAAGTTGTTACCCGCCCGCATCGCCGACACGCCCTACAGGCCGTGAGAACTCTCACGAACCGCGGCGATCGCGTCCGGATCGCCGTCGAAGGTGACCGCCACGGGGCGGCGTCCGAACGCGAAGAGGACGAGTTCGCCGATCGATCCCGTGACGACGACGTCCTTGCCGGAGCCGACGGTGACGAGGTCCTCGCCGGTGGTCGTGCGCAGGGTGACGCGTGCGGGGATCTTCTTCAGGGTCATCTTCGCCATCGAGGTGACCGGACCGCGCAGCTCGGCCTCGAGTTCGGGCGACAACGTGCGCGGCGTCCAGCGACCCTCCGGATCCGCTCCCCCGCGCAGCACGTCCTCGTGGTGGACGAACATCTCGGCGAGGTTGGCGAACCGGTCGACCAGTTTGAACGGCGAGTAGATCGGCGGTCCGGAGGCGAGTTCGGCGAGCAACTCGTCGAAGTCTCGCCGGGCGGCCCCGGCCCGCACCTTCTCGGTGTACCCGGCGAAGGCCGGGATCACGATGCCGGGCCCGGTGTCGGGGCGTCGTTCGCGGACGACGAGATGAGCCAACAGATCGCGGGTGGTCCAGCCCTCACAGAGGGTGGGCGCGTCCGGGCCCACCTTCTTCATGGTCTCGACGAGAGCCGCTCGTTCCTCCTGTGCACCGGTCACCCGGCCCACAGTAGCGAGAAACTAGTCGGCGCCGACCGCGAGCACCGTCGGCACGATCATCGGGCGCCGGCGGTAGGTGTCGGAGACCCAACGGCCCACGGCGCGCCGGATTCCCTGCGCGATGCGGTGCGCGTCGCTGACACCCTCGGCGGCCAGCGAGTCGAGAACCTGGTTGACCAGGTCGGCGGCCGACTTGAGCGCGTCCGGGTCGTCGGAGAAGCCGCGGCCGGAGACCTCCGGCGAGCTGACCGCGCGACCCGTCGTCGCATCGATGGCGACGGTGATCGCGATGAAACCGCCCTCGCCGAGCACGAGGCGCTCGGACAGGGTCGACTCGCCGACGTCACCGACGGACAGTCCGTCGACGTAGACGTGCCCGACCGGAACGCGTCCGACGATCTCGGCGCGTCCGTCGACGAGGTCGACCACGACACCGTCCTCGGCCAGCACGACGCGGTCCTCGGGCACACCGGTCGCGACGGCGAGTGCCGCGTTGGCGCGCAGATGGCGCCATTCGCCGTGCACCGGCATCACGTTCGACGGCCGCACCGCGTTGTACAGGTAGAGCAGCTCGCCGGCCGAGGCGTGACCGGACACGTGGACCTTGGCGCTCTGCTGCGTGATCACGGTGGCACCGCGCTTGGCCAGGCCGTTCACCACGGCGAAGACCGAGTTCTCGTTACCCGGGATCAGCGAGGACGCCAGCACGACGAGGTCGTCGGCGCGGATGTTGATCTGGCGGTGCTCGCCGCGTGCCATCCGCGACAGCGCCGACAGCGGCTCACCCTGCGAACCGGTGGAGATCAGCACCACGCGATGGTCGGGAAGCGTTGCGGCGGTGTCGATGTCGACGACCACCCCGTCGGGCATCGACAGGTAACCGAGGTCCTGCGCGATCTGCATGTTCCGCACCATCGACCGGCCCACGAAGCAGACGCGCCGGTTGTGGGTGTGCGCGACGTCGATGATCTGCTGGATGCGGTGTACGTGGCTGGCGAAGGACGCGACGATGACGCGCTGCCTGGCCTTGCCGATCACCTGGTCGAGCACCCCGCCGATCTCGCGTTCGGGGGTGACGAAGCCGGGGACCTCGGCGTTGGTCGAGTCGACGAGGAACAGGTCCACGCCCTCGTCGCCGAGGCGGCTGAAGCCGGCGAGGTCGGTCAGGCGACCATCGAGCGGCAGCTGGTCGAGTTTGATGTCGCCGGTGTGCAGTACGACGCCCGCGGGTGTGCGGATCGCGACGGCGATGGCGTCGGGGATCGAGTGGTTGACCGCGAAGTACTCACAGTCGAACGGACCGTGACTGGTCGTCTCCCCCTCGGTGACCTGGACGAGCTTCGGCCGGAGGCGGTGTTCGCGGCACTTGGCGTCGACGAGCGCGAGTGTGAACTTCGACCCGACGACGGGGATGTCACTTCGCAGCCGCAGCAGGAACGGGATCGCGCCGATGTGGTCTTCGTGGCCGTGGGTGAGGATCACCGCGTCGACGTCGTCCATGCGGTCTTCGATGTAGCGGAAGTCCGGCAGGATCAGGTCGACGCCGGGCTGCTGATCCTCGGGGAACAGCACGCCGCAGTCGACGATCAGGAGACGGCCGTCGTACTCGAAGACGGTCATGTTGCGGCCGATCTCGCCGATACCGCCGAGCGCGACGATCCTCAGTCCACCCTTGGGCAGGCGGCGCGGGGTGCCGAGGCGATCGACGGGAGCCGGGGTCGCCTGCTCGTTGCGACGGCCCCCGCGGGGGTCGCCGCCGCGTTCGTGGCGGCCGCGCCGACCACCGGACGACGAACCGGACTTCTGCTTGGCGGCGTGTTTGGGGTGCGGTTTCAGCCTTCGGCGCAGTCTCGGCCTTGGGGTGCGTTCCCAGATTTCCGTGCGGCAGGAGCGTCGGGCGCGGTCGTGGCCGGTACCGGATCCACCGGCACGGCCTCCACCGGCGGTGTGACGGGGGGTCCGGCCTTACGGGAGGCGGCGCGGCGTCGGGTGCGCGGCGTCCGCGTTTCGGGACCGTTGGTGTCGCTGCCGGTGTTGTCGGTCATCAGGCGAGAACACCTGCCGCACGTAGGTCCACGATCAGCTCCTCGATCTGAGGCCCGGAAGCGGGCACCTGCGGCAGGCGCGGATCGCCCACCTCGAGTCCGAGAATGCGCAGCGCGGCCTTCACCATCGTGACACCTCCGAGGCGTCCCATGGCGTTGACGAGCGGGAGCATCGACGTGTTGAGGGTCCGGGCCGTGGCGAGATCCCCCTTCTCCACCGCGATCTGCATCTCGCGCAGGCGATCCGGCACGAGGTGCCCGATCACGCTGACGAATCCGGTGGCGCCGATCGACAGCCACGGCAGGTTGAGTGCGTCCTCGCCCGAGAGGTATTCGAGCTTGGTGGTGGCGATGAGGCCGGCGGCCGAGTGCAGGTCGCCCTTGGCGTCCTTGACGCCGCGGATGTTCGGGTGTTCGGCGAGGGCCAGCATCGTCTCGTTGGCGATGGGCACGACCGAGCGCGGCGGGATGTCGTAGAGCAGCACGGGAAGTGCGGTCGCGTCGGCGACGGTCCGGAAGTGCGCGAGGAGGCCGGCCTGCGGCGGCTTGGAGTAGTACGGGGTCACCACGAGCAGACCGTGGGCGCCGATCTTCTCCGATTCGATGGCGAACCGCACGCTCTCGGCGGTGTCATAGCTACCGGCACCCTGGGTGATGCGGGCGCGGTCGCCGACGGCGTCCAGCACGACACGCAGCAGGTCGAGCTTCTCGGGCACGGTGGTGGTCGGCGACTCGCCGGTGGTTCCGGACACGACCAGCCCGTCACAACCCTTGGACACGAGGTGGTCGGCCAGGACGGCGGCCTTGTCCAGATCGAGACTTCCGTCGGGACGGAAGGGGGTCACCATCGCCACCACGTTCGTCCCGAAGGGATGCTCGTGCAGCGGTTCCTGGACTGCGTTCATGGTGCTAAAGGCTACCGCCTCCGTATCCGTGACGGGTCTCACCCTTCCAGCACGAACGGTGAGGTCGCGACCTCGGTGCCGTCGGCGAGCGTGCCGATCTCGAAATCTCCGAACACAGTGGGCGCCACCTGCATCAATTGCCGCAGGCATTCGACGGCGAGCTGGCGGATCTCGACGTCGGCGTGCTCGGTGGCGCGCATGCCGACGAAGTGCCGCCACGCCCGGTAGTTGCCGGTCACGACGATCTTGGTCTCGGTGGCGTTCGGGAGCACCGATCGCGCCGCCTGACGTGCCTGCTTGCGGCGCAGGATCGCGTTCGGGACGTCGGCGAACTTCGCCTCCAGCGCGTCGAGGAGTTCGGTGTACGCCGCACGGCTCGCGTCGGTGGCGGCGGTGAAGAGCTCCTCGAGGTGCTCGTCGCCGACGATCGCGGGCGGCGCGACGACATTGGAGTCGTGTTCGGGCACGAAGCGCTGCGAGAGCTGCGAGTAGGAGAAGTGCCGGTGGCGGATCAGCTCATGGGTGCACGAGCGCGAGATCCCGGAGATGTAGAAGGTCACCGAGGCGTGCTCGAGCAGCGACAGGTGCCCGACCTCGAGGATGTGCCGGAGGTAGCCGGCGTTGGTGGCGGTGCGGGGGTTGGGCTTGTCCCAGCTCTGGTAGCAGGCGCGGCCCGCGAACTCGACGAGCGCCTCACCGCCCTCGGCGTCCGTGCTCCACGGCACGTCCTCGGGCGGGGTGAACTGGGTCATGGCGACCATCTGCACCTTCAGCGGCACCAACTCGGACACGCAGTCCCCTCCGTTCGACGTTTGTGTGACCTGATTGTCCCCCACCGCTCCGCCGGGCTCGGATTCGGCCTGAAGTCGCGGTCCGCGGTGGGTAAGGTCCCTATGTGTCCACTCGGCATGAGTCCACCCGACGGACTTTCCTGCGAACCGGTGCGGTCGTCACCGGCGCCGCCCTCACCTTGCCCACCCTCGCCGAACCCGGCCCGGCGCAGGCCGCCCCGCGGAACGTCTTCGTCCACGGCATCGCCTCCGGCGATCCGCTGCCCGACGCGGTCATCCTGTGGACCCGCATCACCCAGTCCCCTGCGTCGACGCCGGGTTCCGGTGTGGGACAAACGTGTTCGGTCCGTTGGGAGATCGCCCGGGACGCGGGTTTCGGTGCGATCGTCGGTTCCGGGGTCGAGCAGACATCGGCCGAAAAGGACTTCACCGTCAAGGTCGACGCCACCGGGCTGAGTCCGCGGACGACGTACCACTACCGGTTCACCGTGACGTCGGGACCGGCCGCCGGGGCCACCTCGCCGGTCGGCACCACCCGCACCGCTCCCGCCACGAGCGCCGACGTCGCACGAATCCGCTTCGGCGTCGTTTCCTGCGCCAACTGGGAGGCGGGTTACTTCTCGGCCTACCGTCACCTGGCCGCCCAACCAGGACTCGACGCGGTGATCCATCTCGGCGACTATTTCTACGACTATCAAACCGGCCGCTACACAGGGAAAACCGGAACCGTCCGGGTCCATGACCCGCGCCACGAGGTTGTCACGCTGCGCGACTACCGGACGCGGCACGCCCAGTACAAGACCGACCCGGACCTCGCCGCACTGCACCGGAAGGTGCCGTTCATCCCCGTCTGGGACGACCACGAGACCGCCAACGACGCCTGGAGCGGCGGCGCGGAGAACCATCAGCCGAACGAGGGCCCGTGGCCGGTCCGGCGCGCCGCCGCGCTCCGCGCCTACTCCGAGTGGATGCCCATCCGCCCCGGCGTCGACCCGCAGGGCCGACACCTGTTCCGCCGACTGCGGTTCGGGAAACTGCTCGAGCTGTCGATGCTGGATCTGCGTTCCTACCGCGACCTGCAGGTGAGCGCACGGTCGGCGAGCATCGACGACCAGGCTCGCACGATCACGGGGAAGGCGCAGATGTCGTGGCTCACCAACGGGCTCATATCGTCGGAGACCCGCTGGAAGATCGTCGGCAACCCGGTGATGATCACGCCGGTGCTGATCCCGCCGCTCGATCCGGCGACGACCGGTGCGGTCACCTCGATGCTCGGGGTCCCGAAGGAGGGAATCCCCTACAACGCCGATCAGTGGGACGGGTATGCCGCCGACCGTCGGCGTCTGCTCGACTCGATCCGGACCAACCGCGTCGACAACGTCGTCTTCGTCACCGGCGACATCCACTCGTCGTGGGCCTGCGATGTCCCGGTCAACGTGGCGAACTATCCCGGCGCCGGGACCGTCGCCACCGAACTCGTCGGCACCTCGGTCACGGCGACCAACGTCGACGACATGTTCAACGTGCCGCCGGACACCGCCGGCGTCGCGGCGTCGGCGGCGTTCCGTTCGGCGAACCACCATGTGCGTTTCTGCGAGCTGGACGCGCACGGGTACTCGGTCCTCACCGTCACCCCCGCGGCGACCCAGATGGACTGGTACTACGTGAACAACAAGATCGACCCGCGGTCGGGCCAGTTCTACGCGAAGTCCTACCGGGTGCGCAGCGGTACGCAGCGGGTCGAGCCGGTCGGCCGACCCGCCGTCTAGCTCTGGTCCAGGATCGCCGACAGCTTGGCGTGGGTGTCGGGCCAGCCGTGCACGGCGATCGAGGTGATGCCCAGCGCCTTGACCGGGTAGTCGTTGCCGCCCTCGTCGAGGCGATCACCGAAGAACAGGATGTCCGAGGTGGTCAGGCCGAGGATGTCCATCAGCTTGAGCGCGCCGTACGCCTTGTCGATGCCCTTCTTGGTGACGTCGACCGACGTCGAACCGCCGCTGCGTACCTCGAGGTCGGGCAGCCGTTCGGCGGCGTAGGCGCGCAGCGACTCCTTCTTCGCGCCGTCCGGATCCCAGGCGGCCTTCGCGTCGACCGGCGCCTTCTGCCCGAGCGCGCTGAAGGTGATCTGGCTGCCGCGGTCCTCGAGGATCTCGCCCCAGGTCTCGGTTTCCCAGATGCCGAGTTCCTTGGCACCGGTCTCGAGGACGTCGAGGGTGCGCTTCTTCTCGTCGTCGGTGAGGTACTCGGCGTAGACGGTCTCCCACTCGTTGCCCGCCCAGCGCACGTACTGGGTGCCGCAGGTGGGCATCAGGTGGAGGTTGCCGACCGAGTCGAAAGTGCCGAGACGCGCGAGGACCTGCTTCTCGAACTGCGTGAAGTTGCCGCCGGAGATGATGCACCCGAGGCTGACGTCGAGCATCCGGCGGAGCAGGTCCACCATCTGGTCGTCGAGCGGGCTCTTCGAGGGTGCGAGTGTGTCGTCGAGGTCGAACATCACCAAGCGGTAGTCGTTGCCGTCATACGACACGGTCATCGTCGGTTCTCTCCTTCTGGTCGTCCCCGGTTGTTGTCCCGCTGTTTCGCGGCCTCCCGGTGCTCAGCATCCCATCACGGCTCGGAGATCGCGCGCGAGGTCACCCTTCGTGCCCACCGACACGTCGTCGAGGTCGAGCCAGCCCGCGAATGTGCGCAGGTCGGCGGCCAATCGATCGGCGACGACGCCGCGATCGTGTCCGGGCTCACAGAAGGCGCCGAGTACCAACAGGGTTCGGGATCTGCGGTCGGCCTTCAGGTCGACGCGGGCCGCGATGTCGGTGCCCAGCAGGTACGGCAGCACGTAATAGCCGTGGACACGTTTGTGCTCGGGGACGTAGATCTCGATGCGGTAGTGGAAGTCGAAGAGGCGCTCGGCTCGTGGCCGGAAGAAGACGAGCGGGTCGAACGGCGAGAGGATCGCCGAGGTGTCGATGCGGCGCGGCATCGGCGCACCGTCTGCGAGATAGGCGGGGTCGCGCCATCCGTCGACCGAGACCTCGTGCAGCACACCCGAATCCACGAGGTCGGCGACGGCCGGCCGGGCGTCGGCCGGTTTGAGGCGGTAGTAGTCGGCGAGGTCGGCGACGGTCGCGACACCCAGTGAGCGCGCGGCCCGGGCGATGAGATCCCGGTGCGCCTGCGCGCGATCCGGGTGCTGCGCGGCGATGTCGGCGCCGACGACCCGTTCGGTGAGGTCGTAGTGACGCATGAAGTTGCCGTTGCGCACCGCCGACAGGTCGCCGGCGGCGAACATCGCCTCGCACAGGTGCTTGATCTCGCCGCGCTGCCACCAGCTCCCGGCGGTGCCCGGCTCGCGTTCGATGCCGAGCTCCTCCTCGATCGTCCTCGGCATCGCGGCGCCGATCTCCTCGATCACGCTGCGGACGTCCTCGGCGAGACTCCGGTTGCGGCGCATGACCTCACGCGTGTGCCGATACCGCCCGTCGGCGAATTCGTCCATGCGCCAACGGAACAGCGGCCAGTCCTCGACCGGGATGAGAGCCGCCTCGTGAGCCCAGTATTCGACGAGCAGACGCTTCCCGCGGACCGGTTGCCAGGCGGCGCGATGCAGGAGGTCGGGGTCGTAGGGTCCGAGCCGGCTGTAGAGCGGCATGAAGTGCGCTCGCGCGACGATGTTGACCGAATCCATCTGGAGCAGACCCGTCCGGCCGACGACCCGCTTGAGGTGGGCCATGCTCGGGGCGCCCGACGGTGCACGGTCGGCGAATCCCTGTGCAGCGAGCGCGGTTCGACGGGCCTGAGCCGAGGTGAGACGCTCCGGTGCCATCAGCGCGTGTAGTCGACGAATCGGTAGGCGGTGCCGGTGGTCGAGGTCTGCCACTCCCCCTTGTCGGCGACGGTCCACCCGGGACCGATCTCCGGCGCGAACGCGTCGGCTCCCGGTACGTCGACATCGATCTCGGTGACGTACAGTTCCGTGGCGTGATCCATGGCGAGCCGGTAGATCTCACCGCCGCCGATGACGCCCACGGTGTCGCCGTCGGCCAGGCTCAATGCCTCGTCGATCGTCCGGGCGGTCAGCGCACCGTCTGCCAACCAGTCCGCATTGCGGGTGACCACGATGTTGGTGCGCCCGGGCAGCGGCCGGAACCTCGGCGGCAGGGAGTCCCACGTCTTGCGGCCCATGATGACCGGGTTGCCGAGCGTCTTCTCCTTGAACCGCGCCATGTCCTCGGGGACGCGCCACGGGATGGTGTTGTCACGACCGATCGCCGCCCCCTTGCCGGCGACCTCGCGGCCCTGCGCCCAGACGAGCCGGACCCGGCGGGTCACACCGCCACCGGCGCCTTGATCCCGGGATGCGACTCGTAGCCGACGATCTCGATGTCGTCGTACTCGTAATCGAAGATCGAATCCCGCTTGCGCAGTTCGAGTTTCGGGTACGGATACGGATCGCGCGAGAGCTGGAGGGTCACCTGGTCGACGTGGTTGTCGTAGATGTGGCAGTCGCCGCCGGTCCACACGAACTCACCGACCTCCAGGCCCGCCTGCTGCGCCATCATGTGGGTCAGCAGGGCGTACGACGCGATGTTGAACGGCACGCCGAGGAACAGGTCGGCCGAGCGCTGGTACAGCTGGCAGGAGAGCTTGCCGTCGGCGACGTAGAACTGGAAGAACGCGTGGCACGGGGGCAACGCCATCTGCGGGATCTCCCCCACGTTCCATGCCGACACGATGTTGCGTCGTGAGTCGGGGTTGGTCTTCAGCGTCTCGAGCGCTGCGGAGATCTGGTCGATCTGCTCCCCCGACGGCGTCGGCCAGCTGCGCCACTGGACGCCGTAGACGGGTCCGAGGTCACCGTTCGCGTCGGCCCACTCGTCCCAGATGGTCACGCCGCGCTCCTGGAGCCAGCGGACGTTGGAGTCTCCGCGCAGGAACCACAAGAGTTCGTAGATGATCGACTTGAGGTGCACCTTCTTGGTGGTGATCAGCGGAAAGCCCTCGGCGAGGTCGTACCGCAGCTGATGACCGAAGACGCTCTTGGTTCCCGTCCCGGTGCGATCCGCCTTCGGGGTGCCCGTCTCGAGCACGAGGCGCAGCAGGTCCTCGTACGGAGTGGGGATCGTCCCGGTCGATGAGATGTCGCGGATGGCCGTGCTCACGGTGGCCAGTCTAGGGGTTGGTCAAATCGGAGACTCGGTGACACGAGGTTGTGACTGCTGAGGCTGGTGTGATCAGAACGGGTATTCTCCTCCCGTGGCCACTCGCAGCACGACCCGCGCCAACCGCTACGCCAAGCGGCGTCGTAAGCGCGTCGCCTCCCGCGACAACGATCTCACCGACACCCAATGGCTCGCTCTTCAGGACGCGTGGGGCGGGTGCGCGTACTGCGGTGCCGACGGGGTCGCTCTGCAGCGCGACTGCATGCTGGCCATCTCGCGCGGTGGCCGGTACACGATCTCCAACGTCGTCCCATGCTGCGGTTCGTGCAACGCGAGCAAGTGCAATTCCGAGGTCACCTCCTGGATGCGACGGAAGAAGCTCGACGAGAAGGCGTTCCTGGTGCGTCAGTACGAAGTCAGCAAGCTCCTCGCCGACGTGGAGTAGTCCGGAGTCCACGACCGGGCTGCTCCAGAAGTGTTCCGCGGAACGCTCGGTTGCAGCACACTGGGACCATCCCGGTGAAGGAGAGACGACGATGAGCTTCGAGACCTCGGCAGGTACACGTGGCGGCCGTGTGCCGAAGGGACCGTTCATGCGCATCGTGAACAAGGTCGTCGCGCCGATGATCCGCCGCAAGGGACAGTTCGGCGGGATGAATGCGCTCGTGCTGACGACCGTTGGCCGCAAGACCGGTCGGGAACGGGTGACCCCGCTCGCCTGGTTCCCGGGCCCCGCCGGCAGTTGGCTGATCGTGGCGTCGGCGAACGGAGCCGTGAACAACCCCGGTTGGTACCACAATCTGAAGGCGAACCCGGACAAGGCCCGCATCGAGGTGGACGGCAAGACCGTCGAGGTCCGCGCCCAGCAGCTCCACGGCGACGAACGCGCCCAGGCCTGGAATCAGATCAACGAGAACGAGCGGTTCGCCGGGTATCAGGAGAAGACCGATCGGGAACTGCCGATCATCAAGCTGACCCCCAGGTAGGTGTTCCGCGGAACACTGCCGCGGTCAACGGTCCTCGGGCCTATCGACCATCGACAGCCGTGTTCCCGGAGTCAACAGGTCATCCACCACCTCGACGACATGTGGTGTCCGAGTTGCGATTCCCATGAGGCGCCCCGCGGTCGCCGCCGAGACGACGACGGTGTCGGCACCCGAGCGGCGTAGCAGCGACACGTTCTGCGCGTCGCGGACCACACCCGCGATGTTGGCCCCGGGACTGAGCTGGCGGGCGGTAAGGGTGATCAGGACGGCTGTCGCGTCGCTGTGAACAGCGATGAGGATGGCACGGGCCGCGCCGACCTCGGCCAGCTTGAGGACCTCCCTCCGTGTCGCGTCTCCACGAACAGCCACCAGGTTGAGCGATTCCGCGGCGTCGAGCGCGTTCGGGTCGCTGTCGACCACCACGAGATTCGCGGTGTCCACGCCGGCGTCGATGAGCGCGCGGGCCGCACTTCGACCTTTGGTGCCGAAGCCGACGATCACGTGATGGTCGCGCAGGTTGTGCCGCCACCGCTGAATCCGCCACGCCCGACGAGACCGTTCGGTCAGCACCTCGAGAGTCGTCCCGATCAGCACCACCAGGAACAGGACGCGCAACGGCGTGACCACGAGGACGTTGACAACTCGAGCTCCCGGGGTCATGGGAGCGATGTCGCCGTAACCTGTGGTCGAGAGCGACACGGTGACGTAGTACAGACAGTCCAGGAGTGTGAGTGGAGCATCCAGCGCGTGGCTGTAGGCATCCCGGTCGACGTAGACCACCGCCGTCGCGATCGAGATGACACCGACGGCGATGGCAACGCGTATGCCGATCGCACGTACCGGATTCTGTGCGCGTTCGGGAACGTTGATCAGGCCGAGTCCGGTCTGCTGCATGTCACTGCTCTCGCTGGTAGACGTCGGGGATCCCGTCGTGGTCGTCGTCACGCGCCTCTTCGCGAGCAACCGCGCGGTAGTGACGATTTCGTAGCCGAAGGAGAACTGCGGCCGCCGACGCGGAGATGAGGGAGCCGGCCAGGACCCCGATCTTCACCAGCTCGTCGCGTTCGGTGCCCGATTCGTAGGCGAGGTCACCGATGAGTAGCGACACCGTGAATCCGATTCCGGCCAGCATCGCGACGCCGACCACGTCGATCCACCGCACGTCGGCGTCGAGCGATGCGCGGGTGAAGGTGGCCAGCAGGGCGCTGGTGCCGACGATCCCCACCACCTTGCCGATGACGAGCCCGAAGACGACGCCGAGCGCGATGGGATCGCCGAGGGCGGCACGGAGACCGTCGAGCCCGCCGATGGCGACGCCTGCGGCAAAGAATGCGAACACCGGGACCGCGAAACCTGCTGAGAGGGGCCTGATCCGGTGCTCGAACTGTTCGGCGAGACCCGGCTTGCCCGCGTCGTCGGATTTTCGGTGCAGAACCGGAACGGTGAATCCGAGCAACACCCCCGCGACGGTTGCGTGCACTCCTGACTCGTGGACGAACGCCCATGTCAGCACCGCGAGCGGAAGCAGGATCCACCAGGCGCGTATCCCCCGCTGCACACAGATCGCGAACGCCGCGAGTGGCAGGAGCGCGAGCGCCAGAGCCGAGCCGTTGATGGTGTCGCTGTAGAACACCGCGATGACGGTGATCGCGAGCAGGTCGTCGACCACCGCCAGGGTCAGGAGGAAGGTACGCAGTGCCGCGGGCAGATGTGTGGAGATCACCGCCAGCACCGCGACCGCGAAGGCGATGTCGGTGGCCGTCGGGATGGCCCACCCCTGTACAGCACCGTCGCCGGCTCGTGCGGTGAATGCCACGAAGATGACGGCCGGTACCGCCATGCCCCCTATGGCGGCGACCACCGGCAGCGCGGCACGGGCGGGGTCACGCAGGTCGCCGGCGACGAACTCCCGCTTCAACTCCAGGCCGACGATGAAGAAGAAGATCGCGAGGAGGCCATCGGCTGCCCAGGTCGCGAGGGTGAGGTCGAGGGGCAGGCCGAGGGCGTCGGTACCGAGTCGAACATCGGCGAGATCGAAGTACGCAGCCGACCATGGGGAGTTCGCCCACGCCAACGCGGCCACGGTGGCGATGAGGAGCAGCATCCCGCCGACGGTTTCCTTGCAGAGGATGTCGGTGATGCGGGAGGTCTCCGGCCAGGAGCCTCGGGCGAACAGGCGCGGTTTCGGTTCAGAGTGCTGGAGTGGGTGCATAGTCGTCCTCGGTGGTGCGGCAACGTACGCGTCGCCGCAGACCGCGGAACACGACCAACGACGAACACGCAGCCGACCAGACTTCCCGGCACTCCGGGAGACAGCTTAACAGCGCACCGGACAAATCGGCGTCACGAATGTTCCGCGGAACGCTCTACCCCCTGTGCGGGCGGCCGGAATCACGCGGCCGCAGGACTGGCCGTCGCCTGGCGCTGCTTCCAGTCCCACACCGCATAGATCACCTCGGTGGCGTACCCGAGGTCGAGTTGCCCGCCACCGACCGGCACCGTCGCATCCGCGGCAATCCGGCCGTCCGGTCGCCATTGTCCGGGCGCGCCTGTCGGAGGACTCGCCTTTGTCACCGAACCATCGGACATATGGAACGAAAACCGTTGCTGCCCATGTCCCTTGATCGCGAACTCGCCCCTATGCAATGCTCGATGACACGAGCCGCACAACAGAATCAGGTTGTCCAACTCGGTCTCCCCACCGGCCGACCAGAACACCACATGATGCGCGTGCAGATGCCGCGTCCGCCCACATCCCGGCGTCTGACAACACCGATCCCGCAGGAACAACGCCCGAATCATCGCCTTGGACGGAGCCCGCTGCTTGCGCCCCAACCCCAACAACGCCCGCTTCCCCGGACTTCCAGGAACCCTTCTGGACAACGCTTCTCGTAGCGACGCACCGCAGGTCGCTTCCCCGACCTCCGCCTCAGAGAGCGCCGGCCCGTCATCCAGATGCGCATGCTCCACCCCGTCTCCGACATGGACCAAGATCTCGGCCCCGGGAGCGAGGTCGGGCATCGCGATTCCCTCATGCACCATATCGGCCATCGCCACCACCGCCGCAGCAATATTCGACGGTACGTTTCGCCACAGATCCCGACGATTCGCCGGCTTCACCTCCGAATCTGTCTCCCCGGATTCGGTTTCCAGTTCGCCGGGAGTGTTCCGCGGAACACTCGGCAGGTCCGGATCGCCCATCGTGCGAGTGCGTTCATACTCCGCACGCACCGTCCCTGCCAGAAACCGCGCCCCATCAAGAGGCGTCAGGGTCATCGACACCGACAACGATCCATCCGCATTCCACTTCCACCGAGCCCACGACTCCGCCGGCGGCGTCAACTCCGCACCATCGCTGTAACCGCGGTCGATCTGACGCATCGCCCGCACCGCCTTCTCCAGCTGCGACGCTGTGCACGACAACGCCAGATTCACCAACTCCGGCTCACGCAACGGGGTCGCCACCCGCGTCAGCGCTCGCACCTTCGAATACGTCAGCCGACCTGAAGTGCTGCCGGATCAGCGGGAGCTCGCCCAACGCCTTGGCCACCCGCACCTGTTCATGTGCCGTCCGCGGCGCAATCCCCGCCTTCCAGGAGAGCCAGTGCGACAGTGAATGAATTCCCGGCCCACGCCATGAGTCCCGCTCATCCAGTTCCGCCACCAGACCAAGGAACTCAGCCGTCAACGCCGTGATCTGTGCGGCATAACCGACGACCCGAACCTCGAGTACCTCGTCCGACAACAACTTCGGATCCGTGCCGTCGAACATCGACGACACACCCCCGCCACGCAACGCGGTAACAGACATCCCTACCCCCCAGCCAGTTCGAACAGGTATACGAACAAGCTACCTCGGGCCACCGACAATTCCGCAGGTCACGACATCACGAGCGTTCCGCGGAACGCGGACGACGTCGACCAAGCATTGTTTCCGCCGGAGTACGAACCCTGTCGGCTCGCTAATTCGCTCTGGCCAGCATCCGACTCGGCCGCGTGCCGAGCAGCATGAAGATCACCCCTGCGCTCCTCTCAATCAGATCGGGACGGTGGCGACCGGCCACTCGGGGCTGTTCAGAACGGTGACGTGCTGCACGGTGGAGTACCAGGCGCCCGGCTGGCGAGCGGTCCCGACTGCCACCGACAAAGCCGTCTTGTCGGAGTAGCGGGCATGATTGCGCAGCGCCCAAGACCTGCACTGGATGCTGTTGCCGTACGCGCATCCCGAGATGTTGGCCGACTTCGTCGGGAACATGGAGCGCCGAGCCACCGAGGAGCGCAGCGAGTAGTGAAACGTTATGGGAGAAGATCGCAGGGACATCGTATGACGAGACCCAGGCCCCGCATGTCCTAGACCTATCCGCTCGGGCGGTCCAACGCGGTTACTCCATCAACCCCGCCGCGACCGTGGCACCCAGTTCCCAGCACTTCTCCCGGTCAGCCTTCGTCGGCCCCTCCGAAACCACCACATAGTCAGCGGATTTCACCCAGCCGAGGCCGGTGGTGATGGAGGTGAGGGCCTTCTCCGCGCCCTCGGTTCCCTGGTTTCCGTGGATGTACGCCCCGAACGGGCGACCCTGCGTCGAGTCGAGAATCTGGTAGTAGCTGACGTCGAAAGCGTGTTTCAGTGCGCCACTGATGTATCCGAGGTTGGCCGGGGTGCCGAGGATGTAGCCGTCGGCTTCCAGGAAGTCGCTCGCGGTCACCGCCAACGCGGCTCGACGTACCACCTCGACGCCCTCGATCTCCGGATCGGTGGCACCGGAGACGACCGCTTCGAACATCTCCTGGCATGCCGGCGACGGTGTGTGGTGGATGATCAGCAGCCTCTTGTCCGCCATCAGGACCTCCCTGCGAATGCGAGCAACCGGTCTGCGGCGCTCTCCGACGCCGGTTCGATCGGCGCCTCGAACATCCCGGCCGCACGTAGTTCGTCGATGACGGGGCGGCGTCGGTGAACACGAAGTCGACCAACCCTTCCGACGGCGCCCATTCGGCGTCGAGGCCCACGCACAGATCGTGGGTGTGCAAGGCCAGCTCCATGATCCGCATCACCAGGAGCTGGTGGCCCGGGCGTCGGCCGGCACGATGATCGACCTCGACGTCGAGGTCGGCGGAGTCGACCGCGGCTCGAAAGGCGTTGTCGCTGCGCCAGAATTCGGCGACCGGGTCACCGGCACCCACGTAGTCGACGTCGCGCGTCGTCAGGGTGTCGGCGGCGCTGCCACCCTCGAGCAGCATGGCGTAGCGGTAGCCGCCGCCGATGAGGTGGTTGATCAGGTCGCGGTTGGTCCATCCCGCGCAACCACTTGTCTCCCCGAGCCTTTCGGGTCCGACGTTCGCCAGATGGTCGGCCCAGAGACGGGCGGCCTCGTCGAGCAAGCTCGTCGGATCGCTCATCCCGCCCGACCCCTTACTGCTCGCGTCCGTGGAACTGCGCGACCGCGCGTTTCATCATCGCGCGGGCTCGGGGGCGGTCACCGGCGTAGTCGTAGGCCCGGGCGATGCGGTATGTGTTGCGCCAGTCGTCGGGGTCGGCTTCCCACTCAGCCTTGACCTGGGCGAAGAGTTCGTCGGCGGCGCCGCGTTCCATGCGGCCCGAGGCGCGGTGCGGAAGGTTCGAGATGTCGAGCTCGCGACCCTCCTCGGCCATGATCGCGGCGAGTTTCTGGTGTTCCAGACCCGCGCGCAGCGTTGCATAGATGAGCCAGGCGCCGATCAGCGGCAGGGCGATGACGCCGAGCCCCAGACCGATTCCCGCGGCGGTTCCCGTCGCGATCAGCTGGAACCCGCGCCAGCCGAGCAGCACGAAGTAGACGATCAGCGCGACGACGAGGAACCCGATCATCCAGATGATCGGCCGTGCGTCCTTCTTCTTCGGCCCCAGCTGCGGCGCGCCGCCTTCGGTGTCGCCGGTGTGGGTGCCCTCGTCGTGTGTGCCGTCATCAACCATGGGGATCAGAGGTCCATCAGTTCTTCGAGTCCGATGGTCAGACCGGGGCGGTCGCCGATGCTGCGCACACCGAGGAGCACACCGGGCGCGAACGACGACCGGTCGAGCGAGTCGTGGCGGATGGTGAGCGTCTCCCCCTCGGTGCCGAGCAGAACCTCCTGGTGGGCGACGAGGCCCGCCAGACGCACCGAGTGGACGTGGACGCCGTCGACCACAGCTCCTCGCGCGCCGTCGAGTTCGGAGGTGGTGGCGTCGGGGCTCGCGCCGACGCCGGCATCGGCGCGCGCGCGGCCGATCAGCTCGGCGGTGCGGTAGGCGGTGCCCGACGGGGCGTCGGCCTTCTGCGGGTGGTGCAGTTCGACGACCTCGACCGAGTCGTAGTACTTGGCGGCCTGCGCGGCGAAACGCATCGACAGGACGGCGCCGATGGCGAAGTTCGGGGCGATCAACACGCCGACCTTCGGGTTCTCGGCGAGCCAGCCGCGCACGGTCTCGAGGCGTTCCTCGGTGAAGCCGGTGGTGCCGACGACGGCGTGAATCCCATTGGCGATGAGGTACTTCAGGTTGTCCATCACGACGTCCGGGTGGGTGAAGTCGACGACGACCTGGGTGTCGGTGTCGGAGAAGAACTCCAGCGAGTCACCCTTGTCGACGCCCACGGTGTAGGTGAGGTCGTCGGCGTTCTCGACCGCCGTGACGATCGCCTGCCCGACCTTGCCCTGACTGCCCAGGACACCCACCTTGATACCGCTCATGTCCACCCTCTTCGATCTCGACGTGTCAACGGAACTCAGTCTAGTGGCGAGGACCTTGTCAATAGATCGGCGCATCACCCCGTCGATGCTCGAAGACCAGCGACGTGGTGGTGCCCGCGACCTCGCGACGGCTGTTGAGCCGCTCGACGAACTGGCGCAGCGTCTCGGTGTCGGCCGTGGCCACGTGGAGCATGTAGTCGTCGGCACCGGCGAGGAAGAACACGTCGATCACCTCGTCGTAGGCGGCGATCTCGCCGACGAATTGCCGGATCTGCCCTCGGGCGTCGGACTGGAGACTGACCGCGACCATGGCGCGCAGCGGGCGGCCGACGGCGGCCGGGTCGACGTCGGCGAAGAATCCACGGATCACACCGAGCTCGACGAGCCTGCGCATGCGGCCGTGACACGTCGACGCGGCGATCCCGACACGTTGTGCCAGCTCACTGTTGGGCATACGGGCATCGGACTGGAGGAGCTTCAGCAGTTCGCGGTCCGTCGCGTCGAGCTCTCCGAGCTGAACATCCTTCGGTGCAGTGGGCATCTCACCGTCCTGAGTGGAAACATCTTCGCCGAGACCGGCCTGTCGAGAATCTTGTTCACGAATATTGTGGCACTTCTGAAGTTCCTTCACGCTTGAGACAGATTATCTGCACAAACTTCGAAACGAGAGGGAGCATCATGCGCGTCGGGATCCCCACCGAGATCAAGAACCATGAGTACCGCGTCGCCATCACCCCGGCGGGCGTCGCGGAGCTGCACCACCGCGGTCACGAGGTGATCGTCCAGGCGGGCGCCGGTGAGGGGTCGGCCGTCACCGACAACGACTACAAGGCAGCCGGCGCGCAGATCCTCGGCACCGCCGCCGAGGTCTGGGACCAGGCCGAACTGCTGCTCAAGGTCAAGGAGCCGATCGCCTCCGAGTTCGACCTCATGCGCGAGGGCCAGACGATCTTCACCTATCTCCATCTGGCCGCCGGCAAGGAGTGCACCGACGCGCTGCTGGCCTCGGGCACCACGTCCATCGCCTACGAGATGGTCCGCACCGCCGACGGCGCGCTCCCCCTGCTCGCCCCGATGAGCGAGGTCGCCGGCCGTCTCGCACCCCAGGTCGGCGCCTATCACCTGATGAAGTCCGAGGGCGGGCGCGGCGTCCTCATGGGCGGCGTCCCCGGCACCGAGTCCGCCGAGGTCGTCGTGATCGGCGGCGGGGTCAGCGGCGTCAACGCCGCGACGATCGCCGTCGGCATGGGTGCGCAGGTCACTGTCTTCGACCTCGACATCGCCAAGCTGCGCGCGATCGACGCCCGGTTCGCCGGCCGCGTCCACACCCGCTACAGCACCAAACTCGCGCTCGACGAGGCGATCAAGAAGGCCGACCTGGTCATCGGCGCCGTGCTCGTCCCGGGCGCGAAGGCACCGGTTCTGGTGCCCAACAGCCTTGTCGACCAGATGAAACCGGGCGCGGTTCTCGTCGACATCGCGATCGATCAGGGCGGTTGCTTCGAGGATTCACACCCCACGACCCACGCCGACCCGACCTTCACCGTGCACGACACCACCTTCTACTGCGTGGCCAACATGCCCGGCACCGTCGCCCGCACGTCGACGCAGGCGCTCACCGGGGCGACCCTCCCCTACGTGCTGCGCCTGGCCGACCAGGGCTGGGAGACCGCCTGCGACACCGATCCGGCACTGGCATCGGGGCTGAGCACCCACCGCGGCGAGTTGTTCACCGCCGAGGTCGGCGAGGCGCTCGGTCTCCCCGTCGCGCCGATGCCGTTCGCACACAACTGATCGGCGAGGCCACCCGTGTTCAGAAGGTGATGCGGGTGGTCCCCCGCCGCTTGCCGCGATAGCCGTAGCGGCGTTCGATGATCTCCCCGTGGCCGTCGTGGCGGATGCGCAGCAGGGTCGAGGCCCGCGTGCCGTATCCCGGGATGTTGATGAACTTCGGCGACAGGGCCGCCTCGAACTCGGCTCCGACGCCGGTGTCGGGCAGCCGCGCCGGGTCGGGGCGATCCTGATCGGCCAGCATGGCGAAGTAGTCCTCGTCGGAGGCGCCCGCGGAGATCAGGTCACGGAGCGCAGCAGTGCCGTCGACGACCTTCGGCCAGTCGTTGTCGAGCGCCCCGTTGGACACGCCATGCACGCCGTCGGCCACTCGCTCGGCGTGCGGTTGCGGCCGGTTCGTCACCCACCACAGATCCGCGGCGTCGCCGACGAGAAGGTTCACCGGGTCGTAGTCGGCGGCCTGTTCGACGACGCGGTCGGCGAACACCTTGGGGTCCTCGTCACCGGTCAGGAAGTCCACCGGCAACTGGCCGCGCGAGCGCACCCCGACGCGTTCGGGAGGACCGACTCGAACGTTCGTCACCATCGCGACGCGGTCGGGGGCATCGGCGGAGACACCCATCCAGGTGCCACCGGCCAGCGCGTCGCGTCCGGCGATGATCGGCAGGTCATCCCACCGGGACAGCGCATACGTGCGCCGTCGGTGGTACTCGTCGCGATTGGCGGCGACGATCAGCCGGTGCTCGGGATGCGCGTTCCACGCGAAGAGGATCAGGCACATGGCATCTCAGTTCACCTGGTAGTGGCTCATACCCGCCATTCTGCGCTGGACGCCGGCGATCTCCCGCACCGCCTGCGCCACCAGACTCCGGTCGAGCGGTGACAACCGGCCCATCTCCAGCACGTCGGCCGGTGTCTCGCCGCGATCGAACTGCGCCACCTGATACCGCAACCGCACCCGTTGCAGGACGTCGAAGACCTCCGTCAGCGTCGTCGCGTCGTCGGCGGTGAGCAGTGCGCTGCCCGAGGCCGCCTGTAACCGGGCGCGTGTGTTCACCTCGGTGGATTCGACGCTCAGCGCAACCCAGCGGGCGATGTTGATCAACGGCGTCAGCGCGTTGGCCTTGACGTCGAACGCGCCCGGGCGCCGGGTCAGGACGTCACGCATCGAACGGAGTCGTGCCTTGGTCGACAACGACTCCTCCAGCAGCAACCGCATGGTGCGCGGATCGGCGCGCAGCGCGCCGATCATCTCGACTCCCGGTGTGGGAATGGGCGATTCGCGGCGCGACCCGAACAGGGGCCGGCCGTCGAGGACCAGCGACGTGAAGATCATCCCCTTGTTCTCCAGCGGCACGTCGATCCACCCGCGCGCGGCCGTCTGCCACTGGGTGCGGGTCCGCGAGAACAGCGGCTTCGACGCGACGGCGCCGTTGGTGTCGACCGTCAGGCCGGCGCCGCGCAGCACGTCGTCGAGCTCGGCGAAGGCCGCACGGTAGGCGTCGAGCTCGGCCGCCTCCAGCGAGTCGTCGAAGACGACCGCGGAGTCGACATCCGAACTCAGCACCGGCTCCCGACGGGCATTGCTGCCGAGTGACAGCCACGTGTACGCAGCGGCGTCGACGTCGGGCCGGGAGTCGACGACCAGCCGTAGCCCCCGCAACACGACGGCGTCGATGATGAGGGACGCGACCTGGGTGACCTCGTGTGCCGGTCGATCCCGCCGCACCAGATCGGCCACCAGCTGCGGGATGCGTTGCGCGTGTCCCTGCAGTTCCCCGACCGTCTGCGACCGTGAGATCTGTTCGCGCAGCGGCATGCTCGAACCGGCCGGGTCGGCGACGAAGTCGCTCGCGCCGACGACGCCGAGAACTGTTCCGTCGGCGTCGGTCACCGGGATCACCGTGAGGTCACGGTCGACGAGTTCGGTGAGGGCGTCGATGGCCGATGTACGGGAGTCCACGACGAACGCCGGCCCGTCGACGATCTCCCCCACCGGGGTGTCGAGGCTGCGCCCGGCAGCGACCACGCGCGCCCGGATGTCGGCGTCGGTGAGCAGGCCGAGACCTTGACCGGGCAGCGGGATCACCACGTAGTCCTGGTCGCGCTCGGTCATCAGCGCCGCCGCCTGGCGCACGGTCATGTCGGCCTGTCCGGTCACCGGCGCGGTCCGCAGCAGGTCGGCCACGGTGCGCGACGCGGGTGTGTGCGCAGCGTCGCGGCGGTGCGCGACCGTCAGCTGATCAGGCGGACCGTTCATCTCTGCAGATCATAGGCGCGCTTCCGGCGATCGAATGATCCTGCTCGATGACATCGGCGCCGGACGGCCGGGTCCGTGACCCCCGGGTCCGAGTACACCCTGACCGCCGGTCAGGGCATCATGCTCGGCACGGACTGCGTTCCACGAGCGAGCTCAGGAGAAGATCAACCGCCCGAGCTCGGCGGCGGTGTGCTGTATGTGCGGCATTTCGGATCTCGCTCCGTTGGCGACGAGGACACCCCCACCTGTGCTGTAGACGAAGATTCCATTCGAGTGCGCAGTCATAAACAGAACGACGGCGATCGCCAGCAGTATGAGGCCGAACAGAACCCCGAGCGCTCCGCGTGAATCAATACCGAAGAGGATGCTGCCGGGATCGACGGCCTCCCGGCCCAGGAATATCACTCCGATCGCAAAGCAGAAGACCGCCAGAGCGAAGAGGATGCGGATCGTCGACGTCGCACTGCCGCTACTGATCTGCGCGACGTGGCGCAGCGGAACCTCTTTCTGCAAATAGCCATAGGGGATCACGCCGAACAGCTGGTGCGGATGGTGGACGATCACGCGGCGGTCGGTGACGGTCACCGTCGTCTTGAGATAGGTGAGAATCATGTGCGGCGTGAACTGTGTCTGAAACCGGACACTCTCGCCCATCAGGAGTGCAGGTTGCATAGCAGCCGTCATTTCCTTGCCTTCCGGTGAGTTGCGGGGCGTGCTGGACATCACGGGACGTATACGGTGGTCCCCTCGGGTGAGGCGGTGTCGCTGACGAATTTGGCAAAGCAATGGTCGCGATCGAAGCCCTGCTGCCGACACCAGACAACTGCACCCGCACCAGATTGAAAAGTCTGCTCGGTAACCGTGATCCACCAGTCCCTCACGCTGAAGACCGGCCATTCACTGCTCCAGAGAAGTCGTGTCCCAGCGAATCGTGCATCCAGGACGGCGAACTCCTCGAGAATGTCGGTGTACAGCCAAGTCCTCCCGTCCGCCACCAGCCCTGGTTGTTTGGCGCTGAGTTGGGCATGCCATCGGTTGTTACCGTTAGAGAGAATCTGCGGGCGATCGTGCGTGACCTGGTCTCGGAGGCTCTGCCCCGCCATCTGTTCGGGGTCCACGCCGTCAGGTGTGAATGCCACGTCGGACTTGACATCGACGGCGGCAAACTCCGTGGCGGCCTGCACCTCTTGAACGGCTGTCGTGCCGACCGCGTCCACGGTGACCGAGAGCGCACTCGAAGATCCGATGACGTCCGGCAACGAGTAGTAACTCCCCGGCGGAAAGGTGAACGTGATCGATCGTCCTCGACCTCCCGATGGCGGAATGCCGATCGACTCGGACGATAGGTCGAATGTCCCCGACGCCACGAGCCCGATCGAAGATCTGACAACGATCCGCGTCGCCGAGTTCGACATCACATCACCACCGCTACAGGAGCTGGAACCGCTCGTCGTGACCGCGAAGCCGGTGTCGGTGAGTGACGTCGACACCACCGTCAGGCTCGGAGGAGTGCTGCACGACATGTACAGATCCGGGGTCGATGTTCGTCCGACTACGCTCCCGTCCGACCGATCCCCAGTCGACACACGTCCGCTGTCCAGGTTCCATACGACGGCCGCGCTCACAACAACAAGCGACAGGACAAGAACTCCCAGCACGGCCAACTGACCCGAAAGCCGGGGCGCTGGTGAGCGAACAGGGTACCCGACCTCATGCATGGCGTCGGTTCGCCCATAGTCAATCACGGTGGGTGCGATCACCGTTCCAGGCGCCGCCGCGACCTGTGATTCGTCCGATGGAGTCATGGATGACATGGGGGCACCCGAGGCCGGATGCCACTCCATCCAGTCAAGCGTCAGCGCCGACGGTCTGCCCGAGTCCCCGTGCGGTGCATCGCTTCCGGAGTCAGCCTCCATGAGGGTACCTCGATGCGCGCATGGCCGGTCCCAGCTATCGATGTCGCGGACAGGTTTCTTCGAATTATGGCATCATCCGCGCAATTCCAGGGCGATGTAGATCGTTTCGAAACATACGCTGGCGAGACCATCACGACATATCTGCCAATCGCCTTCGGATACTGCGAATTTGCACGACACTGCGGAGCCAATATCACCGCCGCGACTGGTCGTCGTGAGCGGTTAACAATACCTGCCGACCCGGACCCCCAAGTCAATATCGGCGCGAATACAATTGATTAGTCACACAAAGAAATCGTTCTTGTTTGATCCCCTTTGGCATCTGCCGCAATTTCGTATGAATCGGGCGATTCCGCCACCGAATCCGAACTCGCCCAACACGCCGCTGGCCCGCATCGAGATTCGATGCGGGCCAGCGGCGTTCGGCTCAAGCGTCGGCGGTCGCCGCTTCGGCGGCTGCGGCCTCGGCCTTGTCGGCCTCTTCGTCGACCGGGACGAGGCTGATCTTGCCGCGCTCGTCGATGTCGGCGATCTCCACACGGAGCTTGGAGCCCACGTTCACGACGTCCTCGACCTTGTTGACACGCTTGCCCTTACCGAGCTTCGAGATGTGCACCAGGCCGTCGCGACCCGGCAGCAGCGACACGAACGCACCGAACGCGGTGGTCTTGACGACGGTGCCGAGGAAGCGCTCGCCGACCTTCGGCAGCTGCGGGTTGGCGATCGCGTTGATGCGGTCGATCGCAGCCTGTGCCTTGACACCGTCCGAGGCGCCGACGAACACGGTGCCGTCGTCCTCGATCGAGATGTTGGCGCCGGTCTCCTCGGTGATGCCGTTGATCGTCTTGCCCTTGGGGCCGATCAACTCGCCGATCTTGTCCATCGGGATCTTGATGGTCGTGATCCGCGGTGCGAACGGGCTCATCTCGTCGGGCTCGTCGATGGCCTCGGCCATGACGTCGAGGATGGTCAGTCGGGCGTCCTTGGCCTGGCTGAGCGCACCCGCGAGCACCTGCGAGGGGATGCCGTCGAGCTTGGTGTCGAGCTGCAGCGCGGTCACGAAGTCCTTCGTGCCCGCGACCTTGAAGTCCATGTCGCCGAAGGCATCCTCGGCACCGAGGATGTCGGTCAGTGCGACATAGCGGGTCTCGCCGTCGACGGTGTCGGAGACCAGGCCCATGGCGATGCCGGCGACCGGCGCGCGCAGCGGCACACCGGCGTTCAGCAGCGACATGGTCGAGGCACACACGGAACCCATCGAGGTGGAACCGTTGGAGCCCAACGCCTCCGAGACCTGACGGATCGCGTACGGGAAATCCTCGACGCTCGGCAGGACCGGCATCAGGGCACGCTCGGCGAGCGCACCGTGACCGATCTCGCGACGCTTGGGCGAACCGACGCGACCGGTCTCACCGGTCGAGTACGGCGGGAAGTTGTAGTGGTGCATGTACCGCTTGGACGTCTCGGGTCCGAGCGAGTCGACCTGCTGCGCCATCTTCACCATGTCGAGGGTGGTGACACCCATGATCTGCGTCTCGCCACGCTCGAACAGCGCACTGCCGTGGGCGCGCGGGATGACCGCGACCTCGGCGGAGAGTGCACGGATGTCGGTGATGCCGCGACCGTCGATGCGGAAGTGGTCGGTCAGGATGCGCTGGCGCACCAGCTTCTTGGTCAGCGAACGGTATGCGCCGCCGATCTCCTTCTCACGACCCTCGAACTGCTCGCCGAGCTGGGCGAGGATGTCGGCCTTGAGCTCGTCGGTCTTGTCGTCGCGCTCCTGCTTGCCGGCGATCGTCAGGATCTGCGAGAGACGCTCGGTGGCCGCGGCGGCGACGGCCTCGTAGACGTCGTCCTGGTACGGCGGGTACAGCGGGAATTCCCCGGTGTCCTTGGCAGCGGCGGCGGCCAGCGACTTCTGTGCCTCGCACAGGCGGGCGATGAACGGCTTGGCGGCCTCGAGACCCTCGGCGACGATGGCCTCGGTCGGTGCCTGGGCGCCACCGGCGATCAGGTCGATGACGTTGTCGGTCGCCTCGGCCTCGACCATCATGATCGCGACGTCGGCGGAATCGCCTTCACCGCTCACGATGCGGCCCGCGACGACCATGTCGAACACGGCGCCCTCGAGCTGCTCGACGGTCGGGAACGCGACCCACTGGCCGGCCTTGTTCTCCTCGGTCGGGATGAGCGCGACACGCACGCCACCCACCGGGCCGGAGAACGGAAGACCCGCGAGCTGGGTCGACGCCGACGCGGCGTTGATGGCCACGACGTCGTAGAGGTCGTTCGGGTCGAGCGACAGCACGGTGACGACGACCTGGATCTCGTTGCGGAGACCGTCGACGAAGGACGGGCGCAGCGGGCGGTCGATCAGGCGGCAGGTCAGGATCGCGTCGGTCGACGGACGACCCTCACGACGGAAGAACGATCCGGGGATGCGTCCAGCGGCGTACATCCGCTCCTCGACGTCCACGGTCAGCGGGAAGAAGTCGAAGTGCTCCTTCGGGTGCTTCGACGCGGTGGTGGTCGAGAGCAGCATGTTCTCGTCGTCGAGGTACGCGGTCACCGAGCCGGCGGCCTGCAGGGCGAGACGTCCGGTCTCGAACCGGATCGTGCGGGTGCCGAAGCTCCCGTTGTCGATGATCGCGGTGGCCTCGGTGATGGCGTCGTCGTACTCGTCGTTGATGTCTTCGGTGGTGTTCACATCTGTCATGTGGGGTGGAATCCCTTCGTAGCGGCTGCCGTTAGCGGCCGTCGTGATGCGCGGCCACGCAGAGATGGCCGCTTGTGCGGTTGAGGGTGGTCATCGCGAGGTGCGCAGGGTGCACCGAATGCCGGTGCAGTCGTGCTGTGGAGCTCGTCGCACGCGCGGATCGGACCGACCCAGAACGCGCCGAGAAAACACGGCAGCGAGTGAATGGCGCGACGTTTCGCGCCCGGTTGAGTGCTCAGACGGCCTTCGATCGAAGCGGCCGGAACCATTGTTCCGGCGGCCACTACCGAGGACCGATCTGGCTCGTCGTCACGCACTGCCATCAGTTCACGGCAACGATCCGTCTGTCAGCCTATCACCGCGTCCTGTCAATACCTCAATATGACAAACCGGCCACCTCCCGTTCGGGAGATGGCCGGTGAGAAGTCAGTGGTCGCGGTCCGCGATCAGCGACGCAGGCCGAGGCGCTCGATGAGCGAACGGTAGCGGTTGATGTCGACCTTGGCGACGTACTTCAGCAGGCGGCGACGACGGCCGACGAGCAGCAGCAGGCCGCGGCGGCTGTGGTGGTCGTGCTTGTGCTGCTTGAGGTGCTCGGTGAGGTCGACGATGCGCTTGGTGAGCAGGGCGACCTGGGCCTCGGGCGAACCGGTGTCGGTCTCGTGCAGACCGTATTCGCTGAGGATTTCCTTCTTCTGCTCGACAGTCAAAGCCATGGAGGTACTCCTGTTTCTCAGTGCCGCGTCTCAGATACATCCGGTGCGCCACCGCGGACTGCAGCAACACCGACTGATCAGGCTACCTGCCCGCGTGTGCCCGACCCAAATCCGAGCGTGACCGGCCCGAGTCCGTGGATGCTCGTGGCCGCATCACGGCCGAGCCACCACCACACCAGGGCGACGGCGACGACACCGACGACCGCGCCGACGACGATCGCGATGGCGAGCAGACGCCGGGCCGGTTGCCGTTCGGCGCCGCGACCGGTCAGTGAGACGCCGAGCAGTCCGAGAACGACCGAGGTCAGCGCCGCGGCAAGCATCAGGAACAGCCCGGCGGTCGGCTCCCCCACGTCGGCGGCCGCCGACGTCGCACCGATCTCGCCCAGCGGCAGCGTCAGCCCGAGGGGCCGGACCGGGACCGCACCGGCCATGACGACCACGCCGACCCCGGCCCCGGCGACCGTGGCGAAACCCGAGTGAGCTGCACCCACCCGCCGCACAAGGCCGTAGAGGGCGGCGAGACCACCGACGATGATCAGTAGACCGAGGGTGACGGTGAACCACCCGAGCGTCAGTTGGGTTCCGAGCGTCTCCGCGTAGCGCCCGTCGTGGACGCCGAAACCGTTCGGGTTGAGCGGCGCGAGTCCCACCGAGGCGAGGTCCACCCACTGCATGAACGTCGCGGCCACGACCACCAGGCCGAGCACGACCGACGCGAGGGCCGCGGCGATCGCGGAGGTATGCGCGGGGCTCCTGCCGGGAGTGCTCACGATGTCTCGGCCGCCGCCAGGATCTCCCTGGTCTTGGCGACGTCGTTCCCCATCTCCTCGATGAGGGCGTCGATCCCGTCGAACTGGACCATGCCGCGGATGCGGTGGACGAAGTCGACGGCGACGTGCTGGCCGTAGAGGTCGGCGTTCTTGTCCAGGACGAAGGCCTCGACGGTCCGGGTGCGGCCGGAGAAGGTCGGGTTGGTGCCCACCGACACCGCTGCCTGGTAGCGCTCCCCCGGCAGGACCTCACCGACGGCAGGACCGACACCGAGGATCGTGAACCAGGCGGCGTACACGCCGTCGGCCGGGATCGCGGCGTACATCGGGGGCGCGACGTTGGCGGTCGGATAACCGAGATCGCGTCCGCGGCCGTCACCGCGGACGACCACACCCTCCACCCGATGCGGGCGGCCGAGAGCCTCGGCGGCACGATCCATGTCGCCGGCGGCGACGCAGGAACGGATGTAGGTCGACGAGTAGGTCACCGCGTGTTCGCCGAACAGTGAGATGGCCTGCACCTCGAAGCCGAACTTCGCGCCCAACTCGGTCAACTTCGCGACGTCGCCGGCGGCCTTGCGCCCGAAGGTGAAGTTGTCCCCCACCACCACCTCGGCGGCATGCAGTGTCTCCACGAGGATGTCGTGGGCGAAGTCTTTGGGCGAGCGGGCCGCGAGCTCCGGGGTGAACGGCATCACGCAGAAGACGTCGATCCCGAGTTCCTCGGCCAGTTCCGCCCGTCGCGTCAGCGTGGTCAGTTGCGGCGGATGGGATCCCGGCCGCACGACCTCCGACGGATGCGGGTCGAAGGTCATCAGCACGGAGGGCACCCCGTGCTCCTTCGCCGCCTTCGTCGCGGCATGGATCAGTTCGGCATGCCCACGGTGCACACCGTCGAAGACACCGATGGTGACCACGCACCGTCCCCAGTCCGCGGGGATGTCATCAAGACCTCGCCATCGCAACACGCGACCAGCCTACGGGGAGCACCTGTTCCAAACCACCACCGCCACACGCCTGGAAGCGAACACGGGGCCGACGACGAGGTGTCGGCGAGGCGACCGGGGGGCGCTAAGCTCGATCCATGCCATGGCGATCAGACCGTCCGGTGACCGAGCTGTCACAGGTCACCCAGGACTATCTGAAGGTCATCTGGACCAGCCAGGAGTGGGAGGACGTCAAGGTCACCACCAAGCTGCTGGCCCAGTCCCTCGGAGTTTCCCCGTCCACCGCGTCGGAGGCCATCCGCAAGCTCGCCGACCAGGGTCTGGTCTCCCACGAGCCCTACGGGGCGGTGACTCTCACCGATCACGGCCGTGAGGCCGCGGTCCTCATGGTGCGGCGCCACCGTCTCATCGAGACCTTCCTCGTCCGTGAACTCGGCTACCGCTGGGACGAGGTGCACGACGAGGCCGAGATCCTCGAACACGCCGTCTCCGACCGCCTGATGGCCCGGCTCGACGCCAAACTCGGCTTCCCCGACCGGGATCCGCACGGCGACCCGATCCCCGCACTCGACGGTTCGATCCCCACACCCGCCGCGGCACTGCTCGCCGACCTCGAGGTCGGCGCGTCGGGGTGCATCGCACGCATCTCCGACACCGACCCGGAGATGCTGCGCTATTTCGACGAAGTGGGCGTGGCCCTCGACTGCGTCGTGACCGTCGCCGAGAAGCGACCGTTCGCCGGCACCATCTCGGTCTCCCTCGACGACGCGGCGCCGATCGATCTGGGCGACATCGCCGCCCGCGCGATCTTCGTCGTCCCGCGCTAACGCAGGGTCGCGGGTCGTACCACCATCACCGAACTCGCCCGCTTGCCCTTCTCCTGGATCAGCGCGATGGCCTGCTCGTGCGGGTCGACGACCACGTAGACGCCCTTCAAACCGATCGGCTCGAGCCACCGTCCCTGGCTGATGGATTCGGCCTCGTCGTCGCTGATGTCACGACGCGGGAAGGACAGCTTCACGGCCTCGTCGATGTCGAGGCTGACGCGGCCGTCCTCACGGACCTCGTCGAGCGTGCGCGCGTACTCGAGGGTGAACGGCCCGACCGCGGTGCGGCGAAGCGCGGTGAGGTGTCCCCCGACCCCGAGTGCGGCACCGAGGTCACGGGCCAGGGAACGAATGTAGGTGCCCGACGAACAGTCCACGGCGACATCGAGATCCACGACGCCGGGGGTGCCGTTGTCGGTGTCACCGCCGCGACGGGTGGCGAGCACGTCGAAGCGCGACACGGTGACCGGGCGGGCCTCGAGGTCGAAGTCGGCGCCGGTGCGGACCAGGGCGTGTGCCCGCCGGCCGTCGACCTTGATCGCCGACACCCTCGCCGGGACCTGCTGGATGTCGCCGGTGAGATCGGCGACGCCCGAGGCGATCTCGTCGTCGGTGACACCGGAGGCGTCCGCGGTGGCGAGGATCTCCCCCTCGCGGTCGTCGGTGGTGGTCGAGGCGCCCAGGCGGATGGTCGCCGTGTAGGACTTGGTGGTCAGTGACAGCAGGCCGAGAAGCTTTGTCGCCCTCTCGATCCCGACGACGAGAACGCCGGTGGCCATCGGGTCCAGGGTGCCGGCGTGGCCGACCCGGCGGGTGTCGAAGATCTTGCGGCACCGCGACACCACGTCGTGGCTGGTGATCCCGGCCTGCTTGTCGACGATGAGCAGGCCGGCCTTCTCGATGGTTGCGTCGGCCATGTCAGACCATCGCGATCGTCGTGGTGATGATGCCCCGTTCGACGAGCCAGCGGCCGTGGAACTCGAGCACCGGCGCACCGCCGTCGGAGGCGGCCGGATCGATCAGGATGCGCGAGATGAACGTCCCGGACGTCTCCGCGGTCTGCTCGAAGGTGATGAGGGCGTCCTCGAAACCCAACCATCGCTTGGTGATCGGGAACCACGCCTTGTAGGTGGCCTCTTTGGCGCAGAACAGCAACCGGTCCCAGTGCAGTCCGGCCGGGCGGGTCGCGAGGACCTCGCGCTCGGCGGGCAGGCTGGTGTGCTCGAGCACACCGTCGGGCAGTGCGTCGTGCGGTTCGGCGTCCATGCCGAGCGACCGCACCCCCATCGCGTGCGCGACGATCGCGGCGCGGTAGCCGTCGCAGTGGGTGAGGCTGCCCACGATGCCCGCGGGCCAGATGGGGGCGCCCTTGTCGCCCTTGAGGATCGGCACCGGGTCGTAGCCCAGCTGCCCCAGTGCCTGCCGGGCACAGTGGCGGACGGTGGTGAACTCGCGGCGACGCTTCTCCACGGCCTTGCCGATGAGTGCCTGCTCGGCGGGCATCGCGATCAGTCCGGGCGGATCGTCGAACGCCTCCGCCGAGGCGACCCCGGATGGGAGGAGTTGTTCGATCACTGCTCGTCCTTTCGTGCTTGCCGTTCCGCCTGCCGCGTCCGGCGCTCCGCCTGCCTCTGTTCCACCCGTGCCCGGAATTCCGCGGCGCGCTCGGCGTAGTCGGGCGGCAGGTTGAACCGCACCCCGTGCTCGGGGAGATCTGTCTCGCCGAGGCCGTCACCGGGCACGATGTTGCGCATCAACGGGTTCGGCAGGCCGCGCCGCTTCCACTCGCGCGGGTAACCGACCGACACCTCCTCGAACCGGATGCCGTCGTACCAGGTGGTGCGTGGGATGTGCAGGTGCCCGTAGACACAGCACGCGGCGTTGAACTCGGTGTGCCAGTCGGCGGTCAGCTCGCTGCCGCACCACAGTGCGAACTCCGGGTAGATGAGGGCATCGCAGGGCTCGCGACGCAGCGGCCAGTGGTTGATGAGGACCGTCTTCTCCGACGGGTCGAGGGCCTGAAGCCGACGGCGGGTGATCTCGATGCGCGCCCGGCCCCAGGCATCCCGGGTCGGGAACGGCTCGGGCGAGAGCAGGAACTCGTCGGTCGCCACCACGTTGCGTTCCCGCGCCAATGCCAGCGCGGTCAGCTTGTTGGCCGTGCCCTCCGGCCGGAACGTGTAGTCGTACAGCAGGAACATCGGGACCACGCGGACCGGATCGCCGCCGTCACCCGGATCGAACAGCGGGTAGATGTCCTCCGGGGTCACCACACCGATGTCGCGGCACGCCTGCACGAGATAGTCATAGCGGGCCACCCCGAACACCTGCAGCGGGTCCTTGGCCGTGGTGTACAGCTCGTGATTGCCCGGGACCCAGATGACGGTGTGGAAGCGGGTCCGCAGCCGGCGCAGGGTGTCGACGATGTCGTCGGTGCGTTCGGCGACGTCACCGGCCACGATCAGCCAGTCGCCCGGCGACGTCGGCCGGATCTCGTCGATGATGTGCTCGTTGCCCCGATGGGCGACGTGCAGATCGCTGATCGCCCACAAAGTTGCCACGAGGATCCATCGTGCCAGAGGTCGTGAATCCACCGTGCCCGGGGCGGGTCGGCGTGGGACGATCGAGCGGTGTACGGCGCACCCGTCGCCCCGAGCGGATCACGTCTGCCGGGCAATCGCGGACCCTGGTGGGTCCAGGTCGTCGTGAGCTTCCTGATCCTGCTCGCCTACCTCGTCGCGCAGGTGACGGCCTTCGCCGTCGGCGACACCACCGAGCGGTGGACGCAGTACGGCCTGAGCGGGGGCGTCCTTGTCGTCTTCGTGGTGATCACCGCGGCGTGGGCACGGTCCGGGTGGCGGGTGACCGTGGCGGTGCTTCTCGGCCTGCTGTTCGTCGGGTTGGAGCGGCTCGCGCTGCTCCCCTTCTACCTCGATCTCTCGGTCACCCAGGATTGGTCGTCGGAGGTGTTCCGGTTCGCCTCGATGGCCGCCACCGCGACGCTGCTCACCGGCCAGGTCGTCGTGTGGTCGATCGCCCGACGACAGACGGCCATGACCTGGGTGGGCCTGCTCCCGTTCGCCGGACTGGTCGCGCTGGGGACGTGGGCGACCTACTATCACCAGCCCGACTTCGGCGTCGACCTCACGGCCACCGAGGTCGCCCTGCCCCTGCACTACTGGATCGGCGTCATCGCATTCGAGACCATGTTCGGCGTCGCGGCCGTCCTCGTCCTGTGGGCGTGCGACGCGATCGGCCTCGCGACCCGCCGATCGCGCGCGACCAGCAGCCCGGCGGCCGGCCCGAACGTGGAGAGCTTCCGGACCACTCAGCTCTACCGGACGCAGGCCGGTCACCCGGATCTGCGGGAGACCGAGCGGTACCGGCCGCCGCCTCCCCCGCTCGCCCAGCCGCCGCGGCGACCCGACGACCCGTCCTTCCGGACCACCCGGATCCGGCGGCCCCGCGACGACTGACGAGTGTCAGGCGGGTACGGCACCCGCCTGACGCCAGCGGCCGGAGCGGATGCGCCACACGACGGTCGCGAGCCGGACGACCATGAAGACCACGAGTCCCGACCACACCCCGGCCAGTCCCCAGTCGAAGATCAGCGACAGCCAGATCAGCGGCAGGAACCCGACGAGCGCGCCGGTCAGGGTCGCGGTACGGAGGAAGGCGGCGTCGCCGCTGCCGAGCAGGACGCCGTCGAGAGCGAAGACCACACCGGCGATCGGCATCATGCCGACGAAGAACCACCACGGCACGCCGATCGCGTCCAGCACGGCGTCGTCGGAGGTGAAGATGCGCGGGATGAGCGTCGCACCGGCGGCGAAGACCGCGGCCATCGCGGTCGCGGCAACCACCGACACCCCGGTCACGCGGCGGGCCACGGTGTCGGCGACCTTGACCCGACCACCGCCTAGTGCGGCGCCGACGAGCGCCTGCGCGGCGATCGCGACCGAGTCGAGGAACAGCGCCATGAACTCCCAGAGCTGCAGCACGAGCTGATGCGCCGCGACCTGCGCGACGCCGAACCGGGCGGCCACCGCGGCGGCCGAGACGAAACAGATCTGGAAAGACAGGCTGCGCACGATGAGATCGCGTGCCATCGACAGCTGGGCGCCGATGATTCTCCGGTCGGGTCTGAACCCGTTCGACTCCGGTGAGGAGGCCGCCTCGCGGATCACCCGCACCGCGAACAGCACGCCCGTGACGCCCTGGCCGATCACGTTGGCGACGGCGCTGCCCGGGAGGCCGAGGCGCGGGAACGGTCCGACCCCGTGCACGAGGCCGACGACCAGCACTGCGGCGAGCGACAACCCGATGACCACATAGACCACGGGACGGCGGGTGTCCTGCACACCGCGCATCCAGCCGTTGCCGGCCATCGACAGCAGGATCAGCGGCACCCCGAACATCGCGATGCGCATCCAGTGCGCGGCGTCGGCGGCCACCGCGGCCGACTCCGGCGACGACGCCCCGACGAGCAGCCGCATGACCATCGGCGCGAGCGGATAGGCGACCGCGACGATCACCACGCCGACGGCGACCGCGATCCAGCTGGCCTGCACGCCCTCCCGCACCGCGCCGACCCGGTCACCCGCTCCGAACCTGCGCGCCGACCGGGCCGTCGTGCCATATGACAGGAAGGTGAGCTGGGTGCTGACGATCGAGAGGACCAGCGTGCCGACACCGAGCGCGGCGAGCTGATCGCCGCCGAGACGGCCGACGACCGCGAGGTCGAGAAGCAGGTAGAGGGGTGGTGCGATCAGGACCGCGAGCGCCGAGACGGTCAGCGTCGCGATACGTGCGACACCTGCCTCGTCAGTTGTCGCGGCCTCTCCGCGGGTCTCGGTCAGAGCGACTCCAACAACCTCGCGACCACCTCGTCGGCGGTCCCGGTGTCGCTGTAGCCGGAGGCCTGACGATGCCCGCCGCCACCGTGGGCGCGGGCGATCGGGACGAGGTCGACGATCTCCTTGGACCGCAACGACACCGTCCACACCCCGGTTGCGTTCTCCTTGAACACCGCGGCCACCTCCGCGTCGCGGGCCGTCCGGATGGTGTCGACGACGCTCTCGGACTCCTCCCAGCTCATGCCGGCCAGGGCCTTCTGGTCGACGATCGCGTAGACGAGTCCCTCGCCGTTGCACGCCGACGGGACCAGCTTCGTCGAGGCGAGGACGCCGGACATCATGGCGAACCACTCGAACGGGTGGGAGTCGAAGAGGATGCGGCTCCACCGGCGTGCGTCCACGCCGGTCTCCAGCAGGCGCGCCGCGATCCGGAAGGACTGGGGTCGAGCCCAGCGGAACGAACCGGTGTCGGTGGTCAGCCCGGCGTAGATGCAGGTGGCGATGTCGGCGTCGAGTTCGACGCCGAGCTCGTCGAGAACGTCGAGAACCAGGACCGACGTGCAGTCGGCGGCGGGATCGATCAGGTCGAGGTCACCGAAACCGCGATTCGACGCGTGATGGTCGATGGTGATCGACGTGGCGGCCTTGCTGAAGACCTCGCCCAACTCGTCGAGGCGTTCGAGGTTCGCGGCATCGACCGACACCACCAGCGGGTGCCCGACCACCTGGTTCGGGGAACACAGGAGTTTGCTGCCGGGCAGTCCGCCGAGGGAGGCCGGCAGCTGCTCGGCACCGGGATAGGACACCTCGACGTCGACGCCGCGACGGTCGAGGGCCAGTCCCAGCGCGAGACCGCTGCCGATGGTGTCCGCATCCGGTCGGATGTGACAACAGATGGTCACCGCCGACGCGGCCGCCAGCTCGGCGGCGATCGCCGCACTCGCCGAAGCGCTCACTCGTCGTCGCCGGCGTCGTCTGCCGAGCGATAGGGATCGGCGTCACCGGCCGGTGATGCCTCGGCTGCGCGTCGCGCGACGAGTTCGTCGTTGGCGCGGGCGCGAGCGACGAGCTCCTCCATCTGCCGGGCCGCGTCGGGCACTGTGTCGAGCAGGAAACGCAGGGTCGGGGTGAAGCGGACGCCGGTACCGGCGCCGACCTTGGACCGGAGCACACCGGTCGCCTTGGCCAGTCCTGCTGCCGCCGCCTCGTAGTCGGGTTCGGCGTCGATGGATTCGCCCATCACCGTGTAGTAGACGGTCGCGTCGTGCAGATCGTTGGTCACGCGGGTGTCGGTGACCGTCACGTAGGCCAGGCGCGGGTCCTTGATCTCGGTGGCGATCGCCGAGGCGACGATCGTCGAGATCCGCTTGGCCAGACGTTGTGCCCGTGCTGGATCAGCCATCGGGGGTCCTTCCATGAGCGGTGCCGTGCGCGCCGGCCCGGTGTCGGGCCGACGCGCACGGACGTGGGTCGAGAGAGCTCAGAAGCGGACGCGCATCAGTCGCGCGGCTTCTCCCGCAGCTCGTAGGTCTCGATCACGTCGTCCACCTTGATGTCCGAGTAGGTCAGCGTGAGACCACATTCGTAGCCTTCGCGAACCTCGGTGGCGTCGTCCTTCTCACGCTTGAGCGACGACACGGTGAGGTTCTCGGCGACCACGACGTTGTCACGCAGCAGGCGCGCCTTGGCGTTGCGGCGCATGATGCCCGACTGGACGAGACAGCCGGCGATGTTGCCGACCTTCGACGACTTGAAGATGGCGCGGATCTCGGCGCGGCCGAGCTCCACCTCTTCGTAGACCGGCTTGAGCATGCCCTTGAGCGCGCTCTCGATCTCGTCGATGGCCTGATAGATCACCGAGTAGTACCGGATGTCGACGCCCTCGCGGTTGGCCAGCTCGGTGGCCTTGCCCTCCGCGCGGACGTTGAAGCCGATGATGATCGCATCCGAGGCCGCCGCCAGGTTGACGTTGGTCTCGGTGACGCCACCGACACCGCGGTCGATGATGCGCAGCGACACCTCGTCGCCCATCTCGATGCCGAGCAGAGCCTCTTCGAGGGCCTCGACCGTACCCGAGTTGTCACCCTTGAGGATGAGGTTGAGCTGGCTGGTCTCCTTGAGAGCCGAATCCAGGTCTTCCAGGCTGATCCGCTTGCGGCTGCGGGCGGCCAGCGCGTTGCGCTTGCGCGCATTGCGGCGGTCGGCGATCTGCCGGGCGATGCGGTCCTCCTCGACCACGAGCAGGTTGTCGCCTGCACCGGGGACCGAGGTGAAACCGATGACCTGGACCGGACGCGACGGCAGCGCCTCGGGGACGTCCTCGCCGTGCTCGTCGACCATGCGACGGACACGACCGTAGGCGTCACCGGCGACGATCGAGTCGCCGACGCGGAGCGTGCCGCGCTGGACCAGCACGGTCGCCACCGGGCCGCGGCCGCGGTCGAGGTGCGCCTCGATGGCGACACCCTGGGCGTCCATGTCCGGGTTGGCACGCAGGTCGAGCGACGCGTCCGCGGTGAGCAGCACGGCCTCGAGCAGCGCGTCGATGTTCTCGCCCTGCTTGGCCGAGATGTCGACGAACATGGCGTCGCCGCCGTATTCCTCGGGGATCAGGCCGTACTCGGTCAGCTGTCCGCGGATCTTCTGCGGATCGGCGCCTTCCTTGTCGATCTTGTTCACCGCGACCACGATCGGCACGTCGGCCGCCTGGGCATGGTTGACCGCCTCCACCGTCTGCGGCATGACGCCGTCGTCGGCCGCGACCACGAGGATCGCGATGTCGGTCGCCTTGGCGCCGCGGGCACGCATGGCGGTGAACGCCTCGTGACCCGGGGTGTCGATGAAGGTGATCAGGCGATCCTCACCGTTGAGGTGGGTGTTCACCTGGTAGGCACCGATGTGCTGCGTGATGCCGCCGGCCTCGCCCTCGCGGACGTTGGCCTTACGGATCGTGTCGAGCAATCGGGTCTTACCGTGATCGACGTGGCCCATGACGGTGACCACCGGCGGACGCTGTTCGAGGTCTTCCTCGCCGCCCTCGTCCTCGCCGTAGGTGAGGTCGAAGCTGTCGAGCAGCTCGCGGTCCTCGTCCTCCGGGCTGACGACCTGGACGCGGTAGTTCATCTCCGAGCCGAGCAGCTCGAGCGTCTCGTCGTTGACCGATTCGGTCGCCGTCACCATCTCGCCGAGGTTGAACAGCGCCTGGACCAGCGATGCCGGGTTGGCGTCGATCTTGTCGGCGAAGTCGGACAGCGAGGCACCACGGGCGAGACGGATGATCTCACCGTTGCCGCGGGGCAGACGGACGCCGCCGACCGACGGAGCTTGCATGCTCTCGTACTCGGCGCGTTTCGCCCGCTTCGACTTGCGACCCTTGCGGGGCGCGCCACCGGGACGACCGAACGCACCTGCTGCACCGCCGCGGCCACGACCGCCGCCGCCACCGGGACGACCGCGGAAGCCACCACCGGCAGGTGCGCCGGGAGCGCCGCCGCCACCGGGTCCGCCGCGGTAACCGCCGCCGCCTCCGCCACGGCCACCACCGGCACCGCCGCGACCACCCGGACGGGCGTCAGGACGAGCCGCACGCGAGGGCATCGCGCCGGGGCTGGGACGAGGGGGCATGTTGCCCGGGTTGGGACGAGGTCCGCCCTGGCCGGGAGCGGGACGACCGCCACCGGGACGGGGTCCACCCTGGCCGGCGGGACCGGGACGACCGCCACCGGGACGGGGACCGCCCTGGCCGGGGCCGCCGGGGCGGGCCGCCGGACGCGGCGCGGGAGCCGGGGCCGAGGAGTACGGGTTGTTGCCGACACGCGGGGCACGCGGGCCGGGCTTGGGACCGGGGCGAGGACCCGGGGCCTTGGTCGGCGGCGTGGGTGCTGCCGACGCGGCGGGTGCCTGAGGTGCGGCGGGTGCCGGCGCCTGAGGTGCCGGGGCCGCGGGCTTGGGGGCACCGGGGGTCGGGGTCGGGGCCGTGCTCGGGCGCTCGGCCGCCGCCGGTGCGGGGGTCTCGACCGGGGCGGGGCCCGGCTTCGGGCCGCCCGGCTTGGGTCCGCTGGTCTGGGGTCCCGGGGCGGGACGCTCGGCCGGCGCTGCCGGGGCGACACCGGGCTTCGGCGCACCGGACGGCTTGGGTCCGGGCTTGGCCGACTGGCGAGGGCCGGGCGCCGACGACGATCCGCCGTCCTTGGCTCCCCCGTCCTTGCCGGGGAATGATTCACGCAGTCGACGGGCCACTGGGGCCTCTACCGTCGACGACGCCGATTTGACGAACTCGCCCTGTTCCTTCAGACGCTCGAGCACCTGCTTGCTCGTGACACCGAGCTCCTTGGCCAGTTCGTGCACGCGGGCTTTGCCTGCCACTGCTCTCCTTTGCTGGAGGCCAAGCGGCTAACCCGCTACGGCCTCGATTTATGTCCGGTACATGCTCATCGTGGGGACTTCACGGTGTGCTCATGTCTTCTGCAACCTGTTCCGACTCCGAGGAGCCATCTTTAGTGGGTGATCACGCCGAGCTGTTCGGCGAGATCGTCCGGGTCCGCGGTCAGACCGGGGGTCCGGAGTGCCGCGGCGAAGGCCCTGCGTCGCGTCGCGACGGAGATGCACTCCGCCCTCGCATGCAACCAAGCGCCACGTCCCGGCATGGTCTTCGCGGGATCGGCCACGAGCACTGGGATATCACCACGCTGTTGCGTGACGACACGAACCAACTCGGTGGCCTCTGCCCGTTGCCGGCAACCGATACACATCCGTACCGGCCTGTGATTGGTTGACGTGCGGGGGGCGGATCGCTGAACCATCGATCAGTCTAGCGCGACCGGGTGGGTTGCGAACAATCGGCTGTCACTCGTGTCACTCGGCGCTCCCCTCGACCGCGGGGGCTGCGTCGGAGCGGATGTCGATCCGCCAACCGGTCAGCCGGGCGGCCAAACGGGCGTTCTGCCCCTCCTTGCCGATGGCTAGGGAGAGCTGATAATCCGGTACCACGACCCGGGCCGCCTTCGCGGCCGCGTCGACCACGGTGACCGATACAACCTTCGCCGGGGACAGCGCATTCCCGACGAACACACCGGGATCGGAGTCGAAGTCGATGATGTCGATCTTCTCGCCCGCCAGTTCGCTCATGACGTTGCGCACACGCTGGCCCATCGGGCCGATGCAGGCACCCTTGGCGTTGAGTCCGGCGACACCGGTGTGCACGGCGATCTTGGACCGGTGACCCGCCTCTCGGGCGACCGCGACGATCTCGACCGAACCGTCCTCGATCTCCGGCACCTCGAGCGAGAACAGCTTGCGGACCAGGTTCGGGTGGGTACGCGACAGCGTGATCTGCGGTCCGCGGGGGCCGCGGCTGACGCCGACCACGTAGCACTTGATGCGGTCGCCGTGGGTGTAGACCTCGCCGGGCACCTGCTCGGCGGGCGGGATGACGCCCTCGGTGCTGTTGGCGTCGCTGCCGATCTGCACCACGACCATGCCGCGGGCGTTGGCGCGGGAGTCCTGTTGCACCACGCCGCCGACGATCTCGCCCTCGTGTGCCACGAGGTCGCCGAAGTTCTTCTCGTTCTCCGCGTCGCGGAGGCGCTGCAGGATGACCTGGCGCGCGGTGGTGGCCGCGATCCGGCCGAAGCCCTCCGGGGTGTCGTCCCACTCGTGGACGACGTCGCCGTTCTGGTCGAGTTCCTGTGCCATCACGCGGACGGCACCGGACTTGCGGTTGATGTCGACACGCGCATGCGGCGCGAAGCCGTCGGTGTGGCGGTAGGCGGTCAGCAGGGCGGTCTCGATGGCGGTGATGACCGTCTCGATCGAGATGCCCTTGTCGGCCTCGATCATGCGCAGCGCGCCGATGTCGATGTTCATGGGGTCTGGCTCCTATTCACTTGTCGCCGCTCTTCACTTGTCACTGCTGTTCACTTGTTCGGTTCTTCGGTCTTCAGTTGTCCAGTTGCGTGCGGTCCCGCGTCCGCCGGCGCCCGATCTCATCGGCGTCGAGGCCGCAGAGTTCGAGTTCGGCGATGCTCGGCTGCGAGAAGTCGACCTGCACGACCGCTCGCGTCACGGCCTCGAGCGGGATCGTCTCGACCGCGATCCGTCCGCGGTGGTTCATCACGATCTCGACGTTCGTCTCGTCGAGCTTGCCGATGCGACCGGTGAGGGACCGCTCCTCGCCTCCGTCGTGTGGGGCGACGTCGACGGTGACGCGGCGTCCGGTGTTTCGACGCCAGTGCCGCGGGAGGGTCAGGGGACGGTCGACGCCGGGCGAGGTCACCTCGAGGACGTAGGGGTCCTCGTCGGCGAGTTCGGGAACCGCGTCGAGGACCTCGGAGATCCGGTTGGACAGGTCGGCGAGGACGTCGAGTTCGCTGCCGCCGTCGCGGTCGACGACGATCGTCAGTTCGTCCTGGCCGTCGCGTCGGTTGACGATGACGTCTTCGAGGTCGAAACCTTGCTCTACGACAAGCTTTTCGACGAGTTCACTCACCTGCGGCGGGCTGATCGGCATGCCACTCCCCTCGTCTTCAGTTGTCGGGCCGTGCAAGGTCTCGCACGAAGTTGCTCCGACACATCCTAGTGGATCCCGAGGCATGCCCCGACCACCTTCGTTTCGCGGCTGGCATCATGTGTCGCGTGACCACATTGGATCGGCGCACCGTGCTGCGCGGAGGACTCGTGGCCGGGGTCGCGGTGGCCGGCCTGGGCGCCGTCGGCGTGTCGGGCTGCAGCACCGGACCGTCGGAGGAGGCCGTCACCGCCGAGCGGTTGGTACCGCTCGTGCGCAGTGCCCTCGCCGACGAGAAGAGTGCACGATCACTCGCCGGCGCCGAACCCCGGTATGCCGCCGCACTCGCCGTCGTCGCAGACCAACGCGTCGAGCATGCACGGGCGCTGCGTGAGGAGATCATCCGGCTGGATCAGGACGTCGCGGCCACCATCGACGAACCGGCCCCCTCGTCGGCACCCGCACCGGCCGGACCGCCGACCCTGGTGGGCGTGCGCGCCGGCCTCGAGCAGTCGGCCGGCGAGGCGCGCGATGTGGCGATCTCGGTGTCCGGGTACCCGGCCGGACTGGCCGGATCGGTCGCGGCCGCCGTGACCTCGATGAGAGAGGTGCAACTGGCATGACCAGCCCCGTCCCCTCCCCGGTGGCCGACACCGGCGATCCGCTCGCCGTCGCCGCCGACGCCGAGAACGCGGCGATCTTCACCTACGGGGTGATCACCGCGTTCGTCGCGGCCGCGCGTCGTCGCATGGTCGGCGATTACGCCGCCGAGCACCGCGCCCGCCGGGACGAGATCGACCGTGCCATCACCGCCGCCGGCGGCACACCACCGCTGGCCGCAGCCGGTTACACGCTTCCGGTGGAGGTCACCGATCCCGAGACCGCCGCTCGGGCGGCACTCGCGGCCGAGGTCGACTGCACCACTGCATACCGGGCGTTGGTCGAGCAGGCCGACGACGAGCCGGGTCGCCGGATCGGCGTCGACGGCCTGTCGGACTCCGCAGTCCGCGCCGCCACGTGGCGTGCCCTGTTGCAGGAAACCCCGGTCACGGTCGCGTTTCCGGGATCTCCCGTCTCCGGCTGAGCCGGACTCGGATCCGCTCGATCAGCCGCGCGCCGCGGCGACGATCGAATCCACCGCTCCGTCGACGGCCACCTCGGCGGCCTCACCGGTGAACCGGTCACGAATCTCGATGGTGCCGTTGGCGTAACCGCGTCCGACGACCACGACCGTCGGCATGCCGAGGAGTTCGGCGTCCTTGAACTTCACGCCGGGCGAGGCCTTGCGGTCGTCGAGGAGCACTTCGAGTCCAGCGGCGTCGAGGTCAGCAGCAAGCTGCTCGGCACCGGCGATCGCGGCCTCGTCCTTGTTGGCGATGACGAGGTGAACGGCGAACGGCGCCACGGTCTTCGGCCAGCGCAGACCCTTGTCGTCATGCGACTGTTCGGCGATGACCGCCACCAGGCGCGACACACCGACACCGTAAGAACCCTGGGTCAACCGGACCGGCTTGCCGTTCTCGCCGAGCACGTCGACCTCGAAGGCGTCGGTGTACTTCTGGCCGAGCTGGAAGATGTGGCCGATCTCGATGCCCTTGGCGCTCACCAGCTTTCCCGCACCGTCCGGCGACGGGTCGCCGTCGCGGACCTCGGCGGCCTCGATCGCGCCGTCGGGCGTGAAGTCCCGGCCGGCGACCAGCCCGAACGTGTGGCGGCCGGGTTCGTCGGCTCCGGTGATCCACGAGGTCCCGTCGACCACGCGGGGGTCGACGAGGTAGCGGACACCGTTGGCCTGCAATGCCTTCGGACCGATGTACCCCTTGACCAGGAACGGGTTGGCGGCGAAGTCCGCGTCGGTGAGCAGTTCGACCTCGGCCGGCGAGACGGAGGCCTCGAGACGCTTCATGTCCACCTCGCGGTCGCCGGGGACACCGACGCCGACGAACTCGGGATCCTTGCCCGGCGCAAGGAGTTTCACCATCACGTTCTTGAGGGTGTCGGCGGCGGTGTACTCGCCGTCGAGGTTCGCATTCGCCCACTCGACCAGGCTCGCGATGGTCTCGGTGCCCGGGGTGTCGTGCACGACCGCCTCGGGCAGGCCGTCGACCGGCTTCGGGTCGGGCGCATGCGTCACGACCGCCTCGACGTTGGCCGCGTAACCCGACTCCAGGCATCGCACGAAGGTGTCCTCGCCGACCTCGGACTCGGCCAGGAACTCCTCGGAGGCGCTGCCACCCATCGCGCCGGAGGTGGCGGAGACGATGACGTACTTGATCTGGAGGCGTTCGAAGATCTTCTGGTACGCCTCGCGATGCGCGTTGTAGGCCTTCTTCAGGCCGTCGTCGTCGAGGTCGAAGGAGTAGGCGTCCTTCATCACGAATTCGCGGCCGCGGAGGATGCCCGCGCGCGGCCGTTCCTCGTCGCGGTACTTGGTCTGGATCTGGTACAGGATGACCGGCATGTCCTTGTAGGACGAGTACTCGCCCTTGACCAAGGTCGCGAAGAGTTCTTCGTGCGTGGGTCCGAGGAGCATGTCGGCGCCCTTGCGGTCCTTGAGGCGGAACAGGGCGTCGCCGTACTCGGTCCAGCGGTTGGTGGCCTCGTAGGGTTCGCGCGGCAGCAGCGCCGGCAGCAGGATCTCCTGGCCGCCGATCGCGTTCATCTCCTCGCGCACCACGTTCTCGATGGCCTTGAGCACTCGCAGACCCAGCGGGAGCCAGGAGTAGACGCCGGGCGCGACGCGGCGGACGTAGCCCGCTCTCACCAGCAGCTTGTGGCTGGGCACCTCGGCATCGGCCGGGTCGTCGCGCAGGGTCCGCAGGAACAGGGTCGACATGCGTGTGATCACGACAAACCAGCTTAGTTATGGTGTTCCGGTGCTCGTCATCCTCCCTCCCTCCGAGACCAAATCCGACGGTGGGCACGGGGCTCCCCTCGATCTCGACACCCTGTCGTTCGCCGAGCTGAACCCGGTCCGCAAACGGATCGGTGAGGCCATCGTCGACCTCGCCGGCGACCTCGACGCGAGTCGCAAGGCACTCGGCCTGGGAGCCACCCAGCTCTCCGAGGTGGATCGCAACGCCGACCTGTGGCTCTCCCCCACCCGACCGGCCATCGAGCGCTACACCGGCGTCCTCTACGACGCTCTCGACCACGCCTCGCTGACCAAGGCGGGCAAGACCAAGGCCGCCGAGCGCCTGGCCATCGGCTCGGCGTTGTTCGGTGTGGTGCGTGCCGCCGACGCGATTCCCGCCTACCGGTTGTCGGGTGGATCGAAACTGCCCGGCATGCCGACGCTGGCGTCGATCTGGAAGCCGGAGCTGTCGCCCGCGCTGGACGCCGTCGACGACTTCGTCGTGGATCTGCGTTCCGGGGTCTACCAACAGCTCGGCCCGGTCAAGGGTGCGGTCACCGCGACGGTGATGACCGAGCAGCCCGACGGGTCACGCAAGGTCGTCAGCCACTTCAACAAGCACTACAAGGGTCTGATGGCGCGCGAGCTGGTCCGCACACGACGTACCGTGCGCGACATCGACGGCCTCGCCGCGGTCCTGTCCGACGCCGGTCAGCGCGTCGAGATCGCCGCAACCGACCAGATCGTCGTGCTGACGGACTAGTGGCGCCGACGGACTAGGGGTCCACCCCGGCGTCGGCCGCTTCCTGGGCGGCCTGCCCCTCGGCGACCTGTTCCGGGGTGAAGCGCATGAACAACACGACGATCGCGGCGATGACCGCGATGCCGGCGCAGGCCGCGAAGGCGAGGCCGTAGCCCTCCGCCTGGGCGGCCAACTGGGTCGGGTTCATGGTCTCGACGGGTCCGGTGGTGCCGCCCTTGGACAGCGCCCGCGAGGTCACCATCGCGCCGACGACGACGAGGCCGACCGCACCGCCGAGGTTCTGCGCGACCTGCGCGAGGGCGGTCAGCGGACCGATCTCGTGGGGTCCGACGCCGGCGACCACCGACAGGGTCAGCGGGATGACGGCGAGGCCCACGCCGAAGCCGATCACGATGACCGGGATGAAGATGCCCGGGAAGTAGTCAGGGGCGTCGGTGGCGATCGACGAGGCGTAGAAGCAGCCGGCGAGGATGACAGCGCCGCCCACCAGGACCAGCCAGCGCGGCTGGATCATCAGCGAGAGCTTCGACGCGATCGCCGCGGCGATGCCGAGCCCGAAGGCGAAGGGCACGACGGCGAGACCGCTCTGGATCGGCGAGTACTTGAGAATCCCCTGCAGGTACAGCGAGATGAAGACCGCCATGCACATCATGATCATGCTGGCGAACAGGATCGCCCCCAGCGCCGCGACGCGTGAGGTGTTGTCGAACAGCGAGAACGGCAGGATCGGGTTGGCAGCACGGCGCTCGACGATCACGAAAGCGATGAGTGCCAGAACGCCGAGCACGAACGAGCCGATCACGACGGGCGAACCCCAGCCGTTGGGTCCCTCGTTGACCCCGAGGACCAGCAGGGTGCAGCCGAGGGTGCCGAGCACCGCGCCGGGGACGTCGAGCGGCAGACGCTCACCCTGCGATTCGCGCAGCGCGATGATCGCGCCGATCACGACGACCAGGCCGATGGGCACGTTGATGAGGAACACGAGTCGCCACGACACCTCGGTCAGCACGCCGCCCAGGATGAGGCCGGCGACCGAACCGACGCCGGTCATCGCCGCATAGATGGCGAAGGCCTGGCTGCGGGGTTTGCCCGGCGCGAACGTGGTCGCGACCAGGGCCATCGCGGTCGGGGCGGCGATCGCGGCCGATGCACCCTGCAGGGCTCGGCCGACGATCAGGCTCGCCTCGTTCCACGCGAGGCCGCACAGGAGCGAGGTCAGGGTGAAGGCCACGACGCCGACGATGAACATCCGCTTGCGGCCGAAGGTGTCCCCGAGTCGGCCGCCGAGCAGCATCAGTCCGCCGAACGCCAGGACGTAGCTGGAGATGACCCAGTTGGCACTCGACTCGGAGAGGCTGAGGGCGTCGCGAATCCGTGGGAGGGCCAGCGCCGCGACGGTGCCGTCGAGCACCATGAGCAGCTGCATTCCGGACAACACCAGGATCGGCAGTCCGAAGACCGGACGGAACTGGGAGGTGTCCACAGTTCCAGCGTGCACGGATCCTGGATTCGACATAAGGCACGACGGTACCGGCCGAGCGCGCCGATGTGCCAATCCCTGTTGGTTCGGTGTCGGCGAATCGTTCGGCTCAGGCGCCTTCGGTGAACGCGGCCACCTGGCCGATGACGACGATGGCCGGCGGCCGCAGCCCCTCGGCCTCGGCGACCTCGGCGGCATGCGCGAGGTCGGTGCGCAGCAGGCGCTGCGTCGGCAGCGATCCGTTCTCGATCATGGCCACCGGTGTGTCGGCGGGACGGCCGCCTGCCAGCAGGGCGTCGGCGAAGACGTCGACGCGTTCGACGGCCATCATGAGCACGAGCGTGCCGCGCAGCTTGCCCATCGCCGACCAGTCGATCAGCGAGTCGGGGTGTCCCGGCGGGACGTGACCGGAGGCGATGACCACCTCGTGGGTGACGCCGCGATGGGTCACCGGGATGCCGGCCGACGCGGGTGCGGCGATCGAGCTGCTGATGCCGGGCACCACGGTCACCGGCACACCGGCGGCGACGCAGGCCTGCAGCTCCTCGAAGCCGCGACCGTAGACATAGGGGTCGCCGCCCTTGAGCCGGACGACGAACTTGCCCTCCTTGGCGCGCGCCACGAGGACGTCGTTGATGGCCTCCTGCTTCATCGCGCGTCCGTAGGGCACCTTGGCGGCGTCGATGATCTCGACCTGCGGGCCGAGTGATTCGAGCAGTTCGGCGGGTGCGAGACGGTCGGCGACGACGACGTCGGCCTCGGCGAGGAGGCGCTGACCGCGCACGGTGATGAGGTCGGGATCGCCGGGACCGCCGCCGACCAGCGCGACGCCCGGGGCGTGCGGCTCGACATCGTCGACGCTCAGCGAGCCCTCCGCCAGGGCACGGCTGATCGCGGCGCGCAACGCGGCCGACAGCTTGTGGTCGCCACCGGCGAGGACGCCGAACTGGACGTCGCGATGGCGGGCGGACGCCGGGGTGACCGCGGTTCCGTGCGGTGCGTCGTCGGCGCGCACGCAGAAGGTGTGGCGGCGCTCGGCCTCGGCGACGACCGCCGCGTTGACCGCCGGATCGTCGGTGCAGGCCATGACGTACCAGGCACCTTCGAGGTCGCCGTCGGCGTACGCGCGGCGGGTCACGGTGATGCCCTGGAACGATTCGACGGCCGGCGTCGGATCGATGGCGATGACGTGGACGTCGGCTCCGGCCGCGATGAGGTTCGGCAGCCGCCGCTGTGCGACGGAACCGCCGCCGACGACGACCACCCTGCGGCCCGCGAGATCGAGGCCGACGAGGTAGTGACCAGACATGGCACGGAACACTACCGGGCGCCGACCTGCTCTCCGGCGCCTGTCCGGTGTGATCTACAGCGGCAGTTCTCCGGTGCGTCGGATGTGATCCCAGATGTCGGCGGCCGGGACGCCGAGCCGGTGCGCGGCAGACTGCAGCAACATGCCGAGCAGCGTGGAACTGCAATAGGCGGCGTCGAGCGCGTCGTCGGCGCCCATGCGGATCTCGTTCCACCAGGCCGGGTTCCGGTCGGCAGCCGCCTCTGCCATCGAGATCGCCGTGGCGAATCCGGACTCACAGCCCACCCGCACCGGCTCCGTGATCGTCATGCGGCGGCTCCGGGCCCGCTCGCGCTGCAGGGCGCGCTCACGCGAGGCCTCGAACTTCTCGACCTTGACGTTCATCTCATCGAGGAAGGCGGCGAGCTGTTCGCGGTAGTGCTCGCCGAGCGGACCGAAGTCCTCGCGCTCGAAGATGCGCCACTTGCGCAGCACCGGCATGACGACCTCGGACATGTGCTGCGGCAGGTCGTAGATACCGCCCTTGGCGATGAGCACCGCGTTGCGCCGGAAGTTCGGCATGGTGGCGCCGGGCATCTGGAAGTTGGAGACGATCGCGTAGATCGCGGCCATGGTCTGGTCGGGAACCAGGTCGAGGGCGCCGGCGACGATGTTGCGGTAGAAGAGCATGTGCAGGTTCTCGTCGGCCGCCACGCGCTGCAGCATCCGGTCGGCGATCGGGTCGCCGCAGGCCTTGCCGGTGTTGCGGTGGGAGACGCGGGTGGCGAGCTCCTGGAAGCTGACATAGGCGACGGCGTAGAGCATGTCGAAGCTGTGGTCACGCTGTCCGTCGTCCTCGGGCAACGGGTTGAAGCCCGACGTCATGTGGGCCATGCGGATCTCTTCGAGCTCGACCGGGTCGACGCCGCGGGTGACGACGAGGTAGTCGCGCATGACCACCGAGTGGCGGTTCTCCTCGGCGGTCCAGCGTCCGACCCACCAACCCCACGCGTCGTCGAGGCTGAAGTTCTCGGCGATGACCCGGTGGTACGACGGCAGGTTGTCCTCGGTGAGCAGGTTGGTGATCATCGCGGCCTTGGCGGTCTCCGACAGCTGCGACTGTTCCGGGTCCCAGTCGACGCCGCCGAGCATCGCGAAGTTGCGACCGGAGTCCCAGGGCACGTAGTCGTGCGGATGCCAGTCCTTGGTCATCCGCATGTGACGCTCCACCTCGGTCTCGCACACGGGTAGCAGTTCGCGCAGCAGGTCCGATCCGGTCATCCCGCTGTTGGTCAGTTCCGGGGGTCCGATGAGGGTGGTCACGTGCTCTCCTGGTCCGAAGGTCGGGTGGGACAGGCGGATCGAGAATCCGTCGACAACCACTGTGCGCGCCGGGACGGGCGTTGCTCGTGGGGAGAAAGTCCCGCTTCCATGGGGGCAGACGTCGCGAATGTGGCCGGGACACTCGTCGCCGCCGACACCACGCCCCGTTGTGAGTTCTCGCAGCTGAGAAGGTCCGGTACGTTCAGACCATGGCTGACGATTCGACCCCCACACCGGTTCGCGTCTACCTCGTCGACGATCACGAACTCGTCCGACGCGGACTCCGCGACCTCCTCGGCACCGCAGGCGACATCGAGGTCGTCGGCGAGGCCGCATCCGTCGGTGAGGCCCTGGTCGGCATCCTCGCGACCAAGCCCGACGTGGCCGTGCTCGACGTCCGACTGCCCGACGGCAACGGTGTCGAACTCTGCCGCGACGTCCGCGCCGCCGAACCGGACGTGAAGTGCCTGATGCTGACCAGCTACGCCGACGACGACGCCCTGCTCGCCGCGGTCCTGGCCGGCGCGTCGGGCTTCGTGCTCAAGCAGATCCTCGGCCACAACCTGGTGGCCGCGGTCCGCACCGTCGGACAGGGCGGTTCGCTGCTCGACGACCGGTCGACCGCTGCCCTGCTGGCGAAGCTACGCGACGGCAAGCAGGAGGAGAAGGACCCGCTCGCCGAGTTGACCCATCAGGAACGCGAGGTGTTCAACCTCATCGGCGAGGGTCTGACGAACCGGCAGATCGCCGGACGGATGTTCTTGGCGGAGAAGACGATCAAGAACTACGTGTCCCGCATCCTCGGCAAGCTCGACATGCAGCGCCGCACCCAGGTCGCGGTGATGGCGACCAAGCTGCGCGACGGCAGGAACTAGCCGATCAGCGGGACCGACCAGGTCAGCGTCGTCCCGCCCTCCTCGCGTTTGCCGCGCGGGCGGGTCACGACGCTGAACGTCCCGTCGCAGTCCTCGGCGCGCCGGGTGAGGTTCTCCAGCCCGCGGTAGGTGACGTCGGTGCCGATACCGACCCCGTCGTCGGTGATCTCGACCGTCAGCACGTCGTCGGCACGGACCGCGACAGCGATGTGTTCGGCCTGCGCGTGCCGCAACGCGTTGCTCAGGCCCTCACGCAGCACCGCGTCGATGTGGGGTCCCAGCGTGTCCGGCACCACGGTGTCGACGGGACCGTCGAACTGGACGCTGGGCGAGATCGACGCATGCCCGGACAGTTCGGAGACGATGTCGAGGACGCGCCGCCGCAGGGTCGACCCGTCGTCGCCGGCGGTCACCGTCTGCAGGTCGAAGATCGACGTCCGGATCTGCGCGATCGTGCGATCGAGGTCGGTCATGATCTGCTCGAGTCGCGCGGTCGCGGCGGCGGGATCGGTCGACCCGGCCAGCAACGTCTGCACCGACATGCCCACCGCGAACAGTCGCTGGATCACGTGGTCGTGCAGGTCACGCGCGATGCGGTGACGATCCTCGAGCACCTCGAGATCGCGGGCGATCTGTTGCTGTTCGGCGTAGACGACGGCCAGCGAGGCGATCTCGGCGACGCCGGCCAGTCCGGCGATCTCCTCGGAGTCCCAGTACGGGCGGTTGCGGTGGGTGATGAGCATCCAGCCGAAGGCACCCGAGGCCCGCTGCAGCGGCTGCACCGTCGTCCAGCGGGCACCCCGGCGCACCAGTGTCGGGGCCATGGTGCCGGCGCGCAGGACGGTCAGCGCGTTCGCATGCGGCGCGGTGAAGTTGTCGAGCTCGATCCGCTCACCCGTGTGACCGCGCAACTCCACCTCGCCGTCGAGTTCGGTGAGAAGGAACACGTCGACCGCACCCACCAGGTCGGCGACATCGACACACATCCGGGACATGGTGTCCGACAGGGCGATACCGGCGAGCGGCTCCGATCCGCGCCGGGCCAGCACCTGCATCCAGCGATGCCGGGTGCGCGCCCGCTCGAAGAGTCCGGCGTTGTCGATGGCGATACCGGCGGCCACCGCGAGCACCGCCACGACCGTCTCGTCGACCTCGGAGAAGTCGTCGGCCGATCGCTTCTCGGTGAGGTAGATGCTGCCGAAGACCTCCCCGCGCACCAGGATCGGCGCACCGAGGAAGGTATGCATCGGCGGGTGGTTGGGCGGGAACCCGACCGAGGTCGGATGCGACCCGAGGTCATGGATGCGGTGCAGTCGGGGGTCGTCGATCAGCAGACCCAGCACGCCGCGGCCGACCGGCAGGTGTCCCATCGTCGCCCGCTGCGCCTCGGTGATCCCGATGTGGACGAACTCGCTCAGACCGCCGTCGGGTCCGCGCACGCCCAGTGCACCGTACTGCGCGTCCACCAGACCGGCGGCCACCTCGACGATGCGCTGCAGCGCACGATCGAGTTCGACGCCCTGCCCGACGACGAGCACGGCCTCGAGCAGCTGGCGGAGCAGATCCGGATCGTCGGCTCCGTGAGCGGCCAGCGCATCGAGCGTCTCGCGCAACCGCCTAGCCGTCATCGGCGAACCCGCGTCTAGGAATTGATCGGAATCGTGCACGCCGAGGAGCCTACTCGCGCGACGAAACGGCTCAACGCCGCCGGGATCGCCGCCGGATGCAGGTGCAGATACGACGCGTGGACCGCCTCGGTGACCACGCCGTCGGTGGCCGGCCGCCCCTCGGCATCGCGCCATGCCCAGGCCGGCGTCGCCGCCTCACCTGCGTGCACGGTGCTGCGATGGAATTCGTGCCCGGTGACGCGCTCCCCGGCCCCGAACAGCACCGAGTCGGCCACGGCCACGGCGTCGCGGTATCCGAGCGTGAGCCGCGGCCCGAAGCTGCCGGCGACGTCGAGGACACCGCTCATCGGACGGCCGTCGAGATGATCGGCGAGGTAGACCAGGCCCGCGCACTCGGCGTGGATCGGACGGCCCGCCGCGACATGCGCCCGCAGGTCGGCGCGCAGTTCATGGTTGGCGCCGAGCTCTTCGGCGTGCTCCTCCGGGAAGCCGCCGCCGATCACGACGCCGGCGGTGCCCGGGGGCAGGCGGTCGGACAGCGGGTCGAAGGCGACGACCTCGGCCCCCGCGGCACGCAGCATCTCGGCGTGTTCGGTGTAGCCGAAGGTGAACGCGGCTCCCCCGGCGACCGCGACGACCGGGCGCGGGTGCGGATGCGGAACGCCGTCGTCGGGCGCGAAGGGCGCGAGTGCGTCGGCCGCCGACCAGGGTGCGGCGTCGGGAACCCGACGCTGCCGGGCGGCGGCCACGATCGCCGGCAGGTCGAGGGCGTCGCGCAGGTGATCGGTCATCGAGGCGACGGCGGCGACCGCGTCGGCGCTGCGCTCGGCCGCGGGGATGAGTCCGAGGTGCCGGGAGGGCACGGTCAGCGACGGGTCGCGGCGCAACACGCCGAACACCGGAACGCCGACGCGCGCGCACGCCTGACGCAGCACCATCTCGTGCCGCGGCGAGCCGACCCGGTTGAGGATCACGCCGGCGATGTGCACCGACGAGTCATAGGACAGGAACCCGTGCAGGACCGCGGCGAGCGACTGACTGTGCCCGCCGGCGTCGACGACCAGCACGACGGGCGCACCGAGTACCGCCGCGACATGTGCGGTCGAGCCGACACCCAGCGGGTCGGAGGCGCTGCCGAGCACGTCGCCGGTGATCCGGCCGTCGAACAGGCCCATCACGCCTTCGACGACAGCGATGTCGGCCCCCGCGGCGCCGTGGGCGAACAGCGGCGCGATCAGGTCCTCGCCCACCAGGTTGGGATCCAGGTTGCGGCCGGGACGCCCCGCGGCGACAGCGTGATAGCCGGGGTCGATGTAGTCCGGACCCACCTTGAACGGCGCCACCCGATGCCCGGCCGCGCGCAGCGCGCCGATCAGTCCGGTAGTCACCGTCGTCTTGCCGCTGCCCGACGACGGGGCCGCGATCACCACCGCCGGAGTCGTCGTCCCGGGCACGGTCACCACTCGATGCCTTTCTGTCCCTTGCGTCCGACGTCCATCGGATGGGCGATCTTGCGCATCTCGGTGACGAGATCCGCGGTGTCGACGAGCTTCTGCGGCGCGCGGCGACCGGTGATGACCACGTGCTGGCGTCCGGGGCGTCGGGCGAGCGTCTCGATGACCTCGTCGGTGTCGACCCAGCCCCAGTCGAGCGGATACGTGAACTCGTCGAGGACGTAGAAGTCGTGTTCGCCTGCGTCGAGCCGACGGGCGATCTCGGCCCAGCCTGCGTGTGCCGCGGCGGCGTGGTCATCAGCGTGGTCGGTGTTTGCCCGCAGCCACGACCACCCCTGGCCCATCTTGTGCCACTCCACCGGGCCGCCCGCACCGGTGTCGGTGTGGCACTGCCCGAGAGCGAGCAGCGCCGACTCCTCCCCGACCTTCCACTTGGCGCTCTTCACGAACTGGAAGACCGCGACTCGCATACCGGCGTTCCAGGCACGCATGGCCATGCCGAAGGCGGCGGTGGACTTCCCCTTGCCGTCACCGGTATGGACGGCCAGCACGGGCTGGTTCCGACGCTGGCGGGTGGTCAGGCCGTCATCGGGAACCGAAGCGGGAACCCCTTGGGGCACTGGATGTCTCCTTCGTAGCCGGATTCAGGCCGCGCCGCGGGTCAGTGCGGTCGCGGACAGCTGGTCCATGGTCAGCAACTCGGCGCCGAGGTGTCCGGCGAGGTCGGCGGCGAGGCCGAGCCGGACCATCCCCTGCTCGCAGTCGACGACCACCGACTCGATGCCCCGGCGGCGGATCGCCGAGGCCGCGAGCCGCGCCCGTGCCGGGGCATCCCGGCCGGAGGTGGCGCGACCGTCGGTGAGGACCACGAGGAGCGGCCGGCGGTTCGGCTCGGTGCGGCGACAACGTTCGACGACGTCGCCGGCCAGGGCCAGCCCCTCGGCAAGTGGCGTCCGGCCGCCCGTGCGGATCTCGGCGAGGCGGCGCACCGCGATGTCCACCGACTTGGTGGGCGGTACGGCCAGCGTCGCGGTACCTCCGCGTGCGACGATCACGGCGACCCGGTCGCGACGCGTGTAGGAATCCCGCAGCATCTCGACGCACAGTTCCGCGACCGCGGTGAGCCGGCGGCGGGCGGTCATCGATCCGCTCAGGTCCACCACGAAGACGACGAGGTTCGACTCCTGGCCGATGCGCTCGGCGGAGCGCAGGTCGGGTGCGGCGATCCGGACGGACGACCGCGGTGCCCGGCCCGCTGCGGCGAGGATGGTGGCGAACAGGTGCACCGGCCGGCCGGCCTCGAAGTCGACGGCGTGGGTCGTGTGGCCGCGCCTGCTGCGCGCCTTCGACCGGCGGCCGGGGTCGCCGTCTCCCACCCCGGTCACGCGGAGCGCACGCACCCGCCGCCCCGTCGGCGTCGGGGCGGCACCGAAGGCCGGTCCGGGGGCCGCCTGCGGTCGGGACTCCGATTCCGCTTGTGCATCGGCGCTTTCCGGAGTCAAAGCGGAGTCCGAGGACTCCCCCGGCTCCGGCGCACCCCCACCCGGTCCGCCTTCCGGTGGTGTCGGGTCGTCGTCCGGGGAGTCGGGCGTCTCGGGGCCGGCGGCGTCCTGGCCGGCCGACATCGCGTCGTCGAGCTGGTCGTTCGAGAGACCGGATTCGTCGAAGGGGTTGCGGCGCCTGCGGTGCGGCAGGGCGAGTTCGACGGCGGCCCGCACGTCCACCTCGGCCACCGTCATGACCCCGCGCCAGGCCGCGTGTGCGGCGGCGGTGCGCGCGACGACGATGTCGCCGCGGAGTCCGTCGACGTCGAGGTGGGCGCAGATTCCGGCGATGCGGCGCAGCTCGCGGGTCGGGACCTCGACCCCGTTCACCGCTTCCCGCGCCGCGTGAATCCGCTGTGCCAGATCGTGTTCGGCCTCGGCGTACTCGGTCGCGAACGCGTTCGGGTCGGCGTCGAACGCCATCCGCCGCCGGACGACCTCGACGCGTTCGTCGAGATCCTTTCCCGCGGCGACGTCGACCGCGAGCCCGAAGCGGTCGAGCAGCTGCGGGCGCAGCTCCCCCTCCTCCGGGTTCATGGTGCCGACGAGCACGAAATCCGCTGCCTGCGTATGGGATACACCGTCACGCTCGATGGTGACGCGCCCACTCGCGGCGGCATCGAGCAGGACGTCGACGAGATGGTCGGCGAGCAGGTTGACCTCGTCGATGTAGAGGACGCCCCGATGGGCGCGGGCGAGCAGCCCGGGGGTGAACTCCGCACGACCGTCTCGCAGTACGGAGGTGAGATCGAGGGAACCGATCACGCGGTCCTCGGTCGCACCGATCGGCAGTTCGACGACACGCCCGGAGCCATCGTCGTCGCCGATCAACGGACCGAGCCCGCGCACGATGGTGGACTTGGCCGTGCCCTTCTCACCGCGGATCAGGACGCCGCCGATGCTCGGCGAGATGGCGGAGAGGACCAGGGCCAGCTTGAGCTGTTCCTGTCCGACGACCGCGCTGAACGGATAGCGGACCGGGGCCGGTTCCGGGACGTCGGTCATCGCGGGCCGGATCGGAGCATGGACACGTGCGGGATCCCGTCTTCGAGGTACTCGTCGCCCTCGGCGACGAAACCGAACTTGCCGTACATCTCGGTGAGGTAGGCCTGCGCCTCGATCCGGCAGGGGTGGTCCCCGACCTCGTCGAGCGCGACCGTGAGGAGTCGGGCAACCAGGCCCCGGCCACGATGTGCGCGTGCCGTGCAGGCACGCCCGATCCGGTAGACGGTCCCGCCGTCCGCACCCGGCGGCTCCTCGAGGAGGCGCAGGGTCGCCAGCACGGCGTCGTCGTCGGGTTCACCGCTCTCGGTGATCCAGAACTGACGTGTCGTCGGCTCGAGATCACGACCGTCGATCTCCGGGTAGGGGCAGGCCTGCTCCACGACGAACACGTCGACCCGGAGCCGCAGGATCCGGTACAGCGTGGCCGCGTCGATCTCGGCAGATGTACTGCGGTGTACCTGCGGGCGCCGGTCGTGCTGCGGTTCAGGACTCATGTGTCGTGGTTAGCACAGTTGACCGCCCAGGATCACCCCGCGGTGGCGGGGGCGAGCGCGTCGGTCTGCACGGTGCTCGCGTCGCGACCGGTCAGCCGCAGGGACTTGTTGGTCCAGTCCCACACCTGTCGGTACAGGTCACGGTTGCCGTTGAGCTTCTGACCGAACGACGGGATGATCTCGGTGAGCTTCGGCGACCAGCCGGCGTATTCGGCCGGGAAGCACTTCTCGAGCACCGAGAGCATCGCGGGGACGGCGGTCGACGCGCCCGGCGACGCACCGAGCAGGCCGGACATGGTGCCGTCCTCGGAGGTCACGACCGCGGTACCGAACTCGAGCTTGCCGCCGACGCCGGTCTTGCGGATGACCTGGACGCGCTGACCGGCGGTGATGAGCTCCCAGTCGGCACCGAGCGCACGCGGCACGAACTCCGACAGCGTGTTGACGCGGTCGGCCTTGTTCGCGGCGAGCTCGCTGATGAGGTACTTGAGCAGACCGAACTCCTGCGGCGCGATCGACACCATCGGCAGCAGGTTCCCCGGCTTGATCGAGGCGGGGAGGTCGGTGATCTTGCCCGACTTGAGGAACTTGGGCGACCAGCCGGCGTACGGGCCGAACAGCAGGCCCGGCTTGTGGTTGATCACCCGGGTGTCGAGGTGCGGCACCGACATCGGCGGCGCGCCGACGGCGGCCTGACCGTAGACCTTGGCCTGGTGCTCGCCGATGAGGTCGGGGTTGGTGCAGCGGAAGAATTCGCCGGAGACCGGGAAGCCGCCGAAGCCCTTGGCCTCCTTGATGCCCGATTTCTGCAGCAGGTGCAGCGCACCGCCGCCGGCGCCGACGAAGACGAACTTCGCGTGGACCTTCAGGACGTCGCCGGTGCGCCCGTTGCGGACCTTGACGATCCAGCTGCCGTCGGACTGCTTGGACAGGTTGGTCACCGAGTGACCGAAGTAGATGTCGGCGCCCTGCGCGACGTAGTTGAGCAGCTGCTGGGTCAGCGCACCGAAGTCGACGTCGGTGCCCTGGTCGAACCAGTTCAGCGCGACCGGGTCGGAGAAGTCGCGACCGGCCGACATCAGCGGGAGACGCTTGGTGAACTCGGCCGGGTCGTCGATGAACTCCATGCCTTCGAACAGGGTCTGGCCCGCGAGGTTGTCGTAGCGCTTGCGCAGGTACTTCACGCCGGCGTCGCCGTGGGTGAAGGCGACGTGCGGGATCGGGTTGATGAACTCCGAGGGATCGCCGAGGATGCCCTGGTCGACCGCGTGGGCCCAGAACTGGCGCGACACCTGGAACTGCTCGTTGATGTTGAGCGCCTTGGTGATGTCGACGTCGCCGTCGGCGGTCTTGGGCGTGTAGTTGAGCTCACACAGCGCCGAGTGTCCGGTGCCCGCGTTGTTCCAGGGATCGCTGCTCTCGGCGGCAGCGGCGTCGAGCCGTTCGAACAGGCTGATCGACCAATCGGGCTGCAGCTGACGGAGGAGAGCTCCCAGGGTGGCACTCATGATGCCTGCACCCACCAAAGCCACGTCGGTCTTGATCACCGTTTTCGACACCTGGACTCCACTTCAAGCTGATCAACGATCTTTTCATCGGCCATTGTCCAGCATGGCACGTTCTGTCACAGAATCGACCTGCTCAACTGTGGTTTCCGTGACACTTCCGCGGCACCCCCTGCCCGAGCCGAGGGGTCACTAAGCTGGCTGCTGTGAGCGTATCCGCAGGCACCGGCTGGCAACCCGACCGCTTCCTGGACCACTATCAACTCCGCACCATCCCGCTGGGCGACGATCCGGACGGGGAATCACCCGTCACCGCGACGCTGATCCGCCGCGCCGAGGCGGGTGCGCGGATCGACGGCCCCCGGCCCCTGGCCGGTGCGGTGCTCTATGTCCACGGCTTCACCGACTACTTCTTCCACGAGCCGCTGGCCGATTTCTTCACCGCCCGCGGTTACGCGTTCTACGCGATCGACCTGCGTAAGTGCGGACGGTCGCGGGAGGACCACCACACCGCCCACTTCACGACCGATCTCGCCCGGTACGACGAGGAACTGGGCCTCGCGCTCGAGCTGATCGCCGAGGAGGTGGGTGCCGACACCCGCATGATCATCGCCGGCCACTCGACGGGCGGGCTGATCACCGCGCTGTGGCTCGACCGCCTGCGTGAGCAGGACCCGGCCCGGCACCGGCTCGTCGACGGCCTGCTGCTCAACTCACCCTGGCTGGACCTCCAGGGTGACGCGGTCCTGCGGACGCTGCCGGTGACGATGCTGATCAAGGCGGTGGCCGCGGTGCAGCCGACCCGGGTGATCCCGCAGGAGCTCTCCTCGGCCTACGGCGAGAGCCTCCACGAGAGTGCGCACGGTGAGTGGAGCTATGACCTGGCCCTCAAACCGATGGGCGGCTTTCCGGTCACCTTCGGTTTCCTGAACGCCGTCCGCAACGGGCAGCGGCGGCTGCACCGCGGCATCGACGTCGGGACGCCGACACTCGTGTTGCGTTCGGACAAGACCCATTTCGCGAAGGCCTACTCGCCGTCGACCGATCGTGCCGACGCCGTCCTCGACGTCCGCCAGATCGCCCGCTGGAGCGGATGTCTCGGCGGGCGCGTGTCGACCGTCCCCATCCCCGACGCCCGCCACGACGTCTTCCTCTCCGTGGCCCGGGCCCGTGAGCACGCCTACCGCGAGGTCGACGACTGGCTCACCCACACCATCCGGCCCGCGACCGAGAACTCGGAAACCAGCAGAAAAGAGAGCACCCTATGACCGCCACGCAGGTCGTCGACCTGGCCATCATCGGCTCCGGCAGCGGCAACTCCATCCCCGACGAGCGCTACGCCGAGAAGACGATCGCCATCTTCGAGGAAGGCGTGTACGGCGGCACCTGCCTCAACGTCGGCTGCATCCCGACCAAGATGTTCGTCTACGCGGCGGAGGTCGCCGAGATCGCCACGCAGGGCGCACGTCTCGGGGTGCACGCCAAGGTCGACTCGGTGGACTGGCCCGGCATCGTCGAGCGTGTCTTCGGGCGGATCGACCCGATCTCGCAGGGCGGCAAGGAATATCGCGTCGACCGGTGCGAGAACATCACCGTCTACAGCTCCCATGTCGAGTTCGACGGCCGGGACGAGGACGGCCTCTACCGTCTCGTCACCGCCGACGGCGCAACGGTTCTCGCCCGTGAGGCCGTCCTGGCCGCCGGCTCGCGCGCGGTCATCCCACCGATCATCGCCGATTCCGGCGTGACGTACTACACCAACAACGACGTGATGCGTCTGCCGGAACTGCCCGAGCGACTCGTCATCGTCGGAAGCGGTTACATCGCAGCTGAATTCGCGCACGTGTTCGGCGCTCTCGGCTCCCGGGTGTCGATCATCGCCCGCGGCCCCGCGCTGTTGCGCAAGCAGGATGCCGACATCTCGAACCGTTTCACCGAGGTGGCCAAGGAGAAGTGGGACGTCCACCTCGACACCGGCATCACCGGTGCGGAGGACCTGCCCGACGGCGGTGTCCGCCTGCAGTTCGACGACGGGACGCACCTCGAGGCCGACGTCCTGCTCGTCGCCACCGGCCGTAAACCCAACGGCGACCGCCTCAATCTCTCCTCGGTCGGCATCGAACTCGACGAGGATGGCCGGGTGCGCTGCGACACCCACGGCCGGACCGCCGCGCGCGGGGTGTGGACGCTCGGTGACGTCAGCTCGCCGTACCAGCTCAAGCACGTCGCCAACCACGAGGAGCGGGTGGTGCAGGCCAACCTGCTGAAGGGTTGGGACGCAGCCGATCTCGTCGAGTTCGACCACCGGTTCGTTCCGGCGGCCGTCTTCACGCACCCGCAGATCGCCTCGGTCGGGCTGACCGAGGACGAGGCCCGCGACGCCGGGTACGACATCACGGTCAAGGTCCAGGCCTACGGCGACGTCGCCTACGGCTGGGCGATGGAGGACACCACCGGCTTCTGCAAGGTGATCGCCGAACGCGGCACCGGCAAGATCCTCGGCACGCACATCATCGGCCCGCAGGCCCCGACCGTGATCCAGCCGGTCATCCAGGCGATGTCCTTCGGGCAGACCGCGCTCGAGGTCGCCCGTGGCCAGTACTGGATCCACCCGGCGATGCCCGAGGTCCTCGAGAACGCGCTGCTCGGGCTGGAGATCTAGGGCCGCCCCCGAACCCGACCTAGAACAGGGCCGACCGCAGGGCGATCTCGCTGGCGAGGGCTGCGGGAGCGTTCTGCGGGATCCAGTGGTCGACGCCCGCGAGTTCGCAGAACCGGAAGTCGGAGTAGGCGTATCGGCCACTGCCCTCTGCCTGCTCACGACCGAGCGCGGCGTCGGCGTCACTCCAGACGAGGGTCGTGGGGATCTCCACCGGCGGGCACGCCATGGTGCCCTTGATGTCGCCGACGAAGTTGGCGCGGTACCAGTTCAGAGCGGCCCTGAGTGCGCCCGGTTCGCGCAGCGGGGCGAGTTCCTCGGCGGTGACCCCGGCCGCGCGCAGCTTCGCACCATCGTCGGCGAGAAGTGTCTCCTCGGCGCCGTCGGCGACGAAATCCAGGATGTAGGAGGACCGTTCGCGCTGATCACTCGCCGCGAGCGCATCCCGCATCGCCGACGGGTGGCCGGTGCTCGCGACGACCAGACCGGTGAACCGGTCGGGGTACTTGCCCGCGAGATGCCAGGCGACGATGCCGCCCCAGTCGTGTCCGACGAGAATCGCGTACCCGATCTTCAGTTCGTCGAGCACGGCGATCACGTCCGACACCAGGCGGCTGAGGTGATAGTCCTCGACGGCCTCGGGTCGCGCGCCCGGGCTGTAGCCGCGCTGGTTCAGGACCAGCGTCCGCAGGCCCGATTCGTGGAGTCGCGGGAGCACCGCGTCGTAGCAGGAACCGTCCACCGGGAATCCGTGAAGCAGCAGGACCCACGGGCCCCGATCCGGTCCCCCGATCCGGACGTCGAAGGTGAGGCCGTTGACTGTCACCTGACGCTGATCTTCAGTCATTGGGCCACGATAGCGTCTGCGCCGAACCGGCGTTGAGGTCCACGTGGTGGCGGATGACCGGCGCGGAGGCGGGCGGCCCGTTCTCGATGAGATGCATCACCGCGTCCATGTCGAGGTGCTCGCCGACCAGGTCTGCCATGGTGTCGACCTGACGCCGCCGGATCGCCTCCACCACGGTGTCGCCCGCGACCCGGAAGTCCCGCACACCGGCCTCGGCGGCCACCTCGGTGAGCAGACGACGCCGGAAGGCGTCGTTGGCCAGCAGTCCGTGCCAGTGCGTCCCACGGACCGCACCTCGCACCGCGCCTTCGGGTCCCGCGGCGTCGTCGACGATCCAGGCGTCCTCCCGCGACCCGACGACCCGCCCGTGGTGGATCTCGTAGCCGCTGATCACCTCTCCCCCGCGGCCGGTACCGCCGACCTGCCGCAACGTCTTCTCGGCGGCGAAGGAGATGTCGAGATCGAACACGCCGAGGCCGTCGACGCGGCCGCGGCCGGATTCGATCACGTCGTCGATGGTGCGAGCCATCATCTGGAAACCACCGCAGATGGCGACCACCGGGGCGCCCCGGGCCGCGCGGGCGATGACCGCCTCGGCAAGCCCGCGGTCGCGCATCCAGGCGAGGTCGGAGACCGTGGCACGGGTTCCGGGGATCACCACCAGGTCGGCGGCGGCGACGCTGCCCGGGTCGTCGACCCAGGTCACGTCGACCCCCGGTTCGCAGGCGAGCGCTTCGACGTCGGTGGAGTTGGAGATGCGGGGCAACCGGATCGCGGCGACGCGGAGCCGCGCCCCCGGGCCGCACCTGTCCGTCGGCGGTCCGACCCGCCGGCCCACAGGCGCGGCCAGGGAGTCCTCGGCGTCGAGCCAGAGATCGTCGGAGAACGGCAGGACGCCAAGGGTCGGGCGGCCGGTGATCGCCTCGACCTGCTGCAGCCCGGGTTCGAGGATGGTCGGGTCGCCCCGGAACTTGTTGACGACGTAACCCGCGATCAGCGCCTGGTCGGCGGGGTCGAGGATCGCGGTGGTGCCGAACAGCGAGGCCAGGGAGCCACCGCGATCGATGTCGGTCACCAACAGCACCGGAAGGCGCGCCGCCTGCGCGAGCCCCATGTTGGCGATGTCGTTGTGGCGGAGGTTGATCTCGGCAACCGATCCCGCCCCCTCGCAGAGCACGACGTCGAAGTCACGGCGGAGCGAGGCGAGCTCTTCGGCGACGACCTCCCTCAGCCGGGCCCGCCAGGCCAGATAGTCCCGGGCACCGACGTCACCGGCCGGGCGCCCGCGCAGCACGACGTGGGAGCGACGATCGCTTCCGGGTTTCAGCAGGACGGGATTGAACCGCGTCGAGGGTTCGAGTCCGCAGGCGAAGGCCTGCAGGGCCTGGGCGCGGCCGATCTCCCCGCCGTCGAGGGTCACCACCGAGTTGTTCGACATGTTCTGTGCCTTGAACGGCGCGACCCGGATGCCGTCGCGCGCAAGCGCGCGGCACAGACCTGCGACGACGAGGCTCTTGCCGGCGTCACTACTGGTCCCGCCCACGAGCAACGCCCCACCGAGATCGGCCACCACGACAGCGTAGTGGCTGGGTCGTTCACACGACGCACCACTTGCCTCGTGGGCCGCTCCGGCTGGTTACAGTGACGACACCGCCTGCGAGGGCGTGGTCGGGAAGACCTGTGCGAGCGGGTCGGGACAAGGGGGTCGTCGGGCGTGGAGACAGTGGAACCCGGCTCGACGTTCGCCGGGTATCGCGTGATCTCCCTGTTGGGGCGCGGCGGGATGGGCCAGGTCTGGCTCGTCGAACATCCGACGCTGGGCCGTCGTGAGGCCCTGAAGATCATCTCGCCGAACCCGGCCGATCCGAGCTTCCACGAGCGGTTCCGCAACGAGGCCCGGACAGCGGCAGCCCTCGATCACCCGGGCATCGTCACCGTGTTCACCCACGGTGTCGAGAACGGCAGCCCGTGGTTCTCGATGACCTATCTCGACGGCAGGGACCTCACCGGCGCCGGCCCGATGCCCGTCGACGAGGTCGTCACGATCACCGGTCGCGTCGCCGACGCCCTCGACTACGCGCACGGTCAGCGGGTCATCCACCGCGATGTCAAACCCGCGAACATCGTCGTCGCCCGTGGGCCGGACGGCCGCATCACCCGGGTCACGGTCCTCGACTTCGGTATCGCTCGTCTCGTCGACGGCGACAAGATGACCGCGACCAACCTGTTCGTCGGCACGCTGGCCTACGCCGCCCCCGAATTGCTCACCGGAGAGGCCGCGATCCCCGCCTCGGACCAGTACGCACTGGCCTGCACCGTCTTCCAGCTGCTCACCGGCCGTCAGCCGTTCCCGGGCAGCACGCCGATGGCACTCATCTCGGGCCACGTGAACTCGCCCGTGCCCCGCCCGTCGGACCACGATCCGGCTCTGGCGCATCTCGATCCGGTTTTCGCCCGGGCGCTCGCCAAGCAACCCGGCGACCGGTTCGCATCGTGTACCGAGTTCGCGCGAGCACTCGAGCAGGCGGCGGCCGCGGGCCCGCGGCGCGCGGCACCCACCACCCCGGCCCCGGCGTTCCCGCCACGGATTCCGCAACACCCCCCGTTCCAGCCGCACATCCCGCATCAACCGCCCACCCCGGCCCCGGTCTTCGCCGGCGGCTTCGCCCCGCCACCGCCGACGAAGCGAACCGGGCTCTTCGTGGGTGTCGGCGCAGGTGTCCTCGTCCTCGTCCTCGCGCTCGTGATCACCGCGATCGTCCTGGTCGGCTCCGACGACGCCCCGGCGACCCCGGCTTCCGGGGCCTCGACATCGACGAGCTCGTCGGCCGGATCGAGCGGTGCCACACCGGGTTCGGGCGGCGACGTCGAGTCCATCGCCTCGAGCGGCGACAGCACCTGCGCGGTGCGGGGCGGCGAGCTGTTCTGCTGGGGCGGCAACCAGTACGGCACCCTCGGCGACGGTTCGACGACGGACCGGGCGCGCCCGGCAAAGGTTTCCGGCCTCGACGACGTGTCGGCGGTCGGCATGGGCGGCCTCGGCAGAACCTGTGCGATCGCCGCGGGCGACCTCTACTGCTGGGGCCAGGGCGCCGGACAGACCGGCCAGAACGTCACGCTGCCGACCAAGGTGTCCGGTCTGACAAACGTCAGTGCCGTGGCCGTGGGCCTCACCACCTGCGCCATCAGCTCCGGCGACCTCTACTGCTGGGGAAACAACCTCAACGGGCAGACCGGTGCGGGCACCGACCCCACGGTCCCGACACCGACACGCGTCTCCGGTCTGTCGAACGTCACGGCGATCTCGACCTCGCACACGACGACTTGCGCCATCGCGTCGGGCTCCGCGTACTGCTGGGGGAACAACGCCGACGGGCAGGTCGGCGACGGCACCACCACCAATCGGCCGACCCCGACCAAGGTCGACCTGGACTCCCCCACCTCGATCTCCACGAGTCTCTACTCGACGTGCGCGGTGGCGAACGGTTCCGGCGGCTCCTCGGGGACCGTGTTCTGCTGGGGCGAGAACGGTTCCGGCCAGCTCGGCGACGGCACCGAGGTCAGCCGGCAGCGACCGACGCCGATCGACGTCCGGGGCGCGACACAGGTCTCCACCACTGGTTATGCCGCCTGCGCCGCGGCGCGCGGTTCCGCATACTGCTGGGGTTCACGGAGCGCGCTCCCCGACCATGCCCCGGACCGGATCAACGGGCTGTCGGACGTCACCGAGGTGACCACCGGCTCGGCCAACGTGTGTGCGGTTGCCGGCTCCGACATGTACTGCTGGGGGCTCAACGGCAAGGGTCAGCTCGGCAACGGCACCACGACGACGAGCAACGAGCCGCAACCTGTGCGCTTCCCCGCCTAGTCGTACAGAAAGCCGATCAGGCGTCCGGCAGGGTGAGGATCTCCGCGCCGTCCTCGGTGACCACGAGGGTGTGTTCGAACTGCGCGGTCCACTTTCGGTCGGCGGTCACGACGGTCCAACCGTCGTCCCACATCTCCCAGGCGAGGCCGCCGAGATTGATCATCGGCTCGATGGTGAACACCATGCCGGGTTCGAGAACGGTGTCGACGTTCGGCTCGTCATAGTGCAGCACGACCAGCCCGTTGTGGAAGGTCTCACCGATGCCGTGCCCGGTGAAGTCGCGGACGACGCTGTAGCCGAAGCGATTCGCGTACGCCTCGATGACGCGTCCGACGACGTTGAGTTCGCGTCCCGGCTTGACCGCCTTGATCGCCCGCTCGGTGGCGGTACGGGTGCGCTCGACGAGGTCGACGACCTCCTGCTCGACGTCCCCGGCGAGGAAGGTCGCGTTGGTGTCGCCGTGGACGCCGTCGATGTAGGCCGTGACATCGATGTTGACGATGTCGCCGTCGGCGATGACGGTCGAGTCCGGGATGCCGTGACAGATCACCTCGTTGAGCGAGGTGCAGCAGGACTTGGGGAAGTCCTTGTAGCCCAGCGTCGACGGGTAGGCGCCGTGGTCGACCATGTACTCGTGCGCGATCCGGTCCAGTTCATCGGTCGTCACGCCGGGTGCGACGGCCTTGCCGGCCTCGGCGAGCGCATTCGCGGCGATCTTGCCTGCGAGGCGCATCTTCTCGATGGTCTCCGGCGTCTGCACCCAGGGTTCGTGGCCCTCGTTGACGGTGGGTTTCCACACATATTCCGGCCGCTCGATGGAGTCGGGCACGGTCCGGATCGGCGTCGGGGTACCGGGGGTCAGGGCACTGCGAACTGGCATGCGAACCACTTTATCCGCCCGTCCGCGGAGGACCGGCGCGCGGACGGCAAGCCCGCGACAACTAAGCTCGCCCTAAGACTTCCACGCCACTGGGCGTCGGAAACCGATTCGAAGGTGGTGACGGTGGGCGCGTCGATCAGATCGGTGCGGGCCTTGCTGGTGGTGGTCCTCACCATGGTGACCGTCTCGGCGTGCTTCGTCACCCCGATCGAACAGGACCGGCACTCCCCCGGTGCGCACCTGCGCAACGGGCCGCAGACGGCCGCCCTCGACGGAAACGACGTGACACCCGTCGCCGACGATCCGAGATCGGCACTGCCGGTCACCGTCGATTCCGTTCGCTACGGACCGGTGACCGTGACCGACACCAGCCGGATCATCGCCGTCGACGTCAGCGGCACCCTCGGCAGCATCGTCTTCGCTCTCGGCATGGGCTCGCGGGTCGTCGGCCGCGACACCTCGACGGCCTTCCCGTCCGCGGTCGGACTCCCGGTGGTGACGAACCGCGGGCACAGCCTCAACCCCGAATCCGTTCTGGCCCTCGCCCCGACGGTCCTGCTGGTCAGCGAGTCGACGGTACCGGTGACCGCGGTGGACCAGATCCGCGACTCCGGGGTCACCGTCGTGGTGTTCCCCGCCACTCGCGACCTCGCGTCCAACGACACGTTGATGCGGTCGGTCGCCAAGGCACTCGGCGTTCCCGAGGCGGGTGAGAAGCTCGTCGACCGTACCGATGCGCAGATCGAGGCGGCCCGCGATCTCGTCCCCGACCCCTCCGGCGACCCGACGATGGCCTTCCTCTACATCCGCGGCCGCAATCTGCTGCTCCTCGCCGGTCCCGGTTCGGGCGCCGACGATCTGATCGCCGAACTCGGCGGCCGGGACGCCGGCGAGGCGGCCCAGCTCACCGGCGCGTTCACCGCCGTCACCGCCGAGTCGATGATCACCGCCGACCCCGACGTCCTCATCGTCATGACCCAGGGCGCCGACACCGTCGGCGGACCCGACGGGGTGCTGACTCTTCCCGGGATCGCCGACACCGAGGCGGGCCGCAACCGCCGCGTCGTCCAGATGGACGAGAGCAAGATCCTGGCCTTCGGTCCCGACGTCGGACTCGTCCTCTCTGCGCTGGCGAAGGCGATCTACACGTGAGCATCCCGACCGCCGAGACCAAGGCCGAGACCGCAGCACCCGTGACCGCCCGGTCGCACCGGACGCGCAACACCGTCGTCGTCGTCGTGATGCTTCTCGCGACCGCGGCGCTCGCGATCGTCTCCGCCGGGATCGGCCAGGTGGAGATCCCACCGCTGGAGGTGCTCGGCAGCATCGCGCACCACTTCCACCTGGAGATCGGACCGCTGCCCGCACATCCCAACGGCGAAGGGGCGCTCTGGAACGTCCGGTTCCCGCGCATCGTGCTCGGACTGTTCGTCGGCGCCGCACTCGGCGCCGCGGGGTGCCTGCTGCAGGGCGTCCTCGCCAATCCGCTCGCCGAGCCGAGCATCATCGGGGTGTCCTCCGGGGCGGCCATCGGCGCCTGCCTGGTCATCGTCCTCGCCGGTGGTTCGGCGGGAGCCGGTGGGGCCGCCGGGAACTGGGCGCTGGCCGGCGCGGCCTTCCTCTTCGGACTCGTCACCGCCGCCGCGGTCTACCTGCTCTCCCTGCGTGACGGGTCGTCGTCGGCGATCATGCTGGTGCTGACCGGGATCGCGGTCAACGCCTTCGCCGCGGGCGTCATCGCCTTCCTGACCTTCGTCGCCACCACCGCCGCCCGCGAGCAGATCATCTTCTGGCAGCTCGGTTCGCTGGCCGGCCGCACCTGGAGCGAGATCTGGGTGGTGGCGCCACTCGTGGTCGTGGGCGTCGCCGCCTGCGTACTGCTGGTCCACAAACTCGACCTGCTCGCCCTCGGTGAGATCCAGGCGGCGTCGCTCGGCGTCAACGTGGAATCGGTTCGACGGCAGGCGATCGTGCTGACCGCGATCCTGACCGCCGCGGCCGTCGCCTTCGCCGGGATCATTGCCTTCGTCGGCCTCGTGGTCCCGCACGTGATGCGACTCATCGTCGGCCCCAAACACTCGATCCTGCTGCCCACCAGCGTGATCGGTGGCGCGCTCGTCATCACCGGCGCCGACCTCGCGGCCCGCACGATGGTCGGCGACGCCGACCTGCCCCTCGGCATGTTCACCGCACTGATCGGCGGGCCGGTGTTCTTCATCCTGCTGCGCCGCAGCCGTCGCGCGGGGGCGGGCTGGTGACCGCCGAGACGATTGCGACGACACCGGGCATCGTCGCCGAGGACGTCCGGGTCGAACTCGGCGGCCGCGAGGTCGTCCGCGGGGTCTCCCTCGAGGTCCACCCCAGCGAACTCGTGGCGCTGGTCGGCCCGAACGGCTGCGGTAAGTCGACGCTGCTGTCGGCGCTGTCGGGCACGCGGAAGCCGCAGGGTGGGCGCGTGACGATCGACGGCCGGGACGTCGCCAGCACCTCGCTGCGTGAACTCGCACGGCACCGCAGCGTGGTCACCCAGCAGAACCGCGTGGACACCCCGTTCACCGTCGCCGAGGTCGTCGCCATGGGGCGCTACCCCTGGTTGCGTACCCCCCGGGCCGCCGAGTCCCCCGCGGTCATCGCCGACGCCGTCGAACTGTGCGAACTCGCCGACATCATCGACCGCCCCTTCGCTCAGTTGTCCGGCGGACAGCAGGCCCGGGTGTCGCTGGCGCGCGCACTGGCCCAGGACACCCCGGTCATGATGCTCGACGAGCCGACCGCCGCCCTCGACATCCACCACCAGGAGCAGGTCCTCGAGATCCTGCGCATCCACCGCGACGCCGGAAACGCCGTGCTGCTCGTCGTGCACGACCTGACCCTCGCGGCCGCCTACGCCGACCGCATCGCGGTGATGAAACACGGTGAGCTGCTGGCCGTCGGTCCTACCGACGAGGTGATGACGGCCGAACTGCTGACGCACACCTACGACCACCCGGTCGAGGTCATCGACCACGGCGGGCGCCGGGTGATCCTCCCCGAACGCTCAACCCGTTGATCGAGCTCAGCGGACCGCGTACCCCGGACCCAGCCCGTCGAAGAAGTCGCGGGTGACAGCGACCGCGTTGTTCGAATCGCCGCCGCGGACGACGAGCGTCGCGAAGGCGATGTCGCCGCGGTAACCGGCGAACCAGGCGTGTGAACCGCCGGCGAACTCGGCCTCACCGGTCTTACCGAACACCGCTCCGCGCCCGTCGATCACCGACGCGGTACCGCTGGTGATCACCGCGCGCATCATCGGCCGCAGCTGCTGGTAGACCTCCGGCGGCATCGTCGGGGTCGGCCCCTCGATCTCGGTGGGCTTGTCCAGGATCAGTTGCGGCACCGGAGCTTTGGAACCGTTGGCGACGGTCGCGGCGACGAGCGCCAGGCCGAGGGGCGAGACGAGCACCTTGCCCTGCCCGAAGCCGTCCTCGCTGCGTGCGACCAGTTCGTTCTCGATGGGTACCGACCCGGACACCGCGTCGAGGCCGGCGATCGAGTACCGCTGACCGATCCCCATCGCCGCGGCGGTGTGCGCGAGGTCCGAGGGACCCATCTGGCTGGCGAGCTTGGCGAACGTGGTGTTGCAGGACGCGGCGAACGCCTGCAGCATCGACACGGTGCCGAGTGAGAAGCCGTTGTAGTTCGGGATCAGTCGCGGACCGATCTGGATCTCGCCGGGGCATCCGACGGTGGTATCGGGTCCGGCCATCTTGCGATTGATGGCGGCCGCCGCGGTGACCATCTTGAAGGTCGAGCCAGGCGGATACAGGCCGGTCGTCGCAATCGGGCCCTGCCGATCGGCATTGGGATTCTGTGCGACGGCGAGGATTCGGCCGGTGGACGGCTGCACGACGACCATCGCGACCTGGAACCTGTTGGCGGCGTTGACAGCTCGTTGTGCCGCGTTCTGTACGGTCCGCGACAGGCTGAGCGACACCGCGGGCGACGGGTCGGCGTCGTGGTCGGCGAGCACGTCGGCGTCGAGTCCGTTGGGGTTCACCGAGACCACCCGCCATCCGGCCCGTCCGGCGACCTCGCCGTCGACGACCTTCTTGACCTCGGTCAGCAGAGCCGGCGCGAACTTCGGGTCCTTGGGGACCAGCTCGGCCTGTTCGTTGGTGACGACGCCGGGGATCGCGAGCTGGTCCCGCAACCTGTCGAACTGGGCATGGGTGAGGCGGGCCAGCGGATACTGCTGGCCGTTCGAGGTGACCTGTTCGGTGATCAGCTGCTCGTCGAGGTCACGGTTGAAGCGACGCAGCACGGCGACCGCGCTCGTGACCGAGGCCGCGACCGAGGCTCCCTGCTCGGTGGCCTTCTCCGGGTCGAAGTTCACGCCGACGACGGTGCCGTTGACCATGACCTCCGAACCGTCGGCCTCGTTCACCGTCGCGCGGGGCGCCTCGATGATCTGCAGCGAGAGTCGTTGGTCCGCGCCGAGTTTCGGATGGACCGCGGTCGACGCCCAGCGCACCGCCCAACCGGCGTCGGATCGGCCCAGGCGGAGTGTCGCGTCGTACGACCAGTCGCGGCCGCGCGGCAGGGCCCAGGTGTAGTCGACCTCCACCTCGGCGGTGTCACCGGTGACCCGAACCCGGCCGGCCTTCGCCTCGAGTTCCTCGGCGGCGAGTCCCGACCACGCCGACTCCATCGCCGAGCGGGAAGTCTGAGGTACGTCGGTGAGGGCGGCCGCGGCGTCGAGTTCCTGTTGCGAGTACGCCTCGAGGAATCGTTCGGCAGCCCGGCGCGGGCCGTCGTCCTCCGAGGACGAGCAGGCGGCGGTCGCGGTGATCACGACAGCACTGACCGCGACGATCACCGCCGGGGTCCATCGAGTTCGCGTGCGCCACATCGCGGTCGAGTCTATGGGCGCGAGCCCTCGATCCCGGGAAGCCACGCGGGGGCCGCGGTGTGACGTCGTCCGGAGATCCGCTCAGTCGACGAGGACGGTCGCGAACGTGCCGACCTCGGTGAACCCGATGCGGTCGTACACCCCGCGGGCCGTCTCGTTGAAGCTGTTCACGTACAGGCTCGGGAGTCGTCCGTGGGCGGCGACCGCCTCGGCGACAGCCGCGGTGCCACCCAGGCCCAACCCCTCGCCGCGTCGTTCCGGCGAGACCCATACGCCTTGGATCTGACCGACGCGCCGGGACAGGGACCCGATCTCGGCCTTGAACACGACCTCGGGGCCGTCGAAACGCGCAAAGACACGGTGCGCCGAGATCAGCGACGCCAGCCGCCTGCGGTAGGAACGTCCTCCGTCGCCTGCCGTCGGGTCGACACCGACCTCACCGATGAACATGTCGATCGCAGCCGGCATGTAGGCGTCGAGATCGTCGAGGGTGACCAGGCGGACGGCCGGATCCGACGGGACCGCCGGAGCGCCGGACAGGACGAGCAGCGGCTGGACCGGACGCACCTCTCGCGCCGGACCCCAGACGGGTTCGATCTGCTGCCACATCGGCAACACCAGGTCGGCGCGGCCGACGATCGACGAACAGGCACGAGGCGCGGCGACCGCGCGGTCGGAGAAGTAGTCGAGGTCGTCGGGAGCGCCGATCAGCGGGATCAGGTTGGCACCGGAGAAGCACAACGAGGTCGAGGGATCCTGCGCGGTCCACAGTTCTCCGCCGAGCAGGCGCGGGTTGATGCCATGGGTCTCGAACCTCGCGGCGACCATGCACATGGCCACCGGGTCGGACGTGAGCACGCGTTCGACCGCAGCCGCATCACGCGCGCCGAGCGGTTTGTCGCCCAGTAGCTTCAGCACCACCGCTCCTCACTTCCCCACGGGGACTCGCGACAGCGCCCGGTCGGTTCGAGATGTGGAAGCTAGGAGACGGTGACCACGGGGGAACCGGCGTGCGTGCCGTCTCCAGTTTCCCCTGATTCCTCGGCGATCCGCAGCGCTTCTTCGATCAAGGTCTCCACGATCTGCGCTTCCGGCACGGTCTTGATGACCTCGCCTTTGACGAAGATCTGGCCCTTCCCGTTTCCGGAGGCGACACCGAGGTCGGCCTCGCGGGCCTCACCCGGTCCGTTGACCACGCAGCCCATGACGGCGACGCGTAGCGGGACCTCCATGCCCTCGAGGCCCGCGGTCACCTCGTCGGCCAGTTTGTAGACGTCCACCTGGGCGCGACCACACGACGGGCACGACACGATCTCGAGCTTGCGGGGACGCAGGTTGAGCGACTGCAGGATCTGGTCGCCGACCTTGATCTCCTCGGCCGGCGGCGCCGACAGCGACACGCGGATGGTGTCACCGATGCCCTCGCTCAGCAATGCGCCGAAGGCGACGGCCGACTTGATCGTGCCCTGGAACGCCGGGCCGGCCTCGGTGACGCCGAGGTGCAGCGGGTAGTCGCACTGCGCGGCCAGCTGACGGTAGGCCTCGACCATGATCACCGGGTCGTTGTGCTTGACCGAGATCTTGATGTCGCCGAAGCCGTGCTCCTCGAACAGGCCTGCCTCCCACAGCGCTGACTCGACGAGCGCCTCGGGCGTCGCCTTGCCGTATTTCTGCAGGATGCGCTTGTCCAGCGAGCCCGCGTTCACACCGATGCGGATCGGGATGCCCGCGTCGCCGGCGGCCTTCGCGACCTCTTTCACGCGGCCGTCGAATTCCTTGATGTTGCCCGGGTTCACGCGCACCGCGGCACACCCGGCGTCGATCGCGGCGAAGATGTACTTCGGCTGGAAGTGGATGTCGGCGATGACCGGGATCTTGGACTTCTTGGCGATGATCGGGAGCGCCTCGGCATCCTCGGGCCGGGGGCACGCCACGCGTACGATGTCGCAGCCCGAGGCGGTGAGCTCCGCGATCTGCTGCAGGGTCGCGTTGATGTCGTGGGTCTTGGTGGTCGTCATCGACTGCACCGAGATGGGGTGGTCACTGCCGACGCCGACCGAGCCGACGAACAGCTGCCGGGTCTTGCGGCGCGGGGCCAGCACCGGCGGGGGTCCGGCCGGCATGCCGAGTCCGATCGGCACGGCGTTGGCAGGAGTCGGGGCGTTCATCTCATTCACCTCTGTGATTCGGGTGTGGGTCTTCTCGGGCGTCTGGTGGGGATTCGTTGTGGGAGGTCACCACGGATTGATCGGGTTGATGATGTCGGCGGTGAGCGTGAGCACCATGAAGCCGGCCATCACCACCACCGCGGCGTAGGTGATCGGGAGCAGCTTGTAGTAGTCGACGGCGGCACCGGGTGCCCGGCCGAACCAGCGACGAACGGTGTCGCGGCCCTTCTCGTAGCCGACGATCGCCATGTGTCCGCCGTCGAGCGGCAGCAGCGGGACCAGGTTGAACAGGCCCAGGAAGAAGTTGATGCTGATCAGCAGCATCCAGAACATGTCCCACAGGCCGCGTTCGACCGCCTGCCCGCCGAGCACGGAGGCGCCGTAGACGCTGACCGGGGTGTCGAGCGCCCGCTCGCCACCGGTCACCGCGGTCCACAGTGCACCGATCTTGGTGGGCAGCGACAGCAGTGCGTTCCAGGTCTCCTTGATCAGGTCGCCGGTGAAGACGAAGGCCCCCGGGATCACGTCGAAGCCGTTGAAGTCCTTGATCGCCGGCGGGGCGTCGTAGGCGATACCGACCATGTTGTACGACACGGTCTCGGTGGTCCCGTCGGAGCGCTCGGCGGTGACGGTGACCGGTTCGGGAGTCATCGTCAGGTCGAGGCGTTCGCCGGCGCGGTCGACGGTCAGCACGACCGGTCCGGTCGATTCGCGGATGACGGGGGTGAGGTCGGAGGCCTTGCCCACGGGCTGTCCGTTGATGGCCACGATCTCGTCGCCGGGGCGCAGCCCCGCGGCTGCCGCTGGTCCGCCGCCGGTGCAGGGCGAGTTGGTCTGCTCGCCGTCGGCGATGGTGATCGTCGACGACACGCACTGGGTCTCGGCGACCTTCGCCGGGGTCGGCGGCGGGCTGAGGTCGGGCAGCCCGAAGGTGAGGCCGACGATGATGATCAGGACGAAACCGAGGATGAAGTTCTGCGCGGGACCGGCGAACAGCACGACGAGCCGTTTCCAGGCCTTCTGCTTGTACATCGCGCGGTCCTGCTCGTCGGCGGTGAGCTCCTCGTGCGGAGTCATGCCCGCGATGTCGCAGAAGCCGCCGAGCGGGATAGCCTTGAGTCCGTACTCGGTCTCGCCGCGGCGCGTCGACCAGATCGTCGGCCCGAAGCCGACGAAGTACCGACGCACCTTCATGCCGGTTGCCTGCGCGGCCCACATGTGACCGCACTCGTGCCAGGCGACCGACAGCAACAGTGCCACCGCGAAAAGCGTGACACCGATCGCGAAACTCACGTACTCACTCCATCCAGATCACGATGCGCACCGATCACGACGAGGCGGCGACCAGCTGAGCGGCGCGCTCCCGGGCCCACCGATCGGCGGCGAAGACCTCCTCCACAGTACCTGGCGCACCACGCCACTGATCCGCCTCGCCGAGCACCTCGCCGATGATCTCGACGATCCGCGGAAAACGGATCGCACCTGCGAAGAAGCCGTCGGCGGCCGCCTCGTTCGCGGCGTTGTACACCGCGGTGAGACTCCCGCCACCCCGTCCCGCGATCCGGGCGAGCTCGATCGCGGGGAAGACCCTGTCGTCGACCGGCTCGAACGTCCACGCCGAGGCGGTGGAGAAGTCGCACGCGGTGGACGAACCGGGGACGCGATCCGGCCAGCCCAGCGCCAGCGCGATGGGGAGTTTCATCGACGGCGGCGACGCCTTGGCGACGGTCGCGCCGTCGACGAAGGTCACCATCGAGTGCACGATCGACTGCGGGTGCACCGTGACGTCGATGTGGTCGTAGTCGACGTCGAAGAGCAGATGCGCCTCGATGACCTCCAGGGCCTTGTTGACCAGGGTCGCCGAGTTGAGGGTGATCATCGGACCCATCGACCAGGTGGGATGCTTACCGGCCTGCTCCGGGGTGACGTCCTCGAGCTGTTCCCGGGTCCAGCCGCGGAACGGTCCACCCGAGGCGGTGAGGACCAGCCGGTCCACCTCGGCGGCGGTTCCGGCCCGCAGGCACTGGGCGATCGCCGAGTGCTCGGAGTCGACGGGGACGATCTGACCGGGCGCCGCCGCGTCGAGGACCAGAGATCCCCCGGCGACGAGCGATTCCTTGTTGGCGAGGGCGAGTCGAGCACCGGTCCGGAGGGCGGCGAGCGAGGGCGCCAGGCCGATCGAACCCACCACGGCGTTCAGCACCACGTCGATCCCACCGTCGGCGGCGACCGCGTCGATCAGGTCGCACATGGCGTCGGCGCCCCCGAGGACCGGAGCTCCGAGTCGTTCGGCGAGCTCGGCGGCGCGCGCCCCGTCGGCGACGGCGAGCCGGGATGCAGGGACTCCGAAGGCCGCGGCCTGTTCGGCCAGCCGGTCGAGGTTCCCGCCGCCCGCGCCGAGACCGGCGACCTCGAAGCGGTCGGGATGTTCGGCGATCACCTCGAGCGCCTGAACGCCGATGGAGCCGGTCGAACCGAGGATCAACACACGTGTGGGCACGGATCCATTGTGTCAGCCGGCCGGATGCACCTTCCGCCAGTGCTCCGCGATCTCGATCCGCCGGGTGATCCACACGTCGTCGTGGGACTGGATGTGGTCGAGGAACCGCTCGAGGGCCGCGAGCCTGGCCGGTCGCCCGACGAGCCGGCAGTGCAGTCCGACGGACAGCATCTTCGGCGCCCCCTCGACGCCCTCGCGGTAGAGCACATCGAAGGCGTCGCGCAGGTGCGCGAAGAACTGCTCCCCCGACGGGAAGCCGCCGGGCGAGGAGAATTTCATGTCGTTGGTGTCGAGGGTGTAGGGCACGACGAGGTGATCGACCAGTTCGTCGCCGCGTGGGACCTTCACCCAGTACGGCAGATCGTCTGCGTAACTGTCGGAATCGTAGATGAATCCGCCCTGTTCGACGACGAGTCGGCGCGTGTTGGGTGAGTCCCGGCCGGTGTACCAGCCGCGCGGGCGTTCACCGGTGATCTCGGTGAGCAGTTCGATCCCCGCGCGCATGTGATCGCGCTCGACCTCGGGGTCGATCAGCTGATAGTTGAGCCACCGGTAACCGTGGCAGGCGATCTCGTGACCGCGTTCGACGAAGGCCGCTGCCACCTCGGGGTTGCGGGCCATCGCCTGGGAGACCGCGAAGATCGTCAGCGGCAGTCCGCGGCGATCGAAGGCGCGCAGGACCCGCCACACCCCGGCCCGCGAGCCGTACTCGTACATGCTCTCCATGCTCATGTGCCGGTTCGGGAACGGCTGTGCGCCGACCATCTCCGACAGGAAGGTCTCGCTGCCGCGGTCGTTCTCGAGCACGTTGTTCTCGCCACCCTCCTCGTAGTTGAGGACGAACTGGACGGCGATCTTGGCGTTCCCGGGCCACTGCGGATCCGGTGGCGTCGCACCGTATCCGACCATGTCGCGGGGATAGGCCTCGGCGCGGTGGTCGGCCAGGGAACGGCCCGCACTGGGGCCGGCGCGGAACTCGGACGGAGACATGTGCCGCATTCTGTCACCGAATCACCCACCGGGCTGGGTCGTCGAGATCACTGTGCCGCTATGCTGATCGAGAACTACTACCGTTCGTCAGACTTCTGACGACCCGCGCTGTGAGGAGTGGCTGTGGCAAGCACCGATGTGGAGCACACTGGCGGACACGCCGACGTCATCGACACCGGCTGGCGTCGTGAGCCCGCCGATGCACCGTCGGCTCGTTTCGGCTGGTTCGGATCGGCGACGAAGACGTTCTACGGCGCGGCCATCTTCTTCGCGGCCTTCCTGCTGCTCATGATGATCGGCAACCACACCGGTCACGTCGAGGACCTCTGGCTCATCGCCTTCGCCGTCGGCGTCCTGTACTTCGCGGTGCGCGGCTGGTGGATGAACCGCGGCAAGTGGTCGTGAAACACCACTGAGACTTTCGAAAAACGCTGAACGGCCAAGCCGTTCAGCGTTTTTCGTGTCTGCGTCTTTCGTTTTCCCGGAGCCCGCGCGCTCTATCGTTCTTCGGCGGCGAGCTGGCCGCAGGCCGCGGCGATCTCCTGGCCGCGGGTGTCGCGGACGGTGCAGGACACGCCCTGTTCGCGGACGCGGCGGACGAATTCCCGTTCCACCGGCTTGGGGCTGGCATCCCACTCCGAGCCGGGGGTCGGGTTGAGCGGGATGAGGTTCACGTGCACGAGTGACCCGAGGGCCTTGTGCAACTTCTTCCCCAGCATGTCCGCGCGCCAGGGCTGGTCGTTGACGTCGCGGATCAGCGCGTACTCGATGGAGACACGGCGTCCGGTGGTGTCGGCGTAGTAGCGCGCGGCCTCCAGGACCTCGGCCACCGACCAGCGGTTGTTGACGGGCACGAGGGTGTCGCGCAGCTCGTCGTCAGGCGTATGCAGCGACACCGCGAGCGTTACCGCCAGACCCTCGTCGGCGAGGCGCCGGATCGACGGTGCGAGACCGACGGTCGAGACGGTCACCGACCGGGCCGAGATCCCGAGGCCGTCGGGTGCCGGTGAGGTGATCTGACGGACAGCACTGACGACGCGCTTGTAGTTGGCGAGCGGCTCCCCCATGCCCATGAAGACGACGTTCGACAGGCGTCCCGGCTCGCCGAGTTCCCCGTCCCGCAGCGCGCGCGCGGCCGCCCGCACCTGGTCGACGATCTCGGCGGTCGACAGGTTGCGGTCGAGGCCGCCCTGTCCGGTGGCACAGAACGGGCAGGCCATGCCGCAGCCGGCCTGACTGGAGATACAGAGTGTGTTGCGCTCGGTGTAGCGCATGAGCACGCTCTCGAGCAGAGTGCCGTCGTGCAGGCGCCACAGGGTCTTACGGGTCGAGTCGTCGTCGCACGAGATGTGCCGCACCGGCGTGAGGAGCTGCGGGAAGAGCTTCTCGCGCACGGCGTCGCGGGAGGCGGCGGGCAGATCGGTCATCTCCTCGACGTCGCCGTTCAGACGCGCGTAGTACTGACGGGCCAGCTGGTTGGCCCGGAACTTCGGGAGACCCAATTCAGCCAGCGCCGCGACGCGTCCGGCGGCGTCGAGGTCGGCGAAGTGTGTCGGCGGCAGCCCGCGTTTGGGCGCGTCGAACACCAGCGGTAATGAGGTCATTGGGCCATTGTCGCATGTCATGATGAACCCATGACCACACCCGATCGCCGACGAAGCGGAAATCCGGTCCCCCAGTGGGGTTCGCAGGGCGAGCCCGGCACCGCGCCCGCCGGTGAACCCACACCCGAGACCCCGCCGCCGGCGGCAGACGACCACGACGCCGTACTCGCCGAGCGGGACCGCCTGCGGCGGACGGTCGCCGACGTCGAGCACACCCGTACGCGCGCGACGTGGTTCGGCGTGGTCATCGGGGCGATCATCCTGGTCCTGCTGCTGGTGTTCATCGTGCAGAACTTGGAGAGTCAGCGGATCGAGCTGATCTTCTGGGAGGTCAACCTCCCGCTCGGGGTCAGCCTGCTGATCGCCGCGATCGCGGGTGCGCTGATCGTTGCCCTCATCGGCGGCCTGCGCATGTTGCAGTTGCGTCGGGCGCTCAAGAAAGCCGCGCCGTAGGCGAATCGCTCAGAGCAGCGCCGTCAGCACCGCCCACACCACGAACGCCGAAGGCAGGAGGCTGTCGAGGCGATCCATGATGCCGCCGTGGCCCGGCAGCAGTGTGCCCATGTCCTTGACCCCGAGATCGCGCTTGACCTGCGACTCCACCAGGTCGCCGAGCGTTGCGCACACCACCAGCACCGGCCCGAGGATCAGGCCGATCCACCAGTGGCTGCCGATCAGGAACGTGATGCAGCCGACCGCACCGATCGTGCCGACGAGGAGCGAGCCGACGAGGCCTTCCCACGACTTCTTGGGGCTGATGGCCGGCGCCATCGGGTGCTTGCCGAACAGCACGCCGGCGGCGTATCCGCCGACGTCGGAGCAGACCACGACCACCATGAGGGTCGCGACGCGGGCCGCACCGTCATCTTGTGTGACGAGGTGGACACCGAAGGAGGCCAGCAGCGGCAGCCAGGCCAGCACGAACACCGTGAGGGCGAGGTCGGTGAGGTAGTTCTCCGGCGCGTTGGAGATGCCCTGGGCGAGCAGCTTCCACACCATCGACACCAGGACGGTCGCGACGAACGCGACCAGCACGCCGGTGGGCCCGTACGGCCAGCTGACCCAGATGATGGCCTGACCGCCGATGAGCAGCGGCCAGAACGCGACGTTGTATCCCGCGGTCTGGAGCCGCTTGGTGACCTCCCAGGTCGCGATCGCGAACGCGACGGCGACGAGGACGTACCACAGCATCGGCGCGAACAGCAGGATCAGGATGATGCTGACGCCGAGCGTGCCTCCGACCGCGATGGCGGCCGGGAGGTCACGACCTGCCCGTGACTTCTTCTCCGGGCCGGTCTTGTTCTCAGGGTCGGATGCCTTCTCGCTCACACCTCGAGCAATTCGTCTTCTTTGTGCTTCACCAGGTCGTCGATCTGATGCACATAGGTGGCCGTGGTCTTGTCGAGTTCCTTCTCGGCACGGGTGACCTCGTCCTCGCCCGCCTCGCCGTCCTTCTGGATGCGCTTGAGCTCGTCGGCGGCCTTGCGGCGCACGTTGCGGATGGCGACCTTCGCGTCCTCGCCCTTGCCCTTGGCCTGCTTCACCAGCTCGCGACGACGCTCCTCGGTGAGCTGTGGGATGGCGATGCGGATGATCGTGCCGTCGTTGGTCGGGTTCACGCCGAGATCGGAGTTGCGGATGGCGGTCTCGATGTCACGGAGCGTCGACGCCTCGTACGGCTTGATAACGACCAGGCGCGGCTCGGGCGTGTTGATCGACGCGACCTGCGTCACCGGGGTCATCGCGCCGTAGTACTCGATGTTGATCTTGTTGAACATGGCCGGGTTCGCACGCCCGGTGCGGATGGAGCCCATGTCCTCCTTGGCGACGTTGACCGCCTTCTCCATCTTCTCCTCGGCGTCGAGCAACGCGTCGTCGATCATCTTCGTCCTTGTTCCGTTCGGTAGGGCCTTGGCAGGCCGTGTTCTCGTGCGGGGCCGTGTTCTCGTGCGGTCCGCTGGGGCTGCTAGGTGCTGACCAGCGTGCCGATCCGGTCACCGGCCACCGCCCTGGCGATGTTGCCCTGTTGGAGCAAATTGAACACCAGGATCGGCATCTTGTTGTCCATACACAGACTGAAGGCGGTCGCGTCGGCGACCTTGAGCTCCTTGTCGAGGACCTCGCGGTGGGTGATCTCGGTGAACATTTTGGCGTCCGGATCGGTGCGCGGATCGGCGTCGTAGACACCGTCCACGGCCTTGGCCATGAGGACCACCTCGGCCTTGATCTCCAGCGCGCGCTGGGCCGCGGTGGTGTCGGTGGAGAAGTACGGCATACCCATGCCGGCGCCGAAGATGACCACGCGCCCCTTCTCGAGGTGACGCTGGGCGCGGAGCGGCAGGTACGGCTCGGCGACCTGGCCCATGGTGATGGCGGTCTGCACACGGGTACTGACGCCGCGCTTTTCCAGGAAGTCTTGCAGAGCAAGACAATTCATCACGGTGCCGAGCATGCCCATGTAGTCCGAGCGGCTGCGGTCGAGGCCGCGCTGCTGGAGTTCGGCGCCGCGGAAGAAGTTGCCGCCGCCGATGACGACGGCCACCTGCACACCGGAGTTGACGACGTCGGCGATCTGATCGGCCACGGTCGCCACGACGTCCGGGTCCAGACCGACCTCTCCCCCGCCGAACATCTCACCGCCCAGCTTCAACAGGACTCGTTTGAATCCAGGACGCTCGGCCTTCTTGAGATCGGATGGGGTGGGATCGGGCGCTTCGCTCATTCGCTTCCTCACTCGTCGGTTCGGTGGACCATGTTACGTCCTCACCGAACGCGACTCGCGACACGCGTACTCCTCGGCCCGGGCCGGTACCGGAAACGTCTCCACACACCGGTAGCCGTCGTCTTCGGACAGGAACTGGGTCAGCGGAGCCTGCGAGTCCTCGATCCCGAGACGTTCGAGCAGGGTGGCGACGATCTGGCGTGCCACCGGACCGAGCTCCGCCAGCGGCCGACTCCGCAGCTCGCGAACCCCCAGATCGGCCTGACCGACGCCATCGATCCCGAGCTCCGCGACGGTGTCGAGGAGAATGCCGATCTCGACGCCGTGACCGGGTGCGAACGGGATCGACCTGAGCAGATCCCGGGTCCCGGCGAGGTCACTGCCGATCGGCGCGATGATCGACGCGAGTTCCGGAGACAGCGACGCGACCAGAGGACGCACCAGCAACTCGGTGACACGACCGCCGCCGGCCGGATCCCGGTGGTACCCCTTGACCAGTTGCACGCCCGGTGCGGTGAGCAGCGGGCCGAGCAATCGGGAGACATCGGCCGGGTCAGGGTCCACGACATCACCGTCGAGGAAGACGACGAGATCGCCGCCGGTGGCCGCGAGCGCGCGCCACAGCACGTCTCCCCGGTCCTCCCACGGCCCCGAATCGGCGACGACGATCTCGTCCACGAGTGTCCCGACGAGCGGGGCGACGGAGTCGACGACGGCGGCCGCGGCCACCTCCCCGTGGAACGCGGGGATCACCACCGAGACGGTGCGGCCGCCCTTTCGTCCGACGAGTTCGTCGGGGGTCACCCGGCGAGTGCCGCGCGGAACTGGGGCCAGGCGCGGTGCAGCTCGTCCTGCCAGTACGGCCACGAGTGGGTGCCGCCCTCGTACAGGTGGAAGGTCGCCGGCACCCCGACCTCGCGCATCCGGCGCTGCAGGTTGCGGGGGCACTCGGCCGTCGCGGTCTCGATCACCGCGCCCACGGCGAGTTGGTCGAAGAGCTTGGAACCGTTCCCGTCGATGCCCGGCCCGTCGATCGTGTCGTAGCGCCCCGGCGCACCGGAACCATTGGACACATAGATCGATTTCCCCCGGAACGACTCCGCATGCACGTAGGGGTCGTTGGCGCGCCAGGCCGGACTCGTCGGCGGCCCCCACATGTTGAGGGTGTTCCCGTGGCCACGACCCTCGACGACCATGCGCACCACGGCCTGACCCAGCGGGTCACTCGTCTGGGCGCATCCGCTGAACGACCCGAGCGCCTCGTACAGTTTCGGCGCGTGCAGAGCGAGCTGGAAGACGGAAGTGCCCGCCATCGAGATCCCGGCGACCGCGTTGCGGCCGTTGCCGCCGAGACGACGGTCGATCACCGCAGGCAGTTCCGAGGTGAGAAACGTGGCCCATTTTTGCACCCCCAGTACGGGATCCGGGTGCTGCCAGTCGGTGAAGTAGCTCGCGGCGCCACCCATGGGGACGACGACGTTGACGTTCTGATCGGCGAAGTAAGTCCGGATGTCGGTGCGGTCGAACCAACTGCTACCACCGTCACCGCCCGCGGCCCCGTTCAACAGGTACAGCGTCGGCGCCGGCCGATTCCCCTTCGCCGGAAGAACTTTCACGGTCATCGTCTTCCGCATGGCCGTTGACCGCACCGCCAGGTCGATCTCGCCCGCAGGCTGCGCGCGCTCCGCGACGATCGACGCCGGATTCGGTTCCGCCCCAGCGTGACCCGACACACCGGCCACCATCGCCAGCACCGACAGCGCGACCAACCCCACTGTGCCCACGACGCGGCGACAGTTCACGCCGGCCAGACCCTGTTCGTTCATCCACTCCGCTTTCCCAAAGAACCACGACCGATGCGATCCGCATCACATCGATGCGGAGGCAGTCTGCCGGACAAAAACAGCGGTGTCCACTGCGGTCAAATGTCCAAGAACCCGGACTTCCCGGTACAAACAGACACATTTCGCCAAAATTGTTCCACTGAACCGAAATTCAGGTACCGTCCGTGCGATCGTCGGAACTAGTCACTCGACCGAACGACAACATCTGTAATCGAATATGTTCACCCGGAAGCAAATCCCCTTCAGCAAAGAGGTGGTCACACCATGATTAAATTCGGACTGATCGAGGAGTGGGACCCACGCCCCGGTCACCTGACGAGTTGGGTGGCCTCACTCGCGTCGGTCACCGCTGCCGGGCATGCACCCGCCCACCCCGTCCCCGCCTCCCACCAGCAGGAGGAATACCTGAAGGTTGCGTGGCGCAACGAATCTGCGGGCTTCCGGTTCGCTCGTCTGTGCCTCATGGCCTTCGACGTGAACGCCCCGCTGGACGTGACTGCGATGACCACTGCGGTCAACCAGTTCGTCCGGCGTCACGACAGTTTCCGTTCGTGGTTCTCGATGGAGGACGACGGTTCGGTGGTCCGGCATCTCGTGCCGACCGAGCACATCGAGATGGTGCCGGTCGATCACGGTGATCTCGACGCCGAACGTCTGTGCACGCTCGTACAAGAAGAGACCTCCGGACCGTTCAACTGGGACTGCTTCACCTTCGGTGCGATCGAATGGAACGGCGGTTTCACGATCTACGCGGCCGTCGACCATCTCAACACCGACGGCATCTCGCAGGCATCCACCTGCCTGGAGCTCATGACGCTCTACATGAACGCCGCATTCGATGCCGGCGCCGAACTCCCGCCGGTGGGAAGCTATATCGACTACTGCGCCCGGGAACGGGCCATCTCGCGGGAACTCACCCGTCGTTCGCCGCACGTCGAACGGTGGATAGACCTGGTCCGGGCCAACGGAGGCCGGCTGCCGAGCTTCCCGCTACCCCTCGGCACCGACAACGTCGAGGGGTACACGCGGAGTGCCCTGCTGAACGCGACGGTGTTCAGCGAGAACGCCGCCCAGCGCTTCGAGGACGTCTGTCGCGAACTGGGCTCCAACGTGATCGCCGGGATCATGGCCACCGCCGCCCTCGTGCATGCCGAATTCACCGGCCGGAGCGACTATTTCGGCATGACCCCGAAGAGTACCCGCTCCGGCGCCGAGGAGATGAACTCGGTCGGCTGGTTCACCAGTCTCATCCCGGTTCCGCTGACGGTCGACGACACGACCTCGTTCCGGAGCCTCGCACCGCAGGCCGCACGCAGCTACGCCGCCGGAAAAGAACTGACCGACATCTCATTTCACCGGGTACTGCAGCTCGCCGAACCCGAGGACGGGCTCGACGTCAAACCGGGCTGGTCGGTGCCGATGGTCTCCTACGTCGATGTGCGCAAGTTGCCGGGCGTGGAGATCTTCGAGGCAGGGAACGGTTGCCTCTTCGGCAACCGCGGGAGCAGCGAGGAGGTCTACATGTGGGTGAACCGATTCCCCACCACCACCTCGATCACGTTCCTCTACCCGAACACCGAGATCGCACGGGAATCGGTGCAGCGCTATGTCGAACGGTTCGTCGAGGTGATCAGCGCGGTGGCCGACCAGGGTGATTATCGACCGTCGTTGCCCGCACTCACATCGTGAACGCCCGCCCGGCCTGGCTGGCCCTCGCCGGGTGCCTGCTCGGCGTGTTCATGCAGATGCTGGACACGACGATCGTCAACATCGCGCTGCCCGAACTCACCGTCGACCTCGGTGCATCGACCTCACAGCAACTCCTGGTGCTCACGGTGTACACGCTGTCGTTCGCGTGCACTCTGCTCACCGCGGCCACCTTGGGCGGCCGGTACGGGCGTCGACGACTGTTCGTGATCGCGATGGTCGCGTTCACCGCCACCTCCGTGTTGTGCGGTCTCGCAACGGATCCGGTGATGCTCATCGTGTTCCGGGGTGCGCAGGGTGTCAGTGCGGCCTTGATGTCGGCCCAGACGCTGGCCCTCATCGCCGCCTTGTTCACCAGAGATCGCCACGGGCTGGTCTTCGGGATCTACGGTGCGGTAGCGGGACTCGCCGCGATCCTCGGTCCCGTCGTCGGCGGTTTGCTGGTGCACGCCGACATCGCCGGATGGGGTTGGCGCGCCATCTTCTTCGTCAACCTCCCGCTCGGCGTGCTCGCCTGCGTACTGGCGTGGCGTCGCCTCCCGGCCGCGCTCGATCCCGAGCCGGACCGGCCGGACATCGTCGGCATGGTGCTCTCGGCCTCCGCGCTGTTCCTGCTGTTGTACCCGCTGGCGGTGGGCCGGGAACAGCAATGGCCGGCGCGGCTGTGGATCATGCTCGCTGTCGCCGGCATCCTGTCGGTCGTCTTCGTCTGGCAACAGAAACGTCGTGCCGCGCAGGGCGGGACTCCGCTGCTGCGCATGACTCTCTTCTCCTCGCGCCGGTTCGCAGCCGGACTCGCCATGTCGCTGTTGTTCTTCAGCGTCTTCGCGGGATTCTTCTTCACCGTGTCGATCTCGGCGCAGTTCGGTCTCGGGTACTCGGCACTGGAGACCGGCCTACTCGCTCTGCCGTTCGCCGGCGGGGCGGCCGTGGGGTCGGTCGCGTCGCCGTGGGCGGTCGCCCGTGTGGGCGCGCGCCGGGTTCTGCTCGGCGGTGTGGTCACCGTCGGGGTGGCGTTCGCATGGATCGCGCTGACACTCGACCCGGCGTCGGAAATCCTTCCGGTGAGCGCGATCCTGGCTCCCCTGGTCCTCGGCGGGGTGGGCACGGGACTGTTCGTCGCGCCCCTGCAGGCGGTCATCCTCTCCGACTCCTCGCCGGAGACGGTCGGGTCTGCCAGCGGCACGATTCCCACCGTGCAGCAGATCGGGGCGTCGATCGGATTGGCGCTGGTGACCATGTTCTTCTTCGGTCAGGTGGCCGGCCAGACCGACACCAGCGTGCCCGCGGTGCGCGCCGAACTCACTGTCGCACTGGAGGATTCGCCGGTCGACTCGATGTTCCGGCCGATCGTCGTCGACCGGTTCGCCTGGTGTGCGTCGCAACAGCTCACCTCACCGCATCCGGAACGACCGGCCCCGGGATGCGCCGGTACCCAGACGAACAGTGCGGTCGCGGCGATCGCCGCCGAGGCGCAGCCCTACACGCAGGAGGCCGCGCGGGCCGTCACCGCCCGCACCTTTCTGGGGTGCGTTCCGGACGACGCTGTGGGTTCTGGCCGCACTTGCGATCGGCATCGGCAGTCTGACACTCGTGTTGCGGCGCAACGACAACCGCCCCGCCTCCACGATGGGAGACGGGGCGGTCGAGTCGTCGTCCGGGGAGACCCCGGAGGCGATCAGGCCTGTCCGACCTCGAAGCGGGTGAAGCCGTTGACGGTCACACCTGCCTCGTCGAGCAGAGCCTTGACGGTCTTCTTCGAATCCTGGACCGACGGCTGGTCGAGCAGCACGACGTCCTTGTAGAAGCCGTTGACGCGACCCTCCACGATCTTGGGCAGAGCCTGCTCCGGCTTGCCCTCCTCCTTGGCGGTCTGCTCGGCGATACGACGCTCGTTCTCGACGACGTCCGCGGGGACCTCTTCGCGCGTGGCGTACTTGGCCTTGAGAGCTGCGACCTGCATGGCGGCGCCGCGAGCGGCCTCTTCGGCACCCTCGCCCTCACCGGTGTAGGACACCAGCACGCCGACGGCGGGCGGGAGGTCCGAAGCACGCTTGTGCAGATACACGGCGACCGGGCCGTCGTAGAAGACGACGCGACGGAGCTCGAGCTTCTCGCCGATCTTGGCCGAGAGCGCGGCGATGGCCTCGTCGACCGTGCCACTGCCGAGAGCAGCCTTCTTCAGCTCCTCGACGTCGTTGGTCTTGGCCTCGGCGGCCGCGGTGACGATGTCATCGGCGAGCTTCTGGAACTCGTCGTTCTTGGCGACGAAGTCGGTCTCGGAGTTGATCTCGATCAGGGCGCCGCCCTTGGCGGCGACCAGGCCCTCGGCGGTGGAGCGCTCAGCGCGCTTGCCCACGTCTTTGGCGCCCTTGATGCGCAGCTCCTCGACGGCCTTGTCGAAATCACCGTCGTTGTTGGCCAGCGCGTTCTTGCAGTCCAGCATTCCAGAACCGGTGAGTTCGCGAAGTCGCTTCACATCGGCTGCGGTGTAGTTCGCCATCGTTGGCGAGCCTCCTTCGAAAGAGTGTGGTGGGACCGAATTGCTGCGGCAGGTGCTACTGGGCAGCCGGTGCGTCGGTGGCTGCTTCGCCACCGGCCGGAGCGGCGGCCTGGGTCAGCAGTTCCTGCTCCCACTCGGCGAGCGGCTCGCCTGCGGCTGCTTCCGGCTTGGCGTCGCCACCGGCAGCGCCGGCGCGGGCCTGCAGGCCCTCGGCGACGGCTGAGGCCACGACGCGGGTCAGCAGAGCAGCCGAACGGATGGCGTCGTCGTTGCCCGGGATCGGGTAGTCGACGAGATCGGGGTCGCAGTTGGTGTCCAGGATCGCGATGACCGGGATGTTCAGCTTGCGAGCCTCACCGACGGCGATGTGCTCCTTGTTGGTGTCGACGACCCACACGGCCGAGGGAACCTTGGCCATGTCGCGGATACCGCCGAGCGTGCGCTCGAGCTTGTTCTTCTCGCGGGTCAGCATCAAGATCTCCTTCTTGGTGCGACCCTCGAAGCCACCGGTCTGCTCCATGGTCTCCAGCTCCTTCATGCGCTGGAGACGCTTGTGCACGGTGTTGAAGTTGGTGAGCATGCCGCCGAGCCAACGCTGGTTCACGTAGGGCATACCGACGCGGGTGGCCTCAGCGGCGATGGACTCCTGAGCCTGCTTCTTGGTGCCGACGAACAGGATGGTGCCGCCGTGGGCGACGGTCTCCTTGACGAACTCGTAGGCCTTGTCGATGTAGGTCAGCGTCTGCTGCAGATCGATGATGTAGATGCCGTTGCGGTCGGTGAAGATGAATCGCTTCATCTTCGGGTTCCAACGGCGGGTCTGGTGCCCGAAGTGTGCGCCGCTGTCAAGCAGCTGCTTCATGGTCACGACAGCCATGAGATGTCCTTTTGTCGCAGTTGTCTGTCGACACCGGGTTGGTGTCGACCCTGGCGCCTGCCGGGCGAAATGTCACCCGATTCCGGTCGAGGACCGGGTCCGGGACTGCACATTCGGCGTGTTGTCGCAGGCGCGCGAAGTCACCCCATCAACAACCGATGAGGTGCGGACGAGAGTTTACGCGCGTCGACCAGCGAAAACCAAAACGCTCCGGGCCCCTGCCCGGGCGATGGATCCGGATCGCGCTCCGGTGCGTCCAACAGGAGTGCAGACCTCGGGTTCCCGCATCGCATCGGCGGCGTCCATCTTGTTGGTCATCCTGTGCTCGACGCCGTCGCAGGGTACCGCCGCGCCGCGTCCCTACTCGACTCCGCTGTCGCCCCGCCCCACCGTCGTGACCGGCTTCGATGCACCGGAGAAACGGTGGCAACCGGGTCACCGCGGCGTCGACTTCGCGGCCGTGGCCGGCGTCGCGGTCTCGGCCGCCGGCGCCGGTCGGGTGCGCTTCGCGGGCCGGGTCGCCGGCCGGCCGGTGGTCTCGGTGCAGCACCCGGACGGGCTGATCACCACCTACGAGCCCGTCGAGTCCACCGTCGACGAGGGTGACCACGTGTCCCGGGGCGAGCCGATCGGCACGCTCGTCGCCGGCCATCCGGGATGTCCGGTGCTGACATGTCTGCACTGGGGCGCTCGGCGCGGGGCTGGGCGCGAGGCCGAGTACCTCGATCCCCTGGGTCTGCTCGGAGCTGTGCGGGTGCGGCTCAAACCGCTGAACACCGGAGAACCCTGATCAGGCCCGGGGGTGCGCCTGACGGTGCACCGCGCGGAGGCGTTCGACGCTCACATGGGTGTAGATCTGCGTCGTCGCCAGTGAGGAGTGTCCGAGCAGTTCCTGCACGACGCGTAGGTCTGCGCCGCCTTCGAGGAGATGTGTCGCGGCGCTGTGGCGGAGTCCGTGCGGCCCCATCGCCGGGCCACCGGCCGCCCGGACCGCCTCGGACACCACCGATCGTGCCATCCGCTGGTCGAGCCTTCCGCCGCGTGCGCCGAGGAGCAGCGCCGGCCCCGAAGCCTCGGTGGCCAGCGCCGGACGCCCGCGTCGCAGCCAGTCGTCGATCGCCTTGGCCGCGGGTTCGCCGTAGGGCACGGACCGTTCCTTGTCGCCCTTGCCGATGACGCGCAGGATTCGACGCCCCGTGTCGATGTCGTCGATGTCGAGCCCGCACAGTTCGCCCACGCGAATCCCGCTGGCGTACAGCAACTCCAGGATCAACCGGTCCCGGAGTGCGATCGGGTCGCCGGGGTCGCGCTCCTGCGCGGTCGCTCCGATCGCGGCGTCGGCCTGTCCGGGTGCGAGGACGGCCGGCAGTGTGCGATGGGCTTTCGGCGCCTTGAGTCGCTGCGACGGGTCGCCGGCCATGATGCCCTCGCGAACCGCCCACGCGCAGAAGGTCTTCGCCGCGGACACCTGTCGCGCGATCGTCGTGCGGGCGGCGCCGCGTTGCGTCAACTCGGCCAGCCAGGCCCGCAGGAGGGCGAGGTCGATGTCCGTCGCGGCCACCCCTCGGGCACCCGCGAACGACAGCAACGCCCGCGCACCACCGACGTAGGCGCGGATGGTGTGTTCACTTCGGCCCTTCTCCAGGCGCAGGTGATCGGCGAAGTCGTCGAGCATGCCCGTCAGCACAGCGCGCGACGGGAGCAGGTGCAACCCCACACGCGGCGCCGTGGCCGGATCGATGCCTGGCGCGTGCCTATCAGCCGGCCCGCGCGGCTTCCTCGGCGGCGCGCAGCTCGGCCTTCCAGGTCCGGAAGCCCTCCTCCGTGCGGCCGCGGCGCCAGTATCCGGAGATCGATGCGTTGGCCGGGCCGACCTTGCGTTCCTTGCGGATGTAGCTGCGCAGATTGTGCATGACGGCCTGAGCTTCGCCGTGGATGAAGACATGCGGCTCGCCGTCGAGCCATTCCGCGTTGCGGACGGCCGCGATGAGAGGCGCGTTGTCACCGGCGACCGAGTCGTCGACCTCGCCGGCCGGTCCGCCGCGGTGGACCCAGACGATCTCCGCACCCGGGGGCGCGATGAGGTCGAGCTCGTCCTCGGGGCCGGCGACCTCGATGAACACCTTGGCGATCGCGTCGGCGGGGAGCGACTCGAGGGCTGCGGCCACGGCGGGCAGCCCGGCCTCGTCTGCGGCCAGGAGGTGCCACGGGGCATCCGACTTGGGCCGGTATCCGCTGCCCGGGCCGATGAACCGCACGGTCTCCCCCGGCTCCACCGATGCGGCCCACGGTCCGGCGACGCCCTCGTCACCGTGGACGACGAAATCGACGAGGATCTCGCGGGCCTGCGGGTCGACGCGGCGAACGGTGTAGGTGCGCAGGACCGGCTGCTGCTCGGGCGGCAGCGTCGACCGGACCTCGGAGAGGTCGAACGGCTCGGAGTAGGTCACGCCCTCCGGCGCGAAGATGAACTTCACGTACATGTCGGTGTCGGCGTCACCGGATGCACCGACCGCCACCTGGAAGTCGTCGAACCCCTCGCCGCCGAGGTACAGACGGACGAAGTGCTGGCTGATCTGCTCACGACGGAGCACCGTCATCGTGTTCACGCGCTTGGCCATGGAACCTCCTTGTCGCGTTCACCTTACGCCCACTACTTAGGCGAACCTAAGACGCGGTGCCGGTTCGTCAGGGGAAGTCGCCGGCAGCCCTTGTAAGGTTTTCGCACGATCAAGCGATGTGATTCGAGAGTTCGCAATTCTTTAGATCAGACGTCGCGAGACCCGACCAGAGGCGATTCCATGCCGGAGCAACCAGTGGAACCCCCATCCGTAGTGGAGAATGCTCCCGCCCGCAGCTCGCGTCTGGGCGCCGACGACTGGCTCGACGCCTCCGTGGAGGTCCTCCTCGAGGACGGCATCGAAGGTCTGAAGATCTCCCGCCTCAGCGCCCGGCTCGGGGTCACCAAAGGCAGTTTCTACTGGCATTTCACCGACATCGCGACGATGAAGTCCGAGCTCGCCGACCACTGTCGCAAGGGTCAGGCCGCCGCCGTGGCGCGGATGGTGGACCTCGAGGAACTCCCGCCGATCGAGCGCATCGAGGGCATGGCACAGCTCGTGTCCGATCCGCGCAGGTGGCGGATGGAGGCCGCGATGCGCCGGTGGGCCGAGACCGACGGATCGATCGCCGACTCGATCTCCGAACTCGACGGGCAGATCTTCCAGATGTCCCATCAGGCGATGCGCGAACTCGGCTTCGACGAACCCGAAGCGCATGCCCGCGCGACCACGCTGCTCTATGCGGGTATCGGCTTCGTCCACGCGCACGGACGGCTCGGCGAGGCGACGGCCGACGACCTGCGCATCTTCCTCGACATCCTGACGCGGAAGTGAGTCATCCGGCGGCCAGCCGCCACTGACCGCCGACGTTCTCCACCAGCCCCTCGACGTCGAGCCGTGCCAGTGCCGCCCGTACAGCCGGCAGCTCGAGTCCTGCCGCGAAGGCGATCTCCTCGATCCCGACACCACCCCGACCCGGGATCGCGTCGTGCACCCGCAACTGTTCGGCGCTGAGACCGTCGGTCGGTCTCACCCGTCCCCGGCCGATGTCTCCCCCGCCGTCGGGCCGGAGGAGGTTCACCGCCGACGCGACGTCGGAGACCAGCACCGCCAGGCCGTCGGCGATCATCCGATGACATCCAACCGAGGTCGCCGACGTCACCGGCCCGGGCACCGCACCGAGTGGCCGACCGAGTTTCCGGGCCCAGGCGGCGGTGTTCGCCGCGCCCGAACGTCTCCCTGCCTCCACGACGACGGTCGCCCCCGACAGTGACGCGACCAGCCGGTTGCGGGTGAGGAAGCGATGTTTGGCGGCCGTCGTGCCTGGCGGGTACTCGCTGATGATCGCGCCGGTTCGGGCGATCTCCGCGAGCAGCGCGGAATGTGCCGCCGGATAGTCGCGGTCGATGCCGCAGGCCATCACGGCCGCAGTCACCCCGCCGGCCGCAACGACGGCGCGATGTGCGACCCCATCGATCCCGAAGGCGCCGCCGGAGATCACCGCGAAGCCCTCACCCGAGAGTCCCGATGCCAGCGTTTGCGTGACGTGTGCGCCGTACGGGGACGCTGCACGCGAGCCGATGAGCGCGACCGAGGCGGTGGCGAGATCGTCGAGTCGGGCGGGGCCACGCACCCAGAGGGCCAGCGGTTCCCCACCGCGTGCGGCGGTGTCGGCTTGGCCGAGGGCGAGGAGGGACCAGGCCGGCCACTCGGGGTCGGATCTGGTGACCAGCCGTGCACCGATCGCGGCGGCCGCGTCGAGATCCTCGGTCGCACTGTGCGATTCGTATCGCGCCGCCGTCGCGGCCAGGACCGGCTCGTGGCCATCCGGGACAGCGCGGTTGCGGATCGCCGATGCGGCGTCCACCGGACCGACCTGATCCACCAGGGCGATCACGTCCGCGCACGGCGGTTCGGCCACGCGCGCCAGGTACGCCCACGCCGTCATCTCCGCCGGATACTTGTCACTCACCAGGTTGCTCCTCGGTCTCGATACAGAAGTGCTTGTGCGACATCGTCTTCGACGGGTCGGTCGGTGCCGCGTAGATCACTGAGGGTCCAGGCCAGTCGCAACGCACGGTCGGCGCCGCGGGCCGTCACGCGCCCGTCGCGGAGGAACAGTTCGATGGGCCGCAGGACGTCGGGCGGCAGCCGGAACTTCTGGCGTAGAGCGGCGCCCGGGACCTCGGCGTTGGTTCGCCAGCCGAATTCGGACCATCGCTCGACCGCAGCCGCACGCGCCGCGGTGACCCGGGCACGGACCTCGGCGCTCGACTCTCCCGTCCCGCTCATCAGCGCGGCGTTGCCCGGTGGATCCATGCGGACGCGGATGTCGACACGGTCCAGCAGTGGCCCCGACAGCTTGCCGAGGTACCGACGTCGCACGACGGCGGTGCATACGCAGTCGACATCGTGCGCGGGTGCGCACGGGCACGGATTCGCGGCGAGGATGAGCTGGAACCGCGCCGGGTACGACGCGACGCCGTCCCGCCGTGGCACGCGCACCTCGCCGTCTTCCAGTGGTTCCCGCAGAGATTCGAGGACTTTCGCGCTCATCTCGGCGCATTCGTCGAGGAACAAGACGCCCCGGTGCGCCTTGGAGACCGCACCCGGCCGCGCGAAGCCGGTACCGCCGCCGAGCAGCGCCGTCGTCGACGAACTGTGGTGCGGCGCGACGAACGGCGGCTCGGTGATCAGCGGGCGTCCCGGTGACAGCTCCCCCACGAGCGAGTGGATGGCCGTCACCTCGAGCGAGTCCTCGATACCGAGCGGTGGCAGGATGCCGGGCAGTCGTCGGGCCAGCATCGTCTTGCCGATGCCCGGCGACCCGGTCATGAGAACATGATGTGCTCCGGCCGCGGCGATCTCGAGTGCGTGCCGCGCCTCGTGCTGGCCCACCACGTCGGCCATGTCCGGGATCGGCGGAGGCTTCGTGGGCGCTGTCCGATGGAAGTTGTCGAGTACGAGGTCACCCGCGAGCCAGGCCGCCACCTCCTTGAGACTCGACGCTCCCCCGACGTCCACCCCCTCGACCAGCGCGGCCTCGGCCACCGTCTCGATCGGTACCACCGCACGCCGATATCCCGCCTGCCGCGCGGCGATCACCGCCGGCAGTACCCCTCGGATCGGCCGGACGTTCCCGTCGAGTCCGAGTTCGCCGAGGAAGATCGTCGACGTCAGCTTCTCCGACGACACCTGTTCTGTCGCAGCCAGAACCGCGATCGCCATGGCCACGTCGAAACCCGAACCGACCTTCGGCATGTCCGCCGGCGACAACGCCACCGTCACCTTCAGGTCGGGGAACTTGAACCCCGAGTTCTTGACCGCTGCCCGCACCCGATCGCGCGCCTCGCGCACCGACGGATCGGGGTTACCGGTCACCGCGAAGCCGGGCAGCCCCGACCCGACGCTCGCCTGCACGTCGACCACCCGCGCGGCAAAGGCATTGAGCCCCACCGACTGTGTTTGCCCCAACATGCGACTCAGTCTCTGCGGAAACTGCCGGCGCGAACGGCGCCGCGGCTCCCCGCCGAACTATATGTGGATCGGTACGGAGTTATCCACCGCCTCGGACTACGGCACCGGATCGTCGATGAAGACCTTGAGCGTGCGACCGTCGTCCTGATAGCTCAGTTCGATCGAGACGTCATGTCTGGTGTAGACGCGACCGCGACCACCGGTCGTGTGATCGATGACCTCGAAGCGCGTGACTTTCTCGTACTCGGACATTCGAGAATAATCTTGCATCGGTGCGTACTGAGTCGAGTGAATTTCTTCAACGAAGTCGGCGAATAGTGCTGCTGCACAACTATGTAACGAGACAAAACCTGTGGATGGAAATCCGATCTTGTCGGTGGCGGGGTCTACATTGGTTTCAGCAGGTTAGCCAGCCGTTCGGGCCGGCACCGCAACACCACTGGGGGCAGGGTGTCGGGGAAGCAGAACGATCCAACAGGCGGGTCTCTCGCCGGGATCGATCCTGCCCACCCCTACGACGCCGACATGTACTCCCTTATGGACGAACTCAAAGCGTCACAGCGCCGCGAATCCCACGAACACTGGACCCGCTATCAGACGGTGCACGCGATCGCGGAACGCTGCATGAGCACCCGCAACACCTTCGGCGGCGGGATCGTTGTCACCGGTGAGGCCGACTGCGTCCAGCGGGTGTCGCGCCAGTTGTCTTTGACACGGCGCCAAGCCGAGATCCTCATCGACGAAACCATCACCCTGCACGAGAACCTGCCCGAGGTACTGGACACCCTGCGCGATGGCATCACCACCCGGTGGCAACTTCAAGTCATCCTGTCCCGCACCGCACTCGTACCGGCAGACTCGTCGATCACTCCCACCCTCGACGCCGACATCGCCGCCACCCTCCGCAACAAGAAAGGCTCGTGGACACGAGCCCGCCTGCGCGACATGGTCGACCGCCTCGTCTTCCGTCACGACCCAGACCTGGTCCGCGAACGCCGCAAAGAAGCGCTCGACAACCGAGGGATGTATACCCACACCCTCGACGACGGCACCGCCGAGATCACCGGCGTGATGGCCGCGGAGAACGTGCGTATCGCCGCCAAGGCCGTTCGCGTACTGGCAGATTCGGTCTGCAAGCACGACGGTCGCACCGTCGGACAACGCAACTCCGACGCGATGTTCGCCCTCCTGACCGGCATCCTGTTCGAATGCTGCTGCGATCGTCACGACTGCACAGCCGAGATACCCGAACCCGGGGCGGCCGTCGCGGCGGTACGCAGCGAGATCATCATCCACGTCGTCACCGATGCCGCGACACTGAACGGCGCACCCGGGATCGCCTGGATCGACGCCCACGGCGTCATCTCCGACGAGCACGTCCGCGACCTCGCCAACCGACCCGACGCCACCATCAAACCCGTGACTCCGGCCCGCACGGCATCCATACGAGTTGCGGCCGAAACACCCTCGCCGCCAATCGACCACGATGAGCGTGACGCACAAACCCGCGAAGCCAGACGCCCGCAACCCACGGCCACTCCGATCGAGAAGCCGACCGCTCCGAACGTTGCCGAAGCACCGTCATCGGATGCGATAGTCGTCTATCCCGGCTCCCAGCCATCCCACCCGTACCGCCCGACCACCGCGTGCGCCGACTTCGTCCGCATCCGCGACGGCTACTGCACCGAACCGGGTTGCGAGCGGTCGTCCTTCGACTGCGACCTCGACCACGTCGCCGAGTTCGACCATCAACGCCCCACCCGCGGTGGACTCACCTCGAGTGAGAACCTCAATCCCAAATGCCGCTTCGGACATCTACACAAAACCTTCGGTGACTGGATCGACGTCCAGTACCGCGACGACGAGGGCCGTCTGGTCACCGAGTACGTCACCCCGGAGGGCTACCGCATTCGCGGCGACGCCGAAACCCTCGAAGACCTCTTCCCCAACCTGCACCGCATTCGCTTCGAACAACCCGCCCAAGCCCCACCCACACCACGGGTCATCACCGGTGACGACAACCCGTTGCCGACCAACCGAACCGCCGCGAAACACGCCCGGCGGCGAGCCGAACGCGCCCGCAACCGACGAGAACGCGAACGCCGCGAGCAGATCGACGGACCGGCGCCGTTCTGATCGATCGCCGTCGCTAAGCTCGACAACCGATGACCGACGGAACTTTCGACGACAGGTTCGTCGACGATCTCGACCGACTCTTCCGCTGGCGACGCGACGTCCGCCGGTTCAGTCGCGAACCGCTCGAACCGCATCTCCTCCCCGAGATCCTCGCAGCGGCAGAGCTTTCGCCGTCCGTCGGTAACAGCCAGCCCTGGCGGTGGGTCGAGGTGCAGACCCGGTCGGCGCGGGAGGCCGTACGCGACAGCTTCGTCCGCTGCAACAGCGAGGCGCTCGACGGCCACACCGGTGAACGCGCACAGCTGTATTCGTCACTCAAGCTCGCCGGACTCGACGACGCACCTGTCCACCTCGCCGTGTTCTGCGAACCCGATCCCGACCAGGGCCACGGCCTGGGTCGCCAAACCGTGCCGGAAACGCTCGAATACTCGGTCGTCACCGCGATCACCACCATGTGGCTCGCCGCCCGGGCCCGCGGCGTCGGAATCGGCTGGGTGTCCATCCTCGACCCGAACGAGGTGACTGCCGCCCTTGCGGTCCCGCCTACGTGGAAGCTGGTCGCCTACCTCTGCATCGGCTATCCCGACCAAAAGAACGACGTCCCCGAACTCGAACGGGTCGGCTGGCAGTCCCGCACCGAGTCGGAGAAGCGGCACCTCATTCGCTGACACCGGATCGTGACCGATCTCGGAGTCTTCCGTGACACAACTCTAGTAACAATGGTCACGTCAATAACTTCAGCAACACCTGTCACACGGAGGTCTGAGTGCCCAGCCGTTTCACCAAGGGTGTCCGACTGGCGCTGGCGGGAGCCTTCGCAATCGGTACCTCCGCGATCGTCCTGACCGCCGGTACCGGTATCGCAGAGGCCGCACCGTGCGGCAACTCCGGCGCCGGTTCGAGTCTTCTCGGAACCGGTTCGTCGGGCAGCACCAACGCCCCTGCGGCCGGACCCCAGGGCCCGCTGCCCGTCTACAACGGGAACATCTCCAAGGTCCTCAGCTGGGTCACCGGTCCGCGTAGCAACAACAACACGTACGACCGCTTCGGTATCAGCGGCACCGACCTGGGCATCGCCTGGGACAACGGCCGCGGGCAGACGTTGATGGCATTCGGCGACACCTTCGGCAACTGCACCGCCGTCGGCCAGGAATGGCGCCACAACGTCCTGCTGCGCACGAACGACGACGACTTCAGCGACGGCAAGATCACCATCCCGAACGGCGTCGCCGGCGACGAGAACTCGGGCACCGTGATCAGGGGTCGCGCGAACTACGCCGAGGAACTCATTCCGTCGCTGGGCATCTCGAACATCGAGGTCACCACGATCCCCACGGCGGCGATCTCGCTGCCCCACGGCAACGGGTTCCGGCAGTACATCAACTACATGTCGGTCCGCTCATGGGGTTCGGCGGGCAACTGGATCACCAACTACTCGGGTATCGCCTACTCGGACAACAACGGTCAGACGTGGACGAGCGACCCCGACACCATCCTCATCAACGCGCCGATCGACCTCGAACTCCCCGGCAACCTCCGCGCAATCGACGTCAACAACGGAAAGTTCCAGCAGAACGCCTACATGCGCGGACGGCCCGGCACCGACGAAGAGGACTACATCTACCAGTTCGGTACGCCCAACGGCCGTTTCGGCGCCGCGTTCCTGGCGCGGTTCAAGCCGGAGGACATCCTCGACCTCGGCAGGTACGAGTACTGGTCCGGCGAGCGCATCGGATGGGTCGACAGCATCAGCGACATCCACGACACCGAAGGCGTCGTCGCCCGCCAACCGGTCAGCGAACTGTCCGTCGCCTGGAGCCCGTACCTGAACAAATACATCATGCTCGACGGCGACAACGGCATCCGGCTCCGCACCGCAGATCATCCTGAGGGTCCGTGGAGCTCGCCGCGCAACATCGTGGCCCCCGGCAACCCGGTGGTCTACGGACCGATGATGCTGCCGACCTCGCCGGCACTGACGGGCACCGGAAAAGAGCTGTACTTCAACGCCTCACGCTGGAGCGACTACAACGTGATGCTCATCCGCTCCGACCTCGGCAAGCTGTAGCCGCCCTCGGGAACCACGTCGAGAACTCACTCGTGGACCCCGCGGTGGTGCCTCACACGCGCCGCCGCGGGGTCATCTGGGGTGAAGCCGTCCAACTGCACGCTGATGACGTCGAACCGAATCTGTCCCCAGCGTCGTTCCTGCCCCGCGAGCCAGGCACGGGTCAGCCGCCGTATCCGGGCGAGCTTGTCCGGGGTCACGGCCATCACGGCATCGTCGAAGGTGCGACTGGCACGCGTCTTCACCTCGACGACCACCAGCGTCGGACCAGCCGGGCCACAAGGGTCGACGGCGATCAGGTCGAGCTCGCCATATCGGTTGCGCCAGTTGCGTTCCAGCACGGCCCACCCCAGTGAACCGACGAACTCGGCGGCGAGGTCCTCCCCCAGCTTGCCCACGTGCGCACGGCGGTTGCTCATACTCTGAAGGGTCCCCGAACACGATTCGGCCGCGGCGGGAGAACACCCGCCGCGGCCGAATCTGTGGAGAACGATCGACTCACCAACATCGCGTCGTCGACGCCTCGGGGCACGTTCACCCCATGAGAGTTCAGGGCTCGTCGGGAAGCCGCAGTTCCGGCTTCTCGAGCTCCTCGATGTTGACGTCCTTGAAGGTGATCACGCGAACCTGCTTGACGAAGCGCGCCGGCCGGTACATGTCCCAGACCCAGGCGTCGCTCATCCGGAGTTCGAAGTACACCTCGCCGTCGGTGTTGCGGGGAATCATCTCGACCGCGTTGGCAAGGTAGAAGCGCCGCTCGGTCTCCACCACGTAGGTGAACTGGCCGACAATGTCCTTGTACTCGCGATACAGAGAGAGTTCCATCTCGGTTTCGTACTTCTCGAGATCCTCAGCACTCATCCTGTAAGCCTATCCCTGTTGTCGTTTGCGCTGGAGACCACTCGTGCCGCGACGTTACGGTACGACATGCGGTGTTGTGGTGACGGTCCCGCCGCATCGATGCGGGACATGTGAAGAGCTGTGCTGTATCCCTTGTGGATCGCGAAATCGTATCCGGGCAGGTCGGCGTCCATCGCGACCATGATCCGATCCCGCGTCACCTTCGCGATGATGCTCGCGGCGGCGATGCAGGCAGCGGCCCCGTCTCCCCCGATCACCGGCAGCGACGGCGCGGTGAGCCCCGGGACGGCGAAACCGTCGGACAGCACATATCCGGGAGTCACGTCGAGTGCCGCGACCGCTCGACGCATGCCCTCGATGTTCGCGACATGGATGCCGATCCGGTCGATCTCCGCGGCGTCGATGATCACCGCGCTCCACGCATGTGCGTACCGGGTCACCGATCGGTAGAGCGTCTCCCGGGTCTTCTCGGTGAGCCGCTTGGAGTCGTCGAGGTCGGCAAGCGAGGCCAGCTGCGTCGGTTTCAGCACGCACGCCGCGACCACCAGCGGCCCGGCACACGCGCCGCGCCCGGCCTCGTCGACCCCGGCGACCGGGCCGAGGCCCTGACGGTGGAGCGCGAATTCGAAGGTCCGCAGTCCGGCTGCACGACGAACAGGCGAACGCGGTGGCCAGCGACTCATGGTTTGAGCAATCCCCACATGGTCATTGCTGGGGATTGATCGAACCGACACCACCGATCCGCGAGAAAGGATAGATGATGGTCCGGACCTTGCCGCGGATGTCGCTGGCCGGGACGGTGCCCTGGTACTGGTCATCGACGTGATAGCGCGAATCCTGTGAGTTCAGGCGGTTGTCACCCATCACCCACACATTGCCCTCCGGTACCTTTATCGGACCGAAGTCCGGGCCGAGGCACGGAGGCAGCTTGTCGCTGACACCGGAATCGGGCCCGTAGGCCGCGAGGGTCTCGCGCTGCAACTCCATGTTGATGTACGGCTCGCGCAGCGGCTTGCCGTCGACCTTCACGCCGACGCCCTCGTCGTTGCGGCATTCGATGGTCTGCCCGCCGGTCGCGATCACGCGCTTGACGAGGTTGTTCTCGTCGGGCGGGGCAAAACCGAACCACGACAGCGCATCCTGCGCCTTGTGCATGACCGGGTTGGTCGAGCGCGGCGACACCCAGGCGCCGTTCCACGACTCCGACGGTCCCTTGAAGACGACGACGTCACCGGGCTCGGGGTCGCCGAAGCGGTAGACCATCTTGTCGATGACGATGCGATCGTTGGTGCACCCGTCGCAACCGATGAGAGTCGACTCCATCGACTCCGACGGGATGACGTACTGCCGGCCGATGAAGGTCTGCAGCAGCCAGGTGAGGAGCAGGACGCACCCCACGATGATCGCGACCTCGCGCAAGAGCGAGCCGGAACCCGACTTGCTCGTGGCGTCCTCGGTCTCGTCCGGATCGGACTTCAACCGCCAGGGACGCTTCTCGCCGTCGTTGCCGTCGGTGTCAAGGTCGCGATCGTCGCTGGGTCGCTGTGTGTCGGCCACCTAGTCAGGGTAGACGCGTCAGCGCTTTTCCTTGATCTTTGCGGCCTTGCCACGCAGATCGCGCAGGTAGTAGAGCTTGGCGCGACGGACGTCACCGCGGGTGAGGACGTCGATCTTGGCGATGTTCGGGCTGTGCACCGGGAAGGTGCGCTCAACGCCGACGCCGAAGGACACCTTGCGGACGGTGAAGGTCTCGCGGACGCCGCCTCCCTGGCGACGGATCACGACACCCTTGAACACCTGGACGCGTTCCTTGCTGCCCTCGATGACCTTGACGTGGACGTCGAGGGTGTCGCCGGGGCCGAACTCCGGGACATCGTCGCGGAGGGACTGCTTGTCGAGGAAGTCGAGCGTGTTCATTGATTGGGTCCTATTCTGGCGTGAACGTTGAGCAGAGGAACCTGGCGGGCCATGTGGCTTCGAACCGGTTCATACTCCGAGTCGTCGGTGCCCGTCACACGGGACAGGCAACCCGACTATTGTGCCAGAGACACCCCGGTCCGACGAAATCCCCGGTCAGCCCTACGAACCGGGCGCCATCGCGACCACCTCGGCGGACCGCAGCGCCGCCACAGTGGCCGAATCCATCGGAGTGGCGGCGGCGATCGCCGTGGGGGTGACCCCCGAACTCGCCATGTGTTCGACGATCGCGAGTTCGGGTGCCCGCCCGTTCGCGGTCAGCGCCTCGTCGTCGGCGAGTTCGAGCCCCACGCGCTGGTACGGCTGCGGATCGTTGGTACCGACGACGACCACGCGACGCCCGCGGGCTCCGACGCCGACGCCGACGGCGGTGCGGAACCAGCCCGCGATGGCCGGCGGCACCGTCGACTGCAGGGTGTCGGCGCGGCGTTGCAGCCAGGTCAGGTCTCCCCCGGCGGTGTGTCGGTCGGTGGGTGAGGCGGCGATGCCGATGGTGGTACCCAGTCCGGCGGCGGCCACGCCGGCAGCGCCCATCGCACCCATCGGTGCGAAGGGCATCATCCCGCTGGTCGCCGCGGGCGGGGTCCCGCCGGCGGATTGCCCGGCCTCCTCCGACCGTTGGGTGTGGTCGTCGCCGGCTGCCGTCAGGGCCAGACGACCGGCGCTCGCCGCACTCACCCGCCACGAGTCGTCGCCGACCTCGGCGAAGACCTCGGCACGCTGCCGGTCACGGTCCGCGACGAGGGCGATCGTCGTCATCTGCTGTTCGGTCTCCACGACCACGTCGGCGTAGGTGTCCAAGGACGCCGCCATGGCGCGAAGCCGTGCGGCCACGTGCGGCAGCGACTCCGGCCCGGTGCCGGTGACGCGACCGAGCCCGTCGACGAGCGCGTCGCCGAACTCTCCCTCGGCGGTCCCGCCACCGATCGCCGGTGAGGAGTACGCGGCGGTCGCCGAGACGACCACGTCGGTGACCCGCTCCACGGATTCGGCGAGGGCTCGCGCGCGTCGTGCGGCCTCACGGAGCGACGTCGGGTCCGCACCCGGCCACACGCCCGGTGCGAGGTCGTCCGCGATCTGTCGGGGCGCGGAGCTCACCGGGGCTCACCGGATTCGAAGGCGGTTGCGGCGTCGGCATCGGCGGAGGCGAGGGACTCGACGCCGCAGGTGAGCGCCCGCCGGTGCTCGGCGAGGCGGGCGACCGCGGTGCGCAGCAATTCACTCGATTCGGCGCTCGCGGGACCGAAACCCCGCCGGAAGGCCGTCGCGCCCTCCCCGACCCCGACCGCGGTGTTGATGTCGGCGAGCAGTTCGACGAGCTCGGCGTGCACTGTGCCAAGCCGTGACTCGGCACTGGCCAGCCGGGCGGACAGATCGGCCGCGGTCCCCACGTCCGCGGCGATCCGGTTCCGGCGCCCTCCAGCCGTCATCCGGGGTCCCGAGCGGTGTCGAAACGGGCAGGGCCGAGACGGGCGTCGGCGTAGTCCACCCCGGGACCCGTTGCGGCAGCGAGAAGTTCGCCGCGCCGCGAACTCAGCGCATGGTCCGCTTCGGCGATCAGCGTGGTGAGCAGTTCGGAGAGCTGGTCGGCACGGTAGCGACGCAGGGCGGTGGGATCGATCGAGATGTCGACGGCGAGACCGCGGGCGTTGACGGTGACGGCGACGAGCCGGTCGCGGCTGATCGCCCGGGAGGTCAGCTCCGACAACGCGGCACGGGTCTGCGCGAGTTCGGCACGCTGCCGGTCGAGATCCTCGACCATGGCCTCATAGCCCTGCACTTGCCCTCCCCCGTGCGTTCGAGTTGTGCCGAATCCTAGCGGGGATCCGACTCCGGGTCATCGTGGGGATTCACAGGCTCGGTGAGGAGATCCGGGCGGCGAACGCGAGTCCGCTCGAGAGCCTGCTCGTGCCGCCACTGCGCGACCTTCGCATGATCGCCGCTGAGGAGTACCGGCGGGACATCGAGCCCGCGCCAGCTCACCGGACGCGTGTAACTCGGCCCTTCGAGGAGTCCGTCGGAGAACGAATCCTCTTGATGCGAACGAGGATTCCCGAGGACACCGTCGATGAGCCGGACGGTCGCCTCGATCATCGCCATCACCGCGACCTCGCCGCCGATGAGGACGAAGTCGCCGAGGGAGACCTCTTCGACGCGCACCCGGCGGGCCGCGTCGGCGAAGACACGCTGGTCGATGCCCTCGTAGCGGCCGCAGGCGAAGACGAGGTGATTCTCGGTGCTCCACCGCTGGGCGGTCGCCTGCGTGAACGGCACCCCGGCCGGGGTCGGCACGACGAGAAGCGCGTCGTCGGGACACACGTCGTCGAGACACGGCCCCCACACCTCGGGCTTCATGACCATGCCGGGTCCGCCGCCGTACGGCGAGTCGTCGACGCTGCGGTGCACATCGTGCGTCCAGTTCCGCAGGTCGTGGACGTCGACGCTGATGCGGCCGGCGTCGATCGCCTTGCCCAGCAACGCAACCCGGAGCGGGTCGAGGTATTCGGGGAAGATCGAGACGATGTCGAGGCGCATCACTTCGCGCCGTCGGCCGAGTCCGGATCGAGGAGACCCTCGGGCGGGTCGATGACGATCAGTTCGCGGGTCACCGTCGGCACGATCTCCCGCACGAACGGGATGAGGACCTCACGCTTGTCGGGGGTGCGCACCGACAGCAGCTCGCCACCGGGCATGTGCAGGACCGATTCGACGACGCCGACCTCGGCGCCGTCGGCGAGCTGGACCGGGACGCCTTCGAGTTCGTGGTCGTAGAACTCGTCCGGGTCGTCGGACGGCTCGACCTCCGAGGAGTCGATGAGGAACAAGGTGCCGCGCAGGGCGTCGGCCGCATCGCGACCGGCGATGCCGTCGAGAGACACCAACAGCCGCCCGGAATGTTCCCGGGCGGCTGTCACGGTGAATCCACGTTCTCCGCCACCGCGCGGCAGTCGGCCGCGCAGGACCGAGCCGCGAGCAAAACGCAGCTCGGGCTCATCGGTACGGACGTCGACGACGAGTTCGCCCCGAATGCCGTGCGACTTCACGACGCGTCCGACGACGAGATCCACGATGCGTTCGTCCTGCGAGCCGGCCGTCAGCGGTCGGTGTCGACGATGTCGACGCGCATGCCGCGTCCGCCGATACCGGAGACGAGGGTGCGCAGGGCGGTGGCCGTACGACCGTTGCGGCCGATGACCTTACCCAGATCGTCGGGGTTCACGTGGACCTCGACGAGTCGTCCGCGACGACCGGTGACGAGGTCCACCCGGACGTCGTCCGGGTTGGAGACGATTCCGCGGACGAGATGCTCGACCGCGTCGGCGACGACAGCGCTCACGCGTCACCCTCGGCGGCGGGAGCCTCCGCGGCAGCTTCTTCTGCCGGGGCCTCGTCCTTCTTGGCGGCCTTCTTCTTCGGAGTGGTGGCCGCGGCGACCGGCTCGTTGTCGGCCGCGGCGAGCGCGGCGTTGAACAGGTCGAGCTTGGACGGCTTGACCTCGGCGGTCTTCAGGGTGCCCTCGGCGCCCGGCAGGCCCTTGAACTTCTGCCAGTCACCGGTGACCTTGAGGATCGCGGCCACGGGCTCGGTCGGCTGTGCGCCGACACCCAGCCAGTACTGGGCGCGCTCGGAGTCGACCTCGATCAGCGAGGGCTCCTCCTTCGGGTGGTACTTGCCGATGGTCTCGATCACCCGGCCGTTGCGGCGGGTCCGAGCGTCGGCGACGACGATGCGGTACTGCGGGTTGCGGATCTTGCCGAGCCGCGTGAGCTTGATCTTGACAGCCATGTCTTCTTCTACTTTCGTGTGGTCACTGCGCAATTCTGCGACCCACCCGGAATGGTGGACCCGGTTTTGCGTCTGTTTCGGTGTGACCGTCGGGCGGCCGTGACCGTATCCGACGAACCGTCGAGCCATTCTGCCAGACCGGAGGCTCCGTGAAGAAATCCGGCATGAAGCCCCGGATGAGAATCCGGCATGTGGTTGTCCACCCCGCGAGAACAACCACATGCCGTACGTCGCCAACGCCACTTGCCCACCGATGAAATCGGCCCCCAGGCTTGCGCGACCCACACCGAAACCCCGTCTTCACCCCCGGTTTCGGCGGGGTCTGCACTGTGCTGTTCGGTTCGTCCCCTGGCGAACCCGTGCAACGCGGTTGCTACCTTACGCGGCAGTAGGTAATTGCAACCAGCAGCCAGGTTGTGGCGTTGATCACAGAATGTTTTGTCCCGACGACACCACGGCCACCGGATGACGCAGGACTCCCAGGTCATCGCAGGGGTTCTCGCCGTAGACCACGAAGTCGGCCCGGTCACCGTCGGCGAGGAGCTCGGCGCCGAGCCACTGCCGAGGTTGCACGGACGCTGCCGCGATCGCTCCGGCATTGCCCAGCCCGACCCGCGAGAGCGCCTCGATCTCGTCCACGATGCGCCCGTGCCCGACGAATCCACCGGCATCGGTCCCGGCAAAGATCGCCACGCCGGCCTCGCGGGCGGACTCGAACACCTTCGGCGCGTCGGCGTGCAACTGGCGCATGTGGGAGGCATAGGTCGGGAACCGCTCGGCACCATCGGCGATACCCGGGAAGTTCTCCACCTGGATCATGGTGGGCACCAACGCGATCGAGCGTTCGACGAGCTGATCGATGAGATCGGCGGTGAGCCCGGTGCCGTGCTCGATGCAGTCCACTCCGGCCCCGATGAGGTCGACGAGGGCGTCGGTGCCGAAGACGTGGGCGGTGATCCGGGCGCCGTGTTCGTGCGCGGTGGCGACCGCGGCCTCGATCTGATCTCGCGTCCACAGCGGCGCGAGGTCGCCGACCTCTCGATCGATCCAGTCCCCCACGATCTTCACCCAGCCGTCGCCGGCCTGCGCCTGGCGCGCCACCTCGGCGGCCAGCTCGTCGGGATCGTCGAGGTCGACGCCGTAGTCGCGCAGATAGCGCTTGGGCCGGGCGATGTGTTTGCCCGAGCGGATGAACCGCGGACACGCCGGGTCGTCATCGAGCGGGTGGGTGTCGAGCGGCGACCCGACCTCGCGGATCAGGAGCGTCCCCGCGCGAGCGTCGGCGTAGGCGTAACCGCGGGCCTGCTCGATGTCGACGCCGAGGCCGGGTGCGATGCCCACGTGGTTGTGGGCGTCGACGAGCCCCGGCAGGATCCAGCCGGCGTCGACGGCGGTCTCCGCGTCTGCGATGGGTGTGTGGCTGATGGTCTCACCGGACACCCCAGAACTCGATCGGTTCGCCGGTGAGCGGATCGGTGCCCCGGTAGTGGCGGGCCGTGCCGTCCGTTGCCGCACGACCCATCGCTACTTCTTCTTCTTGGGCTGGAACTGGGAGACGTCGATGCCCTCGAGACCCGGCGGCAGCTGGTCGAGTCCGGCGGGCATGTTGGACAGATCCGGGAAGCCGGCGGGCATGCCTCCCGGCATCCCCGGGAAGCCGCCGCGCACCTTCGGCGGCGTGGGACCGCGTCCCTTCCCCTTCTTCCCCTTCTTGCCCTTGCGGTTGGACTTCCGGTTCATCCCGCCCATGCCCATGCGACCCGACATCTGGGCCATCATCTTGCGGGCCTCGAAGAAGCGGTCGACGAGCTGGTTGACCTCGCTGACGGTCACGCCGGACCCGTTGGCGATACGCAGGCGGCGTGAGGCGTTGATGATCTTCGGATTGTCCCGCTCGGCGGGCGTCATACCGCGGATGATCGCCTGGACCCGGTCGAGCTGCTTGTCGTCGACCTGCGACAGCGCGTCCTTCATCTGGCCGGCGCCGGGGAGCATGCCCAGGATGTTGCCGATGGGACCCATCTTGCGGATCATCAGCATCTGCTCGAGGAAATCCTCGAGCGTCAGCTCGCCCTGCGTGATCTTGGCCGCGGCGGCCTCGGCCTGCTCGGCATCCCAGTGCTGCTCGGCCTGCTCGATGAGGCTGAGCACGTCGCCCATACCGAGGATGCGGCTGGCCATGCGGTCGGGGTGGAAGACGTCGAAGTCCTCGAGCTTCTCACCGGAGGACGCGAACATGATCGGCTGACCGGTGACCTCGCGCACCGACAGAGCGGCACCGCCGCGGGCGTCACCGTCGAGCTTGGTCAGTACGACGCCGGTGAAGCCCACACCGTCGGCGAAGGCCTCGGCGGTCGAGACCGCGTCCTGACCGATCATCGCGTCGACGACGAACAGCACCTCGTCGGGCGTGGTCGCGTCGCGGATGTCGGAGGCCTGCTTCATCAGCTCGGAGTCGATACCCAGGCGGCCGGCGGTGTCGATGACGACGACGTCGTAGTGCTTGGCCTTCGCCTCCTCGACACCGGCGCGGGCGACCGAGACCGGGTCGCCGGAGGTGACACCGAGTGTTCCTTCGCCGCCGACGCTGGTGCCCGGGTGCGGCGCGAAGACCGGCACGCCGGCCCGCTCGCCGACGATCTGCAGCTGGGAGACCGCGCCCGGACGCTGGAGGTCACAGGCCACGAGCAGCGGCGTGTGTCCCTGCTGCTTGAGCCAGTTGCCGAGCTTGCCGGCGAGAGTCGTCTTACCGGCGCCCTGGAGACCGGCCAGCATGATGACCGTGGGCGGGTTCTTGGCGAACCGCACCCGGCGGGTCTCGCCGCCGAGGATTCCGATGAGTTCCTCGTTGACGATCTTGACGACCGTCTGGGCCGGGTTCAGCGCCGCGGAGACCTCCGCGCCCTTCGCCCGTTCCTTGATCCGCGCGATGAAGGCGCGCACCACCGGCAGCGAGACGTCGGCCTCGAGCAGGGCGAGCCGGATCTCGCGGCAGGTGCGGTCGATGTCGGCGTCGGAGAGCCGCCCCTTGCCGCGGAGGTCCTTCAGGGCACCGGTCAACCGGTCGGAGAGGGAATCGAACATGGGTCCCATCCTTCCATGCGGTTCCCCGGTCATTCCATCTAGGAGATCGGCACTCCGGACCGTCCCGTCCCGCCGGGTGTCTGCGGCCCGTCCTCCTCGTCACGCTTCGGCTGCGGCGGCGGGCACACCGCGATGATCGCGTCGGTGAGCGTCGCGCGCATCTGCTCGGTGTCCTCGGCCAGTCGCAGGCTGAAGATGTCGACGACGGTCGCACCCAGGGTCGAGACCTTCGCCCACCGGATGTCGGCACCGTTCTTCTCCAGGACGGAGGTCACCCGACTCAGCAGACCGATCCGGTCGTCGGACCGTACCTCGAGCAGCACCGTACCCTCGGCGGCATCGGGCTCCGGGGCATCGAGCCAGGTCACCCGCGGCGGTGCGACCGCGAACAGCGCGGGCACGGCGTTCTTCGGGTGACCCGCGCCGTCGACATCGGGGTCGGTGCTTCCGGCACTCGCCCCGAGGCTCACCATCGTCCCGGGGAGGGTGCTGACCGAGGCGATCGTGGGTATCGGCGAATCCCGCTCCCGCGCATCGAGGCGTGCGAGGACATCGATCTTGCCGTTCACCGAGGCGATGAGCTGCTGGCGGAGCAGACCCGCGTCGGGCGGACTGCCGAACATCGGCACGACGATGAAGGAGTTGATCGCCTTGCCGTCGTGGCTCTGGGCGCAGGCCTTGTGCGAGCGCAGACCGCCGAGCGCGAGCACCCCGGCCATCTTCGACAGCAGTCCGGGCTGATCCGGCGCCACCATCGTGACGTCGTAGGTGTGCTGACCGTCGGCGCGGACGAGCCGGACCGCGTAGTCCCCTTCGGCGGCGATCGCCAGCTGCTCGGGGGTCAGCGGCTCGGGCACCGCCGGCGGGACGCCGTCGATGTGGCGCATGGACCGTCGGACGAGTTCGCCGATGAGCGAGGCCTTCCACTCCCCCCACACGCCGGGACCGGTCGCCAGCGAATCCGCTTCGGCCAGCGCCGCAAGGAGTTCCAGCAGCACCCGGTTGTGACCCAGTGTGGTGGCGACGAATGCGGCGGTGGCCGGGTCGTCGAGGTCGCGGCGCGTCGCGACCTGCGGCAGCAGGAGATGATGCCGCACCATGTCGGACAGGATCGTCACGTCCTGCGGCCACAGGCCGAACCGGTTGCCGATCTGGACGGCGAGTTCGGCGCCGACGATGCTGTGGTCTGCGCCGCGCCCCTTGCCGAGGTCGTGGATGAGCGCTCCGAGTACGAGGAGGTCGGGCCGCGAGACCCGCGTCGTCATCGAACTCGCGTAGGCCGCGGCCTCCACGAGGTGACGGTCGACGGTCCAGGTGTGGATCGCGTCGCGGGGCGGAAGATCGCGCACCGCACCCCATTCCGGGAGCAACCGGCCCCAGAGTCCGGTGCGGTCGAGCGCCTCGATCGGGTCGACCATGTGGTGACCGGAGCTGAGCAGGACCAGCAGGTCGCTCAACGCCTCGGCGGGCCACGGCTCCCGAAGTTCGGGTGCATAGTCGGCCAGCCGGCTCAGGGTCGATGCGCTGATCGGCAGACCCGTCCGCGCCGACGCGGCGGCCACGCGGAGGATGAGTCCGGGGTCCTTGCTCGGAATCGCGTTGCGCGCCAACACGATCTCGCCGCTGTGCTCGACCACGCCCTCGTCGAGCGGACGGCGCAGCGGGGAACGGCGCAGCTTGGCCAGCCCGCGTCGCGGGAGGGCGTTGCCCGCGGTCCGCAGACCGACGTCGATGGAATAGCTGATGGTTCGGGCGGAGTCGCTGATGACGCGCGCCAGGTCGAACCGGTCCCCGATGCGCAGTGCGGCGCCGATCTCGTCGGCGTCCTGCGCGCGCACCTGCTCACGCGGACGGCCCGCGGTGCGGTGCAACTCGGTCCGGATGTCCAGCAGACGCTGGTAGGCGACCTGTGGTCCGGCACCGGGCGAATCCGGACGAAGGCTGGCCATCCCGTCGGTGAGCTGGGCGATCGCCAGGGCGCCGAGGAGTTGCACATCGCGGAGGCCGCCCCGGCCGTTCTTCAGATCGGGTTCGGCGCGGTGCGCGATGTCGCCGGCGCGACGCCAACGATCCTGTGCGTGGGCAACCACGTCGGGGAAACGATTACGGATGTCGTTGCGCCACTGCTGGCGTACGCCACCGATCAGCAGACTCGACAGGTCCTCGTCGCCGGCGATGTGGCGGGCCTCCAGCAGGCCGAGCGCGGCGGTCACATCCTCGCCGGCGACCTGCAACGCCTGCGGCACGGTACGAACGCTGTGATCGAGGGGAATGTTGGCGTCCCACAACGGATACCAGAGTCCGTCGGCGACCTCGGACACCCGCTCGACGGGCATGTCGTCGTGCAGCAGGATCAGATCGAGGTCGGAATACGGCAGCAGTTCACCGCGTCCCAGACCGCCGACCGCGACGATCGCGAAGCCGCTGTGGGACTTGATGCCGAGTTCGGCGCCCTTGCTGGTCAGCCAGAACTCGTGCAGGTCGACGAGCACCTGGCGGAGAGCCGGTGCGTCGAGTTTGCCGTTCCGGCTCGACTCGGTGAGCTGCCGGCGGGTCTTGGCCAGATCGGTGGCGGTTACGGGAGGCTCCTCGGTCTCGGGGTTTGAACGGTGCGGCCCCGCGCCCGACTCATCATCGGACGCGGGGCCGCGCTGGGGTTCAGAAAGGGCACGAGCTCACTTACAGAGCGTCGCCGCCGCGCTCGCCGGTGCGGACGCGCACCACGGACTCGACCGGCGAGACCCACACCTTGCCGTCACCGATCTTGCCGGTACGGGCGGCCTCGACGATCACGTCGACGACCTTGTCCACGGCCGAGTCGTCCACGACCACCTCGACACGGACCTTCGGCACGAAGTCGACCGAGTACTCGGCGCCGCGGTAGACCTCGGTGTGGCCCTTCTGGCGTCCGTAACCCTGGACCTCACTGACGGTCATGCCCAGGATTCCCGCCTGCTCCAGGCCGGCCTTGACATCCTCGAGCGTGAACGGCTTGACGATTGCAGTGATCAGCTTCATTTGTTATCCCTCTCCACGGGTGTCAGCGTAGTAGCGATTTGGCTCGAGCGTCATGCCAGCTCGTAGGCAGTCTCAGCGTGTTCTGCCTCGTCGACGCCGCTCTTCTCGTCCTCATCGCTGACACGCCAGCCGAGCGGCTTGAGTGCGAAGGCGATGATCGCGGTCAGCACAGCGGTGAAGGCCAGCGCGAAGAAGGCGATGACCGCCTGAACAACGAGTTGCTTGTAATCGCCACCCCAGAAGAGGCCGACGTCCTTGCCTAGCAGACCGATGGCGAGGGTGCCCCACAGGCCGGCGACGAGGTGGACACCGACGACGTCGAGCGAATCGTCGTAGCCGAACTTGTTCTTGAGACCGATGGCGAGCGCGGCCAGCGCACCTGCGATGACACCCAGGATCAGCGAGCCGACCGGGGTCAGCGCACCACAGGCCGGGGTGATCGCGACCAGACCGGCCACGATGCCCGATGCGGCACCGACGCTGGTGGCGTGCTTGTCGCGAATGAGTTCGACTGCGAGCCAGCCGATGATCGCGGCGGCGGTCGCGGCGGTCGTGTTGACCCACACCTGGCCGGCGAGAAGGTCGGCGCCCAGCTCGGACCCGACGTTGAAACCGAACCAGCCGAACCACAGGAGTGCCGCGCCGAGCATCACGAAGGGGATGTTGTGGGGACGGTAAGCGGTGCGCCCGAACCCGACGCGCTTGCCGATGATGAGGACCAGCACCAGCGCTGCGATACCGGCGTTGATGTGCACGACGGTGCCACCCGCGAAGTCGATCGGTGCGACATTGGCTGCGCCCTCGCTGTCGGTTCCGAACATCTTGGCCGCGAGACCGTCCTCACCGGCACCAAGGAGACCGCCGCCGCCGACCAGGCCTCCCCAGACCATGTGGGACAGAGGGAAGTACACGATCGTCGACCACAGGACGGTGAAGACCATCCAGGTCGAGAACTTCACCCGCTCGGCCAGCGCACCACTGATGAGGGCAACGGTGATGACCGCGAAGGTCAGCTGGAAGCCCATGAAGACGATCGCCGGGATCGACAACCCACCGGTGACGAACTGCTCGCTGTCGCCCTCGCCGATCGTGCTCATGAGCTGGTCGGACCCGAACAGCGCGAACGGGTTGGCGAAGACACCGAGAATGTCGCTCTCACCGGTGATGCCGTCACTGAACGACATCGAGAAGCCCCACAGGACGTAGACGACACTGATCGACGCCAACGCACCGAACGACATCATCATCATGTTCAGGACGGCCTTGCCACGCGCCAACCCCCCGTAGAAGAAGGCCAGGCCTGGGGTCATCAGCAACACGAGGGCGGCCGACACGAGCATGAATGCCGTGTTGCCCGTGTCGATAGGGCCAAACGATTCGTTTGGCAACTGAGCCAAAACCACTGTGAAAACCTCCTCAGGATGCGCCGACGGCTCGGCGCCTCCCAAGACTTTGGCGGCACTCGGTTTCCGCAGTGGTGCCTTGACGTTTCGGGCACGTAACCCGATGAGCGATTCATATTTCGCTCAGGTAAATCGCGAGGACGCTTCTGAGGGCCGTCTCAGTTTTGTCCCGGCAGTACTACGCCCCATATTGCCGATCGTGGATCGACTTCACAGCAGCGCGTCGACGAAAGCCTCGGGTTCGAACGGCGCCAGATCATCCGCACCCTCGCCCAGACCGACCAGTTTGACCGGCACGCCGAGCTCCTTCTGGACGTGGAAGACGATGCCGCCCTTCGCCGTCCCGTCGAGCTTGGTCAGCACCACACCGGTGATGTCGACGACCTCGGCGAACACCCGAGCCTGCATCAGACCGTTCTGGCCGACGGTCGCGTCGAGCACGAGCAGCACCTCGTCGACGGGCGCCTTCTTCTCCACCACGCGCTTGACCTTGCCCAACTCGTCCATCAGGCCGGTCTTGGTGTGCAGGCGGCCCGCGGTGTCGATCATGACGACGTCGACACCCGTGGCGATCCCGCGGTCGACCGCGTCGAACGCGACCGCGGCCGGATCGGCCTGCTCCTTGCCGCGCACGATCTCCGCACCGACCCGCTCACCCCAGGTCTGCAGCTGATCGGCGGCGGCCGCACGGAAGGTGTCGGCCGCGCCCAGCAACACGCGACGGCCGTCGGCCACCAGAACACGGGCCAGCTTGCCCGTTGTCGTGGTCTTGCCGGTGCCGTTGACGCCGACGACGAGCACGACGGCGGGACGGCCCGCATGCGGCAGAGCACGGATCGACCGGTCCAGGGTCGGGTCGAGCTGTTCGATGAGCACGCGCTTCAGCAGGGCCCGTGCCTCGGCGGCGGACTTCACCGGGTTGGCGGCCAGCTCGGTCCGCAGGTTCTCGACGACGGTCATGGTGGTGGCCGTCCCGAGGTCGGCCATCAGCAGGGTGTCCTCGATCTCCTCCCAGCTGTCCTCGTCGAGGTCGCCGGCACCGAGCAGTCCGAGCACGCTCTTGCCGATCGCACCCTGCGACCGCGACAGCCGTCCGCGCAGCTTGCCCAGCCGACCGGCGGTCGGCGCGATCTCCTCGCGCGGCGGTGCCGCCACCGCACCCGACGCATCGTCGGGGGCTGTGGTCACCGGAGGTTCGACCGCCGGCTCCTCGACCACCGGGGTCTCGACCGCCGGGGCCTGGGCTGCCTCCGGCGCCTCCGGCTCGGTGGTTTCCGGTTCTGCGACCTTCGCCGCCGGCTCGGTCGTCTCCGGCTCGACAGGCTCCGGCTTTGCCCCGGCCGGTTCGATCACGTCCGGGAGGGACACCTCGGTGATCCCGCGGCGGTGGGAGTCGCGCGGCACCGCGGCGTCGTCCCCGACCGTGGGCTGGCCGTCGACGTCGGTGCGTTCGCCGGCCGGTTGGACGGGCGGCTCGGGCTTGGGCTGCGGTTCCGGCTTGGGCTGGGGCTCCGGCTTGGGTTGCGGTTCCGGCTTGCGCGCCGGCGGTTCGGCCAGGGCTGTGTCGCCGCGACTGAAACTGAAGCCCGACCCCGCCTGGTAGCCCCCGGACCGGTCGACCTGACGCGTGGTGCCGTCGACGATCTCCGGCTGCGTCGTGGTGTCGGACAGCGAGATGCGACGACGACGCGCCAGCACCAGTCCGAGCACGATCAGCGCGGCGATGACGACCACCGCGATGACGATCCCGATGATGATTCCGGTGTTCACTGGCTGGTGTCCTCCTGTTGAGCCACGGGCATGTTGACGCCGCGCATGCGTTGCGAGATGACGGTCGTGATGCCGTCCCCGCGCATGCTGACGCCGTAGAGGGCGTCGGCGATCTGCATCGTGGGCTTCTGATGTGTGATGACGATCAGCTGCGACTTCTCCCGCAGCTGCTCGAAGAGCTTGATGAGCCGGCGCAGGTTGGTGTCGTCGAGCGCCGCCTCGACCTCGTCCATGACGTAGAACGGCGACGGGCGGGCGCGGAAGATCGCCACGAGCATCGCGACCGCGGTCAGGGACTTCTCCCCGCCCGACAGCAGCGACAGCCTCTTCACCTTCTTACCCGGCGGCCGGGCCTCCACCTCGATGCCGGTGGTCAGCATGTCGTTGGGCTCGGTCAGCACGAGCCTTCCCTCGCCGCCGGGGAACAGCGTCTCGAAGACCTGGCCGAACTCTCGCTCGACATCGGCGTAGGCCTCGGTGAACACCTGCAGGATGCGGGCGTCCACCTCCTCGACCACGTCGAGCAGGTCCTTGCGAGCCGCTTTCACGTCCTCGAGCTGTGAGGACAGGAAGTTGTAGCGCTCTTCCAGGGCCGCGAACTCCTCGAGCGCGAGCGGGTTGACCTTGCCGAGGGTGTTGAGGTCCTTCTGCGCCTTCTTCAGGCGCGCCTCCTGGGTGGCGCGGTCGTACGGCATGGGCGCCGGGGCCACCACCTGGTCGCCGCGCGCCTTGGCCTCCTCGTACTCCTGCATCTCGAGAGCCGAGGGCGGCATCGGGACGTCGGGGCCGTATTCGGAGATCAGGTCGTCGGGTGACATCGCGAACGTGTCGAGGATCTGCTCCTCGAGCTGCTCGATGCGCAGGGCCACCTGGGCACGGGCCACCTCGTCGCGATGGACGGTGTCGCGCAACGAGTTCAGCGTGGTGGTCAGTTCACCGGCCCGCACGCGTAGCTCGTCGAGCGTCGCCGACCGCGCGATCCGGATCTCCTCGAGTTCGTCGCGGCCCGCCTGCGCCGAGGCGACCGCGGACGCGAGTCGTTCGGCGACCTGGGCACCGGCCCGTTCGACCGCCACCGCGACACCCGCGGCCTGCCGGCGGATCTCGTCCTGACGACGCGCCCGTTCGCGGGCCTCCCGCTCGCGCTGGGCCGCACGACGCAGGGAGTCGGCCTTGCCGCGCACCGACGCGAGGCGTTCCTCGGCGGTACGCAGGGCCAGGCGCGCCTCCATCTCGGTGCCGCGGGCGATCCCGACGGCCGCTGCGGCCGTCGAACGCTCGGAGTCGTCGGCCGCCATCTCAGGTCCCGTGTCCGATTCGTCGCGGGCGAGTCGTAACCGCTCCTCGAGTTCGTGGAGCGATTCCAGGGTCTCCGCGCGACCTTTCTCCAGCAGATTGCGCTGACGCGTGAAGCGATCCGCCTCCGCACGGGCGGTACGGATCTCGTGGCCGAGCCGGGCCATCTGCTCATAGGCGGCGCCGACACTCGAATCCGACTCGTGCAGTGCGGCGAGCGCCTCCTCCGCCGCTTCCCGTCGCTCGCGCTGCTCTGTGAGCGCACCGTCGAGAGCCGCTTCCAGCTCTTCGACGCGGCGGCGAGTGGCGGCGAGTTCCTCGGTGGCGGCGTCGATGGCCGACTGCACCTCGAGCGTCGACGGGCGACGCGACGACCCACCCTCGATGGACGCCGGGCCGATGCGGTCGCCGGCGTGGGTGACCACCCGCACGCCGAGTCGACGGGCGATGTCGAGTCCTTGGGCGGCGTCGTCCACAATGACGGTGTCGGCGAGGACGGTGTCGATCGCGTTGCGGATCTCCGGCCCGCAGGTCACCGCGGAGGCGGCCCACCGAGCGCCGTCGGGAAGGGCGACGTCTCGCGGCCGGACGGCTTCGGTGAGTCCGCCGCAGATCAGCGCGGCCCGTCCCCCGTCGCCGGACTTGAGGGCTTCGAGGGCGCGGACCGCTGCCATGCCGTCGACGGTCACGATGCCGTCGACCGCGGGGCCGAGCGCACCGGCGATGGCGGTCTCGAAACCGGACTCGACGGTGAGCAGTTCCGACATCGGCCCGAGTAGCCCGTCGGGTGCGTTGTCGAGGAGCCAGGCGCCGCCGTCGTTGCGTTCCAGACCCATCGCGAGAGCCTCGACGCGTGCCGACAGCGAGGCGATGGACTGCTCGGCCTCGCGGTGCTCGGCCTGCAGGGTCGCGACACGTTCGTTGGACAGGTTCAGTGCGGCGACGCACCGTTCGTGGTGTTCGTCGAGCGCCTGCTCGGAGGATTCCAGCTGCGCGAGTTCGCTCGCAGCCGAATCCTGTTGCGAGGCAGCGTTTTCCGCACGTTCGGTGGCGTGTGCGATGGCGGCGGTCAGGCGGTCGGCCTCGGCGTCGGTCGACTCCGACCGCGTCCGCAGGTTGTCGACCTGGCCCTCGAGACGGGCCAGACCCTCTCGTCGGTCGGCGATGGCCTGGACGGCGGCCAGATGTGCCGCCTCCGCGGCTTCCGCGATCGACTCGCGTTCACGGAGCACCTCGCGGGCCGTCTCGAGTTGCTCGGCGGCGATCTCGACGCCCTCGGTGAGCTCGGCCTCGAGTTCGGCGGCTTCGAGGGCCTGTTCCTCGAGTTCCTCGGGATCGGGGCCGGTGGCCTCGGCGGCGGCCTCGCTCAGGTAGCGGCTGCGCTCGGCGGCGACCCGGCGGGTCGCGTCGACGCGTTCGGCCAGTGCCGACAGCCGGAACCAGGCGCGGCTGGCCGCCGCGGCCGCCGGGGTGACCTCGGCCAGATGCTGTTCGTGTTCGGTGACCTGAGCGTTGGCCTCGTCGAGTTGCTCGGCCACCTCGTCCTGGCGGCGCCGCACCTCGTCCTCGACGGCGGCGTGTTCGGCCATCTCGGCTCGGCGGATCACCAGGTCGTCGGCGGCGAGGCGCAACCGGGCGTCGCGGAGGTCGGCCTGCACCGTCTGTGCCCGGCGGGCGACCTCGGCCTGCCGGCCGAGCGGCTTGAGCTGACGTCGCAGTTCGGCGGTGAGGTCGGTGAGACGCGCCAGGTTGGCCTGCATGGCGTCGAGCTTGCGGACCGCTTTTTCCTTGCGCTTGCGGTGCTTGAGGACGCCTGCGGCCTCCTCGATGAACGCGCGACGGTCCTCGGGACGCGACTCCAGGATCGCCGACAGGCGGCCCTGGCCGACGATGACGTGCATCTCGCGGCCGATACCGGAGTCGGAGAGCAGTTCCTGCACGTCCATGAGACGGCAGGTGCTGCCGTTGATCTCGTACTCGCCGGCGCCGTCGCGGAACATGCGGCGGGTGATCGAGACCTCGGAGTATTCGATGGGCAGCGCACCGTCGGCGTTGTCGATGGTGAGCGTGACCTCCGCACGTCCCAGCGGCGGACGTCCGGAGGTGCCGGCGAAGATCACGTCCTGCATCTTCCCGCCGCGCAGCGCCTTGGCGCCCTGTTCGCCCATGACCCAGGTCAGGGCGTCGACGACGTTGGACTTACCCGAGCCGTTGGGACCGACGACGCACGTGATACCCGGCTCGAAGCGCAGGGTCGTCGCCGAGGCGAACGACTTGAAGCCCTTCAGGGTCAGGCTTTTGAGGTGCACGACGGTACAGACTACTCACCATCGCGACGTGTTTCGGGTAGCGCTCACCGTTCGAGGAAGCCGGTCAGGTCTCCGCGCGCCGGGTCGAGGCTGTCGACGACCAGATCCACCCGGCCGGGGGTCTCCCCCGACCGCAGCGCGTCGAGCAGTGCCAGCACCTTGTCGCGGGGCCCCTCGGCCACGACGTGCACCCGTCCGCCGGCCTGATTGGACGCGTAACCGACCAGCCCGAGCTCCAGCGCCCGCGACCGCGTCCACCACCGGAACCCCACGCCCTGGACGTGACCGTGCACGAAAGCCGACAGCCGGACCGTGTCGGTGGTCATGGTGTCAGTCCGTCACGATCTTCAGGTCGACCTCGGCGCCCGCCTTGATGGTGCGGCCGACGGTGCACACAGCGTCGATGGCCCGCTCGACAACGACGAGCAGTCGCTGCGCGGCCTCGGGGTCGAGTTCGGAGAGGTCGACCTCGAGGATCTCTTCGATCCGCGGGTACACCTCGTTCTCGCGGTCGGCATCTCCGCTGACGAGGATGGTCGCGTCGTAGTCGTCGCCGAGGCGACGCGACAGCGGACGGTCCGAAGACATGCCGGTGCACGCCGCGAGTGCGATCTTCAGCAGTTCGCCCGGCGTGAAGACCCCGTCGACGTCCTGGGAGCCGATCAGCACCTCGGCACCGCGCGAGCTGCGCCCGGTGTACAGACGGGTGCCGGTCCGCTCAACCCAGAGGTCGGTGTGCGCCGGCTCGCCGGTCGCGGCCGGGGCGGCGGTGTTCTGTTCGATCGTCATGCTGGGATGAGTCCTCTCAGGCTGCGGGGCGGCGCTGACACCGCAGACCATAGTAAGAGCCGTGGATCGGAATGAATTCCCGAGCCGGTCGCCACGGGTCGTCAGGCCGCTGCCGACTCCCTCCTTGCGTTGCGTTCCTTCCATTCCCACACCGCGTAGATCACCTCGGTCGCATACGCGAGGTCGAGCTTGCCGCCACCCACGGGCACCGTCGCATCCGCCGCGATCCGCCCGTCCGGCTGCCACAGGCCTGGAGCGCGTGTCGATGGGCTCACCTCGATCACTGAACCACCTGGCATGTAGAACGAAAACCGTTGCGAGTCATGACCGGTGATACTGAACTCACCCCGATGCAACGCACGGTGACAGCTTCCGCACAACAAAATCAGATTGTCCAACTCGGTCTCCCCGCCAGCCGACCAGAACACCACGTGATGGGCGTGCAGATGTCGTGTGCGTTCACATCCGGGCATCTGACAGCACCGGTCTCTCAGGAACAACGCCCTGACCAGCGCCTTGTTCGGGGTTCGGTTCTTACGCCCCAATCCCAGCAACGCCAACTTCCCCGGCTTCCCAGGAACTCTGGTGGACAACACCTCTCGGACCGCAGCGCCACAATGGGCCTCCTCCAACTCGGCATCCGAGAGGGCCGGTCCGTCATCGAGATGTGAGTGCTCCACCCCATCACCGGCATGGATCAAGATCTCCGCACCCGGCGCAAGATCGGGCATCGGGATCCCCTCGTGCACCATGTCCGCCATGGCCACCATCGCCGGCGCCAGATTCGACGGCACGTTCCGCCACAGATCCCGACGATTCGCCGGCTTCACCTCCGAATCCTGCTCGCCGGACTCGGTCTCCAACTCACTCGGAGTGTTCCGCGGAACACTTGGCAAGTCCGCATCCGCAGCCGTGCGCGTGCGTTCATACTCCGCACGCACCGCCCCGGCGAGGAAACGCGCACCGTCCAAGGGCGCCAGCGTCAATGACACCGACAACGAACCGTCCAGATTCCACTTCCACCGACCCCACGACTCCGCCGGCGGCACCGGTTCGCCGTCGTCACTGTGTCCGCGGCCGATCTGACGCATCGCCCGCACCGCCCTCTCCACCTGCGACGCCGTGCACGACAACGCCAGATTCACCAACTCCTGGTCCCGCAACGGAGTCGCCACCCGAGTTAGAGCCCGCACCTTCGAATACGTCAACCGGCCCTCACCGAACGCCTGCCGGATCACCGGCAACTCGCGTAGCGCCTTGGCCACCCGCACCTGCTCATGAGCCGTCCGCTGCGCAATGCCCGCCTTCCACGACAACCAGTGTGCGAGCGAATGAACACCCGGCCCCTTCCACGACTCCCGCTCATCCAATTCCGCTACCAGAGACAAGAACTCGGCCGTGAGCGCGGTGATCTGCGCGGCATGACCCAGCACTCTGCATTCCAATGCCGAATCTGACAGAGACGCCGGGTCCGCGCCATCGAACATCGACGACACATTCTCACCGTGCAGCACCGAAACAGACACCCCAAGCCCCCCAGCTGTTCGAACGGATATACGAACAACCTAGCGTCGCCTACCGACAAAACAGCTGGCCAAGTCGCTTCAAGCGTTCCGCGGGACACTTCAGGCAGTCACCGAACTCGTTCCTCAGCGACCCTTGCCAATCCCCCGCCTCGGCGGCCTCTGACACTTCGGGCAGAAATACGAACTGCGGTTCATGAACGATTCCCGGCGCATGATGGCCCCGCAGCGACGGCACGGCTGTCCTTCGCGTCCGTAGGCATTGAGCGACCGCTCGAAGTAGCCCGACTGACCGTTGACGTTGACGTACAGCGCGTCGAACGACGTGCCCCCGACCTCGACGGCCTCGGTCATCACCGCGGTGGCCGCGTCGATCAGTTCGAGCAGTTTCTTGCGCGAGATCGTCTCGGCGATGCGCGCACCGTGCAGCCGAGCGCGCCACAGCGCCTCGTCGGCGTAGATGTTGCCGACGCCGGAGATGACCGTCTGGTCGAGCAGGACCCGCTTGATCTCGGAGTGCTTACTGCGCATGCGGGTCACGACGGCGGCCGCGTCGAAGGCCGGGTCGAACGGGTCGGGGGCGATGTGCGCCACCGACACCGGGATGTCGGCGGCGTCGTCGGAGACCGCGTAGTCGTCGAGATGCCAGCCGCCGAAGGTGCGTTGGTCGACGAAACGCAGCTCGTTGTCGTCGTCGAGCGTCGCGCGGATGCGGAGGTGGGTGTGGTCGGGCGCGCCGTCGCGGGCGATCAGCATCTGCCCGCTCATGCCGAGATGCACGACGAGCGCGGCACGGTCGGTGTCGTCGGCGACGTCGATCCACATGTACTTGCCGCGGCGGCGCACCCCGGTGACGCGTTTGCCCGCCAGGCGACCGATCAGATCGGGTTCGCCGCCGACGTGCCGGCGGGCGGCACGGGGATGGAGCACCTCGACCGAGGTCAGGAACCGCCCGGTCAGATGCTTCTCGAGACCCATCCGGACGGTCTCGACCTCGGGTAGTTCAGGCATGAAGGTTTCGGGCCGTCAGGACGCGGGCTCGGACGACGCAGAGGCGCGTTCGGTGAGAGCCTTCCACGCGTGGGCCGCCGCCTGCTGCTCGGCCTCTTTCTTGGTGCGGCCGACACCCTCGCCGAGGTTCTCTCCCGCGATCATCGCGATCGCGGTGAACTCCTTGTTGTGGTCCGGGCCGGTGGACGAGATCTGGTACTGCGGTGGGCCGTAGCCGCGTTCGGAGCTCAGCTCCTGCAGCGAGGTCTTCCAGTCCAGGCCGGCGCCGAGCTGCCCGGCCTTCTCGATGCGTTCGTCGAAGAGACGCAGGATGATCCGCTGCGAGGTCTCCAGGCCGTGGCTGAGAAACACGGCGCCGAAGAGTGATTCGAGACCGTCGGCGAGGATCGAGTCCTTGTCTCGACCGCCGGTCATCTCCTCGCCGCGACCGAGATACAGGTACTTGCCCAGGCCGCCCTCGTCGCCGAGGCCGCGGGCCACGTCGGCGAGCGCGTGCATGTTGACCACGCTCGCGCGGATCTTCGCGAGTTCGCCCTCGGGACGATCCGGGAAATGAAGGTACAGGCGCTCGGTGATCACCACGCCGAGAACGGAGTCGCCGAGGAACTCGAGGCGCTCGTTGGTCGGCAGACCCCCGTGTTCGTAGGCATATGAGCGGTGCGTGAGTGCCAGCGTCAGAAGGTCTTCGGGGATGTCGGTGTCGAGCGCGGCGAGCAGCGCGGCACGCCGACCGGCCTCGCGGGTGGCCTCAGTCACGACGTTCCTGTGTGTCGGGCTCGGCGGCCGTCTCGCCGTCGGAGAGTTCCGAGAACTTGTTCGCGAGACCGGCCCAGCGGGGGTCGATCAGTTCGTGCGCATGACCCGGTTCGGCGACCGCCAGCCGGATGCCGCACACCTGGCACAACCCCGGGCAGTCCTCCGAACACAGCGGCGACATCGGCAGTTCCAGCGCGACCGCGTCGATGATCGACTGCTCGAGGTCGATCCGGTCGTCGACGATGCGGTGCACGTCGTCTTCCTCGGTGGTCTGCTCGGTCACACTGTCGGGGTACGCGAACAGTTCGGTGAGGAACACCGTCACCGTGCCGTCGACCGGTTCGAGGCAACGCGAGCACTGACCCTCGGTCTCACCGCACGCGGTGCCGGTCACCAGGATTCCCTCGCTCACCGACTCGAGCCGGAGATCGAGGTCGACGTCCGAGCCGGCCGGGATACCGATCATCTCGACCCCGAGCTTGTCGGGGGTCGTCACCGTCTTGTGCACCTCGGACATGGTGCCCGGGCGCCGACCCAGCGACCGGACGTCGAGGACGAAGGGGTCGCGCCGCGGCGCCGAACCGGGACCGTGCGACGCTTCTGATGTCACAGCATGATCAGACACAAACTGCACCATACGCTGGCGATCACGAATCATCGACCGACGCCACGGTGTGCGCCGGATCGGCTGTCCGGCAGGTCACACCGCCAGCGGGGATCCCTGGTCGCGGTCGTAGGAGTTCCGGGTCGACGTCTCGCGCGAACGCGAGTTGTCGCCGCGGGAATCGCGTGCCGGCTCGTCGACGCTGCGGGGGTACTCGACGTAGTCGTGCATGCCCGCACCGGTACGCAGCTGATGGCGTCCACGGTTCACCGACCGCAGTGTGCCGGTGAGGATCTCCTCGAACTGGGCCAGCTTCTCGTCCACGTAGACGTCGCAGTCGCCGCGCAGGCGATCCGCCTCTGCGTGAGCCGCGTCGATGATGCGTTCGGCCTCGGACTTGGCCGCACCGACGACCTCGGTCTCCGACACCAGGCGCTGCTGTTCGGCGATGCCGTCGGCCACCGACTTGTCGTAGGTGTTGTTCGCCGCATCGATGGTGCGCTGCGCCTCGGCACGGGCCCGGCCGGTGACGGCCTCGAACTCGCGGGCGGCACTGGTCTGCAGCCGGCGCGCTTCCTCGGTGGCGTCCTCGACGAGCGAGTGTGAGTGCGAGCTCGCCTCGTCGACCATGCGATCCGCCTGGGCCTTGGCCTCGGACAGGATGCGGTCGGCCTCGGCACGGGCATGTGCCAGCACGGCCTCGGACTCGGAGTCGGCCTTGGCCACCGCCGTCTCGGCATGCTCCCGCGCATCACCGATCAGGGTGTCGCGCTGGTCGAGGACGTCCTGAGCGTCGTCGAGCTCGCCCGGGATCGAGTCCTTGATGTCGTCGAGGAGTTCGAGCACGTCACCGCGCGGCACGACACAGCCCGCGGTCATCGGCACACTCCGCGCCTCCTCGACAATCGCCACGAGCTCGTCGAGAGCCTCAAATACCCGGTACACAGCCACCCCAATCCGGCGCTTGCCTGTTTGCAACAGTTGGTGAATCTGTGACTATTGTGCCGAATGTTGCGCCTGTGATTAGTGAAGCGCGCGGGGTGTGTCGCGATCCCCGCAGGTGGCTCCTAGACGGAACGCTCCCCGGTGAGCTTTGCGGTCAGGTTCTTGTGGATGTGCGGCGACAGGAAGGGCGTCACGTCACCGCCGAGCTTGGCGACCTCCTTGACGAGTGAGCTCGACACATGCGCGAACCGGGGATCGGTGAGCAGGAAGACCGTCTCCACGTCGGCGAGGGCGCGGTTCATCTGGGCCATCGGGACCTCATAGTCGAAGTCGACCGCCGAACGCAGCCCCTTGACGATGGTGTGGATCGACTCTTGCTTCAGATAGTCGACGAGAAGGCCTTCCCAGCGATCGACCCGCACACCGGGCAGATCGGCGCAGTCCTCCTCGATGAGCGCGATGCGCTCGTCGACACTGAACATGCCGCGCTTGTTGGGATTGACCACCACGGTGATGACCACCTCGTCGAAACACGCCGCGGCGCGTTCGACCACGTAACGGTGGCCGAGGGTGAAGGGATCGAAGGAACCGGGACACACTGCCGTCGTCATGGCCCGAACTTACCGTCAGGTCCCTCGCTTCCGGCACGTCAGGAGCCGATGAACTCCGCGACCTCGACGCGGGTGTCGCCGTAGTTCTTGTCCGTGATGACCTCGAACCCGTCCGGCCAGATGCCGCCGGACGATCGGGCGGAACGCTCCACCACGACCAGCGCGTCGACGGCGAGCCGGGTCGCGGCCAGTTTGGCCAGATCGTCGGACAACGCTGCCGCGTCGACCGCGTACGGAGGGTCGGAGAACACGAGGTCGTACGTCTTCTCGGGCGGCGAGGACAGATAGGCGGACACCGGGCGTGTCAGTACGGTGGTCGACGCGGCGATCCCACACGCCTTCACATTCGCCCCGATCACGGTCGCGGCCTTCCGCGCGGAGTCGACGAAGGTGGCGCCGGCGGCACCACGTGACACCGCCTCGATGCCGAGGGCCCCGGACCCGGCGTACAGATCGAGGACCCACAGCCCGTGCAGATCGAACCGGGCGTCCAACATGTTGAAGACCGACTCCCGTACTCGGTCGGAAGTGGGACGAGTTCCCTCGTCCGGAACACGGAGCCGTCTACCCCGTAGCTCGCCGGCGATGATCCTCGTCATGCGGCCATTCTGCTCCCCCGGGAACCCCCGAATCGACGCGTGGGTGACACTCTTGTGACTCACTTCACATTGCATGTCTGATCAGGTAGAAGGTAGGGGTTCGTTGGGGCAATTTCCGCAGGTGGGTGACTTCCCGGATACCCGTTGTTAACGTCGAGAGCGTTATGAGCCCTTCACAAACAAGAACGGCCCCAACAACTGTCCTCACCGTCGACTATCGGACGCCGACTGTCGCCGACGGTACCCGCCTCTGGGAAATCGCCTCGGACTCAAAGGTTCTCGACGTCAACTCGTCGTACTCCTACGTCCTTTGGTGCCACGACTTCGCCGACACCTCGATTGTCGCCGAGGTGGACGGCCGTCCGGTCGGTTTCGTCACCGGATACCGCCGTCAGAGCGACCCCTCCACCCTCATGGTGTGGCAGGTCGCCGTCGACGATTCGATGCGCGGACACGGCGTCGCCGCGTCCATGCTGCATCATCTGTTCGATCGTGCGAACCGACACGGAATGGTGGCGATGCACACCACGATCAGCCCCGACAACATCCCGTCGCAGCGACTGTTCGAGTCGGTCGCGAAGGCCCGCGGTCTCCGCTTCGAGCGCCGTGACCTGTTCGCCGCCAACACTTTCCCGGACTCGCACGAGCCCGAGGATCTCTACATGCTGGAACCGGAGATCCCCGAGCCCTGAGCGCTTGCGCGTGATCCCGGCACACCCGTGTCGAGGGTTGTAAGTCCGATCACCATCGAAATACCCAGTGCCACAACGGCGCTGGGACGACTCAGAAAAGATGCCGAAAACCGGCATAAATTTCCGAGTTCTGGGTACTCACGGTCGTCGAACCGCACCGGAACTCCTGCGCTCACACAGACGTGGCGCGGTTATACCAAGAAGAAGGAAGCAGGTCATGCAACTTCTCGACACCACTCCTGTTCTCGACAAAACCTACGACGACTCGGTGTTCACCACCCACGAGTCCGAGGTTCGCAGCTACTGCCGCAACTGGCCGGCGGTCTTCACCACCGCCAAGGGGTCCTACATCACCGACCAGGACGGTCGGAAGTACCTGGACTTCTTCGCCGGGGCCGGTTCGCTGAACTACGGCCACAACAACGACGAGCTCAAGAAAGCTCTGATCGACTACATCGCGTCGGATGGCATCACTCACGGCCTCGACATGGCCACCGTCGCCAAGGGCAACTTCATCGAGAAGTTCAACCAGCACATTCTCGAGCCCCGCGGACTCGACTACAAGATCCAGTTCCCCGGGCCGACGGGCACCAACGCCGTCGAGTCTGCACTCAAGCTGGCCCGCAAGGTGACCGGTCGAGAGTCGATCATCAGCTTCACCAACGCGTTCCACGGTATGACGCTGGGTTCGCTGTCGGTGACCGGTAACTCGATGAAGCGCGCCGGCGCCGGTATCCCCCTGGTCCATGCGACCCCGATGCCGTTCGACAACTACTTCGGCGGCGTCATGGAGGACTTCGCCTGGTTCGAGCGCGTCCTGGACGACTCGGGCAGTGGCCTGAACCGTCCCGCCGCGGTGATCGTCGAGACCGTGCAGGGCGAGGGCGGCGTCAACGTCGCACGCGCCGAGTGGCTGCGCGCGCTGGCCGACCTGTGCAAGCGCCGCGACATCCTGCTCATCGTCGACGACGTCCAGATGGGTTGCGGCCGCACCGGCGAGTTCTTCTCCTTCGAGGAAGCCGGCATCAAGCCCGACATCGTCACGCTGTCGAAGTCGATCAGCGGCTACGGCCTGCCGTTCGCGCTGACCCTGTTCAAGCCAGAACTCGACGTCTGGACCCCCGGCGAGCACAACGGAACCTTCCGCGGTAACAACCCCGCGTTCGTCACCGCCGCCAAGGCCATTGAGCTCTACTGGTCCGACGACACCCTGAGCCGCGACATCCACGCGAAGGGCGAGCGCATCCACGAGGTCTTCTCCGACCTCTGCAACCGCTACGAAGGCATCTCGACCCGCGGTCGCGGAATGGTTCGCGGCCTGGTGTTCGACGACCACACAGCAGCCGGCAAGGTCTGCGCGCAGGCCTTCAGTGCCGGGCTGCTGGCCGAGACGTCGGGTCCGTCCGACGAGGTCGTCAAGCTGCTCCCGCCGCTGACCATCTCGCGCGAGGACCTCGACCGCGGCCTGTCCATCCTTTCCGACGCAGTCAAGGAGGTGATCGGATGATCGTCCGAACCACCGAAGAGATCACCGGTACCGAGCGCGACGTGGCCGACGGCCACTGGCGTTCCAAGCGAATCGTCCTGGGCGGCGACGGTGTGGGGTTCTCGTTCCACGAGACCACCATCGAAGCCGGCAGTGTGAACGAGTTCCACTACGCCAATCACATCGAGGCCGTCTGGCTCGTGGAAGGCACCGGAACCCTGCTCAACCGGGAGACCGGTGAGACCCATCCACTGGCCCCCGGCACGATGTACCTGCTGAACGGCCACGAGCGCCACACGGTCACCGCCGACACCCAGATGCGCATGCTGTGCGTGTTCAATCCCCCGGTGGTCGGCACCGAGGTCCACGACGAGAACGGCGTGTACCCCCTGGTCGCCGTCCCGCAGCCGACCGGTAAGCATGCCGAGGACGCTGTCGAGGAGACCGCCTTCTCCTGACCCCTCGACCGGCGTAGAAGTCATCGAGTGCGCACCCTGCCTATCCTGGGCAGGGTGCGCACTCGTCTTCAGCTCGGCCAGACCCCGGCCGAACACACGCCCCTCGACGACGATGTCGCCGAGCGCATCGATCTCGCCACGGACATCCTGGCCCGACGCCGGGTCGCGGTCCTGACCGGCGCGGGCATCTCCACCGACTCGGGCATCCCCGACTACCGCAGCCCCGGTTCGCCACCGCGGACGCCGATGACCCTGGAGATGTTCCTGTCCTCCCCCGAGTTCCGCCGGCACTACTGGGCGCGCAATCACCTCGGCTGGCGTCACATGGACGCCGCGCTCCCCAACCCCGCGCATCTCGCGCTGACCGACCTGCAGGGCCAGGGTCGGGTGTCCACGGTGATCACCCAGAACGTCGACATGCTGCACACCAAGGCCGGGACACGGGGCGTGCTGGAGCTGCACGGGTGTTACGGCCGTGTCCGCTGCCTGAGGTGTGACTGGCGAATCTCCCGGCACCGTCTTGCGCAACTGCTCGAGGAGATCAACGCAGGCTTCGCCGAACGTGTCGCAGGGCGTGGGGCCATCGAGGTGGCACCCGACGCCGACGCGACACTCACCGACACCTCGGACTTCCGGATGATCGACTGCCCACACTGCGGCGGGATCCTCAAGCCCGACATCGTCTACTTCGGCGAGACTGTTCCGAAACCTCTTGTCGAGCAATCATTCTCGGCGGTCGACGAGGCGGATGCCCTACTCGTGATCGGATCGTCGCTGACGGTGATGTCCGGCCTGCGGTTCGCACGGCGAGCACACCGCGCCGGGAAGCCCCTGATCATCGTCAACCGCGGCCACACCCGCGCCGACGAGTTGGCGTCACTCAAGATCGACCATCGGGCCGGGGTGGTGCTACCGGCACTCGCCGCCGGTTAGATCGGCGGCAGGCGACGTTCAGCGCGAGACGACGACCAGGTCGTCGGCGTGCACGACGGGCCGCTGCAGTTCGGCCGGCAGGTCCTCGGTGTGGCGGCCGATCATCGAGGTGACGTCGTCGAAGTCATAGGAGGCGACCCCGCGCGCCCTCACGACGCCCCGCTGGTCCACCAGCTCGACGACGTCGCCGTCGAAGAACCGGCCCTCGACGCCGACCACGCCGGCAGCGAGAAGCGAACGGCGCCTGCGGGATACGGCCGCGACAGCGCCGTCGTCGAGGACGATCCTGCCCCGCGCGTCGGCGGCGTGACGAACCCAGAATCGGCGTGCCGACAACCGCTCCTCGCGGGCGGCGAACACCGTGCCCACCGAGGCGTCGGCCAGCGCCTGCGCCGCCGACGACGCGGCAGCGAGCAGAACCGGGACACCGGCGTCCGCGGACAGACGCGCTGCGGCGAGCTTCGACGCCATCCCGCCGGTGCCGAGCGCTCCCCCGGACCCGGCGATGACGCCGTCGAGGTCCTCGGGGCCGTTCACCTCGGGGATCAGACGGGCGCGCCGACCGTCCACGCCGACCTTGCGCGGGTCGCCGTCGTACAGGCCGTCGACGTCGGAGAGGAGCACCAGGGCGTCGGCCCCGCTGAGGTGGGCGACGAGCGCGGCGAGCCGGTCGTTGTCGCCGAACCGGATCTCGTTGGTCGCGACCGTGTCGTTCTCGTTGACCACGGCAACCGCACCGAGCGACCGCAGACGGTCAAGTGTGCGTTGGGCATTGGCGTGATGCGAGCGGTTCGAGATGTCGTCGGCGGTCAGGAGGACCTGTCCGACGGTGCGACCGTAGCGGGCGAATGATGTCCCCCAGGCGTGCGCCAGGGCGAGCTGTCCGACGCTGGCCGCGGCCTGTTTGGTGGCAAGATCCGTCGGACGCTTCTTGAGACCGAGCGGGGCGATACCCGCGCCGATCGCACCCGACGACACGACGATGACGTCGGAACCGGCGCGCATCCGCGCCTCGAGCGCGTCCGCCAGGGCGTCGAGCCGATCCCGGTCCAGTCCCTCGGCCAGGTCGGTCAGCGCCGACGAGCCGATCTTCACCACGATGCTGCGCGCGTGCGCGATCTGTTCCCGTACGCCACGCACCTCGATGCCGGCCTCCGCGGTCACGACTGGCCCTGCTCTCCGTCCTCGACGGGCAGTCCGCGCCGCAACCGGCGGGCCTGCTTGCGTTCGTGGGCACCCACGCGGTCGTTGCGGTCGAGTCGGATGTCGGTGCCGCGTCCGGTGACCGGGACCTCGTCGCCCATCGGCGTGCTCGGTTCCCAGTCGAAGGTGACCGCACCGATGGTGACCGGGGCGCCGGGCTCGGCACCCATCTTCACGAGTTCGTCCTCGACGCCGAGGCGGTTGAGGCGGTCGGCCAGGTAGCCGACGGCCTCGTCGTTGTCGAACTGCGTCTGGGCGATCCAGCGCTCCGGCCGCGTGCCGTAGACGATGAACCCGCCCTCGATGTCGGGATCGCGGACGATGGAGAAACCGGTGTCGTCGACGGCCTTCGGGCGGATGATCGCCCGGCGAGGTGTCTTCTCCGGCTGCGCCTCCCGGTACTCGCGGACCATCTTCGCCAGTGCGAAGGTCAGTTCGCGCAGACCCTCGTGGGCCACCGCCGAGATCCGGAACACCGGCCAACCGCGTTCGGCCAGTTCGGGTTCCACGAGATCGGCGAGTTCGGCGGCGTCGGGGACGTCCACCTTGTTGAGGATCACCACACGCGGCCGCTCGGCCAGGTCGCCGAGACCGTGGTCGGCGTCGAGTGCCGGCTTGTACGCGGCGAGTTCGGCTTCGAGGGCGTCGATGTCGGACACCGGATCGCGACCCGGCTCGAGGGTCGCGCAGTCGACGACGTGCGCGAGGACGGCACACCGCTCGAGGTGGCGCAGGAACTCCAGTCCGAGACCACGACCGGTCGAGGCACCCGGGATCAGGCCCGGCACGTCGGCGATGGTGAACACGTCACCGGCGGTCTGGACCACACCGAGGTTCGGTACGAGAGTGGTGAACGGGTAGTCGGCGATCTTCGGCTTGGCCGCCGACAGCACCGACACCAGCGACGACTTGCCCGCCGACGGGAAGCCGACGAGGCCGACGTCGGCCACCGACTTCAGCTCGAGGACGAGCGAACGCTGCTGCCCCTCCTCACCCAGCAGGGCGAAACCGGGAGCCTTCCGGGCCTTCGACGCGAGCGAGGCGTTGCCGAGACCGCCCCGGCCACCCTGGGCGGCCTCGAAGGTCGTACCGGTGCCGACGAGGTCGGCGAGGATCGTGCCGTTCTCGTCGAGGACGACCGTGCCGTCGGGCACCTTCAGGACGAGATCCTCGCCCATGGCACCGTCGCGGTTGTCGCCGGCGCCGGGCTTGCCGTTGCTCGCCTTGGCATGCGGACGGAAGTGGAAGTCGAGCAGAGTGTGCACCTGCGGGTCGACGACGAGTCGCACCGACCCGCCGTTACCGCCGTTGCCGCCGTCCGGGCCGCCGAGAGGTTTGAACTTCTCCCGGTGAACCGAGGCGCAGCCATGGCCACCGTTGCCCGCAGCGACGTGAATGGTCACGCGGTCGACGAACCGTGACATCGAATCCTTCTTCCGTCAAAAAAGAACAGGGCGGGCCGGGTACGTGATGACCCTGCCCGCCCTGCGAAAAGGCTTGTCGTGCCGGAGTACTCGGGTCAGACCTGAGCGGTTTCCGGGACGATGTTGACCGTCTTGCGGCCACGCTTGCTGCCGAACTCCACCGCGCCCGCGGCGAGCGCGAACAGGGTGTCGTCGCCACCGCGACCGACGTTCACGCCGGGGTGGAACTTGGTGCCGCGCTGACGAACGAGGATCTCTCCTGCGCTCACCTGCTGGCCACCGAAGCGCTTCACGCCGAGTCGCTGGGCATTGGAATCGCGACCGTTGCGGGAGCTGGATGCGCCCTTCTTATGTGCCATGTGTCAGTCCTCCTGAGGTCTTCGCGAAGCTTGTCGAACTACTTGATGCCGGTGACCTTCAGGACCGTCAGCTTCTGACGGTGACCCTGGCGCTTGTGGTAGCCGGTCTTGTTCTTGAACTTGTGAATGCGGATCTTGGGGCCCTTGACGTGCTCCACGACCTCGCCGGTGACCGAGATCTTGGCCAGCTTGTCGGCGTCGGTGGTCAGGGTCGAGCCGTCGACGACCAACGCGACCGGCAGGCTCACCGTGGAGCCGACCTTCTCGTCGATCTTCTCGACCTTGACAGTGTCGCCCTCAGCGACCTTGTACTGCTTGCCGCCGGTCTTGACGATCGCGTACGTTGCCATCGAAGTTCTTCCTCTTAATCGTCTGGTCGGGCCCTTCGTCAGCGCCGAGGCGCATTCGAAGGCGTTCGTGTAGTGCGTGCCGGTGCGGGCCGCAATCCACCCAGTCAGTTGACCGGGAGTGGCTGCGATTCACACCAGAGGGCCTGCCACGGGATTTGTGCCGGTTCCGGTGCACGTGGCACACAGAACAGCGCAGACCCTCCGCGGGAGGCGACTTTCCAAGGTTACGGGAACGGCGGTGGCCGGGTCAAACTCGCCCCGCCGTCCCCTGCCTCGGACCTCAGCTGTCGGCCGGCGGCGGTCCGGCGGGCCTGCCTGCCGTCCGCTTCCGTGGGCGCCGCCGCACCGCGACCACCGACTCCCCGGTGGAGACGGGACCGAAGGTGGTCTTCGGCGGCTCCGGAGCCGCGTCCACGGCCGTCATCACCACGTTCTCCGGCGCGGTCGTGGTCTGCGCCGGACGCCGGACCACCCGTCGGCGACGCTTCGCCGCGGGCGCCTGGCCGTCGGTCGACGGGGTCGGCTCCTCGGCCTTCGCGGGCACTTCGGCCTTGGCTGGTTCCTTGGCCTTTTCGGGTTCCGGGGAGGTCGGCTCTTCCGTCTTCGCGGGCTCCGGGTCCCGCGTCTCCGCCTTCTCCGGTGCCACCTTCTCCGGCTCTGTCGTCACCGGGGTCTCGGCGGCAGTAGCGACGGTCTGCTCGACCTCGACGTGCTCACCCCCGCGGTGCTCCCCCTCGGGATGCTCACCGTCGTGGTGATGTGCGGCCATCGCCCGGAACAGCGGGTGCTCGGCGGCGGGCTTGTGCGGCGGTGTCGCCGGCGGAGCGGTCTTGGGTGCCGCAGCCTCGGCGGGGGCCTCCGACTTCTTCTTGCCGCGGCGCGAACGCTTGGAACCCGCGCCGTCCGACTTCGCCGAATCGTCGCCACCGCGCACCTCGACCGGGTTGGCGTGCACGATCAGGCCGCGCCCGCCGCACGTGGTACAGGGGGTCGAGAACGCTTCGAGCAGACCGGTTCCCAGACGCTTACGGGTCATCTGGACCAGGCCGAGCGAGGTCACCTCCGACACCTGGTGACGGGTGCGGTCCCGAGCCAGCGCCTCGGTGAGGCGACGCAGCACCAGGTCACGGTTCGACTCGAGGACCATGTCGATGAAGTCGACGATGATCATGCCGCCGATGTCGCGCAGACGCATCTGCCGCACGATCTCCTCGGCCGCCTCGAGGTTGTTCCGGGTGACCGTCTCCTCGAGGTTTCCGCCCGAACCGGTGAACTTGCCGGTGTTGACGTCGACGACCGTCATCGCCTCGGTGTGCTCGATGATCAGCGTGCCGCCCGAGGGCAACCAGACCTTTCGGTCGAGCGCCTTCGCAAGCTGCTCGTCGATGCGGTGGACCACGAACGAGTCCGGGGCATCCGCGTGCGGCTTGCTGAACTTCTCCACCCGCTCCATGAGATCGGGGGCGACCGAGCTCACGTAACCCTCCACGAGGTTCCATGCCTTGTCGCCCTCGACGACGAGCTTCTTGAAGTCCTCGTTGAACAGGTCGCGGACCACGCGGACCAGCAGGTCGGGCTCCTCGTAGAGCGCCGTCGGCGCGCCGGAACCGGACTTCTTGGCGCTCTCGACCGACTCCTCGATCGACTTCCACTTCGCCTCGAGGCGGGTGATGTCGGCACCGAGCTCCTCGGCACTCACGCCCTCGGATGCGGTGCGGATGATCACGCCGGCGTCCTCGGGGACCAGCTTCGACAGAATCTGCTTGAGACGCTTGCGTTCGACGTCGGGCAGCTTGCGGCTGATGCCGGTCGACGACCCGCCGGGCACGTAGACGAGGTACCGGCCGGCCAGCGAGATCTGCGTGGTCAGGCGGGCACCCTTGTGTCCCACCGGATCCTTGCTGACCTGGACGAGCACATGGTCGCCGGGCTTGAGCGCCTGCTCGATCTTGCGGGAACCCCCGTCGAGTCCGGCGGCGTCCCAGTTGACCTCGCCGGCGTACAGCACACCGTTGCGCCCGCGACCGATGTCGACGAAGGCCGCCTCCATGCCGGGCAGCACGTTCTGCACGCGACCGAGGTAGATGTTGCCGACCATCGACGACGACGTCGCCGTGGTGACGAAGTGTTCGACGAGGACACCGTCCTCGAGCACCGCGACCTGGGTGTAGTCCTCCACCGCGGCATGGTCGTGGCCATCGGCGTCGGTGATGCTGGTGTTGGCGCTGCGCTCGCGCACCACCATCACCCGGTCCACCGCCTCACGACGGGCCAGGAACTCCGACTCGGTCAGGATCGGCGGACGCCGGCGACCGGCGTCGCGGCCGTCACGACGGCGCTGGCGCTTGGCCTCGAGGCGCGTCGAACCGGAGATGCCCTGCACCTCGTCGCGCGCCCGCTTGCTGCGAGGTTCACGCTCGTGGACGACGGTGTTCGGCGGATCGTCCGGCGAACCCTCGTCGGAGTCTCCCCCGCCCTTACGGCGCCGGCGCCGGCGCCGGCGGCGGGTCGAGGACGCCTCAGCGGAATCGTCACCGGAGTCGTCGTCGTTGTCGTCCGAGTCGTCGTCACCGGAATCGCCGTCCTTCGACGAATCGTCGGCAGCGGAGTCCTTGCCAGCGGCCTCCTCCGAGGTGTCCGACCCCGACCGGCGGCGGCGCCGGCGGCGAGACGTCGGCTCGTCCGACTTCGACTCCTCCGACTTGGATTCGTCGGACTTCGAGTCGTCTGAGCCGGAGTCGTCTGAGCCGGAGCCGTCCGACTCGGATTCCTCAGGGGTCTCGTCCGTCGTCGCCTCGCCGGCGGACTCGGTCGAGGAGCCGACGTCGGAGGCCTTGTACTCGGGCTTGTCGTCGTTCTCGTCGGAATCGTCGTCAGCGCCATCGCCCGACTCGCCGTCACCGCCCTGGTCTCCGCGACCGCGGCCACGACCACGACGACCACGACGCCGACGACGGCTACGACCCGAACCCGAGTCGTCGTTGTCGGAGTTGTCCGCGTTGTCGGTGGTGTCCGCGGTCTCGTCGGAGTCATCCGAGTCCGTGGTGTCCGTCTCGGGCGCCTTCGTCTCGACAGCCTTTGAGTCGGGAGCCTGTGATTCGGGAGCCGTCGCTTCGGGCGCCTTCGTCTCGGCAGCCTTGGCTTCCTGAGTCATCGCGCCGGAGTCGGCGGTCGAGTCATCGGCCTTCGCCGGCTTGTCGGCCTGCTTGGCCGGGCGTGCGGTCTTCGGCTTCTCGGCCGGGGCCTGCGGCTGCAGGAACAACGGCTGGGTGCCGTAGGACGTGTCGGACTCGGCGGCGGGTGCCGCAACCGGCTCGTCGTACCGCGTCGACGCTGCCGAGAACAGGCTCGGCGGCTCGTCGGCCTTCGGTGCCTCCGCCTCCGCGGCGGGGGGCTCCTCGGCGGCGGGTTGCTCGACAGCCGGTTCTCCGGCGGTCGGATCAGTAGTGGCGACCTCGGTGGCGGCCGCCTCGGGGGTGGCCTCCTCTGGGGCAGCCGGGGTCACGCCCGGCTCGTCGGCCTCGACGTTCGCCCGCACCCGTTCGGCCACGGCCTGCGCCAACTCACGGTCGACGCTCGATTGGGGGCTACGCGTCTGCACCCCGAGAGTGGCCAGGTGCGCGAGCACCTGCCGACTCGTCAGGCCCAGGAAGCGGGCCAATGCGTGCACACGAAGTTTGCTGGGGAATTCTTCCACCGGTTCTGGCGCTGCGTTCGCGTCAGCCGGTGACCCGTTGTCGGTCACTCAGTCTCCTCGAACCCCCGGGCGCGTCGGGCTGACGCGGCCACGCGAGGGTCTGCTCTGTGTCCCGGTCCACGTATGGCCGGTGTTGTGTGGTCTGCGCGTCATCACGCTGAGCCGTGTCGGTTCAGCAGAGAACGCTCTTGCTGTGTCGATGACCGCATCCCGGGCGCCTTCCACGACACCGGGCACAGGGCGAAGCCTGAGTGTTCGGCTGCTGGCAGCAGTACGAACCTCGGCGGGGTCAGCTGTGGTTGTGGGCGTCGCGGTGCGAGGTTGTCGCACCGCGACGCGCCGAACCAAGGCGCGTCATCCGGCCATCGTCGACAAAGTGTGTCGGCGATAACCCTGCAAGTATCCCACACGGGGGTCGGATGACCGCAAAGTATGCGCGTTTGACACGCGCATCGGACCGAGTCGGAGCGAGGTGACCCCGGTCAGCCTGCGAGTTCGGGGAACCAGATACTGATCTCACGCTCGGCCGATTCCGGCGAGTCCGAGCCGTGGACCAGGTTGTACTGCGTGTTCAGGGCAAAATCGCCGCGGATGGTGCCGGGCACCGCCTTCTCCACGGGATCGGTGCCGCCGGCGATCTGACGGAAGGCCGCGATGGCACGCGGACCCTCCAGGACGGCGGCGACCAGCGGGCCGGAGGTGATGAACTCCAGCAGCGAGCCGAAGAAGGGCTTGTCCGCGTGCTCGGCGTAATGGGCGCGGGCCACCTCGTCGCCTGCGGTCTTGAGTTCGAGAGCGACGAGGGTGAGCCCCTTGCGCTCGACACGGCTGATGATGTCGCCGACGAGCGAGCGTTCGACGCCGTCCGGCTTGATGAGTACGAGAGTGCGTTCAGTCACGACTGACACCTTATCGACCGGCCGGGGGATTTCGACGGTCAGGAGCAGTACTCACCGGCGACCGGGAAGAACCCGTAGTTGAACAGGCTGCCGGAGCGTGCCTGCGGGTCGACGACGATCTGCAGACATCCCCCGGGTGAGGCGAGCGCACCGGCGAGAGCGAGGTCGAACTGTTGCGCCAGAGCGAGATTCGCCGGACGGTACTGGGCGGGCACCGGCATGGTCGCGATGGCCTCGGGTGCCTTCATCCCGGCTGCGCGCGTGGTGATGTCGTGGGTCGCGATGTAGCTGAACTCGCCCTGCGAGACGGGGACCGGCGCTCCTGCCTCGGGCACCGAGAACGCCTCGAGCGCCGGGGGCGTCTGCTCGGGGGCGGGCTCCGCCGAGGCGACGGCGGGAGCGCCCAGAGCGAACGCGGCCGCCCCGAGCAGCGCAGTGCCGGCCATGTGGCCGAGACGGGCGGAGGTGCGGGGGCGATCGATACTGGCGGGGGTCCGGGAAAACAGGAACTGCACGTACGTCCTCACGTTTGGATGTCGCTGCGATTGCGAGTCGCGATGAAAGAAAGCCGGGCGGGAACCAGTCCGCTCCCCCACGGCTTGCGCCATTGTTACAGCAACTCCCGCAGTTCGCTCGGCTTCGCCGATAACGGTCCGGCCACAGGTGTTGCGACCACCGAACCGCCGCCTCCGACAGCGTTGACCACCCAGGTGAGAGGCGTCAGTCGATCGGTTCCTGGCCGGGGAGCATGCCCTGTTCGACGCGCTTCTCCACGTCCCGTTTGATGTAGACGATGTAGAGCCAGACCGACCCGAAGACCACACCGACCGCAGCGATGGACCAGTGGAAGACGCCACCGATGATCACCGCCACCTGTAGGGCGAGGTCGAGCTTGAGTGCATACGGGCGGCCCTGCATCCCGGCGGCCGAGATCATGGCGAGCACGAGCAGGATCAGGTATCCACCGGACACCCAGGTCAGTCCGCCGCCGAGGCGCCAGACGATCGGGAACGCGAGAATGATGACGATGACCTCGAGGATCATCGTCCCCGCCATCACCCCGCGCAGGCCCTTCCACGGGTCGTTGGTGGGTGGGGTGTACCGGGTCATGACGGTTCCTTACCGAACAAGGTGCGCGCGGCGCCGGCGGTGACCACCGAGCCGGTGATCACGACGCCTGCACCTGAGACTCGTTGGCCCTCGGCTTCCTCCGCGAGGGCGATGGCTTCTTCGACAGCGTCGGGCAGGAACGGCTGCACGACGACCCGTTCCTCGCCGAACACCTCGGTCGCGTACTCCGCGAGCGTCTCGGCGTCGAGTGCACGCGGTGAGCCGTTGTTGGTGACGACGACGGCGTCGAGCACCGGCTCGAGCGCCTCGAGCAGTCCCCGCGCGTCCTTGTCGCCGAGCACACCGATGACGCCGACGAGGCGCCGGAAGTCGAACTCCTCGGCGAGCGCCTGGGCCAGTGCGTTCGCGCCGTGCGGATTGTGCGCGGCGTCGGCGAACACCGTCGGCGCGCTGCGGAGCCGTTCGAGCCGGCCGGGATTGCCGACCGTGGCGAAACCGCTCCGGATCGCATCGATGTCGAGCTGACGGTCCGGGCCGGCACCGAAGAAGGCCTCGACCGCGGCGAGCGCCAAGGACGCGTTGGCGGCCTGATGAGCACCGTGCAGCGGCAGGAACACCTCGTCGTAGACGCCGCCGAGCCCCTGGATCGTGAGCATCTGACCGCCGACGGCGGTGGCCGAACCGACGACCGCGAACTCCGACCCCTGACGAGCCACGACAGTCCCCGCTTCGACCGCTGCACGCAGCAGCACGTCCATGACCTCGGGGTTCTGCTCGGCGATGATCGTGACCGGGTCGACGGCGCCGAGGGCGTCGGGCTCACCGGGCTTGATGATCCCGGCCTTCTCCCCCGCGATGGCCGACAGCGTGTCGCCGAGATAGTCGGCGTGGTCCATGGCGATGGGCGTGATGACCGAGACGATGCCGTCGATGACGTTGGTGGCGTCCCAGCGGCCACCCATGCCGGTCTCGACCACGGCCACGTCAACCGGCGCCTCGGCGAAGACCGCGTAGGCCATCGCGGTCAGCACCTCGAACTTGCTCATCCGCGGCCCTCCGGCCGCGGTCGAGCTGTCGTCGACCATCGTGATGTACGGCTCGAGTTCGCGGTAGGTGTCGATGTAGGTCCGCGCACGAATCGGCTTGCCGTCCACCGAGATCCGTTCGGTGACCCGCTGTAGATGAGGGCTCGTGATCCGGCCGGTCCGCCGGTGCAGCGCGGTCATCAGCGCATCGATCATCCGCGTCACCGACGTCTTGCCGTTGGTGCCCGCGACGTGGATCGCCGGGTAGCTGCGCTGCGGCGAACCGAGCAGATCCATCAGCGTGGAGATCCGCGTCAGCGACGGCTCGATCTTGGTCTCGGGCCAGCGGGTGTCGAGTTCGGCCTCGACGTCGGCGAGTTCGGCGAGATCGTCGGCGCTGTCGTGGACGGTCAGCGGCGGACGGTCGTGCTCGGCGTCCGCCGCCCGTTCCTCCGCGTCGAGCAGTTCCGACAGTCCCAACGGGTCCTCGCCGACGACGGCGGGATCCTCTTCGGGGAAGCCGGTCTCGTCGCTCACGCGCCGCCGGCCAGACTCGCCAGCTTCGCGTTCAGGCGCTCGACTTCTTCGGTCGCGATCCGCTGGCGGTCACGGATCTTGGTGACCACATGGTCGGGGGCCTTCGACAGGAACTGCTCGTTGCCGAGCTTGGCCGAGGTTGTCGCCAATTCCTTCTCGGCGACCGCGAGGTCCTTGGTGAGGCGCTTCCGCTCGGCTTCAACGTCCACAGTTCCCGACGTGTCGATCGCGACGGTGACGGTCGCGACGGACAGCCGGACCTCGATGGTCGCGGTCGCCCCGAAGCCGGGTCCGGCGGCATCGAGACGCGCCAGCGACTGCACATACGGCAGCAGCGGCTCGATGCCCGACTCTCCGAGTCCGTCGAACTGTGCGGCCACCCGCTGACTGGGACGCAGTCCCTGGTCGCTACGGAAGCGACGCACCTCGGTGATGAGGCGCTGCAGGTCGGCGACGCGGGCCGCCGAATCGGTCGACCAGTCCTGTCCCGACGGGGTCGGCCACTCGGCGATGACCAGCGACTCGCCCCCGGTGAGCGTCTTCCACAGCACCTCGGTGACGAAGGGCATCACCGGCGACAGCGCGCGCAGCAGCGGCTCGAGGACCGCGCCGAGCACGATGGAGGTTGTCTCCGAACGCTTCTCGTCGTTCTCGGCGAACTGCACCTTGGCCAGCTCGAGGTACCAGTCGCACACCTCGTCCCAGGCGAAGTGGTAGAGCGACTCGCAGGCCTTGGAGAACTCGTAGGACTCGAAGCCGGCGTCGACCTCGGCGAGCACCTCGTCGAGGCGCCGGAGGATCCAGCGGTCGGCGTCGGTCAGTGCCTCCGCGTCGGGCAGCTCGGCGACCTTGGCGCCGTTCATCATCGCGAACTTCGTCGCGTTGTACAGCTTGGTCGCGAAGTTGCGCGACGACTGGGCATGGTCTTCGCCCACCGAGATGTCGGCGCCCGGGTTCGCGCCGCGGGCCAGCGTGAAGCGCAGCGCGTCGGCGCCGAAGCGCTCCACCCAGTCGAGCGGGTCGATGCCGTTGCCCTTCGACTTCGACATCTTGCGGCCGTGCTCGTCACGGACCAGGCCGTGCAGGAACAGATTGTGGAACGGGATCTCGTTGCCCGGGCCCAGGTCCCTGCCGACATAGGTGCCGAACATCATCATCCGCGCCACCCCAGAAGAACAGGATGTCGTAACCGGTGACGAGAACCGAAGTGGGATAGAACTTCTCGAGGTCGTCGGTCTTCTCCGGCCACCCCATGGTGGAGAAGGGCCACAGACCCGAGGAGAACCAGGTGTCGAGGACGTCGGTCTCCTGGACGTACCCCTCCGGCGCCTCCTCGTCGGGTCCGACGCAGACGACCTCGCCGTCCGGGCCGTACCAGATCGGGATGCGGTGACCCCACCACAGCTGACGCGAGATGCACCAGTCGTGCATGTCGTCGACCCAGCCGAACCAGCGCGGCTCCATCGACTTCGGGTGGATCACGGTCGAACCGTCCCGGACGGCGTCGCCGGCGGCCTGGGCCAGCGACGAGACATCGACCCACCACTGCATCGACAGTCGCGGTTCGATCGGCTCACCGGTGCGCTCGGAGTGTCCGACGCTGTGCAGGTACGGGCGCACCTCCTTGACGATGCGACCCTGCTCGGCGAGCGCCTCGCGCACCTTGACCCGCGCCTCGAAACGGTCCATGCCGTCGAATTGCGTTCCGGTGTCGGCGATCCGGGCGGAGGAGTCCATGATCGTCGGCATCGGCAGGTTGTGCCGCTGACCCAGCGCGAAGTCGTTGGGGTCGTGGGCCGGGGTGATCTTGACCGCACCGCTGCCGAATTCGGGGTCGACGTAGTCGTCGGCGACGATCGGGATGTTCCGGTCGAGGAACGGGTGCGGCAGTTCGGTGCCGATCAGGTGCGCGTACCGCTCGTCGTCGGGGTGCACCGCGATCGCCGTGTCGCCGAGCATCGTCTCCAGACGGGTCGTCGCCACCACGATGTGGGGTTCGGAGTCGTCGAGCGAGCCGTAGCGGAAGCTGACGAGCTCGCCCTCGACGTCGGCGTAGCTGACCTCGATGTCGCTGACCGCGGTCTTGAGGACCGGCGACCAGTTGACCAGACGCTCCGCCTGGTAGATCAGCCCGTCGTCGAACATCTTCTTGAAGACGGTGTGAACCGCGCGCGACAGGCCCTCGTCCATCGTGAACCGCTCACGCGACCAGTCGACGCCGTCGCCGAGACGACGCATCTGTTCGCCGATGTTGCCGCCGATCTCGACCTTCTCGGCCCACACGCGCTCGATGAAGGCCTCGCGGCCGAGGTCGTCGCGGGTCTTGCCCTCGGCGGCCAGCTTGCGCTCGACCATCGTCTGCATGGCGATCGCGGCGTGGTCCATGCCGGGCAGCCACAGCACCTCGTAGCCCTGCATCCGGCGACGACGCGACAACGCGTCCATGAGAACGTGCTCGTAGGCGTGACCCATGTGCAGCGACCCGTTGACGTTGGGCGGCGGGATCACGATCGAGAACGGGGGCTTGTCACTCGTCGCGTCGGCGGTGAAGTAGCCGGCATCGACCCAGCCCTGGTAGAGCGTCGCCTCGTGCTGGGCGGGGTCCCAGGATTTCGGCAACTCGTTCTCGGGCAGCGCAGATGTCGGGTCGAGTGATGTCACGGCCGCCATTCTATGGTTCCGCCGGGTGTGACCTCGCCCCGGTCCTCACTCGTGTGCGGTTCACGCACTCTCGGCCTGAAGCGCCGGACCGAGGAGGAGTCCGCCGTCGATCACGTACTCCGCCCCGGTGATGAACGACGCCTCCGCCGACGTGACGAACAGCAGGAGCCGGGTCACGTCGGTCGGCTCGCCGAGCCGGGGTCCGAACCACCGTCGCCCGGTACGCAACGGTCGAGCCGCCGGCTCCCACCGGCGACGGAACTCCTCGCCGGCGTTCGACTGCGCTCAGCCCGTCGTCACCCGCAGCCGGTGCAGGTCCTCGGGCGCGTTCACGTTCACGAGCCAGTCGGGGTCCGACACGCCCACCCGGTGGGTGTTGAGTGCCTCGATCGCACCGAGCATCCGGCGCTCACCGCCGGCCACCAGATCGGCGATCACCGGCCCGGCGTCGGTCCGGTAGATCCCGGCCATCGGGTGGTCACGCTGCGCATCACGGGCGATCACCGCCTGTGTGGAGTCGGTGAGCCCGAGTCGGAGTTCGTCGATGAGTTCGGGCGCGATCAGCGGCATGTCGGTGGCGCACACGAAAGCGAGGTCGGCGCCGTCGGCCGCGGCCTTGGCAAGTCCCGCGACCAGCCCGCCCAGCGGGCCGGCCCCCTCCTGTTCGTCGGTCACCCAGTGCACTTTGGACCGATCGATTCCGGGCGCCGCGCGGTCCCGGATGTCGTCGATCCCACGGAAGGCCGCCGACGTCTCACCGGCCACGACGAGCACCGGATCACACCGTTGCGCGACGACCCGCACGACGCGGGCGAGCATCGGCTCCCCGTCCCAGTCGAGTGCCGCCTTGTCGCTCCCCATGCGCCGCGAACGTCCGCCGGCCAGCACGATCGCCGCGAGTTCCGAACCGTCTGATCCCGTGTCTTGAGTCACGACACCCAGTGTGCGTGATCCGTGACCGCGGCGAGGCAAGATGGACACATGAGCCGCAGCCCTGAAAGTGACCCCCGCGTCGACGATCCCATCGATGTCCATCGCACGCATCCGAAGACCTGGGCCGCCGGGGTTCCCGCGGTGGCGGTGGCGCTCAAGCGCGGACTCGAGCAGATGGGCCCGGTGCGCACCGCGCAGACGCTCCTGAAACTCAACCAGCGCGACGGCTTCGACTGCCCCGGCTGCGCCTGGCCGGAGACCCCCGGTCACCGCAAGCATGCAGAGTTCTGTGAGAACGGTGCGAAGGCCGTCGCCGAGGAGGCCACCAAGCGTTCGGTGACCCCCGAGTTCTTCGCCGCCCACAGCGTCGAGGACCTCGCCACCCGCAGCGGTTACTGGCTCTCCCAACAGGGCCGGTTGGCGCATCCGATGTATCTCGCGCCCGGCGACACCCATTACCGCCCGGTGAGCTGGGACGACGCCAACCGGATCATCGCCGACGAGTTCGCCGCGATGTCCTCCCCCGACGAGGCCGTCTTCTACACCTCCGGACGGACCAGCAACGAGGCCGCCTTCGTCTACCAGCTGTTCGCGCGCAGCCTCGGGACCAACAACCTCCCCGACTGCTCGAACATGTGCCACGAATCGTCGGGCGCCGCGCTCGGTACGTCCATCGGCATCGGCAAGGGGTCGGTGACCGTGCCGGACCTCGAGGCCGCCGACCTCATCCTCATCGCCGGACAGAATCCCGGGACCAACCATCCCCGGATGCTGGCCACGCTCGAGAAGGCCAAGGGCAACGGGGCGCGGATCGTCGCGATCAACCCGCTGCCCGAGGCGGGCCTGATGCGGTTCAAGGACCCGCAGAAGATCGGCGGCGTCATCGGCGAAGGGACCAAGCTCGCCGACGACTTCCTCCAGGTGCGGCTCGGCTCCGACATGGCCCTGTTCCGGGCCATCGCCCGGCTGCTGCGCGACGCCGAGGAGGCGAACCCCGGCACCGTCTTCGACCACGAGTTCCTCACCGGGTCGTGCGCCGGCACCGAGGACTACCTCGCCCTGCTCGACGACGTCGACATCGACGAGGTCGCCGCCGTCACTGGTCTGACGAGAGCCCAGATCGTCGATCTCGCCGACGCCGTGCGGACCTCGCAGCGCATCGTGCTGTGCTGGGCGATGGGACTCACCCAGCACCGTCACGCGGTGGCGACGATCGCCGAGGGCACCAATGTGCTGTTGCTGCGCGGCATGATCGGCAAGGTCGGGGCCGGATTGTGCCCCGTGCGAGGGCATTCCAACGTCCAGGGCGACCGCACGATGGGCATCTTCGAGAAGATGCCCGAATCCTTCCTCGCTGCACAGGATGCCGAATTCGGGATCGTCAGCCCGCGCAAGCACGGGTACGACACCGTCGCCGCGATCAACGCGATGGCCGCGGGCAAGGTCCGGGTCTTCATGGGGATGGGCGGCAACTTCGTCTCCGCCACCCCTGACACCGAGGCCACCGCGGCCGCACTGCGCCGTTGCGCCCTGACCGTGCAGGTGTCGACCAAGCTGAACGAGTCGCACACCGTCACCGGTCGCGCGGCACTCATCCTGCCGACCCTGGGCCGGACCGACCGCGATGTCATCAACGGTGTGGCCCAACGTGTCTCGGTCGAGGACTCGATGTCGGTGGTGCACCTGTCCCGGGGCTCACTACCTCCGGTGTCGCCCGATCTGCGCAGCGAGGTCGCCATCGTCTGCGACCTGGCCACCGCTGCCCTCGGCGCGGATCATCCGGTCCCGTGGCAGGAACTCAAGGGGAACTACGACGTGATCCGCGATCGCATCGAACGGGTGGTCCCGGGGTTCGAGGACTTCAACATCCGCGTCCGGCGCAGCGACGGATTCGTGCTGCCGAACCCGCCGCGTGACAACCGGTCGTTCGACACCCCGAACGGCAAGGCGAATTTCGCGGTGCATCCGCTCGAGTGGGTGCACATCCCGGAAGGGCGTCTCATCCTGCAGACGCTGCGCAGCCACGATCAGTACAACACCACCATCTACGGCCATGACGACCGTTACCGCGGGATCAAGGGCAACCGGCACGTGGTGATGGTCAGTCCCGCGGACATCTCCGCACTCGGGCTGCACGACGGCCAGCGGGTGGACATCGTTTCGGAGTTCGACGGCAAGAACGGGCTCGAGGAGCGTCGCGTGCGTGGCTTCGAGATCGTCGCCTACGACACCCCGCAGGGCAACGCGGCCGCCTACTACCCGGAGACCAACCCGCTGGTGCCGCTGGGCGCGGTGGCGAAGGAATCCAACACCCCGGTGTCCAAGGCCGTGGTCATCCGCCTCGAACCGGCCTGACCCGCCGGACCTCAGGCGAGAGAACAGAATCCCCGCCCGGCGATCCGGGCGGGGATTCTCGTCGTCTGCGAAGAGATCGCGTCAGGCGGTCTTGTCGCGACGCTCGTCGTTCGAGGCCTTGCGCGGCACGATGGTCGGCAACACGTTGTCGCGCACCGTCTCACCGGTGACGACGACCTTCTCGACGTCGTCGCGGCTCGGGATGTCGTACATGACCGGCAGCAGGACCTCTTCCATGATGGCGCGCAGGCCACGAGCACCGGTGCCACGGTGGATCGCCTGGTCGGCGACCGCCTCGAGGGCGTCCTGGGTGAACTCGAGTTCGACGTTGTCCATCTCGAACAGGCGGGTGTACTGCTTCACCAGTGCGTTCTTCGGCTCCGACAAGATGCTCACCAACGAGGCCTTGTCGAGGTTGGTGACCGAGGCGACGACCGGCAAGCGGCCGATGAACTCGGGGATCAGCCCGAACTTGATCAGATCCTCCGGCATGACATCGGCGAACTGATCGGAGGTGTCGACCTCGTCCTTGCTCGCCACGTCGTTTCCGAAACCCAAGCCGCGCTTGCCGATTCGCTCGGACACGATCTTCTCGAGACCCGCGAACGCACCAGCGACGATGAACAGCACATTGGTGGTGTCGATCTGGATGAACTCCTGATGCGGATGCTTGCGCCCACCCTGGGGCGGCACCGACGCCTGGGTGCCCTCGAGGATCTTCAGCAGCGCCTGCTGCACACCCTCACCGGACACGTCCCGGGTGATCGACGGGTTCTCGCTCTTGCGGGCGATCTTGTCGACCTCGTCGATGTAGATGATGCCGGTCTCGGCGCGCTTGACGTCGTAATCGGCGGCCTGGATCAGCTTCAGCAGGATGTTCTCGACATCCTCACCGACGTAACCGGCCTCGGTGAGCGCCGTGGCGTCGGCGATCGCGAACGGCACGTTCAGCATCTTGGCCAGCGTCTGCGCGAGGTACGTCTTGCCACAACCGGTCGGGCCGAGCATGAGGATGTTCGACTTCATCAGCTCGACGGTCTCACCCGTGCGGGAGTCCTTCTTCTCCCCCGCCTGAATGCGCTTGTAGTGGTTGTAGACGGCCACCGCGAGCGTGCGCTTGGCGGTGTCCTGACCGATGACGTACTTCTCGAGGAAGTCGCGGATCTCCGCGGGCTTCGGGAGTTCGTCGAGTTTCACGTCGCCGTTCTCGGCGAGCTCCTCCTCGATGATCTCGTTGCACAGGTCGATGCACTCATCGCAGATGTACACGCCGGGGCCGGCGATGAGCTTCTTCACCTGCTTCTGACTCTTCCCGCAGAAAGAGCACTTGAGCAGGTCGCCGCCGTCTCCGATTCGTGCCATCTCGCGTAGTACCTACTTCCTCGTTGCCGGACTGTCGTCGTGGTCCGTCGCGTCGCGCGCAGTCGGGCACGGATGATCTGACGACCTCCGAATGCCCGGTAACCCGACGGTACCCGCGCACCGCTCGAACTTCGACCGATAAGGCCAAATGTCGCGACAGAAATCCCCGCGACTTCTGAGCTGGTTGTGGGTTGTCCCTAGGACTTCTTCATCGACTTCTTGCGGTATTCGAAGACCTCGTCGATGATTCCGTATTCCTTGGCCGCGTGAGCGGTCAGGATGTTGTCGCGGTCGGTGTCCTTGCGGATCTTCGCCTTGTCCTGGCCGGTGTGATTGGACAGGATCTCGTCGAGCCGGTCGCGGATGCGCTCGATCTCGGCGGCCTGGATCTCGAGGTCGGAGACCTGACCCTGGTAGGCACCGCCGGTGCGCGGCTGGTGGATCAGCACGGTCGCGTTCGGCAGGGCCGCACGCTTACCCGGGGTTCCACCGGCGAGCAGGATCGCCGCGGCCGAGGCCGCCTCGCCGAGGCACACGGTCACGATGTCGCAGTGGACGTACTGCATCGTGTCGTAGATGGCGAGCATGTCGGGCACGCTGCCGCCGGGCGAGTTGATGTACATGGTGATGTCACGATCGGGATCCTGCGACTCGAGGACGAGCAGCTGGGCCATCACGTCGTTGGACACGACCTGGTCGATCGGGGTGCCGACGAAGACGATGCGCTCCTCGAACAGCTTGGCGTACGGATCGTACTGGCGCTGGCCGTTCGGGGTGTGCTCGATGAACGACGGCAGGATGTAGCGCGCCTCGATGTTCTTGAGCGCCAAGGCCGACGCGGGGATACCGGCGGCGACCTCGGCGGGCATGCCGTCCAGGGAAAGGGAGTTGGTCATCTGTTGCTCCAATGAATAGGTGTGGCTCGGAGGTGGCGGGATGCTCGGGACCGGGTCACTGCCCCGGACGCGAGATCACCTTGTCGACGAAGCCGTACTCCTTGGCCTGCTCGGCGGTGAACCACTTGTCGCGATCCGCGTCGGCCTCGATCTTCTCGAGCGGCTGACCACTGAACTCGGCGTTGAGCCGGTTCATCTCCTTCTTGGTGAGCGCGAACTGCTCGGCCTGGATGGCGATGTCGGCGGCGGTACCACCGATGCCGGCCGACGGCTGGTGCATCATGATCCGCGCGTGCGGCAGGGCATGACGCTTGCCCTTGGTGCCGGCCGCGAGGAGGAACTGGCCCATCGACGCGGCCATACCCATCGCGTAGGTGGCGACATCACACTCGGCGAGCTGCATGGTGTCGAAGATGGCCATACCCGCGGTGACCGAGCCACCGGGCGAGTTGATGTAGAGGTGAATGTCCTTGGTGGGGTCCTCGGCGGCGAGCAGCAGGATCTGCGCGCACAGCCGGTTGGCGATGTCGTCGTCGACCTGGGTACCCAGGAAGATGATGCGTTCGCGCAGCAGACGCTCGAACACCGAATCGGTCAGGTTCAACCCAGCCACACCCGAACTCATCGAGGGTGTGTGGATGGTCGGCTCACTCACGGGTTCCTACCTTTGCCTTGTTGTCATGACCTGTGCGCGCCGTCTCGGGCGTCGCACACGTTTCCATCTGTCTGATGACGTCCTCACCGACACTAACCAATCCGCACCCACCGGCACTCCCGAGGACACGTCTATTCGCTGAGAGCAGAACGGGTCATCACTGTGAACGGCGAATGCAGATCGGTGCACCCGACGCCGATCGCCGGCCCCCGCGAACGGGGACCGGCGATCGATGATGCGTGGTGAGGTTCCGGGTCGACTCAGTTGTCGGCGTCGACCGCCTCGTCCGACTCGGCGTCGTCGTTGCTCCCGAAGAACTCGGAGGTGTCGACCGTCGCACCCTTGGTGTCGGTGACGGTGAACTCACCGACGATGCCGGCCAGCGACTTGCCGCGACGGACGTCGGCGTAGACCGCGCCGACCTGGTTGGCCTGGGTCAGCTGCTGGATGAACTCCTGCGGCTGCATGCCGTAGCGCTGCGCGGTGAAGATGATCTGCTGGGTCAGCTCGTCCTGGCTGACCTCGGTCTCCTGCTGGTCGGCGATCGCATCGAGGAGCAGCTGCTGCTTGACCGACTTCTCGGCCTCCTCGCGGGCCTCGGCGTCCCACTCCTCGCGGGTCTTGCCCTGCGCTTCGAGGAACTTCGCGACCTGCTCGTCGTCGTGACCGAGAGCGTGGATGATCTGGTGCTGCTGACCCTCGATCTCCTCGGCGACGACCTTCTCCGGCAGCGGGACCTCGACGGTCTCGAGCAGCTTCTCGAGCACGGCATCGCGGATCTTGTTGGCCTGCTCGAGCTTCGCCGACTGCTCGACGCGCTCGGCCAGGCTCGCACGCAGCTCCTCGACGGTGTCGAACTCGCTGGCCATCTGGGCGAACTCGTCGTCGACGTCGGGGAGCTCGCGCTCCTTGACCGACTGCACGGTGACCTTGACCAGAGCCTCGTCACCGGCGTGGTCGCCGGCGACCAGCTTGGTGGTGAACTCCTTGCTCTCGCCGGCCTTCAGGCCGATGAGGGCGTCGTCGAGTCCGTCGATGAGCTGGCCGGAGCCGACCTCGTGGGACAGACCCTCGGTGGTGGCCTCCTCGACGGCCTCGCCGTCGACGGTGGCCTCGAGGTCGATCGACACGAAGTCACCGTTCTCGATGCCGCGCTCGACACCCTTGAGGGTGCCGAAGCGGGCGCGGAGGCCTTCGAGCTGCTCGTCGACCGCTGCGTCATCGATCTCGATGGCGTCGACCTCGACCGAGAGGGTCGAGTAGTCGGGCAGGGCGATCTCCGGGCGGACGTCGACCTCGGCGGTGAAGGTGACGGACTCGCCGTACTTCAGCTCCGACAGGTCGATCTCCGGCTGGCCGATGGCCTTGGTCTCGGTCTCGGCGACGGCCTCCGAGTACTTGGCGGGGATGGCGTCGTTGACAACCTGCGCCAGGACCGAGTCGCGACCGACGCGGGCCTCGATCAGCTTGGCGGGCGCCTTACCCGGACGGAAGCCGGGGATCCGGATCTGCTGGGCCAGGGACTTGTAAGCCCGGTCGAAGTCTGCGGACAGCTCCTCGAACGGGACCTCGACATTGAGCTTCACTCGGGTCGGGGTGAGTTGCTCGACAGTGCTCTTCACGCCTACTGCTCCTTATATCTGCGGTGGTGATGAAAGTTCGGTTTCGGGTGGTGTGCCCCCGTGACCCACACGGTCACATCGACAAGTCGGGATGACAGGATTTGAACCTGCGACCCTCCGCTCCCAAAGCGGATGCGCTACCAAGCTGCGCCACATCCCGCGGTCCTCAGGTCGCGGTGGAGGCCTCACGGCCGACCGCGCATCAGGGCCAACAGAAGATAGTACGGGGCGCCCGTGGCGCCACGACCAACGGGTGCCGGACGCACCGCCACGCACACCCCGATTTAGAAAACCGGCGCGCCGCCATGTACAGTCACTCATCGCACGCGGCGAACTCCGGCTCCCGGTGATCGCAAGCACGCGGGTGTAGCTCAATGGTAGAGCCCTAGTCTTCCAAACTAGCTACGCGGGTTCGATTCCCGTCACCCGCTCCACCACCCCCTCGACCCGGTCGAGGACACGATCCGACCCTGGTCCGTCGAAAGACGAACGGACCAGGGTCGTTTCGATTCTCCGGGCGGTCAGCTACGGCGCGTCACGGAAGAAATGGGTCCAGCCAAGGAATCTCGCCGAACTCGTAGAAGTCATACGGATAGTCATAGAACGGCGGCAGGTCCGGCAGTGGCGGTGTCTCCGGGGTGTCCTTCACCGCGCCGTTCCCCCCGGGCCCGTCGAGATGACGGGAGGCGGACACGGGGCTGTCTGCCCGTTGGCGATGGGCATCGTGCATGGTGCGTCGGCGCTCGCAAGTGCCGCGCCACCGAAAAGCCCGGCGGTGGCGGTGGCGACAGCGAACGTCAAGGTGGTCAAGGGTCGGTTCATTGCTCTCGGTCTTCCATTCGCAGACGTCAGCACCCCCCTCCGCGCGGAAATGTCTCCCGACCTGCGTGCACTCTCGTGCACACGCCCTGTCCTTCCCGGGTGCCGACATACACATTGCTCCGGCCGACGACCTCGTTTGCGCTGTTCGTGAAGCCGAAACCGACCTGTGACCCACGCCACATTCGCGTAGGGTGGGGGCATGTCATCCACACATACGAAAACCCAGCGAAGGTGTCAGACCTGCGGCGCACCGTTGTACATACGCCGGGACATCACCGAATCCGAGACCGGGCTCGAACGCATCGACATCATGCTCGTCTGCCGCGACGAGGCGTGCGCGCAGCCCGTGCGACATCTGCGCACCGAGCACCCGCAACCCGCCTGAGTCCCGGCACCTCAGGGGGACAACCGATCCTGTTGACACCACCGCGACAGGGGCGATGATGTACGCCAACGGGATGATCGGCCAAGTCTGCCATCCGCATGTGACGACCATCACACGAGTTGTAGGCGGCGCGCTCACCACTGCTTTTTGCCAGGTCGGATGCCCCCTTCGCGATCGTGGCGTAGTCGAACGGGCTGCGTTCCTTGGCCGCTAGACAACGGTTGTGTAACGATGGATTCGCGCTTTCAGATGTACAGCGCGAGATATTCATCGAACCGAAGGTACGACTAGTGCAGACCAACAATGTGCCGACCTCGCGGTCTCGTCGACGCACCACTCGGCGCCTCAGCGGGATCGTCGTCGGCGTCCTGGCCATGGCTCTCGCCCTCCCCGGCGTTGCGAACGCTGCACCCGTCACCGTGATCCCCGGCCTGCCGCCGGTCGAGATCCCCGTGATCCCAGGCCTGCCGACTCCGCCGGCACCGAGCACCCCGAAGGCCCCGGAGCCGCCGACGAGCAGCACCACCCCGGAGAAGCCCGCGGGCCCGGCCATCCCGAACGTGAAGACCCCGACCGGGTACATCGCCCTGGCCGACGACAAGACACACACCATCACGTGGTGGAAGAACGGCGAGGTCGTCAAGACCATGCCGATCTCGATGGGTTCGGACAAGCACCCGACCCCGAACGGTGTCTACTACACCAAGGAGAAGTACCGCGACATGTACATGGATTCGTCCACGTACGGTGTGCCGGTCGACTCCGCCGAGGGTTACCGGACCTACGTCGAGTACGCGACCCGCATGTCGTGGGACGGCATCTTCATCCACGCCGCACCGTGGTCCGTCGCGCAGCAGGGCAACAGCAATGTGAGCCACGGCTGCATCAACGTCACCACCGAGTTCGGCAAGTGGGTATACGACAACGTCCCGCGCGGAACCCCGATCGTCGTCCGCAACACGATCGGCGGCCAGTACGACGGCAACTGACCTCCGTCATATCCGACCTCGAAGGCCGGTCACCACCACGGTGACCGGCCTTCGTCGTCGTCCGGGTCAGGCGGAGTCGCGACGTCACGACTCGGGCCGCGACTGCTCAAGCAGCGCGGACGTCGCCTGCGGGGACGGCAGCGAACGTCGCCTGCACCTGCAGCCAACCCGCGATCACCTGGCACCCGGTCGAGGCGGGGTCGGTGACGGATCCGCGTCGATAAGGCTCATGACGGTACGAGGTGTGACGTCCGCCCGGCGAATTCGTCCACGCGACACCGAGAAACCGCACCATCGACGGCAGGTAGCAACGGATCTCCCACCAGGCCGAGGCGAGTCGGTGGATGTCCCGCCGCCACTGCGACGGGCGCACGGTTGTGCGGCGGGCGTTCTGGAAGGCGTTGCGGCGCAGCACCTCGAATGCGCTGCGTCGCCAACGGCCCAACGCGGCGAAGGTCATCGCCCGTGTGAGGTCGGCGATGTCACGGACCAGAGAGTCCGCACGGGCGTTGCAGATCATGTCATCTGGGGCGCCCACCCACATCACGGGCAGGTCGGTCGGCAGCTGTTCCCCGGGACCCGCGACACCCCATCCGTCACATCCGGGTACGACTCCCGGCGGCTGGTGCGGGTCCGCGACGAGTCCGACGCCGAGCACTCGGCCGACGACCGGGTGACGACGTGCCCCCAGTTCGGCGAGCGCCGTCCGGATCACCACTGCCCCTTGCGAATATCCCAGCAGCGCAACCGATCCCGCGGTCCGCTCGAGCAGCTCGGACAATCGCCGGGCACCGATCGCCACACTGTCGGCGAAGCTCATGCCGCCGGGATGGGGCGCCGGGCCGTAGCTCGCCGGATAGGCGACCCAACGGCAGGAGAACCGATCGTCGAGTTCGTCGGTCACACCCGCGAGAAGGCCGGTGACCTCGGTGCGGGCATCACCCGGGTACGACTCGCCGGTTCCGCCGACCACGAGGACGGTGATCCCCGGTCGATCAACGTCTCCGAGGGCGTCGTCGGGGGTCTGCTCGTCTCTGTACACCTCATCCATCGTGACGACCGCACATGTGAACGGACGTCAGGCGACGCTGTGGGTTCGCTGAGATCCTCTGGGGGCCTCGGGGAGAACGGAGGTCAGAAGGTGGTGCCAGGCGGCGGCTTCGCTACGTAGTCCGCGGTCTCGATGATCGCGATGAAGAAACCACTCCCCTCGATCACGTTCGCGCTGTGGGTCAGGCCGGCCGGGATGTAGATACTCGCCGGTGCCTCCACCACGTACGACTCGTCGCCCAGGGTGATCTCGTAGACCAGGTGGTCGAGCGAGAGGAGGATGTTGATCTCGGGGCAGTCGTGCACGTGGGGTTCGCAGTAGTCCCGGCTCGCGGCCGAGACGGCTCGCATCTCGTGGGCGACCACGCGCTTCTCGGCCTCGGGGAACAGATTGCCGCCGGCGAGAACGCGTCGGGTGATCGGCGCATCGGAGGCGCCGTGGAACGGTACGTCCTTCAGTGGCGACACCTCGCCGCGCGAAATAAGGCCGGCATGGACACGCGATTCCTCGGCGATCGACACGCTTACCCCACCAGACTCCGACGCGGATGCCGTGCATCCCGAACTCCCGCGATGTTACTGAGGTTCGCCTATCCATACATCTTTTGAGGGGAGCATCACGTCTGGCAAACCGGACACCAGTAGAGCTTGCGGGCCTCGAGTTCGGCGAGCAGGACCGGGGTGCCACAGATGCGACACGGCTCCCCTGCCCGGCGGTAGACGTAGGTCCGCGGCCGATTCGTCGCATACGCCGGTGCCCCATGGTCGTCCTCGGGCCGGATCACATGGATCCGGCCGCGACGTACGCCCACTTTCATCAGCGCCACCAGGTCGGTCCACATCTCGTCGAATTCGCTTCGGAGAAGACTTTTTCCGGGGCGCATGGGGTCGATCCCGGCACGGAAGAGGACTTCGGCGCGATAGACGTTCCCGATACCCGCGATGACCTTCTGGTCCATGAGCAGCGCGCCGATCGGACGCGACGACCGCGAGATCGCCGCCCAGGCGCGCTCCGGGTCGGCGTCGCGCCGGAGGGGGTCGGGACCCAGACGGGCGATCAACGCGTCGAGATCGGCAGGGTGGTAGATCTCACACGCGGTCGGGCCGCGCAGGTCGGTGCCGGTGTCCTCGGTCTCGATGCGCAGCCGGACCTGTCCGACCGGCTCCGGTAGCGGCGCCGTCAGCTCGGTGAAGGCGCCGTAGAGGCCGAGGTGGATGTGCACCATCCGCTCGGTACGACCGTCGCGGTAGCGATGGAGCAGATGTTTGCCCCACGCCTCCGCGGCGTGGAAGGTCATCCCGTCGACGGCGGCCGCACCGTCGGCGAACCGCCCCTGGGGGCTGGTCACCCGAACCGGGCGGCCACCGAAGAGTCGCTGTTGCCGGCGGGCGAGCCGGTGCAGCGTATGACCTTCGGGCACCGATCAGGCCGGCGGCTGCGGGACCTCGGGCGCCACGCCGGTGCGCTCGTACTCGGCGAGGATGTCGATGCGGCGCTGGTGGCGCGCCTCATCCGACCACTCGGTGGCCAGGAAGGCGTCGACGATGGCGAGGGCTTCCTCGGTGGAGTGCATGCGCCCGCCGATGCCGATCAGCTGGGCGTTGTTGTGCTGACGTGCGAGCTGCGCGGTCTCGACGCTCCAGGCCAGGGCGCAACGGGCACCGGGCACCTTGTTCGCGGCGATCTGCTCACCGTTGCCGCTGCCGCCGAGCACGATGCCCAGGCTGCCGGGGTCCGCGACGGTCCGGGCGGCGGCGTCGATGCAGAAGGCCGGGTAGTCGTCGAGGGCGTCGTAAACGTGGGCGCCACAGTCCACCACCTCGTGTCCGTTCGCCGTCAGATGGTCGGCGATCTGGTTCTTGAGTTCGAATCCGGCATGGTCGGCACCGAGATAGACACGCATGGCGCCACTATAGATTGAGGGCGTGGACACGCCTGCGCCCATCCCCCGAGCGTTGCCGAACCCGATCCCGAACGTGCCCGGGGTCGCCGACCCGCTCCCGGAGACACCCCCCGACCCGTCACGACGCTGGCTTCGCGCGGCTCGTTTCGCCGCACGCCCGCAGCTGCATCCGTGGGAGATCCCGGTCCTCGTCCTCGTCATCCTCACCACGACGGTGGGATACGCGGCGATCATCCTCCTCGTCGCCCTCGGCATGCTGGACCAGATCCTGCTGGCCGCCTTGGCATTTCCGCTCCTGCTGTTCGTGATCCGCGGTCTCACCTATGCGACGCCGCGCGTGAACGGCGTGCAGATGACGCCGACCCAGTTCCCGGAGGGTTACCGGATGGTGGTCGAGGCCGCCGCCCGCTACGGATTGGAGTACGTACCCGACGCCTACGTGGTCCTCGGGAACGGGCAGATCAACGCCTTCGCCTCCGGCCACGGATTCCGCCGGTTCGTCGTCGTGTACTCCGACCTGTTCGAGGTCGGCGGCGCCGCGCGGAGCCCGGAGGCGCTGGAGTTCATCATCGGCCACGAGGTCGGGCACATCGCGGCCGGACACACGTCGTACTGGCGTCAGTTGGCAACGGTCTTCGGCACCAACATCCCTCTGCTCGGCAGCGCCTTGTCACGAGCGCAGGAGTACACCGCCGACAACTACGGCTACTACGCGAAGCCGGCGGGAGCTCCAAGTGCGATCGGCGTCCTGGCCGCCGGCAAGTACATGCTGTCCGCGGTCGACTTCGATCAGTTCGCCGACCGTGCGACCCACGAACGCGGGTTCTTCGTGCACCTGGTCAACGCGATCTCGACCCATCCCGTCCTGACCTGGCGGGCGGCCGCACTCCGTGACCGCACCCGGGCCGGCGCGATGCTGCTACGGCCACGCCGGATCGTGCGCGGCATCGGCAGCGGCAACGTCGTGGCCGTGCCACCACCGGCACACCCCGCGACGGTCCCGGCCGGTTCGCTCCCGAACGGCATCGAACCCCCGCCCAGGTTCTGAGCAGGGGTTCGAGAAGCGGCTTGCCGGGGGGCGATGCGGACTGTTACTCAGTCGAATTCGGGATCCTCGGTGCGACTGCGCTTGAGCTCGTAGAAGTGCGGGTAGGAGGCGAGGGCGAGCGCCCCGTCCCACACCTTGCCGGCGTCCTCGCCGCGCGGGATGCGTGACAGCACAGGGCCGAAGAAGGCGACACCGTTCACATGGATCGTCGGGGTGCCGACGTCGTCGCCGACCTTGTCCATACCCTCGTGGTGGCTCTTGCGGATGGCCTCGTCGAACTCTTCGGAGCCGGCGGCCTCGGCCAGCGCGGCATCGAGGCCGAGCTCGGCGAGCGCGCCGGCGATGACCTCGTCGAAGTCCTTGATCCCCTCGTTGTGAATCCGGGTGCCCATCGCTGCGTAGAGGGGTGCGAGGATCTCGTCGCCCTTCTCCGCTGCCGCGGCGGCGATCACCCGGACCGGACGCCAGGCGTTTTTCAGGGCCTCGCGATACTCGTCGGGGATGTCCTTGCCCTCGTTGAGGACGGCGAGACTCATGATGTGGAAGTTCACGTCGATCGGACGGACCTTCTCGGCCTCGAGGATCCACCGGGAGGTGATCCAGCACCACGGGCAGAGCGGATCGAACCAGAAATCGACCCGATCGGTGGTGGACTGGCCCTGCTCTGACATCGTCGACGTCCTCTCAGAAGTGGTGATCGATCTCGACCGTACCGGCGGCACCGTCACCCGTGCTCAACATCGGCCCGCGTCGGGCTGTTCCCGGTTTGTGATGTGAGCTGCGAAAATCTGCGCCGGATCCGGTTACGGTTCCTGGGGAGGAGCCCGGTCGGATGAGCACGTCCGGATCAGCCACCGTTCTCGGAGAGGAAACGTCATGTCGTCGACGCCGCATGATCCGGGCTCCGGTCCCGGTTCGGCGGGTGCGCGGGCGAACCCCCGGGGGCTCCGGGCCGAGCAGATCGTCCGGGCGGCGACGATCCTCTTCCAGGACTACGGGTACCGCAACGTCAGCATCGAGCAGATCGGTGCCGCGGTGGGTCTCACCGGTCCCGCGGTGTACCGGCACTTCCCCGGTAAGCACGACATCCTCGTGCAGGCGCTGCTGACCCAGGTAGACCTGGTGGACCAGCTCGTGCGCGAGGCCGACGGTGACGGCGAGACGCCGGAGGCCCAGCTGTGGCGTTTCCTCGATCGTCTCGGGGACATGACCGCCAACCACGACGTGTCCATCCTCTGGCGCCGCGAGCAACGACACCTACAGCCCACACAACTCGCGGAGATGCGGGGCTACTTCACCAAGTACGGCGACTACATCGCCGACAAGGTCGCCGCCGTGCGACCCGACCTACCGGACGCCGACGCCCGCCTGCTCGGCTTCGCCGTCCTGAGCCTGTACTCCAACACCTCGGTGATCCGCGGGTCGATGCCGCCCGCGCGAGTGATGCAGATCCAGCGGGCCATCGCCCGGTCGATCGACGACTGCGAGGTGCCCGCGGCCGGCCCCGATGCCTCGCCCCCGTCGTTGCCCATCCGACGCCCCGCCGACCGGCACGAGCGCATCCTCGATGCGGCCACCGGCCTGTTCGCCGAGCGGGGTTTCCACGACGTCCGGATCGACGACATCGCGCGGGCGGCCGACATCTCGGTCGCCACCTTCTACCAGCAGATCCCGGGCAAGACCGAGGTTCTGCGCGCGATCCTGTTCCGCGCCCTCGAGGGCACGCTCTTCCTCACGGCCCACACCCTCGACGGCGTCGAGCCCCACGACGCCCTCGACGTGCTGATCTCACTGCACGTGGAGTACGCGCTCGGCGTGCACGGACGGATCATCTCCGTCTTCACCCGCGACCTCGTATACCTGTCCGAGGCCGACCAGGACGCACTGCGTTCGGCCCAGCGCGCATACATCGCCGAATGGGCCACCGCCATCCGCGCCCGTTCGCCCGAACTCTCCGACGGCGACGCCGCAGGCCTCACCCGCGCGTTCATCGGCGTGACCGGCGACATCGTCCAGTCGCCGGAACTGCGCGCGCGACCGGATATCTCCGACGCGCTCACCGCACTCGCCACCGCGATCCTTCAGCCCGCCGATCTGCTGTCGGACGGCTGAGCACCGCCGATCTCTATAAGCTGGCCTGCGTGACTGCCCCGAACCTCACCAGAGACCAGGCCCGCGAGCGCGCCGCGATCGTCGACGTGTCGAACTACCAGATCGAACTCGACCTCACCGACGGGAACGGTGCGCCCGGCACCCAGACGTTCCGATCCACCACGACGGTCACGTTCACCGCGACCGAGGGTGCCGAGACCTTCATCGACCTCGTCGCACCGACGCTGCACTCCGCGACGCTCAACGGCGTCGAACTCGACGTCTCCGGCTTCGACGAATCCGTCGGCATCGCCCTGCCCGGGCTGGCCGCGGAGAACACCCTCACCGTGGTCGCCGACTGCGCCTACTCGAACACCGGTGAGGGCCTTCACCGTTTCGTCGACCAGTCCGACGACTCGGTGTACCTGTACTCCCAGTTCGAGACCGCCGACGCCAAGCGCATGTTCGCCTGCTTCGACCAGCCCGATCTCAAGGCCACCTACACGCTCACGGTCACCGCACCGGAGGACTGGAAGGTCATCTCGAACGCGGCACACGTCGAGACCACCGCCGCCGAGCCGGGTATCCACCGCTTCCGCGAGACCGCGCCGATGAGCACCTACCTTGTCGCGCTGATCGCCGGGCCGTACGCCGAGTGGACCGACGTCTACTCCGACGACCACGGTGACATTCCCCTGGGCATCTATTGCCGTGCCTCGCTGGCCGAGCACATGGACGCCGACCGGCTCTTCACCGAGACCAAGCAGGGATTCGCCTTCTACCACAAGAACTTCGGCATCCCCTACGCCTTCGGCAAGTACGACCAGCTGTTCGTGCCCGAGTTCAACGCGGGCGCGATGGAGAACGCCGGCGCGGTGACCTTCCTGGAGGACTACGTCTTCCGGTCGCGCGTCACCAAGTACCTCTACGAGCGTCGCGCCGAGACCGTGCTCCACGAGATGGCGCACATGTGGTTCGGCGACCTCGTCACCATGCAGTGGTGGGATGACCTGTGGCTCAACGAGTCCTTCGCCACCTTCGCCTCGGTGCTCTGCCAGTCGGAGGCCACCGAGTACACCAACGCCTGGACGACGTTCGCCAACGTCGAGAAGTCCTGGGCGTACCGGCAGGATCAGCTGCCCTCGACCCACCCGGTCGCCGCCGACATCCCCGACATCGCCGCCGTCGAGGTCAACTTCGACGGCATCACCTACGCCAAGGGCGCGTCGGTGCTCAAGCAGCTCGTCGCCTACGTCGGCGTGGACGACTTCCTCGCCGGTCTGCGCGACTACTTCGCCGCCCACAAGTTCGGCAACGCGACGTTCACCGATCTGCTCGGCGCACTGGAGAAGTCGTCCGGTCGTGATCTGTCGGACTGGGGCGACCAGTGGCTGCGTACCACCGGTATCAATGTCATGCGACCCGACTTCGAGATCGACGAGTCCGGGGCCTTCACCCGGTTCACCATCGTCCAGGACGGCGCTGCCCCGGGCGCAGGCGAGACCCGTGTGCACCGGCTCCGCGTCGGCATCTACGCCGACAACGGTTCCGGCGCCATCGAACAGACCCACAGCGTCGAACTCGACGTCGAGGGTGAGCGCACCGACGTGGCCGACCTCGTCGGCGTGAACCGCGGGGACCTGGTGCTGCTCAACGACGGCGACCTCACCTATGCGTCGATCCGTCTCGACCCCGAGTCGCTGGCGACCGCGACCGCCCGCATCGGCGACATCACCGACTCCATGCCGCGCACCCTGGTGTGGTCGGCGGCGTGGGAGATGACCCGCCAGGCCGAGATGCGCGCCCGCGACTTCGTCGAACTCGTGCAACGCGGGATCGCATCGGAGACCGAGATCGGTGTGGTGCAGCGTGTCCTGATGCAGGCGACCACCGCGATCGAGTCCTACGCCGACCCCGCCTGGGTGTCCTCGACCGGTCGGCCCGCGTTCAGCGCCCGGCTGCTGGAACTCGCCCGGGGTGCCGACGCGGGCTCCGACCACCAGCTCGCCTTCGTCAACACCTGGCTGGCCGGCAGGCTCAACGACGACCAGGTCGACGTGGCACGAGCACTTCTCGATGGCGCGGACCCGGCCGAGCAGGGTCTGGACGGCCTGGCCGTCGACACCGACCTCCGGTGGAAGCTGGTGCGCGCGCTGGCAACCGCCGGTGCGATCGATGCCGACGCCGCCTCGACCCCGACCATCGACGCGGAGGCCCAGCGCGACAACACCGCCACCGGCACCCGGCAGGCCGCCGCGGCACGCTCGTCGCGACCGCTCCCCGAGGCCAAGGCCGACGCGTGGTCACAGGCGATCGACGACGATTCGCTGTCGAACATCTACACCCGCACCATGATCGAGGGCTTTGCACGTCCGGGCCAGGGCGAACTGCTCGAGCCGTACCTCGAGAAGTACTTCGAGGCGATCCCCGAGGTGTGGGCACGCCGTTCGAGCGAGGTCGCCCAGACAGTCGTCGTCGGCCTCTACCCGAGCTGGGCGATGACGCAGCATGCCCTCGACCTCGCCGAGGAGTTCGTCGCGGGTGATCATCCGCCTGCCCTCAAGCGGCTGATCTCCGAAGGCCGCGACGGCGTGGCGCGTTCGCTGCGTGCACGCGAGTTCGACGCGCAGGGCTGAGGTTTCAACGAATCGGCCTCGCCCCATCGGCTCACCTGGAGTCTGCGCCCGATCAACCGATCGGTGTCGTCGTCTCTTGGGGTGTCCCACGCCGGTGGGGCGTGACCGGTCCGGTGTCCGTCGGCGACAGCCGCCGATGCGATGAGAGTCTCCGCGGACTGGGTGTTGGTCCGTTCGGCAGCACGCATCATCATCCGGTGCGCCGCGTCCGGATCTGTCTCCGGACCGAGGACGGCAAGCGTCAGTGTCCCGCTCGGACAAGAGAATCGAACTTCGCCGGGCGCCCACGTGGTGAAGCCCTCCAAGTGCACCGACCGGCCGTCGACCCCAACCTTCCGGTTCGGCTGGGTATCCCAGTCGGCGATCCGGTAGCCGACCCGTTCGAGCCGCGGCAACCGGGTGTCGAGTGCTTGTGCGATATCCGGGAGCTCCGTTGCCAGGTCGCGTGTTCGCGGCCACCACGCGCCATCGACTGCCCCCCGAACCGAATCGGCGGGCTTGAGCCGCAACCGCAACCGGCGAGGCGGATGCGCGGTCGGCGCGTTCACGCCCTGCTACCCAACGGGTGGCGCCAGGTACGCGGAGCGTGGCGCGACCGGTTCGACGACGTTACAGCGACTGTGTTCGCCGGGCCGTTCGCGTTCTCCGCCCGGTCGTGGTCGAGGGCGGCGACGCGTTGCTCGGACCGTTTGAGGTCGCGGCGCGCGACGTGCCCGCGGCGCGAGGACCGCCTCGCCCCCACCAGGATCATGGCCAACCCCAGCATGCCGAGCGCTCCCAACACCACACCGTGGAGTAGAAGAGCACCCGTGGTTCCGCTCACGTGGTAGCCGAAGACGGCGAAACTGTCAGGTGCGAGACCGTTCGCACTGCCGTTGTTGGCGAGAAAACCGGCCGCCGTCGCGATCACCGCGGCGACCAGGATGATGACTCCGATGATGACTGTCATGACATCAGCTCTCTTCTTGGATCCGGGACCGCCGGGTTGTTCCGGCTCCCGGCGAGTTCGGAGGGGACCGCTGTACCAATCGATTGCTTTGCGGCACTGCGAGATCGGTCATTGCTGATGATCACGTCATTCTCCAGCTCGGTCACCGCGTCGACGATCAGGGAACGCAGGTCACCGACCATGGCCGCGGTGTCGTCATCGGTTCGGCCGGCCCGGGAGTGCGCGAGGAGTCGCTCGTTGAGCCGGCGGGCAATGGGAGGTAGATCGAGGCGTGCGGACATCAGGGTTCCCGTCTCTGGTTTTCGAACAGAACATCTGACAGGGTTCCGCCACCCTCGACAGTCCTCATCACCTTTTCCCAGACGTCCCCGGCGCGGACCTTGAGAACATCTGTGGCGAGCAGGATCACCGGGTGCGAGTCGGCTTCGAGAACCGCAGTCCGTGAATGACGGTCCCGCCGGAGGGTCCGGCAAGCGAGGACGTCACCGACGACTTCGCTCGTATCGTTCGTATCCGCGCTGGTCGCGGGATGGAACTGGACATCCCATTCGGCGAGCAGGTCGCCCGGCACGTCGCGCGAATCCTGCTCTTGGATCCCGCTCACGATTGTCTGAGGCCTCGATGAGTGACCCGGTCGGGCGCGGTGATAGTCGCGTATGTGCCCGAAGAGGCGGCTGCGCGGAAGCGAGTCGAGAATTCGAGTGGTGGTGATCATGGCATTCGCCTGACTCGGTCGCCGTCTGGATGCGGCCGAAGTGACCGGGGCCGCCAACAGTGATTCTCTCGGCGTGCAACCCGACGAAATTCAGTCTACGCCGTTTGTCCAGCACCAACGCCATGCCGCGTACCGATGGCGCTCACCTGCGGGCCCGCCTCCACCGATACCGCACCTGCGGCCGGCCGGCCGAGCCGTACTGGGTGTCGCGGTCGAGGACGCCGTCGTCGGCGAGTCGTTCCAGATATCGCCATGCCGTGACCCGCGAAGATCCCAGCGCGCGAGCCGCTTCCGATGCGGTGAGCCCGTCGGCACTGTCCCGCACGGCACGACACACCGCATCCTCGGTCTGCGGTGCCGAACCCTTCTTCGCCGTCCGTCGGTGATCGCCGGAACGCAACTCGGCCAGTGCCCGGTCTACGTCGCGCTGACTGACCGCCTCCGCCTCGCCGGTCAACGCCTCCCGGTAACGCAGATACTGCTCGATCTTGTCCCGGAAGGCCGCGAACGTGAACGGTTTGAGCAGGTAGAGCAGCACCCCGCGCGACATCGCGGCGCGCACGGTCGGCAGATCCCGCTGCGCGGTGATGGCGACGACGTCTGGGGCCGGACGCACCCCGGACAGGGCGGAGGCGAGGTCGGTGCCCCGGGCGTCGGGAAGACCGAGGTCGAGCAGCACCAGGTCGACGCCATGAGTCCGCGCGGCGCGCAACGCCTCCTGCGCGGTGGTCACCGCGCCCACGACCTCGAATCCGCCGATGCGTGCGAGGTAGTCGCGGTGCGCCTCGGCGATCACCGGCTCGTCCTCCACGATCAGAACGCGGATCACCCGGTCACCACTGCCCCTGACGACTCCGCCCGGATACGCACCGTGACCACCGAACCGTAGGTGTTCTCGGCGGTCAACGTCCCCCGGTGTCGAGCAACGACCTGCGCGACGAGGGCCAGGCCGAGTCCGCGCCCGGCCTCGTCGCCGCCGGACTTGGTGGAATAGCCACGGGCGGTGGCGCGACCGAACAGCTCGTCGTCCATCCCGGGACCGCTGTCGGCGACGACGATCTCGAGTGCATCGTGGTCCCCGATGACCCCGACCTCGACCCACGGATCGATCGGATCGCAGGCGTCGAGGGCGTTGTCGACGAGGTTCCCCACGACGGTGATCATCTCGCGCGGTGACAGGATCTGGGTGGCCTCGTCACTCACCTGGGAATCCTCGGTGAGCGAGAACGCAATTCCCCGTTCGGCAGCTTGCGCACTCTTCCCGAGGAGCAACGCGACGAGCGCCGGCTCGGCGACCGCATGGGTCATCCGGTCGATGAGGTGTTGGGACAGTTCGAGTTCGGTGGTCGCCAGTCGGACCGCCTCTTCCGGCCGTCCCATCTCGACCAGTGCGACCAGCGTGTGCAGCCGGTTCGCCGACTCGTGCGCCTGGGAGCGGAGTGCCTCGGCGAATCGGGTCATCGAATCCAACTCTCCCATGGCCTCGGCCAATTCGGTCCGGTCGCGGATCGTGACGACCAACGAGCCGCGTCGCCCGGACACCGGCGAGCGGCTGACGAGCAACACCCGTCCGCCCTCGGCGTGCAGCTCGTCGGAGACCCCGTCCCCGCGCAGGAAGTCCGGCAGTTCGCGTGCGGGCGTGTCGGTTCCGATGCCGAGCAGGCGTTGCGCCTCGGCATTGACCAGCGCCGGCCGACCGTCCTCGACAACGATCAGGCCCTCGCGGACCGCACGCAGCACCGCGTCGTGGTGGTCGTACATCAGGCGCAGGTCGTCCGGGGCGAGTCCGCCGGTCTGCCGCAACAGGCGTCGTCGAATCCACCAGACGCCGGCGGCCGCCGTCAGCAGGGCAGCGAGGGCGGTGACGGCGATCCGAGGGAGCTCCCCGCGCCAGGTCGACGTCAGGGAACGCTGGGTGATGCCGGCGGCGACCATGCCGACGATCCGGCCGTCGGGACCCCGGACCGGCGTGATCGTCCGGGTCGACGGACCGAGGGTGCCGGTGTAGGTCTCGGTGATCGTCTCGCCGCGCAGAGCCGCGTCGACGCTGCCGATGTAGGGCGCACCGATCAGGGACGGGTCGGTGTGGGTGTAGCGCGTCCGGTCGGGTCCCAGCACGGTGATGAAGGCCATGCCCGTCTCCCGACGGATCCGGTCGGTGACCGGCTGCAGGATCGCGCTCGGGTCCGGCGAGGTGAGCGCGGACACCGTCGAGGGCGCCTGGGCGAGGCTGACCGCGACCGCGGTGACCTCGTCGCGGGCGGCCCGGTCCCCGTCGACGCGCGCGTCGATCGCCGCGAGCACACTCCCCGCCACGACCACGACCGCCACGACGACCAGCGCGAGCGCCGCCACCTGGCCGGCCAGCGTCCGCGGGAACCACCGCATGCTCGCCCCTCATCCGTGTCCCGACCGTGGTGACTCGCCGTGCCGTGGTTGGCAAGGCCCATATCGGGCTATTCCCGGCAGCGGTGAACGTAATGAACAGAACCGTGACGGTGGTCACCTGGTCGGTTCACAATCCTAATCGCCCATGTTCCCGGTACACGAGGAGAGAATCGCCGATGAACGTATATCCGAAGGCCGGTGACGAGGCGGCGGAGGCCGAGGCCCCACAGGCCAAGCGCGACCGCACACACTGGCTCTACATCGCGGTCATCATCGCGGTGGTCGCCGGCGTCGTCGTCGGTCTCGTGGCCCCCGAGGTCGGCAAGAACCTCGGCGTCCTGGGCACCATGTTCGTCAGCCTCATCAAGATGATGATCGCGCCGGTCATCTTCTGCACGATCGTGCTGGGCATCGGATCGGTCCGCAAGGCCGCGACGGTGGGCAAGGTGGGTGGTCTGGCGTTCGTCTACTTCCTCATCATGTCGACGGTTGCGCTGGCGATCGGACTGGTCGTCGGCAACCTCATCCAGCCCGGTGAGGGCCTGAACATCTCGTCGATGTCGGACAAGGGTGAGGAACTCGCCAAGGAGGCCCACGAATCGGGCGACACCATGGACTTCATCCAGGGCATCATCCCGGAGTCGATGCTCTCGGCCCTCACCGACGGCAGCGTCCTGCAGGCTCTGTTCGTCGCGCTCCTCGTCGGATTCGCGATCCAGGCGATGGGACGCACCGGCGAGCCGATCCTGACCGCGGTCTCCTATTTCCAGAAGCTGGTCTTCAAGGTGCTGACCATGGTGCTGTGGGTCGCTCCGATCGGTGCCTTCGGCGCGATCGCGAACGTCGTCGGCCAGACCGGGTGGGCGGCCGTACAGCAGTTGGCGATCCTGATGCTGGCCTTCTACCTCACCTGCCTGGTCTTCGTCTTCGGCGTGCTCGGCGTGCTCCTCCGCACCGTCGCGGGGGTCTCGATCTTCCGTCTGGTCCGCTACCTGGCCCGCGAATACCTGCTGATCTTCGCGACGTCGTCGTCGGAATCGGCGCTGCCGCGTCTCATCGCCAAGATGGAACACCTCGGCGTCGAGAAGACGACCGTCGGTGTCGTGGTGCCCACCGGGTACTCGTTCAACCTCGACGGCACCGCCATCTACCTGACGATGGCCTCGATCTTCATCGCCGACGCGATGGGCGACCCGCTGTCGGTCGGCGAGCAGATCGGTCTGCTCGCGTTCATGATCATCGCGTCGAAGGGCGCCGCCGGCGTCAGCGGCGCGGGACTCGCGACGCTCGCCGCCGGACTGCAGGCGCACCGCCCGGAGATGCTCGAGGGCGTGGGCGTGATCGTCGGTATCGACCGGTTCATGTCCGAGGCGCGCGCGGTCACCAACTTCTCCGGCAATGCGGTGGCGACTCTGCTGGTCGGTTCCTGGACCAAGACGATGGACAAGCACCAGGTCGACGAGGTGCTCGCCGGTCGCATTCCGTTCGACGAGTCGAACATGGTCGACGACGACCTCGACTCGGCCGGGACCGGAGCCCACGAGAAGGTGCTCGAGGCCTCCGCACCGCGATCCTGAGCGGAGTCTTGAGCAGGCCCGGCCCGCACGACGACGACGCGGGCCGGGCCCGTCGCACGGAAGCGTGGCATGATGGGACTCGCCCCTTGATGCATCGCAATTCCGGTTCATGTCTCTCGTGACGCGCCTCAGTTCCGAAAGCTGATCTCTCCGGCGTACCTGGCAACAATCAGAAGGCCAGAGGTACGCACTCTTGTCCCTTTCAGCTGTGTCGCATGCGCGTGACACGAAGTTCGTGAGTTCCTACACCGAACTCGCCGCGGAGGTCCGCGCATCAGGACTGCTCGACCGTCGGCGCGGGTTCTACATCGCCCGGATCGCCCTGACCGTCCTCGCGTTCGTCGGGATCTGGACGGCGGTGGTCCTGCTCGGCGACACCTGGTGGCAGATCGTGCCCGCGGCTCTCCTGGCCGTGGTGAGCACCCAGTTCGGCTTCCTCGGACACGACGGCGCCCACCGCCAGATGTTCGCCTCCGCCGGCGCCAACGAGTGGAACGCGCGGATTCTCGCCGCCGCGGGCGCGGGTCTCTCCTTCCACTGGTGGCGGAACAAGCACAACCGTCACCACAAGGCCCCCAACCAGGTGGGCATCGACCCCGACATCGCCGACGGCCCCATCGCCTTCGTGCCGGCGATCGCCGAGGAGCGGACGGGCCTCTACGGCTGGTTCACCAGACGTCAGGGGTGGTTCTTCGTCCCGCTGCTGACACTCGAGGGCGCCGCCCTCCACGTCGCGAGCCTCCAGGGTCTCGCCGCACGCACCGCCGTCCCGCACCGTGCCGTCGAGATCTCGCTGATCCTGCTGCGCCTGCTCCTCGGCGTCGCGGTTCCGTTCCTCGTGATGTCGCCCGGACTCGCGGTCGCGTTCATCGCCGTGCAGCTCGCGGTGTTCGGGCTCCTGCTGGGCGGTTCGTTCGCGCCGAACCACAAGGGTATGCCGTTGGTTCCGAAGGACATGCGTGTGGACTTCCTGCGCCGGCAGGTGCTGATGTCGCGCAACATCCGCGGCGGTCCGGTCACCGACTTCATGATGGGCGGGCTCAACTACCAGATCGAACACCACCTGTTCCCGAGCATGCCGCGACCCAACCTCGCGAAGGTGCAGCCGCTGGTCCGGGCCCACTGCGCACGGCACGGCGTGCAGTACACCGAGACCTCGCTCATCGGGTCCTACGCAATCGTCATCCGCTACCTCAACCAGGTCGGGCTCTCCGATCGCGATCCGTTCACCTGTCCCCTGGTCCGCATGTATCGCTGATCCGACAGTCCTCGAACACGAAAGAGGCCGCCCCACCGAGAGGTGGAGCGGCCTTCTTCGTGGTCTGCGGGGACTAGCCTCCGGCGGCGGCAGTCGCCATGACACGCAGCGACGCGATGAGGCCGTCGATCAGGTTGCCCTGACGGAAGCCAGTGACCGCGGCGGTGACGCCGAGTGCGGCGACGCGGTCGTTGACGCGGCTCGACACCTCGCTACCGGAGACGATGACGACGTCGCGCGTGTTCGGCGACACCGCGATCAGCGTGCCGTGGGCGGGCTCGGGAGCCTTCGCCAGAACGGCGCGGGCGCTCGCGTCGAGGTCACCGTCGAGATCCCCGATGTAGACCGAGAAGCGCACGAGAGCCTTCTCGCTCGCGGCCTTCAGGGTGTCGTCGAGGGCGATCAGGTCCTTCTTGCTGAAGGGCGGCGTCGTCGGTGCGTCACCCGGGTAGCGGGCCGCCGAGATGCGTCCGCTGTTGGTGATCACGGCGCCGAGCGGCAGCTCGGCAGCCGAACGGGCCGCGACCTCTGCACTCACGTTCGCGTGCGAAACCTCACCACTTGCCACTTGCCGAGCTCCCATCAACGTCGCCGGGTTCCGCGTGCCGCGGAAGTGCCATCGGTTCGATGTCGGTGGCACTGAAGAGAAGCGGTGCATGCTCCCATTGCTGATCGAGGGTGTACTCCTTGACCTCCGGGTACTTGACCCCGCCGGAGAACACCATCGCGACAACGCAGAGCACGACGAAGAGCACCGTCACGATCGTGACTGGCACTCCGATGGGGACGATCAGGCTGTCCATGTCACCCTTTCGATGGTCGCGCCGGACCCGGCCGGTTGTCGGCACAGGTCATCGTTGATCAATCTAGCCCACATCACACGGCCCGGTGCAGCGACCCCTACAGCGCGTCGTAGACAGTGCCCGAGCGGAGTTCTCCAGCAATGATCCCGCACCTCAGGCAGCCCCGGCGTCGATGTACTGCATCCACGCCGGATCGATGTCCTTGACCGCGGCGATGAGCCCCCAGTGCCGGCCTTTCGGTGCGACCGGCCGGTTCCGCAGGGTCCAGCCGAGCTCGCTGAGCAGGCGGTCGGCCTTGCGGTGATTGCACGACGCACAGCAGGCGACGCAGTTCTCCCAGTTGTGCGCCCCGCCCCGACTGCGCGGCACGACGTGGTCGATGGTGGTGGCGTGTTTGCCGCAGTATCCGCACCGGAACCGGTCTCGATGCATCAGCGCCGCGCGGGTCATCGGGACGGTCGCGCGGTACGGGACCCGTACGTAGTTCCGCAGCCGGATCACCGTCGGCACCGCGACCTCCGTCGCGGCCGAGTGGAACGCGCCTGCGGATTCGTCGGCGTGGACCAGGTCGGCGCGGCCACGCAGGATCAGGACGACGGCGCGGCGGATGGTGACCGCGCTCAGGGGCTCATAGGTGGCGTTGAGCAGCAGCACCCGGCGGCGCGTCCACGACCGTGACCCGGCCGCCGGCGAGGCGGCACCTCCGTGCAGCCGCCTCACCTCGCTCGTCTGGTGATGTGACCGGTGCGTCATTCGACCTCCCGCCAGGCCTGCGTGAACGGGTTGACCTGCACAAGTTCACCACGGACGCCGGCGTCGTGCAGCGAGAATCCGCCGCAAGACACCTCGATCGGACCCGCCGGCGGCACGCGACGTTGAGGCACCCCTCGGTCGTAGGGACAATGGCGGCTGTGACTGGCGAATCCGGCAACTCCCCCGACCCGACCCCGCGGAGCTTCTACGAGGAGATCGGCGGCGCGGAGACGTTCCATCGGCTCACCGAGGTCTTCTATACCGAGGTGGCCAAGGACGAAGTGCTGCGCCCGCTGTACCCCGAGGAGGATCTCGGCCCCGCCGAGCGACGGCTGCGGATGTTCCTCGAGCAGTACTGGGGTGGTCCGCGGACCTACTCCGAGGAGCGTGGCCATCCGAGGCTGCGCATGCGCCACAACCCCTATCGCGTCGGCCCGATCGAGCGCGACGCCTGGCTGCGGTGCATGCACACCGCGATCGCCTCGATCGACGACGAGACCCTGGACCCACCGCATCGGCAGGCACTCGTCGACTACATGGAGATGGCCGCCCAGTCGATGATGAACTCACCGATCTGAGATCCGCGGGAACCCTCGGCTTTTCGCCACCCGAACTCTCGACACGCGCACGACGCGCCGATTGACCAGGATTTCTCGCCGAAAACTCAGGTAAGGCAGAATGACCACGGTGAGCGATGAGACACCAGATGTTGTCCCCGCCGAGCCATCTGACGGGGGTCAGACCGACGGCGCACACACCGACGTACCGGAGACCACGGGTACCGAGGGCAACGTGAGTGACTTGTCGGGAAACACCCCCGAGATCGCCGGAGACGCATCGGATGCCGAGACCGTCGACGCTGTGAGCGCCGTCCCCACCGAGGACGCCGCGGCAGCCGACGATCCCGAAATCGACGATCGCGCAACCACAGACGCCGAGGCCGCCGACCCGGAAGTCGTCGATCCCTCGACGACCGATCCGGATGCCCTCGATGACGAGGCCATCGAGGCCGAGGCGGATGCCGAACTCGACCCGGACGCCGATTTCGTCCCTGAGGTCGAAACCATCGCGGCACGAGTCGAACCGGCCACCGTGTCGGTGCCCCAGCTGGACCCGACCGACACCACGTGGTGGAAGTCCGCGGTCTTCTACCAGATCTATCCGCGGTCGTTCTGCGACGCGAACGGCGACGGTGTCGGCGATCTCGCCGGTGTCATCGGCAAACTCGGATATCTCGAACTGCTGGGCATCGACGCGATCTGGCTCAGCCCCATCATGACCTCTCCGATGGCAGACCACGGTTACGACGTCGCCGATCCGCGCGACATCGACCCGCTCTTCGGCGATCTCGCCACCTTCGACGCCCTCATCGCCGAGGCCCACGCCCGCGACATCCGGGTGACGATGGACCTCGTCCCCAACCACACCAGCGATCAGCACGAGTGGTTCCGGGCCGCACTCGCCGCCGGCCCGGGCAGTCCGGAACGCGACCGGTACATCTTCCGCGACGGTCGCGGCGAGAACGGCGACGAGCCACCGAACAACTGGCACAGCATCTTCGGCGGGCCGTCGTGGACCCGGGTCACCGAGGCCGACGGCAGCCCCGGACAGTGGTACCTCCACATCTTCGCCGCCGAGCAGCCCGACCTGAACTGGGAGAACCCCGAGGTCTTCGAAGATCTCGAGAAGACACTACGGTTCTGGCTGGATCGCGGGGTCGACGGTTTCCGCATCGACGTCGCGCACGGGATGGCCAAGCCCGCCGACCTGCCCGACATGGACCTGACCAAGACCGCGCTGCTCTCCAACGACGACGACGATCCGCGGTTCAACAACTATGCGGTGCACGACATCCACCGCAAGATCCGCAAGGTCCTCGACGAGTACCCGGGCGCTGCGAACGTCGGCGAGATCTGGGTGAACGACAACGAGCGATTCGCCGAATACCTGCGCCCCGACGAACTGCACCTGGGCTTCAACTTCCGACTCGCCAAGGCCCCTTTCGAATCCGAGGCGATCCGAGAGGCCATCGAGAACTCCCTCGACGCGGTCCTGTCGGTGTCGGGGACGCCCACCTGGACGCTGTCGAACCATGACGTCGCACGCGAGGTGACCCGGTACGCCCCCGCCCATCCCGCGACCGGCGAACTCGATCTCGACCGCGGGACACGCCGTGCCCGGGCGATGCTCGTCGTCGAGATGGCCCTGCCCGGTTCGATCTTCCTCTACAACGGTTCCGAACTCGGCCTGCCCAACGTCGACGATCTGCCCGAAGAGGCCCTCCAGGATCCGGTGTGGGAACGGTCGGGTCACGCCGAACGCGGCCGCGACGGATGTCGGGTTCCGTTGCCGTGGCAGGGTACCGAGCCGCCGTTCGGTTTCAGCTCGTCGGCCGACACCTGGTTGCCGATGCCGGAGTCGTGGCGGTCACTCACCGCCGAGGCACAGCTCGAGGACGTGGGCTCGATGCTGTCGCTGTACCGAGCGGCCATCGAATTACGTTACAACCGACCGGAATTCGCCGGCGACTCGATCGACTGGTACGAGGCACCGGAGGGCTGCCTGGCCTTCCGGCGGTCGGAGGGATTCCTGATCTGCGCACTGAACGCCGGCGAGGTCCCGGTTCCGCTGCCGCCGGGTGAGCTCCTGCTGATCAGTTCGCCGCTGGTTGACGGCATGCTGCCGCCCGACGCCGCCGCCTGGCTGGTCTGAGAATCCTCTATAGAACCGTGACCGACAGGTCACGGTGACGCCGCTGGTACACCGAACCGTATCGGGCGTCGACCCGAATCCAGGCCGCCGACAAGCGGATCCGGACCGGTTCCGCGGCGTCGATGTCCTCGACCGGTGAGCTCTCGGTGACCGCGCGCCCGTCGCGGTCGCGGAGGAAACCCATCCCGGTCAAGGCGAAGAGCGAGCGCATGGTGACGACCGCGCGCAGCGCACCGTCCTCGGTCGAGACCTCGAGCACGCCCTGGTCGAGCACACCCGTGGCGGGTCCGTGAGCACTTCCCTCCTCGCGCGCCACGCGGGCGCCGTCGCGCGCCAGGCCGACGATGCTGCGGGCGGGCACGTCGTCGACGTGTCGGTAGCCGACGGATGCGGGAAGTGCACCGCGCCAGGCGGAGTCGAGGGAGAATCCGGGATCTACCGGTGCGCCTGCGGGAGCCGCGGCGAGCGCGGCGTGCAGCGATGCCGCGTCGCAGACGATGTCGGCTGGTGCCAGCTGCCCGAAGACCGCACGGGTCGCGAGCACCTCGAATCCGGTGTGTGTCCAGAGTGCGACGAGTCCATCCGAGCGGGCGACGACGCGCACGACGGCGGCGTCGTCGAGCCGTTGGGCATGGGCGAGGAACGCCGACGCGTTGGAGCGATCCGACTCCGCGATCTGGATGAACCGTTCCATCAGTGCTGCTTCGTGGACGTGTCGTCGCCGCGGCGGAACGAGTTCAGGTAGTCCTTCTGTTCCGGGGTGAGCCGTGCGATGCGCTGGCCGGCGACGTCGAAGGCGACGAGCTGGGTGCTGGCGACGACCGCCGGTTTCGATGCGGGATCGGCCCCGGCCGCGCGGACCTCGTAGCCGACGGTGAAGTCGACGGCGCGCAGGCGCTCGACGAACATGGTCACCTCGATCGGCCCCTCGGAGTGCCGCAGCTGTGCCTGGTACTTCACGTGCAGGTCGGCCACGAGGCAGCCGTCCCGCAGCGGCGCGGTGGGCCGGCCGTCGAGGAACAGCCACGGGATACGCGCCTCCTCGAGCAGCGTGACCATCCGGGCGTGGTTGATGTGCTGATAGACGTCCATGTCCGACCATCGCACCGGGACCTTCACCACGTAGCCGTCGGTCGTCGCGGTCCCCGAGTCCTCGTTGAGCACGTGCGTTCCATCCCCTGTCGATCCGGATCTGCTGCTACGACGCCGTCGGGCGTCGCGGACTCAACCCTACGCACGGCGGGCCCCGGCACCCCTGACGGGCGGTGACGACCGCGAGCGATTCAGGCGGGACCGACCTCGACCCGCACGCCGTTGAGGACGACGGTCCCCGAGAGCGGGTCGAGCCGTGTCCCGTCGTTGAGGATGTTCACGTTGACCCCCGGTTCCGCGGCCGCCACGGAGAGGCGGGCCTCGGCGTCGTCGTGACCCCAGCCGTGCGGCATCGAGGCGACTCCGGGCTTGATGTCGGTGGTGAGCTCGACCGGGACGGTCAGCGACCCGCCCGCGCCGCGGACCGTCGCGACGCCGTCGATGCCCAGGCGCGCCGCATCGTCCGGGTGCATCTGCAGGGTGCAGCGATTGGTCCCGCCGGTGAGTGCGGGCAGGTTGTGCATCCAGCTGTTGTTGGACCGCAGGTGACGGCGCCCGACGAGGAAGAGCGACGGATCGCCCGACTCGTGTTCGGCGTCGACTGCGGCACGCAACCGGGCGAGGTCCCCGATCAGCGGCTCCGGTGCCAGCTCGACCTTTCCCGACGCGGTGCGGAGCACCCCGGGCAGACGCGGGCGCATCGGACCGAGGTCGATGCCGTGCGGGGCGGCCAGGACATCGGCGAACGTGAGGCCCTCCCGTGCACCGAAACCGTCGCCGTAGGCACCGAGCCGCAGCATCATGTCCAGGCGGCGCTGGTGGCCCGGCGCTTCGGGCAGCATCGCCACGAGGGTCTCGACGTCGCGTCCGGCGACCGGCGAATGCGGGTCGGTCACCTCCTTGGCCAGGGTCGCGGCGATGACCTGCTCGTCGACGAGGCCCGGATCGGCGTCGACGCCCGCCCCGGAAATCCCGAGGATCAGGCGACACACGATGTCGATCTCGTCGGGCCGGCCGTCGGGTAGCGGCAGTACCCGCGGCGAGTAGCGGGCGTTCGCGCGTACGGCGAGGTTGTTGAGGATCGCGTCGAAGTGCGGGCTCTGGGAGGGGCGCGGCGGCGGCAGGATGACATCGGCATGCCGGGTGGTCTCGTTGAGATTGGGGTCGACGCACACGACGACGTCGGCGGCATCGAGCGCGGTGGCCAGCCGGCGGCCGTTGGGCGCCGACAGCACGGGGTTGCCGGCGACCGTGACCAGTGCCCGCAGTTGCGCCTCTCCGGGTGTCTCGAACTCCTCTGCCATCGCGACGGCGGGCAACTCCCCCGCGACCTCGGGATGTCCCCACACCCGGCTGCGCCAGCGGCCGGTCCGGAATCCGCGCCCCGGTCGGGCCGGACGGGGCGCGGGGGCGGTCGGCGCCGTCGGGAACATGACCCCGCCGGGCCGATCCAGGTTGCCGGTGAGGACGTTGACCACGTCGATGAGCCAGCTGCCGAGGGTGCCGAACTCGACGACCGTGGTGCCCAGTCGGCCGTAGACCGCCGCCGTCGGTGCCGCCGCGATCGCACGGGCGAGCGCGCGGATGGCCTCGGCCGGCACATCGCAGTACGAGGCCACCCGCTCGGGCGTGAGATCGACGATCTCTCTGCGTAACTCGTCGACACCTTGCACGTGGGGCGCGATTCCACCGAGCTCGTCGGCGACCAGTCCCTCGTCGAACAGGCAGGTGACGACGGCGGCCAGCAATGCGGCGTCGGTTCCCGGGCGTGGTGCGAGGTGGGTATCTGCCAGACGAGCGGTGCGGGTGCGCGCCGGGTCGATGACCGTGAGTCGTCCGCCGCGATGCCGGAGGGCGTTCAGCTTGCCGGGGAAGTTCGCGGCGGTGGCCATACTGCCGTTGGAGACAACGGGATTCGCGCCGATGATCACCAGGTGATCGGTGCGGTCGAGATCGGGGACGGCGAAGGTCCCGGCGTGACCGAACAGCTATCCCGACGCCGCCTGCTTGGGCATCTGGTCGAGGGTGCCGGCGCTGAACACGTTGCGGGTGCCGATCGCCCGCGCGAGCAGCGGCGCGTACATGGTGCCCGCGATGGTGTGCGCCGACGGGTTGCCGAGGTAGAACCCGACCGACGATCCACCGTGAGCGTCGATGACCGTGCGCAGGCGGGTGACCGCTTCGTCGAGCGCCTCGTCCCAATCGACCTCGACGAACCGTCCGCCCCGTTTGACCAGCGGGCGTTCGAGACGATCCGGGTCGTTGTCGAGTTGTGCGAAGCTCGCCCCCTTGGGACAGATGTAGCCATGGCTGAACACGTCGTCGGCGTCGCCGCGGGCACCGGTCACGTGCTCACGCGGGTGTCCGTCCTCTTCGGCGGTATTCCTCGATCGGGCCGCCGTGGACGTCGACAACGAGGGACAACCCGCAGGTCGCTTCGCAGAGCGGGCAGATTCGCGGGGCCGTGCGCGTCATGAGCCCAGGCTAGGCCCGGGCATCGGGTGGCGGGGCCGAAACGGACCAGGGGGGAAACGCGTCAGCGAATCACACTCCGGAGTTGCCGTGCAGCGACCGACAGTGTCGCGAGGTCGAGGGTCCCGGTCTCCTCGATCTCATCGAGAACGGTGCGCAGGCGACTGAGCCGGTTCGACTGGGAGGATTCCCATTCGGCGATCTTCTCGTCGCTCGACTCGTCGGGTTCGCTGACCTCGAGGATCTTGAGGGTGAGCGCCCGTAGCGCGCCGTGCATGTCGTCGCGAACCGCCAGCCGGGCGAGCGCGTGCCAGCGGTCGCCGTAGTCCAGGTTCGACACCGCGGTGAGCAGTTCCTCGAGTCCGAAGTGTTCCATCACCGCGAAGTAGAGGTCGCCGACCTCTTCGGGATCGCGGTCGGAGATCTCCGCGGCGTCGATGATGTCGAGCAGGCAGAACCGGTGCAGGCTGACGGCTACCGTCCGGGCGAGGTCGTCGGGGACCCCCTCGTCGACATACACGCGCACCCGGTCGGCGATGTCCTTCGCGGAGCTCTCCCCCAGCCACCCGTCGACGGACGCGGACAACCGGGTGATTCGATCGGAGTAGCGGGTGATCTCGGCAGCCAGGGCGAGCGGCTGCGGACGGAACGCGAGCAGCCACCGCGACGCCCGGAACAGCAGCCGGCGGGCATAGAGCATCATCCCGTCGACGACCTCGGCCGGTGCCGGTGCGTGCCGGATGCTCTCGAAGACCTCGCCCATGCCGAAGATCCTGTTGGACACGACGTAGGCGCGGACACCTTCTTCGGTTGTGCACCCCGCGCCCTCGCTCAACCGGAACAAGTGCGTCATCCCGGCGTGATCGATGACGTCGTTGACGAGGGTCGTCGTGACGATCTGCCGTCGCAGCCGGTGGGAGTTGATCTGCTCGCCGTACGTCTCGCGCAGGGCTTGCGGGAAGTAGCGGGCGACGCGTGGGGCGAAAACGTCGTTGTCGGGGAGGTCGCTGGCCAGCAGGTCCGACTTCGCCTCGAGTTTGACGTGCGCCATCAGGGTCGCGAACTCCGGTGAGGTGAGTCCGCGGTGCAGCTCCCCCTCGAACCGCTTGCGGAGCTCCCGCGCTTGCGGAAGGGCTTCGAGCCGAAGGTCGATGCCGCGTTCGCGGGAGAGCTGGTCGAGCATCCGTGCGTGCACCTCGACGCGGGTCAGCTCGAAGGTGCGGCAGAACCCCAGCTCCGAGTTCTGCGAGATGTTGTCGGCGAGAACGAGGTCGGCGACGTCGTCGGTCATCGATTCGAGCAGCGGGTTCCGGTCGCCGGGATCGAGCGCACCGCCCGACACCGCCGAGTCGAGCAGGATCTTGATGTTGACCTCGTGGTCCGAGCAGTCGACGCCTGCCGAGTTGTCGAGCGCGTCGGTGTTGATCCGGCCGCCCGCGAGATCGAACTCGATCCGGCCGCGCTCGGTGACCCCGAGGTTGCCGCCCTCTCCGATCACCTTGGCCCGCACCTGATCACCGTCGACGCGGATCGCGTCGTTCGACTTGTCGCCGACGTCCCCGTGGGATTCCGTCGACGCCTTGACGTAGGTGCCGATCCCGCCGTTCCACAGCAGGTCGACCGGCGCGAGCAGGATCGCGCGGATCAGTTCGGGCGGCGAGAGCTCGTCGACGCCCTCGTCGATGCCGAGTGCGGCCGCCATCTCCGCACTGACGGGGATCGACTTGCGGTCGCGGGACCACACCCCGCCGCCCACGCCGATCAGATCGGTGTCGTAGTCGGCCCACGACGATCGCGGCAGCTCGAACAACCTGCGGCGTTCGGTGAAGGATCGGTCCGCGACCGGGTCCGGGTCGACGAAGATGTGCCGGTGATCGAAGGCGGCGACGAGCCGGATGTGCTCGCTGAGCAGCATGCCGTTGCCGAACACGTCCCCGCTCATGTCGCCGATTCCGACGACCGTGAAGTCCTGCGTCTGGGTGTCGACGCCCATCTCCCGGAAATGCCGTTTGACCGATTCCCAGGCACCGCGCGCGGTGATGCCCATGGCCTTGTGGTCGTAACCGGCCGAACCGCCCGAGGCGAACGCGTCACCGAGCCAGAAGCCGTATGACTGTGACATCTCGTTGGCGATGTCGGAGAACGCCGCGGTGCCCTTGTCGGCCGCGACGACCAGGTAGGTGTCGTCGGAGTCGAGCCGGACCACACCCCGTGCCGGGATGACCTCGCCGGTCGAGCGGTCGATGTTGTCGGTGATGTCGAGCAGACCCGAGATGAACTGTCGGTAACAGGCGATCCCCTCCGCGCGCTGCGCATCCCGGTCGGTTGCGGCGTCCCCGGTCGGCGCCGGCGGGCGTTTGACGACGAATCCGCCCTTCGCGCCGAGGGGGACGATGACGGCGTTCTTGACGGCCTGAGCCTTCACCAGGCCGAGGATCTCGGTACGGAAATCCTCCTTGCGATCCGACCAGCGCAGCCCACCGCGCGCCACCGCACCGAACCGCAGGTGGACGCCCTCGACCCGAGGCGAGTACACGAAGATCTCGTGCAGCGGACGGGGTTCGGGGGTCTGCGGGATCTCGCGGGGCCGGAGCTTGAACGAGATCACCGGACGATGCTCGCGAAACCCTTCACCGGTTGTGTCCGTCACGAAGTAGTTGGTCCGTGACGTCGCCGTCATGACGGCCGCGAAGGCCGACACGACGCGATCGGCGTCGAGACTCAGCACCGTGCCGATGTCGGCCCGGAGTTGCTCGCTCACCCGCTCGCGCCGGTCGAGATCGGCGGCGACCGGGTCGAAAGACGCCACGAACAGATCGACCAGCCCGCGGGTGATCTGTGGATGACAACCCAGCACGTTCGCGACATGGGCTGTGCTGTAGGAGAATCCGCACTGCCTCAGGTACTGCCCGTAGGCACGCAGCATGGCCGCCGATCGCCAGTCCAGGCCGCAGCGGATGATCAGCTCGTTGTAGTCGTCGACTTCTGCTGCGGCGACCCAGATCCGACGGAACGCCTCCGTGAAGCGCTCCTCGAGGTCGTCGGCATGGTCGAGGTCCACCGACATCCCGGCGGCGAGTTGCACGATGAACTCGTAGGCCCAGCAGACGGTGTCGTCGGATCGCCGGATCTCGTACGGATGCTCTTCGAGAACGTCGAGGCCTAGACTGTGCAGCACCGGCAGGACGTCGGTGAGGGTCGCCGATTCCCCACACAGGTAGAGGGTGAACCGCCAGCGGTGGCGGTCGCCCGGCCCGCGCTCCTCGGTGGCGTCGAGTGTCACCGCGAGCGCGCCCGGTTCGAGGGAGACGACGTGGATCAGGTCCTCGAGGGCGTCCTGGGGTTTGCGGATCTCCTTGTAGTCGTCGGAGAGTGAGGGTAGTTGTCGCAGAAGGAGCTCCGGACCGCTGGAAGACGGCCCGAACCGGTCGCCGAGGGTCGCGGCGAGTTCCCGGACACGTTCGTCCCAGCCACGGATCGCCGCCGCGAGAGCCGCCTGCATCCGGGCATGCGCGGGCGACCCGGTGTCCACCGATCCCAGTTCGGATGCGGCGCCCGGTTCGATACAGACCAGCACCTGGAGGAGGGCGAGCGGCATCTCGCTCACACGAGCCGTGTATTCGAGTGCGCTGCCGTGCAATTCGTCCATGAGGGCACGTTCGAGGGCGAGTCGACTCTGGGTGTTGTAGCGATCCCGCGGTAGGTAGATGAGGGCGACCGCGGTTTTGCCGTCGACGTTGGTCCGCACGAACAGCCGCAGCGAGCGGGTCGCGACCGCGTCGAGCATCTCGGTGACGCGACGGGCGAGCTCGTCGGTGGTGGAGGCGAACATCTCCACCACCGGATAGTTCTGCAACAGCTCGATCATGGACTGCCCAGCGAAGGAGTCCTCGTCGACACCTGCCCGCGCGAGCACATCGTGCACCTTGGTACGCAGGACCGGGACGTCGAGCACGGTCTGGTGCAGACCGGAGGAGGTCAGCGTGCCGAGGAACCGGTGCTCACCGTCGTAGTTGCCGTGCGAATCGAAGGCCGGGACCTGCAGCAGCACAGGGAAATTCGACCGTTGGATGCCAGTGGCGACGAAGATCCGACTCGCTCGTGGGAGCAGTGGCCGCGTGGTCACCGACGGGAAGTCCCGGTTGATGGAGTCGGTGCGCCAGACACCGAGCCGCTCGTCGCCGTCCCCGGCGCCGTCGGTGCCCACCCGGGTGTAGCCGAGGGGGTGGAAATGGTTCCCGGCGAACCATTCGAGGAGTTTGGCGTACTCGTAGCGGTCGGTGTTGCGGATGCCGGTGGACTCGCGCACCGGTGCCACCGACAGGTCGGCGGCACAGGATGTCATCCGCGACCGCATCCGGGCGGCGTCGTGGTCGACGTCGCCCACCCGGAACACGACCTCGAGGAGGTCCGATCGGAGCACATCCGGGTCGACGCCGGGATGTCCGGCGAGCCCGCCGACGAAGATCCAGGACTCCCAGACGGCGCCGGGCCCGTCATCGATCGCCTCGAGCCGGCCGTCGGTGTCGCGTTGCACCGGCATGACCGGATGGTCCATGCGGTCGATGGAGAGGTCGTGTGCCTCGACGGTCGCCAGCACCGCCTCCACGAGCATCGGCATGTCGTCGTTGACGACGACGATCTCGACCGCGCCGCCCTCGTCCACGGCGACCTCGACCAGTGCCTGGCCGGGGTCGCGCCGGGTCGCGACGTCAAGGTGACGCACCACCTGCTCGGCGGCGCTGTCCGCCCCGGAGCCTTCGGCCCGGGACTTGAAGTAGTGGTTCACCGCGTCCGGCACGAGTGAGGTCACATCGCCGATGCTAGTCACCCGTGCCGGACGGGCCGGTATTAATCGCGGGTGAGTTTGCGGTGGGTCACCCGGTGCGGGCGTGCCGCGTCGGCGCCGAGTCGCTCGATCTTGTTCGCTTCATATGCCTCGAAGTTGCCCTCGAACCAGAACCACTTTCCTTCTTCGACGTTGCCCTCCCACGCCAGGATGTGGGTACAGGTGCGGTCCAGGAACCAGCGGTCGTGGCTGATGACCACGGCACAGCCGGGGAAGTTCTCGAGCGCGTTCTCCAGCGATCCCAGGGTCTCGACGTCGAGGTCGTTGGTCGGCTCGTCGAGCAGGATCAGGTTGCCGCCCTCTTTCAGGGTGAGCGCGAGGTTCAGGCGGTTGCGCTCACCACCGGAGAGCACCTCGGCCTTCTTCTGCTGATCCGGGCCCTTGAAGCCGAAGGCACTGACGTAGGCGCGCGACGGCATCTCGTTCTGGCCGACCTCGATGAAGTCGAGTCCGTCGGAGACGACCTCCCACACGTTCTTCTTGGGGTCGATGTTGGCGCGCGTCTGGTCGACGTAGCTCAGCTTGACCGTCTCGCCGACCTTGACGGTGCCCGAGTCGGGCTCCTCGAGACCGACGATGGTCTTGAACAGCGTGGTCTTACCGACACCGTTGGGGCCGATCACGCCGACGATGCCGTTGCGCGGCAGCGTGAAGGACAGGTCCTTGATGAGGACACGGCCCTCGAAGCCCTTGTCGAGGTGGGAGACCTCGACCACCACGTCGCCGAGGCGCGGCGGCGTCGGGATCTGGATCTCTTCGAAGTCGAGCTTCCTCGTCTTCTCGGCCTCGGCGGCCATCTCCTCGTAGCGGGCGAGTCGGGCCTTGTTCTTGGTCTGGCGGGCCTTCGAACCCGAACGGACCCAGGCGAGCTCTTCCTTGAGGCGCTTCTGCAGCTTCTGGTCCTTCTTGCCCTGGACCTCGAGACGCTCGGCCTTCTTCTCCAGGTACGTGGAGTAATTGCCCTCGTAGGGGTGCAGCTTGCCGCGGTCGACCTCACAGATCCACTGCGCGACGTGATCGAGGAAGTACCGGTCGTGTGTCACGGCCAGGACGGCGCCCGGGTAGGAGGCGAGGAACTGCTCGAGCCACAGCACCGACTCGGCGTCGAGGTGGTTGGTGGGCTCGTCGAGGAGCAGCAGGTCGGGCTTCTGCAGCAGCAGCTTGCACAGCGCGACGCGGCGGCGCTCACCACCGGAGAGGTGGGTGACCGGCGAGTCGGCGGGCGGACAGCGCAGGGCGTCCATGGCCTGCTCGAGCTGCGAGTCGAGGTCCCAGGCGTCGTTGTTGTCCAGGTCTTCCTGGAGCTTGCCCATCTCCTCCATCAGCTCGTCGGAGTAGTCGGTCGCGAGCTGTTCGGCGATCTCGTTGAAGCGGTCGAGCTTCACCTTGATCTCGCCCATGCCCTCTTCGACGTTCTCCTTGACCGTCTTCTCCTCGTTGAGCGGGGGCTCCTGGAGCAGGATGCCGACGGTGGCGTCCGGGTCGAGAAAGGCCTCACCGTTCGACGGCTGATCGAGGCCCGCCATGATCTTCAGGATCGACGACTTACCTGCACCGTTGGGACCGACGACGCCGATCTTGGCGCCCGGGTAGAAGGACATGGTGACGTCGTCGAGGATGACCTTGTCGCCGTGCGCCTTGCGCACCTTCTTCATGGTGTAGATGAACTCAGCCACGTGAAAACTCCTTCGGACCTGCTCGATGCGGGTAGATGTCAGCAATTTGAGATGCTCTGGCGCACGCACGGTCGGTGCGCATACATAGGCCCCAGCCTAGTGGTCGGCCCCGGCGGGCCCGTCGCCCGGTGACCCGCTCCGCCCGGACCGGGCCGCGCATTTGGCCGGATGCCGGGCGCGACGCACGGTTTGTCGCGAGAATGGTTCGCGTCGGCGTGGGCCGACGACGGGTGTGTGAGTTGTGGCGCCGGGCGAGCACAAGTGCGGCGCCGGGGTGAGCGATGGGAGTGTCATGCGCTCGGTTGGTAGGTGGACGGTGCTGACGGTGGTCGTGGGCGTGATCGTCACGTCGATGGGTGCCGTCGGCGCCTGTGCGGCCGAGCCCCGGCAGTGTCCTCCGACCATCTCGCCGCTGTACGGTCCGGCAGGCTCATGTCTGCGGTTCGGCATCACGACGCCGAGCGGCCCGCTCGAGCCCGCGGAGGTCGCCGGCGTCACCGCGCTGACCGGGGTCTCTCCGACCATCAACATGTTCTTCGAGGACTTCACCGCCATCCCGCCGATCGCGGCGCTGAACGCGGTGATCGGCGCAGGGGCCGAGCCGATCGTCACCTGGGAGCCCTGGCGGCATGTCGGCGACGGCACCTACGATCGTGCCGCGTTCTCGATGTCCTCGATCGTTGCCGGAACGCACGACGACTACCTGTACCGCTGGGCCGACGAGCTCGTCGCCTGGGGTTCGACCGTATATCTGAGGTTCGCCCACGAACCCAACGGCGACTGGTACCCGTGGAGTCCCGCGGGTGGGACGCCACCCGAGCTGTACGTCGCGGCGTGGCGCCACGTCCACGACCTTTTCGCGTCGAAGAACGCGGTGAACGTGAAGTGGGTGTGGGCGCCGAATGTGCCCATCTCCGACGCTCCCCTGTCCCGCTGGTACCCCGGCGCCGACTACGTCGATGTCCTCGGCGTCGACGGCTACAACTGGGGCTCGGTACCCGGCCACCGATGGACGTCGCCGAACGACCTCTTCGGGCCCTCTCTCGACCAGCTGCGCGAACTCGCGCCCGACAAACCGATCCTCGTCACCGAGGTCGGTTGCGCCGAGGCCGGCGGTTCGAAGGCCGACTGGATCGCAGATCTCGTCGACTACCTCGACGAAGCCGACGGGGTCACGGGTTTCGTCTGGTTCGACCACGACAAGGAAGCGGACTGGGGTCTGACCAGCTCGCCGGAGGCGGGCCAGGCAATGGCACGCGCACTGGAGGAAGTGGGATTGCGGTGAAGGGAATCGAGCGGTGACGGGGGTCGAGGCGGACAGTCCGGGTCAGGTCGCGGTGGACGAGACACACGCGCGGATCGATCCCGACGTCGAAGAAGCGCGTCTGCGGTCGATGCAGCAGCTCAACCTGCTCGACTCCGAGCCCGAGGACCGGTTTGCGCAGATCACCCGCATGGCCAAGGCGGTGTTCGGTGTACCGATGTCGACGGTGTCTCTCCTCGATCGGGATCGGCAATGGTTCAAGGCGGTCGACGGCATCGAACTGCAGAACCAGCCACGCGAGCAGACCGTGTGCCAGGTGACGGTCGCGCGGGCCTACACGCGCCCTGCCGACCCGGCGCTCGTCATCGAGGACGTCTCGACGATCCCGTTCTTCGCCGAGATACCCCAGATCAGCGGGGAGGGCGGAATCCGTTTCTACGCCGGGTATCCGTTGTACGGTCCGGGCGGTCACCCGGTGGGCACCTTCTGCGTCTACGACACCCGGCCCCGGCAGCTGACCGCCGACCAGTTGGCCGCGTTCCGCGAGCTGGCGGCCTGGGCGCAACGCGAGATCGAGAACTCCGACGATCTCGAACGCGCCGCGAAGGTGCAACGTCAGTTGCTCCCCCCACCGCTCGGTATCGTGCCCGGCTACTCCATCGAGACGATGTGCCTCCCCGCGTTCGCCGTGGGCGGCGACTTCTACGACCACTACCCCTGCAACGACGGACTCGTGTTCACCGTCGCCGACGTCATGGGCAAAGGTCTGGGAGCGGCGATCCTCACCGCGACCGTGCGGTCGGCGATGCGGGCCGCCACACGGGCTTTCGACGCCACGTGCGGTGAGAGCGCAGACCACGACCTCGGCGAGGTCGTGGGCACCGTCGCCGGGCAGCTCGCCGAGGACTTCGCGGGCACCGAGACCTTCGCGACGCTGTTCCACGCCCGGCTGCGGACCCGAGACGGTCACGTCGACTACGTCGACGGTGGCCACGGCCTGGCCACCGTCCGTCGTGCCGACGGCCACTGCACCGTCCTGCGCGGTAGCGGACTCCCGATCGGCATCCTGCCGGAGGACACCTGGCGTTCGGCCGCAGTCGATCTCGGCCCCGGCGACATGCTCGTGATCGCCTCGGACGGTCTCCTCGACCTCGTCGCCGGCGGGGACGCGTTCGAACTACTCCGAATGCTCTCCGGCACAAGCACTCCTGCTGCGGTCCGAACAAAGGTCGAGGAAATGGTGGCCAGTACCCCTCCTGTCGACGACGTCACCCTCGTCGCGATCCGACGGGACGAGGCCGGATGAGCGAGAGCATCGAGGAGGCCGCCCTCGCAAGGACCGCCCCGTCGCCGTGGTTGCGGCTGCTCATCGTCACGGCCGCCGTGCTCGGCCTCAACTACATCGTGTGGCGCTGGCTGGCATCGGTGAACTGGGAGGCGTGGTGGATCGCCGTCCCGCTGGTCGTCGCCGAGACCTACAGCCTCATCGACTCGCTGCTGTTCGGGCTCACCATGTGGAAGCTGCAGCACCGGCCCGACCCTCCGCCGCCGCCCGCGGGCGCGACGGTCGACGTCTTCATCACCACCTACAACGAGCCGGTCGACCTCGTGATGAAGACCGCTCTCGCCGCCAAGGCCATCACCTACCCGCACACCACCTGGATTCTCGACGACGGTGACCGCGCCGAACTCGCGGAGGCCGCGCACGAGGTCGGCATCGGTTACCTCACCCGGTCGTCGAACTGGCTGGACAAACCACGACATGCGAAGGCGGGCAATCTGAACAACGCGCTCATGCAGACCGAGGGTGAGTTCATCCTCATCCTCGACGCCGATCAGGTCCCCGAACCGCAGATCCTCGACCGCACGCTCGGCTACTTCCACGACGAGAAGATGGCCCTGGTCCAGACGCCGCAGTACTTCGTCAACGTACCGCCGTCGGACCCGCTGGGATCGCAGGCACCGCTCTTCTACGGACCGATCCAGCAGGGAAAAGACGGTTGGAACGCGGCCTTCTTCTGCGGCTCCAACGCCGTGCTGCGGCGGGAAGCGTTGATGCAGCTCGGGATCACGCAATACGTCACCGCCGTCGAGGACGGCGTCGACCGTGCCCTGCGCACCGCACGGACCGTGCTCCGCAAGACCAGACGCCGCGTCCGCGACAACGCTCCGGCACTCGCCGCGCTCGACCGGGTGGCTGCCGCGGTCAAGGAGGCGCGGGCACAGCTGAAGAACCGGGAACCGCTGGCCGACATCACCTACCGATTCCAGGCTCGGGTCGACGAGGCCGCCCGCGGACTCGTCGACGCCGACGTCGAGGCGATGCGTGCCGACCTCGAGGCGATCGAGGCCCTCACCGAGTTCGGCGAACAGGAAACCGGTGCCGGATCGCTCGACTTCGACGCTCTGGCGGTTCTGGCCGAGCGCGAATGGTCCCCGCTCGGCGCCATCGAATCGATCCGTGCCCTCGTCGCCGCGGTCGACGTCGGCAGATCCGATGAGGCGCAACCGATGTTGCCCCTCGCGACGATCTCGGTCACCGAGGACATGGCCACCTGTATGCGGCTGCATGCCCTGGGATGGAACTCCGCCTACCATCATGAGAACCTCGCCTACGGACTGGCTCCCGAGGACCTGAAAACGATGCTCACCCAACGCCTTCGGTGGGCTCAGGGCACCATCCAGGTGATGCTGCGAGAGAACCCGCTGGTCCAGAAGGGGCTGACCGTCGCCCAGCGACTCATGTACTGGGCGACGATGTGGAGCTACCTGGCCGGCTTCGCGGCGATCGCCTACATCGCCGCCCCGGTGGTGTACCTCGTACTGGGAGTTCTCCCCGTCCAGGCCTACAGCTGGGACTTCTTCCTCCGCCTCATCCCGTTCCTGGTGATTAACCAGGTGCTGTTCCTCGTGGTGGCCAGAGGCACCCCGACCTGGCGCGGGCAGCAGTACAGTCTCGCGCTGTTCCCGGTCTGGATCCGGGCCTGCACCACGGCGTTCCGCAACGTCTACCTGAACCGACCTCTGGGATTCGCGGTCACGCCGAAGACGAAACAGTCCCAGGACGCGTTGCCGTGGCATCTCGTCCGGCCTCAGCTCGCGGCGATGGTCCTCCTCGTCGTGGCGTCGCTGATCGGCATCGTGCAGTTGTGGCGGGGCGCTATCTCCGTTCTGGGCGTGGGGGTCAACCTGTTCTGGGTACTGTTCGATCTGGTGATCCTCAGCGTCGTCATCATGGCGGTCCGCTACCGCGGTCACGACGAGACCACCGCGGTCGAAACCACCACTGACGGCACCACCGCGAACGACTCCTCCGCCGGCAGCTCCACAGACGAAAGGCAATGATGACGACCTTCGCGACCCGCGCCGTGAACGGCGACGCCGTGGCGATCACCCCCGCGGGCCGGCTCAACATGGTGGCGGCCCCCAAACTGCGCGATCAGCTGCACGAGCTCGTCGGCGCCGGGTCGTCCCGGATCGTCGTCGACCTGTCCGGCACCGACTTCATCGACTCGTCCGGTCTCGGCGCGCTCGTCTCCGGGCTGAAGGTCGCACGGCAGGCGGGTGGGGATCTACGGATCGCCGCTCCCACCGAGCAGGTCGTCACCGTTCTGGAGCTGACCAATCTCAATCGGGTTCTGCGCGTGCACGAGTCCGCGGACTCCGCGTTCGGCCCCGCCTCGGAGACCGTCGAATGAGATCCGCCGGATCACCGTCATGACCGAGCACACGGGGACACGCGCTCTCGAGGAGATCACGTCCGACGACACCCTCGAGCACGTCCACGCGCTGCTCGCGGATCTGTTGCGTGCCTGTCCCGTCGACGTCATGGACGCCATGCAGTTCGAGCTCGCCCTGGCCGAGATCGGCGCGAACATCATCGAGCACGCCCGGGACGGGAGCACCGTGCACCTCCGCCTCGAGGTCGAGGTGACAGCGGACCGGATCGAGGCACGCTACCGCGATGACGGTCATCCGGCGCGCGTCGACCTCGACGCGGTGAGCCTGCCCGAAGATGTCGCCGAACGGGGACGCGGACTGGCCATCGCCGTCAAGGTCCTCGACGAGTTGTCCTACCGGCGCGCCGACGGGCGAAACCACTGGCGACTGGTCCGCAACCGGACGGCGTGAAACTCACGCAGCCGTCTGGGTTTCCGCCTTCTCCGCGGCGGCGACCGGCAAGGCGGCCGCGATGTCTCGCTCCGACGACGGCGTGCCCCGGTAGGTGACGATGCAGCGACTCAGGTCGAGTCCCACGGCGACGGCGGTCATCTCGAGGTCGGAGCGGCGCGAGCCGTCGGCCGTCGGATACTCGTTGGTCTTGATCTGACCGTGCGCCATGACGGGCCGCCCCTTCGCGATGGCGAGGCCGACGCCGGCGAGGAGTCGGCGCCAGCAGCTCACCGTCAGATACAGCGTCGGGCCGTCCACCCACTCCCCGCTGCGCTTGTCGATGCGGCGCGAGGTGCAGGCCACGCGGAACGAGATCACGTCCTCGCCGGTGGTGGTCTGGCGCCGGCGGGGCTCGGACACAACGGTTCCGATGACGGTCGTGTACGTCTCAAACATGGTCGTCTCCTACTGGTGTCGGCCACGGGAAGTGTGGCCGCATCAGCATCTCCCCCGGCCTGCGTCCGAGACGGGGACCCGATCGGGTTGTGGAGAACTCTCCGGCGTTTACCCACAGATCGCCGGTACCTCTGGCGTAACGCCCATAGGATCGCGGCATGCGAATGCGAGTGTTCCTGGTGGGTCTGATCGCGGCGACCGCGATGCTGGTCGCGCCACCCCTGTCCACGGCGGCCCCGGCCCCTGCCTTGACGGGCCTGACCGACGCGATCGCCGGTCGCCTCGCACTGGCCGACACGGTGGCCGCGTCGAAGTGGGCATCCGGTGCACCCATCGACGATCCCGCGCGTGAACAGGTCGTTCTCGGCACCGTGTCGCAGCTGGCTCTCGCCCGAAACCTCGACCCCGCCTACGTACGCAACGTGTTCCGCGATCAGATCGAGGCGAGCAAGACGGTGCAGCGTGGGCTGTTCGCGCGGTGGGGGTTGCCCGGGCAGACCGCTCCGCCCGCGACACCGGATCTCGGCCCGGTCCGCGCAGCGATCAACGAGTTCAACGTGGCGATCGTCGACGAACTCGCGGACTCCCGCGACGTCGTAACGACTTTGAGCTGCCCGCCGGAGCTGGCCGTGGCGAGTTCTCAGTCCGCTACAGCTGCCCGTTTCGACCCGCTGCACGTCGCCGCCCTGGTCCAGGCCGGTGCATCCGTCTGCGCGGTCTCGACGGGATCGAGTTGAATCCTGTTGCAGCTCAGCCGCGTTTGTTGAGTTCCTTGAGCATGTCGTTGTAGTTCTCGAGTTCGGCGTCGTGGTCGCGGACCGCGTTGCGGTCGTAGCGTTTCGCCTGCCGGGTGTCGCTGCGCTGCCATTGGACCAGCAGGGCCAGCATGATGACGACGAGCGGGATCTCGCCGGCCGCCCAGGCGATTCCGCCGCCGGCGCGCTGGTCGTCGAACAGGTTGTAAGTCCACGGCAGATTGAGTCCGCGGTAGTAGTTCTCGGCGATGACGGCCGTGGTCATCATCAGCGCCACACCGAAGAAGGCGTGGAACGGCAGCGAGCCGAGGACGATGCCGAGCTTGGCGACCGGTTTGACCTGTCGTGGTGCGGGGTCGATGCCGATGACGAGCCAGTAGAACAGGTAGCCGCTGAGCAGGAAGTGCAGGTTCATCAGCAGGTGAGCGGCGTGGTACTCGACCACCGACTCGTACAGCCCGCCGAGGTAGAGGATGTAGAAGCTGCCGACGAACATGATGGCCGCGATCAGCGGGTGCGTCAGGACGCGCGACGGCCCCGAGTGCACGCCGGCCTGAATCCACTCGCGGGGTCCGGGTGGGTTGCCACGGCCGGCAGGCGGGAGTGCGCGCAGAGCCAGCGTCACCGGACCGCCCAGCACCAGCAGGACCGGGATCATCATCGACATCAGCATGTGGGCGATCATGTGGACGCTGAACATCGCGGGGGCGTACCGCCCGAGGCCCGACGACGTCGCCAGGAGCAGCAACAGACATCCGAGAAGCCACGCGAAGGTGCGGCCGATCGGCCAGTCGTCGCCGCGTCGCTTGAGCCGCACGACGCCGCGGATGTACACGACCGCCAGGACGATCGCGGCGAGACCGAAGATGAGGTCGAAACGCCAGTCGGTGAAGAACCGGACGAAGGTCGGCGGGCCGTCGATGTCGTAGCCGATGGCGTTCTCGACCGAGGAGACGTTCGCAGTGTCGAGGGCCGGCGGCGGGGTCCGGCTCAGGCCGACCGCGAGACCGAAGGTGGCCGCGAAGACGGCCAGCTCCACGAGTCCGAAGCGTACGAACAGCGACGGCCGCTCAGCCGAATCGAGCTGGGCGATGGTCACACGGCGGTGCCACGCGCCGAGCGCGCCGAGGACGATGAGCGCCGCGACCTTGGCGATGACGAGCTGCCCGTAGGTGTCGGAGAAGAGCTGATCGAAAGGCACGCGGACGGCGGCGTTCACCACCCCGCTGAGGCCGACGACGATGATGCACCAGAAGGCGACGCGCGAGAAGCGCCGGACCGCCAGTCCCCGCCACCGCCCGGACGCCAGCGCGTAGACGACCACCGCGGCGAGACCGCCGAGCCACAGCGTCGCGCCGATCAGGTGCAGGATGAGGCTGTTGGTGGCGATGTCGTGGTTGCCGCCTGACGAGGAGTGTCCGGCCAGCGCCGACGGCATCAGGCTGAAGATCGTGAACGCGATGACCGCGACCGTCGGCCCCCATTTGAGGATGGTCCGCGCGATGATCGCCGCGACCAGCGCGAACACCGCCGTCCAGAACCAGGTGCGCACCTCGGCGACCTGGCCGTAGGCGTTGATCAGGTTGGCCGGTTTGATCGCCTCCGACAGCGGTGACCCGCTGACCTCCGACGCGGACAGCGGCATCAGCAGCAGCGCACACACCGACCAGACCAGCGCCGACGACGCCGCGATCCGGATGGCGCGATAGCCGCCGACGTCGAGCACGTTGTCGGACTGCGGCGGGACGAAGAAAGCGGCGAACACCGCGCAACCGAGCGCGATCGCGGCCGCGAACTCACCGATCGCGGTCAGGGTCGGCAGGCCGTAGGTGGTGAGCGGACCGGGGTCGGGGACGCCGGTCAGCTTGAGCGCGGTGGACGCGGAGATGGCGGTGACTGCGATGGCGACGATCGCGGCGAGCCATCCCGACGCCCAGAGGACCGCGGTGACGACGCCGCGCGGTTCGTTCATCGCGTCGCGATTCTGATCCGGCGAGGCGGACGTCGACGAGCGGGTCATTCCTCAACTGTAGGTCGGCGCGTCGACGACACACCCTCCGACCTGGTCAGGCCGTGGTGTGCGGCACACCTGCGGCGGAAGCGGGAGCATGTCGTAAACTCCATGTGCCCGACGCCGCGTGTCTGATGTCACGAGCGTCGGCCAGCCTCCGTAGCTCAGGTGGATAGAGCAAGGGCCTTCTAATCCCTAGGTCGCAGGTTCGAGTCCTGCCGGGGGCACCGTGGATACGGCATCAGATGCCGAACGGCGCCGCGTAGCGCACCGTCCCGGCCGGGATCTCGGTCCCGTCGAGGCTGAGCACCATCAACGCCTCCTCCGGCACCTCGACACTGAGCCTGATGCCGTGGCCGACAGCTCGTCGGAAACCGAAGCGCGGGTAGTAGTCGGGGTGGCCCAGCACGACGACGGTGCTCTCGCCCATCTCGCGCGCCGCGTCGAGCGCGGCGATGATCGCGGCCGAGCCCGCCCCGGTGCGCTGGTGTTCGGTGGCCACCGCGCACGGCGCGAGGCACAGGGCCGGAGCGTCGTCGATGTGACAGCGCGTCAGCAGTGCGAAGCCGACCGGATGATCGTCGGCATCGACCGAGACCAGGGACAGCCCGTCGATCCAGGCCGGGTCGGTGCGCAGCGCGTCGACCAGTTCGGCCTCCTCCGACGTCGGGAAGGCGTCGGCGTTGATCTCCTGGACGCGCGTGACGTCGTCGGCCCGTTCCGTTCTCGTGCGCCAGGCCGGTAGCGGCATCGGTGACTCCCCTGTCTGTGTCGAGTGCCCCCCAACGTAGCGACCGCGCATGGCCGGGCGAAACGATTATCCGGAACCGCCGAGGCGCCCGGCGCGTCCAAGAATTGCACCACCGCTCCCGGTGGTGCAGTCCTCGACGAGTCGCGGAGGATCATGCTCTCACCGTTTCCCATTCCCTCGCCCATCCCGCTTGTCCCCCGATGGTTTCCCCGACCCGAACGCAGAAGCGATTCTGACAACGGCACTTTCGGGGTATCGCCGGACGAGATCGAGGCCGTTGTCAGGTCGTGGTGCGGCAACGGCATCGCCATCTCCGCGATCGACACCGCGGCCATCGGCGAGATCCAGGGTTCGTCGAGCCGGGTCGCACGTGCACTCCGCAACACCGCTGAACCCGCCCGTCGCGCGGTCGGAACGATCGGCCACCGGTTGCTGACGATGAGCGAACTCCTCGACACCTTCGTGACGACGACCGTCGCATCGGATGCTCGGGTCGCGTCGAAGCTCGACTCGCTACGGACCCGCTGATGCGCCCGACGATCTCGGCCCTGCGTACCTGGAATCCGCAGACCTTCGCCGACGCCGGATCGGCGGCCGCCCTCGCCGCCGAAGCCGTCGACACCGGAATCGACCGCGCTGTGCGGACTTTCGATTCCGTACGGTCCTGGCGCGGCCGCACCCACGCGGCCGCGCATCAGAAGATCTGGCAGGAGCACGATCACGGCGGTGAGGTCCGCAATGTGCTGCAGACGATCGCCGACGAGGCCTCCGACGCGGGCACGGACCTGTCGCATGCTTGCGATCACGTGCTCCGGATCGTCGACGCGGCGACGTCCTCCGGATTCGACGTCGCCGACGACGGGACCGTCACCCATCCCGATCCACGTCGAGCGTCGACCGCCGCCGAGGTCTCCGAGTCCATCGACTCGGGCCTCACCGCGATCGACGCCCTGGACGAACGCTACGGCTCCCGACTCGACGGGTACGCCGCCGATCTGACGACCATGGTCGACGGGCAACCGGACGTCACCCTGCCCGGCGGCCGGACGATGGACGCCGACGACGCGGTCCACACGCTCGAGAGCCTCGGTCCACCCCAGATCCGGACGATCGTCGAACAGATGGACCCCGACGACGTCCGACGCCTCCTGCAGGCGAATCCGCATGTGATGGGAAACCTTCCGGGCGTTCCCTTCGACCTTCGCATCCAGGCCAACGAGATCAACATCCGCAACGCCCTGGTCGACGAGATCCAGGCCGGCCGGGGCGAGGGTCGCCGTGCCCGGACGCTGCGGGAGATGCTGACGCCCGGCGACGGGCGCGAGCGGCGGTTCGTGACCTTCGTGAACACGCCGCAGGGACGCGTCGTCGAGATGATCGGATCGCTGCGTCCCGATACCCGGAATGCGACCACCTATGTCCCCGGCACCGGTACCACCATCGACACCGCCGGCGGCGACAACCGGCGCGCCGCAGCCGAACTCGCCGACCAGACCGACGGCCCGGTGTTCCTCTACCTCGACGGCGACCTGCCCCCGGACCTCCGTGCGGCCACGAGTCCGGCCTTCGCCGGCGCGATGGCAGCGCGGCTCGAGTTGTTCGGGACCGAACTCGACGCCGAGATCGCCCGCCACGCACCGGGAGCGCGCACCACCTACATCGGCCACTCGTACGGCGGATCGGTGGTCGGTACCGCCGAACAGCTCGGCCTGACACCCGACCGTGTCATCTACGCCTCGTCGGCCGGCACCGGCGTGCACGATCTGCCGCACCCGAGCGGCGTCGAACGCTATTCACTGACATTTCCCGGCGACCCGATCCACTACGCGCAATCGCTACCCGGCAATCCGCATGGCTCCGACCCCGATTCCGCGCCCGGCGTGACACGCCTCGACACGGGCACGGTCGAGATCGACGGCCGCACCTACGACAGCGGGATCAAGACCCACGGCGGCTACTGGAACGACCCGCACTCGACGGCCTTCCGGAACATGGTGAAGGTCATCACCGGTCAGCAACCCGACCTGTACGTCGCGCGCAAACCCGACGTCCCCGAACTCCCGCCACCACCGCTCGGCGCGCCGGCACCCCTGTGGGGGCTGTATCTGCTCAACGACCGCGCCGACGGGGACATCGACCTACCGGGACCGATCCCCGACATCCCGCTGAGGCTCCCGTGGTGACGACCGACCTGTTCAGGACTTGTCGGGAACCACCGTTCCGCGCCAGCCGCCGATGACCCGCATCGAGTGGTAGATGACCAGAGCGGCGATCGAACCGAGCGAGATGCCGGCGAACACGAGATCGCCGACCTGCCAGGTGTAATCGGCGATGCCGATGATGAGCGGGATCGCCGCGGTGAACTGGTTGATCGGCTTCGAGAAGTCGACCTTGTTGCTGACCCAGATCTGCACGCCGATGATGCCGACGAGGCCGTAGAGGGCAGTGGTGACGCCACCGAGGACGCCCGGCGGGATCGCGGCGATCACCGCACCGACCTTGGGCGACAGGCCGAGCAGGATCGCTGCCGCACCGGCGACCCAGTAGGCCGCGGTCGAGTAGACCTTGGTCGCCGACATCACGCCGATGTTCTCGGCGTAGGTCGTCGTCGCCGAACCGCCGCCGCTGCCCGCAAGCATCGTCGCGAGACCGTCGGCGGCGAGCGCGCGACCCATGGTGTCGTCGTAGTCCTTGCCGGTCATCATCGCCACCGACTTCACGTGACCGATGTTCTCCACCACGAGCACGAGGACGACGGGGAGGAAGAGCGGCAGCACACCGAGATCGAAGGTCGGGGTCTGGAAGTCGGGCAGGCCGACCCACGCGGCGTCGGCGATGCCGGAGGTGTCGATGTAGTCGTTGTCGGAGTCGATCCAGTCGAGGACGAGCGCCAGCACATAACCGAACGCGACGCTGAGGAAGATCGCCAGACGCCCGAGAAGTCCTCGGAACAGCACCGCCGAGGCGACGAGCAGGACCAGCACGATGGTCGCGAGAACGGGGTCGGCGACGAAGTTGTTCTTCGCGGCCGGAGCCAGGTTCAGGCCGATCAGTGCCACGATCGCGCCGGTCACCACCGGCGGCATGAGCGTCTCGATCCACCGCACCCCGGCGAAATGGCTGATCAGGCCGATGATGACGAGCAGCGCACCGACCGCGACCAATCCGCCGAGCGCCGACGACGCACCGTCGGAGGCCACCGCCGCCGTGACCGGCGCGATGATCGCGAAACTCGAGCCCAGATAGCTGGGGAGACGGTTACGGGTGATCAGCAGGAACAGGATGGTGCCGATACCCGAGAAGAGCAGGGTCGTCGACGGCGGGAACCCGGTGAGCACCGGCACCAGGAAGGTCGCGCCGAACATCGCGACCACGTGCTGGAGACCGATGCTCACGGTCTTCGGCCAGGTCAGCCGTTCCTCCGGTGCCACCACGGTGTTCGTCGTGAGCTTCCACGACAACAGGTTCTGGGATCTCGTCCCCGGTTCAGTCATGCGCAACAGTTTGCGGCACTCACGGCCTGCCCGCTCCCCTTACCCCATGCTCGCCCACCTGCATATGCAACAAGACTCATAGGCACCTTGTTGCATAGTGCATTGTTGCAGTGTTAGCGTGCCCACATGGCGCTCGAACATGCGATTCTGGTGTCGCTGGCAGAGCGACCCGGCACGGGTTATGAGATCGGTCAGCAGTTCGACCGGTCCATCGGTTACTTCTGGTCGGCCACCCACCAGCAGATCTACCGGACGCTCAAGAAGCTCCTCGACGACGGACTGGTCAGCGTCGAGTCGATCAGCCAGGACGGTCGCCCGGACAAGAAGGTCTACACGATCTCCGACTCCGGTCGAGATGCGTTGGCGCAGTGGGCGATGAGTCCGACCCCGCGGCAGTCGCTCCGCAGCGACATCGGTGTCAAACTGCGCGCCGCCGAGTTCGGCGATCTCGCCGCCATCATCGGCGAACTCAAGGCCCACCGCGACGAGCATGTCGCACAACTGAAGCTGTTCAAGGGGTTCCAGGCGGACTACTACCCCGAACCCGACACCCTGACCGGCCGCAAGCTCCACCAGTACCTCGTGCTGCGCGGTGGCATCCGGCAGGAGGAGGGTTACATCGAGTGGTGCGACGAGGTCATCCCCGCACTCGAACGCGAACTCGCCGGTATGTGAACCACCGACGCCGGTAACCACACCGAACACCCCGACCCGGACCGAGCAATACACGCACGAGACGTCACGACGACACCGAGATGAAAGGTCGCGCCATGTCAGCCCACACGGCACAACCCAACCCGCATTACCCGCACCTGTTCACGCCGCTGCAGATCGGCGGCATGACCCTCGAGAACCGTCTGGTGATGGGGTCGATGCACACGGGTCTCGAGGATCGCCTCTGGGACACCGACAAGCTCGCCGCCTACTTCGCCGAGCGCGCGAAAGGCGGTGCGGGACTGATCATCACGGGAGGTTTCGGTACCAGCCGCACCGGCCTGCTCATGTTCGCGGGCGGCAAGATGACCAACGCTCTCGACTGGAAGCGTCATCAGCGCGTGACCAAGGCCGTGCACGACGAGGGCGGCAAGATCGCCATGCAGCTCATCCACGCCGGCCGTTACGGATACACCCCGTTCAAGGTCGCGCCGGGCAAGGAGCCGTCGCCGATCCATCCGTTCAAGCACCTGCAGATGACCGAGCCGATCATCCGGCACGTCATCAAGACCTTCGGCCAGTCGGCGAAGCTGGCTCGTAAGGCCGGGTACGACGCCGTCGAGATCATGGGCGGCGAGGGGTATCTGATCAACCAGTTCCTGTGCCCGCACACCAATGACCGCACCGACAAGTGGGGCGGCAGCACCGAGAACCGGCAGCGCTTCCTCGTCGAGGTCATCAAGGAGATCCGCCGTCAGGTTCCCCGCGACTTCCCGGTCATCCTGCGTCAGTCGGTCGCCGATCTGATCCGCAAGGGCCAGACCTGGGACGAGATCGCCCTCATGGCACGCAAGGCCGAGGAGCACGGCGTCGATGCGATCAACACCGACATCGGCTGGCACGAGGCCCAGGTCCCCACGATCGTGACCTCGGTGCCCCGCGGCGCCTTCGTCAAGTTCACCGAGCGTCTCCGCGACGAGGTGTCGATCCCGCTGATCGCCGCCAACCGCATCAACACCGCGGAGTTCGCCGAGGAGATCCTCACCAACGGCCGCGTCGACGCCATCCAGATGGCCCGTCCGTTCCTCGCCGACCCCCACCTGGCCAACAAGGCCCGCGAGGGACGCGCCGACGAGATCAACACCTGCATCGGTTGCAACCAGGCCTGCCTCGACCACGCCTTCGTCGGCAAGAAGGTGTCGTGCTTGGTGAATCCCCGCGCCGGACGCGAGACCACGCTGGTCCTCAGCCCGACCCGCAAGGCCAAGCGCGTGGCGGTCGTCGGCGCCGGACCGGCCGGCCTGTCGGCTGCGGTGTCGAGCGCCGAACGCGGCCACAAGGTGACGCTGTTCGAGGGCGGCGACTCGATCGGCGGCCAGTTCTCCATCGCCGCCCGCATCCCCGGCAAGGAGGAATTCAGCGAGACGATCCGCTACTTCACCCGCAAGCTCGAGGTCCTCGGCGTCGACGTCCGGCTCAACACGCGGGTCGACGCCGACACCCTCATCGCGGAGAAGTTCGACGACGTCATCGTCGCCACCGGCGTCGTGCCGCGCATCCCGAGTTTCCCCGGCGTCGACCATCCGATGGCGATGTCGTACGCCGAGGCCGTCCTCGGTCACCGCGAGATCGGCAAGCGGGTCGCTGTCATCGGTGCCGGCGGCATCGGCTTCGACGTCAGCGAGTTCCTCACCACCGACGAGTCGCCGACGCTGAATCTGAAGGAATGGGAACAGGAATGGGGGGTCACCGACGATCCGGAGAAGCCCGGTTTCGTCACCAAACCCCGTCCTCTGCCGCCGGTGCGTCAGGTCTACATGGTGCAGCGCAAGTCCGGTAAGCAGGGCAAGTCGCTCGGCAAGACGACCGGCTGGGTGCACCGCGCCACGATGAAGATGAAGGGCGTCGAGCAGATCAGCGGCGCGACCTACGACAAGATCGACGACCAGGGTCTGCACCTCAGCTTCCGCGACGACGAGGGCAACGTGACCGAGACCCGCCTCCTCGAGGTCGACAACGTGGTCATCTGCGCGGGACAGGAATCGGTGCGCGAACTCATCGATCCGCTGACCCTCGCCGGCGTCACCACCCACGTGATCGGCGGTGCCGACCACGCGGGCGAACTCGACGCCAAGCGGGCGATCCGGCAGGGCACCGAGGTCGCCGCCGGTATCGACTGAGCTCTCACACGCCGACCGCCGCTGCGCCTCCGCTCTCCTCGACGAGCCGGGGCGCAGCGACGGTTACGATTGCTCCCATGCCGGTCCCGCCGCCTTCAGAAAACACCCGCGCCGTCGTCACCGGGGCCTCCTCCGGTATCGGGCGCGAGCTCGCCCGGGCGCTGGCCGCCCGTGGCCATTCGGTCATCCTCGTCGCCCGTCGTGGTGAGCTCCTCGAGGAGCTCGCCGGCGAACTGCGCGCGGCGCACGATGTCGCCGTCGAGGTCCGCGCCGTCGACCTGTCCGACCCGACCAAGGTCGAGGTCCTCGCCGCCGAGTTCGCCGGACGCGAGATCTCGATCCTCTGCAACAACGCCGGCATCGCCACCTTCGGCCCCGTTGCCGAACTCGACGCCGCCTACGAGAAATCCCAGGTCCTCCTGAACGTCAACGCCGTTCACGACCTCACCCTCGCGGTGCTCCCCCAGATGGTGAAGCGCGGCTCCGGCGGCATCCTCATGGTGGGGTCGGCGGCCGGCAACATGCCGATCCCGAACAACGCCACCTACGCCGCGTCGAAGGCCTTCGTCAACACCTTCAGCGAATCCCTGCGCGGTGAGGTCTCGTCCCGGGGCGTCCACGTCACGCTGCTCGCGCCCGGGCCCGTCCGCACCCACACGCCGACACCCGAAGAGGAGTCGATCGTGGACAAGGTCGTCCCCGACTTCCTCTGGCATTCGTCGGCGAAGGTTGCGGAGATGAGCCTGGACGCGTTGGCGCACAACAAGATGCGCATCGTTCCCGGAACCCTGTCCAAGGCGATGTCGGTGGCCGGCGGGTACACCCCACGCGCCGTCGTCGCGCCGATCGTCGGCGGGTTCTACCGCAAATTCAGCGCCGAGTAACCCTCGCGCTGAACTCCTCTCACCGCTTGCGGCGCCGCCCCGTGCCGAAGATCGCGCGGCTGAACTCGCGTCCCGCGGCGCTGGCCGCGGACCGCAGGAAGCTCTGCATGGGCTTACTGGTCAGCACCTCGGTGATGATGCCCGGTTCCTCGGGGACGGGTTTCGGTGCCGGAGCAGGCATGGGAGCGGGTGCCGGAGCCGGGATGGGTGCCGGTGCGGGCGCGTCGGCAGGCTCGCCGGGCGCCAGGGTGTTGGCGGCGAGCATCTCGTAGGCCGACTCGCGGTCGATCGACTGCCCGTACTTCGCATACAGGGGGCTGGCCTGGGCGGCGGCGGTGATCGCCTCCGCGCCGATGGCATCCATCGACGAACGCGGCGGACGCACAACCGTCCACGCGACGGGAGTCGGTGCACCCTTCTCCGACAGCACCGTCACCACGGCCTCGCCGGTACCCAGCGAGGTGAGGACCTGCTCGAGCTTGTAGACCTCCGAGATCGGGTAGGTCTTGACCGTCTTCTTCAGCGCCTTCTGATCGTCGGGGGTGAAGGCGCGCAACGCATGCTGGATGCGGGCGCCGAGCTGCGACAGCACTTCGTTGGGGATGTCGGTGGGCAGCTGCGAGCAGAAGAACACACCCACGCCCTTCGAGCGGATCAGCTTGACCGTCTGCACGACCTGGTCGATGAACGCCTTCGACGCGTCGTCGAACAGCAGGTGCGACTCGTCGAAGATGAAGACCAGCTTCGGCTTGTCGAGGTCGCCGACCTCGGGCAGGAACTCGAAGAGGTCGGCCAGGATCCACATCAGGAAGGTGGAGAACAGGGCGGGCCGGGCGGCCTGTGCGCCGAGTTCGAAGAGCGTGATGATGCCGCGACCGTCGGCGGCGAGGCGGATGAGGTCGGCGGGTTCGATCTCGGGCTCACCGAAGAACGTGTCGCCGCCGTCGGCCTCGAGATTGGTCAGGGCGCGCAGGATCACACCCGCGGTCTGACGCGAGACCCCGCCGATGTTCTTGAGCTCCTCCTTGCCCTCGTCACCGGTGAGGAAGGCGATCACCGACCGCAGGTCTTTCAGGTCGAGCAGCGGCAGGCCCTTCTTGTCCGCCCAGTGGAAGATCAAGCCGAGGGTCGATTCCTGGGTGTCGTTGAGTCCCAACACTTTGGACAACAGGATCGGGCCGAAAGACGTGATCGTCGCCCGGATGGGCACGCCGATGCCGGTGTCACCGAGCGAGACGAACTCGACGGGGTGAGCGGCGGGCTGCCAGGAGTCGCCGGTCTGCTGTGCACGCGCGACGATCTTGTCGTTGCCGACGCCCTCGCGGCTCAGCCCGGAGAGGTCCCCCTTGATGTCGGCCATCACCACGGGCACACCGTTGGCGGAGAGCTGCTCGGCCAGCAACTGCAGCGTCTTGGTCTTGCCGGTACCCGTGGCGCCGGCAACGAGGCCGTGCCGGTTCATCATCGCGAGCGGGATGCGCACCGACGCGGTGGCGTCGACCTGACCGTCCACCGACACCGTCCCCAGTTCGAGAGAGGTCGAGGCAAAGGCGTAGCCGGCGGCGATGGTCTGAGCAGGGCTGAGGGCTTCGGTCACGAGGGACACAATAGCCCCCGGAACACCGCTGTTCTCCGTCTGACGCGGGCTTGTCGTGCCGGTTCGTTAAGGTTGTCGGGTGCAGGACAAACTGGTGTGGATCGATTGCGAGATGACCGGCCTCCGACTCGAGTCGGACAAGTTGATCGAGATCGCGGCCCTGGTCACCGACGGTGATCTCAACATCCTGGGTGACGGCGTCGACGTCGTCATCCACGCCGACGACGAGGCTCTCGCGTCGATGCCGGACGTCGTGACCAAGATGCACGCCGATTCCGGTCTCACCGAAGAGGTACGCGCGTCCACCGTCACGCTGGTCGAGGCGGAGAAGTTGGTGCTCGACTACATCCGCAAACACGTGACGACGCCCGGCGCCGTCCCGCTGGCCGGCAACTCGATCGCCACCGACCGCGGCTTCATCGCCCGCGACATGCCCGAACTCGACGCCTACCTGCACTACCGCATGGTCGACGTCAGTTCGATCAAGGAATTGGCCCGGCGCTGGTTCCCCAAGGTGTACTTCGGGCAGCCCGACAAAGGACTCGCCCACCGCGCCCTCGCCGACATCCGCGAGTCGATCCGCGAGCTCCGTTATTACCGCGCAGCAGCCTTCGTGCCTGCTCCCGGTCCCGACGTCGATGCGCTCGCGAAGATCGTCGAGGATCTCGGACCCGCCTGAAAACGCAGGTCAGATAACCGATTGGAGTTCTGCGGCATCTACCCGCTAGAGTGTTCTTGGCTCTGAGGCCAGGTGCGAAAGCCCAGGTTTCCGATGCCGATGGTGGATGTAGTTCAGTTGGTAGAGCACCAGGTTGTGATCCTGGCTGTCGCGGGTTCGAGTCCCGTCATCCACCCCGACGAGTGGGAGGTCCGAATTTCGGACCTCCCACTTTTCGTTTTCGCCGAGAAGTTCCGCCTGCTGTCGATATCGGGTCCGACCGTACGTCACCATGGTGTCGGGCCACTCCGGTCCGGCGGCAGATGAGGTGGAGGAACGATGAAATACGCACTGCTGCTCATGGGACATGTCGACGACCCGGCGTGCGGCGAGGAGGGTGGTGCCACGCCCGAGGAGTTCTTCGCGTTCGACGAGGAGATCACCAAGGCCGGCGTCGTGGTCAGCTCTTTCGCCCTGGAGGACGAACGCGCGGTCGTGCACACGAACGGCACCGGGGAGCGTGTGGTGGCGTCGTCGGGTCCGTTCGCCGAGGTTCGCGAGTTCGTCGGCGGTGTCTACGTCATCGACGTCGCCGACATCGACGAGGCTATCGAATGGGCTCGTCGTAGCCCGGGATCGGCACCTGGCGGTCACGTGGAGATCCGGCCGCTTGCACCGTACTGAGCCGTGAACGGGCCATCCGACCGCTCGGCGGGCGCGCCTCTCGCGGCCCGTCGAGCGGTCGCCACGATCGACCGCGACGTCCGCACACGTGTCATCGCCACCCTCACCAAGAGATTCGGCGACCTCGACCGTGCCGAGGACGCACTCCAGGACGCGCTGACCCAAGCGCTGATCACCTGGCCGCGGTCCGGCGTCCCCGAATCGCCGGAAGCATGGCTGATCACGACGGCCAAGCGTCGGGTGCTCGATGCGCTGCGCCGGGAGAACGTCCTTGCCGGGAAACTCGTTCAGCTCCAGAGTGATTGGGACCGCGCGCCCGTTCCGGCGGACTTCGGCGACCCCGCCGACATCACGCAGCCGGCTTTGCCCGACGAACGTCTCGGTATGTTCTTCGCGTGTACCCACCCGGTTCTACGGATCGAGGACCGGATCGCGCTCATGTTGCGATTCGTCGCCGGGCTGACCACACCCGAGGTCGCGCACGCCCTCCTGATACCGGTTCCGACCGCACAGCAGCGACTCGTGCGCGCGAAGAAGCGGATCAAGGCACTGGGTGTCCCGTTCCATGCGCCACGCCCCGACGACCTGCCCGCCCGTCTCGGCGGCGTCCTGCGCGTTGTGTACCTGCTGTATTCGGAGGGCTTCGCACGGTCGACGGGCAGCTCGCACATCCGCGACGACATCACCGCCGAGGCCATCTCCCTCGCGCGGACGCTTCAGGGACTGCTCCCCTGCGCCGAGACGGAGGGCCTGCTCGCACTACTGTTGCTCACCGAGTCGAGGCGGCCCGCACGGGTGGGCCCCGACGGCCGTCCGATCGCGCTGTCCGACCAGGACCGCGCCCTCTGGGACGCGGAGCTGGTGACGGAGGGTACCGCACTCGCCGAATCCGCTGCAGCACAACGTGACGCGGGCGCGTACACGATCCAGGCAGCGATCGCCGCGGTTCATGCGGAGGCGCGAACCGCCGAGGACACCGACTGGGCGCAGATCGCCGTCCTCTACCGCCTGCTCGAGGCGCACGACCCCGGCCCGGTGGTCAGGGTCGGACGGGCGGTCGCCATCGGACGGGCTTTCGGACCGTCACGAGGACTGGAACTGCTCGACCGGCTGGCGTCGAACACCGCGCTCGAGCGCTACCGCCCTTTCCATGTGGCGCGGGCACTGACACTCGCGGAACTCGACGATCATGACGGCGCAGCGGCCGCCTACCGTCGCGCACTCGAACTGCCCGGCAACGAAGCCGAAGACGACTATCTCGCAGGCGCTCTCACCGGGCTGACGCGGGACTTCTGACGACGGACAGATCCCGTTGCGCCGGCTACTCCTCGTCCGAGGAGTCAGACGAGGACGCGTCGGAACTCGACCGACTCTTCTTCTGCGGAGTGGGCACCGGGTCGGAGTCCTCGCTCTCGGCTGCAGGCGCCTCGGCCGCGGGTGCGTCCTCGGTCGGGGGTGCGTCCTCGGTCGGGGCCGCGTCCGGTTCACCGGGTTCTGGCGCGTTCGCGATGGGTGCGGGTGTGGACGTCGTCGAGGTCACCGGCACCTCCGGGTCCGGGAGGACGAACGTGAAACCCGCTGTGCCCTCGGGCTTCCACATCGCCGTGCCGGCCGTACCGGGCGCGGTGAACGTCACCCATCCGGTGTAGGTCTGGCCCGGCGCCAGCTGATCCGGCAACTCCGGCCCTTCGTTCGGCGCCCGCCCGGGTGCCTGTTGCACTCCCCCGACGATCGCGGCGAAGTCATCCCAGTCGACCGACGACAACCGTCCTTCGTCCTCGGTGTCCGACGTGGTCACGGCCATCTTCACCGCGACCGTCGATCGTGCGCCGTCCGAGGGAGCCGTGGACCCGACCCCGACCTTCTGGATCGTCGCCGTACCGAGGTCGGTGCCATCGGTGGCGATCACCGGGAACTGCTCCCCGACGTCGACGTCGGTCGGGGTCGTCGGCCCCTGCTTCAGCGCCGGAGTCTCGGCGGCTCCGCTCTCGGAAGAGCTTGCGGACGAGGAGCTCTCGGACTCGGACTTCTCAGAGCTCGAGCTCTGCGACTCACTGCTCTCCGCCGCCGAGGTCTCCGCGGACTCGGACTGCGTGGCGCTTTCCGATGACGGAGAAAGGCGTGCCATCCGAGCGGCAGCGCCGGCGGCGACCGGCTGGACGACGCTGGGAAGCGCCTCCCCGATACCGCATTCGGCCCGGACGAACTGGACTGTGACTGTCCACACGACGTCCATGGTGATTGCGTCCTTGATGTCGACATCGAGCACCAACGTCGACAGAGCTGTCTTGGCGGTCTTCGTCACGATGCTCTTCATCGTCCCCTGAACCCGGAATCCAGCCGCCAGAACGTTGTTGATCGTCGTGGTTCCCCCCGCTCCGGGTACTGGGAAAGAGTTCGAAGACAACCCGACACGGAAGTTGCCTCCCGACGGTGCCACCGCACTGGTGGAAACGACGTTCCCCCAGTCGTCGGTCGTACAGCTCACCGAAGCCTGATACTGACTGTCGTCGGTGTTCAGAACTGTGGCGAGCAGAGTCGGCCACAGCTCGACCTCCTTCGCATACGACGCCGCAGTTGCGGTGACGTTCCCACCGGGGCCGACCGAGTAGGTGGCTGATGACCGCCCGTCCGCGACCACTGTTCCCAGGAGCAGCAACCCGGTGCTGCGGCTGTGCGTCCAACCACTCTGGCTTGGCGTCGTTGCCGAACCGGGGCTGGTGTGGGTGTAAGTGAGACTCGTTGCGGTGAACTCGCCGATTGTGATAGCACGGTTGGTGATGGCGTGCGCCGTCACCGACCTCGCGTAGCCCTTGAGCACCTCGCCACGAGTGAATGTGGCGCTCGCGAACACCTTGTCATTCCATGCCGCGAGCACGCCGGTTGTCTGTGCGATCACGCCGAGGATCGCGATGAGGCCGACGACGGAGATCAGGATCTTGCTTCGCTTGGTGAGGTTCATGCTTGCCGTGTGTCTCTATGAGTTGCGGTGGAACTGAGGGTGAGGAGCGCGGGGAATCGGCAGTCTCGTCTTCGCGGCGGCCGTTGGGAGACTTCGGCCAGAAGGCCCAGAGGACGAGGAGTGCCGCTCCCAGGGTGATGGCGCCGAGAACATAGGGATTCGACAACCAGACGATCTGTTTCGCGAGACCCGGTGCGTGCCAGACGACTTTCCGCACCTGACTGACGCGGTAGGGCTCCGGGTCGGGGTTCGGGTTCGCGTCGCCCTGCATGCCGATGAGGGCTTCACCACCGCCGAGTTGCTTCACGGCGATGGCCCGGTGAGTGATCGGCTTCAGACCGACCCCACGGTCGACGGTGATGATGTCACCGACCTTCACCTCGGTCGCCGGGATCTCGTGCACGACAGCGATGGATCCCTGCGGAATCGTCGGGTCCATCGAGCCGGTCTTGAACATGACGATCGTGTAGTTACCCACGAAGGCAAGGACTGTCAGCGCGATACACAGGACGCCGAACACGGCGAGAATGTTCAGTCCCCAGTCGACGAGCCGACTCCCCAGCGAGCGCGTCGCCGGACGCGTCGCGTGCGACTCGACGGACAGCGGCTCGGTGGGCGTCGAGTCCGGTGCCGGCGGCATCGGCACCACCGGGATGGGCACTGTCGGCGCGTCCGAAGCCGGGATGCACACCCTCGGAGCCGGTGTCCACACAGCACGCGGGGCGGGTTCCACGACCCTCAGCGGTTCGGTAACCGTCCACGAGTCCCGGATCCCGGACACATCCGTGTCGGGTCGGCCGGTACCGGGATTCGCGGTCGTCGTCATCGAGCAGTCTCTCTGGGTCGGTGGTGCGGATTCGCCGGCAGGCGATGCAACTGCGTGTCGTGAGAAGCCTTCGACCCGGCGGCGACTTGCGGCGGGAAGGAACACCCACGCCGCCGGATCGAGGACGACTCACGGGTTGTCGACGCTCTGCGCCTTCATCTCCCAGCGCGGGGTGACACTCGTGTCGACGAGGAGGTTCGGGTTGGCGTTGGCCGGCAAGGTCACCTCGAAGTCGATCTTCTTGGCCGTGTTCTTGGTGACCCGGAACGTCGTGGCAACGCCACTGGTGCTCAACTGCTTGTTGTTCACCAAGGTGGTGCTCCCGTCCTTGATGGTCACGTAGAGCGCCTGGGCGAGAGTGTTGGTCGCGTTCGCGGGGGCTTGGATGGTGACATCGGCGTCCATGAAGCCCTTGGTCTCCTTGAGCCAGAAGCTTCCCTTCGTGGTCTGGCCCGGCATCAGGTTGATCGGATTCACACCCGCCACCACCGGGAACGAGATGACACCGGGCGCGGCGCTGTCCGCATACTCGTCGAAGTTGGTGCCGTCGACACTCGCCTGCACGTTCCATGCGGTGTCACCGATGCCGAAGGTTCCGGCACCGAACACGGTGTCGTTCCACGCGGCGAGGGTGACCACAGCGCCAACGCCGAGGACTGCACCGGAGGCGAGGATCGCCTTGCGCTTGCGGCTCTTGCGGTTGCGCTCTTCGTCGGTCAGGGGGGCGCTGGTGGGGGTCTGGTTGTTGGTCATCTTCCGTCCATCATTCTGCGGGGGGCGTAGCTCATTGCTACTCACGAGTAAATTAGATTGTCTCGGCGTTTTGGTTATCCGTTTTTCTGAGATTAGTCCTGTGAAGTCACTCACCGCCTCTAGGTCATTTGTTCCAGAATTCTGATTACATCTGTTGTCGTATCTATCGGCCGTTTGGGTTACAGATCCAAATGGACATTTGATCAAGATCATTAATGTCCCGAAATTTACGACAATGGTCATTGGTATTTCGTCAACAGCTATTGGCATACATCGGCAGCGGCCTACTCCGAGTCGCCTTCCACCTTTAAGCCGGCCTTGTTGATGGTGTCCGCCAGCCAGACGCCCAGCCACGCGATCGCACTCCTACCCACTTCGTCCACGACGAGCTTCGCGTAGTCGGTGTGCGAGGTCCCCGAGTAGAAGTCCTTCGCCGTGACGGCGTCGCGGATCAGCGACGCCGGGTCGGTGATGGCCTGCTTCGTGACGATCCTGGCCAGCTCCCTGCCGAGCTCCTTGAACTCGGGCGAGATCAGTTCGGACAACACCCCGGAGTTCCCCTCGCCCGCGCCCTCGTCGTCGGAGGCATCGACGGTCGTGTCCGCGACCAACGAGGCGAGCTCCTTCCCCAGCTCCAGAACCTCCTCGGCCGAGACCTCGGTGTCGGGGATCGATGCTGCACCGACTCGTGCCCCCACCGTCCCCGCCGCCGTCCAGGTCAGCTCCTGAACCTCCCCGACCAGGTCCGCGCTCCGTTCGATGTCCACCCGATCGAGTACGCGGCAGATCGAGGCGCCGACCTTGGTGAGACCCGTCTGATCCGGAATGAGGTCGAGGATGCGGGCGGTCTTCGCGTAGTCCACCTTGTCCGCAAGCTTCACGAATGGGCGCAACTGCGTGTTCACACGCCCCGCGACCTGATGGGCCGAGCGAAGGTCTCCCACCCCGATGAGCTGCGGCAATCGACGAATGTCCGCACCCATACCGGCATAGTCGATCCTTATGATCGCGCCGATGACGTCGATGGCGGTCTCGACGGCGTCCGCCACATCCTCGGCCCCCTCACTGAGAACGGTGCCGATCTTGCCCAGGACGGGATGGCGCCGCTTGTCGATGGAGCAGTAGAGGTCGGAGGGTGCACATATGCTCGTGACCTTCCCGGACAGCCTCCCCATCCCCTCAGGTCGCGGGTCGGCGATCCCGATGCCGCGTGGCCTCGGGCCGACGGTCTTCTGACCAGCCGTTCCGTTACCGGGGTCGGCGAGCAGGCCGACTGCCAGCACCTTGTCCGCCGGGATCGGGCCGTCACCGTTCCCGATCGCCGCGGCGAGATCTCCCGCCGCGTCAGCACCCTGGCTGTAGCCACTGATCGTGAACTTCAGATCGGGATCGGCTTCCGCCCAGTCGGCGAGGACCTTCGACGCGTTAGCGATCGCGGTGGCCTTGCTGTCCGCGTACGTCCGCCCGTTGTCGAAGGCGCGGGCCATGTATGGCAGGAAGTAGATGGTCGCCGAGTCGCCGTGCGTCCGCGAGATCGAGTCGGCCACCCCGGCCAGTGCGCCGGTGGCATGGGTCGGGTCAGCGGCCGCATCGGTTTCCCAGGTCCCGGGAATGAAGAGGTTGAAGGTGGGAACCGTCTGAGGCGGAGCGGCGACGCCGGCGCCAGACCCTCCGAATGCGGTAACCGCAACGCTCGCGGCGAGCGCCATTCCACCGAGACCGATGGCCCATTGTCGAGCGGAACGGGATCGGCCGAATTGAGACGATCTACTGGTTCTGTCGCACGCGTGGCGGGGCTTGCGCGCAGAGGGAGAGAGCTTCATGAGGGAATGTCACAAATCTTCACATCGTTGGGGAGACGGAACAACAGACGCGGACAGAGATGGCCTTTCGACCCCTTTTCCGCATCGTTGTTACTTGTCAGTAGATATGAATGTTCGACTATTACGGGACGATTTCAAGAATCCCCGGAAAACACTTTCGGCACCCCGCGCGGCTCCGTTTCATAGGTGAAACTGAATATGATTGTGGCACAATGGATTTCGGATAACGACGCAGGTAGGACCATGTTGGACAAATGATCCTGTGTGAGTGAGATCACCAGTGTGATGTCAGCGTTTTCGATAACGAACTCTCGAGATCGACTCAGGTGACACGACGGGGCCCGGAACCGCCGGGGGTAGCGGGTCCGAGCCCTCGCCGAAGATCCGGCGTCAGGTCACTCGATCGCTGTCAGGGTCACTCTTGCGATCGGGAGAGAGGTCCAGCCGACGGAGCAGCTGTGCATTGAGCGCGACGACGACCGTCGACACCGACATCAAGATCGCGCCGACGCTCATCGGCAAAACGAATCCGATCGGCGCCAACACACCGGCCGCGAGGGGGACCGAGATCAGGTTGTACCCGGCCGCCCACCACAGGTTCTGCACCATCTTCCGGTAGCTCGCCCGTGACAACTCGATCACCGAGAGCACCGACCGCGGGTCCGAGGACGCCAGGATCACACCCGCCGAGGCGATGGCGACGTCGGTACCGGCTCCGATGGCGATGCCGACGTCGGCCTGCGCGAGTGCCGGCGCATCATTGACCCCGTCACCCACCATCGCGACCCGCTTGCCCTCGCGCTGCAGCTCGGCCACCCTCTGGGCTTTGTCCTCCGGCCGGACACCGGCGTAGACGCGGTCGATCCCCAGATCCCGAGCCACGTCCTCGGCCACCGCCTGCGCGTCCCCGGTGACCATCACCGCTTCGACCCCACGGCGGCGAAGACCGTCGACCGCCTCGCGCGACTCCGGTCGCACCTCATCGGTCAGCGCCAGCGCTCCGACGACCCCACCATCGGCCACGACATGGAGAATGATCGCCCCCTCGTCACGCCAAGTCCCGACAATCGGGAGCTCCGCGACACCCTGGCTGTCGAGCAACCTCGGCCCGCCCACCGCGACGAGCGTTCCGTTCACGCGCGCCGAGACACCCACCGCCGGTGAGGAGGTGAAGTCCTGCGCCGCCGGCACCTCCAGGTCCCGACCCCGGGCGGCCTCGACGATCGCAACGGCAAGCGGATGCTCGCTGTCCGCCTCGGCCGACGCCGCCAGCACCAGCACCTCGTCCGATGTGCGGCCGTCCGCGGGTTCGACGGCGCGCAGCGTCGGAGCGCCACGGGTCAGCGTCCCGGTCTTGTCGAAGAGCACGGCGTCGACCGACCGCATGGTCTCGAGGGCGAGCCGGTCGGAGATCAGCACTCCCCCTCGCGCCGCGCGCTCCGTCGCGATCGACACCACCAACGGGATGGCGAGACCGAGGGCGTGCGGGCAGGCGATGACGAGCACCGTGATCACCCTGACGACCGCCGAATCCGGCATGCCCACCGAGGTCCAGACGACGGCCGTGACAGCCGCCGCGGCGACGGCGAACCAGAAGAGCCACCCGGCGGCGCGGTCGGCAAGACGTTGGGCCCGCGACGACGAGGCCTGCGCCCGGGCGACGAGCCGTTTGATCCCGGCCAGCGCGGTATCGTCACCGATCGCGGTGACCCGCACACGGACCGCAGAATCCGTGGCGACCGTCCCGGCGACCACGCGATCGCCGACCGATCGTCGTACCGGTCGCGACTCACCGGTGATCATCGACTCGTCCACATCCGCCGTGCCGTCGACGACTTCCCCGTCGGCCGGGATCGATGCGCCGGGCCGGACCAGTACGACGTCTCCCACCTCCAGTTCGAACACCTGGACAGTGACCGTTCCGGCACCGTCGACCTTCTCCGCCTCGTCGGGCAGCAACGCGGCCAGCGAGTCGAGGGCCGATGTCGTCTGGGCCAGCGCTCGCATCTCGACCCAGTGCCCCAGCAGCATGATCACGACGAGGAGCGCCAGCTCCCACCAGAAGTTCAGCTCGCTGTCCAGCAACTCGAGACTCGCGCCCCACGACGCGACGAAGGCGACGGTGAGGGCCAATCCGATGAGCAGCATCATCCCCGGAGTGCGGGACCTGACCTCCGCGACCGCGCCGGTGAGGAACGGCCGGCCGCCCCACAGGTAGATGACCGTGCCCAGAACGGGCGAGATCCACATGACCCAGCCGTGGTGAGGCAGCGAATAACCGATCAGGTGGGCGAACATCTCGTTGAACGCCACGGTCGGGATGGCCAGCACCGCCATGATCCAGAACAGCCGGCGGAACCGGCCGACGTGGTCGGCGTGACCGCCGTGATCGCCACCAGCGTGCTGGTGACCTTCGTGCATACCCGTGTCGTGCCCGGGGTGGGTCGATGTAGCACTCATGCGACCGACTATATACCCCCTACCCGTATACCGTAAGAGCCAATTTTCGTTGCGGGGTTCGCCGGTGCCCAGCCCGCCGAGGGAGACGCGATAGCACACACCTCCGACAAGCGCGGGCCACCTACCTGATCGCGATAAGCGTTGCACGGCAGCAGGATTACGCGTACAGTCGAACATGCATTCGACAACGGCATCGGGGGGTGACCGTCTTGACCGAAAACCCGCAGACCGACGTCAGGCCGTCGACCCGCGCCTCCGAACTCGTCCAGGAACTGCACCGGCTCGCCACCGAACTGCAGACCGCCGATCTGACACAGTGCTCCGATGCCGAGCTCGTCGACGTCGCCGCCGACACCGAACGCGCCATCGCCCGACTCACTTTCGCCGGCGACCGACAGATCATCGAGATCGCCGACCGCGACCTACCCCACAAGACCGGCCACCGCAGCATCACCCAGTTCATGACCCACCGCCTACGCGTGGCCGACCCCATGCGCCGCACCAAACAACGCCACGCGACCGCCACCCACCTCAGCCCGACCGGCGAACCACTCGAACCCGAACGCCCCGCTCTGGCAGAGGCATTGGCCGACGGCAAGGTCAGCACCTCCCACGTTCGGGCAGTACTCGACGTCCTCGACCAGATCCCACACGCCACCGACCACGACGTGAAAGTCGCCGCCGAACGACAGATGACCGAGATCGCCGTCGACCACACCCCCGCCGACATCACCGCCCTCGGGGCGCGCTTGGTGGCCCACCTCGACCCCGACGGCACACTGACCGACGACACCGACCGCAAACGTCGCCGCAATCTGTCGGTCAACCGGCAACGCGCCGACGGCACCGCCAAGATGACCGCCAACCTCACACCCGAGCTGCTCGCCCGGGTCACCATGCTGCTCGCCGTCTGGGCCAAACCCGGTATGAACAACCCCGACGACCCCGACTCCCCCCACGGTTCCATCGAGGACGCCGACCCCGAGGCGGTCGAAGCCGCAGCCGCACGCGATGACCGCACCCCCGCCCAGCTCAACCACGACGCCCTCAACGCACTCCTGAAAGCCGTGTTCGACGACGGACTCCTGGGTAAGAGCCACCGCGGGTTGCCCATCCAGCTGATCATCAAAGCCGATCTCAACGACCTACGACGCGAAACCGGGTTCGCCACCACCGCCACCGGCACCCTGATCCCGATCACTGACCTCGTCAACCTGGCCGCGGACGCACAGCCCTGGCTGGCGGTGTTCAAAGACGCCACCGCCGTCCCGCTGTACTTCGGGCGCGGCAAGAGGTTGGCCACCCGTGAACAACGTCTCGTGTCCTTCGCCCGACCCGATGGCGAGGTCTGTTCCACCCCAGGCTGCGGCATATCCGCCGCGCACGTGGAACTGCACCACGCGCAACTGGATTGGGGTCTCGGTGGACTCACCGACATCACCGACCTCGCACCGGCGTGCCCGAAACACAATCGGATGGTCAGCAATGAACCCGGCGGCTACACCACCCGCATGGTCCGTGAAGGTCCCGACGAAGGCCGCTGCGCCTGGCGGTTGAACGCCGAACCCGGCGCACCACCCCAACCCCGAACACATCAACCGGCGACCCGACATACCCCGACGATTCGCCGAACACCTACAACACGTACGCACCGAAATCCACGGACCCGAACCGGCGCCCGGCGATACCCCACGCCTACAGATGCGTCAGGTCATCGACCTCCGCAACGCCTCCGACGCCGAAGCCACCCTCGCCTCACTACTCCTCGCCGCGGCGTACCCAAGGCTCGCAGCAGTATGACGTTGTGCCCGGAAACCGGGCACAACGTCATACTGATCGACTGCAGTCCCTATTCAGGCGCGGGGATGTCCAGCCCGAGGTCGAGCACGGTCACCGAATGGGTGAGCGCACCGACGGCGAGGTAGTCGACGCCCGTGCGGGCGTAGTCCTCGGCGACGTCGAGCGTGAGGCCGCCGGAACTCTCCAGCTTGGTCTGCGGCGACTTGGTGTTGCGTCGCTGCACGGCCATCTGGGTTTCCCACGGCTCGAAGTTGTCGAGCAGCACCAGCTGCGGCTCGAGAGGCAGAACCTCGTCGAGCTGGGACAGCGAATCAACCTCGACCTCGACCGGCAGACCCGGAGCCGCCGCGCGGACCGCCTCCAGCGCCGCGGCGACCGAACCGGCGGCGACGACGTGGTTGTCCTTGATCAACGCGGCGTCGCCGAGACCCATGCGGTGATTGACTCCCCCACCTGCGCGCACCGCGTACTTCTGCAGCAGTCGCAGACCGGGGAGCGTCTTGCGGGAATCACGGATCTGGGCCGACGTACCGGCGACCGCGTCGACCCACGCCCGGGTCGCAGTCGCGATCCCCGACAGGTGGCAGATGAGGTTGAGCGCGGTGCGTTCCGCCGTCAGGAGCGCGGCCGTCGGAGCGTGGACCCGCAGGACCGTGTCACCGGGTTCGACGACACCACCGTCGGCGACCGCGTCCGTCACCTCGAAGTTGCCCTCGCCGATGACCTCGTCGAACACCGCGATCACCACCGGCACACCGGCGATGACGCCATGTGCGCGGCTGACGATCGCGGCGTCGACCACGGCGCCGGCCGGGACGGTCGAGGTCGTGGTGACGTCGGGTCCGTACCGGAGATCCTCATCGAGGGCGGTGCGGATCAGGGCACGGATCTCATCGTCGACGACCAGTTCCAGTGATCCACCGGCCGAGGCCTGTCCGATGAAACCCTCACTCACCGCGGAGCGTCCGGTCACTCGCCCGAACCCGGATTACCGATCGCGATCATCCGCTCGACGCTCTTGCGGGCCTTCTCCGCGACGTCGATGTCGACGAACACCTCGTCGCGACCCTCACGGAGACAGCGCAGCAGCGCAGCCGGGGTGATCATCTTCATGTAGGGGCACGACGCGCGGTCGTTCACGGCCTGGAAGTCGACGCCCGGTGCGGCCTTGCGCAGCTGGTGCAGCATGCCGATCTCGGTGGCGACGAGAACCTGCTTGGCGCCCGTCTCACGGGCAGCGTCGAGCATGCCGCCGGTCGAGAGGATCTTCACGCGGTCCTCGGGCACCGCACCCTCGCCCGCCAGATAGAGAGCCGACGTGGCGCAACCGCATTCGGGGTGGATGAACAGGTCGGCATCGGGGTGCGACGCGGCCTGGTCGGCCAGCTCGTCACCGTTGATACCGGCGTGCACGTGGCACTCGCCCGCCCAGATATGGATGTTGTCGCGGCCGGTCTCGCGCTTGACGTGCGCGCCGAGGAACTGGTCCGGGAGGAACAGCACATCGCGATCGGGATCGATCGACGCGACCACGTCGACGGCGTTCGACGAGGTGCAGCAGATGTCGGTCAGGCCCTTCACCTCTGCCGTGGTGTTCACATACGAGACCACGAGCGCATCGGGGAACTCTGCCTTCCAGGCGCGCAGCTCGTCGGCGGTGATCGAGTCGGCGAGCGAGCATCCGGCGCGCTCGTCCGGGATCAAGACGCGCTTCTCCGGGCTGAGGATCTTGGCGGTCTCCGCCATGAAGTGCACACCGCAGAAGATGATCTCGTCGGAGTCGACCTCGGCCGCGATACGCGACAGGGCCAGCGAATCACCGACGTGGTCGGCGACGTCCTGAATGGCGGGAAGCTGGTAGTTGTGCGCGAGCAGGGTCGCGTTGCGGGCACGTGCGAGGCGACGAACCTCGTCCGCCCACTCCTGAGTCGGTTCGACACCGGCGTAGCCGCCCGGTGCGTCGAACCATTCGGCATCCATGAGCGCCGAACCCGAAACAGCTGGCGCGGTCACGGCCGCCGGGCGATCACTGGTGATGCTCATTGCCACTCCTCTGGCTGTCCCGGCGGACGTCTACGACCACCGGGTCATCGGTGTCCCCGGAGCACGGGCCGTGTGTCCGAGGCAGGGTTTTCGACTCATGGTCGAAAACGCTATGCATCGTAACATTCACCACACTCCGTTCATTCCCGTCGCCCCTACGCCCCCGAACCGGCCGACCGGTCAGGAACACATCAGGGCGTCGAGGTACCGCTCGGTGATCCTCGCCTGTGCGATCCGTCCGATCGGGCCGCCGAGCCGGGTGAACCACCGACCCGGTCGTGAGAAGGCGACGATATGGGCGATCACGGAGTCGTCCGGGAGTCGCTCGACCCAGAACCGCTCCTCCCCGATCTCCGGATGACCGGACAGGGTCCCGTAGGCGAAGCCGCGCTCGGCGCCTGCATCGCTCGACACCGTATCGATCACCTCGATGACCCGACACGCAGCGGAGATCCGCACCGGGCCGATGCCCAAGCGCATCGTCACCGCCGAACCGACCGCAGCAGGCGGGGTTGACGCGTCGACCCCAATTCCGGCGCGACGATGCATGTCCCAGTTCAGGATTCGGCCTGCAGCGGTGAAGAAGCACTTCTCACCCGCACCGATCACGCGCGAGCGACGCAGATGGTGGTAGCCCGCCGGCAGCTTTCCGGCGGTCGCACCGACCTCGCGATACGTGAGGCCCGACGGGTGCGGGGTCACCCGGCGCGCGCCACCTCGGCGTCGAGGCCCGAGTCAGAGATGACACGGGCCAGGTCGTCGAGCGAGGTGTCCAGCGACCGCGCGAGTGCAGCGATCGTGGCGAACGCGGGCGTCGGCATGCGGCCGGTCTCGATCTTGCGCAGCGTCTCCGGGGAGATCCCGGCACTGACGGCCACCTCACCGAGGGGGCGGGCGCCGCGGAGTTCACGCAGGCGGGCGCCCAGACGGCGACCGGCGGCGATCTGTTCCGGGGTCAACGGGTTGCGGACCATGCCCCGAGCCTAACGGATGCGGTATAGATATACCGCATCCGTGGTATTTCTATACCGGAGCAGCACTCAACACAGAGGGGAACGAGAATGGTCGAGCTGAAGTCACCGTCCGAGGTCGACGCCATGGGGGTGACCGGGGCGTTCATCGCGGATCTGCTCGCCGACCTCGCGGAACGGGCCGACGTCGGCGTCAATCTCCTCGACCTCGAGCAGCGCGCCCGCGACCTCATCACCGAGCGCGGCGCGAAGTCCTGCTACTGGGACTACTCGCCCTCGTTCGGGCGCGGCCCCTTCCGCAACGTCATCTGTCTGTCGGTGAACGACGCGGTCCTGCACGGACTCCCCCACGACTACGTCCTGGCCGACGGCGACCTGCTGTCCATGGACATCGCGGTCTCGATCGACGGCTGGGTCGCCGACTCCGCCCGCAGCGTCATCGTCGGCACACCCCGCCCGGAAGATCAGCGGCTCGTCCAGGCGACCGAAGAGGCCCTGGCTGCGGCCATCGACGCCGCCCGCCCCGACGCCCGGCTCGGCGACATCTCCGCCGCGATCGGAGCCGTCGCCAAGTCCTACGGATACCGCGTCAACACGGAGTTCGGCGGCCACGGCCTCGGTCGCACGATGCACGAGGACCCGCATGTGGCGAACATCGGCAAAGCCGGGCGCGGAATGAAACTGCAGCCCGGACTGACACTGGCGCTCGAGCCCTGGTTCACGCTCGGCACCGAACGCATCAAGTTCGACGCCGACGGCTGGACGATCCGTTCGTTCGACGGCTCCCGCGGTGCCCACAGCGAACACACCATCGCCGTCACCGACGGTGCGGCACGCGTGTTGACGTCGCCGGTTCGCTGATCACCGGGCGGCGGACCCATACAATCGACGCCATGCCAGCCGCCGGGTCCGACCCCTCCAGTTCCGACGGCTCACCAGCGTTGACCAACGGCACCGTGCGTGTCGAGGTCCTCAGCGTCGTCTTCCAGGTCCGCACTCCGCCTTCCGCGGACGGCAGCGACGCTCACCCTGCGCTGTGCGTCCTGCTCTCCCACACCGACGCCGAATCCGGTCGCTGGTCGCTGCCGGGCGGCGACGTCGCCGGTGACGAGACATTGTCGGTCGTCGCCCGCCGACTCGTCGCCGACACGATGGACGTCCGCGACATCGCCCACCTCGAGCAACTGTCGGTCTTCTCCGATCCGGGACGTGTTCCCGACGTACGCACGATCGCGTCGACCTACATGGGACTCGTCCGCTCGGACAGCCCGGTGACCCTGCCCGAGGGGGCGGCCTGGTTCGCCGTCGACGCGTTGCCGCCGGTGGCCTTCGACCACGCCGAGATCATCGACACCGCGCGGCATCGCCTGGCGGCCAAGCTCTCCTACACCAACATCGCCTTCGCACTGGCCCCAAAGCAGTTCCCGATGTCGGAGCTGTCGGAGATCTACTGCGCCGCACTCGGTTACCCGGTGGACACGACCAACCTGCTGCGCATCCTGAGCCGACGCGCCGTGGTGGTGTCCACCGGCACCGTCGGCAAGACGGGCCGCTCCGGCGGGCGGCCGCCGGCGCTCTATGCGTTCGCCGACAACGAATTACGCGTCACAGATGAGTTCGCGACGCTGCGTCCGCCGATGTGAGGTCCGATCCGGTCGGATCGTCGGCAGGGTGGTCGTCATCGAGATCTCCGACGCCGAGGTCTGCCGTTCGTGAGGACAACACGCACACCAGGTAGATGAGCGCGAAGGCGAACGGTGCGCAGATGAGCAGCGTCCAGGGCGCGCTGTGTCCGGCGCGAGTACCGCCGTCGAGCCAGAGGTCGGGCACCACGCGGTACACGGACTCCAGCGGGAGGCCGGCGATGCCGTCGTCGAACCGAAAGCCCGCCAGCCACATTCCGAACTGAGCGCCGATCGCGGATCCGCCCACCGTGCCGACTGCCGGGACCAGGAAACCGGTGACACCGCGCCACGGCCGCGCCGCTGCCCACGCGACGAGTGCGGCGACGCCGCCGTAGATGAACATGATCAGCGCGAAGGCGCCGACCCCGCCGAACTCGGTCGAGATGTCGTCGCGGGTCAGCCCCTTCAGGACGACGCCGGTGGTCGGCGGCGTCACCAGTGCCCAGATCGCGCCGGCGACCGCGCCGAGCACGATCACTGCCGCGGTCACCGTGAGAAGGGTCGCAACCGACCGGGCGGGACGCCGTCCGGACACCCGATCGCTCACCGACGACCCAGCTCGGCCGAGTCGACCGTCCCGTGGCGCGAGCACCGGGCGCTCCAGCCGTCGGGGCGCACCTGCACGACCATGCGGCGTCCGCACTGTCCACAGAAGCGCGGCGGTTCAAGCCCCAGCCGCGCGGCAGGCGGGATGGCGTCGGGTGCCTGCAGTTCCAGTTCGAGGCCGGTGTACACGCCGAACCTGCACGGTTCGGCGAGCGGCCCCGGGACGGTGTCGATCATGAGAGAACACGCTACCGATCGTCTGGGATTGTCGGGAGTGGCGGAGATGTCAGATCGTGTCGTTGAGCGACTTGATCGGCATCGACAGGTCGCTGAGGAGGTCGAGGTCGTCCTCTGCGGGCCGGCCGAGCGTCGTCAGGTAATTGCCGACGATGACCGCGTTGATGCCGCCGAGAATGCCCTGCTTGGCGCCGAGGTCGCCCAGGGTGATCTCGCGGCCGCCGGCGAAGCGCAGGATGGTGCGCGGCAGGGCGAGACGGAACGCGGCCACCGACTTCAGTGCCTCCGACGCCGGCAGCACGTCCAGATCACCGAAGGGCGTACCCGGACGGGGGTTGAGGAAGTTCAGCGGCACCTCGTCGGGCTCGAGAGCGGCCAGATCGGCGGCGAACTCGGCGCGCTGCTCCAGGCTCTCCCCCATGCCGAGGATGCCGCCGCAGCACACCTCCATGCCGGCCTCGCGCACCATGCGCAGCGTGTCCCAGCGCTCCTCCCAGGTGTGGGTGGTGACGACGTTCGGGAAGTGACTGCGCGCGGTCTCGAGGTTGTGGTTGTAGCGGTGCACGCCCATGTCGCGGAGCTGGTCGACCTGCTCCTGGGTGAGCATGCCGAGGCTGCAGGCGATCTGGATGTCGACCTCGTTGCGGATGGCCTCGATACCGGCGGCGACCTGGCTCAACAGGCGCTTGTCGGGGCCACGGACGGCGGCGACGATGCAGAACTCGGTCGCACCGGTCTTCGCGGTCTGCTTGGCGGCCTCCACCAGCGACGGGATGTCGATCCAGGCGCTGCGCACCGGTGACGCGAAAAGGCCCGATTGCGAGCAGAAGTGACAGTCCTCGGGGCAGCCCCCGGTCTTCAGCGAGATGATGCCCTCGACCTCGACCTCCGGTCCGCACCACTTCATGCGCACGTCGTGGGCGAGCTGCAGCAGCTCGGTCAGGCGATCGTCGTCCAGGCGCAGCACGGCCAGGACCTGCTCACGGTCGAGCGGTTCGCCGCGCCCGAGCACCTGTTCGCGGGCGATGGCGAGGATGTCGTCGGACGTCTGTGCGCCGCGGGTCGTATCGACGGTTGCCTGGGTCACGGGCTGAACTCCTTGTACTGGAACTGATCTGGTTCGGGCGGGCTGAATCGGGCTATGAGGTCTGGGCGAGCGAGGTCGGATGGCCGGTGAGAGATGCGGCGACCCAGTCGGGGTCGAACCACGACGGGGCGGTTCGACGGAACTCCGCGGGCTCGAGGCCGGCGGCCCCGGCGGGCAGCACGCCCACCACCGGAACACCGGTGACCCGCGGCAGATCGGATCGATTGCAGCGCATCGCGAGGTCGGGCTCCTCTGGCCACCAACCGATCACGAGGCCGGCGGGCCGAAGCCCCCGTGCGCGAACCGCATCCACGGTCAACTCGGCGTGGTTGAGAGCACCGAGGCCGGGAGCCACGACGATGACGACGCCGTCGTCGGTGCCGGGCGCCAGGGTCTGGGCGGCGACGTCGAGGAGCGTGGCGGACTCCCCCAACCGCACCAGCACACCGCCCGCGCCCTCGACGAGCGTGAGGTCATGGGTGGCCGCGAGGTCGTCGACCGCGCGCACGATGACGGCCGGATCGGCGAACGGCATCCCCGCACGCCGCGCCGCGGTGTCCGGGGCGAGCGGCTCCGGGTAGCGGTAGGACTCGACCGTGGTCACGTCCCCGGCGAGGCGTGAGACCTCGGCGAGGTCGCCGGGTTCGGCTGGGGCGACACCGGTTTGGACGGGTTTGCAGACGGCAACACTCCCCCCGTGGCCCGCAGCCGCGAGGGCCGCCGTTGCCACCGTCTTGCCGACGTCGGTCGAGGTGCCGGTGACGGCGAACACGCGACCGCGGGTAGCTGGCGCCGGCGCGCTCATCGGGCACCCACCTCGCGGAGCGCGGCGTCGACGACCTCGGCGACGTGGTCGAGGGTCGCGGCGTCGAGGTCGGCGCGGACCGTGATCCGCAGGCGGGACGTGCCCGGCGGGACCGACGGTGGGCGGAAGCACCCGACCAGGACTCCGCGGTCACGGCAGGCCGCGGCCGCGTCGACGGCACGCTGCGGATCACCGACGATGATCGAGATCACCGCGGCGGCAGGCTCGTCGACGCCGCAGGCGCGTGCCAGATGACGGGCATTGTCGCGCAACCGGTCCGGCAGCGCCGGGTCGGCACGCAGTATCCGCAATGCGGCACGCGCGGCGCCGACCGCTGCCGGATTGAGTCCGGTGTCGAAGATGAAGGGGCGCGCGCAGTCGATCAGGTGCGACCTCAGGATCTCCGGTCCGAGGACCACCCCGCCCTGCGCCCCTAAAGACTTCGACAGCACCGTGGTGACCACCAGATCGGGCGCGCCGGAAAGTCCCTGCTCGGCAACGAGTCCGCGCCCACCTGGGCCACGGACGCCGACGGCGTGGGCCTCGTCGACGAGCAACACCGCGCCGTGCGCGCGGGCCGCGGCATACAAGTCGGCAACGGGCGCGGGCTCACCGTCGATGCTGTACACCGAATCGGTGACGACGAGCGCCCGCTCCTCGGTGCGCTCGGCAAGGGCGGCCCGCACGGCCTCGTGATCGCCGCGGTCGACGACGACCACGCGCGCCCGGGACAGCCGGCAGCCATCGATCAGCGACGCATGCGACCCGGTGTCACTGACAATCAGATCGCCGCGTCCGGCGAGTGCGGTCACCGCACCCACGTTGGCGAGGTAGCCAGACGAAAAGGCCAGTGCGGCAGGGAAACCCAGGAAGTCGGCCAGTTCGTTCTCGAGGTCGACATGGGCCTGGGTGGTGCCGACGACGAGCCTCGACGCCGTCGATCCGCCACCCCACTGCGCGGCCGCGGCCTGCGCACCGGCGATGACGTCGGGGTGCGTCGACAGTCCGAGGTAGTCGTTCGAGCCGAGATTGACGGCGTCGGCACCGGCTCGTCGGACATGCGGCTCGCGATGCAGGCCGGCCTCGGCACGATCGCGTGCGGCACGGGCGAGCCAGGCGAGTCCGACCGCACCCGAGGTGACATCCTGGCCGGCCACCGGCTGTCCCGCGGCGATGGTCATGATCGCGCCGCCACGAGTTCGGAAAATGCAGAGGATGTTTCGCCGAGCGTGGCACGCACGGCCGCGGAGATCCCGCGGACGATCGTCGCGACGTCGTCGGGGGTGCAGATGAACGGTGGCATCGTGTAGACGAGGTTGCGGAAGGGCCGCAGCCACGCGCCGGCGTCCATTGCAGCCGCGGTCGCCGCCGACATGTCGACGGGACGGTCGAGTTCGACCACACCGATCGCACCGTGCACCCGGACGTCGACGACGCCGTCGAGGTCCCGCAACGGCGTCAGCCCCTCGGCGAGACCCGCTCCGATCTCCGCCACGCGCTCGGCCCACGGGGTTTCGAGCAGCAGCTCGATGGCCGCGACAGCGACCGCGCAGGCGAGCGGGTTGGCCATGAAGGTCGGGCCGTGGGCGAGTCCGCCGGCCTCCCCCGCGCTGATGACCTCGGCGAGATGGGACGTGCAGAGCGTTGCGGCGAGCGTCATGTACCCGCCGGTGAGCGCCTTGCCGACGCACATGATGTCGGGGGCGACGTGTGCGGCATCGGCGGCGAAGAGTGTTCCGGTACGGCCGAATCCGGTGGCGATCTCGTCGAAGATCAGCAGGACGCCGTGACGGTCGCAGATGTCGCGCAGGGCGGACAGATATGCAGGATCGTGGAAGCGCATACCGCCGGCACCCTGGACGACAGGCTCGACGATGACGGCGGCGAGTTCGTCGCGGTGCTCCCGGACCGCGGCCTCCAGCGTGGTCACGTATTCCGGGCGGAAGTCGGCCGGGGGCGCGTCGACGAAGACCTGCTGCGTGAGGACCGCCGACCACATCGAGTGCATTCCGCCGTCGGGATCACAGACGCTCATCGGCGTGAAGGTGTCGCCGTGGTAGCCGCCGCGCCAGGTCAGCAACCGGGTGCGCCGCGACTCCCCGCGGCTGCGCCAGTACTGCAAGGCCATCTTGGCCGCGACCTCGACCGCGACCGATCCCGAGTCGCAGAAGAACACCTTCTGCAGTGGCTCGGGGGTGAGTTCGACAAGGAGTTGGGCGAGCCGCGCGGCCGGTTCGTGGGTGAGTCCCCCGAACATCACGTGCGACATCCGGCCCATCTGGACGGCGGCCGCGGCGTCGAGGCGCGGGTGCCGGTAGCCGTGGATCGCGGCCCACCACGAACTCATGCCGTCGACCACGGTTCGTCCGTCGGCGAGTTCGAGGTGAACCCCCGACGCCGAGGTGACCACCAGCGGTCGGGTCGTCGCGGGCAGCGCCCCGTAGGGATGCCAGATGTGCTCGGCGTCGACACGGCTGATCTCGGCCTGGTCCACGGCGCGCTCCTCCTGATTCTCTCTCCCCCGGATCGCCTGGACACCGTCCAGGATTCCTGAACACCGTACAGGGAATGCCTGGACGGTGTACAGGTAGCTCGCGTGGGCTGCTCCGACCGGGGTCACTACGCTGACCGCGTGAGCAACACCCGCACCGACGTCCTCCGCGCTGCCCGCGACATCCTGCGCGAGCACAGCCTGGCCGACCTGTCGATGCGCCGGCTCGCCACCGAACTCGGGGTCCGCCCCAACGCCCTGTACTGGCATTTCCCCAACAAACAGACCCTGCTGGCCGCTCTGGCCGACGACATCCTGGGCGCGGTCACGATCCCGGCCGCCGACCTGGCGTGGGACGAGCGGCTCCGCCTACTCGCCACCGGCATGCGCGCGGCCCTGCTCGAGGTGCCCGACAGCGCCGAAGTCGTGTCCTCGAGCTGGGCCAGCGGACTGTCCACCAAGGCCATCGCCGCCGACATCGTCGCGGCCGGACATGCCGGCGGGCTCTCGCTGCGCGACGCGGAGGCCGTCAGCGTCGCGATCTGTCAGCTGGTTATCGGCCTGACCATCGAGGAACAGACCCGTGCGCAGATGGAACGTCTCGGCGTCATCGAACCGTCGGGCCGCGACTTCACCGGCGAGTTCGTCGACGGGCTGACGATCATCCTCGACGGGGCCCGCACCCGGGCGCGTCGCTGATCTCCCAAGACCCGTGACCAAGTCGACCGGGTGTCGCAACCGCCGCGGCTCAGGAATTCACAGCTTCTGCGGGTACATTGCTACCCGGCCGAAACCGTTCCCGACCCGAAAGACTTCTCTGTGGCATCGACGACTCGAGTAGTGGCGCCGGAGTCGGCCCCCTCGACGCCGACGACCCCCGCCTACCGCACCGACCTCGACGGTCTGCGCGGCATCGCGATCACCCTCGTGGCCTGCTTCCACGTGTGGTTCGGGAAAGTCTCCGGCGGCGTCGACGTCTTTCTCACCCTGTCGGGATATTTCTTTCTCGGTTCACTCCTCCGGCACGCGATCTACGCACAGAAGCCGAACGTCACCTTCCGCGACACCCTCAACCCGTGGCCGCGGCTGAAACGACTGCTGAAGCGACTCCTACCCGCCCTGATCACCGTGTTGCTCGCGGCCACAGTGCTCACCGTCGTGGTCCTGCCGCAGACCCGCTGGGCCAACATCGGTAACGAGGTCGTGGCCAGCGCCCTGTACTACCAGAACTGGTACCTGGCACTGAACTCCCAGGACTACCTGGCCGCGAGTTCGGCCAACAGTCCCCTGCAGCACATCTGGTCGATGTCGATGCAGGGACAGTTCTTCCTGCTGACCCTGATCGTCGCCATGGCGTTCGCCGGAGTCCTGAAGCTGCTGGCCAAGGCCGCCCGCCCGTTCGCAGATCCGCGCGTCATCCGGGTCCTGGTCTTCGCCGCGGTCCTCGTCGTCGCCCTGGGGTCGTTCTGGTGGGCTCACCGCGGCATGGCGATCAACCAGCCGTACAACTACTACTCGACGATCTCGCGACTGTGGGAGCCGCTGGTCGGCGGCCTGCTCGCGATCTGGCTGCCGAGCCTGCGCGTGCCCAACTGGGTGCGCAACCTGGCCACTGCCGGAGCGCTCGCGCTCATCATCAGCTGCGGCTGGTGGATCGACGGTGTCGACGAGTACCCGGGCCCGATGGCACTCGTCCCCGTCGGTGCGACACTCCTCATCATCTGGGCGGGCGCGACCGCACTGCAGAAGGCGCCGCACGGTTCGCACGTCGCGCCGGACCAGATGCCGGCCGCCAACCGCATGCTGGCGAGTACCTGGCCGGTGTGGCTGGGCACCATCGCCTACGCGCTGTATCTGTGGCACTGGCCGCTGCTGATCTTCTACCTGACCTGGCGAGACAAGAATCACGCGAACTTCCTCGAAGGAGTCGGCATCCTCGGGGTGTCGATCGGTCTCGCCTGGCTCACCAAGCGCTACATCGAGGACCCGCTCCGCGGCGGTGACCGGGTGGCCCTCGCCCGGGGGAACCGCGAGGGCCGGTCCCGCGGGCTGTCCTACACCGCGGTGGTGACGGCGATCCTGCTGCTCGGCAGTGTGGTCGCGGGAGTCGGCATCAAGGTGTGGGAGAACCACGTCGACAACATCGTCGTCGACACCAAGAACCTCGACCCGCGGTCGTACCCGGGTGCGCGTGCCCTGCTCGACAACTGGCCGGTCCCCGCGCTCGATCCTCAGCCGTCGGCGCTGGAAGTGATCCAGGACTACCCGGAGACCTCCACCGACGGATACATGAGCGACTTCACCGACAACGAGATTCACATCGGTGAGTACGGCGATCCGAACGCGACCCGCACGATCGCGCTGGCCGGCGGATCGCATGCGGAGATGTGGATCTCCGCACTCGACACCCTCGGCAAACGCAACGGGTTCAAGGTCAAGACCTACCTGAAGATGGGGTGCCCGCTGTCGACCAACCAGGTCCCCAAGCAGCGCGGCGTCCCCTACCCCGAGTGCTACGACTGGGGTCAGCGGGTCATCGAACAGGTCATCGCCGACAAGCCCGACGCGGTGTTCACCAATTCGACCCGCCCGCGCGACTATCAGCCCGGCGACTGGGTGCCGCCGGACTACACCCCGATCTTCGATCGCTTCCTCGACGCCGGCGTCCCGGTGTTCGGCATGCGGGACACGCCGTGGCCGAAGAACGGCAAGGGCACCATCGACACACCCATCTGCCTCGCCGACGGCGGCGACGCGGAGAGCTGCGGTTCGCGCCGTGCCGCCGTCCTCGCCCCCGAGGACCCGGCGCTCGAGCTCGCCGCCACCCGCCCGGACTTCCACCCGCTGGACATGTCGCGGGGTATCTGCACCGACGACTTCTGCCCCGCGATCGTCGGCAACATCACCGTCTACAAGGACCCACATCACCTCTCGGCGACGTTTGTCCGCAGTCTGACCGACGAGCTCGGCCGGCAGATGGAGGCCCAATTGCCCTGGACCGGCCCGCAGGTACCGTGACCTGCGTCTTTCGCAGCCTTTCCGACCTCCTGTACAGGCAGCTCCGCCGACTGACCGTTTCGGGCGGATGATCGGTCTCCGAGATGACCGCCTGACCCAACACGACTAGGGTCGACCCATGACGTCGTCTCCACAGGTGGGCAGTACCGATTCGCCGACCGAGGGTGAACAACCGGACCCGAGCACGACCGACACCCCGCCGGTCCCCATGCCGGACGACCCGGTCCAGGTCGATGCGCTCGTCGAACCCGAACCCGCACCCATCCCGGTGTGGCCGGGAACCCCGTACCCGCTCGGAGCGACCTACGACGGTGCGGGAACGAACTTCTCGCTGTTCTCCGAGGTCGCCGAGGCCGTCGAGCTGTGCCTCATCGACCGGGACGGCAAGGAACGGCGTATCCGGCTCGAAGAGGTCGACGGCTACTGCTGGCACTGCTACCTGCCGAACGTGGTCCCGGGACAGTTCTACGGCTTCCGCGTGTACGGCCCCTACGATCCTGCCCGCGGACTGCGATGCGACCCGAGCAAGCTGCTTCTCGACCCGTACGGCAAGGCTTTCCACGGCGATTTCGACGGCGACCCCTCACTGTTCTCCTACCCGCTGCCGACACCCGACGACGCGGAGGACTCTGCCGGGGACCACGGCGAGGGACCTGCGGCGGACACCGGTGATGCGGCGGGCGGCGATCCGGAGAACGAGGCCGCCCCCGGGGACACCGATGCCGATGAGGTGGACACCGAAGCCGGCGACACCGAACCCGAGGGCGATGCAGACGAGGGCACTGCTGCCGACCGCGGGGTCACCGGAACCGCTGAGGCCACTAAAGCCAGTGATGATGCGGAATCGGTTGAGCTCGAGCCGCTTCCGGAGATCGATCCCGCGCCCGAGTATCCGATGCCCGGGCTCGACTCGCTGGGGCACACGATGGTCTCGGTGGTCATCAACCCGTACTTCGACTGGCAGAACGACCGGTCGCCCAACCGTCCCTACCACCAGACGGTCATCTACGAAGCCCACGTCAAGGGCATGACCGCCACCCATCCCGGTGTGCCCGAGAGCCTGCGCGGCACCTACGCGGGACTCTGCCATCCGGTGATCATCGACCATCTCAAGTCTCTGGGGATCACCGCGATCGAACTGATGCCGGTGCACCAGTTCATGCAGGACTTCACCCTCCGGGATCAGGGCCTGCGAAACTACTGGGGTTACAACACCTTCGGGTTCCTCGCCCCGCACATCGAGTACTCGTCGAACCCCGACCAACCCGCGAGCGCAGTGACCGAGTTCAAGGCGATGGTGCGCGAGTTCCACAACGCCGGCATCGAGGTCATCCTCGATGTGGTCTACAACCACACCGCCGAGGGCAACCACCTCGGTCCGACGGTGTCTTTCCGCGGGATCGACAACGCCGCCTACTACCGTCTCGTGGACGACAACCCCGAGATGTACATGGACTACACGGGTACCGGCAACAGCCTCAACGGACGGCATCCGCACACGTTGCAGCTCATCATGGACTCGCTGCGCTACTGGATCCTGGAGATGCACGTCGACGGTTTCCGCTTCGATCTCGCCTCGACGCTGGCCCGCGAACTCCACGACGTCGACCGACTCTCGGCGTTCTTCGATCTGGTGCAACAGGATCCGGTGGTGAGCCAGGTGAAGCTGATCGCCGAGCCGTGGGACATCGGCGAGGGTGGTTATCAGGTAGGCAACTTCCCGCCGTTGTGGACCGAGTGGAACGGGAAGTACCGCGACACCGTGCGCGACTACTGGCGTGGCGAACCGTCGACGCTGGGCGAGTTCGCCTCCCGACTCACCGGGTCGTCGGACCTGTACGAGGCGACCGGTCGCCGCCCGCTCGCGAGCATCAACTTCGTGATCGCCCACGACGGTTTCACGCTGCGTGACCTGGTGTCGTACAACGAGAAGCACAACGAGGCCAACGGCGAGGACAACCGCGACGGCGAGAGCCACAACCGGTCCTGGAACTGTGGCGTCGAGGGTCCGACCGACGATCCCGAGATCAACGCCCTGCGTGCCCGGCAGCAGCGCAACATCCTGGCGACGCTGTTCTTGTCGCAGGGCACGCCGATGCTGGCCCATGGTGACGAGATCGGACGCACCCAGCAGGGCAACAACAACGTGTACTGCCAGGACTCCGAATTGTCCTGGGTGGACTGGTCTCTCGCCGAGGAGAACGCCGACCTCCTGGAGTTCACCCGCAAGGCCATCGCGCTGCGCACCGCCCATCCGGTGTTCCGCCGTCGACGCTTCTTCGGCGGCAAACCGATCCGATGGGGCGATCAGGCCCGAGACATCGCGTGGCTCACCCCCGCCGGCGTGGAGATGACGTCCGAGGACTGGGACAGCGGATTCGGCAAGAGCCTCGCGGTGTTCTTCAACGGGAAGGGACTCGGAGAGAAGGACGAGCGCGGCGAGTGGGTCGTCGACGACTCGTTCTTCATCTGCTTCAACGCCCACTACGAGCCCATCGACTTCCATCTGCCGCCGGAGCAGTACGGCTCCGAGTGGGTCGGCGAACTCGACACGACCCATCCGACCGGCGACTCGGATCTGACTGCCGCATCCGGTCATTCGGTGACGGTGGGCGGTCGGTCGGTGCTCGTGCTGCGGGCGACGTCCTGAGACCGGCGGGCACAGACACGATGAGCACTCGTCCGACACCACGGGCCACCTACCGATTCCAACTGAACGGCGACTTCGGGTTCGCCGACGTCACCGCGACCCTTGATCACCTCGTCGACCTCGGGGTCAGTCACGTCTACCTGTCTCCCATCGGCACGGCCGCAACCGGGTCGACCCACGGTTACGACTGGGTCCCGCCGCCCGCCGTGTCCGACGTCCTCGGTGGCATCGACGGTCTCCGTGAACTCCGTAAGGCGGCCTCCGAACGCGGCCTCGGCCTCATCATCGACATCGTCCCCAACCACACCGGGGTGGCCGACGCGCTCGCCAACCCGTGGTTCGCGGACCTGTTGCGCCATGGCGCCCGGTCGGCCTACGCCTCGTACTTCGACGTCGACCTCAGCGAGGACAACGGCGCCGGGGGCAAGATCGCACTACCGGTCGTCGCCGCCGACGGAGACCTGAGCCCGCTCGAGATCGACGAGCAGGGCAACCTGCGGTACTACGACCACGCCTTCCCGATCGCCCCCGGAACCGGCGACGGGAGCGCCGCGGAAGTCCATGCGCGCCAGCACTACAAGCTGGTGCCGTGGAACAGCGGACTGATCGGGTACCGCCGGTTCTTCACCGTCAACGAGCTCGCCGGCCTCCGGCAGGAGGACTCCACGGTCTACGAGGCCACCCACGAATGGTTGCGGGAGCTCTTCGCCGAGGATCTCGTCGACGGTGTGCGCGTCGATCATCCGGACGGGCTCTGGGATCCCCAGCAGTACCTGCGCACTCTCCGCGCCGACGTCGGCGACGAGCGGCTGATCTACATCGAGAAGATCCTCGCGCCGGACGAGCCCCTCGAACCGACGCTGCCCGTCGAGGGCACCACCGGTTACGACCAGATGCGGATCATCGACGGACTGTTCGTCGCACCGTCGGGCGTCGTGCAGCTCACCGAACTCAACGAGCACATCACCGGCGAGACCGGCGACGCGCAATGGTTCGCGTCGGTGGAGCACCAGCGCAAGCTGACGACGCTGCGCGAGTCCTTCCCCACCGAGCTCCGCCGGCTCGTCCGCGCGATCACCCATTCCGACCCGGCCGCCGACTCCGACGCGATCGCCGACGCCTGCGCCGAACTCATCGCCGGCCTCGGTGTCTACCGCGCCGACTATCCGTCCCTGCGACCTCGCCTGGAGACGACCGCGGTGCGAATCGCCACCGAGAACCCTTCTCTGACACGAGCACTCGACGCCATCATGCGCGCCACCCGGAGTGCTGGTGCCGCGACCTCACGCCTGGCGCAGACCTGTGGTGCGGTGACCGCGAAGTCCGTCGAGGACAGCCTCTTCTACCGCACGGCCCGACTGGTGTCGGCGCAGGAGGTGGGCGGCGATCCGGCGAACCCGGCGGTGTCGCTCAACGAATTCCACGACCACAACACCGAACGCGCCCACCGGTGGCCGCTGGCGATGACCGCGACATCGACGCACGACACGAAGCGGGGCGAGGACGTCCGCGCCCGGATCGCCGTGCTCTCCCAGGTTCCCGAACGGTGGTCGCTGCTGATCGAACGCGTCTGGCTGGGGACCGACATCCCGGACAATCTGGCGTGCTACTTCCTGTTGCAGAACATCTTCGGCGTGTGGCCGGTCGACGGAGAGGCCACCGGTGAACTGCGTGCCCGCATCGTCGAATACGCGCGCAAAGCCTGCCGCGAGGCCGGACTCAGGACCACGTGGACCGAGGTCGACGAGAAGTTCGAAGACGCGATCGAGCACTGGATCGAGCAGGTCACCACCGAGCCGATCGCGACCGCGGTTCGCGAACTGGTCGACCGGACCACCCCGGCCTTTCAGCAGGAAGCCCTCGCGCGCAAGGCGATCGCCATCCTCGGACCCGGCGTCCCGGACATCTATCAGGGCACCGAATGGTGGGAGGACTCGCTCGTCGACCCGGACAACCGGCGGCCGGTGGATTTCGGTCGGACTCTGGAGCATCCGAAGGCCGAGCTCGTTCGTACCGCGCTCGAGGTCCGCGCCGCGCACCCGGAGGCCTTCGGTGCGTCGGCCACGTACGACCGCCTGCCGGTCGACGGCCCGGCCTCCGATCACGCCGTCGCCTTCAGCCGCGGCCCCGCCGGCGTCCCCGAGGTCGTCGTGGTCACCGCGCGGTTCACCCACAGCCTCAAACCCGAATCGGCGGCCGGCACCGTTGTCGGGCTACCGCGCGGCGCTCGCTGGCGTGATGTCCGGAGCGGCGCGGTCTACGACTCGACGGTCGATCTGCACACCGTGCGCGCCGACCATCCGGTGGCGATACTCGTCTCTGATCACTGAAGGTCGTTGGACGGCCGATGCATTCGGCTCACCGGCCCGTCGTGGCCGGCCGCTTACGCTCCTCGCACCTGAAGGAGCGGAGGGTCGCGGCGCCGACAGGCGAAGCGGCCGACTAGCCTGCCGGCGCCGGTGCGGAACTCGGCTGCGGCGCGGGTGCGCCACCGGCACCCGGCAGCGACTGCGACGGGTCGATCTGGCCGCTGGGACTACCGGGCGGGCCGTCGACCTCGGAGACCAGCCACTTGCCGTCCTCCTTGTCCAGGTCGAGCCGGAACACCATGAGACTGGTTCCGCCGGTGGGTAGTTTGACGCTTCGGCCGGTCACCTCGGCCATCACGACCGTCTTGGCGGAGTCGGTCTCCACCGTCTCGACCGCGACGACACTGATCTTCGAGGACACCTCGATCTTGAGGGCCTCGACATTCTGCTCGGTGTCGGCGCGCTCCTGCTCGAGACGCTTGCGCAGCTCCCCGGTCGACAGCGGACCGAGCAGTTCCTTGGAGTTGCCCGCATTGTCGGCGTTGAGGGTCGTCACCAGCTTGGTGACGAAATCCGCCGAGGCGGTCTTGGCGTCGGCGAAGGCGGTCGCCTCGCTCTGCAAGGTGTACGTCCGCCAGCCGAGGAACCCGACAGCCGCGATCAGGGCGATGACCACGAACGCACCGAGTGCGCGCTTGATCCCGCTCGCGGTGACCGTCAGCGAGAACTCCTTCTTACCGGTCGCGGGCTGCGGCTCGGGTGCAGTCGCAGGCTCGGGTCCCATGGGACCGGAACCGGTGCGACGCGCCGACTTTCCGCGCGGAGTCGCAGTGGCATCCGCAACGGGTTTCTCGGTGCCGACCTTCTCGGTGCCGGTCTCCTCGTCGGACACGTTCTTCTCGAGATCTGGCTTCTCAGGGTCTGTCATCTACAGGTACGCAACTTGTCTGGTCGTCATTTGTCGAGCGGCACCGTGCGGGCATTCGGGTCGTAACCCGGTGGGGGCCCTGCGGTGTCGTCGCCCGGCGGTCGTGGGGCGTTGGCCGAACCACGGATCTGCTGGTTCGGATCCTCGGTCACACAGTACAGATTGGTCGGGATGGTCAGCTCGAGTACTTGGGTCGGCCGACGCGGGGTGACCGGGTAGTTGCAGCTCGGTCGCGGATACACCGAACCGAACGCCCACCACGCGCCGTCGTGGAACATGGTGAGGCTCTTGATGCTCGCATCCCGGATCGATGGCATCAGCGTCGCGAGGGCCGGTGCACGCAGCGCGCCCTGCTCGGCGATGTCGAGGAACTGCTTCATCACGTCGGTCACCGGGTCGGTCAGCTGGTTGATCGAACCGGCGAGGCTGGTCATCTGCGACGGGCCGCGGTCGAGCAGCGTGCGCAGCTCCTTGTCGGAGGCCGCGGCGGCGTTGATCAGGTCGCTCAGCCCCGACACCGTGGTCCCGAAGTCGGGCTGGATGTCGGCGGTCGTCTTGAAGATGGTGCCCGCATTCTGGATCAGCTTCGTCGTCTCGGGCAACGCGGTGTAGAGCCGGGCGAAGATCGTTCCGCCCGAGTCGAACAGCACCTCGAGATCGTTGGAGCCGTCCTCGGAGTACAGCGCGATCTTCAGGTTGTCCACGGCCGAGCGCAGTTGCGCCGGATCGATCTGCTGGATGAGTTCCAGCGAGGACTCGAGGAGATCGGAGAACGGCACGGTGACCTTGGTCTGCCCGGCCTCGATCACGTCGCCGTCCTTCAGGTATGGCCCCTCCGAGGTGGTCGGTTGGAAGTCGACGTACTGCTCGCCGGCCGCCGACAACCCCAGGGCGGAGACCTGGGTGTTGCGGTTGATCTTGTACCGGTCGTCGACCGAGACCTTCACCGTCACCGAATCCGGCTGCACGCGAATGGTGTCGACCTCGCCGATACGCGCCCCGCGAAGGGTGACCCCCGAGGTCTCCTGCAGGCCGCCGGAGATCGGGAACTCGATGGTCAGCTTGTACTTGCCCGCCAACGGTTCCCACCGCAACGTGCCAAGCGACAGGTAGCCGAGCCCGACGACCATGACCAGGACGAGCCCGATGTTGCCGGCGAGTACGGAATGCTTGCGGAGGAAACCGAATACGCCGCTCATCCGCAGCACCCCTTGGTTCCGGTGAGTCGGGCGAGCAGCCGCGTGAGCGTCTGCTGGAGCGCTGCCGAGCCCGAATCGACGTCCTCGAGCTCGGGAAGCCTGCTCGCCGAGTCGAACCCGACGCCCGGGTTCAGCCAGTACACCTTTGCCGACACCGCAGCCGCGCTACCCGGCGTGGACTTGATCCACTTGGGGGTCAACGTGTGCAGGTTGTCGGCCAGCGACCCGAGCGGGCCGGCCGCCTGCCGCAGACCGGCCAGCACAGTCGACAGATGCCCGAGCATCTCCACGAGGTTGTCCTGATCGGTGCGCAGGAAGTCATTGGTCGCCGCGGTCACCTGCTGGGCCTTGTCCAGCGAGGTCAAGATGGAGCCGATCTGGCCGTTCAGCGACTGAAGCGCGGGGCCCAGTTTGTTGATCGAGGCCATGATCTGTGCTCGGCCGTCCGCCAGCTGACCGGTCAGGATTCGGGTGTTCTCCAGCGACCTGTCGACCTGCGCCGAACTCTGATTGAGTTTGCGGATGCCGGTCGTGAGACCACGGATCGCACCGTTGAGGTCCGTCGGATTGGTCGCGACGGCCGCGCTCAGTTCGGTGAGGATGACCGTGAGCGAGTTCAGCGAACCGCTGTCGACCACGCCGCTCATGCTGATGAGCAGATCCTCGACGGTCGACGCCGCGGAGGTGGGACCGGTCAGGGTGTCTCCATCGACCATGAAGCCCTTCGTGGCAGTGGGCGGCGGCAGCAACGCCACGAACACGTCGCCCAGCGGAGTCGCCTGCCGGAGTTCGGCACCCGTGCCCACGGGCAGTTCGGTCTTCGTGCTGACGTCCATGGTGACGATCGCCGAGTAGTCCTTCGCAACGATGGTGTCGACCTGCCCCACGTCGGTGCCGTTGAGCTTCACCTTGGCGCGTGTCGGCAGATTCAGGGCGTTGTCGAAATTCGCCGTCAGCCGGATGGAGTCACCGATGCCACCGGGGGCCGGCAGCGGGATCTGCTCGACGGTGAGGCCGGGCAACAGGCCACAGCCGGTGAGCCCCATTAGCGCACTGAGCAGCACCGCCGTCACCGCGCCGCGTCGCATGCGGGAACGGCCACGTGTCGGTTCAGCGACCGTGCGACCCAGGGAAGCGCTTGTCACCGCTCTCATTTCGTCAGCTCCAGCATCGCGGAGTAGATGCCCATGTCCGGACCGAAGTCCTTCAGCTTGCCGGTGCGACAGCCGTCCTTCTGCAGGTTGATCGCCTCGCAGAACTCGGCGAGCAACTCGTTGTCGAGGAGCGACTTGTCGAGAAGCACCTGTGCACGCCAGGCGCCCTGCTCGGCGGAGATCGAGTTGCTCAGGTTCTGGAACAGCAGCGGACCGACATCGATGGTCTCCACAACCTGCCGCGAGTAGTCGCTCAGGTTGGCGGTCAGCGCGGCGAGGCGGTCGAAGGAGACCGAGATCGTGTTGGTGTTGTTCTGCAGGAACGCCGTCGTGTTCTGCAGGCTCTGGTTCAGGTTGCGCATGGTCGCCACGAGACCGGGCGACTGCGCGCCGAGCAGCTGGGACACCTCGTTGACCGACTTCGAGAAGGCCGTCATCTTCGGGTAGTTCTCCACCAGCGTGGTGGTGAGTCCCTCGATGGTCTCGATGATGTCGACGAGCGCGTCACTGTTGCCCGAGATCACGTTCGACGCCTGGCCGAGCTGATCGAGGGCGGCACGGATCTCCTCGCCGTTGCCCGTGGCGATGCCCGAGGTGATGTCGATCATGTCCGCGAGAGGTCCCGGACCCGGGCCCTCCCCCTTCAGGCCCACGACGAGACCGTCGATGGCGTCGAACAGTTCACCGACCGAGACCGGGGCCTTCGTCTCCTTGAGCACCGAGCCGTCCTCGAGCTTGGGTCCGCCCTCGTAGGCCGGGGTCAGCTCGACGTGGCGCGTGGTCACGATGGAGGTGTTGACGATGGCCGCCGTCGCGTCGGCGGGCACCGGCACGTCGTTGTCGATGGTCATGGTGACCTTGACCCGATCACCCTGCGGCTCGACGGCGGTCACCTGACCGACCGGCATGCCGAGCACCGCGACGTCGTTGCTCACGTAGAGGCCGGCGACGTTGTCGAAGTACGCGGTGACCTCGATCGCCTGCCCGAAGGCTGCCTTCCAGCTGCCCGGGATCATCGAACATCCCGACAGTCCGATGATGCCGAACAGGGAGATGCACACGAGGAGCGTCGAACGACGCAGCTTCTGCGGGTTCAGCATCCGTCCACCACCCGGGCCAGGCACAGCCAGTTGTCGGGGAAGATGCCCCAGGGCAGGTAACCGTTCGCGTAGGGGCCGTCGCCGATGACGTTGTTGGTCAGACGAGCCGTCACGGGGAGTATCTCCAGTAGCTTGCGCAGGTTGTTGCGGTTCTTCTCCAGCCCCTGCGTGATGGTGTTGAGGTTGGCCATGATCGGGGCGAACTGGTTGGCGTTCTCCCCTGCCACCGCACTGGCCTGTTCGGTGAGTTCGGCGATGCCGTCGAGCAGGCGTGTCACCAGCTCCTCACGGGCCACGATCTTCTGGGTCAGGTCGCGTCCCTGGCCGACGATCACCGCCAGTTGCGCCTGGTTGTCGTTGACGATGTTGGTGATCGTCTTGGTGTCGGCGATCAACTGATTGATCTGGTCCTTGCGGTTGGTGATGACCTCAGACATCTGCGTCAGGGCCTCGAACGTCGGCTCGGTGATCGCGGGGACACCGGCGAGCTGACGATTGAGTGTGCGGATGCTCTGCGAGAGGGTCTGGTCGTCGATACCGGTCAGGATCGGTGCACCCGCTTCGATGGTGCGGTTCAGGTCGTAGGGCACCGCGGTGCGCTCGATGTGGCCGTCGGGTGCCTCCTCGGGCGAATCGCCCAGCGACACATCGACGTAGCGCTGACCGAGCAGCGTCGACATCTTGATCTCGGCCATGCCGTTCTTCGTCACCTTGACGTCGGTGTCGACCTTCATGGTGAGCGCGACGTGGCGGCCGGCGAGTTCGGTTTCGGTGACCTCACCGACGTCGATGCCGGCGACGCGCACCTTGTCCCCCGGCCGGATCCCGCCGGCCTGGGCGAAGTCGGCGGTGAGCGTCTTCTTCCCCAGATGCGCACCGGCCAGCGCGGTCACGCCCAGCAGAAGTGCGACGATGACGACCGCCCCGATCACGCCGTACCAGACACGGGTGTTGCTGCGGAACTTCTTGCGGAACCAGCTCATCGGCACACCACCGAATGATTCGTGCCACCGATCTTGTTGAAGATCCCCGGTGGCAGCAGGACATCACCGATCGCGATGTCGAGATCGCAGGCGTAGATGTTCAGGTATGCACCCTCTCCGAGTACGAGCGGGAAATGACCGAGGAAGATCGGCGCGTCGACGGCCATCCGGTCGAGCTTGGAACCGTTCTGGATGAGCGTGTTGGTGGCGATCCGCCCGTTGGTCGCGGCGGCGGCGAGGCTGCCCCGGCTGCGGCTCAGGACGTCGGCGAAACCGTCTGTGGTGCGTCCGATGTCGGCGACCGCGCTGCCGAAGGCCGCCGAGTTCGAGTTGAGGTTCGCGATCAGAGCGGACATCGACTCGATCACGGTGCCGAGCTGGCCGCCCTGACGGGACAGGTCGCGCATCACGGTACTGAGGTTGTTGATGATCGCGCCGATCACGATGTCGCGGTTTGCGGTGTCCTCGGCCAGCCGGCCCACCTCGGCGACGGTGTAGCTCAACGAGACCGAATTGCCCTGGAACGCCTCGAGGAGACCCTGCGACAACGCGTTGACCTGCTCGGCGTCGAGGGTCTCGAACACCGGCTGGAAACCGGCGAGCAACTTGGTGACGTCGAAGGAGTCCTCGGACGGCAACTCCAGCGTCGACCCGGGCGCCAGCGGGTTGCTGTCGCGGCCCTCGACCAGGGTCAGGTTGAGATACCGCTGACCGATGAGGTTCTGATAGCGGATCGCCGCCCGGGTGTTGGTGAAGACCTGCTGGTCGTTCTGCACCTCGAACTCGACTCGCGCGCGCCCGTTGTCGAGTTCGATCTTGTCGACGCGCCCGACGCGGACACCGGCCATGCGGACGTCGTCACCGGCGGCGAGGCCCGAGGCGTCGGTGAAGAACGTCGTGTAATTGTTCGTCGATCCCGACACCGATCGTTCCAGAGTCGAGAAGATCACGTACGTCACGAGCAACGCGACGAGCCCGAAGATCGTGAAGCCGATCAACGGTTTGCGGATCGAACCCGAGGCCGCGCTCATCGTCCCCCTCCCTGATCAGTGGCGCCGGCACGTGCGTCGATGGACTGGACCAGCGGTCCGAGCATGATCGTGTCGGCGGCCGACGGCTCCCGGCGCAGCACTGCACCGAGGGTCTTCTTGTCGGCGTCGGTGGTCACCATGCCCACCGGACGGTTCTTGCGCATGCCGTCGGACGGATAGATCTGCAGCGGACCCGACATCGTCGGTCCGGTACCTGTTCCCGGCCCCACGCAGCCGGGTCCGCGCAGCGTGCCGTACGGGCCGCCGTCGTACACCGGACAGTTCTGGCGGGTGTAGCGGACGAAGGCACCGAAGCTGACGCCGATGTTGAGCTGGACGTGTCCGTTTGTCCCGGTGAAGACGGTGAGCACCCGGGCTGCGAGGTTGTTGAGCGCAATGATCGCCTGCGGCAACGAGTTCGGTTCGAGCACGGTGGCGCCGAGCATGCGGTTCAGGTCGGTGACGAGTCGCTGACCGCCGTTGCCGTTGCGGGCGAACATCAGCTGTAGCTGGTCGAGCAGTCCCTGGTTGCCGGACAGCAGCGCCGCGAGGTCACGCTGCTTCTCGGCGACGGTCACCGCCGGGATCACGCTGCGCCCCAGGGCGTCGAGCAGTTCCGGCGAGGACTCCGCGAGACCGCTGATCGCGGCGTCGAAGTTGTCGAATCCCGGGGGTGCACCCGGCGGGAACTGCGCGTTGATCGCGTCGAAGTAGGTCCGCAGCACGCCGACGAACGAGCCGAACACCGATCCGCCGCCTTTGAGGGCGTCGGCGACGACACCGAGTACCTGGGCGAGTTCCTCCGGCGGCACCGAGTCGAGGATGGCATTCAACTCGTTCTGCGCGTCCTGCAGCTTGATCGTCTCGAGCGACGTGTCGGCGGGGATGGAGTCACCCGACGACAGTCGTTCGGTACCCGGCTCGGCGGGTCGGACGAGTTCGACGGAGTTGACGCCGAACAGGTTCGACGGCACGGTCCGTGCCGTCACCGATGCCGGGATGCCCTCGGCCTGCGCGGGCACGATGTCGATCTCGACCTTCTTGATCACCTTCGCGGCGTCGACCCGGTCGCCGGAATCGGCGACCGAGATGGACTTCACCGAGCCGACGATGAGGCCGTTGTACCGGACGTCGGCGCCCGATGTCAGGCCGTCACCGATGTCGACGAGGTCGGCGGTCACACCCACCGTTTTGCTGAAGGTGCCCTGGTACCGCATGAACAGCAGCACGAAGATCACCAGCAGGACCAGGAGGAAGGCGACGCCGCGCAGCACGAATTGCATCAGCGAGGGGTTACGCCCGTCGGTCGCGATGTTCACCGGCGCTCCCTCATCCCGAGATCTTGATTCCGGGCGAGGTGCCCCAGAACACGAGTGTCATGACCAGGTTCGCGAACACGATCACGATGATCGCGAGCCGGATGGCATGTCCGGCAGCAATTCCCACACCTTCGGGCCCCCCAGCGGCGAAGTATCCGTAGTAGCACTGGATGAACGTCGTCAGCAGCACGAAGACGATCACCTTGATGAACGAGAACACCATGTCCCAGGACACGATGAACTGGTTGAAGTAGTAGAGGTAGGTTCCCTCGCCCTGGCCGCTCTGGAGCATGAACATGAACTGGCACGCAAGGTAGTTGGCGGCCAGCGACACCGAGTACAGCGGGACGATCGCGATGACCGCGGCCAGCATGCGGGTGGTGACCAGGTACGGCAGCGGCCGGATGGCGATCGCCTCGAGGGCGTCGATCTCCTCGGCGATGCGCATCGAACCGAGCTGGGCCGTGAAGCGGCAACCCGATTGCGCGGTGAACGCCGTCGCCGCGAGCAGCGGGGCGATCTCGCGCGTCGTCGCGAACGCCGACAGACCACCGGTCACCGGTGACATGCCGAGCAGGTTGAGCGCGGTGTAACCCTCGATGCCGACGGTCGCGCCGCCCATGACCCCGAGGATCACCATGACGCCGACCGTGCCGCCGCCCACGACGATCGCGCCGTTGCCCCACGCGACGTCGGCGAGCAGGCGCCAGACTTCCTTGCTGTAGTGCCGGAAGGCCAGCGGGACAGCGCCGATCGAGCGGACGAGGAACGTGATGAGGTGCCCCATCGCCGCGAGGGCGTCGCGCGGACCGCGATAGACGGCCTTGGCGGCCTCCAGGGGTTTCAGCGCGGGTGGCACGTACCGTGACGCGGTCATCTCACACCACCTTCGCCGGGAAGAGGATCGCAAACAGCTGCGTGAGGATCACGTTCACGGTGAACAGGAGCAGGACGGAATTGACCACCGCGGCGTTCACCGAGTTGGCGACGCCGGCGGGTCCGCCCTTCGTCGAAAGGCCGCGATCGCAGGCGACGATCGCCACGATCGCGCCGAATATGACGGCTTTGGCCAACGCGAACATCAGGTCCGCGGTCGTCGCGAAAGACGCAAAGGTGCCCGTGTAACTGCCTGGCGTACCGCCCTGGAAGTACACGTTGAAGACGTAGCCGGTGATGAATCCGATGAAGCAGACGAAGCCGCAGAGCAGGAAACTGACCACCATCGTGGCGAGGAGGCGCGGCGAGATCAGACGCTCGATGGGGTTGACGCCCATCACCTTCATGGCGTCGATCTCGTCGCGGATGGTGCGGGAACCGAGGTCGGCCGCGATGGCCGAACCGACCGCGCCCGCGAGGAGCAGCGAGGTGACCAGCGGTGCACCCTGACGGATCACGCCGAGGCCGGTGGCCGCGCCGGAGAACGACGTCGCACCGACCTGGCCGGCGATGTTGGACACCTGGATCGACACGATGACGCCGATCGGGATGGCGACGAGCAGGGTCGGGAACACCGAGGTGCTCGCCATGAAAGCGCACTGGCGGATGAACTCCCCGAACGGGAAACGCCGCTTGAAGAGGTCGACGAAGAGCGTACGGAACACCTCGACGAACATGCCCAGCTGGCGTCCGAAGGTGTCGAAGGACGCGACGACATGTTTGTCGAACCACGACCGAACCGCACCCGGTCTCTTCCGACCGACCTCCTCGTCATCCGAGGTGACTGCGTCTGTGCTCAATCCCTACCCTTGCGTCTCGGCTTACCCGTTCACCGGCCGTCAGGTCGCCATGCGTCGGTGTTGTCTCCAACTCCCGTACCGCTCGGCTGATCTGCTCGAGGTGCCCCCGTGGGCATGAGCGTCGCCGTAATATACCCCGCTCTCATCTTCGAGTGTGTGCGGCCTCACAGTATCGCGCGGTGCGACTTCGGTGACCCCGACATACCTTGCATGATGTGAGCAATTCCCCGACAATGTCCCCGACTGACCAGAGCACCATAACTTGGTCGGCCGACCAACGGGAACAAAACCCCCCACTTCGTTCCAATGCAGCTCCGTTTCAACAGCCGACCTCGGTGAACGAGATACGAGTGTGGGCCCCCGAGGCGGACAGGGTGGACCTCGTCGTATCCGGCGGTCCGGACTCCCGGTCACGGTCGGTACCGATGTCCGCCGACGCAGGAGGGTGGTGGCGGGTCCCCGCGGACTCCGCGATCGAAACCGGTCCGGACCTCCGCTACGGGTTCTCGATCGACGGTGGACCGGTGCGTCCCGATCCGCGCTCGGTCCGTCAACCCGAAGGCGTCCACGAGATGTCGGCGCTGTTCACCGTCGACGACTCGCTGTGGACCGACGCCGGCTGGACGGGCCGCGATGTGCACGGCGCGGTGATCTACGAACTCCACCTCGGGACCTTCACCCCGGCAGGCACTCTCGACTCCGCGATCGAAAGGCTCGACCACCTGGTCGATCTCGGCGTCGATCTCGTCGAACTGATGCCGGTCAACGCTTTCAACGGCACCCATAACTGGGGTTACGACGGAGTCGGCTGGTACGCCGTGCAGGAAACCTACGGCGGCCCGGCGGCACTCGCCCGGTTCGTGGACGCCTGCCACGCCAAGGGGCTCGGCGTCGTCCTCGACGTCGTCTACAACCATCTGGGCCCGTCGGGCAACTATCTGCCGGACTTCGGGCCGTATCTCAGCGAAGGCACGACGTCGTGGGGATCGTCGGTCAACCTGTCCGGACCCGACTCCAACGAGGTACGCGCGTTCATCGCCGGCACCGCACTGCGCTGGTTCACCGAATTCCACATCGACGGACTACGACTCGACGCCGTCCACGCCCTCGCCGACCATCGTGCGGTCCACATCCTCGAGGAACTGGCCGCCGCCACGGATGCGCTGTCGGCCGAACTCGGGCGTCCGCTGTCGCTGATCGCGGAGAGCGATCTGAACGACCCGCGGTTGTTCCTGCCGCGGTCGGCCGGTGGTCTCGGGCTGGCCGCCCAGTGGGACGACGACATCCATCACGCCGTCCACACCCTCGTCTCGGGTGAACGACAGGGCTACTACGCCGACTTCGGCAGTTTCGAGTGTCTCGCAAAGGTTCTGACGGGCGGGTTCTTCCACGACGGCACCTACTCGTCGTTCCGGCGGCGCTGCCACGGCCGGCCGATCCCGACCGATCGGGTGCCCGCGTCGTCGTTGCTGGCCTACACGTGCACCCACGATCAGGTGGGCAATCGCGCGATCGGCGACCGGCCGAGCGCCAACCTGGACGGCGGACAGCTCGCGATCAAGGCCGCCCTGATCCTGTTGTCCCCGTTCACCCCGATGCTGTTCATGGGCGAGGAGTGGGCTGCCGCAACGCCGTTCCAGTTCTTCACCTCCCACCCCGAACCGGAACTGGGCCGGGCGACCGCGGAGGGCCGGAAGGCGGAGTTCGCCGAGCACGGTTGGGACAGTGACGATGTGCCCGACCCGCAGGACCCGGAGACCTTCGAGCGGTCGAAGCTGGACTGGTCGGAGCCGACCCGGCCCGACCACGCCCGCGTGCTCGACTTCTACCGGTCACTGATCGCGCTCCGGAAAACCGAAGCAGCCCTGTATGATTCGGCGTTCTCCTCCGTCGACGCCGAATTCGACGAGGCGGCAGGCTGGTTCGCGATGCACCGCGGCGAGTGGTCGGTGGTGTGCGTCCCCGGCGCCGCGCCCGTGTCACTCCCCTGGCCGCTCGACGTCCGGCTGGCCTGGGAGCAACCGGCTGACGGTGTGTCGTCCGGCCACAACGTGATCGTCGGACTGCGGTAGATCAGGTCAGATACTCGTAGGCCGGCGAACCGGGCTCGAGGCGCTCACAGTGCAGGCGCGAGCGCGCCATCCGGTCCATCAGGGCGCCGAGGCCGTCCGGGCTGCCGAGCTCGACGCCCACCAGGGCGGCACCGGTCTCGCGGTTGTTGCGCTTGACGTATTCGAAGAGCGTGATGTCGTCGTCGGGTCCCAGGACCTCGTCGAGGAAGCGACGCAGCGCGCCGGGCTCCTGCGGGAAGTCGACCAGGAAGTAGTGCTTCAGACCCCGGTGCACCAGTGAGCGTTCGATGATCTCGCCGTAGCGGGAGACGTCGTTGTTGCCGCCGGACACCAGACACACGACGACCGCGTCGTCGGGCAGTCGCAGCTTGTCCAATGCGGCGACCGCCAGTGCTCCGGCCGGTTCGGCGATGATGCCCTCGTTCTGGTACAGCTCCAGCATCGCCGAGCAGATGGCGCCCTCGTCGACGTGCGTGATGTGCGCCGCCCCGGGGGCCGGAGACACCGGACCGTCGGGGATGATCTGCGCAGCGGGGGTCGCGGAGATGCCGGCGAGGATCGGGTGATCACTGACGCTCGCGCCGAGTTCGGACATCACCCGGTGGCCGATGGTGCCGATCCGCTTCACGGCCGCGCCGTCGACGAAGGGGTCGATCTCGTCGAGGGTGATCGGCCCGCCGTGGACCAGCGCCGCACTCAACGACACGGCCCCGGTCGGTTCGATGCCGATGATCGTCACCTCGTCGGATAGTCCGCGCAGGTAGGTGGCCATCCCGGCCAGACAACCGCCGCCACCGACGGGCGCGACGACGACGTCGGGCACGCGGCCCAACTGCTCGACGATCTCGCGCGCGATGGTTCCCTGCCCAGCCGCGGTGCGCGGGTCGTCGAAGGCGTGAATCCATGCGGAGCCGGTGCTCATCACATCGGCCTGCGCGGCCGCCGCCGCGGCGTCGTAGGTCTCCCCGATCGCCTTCAGCTCCACGAAATCGCCGCCGTGCCAGGCGATCCGATCGCGCTTCTGCTTCGGGGTGGTGGTCGGGACGTAGATCCGTCCGGGCACCTTCATGCTCTTGCACGCGAAAGCGACGCCCTGGGCGTGGTTTCCGGCACTGGCCGCCACCACACCGCGGGACAGCTCCTCGGCCGAGAGTTGGGCCATCACGTTGTACGCGCCGCGGATCTTGTAGGAGCGTACGGTCTGCAGGTCCTCGCGCTTGAGGTAGATCTGGGCACCCGACCCCGACAGTCGCGGGCAGGCCTCGAGCGGGGTACGCGCCACGGCGTCGGCGATTCGCTCCGACGCCGCCTCGATGGCGTCGAGACTCAGTGCCGGACCGTGCTGGTGAACGGGGACGTGGTGCGTACTCACGACTGCCATGGTCTCACTGCGCGGGATCGTTCGAGGCGCCCGGGTACTTCGATTTCGGCGAGGTCGGTGTGCTCGGCCGCTGCGGTCGGCCTCATTCCGCGGTTGCCCCACCCCGCAGGTGGGTATGTTCGCGACGTCGCTCGTCGCACGCGGACGGCATGCAGGGCCGCGCGAGGAGAAGGCACGTACGACCCGCCACCTGAACAGGGAGCAGTCATGACATCTCGCCATCCATCTCCGCGCCGGTCCCGGCGTACCTCTCGCCTCACCCGGATCGCCGCCGGCGCGGCGTCCGCGGCCATGGCGCTGGGGCTGGCCACCGCCGTCGGTCCGGCGCCCGCCTCGGCCGCGCCGTCGTGTCCGGGTGCCGCCCCCGCCCGACTCGTCGGCGTCGTTCCGGGCGCCGCGCTCGAAGGCCTCACCGTCGACGCCGGCGGACGCCTCTACACCACCGACCTCATCTCGGGTCGCGTGTTTCGGCTGAACGGCCCTGGTGCACCTGCGGTCCCGATCGCGCGAGTTCCCGGCGGTAGCGGTGCGGGCGCGCTCGCCTGGACTCCGGGTGGAACCCTGCTGGTCGGTTACGGAGCCGATCCCCGCGTCGTCGTCGGTGACGCGCTACGCCACGCGTCCATTGGGCGCCTGGACGTCAACACCCGCGCGTTTCGGCCGTGGGTGACGGGGCTGTCGGCCGCGAACGGGATGGATGTGGCCGCGAGCGGAAACGTGTACGCCACCAACGACTTCGGCAATCTCATCGGACGGGTCTCACCGGGCGGGGCGGTGAACGCCGCGTGGGGCGCGCTGCCGAGTGCCAACGGCGCGGTCCTGAGCCGCGACGACCGCTGGCTCTACGTCTCGCGCACCTTCGTGAACCCGGGTGTCAGCCGGATCTCGACGACGAATCCGCGCGCGGTGCAGAGCCTGCTCGGCGTGGGTGCGCCGTCGACCCCCGATGGGCTGACGCTCGATTCACGTGACCGGCCTGTCGTGCCGTTCAACGCGACCGGTGAGATCGTCCGGATCACCTCGCCCGGACGCTACTGCGTGCTGGCGAGCGGACTGCCGACGTCGAGCGTGCTCTCCTACGGTCGCGGCGACCGCGGGTTCGGGGCCGGACGTCTGTACCGGGCCGGATTCGACGGACGGATCTACGAGATCCCGGGCGGATTCGATCGGGGCGCGACCGCCGCGTTCCCGGGCAGGTAGCGCTCACCCCACCACACCGCGAGGACCGCCACCGCCGTCACCCACGCAGTGGCCTGCAACGATCCGAAGATCAGCAGGGTCACGACGGCGGTGGCGACACCTGCGAGGACCGCGTGGGCCTTGTGGGCCGGCCACTCGACGCCGAAGACCTCGACCGTGCGCTGCGCACGCCGAACCGGACGGTGCGCGTTGATGCCGATCATCGTGGTCATCTGCGAACACTCCCCTCGACGGCTGGGCGTGACTGGACGTGCCGTCGAGTATAGCGCCTGTCGAAGAGAAATGTTCGGCGGGCCGAAACCATGGTGATGGTCGCCCAGGAATCAGCCCAGGCAACTGGGTCCGAGCAGTGCTTTCAGGTCGCCCATCAGCGCGGAACTCGGCGCGACCCGCAGGGACTCGGTCAGCTTGAGCTGCGTCTGCCGCTTGTCGCTGACCAGCGTGACGTGCACGTCGGCCATACCCGGATGTCGGGTCAGCACCTGCTTGAGCGCCTGCACCCGATCCGGGGTGCAGAGTCGGGCGGACAGCGTGAGTGCGACCGGCTTGGTCGCGCCGGCGGTCTCCAGGTCGGGGACGGCGAGGTCGTTGGCGGAGATCATCATGCTGTCCTCGCGCAGGTTCACGCGGGCCTTGATCAGCACGATGTTGTCGGCCACGATGTCCATCCCGTACGCGACGTAGGCGCGCGGGAAGAAGTAGACCTCGACACCACCAACCATGTCTTCGAGGGTGACCGCGGCCCACGGCTCGCCCTTCTTGTTCACCCGGCGCGTCACCGACGAGATGATGCCGCCGATCGTGATCTGCGCACCGTCGGAGATGTCGCCTTCCAGCAGCGACGTGATCGAGGTGTCGGTGTGCGCGGCGATGGCGTGTTCGACGCCGGCCAGCGGATGCCCGGAGACGTAGAGGCCCAGCATCTCCCGCTCGATCGCGAGCTTGTGCTTGGTGTCCCACTCCTCCTCAGGGACCTTGACGGCGAAGACCTCGGCCATCGAGTCGTCGGCTCCGCCGGCATCGCCGAAGAGGTCGAACTGTCCGATCGCCTCGGCCTTCTTGGTGCCGATCACCGATTCGACGGCTTCGGCGTGCACGAGGAACAAGCCCTTGCGCGGATGGCCGAGAGAGTCGAAGGCGCCCGCCTTGATCAGCGATTCCGTCACCTTCTTGTTGCAGGCGGTGACATCGATCTTGCCGAGGTAGTCGGAGAAACTGGTGAACTTCCCCTTCTCCTCGCGCGCGTTGATGATCGACCCGACGACGCCCGACCCGACGTTGCGGATGGCGGCGAGACCGAAGCGGATGTCGGCACCGACGGCCGCGAAGTTGCGCTGCGACTCGTTGACGTCCGGCGGGAGGACGGTGATGCCGAGCTTGCGGCAGTCGGCGAGGTAGATCGCCGCCTTGTCCTTGTCGTCGCCGACCGAGGTGAGCAGACCGGCCATGTACTCGGCGGGATAGTTCGCCTTCAGGTAGGCGGTCCAGAAGGAGACGAGACCGTAGCCCGCGGCGTGCGATTTGTTGAACGCGTAGCCGGCGAACGGCAACACCGTGTCCCACAGGGCGGTGATCGCCGCCTGCGAGAAGCCGTTGTTGCGCATACCCTCCGCGAAGCCGTCGTAGGCCTCGTCGAGGATCTCCTTCTTCTTCTTGCCCATCGCACGACGGAGCAGGTCTGCTTGTCCGAGCGAGTACCCGGCGACCTTCTGCGCGATCTGCATGATCTGCTCTTGGTAGACGATCAGACCGTAGGTCTCGGAGAGGATCTCCTTCAGCGGCTCCTCGAGCTCCGGGTGGATCGGTCGGATCTCCTGGAGACCGTTCTTGCGCTTGGCGTAGTCGGTGTGGGCGTTCACACCCATCGGACCGGGTCGGTACAGCGCCAGGACGGCGACGATGTCCTCGAAGCCGGTGGGCTGCATCATCTTCAGGAGTTCGCGCATGGCCGCGCCGTCGAGCTGGAACACGCCGAGCGTGTCGCCGCGGGCGAGTAGTTCGTAGGTCTTCTCGTCCTCCAGCGGCAGCGAGTCGAGGTCCAGGTCGATCCCGCGGTTGAGCTTGATGTTCTCCAGGGCGTCACCGATGACGGTGAGGTTGCGCAGACCCAGGAAGTCCATCTTCAGCAGGCCGATGGCCTCACACGACGGGTAGTCCCAGCCGGTGATGATCGCGCCGTCCTGCGCACGTTTCCACACCGGGATCGCGTCGGTCAGCGGCTCCGACGACATGATCACGGCACAAGCGTGGACACCGGCGTTGCGGATCAGGCCCTCGAGGCCGAGTGCCGTGTCGTAGATCTTCTTGACGTCCGGGTCGGTCTCGATGAGCGTGCGGACCTCGGTGGCCTCGCCATAGCGCTCGTGCTCGGGGTTGGTGATGCCCCAGACCGGGATGTCCTTGGCCATGATGGGCGGCGGCAGCGCCTTGGTGATGCGGTCGGCGATCGCGAAACCCGGCTGGCCGAACTGGACTCGGGCGGAGTCCTTGATGGCGGCCTTGGTCTTGATGGTTCCGAAGGTGATGACCTGGGCGACCTTGTCGCTACCCCACCGCTCGGTCGCATAGCGGACCATCTCGCCACGACGGCGGTCGTCGAAGTCGATGTCGATATCGGGCATCGACACGCGCTCGGGGTTGAGGAATCGCTCGAACAGCAGTCCGTGCGGGATCGGGTCGATGTTGGTGATGCCCAGCGCCCAGGCGACGAGCGAACCCGCCGCCGAACCACGGCCCGGGCCGACGCGGATGCCGACCTCGAGAGCGTGGCGGATCAGGTCGCCGACCACCAGGAAGTAGGCCGGGAAACCCATCTGGATGATGACGTCGAGCTCGTAGTTGGCGCGATCGAGGTACTCCTGCGGCACCTCGGTACCGGCGAAACGACGCTCCCGGAGCCCCTTCGCGACCTCCTTGCGCAGGAAGGTCTGCTGGGTCTCGCCGTCGGGCACCGGGAAGACCGGCATGCGGTCGCGGTGGGTGAAGACGTCTTTGTAGGACTGGACGCGCTCGCCGATCTCGAGCGTGTTGTCACATGCGCCCGGGACCACCGAGTCCCACTGCTCGCGCATCTCCGCGGCCGACTTCAGGTAGTAGCCGTCGCCGTCGAACTTGAAGCGGGTGGGGTCGGACAGCGTCTTGCCGGTCTGCACGCACAGCAGCGCCTCGTGGGCGGCGGCATGCTCCTTGGTGACGTAGTGGCAGTCGTTGGTGACGATCGGCTTGATGCCGAGCTTGCGGCCGATGTCGAGGAGACCGTCGCGCACGCGGCGCTCGATCTCGAGGCCGTGCTCCATCAGCTCGAGGTAGAAGTTCTCCTTGCCGAAGATCTCCTGCCACTTCGCCGCGGCCTCGAGCGCTTCGCGGTCGTGACCCAGGCGCAGACGGGTCTGCACCTCACCCGACGGGCAGCCGGTGGTCGCGATGATGCCCTCGGCGTGTTCGGCGATCAGGTCGGCGTCCATACGCGACCACTTGCCCAGCTGCCCCTCGATGGAGGCGAGCGAGGACAGCTTGAACAGGTTCCGCAGACCGGTCGCGTTCTCGGCGACCATCGTCATGTGCGTGTAGGCACCCGAACCCGAGACGTCGTCGCTCTTCTGTTCGCGCGAACCCCACTGGACACGTTTGGTGTCGAACCGCGAACCAGGAGCGATGTAGGCCTCGATACCGATGATCGGCTTGATGTCGTTCTTGATCGCGGAGTTGTAGAACTCGCTGGCACCGAACATGTTCCCGTGGTCGGTCATGCCGATCGCGGTCATGCCCAGCCGTTTGGCCTCGGCGAACAACGGTGACACCTTGGCCGCACCGTCGAGCATCGAGTACTCGGTGTGGTTGTGCAGGTGAACAAACGAGTCCGTCACTGTGCCTCTTCTGTGCTCGCTGGTTGCTGTGCTCGCTGGTTGCTGTGCCCGTGGTCGTTTCGCGCGCTGATCGTGCGCACGCCGGTCGCCGAGTCCGGGTCTACTTTAGGCGCGCGCACCGACACCCACCGGAAGGCACTCCGGGCCGTGACGAATGGGGCGGCTGTGACACCATGTGCGCCTCGCGCACGCCCACCTCGCGGGCTGCAGCGTCACACGAACTACAAGGCCACGACGAACACGAGGACGATCAGGATCAGCAGCACGGCCGCCACCCCGGCCAGCACCAGGGGCAGGCGGTTCGAACCCGACCGAGTGGGACCACCGGAGGACACGGTCCCGCCCGGGAACGGTGGGCCGCTCGGAGGGCGGCCCATCGGACCCGAGCCCGCGGCGCGGAGGTGGTCGTTGGTCTGGCGGTGCGGGCCGGACGGCGGGTGTTGCCACACGGCGGGGTCCGCGCCGGTCGCCGGACGTGATGGTGCCTGCCGTTCTTGCCGCGCCCTGTCCGGGACGGGGCGTCCCGGGGTCTGGCGCGGTGCGGCCCGCCGAGTTGCCTCCCCGCCGGGCGGGGTCGGTGACGGTCCGCGGTACACCGGACGTCCCGGGGGCGGAGATGTGGGCGGACCCGGTCGACGGGCCGCCGGCGTCGAGGCGGGATGGTTCCGGAGGACCGGCCGGGGTGAGGGTCCGCGTACGGTGACGGCTCCGGCGTCGGGTACCGCCGGCGGTTTCACCGGCCGGACACTCGCCGTCAGCGCCTCGGCGAACTCGCGACAGTTCGCGAACCGCTCCTCGGGCGTCTTCGCCATGGCCCTCGAGATCACCCCGTCGACCCCCGACGGCAGTCCTGGTACGAGCTCGGACGCCGGCGGCACCGGCTCCTTGAGGTGTGCGCCGATGACCGCCCCGGTGTCGCGGTCGTCGAACGGCACCCGGCCGGTGAGCAGATGGAAGGTGGAGGCCGCCAGGGAGTACTGATCGCTGCGGCCGTCGAGCGTCCGCCCCATGAGCTGTTCGGGTGAGGCGTAGGACAGGGTCGCGAGGACGGTGCCGACCGACGTGAGCGCCTCGGTCTCGTCGGAGATCTTGGCGACGCCGAAGTCGGTCAGCAGCACCCGCTGCTCATCGACCGGCGAGTCCTCGTCGACCTCGGCGAGCAGGATGTTGCCGGGTTTGACGTCGCGATGGGTGAGGCCACGGCGGTTGGCATGGTCGATGCCGCGGGCGACCTGCGAGACGATGTGGGCGACCCGCGGCGGCGCGAACCGTCCGATGTCGTGCAGTTCGCGGGCACAGTCGGTGCCCGGCACGTACTGCATCGCGATCCAGAGCAGGTCGGACTGACCGGATTTCGACGCGACGGGGACCGTCGCCCGGCCACGGTTGAAGACGGTGACGATGTTGGGGTGGTCCAGCGTCGCCGCCACCTCCGCTTCCCGGAGGAACCGGCGACGGAAGTTGTTGTCGGTCAGGCCCGCCGAGTCCTTCAGGACTTTCAGGGCGTCGTACCTGGGGAGCTCGGGGTGCCGCGCGAGGAAGACAGCGCCCATTCCACCGCTGCCGAGGAGTCGCTCGACGCGGTACCCGGCGATCACCGTTCCAGGCTCGAACACCCTCTCAATCTAGGCGAGTTGCCCGGTGGTGTCGCCGGTTGACGACCGAACGAATGCCGCCACCACCGGCACGGATCCGGCAAGTCGGTCAGGTGTCGCGCAGCACGTCGAGCGCGTGCTGGAGATCGTCGGGATACTCCGAGCTGAACTCGACCATGCGCCCGTCCGCGGGGTGGGCGAAGCGCAGTGTCCGAGCGTGCAGCCACTGCCGTTCGAGACCGAGTTTCTTGGCCAGGACCGGGTCGGCACCGTAGGTCGGGTCACCGCAGCACGGATGGTGCAGCGCCGAGAAGTGGACGCGGATCTGATGTGTCCGACCGGTTTCGAGGTGGACGTCGATCAGTGACGCCGCGGCGAACATCTCGAGGGTGTCGTAGTGGGTGATGCTCGGCTTGCCGTTCGCGGTCACCGCGAACTTCCAGTCGTTGCCGCGGTGACGGCCGATCGGCGCGTCGATCGTGCCCGACGGCGGATCGAGATGCCCCTGGACGAGGGCGTGGTAGCCCTTGTGGACGGTCCGCTGTTTGAATGCCCGCTTCAGCAACGTGTAGGCGCGTTCGGACACCGCGACGACCATGACGCCGGACGTCCCGACGTCGAGCCGGTGGACGATCCCCTGGCGCTCATGGGCGCCGGAGGTCGAGATCCGGAAGCCGGCGGCGGCCAGCGCGCCGATGACGGTGGGCCCGCTCCAGCCGAGCGAGGGGTGCGCGGCCACACCGACCGGCTTGTCGACGACCACGATGTCGGAGTCGTGGTAGATGACCTCGAGGTCCTCGACCGGCGTCGGTTCGACCCGCAGCGGCTCGTCGGGCTCGGGCAAGGTGACGTGCAGGAGGGTCCCCGCGGCGAGCTTGTGCGACTTGCCGACGACGACCCCGTCGACCATGACGTCACCTTCCTCGGCGAGGGTCGCCACGACCGTCCGCGACAGACCCAGCATGCGGGAGACCCCGGCGTCGACGCGCATGCCGTCGAGTCCGTCGGGTACCGGCACGACACGTGATTCACGCATGGGTACTGCCCCCGTCTTCGCCGTCGTGGTCGTGCTTGTTCCGGCGGGCCGCCCACCCGGTGCGGCTGCCGTCGTAGTCGAAACCCAGCGCCGACAGCGCCACCAGCAGGATCGCCCCGCAGACCACGGCGGAATCCGCCACGTTGAACACCGGCCACCAACCGACCGAGACGAAGTCGACGACGTGACCCTGGAGCGGTGCCGGGGCGCGGAAGATGCGGTCGATCAGGTTACCGATCGCACCGCCGAGCACGAGAGCCAGACCGATCGCCCAGCCCCAGGACTTCAGCCTGCTGCTGTAGCGGACGATGACGGCCACGACGACCAGCGCGATGATCGTCAGCACCCACGTGTATCCCGAGGCCAGTGAGAAGGCGGCGCCGCTGTTGCGCACGAGTCGGAGGGTGACGACGTCTCCGATGATCTCGATCGGGCGCTGCGGGTCGAGCGTCGCGACGGCGATCACCTTGGTCAGCAGGTCCAGCCCGATGACGACGAGCGCGACGCCGAGAACGGCGGCGGACATCTTGGAGAAACGTCGTGCGGGGGTCGCGTCGTCCGATCGGACTCGATCGCGGTCGGCGTCCGGAGAATCGGCGCCGTGCGGATCCGCGTTGCCGGAATCCGTCAGGGGTTGGTCATCCACAGCCTCATTGTCCACGACCCGTCGAATACGCTGGCTACCCGTGTCCTCGCATCGTCGTGTCCTCCGGTCCGTTGTCTCCTCGTGCGCCGTCTTGACGGCGGTATCCGTGCTGGTCGCGGGGTGCTCGTCGGGGTCCGACGATGCTGCGGGCGCCAGTTCGGCGACGGTCGCCGGTTGCGCGAACGGATCGCCCTCCCGCGCGGCCGGAGCGGCGCCGGTGCCGATTGCGGGGGCCACGGTCACCCTGGTCGACCCGGGTGAGGGTGAGCGCCGCGTGGCCGCTCCCGCTCCCGACACCTCGTCCGCGCAGACCGTGACGCTGGTGACGACCTCCGATGTCGCCTCCCCTGGTTCGGCGGATGCCGAGACCGTCGAGACCCCGATGACCGCGCGGTTCTCGTGCGCCGAGAAATCGGAGCTGGAACTCGAACTGGGCACCGTGACGTCTCCGGACGCCTCCCTCAACGGGCAGTTGCCGGCGATGACGGGCACGAAGGCGGGACTGACCACCGGCCCCGGACTCGCGCCGGTCGCGTTGCGTCTCGCCCCTCCCGAGCAGGCGGGCCAGGAAGCACGCCTGGCCGTCGAACAGTCCCTGGTGACGGCGTTGAACACCTCCATCGCGCTGCCGACCGAGCCGATCGCGGTGGGTGCGCGGTGGCGCACCGAACGCGTCATCTCGGCGGCCGCGACGGTCACGCAGACGATCGACGCCCGGCTGTCGGCCTGGGACGGGAACCGTCTGACCATCCAGTTCTCCGCCGAGGAGACCCCGGTGAACTCCGTCTTCGCGATCCCGGGCGGCAGCGACACCCTCACCATCAGCCGTTTCAGTTCCGAGGGCGGCGGCAGCGTCGAGATCGACCTCTCGCGCGGGCTGCCGGTCGGCGGCCGACTGACCTACACCGGTGCGCGCGAACTCGTCGGGGCCGACCCGTCACGCCCCCTGGTACAGAAAACCGGGTTGACCGTCACCTGGCGGTGAGGACAACCCGGCTTCCCGGTCTATCGAGTCGTTGCGATCAGGCGGCGCACATCGCGCTCTTGACCTGGTACAGGCCGAGCAGGTTGCACACGGTCTCGTTGGAGAGCTTCCAGCGGCCGTCGTCGAAGACGATGGTCGACTCGGCGTTGGTCGGCGGGTTGCCGGCGGTCTCGATGCGGACCTTGACGCGGGCCTTGTTCGGGCCGGCGCTGATGACCGGGTTCACCAGGACCCAGTCGACGTCGGAGTTCTCTGCGCGGGCCTTGACCAGCTCGTCGAAGATGGCCGGGTCCTTCTCCGAACCCTCGACGAGGACGATCTTGTCCTTGCTCGGGATCTTCGGGTCGACGGCGGTGTCCACGAGCTCGTTGAGAGCGGTGATCGACGGCGGCTTGCTGCCGTTGGTGATCTCGGATTCGGTGTCGCCGCCGGCGGCACCGGCATCAGCGGTGCTGGTCGCGGTCGGGACGGGCGGTGCGTCGCTGTCGTCGCCACCGCAGGCTGCGACACCGGTCATCAATGCGGCCGCGATCATGGTCGCGCCAAGAAACTTCCGATACTTCAACGATCTCCCTCACTATGTCTGTGGACGTGGGTGCGCCGGGGCGCTCTCCCATGACTCGCCGATGGGGTCTGCCGGGGCGGGCCCGGCGACAACCCACACCACTATGCCAAACGTAACCGGATGATCCGGGTTCCACGCCGCGGCCACGACGCTTGACGCCCGGGCTGCCTGCCGTGAGGCTTGACGACCATGTCCGCTTCTCCCCCGCTCGGCTCGCCGACGACCGTGCTGATCACCACCGGCGGCACCATCGCCGCCCGGACCACGGCCGACGGTGCCGTTCCCGCGCTCGGCGCCGACGACCTGCTGTCGGCCGCATCCAGCACGGGAGCGGCGGACGCCGAAGCCGCGGACGCCGGGGCCGGGGGCACCGGGACGGGTCCCGTCCGCACCGTCGACCTGATGTCGGTGGACAGTTCGGCGATGACCGTGGCCGACCAGTTCGCGGTGGTGCGGGCGATCGCCGACGCCCTCGTCGACCCGGAGGTCGCCGGGGTCGTGGTCACGCACGGCACCGACACGATGGAGGAGACGGCGTTCCTCGCCGATCTGTACTGCGCCGACGAACGGGCGGTCGTGTTCACCGGAGCCCAGTCACCGGCCGACCGACCCGACGCGGACGGTCCGATCAACCTGGCTGCCGCATTGGCCGCGGTCCGCGATCCCGGGAATCGGGGCCGCGGGGTCCTGGTGGTCGCCGGGGGTCGCGTGCTGCCGGCGCGCGGGTTGTTCAAGGTGTCGACGTCCGACGCGGTCGCCTTCGACTCGGTACGCACCGACCTGCCGCGTCCGGTGCTGACCGACGGGATCCCGCTCGGCCGCACCGCCCGGGTCGACCTCTTCGCGCTGTATCCCGGGGTGTCCCCCGGGCTGATCGCGGCCGCGGTCGCACAGAACGCCGCGGGCATCGTTCTCGCCGCGACAGGTTCGGGGAACACGCACCCGGACATCACCGCCGAGGTCGCGCTCGCCGTCACCCACGGCGTGACCGTCGTGGTGACCAGCCGGGTCCCCTACGGCAAGGTGTCCGCGACCTACGGCGGTGGCGGTGGTGCCGTCGACCTGCACCGGGCAGGGGCGATCGTGTCGCCGTGGCTCCGTGCGCCGCAGGCCCGCATGGCACTGATCGCGCTGCTCACCGCGAAGGCGAGTCCCGACACGATCGCCGGGTTCTTCTCGGCATCCGGGAATTGATGCGGCACAGCTGATTCCAGGATGGTCACTCGTCGTCGTCGGCGCCGAGATCCCATTCGAGACTGTCGAGCGGGTCGGCGGGACGCAGATCGGGGTCGTCGACACCGAAGGTGCGGGTGCGCCCGGGTCCGGTGGTGCGCGTCTCGAAGCGGACGGTGACGACGCCGTGCCCGCTCCCCTGCACCCAGCCGTGCCCGAACTCGGGATGGGTCACGTCGGCGCCCGGCGCGAACGGCGCACGGCTCTGCGGATTTCCGCCCGGGGCGAACCGCACGGGTTCGGGTGACTCGGTGTCGACGGTCGTATCGTGCACGGTCTCCGACACCTCCACGATGTCGCCGGAGTCCGACGACGGGCTCCCCGCGCCACCCGCGGAGGCGGTGTCGTGGTGGGTCGTCTCGTCCGGCGCGGCGTCGAGATCGTCGAACAACGCGTACTGCTGCACCGCACTGAGACCGGAGAACCCCACGCCCACAAGACGTATCGCTCCGACCGTGCGCGGGTCGAGGGCGAGGCGCTGCGCGGTGCGTTCGAGGTCGTCGAAGTCGGTCGTGGCGGCGGCGGTGGTCGCCGAGCGGGTCAGGATCGACATGTCGGAACGTTTGAGCTTCAGCACCACCGTGCGCGCGCCGCGCCCGTCCTTGAGCAGCCGGCGATGCGCGTCGGTGGCGGCCTTGCGGATCGCCTTGCGCAGTTCGTCGAGGTCGACGATGTCCTCGGCGAAGGTCGATTCGGCGCTGATCTGCTTGGCCGAGGCGCGTTCGGCGACCGGCCGGTCGTCGATGCCCTGGGCGAGCCGATGCAGCGCAGGTCCGACGGTGCCGCCGAGCACCGACGCGACCTCGACCGTCGACATCCGCGCGAGGTCTCCGATGGTGTCGATTCCCAGCCGCGCGAGACGATCCCCCGAGACCGGACCGATGCCCCACAGTTTGCGCACCGGCAGTCCGTGCAGGAAATCGATCTCGCCCGACGGCGGGATCACCATCACACCATCGGGTTTCGCCATCCCCGAGGCGATCTTGGCGAGTTGCTTTCCGCTGCCGAATCCGACCGAAGCCGCGAGTCCGCACTCGGTGCGGATGCGGGCGCGCACCTCCTCGGCGAACTCGCGCGCCTGCGCCACCGAGGCCCCGGCGAGTTCGGCCGGTTCGGCGAACGCCTCGTCGAAGGACAGCGTCTCGATCACCGGAACCGCTTCGCGCACAATGCGGAACACCCGCTTGCTGACCTTGCCGTAGACCGCACCGCGCGGGGGCACCACGACGCCGGTGGGGCCGATGAGGCGTCGGGCCTGATGCATCGGCATCGCCGACCTGGCCCCGAACACCCGGGCCTCGTAGCTCGCTCCTGCCACCACTCCCCGACCGCCGGAACCGCCCACGAGCACCGGGCGGCCGCGCAGCGTCGGGCGGGTGAGCTGTTCGACGGAGGCGAAGAAGGCGTCCATGTCGAGGTGCATCACCCAGCGTGCGCCGCGTTCGGAATCGGCACCGGCCGGTGCCCCGCCCGATCCCCCGCCGGACATCCACCGTTCGGGTACGGATGAACCGTCCGCGATCGTCGAGTCGGAATCCGGGCGCACCACCTGTCCGAGTCTAGTGAGCCGACGCGCTGGGGAAATCGGCTAGCCGGCGGACGTGATGGCGAAGACCGGGATCGAGCCGGCATGCGCGGCGAGGTCGGCGTCGGACGGCTTGGCGTCGAGCCCCTCCGGCGGGAAACGGCCGACCTCCCAACCCCACTTGCGCAGGTACTCGCCGATGATCGGCGGGCGCCGGTCGGGGTCGACCTCGGCGAGGGCAACCACGGTCCGACGGCGTCCGCGCCGGAGTTCCACGGTCTCGGCGACGCGTGCGTTCCGGGCCCACTGGGTGTTGCCGCGCGGCGAGACGAGGTACTCCCCGCCGTCGAATCGCAGAACGTTGACCGGGATGGTCTGCAGCTTGCCGGTCTTGCGGCCGGGGACGGTGAGGTTCTGCGCGCCGGCGAGGTTGACGCCGTGGTCGGCGAGCCAACGGACGGTGCGGTTGAAAACGTTGTCGAGTCCCTCGGGAGCGCGGTAGTGGGTCGTGCCGGTCATCGTGATGAGCCCCTTCGTGGTGGGTGGCAGGTTTCGAGAGCACCGCTCTCGTTTTCGAGTCTGCACCCACTCGCGCAAGAAATCAAGAGCACTGCTCTCGAAGTGTGCGAGGATCGACCCATGGCGACCGGACGAAGCCGCGCGGAGAACCGCGCGATGATGACCGACGAGATCCGCAGACTGGCGCGCAAGCACCTGGCCACCCATGGCGCGGCCGGACTGTCGCTGCGCGCGATCGCCCGGGAGATGGGCGTGGTGTCCTCGGCCGTCTACCGGTACGTCCCGAGCCGCGACGACCTGCTGACGATGCTGCTCGTCGAGGCGTACAACGACGTCGGCGACGCCATCGACCTGGCGGTTGCGGCCGTCGAAGCCGACCACCGACGGGCGCGACTGCTCGCCGCCGCGGAGGCCGCCCGGGAGTGGGCACTCGCCGACCCGGCCCGCTGGGCACTCCTCTACGGCAGCCCGGTACCCGGTTATGCCGCGCCGGGCGAGGAGACGATGGTGCCGGGCACACGCATCCCGGCCCTGCTCCTGCGCGAGTGCGCGGCCGCCTGGTCCGAGGGACTGTTGCGGGACGACCTGCCCACTCCCACAACCGGGGTCGCCGGCGACATGTCCGCCATCCGCGACGAGTTCGGCATCGACGCCCCGGACGACGTGATGGCCGCGTCGACGACCCTCTGGGCAGTCCTCGTCGGTGCGATCAGCCTGGAGACCTTCGGCCAGTACGGCAACGACACCTTCGCCCACCCCGCCGACCTGTTCCGGTCGCAGATCGAGCTGACCTTGTCGGGGCTGTTCCGGAACTAGTACCAATCCCATTGCACGGCTGAGGAATTCAGGTCGCCACCGGGGCGCGGGAGTTCACCGCGCGACGGTGCGCGGTTCCTCCAGGCCGGTCAGCTTGTCCGGGTTGCGCATGGCGTAGATCTGCTCGATGACGCCGTCGACGATGTGGAGGGTGAACGTGCCCTCGAGCCGGTCGTCGATGTAGATCGCCACGCCGGACTGGTTGTTGAAGACCGCCGGTTCGAGTCGGTAATCCATGTCGCGGCCGAGCCGGGCGAAGCCGGTCAGCAACCGGGCCACGGCCAGAGCGCCGTGGATAGGGTGCTTCACCGCCATGACCTTGCCGTCGCTGTCGGCGGTGAACTCGACATCGGGGGCGAGCATGGTCAGCAGGCCCTCGACGTCACCGGACTGTGCAGCCGAGAGGAACGCGTCGACCACCGCGACCGCGCGTTCGGAATCCACCGGGTCGAACCGTGGACGACGCGCCTCGACGTGGTTCCGGGCGCGGTGCCCGATCTGACGGACCGTGGCCGCCGGCTTGGCGAGCATGTCGCCGACCTCGTCGTAGGAGAAGCCGAACACCTCGCGCAGCACGAACACCGCACGCTCGTTCGGGCTCAACGACTCCAGCACGATCAGCATCGCCGTCGACACCGCCTCGGCGAGCACCACGTCGTCGGCGAGATCCCGCTCGTCGGTCAGGATCGGCTCCGGCAGCCACGGTCCGACGTACTCCTCGCGTCGCCGCGACCGCGACCTCAGCACGTTGAGTGCCTGCCGGGTGACGATCTTCGCCAGATACGCCTTGGTGTCGGCGATCTCGGTGTCGTCGACCTCCGCCCACCGCAGGTAACTGTCCTGCAGCACGTCTTCGGCGTCGGCCGCGGTCCCGACCATCTCGTAGGCGACGGTGAACAGCAGCGGCCGCAACTCGGCGAAACGAGCTGCCCGCCGGTCGTTCTCCGAGTGCCTGCCGTTCACCGGAACCCTGCCTCTCGTCGGCGAGCCGGTCACTGCAGAACCGGCTCACGCTCGGCGGTCACCTCGCGACCGCGCAACCAGCTGAATGCGCCCGGGTGCGCGCCCTCGCGGCGGATGTTCCACACGGTACCGCGGCACACCGCTTCCTTGGCCAGAGCTGCGAGACGGCCCGTCACCACCGCTCGCGCGGGCGAGTCGTCGCGCCGGGTGAACTGCAGGGTGGCCGCGTGGCGCCCGATGCTCGTGCACTGTGCGACGAAGGCCTGGTCCACGGGGATCGGCCGGTCACCGGCGATCCGGGCGAGCACGGCCTCGGCAGCCTGGGCCCCCAGCGGCTGAGCCGCCTGGCAGCTCATCCGCAGAGTGATCCCCTGGACTGCGACCGCGTCCCCGGCGCCGAGAATCCGATCGTCGTCGACGCTCGTCAGGCTCTCATCGGTCTGCAGACGGCCGATCCCGTCGGTGGTCAACCCACTGTCCGCGGCGAGCTCCGGGGCCTGGAAACCGGTGGCGAAGACCGTTGCCGCGCTGGGCAAATACTGTTCGCGACCCTCGGTCTCGAGGATGACCCGCGAGGTCTCGACCGCGATGACCCGAGCGTTGTCGAGCACGTCGACGCCGAGTCGGCCGATTTGCCGGATGGTGGCCCGACGGCCGCGTTCACCCACCGACGGAGCGACGGCACCGCCACCGGCCAGCGTCACCGCGAAGCCGCGTTCGGCGAGTTCACCGGCGAGCTCGACCCCGGTGAGGCCGCCGCCGACGACGACCACCGGCGCACCGGCGTCCAGGGCGTCGATGCGTTCCCGGAGGTGCTGTGCCGCAGCCCAGTCCGAGGCCGACAGGGCGTGGTCGGCCGCGCCCGGGAGGTCCGGGAGGTGATGGCGGCTGCCGATGGCATAGATCAGGTAGTCGTAGTCGACGTGCTTCCCCGATGCCAGATGTACCCGCCGGGCGCGGGCGTCGATCCGGACGGCGGTGTCGACGACGACGTCGATGCCGTCGCCGAGCACGTCGTCGAATGCGGCCTGCGGCTCACCCGTCCGTGCGATGAACTGGTGCAACCGGATTCGCTGCACGAAGAACGGTTGCGGGTTCACGACCGTGACGTCGACGGCGGGGTTGCGCCGCAGCCGGTTGGCCGCCATCGCCCCCGCATAGCCGGCGCCCAGGACGACCACGTGCGTCCGCTCGACTGTCTGGATCTCCTGCGTGGTGTCGGTGGTGCTCATCGTTCTGCCTTCCGTCGGTGTTCGAGGTGGTCATCCTCGAGACACCGACGGCGGCAGAAACGTGACAGTCAGCGCGAAATAGCCGGTCAGCCGACCTTCGCGACATCGGCGGTGACGCCGTCGCCGAGCTCGATGGCTCCCGGCGCACCGTCGGCGGTGACGTCGAACTCCACGGCGAGGACCTCTCCGGCGACCAGGTCGGCGTGGGTCTGTGCCCACTCGAGACGCTCGGCCGGGACGACGAGGCGCACCGTGATGCGGTCGGAGACGTCCAGATCGAGGTTGCGGCGCGCATCCTGCAGTTCGCGCACGCGGTCCTTGGCCCAGCCCTCGGCCTCGAGCTCGGGGGTCACCGCCGTGTCGAGCACGACGAGACCCTTGCCACCGGGCAGCTCGGCGGTGGAGTCCGGTTCGACCGCCACCAGCTTGCGGCTGTACTCGCCGTCGTGGAGCTCGATGCCATCGGCGACGACGACCTCCGCGCCCTCGGCGTTCGTCTCCACCGACCAGTTGCCGGACTTCACGGCCTTGATCGCGCGCTGGACATCCTTGCCCAGGCGCGGGCCCGCGGCGCGGGCGTTGACCGCGATCTCGTAGCGGCCGTACTCGCTGGCGTCGGTGGCGAGCGAGACGGACTTGACGTTCATCTCGTCCTTGACCAGGTCGACGTACGGCTCGAGTGCGGCCGCGGTCGGCGAGGCCACGGTCAGACCGGGCAGCGGCAGGCGGACGCGCAGCTTGTTGGCCTTGCGCACGCTCGACGCGACCGAGCAGACCGCCTGGACCTCGTCCATCGCCGCGACCAGATCGGCGTCGGCGGGGAGCTCGTCGGCGGTCGGCCAGTCGGTCAGGTGCACCGAACGGCCACCGGTGAGTCCGCGCCAGATCGCCTCGGTCGCCAGCGGCAGCAGCGGCGACGCGAGCCGCGAGGCCACCTCGAGCACGGTGTAGAGGGTGTCGAAGGCGTCGGTGTCCGTCTCCTGGCCGGCCCAGAACCGTGCCCGCGAACGGCGCACGTACCAGTTGGTCAGCGACTCGACGAACTCACGGAACGCGTCACACGCACCGGCGATGTCGTAGGTGTCGAGCGCCTCGGTCATCACCTCGCGCGTGGTGGCGAGCTTGGCCAGGATGTAGCGGTCGAGGACGTTCTGCGAGTCGGTCCGCCAGGTCGCCGGGCGATCTGCGTAGAGCTGCAGGAAGCTGTAGGCGTTCCACAACGGCAGCAGCGCCTGACGGACACCCTCGCGGATGCCGCGCTCGGTGACGACGAGGTTGCCTCCGCGCAGGATCGGCGAGGCCATCAGGAACCAGCGCATCGCGTCGGAGCCGTCGCGGTCGAAGACCTCGTTGACGTCCGGGTAGTTGCGCTTGGACTTGGACATCTTCTGGCCGTCGTCACCCAGCACGATGCCGTGTGCGGCAACGGTCTTGAACGCGGGCCGATCGAACAGCGCGGTCGCCAGCACGTGCATGGTGTAGAACCAGCCGCGAGTCTGACCGTTGTATTCGACGATGAAGTCGCCCGGGTTGTGCGCCACCGCCGAGGCCGAGTCCCCGCCGTCGAACCAGTCGCGGTTCTCGAACGGGTAGTGCACCTGCGCATAGGGCATCGAGCCCGACTCGAACCAGCAGTCGAGGACCTCGGGCACGCGGCGCATCGTCGACCGCCCGGTCGGGTCATCCGGGTTCGGTCGGGTGAGATCGTCGATGAACGGCCGGTGCAGGTTGTCCGGGCGCACGCCGAAGTCGCGCTCGAGTTCGTCGAGCGAACCGTAGACGTCGATGCGCGGGTGCTCCGGGTCGTCGGAGATCCACACCGGGATCGGCGCGCCCCAGTAGCGGTTGCGGCTGATGTTCCAGTCGCGCGCACCCTCGAGCCACTTGCCGAACTGGCCGTCGCGGATGTGTTCGGGCACCCAGGTGATCTGCTTGTTCAGTTCCACCATGCGGTCGCGGAACTGGGTGACGGCGACGAACCACGACGGCACCGCCATGTAGATCAGCGGCTGTCCCGACCGCCACGAGTGCGGGTAGGAGTGCTCGATGGTCTCGTGGCGCAGGATGCGGCCGGCCGCCTTGAGGTCCTTGATGATCACCGGGTTGGCGTCGAAGACCATCTGGCCCTCGTACGGCGGAACCTGCGAGGTGAAGCGGCCACCCGGATCGAGCGGCTGCACGACCTCGATGCCGTTGGCGGTCGCGAGGTCCATGTCCTCTTCACCGAAGGCCGGCGCGAGGTGCACGACGCCGGTGCCGCTCTCGGTGGTGACGTAGTCGCCGAGCAGCACGCGGTGGGCGTTGGGGTGTCCGACGAAGAATTCGAACGGCGGTGTGTAGGAGAGGTTCTCGAGGTCCTTGCCCAGGTGGGTGCCGACGACCTCGGGGTCGGCGATCTCCTTGGCGTACGCGCCCAGCAGCGCCTCGGCCAGCAGGTACTGCTGACCGTCGGCGGCCTTGACGTGCACGTAGGTGACCTCGGGGTTGACCGCGATCGCGAGGTTGGACGGCAGGGTCCAGGGCGTGGTGGTCCAGATCAGCGCGTTGACACCGTCGAGCGAGGCCAGCGGCCCATCCGGCACCGACAGCGGCATCCGCACGGTCACCGCCGGGTCCTGGCGCATGCGGTAGGCGTCGTCGAGCTTGGACTCCTGATTGCTCAGCGGCGTCTGCTCGTACCAGCTGTAGGGCAGCACGCGGTAGCCCTGGTAGATCAGACCCTTGTCGTAAAGGGCCTTGAACGCCCACATGACCGACTCCATGAAGTCGAGGTCGAGTGTCTTGTAGTCGTTGTCGAAGTCCACCCAGCGCGCCTGGCGGGTCACGTAGTCGCGCCACTCACCGGTGTAGCGGAGAACCGAGTCACGGCAGTACTCGTTGAACTTCTCCATGCCCATCTTCTCGATCTCCGACTTGTCGGTGATCCCGAGCTGGCGTTCGGCCTCGAGTTCGGCGGGCAGACCGTGTGTGTCCCAACCGAATCGGCGATCGACCTTCTTGCCGCGCATGGTCTGGTACCGGGGTACCACATCCTTGACGTAACCGGTCAGGAGATGGCCGTAGTGCGGGAGACCGTTGGCGAAGGGCGGTCCGTCGTAGAAGACGAACTCCTCGGCGTCGGCGCGGTTCTCGATGGACGCGGCGAACGTCGAGTCGGCATCCCAGTACTGCAGGACGTTCTGCTCCACGGACGGGAAATCGGGGGCGCTGCGCCCTGTCCCACCCGTCATGTCGACCTTGGGGTACACACGTCCGGTCGCGTTCGCGCCCGTCTCGTTCGTGTCGGTCACGGCTCGTCTCCTCGTGCCTGGTGATGTCTCTCCTCGGCACGGGGACGCACACCGTAAGGTCTGCGCGGTACCACCCCGCTTGCGCCCGCATTCCGGCGCCACTCATCGGATCGCGCGGGTCTACCCGTACGGTCCCGTGGCTGTGACGGGCCACGCCCGCCCGGTTCTACTGGGAGCGCTGCCCTGGTTCGGGCGACGGCTCTGTTCTTCCGGGTGCTCCCCGGTGATGGCCGGATCGACGCGTCAACCAGTGTAACGACGCACCGCCCGGACAGGCGAATCGGTATCGCCGTCCGGGCGGTGCGTGGTCACAAAAGAGGAGTCAGTCGAGCGGTGGACGCCAGTTCGGGTCGAGCGGATCGAAATCCGCCGCACGACGCCGGCCGGGTCGCGGTTCCGGGGGCTCGGGCTGCTCCCCCTGCGGTCGCTCACCCGACTGGGCGGGATCGGGTCGCGCGGAGTCCTGACCCTGAGGCCACGCCGGACGCTGCCCGGACGCCCGCTGCCCGGAGGGCGGTTGCCCGTACTGCTGCTGGGGACCCGACGGCGGGTTCCCGTACTGCGGCAGCGGTGACGGGTCGGGACGCGACGGCTGACCGCCGGGAGACTGCTGACCCGGCGCCTGATACGGGGCACGAGGCGGCTGCCCCGGTGCACCCCGGCCGGACGGTGCCGGACCGGGAACGGGCGTCGGACCGGAGTTCGGCTGGCCGACCGGCTCGCCGACCGACCGCAGGTAGTCCTCGAGGTTGCCCTCACGACGCTCGTGCGCCGGGCGACTCTCGGGCACCACGGGCCGAGATGGCGTCGGCCCCGACGGTGCGCCCATACCGGGTTCGAAGGAGGGCTGCTCATAAGCGACCGTCGCCTCACCGGTGTCGGAGTCCCGCGCCGACGGCATCGCCGTCGGATGCCGGCGTGTCCGGGACTCGTCGGCATCGCTTCGGCCCCCGGCGAAACCGGCGTCGTCGCTGTCGGTGTCGACCTCGTCGCGTCCGGCTCCGGGGACCATGTCCTCCAGCGATCGAGCGGAGTCCCGGTTACGTCCCGAGAACACGTCGACGAGCAGGAAGGCCAGCCCGAGGAGACAGATGACGATGCAGGCAACGGCCAGCCACACGGTCCCGGTGATGAGACCGAGGATGAGCAGCACGAACCCGATGAGGGTCGCGCCCAGGGCCAAGGTCAGCACATCACCAGCCTAGGGTGCATGTCCGGCGCGGAGGTCAGCTCGGCGAGTAGCTGCTGAAACCGCCGCTGCCCGGGTCGTTCGAGAACGACTGATCGGGACGACCGCCCTCGACCGGTGCGGCGCTGCCCCGCTGCTGCAGCTCCTCGAGCTGCGACTCCAGGTAGGTCTTCAGACGGGTGCGGTACTCACGCTCGAACGTCTTGAGCTGTTCGATCCGGCCCTCGAGCACACCACGCTGCTGGTTGATGGTGCCCATGATCTCGCTGTGCTTGCGCTCGGCGTCGCTCTGGAGTGCGTCCGCGCGCTCCTGCGCCTGACGCAGCTGCGCCTCGGAACGCGTCTGGGCGTCGGCCAGAATGGCCTCCGAGCGCTGGCGCGCGTCGGCGAGCATGGCGTCGGACTTGCTCTGGGCCTCGGAGACCATCGTGTCGGCGCGGGTCTGCGCATCGGCCAGCATCGCGTCGGCGTCGGCGCGGGCACTGCCGGTCAGACGGTCCGCGGTGTCCTGTGCGAGTGCGAGAACGCGGGCGGCACGAACGTTGGCGTCGTCGTTGGTGGGCGCGGGCTGCTGGACGGGAGCGGGCTGCTCCTGGACCGGCGGCTTGGCGAACATCTGGGTCCGCTCCTCGGCGGGGGCTGCGCCGGCACCCGACCGGGCGTCGGCGACCTCACCCTCGAGTTCCTCGACGCGCTGCTTGAGGTCGGTGTTCTCTTCGATCAGCCGGGCGAGCTCGGCCTCGACGAAATCGAGGAACTGATCGACCTCGTCCTCGTTGTAGCCGCGCTTACCGATAGGCGGTTTGCTGAACGCGACGTTGTGCACATCAGCTGGAGTCAGCCGCATGTCGGTTCCCCTCGTGTCTGTGGTGAAGCTTGTGTTCAGTTGGCGGGCCGTCCAACCCGGATCGCGCGACGTGAGTCGTTCGACCAATACAGGTTGTCACTAACTATTCATACCAGTCAAAAACTGTAACTGGCGACCAATCCTGTCACATGCGAACCGTAGGTCGCACTGTTTGATGCTCAGCCCGATCGAAACGCGTCCGAACGGGCAGGGCACCGAAGACGACAACCAACGGTAGTCCATCGCCGTACCCCAAGGTACCCGGGTCTCCGGGGACCCGGCGGACGACGCGTCGGCGAATCAGGAGCGGGTGAGAACCAGTGCGGTGGCCAGCGAATCGGCGACCGCGTCGGCGCGGAGACCGTTCACGACATTCATGGCGATGATGACGACGAGCATGACGATCATCAGCGACAGATCCAGGCGGATCGGACCGAGCGGGATCGGCGGGAGGACCCGGCGCAACGCCTTGATCGGCGGATCGGTCAGCGTGAAGACCGTCTCGATGATCACGACCGCCACCCCGGTGGGCCGCCACTCGCGGGCGAACGTCCGCACCAGCTCGACGACGAGCCGGCCGAGGAGAAGCAACCAGAAGACCAACAGGATGTAATAGAGGACACCCAACAAAATCGCAGCCACGCGTCAAGATTGCCTGAAGAGCACCATTCGGTGCGAACCGAGGGTGCCCACCTGCATCAGGAGTGGTTGTAGAAGCCGGTCTCGGCGATCTTGCGGCGGTCCTCGGGCGACACGTCGACGTCGGCCGGCGACAGCAGAAAGACCTTGGTGGCGACCTTGTCGAAGGAACCGCGTAGGGCGAACGCCAGGCCCGCGGCGAAGTCGACGAGTCGCTTGGCGTCGTCGTTGGTCATGTCGACGAGGTCCATGATGACCGGGTTGCCGTCGCGGAAGCGCTCACCGATGGTGCGGGCCTCGCTGTAGTCGGAGGGACGCAGGGTGGTGATCTTCTGCAGCGGGCCGTCGGCGAAGACGCGCTCGAGCTCGCGATGTTCGGGGCCCGCCGGTCGCGACGACGCGGCACGCAGGGCGGCACTCGACGAACGCTGGAGCGGTTCGAGGCGCGCAGCGGAGCGCATGGGGGCCTCGGGAGCCGGACGCGGTCCGGCGTAGGCGAACTCGGGGGCGAAGTCGCCGGCGAGTTCGTATCCGCCGTCGAAATGACGGTCGTCGTAGGCCATCTCGTCGCGGTAGCCGGCCTCGCGGAAGCCGGGGTCGCGCAGGGAGGGCTCGTAACCGGGGTCGTAGGAGCCGTCACCGTAGTAGTCGTCACGGTAGACGCGCTCACGCGACGGGGCACGCAGCGCAGAGCCGTCTTCGAGGTAGTCGTCCTCGTACTCACTGGGCGGCACCATGCCGAAGTAAGCCTTGAACTTCTGCATCGTGGTCATAGTCGGCCTCTCTGTCGTGCGACGCCGGTGTGCAGCCGTGCCGGGTGGTGCATCTGATGTCATTGTGCTTGCTGAGATATCTGCGCTTGTTGTGTCACTTGGTTCTGTTGTTACCAATGTGATTACTGAGAGAGTAGCGGCCGATCGCCCATGATCGCGGTTCCGACACGCACGCATGTCGAGCCGGCTGCAACCGCCTCTTCCATGTCACCGGACATGCCTGCGGACAGTTCGACGGCGTCGGCGTACTGATCCCGAAAAGCGTTGTGAACGCGGGCGGATTCGTCCATCCAGTGCGTCCGCTCGCCGGTGAGCGGGGCGATGACCATGAGCCCGCGCAGCTGCAGTGCGTCCTCGGCCGACACCTGTTCGGCGAGTGCGGGGAGATCCGCCTCGACGACGCCGCCGCGTTGCGGGTCCCCGTCGAGACTCACCTGGAGCAGAACCCCGAGGCGTTCGGTCCGCTCCCCCTCGTCGAGCGCGGCTCGCGCGGCCCGGCCCAGCGCGTCGACCACCTTCGGGCGGTCCACCGAATGCACCGCACGCGCCCACCGCGCGACGGAACGGGCCTTCTTCGACTGGACGGTCCCGATCATGTCGAACACGGGCACGTCGGTGGAATCCTCGGGTGCCCAGTCGGCGAGAACCGCGGCGACCTTGCGACCGGCCTCGGGTTCGCGGGATTCCCCGAACGACCGGACGCCCAGGTTCAGCAACCGGCGGACGTCGTCGGCCGGAAAGTACTTGGTGACGACCAGGAGTGCGCACGACCCGGCGGGGCGGCCCGCAGCCGCGATGGCGGCGTCGAGCCGCCCGCGTACGGCTTCGAGTCGCTCGGACAGCTCGGCGGTGCGTGCGTCATCGAGAGAGTCGCTCATGTCCCCCATCATTCTCCGCGTGGAGCACCGGGGGTCTACTCGCCGTCCGGCGCACTCTCGTCGTCCATCCAGATCACCGATGCCAGGCGGCCGGTCGGTGCGCCGCGCCGATGGCTGAAGAGACTCAGGTCCGAGATCGTGCAGCGCGGGTCGACGGCGACGCCGGCGACCCCGGCCTCGAGGAGCTGACGGCGCAGACCTGCACGCAGGTCGAGGCCCGTCGTGCCCTTCTTGGTGCGGCTCGCGCTCCCGGGCAGATGCTTCTCGACGTCGGCCTGCATCGCCGGGGGCACCTCGTACTGTTCGCCGGAGGCGGCCGGGCCGAGGAACGCACCGATCGACTCGATGCGCGCACCGAGTTCGACCATCACCTTCAGCGTCGCGCGCACGATGCCGATCCGTGCCCCGACGCGCCCGGCGTGGACACCGGCGATCACGCCGGCCTCGTCGTCGCTGAGGAGCACCGGAACACAGTCGGCCGACAGCACGGCGAGCGCGAGTCCCGGCGTGGTCGTCACCAGCGCATCGGTCGCCGGGACCGGTTCGGTGACCGGACCGTCGACGACCGTCACGCTGCGGCTGTGGATCTGTTCCATCCAGACGACCGACGACGCGGGCAACCCGATCTGCTCGGCCAGACGATTCCTGTTGGCGGACACCGCCTCCGGGTCGTCTCCGACATGGTCACCGAGGTTGAACGAGTCATACGGTGCCACCGAGACGCCGCCGGCACGCGTGGTGACCACACGACGTACCCGCATGCGGGTCAGCGCTTCATGAAGGACGGCACGTCGACGTCGTCGTCGTCGAGGTGCACGGTGTTGCGACGCGGGGGCTCCGGTTCACGCTCACCACCGAAGGGATCACCCGACCCCTTGGGGATGTCACCGAACAGCGGATCGCTCTTCGGCGGCGCCGACACCGCGCCGGCCTGCCCCTGTCCGACGGCCGAACGGCCGGCGGCAGCGGCGGGCACATCCGAGCGCTTCTTCGGGGTGCCACCGTCGAAACCGGCGGCGATGACGGTCACGCGGACCTCGTCGCCGAGGTTGTCGTCGATCACGGTGCCGAAGATGATGTTGGCGTCCTCGTGGGCCGCCTCCTGGACCTGGGTGGCCGCGTTGTGGATCTCGAAGAGGCCGAGGTCGCTGCCGCCGGCGATCGAGATCAGTACACCCCGAGCGCCTTCCATCGAAGCCTCGAGCAGCGGCGAGTTGATCGCCGACTCGGCCGCCTTCTTGGCGCGGTCCTCACCACGGGCCGAACCGATGCCCATGAGCGCGCTGCCCGCGTCGCTCATGACGCCCTTGACGTCGGCGAAGTCGACGTTGATCAGACCCGGGGTGGTGATGAGGTCGGTGATGCCCTGGACACCGTTGAGGAGGACCTCGTCGGCGCTGCGGAAGGCGTCCATGAGGCTCACCTGAGCGTCGCCGAGCTGGAGCAGGCGGTCGTTGGGGATCACGATGAGGGTGTCGCAGGACTCCCGCAGCGCGGTGATGCCCGCTTCGGCCTGTCCGCCGCGACGCTTGCCCTCGAAGGAGAACGGGCGGGTGACCACACCGACGGTGAGAGCGCCGAGCTTGCGGGCGATCTGCGCGACGACCGGTGCGCCACCGGTGCCGGTGCCGCCGCCCTCGCCCGCGGTCACGAAGACCATGTCGGCGCCCTTGAGGAGTTCCTCGATCTCGTCGCGGGCGTCCTCGGCGGCACGGCGGCCGACCTCGGGGTCGGCACCGGCACCCAGGCCACGGGTGGAGTCGCGACCGACATCGAGCTTGACGTCGGCGTCGCTCATCAGCAGGGCCTGCGCGTCGGTGTTGATCGCGATGAACTCGACTCCCTTGAGCCCCTGCTCGATCATGCGGTTGACGGCATTCACGCCGCCGCCGCCGATGCCGACGACCTTGATGACGGCCAGGTAGTTGTGCGGTGGCGTCATGCGCTCGCCTTCCTCGTAATGGGTCGTGCTCGATGTTCCGTTGCTGATCTCTCAGCGCGTTCCGGTGCTGAGGTCTCAGCGGCTAAGTGCTGGCAAAACCCTAAACCTGAACCATAGATTTAGAGTTATGTCAAGTAGTTCGTTGTGGAGATGACGCTAGGCATCCCGGGCCCCGGTATCCACAACAGCGCCCGGCGTGTCGGGAAGTCGCACCCGAAATTCGGTGAATTTCCCAGATCTTCAACGAATCTGACGCCGTTCCCGGCGCGTGCGGCCGGCCGGCGGTCGCCACGATCACTTGTAGGCCGGGAACTCGGGGCTCGAGACGTTGTACATCTTGGCGTCCCGGCTCAACAGATACGTGAGGGTTCGCGCCTTCTCCGCACCCCGATCGCTGTCGCCCCAGATGACCCGGCGATTCTCGGTGAGGATGAACTCGATGTCGACCGGAGAGCTCGCCGACACCCGGATGACCTGTCGCGCCAGCGATTCCGGCAGTCCGGCGACCGCAGTGATCGCCTCCCGGGTGGTGGGGTCGGCCGGGCCCGGGTTCGGGGTCTCGAGGACGGGGAGCTTGAGCACCTCCGGCGGCACGCCCTGGGCGCGGACGTAGTGGAGGAAGGACACCCCGGACCGGTCGAGGACATGGACCTCGTCCCCGCTCGTCACGATCACCACCGGCACCCGCTCGACGACGGTGATGGTCAGCGTCGACGGGTAGGACCGCTGGACGCGGACGGATTCGAGGGACGGGATACCGGCGACCCGCTGCGCGACGGCGCGGGTATCCACCTGGAGGAGAGGTGTCCCCGGCGGGACGGCCGCGACGCGCAGGATCTCGTCGGCCGGAACCGAACCGTTGTCGCGGATGTCGGTGCTGCGCACGGCCATCAGCGGGGTGAGGTAGGCGATCAGAACCAGTCCGACCCCCGCGGCGACGACCATCAGGGTGCCGAGGATCAGGCGGGACCGGCGGCGGGTCGGCCAGCGGATCACGAGACCCGTCCTGTGAGGCCCCCGTCGCCGGGGCCCTCACCGGTCGCCGGCGTCGCGTCGTCGGTCCCGGTGTCCGCACCCAGTGCGGCCAGGATCTCGGGACCCTGCATGGTGATGTCGCCCGCGCCCAGGGTCAGCACGACGTCCCCTGGCCGGGCCAGGCCGGCGACCTGCCCGGCCAGCCGCGACAGATCCGGCGCGAACACCGACGGGCGGGTCAGCTTGTCGGCGATGGTCCGGCCGCTGACACCCGGGATCGGTGCCTCGCGGGCGCCGTAGACGTCGGCGACGACCACGGTGTCGGCGAGGTCGAGAGCGGCGGCGAACTCGTCGGCGAACTCGACCGTGCGCGAGTACAGGTGGGGCTGGAAGACCGCGATGACACGACCGCGTGGCGCGCCGGGGCCGACCCGCGCGGCCATCATGGACTGCGCCGCGGACAGCACCGAGCGCACCTCGGTGGGATGGTGGGCGTAGTCGTCGATGACCTCGACGCCGCCCCGGCGTCCGCGGAACTCGAACCGACGATGGACCCCGCCGAACGCCCCGATGCCCGCCAGGATCCCGTCGAGGGCCCCCGCGGCGTCGGTGGTCCCCGCGCCGTTGACGCGCACGGCACCGATCACCGCGGCGATCGCGTTGAGCGCCATGTGTTCTCCCGGCAGCGGGAGGACGAGTTCGCGATCGACGACCGTGCCGTTCTCGTCGGCGGGACCGGTCACCGGCGCGGTGAAACGGACCCGTGCCGCTCCCCCGGCGGCTCGCGGTTCCCACGACAGCAGGGTCGCCACGTTGGGCACGCCGGGCGCGAGGCCCGCATGAGTGCCGCGACCGTAGCCGAGGACCGCCACCCCGCGCTCGGCGAGATCGCCGCGAACGCGTCCGGCGAGTGCCGCCGATCCGGGATCGTCGAGGCAGACCACGAGGGTGCCGCCGGTCCGGATGCGTTCGGTGAACTTGTCGAACACCTCGACGTAGGCCTCGATCGACCCGAAGAAGTCGAGATGGTCGGCGTCGATGTTGGTGACGGCGACGATGTCGGGCGTGTACTCGAGCAGCGAGCCGTCGCTCTCGTCGGCCTCGGCCACGAAGACCGGGTCGCCGCCGTGATGTGCGTTGGTCCCCGACTCGTTGAGCTCGCCGCCGATCGCGAACGACGGGTCGCTGCCGGCGTGCTGGAGTGCGACAACGGCCATCGAAGTGGTCGAGGTCTTGCCGTGCGTCCCGGCCAGCAACAGGGTCCGGTCGCCCTTCATGAGCTGGGCGAGCACGCGCGGGCGCAGCAGGATCGGGATGCCCCGCGAGCGGGCGGCCACCAGCTCGGGATTGGTCTTGGGGATGGCGGCGTGGGTGGTGACCACCACCGACGGGCCGCCCGGGATCTGGTCGAGCGCCGACGGATCGTGCCCGACCTGGACTCGTGCGCCACGGGTGCGGAGTTCGAGGATGCCCCGGCTGTTCTTGGCGTCCGATCCGGAGACCTGACCGCCGCGGGCGAGCAGGATGCGCGCGAGCCCGGACATGCCGGCTCCGCCGATGCCGACCATGTGCACGCGGGCCAGCTGCGGTGGCAGTCCTCCGGTTCCCACAGTCGTCCCCTCGCTCATGCCGTCACCTCCCACGCCTTCTCCGGTCGTCTCGCCGGCCCTGTCCCGTCCAATTGTCACCGTTCGCCGGCCGATCGGCGGGAACGAAACGCCTTGCGGGACGGGCCCCGGCCCGCTCGGAACCCACGAGCCAGTTCGAGGGCGGCGTCGGCGACGGCTGCGGCGGCGTCGCGGTGGCCCGTGCCCGCGGCGGCCGCGGACATCTTCTGCAGCCGCTCGGTGTCCTGCAGGAGGGCCGGGACCTCACGCGCCACCCACTCCGCGCTGACCGCCGAGTCCTCGACGATGAGTCCGCCGCCGGCCTCGACGACCGGCAGCGCGTTGAGGCGCTGTTCGCCGTTGCCGTGCGGCAGCGGGACGTAGACGGCGGGCAGACCGGTGGCCGACACCTCGGCGACGGTCATCGCGCCGGACCGGCACATCACCAGATCGGCGGCGGCGTAGGCGAGGTCCATCCGCTTGAGGTAGCCGACGCCCCGGTACGGCGGGGCGCCCTCGACGATCACCGGGTCGATCGAGTTCTTGGGCCCGTAGGCGTGCAGGACACCGATGCCCGCCTTCGCGAGGGCTTCGGCCGCACCCGAAACCGCGGCATTGATGCGTTGCGCGCCCTGGGAACCACCGAAGACGAGCAGGGTCGGGGCCTCCTCGTCGAGACCGAAGTAGTGGCGCGCCTTGGCCCGCAGAGCGGGCCGGTCCAGTTCGGTGAGGACACCGCGGACCGGCATGCCGACGACGGTCGCGTCGAGTCCGGAGCCGTCGACAGCGGCCAGGACGCGGTCGGCGAACCGGGCGCCCACCTTGTTGGCTATACCGGCCGAGGCATTCGCCTCGTGGATGACGATCGGGAGGCGGTTGCGCCCGCGTAAATGCATCTGCGCGGCGAGGTAGGCCGGCACCGACACGTACCCGCCGAAGCCGACGACGACGTCGGCGTCCACGTCGGCGAGTACCTTGCGGGTGGCCGCGACCGAGGACACCAGGCGTCCGGGGGTCTTGGCGAGGGCCATCCCGGGTTTGCGCGGCAGCGGGACCGGCGGGATCAGCCGGAGGTCGTATCCGCGTTCGGGCACCAGGTCGACCTCGAGGCCGCGGCTGGTCCCGAGTGCGGTGACGCGGGCCGTCGGGTCGATGCGGGTGATCGCGTCGGCCACGGCGAGCGCGGGTTCGATGTGTCCGGCGGTCCCGCCGCCCGCGACGACCACCGACAACGGCCGCCCGACCGGGCCCCCGGTTGTATCAGATTGTGCTGCACCCGAACTCACCGGCTCTGTCACTCCATCTCCAGCCCTGTGCACGTCTGTCCCACGCAGCGGCATCGCCTGTCGCGGGAGCCGTCAGCGGCGTCCCGCGCGGCCGTGTGTCGGCCGATCGCGCCCGGGGTCGGCGGACCTCGGCGTCCGCGGCTGATGCGCGCCCGCCCGCCACCCCGGTGACGCCGAGCGACGTGCACTGCCGGCGCCGGGATACCCGCCACGGTAGTCGACGCCCGCTCGTGCCGACGGCGCAGGTCGGGTGCGACCTGCCGCGGCCGGACGCCGTGCGGACGCACCTCGTGCGGGTGCCGGTTCGGTGGACTTCGCCCGTTTCCACGGCATGCTGAACCGGCTCTGGGTCGGAGCGGGTTCGGCCGGTCGTCCGCGACGGGTCGACGCTCCTGCCCGCCCGGGTGCCCCGGCCCGTCCGGCGGTACGGCCCCCGGATCGTCCACCGGCCGAGCGACGCTCGGCGAGTCGATCTCGCAGGGTCTCTGCGCGCGTCTGCCGGTAGGCCACCGGTGTCGGGAGCCGCAGGATCCGGCCCAGCCGGCCCTGGGACCCGGTGGTGAGTGCCGCAACGGCTTCGGGTTCGTGTCGCGCGGCGTTGGCCAGGAGGCCGAGCATCGCGAGCACGGTCAGCGTCGACGTACCGCCCGCCGAGATGAGTGGCAACTGGATACCGGTGACCGGCAGCAGGCCGATGACGTAGCCGATGTTGATGAACGCCTGGGCGAGGATCAGCACGGTGATGGTCGCGGTCATCAGGCGCAGGAACGGATCGGTGGAGCGGTGCGCGATACGGAAGCCGATGTAGCCCAGCAGCACGAACAGAAACACCACCAGCAGGCCACCGAGTAGGCCGAGTTCCTCGCCGATGATGGCGAAGATGAAGTCGTTGTGCGCGTTGGGCAGATAGTTCCACTTGGCGCTCGACTGGCCGAGGCCCACGCCGAAGACGCCGCCGTTGGCGAGCGCGTAGGTCGCCTGGCGTGCCTGGTAGCCGGCGCCCTGCGGATCGTCGATGCCGCCGAGGAAGCTCATCACGCGCTGCGATCGGTAGCCCTCGGCGAGCGCGAGGATCACCGCGAGGATCACGCCGGAGATGGCGAACGCCGAGAAGACCTTGATCGGCAGGCCGGCGAACCAGAGCATCGCGCCGACGATGATCGCGATGGTGATCGTCGTCGAGAGGTTGGGCTCGAGGATGATCAGCACGCAGACCAGCATCGCGACCGGGACCAGCGGTATCAGGAGCTCTTTGATCGAGGCGTTGTCCCGGCGCCGCGAGGCGAGCAGGTGCGCACCCCAGATACACAGCGCCACCTTGACCAGCTCCGAAGGCTGCACCGACACACCGGAGATGACGAACCAGCGTCGCGCGCCCTGACTGAGCGTGCCGATGCCGGGGATGAGCACCAGTCCGAGAAGCAGGATGGCGATGGCCATCGACGGCGCGGCGAAGCGTCGGAGCAGGCGGACGGGGACCCGCAGCATCAGGTAGAAGACGACGAGGCCGAGTCCGGCGAAGATGACCTGCGTCGTGAAGAGCCCGTAGGCCGATCCCTCCTGCGAGTACCCCTCGACCGACGACGCCGACAGCACCATCACCAGACCGAAGGTCGTCAGCATGAACGCCATCGTGAGGACCAGCTGGTAGGAGGCCAGCGGCCGGGCCAGGAGGTTGCGCACGCCCTCGACCAGCATGGCCGGCAACGAGGCCGTGACCGCCGCGGCGGTCGACGCTGCCGCGGAGACCTCGGCGGCGGGCTTCGACAGCGCGCCCGCACCCTCTGATGCCTTCCGACGTACGGACGCGGCCCGGCTCTCGTCCGTTCCGTCGTCGAACGAGTCGGCCGACGTGTTCTCGTCGTCGAAGGTGCTCTCGTCGACCGCGGTCTTGTCGGTGCTCACGCGACTCACCGCGCGGCAGAGGTGCCGGCGATGTCCTGTGCGGCGTGCGCGAACGCGTCACCGCGCCGGCCGTAGCCGGCGAACATGTCCAGCGACGCCGCGGCGGGTGCGAGGAGCACCGCGTCGGGCTTCGGGTCGCTTGCCGTGGCGAGCTCCCAGGCCTCGGCGACCGCCCGGTCCATTACGGCAACGGCGGTGTCCGACCCCGATGCTCGAGTCGACGAGTTCGGGATCGACGAGAGGACGGGTGCGGTCTGACCCTGGCGATGCACGTTCACCGTGCCATCGTCCCCTGTGAATACTGTGACTGTTGGGACTTCTGGGGCGTGTCGCGTGATCGCTTCGACGACCAGCTCACGATCCCGGCCGATGGCGACCACCCCGGCGAGCCGATCGCCGACCGCGGTGAGCATCCCGTCCATCGACGCGCCCTTGAGCCGGCCGCCCGCGATCAGCACCACGCGGTCGTACGCGGCGACCGCAGCCTGGGCGGCATGCGGGTTGGTGGCCTTGGAGTCGTCGACGAAGCGGATGCCGTCGCGTGTCGCCACGACCTCGCCACGATGGGCGGCGGGCCGGAAATCGGTGAGCGCGGTCTCGACGGCGTCGCGTTCGACACCGATCGAGAGGGCGAGTGCAGCGGCGGCGAGGGCGTCGGCGACGCCCGACGGGCCGGCCGGATGCACGGCGTCCGCCGACAGCAGACGACCCGCGCCGAAGGCACGGTCGACGAGCTGCCCGTCCTCGACGCCGAGCTGGCCGTCCTGCGGCGGGTTGAGCGTGAAGCCGACCCGGCGCCCCGCGCCCGGCAAGCCCGACGCGACGGCGTCGTCGAGACCGACGACCGCGATGTCGCCGCGCAGCGCACCGGCCTTGGCCAGTGCATAGGCGTCAAAGGTGCCGTGCCAGTCGAGATGGTCGTCGGCGACGTTGAGCACCACCCCCGCGGCCGGGGCGACCGACGGCGCCCAGTGCAGCTGGAAGGACGACAACTCGGCGCACAGCACGTCGACGCGGGGCGTCGCACGCATGGCATCGAGGACCGGCAGGCCGATGTTGCCGCACGCCGCGCCGGCACGCCCGGAGCGCTCGACGATGTCGGCGAGCATCGAGGTGGTGGTGGTCTTGCCGTTGGTGCCGGTGACGACCAGCCAGGTCCGCGGCTCCCCGAGCAGGCCCGCGGCGTCGACCCGCCAGGCCAGCTCGACCTCGCCCCACACCGGCACACCGCCCGCCGCAGCCTGCGCGACGAGATCGTGGGTGGGTGCGAATCCGGGCGAGACGATCACGACCGCGGTGTCGGCGGTCCACGAGGGGTCGACGAGCAGATCGGAGATCGCGACGGCGGCGGCGCCCTGGGCGATCAGGTCGGCGACCCCGGGGACAGCGGCGACGGCCGACTCCCGGTCGGCGGCGCCGGCATCACCTGCGGCGAACCGGTCGTCGGCGAGGAGGATGCGGACGTCCCTGGTGACCAGGTAGCGGGCCGCGGACATGCCGGCGGTACCCGCGCCGCCGATCACCACGGTCTTCCCGGCCAACCCCAGCGGGTCGCCGTCAGACGCGGGGTTCTCGGCGCGCGGATCAGCCATTTGTGGTCAGGAACTCGCCGTAGAAGAGCGACAGGCCCAAGGCACAGGCTATGGCGGTGAGCAGCCAGAATCTGATGATCACCGTCGTCTCGGCCCACCCGCCCAGTTCGAAGTGGTGGTGGAACGGCGCCATCCGGAACACACGGCGGCCGGTGGTCCGGAAGAAGGCGATCTGGATGACCACCGACATGATCTCGGCGACGAACAGTGCGCCGATGACGACCGCGAGGAGTTCGGTCCGGGTCGTGATGGACAAGCCGGCGAGCATGCCGCCGAGCGCCAGCGAGCCGGTGTCACCCATGAAGATCTTCGCCGGTGCGGCGTTCCACCAGAGGAAGCCGAGGCAGGCGCCGCCGCCGGCCACCGCGATGATCGCGAGGTCGAGGGGGTCGCGGACCTGGTAGCACCCGGTCGGGATGTCGCTGGGCGGCTTGGCGCCGCCGGCGCAGGCGTTGACGAACTGGAAGAACGTCACGAGGACGTAGGAGCCGAGGACCATCGCCATCGAACCCGCGGCCAGGCCGTCGAGTCCGTCGGTGAAGTTCACCGCGTTGGACCACGCGGCGACCACGAGCCAGCAGAACACCACGAAGACCACCGCACCGAGGCCGATCGCATCGATGTCGCGCACGTAGCTGAGGTGGGTGCTGGCCGGGGTGAGGCCGTAGTCGTTGCGGAACTGGAGCACGAGGATGCCGAACAGGATCGCGGCGATGAACTGCCCGATCGACTTCGCGGTCTTGTTGAGCCCCAGGTTGCGGTGCTTGCGGATCTTGATGATGTCGTCGAGGAAGCCGACGATGCCGAGTGCGGTCGCGAGGCCCAGCACGAGCAGACCAGACGCGGTCGGTCCGTTGCCGGCGTCGGTGAACAACCCGACGAGGTGCGAGCCGAAGTAGCCCGCCCACAGCGCGGCGAGGATCGCGACACCGCCCATCGACGGCGTGCCGCGCTTGGTCTGGTGGCTCTGGGGGCCCTCGACCCGGATCTCCTGGCCGAATCCCTGACGGGAGAACACCTTGATGAGCACGGGGGTCAGCAGGATCGACACCGCGATCGCGATCGCACCCGCGAGGAGGATCTGGGTCACCGTGCTGCCCTCGTGTTCGCTCGTCCGTTCCCCGCCACGCTCTTCTCTCCGACTCTGCTCAGTGTTCTCGGCCGGCGCGCCTCATCGCGTGCCCTCATGATGTGGTCCCCTCATCGCCGTGACCGGCGTCCGTATCCTCGCGGATCTGCCACCCGCAGCTCGCACTCCACGCCGTGACCACCGAGTCGAGGTCGGCGTTCGCTGCCGCGAGGAGGATGACATCACCGGCGGCGGGCCGCCAGTCCGGGTCGGTGTCGACGAGTGCCGCGGCAGCCTCGACCGTGTCGACGATGCGCGCCTCGTCTCCCCATGACCCCTCCATGACGGCGCCCTGGTGCAGGGCGTGAACCGATCGGGAGTCGCCCACGCAGAGCGTCTTGTCGACGGCCAGCCGGACCGCCAGACGTCCGAGGAGATCGTGTTCGACGACGCGCTGGTTCTCGGCGGTCCCGTCAGGGCTGGCGACCTCGGCGATGATCGCCCAGGTACGCGGCCGATCTTCCGCGGTGCTGCCGCGCATCGCGCCGGCGTGCTCGGCGAGTCGGCGGATGAGCAGACGTGCGTCGTCGACCATCACCGGCGCATCCCCGCGGATCACCGTGACGAACGATCCGGTCATCGATCACCCTCCGCGCCCACCGGTTCGGTGGATGCGTTCGGCAACTCGTCCAGCGCTTGTGCGACGACCTCACGGTCGTCGAACGGATGCTTCACGCCGTTGATCTCCTGCCCTGCCTCATGTCCCTTGCCCGCGACCAGCACGATGTCGCCGGGCCTCGCCCAGGCGACGGCCTCGGCGATCGCGGCCGCACGATCGGAGACCTCGCGTACCGGTTCGGCACCGGCCGGGCGGTCGGCGGCGTCGACGCCGCGGGCGCCGGCGAGAACCTCGGACCGGATGGCGGCCGGTTCCTCCGACCTCGGGTTGTCGTCGGTGACGATGACGAGTTCGGCACCGCGTGCGGCGGCCTCCCCCATCAGCGGCCGCTTGCCCGAGTCACGGTCGCCGCCGGCTCCGACCACGATGGCCACGCGGCCCGGGCCGTCGGCGAGCTGACCGCGCAGGGTCGCCAGGACGGCCTCGATGGCTCCGGGTTTGTGGGCGTAGTCGACGAGGGCGAGGAACGGCTGTCCGCGGTCGACCCGCTGCAGTCGTCCCGGGACGCTCACCGACGCGACCGCGTCGAGGGCGGTGGAGATCGGCACACCCGCGGCATGGGCCACGGCGACGGCCAGCAGTCCGTTGGCCACGTTGTAGCGACCCGGGAGCGGCATGACGAGCACGTGGTCGCCGTCGGGTTCGGTGATCGGCGTGTGGGAGGTGCCGTCGCCGGCGAGATCCGACGGCCCGGCATGCCAATGGGCGGGCGTCGGACCGGTCGACACCGTCACCGGCTGCAGATGCGCCGCCTCGCCGGGACGACGGGCGAGGTCGGCCATTCGCTGACCCCACTCGTCGTCGACGCACACCACGGCGCGTACCGCGTGGTTCGGCGACGACGGCACGAACAGCTGCGCCTTGGCGTCGAAATAGGCGCGCATCGTCTGGTGGAAATCGAGATGGTCCTGCGAGAGGTTGGTGAACGCGCCGATCGCGAAATGTGCGCCGTCGACGCGGCCCAGCGACAGGGCGTGGCTGGAGACCTCCATGACCACGACGTCGACACCGTCCTCGAGCATCGACGCCAGCAGCGCCTGCAGGGTCGGGGCCTCCGGTGTCGTCAGCGAACTCGGCTGCGCGACGCCGTTGACGCGGGTCTCGACCGTTCCGATGAGTCCCACGGAGTGGCCGGCGGCGAGCAGTGCGGCCTCGACGAGATACGACGTGGTGGTCTTGCCCGACGTGCCGGTGATCCCGATCAGCTTCAGTCTTTGCGACGGGTTCCCGTAGACGCGGGCGCTGACGCTGCCCAGCACGGTCCGCGGACTGGGGTGGATGAGGACCGCGACGGCGGTCTCGGGCGGCAGGACGCGGCTCAGTTCCGCGCGGCCGGCCGGATCGGTCAGGATCGCGGTCGCCCCGGCGGCGACCGCCTGGTCGGCGAACCGCGCGCCATGGGTGGCCGCACCGGGCAGGGCCGCGAACAGATCGCCGGGCTGCACGTCCTGCGCGCGCAGGGTCACGCCCTGCACGCTGGTGTCGCGATCGGCGCCGCCGACGAGGTCGAGCCGCGCGCCGGTGGCCGTCGACAGGACCGTCACGGCCGTCGGCGCGACCTCGCGCGGGCGACCGGGGGCCTTCTTGCCCTTGCGTCTGCCGGCCGATCCCTTGTGCGAGGAACCACGAGACGTCATGTGTTCGCCTCCTCGGTTGTTCTCGGTCGGTGTTCTTGTGGTCTGGTCACTCGCGGTCTGGGTTCGTGTTCGGCGCAGAATTGCACTCACGATACCGACCCCGGGATCGGCGTCCGGGATGCGGTGCGCCGACCACCGGGCCGGAATCACTTCGCGGTGAGGGTCAGCCTCGGGGTCGGCGGAGAGAGCGGGACCTGGGCGCGCTGCAGCAGCCACGATGCGATGGTCGAGAAGAGCGGTCCGGCGGACTGTCCCCCGGTGCCGTCGGAGCTGCGGCGCGGGTTGTCGAGCATGATCCCGATGACGTACCGCGGGGCGTCGGCCGGGGCGATCCCGGCGAACGTGATGTTGTAGCGCGAGTTCGAGTAGCAGCCACACGACGGGTCGACCTGCTGGGCGGTACCGGTCTTGCCGGAGACCTGGTAACCGCTGACGGCCGCCTTGGTGCCGGTGCCCATCTGCACGCCCATCGGATCGTCCTGCACCACCGATCGGAACATGTCGCGGACCGTCCGGGCGGTCTCCTCGCTGACGACGCGGACCGGTTCGGGACGAGCACGTCCCTCCGGGGTGCTGCCGTCGCGCTCCTCGCCGGCGAGAATCCGCGGCGGGATGCGCAGGCCGTCGTTGGCGATCGCCTGGTACATCGCGGTCATCTGCAGCAGCGTCATCGAAAGACCCTGTCCGATGGGCAGGTTGGCGAAGGAACCGCCCGACCATTGGCTCAGTGCGGGGACCTCGCCGGCACTCTCGGCCGGGAGTCCGACGCCGGTGCGCTGGCCGAGCCCGAAACGCTTGAGCATGTCGGCGAAGCGCTCCTCGCCGATGCGCTTGGCGAGCATCAGCGTGCCCACGTTCGACGACTTACCGAAAATGCCGGTGGTCGTGTACGGCTCGACGCCGTGCTCCCAGGCATCGCGGACGGTGACGCCGGACATCTGGATGCTGCCGGGCACCTGGTGGACCGTGTCCGGCCGGGTGAGGCCGTATTCGATGGCGGCGGAGGCCGCGACGAGCTTGTTGACCGAACCGGGCTCGAACGGGGAGGTGACCGACGGGTTGCCGAGTTCGGCCTTCGGCTGATCCGACAGCGGCAGCGCGGCGTTGAAGGTGCCGTCGTTCGCCATCGCCAGCACCTCGCCGGTGCGGGCGTCGAGCACGACTGCTGAGGCGCCCTTCGCTCCGGAGGCCTGCTTGGCCTTCATGACCTCGCTCTGCACGAACCACTGGGTGTCCGAATCCAGGGTCAGGCGGACGGTGGAGCCGTTGATCGCCGGGTGCACGTTGCGAGTGCTTCCCGGGATGATCGCGCCGTCCGATCCCCGGTCATAGGTACGGGAACCGTCGGTGCCGGACAGGATCGCGTCGAGTGAGGCCTCCAGGCCGATGAGACCGTTGCCGTCGTAGTTGACGTCACCGATCACGTTGGCCGCCAGCGAACCACCGGGATAGAGCCGGATGCTCTCCGGGTCGGCGCCCACCTCGGGGAACTCCTCGGTGATGCGCTTGGCGACGTCGGGGCTGACGGCCCGCGCGAGGTATACGAAGGGTTCGTCGCCGGTGATCTTCGCGAGGAGGTCTTCTTCGCTGATCGAACCGCCGAGTGCCACCGAGACACCCTTGGCGATCTCCTTGAGGCGCTCGTCGACGCCGGGCAGTTCGTCGTTCTTGCGGTGTTCCTCATCGATCGACTTGCGAACCGCCTTGGGCAGGAACGTCAGTGACCGGGCCTCGTCGGTGTAGGCCAGCGGGCGACCGTTGCGGTCGAGGATGGAACCACGCTTGGCCGTCAGGACCTGCGTGTACTCGCGCTGCTGGGCGGCCTCGGCCGAGATGGAACCGGCCTGGATGGTGTGGACCACGATCATCTTCCCCGCGACCGCGAGGACCACGAGCAGCACGACGACACCGAACACCTTGGTCCGGAACCCGAAACTGTGCAGTCCCCCGCTGTTCCGGGGACCGCCCTTTCCCGGTCCGCGGCCACCCGGGCCGCCGGCGGTCGCACGGGAGCCCTGGCCCGGGCGACGTCCCGGGCGAGACGGCGCGTTGCCGAGTCGCTCGAAGGTCGCACGTGTCATGGTCGTCAATTGTTCACCGCTTCAAGGTCGTGACAGGTATTTGGCGTCGGCGGGTTGCAGATCGGTGGGCGCACTGTGACGGCCCTTACGACCCGCGGCCACCTCACGTCCGGGGCACGACATTCGGGGCCGGGATCGGGGTCGAGGGCGCGGGTGCGGACCCGGTCGGCGGCGGGCCCTCCCCTTGCCCGGGCACCGGATCAGGTTGAGCCGGAACGGGTTGCGGTGACGGCGACGGCCCGGACTGCCCCGGAGTCGACGGGGCCGGGGTCTGCTGTGCCGGCGGGTTGGGTGCGCCGACGGCCCCACCGCCGAGGCCGATCGAATCGTCCACCTTGCGCGGGTCGATGGTCTCGGTGGGGTCGGGCTTCAGTTCGGGGTTGAGGTCGGCCATCGGCTTCCCCGATGCCGGTGCGGGTTTCCCGACGATGCGGGGCCGGCGCGGGTCGTCGACGATCATCCGCGCCGGATTGTCCGACGGGATCATGCCGAGACGGGTTGCCTCCCGGGACAGTTCCGGAGCCGAGTTGCCGGATTCGAAGGTCCGCTTGAGCGCGTCCCGCTGGTCGATGAGCGACTGGTTCTCCGTCCGCTCGATGCCGAGCTTGTAGGAGTCCTGAGCCGACTTGGTGGACAGCCACAGGCTCAGACCGAGGCCCAGAACCAGCAACGCGATGACCGGGACCACGAAGGGTGTGTGCTGCAAGCGTTCCCGAAGCGAGACACCCGACATCGACAACCCACCGCGGGCCGCGCGTGGTGCGACCGCGCCGGTGGCCATGCGCTTGTGACGGCGGTCCAGCGCCCGTTGGGCCGCCCGCGAGCGGGTCGCCCGTTCGGACTCGATGCGTGCGCGCCGCGACCGACGACTGTTCCGTTCGGTGTCGGACCGCCCGGCGTCGGCCCGTCCGGCGTCGGCCCGTCCGGCGTCGAAACGACGTGAGCCGGAATGCTTGTCGTCGGAACGGCCGGAGCCGGGACGACGAGGGGCGTCGTGCAGGATCGTCATGATCAGCCCTTCTTCTCGACTCGCTCGACCGCCCGGACTCGCACCGGCGCCGATCGCGGATTGATGGTCAGTTCCTCGTCGTCGGGACGCTCGGCGCCGCGGGTCACGAGGCGGAACTCCGCAGCGGTGCCGGGCAACTCCACGGGGAGGCCGGGCGGCGAGGTCGAGGTCGTGCGAGCTGCGAACTCCCGCTTGACGATCCGGTCCTCGAGCGACTGGTAGCTCATCACCGCGACACGGCCACCGACCGTGAGGACCGACAGCGCGGTCGGCAACGCCTCACGGAGGACGTCGAGTTCGTGGTTGACCTCGATGCGCAGGGCCTGGAAGGTGCGCTTGGCCGGGTGGCCGCCGGTTCGGCGTGTAGCCGCCGGGATCGTCGCGTAGAGCAGTTCGACGAGGCGTGCACTCGTCGTGAAGGGTTCCTTCTCCCGCTCACGCAGGACCGCCGAGGCGATCTTGCCGGCGAAACGCTCCTCCCCGTATTCGGAGAGCACACGGGCCAAGTCGCCGTGACTGTAGGTGTTGAGGACATCCGCCGCGGTCAGCGGGTCGTCGGAGTTCATCCGCATGTCCAAGGGCGCGTCGACCGAGTAGGCGAAGCCCCGGCCGGCCTGGTCGAGCTGCATCGACGAGACGCCGAGATCGAACAGGGCGGCGTCGATGGATTCCTCACCGGCGTCGTCGAGGACGTCGGCGATTTCGTGGAAAGTGGCCTGGTGCAGGGAGATCCGGTCCGCGTGTGGTTCGAGCCGGCGCCGCGCGATGTCCAGGGCGGAGGCGTCGCGATCGATACCGACGAGGTGCACGTTGGGGAATGTGTCCAGGATGAGTTCGCTGTGCCCACCGGCGCCGAGCGTCGCATCCAGAAACACTCGCCGGCCCTCTGATTCCAGTGCCGGGGTGAGCAATTCGACGATCCGCCGGCCCATGACCGGGATGTGGCCGAACTCGCCGGAGCGGCGAGTGTCGTCACCAGTGTCATCCACGAAGGGCCCCCATCGGCGTGTCGGCCATGTCGGTCGGCAGAGTCGGCGTTTCGGTGCGAAGGACTTGTCGGAGGAGTGTCATGTCGCGGGCGAACAGTGGATCACCGTCGGGCCGCGCCCCGGATGGAGCGAGGTCCCGATCCGATTCCGTACCTGGCGTTGGGGAAGTACGCCAGGGTCGGACCGGATCGGGGCCTCGTGCCACCCGAAGCCCGAGTACCGCTTCGCCTCGTCCCCTCTCGGCTACAGGACCGCGTTCAACGCGGCCGAGTTGGCTGCCGAGAAGTTCTCCTCGTGCTGCGACTGGTATTCGTCCCAAGCGGCCGAATCCCAGATCTCGAGGTGATCGAAGCTGCCGAACACCACGCACTCCTTGGACAGTCCCGCATAGATGCGATGGTCGGAGGACAGGCTGATCCTGCCCTGGCCGTCCGGTCGCTGTTCTTCCGAACCGGCGAAGAAGGTCCGCTGAAACGCACGGAGGTCAGGGTCGTTGCGTGACGCCTCGACGATCCTCGCCGCGATCGCATCGAACTCTTCGGTCCGGTACACCGACAAGCTGTGGTCTTGGCCTTTGGTGACCACTACCCCTCCTGCCAGTGCATCGCGGAACTTGGCGGGCAACGTGAGTCGCCCTTTGTCGTCCAATTTGGGCGTGTAGGTGCCGACGAATCGCACAGACATGTCGACACCTCCTGCCCCTGGGTTCCGCGCTCCGGATCGCCTCACCCAGTGCTGCCACAGTACCCCACTTTCCTCCACTTTCCACCCCAGAAGCCCACACGCCCTCCACCGTGCCGCAAATCCCCAGTTCAGACCCGTGAAACTTCTTACACTGCATGCGTGTCCCTTGCATGAACGCGTGAGGACTCGTCCACAATCGTGTGACAAACGCGTTTCCTGAGGCTTCAGAGGTCTGTGCGACCAGCAGTTCTCCGCACGTGGGGCAAAGTGGGGACCCGGGTGGGGGGATGTGGGGAACGCAGGTGGGGGAAGGTGGGGACCCCGGGTGGGGGACGGTGGGGAACGCGAATTCGACAGGCCGGGAGCGCGCTCATCCGCCCAGACAAAAGAGCCGCGCACCCCATGGGGTGCGCGGCTCTCCGAAGAGTCGTGGCCTTCAGGCCGGCGGGATGTCTACTCCTGCTCGAATCGACGGTTGAATCGTTCTTCCATCCGCTCCGACAGTTTGCGCTTGGAGCCGGACGGCCCGGACTGCTTCTTGCCTCCAGCGCGCGGCGCGGACGTCGCGGAGTCGGCGAGATCGTCACCCCAGAGGGCGAAGAGGCCGGCACCGAACATCACCAGGAAGCCGAGGAGGCTGACGATCGGGAAGCCCCCGATGTCGATCTTGACGATGAGACCGCCGACGAGCATCACGAGGCCGACGACGAAGACTGCCACCGCCTGTAGGCGACGACGGCCACTCGACTTACCCAGCCGACGACGCTTGACACTGGACGCAAACTTGGGGTCTTCCGCGTACAGAGCGCTCTCGATCTGTTCGAGCATGCGTTGCTCGTGCTCCGAAAGTGGCACCGACCCTCCTTCTCCCTGATCCGCGACGCCGACGACGGTCAACCGCGACCGGTGAGGCGTCTGCGCCTTATTCCCCCATGATACGAGGTGAAATCAGCCGCGACCACCATTACTCGCTGTTGTGGTCCCGGATGCACATACCGGAACGACAACGGAACGCCGAAAGTGTGTCCGGCCTCACGCAGTTCGCCCGATTTGGAGGTCCCCTGTCCCGAACTTGCCTTGCTCATGAGCGATGACCAAGGTTTCGACCTTCCGGAGGAAGTCGAGGACGAGGAGCCGCATGCCGGCAACACTGTCGGGGTCGAGTGTTCGGATGATCCCCGACTCGATTTTCATCCGGATGGACGACAGGGTGGCGAAGCGCGCAGCCAACGGGGCGAGGTCGGGAGCGACCACACCGATACGAGTCCAGGCGTTCGACGTCTTGCGGCGGGCGGGGCCGACCGGCTCGCTGATGGCGATCGCGGCGCCGGCCGCGCGGAGTGCGACGAGATAGAACTGCCGGAACCGCTCGGCGTCGTCGGAGACGCCGTCGGCGTTGTCGAGAAGGAGATGGGCACGCTGGAGGAGATCGCGCGCACGTCCGACCATCACCGGGTCGACGGGGGCGGACCGGCGGGATGTGGGCCGTCCGGGCATGGCATCCTCCTCACTCGCTGACGACGGTGTCCGGTGGCAGACGCTTCCCTCGTCCGCCACCGGACCGTCATGTCGTCGGGATGAACGCGAACAGCTTGCGGAGGCACATTCATCGAACACCCGTTCGACACGTTCAATATAGCTAGCGTCGCGCGTCTCTTCAAGGCGTGATTCGCGCTCGCAACCTTCTTCAACACCGAGTCCCGCGACCCGATTCCGCGGAGTCCGCCGTACCGAGAGGACAGTCACACCAGATGGTCGGAGAGCGCATGACCGGGGCGGTGCGGGCCCGCTCGGTGAGCCCGGAGGCGATCCGACGTTGACGATCCGTCTGGTGAACCTCAGTGGTCAGGACTCCCGAGTGTGGCTGGAGCCCGCTCTCGACGTCTATGTGACCGCGATGGGATATCCCCGCGGGACCGAGGTGCACCGAGCGTCGCTGTGGCGCGAACACATCGCGCGGCCGGGCTGGCGTGCAATCGGCGCGATCGCCACCCTGTCTCCGCACGAGGCGCAGTCGATGCCGACGTCCCGTCGCCGGGTCGGACCGCCGGTGGGTACGGGCCCCGGTGACGTCCTGGTCGGCATCGCCTACGGCTACACCGGCGCGACCGGGCAGTGGTGGAATCAGCAGCTCCGACTCGGGCTGCGGCAGACGGGACGCTCCCCCGCCGACATCGAGATGATCGCCCGGGACTACTTCGAGCTGACCGAGCTCCACGTCCACCCCACCGCACAGGGGCGCGGCATCGGACAGTTGCTGCTGGCGCGGCTGCTCGCCGAGCGCCCCGAACGCCATGTGCTGCTGTCCACGCCGGAGATCCCCGCCGAGCAGAACCGGGCGTGGTCGCTGTACCGGCGGATGGGTTTCTCGGATGTGCTCCGGCATTTCACCTTCACCGGCGACCCCCGTCCGTTCGCGTTTCTCGGCCGTCCGCTGCCGCTGAAGCTGCAGCCACCCCCCGTGCCGCCACAATCTGGAAGATAGAGGGCGTGGCACAGACAAAGACGACACCGCACAGCACGGAACACTCATGAGTGGGCACGGGGAGCGGCGCGACGCGGTGGTCGTCGGCGGCGGCCACAACGGCCTGATCGCCGCGGCCTACCTCGCGCAGGCCGGACGCGACGTCGAGGTCTTCGAACGCGACGACATCCCCGGCGGGGCGGTGTCGACCGTCGAACGTTTCCCCGGGCACCGCATCGATCGCGGTTCCTCGGCGCACCTGATGATCCGGCACTCCCCCGTTCTCGACGACCTCGACCTCGCCTCACACGGACTCCGCTACGTCGACTGCGACCCCTGGGCCTTCGTGCCGGCGACCGACACGGCACCGGCGATCGTCTTCCGCACCGACCTCGAAGCGACCTGCACCTCCATCGAACGGGCATGTGGCGCAAAGGATGCCGCGGCGTACCGACGGTTCGTCGAGACCTGGACGCCACGGGCGCAGGCCGTCATGGACGCCTTCTACCGGCCGGCGTCGATGCGACAGTTCGGACGGGCGTTCGGAGGTCTGGGGTCGACGGCCACCACCGAACGCACCGGCCCGATCGGACGTCGCAGCGGCGCGATGATGAACCTCACCGCCGAGCTCATGACGTCCGGCGACTCGCTCCTCGACCGATACTTCGACTCCGAACAGCTCAAGGCCGGACTCGCCTGGTTCGGCGCGCAGTCGGGACCGCCGATGAGCGCACCCGGCACCGCGCCGATGGTCGGGTTCGCCGCTCTCATGCATCTCATCCCGCCCGGCCGCGCGATCGGCGGCAGCGGTGCGCTGACCGATACGCTCGTCCACCGCATCGGCGCCGACGGTGGCCGGATCGTGTGCGGGGACCCGGCCGTCTCGATCACCCGGTGCGGTGACCACTGGCGGGTGCAGACCCAATCCGGTGAGCGTCGGTGCACGCCCACGGTGATCAACGCCTGCCATATCCTGGCGACCCTGGATCTGTTGGCGGCGGGCGGTTTCGACGCCGGGACCATCGACCGCTGGCGGCGCGACATCGTCGTCGGCAGCGGGATCGGGATGGCGGTGCGCCTCGGCACGACCGCACTGCCCGCCTACCGCGGCCTCCCCGACGACCTGCCCGCCCACGGCGTCCACTCTGCCCTCGGTCTGCTGGTCACCGACCGTGCACACCTGGTCCGCGCGCACGCCGCCGCGGCGGTGGGTTCACTGCCTCCGCGGCCCGCCGTCGTGGCGATGAGCTTCTCGGCGATCGACCCCGGCCTCGCCCCGGAGGGCAGGCACGCGATCAACCTGTGGGCGCAGTGGCATCCGTACCGGCTCGCAAGCGACGCCGGGGGCGACTGGTCGACGCTGGGTGCGCAGGCGGCCGCGGCGGTCTGCGACGAGGTCGACCGTCACGCACCGGGTTTCGCGGAGTCCATCGCCCACCGGTACATCCAGACCCCCGAGGATCTCGAGTCCGAACTGGGCCTGATCGGCGGCAACATCATGCATGTCGAGATGTCGATCGACCAGATGTTCATGTGGCGACCGACCCCGGACCTGGCCGGTCATCGCGTCCCCGGCGCCGACGGGCTGTTCCTGGCCGGGGCGTCGACACATCCGGGCGGCGGGGTGACGGGCGCGAGCGGTTACATCGCCGGCCACGCGGCACTACGTCGGAGACGTTTGTTCGGCTGAGCGTCGGAGACGTTTGTTCGGCTGAGCGTCGGAGACGTTTGTTCGGCTGAGCATCGGAGACGTTTGTTCGGCTGAGCGTCGGAGACGTTTGTTCGGCTGAGCGTCGGAGACGCTCGTTCCGCTGAGCGTCTGGCACGATGAGCAGCGTGCGATTGTCGAATCCCGAGCAGGGTGCACCGAAGTCCTCCCGCGGTCAGTCCCGACACCGCCGGCTGATGCCGGTGGCGGTGTCGGTCGTGGCTCTTCTCCTGTCGCCGCTGATGGCCGGATGTCTGGAACGTTCGACGACGGTGGGCGATCGGTATTCGGGCAGTGTCATAGTCGCGACGTCCCCGGACAATCCCCGCGGCGCCCCGCAGCTGGATCTCCCCGAGTCGATGATGGGGCAGGTCTCGGTGGCCGAGTACAAGGAGACGCCCGAGGAGGAGTCGGCTTCCCCGTCGGAGTCAGCCGATGGTGGGGACGGCAAGGGCGGCGAGAACGGCGAGGAGGCCGTCACCCGCGTGGGCACCCGTGCGAGTTTCTCCGATCTCACCGCAGGCCAGTTCGGCCAGCTCGGCGACATTGTCGCCGACGCCTACGGCGAGACCTCGCTGACGATGGACCTCACCGCCAAGCGCAGCGCCGAGGTGGTTCGTTTCCGCGGTGACACCGACCTGTCCGAACTGATCCCGGGTCGCGACTTCGTCCAGCTGACGGTCACCTTCGGCGGGCCGGTGACGGCGACCAACGGTGACCAGGTCGGCGAGTCGACGGTCACCTGGACCCCGGCTCCGGGCGAGCCGTCGGACTTCACCGCCGATGCCACCTACCCGGATCCCGCGACCGCCGCGGTCAGCAGCTGGTCGTGGTTCGTCGCCATCGTGTGTCTGATCGCGGTGCTGGTCATCGTGCGCCTTGCCTACGCGAAGCGGTACCGCGGCCCGCGCCCGGGACGACCGGTCGCCACCAACACCGCACCGTCGACCCTGTCGGGTGAGGGTCTCTCGGCGGCCGCTGACCCGAAGGCCTCGAGCGCACCCGAGAAGAGTTAGGACCCGACCGGCGTCAGGCGGGGACGTGCAGCGCGGCGTCGACGTCCACGCCGAGGCGGCCGAGCACCTCTGAAGTCGCCTTGGCGAAGTTGAGGCTGCAGAAGTGCAGGCACGGTGCGCCCTCGGCGATGAGCCGTTCCGCGGTCTCGGTGGCGAAGTCGATGCCGACCGCGCGAACCGTCGCACGGTCCTCCTCGGGACCGTCGCCGGCGGCCTTGGTGAATCGCTCCACCACCTTCGGCGGGATCACCGAACCGGACAACTCGGCCATGCGCTTGATGCTGGCCAGCGAGGTCACCGGCATGATGCCCGGGATGATCGGCTTGGCGCCCTGCTCGGGGTCGGCGGCCTGCACCCGGTCGCGGAGACGCAGGTAGTCCTCGACGTCGAAGAACATCTGGGTGATCGAGTACTCGGCGCCCGCGCGCAGCTTGTTCACCAGGTTGCGGGTGTCGTGCTCGAGGTCGGGGGCACGGTGGTGGCCCTCCGGGAACGACGCCACGCCGACGTGGAAGTCGCCGAGGGTGTCGATCAGGTGGACCAGCTCCTCGGCGTACTCGACGCCCTCCGGATGGGCGATCCACTCCCCGAGCGGATCGCCCGGCGGGTCGCCGCGTAGCGCGAGGATGTTCGCGATGCCCTGATCGGCGTACGCACCGACGAGAGCGCGCAGTTCGGCGATGCTGTGGTTGACCGCGGTGAGGTGCGCCACCGGCAGCAGCGTGGTCTGGGCGGCCAGTTCGCCGGTGATGCGGACCGTGCGGTCGCGCGTCGAACCGCCGGCACCGTAGGTCATCGACACGAAGGCCGGGGACAACCGCTCGAAGATCCGCACCGCGCGCCACAGCCGGGCCTCACCTTCGGCGTCGCGCGGGGGCATGAACTCGACGGAGAACGGCACCGGTCCACGGTGCGGGGCGGACAGGCGTTCGACGATCGAGGGTGCCGGAGCGGTTGGGGTCACCCGAACAGTGTAGAGAGCGATTCGCATAGCCTGGCAGGGTGACCTCCGCCTCCCCCACGCCGACCTCGCTCGATGCGGTCCCGGCGGCCGTCGAGACCGAATTGCGCAGTTTCTTCGATGTCGCGGTCCCCGCCGCGGCCGAGATCGCCCCGGTGGTCGGTACCGCGGCCGAACTGGTCCGCGACTTCGTCCTGCAGGGCGGCAAGCGCATCCGGCCGGTCTTCGCCTTCGCCGGATGGCGGTGCGGTATGACCGAATCAGGTCGCGCCGTCTCCGATCCGGCGTCGGACGTCGGTCGTGAGGCCCGCGACGCGCTGCGGGTGGGCGCGGCCCTCGAACTCGTGCAGGCGTGTGCCCTGATCCACGACGACATCATCGATCAGTCCGACACCCGGCGCGGACATCCGACGCTGCATCGTGTCTTCCAGTCACGCCATGCCGCCGCCTCCTGGGCCGGCGACGCCGCCGACCACGGGGTGGCCGCGGCGATCCTGGCCGGCGACCTCGCGCTCGCGTGGGCCGACGACCTCGTGCACGATCACCGGCCGGGGGTTGAGGCGGGCACCGTCGAGTACCGCGCGCTCCCGCCGGCCGTTGGCGCGACCTGGGCGGCGATGCGCACCGAGGTGCTCGGCGGCCAGTTCCTCGACATCGTCAACGAGGCGAGCGGCGACGACTCGCCCGCCGCGGCGTATCGGGTGATGGAGTTCAAGACGGCCGCCTACACGGTCGCCCGCCCGCTCGAGCTCGGCGCACGTCTCGCGGGTGCGTCGGAGGATCTGGTCGCGACGCTGCGGAAGATCGGGCACGACCTCGGCATCGCCTTCCAGCTGCGCGACGACCAGCTGGGCGTCTTCGGCGACCCCGAGCGGACCGGTAAGCCCTCGGGTGACGACCTCGTCTCGGGCAAGCGCACCGCCCTGCTGGCCACCGCCCTGCGACGCGCCGACGACTCCGGCCCCGCCGTCGGGAACCGGTTGCGGGGCTTCATCGGACGCCCACTCGACGAGGACGAACTGGGTTCCGCACGAGGGCTTCTCGTCGACGTGGGCGCGGTCGCCGAGATGGAGAAGCAGATCGACGACCTCCTCGGGGCAGCTCTGGGGTGCCCTCGACACCGCCGACATCGGCGACGACATCCGCAACGAACTCACCGCGGTCGCCCACCGGACCGCTCATCGCGAGGCGTGAGCCCCGGCGTGGAAGCACCAGCAGCGACGCCCGCGGGCGTTCGTGACCGGACCGCCCGCGGCGATCTGGTCATCGGCGCGGTCGGCGCGATCGGCGTGTGCATGGGCAGCTTCGGCGTCGGCGACCCGCCCCGCAACACCACGACACTCGCCGACCTCGGACTCAGCTGGATCACCTACGGTCACGGCAAGAACCTCTTCGGCATCTTCTTCTGGCTCGGCGTCTTCCTGATGGTGTTCGCCTGGGGTGCGGCTCGGCCGTCGGATCGCCCGAGGGGCCGCGGACTCCCCGTCCGTCCGGACCCTGCAGCGGTGGCTGATCGCCTGGGCGGCACCGCTGGTCGTGGCGGTACCGGTCTACAGCCGCGACGTCTACGCCTATCTCGCCCAGGGGGCGGTGTTCGGGGCCGGGTTCAACCCCTACGCCGACGGTCCGGCCCACCACCCGGGCCCGCTCGTCGACAGCATGGCGACGGTCTGGGCCACCACCACCGCGCCGTACGGGCCGTTCACCATGGGTCTGCTCCGCGTGGTCACCGAGGTCACCGGTGACCACGTCGTCGCCGGCATCCTCGCCGTGCGACTCGTCCTGCTACCGGGATTGTTCCTGTCGCTGTGGGCCATCCCCCGGCTCGCACGGCATTTCGGCGCCTCACCGCAGGCGGGACTGTGGCTGGCGCTGTTCAATCCGATGGTCCTCATCCATCTCGTCGCGGGACCCCACGTCGAGCTCCTGATGGCGGGCGTGCTGACCACCGGTGTCGTCCTGGTCGTGACCGGGCGCCACGTCGCCGGCACCGCGGTCCTCGCGCTCGCGGTGTCGATCAAGATCACCGCCGGCATCGCGCTGCCGTTCGTCCTGTGGATCTGGCTGTCCCACATACGGTCCCGTCGGCCGCTGACCGCCCGAGACGTGGTCGGTGTCTTCGCCGCGATCGTCGGCATCTCGGTCACGGTGTTCGGACTGTGGACCCTGCTGGTGGGCTTGGGATTCGGCTGGCTCACGGGCCTGGGCTGGGCCGATGTGATCATCAACTGGTTCACGATCCCGACCTTCGCCGCGCATGTCGTCACGCTGGTCGCCGCACCGTTCGTCGCACTGAATCTGCAACCGGTGCTGGAGATCACGCGTGCGATCGGATCCGCGGTCCTCGCGGTCACCCTCGTGGCGCTGTGGTGGCGTCACCGTCACGACGAACGGGATGCGGTCGCCGGGATGACGTGGGCGATGCTGGCCGTGCTCCTGCTCGAACCGTCCACGCTCCCCTGGTATTACACGTGGGTGCTGGCGGTCGCGGTGGCGTTCACGCTTCCGCCGTGGGCGCGCGCGACCGTGGTCGGGGTGTCGACGTTCATGCTCATCGTGTTCCAGCCCGACGATGCGATCGTCTTCTACAAGCCCTTCGAGCTCACGCTGGCGTTCCTGCTCGCCGGTCTCGCCGCCTGGTCGCTGCTACGTCCGGACCCGTTGCGGCTCGGCCGCTTCGGACGATGGGCCTGGGGCTCGGAACGTACCGGAACGCCGGATCAACCGGTGTCCGGCGAGGACAAGGTCAGAAAGCCTGAGCCTGCGCCCGGCGGATGACCTCGCGCGCGGAGTCGGTGTGCAGCGCCGCGGCCGGGTGGAGGTCGAGGTCTTCCTGCACGGTGAACAACCAGTTCATCGCCTCGTCTCGGGTGTAACCGCCGTCGAGCAGGACCCCGACGAGACCGTAGAAGTGTTTGACGACGCCCTCGTCGTCGAAGAACACCGCCGGGATGACCGGATGCCCGCCGCGGGAGACGGCGAGCAGGTTGTGATCACGAATGAGTGTGCGCACCCGGTTGGTGGACACCGCAAGCCGGTCGGCGACCTCGTCGACCGACAGCATCTCGACATCAGCGGACAGGGTGTCAGGCGACAACGGAATGGAACCCACGGAAAGAAGCGTAGCGGTAGACCCGGGCACGATGAAACCGCCGACCTCCGCGCACCCGACACCGGGGGCGGGTCACACGCGCCGATGACCCCGACGGCGTGGTCCTGCAGGTAGATTCAGCGGGGTGAACGCCCCCGTCGACCCGATGCTCGGGACCGTCCTCGAGGACCGGTACCGCATCGACGCACCCATCGCACGGGGCGGCATGTCGGCGGTCTACCTCGGTGTCGACCTCCGGCTCGGGCGTGAGGTCGCGGTCAAGGTGATGGACTCCCGGTACTCTGGCGACCCGCAGTTCCTGCGCCGCTTCGAGTTCGAGGCGCGCGCGGTCGCCGGCCTCAAGCATCCGGGTCTCGTCGCGGTCTACGACCAGGGCATCGACAACGGCATCGCCTTCCTCGTCATGGAACTCGTCGACGGCGGGAGCCTGCGCGAACTGCTCCGCGAACGGGGCCCGATGCCGCCGCACGCGGTGGTCGCCGTTGCCGAACCCGTGCTCGGCGGCCTCGGGACCGCACACGCCGCGGGCCTGGTCCACCGCGACGTCAAACCCGAGAACGTGCTGATCTCCGACGCCGGCGAGGTCAAGGTCGCCGACTTCGGACTCGTGCGCGCCGTCGCCGAAGCAGGGGTCACCTCGGCCAGCGTCATCCTCGGTACCGCCGCCTACCTGTCCCCCGAACAGGTCGAGTCCACCCACGCCGACGCCCGCAGCGACGTCTACTCCATGGGCGTGATGATGTTCGAATTGCTCACCGGCCGAACACCTTTCCACGGCGACTCACCGCTGTCGCTGGCCTACCAGCGACTCACCTACGACGTCCCCGCTCCAGGCGACGTGATCGCCGGTGTCCCTGCGGAGTTCGACGAGATCGTGCTGCGGGCGACCGAACGCAACCCCGCCGACCGATATGCCGACGGCTTCGAGATGCAGCGGGCGCTTCTTGCGGTCGCCGACGACCTCGACCTCCCGCCGTTCACGGTGCCCGCACCGAAGCGGTCCCGTGAGCGAGAGATGAAGTCGCGCTACCGCGCAGCCGGTCCGGTCGGTCACGACACCCGGGTCCAGTCGGCACCGGGACCGTACGAGCCGGGATCGTCGTCGCCGGACTCCCCCGCGGCACCCATCCGCCCGGGTGCCGGGGTCGGCGACGCGGATGATCGCGCTGCAGCACCCGCACGCGGGCGCGAGGACCGACCGGGCGCGCGTCGCCGGGATGTCGTCGACGCTCACGACCGGGACCCGCTCGAACCCGAACTCGTCGGGGGCGGGCGTCTGGGCGCGGTCCTGTGGATCCTGCTGGTGCTGCTGCTCGCCGTGGGCCTCGGTGCTGCCGGATTCTGGTTCGGCAGCACCTATCTCACGATCGGCTGACCTCAGCCGCGCAGCATCTCCGCGACGAGGAACGCGAGCTCCAGCGACTGCTGGGTGTTGAGGCGCGGGTCGCAGGCGGTCTCGTAGCGGCCGGCGAGGTCGAGATCCGAGATCTCCTGAGCGCCACCGAGACACTCGGTGACGTCCTCACCGGTCAGCTCGACGTGCACGCCACCGGGGTGGCTGCCGAGTGCGCGGTGGACCTCGAAGAAGCCCTGCACCTCGTCGACGATGCGGTCGAAGTGGCGCGTCTTGAAGCCGGTCGACGCCTCGTGGGTGTTGCCGTGCATGGGGTCGCACTGCCAGATCACCTTGTGACCGGTCGCCTCGACGGCGGCGACGATCGCCGGGAGCACCTCGCGCACCTTGCCGTTGCCCATCCGGGCCACCAGGGTCAGGCGGCCGGGGACGTTGTGCGGGTCGAGACGCTCGACGTACTCGACGGCCTGCTCGGGCGTCGTCGTCGGACCGATCTTCACACCGATCGGGTTGCTGATCAGTTCGGCGAACGCGATGTGCGCGCCGTCGAGCTGACGGGTGCGCTCTCCGATCCACAGGAAGTGCGCTGACAGGTCGTAGAGGACCTTCTCCTGCGATTCCCTGTCCGGGGCGTCGGCGAGGCGCAGCATGGCGCGCTCGTAGTCGAGGACGAGTGCCTCGTGCGAGGCGAAGATCGACGCCGAGTGGAGGCTCGAGTCGGTGACGCCGCAGGCGTCCATGAAGCGCAGGCCGCGGTCGATCTCGGAGGCCAGGGCCTCGTAGCGGGCGCCCGCGGGCGAGGTCCGCACGAATTCGCGGTTCCAGTCGTGGACGCGATGCAGGTCTGCTTCTGCCTGGGTGAGTGCCCGGACCAGGTTCATGGCCGCGGCGGCATTCGCGTATGCCCGCACCAGACGTGAGGGATCGTGCTGGCGGACGGCCTCGTCGGCCGGGAAGCCGTTGACCATGTCGCCGCGGTAGGACGGCAGACCCAGGGCGTCGACGTTCGACGACCGCGGCTTGGCGTACTGGCCGGCGATACGCGCGACCTTGACCACCGGCATGCTCGCGCCGTAGGTGAGGACGACGGCCATCTGCAGCAGCGTCCGGATGTTCGCCTTGATGTGGGGTTCGGTGTTGTCGGCGAAAGTCTCCGCGCAGTCGCCGCCCTGCAGCAGGAAGGCGCGACCCTCGGCGACGTCGGCCAGCTGCGACGACAGCGACTGGACCTCGGCAGGCATGCAGATCGGCGGCACCGACTCCAGGACGGTGCGGATCTTGCGTGCTTCCTCGGCGGGCCAGCTCGGCTGTTGCAGCGCGGGGCGGCTCATCGCGTCGTCGAAACGCTCCTGGAGGCCACCGGGAAGCGGCGGCAGTTCGGGGAGTTCGTCGATAGGAACGTCTACGGTCCAGTTCACCACTGTTCCAGCGTAAAGCAGGCTCCCCGGCGATTTACGCGGGGTCAGCCACGCGGGTCGAGACGAGCCTTCTCGATCGCCTCCCAGCGCCGCAGGTTGTGCCGGGCGTCGCTCAGTGCGTCATGGGCGTCGGACGGCGCCGGCGGGAGCGCGGGACGTCCGGCGGCCTCCCAGTGCTGGCGGAGTTCGCGGGTGAAACGCGGGATGGGACGGGGCAGCGCGGTCATCGGACCCCACATCTGGCACATGACCACGTGGTCGTAGGCACCGATCCACGCCCACAGTTCGATGTCGGTCCCGTCCGCGGTGAGGAACTCGAGGAGGTCCTCGCGGATTCGTCGACGGTCCTTCCAGACCGGCGACGACGGGGACGGCAGCTTGGGCAGCACGTTGGCGCGGACCCAGTCACCGGCGCGGCCGGGGTCGAACTCGGTGGACACCGCATAGAACTCACGGCCGTCCTCGCCGACCACCCCGATCGAGACCAGCTCGATGGTGTTTCCGTCTTCGATGAACTCCGAGTCGTAGAAGAACCGCATGGGGACAGTATTCACACCTGCCCCGGGCGGCCTCGAGGCGCGGCGAGGTGGGCACGGATACGCGCCCGGACGAGTCACGTTTCGCCATTGCCGTCCTTTGCTGGCTACCCTGGTAATTCGTGCGCTCCAGGTCTGTGCTGGCGACCGCTCTCCTGGCGGCGTCGATCATCGCGCGGCTCGTCTGGGACACGCTGACCGTGAACGGCAGGAACTTTGTGGACCTGCACGTTTACCGCGACGGTTCGGCGGGTCTCGCCGACGGGTCGCTCTATTTGTTCACCTATTCCGGTGAGACGGACTTCGCGCTCCCCTTCACCTATCCGCCGTTCGCCGCGGTGGTCCTCTATCCCCTGTCGCTGATCCCGTGGGACGTCGTGGCAATCGGGTGGCAGCTCGCGACCTTCGCCGCCCTCTACGCGTGCGTGGTCCTCTCGCTCCGACTCTGCGGGCGCACCACCGACGTCCACGCGCTCGCCGCGCTGTGGACCGCACCGGCCATCTGGTGCGAACCGGTCCGGGTGACCCTGGACTACGGCCAGATCAACGTCTTCCTCATGCTCGGCACCCTGCTGGCGATCTCCTGGGCACGCCGCGCCGACGGGACCCCGAGCGAACGCGGTGTGCTCGCGGGCGGCGCGCTGATCGGTCTGATGGCCGGTATCAAGCTCACCCCGGCCATCACCGGCCTCTGGTACCTCGCCGTCCGCAAGCCGTGGGGCGCGCTGTCGGCGGCGTTCGCCTTCGTCTTCACCGTCCTGGGCTGTCTGCTGCTCTTCCCCGAGGTCACCCGGACCTACTACGGCACCCTCTTCGGCGACGCGGAACGCATCGGCCCCGTCGAGGCGGTCATCAACCAGAGTCTCCGCGGAACGATGTCGAGGTTCGTCGGATTCGACGTCGGCACCGGCTGGATCTGGTTCCTCGGCGTCGTGGTCGCCACCGTGGCGGTCGTGTTCACCTGGCGCGCGGTCTCCGACGCCCTCGGCGTCCTGCTCGTCGTGCAGTTCTTCGGTCTGCTGATCTCGCCCATCTCGTGGGTCCACCATTGGGTCTGGGTCGTCCCGCTGGGTATCTGGCTGGTCCACGGCGCCGGCGCACGGCGCCTCGGTGCCCGCGCGATCCTCGTCATGTGGCTCGTGGTCGCCGGCCTCGGCATCCCATGGATCCTGCGCGTACTCGAGGAATACGGCCCCGTGCCTCCCGACGCCGTCGTGGCCGTACTCGGCGCGGCCTGGACGATCGCCACCTTCGTCACGATGGGTTGGCTGATCGCCACCCGTTCCGCCCGCGGGACCGGCGCGGCGGACGACCTCCCGATGGACGTGGTGGCCGCGGCCATCGTCGACGCCGGTCGGGTGCTGCTCGCCCAGCGCGCCCATCCGGTCGAACTCGCCGGCAAGTGGGAACTCCCCGGCGGCCGGGTCGAATCCGGCGAGACACACGCGGCCGCGCTCGTCCGGGAGATTCGCGAGGAACTCGGCGCCGACGTCGAGGCCGGCGACGCCGTCGGCAAGCCGGTGACCCTGCCCAGCGGCCTCGTCCTGCACGCCTACCGGGCACGGCTCCGCGCCGGCACCCCGGCCGCGCTGGAACACCTCGACATGCAGTGGTTCACGGCCGACGAACTACGCGGACTCGACCTCGACCACGTCGTCCCCGCAGATCGCGACTGGATTCCCGAGCTGTGCGTCATCCTCGACGAGGCAAAGGTCGGCGAAGCGGGCTAGAACTCCTCCGGCGACGCTCTCAGGCAGCAGCGTCGGCGGCCGGCGGCTCGACTGCGGGGGCCTTGTTCTTGAGGCTCGCGGCGTAGACGTCGACGTACTGCTGACCGGAGAGCTGCATGAGCTCGTACATGATCTCGTCGGTGACGGCACGCTCGATGTAGCGGTTGCCCTCCATGCCCGCGAAACGGGAGAAGTCGAGGGGCTTACCGATGCGGACGGTCACCTTCGTGGGTCGCGGGAGGACCGACCCGGGCGGGTTGAACTTGTGGGTGTCGACCATGGCGACCGGTATGACCGGCACACCGGTGTCCATGGCGAGGCGCGCGAGTCCGGTCTTGCCCTTGTACAGGCGGCCGTCGGGAGAGCGGGTGCCCTCCGGGTACATGCCCATCAGCTTGCCGTTGTCGAGCTGGCGGCGAGCTGCGGTGAGGGCGCCCTCGGCGGCGGCAGCGCCCGACCGGTCGATGGGGATCTGCCCGACCGCGGTGAAGAACCACCGCTGGAACGCACCCTTGAGTCCGGTGCCGGTGAAGTACTCGCTCTTGGCGAGGAAGTAGATGCGGCGGTCGACCATCAGGGGGAGGAAGAAGCTGTCCATCACGGCCAGGTGGTTGCTCGCGAGGATCGCGGGCCCGTCGGTCGGGATGTTCTCATGGCCCTCGATGGTCGGGCGTCCGAGAACCCGGAGGATCGGTCCCAGGAAGATGTACTTGAACGCCCAGTACCACATGAGACTCTCCTCGCCGCGCCACTTACTCGACCCGATGCCGCGGTCGACATCGGACCCCCACTGCCGGAACCCCTCACCCCTTGGTCCCGACATCAAGACCATACCTGCGTCGGACCGTACCGACTGTCCCCGGTTTCGTCAGCGGGCGGCCGACGGCGGAGCCGATCGACTCGTCGCGGCCCGAAGTCCTTGGCGCGCAACCTCAGCCGCGCCGACGACACCGGCCGTCTCGCCGAGCTGGGTGCCGCGGATGCGGGCGAGCTGGCGGTGACCGGCACCGGTGACCTGCCGGGCGTAGTGTTCGCGGGCCTCGTCGAGGAACAGGCTCGACGCCGCGCCGACGCCACCGGCCAGGACGATCAGGTCGGGGTCGAAGATGTCGGCGATCATCGCCAGCCCCTGTCCCAGGGACGTCGCGAACCGGGCAAAGGCCGCCAGGGCCACGGCGTCGCCGTCGGCGGCCGCCCCGGCGACCCGGCGTCCGGTCAGAGAACCGGGATCGGCGGCCACGTCGGCGGCGAGCTGGCTGCGTCCCCAGTCGCCGTTCAGGGGTGCACCGTCGGCGAGCAGCTCGACCACCGTGTCGACCAATGCCGTTCCGCTGCAATACCGTTCCCAGCAGCCGCGTTTGCCGCAGGCGCAGGCGCGCCCGTCGGGGACGATCGTGAGATGTCCGAGTTCCGGCGCGACGCCGTAGCTCCCGCGGTAGATCTCACCGTCGATGACGAACCCGGCGCCGATGCCGGTCCCGATGGCCAGCACCACAGTGTTGTGCCCGCGGGCGGCGGCACCGAACCGCACCTCCGCGACTGCTGCCGCGTTGGCGTCGTGTTCGGCGAACACCGGGATGCCGACGCGTCGGGTCATGTCCTCGGCCACCGGGGCCTCACGCCATGGCAGATGGGGTGCGAACCGGACGATGCTGCGGTCGGTGGTGAGGAAGCCGGCGATCGCGAGCCCGACGGCCTTCGCGTCCCAGCGCGAGATCAGCTCGCCGACGAGGCGGTCCAGGCAGTGTTCGAGGGCCTCCACCGTCGACGGGGTCTGGGCGCGCAGGGTGTCGAGCATCGTGCCGCGGTCGTCGACCACCGATGCCCGCACGCTCGTGCCGCCGATGTCGATCCCGATCGTCAGCTCACCCATCACTGCTCCTCGTCGGACCCGGTGTGTGCGTCGAAGCGTCGGGAACTGCCGATCCGGACCGCGATCGGCTCATAGTGCCGGGGTTCGGAAATCGTGCTGGGGGCCGACCGCAATGCCTCGGCGATGGCCTCGAGGACGGCGATGACCGCTGCGAGGAGCCGAGCGACGAGGTCACCGATCTCGCTCAACAGCGAACCGATCTCGCCCGACGCGCCTGCCAGCGCATGGCCGACGGGTCCGTCGGCGCCGAATGCGGCGGCATAGCCGGAGGCCGCGGCGGTCGCTTCCTGACGACCACCGGCGAAGAGTGCCGCCAGCGCGTCGATCTGATTGGCCAACCCGAGAAGCAGGTCCCGGACCGGATCGCCCTGTGCAGCGCCACGGTCGTCACGACCGGGCCCGTCACCCCGTGACGTCCCCTCGTCCGTGCCCATTCGCGTTCTCTCCCCTCGCCGCTGGTACCCGGAGGCCTCGTGCCGCTGTCACCCGTCACCACCGGTGGGCGGGCGTCCCAGCACCGTACCGTGTGGTCGCCGACCGTGTGATCCACGAGTCTGTGGTCGCCACGAGCTACGCGGTCTTCGAACGTACCCGGTGGCCGTGCGTGGCCGGCTACCGGCGCGGCCAGACCGCGGGGTCGGGCACGAAGCCGACGGTCAGCCGCCCGTCCTCCCACGCCGCGTCGACCACGATGCACCGGCGCAACACCGACGGCAGACGCACCGGATGGCGGAAACCGGAGATCGTCACCAGCAGGTCGTCGCCGCTGCGGCCGAGTGCGAGCGAATCGGGTTCGGGCAGGCGCTGCGGCCACGACAACCGGAAGGCGGTCTCCGTGCCGGCCACGGTCTCCACGACCGACGCGGCCGAACCGCGCGCGACGCCGTGCGGATCGGGCAGCCGAACCGCGAGCTTACGCAGCCGTGCCATGCGATCGATCGTCTCCGCGGACCGCTCGACCAGGGCCACCGGCACACCGCGGCTGCCGCCGGGACCGTCGAGCATCCCCTCGATGTGTGCGGCGAGGTCCTCCGGCGACTCCGAACCCACGCCACGGTTCACCTGGACCGACGCCAGCGGCAGCCCCATGACGTCGGCACCGGCGACATAGTGCTCCGCGAGGCGGCGGGCACGGTCGTCGGCACCGAGGACGAGGTGGACCGCCACCGCGTGCGCGTCGGAGAACAGCTCTGCGACATCGGCACAGTCGCGGTCGATGGCGTCGACGGCAGCGGTCAGTGGGGCCATCACCGGCCGCTCGGACGCCGTCGCGAGGCGTCGGTGCCGCGGCCAGAAGCGATTGAGCGCCTGACTGAGCACCGATCCCCCGCGCAGGAACTGCAGCGGGTCGCCGCACCCCGAGAGGTCGACGATGATCCGCTGCCACCGACCGCTCGTCGCCTCGTCGCGGATGCGCCGCAGCAGCAGGAAGTCGTCGATACCCGGGAGCGAGGTGAGCTCCGCGGCGTCGATGCCGGAGAGGGTCCCCACCCCGGGAAGGACGGCCTTGCTGCGACCCGCGGTGTGTTCGAGGACGTCGATGAACGCCGACCAGGTGCGCTCGGTCAGATCCAGGCGGTCGAGGGTCAGCAGGTGGAGGAACTTCGAGACCGCCACCGGCTCACCGGGCTGCCGGTAGACGCGGGCCCAGTCGTGCACCGGCGACCAGCGGTCGACGGTGATGAGCAGGGTGTGCTGCTCGGGCCGGGTGACGGCCTGACGCGAATCCCGAGGCGTGCTGGGCCGCTGGGAGGCCGCCGCGGCAGCGACAGCGGAGACACCGGAGCCTCCCGGACCGAGCACCACATGTATGGGTGTGAGATCGATCAGCCTTCGACCCTCTTCTTCAGGTCGTTCAGCGCGGCATCGGTGATCGCCTTCTCGGCACGGCGTTTGAGCTGACCGATCATCGGCACCTGCAGATCCACCATGAGCTCATAGGTGACCTTGGTGGAGCCGGGCACCTGCTGGGTCAAGATGTAGCGGCCGCGCTGATCCTTCTGCAGATCGCTGGAGACCAGCCGCCACGAGACCGAGGTTCCCTGCGGATCCCATTCGTAGGCAAGTACATACGTGTCCTGCAGGACACCCGCGTCGAGAACGAAACGCACCTCGAGTGCCCGTCCCGCGTCGTCGGTGCGCAGCACCTCGACCTCGTGTGCCGCGGTGACCCAGTCCGGGTAGTGCGCGAAATCGGAGATGACGGCGAGGATGTCCTCGGCGTCGGCGCCGATGACGATGTCGCGTTCGGTGTGGTCGGCCATCACACGGCCTCCGCGGTCTCGGCCCCCGCCGCGGGGCCGCCCACGTGCCGGTCCGCCTCGAGGAGACGCTTCACCTCGAAGGACATGTCCTTGCCCGCCACGCGACGTCGCTTGTTCTCCTCGGCCAGCGCGTCGGCCCGGGCGACCGGGTCGTCCCCCCGCTCACCGGGCAGGGCGCGGGTCGGTTCCGCGTGGAGGAAGTAGTGCAGGACGAAGCCGTCGAGGACCGCCTCGTTCCAGATCTCCATCGTCCCGGCCACCGGCCCGTCGACACGCCACCGGACACCTTGCTCCGCACGGTCTTCGGTGACCGCCAGACGCAGGTCGGGCCACCATCGCCGCCAGTTGGCGGGGTCGCCGATCACGGCAGCGGCCAGGCGTGGTGCCGCGGCGACGAAGACCTCGTCGGCCACCTGGATGCTCGTCACGCCCACTAGCTTCACATACTCGCGTCGACGCAGGGTAGTGCACCCGAAGGGCGGTGCCGTGAACGTGCCGATTTACAGCAGGGATACGATTTGCACAACGGCATCTACTGGAGGGTAACCACGATGAGTGAGTACAGCGTGCCTGCGAAGTTCTCGATCGCCGAAGACGAGAACTGCACGAACATCATCTTCGATCTGGCTCAGCGATCACCGCAGCACGTCGTGTTCCGCCACAAGCAGGGCGACACGTGGGCTCCCATCACGGCCGCCGATGCCGCAGCACGCATCTCGTCGATCGCCAAGGGCCTGATCGCCTCCGGCGTCAACCCCGGCGACCGCGTGGCACTGCTGTCGCGCACCCGCCTCGAGTGGAACCTCTTCGACTTCGCGATCTGGTCGGCCGGCGCGATCACCGTGCCGATCTACGACTCGTCGTCGGCAAGCCAGATCGAATGGATCATGCGCGATTCCGGCGCCGTCGCGATCGTGCTCGAGGACGACGCCCACCGCGCCGCCTTCGAGTCCATCGACTCGCTCACCGAGCCGGTCAAGGTCTTCCAGATCGACCGAGCCGACGCACCCGGTGCCGTCGACGAACTGGTGTCCGCCGGCGCCGACGTCCACGACGACGAGGTCGGCAAGCGCCGCGCGACCCTCGGGGCCGCCGATCCCGCCACCCTGATCTACACCTCGGGCACCACCGGACGCCCCAAGGGATGCGAGCTGACCCACTCGAACATGCTGTCCGAGGTACGCGCGGTGCTCGCCGGTGACCTACTCGACGACCTCATCGGGCGCGACGAGAAGCGCCTCCTGATGTTCCTGCCGCTGGCACATGTGCTGGCCCGTGCGATCACCCTCGTAGCGATCGAGGCCGGAGCCGAGGTCGGACACACCAGCGACATCTCGACCCTCGTCGACGAGTTCGCGGTCTTCAAGCCGTCTCTCATCCTCTCGGTGCCGCGCGTGTTCGAGAAGGTCTACAACTCCGCACGTCAGAAGGCCTACGACGGCGGCAAGGGCAAGATCTTCGACGCCGCCGCCGACACCGCGGTCGCGTACTCGGAGGGGCGTGAGAAGGGCCAGATCGGTCTGGTCCTCAAGCTCAAGCACGCGCTGTTCGACGCGCTGGTCTACAAGAAGCTCCGTACGGCCCTGGGCGGCGAGTGCGGGATGGCGATCTCCGGTGGCGGTCCGCTGGGTGCACGTCTGGGCCACTTCTTCTCCGGTGTCGGCATCCCCGTGTTCGAGGGCTACGGCCTGACCGAGACGACGGCCGCGTTCAGCGTGAACACCCCGTCGGCCTGGAAGATCGGCACCGTCGGAAAGCCGTTGTCGGGCAACTCCGTCCGCCTCGGCGAGGACGGCGAGATCCTGCTCAAGGGCGGCGTCGTGTTCAAAGAGTACTGGCAGAACCCGGAGGCGACCGCGGGCGCGATCGTCGACGGCTGGTTCCACACCGGCGACCTCGGCACCGTCGACGCCGACGGTTTCATCACGATCACCGGCCGCAAGAAGGAACTCATCGTGACCGCGGGCGGCAAGAACGTCTCCCCCGCCGGTCTCGAGGACGTCATCCGTGCCCACGCCCTGATCTCGCAGGCGATGGTCGTCGGCGATGCGAAGCCGTTCGTGGCCGCGCTCATCACCGTGGACCCGGAGGTCTTCCCGGCGTGGAAGGAACGCAACAACAAGCCGGAGTCGGCCTCGGTCGCCGACCTCATCGACGACGCCGACCTCCGCGCCGAGGTCCAGTCAGCCATCGACTCCGCCAACAAGACCGTGTCGAGCGCCGAGGCGATCAAGAAGTTCCGCATCCTGCCGTCGGACTTCACCGAGGAGACCGGCGAGATGACGCCGACACTCAAGGTCAAGCGCAACGTGGTCGTCGAGAAGTTCTCCGACGACATCGAGGCGATCTACCAGCGATGAGACGCGCCGCCGCCCTCCCGGCGGCGGCGTTCTGACTCCGGTGTCGGGGCGTTCGATACCCGGCACCCGCGGTCGGGTCATGGAATCAATGCGTCCGGGCACCCGTTGGTGCCATCATGCGAGCTATCACCTACAGCCGCTTCGGCGGCCCCGATGTCCTGGAGATCACCGACCTCCCCACCCCCAAGGTCGGCCCCGACTCCGTCCTGGTCCGAGTGCGCGCGTCGAGTGTGAACCCGGTGGACTGGAAGATCCGGCAAGGTCACCTCGCCGAGGTCCTGGACACCGTCTTCCCGGTGGTGCCCGGTTGGGATGTCGCGGGCGTCGTCGAACAGGTCGGCCTGGACACGCCCGAGTTCCGGGTCGGCGACGAGGTGTTCGGTTACGTCCGTAAGGACCTCGTCGGCGGCGAGGTCGCCGGGGGTACCTTCGCCGATCTGGTCTCCGCACCGGTCCGAACACTCGCCCACAAGCCGGCCGCCTGGTCGTTCGAGGAGGCCGCTGCCGTTCCGCTCGCCGGACTGACGGCGTACCAGACCATTCGACGGGCAGGCGTGACGTCGGGCCACACGGTGCTCGTACATGCCGCTGCGGGCGGCGTCGGATCGTTCGCGGTCCAGATCGCGCGGTCGCTGGGCGCGCGGGTCATCGGCACCGCTTCCGAGTCCAATCACGACTACCTACGGGGTCTCGGCGCCGAGCCCACCACCTACGGCGACGGCCTGGCCGACCGGGTGCGCGAGCTCGTGCCCGACGGCGTCGATGTCGTCCTCGACTACGTCGGCGGTGACGCGATCGACTCGGTGCCAGACGTACTCCGCGCCGGCGGCACGGTGGCCTCGATCATCGATGCCCGGGCGCGCGACGAGTTCGGCGGCGAGTACGTATGGGTCCGACCCGACTCCGCAGATCTCGCCGAACTCGCCCGACTCGGTGACGCCGGCGACCTCGAGCCGGAGATCGCCCAGGTCTTCGACCTGCCTGACGCCTCCGCCGCCCACGAACGCAGCCAGTCCGGGCACGTGCGGGGGAAGATCGTCGTGCGGGTGTCGGCTGAGGCGTAGGCGGCACACGCCGCCCGGGCGTCGATCGACTGAAACCGCCCCTGACTTGCGCCCCGCCCCGAAAAGCGCCCCTGAGATCCGCGCCTTGGATCGGCCCCAGACTGAAAAGCACCCCTGCGATCCTCCCTCTAGCGCGGCGCCGCGAGCGATATGTCGCCCGCAGCGCTACGGAGGGCGCTTCCCAGGGGCGCATTTCGACGCCGGGCGGAAACCGGGGGCGCTTCTCAGGGGCGCATTTCAGCCGCGAGAGGCTCAGAGCCTCAGAGCAACTGCCGCAACCGGGCGGCCATCTGACTCCACTGCCAGTTGTCGACGACGAAACGTCGTCCGGCGGCGCCCATCTCGGCGGCGGCTGCCCGGTCACCGAGGATCGACAGGATGGCCATCGCGACGGCATCGACGTCGGTGCCGTCGACCGTTGTGCCGGTGATGCCCTCGACGACCGTCTCCGGCGCGCCGCCCGACAGGCCGGCGACGACAGGCACCCCCGTGGCCGACGCCTCGAGGTAGACGATCCCGAGGCCTTCGACGTCGAGCCCTCCCCCGCGCGTGCGGGACGGCATCGCGAAGACGTCGGCGATGTTGTGGTACGCCGAGAGTTCCTCGGCCGGAACCGATCCGGTGAAGATCACCTGGTCCTCGACACCCGCCCGGGTCGCCAGTGCGTGCAGCTTCTCGGCGTATGGACCTCCACCGACGATGACGAGGACCGCGTCGGGGATCGTCCGGCGGATCAGCGGCAGCGCACGGATCAGCACGTCCTGCCCCTTGCGCGGGACGAGGCGCGACAGACACAGGATCGTCGGCCGGTCCCCCAGTTTGTGGCGGTCCCGGAACTTCTGCCGCAGAACAGGATCGGGCGAGAACCGCGCGACGTCGACGCCGGGCGGCAGGTATTCCAATGCCGCATGCGCACCGAAGGCCGACGCGAATCGACCGCGGGTGTACCGGCTGACGAAGGTGATGACGTCGGTGTGGCGACCGATGTGGCCCAGCACCTGACGTGCGACGGGGAGCATCGACCAGCCGACCTCGTGACCGTGCGTGCTCGCGAGGATGCGTTGTGCACCGGCCCGCCGCATCGCGGGCGCGAGGACGGCCAGCGGCGCGGCCGCACCGAACCAGACGGTCGATATCTGCTCGCGCCGAACGATTTCCGCTGCACGGCGGGCGACGAACGGGGTCGGCAACATCAGCGTCGTGCGATGGCGGTACACCCGGTAGGGAACCTCGGCGTCGAAGTCGATGTGTGATCGGCCGCGCCAGCGCGGCGCATAGACGACGATGTCCCCCGGCGGGAGCAGATCGACCAGGTTCTGCAGGTAGGACTGGATTCCGCCCGGCCGGGGCGGGAAGTCGTTGGTGATCAACAGGGTTCGTCCCATCAGCGGACCTGCCCGTCGAGCCATCGGCCCCATCCGGCGATGAGCTCGTCGCGGCTGACTCCGAGTGCGGCCCGGATCGCAGCGTCCTGGCGAGCCGGATCGGCGGTCGCCGCGACCCCGAGATAGAACCTCTTCAGTCGCGCCTCGCCGTAGCGATCCGCGACGTAGGCGGCCATCGACCATGCGCTCTGGTAGGCCAGCTGCGAGGTCTGCCCGTCCATCGCGAAGGCCGCATCGTCCGGCAGCGCGGTGGGAGTTCTCCCCGCCCGGACCGCCTCGGTCAGATCGGGTGCGGCGTCGGCGAGACGGCGGTAGGTGCCTTTGCGGCCGACGTATTCGGCCACGCCCTCGGTGATCCAGAGCGGGGCGTCGAGAGCAGTTTGCGCACGGGCTGCGACGTGGGTGAGTTCGTGACGCAGAACGACGTCGAGTGTCGGCGGGGCCAGGTCGTCGGCGGCCGGGGTGAAGATCACGCGCTGGCCGATGGCGGTACGCCGGGGGAAGTCCACCCGGCTGTAGACGGTCGCCGCGGCCGCCGCACCGATCACGCCGCCATCCTGCGTGACGAGATCGGAGAACTGTTCCTGGTCCGAGGTGGTCACCAGCACGGCGCGCCGGTCCCACGAGTCCCCCCAGAAGGCGGTCACCGCGTCGACGGCGTCGGGCAGCAGCTCGGGCAGGTTCGCCGACGCCGGGCTGGTGCGGAGGTAGCGGGTGATCACCGACGTCCCACCGGCCGTGGCGACGTCGGAGACGGACAGACCGGGCAGTTCCCACAGCTGGGTCGGGGTCGGCTTCTCGCCGAGTGCCGCGGTGTCGCCGACGAGCTTCCACTCGTCACCGTAGCGGGCGACCACGAACTGGGTCGTCACCACGATCTCGGGTTCGTCGACACCGGGTGCGCGTTCACCGCCGAGGGCGTAGCGCAGCTCCACCGGTGCCACCCAGGCGTCGGAGCTGCCGTTCGCGTCGAGGAGACCCTGGACGTCGGCGGGCACCAGCGTCTCGGCCTCCTCCGTGGGAGCCAGCTGGTAGCGGAAACTCTTGAACTGCAACCGGCCGTCGGAGTCGCCGCGGGCGAACTGCCGGGAACGGAAATTCTCGGCCGCGGTGACCCAGCGGCTCTCGAAGGCCGGGGTCGCGGCATCGTCGAGCAACGACCCGATCTTCTGCAGATTGCCGGACGTGATCGTCCCGGTGAGATCGTCGAGCAGGCGCGTCACACCCTCGGCGCGCTGCTGTTCATAGGGGTTGGCCGGGGTCGAGGCCGTCGTGGACGCGCCACGGGAAATCGACGCGTCGGTCGTGGGCGGCTCCGGGCTGCCGCATCCGGCGGCCACACCGATGAACAGGACCACCGCGGACGCGAGCGTCGGGCGCCAACGCCCGCGGAGTGACACCACCAGTGGAGTCTAGAACCGTCGGCCGGAGTTGAACGGACCGGCCTCGTCGAGCGGGACGACCTTGACCGGGACACCGAAGGTCGAGGCGTGGATGACGTATCCGTCACCGACGTACATCCCGACGTGGTGGGCGTCCGGGTAGTAGATCACCAGATCTCCGGGCTTGAGGTCCTCGCGGGACACCGGCTGACCGCCGGCCATCTGCGCCTCACTCGACCGCGGGAGGGTCTTGCCGGCCTGCTTGTAGGCCCACACCATCAGACCCGAGCAGTCGAACGAGCTCGGACCGGTCGCGCCCCAGACGTACGGATCGCCGATGCGCGTGAGCGCGGCCTGGACTGCGACGAGCGCGGCGGCGGTGCCCTTGGGGACGATCCGCGGATCGAAGTCGAACTTCGGGCCGCGCAGGGCGGCCAGCTGCTTACCGGTCATCGACTGGTAGATCGCGCGGATCTGGATCGCCTGCATCTGCAGGTCGGCCTGCTTGGTCTGGAGGTCTCCGCGGACCCGTTCGGCGCGCGAGACGGCCTCTGACGCGGCGAGCGCGGTCTGGTCGGCGTCCTTCTTGGCGGCCGCGGTGCGGGCGCGGACCTTCTTGATGGCGGTCAGGTCGGATGCCGCCTGCCGCGAGATCATGTCGAGTCCGGACATCTGATCGAGCAGTGCCTGCGGCGAGTCACTGACCATCACCGCGTAGAGCCCGCTGACACGGGCACCCTGGTAGCTGGCGCGGACGATGGCGTCGACCCTGGCCTGGTAGGAGGCCAGCTGTTCACGGCTGATGTCGAGTTTGCGCTGGGCGTCGGCGGCGGCCCGCTTCGCCTGGGTGACGATCGAGCGTTGCTTGTCGTACTCGATCTTGGCGTTGTGCATCGCCTCGGTGGTCTTCTCGGCCTCGGTACCGAGCTGCTTGTAGCGATCGAGTAGCTGGTCGGCCGATCGCGCGGGCGCGGCCTGGGCCTGCCCGGCGACGCCGGTCGTCAGCGGGACGGCCGTCACGATCGCCGCCAGCAGGCACAAGGCGAGCACCATCGGGCCCGATCGAGCGCGCCGACGCGTCGCGTTCACTAGTCCCTCCCCGGAAAGCACGGTCCAGTCACTCCTCTACCGCTTCGTTCCTCCCCGCGGACCACCCTGAGTTCCCCCGGTGGCCCCCAGGACTGGATCGGGCGGATCGCACAAAGCTCGCGACCCGCCCTCTCCTGATGCTCGTGTTCAGTTGGAATCAGTACCGCCGGATTCCGGTGAGCTGCCATTCCTTGACGGCGTCACGCTTCACGGGCGTGCCGTAGGTCGAGGAGTGGACGAACTGTCCGTTTCCGACGTAGATGCCGGCATGGCCGCCACCGTTAAAGATCATCACGTCGCCGGGCTTGGCCTCGCTGTAGGAGACCGCGCGACCGCCACCGAGCTGGCCGTAGCTGTCACGGGGGATGGTCTTGCCGGCCTGCTTGTAGGACCAGTAGACGAGACCCGAGCAGTCGAAGGCGTTGGGGCCGGCCGAACCGTAAGAGTACGGCGAGCCGATCTTGCTCTCCGCAGCCTTGACGGCCTTCTGGCCGGCGGTCAACTGCGGCTGCCCGAGGGGAGCGCCACCGTGCGGGCGGAACTGCTGCGGGATCTGGTTCTGGCCGATACCCGGGATGGTGAACTGGCCGACGTTGGGGATCTCGACCGTGGCAGCCGGCGACTTCTTCGCGACGGGCTTGGGTGCGGGGGCCGCTTCCGGGGCCTTCTGCTCACCGGGCAGAGCCGGGATCTCGAAGGTACCGAGCGGGGTGTGGACCGGGGCTGCAAGGGCAGGTCCGGCCGCGGCGGCGAGCGAACCGAGCGTGATCGATCCAGCGATCACCGCCTTCTTGGCAACCTTGCTCCCACGATTGGGCTGTTCCAAACGATGTTTGGGCACGAAGCGAGTTCTCCTTCAGTTTCTCCCTGTACCGCCGACCGGGTTAGCTGTCGGGTTCGGGCCGGAAGAGTGGCCCTACGCGTTTTCGGCACAGGCGTATCCCAGGAGGACACGTTTGCGCGTTGACGCGATTCACCCCGATCGGGACAGTTCCGGCTGGTCATGTCGGTTGTGACAGGCCAGGCCACGCTGCCCGAAGTATGTGGTTCCCCGGTTCGCCCGCGAGGGCGATTGAGCGGCGACTTGTGCGGACCACTTCTGTTGAAGCGGGACGCTCCGCAAAGGTCTCAGAAAGGTTACGAAATCGTCGGCGCTGTGTCCACTAGGCAACGGACACGCAATTCGCCGCCGATTCTCAGCCTGCGCGGAGCTCTGTCGAGGAGACCACCCGAAAGGGGATCTGACGTGCGGTTTTCGCGGTTCTTGCAGATCGTGCAGCGGCACTGGTGATCATTGCAGCCGACTGGAGAACATCGATCGCGAGGTCCAGTTCCGCATCGTCGTCGAGGGCCTGCACCGTTACCGAAGCTCCACCTTCGGCAGGTGCATCGTCCCAGTTCGGGCCACCGAAAAGTACCGTCATCATGCACCCGTCACAGGCGACGGGGCGGGCCGGGCAGGTCGCGCAATCAACGTGCATCGTGTGATCTCCATCTCATCTGGCCGTCGGAGGCGTTTGAACTCCGGATCGTGCGGGTCACGGCGGGTGGATTCGCCGCCGTCGGCGTCGATCTCTCACTTCGAGGTGGAGACTAGGGGGCACCACCGACAAACTCGTTCGCACACTGTTCGAAACATCCGTCACACGAGTAACAGACGACGTCGGCGAACGTCCCTGCCGCACTCCCGGATCGAAACGGAACGATAGATCGGGGTGTCACATCCCCCGTGTCGGTGCATCGAACTAATGTTCGCCTCGTGACGCTCAGGGATGGTGGCGGTGCAGCCGCAGGACAGGTGACCACGGGACAACTGACCTTCGCCGACCTCGAAGCCGCGGACCAGGCCAACGGCGACGACGCCATGTCGAGCGAGTTCAGCGATCGGGCCCTGTTCGACACCACCCTCGTCGTCGTCGACCTCGAGACGACTGGTTCGAATCCCGCGCACGACCGCATCACCGAGATCGGCGCGGTGAAGATCCGCGGCGGCGAGGTGATCGGCGAGTTCGCCACCCTCGTGGATCCGGGCCGGCCCATCCCGCCGCAGATCGTCACGCTCACGGGGATCACGACGGCGATGGTCACCGATGCGCCCCGGATCGAGTCCGTACTGCCGGCGTTCCTCGAATTCGCCCGCGGTTCGATCCTGGTCGCGCACAACGCTCGCTTCGACATGGGGTTCCTGCGACAGAACGCCCTCCGGCTCCATCTGGACTGGCCGTTCAGCCTGAGCCTCTGCACCGTGACGATGGCCCGGCGCATCCTGCCGCGCGACGAGGCGCCCACGGTCAAGCTCAGCGCCCTCGCAGACCTCTTCGACGTGTCGGTCCGTCCCACCCACCGCGCCCTGGACGACGCCCGCGCCACTGTCGAGGTCTTCCACCGTCTCCTCGAACGGGTCGGGAACCAGGGAATCTCGACGGTCGGGGAACTCACCTCTTATCTGCCCCGCACCGACCCCCGTTTGCGGGCCAAACGGCAGATGGCCGACCGCGTACCCGCGCGACCGGGCGTCTACCTCTTTCGCGGGCCGTCGAACGAGGTCCTCTATGTCGGCACCGCGGTGGACCTCCGACGCCGCGTCCGTTCCTACTTCTCCGGCAGCGACCCCCGACGCCGTATCGCCGAGATGGTCCTGCTGGCCGAGCGCGTCGACGTCGTCGAGTGTTCCCACGCCCTCGAGGCGGCCGTCCGCGAACTCCGGCTGCTCGCCGCGCACGCACCGGCCTACAACCGGCGTTCGACGCAGCCCCACAAGGGATGGTGGGTGACTCTCACCGAGGAGCGTTTCCCCCGCCTCAAGGTGAGCCGCACGCCCACGGACGAGTCCATCGGTCCGGTGGGCAACCGCAACAACGCGGCGACGGTGGCCGACGTGATCGCCGCGGCCGCCGGACTCCGTACGTGCACCAAGCGGCTCGGGGCCACCGGTTACCACTGGTGCCCAACGGCCGACGGTGTCCGCCAGCCCGGCGGATGCCACGCCGCCGCGGAACAGCCGCAGACCGTCCCGGATTACCTACCGCGCGTGACCGCGGCCCGCCGGCTGATGCGCGGCGAGGCCGACGACCTCCTCGACGACCTCACCGCACGCCTCGCCGACCTCTCGGAGGCCCAGATGTTCGAGACTGCGGCACGCCACCGCGACCGGCTCGCGTTGACCATCGACGCCCTCGCGCGGTGTCAGCGGCTGGCCGCGCTGTGTGCGATCGCCGAGATCGTCATCGCCCGCCCCGACGACGAACGCGGCTGGCATCTCGCCGTCGTCCGCCACGGACGGCTCGCGGCGGCCGGGCGCGCCCGGCGAGGCGTCTCCCCCATGCCGGTCGTCGACGCCCTCGTCGCTGCGGCCGAGACCGTCATCCCCGAGCCCGGGCCGTTGCGCGGGGCACCGCCGGAGGAGGTGGCGCTGATCTACCGGTGGATGACCGAACCCGGGGCCCGGATCGTGTCCACCACCGACCCGGTGGCGCTCCCGGCAGGATGCGCCGAACGCCGGCGCGGCTGGTCGCAATCCGCGCGGGATGCCCGCTCCGACGCCCGCGCGGTGATGCACCGGACGCCACGAGCCGCGCCGCGCTCGCCGATCCGTGAGCTGGTGGCCACTAGGCTTGCGCCATGATCACTGCCATCGTCCTCATCCAGGCCGACATCCACCAGATCCCGGAGACCGCTCAGGCCGTGGCCGACATCGCCGGCGTCGAAGAGGTGTACTCCTGCGCGGGTGACGTCGACCTCATCGCGAAGATCCGCGTCCGCGACCACGAGCACATCGCGTCGGTGGTGACCGGGCAGATCAATCGACTGCCCGGCGTGCTCAAGTCCGCCACCCACATCGCGTTCCGCAGCTACTCCAGCTCGGACGTCGAGGGTGGCTTCTCCATCGGCGAGAACTAGCCGCGAGCTGCCGATCCCAGCTGGGTGCTCAGCGCCGCCCAGCGGTCGAGCAGCGTCGCCGCCGCACCCGAGTCGATGGCGTCGGCGGCCCGATCCTTCGCTGCGCCGAGTGCCTCGGTCAGCTCGGCCGACGTCATCGGACCCTGCTGTTCGAACGCCACGATCGCGCCCGCGGAGTTCAGCAAAACCGCATCGCGCACGGGACCTGTTGTGCCCGAGAACAATTCGCGAGCGATGGCGGCGTTGGCGACCGCGTCGCCGCCCTGCAGTGCGGACAGCTGGACGCGGGCGATGCCGAGATCGGCCGGGTCGATGCGGATCTGGGACACCTGACCGCCGACGACCTGCCACACCGTCGAGGTGGTGGTCGTGGTGAGTTCGTCGAGGCCGTCGTCGCCGCGCACCACCAGAGCCGAACCGCCGCGATCGGCGAACGCGCTGGCCAGAACTGGGGCGAGATCGGCGAAGGCGCAGCCGATGAGGCCGGCTTTGGGGCGCGCCGGGTTGGTCAGCGGTCCGAGCACGTTGAACACGGTCGGGATGCCGATCTCCTTCCGCGGCGGGCCGGTGAACCGGAAGGCCGGGTGGAACACCGGCGCGAAGCAGAACCCGATACCGAGCTCGTCCACACACTGCGCCACCGCGTCTGCCGACAGGGTGATGTCCACCCCGAGCGCCTCGAGCACGTCGGCACCGCCACTCTTCGACGACGCCGCCCGGTTGCCGTGCTTCACGACCGCGATACCTGCTGCCGCGATCACGATCGAGGTCATCGTGGAGATGTTGACGGTGTGTGACCGGTCGCCGCCGGTACCGACCACATCGACCGCCGGGCGGCTCACCTCGACGAGGGTCGCGTGATCGAGCATCGCCTGCGCCAGGCCGACGAGCTCGCCGGGCGCCGCGCCCTTCATCTTCACGCCGACGCCGAAGGCGGCGATCTGGGCGCCGCTGGCGCTGTCGGTCATGATCTCGTTCATCGCCCAGCCCGCCTCTTCGGCGGAGAGGTCGATGCGATCGGTGATCTTGCCGAGGATCTGCGGCCAGGTGAAGGCAGACTGTGCGGTACTCACACGCAGAGAGCCTAGTGCCCCGCCCCGTCCGACGGACGTTGCAGTACAGACCACCGGCGTGCGATTCCGTCGTGGCGCGAGCCCAGACTCGCCATCCGTGACCGTTCCTGCGACAGATGCATGGCGTCGAGCAACTGGACACGCGCCAGGACGAGCACCTCGAACCGGTCGTCGACGGCATGCGGCAGCGACCCCCAGCGCTCGTCGTCGACCACCTCGTAGCCGTCGAGGGCGGCCACCGCGGCGGCGTCGGCGAGCCGATCCGCGGGTACCTCCAGATCGTGACGCAGGACGACCTCTTCTCCTGCCCGCCACGACGATGCTTCCAGGGCCGTCGACGAGGCGATCGCGTCGTCATCCGAGCCGGCGACGACCACCACCTCGTCGGTGAGGCCCAGCGGACCGGCGCCGCCACCGCCCCGCAGCCGGGATCGCAGACGCGCCAGTCGACCCCGGGCGACGACCCGCCCGTTGAGGTCGCGTGGACCGGAGGAATCCGAAGTCGACATGAACTCACCGTAGTCATCGCGAGAAGGACGTGAACACACCCGTCGAACAGCGTCTGCGGACACGCCGAAGTCGACATCACGAGGCCCCCGACCTGCAGCGGGACAAAAACCTGCCACCAATATCCGACCCGGGTGGCCACCGCTTACTACGAACCGTCATACTTCACTTGTGACAAGCGCCGTAGGTACCTCAGGAACAGCCATCACCTCGCGCGTCCATTCGCTGAACCGTCCCAACATGGTCAGCGTCGGCACGATCGTCTGGCTGTCCAGTGAGCTCATGTTCTTCGCTGGCCTCTTCGCGATGTACTTCGTCGCCCGGGCCAACTCCGCTGTCGGCTGGCCCATGGAGCCAACCGAGCTGAATCTCGCCCTCGCCATACCGGTGACGACGGTGCTGATTCTGTCCTCGGTGACCTGCCAGATGGGCGTGTTCGCCGCCGAGCGGGGTGACGTCTTCGGCCTCCGCCGCTGGTACGTCATCACGCTGGCCATGGGCACGTTCTTCGTATGCGGCCAGGCGTACGAGTACTACCACCTGGTGCACACGGGCACGACGCTGTCGTCGAGTGCATACGGTTCCGTCTTCTACATGACGACCGGCTTCCACGGCCTGCACGTCATCGGCGGTCTGGTGGCATTCGTCTACCTCCTCATCCGCACGAAGCTCTCGAAGTTCACCCCGGCGCAGGCAACCGCCGCAATCGTTGTCTCCTACTACTGGCATTTCGTCGACATCGTCTGGATCGGACTGTTCGTCACGATCTACTTCATCCGATGACGCCGGCGACCCCGCGCACTCCGCGGCCAGCCCCGCAGAGCGCACCCCGCCTGTCGAACACACAGCGCGAATCGCTCTAACAAACAGTCCGTCCCGCTTAGTAGAGAGTCACAGATGAGTTCATCTCCACCGCGACCGTCGGATAGCGGCACCGACGCCCGCCGCGCCAAGGCCCGACGCAAGCTCCGTCGACGCGCAAGCGGCACCATCGTGCTCCTGGCCGGTCTGGTCATGGCCGGTGTGCTCGCCTCGGTTCTGACCCCGGACCCCCAGGTCGCGGTGGCGGACGAGAGCAACGCCGCGATGATCAACGACGGTCGCAAGCTCTACGAGACCTCGTGCATCACCTGTCACGGCGCGAACCTGCAGGGTGTGCCCGACCGTGGTCCCGCACTGCTCGGCGTCGGCGATGCCGCCGTGTACTTCCAGGTGTCGACCGGCCGTATGCCGGCCGCCCGTGGTGAGGCACAGGCGCAGCGCAAGCCGGCCAAGTTCACCACCGAGCAGATCGATCAGCTCGGCGCCTTCATCCAGGCCGAGGGCGGCGGACCGCAGGTCCCGCGCGACGCCAACGGCGACGTCGCCTCGAGTTCGCTCCGCGGCGACAGCATCGGTCGAGGCAGTGAGCTGTTCCGCCTCAACTGCGCGTCGTGCCACAACTTCACCGGTCGTGGCGGCGCCCTGTCCTCGGGTAAGTACGCACCCGTCCTCGACGGCGTCGACGAGGCACAGATCTACACCGCGATGCTGACCGGCCCGCAGAACATGCCCAAGTTCTCGAACCGGCAGCTGGATCCGGATGAAAAGAAAGACATCATCGCCTACGTCAAGTACGTGACCGAGGCCCAGCCCAGCGGCGGACTCGGACTGGGCGGCTTCGGGCCGGTCAGTGAGGGCATGGTGATGTGGTTTGTCGGCGTCGTCGCCATCGTCGCAGGCGCCATGTGGATGGGATCTCGAGCATGAGCGGCAGTGACAAGGACGTCCCGTCGAGGGACGAACTCGATCAGATGAGCACCGAGGAACTCGTCAAACTCGGTACCAATCTCGACGGTGTCGAGATCATCCATCGGGCCCCGCGGTACGCCGAACCGGGCACGAAGGTCGAGAAGCGCGCCGAGCGGCAGGTCGCGATCTGGTTCACGATCGCCGGCATCTCCGCGCTCGCCTGCCTGGGCATCTTCCTGTTCAATCATTGGGAGTTCGCCCTTCCGGACGACCCGAACTACTGGTGGTACACGTTCAACACGCCGCTCCTCGGCGCCACGTTCGGTCTCTCGGTGCTGGCCATCGGCGTCGCGCTGATCCTGATCACCAAGAAGTTCATCCCGGCTGAGATCTCCGTCCAGGATCGCCACGACGGCGGTTCGTCCGAGGTCGACAAGAAGACGATCGTCGGACTCCTCCAGGACACCGGCACCACCTCGACCCTGGGTCGTCGCAAGATGATCATCGGTTCGGCCGGTTTCGGTCTGGGCGCGTTCGCGCTGACCGGACTCGTGGCCTTCCTCGGTGGCTTCATCAAGAACCCGTGGGCCGAGCGGGAGAATGCTCCCCTGTGGCACTCGGGCTGGTCGCCGATCTACAACTCGAAGGAAGACCCGAACGAGACCATCTACCTGCGTCGCGACACGGGCAACCCGTACCAGGTCGCCCTGGTCCGCCCCGAGGATCTCGACGCCGGCGGCATGGAGACCGTGTTCCCGTGGCGCCGTTCCAACGGCTTCGGCGAAACTGAGCACTCCCGTCACGCGTTGATGGAGAGCCTGCACGAGGTCCGCAACCCGGTCATGCTCATCCGTCTGCGTCCCGAGGACGCGGCCCGCGCCATCAAGCGTCAGGGCCAGGAGAGCTTCAACTACGGTGACTACTTCGCCTTCACCAAGGTCTGCAGCCACCTCGGTTGCCCCGCATCGCTGTACGAGCAGCGGAGCAATCGCATCCTGTGTCCCTGCCACCAGTCGCAGTTCGACGCGCTCGAGTACGCCAAGCCGATCTTCGGACCGGCCGCCCGCGCTCTGGCACAGCTGCCGATCACGGTGAACAATGAGGGTTACCTCGTTGCGGCAGGCGACTTCATCGAGCCCGTCGGCCCGGCATTCTGGGAGCGTAAGTCATGAGCATCGCCGAAAAGCTCGGCACACAGGCCGAAGAGGTGGATTCGCGGTATCACCTCGCCGCAGGTATGCGTCGCCAGATCAACAAGGTGTTCCCCACCCATTGGTCGTTCATGCTGGGTGAGATCGCGCTCTACAGCTTCATCATCCTGCTGATCTCGGGCGTCTACCTCTCGCTGTTCTTCGATCCGTCGATGACGCACGTCGTCTACGACGGCGCCTACCAGCCGCTCAACGGCGTCATGATGACCAAGGCGTACGAGACCACGCTGGATCTCTCCTTCGAGGTCCGCGGCGGTCTGTTCGTCCGCCAGATCCATCACTGGGCAGCCCTGCTGTTCGCGGCGTCGATCATCATCCACATGGCGCGCATCTTCTTCACCGGTGCGTTCCGCCGCCCGCGTGAGGCCAACTGGATCATCGGCTGCCTCCTGCTGGTGCTGGCGATGTTCGAGGGCTTCTTCGGCTACTCGCTCCCCGACGACCTGCTCTCGGGTACCGGCGTCCGCGCCGCCATGAGTGGCATCGTCCTCGGCATCCCGGTCGTGGGCACCTGGATCCACTGGGCGCTGTTCGGTGGGGACTTCCCCGGCGACATCATCATTCCGCGCCTCTACGTGCTGCACATCCTGCTCTTCCCGGGCATCATCCTGGCCCTGATCGGCGCCCACCTGGCGCTGGTCTGGTACCAGAAGCACACGCAGTTCCCCGGCCCCGGCCGCACCGAGAAGAACGTCGTCGGCGTGCGCATCATGCCGGTATTCGCGGCCAAGGGCGGCGCGATGTTCGCCTTCGTCACCGGTGTCCTGGCCGTCATGGCGGGCATCTTCCAGATCAACCCGGTCTGGAACATCGGCCCGTACAACCCGGCGCAGGTGTCGGCGGGATCGCAGCCGGACATCTACATGCAATGGACCGACGGTCTGATCCGTCTGTTCCCGGCATGGGAGCTCTACCTGGGCAACTACACCGTGGTGATGTCCAACTGGGTCGTCCTGATCATCACGATCATGTTCGGTCTGATGTTCGCGTACCCGTGGATCGAGAAGAAGCTCACCGGAGACGACGCTCACCACAACCTGCTGCAGCGCCCGCGTGACACCCCGGTGCGCACGGCGATCGGTGCGATGGCGTTCTCGTTCTACATCCTGCTCACGCTGGCCTGCATGAACGACATCATCGCGTTCAAGTTCCACATCTCGCTGAACGCGACGACGTGGATCGGCCGTATCGGTCTGATCATCCTGCCGCCGGTGGTGTACTTCATCGCCTACCGCTGGGCGATCTCGCTGCAGCGCAGCGACCGTGAGGTCCTGGCACACGGCATCGAGACCGGCATCATCAAGCGTCTGCCGCAGGGTGAGTACATCGAGCTGCACCAACCGCTCGGCCCGGTGGACAGCCACGGTCACCCGATCCCGCTCCCGTACGAGGGTGTCGCACTGCCGAAGCGGATGAACAAGCTCGGCTCCGCGGGTGCCCCGGGTACGGGTTCGATCCTGACCGCGGACCCGCCGGAGGAGCAGCTGCGCCACGTCGAGGCCGAGCACGAGCTCGAAGCCGCCGAGCGCAGGGCTCTCCGCGAGCTCCAGGCCAAGGGTGGCAACCCCCTCGGCGAGTAGTTCCACACAACAGAAGCGGGTCGTCGCGCACCAACTGGTGCACGACGGCCCGCTTTCTTTGTTCGCCCACTGTCCCACCACTCCCCTACCCCACCGGATGTGGCACGGTGGACACCATGCGCCGGTTACGACATCGTGGTTCCGGCCTGTCCCAGATCACCCGTGGGATGGGCACTCTCGACGCCGAGATCTATGACACCATCGCCCGGTCGCCGAGTCCGCTGCTGGACAAGACGATGCCGGCGCTGACCCACGCGGCGGACCACTCGAAGCTGTGGATGGCGATCGCCGCCGGACTGGCCGTCTCCGGCCGTCCGTCGTTGCAGCGCGGAGCCGCCCGAGGAGTCGCCTCGCTGGCCGTCACCAGCTTTGTGACCAACCAGGGCGCCAAACGGATTCGCCGCCGCGCACGTCCCTCCCCGGGGCTCATCCCCGTCCCCCGTCGCGGGCGCCGGCAACCGACCTCGAGCTCGTTTCCCTCCGGACACTCGGCCAGCGCAGCAGCCTTCGCGGTGGGGGTGGCCGTCGAGAGTCCGCCCGCGGGTCTTCTCCTGTCGGCGTTGGCCGGCCTCGTCGGGCTCTCCCGCGTCGCGACCGGCGCCCACTACCCTGGTGACGTCGTGATCGGGCTCGGGATCGGTGCCACGGTCGCGACGCTGGGAACACGGGTCGTTCCCCCGATCACCCGCCCCTCCATCTCTCTCGCGGACCCGACGTTCGTCGACGCCGAGCCGCGCCCGGACGGCGCCGGTCTCGTCGTGGTGGTGAACCCCGCGTCGTCGGACGGGCGGGGTCGTCGTGTTCTGGACGACATCCGGAAGGCCCTCCCCGCGGCCGAGATCGTCGAGCTCGACGAAGATGACGATGTCGCAACGGTATTCGCCGATGTGGCGACACGTGCTTCGATCGTCGGGGTCGCCGGCGGAGACGGGACCGTCGCCTGTGCGGCGCGCGCGGCCATCGATGCGAACCTGCCGCTGGCGGTGTTCCCCGCCGGCACGTTCAACCACTTCTCACGCGACATCGGTTGCGCCACGGTCGAGAACACCGTCGAGGCCATCAGGGCCGGTTCGGTGTCCCGCGTCGACGCGGTGTGGCTCAACGACTCCCGGCTGATCCTCAACACCGCGAGCATCGGCGCGTACCCGCATTTCGTTCGCGTCCGAGAGCGACTCCGGCATCGCATCAGCCGTCCGCTCGCCACCGCCACCGCGATCTTCCGGGTCATCCGCAAGGATGCCCACGTGTGCATCGAGGTCGACGGGAAGGTCCTCGACGTCTCCCTGTTCCTGATCGGCAATTCGATCTACCAACCCACGGGTTTTCTGCCCTCGCGGCGCCTACGGCTCGACGACGGCCTGCTCGACGTGCGCATCCTGGAGACCGGCCACCGCTGGGCGACCCTGCGTCTCTTGGGATCTCTGGCCGCCGGCCGGCTGGAACGTTCTCGGCTCTACCACGAGATGCAGGTCCCCGAGTTCCGGTTCACCGCCGTCGGCGGCCCGGTGGCGGTGTCCCACGACGGCGAGGTCGAGGACAGCTTCACCGACGCCCACTTTCGCGTCGACTACCGCAGACTCAAGGTGTACGGACCCGTTCGCCGATGAGCCGACGGGTCCCGGAGAGCCGCTGACCCAGGACGAAGAACGACGCCCCACCACAGAGGTGGGGCGTCGTTCTTCTTTGGTTCTTGCGAGCGCTCAGTGCTTCTCGGGACCGACGTGGTACTCGAAGACGAGCCCGGCGGCGGCACCCATGATCGCGACGGCCGCGAAGATCGCGAGCCACCAGTTACCGGAGGCGAAACCGACCGCGAAGGTGGAGGCGCCCAGGGCAATCAGGATCGGCCACCACGAGTGCGGGCTGAAGAAGCCCAGCTCGCCGGCGCCGTCCTCGATCTCGGCATCCTCGTAGTCCTCGGGGCGGATCTCGACGCGACGCGACACGAACCGGAAGAACGTGCCGGCGATGAGCGTCAGGCCCGCCGCGAAGAACAGGCCGACGACGCCGACCCACTCGATGCCCTTGCTGGTGAACGCGGTGAACAGGGTGTACGCGACACCGGTCAGCGCGAAGAAGGCTGTCAACATCTCGAAGAGACGGGCTTCGATCTTCATCGTCAGCTCTCCTTCTTGGTGCAGTTGGCGAGGGTCGGGTCATCCGGGTTGCCGGATGCGGTCACCGAACCGTCGGACTTGCGTCGGCTGTCGAACGGAACCGTGGTGACGGCTTCCGGTGCCTGGCAGATCGACGCGAGCGCTTCGGCGTTGGTGGCCTCGGGGTTCGACTCACGGAAACGGATGTAGCTGTCGAAGTCCTCCGGCGAGACCGCGCGGACCTCGAAGTTCATCATCGAGTGGTAGGTACCGCACATCTCGGCGCAACGGCCGACGAATGCTCCGGTCCGGTCGATCGAGCCGATCTGGAAGATCGGGTCGGTCGAGTTCTCCTTGGGGAACGGCATCACGTCGCGCTTGTACAGGAACTCCGGCACCCCAGAACGAGTGGATGACGTCGGCTGCGGCGAGGTTGAACTCGATGCGCTTTCCGGTCGGGAGCACCAGGACGGGGATCTCCGTCGACGAGCCGATGGTCTCGATCTTGTCGAACTTCAGGTAGTCGCGGATGTCGTCGTCACGACCGCCGGCGGGGCCGGGCAGCTCGCCACCGTGCTCACCCTCGACCTCGGGCTCGACGACGGCCTTGCCGGCCTGCTCCTGGACCTGGAACGGGTTACCCGCGGCCTCGAAGCCGTCGTAGGTCGATCCGTCGCTGAAGATGACCTTGTTGTAGCCGAACTTCCAGTTCCACTGGAACGCCGTGACGTCGACCACGACCTTCGAGTCGTCGTTCTTGCCCTCGACGTCGTTCTGCACGATCACGGTGAAGTAGAACAGCACCGCGATGATGACGAACGGGATCGCCGTGTAGGTGAGCTCCAACGGGACGTTGTACGCCGTCTGACGCGGGAAGACGCCCTTCTTGGCGTCGTTCGCACGATGGAACGTGATCGTCCAGAAGATCAGGGCCCAGACCAGAATGCCCATGACGAGTGCGGCGATGACGGACCAGGTCCAGAGATCGACCATCTTCTTACCCTGGGGCGTGACGCCCTCGGGCCAACCGAAACGCATCGCCTCATTGGCGTCACATCCCGACATCAGCAGTGCGCCGAGTCCGAGAGCGACGACGATTCCCAGTCGCTTCATCGTCTGCGACGCGGATGAGACACGCCGCGCTCGGGGCCGTCCACCGTGTGCCAATTTCACGCCTTCCTGCTCGCTCACCGGCGCCCTCGCGCCGCAGTGAGTGCATGCCACATGACCTGCAAGGGCAAGTACCCGCCGTGGACACACGACGAGAGTCTTGCACCTAGTACTACGCAGCGTAGACCAACCGGGAGAAGCTTTCGTGATTGGGGTTTGATCCGGTCGTGTCCGCGCCCTCCAGGTCGGAATCCCGCTGGTGGCTCAGGCATACTCGGACGCGACCCGACGCCCGTCGGGACCTGTGCTCGCGACGAGATTGGGGAGAAGCCAACGTGTGTGGTCTGCTCGGCCTTCTGACATCCGACCGGACGGCCGCCGAGGTCGTCGACGCGGTGGCGGTGGCCTCGCACTGCATGCGGCATCGCGGGCCCGACGAGCCGGGCACCTGGCACGACGAGAACATCGTCTTCGGCTTCAACCGCCTCTCGATCATCGACATCGAGCATTCTCATCAGCCGCTGCGCTGGGGTCCGCCGGAGAACCCGGACCGCTACGCGCTGGTCTTCAACGGCGAGATCTACAACTACCTGGAGATCCGCGCCGAGCTCACCAAGGACGAAGGCGCAGTCTTCCGCACCGAGGGTGACGGCGAGGCCATCGTCGCAGCCTTCCACCATTGGGGTCCCGACGCGGTGCGCCGTCTCCGCGGCATGTTCGCCTTCGCCATCTGGGACACCGAGAACCGGTCGCTGTTCCTCGCGCGCGACCCGTTCGGCATCAAGCCGCTGTTCGTCGCCTCGGGTCCGGGCGGGCTGGTCTTCGGCAGTGAGAAGAAGTCGCTGCTCGAGCTCATCGAACGCGTGGGCCTGTCCAAGGACCTGGACCCGCGGGCCGTCGAGCACTACACCGTACTGCAGTACGTCCCCGAACCCGAGACCATCCACGCGTCGATCCGCCGGCTCGAGTCGGGTTGCCACGCCACCGCCTCCCCCGGCAGCCCGCTGTCGATCCGCCGCTACTTCACGCCGCAGTTCGGCGTGAAGCCGGTCACCGACGCCACGCGACAGAAGCGCTACGACGAGATCGCCGACGTCCTCGCGGACTCGGTTGCCAAGCACATGCGCGCCGACGTGACGGTCGGTTCGTTCCTCTCGGGCGGTATCGACTCGACGGCCATCGCCGCGTTGGCGATCCGGCACAACCCCGACCTGATCACCTTCACCACGGGCTTCGAGCGCGAGGGCTACTCGGAGGTCGACGTGGCCGCCGAGTCGGCCGAGGCGATCGGCGCGAAACACGTCGTCAAGGTCGTCGGACCGTCGGAGTTCATCGAGGCGCTGCCGTCGATCGTCTGGTACCTCGACGACCCGGTCGCCGACCCCGCCCTGGTCCCGCTCTACTTCGTCGCCGCCGAGGCACGCAAGCACGTCAAGGTCGTGCTGTCCGGTGAGGGCGCCGACGAGCTGTTCGGCGGCTACACCATCTACAAGGAGCCGCTGTCGCTCGCGGCCTTCGACCGTCTCCCCGGCCCGCTGCGCCGGGCCGCCGGCAAGATCTCCGACCGCATCCCGGAGGGCACCCGCGGCAAGAGCCTGCTGCACCGCGGCTCGCTCACCCTCGAGGAGCGGTACTACGGCAACGCCCGCAGCTTCGACGACGCGCGACTCCGCGCGGTGCTGCGCGACTACCGCCCGGAGTGGACCCACACCGACGTCACCGCCCCGATCTACGCGATGAGCGAGGGCTGGGACCCGGTGGCCCGCATGCAGCACCTCGACCTCTTCACCTGGCTGCGCGGCGACATCCTGGTCAAGGCCGACAAGATCACGATGGCCAACTCCCTCGAGTTGCGCGTGCCGTTCCTCGACCCGGAGGTCTTCGCGGTCGCCGAGCGTCTGCCCCACGACGAGAAGATCTCGCACGGCACCACCAAGTACGCCCTGCGCAAGGCGCTCGAGCAGATCGTCCCGGCGCACGTCCTGCACCGCAAGAAGCTCGGCTTCCCGGTCCCGATCCGCCATTGGCTGGCCGGCACCGAGATGTACGACTGGGCACACGACACGATCACCAAGAGCCAGACAGACCACATCTTCGACAAGACGGCGGTCATCGCGATGCTCAACGAGCACCGGGAAGGCGTGGTGGACAACAGCCGTCGCCTGTGGACGGTACTGGTCTTCATGATCTGGCACGGCATCTTCGTCGAGGGCACGATCGTGCCGGACATCGTCGACCACACGTACCCGGTCCGCCTCTAGTACCGCCTGCCGAAAAGCGCCCCCGAGAACCGCCCCTGGAGTACCGGGGGCGGTCTTCGGTGTCGGCGGCCTTCCGGGTCAGTGAGCGAGCTTCAGCCCGATGACCCCGCCGACGATCATCACCAGACACAGCGCCTGGATCAGCGAGGCCGGTTGTTCACCGGTGGCCATCGCATAGACGACGGTCAGCACCGCACCGATGCCGACCCAGACGGCGTAGGCGGTGCCCACCGGCAGATCGCGCATGGCGTACGCCAGACCACCCATGCTGATGACGAGTGCGACGCCGAAGACGACCGACGGTCCGAGCTTGGTGAACCCCTCGGACTTCCCGAGCGCGGTGGCCCAGACGGCCTCGAAGACACCGGACAGCACCAGGATCAACCACGACATGACAGCCTCCTGCGGGCCGTCTTGTCGCACACCGGGTACAGCACCCCTCGTCCGGGAGTCCGGTAGAGCGGACTCTGCCTCCACGTTGGCACACCACCGATCACGACGGCAATGTCAGACCGGTCACCGCCCTGGAAACGCGAAAATGGATGGCGCAGACCATTGCCCGCGCCACCCGTCCCGAAAGAACTTGTCAGAAGGCGGCTTTGATCTCCGCTGCGGCCTCGGCACCGTAGGCACCCTCGATGCGGGCGAGGGCAGTCTCGATGTCCCAGGACCAGTCCTGCGTCGACACCGTCTCGAGCACCAGCACGGCGACCATCGAGCCGACCTGCGCGGCGCGCTCGAAGCCGAGACCCTTGGACAGCGCGGACAGGAAGCCGGCACGGAAACCGTCGCCGACGCCCGTCGGATCGACCTTCTCGGACTCGGGGACGACCCCGACGTGGATGCGGGTGCCGTCGCGCTCGACGATCTCGACGCCGTCCTTGCCGAGGGTGGTGACGCGCACGCCGACCATCTCCGCGACCTGCGCCTCGGACAGGCCGGTCTTCTGGCGCAGGAGGCCCCATTCGTACTCGTTGGTGAACAGGTATGCGGCGCCCTCGATGAGGGTCCGGGCCTGCTCCCCGTCGAGACGTGCCAGCTGCTGGCTGGGATCGGCGGCGAACGGGATACCGGCGGCACGGCAGGCCTCGGTGTGGCTGAGCATGCCGGCCGGGTCGTCGGCGCCGATCAGCACGAGCTCCGGCGTACCGGTCTCGGCGATGACGTCGGCGAGCGAGATGTCGCGACTCTCGCTCATGGCGCCGGCGTAGAACGTGGCGAGCTGCGCCATCGTCTCGTCGGTCGTGCACATGAATCGAGCGGTGTGATGGGTCTCGGAAACCCGGACGCCACGGCAGTCGACGCCATTGGACTCGAGCCACTTGCGGTAGTCGTGGAAGTCCGAGCCGACCGCGCCGACGAGCACCGGGTTGCCGCCGAGCTGGCCCATGGCGTAGCAGATGTTGCCCCCGACGCCGCCGCGTCGGACGACGAGGTCCTCGACGAGGAAGCTGAGAGAGATGTGCTCGAGGTGATCGCCGAGCAGTTGCTCGGAGAACTTCCCGGGGAACTTCATCAGATGGTCGGTTGCGATGGAGCCGCATACAACGATTGCCACTGGCGGTCTCAGCCCTTCGATTGGTTGGTCGGACAGCTGTTCACGCTACCCACTGCCCCGACACACGACACCGGCCGCATCCCGAATCGGGATACGGCCGGTGTCGGAAGACGTGTTCGACTCAGTTGAACGAGTCACCGCAGGCGCAGCTACCGGTGGCGTTCGGGTTGTCGATGGTGAAACCCTGCTTCTCGATGGTGTCCACGAAGTCGATGGTGGCGCCCTGGACGTAGGGAGCACTCATCCGGTCGACGGCCAGCGTGACGCCGCCGAAGTCCGAGGTGATGTCGCCGTCGAGGGTGCGATCGTCGAAGAAGAGCTGGTAGCGCAGACCAGCGCATCCACCCGGCTGCACGGCGATGCGCAGCGCGAGGTCGTCGCGACCTTCCTGCTCGAGCAGTGCCTTTGCCTTCGAGGCGGCTGCGTCGCTCAGGATGACGCCGGTGGCAGTGCTCGTTTCGTTCTGCACGGTCATTGATGCTCCTGTAGTGGTGTGGTCCCGGTGTGACGTGGTCCGATCTCGTCGCGGAGCCCTCTGCCCGCGCATGATCGGGAAACACCCCGCTCGCCGGGAGGTCGACCGGTTGTGCCCGTGCGTACAACCGTACTCCTTCCAGGACTATTCCCGCCTATTCGGACCTGGTTTCGACACAGCTCGTCGCACGCTTCTCGCCTACTCGACCGGCGGGCAGAATCCGGCTTCGAAAGAGCCGGCGACCGTCTCCGCGAGCTTCACGAGCTGGTTCTCGGCGTCGTTCATCGCGACCTCGACCGATCCGGCGACATCGACGATGGCGTGCGCCCCCGCGATCCCGACCTCCTCGATCTCGGCCGGGGACAGCGCGACCTGTCCCGCGAGGACCACCGTCTGCGCCCCGGCACCCCCTGCGCCCGTCGTCGACGCGGCGTTGTACAGGGCCGCTACGACCTTCCCGCGGAGAGTCTGGGAGTCGAACTTGCCCTCGCCGGTGATGACGACGTCGGCGGCCGCGACGTCGGCGGTCAGGTCGGTGGCGTCGGCGACGACGGTCGCCCCGGACACCCGCCTGCCGCCCAATGCGAGGAGCGCGGCGCCGATTCCGCCCGCTGCACCGGCACCGGCGTCGGCGGTGATGTCGCGCCCGGCGAGCTCGTTCAGGATGATCGACCACTCGGTGAGGCGCTTCTCGAGGACTTCGACGGTCTCGGGGTCGGCGCCCTTCTGCGGTCCGAACACCGCCGCCGCACCCAACGCTCCGAGCAGCGGGTTCTCCACATCCGACGCCACGACGATCTCGACCCCGGCGAGTCGCTCGCGAGCATCTTCCGGTCCGCCGAGCGCGTCGACGAGCCCAGCACCGCCGTCGGTGGTGGAGCTGCCGCCGAGTCCGACGACGAGGCGTCGTGCGCCGCGCGCCAGGGCCGCCGCCACGAGTTCGCCGACACCGTGCGTGGTGGCGGCGGCCGCGGTCCGCGAGGTCGGCCGGCCGCCCAGTTGATGAAGGCCACAGGCCTGGGCGCATTCGACGTATGCGGTCGACGACGCGGCGTCGAAGAGCCAGTGCGCGGTGACGCCCGCGCCGAGCGGGCCGTGCACGTCCTCGGTGACGAGGGTGCCGAATCTCGAGGCCAGGACGTCGACGAACCCCGGCCCGCCGTCTGATTGCGGTGCGAGGACGAGGGCGTCGTCGGGCCGGGCGGCCGCCCATCCGCGGGCGATGGCGTTCGCGGCCACGACAGCGGACATGGTGTCGCCGAAGGAATCCGGCGCGATCAGGATGCGCAAACGCCGACTTCCGTCCCGGGTCATGAGCACGAAGTATAGGAGCGCCACCACGACCCGGCAGGGTGACCGATTCGGGCGTCTGCGAGGGTCCACCGAAAAGCGACGACCACGCGTTTCGACCGCAACCGCGATCACCTACCCTCGTAGGCGTGAAGCTGCCATGGAAGAAGGACGAGACGTCGGAGGAATCCGGCGAGAGCACGGTGACCACGTACGCCGCCGACGACGCGGCCACCGAGGACTCCGCGCCGGCCAAGGGCAGCAAGACCACCCCCGGAAAGGGCCGCCCGACCCCCAAGCGTCGTGAGGCCGAGAAGCGTCGTGGGCCCGTCGCGCCGCCGCCGACCACCCGGTCCGAGGCCCGCGCGCGCAAGAAAGAACTGAAGAACACGCTCTCCAAGGACGAGAAGAAGCAGCTCGCCGCGGAGCGTCGCGCCAAGCGCCTCGAGCAGCGCGAGCGGATGATGGAGGGCGACGAGGCCTACCTCATGCCCCGCGACAAGGGCCCGGTCCGTCGCTACACCCGCGACATCGTCGACGCACGCCGCAACTTCGCCGGCCTGTTCATGCCGTTCGCGATCCTGCTCATCGTGTTGATGTTCATGGTTCCGCAGGCAGCCGGGCTCACCAACCTGATCCTCGTGGCCTTCGTCGTCCTCATGGCCGTCGACGGTTTCATCCTGGGCCGTCTCGTGAATCGTCGTGTCGCCGAACGCTATCCCGACTCGCAGGACGGCGGCTTCAAGCTCGGCTGGTATGCGTTCACCCGTGCCATGCAGCTCCGGAAGATGCGAGCGCCCAAGCCCTCGGTGTCGCGCGGCGACGAAGTCTGATCGATGGCCGATCGCGCTACGCGCACACTCGTCCTGGGCGGTGTGCGTTCGGGTAAATCCGCACACGGCGAGTCGCTGCTCCGCGCGCATCAGCAGATCCGGTACCTGGCCACCGGACCGGTGACCACGGCCGACGCCGAGTGGACGGCGCGGGTCGACACCCACAAGCAGCGCCGCGACGCCCGCTACACGACGATCGAGACCACCGATCTCGCCGAGGCCCTCCGCGCGGCACCCGACATCCCGGCCCTGGTCGACGACCTCGGCAGCTGGCTCACCGCACGGATCGACGCCGTCGACGGCTGGCAGTCCGGTTCGAAGATCGACCTCGACGCCGACATCACCGAGCTCTGCGACGCGCTGCAGGCGATGAACGCCGACGTGGTGCTGATCAGTTCCGAGGTCGGCCTGTCCCTGGTTCCCCCGACACCGGCGGGCCGGTTGTTCCAGGACCTGCTCGGCACCCTGAACTCGGCGGTGGCACAGGTGTGCGACCGGGTGTCGCTCGTGGTCGCCGGCCGCGTGCTCGACCTACCCGGCGGCCCGTCCGCCGGAGACCTCACCGGCGCAACGGCTTCCGCCGCACCAGCGCCGGCCGTCGCGCCGGTCACGACAGCACCGGTGGCGACCCCCGCCCCGGTCACGCCCGGCGCCGTCACCGAGCCCACACCCGTCACGGCGTCCGGCGATCTCCCGGATCCCACCGACGCCGAGGTCTTCGGACCGATCACTCCCCCGAGCGAAGCCGTCGCGTTCGAGGCCCGCGAGCGCCACAAGACTCTGACCAAGCCGCCGGGTTCGCTGGGTCGCCTGGAGGAGATCGGGGTCTGGATCTCCGCGTGCCAGGGGCAGTGCCCACCCTCGCCGATCACCTCGCCGAGCGTCGTCGTCTTCGCCGGCGATCACGGCGTCGCCCGGGGCGGCGTGTCGGCGTTCCCGCCCGAGGTGACCGCGCAGATGGTCGCCAACATCTCCTCCGGCGGCGCCGCGGTGAACGTCATGGCTGCGCGTATCGGCGCCTCGGTCACGGTCGTCGACATGTCCGTCGACGCCGACACCGCGCCCCATCTGTCGACGTTCAAGGTCCGCCGTAGCAGCGAGGACCTGCGCACCACCGACTCCATCACCCTCGCCGAGGCCCGCGCTGCGCTGGCCGCCGGTCGGGCGATCGCCGACCGGCTCGTCGACTCGGGCAGCGACCTGCTGATCGCCGGCGAGATGGGCATCGGCAACACCACCCCCGCCACCGTCCTCATCGGTGCGCTCACACGCCGCGAACCGGTCGAGATCGTCGGCCGCGGAACGGGTGTCGACGACCACGGCTGGATGCGGAAGACCGCCGCGATCCGCGACGGCATGCGCCGGGCCCGCAAGGTCGTGCACGATCCGCTCGCTCTCCTCGCCGCAGTCGGTGGCGCCGACCTGACGGCCACCGCGGGCTTCCTGGCGCAGGCTGCGCTCCGCCGCACCCCCGTCATCCTCGACGGCGTCGTGATCACCGCGGCCGCCATGGTCGCCAACGAGCTCGCACCCGGCGCCACGCGCTGGTGGATCGCCGGACACCGGTCGGTCGAACCCGCGCATCAGATCGCGCTCGACCACCTCGACCTCGAACCGGTCCTCGATCTGTCGATGCGCCTCGGCGAGGGCAGCGGCGCGGTCCTGGCGCTGCCGGTCGTGCAGTCGGCCACCGACATCCTCATCTCGATGGCGACCTTCGCCGAGGCCGGGGTGACCGACCGCGACGATTCGGCCGTACCCGAAGCGGCCGAGTCGTCCTGACACCCATGACACGTCCGGTCGCGCGATGATCTCGCCGCTGCGAGCGGTCCGGACCGCAGTGTGCTGGATGACCGTCCTGCCGGTCGGCACCGGGACCGACCCGGACGAGCTTCCGGATCGCGCGGTCGGCGGTGCGGTGATGGCGGCACTCCCCGTTGTCGGCGTCGTGGTGGGTGCCGCGGCCGCGGCCTTCGCATTCGGGCTGTCGCTCACCGACCTCCCCACCGCACTCATCGGCGTCCTCGTCGTCGTCCTGACCGCGGCGCTCACCCGGGGAATGCATCTCGACGGCCTGGCCGACACCGCCGACGGGCTCGGTTGTTACGGTCCGCCGGAGCGGGTTGCCGAGGTGATGCGCAGCGGGACCGTCGGCCCGTTCGGGGTGGCGACCCTCGTCCTCACACTCGGGGTGCAAGCCGCCGCGTCGTCCGGCCTCGTCGACGAATCACGTTGGTATGAGCTCGCTTTCGCCATCGCGCTGGGGCGACTCGGCGCTCTCGTGGGCACCCGGCGATCGATCTCCCCCGCTCACCCGAGCGGCTTCGGCGCCCTCGTCGCCGGCACCCAGCGGGCCTCGATCCCGGTGTGGTGTCTGATCGCCGCCGTGGCCACGGTGCCGATCGCCCTGCGCGACAACGGGTTCGATGTCGCCGCGGTGGCACAGGCACTCGTCGTCGTACTCGCGGTCGTGGTGTTCGCATGGATCTTCACCCGGCACTGCGCACGACGCATGGGCGGACTCAACGGCGACGTCCTGGGCGCGACGATCGAACTCGGTGTCGCCCTCGCGCTCGTCGGCCTGCTCATCTGAGCGCCGCCCAGAACAGTTCTGGCGCCACGATCGGCGAGATCGTGGCGCCAGAAGATGTCTGTGCTGCGGCCGGGGTCAGGCCCGGTAGAGCTCCGTCATCCACCCGTGGGTGTCGGCGAAGGTGCCGCGCTGGATGCCCGTGAGGGTGTCGCGGAGGGCCTGGGTGACCTCACCGGTCTGACCGTTGTTGATCGTGTAGTCCTCGCCCACGCCCCTGACGTGACCGACCGGGGTGATCACCGCGGCGGTGCCACAGGCGAAGACCTCGGTGATGTCGCCGGAGGCGACGCCCTTGCGGAGTTCCTCCGTGGTGATCTTGCGTTCCTCGACCGCGAAGCCGGCGTCGGTGGCCAGCGTCAGCAGCGACGAGCGGGTGATGCCCGGGAGGAGCGACCCCGACAGTTCCGGGGTCACGAGGCGGGCGTCCGCGCCGGAGCCGAACACGAAGAACAGGTTCATGCCGCCCATCTCCTCGATGTAGCGGCGTTCGATCGCGTCGAGCCAGACGACCTGGTCGCAGCCCTGCTCGGTGGCCTGACGCTGCGCCAGGAAGGCCGCGGCGTAGTTGCCGCCGCACTTGGCGAAACCGGTGCCACCGGGAGCGGCGCGCACGTACTCGGTGGACAGCCACACGCTGACGGGCTTGATGCCGCCCGAGAAGTAGGCGCCGGCCGGCGAGGCGATGACGGAGTAGATGTACTGCGACGACGGCGCATTGACGCCGAGACCCGCCTGCGAGGCGAACATGAAGGGCCGCAGGTACAGCGCCTCCTCACCGCCTGCCGGCGGAACCCACGCGTTGTCGGCGTCGAGCAGCGCCTTGAGGGACTCGATGAAGTCCTCGACCGGCAGCGCCGGCATCGCGAGGCGCTCGGCGCTGCGCTGCAGCCGCTCGGCGTTGGCCTCCGGGCGGAAGGCGGCGATCGAGCCGTCGGGCTGACGGTAGGCCTTGAGACCTTCGAAGACCTCTTGACCGTAGTGCAGCACCATCGCCGAGGGATCGAGTGCGATCGGCCCGTACGGCCGTACCTGCGCGTTGTGCCAGCCCTTGTCCGCGTCGTAGTCCACCATCACCATGTTGTCGGTGAAGTAGCGGCCGAATCCCGGGGCGGAGAGAATCTCCGCACGACGGTTCTCCGACACCGGATGGGGATGCTCGGTACGGTTGAACTCCAAGGTCATGCGGCCCATGGTACCGCTGGCCGCAAAAGCAATTCCGCGCCCGTCCGATGCGTGTGAGGCGGCCCATGGACCTGCGACGCCGGGGTCACACGTGCGACGCCACGAACGGTGGGATGACGACCTCGCAGGTGAGATCGCGGCCGCGCACGTCGACGACCACCTGGTCGCCCTTCTTGACGCCCGACGCCGTGTCCAGCAGCGCGAGCGCGATTCCCTGTTTGAGGGTCGGCGAGAACGTGCCGGAGGTGCACACCCCGATCTCCGTGTCCCCCAGCTTGACCGCGCAGTCGGCGCGCGGCACGCCGCGGCCGGTTGCCTTGAGTCCGTAGAGGCGGCGCGCCGGGCCGGCCTCCTTCTCGGTGACCAGGGCGTCGCGTCCGAAGAACGACGGCTTGTCCCAGCCGACCGCCCAGCTCGACCGTGCCTGCACCGGGGTGATCTCCGGGCTGAGCTCGTGACCGTGCAGGGCGTAACCCATCTCGGTGCGCAGGGTGTCGCGGGCGCCGAGACCGGCGGCCTGCCCACCCGCCGCGGTGATCGCCTCGAGCAGCACGTCGAAGACGGCCCCGGCGTCGTCCCAGCGGGGCAGGATCTCGTAGCCGCGTTCACCGGTGTATCCGGTGCGGCACACGCGGACCGGCTTGTCGCCGTCGGCGGTGGGCAGCTCGGCGTCGGCGAAGGCCATGTACTCCATGTCGGCGGGCAGGCCGAGCCCGGTGAGGACCTCCGGCGAGCGCGGACCCTGCACGGCGAAGACCGCGAAGTCGCGGTGCTGGTCGGCGATCGAGATCCCCTCGGGCGCAACGGCCGACATCTGCGCGACGACGGTCGCGGTGTTCGCGGCGTTGGGGACCAGGAACACCTCCTCGTCGCTCACGAGATAGGCGATGAGGTCGTCGACGACACCACCGGATTCGTTGCAGCACAGCGTGTACTGCGCCTTTCCGGGAACGATCTTGCCGAGATCGTTGGTGAGGGTCGAGTTCACGAACGCGGCGGCGCCGGGACCCGACACCAACGCCTTGCCGAGGTGGCTGACGTCGAAGATCGCCACGGCCTCGCGGACCGCGGTGTGTTCGGCGACGGTGCCCGCGTAGGACACCGGCATGTTCCAGCCGCCGAACTCGGCGAAACTCGCTTCGAGTGCGGCGTGACGGTCGGCGATGGGTCCGGCGAGGAGTTCACTCATGGCCCATACGGTATCGGGCCGCGCCCGCCGGCCGGGCCGGTCCCGCGGTCGCCTCCGACATCCGGCGCGCTGTGGCAAAGTTGAGCGGGTGAGCAAGAACGACACCGTCGACCGCGTACGCGGCCCCGAATTCGACCTGTCCACCTCGATCGGCAAGGGCGACGCCGCCCTGGTCATCGGCCTGATCAGCGCGCCGGACGGCGACGAGAAGGCCGACGGCAAGGGTGAGTCCACCGCCGAACCGACGCTCGCCATCGGTGACGGCGTGCTCGACGACGCCCAGGCCGCGGCGATCACCGCCGCCCTGACGGCGCTCGGCGCCACCGGCAAGCACGGCGAGGTCACCCGCCTGGCGGCACCCGAGTCGCTGCCCGTCGACCTCGTCGTCGCGGTCGGTCTCGGCGACGCCGACAACCTCGACGACGCCGACCAGGTCCGTCAGGCCGCCGGCATCGTCGCCCGCGAACTCGACGGCCACGAGTCGGTCGCGACCACCCTCTCGTCGGTCGACCTCGGCGCCGCTGCCGAGGGCCTGTTCCTCGGCGCGTACCGGTTCGACGAGTTCCGCTCGGAGTCGTCGAAGCCGAAGAAGACGCCACCGCAACACATCACGCTTCTGGTGGAGTCGAAGTCCAAGGAGGCCAAGGCAGAACTCGACCGCGCGATCGCGGTTGCGGATTCGGTCGCCATCGCCCGCGACTTCGTCAACACCCCGCCCAGCCACCTCTTCCCGGAGGAGTTCGCGGCCCGCGCCCGCACGCTCGGCTCGAAGGCCGGCCTCAAGGTCGAGATCCTCGACGACAAGGAGCTCGAGGCACAGGGTTACGGCGGCATCATCGGCGTCGGCAAGGGCTCGTCACGTCTCCCCCGCCTCGTGCGACTGACCCACACCGGCAAGAAGGCGACCAAGAAGGTCGCCCTCGTCGGCAAGGGCATCACCTTCGACACCGGCGGCATCTCCATCAAGCCGGCCGCGAACATGGACCAGATGACCTCGGACATGGGCGGTGCGGCCGCGGTCATCGCCGCCACCATCCTGGCCGCCCGCCTCGACCTCGACGTCTCGGTCACCGCGACCGTGCCGATGGCCGAGAACATGCCCTCGTCCACCGCGCAGCGTCCCGGTGACGTGCTGACCCAGTACGGCGGGCGCACGGTCGAGGTCCTCAACACCGACGCCGAGGGCCGGCTGATCCTCGCCGACGCGATCGTGCGCGCGGCCGAGGACGATCCCGACTACCTCATCGACACCGCGACCCTGACCGGCGCGCAGATGGTGGCGCTCGGCACCCGCACGCCGGGCGTGATGGGCACTGACGAGTTCCGGGATCGGGTGGCCGCCCGCTCCGCCGATGTCGGGGAGAACGCGTGGGCGATGCCGTTGCCGGCCGAGCTGCGCGCCGACCTCAAGTCGCGTGTGGCCGACCTCGCCAACGTCACCCCGCACCGCTGGGGCGGCATGCTCGCCGCGGGCATCTTCCTCAAGGAGTTCGTCCCGGAGGACGTGCAGTGGGCCCACATCGACATCGCCGGGCCGGCCTTCAACACCGGCGGCCCGTGGGGTTACACCACCAAGGGCGGCACGGGCGTTCCCGTGCGGACCATCGCGGCCGTCCTCGAGGACATCGCGGCCAACGGCTGACATGTCATGCCGCCGACGGTTGAGAATCGTTACCCGCGAGTACGAGCCGAAGCCGGTCGGCGAAGCGGCGTACGGGTAGGGTGATCCGCGGGGATGAATGGCTGACCCGCCACTCATTCCGCGGTCCCCTGACCGCTCCCCACCCCCCGTGCCCACGGAGCACACACCGACGGGCCACAAACCTACAGACCACCACGTCGAGTTCAGGAGTTCACAACGATGGCCTTCTCCGTCCAGATGCCCGCCCTTGGTGAAAGTGTCACCGAGGGGACAGTCACCCGGTGGCTGAAGGAGGAGGGCGACACCGTCGAGGCCGACGAGCCCTTGCTGGAGGTGTCGACCGACAAGGTCGACACCGAGATCCCGGCTCCGACGTCGGGTGTGCTGACGAAGATCATCGCGCAGGAGGACGACGTCGTCGAGGTCGGTGGTGAACTCGCACTGATCGGTGACGCCGACGAGGCCGGTTCCGACGACTCCGGCTCCGACGATTCCGCAGGGGGCGACGAGCCCACCGAGGCCGCCCAGGAGCCCGCGCCCGAAGAGGCCGCCGAGGAGCCGTCCACCGAGGAAGAGGCACCGGCCGAGAAGCCGACCGCCGACACCGGTTCCGGCTCGGCCGAGGGCACGGACGTGCTGATGCCCGCGCTCGGCGAGTCCGTCACCGAGGGCACCGTGACCAACTGGCTCAAGGCCGTCGGTGACGAGGTCGCCGCCGACGAACCGCTGCTCGAGGTCTCCACCGACAAAGTCGACACCGAGATCCCCTCGCCGGTGGCCGGCACCCTGCTCGAGATCCTCGCCCAGGAGGACGACGTGGTCGAGGTCGGCGGCAAGCTGGCCGTCATCGGTGACGCCTCGGCGGCACCGTCCAAGAAGGAGCCGGAGTCCGAGCCCGAACCGGAGCCCGAGCCCGAGGCCAAGGAAGAGCCGAAGGAAGAGCCCAAGCCGGAACCGGAGCCCGAGCCCGAGCCCGAGCCCGAGAAAGAGAAGGCCGAGGCCCCCGCGAAGTCGGATCCGCCGACCGTCGAGTCGACCCCGTACGTCACCCCGCTGGTGCGGAAGCTGGCTGCGGAGAACAACATCGACCTGAACTCGATCAAGGGCACCGGTGTCGGTGGCCGCATCCGCAAGCAGGACGTGCTGGCCGCGGCCGAGGCCGCCAAGAAGCCGGCTGCCGCCCCGGAGAAGAAGGCCGAGCCGGCCGCCGCCGCATCTGCGTCGTCGTCGGCCTCGCCGGAGATCCGTCCGGAGCTCGCCGAGCTGCGCGGAACCACTCAGAAGATCAACCGGATCCGCCAGATCACCGCCAAGAAGACCCGCGAGTCGCTGCAGCAGAGCGCTCAGCTCACGCAGGTCTTCGAGGTCGACATGAGCAAGATCGTCAGCCTACGCAAGGCGGCCAAGGAGAACTTCAAGGCGTCCGAGGGTGTCAACCTGACCTTCCTGCCGTTCATCGCCAAGGCCGTCGTCGAGGCGCTGAAGGCGCACCCGAACGTCAACGCCTCGATCGACGAGGACGCCAAGGAGATCACCTACTACGACAAGGTGCACCTCGGCATCGCCGTCGACACCCCGCAGGGCCTGCTGTCGCCCGTGATCCACAACGCCGACGACCTGTCGGTGGCCGGCCTCGCCCGCGCCATCGCCGACATCGCGGCACGAGCACGCTCCAACGGCCTCAAGCCCGACGAGCTCGCCGGCGGCACCTTCACCATCACCAACATCGGTAGCCAGGGCGCGCTGTTCGACACCCCGATCCTGGTCCCGCCGCAGGCGGCGATGCTGGGCACCGGTGCGATCGTCAAGCGTCCGGTCGTCATCACCGGCGAGGACGGCTCCGAGTCGATCGCGGTGCGGTCGATGTCGTACCTGCCGCTGACCTACGATCACCGGCTCATCGACGGCGCCGACGCGGGCCGCTTCCTCACCACCGTGAAGAAGCGCCTCGAAGAGGCCTCCTTCGCCGCGGACCTGGGTCTCTAGGCTCACGCCGAGACGACGACGTCGGAGCAAGCGATGCGCATAGCCGTCGCCGGTTCACAGGGCCTCATCGGGAACGCCCTGGTCAACTCGCTTCGCGCGGCGGGCCACACGGTCATCCGTCTGGTCCGCCGCGAGGCACTCGCCGATGACGAGTTCAGCTGGGATCCCGAGACCATCGGGATGCCCGCAGAGAGCCTCGACGGTGTCGACGCGGTGGTCTCGCTCGGCGGGGTCGGCGTCGGCAACGGCCGGTGGACCGGCCGTTTCAAGCAGGAGTTGCGCGACTCGCGCATCACCCCGACCGAGGTCCTCGCCGAAGCGGTGCGCGACCTCGGCATCCCGACGTTCGTCAGTGCCAGCGCGACCGGCTACTACGGCGACACCGGCACCCGGGCGGCGGTCGAAACCGACGGTCCCGGTGAGGGATTCCTCGCCGGGCTGGTCGTCGACTGGGAGAAGGCTGCGACCACCAACGCCGGCCCCGACACCCGCGTCGTCCTGCTTCGGACCGCGCCGGTCCTCAGCTCGCACGGCGGTCTGCTCGGCAAGCTCCGTCCGCTGTTCAAACTCGGACTCGGCGGCCCGATCGGCAACGGCAAGCAGTACTTCTCCTGGATCAGCCTCATCGACGAGGTGCGGGCGATCGAGTTCCTCCTCGACTCCCCCGACATCTCCGGCCCGGTCAACCTGAGTGCTCCCGGATCGCTGCCCTTCGGCGAGTTCTGCACAGCGCTGGGCAAGGCGGTGCACCGTCCCGCCGTGCTGCCGGTGCCCGAGTTCGTGGCCCGCCGCGTGGGCGGTGAGATGGCCGAGGAAATGATTCTGTTCAGTCAACGCGTTGAACCCCACGTGCTCACCGACCACGGATTCACGTTCAACCACCCCGAGATCCGCGAGGCCCTGGCCTACGCGACGAAGCCGGCGTCATGACCCACCGTTCCGTCCGCGCCGACCCGGCACCTGTCGAGGTCCGGCGCCTGGGCACCGTCGACTACCGCGATGCCTACGAGATGCAGCACCGGCTCGCCACCGAGCGAGCCGACGGCACTCTCGACCACGACGTGCTCCTCCTGCTCGAACACCCGTCGACCTACACCGCGGGCAAACGCACCGAGGACGCCGACCGACCCACCAACGGCGCGCCCGTCATCGACGTGGACCGAGGTGGCCGCATCACCTGGCACGGACCGGGACAGCTCGTCGGCTACCCGATCGTGAAGCTCGCCGAGCCGCTCGACGTCGTCGAATATGTGCGACGCCTCGAAAGCGCCCTCATCTCCGTCTGCGCCGGTCTCGGCGTCACCACCGGACGCGTCGAGGGACGCTCGGGTGTGTGGATCGACGACGCCGCGGGTGAGCGCAAACTCGGCCAGATCGGCATCCGCGTCGCGCGCGGTGTGGCGCTGCACGGGTTCGCACTCAACATCGACCCCGACATGTCGGCCTTCGAGGCGATCGTCCCGTGCGGGATCGCCGACGCCGGCGTCACCTCGCTGTCCCGTGAACTGGCACAACCGATCTCGGTGGCCTCTTTGCTCGACACCGTCGCGGCCGCCGTACTCGACGCCCTGGACACCCCTTGGGAGAAGGCCGCTCCGACTGGATCCGAGGCGCCTGCGACGGCGAGCGTAGGATCGGTCCGGTGACCGCGTCCCCCCTCACCCCCGGACCCGGTGCCCCCGACGCCACACCCCCGGCCTCGGCACCCGCACCGAAGACCCCCCGCTCCCGCCTCGCCCGCTCCCGAGGGCCGCAGACTGCTCCGCCTCGAGGTGCGCAATGCGCAGACCCCGATCGAGCGCAAGCCCAGCTGGATCAAGACCCGCGCGACGATGGGCCCGGAGTTCACCGAACTCAAGGGACTCGTGAAGCGCGAGGGCCTGCACACCGTCTGCGAAGAGGCCGGCTGCCCCAACATCTACGAATGCTGGGAAGACCGCGAGGCCACCTTCCTCATCGGCGGCGAACAGTGCACCCGACGCTGCGACTTCTGCCAGATCGACACCGGCAAGCCCGCCGAACTCGATCGTGACGAGCCGCGTCGCGTCGCCGAGAGCGTCCAGGCCATGGGTCTGCGCTACTCGACGATCACCGGTGTCGCCCGCGACGACCTGCCCGACGAGGGTGCCTGGCTCTACGCCGAGACCGTCCGCGCCATCCACCGGCTCAACCCCGGCACCGGCGTCGAGAACCTGATCCCGGACTTCCACGCCAAGCCCGACCTGCTGGCCGAGGTCTTCGAGGCCCGGCCGGAGGTGCTCGCCCACAACCTCGAGACGGTGCCCCGCATCTTCAAGCGTATCCGTCCGGCGTTCCGGTACGAGCGCTCCCTCGAGGTCCTCACCGCGGCCCGCGATTTCGGCCTGGTGACCAAGTCGAACCTGATCCTCGGCATGGGCGAGACCCCGGAAGAGGTGCAGTCGGCGATCGTCGACCTCCATGAGGCCGGTTGCGACATCCTGACGATCACCCAGTACCTGCGTCCCTCGCCGCGGCACCATCCCGTCGAGCGGTGGGTCAAGCCGGAGGAGTTCGTCGACCACTCCGAGTTCGCCCAGGAGATCGGCTTCGCCGGTGTCATGGCCGGGCCGCTGGTGCGCTCGTCGTACCGTGCCGGCCGCCTGTACGCGCAGGCCATGGCCCATCACGGCCGCGAGATCTCGCCGGCCCTGGCGCATCTCGCCGCCGAGGGTTCGGCCAGCCAGGAGGCGTCCAGCCTGATGGCCCGCCTCGCGCGCTGACCGCACCCGCACCCCGCCTGCCGACCATGCGGCAGGTCACCGGACGACCGGACGTAAACTGGCCGTATGGCAAAGGCGCAGTCCGTGAGCAAGGAAGCAAAGGCCGCTAAGAAGCAGGCCCGCAAGGCTGCATCGAAGGAACGGCGCCAGCAGTTGTGGCAGGCGTTCCAGATGCAGCGCAAGGAAGACAAGCGACTCATCCCCTACATGGTGGGTGTGATCGTGCTGTCCATCGCCGTGTTCACCGCACTCGGCTTCCTGCTGGGCTCGCCGTGGCTGCTCATCCCGCTCGGCGTCGTGCTGGGTGTGCTCGGTGCGTTCATCCTGTTCGGCCGTCGCGTGCAGAAGAACGTCTACACCAAGGCCGAAGGTCAGCCCGGTGCCGCCGGTTGGGCGCTGGGCAACATGCGCGGCCAGTGGCGCGTCGCCCAGGCCGTCTCGGGTACCTCGCACCTCGACGCCGTGCACCGCGTGATCGGCAAGCCGGGCGTGATCCTCGTCGGTGAGGGCTCCCCCACCCGGGTGAAGTCGCTGCTGAACCAGGAGAAGAAGAAGGCCGCCCGCGTCGTCGGCGACACGCCGATCTACGAGATCATGGTCGGCAACGACGACGGCCAGGTCCCGCTGTCCAAGCTCGAGCGGCACATCAACAAGCTGCCCAGCAACATCGACCGCAAGCGCATGGAGACCCTCGAGGGCCGTCTCGCCGCGCTCAGCAGCAAGGCCCCCGGCCCCGGAATGCCGAAGGGCCCGCTGCCCGGGAACGCGAAGATGAAGAGCATGCAGCGCACCGCGCGTCGTCGCGGCTGACGCGAAACCCTCCATCCACGAAGGAAACCCACGACCCACACGGGGTCGTGGGTTTTCTCGCTCCAGGCGTGAAAACGGCTCAGCGCGTCCGGAGGATCGCCGTTCCGGTAGCGCGGTCGTGCAGAGCACGACCGTTGTAGTCGTTGATCAGGGCCGGCACCAGGAACACCATGAGCAGCTGGCGGAAGAAGGCCCGCACGATGCCGACGGACGCCGGGCTCTCCTTGCCGGCGGCCTCGGCGGCGTTGCGCTCGGCCCCGAAGTCGACGCGGGCCACGCGCATGCCCACCGCGTACTGGCCGGGGGTGAAGCCGAACAGGGAGACCGCGAAGATCCCCATCACGAACCAGATGGCCATCTGGGCACCGGCGAGACTCGAGGACATCAGGTTGCCGCCCACGAAGATAAGCGCGAGACCACCGGCGATCAGCCAGTCGACGAGGAGCCCGGCCACGCGCGGCCACCCGGTGGCCAGCGAGCCCGGCCCGGACGCAGGCAGGCCGAGGTCCTGACCGCGGAAATCGTTGTCGACGCCGTCGCCGGGACCGATCTGCGGCCCCGACAGCCAGGAACCGGTTACACGTCCCATTGTGATGACTCCTCTCGCGGCCGCGGCGCGTCGTCGACGACCACGGCGTTCAATGGTGTCCATCGTAGTCGGGGCCGTTACCCCTACCACCCTCCCCGGTCGCCGCGGCGGGCTAGGGTGGGAGCTGCCGAGTGCGTTCACCGAGGTATGAGCCGTGTGTCGCCAAGAACACCGGGGTGTGTAACACGGGGGAAACACGGACTTGACGCCTGGGCAACTTCGCCTCCATACGGTTGCCGCTGAGATCCGCTGCTGTTTCTCGGTGGCGGATGTGTGTGGCGTGTCAGTACGACTGACCACCCGATCACGAAGGAGTCACCGCACGGTGTACAGCAGTAAAGAAGAACTACTCGAGGGCATCAAGAAGGAAGGTGTCGAGTACGTCGACATCCGTTTCTGCGACCTGCCCGGTGTCATGCAGCACTTCTCGATCCCCGCTTCGGCGTTCGACGAGAGCGTGTTCGAGGACGGTCTGGCATTCGACGGTTCGTCGGTGCGCGGCTTCCAGTCGATCAACGAGTCGGACATGATGCTGCTGCCCGACCCGGCCACCGCGCGGATCGATCCCTTCCGCAAGGCGAAGACGATGAACATCAGCTTCTTCGTCCACGACCCGTTCACCCGCGAGGCCTACAGCCGCGACCCGCGTAACGTCGCGCGCAAGGCCGAGGACTACCTGGCCTCGACCGGCATCGCCGACACCTGCTTCTTCGGCGCCGAGGCCGAGTTCTACATCTTCGACTCGGTGTCCTTCGGCTCGGAGATGAACGGCACCTTCTACGAGATCGAGTCGGAGTCGGGCTGGTGGAACACCGCCTCGCCGAGCGATCCCGACGGCAGCCCCAACCTGGGCTACAAGGTCCGCCCCAAGGGTGGCTACTTCCCGGTTGCTCCATACGACCACTACGTCGACCTGCGCGACGAGATGTCGACCAACCTGCAGAACTCGGGCTTCGAGCTCGAGCGCGGCCACCACGAGGTCGGCACTGCGGGTCAGGCGGAGATCAACTACAAGTTCAACACGCTGCTCCACGCGGCCGATGACGTGCAGCTCTTCAAGTACATCATCAAGAACACCGCATGGCAGAACGGCAAGTCGGTCACCTTCATGCCGAAGCCGCTCTTCGGTGACAACGGCTCGGGCATGCACGCCCACCAGTCGCTGTGGAAGGACGGCAAGCCGCTGTTCCACGACGAGGCCGGCTACGCAGGCCTGTCGGATCTGGCTCGCTACTACATCGGCGGCATCCTCCACCACGCCCCGTCGCTGCTGGCGTTCACCAACCCGACGGTCAACTCCTACAAGCGTCTGGTCCCGGGCTACGAGGCCCCGATCAACCTGGTCTACAGCCAGCGCAACCGTTCGGCCTGTGTGCGTATCCCGATCACCGGCAACAACCCGAAGGCCAAGCGCCTCGAGTTCCGTTGCCCGGACAGCTCGGGCAACCCGTACCTGGCGTTCGCGGCCATGATGATGGCCGGCCTGGACGGCATCAAGAACAAGATCGAGCCGCACGAGCCGGTCGACAAGGACCTCTACGAGCTCCCGCCGGAGGAGGCCAAGTCGATCCCGCAGGCGCCGACCTCGCTGTCCGCCGTCATCGACCGCCTCGAAGAGGATCACGAGTACCTCACCGCCGGTGGCGTGTTCACCGAGGACCTCATCGAGACCTGGATCGCGCTGAAGCGTGAGAACGAGATCGAGCCGGTGCAGATCCGTCCGCACCCGTACGAGTTCTCGCTGTACTACGACTGCTGATCCCAGCATTCGACCACGACGCCCCGTCCGCCTTCTCGCGGACGGGGCGTTCGTCGTCTGCGAGGGCGTTTGCATGTGTGCTCGCCGCGGAGTGCGCCGACCCCGCGATGCAGAACTCCGACGACTTCTTCTCCGCGGAAATGGATTTCGGGCTGACGGTGATACGCGAAGGAGTCGAACGTCTCATTGCGAGGGCCTGAACAGAGAATGATGTGATCTACCGCACAAATGTGACTTCTTACTCTGCCAAACCACAAGGTACGGCCTTAGTTTGGTCGCATGACCAGAGATGTGTATGTCGAAGACCTTGTCCCCGGTGACCGCATCAGCCTCGAGGGCACCCCGCGCGTGGTTCGCACCACCAGCCGACTCGAGAACAATCAGTTGCGCATCGAATTGGTCAAGGGGACGACCTCCACGAGGTCGTGCTGGACCGCACCGTCAAGCTCCAGGTGAACTGAACCCCAACAGGTACTCGCCGCCGTCAGGCGGCGCTGGCCGAGTCGAGGTCGCCGAAGACGGCCTGATTGTGGCCGAACGCGGCGACCGCTTCGTCGACGAGCCGTTCCACGGCAGCGGCGTCGAGCGGCAGGGCGTCGAGCCGAGCGCGATAGGAATCCTTGTAGCGCTTGAGTTTTTCGATCTCGTCGAAGGTGTAGAAACTCAGCGCCGAAGCGTCGACGCCGTAGTGCTCGCGCATTCGATGGGCCACGACCTGTCCCCCGCTCAGGTCGCCCAGGTATCGCGTGTAGTGGTGTGCCACATAGCGAGCCGGGTCATCTCGCGTGGCCTCGATGGCCTCGACGTACCGGGCGACGGCCGGCAGCGGGCTGAACGAACTCGGGTCGACGCCGAACGACGCCAGATCTGCACCGAGCCTCGGGAGCCGACGCAGCTTGTCGTCGATCACGGCTCCGGCGATCGGATCGTCGGCCAGGTGGTCACCGACGGCTTCGAGGGCCTCGTAGACGAAGTACAGCTGCACAGCCAGCCTTTGGTACTCGCCGCTGTCGAGGCGGCCCGACATCAGGTCGTCGATGAAGGGAGCCGTCTCGGCCTGCTGGTGTGCGGCGGCGGTCGCCTCACGGAGCCGTTGGGAAATGCTGGGGCCCGCGGTGTCGGGACCGGAGATGCTGGCGCTCATGATGCAATCAGTGATACCACCAGCGCCCGGTGATCGGAACCTGGCAGGTGGTGACTGTCCATCGACGTGGCCACGAATCCGCGCAGGATGACCCGATCGATGGCGACGAGCGGACGGTTGCCGAGCCTCGTGTCCGTCGGATACGTCGGCAGGAAGCCCGCGCCTGCCACGTCCGTCCCGTCGACGAGCCCGTTGGTCAGCAGCTTGCGGTAGGTCGCGTGGTTCCAGGTGGAGTTGAAGTCGCCGATGGCGACCACCCGCCCCGCGGGCAGTTTCGCGAAGTGGTCGGCCAGGATGCCCATGTCGTGGAACCAGCCGTCCTTCTCCCCCCACAGCGGTGCGGCCGGGTGAATGGCCAGCACGTGCGTACCGGGTGCGCCGGGCAGGTCGGTGCGCGCCTGCAGGTTGTGGAGGATGGTGTCGGGGATGTTGAACCGATCCGACAGGGTCGCCCTGGTGAACAACGCGGTGCCCGCCGCGTACGAGTACGGGATGGCGAATTCGTTGGGCAGGAGACGCGCGATCTTGCTGCCGCGAATCCGCTGCAGCGCTTCGGGAGTCACCTCCTGCAGGGAAAGCATGTCGGGATCGGCCTCGGCCACGATCTTTTCCAGCGCACCGAGGTCACCGCCGCCGAAGAGCAGATTGGCGGAGACGACGGTGAACTCCTCGCCCTGCGGGGCGCTCGCCGGGACCACCAGCGGGATCTGGGTGTAGGCCAGCACGCCGGATACGACGAGCGCGATCGCCAGCATGAACCAGCGGCGCAACGCCGCGAAGATCGTGATGGCGGCGAGCGCCGGGACGAGCGCGAAGGCCACCCCGCTCGTCAGATACAGCGCAACGTTCCCGCGCGAGGGATAGAAGTGCAGCCACACCGCCAGCACCACCCCGGCCAGCATCGCCCAGCCGACGATGTACGCCGACACCCACAGGAATCTCTTCACCTGTCCCCCCGTACAGCAGCCGCGCGACTACGCGCCGAAGACCTTGAGCACCACGGCCTTCGCCCGGCGCGTCACCCGCAGATAATTCTCCAGGAAGTCCGAGGCCTTGTCCTCCGGCCAGCCCGCCGCATACGCGATCTGCCGCAGCTGCTTACCCGGGCCGGGCAACTGATCGACCGGCTTACCGCGAACCAGGACCAGCGCGTTACGCGCCTTGGTCGCGGTGATCCAGGCGTTCTTGAGCAGCGCGACGTCGTTCTCCGACAACAACTCCGCGGCGCCGATCGCATCGAGTGATTCCAGCGTCGAGGTGTTGTGGAGACTGCGGTAGCGGTGGGCGTAGCGCAGCTGCAGCAGCTGCACCGTCCACTCGATGTCGGCGAGCCCGCCGCGTCCCAGCTTGGTGTGGGTGGCCGGATCGGCTCCGCGCGGCAGCCGCTCGGCGTCGACGCGCGCCTTGATGCGCCGGATCTCCTTGACCGCCTCGTTGCTGACCCCGCCGACCGGGTAGCGCACGTGGTCGATCATGTGCAGGAAGTCGATACCGAGGGCCTCGTCGCCGGCGACCTGATGCGCGCGCAGGAGCGCCTGCACCTCCCACGGCTGCGCCCACTGGGCGTAGTACGCGGAGTAGGCGGCCAGGGTGCGCACGACCGGGCCGTTGCGCCCCTCGGGACGCAGTCCGGTGTCGACCTCGAGCGGCGGGTCGGCACTGGGGCTGCCGAGTGCGGAGCGGACGGTCTCGGCAATCGTCTGCGACCACTTCACCGCCTCGGATTCGTCGGTGTCGCGGTTCGGCTGGCAGACGAACAGGACGTCGGCGTCCGAGCCGTAGCCGAGCTCACCGCCGCCGAGCCGCCCCATCCCGATCACGGCGATGCGTGCGGGCGCGGGCTTGCCGCGGTCCCGCTCGGAGATGTCGATCGCCACGGTGAGTGCGGCGTTGAGGACCGCGGCCCACACGCTGGACAGCGCCTTGCACACGGTCGGCACGTCCATGAGACCGAGCACGTCGGCCGACGCAACCCGCACGAGCTCGGCACGACGGTGCGAACGCGCAACGGCGACGGCACGTTTCATGTCCTCCTGGCGCACGGTCGAGGCGATGAGCCCCTTCGCCACGTCCTCGGGCCGGATGGCGCACAGCTTCGGCCCGTCCGGGCCGTCGGAGTACTGGTGGATCACCTCGGGCGAGCGCATCAGCATGTTGGCGATGAACTCCGAGGTGCCGAGCACCTTCATCAGCCGCTCGGCGACCACCCCGTCGTCGCGGAGCAGCCGGAGGAACCAGTCCTTGTCCTCGAGCGCCTCGCACAACCGGCGATAGTTGAGCAGACCGGCGTCGGGATCCGGTGTGTCACCGATGTGTTCGAGCAACTGCGGGAGGATCAGCAGCTGGATCTGACCGCGGCGCCCGGGCGCGTTCGACAACGCCCGGATGTGACTGAGCGCGCGGTCGGGCATCGCGTAACCCAGTGCGGCCAGGCGCCTCTCGGCCGACTCGTCACTCAGCGTCAGCTCGTCGGGCTTGAACCGGGTGACCGCCTCGAGCAGCGGACGGTAGAACAGCTTCTGGTGCAGCCGCCGGACGCGGAGGGTCTGATGGCGGATCTGTTCGCGCAGCACGCCGGTCGCGTCGAGCTCACCCTCGCGACGGATGTGGGCCGCCCGTGCCAGCCAGCGCAGCCCCTCGGTGTCGTCGGGCTTCGGGAGCAGGTGGGTCCGCTTCAACTTCTGCAGCTGCAACCGATGTTCGAGCAGTCGCAGGAACTGGTACGACGCACTGAGATTGGCGCCGTCGTCGCGGCCGACGTACCCACCGGCGGTCAGTGCCGCGAGGGCGTCGACCGTCGGCATCACCCGGAGTTCTTCGTCGACGCGGCCGTGGACCATCTGCAGCAGTTGCACCGCGAACTCGACGTCGCGCAGACTCCCCTGTCCCAGTTTGAGATTGCGCTCGCGCTCTCCCTCCGGGACCAGTGATTCGACGCGGCGCCGCATCTTCTGCACCTCGGGCACGAAGTCGGGGCGCTCGGCGGCCTTCCACACCATCGGCTTGACCGCCGCGATGTACTCGTTCGCCAGCTCCATGTCGCCGGTCATCGCGCGGGACTTCAGCAGCGCCTGGAACTCCCAGGTCTTGGCCCACCGCTCGTAGTACGCGACATGGGAATCCAGCGTGCGGGTCAGCGCGCCGGACTTGCCCTCCGGGCGCAGCGCGGCGTCGACCTCGAAGAAGGCCAGCGAACCGATCCGCATCATCTCGCCCGCGATCCGTGAGGCGACACCGTCGGCCGGGTCGCTGACGAAGATGACGTCCACGTCGCTGACATAGTTCAGTTCGCGCGCACCGCATTTGCCCATCGCGATCACGGCGATGCGGACCGGGATCGGACCGTCGCCGCACACCTCGGTGAAGGCGACGGCGAGTGCCGCCGTCAGTGCGGCGTCGGCGAGGTCGGACAGGTAGGCGCCCACCTCCGGGAGCCACATGACCGGTTCGTCCTCGACCGTGGAGGCGACATCGTGCGCGGCCAACTGCAGGAGCAGGTTGCGGTACGCGAGACGGAGCGCGACGACGGACTTCGGTCCGGTGAGCTTCGCGCGATAGACGCGGTTACCCTTCTCGACCTCGCCCGGCACGGTTTCGGCGCCGACGGATTCGAGCATCCGACGGTCGACCTCGTCGCGGCCGGGCAACTCGTCGGCGAGCAGCAGACGCCAGGCCGACGGCTCGGCGACGAGATGATCGGCCAGGGCGTCGGAGGAGCCGATGACACCGAACAGACGTCCTCGAAACGATTTGTTCGTGCGCAGCGTCGAGTCGATCTCGGACCACTCGCCCTCGACCGCTCCGCGCAGGCGGACGAGCGTCCGGAGCGCGAGGTCGGCGTCGGGTGCGCGCGACAGCGCCCACAGCACGTCGACGGACTCGGGCGTGTTCCAGCCGAGTTCGGCAAGATGCTGCGGCGCGGAGGTGTCGAGCAGACCCAACCGTCCTGCACTGGGTACCGCGCTGCGTCCCGGTCGTCGTGTCACATCACAAAAATAGCGATACGGATCACCGGAGACGACATCGCGGTCCCTAACGACCGGGCCCGGTCCCTTACAGCGGCAGGTAGTTCTTCAGCTCGTAGGGGGTGACCATGCTGCGGTAGCCCGTCCACTCACTCCACTTGTTGCGCAGGAAATAGTCGAAGACGTGCTCGCCGAGGGCTTCCGCGACGAGTTCCGAGTTCTCCATCTTGGTGAGCGCGTCGGCCAGGCTGCCGGGCAGTTCCTGGTACCCCATCGCCCGGCGCTCGGCCGGCGTGAGGGCCCAGACGTCGTCCTCGGCCTCGTCGGGGAGTTCGTAACCCTCCTCGATGCCCTTCAGGCCGGCGGCCAGCAGGACCGCGAAGGTCAGGTACGGGTTGCAGGCCGAGTCCGGGCTGCGCACCTCGATGCGGCGCGACGACGCCTTGTTGGGTGTGTACAGCGGCAAGCGGATGAGCGCGGACCGGTTGGCACCGCCCCAGGTCGCGGCGGTCGGGGCCTCACCTCCGTGGATGAGTCGCTTGTAGCTGTTGACCCACTGGTTGGTGACGGCGCTGATCTCCGACGCGTGGTGCAGGATGCCGGCGATGAACTTCTTGCCGGTCGCCGACAGCTGCATCGGGTCGTCGGGGTTGTGGAAGGCGTTGATGTCGCCCTCGAACAGGCTCATGTGAGTGTGCATCGCCGAGCCGGGGTGTTCGCTGAACGGCTTCGGCATGAAGGTCGCCCACACGCCCTCGTTAATCGCCACCTCCTTGATGAGGTAGCGGAAGGTCATCACGTTGTCGGCCATCGACAGCGCGTCGGCGTAGCGGAGGTCGATCTCCTGCTGGCCCGGCGCGCCCTCATGGTGGGAGAACTCGACCGAGATGCCCATGGACTCGAGAGCCTCGATGGCGTGTCGACGGAAGTTGGGTGCGGCGTCGTGGACGGCCTGGTCGAAGTAACCACCGGTGTCGGCCGGGGTCGGCACCGAACCGTCGAGCGGCGAGTCCTTGAGGAGGAAGAACTCGATCTCGGGGTGTACGTAGCAGCTGAAGCCGAGGTCGGCGGCCTTGTTGAGCTGGCGACGCAGCACGTGGCGGGAATCGGCCCAGCTCGGGGTGCCGTCGGGCATCGCGATATCGCAGAACATGCGAGCCGAGTGGTGGCGGCCGGCCGAGGTGGTCCACGGCAGGATCTGGAAGGTCGACGGGTCGGGCTTGGCGACGGTGTCGGCCTCCGACACGCGGGAGAAGCCCTCGATGGCCGAGCCGTCGAAGCCGATGCCCTCGGAGAAGGCACCCTCGAGTTCGGCCGGCGCGATCGCCACGGACTTCAGATAACCGAGTACGTCGGTGAACCACAGTCGGACGAAGCGAATGTCGCGCTCTTCGAGGGTCCGCAGCACGAATTCCTTTTGGCGATCCATGGTCGCCGACATTAGAAGTCGGCTGTTAAATCTGTGTTACACGCGCAACACCAGCTCTTTGTGCTGCAGGTTTGCCGACGTCGTCTCAATATCTGGGACACCCGGCCGCAGGTCTGGGAGGCCCGGGAGCAGCCAGGATGCTGCCCGAGGGCGACAGCGCTACCCCAGCCGACCGAGAGGACCTCCTTGACGGTGTGACCAATCGCATAACCTGCAGCGGTTACACCACCTGCCTGCGGTGACACAATGGCGCTTGTCCGTGTTCAACCCGGGTACCCGCCGCGCCCTTTCGGGCCAGTCGGGACTCGAGGCAGAGAAGAGACAACGATGTCCGAATCCTCGGTCTATGGTGCATCCACCTCCACCCCTTCCACCGACGCTCCCAAGCGCCGGGTGACCCGCGTCCATCACCTCGCCCAGATGAAGTCCGAGGGCGAGAAGTGGTCGATGCTGACCGCCTACGACTACTCGACCGCGCGCATCTTCGACGCCGCCGAAATCCCGGTGCTGCTCGTCGGCGACTCGGCGGCCAACGTCGTGCTCGGTTACGACACCACCATCCCGGTGAGCGTCGACGAGATGATCCCGCTGATCCGCGCCGTCGTTCGCGGCGCCCCGCACGCTCTCGTCGTCGCCGACATGCCCTTCGGCAGCTACGAGATCGGCCCGCAGCACGCCCTCGAGAACGCCTTCCGGATCTTCAAGGAGACCGGCGCACACGCGGTCAAGCTCGAGGGCGGCGAACGCGTCGCCCCGCAGATCGCGGCCCTGACCGCTGCCGGCATCCCGGTCATGGCGCACATCGGCTTCACCCCGCAGAGCGTCAACGGCCTCGGCGGCTTCCGCGTCCAGGGCCGTGGTGACGGCGCCGACCAGCTCATCGCCGACGCCATCGCAGTCCAGGAGGCCGGCGCCTTCTCCGTCGTCATGGAGATGGTCCCCGCCGACCTGGCCGGTCAGATCACCCGCAAGCTGACGATCCCGACCGTCGGCATCGGTGCCGGCAACGAGACCGACGCCCAGGTGCTGGTCTGGCAGGACATGGCCGGCCTCACCCACGGCAAGACGGCGAAGTTCGTCAAGCGCTTCGCCGATGTCGGCTCCGAATTGCGTTCGGCCGCCGAACAGTACGCCGACGAGGTCCGTCGCGGCGTCTTCCCCGGCCCCGAGCACAGCTACTGACCGGCGATCCGTGGAAGGCGTGGACGCCCCCTACCCCCACAACTTCTACGGAACCCCGGTTTGCGCCTAGGCTCGGTGACCATGCGTGACTTCTACCCGGAGATCGAACCCTACGAATCCGGTCACCTCGATGTGGGTGACGGCCAGCAGATCTACTGGGAGACCTCGGGGAAACCCGACGGCAAGCCCGTGGTCTTCGTGCACGGCGGTCCGGGCGGTGGGACGTCTCCGACCCAGCGGCGCTTCTTCGACCCCGCGAGATACCGGATCGTGCTGTTCGATCAGCGCGGCTGCGGACAGTCGCGTCCGCACATCGCCGACGGCGCGGATCTGAGCGTCAACACCACCCCTCACCTCATCGCCGACATGGAGAAGCTCCGGACCCACCTCGGCATCGACCGCTGGCAGGTCTTCGGCGGCTCCTGGGGTTCGACGCTGGGTCTCGCCTATGCCCAGACGCATCCCGACCGGGTCACCGAACTGGTGCTGCGCGGGATCTTCCTGCTGCGCCGCAGTGAGATCGACTGGTACTACAACGGCGGCGCGTCACACATCTTCCCGGACGTCTGGGAGAGCTACCTCGAGCCGATCCCGGAGAACGAACGCGACGGCGACCTCGTCGCCGCCTACCACCGCCTGCTGACGTCCGACGACGCGTCGGTCGCCCGCGCCGCGGCCCGGGCGTGGACCGGCTGGGAGCAGGCCACCAGCTATCTCCTCCCCCGCCCCGAGGAGCCGGGCCAGGACGCCGACGAGGCCCACCGCTTCGACCTCGCCTTCGCGTCGATCGAGAACCACTACTTCGTCAACCACGGCTTCCTCGCCGACGGCCAGTTGCTCGACAACATCGACGCCATCGCACACATCCCGGGTGTCATCGTCCAGGGCCGCTACGACGTCGTCTGCCCGATGCGCAGCGCGTGGGACCTTCACCGCGCCTGGCCGGCCGCCGATCTCCGCATCGTCGACGACGCCGGTCACGCCTCCTTCGAGACCGGCATCAAACATCATCTGCTGGAAGCAACTGACCGCTTCGCCGAATGAGGGGCGCCGGAGCCGCGGTCACTAGACTCGAGTCAGCTGCACCGTTTCGTCGGCGTCAGGAGGATCAGGTGGCCGCATCCGAGCAGGTCGAGGTGGAACTCAAGTTCGACGTGGATCCCGGCCATGTGGCCCCGGACCTGCGCGCGCTCCCCGGAGTCGTGTCGGCGACCGAACCCGAGACGTTCTCGCTCGACGCCACCTATTTCGACACCGAGACCCTCGACCTCGCCGGCAACAAGATCACCATGCGACGCCGCACCGGTGGCACCGATCAGGGCTGGCATCTCAAGCGGCCCACCGACATCCCCGGCGCACGTCGCGAACTGCAGATCGGCTTCGACGAGGCGCCGGCCGACGGTGAGATCCCCGAGGCCCTGGTGACGCCGGTCCTCGCGCTCACCCGGTCCCGCAAGTTGGACCCGGTCGCCGTCATCTCCACCACGCGCACGGTCACGCGCCTGCTCGGCGTCGACGACGAGCCGCTCGCCGAACTCGCCGAGGACCTCGTCACCGCGCAGTCGTTGCTGCCGGGCGGACACTCCCAGCAGTGGGCGGAGTGGGAGTTCGAACTCCTTTCCGGCGGCACCACCAAATTGCTCAAGGCCGCCGACAAGGCCCTGCGCGCCGGCGGCGGCCGCTCGGCGTCGAGTGCATCGAAGCTGGCCCGTGCCATCGGGTCGACCCCGACCGTCCACAAACCCCGATTGTCCAAGCGGCCCACCGCTCTCGAGCTCGTCATCACCGACATCGCGCTGCACCGCAACAGTCTGATCGCCTACGACCCACTCGTGCGCGAAGACGCCGAGGACGCCGTGCACCAGATGCGGGTGTCGTGCCGCCGGCTGCGCAGCGTGTTGTCGGGCTTCCCGACGGTGCTCGACGCCGAGCGCACCGCCCACATCGGCGCCGAACTCAAGCTGCTCGCGCAGATCCTCGGCGACGCACGCGATTCCGAAGTCCAGCTCGAACTCGACCAGTCCCTGCTCCGCGGGGAGAACGCCTCCCCCGAACTGCTCGCCGCCCTCGCCGGCGCCGAGTCCCGGACCCACGACCGCGCGATCCGGGCCGCGCACGCCGCGATGTCGTCGAAGCGCTACTTCACCCTGCTCGACTCCATCGATGCACTGCTCGCCTCTCCCCCGCCGGGGCCTGACGCCGAGCTCCCGGCGAACGTCGTCGTCGACAAGGCGATCGCGAAGAGCCGCAAGCACATCCGCAAGGCCCAGGCCGATCTCGCCGACCTCGCCGAGGGGTCGGCCGAGTGGCAGGAGCAGATGCACAAGATCCGCAAACGCGCAAAGCGGTTGCGTTACAGCATCGATGCGACCGAACCGCTGAACAAGAAGAAGTACCGCGAGGTCGGTGCGGTCGCCAAGAAAGTCCAGTCCGCTCTCGGCGACTTCAACGACATCCGAATCAGCCGCGCCCACCTCGCCGCCATCCTCGCCGACGGAAAGCTCGGTCCCGCCGACATGTTCATCGTCGGCCGGCTCGACGCCCGCCTCGAAGCCGACGCCTACCGCGCGGTCGCCGCGTACCGCAAGGCCGCCAAGGACCTCTGACCCGCCCCGCCCCCGCTGCCTGAGGTGCGAGGAGCGCAAGCGACGAGCCACGAAGGCCTGGTGAGATCACCTCCCGCGCAAGCATTTTTCTCCCGCGGGACTGATTACTTCCCGCTTATTGGCTAGCACCCGCGGGAGGGAAACGGTCACGCGCGCGGTAAACGCTCCCGCGGGGAAAGCGCCCTACGCGGGCCGGAACCCGACCGTCCGCGTCACCTCGTCGGCGGTCACCAGTTCGATGTCGAGCCTGGTGCCCGGCCGGAGGTCGCCCTCGCACCCCGCGACGACGGGCGGGTCGGCGATGAAGACCTGCGCGGGCTTGCGATCGGTGGCCGCGGACATGACGACGGCCTCGAAGCGCTCGCCGACCCGGTCGCCGAGGATGACCGCCTCGGCGAGGTCGATGCTCGCTCGGTCGGCGGTGGCGCCGAGGGTGTCGGCGGAACGCAGGATCTTCGGCAGGGTCGGCAGGGCGCGCATCACCCAGTCGGGTACGTCGTCGCCGGCGGTGACCGCGAGGCACACCTCGGTGGCGAACCGGTCCCCGAGTCGACGCAGCGGCGCGGTGACATGGGCGTAGAGACCGGCGATCGCCGCGTGCCGCTTCTTGCCATCCGGGATGGCACGCGCCTCGTCGGAACCGTCGAGCGCGAGATAGTTGGCGCCCCGCATGAGTCCGCCCGCGGCCGACTGGATGGCGAGCGTGCTCGGCCGGTCGCCGGGCAGGCCCGCCAGGAACCGACCCACGGCCATACCCTCGGGCCATTCGACGTCGAGTGCCGTCGCGGCGGCGCGCAGATCGTCGACCGCCTCGGAATCGGCGGGCGGCAGCGTCCGCAACAGCCCGATCCCGGCGTCGGCCATGATCGTGCCCGCGCACATCCCGGCGAGCAGCGAGAGCTGGGAGTTCCACCTGTCGGCCGGCGTGTGGGGCTCGAGGTCGAGGCGCCAGCCCGCGTCGGTGCGGGACACCTGCTGGTCCGGCAGGTCGAGTTCGACGGCCCCGCGGTCCATCGCGACGCTCTGCCGCAGCTCGCCGAAGGCCGGCAGCGCCGCGATCGACGGATGGAGTCGGCCGGCCTCGGCGTCGGCGCTGACCGCCGCGTAGTCGAAGCGGGCCACGGATCGAATCCGCGAGCGACGCACCCGGACCTCGGCGACCGTTCCGTCCCCGGCGACCCGGATCGTCCAGAGCACGCAGGGCCGAACTTGTTCGGGCAGAAGCGATCCGCTGCCCTCCGACAGTTCGCGCGGATGCAACGGTACCGAGCCGTCCGGGAAGTACACGGTGGCCCCGCGGCGCCGGCTCTCCTGATCGAGAGCGCCTTCGGGGATCACCAGGGCCGCGACGTCGGCGATGGCGTAGTCGACGACGAACCCGTCACCGTCGGCGGCGAGGTGGACGGCCTGGTCGAGATCGCGCGACGTCGGCGGGTCGATGGTCACGAACGGGACGTCGGTCTGGTCCTCGCGCGAGTCCGCGAACCGGTCGACGGCGTCGCGGGCCTCGGCGAGCGCGTCGTCGCCGTAGGACTCGTCCACCCCGAGCTGATCGCGGATACCGGCGAAGTCGATGTCGGGGGCGAAGAGGAAGCGCGTCACGCCTCGAACCCTAGCGCGCGGACGCGGCCGATCCGGCGCACGCGAGCCGAAGGCGAACGAGTCGGCACGTAAGCCGGATCCTGTACCCGCGCGGTCTCTCGACCGTCGCGGGCGGCGACCATCCATCTGGGCACACCGTCGCCGGGTACCTCGAGCGGCCCACCCGCGGGCTGGGGCGAGCAGCCCTCGTAACGCCCGCGCACACGCACCGCGAGGTGCGTGCTTCGGCCTTGCTCCGGGTGGGGTTTACCGAGCCGACGCGGTCACCCGCGCCGCTGGTGCGCTCTTACCGCACCGTTTCACCCTTACCGGCCTCGCGGCCAGCGGTCTGTTCTCTGTGGCACTGTCCCGCGGGTCACCCCGGGTTGCCGTTAGCAACCACCCTGCTCTGTGGAGTCCGGACTTTCCTCGGTGCGCGGCGTGACGGTCTTCCGTCCGTTCCGCTCACCGCGGCCGCCCGGCCGACTCGTTCGCGAACCCAGGATACCCCCAGGATCAGACTTCGACCTGCATCCGTCGGTTCAGTGCCAGTGCGCAGCGTCGTTGACCAGACGTACGACGGAACCACCGTCGGGGAAGAACTCGGCGATCGACACCGACGCGAGGTCGAGGTGGAGGCGGAACAGCAGCTCGGGCCCGACGCCCAGCGCCTCCCGCAGCATCAGCTTGATCGGCGTGACGTGCGAGACGAGCACGACCGTCTGACCGGGATACCGCTGCAGCAGATCGTCTTTCGTCTCCGCGACGCGCTCGGCGACCTGAGCGAAGCTCTCACCGCCCGGCGCGGGCACGGTGATGTCCGACAGCCACTCGCGGTGGATCTCCGGATGCCGTTCAGATGCCTCGACGAAGGTCAGGCCCTCCCACTCGCCGAAGTCGTTCTCGATGAGTCCGGGATGTTCGACGACGTCGACGCCGGTCACCGCGGCGACCTCGTCGGCGGTGGCACGGGCGCGGCTCAGCGGCGAGGTCACGATCGCCGAGATGCCCTTCTCGCGCAGAACCCGCTGGGCCGCCGCGCGCGCCTGGCGCAGACCTTCCGCGGTCAGCTCGGGATTGCCGCGCCCGGAGTACCGACGATCCACCGACAGCGCCGTCTGGCCGTGACGGAGCAAGATGAACCGCGTCGGCGAACTCCGCTGTCCCTGCCAGGACGGGGACTTCTCCCCCACAGTGGTCAGATCCCTGACTCGGTGGTCCGCACGAGGATTGCGCCGCATTCCTCACAGCGGATGACCTCGTCGGACAGCGCCGCGCTGATCGAGGCGATGGTGCCGCGGTCGAGTTCCATCCGGCAGGCGCCGCAGCGTCGTGCACGCAGGAGTCCTGCGCCGATGCGACCGTTGGCACGCTGCTTGTCGTAGACGGCCAGCAGGTCGGCGTCGATCTCCGCGGCGATCGTGTCGCGCTTCTCGCGGGCGCGCGTCAGGTCCTCTTCGATGGTCGCGAGCGACTGATCCCGGCGAGCCCGGGTGTCGGCGACCTTCTCCTCGAGGTGCGAGATCGTCGCGGCGGCGCGGTCGCGCTCGGCTTCGACGGCCTCCTGCTGCTCCATGAGGGTCAGCATTTCTTCTTCGAAGACCGCGCGGCGGCGTCCGAGTCCGGCGAGTTCGTGCTGCAGCTCCGACAACGCCTTGGGCGCCAGCCCACCGGCGGCAAGCTGTTTGGAGTCCTTGGCCTCGCGGTTGGCCATCCCCGTCACCTCGGACTCGATGCGGCGGTATTCGCGGCCCAGGTCCTCGGCGGAGATCTCCGCACGCACCAGATCGTCACGGGCAGCGTCGATCGCCTTCTCCTGCTCGGCGATCTCGGCGTTCTCGGGCAAGTTCTTGCGGCGATGCTCGAGTCGGTTGATCTCGGCATCGGAGTCCGCGAGATCGAGCAACAGTCGCTGCACTCCGGCGTCGACTTTCATTGCGGCCTCCTCTCTCTGAAGTTCTGAAGTCCCCCTACCGTACGCGGCTGGTCCCGGCGTCCCGGCGGGCGGATGGCCTTTGGTCAGGCGGTCCTGCGGGCGTCACCCGAAGCTGTGCAGTCCGAATGGGTCGGTGGGCGTGTCGTACACCACCACCGGCACGTGGCACTCCTCGCGGACCAGCTCCGCAACCTGGTCGCACCACGGGAACTCGGTGGCCCAGTGTCCGGCGTCGACGAGTGCCGGCCCTCCGTCGCGCAGGCTCTCGTCGGCGGGATGGTGGCGCAGGTCGCCGGTCACATAGACGTCGACGCCGAGCCCACGCACGCGCCCGAGCAGCGAATCGCCCGCCCCGCCGCAGACCGCTACCGTGCGCACCAGCGCATCGGGATCGCCGGCCGCCCGGATTCCCGACGGCGCGCCCAGTGCGCGGGCGACGACATCGGTGAAGTCACGCAGTGTCATCGGCTCGGGCAGCGAACCGACCCGGCCCAGACCCAGTCCGCTGCCGAGGTCGGCGAGCTCGAAGACGTCGAACGCCGGTTCCTCGTACGGATGCGCGTTGCGCAGCGCCCGGAGCACCGACCCGCGGAGGGACCGGTCGGCGACCATCTCCACCCGCGCCTCGTCGACGTGGGTGCGGGTGCCGATCTCACCGATCGTCGGCGACGCGTCTTCCTGCGCTTCGAACTGGCCGGTGCCCACGACCGTCCAGGAGCAGTCGCGGTAGTCGCCGATCTCACCGGCGCCGGCGGCGAACATCGCCTCACTGACCTGTTCGACGTTGCCCTCGGGCACCATCACCACCCATTTGTCGAGCGGTGCAGCGGATTTCGGTTCGATGGGCGCGGTGTCGACGACGCCGAGGAGATCGGCGAGGGCGTCGGAGACACCCGGCCGCGCACTGTCGGCGTTGGTGTGGGCCGACAGCAGCGCGATGCCGTCGCGGATCAGACGGTGCACGATGCGGCCCTTGGGGGTGTCCGCGGCCACCGACGTGACCCCGCGCATCAGCAGCGGATGATGGGTGATCACCAGGTCCGCCTTCTCGGCGACGGCCGCGTCGACTACGGCGTCGGTCACGTCGACGCACGCCAGGACCCGACGCACCGGTTCGGACCGGTCGCCGCACACCAGCCCCACGGCGTCCCAGGACTCGGCGAGCGCCGGCGGATACGCACGCTCCACGGCGTCGACCACGTCTCCGACGGTGACTCCCTCAGACGTCGACACGGTTCCCATCCCTCATCTCCTCTCGTACCTGCTCGATCGCCGCGGTCAGCGCGCGAACCTGCTCGACCGGACGTACCGCCAGCCGAAGATGGCCGTCGCCGAGTCCGACGAAGTTGGCGCAGCTGCGCACCGCGAACCCGTGGTCGACGAGGCGCTGCTTGACCTCGGTCGCGCGCGGCACCTCGACGAGGACGAACGGCGCGGCCGGTTCCGCCACGACGACGAGCCCGATCCGCGTCAGTTCGTCGATCATCTCGGCGCGCTCGGCCGCGACCCGTCGGGCCTGCTCGGCGCAGTAGCGGTGTCCCTCGTCGCCGAGGCAGGCGGTCAGGGCGGCCAGCGCGGGTGTGGACAGCGCCCACGGACGACGCCCCGCACGCAGACGCGCGAGAATCCCCGGCGCCGCGAGTAGATAGCCGGCACGCAGCCCGGCGAGGCCGAAAGTCTTTGTCACACTCCGGATCACGATGAGGTCCGGCCAGTCGGCCGATGCCAGCGACTGCGGCTCGAGTCCACCGTCGGCACCGAGGGTGAGATCGGCGAAGGCCTCGTCGACGACGATGATGCGTCCCGGACGCCGCAGCGCATCGATCGACTCCCGCGGATGCAGCACCGACGTCGGGTTGGTGGGGTTGCCCAGGATCACCAGGTCGGCGGTGTCGGGCACCTGCGCCCCGGACAGCCGCCACTGCTCGTGGAGCGTCACCTGCGTGATGGGCACTCCCGCGGCACGCAGTGCGATCTCCGGTTCGGTGAACGACGGCTGGATGAGCGCGGCATGGCGCACGCCGAGTCGCGGCAGCATCTCGAAACCGTCGGCCGCGCCGGACAGCAGCAGCACGTCGTCGGGTGAGCGACCGTGGGTGGCGGCGATGGCGTCGACCGCGCGCCGCTCGTCGTCGAGGCCGGGATAACGAGCCAGGTCACCGAGACCGCGCATGATGGCGTCGAGGACGAAAGGCGGTGGCGTGCCTCGGACATTGACGGCGAAATCCACCAGCCCGGGTGCCGCGTCCTGATCGCCGTGCCGATCCGGATCGGACAGGTCGGAGGGAGATGCGACGCCAGACCCAGCTGTCATGTCTATTGACCTTACGTGCACGATGGACGCGTGTTGACGCCGCCAGATCCCCGCCATCCCGACACCGTGCTGCTCTTCGACCTCGACGGCACGATCACCGACAGCTTCGCGGGTATCGCCAACAGCTTCCGGCACGCCCTCGCCGCCGTCGACGCACCCGAGCCCGACCCTCAGGTCGTCGCGGGCATCGTCGGGCCGCCGATGATCGACACCCTCCACGGCCTGGGGCTCGCACCCGAGGTCGCGGACGAGGCGATGCGCGCCTACCGCGAGCGCTACACCGAGATCGGCTGGCGGGAGAACGCGGTCTACGACGGGATGCCCGACGTCCTGGCCGATCTCTCCGACTCGGGGCGCACGGTGGCGGTCGCGACGTCGAAGAACCAGACCACCGCGCACCGGATCCTCGAGCACTTCGGTCTCACCGACCACTTCAAGTACATCGCCGGCGCCAGCGACGACGGCACGCGCCGCCACAAGGCCGACGTCATCGCCCACGCGGTCGCCGAGCTGGGTCTGCCCGTCGACGCCGACACCGGCCACGTCACCGCGCCGGTCGTGATGATCGGCGATCGCAGCCACGATGTGCACGGCGCCGCGGCCTTCGGGATCTCAGCGGTCCTGGTCAGATGGGGTTATTCTCTGCACGGGGAGGAACAGGACGCAGCCTGGACGGTTGAGTCCACCGCCGAATTGCGCGACGTCCTGGGTATGTGACCCGACACCCTCGACAACCGGGCGCGTCGGCACGTCGAGCTGAGGTAGACACCAGTGGCTGAAGAACTACACATCTGTTTCGTGTGCACGGGCAACATCTGCCGATCGCCGATGGCGCAGAACATCTTCCGGACCGCGCTGGACGACGCGGGACTGGGCGGCAAGGTGCGTGTCACCAGTTGCGGGATCACCGGGTATCACGTCGGCGAGCCGGCCGACAACCGCGCCCGCACCGAACTGCTCGCCCACGGCTACTCCGATGCGCACGTGGCAGCACTGCTCGGACCCGAGCATTTCGACGCCGATCTGTTCCTGGCGATGGACGACGGCCACGTCCGGGAGCTCGAGCGCAAGCGGCTCGGTGACCGGACCCGACTGCTGCGGTCGTTCGACCCGTCGGCACCCGCCGACGATCTCGCCCTGCTTGACCCCTATTACGGCGGCACCGACGACTTCGTGGCGACCCGCGAACAGATCGAGAGCGCGCTCCCCGGCCTGATCGACTGGGTGCGGATTCAGCTGGGCATGGCCTGACGACCACGCCCAGTCCACCGGAACGGTCTCAGCCGGCCGGTGCCACCAGGTTGTGCACGAAGCGGATCTTCTCCAGCACCGGCGCCGGGAGCACGAACGGGTAGAGGTCCGGGTGACCCATCGACCGGTTGATCTGGTTGAGCGCCCACGTCAGTGGCAGCCACTCGTCGATGATGCGGTCGAAGCCCACGTCGCCGGGAGGCACGCTGTCGAGTGTCGTACCCGAGGGCGCCATCGCGAACGCGGCGGCGGTGTCGAGGGTGTCGCGGATGTGCAGGTAGTGCGCGAAGGTCTCGGCGAAGTCCTCCGCCGGGTGCATCGTGGCGTAGGAAGAGACGTAGTTCTTCCGCCACCCCTCCGGCGCACCCTCCTTGTAATGCCGGTCGAGCGCGGCCTGATAGTCGTCGTCCGGGTTCCCGAACAGCTCCTCGAACTGCGGACGACGATCGTCGGTGATCAGGACGAGCTGGTAGTAGTGACCGATCTCGTGCCGGAAATGTCCGAGGACCGTCCGGTAGGGCTCGTCGAGTTCGACGCGCATCTGCTCACGATGGACGTCGTCCCCCTCGGCGAGGTCGAGGGTGATGACTCCGTTGGCGTGACCGGTGATGACGTTCTGTTGCGCGCTGGAGAGCAGGTCGAAGGCAAGACCCGTGGTGGGATTCTCGTCACGATTCTCGATCGGCAGCCCGAGCTCGGTGAGTTCGAGGACGAGACGCCGCTTGGCGGTCTCGGCCTGACCGAACACCACCAGCGCCTCCGGGTCGTCGTCGCCGGGACGCGTGCGCGTCAGCTCGCACGACTGGCAGAGCTCGGGGTTACCCGTCCACTTCACCAGCCAGTTGCATTGCGCGATTTTGATGTTGGCACATCGCTCGAGGAGGACGCCGTCGACCTCCGCGCGTCCCTTCTCGTCGAGGACCTGGATGGAGCGGGACCCGAGCCAGAACCCGAGTGGGCTCTTGCAGTTGAGGCACAGACTGTTCTCGAAGGAAAGGCGCTGGCCGCAGTTCAGACAGATGAAGTCTCGCATTAGATCACGCTACAGGTGCTGAGTAACCTGGGCACCGTGCACGTGCTGCGAACGATCCTGCGTCCCGGGTGGATTGCCCTCGGCGTCGTCGTCGCGGCGTTCGCCGTGGCCTGCTTCACACTTCTCGCGCCGTGGCAGCTGGGGAAGAACTCCGACACCGAACGCCGCAACGACCTGATCCGTACCGCGACCTCTCTCGAGACCGCTCCGCTCGCCGAGGTGGCGCCCTCGTCGACCCTCGACCCGTCGACCGAGTGGCGCGAGGTCGAGGTGACCGGCCGATACCTGGAGGACCGGCAGGCCCTGGTGCGACTGCGCAACATCCAGGAACGCCCGGCCGTCGTCGTCCTGACGCCGTTCGCGGTGAACGGGTCGGATCGTGTGCTCCTGATCAACCGCGGTTTTGTCCGCCCGGTGGAGGGCGGGGTCCCCGACGTTCCGGCGCCGCCGGCCGGTGAGCAGACCATCGAGGGGCGGATTCGCGCGGCGGAAAGCGTCAGCGCCGACCGCGGCTCCCTCGCCGACAACGGCGTGCTGACGGTCCCGTCGATCAACCCTGGTCTGGTCGGGACCGCGACCGGTACGTCGATGGACGACTTCTACCTGCAGCTGTCCCCGGACCGGCCGGGCTCCCTGGGTGAGATCCCGCTCCCCCAACTCGACACCGGCCCCTACCTCTCGTACGGGCTGCAGTGGCTCGCATTCGGGATCATGGCGCCGCTCGGCGTCCTGTACTTCCTGATCGCGGAGATCCGCTCGCGCCGACGCGCTGCCGCCGCGCGGGCCGCTCTCGCAGCGGAGGCCACCGCCGGCACCGGTGAGGTCGCCGACGCGGACACCGCGACGCATCCCGAGGACACCGCACCGAATACACAGCCGAGTACCGCCGCCTCCCGCGCCGAACGTCGTCGGCAGATGCGCGAGGAACTGCGCGCCGCTAGCGGCACCACCGTGGTCCACAACGTCGGACGCATCGGGCACGGGCCCGTCGCCGAGGACACGGTCGGCGACGTCCGCGACGCGACGCCCGACCCCCGCAGCCAGGACGGCGATGTGCGGGACAAGCTCAGCCGGCGCTACGGCGGCTGAGCCCGAACCGGATCAGACACCCCGCCACGCACGCGGCCAGCGTCGCCCGCTGGACCCGCCGCGACAACTCGACCGCTGTCCGTAGATCGGCCGGCCTCGGTGCCGGCCCGGAACCCAGCGACGGCCGTTCTTCGACGCCGTGCGGGTAGACGGTCCGACCCCCCAGCCGCACCCCCACGGCTCCGGCGAAAGCAGCTTCGACGACCCCGGCGTTCGGGCTCGGATGCGCGTGACTGTCACGTCGCCAGGCTTCGGCGGCACGTCGGGGCGACCCGGACACCAGGACGATCAACGCGCCCGCGAGTCGTGCCGGGAGGATGTTGGCGACGTCGTCGAGCCGCGCGGCCGCCCAGCCGAAGTCGCGATAGCGCTCGTTGCGGTACCCGACCATCGCGTCGAGGGTGTTGACCGCGCGGTACCCGAGGATTCCGGGGACGCCGGCGACCGCTCCCCAGAACAACGGTCCGACGGTCGCATCGGAAGTGTTCTCGGCGATCGACTCCAGCGCCGCCCGACAGATCCCGGCCTCGTCGAGCGACTCCGGGTCCCGGCCGCAGAGACTCGGGATCAGAGCGCGCGCCGCGTCGATGTCGTCGGACTCGAGGGCGTCGGCGACCGCATCGCCCACCCGGCAGAGCGAGGTCCCGCCCAGCGCGATCCAGGTCGACGCCGCGGTCAGTGCCACCAGGGCCGGCGCCCGGCGCCCGGCCGTCGCAGCTACTCCCACGCCCACGACGCCGCCCGCGGCCACCGCGACCAGGCCGGCGCCGGCGGCCCGCGACTCGCGGTACAGGCGACGTTCGAGCGCCGACGTCAGGCGGCCGAAACCGGCCACCGGATGCCCCGTCGACGGGTCACCCAGGGCCTCGTCGAGGAGGAAGCCGGCGACGAGTCCGGCTGCGGCCGGCAGGGCTCGTCGTGGGGGTCGGTTTCGCTGCTCACGAGTCAGGGGCACCGCGCGATCGTATCGACCGCGGTCGTGCCAGACTCGACCCGTGGCCAGGTCAACCGCGGAACCGACCCCGGGTCGGCACGTCATCGACACCGGCGTCGCCGAACTCGCGCGCGACACCATCGCCGGCGGCTGGTTGCTGACCGTCAACGGCGCGCATAGTTCGCATATCGATCCCGACGACGCGACCGTGCTCGACTTCGAGTACCTGCGTCAGATGGCCGCCGTGATCGCCGAACGCCACCCCACCTCGGACCGGTTGCGAGTCCTCCATCTCGGCGGCGCGGCGTGCGCGCTCGCCCGCTACCTCGACCACCGGTACCCCGACGCCCGGCAGGTGGCGGTCGAGGTCGACGGCGAGCTGGCCCGCCTCGTACGCGAGTGGTTCGACCTGCCCCGCGCTCCCAGGCTGCGGATCCGGGTCGGCGATGCGCGGGAAGTCGTGACGTCGCTCCAGCCGGGGACGCGCGAGGTGGTCGTGCGCGACGCCTTCGCCGGCGACCGCACGCCCGCACATCTGACGACCCGTGAGTTCACCAACGCCGTGCGCGACGTGCTCGTGCCGGGCGGGCTGTATCTCGCCAACTGTGGTGACAGCCGGGATCTCGCGGGAGCCCGGGCCGAGGCCGCCACCGTCGCATCGGTCTTCGAGCACCTCCTGCTCATCGCCGACGCCGCGATGTTCAAGGGTCGACGCACCGGCAACATCGTCATCGTCGGCAGCGATGCCCCGCTCGACGCGTCGGCGACCCTCGTCCGCACCTTGCTCAGCGATCCCCTACCTGCGCAGATCCTCTCCGGAGCCAAGGCCCGCGAATTCGCACGCGGCCCCGGTCTGACGGACGCCGACGTCGCACCGGAGCGGTCGTGATCGCCGCCGGTCCGGCGTCCGCCCGATGTACGAAGCCGCGTGCCAGTCGTTAGGGTGGTTTCGACCGCCGGCCGAGATCTGACGCTCGAAGAACCGAGGATGACGTGACCGATCCATCGTCGAGAGCGGGCACCACACTGGGCCCGTACCGCATCGACAGACTTCTCGGTCGCGGCGGCATGGGTGAGGTGTACGAGGCCTACGACACCGGCAAGGAACGACGCGTCGCCCTGAAGGTGCTCCCGCCACACCTGGTGCACGACAAGGACTTCCGCGAACGGTTCGAGCGCGAGTCGAAGACCGCGGCGAAACTGTCCGATCCGCACGTCATCCCGATCCACGATTGGGGTGAGACGGACGGCGTCCTGTTCATCGACATGCGCCTCGTCGACGGCCAGGATCTGCGCAAGGTACTCGGTTCCGGCCCCCTCCCACCGGATCGGGCGGTCCGCATCCTGGGCCAGGTCGCGGCGGCACTCGACGCCGCGCACCGCGACGGTCTCGTCCACCGCGACATCAAACCCGACAACATCCTCGTCGACGCCGACGACTTCGCCTACCTCGTCGATTTCGGTATCGCCCAGGGCACCACCGACAGTCGCCTGACGCAGGTGGGAACCGCGCTCGGCACGCTGGCCTACATGGCACCGGAGCGGTTCGGCGACGAGCCGGCCGGCCCGGGTTCGGACAACTACGCCCTCGCCTGCGTGCTCTACGAGTGCGTCACCGGCCAGACCCCGTTCCCGGCGAAGACCGATCAGGGCCTGATGACGGCGCACATCACCAAGCCCCCACCGCAGACGGGCGGTCCGCTCGACCCGGTGATCGCACGCGGTCTCGCAAAGGACCCGGCGCAGCGTTTCCCGAGCGCGCGCGAACTCATCCACGCGGCCTCCGAAGCGCTGGCGGGCCGCGCATCGACGTCGGCAACCCGACCGCAGACACCTCCGGCCGAGCAGGCACCGCCGACGGTCGTGCCCCAGCCGATCCCACCCGCGGGCCTGCACCCGCGGCCCCACGCTCCGCTCCCGCCGCAGTCCCCACCGCCGGCTGCCCACCCGACGCCGGGCGGATCCATGGCATCCGACCCGACGATGGTCCGCGGTCTGGGTTCGGGCCCGAACGTCCACGGGTCGCCGCACGCTCCGAGCCCGGCCGGCGGATATGGTCCGCCGCCGGGAGCGTCCGGGCCGCAAGGATTCTCAGGACCCCAATTCCATTCGGGCCCTTCCCGTTCGGGGCCACAGTCCCACTCGGGGCCGCGATCATACTCAGGCCCCCAGGCGTTCTCAGGACCCCAGGCGTATTCGGGAGCCCAGTCATTCTCCGGGCCCAACCAGTGGGGCGGCACCCCGACTCCGCCTCCCCGAAAGTCGAACACCAGCCGCAACATCGCGATCGCCATCGGCGTGGGCGTGGTGGTGATCGCCCTCGCGGTTACGGGCATCGTCGTCGCACTGTCAAGGGGCGGGGATGATCCGCCGGACCCCGACACCTCGAACCAGGCGATGCCCGCCGGCACCGTCGCGTGCAACTACCCAGCGCGCACGGTCGTCGGCGGCATCACCCAACCGGCACCGGCGTCGACCCAGCCGAACACCGGCTCCGTGGACGCCCAGATCCCGATCGCCGCGCAGGGCACCATCACGATGACACTCAACCGGGCCGAGGCGCCGTGCAACGTCGGCGCGATGGTCTCGCTGATCAAGTCCGGGTTCTACGACGGCAGCAAGTGCCACCGGGCGTCGGCGAAGTACCTGATCTGTGGGTCGTCGGGCGGCAAGGAGGGCACCAACCCCGGTTGGACCAGCCCCGACGAACTCCCCCGGGACCTACCGTCGGCCGGCACCGACAGCAACGGGATCCCGCAGGTCACCTACCCGCGCGGCGCCGTCGGCATCCTCGATCTCCCCGATGACGAAGGCGCCACCGGCTCGACGACGTTTTTCATGCTCGCCGACGACACCGACCTCCCGCTCACCTACTCGATCGTCGGCACCATGGACCCGTCCGGGCTCGCCGTCCTGGACAAGATCGTCGCGGGAGGGTTCACCCCCGCCAAACCCGGCGCCCAGTCCGGACCGCCGAACCAGAACCTCCTGATCCAGAAGGCGACGGTCAGCGAGTAGCGCCACGCCAGAGTGCGTCATCAGTGCCGTTTTCCGGCAGCCATACCGCACTCTGCGAACGTCGTGCCCTGAGGTGCGAGCGAAGCGAGCCTCGAAGGGTCAGATCACATAGTTCATCCGATCGAGGATTGCATTGCCCAGCGCGGCGTCACCCTCGATCTCGACCGCATCCGGGGCGGCGTCCCGACGCCCCCCGGCGCACCGGGCCAGGTTCGCGGCGTCGATCCGCAGACGCACGTCGGCCGACGCGTCGCCACCGTCGAACTCGTCGACCAGCGACGCGCGGTCGCCGACGAGAACCCGAACCGTCCGCGGGGACAAGCCGGTGACGTCGAAGAGCACTTTGCTGCCCTTGGGGGCATCGGCGCGCTTGCCGACGACGAACGGCAGCGACGCACCGATCTCTTCCAGCGCCAACGACGCGGGGACGGAGTGGGTGACCGCGGATCCGTCGGTGCCGTCGCGCAGGTCGATCTCGTGCATCCAGCAGTCGAAGACGCGGATGCGCATGAAGCGTCCGTAGGTGTCGGCGCCGGCCGGCGTCATCGACGGGGCGTCGAACTGCTCCTGCGTCATCGCCTGCAGCGCCGCGGTGCGCACCGTGATGATCTCGTCGAGCGCGGCAAGGACCTCGGCCCGCGGCTTCGGGCGGTAGTGGTCGACCCACTTCTCGTTGAGCTCGCCGATCGGATTGCGCACGTGGTCGAGTGCGCTGACCGTACGGGTGGCCTCCACATCGCGACCGTCCAGCATGCTCTCGGTACCGATGATGTGCGCGACTATGTCGGCGTTGGTCCATCCGGGCAGTACCGATGCCGCCGACCACTGCTCGTCGGTGAATCCGGCGGCGACGTCGGCGATCGCGTCCCACTGGGCGATCAAGCCTTCGGTGACCTCGGCGAGCGGCAGGATGGTCGTCGGCATGTGATGCTCCTAGCGTCGTGCGCCCGGCGAGACCCGGACCGCACCAACCCTATCGGGATCGGTGTGCAGCACGGCCGCATTGACGCACCGCCACGAGCCGCACCGATCCCCCGAACAAGGACAGAAACTGTCCGCATCCTGCGGCAAGATGTCTGCATGTTGGAAACCTCGGCCCGGCTGCTGGCTCTGCTGTCGCTGTTGCAGACGCGGCGGGAATGGTCGGGCCGGGAGCTCGCGGAACGCCTCGACATCACGACCCGCACCGTGCGACGCGACATCGACAAGCTGCGCGAGCTCGGCTACCCCGTCGACGCGAATGTCGGTGCGCGCGGCGGGTATCGGCTCGGCGCCGGCGCGGAGATGCCGCCCCTGCTCCTCGACGACCAGGAGGTCCTCGCCGTCGCGCTCGGGCTCGACGCGGTGACGACGGGCGCGGTCGCCGACATGGCCGAGGCATCGGCCGGGGCGCTTGCGAAACTGCGTCAGGTCATGCCGTCGCGACTCCAGCACCGCCTCGACGCGCTGCGGATCGAGGCCATCCCGCGGAAAGCGCCGACGAGCGCGGTCCCGGCCGAACGCCTCACCGACATCGCCACGGCCTGCCACCGCCACGAACGCCTGCGCTTCGACTACCGGCGCAACGACGGTGAGGAGAGTCGACGCGAGGTCGAGCCGTTCCGGTTGGTGCGCAGCGGGAACCGTTGGTATCTCGTGGGCTTCGACCTCGCCCGCGACGACTGGCGTTCGTTCCGCGTCGACCGCATGGACCCGAAGATCCCCACCGGCCCCCGATTCACCCCGCGCGAACCCCCCGAGGGCGGCGCCGCGGCCTTCGTCGCCCGTGGTCTCGGTGCCGTGCAGCAACAGGCGACCGCGCGGGTCCGCGTCCACCTTCCGCTCGACGAGGTCGCGCCGATGATCCACCACTACTGGGGTGCCCTGGAATCCGGCGACGAGAACAGCTGCGAGGTGACCGTCTACAGCACCTCACTGACGTCGATCGCACGGTGGATGTACGCCTTCGACGCCGACTTCACCGTCCTCGAACCCGACGAGCTGCGCGTCGAACTGGGTGCCGTCGCGGCGTATCACGACCAGGTCGCCGAACGTTATCGACGGGCGATGTCCGCCCGGCCCTGACCGCGTTGACCTGCTGTTCCGACCGGATCGCGGATTCTTCTCTACGGTCGAAGGCATGAGGCTACTCATCACGGGGGCGACCGGGTACGTGGGTTCCCGGCTCGTATGCGCATTGCTGCGGCAGGGTCACGAGGTCGTGGTCACGTCCAGAGACACCCGCAAACTGGACCGGTTCGGCTGGTCGTCGGACGTCATCAAGGTGGCCATGGACGCCGACGACCCGATCTCGGTCAAGAAGGCCATGTCCGACGCCGGGCAGGTCGACGCGATCTACTACCTGGTCCACGCGATCGGGCAGGCGGACTTCGCCAACGGCGATCGCGATGCGGCACGCAACGTCGCCGAGGCCGCGCGCGATGCCGGCGTCGGCCGGATCGTCTACCTCGGCGGCTTCGTGCCCGGCGACGACCAGCTCTCGTCGCATCTGCAGAGCCGCGCCGACGTCGCCGAGGGGCTCGTCGTCGAGGACGGTCCGGAACTCGTCTGGCTCCGCGCGGCGGTGATCATCGGTGCCGGCTCGACGTCGTTTGAGATCATCCGCTACATGGCCGACCGCCTGCCGGTCATCCCCGAACCCGGTTGGATCACCAACGAGATGGACCCGATCTCCATCCGCGACGCCATCCACTACCTCGTTGCCGCGTGCGAATCATCGCTTCCGCCAGGCGAATACGACATCTCCGGGCCCGACCACGCGCGCTACATCTCGATTCTCCACGAGTACATCTCCGCGGTCCGCTTCCCGCGGTTGCGTCTTCCGGTCTTCGGGGTGAGCACCCGTCTCGCCGGCCGCCTCGGCGGCATGTTCGTGCCGGTCCCGGCGTCGCTCACCGAGGAACTCGTGACGTCGCTGAACCATTCGATGACGGCGTCGGAGCACAGCATCCGCGAGCTGGTGCCGCCACCCGAGGGCGGTCTGACGCCGATGCGCGACGCCGTGCGCGCGTCCGTCGAGTCCCCGTATCCCCGTTCCGTCTGCGATCTGCACGACCTGCACCACCTCGCCGACACCGACCCCGCGTGGGCCGGCGGCGATTGGCTGCGCGTCAAACGCCGCGTGGGTGGGACGATCGGTGGCACGCTGAGGGTGTCGGCGAGGATCGCCGGAGCCCTTCTGCCGGCCCGTACCTGACGACGTGTGTCCGTTGACGACCGACCAAGGTGGTGACGACTGCTGGTGACTGCACTGGCTCGCGACCTCTACAACTCGATAGCTCTGGATCGTGATCCCGATCCGGGTTCCCACTACGTCCGACGCCGCTGGCTGGTCGGTGTCTTCCTCGTCATCGGGGCGGTCGTGCTCGGCATCTCGCTGCGCGTGGAGCCGGGCGACACCGCGTTCTATCCGCTGACGGTCGGCTTGGCCGTCGTCTGGACCGTCGGCGCCTTCGTCTCCGGCCCGCTGCCGCTCGGCGCCTACAGCCCGATCTCCTCCCGGCCCCCGGACCGTCTCGGGGCCATCGGCCTGGGCACCGCCGTCGGCCTCGCGGTCGGCGCGGCCTTCGTCGTCGGCGGTCTGATCGCCCGGATGATCCCCGGGGTCAGCGATCTTGCGAACCAGGTGCTCGCCTTCGCCGACTACGGCAGCCTCGCCATAGTCACGTTGATCACCGTGGTCAACGGTCTCGCGGAAGAGCTGTTCTTCCGCGGGTCGGTCTACTCGGCGGCGCGCCCCTACAACCCGGTCCTGGTGTCGACGGTCATCTACGTGCTCGTCACCATGGCCAGCGGCAACGTGATGCTCGGCTTCGCCGGCGCCGTCCTGGGTACCGTCTGCGCGATCCTGCGGCGCAGCACCGCCGGTGTCCTCGCGCCGGCGATCACCCACGTCATCTGGGGCGCGATCATGGTGCTTGCCCTTCCGCCGGTCTTCGCCTGAGCCGCCGACCGGCGAACCTCATCTCGACCTGCAGACGTCGATCGAAGTCTGCAGGTCGAAGTGAGGTTCGCCCGTCGCAGCCCCGCGGTTTGGGCGATCGGTCCCGACCGGCTAGATTCATTGTCGCGAGTGACGCTCTCGGCACTCCGCGCGCGTATAGCTCAGCGGTAGAGCTCTGGTCTTACACACCAGCGGTCAGGGGTTCGAATCCCTTTGCGCGCACCACGATTCATAGCTCCAACCCGCGCCCAGCGCGGCTTGGAGCTATAGATCAGCCAACAGCACCCCAGGGCTTTGTCCCAGACGTTGTTCTCCCGCACCTCGCCCGGCCCGACCATGTCGGCGTAGACGATGACACCCTCGCGGTTGACGAGGAAGGTGCCGCGGTTCGCGTACCCGCGATCGGAGTTGAACACCCCATACGCCTTGGCGACCTCGCCGTGCGGCCAGAAGTCCGACAGCAGCGGGAACAGGAACCCCTGTGCCGCCGACCAGACCTTGTGCGTCGGGGAGGGACCCACCGAGATCGTCACGGTGGTCACGTCGTCGTTCTCGAAGCGCGGCTGCTGGTCGCGGATGTAACCCAGCTCGCCCTGGCAGGTGCCGGTGAACGCGAGCGGGAAGAAGACCACGAGCACGTTGCGCTCGGCGCGCAACGCGCTCAGGGACACGAGCTGGTTGTTCTGATCCCGGAGTTCGAAATCAGGTGCCTGGTCACCGACGCTCAGCGGCGCGGTGGGCAGAGCATCACTCATGCTTTCTTGCCCGAGCGGGCCTTCGGCTGAACGAGTCGGGCTGCCGACCAATCCCCCAGGCTGATCGCCGACGTCTGGGTCAGGCCCGCGGTGGGGGCCGCCTCGGCGATCTCGCTCGGATCCACGTATCCCGGCTTGCCGGTCTTGGGCGAAAACACCCACACGTATCCGTCTTCGGCAAGGGGTCCGATGGCGTCCATCAGCGCGTCGACGAGGTCTCCGTCGCCTTCGCGCCACCAGAGGACGACGACGTCGACGACGTCGTCGGCATCCTCATCGACCATCTCGGCATCGATCGCGTCCTCGATGTCGGCTCGCAGCTCGTCGTCCGTGTCCTCGTCCCAGCCGACTTCCTGCACGACCAAGCCGGCCTTCAAGCCCAGTTTTTGGGCGTTGCTGCCCGTACCGTCTGTGGCGGCTACCACCGCGCGTGACCTCCTGAGGGTGATGGGACGTTCTTTCCGTCGCCGGTGTGTGCATCTGTGTACGCCAACTCGCTTGTCAGCATAGGCAACAGCCTAGAGCCTCACATTGCAAGCCGACCTACGTCACTCGATTTCGGGCGTTTCTTTTTCGCCGACCACCGGAACCGCTCAGCGACCGGGACTCGTCGGCGCCGGAGTGGTGGTGCCCGAGGAACGGGGCGTCGCCGACGACGCCGCCGGCACCGGCGTGTACTCACCGCACACCTCGAGCAGGCGCGCCTTGTCGCGGGTCCACTGCCCCGACACCGTGTTCAGTTCGGTGCGCTGTTCCCTGCGGATCGCGTTCTCGAGACGCGCCGTCGAATCGAGGAACGTCCGCGCCGGCGTCGCGACGTCGACGGGCGCACTCGCGGTGATCCTCGGACGGATCTGATCGGCACCGGCGATCAGACTCGCGCGCGCCTTGTCGGCGAGATCCCCGACCTCTGGGTACGAATGCGTCGTGTTGAGCCGCTTGATGAAGGTGTTGTAGCCGCGCACCATCACGACCATCGACGACATCGACTCCCGACAGAGTTCGACGCCTTCGGTCCGCACCTGCGCGGCCGCCGACGCCGACACCTCCGACCGGTAGATCGCCACCTCACCGGGTGCCGCGACACCCGCACCTCCGACCGTGGACGTACACGCCGACAACATGATTCCCCCGAATGCGATGCCGACGATCACACTCGTCCGAACACCCCCGTGTCCGCTGCGGCCGGGCCTGGCCTCCCCTGCGCCCAGCATTGCTCTCCCCCTACTCGTCAGTAACGCTGCAAGGAAGCTACAGCAGCTTCGCTGTCGCGGCAGCCTACCCGGATCCACCCGGTGCCAAGCCACCTCACATGGGGCACGATGAGGGGTGACACCGCACAACATCGGAGTTGCAGTGTCGTACACCATGCAGCCGGACCACCACCCCGAGTCCGGCCTGTCAGAGGGAGTAGGCATCACCGTGACCGACCAGATGGACCAGGCGACGCAGGACACGATTCCCAGCGAGCACGCCGGCCCGGGCTCCAACGGACGTGCTGCCGGACGGAGCGGACACCGCGTCCGCGTCATCCGCGAAGGCGTCGCGTCCTATCTGCCCGACATCGACCCCGACGAGACCACCGAGTGGCTCGACTCGTTCGACGCCCTGCTCGACGCCGCCGGCCCCGGCCGCGCCCGCTACCTGATGTTGCGCCTGCTCGAGCGTGCCGGCGAGAAGCGGGTGTCGATCCCCGCACTCACCTCCACCGACTACGTGAACACCATCCCCACCGAGGCGGAACCGTGGTTCCCCGGCGACGAGGAGGTCGAGCGCCGCTTCCGTCAGATGATCCGCTGGAACGCCGCGATCATGGTGCATCGCGCTCAGCGTCCGGGAGTCGGTGTGGGCGGCCACATCTCGACGTACGCGTCGTCGGCGTCGCTGTACGAGGTCGGTTTCAACCACTTCTTCCGCGGCAAGAACCACTCCGGCGGCGGCGACCAGATCTTCATCCAGGGCCACGCCTCCCCCGGCATCTACGCCCGCGCCTACCTCGAGGGCCGCATCGACGAGGCCCGCATGGACGGCTTCCGCCAGGAGCACAGCCACGCCGGTGAGGGCGGCGGCCTGCCGTCGTACCCGCACCCCCGGCTGATGCCCGACTTCTGGGAATTCCCGACCGTCTCCATGGGCCTCGGCCCGATGAACGCCATCTACCAGGCGCGCTTCAACCACTACCTGCACGACCGCGGCATCAAGGACACCTCCGACCAGCACGTGTGGGCGTTCCTCGGCGACGGCGAGATGGACGAGCCGGAATCGCGCGGCTTCGCCAGCTTCGCGGCCACCGAGGGCCTCGACAACCTGACCTTCGTGATCAACTGCAACCTGCAGCGCCTCGACGGTCCGGTGCGCGGCAACGGCAAGATCATCCAGGAGCTGGAGTCGTTCTTCCGCGGCGCCGGCTGGAACGTCATCAAGGTCATCTGGGGCCGCGAGTGGGATGCACTGCTGCACGCCGACCGTGACGGCGCCCTGGTCAATCTGATGAACACGACGCCCGACGGCGACTTCCAGACCTACAAGGCCAACGACGGCGCGTTCGTCCGCGAACACTTCTTCAATCGCGACCCGCGGACCAAGGAGCTCGTCAAGGACCTCTCCGACGCCGAGATCTGGAACCTCAAGCGCGGCGGCCACGACTACCGCAAGATCCACGCCGCCTACGCCGCCGCCATGACCCACAAGGGCCAGCCGACGGTGATCCTGGCGCACACGATCAAGGGCTACACGCTCGGCAAGCACTTCGAGGGACGCAACGCGACCCACCAGATGAAGAAGCTGACGCTCGACGACCTCAAGGCCTTCCGCGACAGCACGCGCATCCCGATCAGCGACGAGCAGCTCGAGAAGGATCCGTACCTGCCGCCGTACTACCACCCCGGCAAGGATTCGCCGGAACTCCAGTACATGCTGGATCGCCGCAAGACCCTCGGCGGCTTCCTGCCGAGCCGCCGTACCAAGGCCAAGGTCCTCGAAGCCGACACGTCGTCGGCGCTCAAGACCACCGAGAAGGGCTCGGGCAAGCAGCAGGTCGCGACCACCATGGCACTGGTCCGCGTCTTCAAGGATCTGTTGCGCGACAAGGAGATCGGCAAGCGCATCGTGCCGATCATCCCCGACGAGGCCCGCACCTTCGGTATGGACTCGTGGTTCCCGACCCTGAAGATCTACAACCGCAACGGACAGCTCTACACCTCGGTCGACGCCGAGCTGATGCTCGCCTACAAGGAGAGCGCCGAAGGCCAGATCCTGCACGAGGGCATCAACGAGGCCGGTTCGGCGGCCAGCTTCGCCGCCGTCGGCACGTCGTATGCGACGCACGACGAGCCGATGATCCCGCTGTACATCTTCTATTCGATGTTCGGCTTCCAGCGCACCGGCGACAGCTTCTGGGCGGCCGCCGACCAGATGGCGCGCGGCTTCGTCATCGGCGCGACCGCCGGCCGTACGACGCTCACCGGTGAAGGTCTGCAGCATGCCGACGGCCACTCGCCGCTGCTCGCCGCGACCAACCCGGCCGTCGTCGCCTACGACCCGGCGTTCGCCTACGAACTCGGCCACATCGTCGACGACGGTCTCAAGCGCATGTACGGCGAGGACCCGGAGAACGTCTTCTACTACATCACCGTCTACAACGAGCCGATCAGCCAGCCGGCGAAGCCCGAGCACGTCGACCACGAGGGCGTCGTCAAGGGCGGCTACCTGTTCCAGAAGGCCCCGGGGAACAAGGAGTACCCGGCCAACATCCTGGTTTCCGGCATCACCATGCCCGACGCGCTGCGTGCCTCCGAGCTGCTCGCCGAGGAGTGGAACGTCGGCGCCGACGTGTACTCGGTGACGTCGTGGAGCGAACTGGCCCGAGACGGTATCCGCGCCGACCGGCAGGCGCTGCGCGATCCGGGCAGCGAGCCCGCACCCGCCTACCTGACCGAGCTGATGGCCGACGCGGCCGGACCGTTCGTCGGCGTCAGCGACTACATGCGCGGCGTCCAGGAGCAGATCCGCGCCTACCTGCCCGGCACGTACCTGACGCTGGGCACCGACGGGTTCGGTTTCTCCGACACCCGGCCGGCGGCACGACGCTTCTTCAACGTCGACGCCGAGTCGATCGTGGTCGCGGTACTGGTCGCACTCGCCCGCGACGGTCACATCGACATGTCGGTGGCCAAGCAGGCCGCGGACAAGTACAAGATCGACGACGTCGCCGCCGCTCCGGAGCAGACCAGCGATCCCGGCGTGGCCTAGTTCGGCACCGGACCGCCGCACCCGGACAGACCAGCGATCCCGGCGCGGCGGTTTCCGGGGACTAGATTGAGATGGTGTCCGACGCGCGAGTGAATCAGCCCACAACACCACCGGCTGACGTGTTCGGTGAGCGGGGTGCCCATGTACCGGCCCCCGCCACCGTGCACGACGCGCTGCCGGACACGCTTCTTCGGCGGGTCAAGCAGTACAGCGGACGCCTCGCCACCGAGGCGGTCCACTCCATGCAGGACCAGCTGCCGTACTTCGGCGACCTCGACGCCGCGCAGCGCGCGAGTGTCCAGCTCGTCGTGCAGACGGCGGTCGTGAACTTCGTCGAGTGGATCCAGGACCCCGAGGGCAACGTCAAGTTCACGGTCCAGGCGTTTCAGGTGGTGCCGCAGGACCTCGCCAGACGTATCACGCTGCTGCAGACCGTCGAGATGGTCCGCGTGGCCATGGAGTTCTTCGAGAAGTGGCTGCCGCTGCTTGCTCGCAACGACGCCCAGCTCCGCGCACTCACCGAGTCGGTTCTGAGATACGGGCGCGAGATCGGCTTCGCCGCCGCCGCGATCTACGCATCAGCCGCGGAATCGCGCGGCGCGTGGGATTCCCGACTCGAGGCCCTGGTCGTCGACGCCGTGGTCCGCGGTGACACCGGTCCCCAGCTCCTCTCCCGCGCGGCAGCCCTGAACTGGGACTCCGACGCCCCGGCGACGGTCATCGTCGGGACCCCGCCACCCGAACAGAACGTGTCGGTGCCGCTGGCCATCCACAACACGGCAAGACAGTTCGACCGGTCGGCACTGTCGGTGGTCCAGGGTTCGGTGCTCGTCGCCATCGTCAGCGGTCCCGCACGCCCCACGGAGAAGTTCGTCTCGGCTCTTCTCTCCCACTTCGCCGACGGCCCGGTGGTCATCGGACCGACCATGCCGAACCTGGGGAGCGCCCATGCCAGCGCCGCCGAGGCGATGGCGGCGATCGAAGCGGTGGTGGGCTGGCCGAGTGCACCCCGCCCGGTCCACAGTCTCGAACTGCTCCCCGAGCGAGCTCTCAACGGTGACGAATCGGCGGTCGCCGCCCTGGTCGAATCGGTGGTCCGTCCGCTCTCCACGGGAGGCACCACACTGACCACGACGCTCGAGGCCTACCTCGACTCTGGCGGATCGGTCGAATCCTGCGCGCGCGTTCTGTACATACATCCAAATACGGTCCGGTACAGACTGAAAAAAATTGCGGAAATCACACGCCGCGATCCGACAAACCCACGAGACGCGTATGTACTACGGATCGCGACGACTGTCGGTCGTCTGACACACTTAAGGCACAAATCGGACTCTCCTGCACCATGAGTCACACTGGCAACATGTCCGATTCACGATTTATGCTGATAGGAGCCTTAAGAGCACGTTTCGGTAACGAATCTCAGCCTGATGACGAAGCAGGTGACACTGAGGTCAAGTTTGTGGGAACCCCACAAAACCCGGCATCAAGGTTCATGCTTCTCCACACCCACATGGAGCGGGCAAAGGGTGTTCTCTGGTCACGTGCTTTCGTTGCTTGCTCCCGGCCAGGGTTCCCAGACACCCGGCATGCTCACGCCGTGGCTCGACCTGCCCGGCACCCGTGATCAGATCGCCACGTGGTCCAAGCTCACTCAACTGGACTTGGAAAGACTCGGTACCACCGCCACCGCGGAGGAGATCACCGACACCGCGGTGACCCAGCCGCTGGTCGTCGTCGCCGCCCTCCTCGCCTTCGACGAGGTCCGCAAGAACGGTGAACTGCCCGCGGACGCGGCCGTCGCCGGCCACTCGGTCGGTGAGCTCGCCGCCGCTGCCATCACCGGCGTCATCTCCGCCGACGAGGCCGTCACCCTCGCCGCGATCCGCGGCGCCGAGATGGCCAAGGCCTGTGCCCTGGTGCCCACCACCATGGCCGCCGTTCTCGGTGGCGACGAGGCCGCGGTACTCGCCCGCCTCGACGAGCTCGAGCTCGTCCCGGCCAACCGCAACGCGGTCGGTCAGATCGTCGCGGCCGGCGCCGTCGAGAAGATCGACGAGCTCATCGCCTCGCCGCCGGAGAAAGCCCGCATCCGCAAGCTCGCGGTCGCCGGCGCCTTCCACACCCACTTCATGGCCCCGGCGCAGGACGCGGTCGCCGCCGCGGCGGCGAAGATCACCCCGGCCGACCCGAATCGCACGCTGCTGTCCAACTCGGACGGTCAGCCTGTAACGAATGGCGTCGACGCACTGACAAAACTGGTAGGCCAGGTCACCAGGCCGGTCCGCTGGGATCTCTGCTCGGCGTACCTGCGGGACAACTCGGCCACCGCCGTCGTGGAACTGCCACCGGCGGGCACGCTCGTGGGGATCGCCAAGCGTGAGCTGAAGGGCACCCCATCGCTGGCTCTCAAGGAGCCCGGCGACATCGCGAAGATCGCAGAACTTGGATAGCGGTCGCGGTTAGTCCGCGACCCCCGGAAGATCGGCGCCCGGCGCCGATCTGTCCAAGCGCGCGGGCTACACGTCCGTCAGACGCTCCGGAATCATCAACCCGAACACGAAAGGGAACCACACAGTGGCTGCCACCCAGGAACAACTCATTGCCGGCATCGCCGAGATCATCGAGGAAGTCACCGGCATCGAGCCGTCCGAGGTGACGATGGAGAAGTCGTTCGTCGACGATCTGGACATCGACTCGCTGTCCATGGTCGAGATCGCGGTGCAGACCGAGGACAAGTACGGCGTGAAGATCCCCGATGAGGACCTCGCCGGTCTGCGCACCGTCGGCGACGCCGTCTCGTACATCCAGAAGCTCGAGAGCGAGAACCCCGAGGCTGCGGCTGCCATCAAGGCCCAGGTCGAGGCAGACCAGAACTGATGAGCTCCCCCTCCCTCCGCGACTACTCGACGCTGGGTGGGAACTTCCCGAGCGTGGTCGTCACCTCCATGGTGGCGACCACCTCGCTCGGCGAGGATCTCGACTCGACGTGGAAAAACCTGCTGGCGGGTGAGTCGGGCATCCGCGAGCTGACCGACGACTTCATCACCAAGTACAACCTGCCGGTGCGCATCGGCGGTCGGCTGCTGACGGATCCGTCCGAAGAGGTCACGCGAGTCGAATCTCGTCGGATGGCCTACGTCGAGCGCATCGCCCACGTGCTGAGCAAGCGTCTCTGGACGCAGGCCGGCGAGCCCGAGGTCGATCCCGACCGTCTCGCCGTGGTCATCGGCACCGGCCAGGGTGGCGGCGACGCGATGATCGACGCCGTCAAGGCCATGGAAGGCACCGGCAACTACCGCAAGGTGTCCCCGCTGGCCGTCTCGATGGCCATGCCCAACGGCCCGGCGGCCGTCGTCGGCCTGAACATCGGCGCCCGCGCGGGCGTGATCACCCCGGTCTCGGCGTGCTCGTCGGGTGCCGAGGCGATCGCACATGCATGGCGTCACATCGTCATGGGTGACGCCGACATGGTCGTCACCGGTGGCGTCGAGGGACACATCGACGCAGTGCCGATCGCGGCGTTCTCGATGATGCGTGCGATGAGCACCCGCAACGAGGATCCCGCTGCCGCCTCTCGTCCGTTCGACAAGGACCGCGACGGCTTCGTCTTCGGCGAAGGTGCCGCGATGCTCATCCTCGAACGCGAGGAGCACGCTCGGGCCCGCGGTGCGCACATCCACGCACGCCTGCTCGGTTCCGGCATCACCTCCGACGGCTTCCACCTGGTTGCCCCGGACCCCAGTGGTCAGGGCAACGCCCGCGCGATGACGCGGGCACTGCAGACCGCCGGTCTCCAGAAGTCCGACATCACCCACATCAACGCGCATGCGACGTCGACGCCGATCGGCGACACCGCCGAGGCCGCCGGTATCACCGCTGCCATCGGTCAGCATGCTGCGATCTACGCGCCGAAGTCCGCTCTGGGACACTCGATCGGTGCGGTGGGTGCGCTCGAGTCGGTCCTGACCATCAAGAGCGTCGAGGAAGGCGTCATCCCGCCGACCCTCAACCTCGAGAACCAGGACCCGGAATGCGACATCGACGTCGTCCACGGTGAACCCCGTTACGGACAGATCGACTACGCGATCAACAACTCGTTCGGTTTCGGTGGGCACAACGTGGCGCTCGCCTTCGGTCGCTACTGAGCGTCGGCTCCCCGCCGATCTCGGTAGTGCCTGAGACGAACCACGCCCGACACCCTTGGAGGAGACTGCGATGACGACCTTGGCTCCCATGGCCGGCCGCGAAGAAGCCGCCGATCCCCGCGACCCGCTGTTGCGGCTGACGAACTTCTTCGACGAAGGCACCATGTCGTTGCTGCATCCTCGCGACAAGTCCGGGGTCCAGGCCGCGGTCGGCCTCGTCAACGGCGTTCGCACGGTCTCCTACTGCACCGATGGCACCGTCATGGGTGGTGCCATGGGTGTCGTCGGGTGTGCTCACATCGTCAACGCCATCGACACCGCCATCTCCGAGCAGGCGCCGGTCATCGGCATCTGGCACTCGGGTGGCGCCCGCCTCGCCGAGGGTGTCGAGGCGTTGCACGCCGTGGGTCAGGTCTTCGAGGCGATGGTCCGGGCCTCCGGATACATCCCGCAGATCTCCGTCGTCGTCGGCTTCGCGGCCGGCGGCGCGGCCTACGGACCCGCCCTCACCGACATCGTGATCATGGCCCCGGCCGGTCGCGTCTTCGTCACCGGGCCCGATGTGGTCCGCAGCGTCACCGGCGAGGACGTCGACATGGAGTCGCTCGGCGGCCCCACCACTCACGGCAAGAAGTCCGGCGTCTGCCACATCGTGGCCGACTCCGAGCCCGACGCCCTGTGGCGCGCGCGACGTCTCGTCTCGACATTCAGTCAGCAGGGCCACTTCAACCGTGAACTGGCCGCGGCCGGTGACACCGACCTGAAGGCCCTGCTGCCCGAATCCGCCCGCCGCGCTTACGACGTCCACCCGGTCGTCGAGAAGCTGCTGGACACGGCACTCGCCGCCGACGGCGAGACCGAGATCTCCAGTTTCGAAGAGCTGCAGGCGAAGTGGGCGCCGAACATCGTGATCGGGTTCGGCCGGTTGTCCGGCCGCAGCGTTGGCGTGATCGCCAACAACCCGCTGCGCATGGGCGGCTGCCTGAATTCGGAGAGCGCCGAGAAGGCCTCCCGGTTCGTCCGCCTCTGCGATGCCTTCGGCATCCCGCTCATCGTCCTCACCGACGTCCCCGGCTACCTGCCGGGCGTCGGACAGGAATGGAACGGTGTCGTCCGACGCGGCGCCAAACTCCTCCACGCCTTCGCCGAGTGCTCGGTCCCCCGCGTCACCCTCGTGACGCGAAAGATCTACGGCGGCGCCTACATCGCCATGAACTCGCGGGCGCTCGGTGCCACCGCCGTATTCGCCTGGCCCGGTTCCGAAGTCGCCGTCATGGGCGCCAAGGCCGCCGTCGGCATCCTGCACAAGAAGGCCCTCGCCGCCGCACCCGACGACGAGCGTGAGGCACTCCACGACCGGCTGGCCGCCGAACACGAGGCCATCGCCGGCGGTGTGGGACGCGCACAGTCGATCGGCGTCGTCGACGAGATCATCGACCCGGCCCGCACACGCAGCATCATCGCCGAGGCACTCGCGGCCGCCCCCGCTCGACGCGGACGTCACAAGAACATCCCGCTCTGACCAGCGGACGTACACACGAAGAACGCCACCGGTTCTCACCGGTGGCGTTTCTCGTGTGTCCCTGAGCTCGCGGGACGAATCACCGCGCTCCCTGGGAAGTCTGTATTCTCCGCAGCGTCAGGAAGTTTCCCACTTCTTGCGCCGACGAAACCCCGTCTCGCGCCTACCGGGCGTGTCGTTCCTCACAACCGAGGACGCCGCCTCGCTCCTCAGGGAGCGCCCGGAGCTTGCAAAGCGTCTCCCCGGGTCCCTGAGGATCGCCCGGAGCTTGCGGAGGGCGCGTCTCGAAGGGTCAGCCGACCCGCTGCTGCAACCAGGTGACCTCGGCCCCGGCACCGCCCATGCGGTACTGCTCGAGCGCGTCGTCCCAGGCCGTACCGAGAGCGGCTTCGAGCTCGCCGGCGAGACCGGCACTGTCGGGCTGCGATTCGATCATCGAGCGCAGCTGGTTCTCGCCGATGATGACATCGCCGTTGGCACTGGTCGATCCGCGCCAGAGCCCCAGACCCGGCACGTAGCTGTAGCGCTCGCCGTCGACACCCTCGCTCGGGTTCTCGGTGACCTCGAACCGCAGCGCCGACCATTCGCGCAGAGCGGTCACCAGACGTGCCGCTGTCCCGACCGGCCCTGCCCAGTCGACTGTTGCACGCTGCATACCCGGTTCGGCGTCCTGGGCCGACCATTTAAGGTTCGCGCGCGCGTTCAGGGTCGACGACAGAGCCCACTCCACGTGTGGGCACAGCGCCACCGGCGCCGAGTGGATGTAGACCACTCCTGTTGTCATGTCCGCAAACTGGTTCAGATTGCGCACCTTTTCACCTCCGTTGTCGACGAGGAACGTCTTCCCCAACACACCTCGCGACTTCGGATATCACACTCGTGGGATTCATTGTGCCCCATGATGCGCGTGTTGCGCTAGTTTCTCGTGCGAGAAAGGTTCATTTCTGTGACGAAAGTTCACTGACGACCCGGTCGTTGAACTCGCTCCACAACGGTTTCGCCCACGGCCCGAAGGCCCGGTCGGTGAGGACGACGCATGCCGCCTGCAGTTCGGGGTCGACCCAGAGGTAGGTGCCGGCCTGACCGAAGTGCCCGAAGGTCCGGGGCGAGTTGCCCGTCGCGGTCCAGTGCGGGGACTTCGCCGATCGGATCTCGAACCCGAGGCCCCAGTCGTTCGGGCGGTGCCTGCCGTAGCCGGGAACGAAGCCGTCGAGTCCTGGGAACTGGACCGATGTCGCGTCGGCGAGGGTCTCCGGTGCCAGTAGTCGAGGCGCGAGGAGTTCCTGCGCGAAACGCGCGAGGTCGGCGGTGGTGGACCGCGCCCCGTGCCCGGCGGGCCCGTACAGTTCGGTGGACTTCATGCCAAGCGGTGCGCAGACGGCGTCGGCCAGGTACTCCGCGAAGCCGATGCCCGCGGCCTGCTCCACCGTCTCGGCCAGGATCTCGAAGCCCGCGCTCGAATAGATGCGCTTCTCTCCCACCCCGGCCTCGAGATCCCGCGAGTCGAAGGCGAGTCCCGATGCGTGTGCCAGGAGGTGCCGGATGGTCGCCCCGGGAGGGCCGGCCGGATCGTCGAGCTCGACCGCTCCCTCTTCGACCGCCACCAGAATCGCCTCGGCGACCAAAAGTTTGGTGATCGAGGCGAGTTCGTAGACGCGAACGGGGTCGCCGAATTCCTCGGCGACCCCGTCGCGGGTGATGATCGCCGCCGACACATTGTCGACAGGCCATTCCGTCAGAGATTCAAGGACCGACACATCGGGTCACGTTACCCGTGCCCGCGTGCCGGCCGGTGGGCACAGGGCTCACCAATCCTCTTCGGTGTAGCGGATGACGCCGCGGATGTTGCGGCCGTCCAGCATGTCCTGGTAGCCCTCGTTGATCTGGTCCAGACGGTACTGGCGGGTGATCATGTCGGCGATGTTGAGCTTGCCGATCTTGTACATCGACAGCAGCTGCGGGATGTCGAGCTTCGGGTTGGCGCCACCGAAGATGGAGCCCTGCAGGTTCTTCTGCAGTAGCGTCAGCATCGCGAGGTTCAACGTCACGTCGCTCTCGAGCATGTTGCCCATGCCGGTCAGCACACAGGTGCCACCTTTGGCGGTGATGCCCATCCACAGGTCGACGTCCTTGCCGTGGACCTCGCCGACAGTGACGATCACCTTCTGGCACATGCCGCCGTGGGTGGTCTCCGCGATCGCCATCGCGGCCTCTTCGACCGACGCGAATGCCGCGGTGGCACCGAACTTCAGCGCCTGCTCACGCTTCCACTCGACCGGGTCGATGGCGAACACGTTGCGGGCACCCGAGATGACAGCGCCCTGGAGGGCTGCCGTACCGACGCCGCCGACACCGACGATCGCCACGTCCTCGCCGGGACGGACGTCACCGCTGCGGGTCGACGAGCCGTAGCCGGTGGGGATACCACAGCCACACAGTGCGGCGACCTCGAACGGGATGTCCTTGTCGATCTTCACCGCCGACGCCTCGTGGACCACCATGTAGGGCGCGAAGGTGCCCAGGAGGGTCATCGGGTAGACGTTCTCGCCGGCTGCCGTCTGGATTCGGAACGTGTTGTCCGACACCGCTTCGCCCTGCAGCAGCATGGCGCCGAAGTCGCACAGGTTGGCCATGCCCGACTGACACGACGGACACTTGCCGCACGACGGGATGAACGACAGCACAACGTGGTCGCCGACCTCGAAGTCGGTGACGCCCTCGCCGACCTCGGCGACGACACCCGCACCCTCGTGGCCACCCAGGATCGGGAACCCGGCCATCGGGATGCCGCCGGTCATCAAGTGATGGTCGGAGTGGCACATGCCCGCCGCTTCCATCTTGATCTTGATCTCGTGGGCCTTGGGATCGCCGATCTCGATCTCCTCGATCGCCCACGGCTTGTTGTGCTCACGCAGCAGCGCGCCCTTTGTCTTCACTGGTCTCCTCCGTTCGAACCCGGCAACAATCTCGCCCCGGGAAGTCCGTCGAGCGACGGGTTGCCGTCGCTTGTGACTGTAGTCACTCAATCACAAAAGTGAAACGTGTTCTAGTCCGTGTTCCATCGCCACCGGCAACCTCTCGATCGCCGAATCCGACGCCGGGACACCGCGACAGGGTCAGTCGGCCAGACCGGCGTCCTTGGAGCCGTAGCTCGCCCGCAGGGTCGGCTTGACGACCTTGCCACCGGCGTTGCGCGGCAGCTCGTCGACGATGACCAGGTCCTTCGGGTGCTTGAAGCGGGCCAGGTTCTCGTTCAGGTAGGGCTCGAGGTCGGCCAGGGCCAGGTCGGTGACGCCTTCGGCCAGGACGACGACCGCCACCGGCACCTCGCCCCACTTCTCGTGCGCGCGGCCGATGATCGCGGCCTCGCTGATGCTCGGGTGACCGAACAGGACGTTCTCGACCTCGGCGCAGTAGATGTTCTCGCCGCCCGAGATGATCATGTCCTTGGCGCGGTCGACGACGTAGAGGAAGCCGTCCTCGTCCTCACGCACGAGATCGCCCGAGTGGAACCAGCCGCCGGCGAACGCATCGGCGGTGCCCTGCTCGTTCTGCCAGTAGCCCTTCATCATGTTGGGCCCGCGGTACACGATCTCGCCGACCTCGCCCTGCTTGACGTCGTTGCCCTCGGGGTCGATGATGCGCGCGGTCACCGAGGGCACGACCTTGCCGATGGAACCGATCTTGTTCAGCGCGTCCTTTCCCTCGAGCACGCAGGTGATCGGCGACATCTCGGTCTGACCGAAGACGGCGACGTTCAGCGCGTCGGGGAAGGTCTCGTTCATCGCCCGCAGCACCGTGTCCGACGCGGGGGCGGCACCCCAGCTGATGACGCGCAGCTTCAGGTCTCGCGGCTTGGCCTGCTGGGCGGCGCAGACGGCTTGCCACTGAGCCGGCACCAGGAAGATCGAGGTGGTGCCCTCCTTCTCGATGGTGTCGAGCATGTCGTTCGGGTCGAAGGCACCGAGCGGATGGATGACCGACAGCGCACCCATGTAGAACAGCGGCGCCATCGCGCCGAGTCCCGCGATGTGGAACATCGGCGCGACGCACGATCCGATGTCGTCGGATCGCGTCTGCAGCGCCTGCAGACAGGTCACCGCCTGCGCCTGCATGTTGGTGTGGGTGAGCATGGCGCCCTTGGGCTTTCCGGTGGTACCCGAGGTGTACATGATCAGCGCGACGGTCTCTTCGGGGACGTCGATCTCGGGCAGGTCCGAGGAGCCCTCGGCGACCAGGGCCTCGTAGTCGAGGTGGCTGTCCTTGTCCGATCCACCGACGACGACGATGTGGTCGATCGCATTGGTCGACGCCGCGACGGCGTCGGCGAGCGGGGCGAGCATCGTCTCGGTGACGATCACCTTGGCACCGCTGTCGTTCACGAGGAACGCGATCTCGGCCGGGCTCATACGGATGTTCACCGGCACCGGGATGGCGCCGATCAGGTTGGCGCCCAGCACCGCTTCGACGTACTCGCTGCGGTTCAGCAGGACCACGAGGATGCGGTCACCGAACTGGACGCCACGACGGGTCAGGGCGGCGGCGAAGGCGCGGGTCCGCTCGTCGAGTTCCTTCCAGGTGGTGACCTCGCCCTGGAACTTCAGGGCCGGGCCCTCGGGGTTCATGAAGGCGTGGCGCTTGATCTGGTTGTTCCAGTGGTTGCGGCGGGAGCGCAACGGTTCGGTGGCGAGGTCGGTGACGGTGTCGACGGTCGCGGTCATACGATCGGTCTCCTTGGTGTCTGTCGTCGTGACGAAGGTGGGTCGTGAATGCGTCTGCGGGAGTGCGGTTTCGGCGCTGTCTCCGAGCTCACTTCTTGCCGGCGAAGGCGGCGATGGCGGCCTGGAACTCCGGCGACTGCAGCAGTTCGGTCTGCCCCTCGAGTTCTCGCGCGATCGCGGCCTCGAAGCCCGACATGGTGTGGGCGTCGAGCGCGGACTTGGTGAGGCGCAGTGCGGACCGACTCTTGCCGGCGAGCTTCGCGGCTACCTTGTCGACGGCTTCGTCGAGGGCGGGCCGGTCGTCGTAGACACCGTTGACCAGTCCCGCCGCGAGAGCCTCAGGGGCGCGAAGCTTTTCACCGAGGAGCGCGAGTTCGTTGGCGCGGACCCGGCCCACAGCTGAGGTGAAGAGCATCGACGCGCCGCCGTCGGGCATCAGGCCGATGTTGATGAAGGCGAGCAGGAAGTACGACCGCTTCGTCGTGTAGATGAGGTCGGCGGCCAGGGCCAGCGAGGCACCGATGCCCGCGGCCGGTCCATCGACGGAGGCGATGACCGGAACCTGGGACGAGCGGACCGCGCGGGCGAGTTCCGAACCGGCGGAGATGATCCCGCGAGCCTGGTCGGGGTCGAGCCCCGACGAACCGTTGGCCGTCGACTGTGAGTTGATGGAGACCACGTCGGCTCCGGCGCTGAAGCTCCCGCCGGCACCGTCGAGAACGATGACGCGGACGTCGTCGCTCTTCGACCACTCCTCCATCGCAGCCTTGATGCCGTGGTTCGCCTCGGTGTCGAGCGCGTTCATCTTCTCCGGGCGGGAAATCGTCAGCCGCGCGACTCCTCGGTCGTCGACCGAGGTCACGATTGCCTGGCTGGTCTCGTCGCTCACTGCACTCCCCACTCGTGGCCGGACAGATAGACACAGATTCTCGGATCTGTGCCATCGCCTAGAGTACTACCACAGTGCGACGCAGATCACGAGAATCTTGGTTAACTTATACTCGTCACTGAAGACCCCTTGCTGGGTTTTTCGGACGATCGCCCCGAAAATCATGTGTGAACGTCGTATCCGGATAGAGTGTGTCGCCATGACCGTGCGCCCGGGGACGTCGACCTCTGACACGTCTCAGACCGTCGCGCCGGGCACCCGACGACGCCGTCCGGCCGACCGCAGGCGACTCATCATCGATGCTGCGGCGAAAGCATTCAGCGACGGCGGTTACCACGCGGTTCGCCTCGACGACATCGCCGATGCGGTGGGGATCTCCGCGCCCGCGCTCTACCGGCACTTCCCCAACAAGTACGCGCTGTTCGCGGAGACCACCGCCGTGCTGGCCCAGTCGCTGCGGTCGGCGCTCGATGCGGTGGAACCCGCCGGCGACGACGAACTGCGCGACCTGCTCGTGGCGATCACCGCGGCCTCCTTCGAGAACCGCCGCACCGGTGGCCTGTACCGGTGGGAGTCCCGGTACCTCGAGCCGGCCGACCGGGACATCGTCCGCGACGTCGTGGTGCACCAGCACCGCCGTGTTCGCGCGGCGGCGCGACGCCTGCGCCCCGAGCTCGGCGATGCCGACGCCAATCTGACCGTCGCCGCGATGACCAGCGTCGCGGCCAGCCCGACGACCCATCGCTCCTCGCTGCCGGCGCGCGAGGTCACCACCCTCATCTCCGATACCGCGTTCGACCTGCTCGACGTCGACCTCCCCGATCCGGTGCAACCGCCGGCTCCCGCCGTTCACGGCCTCGCACCGGCGGCGAAGCGCGAGATCATCCTGACGGAGGCGATCAACCTGTTCGCCGCCCGCGGCTTCCGCGACGTCACCATCGAGGACATCGCGCATGCCGCGGACCTTCCGGCATCCGGCGTGTACCGCCACTTCCCGAGCAAGGTCGCGATCCTCGAGGCCGCGTTCTGGCGGGCGACCGACCGCGTCACGACCGCCATCTCCGACGCCCTCGCCGATGCGACGACGCCGCACGAGGCGCTCGTCGGAATGGTGCGCCGATACGTTCGACTGACCTGCAGCTCAACCGATCTGATCAGCGTCTACGAGACCGAGATCGGACACGCCACGCCTGAGGCCCGGGATGCGCTGCGCCATCAGCAACGCATCACCGTCGATGAATGGGCGACCTGGATGAGTCGCGAGCGAGCGAACCTCCCGATCACCCACGCGCGGTTCCTGGTGCACGCCGCACTCAACGTCGTCACCGACCTGTCGCGGCTGCGGCCACAACCCTCCCCCGAACGCATCGAGGCGCTGTCGGTGCGAATTCTGCTGGGCGGGAACGTAACTCCTACAGCACCGCGAAGTCGTCCATCAGCCAGCGGCCGTCCTGCTGCACCAGGGTCACCTTGACGCGTGTCTGGTACGGGAACCCGTCGGGGAACTCCTGTGCGGTCTGCGGCGACTTGACGGTCTGGTCGAGTGTCACGAGCACGACGGCTTTCTCGTCGTCGAGCGACATGATGCCGGCGTTGTCGGCCTTCGCGGTCGACACGGCCGCTGCCTCGGTGGAGCCCTTTCGGGCGTCCTGCGAGGACTCGATGTAGGTCTGGGTGAACGCGGGAGTGGAGATCTCGCGGATTCTGCGGTCGAGGTCGGAGTAGTCGGCCGAGTTGTAGGTGGTGATCTCGGCGGCGTACTTGCGTGCGGTGTCGAGGATCGTCGAGTCGATCGCGCCGGCCGCAGTGCCTGCCCGACGGTCGGCATCGACGTAGGCGACGGCCAACACCGCGGTCGACGCCGCGAGGATGACGGCAACCGCCACCAGTGCGAGGACTGCCCAGGTCTTCTTGCCGAGACTCGTCGCCCAACCGGTCCAGCGGTCGCTCTTGCCCGACGCCGCGGGCGGGTCGAGCTTGCGCGGTGTGCGGTCATTCGCGACCGTCTCGTCGGAGTCGATCGAGTCCTCGAGCGCGGCGTCGGCATCGACCGCCTCCCCGCGACGGGCCGCCTTGCGGGCCGCTTTCGCGGCCTTGGCCTCCGCCTCGGCCCGATACTTCTCCCGGTTCGTGCGGTTGGCCTGCAGGAACTCGTTGCCGTCGAGCGGGGTCACGCCGTCTTCGACGTCTGTCGTCGCCATGCTGGCGTCGGGGGCGTCGGAGGTCTGACGAGGCTTCGGCATGGGTTCAATGTAGCGATGCCGCCTCGCGCTTTGTGTCCGGCGTCATACCACCGGCAGGTCGCCGAGGCTGCCGAGGTTCAGCGACACCCACTGCTGAGGGTCGAGGTACACCTTGGTCTGCGGACCGTGTTCCTTCTCGGCCATCTCGATGTACGGTTCGACGGCCTGCTGCGGAAGGTAACGAGATGCCATCTCGCGCAGGTCGTCCCGGGTTCCGGCGACCATGTCGACGGCATCGCCGGACACCGAGACGTACATGAGGCGCGGCGACACCTCGTCGACCATGAGGGTGAACCGCCCCGCCGCCCGGATGAGGTTCAGCTTCCGCGACTCTGTGCCGGTGAGCAGCCATGGCCGGCCGCCGGGCTCGTACTGGTACCAGATCGGCACCGTCAGCGGCGCCCTCCCGGGCTCGGCCTCGACGGACAACGCCGCGACGTGTGGTTCTGCCAGAAACGCTTCTCTTTCGTTCTTGGTGAGTGCCATGCCCCGACGGTAGACCCGGCGTCTGACAGTTCGCGCCCGATTCGCGCCGGTCGTCCCTACTTCCAGGGAGCGAGAACCTCGGCGGCGCGTTCGGCGAGCACCATCTGGAACAGCGGGCCGAAGCTCACGCGTCCGACGCCGAGCGCGGCGAGTGCCGCCTTGTTGTTCTTGGTCGGGTGCCCGATGGCGTTGACCGGGAGCGGAAGTTCGTCCGCGAGCCGCTTCTGCGTGGCGTCGTCGTGGAAACCGACGGGATAGAGCACGTCGGCACCGGCCTCTGCACACAGCTTCATCCGGGCGATGGCGCGGTCGACGCGGTCGGATTCGTCGCCGACCTGCTTGAGAAACAGGTCGGTGCGGGCGTTGACGACGACGTGGACATCGGTGGCGTCCGACGCCGCCCGCAGGGCGCCCACGAAGTCGGCGTGCTCCTGCGCCTCGCGGAGTCGGCCGCCCTCGCTGTGGACGGTGTCCTCGATGTTGAGGCCGACAGCACCGGCGTCGATGAGGCCGTCGATCAGCGTCTTGGGGTCTTCGCCGTAGCCGGATTCGATGTCGACGGAGATCGGGACGTCGACCGCTGCGGTGATCTGTTTGATCCGCGTCGTGAGTTCCCCGAAGGTGATGCCCTCGTTGTCGGGTTTGCCGATCGAGTCCGACACCGGGTGACTACCGACGGTGAGTGCGGTGAATCCCGCGGACACCGCCAGATTCGCCGACCATGCGTCCCACACCGTCGGCAGGATCACCGGGTCTCCGGGCCGGTGGAGTTCGAGCAGGGTCTTGGCCTTGTCGGCGAGTTCGGTCATGACCCCTACAACTACGCCGGTCGACGCGCACATTCCGGGAGTTGGCGAAAAACTACTTCCGCCAGAACAAGTGGTGGGTGACCCCGCTCGGACTCGGGACCACTTCGTGCTCGAAACGGTCCTCCAACTCGGCGGGCGAGTTCCACAGCCGCAGTCCGTTTCCGTAGGTGACGGGTGCGACCGCGATGTGCAGCGTGTCGATGAGATCGGCGTCGAGGAACTCCCGGACGGTGCTGACTCCCCCGCCGATCCGGACGTCCTTGCCGTCGGCCGCGGCCTTCGCCTTCTCCGCCGCCTCGGCCGGTGTGGCGTCGAGAAAGTGGAATGTGGTCTCACCCAACGTGAAGGACGGTCGGAGGTGATGGGTCAGGACGAAGACCGGGGTGTGGAACGGCGGCTCGTCGCCCCACCACCCCAGCCAGTCATGGTCGGTCCACGGACCTCGCTGGTGCCCGAACTTGTTGCGGCCCATGATCTCCGCACCGATGTTGTGGGTGAAGTCGCGGGTGAAGTAGTCGTCGAGTCCGCGGGTGCCGCCGGGATCGGTGCGGTTGGGCCAGCTCGCGGTGGCCCCTGCCCAGGACATCAGTTCCCAGGGTTCGACGGTGTCACCGAACGGCCGCTCGAAGGTCTGGTTCTCGCCGGCACCGATCCCGTCCTGCGAGACCGCGAAGTTCTGCACTCTGAGTAGCTGCGGCATGTTTTTCCGCTCCTGTCGTCGTCGGCCAATCCAACCAGGACAGACTCGACGCCGCAGCGAAACTCATCGGTGCGGAGCAGTGTCAGGCGGTAGCGACTCGGACGATCTCGGCGACCGGCGTCGACGACCGGCCGATGAGCGCCTGAAGGTCACCGGACGTGGTGTCGAGCTCGCCGCGGGCGATGCCGGCATCGGAGCCCGCCAGCACGGCGGCGAACTGCTCTGGGACGCCGTTGTCGGCGAGCACCTTCGCATACTCGGCCTCGGGCAGGTCCCGGTATTCGACGGTCTTACCGGCCGCTTCGCCGATGATCTTCGCGAGGTCGGCGTAGGTGATGCGCTCGTCGCCGCCGAGCTCGTAGATTTTGCCACCCTGGTCGGCGTCAGCGGTGAGGACCGCAGCGGCGGCAGCCGCGTAGTCGGCGCGGGCCGCACCGGCAACCTTGCCCTCGCCGGCCGCACCGAACAGTGCGCCGGTGGCGGCAGCCTGCCCGATGGCCTGCAGGTAGTTCTCCCAGTACCAACCGTTGCGGAGGAAGACCGCGGGGATCGACGACTCGGTGAGACGCTTCTCGGTGGCGACGTGTTCGGGCGCCAGCCCGAGTCCGCTCGTCGCGGCATTGAGGAGGCTCGTGTAGGCGATCAGCCCGACGCCCCCGGCTTCCGCGGCCTCGATCACGTTGGTGTGCTGCGGAACTCGACGTCCGACCTCCGAACCCGAGATCAGGAGCAGCTTGTCGACACCGTCGAGTGCGCGTCGAAGTGCCTCCGGGTCGTCATAGGAGGCGACGCGGATCTGGACGCCCTTCGACGCAAGGTCGTCGGCCTTCGCCTCATCCCGCACGATCGCCACGATGTCCGCGGCCGGGACTCCCCGTGCGAGCAGCTCGCCGATCACCAGTCCACCGAGCTGCCCCGTCGCACCCGTCACTGCAATCGTCATGGTCGTTCTCCCTCGTCGTCATGGTCTGTCCCCGAGACAGTACCCACTTACTTTTCGTAAGTGCAATACGGTTGGTTAGCCAATCGGTGTGACCTTCGCTAACCTGAGGCCATGCCCGACCACGACGACCAGTCCCTCGAGGCGGACGTCTTCGCACGCGACTGCTCGTCGAGGTCGACTCTGCAGACGGTCACCGGGCGCTGGGGCAGCCTGGTCCTGATCGCGTTGGGCGAGAGCAACTATCGGTTCAGCGCACTTCGACGCCGCGTCGACGGCGTGAGCGAACGGATGCTGTCGCAGACGCTCCAGAACCTGGAGCGCGACGGCATGATCGTGCGAACCGTCCTGGAGGCGATCCCGCCGAAGGTCGAGTACCACCTCACCCCGCTCGGCCGGCAGGTCGCCGACCAGTTGCAAGGACTCATCGACTTGGTGCAGGACAGCATGCCGACGGTGCGCGAGGCGCAGGCGGAGTACGACTACCGGCACAGGGCGAAGGCCTGACCCGTCCGCGCACCAACCGCAAACCCCCGCGAAGGTGTTGATTCTGCCGAAAGAGGGCGGGTTTGTGTGCGCCGACGAAAAAACCCGCCGCCTGCTTTCGCAGGGGCGGGCTTCTCGTTTGCTCCCCCAACTGGACTCGAACCAGTAACCGTTCGATTAACAGTCGAATGCTCTGCCAATTGAGCTATGGGGGATTGCTCTGGTCCCCGCGAGGCGTCGTGAACGCATCACTTGAACCGAGGACAGACTCTAGCGCATGCCGCCGCCGGACAACAAAACGGCAGGTCAGCGAAGGGACAGCTGGGGCAGTTGGTTCCGGTATCCGGAACCAACTGCCGCAAATCCTCCAGTGGGCCAGACGCACCGCACCGAAGATCAGGGAGCCGTGGGACACCGCGGATGCGGCCGCCCAGATCTGCCCTGACGGACGGATGGAGATGAACGCGGCCTGCCATTCGGCGGCCGGCCATTCGGCGGCCTGCCATTCGGCGGCCGGCCACGTCGACGAGGCTCTTCGGAAGCTCGCCGCCACCGTTGAGCCCCTCGACGTCATCGGCGTACTCACGTCCACCGTGACCGATTCTGCGGCGCCGTCGACCGTCGACCGTTTGTGCACAGCGGCGGGCTGCAACCGCCGGGAGACCGTGCGGTAATCTCCTCCCGCGGGCCGGGTGCCCGCACGGGGAGTTAGCTCAGTCGGTTAGAGCCGCGGACTCATAATCCGTAGGTCGCGGGTTCGAGCCCCGCACTCCCCACCACGCGGTGACGATCTTTCTCGCCGACGATCAGTCGCCGACGATGGCCTCGCGCAGCGCCGCGGTCACGGCGGCCGGGTTGTCGACGTTCATCAGGTGCCCGGCGTCCGGGATCACGCGGTAGGTCACGTCCGCCAGACCGTCGACGATCATCTTCGCGGCCTTCTCCGGACACAACGCGTCACGATCGGCGGCGATCACGTCGACATGCTGCCGGATCTCGGAAAGCCGTGGGGTCAGTGGCTGCTCGCGCACTCCGGCCATCGCTCGTGCGGCGTTTGAATAGCCTGCGCCATCCCCGACCGCCTCGAGCCTCCTGGCCGTGATCTCGTCGACGCGGTCGTGAGCGGACACCAGGCCGGCGACGGTGTCGTCGCGCATCGCGGTGCCGAACTCGTCGCTCGAGGTGTCGGCGGCCTGATCGGCGCGCTGCTGGTAGAACTCGGCAGCGGCTCGTCCCACCACCGAGGACGTACCGAGGACGATGGCCCGGCTCACCAGGTCCGGCCGCTCGGCAGCGGCCCAGAGCACGATCGTCCCGCCGGCGGAGAACCCGACCACGATCGCGGGTCCGGTCACCGTCTCGAGGAACCCGACGAGATCCCGACCGAGCTGGTCCAGCGTCCCATCAGCCTCGCCGACCGTCGTCGAGCCGAAGCCGCGGAGGTCATAGGCGTAGGTGTGCAGATCGGCGAGGTCGCGCTGCGTGTGCGCCCAGCTTCGACTGTCCTCACCCAGTCCGTGCACCAGAACAATTGGCGTTGAAGAGCTTTCGCCGCTCCCCTGTTCCGCGTAGTTCACCGTGAGATCGCCGATCGACACCGTCGTCATGAATCCAGGCTCTCACACCGCCCGTCACCCGATCCCGCTCACCTCTCGACGCGGCACCAGAACTCGGTTTCGCCGGGGACACGCGTCAGGCGCACCTCTCCGCCGCCGGGTCGATCGAAGACCCGGACCCCGTCGCCCAGGAAGACCGGGACGTGGAAGAGCAGGACCTCGTCGAGCAGTCCGGCGTCGATCATCTGACGCGCGACGTCGGCGCCGATGACGGTGACGTACCCGTCTCCCGCCAGGCGCTTGGCCTCCTCGACGGCGCGGTTCAGGTCGGAGACGAAGGTGACGCCCTCCACGGGCTCGGCGGGCGGGTTGTGCGTGAGAACGACTGTCGGTCCATGGAATTCACCCTCGAAGGCGCCCTCGCGGTCGGTGCCCTTGTTGGGATCGTCACCGCGGAAGCTCCGATTTCCCACCAGCAGGGACCCGGTCCCCTCCCGGAGACGGAGCGCTGCCGTGCTGTCGCTGCCCTCGGGTGCGTCCTCGCCGAAGAATCGCGTCAGCCAGGACATGTCGCCACCGGGACCGGCGATGAAGCCGTCGAGCGATGCCGCTGCCGAGTAGATCGTCGTCGCCATGTGGTGTTCTCCGTTCAGACGTGGTCGATGGTCAGACCAGGCGAACGACGAGAACTCATCGCGGTCGGTGCTCAGCCGGCGCCGACCGTCGGGTCCAGCGCCTGCTCCAGCAGGCTGCGGCGATACGCCTCCAGCGCCACGAGATCGCCGAAGACGGCGTTGTAGCCGTCCGGGTCGTCGCTCGGGGCCATCCGGCGTAGACGGGACTTGATGTCGGCGATCTGCGAGCCGACCCACACCTCCTGCAGGCGGGCGAGAACGCTGGTGATGTAGCGAGCGATGTTGTCCTCGTCGACGGGCATCGACTCGACGGCGAGTTCGGTGACCAGCGGGTCGATGACCGGGTCGTCGACGGCGTTGCGGACGGCGTCGACCCAGGCGGCCCCACCCAGACCCGACGACGTGCCGCCGATGCTGATCATCGCCTGCCGCACGATCGCGTACGCCGGTTCGTCGAAGCATTCGACGGGCAGCGAGTCGAAGACGGTGCCGGCGATCGCCGGGTACTGCAGCGCAGCCTTGAGGGCTTCGCGTTGCGGCCATAGCCGCGGGTCGTTGGGCTGGGGGCGTGCGGACGTCGGTGCGGCCTCCGCCTCCGGCCGGTTGCGTGCGGGCCCACCGCGCCGACCACCACGCCCGGAGTCCCCGGCGCCCTTCGCCTTCCGGATCTTCGCACCCTCTTCGCGCACCCGCCCGAGGACCTGGCTCACTTCCTCCCAGCCGACCCAGCCGGCGAGCTGACGGGCGTACTCGTCGCGTAGCGCAATGTCCTTGATGCGGGCGACCACCGGAACCGTGTCGCGCAGGGCGTGGACTCGGCCCTCAGCGGTGTCCAGGTCGTGTTCGGTCAGCAATGTCTTGATCGCGAACTCGAACATCGGCACGCGCCGGGCGATGAGGTCGCGGACCGCGGCGTCGCCCCGGGACTGACGGAGTTCGCACGGGTCCATGCCCTCGGGCGCGATCGCCACGAAGGTCTGGCCCGAGATCGCCTGCTCCCCCTCGAAAGCCTTGAGCGCGGCGGCCTTTCCGGCGTCGTCCCCGTCGAAGGTGTAGATCACCTCGCCGCGGAAATACGAGTCGTCCATCATCAGACGACGGATCAGCGCGAGATGATCCTCACCGAAGGCGGTGCCACACGATGCGACTGCGGTGGTGACGCCGGCGAGATGCATGGCCATGACGTCGGTGTAACCCTCGACCACGACGACCTGATGCCCCTTGGCGATGCTCTTCTTCGCGTGGTCGAGACCGAACAACACCTGAGACTTCTTGTACAGCATGGTTTCCGGCGTGTTCATGTACTTGCCGAGGTTGTCGTCGTCGTAGAGCTTGCGGGCACCGAAGCCGATGATGTCGCCGCCGAGATTGCGGATGGGCCAGAGCAGCCGACGGTGGAATCGGTCGATGGGACCCTTGCGTCCCTGCTTGGACAGGCCGGCCGCCTCGAGCTCGCTGAACTCGAATCCCTGCGACAGCAGGGCCTTGGTCATCGTGTCCCAGCCGGCGGGCGCGTATCCGCAGCCGAACTGGACGGCGGCCGCGGCGTCGAAGTCACGCTCGGACAGATAGTCCCGTGCCGCCTGCGCCTCCGGGGTCTGCAGTGCGGCCTGGTAGAACTTCGCGGCGGCGGCATTGGCGGCGACGAGCCGGGCGCGTGTGCCGCGGTCCCGCTTGATCGCGGTGCCGCCACCTTCGTAGTTGATCTGGTAACCGAGCCGGTCGGCGAGCTGCTCGACCGCCTCGACGAAGCTGATGTGCTCCTGCTTCTGCAGGAAGCTGTAGACGTCGCCGCCCTCACCGCACCCGAAGCAGTGGAAGTGACCGTGGTTGGGACGGACGTGGAACGACGGCGACTTCTCGTCGTGGAACGGGCACAGTCCCTTGAGGCTGTCGGCACCGGCGCGGCGCAGTGCGACGTAGTCGCCGACGATGTCCTCGATCCTCGTCTGCTCACGGATCGCCGTGATGTCACGATCGGGGATTCGGCCTGCCACGCGTCCAGTGTAGTGACCTCCCGACGCGGGGATGACCGGGCGCTTCACACACGCCGACAGCACCCGGCGACCGACCTCACCCCAGGTGCGCTTGCGCTCCGGAGTTCTGCTTGTCGGTGCGTTCCAGGCGGCCCTCGGTCATCGACGCGATCTGGTCGACGATGACCCGCATCCGGGCGGCGTCGTCGGTCGCGGCGTTCCACCAGGGCACGAAGATCGGGTCGAGCCCTCCGGGAGCGGCCTCGACGAACCAATTGGCGACACGGTGGATGCGTTCCCGCTGCCGTTGCTGGGTCGCCTTGTGGCGTTCGTTGGAGAAGATGAATCGCAGCGCCATGGTCTTGAGCATCGGGACCTCGGCGGCGATGAGCGGCGGCACCTCGAGATCGGCGTCGTAGCGGGAGACCGGCCGGTCTCCGACCACCGCCCGGGTGCCGGTGATGGCCGCCGATGCGAAACGCCCGATCAGCTCACTGGTCAGTCGCTTGAGGGCGACGTAGGAGTCGAGCGTGCCGTCGAAGACGCCGACCGCCCGCACGATGTCCATCTCGTAGAGTCGCTGCGCCGCGTCGACGAGGGCCTCCGGGTCGAGGCCCGGGAACTCCTTGGCGCCGATCTCGGCCATCTCTCGACGATCCTGCGGGTCCCCGAGGCTGCGGAGGTCGATACGACCGCCGATGACGCCGTCCTCGAGGTCGTGCACGGAGTAGGCGACGTCGTCGGACCAGTCCATGATCTGCGCCTCGATGCACTTCGCGGTTCCGGGTGCATCGCGACGAACCCAGTCGAGCGTCGCCGCGTCGTCGTCGTAGGCGCCGAACTTGCCGCCGGGACTGCGCCGCGTCCACGGGTACTTCAGCGTCGCGTCGAGCGACGCGCGCGTCAGATTGAGGCCCGCACTGACGCCGTCGGCGTCGAGCAGCTTCGGTTCCAGCCGCGTGAGGATGCGGAGGTTCTGCGCGTTGCCTTCGAAACCGCCACAGTCGAGGGCCACCTCGTCGAGCGCCCGTTCCCCGTTGTGCCCGTACGGCGGATGCCCGATGTCGTGGGCGAGGCCGGCGAGTTCGACGAGGTCGGGTTCGGCACCCCAGACCGATGGCGATACCGCGCCCGATCTGACCCACCTCGAGTGAATGGGTCAGCCGGGTACGCGGGGTGTCACCTTCACGCGGCCCGACGACCTGTGTCTTGTCGGCCAGCCGTCGCAACGCGGCGGAGTGCAGCACGCGCGCACGATCGCGGGCGAAATCACTACGATGATCCGTTCGGGTGCCCGGGAGACTCGCGACCTTGGCACCTTCGGGGACATAACGTTCGACGGCCTCGTCGCCGTAGGCGGCCACGGCCGGGAGGACATGGCCGGCGGCGCCGGACCCGGATTGGGTGCTAGTCAAGCACCCAGCCCCGGCCGACCGCGAAATCGGTGACCCGCTGACGGATCGCCACGATCTGGCGTGCGGTGAGGTCATCGTCGGCGTCGAGGAGCAGCTCGGTCAGCTCCTCGGTGAAGGCGCCGGCGTCGAGCGAACCGCTGCCTCCGCGCGGGCGTCGGCTGCCGCGGTCGTCACGGTCATCACGACGATGACCGCGGTCGCCGCGGTCCCCACGACCGTGGTGGTCGTCACGGCGATGCGCACGTGCTCCCGCCGAGTCGTCGGCCGGAGCCTCCTCGGTCACGGCGACGTTGACCGCCTTGGAACCGCGATCGGTCTCCTCGATGTCGAAGGACACCTTGGCACCCGGCTTCAGCGAATTCTCGTCGATGTCGATGTCGTTGATGTGGAGGAACACATCAGCACCGCCCGACTCCGGCGCCAAGAAACCGAATCCCCGATTTGCGTCGTAATGAACGACTTTCCCGCTGACAGACACGACTCCACTCACTCTCTCGTCACGCGCATGACGGACCCCATGCCCTACTCCGCGCGACAACTCGCCATCAATTGTGACAGACATCCGCAGGTCAGGCGGAATCGTGGCCGGTCCGCCACACCCGGATGCCGGGTGTGGCGGCGTGCGGTCAGGCGCCGAGCAGCTTGCCGCCGAGGTATTCGGCGACCTTGTCGAGGGCGACGCGCTCCTGACTCATGGTGTCGCGCTCACGTACGGTCACGGCCTGGTCGTCGAGGGTGTCGAAGTCGACGGTCACGCAGAACGGCGTGCCGATCTCGTCCTGGCGGCGGTAACGCTTGCCGATCCCCTGCGCGTCGTCGAACTCGACGTTCCAGTGCTTGCGCAGTTCGGCGGCGAGGTCGCGTGCCTTCGGCGACAGCTTCTCGTTGCGCGACAGCGGCAGCACCGCGACCTTGATCGGCGCGAGGCGGCGGTCGAGGCGCAGCACGGTGCGGGTGTCGGTGCCGCCCTTGGCGTTCGGCACCTCTTCCTCGGTGTAGGCGTCGCACAGGAACGCCATCAGCGACCGGGTCAGACCGGCTGCCGGCTCGATGACGTACGGCGTGTAGCGCTCGCCGGTGGCCTGGTCGAAGAACGACAGGTCCTCACCGGAGTGCTTGCTGTGGGTGGACAGGTCGTAGTCGGTGCGGTTCGCGACACCCTCGAGCTCGCCCCACGGGTTGCCGGCGAAACCGAACTTGTACTCGACGTCGACGGTCCGCTTGGAGTAGTGCGACAGCTTCTCCTTGGGGTGGTCGTAGAGTCGCAGGTTCTCCGGATCGATACCCAGGTTGACGTACCAGTTGAAGCGCTGGTCGATCCAGTACTGGTGCCACTCCTCGTCCTCACCCGGCTTGACGAAGAACTCCATCTCCATCTGCTCGAACTCGCGGGTGCGGAAGATGAAGTTGCCCGGTGTGATCTCGTTGCGGAAGCTCTTGCCGATCTGCGCGATACCGAACGGCGGCTTCTTGCGCGCGGTGGTCATCACGTTCTTGAAGTTCACGAAGATGCCCTGCGCGGTCTCCGGACGGAGGTAGTGCAGACCCTCTTCGTCGTCGACCGGGCCGAGGAACGTCTTCATCAGACCGCTGAACGCCTTGGGCTCGGTCCAGTTGCCGGGCTGGCCGGTCTCCGGGTCGTTGATGTCGGCGAGGCCGTTCTCCGGCGGGTGGCCGTGCTTGGCCTCGTAGGCCTCGATCAGGTGATCGGCGCGGTAGCGCTTATGGGTGTGCAGCGACTCGACGAGCGGGTCGGTGAACACCTCGACGTGGCCCGATGCCTCCCAGACCTGGCGCGGCAGGATCACCGACGAGTCGAGACCGACGACGTCCTCACGGCTGATGACCATGTTCCGCCACCACTGCCGCTTGATGTTGTCCTTGAGCTCGACGCCGAGCGGGCCGTAGTCCCAGGCAGATTTGGTGCCGCCGTAGATCTCACCGCACTGGTAGACCAGACCCCGGCGCTTGGCGAGGTTGACGACGGATTCCACTTTGGACTGGGCGGCCACGGTTAACTGCTCTCCACGGGTTGAAGGTGTTCGGCTTCGTACTGTCCTGCTCGTGCGCGGGGCGACCGGGTGGGGTCGGGCGCGCGCACGGCAACCCCTACAGACTACCGAGCGGGGCATCCGTTCGACGAAACCAGTCGCTTCGGCAGGCCGTCCACCGCCACCGGCGATGCCTGCCCGCCGGAACTGTCACAGTGGCAGGGTGATCTCTCGAGACCGCTTGCTGACCGCCGTCGCCACCACCGCGGCGACGATGACCCTTCTTGCCGGCTGCTCGGCCGACCGAACCGAGAGCCCGGCGCGCAGCGCCACATCGGCGCCGGTGTCGACACCGGCCGTCGAACCACCGGTCCGCGAGGTCACCCCGGCCGGACTGGCCGACGCGGTCACCCTCGACCACGTCATGGGGCACGTCCGAGCGTTTCAGCAGATCGCGGACAACCACGGTGGGACCCGCGCGTCAGGCACGCCCGGCTACGACGCCTCGGTCGACTACGTCGCCGGACTGTTGCGCGGCGCCGGGTTCGAGGTCACCACGCCCGAGCTCAGCTACGAACGCTTCGACCTCGGGCCCGTGAAGTTCTCCGCCGACGGCCGCGACGTGAAGGGCCACGTGCTCGAGTACTCGGTCGGAACCCGCAAGCCGGTCACCGCGAAACCGGTGACCGTCGCAGCAGCGGGATGCGCACCCGCCGACTACCCGGCGGATGTGCGCGGGTCCTTCGCGGTGATCACCCGCGGCACCTGCACCTTCACGGACAAGGCCCGCCACGCCCAGTCGGCGGGCGCGGTGGGAGTCGTCATCGTGAACAACGAGGACGGTCCACCCTTCGGGTTGACTCTCGGCACCGACGACGTGCCCGACATCCCCGTTCTCGCGGTGGCGCGCGACGACGCCGACCAGGTGCGCGCGGCCGAGCAACTGCGCCTGTCCGTCGACGCGGAGACCACCCCGGTCACGACCCGCAACATCATCGCCGAGACCCGCACCGGGGCACCCGACGACGTCGTGATGGCCGGCGCCCACCTCGACAGCGTCGTCGAAGGTCCCGGCATGAACGACAATGCGAGCGGCAGCTCGGCGGTCCTCGAGACGGCCCTGCGCCTCGGGTCGTCACCGCGAGTCCCCCACCGGGTCCGCTTCGCGTTCTGGGGCGGCGAGGAGGACGGTCTGGTCGGCTCCAGCGAATACGTCGGCGGTCTCGACGCCGCCGGGCGCCGTGCCCTCGCGCTGTACCTGAACTTCGACATGCTCGCCTCCCCCAACGGCGGGTACTTCACCTACGACGGCGACGACTCCGAACGCAAGGGCGCCGCGGCGGGTCCCGCCGGTTCCGACGGCATCGAACGCGTCTTCGCGAAGTTCTACGCCGACCGCGGAATCCAGCTGGGCGCGGCCGATTTCGACGGCCGATCCGACTATGGCCCGTTCATCGCGGTCGGCATCCCCGCCGGCGGCGTCGCGACCGGTGCCGAACGGAAGAAGAGCGCGAAAGAGGCCGAGATGTGGGGCGGCAAGGCCGGCGAGGCCTTCGACCCGAACTATCACAGCCCCCGCGACACCATCGACAACATCAACACCGGACTTCTGGCCGTCAACGCCGCCGCGGTCGCCCACACCGTGGCCACCTTTGCGCTCGCGACGAACGGTCCCGACGGCGTTCCGGCGGTCGATCGGCGGCAACGGAGCGAAGGCTGACTCCGCCTTCACTGATTGAAAACGATTTCCGTTAGAATGGCGGCAGTGCTGTGACGCGAGCAGTCCGGGAGGAGTGACATGTCGGCTGAACCCATCGAGGGATCCGGTCAGTTCGGCGCGTCCGGACCGGCCGACGACTCCGCCGCCGCACGGGAGGCAGCCGCCGACCTGTTGCGTGCTCTCGCCTCCCCCACCCGCGTCGCGATCGTGCTCTCGCTGCGTGAGCGCGTCCAGTGCGTGCACGAACTCGTCGGCCACCTCGGTCTGAGCCAGCCGCTCGTCAGCCAGCACCTCCGCGTCCTCAAGGACGCCGGCGTCGTCCGGGGTCACCGCAACGGCCGCGAGATCACCTACGAACTGCTCGACGACCACGTCGCCCACATCGTCGTCGACGCCCTGGTCCACGCGAACGAGACCAACCGCGGCCCGTCGGTGGTGTCCGAATGACCGGCGTCGAGGCATCCGGCCCGCAGCCGGTCACCGGAGTCCGTTCGACGCGCCAGCGCGCGGCCATCGCCGACGCCCTGGCCGGCACCGACGACTTCTGTTCAGCCCAGGAACTCCACGAGATCCTCAAGGGCCGAGGCGAGTCCATCGGCCTGACCACCGTGTATCGCAACCTGCAGGCCCTGAGTCAGGCCGGTCAGATCGACGTCCTGTGGGACGGGTCCGGCGAAACCCGGTACCGCCACTGCTCGTCGGGACACCACCATCACCTGGTGTGCCGCAACTGCGGAACCACCGTCGAGGTGCAGGCCGACCCGGTCGAGAAGTGGGCCGCGACCATCGCCGCCGAACACGGCTTCACCGACATCAACCACACGGTCGAGGTCTTCGGACTGTGCGCGAACTGTCAAGGCTGCCAGCGCAACTGACACAGCGTGGAGCGACCTCAGCCCGGAAGTGCTACTTCGCCACCAGCCGCTCGGCGGCGTCGACGCCGGCCGCGAGCACGATGTGCAACACCGTCAGCAGCGGCAGGTCGTCGAGTCGCCCGGCGGGAAAGGTGTAGTACTGCAACACATCCGTGGTGACTCCGGCCGGGTCCGAGCGTCGGAGGCTGCCGAAGCTCATCTGGGCGCCGAAAGCCTCCACGTCGTCACGCAGGGTCGGGGTGTTGGGCAGGTCCATGGCAACCATCTGGGTCACGGCGAGAACATCGAGGCCCTCCGACAGGGTCAGCACCCGGATCGAGGCACGCGTCGGACCGACCTGCACGACAACGGATTCCGCGTCGGGACGGTCGGTGGGTCCGAGCTCGGCCACGATGACGGCGGCACGTTCGAGCAGCGCGGCGGCATCGCTCACGACGGCTTCACCCCACCGAAGCGACGGTCGCGGGAGGCGTACTCCAGGCAGGCGTCCCACAGGTCGCGGCGGTCGAAGTCGGGGAACAGCTTCTCCTGGTAGACCATCTCGGCGTAGGCCGACTGCCACAGCAGGAAGTTCGAGATGCGCTGCTCCCCCGACGGACGCAGGAACAGGTCGACGTCGGGCATGTCCGGTTCGTCGAGGTAGCGCGCGAAGGTCGACTCGGTGACGCGCTCGGGATCGATCTCGCCACGCGCGGCACGACGGGCGATCTCACGGGCGGCGTCGGCGATCTCGGCACGCCCACCGTAGTTGACGCACATCGTCAGCGTCATCACGGTGTTGTCCTTCGTCAGCTCCTCGGCGATCTCGAGTTCACGAATGACGCTGCGCCACAAGCGGGGTCGGCGGCCGGCCCAGCGGACCCGCACACCCATCTCGTGCATCTCGTCACGTCGACGACGAATGACGTCGCGGTTGAAGCCCATCAGGAAGCGCACCTCTTCGGGACTGCGCGACCAGTTCTCGGTCGAGAAGGCGTACGCCGACAGCCAGCCGACGCCCAATTCGATGCAGCCGCAGACGGTGTCCATCAGGACGGCCTCGCCACGCTTGTGCCCTTCGGTGCGCGGCAGTCCGCGATCGGTGGCCCAGCGGCCGTTGCCGTCCATCACCAAGGCCACGTGTTTGGGCACGAACTGGGCGGGAATGGCCGGGGGTCGCGCTCCGCTGGGATGGGGGTCCGGGGGACGAACCTCCGTGCGTGGGCTCGTCGGTTTGCGTCCCTTCGACGAACTACCCGGCCGCAACGCCATCGTCGACTCTCCTCACCCCGTGCTCCACACCTGGCTCGACACCCGTTTCCATCAGCCTATGAGGCGCCGTGCGTTCGATGAGCGGCAGGGTTCGGAGCTGACGTTCGAGATGCCACTGCAGATGCGCGGCGGTGAGGCCGCTGGCCTGGCGGCGCAGGGAGTTCGACGACTCCTCCACGTGTTCCCACTGACCGCGGAACAGCGCGTCCATGAGGTCGAGCACGCCGGGCGACGGGGTGGCCGAGCCGGGTGGCCGGCAGTGCAGGCACACCGCCCCGCCGGCGGCGACGTGGAAGGCCCGGTGCGGACCGGGGTTGGCGCAGCGCGCACATTCCTCCAGCGCGGGCATCCAGCCGGCGCTGTACATGGCGCGCAGCAGGTAGGCGTCGAGGATCAGTTCCCGCGGCCGACGGTCCTCGGCCAGCGCCTGCAACGCACCCACCGTGAGGCGGTGCAACTGGCGGGTGGGTGCGCGTTCCTCACCCGCCAGCCGCTCGGCGGTCTCGAGGACCGCGCAGGCCGTCGTGTAGCGCCCGTAATCGGCGACGATCGCGTCGGTGAGGGCGTGCAGGCTGTGCACCTGGGTGACGACGTCGAGGCTGCGCCCCGGGTACAGATGCACGTCGATGTGGGCGAAGGGTTCGAGACGGGCGCCGAACTTCGACCGTGTCCGGCGCACCCCCTTGGCGACCGCGCGCACGAGCCCGTGCTCCGCGGTCAGCAGGGTGATGATGCGGTCGGCTTCGCCCAGCTTGTGCTGGCGGAGCACGACGGCCTCATCCCGGTAGAACCTCACCCGCCGATTGTCCCACCGTCCACCGACACCGCCGACCCCGACATGCCCTTCCGATACGCCCTTCGCAAGCTCGGGGTTACTCGAGCAGCAATGGGTCAGCGCGGGCTGATGTCGAACGAGGTGAGCGGACGCAGCAGCGACCGCTTCTTCTCGACGTGGCCGCCCATCCGGTCAAGGATCGAGGTGAGCGCCTCGATGGCCTCGACAATGTACGGGCCTTTGTTCAACATGACCCCCTCGGCGCGGCGGCTCATCGCGGCGTCGGTGACCTCAGCACGAGACGGAACACCCTTCTTCGCCAGACCGTCGAGAACCTGCGTGGCCCAGATGACCGGAATGTGCGCGGCCTCGCAGAGCCACAGGATCTCCTCCTGCACCTCGGCCAGCCGGCCGAACCCGACCTCCACGGCGAGGTCACCTCGCGCGATCATCACGCCGACCGCATCCCATCGCATCGCCTCGAAGAGCATCTGCGGCAGCGATTCGAACGCGGCGCGGGTCTCAACCTTGAGCACGATCCCGACGTTCCGGGCGTCGAGGCGCTCGAGTTCGGCGATGAGGTCGGCGACATCCTCCGGCGACCGGACGAACGAAAAGTTGACCATGTCTGCGTGCGTCGCCACGAACTCGAGAGCAGCGCGGTCCTCCGGTGTCAGCGCGGGGATGTGGAGAGTGGTGTCCGGGAGGTTGACGCCCTTCTCGGCGCGCAGTCTGGTGCCCTTCGGGCCGGCGCGTTCGATGTCGACGACGATCTCGTCGTCGAACCTCTCGCGCACGCGTCCGGCGATCTTCCCGTCGTCGAACAGAACCCGGTGCCCCGGTTCGACATCGTCGAAGGCGACCCCGAGTTCGCATCCGATCCGATGTGGTCCGACCCTGGTCGCGGGTGTGGGCGCGAGGTCACGCTGGAGTCGGATCTCGTCGCCGGTGCGGATCAGCAGATGCTGGCGCTTCTCCGGCAGGTCCGCGACGACGAGAGCTTTTCCGCGGAGGCGTTTCCCCGTGATCGACGCCCCGGTCCGGTAGTAGACGGTGCGATCGCATTCGGCGTCGATCCCGGCTTCGGACACCGCGACGACTTTCAGGCGTCGACGGCGACCGCGTGCGTCGCGAAGCCGGAATCGGTCGCCCTCGGACACCGCGCCGAGGTCGTCGACCGGGATGATCGCGTCGATGCCGTCGGGCAGGGCGTGATCGGGATCGGGCGGGGTCGTCCTCATCCGCACCCGTGATCGGCGTTCGACGGTCCCGTCGTCGGCTCGGACGGGTTTCACCTTGACGACCTTCGGTCCCGGCTCGAGCGGTCCGGTGCGGAGTTTGGGCCCGGCCAGATCCATCGCGATACGCACGCGCCCGGGGAGTCCGCGCACCGACTCGATCATCCGCGCCCATTCGGCGGGTCCGTCGTGGGCGCAGTTCACCCGTGCCACATCCATCCCGGCCTCGCCCATGCGTCGCACCAGATCCGCGTCGTCGGCGGCCTGGGTCGGCATCGTGACCATCACCCGGCTGGCTCGTTCACCGTGCTCGTCGCCGGCCCGGTCGGCGGTCACGTCGTCGGCCCCACCCGGGTGCACGCGGCCCAACAACTGGTCGCGGTTTGCGCCGAGAACCCGGACCCCGTCGGAGAGATCACCCCAGATCGGGTGTCTGCGTCTGCCTTCGGCGAGGGCGTCGACGGTCTCGATGACCGTCTCGATCCAGGAGTAGACGATCGATTCCATCCGGCCGAGACTCGACAACCCGTGGGCGGCCATCGACGACTGCAGCGGACGCAGATCCCGCCGCCGCACGGTGACGTAGTGCACGAGGTTGCGCGCGCTCTGCCGATGCTGTTCGGCCACCGCGGAGATCAGCGGCCCCGCGAGCTCCTCCGCACGGTCGAGCTCGTCCCGCAGGTCGTGCAAAGCGGCCGACATCTCCGCGATCGACATCTCCACCGTCGTAGACATGCATCCACCGTGCCAGGTTTCCGCGGAAGGGGCGGGGCGCAGAACCCGCTCAGCCGGCGTTGACGATCTTGTCGAGCTTCGGTGGGAGCGTCATGCCGCCCGGGTAGCGGTGCCAACCCTTGCGGTCGTAGTACTTGGTGCCGAGCATGCCCAGCAGCACGCCGACGAGCAGGCCGATGAAGCACTGGACGACCGACCGCGCGAGCCCGGCGGACAGGTCGGCGTCGAAGTACAGAACCGAGCGCACACCGAGGTAGATGACGTGCATCGGCTCGATCGCGGCGATCCACTCGAAAAACCGCGGACTCGCCTCGAGCGGCAGTGTTCCGCCCGACGACGGCAGGCCGAACACGACGAAGAACACGAGATTGAACAGCAGACCGGCATTGCCGAACACGGCCATCATCGCGCTCGCGCTCACGCCCACCGCGAAGATCGCGAGGATCGAGATCAGCCACAGCACGAAGGCGTTCGGCAGGGACGTGCCCACCCACGAGCCCACCGCGATGAACAGGGTCGAGAGGACCACCGAGACGAGGAACATGATGGTCCATTTGGCGGCGAGCGTCGCCCAGCGGCTGATCGCGAGGCGTTCGCGGAGTTGGTAGAACGGGCCGTACTCGATGGGCGTCTGGCCCAGCATGCCGTCGACGACGATGCTCACCATCATCGCGCCGGTGAAGCCGGCCAGCACCAGGAGCAGCGTGAGGTAGAACGCCGACAATCCGTTTCCGGCGCCCTGTGGCAGCGGCGTCGGCTCCGACACCGACACCGCAACCGGACTGGCGAGCGCGAGCTGGGCGGCGCCGGTGAACGTGACGTCGTTGCGGTCGAGCTGATCGCGCACCTGCGCGGTCAGCTGCTGCCCGACCTCGGCGTTGACCCGGGTGGTCACCTGCTCGGCGAAGGTCGAGGTGATCGACGACGCGAAGGCGCCGGACCCGCGGTTGATGAAGATGTCGATGGCGGGGCGCGTCGGCTGCGCCGGGAGCACCGTCGAACGGCCAAGCGCGACCGCACGATTGGTGAAGTTCGAACCGATGACGACGACGCCGTACACCTTGCCGCTGTTCAGTTCGCCGAGAGCAGTCGACCGGTCGGTGCGTCGGACGACGATGCCGTTGTCGGCGGCCGAGGAGATGATGCCGTCGGCGACCTGATCGCCGATGTTCTGCTCGGTGGCCTTGCCGTCGGCGCCGGTCACCTCGCCGCCGGAGTCCTCGTTGACGAGGGCGATCGGGAAGTCGTGGAGGTGGCGCTGTGGGTCGACGACGGCCGACATGTACAACGCGGCCATGAGCGAGAACAGCACCGCGACGAGGATCAGCGGAGCTAGCCAGAACCGGGGCGATCCGAGCACCCCGGCGATGGTCCGTCCGGTCGGTTCCTCGACCTCCGGCACCTCGTGCGCTCCGCGACCTGTGTCGGAGGCCTCCCGCGACTCGTGCGTTCCCATCGACGTACCTCCCCCGCGGCCCGTGTCCGCGAGGACGGTGCCGGCAATCTGCTCGTCTTAGAAGCCCAGTCGGCGTAGCTGCTTGGGGTCGCGTTGCCAGTCCTTGGCGACCTTCACGTGCAGATCCAGGTAGACCTTGGTCCCCAGCAGACGCTCGATCTGTGCGCGCGCAACTGTACCGACCTCCTTCAGGCGCGCACCCTTGCGCCCGATGATGATGCCCTTCTGGCTGTCCCGTTCGACGAAGAGCACCGCGTGGACGTCGACCATCGGCGGCTGGTCCGGACGCCGGTCCTCGCGATCGATGACCTCCTCGATGACGACAGCGAGCGAATGCGGCAGCTCGTCGTGGACGCCCTCGAGTGCGGCCTCGCGGATGAACTCGGCCATCAGGACCTGTTCGGGTTCGTCGGTGAGCTCACCGTCGGGATAGAACGCCGGGCCCTCTTCCATGAGGCTGACGAGCACGTCACTCAGGACGTCGAGCTGCTTGCCCGACTTGGCCGACACGGGCACCACCTCGGCGTCGGGGCCGAGGAGTCCGGAGAGCGCCATGAGCTGTTTGGCGACCTGTTCGGGGCCGACCCGGTCGATCTTGGTGACGACGCCGAGAAGCGTGGTGCGCGGCGCCATCTCGCGGACCTGCGAGATGATCCAGCGGTCGCCGGGGCCGATCGCCTCGTCGGCCGGGATACAGACGCCGATCACGTCGACCTCGGAGTACGTGTCGCGGACCAGTTCGTTGAGCCGCTTGCCGAGCAGCGTGCGCGGCCGGTGCAGTCCGGGAGTGTCGACGAGGATGAGCTGGGCGTCGGGCCTGTTGACGATCCCGCGGATCGTGTGGCGCGTGGTCTGCGGCCGGTTGGAGGTGATCGCGATCTTCTCCCCCACCAGCGCGTTGGTGAGCGTCGACTTGCCGGTGTTGGGGCGGCCGACGAAACAGACGAAGCCGGAACGGAACTCGGGGGCGGACTCAGACATCGGCGCCGTCCAGTCGCTGCTGCGGCCGGCCGGCCGCATCGGTGACGTAGGCGTAGGCCTGCGGACTCAGTTCGCGCAGGGTCGCGAGACCGGGATCGTCGGCGTCGCCGTTGACCAGCACCGCCGCCTCGAAAGCGGTGGCGCCACTCGAGATCGCCGAGGCGACCGCGACCTGGAGTCCGCTGAGCGTGAGGGTCCTGGTGCGGACCTCGGCGCCCGCGTAGGTGCGGCCGTCGCCGTCCCGGACGGCTGCCCCGGAACGCGCTTCGGCGCGCGCGAGTGCTCCGCGGGCGAGCACCACGAGCTTCTGATCCTCGTCGGCGAGGGTCTCGGTCACTGGTTCATCCTTGCTGTCGGTTGCTCGTGGTTGTTGCGATGGGACTCGTCCTCGTGTTCGCGGGCCGCGGTGCGGTCATGGCGACCCTGCCGACCCGAATGCCCTCGACCATTCGAGGATTCGTGCCGATGCGAGTCCCGGCCGTCGTCCTCGGTCCCGGGGACGCGCGTGACCAGGACCGTGATGATTCGTTGGCGTCCCTTGCGATTGGGGCCGCCCTCGGCGACGAGTTGCAGTCCGTGTGACTTGACCCGTGCGCCGGGCAGCGGCACGCGGCCGAGTTCGAGGGCGACCAGCCCGCCGACCGTCTCGACTTCTTCCTCCTCGATCTCGACGTCGAACAGCTCGCCGAGGTCCTCGACGGGAAGCCGTGCCGACACCCGGTACGAGCCGTCGCCGAGATCCTCGACGGGCGCGAGCTCGTCGGTGTCGTATTCGTCGGTGATCTCGCCGACGATCTCCTCGAGGACGTCCTCGATCGTCACCAGACCGGCGATGCCGCCGTATTCGTCGACGAGGATCGCCATGTGGTTGCGTGTGAGCTGCATGTCGGCGAGGACCTTGTCGAGCGGCTTGGAGTCCGGGATGAACTCGGCCTCGCGCATGATGTCGGAGACGCGCAGCGTGGTCGGGTCGATCCGTTTGGCGACCGTCCGCGCGACCATGTCCTTGAGGTAGACGATGCCGAGTACGTCGTCGGTGTTCTCGCCGATGACCGGGATGCGCGAATGTCCCGACCGCGTCGCGAGATTGGTGGCCTGCAGGACGTTCTTGTCGGCCTCGATCCAGACCATCTCCGGTCGCGGCACCATGACCTCGCGCGCGCTGGTGTCGCCGAGATCGAAGACCGAGTGGATCATCCGGCGTTCGTCGGCGGCCACCACGCCCCGCGCCTCGGCGAGGTCGACGACCTCGCGCAGCTCGATCTCGGTGGCGAACGGGCCGTTTCGGAAGCCACGACCCGGGGTCAGGGCATTACCGATGAGGATGAGGAGTCGGGTCACCGGTTTGAGCAGGATGCCCAACGCCGACAACAGATACGACGTCGACAGCGCGATCGTGTAGGCGTGCTGGCGGCCGAGGGTGCGCGGTCCGACGCCCATCGCGACGTAGGAGATGACCGTCATCGCGGTGATCGCGACGACGAGTCCCCAGCCGACCCCGAGCCATTCGGCCGCGGACAGGGCGATGAGTGCAGCAGCCGCGGTCTCGCAGACCACGCGCAGCAGGACCACGAGTCCCACGTAGGTGGCCCGTGCATCGAGGATGATGGCGAGGCGTCGGGCGCCGGCGCGGCCCTCGCGGACCATGTCGTCGACGCGGGCGTTGGAGACCGTGGACACCGCGGTGTCGACCGCGGCGAACAGCCCGCCGAGTGCGATCAGGACGACTGCGGCCACTATGAACCAATAGTCGGAGGACACTTTCAGTCCTCCTCGTACCGTCCGGTCGTCCCCGTTTCGCCGGTCCCCTGTTCGGTCCCGGTGAATCCGATGTTGGACAGCAACCGCGAGTCACGGTCGGTCTGGCGCTGTTCCTGCGCGCGTCGGTGCCGTTCGGCGTAGAAGGCGTCGAGGATCTCGTTCTGCAACCCGAACATCTCGCGCTCTTCCTCGGGTTCGGCGTGGTCGTAGCCGAGGAGGTGGAGCACACCGTGGATGGTCAGCATCGCGAGCTCGTGCTCGAACGAGCGACGCGCCTCGCGGGCCTGCTTCCGCGCGAACTCGGGGCACAGCACGATGTCGCCGAGGATCGCCGGACCGAGGTCGGTGGCGTCGGGTCGGCCGCCCGGGACGAGTTCGTCCATCGGGAAGCTCATCACGTCGGTGGGTCCGGGCAGATCCATCCACTGCACGTGCATGTCGGCCATGGTGTCCTCGTCGACACACAAGACCGACAGCAGCGCGGCGGGGTTCACGTCCATCGCGTTCACCGCGAACCGTGCGGCGTCGACGATCAGCTCGGCCGGCACCTCGACCCCAGACTCGTTGGCCAGTTCGATGCTCATGAGCGACGCCCGTGAGAGGCTGCCCGACGCGCCGCACGGTTGCCGCCGATCGCGGCGTCGATGGGTGCACCGGTGCGCTGGTTCTCCTCGGCGCGACCGTAGGCGTCGACGATGTCGGCGACCAGGCGGTGCCGGACGACGTCCTGGCTGGTGAGCCGGGAGAAGTGGATGTCGTCGATGCCCTCGAGGATCGCGGTCGCCGCCATCAGGCCGCTCTTCGCACCGCCCGGCAGGTCGACCTGGGTCACGTCACCCGTGACGACCACCTTGGAGCCGAAGCCCAGGCGCGTCAGGAACATCTTCATCTGCTCGCTCGTCGTGTTCTGCGCCTCATCGAGGATGATGAAGGCGTCGTTGAGGGTGCGGCCGCGCATGTAGGCCAGCGGCGCCACCTCGATGACCCCTGCCGCCATCAGCTTCGGGATCGCCTCGGGGTCCATCATGTCGTGCAAAGCGTCGTACAGCGGACGCAGATACGGGTCGATCTTCTCGCTCAGCGTGCCCGGCAGGAAGCCCAGGCGTTCGCCGGCCTCGACGGCCGGACGGGTGAGGATGATGCGGTTGACCGACTTCGACTGCAGTGCCTGTACAGCCTTGGCCATCGCGAGGTAGGTCTTGCCGGTACCGGCCGGACCCAACCCGAACACGATGGTGTTGTTGTCGATGGCGTCGACGTAGTGCTTCTGGTTCAGCGTCTTGGGCCGGATGGTCTTGCCGCGACGCGAGAGGATGTCCAGCGACAGCACCTCGGCCGGCGACTCCTGTCCGCCGTCGGAGAGCATCGACACGCTGTGCCGGACGAGGTCCGGGGTCAGCGGGGTGCCACGTCCGACGAGGTCGGTGAGTTCGGCGATGACGCGTTCGGAGGCGGCGACGTCGGCGGGCTCGCCGGTCAGCGTCACCTGGTTACCACGCACGTGGATGTCGGCGGGCAGCAGCTGCTCGAGCGTCCGAAGGTTGACGTCACTGGCGCCGAGCAGCCCGAACACCACTCCGGGAGAGACTTCGACGTTGGATGTGACCCCAGACCGGCGCGGCTGCGTTCGGCTGGATTGCCCGCTCGGGTCGGGGTTGTCGTCACTCACGTATGAAATCACTCCTGGTGGTCTGCGGTTCTGGGCTGCGCATCTCGGTCACCTCGCAATGAGGATTCACTGAAGGAAACGCACGGTTGTGTGGTCAGTGTATCGCTATGCAACAGCCGATCAGCAGGCAATATTTCTCAGGCGCCTCAGCCGTCGAGTGTCGGTTGACCCATTGAGGCCAACCGTCGCAGTGCACGACCATCAGCCAGCTCGGAACGATCCTCGGGGCTGAACGCGTAGTAGTCGATGAAGTCGAGCAGAGGTACCGCTCCGACGGCGAAAAGATCAGCGGTGATTCGTACCGAGCGCTGAGCCCGCATATATGCCGGTGCAAATGGACCCCGGTAGAAAATGTCGACGCCGGCCCGTGCACGATCCTTCAGAACGATGTCGATCTCCGGGTTCTTGCCGTCCGCAAGCGGAACGATGTCTGCGACATTATCCCACGTGACCGTCTGTTTCAGCCGAAACCCGGTGGTGGACAGACCATCTGGGGAAACCTCAACGCCGGGATACCGCAGAAATCCGGCCGCGAACCACGTCAGCGCACCAACCGCGTAGCCGGCAACCGCGGCAGCGACCAAGGGCAAGATCAACTTCTGTCCAGAGCTCATCGGGAAGTCGAACTGTCCAAGCCAGGTACCGACGGCGAACAAGCCGGACGAGATGGCGATGAAAGCCATAGCCATGCGGTAGGCCACACGAAATCCACGCGATGTCGAGAACCGAACCCCACCCGGAACCCAATCAGCCGTACCTGGCGCCGCGATGGACCGTGCACGGTTCTTCAAGACGAGCACAGACGCCCAGAGCACGGCTGCGCAGGCCGCCGACGCGCACACGAAAAACGCGGCATCCGAATAGCGACCGCCGGCCAGCGATCTTGCCAGGTGCCACAGCCAGAAGAGACCGAGAGATCCGAAGAGCGTCAAGGCAACGCAGGTCCATCGGGTTTGGACGCGTACCCTATCCCACTCAGGAACCGCCTGATCATTCGTCATAACAGACAGCCCTTCCCAACTCCGAGCCCAGAAATCCGAACAACCATGCCCCTGCGACGGTGCCGGCTCCCGCCGCTGCAACATCGACGACGGGAATCGGCACCAGGCCGCCGGCAGCGCCCAGGGCAGTGCCACCGACGGCGCTCGCCAGCCCCGAGATAGCTGCCTGGCATTTCTCCTCAGGTTCTCCTGCAGTCGCCACGTCATAGAGAGCGATGCCAATCCCTAAGCCGTACCCTCCGAATTTCGTCCCCGCTTTCAGATTCTGGAACTCGTTCTTCGTCAGAGTCGGGAGCTCCTTCTTGAGGGCGTTGTCGCTGATCTGTTCGGCGCCTGCCAAACCTCCACCCACGGTTGTCAACGCGGGATGCGAGAAGAAAGCACTGTCCAGCGGTCGCGCATCATCGTGTTGCCCCTTCGGAAGAACCTCGCCGCTGATGATCCGTCCGTCTTCGCCATGGAGCACCGAGACCAAGGTTCTATCGGCATACCTCGTCGACACCATCGTTCGACCGTTGAGCCAGTCCGTCGCACTGGTACTCCACACGAGTTCTCCTCTCGGGTCGTACCGGTCCTCCGTCCAAATCACCCCGCGGGACTGACCGATTTCGGTCCTGACCACCCGGCTTCCGTCTTGCATGATCAGCGTCGTGAATTCTTGGCCGTCCGAATCGACACCCGTGGTTGTCTCTGCCACCGTCACCGATGCGTCTGCCTCGGATACCGAACGCTGATAGAGCTGCCCGGGCAGCGTGGATGGGTCAGGGACGTCGTCTTCCGGCTTCACAAGCCAGGGAGTGACCTGAGGTATCGACGACGACCGCATCTCGAAACCCGCAACGCGAGCGGCTCTCTGCACACTTTCGGACACTGAATCGTCCGCCTGGCCCATCGCTGTCACCAGAGGGTTCAATTGCTCCTGCAGACTGTCGCGTTGCGCGAAGAGTTCTTTTGCGCGTGCGCGAGTCATCGGCATTGGTCGGAGGGTGATCGCCCAGTGGTCATGAATCAGGAAGAGTCCTCCGCCCTCTATCTCTGCGACCTTTCCAAGCAGTTTGTCCTTCGCGGAGGTCAGCGTCCAATACCCCTGAGTCAAAGAATCGACGAGGCGGTCAGCCAGTTTCCCGATATCACCAGTTTGGCCCCGGGCGCGCCCAAACGCAGATGTCGCGGCAGCGTGGCTGGGGCCGTCCCACGCCCGGACAGCAGGTAACGCTTCACACGAACTCTCGATATCGTGACCTGCCTGCTCGATGGCAGCTCCCCTGGTGCTCACCATGTCCGCCGCAGCCGAGATGGGCCCGAACTTCCAACCCGTCAACCGAGCACGCGAAGGGATCATTGCTTGAACGAGGTTTCGATCTTGGACTTGAGATCCTCATCTGTCACCTCGAAGTTGCCTGCAGCTCCCCTGGCCCCACCTGCCAACTGCTCGAAGCCCTGAGACACACGTGCGACGAGCGGTGCCACGAATTCATCTACTGCACGTGCGCTCCACTCGGACGTCGACCCATGCATTTCAGAGAACGCGCCCGGGACCACCCCGGCCAGCGTGTTCGCCTCGACCACTTCCGCTGCGTCCGCCGTTTTGTCGGAAAGCCCACGTAAGGCATCTGGATTCACAAGCACGAGCCCCCACCAACTTCGTGTGCGTAAGTCGACTGTCGACGTCACAGTATGCCCGCCGATCGGACATACCGGTCGATCAGATCCCCAGGACCCGGATCGTCTGCCGCGCACAACCGCTGCGCGGATCGACGAAGGCCTCGTGGCCCTCCCCCGGTACGACGATCAGTTCCGCCGACTGCCCGCGCGATATCGCGTCGTCGACGTAGCGGCGGCTCACCACGTCGGGGACCAGGTCGTCCTCGTCACCGGTGATGGCGACGACGTGCGCGTCGAAGACCGGCGCGAGCATCGGCGACGCCTCTTCGTAGCGGCGCGGGGACTCGCTGTACGGCCGGCCCATCAGCTCGCGCAGGGACTGTTTGTCCGCCGCGGAGACGGTGTCGAGGACCGCTGCCTGGGCGACAACGGTGGTGATGGTCGTCGAGGCGGTACGCGCACCGAGCTTGCCGACGGCCCACACCGCGAGCTGCCCACCGGCCGAGTGTCCGACGACGCCGACCGAGGAGAAGTCGATCACACGGAGGTCGACGTCCTGCTCCTGCAGCGCATCGCGCACCGGACCGTCGAGGGCACGGATCGCGTCGAGGACGTCGCGGCCGGTGTTCGGCCAGCCGCCGCCCGGCTCCCCGACGCGGCGGTACTCGATGTTCCACACGACCGCACCGCGTTCGGACATCGTCCGCGCGACCGCGGTCTGGATCGTCGAGCCGTACTCCACCGCCCACGACCCGCCGTGAACCAGGACGACCAGCCGGGCCGGCGTCGCCGGGTCGAGGCCTTCTCGAGGAAGGTAGAGGTGGCCGAATTGCGAAGGCTCGCTGCCGTATTCGATCTTGGTGCGTCGTACGGCGCAGCGTCGGACGCCACTCATCGCGACCACCGTCCGGTCAGCACGCCGATCGCACCCAGCGCCACCGCACCCGCGGTCGAGGTACGCAGCACCTCCGGACCGAGCACCACCGGATGGGCGCCGAGCGCGGTGAGGTCGGCGACCTCGGCGTCGTCGAGTCCGCCTTCGGGGCCGACGACGAGCACTATCTCGCTCGCATCGGCGAGCAGCAGTTCGGCGAGGGGCCGCGCGGCCTCCTCGTGCAGCACCGCGACCACACCACCCGCGGCCACCGCGTCTGCGCACCGCGCACGAACGTCGATGGTGGTGGCGAGGTCGGTGACCTCAGGAATCCAGGGTCGTCGGCTCTGCTTCGCGGCAGCCGACGCCGCGGCCCGCCACTTGGCAACTCCCTTGTCCGCCTTGCCCGTCCACCGTGCGACACAGCGCATCGCCTGCCACGGAACGATCACGTCGATGCCGGCCTCGGTCGCCAGATCGACGGCCAGTTCGGATCGCTCGGACTTGGGCAACGCCTGCACGAGGGTCACCTGCGGGGTGGGCCGCGCCTGGAACGAGAACTCACGCACCGACGCGACGAGGGTGTCCTTGCCGGCGATCTCCCGGATCTCGCATCCGGCCACCGATCCCGCGCCGTCGCCGACGAGGATGCGCTCCCCCACCCCGAGGCGCGCGACCGTCACCGCATGCCGGCCTTCCGGCCCGCTGAGGATGAGGTCGGCACCCGGGGCGGGGACGGAGTCCGCCCAGAAAAGCGGTGGGCTCACTTGCCTGCGAACGCGTTGCGCAGTCGTGAGAAGAGTCCGCCCGGAGCGGCCGCGGCCGAGGTGTTGACCACCTCGATCTCGTCCTGCGCCACCTTCTTGAGCTTCTTGAGGGCGTCGGTCTGGGCGTTGTCGAGCTTGGTCGGGACGACCACGTCGAGGTGCACATGCAGGTTGCCGCGAACCCCCGAGCTGACGTGCGGCATGCCCTGGCCGCGCAGCTTGACCACCTGACCGGGTTGAGTGCCCGGGTCGATCTTGACGGTTACCGGGTCTCCGAGAATGGTCTCGACGTCGAACTCGGCGCCGAGCGCGGCGTCGACCATCGGGACCTTCAGGGTGCAGTGCAGGTCGTCCTTGTCGCGCAGGAAGACCTCGTGCGGACGCTCGGTGACCTCGACGTAGAGGTCGCCGGCCGGGCCGCCGCCGGGACCGACCTCGCCCTGGCCGCTGAGCCGGACCCGCATACCGCTCTCGATGCCGGCCGGGATGCGGACGGTCATGGTGCGACGCGAACGAACCCGGCCGTCGCCGCCGCATTTGTGGCAGGGGTCGGGGATGACCTCGCCGACGCCGTGACAGGTGGGGCACTCACGGACGGTCATCACCTGACCGAGGAAGGACCGCTGCACCGACTGGATCTCGCCTGCGCCATGACAGGTGTCGCAGGCGACCGGCTTGCTGTCGCCGTTGGTTCCCGAACCGGTGCACGCGTCGCACAGGATCGCGGTGTCGACGGTGATCTCCTTGTTGACGCCCTTGGCGCACTCGGCGAGATCGAGCTTGATGTTGACCAGCGCGGGTTCACCCGGTTGAACGCGCGAGCGGGGACCACGCCCCGACCCGAATCCGCCGCCTCCGCCGAAGGCGCCGCCGTTGCCGAAGAAGGCCTCGAAGACGTCGCCGAAGCCACCGCCCCCGCCACCGAAACCGCCGAAACCACCGGCGCCCGCGCCCGCGAGGGGGTCGCCACCGGCATCGACGATGCGACGCTTCTCCGGATCGGTCAGCACCTCGTAGGCGGTGCTGACCTCTTTGAACTCGTCTTCCTTGCCCGGGTTGACGTCGGGATGCAGTTCGCGTGCCTTCTTGCGGTAGGCGCGCTTGAGCTCCTGGTCACTGGCACCCTTCGCCACACCCAGGATTGCGTAATAGTCACGTGCCACGGTTGTAGTGATCCTTCGGTTTCAGTTGGTACCCAAGCGGTCTCAGTCTGTGCCCACGCGGTGCATGCCTATTCGGAGTGGACACGCGACCGCGCGGTACGCAGTGGAACCATCCAATTCTGCCGACGACCGGTTCCGGCTCTCGCCCGACCTCCGCCGCCGGGTGGCGGTCATCGTTCGGCGAGCACCTCACCGATGTATTTGGCAACGGCTGCGACCGAGGCGATGGTTCCCGGGTAGTCCATCCGTGTGGGGCCGAGCACACCGACGCCGCCGAACACGGTTCCCGATGCACCGTACCCTGTGGACACCACGGAGGTCCCACGCAGGTTCTCGGTCTGGGTCTCCTCCCCGATCTGCACTGTGACCTGGCCCATGTCCTGCGTCGTGGCGAGGATCTTGAGCACGACGACCTGCTCCTCGAGGGCTTCCAGGACCGTGTCCATGCCGCCGACGACGGGCGTGAAATCGGCCGCCGACCGCGCCAGGTTGGACGTGCCGCCGAGGACGAGACGGTCGTCGCCCCGTTCGACGAGGGTCTCGACGAGAACCGTCGCGATGTTGAGGACCGCCCCGCGGATGTCGTCGGGTGCCGAGTTGGCGAGCTCGGCCACCGCCGCCGACGCCTCCTCGAGTCGCTGGCCGTGCAGCGCGACGGAGAACATGTCCCGCAGGCGTGCGATGTCCTCCTCGTCGCGGTCCTCGTTCAGCGCGACCATGCGCTGTTCGACGCGACCGTTGTCGACGATCACGACGAGCAGCAGCCGCGACGGCGAGAGCGAGACGACCTCGAGGTGCCGGACACGCGCCGCCGACAGCACCGGGTACTGGATGACGGCCACCTGGCGGGTCAGCTGGGCCAACAGCTTCACCGAGCGTCGCAGCACATCGTCGAGGTCGACGCCGGAGTCGAGCACCGACAGGATGGCGCGTCGTTCCGCCGACGAGAGCGGCTTGATCTCGCTGATGCGGTCCACGAACATCCGGTAGCCCTTGTCCGTGGGGACACGACCCGAGCTGGTGTGCGGCTGGGTGATGTACCCCTCGGCCTCGAGTACCGCCATGTCGTTGCGGACGGTCGCGCTCGACACCCCGAGCTGATGCCGTTCGACGAGCGCCTTCGATCCGATGGGCTCCTGCGACTCGACGTAGTCGGTCACGATCGCGCGGAGGATCTCGAATCGACGGTCATCCGTTGTGGACACGCGGTACACCTCCTGATCCAAGTCCCGGTCCATGGAGTTGGGCCATAGAGTTGGGTTACGTCCCATACTGGGTACTTTCCATACTACGAAACCGGCGCGGAGTTCCATGATCTTCAAGGGGGTGCGGGAGGGCAGGCCCTATCCCGACCACAAGCTGTCGGCGCGCGGCTGGGCGAAGATCCCTCCCCGCCAGCTGCGACTCGACCAGCTGACGACGCTGACCAAGGTGCTGGCCCTGGACAAGCTGCTGAGCGAGGACTCGACCTTCTACGGCGACCTGTTCGCGCACGTGGTCCGCTGGGAGGGCGAGCTCTACCTCGAGGACGGATTGCACCGTGCCGTGCGCTCGGCGCTGCGGAACCGCAACATCATCCATGCCCGCACCCTCGATCTCGACGCCCTCGACCTCTCCGAGGGGGCACGCGCTCTCGAGGAACAGCTCGAGGACACCGCCGAGATCCCGGCGCGTCCCCGCGTCGTCGACGTCCCGCCCGAACCGGTCCGGCCGCCGCGCAGCGCTCCCGACCCCCACAGCGGCGGTGGCGTGCATCGTCGAGGCCGCCGGTCCACCGGCTGGACGAGTCCGCCGCGTCCCGAGCGACCCTGGTAGTCCGCACACCCACCCTTTTTCCGTGAATCCACCGGCCGGCGCGGGGCCGGGTTCACGGAAAAGGGGTGGACCTGTGCGCGTTGCCTAACCCCAGAGCACGCGGCGGATCACCCCGTCGGCGAGAAGCCGGCCGGCGTCGGTGAGCACGTGGGCATCCCCGGCCGGGGCGAGCAGGCCGTCGGCGCAGAGCTTTTCGGCGTTCGCGCGTTCGGCGTCGTCGAGGAGCCGGTCCGGGAGGCCGCTGCGGAGTCGCGTGGTGAGCATGACCGCCTCCATGTGACGGTCCTCCGCGGTGAGCTGCTCCGACGACGCGGCGGGCAACGCACCCTCGCACAGAGTCTGTGCGTAACGCGCCGGATGCTTCACATTCCACCAGCGCACCCCGTTGACATGGGAATGCGCGCCGGGACCGATCCCCCACCAGTCCGAACTGTTCCAGTACGCGAGGTTGTGCCGGCACGCACCGGCGTCGTCGAGCGCCCAGTTGGACACCTCGTACCACTCGAAACCGTTGCGACTCAACCGATCATCGAGGATTTTGTAGCGGTCGGCGAGCACGTCGTCGTCGGGTGCGGGCATCTCGCCCCGCCGGATCCGACGCGCCAGCGCGGTGCCGTCCTCGACGATCAGCGCGTAGGCCGACACATGGTCGACACCCGCGGAAAGCACGGCGTCGAGGGTCGCGTGCAGATCGGCATCGGTCTCGCCGGGGGTGCCGTAGATGAGGTCGAGGTTGACGTGGTCGAAGCCGGCGGCCCGGGCCTCGCGCGCCGCGGCGACCGCACGGCCCGGGGTGTGCACCCGGTCCAGGACCTTGAGCACGTGCTGGGCGGCGGACTGCATGCCGAGCGAGATGCGCGTGAACCCGGCGGTGCGCAAGTGCTCGAAGAACTCCGGCGACGTCGACTCCGGGTTCGATTCGGTGGTGACCTCCGCGCCCGGGGCGAGGTCGAAGTTCGCGCGTACCGCGTCGAGCAGCCTGGTCAGACCGTCCGCCCCGAGGAGAGACGGCGTGCCGCCGCCGACGAAGATCGTCGACACCTGACGCGCCGGCGACAGCAGCCGAGCCGCCGACTCCAGTTCCGCAGCCACCGCCGCCTGCCAGGACTCCGGCGACGAGGACGAGCCGAGCTCGCCGGCGGTGTAGGTGTTGAAGTCGCAGTACCCGCATCGTGTCGCGCAGAACGGGACATGCAGGTAGAGGCCGAACGGCACCGCGGGGTCGACGTCTCGGCAGGCCCCGTCGACGAGCTGCGTGGTGAGCTCAGAGGTGGGTGCTTCGATGTCGACTTTCACCGTTCCATCATGACGACCTCCGCGTCTGCACCGAAATCGCTGAGACCCTCGGCGCCGGGAAGCAAGACGCCGCAGCGCGGAATAACCGTGTGACCGGCGGCATTGACCGTCTCAGGTAGGACCTCCGGCCCGGCCGGCACAGACACGTTTCCATCATCGTGATGGAAAATAACCCCAAGTAGACGAGGCGATGATGGTCGTGGCACTATGGACCTCGTGATTTTCCCAGGGGTGTGGCTCGCAGCGCGTCGCCACATTGATCTCAAGCGCGTCAACAGCGCTTTCTGTCGCGTCTAGCGACGTTTCGGCCCCGATTGGTCCCCGGTTCCGGGGATGCCGGCACGTTTCAGCCCACTTTTTCGTGCAATGAACGCCGGCCCTGTGCGCCGGCACAGGAGATTTCATGACGTCCACCACCGATGCCCCTGCTGTGTCCAGCACGGGATCCGAGCCTCATGCCGTCGACTCAGCAGGCGCCGGCACCGAGAAGCGCGCGCGTCCGGCGCGCAAGGCACGCCCGGCCAAGCGTCGCGCCGAAGGTCAGTGGAAGCTCGGCTACCGCGAGCCGCTGAACCCCAACGAGCAGGTCAAGAAGGACGACAACCCCCTCAACGTCCGCGCCCGCATCGAGAACATCTACTCCAAGCAGGGATTCGACTCGATCGACAAGCAGGATCTGCGCGGCCGGATGCGCTGGTGGGGCCTGTATACCCAGCGCGCCGAGGGTTACGACGGCACCTGGACCGGTGACGAGAACATCGACATCCTCGAGGACAAGCACTTCATGATGCGCGTGCGCTGTGACGCCGGCGCACTCAACGTCGCGCAGCTGCGCACCCTCGGCGAGCTCTCGACCGAATTCGCCCGCGACACCGCCGACCTCTCCGACCGCGAGAACGTCCAGTATCACTGGATCCGGATCGAGGACGTCCCGACGATCTGGGAGCGCCTCGAAGGCGTCGGCCTCCAGACCACGGAGGCCTGCGGTGACTGCCCCCGAGTGGTGCTGGGATCGCCGCTGGCCGGTGAGTCCTTCGACGAAATCCTCGACCCCACCCCTGCCATCGACGAGATCGTCCGTCGCTACATCGGGGACCCGAAGTACTCGAACCTGCCGCGCAAGTTCAAGACCGCGATCTCCGGCCAGCAGGACGTGGTCCACGAGATCAACGACGTCGCCTTCGTCGGCGTCGTCCACCCCGAACACGGCCCGGGCCTCGACCTCTGGGTCGGTGGCGGCCTGTCCACCAACCCGATGCTCGCCCAGCGTGTCGGCGCCTGGGTCCCGCTCGACGAGGTGCCCGATGTGTGGGAGGCCGTTGTCTCGATCTTCCGCGACTACGGATACCGCCGCCTCCGCGCGAAGGCCCGCCTGAAGTTCCTCATCAAGGACTGGGGCATCGAGAAGTTCCGCCAGGTGCTCGAGGACGAGTACCTCGGCCGCAAGCTGATCGACGGTCCGCCCCCGGAACAGCCCGAACGCCCGATCGATCACATCGGCGTGCAGAAGCTCCGCAACGGGCTCAACGCGATCGGCTTCTCCCCCATCGCCGGACGTGTCTCGGGCACGATCCTCACCAAGACCGCCGAGGCCGTCGCCGCCGCCGGTTCCGACCGGGTCCGGTTCACGCCCTACCAGAAGCTGATCGTCCTCGACGTCCCCGACGACAAGGTCGAATGGCTCATCGACGAGCTCAAGCCGCTCGGCCTGCACGGCCGCCCCACCCAGTGGCGTCGGAACCTGCTGGCCTGCAGCGGTATCGAGTTCTGCAAGCTCTCGTTCACCGAGACCCGCAAGCGTTCTCAGGTTCTCGCGCCCGAGCTCGACGAGCGCCTCGCCGACATCAACTCGAAGCTCGACGTGCCGATCACCGTGAACATCAACGGCTGCCCCAACTCTTGCGGCCGATCGCAGATCGCCGACATCGGATTCAAGGGGCAGCTCGTCGAGGACGCCGACGGCAACCAGACCGACGGCTTCCAGGTCCACCTGGGCGGCAGCCTCGGCCTCGACTCCGGTTTCGGTCGCAAGCTGCGCCAGCACAAGGTGCTCGGCACCGAGCTGGGCGACTACATCGAGCGCGTGGTCCGCAACTTCGTCGACCAGCGCGAAGAGGGTGAACGGTTCGCGCAGTGGGCCGTTCGCGCCGACGAGGAGGCTCTCCGATGACCATCAGCACGTCCGCACCGGCCACCGCCCGCCGGTACAGCGAGGACGAACTCCGCGCGATCGCGGCGAAGGGTGCGGCCGACCTCGGCCCCGACGCCACCCCCGAGGAACTGATCCGCTGGACCGCGGAGACCTTCGGCACCAACTTCGTCGTCGCGTCGAACATGCAGGACGCCGCGCTCGTCGACCTCGCCGTGAAGAACATCGACCGCGACCTGCTCGGTGCGGACCCGGTCAAGGTCCTGTTCCTCGACACCGGCTACCACTTCGCCGAGACGATCGGCACGCGTGACGCCGTCGAGCAGGTGTACGGGGTGGAGATGGTCAACCTCAACCCCGAACACAGCGTCGCGCAGCAGGACGAACTGCTGGGCCGCAACCTGTTCGCGCGCGATCCCGGCGAGTGCTGCCGGCTGCGCAAGGTCGTCCCGCTGAAGGCGGGTCTGGCCGGTTACGACGCCTGGATCACCGGCATCCGCCGCGTGGAGGCGCCGACCCGTGCCAATGCACCGCTCATCTCGTTCGACGAGGCCTTCGGACTGGTCAAGATCAACCCGATCGCGCCGTGGACCGACGAGCAGATGCAGGACTACATCGACTCCAACGGCGTGCTGGTCAACCCGTTGGTCGACGAGGGCTACCCCTCCATCGGTTGTGCACCGTGCACCGCCAAACCCGAACCCGGATCCGATCCGCGCAGCGGCCGCTGGGCCGGTCGCGCCAAGACAGAATGTGGGCTCCACGCATGACCGTCACCGAACCCGTCCGCGACATGTCCGTCTCCGCCGACGCCGACGACTTCACCACGCTCGACGCGTTGGAGTCCGAGGCCATCCACGTCTTCCGTGAGGTGGCAGGCGAATTCGAGCGCCCGGTCATCCTCTTCTCCGGCGGCAAGGACTCCACTGTCCTGCTGCACGTCGCTTTGAAGGCGTTCTGGCCTGCGCCGCTGCCGTTCTCGCTGCTGCACGTCGACACCGGGCACAACCTGCCCGAGGTCCTCGCGTTCCGCGACGACGTGGTCGAACGTCACAACCTGCGTCTACACGTCGCCAAGGTCGAGGACTACCTCGCCGACGGCCGGTTGACCGAGCGCCCCGACGGCGTCCGCAACCCCCTGCAGACCATCCCGCTGCTCGACGCGATCACCGAGAACCGCTTCGACGCGGTCTTCGGCGGCGGTCGACGCGACGAGGAGCGCTCGCGCGCCAAGGAGCGAATCTTCTCGCTGCGCAACGCATTCGGCCAGTGGGACCCGAAGCGTCAACGCCCCGAGCTGTGGAACCTCTACAACGGCCGGCACGCACCCGGCGAGCACGTCCGCGTGTTCCCGCTGTCGAACTGGACCGAGCTCGACATCTGGCGCTACATCGCCCGCGAGCAGGTCCTGCTCCCCTCGATCTACTACGCCCACGAACGTGACGTCTTCCTGCGGGACGGCATGTGGATGACCCCCGGTGTCTGGGGCGGACCCCGCGAAGGCGAAGAGCTGCAGCGGCTCTCGGTGCGCTACCGCACCGTCGGCGACGGCTCGTCGACCGGCGCGGTGCTGTCCGACGCCGCCGACAACGATGCCGTCCTGGCCGAGGTCGCCGCATCGCGGCTGACCGAACGCGGCGCCACCCGTGGCGACGACCGGGTCTCCGAGGCCGCCATGGAAGACCGCAAGCGCGAAGGATATTTCTGATGAGGCACGCACCCGACCTTCTCCGCATCGCCACCGCCGGCAGTGTGGACGACGGCAAGTCGACGCTCGTCGGCCGACTGCTGTACGACACGAAATCGGTTCTGGCCGACCAGATCGACGCCGTCACCAAGGCCTCGGTCGACCGCGGTCTCGAGGGCCCCGACCTGTCGCTGCTCGTCGACGGCCTGCGCGCCGAGCGCGAGCAGGGCATCACCATCGACGTGGCGTACCGCTACTTCGCCACGCCCGCACGCTCTTTCGTGCTCGCCGACACCCCCGGCCATGTCCAGTACACGCGGAACACCGTGTCCGGCGCCTCCACCGCCCAGCTGGTGATCCTGCTCGTCGACGCCCGCAACGGCGTCGTCTCGCAGACCCGTCGCCACGCCGCGGTGATGGCTCTCCTCGGTGTGCCGCAGCTGGTGCTGGCGGTCAACAAGATCGACCTCGTCGACGATCAGGCATCGGTGTTCGCCGAGATCTCCGCGGAGTTCACCGAGCTGACCCGCTCGCTGGGCTGGTCCGACGAGCAGGTCACCGCCATCCCGGTGTCCGCGCTGCACGGCGACAACATCGCGAACCGCTCGGAGAACACCCCGTTCTACGACGGGCCGACCCTCATCGAGCACCTCGAGACGGTCCCGAACCTCACCGAACGTGCCCCGGTGGGCTTGCGCTTCCCGGTGCAGTACGTGATCCGTCCCCGCACCGCCGAATACCCCGACTACCGCGGCTACGCGGGTCAGATCGCGGCCGGCCGGGTCTCTGTGGGCGACGAGGTCGTCGTCCTGCCGTCGGGTCAGCGGACCACCGTCAGCCAGATCGACACCGCCGACGGCCCGTTGGAGACCGCGCACACCGGACGCAGCGTCACGATCCTGCTCGCCGACGACGTCGACATCTCGCGTGGCGACCTGATCGCCGCCGCGGTCGACGCACCGGAGCCGGTGCAGCAGTTCACCGCAACCATCTGCTGGCTCGCCGAGAAGCAGCTGCGCCCGGGCGCGCGTCTGCTCCTCAAGCACGGCACCAAGACCACGCAGGCCATCGTCGGGGGGCTCGACGCGCTCTTCGACGAGCAGAACCTGGCGCTCGTGGAGGCCCCGGAGTCGGTGGAGCTCAACCAGATCGTGCGGATCTCGGTGCAGACCGCCGAGCCCATCCCGGCCGACGACTATCAGGTGAACCGCGAGTCGGGCAGCTTCCTGCTGATCGACCCGCAGGGTGGCAACACCCTCGCCGCCGGTCTGGTAGGCGACGCGCTCGCGCCGCTGCATCTCAAAGAGTTGGTGTGAGTCCTTCTCTCGTCCTCGTCGCACACGGCAGTCGCGATCCGCGCTTCGGCGCGACCGCGCGCCGTGTGCGCGGCGCCGTCGCCGCCGCTCTGCCGGGCGTCGAGGTGGTCCTGTCCTACCTCGACCTCGACGACCCGCTCGTCGGCGATGTGCTCGCGTCTGGCCCGAACGAGCCCGGTGACGATCCGGTTGTGGTCCCACTGCTGCTGTCGGCGGGGTATCACCACAAGGTCGACCTGCCGGCGATCATCGCCGAGCACCGGCCGTTCGCGCATCAGACCGACGTCATCGGCACCCGGTCGTTCACGACGGCCCTCGCCGATCGTCTGCTCGAAGCAGGCCTGGGCGAGCGCGACGGGGTGATCCTGTCGGCAGTCGGTTCCTCCGACGAGTCCGCCGACCGACACGTCCGCCGCCGGGCCCTCGAACTGTCGACGTACCTGCATCGACCGGTCGAAGTGGTCTTCGCCACCAAACTCGGTCCGAACAACCGCGCGGTCACCTCGGCGGTGCGTCGCCTCCGGGTCGCCGGTGCGCAGCGCATCGCCCTCAGCCCGTACTTCCTGTCGGCCGGTCTGCTGATCGAGCGGGTCGAGTCGGCTCTGGACGCGCTGGCCGACGAGACACTCGTCGCCGGACCACTCGGCGCTCACCCCGACGTCATCGAAGGCATCTGTGGCCTGTACCGCACAGCCACTCAGCGTCGAACGGTGATCGCCGGGCGCTGAGACCCGTCAGGTCCCAAGGCATCTACATCGTGATGAGCCAGGCGATCACGACGAGGATCAACAACGCCAGCAGGGCGAGGGTCACCGGCGAGCGCATCAATTTCACAGTCCGGTCCCATCGTCGTCGGCGAAGTGTCGGCGGTCGAACAGCGTTGCCGCCAGATCGACCAAGAGATTGAGAACATAGGCGATCAGGATCGCGACCGGAATCACCACGGCGACGGTGACCAGGAGCTGCGGAACGAAGGACAGCCCGGTCAGCCACTCCTCCACACCGTCCCACCAGGCGAAGAACGCCGTCACCTCATCACCTCGTCCGTCCGATCCGGATCAACTGTCGGCCCGGCCCCGTTCAGGCCGACTGGCATCGGACAGCGTCCGTCGCAATGATAGTTCCCATGTCTGTTGCAGATGACTCCACCGTAACGTCCCTGCCGACCGCGACTCCCGCACAGGGCGCCGGCACCGACGCCGCACGAGTCAGCGTCCCGGGACCGGCGCCCATGGTCCCGACCAACCCGGCGCACCGGAGCGCTTTCCCACCCATCGGCGACTACGCGTTCCTGTCCGACACCGAGACCAACTGTCTGATCGCCCGGAACGGTTCGGTCGAGTGGATGTGCGTGCCGCGGCCCGATTCGCCGAGCGTCTTCGGGGCGGTGCTCGATCGCAGCGCCGGCCATTTCCGCCTCGCCCCGTACGGCGTCAACGTGCCCGTCGACCGCCGATACCTGCCGGGCAGCCTGATGGTCGAGACGACGTGGCAGACCGAGACCGGTTGGATCATCGTGCGCGATGCGCTTGTCATGGGTCCGTGGCACGACAACGACCGACGCTCCCGTACCCATCGCCGCACGCCCACCGACTGGGATGCCGAGCACATCCTGCTCCGCACCGTGCGCTGCGTGTCGGGCACCGTCGAACTGCACATGAGCTGTGAGCCGGCCTTCGACTACCACCGCGGGACCACCAAGTGGGAGTACTCGGGTCCGGCCTACGGTGAAGCCATCGCCACCGCCCGGGACACCGACGCCGACACCCCCACACTCAAGCTCACCACCGACCTGCGCCTCGGACTCGAGGGGCGAGAAGCACGGGCGCGCACGCGTCTCGTCGAGGGCGACAACCGGTTCGTCGCCCTGAGCTGGTCTCGGTTTCCTGCACCGCAGAACTGGGATGAGGCCGCCCAGAAGATGTGGTCGACGGCTGAATCGTGGCGGCAGTGGATCAACATCGGCACCTTCCCCGACCACCCGTGGCGTTCCCATCTGCAGCGGTCCGCGCTCACCCTCAAGGGACTCACCTACTCCCCGACCGGCGCCCTGCTGGCCGCGGCGACCACCTCGCTGCCGGAAACCCCTCAGGGCGAACGCAACTGGGACTACCGCTACGCGTGGGTGCGCGATTCGACCTTCGCCCTGTGGGGTCTGTACACCCTGGGCCTCGACCGTGAGGCCGACGACTTCTTCTCCTTCATCGCCGACGTCTCCGGCATCACCAACGGCGAACGTCATCCCCTGCAGGTGATGTACGGCGTCGGCGGCGAGCGGACGCTCGAAGAGGAAGAACTCACCCACCTCTCCGGTTACGACGGCGCCCGCCCGGTCCGCATCGGCAACGGTGCGTACAACCAGGCGCAGCACGACATCTGGGGCACGATGCTGGACTCGGTGTACCTCAACATCAAGTCCCACGAGGCCGTCCCCGAAACCCTGTGGCCGGTCCTCAAGGCGCAGGTCGAGGAGGCGATCAAGCACTGGCGCGAACCCGACCGCGGCATCTGGGAGGTCCGCGGCGAACCGCAGCATTTCACCTCGTCGAAGGTGATGTGCTGGGTGGCCCTCGACCGCGGATCCCGCCTGGCCACCATGCACGGCGAGGAGACCCACGCTCGGGAATGGGCGGCGATCGCCGACGAGATCAAGGCCGACATCCTCGAACACGGCGTCAACGACCGCGGGGTTTTCACCCAGCGCTACGGCGACGACGCGCTCGACGCATCGCTGCTTCTCGTGCCGCTGCTACGGTTCCTGCCGTCCGACGACCACCGCGTCCGCGCAACGGTTCTCGCGATCGCCGACGAGCTCACCGACAACGGACTGGTGCTGCGTTACAAGGTCGAGGAGACCGACGACGGCCTCACCGGTGAGGAGGGCACCTTCACGATCTGTTCGTTCTGGCTCGTGTCGGCGCTGGTCGAGATCGGTGAGCTGGAGCGGGCCAAGGCCCTGTGCGAGCGGCTGCTCAACTACTCGAGCCCGCTCAAGCTGTACGCGGAGGAGATCGACGCGAAGACCGGTCAGCACCTCGGGAACTTCCCGCAGGCTTTCACCCACCTCGCGCTCATCAACGCGGTCATGCACGTGATCCGCGCCGAGGAGGCCGAGCACCAGCACACGTTCCAGCCGGCCAATCACTGACGCACTCTGGCCGGGTCTCAGACCTCGGTCAGTGCCGCGACCTTGGTCGCCCGCGCGTACACCGTCTCCCCGGCTTGCAGGTTGAGGGCGTTCTGGTCGCCGCGGGTGATCTGGGCGGCGAACTCGTCACCGGTCGTCGCGGCGACGAGCTCGACGCGGGTCTCGAAGCCGAGGTTCACGACGCGCAGCACGGTCGCCTTGATCACGCCGGTGTCGAGCGACGCGTCCGCGGCCGGCGAGGCCATCTCCGGGGTGCGTCCGATCCGGATGTCGTGCGGGCGGACGAGTTCGCCGTTCAGACGCACCGTCGACCCGAGGAACGACGCCACGAACTCGTTGGCCGGGCGGTCGTACAGATCGTCGGGCGTGCCGACCTGTTCGATCCGTCCCTTGTTGAGGATCGCGATCCGGTCGCTGACGTCGAGTGCCTCCTGCTGGTCGTGGGTGACCAGCACGGTGGTGACGTGCACCTCCTCGTGGAGACGACGCAGCCAGCGGCGCAGGTCATCTCGCACCTTCGCGTCCAGGGCGCCGAACGGCTCGTCGAGGAGCAGCACCTTGGGGTCGACGGCGAGTGCTCGGGCGAGCGCCATCCGCTGCCGCTGGCCACCCGACAGCTGGGCCGGGAACCGGTGCTGGAAGACGGCGAGGCCGACCACCTCGAGGAGTTCGTCGACCTTGGCGTCGACCTCTTTCTTGGGCCGCTTGCGGATCTTGAGGCCGAACGCGATGTTGTCGCGCACGGTGAGGTGCTTGAACGCGGCGTAGTGCTGGAACACGAAGCCGATGTCGCGCTTCTGCGGCGACTTCTGCGAGACGTCGTTGTCGTTGATGCGGACGATGCCCGAGTCCAGCGTGTCGAGGCCCGCGATCGCGCGCAGCAGCGTCGACTTGCCGGAGCCCGACGGTCCCAGCAACGAGGTGAGCTGACCGTCCGGAATGTCGATGGAGACGTCGTCGAGGGCGGCGAAGTCGCCGTAGCGCTTGTTCGCGCCGATCACCTGAATGGACATGTCACACGCCTTCCTTGTACTGGGCGTCGGGATGGACGATCTGCTTGGCATCGACGGACTCGGGGCCATGCGGCGGGGTGAGGTCGACCTCGGTGAGTTCGACGTCGCCCGAGGCGGATTCGCCGGCGTCGACGAGTCGGGACTTGGCGCGGCGCTCGATCAGCGACATCAGCACGAGCACCAGGATGGCGACGAACATCAGCAGGGTCGCGGCCGCATAGGCGCCGAACTCGTTGTAGTCGTCGGTGTAGCGGGAGTGGACCAGCAACGTCAGCGTCTGGGATACACCGGGATAGTTCGACGACACCATGGTCACCGCGCCGTATTCGCCAAGCGCTCGTGCGACGGTCAGCACGATGCCGTAGGTCAGGCCCCAGCGGATGGCCGGGAGGGTGACCCGCCAGAAGACCTGCCAGTTGCTGGCGCCCAGGGTTGCTGCGGCCTCTTCCTGTTCGGTGCCGATCTCCCGCAGTACCGGTTCGACCTCGCGCGCGACGAACGGCAGCGTGACGAACAGGGTGGCCAGCACCAGCCCGGGGAAGCCGAAGATGATCCGGAAGCCGAGACTCTCGATGCCGCCGAACCAGCCGCCGTAGCCCCACAGCAGGATCAGCGCGACACCGGCGACCACCGGCGACACCGCGAACGGCAGGTCGACGACCGACTGCAGCAGACCCTTGCCCGGGAAGCGGCCGCGGGCGAGTGCCAGCGCGGTGATCACCCCGAAGATCACGTTGAGCGGCACCACGATGGCGACGATCAGCAGGCTGAGTTGCAGCGCCGAGATGGCCGCCGGCGTGGTGATCCACTCCCAGAACTGGCCGAGACCGTGTTCGAAGGAGCGGTAGAAGATGGTGCCGACCGGGACCACCAGGAGGATGAGCAGGTAGACGAGCGCGACGGTGCGCAGCCCATACTTCGTCAGAGGTGCAACCTTCATCGGTCTGCGTCCTCTCTCTTGGACTGCCGGCGGCCCGCGACGCGCAGGACGAGCAGGGTGACGAAGGCGATCAGCAGTAACACCACGGAGATCGCTGCCGCGTCGACGGGTGCATCGATCTCGATCTGCTGCTGGATGTACTGCGAGGCGACCTGGGTGTCGCCCGGGATGTTGCCGCCGATGAGCACCACGGAACCGAACTCGCCGATGGCACGGGTGAACGCCAGGCCGGCGCCGGTCAGGATCGCCGGGAGAAGGGCCGGCAGGACGATCTTGCGGAAGATCGTGGCGTTGTTCGCGCCCAGTACCGCTGCCGCTTCCTCGACGTCGACGTCGAGTTCGATGAGGACCGGCTGCACCTGGCGCACCACGAACGGCAGGGTGACGAAGGTCAGTGCGATCACCAGTGCGGGCTTGGTGGCGTTGAGCTGGACGTCGATGGGACTGTTCGGCCCGTACAGCGACAGCAGCACGAGGCTGGCGACGATCGTCGGCAACGCGAACGGCAGGTCGATGATGGCGTTCACGACCCCCTTGCCGGGGAACTCGTCTCGGACCAGCACCCACGCGATCAGGGTGCCGAAGACGACGTTGATCAACGCCGCGATCACGGACACGAGCACCGTGATCCAGATGGTGTCCACCGCGGCGGGCGCTGAGATCGCCTCCCAAAAGCCGCTCCAACCGTCCTCGAAGGACTGCACCGTGATGGCGGCCAGCGGCAGCAGCACGATGACGCTGAGCCAGAGCCAGGCGACGCCGATGGTCATCGGGCTCACACCGGCGAAGGTGCGTGAGCGTCCGAGGAACCCGCGTGGCGGCCGGGAGTCGGGAACGGGTGTCCCGGTCTCCGTGGCCGTCGAGTCGACCGAGGTCACTGCTTACCCCCTGAGTCGTAGATCTTGGTGATGGCGCCCTTCTTGCCGAACAGCGCCTCGTCGACGGCTTTCCAGCCGGTCAGGTCCTTGCCGTCGTTGTCCTCGGCGGTGCCCTTCCCGAGCACCTTGCCGAGCTCGGCGATGGTCCACAGCTTCGCGATGTCGCCAGGGAAGAGATCCCGGGTCGCCTCGATGACCGCGGGGTCCACCGGCCGGAAGCCCCGCTCGGCCCAGATCAGCTGCGCCTCCGGGGTGAAGAGGAAGTCAACGAAGGAGCGTGCGCCGGCGATGTCGTCGGAGGTTTTGACGACCGCGACGGGATTCTCGATCTTGAAAGTCTGCGGGGGGATCACATATTCGACCTGGCTGTTCGGACCGGCGCCGGCGTTGGCCTTGTCGAGCATGATCGCCTCGTTCTCGTAGCTGATCAAGACATCGCCCTGACCCTGCTCGAACGCCGTGGTGGCCTCGCGACCCGACTTGGGCACCACCTTGATGTGATCGCGCACCAGTTCGGCCACGTAGTCCAGGCCGGCCTGCGAGTCCTGGCCGCCGTTGCTGATCGCGGCGTAGGGCGCGAGCAGGTTCCACTTCGCCGAGCCGGAGCTGCCGGGATTCGGGGTGACCACCTGAACACCGGGCTTCAGCAGATCGTCCCAGTCGCGGATGCCCTTCGGGTTGCCCTTGCGGACCACCAGTGCGACGACCGACCCGAACGGGGTGCTGTTGTTCGGTGCCTGCTTCTTCCAGTCCTCGTCGACCAGACCCGCCTTGACCAATCGGGTGATGTCGGGCTCGACGGAGAAGTTCACGACGTCGGCCGGAACACGGCGGGCCACCTTGCGCGACTGGTCGCCGGAGGCGCCGTACGACGCCGAGAAGCCGATGTCGTGGCCCTCGGGGGTGTCGCGGAATGCCGGGATTATCTCGTCGAAGCCGATCTTGGGGACGGCGTAGGCGACCAGGTCGAGGTGCCGGTCGCCACTGGAGATGTCCACTCCGCCGGGCTCGTCGGTCGATCCGCCACCACAGCCCGCGACGAACACCATCGCCAACGCCAGAAGGCTCACCAGCACCCGGGTGCCGCGCGGCATGACTCGGCCAGCGCTCACTCTTCCTCCAAGACTCGGCGGGGCCGGTCGAATGAGGGCTGTGACCGGCGGAGACCGGACTACGCTAGCAACCTGCCGGGCCGTAGCCGGAGTTCAAATCAGTGAGATCAAAACTTCCCGCAGGCCATGGTCAGGGCGCCCGTTCCTATTCCAGTCGCCAGTCCTCGTAGGCGCGCGGATCGTTGACCGGTTCGACGTGTGTCGTGATGTTCAGGTCCGGGACCGCCGCGTGCAGTTCGTCCTCGACGACCTCGGTGAGATCGTGGGCGCGCTGCACCGACCACTCACCGGGCACGAGCATGTGGAGCTGCAGAAACCGCTCGTGACCGGCCTCGCGGGTGCGGATGTCGTGGAAGACGATGCCGTCGGCGCGGTGCCGCTCGAGCACGTCGTCGATCGAGGTGCGCTGCTCGGCGGGAAGCGCGGAATCCATCAGGCCCGCACTCGAGCGCCACACGAGCTGGGTGCCGACGACCATGATGTTGATCGCGACCGCGATGGCGATCATCGGGTCGAGCGGCAGCCAGCCGGTCAACGCGACCAGGAACACACCGACGAGGACGCCGACGGTGGTCGCGACGTCGGTCATCAGGTGTTTGCCGTCGGCTTCCAGGGTCAGTGACCGGTGTTTGCGGCCGGCGCGGATGAGGATCAACCCCACCGCCGCGTTGAGGACCGTGGCGCCCACGGAGATGCCGAGGCCGAGTCCGACCTCTTCGAGCTCGCGAGGGTTGATGAGCCGGTCGACCGCGGTCACGACGATGATCACCGCCGCCACGACGATCAGAACACCTTCGAAGACCGCCGAGAAGTACTCGGCCTTGGTGTGCCCGAAGTTGTGTCCCCGGTCCGGCGGCTTCGCGGCGACCCGGAGCGCGACGAACGCGCCCACGGCCGCGACGACGTTGACGATCGACTCGAGCGCGTCGGACAGCAGGCCCACGGATCCGGTGATCCACCAGGCCAGCAGCTTGAGACCGAACACGATCAGGGCGGTCACGATGCTCAGCACCGCGAACCGCACGAGGTTCTGGCGTTGCCCGCTCGTCATGGTCGGACGCGGCTCAGGCCGCGAGCCCCCGACGACGCAGCAGCGGTTCGATCTGCGGTTTGCGGCCGATCAGCGCCTCGTGCGACACCAGCGGGTCGATGCTGTCACCGCGCGACAGCGTCGCCTCGGCGAAGCGTCGTCCGTTGTCGCGCTCCAGGCCGCCCGCGGCGAGGAACCACTGTTCGGTCTCGGCGTCGAGGACCTCCGACCAGATGTAGCTGTAGTAACCGGCCGAATATCCACCGCCGAAGATGTGGTTGAAGTAGGCGCTGCGGTAGCGGGGCGGGATCAGGTCGGTCTGCAGGCCGGCCTCGGCCAGTGCCTTCGCCTCGAACGCCTCGACATCGGTCACAGCCGCGGCCTCCTCGACCGTCAGCCGGTGCCAGGCCAGGTCGAGCGACGACGCGGCGAGGTATTCGATGGTCCCGTGCGCGGTTTCGGCGCCGGCCGATTCCCTTGCGGCGGTGGCCAGTTCGGCCGGGATCGCCTCACCGGTCGAGTGGTGCAGCGCATAGTTGGCGAGCACATCGGGGTGCAGCGACCACATCTCGTTGACCTGCGACGGGAACTCGACGAAGTCGCGCGGCACCGACGTGCCCGACTGCGACGGATACTCCACCGACGACAGCAGACCGTGCAGGGCGTGCCCGAACTCGTGGAACAGGGTCGTCAGCTGATCGATGGTGAGCAGACACGGCTGCCCCTCATCGGGTTTCGTCAGGTTCAGGACGTTGACGATGATCGGCTGGGTCTGCAGCACCGACGACTGGTCGACGATGTTGTTCATCCAGGCACCGCCGCGCTTCGACGGCCGCGCGTAGAAGTCGCCGAGGAAGAGTCCGATGCCGGTACCGGAGTCGTCCCGAACCTCCCACACCCGCACGTCGGGGTGATAGACGGGCAGCCCGGTGCGTTCGACGAAGGTCAGGCCGTACAACTTGTTGGCGGCGTAGAAGACTCCGCGTGTCAGGACGGTGTCGAGTTCGCAGTAGTCGGCGAAACCGTCGAGCGGCACCGAGGACTGGGCCTGCTTCTCGCGTTCGAGCCAGAAGGTCAGGTCGGCGGGTCCGATCTCGGCGTCGTCGGCGAACTCGGTGAGCCGCGTCAGTTCCCGCCCCCCGGCGCGCATCGCCGACTCGTTGAGCTCACGGAGCAGGTCGTCGACCGCGGACGGGTCCGGTGCGGTCTGCTCGGCGATGACGAACTCGGCGTGGTCGCGGTACCCGAGCAGTTCGGCACGGCGAGCCCGAAGACGGACGATCTCGAGGACGAGTTCGCGGGTGTCGTGGTCGTTGCCACGCGAGCAGCGGTTCACCGATGCGTCGAACACCCGTTGCCGCACGGCGGGATTCGTCAGCTCGGTCAGCACCGACTGGCTGGTCGGCAGTTCCAGGGTGATCAGGTGGCCGCTCTCGTGACCGGCGTCGGCCGCCGCGCGTCGAGCGGCCGCGATCTGGCCGGCGGACAGGCCGTCGAGGTCGGCGACATCGTCGACGAGGACCGCCGAGTCGTTGGTGTCGTCGAGGATCTTCTGCGAGAAGGTGGTCGTCAGGTAGGCGAGCCGGGAGGCGATCTGACGCATCTCCTCCTGCTCCGCCTCGGGCAGACCGGCCCCGGCGCGCACGCACTCGCGGTACCGCTTGTCGAGCAGACGACGCTGCGGCTCGGTCAGGTCGAGTTCGTCGGCACGGGCGAAGAGATCCGAGATCCGGCCGAAAAGAACCGGATTCATCGCGATCGTGTTGCCGTGGTCGGTCAGCAGCGTCGAGAGCTCCTGGGAGATCTCGTTGCGCTTGGGGTTGGTGTCGGGGCCCACGAGGTTGAAGAAGATCCCCGACGCGCGGGCCAGGTCGCGACCCGAGAGTTCCAGCGCCTCGATGGTGTTGGCGAAGGTCGGTGCGGCGGGGTCGGCGGCGATGGCCTCGACCTCGGCGAGATGCGACGCCATCGCCTCGCGGAAGGCGGGCAGGAAATCGTCGTCGGAGATCGACGCGAAGTCCGGTAGATCGTAGGGCAGATCACTCTGTGCCAGTACCGGATTGGTTGCGCTGTCCTGCCCCGTCATCTACTTCCCTTTCGGCTTGTCACCTGCTGCATCGGTGGAGAGCGCCGCGACGAACGCCTCCTGCGGGACCTCGACGCGGCCGATGGTCTTCATCCGCTTCTTGCCTTCCTTCTGCTTCTCGAGCAGCTTGCGCTTACGGCTGATGTCGCCGCCGTAGCACTTCGCGAGGACGTCCTTGCGGATCGCTCGGATGTTCTCGCGCGCAATGATCTTCGACCCGATGGCCGCCTGGATCGGGACCTCGAACTGCTGGCGTGGGATGAGCTCGCGGAGCTTGAGCGCCATCTTGTTGCCGTAGGCGTAGGCCGCCTCGCGGTGGACGATCGCACTGAACGCGTCGACGGCCTCGCCCTGCAGCAGGATGTCGACCTTGACCAGGTCGGCTTCCTGCTCACCGGCCTCCTCGTAGTCGAGGGAGGCATAGCCACGCGTGCGTGACTTCAGCGAATCGAAGAAGTCGAAGATGATCTCGGCCATCGGCAGGGTGTAGCGGAGTTCCACGCGGGTCTCCGACAGGTAGTCCATGCCGCCGAGCTCGCCGCGACGCGACTGGCAGAGTTCCATGATGGCGCCGATGAACTCGCTCGGCGCGATCACGGTGGTCTTGACGACCGGCTCGTAGATGTGGCGGGTCTTGCCCTCCGGCCAGTCCGACGGGTTGGTGACGATGTGCTCGGAGCCGTCCTCCATCACGACGCGGTACACCACGTTGGGTGCGGTCGAGATGAGGTCGAGGTTGAACTCGCGCTCGAGACGCTCGCGGGTGATCTCCATGTGGAGCAGACCCAGGAAGCCGCAACGGAATCCGAATCCCAGCGCCACCGACGTCTCCGGCTCATAGGTGAGCGCGGCGTCGTTGAGTTGCAGCTTCTCCAGCGCCTCACGGAGGACCGGATAGTCCGACCCGTCCATCGGGTACAGACCCGAGTAGACCATCGGTCGCGGTTCGCGGTAGCCGGTGAGCGCTTCGCTCGCGCCGTTGCGCGCACTGGTGACGGTATCGCCGACCTTCGACTGTCGGACGTCCTTCACGCCGGTGATGAGGTAGCCGACCTCGCCGACGCCGAGGCCCTGGGTGGCCTTCGGCTCCGGCGACACGATGCCCACCTCGAGCAGTTCGTGCGTCGCACCGGTCGACATCATCTGGATCTTCTCGCGCGGCACGATCTTGCCGTCGACGACACGGACGTAGGTGACCACGCCGCGGTAGGTGTCGTAGACCGAGTCGAAGATCATCGCGCGTGCCGGGGCGTCGGCGTTCCCGACGGGGGCGGGCACCTTGCGGATGACCTCGTCGAGCAGTTCGCCGACGCCGACGCCGGTCTTGCCGGACACCCGCAGGACGTCCTCGGGCTCACAGCCCACGATGTGGGCGAGCTCGGCGGCATACCGCTCGGGGTCGGCCGCGGGAAGGTCGATCTTGTTCAGGACCGGGATGATGGTGAGGTCGTTCTCCATCGCCAGGTACAGGTTGGCGAGCGTCTGCGCCTCGATGCCCTGCGCGGCGTCGACGAGGAGAACCGCACCTTCACACGCCTCGAGCGCACGGGACACCTCGTAGGTGAAGTCGACGTGACCGGGTGTGTCGATGAGGTGCACGACGTAGTCGTCACCGTCGAGCTGCCACGGCAATCGCACGTTCTGCGCCTTGATGGTGATGCCGCGCTCACGCTCGATGTCCATGCGATCGAGGTACTGCGCCCGCATCTGGCGCTCTTCCACGACACCGGTGAGCTGCAGCATCCGGTCGGCCAGCGTCGACTTTCCGTGGTCGATGTGGGCGATGATGCAGAAGTTCCGGATGCGCGCCGGGTCGGTGAAGGTCTGGTCGGCGAAGGTGGGAATTGGAACTACTCCTCGAGGATGGACACGTACGTTGACCACCATGTTCTCATGAGCGCCGCGAATGGTGCCCAAGCGGATGGCGGGGCGCTACCGTGGCAGCCGTGACAGCCGAGCCCGCCGAGTCGAAAAAGCCGGCGACCACCATCACCACCGTCGAGGCCGAGGACGTCGCCGCCGACGTGCACCGTCCGGACGGCACTCCCCGCGCCACGATCGTCCTGGCGCACGGCGCGGGCGGCAACCGCGACGCGGTCATCCTGCGCGCGTTCGCCGACGAACTCGCTTCACGCGGCTACGTCGTCGCCCGAATCGACCTTCCCTATCGCCGGCGCCGGCCCAAGGGACCGCCGAGCCCCTCGACATCGCCGGCCGACCGCGACGGCATCCGCGCCGCCTGCGCGAGGTTCCGCAACGAGTCCGACGGCCCGCTGTTCGTCGGCGGCCACTCCTACGGCGGGCGTCAGGCGTCGATGGCGGTCGCCGAGGACGGCACCGACCTCGCCGACGGCCTCCTCCTCAGCTCCTATCCCCTGCACCCGCCGGGCAAGCCCGACCGGTTGCGCACCGAGCACCTGCCGTCGATCACCGTGCCGACCCTCGTCGTCCACGGCAGCACCGACCCGTTCGGCACCACCGAGGAGATGGCCGCGGCCATCGGCCTGATCGACGCGCCGACGCGGATCGTCGAACTCGAGAAGGTCGGCCACGACCTGAACCCGAAGAGGAAGCCGACCGCGCAGCTGACCGCCGACGCGGTCGACGAGTTCCTGATGGAAGAATCTCGGGCGTGACGAGCCGCAACATCCGGTCCCGCTTCCGCCCCACCGCCGAGGTCGCCCGCACGATCAGCTACCACCCCGAACTCGACGGCGACGCCGACCCCGGCGAGATCGTGTGGACCTGGGTCGCCTACGAGGACGACCCCAGCCAGGGCAAGGACCGCCCGGTGCTCGTCGTCGGCCGTGACGCCAACGCGCGCACGGCCGACGACGTTCTCGGACTCATGCTGTCCAGCAAGGACCATCACCAGGATGACGACGACTGGTTCGCCGTCGGCACCGGAAGCTGGGACTCACAGAACCGGCCGAGCTTCGTCCGCCTCGACCGCGTCCTCGTCGTCGACTCCGACGGCATCCGACGCGAGGGCGCCATCCTCGACCGTCGCCGCTTCGACGCGGTCGCCGACGAACTCAGGTCGCGCTTCGGCTGGCGCTGAGCACTCCCCTACGGCTGAGCACTCCCCTACGCCAGCCGCGTGATCTCCACGACGACGTCGAGATCCGTTGCGCCGCCGCCGGTGTAGACACCCTTGAGCGGCGATACGTCCGCGTAGTCGCGGCCGACGCCGACCGACACGTGCTGTTCGGTGATCGGGGTGTCGTTGGTCGGGTCGTAGCCCCACCAGCCACCGGTCCAGGCCTCGATCCATGCGTGGCTCTGACCCTGGACCGTCTTGTCGATCGCGGCATTCGGCTTCGGGTGCAGATACCCCGACACATAGCGGGCCGGAATCCCCAGGCCGCGCAACATCACCAGGGTGAGGTGGGCGTAGTCCTGGCAGACACCCTTGCGTTCGTTCCACGCGTCGACGGCGGTGGTGTGCACGCCCGTGGTGCCGGGGACGTACTCCATCTCCTCGTGGACGTATCGGGACAGCGCCTCGACCGTCTCCCCCGGGGTGAGCCCCTTGGCGACCTTCTTCGCCGCTGCGATCAACTGCCGGTTCTTCGGCACATAGGTCGTGTTGGAGAGCATCTCGTCGTAGCGATCCATGGTGGCCTCACTACGGATGTCCTCCCACGACGCCTGGTCTTCCTCGGCCGGACGCTGTCCGGCGTCGGTCTCGACGACCGACATGCCCGACACCTCGAGCTCCTCGTGCGGTGCGTGGAGGTCGAAGGCGGTGACCGCGGTACCCCAGTAGTCGGTGTAGCGGTACGACCTGGTGGCCGGGACGGTCTCGACACGATTGACGATCACGTTCTGCCGGGCATCACTGCGGGGCGTGATCCGGGCCTCGTTGTACGAGGAGGTGACGGGACTGTGGTACGCGAAACCGGTCGAATGGACGACGCGCAGACGCCAGCTCACAGTTCACTCTCCTCGATGACTTGGTTGTCGCTGACGCGGGTGTCGGCCCACGAGACGTACGGCGACACATGGAAGTACTGCTTGGTGACCGCCTCGTTGACGGCACGGCAGGTGTCCTGCAGATCGACGAGCCGCTCCTGCAGTCCGTCGAGCAGCTCGCCGGGTTCGAGGAACTCCAGCGAACTCCGTGCCCGGCCGAGCAGCAGCTGGGCCTCGGCCTGCGCGCCGACGCGGCTGGGCCCCTTCTCGAGCTGGCCGAGGTTGCGTTCGGCGACGCTGAGCGCGTGAAAGATCGACCGCGGGAACAGACGGTCGAGCAGGATGAACTCGACGATGTTCTCCGCGTCGAGGACGCCGCGGTAGGTGCGCAGGAAGGTGTCGTGGCCGCCGGCAGACACCAGCACGTTGACCCAGGCCGGCGACGACGTGCGATCCCCCGCACGCGACAACAGCATTCGGATCGTCATGTCGACCCGTTCCACGGAACGGCCGAGCAGCAGGTAGCGGTAGCCGTCGTCGTGGCTGAGGGTGGCGTCGGCGAGACCGGCGAACATGGCCGCCCGGTTCTTCACATACGAGAGGAACTCGTGCGGACCGAGCCGGCGCGAGCGGCGTTCGGCGGCGTCGAGTCCGTTGTAGGTGGTGTTGAGACACTCCCACAGCTCACTCGACGTGACTTCCCGTGCGCCGCGGGCGTTCTCACGCGCGGCGCGGATGAGGTCGACGATCGACCCGACCGCGTCGGCGTCGTAGGCCACCCGTTCCGTCAGCGACCACACGTCGAGTTCCTCGTCGGTCTCCGGCGCCTCGAGCCCGAGCACCTGGATGATCAGGCGCGCCTGCTGGTCGACGTCGACGGTGGTGTCCTCGAGCAGCTGGTGGACCGCGACGTCGAGGATGCGCGCCATGTCGTCGGCGCGTTCCACGTACCTGCCGATCCAGTACAAGGATTCGGCGTTGCGCGCCAACATCATCGGGGGTCACCTCCCTGCTGCTGAGTCATGCCGACGAGACCTTGGGACTGCTTGCCCGGTGACCGCGACCGGGAGGACGCGCCCTGTTGTTGCTGTTGGGTCTGGGTGTGCACCGGGTCGGGGGCATTGTCGGCGGGCCGGGCCGCGGCGACGCCACTGGTGGTGACCACCTTCGCGCCGGAGAGTTCGCGTTCGGCCTCCGACGTCCGGCTGGCGAGCACCCAGGTGTCCTTGGAACCACCTCCCTGGCTGGAGTTCACCACCAACGATCCCTCCGGCAGGGCGACGCGAGTGAGGCCACCGGGCAGGACCCAGACCGACTCGCCGTCATTGACGGCGAACGGACGCAGGTCGACGTGACGGGGGCGGATCTCGTTGCCGATCTTCGTCGGCACCGTCGACAGCTGCACGACGGGTTGTGCGATCCAGCCGCGCGGGTCGTTACGCACCTTGCGGGCCAGGGTGTCCAGCTCCGCCTTGGTGGCCTCGGGCCCGAAGACGATTCCGTATCCACCCGATCCCTCAACGGGTTTCACGACGAGCTCGTCGATGCGGTCGAGGACCTCCTCGCACTCCTCGGGAAGCCAGCAGCGCAGGGTGTCGACGTTCTGCAGACTCGGCTTCTCACCGAGGTAGTACTCGATGATCTCCGGGACGTAGGTGTAGATCAGCTTGTCGTCGCCGACGCCGTTGCCGACCGCGCTCGAGATGACCACGTTGCCGGCGCGGGCCGCATTGAGCAGTCCGGCGACACCCAGCATCGAATCGGGGCGGAACTGCATCGGGTCGAGGAAGTCGTCGTCGATGCGGCGGTAGATGACGTCGACGCGTTGTTCGCCCTCGGTGGTGCGCATGTAGACGACGTTGTCGCGGCAGAACAGATCTCGACCCTCGACGAGCTCGACGCCCATCAGGCGTGCGAGGAGCGAGTGTTCGAAGTACGCGGAGTTCGCCACGCCCGGGGTGAGCACGACGATGTTCGGGTCGGCCTCGTTGAACGCCGCCGACGCCCGCAGGGCACGCAGCAGGTGGCTCGGATAGTCGGCGACCGCACGGACGCGGTGCTTGGAGAAGAGATCAGGGAACACGCGAGCCATCGCACGGCGGTTCTCGAGCACGTACGAGACACCAGACGGCGACCGCAGGTTGTCCTCGAGGACCCGGAAGTCACCGTTCTCGTCACGGATCAGGTCGATTCCGGCGACGTGGATGCGAACGCCGTTGGGCGGCCGGATGTTTGCGGCCTGCCGGTGGAAATGCTCACAGGAGTGGACGAGCCGCTTCGGCAGCACGCCGTCGCGCAGGATCTCCTGCTCGCCGTAGATGTCGTCGAGGAACAGCTCGAGGGCCTGCACCCGCTGGGTGATACCCGCTTCGAGTTTGCTCCATTCACCGGCCGAGATCACGCGCGGCACAACGTCCAACGGGAAGGGGCGTTCCTTGCCGGACAGCGAGAAGGTCACACCCTGATCGAGGTACGCGCGGCCCAGGGCCTCGACGCGGGCCTCGACCAGGTCGGACGAGTCCTCGTCCGCCATCGCCTTGTAGATGCCGCGATAAGGGGTGCGCACATCCCCCGAGGCATCGAACATCTCGTCAAATGCCTTGCCGTACGGGCCTTTTGAGTACCCGCCGAAGTTCCCGGTGAAGTTCTCTTCACCGCTCGACTTGCCGGACCTGCCTCCCGACCCCGAACTCTTCGACGATCCGGAGCGGCCCGAGGCCGCCTTCCCGGACGAGCTCGACGTCGTTGTCTTCGCGGATGCGGACTTACGCGCCACCTTCTTGGCGGGCGTACTTGTCGATGCGGGGGTCATAAATTGCCATGGTGCCGCATAACCGCGAAATCGGCACGACGGTTGGCAGACCGTGTCGTGCGCACTGCGCGCCGGCGCCTCAGAGCGAGCGTCGCATCGCGAGGGCGCGGCGCTTGACCCGCCGCAGGACATTGGCTGCGCGCGTCTTCACCGGCGGTCCGACCTTGGGCAGCGGAGCGGCGAGGACCATCGAGGCGATCGTGTCGAGAGCCACGTCGAGCACCTCCCGGTCGGACGGCATCGGCGCGTCGGCGGCGGCACCGTCCGGCGACACGTCGAGGTCGGCAAGGTCACCCGCTACGTCGTATCCCGCGCTGCGTACGGCCTCCACCATCGTGGCCGCCTGCGCGGCGGCCCACTGCCGGTGCTTGACCGTCAACCCCTGGGGTGCGCCCGAGCGTGCCTCGAACAGGATCTCGCCGATCACCTGCCCCTTGATGATGCGTTCGTAGCGGCGCCATTCGATGGTCTCCGGCTGCAGGCGCTGGTTCAGACCGCGGAGGAACTCGGCCTGCGACGCCGACAGCGAACTGTTGAGGCTGGGCACCGGGATGTTCAACGGTGCCGGGTCGACCTCCATCACGCGGAGGAAGCGATCCCAGAGGCCGTCACCCGGCTCCGGACGACCGCGCGGCACGGTCACCACGTGGACGCGTTCGGGTCCGACGAACTTCGCCCACTTCGCGAGGATGCCGACGTGGTTCTGGAACTCCCAGAACGGTTCGTCCTCGACAAGCGGACCGGCACCGTCTGCGGACGCCTCGCCCACCGCGTTCGACTCGGCCGCGAACGCGACCGCGTCCACGAACTCGTCGAAGGAGGCACGGCGCTGGTTCTTGACGTTCTCCTGCCAGACCGACGGGAGCTGGCGGGCGAGGTCGCGCACGGTCGCGATGACGTGGACCTCGTCGGCGAACGACAGATCGGCCACAAGCCGCTCGATCTGGTCGTTCGTCGCGGTGCTGTAGAGCTCATGCGACAGCAGCGAGGTCTGCGGCCAGGCCCGCATCTGCCCGAGCAGTTTGGGCCACACCCCGGAGAAGGCCGGGTCGGCCCAGTCGAGGTAGCGCTCCGGCTGGAGGTGGACGGCGGCGTGGAAGTGATCGGAGATCACATTGCCCGGGTAGAGCAACCCTGACGTCTGTAACGCCAGGTCACGGTTGCGCCAGAGTCGATCCTGCAGGTGCGTTGTGCCGGTCTTGGGAAGGCCGATGTGTACGTAAACGACGGACATGATGACTCGAGCCTAGACTTTTGCCCACGATGATTCTTTTCGGCGCGCATCGGCCCGCCGACGGATTTTGGGCTGACTGATCCCGGCTGGTAATGTTGTCCGCTGTTGCGGTGACGCCGTGAAGATCCTTCACGCGCCGACGCCGCGCGGTGCGAGTTCGGGCCAACCGGTCCGCCGCCCGACCAGAACAGACCGACATATCCACCAGCAACGACAGAGGTAACACGCGTGGCGAACATCAAGTCTCAGATCAAGCGCAACCGCACCAACGAGAAGAACCGGCAGCGCAACGTGTCGGTGAAGTCGGCACTGCGTACCTCGATCCGAAGCTTCCGCGAGGCCGTCGAGGCCGGCGACAAGGACAAGGCCACCGAGCTCGGCCAGGCCGCGAGCCGCAAGCTCGACAAGGCCGCCAGCAAGGGTGTCATCCACGCGAACCAGGCCGCCAACAAGAAGTCGGCCATCGCTCTCGCGGTCAACAAGCTCTGAGCTGACCCACCCCGACCCCCGGGTCGTCCCGGCGCATAGCGCGCCGCCATATGTTCATACTCACGATCACCCCGGCAGCATCCACGCGGTTGCCGGGGTGATCGTCGTTCTTCTCTGCTGATAGATACCGCCCGCCCGGCCGCGCGCGGTTGAGTCGCTCCCGCCGATCCACTGAAAGAGACTCAGACAGTCGGCACTAGGTGTCGCCTGGCGATACCCAGTGCCGGCTCAGCTCCGGCGTCGACCGTCCGGCCGGAGATCCGCGACGGCCGCGACGGCGTGGGTCAGCGCATAGTCGGCGTCTGCCGCCTGTCCTTTGACGTCGCCGTTCAGCTTGGCGACGACGCCGACCGCGCGGGCGATCGACTCCGAATCCCAGGCCTTGGCCTTCGCCTGGACGGCCTTGACCCGGTTGGGCGGCATGCCGAGTTCGGAGGCGGCGGCGAAGTGGTCGATCGAACCCATCGGGCGGATGCGGGCGATGGCGTGAACGGCCTCGGCGAGGGCGTCGGCCAGGAGGACGCGCGGCACGCCGTGGTGCATCGCCCAGGCCAGCGACTCGAGCGCACCCGCGCGATCGCCCAGGACCGCCTTGTCGGCGACCTCGAAGCCGGTCACCTCGGACCGGCCCTGGTAGTACAGCTGCACGCTCTCGCGGTTCACCTTGCCGCCGGTGTCGGCGACAAGCTGGGCGCATGCGGCAGCCAGTTCACGCAGTTCCGAACCCACACTCTCGACGACCTGCTCGACGACGTCGGCGCTGACCTTCACGCCCAGCGAGCGGAACTCATTGCGGACGAAGGTCATTCGGTCCGATGCCCACTTCGGTGCGGTGGTCGCGTGCTCGACGGCACCGGACTTCTTCAACGCCGGAACCATCGACTTTGCGCGACCGCCACCAGAGTGGATCACCATCAGCGTGATGCCGTCGGGCAGGGATGTGGCCGTCGCCGCGATGAGCGCAGCCGGCTCCTTGCCTGCCTCTGCCGCCGCTTCGATGACGACGACGCGTTCCTCGGCGAACAGCGACGGGCTGAGCAGCTCGGCGAGCTCGTGCTCGCTGACGTCACCGGCACGCACCCGGGTCACCGGGACCTGGGTGCCCGCTTCCTTCGACGTCGCCTCGGCGACCGCGGAGATCACCCGGCCGGTCAGGAAGTCGTCGTCTCCGAGGAGCAGGTGCAGGCGATCGGTCACCCGCTCATCGTGCCAGATCGGGCGGACATATCTGCGGGGGCTACCGCGACGCGCACTCGGCTCGACCCTGCACTGAAAAGCGCCCCTCGGATCGGCCCTGTGCGACGGTGCCGACGACATATCGTCAGCCATTGTCCTCTGGAGGGTGCATCCCAGGGGCGCTTTCCGGGGGCTTTTCGCGGAGCTCGGACCGGCCCCTCACCCCGACCCCGCGAGCCCGTTCTCCAGCGCGTACAGGCTGGCACCCACCCGGTTCGACGCCCCGATCTTCGTGTACGTCCGCTCGACGTGGTTGCGGACCGTCTTCTCGCTCAGGACGAGCTTCGACGCGATGTCCCGGTTGGACAACCCGCGCGCGACGAGTCCGAGGATCTCCCGCTCCCGGGGCGTGAGCGCGTCGGTGCGTCGTGTGCGTGTCCGTGCGTGACCCGCAGCGACGAGGACGGCCGCTACGCAGTCGGCGTCGAGTTCTCCGCGATGGGCGCGGCGCTTCAACCGCGCGGCCGCCTCCTCCGCTGACATCGCCTCCCGATATGGCCGCGGCTCGACCGCCGACCGATAGGCGACGGCGGCACCGAGAATGCGCTCCGGTTGCCCGAGCGCCGACCCGCTGAGCCCCAGCGGGTAGCCGGTGCCGTCGAGGTGCTCGTGGTGGGTCCGGCCGATGCGCGCCACGTCCCGGAGCCCCGGGATGCGCGTGAGGACGCGGTCGGTGAGATACGGGTGCATCCGAACGCGCTCCCACTCCGCCGCGGTGAGGTCGCCGGCCTTCGACCAGATCTGGTTCGACACCCCGATCCGCCCGACATCATGGAGACAGCCCGCACGACGGGTCGCGTCGATCTCCGACCGCTCGAGACCGAGGTGCCCCGCAGCCGACTCGGCGAGCGCCGACACTGCGCGTGAATGACCCAGCGCGAAGGGACATTTCAGGTCGACGAAGTCACCGATGGCAAGCAGTAGGTGGTCGAGCCCCGGATCGTCGAGGCGCAACTCTGCGTCGGGCGCGATGGCCAGCGCCAGTTCCCACGGATCGTCGGAGTCGGCCGGGAACAGCCCAGCGGGATCGTCGGCGAACGCATCGACGACGTCTGGGTCGAAGTGCCCTCCCCGACGACTCCGCGCCATCGCGATTGCTCCGTCGACGCCGTACGTGCGCTGGTGGACCTCGGCCATGTCGGCAAGCTGCGCCACCCGCATCTCGATCGGGATCTCCGCGCCCGGCACCCCGCCGGGGAGGCCTCCCCCGTCGAATCGCTCGAAGGTGTACGTGATCGCCTGCTCGACGTCGGGACCCAGTCCGATGTGGCCGGCCAGGGCAGCCGCCGACATACAGTGCGAGTGCACCAGTGCCGCGAAGTTGCCGCGCGAATCCCGGAAGAGTTCGGCCATGGTCTTCACACGATGCGGAAGTGATTCTCCGCGACCGAGATTGCCGACGAGGAAACGCAGGTACGGGAGTCCCGACCAGTCGACGAGATAGGCATCGCGGCGCACCGCGATGTCGTCGCCGAACCAGCGCGCGTATTCGGCGGAGTCGGCGTGACAGCCGATCCACATGACGAGCGTCGCGTAGTAGACGGTGTCCTGCTGCGATCGGTCGAGCCCGAGGCGGCGCGCCAGTCGTGTGGCGATGACCGCCGACCGCAGCATGTGCTCGGCGGGCTGGCCAAGCCCGAGGTCGATGGCGACCGACAGGCCGGCCAGCACCTCGACGCGACGTGGCAGCACCGTCTGCGGGCTCATGGCGTTCATTGTCGCGCTCATCGCCTCGGGTGTCAGCCGACCTGTGCGTGCGCCCGTGATGACGCTCGACGCGTACGTAGCCCGGGCACCAGCATCGGGACGCGACGTCGATACTCGACGTAGTCCGTCCCGAACGCCCGGATCAGGTCCCGTTCCTCGAGGTGGGTGCCGACGAAGATGTATGACGTTGTCGCGCAGGCGAACACCAGATGCCCGACGGTCATGGTCGGCGCCACCCCAGAATGCGATGACGAAGCCCAGGTAGATCGGATGGCGCACGATCCCGTACCAGAGGGGCGTGATGAACCGATACGGCGGAAGCGGTCGCCGGCGTGCGCTGGCGACCACCTGACGCAGACCGAACAGATCGAAGTGGTTGATGAGGAGCGTCGAGGTCAGGACGAGAATCCAGCCGAACAACGCCGCCGCGACGAGAACCCACCGCAGTGCAGGCGTGGACACGTCCCAGACTGTCGTGGGGATCGGATGCCACCACCAGAGCAGAGCTGCCAGGCACATGGTCGCCGCCAGGACGTATGTGCTGCGCTCGATCGGTTGGGGCACGAGCCGCGTCCACTGTCGTTTGAATCCGTCGCGCGCCATGACGCTGTGCTGGGCGGCGAACAGTGTCAGCAATCCGACGTCGATCGTCAGCGCGGTGACCACTCCCGCCGACGCCCCGCCACGATCGATGGTCCGCCGCACGACCTCGACGCCGCCGACGACGATCGAGGCGTTCTCGACGAACGCGATCGCCCACAGGAACACCGCCAGGAAGACGACGTAGGCCACCACCCCGTAGACGAGGTAGACAGTGCGGGTGAGAAGGGTTGTCGCCGAGGCGGTGTCCGCTGGTGACGGCGATTCTGTCGTGGTCATGTCCGTACTCCGGTGTCGGTGAAAGCGTCCGTGGTGTCGTCTGCGACGGCGGGTGCGTCGAAGGCCGACCGGCCGACAAAGAACAGTCCGCGTTGCGGGAGTGGGATGTCGCCGATGCTGATCTGTTCGTCGAGGGGTGCGGGCGGACCGAATGTCTCATCCTCCAGCCACGCCCGGCTATCGACGACGCGCCAGACGTACAGCGGTGTTCCGCGGAACTGCGGCCCGTTGGGGGTTCGGGCGCACATGCGGATTCGGCCGGCGTGCAGCATGAGCGTCGCCATGGGGCCGATGGCGTGCAGCACGGTCCGGCTGCGCCACGCTGCGGTTGGCGTCGCACCACTCAGCGTGGTCATCAGCCGCGTCGCCGGCGACGAGGCCAGCTCGACTGTCCAGCGGAGGATGTCGCCCATAGTCACCTCGAACGTCCGGTCGTCGGTCCAGCCGACGTTGATCGCTGGAACCCGTCTCGTGGTCGCGCCCGCACCGAAGTAGCGCGGGCAACTCTGATCGGGTTCGGTGGTGGTGTAAAGCGTCCAGTGTCCGCGTGGATCTCGATGCCAGACGGACCGGTACGCGGGTCCGATGGAACTGGCGACCATGTCGCGCAGAGCCAGATAGTGGCCTGACTCGAACGGCAGGCCCATGACGCCGTAGCCGGCGAATCGCTCGTCATCACCGGAGGCGAGCCGCGGGTGAGTGCGGGCTTCGGTGACGACCTCTCGGGGTGTCTGTGTGTTCATGACCCCAGCGTCGTCCGCGACCCGTCTTACCCGCGTGGGGCATCTGCCTCATCTTCTCCTCACCCGAACACCTCGACACTGGCCCACCCCGGCCCGCCGAGGACGTGCGCGCACCGAATCATCCACCACAGCTCCGGTCCCAGAGCACGCACCAACAGCTCGGCCATCCCGGCGCCCGGTCCGTCCGGCGGGCCGACCGCACCGACCAGGGCGGCGACGGTTCCGACCACGCTGATGATCGCGACGACGGGGGCGACGAGCAGATTCGCCACGATCCCGACCACCGACAACCGGCCGGTGACCAGCACGACGATCGGCGCGGTGACCACCTGCGCGGCGACCGCCATCGCGATCACCTCTGCGAGCCCCGTCGGACATCGCCACGCCCGCAACCGGTCCCGCAGACGCGGCGCCCACAGCACGATCGCGCAGGTGGCTGCCACCGAGAGCGCGAAACCCGGTTGCAGCGCGAGTTCCGGCCACCACAGGAGACCACCGATCACCGCGGCCCCGAGAGCCGGCATCGACTGAGACCGCCGCGACGCGAACAGTGCCAGCACACCGACTGCACCCATCAGCGCCGCCCGCAGCACGCTCGGCGTGGGTCGTACGAGCATCACGAACCCGACTATCACCACCAGTCCGACGACCGCCGCCGCCCGCGGGGGCACCCCTGTACTGCGGACGATGAGAAGTGCAGCGCCGCAGACGATCGCGAAGTTCGCTCCCGACACCGCCGTCAGGTGGCTGAGTCCGGCGGCGCGGAAGTCGTCGCGCAGGTCCTCGTCCAGCCCGCTCTCGTCACCGAGCACCAGACCCGGCAGCAGGCCGGCGGCCTCCGGTTCGAGGCCGCGGGTGGCCACCAGTTGCAGGCGTTGCCGGATCGATCCGGCGACTCGTTGATACGCGGGCGGTTCACCGACCAGTTTCGGAGTCGAGGCCGTCACCGATGCGACGAGCAGACTTCGGTTCGGCGGTGCCCGCACCTTCACGACCGCGACAACCCGTTGGCCGGGCAGCAAACCCAACCATGACTGTGCCGCACCGCGCAGCTCTGCAGCTGCGTTCGTAACCCGCTGATTCCCAATCTGTTCGACGTCCACCCGCGCGCGGATACGTCCCTGACCGGCCGGTCCGATCGGGGTCGGATCGCTGCGGAGGGTCATGACCGCCGTTGCCTTTCCAGCGACATGCCCCAACGGATGGTCGGCGCGCACCTCCTGCCGAAGAGCGAGCGACGTTGCACACGCAGCGGCCAGGCCGGCTCCCACGACGACGAGCCCCACAACTCCCCAACCGAACCGGCGTGACCCGACCACACCGGCCACGGCAGCCACCGACGCCACGATCGCGATGCTGACGCTCACCCCGACCGGGGCCACCAGACCGAACGCCGTCACCGCCCACACCACCACCGCCGGCACGAGCAGCCGTAAGTCCACCGTCAGACCGTCACAAGGTCACGCAGTTTCGCCAGTCGCGCCGGACCGATCCCGTCGACCTCGGCCAGCTGATCCACAGACGTGAAGCGGCCGTTGCGTTCTCGCCAGTCGAGGATCGCCTTCGCCGTCACCGGACCGACCCCGGGCAGTGCATCGAGTTCGGTCTCGGTCGCCGTGTTCAGGTTGACCCGACCGCCGGCCGCCGCCGGTGGCGCCGGTGGCGGACTGCCCGGGCCCGCCGAGGGACCGGGCGCCGGCACAGCACCTTCCGCGCCGACCACCGCACTGCGCATCGACATCTGCCCCTCACCACCGGCATAGCCGACGAGGACCTGATCCCCGTCCCGCAGAACCTGAGCGAGATTCAGCGACAACAGGTCCGCGCCCTTACGCGGCCCACCGGCGTGGTCGATCGCCTCCGCGACCCGCGCTCCAGGAGCCAGACGTACCAGTCCCGGTTTGTTCACCAGGCCGACGACACTCACCACCAACTGGGCCGGCGTCGTACTCGGCTGTGCGGCAACCGGAGGCGTCGATACCGCCGCCGTCGACGACAGCCCGGCTGCACCGAAGTCCACCACCGGCGTCGTATCCGTTCCGCGGAACAGTCCGAACCCGGCCACGACGCAGGCGATCACCCCGACCGCGATCAGCGCGATCGCTGCCGGCGGCGCCACCGCGAAGCGTCGGCGTCGAATGGGGTCGTCGTCCTCGTCCCCGCCCGGAGAGTCGTCGTCCGGGTCGAGCACGTCGTCGAATCGCCCGACCCGACCACGACGCGGTGGCGACGGCGGCGGCGCATCCAGCCACGTCGGCATCCCGCCGATCCCCCAGCCGGGATGTTCGGGCTCCTCGATGACAACAGCTGCCGCGACCGGGTCGCCTACACCGGGCGGTGGGTCGGATTCGGCTCCGGCCGGCGACAGATCCCACCGCGCCGGCGACTCGACGACCGGTCCCAGACGGTCCAGCGGATTCCGCCGTCCTGATGCGCTCATGGCGCCACACGTTAGGGCGGTTCAGCGCTGAAACGACGTGGCACAGCGCGCGGCCGACCGATCTGTGGACAGCAACCAGACTGTCCACCGGTTCCCCACTCAGGTCGCGCGGCTCAGCCTTCTTCGAGCCCTTCGATCGGGTCGAGATGCGACGCGATGACGATGCCCACCGATCCGGGGCCCACGTGGGAGCCGAGGATCGGCCCGAGGTCGACGGTCAGCTCGGAGGTCACCATCCGCAGCCGGTTGCGCAGCGTGGCGAGGAGTTCCGCCGCGACGTCGGGGGTCTCGCAGTGCTGGACGCCGACCGTGACCGCACGTCCACCGGCGGATTCGACCGCCGCGTCGACCATCTTGTCCAGTGCCTTGGAGAACGTACGATGACGTTCCTTGAGCTGGAGCGTGCCGTCGACCATGTGCAGGATCGGCTTGATCGACAACGCCGAGCCGAAGATCTTGCCGGCCGCGGAGATCCGGCCGCTCTGACGCAGGTTGTCGAGCTGCTGGACGCACAGCAGCGAGTCGACGGTCGCGGCCTGCCGGATCGCGGACTCGTACACGCGATCCCGGTCGGCGCCGTCCGCGGCCGCCTGCGCCGCCGCGACGGCGGTGAAACCCACTGCGAGACCGACGGATCGGGAGTCGACGATGCGGACCTGTCCGGAGAACTTCTCGGCCGCCAGCCGCGCCGAACTCCACGTGCCGGAGAGCTTTCGCGACATGTGCACGGCCACCACGCCGGCACCGTCGCTCGCCTCGAGTGCCGACTCGAAGTACTCGGTCAGCTCACTTGGATTGGCCCCCGACGTGGTCACACCCGGTGTCGAGACGACATCCTCCGGGATGTGATCGACACCCTCGCGGTAGTCCTTGTCCTCGATCGTGACATGGAGCGGGACCTGCCGGATCCCATAGTGCTCGGTGACCGATTCCGGTAACCGAGACGACGAATCTGTGACTACGACGACAGGCACGCGTCTACGTTAGCCGGTTCACCTGTGGGACCTCACATGGGAGTCACGCCTCAGTCGACCACGTGTTCGCGCGGCTCATTTCGACCACGGGCGCCACCAGATCCGCGATCTGACGATGGCAGGAGAAGCCCCAGTGGATGCCGTCCGGGTTCATCTCCGCCGCCGGATCGTCGAAGGCGTCGCGGGTCACCGGATAGAAGTCGACGCAAGGCAGTCCGTGCTCGTCGGCCCACCGCGCGATCGCCGCCGTGGCCGGGATCCGACCGGTGTGGACGTAGCCGTAGTACGGGCTGCGATGCGTCGGCGGCAGGCACACGACGATCGGCAGATCCGGCCGGAGCTGTGTGAGGGCCTCACGGATCTTGTCGAGGTATTCAACCGTCACCTTCGGCGGCAGCGCCAGCGGCCACCCCACGCGCGAGCCGCGGGGTTGCACCCACGAGTACGCGTCACGGACCAACTGCCGCAGCCGATTAGGCCGCACGTAACGGATCTGCTCGCGCAGCGCCGTCGGCAAGGGCGAGGGCAGCGTGTCCATGCCGCCGAACGCAAGGACGACGACGTCGGTGTTCGGCACGGTGGCCCAGATGTTCGGGTCCTGGGTCAGCGCCCACCAGACGTCGCGGCTCGTCCAGCCGATCCGGCCGAACAGCTTCACCGGCAGACCCACGTCGGCGCCGACCAGCGACGGCCAGATCCGCGGATCGTTCGCGGGCAGCCCGCCGACCGGGCCGTAGTAGGCCAGCGAGTCGGACAGGACCATCATGCAGCGCTCCCCCGAGGGGGCACCGCCGTTCACGTCGGTCACTGAACGGCGGGGTCCGAGTCCTCGGCCGACGCGTTCCACACGTCCAACCGCCACCGCGGGAGGTCGCCGGGCATACCGTGACCCGACAGCTGCACCCAGCTGGTGTTCGCGAGACCACCGAAGACCGGCCAGTCGTCCACCGGCAGACCGAGCAGCGCCGCGGTCATCGCCGCGATGACGCCACCATGGGCCACCAGCACAACCGGCGCCTCGGGATTGTCGCCGACACCCCAATCCGGCAAAAGCTCGATCAGCTCGTCGACCACCGGGGTGGAACGCTTCGCCACGTCGACGCGGCTCTCGCCACCCGGTGGCGTCCAGGTCGCGTCGTCGCGCCACACCGCACGCGCGCCGGGCATGACCTCGTCGACGTCGAGATGGGTCAGGCCCTGCCACTCGCCGAGATGCGTCTCACGAAGGCGCACATCGGTTGTGACCGGCAGTCCGGTCCGCTGCGCAAGAGCCTCCGCCGTGTCACGGGCACGCTTCAGATCCGACGACCAGATCACCAGCGGTTGTCGCTTCGCCAGTTCGATGGCAGCCGAATTAGCCTGCCGCACACCGAGCTCGGAGAGGTCGGTGTCGAGCTGGCCCTGCATACGGCTACCCGCGTTGTACTCGGTCTGCCCGTGGCGCAGCAGGATCAGCCGCCGGACGACCGGGGTCAGACGCTCGACCGAGGTGTCGTGCGTATCGGGACCCCCGCTCACGAAAGTCCTTCGACCTCGACGACCGGGCAGTCCTTCCACAGACTCTCGAGCGCGTAGAAGCGGCGCTCGTCGGTGTGCTGGATGTGCACGACGATCTCGGCATAATCGAGCAGCGCCCAACGCCCCTCACGGGTGCCCTCACGACGCAGCGGCTTGTGACCGGCCTCGCGCAGCTTGTCCTCGACCTCGTCGACGATCGAATTGACCTGCCGCTCGTTGTCCGCCGACGCGATGACGAAGGCGTCGGTGATCACCAACTGTTCCGACACATCGATCACGGTCACCTCATGGGCGAGCTTCTCCGCGGCCGCCAGAGCAGCCACCTTGGCCATCTCCAACGCTTCAGCTGACGCAGTCACACAAGTCCTCTCGAAATATTCACTCAGGGCTCGACGCCCGCTCGCTCCGCTCCCGACGCGGACGGTGTTGAACTTCCGCCCGCTCGCTCCGCTCCCGGCGCGGACGGTGTTGAACTTCCGCCCGCTCGCTCCGCTCCCGGCGCGGCGGACCTTCCGCCCGCTCGCTCCGCTCCCGGCGCGGACACACCAGGCGACGACGCCCGAGGCGCACGATACAGCTTCCTCTTGGCGATGTACTGCACGACGCCGTCGGGCACCAGGTACCAGACCGGGCGGCCCAGCGCCGCACGTGTGCGGCATTCGGTGGACGAGATCGCCAGCGCCGGGATCTCCAGCAGGTGCAGCGTGTCGTCCGGCATCTGCGCGAGATGCTGGGCCAGGTGCGTGGCGTCGAGTTCGTAGCCGGGTCGGCTCACGCCCACGAAGCGGGCGAGGTCGAACAGTTCCTCCCAATCCTGCCAGGACAGGATCGACTCCAGCGCATCGGCGCCGGTGATGAAGTACAGCTGAGCGTCGGGCAGTTGCCTCCGCAGGTCGCGCAACGTGTCCACGGTGTAGGTGTCACCGTCACGGTCGATGTCGACACGACTGACGCTGAACTGCGGATTCGACGCCGTCGCGATGACCGTCATCAGATACCGATCCTCGGGCGGACTCACCGATGTGTGCTCGCCCAGCTTCTGCCACGGGCGTCCGGTCGGGACGAAGATCACCTCGTCCAGCTCGAAGCGATGAGCGACCTCGCTGGCCGCCACCAGGTGCCCGTTGTGGATCGGATCGAACGTGCCACCCATCACACCGATGCGGCGCGCACGATGGCGGTCGGTTGACATGGACGGTCAGTCTACGCGGTGACGCCGCGCTCAGATCGGCAGCAGGTCGGCGATGACCGTGCCGAGCTGTGTGGCGTTGCGGCATTCGAACATGTCGATGACCTCCGCGTAATCGGTGGCGGCCGAGTCACCGGTCCCCCAATGCTCCTTCGCCTCGGGGTTCAGCCAGTACGCGTGACGGGCACGTTCGACGAGTTCGGCGAGCGCGTCGACGTGCGCGTCGTGATAGTTGTTACGGCCGTCGCCGAGGACCAGCAGCGCTCCGCGATGAGTCAGCGTCTCAGCGTAGTCGCCGACGAAGCCGGCGAGCATGTTCCCGTAATCCGAATGTCCGTCGCGCGTCGAGATCCGCGCGGTCGAGATCATGTGGTGCATCGCCGCACCGAAGTCCTCTTCGCCGTGGTCGAAGAATTCGGTCACCTCGTCGACGGTGTCGACGAAGGCGAACACCCGAACCTTCGAGAACTGTTGCCGGAGTGCGTACACCAGTCGCAACGTGAACTGACTGAAACCGGCGACCGACCCCGACACGTCGCAGATGATGATCAGCTCCGGGCGGCCGGGACGGGGCTTGCGGTGACTGAGTTCGATCGGCACACCGCCGGTCGACATCGAGGCGCGCAGCGTCTTCCGTACGTCCACTGCACCGCGATGGGCCCGGCGGCGTCGGGTCTCGAGCTTCGCCGCGAGGAGCCGGGCCAGCGGCTCGATGGTCTTGCGGATCTCCACCTGCTCTTTGGCGCCCGCGGAGAGAAAGTTCACGTTCTCCGGCAGCGGCGGCACCGCGTAGGCACCGACCTTGTCGCGGCCGTTGCGGTCGGCCATCCGACGCTGCGTCTCGCGTTCGATCGCTGCCCGCAGATCGGCGGCCTTCTGGCGGGCGGCCTGCCGGTACAGCGGCTCGGTGCCCGGTCGGCCACCTACGCCCTCGCCGTCCCCGGCCATCGCCGCGGCGATCTTGGCGATCAGCGTCTGCGGGCTCACCGCGGAGATCGCCTGGTACGCCGAGAAGGCCTCACCCTTCGTGGAGCCATAGCGTCCCAGCTCGTCGACGATCATCGCGATCGCCTGCTCGAGCCGGCCGTCACTGGCCGCCGCGTCGTCGGCCAGCAGCTCGGCGAGCGCGTCACGCACGGCCTCGACATCGAGGTTGCCCTCCTCGTCGCGTGGCAGATCCTCCGTGACGGTGCGCATTCCGGCTCCCACCGGGAACCACAGATCGAAGACGCGGTCGAACACCCCGCGATGCGCATTGTCGACGAGCAGCGTGGTCGCCAACCCCTCGCGGAGACGCGAGCGCTCCAGCAGGTCGAGGACCTCCATCGCGCTCGCCGCGTCGATCAGCGCCGACGGCCCCACGACGATCCCGCGACGACGCAGCTCGTCGACGAAATCGGTGAGGTGCGCGACGAGCGGAGTCGTCATCAGCCCAGCTTGAGTTCTTTGAGAGCCGTCTTCAGGTCGGGCCGGTGCTTGAGCACCACCCCGAGCGTGCGCGCGATGAGACCGTCGTCGAGGCCCCCGCGCTTGGTGTCGGCCTGCTCGCCCGCGCCGAGTGCAAGCAAGGTGTTGGCCCAGTCGATCGTCTCGGCCACCGACGGCTTCTTACGGATGTCCAGCGTCCGCAGCACGCCGACGATGCGGACGAGTTCCGCGCTCAGCGACGACGACAGGTTCGGTACCCGCGATGCGAGGATCTCCTTCTCCCGCTCGGCATCAGGGAAGTCGATGTAGAGGTACAGGCAGCGGCGCTTGAGCGCCTCGGACAGTTCGCGCGTGGCGTTGGAGGTGAGCAGCACGATCGGACGGCGCTGCGCGGCAACGGTTCCCATCTCGGGAATGGTGATCGCGAAGTCGCTGAGCACCTCGAGGAGCAGACCTTCCATGTCGACGTCGGCCTTGTCGACCTCGTCGATCAGCAGCACGGTCGAACCCTCGCGCGAGATCGCCTTGAGCAGCGGACGCGGCAGCAGGAACTCGTCGGAGAAGATGTCGGTCTTCGCCTCGTCCCAGGCGCGGTTGCCGGTGGCCTGGATGTGCAGGATCTGCTTGGCGTGGTTCCACTCGTAAAGAGCGCGTGCCTCGTCGATGCCCTCGTAGCACTGCAGGCGGACGAGTTCGGCGTCCGTGGCCGCGGCGATCGACTTGGCCAGCTCGGTCTTGCCGACACCCGCGGGCCCCTCGACCAGGAGCGGCTTGCCCAGACGGTCGGCGAGGAAGGTCGACGTCGCGGTGGCGTCGTCGGCGAGATAGCCGGTCGCACGCAGCTTCGCGACGACGTCGTCGACGGAGGTGAACGACGGGACGACCTGCGGTCCGGAGCCGGTGTACTCGGCGGGGGTCGTCATCAGGCCGGCCGAACGTGGCCGTTGCCCCAGACCAGCCACTTGGTGGAGGTCAGTTCCGGCAAGCCCATCGGGCCGCGGGCGTGCAGCTTCTGGGTGGAGATGCCGATCTCGGCGCCGAACCCGAACTGCTCGCCGTCGGTGAAGGCCGTCGAGGCGTTGACCATGACTGCGGCGGCGTCGACGCGGCGGGTGAACTCGTCCGCGGCCGCGAGGTCGGTGGTGATGATCGCCTCGGTGTGCCCGGTGCCGTAGGTGTCGATGTGTGAGACCGCGGCGTCGAGATCGTCGACGATCTTCAGCGCGATGTCCATCGACAGGTACTCCTTGCGCCAGTCGTCCTCGGTGGCCGGTTCCATGCCGGGCTCGTCTCCGTGGATGACAACACCCTGCGACTGGAGCACCTGGGTGATCCGGGGCAGCGCGTCGACGGCGACGGCCTTGTCGACGAGGACGGTCTCGGCGGTGTTGCAGACACTCGGCCGACGCGTCTTGGAGTTGAGGATGACGCGGACGGCGACGTCGAGGTCGGCGAGCGCGTGCACGTAGACGTGGCAGTTGCCGACGCCGGTCTCGATGGTCGGGACGGTCGCATTGGAGACGACGGCCTCGATGAGTCCGGCACCGCCCCGCGGGATCACGACGTCGACGAGCCCGCGGGCGCGGATGAGCGCGGTGACGCTCGAGCGGTCCCCGCTGGGCAGCAACGACACCGCGTCGGCACTGACCCCCTTGGAGGACAAGGTCTCCCGCAGGATGCGGACGAGTTCGGCGTTCGACGACCGCGCCGACGACGAGCCGCGGAGCAGCACTGCGTTACCGGATTTGAAGGCGATGCCGAAGGCGTCGACGGTGACGTTGGGACGTGCTTCGTAGACGATGCCGACAACGCCGAGAGGAACCCGGAGTTGTCGGAGCTGGAGCCCGTTGGGCAGGGTCTTGCCGGCGACGATCTCGCCGATAGGGTCCGGCAGGACCGCGACCTGCCGCAGACCGTTGGCGATGCCGACGACGCGGGATGCGTCGAGACGCAGGCGGTCGAGCAGGCTCGCCTCGGTGTCCGCCTCCTCGGCGCGCTGGATGTCCTCGGCATTGGCCGCGAGGATCGTCTCCGTGGCGGCCTCGATGGCGTCGGCGGCCGCGAGCAGGACATCGTTCTTGTCCGCCGTCGTCAGTCCACCCAGTGAGCGGGATGCCGTTTTCGCAGCTCTGGCGAGTCCGAGGACGACCTTCTCGGTGTCGGACTCGCCGGTTGCGACGGAGGGCTCTGCGGTGGGTGCGCTCATCAACTTCCTCGACTTCGCGGGTGGTCGCCGCGACGAGGTCGTCGCGGGAGATATGCCGTTCTCAAGAGTAGCGCCGGGCCGAGCACGTCCCCAAAGGAGATTCGTCCGGTCAGGCTCGCGACCACCACTTGGAACGTCGGGACGGCTCTTGCTCGTGCCCGTCGCACCACTGAGAAGCGGGAACGCGACGCTTGAGTTGGTCGACGTGGCTGCCACAGCCCGACCAGGTCGTCTTACCACACGTTGGGCACTTCACCGGTGAACACATGCTCTCGGTCCTTACGTTCGAGTTCGAGACAACGACGCCACTATACCCCAGGGGGTATAGTGGCGTCGTCATCGATCCCGGGCGTTCACACGTCCCCCGCAGAAGGAAGACCCATGACACGCGCAACCGGTACTCACGAGCCCCGACTGACGGTGGAAAGAATGGTGCCCGCGCTCGCGGGCGTCATGGTGACGATCAGCGTCATCCTCGTGCTGACGGTGTCCCCATGGTGGACCGTGCTCACTCTGTTCGTCGCCGCGAACCTGCTGCTCTACAGCGCGGTTGGATGGTGCCCGGCCAGCCTGCTGATGGCGAAGGCCGGGCTGCCCCGCGCCGCTTACCCCAGCTAGCGCCGCACACACATCACGCCGGCGCGCGCCGGCGATCACCGAAGAGGGAGGGCCCCACAGCCCTCTCTCTTCCGCCCCGCGCCCATCACCACATCAGCCCGCGCGTCGTCACGCCAGGGCGAGGAACAACTTCTCCAGTTCGGCTTCAGACAACGGCGGCTGTTCGCCGTCAGCGGCCTCGATACATTGCCACATCCCCGATGCAACGATCTTGAACCCTGCGCGGTCGAGCGCGCGTGACACCGCCGCGAGCTGCGTGACCACGTCCGCGCAGTCCCGACCCGCCTCGATCATGGCGATCACGCCCGCAAGCTGGCCCTGAGCGCGTCGAAGCCGATTCAGGACAGCACCCATCGCCTCGTCGTCGACGGCCGCACGGGCCCTCCCATCACTGGTCATTCCGACCTCTCCTGTCTCGGCATTCCGCCGTTTCCGCAACCGATCGATATCGGCCCCTTGACCCAAGGATACCCCCAGGGGTATGTTCGACGCCAGATCGGATACCCCTAGGGGTATAAACGAAAGGATTCTCATGTCGTCGAATTCGGCCTTGTCCGAAGACGAAGCAGCACCTGATACCTCGGGTCCCACAGCCGGGCTCCTCGGACGCTGGGGCGCGACGATGGCGGGTCGCGCCCGTTGGGTCTTCGGCGTCTGGGTACTGCTCCTGGTGGTCCTGGGAGCGGCGGCACCCTCGGTGTTCTCCTCCCTCGCCGGCGCCGGATGGCAGGCCAACGGGTCCGAGTCCGTCCAGGTCCGCGAGCTGGCCCAACAGCATTTCGGCGGGAACTCCTCGGCCGCGGTCCAGGTGGTCGTCCACTCCGACCGCGATCGCGTGGAGAGTCCCGCGGTCCAGGCCGTCGTCGGACAGATCACCGAACTCGCGGCGACCGATGACCGATTCGCCAAGGTCGTGCCACCACAACCGGGGATGTCCATCAGCCCCGACGGTCACACCGGCATCGTCATCATCGGCGCTGCCGCCAACACCGACGAGATGGTGCGGGCGGTCGACGAACACAAAGACGAGCTGACCGGTCTGTCCGGAAACGGCGTCGAGGTCTACCCGACCGGCGCGTCGGCGTTGTGGAGTGACTTCAACAAGGCCAACCACGACGCGATGATCAAGGCCGAATTGTTCTCCTGGCCGGTCACTTTGACGATCATGGTGCTGGCCTTCGGGTCGCTGGTCGCGGCCGGACTTCCCTTGCTGCTGACCATCGCCGGACTCGTCGCCTCCGCCGGCGGACTGGTCCTGCTCAACCAGGTCACCCCGATCTCGGTGTGGGCGATCAACTTCGCCATGATGTTCGCCCTGGCCCTGGGCATCGACTACGCCCTGTTCATCGTGTCGCGCTTCCGCGATGCCATGCGCGGTTACGAGGACAACATGCGTGCCGCGGTCGCCGAGACCATGGACACCGCAGGAAAGGCGGTGTTGCTCTCCGGCATCACCGTCCTGGTGAGCCTGTCCGCGGTGCTGCTGGTTCCCGCACCCGCGGTGCGAACGATGGCCGTGGGCATCATGCTCGCCGTCGTCTTCGTCCTGGCGGCAACCCTGACACTTCTGCCCGCCGCACTGGGCAAGCTGGGTCCCCGGGTCAATGCGGTGTCGATGCCGTATGCCCGCCGTCAGCAACACCGTTCACCGGTGTTCGCCCGCTGGGGACTCTTCCTGCACCGTCACCCGTGGACCGTGGCCGTCGGCTCCCTCGGCGTTCTCGTCGCGCTCGCGATCCCGGTGTTCGGCCTGAAGGTCGCGATGCCGTCGATCACCGTCGTCCCCGAGGACGCACCGGTGCGTCAGGGTTACGAACTCGTCCAGTCACAGATGGGCGAGGGCGCACCCGGGATGTTGCAGATCGTCGCGCCTGCCGACGAGGCGCAGCAGACCGCGCAGGCCGCTTCTCAGTCCCCGGGAATCCAGATGGTGACTCCCCCGATGCCCGCCGCAGACGACTCGGATTACGTTCTCATGCAGGCACTTCCGTCGGTCGATCCATCCGACGAGCAGATGGGCACGATCGTCGACGACCTGCGCAACACCCTTCCCGACGGCGCGCTGGTCGGTGGCGCGCCCACCGAGAACCTGGACCTCCAGCAGGCCCTGAACGACTACTTCCCGCTGGTTGTCTCCGTCATCCTCATCCTGGGCTTTCTGTTGCTCCTGGTCTCGCTGCAGGCACCGCTGATCGCCCTGATCGGCACCGTGGTCAGTCTGTTGTCGACGGCAGCTGCCTTCGGCGTCGCGAAGCTCATCTTCCAGGACGGGCACCTCGCGGACCTGTTGGGCTTCACACCGCAGGGCTTCCTCGACGGGTGGGGACCGGTGTTCTTCTTCGCCATGATCTTCGCGATCGCGATGGACTACACGGTCTTCCTGCTCGCCACCGCGAAGGAACACTTCGAGCGGTCCGACAACGCCACACAGGCGCAGATCGACGGCATGGCCCACTCCGGCCGGATCATCTTCGCCGCGGCGGCGGTCATGGTGGCGGTGTTCTTCACCTTCGCCCTGGCCGAGCCTCTCCCCCCGAAGGAGATGGGCATCATCCTCGGTGTCGCAGTTCTGCTGGATGCCGTCCTGATCCGCCTCACACTCCTTCCGGCCCTGTTGCGGATCACCGGCCGCGCCGCCTGGTGGGCGCCCAGCTGGTTGCGCCGCATCCTGCCCTCGATCAGCTTCTCTCACTGACCATCTCCGAAACGAAGGAACAGAATGACACTCGCACTCGCCACCACTTTGACCGTCCCCTTCGACGAAGCGGTCGAACGCACCCGCGCCGCTCTCGCCGACCAGGGATTCGGCGTCCTCACCGAGATCGACGTCCGCGCGACGCTGAAGACCAAGCTCGACGAGGACATGGAGCCGTACCTGATCCTGGGCGCCTGCAATCCGCCTCTTGCTCATCGAGCGCTGGGGGTCCAACGCCAGATCGGACTGTTGCTCCCGTGCAACGTCGTCGTCCGAGCGAACCCGGACCATCCCGGCACGACACTCGTCGAGGCGATGAATCCGGCTCTGATGGTTCAGGTCTCGGGTGAGCCCGAGCTCGAGTCCGTCGCCGTCGATGCCGCCGCGAAGCTGCAGGCCGCGATCGACGCGCTGTCGGATCAGTCCTGACCCCGCCGACCTCGGAAAAGAATCCCCTGACACGACAGGAGTTGTCATGACCCGCTTCGACTTCTACTTCGATCCGGTGTGCCCTTTCGCATGGGCCGCATCGCGATGGCTCACCGACGAGGCTTCACAACACGATGCCACCGTCGACTGGCACGTCATGAGCCTCGCCGTCCTGAACCAGGATCGCGAGCCCGCCTCCGATCAGCAGCGCCGGCAGTGGGACACCTCCCGCCGACTCGGCCGGGTGTTCATGGCCGCCATCGCGAAGAACGGCGCCAATTCGGTTGAGCCGCTCTACACAGCGATGGGCCGTCGCATTCACCAAGCCGGTGACGAGATGACCCCTGCCGTGGTCGCCGAGATTCTCGCCGAGGCCGGGCTCCCTCCCGAATTGGCCGACGCAATGGACGACGACTCGTGGGACGACACAGTGGAAACAGCGCACCAGCGGAGCCAGGAAGCACTGGGAGAGACCGGCGGTAGCCTGATCACCGGAATCGACGGAACCCACTTCTTCGGCCCGGTTCTCTCCGACATCCCGACCGGCGAGGAGGCGCACGCCCTCTTCACCGCGATCACCACACTCGGGACCACGTCCGCTTTCTCGCAGCTCAAGCGCCCCACCGGAGGGCGACCGACGTTCTCGGCCTGATCTCGTCCGGCGCTCGGCCGGCGCTCGGCCGGCGAGCCGGTCCGGCCACACTTGGGGTGACGATCCGCTCCATACCGCTCGGTACCGCCTACGCGGTCCGGGTCGGTATGGTGCGGTCGGCACCGCCCTCTACGGCACGTGCTGCACAACGCGTCCGATGGCGAAGCCGCCCGAATCACGTCAACCGGCGCAACGGAGTGCCTTGGTGAGCACTTCCCGTGACCCCCGGTCGACCGTCAAACGGTATGTCGCGCTGACCGTCACGAACTGGATCGCATACTGGCACCAGAACCCGCGAGCCTTCGGCATCCATCGTGCCGGTTCCCAGTCGCTCTTCTCCTGATTCGACGACCCGTCGACCGCGACCAGGTTGGCCGGATCGTTCGCGAAGTCGATTCGGCGGCCGGCTTCCCACGACCATGCGCCCATGTCCCAGGCGTAGGCCAGCGGCACGATGTGATCGATCTGTACGTTCGACGCCCCGCGGTCACGACGGAACACCACGAACTCACCGCTGTACGGACTCCGGAACTCCCCTGCGAGAACCCCTCTCGGGCAACTCGAGACCGGTCCGGCCCGGATGTCTCGCAGGTCCCGGGCCAGGATGTCGTTACGGGTGTCGCATCCGTTGCCGCCGCCGGCGACGGCCACTGCGTCCGTCCACGCCGAGCCGAATGCGCTCCGGTCGTAGTCGTCGCGGTCCGGACGCTGCGCGTACACAGGTATCGACGCCAGACGAGCCAACGCCTCTCGCGCCAGTGCCCGAACCCGCGGGTCGGTGTCGGGTCGCGGGCCGAATCCACCGGACCCCACCGCGACCACGATCGTCGTGGCCACCGCGAAGACCAGCAGCCCCCACTGCCGCGCCGACCACGACCCGGCCGCCGATCCGTTCCAGCCGATCCACCGCAGACGCATGCGCAGCCGCCGTAGCGTCGGCGATCGGAACGTCGCGTCGTGAAGGACCATGGGACTTTGACGCAGCGCACGCTCCCACGGTTCCATGGGCGCGGAATGCGTTCCCGCGCAACTGTTTCCCTCGGGCCCGCCCACCTACCTCCGGCTGATCAAGCTCGACAAGCGGAAGGAGACACACCGGCGGGAACGAATCGGAACTCAGGACTTGTCGAGATACGCGATCTTCTGCGGGACCAGAATCCCGTCGACGAGATCGGCCAGCGGGCTGTGGTGCAACAGCGTGATGTCCTCGCTCACGACGTCCTCCGCGAGTCCGCGCGCGTCCTCGATCACCTCGACGTCCTCGAGCAGCGACAGGAACCGCAGCGAGGTGTTGACACCGGACTGCAGCGAACCGAGCAGATCGCCCTCGCGGCGTTGTTCGAGGTCGACGCGGGCGAGTTCGAAGCCGTCGTTCGACCCGGCGACCGCGCGCAGACGCTGCATCGACTGGGAGATCTCGTTGCTGTTGGTCATCAGCAGACACAGCCCGGCATGCTGGCCACGGCCGACGCGACCGCGCAGCTGATGGAGCTGACTGACACCGAATCGCTCCGCGTCGACGATGACCATCGTGGTCGCGTTGGGCACGTCCACACCGACCTCGATGACGGTGGTGGACACCAGGACATCGACCTCGCCGCGACCGAACGCGTCCATGATCTCCGCCTTCTCCTCCGGCGCCAGACGGCCGTGCAGCATCTCGACCCGGCGATGCGCGAACGGACCGGCCACAAGGGCCTCGTACTGCTCGACCACCGAGGTCGTCTTCGGTCCCTTCTCGCCGTCGGGGCCGGGTTCGGGTTCCGGCGAGTCGTCGTCGCCGATGCGCGAGCAGACCACGTAGACCTGGCGGCCGGCGTCGATCTCCTCGTTGGCACGCGACCACACCCGGTCGACCCAGTTCTGCCGACCCATCGGCACGACCGAGGTCGAGATGGGCTGGCGCCCGCGGGGCAGCTCGCGCAGGACAGACGTCTCGAGGTCGCCGAAAGCGGTCATCGCGACGGTGCGCGGGATCGGCGTCGCGGTCATCACCAGGAAGTGCGGGATCCGACCGTCACGGCCCTTGTTGCGCAACACGTCACGCTGTTCGACGCCGAACCGGTGCTGTTCGTCGATCACGACGAGGCCGAGGTCGAAGAACTCGACCTTCTCCTCCAGCAGGGCATGGGTGCCGATGACGATGCCCGCGGTGCCGGTCACCACGTCGAGCAGCGTCTCGCGCCGCCCCTTGGTCTTCATCGACCCGGTCAGCAGGGCGATGCGGGTCGCCCCGTCGGCCGCGGTCAACTCGCCGCCCTCGGCGAGGTCACCGAGCATCTTCTTCATCGTCCGGTGATGCTGGGCGGCAAGCACTTCGGTGGGTGCGAGGATTGCGCACTGGTATCCGTTGTCGACGACCCGCAGCATCGCGAGGAGCGAGACGAGGGTCTTACCGGAACCCACCTCACCCTGCAGCAGCCGGGACATCGGTTGCGCGAGCGCGAGGTCCTCGGCCAGCTCTTCCCCGACCGCGACCTGGCCCTCGGTGAGCGTGAACGGCAGACGTTCGCGCAACTTGTCCTCGAGACCGCCGGGCACGTGCGGGCACGGCGGCGCCGATTCGCTGCGACCTGCGAGGCGCCGTTGCGCGAGCACCGTCTGGATCGCCAGCGCCTCATCGAACTTCAGCCGATGCGAGGCGACTTTCACGTCGTCCTCGGAGTCGGGCAGATGGATCTTGCGGATCGCCTCGTCGGTCGAGACGAGCCCCCGCTCCCGACGCTGCGCATCGGTCAACGCGTCGGGGATCGGCGCGCAGTGGTCCAGGACCCGCCGGACCGCACCCAGGATGTCCCAGGTCTGAACCTCTTTGGTGGCCGGGTACATCGGTAGGATCTCGCGGTCGAACATCGCGACGAGAGGGTGAGCACCCTCCTCTTTCGCGATCTCCTCCTCGACGGCGTACATCTCGGTCAGCATCTTGGAGCCGACGACGTGGTCCTCGATCTCGGGATCGCCGTCGGGCAGGATCATCCACTCCGGATGCGACAGCTGGATCTGCTCGCGGAAGTACTTGACCGTGCCGGCCATCATCACCCGGGCACCGGGGCGCAGCTGATGGCGGATGAACTTCGGGTTGAAGAAGCTCGCCTCGTAGACCTCGTTGTCGTCGGTGACCTTGACCTTCAGGAACTGGCCACGGCGACTCTTCATCTGGATCAGGTCGGACTTGGTGATCCGGCCGACGATGGTGAGCCACTCGCCCGGTTCGGGCCGCTGGTGGTCGGCCACGAGACCACGACGGATGTACCGACGCGGGGTGTAGCGCAGCAGCTCCCCCACCGTGGTCACGCCGAGTCCCGCGAGCTTGTCGGCGGGCTTGGACCCGAGGACGTCGGACAGCGAATCCGCCAGTGCCAGTTCGTTCACTCCACACCCACCTGCAGCAGGTCGCTGCGCTGCCCGGTCCGATAGACCGCGAGCTCGATGCCCGGGTAGTTACGCCGCATCTGCTCGCCGACGGCCTCGAGCGCCTCCTCGTCGACGTCGGTACCGGCGAGCACGGTCACGAGTTCACCACCGGTCGCGAGCATCAGGTCGATGAGCGCGGTCCCCGCGGAGGTCTGATCGGGCGCCACCACCAGGACGTCGTCGCCGATGAGTCCCAGGACATCCCCGACCTCCGACATCCCGGCCAGCGTCATCATCTTGGTGGTTGCGAGTTGCAGCGATCCCCACCGCGCACCGGCGGCGGCCTCCGCCATCGCGTAGGCGTCGACGTCGGGGATCTCGCTCGGGTCGTGCACCGCGAGCGCGGCCAGGCACTGGGTCATCGACGACGTCGGGAGCATCAGGACCGACCGTCGTGTCGAACGCACCTCGGTGGTGACGGTGACGAGATCCTGAGAACTCAATGCGCCGTTGGCCATCACGACCACATGCGCACTGTCGGTGTCGCGGATCGCCTGCCCCAACGCGTGTGCGGTCAGCCCGTCGTCGGCGCGGAGTACGGTCGCCCCGGCCTCGGCGAAGAGGTCGGCGGCCCCCTCACCAGATGCGACCGCGACCACCGCACGCTTGTGCCGGGGCGGGGGCTCATTCGAATCAGACTGTGCGCGAATGGCATCCAGCGCGAAACAACTGATGCGGACATCCGACAACCGCCCCAGTCCCGCGCCGGCCTCCACGGCGGCACCGGGTTCGCAGGTGTGCACGTGAACGGAGAAGCGCTCATCCTCGCGGCTCGAACTGTCGCCGACGATGACCACGGCGTCGCCGAGTTCGTCCAGCCGTTCGCGGAGCCGGGCGATCTGGTCACCGGCCGCGCCGTCGAGCAGGTACATGACCTCGAAGTCCTGGTCGCTGCTCTCCACGCACGAGTCGTCGACGCCGTGTCCGAGGGTCGCGCTGTCGGTGAGGATGCCCCGGTAGCGGCGCCGGCGGTTGGCCACGCCGGTGATCACCCGGACCATCGCGTCGGCGATCACCAGGAAGCCGCGACCGCCGGCGTCGACGACACCGGCGGAGGCGAGTACCGACAACTGCTCCGGTGTGCGTTCGAGCGCCTCGGCACAGTCGTCGGCGATGGCCCGGACGATGTCGGCGGCGGTCTCCTTCTCATGCGCCGCGGCCGACTCGGCGGCCACCCGCACCAGTGTGAGCACCGTGCCCTCGCGGGGTTCGCTGACCGCACGGGTCGCGGCCAGTGATCCCAGCCGTAGGCCGAGCGACGCCAGATCACCGAAGGTCAGGGAGTCGGTGTCGCCGAGAATCTCCGCACCGTCGGCCAGGCCGACGAGGACCTGCGACAGGATGATGCCCGAGTTTCCGCGGGCCTGCGCCACCGCTCCGTCGGCCATCGCGCGCGCGACCTGCGGCAACGACGCCTCATCCGATGTCGCATCGGCAGCCTCCGCGGCAGCACGCATGGTGAAGAGCATGTTGCTGCCGGTGTCCGAATCCGGGATCGGGAAGACGTTGAGGTCGTTGATCTCACCGCGGAACTCCTCGAGCTGGTCGACACAGACACGGGCCCAGTCGCGCAGCAGCTGCGGGTTGATGGTGCGGGCGATCACGCGGTGACTCTTTCTCGCTCTGACGTGGGCATACGACGGGGCTGGGTCGCGGGCCGACGGGACCTGCCGGAAGGATGTGTGTCAGGTTACTCGGCGTCCCCGACGGTCCGGGGACCTCCGCACCACGAGGCGAGGCAGTCCGACCCGGATTTGGTCACGCCCACCCGAGCTGGTTATCCTTGCAGGGTTGCCTTTCGGTCCACGCGCACACCTTCCGGTGGTGCCGATCCGAGAGGCTGACCACCAGACCATATTCATCTATCAAGGGAGTTCGACGATGGCTGCCGTCTGCGACATTTGCGGCAAGGGCCCGGGCTTCGGCAAGTCGGTGTCTCACTCGCACCGCCGTACCAACCGCCGCTGGAACCCGAACATCCAGTCTGTTCGCGTCGAGGTCGCCCCGGGCAACCGCAAGCGTAAGAACGTCTGCACCTCCTGCCTGAAGGCCGGCAAGACCGCAGCTGTCTGACCTCCGCGTCACCCGCAACGCGGGTGACTTGGGGTTCCGAGAGCACGAGACCCGATGCCACCGAGCGCAAGCTCCCCGGCGTCGGGTCTTTGGTGTGGGCGGGATAATGTTTCGCGCATGACCTCCACACAATCCCCTGCCACGGAAATCACTCGGCCCGACGCCCCCACACTCGTCAGCGAGGCCGACGGCGTCCTGACGATCGCGGTGTCGGCTGCCGGCGCGGGCAACTCTCTCGACGACGACGGGATCGCCGCGGGCACCCAGGCTCTGCGCGAGGTGGCTCGTGGCCGTCGTGACGTCGGCGCGGTGTTGCTCGTCGGAGCCGGCAAGAACTTCTGCGCCGGCGGCAACGTCCGCGCCTTCGCCGCCGCCGATGATCGCCCCACCTATCTGCGCCTGATCGCCGACAATTTCCACGCCTTCGTCGCCGCCCTCTACGAGGCCGACGTACCGGTCGTCGCCGCCGCCAAGGGCTGGTCGGCCGGAGCCGGGATGTCGCTGGTCCTGCATGCCGACGTCGCGATCGGCGGCACCTCCTCCAAACTGCGGCCCGCCTACCGTGGCATCGGTCTCACCCCCGACGGCGGACTCACCTGGACCCTCCCCCGCGTCGTCGGCGCCGCCCGAGCCCGTCAGATCATCCTCACCGACCGCGTCCTGTCCGCCGACGACGCACTCAACTGGGGCATCTTCTCCGAGATCGTCGCCGACGAGGACGTCGAGACCGTCGCACGCGCCACCGCCGAAAAGATCGCCGCCGGACCCCGCTCCGCCGACTCCGGCACCAAGCACCTGCTGTCGGTCTCGTCGGAGAACTCGCTTCTCGAACAGCTGGCCCTCGAAGGGCGGTCCATCTCCGAGCGTTCCGGTCTGGCCGAGGGTATCGAAGGCGTCGACGCATTCGTCGGCAAGCGCGCGCCGGAGTTCGGCAAGACGCGCTGATCTCACCGCTGACCCGACCGCCCCGCTTCCGTGTGGAAGCGGGGCGGTTGTGTCATCAGGGCAGTCGCCAGTCCACCGGGTCGGCACCGAGGTCGGCGAGTTCTTCATTGGCCCGGCTGAACGGCCGCGACCCGAAGAAGCCACGCGACGCGGACAACGGCGACGGGTGTGCGGAGACGATGGTCGGGACATCCGGCAGCCACTCCTGCAGCGAGGCGGCGTCCTTGCCCCAGAGGATCGCGACAAGCGGTTCGTCGCGGGCGACGAGCGCCTTGATCGCGCATTCGGTGACCGCTTCCCACCCCTTCTTGCGGTGCGATGCGGGCTCCCCGGGTGCCACGGTCAGCACCCGGTTCAGCAGCAGCACGCCGTTGTCGGCCCACGGGGTGAGGTCGCCGTTGCTCGGCATCGGGTAGCCGAGGTCGGAGCAGTACTCGGTGTAGATGTTGGCCAGCGACCGCGGGATCGGGCGTACGTCGGGGGCCACCGAGAAGCTCAGTCCGACAGCATGTCCCGGGGTCGGGTACGGGTCCTGCCCGACGATGAGCACGCGCACGTCGTCGATCGGCCGGGTGAACGCCCGCAGAATGTGTTGCCCGGCGGGCAGATAGCGGCGTCCCTCGGCGATCTCGTTGCGCAGGAACTGGCCCATCTCGGTGATGATCGGTTCGACCGGGGCGAGGGCCTCGGCCCAGCCGGGGTCGATGATCTCGGCGAGCGGTTTGGTCGGTGCGGTCACTGCGGTCTCCCCATCGGTACCGTCGGTGTGGTCACGGTGTCAGTCGAGTCGCCGCAGAGATTTGCGGTAGTACTGGGCGTTCTGGAAGTACATCTCGCTGTTGAGATCGGTGTGGCCTTCGGGGACCTCGTAGTTCTCCCGCAGACGCGCGGGGACGCCGAGGGCCATGCGACGCGGCGGCACGTCGAACTTGAACGGGACGACGGCGCCGGCCCCGACGATCGCACCGTTGCCGATCGTCGAACCGTTGAGGACCACCGACCCGGAGGCGATGAGGCAGTCGTCGCCGATCGTCGCTCCCTCGATGTGCGCGTTGTGCCCGACGACGCAGCGTGCGCCGATCACGGACGGCTCAAAGACGGTGCAGTGGATGACCGTGCCGTCCTGGATGTTGGTGCGCTCGCCGATGGTGATGGTGCCGTAGTCGCCGCGCAGGACGGCCCCCGGCCACACCGAGACGCCGTCTTCCAGAGTGACGGCTCCGATCACCACCGCATCGGGATGGACATAGGTGTCGTTGCCCAGAACGGGCTCGCGGTCGTCGAGTGCGTAGATCGCCATACCGAGACTCTAGCCACGCACCGACGGCGGCCCGTGCCCACCCGCGCCGGTCACATGCTCCAGGCCAGCCGGAACCGTTCGGCAAGTGCTTCGGGGGTGTGATCCGGGATGTGGACGACCTCGTACCGGCGGACCGCCACGAGCGCATCGACCGCGGGATCGCCCAGGATTCCGCGCAGCAGCGGCGACGCATCCATCCGGTCGACCACCTCTCCCTGGTCGGTGGAGAGCAGCGTGCGCTCGCCGGGCGCACGGGTACGAGGATCGACGGCGACCTCGGGCGGCAGGGTGGCCTCCCGCTCGATGCCGGCCGCTGCCGCGCCCAGGATGGCGGCGGTGGCGAAGTAGACGTTCGCCGACGGGTCGGTGATCTTCACCTCGACGTTCGCACCCCGACCCCGGACCTCCGGTCTGTCACCCTGCGCTCCGGCAACACTCGCATCGTGCGCCGAGTCCGCACGGACCAGCCGCACCGCCGCCTCCCGGTTCTCCACGCCCCAGCAGACGTGCGCACCCGCCCACTGACCGGGCAGCATGCGTAATCCGGACACCACCGAGCCGCACAGCACCCCTTGCAGTTCGAGGAGCGCATCGACGATGCCGGCGAGCGCGCGCGCACCGTCGGACGTCATCCCGGCGACGCCGGTTCCGCCCGAGAACAGCGGCCGATCGCCGCGGTGCAACGAGACATGTTGATGGGCACCGCATCCGGCTTCGTCGGCGAAAGGTTTCGGCGAGAAGCTCGCCCGCAGACCGTACTTGCGGGCGATGCGACCGATGATGAGCCGTGTGAGCACCAGCCGATCAGCGGCGGTGACGGGGTCCGCCGGACCGAGTGAGACCTCGAACTGCCACCGTGCATGCTCCGGATGCAGCTGTTCGACGGCGATGCCCGCGGCACGGCACGACACCAGGACGTCCCGCACGAACTCCTCGTACTCCAGAAGCCCGACCGCGCCGTACGGGGTCCACGGAGCGGACGGCAGCGGCGATCCGTCCGCGGTGACGAGAACGAACTCGAGTTCGTGGCCCACCATGGCGTGCAGGCCGGCATCGACCAGTTCGGCGACGACGCGTCGCAGGGTGCCGCGGGCGCACTGCGGCACCGGATCCCCGGTGAGACCGAAGAACTCTCCGGGCGCCCAACTCAGGGTCGGGTCCACCTCCACGCGAGCGTCCAGGTCGATCCGGATGCGCTGGTCCCCCACCACCCCGACCTCGTCGCTGAACGCGATCCCGGTCTGGTCGATCGCGAAGGCGTGCCAGGACGGGCTGGCACCGAGACCCACCGATGCGAACGCCGGCACGCGTTCCGGGGTGACCGTCTTCGCCAGCGTCAGTCCGGCCGGGTTGACGACGGTCGCGAGGAGCATCGACGACGGTGAGTCGCCGGCCGGATCGGATCGCGAGTCCATGTCCACAGTGTTGTGGAGCGTGGCGGTTCCGGTGGCCGAACCGCACGGATTCGGCACATCACCCGCGCGGCTCGGCGAACGACTGCCAGCCGTGCAGGTCCGGTCCGTCGGGTCCACCGACGCGCCGGCCGTCGACCCACACCTCCGGGGTCGACGACGTGGCCTCTCGGACCGACCCGATCACGGACCACTCGTCCGGCACCGACGCGGCGTCGAAGGCCGCCAGCAGGTGGTGATCCTCACCGCCCGTCAGAACCCATTCGTCCACGTCGGCTCCGAGTTCCGTTGCCAGGCGGGCCAGATCGGGTCGTCGCGGTACCGCATCGACCTCGATTGTCATGGCCACCCGCGCCGCCCGCGACATGGTGAGCAACTCTTCGACGAGACCGTCCGAGATGTCGGTCATCGCATGGGCTCCGACAGCGGCCGCGACGGGGCCCTGACTCAGATCGGGCATCGGAACACGATGGAGAGCAACGACTTCCGGCCACTGCGAATCGTCAATACCGGGCGTCGACAGCACGGCGAGACCAGCAGCGCTCGCACCCAGGGCACCACTCACGGCGAGCACGTCGCCAGGACGGGCACCACCCAGGGACACCGGTCGTCGACCCTCGAGGGCCCCGACCGCGGTGACGCTCACGACCACCTGCTCCGCCGCCACCAGGTCCCCGCCGAGAACACGTGCGCCCAGCGCATGGGCGGCGCCGACGACACCGTCGTTGAGGTCGAGGATGACGCCCACGGGTGTTGCCGCCGGGCAGGCGATCGACACGACCAGCCCCGTCGTCCGACCACCCATCGCGGCGACGTCGGCCGAACTCTGGACCACCGCCCGCGCCCCGATCTGCTGGGGCGTCGACCAGTCGAACCGGAAATGCCGGCCCTCGACCACGGTGTCGGTGCTGATGACCGCCGAACCGCCGATGTCGAGGACGGCCGCGTCGTCGCCTGAGCCGATCACGATGTCGTCGGCCGGGCCGGCCGCGGTCGCGGCCGCGGTGAGTGCGGCGATCACGGCCCGCTCGCCGATCTCCCCGACGGAGTCGGACCGGTTTATCCCGACGGAGTCGGACCGGTTTATCCCGACGGAGTCGGACCGGTTTATCCCGACGGAGTCGGACCGGTTTATCCCGACGGAGTCGGACCGGTTTATCCCGACGGAGTCGGACCGGTCTATCCCGACGGAGTCGGATCGGGTTGTACCGACGTCGTCGGAGGTCACTTGTCAGGTCTCACTCTCGTCGGGTCCGCTTTGAGTCGCGCGCGAGCGGGTTTGTCGGTGACAATGTGTGCCACAGTGTATTGGGCTCACGGCGAACGGTGTTCGCCGCGCAGCGCCCGTTGCCGCCGGATTCGACCGCCCGGGTCGGCGAGGGGGCACAAACGGAGAGGATGTCCGTGGTTCAGGCATACATACTGATCCAGACCGAGGTCGGTAGAGCCGCCCTGGCGGCGGCGACGATCGCCGAGATCTCGGGTGTCGCCTCATCCGAAGAGGTCAGCGGACCCTACGACGTGATCGTTCGCGTGGATGCCGCCGATGCCACGCAGCTCACCGAGAACGTGGTCCCGCAGATCCAGAAGGTCGACGGGATCACCCGCACCCTGACCTGTCCGGTGGTCGGCAACACCCGTTAGTCCCGGTTCCGCGGGGTACCGACGTCGTCGCAGACCTGTTCGGCTCTTACTGTGGTGGCGTGACGTCAGCAGGTTCGGATGACACCCCGCAGGATCCCGTGGACGACAAGGCGGACGACCCGGTCGCCGGTGATCCGGCCCGTGGTGATGACGCCGTGTCCACCGAGGACCCCACCGCCGTCGAGCGCTACGGCACCGATTCCCGGCTGAGTCCTGCGCTCATCGCCACCCTCGTCGCCATCCCCATCATGGTGATCGCAGGGTTCATCGCGTTCGCCGCGCTGCGCCCCGATGCGGTGAACCCCGTCGAGTCCTATGCGGCGGACGGCAGCGCATCGGCGGACTGCACGCGACTGCTCGAGGCGGTGCCGCAGACCTTCGAGGGATTCGGCGACAAGGAGGTCTCCGGGGACCGGGCGACCTGGCCCGCGGAGGGGTCCGGCGACGACCTGACCCTCCGCTGTGGCGTGACCCGGCCGGCGGAACTGTCCCCGACGAGCAACCTCCAGGAGATCCACGCCGCGGGCCAGGCCGGTGTGCAGTGGTTCATCACCGACACCGTCGACGGTTCCGGGCAGGCCTATGTGTGCGTCGACCATCGCCCATACGTCGCACTGTGGGTCCCGTCGAATGCCGGGAACGGTCCGATCACCGACATCTCGGGTCTCATCGATCAGACACTCGAACGCGGACCGCTCGACTTCGGCTGACCGCGCCCGGATTCCGCGGTTCAGTCGAGGGGCTCAGTCCCGGTAGATCTCCGGCTTGGCGCTGCGGCCGAGCAGGGAGTTGATGGCGTCGGCAACCGACTGCCCGTCGTGGCACACCTTGTGGACCGCGTCGGTGAGCGGCATCGGGACCTGATGCTTCTCGGCGAGCGCACGCACCGACGAACACGACTTCACGCCCTCGGCGACCTGCCCGTTGGTGGCCGCCTGCGCCTCGGCCATCGTCGCGCCCTCGCCCAGCCGCGCACCGAAGGTCCGGTTGCGCGACAACGGGGACGAACAGGTCGCGACCAGGTCGCCCACGCCCGCGAGTCCGGCGAGGGTCTCGATCTGCGCGCCGACGGCCACACCGAGGCGGATGGTCTCGGCGAGACCGCGGGTGATGATCGTGGCGAGCGTGTTCTGGCCGAATCCGACGCCGCTGGCGATACCGCATGCAAGCGCGATCACGTTCTTCGCCGAGCCGCCGATCTCGCAACCGATGACGTCGGTGTTGGTATACGGGCGGAAGTAGCGCGTGCTGAAGGCGCTCTGCAGGGTGACCGCACGGGATTCGTCGGTGCAGGCGATGACGGTCGCGGCCGGCTGCCCTTCGGCGACCTCGTGAGCGAGGTTGGGCCCGGTGAGGACCGCGACGCGGTCGTCGGCGACGCCGGTGACCTCGGCGATGACCTCGCTCATCCGCAGCAGCGTGCTGGTCTCGATGCCCTTGGCGAGCGACACGAGCGACGCGTCGGAGCCGATGTGCGGGGTCCACTGCTTGAGGTTCTCCCGCAGCGACTGCGACGGCACCCCGCAGACGACGATGTCGGCCCCGCTCAGGGCCTCGACCGAGTCGCTGGTCGCAGTGAGTTCTTCCGGCAACGTGATGTCCGACAGGTAGTTCGGATTGACGTGTTCGGAGTTGATCGCATCGGCCAGTTCTGGGCGTCGTGCCCAGATGACCGTCTCGGTCCCCGCGTCGACGAGCACCTTCGCCACCGCCGTACCCCAGGATCCAGCACCCATGACCGCCGCGCGCACCGCACTCCTCCTGCCCCGGGTCCGTTTCACCGGACCGAACGACTACCTGACCACCCTAATGCCACTCCCGTGTCGACAGACCCGGAATGTCACCCGCGGCCCCCCGGTGGACCATGATGGTCAGCATGGACCACAGCGCCGTCGACATGAGCGTCGCCCTCAGCACTGCCTCGGGGACCCCCGTGGCCGGCGGGGCGACGGTCGTGGCCGTGCTGGCGGTCAAGAGTCTGCATCGCGCGAAGTCGAGGCTGGCGGCCACCCTGTCGTCGGCCATCGGCCACGACGATCCGACGACCCGCGGCTCGCTGGTCCTCGCGATGTTCCTCGACACCGTCGAAGCGCTGCGCGGTGCCGGCGTCTCGCGGGTGGTGGTCGTCAGTCCCGACGACGACGTGCTCGCCGCCGCCCGGCGCACGGGCACCCATGGACTGCCCGAGTTGCCCTTCCCGACCGCGGGATCGGGACTGAATGTCGCCTTCGGTCACGGTGCACGGTGGGCGCGGGAGACGTGGCCCGATTCGATGCGGGTCGTGTTCGTCCAGGCCGATCTGCCGGCTGCGACGAGCGACTCGTTGCGCGAGGTCCTGCACGAAGCGCCGGCACATCGCCTCAGCTTCCTCACCGACCGCGACGGGACCGGCACCGTTCTGCTGCACGGCACCCTCACCCCCGACGACACCGGCGCCCTCGACGACGCACCGCGTTTCGGCCCGGGATCGGCGGCCGCGCACCGAGCTGCAGGCGCCGTCGAACTCGACCCCGCGCACACGCGATGGACCGATCTGCGCACCGACGTCGACACCGCCACCGATCTCGACGCCGCGCGCGCACTCGGTCTCGGCCCCCACACCGCCGAGGCCCTGCGTCGCCTGTGACGACGCTTTTCGTCACTTCTGGAAGCGCGTGACTTCGCCTGTCGCACCATGCCGATTCGGACATCGGGGCGGCGGCGGTGAGGTGCCGGCCGCCGACCCATGCCAAGCGCGGCGGGTTTGGTCCATGATTGACGGGTGAGCCCTGCCGACGAGACCTCATCGACCACCGCGACTGTCACGACCACGCCGATCCCCAATGCGCCGCCGGCCGCAACCCTCGTCCCCGACGAGTCCGCAGACCTGCCCGAGGACCGGTACCTGAACCGCGAATTGAGTTGGCTCGACTTCAACTCCCGTGTTCTGGCCCTCGCCGAGGACACCTCGCTGCCACTGCTCGAGCGCGCGAAGTTCCTCGCCATCTTCGCCTCCAACCTCGACGAGTTCTTCATGGTGCGGGTCGCCGGCCTGAAGCGTCGTGACGAGACGGGGCTGTCGGTCCGGTCCGCCGACGGGTTGTCCCCGCGCGAACAGTTGATGCGCATCGCCGGGCGCACACAGAGCATCGCCGACCGCCATGCCCGGGTCTTCCTCGACTCGGTGCGGCCGGCGTTGGCCGCCAACGACATCTATGTCGTGTCCTGGTCGCAGTTGACCGACGAGCAGCGTGCCCGCATGGTCGATTACTTCCAGGACGAGGTCTTCCCCGTGCTGACGCCACTGGCCGTCGACCCGGCTCACCCGTTCCCGTACATCAGTGGCCTGTCGTTGAACCTCGCGGTGACCGTCAAGGACGTCAACGAAAGCGGCGAGCACTTCGCGCGAGTGAAGGTCCCCGACAATGTGAATCGCTTCATCCGGGTCGATCAGCTGGTGCCCTACCGCGGCACCGACGACGGGCGCCCCAAGCAGGCGGTGTACCTCCCGATGGAACATCTCATCGCCGCGAACCTGGGCACCCTGTTCCCGGGCATGGAAGTCGTTGAACATCACGCCTTCCGGATCACCCGCAACGCCGACTTCGAGGTCGAGGAGGACCGCGACGAGGACCTCCTGCAGGCGCTCGAGCGGGAACTCGCCCGACGCCGATTCGGCTCGCCGGTGCGACTCGAGGTGGCCGACGACATGAGCGAGCACATGCTCGATCTATTGCTGCGCGAACTCGACGTGAACCCGGCCGACGTCATCCAGGTGCCCGGTCTGCTCGACCTGTCTTCGCTTTTCGAGCTCTACGACCTCGACCGGCCACATCTGAAGGACCGCCCGTTCGTGCCCGGCACGCATCCGGCATTCGGCGAACGGGAGACGCCCAAGAGCGTCTTCTCCACGCTGCGCGAGGGTGATGTCCTCGTGCACCACCCCTACGACTCGTTCTCGACGAGCGTGCAGCGTTTCATCGAACAGGCCGCGGCCGACCCGCAGGTCCTCGCGATCAAGCAGACGCTGTACCGCACCTCGGGTGACTCCCCGATCGTCAACGCGCTCATCGACGCCGCCGAGGCGGGCAAGCAGGTCGTGGCGCTGGTGGAGATCAAGGCCCGCTTCGACGAGCAGGCCAACATCAAGTGGGCACGCCAACTCGAGCAGGCGGGAGTGCACGTCGTCTACGGACTCGTAGGACTCAAGACGCACTGCAAGACGTGCCTGGTGGTACGGCGCGAGGGCTCGACCATCAAGCGGTACTGCCACATCGGGACCGGCAACTACAACCCGAAGACCGCGCGGCTCTACGAGGACGTGGGCCTGCTGACCGCCGCTCCCGACATCGGCGCGGACCTCACCGACCTGTTCAACACCCTGACCGGCTACTCCCGCAAGAAGGAGTACCGGAACATCCTCGTTGCCCCGCAGGGCATCCGGGCGGGGATCATCAAACGCATCAACCGCGAGATCGAGCTGTTCCGCGCAGGCGACGACCGCGCCCGCGTGCAGTTGAAGGCCAACGCGCTGGTCGACGAGCAGGTGATCGACGCGCTGTATCGCGCGTCGCAGAACGGGGTTCCGGTCGACGTGGTGGTCCGCGGCATCAGCGCACTCCGCCCGGGGATGGAAGGTGTCAGCGACAACATCCACGTCCGGTCGATCCTCGGACAGTTCCTCGAACACTCCCGAATCCTGCATTTCGGTGCCCAGAACGAGTATTGGATCGGCAGCGCCGACATGATGCACCGCAATCTCGACCGCCGCGTCGAGGTGATGGTGAACGTGCGCGACAAACGCCTCGCCGGCGAACTCGGCGACATCTTCGCCTCCGCGCTCGACCCCCGTACCCGTTGCTGGGTCCTGCAGACCGACGGCAGCTGGGTGGCCTCCCCCGCCGCCGGAGAAGAGGTCCGGGATCATCAACGACAGATGATGCGCCGCAATCGTCGTCGGCCGGAGACCAATTCGTGACCGGCCGGTCGCGGCGCCCCTTCCCGACGGTGATCACCGATGGGTAAGACCCCGCCGAAGAACGTGTGGGCCGCGGGCGCCGTGGTCTGGCGTCCGTCGCCGTCGGGCTCGACGGCGACGGAAGACGTGGAGATCGCCGTCGTCCACCGGCCGCGCTACGACGACTGGACGATCCCCAAGGGCAAGGGCGAGCCGGGCGAGACCCTCGTCGACACCGCGGTCCGCGAGATCGCCGAGGAGACCGGACAACACGTGGTCCTCGGGCGGCACCTCGGCGATGTCCACTACGACGTCGACGCGGGTCGCAAGCACGTGCGTTACTGGTCGGCGCGCGGCAGCGACGCCGGCTTCACCCCGGACGACGAGGTCGACGAATTGCGCTGGCTCACGGTCGAGAAGGCACGCGAGTTGTTGAGCCACGAGCTGGATCGTCAGGTCCTGCGGGAGTTCACGCGGTTGCCGGCCGATCTGCACACCCTGCTGCTGGTGCGCCATGCCAAGGCGGGTCGACGTTCTCAGTACAAGGGCGACGACCGCCTTCGCCCACTCGACGCGGTGGGCCGCACGCAGGCGGTGGCCCTCGTCCCCCTTCTGCTGGCCTTCGGTGCCCGGCGGGTTCACGCGGCGGATCGAGTGCGCTGCGAGCAGACGCTCGAACCTCTGCGCGCCCGCCTCGAGGTCGAAGCGCGGAGCGAGCCGGACCTCTCCGAAGAGGTGTATCGCGCCAATCCGGCGGCGGCACAACGACGCATCAGGGAACTCGCGTCCGAGATGCCGGACACGCCCGCCGTGTGCAGCCAGGGGAAGGTGATCCCACCGCTCATGGAATGGTGGGCCGAGCAGGACGGGATCACGCTGCCGAAGGCGTCGAACCGCAAGGGCAGTGTATGGGTCTGCTCGCTCCACGACGGCCGGCTCGTGGCGGCCGATCACATCGCGAGTCCCCTGCCCCCGGACTGACGAACCCGGGCTGAGGACCCCGGACACAGATCAACCCCTGGTGGGGAAGTCACCAGGGGTTGATCTGAGAGGTTCGCCCTACCGGGCCGGTTTTCAGCGACGCGTCGACTTCTTGGCCGGAGCCTTCTTGGCCGCAGTCTTCTTGGCCGGAGCCTTCTTTGCGGCGGTCTTCTTGGCCGGTGCAGCCTTCTTGGCCGGGGTGGCCTTCTTCGCCGCGGTCGTCGTCTTCTTCGCTGCGGTGGTCTTCTTCGCCGGCGTGGTCTTCTTGGCCGCGGTGGTCTTCTTCGCTGCCGTGGTCTTGGCCGGAGCCTTCTTGGCCGCGGTCTTCTTCGCCGGGGTGGCCTTCTTCGCCGCGGTCTTCTTGGCCGGAGCAGCCTTCTTGGCCGCGGTGGCTCCGCTGCCGCGCTTCACAGCCGGGCCGGTGGCGGCGAGCTTCTGCTTGCCGGCCACGACGGCCTTGAACTGAGCGCCCGGACGGAACGCGGGAACCGAAGTAGCACGGACCTTCACGGTTTCGCCGGTGCGCGGGTTGCGCGCGACGCGCGGTGCGCGCTTCCGCTTCTCGAAGACGCCGAAGCCGGTGATCGTCACGCTCTCGCCCTTGTTGACCGCGCGAACGATCGTGTCGACGACGAGCTCGACGGCTTCAGTCGCAGTCTTGCGATCCGCGTCGAGCTTCTTGGTCAGCTCATCAATGAGCTCCGCCTTGTTCATAAGTACCTCCGCAAGCTGATCTGACCGATTTTCGGCCAGCTACCAACACACGGTAAACGTCGAATTTGAAAACGTCCATCTTCCACGCCAATTAAGACGCCGTGTTGCGAAATCGCATGTCAGCTCACAAGGTCTCCACCTCGGCGGGACCCGGCCGTCCGCGCGGCCCCGAAGGGGTCTCGGGTCAGTCCGCGAGAGTCCTCGGTTTGAACGACGGGCGCTTCGATTCGTGCTCGGAAATCGCGTCTACCTGGCGCAACGTCAATCCGATGTCATCGAGACCCTCCATCAGGCGCCACCGCGTGTAGTCATCAATTGCCAACGGCACCACGAGGTCTCCGGCGGTGACGGTCTTATCGACAAGGCTCACCGTGATTTCCATCCCGGGGTTCTCCTCGAGACGCTTCCACAGCAACTCGACGTCGGACTGCTCGACCTGGGCGGCGACGAGTCCGGCCTTGCCCGCGTTCCCGCGGAAGATGTCGGCGAAACGAGACGAGATCACCACGCGGAACCCGAAATCGGACAGCGCCCACACCGCGTGCTCACGCGAGGAGCCGGTGCCGAAATCCGGACCGGCGACGAGCACCGAGCCGTTGTTCCACGGCTCGTTGTTGAGGATGAAGTCCGGATCGGTACGCCATCCGGCGAACAGGCCGTCCTCAAAGCCCGTGCGGGTCACGCGCTTCAGGTACTCGGCTGGGATGATCTGGTCGGTGTCGACGTTGCTGCGGCGCAGCGGGACGCCAATGCCCGTGTGTTCGGTGAACGGCTGCATTTTTCAAAGCCCCTGTTCGGAATTGGTCTGGAATGTGGTCTGGGGGTTACTCAACCGAGATCGGCCGGAGCGGACAGCGTCCCGCGGATCGCGGTGGCGGCCGCGACGGCCGGCGACACCAGGTGGGTTCGTCCGCCCTTGCCCTGCCGCCCTTCGAAATTGCGGTTCGACGTCGAGGCGCAACGCTCGCCGGGGGCGAGCTGATCCGGGTTCATCCCCAGACACATCGAGCAACCGGCCTGACGCCACTCGGCGCCGGCGTTGAGGAAGATCTCCCCGAGGCCCTCTTCCTCGGCCTGGGCGCGCACCCGCATCGAGCCGGGCACGATGAGCATCCGCATGCCGTCGGCGAGCTTGCGCCCCTTGAGGACGTCGGCGACCGCGCGCAGGTCCTCGATGCGGCCGTTGGTGCACGATCCGACGAAGACCGTGTCGACCTTGATGTCACGCAACGGGGTACCGGGCTTCAGGTCCATGTACTCGAGAGCCTTGGCGGCGGCGCTCGATGCCACCTCGTCACCGAAATCGGCGGGGTTGGGAACGATCGATCCCAGCGGCGCCCCCTGGCCGGGGTTGGTCCCCCAGGTGACGAACGGGGTCAGCTCACTCGCGTCGATGTGAACCTCGGCATCGAAGACGGCGTCGTCGTCGGTGCGCAGGCTGTCCCAATAGGTAACAGCCGCATCCCATTCGGCGCCCTTCGGGGCATGCGGGCGTCCCTTGAGGAACTCGTAGGTGACCTCGTCGGGGGCGATCATGCCGGCACGGGCGCCGGCCTCGATCGACATGTTGCACACGGTCATCCGGGCTTCCATCGACAGTTTGCGGATCGCCTCGCCGCGGTATTCGAGGACGTATCCCTGCCCGCCGCCGGTGCCGATCTTCGCGATGATCGCCAGGATCAGGTCCTTGGCGGTGACGCCGGGCGGCAGTTCACCGTCGACGTTGATCGCCATCGTCTTGAACGGACGCAGCGACAGCGTCTGCGTGGCCAGGACGTGCTCGACCTCGCTGGTGCCGATGCCCATCGCGATCGAACCGAAGGCGCCATGGGTGGCGGTGTGGCTGTCGCCGCACACCACGGTCATGCCGGGCTGCGTCAGACCCAGCTGCGGACCGACGACGTGCACGATGCCCTGTTCGGCGTCACCCATCGGGTGCAACCGGACACCGAACTCCTCGCAGTTCTTGCGGAGGGTGTCGACCTGCGTGCGCGACACCGGATCGGCGATCGGCTTGTCGATGTCGATCGTCGGGACGTTGTGGTCCTCGGTGGCGATCGTCAGGTCGAGGCGCCGCACGGGGCGTCCCGCCAACCGGAGGCCGTCGAAGGCCTGCGGACTGGTGACCTCGTGCACGAGATGGAGGTCGATGTAGATCAGGTCCGGGTTCCTGGTTCCGGACGCATCTGCTTCACCGGGCACGACAACATGGTCGCGCCAGACCTTCTCGGCGAGAGTAAGCGGCTGGGCTGGGCTGTTGCTCATGGCTGCACTCGATATCTTCTCGGGTTCGGCGGACGGGGCACGCCCATCTCACGATGAAAACGTGCATCTCACTATTTGGACAGCTAGTATCGTCCTATGGGAAAGGATAGCGCATCCGGGGTCAGCAGCGGAATCGGCGTACTCGACAAATCCGTGGCTGTGCTGCATGCCATAGCCGAGGCCCCGTGCAATCTCTCGGAGCTGTGCGGGCGGACCGGACTCCCGCGCGCCACGGCCCATCGGCTGGCGGTCGGCCTCGAGACCCACCGCTTCCTCGCCCGGGACATCACCGGCCGCTGGCAGCCGGGGCCGGCTCTCGGCGAACTCGCCGCCTCCGCCCACGATCCCGTGACGGAGTCGGCCCTGATGGTCCTTCCCCGCCTTCGCGACATCACCGGCGAATCGGTTCAGGTCTATAGGCGGGAAGGTGCCGAGCGCGTGTGCGTCGCGGCGATGGAACCACCCACCGGTCTGCGCGACACCGTGCCGGTGGGCACCCGATTCCCGATGAGCGCGGGCTCCGCGGCCAAGGTCTTGCTCGCCTGGGCCGACCCGACCACGCAGCGTGCACTGCTTCACGACAGCGTCTTCAGTGAGCGTGCACTGCACGAGATCCGACGCCGCGGCTGGGCCCAGAGCGCCGGCGAACGTGCCGCCGGCGTGGCAAGCGTCTCGGCCCCGGTGCGCGACGGCAACGGCGACGTCGTCGCGGCCATCTCGGTCTCCGGTCCGATCGACCGCATGGGGCGTCGTCCCGGCGCACGATGGGCGGCCGATCTGCTGGCTGCCGCCGATGCGATCCACAAGCGGCTGCAGACCTCCCGCGCCTGAGACACCCACGCGTCCGCGCAGTGACCGTTCCGTCCGGCGGGTCCGTCGGATAGCTTCGTCACATGGGAGTCAATCAACGCAACCAGATCGTCATGTCCGACGCAGAGATCGAGCAATTCGTCGCGCGCAGCCGCACGGCCACCCTCGCGACGACGGGCCCCGACGGCGGCATCCACCTCGTCGCCATGTGGTACGGCGTCATCGACGGCGAGATCTGGTTCGAGACGAAGTCCAAGTCGCAGAAGGCGGTCAACCTCCGCCGCGACAACCGGTGCACAGTGATGATCGAGGACGGCGACACCTACGACACGTTGCGCGGCGTCTCCTTCGAGGGGACCGCCGAGATCCTCGACGACCCCGACTCGTGCCTGAAGGTCGGGATCAGCGTCTGGGAGCGCTACACGGCCCCCTACACCGAGGAATCGCGACCGTTCGTCGAGCAGATGATGCACAAGCGTGTGGCCGTCCGCCTGGTGCCCTCGCGCACCCGTTCGTGGGATCACCGCAAGCTCGGCATCCCGGAGATGCCGGCGTCGGGAAGCACCGCGCAGTACCTGTAGCCCGATCTCCGAGCCCAAGACTCGCCCGTGTCGTGATGATCACATCGCAACGCGGGCGAGTTGTTGTGCCGCACAGAGAAAAACACCCTCCCTCTGCTGGACAGAGGGAGGGTGTAACCGTAGCCCCGACGGGATTCGAACCCGCGCTACCGCCTTGAGAGGGCGGCGTCCTAGGCCGCTAGACGACGGGGCCTTGGAACTTTCCGGCGAACCAGACCCTAGCATGGGTCCGGCCGCATTCACCTTGCAGTGAAAAACTCCCCCCTCCTGCGTTGAGCAGGAAGAGGGAGCTTCTGTAGCCCCGACGGGATTCGAACCCGCGCTACCGCCTTGAGAGGGCGGCGTCCTAGGCCGCTAGACGACGGGGCCAAGGAACTTCCAGCGATCGAACCTCGCGGTGTCGATCTTCTTCAGTTCGCTGGGGTACCAGGACTCGAACCTAGAATGGCTGAACCAGAATCAGCTGTGTTGCCAATTACACCATACCCCATGGACTTCCCTATTCCCTGCGGGAAAGTGCCGAGAAAGACAATAGCAAAGGGTTACTGGAAGTCCACAAACGTGCAGCTCAGAGGGCTAATTTGCAGCGATCTCACGGGCTGCGGCGAGGCGCGCGAGGGTCTTCTCCCGACCCAGGATCTCCATCGACTCGAAGAGCGGCGGACTCACCTGCGAACCGGTCACGGCGACCCGCACCGGACCGAACGCCTTACGCGGTTTGAGCTCCATACCGTCCACCAGAGCCCCGTTGAGCGCGTCCTGCAGCTCCTGTGTGGTCCAGGAGGCCAACGGCTCGATGGCTGCGATCGTGGCGTCGAGAACGGCCACCGCGTCGGCACCCAGGTTCTTGCTCGCGGCCTTCTCGTCGATGGTGAAGTCGTCGTCGGACACGTAGACGAACTTGATGAGGTCCCAGGCGTCGCCGAGGACCTGGATACGCGTCTGGACCAGCTCGGCGAGTGCGGCGAAACTCACATCGTCTACCGGCTCCGACAGATGGCCGTGACCGACGAGGAATTCCTTGAGGCGTGCGGTGAAGTCACCGAGTTCGAGTCGGCGGATGTGCTCGGCGTTGATCGCGTCGGCCTTCTTCTGGTCGAAACGCGCAGGATTCGAATTGACCTGTCGCACATCGAAAGCCGCGATCATTTCGTCCAGCGAGAAGACATCGACGTCGCTCGAGTAACCCCACCCGAGAAGGGCCAGGTAGTTGAGCAGACCCTCCGGGATGAAACCCCGATCGCGGTGATGGAAGAGGTTCGACTGGGGGTCGCGCTTGGACAGCTTCTTGTTGCCCTCGCCCATCACGAACGGCAGATGGGCGAACTGGGGGACGAAGTCGGCGACGCCGATGCGGATGAGCGCCTCGTACAGCGCGAGTTGCCGCGGCGTCGACGAGAGCAGGTCCTCGCCACGAAGGACGTGGGTGATCTTCATCATCGCGTCGTCGACCGGGTTGACCAATGTGTACAGCGGGTCGCCAGACGCGCGGGTCAGCGCGAAGTCGGGAACGGTGCCAGCCTTGATGGTCGTCGTACCGCGGACGAGGTCGTCCCAGGTGAGGTCCGTGTCCGGCATGCGCAGGCGGACAACCGGTTTGCGACCCTCGGCACGGTAGGCCTCCCGCTGCTCGTCGGTGAGATCGCGGTCGAAGTTGTCGTAGCCGAGCTTGGGATCACGCCCGGCAGCCTTGTGCCGCGCCTCGACCTCTTCCGGGGTCGAGAAGGCCTCGTAGGCCTCCCCCGCCTCGAGGAGACGCTTGACGACGTCGGCGTGGATGTCGCGCCGCTCCGACTGTCGGTAGGGACCGTAGGGACCACCCACCTCGGGCCCCTCATCCCAGTCCATCCCGAGCCAGCGCAGGGCGTCGAGGATGGCCTGGTACGACTCCTCGCTGTCACGCGACGAATCGGTGTCCTCGATGCGGAACACGAAGGTTCCGCCGTCGTGACGCGCCTGGGCGAAGTTGAACAGCGCGGTCCGCACGAGTCCCACATGGGGTGTACCGGTCGGGGACGGACAGAATCGGACTCGTACGGTCTCACTACTGGTCATGACCTTCAGGGTAACGAAACCGCCTCAGGCCCTGACCGGCGCGTTCAGTCCCGGAACCGCCCGCAGAAGTCGACGAGCACGCGGTTCACCTCGGCCGGTTGTTCGAGATAGCCGAAATGCCCGGCACGTTCGATCTGTACGTACTCCGCGCCCGGAATCGCCTCGGCCACCTCGCGAGCCAGCTTCGGCGGCAACGTGCGGTCGTCGGCGAAACCGACGACGAGCGTCGGACGGGTGATGTTGCGATACGCCGAGAGCCGGTCGGACTCCTTGTTGTGGAGTTCGAGCTGCGCACGCACGCCCGGGGTGATCGTCTGCGGCGAGAAACCGATGATGTCGAGCCAGTCCCGAGCCGCGCGGTCGTCGTCGAGGGTGTGCGGCGACAGGTTGAGATGAGCTGTGATGGCCGCCTGGTACTCCGACGGCAGCTTGATCTTGTTGTCGTAGAGCGCGCGCTCACCGGCCGAGATCGCTTCCTGCAGCGGGGTGTTCCGCCCGTAGGTGGCGATCAGGACGGCCGCCTTCACGACATCGGGCCGGGCCAGAGCGAGTTCCTGGGTGATCCGGGCGCCCAGCGAGGTTCCCACGACGATGGCCGGACCGCGGTCCAGATGCTCGATGAGCGCGGCGGTGTCGGCGACCATGTCGTCGAGGCCGAAACCCTCCGGGCATTCCGACGACGGGGCGATGCCGCGGTTGTCGAAGGTGACGACGGTGTAGCCCGCCTTCACCAGTGCCGGTTCTTGATTGGCCTTCCACACGCGACCGGGACTTCCGGTGCCCATCACCATGACGACGAGCGGGCCGCTGCCGGCCACGCTGTAGGAGATGTCGATGCCGTTGACGCGTGCCGTGCTGGGAGCTGTCATGCCTTGTCCACCACCGGGTTGGAGAGCGTGCCGATTCCGTTGACGGTCACCGAGACCCGTTGTCCGGCAACCATGGGTCCCACCCCTTCTGGCGTGCCCGTGAGGATCACGTCACCGGGGAGCAGGGTCATGATCCGCGTGATCCACTCGACGATCTCGCCGATGTCGTGCAGCATCAACGACGTCCGGGTGCGCTGCTTGACCGCTCCGTCGAGCTCGGTGACGAGTTCGACGTCGGACGGATCGAAGGAGGTCTCGATCCAGGGACCGAGCGGGCAGAAGGTGTCGTAACTCTTGCCACGCGTCCACTGACCATCGGCCTTCTGCTGATCGCGGGCGGTGACGTCGTTGGCGATCGTGTAACCCAGGATGACGTCCTTGGCCTGCGCGGCCTTGACGTCCTTGCAGGGACGGCCGATGACGACAGCCAACTCGCCTTCGTAGTCCACGCGTTCCGACGACGGCGGACGCACGATCGGGACCTCGGGACCGATGATGGAGGTGTTCGGCTTGATGAAGATCACCGGATCGGCCGGCGCCTCGCCACCCATCTCGGCCGCGTGCGCGGCGTAGTTCTTACCGATGCAGATCACCTTGCTGGCCAGGATCGGGGCCAGCACACGGACGTCGGCCAGTTTCCAGGAGCGACCGGTGAACGTCGGGGTGCCGAACGGATGCTCGGCGATCTCCTTGGCGACTGCGTCGTCGCCTTCCCCTTCGACGGACACAAAGGCCACTCCGTCGGGACTCGCAATTCGACCTAAGCGCATGTCCAGACCCTATCGCACCCACCGATCCCATCCGTTGGGAGTCGAGTTGGCGGACCCTTCCGGCGGTCTTAGAATGTGAGCCAATTGTTCCACACTGTGAGATGCAGAGAGCGGGGTGAGTTCGGATGGATGACCTGAGCATCATGTCCAACACCAGGAGGTGGGTCATCCTCGGATGCTCACTGCTAGCCGCGCTGACGACCACCTGCGTCGTGAGCGGCGTCGCGTACCTGATCCCCGCGCTCCACACCGATGCCGGACTGACCCTCACCGCGGCGGCGACACTCGCCGCCATCCCGACGATCGGCCTCACGATGGCCACGTTCCTGTGGGGAATACTGCTGGACCGTTACGGCGAACGCCGGATCCTGCTGATCTCTCTGTCGATCTCGCTCGTGGGCGCCACCGGCGCGGCCGTTGCTGCGGCCACCGATGCCTCATATGTCCTCATCGGCGCGGCTCTCCTGGTGGGCGGCATCGGATCCGGCGCCGCCAACGGGGCCAGCGGCCGGATCGTGGTGGGCTGGTTCCCCGCTCAGCAGCGCGGCACCGCGATGGGTGTCCGGCAGATGGCGCAACCCCTGGGCATCGGTGTGTGCGCGCTGACCATGCCGGTTGTCGCGGCCACCCAGGGACCCGCTGCGGCCCTGGCCATCCCGGCCGTGATCACCGCCGCCGGCTTGCTGGCTGTGCTGATCGGCATCAGCGACCCGCCGCGTCGTGCGAGCTCCGTCGGCCACAAAGACGATTCCACGACCGGCCGAAACCCCTACCGGGGCAACTCGTTCCTCGCCCGGGTGCACGCCGTAAGCATGCTGCTCGTCGTACCGCAGTCGATGATGTGGACCTTCGTACCCACGTGGTTGATCGTGGCACACGACTGGTCGCCCGCCGGTGCCGGAATCCTGATCACCGTGACGCAGGTGATCGGCGCGTTCGGCCGGATCGCCGCGGGCCGATGGTCGGATGCCTGGCTCTCCCGGATGCGTCCGGTGCGGGTCATCGCGGTCGCCGGTGTCGCTTCGATGTGCGCTCTCGCCGTGGCGGATTGGTTCGACAGTCCCGTCGCGCCCGCACTGATGGCCGTGGCCGGCGTGATCTCGGTGGCCGACAACGGCCTGGCGTTCACCGCAATCGCCGAGTTCGCCGGGCCGGCCTGGAGCGGACGCGGACTCGCGGTGCAGAACACGGGTCAGTACCTGGTCACCGCCGCGACGACGCCCGTGCTGGGTGCACTGATCGCCGCGGTCGGTTTCCCGGCGGCGTTCGCGGTCACCGCGCTCGCCCCACTGGCGGCCACCCCCCTGGTGCCGCGCGACGCCCAGCGGCTGGTCGAGGAGCCCGTGAAGGCCTGACCGGCCGCCGAACTCACCACATATGGATCAACCCACCACCCGATCGTCGGGTGGTGGGTTGATTCCGTTGGTGCCGGTCCGCGGACCCTCAGGCGAGGCGTTCGCGGATGCGCTTGCCGACCTCACCGGTGACGACCGGTCCGCCGCGCTCGGCGAGGTCGTCGGCGACGGCCTTCTCGATCCGGGCCGCGGCGTCGTTCTCACCGAGGTGTTGCAGGAGCAGGGCGGTCGACAGGATGGCGGCGGTCGGATCGGCCTTGCCCTGACCGGCGATGTCGGGTGCCGAACCGTGAACCGGTTCGAACATCGACGGATTCGCGCCGGTGGCGTCGATGTTGCCCGACGCCGCCAGTCCGATGCCGCCGCTGACGGCAGCCGCGATGTCGGTGATGATGTCGCCGAACAGGTTGTCGGTGACGACCACGTCGAAGCGGCCGGGATCGGTGACCAGGTAGATGGTCGCCGCGTCCACGTGGCAGTAATCGGTGGTGACGTCGGGGAATTCGGCGCCGATCTCCTCGACCGCACGGCTCCACAGCGATCCGGCGAAGCCGAGCACATTGGTCTTGTGGACCAGCGTGAGCTTCTTACGACGCTGCTGTGCACGCTGGAAAGCGTTGCGCACCACGCGTTCGACGCCGAATCGGGTGTTGACACTGACCTCGGTGGCCACCTCGTGCGGAGTGCCTACGCGGATCGCGCCGCCGTTGCCGGTGTAGGGACCCTCGGTGCCCTCACGGACGACGACGAAGTCGATCTCGGGGTCGCCGGCCAGCGGCGAGGTGACACCGGGGTACCGGCGCGACGGACGCAGGTTCACGTGGTGATCGAGGGCGAAACGCATCGTGAGCAGCAGGCCGCGCTCGAGGATGCCCGGCGGCACCGACGGATCGCCGATGGCGCCCAACAGGATTGCGTCGTGGCGGCGCAGCGACTCCAGGTCGTCCTCGGTGAGGAGTTCACCGTTGCGGTGGTAGCGGCGAGCACCGAGATCGAACTCGGTGGTGCTCACCGACGGGACGACGGTCTCGAGGACGCCGAGCGCCTCCCCGATGACCTCGGGTCCGATGCCGTCGCCGGCGATGACAGCGAGTTTCACGACAGATCCACCTGCACGATCAGGGTGGCGCCCACCGCCGAACCGATGGCCTCGACGACCTCGTCGGTCAGCGCGCTGCTGACGCGCAGCATCATCGTGGCGCCTTCACCCTCGGCGTCCTGCGACAGACCGGCGGCGAGGATGTCGACGCCGGCGTCACCGAGGAGCGTGCCGATCTTGCCGAGCGAGCCCGGACGATCCGCGTAGCTGACGATCAGGTTGTGGCCCTCGGCGCGGAGGTCGAAGTTGCGGCCGTTGATGTTCACGATCTTCTCGACCAGGCGCGGCTCGGTGAGCGTGCCGGAGACGTTGTGGACCGAACCATCGGCGAACACTGCCTTGACGTCGACGACGCTGCGGTGGTTGGGGCTCTCCGGAGCGGTGGTCACCTCGCTGGTGACACCACGGCTCTCGGCCACGGCCGGAGCGTTGACGAAGGTGACCGGCTCGTCGAGGACGGCCGAGAACAGGCCGCGCAGCGCCGAGAGCCCGAGGACCTCGACGTTCTTGGCGGCCAGCTCACCGCGGACATCGACAACCAGCGAGGTCGGCGGCTCCTTGCTGATGGCGCCGACGAGGACACCGGCCTTGCGCGCGACCTCGAGCCACGGGGCGACCTCTTCGTCGACCGCGCCGCCGGTGATGTTGACGGCGTCGGGCACGAAGTGACCGGCCAGGGCGAGGCGGACGCTCTTGGCGACATCGGTGCCGGCACGGTCCTGGGCCTCGCTGGTGGAGGCGCCGAGGTGCGGGGTCACGACGACCTGCGGGAGGTCGAACAGCGGCGAGTCGGTGCAGGGCTCGGTCGCGAAGACGTCGAGGCCGGCAGCGCGGACCTGGCCGGAGTTGATGGCGTCGGCCAGTGCCTGCTCGTCGATCAGACCACCGCGGGCGGCGTTGACGATGACGACGCCCTTCTTGGTGCGGGCGAGCTGCTCGGCGCCGATGAGACCGAGGGTCTCGGGCGTCTTGGGCAGGTGCACGGTGATGAAGTCGGCGCGCTCGAGGAGCTCGTCGAGGCTGACCAGCTCGATGCCGAGCTGAGCGGCCCGGGCCGGCGAGACGTAGGGGTCGTACGCGATGATGTGGGTCTCGAAGGCGGCCAGACGTGCGGCGACCAGCTGACCGATGCGGCCGAGGCCGACGACGCCGACGGTCTTGTCGAAGATCTCGACACCGTTGAAAGCCGAACGCTTCCACGTCTTCTCACGCAGGGTGGCGTCGGCGGCCGGGATCTGGCGCGACGCCGACATCAGCAGCGCGATGGCGTGCTCGGCGGCGGTGTGGATGTTGGAGGTCGGCGCGTTGACGACCATGACGCCGCGTTCGGTGGCGGCGGGGACGTCGACGTTGTCGAGACCGACACCGGCGCGCGCGATGATCTTCAGCTTCTTGCCGGCGTCGAGGACCTCGGCGTCGACAGTCGTCGCGGAACGCACGAGGATGGCGTCGGCGTCGACGACGGCCTCGAGCAGCTTGGGACGGTCCGGGCCGTCGACCCATCGCACCTCGACACCGTCACCGAGTGCTTCCACGGTGGACGGCGCCAGCTTGTCGGCGATGAGTACGACCGGGCGGCCAGCAGAGCTCACAGTCTTTTCTCCAGGTTCGGGGCAGGTGCGAATTCTCACCTTTGGCAGGACGGAGCGTCGTGGACTCTCCGTGTCACAGCTTAAAGGTCTGGTAGATGGCCCCGAACAGGCGGTCTACCCTGAAAGTGACGCCGTGTCCGTGGGGCTGGGTAGAGTGTGACGGGCATTACGGCGCGCTGCGGCAAGCATCACGGAAGGGTTGCAAACCGACCGCGGGTCGATCCCACGCAGGAGCGAACGCCGGAGAGTCCCGGTACGGTGTGCTTTGACCGCCTGCCGCGACCAGTTCCGGCAGGCGTTTCGGCGCATTGCGAATCAGAAGTGGAGAGCGGATGACGAAGAAGCTGACGGCACTGTTGGCGGTTTTGGCTGCGACGGTGCTCGCCGGCTGGGGAGCGGGTGTCGCGGTCGCGGCCCCGGCAAAGATCTTCCTCGGGGGCGGCTCTGGAATTCTTGTCCTCAAAGGTGGAAACTCCGCTGCAGCCTGCACCCTGACGACGATCGGCCGCTCCAAGACCGGCAAGCTCATCGGCATCACCGCGGGACACTGCGGTAACCCCGGCCAGAAGGTCTACTCGGAGACCTTCCAGGACCGCGGGCAGGCCGGCACCATCACCCATTCGTTCTCCGACCTCGACATGGCGATCATCCAGATGGACGCCTCGAAGGTCGTGCCGCTGCGCACCGTCCGCGGCGTGACGATCCGCTCGGTCGATCCCCGCCCCATCGGCTTCCCCACCATCGCGTGCAAGGAAGGTCGCACCACCGGCAACACCTGTGGCATCGCCTGGTTCTCCGAGGGTGACGTCCATCTCAGCCAGCTGTGCGTGATCGAAGGCGACTCCGGCAGCCCCGTCGTGGTCGGTGACCGCCTCGTCGGCATGGTGAATGCCTACTACTTCCTCGGCTGCTTCGGTCCGGAGACCGGCACCAACATCAAGCCGATCCTGAACCGGGTGGCCTCGGTCCCCGAGTACAAGGGATTCACGATCGCCTGATCGAACTTCCCCTCGCGACGCCCCGGGTTCACACCCGGGGCGTTGTGCATTTCCGGGACATCTTCCGCCCCGCCGCAGCTCTTGTGAACCCAACCTTTTGCGCTCCGACGACGGCGGGCCCGCACCTCGAAAGGTGCGGGCCCGCGGTCAGAGCAGAGAGACTCAGGCGGTCTCGGTGATCGGACGATCAACCCAGCTCATCAGGTCGCGCAGCTTCTTGCCGGTGACCTCGATCGGGTGCTCGGCGTTCTGCTTGCGCAGGCCCTCGAGCTCCTTGTTGCCGCCCTCGACGTTGGCGACGAGGCGCTTGACGAAGGTGCCGTCCTGGATGTCCTTCAGGATGGCGCGCATGCGCTCCTTGGTGTCGGCGTCGATGACGCGCGGGCCCGAGATGTAGCCGCCGAACTCGGCGGTGTCGGACACCGAGTAGTTCATGCGGGCGATGCCGCCCTCGTACATGAGGTCGACGATGAGCTTGAGCTCGTGCAGCACCTCGAAGTAGGCCATCTCCGGTGCGTAACCGGCCTCGACCATGACCTCGAAGCCGGCCTTGACCAGTTCCTCGGTGCCACCGCACAGCACGGCCTGCTCACCGAAGAGGTCGGTCTCGGTCTCTTCCTTGAAGGTGGTCTTGATGATTCCGGCGCGGCCACCGCCGATTGCGCTGGCGTAGCTGAGAGCGAGAGCCTGGCCCTCACCCTTCGGGTCCTGCGCGACGGCGATGAGCGCGGGGACACCCTTGCCGTCGACGAACTGACGACGAACGAGGTGGCCGGGGCCCTTCGGGGCGACCATGGCGACGGTGACGTTCTCCGGAGCCTTGATCAGGCCGAAGTGAATGTTCAGGCCGTGACCGAAGAACAGCGCGTCGCCGTCCTTCAGGTTCGGCTCGATGTCCTCGGTGAAGATCTGTGCCTGCGAGGTGTCGGGTGCGAGGACCATGATGACGTCGGCCCAGGCGGCAGCCTCGGAAGCGGTCAGGACCTTCAGGCCCTGCTCCTCGGCCTTGGCCTTGGACTTGGAACCCTCGCGCAGGCCGATGACGACGTCGACGCCCGAGTCACGCAGCGACAGCGAATGCGCATGGCCCTGGCTGCCGTAGCCGATCACCGCGACCTTGCGACCCTGGATGATCGACAGATCCGCGTCGTCGTCGTAGAACAGTTCGATGGCCACTTTGTTTCCCTTCGATTTGTGGCGCCCCTCGCGATTCTCTCTCTCGCCGAGGGACATATAAATTCTTCGCCGCTGTCACCAGCGGAGTTTACGGTCAGCGATTGGCCGACATGCTCTTCGGTCCGCGTCCGAGCGCAACGGCGCCGGACTGGGCGATCTCACGGATGCCGTAAGGATCGAGCATCCGCAGCAGAGCCTCGAGCTTCTCCGACGTACCGGTGGCCTCGATGGTGAGCGATTCCGGCGACACGTCGATGACCTTGGCGCGGAACAGGTTCACCACCTCGATGACCTCGGTGCGCACGGTCGAATCCGAACGGACCTTGACCATCATGAGCTCGCGGGACACCGAATTGGCCGGGTCCTGCTCGACGATCTTGATCACGTTCACCAGCTTGTTGAGCTGCTTGGTGACCTGCTCGAGCGGGAAGTCCTCGACAGAGACCATGATGGTCATCCGCGAGATCCCCTTGAGCTCGGTCGGGCCGACGGCCAGCGACTCGATGTTGAACCCGCGACGCGAGAACAATCCGGAGACGCGGGCCAGGACGCCCGGCCGGTCCTCGACCAGGACGCTGAGGGTGTGGGTGGTGCTCACTTCTGGTCCTTCTCTGCTGCGCGGTCGGCCGGAGCGTTGTCAACCTGCTGGTCGACGGTCCCGCGGGGGGCGTTCATCGTCTCGTGGATCTCGACCGGGTCCGACGCCGACTCGTCGTCGTCGAACAGCGGCCGGATGTTGCGGGCCGCCATGATCTCGTCGTTGCCGGTGCCCGCGGCGACCATCGGCCACACCTGGGCGTCCTTGCCGACGATGAAGTCGATGACGACCGGGCGGTCGTTGATCGCACGTGCCTGTGCGATGACGTCGTCGACGTCCTCCTCGCGCTCCACGCGGAATGCGACGCAGCCCAACGCCTCTGCCAGCTTCACGAAGTCCGGGATCATCCGGGAGTGCGTGGCAAGGTCGGTGTTGGAGTAGCGCTCTTCGTAGAAGAGGGTCTGCCACTGGCGGACCATGCCCAGGTTGCCGTTGTTGATCAGCGCGACCTTGATCGGGATGCCCTCGATCGCGCAGGTGGCCAGTTCCTGGTTGGTCATCTGGAAGCAGCCGTCGCCGTCGATGGCCCAGACCTCGGTGTCGGGTGCGGCGGCCTTGGCGCCCATGGCGGCGGGCACCGCGTAACCCATCGTGCCCAGACCACCGGAGTTGAGCCAGGTGCGCGGCTTCTCGTAGGAGATGAACTGCGCGGCCCACATCTGGTGCTGCCCGACGCCGGCGCAGTACACCGCGTCGGGTCCGGCGGCCTTGCCCAGCGCTTGGATGACGAACTCCGGCGACATCGAACCGTCGGTCTGACGGTCGTAGCTCAGCGGGTAGGTCTTCCGGATGCCGTCGAGGTAGGTCCACCACTCCGACAGGTCCGGCGTGGTGCCGGTGGTCGCCCGCTCGTCGCGCAGCGTCTCGGTCAGCTCGGCGATGACCGCCTTGCAGTCGCCGACGATCGGCACGTCGACCGGACGGTTCTTGCCGATCTCGGCCGGGTCGATGTCGGCGTGGATGACCTTGGCATCGGGCGCGAAGGAGTCGAGCTGACCGGTCACGCGGTCGTCGAACCGGGCGCCGAGGGTGATGAGCAGATCGCTGCGCTGCAGGGCGCCCACGGCCGCGACGGTGCCGTGCATACCCGGCATGCCCAGGTGCTGGTCGTGGCTGTCGGGGAACGCGCCGCGCGCCATCAGGGTCGTGACGACCGGGATGCCGGTCAGCTCGGCGAGCTCGAGCAACTCTTCGGAGGCGTTGGCCTTGATGACGCCGCCACCGACGTAGAGGACCGGCGCCTTGGCGGCGTTGATCAGGCGAGCCGCCTCCCGGACCTGCTTGCCGTGCGGCTTGGTGACCGGACGGTAGCCGGGCAGGTCGATCTGCGGCGGCCACGAGAACGTGGTCTGGCTCTGCAGGATGTCCTTCGGGATGTCGACGAGAACCGCACCGGGACGGCCGCTTTCGGCGATGTGGAAGGCCTCGGCGATGGTCTTGGGGATGTCGATGGCCCGGCTGACCAGGAAGTTGTGCTTCGTGATCGGCATGGTGATGCCGGAGATGTCGGCTTCCTGGAAGGCGTCGGTGCCGATCAGCGAGCGGCCGACCTGGCCGGTGATGGCGACGACGGGCACCGAGTCCATCTGGGCGTCGGCGAGCGGGGTCACGAGGTTGGTGGCCCCCGGGCCCGAGGTCGCCATCATCACGCCGGCGCGACCCGCGACCTGCGCGTAGCCGGTGGCGGCGTGGCCCGCACCCTGCTCGTGGCGCACGAGGACGTGGCGGACCTTGGTGGAGTCGAGCAGCGGGTCGTAGACCGGCAGCACCGCGCCGCCGGGGATGCCGAAGACGACCTCGACACCGAGCTCCTCGAGCGATCGGACCACAGACTGCGCACCGCTGACGCGCTCCGGCGCGACGGTGTGCTGACCTACCGCACGGAGGTTGCCCGCCGCGGGAGACTGCTGACGCAGTCCGGCGTTACGCGTCGGCTCATCACGGCCGGCGTCGGTGCGTGCTGTTGGTGCGCTCACTGCACGATCCTCATCTTGTCTGTATTTCGGTGGTGGGGTGATGTGACTACCTGACATGAAAAAACCCCCGACAGCTTCCGCTGTTCGAGGGTGGCGCGTCGATGCCGGTAGGGGTCTGTGAAGTGACCGGTCAGGCGACGCGCCAGCCGATTACTACGAGGATCCCGTTTGTCATCACGTTGATCACGGTAGGACCGCGCGTCGTTCTGAGTCAAACTCCGGACCACGCCGTCCCACATGATGAGAACCCACTGGTGGTGACGGACGTCTCACCGACTACCGCCGGGTAGACCCGACGCCGCGTTCCTCGTGGCCGGGTTGGCACAATGGACATGTGCCGACTGATTCCAGCGACCCCGCCGCCTCGACACCCGACGACTCTGCGGAGATCCCCTATCCCGTGGTCTTCCGCATCAACCGTGTCGCCTACTTCACGGTTCCGATGGTCGCGCTCGTGGTGGTCCTGCTGCTCGGCGCCTCGTACTGGTTCGCCTTCCTCTTCGTCGCCCCGGTGGCCCTGTACATGTGGATCCACCGCCTCCGCACGGTCGTCACCGAGGACGGACTTCGCGCCGTGGGCGCCCTGTCCACGACCGAACTCCCCTGGTCCGAGATCGCCGGCCTGCAGTTCCCCAAGTGGAGCTCGGTGCGTGCGGTCCGCCCCGACGGTCAGCGGGTCAAGTTACCGGCCATCGGTTTTCGCGATCTCCCCGTGCTGAACGTGGTGAGCAAGGGTCGCATCCCGGATCCGTTCGAGGCCGCCGCGAACCGCGACAAGTAGGCCCGAGAAGTCCCGGCGGCACAGAATCGTCGCTGCGCGAACGGCTTTGGCACCGGCAACAACCATTAGGCTCGTCGGCGTGACGTACGCGACGCTCGACGCCAACCAACTCGACGACCTGATCTCCGACGGTCAACTCGGGGCGGCCGCGACGGCGCTCTCGGCGCTGCCCGCCGGTGACATCGCCGCGCTCCTCGACCGTCTGTCCCATCAGGCGCGGGGCGTGGCCTTCCGTCTCCTCCCGAAGGATCTCGCCGTCGAGGTCTTCGACGACCTCGCCGCGGGTTCCCAGCGTCGGCTCATCGACGATCTCGGGACGGTCGAGGTGGCGACCGCGTTCGATCGCCTCGACCCCGACGACCGTGCCGAACTCCTCGACGAACTGCCCGCCGGCGTCGCCCGAGCCCTCATCCAACAACTCGCCCCCAGCGAACGCGACGTCACCGCCGTCGTGCTCGGTTACCCGCGCGGTTCGGTCGGGCGTCGGATGAGCCCCGAGTTCGTCCACGCCCGGCGCGACGAGACCGCCGGCGCCGCCCTCACCCGGGTCAAGGACCGCGGCCACGCCGCCGAGACGATCTACACCGTGCCCGTCCTCGACGACGCGCGGTCGCTCTGTGGCGTGGTCAGCCTCCGCGACCTCCTCCTCGCCGAACCCGACGCACCCATCGCCGCGCTGATGAGCAAGCCGATGTTCGCGCACGCCGACGACGACGCCGAGTCCACCGCCCAACGATGCGTCGACCGCGGCATTCTCGCGATGCCGGTCGTCGATCGCGACAACCGACTGGTCGGCGTTCTCACCATCGACGACGCGGTCGAGGTCGTCGAACAGGCTCGCGACACCGACGAGGCCCGTGCCGGTGCCCGCGAACCGCTCCGCGAGCCGTACCTGCACGCGTCGATCCTGTCGATCACCCGCGCCCGCATCGTGTGGCTGTTCGTCCTCGCGGTGTCGGCGATCCTCACCGTCAACGTCCTGGAGATCTTCGAGGGCACCCTCGAACAGAAGGTCGCCCTCGCCCTGTTCATCCCGCTGCTGACGGGCATCGGCGGCAACACCGGGTCGCAGGCCGCCACCACCGTCACCCGCGCCCTCGCGACCGACGACGTCACCACCCGCGACGTCGTGCGGGTCGCCGCCAAGGAGGTCCGGGTCGGGCTGACGATGGGATCATTGCTCGGCGTCGTCGGGTTCGCCGTCGCCGCACTGGTCTACGGCGTCGACATCGGCGCGGTCATCGGGCTGACGATCGTGTCGATCTGCACGATGGCCGCGACCGTCGGCGGCGTGATGCCGCTGGTCGCGAAATCCATCCGGGTGGACCCCGCCGTCTTCTCCACCCCGTTCATCTCGACGTTCTGCGATGCGACCGGCCTGATCGTCTACTTCTCCATCGCCAAGGCGGTTCTGGGAATCTGAGTTCGCCGCCGTCTCGTCGACGGCCCGGGGTCACGCCCGAATCGTTTTGTTTCCCCATGTCACAGCGGAGTAGCCTGGTCTCTCGGCGACTCGCGACGCCCACCCTCAGCGTGCGACGCCGTTCAACCCAGTTCCCGGGGCCACACAGCCCGAGTGAGACAAACCCCCGGGATCGCGGTGTTGACGCCAAGAGTCCGACGCGCAGAACGACTTCGGCCCAGCAGATGCCCGAAGGCGTTCGGCGACGCCGACTCTGCCCGACCCGACGATCGATATGAGGAACCCATGCCAGCCTTGAGGTCACGCACCACCACCGTCGGCCGCGAAGCCGCCGGCGCCCGCTCCCTGTGGCGCGCCACCGGTATGACCGACGACGATTTCGGCAAGCCGATCGTGGCGATCGCCAACTCGTACACGCAGTTCGTGCCGGGCCATGTGCACCTCAAGGATGTCGGCGAGATCGTCGCCGACGCAGTGCGAGCCGCGGGCGGCGTCCCGCGTGAGTTCCACACCATCGCCGTCGACGACGGCATCGCGATGGGCCACGGCGGCATGCTCTACTCGCTGCCGTCCCGCGAGATCATCGCCGACTCCGTCGAATACATGGTCAACGCCCACACCGCCGACGCGCTGGTGTGCATCTCCAACTGCGACAAGATCACCCCCGGCATGCTGAATGCCGCGATGCGCCTGAACATCCCGACCGTCTTCGTGTCCGGCGGTCCGATGGAAGCCGGCAAGGCGGTCGTCGTCGACGGTGTCGCCCAGGCGCCCACCGACCTGATCACCGCGATCTCCGCCTCGGCCAACAGCGACGTGGACGAGGACGGGCTGAGCGAGGTCGAGCGGTCGGCCTGCCCGACCTGTGGCTCGTGTTCGGGCATGTTCACCGCCAACTCGATGAACTGCCTCACCGAGGCCCTCGGACTGGCCCTGCCCGGCAACGGATCCACGCTGGCCACCCACGAGGCGCGACGGGCGCTGTTCGAGCGCGCCGGCAAGGTCGTCATCGACGCCGCGAACCGTTGGTACCGCGAGGACGACGCGTCGGTGCTGCCGCGCAGCATCGCGACCCCGGCCGCGTTCCGGAACGCGATGGCGCTCGACGTCGCCATGGGCGGCTCGACCAACACCGTGCTGCACATCCTCGCCGCGGCGCAGGAGGGCGAGGTCGCCGACTTCGATCTGTCGACCATCGACGAGATCAGCCGCAACGTTCCCTGCCTGTCGAAGGTCTCCCCCAACTCCGACTACCACATGGAGGACGTCCACCGGGCCGGCGGAATCCCCGCGATCCTCGGTGAACTGCGTCGCGCCGGACTTCTCGACGACACCACCTCGACGGTGTACAGCCCGACCCTCGCCCAGGCGCTCGACGACTGGGACATCCGCGGCGGCAAGGCCCTCGACGAGGCCGTCGAACTGTTCCATGCGGCGCCGGGCGGCGTGCGCACCACCACCCCGTTCTCGACCGCCAACCGGTGGAGCTCACTCGACACCGACGCCGCCGGCGGCTGCATCCGCGACCTCGCACACGCCTACACCGTCGAGGGCGGGCTGTGCGTCCTGCGCGGCAACCTCGCGCCTGACGGCGCCGTGCTGAAGACCGCGGGCATCGACGAGGACCTGTGGCACTTCGAGGGTCCGGCACGTGTGGTCGAGAGCCAGGAGGACGCCGTTCAGGTGATCCTGTCCAAGACCATCCAGGCCGGCGAGGTTCTCGTCGTTCGCTACGAGGGACCCGCAGGCGGTCCGGGTATGCAGGAGATGCTGCACCCGACCGCCTTCATGAAGGGCACCGGCATGGGCAAGAAGTGCGCGCTCATCACCGACGGCCGGTTCTCCGGTGGATCGTCGGGTCTGTCGGTCGGCCACATGTCGCCGGAGGCGGCGTCGGGTGGCGCGATCGGACTCGTCGAGGACGGCGACCGGATCCTCATCGACGTCAAGACCCGTCGCCTCGAGGTCCTCGTCGACGACGAGATTCTCGCCGAGCGCCGCGCGAAGATGGAGGCCTCCGAACGTCCGTGGCAGCCGAAGGACCGCCAGCGCACCGTCACGACCGCGCTGCGCGCGTACGCGAAGCTCGCGACCTCGGCCGACAAGGGCGCAGTCCGTCGGGTCGACTGACGGCCGAACCACAAAGTGCGGGGTGCGTACCGGTTTCCGGCACGCACCCCGCACTTTCGTCTGTGCGCCGAGGTCAGTTCAGCGGGTTGGTCCCGTTCGCCAGGATCCACACGGCGGCGGCCGCACCGATACCCACGATCAACCAGACGAACGACCCGACGAAGGGTCGGCGTGCCCAACCGCGCGGGTAGTCCAGTGAGTACAGGCCCGGACCGGTGAGGATGACCGCGGCCGCAGTGGTCGCGAGGAACAGTTCGTACTCCACTCCCTGTGCGGCGGCGAAGAATTCGAAACCGCCGGCCGAGGACACCCGATACGCCGCCGCGGTCAGCATCGTGCCGAGGATGGCAGAGGCGCCGATCGGGGTGAACAGGCCGAGGATGACCATGAGGCCGCCGACCGTCTCCGCGAGTGCGCCGACGATGGCGAGGATCTGCGCGTAATCGGCGTTGAACCCGCCGTCGACGAGCATCTGCTCGAAACCGCTGAGACGCGGCCCGTTCCACAGGCCGAACAGCTTCTGCAGTCCGTGCGCGCCGACGACGCCACCGAGCGCGATGCGCAACAGCAACAGCCCGAGGTCGAGGGTGCCGCGCCGGGACTTCGCGAGTGCATCCTCGAGATCGTCGTCGGCGACCGACTTGGTTTCGTACTCGTCCTCTGGGGTCCGGTGCCGGCGACGACCGAACAGGCCCTTGCGCTCCGGCTCGTCGTCGATCAGGGCGGTGTCCGCGGCGCTCGGATCGGCAGTGTTCGCGCTGTAGCGGCCGGCGGTGTCGTCCTCGTCGAGGAAGTCGTAGCGGGCGGTGCCGACCGGCGGCAATGCAGGTTCGGGCCGGGTCGCGGTGTCGTCGGCGGGGATGTCGCCGACCGGACCGGCAGCCGGGCGTCGCTCGAATGCCTCGGTCGGTTCGACGTCGGGCTCCGATGCGCGCGGGGCTTCCGGCGTGCGGGGCTGTTCCGGGGCCGTGGAGGACTCCAGGACTCGCGGGGCTTCGGGGACGGGTGCGGCCGGCGGCTTGTCCGCACTCCCCTTGATCTGTCGAGTCTCCACGTCGCCGGGATCGATGTCGTCCAGGTCGTCGACCCGCGCAAACGGTGCCGGCCGCCGTGCGTGCCGGGTGTAGAAGTCATCGCGATCGACCTCGGGCCGCGGTGCGGGGGTCGGCGGATGATCCTGGACCGGGATCTGGCCGGTCGGTTCGTCGTACGGGCTCATCGCGGGCGGGCTCGACGTATCGGGCTCCCTGTCGCTCGGCGTGTCGCGTTCGCTCACAAGCCCGACTCTAGAGGCTCGCGGGGTGCGCTCCCCGCACCCCGGCGGGGTGAGTCGGCACACCATTACTGTGGACGCCATGTGGAAGGGGCGGCCGACAGGCCGAATGCTGGTGTCGGTTCTGGCGGTGATCGCGCTCGCCGTCGGCGGTTGCGCGAACTTCACCGAACAGGACCGTCAGCGGGAAGCCGGCGCGTTCAGTCCCAACAACCGACCGAGCGGCCAGGCCGAGCCGACGCCGCCGCCGGAGACGCCGCGTGACACCCAGCCGCCGCCCACCGGCCCGTGCGTCGACCCCGACCCCGCGGTGATCGCGACCTGCCTCGCGTCGACGGGCGGGGTGATGCCCGGTGACGAGCAGGGTGAGGTCACGGTGGTAGCCGAACGCACCACCGGAAAGATCATCACCACCAAGCGTTATGGCCCCGAACGGGTCCTCGGTCAGGCACCCGTCGACGCGTCGGGCGACGGCGGGCTCATCGATTTCGCCTTCTCCCCCACCTACTCCCAGGATCGTCTGATCTATGCGCTGATCACGACGCCGTCGGACAACCGCGTCGTGCGGTTGGCGCCCGACGATGTGCCGAAGCCGATCTTGACCGGAATCCCCAAGGGCGCCACCGGGAACATGGGTTCGATGTACTTCCGCACGCCCACCGAACTGGTCGTCGCCACCGGTGACGCCGGGAATCCCGCGGCCGCTGAGGACCCGTCGTCGCTGGCCGGGAAACTGTTGCTGGTCACCTCGTTCACCTCGGGAGTCAGCCCGCGGCCGCGAATCCTGGCCTCCGGCTTCGGATCATCGGTCGCCCTGTGCCCCAACGAAACCTCCGGCACCATCTACGTCGCCGATCAGACGGCCACCGAGGACCGCGTACAGGTCATCGAAGAGGGCGGCCCCAAGGTGCTGTGGACGTGGCCCGACAAGCCGCAGATCGCCGGATGCGGTGTCGCGGGCGGCAGCATCTTCGTCTCGACGACCCGCACCCAGCGCATCGAGGGAATCCGCGAACCCACCCGCGAGGACCCGACGATCACCCCGCCGGTCGTCGCGCTCGAGAAGCGCTACGGCGCACTCGGCCGAATGGCGGCCCTGCCCAACGGCCTCCTGCAGGTGGCCACGGTCAACAAGCAGGCCGGCGAGCCGAAGCCGACCGACGACCGCGTGTTCCGCTTCCTCCCGCAGGGCGGTGGCAACGACCGGACCTGATCCGGCGCCTCCGCGCCTGAGCGCTGACGACCGGCGAACCTCAGCTCGACTCGCAGACTTCGATCGAAGTCTGCCGGTGGAGCTGACGTCTGCCGGTCGTCGCTGTCGCTCCTCACGCCTCGCAGCGGAGGTGGCGTCTACGAGCAGGCGGCGAGGACGAGTTCCTTGACGCGCGCCGGGTCGGCCTGTCCGCGGGTGGCCTTCATGACGTCGCCGACGATCTTGCCCGCAGCCTGAACCTTGCCGCCGCGGATCTTCTCGGCGATGTCGGGGTTGGCGGCGAGCGCGTCGTCGACGGCCTTCTGCAGTGCCGAGTCGTCGCGGACGACCTCGAGACCGCGGTCGGCGACGATCTGCTTCGGCTCACCCTCACCGTCGAGCACCGCGGTGGCAACCTGCTGGGCAAGCTTGGTGGTCAGCTTCCCCTCGTCGACCAGTTCGATGATCTCGGCGACCTGGGCCGGCGTGATGGACAGGTCCGCCAGCTCCACGCCACGCGAATTGGCCTGCTGCGCAAGGAAGGACACCCACCAGCCGCGGGCTGCCTCCGGCGAGGCGCCGGCGTCGACGGTGGCGATGATCAGGTCGACGGCGCCGACGTTGACCAGGTCGCGCATGACCTCGTCGGAGACACCCCACTCCTCCTGGATGCGGGCACGGCGCAGCCACGGCAGCTCGGGCAGCGTGGCGCGCAGTTCTTCGATCCACGCCGAATCCGGCTGAACCGGAGGCAGATCGGGCTCCGGGAAGTAGCGGTAGTCCTCGGCGGTCTCCTTGCGGCGACCGGCGGAGGTGGTGCCGTCGGTCTCGTGGAAGTGGCGGGTCTCCTGCACGATCTCGCCCCCGGCCTGCAGGATCGCGGCCTGACGACGCATCTCGTAGCGGACGGCGACCTCGACGCTCTTGAGCGAGTTGACGTTCTTGGTCTCGGTACGGGTACCGAACTCGCTCGCGCCCTTGGCCATCAGGGACAGGTTGACGTCGCAGCGCATCGAACCCTGGTCCATGCGCACGTCCGACACCTCCAGGGACTTGAGCAGGTCGCGCAGCGCGGTCACGTAGGCACGCGCGACCTCGGGTGCGCGGTCGCCGGCGCCGACGATGGGTCGGGTGACGATCTCGACGAGCGGGACGCCGGCGCGGTTGTAGTCGAGCAGCGAGTGGCTCGCACCGTGGATTCGGCCGGTGGCACCGCCGATGTGCAGCGACTTACCGGTGTCCTCCTCCATGTGTGCGCGCTCGATCTCGACACGCCACGTGGTGCCGTCGGCGAGCAGGACGTCGAGGTAGCCGTCGTAGGAGGTGGGCTCGTCGTACTGCGAGATCTGGTAGTTCTTCGGCTGGTCCGGGTAGAAGTAGTTCTTCCGCGCGAACTTGCTCGACGGCCGGATCGAGCAGTTCAGCGCGAGGCCGATGCGGATCGCGGACTCGACGGCCTTCGCGTTGGCGACCGGCAGCGATCCGGGCAGGCCGATGCACACCGGGCACACCTGGGTATTGGGCTCGGCGCCGAAGTCGGTCGGGCATCCGCAGAACATCTTGGTCGCGGTACCCAGCTCGACGTGCACCTCGAGGCCCATCACCGGATCGAAAGCGGCGATGACCTCGTCGTACTCCAACAGTTCGACGGCGGCGGAAGTCATGGCTGCCAGTTTATGCGGCGATATCCCAGGGGAACGTTCAGGGTGATCACCGATGCCAGGAACGGGTCGTCGGACCTACCGTCGTAGACATCAGTTCACCGACCACCTCGATCAGCAGGAGACCCCGATGACCACCGCACAACCCGCTTCGTCCGCCCCGCGACTGACGCGCTCCCGTTCGAACGCCTGGCTGGGTGGCGTCTGCGGCGGCATCGCCGAACGCTGGGGCTGGGACCCGACCCTGGTCCGGGTCCTGTTCGTGCTGTCGATGCTGCTCCCCGGCCCGCAGGTCCTGATCTACCTCGCGCTGTGGATCATCATCCCGCGCGAACCGGCGGCAGTCGTGCCGGTCTAGCCGAAGATGACCCGGATCTCCTTGTACTGATCCAGCGGGACGGTCTTGAGCTCCCCGAGCGCTTCGTCGAAGGTGATCCGGTCGATCCGTGTGCCGTGCAGGGCGACCATCTGACCCCAGCCCTTCTCGGCGACCAGGTCGGCGGTCGCCATGCCCATGCGGGTGGCGAGGACGCGGTCGTAGGCCGACGGCACGCCGCCGCGCTGGATGTAGCCGAGCACGGTGGCCCGCGTCTCGATGCCGGTGCGCTCCTCGATGAGCGGGGCCAGCACCTCGCCGACGCCGCCGAGCCGCGGCCGGTTGAAGCCGTCGAGGCCCTTGGTGGAGTACGCCTCCGTCATCTCGGGGAGTTTGAACCCCTCGGCGACGACGACCATCGGCGAACGGCCGCGCGCCTTGACACTGGTCACCCAGGCGCAGATCTGGTCGAGACTCTCGGGGTTCTCCGGGATGAGGATCACGTGCGCGCCGCCGGCGATACCCGAGTGCAGCGCGATCCAGCCGGCGTGCCGGCCCATGACCTCGAGCACCATGCACCGCTTGTGCGAGTTGCCGGTGGTGCGCAGGCGGTCGATGGCCTCGGTTGCGATCTCGACGGCGGTGTTGAACCCGAACGTGTAGTCGGTGGCGTCGATGTCGTTGTCGATGGTCTTGGGGACCCCGACGATGTTGATGCCGTCGTCGAACAGACGCTTCGACGCCGCAGCCGTGCCGTCACCGCCGATCGCGATGACCCCGTCGATACCGAGGTTCTTGAGCACCTTCTTGATGGTGTCGGGCCCACCGTCGGGTTCGGTGTAGGGCCCGAAGCGGCTCGTGCCGAGAATCGTGCCGCCCTCGTGCGACAGGCCGCGGACCGTGGAGCGGTTCAGCTCCATGATGTCGCCGTAGACGAGACCGGCCCAGCCGTCCTTGAAGCCGACGAACTCGTGACCGTAGACGGTTTCACCCTTGAGCACCGCACCGCGGATGACGGCGTTCAGACCGGGGCAGTCACCACCGGAGGTGAGAATGCCGAATCTCTTGGCCATGTGGTGAGACCCTCCCTCTCGAACGCGACGAACACACCCCAATCTAGTGCGCGGGTGTCCTCCCCGCTGAGCACGAATTCACTTGATGCCGTTCTCGTAGGCGAAGACGACCGCCTGAGCGCGGTCCCGCAGTCGGAGCTTGCCCAGCAGACTACTCACGTGGGTCTTGACGGTTTGCTCGGTGACGAAGAGGTCGGCGCCGATCTCGGCGTTCGACTTGCCGTCGGCCACCAGGTCGAGCACCTCCCGCTCCCGCGGCGTGAGGTGTTCCAGCGCCGGGTTCCGGGCGGGGCGTCGACGCCGGGCGGTCACCTCGGTGATGAGCCGCTTGGTGATCGACGGCGCGAGCAGGGCCTCACCGGCGGCGACCACCCGCACCGCGCGCACGAGCTCGTCGGCCGGGGCATCCTTGAGCAGGAACCCCGACGCGCCGATCCGCAACGCCTCGTAGACGTAGTCGTCGATGTCGAAGGTGGTGAGCATCAGCACGCGGGTCGGCGGCTCCAGCCCGGCCAACAGGATCTGCTCGGCGGCCCACAGTCCGTCCTTGCGCGGCATCCGCACATCCATCAGGACGACGTCGGGCCGCACCCGCTTGCACACCTCGACCGCCTCCACGCCGTCGGCGGCGTCGCCGAGCACGGACAGGTCCGGCTGGGCGGCGAGCAGAGCCGAGAAGCCCTGCCGGACCATCGCCTGATCATCGGCGATGACGACGGTGATGGGGCGGGAGCTGCCCTGTGCTTGTTGCGGTTCCGCGTTGATCGGCACGCGTGACAGGCTACTGGTCGGAGGCCGAGGAGGGGACTCTCGGCGTGACGACGGAGGCGGCCGCGTCGGGGAGGACGCCGTCGCGAGGCGGTGTCGCCGGGATACACGCGCGCACCGCGAATCCGCCCTCGACCGTTGGCGCCGCGATGAGCGAACCACCAACTGCCTGCGCACGTTCGAGCATTCCGGGGATGCCGACGCCGTTGCCGCCGATCCCGAGGGGCGCGGCCGTCGGGGCCGAATTGACCACGGCCACCTCGACGGCGCCGTGCTCTCCCGGGGTGACGCTCACCAGGGTGCGGCTGCCCGGCGCGTGCCGGGTGGCGTTCGCGAGCGACTCCTGGATGATTCGGTAGACCACCAGCGCCGCCGACTCGCCGACCATTCCGTCGTCGACCTCCCGGTTCAGGGTGACCTCGGAGCCGGCGCGCCGGGTCTCGGCGACGAGCGAATCGATCTGCGCCAGGCGCGGATTGGGGACCGCGCTGACCTCGGCACCCTCGACCCGCAACACACCGAGCAGTTGCCGCACCTCGTCGAGCGACGTTCGTGCGGCGTCGGCGATGGCGTCGAATTCGGCTGCGGCAGCGAGTGAGACGTCGTCGATCCGGTACCGCGCGGTCTGCGACATGACGACGACCATCGACATCCGGTGCGCCACCACGTCGTGCAGGTCTCGGGCGATGCGTGCACGCTCCTGCAGCACCGCGGACTCCGCCTCGGCCTCTTCGGTCTGTCTGGTGCGGGCGGCGAGCTGACGGCGCGACGCCATCAGTCCGCGGAGGAGGGCCACGACCACCGCGAGCACCGAGATGCCCACGATCCACGCCGGATGCACCGCGTAGGCGACGGCGAGGGAGGTCGCCAGCCACACCACCGGTATCCACCGCAGCGGACAGCGGAGCATGACCACGAAGGTCAGCACGAGCAACTCGATGAAGTGGGTCACCTGGATGGTGAGTTCCCACCCGCCGTGCGTCGGCACGATCAAGCCGATGACCTGTGCCGAAACCACCGAGATCGCCCAGCCGACCAGCGGCGCCGACCAAGCGAGCGCGATCGGCAGTGCCGCGAACGCCGAGACCAGAGGCAGCAGGAACGTGGGTACGGAATGCGTCACGGGCAACGTCGGCCAGGCGATCGAGTACATGATCAGGGCGACGACCAGGAAGAACCAGTTGACCCGCTTGGAGAAGTAGGCGCGCACCGCGGGGTCCTGGGCGACGGGCGCCGTGGACGCCCAGTCGACGAAGTCGCCGCCGGCCGCGCGCAAGTGCTTGCGTAAACCGAACATGAGGTTCACCCTAGGCCCGGCGGAGACCGTCAGTCCTCATACTTTCGGGGGAGACGCCCTCGTTCCCGAGTAGGGTCAGCGCGCCGCGCGCCCACCCCCACCGGTGAGCGGGAACCGCCCGTCGGAGCGATGTGGCCAGGTGGTTGCGCTACCTAGCGTCACTGTCCATGAACACTCCAGGACCGCTGCGGAAATGGCCGTCGGACAACGCTTCTCGACCCGCTGATCAGACCGGACCCACAAGCCCACGACATTCGCTCCATTGGCTGGTGGCCGCCCTGACACTGACCGTTCTCGTTGCCGGGCAGTGGATGTCGACGGCGCACGCGGTCGCCGGTGACGTCGGTTCGACCGCGAGTGTGGTCGCCCCCTCTCCGGAGGACGCCGACAACCCGTACACCGCTGCCGTCGTGGCGCTGACGGGGCCGGCCCCGGCCACGACGATGGACGTCCTGCCCGCGACCTTCGACGTGCACATGGGTTACACACCGGCCGTCGTATCCGGTGTGCCCGTCGATCCGGACGGCGACTGCTCGTCCCCGGTACCGCTCCCCGACCGGTTCACACCTCTCTGCCGTACACATGATCTCGGCTACGACCTGCTGCGCGCAGCAGCCGCGAATGGTCGTCCGCTGGGTTCGTGGGCGCGATTCGCCCTGGACCGCATGCTGGCCGACGCGATGCAGCGCTCATGCAGCAACCCTGCGTGCGACGCCGCGGCACGCGTGGCACGGATCGGTTTGGCCTGGAACACCTGGCGCCAGTACGGCGGAGCTCCCACCCGCCAGGAAACGATCCCGCAGCTCGTGTCCACCACGGTCGAACGCGCACTCGTCGACCGGGATCCCCACACCGAGGAGCTTTCGTGATGTACTCGCCCGCAGCATCGTCGACGCACACCGGTCAACACCTGCCTCACCCCGTCGTCGTGGTCAGCGTCGTCGTCGCATATGTCGTCGCCCTCTTTCCCGGTACGCTCCCGCGCGATGCGCTGACGACCACGATCGGGGCGACCGGCGTCACGGCGCTGGGCGCGGTCGTCGGAATGTTGTTGTCATGGAGAGCATCCCGCCGCCGAAGACAACCGGACCGGCAATCGCGGCGCGTCGTCCTCGGTGTCGGCGTGCTCGTCGCGGCCGGAGCTGCGGGACTGGCGGTGTGGTGGCAAAACCTGATCCGTGCCGCCGTCGGAGCGGGGCCGGCCGGCCCCGACTGGTGGGCCGGGGCAACACTGGCACCGCTCACAGCGGTCGCAGCGATCGTAGCCATCCCCCGCGTCACCGCAGTCATCGCGGCGTCGGCGGTCGCCCTCACCGCGGGCCTTCTCACTCCCGCGTCCGCGGGCGCCGACGAGGGACAACGGCTGCCGGGTACCGTCATCGTCTCCAAATCCGGGACGCTGTTGCGCGGCGAACTCTCGGCCCCGGAATTCCGGCGTCCGGCAACACAATTGGTTCAGTCGTGGGTGGCCGACGACGGGCTTTCGGCAGAGGCGGTGATCGTGGCCGTACCCACCGGATCGGGCTGGGTCGACCAGGCCGCGGTGGCCGGCTTCGTCGACCGCTTCGGCGGCGACGTCCGAATCCTGACACTCCCCTACGCCGGCGTCCCGTCGTGGAAGGCGTTCATCTCCGACGACGCGGCGGCAACGGACTCGTCGATCGCGCTGGTCGGCGAGGTCGCGAAGGCCCTGGAGAGCCGGCCCGAACCTGACCGCCCCCGACTGGTGCTGTACGGCCAGAGCCTGGGCGCGATCGGGGCCGACGCCGCCCGGATCTGGCTCGAGGACAATCACCCGGACCTCCTCGCGGAGACGGTCCTGACCGCGCCGCCGGCCGGGACGGTCGCCGAGGTGTCGGCGACACCGCGGGTGGTCGTCGCCAATCGCAGCGATCCGGTGGTCCGCTGGTCACTCAGTTCGTTGTGGCGTCCCCCGAGCGAACCCGCGGAGATAGTGCTCGGCGGTCGGCAGGTACCCCAGGTCCCGTGGCTGCCGGTGGTCAGCTTCCTACAGACCAGCGTCGACCTGCTGGCCGCACTCGACGGCCCCACCGGCGTCGGCCATCGCTACGGGGTCGAGCAGGCGCGTGCGGTCAGCGATGTGCCGCGATGACCTCGCAGACCCACCACAAATGGGTTGCAGAGACGTCAGATGATCGCGCCGCGAGCCGCCTCGTACGATGCGCCGACCCGGTACAGCCGGTCGTCGGCGAGTGCGGGCGCCATGATCTGCAGGCCGACCGGCATTCCGTCGTCCTCGGACAGACCCGACGGCACCGACATCGACCCGATCCCGGCCAGGTTCACCGGCAGGGTGCAGAGGTCGAACAGGTACATCGCCAGCGGGTCGTCGACCTTCTCCCCGATCGGGAAGGCGGTGGTCGGCGTGGTCGGCGAGATCAGCACGTCGACCTTCTCGAAGGCGGTGGTGAAGTCGCGCGAGATCAGCGTGCGGACCTTCTGGGCCTGGCCGTAGTAGGCGTCGTAGTAGCCCGACGAAAGTGCGTAGGTGCCGATCATGATGCGGCGCTTGACCTCTGGGCCGAAACCGGCCTCGCGGGACAGTGCCATGACCTCGTCGGCCGAATGCGAACCGTCGTCGCCGACGCGCAGACCGTACCGCATGGCGTCGAAGCGTGCGAGGTTCGACGACACCTCGGACGGGAGGATCAAGTAGTACGCGCCGAGCGCGTAGGTGAAGTGCGGGCAACTGACCTCGACGACCTCGGCGCCGCGCTCTTCGAGGAGCTTGACGGCCTGGTGGAACGAGTCGAGCACACCGGACTGGTAGCCCTCACCCTGCAGCTCGGTGACGACACCGATCTTGACGCCCTTCAGATCCTGCTCGGCGCCTTGGCGGGCGGCGGCGACCACGTCGGGCACCGGGACGTTGATGGACGTCGAGTCGCGTGGGTCGTGTCCGGCGATGACCTCGTGCAGCATCGCGGTGTCGAGAACCGTACGGCCACAAGGGCCGCCCTGGTCCAGCGACGACGCGCAGGCGACGAGCCCGTAGCGCGACACGGTTCCGTAGGTGGGCTTGACGCCGACGGTCGCGGTGACCGCGGCCGGCTGACGGATCGAGCCACCGGTGTCGGTGCCGATCGCCAGCGGCGCCTCGTACGCAGCGAGTGCCGCGGCGCTGCCGCCACCCGAGCCACCCGGGATCTTGGTGGGGTCCCACGGGTTTCGGGTCAGCTGATAGGCGGAGTTCTCGGTCGAGCTGCCCATGGCGAACTCGTCCATGTTGGTCTTGCCGAGGATCGGGATGCCCGCGGCGCGCAGACGTTCGGTGACCGCGGCGTCGTAGGGCGGAACCCATCCCTCGAGGATCTTGGAGCCGCACGTGGTGGGGGCGTCGGTGGTGGTGAAGACGTCCTTGAGTGCAATCGGCACACCGGCGAGTGACGACACGGCGTCGCCCGAGGCGATCGCGTCATCGGCGGCCTTGGCGGCGACGAGCGCCTCGGCGCCGCTGACGTGCAGGAAGGCTCCGAGCTCGCCGTCCACCTCGGCGATGCGATCGAGGTGGGCCTGCGTGACCTCCACCGAGCTGACCTCGCGGGTCGCGATCTTGGTGGCGAGTTCGGCGGCGGACAGGCCGGTCAGGTCACCGGCGGGACGAGGCGCTGCGGCGTGCGACGCGGGGCTCACTGCTCTTCTCCCAGGATCTGCGGAACGGCGAAACGGTCCTGCTCGACGGCCGGCGCACCGGACAGCGCGGCGTCGGTGCTCAGACCGGGCACGACCACGTCGGGGCGCAGCACATTGGCGAGCTCGGCCGGATGCGCGGTGCCGGGTACGTCGTCGGCGGCCACCTCCGACACGGACGCGACGTGGGTCAGGATGGAGTCCAGCTGCTCGGCGTAGACATCGAGTTCGTCCTCGCTCAGCGCCAGTCGCGACAATCGCGCCAGGTGCGCGACCTCTTCACGCGATATGGACTTCGGTTCGCCAGCCACCGTCAGCGTCCTTTCTCACCATCATTTGCACGGCCATGTCGCCCACCGCGACGCCAGAGCGGCGCAGATGTGCCTCTCCAGCCTATGGGAACGCACCGACCCGACTCACTCCAGCCACCGTTTGCGTGCCCGGGCCCGGTCCGACCCTCCCCCGGCGGTGCGCGCGCAATCCTCACGAGTGCGAGAATGGCCCACGTGTCTTACCTGTTGCGCGTCCACCTCGAGGACCGTCCCGGCAGTCTCGGTGTGCTCGCCGTGCAGCTCGGTTCGGTCGGTGCGGACATCCTGTCTCTCGAAGTGGTCGAACGCGGCAACGGTTACGCCGTCGACGATCTCGTCGTGGAGGTCCCGCCGGGTTCGCTGCCCGACAGCCTGATCACGGCCGCGGAGAAGGTCAACGGCGTTCGCGTCGACTCGATCCGCCCGTACTCCGGTGTGCTCGACACACACCGCGAACTCGAGCTCGTCGACCAGGTCGCCACGGCGTCCCGCAACGATCGACTCCAGGTCCTCGTCGACAACGCCCCGCGCGTGCTGCGGGTGTCGTGGGCCATGGTCATCACCAAGGCCAGCGGCGGCGTGCTCCAACTGTTCGGTTCTTCCGGAGCCCCGGAAACCCCGCTCACCAGGGCCGACTGGCTGCCGCTGGAACATGCGGCGCAGCTCGACGCCGAGGGTGACTGGGTGCCGGGCGCCTGGCAGGAGATGGACACCCGTCTCGCCGCCGCACCCATCGGTTCCAACGACAAGGCCGTCCTGCTCGGCCGCATCGGCGGACCCGACTTCCGTCCCTCGGAGGTCGCACGGCTCGGCTATCTGGCAGGCATCGTCAGTACGGTGTTGCGCGCCGACGGATAGCGCGATGATGGAGCCATGACCTCCATCACACTCGTGCAGGGAGACATCACCCTCCAGACGGTCGACGCCATCGTCAACGCCGCCAATTCGACGCTCCTCGGCGGTGGCGGGGTCGACGGCGCCATCCACCGCCGTGGCGGTCCGGCGATCCTCGCCGAATGCAAGGAGCTACGGGCCGGTCGGTACCGACGCGGACTCCCCGTCGGCGAGGCGGTCGCGACCACCGCGGGCGACCTGGACGCACGCTGGGTGATCCACACGGTCGGGCCGGTACACTCCCACGACGAGGACCGCTCCGAGTTCCTGGTCTCCTGCTACCGCGAATCCCTGCGCGTGGCAGACGAATTGGGTGCGACGACGATCGCCTTCCCGGCCATCTCGACCGGCGTCTACGGCTGGCCGATGGACGACGGCGCACACCGGGCCGTCGAAACGGTCCGATCCACGGACACCACGATGACCGAGATCCGGTTCGTGCTGTTCGACCCACGGGCGTACCGCGCGTTCGAGAAGGCGCTCAATGGTTGACGCTGCCCGCTGTTCGTGGCAGTGAGCATCAACCGCCCACGCCGTGACAATGCGTCCCCCTCGGTCACCACGGGGGGCACCTTGCCCTCGTTCCACCCTCAGGGGGACGGTAAGTCGCCGCATATCTGCCGGTCGCATCTGGCGGTGACCGCGTCTAGTCCGAACTGCCGGTCTCCAGCAGTCGTTTGAACGCGTCCTCGTCGAGGACCGGGACGCCGAGCTGTTCGGCCTTGTCGGCCTTGCTTCCCGGCGAATCGCCGACGACCACGTAGTCGGTCTTCTTCGACACCGACCCCGAAGCCTTGCCACCGCGTTGCAGGATCGCCTCTTTGGCGCCGTCACGGGAGAAGTCCACCAGCGATCCGGTCACGACGATGGTCTTGCCCTCGAGCGTTCGCGCGATCGAGTCGTCGCGCTGGTCCTCCATGGAAACGCCTGCCGCGCGCCACTTCTCGACGATCTCGCGATGCCAGCCCACGGTGAACCAGTCGTGGATCGACTGCGCGAGGGTCATACCGAGCCCCTCGACGTTCGCCAACTGTTCGACGTCGGCGGATTCGATGGCCTCCAGCGAACCGAATTCGGTCGCCAGCGCACGCGCAGCAGTGGGACCGACGTGGCGGATCGACAGACCCACCAGCACTCGCCACAACGCCACGTCCTTCGCCTTGTCGAGGTTGGCCAGCAGGCGTTTGCCGTTCGCCGACAACGCGCCGGCCTTCGTCGTGAACAGTTCCGTGCGGGCGAGGTCGTCGGCGGTGATGGAGAACAGGTCGCCCTCGTTGCGGATCACTTTCGCCGTCAGCAGCGCGGTCGCGGCCTCGTAACCGAGAGCCTCGATATCGAAGGATCCACGACCGGCGAGATGAAATAGCCGCTCCCGCAACTGCGCCGGGCAACTCTCCTGGTTCGGACACCGGACGTCGACGTCGGATTCCTTCTCCGGGCGCAGCGGCGTACCGCATTCCGGGCAGCGTTCGGGCATCTCGAACTCGACCTCGGAGCCGTCGCGCAGGTCGACGACCGGACCGAGCACCTCGGGAATCACGTCGCCGGCCTTGCGAATGGTCACCGTGTCGCCGATGAGCACGCCCTTGCGCTTGACCTCCGAGCCGTTGTGAAGGGTCGCGCGGGACACGGTGGACCCGGCAACGAGGACCGGTTCGAGAACCGCGAAAGGCGTGACGCGGCCGGTGCGACCGACGCCGACCTGGATGTCGCGCAGCTTGGTGGTGGCCTCCTCCGGCGGGTACTTGTACGCGATCGCCCAGCGCGGCGCGCGCGAGGTGGAACCGAGGCGGCGCTGCAGGGTGAAGTCGTCGACCTTGACCACGATGCCGTCGATTTCGTGCTCGACGTCGTGGCGGTGTTCACCCCAGTAGGAGATCTTGTCCAGGATCTCGGTGGCGTCCGACGCCTTGGTGGTGTGGGTCGACACGGGGAGTCCCCACGCACCCAGCGCGAGGTACGCGTCGTGCAGCGATGCTGGTCGCCAGCCCTCGGTGTGCCCGATACCGTGACAGATCATCCGCAGTCTGCGACGGGCCGTGACCTGCGGATTCTTCTGCCGCAGCGAGCCGGCCGCCGAATTGCGGGGATTGGCGAAGGGCGGCTTGCCGTCGGCCACCAGCGATGCGTTGAGCGCCTCGAAATCCTCGACCCGGAAGAAGACCTCGCCGCGAACCTCGAGGACGTGCGGGATCGGGTACTCGTCGGAGGCGGTGAGGCGCTGCGGGATGTCCTCGATGGTGCGGGCGTTGAGCGAGACGTCTTCGCCCGTGCGCCCGTCCCCGCGGGTGACACCGCGTTCCAGGACACCGTTGCGGTAGACCAGCGCGAGCGCGACCCCGTCGATCTTGAGTTCACAGAGGAACTCGGCCTTGACGCCGGCGTCGGAGTTGACGCGCTCGACCCACGAGGTCATCTCGTCATAGTCGAAGACGTTGTCCAGCGACATCATCCGCTCGAGATGGTCGGCCGGGGAGAATGCCGTGGAGAAACCGCCGCCGACCAGCTTGGTCGGCGAATCGGGGGTTGCGAGCTCGGGATGGCGTTCCTCGAGATCCTGCAGGCGTCGGAGGAGCGCGTCGAACTCGCCGTCGGTGATGACCGGCGCATCCTTCACGTAGTAGCGGAACTGATGCTCGCGGATTTCCTCGGCGAGTTCGGTCCACTGCTCGCGAAGGTCTCCCTCGGGTCCCGACTGCTCGGTCGCCGGGCGCTCCGACTCCGTTGTTTCTGCCACGTTCCGAGGGTATCGGAGTGCTCGGACAGGGTCGCCTCGCTGCTCCCTGAGGCGCCCGGAGCTGCGGAAGGCGGGTCCCGAAGGGTCAGCCGTCGAGCTTCGCCAGCGACCGTTTCGGCGCGACGTGCCGGTAGCTGGCGTCGAGCAGTTCGGCGACCTCGTCCCAGTCGGTGGCGTCGTCGAGGATCAGGCCGAGCCAGCCGAAGGGGCCGTAGTAGGCGGGAACGTAGAACCGCGGGTCCTCTTCGAGCGCGGGCTTCTCCGCCTCGTCGGGGATGAAAAGGACCGACTGGTCGTACCGGACCTTGCCGCCTTTCAGGCCACCGCCGTAGTTCGCGAACATCTTGCCGCATCGGAAGGTCGGGCGACCGTGGGCCACGACCTCGGTGGCGTCGGGCAACGCAAGGGCGATCTCGCGCACGCGACCCAGGACCGGGTCGGAGTCGTCGAACATGATCGGATGCGGCACCCTCGCAGAATAGTTCCGGCGGGCGGGATTCCGCAGAGCTTCGAGGGCCTCAGAGCGCGGTCGGGTCGGTGCCGAGCAGCTGACCCGCGTCGGCGGATACCGCGAGGGCCTTCTTCGCCCAGCTCTCCGACGCCCCGGCGAGACCGCAGGTCGGTGTGACGACGACGTTCTCGGACAACACCTTCCGGTTGAGGCCGATGCGGTCGGCGATTGCGGCGAGGTCGGTCGCGACGGTGTCGGCGTTGATCGGCCGCTTCGGTGCGGTGGACGGGACGCGACCGGCGACGAGGATGTCGCCGCGGTCGATGAGCATCCCGATGCCGTCGAGGTCGGCGTCGGTGGGGGCGGTGACGTCGATCGAGTACGCCACGCCCCGAAGGTGTTCGAGGAGATCCCAGCGGGGCCGGTTGCAGTCGTGCAGGATCACCGGTGCGTCGACGTGTTCGATCAGCTCGGTGAGAGCCCGCGCCGCTTCGACGGCCGGCACCGCGCGGATCGGGTCGAACCGGGTGAGGGGCTTGACGGTTCCGTCGATGACCCGGCCGATCATCGGCTCGTCGATCTGCACGACCACCTGCGCCCCGAGACGCCGGGTGATCTCTCCGACGTGTTCGCGGAGTCCTTCCGCGGTCGACGCGACGATGTCGCGGACCGCGCCCGGGTCCTTCAGCACGCGATGACCATTGGGCAGTTCCACCGATGCCGAGGCGGTGAACGGACCGGCGACCTGGACCTTGAACGGCCGGCCGGTACCGACGAAGCCTGCTGTCTCCCAAAGTTCTTCGACGACGTCGAGATCCTCTTTGAGGAAGTCGCGGGCGCGGCGGGTGAGCTGCGATTCCCGTTGCGCCAGACGGTAACCCCAGGTCGCGGTGTCCATCGGGAGGTCGACGAGGATCGCGGCCATCCGACCGATCAGGTCCGAACCAGCACCCCGACCGGGGAGTTCGACGAGGTGCGCGAGGTCGAGCTCCCCGTTGACCACCGCGGCCGCCGCGCGCGGATCGGTGCCGGGCATCGAGCCCACGCCGGTTCCGACGCCGGTGGGCAGACCGGGGGTGGTCACCGGGTCGCGACGGCGGTCGGCTGCGACGAGGTGGAGGCGATGCGCCCGCATCCGACGACCTGATCGCCGCGTTCGGCGTCGGGCAGGTACAGCACGGCGGCCTGGCCGCGTGCGACTCCGGTCAGCGGCTCGTGCAGGACGACGTCGATCGCGGGTTCGCCGTCGACGGTGGTCGGGGTCGCGGTGACGGGTGCGAGCCCGCCGTGTGCACGCACCTGGACGACGGCCTCGAACGGTTCGTCGGGGGTGATGCCCGACGTCCACACCGCACGCGTCGCGGTGATGCCCCAGACCTGCAGGTCCTCGGCGGTACCGACCGTGACGGCGCCCGACTCCGGGTCGATCTCGGTGACATAGCGGGGCTTGCCGTCGGCGGCGGGGGCGTCGATGCCGAGACCCTTGCGCTGTCCGATGGTGAAGCCGTGAACTCCCTCGTGGTCGGCGAGGCGCTCACCGGAGGAGGCGTCGACGACCGCGCCCGGGCGGATACCGATCTTGGCGCCGAGGAAGGCGCGGGTGTCGCCGCTGGGGATGAAGCAGATGTCGTGGGAGTCGGGCTTGTCGGCGACCGCGAGGCCGCGGCGAGCGGCCTCGGCCCGGATCTCGGCCTTCGGGGTGTCCCCGACCGGGAACAGCGCACGGGACAGCTGCTCGCTCGTGAGGACGGCGAGGACGTACGACTGGTCCTTGTCGTGGTCGACGGCGCGACGCAGCTCACCGTCGACGAGCTGCGCATAGTGGCCGGTGGCGAGAGCGTCGAAGCCGAGAGCGATCGCCTTGTCGGCGAGCGCGGCGAACTTGATCTTCTCGTTGCACGTCAGGCACGGGTTGGGGGTGCGTCCGGCGGCGTAGGCCTCGACGAACTCGTCGATGACGTCGTCCTTGAACCGGTCGGCGAAATCCCAGACATAGAACGGGATTCCCAGTACGTCGGCGGCACGGCGGGCATCGGACGCGTCCTCCCGCGAGCAGCAGCCGCGCGATCCGGTGCGCAGGGCCCCCGGTGCGGTCGAGAGGGCGAGGTGGACGCCGACGACCTCGTGGCCGGCGTCGACGGCACGTGCGGCCGCGACCGCCGAGTCGACGCCCCCGCTCATCGCTGCGAGTACGCGCATCAGGAGACCTTTCCGCCGGGTGCGGTGACGAGGCCGGCGGCACGAGCTCGGCCCACGACCTCGTCGATGACCTGGGCCACCGCGTCGATGTCGGCGTCGGTGGTGGTGTGGGAGAGCGAGAACCGCAGTGACGACCGGGCGTCGGCCATGTCGAGTCCCATCGCGAGCAGTACGTGACTAGCCTGCGCGACACCCGCGGTGCACGCGGAACCGGTGGAGCACTCGATGCCTTTGGCGTCGAGCAGCATCAACAGGGAGTCCCCCTCGCAGCCGGCGAAGGAGACATGGACGTTTCCGGGCAGACGGGCGTCCGCCGGCGCACCGTTGAGCACCGCACCCTCGACACCGAGCAGGATCTCGGACAGTCGCGACGCAAGCGCACGCACGCGAGCGGTGTTCTCCTCCATGTGCTCGACGCACCAGGTCAGCGCGGCGGCCATCCCGGCGGCGCCGGCGACGTCCTGGGTTCCCGACCGCACGTCCCGTTCGTGGCCGCCACCGTGCTGCAGCGGGACACAGGCGATCTCGCGACCGAGCAGCAGCGCGCCGACGCCCTGCGGACCGCCGAATTTGTGGGCGGCGAGGCTCAGCGCAGACAGTCCACCGGCGGCGAAGTCGACCGGCAGGTGGCCGACGGCCTGGATGGCGTCGGAGTGCACCGGGACACCGAACTCCGCTCCGAGCGCGGCGATCTCGGCGATGGGCTGGATGGAACCCACCTCGTTGTTGGCCCACATGACCGAGATGAGGGCTGTCTGGTCGGCGTGCGCCTCGAGTTCGGCCCGCAGATCGGCGGGTGAGACGACGCCGTCGGCGTCGACCGGCAGCACCACGAGTTCCGCGCCGGCGTCGGCCGCCAGCCACTGCGCGGGGTCGAGGACGGCGTGGTGCTCGACCGCCGACACGATGATGCGGCGACGCTGGTCGTCGTCGCGGCGACGGGCCCAGTAGATGCCCTTGATGGCGAGGTTGTCCGACTCGGTGCCGCCTCCGGTGAAGATGACCTCCGACGGCCGCGCACCGACGGCCGCGGCGATCGCCTCGCGCGCCTCCTCGAGGCGGCGTCGGGCGGTCCGCCCGGAACCGTGCAGGGACGAGGCGTTGCCCGGGGCACCGAAGACAGCGGTCATCGCCTCGACAGCTTCGGGCAGCATCCGCGTCGAAGCGGCGTGGTCGAGGTAGACGGACGTGCGCGGCGGCACTCGGGTTGGCAGGGGCATCGCTAGCAAGGATAAACGCGCGGCCGACGTCGACAAATTCCGCGACGTGTGAGCGCTGTGCGCCTCACGCCGGTCATCGGGCGCACGACCACCGGACCCGACCCCGCGGTCGCCTCCTCGGACGCCTCAGACGCGTTCGAGGTAGAAGTACAGGTGCCGTCCGTCGATGACGCCGCCCTTGCCGTTCATGATGCCCATGACGGTGGTGTCGTCGACGCGCTTGAAGTGATCGATGACCGGCTGGCCGTCGTAGACCATCGACGCGGTGAGCTCCCCGCGGAACTCGACCGCCCACAGGCTCGCCTCACCCTTGCCGAGTTCGACGTTCGAGAACAGCTTGCCGTCCTCGTCGCGGCACACCAGCGGCTGCACGTCGCTGCGCGAGGTGAAGGTCTTGCCGAACCAGTTGGCCTTCCCCAGCATGCCGTTGATGGCGTGACCGGTGGTGAACTCGCCGCCCTTCCAGGCGCCCAGCATCTCCTCGGGACGCAGCGTCGCGAGCCCCGCCCAGACGGTGTCGAGGACCGCGTCGTCGACGAGACCTTCCGCTTCCCGCAGCTCGAAGAACTTGGCGCGGGCCGCTTCCCGGCTGAGGGTGGACGTCATCGTCGGACTCCTTCGACATACGGCGATCTGCGCGGCCACGGGTTCGGCCACACCGAAGAAACCTATATCAGAGAACGGCCGATGTCACTTTCCGCGCGCTCAGCACCCGCTCACAACGCCGGGCCAGTTCCCGACGGTCGGCGCCCGGCGCCTCGGCCCGTTCGAGGCGGACGACCACGGTGAGTCCGCGGGCCCGTAGTACCCGACGGAGGGTGTCGAGCGGCGAGTCGTCGCCGATGAAACTCGGGGCCGTCGCGGCACCCCCGTCGGGTCCGACGAACCGCAGGCGAACCGGGAACACCGGCACCTCCGCGTCGACCGCCGCCTGGAAGAACGCCGGGCGGAACGCGCCACCCGTCCGGCCGCAGAAGGTCGTTCCCTCCGGGAACACGATCACCGACGATCCGGCGGCCAGTCGCGCGGACACATCGCCCACCGCCGCCGGGAGTCCGCGCAGCGTCCCACGGTCGACGGCGATCACCCCGAACCGGCGTGCGAGCCCCGCCACCACCGGCATGTCGACGACATCGGACTTCGCTACCACCGGCGCCGGGCTGACAAGCGCGAGCGCGAGGACGTCGAGGAAGGAGATGTGGTTGGCGACGATGAGCCCGGTCGCGCGTCGATCGCTCCGCCGGTCGTCGACGACGACCCCGATGCCGAGCGCTGCGAGCAGTGGCCGTGCGGCCCGCGCTCGCAACGCTCGTCGCGGCCGCCTCCGGAGCCGCGCCATCGTCCCGTCGGCAATGGGTGTCGCGACGATCCAGCCGGCGATCGCGGCGAGACGACACAGCCGCGCGCCCGCGACGACGGCGTCGGCCACGCGCCTCTCGACCCGCGGACCGAGGCAGGCATGCCCGCAGTCACTGACCGGGAACCACGGGTGACGCTCCACCGGCAGGGTGGTCACCGCGTCAGGACCTCGCCGAGCCGAGACGCTGGGCACTCGATCGCAGGCGGTCGAGATAGCGCCGGTTGGCGCCCTCCCGGTCGAGCAGGGTGAGGAAGTCCGCGACATCGAACACATCGTCGACGGCGGGCTCGCCACAGATACGAGCACCCATCCGCAGGTATCCGCGCATCAGGGGCGGCATCCCGATGGTGTCCGAGGGCGTGATGTCGTCGAGGAGACGCCCACCGATACGCGGGGGCGTCAGCGGCGCAACCCGCCGAACCGGGTCGGAGTAGTCGTCGCGTAGGCGATCACGGACGGCGCGCAACACGGATCCGGGCATCCACTCCCCCGGGCTGTGCAGCGGCACCGAGACACAACCCATCAGATACCGGTAGCCCGCGAGATCCATGTACTGCAGCAGAGCCGCCCACATGAGGGCGGTGACGGATCCGTCACGGTGCCCGCCGAGTACGCATGCACGACCCAATTCGACTGTCTCGGAAAAGATGTCACCCAACTGACGCAGGTCGAACTCGGTTGACGAGTACCAGCCGCCGGCGGCGATTGCCCGCGGCGGTGCCAATAGCCGCGCGCACCCGATGACGCCGTGGTCGTCGTGCCGCACGATGAGGTGTTCACAGAATTCGTCGAATCGGTCGACGTCACAACCGGTGGTCGCGTCGCCGATTCGATCGGAGAAGCCGGGCTCGTCGGCGAAGACCCGGAAGCGAAGTCGTTGGGCGGCAAGGATGTCGGCCGAGTCGTCGGACACCAGCACCCGAACCGGGCCGGCGGTCAGCAGGGTGGCCGAGACAGCGGAATCGGTTGCCGTAGTGGTGGCGATGGACTGCAGAGCGTTCATGCCCCGTATGAAAGCCACCGCCGGCGTCGTCACGACCACGGCCGCGTGACGTGTCGGGGCGATCCGGATGAACACGAGCCGCATCGGCGGGCTCGGATGAACAGGCCGCAAACGCACGGTGGCCCCCGACGCGGAGTCGGGGGCCACCGGGGTACTACGTGATCTCGTGGATCACTTGCGCTTCTTGACCTCTTCGGTCAGCTGCGGGGCGACGTTGCACAGGTCGCCCACGATGCCGTAGTCGGCGATCTCGAAGATCGGCGCCTCTTCGTCCTTGTTGACCGCGACGATGGTCTTCGAGGTCTGCATGCCGGCGCGGTGCTGGATGGCGCCCGAGATACCCAGGGCGACATAGAGCTGAGGCGACACGGTCTTACCGGTCTGACCGACCTGGAACTGACCCGGGTAGTAGCCGGAGTCGACGGCGGCACGCGAGGCGCCGACAGCGGCACCGAGCGCGTCGGCGAGTTCCTCGACGACCGAGAACTTCTCGGCGCTACCGACACCGCGACCACCGGAGACGACGATCGACGCTTCGGTGAGCTCGGGACGATCGCCACCGATGTTCGGCTCGACCTTGGTGATCTTGACGGCGTTCTCGGCGGCCGCCGGGACCTCGACGTCGACACGCTCGCCGGCACCGGCCTGCGGAGCGGCCTCGACGCCACCGGGACGGATCGAGATGACCGGGGTGTCGCCCTTGGCCTGTGCCTCGACGGTGAACGCGCCACCGAAGATGGAGTGGATGCCCACGCCGCCTTCCTTGACGTCGACGACGTCGGCGAGCACACCCGAACCGAGTCGCACGGCGAGACGGCCGGCGATCTCCTTGCCGTCGGCGGTGGCCGCGACCAGGATCGCTGCCGGAGCGGCGCTCTCGGCGATCGAGGACAGTACGTCGACCTGGGGGTTGATCAGGTACGAGGCGGCGTCGTCGGACTCGGCGACGTAGACCTTCTCGGCGCCGGCTTCCTTGAGGCCGTCGATGATCGCGTCGGCCGAGCCGGGCTTGCCGACGACGACAGCCGACGGGGTACCGAGAGCGCGGGCGGCGGTGATGAGCTCGCTGGTGACCTTCTTCAGGGCGCCTTCGGCGTCCTGCTCCACGAGCACGAGTACTTCTGCCATGTTGGTTTTCTCCTGAATGTCTGGGGTTCGCCGGATGGACTGGTGGGGAAGATCAGATGATCTTCTGGCCGACCAGGTACTCGGCGACCTTCGTGCCGCCGTCGCCTTCGTCGGTGACGCGCTCGCCCGCGGTCTTCGGCGGCTTCGGGGTGGAGGAGTTCACGACGCTGCCGGCGTTCTCCAGGCCCACATCGGTCGGCTCGACGTCGATCTCGGCCAGCGAGACGACGGTGACTTCCTTCTTCTTCGCGGCCATGATGCCCTTGAAGGACGGGAAGCGAGGCTCGTTGATCTTCTCGTTGACCGAGACGATCGCCGGGAGCTGCGCCTCGACGTGGAAGATGCCCTCGTCGGTCTCACGCTCACCCTTGAGGGTCTCGCCCTCGAGGGTCAGCTTGCGCAGGTGCGTGAGGTGCGGGAGCTCGAGGTACTCGGCGATCATGGCCGGGATCGCGCCGACGCGGCCGTCGGTGGCCTCGTTACCGGCGATGACGAGCTCGACGCCCTCGACGGTGCCCAGTGCGCGGGCCAGGACGTAGGCGGTCTGGACCGCGTCCGAGCCGTGGAGCGCGTCGTCCTTGATGTGGATGGCCTTGTCGGCGCCCATCGACAGAGCCTTCCGGATGGCGTCGGTGGCGCGGTCGGGACCCGCAGTCAGGATGGTGACCTCACCGCCGTCGGCTTCCTTGATCTTCAGCGCTTCCTCGACGGCGCGCTCGTTGATCTCGTCCAGAACCGCGTCAGCTGCCTCGCGGTCCAGGGTGTAGTCGTCGTCGGACAACTTGCGCTCGGACCACGTGTCGGGAACCTGCTTGATCAGTACGACAATGTTTGTCATTGGTCTTCGTCGACCTCCTGCGTCGGGTTCGGCAACTTACCGGCGGGTAAGGCCATTGGTCTCCACCACTTTAGCGTCTCCTATGTTCTCACTAAACATCGACTACCTCACACTATGGACCGGCGTCGTACCTGGACAGAGAACCGGCGACGACCACGGCCGATCGTTCGGTCGGTGGCCGACGCCAGGACGAACCGGGACGCCGCGACCCCATGCCCTACGCTCTTGCAGATGACTGACGCAGACCTCGGTTCTCCGCCGACGGCCGGGATGACCGGTCTGGAGTCCCTCGACGCCGACCAACAGCTGGCGCTGACCGGCGAGCGGACGGTTCCCGGGATACCCGCGGAGAACTACTGGTTCCGCCGCCACGAGATCGCCTACCGGCACATCCTCGACCGCTGCACGGGGCGCGAGGTCCTGGAAGCCGGGTCCGGCGAGGGCTATGGGGCCGCGATGATCGCCGACGCCGGGGCGTCGTCGGTGGTCTGCGTCGACTACGACACCTCGGCGGTCGAACACACCCGCCGCCGCTACCCCGGGCTGATCGTGCACCAGGGCAATCTGATCGATCTCCCGTTGGACGACGCCTCGGTGGATCTGGTGGTGAACTTCCAGGTGATCGAGCACCTGTGGGATCAGGCCGCATTCATCGCCGAGTGCCGGCGCGTGCTGCGTCCGGGCGGCGAGCTGCTGATCTCGACGCCCAACCGGATCACCTTCTCCCCCGGCCGGGACACCCCGCTCAACCCGTTCCACACCCGCGAGCTCAACGCCGCCGAACTCACCGAGCTGATCGTCGACGGCGGGTTCACCCTCGACGCGATGCTCGGCGTGCACCACGGACCGCGCCTGGTCGCACTCGACGAGAAGTGGGGCGGATCGCTGATCGACGCCCAGATCGAGCGGGCCCTCGCCGGCGAACCGTGGCCGGCCGACCTCGTCGACGACGTCGCCGGTGTGGCCGCCGAGGACTTCGCCGTGCGCGACGCGCGCGAGTCCGACATCGACGCCTCGCTCGACCTGGTCGCGGTGGCGACCCGGGACTGAGCAATGACCATGAGCACCCCCGAGGTTCCGGGACAGTTCACCTTCGTCCTGCACTCCCATCTGCCCTGGCTGGCCAACCACGGGCGCTGGCCGGTCGGCGAGGAATGGCTCTACCAGTCGTGGGCGTCGTCGTACATCCCCCTGTTCGACGTTCTCGAACGTCTCGCCGACGACGGTTTCACCGACCAGTTGACCCTCGGGATCACCCCGGTCCTGGCCGCGCAGCTCGACGACCCGCACTGCGCGTCGTCGATGTACGAATGGCTGGCCGACTGGCAGCTGCGGGCGACCGAGGCCGCGACGTCGAACGACCCCGACCGCGCCGACGCCGGTCGCCGTGAGTTCCTCGACGCCCAGCGCGCGCTGGAGACCTTCGAGACGAAGTGGCGACACGGCGCCTCACCACTGATCCGCGGTGTCGCCTCGAGCGGGGTCGCCGAGATCCTCGGCGGACCCCTCGCGCATCCGTTCGCGCCGCTGCTCGACCCGCGGTTGCGCACCTTCTTCCTCCGTGAGGGCCTCTACGACGCACACGCACGCTGGGGTTTCGACCCCGCAGGCATCTGGGCACCCGAATGCGCCTTCGCGCCGGGGATGGAAGCGGAGTACGCGCGCGCGGGAGTCGGGCACTTCATGGTCGACGGTCCGACCCTGCACGGCGACACCGCCCTCGGCCGCCCGGTCGGAGACAGCGGGGTCATCGCCTACGGACGTGACCTCACCGTCAGTTACCGCGTGTGGTCGCCGAAGTCGGGCTACCCCGGCCACGCCGCCTACCGCGACTTCCACACCTACGACCATGAATCGGGACTGAAGCGGTTCCGCGTCACCGGACGTTCGGTGCCGGGCAACCAGAAGAAGCCCTACGATCCGGCCCGCATCGACGCCGTGATCGACCGCCACGTCGAGGATTTCGTCGGGCACGTCCGGGAGCGCCTCATCGAGGAGTCGGCGCGCATCGGCCGCGACGCGCTGGTGGTCGCAGCCTTCGACACCGAGCTCTTCGGGCATTGGTGGCATGAGGGTCCGATCTGGCTCGAACGCGTCCTTCGTCGCCTGCCCGAGGTCGGGGTGAAGGTCGGAACCCTCGCCGGCGCAACGCGATCCGGACTCGTCGGCGAGCCGGTCGATCTCCCCGCGTCGTCGTGGGGGTCGGGTAAGGACTGGCGCGTGTGGAACGGTCCACAGGTGCAGCACCTCGTCACCCTCAACGAGGAGGTGACCGAGACCGCCCTCGACGCCGTGGCCAAACTCCTCGCCGGTGGCGGACAGCGCAGCCGCGTCGCCGATCAGATCGTCCGGGAGACGCTGCTCACGGTGTCTTCCGACTGGCCTTTCATGGTGTCGAAGGACACTGCCGCGCAGTACGCTGTCTCGCGAGCGCACACGCACGCACATGCCACGCGCGAGATCTGCGATGCCGCCATGCGCGGACGTGACGAGGTCGCGGCGGACCTGGCACGGAACTGGGCGCGGGCCGACAATCTGTTTCCCGCACTCGATGCGCGCCGGTTGCACGCGATCTTGACCGCGGATGCTGAGGGGGGCGTCGGATGAAGGTGCTGTTCGTGTCGTGGGAATACCCGCCCGTCGTGGTCGGTGGACTGGGTCGACATGTGCACCACCTCGCCACCGAGATGGCCGCCGCCGGACACGATGTGGTGGTGCTGACGCGCCGCCCCTCGGGCACCGATGCGGTCAGCCACCCGACGACCGACTCTGTCGTGGAGGGCGTACGCGTGATCGCGGTCGCCGAGGATCCGCCGGAGTTCGAGTTCGGTCAGGACATGATGGCCTGGACTCTCGCGATGGGTCATTCGTTCATCCGGGCGGGACTCAAGATCCTGGCCGGCGCCGGGAGCGGAGCGAGCGGGCCGAATGTTTACGGCGAGAGAGCATTCGCGGATTCTTCGACCCGATGGATTCCCGACGTCGTGCACGCACATGACTGGCTGGTGGCCCACCCGGCGATCGCGCTGGCCGAATTCTTCGACGTGCCACTGGTTTCCACCATCCACGCCACCGAGGCGGGACGGCACAGCGGCTGGGTCAGCGGCCGCACCAATCGCCAGGTGCACTCGGTCGAATGGTGGCTCGTCGCCGAATCAGACTCCCTCATCACATGTTCGACGTCCATGCGCGACGAGGTCAACCGGCTCTTCGGTTACGACGCCGCGGACATCTCCGTGATCCACAACGGAATCGACGTCGACACATGGCCGTTCGCTGCACGCACCCGGACCAGCGGTCCGGCGGAACTGCTGTTCGCCGGCCGCCTCGAATACGAGAAGGGCGTGCAGGACCTACTCGCCGCGCTCCCCCGTATCCGCCGCAGCCATCCCGGCACCACTCTGACCATCGCGGGTGACGGAACCCAGCGCGACTGGCTGCTGGAGCAGGCGCGCAAGCACCGGGTGAGCAAGGCGGTGCGGTTCGTCGGCGCCGTCGACCACGACCAGCTCGTGACGCTCATGCACCGCTGCGACGCGATCGTCTTGCCCAGCCGGTACGAGCCGTTCGGCATCGTCGCCCTCGAGGCCGCGGCCACCGGCATCCCGCTGATCGTCTCCACCGCAGGCGGTCTCGGCGAAGCGGTGCAGGAACCCGACACCGGCCTCACCTTCGAACCGGCCGACGTCGCCGGCCTCGCTGCCGCAGTACGCGCGACACTGTCGGACCCCGGCGCCGCAGCGCAGCGAGCCCTCCGGGCACGTGCCCGACTGACCGCGGAGTTCTCCTGGGCCGAGGTGGCCGAGCGGACCGCGTCGGTGCATCTCGCCGCCAAGCGACGCGTGCGTCATCCGGTCGGGCGACCGGACATTCCGCTGCGTCCCCTCCCGGAACGGGATCCGGGAAAACCCGCCGCGCACTGATTTGCACTTTCCATAACGAGTTAATTCCGAATGATAAATAACATCCGCTCCTAAAGCGGACCTGGTTCCGGTTTTGCTAACGTGACGCGCATTGCCCACAGTGAATTTTCCTGGGCACAGTTTCTCCCTGGAAGGGGCACGTTCATGAATCGGAAATCCAAGGGCGCAATTGCCGTCGGCGCGGGCGCGATCCTACTTCTCGGAGGCATGGGGTCATATGCGTTGTGGAGTGATGAAGAGGAAGTCGCCGGTGGCAACATCACCGCCGGCGACTTCGGGCTGGTCTGCCCCGCGGGTACATGGACAGACATCTCGGGCAACATGAACGGCGGGACGACGATCGACCCGGCAACGGATCTCATGGTGCCCGGCGACACCTGGCGGTACAACGCGAGCTGCACCGTGACCGCGACCGGAAAGAACATGAAAGCCTAACTCTCGGTGACCGGGATCGGCACCGGATCGACCGTTCCCGATACGACGTATGTCACCACCACCACTCAGGTGGGAGCAGGAACCCCGAATACGGCCGTCGTGGTTTCCGACGCGCAGGTCATTCCGGTATCCGTCACCGTGGCGTTCGCTGAGAACACTCCGAACCTGGATTTCACCGACGGACAAATCAATGTCAGCGGAATGAGAATCGCGTTGAATCAGGTCCGACCGGCATAACGTCGGTTCACTTATGCCCGCAGCCTTCACGCGGCGGGGCATCCTCCTCGCCGCCCTGGCGATCGTGGTGGCCGTGCTGTTCTTCGGATCGGTGCGGACCACCGGGGCACTATGGGCCGAGCGGAGAGATGTCTCCAGCAGCAACATCACCACCGGCACGCTCGGCCTGGCACCGGGGGCCGGTGGTGGCTCGTTCACCTTCCCCGCCTTGAACGGATCGAATGTCGTTCCCGGACAGGCCCAGCAGGCGGTGCTGCACGTCACCAACACCGGCTCGACGCCGTTGCGGTTCCGACTGGCAACGGCCGGGCCATCGGTGTCGACGCCAGGTGCAACGGTGACGGTCAACCTGTCCGGCGCCCCGGCATCGAACTGCCCAGGCACCGGCACTCCTCTGACCGGCGCGTTCACCGCCCAGGACAGCTCGGCCCCGGGCACCGTGTTCACCTCGCCCTGGTCACCTCTCGCCGTCGGCGCCGTCACCTCGTGGTGCATTCGCGCGACCCTCGTCTCGGTGACGGGGGCACAGCCGGCGACCTTCACGATCACCTTTGGTTTCGCAGCGGAGCAGACCCGACCATGAACGAACCGAGATCGACACCGGCCCTCGACGATCAGCCGATGGCCGAGTTCGACAACCCGGACGCCGGACGTGATCACCCGGACGTGCGCCGCGGTGTCCTGCACCATCTGTGGGAGGCCGTGTCCTGGCTGCTGCTCATCGGCTGGGTCAACAACTGGTTCACGGAGAAGCGTCGAACCGTGACCGCGTTCGCTCTTGCCGGACTCCTGTTCGTCTACGGCGCATGGCAATTCATCGCGGATCGTCGGGAACGCGAGAACGACGACCCGGAGCCGGCGCCATGACACGCCTCACCTGGTCATCCGGCGCGTCTCGCCGCCTGCGCGCGCTGCTGACGTGCGGAATCCTGCTGACGACGGCGACAATCGGCACGACTGCCTTGTGGACCACGAGCGCGGCCACCACCTCCGGCACGTTCACGACCGCGAATGTGGAGATCAAGGCCAATGGTTCGGCGTCGTACCTGTTCGCCTTTCCCGGGTCGCTCCTACCTGGGGACACCACAGCCTTTGTGATCAACGTGCAGAACACCGGTTCGGTGTCGTTTCACTACAACTCCAAGGTCTCCAGCGCGACGGCACTGGGGCAGGCGATGCTGCTGAAGGTGGTGGCCGGCGGATCGGTCAGCGGCTCTACGTGCGTCCCGGGCGCAAACGGTATTCAGGTCGCCGACAACGTCCCGATCACCGGTAACCCGGTGGCCTTTTCGACGGGGCGGGGCCCACTCGCGGCGACGAGCGGCAGCGAGGCGTTGTGCCTGCAACTGACCTTGCCTACCACTGCGGCCGGAAACCTCGCGGGGACAGGCGGTTCGGTCACCTTCACGTTCGATACGACGGTGCCGTGATGCAACACACCGAAATCGAGGACTTCCCGACCGCCGGATTCGCGTCACCCACTCCCCGCCGCCGGGGCGATCGTCTACTGACGGTCGGTGCCGTCTTGGGCAGCGTTTGTCTGATCGCGACGATCATCGCGTTGGCCTTCGGGGTCCGTCCGATGATCTTCGAGACCGGGTCGATGGCGCCCACCATCCCGACCGGTTCGCTCGGACTCGGCCATTCGATGCCGGCCACCTCCGTGCAACGCGGCGACGTCGTGAGCGTCATCCGCGACGACGGAGTGCGAGTGACGCATCGAGTCGCCTCGGTCGACGGGCGTACCGGTAATTCCGTATCCCTGACACTGCGCGGCGATGCGAACGACGCCGACGATCCGCGAACGTACGCCGTGACCCAGGTCGACCGCGTTCTCGGGACTGTGCCGTTTCTCGGCTACGTCGCCGCCTGGCTCAAGAATCCGTACACGCTTGCTCTACAAGCTCTCGCGATCCTGTTTCTTCTCGCTGTCGGCTTCGCACCGAGGCAGGGTTGGCGCAATTCGTCTGCAGGCCAACGCGTCCTGACCGGCACGGCCGCCGCCACGGTCGTCGTAGTGGGGATCACCAGCGTCCACGGCACCGCTGAGGCATTGGCGGCCTCCGACACAGCAACCGCCACGGGCACGGTGAACGCCGGCCGGCCTGCCGGTCCGACATCGTTCAGCTGTACCAACAGCTCGGTCCTTATTCTGTTCTCATCGGTACAGCTGAGCTGGCCGGCCTCGCCGAATTACACGGCGTACAAGTTGAGCCTCCCCGACGACGACGACGCCCATCTGGCTACGGTACCGGCCACCCAGACCACCGGTACCGAGACCTACGTGATCGCCGAGGACCTTCTCTCCGCTCTTCTCGACCTGTTGAACATCTTCGGCAGCAGTTCAGTCCGAATTCGACTCACGAACCTGGTCGGAAATTTTGAATCCGCGGGTTACCGGGACCAATGGATTCGCAAGACGACTCTCCTCGAACTGCCAACAGGAATCAAATGCGGAACCGCCCCCGCAGGCGCGGCGCTTCGCGCGGCCCCGGAGTCGTCGGATCCCGGTCAGGCCGCCACACAAACCGACGGCGCAGAGCACGCCGACGAGTCGACCTCGGCGACCACGACGCCAGACAGCACCGCCCCTCCGGCCGGCGGAATCCTCTCCGAACCAAGCGACTACGCGTACTTCCGGTCGGGAAGCGAGGTGACGATCCGCAGCACCGAAACCGGCGAGGCCGTGTACGAGGGACGGTATCCGTCGACCAGCGAGATCCGTTGGCTTCCCGGGACCTCGACCCTGGAGGTCACCGACCCGGACGGCACGGTGACGACCGTCGAACGGAACGGATCGCGGTGGACCGAGACCGTCGTCGAACCCGCAGCCGCCGAGGCGACGGCTCCGACCGACGACAGCGACGCGCCGTCGCACTCGCCGTCGACCCCGGCAGCCACGTCGATGCCGTCTGGGGACGAACCTGCCGAACCCTGATCTCGCAGGGCCGGATCGACGTCGCGCGCGACGTCGAACCGGACGGCCGGTCGGTCGCTACTTCGCCTTCTCCGCCGCAGCTCTCTCGGCGGCGGCCTTCTTGCGTTCGATGTCGGCGAGGGCGCGTTCGAGCTCCGCGCGCTGTTCGGCGTTCTTGGCCCAGTCGTCCAAGCGGTTCTTGACCACGCGGGCGGGTGCGCCGACCGCGATCGAGTAATCCGGGATCTTTCCCTTGACCACCGCGTGCGAACCGAGGACGCAACCGCGGCCGACGATCGTGTTGCGCAGCACCGACACCTTCGCGGCCACCCAGGTGTCCGGCCCGATGCGGACCGGACCCTTCACGATGCCCTGGTCCTTGATGGGGAGCGTGATGTCGTCCATCTTGTGGTCGAAGTCGCAGATGTAGCACCAGTCGGCGATGAGCGTCGACCCGCCGATCTCGAGGTCGAGGTAGGCGTTCACGACGTTGTTGCAGCCGAAGACGGTCTTGTCGCCGATCTTCAGACTGCCCTCGTGGCAGCGGATCGAGTTGCCGTCGCCGATGTGCACCCAGCGGCCGATCTCCATCCGGGCGAGTTCCGGAGTGCAGTGGATCTCCACGTTGCGGCCGAGGAAGACCATCCCCCGCAGCACCACATGCGGGTTGGCCAGGCGGAACTTCGCGAGACGGTAGTAGCGGACCAGGTACCACGGGGTGTACGCGCGATTGCGTTTCACCCAGCGCAGCGAATCGAGAGTGAGGAATCGTGCCTGCTCGGGATCGCGACGGCGGCCGGCGCGGCGTCGCGATCGGTAGGAGGCGTTCCACATGGTGGTCATGGGACAAACCCTAAACGACCCGAAAATCACACACGATAGGCTCACTCCTGGCACGACTCGTGCCGGAGAGCACCCGACTATGAGGAGCAGGATGGCCCTGGCACGACAGCAGGTGTCCCGACACCGCCGATCTGCGCTGACCCGCCTGTTCGTCGCCGTCATGGCCGTCAGCTCGCTGGTGCTCGCCGGCTGCTCCGACGGACACATCGACGTCCGGTCGGTCCCGAGCGTCGGCTGGCCCAGCTACGGCGGCGTCCCCGGCAACGCGAACTTCGCCTACGCCGACGTCCCCGACGACCTCACCCTCAGCTGGACACGCCCCACCGGCGGTCCCGTCACCGCGCCCGTCACCATTTCGGGCAAGGGCAATGTCGGTGTCACGTCGAACGCCGCTCAGGGCTGCAACGTGCTGGTGCTCGACGGCCGATCGGGTCGCAAGAACTTCTGCAAGGACATGCGCGCGGGTGTCGAGGTCAATGCGATGCTCGTCGACCAGTACGACCAGCCGTACCTCGGCGAGGAGACCACCTTCCTCGCGTTCAACGCCGGTGGCGCGATCCGCTGGCGCGCCGGCGTCATCGGTGTCCCTCTGTCGGCGAAGTTCGCCGCGCCGAACGAGGTGCTGGTGACCACGACGCAGGGTCAGATCCTGCTGATCGACACCCAGCGCAACGAGCTCGTCGCCCCCGAGGTGAAGCTGCGCGACGATGCCGACCCGGCGCAGCCGCTCCTCGGTTTCGGCGACTGCGTGAGCAACGGGCCCCGGTGCGCGATCCCCGCACCCGCCGCGGTCGACACCGGCCGGGAACGCTTCTACCTCAACTTCTTCCCCCAGGGCGCGGCGTCGTCACAGATCCGGGCGATGAAGTACAACAAGGTCGCCGGCAAGCGCGAGGTGCGGACCGCCTGGCAGGCCGACGTCCCGAGCGGCGTCATCGGCACGCCGACCCTGTCCGCCGACGGTGCGACGCTGTACGCCTTCTCGCGGGACGGCAAGATCGTCGCCCTGAACACCGAGAACGGGTCGACCAAGTGGACCCAGGACATCGGGGGTCACGGCTTCGCGACGATGACCGTGTCGCCCGACGGCCTGATCATCCCCACCGGCTCGCTCGGTGCCCCGCTCACCCTGTACCGCGACGCGGGTGACCGCGCCGAGAAGGTCTGGCAGCGCACCGATCTCGCCACGGTCAGCCTGTCCGCGCTGACCCAGCAGAAGACCGCCTGGACCGTCGTCCGTGACGCCGGCAAGAACACCCTGTCACTGGTGGAGGTCTCCACCGACGACGGGACGACCAAACGCACTCTGCCGCTGCCGAATTCGTCCGGTTTCGCGACCGGCGTCTCGGTCTCCTACTCGGGTCAGATCGCGACCGCGACCAACCTCGGCGAGGTGTACTTCTTCGACAGCAAGAAGAACCTCGGATAGCTCCGACGCAGAGTGCGGGCTGAGTGTCGTTTCCCAACACTCAGCCCGCACTTCGTGTTTGGCCGCTCAGAGTTCCTTGCTCGCCGCGTCGGGATTGAGGAAGAACAACCCCGCGATCCGACCGTCGGCGTCGAACGCGACGCGGAAGACCATCTCCCCGGCCTCCTGCTCGAGCGGGACGTCGACCACCGTGTGCAGGCCGTGGCCGCGCACGAAAGGCGCTCCGGTGTTCTCGAGTTCGCCGTGGAGCGCGACGACTGACGCCCAGGCGTCGGCCAATGCGGTGTCGGTCAGGGCTGCGGTCATCGGCTCGTCGAAACGTGCTGTTACACTCGCCCACTCGGTCTTGGCGATCTTCTCGATGACGTCGAGGGCCATGGCATCGGCGTGGGCGATCGTGACTTTCTGCATGGGTGCTCCTGTTCTGGGATCGATGGGTTTGCCGAAGCGTTGGAACGCCGCCTGACGGGTGACACCGACGACGTCGCCGATCTCCTGCCAGGTACATCCGAACTCACGTGCGGCGCGAGCCGTGGCGCTGAGCAATTCCTCTGCACGACGGCCCAACTGGAGTGCGTCATGGACTCGGGTCAGTGCCGCCTCGCGAGCACCCGGGTCCCCCGGTTCGAAACCGGGTCCGGTTGCCACACTGCGCGCGTACCGCTCGATCTCCCGTGCTGTTTCTTCCACCTCGGACACTTGTAAAGATTAGGTTTACAAGTATCGAAGTGTCAAGCTCCGGTTTACAGCGGTCCGTCAGAACCTCACACCAGGCTCGCAGATGAAAGCGGTTCCCTTGCGTCCGATCCGGGTGAGCACGACCGACAGTGGGCGGTCACCCTTGGGTTTGAGCTTCTTGCGGAGCTGGTCGGGATCGACGTCGAGGCCGCGGACGAGGATCTCGAGCGGGCCGCAACCATGGGCGGCCAGGGCCTTGCGGAGAACCTTCTCCGTCACTCCGACCTGCTCGATCACCCGGAACCCGCGCGCCCCGGCGGGCACCGAATCGCCGGTCAGATAGGCGATCTGCGGGTCGAGTTGCCACAAGCCGAAGCGGTGGGCGTAGTGCTTGACGAGTCCGGCTCGCACGATAGCGCCGTCCGGATCGACGATCCACTCCCCCGCATCACCGGCCGGCACGTCGTCGTCCTCGTGATCGGTGATCTCGAACTCCGATACCGCGCCGTCGGGCCGGGTGCGCAGAACCGTTGCCCGGCGCCGGGTCTCGACCCCCGGCCCCGACCACAGGCACGCTTCGCGGACGCCCCCGTCGAGCGAGGTCACCTGCACCTCGCCGTCGAATCCGAACCGGTTCCGCAGCATCTGATGGTCCAGTCCGGGAGCACATTTCACGATCAGCACGCGGCCCGCATAGGTGGCGAGCAGTTCGAGCAGCGGTGGGGTCAGCTGGTCGAGACGGAAGATCCGGCCCGCATCGGAGCGTCGAGCAGGGTCGGCGAGAAGAACGTCCGCAGTCGAGGTCGGGGTCAGCGCATCCGCCACCAGAAGCGTCGCATCGGGTACGTTGTGGCGCGCCATCGCGAGCCGGACGCGGTCGAGGTCGCTGCCGATCACTCCGGCGATCCCGTTGACGCGCACCAGTTCCCGGAGCTCGGCACCGATCGAACAGGTCAGGTCGTGGACCACCGACGCCGAGAAGCGAGCGGCGATCTCGGCGGCGCGATGCGCAGCGACGACCGACGCGGTCGCCTGCTGCAGCCCGTCGTCGGTGAGCAACAACTCGGCCGGGTCCCGCAGTTTCGCTGCGGCTCGCCGACGGTTCCGGACGGTCTCGATCAGCGCGGCGTCGTGCGGTGTGTACCGGCCGCGGACCTCGGTGATGTCGGACAGCATCGACGCGGGGGTGAGCGCCAGACCCGACACCGTGTCGAGGGCCTTCTCACCGTGGCGCGACCGCAGGAACGCGACATCGTCGAGACCGAAGGTGTAGCTCATGATCCTTGCAGGCTACCGTCGTGGCCCGCGCCTCCCCGGGGCCACCCGCCGCGTCGCAGAGCCTACTGACGCAACTCCACGATGGAGGTGACGATCGTGGTCCGATCCCCGGTGGCCAACGACTCGTCGTCCGGGTCCTGCTCGGCCAGCACCACGTGTGTGGCGTTGGCGACGTTCAACAGATGGACCGTGCCCTCGACGTCGAGAGCGATGGGTTCGCGCTTCTCGATGGCCTCGTGGAGGAACTGCCTCACCTCCGGCACCGGATCACTGAAGAGCAGTCGGATCTCGAACTCATCGGACGTCAGCAGGGTGGCCATAGCCCATGGTTGCACGCAGGAAGCGGCCCCGGCCCCGAAAACGACGATCGGGCCGCCGCGAAAGCGACGACCCGATCGGTGGAGCGAATGCGCGTCAAATCCCTGCGCTTTCACAGATCGCCGGCGATCACTCCGGCTTGGTACCGGTGACCACGACGTTGTAGAAGAACTTCTGCGGGACGACCTTGCGCAGGACGTTCTCGTCCAGCCAGGTCAGGCGCTTCCAGCCGCCGAACGCGAATCGCGCCCAGCCCCAGCCGAGCTTCTCCGGCGGCACCGCGGCTTCGAAGGTGCGGACCGGCCAGCCGAGCATGGCGGCGGCCAGTTCCTCGGTGGCGGTGGCGACCTTGGCGGCACCGGCCGAACGGGCGATGCCCGCGAGCTCGTCGGGATCGAAGGTGTGGATGTCGACGACGGCCTCGAGCGCGGCGGCACGCGAGGACTCGTCGAGCTCCTCCTGCGGGCGACGCCAGCTCTGCAGCGGCCCGAACTTGGTGGCGTTGGTGGTGACGGCCCACGTCGCGCGACTCATCCAGCGCGCGTAGAAGTCACCGATGGTCGACGGTTCACCCGCGAAGATGAACCGGCCACCCGGCTTCAGCACGCGCAGCACCTCGCGCAGCGCCTGCTCGACATCCGGGATGTGGTGCAGCACAGCGTGTCCGACGACGAGATCGAAAGTGTTGTCGTCGTACGGGATCTTCTCCGCGTCGGCGACTCGGCCGTCGACGTCGAGGCCCAGGTTCTCGGCGTTGCGCAGCGCGACCTTCACCATGCCCGGCGACAGGTCGGTGACCGAACCCTTCTCGGCCACACCGGACTGCATGAGGTTCAGGAGGAAGAAGCCGGTGCCGCAACCGAGTTCCATCGCACGCCCGTACGGCAGCGACTCGTCGGTCTCGATGGCGTCGAACCGTCCACGCGCGTAATCGATGCAGCGTTCGTCGAAGCTGATCGACCACTTCTCGTCGTAGGTCTCGGCCTCCCAGTCGTGGTAGAGCACCTGGGCGAGCTTGGTGTCCTTCAGAGCGGCCTGCACCTGCTCCTCGGTGGCATGCGGATTCGGCGCCGGATCGATACCGGGAGTGGCGTCGGTGGTCATGATCGCTTCCTTGTCGCGTGGGTCGGTCAGTCGTGATGTTGGTGGGGCCGTCAGCGCCCGGTGAACTTCGCCTTGCCGGGACCGTTCTCCACGAACGACTTCATGCCGATGGCACGGTCCTCGGTCGCGAACAGCGCGGCGAAGAGCTGCTCTTCGATCTTGAGTCCGGTGTCGAGGTCGACGCCGAGGCCCTGGTCGACGGCCTTCTTGGCGGCGGCGATGGCCACCGACGCGGCGCCGGTGAACTGTCCCGCCCAGGCGAGGGCGGCGTTGTAGACCTCGTCAGGGGCGACAACCTCGTCGACCAGGCCGATGGCGAGTGCCTCCTCGGCGCCGACGAACCGGCCGGTGAAGATGAGGTCCTTGGCCTTGGCCGGTCCGATGAGCCGCGCCAGACGCTGCGTCCCGCCACCACCGGGGATGAGCCCCAGCAGGACCTCGGGCACGCCGAGCTTCGCGTTGTCACCGGCGATCCGGCGGTCGGCTCCCAGCGCGACTTCGAGGCCACCGCCCAGCGCGTAGCCGGTGATCGCCGCGACCGTGGGCTTCGGGATCTCGGAGATGGCGCCGAGGTCGCGCTGCAGACGACCCGCGACCTTGCTCATCTCGGCGTAGCCGAGGTCGTTCATCTCCTTGATGTCGGCGCCGGCGGCGAGGACCTTCGGTCCGCCGTAGACGACGACGGCCTTGATGTCGTCGCGCAGCGTCGCCTCCTCGGCGGCCGCGGCCAGCTCGGCCTGCACCTGGCGGCTCAACGCGTTCATCGGCGGGCGGGCCAGCAGGATGGTGCCCACGCCGGGATGATCGTCGGACGTTTCGAGGGTCACGAACTCAGGCATTCTCGAAGGCTACCGTCTGGTAAGTCAGCCCGGTGTCGCAGGCCGGTGTCACCGGCCCCGGAGATCCCACGCGTCACATCGAACCGCCCTACAGTGGGCGACATGGCCAAAGGCGCGGGTTCCGCAGGTGAGCCGATCGAGCTGACAGTGGGTGATCGCACCGTTCGCCTGTCGAGTCCGGACCGCGTGTACTTCACCGAACGCGGCGAGACCAAGCGCGACCTCGCCGAGTACTACCTGTCGGTCGGCGACGGCATCGTGCGGGCCCTGCGCGAACGTCCCTGCATGCTGCACCGTTTCCCCAAGGGCATCAGCGGCAACAAGGTGCACCAGAAGCGGGTCCCTGCGGGCGCACCGGACTGGCTGGAGACCACCGAGATCTACTTCCCCCGGTACGGGCGGACCGCCGACGAGCTGTGCGTGACCGAGCTGGCGTCGGTGATCTGGGCGGTGCAGATGTCGACGGTCGAGTTCCATCCCTGGAACTCCCGTCGAACCGATCCCGAATCCCCCGACGAGTGGCGTATCGACCTCGACCCCATGCCCGACTGCACCTTCTCACGCATCCAGCGGGTGTCCCACGTCGTCGAGGAGGTCCTCGACGAGCTGGGCATGCGCGGCTTCCCGAAAACCTCGGGGGGTCGCGGTCTGCACATCTACGTGCGCATCGCCCCCGAGTGGGGGTTCCCGCAGGTCCGACGCGCCGCGCTCGCCTTCGCGCGAGAGGTCGAGCGTCGCGCTCCGAAGGACGTCACGACGACGTGGTGGCGCAAGGACCGCGACCCGGCGGCCGTGTTCGTCGACTACAACCAGAACACTCGCGACCACACCATGGCGTCGGCTTACTCGGTGCGCGGCAACCAGCGCGCGACGGTGTCCACGCCGATCCGCTGGAACGAGATCGACGACATCGAACCCGACGATTTCACCATCGCCACCGTGCCCGCGCGGTTCGCCGACCTCGGGGATCTGCACGCCGAGATCGACGACGTCGCGTACCGACTCGACACACTGCTCGAATGGGCCGATCGCGAGGAGATCGGTGAGGACGAGGACGAGACGGTCGACCTCGACGAGGCCTGAGGCCCTAGAGCGTGATCTCCGGCGGCGTCTGATCGCCGAGGGTACGGAAGTACTCGTCGGAGCCGGGGAAGCCGAGTCCGGCGAGCCCGGCGCCCGGGGTGGTGTTCGGCAGGATGCACTCGATGGACCGCTCGGCGGCGAGCAGCTCCTCGACGCTCGGGAAGCCGCTGACGTAGTGCAGCTGCGCCCAGGTCGGCGGCATCAGGAAGTGCTTGCCGCCGGCCCAGGTGTCGATCGCGAGGCGGGCGTTGACCCAGCGCGCCACCTCGGCCTCGGTGGTCTCGGCGTCGGCCTTCTGGCCCTCCGGCATGGCGGCGAGGAAGAAACGGGTGTCGTAGCGCCGCTTCTCGTTGACCGGGGTGATCCAGTGCGCGAGGGGACTCAGCAGATCGGCGCGCAGGGTGAGGCCGCGCGCGGTGAGGAACTCGGCAAAGGACAGCGACTTCTCGACGAGCCGCTGCCGGTCGTCGGCGAGGGCCCCCGGGTCGGCGAAGGCACCGTCGTCGGTGGTCGCGAGCAGGACGCCGCATTCCTCGAAGGTCTCGCGGACGGCCGCGCACACGAGCGCCTGGGCGAGCTCTTCATCGGTGTTGAACTGCTCGGCCCACCACGCCGGGTCCGGCCCGGTCCAGGCCACGTGGGCGCCGGCGTCGCGCTTGTCGACGCCGCCACCCGGGAACACGGTCATGCCACCGGCGAAGGCCATCTGCTTCACCCGACGCTGCAGGAACACCTCGATGCCGTCCGCGGAGTCACGGACCAGGACGACCGTCGCGGCGTCGCGGATCGGTGCGGACACGACCTCGGGTCCCTGATCGGTGGATGTCATCAGTTGCCTCCTGCTCGACGGTGACCGCCCGCGCGGCGACGGCGTCGAGCGAAGTACCGGCCGTCGACCTTGTCGAGGATGATCTGCTGCCGGAAGGCGGCCGTCAGGTTCTCGCTGGTCATGACCTCTTCGAGGAGGCCCTGAGCCACGACGCCGCCCTCGGACAGGATCAGCGCGTGCGTGAACCCCTCCGGGATCTCTTCCACATGATGGGTGATCAGCACGATGGCGGGGGCGTCGGGGTCGGCGGCGAGGGTGGCGAGACGGTCGACGAGCTCTTCCCGGCCGCCGAGGTCGAGACCGGCGGCGGGTTCATCGAGCAGCAGCAGTTCGGGGTCGGTCATCAGCGCGCGGGAGATGATCACGCGCTTGCGCTCACCCTCCGACAAGGTGCCGAAGGTGCGGTCGGCGAGATGCTCGGCACCCATCGACTCCAGCGATTCGACGGCCTGGTCGCGGTCCATGTCGTCGTAGGCCTCGCGCCAGCGACCCAGGACCGCGTAGCCGGCGGAGATGACGACGTCGCTGACGACCTCGTGGTCGGGCACCCGGTCGACCAGGGCGGGACTGGCGACGCCGATCCGCGTCGCGAGCTCGCGGATCTCAATCCGGCCGAGCTTCTCGTTGAGCACGAACGCGGTGCCCGAAGTCGGATGAATTTCTGCCCCCGCGAGCCGCAGCAGGGTGGTCTTACCGGCACCGTTGGGGCCGATGATGACCCAGCGTTCGTCCAGTTCGACCTGCCAGGACAGCGGGCCGACCAGCGTCTTGCCGCCACGGACGATCGCGACGTCGCGGAAGTCGATCAAGAGGTCGGGATCGGATTCGGTCACGACCCCTATCCTGCCTCACGCCCTCTCGTTCGACCGGATCGGATCAGTCGTGTCGGAGGTAGCCGTGGCGGCCGTCGCGGACACGGCACGGGAATACCCCGGCAGGTCCGCCGGGTTGATGGACTACGTGACCGCTCAACATCTGCCTCTGTCCATCCTGGATCTCGCCACCGTCGGCCGCGACGAGACCGTCGCGGAAAGCCTCGCCGCCAGTGTCGATCTCGCGCAGCACGCGGAGAAGTGGGGATACAAGCGGATCTGGTACGCCGAGCACCACAACATGTCGGCGATCGCGTCGTCGGCGCCTGCCGTGCTCATCGCGCACATCGCCGCCCACACCTCGACCATCCGCCTGGGTGCCGGCGGCGTCATGCTGCCCAACCACGCCCCGCTCACCATTGCCGAGCAGTTCGGCACCCTCGCCGAACTCCATCCCGGCCGCATCGATCTCGGGCTCGGCCGCGCCCCGGGCAGCGACCAGCAGACCTTTCAGGCCCTGCGTCGTACGCACGCCTCGGCCGAGCGCTTCCCGCACGACGTTCTCGAACTGCAGGCGTTCCTCGGCGACGAATCCCGCATCGAGGGAGTCCGCGCGACCCCGGGCGCCGGAACCCACGTACCTCTCTACATCCTCGGCTCGTCGCTGTTCGGCGCGCAGCTCGCCGCGGCCCTCGGACTCCCCTACGCCTTCGCGTCCCACTTCGCACCGCAGGCCCTCACACAGGCCGTCGAGTTGTACCGCCGCGAGTTCCGGCCGTCTGAGGTCCTCGCCGAGCCCTACGTGATCGCCGGAGTCGGCGTCATCGCCGACGACGATCCGGAGGTCGCCCGGCAACAACTGCAGATCGCCCGGCGCCAGCGTGTCTCGCTGCTCTACGGCCGGGGCCGCACCTTCACCGACGAGGAAGCCGACGCCGTGCTGTCGATGCCTCAGGGTCGGCAGATCGACGAGATGCTCACCTACGCCGGTGTCGGAACGCCCGACGAGGTGCGGCAGTACCTGAGCTGGTTCGCCGGACATGGCGATGCCGACGAGCTGATCGTCGCGTCGCTGGCGCCGAGCCGCGACGTGTGGCTGAGCACCCTGGGCCACCTCGCTCCGGCGAATTCGCCGGTGGCCGTGGGCAGTTGATCCGCAGCGAGGGCGTCAGTCCTCGAGCCGGAAGTCCGCGAAGTCGAAGCCGGGTACCACGATGCAGCTGACCAGGGCCGCCTCGTCGCCGACGGGGCGCGCACGCTGCCACACGCCCGGAGGCACCAACGCCTGCGGCCGATTCCCGGCCTCGATGTCGGGCCCGACGATGATCGGGGTCGGATCGCCGGGCGCATCGCCGTCGCCGCCGAGGTCGAGCTGCACCGGCGCCCCGCGATGGTGCAGCCAGATCTCGGAACCGCGAACGGTGTGCCAGGCGGACTGTTCGCCGGGCATCAGGACGAAGTAGATGGCTGTTCCGGCAGTCCGCTCACCGGTGTAACCAGCGGGAAGCACGAACTCCGGCAGACCGACCTCACTGCGCCAGGTCTCGCGAAACCATCCCCCCTCGGGATGCGGTCGGAGGTCGAGGTTTTTCGCCCAGTCGGGTAGTTCGGTGGCGCTCATCTGCTCCCCTGTCTCGTGATCAGTTCCCGACGACCTCGGCGATGACGGTGACCGAACCGGGCGCTATCTCGGTGAACCCGGCATCACGGACCGCGATCGCGGACCCGGCGGCATCGGCGTCGAGCAGGTCCCGCCATTGTTCGGGGGCGGCCTCACGCACCGCCAGCGGACACTCGTCGAGCCGCCACCGGATCGTCTCCTCGGCGGTCAGCAGTTTCGCGGCGAGCATCGAGGCGTGGCCGACCTGTGCGGCAAGTTTGCCGACGGTCATATCGAGTCCGGGATTGGTCCACAGCACGACGCCGTGATCAGGCTTCTCCATCGGGAGTTCGCCGTCGACCTCGGTGCCGCCGATCTGCAGCTTCTTGACCCGACGGTCCAGATCGCCGACGCGGCCGGGTACGAACGCGCGCGCCTCGGCGCCACCCTCGGTCGCGGTCACACCCCACACCTCTTGCGCTGCAGCCCATTGCGCTCCACGCGCACGGCGGGCGATCTTGCGGATCCGCGCGTTGCACCAGTCGTCCATCGCCTTCGCCCACGGCCCGTCACCGGCTGCGCGGTCGTCGAGACACAGCAGCGCGACGGCCCGTGCCGCCGCGGTCAACAGGTCGGTGCGATCCGGCGGATCGGACTTCTCGATGCGCAACACCATCGCCATCGCCAGGACGTCGGCCGGATCCTCGGGATCCCCACCGCCACCGACATATCCGACGAGGCGTCGATGGTTCGCCACGACCGCATCGGGGGTGACGGGCAAGCCCGTCACGTCGTCGCTGTCCGTCGTGTCCGACACGTCAGCCGAGCGGGACCCGCCGGTACACGCCGTCGGCAGCGTCCGCGGCCTCGATCTCGTCGCGCGAGACGCCGAGAATGAACAGCACGGCGTCGAGGAACGGATGGTTGAGCGTGGCGTCGGCGACCTCCCGCAGCGCGGGCTTCGCGTTGAAGGCGATGCCGAGTCCGGCAACGCTGAGCATGTCGATGTCGTTGGCACCATCGCCGACGGCGATCGTCTGCTCCATCGGCACCCCGACCTGGTCGGCGAAGGAACGCAGCGCACGCGCCTTGCCGGTCCGGTCGACGACCTCACCGATCACGCGTCCGGTCAATTTACCGTCGATGATCTCGAGGGTGTTGGCGCGCACGAAGTCGAGTTCGAGTTCGTGTGCCAGACCGTCGATGACCTGACGGAAACCGCCCGACACCAGGCCACAGTGGAAACCGAGCCGGTGCAGCGTACGAATGGTGGTGCGGGCGCCCGGTGTGAGCTGCAGCGACTTCGCGACGTCGTCGATGACCCCGGCGTCGAGCCCGGCGAGGGCAGCGACGCGCTGATGGAGCGACTGTTCGAAGTCGAGTTCGCCGCGCATCGCGGCTTCGGTGACCGCTGCCACCTCGGCCTCGCGGCCGGCCTTCGCGGCGAGCATCTCGATGACCTCACCCTGGATCAGGGTGGAGTCGACGTCGAAGACGATGAGGCGCTTGGCACGCCGGGCCAGACCACCACGTTCGACGGCGATGTCGACCGAATGCTTGGCGGCGACCTCGGCGAGACCCTTGCGCAAAGCGGCGTCGGCAGCGACCCCGCCGCGCCCGGCCACGCTGACCATCAGTTCGAGGCCGGTGAGCGGGTAGTCGGCGATACCGCGGATCGAGTCGATGTTGCCGCCCTGGCCGGCCAGCTTCGCGGCGACCGCACTGAAAGCAGTCGCCGTGACCGGGCTGCCGAGGATCACCACGGCATGCGATGAGGTCGTGCGGCTACCGGAGTCGACACCGATCTCCACCCGCACGTCGAAGCCGATCGAGGCCATCGCCTGCTCGACGATCTCCTGCAACGTCTCGGGGTCGCCGTTCGCGGAGACGAGCACGCCGAGTGTCAGCTGACCGCGGATGACCACCTGCTCGACGTCGAGCAGGGCAACGGCCTGACCGGCCAGGGCACCCATGAGAACAGAGGTGACACCTGGCCGGTCGGGACCGGTGACAGTGAAGAGAACGGTCGTACCGGTAGTGCCTGTTGAGTCGTTGCCCACCGGTCAGCGCGGATCGGGATCCGGCGACCCCTCATGCGATCCGACGGTGAACGGCTCGCGGCGAGCCTCCTCCATCTGGCGATCCTTGCCCGCCTCGTGACCCGGGCCGACATGAGCCTCGGCACGCATCCGCTCGATCATGTGCGGATAATGCAGCTCGAAGGCCGGACGCTCCGAACGGATACGGGGCAGCTCGGTGAAGTTGTGACGCGGCGGCGGCGACGAGGTCGCCCACTCCAGCGAGTTGCCGAACCCCCACGGATCGTCGACGGTCACGACCTCGCCGTAGCGGTAGCTGCGGAAGACGTTCCACAGGAACGGCAGGGTCGACAGGCCGAGGATGAACGCACCGACGGTCGAGATGGTGTTCAGCGTGGTGAAGCCATCCGAAGGCAGGTAGTCGGCGTAACGACGCGGCATGCCCTCGTTGCCCAGCCAGTGCTGCACCAGGAACGTCATGTGGAAACCGATGAACGTCAGCCAGAAATGGATCTTGCCGAGGCGCTCGTCGAGCATACGTCCGGTCATCTTCGGGAACCAGAAGTAGATGCCGGCGTAGGTGGCGAACACGATGGTTCCGAAGAGCACGTAGTGGAAGTGCGCGACCACGAAGTAGCTGTCGGACAGGTGGAAGTCCAGCGGCGGGCTCGCGAGCAGAACACCGGTCAGTCCACCGAAGAGGAAGGTCACGATGAAGCCGACCGAGAACAGCATCGGCGTCTCGAACGTGATGTGACCTCGCCACATCGTTCCGATCCAGTTGAAGAACTTCACGCCGGTCGGAACCGCGATGAGGAACGTCATGAAGGAGAAGAACGGCAGCAGCACGGCGCCGGTGACATACATGTGGTGCGCCCACACGGCGGCCGACAGGGCGGCGATCGCGAGGGTCGCGTAGATCAGGCCGGAGTAACCGAAGATCGGCTTACGCGAGAAGACCGGGAAGACCTCCGAGACGATGCCGAAGAACGGCAGCGCGATGACGTACACCTCGGGGTGTCCGAAGAACCAGAACAGGTGCTGCCACAGGATGACGCCACCGTTGGCCGGGTCGTAGATGTGGGCGCCGAACTGGCGGTCGACCTCGAGGCCCATCAGGGCGGCGGTCAGCAGCGGGAAGATCAGCAGGATGAGCACGCTGGTCACCAGGATGTTCCAGGTGAAGATCGGCATGCGGAACATCGTCATACCGGGTGCACGGAGGCAGACCACGGTGGTGATCATGTTGACGGCACCGAGGATGGTGCCCAGACCTGACACACCCAGACCCATGATCCACAGGTCGGCGCCGAGGCCGGGGCTGTGCACGGCATCGGTCAGCGGCGTGTACGCCGTCCAACCGAAGTCGGCAGCGCCGCCCGGGGTGATGAAGCCGGCGATGGCGATGGTCGAACCGAAGACGAACAGCCAGAAGCCGAGTGCGTTCAGTCGCGGGAACGCGACGTCGGGCGAACCGATCTGCAGCGGCAACACGAAGTTGGCGAAGCCGATGACGATCGGGGTCGCGTACATCAGCAGCATCACGGTGCCGTGCATCGTGAAGAGCTGGTTGAACTGTTCCGTGGACAGGAACTGCATGCCCGGATGCGCGAGCTCACCACGCATCAGCAGCGCCATGAGGCCGCCGATGAGGAAGAACGCGAAACATGCAGTGATGTACATCATGCCGATCAGCTTGTGATCGGTCGTCGTCAACAGCTTGTAGATGAACGAACCCTTGGGCTGATAGCGCTCCGGGAATGGTCGCACTGGAGCCACTTGCGTGGTGGGTTGGTCTACCGCGGTCACAGATCCTCCTCTTGCGCGAGCTCGACGTCGAACCCCTTCGAACGTCGGTCGGCACATGAACACAAACCGAGCGCTGAGTACTGATCCTAAACCCTTACCGACGCCTGGGCCGAGCGGGTCCTACGATCTGTCGTATTCGACGCCTGACACACCACATCGGCGGTGCTCAAACCCTTTTCCTCGTCGACGCGCCGGGTGTTCCGGACACCCTCGGCGACGTCTGCGACCGACGGTCTCGCGGCCCCGTTGAAGCCTACGCTCGACGCCTGAGTGCCGGTGCTAGGTTGGGCGGGTGCAGAGCAGGGGTTACGGGGTCACGGATGTACGTGTTCGTCGTGTGCGGGGCCGCCGGCCCGTCTGGGCGGCGGCGGTCCTCGGCGTGGTCGTCGTCGCGTCGGCGGCGTGCTCCGGTGACGACCAGTTGACCACCCCCGACGGCTCCCCCATCTCGACGACCGTCACGCGTGTCGCGGAGGTCAACATCGTCTCCCCCGAGCGTGACTTCTCCAAGACCTGCCTCGCCCCCACGGCTGCCGAATCCCGCACCACCGACGCCGCGAGGATCGTCGTGACCGATCCGACGCTCCTCGACGCACTCTGTGCCCTCGGCATCGGCGACAAGGTGACCGCCGTGACCGCCGCTCCCGGTTCGGTGCCCGCTTATCTCGGGCCGCAACTGACCTCCGTACCGGCGATCGGGACCACCCCCGACGCCGCTGCGGTTGCGAAGGCCGACGCCGACCTCGTCCTCACCACCCCCGAGACCGCCGCGTCGTCGAAGACCTTTCGCGATGTGCGCTCGGTGACCATCCCGGCCGGCGACTGGCAGGACCAGTTCCAGGCGGTCGCCGACGCCGTCGGCCGCGGCGAGGCCGGCCGCCAGCGTCTCGCAGAGTTCACCACCGAGGCCGGCAAAACCGGCAGGCGCATGGATGCCTCACACACCCAGGTGTCGCTGGTCCGGTTCGGCGCGGATTCGGAGACCATCGCCGGCATGGACACCTTCGCCGGTCAGATCCTCGGCGAGATCGGCGTGCAGCGCCCCGGTCCGCAACGGGTCTCCGACTCCTTCCCCGTCACCTCCGAGAACTTCCGCGAGGCCGAGGGCGACCTCATCTATGTGAGCTTCGAGGGCGAGAAGGGCCAGGAGCACGGCGAAAAGGTCCTGCTCAGCGACGAGTGGCTGGGCCTGGGGTGCCTCGATGTGGAAGCGCGTCCTCGCCGTCGACGACGCCGTCTGGTACGACTCGTCCGGCCTCGCCGCCGCCTGGCTGGTCCTCAACGACGTCAAGGGTTCGCTCGACGGCAACTCCTGAGCCGTCCCCACGTCCACTGTTTGGATCAGGCCAGGTCAAACCCTCGCTCCGGACGCCCCGACCCATCACTGTTTGCGCATGACTGTCACCGATCAGTACCTGGCCAACAACGTCGAATACGCCAAATCCTTCAACGGCCCCCTACCGCTGCCGCCGAGCAAGCACATCGCCATCGTCGCGTGCATGGACGCCCGCCTCGACGTCTATCGCGCCCTCGGCATCAACGAGGGCGAGGCCCACGTGATCCGCAACGCCGGCGGCGTCGTCACCGCCGACGAGATCCGTTCTCTCGCGATCAGCCAGCGACTCCTCGGAACCACCGAGATCGTGCTCATCCACCACACCGACTGCGGCATGCTCACCTTCACCGACGACGACTTCAAGCGCGACATCCAGGCGGAGATCGGCCAGAAGCCGGAATGGGCCGCCGAGGCGTTCAGCGACATCGACGAGGACGTACGCCAGTCGCTCAACCGCATCAAGAACAGCCCGTACATCACCAAGACCAGCTCGCTGCGCGGGTTCGTCTTCGACGTGGCGACCGGTCTCCTCCGCGAGGTCTCCTGACCTTTCTGGTCTGCAGACAGAACCGACCGGGCACGCGTATTGCCGCGTGCCCGGTCAGTTGGTCTCGTCAGTCCCGAGTCAGTTTCCGGAGTCGCCCGAGCGTTTCACCGCATCGGGCGCGTTCTCCCGGGTCGCCATGCCGCCCTCACGTCCGTGGTCCTGGGGCCCGGGCGGGTCCTTGCGAACTTCGGCAGTGCCCTCCTCGTGTTCGGCCTGCTGGTTCTTCGACTGTCCCATCGGTGCCTCCTCGCACTCGTGATGCCGGTGTACTGCGAATCGATCCTCTTCCTTACCCGCGGCGAACGACGGGGAAACCGCGTGTCGGGGGCCGTCGTTAGACTGGCGGGCGATCCTCGATGCCATCAGAATCGCAGCTCAGTGGGCCGACTCCCCCGGACTCCGCCCCGACGCCTCGTTCCCTCGCACCGCTCCACGCCCTGTGGCGACCCGGTGTGGGTATGGCCGTGTGGGTCGACGGCGAACCGGCGGACCTGCCGGAGCCGCTCCGTGACGCTTTGTCCGGCCGCCGGTTCCGCAGCGAGATCCCGATCGTCGGCGAGGGCAACCGCCGGCAGTTCGTCCGAGCGGCCACGCTCGGTCTGACCTCGGCGGTGTCCCTGCTCGACGCTTCGCGATCGGTGACGGTGACCGGCGACCTGCGGTGGTACCGATACCTGCTCGACGGCGTGCGTTCGTTCGTCGCCGCCGGCTCGGTGGCGCCGTCGGCCGAGCACGTCACGGGTGAATGGTTGCTCCGCTGGGTCGTCATCCCGACGCCGACGTGGCGCAGCTGGCATGCCGTCGTCCTGGGGAGCGCTCCGGATGCCCTGCTACACAACGGCTCCCACGCCGCATTGGACGACTTCCTCGCCGAACTCGTCGACCACGAATGCCGCACCACGATCGCCCGCTCCATCCCCCGGCTCGGCGAGCCGCGTCCGGCGTCGCCGGTGGTCCGCGCGCTACTGCCCGGCACCGACGCCGGCCCGCCCTGTTCCCCCGAGCGACTCGCGGCCGCCGTGGGGAGCTGGTCCCGGTGGAATGCCGGGGTGCCGCGGGACGACCAGTCCCTCATCTTCCGTCTCCACGAGCCCGAGTACGACGACCTTGCCGAGACCCACTGGGACGACGCGTGGGCCGACGACTCCTTCGACCTGCCAACGCGCGACGAGGTCGCCGACGCCTCCCGGTGGCGACTCGAGGTCTGCCGGCGCAGTATCGACGGCCAGATCGAGCCGGTCGCTCCTCATCGCCTCGATGCTCACGAACTCGACGAGCTGACCACCGCACTCGCGACCGCGGTACGCGAGTTCCCCGAACTCGACCGGGCCGACCCGGATCGCGGCTCTCTCGACTTCCTGCTCCCCACCGACGTCGCGGCCGAGCTGTTCGCCACCGGGGCCGCCGCTCTCGGTGCCGCCGGAATCCCGGTGCTGCTCCCCCGCACAATCGCCGAGGTCCGACCGAGCCTCACCCTGCGCGCAGTGCCTCCGCCCGGCGGCGGCGCACCCGCGGCGATGGTCGGGCTCCGTGAGATCCGCGAGTTCGAATGGCGCCTGGCTCTGGGAGACACCCCCGACGCCATCACCCTGACGGATGCCGACCTCGACGAACTGTCCGGACAGAAGGGCGACCTCGTCCGGGTACGCGGCGTATGGGTTCGCGCCGAGGGATCGGCGCTGACGCGCGCCGCGGCATTCGTCGCGACCCAGCGCGCGCTCGCCGCATCCCAACCGCCCGCCGATTTCGGCGAACTTTTCGGCCTCGTGACCGGCGGGGCTGACAAGCTCCCGGTCCCCGTCACCCGGGTCGAAGGACTCTCGTGGCTCGACGATGTCGCCGAAGGCGGTGCCATCCGACCCGAACCGGTCGCTCCGCCAGCAGATCTGGAGGCCGTGCTGCGCCCCTATCAGCAGCGGGGTCTGGACTGGCTGGCACACCTGTCGAACCTCGGTGTCGGAGGCGTACTCGCCGACGACATGGGTCTGGGCAAGACGCTGCAGGTGATCGCGCTCGAATGCCACGAGCGCATGCGCGGCACCGACGACGCCGAGCCACCCGGGCCGACCCTCGTGGTCTGTCCGATGTCGCTGGTCGGCAACTGGTCTCGCGAGTTCACGCGTTTCGCGCCCTCGCTGCGAGTGGCGATCCACCACGGACCCTCGCGCGCATCGGGAACCGTGTTCACCGGCATACGCAACTCCGTTGACGTGGTCATCACGACCTTCGCGATCGCCGGCCGCGACCTCGAACTGCTCTCCGAGCATCCCTGGCATCGCGTCGTCGTCGACGAGGCCCAGCACCTCAAGAACGTCAACACGATTGCCTCCAAGGCGATCCGGAACATCCCCGCTGATCGACGTCTCGCGTTGACCGGAACCCCGGTGGAGAACCGTCTCGAGGACCTGCGCGCGGTGATCGACCTGGTGAACCCCGGACTGCTGGGGTCGGCATCGGTGTTCCGCGCGCGCTATGCCGAGCCCATCGAACGCGACCGCGACGCCGGAGCACTGCGGCGCCTGTCCGCGATCACCCGGCCGTTCATCCTGCGCCGCGAGAAGACCGATCCGGCGATCGCCGCCGATCTGCCGGAGAAGGCGGATTTCGCGGTGCGCGCCAATCTCACCGTCGAGCAGGCCGCCCTCTACCGTGCGGTCATCGACGAACTCATGGCCGCGCTGCGCGACAAGCAGCAACGCACCCTGCGTCGTCGCAACGTACTGGCCGCGCTCACCCGGCTCAAGCAGGTGTGCAACCACCCGGCGCACTACCTCGCCGACGGCACGGACCTCATCCGCGACGGCGAACACCGTTCGGGCAAGGTCGAATTGCTGGCCGACATCGTCTCCACCGTCGCCGACGAGGGCGACCGCGCACTCGTCTTCACCCAGTTCGCGGCGTTCGGCGAGATGCTGTCGGGCTGGCTCGCCGAACAGTTCGGCACCGAGATCCCGTTGCTGCACGGCGGACTCGGCCGCACGGAACGCGATCGCATGGTCGCCGCTTTCCAGTCCGACGACGGCCCCCCGGTGATGCTGGCGACCCTCAAGGCGGGCGGCACCGGCCTCAACCTCACCGCGGCCAACCACGTCATCCACGTGGACCGCTGGTGGAATCCGGCCGTCGAGGACCAGGCCACCGACCGCGCCTACCGCATCGGCCAGAACCAGAAGGTATCCGTGCACCGGTTCGTGTGTGTGGGCACCATCGAGGAGCGGATCGACGACATGATCGCCAAGAAGCGCGAGCTGTCCCGGCTGACCGTCGCCGCCGGCGAGAACTGGGTGTCCGACCTCGCCGACGACGAACTCTTCGAACTGTTCCGGCTCCGCGACGAGGCGGTGAGCGAATGACCGTCCGTAAGAAGGGCACCCAGCGCAAGGGCGAGCGTGGCACCATCGCTGTCCGCGGCTACGGCCTCACGCCGTGGTCGCGGGCGTTCGTCGACGTGGTCGAGGGTCGCGGCGCCGACGGCGAGGCGGTCGCCGACAGCCGTCATGTCACCAAGGCGCGCAGGTACTTCCGTGATCGGCATGTGCGCGGTCTGCGGATCGGTGCGGGCCGGGTGACGGCGTCGGTCGACGGCACCCAGCTCGAACCGTTCGACGTCATCATCACCACACGCACCGTCGACACCCCGACGCTGGCCGGGCTGCTCCGCGACCGCGGCGGCGTCGAGGAACTCATGCGGCTAACGCGGGGAGAGCAACCGCCGATCCTCGGTGAGCTGCTCGTGCCCACCGAATCCGCGGACGTCGCGACCGACTGCACCTGTCCCGACGAGGCCCCGCGGTGCGTCCATGCGCTGGTGACCAGCTACGAGATCGCCGCCGAGATCGACCGCTCGCCACTGACGCTGCTGACGGTGATGGGTACCGACCTGCGTGACCTGCTGGCCGAGATCGACTCGCGCCCCGCACAATCCCCTGCCGTCGAGGAGAGCTCGACGTCGGACGCGTTGCGGCCCGACGACTTCTACGGCACCGCGTCGACGCTGCCGCCACTTCCCTCGGTCCCGCGGATGAACCCACTCACCGCGCTCGACGGTTCGGACCTCCGTGCCGCGCTACGGGCGACGGGTGTGGCGCCGGCGGACATTGCCGAGGCCATCGACGAACTCGGTGATCTCTACGACCGCCTGACCGCCGGCGATTTGTAGAAGTTATCGGCGGTATAGGCGCTTTATTTCTACGAATTCTGCCGAGCGGGGAACTAGCGCGGCCCCGAAGACACTGACCACGCGCCATTGCCCTTGAAATTGAGGGTGACCCACGGATAGCCAGTGCCTATGCAACCGTACTTCAGGACGCAGTTGTCTAACTGCCCCTTCCTAAAGGACCATCCCGAACCGTTGCCGTTAATTCCGTGGGTCTGGTTCACGATTCCTCGCCAGTAGAAGTTCGCGTCGATGCTGTTGATTCCGATGCTCTGGTTGTAGACGCGAGTCACCCTCCGCCCATCGAAACAGAAGCTCGCGGTATGCGTGAAACGGTATGCTGTCGCACCCGTCACCGTCTTTTGCGTGTATCCACCACTAGCTGTTCGACATTGGACCGCAGCGTCCGCCTGTGGGGAGACAAGCATCTGCCCACCGAAGACCAGGGCGTACGCACAGACTGCGGCAAAGAACAACCTCGAAAGGCTCGAAGCCAAGGGTTTTGGTGAGCGCACGCGGAACTCCTTCTTGGGAGGACGGTGCCGAGGTCCGCACTTGGGACGCAGATCACCTCGGCCTCTACGAATTCCGCTACCGTACCGGCGCCCATACAGCACGACCATCGTCCGCTCGGACGAACAGCAAGAGCGCGTTCCACCAAGCACCTCTCTTGCAGTTGCTATTCCGCAGTGAGAAGCTCGCACAAGACACAAACCGCTCCGGGATAAACCTCGGAGCGGTTCGGTGTTGCACTCGTTCGACTCGGATCCCCCGAGCCGAACGACGATCTAGAAGTCCCAGTCCTCATCTTCGGTGTTGACGGCCTTGCCGATCACGTACGAGCTGCCCGACCCCGAGAAGAAGTCGTGGTTCTCGTCGGCGTTGGGCGACAGGGCCGACAGGATCGCCGGGTTCACGTCGGTCTCGTCCTTCGGGAACATCGCCTCGTAGCCGAGGTTCATCAGCGCCTTGTTGGCGTTGTAGCGCAGGAACTTCTTGACGTCCTCGGTGAGCCCGACCTCGTCGTAGAGCGCCTCGGTGTAGTCGCTCTCGTTGTCGTACAGCTCGAACAGCAACTCGAAGGTGTAGTCCTTGAGCTCCTGACGACGCTCCGGCGTCTGTGTCTCGAGGCCGCGCTGGTACTTGTAGCCGATGTAGTAACCGTGGACGGCCTCGTCACGGATGATCAGGCGGATCAGGTCGGCGGTGTTGGTGAGCTTGGCGCGGCTCGACCAGTACATCGGCAGGTAGAAGCCCGAGTAGAACAGGAACGACTCGAGCAGCGTCGAGGCGACCTTGCGCTTGAGCGGGTCGTCGCCACGGTAGTAGTCCATGACGATGCGCGCCTTGCGCTGCAGGTTCTCGTTCTCCTCCGACCAGCGGAAGGCCTCGTCGATCTCCTTGGTGGAACACAGGGTCGAGAAGATCGAGCTGTAGGACTTTGCATGGACCGACTCCATGAACGCGATGTTGGTGAGCACCGCCTCCTCGTGTGGAGTGGTGGCGTCCGGGATCAGCGACACCGCGCCGACTGTGCCCTGGATGGTGTCGAGCAGGGTCAGGCCGGTGAAGACCCGCATGGTGAGCTGCTTCTCGTACTCGGTCAGCGTGCCCCACGACGGGATGTCATTGGACACCGGCACCTTCTCCGGCAGCCAGAAGTTGCCGGTGAGGCGATCCCACACCTCGGCGTCCTTCTCGTCGGGGACGCGGTTCCAGTTGATCGCCGAGACCCGGCTGACCAGCTTGATGGGGGTGCCGTCGGCGGGGCTGTGGCTTTCGGTGGAGGTCATCACTGTTCCTCGTCTAACGGGGGGTGTGGGGGCCGGGAGTACTGAAAGGCGCGGTGGCGCAGAGGGTCACAGCATGCATGACACGCAGCCCTCCACCTCGGTCCCCTCGAGCGCGATCTGTCGGAGACGGATGTAGTACAGCGTCTTGATCCCCTTGCGCCATGCGTAGATCTGCGCCTTGTTGACGTCGCGCGTGGTGGCTGTGTCCTTAAAGAACAGCGTCAGGCTCAGGCCCTGGTCGACGTGCTGCGTCGCCGCGGCGTAGGTGTCGATGATCTTCTCGTACCCGATCTCGTACGCATCCTGGTAGTACTCCAGGTTGTCGTTCGTCATGTACGGCGCCGGGTAGTAGACGCGGCCGATCTTGCCTTCCTTGCGGATCTCGATCTTCGCCGCAACCGGGTGGATCGAGCTGGTCGAGTGGTTGATGTAGCTGATCGAACCGGTCGGCGGGACGGCCTGCAGGTTCTGGTTGTAGATGCCGTCGCGCTGGACGGCCTCTTTCAGCTCACGCCAGTCGTCCTGGGTCGGGATGTGAATCCCGGCCTGCCCGAAGATGTCCCGCACCTTCTGGGTCTCCGGCTCCCACACCTTGTTGGTGTACTTGTCGAAGAACTCACCCGACGCGTACTTCGACTTCTCGAAGCCGGTGAACGCCTGGCCGCGCTCACGGGCGATCCGGTTCGACGCACGCAGCGCGTGGAAGAGCACCGTGTAGAAGTAGATGTTCGTGAAGTCGATGCCCTCGTCGCTCCCGTAGAAGATGCGCTCGCGGGCCAGGTAGCCATGCAGGTTCATCTGGCCGAGACCGATGGCGTGAGAGTTGTTGTTGCCGTGCTCGATCGACGGCACCGAGGTGATCGACGTCTGGTCGCTCACCGCGGTGAGCCCGCGGATCGCGGTCTCGATGGTCTGGCCGATGTCGGGCGAGTCCATCGTCTTGGCGATGTTCAGCGACCCCAGGTTGCACGAGATGTCCTTGCCCACATGGGAGTAGGACAGGTCATCGTTGAACGTTGACGCCGTCGAGACCTGCAGGATCTCCGAGCACAGGTTGGAGTGGGTGATCTTGCCGTCGATCGGGTTGGACCGGTTCACCGTGTCCTCGAACATGATGTACGGGTAGCCCGACTCGAACTGCAACTCGGCAAGGGTCTGGAAGAACTCGCGCGCCTTGATCTTGGTCTTGCGGATACGACGATCCTCGACCATCTCGTGGTAGCGCTCGGTGACGTTGATGTCGGCGAACGGCACACCGTAGACGCGTTCGACGTCGTACGGGCTGAACAGATACATGTCGTCGTTGGTCTTGGCCAGCTGGAACGTGATGTCCGGGATGACCACGCCGAGCGACAGTGTCTTGATGCGGATCTTCTCGTCCGCGTTCTCGCGCTTGGTGTCGAGGAAGCGGTAGATGTCGGGGTGGTGGGCATGCAGGTAGACCGCGCCCGCACCCTGACGCGCGCCGAGCTGGTTGGCGTAGGAGAAGGAGTCCTCGAGGAGCTTCATGATGGGGATGACACCCGAGCTCTGGTTCTCGATCTTCTTGATCGGGGCGCCGTGCTCACGAATGTTGGAGAGCAGCAAGGCGACTCCGCCACCGCGCTTGGACAGCTGCAGTGCCGAGTTGATGGAGCGGCCGATCGACTCCATGTTGTCCTCGATGCGAAGCAGGAAGCACGAGACCGGCTCGCCGCGCTGCTTCTTGCCCGAGTTGAGGAAGGTCGGGGTGGCCGGCTGGAAGCGGCCGGAGATGATCTCGTCGACGAGGTTGCGGGCGAGGGCGGTGTCGCCGTCGGCCAGCGTCAGCGCCACCATGCAGACGCGGTCCTCGAAGCGTTCGAGGTAGCGCTTGCCGTCGAAGGTCTTGAGCGTGTAGCTCGTGTAGTACTTGAACGCCCCGAGGAACGTCGGGAAGCGGAACTTCTTGTCGTAGGCGTGCTTGAACAGCCCCTTGACGAAATCGCGATCGTACTTGTCGAGGACCTCGGGCTCGTAGTAGTTCTCCTCGACGAGGTAGTCGAGCTTCTCGTCGAGGTCGTGGAAGAACACGGTGTTCTGGTTGACGTGCTGCAGGAAGTACTGGCGCGCGGCCTCGCGATCCTTGTCGAACTGGATCTTGCCGTCGGCGTCGTACAGGTTGAGCATCGCGTTGAGCGCATGGAAGTCGAGCTCGCCGGGTTCATGACCCGACGGGCCGGCATGCACGCCCGACTTGCTTGCTGAAGAGGTGTCCGAGACGGCGGCGGTGGGCGACACGACAGATGACTCCTGCGGATAGTGGGGGCTTACCAAGTGCCTCGTGGGCAGAGTATGGGCGGGGTGTGACAGTCCGGTGGCGACGTGCTGGGCGGGGCGTCAGGCCGGCGTGGGGTGCAGCGACACACCAGCTGCGAACGCCGGGCTCTGCGCGAAGTCGGCCAGTCCCGCGCGGACGCGGTCGACGTCGTCGGTGGTACCCATCAGTTCGAATCGGTACAGGTAGGGCACGCGACATTTACGCGAGATGATGTCGCCGGCGTAGCAGAACTCCTCACCGAAGTTCGTGTTGCCCGCCGCGATGACCCCCCTGATCAGGGATCGGTTGTGTTCGTCGTTGAGAAAGCGGATGACCTGCTTGGGGACGAAGCCGCCGGGTTGCCCCGTCGCCTTGCCTCCGCCGTAGGTCGGACAGACCAGCACGTAGGGCTCGTCGACACTGAACTCACCGCGCGCGCCGGTCAGCGGGATGCGCACGGAGCGCATGCCCAGCTTCTCGACGAACCGGTGGGTGTTCTCGGAGACCGAGGAGAAGTAGACGATCAACGGCGAGGTGGCCGACATGTCTCCCTCCAACCCTGATGACGGTGACCGATTGTGATGACGATTGCTCGTTGCGTCCGACACTCGGGACGCCTGGTGGTTCCAACGCCGGAACCTTCGTGACCATTTCCCGTATCGGGGCCCGATGGCCACATTCGTCTCGGCTGTCACATCCCGACGCGGCGGATCCGGCTTCCCCTTCGGATCGCACCCGCGTGCGGGGTCGATGGTGACGGCAGACTGCGGGCGATCAGGCAGCGGCGGTGGCAAGGGCCTTGATGCGATCGGGGCGGAAACCCGACCAGTGCTCGTCGCCGGCGACGACGACCGGAGCCTGCAGGTAGCCCAGCGCCATGACGTAGTCACGGGCTTCCGGGTCCTGGCTGATGTCGACGATCTCGTAGGACAGACCCTGCTTGTCGAGGGCCTTGTAGGTGGCGTTGCACTGGACACATGCCGGCTTGGTGTAGACGGTGATGGAAGACATCGAGAGGTACTCCTCGGGTCGTTGGAATCGCCAGTGACGTGCAGTTTCCCAGCGTGAAGATGGTGATCTGAGTCACCGTCTTCCTGGCGTTCCCGGAGGATTACGTCCACTTCCTCTTGTCCGCCTGACTGGTAGGGCAAACACTACACCTAGTGGCTGACATTTCTGGGCACCACAAGGGGTTGTGAATAACATCGGTGGAAGACATGCAGGTCGGAGGGGTGCAGGATTCGAAATTCCGGCGTGTCCCGGACGCGCCCGGCGTGTCGCTCACAGGTTGTCCAGCGGTGCTCCACAACATGTGCACCGGCAGTCCACAATCCCCAGCTCGCCTACACGACGACGCCGCACCGGGCGTGGGCCCGGTACGGCGCCGAGGGGTCGAAGAGTCGGGAGGGCGAAGAGTCGGAGACGACGATCAGGCGCTGACGGCGACCTCGTCGACGAGGCGCGTCACGGATGCGACGACCTTCTCCACGATCGTCGGATCGGTCAGGCCACCCTCGGGGAGTGCGGGGATCTGCAGACCGAGGTCGGCCTCCTCGATCGCGCGCCCGCCCGCGATACCGACCGACTTGCGGGTGTCCTCACGGGTCCACTGTCCGCCGTACTGGCCGAGGCCCGCACTCAGCACGGCCACCGGCTTGCCGCCCAGCGCGCCGGCGCCGTAGGGACGCGAGAGCCAGTCGATGGCGTTCTTCAGCGCGGCCGGGATGGTGCCGTTGTACTCGGGGGTCGCGATGAGGACGCCGTCCGCCTTGGCCACGGCCTCGCGCAGGGCGGTCACGCTCGCGTCGACCTGACCTTCCACGTCGATGTCCTCGCTGTAGAACGGCAGCGAACCGAGGTGGTCGACGACGGTGATGTGAACACCGGCGGGAGCATTGTCGGCGGCGACGTGGGCCAGCTGCTTGTTGACGGAGGCGGCACGGAGGCTCCCGACGAGGGCTACCAGTTCGACAACTCGATCCGACATGTCGTTCCTTTCGACGAGGGAACCGGCCCGATGGACCGGAGATACGCACCAAGGAACCGGACCCGGGTCCGATTGATTCCCGAGCCGGGTGAAGAGTTACCCTCATCACGTGCCGAACGGCCCAGACCACTCCCCTCTCCATATCTCCTTCAACACCTCGGGGACCGAACGTGCCGACGCCGCGCGTAATCGGCGTCTGCTGCTGGCTGCCGCCAAGAACCTGATCGATCACCACGGCGCCGCCGCGGTGACCATGGAGGCGGTCGCCCGCGAGGCCGGCGTGGGCAAGGGCACGGTGTTCCGCCGCTTCGGCAACCGCACCGGGCTGATGCTCGCACTCCTCGATCACTCCGAATCGGAGATGCAGCAGGCCTACTTGTCCGGGCCCGAACCCCTGGGACCCGGCGCACCGCCGCTCGACCGGTTGCTGGCCTATGGCCGTGCCCGCCTCAAACTCACCTGTGACCACCTCGACATCCTGCTGGAGGCCGGGGCGGCCGCCGACGACTTCATGACCCATCCGGTGGGCCGCGCGTCGACCCAGCACGTCCAAATCTTGCTCCGGCAGTTGGGTTTCGCGAACGAGCTCGATTTCATGTCGCTGGCCGTGCAGGCACCGCTCGCCGCCGGATCGGTCCGATATCTGATGGTGGAGGTCGGCCTCGATCTCGAGACCATCACCACACAGTGGCAGGAGATGGTCACCGCACTCGTGACCTCCCGCAGCTCGCACTGACACCTGCGACCCCGTCCTCTCGTCGGCCGGACGAGGTGTCTCGCCGCGCGCCACCGTCGGCCGCGACTTAGCCTGGGGTGTCGTGCCGGCGCGAGTGGTCGGCGGGTGATCTCGTGGAAGCGGTGGTGAGTGTGAAGGCAGTGGTCGTCGGCGCGGGTATGGGCGGCATGTCGGCGGCCATCGCCCTCAAGCAGCTCGGTGTCGACGTCGAGGTCTACGAGCAGGTGACCGAGAACAAGCCCGTGGGCGCGGCGATCTCGGTGTGGTCCAACGGGGTCAAGTGCCTCAACCACCTCGGTCTGGAGAAGGAGACTGCCGAACTGGGCGGCACCATGGACTCGATGAGTTACGTCGACGGCTTCAGCGGTGACATCATGTGCCGCTTCAGCATGCAGCCGCTCATCGACGAGGTGGGTCAGCGGCCGTACCCGATCGCGCGCGCCGAACTGCAGCAGATGCTGATGGACGCCTACGGATACGACGACATCCACTTCGGCAAGAAGATGGTGGCCGTCCATGATGGCCCGGATCGCGCGACCGTCGAATTCGCCGACGGCTCCACCGATTCCGCCGACATCGTGATCGGCGCCGACGGGGCGAAGTCACTGACCCGCGAGTACGTGCTCGCCGGCCCGGTGACGCGGCGCTACGCGGGATACGTCAACTTCAATGGACTCGTCGAGGTCGACGAGAAGATCGGACCCGCCACCGAATGGACGACCTACGTGGGTGATTCGCGTCGAGTGTCGGTGATGCCGGTGGCGGGCAACCGTTTCTACTTCTTCTTCGACGTCCCGATGCCCCAGGGCGTTCCGTTCGAACGCGGCACCGCGCGCGAGGTCCTCGCCGCGGAGTTCGCCGACTGGGCGCCCGGCGTTCAGACCCTCATCGCGAAACTCGACCCCGCGACGACCAACCGGGTCGAGATCCTCGACCTCGACCCGTTCGACACCTGGGTCAGGGGACGCGTCGCCGTGCTCGGCGATGCCGCACACAACACCACCCCCGACATCGGGCAGGGCGGCTGTTCGGCGATGGAGGACGCGATAGCCCTGCAGTTCGCCTTCCGCGACCACCCCGACGATCCGGTCGCCGCCCTGAGCGCCTACGAGTCCGCACGCACCGAACGCGCCGGCGAGCTCGTGCTCCGCGCGCGCAAGCGCTCGGACGTCACCCATGGCAAGGACCCGGCGAAAACAGCTGCCTGGTACGACGAACTGCGCGGCGAGGACGGCACCAACATCATCCGCGGCATCGTCGGCAACATCGTGGGCGGACCCTTGACCTGATCGCCGCTCAGGGGTTGACCTTCACGTAGATGGAAGCCCGATGATGTGAGGGTGACCAGCCCAGACCTGATGCCGATCGGTTCGTTCGCACAGAGATGCGGGCTCACCGCCAGCGCCCTGCGTTTCTACGGTGACGCGGGCCTCTTGCGGCCGGCTCAGGTCGCACCGACGACCGGATACCGGTTCTACGGAGACGACCAGCTCCACCGTGCGGTGCTACTTCGCCGGCTGCGCGAGATCGGTATGTCGCTGGCGGCGGTCGGAAAGGCACTCGACGCCGACCCCGACGAAGCGATCCGTCTCGTGGACGAGCACGTGGACGCCGTCATCGACGACGCCGAAGCCGCTCGGCGACACGCACTCCGGATCAAGGACTCTCTCCTCACCCGATCCACCGAGCCGGTCGCGGCGCTCAGCGGTCCGGTATTGGCAGCGGCGATCGGGCAGGTCCTCACCGCCACCACCGCCGACCCGGACATCGCGGTACTCGGCGGGGTGCGTTTCGACGCCGGCCCGGACGGCCTGACCGTCACCGCCACCGATCGATACCGCCTCGCCACCCGCACCATGGTGCCGTCGAGTTCCCGACCGACGACCTGGGCCGCGACGGTCGACGGCACCGATCTGCGCAATGCCCTCGCCGACCTCCGGCGCAGCCCGCGGGTCGAGATCGACGCCACCGAGAACGAGATGTGGTTGCGGCTCAGCGACCGTGGCGACCGGTCCTGCCGTCTCCTCGCCGAACCGTTCCCCGACCACCGCGCCATGCTGGAGGCGCTCCCACCGGTGACCACGCGCGTCCAGATCCCCACCACCGCGTTCCTGCGCGCGCTCGAGCACCGGGACGCGGATCAGATCGGGCTCGTCGTCGGACGGTCCACGATGACACTTCGGAACCTGTTTTCGGACAACGAAGCCCGGATACCGGCGACCGTACGGGGACCATCGCTCGATCTCTGGTTCGAGATGATCACTCTGTATCCCGCCATCATCTCCGCGATCGGCGCCGATGTGCTCGTCGACTTCCGCGGTCACGATCTGCCGGCCACCATCCGCTCCGCGGACCGTGGTGATCTCACCACCCTGGTGATGCCGATCGCGCCGCCCGGGGCCGGACCATCGCCGGCCGCCGACCACACGCCGCCCGGCGGTGGACGTGCCGCCGCGCAGGAGCCGGCACCCGCCCGAGAAGAGATTCCGACATGACATCAGCCACCGACCCGATGATGGAGGCGATCACCGAGGCCGTCGGCGACGAACGCGCCCGGACCCATCACGCCGCGCTCGACGTCGCAGCGTTCTACCCGTCTCTCCACCTCAACCTCGCCGACGGGTTCCGACGGCTCGGTTCATTCGACGCGGCACGTCGGCACGTCGAGGCAGCCCGCGAGCACATGTCCGCGCTTCCCGCCGGGGCGTACGGCGATCTCATCCGCGCGGCAACCGAACAGGTCGCCGCGGCCGTCGAGGACCGGGACACCGCCGAGCGCGCGTCGGCACCCGGCGCGGCACGATGACGACCGACGACGAGCGGGTCGACTATTCCCCCGCCGGCTCGATCGCGGCCGTCTTCAGACCGTCGTGGGCGACCAGCGCGGCGTCCCGGGACAGCGTCGGACCCGGCGCGAGCAGCGACACCACCGACCACGGTGCGCGCGAAGGCGAGTCGCCGAGCCCCAGGGTCCCACCCGTCTCGAGATCCGGGATCCCGAAGCGCACACCCGAATCGTTGACGTAGAACAGCGATTCGGTGCGGGCACTGTCGGCTTCGTTGCCCGTCACCTGTAGGTACTCCCCCGAGCCCGGCGGCAGATAGACCTCGTCGAGTCCGGGCCCGTCACCGTCGGCCGACGTCAGGCGTACCGGCCGGGCGTCGGACTCCAGTGGAAGCGCGCGACCGGCCAGCAGCGCGGTTTCGGCCCGCGGATCGTCGGTGCCGCGAGACCAGCTGCGGCACAGGGTCGGATCGGCGGAGAGGCCACGCATCGACGGATTGACCTGGGGGAAATCACCGATCGGCAACTCCTCCACCACGTTCAGGGTGGCGAGCTCGCCGGGCGCTACCGTCTTGACGGGCGCCGCACCCTCGCGGTCGGCGAGACGCAGGATCTCGGCGGCGGGGGCACTGATCTCCTGGACACCGCCGCGGAGCACGACGTGATAGGTCGTCTCGTCGTCGACGTCGACCGACTTCACAACCGACCCGACGGTCGTCGAGCCGACTGCGCCCGGTTGCCCGGCACCCGTAACGGTGGGCACTTCCAACGGTTCGACGAGCGGGAAGCTGTTGAGCAGGCCCGGGGTCATCCGGCGTGGTGTCACGCCGTCGAGGCCGAGTGCGCGCATGACCGGCGCACTGTCGGTGTCGACTGCCGCCCGGACCGGGCTCCAGGCCCCGTCGCGGAACAGCTGATAGATCAAGAAGGTCTCGGTGCCGGTGCGGACGAGCACAGCGTCCTCGGGACGGGCGGTCTCCACGGTCGACGACCCCAGCACGGGTTCGTCGGCGATGACCGCCTGTCGGATCGACTCGCTCGCGGTGTCCGACGAGACCGTCGACGAGTCACACACAGTCCACATCGAGGTGCTCTTGTGCGCCGAACCCGGCAAAGACGCGGGCGCACCCGGGATACCGAGCAGCGGGCCGCGCGGGTAGGGCTCGAGTTTGGTGTCGGCCACGGACGTCGGTTTCTCGGAGCTCCCGGTGATGAGCCGGGCCGAGGCGAGATTGAGCACCGGGTGCAGGGTGTCCTCGAGGAGGACATAGGTGCTGCCGCTGTTCTTGCTGACGACGATGGAGGCGTCGCCGACCGATCCCTGCGGCCGGACGAGGCCGTACACTCCGCAACCACCGAGGACGAGCAGGCCGAGGACGGTTCCGACCACGAGTGCCTGCAGCTGGGACCGCATCGGGTCGTGGAGCATCCGCACGTCGCGGCGCACGAGCGCGTGCTCGAGTCGCTTGATCAGGAACCGATAGCCGTTGACCTGAGCCTTGGTCGTCAGCTGACGTGCCACGACTCCCCCTGTCCGCACCGACCAGCACGCGCCCGCGAACGGGCGTCGGTGTGGATCGGTTGTGATCTCCTGCGGCGTACCCCCTGCCGCGCGGTAGTAGCCTAACCGACATATGAGCCCCCCACGTGTGGGGCTTCGCCGCCTGTGGACACACCGACGGGCGAGCCGCGTGGGGCGCGGCGCCGGGATCGAGGGGGGATCGTGGATCGGAACACGCGCGCGTCGGGATTGCGCACACTCGTGGTGATCGAGGTGATCCTGGCCCTCGGCCTCGTCGTGTGGGCGTTGTCCGGGAGCGCGTGGGGGCTGCCGGCCCTGATCGTGGCGGCGGTGATCGCGGCCGGGCTGGTGAGCGTGGGCGGTCGGCAGTCTCTGTTCAGCCGGCTCGCCGCGCGGATGTCGTTCTCCTGGTCGCGGATGCGCCGGAGCGACGCCGACCTCAACCCCGCCCCGTTCGACGTCCCGATGTCCGGGCCCTCGACCCGGCCGTCGGCACGCCGGTCGTCGACCCCCACGACCATCGGCGCCCGCTGGGTCGGCGACACCCTGGTCACCGTGGTCCGCGTGGACCCGGGTGGCCCCGCGGTCACCTATCTGACCCCGGGCAACAGCACCCTCGGCGACGAGAACGGCCAACTCGTCCCCCTCGACGTCCTCGCCGAGTGCATCGACCGATACGACATCGCGCTCAGCTCGATCGAGATCATCAGTCACGGTGTGCGCATGTGGGGTTCGGGTGTGGCACCGGCGACCTACGACCGCACCCTCGGCCCATTGTCGGCGACGGCACAGCGTTCGGTGTTCGTCGTGCTGCGGCTCGATCCGCTCAAATGCCCCGACGCCGTGGCGCGACGCGGCGGCGGCGCAACCGGCGCCCTGCGGACCGCGACGGTCACGACCCGCCGGGTGGCCAAACGCCTTGCCGAACACGGACTGGCCACCACCATCCTGTCCGCCGCGCAGATCACCTCGGTCACCACCCAACTGACCGAGGGCGCCGGCATCGGGTTGCTGACCGAGGAATGGGAATCGGTCGGGGTCTCCGGGCTCCGCATCCGCAGTGCCGCAGTGGAACCGGATGCGCTGCCGACCGTCGTCCGCGACGTGTGGGTGAACTCGGCCGTCTCCACCACCCTCACCGTTCGACTCCGGCACGTCACCGCCGACCGCCGCCATCGCAACGGACGGCCCGAGGTCGAGGTCTCCGCATTCGTGCGATTCAACGAGTTCCCGGATGCGCACCGGTCGGTGCCCTCGTGGCCGGCCGGTCTGCGGCCGCTCGACGGCCGACAGTTCGACGCCCTCTCCGTCAGTCTCCCCATCGCGACCCCCGCCCGCCTGGACCGGAACCTGCCGACGCTCACCGGCGAGGACGCGCAGGCCTTCCTCGGCGCGGTCCGCCTCCCGGCCGGTGGATGTGGTCAGCTGATCGGCGCCGACCACACGGGTCGCGCCGTCGCCACCCGACTGGTCGGTCCCGGCATCGCCACCGTGTCGGTCGCCGCCGGTATCCACGTCGTCGCACAGATCGCGCTGCGAGCGGTCGCCGTCGGCGCCTCGGTGCGCGTCCACTCCGACCGCCCGCATCGCTGGGCACCGCTGGTCCGCGCCGTCGCCGACCCGAGCGCACTGTCACTCGCCGGCGACCGCACACCGGCCCGGCCGGGGCCCGCGCTCGTCATCGTCGACGGCGTCACTCCCCCGTCACCGCAACCGGATACGACGCGGATGATCGTGTCCGCTCCCGGCGTCCACGAGCCGACCCACGCCCCCACCGTTGCCCTGACCCAGAATGCGCGTGCGCCACAAGACCTCTCGCTCGACGCCGGCGGTCAGCCGGTGCTGGTGACGATGGTCGCGACCCCGGACGAATGGAATCTCATCGGCGGGTATCCGGAGCCCGCCGCGCAGACACCCGCGGCGCCGGTCCGGCGATAGCGGGGCTCAGTCGGTGGCGGTCACCGCGGCCGGCGCGGACGCCGACACACCTTCGGCGGCCGACACCGCGACCGGCACCAGCGCGCGGTAGAAGACCGCGCGCGCCGAGGCGGCCCGCACGATCACGTCCGGGTCCTCGTTCGTGATCCACAGAGCCTGACCCGATTTCACGGTCAGCGGCGCACCGTCCGCGGGGCGGACCTCGACCGCGCCGCTGAGTACGGCGAGGATCTGCGGTCCGGGCATGTCGAAGCAGATCGACGACGAGTGGTGTAATCCGGTGCCGTCCAACTCGATCCGCGACAGCCGGAACTCCGGCGCCGGCGTGAGGTAGACGCGTTCGGCGCCGACCATGCGCACCGGCGGCGCCATCTGGGCAGCATCGACGGGGGTGAAATCGAGGACGCGCAACAACTCCGGCACGTCGATGTGCTTGGGCGTGAGGCCGCCGCGCAAGACGTTGTCGGAGTTGGCCATGATCTCGACACCGGTGCCCCGTAGGTAGGCGTGGAGGTTGCCGGCGGGCAGGTACAGACCCTGCCCCGGTTCGAGATGCACGTGATTGAGCAGCAGCGAGGCGAGCACACCGGGATCGTTCGGGTAGTCCTCACCGAGCTCACACACCGTGCGCAGTTCGGCGGCGAACTCCGTGCGGCCCGCGCTCAACACCTCGATCGCGCCGTGCAGGACCGCGGGAACGAGTTGCCGGATCGACGACTCCGGCAGCGTCAGCCACGTGGTGAACACCGCCCGCAAACCCTCGGAATCGGGTTGTCCGGCCAGCATTCCCAGGTAGTGGTCGAGTTCGCTGACCTGCAGTTCGCGCAGCAGGGCGACGGTCTTGTGCGGATCACGGAAACCGGCCAGCGCGTCGAAGGGCGTCGTGGCGACGATCAGCTCCGGTTTGTGCCACGGGTCGCGATAGTTGCGGTCACGGGCCTCGAGAGCCAGGCCGCGGGCGTTCTCCCGCTCGAACCCCTCGCGCGCCTGGTCCGCGGACGGGTGCGCCTGCAACGACAACGCCTCCTCGGCGGCGAGGACCTTGAGCAGGAACGGCAGTCGGTTGCCGAACTCGGCTGCGCTCGCCGCGCCGAGGGTCGCCACCGGATCGGCGTCGATCACTTCGACCAGGTCCTGCTCCGGACCCGAGGGGTCGACGCACCGCGCCGAGCCCGCCGGATGCGAGCCGAACCACAACTCGGCTTCCGGATGCGCCGACGGGACAGGCCTCCCCTGGATCGACGCGATGGCTGTTCGTGAGCCCCACGCGTAGGGGCGCACCACTCCGTCGAGAATCCTCATTGCACCGTGTTCCCAATCAGGCGGAGATACACCGCCGCCATCTCGACCCGCAAGGCGGCGACCAGGAAATCGAGCAGGTCGCCGGGCCCGTCGGCCACCGGGTCCTCACCCGGCACCGGCCGTCGGTCGTCCCACGGTTGCCCGCCGTTCTGCGGCAACGTGTCTCCCTCGTCGGCGCCGACCACCAGGTCGACGTCGCCGAGCCCCATCACCCGCTGCCGGGTGTACCACTCACGACGGGCGGTCGACACCACCAGGATGCGCGGAGCGGGCTCCTGCGCCGGACCGTCGAACTCCGGGTCGTAGAAGATCGAATCGATAGCCGGCGCAGTGCCGGGTCGCGAATCCAGGAGCCGGGACATCCGTGCCACGTCGCCGAGTTCGGCGACGGCACCGACGATCCCGGCGAAGGCGAGAAGACTCGTCACGGCATGAACGGCCAGCACCGAACCCGCCGGCGAATCCGATGTCCACACGGAAGGACGCCCCTGCACGCGGACAGCCAGGGACTTGGCCCGGTTGTGGAAGGTCTCCCGCGACGGGTGCGAGCCCGACGCCTCGGCGTCGAGCGCATCGGCCAGGTCGTCGAGTGCGGGCACCGGGCCGGTCACCCGAACCTGGGTGAGACCGCCGAACACCGCGAGCAGCGCGGCGACGAATCCGACGAACCGGAACCGCGGCTCGACGTCGAACCGCGGGGAGAGATCGATCCCGTTGCCGCCCAGCGCATCTCGGAGGGGACCGGCGACGGGTGCGGCGACGACCACCTCCGCCCGACGGCGCAGCCCACGCGCGGCGGCATCGGCCAGCGCCATGTCACCCGCATCCTCACCGGCCACGACCACCACGTCGAGCGGACCGACCCACCCCGGCAGGACGGGACCCGTCACGACCGGGACGTCGACGCGCGCGGCGAGGGTGGCGACCCCCAGCTCGGCCGCCCGATGCGAGACCTCACTGGAGCCGTGGACGATCACGACGCTGCGGGGCCGCAGATCCGCGAGCGGGGACAGTACGCCCTCACGGACCGCCTCGGCGGTGGCACGAACCTGAGCCCCGGCGAGCGCGACGGCCCGCAAGAGCCCGTCGACGTCCGCAGAGAACAGCTCCTCGGCGTCATCGAGGTCGGGTGTACCGGTACGCATGGGACCAGCGTAGCCAGCCGCGGGGACACACGCCCGGGTACGCGACACAGTCACTCGTTCGACCCCCGGAGAGGCGCAGGACCGGAGTACGAACGGCCGCGGCCCCCGACAACGACACCGGCTTCCACGCCCCCCGCGTGGTGGTGTGCGGTCAGTCGACCGGATCCGGAAGTACCCGCAGATGTCCGCGGCGACCCGGCCGGGGTCGGGTCTGGTGGCGGGGCGCACCCGGGGTTGCTGACGGCTGTGACGGCGAGTCGACGGGGCCGGCGCGATGACGGCCGCTGCGGCGATCGGCGAGGGCGGCGTCGTATGCAGCGTCGGCCGCACGCGCCTCGTCGAGAGCTCGCGAGTCGAAGGCATCGAGAGAGTCGGCCGACGTCCGGTCGGAGTTACGGCCGCGGGGCCCGCTGTCGATGAAACCCGGGCGTCCACCTCCGGCGACGGCGCCGGCCTCGCGGACGGCCTCGGCGAGGGCGGTCAGCTCGTGGTCCTCGGCGGGCACCGAGAATCCCCGCTCACTACGCAGCATCTCCCAGCCCCGCGGGACGGTGATCCGTCGAGCGTGGTCGTCGCACAGATCCCAGGAATGCGGCTCCTGCGAGGTCGCCAGCGGACCGATCACCGCAGTCGATTCGGCGTAGACGAAGGTCAGGGTAGCCACCGCGGATCGGGCGCAGCCGGGTCGGCAGCACAGACGGGGAAGCTTCACGTGACGAGATTAGCCCCCACTGTCCGCAACCACGGACTCGACACGCTCAGAACGGGGGCAGGCGGGGAGACAGAGACCACCGTGACCTCATAGACTCGCGCCATGCGCATCCACCCGAAGCCGACGCCGCGCGGCTCGATCGGCCAGCCGGGAATCCGTCGTGGCCGACGCCGGGTCGGACGGTACCGAGATCGGCGTGGCCGCGGCCTGCGATCCCCGCTGCTGCCGCAGAACGTCCCCGCCTACAACACCCGCTCCGACGAGTTCGACGCCGTCGCACTCGAGGCCTTCGCCGAGATCGACGCACAGTGGCACGACCAGTTGGCCGGACTCGACATCGCCGTCGACGAGATCCCGCGACTACTCCCACGCGATCCCGAGACCGTCGAGTGGCCCGACGAGGTGACCGCCGACGGCGCAGTGCCGCTCGCCCGATTGATCCCCGCGGGGATGGACGTCCACGGGGTGCCCACGCGGGCTCAGATCATCCTGTTCCGCCGGCCGCTGGAGTCACGGGCCAAGAAGGGCACAGATCTCCTCGAGCTCGTGCATGAGGTCCTCGTCCAGCAGGTCGCCACCCATCTGGGCGTCGACGAAGACACGATCGACCGCGGACCTGAATGATCCGCGGTCGATGATCGCGTTCGACGCCTGAGCGTCGAGCGTCCAGCTCTCACTGGGTAATTCGATTGTTCGGAGGACGCCGTTCCGGCGACCTCTCAGATGATTCCGCGCTTCAGGCGACGGCGTTCACGCTCCGACAGACCGCCCCAGATCCCGAAGCGTTCGTCGTTGTGGAGCGCGTACTCCAGGCATTCCGCCTTGACCTCGCAGCCCTGGCAGATTCGCTTGGCCTCACGTGTCGATCCACCCTTTTCCGGGAAGAACGCCTCCGGGTCGGTCTGCGCACACAGTGCACGGTCCTGCCACTGCTCCTCGACGGCGTCGAACAGATCGTCGAAGTCGTTGGGCACCAAGGCCAGATGACGGCGGCCGGTGGCATCGTCTGCGTCGGAATCGACGAGATCGGTTGCACCGCCAACGGATTCGAGTGCGGCCGCACGCGCGGTGCCACCGATCATCGAATCGTCAACGGGTCCAAGGGTGTGAAACTCTGCGGTGCCGATCTCCGGGGTGGATGTCATCACGTGCGGCTCTGCGATGAATTGCGGGCGAATATGTGGTTCAAGCGGATTGCCGATCGGATTGTCCAAAGCCATCGTCGGCGCCTCCTAGCTCGGGATGTTGGTCGTTGACTGTCCTTTGCGAACACGACGTGCTGCCGTACCCACCATTTCTGCCACACCATTTGTACTCGGGGTGCACTGACTCACTGCATCCGTTGTACACAGCGCCCGAGCGACGGCCCCTTCACTGCCGGCACCGGCCCTCAACCAAGTTCGAACATATGATCGAATCCGTTGGAGGCCAGTGGTTCTCGACCTCAGATGTTCTCGATCTCAAACTCGGAATGACACTGATGTGATTAGACACGCCGGAGGCGGTCCCGGTCAAGTTGAATCGAAGAATTCCCTTTACCATCGCGTGCCGACAAATCTGTGACTCGACACGACGACGGCTCGAAGGCGAAGTGAAGATCACACTCCCGAGCCCTCCTCCCCGCCCGCAGGACGGGCGCGACAGCGGCGTACGGGCCCTCGTGGCCGACCACTAGAGTGGCGGTGTGAAGGAGTACCTGCTGTGAAGGTGACCGTACTCGTCGGCGGCGTGGGGGGCGCGCGTTTCCTCCTCGGACTGCGCGAACTGCTCGGCACCACCCCGTTCCCGCCGCATCCCGACGACCCCACGATCGGTGTCGGCGAACATCAGATCACCGCGATCGTGAACGTCGGCGACGACGCATGGATGCATGGTGTGCGCATCTGCCCCGACCTCGACACGTGCATGTACACCCTCGGCGACGGCATCGACCCGGAACGCGGGTGGGGCAGGCGCGGCGAAACCTGGCACGCGAAAGAGGAACTCGCCGCCTACGGCGCCGACCCCGACTGGTTCGGCCTCGGCGACCGCGATCTCGCCACCCATCTGATCCGTACCCAGATGCTCGACGCCGGGTACAGGTTGTCCGATGTGACCGCTGCCCTGTCCCGACGCTGGAGTCCGGGCGTGCGTCTGCTGCCGGTCACCGACGACCGGCACGAGACGCATGTGGTGATCGCCAAGCCGGACGGTGACGAGGGCGAGCGCGTCGCCATCCACTTCCAGGAGTGGTGGGTGCGCCACCGTGCCCAGGTCCCGACCTTCGGCTTCGCACAGGTGGGATCGGACGACACCACACCCGCACCCGGGGTGCTCGACGCGATCACCGACGCCGACGTCATCCTGCTCGCACCGTCGAACCCGGTGGTGAGCATCGGCGCGATCGTGAGCGTTCCCGGGATGCGCAGTGCATTGCGCACCACCAAGGCCCCGGTCGTCGGTGTCTCGCCGATCATCGACAACCGGCCGCTGCGCGGCATGGCCGACGCGTGCCTCTCGGTGATCGGTGTCGAGTCGTCCGCCGAGGCCGTCGCCGGCCACTACGGTGCCCGTAGCGGCAACGGCATCCTCGACGGTTGGCTGATCGCCGAGGGCGACAGCGCGCAGGTCGACGGGATCGCCATCGGCTCCGCACCGTTGCTGATGACCGACCCCCAGGCCACCGCGCAGATGATCCGCGCTGCCTGCGCACTCGTCGACGTGGCCATGCCCGAACAGAACGCGGGCACCGAGTGAGTGACCTCGCCGATCACCGCGCCCCGGGTGGCCTCGAGATCCGGCCGGTCAGCGGGCTCCCCGAGTTCACTGCCGAATCCGACGTCGCCGCCGAGATCCTCGCCGCCGCACCATGGTTGGAATCCGGAGATGTGCTGGTGGTGACCAGCAAGATCATCTCCAAGGCCGAGGGCCGCATGGTCGATGCGCCGGCCGATCCCGAGGAGCGTGATGCGCTGCGGCGCAAGCTCGTCGAGGCCGAGTCGGTGCGGGTACTCGCCCGCAAGAACCGCACGCTGATCACCGAGAACCGTCTGGGTCTGGTCCAGGCAGCAGCCGGGATCGACGGCTCCAACGTCCGCTCCGACCAGCTGGCCCTGCTCCCCGAGGACCCCGACGGCAGCGCGAGACGACTGCGCACCGCCATCGCCGAGCGTGTCGGTCTCGAGGTCGCGGTGATCATCACCGACACGATGGGGCGTGCCTGGCGCACCGGGCAGACCGATGTCGCGATCGGGTCGGCGGGTATCGCTGTCACCCATCCCTACGACGGCGGCACCGACGACTACGGGAACCCGTTGGTGGTGACCGACATCGCGGTCGCCGACGAACTGTCCGCGGCCGCGGACCTGGTCAAGGGCAAGCTCGCCGCCGTGCCGGTGGCCGTCGTACGCGGGTTCGCGCCCGTCGACGACGGTTCGACCGCCGCCGACCTGATCCGTCCCGCCGAGGAGGATCTGTTCCGGCTCGGCACCGAGGAGGCGATCGCGCTGGGCCGTCGGGAGGCCATCCGTACCCGACGCTCCGTACGGGCCTTCGACGACCGGCCAGTCGACCCGGAACTGCTGCGCGCCGCGCTGGGCGAGGCCCTCACCGCGCCCGCGCCGCACCACACCCATCCGGTGCGGTTCGTGTGGGTGCGGTCTGATGAGCGGCGTCGTGCGCTGCTCGACGCGATGACCGCCGAATGGCGTGCCGACCTCGAAGCCGATTCCAAGACACCCGAATCGATCGAGAAGCGACTCCGTCGTGGGCAGATCCTGTATGACGCACCGGAACTGGTGATCCCGTTCCTGGTGCCCGACGGAGTGCACGACTACCCCGACGACCGACGCAACGCGGCCGAGCACACCATGTTCACGGTGGCCGCGGGCGGCGCGGTGGCGAGTCTGCTGATCGCGTTGTCGGTCCGCGAGATCGGTAGCTGCTGGGTCGGCTCCACGATCTTCGCCGCGCCGACCGTGCGTCGTGTTCTCGAACTCGACGCGTCGTGGGAGCCGCTGGGTGCCGTCGCCGTCGGGCACCCTCTCGAGGCTGCTCCGCTGCGCGACGCGGCGCCGACCGACGAATGGGTGATCGAACTGTGAGTGCGGAATCCCTGCATGCCTCAGCTGTCGGGGCACTGACCGCGTGGCAGGCGCCCGACTCGGGGCAGGACAGTCTTCGGCATGCCTATCTCGCGTTCCTCGCCGCCACCCCCGACGCGTGCCTGCGGGCCTGTGCGGCAGGCCATCTCACCGGGTCGGCCATCGTCTTCGACGCCGACCGCAGCCATGTCCTGCTGACCCTGCATCCCCGCGTCGGCAAGTGGATCCAGCTCGGCGGACACTGCGAACCATCCGACGAGACCCTGGCCGCCGCCGCGCTGCGGGAGGCCCGCGAGGAATCCGGCATCCCAGGGCTCGATCTCGACCAGGTCGGCGCCGGCGGTGGCATCGTCCATCTGCACACCCACCCGATCACCTGCTCGCTGGGAGTGCCGACCCGGCATCTCGACGTGCGCTACCGGGTGGTCGCGGCCCCGACCGCCGACGGCGGTCTGCCACAGTTCGAACGCAGCGAGGAATCGGTGGACCTGCAGTGGTGGCCCATCGACGGCCTCCCCCCGGACACCGACGCCGACATCCCGGAGTTGATTCAGGCCGCGCTGCGGGACTGACAAGACCCTGTGTTCACTGGTCGACCTCAACCCGACCCGCAGACGTCGATTGACGTCTGCCGGTCGAGTTGAGGTTCGGCAGTCAAGAACTGGCTGACGCGACCCCCAGCTAGACCCGAATCCCCTTGCCGACCGTCACAACGCCACCGGCGCTGACGGAGAAGCGCTCCCGGTCGGCGTCGGGGTCGACGCCGAGTTGCTCGCCGTCGCCGACGACTACGTTCTTGTCGAGGATCGCCTTACGGACGACCGCCCCCTTGCCGATGCGTACGCCCGGCATGAGAACGCTGCCCTCGATGATCGCCCCGTCCTCGACGAGGACGTTCGACGACAGCACCGAATTGCGAACGGTGCCACCCGAGATGATGCAGCCCGAACCGACCACCGAGTCCTCGGCCACGCCGCCTTGGACGAACTTGGCCGGTGGGAGGTTGTGTGTCTCGCCGCGGATCGGCCAGCGGCCGTTGTAGAGGTTGAAGATCGGGTGCACGGACACGAGATCCATGTGCGCCTCGTAGAACGCGTCGAGGGTTCCGACGTCGCGCCAGTAACCCTTGTCGCGCTCGGTGGCGCCCGGCACCTCGTTGTCCTTGAAGTCGTAGACGTAGGCGGTGTCGCGGGCGACGAACGCCGGGATGATGTCGCCGCCCATGTCGTGGTCGGAGTCGGAGTCGGCGGCGTCCTCGCGCAGCGCCTCGACGAGCGCCTCGGTGGTGAACACGTAGTTGCCCATCGAGGCGAAGGTCGAGTCCGGGTCGTCCGGGGTTCCGGGCGGGTCGGCGGGCTTCTCCAGGAAGCGGGTGATCTTGCCGGAGGCGTCGGAGTCGATGCATCCGAAGGCGACCGCCTCCGCACGTGGCACGCGGATGCCGGCGACGGTCACGTCGGCACCGGACGCGATGTGCGCCTCGACCATCTGCGACGGGTCCATGCGGTACACGTGATCGGCACCGAAGACCACGATGTACTCGGGTTGTTCATCGGTGATGAGGTTCATCGACTGGAAGATCGCGTCGGCGCTGCCGGTGTACCACCGGGGTCCGAGGCGCTGCTGCGCGGGCACCGGCGTGATGTATTCCCCGTGGAAACCCGACGTCCACCAGGTCTGCGAGATGTGCCGGTCCAGCGAATGCGACTTGTATTGCGTCAGCACGCATATGCGCTCATATCCGGCGTTGACCAGGTTCGACAGTACGAAGTCGATCAGCCGGTAGGCACCGCCGAAGGGCACCGCAGGCTTGGCCCGGTCCATTGTCAACGGGTAAAGGCGTTTGCCTTCGCCGCCTGCGAGGACGATGCCGAGGACGTGCGGCTGTGATCTCACTCCCCCAACTTAACCGCGATCGACAGCCTCGGCCAGATGACAGCACCGACGGATTCGCGGCCGTGTTCGCACAGCGATGGCGAACTGCCCGCGATGCCACTAGCGTCGTCATCATGAGGGTGGCGATGATGACACGGGAGTATCCACCCGAGGTGTACGGCGGTGCCGGCGTACACGTCACCGAATTGGTCCGTCACCTACGCGATCTCGCGACCGTCGACGTGCACTGCATGGGCGCCGAACGCGACACCGCAGCGGTCTATTCACCGGATCCGGGCCTGGCCGGGGCGAATGCGGCGATCACGACACTCTCCGCCGACCTGCGCATGGCAGTCGGGGCCGAAGGCGCTGACGTCGTGCACTCCCACACCTGGTACACCGGCCTCGCCGGACACGTCGCCGCGCAGCTGTACGGTGTCCCGCACATCCTCACGGCGCATTCGCTCGAACCGTCACGCCCGTGGAAGGCCGAACAACTCGGCGGTGGTTACCGGGTGTCGAGCTGGGTCGAACGCAACGCGGTCGAATACGCCGACGCGGTGATCGCGGTGAGCTCGGGCATGCGCAACGACGTCTGCAACACCTACCCACGCCTCGACCCCGAGCGGGTCCACGTGGTGCGCAACGGCATCGACACCACCCAGTGGTATCCCGTCGACGACCCCTTCGGGCCGGAGTCGACGCTCACCGCGCTCGGCGTCGACCCCCAGCGGCCGATCGTCGCTTTCGTCGGACGCATCACCAGGCAGAAGGGTGTCGCACATCTCGTCGCGGCCGCCCACGACTTCGCCCCCGACGTCCAGCTGGTGCTCTGCGCCGGTGCGCCCGACACCCCGGAGATCGGCGCCGAGATCGAGGCGGCGGTCGGCAGGCTGTCCGCGTCCCGGCCCGGTGTGCACTGGGTCCGGGAGATGCTGCCGCTGCCCCGCATCCGCGAGATCCTCACCGCGGCATCGGTCTTCGTGTGCCCGTCGGTGTACGAACCGCTGGGCATCGTGAACCTGGAGGCGATGGCCTGCGGAACCGCGGTCGTGGCCTCGGAGGTCGGCGGGATCCCCGAGGTGGTGCGCGATCACGTCACCGGCCGGCTGGTGCCCTATGACCCCGTCGATCCGCAGACCTTCGAACACGACCTGTCTCAGACGGTGAACGCTGTCGTCGCCGACCCGATGATGGCGACGTCGATGGGTGCGGCGGGCCGCGAGCGTGCGGAGGCCGAGTTCTCGTGGGCCACGATCGCCGAACAGACCCTTGGGGTGTACAACTCGGTCCTTCGCTGACGCACCGCCTGCGCGGTAGGTGGTCAGTTCCCGGCGGTCGGACGGCAGGTCGTGACGACGACCGACAACGACACCTGCACCCGTCCGTCCCCGACGAATGCCTCAGCACGTGAGCGGATGTCGGCGTCCTCGGCGTGGAAGGCCGACGGGCCCATCGCGACGAGGTCGCCCACGGTCCGCGCATCGAGTTCGAGAACGGAACGGACCGGCGACGAGTCGACGACCTCGAAACCGTCGGCGAAGGTGGCCTGCAGCCGCTGGGATTTGCCGGAGTCGACGCGCAGCATCTGCATCGGCTCGATGATCTCGGCGAGATGATCCGCGGCCGGGCTGACGACCACAAGACCTCCGCCGGGCTGCAGTACCCGCGCGAACTCGGCGGCATTGCGTGGCGCGAACACCGAGAGCGCAACGGTGGCAGCGTCATCGGCGATCGGTAGGCCGCGCCAGATGTCGGCGACGATCGCCGCGTGACTCGGAGCGCCGCGGGAGATCGCCCGCGCACAGAATTTGGAGAGGTCGATGCCGATCCCGCGGGCCGCGGTAGATGACGACGCGCCGGTGAGAGCAGTCACCGCGGCGCGAAGGTAGTGGCCCCCACCGGCTCCCGCATCCAGGACGACGGGTTTGTCGACGTTCGCGCCGAATTCGCGTGTCCGTTCGGCCACCGCGTCGAGAACCGGGTCGAAGAAGCCGGCTTCGTGGACCCGTGCGCGGGCCGCGACCATGGCCGCCGTGTCGGCACGTAAAGAACCCGAACGTCCGTCGAGCAGTGAGACATAACCCTGTCTGGCGATGTCGAAGGAATGACCGTCACCGCAGCGGAGTGTTCCTCCACGCGGTGACGGCCGGGCCCCGGCTACGGCCGGGGAAGTCTCGTCGTGCCCGGTCCCGGGCGGCGCGGTCTCGAAAGGCCCGGTACACACCGGGCATCGAAGCAGCTCGACGACGTCGGCGAGATCTCCGTTCAGCCGGTGACCCCGCGGAGTTCCTCACCCAGTGCGGCGGCTTCGTCGGCGGTCAGCTCGACGACGAGACGACCTCCGCCCTCGATCGGAATCCGGACAACGATTCCACGCCCTTCCTTGGCCGCTTCGAGGGGGCCGTCCCCAGTACGTGGCTTCATTGCCGCCATTCTCAAGCTCCCTTCACAGTGTCCTGCTTTGAACATGATACGTGTCGTCGTCTCAATCGAATGCGAGTGCGCGACACAAGCACGGTTCTGACGTGCTCCGATCACCTGTCGGAGGACATCGACGGACCTGCCTCGCGCGTGGCGGAATTGGGGTCCGGATCGCCGTAAACCGCCTGTTCCCGGCTGTTCTCGGGGTTGTCGGCATCTTCTGCGGCAGCGTCCGGAACGTTCGTCGCGGCAGGGGTCACACCTGTCTTGGACTCGCGCTCGCGGAGACGCGCGATGACCGTTCGAAGGTCGTCGACCTCGCGTGCGAGACGCGCCAGCGCCCAGTCGACCTCGGACTGCTTGTAACCCCGGAACGTCTGCATGAAACGCAGCGCCCGGACGTCGTCGCCGCTGATCCCGACCGTCGGCAGACGGGTGAGGGTGGTGTCGGTTTCGACCGGGGGCAGATCCTCCCCGCGCCCGAACACGAACCAGACGATGGCGAACACTGCCCCGGCGACGAGCGCCATGATCAGCAGGTACAGCAGCAGGGTCTGCATACGTCCCATCCTGACAGACCGGCGTCGGGTGGCCCCGCGGCAGTCCGCCCCGTCCGGAGGCGAGGCCCCACACGAACCCCGGCGACACTGCGTCACGCCGAAGGCGTGTCACGGTGTCGCCGGGGTCGAGTGGTCGTCGGTGCCCTACGAGATCGCTTAGGAGGCCATCACCTTGGCATCGACGGAGCGGAGCGTGTTCATCGGCGGACGGTCCTCGAGGTAGACCTCGGTGGTGTGCGGGGTGAACGAGCCGTCGGACTCGGCGGTGAACTGGGTGAGTCCGACACCGGAGTCCTCGATGCCGCATCGCCGCATGAGCGTGCCGACGATCTGTCGGCTCATGACGCCGAGTTCGATGAGCGGACGGTTGCGGTGGGTGCGAACGCCGAGGTTGACCTGTCCGATGCCGGCGAGACCGTACCGGTCGTAGGTGTCGATGAGGAGGCCGATCTCCACGCCGTAGCCGGGCGCGAACGGCACCGACGACAGCATCTCGCGGGTGCCTGCGTACTCACCGCCGAGCGGCTGGAGAACCGCGGTGAGGTCGGGCTTCTGGGAGGCCAGCAACGGACGGGCGACGAGTTCGGTGACGCGACCGCCGCCGTTGGCGTCCTGGGTGCCGCCGGTCCGCAGCGGGCGGCGGTAGTAGCCCTTCACCAGATGGATCTCCGGGTTCACCAGGAGCGGTCCGAGCATCTTCGGCACGAACGCCGGGTCCGGGTCGATCAGGTCGGAGTCGACGAAGGCGATGATGTCGCCGGTGGTCGCGGCGATCGAACGCCACAGCACCTCACCCTTGCCCTTGACGGGTTCGAGTTCGGGTACCGCCTCTTCACGGCTGATGACCTGCGCGCCGGCGGCGAGAGCACGCTCGGCGGTGGCATCGGTGGAGCCCGAGTCGAGGACGATGAGTTCGTCGACGAGCGTGCCGTACAGCGGCATTATCGAGGCGATCACGTCGGCGACGGTCTCCTCCTCGTTCAGCGCGGGGAGCACCACCGAGACGGTGCGACCGGCCTTTGCGGCGACGAGTTCGTCGATGGTCCAGTCCGGCTGTTCCCAGGTGTGGGTTGCCGACCACTGCCGCTTGGTACCCAGAGCCTCGGCCGGCGTCGGCCAGACGGCGCCCTTGTCGCGAGTGATGGGGTTACGTCGCTTCTGCTTGGTCATGCAAGTCCCCTGACTGTTCGGGCGGGCGGTCTCGTTCCCGCGATGGCAGCGACCATGTCGACCACACGACGGGTGGCGGCGACCTCGTGTACGCGAAAGATCCGGGCGCCTTCGGCGGCGGCCAGAGCAGTCGCGGCGAGAGTTCCTTCCAACCGTTGCTCCAGGTCTGTACCCAGAGTCTCCCCCACGAAATCCTTGTTGCTCAGCGCCATCAGGACCGGCCAGCCCGTATTAACAAGATCTTTCACACCGCGTAACAGAGCGAGCCCGTGGTGAGTGTTCTTGCCGAAATCATGCGTCGGGTCGATAACGATCGCGTCTCGATGTACGCCCGCAGCCAGAGCCCGTTCGGCCGCCCCGGTCACCTCGGCGAGCACATCGGCCACCACCGCGTCGACGGAATCGCCGTAGGAGACCCGGTGCGGACGGGTCCGGACGACGGCGCCGCCGGTGTGCGAACACACGATCCCCGCGCCGCGTTCGGCGGCCACCGCGACGACCTCGGGATCGAATCCGGCCCACGTGTCGTTGATGAGATCGGCCCCCGCCGCGCACGCCTGGTCGGCGACCTCGCTGCGCCACGTGTCGACGCTGATCAGCACATCCGGGTGGCGCTCGCGGATCCACGCGATCATCGGCACCACGCGAGCCGCCTCGGTCGTCGCGTCGACCTCCTCGCCGGGCCCTGCCTTCACCCCGCCGACATCGATGATGTCGGCACCTTCGGCGACCACCTGGTCGACGCGCCGCTGCGCGGCGGTGTCGTCGAAGCTGGCGCCACGGTCGTAGAAGGAGTCGGGGGTGCGGTTGACGATCGCCATGACCAGCGCGCGGTCGGTGGCCACCGGACGACCGCACAGGGTCGGCGAAACGGTCATCCCTTGGGAACCTTGGCGGCTGCCACGTCGTCCGGGTAATCCTCGTAGTACTCCACGTAGCCCTTCTCCTTGCCGACCAGCACGTAGACCTTATCGGCCTCGGCGTCGGCATAACCTTCCTTACGGAGTTCGACCTTACGGTTCTTGAACGTCGAGGTCTGCTCGAAGTCGTCGACGATCCGCACGAACAGCGGAACCGCATACGACGGCAGCGCCTTGTAGAGGTGTTCGGCGAGCCGCTTCGGCTCGAGGTCGGCGCCGTCGCGCAGCTTGATCGCCACCATCCCCGCGCGGCCGTCGGTGCCGGGCACCTCGACGCCATAGGCCACCGACTGGGCCACCGCGTCGTAGGAATCGACCGCACCCTCGACCTCGGTGGTGGCCACGTTCTCACCCTTCCAGCGGAAGGTGTCGCCGAGGCGGTCGACGAAGGAGATGTGCGCGAAGCCCTGGTCGCGGACGAGGTCGCCCGAGTTGAAGTACGAGTCGCCCTTCTTGAAGGCGTCGCGCACGATCTTCTTCTCGGTCTCCTCTTCGTCGGTGTAACCGTCGACCGGGACGCGGTTGGAGATCTGCGCGAGCAACAGACCCGTCCCGCCCTTACCGACCTCGGTCAGCCGTCCCTCGGCGTTGCGCTTGGGGTTGCCCTCCTCGTCGTACTCCACGATCTTGTACGGCAGCGGGCAGAAGCCGGCCGTTTTGTCGACGGTGAAGGCGTTGACGAAGGCCAGGTTGAGTTCGCTGGCGCCGTAGAACTCGACGACGCGGTCCACGCCGAACCGCTCGCGGAACTCGTCCCAGATATCGGGGCGCATCCCGTTGCCGACCACGGTGCGGACCGAGTGCTGCCGGTCGGTGGGTTTCTCCGGCTGCGCCAGCAGGTAGCGGCACAGCTCACCGATGTAACAGAAGGCGGTGGCGCGGTTGAGGATCACGTCGTCCCAGAACTTCGACGCCGAGAACGACCTGCCGATCGCGAAGCACGCGCCCGACGCCAGCACCGACGACAGCGACACCGACAGTGCGTTGTTGTGGTAGAGCGGCAGCGGCACGTACATGGTGTCGCTGTGGCGCAGCCGAACCGCGAGGCCGCCGATTCCCGAGAAGCTGGCCAGCCACCGGTTGTGGCTCATCACGCTGGCCTTGGGCATGCCGGTGGTGCCCGAGGTGAAGATGTAGAAGGCCTTGGTCGAGGCCGGCAGTTGTGAGGTGATCTCCGGATCGGTGTCCGGCTTGTCCTCGGCGGCGGCGTCGAATTCGGCGAAGTCGAAGACATGATCGGGCAGCGCCGATTCCGGGATCGACTCGAAGGCCTCGGCACAGTCCGGATCGTGGACGAGGACCGTGGCCCCGAGCAGCTTGACCGAGTGCTCGAGGACATCCCCGCGTTGGTTGTAGTTCAGCATCCCGGCGATCGCGCCGATCTTCACCGTCGCCAGCATCAGCAGCAGATCGGTGGTGTTGTTCTTGGAGAGCAGGGCGACCACGTCGCCCTTGCCGACGCCGGCATCGGAAAGGACTGCGGCATAACGGTTCACACGGCGATTGGCCTCACCGTAGGTGGTCGTGCGTCCCTCGAACCGGACGAACGGACGGTCCGGATGAGCGTTGGCCAGCTTCTGGAAGACCGAGCCGATCGTCTTCCGCGCCTCCGGCGGGCGTCGGATGAGGCCCGGTGCGTGCTTGATCATCCCGGTCGCGTGTGGCGCCATCTTCACCACGCCGCGCAGGAGATCCCCCACCCCGACTGTCTTCACCGCGTCCTGGTTCGAACCGTCCGTCTTCGAGTCCGTCTGGACGTCCTTGGGCTGGGTCTCTGGGGACATGTGGCCTCCGCTCTCCGCTGGGCGTCGTGAGTGCCCCGCGCACTCACCGCGCTACCTTACCGGCCGGTAGGGAGTTCCTACCGCTGTGTCGCCAACTCGACAGCCTCGTCGACGGAGGCCGTGACCAACAGTCGATCCAACGATCGCTGGGAGACGAATCCGGTTGTCGACAACTCTCGCAGCCAGCCGAGGAGCGGCGCGTAGAAATCAAAAGGATCGAGCAGGACCACCGGCTTCTCGTGCATGCCCAGGTACCCACCCGTCCAGGTCTCGAACAGCTCCTCGAGGGTTCCGATACCCCCGGGGAGCGTGATGAAACCGTCCGCGCGCTCGTCCATGAGGCGCTTGCGTTCACGCATGGTCTCGGTGATGACCAGTTCGTCGGACCCGAGGTCGGCGACCTCGCGCTCGATCAACGCCTTCGGGATGATGCCGATGGTGTGGCCGCCCGCCGCGCGCGCCGACGTGACCAGCGCACCCATCATGGAGACGTTGCCGCCGCCGGAGACGACGGTGTGGCCCGCACCTGCGAGCGCCACCCCCACCTCGGAGGCGAGATCGAGGAAGCGTTGCTCGACGGGACCGGACGCGCAGTAGACACAGACGGCACTCACCGGGCAATCGTGCCATCGACTCCGGGCGGGTTCACGCCAGGATGAGTCGGGGCGGCCGCCTCGATCGCCGCGACGACGTCGTCGGGGTCGTCGACGACGGTCAGCAGGTCGAGGTCCTCGGGCGAGATCATGCCGCGCGCGGCCAGGACGTCGCGCATCCAGTCGAGCAACCCGCCCCAGAAGTCGCTGCCCACCAGCACGATCGGGAACCGCACCACCTTCTTGGTCTGCACCAGGGTGAGCGCCTCGAACAGCTCGTCGAGCGTGCCCATGCCTCCGGGCAGGCAGACGAAGGCCTGCGCGTACTTCACGAACATCGTCTTGCGGACGAAGAAGTAGCGAAAGTTCATGCCGAGGTCGACCCACGGGTTGAGGCCCTGTTCGAAGGGCAGCTCGATGTTCAGGCCGATCGACTGGGCGCCCGCCTCGTGCGCACCCTGGTTCGCCGCCTGCATGGCGCCCGGCCCGCCGCCGGTGATGACCGCATAGCCGGCCTCGCCGAGCGCGCGCCCGACCCGCACGCCGAGCGCGTACTCCGGCGAGTCCGGCTTCAGTCGTGCCGACCCGAACACGGTCACCGCCTCGGCGACGCCGCTCATGGCGTCGAATCCGGCGACGAACTCCGACTGGATGCGCAACACCCGCCACGAGTCGCGCATGGTGCGTTCGGCACGGCTCTCCGGGTCGCGCGGGTCGACCCACTCGAGCAGTCGCCGGTCGGTCGTCTTGCCCCGCTGCTCCGGCCGGATTCGGATCGGTCCGACATAGCAGACGTCGTCGGCGGCGGGATCGTGCGCAGGAGGTTCCGGATTGGTCGACATGCGGCTCACGCTAGCAGCGTGGGATGCCGCTCTCGTCCGGCGTCGGCCCGGGTCAGGACAGGTAGGCGCGAAGCAGTTCGGTGACCGTACGGATCTGCTCGACCGGGACCCGCTCGTCGCGGCGGTGGGCGAGATTAGGGTCGCCGGGGCCGAGGTTCACCGCGGGGATGCCGAGGGCAGAGAACCGCGAGACGTCGGTCCAGCCGTACTTCGCGCGGAAGCGTCCCTGTGCGGCCTCGACGAGGGCGGCTGCCGCCGGGTGGGCCAGGCCGGGGAGCGCGCCGGCCGCGGCGTCGGTGACCTCGAGGGTGACCGTACCGTCGGCGAGGTCGCCGGCGAAGACCTCGCGGACGTGGTCGAGGGCCTGCTCGACGGACCGGTCCGGGGCGAAGCGGAAGTTCACATCGACGTACGCGGCGTCGGGGATGACGTTGCCCGCGACACCACCGGCGAGCCCGACCGCCGAGAGTCCCTCGCGGTACTCGCACCCGTCGATGTCGACGCGGCGCGGCTCGTAGGCGGCCAGGGTGGTCAGCGCTCCCCCGAGCTTGTGGATGGCGTTGTCGCCCATCCACGACCGGGCCGAGTGCGATCGCGTTCCCGACGTCGCAAGCCGAACCCGTAGCGTCCCCTGGCAACCCGCCTCGATGAGACCGGCGGTGGGTTCGCCGAGGATGGCGACGTCACCGGCGAGCCACTCCGGCAGTTCCCGCTCGATGTCGTTGAGCCCGTTGAACTCAGCGGCGATCTCCTCGCAGTCGTAGAAGATCAGTGTCAGGTCGTGGGCGGGATCCTCGAGCGTCGCGGCGAGATGCAGGAACACCGCGTCGCCTGACTTCATGTCGACGGTGCCGCAGCCGTGCAGGACGTCACCCTCCTCGGGATCCGTCTCGCGCCGCGACGGCAGGTTGCCGGCGACGGGCACGGTGTCGAGGTGTCCGGCGAGGATGACGCGCTGCGCCTTCCCACGGTTGGTGCGGGCGAGCACCCGGTTGCCGTGGCGGAGGATCTCGAAGCCCGTCGTCTGCTCCCGCAGTGCCGCTTCCACCGCGTCGGCGATGGCGGACTCGTTACGTGACTCGCTCTCGATGTCGACGAGGGCGGCGGTCAGTGCGATGGGATCGGCGGCGAGGTCGAGTACGGTGCTCACGCCACCTACCGTATCCGGGTTCCGACAGGCTCAACCGACATGGATCAGCGGACGCCCGGTGCGGCCAGCTCGGCCGCACCGAACGAGACGCTGAACTTCACGCACCAGAGGAACACCGCGGGATAGGCGTCGAGGTCGACGTCCGCGGGGACTTCGTAGACCTGGTCGCCCTTGTTTCCTTTGATCGTCCCGAGGTCGACATGGGGCGGACCGGCGGCTGTGCGCCATCCGCCGAAGCCTTCCACGACCTCGGCCTGGGAGAGCCAGACGTGGACGTCGGGTCCGGTGGTGGTGTCGAGGTTCTCGATCGCGAGAACGCGTGTGCCGTCGGGCTTCTGGATGACCGACACGGTTCCGGAGGTCGAATGCTCATGGCTGATCAGGCGCCCCGCGGACAGCAGGGTCGGCGCCGCCGGCGGGGGTTGACCGTCCTGGGAGGTCGATGGCGTCACCGCGACCGGGATCTCGTCGTCGACCTCGGTGTCGACGAAGATCAGCCACGGCTGGAAGATCACCGCGGCAACCGCGACGGCGACCACGACCAGCACGCCCACGCCGCCGAGCACCCAGGGCCATCGACGCCGGCGCCGCGGGACGGGTGAGGAAGGTCGGTCGTGGCCGGTCATGCCAGCGACGATACGAGCCCCGAACCCGCTCCCACCAGGACTTTGCGCTGTTCGCATGACGGGCCGAGCACCCGTCGGACCCGGAGCGCCACCGACGGCGGGCGGCAGGAGGCACGGCGTCGTTCACCGCGGTCGATCGCCTAGACTCGGGTCTCGTGACAACTACTGGCGCACACGCAACTGGCATCGCAACCGTGATCGACGGGGGGTCGACTCCCGGAGTCGTGCTCGACGTCTGGTTCCCCGCACCCGAACTCGACGGCGTCGAGACCGCAGAGACCGTCGTCCTCGACGAGCAGTCGACGCCGGCGGAACTGCGCGAACTGGTCGGTGTCGACGAGGCCCGCGGCGTCAAGACCATCGCGGTCCGCACCGGTATCGCCGACCTGTCGGTCGCCCCGGTCGACGCCTACGACGTCTACCTCCGACTCCACCTGCTCTCCCATCGCCTCATCGAGCCGCACGGCGCGAACCTCGAGGGCATGTTCGGGCTGCTCGCCAACGTCGCCTGGACCAACCACGGCCCGTGCGCGATCGAGAACTTCGAGTCGGTTCGCGCCAAGCTGCGCGCCCGCGGTCCGGTGACCGTGTACTCGATCGACAAGTTCCCCCGCATGGTCGACTACGTCGTCCCCGGCGGCGTCCGCATCGGTGACGCGGACCGCATCCGTCTCGGCGCCCACCTGGCCGCCGGCACCACCGTGATGCACGAGGGCTTCGTGAACTTCAACGCCGGCACCCTCGGCGCGTCGATGGTCGAGGGTCGCATCTCTGCAGGTGTCGTCGTCGGCGACGGTTCCGACATCGGTGGCGGCGCGTCGACGATGGGCACGCTCTCCGGCGGCGGCAAGGAGATCATCTCCCTCGGCAAGCGCTGCCTGCTCGGCGCGAACGCCGGCTGCGGCATCCCGCTCGGCGACGACTGCGTCATCGAGGCCGGCCTGTACGTCACCGCCGGCACCAAGGTGACCGGCCCGGACGGCACCCAGGTCAAGGCGCGCGACCTGGCGGGCCAGTCGAACCTGCTGTTCCGTCGCAACAGCCTGACCGGCGCGGTCGAGGTCGTGCCATGGAAGGGCGACGGCATCGCACTCAACGAGGCGCTGCACAAGCACAACTGAGGTCGACCGCAGACCCCCCCGTTGCCGAACCCAGCACCGACAAGGTGCTGGGTTCGGCCATTTGTGGTGGGTTTCCCTGTGAGTCACGCGCGGGCGGGTGGCCGGATCGCGGAATGACTCGTACGGTGGACCCATGAGCACATCGAACAGCAGTTCGACGCCGGGCGGCGACGACGTCCTCGGCGCCGGGGCCGGCAACAGCACCGAGAAGGATCCCGACGACTGGGTGACCGGCGACGAACCGATGACCGGCGCACAGCGCAGCTATCTCGACACGTTGGCCCGCGAGGCGGGCGAGACCATCTCGGCCGACCTCACCAAGGCCCAGGCGTCGGAAGAGATCGAGCGACTGCAGAGCAAGAGCGGGCGGGGCTGACCGCCCGAGACGCCTAGGCGGCCAGGCGCGCGGCCGCGGCGGCGATGCGTTCGTCGGTGGCGGTGAGCGCCATGCGGACGTGCTTCTCCCCGGCCGGACCGTAGAAATCGCCGGGGGCACAGAGGATTCCGCGTTCGGCTAGCCAACTGACGGTGTCGCGGCACGGCTCGTCGCGGGTGGCCCATAGGTACAGGCCGGCCTCGGAGTGGTCGACGCGGAAACCGGCCGCCTCGACCGCGGCGAGCAACGTACGACGCCGCGCCGCATAGCGTGCGTGCTGTTCGTCGACGTGCGCATCGTCGCGGAGCGCGGCGGTCATCGCCCCCTGGATGGGGAAGGGCAGCATGAAGCCGGCGTGTTTGCGGACCGCGAGCAGTTCGGCGATGAGTTCAGTATCGCCGGCGAAGAAGCCGGCCCGGTACGACGCGAGGTTGGAGATCTTCGACAGCGAGTGCACCGCAAGCAGACCGGTGTGGTCGCCGTCGCACACCCTCGGGTCGAGGATCGAGAGCGGCTCGCCCTCCCAGCTCAGCCCGAGGTAGCACTCGTCGGACACCACGACCGTGCCGCGTTCGCGCGCCCAGCCGACGACCTTGCGCAGGTGGTCGACGCCGAGGACCTTGCCGGTCGGATTCGCCGGTGAGTTGATGAACATCAGCGCCGGGTTCATCGGGCCGAGCGCGACGGTCGAGTCCGCCCGGACAGCGCGGGCGCCGGCCAGCAGCGCACTGACCTCATAGGTCGGGTAGGCGACCTCGGGAATCACCACGTCGTCTCCCGGACCGACGCCGAAGGTCGACGCCAAGCCGGCGATCGCCTCCTTGGTGCCGATGACCGGCAGGATGCCCGACGGATCGAGGTTCGTCACGCCGTGGCGCCGGGTGAGCGACTCGGCAGCAGCCTCGCGCAGCTCGGTGGTGCCGATGGTCGTCGGGTACCCCGGGAACCCGGACGCGTCGGCCAGTGCGTTCCGGATCAGCTCCGGCACCGGGTCGACCGGCGTGCCGACCGACAGGTCGACGATGCCGTCGGGATGGGACTGCGCCGTGGCCTTCGCACCCGCGAGGGTGTCCCAGGGGAAATCGGGCAGCCGACCGCTCACGCGCGTCGCCGACACACGCAGCGGCGCTGCTGCGCGAGAGGTGGGGGTGCTCACTGCGGGCCAGTCCTATCCGTCCGGGCGGTCTACTTCGAAGACGGGAAGCCGTCGGGCCGTCAGTCTTCTACGTTCATGGGCGGCAGGCCCTTGATGAACGCCGGGTCGGCGTCGGTCTTGCCGACCTTGCTGGCGCCGCCGGGCGAGCCGAGATCGTCGAAGAAGTCGGCGTTGGCGCTGACGTAGGGTTCCCACTCATCCGGGACATCGTCCTCGTAGAAGATTGCCTCAACCGGGCACACCGGCTCGCACGCACCGCAGTCGACGCACTCATCCGGCTGGATGTAGAGCATGCGCCCACCCTCGTAGATGCAGTCGACGGGGCATTCCTCCACGCAAGCCTTGTCCAGGACATCGACGCAAGGCTCCGCGATGATGTAGGTCACCACTCACTCCTTCGCTAGGAAGATCGTTGTCGGCGCGAGGCGGATGAGCAGTTCGGCGTCGAACGACCCTCCGGCGTCGGCGCCGGTTGCGGTCCGAGGGCTGGTCGAACCGCAACCCAGAGTATCCGCCCCGGTGGTGCCCACGATGAAATCACCCCCGGCTCAACAGCACGCAGAACGCCCCGTTGTGCCGAGAATCACATCACCAGCGGCCCACTCCCGTAAAGATGTCCCCTATCCCGGCCGGGCGCGCACCACAGTGAAACCGGACTTTCACTCAGGGTGCCGCCAATTATGGACAGAGAACAACGCGCGAGGCATCGTCGGCGGCATGATCGTCGTGAATCCGGTCGCTGTGGGCCGCCCTCGCACCAGCCTCTGGGCTGTGTCGGGCCTCGAGCCGGCGTCGCGGGACATGTGTATGTGCTGTCGCTGATCTCCGGCCCCCGACCCGCACGTCCACTTCCCTCAAGGATCTCTCATAACCTCGACCCTTGCGCGCTCCACCTCCTCCTCTCCGTCGCTCACCTCGCCGGGCCTCACCCCGATCACCCGGACGCGCGTGGCCGCCGACGCGCCGCGCCCGCGGACCCACCTGCCGACGCGTCTGCGACCCGCCGACCTGCTGCGCATCACCGACCAGGGGGTCGCCGACGTCCTCGACGGCCGGCACGACGCCCTGCTGCCCGCCGAATGGGACACCACGCACCGCTGGTCGACGCGTATCCACGCCGACGACGACCTCGATGTCTGGCTCATCAGCTGGACTCCGGGCGAGGCCACCGAGCTGCATGACCACGCCGGCTCGCTCGGCGCGCTGACCGTCCTCTCAGGCTCCTTGCGGGAGTACCACTGGACGGGGGACGATCTGGCTGTGCGTGTCCTCGACGCCGGCGATCAGGCGGCCTTCCCCCTCGGGTGGGTGCACGACGTCGTGAAGAACCCGACGATTCAGGTCACCGAGCCGACGCTCAGCGTCCACGCCTACTCCCCGCCGCTGACCGCGATGTCGTACTACGAGGTGGCCGACGTCGGCCATCTGCGTCGTACCCGCACGGTCCTGACCGACGAACCCGAATGAGCGACAAGCCGGCTCCCCGCACCATCGACGACATCCTCGCCGAGGCACGTTCGCGACTACAGCGCATCGACGCCGCGTCGGTCCCCGCCGAACTCGAGGCCGGCGCGGTGCTCGTCGACATCCGGCCGGCTGCCCAGCGCGCCCAGGAGGGCGAGACGGATCTGGCGCTCGTCATCGAGCGCAACGTCCTCGAATGGCGGTGCGATCCCGCCAGCGATGCCCGAATCCCCGAAGCCGTCGATCACGACGTGCGGTGGATCATCCTCTGCCAGCAGGGCTACACATCGAGTCTCGCCGCGGCGGCACTGCAGGACCTCGGACTCCATCGCGCGACCGACGTGATCGGCGGGTACGAGGCGCTTGCGCCGCTGTTGGGCTGATCACCCCCGGAGCCGCCACAGAATCGCGACGTCCCGGCGAAATCGTCAGCTAGAGACGGCGATTCGGGCCAGAAGCGGCGCTCCTGCGGCGTCTAGGCGACAGCCGGCCAGGGTCGCGGCGCGGGACGGGTGTCGGCGGCGAGTCCGGTCTCCGGGTCGGCCAGCGCGGCGACGTGGTGCGTGAGGGCCGGGTCGATCCAGTCCGCGGCGTTGAGCACATATGTCGGCTGGGCCGTGATGCGTTCGGTGAGAACGAAATCCGACTCGGCGGTCCGGGCTGCGAGTGCATCCAGGTTGGGCCAGGGACGTTCCGGGTTCACGTGGTCGGGGGTCAGCGGCGACACCCCGCCCCAGTCGTCGATGCCGGAGGCGATCAACGCGGCGCATTCGGCCGGGGACACGAGGTTCGGCGGCGCCTGCACCCGCATGTGGGGTCCGAGCACGATCCGTGCGACAGCGACCGCCGCCAGGAACTCACTCATCTCCGCGTCGGGGGTGGATCGCATCGCGGTGTCGGGCTTGGCCCGGAAGTTCTGCACGATCACCTCTTGGATGTGACCGCCGGCGGCCTGCACCTCCGCGATGGCCAAGAGGGATTCGGCTCGCTCGTACAACGATTCGCCGATCCCCACGAGGATGCCGGTGGTGAACGGGACACGCGCCGCGCCGGCGTCGCGCAGCACCTGCATCCGGACCAGCGGATCCTTGTCCGGGCTGCCGTAGTGCGGTTGCCCCCTCTCGGTGAAGAGTCGACGCGACGTGGTCTCGAGCATCATGCCCATCGACGGGGCCACGGGCCGCAGGTGCAGGAGTTCCTCGAGGCTCATCACCCCGGGGTTCAGGTGCGGCAGCAGGCCGGTCTCGGTCAGCACGGCCACGGCGGCTGCACGGACGTAGTCGAGGGTCGACGAATATCCGCGCTCGGCAAGCCATTCGCGGGCCTCCGGCCACCGGTCCTCGGGACGGTCGCCGAGCGTGAACAGCGCTTCCTTGCAACCGAGTTCGGCTCCGCGGCGGGCGAGGTCGACGACCTCGTCGAGTTCGAGGTACAACCCCTCGCCGGCACGGGCGAGTTTCCCGGGCACGGTCACGAAGGTGCAGTAGTGGCAGCGATCGCGGCACAGTCGGGTCAGCGGGATGAACACCTTGCGCGAGTAGGTGACCTGGCGCGACCGGCCGACCGCGGCGAGCCCCTCGTCGCGGATCGCGCCCGCGATCGACTGCAGGCGCGCGAGATCCTGGCCGGCAGAAGACAGCAACGTGACGGCCTGATGGATGTCGATCGACTCCCGGGCCTCGGCGGCGGCCAGGGCGGCATCGATCGCGTCACGCGAAGGACGTTCCGTGGCAGCGCTTTCCACTGCGTTGGTCCGTACCACGGGGATGCTGAGGTCGGTCATCGTTCCCCCTCCGGAGAATCGGTGATGGTCAGATAGGGCGCGGGATCGAAGGTGCCGTTGCGTTCGCGGAACGACGCCGCCGTCCCCGGCCACAGCAGCGTCAGGCGGCCGCTCTTCGGGTCGACATACCAACTGTCGCAACCGGTCAGCCATACCGTCGACGCACTGCGCTCGTCGATCTCGCGGGTGTAGGCGGCTTCGGCCTCCGCGGAGACCTCCAGCGCCCGGACCTCGGTGCCGCCCATGAACTCCAGCGCACCGAGCACGTAGTCGAGTTGCGTCTCGATCATGTAGATCGCCGAGTTGTGGCCGAGCGCCGCGTTCGGCCCGTCGAGGACGAACATGTTGGGGAAGCCACTGACGACGGTCGACGCATATGAGGTCATGCCCGCTGCCCAGTGTTCCGAGAGACGCACGCCCGCGCGGCCGACGACCCGGCTCGCGGCCGGCGGACGGGCGGACTCGAACCCTGTTGCCATGACGAGGACGTCGAGATCGAACGTGCGTCCGCTACGCGCGGTGGCCTTGGACTCGGCGATCGACTCCAGCGCGCTCGGCTCGAACACCACGTTCGACCGCTGCAGCGCCGGATAGAAATCGTCGCTGAGAAGGATTCGCTTGCAGCCGATCTCGTAATCCGGGGTCAGCAGCTCACGCAGTTCCGGGTCGTCGACCTGCGCGTGGAGATGGTTGCGGGCACGGGCCCGGATCTGGTCGATGTCGGGGTGGAGGCCGAGTCGCTGGCGGAACGCCCCGTCGGCCTCGGTGAGGAGCCGGTGGCGGACCTCGCCGGCGACCTCGGGATCGAGCAGCGCGGCGCGTTCGTCGGCCGTGTACCGGCGGTCCTCGCGCGGCACCACGTAGGGAGCGGTCCGGCAGAAGACGACGAGTTCCTCGGCTGCGCCGGCCAGGTGCGGGATCAGCTGCACGGCCGAGGCACCGGTTCCCACCACGCCGACCCGGGCACCCTCGACGGCGACGTCGTCGTGCCAGGCCGCCGTGTGGACGACCTGGCCGGGAAAATCGCCGAGACCCTCGATGTCGGGGATCTTCGCCTCCGACAACCGGCCGACGGCGAGGACCAGACTTCGCGCGCGGAAGGTCTGGCCGGGTCCGTCCGCGGTCCCGGCGGTGATGGTCCAGCGGGCTGCGACCTCGTCCCAGGCCGCCTGTCGCAGTTCGCAGTTCAGCAGGATGTGCTCGGCGAGACCCTCGTCGGCGACGGTCTGCTCGAGGTAGTCGCGGATCTCGTGGCCACTCGGGTACCGCGACGCCCAGTCGGCCGGCGGACGGAACGAGAACGAGTACAGGTGTGCGGGGATGTCACAGGCGATACCGGGGTAGACGTTGTCCCGCCAGGTGCCGCCCACCGCGTCGGCACGTTCGAGGACGACGAAGGATTCGCGGCCGCGACGGGCGAGCTGCGTGGCCATCCCGAGGCCGGCGAACCCGGCACCGATGATGGCGACATCGACGTCGTGGACCGTGTCGATGTCCACCCGCTCACCCCCCTGCGTCGTCACCGTCACGAACGCACCTGCGGGATGGGGATCAGCCGATCGGCTTCCGGCTCGGCATAACGGGTGGTGCGCTGACGCGGTGCGCGACCGGCGCGTTCGGCGATGCCGACGAGGGTGTCGACGTCGAGGACGCGACCCATCTCCGGACCGGCGTCCGGCATGAGCCGGCCGTCGAGCAGCAGGCCGCCGATGTCGTCGGCACCGCCGTGCAGCAGCAGGTCCACGGTGTCGGGGTCCAGCTTGGTCCAGGCGACCTGCACGTGGTCGATGAGACCGACGGACATCAGCCGGGCGACCGCGTGCAACGCGCGGGTCTCCCGCTGCGAGGCGGTCGACGTCGCGGCGGCGGTCAGATGCGGCGGCGTGTTGGTGGCGACCATCGGCATGAGGATCAGCTCGGTGAATCCGCTCGTACGGCGCTGGATCCCGAGCAGCGTACGCAGGTGAGCGACCTGCTGCTCCGGGGTCTCGACATGTCCGTAGACGATCGTGGCCGTCGAGAACAGCCCGGCGCCGTGCGCGGCCTCGATGACCTCGATCCAGTCGCGGGCGGGTGCGGACCCGGTCGGCGACAGGTGTCCGCGGACGGTGTCGTCCAGAATCAGGGCGGCGGTTCCGGGGATGGACCCGAGCCCGGCGGCGCGCAGGCGACGGAGATGTTCGCCGACCGTCACCCCGGTCCGGCTCGCGCCGTCGGCGATCTCGGCGGCGCGATACGCGTGCAGATGCAGACCGTCTGCCGCGCCGGTGATCTCTTCGACGAGGCGGACGTAGTCGGTGGCCGGTCGGTCGGCGGGCAACGGTCCCTGCATGCAGATCTCGGTGGCGCCGAGTTCCACGGCCTCCCCGACCAGATCGGCGAGCGCAGGTTCGCCCGGGCGACGTGAATCGGAGATGAGGCGGGCGGCGACCCCGGTGTCCAGATTGCGGTTGACGACGAAGGTCAGGACCTCGGGGTCGGTGACCCGGGCTCGGACGGTGTCGGCGAGTTCGCACAGTTCTTCCAGGTGGGTCCCGGACGCACCCAGCAGCGCGACCCAGCCCTCGTCGTCGAGGGCATCGGGGCCGAGGGTTGTCGGGTCGTCACGAAGACGGCTCAGGGCCGCTGTGACGCGCTCGATCGGGGCCGTGATGTCTTCGGCCCACGCGCGCAGAACCATGACCACACTCTAACGCTCGTTCGGGATCGCTCTCCGAAGCGAGGGAACAGCGGCGGGGAAACTCAGTCGTCGGCCTCGGGGAGCCGCTGGGTCCAGCCCAGCAAGGCCGCCGGGCCGACGCCCAGCACGAGGAGGAAAAGGGTCTGGACCAGGTAGTTCCCCGACGTGCTCAGGATGACGTCGCCACCGGGCCCCGGGATGCCGCCGGCGATGACGACGACGAGCCCCCACGCGCCGAGCGGCGCATACCGCAGCGGCGACGACGTGTACCCGGCCGCCAGCCACAGCAGCACCGCGTTGAGAAGACCGCCGATCAGTGCCGCGACGGGCAGCGCGACCCCGCCGAACCGCTGGTATGCGAACGCCACGCTGAGCAGGCCCACCACGAACCCGTCGAGGATCAGCAGCGCCAGCAGGAGCCGGTTGCGGACGTGCGGATCGAGGACTGGCATCGGCGCTATCCGATCCCGGAGAAGAGGTCCGTCTCCCGGTCGCCGTCGAGGGCCGGACGCGGATCGTGGTCGGTGAGGATGAAGTGCTCGTGGTCGAGGATCGGCTGCAGGATGTTGTTCGACAGCGCGTACTCGGTCCCCGACGGCGCGACGGTCACCTGTGTGGCGTGCGCGGCGAGTCCGGCGACCTTGTGCGGGTAGTACGCCCGCACGTCGACCTCGGTGGTGATCTCATCGTCGGGGTAACTCGGGAGTTCGCCTGGGTGCGGCATGCGCCAGCCGTGGGGCACGGCCCGGGCGGCCGCCAGACCGTTCCCCAGGGCGCTGTACTCGGTGACCGACTCGTACAGCTTCGCCGGGCCCGCGTCGGCTTCTCGCGCACGTGCCACTGCGGCGGCGGTGACCTCGTGGACGAGCTTGTGGTCGGGGTGACCGTAGGTGCCCGACGCGTCGTAGCTGACCACGACCTGCGGGGCGAAGTCGAGGAGCAGGTCGAGCAGCACGCCGACCGGCTCGTCGAACGGCGCCTGCACGAGCGCGCGCGGGTGGTTCGCCGACGGTGCACCGGCCATGCCGGAGTCGCGCCAGCGGCCGGCACCGCCGAGGAAGCGCGGCGTGAGGGTCGGCCCCTCGGCCGGGCTCAGTGCGGCGAGGGCACGGGTCAGCTCCGCGATGCGGTACCCGCCGAGCTGGTCGGCGCCGCCGTCGGCGACAAGCTGTGCGAACTCATCACCGATGACCTCGCCCTCCTCGCCGAGGGTGAAGGTCAGCACGCGCACGTCGACGCCTTCGGCGAGGTAGCGGGCGATGGTCCCGCCGGTCATGATCGTCTCGTCGTCGGGATGGGCGTGGACGAGCAACAGCCGCCGGTCGGCGGTGGGAGAAGCGTCGGTCACGAGAGTTCCCAGTTGACCGCGGTGCCGAAGATCGACTCCTGGATCGGGCCGGTGAGAGGCACATCGCGCACCTCGGGGGTGACGCCGACGACCATCGAATCCTGGAACAGCGGCAGGTAGATCGCCTGTGCGGCCAGCAGCGGCTCCGCCTCGCTGAGCGTCGCGATCGGGTCCTCCTCGGCCATCGCGTCGCGCGCGAGTTCGATCAGTGTGGGATCGCAGAGACCGGAGACGTTGCTGGCGTAGCTGTCGCCGACATCCCCACCGCTCGGCGCGATGCTGGTCGGCGTCGGCGGCGTGGCGGGCGACGGCTCGGTGCTCGGCTTGGGCTGGTTGCAGTCGACCTGCGACGCCAGCGACGCTGCGGGCGGCACACCGAGTCCGGTCCAGCCGACGACGAGGTCGACGCGCTTCTGGGTCAGGGCCGAGCCGTACAGCTCACTGTTCGGCATCGTCACCACCTGGGCACGGATTCCGGCGCCGCGGAGCTGGTCGACGACGCTCGACGCGGCCGACGTGGCCCGCGGGTCACCGGCGACGGCGCCGACGCGCACGAGCAGGTCCTGACCGTCCTTCTGGAACGGGAGGATGCCCTCGGGCAGCTTCGCGACCTCGATCGCACCCGGGGTCGGCGTCGCCGCCGGGTTCGACGGAGTGGACGGGCCCGACGCGGAGGGAGTTCCCGAAGCGGGTGCGCCGGTCGACGGTTCGGGGACCGGCGAGGCCTCTCCGGCCGTCTCCGGGTCCGCTCGGCGGTACCCGGCGTCGGCGAGGAGTGCGTCGACCGCGGCACGATCGGGACGCGGGCGCGAGACGGGCGTGTAGCCGGGGTCGGAGGGCGCGAAGACGGTGTTCGCGTACGGCTCGACGATCCAGTCCCCCGCACCGGCGAACGTGGTCAGCCGCGGGTCGACGAGGCCGAGGATCGCGCGGCGGACCTCGACCGAGCTCATCGCGTCGGTGCGGGCGTTGACGCTGATCCCCAGCGACCGCGAGGTGAGGCTGCGTTCGGTCTCCAGGCCGGGCAGGGCCGCCAGCTCGGCGGCGGTCGCCGGCGAGGCGCCGAGCGCGACGATCTCGGAGTCGCCGGAGCGGACGGAGTCGAGCATCTGGGCGTTGCTGCCTGCGCGGCGGAGCACGACCTGGTCCAGTCGCGGCGGCGTCACCCCAGTAGCGGTCGTTGCGGGCCAGCCGCACCTCGTCGCGGGTCTTGTCGATCCCGACGATGGCGTACGGGCCGGCCGACACCGGCTTGCCGGTGTCCATGCCGGTCTGAAAGCCCGCGGGGGCGCCCTTGAGGACGTGACTCGGCAAGAGGCCGGTGAACAGCTCGCGCCAGGCAGGATACGGCCGTTCGAAGCGCACCTCGACGAGCTTGCCGCCCTCGCGCGACTGCACGGAGTCGATGAGGCGGTAGCCGGCCGGGGCAACCACATTGGGCTGGCGCGACATCTGCTGCCACAGGTAGCTGAAGTCGTCGCCGGTCACCGGCAGACCGTCGGACCACTGGGCGTCGGTGTGGATGCGGTAGGTCACCGTGAACGGCTGCCGCGACGTCACCTCGGCGGAGGTGACGAAGTGGCGCTGCAGTTCCCAAACCGGTCCGGCGGGTGTCTGCACGGGCGAGAAGGCGCTCGGCAGAGTCATCGCGGCGACCGCGGTGGTCACCGGGTTCTGATCGGCCGCGATGTGCGGGTTGAATCCGTTGCCGACCGAGTCGGTGGCGACGAAGACCGTCTTCGCGACCGGGTACTCGGTCGGCGTCGGCGGCGGACCGGTGTCGCGGACGGGCGGCGGCGGATCCGCCGTGCACGCCGTCAGGGCGATGAGCAGGGCGGCGCCGTACGAGAGCAACCCGAGCACACGGCTCCGGGTCCGGTTCATGGCGTCGCGACCCTGTGGCCTCGCGCGTTTCACCTCGGATACCCCCATGACGATGCTTCTCGGTCGATCAGACGAGTGCCGGTCCCCCGCTCGTGCGGGAGACCGGCTCGGCGGTCAGCTGACCGCAGCGTCCCGGGACTTGGCCCGCGAGCGCTCACGGGCACGCGTCGACGAATCGAGGTGAACCTTACGCACTCGGACGACCTCGGGGGTGACCTCGACACACTCGTCGGCGGCACAGAATTCCATGGCGCCTTCGAGATCGAGCTGCATCGGCTTGGCCAGCGTCTCCATCACGTCGGCCGAGGACTGACGCATGTTGGTCAGCTTCTTCTCGCGGGTGACGTTGATGTCGAGGTCCTCCTGGCGCGGGTTGATGCCCACGACATGGCCCTCGTAGCTGTCGTCGCCCGGGTTGACGAAGAAGGTTCCGCGGTCGGCGAGCTGGATCATCGCGAACGGGGTGACGGTGCCGGAACGGTCGCTCACGAGCGAGCCGGTGTGGCGGGCACGGATCTCGCCGGCCCAGCTGTCGTAACCCTGGAAGACGGCGTTGGCGATGCCGGTGCCGCGGGTCTCGGTGAGGAAGTCGGTGCGGAAACCGATCAGACCGCGCGACGGGACGATGAACTCCATGCGGACCCAGCCGGTGCCGTGGTTGTTCATCTGCTCCATGCGGCCCTTGCGTGCGGCCAGCAACTGGGTGACCGCGCCGAGGTACTCCTCGGGGACATCGACGGTGAGGTGCTCGTAGGGCTCCTGGACCTTGCCGTCGACCTTGCGGGTGACCACCTGCGGCTTGCCGACGGTCAGTTCGAAGCCCTCGCGACGCATCTGCTCGACGAGGATCGCGAGCGCGAGCTCACCTCGACCCTGTACCTCCCAGGCGTCCGGACGGCCGATGTCGAGCACTCGCAGCGACACATTGCCGATGAGCTCGGAGTCGAGGCGCTGCTTCACCATGCGGGCGGTCAGCTTGTGACCGGACACGCGACCCGCCAGGGGCGAGGAGTTGGTGCCGATGGTGACCGAGATGGCCGGCTCGTCGACGGTGATGCGCGGCAGCGGCTGCGGGTTCTCGAGGTCGGCGAGGGTGTCGCCGATCATGATCTCCGGCATACCCGCGACGGCCACGATGTCGCCGGCGACCGCCGACTCCGCCGGTGCGCGTTCGACGCCGACGGTGGCGAGGAGTTCGGTGATCTTGGCACGCTCGACGACGGGCTCACCGTCGACCTCGCGACACCAGGACACCTGCTGACCCTTGCGCAGGGTGCCGTTGTGGATGCGGACGAGCGCGAGACGGCCGAGGAAGGCCGACGCGTCGAGGTTGGTGACGTGGGCCTGCAGCGGCGCCTCCGGATCGCCCTTGGGCGCCGGGACGTGCTCGAGCAGGACGTCGAAGAAGGCGTCGAGGTTCTCGGCGTCCGGGATCTCGCCATTCGCCGGCTGCTCGATGGAACACACGCCGGCGCGGCCGGAGGCGTAGAGGACCGGGAGTTCGAGCACGAGCTCGGCGGCCTTCGCGGCTTCCTCGTCGAGGTCGGAGGCGAGGTCGAGCAGCAGGTCCTGCGTCTCGTCGACGACTTCCTGGATGCGCGCGTCGGGGCGGTCGGTCTTGTTGACGACCACGATCACCGGGAGCTCGGCCGCAAGGGCCTTGCGGAGCACGAAGCGCGTCTGCGGGAGCGGGCCCTCGGACGAGTCGACCAGCAGCACGACTCCGTCGACCATCGACAGGCCGCGCTCGACCTCACCGCCGAAGTCGGCGTGACCGGGGGTGTCGATGACGTTGATGACCACCTCGGTGCCATCCGGTTGGCGCCGGTGAACCGAGGTGTTCTTGGCGAGAATGGTGATGCCCTTCTCACGTTCGAGGTCACCGGAGTCCATCACCCGGTCGACGACCTCGGCGCGCTCGCCGAAGACGCCGGACTGGCGCAACATGGCGTCGACGAGGGTGGTCTTTCCGTGGTCGACGTGCGCGACGATCGCGACGTTACGGAAGGTGGGGGCAGCGCTCACAGGCTCTCTTTCGTGTTGATGGGGACCGCCTCGGCGGCAGGCATTCAGCTCGCGGCCGAACAGCTCTGACCGGCGACAAGTGCAGATCACCTAGGGATTCAACGCTACAGAGTATCGGTTTATGTGGTGAGACCGCGATCACAGGCTTCCGAGCACCCGTTATTAGGGTCTGCTAACCTCGCCGCATGGGTAAGGTCGACGCGGCCAAGGTGGGCTCTCTGAAGCCCAAGAAGAAATGCTGCAAGAGCACCACACGGTGCGTGCGGTGCCCCGTGGTGATCCACCGGATGCGCAAGCTCGACACCTCGGACATGAGCAAGAAGGAACTCAGCAAGGCGCTGAAGAAGGCACGCGCCGCCTGAGCACTCAGCTCGGCGGGATCTCGTCGGTGTTCATCTGCCGCTCCGCGGGGTTCATCTGCCGCTCCGCGGGGTTCATCGGCCGCTCGGCGGGGTCGACCGAGCGCACGGCGACCGCCAGCGCGACTGCCGCGATCCCGACGGCCTCCAGCGGCCGGGGCACCTGACCGAGGACGATCAGGCCGATCACCGCCGCCGTCACCGGGAGCAGCGCGAGCAGGATCGCGAACCGCGCACGACCGACGCGGCGCAGCACGACCTGGTCGAGGGCGTACGGGATCGCGGTCGACGCCACACCCAGCACCAACCCCTGGCCGATCAGCGCGGCCGGCGAGACCCCCTCCCTGACCGCCTCGGCCACCCACCACGCCAGCGGCGAGGTGACGAGAGCGGCGATCACGAAACCCGTGGCGAGATCCTCGACACCTGCACCGCGCGCCGCGACCCGCTTCCCCAGCACGATGTACCCGGCCCAGCACGCGGCGGCGGCCAGCGCGAGCAGCACCCCCACGCCGGTCCCCGACCACCGGACGTCGGCGATGAGGACGACGCCGAGCCCCGCGAGCACGAGCGCGGCGATGTCGCGTCGGGTGCGGGAACCCAAGGCCGCCACCATGATCGGGCCGAGAAACTCCAGCGCGACGGTCGTCCCCATCGGCAGATGAGCCAGCGCCTCGTAGAAGGTGATGTTCATGCCCGCCGTGATCAGGCCGAAGCATCCGGCCAGCCGCAGGCGGGCCCACTGCCACGCCGACCGCGGCGGACGCACCCCAGATCAACAGCACCAGTGCGGCGCCGGCGATGCGCAACCAGGCAACCGCCGACGGCGCCACGTCGTCAAAGAGGCCGACGGCGACCGCCGCACCGAGATACATCGATGTCGCGCCGAGAACCATCAGCCCCGGCGGGAGCAGCAGGTCGCGGCGCGCGATGTCCGTCATCGGGCGACCCTCGTCATCCGATGACCGCGACCCGCTCGGGAACCAGTCGGATTCGTACCCGGTCGCCGATGGCAACGGATTCGTCTGCCACGGCGTCGATCTCGCCGACCGCGGTTTCGATGCGAACACGTGGGCCGGCCGGGAGTTCGGCGACGAGCACGACCGTCGCAAAGCTCGTGCCCAGGTCGTCTGCCCCGGCCCGCGCCATGACCTCGACCGACTCCGGACGGAGGCCGAGCCGGCGCGAACCGTCGCGAAGGTCGAGGGCGATCTCGCCGAGCACGGTGTCGGCGATCCCGGCGCGCAGTTGCGCGTCGACGACGGTGGTGACGCCGAGGAATTGCGCCGTCCACTCATCCACCGGACAGCGCCACAGGTGGGAGGGCGTGGCGACCTGCACCATCGCGCCGGCGCGCATCACCGCGATCTCGTCGGCCATGGTCGCGGCCTCGGCGTGATCGTGGGTGACGACGACGGTCGGCACGCCCGCTGCGCGCACGATCTCCGAGATCTCCACCGCCAGTTCGTCCCTCAGACGCCGGTCGAGTGCGGCCAGGGGTTCGTCGAGCAGGAGGAGTCGCGGATGCGGAGCGAGCGCACGCGCCAGGGCGACCCGTTGCGCCTGGCCTCCGGAAAGGGTGTCGACGGAACGCTTCTCGTAACCGGGGAGCCCGACGACGTCGAGCAACTCGGTCACGCGGTCGGCGATCCGGCGACGCGACCAGCGCCGCATCCGCAGTCCGTATCCGATGTTCGACGCCACGCTGCGTCCGCCGAAGAGCTGTCCGTCCTGGAAGACCACCCCGAAGTCGCGACGGTGGACCTCGACCCCCGCAAGGTCCTGACCGTCGAAGCGCACGACGCCCCGGGCCGGCTGCTCCAGCCCGGCGACGGCGCGCAGCAGCGTGGACTTTCCACACCCGGAGGGGCCGAGGACGGCGGTCACCAGCGACCCCGATCCGCCGACCTGCCAGGACAATCCGTCGATCACGGTGTGCCCGCCGTAGGCGACGGCGAGGTCGGAGATCTCGAGGAGTGCGTGGGACCTCGTCGCGGCGTCTCGTCCGGTCACAGCAGCGGCACCTCCGAACGGGGACGGAACGCTTCGACCACCAGCACGGCGAGGGTCGTCGCGGCGACCAGCACCACCGACGCGGCCATCGCGGTCGCGAGGTTGGCCGCGCCCGGCCGGTTGAGCGCAGAGCCGATCAGCACCGGCAGCGTCGTCGTGTCGGCGCGGGCGAGGAAGCTGCTGGCCCCGAACTCGCCGAGCGCCATGACGAAGGCGAAACCGGCGGCCGCACCCACCGAACGGCCGACGATCGGCAGGTCGACGGTCGCGAACACGCGGGCGGGCCGGGCCCCCAGCGTCGCGGCGGCCTGACGCAGCCGGACCGGTACCGATTCCAGCGCGGGGAGCATGATGCGGATGACCATCGGGATGGCGATCAGCGCCTGCACGCACGGGATGATCGCCGGCGACGCCGCGATCGCATAGGGCATCGACGCCAGTACGATCAGGTAACCGAAACCCAGTGTGACAGCGCTGATCCCGAGCGGCACAAGGGAAATGGCCGAGGCGATCGAACCGACCACCCCGCGGGAGCGATGGAGCGCGACGGCGGCGAGCATGCCCACCGCGAGCGCGATGACGGTCGCGAACGCCGCCGACACCAGCGAGTACTGCAGACTCTCCAGCGGCGTCACGCCGTTGACCGGTTCGGCGAGGGCCCGGTATCCGGCGAGCGTCCAGTCCCCGCCGACCGTCGGCCGCACCGACCTGGCGATCAACACCACGACCGGCCCGACGAGCAGCAGCACCGTCCACGCGCTCACCAGCCACATCGCCGGACGCACGAACCGCCCGTGCGCGAACGTGACATCCCTACGACGCCGCTCGACACCGCCACGGGCCGAACCGGTCCCGGCGGGGTCGGCGAAGACGCGGGTGAGCATCAGGGCGGCGAACACGACGACGATCTGCACCATCGACAGCACCACCGCCTCGGGGATGCGGAAATAGCCGATGGCCTGGGTGTAGATCTCGGTCTCGAGGGTGCGCAACTCCCCCGCGCCCAGGATGATCACGACGCCGAAACTGGTGGAGCAGAACAGGAAGATCAATGCGGCGGCACCAGCGATCGCGGGCAGCAGTCGGGGGATCACCACCGTCAGCGTCGCCCGCAGCCGCCCGGCGCCCAGGGTGCGCGCGGCCTCCAGCAACCGGGGGTCGAGGTTCCGCCACGCCGCACCGACCACACGGACGACGACGGCGACGTTGATGAACACGTGCGCGGCCAGCACTGCACCGAGACCGGATTGGATGTGCAGGAAAGACAGTGGGCCGGTCAGCAGCGACCGGAAGGCGACGCCGACGACCACCGTCGGCAGCACGAACGGCACCGTCACCGCTACCGCGAGCAGAACCGACGCCCGTCCGCCGACATGGGCGTACAGCCAGGCGATCGGCGCGGCCGCGAGGAGCGCCAGCACGGTCGACGCCGCCGCCTGCCCGAGCGTGACCCCCAGGAGCGCGAATGCGTCGGTCCGAGAGAGGAGTTCACCGATTGGCTCCCCCGACGCCGCGGCCAGGTTCACCCCGCGACGGACGAGCGCGAGCACCGGCCACGCGAAGAGGACGGCGATGAACAGAGCCGGGATCAGACGCAATGCCACCCGGCCGGCGACCGTCGCCGTCCGTCCCGCGGGCCGCACCCCGGCCCGGCTCACCGGGCGGTCACCTGCCGACAGCGTCACGCCACTGGTCGAGCCAGCGCTCGCGGTTCTCCGCGATCGTGGCAGGTGGCAGCGACGACATCCACGCCGGCACGGCCGCGCGGGCCGGCCAGCCCTCGGGCAGTTCGACGTCGCGCTGCACCGGGTAGACGTACATCGACTCCGGCAGGGCGGACTGAACCTCGGGGCTCAGCATGTAGTCGACGAGCTTGCGCGCACCGGTGGAGTTGCGGGTGCCCTTGAGCACGCCGATGTACTCGACCTGCGGGAAGCAGCTGTCGAGGAGGGCGCTGGTGCCGGGGGTCGCGGCCGGCGAGGACGCGTACGACAGCACGATCGGCTTGTCGCCCTTCCCTTCTCCGGCACTGAACAACTGGTTGTAGGCGACCTCCCAGCCGGAGACGACGGTCGCGCCACCGCCGACCACCCGCTTCCAATAGTCCGGCCAGCCGTCGCCGAGTGCGCCGACCGTCGTCAGCAGGAAGGCCGTGCCCGGCGAGGAGGTCGCGGGATCGGTGAGCACGGTCTGCGCCGCGTACTCCGGCTTCACCAGGTCGCGGAAGCTCGTCGGCGGGGTCAGCGATCGCGTTTCGTACCAGGCGTCGTCGATGTTGAGGCAGACGTCGCCGCGGTCGACGGCGGTGAGTTGGCCGGCCGCACCGGGCACCGCGTATTCGTCGGCCCCGTCGACCGCGAGCGGTGACTCGTAGGACTCCAGGGCTCCCGCTTCGATCGGCCGGGACGCGAAGGTGTTGTCGATGCCGTAGACCGCATCGCCCTTGGGCGCGCCCGGGGTCAGCGACACGGTCGACGCCAGCTGTCCGGCATCGCCGGAGCGCACGATCTTGAGGGTGAGCCCGGTCTGCTGACGGAACCCGTCGATGACCGACTCGGGCAACTCGAAGGACTCATGGGTCAGCAGCGTGACCTCGCCGCCCGTCGTCGACTCGTCGGCACAGGCCACGGCGGTCGTGAGGACCATTCCCAGGCCGACGGTGAGCGCGACGGCCCGCGAGACGATCCCCGACCGCCCTCGACGACGGCCGCCACGCTCGGCCTGCAGTTCGTCCACGCCCGGCAGGTGGTTCACATCCGACTCCTCGCGACTGGCTGTCCCATCTCCCCCATATCCAACCAGGTGGCGACGAGTCGCACGATTGCCGCCCACGCGACCCACTTCTGTAACAATTGCATCAATAACCACATACGTCACAGTCGCAACCGGCCGGACTGCCTGGACACAGAAGACATAGAGGGGCTTAGAATGACCCGCGACGTCCGGGGTGGGAAGATCGACAGACGCCCTTCAAGCCCCGGGCGATTCACACGACCAGGATCCACACGACCACGAGGCGCACGAGGCATCTCTTCCCGCCACGCAGCGCCACGACCGATAGGACACCACCAGTGCGTTTCACACGGCCGTCGAGGTTGCGTTCGACCACCTCTCGCCCGCACCGGAGCCGGCGTACCCGCCTGTTCCTCAGCGCCTCGGCCCTCGTCGCCGCGGCCGGCCTCGCACTTCCGGCCGTCGCCGACGCCGCGCCCGCTCCCAAGGTCGACCAGCGCGTGCTGGACTCGCTCGGTGCGTTCGCCCCGGCAATCATCGGCTCGGTGGCCACCCCCGGACCCGACGGCAAGGTCAACGCCCAGCTCCTGCAGCAGGCCGAGGCGTTCGCCAACACGCCCGGAATGCCTGCCGAGGTCTCCAAGGTCTGGCGTTCGGTCGCCGACTTCCTCGGTGAGCCCGGACGCAAGGCCACGGCCCGCCAGCTGGCCGCCGAACCCAAGCCCGGCGATCCGGAGATCCCGAAGGGCCCCAAGGCTCCGAAGATCCAGGAATTCCTGTACCCGACCTTCGGTCTCGGCTGCATCCCCGGCGGCGGCTCGCTCGGCCGCGCCCTGGTCACCGCAGGCCCGCAGGAGGCGCCGGCACCCGGCCCGAAGCGCGGCGAGGGCGGTTACGTCTACACCGCGTTGGGCACCGGCCCCGCCATCGACAACAAGGCACAGCCGCTGATCGTGAGCTGGCTCAACGTCGACACCGGCCGCACCGGCACCACCACGCTGAAGCGGAACCCGAAGATCAACGTCAAGGACGGCCCCGGCACCTTCACCGGCATCGCCCGGACCGGCAAGGGTCGCGTCATCTCCGCGATCCACGGAAACGTGACCACCAAGACCAAGGGGCAGGTCGTGTCCTGCACGATCGTCCCGGTGATCGGCCTCGCCGTCATCTGACCTCCGGTCGACTTCCCGAAGCGGCACCCCGGCATCTCGCCGGGGTGCCGCCTTTTCATGACCGTTTCCCCGCCTCCACCACGTCTCACGGCCCCGTCCCCGACGAAACGGCTGTGGCGCCCGTCGCAATCGCCCTGTGGCAAAACGCCAGGTCGTCGGGAATGTCGGTATCTCACCGATCGCGCGCATGTCACAGGTCGGACTCGCGACTTGCCGCACTCGTCTCACACATGGTCTCTTTTAACTCAAGTCCCATCTGTCACACCCGCCACACGTGGCGGGGTGTTCGACTGTTCGAAGGAGTGCCATGTCCATCACGTCTCGGTTCACACGTCCACTGATCGGTCGGCGCGGAATCCGGCGCTGCGGCGTGGGCCTGGTGGGCGTGGCGATGGCCGCCGCGGCGGTCACGTCGACCGCCCCGGCCTCGGCCGTGCCGTCGCTTCCTCTCCTCCCGCCCAACATGCTGAGCGCGTATTCCATCCCGTTCGACGCCGAACTGGCCGGCGCGGTCCGTCTCCTGAAGTCCGCGGGTGTCGACCAGATGGCCCTCAAGGCCGCTCAGGCGGTCATGGGCAGCTCCGGGCAGCTCTCGGTACAGGACGTCGTCGGACGCGCCGGTGCGCTGCCCTTCGACGCGTCGCAGCCCCAGCCGGCCGCTGCCCCCTCTGCAGCGACCCCTCAGCCGGTGGCCTCCACCACCGATCCGCTGGCGCTGCTGAAGAGCCTGGGCATCCAGACGCTGACCCCGTCTGTCGCCCCCTTCTGCACGACCCCCACCCCGGACAACCCGCTCGGTCTGGTCACCGCGGGCGCCGGAGCGGTCGCGGGCCCGTGGCCGCTGAAGACCGATCCGGTCGCCGAGCTCAAGCCGCTCCTCGACATGCTGCCGATCGCCGGGATCCCGGACAAGCTGAACGTGGTCGAGAACGGCGAGACCGCATATGCATTCGTGCCGGCCACCCCGAACGCCGGCAAGGGCGGCACCATGCAGGTCGCATGGTTCAACACCAGCACCCTGCAGGGCGGCTTCGCCGACCTCGAGCCGCTCAAGAACGGCGCCACCCTCACCGCCCTGCCCCTGCTCTCGGGTGTGCGCCTCGCCCCGGTGAAGACCGGTAAGGGCACCATCCTGTCCGCCGTCTTCGGCACCGCGCAAAACGGCTCGCAGAACTGCTGGTTCCTCCCGGCCGTCGGCATCGTCAACGCCTGATCCCCGGTCCGCCGGCGAGACTCTCTCCCGCCGTAGACCTTTCCACCCGTCACACCGAACGAATAGACGACACATGAATACGCACGGCATCTCTTCAACCCGTCGGAGTGCCTCCATCGCCCGCACGGTCGCGGTCGCCGCAGCCCTCACCATGGGCCTGACCTCGTTCGGCCTCGTCGCCGAGGCCGCCGCGGAACCGACCACGACCACCCCGTCGACCAGCACCCCCTCGCCCGGCACCACGACCGACGCCGCGGATGAGGAAACGGGCGCCCCAGCCGACGACAACGCGGGCACGATCGACACCCGTGGTCCCGGCCAGGCGCCGGGTGCCGTCTACGCCAATCGTGACCTGCCCCGTGGCCGCATGGTGGCCGGTTCCGCCGCCGGCAACGACTTCACCTACTGGAGCACCGGCGCCGACGGCAAGGCACACCTGTCGTCGGGCGTGCTGATGGTCCCGGCCGGCCGGGCACCCGCCGGTGGCTGGCCGATCGTCGCCTGGGCCCACGGCTCGCGCGGCATCGCCGACAAGTGCGCACCGTCGGAGCGTCCGACCAAGGACGACACCACCGAGCTGAGCCGGTGGCTCGGCCGCGGCTATGCCGTCGTCTCCACCGACTACGCCGGCGTCGGCACGCCGGGAACCCCGCAGTACTACGACATCGAAGCGACCGCCCGCAACATCGTCGACGCGGTGAGCGCCGCCCGCGACGTCACCGACAACCTGTCCCGCTCGTGGGCCGTCGTCGGCGAGGGTCAGGGTGCCGCCGCTGCGATCACGCTGGCCCGCCTGGCCCCGAAGCTGCAGGCCCGCAACTCGCTGGACTTCAAGGGTGCCGCGGCGACGTCGATCCCCGCCGAGTTCGGTGCGCTCCTCGCCAATCTCGGACCGTCGTCGGCCAGCATCCCGTCCGGTCTCGCCGCCGACGCGCTGTACACCCTCAGCGCGATCCGGAACGTGAACCCGAAGCTCGACGTCGACTCGCTGCTGACCGACACCGGCAAGAAGTGGATGGCCAAGGCCGCCAACGAATGCATCACCGAGTTCCGCAAGAACGTCGACGGTCTCGCCATGGGTTCCCTGTTCGCCAAGCCGGTGTCGGGGAACACCGAGCTGACGAATCTGCTCACCGAGGCCACCGACCTCCCGAGCCGTGGCTTCGTCAAGCCGGTCATCATGACCCAGTCGCTCCAGGACACGTCGGTCGTCGTGCCGCTGTCGCTGAAGTACCTGAACGAGGCGCGCGCCGATCGCAAGGTGCAGGCCCGCACCTACCTCACCCTCGACTCTGCGCAGTCGGTGAAGTTGTCCGACAACGACATCCGAGCCTTCATCGCCAAAGTCCTGAGTCGGTGATGGGTCGCCGCCTTTCCGACCTTCGCCTGTCGAAGCAGCGGGCGTTCGATGTCGCCTACGTGGCGACGTCGGCGGCGGCCACCGTCACCGGTGCTCTCGGGTACCGGCGGGCGGCGGGCCTCACCAAACCGCTGCCGATGCTGCTGCTGGTGGCGCAGGCGGCGGCCGGTGCGCGGGAGCGCGATGTCGTCGACAACGCCGGATTGGCGGGCGCACTGGCGTTCTCGATGGCCGGCGACCGGCTGATGCTGCTCGAGGAGTTCGAGACCGAGCCGGTCGCCAAGGACCGGTATCTGCGTCTCGGTGCGACGCTGTTCGCCGGCGCCCAGTTGAGCTACATCGCGACGATGTGGCGCGCGGGTGCCCGACCGAAGGCCAAGCATCTGCTCCCCCGCGTCGGGGTGCTCGCCGAGTCGGCCGCGGTGCTGGCCCGTCACCGCCCGGCTCTGCTGCCCGTCCTGGGCACCTACGGCAACACCCTGGCGACGATGTCGGCGACCGCGAGCGCCATGCCCGATCCGCAGCCGCGGTTGCGGATCGGCGGGGTGACGTTCCTGCTGTCGGATCTGGCGATCATCAACCGCCGTCACCTCGTCACCGACCCGCGCATCCGGATGGCGGGCGAGGCGTGGGTCCTCGCCAGCTACTTCGCCGCGCAGTTCCTGCTCATCGGCGGACTCACCGAGCGCCTGCGTCGACGCTGATCGTTCCGGTCAGGCCGTCGCCCGCCCGCTGCAGGACGAGTACTGCGGGTTGACCATCGGGACGAACGCCAGGGCGCCGAGTTTCTGTTTGATCGTGAACGCGACCGGACCACGGCCGGGATGGATGTCGACCTGCCACTTGACGGTGAACCCGCGCCCCGGCACGAAGACGGTGCCGGTGCGCCCGGTCCGCAGGTTCCGCCACAACACGGTGACATCGTAGGTGTATTCCAGCGCAACGGGTTTCGCCCGATCGGTGCCGATGAGCGCGATCGCCGGCCCGGGCAGGCCGTCGGCGGGGAACCGGATGTTGTTGAACACGTCGACCCGGATCTTGACCGTTCCCGCCGGCCACGGGTTCACGCTGTCGCAGTTCAGCGTCGTGACGTAGTTCGGCTCGGTGTAGTCCGGGATCGCGTTCGCACTCCCCTGCCCGACGACGCCGAGGAGCGTCGCCACCACCGCGGCGACGACCGCCCCGACGCCCGCATGGAACGCGCCACGTGATCCTGCTCGCCCCGTCATGCTCTCCCCGCTGATCATGGGGGCAGTCTAGAGCGGCGCGCGCACGGCGTCTGCCAGAATCGATCCCATGCCGAAGATCCAGATCGCCCAGGAACCCGCGGCCGACGAACTGCTCTCGACCGATTCGTTCGCCCTGCTCGTCGGGATGTTGCTGGATCAGCAGTTCCCGATGGAGCGCGCTTTCGCCGGACCGGCAAAGATCCGCGACCGCTTCGGCACGATGGACCCGGTCGAGATCGCCGACGCCGACCCCGAGTCCTTCGCCGATCTGTGCTCCACTCCGCCGGCCATCCACCGCTACGGCCGCTCGATGGCCGGGCGCGTGCAGGCGCTCGCGAAGGTCGTTGCCGAGGAGTACGGCGGGGACGCCTCCCGCATCTGGACCGAGGCGAGCAGCGGTGCCGACCTGATGAAACGCCTCCGCGATCTGCCCGGGTTCGGTGAGCAGAAGGCGAAGATATTCGTCGCGCTCGTCGCCAAGCAGCTCGACGTGAAACCGTCCGGCTGGACCAAGGTCGCCGGTGACTACGGCAAACAGGGATACCGCTCGGTTGCCGACGTCGTCGATCCCGACTCGCTGCAGAAGGTCCGCGATTTCAAGAAGGCGGCCAAGGCCGCTGCGAAGGCCGCGAAGGAGTAGACGCTACGACGTTGGTCACCTGACCCACGAATCGCCCGACCTTGACCCACGATCGCGAGCCGGTGGCCTAGTGTCGGGAACCATGGAGTCTCTTCCCGACCGGAGCGCACCTTCCGGGACCGACCCGACTCGTGTGCTCGTCCAGATGCCGCTCCGACTGGGGTTCACCGTGACCGGAGTGGTCCTCGCCGCGGCCGAGTCCGCGGTGACGATCGCACGCATCACCGCGGGCAGCGTCCAGCACGAGATCACCAGGGCTTTCGGGGTCGAGGATGAACTCGGTGCGGCGCGTACCCCCCTCGAGCTCCTCAATCAACTGTCCGAGTTGCTGGGCCCGGACCGACCGTTCGGACGCATCCTGGCCGCGGGCGGGCCGATGGAACGGCTCCTCAACCCGGGCGGGGTCGTAGACCGGCTGACCGCGCCCGACGGTCCGCTGGAGAAGCTCACCGCCAAGGGCGGACTCCTCGACCAGATGGCCGACGAACGCGGGATCCTGATGCGTCTGACCGCCAAGGACGGACCGCTCGACCGCCTCACCCGCCCGGGCGGGGTCGTCGACCAGTTCACCGAGAACGAGGGCATTCTCGAACGCCTGACCTCCGAGGGCGGCATCGTCGACAAACTGACCGCACCCGACGGCATGTTGGAGAAGGTCACGGTTCCCGGCGGCATCCTGGACCGGTTCGCCGCCGAGGCCGGCCTCCTCGATCAACTGGTCGGTGAAGGCGGCGCCGTCGAACGCGCCATCGCACCGGGCGGCCCGCTGGACCGGATCACCGAGCTGACCGAGGTGATCGGTCAGCTCGCACCGAATCTGATCGCCATGCAGGACACGGTGCACGAGCTCGCCGAGACAGTGGACCTGCTGAACCAGACGGTTGCTCCCCTCGGCGGTCTCGCCGAGCGTCTGCCCAAGCGGCTCACCCGCGGCCCGAAGGGTTCCGGCGGCAACGGCAACGGGGCCTCCCCGGCAGATGCAGACACCAACGGTTAACAACGGTGATCGCTGAGTAACCGAGGAGCGTGCGACGAGGCGTATCGAGGCCGCCTCCACCCACCCACTCACCCGTTCGGTGTCAGAAGGGTGGTGGGTTGTCTCGGTCCCACGCGTCTTGTTGTCGACGATGCGTTGTGGTGCGGGCGGCTCGCTCGGTGGTGAGTCGTTGCCGGGCCGGGTGGTCGGGTGGCTGAGTTCTCAACGAGCTGAACAGGTCTCGCCCGGTGAACGGATTACCCAAATACGTGTGGCCGGTGGGTGCTTCGAACCAGATCGCCAGGTACTCGTCCTGGGAATCCCGCCACCGGCCGAAGGTCTTGATGCGGTGATGGAAGCGGCACAACGGTTTCAGATTCCGTTGCATGGTTTTTCCGCCGCGGTCGGGGTTGTGGTGGTCGAACGGGTGGGTGTGGTCCAGGTCGACGGTCCACACCGGCTGGTTGCAGCCGGGGAAGGTGCAGCACAGTTCACCGACGCGTACGAGTGCTTGTAGTTTCTTGCTGGGGACGTAGCGGCTGGCGGCCGCAGCGCCCGCCGCATCGGCGTCGGCCGGTTCGGTGCGCACGCCGGTGGTGACGTAGGTGTGGGTGGCGTCGGCGAACAGCGCGCGCATGGCGTCGGCCTCGAGTAGCCCGTAGCCGTCGAGCATGCCGGGGTCGTTGTCGCGGCCCTGCATCGTGGTCTCGTTGGCCACGATGTGAAACGTCGGACGCGGAGCCCGGCAACCGGTGCAGGTGCACGTGCAGTCATCGGCCGACAATGAGGCCGCACCGTCACTGGGATCGGCTGTGAGAGTGTCGTTCCCCGCTGGTCCGGAGGCGTCGGTGGCGTCGAGCTCCTGCCCGGCGGGTTCGGGTGCGCAGTCGGGGCACTGGCAGTCCAGCTCCTGTCTGCCGTGCGCGAGAGCGAGGAGCGCGTCGGCGCGGCGCTGGCTCATGGTGCGCCCATCACGCTTGTGGACACCGTCAGCCATGGCGATCAGCCGGGCGTTGAGCGCGGCGGCGTCGATAGTGGGCACGTGTCCAGAAATGCGGGACTGGCCGGGCTGGTGCCGGTCCGGACGGATCGTGAGACCGCGGTCGCGGGCGGCGTGTTCGTTGCGACGCTTCACCGCCTCCGGAGCGTGGGTGTGAACGATCTGGTCGACCATGGTGGTGAACCGCGCCGTCGACATGGGATCGCGCGCCAGGATGGCCTCGGCCAACGCCGCATCGACGCCCGGCATGGTGGCGTCGTCGACGAAGTCGGTGCGCTTCATCGCGATCTGGAACCGGGTCATATCGATACGCGCGCCGGCCAAAGTGGTGCCGGTCAGTGGCAGTCGATATCGCATCGCATCGCCGGTGCGGATCACGTCCCGCGCCTGGGCCGGGGTCATATTCATCGCAGCACCGAACTCGGCGGTGGCCTGCTCGAAACCGTTCGGGCCAAACTCCTCATACGGGTCGATGCCGGACAACGCGTCAGCACTCATGCCGAGGAGGTCGTCGACCGAGCCTGTCTGCCCGGTGTGAAGTGCGCTGCGCCGCACCAGGTAGTCCTCTTCGCGCCGGTCGTGCAGCAGGCTGGCGGCCATCAACATCCGGCAGGTGTTGACCGCGTTCATCGACGCCGAATACCGCGCGGTGTCGACCAAAGCTTCCGGGGAGAGCTCAGCCAGAGGTCCGAACACGTCGAACCCCGCGTCGGGGAGATCCCCGGCGGGGTCGACGGTGCCGAACTCGAAAGCCATGACACCACCATACGAGTGGCCACCGACAGTTCTGATCGGCAACAGATCGTCGGATCAGACGGCGCAACAACTACTTTCGGTAGTATATGTTCCCGCGTGGCAATTTCCCTTCCGCTCAACGGATAGCGCCCGCGGGAAGGAGACTCGCCGGCGGAAGGGAACCCGTTGAGCGGGAACCTAACGGCGAGATGTATCGAGAGCGTCCGTCAGCAACTCCACGTACCGGTCGACGTCGAGCATGATCTCCGGACTCGTCGTCACCGACACCGCGATGCGGTCACCGATGCCGTGTACGCCGTGTGTGAGTCCCTGCACCGGTGACAGGGCGGGAAAGCCGGTGGTGAACAGGATCTCGCCGCCGTCGAGGTCGAGGTCGGCGGCACCGCGGTCGACGGAGGACACGACGGTGACGCCGGTGACCGTCTCCGGGCGGGTGTCGAGGTCGAAGGCCCGGATGCCCCACCGCGCGAGGATCGCCGGCGTGGCCTCCGATACGCGTCGTTGCGCTACTCGTCCCGGGTCCGCGTCCGCGGCGCGGGCGGCGTCGATCTCACCGCGGACGAGTCGTGCTCGTTCATGCGGATCGTCGACTTCGAGGTGAAGATCGATCCCCACAGTACGAAAGTTGTTGCGCGCCTCCGATTTATCCGATCGTCCGACCGTGAGCTCTATACCGAGACGTCTGCAGTCGTCGCTCAGGTATCGCGGTAGCGCCTGCGAGATGGCAACGAGCACGGCGACGGTGACCGGAGAGCAGGCTGCGGTGAGACGCTCGCGGTCGAGCACGATGACCCGTAGGAGTCGCCGCGACCCGGGGCTGCGGTTCAGTGTCGTCAGCGGATAACCCGGCTTTCCCGGATTCGCCGGTTTCCCAATCCGAGCGACCTGCACTCCGTGTCGGACCGTCGAGACGAATTCTCCGGGGAACCGCAGTGCACCCAGCGCGAGGGTTCCGACATCGCGAACCGGCCCGGGCATTCCGAAGCCGCCACCACGGCGATTGTCGTACGGCGCGGTGAACAGGTCCCGGGCGATCTGCGATGCGCGCCGGCCGTCACCGAGCGCATGCGAGATCTGCAGTACGACAACGACTCCCGTGACCGACTCACCACAACCGGCCGGAAGGTCGGTCACCGGACCGAACAGATGCAGACGCCAGGCCGCTCGGGACGGCACCAGCGGATCTGCGACGAGGTCACCGACGGCGTCCAGACACGACGACCAGGTCCGTGTCGTGGTGTCGACGCGGACCTGGTCGGGTGTGGGTTCGGCGGAAACCCAGTACGGACGGTCGGCCGTTGCCGGGACGTCGTGGACCCTTAGACGCAGGTCGTCGACGTGCCTCGCCCGCACCGACAGTCGCCGGGCGCACTCGTCGAGCGAGATCGACGGTGCGGCAAAGCAGTACAGAAGGAACTGGTCGTTCGGGATGCGTTCGGACATCCAGTACGACGCGGCGTCCGCCGCCGCCATCCGCTGCATGCGGCCAGGGTAGCGCCCTACTTCTGGCCGGCACTCCATGCGTAGGGCAGATCGGTGCCGTTGAGGACGTGGTCACCGATGGCCTGCAGCTTGAAGATCAGCGGGTTGTGCACCGAGATCACCCGGGCGTTGCGCCAGTGCCGGTCGAGGCGCAGGCGCTCGGAGGTGATCGACGCACCGCCGACCTCGAACAGCTGGGTGGTCGCGTCGAGCACCAGCGGGATGACCGTCGCCTGTGCGCGGGCGACGTCGAACTCGACCTTGTCGAGCAGCTTCTCGTCCTGCCAGCCGGTCTCGGCGAGACGGTCGAGCTGATCGGCGATGTCGAGGACGATGGTGCGCGCCGAGTAGGCGGCCGCGGTCAGCCGGCCGATGACCTGCTGCACCAGCGGGTCGTGGCGGGGTAGTTCGGCGGTCGAGTGGGTGAAGGTGCGCTTGCGTTCGCGGACCCACTCGGACACGTCGTCGGTGGCGCGCTGCGCGATGCCCGCCAGCACCGACAGCTGCACGAGCTGGAGGTACGAGGTGGCGTAGGTGCGGCCCGCGACGCCGTAACCCGGGCCGAGGATGCGGTCGCCGGACACCTGCACGCCACTGAACTCGGTGGTGCCGCTCGCCGTCAGGCGCTGGCCGAAGCCGTCCCAGTCGTCGTGCTGCGTGACGCCCTCGGCGTCGGCGTCGACGAGCACCGAGACACGCTCGCCGTCCTGGTCGGCGGCGACCAGGATGTGATCGGAGTACAGGCTGCCGGTGCTGTAGTACTTGGTGCCGTCCAGGCGCCACGCGTCGCCGTCGCTGTTGTCCGGGTCCCGGGTGAGGCGGGTCTGGTAGCGGTCGATGGCGCCGACACCGGGCTCGGTGATGGCGTTGCCGACGAGCGTGCCCTCCGCAACCTTGCGCAGCCAGCGCTCGGCCTCCGGATCGGGCAACGCGTTGAGCTGATCCTCGACGAACGACCAGTGCACGCGCAACGCCTGCGGGAGGTTCGACTCCGCGGTGGCCAGGTCGATGAGCAGCCGGAAGACCTGACGCACCGACGCGCCGTACCCGCCGAGCTCGACCGGCACGCGCAACGCGCCGAACTTCGCCTCGCGCAGCCACGACACCTCGTCGTGTGCGAGGCGGCGATCGTCTTCGCGAGCCACTGCGCCTTCGGCGATGCGAGCGAAGATCGGGGCGAACACCTCGTCGAGCCGGTCGTCGGTGGTGCCGGCGGCCGACGTGCTCGTGGGCACGGTTGCGGTCATCAAATGGTCCTTTCGGTACAGACTTCTCGGCGAGAAGTGTCGCCGCCGGCCCGCCCTTCGGCCACGATTGAAACCGCGCTGAACGCAACGTTCCCAAGGCCCGGATCCACCGCCACACTGAAGGCCGAACCCGCAGGTATGGCGCATCCGAGACCACGTTGAGACGCCGATCACGCGTTTGTGCCATTGTGGGCGTATGCCAATCTCGATCGCTGATCTCGATCCGAACACCCCCGTCGTCGTCGGCGTCGGTCAGGCCTCCGAGCGTCTGACCGATCCCGGCTACGAGGCACTGGGGTGAAGCAGACCTCGCGGCGCGCGCCGTCACCGCTGCCTTCGACGACGCCGGGGCCGCCGACCTCGCGTATTCCATCGACACCATCGCCGCGATCCGATCGTTCGAGATCTCCAGTCCGTTGTCCTCGTCGCCGCTCGGCCGCCCGGACAACATGCCCCGCGCCGTGGGCAAGCGCGTCGGCGCCGACCCCCGTCGCGCCGTGCAGGCCGTCACCGGCGGTCAGACCCCGCAGACGATCCTCACCGAACTCGCCGGCGACATCGCGGCGGGCGACTCCGACGCGGCGATCATCTTCGGCGCCGAGGTCATGTCGACCGTGCGCAACCTCCAGTCCAAGCCAGACGACGAGCGTCCGAGCTTCGCCGAAGAGGTCGGCGGACAGCTCGAGGACCGCGGCTACGGCCTGAAGGGCATCATCACCGTCGCCGAGATGCGTCACGGCCTCGCCACGGTGATCCCGCAGTACGCCCTGCTGGAGAACGCCCGCCGCCACAACACCGGCCTGGGTCGCGAGGCGTACGCGACCGCGATGGGCGAGCTATTCGCCCCGTTCACGAAGGTCGCTGCCGCCAACCCGCATTCGGCCGCCCCGACCGAGCGCGACGCCGCCGAGTTGGTGACCGTGACCGCCGAGAACCGGGTGGTCGCCGATCCGTTCACTCGCTACATCGTCGCCCGCGACCAGGTGAACCAGTCGGCCGCCGTCGTCGTCATGTCGATCCGGGCCGCGCAGGCCGCCGGCATCGACCCCTCGAAGTGGGTGTTCCTGCACGGCCATGCCGAGACCGTCGAGCGCACCTCTCTGCTCCGTACCGACCTCGGTTCCGCACCGGCCGCCCCGGCCGCGGTGAAGCACGCACTCGAGGTCGCCGAGATCGGCCTCGACGACGTCTCCGTCATCGACATCTACAGCTGCTTCCCGATCGCGGTCTTCAACATCCTCGACGGCCTCGGCCTCTCCCCCGACGACCCGCGCGGCCTCACCGTCACCGGCGGCCTGCCGTTCTTCGGCGGTCCCGGCAACAACTACTCGCTGCACGCGATCGCCGAGGTCGTCACGCGCGTCCGGCAGTCCCCCGGCGACTTCGGTCTCGTCATCGCCAACGGCGGTGTACTCAGCAAGCATGCGGCCGGCGTCTACTCGACGGCCCCGGCACCGTGGCGCACCGGCAACAGCGCCAAGGTCCAGGCCCAGCTCGACGCGGCGCCCACCGTTCCCACCGTCGGCGACGCCGACGGCCCGGCGATCCTCGAGACCTACACGGTCATCCCGTCGAAGAGCGGTAAGCGGACCGGCGTCGTGGTCGGCCGCCTCGTCGACGACGCCGCACCGGATCGCCTCGGAGCGCGGTTCGTCGCGAACCTCGACTCCGACGACGACGAGTTCTTCGACCTGCTGCTGACCTCGGACGACCCGGCCGGCACCGAAATCGTGGTGCGTTCCTTCGACGAGGGCAACCGCGTCAAGCTGACCGAGGCGGCGATGGACGCCAAGTACCCCGCGGTCGCACCGGCTTTCCGCGACAGCTACGAGCACGTCGAGATCCGACGCGACGGACACCTCCTCGAGGTGACCATCAACCGGCCCGACGCGCGCAACGCGCTGAACCCGGCCGCCAACGCCGAACTGGACTCGATCTTCGACGCCTACTTCGCCGACGACGACCTCTGGGTCGCGATCCTGACGGGCAAGGGCGACAAGGCCTTCTCGTCGGGCAACGACCTCGCCGCGACGGCCAGCCCGGCCGCGCTGTCGGTGCCCAAGAACGGATTCGCCGGGCTCACCGCACGTGCGAGCCTGCCCAAGCCGGTCATCGCCGCCGTCAACGGCTTCGCTCTCGGCGGCGGGTGTGAGATCGCCATGGCCTGCCACATCATCGTCGCCGACGAGGAGGCCTCGTTCGGTCTGCCCGAGGTGAAGGTCGGATTGGCCGCCGCCGCAGGCGGTCTGGTCCGCCTGCCGCGGCTGATCCCGCCGGCACTGGCCCGCGACATGATCCTGACCGGTCGCCGGATCTCGGCCACCGAGGCCGCTGCCGCCGGTCTGGTCAGCCGGATCGCCCCGGCCGGAAAGGTTCTCGAGACCGCCCGCGAGGTGGCCGAAGAGATCCTCGCGGCGTCGCCGACCTCGGTCCGCGCGTCCATCGCGACCATGGAGCAGTCGGACGCGATCACCGACACCGTCGAAGCGGTCCGCGCGAGCACCAACGTGCTCGACTCGCTGATCATCAGCGGCGACACCCTCGAGGGCATCATGGCGTTCGTGATGAAGCGCGAGCCGCAGTGGAAGGGTCGCTGACACCCACCCCCAATCCTGGTGCCCCCCTTCCGCTCCCCGGGGTGCGAGCGCAGCGAGCCACGAACGGCTCGGCGAGATGATCTCACCAAGCCCTTCGTGGCTCGTCGCTTACGCTCCTCGCACCTCAGGGAGCGACGGTCAGCCTGCCTGCGCAGTCTCCGCTGCCGCGAGATCCAGTGCGATGTCGACGATCATGTCCTCCTGACCGCCGACGAGCTTGCGGTTGCCGGCCTCGAGCAGGATGCTGCGGACGTCGACGCCGTAGCGGGCGCTCGCGGCTTCGGCGTGGCGTAGGAAGCTCGAGTAGACGCCGGCGTAGCCGAGGGTCAGCGTCTCGCGGTCGACGCGCACCGGGCGGTCCTGGAGCGGACGGACGATGTCGTCGGCCGCATCCTGCAGGGCGAAGAGGTCGCAACCGTGCCGCATACCCTTGATGTTCGCGACCGCGATGAACGCCTCGATCGGGCAGTTGCCCGCTCCCGCACCGTGTCCGGCGAGCGATGCGTCGACCCGGTACACCCCGTTCTCCACCGCGATCACCGAATTGGCCACGGAGAGGGACAGATTCTCGTGCGCGTGGATACCGATCTCGGTGGAAGGATCGAGCACGTCGCGGTATGCGCGGACACGCTCGCGGACGCCGTCCATGGTCAGACGGCCACCGGAGTCGGTGACGTAGACGCAGTGTGCGCCATAGCTTTCCATGAGTTTGGCCTGCTCGGCCAGCTTCGCGGGTTCTGCCATGTGGCTCATCATCAGGAAGCCCGAGACGTCCATGCCGATCTCGCGCGCCTTCGCGATGTGCTGTGCCGAGACGTCGGCCTCGGTGCAGTGGGTGGCCACCCGCACCGACCGCACGCCGAGATCGTAGGCGTGCTGCAGTTCTTCGATGGTGCCCACGCCCGGCAACAGCAGAGTTGTCAGGCGCGCGTTGGTGATGTTGGCCGCGGCCGCCTCGATCCACTCCCAGTCGGTGTTGCTGCCCGGCCCGTAGTTCACCGAGCCACCGGCGAGACCGTCACCGTGGGCCACCTCGATGGCGTCGACCCCGGCCGCGTCGAGCGCGCGGACGATCTTGCCGACGTTCTCCGGGGTGATGCGGTGGCGGACGGCGTGCATGCCGTCGCGCAGGGTCACATCCTGGACGAAGATCTCGGAGCCTGCGTTGGTGTCACTCATCGTGCCTTGTCCTTCTGCTGCGCGATCCGCTCGGCGACCTGCAGGCCGGCGGAGGTCATGATGTCGAGGTTGCCGGCATAGGCGGGCAGGTAGTGAGCGGCGCCCTCGACCTCGAGGAACACCGACACCTGGTGGGTCGGGGTGATCTCGGTGCCGTCCTCGAGCAGGGTGTGAACAGGCTGATCGGCCGGGATCGCAGCGATCTGGATCTCCTGCTTGAGGCGGCACCCGGGAACGTAGGCGGCGACGTCGCCGATCATCTTCTCGATCGAGGACCGGATCTCCTCGTGGGTGCCCTCGTCGGGCGCGTCGACGAGACAGAACACGGTGTCGCGCATGATCAGCGGCGGTTCCGCGGGGTTGAGGATGATGACCGCCTTGCCTCGCTGCGCGCCACCGACCGAGCAGATCGCCTTGGACGTGGTCTCGGTGAACTCGTCGATGTTCGCCCGGGTACCCGGCCCGGCCGAACGCGACGAGATGGAGGCGACGATCTCGGCGTAGGCGACGGGGGCGACCCGGGACACGGCCGCGACGATCGGGATGGTCGCCTGACCGCCACAGGTCACCATGTTCACGTTCTCGGCATCGATGTGGTCGGCGAGGTTCACCGCGGGCACCACGAACGGGCCGATGGCGGCCGGGGTCAGATCGATCATCCGCTTGCCCAGCGGGCGGAGCAGGGCGTCGTTGGCGATGTGCGCCTTGGCCGAGGTGGCGTCGAAGATGATCTCGATCTCGTCGAAACCCTCCATGCGCGTGAGGCCTTCGACACCTTCGTGGGTCGTCGGCACACCCTTCGCGCGGGCGCGGGCGAGGCCGTCGGAATCGGGATCGATGCCGACCATCGCCCCCATTTCCAGATACTGCGACTGCTGTAGCACCTTGATCATCAGGTCGGTACCGATGTTGCCCGAGCCGATGATCGCCACCTTGGTCCGTGGCGTCTCTGCTGTCATGATCGTTCTCCTTTGGGTGTGGGAAAGTCAGTCGGACGTGAAATGGGCGGTCACCGAGCCGAGTTCACCGATCTCGGCGGTCACCGTGGCCCCGGGGGCGATCGGTCGCATGGGCCCCAACGCTCCGGACAGGATCAGTTGGCCCGCACGCAGCGGTTCCCCGAACTGCCGGGCCCGGCGCGCGAGCCACGCGACGGCGTTGAGCGGGTCCCCGAGGCACGCGGCCCCGTTGCCTTCCGAGACGATCTCGCCGTCGATCGTCATGGTCATCGTGGAGTCGACCGGCGAGTACTCGTCCAGGGTGCGACGAGCGTTCCCGACCACGTACAGCCCGGCGGATGCGTTGTCGGCGACGGTATCGGCGAAGGTGATGTCCCAGCCGGTGATCCGGCTGTCGACGATCTCCAGGGCCGGCGCCGCGTACTCGATGGCGGCACGGCACTGTTCGACGTCGAGGTCACCGTCTGCCAGGTCGCTCTTCAGCATGAATGCGACCTCGGCCTCGGCCTTGGGCTGCAGGAGCGTCCCCACCGGGATCGTGTCACCGTCACCGAAGGCCATGTCGGCGAACAGCACTCCGAAGTCGGGCTGGTCGACGCCGAGCTGGGTCTGCACCGCCTCCGAGGTGGCCCCGATCTTGCGGCCGACCACCGCGGCGGTCCGGTCGGCGTTGAACAGCGTCTGGACGCGGTAGGCCGACTCGATGTCGTCGGCGGCGATGAGATCCCGGATCGGGGCGCACGGCCGGCGTTGCGAGAGCGCACCGCTGAGCCGTTGTGCCGCAGCGGCGATCGCGGCGTCGTGGTCGGTTCGGTCGGGGGCCGAGGTCGGGGTACTCATGTGCTGCCTCTGTTGTCGGTTCGGTCGTCTGCCCGATCTCGCGGGCGGTTCCCGACCATCGTGGGGCTCGGCTATACCCTGGGTCGAGGATCGCGTTCCGATGAGCGGAACGCCAGGGAGGCCCTATATGAGCGAGGAACAGCTCGATCGCTCGAGCGTGCTCGGTAAAGCGATCGCCGTGCTGCAGGCCTTCGACCCCAACGACCGGCAGGTCACGCTCGCCGAACTCGCGGAACGCACCGCCCTGCCCAAGACGACCGTCCACCGGCTCGCCGGTCAGCTCGTCGCCGCCCGTCTCCTCAACCGCACACCGAACGGGTACGCGCTCGGCAGCGGCCTGTTCGAGCTCGGCATGCGCGCGTCTCCGGAGCGAGGGTTGATCGAGGTCGCGACCCCGTTCATGCAGGACCTCTACGTCCGGACCGGCGAAACCGTCCATCTGGGCATCCTCGAGGACTTCGAGGTGGTCTATGTCTCGAAAATCGGCGGGCACCGACAGGCCGACGCGCCGTCGCGACTCGGTGGTCGAATGCCGTTGTACTGCACAGCCATCGGGAAGGCGCTGTTGGCGAATTCGCCGGATTCCGTCATCGCCGAGCAGCTCGCTCGCCCACTGCGCCGGCGCACACCGCACACCATCGTCGCCCCCGGGCTCCTTCGTGCACAGCTCTCGCAGATCGCTGAGGACGGCATCTCCTTCGAGTTCGAGGAATCGACCCTCGGCCTCGTCTGCGTCGCCGCCCCGATACTCGACGCCGACGACGCCCCGCTCGCCGCGATCAGCGTCACCGGTCCGGTACACCGATTCCACCCGAGAGCGCACGCGACCGCGGTCCGGGCCGCCGCGGCGGGGGCGAGTTCGACGCTGGCACGACGGGCCCACCTCATCGACGGCTGACACCCCGCCACCGGAAAGCGCTCCGCCACAGATCGCCGTCCTGAACACTGGACGACGGTCGCGCACACCGCGCACGATCCGCGTCGAAGAGAGTGAGGCGAGAGCATGGCACGTCGGAGCACGAACCGCTCCCGGGCGGCCACGCGCGCGCCCGAGGCACCGCCCTACCGAACCGACCCGCCCGCCTGGGCCCTCCCCCGCGGGACGATAGTCCTGATCACCATCGCCGGCCTGGTGGTCGCGGTCGGCGGCATCAAGGCGGTCTCGTCGTTCGCCGCGCCGACCTTCCTGGCGCTGATGCTGACCGTGGCGGTGCAACCGGTACCGAGATGGCTGCGCACCAAGGGATTACCCGGCTGGGCGGCATTTCTCACGACGGTCGCGCTCGTCTACGGAATCCTGATCGGGCTGTTCGCGACGCTGGTGTTCTCGGTGGCCCGGCTCGCGTCGATCCTCCCGGACTACGACGACAAGTTCGACGACATCATCACTAGCTTCCAGGACTTTCTGACGAGCCACGGCGTGAGTCAGGACAAGGTCCAGGACATGATCTCGCATGTCGACACCAGCAAGGTCGTCAACGTGGTCACCGAGTTGCTGGCCAGCACGCTGAGCGTCGCGTCGGCCCTCGTTCTCGTGCTCGCCCTGCTGCTGTTCATGGCGGCCGACTCGGTCGGCTTCGACGACCGGATGGATCACCTTCGGGGCATGCGGCCCGACATCGCGTCGGCGTTCGGCACCTTCGCGCAGGGCACCCGTAGATACCTATGGGTGTCGACGGTGTTCGGCCTCATCGTGGCGGTCTTCGACAGCATCGCCCTTGCGTTGTTATCCGTTCCCCTTCCGATCCTGTGGGGCCTGCTCTCGTTCATCACCAACTACATCCCGAACATCGGCTTCGTCATCGGGCTCGTCCCGCCCGCGCTCCTGGCGCTGCTCGACGGCGGCGTCACCAAGATGCTCGTCGTCATCGCGGTCTACAGCGTCATCAACGTGATCATCCAGTCGGTCATCCAACCGAAGTTCGTGGGTGACGCCGTCGGTCTGTCGACGACGCTGACCTTCCTGTCGCTGATCTTCTGGGCCTGGGCCATCGGGCCGCTGGGTGCGATCCTCGCGGTACCGCTGACGCTGCTGGCCAAGGCCCTGCTCATCGACATCGACCCGGCCACCCGCTGGGCCGACGTCCTGTTGTCCTCGTCGGGCACCAAGCCAGTTCCTGAGGAGTCGCCCCCGCCGACGACGCCCGAATCGCCCCCGGACGACCCCACGCACGTCACACTGGGAACCGATTCGTGAGCCGGACTACGCTCCGGAGCGAACATTCGGTAGATTGCCATTCGACCCCAATCTGACCACAACCGTTTACAGATAGGTTGCGCATCGCTCATGGACATGAACTGGTCTCCGGCCGACGCCGCGTTCCGCGACGAGGTACGCGCGTTCCTCGACGAGAAGCTGACCGATGACCTGCGCGCGGCGGGCACGCTGCGCACGTCGGTCTACTCCGACCACGAGGCCTCGATGACGTGGCAGGCCATCCTGCACGAGCGCGGCTGGGCCGCGCCGGCCTGGCCGGTGGAGTACGGCGGTTGCGACTGGTCGCAGTCCCAGCACTACATCTTCAGCCGCGAGTCGATCCTGGCCGGCGCACCCGCGCTGTCGCCGATGGGCATCCGCATGGTCTCCCACGCGATCATGGCGTTCGGCACCGACGAGCAGAAGAACTTCTTCCTCCCCGGCATCCTCGACGGCAGCGTCTTCTTCTGCCAGGGCTACTCCGAGCCCGAGTCCGGCTCCGATCTCGCGTCGCTGTCGATGGCCGCGGTCGACGACGGCGACGACCTCGTCGTCACCGGCTCCAAGATCTGGACCACCCACGCCGCCGAGGCCAACTGGATCTTCTGCCTGGTCCGCACCTCGCGCCGGGAGCGCAAGCAGCAGGGCATCACCTTCCTGCTCATCGACATGAACTCCCCCGGCATCGAGGTCCAGAACCTCGTCTTCGCCTCCGGCGAGCAGGTCCAGGCGCAGGTGTTCTTCGATGGCGTGCGCGTCCCGAAGAAGAACGTGCTCGGCAAGATCGACGACGGCTGGACTGTCGCCAAGTACCTGCTCGTGTTCGAGCGTGGTGGCGGCGCCGCTGCACCTGCACTGCAGGTCATGGCCGAACAGCTCGGCCGTGACGCGGCGACGGTCACCGCACCGAACGGCGGGCCGCTGTCGGAGGATCCGGCGTTCGCGGGCAAGCTCACCGACCTCCAGATCCGCGCGAAGATCCTCGAGGTCCTCGAGTACCGAGCACTTGCGGCGATGACGTCTGGCAAGGATCCCGGTTCGATCGCGTCGATGCTGAAGATCCTGGGAACCGAACTGAGCCAGGAGATCACAACGCTGTCCCTCGAGGCTGCGGGCCCGCACGGCCGCGTCTTCCAACCGCATGCGACCCGCCCCGGCGGTCCGATCTTCCAGTACACCCCGCCCACCGACGGTTACGTCAGCGGTGAGCCCTGGCAGGCCGTCGCTCCACTGCACTACTTCAACGACCGCGCCGGTTCGATCTACGCGGGTAGCAACGAAATTCAACGAAACATCCTTGCCAAAGCGGCTCTGGGTCTCTGACGGGTCACAGGAGATAACTGATGGACTTCACACTCACCCCCGAACAGCAGCTGCTGTCCGACGGACTCAACAGGTTCCTCGACGCACGCTACGACCTGCAGGTCAGCCGCGACGCCGCGAAAGTCGGCGAGGGCTGGCAGCCCAAGATCTGGAAGGCCTTCGTCGAGGACCTCGGTGTCGTCGGTGCGTGCCTGCCGGAGGAGATCGGCGGATTCGGCGGCGGCGCCGAGGAACTGATGGTCGTCACCGAGGCACTCGGACACGCCCTCGTCGTCGAGCCCTTCGTCGACTCGGTGGTCCTCGGTGCCGGGTTGTTGCACGCCACCGGCAACTCGGTGGCGCTCGAGGCAGCCGGTCGTATCGCCGCGGGCGAAGCCCTGAGCGCGCTCGCCGCGCTGGAAGACGGGTCGGGCGGCGTGCTGTCGCGGATCGAGACCAGCGCCGATCGCGACGGCGAGGGCTGGAAACTCAACGGCAGCAAGGCCGTGGTCACCACCGCACCGCTCGCCGACTACCTCATCGTCAGCGCCCGCACCTCCGGTGAGCCGCACGATCCCGCAGGCGTCTCGCTGTTCCTGATCGATCTCGCCGACGGCGTGCCCGACGGCCTCGAGCTCCACCGGCTCCGCACCATCGACGATCGTCAGGCCGCCGACATCACCTTCGACAACGTCCGGCTGCCCGGTGATGCGCTCATCGCCGGCGACGGTGCGATCGACCTGCTCGAGAAGGCCTGGGACACCGCCACCGCAGCCGTCGTCTCCGAGTCCGTCGGGCTGATGCGCAAGGTCTTCACCGACACTGTCGAATACGCCAAGCAACGTGAGCAGTTCGGCGTCCCGATCGGCAGCTTCCAGGTGCTGCAGCACCGCATGGTCGACATGCATCTGCAGCTCGAGCAGTCCGTGGCCGCCCAGTACTTCGCGATCCTGTCCCTCGACGCCGAGCCCGCCGAGCGTGCCGCCGCGGTCTCCGCCGCCAAGGCCACGATCAGCCGCGCCGCCCGCTTCATCGGGCAGAACTCGGTGCAGCTCCACGGCGGCATGGGCATGACCGAGGAACTGGCCATCGGCCACTACTTCAAGCGCCTCACTGCGATCGAGTACGAGTTCGGTACCGCCGACGCACATCTCGCCCGGTTCGCGGCCGCCACCGCGCAGATGGACGCCTGACACGCACGCACCTGCTCCCCCGCCGCGACGGCCACCGTCGCGGCGGGGGAGTTCTGTGACCGGGGTGTTCAATGGGCGCGGTGTTCAATGGGCGCGGTGTTCAATGGGCGCGGTGTTCAATGGGCGCGGTGTTCAATGGGCGGAAACCCGCGTGCGTCCGGTCACACCGTGCGCTTGCATGAGACCTACGAACAACTCGGAGGTAAAAGCATGCAGGACTGGGATATTCGCTGCGATGTCGTGGTGGTCGGATCGGGCGGCGGAGCCCTCACCGGCGCCTACACGGCGGCGGCGAACGGACTGGACACGGTCGTTCTGGAGAAGACCGCGGTCTTCGGCGGCACATCGTCGTACTCGGGTGCGTCACTGTGGCTGCCCGGTAGTGCCGTCCAGGAACGGGCGGGTCTCGACGACTCCACCGACATGGCCCGCACCTATCTGCGGGCACTGCTCGGCGACGCGGAGGCCGATCGGCAGGAAGCCTATGTGACGACCGCACCGGCCGTGGTCGAGTTCCTCGAACGCGATCCGCACCTGGAGTTCGAATACCAGCCGTTCCCCGACTACTTCGACGCTCCGGGCCGCATGGATGCCGGTAGGTCGATCATCCCAGTCGACCTGCCGAGCGTGGCTGCCGGAGAGGTGCGCAAGCTGGTGCGCCCGGCTCCGATCGTCGACCGCGCCGGACAGCCGCACCCCGACGAGACCCTCATCGCCGGACGGGCGCTGATCGGGCGACTCCTGCTGGCGCTGCAGGGCACCGGTCGTGCGGACCTGCGTACCCGCACCGCGGTCACCCGGCTCCTGACCGAGAACGATCGGGTGGTGGGTGTCGAGGCCACCGATGCCGATGGTCGGACGCTTCGGGTCCGGGCCGAACGCGGCGTCCTGCTCGCCGCCGGAGGCATCGAGGGCAGCGACGAGATGCGCGCCGCCCACGGCACCCCCGGCAAGGCGCAGTGGAGCATGGGCCCGGCGGGCGCCAACACCGGTGACATGATCCGCGCAGCTGTCGAGCTCGGCGCCGACACCGCGCTGCTCGACCAGGCGTGGTTCTGCCCCGGCGTCGAACTACCGGACGGCTCGGGCGCTTTCATGGTCTGTGTCCGAGGTGGCATTCTCGTCGACGCCTCGGGCAACCGCTATCTCAACGAGTCGCTGCCCTACGACCGGTTCGGCCGGGCGATGATCGCGCGTGGCGAGTCGGCGCTGCCGTCGTACCTGATCTTCGACTCGTCCGAGGGCGGCCCGGTCCTGCCGGCGATGTCGATTCCGGAGGCATCGGCCGGGGACCACTTCGCCGCGGGCACCTGGGTCTCGGCCGACACGATCGAGGAACTCGCGGACAAGATCGGCGTCGACGCGGCGACGCTGGGTGCCACGGTCGAGCGGTTCAACGGCTTCGCCGAAGGCGGCGTCGACGAGGACTTCGCCCGAGGTGAGGACCCCTATGACACGTTCTTCTGCCCGCCGCGGGAGCTGCCCAACGTGGCGCTGCCGCCGATCGCGACCGGACCGTTCCACGCGGCGCGCATCGTCCTCAGTGACCTCGGTACCAAGGGCGGTGTCCGGACCGACGCCGATGCCCGCGTACTGACGGCCGACGGCAACCCGATCGAGGGCCTGTACGCCGCGGGTAACACGAGCGCCTCGGTGAGCGGGTCGATCTACCCGGGCCCGGGAGTCCCGCTGGGCACCGCGATGACGTTCTCCTACCGCGCGGTCCATCACATGATCGGAACCGATCAGGACCGGTGACGCGCAAGCGGCGCAGGCGATCTCTCGCCTGCGCCGCTTGCATTCTCGGGGAAAAGCCCCGCTAGAACTCCACGCTGAGGTTCTTGCTGCGGGGCCGTGCCTGGCAGGCCAGGATGATCCCGTCGGCGATGTCCTCGTCGTCGAGGACCGCACTGTTGTCCATGTCGACCTCACCGGCGGTGAGGGTGGCTGCGCACGAACCGCATTCACCCTCACGGCACGAGAACGGGACGCTGATCCCCTTGGACAGGAGGACATCGACCAGGGTCGCCGAGCGTGGCCAGCTGAACTCGTGTTCCTGCCCGTCGAGGTTCACCGTCACCGACGCCGCGTCACCGGTCCCGGCGTCGACGTCGGGCAGCTCGACCTCGGCGAACGGGTCGCCGGACAGCGAGGTGAAGACCTCGGCATGCACTCGGTTCCGCACGATCCCCGCGCGAGCCGTCGCGTCGCGGACCGCGCCCATGAAGGGTGCGGGCCCGCACGTGAACACCCGGTGGCCGTCGAGCTTCGCCGACAGTGCCGCGAGCTGAGCGACCGTCGGCACCCCCTGTACGCTCTCGAGCCAGTGCATCACCGTGAGCCGGTCTGCGTAGGCGGCGGCGAGCTCACGCAGTTCGCCGGCGAAGATGACCGAACTCTCGTCGCGGTTCGCATAGAAGAGGACCACTTCGTGCGATCCCTCGCTCAATGCCGCCTTGAGGATCGACATCACCGGCGTGATGCCACTACCGCCGGCGAACAACAACAGGTCGTCGTCGAAGTCCTCGGGTGTGAACACCCCGGCGGGCGGCAGAACCTCGATCAGGTCGCCCGTTCTGACGTTGTCGCACAACCAGTTCGAGGCATAGCCCGCGGCGGTCCGCTTCACCGTCACCTTCAGCAGGTCGTCGGTGAACGGCGAGCTGGCCAGCGAGTAGCACCGGGCCACCGAACCGGTCCGTTCACTCGGAATCCGCAGCGTGAGGAACTGCCCCGGGGTGTAGGCGAACTCGGCGCGTCGGTCGGCTGGGACCGTGAACACCAGTGAACGCGCATCCGGGGTCTCCTCGATCACGGCGGCGACCTCCAACGGCACCCCGCGCGAGGACGTCATGACCTGTTCGGCCGCGTCGGTGATGGTCATGCTCATTGCCGCCTTTCGGACTCGTCGAAACCCGCCGCCCCGTTCGCGATGACAGGTTTGCCATCGCGCACCATCTCGAACGTCACCTCGCGCCCCTCACCGAACACGCGCAACTCCGCGTCGTCGCCGGGGAAGATCGCGGTGGCGAATCGGCCGTCGAGCGACCGCAGATCCGCGGGATGGGCGCCGATCAGCCGCGCGACGTCGAGTACTGCGGCGCCGAGAGTGCACAGCCCGTGCAGGATCGGACGCGGTTGTCCGATGCGCGACGCCGCGGCCGGGTCGATGTGGATCGGGTGGAGGTCACCCGTGAGGCGGTACAGCGCAGCCTGATTCGGGGTGGTCTCGAATCGTCCGGTCATCGTCGGAGCGCCCGGCCGGGCAGCCGGTTTGCCGGGTCCGCGGTCGCCGCCGAAACCGCCGGCACCGGGCGCGAACAACGACCAGGTGGCGACGAAGTAGTCACTGCGGACCACCACCTCGAGCACCGCGGCCGAGCCCTTGTCCCAGACCTCCCCCACCGAGGCGGTCATCGTCACCTCACCGCGCGGCGGCAACGATGCCAGCACGTTCAGCTGCTGCGAACCGTGCAGGGCGGTGGTCGGGTCGAAGGCGCCGCGGTCGCCGAGCTCATCCGGCGCCCACTGTGCGAGCGTCAGCGCAAAGGTCGGCAAGACCCGCAGCCGCTCCTCGAAGACGAGGTCGAGCTCGTCCGCCCGAGCCCCGACGGCGAGTGCGTAGAGGATCGCGTCGCGTTCGTCGTAGGCCACGGTTCGGGTCCCGAGATCGGCTCCGCGCCAGGCACCGGCGTTCCGCGCCGTCGAGGCGTCGGTGCTCATGCGACACGGTCCCGCGTCAGGAAGGCCAGCACGGCCGACAGCCAGGCCTCGCGGGCTTCGATCATCGCCCAGTGTCCGCACCGGGGAAAGACATGCAGCTCGGCGTCGGGGATGTCGCGCATCGGCAAGATCGCCGAGTCGACGGGGCTCACCCGGTCGTCGCGGCCCCAGGTGATCAGGGTCGGCGACGTCACCTTGTGCAGCTGCGCCCAGTACGGGACGGTGTCGGCCATCGCATTGGCGGCCATCGTCGCGGTGAAGGCCTTGGTGCTGTACATGCGTCGCGCGATCTCGAGGGTTTCCGGTTCGGTGGCCAGTTCCCATCGTTCCTCGATGAGCTCCTCGGTCACCAGCGACGGGTCGTACACCATCGCCGACAGCCAGCGGATCAGTCGTTCGCGGGTGGGCTCGTCGGTGAACTCCATCAGCAGCTTGATGCCCTCGCTGGGCGCCGAGGAGAAGATGTTCTTGCCCATGCCGCCGATGGTGACGAGCTTGCCGACACGTTCCGGTTCGGCGATGGCGACCTTCGTCGCGACGATCCCGCCCATGGAGTTGCCGATCATGTCTGCGGTACCGATGCCCAGGCCGTCGAGGAACACGCCGATCGCCGTCTCGGCCATCATCATCGGATGCCCGTCGACCGGATCGCTGACGCCGAAGCCGGGGAATTCGAGGACCAGACAACGGAAGTGCTCGGCGAGCTCGCCGATGACCCCGCGGTAGTTCCGCCACCCCGTGACGCCCGGGCCGGAGCCGTGCAGGAGCAACAAGGGAGGCCCCTCGCCGGCCTCGTGATACTGCAGCACGCCCAGGCTCGTCTCGAGCTTGCGGCGGCTGCCTCCATAGGTGACGTCAACGCTCATGAACGGTGAGGCTGCCAGTGCCGCGCCCCGTTGTGCAGCACCGCTCCAGTTGAGCGGAACACCGGCCGCGTCGGTTTCCCACTGAACGAAAGCATGCTGGGCGCGGGCGCCGGCGGACCCTACGCTGGCCCGATGAACGGAGCCGGCCTCTCGGCGACGGCGGACAAACGGAAAGGTGCACGATGTCGATCGAAGCGATGTCTCAGACTGATATGCGTAAGGCGCTCGGTCAGTTCGCGAGCGGGGTGACCGTGGTGACCGGGCTCGACGACTCCGGACCCGCCGGTTTCGTCTGCCAGTCCTTCGCCTCGGTGTCGCTGGAACCGCCGATGGTCCTGTTCTGCGCCGATCACCGCGGCCGGTCGTGGCCGCGCATCCTGCGGGCCGGACGCTTCACGGTGAACGTGCTGCACGAGAACCAGGCCGACATCTGTTCGCGGTTCGGCTCCCGCGACGGGCGCAAGTTCGACGGCCTCGACTGGGAGCTGTCCGACTGGTCGACGCCGTCGTTGCCCGATGTGCTGATGCGCGTGCACGCCGACATCCACGATGTCCACACCGCAGGCGACCACGACGTGGTGGTCGGCCGGGTGCTGGAACTCGAGACGCCCAACGAGGAACGGCCCCTTCTGTTCTTCCGTGGCAAGCTCGGGATCGACTCCCCCGCCGATCGGCTCACCGCATGAGCGGGACCGAAACCGTGTGCGGCTGGATCCCCGACGGCATGTCCGCCGCGGAGACCCTCCTCGCCATCGAGGAGATCAAACGGGTCTTTGCCGTCCGCCTCCGTTGTATGGACACCAAACAGTGGCACCTCTACGCCGGTCTGCACACCGACGACGTCATCAGCGAGACGTGGGGCGGCCTGCCCGATGACAAGCAGCCGCATACCGACGGCGAGTCCAATCGCGTGGTCGGCAAGGAGAAGCTGGCGTCTACCATCCGCGCGTTGCTCGACGGTCCGGTGCCCGTGACCACCGCTCACCACGGGCACAGTCCCGAGATCGTACTCACCTCGCCCACCACCGCGCGCGGCATCTGGGCGATGGAAGACAACCTCTGGTGGTCCGACGACGCCGGCGAGTACCATCTGCGCGGCTTCGGCCATTACCACGAGGAGTATCGAAAGGTGAACGGGCAGTGGTTGATCAGCTATCGCAAGCTCACCCGCCTGCGCGTCGACTCCTCCCCCGACTTCTTCCGTTTCCTGAAAGCCCTGTGATCGCCTGTGTCTGAGCGTCCTTTGGTGTCCGACGAGCCCACCGCATCGCCCGGGAACTCCTCCGCCCTCTTCGAACCACTGCGCATCCGCGGACTGGAACTGCCCAACCGGATCGCGATGTCGGCGATGACCCGGTCCTCGTCCCCCGGCGGTGTCCCCGGCTCCGACGTCGCACGCTACTACGCACGACGAGCCGCCGGCGGCACCGGCCTGATCGTCACCGAAGGTGTGGCGATCGATCATGTGGCGGCGGTGGACAATCCGGATGTCCCTCGGATGTACGGCGACGGCGCCCTGACCGGTTGGCGAACCGTGGTCGACGACGTGCACGCGGCAGGCGGGCGCATCATCCCGCAACTCTGGCACGTGGGGCCGCTCTGGGGCGCGATGTGCGAGGTCGACCCGGCGGTCCGCCCGATGCGGCCCTCGGGACTGTGGGGCACGCCCGGGGTCACCTCGTACTCCGATGAGTACGTGGCGCGTTCGGTGCCGCAGACCCCGCCCATGACCGAGCGCGACATCGACGACATCATCGCCGCTTTCGTGTCAGCGGCCGCGAACGCGGTCGAGGTCGGCTTCGACGGCATCGCGCTGCACGGGGGTCACGGTTATCTGCTCGATGCCTTCCTGTGGGCCGACACCAACCGTCGCGACGACCGCTGGGGACGAGACCTGCAGGCGCGTACCCGCTTCCCCGCCGAAGTGGTCAAGGCGATCCGGGCGGAGATCGGCCCCGACCTACCGATCTTCTTCCGCTTCTCCCAGCACAAACAGCAGGATTACACCGCCCGCATCGCCGAGACCCCCGACGAACTCGGGGCGATCCTCGGGGCGCTCGCCGACGCCGGGGTGGACGTCTTCGACGCCAGCAACCGACGATTCGACCTGCCGGCCTTCGAGGGTAGCGAGCTGTCCCTGGCGGGCTGGGCGAAGAAGCTCACCGGCGCCCACGCCATGGCCGTGGGAAGCGTGGGGCTCGGTAAACCCATGCGCGACAGCCGCATCGAGGGCGCAGCGCCGCTGGTGGACAACATCGGCGAGGTGGACGACCGCATCGGTTCCGGCGAGTTCGACCTGATCGCGATCGGTCGGTTGCACCTGGCCAACCCGGAACTGGCAACCGCGCTGCGGACCGGCGCCCCGCTGACCCCGTTCGATCGTGCGGTCCACGAGGGCAGCCTGGTCTGAGACGCCGCCCGCCGGTTCAGTCCGACGCGCGCCCGAGCAGTTCGCGCGCGTCGGCACTGCCGTCGAGCAGCCGAGCGGTGCGACGCGTGATCTTCCACTGCCCGTCGATGCGCGCCAGCTCGAAACGATTGGCGCTCGCACGCCACACCCGGAACGAGTCCTCGTCTGTGTTGCGGCGCACGAGCAGGGAGTGGCAGGTCGCCACCGCGGTGTCACCGTCGAGGCGGATGTTGATGGGGTCCAACAGATGTCCGCATCCGCCGTGGATGTAGTCCTGGTGGGGCGAGGTCCGCACCATCTCGGTGATCGCCGCCCGCCCGTTCATCACGCCGATGTCGAGGTCGTACACGGCATCCGGTGCCCACAGCCTTCCCACGGCCTCGGCATCGCCCGCGTCGACGGCCGGGCCATAGGCCGTCAGCACTTCACCGATGGCGGCTCGGTCCTCGAGGACCCGAACACGGTCGAGCAGAGCGTCGAGCTGCTCCTGGATGTCTGTCATCTGCAATCCCTTCTCCGGGACGACCTGTGGTGTCGGAAGCGGCGGCCGTCCAGCCACTTTCCTACCGATCCGCCGGCCGAGGCCACCACCGCTGTCCCGTTCAACTGAAACTCCCGTGCGCCGAGGCCACGCTCACTGCGAATGTAGGACGCATCACACCTGCACCGACCAGGCGGGTGCGTTCGGAAGAACACGGAAGTCCCCGGCCGTCTCGAGGCCGTCCCGAAGAAAGAGTCACATCATGGGCCAGGTATTGGACAGAATCATGCAGCACGCGGACGAGATCCGCGCGGATGCCGCCGAGGGCGAGACGCTGATGCGTCTGACCGATGCGTCGGCGAAGAGCCTGCGCGACTCGGGGGTCATCCGAATGCTGCAGCCAAAGGAGTACGGCGGCTTCGAATCCCACCCTCGCGAGTTCGCCGAGACCGTCATGGCCACCGCGGCGCTCGACGGCGCGACCGGCTGGGTCGCCGGCATCGTCGGAGTCCACCCGTGGGCACTCGCCGCCTTCGACGACACGGCACAGAACGAGATCTGGGGCGCCGACAACGACATGTGGATGGCCTCCCCGTACGCACCGATGGGTGTGGCCGTGCCGACCGACGGCGGCTACGTCCTGAACGGTCGCTGGTCCTTCTCCTCGGGCACCGACCACTGCGGCTGGGTCATGATCGGGGCCGCGGTGGGCGACAAGGACGGCAACCGCACCGGTCAGATCCTCCACGTCGTGCTGCCGCGTTCGGACTACGAGATCGACGCCGACAGCTGGAATGTCGTGGGACTCCGCGGCACCGGCTCCAAGGACCTGATCGTCAAGGACGCCTTCATCCCCACCTACCGCACCATCGATGCGGAGATCGTCCTGAGCGGCGAGGGCTGGAAGCACGCCGGACGTGACGAGACCCTCTACAAGTTCCCGTTCTCCTACATCTTCCCGCTGGGCATCACCTCCGCACTGATCGGCATGACCGAGGGCGCACTCGCCTGCTACGTCGCAGCACAGAAGGAGCGCGTCCAGGTCAGCGGCATCCCGATCAAGGAGGACCCCTACGTCCTGTTCGCCATCAGCGAGGCCGCAGCGGAGATCTCCGCCTCGCGGGTCTCCCTGCTGGAGATGGTCGACCGGTTCTGGGACAAGACCGACAAGGGCGTGGAGATCACCTTTGCCGAGCGTGCCGAGGGGCGCCGGACCCAGGTGTCGGCCGCGTGGCGCGCCACCCGGGCGATGGACGAGATCTTCGCCCGCGCCGGCGGCGCAGCGGCTCATCTCAAGACCCCGATGCAGCGCTTCTGGCGTGATGCGCACGTCGGCCTGACCCACGCGATCCATGTCCCCGGACTGATCTACCACTCGGCCGCACTGACCCAGCTCGGTGGCGACCCGCAGGGTGCCTACCGCGCGATGATCTGACCCCACAACACTTCTCGAGGATGACAACGATGACAGAACTACGCGGACTCGGCTTCCTGCGAGTCCAGAGCACCGATGTCGCGCGCTGGCGCGAGCTGCTGATCGACGGCCTGGGCATGGCCGTGGGCAGCGGCCCCGAAGCCGATGCGCTGTATGCGCGGATCGACGAGCGTCGCTCGCGGATCGCCGTGCTGCCCGGCGACTCCGACAAGGCACTGGCCGTCGGCTGGGAGGTGCGTGACGAGTTCGCACTCGAACGCGTCCGTCAGGCAGTGGAGGCCGCGGGCGTCGCCGTCACAGTGATGTCCCGCAAGGAGGCCGGCTACATCGACGCCGAGGGCGCCATCGCCTTCGACGATCCGGCCGGAACGCGGCTCGAGGTCTTCTACGGTCCGGTGCTCGATCACAGCCCCGTCGTGACGCCCTTCGGCGGACGCTGGGTCACCGGCGGCCTGGGACTGGGTCACGTGGTTCTCCCGAGCGCCCAGTTCGCCGAGTCGTACGACTTCTACACCCAGGTGCTCGGCTTCCTGCCGCGCGGTTCCATCCGACTCGACGAAGAGGGCCTGGCACGGGTTCGTTTCCTCGGCATCAACGAGCGGCACCACAGCCTGGCGCTGTGCCCGGCCCCGCCGACCGAGGAGCCCGGCCTGGTGCACCTGATGACCGAGGTGGACACCCTCGACGCGGTCGGTCAGGCACTCGACCGGGTGAACAAGCAGAAGTTCTCGATCTCGTCGACGCTGGGCCGGCACACCAACGACAAGATGATCTCGTTCTACGTCCGGGCGCCCGGCGGCTGGGACCTGGAGTTCGGCACGGAGGGAATGCTCGTCGACGAGCGGCATTACACCTCCGAGGAGATCACCGCCGACGCCTACTGGGGTCACGATCAGAGCGGCTCGGAACCACTGAAGGCGTTCATCCCCGTCGGCGAGGGCTGAGCACCGGCGACCACTCACGCAAAGGAGCACCGCGACACGTCGTCGCGGTGCTCCTCTCGTCTTGTCCCCGATCCACTTCCCAGAGCGCGCTGCGCGAGCTAGCATCGGATTGAATGATTGATCAATCAATCAGCGAGGATCCCCCGCCTGCGCTGGTAGTTGGAGACACCGTGACCACCTCAGTCGGCCAGCCCCCCTCCGTCCTCGGACGCGCACTCCTCCTGCTCGAGCCGTTCCGTCATCGCGACGGCCTCACGCTGACGGAACTCGCCGACCGCACCGGCTTCCCGCGCTCGACCACGCATCGAATGCTGACGCAACTGGTCGCCGTGGGCTGGATCCGCCGCGAGGGCACGACGTATCTGCTCGGCCCCAAGATGGCCGAGCTCGGCTCGATCGCCCAGGTACACGACCGTGTCCACCAGGCCGCGCAGCCCGTCGCCTACCAGCTCTACCGTCGGACGCGGGGCGCGGTTCACGTGGCCGTCGCCGTAGACGAGGACGTCCTGATCCTGGAGAAGATCGGCGGACGGTGGGCGGCCGCCAGCCTGGACACGCGCGTGGGCCAGCGTCGTGGCCTGCACGAGACAATCGAGGGAGCCGCCCTGGCCCGGCATGAGGCCGGCGGTCCGACACAGTTCCACGACACCCAACGCGCCCTCGCCGGCGGCGAACACATCCGCTGTCTCGCAGCGACATTCGACGTACCCGGCCGGGCCGCGACGGATCACCTCACCCCAGGCGTCGCGGTGATCTCGCTGACCTTCCCGACCGCCCGCATGCATCCGAGCGCCGACGAGGAACTCCGCCGCGGCGTGCGCGCCGTGGTGCACTCGCTCTCCTAGCGGACGCCCCGCCGAGCCCGACAGCCCATCAGGCCGCCGGGCGGTTGTGCTGCCGCAGTTCACCATCCGAGTCACCACGCATCGCGGCTGTGATTCGACGATTTCGCCCAATCAGCTTTGACCCACGTCACACTCCTGCTATCTTTTCCGTATTGATTGATCGCTTGATCAATAGGATCGATCAGCCACTGACAGTCCCCGGGCGCCCCCACCGAGCGCCCACAGGCCACAGCCCGGCCTGCTCCGCTGGAGGTTCACATGCGCAACAGTGACGATTTCTCCCCCGCCGTCATCGACCGAGCGGCGGTCCTGCTCGAGGAGTTCCGCGATGGCGGCGACCTGACGCTCTCGCAACTGTCGAATCGCACGAGCCTCCCCCGATCGTCGGCTCATCGACTCCTCTCCCAGCTCGTCGAACTGGGGTGGGTCGAACGGCACGGGCAGACCTACACGCTCGGACGGTCACTGTTCGAGTGGGGCGCGCTGGCCCGACGGCGCTCAGGACTCCAGGAGATCGCGCATCCGTTCCTGAACGAGCTGTATGCGACCACCGGACTCGTCGTCCACCTCGGCGTGCTCGAGGGCAACGACGTCCGAATCCTGGACAAGGTCGGATATGGCCCCATCGCCCTGCCGACGCGCATCGGGGGCCTCCAGCCCGCCGGACGCACGGCACTGGGAAAGGCGCTGCTCGCCTTCTGCGACAACGGTTCTGCTCCTCGAAGGCCGACGGTCGAGGTGCTGACCTCGGCGGCCGAGGAGGCGCGTCGGCGAAGCGAGATGGCCGTCGTACGTCAACGCCGAACGGCCTACGAACGGGACGAGGCCGCCCTCGGCGTGGCATGTGTGGCCGCACCCATCGGCGACCTGCGCAGCTGCGCCGGCGCGATCGCGGTCACCGGCCCGGCCGAGACGGTCGACGGCGCACTGCTGGCCACCCCCGTCCGGGCGACGGCGAACGCGATCTGGCAGGCCCTGTCCGACAACGGTTCCGTCCGGCGCGCAGGCTGACCCGACGCCGGTCTCAGCGAACCAGCGCCTGACCGCCGTCGACGGCGAGTGTGTGGCCGGTGATGTACCGGGCGGCGTCACTGCAGAGGAACACCACGGCCGGGCCGATGTCGGTCTCCGGATCACCGAGACGCCCCAGCGGCACCGTCTGCAGGTATTCAGCGGCGCCGTCCGGATCGAATTGCGCCCACTGTTCCATCGTCTGCGAGTTCGCCAGCGAGAGAATCGCATTGACCCGGATACCATCGGCCGCCCATTCGCAGGCCGCAGTTCGGGTCAGCACTCGCACCGCCTCTTTCGCCGCCGCATAGGCGCCGGTACCGGACGGATTCCACCGGATACCTGCCGCCGAGCCGAGATTGACGACCGCGCCGCCCCCGCAGAGATACCGGTGGCAGTCACGCATCAACCGCCAGGTGGCGGTCGGGCCCGAGTCGAGGGCGGCCCGGTAGGTGGCCTCATCGATCTCGAGGAGAGTTCCGGGCGCCGGCGTCTGCGCGTTGTTGACCAGCACGTCGATGCCGCCGAACTCCGCGGCCACCGCGGCCACCAGCGCAGAGACCGCGGCCTCGTCGGTGACGTCACAGGTGAACGCTGCGCCGCGGCCGCCGCGGGCGACGATCTCGGCGGCCACCGACTCGATCGTGCCCGGCGTACGACCGGCCACGGCCACTGTCGCACCTGCGGCGGCCAGTGCGAGGGCGATCCCCCGGCCGATACCCTGGCCTGCGCCGGTCACGAGCGCAACGCGATCATCGAGAACCATGTGTACTCCTCATTCCGAGACGGTTCATTGATCACTTGATCAATGAATGTGGCACAATCTCCGTGCACGGCACGGACGGTGCCCGAACGCTGACAGGGGTGGGGATTCGTGGATCCGCAGCAACGCAGGAAGCTGATACTCGACCGCTCGGCGGTGATCTTCGCGCGTAAAGGCGTCTCCGCCACCACGATCCGGGAGATCGCGGATGCGGTGGGGGTGCATTCGGGCGCGCTGTACCACTACTTCCCGTCCAAGGAAGCCATCGTCACCGAGATCATGCGGGAGTACATCCTCGACCTGTCGGGTCGATGCGCGGAGGTGCTGGCACGCCGTCTCGCGCCCGTCGAGCGGTTGGTGGCACTCGCCCAGATCGCGCTGGAGACCAGCGAGCAGTACGACGGCGCCACCTCCATCTGGCGGCGCGAAGGCGATTACATGCGGGAGCGGGTCGTGGAGGCCGACATGACGGCGACCGCGGACCTGATGGAGATCGCCTGGCGGGAGGCGATCGCGGAGGGGGTCGACGCGGGCGAGTTCCGCACCGACATCGACCCGAAGGTCTTCCAAGAGTTGATCTACGACGCCGTCTGGCACGCGTCGCGATGGTTCCGCCCGACGCCGGAGAACACCCTGGCGGACCTGGCACGCACCATCATCTCGGTCTTCGTGAGCGGTATGCGCAACCCGACCGCGAGCGTGACGGGACATCCCGGCCCGTAGCGGTGAAACCGCGTAACACCTCAGCCCGACCTTGTCCAGATCGGGCCGAGGGGAAGACTGTCATTCCTTGGGAGCAGCCAGGTTCTCTTCGACTTCCTTGTGCCAGTTCTGCAGGGCACGGCTGGTGTCGACCTCGAACTCGAAGCGCTGGGTCATGTCCGGTGTGACGTCCTCGACGTCGACGTAGAACTGGCTGTACCAGCGGCGCAACTGGTAGACCGGCCCGTCCTCTTCGGTCAGCAGCGGGTTCTCGATGCGCGACTTGTACTTCCAGATCTCGATATCCTGCGCGAACTGCTCCTCGAGACCGTCGGTGAACATCGTCGCCATCTCGGCGGCCTGCTCATCGGACATGCCCTCGATCTTCTTCACGATGGTGCCGAACTGCAGGACAAACGAGTTCGTGGTGACCGGGTAGTGGCAGTTGATCAGCTTGGACTCGACGGTGGTGCCGTCGGCGACGGTGTAGATGGTGTCCAACATGAAGGACGGGCCATAGTAGAACGCATCCGAGATGGTCTGCGCCTCCGGCAGATCCATCTGCACGCCGGTCTTGATGTCGTCGCGTCCGTACGAGCGCATGTGCTGGCCGGCGATGTGCCCGTCGAACACGTTCTTGAAAAACTCCGGCATCTGGTAATGCACATAGAAGAAGTGCGCCATGTCGACGACGTTATCCACGATCTCCCGGCAGTGCGAACCCTCGACGTGGATCGTCGTCCAGGTCCAGTCGCTCCACTCGCCGTCCTCGTAGCCCTCGATCTCCGGGATCGCGAGTTCCGGGGTGGGTTCGGTTCCCTGCGGACAATGCCACACCAACAGAACGCCGTTGCGCTCCATGGTCGTCCACGCCTTCGTGCGGGCGACCTTGGGCGTCCGGTGCGCGTACGGCACGGATTCGCAGCGGCCCTTGCCGTTCCACCGCCAGTCGTGGAAGGGGCAAGCGATCGTGTCGCCCTTGATCTCACCGCGGGCGAGGTTGCCGCCCATGTGGCGGCAGAACGCGTCGAGGACATGGAGCTCGCCCTTCGAGTCGGCGAAGACGACCAGATCGGTCCCGAAGACCTGGACCTGATGAGGCTTTCCGTCCCGGAAATCCTTCGCCAACCCGATGCAGTGCCATCCGCGCGCGAAACGCGTCGGATTTGTGCCGGTGTCGATGCTGCGGATCTCGATTCGTTCCTGTTCGACGGTCATGGTCTCTCCAATGGGTGTAGGGGGCTGAACTGACAGGCTGAGATGAGAAGGCGTCGCGCTCGCAGGGGCGGCTAGGACGGCACGGCCGCAGGGGTCTCGGCGACGACGTCGCCCGCGGACAGCGGTCGGACGCGGGGCTCCGACCTCGTCGACATCGGCACGTCCCCGCGCGTCACCGCCTCGTCGATGCTGCGATCCAGTGCCGCACAACGGAGAACGTAACCGCAGTTGCCGTTCCCCACAGCGGAGGCAGACGCCATCTCATGGCAGAACTGCTTGGCCTCGGCGGTCCACTGGATGCTGGTGTGAGCAGGACTGTATTTCGCGACTGACACGCGGGCGTCGCAGGTCTGACAGACGAGCGGCTGCATTGGTCCATTCCCTTCCTCGGATGAGGAAAGACTAGGAACCGGGGTGTGGCGGCCACCACACGATTTCAGCTCAGCGGAACAGCTCCGTCAGCTGTCGCTCCACACCGGTGCGCGCTTGGCGAGGAACGCCGACATCCCCTCCTGCGCATCGCAGGTCATCGCGTTGCTCGCCATCGTCTCCGACATCTCCACATAGGCCGACGCCTCGTCGAGCTCGATCTGCTTGTAGAAGGCCTGCTTACCGATCGACACCGTCCGGGCACTTGAGCCGGCGATGTGCAGAGCCAGTTCCCGGACCGTCGTGGCCAGTTCGGCATCGTCTACCACGCCGCTGAGCAGCCCCCAGTCGGCGGCCGTCTCGGCGTCGATCGCCTCCCCGGTCAGCAGCATGTGCATGGCACGTTTGCGGCCGACGGCGCGTGTCAGCGCGACCATCGGCGTCGAGCAGAACAGGCCGATCCGTACGCCGGGGGTCGAGAACGTCGCGCTGCGCCCGGCGACGGCGAGATCACAGGTCGCGACCAGCTGGCATCCGGCAGCGAAGGCCATGCCCGCGACCTCCGCGATCACCGGCTGGCGCACCTCGTGGACGGTTCGCATCAGCTCGGCGCAGGTGTCGAAGACGGCGCGTTCGTCGTCGAGGGTGCGGTCGACGAGTTCCCCGAGGTCGTGCCCGGCCGAGAAGGCCGGACCTTCCGCCCGGATCACGATGACCCGCACGCCCGAGTCCTCGTCGAATCGGCGGAGTGCGGCCGTAACAGCCTTCATCGTGGTGGTGGACAACGGGTTCCGGCGCCGAGCCGCGCGCAGGGTGATCACCCCGAGCGGCGCGTCGACCTCAATCGACACCGCATCTGTCGTCTCGCTCATCGTCGGGCTCCTTCTTTCGTGTCAAACGCCGGGGATCGCGTACCGCGGACCGACGCTGATGTAGACGGTGTAACCGAGCACGGCCACCAGGTAGATCAGGACCGGTATCGCCAAGGTCCACGACGCGCTGTCGCCGCTGCCGATGATCGCCGACGCCGCGAGGAGCCAGGCCATCATCAACAGCGTCGCGCCGCCCATCAACGACAGGTCGTCACCCATCCGACGGTTGAACTCCTCGCGGTTCGCCGGCGCCATCCAATACTCCTTGCGCCGCCGGCTCGGGAAGTTGACCGCGCGGGCCGGGAGGCGCGACAGAATCCGTTCGGCGCCACCGAAGATCACCGCGATCAGCACCGCGACGAGACCGAGACCGCTCAGGAGCCCCCACTTCGAGTCCCAGCGGGTGACCTCCCCGTCCATGCCGATGTGGCCGGCGAGTTCGTCGGAACCGACCACGGCGACCCCGATCCACACCGCGGCGAACACGACCACCGCCAGGGGTAGGAGCACGCGGCGCGGACTTCGCGGTGGCTGCGTCATGGATCTCAACCTACCGCCCGGGGAATAGCCCGGAGCCGAGGCCGTTGACCCTATTCGTGACCAGTACCGCGCTCTTCGAACCGATCACGCTCCGCGATGCCGAGATCCCCAACCGGATTTGGCTCGCGCCGATGTGCCAGTACAGCTGCTTCGCCCGCGACGGAATACCGACGGATTGGCATCTCGCCCATCTCGGCGCCCGCGCCACCGGCGGCTTCGGCCTGATCCTCACCGAGGCCGTCGCGGTCGTCCCCGAGGGCCGCATCAGCCCCCAGGACGCCGGGCTGTGGAACGACGAGCAGGCGCAGGCCTGGACACGGATCGTCGACTTCGTGCACTCGCAGGGTGCGACCATCGGCACCCAGATCGCCCACGCGGGCCGTAAGGCCTCGACGTACTCGCCGTTCGACGAAAGGTCCGGCAGCATCCCCCTCGACGACGGGGGCTGGACGACCGTCGGACCGTCTGACGTGCCTTTCGAGGGGTATGCCGAGCCGGTTGCACTGACGACCGAGCAGATCGCCGAGGTCGTCGACGCCTTCGCCCAGGCCGCTCGCCGTGCCGACGAGGCCGGTTTCGACGTGGTCGAGATCCACGCAGCGCACGGATATCTGCTGCACCAGTTCCTGTCGCCGTTCTCCAACACCCGCACCGACGCGTACGGCGGCGACTTCGCCGGCCGCACCCGCATCGTGCTCGAGGTCGTGGAGGCCGTGCGGGCCGTATGGCCCGAGTCGAAGCCGCTGTTCATCCGTGTCTCCGGCACGGAATGGCGCGACGGCGGCTGGGATGTCGCCGAATCCGCCCGGCTCGCCGAGATCCTCGGCGCCCGCGGCGTCGACCTCATCGACGTCTCCTCGGGCGGCAACGTACTCGCCGACATCCCGGTCGGCCCCGGCTACCAGGTCGACCTGGCCCGCTCCATCCACCGGGATTCCGGTGTCCCGACCGCGACGGTCGGACTCATCGTCGAGCCCGACCAGGCCGAGAAGATCGCCGGTGACGATGACATCACCGCGGTTCTCTTCGGTCGGGTCGCACTGCGCGAGCCCTCGTGGCCCCAGCGGGCCGCCCACGAACTCGGCCTCTCGCCCGACGAAGCGCCCTACCCGCCGCAATATCTGCGGGGTGCCTGGCGCTGATCGTCAGCTCTGGACGGGCCCCATGAGCGCGAAACAAGCGGCCGTCGCCGGTTCGATGATCTCGCTCAACGGTGATCCGGATTCGACGGCACTCGCCGTCAGTTCGCGCACCCCGCCCCACAGGAACACCGCGCGCTGCCGGCTGATCGGCTTCACCCCGGCCGCAGCCAGCGTGGGCGTGGAGGTGAGTCCGACGAAGAGGTCGACCCAGTCATCCATCGCCTCGTTCTTCACCTGCGCAGCGGCCCCGCCGAGCGCGGGTAGTTCGCGAATCCACGAGAGCATGAGCCCCGGATATCGGTCGCTGGTGGTGGCGTAGGCCGTGACCGCTTGTCGCACCTGCTCTTCCGGGCTCCCCTCGGGGTCCACGCCCGCCGCGATCCGGGCGATCATGAACCGGTTGGTCTCCCGCAGCAGCTCGAAAAAGCAGTCCTGCTTGTCGGCGAACTGCTGATAGAAGGTGCGTCGCGACGTCTGGGCCACGCGCACGACGTCGGCGATGGTGGTCTCGCGGTAACCGGATTCGGTGATGCACTCGAGCATCGCCGCGAGGAGTCGCTCCCTCGTCGACGTCGCACCGTCGGGCCACAGTTCCACGTAGCGAGCATATGCCTCTTGCCCTCCCCGGTACCCACGCGTACCGTCGCTGGTACGCCGACGTACCAAACCCGGGAGGCCTCGAGCCGATGAGTACATCCGTCCTGCGCAGTGACGCGCACCTTCCGCCCGCCACGCGGCTGCCCTCGGCGGTGCAGGGACTGGCGGCGATCGCCTCGAGACGACTGTTCTTCGGCCGCCTCCACGACCGACACGGATCGGCCTTCACCGTGGACCTCCCCGTGTTCGGGCAAGCGGTGGTGATCTCCGACGCCGCGCTCGCACGAGAGCTGTTCACCGCCGGGGACAAGGTCGTCAACGTTCAACCAAACTTGGGCCGCATCCTCGGTGCCGGTTCGATCTTCTCCCTCGAGGGCCGGGAGCACCGGGCACGCCGGAAGCTGCTGACGCCACCGCTGCACGGCAAGCGGATGAAGACCTACGAGCAGATCGTGGAGGAGGAGGTCCGGGCCGAGGCCTCGACATGGCCCGTCGAGACCGAGTTCGCCTCGATGGAGCCGATGATGCGGATCACCCTCAACGTGATCCTCCGCGCGGTGTTCGGCGCCGTCGGCGACGACCTGGAGAACCTGCGGCGCATCATCCCGCCGATGGTCACCGTCGGCTCCCGCGCCGCAACCGTCCCCAACCTGCCCCGCGTGCTGCGCGCCGTCGACCCCAACCATCGGTACGAGCGCATGCGCGCGGAAGGCAAGGCACTCCTCGGCGACCTGATCACCAGGTCACGCAACGACCCCCGACTCGAGGAACGCGACGACATCCTCGCCCTGATGTTGCGCAGCCGCTACGACGACGGCACGTCGATGGGCGACGACGAGATCGGCGACGAGCTGATGACCATGCTCGCCGCCGGACACGAGACGACCGGAACGACGCTCGCCTGGGCGTTCGAGCGCCTGCGTCGCCACCCTGAAGTCCTGGGACGACTCGTCGCCGAGGTCGACGAAGGCGGCACCGAGTACCGGCACGCGACCATCCTCGAGACCCAGCGCAACCGCCCGGTCATCGACTTCGCCGCCCGCCACGTCGTCGCCGACCAACTCGAACTCGGCGAATGGCGCATACCTCGCGGATACAACGTCATGGTCTCCATCGCTCTGCTCCACGACGACAGCCGCGAGTTCACCGATCCTGAGCGGTTCGATCCGACCCGCTTCCTGGGCAGCGCGCCGTCGCCGGCGTGGCTACCGTTCGGCGGCGGGACACGACGCTGCATCGGCGCCGCGTTCGCGACGATGGAGATGGACGTGGCGCTGCGGACGATCCTCGGCGACTTCGAACTACTCCCCACCGACGCACGCGCCGAACGCTGGTTCTCCCGAGGCGTCGCTTACGCGCCCGCTCGCGGTGGACGCATCGCCGTCCGACGGCGCCGATAGTCTTCCGAGGCCCCGCGAGCAAGTGGTCCACACCACTTCCACGGTGTGACCTTCGTCATCGAACACGTCCGAACACGCGTGTTCGGATTCGTTCCCCGAATGCCGCGATGCGCTGGACTTTTGTCCCAAAGCTAACGGCGTTATCCATGCGTTACCGAGATTCTGCAGGTCACGACCCTGACGTGACCTGACCGTTATCGAGCCGTAGGGTCGGCCACGTCCGAAATCAACCACCTTGCCAACCCCGGGTGGTGATCAGGAGGAAGACCATGCGTATGACCAAGAACAACGTGACCAAGCTCGTCGCTCGCGCCGCATTCGTCGGCGCCCTCACCGCAGCCCCGTTCGGCATGATGGCGGCCACCGCCTCGGCCGACTCCGGCAACTGGGACGCTGTCGCCCAGTGCGAGAGCGGTGGCGACTGGAGCATCAACACCGGTAACGGCTACTACGGCGGCCTCCAGTTCTCGCAGAGCACCTGGGAGGCCAACGGCGGCTCGGGTAACCCGGCGAACGCCTCGCGCGAGGAGCAGATCCGCGTTGCGGAGAACGTCCTGGCGACCCAGGGCCCCGGTGCGTGGCCGGTCTGCGGCGCGAATCTCTGATCGCAGCGTCGGCGCGTGAGGCGCCCTGACTGCATCACCAGAAGCATCGATGAGTGCTTCGCACGGCATGAGGCCGGTGAGTCCATTCGGACCCACCGGCCTCATCCGTTTCCGGCGAAGTCCTTCAGTCGGTCTTCCCGTCCTCCCCGGGCTCGCCGTCGAGCGCCTCGTCGAGTGCGCTGACCGCGATGCCGTACGGCAGGAACCGCACCTTTCGACGCGGATCGGTGTTGTTCTTGTTGGCGCGCAGCGCGTCGAGCTCGGTGGCATAGACCTGTTCGACCCGGGCCCCGCCGTCCTCGTCGACGACGAACACCGCCCAAACCCCCGACCCGGTCTCCCCGGCCGTCTCCGGCCGCGGCTGCGTCCGCGTGCGACCCCGGCCCGCCTCGTCGAAGAACATGGAGAACGCTCCCGGCGCCGCCTGCCCCTCGAAGAGTTTGCCGAACACGTCGCGCAGCCCCTCGCCTGCCTCGCGTGCGAAGCGGTCGAAGTCCTCGGGGCCGAAGTTGAACGGCCCGCTGCCGAATCCGCTGTTGTCGCTCATGGTGTTCCCTATCTGTGGTTCGGCGTGCCCGGTCGGCCGTGGGGGCCGACCTTTCCCACCAGTGTCCTCAGGATCGTTGGTCTCCGCCACCAGCAGCATCGGCCTCCGCCAGCCGCTGGTGCAGCCGCTCGCGGACATCGTCGGCCGAGTAGGCGTTGCGCTGGCGCTGGTCCCGTGCGATCAGCACTCCGCCGGTCGTCACACCGACAGCACCGGCGAGGCCCAGCCACTTCCACAGATTCCTCATGGGGGCAGGATAAGTCGCCTCCGCCGCCGATGGCCGTCTTCACGCACACGCTCTAGTCTTCGGGGATGCCCAACAGCAGAAGACCGCGGCGCGCCGACCTCGCCGGAGAGTCCGGCGGTGTCTCGCTGACCACCGCGCTCGAGGCCACCCGCACCGGCGACGTCTGGCTGTTCCGCGGCCGTTCCGGCCCCGACCGCGCCATCCGCACATTCACGAATGCGCCGGTGAACCATGTTGCGATGGCGGTGTGCATCGACGATCTGCCGCCGCTGCTGTGGCATGCCGAGCTCGGCGACAAGCTGACCGACGTCTGGACCGGGTCGAATCACCGCGGGGTCCAGCTGCACGATGCGCGTGAGGCCGTCGAGCAGTGGATGGTCCGGTATGAGCAAGAGTGCTGGATTCGTCAGCTCAGTCCCGAGGTCGGCCGGGCGCAGGAGGACGAGCTGCTCAAGGTGATCGCACGCCTCGACGGCACCCCGTTCCCGACCACCGCGCGCCTGGCCGGTCGGTGGTTCCGTGGACGCGTACCCAACTCGGCCGATCTTGTTCGCGGTATTCCCTACCTCGACCGCAAGGTCCGAGAGCGTCGTGAGCAACGGCAGCACGACGTCTCGTCGCCGGAACCGGTGAGCCTCGAGGCGGCGTATTGCGCCGAGGTCGTCGCGATCACCTACCGCGACATGGGGATTCTCGACACCACCAAGGACTCCAACTGGTTCGACCCGGGCCGGTTCTGGAGCGGCGACCGCCTCCCCCTCCACACCCCGCACACCCTGGGGCCGGAGATCGCCGTCCATCTGCCTTAGGGCAGAACGAAATACCGTTGACACCTGATGGGCCGATGGGATGAACTGACCGGCCGGTGCGTGCCACAAGCCCGCCACCGACAACACACATCATCGCCCAGGGGGGACACATGCCCGAGATGATCGCACCGAAGGTACTCAGCTTCGCCTCGATACTCGACGATACGACACGGACGCAGGCGCACGAGATCTCGTCACTGCCGTTCATCCATCCGCACGTCGCGCTGATGCCCGACGCCCACGCCGGCAAGGGATCCGCGGTCGGCACGGTCATCCCGACCGTCGACGCCGTGATACCGGCCGCGGTCGGCGTCGACATCGGCTGCGGGATGATCGGCGTGCAGACGTCGCTTCGCACGTCCGACATCACCGGTTTCGACCTCGCCGACCTGCGCGCGCGCATCGAGAAGGCGATCCCGCTGTCGCCGGGCAACTACAACAAGACGGTGCTGCACTCGCATACCGAGGCCAGGATCGTCGAGTTGGAGCACGCTGCCGCGGAGAAGGGTGTGGACCTCGCGCACTCACCCAAGTGGCGTGAGCAGCTCGGTTCGCTCGGCGGCGGCAATCACTTCATCGAGTTGTGCGAACAGGTCGAGGACGAGCAGAGCGGGGATGAGGGCACCGGCAGCATCTGGTTGTTCCTGCACTCCGGCAGCCGAGGCGTCGGAAACAAGATCGCGCAGAAACACATCAAGGTCGCCCAGAAGCTGTGCCGCCGTTGGCACATCCAGCTGGCGCATCCCGACCTCGCGTACCTCGCCTCCGGCACACCGGAGTTCGGGGATTACATCCGGGAACTGCGGTGGGCGCAACGGTTCGCCTTCGAGAACCGCGCGGAGATGATGGACCGGTTCGTCACCGTGTTCGGTGAGTGGCTGGGCGACAACGCTTTGCGGCTCGTGGACCCGGTGGAGGTCCGGCGGATCAACTGCCACCACAACTACACCGAGAAGGTGGAGATCGCGGGCCGTCAGGTGTGGCTCACCCGTAAGGGCGCCATCGACGCCGGTGTCGGCACATACGGCCTCATCCCGGGGTCGATGGGCACCAAGTCGTATGTGGTGCGGGGGCTCGGGAGCGAGTCGGGGTTGTTCTCGGCACCGCACGGTGCGGGCCGCCGTTTCTCGCGGTCCAAGGCGAAGAAACTGTTCACCCTCGACGATCTCGCCGAGGCGATGACCGGCATCGAGTATCGGCACGGCGCGGAATGGATCGACGAGATCCCGGCCGCCTACAAGCCGATCGACCAGATCATGGACGACGCCCGTGATCTGGTCGAGGTCGAGGCCGTGCTGACCCAGCTGCTCAACGTGAAGGGCGTCTGACCCCACTGCCGGTTGAGTGGGCGGCGCCACGAGCGCGGGGACCGATCGGAACCAGACCGCCGCGGACGCCTAGATCGTCATCGCCTCGCGGACGGTCGCCTCCGCGGCCGCACCGCCCTCACCCGACGACGTGACCCGGCCACTCTCGAGCACGTAATACTGTTGTGCCGCTTCGAGAGCGAATCCGATGTGCTGTTCGACGAGCAGCACGCCGAGCCCGCCCCGCTGGGTGAGGGTGGTGATGGTCTGCTCGATCTCGGCGACCACCGACGGCTGGATGCCCTCGGTCGGTTCGTCGAGGATGAGCATCCGCGGTTCGGTGATGAGCGCTCGGGCGATCGCGAGCTGCTGACGCTGACCACCCGACAGCAGGCCCGCGCGCCGGCCCAACAGTTCCTGCAGCGCCGGGAACATGTCCAGCATCTCGGCGATGAGTTCTTTGCCGCGCTTGCGGCCATCGGCCACCACCTGCAGGTTCTCCGCGGTGGTGAGGTGACCGAAGCTCTGCTGGCCCTGCGGGACATAGGCGATGCCGTGCTTGACCCGGGCGCTCGGACGGGCCTTGGTGATGTCGACACCGTCGAACGTGATGGAACCCCTGGTGGTCTTCACCAGACCGACGGCGGCTCGGAGCAGCGTCGTCTTGCCGGCGCCGTTGTGCCCCATCACCGCGACCACCCCGTCGGACGGGACCTCGATGTCGACGCCGTGGATGACCTCGGTGCGGCCGTATCCGGCGTGCACCCCGGAGAGTTTCAGCATCGTGTCAGCCCTTCTTCTCGGCCGAGACAACCGGAGCGTCGTCGAATTCGGCGGCGATCTCTTCGAGTTCCTCACCGCCGGCGGCGGTTCCGAGGTACACCTCCTGGACCTTCGGATTGGCCTGCACCTCCGCGACGCTGCCCTCGGCCAACACCTGACCGCGGGCGAGGACCGTCACCGACGTCGCGAATGCCCGCATGAAGTCCATGTCGTGTTCGACGACGACCACGGTCCGCTCACCGCCGATCCGGCGCAACAGGTTTCCGGTCTCCTCACGTTCCTCGTGGCTCATACCGGCAACCGGTTCGTCGAGCAGCAAGACCGAGGCGTTCTGCACCAGCAGCATGCCGATCTCCAACCACTGCTTCTGACCGTGCGCGAGGACGCCGGCCGGGGTGTCGCGCAGGTCCTCCAGGCCGATGGTCTCGAGGGCTTCGGCGATCCCCTCGGGGATCTCGGTGGGCCGACGTCGAAGCATGGTCCACACCGACCGGCCCGCGCCGGCGGCGATGTCGAGGTTCTGCAGCACGCTCAGTTCCTCGAAGACGCTGGCGGTCTGGAAGGTTCGACCGACGCCGAGGCGCGCGATCTGGTGCACCTTCTTGCCGACGAGTTCCACTCCCGACTTCTGGATCGACCCGGTGGCCTTCACCAGACCGGTGATCGCGTCGATGATCGTCGTCTTGCCGGCGCCGTTGGGACCGATGAGGAACCGCAGATCCCCCTGCAGCAGCGTGAGATCCACGTCGGTGACGGCCTTGAAGCCGTCGAACTCGACGGACAGGCCGCGCACCTGGAGGTAGTCGCTGTCCATCCCGGCGTTGCCACCGGCGACCGGTTCGACCGGGCTCACCGTCTCTGATCCGCTCATGAGGAGGCTCCTACCTTGCTATCTGCTAGTTCGTCGATGTCACCGGTGGGCGACGGACCGGCCGCCTTCTTCCGGCGCCACTTGAGCGCGGCAACGATCCCGGCGAGTCCGGCCGGGAAGAAGCCGACGACGACGATGAACAGGATGCCCTGCGCGTAGGTCCATCCGGAAGGAAAGTTCTCCGACAGGCTGGTCTGCGCCCACGCAACCGCGATGGCGCCGAGTACCGGTCCGAGAAGTGTTGTGCGACCACCGATCGCAACACCGATCAGGAACGCGATGGACGGGACGATGCCGACGTCGGCGGGTGAGATGATGCCGACGATGGGCACGAACAGGGCGCCGGCGATGCTCGCGAACAGGGCGGCGATCGCGTAGGCGACGACCTTGACGTTGGCGGGGTCGTAGCCCAGGAAGCGGACGCGCTCCTCCTGATCGCGTACGGCGACGAGCAGTTCGCCGTAGCGGCTGTACATCAGCTGTCGGGTGATCGCGACGACGACGAGCAAGGTGGCGGCCGCGATGTAGAACAGCAGGTGCCGGTTCACCGGGTCGTTCAGTGCGAGACCGAAGAAGCTGCGGAAGCGGTTGAGGCCGTTGCTGCCGCCGGTGCTCTGCTGGCCGATGAGCAGAATCGCGAAGGCGGCGGCGAGCGCCTGCGACAGGATCGCGAAGTAGGCGCCCTTGACCTTCCGCTTGAACACACCCAGACCCAGCAGGACCGCGATCAGGGTGGGCACCAACAGGATTCCGAGGATGGTCACCACCGGCGAGGCGAACGGCTTCCAGTACCCGGGGAGTTCGCGGATTCCGGCGATCTGCATGAAGTCCGGCACGTCGTCGCCGCGGATCTCGGCGTCGGCGATCTTCAGGTGCATCGCCATGATGTAGGCGCCGATACCGAAGTACACACCCTGGCCGAGGGTCAGCATGCCGCCCCGACCCCAGGCCAGACCGATCCCGACCGCGACGATGCCGAAGCACAGGAACTTGCCGAGCAGATTGAGCCGGAAGTCGGAGAGCACCGCGGGTGCGACGCCGAACAGGAGCACCGCCGCGACGGCGAACCCCGCGTAGGTCTTCCAGTGACCGCTGAAATAGTCCTTCACACGAGACTCCTCGACTGGACCGTGAACAGGCCCTGGGGGCGGATCTGCAGGAAGATCACGATGATCACGAACACGGCGACCTTGGCCACCGATGCGGTCGTGTTGTATTCGATGAACGAGTTCAGGATGCCGAGGGCGATGGCCGCGATGACCGCGCCCTTGATCTGGCCCAGGCCGCCGATGACGACCACCAGGAAGGCATCGATCAGGTAGGTCATACCGGTGTTGGAGCTGGTGGAACCGATGAGGGTCAGCGCCACACCGGCGACGCCGGCAAGCCCGGAGCCGATGAAGAACGTGGTGATATCGGTTGTCCGGCTGGAGATTCCGCTGGTCTCGGCCAGGTCGCGGTGCTGGACGACCGCACGGATCCGACGCCCCATCGGGGTGTACTTCATCGTCACGGCGATCGCCACCACCGCGATGACGGCCAGCAACATGATGAACAGACGGGTCTTGGGAACCACCGCACCGAGGATGTCGACGCCGCCGGACAGCCACGGCGGCGCGGTCACGCGGACCGCGGGAGCACCGAAGATGTCACGCGCGAGCTGCTGCAGGATCAGGCCCACGCCGAACGTCACCAGCAGGGTGTCCAGCGGACGGTCGTACATGCGCTTGATGAGGGTGACCTCGAGCAGCACACCCATGAGGCCACCGACCCCGAACCCGATGAAGAGCGAGACGATCAGGGACACACCAGCGTTCGAGATCAGGTACTCCTGCACCGAATACGCGGTGTAGGACCCGGCCATGATGAACGACCCGTGGGCCATGTTGATCACGCCCATCTGACCGAAGGTCAGGGACAGGCCGAGGGCTGCCAGGAGCAGGATCGAGCCGAGACTGAGCCCGGTGAAGAGCTGTCCGATAACGGTTTCCACGTTCCCATCCGTTCGTCGTGGGTGTCGATGCGGGCGACCAGGGTGACCCGTCTCGCGCGGGGCACGAGACGGGTCACGTCAGGTCAGCTGCTGAGGCCCTCGGCCCACGGGTAGGACTTGAGGTACGGGTCCGGCTCGATCGGCTGGCCCGAATCCCACACCGAGTAGATGAGGCCGTCGCCGCGGATCTCACCGATGCGAGCGGTCTTGGTGATGTGATTGTTCTCGCCGTCGATGGTCACCAGACCCTCGGGAGCCTCGAAAGTGACCCCGCCGGCGGCCTTCTGGACATCGGCGACAGCGAACGAGTTCGCCTTCTCGACGGTGTTCTTCCACAGGTACACCGAGACGTAGGCGGCCTCCATGGGATCGGAGGTCGGCTTGTTGGCGCCGTAGGCGGCCTTGTAGTCACGGACGAAGGACGTGTTCGCCGGGTTGTCGATGGTCTGGTAGTAGTCCCACGCGACGAGCTGCCCCTCGATGTTCTCCACACCGATACCGCCGACCTCTTCCTCGGCGATCGAGACCGACACGACCGGCATCGCCTGCGGGGTCAGACCGACGTTCTTGTACTCACGGAAGAAGGCCACATTGGAGTCGCCGTTGAGGGTGTTGAACACGGCGTCGGCGTCGGCGGCCCGGACCTTGTTGACGATGGTCGAGAAGTCCGTGGAACCGAGCGGGGTGTAGTCCTCGCCCTTGATCTCGATGCCGTTGGCCTCGGCGTAGGCCTTGATGATGCGGTTGGCCGTCTGCGGGAAGACGTAGTCGCTGCCGACGAGGTAGAGGGACTTGACGCCCTTCTCCTTCAGGTACTCCAGGGCCGGCACGATCTGCTGGTTGGTGGTGGCACCGGTGTAGAAGATGTTCTTCGACGACTCGAGGCCCTCGTACTGCACCGGGTAGTACAGCAGCGAGTTGTTGTCCTCGAAGACCGGCAGCATCGCCTTACGACTCGACGACGTCCAGCCGCCGAACACCGCCGCGACGCAGTCCGCCGAGATCAGCTTCTCCGCCTTCTCGGCGAAGATGGTGGGTTCGGAGGCGCCATCCTCGCCGATGAGCTGGATCTGCTTGCCCAGCACGCCGCCGTTGTCGTTGATCTGGTCGACGGCCAGCTTGATCGAATCGCGCACGGTGACCTCGGAGATCGCCATCGTGCCCGACAGCGAGTTCAGCGAGCCGACCTTGATGGTGTCGCCCGAGGTGTCGACGCAGGACTCGGCGCTCGATGCCGAGTCGCCACTGGCCGAGCTGCCACAGGCGCTGAGCGCGAGTGCGACGGCGGACAGTGCCGCGGGGATGAGGATGCCGTACCGCCGACGGCGTGTGGGGGTGACGGCGGACGGCAATGAATCAAACGGCATCCGAAGGCCTTTCTCAATACGTCTCAGGTGGGATAGGCGGGCCGTGACAGATACCCGGCGCTCCTCGCACCGCGTGACCCCCCGATTGATACGCGCTGCCACTCGGTCGGCGACCTCGCGTATGTCGGGTAAACGTATTTAGGCTTTGTTTCGTCGGCGTGACGGGAGATGAATTCCCTGTTTCCGCTTCAGGTCGGCTCACGCCGAATTCACGCTGCCGAATGTTGTTGTCGGAATAGCTTTTTGAACGACAAAGGGCGACACATCGGCTGGAATGCGTCGCCCTTCGTCTCGTGCCCTCAGTGCGTGAAAGCGGCTTCGACCTCCGCGCGATCGAGCTCGGGGTCGGAGCCGAGTTCGTAGCGGGGCAAGGTGTGGGGCACGTCGGTGCCGCCGGCGACGCGGCGCTTGGCGGCGGCGAATTCCGGCGCCTCCCCCATCGACAGATGGGCCGAGTTGATGATGGTCCACACGGCGGATCGGCGGGCGCGCCGTTCGACCGGGTTCGGCGGCCGGTAGGAGATGAGTTGCTGGGCCCAGCGCGGCTGGATGTCCCGGATCGCCCAATCCACCGCTGCCTGAGCGCGATTCCGCAGATTGGCGCCCGTGGCCATCGCGTTGCCGTGCGTCAGGGCCAGGCGGGGCAGGTACGACTCGAGACATTCCAGGGTGTCGGCCTTGGTGGTGGGCAGGTCGGTTCCGCCGAGCGCATGACCCACACGCACGAATTCCCGGTAATACATGTCGAGTTCGGCTCCGCGCAGGGGCCGCGGGTGGTAGATCTCGTGCGCCGTCGCGATACCCCACACGACCGTCGCATAGTTCCATCGCAACCACTCCGGATCGTCGGCGTCGTAGGCCGCGCCGTCGGGCCGGACACCCTTGATCGTGTGGTGCATCGCCCGGACGGTACGGGCGAGCCTCTCGGCGGTTTCCGTCGATCCGTAGGCGGTCCCCATGAAAAACGCGAGCGAGTGCCCGAGTCGGGTCATCGCACCGTCCGAGTCGATGGCGGTGGTCGCGGTGCCGTCCGCACGTCGCCGGACCAGACGGGAGTGATGCATGCCCATCCAGAAGATGCTGGGGTCGAGGCGCTCGATGTACGACGCGCTCTGCAGTCCGAAGATCAACGCGGGCGTGTGCGAGTGGACGTACCAGGTGGCGCTGTCCGGTCCGAACCACCCGGGGTCCCCGGCCGGGTTGTCGAATTCCATCCCGCGGAAGAACTTCGCCCGGATGTTCTCGTCGAACTTGCCGTTGAGCCACGATCCCAGCATCTCGTGCGGCAGGTCCACCGGGACCCATTCCGGCGACGGCAGCCGTAGGGGCGCCAGGGGAACGTTCATCGATCGTCCTTTCTCGATATCGACGTCCGGAGCCGGGCCATCCCCGACCCGGACCACCGATACGACGACGCCACATCGGCACGGTCGCCATGTGGTCACGGTTGTACTCACTTTAACGCTTTGGGTACATGCGTGACCAGACCTTGCTCCGTGCCGGGTCAGCCCGTCTATGGTGAAACGATGTCGAGTCCGACCCGATGGGCCGGCGTCCCCCTGGAGGACCGCCGCGCCGAGCGCCGAGCGATCCTGATCGCCGCGGCTCTCGACATCTTCGGAGGCAGCGGACCCGAGACCGAGTTGTCGGTGCGGTCGGTGTGCCGGCACTGCGGGTTCAACACCCGCTACTTCTACGAGAGCTTCGCCGACACCGACGAGCTACTCGGCGCCGTCTACGACGCCACCGCCGCCGAGCTGGGCGCGGTGGTCGAGGCCGCCATGACCACCGCAGGCCACTCGGTCCGAGCACGCACCCGCGCCGGCATGCTGGCGGTCCTCGGTCACGCGTCGGAAGACCCGCGTCGCGGCCGCATCCTGTTCACCGAGGGACGGACCAATCCGGTGCTCGCGCAGCGGCGTGCCGCGACCCAGAACACGCTCTTCGAACTCTCTTTCGCCGAGGCCGACGCCCGGGAGACCGATCCGCTCACCGGTCGGGTGCGGGCGGCCGTCTTCACCGGCGCCATGGCCGAGCTCGCCCAACAGTTCCTCGCCGGGAGTCTCGGGAACGACCTCGAACGGGTCGTCGACGAGGCCCTGGCCACGCTCATCCCCGGTCGTCGCTGATCGCCGACTGCCGGCCGAGGTGCTCGAGCTCCCCACGTTTCACTCCACCGAGCGCGACGCTGTCCGCGCGAGCACTTGGATCGTCGTCGGCCCCATACCCCGATCGAGCGCGCGGATCATGACGACGACGCCGACACCCGAGAGCACCAGGGCCGTCGCGAACAGCGTCGGGAAGCCGAACAGATCACCGACGACGCCTGCCGCGAACCCGGCCGCACCCTGCACGCCGACCACCGCGCAGGCGAACAGCGTGTAGTCGCTGCCCTCGTATCCCTTCTCGCACGCGTCCATCATGAGCGTGAACACCGCGACGGTCGCCGCTCCACCGAGAATGTGTTCGGCCAGGCTCGCACTCACCACGAGCCAGAACCCGCCGACGCCCGAAGCAGCCACCAGATACAGAGCCAGACTGAGAGTTTGGGTGACACCGCCGAACAGCAGGGCCTGGCGGCGTCCGTAGCGGAACGCCAGCCACCCGCCGAGGGCCGCGCCGGCGAGCGCACCCGCCGACGACAACGCACCCTCGACGAGGGCGATCTGACCCAGGCTCAGGCCGGTGTCGGACATGAAGGGCCCGACGAGAGCCGAACCCATCGAGTTGCCGAACTTGTAGGCCCCAACGACCAGGATGAACACCACAACGCCCGGGCGTCGTAGCCGGACGAGCCAACCGGTGAGGAGCAGTGACGGCGTCGGCCGCGAGACCTGCGCCTGTTCCGTCGACGTTGTCGTCGCGTCCGCGGGCGTGCGGGCGAGGAACCAGACCGGGATCGTGAGGATGACGAGCAGGATCGACATCGCGACGAAGAGGCTGTGCCATCCGGCAAGCGAGAACAGCCACAGGAGTCCACCGCCGCCGACGATCATGCCGACCCGGTAGGCGCCCACCTGAATCCCGTTGCCCAGACCCCGTTGTCGGGGTCCGAGGGTCTGTACGGCCAGCCCGTCGGTGGCGATGTCCTGGGTCGCCGACGCCAGGTTGATCACCGCGATGCCGACGAGGATCCAGGCCAGCGTCCCGGAGACGTCGAGGCAGGCCAGGAGGAGTGCGACCGTCGCGGACGTCAGTTGCATCGCGAGGAGCCAGCGGCGTCGGGTTCCGTACCGGTCGACATACGGCGCCCAGAGGAACTTGAGTCCCCACGGCGCGAAGAGCAGCCCGTACACGCTGATCTGCGTGAGGGAGTACCCCTCCTCGCGCAGGATGACGGGCACCGCCTGGCTGAACAACCCGTACGGCAGGCCCTGCGCGAAGTAGAGCGCCGTGAGCAGGACCATGGTGCCGACGGCGAGCGTGCCGGTGCGCGACGGGGTCGACATGGCAGACATCATGCCGCAGTCACGAGGACGGGGCTGTCGCGGTCAGACCCTTCTCAGCGATTCCGGCGCGGCGTCAACCCGCCATGGCCGGGAACGAGAGAGTCACCAGCATCAACGCGAAGAGGAACCACGCGGCGCCCTGCCACATCGGCCAGGTTCCGCCGCGGCGGTAGGTGCGGTAGGCGATGACCAGCGCGCCGAGACCACCGAGGACGAATACGCCGGGAACCAGAGATGCGAGGACCATGTTCGTGCGATCGACGGCGAGGAAGATCGCACACGCGATGGCTCCGACTCCGACGACGGCGGCAACGTAGAGCGCTGCGGACCGGTAGCTGCCGGTGTCCTGCCACCTCTTCTCGACGTCCTGTCGCCCGCGGTCGGTGGGATTCTGTACGTCGTTCATGCCGACGGCATACCCATACCGACCTGCGCACGAAACCCCCAACCCCGGTGAGTAGTACTACTCATGTCCGGTGGACCGTGAGGAGACAAGGTCATTCCATGACCACGTCCAGCAGCCCATTCGGGGGCGATCCGGGAGCCGCGACACTCGCGCGGATCTCCACCGAGTTCGATGCCATCGCCCGCCAGATGTCCACGGTCTCGGCCGAGTTCGCCGAACTGCGGCGGATCGTCGCAGATGCCGAGAGTTCTTCCGCCGACGCCGCGCGGCCCGACCATCCGGTGCAGCCGGAACCGGCACGGCGGGAGGCTCCGGCCGGACGGCTCACCCCGCCCACCGTGGCCCTGACACCACCCGCACCTCCGACGGGCCCGCCGCCGGTCAACCAGCAACCGGCAACTCCGTGGGCATCACCCGGACGTCCGCCGAGCCTGGGTTCGTATGGCTACGGACCGCCTGTGCCGCCGGCTCCGTCACGTCCGGGGACGCATCCCGCGTACGGTCCGATGGTGCGTCCACCGGCCGCTCCCCTGCAGCCGCGTCCCCCCGCGCGCCCGTTGTCCGAGCGTGTCGCCGCAGCCGCCGAGCGTGGTCTGATCGGCAAGATCCTCGCCACCGCCGGTGTCGGCGTCACATTGATCGGCATCGCCCTGCTGCTGGTCCTGGCCGCGCAGGCCGGCATCCTGCGCCCGGAGTTCCGCGTTGCGGGCGGCGCGGTGCTCGCGACCGCGCTCGTCGGCACCGCGATCTGGTTGCGCCACAAGCCGGATGGCCGGATCGGCGCGATCGCCACGGCGGCCACAGGTATCGCGGCCGGTTACCTCGACGTCCTGGCCGCCACCAAGATCTACGAGTGGCTCCCCGTCGTGGCGGGTCTGGCAGTCGCAGGCGCCGTCGCGGCCGGCGGCCTGGTTCTCGCATACCGCTGGCGCAGTGAACATCTCGGCCTGCTCGTGGTGGTTCCGCTCATCGTTCTCGGTCCGGTGCTGACCGGCGGTCTCGACATGACCCTGATCGCGTTCATGGTGGTACTCGCTACCGCGTCGGCGTGGGTTCAGTGGGGCCGCGACTGGATCTGGTTGCACACCGTGCGACTGGCCGCGCCCACGGTCCCGCTCACCGTCGTCGGCCTGGCCGCCCTGGGCGGGACGAGCACCACGAACACCGGATTCCAGTTCGCCGGCGCCGCACTCGTCGTGATCGTCCTCGGGTTCGCGGGCGCGCTCGTGGCGATGCCCAACACCCGATTCCGTGAGCTGTACGCGGGCCTGGCGTCGGCCACGACGATCCCGGTCCTGTTCGCCGGTGCGGTCCTGGACACCGCGGGTGCGGTCGCGCTGCAGGCGGCGGTCGCCGTGCTCGTCATCGGTGTCACCGCCACCGGCTCCGTGGTGCGGACCGAGCGCTTCGTACTCCCCGACCCGGTCGCGCAGATCTGGACCGCGACCTCGCTCGTCGTGCTGTTCGTCGCGATCCTCGTGTGCTTCGACGGCATGGTGGCCGTGTCCGCGGTACTCGGCCTAGCAACGGTGACGGCCCTGGTGGCACGCGCATCGTCGGCGACGTCGCTCGTGCTGCTGGGCGGAAGCACGGTCCTCTGGGGAATCGGCTTCGCAGCCCTGCTCGACGACATGCCGCCGTACGTGCTGGCCCAGGCTCGTCTCATGGAGGACAGCGCCTCGTTGTCGATCGTGATCGGTGGCCTGCTCGCCGCCGTGGGGGCCGTCGTGATCGCCGTCGGGTGGACCCGACTGACGACCGGGGACCTGGGCCGCGTCGCCTACGCTGCTGCGGCCGTCGTCGTGGTGTACACCGTCACCGCCATCAGTGTCACGTCCGGAGTGCTGATCGCCGGGGCGGACGGCTTCCTCGGCGGGCACGTCATCGCGACCACCTGCTGGGTCGTCCTCGCCGGCGCGGCGCTGGCCGTCGCCCGGCGCCGCACGGGCAACGAACGCACCGCCGCGGTCACCGGCGGCCTGGTGCTCGTCGCCGCGGCGATGGCCAAGCTGTTCCTGTTCGACCTGGCCACCCTCGACGGGATCTTCCGGGTCCTCGTGTTCATCGTGACCGGTCTGATCCTTCTGGGACTCGGCGCCTGGTACGCCAGGGCGCTCCAGGGCGAACGCGCCCCGGGGTCGCCGATCACGACCCCGGGATCGGATACCTCGGTCAGACCGTCTTGACGGTCTCGATCTCGACGGGCGCCGCGACGTCGACCTCGGTCGTCTCGTCATGGGAGACGGGTCGGCGGTCGGCGGCGGTGCGCGCGTGGGTGATGTAGATCGTCAGGCCGACGAGGGTGAGTCCGCCGACGAGATTGCCGATGACCGTGGGGATCTCGTTCCAGACGAGGTAGTCGCCGATCGAGAAGTCGCCCCCTAGCATCAGTCCCGAGGGGAACAGGAACATGTTGACGATCGAGTGCTCGAAACCCATGTAGAAGAACACCATCACCGGCATCCACATGGCGAGAACCTTGCCGGGCAACGACGTCGACATCATCGCGCCGACGACACCGGTGGACACCATCCAGTTGCACAGGACGCCGCGGATGAACAGCGTGAGCATTCCGGCAGCGCCGTGCTCGGCGTAGCCGACGGTGCGGCTCTCGCCGATATGGCCGAGTTGCTGACCGATCTCGTCCGGGTCGACGCTGAAGCCGTAGGTCACGATCACCGCCATCATCACCGCGACCGTGAAGGCACCCAGGAAGTTCCCCAGGAACACCCAACTCCAGTTGCGCAGCATGGATTTCACCGTCACACCGCGTCGTTTGTCGATCAGTGCGAGGGGGACGAGCGTGAACACCCCGGTGAGCAGGTCGAAACCCATCAGGTACAGCAGGCAGAAGCCGACCGGGAACAGCAACGCCCCGAGCAGGGGTTCGCCGGTGCGGACTGTGACCGTCACGGCGAAGGCCGCGGCGAGGGCGAGGATCGCGCCGGCCATGTAGGCGCGGATGATCGTGTCGCGGGTGGACAGGAACACCTTCGCCTCACCGGCGTCGACCATCTTCACCGCGAATTCGGACGGATTCACATAGGACAAGAGATTCTCCCCGAGCGTTTCGATTCGTGACTCTTGTCCCCATCGAATCGAGACAACATGTCGTCGAGGTGTCGTCGGGACGACCCGGTGTTACATCGACCTCTCTCGAGCAGTTCGTCGAAGTGATGTTTCGCCGCGATTACCTCGTCGTCGTGCCGTCGTGTCCGTCGTGTGAAATCTCCGGCCGAGTCCGGCAACACCTTGGAAATCCGTAAGCACGTGTGCATGGTGGAGACAACCTCGACGTACCAACGGGATTCGACCGGACCGCCGGTTCCTCGCGTCGACGGGGCATCACCGAATCGACGAGGAGACACGATGACCACCCCGATCATGCCGAAGTCCGACGCCGCCGACCTCATCGTCGCGGCCCGAATCCGGCAGGGACTCACCTGGGCGACGATCGCCGAGAAGATCGACGCACCACTGGTGTGGACGGTCGCGGCCCTGCTCGGCAAACATCCCGTCCCGGCGGACAAGGCCACCGCGGTGGTCGAGATGCTCGGCCTCGGCGAGGGCGTCGCGGAGAGCCTGCGGCAACAACCGACCCGGACCCCCGACGAGGCCGCGACCAGCGACCCCACGATCTACCGCTTCTACGAGGCCCTGGACGTCTACGGCCCGGCGCTCAAGGAGCTCATCCACGAGGAGTTCGGTGACGGGATCATGAGCGCGATCAACTTCAAGGTCGACATCGCCCGTCGCGCCCACCCGGGTGGCGACCGCGTGGTCGTGACCTTCGACGGGAAGTTCCTCGACTACAACTGGTGATCGCGCCGTCGCCGTTTCGTAGCTCCAACCCGCGGTGAGCGCGGGTTGGGGCTATAAACGTGCGGCTCAGGCCCGCTCGACCGGCATCCAGATCTCGGCGTCGGCGTGCGACTCGGTCAGCTCGACGTAGCGCACGAACGTCGGTCCGGGGCGTAGTCGCCACGGACTCGACGGGAACCACTCGGTGGCCGTCGCGGCCCAGGTCTCCTGGAGCATCTGCGGGAACGGGCCGGACGACCGGAACGTGGCCCACGAGCCGGCGATCACCGGGATGCTCGACAGATCGTCCGGAACCGTCGAATCGTGCTGCAGCGCAACACCGTGCAGGTAGGTGACCGGTGTGCCTTCGGGCACGTCGGGCTCGCTTCCGTCCGTGATGGCCAGGATGCCGGCAGGTTCAGTGTCGTTGATCGACTTGAGTCGCACGTGTTCCTCGGGCGCGATCGAGGCGATGTGCTGTTGGATGTGCGGATTGACTCCTTCGTAGATGAGCGGCACCTGTGCTGCGTGCCCGGCGAGTACGAATGCGGGTCGGTCGGTGATCGTGACGTCCATAGGACGGCTCCCTTCGACGGTCAGGCGAAACCTGAGTACGGTTTGCGTTGCGAAAGGACCGCCATTTGTCCGCACGTCCGACGGTGACACTCCATGCACCGAGCGAAAGGCCCGGCCGAACGCCTCGACCGACGAATAGCCGTAGCGCACCGCGAGAATCAGCAGGCCGGTGTCGCTGCTCACGAGATCCGTTGCGGCGAGGGTCATCCGGCGACGCCGCACGTACTCCGAGAACGGCATCCCGGCCAGCGAGGCGAACATCCGGCGCAGGTGATACTGCGTCGTCCCGTGGGACCTGGCGAAGCCGGTCAGGTCGATGGGCTCGTCGGTGTTCCGGTCGACGAGATCGACGAGTGCGTTGAGCGTGCCGATCATGGCTCTCCTTTCGTCCACGATCATGGTCGCCCCGCACGGCCTCGCACCCGATCGTTCCGGTCACGAATTGTCAGCGCAATCCATAGCTTCAACTCGCGGTGAGCGCGGGTTGAAGCTATGAAACGGCGGCGCGCGAAGTCATCGAAGTGCTGAATCAGCGCAGATCACCAGCCGAAAACTTTCGTCTGACACCCCTTGTATTGAATTGAGCGCAGTCGCATACTCAGGTATGGGCACGTCAGACCAGCAGTCCTCCGCAGGCACCGCGACGCGGAGAGGCTACGACTCGTCACTGCGACGTGACCAGGCGGCGGAAACCCGCGCACGTGTGCTCGACACGGCCACCAGGATGTTCGCCGAGCGTGGCTGGTCGGTCGGGGTACGCGAGATCGCGGCCGGGGCCGGCGTGTCCTTCGAGACCGTCTATGCCAAGTTCGGTTCAAAGACAAAGCTCTTTCTCGCCGCTTTCGACGTGGCGGTGGTCGGGGACGATCGTCCGGTCCCCCTTGCCGAGCGCTCGGAGTTCGCCGCGATGTCCGCCGGCGATCGTCGTGAACGGTCGGCAGCCGGCGCCGCCCTGGCCGCCGAGATCTACGGCAGAACCGCGGGTCTGTACCGCGCGCTACGGGAAGGCGCCTCCTTCGACCCCGAACTCGCCGCCCGGCTCGCCGACGCATACCGCCGACAGCGCTCGGATGTACGAGCGGCGGGCGAGGCCGTCGCAGGACGCTCACTCACCGACGACGAAGCCGAGGGTTTGTGGGCGGTGATCAGCACCGAGGTCTACGACCTCCTCGTCAACAACGCCGGATGGAGCCAGACGCGCTATCGAAACTGGCTCGCCGACGCCACCCTGCGGCTGCTCGGTCCAGATTGACTCCAGCCCTTCGAATGAGAGGACAGCGCCATGTCCACCACCCCGCACGAACCCGCCGACACCCGGAGCATGGGCGTCGTGCACAGCGCGCTGCGCCGCGACTTACGGCGTACCCGTGTCGTTCTCACGTCACCGCCCCATCCCGACGATGCCCGACGGCGCGCCCTCGCCGACCACCTCACATGGATGATGCACTTCCTCCATCTCCACCACACCGGCGAGGACGAGGGACTGTGGCCGCTCATCCGGTCGAGGAACCCCGGTGCCGCAGCACTTCTCGATGACATGGAAGCCGACCACCTTCGCATCGCCCCCGCCGTCGACGCTTTGGTCGATGCCGCCTCTGACTACCGCGTGAGCACGGAGTCACGGGAGGCATTGATCCGCGCACTGGATCGACTCTCCGATGTACTGCTTCCCCACCTCGAACGTGAGGAGCTCGACGCCATGCCGGTCGTCGCGGCAACTATCAGCACCGCGGAGTTCCGCGACGTCGAACACGAGTATTTCGTCAAGCCAAAGGGATTCGCCGAACTCGGCCGAGAGGGCCACTGGGTCGTCGACGGCCTCGGAGACGAAGACCGAGATCTGATCTACGGTGTCGTGCCGGCCATCCCGCGGTTCATCCTCGTGCACGGCTTCGCCCGCGGTTACCGGCGTCGGGCCGAACTCATGTGGGGACACGGTCCGGCGTCGAAGATCGGTCCGGTCGCCGTCGGCGCGAGGAACGCGTCATGACTCGGCGTCTCGCCCACCACGGTCGCAACGAAGCATTCGCCCACGCCCCGCCCGAGGCCGTTTTCGCGATCATCTGCGACGTGACGCGGGTCGGCGAGTGGAGCCATGAGTGCCGAGGTGCGCGCTGGGTCGGCCCCGAGAACGCGGCGGCACCCGGCGTTCGTTTCCGCGGTACCAACAGGTCCGGCATCTACCTGTGGAACCGGTCATGCGTGTTCACCGTGGTCGAACCGCCACGTGTACTGGCCTGGAAGACCATCGGACTGATGGGCAAGATCGACAGCACCGAATGGCGGATCACGCTCGAGCCGGAGGCGAACGGCACGCGGATCGTGCAGACGTACGATTTGCTCCACGTCGCGCGGGGTTTCGACCGCTTCTACTGGTGGCTCATCAAGGGGCACCGGGATCGGCGTGCCGCGCTCGCCGAGGATCTCGAACGGCTGGCCGGACTCGCCGCAGCCCGGCCGCGCACGCGACTCCCGACCCACAACGCATGACAGCAAAGCCGAGAAACAGCTGAAACCCGACGGCCGGGTTGCCAGGAAGTTCGCAGGTAACCACCGGCTTACTCTCAACAATGCCCGGCATCGTGGTCCCGTGAACGCACCTCAGTCCCCCGACCACACGCCCACCGAACCGCTGGGGCAGCCCGGCCATCCCCTACCCCCGTATGGCGGGTGGGACGGTCCGCCCTTCGTTTCACCATCTGCGGCCGCTACGCCGTCCCCGCCTCCGCGGCCCCGTACCGTCACGAAGCCGATCATCGTCACTGCCCTGCTCGCCGGGCTGTTCGGCGGCGCCATCGGCGTCGGCGGCAGCGCGCTGCTCGACCACCAGGCCGCATCAACGCCACCGGTACTCAGTTCCCAGCCCGCGAACGCGGTGACGGCCGCCGACGCCAAACCGGGGTCGATCACCTACGCGGCGAAGGTGGCGTCGGCGTCAACCGCCGACATCAAGGTGCAGATGGCCCAGGGCAGCGCAGTCGGCAGCGGCATCGTCCTGTCGTCGGACGGCTATGTACTCACCAACAACCACGTCGTCGCCGGTGCCGGATCGGGCAGCAAGATCGTCGTGACGACCAGCGACGGCAAGCAGTTCCCGGCCTCGGTCACCGGGACCTCGCCGTCGTACGACCTCGCGGTGATCAAGCTCGACGGCGCGTCGGGTCTCACCCCTGCGACGCTCGGTGACTCGGACGCGCTGCAGGTCGGCGAACAGGTGGTGGCCGTCGGCAGCCCCGACAGTCTCTCGAACACGGTGACGTCCGGCATCGTCAGCGCGCTCTCGCGAACCGTGACCGCCGGCGACGACACGGGTTCAGGGGTCACCGTCTACAACGGCCTGCAGACCGACACCCCCATCAACCCCGGCAATTCCGGTGGGCCGCTGGTGAATCTGCAAGGTCAGGTCGTCGCGGTGAACTCCGCCGTCGACACCGGGCAGGCCTCGACGGGCGGGCCGCAGTCCTTCGGCCTCGGCTTCGCCATCCCGATCAACACCGCCGAACGTATCGCGAACCAGTTGCTGAAAAGTGGCGAGGCCTCGAAACCTGTTCTGGGCGTATCGGGTTCGTTGTCATCATCGAGCCGGGGGGACGGCGCGAAGGTCACGGTGCAACAGGGCGGACCAGCCGCATCGGCGGGTATCTCGAGCGGCGACGTGATCACGAAGATCGGTGACACCCCCGTCGCCGACTACGCCGATCTGATGGCACAGGTCCTGACGCACGCCCCGGGCGCGACGGTACCCGTGACCATCGGCTCGGGATCGGATGCCCGGACCGTCCAGGTGAAGCTGGGCAGCACCGTCGACAAGCAGCAGACGACGGTGCCCGAATCCGACGGGCAGTCCGGAGGTCCACGACTCCCCTTCGGCGGCAACCCGTTCGGCGCGATCCCGTGACCGGACCCGCGTTCAGCCGACGGTGATCGCCTCGAGACGCTCCCGGATGAACTCCCCGGACACCACGGGTTCGAGGCCTGCTCGCCGTCCGAGTGGTTTCCCGATCGGGGTAACCACCGCGTCATGGTCGAGCTCGTAGAAGAAGATCAGCGACATCAGGTCTTCTTCGGGAGCGTCGGGCTGTGGCGGCAGCACGCGATGGCGTCCCGCCGGCCACCGTCCACCGGACCAGTACTCGAGCAGGTCCCCGATGTTCACCGTCAGTGCGGCCGGGTCGTACGGAGCGTCCGCCCAGCCGCCGTCCTCGCTGTAGACCTGCAACCCGCCGGAGCCGGGTTCCCGGTCGAGCACGGTCACGGTCCCGAAGTCGGTGTGCGGCCCGATGCGGTACTGCCCCGGTTCGGGTTCACCCACCACCGCCATCGCCGGGTAGTGATTGATGTTCGACGTCCAGGTGGCGTTCCCGGCGAGGTCGCGGAACGGATTGTCGGCGGCGGCGAACCCGAGTGACGCGGCCATCAGGGCGAGCAGGTCGTCGGAGAGCGTCTTGCACTGCGCGGTCCACGCGGTGAACAGTTCCTTCAACCGGGGCGCCTCGATCGGCCAGACGTCTGGCGCGAACCAGTAGTCGTCGACCTCCGGGACACCCACCGGCGTCTGCGCACCGGAGTTGTAGGTCTCCTTCAGATCCGGCGGGGTCTCGGTACCTTCGGCATATCCGTTGGCCTCCATCCCCGGCCCGATCCAGCCGCGCCCGCCGACGCCGACCGCGTACTTCTGCTTCACCTCGGCCGGCAACGCGAAGAACGCCCGCGCCGCCGCACGCAGCTCGGCAGGTAACACCGGGTCGATACCGTGTCCGGTGACCAGCAGAAACCCCGCCTTTTGCAAGGATTCGTCCACCGCGGCGCACACCGCCGCGGCATCGGCTCCGCCCGCGCGCCAGCGGGACAGGTCGACGGTGAGGATCGGACTGTCGGTCATGCCTCGTCGCCATCCTCATCGGCGACGCCGATGTCCTCGTGCCACAGAGCGGGTTCGGCCTCGATGAACTCCGTCATCATCGTCACGCAGCGCTGGTCGTCGAGGATCGTGACCGGGATTCCGAGTTCGGCGAGCCAGTCCTCGCCGCCCTGGAACGTACGGTTCTCCCCGATGACCACCGCGCCGATGCCGAACTGCCGGATCAGGCCGCTGCAGTACCAGCATGGTGCGAGAGTCGTGACCATGATCGTCGACGAATAGTCCCGCTGCCGGCCGGCGGCGCGGAACGCGTCGGTCTCACCGTGCACCGACGGATCGTCGTGTTGGACACGACGATTACGCCCCTCGCCGAGGAGCTCTCCGCCGGCGGAGAACAAGGCGGCACCGATCGGGATGCCGCCCTCGTCGAGACCCAGGCGGGCCTGTCGGTAGGCCGTGTCGAGCAGGTGCGAGAGGTCGATACCCGAGACGGCGTCGGTGCGGGAACTCATACCGACAGGGTGCCCACCCGGCCGGCGAGCGGCAACTGACACTTCGTCGTACTGCACACGACGCCGAACGTGCATATCGTCCTTTCATGTCCGGCTCTTCGGTCACGTCGTTGCGTGACGTCATCCATCGGCATCTCATTCCCGCCGGCCCTCGGGTACTCACCGCCCACGACCGGCTCGACGTCCCGGTCCGATGGGTCCACTCCAGCGAGATCTTCGAGATCGGTCCGCTGCTCTCGGGCGGGGAGCTCCTGCTCACCACGGGGCTGGGACTCGGCGGCCTCGACGCCGGCACGAGGCGTCACTACGTGCGTGATCTCGCCGAACGCGGGGTCGCCGGAATCGCTTTCGAGATCGGCCGGACCTTCGACGCCGTCCCCGAGGAGATGGTCCGCGAAGGGTCATCGGTTGGCCTGCCGATCATCGAATTGAACCGTGTCCTGCCGTTCATCGACATCTGTCGCGACGCGAACACCGCGATCGTCTCCGACGAGATCGACGAACTACGACTCCGCACAGCACTCGACGACGCCCTGCACGACGACCTCGTGGCACCGGGCGGGGTCGCGCGGATGCTGGCGCACGTGGCCGAGACAACCGGGCGGGCACTGGTTCTGGTCGGGGCCGGAGGTGCACTCCTCGCCGTGCACGGCGTCGACGACGACCGATCGGCATGGCGTCTCGTCGATGCGTCCCCGGTCTCGGTTCCGGTGATCGTCCGCGACCGTGAGATCGCACGACTCGTGGCCTCCGGCGACGGACCCGAGATGCCCCTTTCCCAGCTCACCGCCCTGCTGAGGGTGGCCACCGGACCGATCGCCTCGACGCTGACCCGCTCGGGCGCACGGCATTCGGCCGTCGGCGCGCGCCTCGTCGAGGAGATGGTCGGTGGGCGCGCGCTGCGACGCGCGGACCTGATCGCGCGGCTCGCGAGCGCCGGCGTGCCCGCTGTCAACAGCACACGTCTCGTGACCGTGGCGGCCGATGCGCTCGATCCGAGGATGGCCGAATCGGTTCTGACGCGCGCTGCGGCGGCGACCTCGGGGCTGGTCCAGGCGACGATCGACGCGACGGTCTTCGGGCTGGTCGCGGCGCCCCCTGACGCCGAGGACCCCGTCGACCACGTCGCAGACGCGGTCGACAAGGCGGCCGGAGGCCCGGGCCGGATCACCGTGGTCGTCGGCGAGACGTTCCGACTGGGCGACTCCTCACCTGGAATCGAGATCGTCGCGGCGATCGCGGATTCGTTGCGGAACAACGCCCGCCGTCTCGATCGTGCCGCTCTGCACGTCCGCGAAGACCGGACCCGCCGCGTCTTCACCGGTCGCGAACTGGTTGCCGACGACGTCGTGCACGCACTTGATGCGCAGACGCGGTCGGATCTGCAGTCCCTGGTGGCCCCGCTGGTGGAACATGACGCGAGACAGTCCACCCAGTTGGTCGCGACGCTCGATGTCCATCTGCGCCACGGGTGTAGCGCGACGCGCTCGGCGGCGGCGCTGCACATCGGGCGGCAGAGTCTCTATCAGCGCCTCGACCGAATCCGGAGCCTGCTGGGGTTCGACCCCACCGCCGCGGCGGTCTACCCGTCGATGTTGTTGGCGGTCAACGCCTCCCGGGCGTCGACCGGCCTCGACATCTGATCCGGGACTCCGGCTCAGGACCGGGGTTGCTGCGACTGCGCCACTCGTCCCCGGGCGAGGATCAGATAGAGTCCGAACGCGAGCGCGAAACCGACGAAAGCGCCGATGTCGCCCAGCTCCGGGATCGCCCTGACGACATACCCGACGAACCGCTCCTGGTTGCAGAACAACAGGACCGAGGCAAGCAGGCCGAGCACGAACGCCGCGACCCCACCCCAGTTCGCGTAGCGGGTGTCGTACAGGAGCGTGAGGGTCGGCGGCTCCTTGCGCAACAGGCGATCTGCGAAGACCACACCGAGCCACGGCCCGATCCAGTACGCGACGAGGAGCAGGAACGCCTCATACGACGCCGCAGCATCGGCCAAGGCCCACCAGGCGACGAGGAAGCCGACGACGCCGAAGAACACCGTCACCAGCGCACGCTGCAGGCCCACGGGCAGCCGAAATCCCATGGCGAGGAACGCCATCGAACCGGAGTAGACGTTGATCGCGTTCGCGGCGACGGCGCCGACGGCGATCGCGAGGAGCGTGAGATCGGCGACGAGGCTCGGCAGGTTGGCGGTGAACGCCTCGGTCGGGTTGTCCGACACCGGGTCTCCGATGGTCACCGATGCCGCGCCCACCACCATGAGGAACGTGCACGAGAGGAACAGACCGGAAGAGGCGAACAACCCCGTCTTGACCTTGGACACGGTCGGCGGCAGGTAGCGCGTGTAGTCGGCGGCATACGGGGTCCACCCGGCGGTGTAACCGAACGCGGCACCCATGGTCAGCAGGAACCCCCCGATGGCGAAGCCACCGTCAGCGGACGGCGCGGACACATGGGACTTGCCGAAGATGATCACCGCGCCCACCACGAAGATGACGGCGAGTACGGGAGCGGCGATGCGTTCGAACCGCTGGACCAGGTTGTGCCCGAAGAACGCGAAGGCGGTCTGCGCGACGACGATGATGACCAACCCGAGCAACGGCGTGATCCCGAACAGCGTCGACAACGCGAAGGCGCCGCTGACGCTGTTCGTCGCGAACCATCCGACGCCGCACATCACCGCCATGAAGGTGGCCGGCAGGATGTTGCCGCGGTACCCGAACGCGAGGCGCCCGAGCACCATCTGCGGAACCCCGTGCAGCGGACCTTCTGCCGACAGCAGGAAGTGCGCCGCCGCCCCGAGCAGGTTGCCGATGGCCATCGCCGCGACGGCCTGCCAGAACGACAGTCCGAAGTACAGGATCGAGATGACACCGACGAAGATCGTCGCGAACTCGAGGTTGGGCGCGGTCCAGGTCCAGAACAGGCCTCGCGGTGCGCCGTGGCGAGCCTCGACCGGGATCGCCTCGTTGCCCCCGGGTTCGACGGCGAGCACCTTGTCGCCGTAACCGCCCTGCGGGGCATCCGTCGCGTCGGGACTGTTCAAGGGTGCGCCGATTGCCATGGCGCCACTCTGCTGGTCAGCGCATCGGTCGGCAACCGACAGTCTGTCCGGTGAGCGCCCGTTGCCGACGGACAGATCGACTTGCGGGCGACATCCACGCTGCTCACACGTGCCCGGCGGTGGACTCCCGTTCCTCCACCACGTCTCCGGAGCGTCGTCGATGCAGCACGACGCCGACCGTCACGATCACCACCGCCGACAACGCCGACAACCCGATGGCCTCCCGCTGCTCGGCGTCGAAGGCCATCAGCACCAGCACGCCGACGATGAACACCATCACCACGATCGTCAGGTACGGGAACAGCCACATCTTGACGGACGGCTGCTCTCCCCTGGCCCGCAGCGACCGACCGAGCACGAGCTGACTTGCCGAAACACTCAGATAGACGAACAGCGCGACCGCACCACTCGTCGCGAGTAGGTAGCCGAAGATCTTGTCGGGCAACACATAGTTGCCGATGACGGCGACGAAGCCGACGACCATCGACGCCAGCACCGCGACCCACGGCACTCCGTGGCCCGTCAGCGACCGGACCGCCTGCGGTGCATCGCGCCGACTCCCGAGCGAGTACAACATCCGCGAGGCCGTATACAGCGCGGAGTTCAGACAGGATGCCACGGCCGTGAGGATCACGAGGTCCATGATCAGCGCCGATCCGGGCAGACCGATCGCCTCGAGCACCGACTGGTATGAGCCGTCGGAGAGCTGGTCGTACGGCATCAGGGCCACGACGACGAAGATCGAGCCGATGTAGAAGAGCGAGATCCGCCAGATCACCGAATTCACGGCCTTGGTGATGCCGCGCTCCGGATCGGGCGATTCTGCAGCCGCGATCGTGACGATCTCGGTGCCCATGAACGAGAACATCGTCACGAGCAACCCCGCGATGACCGCACCGAAACCGTTGGGCATGAAACCATCCGGCTCCCACAGATGGTGGAGACCGCTCACCCCCGAGTGCGGGATGAGACCCAGGATCGCCAGGATGCCCACCACGATGAACGCGACGATGGCGACGACCTTGATGAGCGCGAACCAGAACTCGAACTCGCCGTAGTTGCCGACGCTGATCAGGTTGGTGACGGTCAGCGCGATCGTCACCGCGAGCGCCCAAATCCACTGGGCGCCACCGATCAGGTCGGTGAGGATCGCGGCGGCCGCGGTCGCCTCGACCGGGATCACCAGCACCCAGAACCACCAGTACAACCAGCCGACGGAGAACCCCGCCCACCTGCCGAGGGCACGGTCGGCGTAGACGGAGAACGAACCGGTGTCGGGGTCGGCGGTCGCCATCTCGCCGAGCATCCGCATGACCAGCACGACGAGGGTGCCCGCGAGCGCATAGGAGATGAGAACAGCCGGGCCGGCCTTCTCGATCGCGTTCGCCGAGCCGACGAACAGACCGGCGCCGATGACCCCGGCGATCGAGATCATCGTGATGTGGCGGGGTTTGAGACTCGATCCGAGCCGGTCGGCCGGCGGGTCGGAGGCGCTCACTCGCGCCGGGGTTTCGCTCATCGCGGCATCGCTTCCATCCGGTGTGTTCCACGCCACGACTGGCGCCGTCCCCGGATTTTCCCAACCGGTGCGCCGCCGAAACCTGGCCCGACGTTTGACAGCTCGAACCCGCGCTCAGCGCGAATCGGGGCTATGACTCGGGCAGAGGTCGGGCCGTGAGACGTCAGCTCTTCGTCAGATCCTGCGCGACCATCACGATGATGTCGCTGGGGCCGCGGAGGTAGGTGAGCTTGTAGATGTTCTCGTAGTTCGCGACCCCGCGGAGCGGGTGGCACCCGTGTCTCGCGGCGGTCTCCAGAGCGGCGTCGATGTCGTCGACGGAGAAGGCCACGCGGTGCATGCCGATCTCGTTCGGCAGCGTCGGCGTCGTCTCGATGGCGTCGGGGTGGATGTACTCGAACAACTCGAGTCGCCCCTGTCCGTCGGGTGTTTGCAGCATCGCGATCTTGGCGTGGTTGCCGTCGAGACCGACTGCGGTGGAAGCCCATTCACCGCTGATCTCGTCACGGCCGACGACCGTGAGACCCAGGTCGGTGAAGAAGGCGATCGCCGCCTCGATATCGCGGACGGCGATTCCGACGTTCTCGAGTTTGATGGGCATATCGCACGGTAACCCCCGCACGCCGATTCATCGCTTCAAACCGCGCGCTCACAGGGCGATTTCAGGCCACCGACCAGGAGACGCCCAGAAGCCGTTGCGATTTGTCCCGCTCTGGCGAGACATAACGCAACGAGAACTTCAGAGGACCTTCTTCACCACGCTCGACTTCAGCTGCATCTGACCGAAATCCGGGACCTTCGCGTCGATGTCGTGGTCGCCGACGCCGTCGGAGATCAGCCGGATGTTGCGCACCTTGGTGCCGATCTTGATGACGCCGCCACCACCGCCCTTGACCTTGACGGTCTTGACGATGGTGACCGTGTCACCGTCTTCCAGCAGGTTGCCGACCGCATCCTTCACGACTGCCTCCGCAGCGGCTTCCGCAGCCTCGGAGGCCGACCACTCGTGCCCGCACATCGGGCACACCAGAAGCGCACCCTGCTCGTAGGTGAATTCCTGCGAGCACTCCGGGCAGGGCGGGAGCTGATCAGACATTGAAACGGAACTCGACCACATCACCGTCTTGCATGATGTAGTCCTTGCCCTCCATGCGGACCTTGCCTGCGGCCTTGGCCGCGGCCATCGAGCCGGCCTCGTCGAGGTCGGCGAAGGACACGATCTCGGCCTTGATGAAGCCCTTCTCGAAGTCGGTGTGGATAACCCCGGCGGCCTTGGGGGCGGTATCGCCCTGGCGGATCGTCCAGGCGCGCGACTCCTTGGGACCTGCGGTGAGGTAGGTCTGCAGGCCGAGGGTGTGGAAACCGGCGCGAGCGAGCGACGTCAGGCCGGGTTCGGTCTGGCCGATCGAGTCGAGCAACTCCTGGGCGTCCTCCTCGTCGAGTTCGAGGAGTTCGCTCTCGACCTTCGCGTCGAGGAAGACGGCGTCGGCCGGTGCGATGGCGGCGCGCAGTTCGGCCTTCTTCGCATCGTCGGTGAGCACGCCTTCGTCGGAGTTGAAGACGTAGAGGAACGGCTTGGCGGTCATCAGGTGCAGTTCGCGCACCGACGACAGGTCGAACGAATCCTTCTGCGAGAACAGCGTTTTGCCGCTGTCGAGGATCTCCTGCGCTTTCTTGGCCGCCTCGAGGGTCTCGACGAGGTCCTTGTTTCTGCGCGAGTCCTTCTCGAGACGCGGGATCGCCTTCTCGAGGGTCTGCATGTCGGCGAGGATCAGCTCGGTCTCGATGACCTCGATGTCGGCGAACGGGTCGACGCGGCCGTCGACGTGCACGACGTCGCCGTCGTCGAAGACACGGACGACCTGGCAGATCGCGTCGGCCTCACGGATGTTGGCGAGGAACTGGTTGCCCATGCCCTCGCCCTCGGAGGCGCCCTTGACGATGCCGGCGATGTCGACGAACGACACCGTGGCGGGCAGGATGCGCTCGCTGCCGAAGATCTCCGCGAGACGCTTCAGTCGTGCGTCGGGCAATTCGACCACGCCCACGTTGGGCTCGATGGTGGCGAACGGGTAGTTGGCCGCCAGCACATCGTTACGGGTCAGGGCGTTGAACAGGGTCGACTTACCGACGTTGGGCAGACCGACGATTCCCAGGGTGAGACTCACGGGCGCCCAGTCTATCGGCACCGGCCGCGCGACCCGACGCTGCGTCGGGCCTTGCTGCGTCGACCCCGATCGCCGGCCCCGTCGTCAGTCGCGGTCCAGGAGACCCTTGACCGGGTTCGGCGGGTCCGTGGGCGGCTCCTTGTCGGGGACGCCCTTCTGTTTGGTGACGGGCGCACCTTCGGGTGCCAGCGTCTCCCCCGCCCGCTCGGCGATCTGCTCGTTCAGGTAGCGCAGGACCACCGCCAGCGACGCGACCGCGGGCACCGCGAGGAAGGCGCCGGTGATGCCGAACAGGGTGCCGCCCAAAGTGACCGAGAGGAGCACGATCACGGCGTGCAGATCCATCGACTTGGCCTGCAGCCACGGCTGCAGCACGTTGCCCTCGAGCTGCTGCACCGCCAGGATGACGCCGAGCAGGATCAGCGCTGTGGTCAGGCCGTTGGAAACGAGCGCGATGAGGACGGCGAGCGCGCCGGCGACGAACGCACCGACGATCGGGATGAACCCGCCGAGGAACGTGACGACGACCAGTACCCCGGCCAGCGGGACGCCGAGGATGAACAGGCCGAGACCGATGAGCGCAGCGTCGACGAAGCTGACGATCGCCTGCGTCCGGATGAAGCCGCCGAGGCTGTTCCACATCCGGGTCAGGACCTCACCGACGTGGGTGCCGGAGGGCTTGCCGACCGAGCGGTCGAGCCATGGTACGAACTTCGGTCCGTCCTTGAGGAAGAAGAAGACCAGCACGAACGACGTGAAGACGGTGACCAGCAGTGACGTCGCGGTACCCACACCACTGAACACACCCGAGGCGATGGTCGACGCACTCGACTGCAGCTTGCTGGTGATGGCATTGACGATGTTGTCGAGCTGCTCGTCCTTGATGTTCAGCGGCGGCCCCTGGACCCAGTCCTGCAGGTGCCTCACACCCTCGGTCGCGCGGTTGGCGAGGTCGGGAGCCTGCGAGACGATCGACGGCACGATCAGGCCGATGACCCCGCCGAGCACACCGAGACCGATCAGCATCATGACCAACGACGCCGCGGCGGCCGGGACGCCGCGATTGCGCATCCAGCGCACGGGCGGCCACAGGATCGTGCACACGATGATGGCGAGCAGGACCGGCAGCAGGATCACCCAGAACTTGCCGAGCAGCCAGAACATCACCCAGAGGGCAGCCGCCACCAGCACGATCTGCAGTCCCACGGTCGCGCAGGAGCGCAGGCCGGCCATCATCACCTGGGCGCGCGTCGGGTACGCCTTCTCCTCGACCCCGCCGAGGACGGCGTCTCCCCCGAGCACGGCGTCGGCCCCTACCGGGATGGAGTCCGACTTGTCGGTTCCGGCCTCGCCGTCTGCACGTTGATCATCCGAGCTGTCAGTCACCCGTGGATCCTCACACACCGCGATGACATTGCAGCGTCGACGCGACGGATGCCATCCGCCGTGTGGGCGAATGCGCCCCTGCCGGTCAGCGTCGGCGCAGCTTGCGCCCGAGGAAGCGGATCAGCGAGTTGACCGCCTCGAGTTCGGCGTCGACCTGGTTGAAGGCCGGCGGGACGTCGCCTCGGCCGCACATCTCGACGTCCGGCGCACCGACCGGCCCGCTCAGCGACTCGTCGGCCCGCCCACGCTCCCACGACTCGCGCGTGATGCCCCGTTCTGCCTCTTCCGTCAGGACGCGCTTGATCGTCTCCGGGCCGTAGAGGCCCATCATCATCTCCAGGCCCCATCCGGGAAGTCCGGCGAGGGGGAGGTCGTCGTGCCGGCTTCCGCGTCGACCATCGAACCGTGTGGACATGGCGACAATCGTGCCATAGGAGTGTTATCCAGATCACAGTTTCGTTGTCAGACGTCACGTCCGATTTCCGCCAGAACTCGCTCGCGCGGAATGTCAGAGTGGACAGGTGACCACTGCATCCGTCGAACAGACCGTCCCGGGATCGGCTCCGGACTTCGACCGCTGCTACCGCGCCGTCCAAGCCCGGGATGCACGGTTCGACGGCCAGTTCTTCGTCACCGTCCGCACCACCGGGATCTACTGCCGTCCGTCTTGTCCCGCGCAGACGCCCCGACCGCACAACGTGGCGTTCGTGCTGACCGCGGCCGCGGCCCAGCAGCAGGGCTACCGCGCCTGCCGACGATGCGCCCCCGACGCCGTCCCCGGATCGCCGCTGTGGAATGTCAATGCCGACATGTCCGCCCGGGCGATGCGTCTGATCGCCGACGGGGTCGTCGAGCGTGAGGGCGTCGCCGGTCTCGCCGCGCGGCTGGAGTATTCGCCCCGGCACCTCACCAGAGTCCTCACCGACCACCTGGGCGCCGGACCGCTCGCACTCGCCCGCGCCCACCGCGCCACCAACGCCCGGGTGCTGATCCAGTGCACGGCACTGCCGATGTCCGACGTCGCGTTCGCCGCCGGCTTCGCCAGCATCCGGCAGTTCAACGACACCATCCGCGCCGTCTTCGGACTCACCCCGACCGAACTCCGCCGCCTCCGCCACCGCCGCGACCGACCGCAGTCCGACGGGGCGTCTACCCCGGGCAGTGTCACCCTGCGTCTGCCGTTCCGTGCGCCCTACCGTTGGACGTGGATGCGCTGGTTCCTGTCCGCGCACGTGGCGGCGGGGGTCGAGGCGGTCGTCGCCGACGCCGATGCGGCCCTCGGCTGGCGGTTCCGGCGCGTCATCGTTCTCCCCCACGGACCCGCCATCGCCGAGATCGAACCTCACGACGACCACGTCGGCGTGATTCTCTCCCACCTCGACATGCGTGACCTCGGAGCCGCAGTCAACCGCGTGCGCCGACTCCTCGACCTCGACGCGGACATCGCCGCCGCAGAAGAAGCCCTCGCCGGCGACCCGACGCTGCGCCCCCTGATCGAGGGCACACCCGGACTCCGTGTGCCGGGCAGTCTCGATCCCGTCGAGACGATCATCCGCACGATGCTCGGCCAGCAGGTCAGTCTCGCGGCGGCGCGGCACCAGATCGACCGGCTCGTCGACACACTGGGCCAACCGCTGTACGACGCGGGCCTCACCAGGGATGACCATGTTCCGAAGGCGTTCCCGACCGCAGCCGTGATCGCCGCCGACGGGCGAGACGTCCTTCGCGGACCGCGCCGCCGGATCGACGCCGTCATCGGGGTGGCCGAGGCCCTGGCCGAAGGTCGGGTGGAACCGCATGTGGGGGTCGATGCGTCTGATCTACGTGCGCAACTGATCGAACTGCCCGGCATCGGCCCCTGGACCGCCGACATCGTCACCATGCGGGTGACCGGCGATCCCGACGTCCTGCTCGCGAACGACCTGATCGTCGCCCGGGCGGCCGCCGACCTCGGACTCGATCTGCGCGACACCCATCACTGGGCACCGTGGCGTTCCTACGCGACGATGCACCTGTGGCGACACCGCCTCGCCGGCTCCGGCGAGGACTTATGACGTGCGGACTCCGATGACGCCTCACCCGACACCGACTCGATCCGAACCCCGACCCGACAGGAACGACATGTCTGCACCGTCCCCCGCCGTCTCCGACGACACGATCACCACCGTCATCACCGGCGGATACGCCACCGTCGACACCCCCAACGGCCCGTTCTCCGTGATCGCCGACGATTCCGGACGCGTCCTCGCGTCCGGGTGGACCGACGACCCGGCCTACCTCGCCGCCCTCATCCACCGCTCGCTGCGGCCGGAAACACTGCAACGCTCCGCGGCCCTCGGGAGCCTCACCGACGCCGTCACGGCGTATTACGCGGGGGAGGTCGACGCACCGTCGCGGGTCGAGGTGGTCCAGCTCTCCGGCGGCACCTTCCTCAACAAGGCCTGGGACGCCCTGCGCCTCGTCGAACCTGGCCGGCCGGTCACCTACACCGAATTCGCCGAGCGGGCGGGCGAACCGGCCGCCGTCCGGGCTGCGGCGACCGCGTGCGCCCGCAACGCCGCCGCGCTGTTCGTTCCGTGCCACCGGGTGAAGCGCAGCGACGGATCGCTGGGCGGCTTCCGCTACGGGCTGGAGACCAAGAAGTGGCTGCTCGACTTCGAGGCTCCCGCCGAGGACTGAACCGGCCCGAGGCCGCTCAGACGGTTTTGTCGGGACCATCCGACACCATCGGGGCATGATCGCAGCAGCCCTGTCACTCGTGTTCGGCGTCCTCCTCGGTATCGCGCTCGGTTGGTGGGCGCATGCCGCGCGGAGTGCCGGCGTGGTGGCCGCCGCCCGAGCCGAGGTCGAGATGCTGCGCGAGGGCCGCTCCGACGTGGCGTCGTCGCTGTCCTGGGCCACCGAGGACGCTGCCCGTCGCCAGTCCACCGCCATCGGCAGCCAGGTGCAGCACATCGTCGAACCGCTGCGAGCCACTCTGTCGCAGCTCTCCGACGAGCTGCGGCGGGTCGAGTCCAACCGGATCGGCGCCTACGCGGGACTGACCGAGCAGGTGCGCGGCATCCATGCGGCGTCGGTGGCGCTAAACGACCAGACGCGGCAGCTCGCAAACGCCCTGCACAGTTCCCATTCGCGCGGCCGTTGGGGCGAGGTGCAGCTCGAACGGGTCGTCGAGCTGGCCGGCATGGCCAAGCACTGCGACTTCAGCACCCAGGTGTCGCTGCCGGACAAGACCACGGAAGGCACGACGGTCCGGCCCGACCTCGTCGTCCATCTCGCGGGCGGACGCGACATCGTCGTCGATGCCAAGGTGCCTCTCGACGCGTACCTGCGGGCCGCGGAGGCCACCGACGCCAAGGCACGAGACCGCCTGATCGGTGAGCATGCCCGGGCACTCCGCGCGCACATCGCGCGGCTCTCGGCCAAGGCCTATTGGACGGCCTTCGAGAACACCCCGGAGATGGTGGTGCTGTTCCTGCCGGCCGACGCGGTTCTCGAGGCCGCGGTGCGCACCGACCCGGAGGTCCTCGAGTACGGCTTCGGCCGCAATGTGGTCATCGCCACCCCGACGACCCTCATCGCGCTGCTTCGGACCGTCGCCCTCGGCTGGCGCCATGACGCGATGGCCCGCGACGCCGCGGTCATCCACGCGCTCGGCATGGAACTCCACCAGCGTCTCGCCGGCGTACTCGGTCATCTCGGTTCGCTGGGCACATCGCTGCAGCGCACGGTCGACGCGTACAACTCGACGATCGGCTCGGTCGAGAGCCGGCTCGGCGTCACCGCCCGCCGCCTGGCCGAACTCGATGCCCTGGGCGACGCCGCCGAACCGCCGCGACCCCGGGTGATCCACGACACCTGCCGGTCCGCCGGATCTGCGGGAGCACCTGCGACGACATCGGCGATCGCGTCCACGCCACGTCCCGACGGTAGAGCGTTTTCCGCCGATGAACCGGTACCGTGACCATGTGCCTTCCCCGCAACGTCTACAGACCGCGGTACCACTGGACCAGCAGTCCGTGTTGCCCGCGGTCCGCGGTGTGCCGTGGTGGGGTGCCGTCGTCCTGGCAACCGGGATCACGGCCCTCGGAGCGGCGATCGACGCCGGCAGCAACGATTCGCTCGGCGGGATCTACAAGTTCTGCTACCTCGTCGGCTGCGTTCTCGCCGCCCTCGCCGTGCGTCGCCGCGCCCTGTTCACCGCTGCCGCCCAGCCGCCGCTGATCGCGTTCTTCGTCAGCATCGTCACCCTGTACGGACTCAACTCCGAACAGGCGTCGTCCGGCCTGAAGAGCCTGATCTTCAAGGTGCTGCTGCCGATCGCCGCCGATTTCCCCTGGATGCTGACGGTGTTCCTCGTGACCCTCGCGCTGGTGCTGGTCCGGTGGTTCCTGACACGCGGCGCCGACGACAAGAACCGCGGTGGCCGCGGAAAGCCGACCGGGACCCGCAGCGCATCGAGAAATGCAGGCAAGGACCGGGCCGACCGCACGAAGACTGTCGAGCCGACCGAGCGTCCGACCAAGCACCGTCGGTCCAAGTCCAGCTCCGCCCCGACAGATCATGCACATACCGGCGCCGCACCGACCACCAAGTCGCCGTCGAACCGGTCGCGGCCACAGCGGTCCCGCCCCGGCTATGCATCGGAACGACCGGCCACCTCCGAGCGGCCGGCCACCTCGGCGCGTACGGCGACGGTCGAACGGACCGCCCAGCGGACCCCGGCCTCCGCTCGTCCGACGGTCGCGGATCTCGCCGCACCCGATCTCACCCCCTCGGATGCCCCGCTCTCGGGTCCGGCGGACACAGCTCGTCCCGAGACCACCCGGTCGGGATTCCAGGCGTATGAGTCGGTCGCCGACGCCGGTCCGGCCGACGTCGCCGACACCCGCTCCTGACCGCTCGCAGGATCGCCACCTCCGCTCACACGCGCGGTCTGTAGCGTGCGCCGCTGTGCTCAGCCGGCCATTCTGCTGCGGCTGACGTCGACCGTCAGACGTTCAGTTCGATCCACTGCCCCAACTTGCGGGCCGCGGCGTCGACCAGATCGGGCCACTCCATCGCACCTTCGTCGGCGTTGTCGGTCACGGCCTTGACGAGCCGGCACGGGATGCCGAACTGAGCGCTCACGTGGGCGACCGCGCATCCCTCCATGTCGACGAGGTCGGCGTGGCGGGCGAGCTCGGCGCGCCGTACCGGGTCGGCGACGAACGTGTCCCCCGAGGCGAGCACCGTGCCGTCGCCGTCCGGAAGGTCCCAGCGGTCGGTCATGTCGTAACCCATGGCCCTGAGTTCGGCACTGCTGATGTCGTGTTCGAGTACCGCCGAAGGGATGAACAGATCGCCCCCGGGGCCCACGACGCCGTCCCGCAGCGCACCCGCGGTGCCGATGTTGATGATCTGCCGGACCGGTGCACCGATGGCCAGTTCTCGGCTCAGCGCCATCGTCGCCCGGACCTTGCCGATCCCGGTGACGAGCAACCGCGACCCTGAGGGCAGATGCCGCGCCTCGGCTCGGGTCGCCGACACGATCAGGACACTTCCGGACACACCGCTCCGCACACCGTCATCAGACACCAGGTGATTATCGCGTGTACCGATCACGCGTGAGCGTCGAGGACGCTGCGAGCCGCCCGGCCGAGCGCGGTGCCGTACCCGGGGCCGTGTCCGGCTGCATGCACCGCGAGCGGGTGCAGCTGGTGAACCTCGACCCTGCCCTTCCAGCCGGGGACCAACGGATGCGTCTCCTGATACCCGACGATGATCTCGTCGAGCAGCGGGCAGCCGAAGAGCGCAAGCATCGCGAGGTCGGTCTCGCGGTGACCTCCGTGTGCGGCGGGGTCGATCAGCACGACGCCCGACGGGGTCCACATCACGTTCCCGTTCCAGAGGTCGCCGTGGATGCGGGCGGCGGGTTCGTCGTCGTCGACGGCACCGCTCGCGATCAGCTCGCAGGCGGCGTGGACGGAGTCCTCGTCCGCAGCAGTCAAGCTGCCTGCCTCCCGCGCCGGACGCAGATAGGGCTCGACGCGCTCACGGGCGTAGAACTCGCCCCACGAGTCGTACTCGACGGAGCTCAGCGGGCGTCGTCCGATGAACAACTGGCCGTCGAAGCCGGCCGGTGGCGACCCGAACCGCGGGGCACCGGCGTCGTGCATCCTCGCCAGTGCTGCGCCGAACGCGCGGGCCGCCTCGCGGTCGGGACGGGCCGTGTCGAGCTTCTCGAGTTCGATGGCGTCCGCGCTCACGGCGAGCACCTCCGCGACTGGCGCACCGGCGTCGGCGAGCCAGCGCAGACCGGCCGCCTCGGCGGCGAAGAAGTCGGGATGGCCCCCCGGCGGACCGCTACCCCGCAGGGTTTTGCGGAAAACGCCGCTCACTGCGTCGAATGGTGATCGCGCGCCCGCTCCTCGAGCTTGGTACCGCTGATCCGCGCGAGCTTGTCGAACCGGTCGTTGGCCACCCTCATCACGATCTCGTAGGGCAGCGCGAACTTCCGCGCCCACCAGTAGCCGAACCGGATGTCGAAGGACGTGTAGACCATGAACCGGTTCTTGCGGATCCCCTTGAGGATCGCCGCAGCCGCGGTCTCCGGCGCCACGGCGACCTTGTGGAAGTTGTTGATGGCGGCCTTGACTCGCGGGTCGTCGCGGTCGACGCCGACGATCTCGACGGTGTCGACCAAAGGCGTGTCCACCCCGCCCGGGCACACCAGCGACACCCCGATGTGGTGGCGCCGAAGATCGAATCGGAGCACTTCCGAGACGCCGCGGAGCCCGAACTTGCTCGCACTGTAGGCGGCGTGCCATGGCAGGGCGAGAAGTCCGGCGGCCGACGAGACGTTGACGATGTGACCGCCGGCGCCACGTCGAACCATCTGCGGCACAAAACATTCGATGATGTGGATCGGGCCCATCAGGTTGACGTCGACCAGCGACCGCCAGTGCCGGTGCTCGAGGTTCTCGACCGTGCCCCACGCCGAGATCCCGGCGATGTTCATCACAACGTCCATCACACCGACCTCGGCGTCGACCTGGCGCGCGAAGTTGGCCACCCAGTCGTAGTCGGAGACGTCTCCGGCGACATGGTAGAGCACGGTGCCGTCGGCGCGGAGGATTCCGGCGACTGCCTCGTCGAGCTGGTCGGCGTGCAGATCGGTCAGCACGAGCTCGGCACCCTGCGCCGCCGCCGCTTGGGCGGTCGCGCGCCCGATCCCACTCGCCGCGCCGGTGATCAGGACCTTGCGTCCACGCAACGACGGCACCGGAGTGTCCATCACCAGGAGATCTCGAATGCCCATGGGGCCGAGGTTAGTCGCCGGAGGCGGGCAGGCTCAGCCGATCGGCAGCTTCCCGTCGAACAGGCCATACAGGATCGTCAGCATCGCCTTGAGGACCTGCGCCGACACGTCCTGCCCCTGAGTCGCCAGCAGCTGCACGACGGCTTCGGGCTCCTCGGTGGCGAGCAGCTGCTGGACGAACGGGATCACCACGGACAGCCCACTGGCGTCGTCGGCCAGCGGCACCGACGGTGCGGGCGCAGAGTCGGTGGCCGCGCTGCCGTTGACGTACTTGAGGATGCCGTCGGTGATGGCCATCGCGTACTTCAGCTGGCCGTCGCGTCCGGCCAGGGCGGCCGCCTCGGCGGGGTTGGACAGGTTGCCCATCTCGATGAAGACGGCGGGCACCTTGGTCAGGTTGACCGCGGCGATGTCGGGGCGGGTCTGGATGCCATTGCTCACGCCGGCGTAGTTGGCCGACGGGAAGCCCGCGGCGAGGAAGGAATCGCGCATGACGTTCGACGCCTTGCGCCCCTCACCCGACTGCACGCGGTTGACGGTGGGATCCGGGATCGGCAGTGACGGCACGATCATGTGGAAGCCCTTCTTGGCGCTGTCCGCTCCGCGGCTCGTCGAATCGGCGTGCAGGCTCACCGCCACCGCTGCCCCGGAGCGGCTCGCCGCGGCGGCGCGCTCGTCCACGCAACCGCCCCAGCCCCGATCGTCGGGCCGGCTGAGCACGACGCGAGCCCCCTGGCTTTCCAGTCCGGCCTTCACCAGCTGACTGATCTGCCAGTTGACGGTGTGCTCGCGCGCATCGTTCACACCGGTCGCGCCGGTCGTCTGGCAGTCCTTTTTGCCCCCGCGCCCATCGGGCACCTGCGCGTTGAGGCTGCGGCCGGCAGCGCTCGCCTGATGGCCCGGGTCCAGGAAGATCGTTTTCCCCGCGAGCGCGGCCCCGCGGGCGGGCGCGGCCTGCGCCGGTGCCACCACCAGGTTGGTCGCCATCACGGTCGACGCCACCGCCGTCACGGCGAAAGCGGTCGTCATCATGCGCTTCTTCATCATCTTCTGGAACATCGGTATTTCGAGGCGACGACCACGCTTTTCCGCACCGATCATCCGCCTCACTCCTCCCGTTAGACACCATTGGTCACACTGGCAACAGACTTAACAGTGAAACAGGATTCGCGGAGTTTGCGAAATGGAAGACCTGGACCTTGTGGATTTCGTTAGCCAGCTGTGACATCCCAACCGGCGTGTCGCGCGATCCATGACACGTGTCGCCGAGTCGGCGGTCAGGCGGGTAGGTGCCGCAGGACGCTGAGGATGCCGTGCTCGTCCTCCGCGTCCTCCGGTCGCGCGACCGCGGCCTGCAGCTCGGCGTGCACCGCGTCGGGGTCGAGGCCCCGACCGATGGCGACGAGTTCGGTCGACGGCGTCTCCGACTCCCACGACTCGCGCTCCACCCGGACGAAACCGCCCACCCCGTGGACGACGAACTTCTGCCGGTGTCGCGGCACGTCGAAGTGCACGATGCCCTTGATCCGGAAGCATCCGCCCGGTGGCCGCTCCAGGAATCGCGCGAGCCGGCGCGGGTCGAGGGGTTCGTCGCTGCGGAAGGTGACCGCCTCGTACGCGGCGTGCAGGTGCTGGTGATCGGAGTGGTCGTGGTCCTCGAGGAGAAGTTCGTCGAGAGTCAGTTGGCCGCTTCGGGGTTCGTCGTCGGCAGCCACCCCATCGATGTCGAACAGCAGCGCGGGGTCGACACGGGCCTCTTGCGTCACCAGCGCAGCCGCGGTCGGATTCAGCTGGGCAACAACAGCTTCGACGAACCTAAGGTCGGCGTCGGAGATCAGGTCGGCCTTGTTGACCAGGATGAGATCGGCAATCGCCATGTGCGCGTCGACCTCTGGATGTTCCTCACGCAGCGTGTGGACGTGCGCGGCGTCGACGACGTAGACCAGACCTCCGTAGCGAACGCGGGGATCCGCCACCGCGGTGACCATCCGGATGAGCGACTTGGGTTCGGCGATACCACTTGCCTCGATGACGATCGCGTCGATCTTCGCGCTCGGCCGGACGAGAGAGGTCAGCGCGTCGGTGAGACCGTCGGCGTCGACCGTGCAGCACATGCACCCGTTGCTGAGGCTCACCGCGCCGTCGGCCTGCGCGGACACCAGCAGGGCGTCGATGTTGACCGAGCCGAAGTCGTTGACCAGCACACCCAGCCTCGTACCGGTGGCACCCGCGGAGCGCAGCAGGTGATTGAGCAGCGTGGTCTTGCCCGACCCGAGGAAACCGGCGACGACGATCACCGGAACCGGCGGCCGGGCCGATCGGGACGCGTTCAGGCCAGGCATGCCGGGCAGATCACCGCGAGGTCCCGGCCCTCGCGATCGGGATGGTTCGCCACGTTGTTCGTCGACGCACCGCATTCGACGCACTGTCCCAGCACCTCGGTGTGATCGGAGAACTCGGTGCTCATGCGGTTGTCGAAGACGTAGAGCGATCCTCGCCAGAGTCCGTCGTCGCGATAGCGCTCGCCGTAGCGGACGATGCCGCCGTCGAGCTGGTAGACCTCGTTGAACCCGCGATTGCGCATCACCGTGCTGAGGACCTCGCACCGGACGCCGCCGGTGCAGTAGGTGACCACCGGACGGTCTTTGAGGTGGTCGTAGGCACCGCTCTCGATCAGCGGGATGAAGTCGCGGGTGGTCTGCGCCTTGGTGACCACCGCCCGCTCGAACCGCCCGACCTGCGCCTCGATCTCATTGCGGCCGTCGAAGAAGACGACCTCGTCGCCGCGTTCGTCGACGAGCTGGTGCACCTCCTCGGGCGACAACCGGGTACCGCCGCCGACCACGCCGTTCTCATCGACGACGAGCTCGTCGGGAACTCCGAACGTCACGATCTCCGGACGCACCTTGACACTCAGGCGCGGGAAATCGTCGCCGGTCCCGTCCGACCATTTGATGTCCGCGTCGGCGAACCCCGGGTACGAACGGGTCGCCCTGACGTAGCGTTTGACCGCGGAGATGTCGCCACCGACGGTGCTGTTGATTCCGTGTCGTGACACGATGATCCTGCCTCGCAACCCGAGCGACTCGCACACCGACAGCTGCCACAACCGAATGGCTTCCGGATCGGGCAGCGGGACGAAGACGTAGAACAGGACGATCTTGGGGGTCGACACAATGCAAGGGTACGGAAATCGATCGCGGCGGCCCGTACCTGTCCCCCGCCGGCGGCCGGCTCATTTCGGCCGCGTGATCTGCGCTTCGTTCGCGATCGTGATCACCGCGACAATCGTGACCGTTGCGGGATGTTCGTTACCCACCGACACCACACCTTCACGAATCGTCATTCCGCCCACCAACGAACTGTCGACCCTCACCGAGCTCGAGTCGGCATCGACAACCACCACCACGGGTGAGGACACGGCACAGAATCTTCCCGATTGGACAATTGGGCGAGTCGTCGCACTCGCTCCCCGGGTCGACAATTCGCGATTTCATCAGGGATCGGTCACGCCCGATTCACCGATACAGGACTCGTCGGGCTTCCATTTCTCCACACCCGATCGATCAGTCAATTGCTCGACTGGCACCAACGGGAGGTCGTCGCTGGCATGCCGTATCAACGAGGGCGACGACTCCGGCCCCACGACGCGACACTCCCGTCCGTCCACGGAACCGGCCTCCTGCGACTGGTCACCCGATTACGCAATCCTCAGTTCAGACGGTCCGCAGCGTGGCGCGTGCACCAATCGCTACCCGGTTCTCTATCGCTCTTCAATAGTCGACTTCGGGCGCACGATTTCTATTTCTCGATTCTCCTGCCTCGTCGAGACTGTCGGCTTGTTTTGTCTCGAATCGCGGTCGAAAGCGGGATTCTCGGTGACCGACAACGGATACCGGACCATCTTTGCCGCTGATCGCGCACCCGAGTCTCTGGTGGCGCTCTCCCCAGAAGAATCAGACGAATCAGCCCGGAGTGCGACGACCGTCGCGTCTCGGACTCGGACATCTCGGACCCCCTCCCGAACCGAGACGGCCCGACCGCGGTCATCCAACAGCAGTACAGTGCCCACTACGTAAGAATTCTCGCGCCCCGACTTCCCACAGCCATTTCTATACTTTAGGGTCTAGGCGGGGGTTCTCAGCGACCACTCATAGTTTGGGTCTAAGCTGTGCACCGAAAGAATAGATCAAAACGGGGTGGACAAGGTTTAATAGACCTCCCACGGCCGAGTTGGTCGCATGACACAAATCGAGGGGAAAGCGTTTCATGGCGAAGAAGGAAATCGTTCAGGTCATCGACGATCTCGACGGCAAGGTCTTGGATCAGTACGAAACTGTTCGATGGTCACTCGACGGCAAGAATTACGAGTTCGACACTTCGTCGAAGCACGCTCAACAATTCCGTGATTCGCTCTCGAAGTACCTCGACATCTCGCGCCAGACCGGTCGGGTGGCCAAGCGTGCAACCACCGCCACCGCAACCACCGGCGGCGGGCGCAACAAGGAGACCACCAAGGCCATCCGCGAATGGGCGATTCGCGAGGGTTACGAACTCAGCGACCGCGGTCGTATCCCGCAGAGCATCATCGAGGCCTTCGAGGCCGCACACTGACCGGTCACGCGTGAGGATCTCCTCGCCCGTACCGAACCACCGCCCGGCTGCACTCGTGCGCCGGGCGGTCGTCGTCTGTGGGGTGCAGACGTGAAGCCGCTCGAGCCACTCGACGCACCGGTCGACCCGGTGGAGGCACTGGCCCGCATCTCCTGGCTCCTCGAACAGCGGCGGGAGAGCAGCTACCGGGTGGAAGCGTTCCGACGCGCCGGCCAGGCCGCGGCCCGCCTCTCCCCCGGCGACCTACGGGACCGGGCGTCGGGCCGAACCCTCACCACGGTGAAAGGGATCGGCAAGACGACCGCGGCCGTCATCGCACAGGCCGTCGACGGCCGGGTTCCGGACTATCTCGCCCGCCTACAGGACGACGGCCCGGCCTACCCGCCGGACGGTGCCGACGACCTGGTCGCCGCCGTAGTCGGCGATCTCCACGCGCACACCGAATGGAGCGACGGCGGGGCGCCCATCGACGAGATGGCCGCTGCCGCACTGGCCATGGGCCACGAGTGGCTGGCCATCACCGACCACTCACCTCGGTTGACCGTCGCCAACGGGCTGAGCGCCGAACGTCTGACGTCCCAGATTGGAGCTATCGACGAGTGGAACAGCGCGCAGGACAACGGTTTCCGACTCTTACGTGGTATCGAGATCGACATCCTCGACGACGGTGCACTCGATCAGTCCGACGAGATGATCGAGCGCCTCGACATCGTGACCGCCTCCGTGCACTCGCACCTGAGAATGGACCGCGACGCCATGACGACCCGACTGATCACCGCTGCCTCCGACCCACGCGTCCACGTCCTCGGGCACTGCACCGGCCGGCGGGTGCTCAGCGGACGCGGCCATCGGCCCCCGTCGACCTTCGACGCCCGAGCCGTCTTCGAGGCGTGCGCGGCGAATGACACGATCGTGGAGATCAATTCGCGACCCGAGCGCGTGGACCCGCCCGACGAACTGATCCACGTCGCCCTCGAGTCCGGATGTCTGTTCGCGATCGATTCCGATGCTCACGCACCCGGGCAACTCGAGTTCAAGGTCCTGGGTGCGCGTCGCGCCGTGGAGCACGACATCGACCCGGACCGGATCGTCACGACGTGGTCGTCGGATCGCCTGCTGGAGTGGACCGCCCGATGAGCCGGGCGGCGAGGGGAAACAGCAGTACCGTCGTCGCACCGGCCGCCACCAGGGTCGATGCGAGGGCTGCGGAGATGAGCTCCGAGGACACCGCGACCTCGGTGACCGCCACGATGATCGGCAGTCCGGTCGCGGCGAACAGAGCCAGCTGAGTCCGCTCACGCTGGTGCCGCAGGAAGTGCCCGTCGTCCAGGTAGCGCGCGCTGAACCAGACCGGGACCCCGCGCGCGATCGCGATGGCCAGCACCAGGACCACCCACGTGCCCGGCTTCGACGCGACCGCGGACACGTCGATGTTCATACCCGAGGTGACGAAGAAGATCGGGATGAGGACCCCGAACCCGATGACCTCCAAGGATTTGCCGACATGCGGATGCTCGGGTCCGATGAGTCGGCGGAGGATCAGTCCCGCGGCGAACGCACCGAGCACGACGTCGAGGTCGAAGACCGCGGCCACCGTCATGAGGGACACGAGCAGCAGGACCACGACGCGCACCGGCAGCTGCACGGTTCCACCGGCCATCTCACCGACGGCCCGTCCGATCCCGGGGACGCGCGCGAGGATGCGTTGTGGGGCAGCCGCGATCATCAACGCGGCCAACACGAAGAGCACCAGCACGATCACCGCTCCACCGAAGCTCCGGCTGGTCAGCAACAGCGACATCGCGAGCACCGGTCCGAGCTCGCCGACCGCGCCGTGCGCCATCACCGCACGCCCGAGCCGCGTGTTGTCGAGGCCCGCCTGCTTGAGTATCGGCAGCAGGGTGCCGAGCGCGGTCGAGGTGAGGGTGATCGCGATCGCGATGTGGGCGGTGAAGCCGGCCTCGCCCAGCCCCAGCGCAAGGGTCGTGGCGACCAGTGCCACCGATCCCCAGGCGATGAGCAGACTCACCGCCCAGGACAGCTGCGCGACGCGACCGGTTCTGCCGCTCAACAGCTTCGGGTCGAGTTCATAGCCGGCGAGAAGGAACAGCATGCCCAGACCGAGCTGGCTGAGCATGTCGATGCCCGTGCGGTCGGCCCAGTCGAGCGCGTGCGGTCCGATGACGATGCCGAAGACCAGCAGCAACACGGCATCGGGAACGTACCCGCGGGACAGCCTCGACAGCAGCGGGCACACCGCGGCGATGAGGACGATCCAGAACAGCGACACGATCACCGAGGTGTCGGTGGACGCGGACTCGGCGAGAATCATGCAGAACATCCTGGCACGGCGCCACTCTCGTCACGCGAGAGCGTCGCGTTCCCCGATCACACGGAGTCCGTGGCGAACCGGTCAGGTACGGCGGATGATGACCGAGGTCATGCCGGACGCCGATCCGATCAACTCGATGACCGCGCCCCCGGGCCGCGTCGGGGCTCCGGCCTTGTCCTTGACCTTCGACCAACCGGACAGGTGGAGGTCGCGGTGACGTACCTCGTGTTCGGGCCCGAGCTTGAGTTTCACCGTCGACGCCGAGACCTGCAGTTGCACCGAGGTCGACGGTCCGGTGAACCGTGCCGCGGTGAAGTCCAGGTCGACGGTGCCCACTGACGCTGTCGCGAGGATCGAGGAGGGCACCTCCCACACGCCCTTGCGTCGGACCTCGCTCCAGTCCGCGTCGAGGTGGAGCGGTTCGGCGGCGGGGCCGGCCGGTGCGGCAGCGGGTGGCTCGGGGAACAGCTTGGCGGCACTGGGGAGATCCTCGAGCATCGTGCGGAGTTCGCGGCGGGTCTTCGCCGTGTACACCAGACCAGAGCGGTCCTCGAACTCGACGATCTCCAGATATCCCGATGCGAAGGCATCGTTCAGCAGCGCGATCGCGCGCTCACGCTCGGGGTTCCCGACCCGTAGATCATCGTCGGATAGGCGGTCGACCATGTACCCCACCCTAGGCACCGGGCCGCGTCGGCTCTAGTCTCGCGGAATCGGTGGTGCGTGATCGGGCGCCATCAGCGCTGCGATCCGCGAGAAGATCGGGTTGCCGCCGTTGTCGTAGGAACCGTCTGGTCCGAACGCCTCCGGTTCGTAGGTCACCGCGACCGCGATGGACACCTTCTCCTGGGGCAGGTAGCCGACCACGGCGGCATAACCGTTGAACAGCGGGTTCTGCACGATCCAATCTCCGGTCAGGACAACGCCCATGCCGTAGGTGTAGCGCTCGTTCATCTCCATGCACGTCGCACATCCGGGCACCGGACGCGCGACGCCGCGGAGTCGTGTCGAGGTCATCGTCTCGTAGGACTCCTTCGACAGCGTCTCACCGGCGAAGAGCTTGCGGCCGGTGGCCTCGACGTCGTAGATGTTCGACGTCTGGATGGCTCCGTGGGTGATGCTCCACGAGGGGTTCCAGCCCGTCGTCTCTTCGTAGAACGGCGTGTCCGGCGGCAGATTCAGGATGCCGCGACGTTCGGAGGAGTACGCGTGCAGGGCGGGTTCGGGGATCGTCGCGGTCAGGTCCGACACGGTGTTGTCGAGGCCCAGTGGCTTCGAAATACGTTCGCTGAGCAGATCTTCGACGGGCTTGCCGGTGATCTTCTCCAGCGCGAGACCGAGGATCACGTAGTTGGTGTGTGCGTAGTTCCAGTTCGTGCCGGGCTTGTACAGCAGGGGCTTGTCCACCGCGTAGGACAGCATCTCGTCGGTGGTCCACGCCTTGAACGGGTTGGTGAGCTCGGTCGTCTCGAAGGCGTCGTTGCCGAGGACGTAGTCCTGGTAGCCGGACGTCATGGTCGCCAGCTGACCGAGAGTCACCTCGTCGGCGTGCGGGATCTGCGGCACCCATCTGCCGATGGTGTCGTCGAGGGAGACCTTGTCCTCGTCGACGAGTTGCAGGAGCACCGCGGCGACGTAGGCGATGGCGACGGAGCCGTTGCGGAAGTGCATGTCGGGGGTGGCCGGTACACCGGTCTGGGATTCGCCGAACGCCTTCGTGATCACCTCGTCGCCGTCGTCCGTCACACGGACGATCACCGACTTGAGGTGCTTCGACAGCTTCAGGTCCCGCACGATCTGCTCGATTTTCGCGGCGGTTTCCGGGTTCGACGACGCACCCGACGACTCCGGGGATCCCGAGCCGCCGGACCCGCACCCCCCGAGAACGAGGACCGTCACCATTGCCGCCACCACCGACCAGCGTTTCGCCATACGGGCAGCGTCTGACATCGACCACCGCTCTGAGTTCGGATCCGACGGATTCGGCACACAATCGCGGCGTAGCGTCGTCGGTGACCCGACCAGCGCGACACGAGGCGGCCCCCATGACCACAGCCCAGCCGACGATGCCGGCCGCGTTCATCGGACACGGCAATCCGATGAACGCGCTGGAGCGCAACCGGTACACCGAGGCGTGGCGAGCGCTGGGGCAGGCGGTTCCGAAGCCGCGGGCGATCCTGGTGATCTCGGCGCACTGGTACACCAACGCGACGGCGGTCACGGCGATGCCCCGCCCGCGCACCATCCACGATTTCTACGGGTTCCCGCAGGACCTCTTCGACGTCGAGTACCCCGCTCCCGGCGACCCCGAGGTCGCCGAGATGGTTTCCGACGTCGTCAAACCCACGTGGTGTGGTCACGACCTGGACAGCTGGGGCATCGATCACGGCACCTGGTCGGTGCTCGTGCACACGTTCCCCGACGCCTCGATCCCCGTTCTACAGTTGTCGCTCAACGCCTTCAAGGACTTCGAGCACCACTACGAGCTGGGCCGCAAGCTCGCGCCACTACGCGAGCAGGGCGTGCTCATCATCGGCAGCGGCAACATCGTGCACAACCTGCACGCGATCGACTTCGCCAAGGCCGACACCGGTTACGACTGGGCCCACCGGTTCGACGATGCTGCCCGTGAAGTATTGCAGGACAACCCCTCTGACGTACTGCGACTCGATGGGCATCCCGACTTCGCCAACTCGGTGCCGACACCGGATCACTATCTGCCGCTGCTCTACATCGCCGGCCTCGCACAGGAATCGCCGCTCGATCTGCTCGTCGACGGCCATGCGGCCGGTTCGATCTCGATGGCCGCCTACACGCACGGCCTGGACGTGAACACGGGAACGTTCGGCGACGCACCGGCCGCCGAACTGCCCGACGGGTTCCCGTCCCTGGACTCCAACATCTGAATCCCGCCGACCGTATCGAGGTCTCAGGACTCCAGGAACTCGTCGATCTGGTTGATCGCCTCGGTCGAGCCTTCGATGACGCCCATGTCGAGCACCTTCTGCAGCGCTTCGGCGGAGTCATACGCGCCGATGTACGTCGCGACGGTCTTGCCGTCCTTCTCGACGAACGAGTAGGAGTTGTGCGATACGGGCATATCGGTGATCGGGTTGAGGTCGGCGTCGGCGAAACCGTCGAGGAACGTGAAACCGTGTGGCTCGTCGACTGATTCGATCTCCCAGTAGCCGCCGAACTTCTCGCCTTCGGGGCCGGTCATGTAGTAGGTGACCTTGCCACCAGGCTTGAACTCGTGGTCGACGACAGTCGCCGGGTAGGTCGGCGGGCCCCAGATCTTCTCGAGCTGGCGCGGGTCGGCGTAGATCTGCCAGACGCGTTCGACGGGGGCTGCGAATTCGGCGTTGATGGTGATCGTGCGGGCGTCGAGGTCCGGGGTCACATCGATGACGGGCATGGGTCATTCCTCCGATGGTGTTGCAGGTGATGGTGTTTCGAGCATGAGTAGGTCGTCGATGCGCGCGATACGACCGCGCCACACCTGTTCGAGCTCGGTGAGCATCGACGCCACCGAACGCACCGCGGCGACATCGCCACTGGCAAGTTGCTCGCGGCCCTGACGACGCTTGGTCAGCAGACCCGCCTTCTCCAGTACTGCGACGTGCTTCTGCACTGCCGCGAAGCTCATGTCGTATTTCGCGGCGAGTACCGAGACCGAGTGTTCACCGGCGAGCACGCGCCGCAAGATGTCGCGGCGGGTGCGATCGGACAGCGCGTGGAACAGGGCGTCGGCCCTGTCTTCCTCGTCTGGCGATGTGCGAGTGGTTCCGGCCACACCTCCAACATACAACCGAACGGTTGTATGTCAACCCCTCGCCGGTGGTCGTCGTGCGTCACCGCGCAACGTGTCACTGCTCGGTGACGCGACCACCCTCGACGTGCCAGTGCCGGTCGACGCGGACGTTGGCCAGCATCCGCCGGTCGTGGGTGACCAGGAGCAGCGCGCCGTCATAGGAGTCGAGCGCCGATTCCAACTGCTCGATGGCCGGGAGGTCCAGATGGTTGGTGGGCTCGTCGAGCACGAGGACGTTGACGCCACGGGCCTGCAGCAACGCCAGTCCGGCGCGGGTGCGCTCCCCCGGCGACAGCTCGCCTGCCGCCCGGTCGACATGGTCGGCGCGAAGACCGAACTTGGCCAGCAGCGTCCGGACGTCGGCCATGGTGTAGTCGGGTACGAGTTGGGCGAAGCGTTCGGCCAGCGGCGTCGTACCGGTGAACTGCCCACGCGCCTGGTCGATCTCGCCGATCGCGACGTTGGCTCCGAGTTGCGCTGTCCCCGAGTCGGGTTGGAGGTGGCCGAGGAGCAGTCGGAGCAGCGTCGACTTACCGGCGCCGTTGGGGCCGGTGATGCCGATGCGCTCCCCGGCGTTCACCTGGATCGAGACCGGCCCCATCACGAAATCCCCCTGTCGCACAACGACGTTGTTCAACGTCGACACCACGGAGCTCGATCGCGGCGCCGAACCGATGGTGAACTCGAGGACCCATTCCTTGCGCGGTTCGGCGACCTCGTCCAGGCGCGCGATCCGGCTCTCCATCTGCCGGACCTTCTGCGCCTGTTTCTCACTCGATTCGGTGGCGGCGCGGCGTCGGATCTTGTCGTTGTCGGGAGCCTTGCGCATCGCGTTGCGCACGCCCTGGCTCGACCACTCCCGTTGGGTACGCGCCCGTGCCACGAGATCGGCTTTCTTCGCGGCGAACTCTTCGTACTCCTCGCGCTTGTGCCGGCGCGCCACCTCGCGTTCCTCGAGGTAGCTCTCGTAACCGCCGCCGAAGACCGTGTTGGTGTGCTGGGCGAGATCGAGTTCCAGCACCCGGGTCACGCTGCGTGCCAGAAACTCTCGATCATGGCTCACGAGCACGACGCCGCCGCGCAGGCCGGCGACGACCTCCTCCAGTCGGGCGATGCCGTCGAGATCGAGATCATTGGTCGGCTCGTCGAGCATGACGATGTCGAATCGGGAGCACAGCAGTGCGGCGAGGCCGACGCGCGCGGCCTGTCCACCGGACAGCGCGGTCATCGGCGTGGTGTCGGGGTCGATGACGTCGGTGTCCAGACCGAGGTCGGAGAGGACCGCCGGGAGCCGCTCGTCGAGATCGGCGGCGCCGGTGGTGAGCCAGTGGTCGAGCGCCGAGGCATAGACGTCGGCGGCATCGTCCGGGGCCGAGTCGTCGGCGAGTGCCGCGGCCGCAGCGTCCATCGCCTGCGTGGCAGCCGTGCAACCGGTGCGCCGCCCCACGTATTCGCGGACGGTCTCACCCGGAATCCGCTCATGCTCCTGCGGAAGCCAGCCGACGAAGGCGTCCGACGGCGCCCGCGACACCGATCCCGCCAGTGGTGCGAGGTCACCGGCCAGGACCCGCAGCAGCGTCGTCTTACCCGCCCCGTTCGCGCCGACCACCCCGACCACATCGCCCGGAGCGACGGTGAGGTCGAGATGATCGAACAGGACGCGGTGGGCGTATCCGCCCGCGACATCCTTGGCGACGAGAGTTGCGGTCATCGGTCAATGGTCGCACCACCGGCGACGCCGGCCGTGCCCGGTCAGCCCCTGGTCTTCCCCGGCGTCGGTGCGGGGGCCGGTTCGTCAGGCGCCTTGCCGAGCGCGAACTTTCCGTCCTGGAACATCAGGGGGTAGAGGATGCCACCGATGAGGCCGCCGAGCAGCGGCGCGAGCCAGAACAACCACAGTTGGCCGGGGGCTCCGTTGCCGTTGAAGAACGCGACCGCCGTCGAACGTGCCGGGTTGACCGAGGTGTTGCTGATCGGGATCGAGACGAGGTGGATCAGCGTCAGCGTCAGACCGATGGCCAGCGGGCCGAATCCCGCTGGAGCCCGGCCGTCGGTGGCGCCGAGGACCACCAGCAGGAAGAACGCCGTGAGGACCACCTCGGCGATCAGGACCGCCAGTAGGGTGTAGTTGTTCGGCGAATGGTCGCCGTAACCGTTGGCCGCCATGTTGCCGGTTGCCTCGAATCCGGGCTTGCCGCTGGCGATCACGTACAGGAGGGTACCGGCGAGCAGGCCGCCGACGACCTGGGCAATCCAATAGCCCGGCAGGTCTTTCACCGGTAGACGACCACTGACGACCGCGCCGAGGGTGATCGCCGGGTTGAAGTGCGCCCCCGACACATGCCCGACGGCGTAGGCCATCGTGACGACCGTCAATCCGAACGCCAGCGCGACACCGAGCAATCCGATGCCCAGCTGGATGAGGGTGTCTCTGTCATCGCCGGCGCTCGCGACGTACTTGGCAGCGAAGATCGCGCTGCCGCAACCGCCGAAGACCAACCAGAAGGTGCCGAACAACTCGGCGAGCAACCGGCGTGGAGTACTTGCTGTCATGAGACCGTGTCTCCTTCGCCCGGCTCGAAGTTCACAGGCACGGCGACGCCGAGCCGGTATGTCCCCGCCACCGTGTCCCGAGTGGACCGCAGTCACCGGGGAATGTCTGCCCGTTTACGGATCTCATGCTCAGAATTGACCCCCACGTGTCCTTCGGTGCTCATTCGACCGCATGAAAAACGGCATTCCGCACGTTCGGGAAAAGGGCGGGGAACGCAATCTTCACGACCCCCAACACTCATTCTGAACTGCGAGAACATTCAACCGAATGCTGCCGGTCGACCTTTGTCGAACATCGACGAAAGACGCCTTTGCGCGCGGTACTCTCCCGTAGTCGATGACCACCTCCGGTCGAATCTCGCGTAATCGCCTCAGAGAAGGAGCCCACCGTGGGTAGTCCCTACGATCCCAACCAGCCCACTCGGCTCGGCCCGCAGGATGGGCAGCAGCCCCATGGTCAGCAACCGTATGGTCAGCAGCCCTACCCGCAGCAGGGTTACGGGCAACAGTCGTACGGCGGGCAACCCGGTGGTCAGCAGCCTTACGGCCAACCGTATGTTCAACAGCCCGGTGGACAGCAGCCATACGGTCAGCAGCCGTACGGTCAGCAGCCTCCCCCGCCTCCGGCGTCATCGGGTGGCGGCATGAAGTGGTGGTTGATCGGCGGCGGTGGCCTCCTGCTCGTGCTGATCGTCGTGGTGGCGGTCGTCCTCGCGTTCACGCTGGGCGGCGGTGACAACAGCTCCGACGAGCCGAAGATCCCGACCGCGTCGGCTGTCGCCTTGCTGCTGCCGGAGTCCGAGTTCCCGGACATCACCGGCGAATTCACGCTGGAGACCGAGCAGTCCGACGACGACGGCACCACCGTCGACAACGAGAAGTGCGCGCAACTGGTGAACACCCCGGACACCAGCGCCGACTTCGCGCAGCGCGAACTCTCCGAGACCGCCGACGGCGGCGAGGTGTTCTTCGGCCTCGACCAGTACAGCGCCGACGTGACCAAGCCTGCCGACGGCGGATACGACGACTTCGACGACATCCTCTCCGCCTGCGAGACCTTCACCCTGAACCTCGAAGAGGACGGCGAGACCATCCCCGTGGCAATGAAACTCGACGAGCAGACCCTGCCCATCAGCGGCGACTACAAGGCCGTCCGGATGACCGGTCAGTTCTCCATCTCCGACATCGAGGTCCACATGGTGGGCACGCTGGTCGTCGGCGAGGAGCGCGGCGTCTCGTTCTCGGTGTCCCACAACACCTTCAGTGACAGCGCACCGTCGGTCAGCTCCGAGGTGACCAGCAACCTCGCCGAGATGTACACCGCGCAGCGTCAGCAGATCGCCGACGCCGCGTAGCTCGACGCTCAGAGCCGCCACCTCCGTGCGGGAACGCCGGGTGAGGCCCGGCGGTTCGGCCGCGGAGGTGGCGGTTGTGCTGTGCCGTCCGCATCCGCAGGGTTGAGCCCTCTACCGACCGGGTACCAACTCACGGCATTGCGTACCGCGAGAGGAAGAGGTGGATGTGGCCGGCACGGACGCTTTCGACAAGATGGTCGAAGTCATCGACTACCCGGTGTTCGTGATCACGACCGTCGCCGAAGGTCGACGCTCGGGATGTCTCGTGGGATTCGCCACCCCAGACGAGCATCGACCCACGACGCTTCCTGATCGGGATCTCCCAGGCCAATCACACGCACGGTGTCGCGACGGCCGCCGAGTATCTCGCGGTGCACCTGATACCGAGCGATCACCGGGAACTCGCGGAACTGTTCGGAGGACAGACCGGCGACGAGATCGACAAGTTCGCGCGCTGCCGATGGTCGGCGGGACCGCACGGGTTGCCGATCCTCGAGGACTCGGAGATGTGGTTTGCCGCACGCATTCTCGACCGCATCGATGTCGGCGACCACACGGCGCACATCGTCGAACCGGTCGATGGCGCGATACTCGTCGACGATCCCGAGCGGGATTCGTGGGTCAGCTTCGCCGACACCCGCCACATCGAGCCGGGACACGACGCATGAGCGACCAGACCGACGTGCAGAACGGCACCGGCTTCGACGCGCCGTCCTTCGCCGAACGTCTCTACGCCGACTTCCCCGAGGGACTCCGCACCAACATGGTGATGAGCATCGACGGCTCGGTCAGTTTCCGCGGCCGTGTCGGCCCGCTGTCCTCGCCGGCCGACCGCGCTCTCTTCCACGCTCTCCGCGCGTTGTCCGATGTCGTGTTAGTCGGAGCCGCCACCGCACGCGTCGAGAAGTACGGTCCCCCTACCCTGTCCGACGAACTGACCGAGTTACGCTCGCGCAACCGGTGGCCAGGGGCGTCGGACATCCCGCGCCTGGCAATCGTCACGTTGACCTGCACACTGCCCGAGCGGTCGCTCGACGTTCCGCCCGAGCATCGTCCGATCGTCATCACCTCGGCACAGGCCGACACCTCCGCGGTGCGGGGTCGAGCGGAGATCATCGCGCTCGGTGACGACGGCATCGATCTGACCGCCGCGATCGCCGAACTACGCGCCCGAGGCTTGCGACGCATCAATTGCGAAGGTGGCCCGAGCCTGCTCGACAAGCTGTCCGAAGCCGACCTGGTCGACGAGTTCTGCGTGACGATGGCACCCCAGGTGACCGCCGAAGGCAACCCGGTGACCGACCCCGCCGCCGCTGTGCGCAGCCCGCTCGACGCCCCTCGTCGATTCCGGCTCAAGCACGCCGTCCCGCACGGCGACGACGTCTTCCTTCGCTACGTGCGGTGACTTCGACGGACCCGTGCAGTTTCCCGGCGGTTCCACCGGGTACCCGCGGCCATGACCACATCCAGCGAGACCCGCCGGTTCGACGTCGTCGTCGTAGGCGGCGGCAACGCCGGCATCAGTGCCGCAGCACGCCTGATCCGGCGCGGCGTCTCTGACGTCGCGATCATCGAGCCCCAAGCCGTACACACCTACCGGCCGTTGCTGTCCTATGTCGGTGGCGGACAGGCAACTCTCCGCGACGCCGAGCGCACCCAGCGATCGGTGACCCCGGAATCTGCGACCTGGCTGCGGGATTCGGTGACGTCGATCGATGCCGTCCGACGGACGCTCCGGTGTGCGTCGGGAATCGTCGTGGAGTACCGAGATCTGGTCCTGGGGGTCGGTCTCGTACCCGACTCGGACGCGATGCCCGCCATCGGTGAGACGATCGACGACCCGTCGGTGACCAGCAACTACCTCGATCGAGCGGCGAAGACCTGGGAGCTGGTGACATCGATGCCGCGCGGTGGTCGAGCGGTGTTCACGGTGCCGCGATCCCCGGTCAGCTGCACCGGCACCACCCTCAAGCCGCTGTTCCTCGCCGCCGCGCACTGGGAACGTACCGGAATCCTCCCGACGCTCGACATCACCCTGGTCGTAGACCGCCCGGTTCTGCTCGGCGTCGACAACCTCGACGCCCGCCTGTTCGCCCGTCTCGACGAGCTCGGAATCCGTGTCCTCCTGGGTACCGGGGTGCAGTTGCATCCCGGCGGCAGGCGGGTCACTGCGACGTCGGCTCACCGCACCGAGGAGCTGGAGTTCGACATGCTGCATGTGGTGCCGCCCTTCCGCGGCCCGTCGATGATCGAGGAGTCGGGACTCGCCGGGGACCAGGAGCGCGGACTCGTCGACATTGATCCGCACACTCTCCGTCATCGCACCCATCCCGAGGTCTGGGCGATCGGCGACGGTGCCGCCATCGCCACCGATCCGTCCGGAGGCGGACTCCGTCGGCAGGTCGAGATCCTGACCGACAACGTTCTCGCCGCACGTGACGGCGGGACCCTGCGCGATTACGACGGGTACACCGTCGCCCCGATCACGACCGCATCGCATCGCCTCATCGCGGCAGAATTCGACCGGGACGGAAACGTGGCCTCGTCGCTGCCGTCCTTCGTCGATCCCCTGAAGCCACGTCGCAGCGCGTGGGCCTTCGACCGTTACGTGCTTCCCCGTCTGTACTGGAATCTGATTCTGCGAGGACGAGTCTGAGCTAACGTCTGCGCCATGAAACCGGACCGCACCAGATCCATCGTGTGGACCCTCGCGGCGGTCGCCGTGATCCTCGTAACCGTACTCGTCGGGCTCAGCGTCTACGCCGCGACGAAGAACGGAGATGACCGCGCGGCGACCGCTCCGGTCACGGTGACGGTCAGCAACACCCCGACCGAACAGCGGCCGCCACGTCCGACACCGCCGCCCCCGGTCATTGCCCCACCGACCCAGACCGGGTCGACTCCGACGGAGGGCGGCTTATGTTTCGAGTCGGAGGCGCGTTCCTTCGGGACCGCCGACGATGGAACGAGTCTGGTGTGCGTCTACATGGGCGCGTCCGGCGGTTACCGATGGGCTCGCCACGCAGAGAACGACGGATCGGTGCACAACCTCGGCGAGCCCTGCGACCCTGCGGTCGACAAGGTCGCCCAGGATCCTTCCGGAAGGGCGATCATGTGCGGCGGCCAGTTCTGGGTCGACGGACCCTGAACTGTCACAACGCTTTCGCCCGAAGCACTCTCGCAAGGACAGCGGCTGGCTCCGCTAGGCTCTCGACCATGAGCAAGAAGAAGAGCTGGAAAGAGCTGTCCCCCACCGCGAAGGTCGCCATCGTGGCCGTTGCTGCAGTCGATGCCGGAACCCGCGTGTGGGCCCTGCGGGACCTGGCCGGACGCCGCCCCGAGGAGATCAACGGCCCTAAGCGTGCCTGGATGATCGGCCTGTCGTTCGGTTCGACCGCCGGGATCGCGCCGGCGATCTACCTGCTGTGGGGCCGCAAGCGCCGGGGATGAAGCCACCGGGAGCGGCCGTCGAGCGTTCCGCGGAACACTCGACGGCGCCTCCGCGCGAGGCCGTCTCCGATCAGGGCACCACCCGGTATCGCAGCATCATGTCGTGATCCTCGTGGTCGAGGATGTGACAGTGCCAGACGTACCCCTGGAGATCCTTGGTGACCATGCCGTGCACGGGTCTGGCACCGGCGTGATTGTGGGGCGACGCCGGTGCCGGCCGGGCCGCCGCCTCGCCGAATGACGCGCGCGTCCAGGACTTCGTCGGATCGGAGGAGAAGATCGCGTCGGGGTCGAACCCCAGTTCATCGGCCGTCGGAAAGCGCACGACGATCGAGGTCACGTGCCCGCCGGTGGCGTGCACAGTGTCCTTCCAACCCGCTTCCCAGGCGGCCGGCCCCCGCATCGGTCCGGCGTAGAAGCGGCTCGGATCCGGCGCCCAGCGGGTACCGATCGGCGGCTGCGGGTTCGCCGCCTGGTACTCGACGGTGCGCAGGGGCCGTCGTCCGAGGATGCGGAACATGACCAGGTGCAGGTGGACCGGATGCGGGTCCGGGGTGATGTTGATGATGTCCCAGCGTTCGGTGGTGCCCGCCCGCGGTTTCTCTATCTGGGGGTCGGAGTAGCGCAGGTTGTTCAACGACATGATGGCCGGTGGGACACGCAGTTCGTAGGGCTGGGAGACGCTGACCTTCCGGATGCGCTGCGGGGTGGCGATCGGCGGGATTCGGGCGGGGCGTCCTCGACCGCCCCGAAGCGTCGTCGGGACGCCCCGGCGGTCGCCGCGTGCTGCGCCGGCGATGAAACGGCAGAACCGCGTCATCGCCACCTCGCCGAGCATCGCCGCCTGGAACGGCGGTACCAGATCATTGCACAGATCCACTGTCTCCCCGGGCGCCAATGAGCTGAAATCGACGAGTAGATCGAAGCGCTCGCCGGGCGCCGCCTGGAACGATCGGGTGGGGACCGGCGCGTTGAGCAGGCCGCCTTCGTTGCCGATGACCCAGAAGCGCATGCGGTTGGAGAAGAAGAGATTCCACACCGAGAACGACGCCGCGTTGATCAGCCGGAAACGGTACAGCCCGCGGGCCACCGTCGTCGTCGGCCAAACCTTGCCGTTGACCAGGCCGCGGTCGCCGACCGCTCCTCCCTCCCACATCCCCTGGGGGACCACGGGCGTAGAGCGTAGTGACTGATGCCCGTCGGCGCGGAAGATCTTCTCCTGCAGGATGAGTGGGATCTCGTACTCACCGGCGGGAAGACCCAGCGGGTTCTGGGGCGTACCCGTGTCGTGGTCGTCGCGCAGGAAGTACATCCCGGCGAGTCCGGCGTAGACGTTGGCACGCGTGATCGCCATCGCGTGGTCGTGATACCAGAGGTGGCCGGCCTCTTAACGATTGGGGAACTCGAACAGCGCCGTGCCGTGATGCGGCAGCATCAGCCGTTCGGGGTTGCCGTCGAATTGCGGTGGGGTGACCCCGCCGTGGAGATGCATCGAGGTGACCGGCTCGTCGCGGTACCGCTCGGAGACGCCATGCAGCGACGTGTCCAGATCCGCCGCGAAGATATGCTTGCCGAGCTCGCTGCGATAATGCACGGTGGTCTGCTCGCCGACATGCGCCTCGATGGTGGGTCCCAGGTACGACTCGTCGTTGTACGCCATCGTCGGCACCTTCGGCTGGTCGCGATGGAACCGGTTACTGGTGGTGCGGGCGACGATCTCGATCGGCTTCGACGGCGACGAGGTGATCGTGCCCGGCACGGGAAGGTCGTCGACGTACGGAGCCATCTCCGGTGAATGGAAGATGGTCGGCCACTTGATGGGCGGGAGCTTCGCGACCGGCAGCGGATCCCCGGCTGCCGGCGGGGTGCCGAAACGGCCCGCCATCGCAGCCGCCGCGGTGGCGGCGGTTGTCCCCCACAGAAATTGCCGACGATTGATCCTCTGCCCTACGCGATCCCCCTACCCCGGACGACTCGAAACTGATGAACCATACCACCGGTATGGTTCTCGGGACACAGCTCCGTGCAACCCTCGAATGCCGGGTCGTCGTGGTGTACTCGGTCACGCGTATCGTCCGCGCCGACCGGAGAGGACCGCCCGAAAGATGCCCGAGTCCCGTCGGAGTTCACGCCTGGGCGCCACCGACTGGGTAGACGCCGCATTCGCACTGCTCACCGCCGAAGACGGAGGTGAACACGGGGTCACGATCTCCCGTTTGTGCACGACGCTGGAAGTCACCAAGGGCAGCTTCTACTGGCACTTCAGAGACCTCGACGCCCTGTGGGAAGCGATGGCCGTGCGCTGGCAGGAGGAGAACCGCCGACGCATCACCGACGTGGACGAGCTCTCCGAGATGCCGCCCGACGGCCGCCTGATCGCTTTGTCGACGATGCTGATCGGCAAGGATCATCTGACGGTGGAACGCGCCATCCGTAGCCGGGCGCGCAGCAACGCCAACATCGCCGACACGGTGCGCAACATCGACGCGGAGATCTTCCAGGCGGTCGAGGCCATCGTGGGTCAGTTCGGGATGGACCCGGGTCAGGCCCGCCTGTTGTCCGACGTCCTGGTGTACGCCGGGATCGGCTACATCCACGGACACGAAGGGCTACCGACCATCTCCCCGGACGACATACAGCGCGCGATACCCGGGTTGTTGTCCTTGACCCTGGCCCAACCTTCTACCGATCCGGAACCGCCTGCGTCGGACAGCCCCTGACGCTGCGACTCACCCTGTAGTAGAATTCGCTACCTCAAATCACAAGCGCTAGTTCGCGAATGCATCCTCACATCAGTTCAGGAAGTACACATTCGGTCAGCGGCGCGAGATCCGAGGGCAACACCGAGCCGTCGAGCGGCAGCCAGCGCAATTCGGCGATCTCGGCTGCGGGACTCAAGGCGCCCGCATCCCGATCCAGCGGCGTCGAGCAGACGAAGACCGCCGCCTCGACGTCGAATCCGTCCTCGTTGGCGGCCGCGGCCCGGTAGTCGCCGCGCGGCTGGAGTTGAGAGGGATCGAGTTCGAGCTGGAGTTCCTCCCGGCACTCCCGGATCGCGGTGTGTAGCGCACTCTCGCCGGGTTCGGGCTTGCCCCCGGGGAACATGAATCGGGTGGTGCCGCGCTTACGCACGGTCAGGACTGCGCCGGTGGAATCCCGAAGGACCACCGCACTCACGCGGATGACTGCCGACTCGACCACCCAGCCACTGTAGAGCCCGCGCCCGACCGGGGGCTCTACCAGCGGTCGCGTCCGAGTCCCCGGACCGATCCAGACGTCGGCGTAGGCTCGAATCAACAGCGAAAATCATTGAAACGGTGGACTTTCGGAGAGTCGCGTCGAGGAGGTGACCCCGGTGGCTTGGACCGGTGACCCGATCTGGCTGGCCGACGTGTTGCGTGCCGAGGGCCTGAAGGTGATCGAACACGCCGGCTGGCGCGGCCGCGGGCACGGGGACTTCCGCGACCTGCGCGGCGTGATGTGCCACCACACCGCAGGCGGCGGTCCTGACGACTGGCGGGTCGTGCAGAACGGGAGGCCTGGCCTGCCGGGGCCTCTCGCGCAACTCGTCCTCGAGCGCGACGGCACGTTCCGGGTGATCGCCGTCGGGGTGGCGTGGCATGCGGGGGCCGGTTCCCATCCGGGCTGGCCGACCGACAACGCGAACTGGCATGTCATCGGGATCGAGGGCGTGAACAACGGCGTGGGTCAGGCCTGGCCGGCGGCGCAGATGGATGCCTACCGGCGTGGCTGTGCGGCGATTCTACGTCGGATCGGCCGACCCGCGTCGGATTGCGTCGGTCACAAGGAGTGGTCGTCGGAGGGCAAGATCGACCCGAACTTCGACATGGTGTCGTTCCGGGCCGAGGTCGCCCGCCTCATCGCCGGCGGCCCACCGGTACCCGTGGAGAACGAGATCGACGCCGAAGCCGTCGTTGCCCGTGCCTGGATCGGCGCCCGGCTCACACATGGGGAGCTCTCGACCGCGGACGGCATCGGACGGTTCGCCCGGTTCGCCAACGGTTCCATCTACTGGCATCCCGATGTGCGGAACGGCGAGGCTACGGCCGTTCCGGCACACCTGATGGAGACCTACGCGCAGTACGGCTACGAGACCGGATTCCTCGGCTACCCGACGCTGCGCCACACCGTCGTGCCCGGCGTCGGCGACATCCAGGCATTCGAAGGCGGCACCCTGTACCGCCGTTACGGGCACGACGGGTTCCCGGTGCGCGGTGTCATCGGCAGGCGCTGGGCGGCGGAAGGCCACGAGACCGGACCCCTGGGCTGGCCGATATCCGACGAATACGACAACGGCACCGGCGGACTCGCACAGGACTTCCAGAAGGGGCGCCTGCAGTGGGACCCGTCCGGGGTGGTCAAAGAGATGGGTCGGCGCAGCGACGCCGTGTGATCACCAGACCGTCCATACCTCAGGGTGGCGATCATCGTCGCGGCATTCATCCTCGTCGCGGTTGCCGCGGTGTCCTTGTGAGTACCGGAACGAGTCATGGCCGGTGCTGGCGACCGAGACACTCCCCGACGATCAGCTGCCGGTGTTGTCCAGCCACCTCAAGAGCGAGTACAGGAACCGCGTCGAACCGGGCATGAAGTTGTTGCCGTGGTGGTACGTGGGATCGAGGGTGGTGGCGCTGATCCGGCCCGGCGTGCTGACGGTGTCCTCGTAGAGGATCGCGCCCGCGTCGGCGCGTGCACCGGTCTCGTCGGGCTCCTCCGCGACCACGAGCGGTACGACGTCGGCCTCGGTGTGCAGCAACCCGTGGTGATGCCAGATCACGGACTTGGTGGACAGGTACTCCCACGCCTCGTGCTCGGGGTTACGCGTACGGATCAACGGGTCCGAGCCCTCCAGCCACCACCAGAAGTTGGTCGGACGAGGACTCCACGAGACGCCCGGAAGCCAGGTGTGGGCGGCGTTCTCACCGAGCACGACGAGCGTTCCGCCACGCTGAGGTACCGCGAGGAGCTGCGCGGTGTGCTTGCGAACGAGTTCGGGATGAAGCCGGTCGGCGAGCACGACGGTGTCGAACGCGTCGAGATCCCCGTCGGCGAGATCACCGTCGGCGAGATCACCGAGGGGGACGAACTCGGGCTGATGCACGATGACCGCCGGGTCCTTCAGGGTCTGCAGATGGAAGTGCGAGCCGCCGTGGACGAACGCCAGGCGCCGGCGCGAGCGCGGCGCGCGGTCGGTGCGGGCGAAGGGTTCGGCGACGGGATCGGTGGTCGTGGTCATACCTGGGCCTCCTGCTGGGCGAGCCACGTGAGCAGCTGAGGAAAGATTCGTGCGGAGGTGTTCGGGTCCTCCTGGTGGACACCAACATCGAGGCCACCGTGGACGAGCACCTGGCCGGCGCCGAGCGGATACACGTAGTCGACCGGAAGTGCGTTGCGGCCGATGCGGTTTGCCACCACCGCCCCCTCCGGCAGCTTGTCACTGTAGCCACGGGCATAGAAGCCGGACACCCCGCGTCGGAAACTGACGTCGACCGGATCGGCTCCCTCCCACACGGGATGCGCGTCGCCGGAGACGATCGCGAGGTCCTTGGGGCCGAAGTACTGCAGCTTGCGCCACTTGCCGAGGCCGGGCAGGAAACGGGTCAGGGGATGCCCCATGATCGCGACCCGGCCACCGGCGGTGACGAACTCGGTGAGCAGGTCGCGACGTCGTTCGAGGAAGATCTGGTCGCAGTTGCCGTTGATCAGCACCCCGCGGACGGTGGTCAGATCCACTTCGTCGAGCGAGTACAGGTCGACGGGCGTGACCTCAGCCGAGACGTCGGTGACGCCGGACATGCCGGCGTTCGATCCCATGGTCAGATGCAGAACAGGTGGAAGTGACTGCGGCGCAGTCGGTTCGGTACTCATCGAGATACTTTCTGTAGGGAGGGCGCCGCGGGGGCTGTATCCGCGAACGTGTCATATCGGGTGTAGAGAACGGTGCGGGGGCCGCCGCGGTCGTCGACGGTCGTACTCACCACGTCGATTCCGTACAGCTCGCTGAGCACATCGTCGGTGACGAGTTCCGGAACGGCCCCTACGCGGATGTCGTCGACCGAACGCATCACCACGGCGCGCCCGCCGAGGTGTAGGACGTGATCGGGGTGATGGGTGGTGAGCAGGATGCCCATCCCCTCGGTCGCCAGATTCCGCAGCAGCTCGAGCACGCGGGCCTGGTTCCGTAGGTCCAGGGCCGAGACCGGTTCGTCGAGGATCAGGAAGTTGCAGTCGGACACCAGCGCTCGTGCGATCAGCACGAGCTGGCGCCGGCCGCCGGACAGTTCCGCGAAGCTGCGCGTCGCCAGTTCGGCGATCCCGACCCGCTCGAGGATCTCGCGGGTGCGTGCGGCGTCGGCACGGCTGGGGGTGGCGAACGCCGACACCTTCTTGGCCCGTCCCATCAGGACCATGTCGAACGCCGAGTAGGCGAAGTTCGACGCACTCGCTTGCGGGACATAGCCGATCGCGGCGTCGTGGGTGACGGTGCCCTCGGACAACCGCGTCAAGCCGGCGATACAGCGCAGCAGCGTGGTCTTGCCCTGCCCGTTGGGGCCGAGGATGGAGGTGATGCCTCCGTCGATGCGCAGGTTGGCGTTCCGGAACACCCAGTCGCAGCGCGGGTGATGGAAGCCGGCGTTCCGTAGTTCGAGGGCGCTGTGGTCAGCCATCGATGAACGCCTGTCTGCGCGAGTTGCTCAGGAGCAGAACGAAGACGGGGGCACCGATGATCGCGGTGAGGATACCGAGCGGGATCTCGCCGGCGCTGATGGTGCGCGACAAGGTATCGATGATCGTCAGGTATGCGGCGCCGAGGACGAACGTCGTGGGCATCGAGATCCGGTGGTCGGGTCCGACCCACAGCCGGGCCATGTGCGGGACGACCAGGCCGACCCAGCCGATCACCCCCGATACCGCCACGGCACCGGCGGTCATGAACGCCACCATCGTCAGCAACACCGCGCGCAGCCGTCCCGGGTTCAGTCCGAGCGCGGTCGCGTCGTCGTCGCCGAGCGAGAGGATGTTGATCCGCCAGCGCAGCCCGATCAGCACCGTCGTGCCGATGAGGATCGGGATGGCGGCGATCAGCACCTTCCCCATGTCGGCCGTGGCCAGAGAACCCATGAGCCAGAACACGATCGACGGCAGCGTCGTGTACGGGTCGGCGACGTAGGTGATGAACGAGACCAGCGCCGAGAAGAAGGCGCTCGTGACCACCCCGCCGAGCACGATGGTGAGTATCGGCCCGCCCGCCCGGGTGCGCCCGATCAGCAGCACCATGCCGAGCGCGACCAGCCCGAACAGAAACGCCCCACCGACGAGGAAAGCCGATCCGAGCCCGAAGATGAGCGCGAGGACACCGCCGAACGACGCCCCGGAGGACACCCCGAGGATCTGCGGGCTCACCAGCGGATTGCGGAACGCCGCCTGTAGTGCCGCGCCGCCCAGGGCCAGCCCACCACCGACGAGCATGGCGAGCAGGACGCGCGGAAGTCGCACGCCCAGAACCACGTTGGTCTCCGCCTCGGTCCAGGTGCGGGGCAACGCGATCACCTCGTTGACGAGGATGCGGGCGACCTCGTTGACCGGAACGGTGTAGCGACCCACCGACAGCGAGATCAGGCCCACCGCAACGATGCCGATGGTCAGGACCAGCGGCACCACGATGCGCGTCGACGCACGTGTCTTCTCGGGCTCGACGACGAGCTCAGGCGCGGAAGTCGTCATAGTCCGCGCTGCCCGCGTTGACCTGCATGTGCAGGATTCGATCGATGTCGGCGTCGGTCACGTCGTATGCGTACAGCGTCCGGTAGGTCTCGCGGATGCGCCCGCGCAGTTGGTGGTCGACGTCCGGGAAAAAGACCGAGTTGGTCCACAACCACATCAGGTTGGACTCGTAGCACGGCGGGTCCCAGGAGAAACCGCCGAGCGGGGCCTTGTAGACCCGCTTGTTCTTCACCGCCGACAACGACGACCAGCGGGGATCAGCGTAGATGTCGGCGGGTGTCGTCGGTTCGAAGTTGCCGAGGATCACGATCTCGGGATCCCAACCCAGGATCTGCTCACGGGTGACACCGAAGCTCGAACCCTTACCCGCACCCGAGGCAACGTTCTTGCCGCCGGCCAGCTTGATCCAGAAGTCCATGTAGCTGTTGTCGGCGCCGACCTTGAGGTCAGGCGCGTTGTACATATACATGACGCGCGGAGCCGCCGAGGCATGGGCTGCGGCTGCCTTCTCGACGGTCTTGCGGTCGGCGGCCATCGTCGCGAGGACCGCGTCGGCCTCCGATTTCTTGCCGAGTAATTCCCCGAAGATCGAGATCCACGCCTCGAGATCCTCCTGGGTGCCGTACTTGAGCAGCAGCACCTTCAGTCCGGCGTTACGCAGCGGCGCGACGATGTCGTCGCCTTTGTCGCCCCACTGGATCACGACGTCCGGGTTGAGGCTCAAGATGTGCTCGACGTTCGGCACGAAGTCGTTGCCGGCGACCACCGGGGTGTCGAGGAACGCCGGGAACATCGTGCCCAGCATGCCCTTGGAGGCCATCGAGATCGCGACCTCGTTGACGCCGACGTTGCGGGCGGTGGACTGGTCCGAACCGATGATCATCGACGGAACCGGGATGATCGTCGACGCGATACGGCCGACCGGGGTGTCGAAGGTGACCGTGTTCTGATACTGGTCGACGACGGTGATCGGACCGCCCGCGGCGCCGGTGCCGGCGGTCTCGGAGACGACTTCGCGGCTCGAGCACGCGGTGACACCCAGGGCGCCCAGGGCAAGCGCGGCAACCCCCATCGAACGCATGAGGTCGCGGCGCGACAAGTTCGCGGCAGGGGTGGACGGACGGGGGCGGGCAGCCAAGGTCATGGAGATTGATTTGGACGTAGCCGCGGCGTCGATGGTTCCATGACCGGGTGACCGATCGTGACGCCCGGCACGCGAGCGAGGGGTTGCCTACTCTCTGCTTCATGAGAACCGGTTGGCACCTCCCCTGGCAGGGCGGGAATCTATGGCTCCTCACAAACGGGGAGCGGTGAGGACTGCACTGACGTCGATATCTGGGCCATCGGCATACAGCTCGACGGGCAGGGGCGGAACTACGTCCGCCGAATCCCCTCGATCAAGAACGGCGACTCAGTCGAACTGATTTTGGAGCCGGTCTTCGGGGCGAGCTCTGGGGAAGTGCACTTCAAGGTGAATGCGCGATCCGCACGCGGTCGCCGACTTTGAACTCGGGTCGATGCACGGAACGGGGAGGCATGAACCCAGTCATGCTGGCCTTTCATGCCGTCGGCAGCGATCTCGGCAGTGGTAGGACAAAGTTAGGACACATCGCCTCGCTCCGAGATCGCCCAGGACATAAAGAAACCCGCTCCGACCGAAGTCAGAGCGGGTTTATCGATTGTGGAGCTAAGGGGACTCGAACCCCTGACCCCCACACTGCCAGTGTGGTGCGCTACCAGCTGCGCCATAGCCCCGTATTTTTTGTTTCGCCCTGTTCAAGGGCACTGTGAAAGTTACACCACTGCCTCGACGGCGACCAAATCCGCAGGAACCGGGCCCATTGCGGGGCCCGGTCCCCTTGGATCAGGACTTGTTGCCGGACAGGATTCCGTCGAGCCAGCCGGTGCCGTCGAGCAGTCCTTCGACGGGTTTGCCGTCGTGGAGGACGCTCGGGGTGCCGACTTGGCCGGCGGCCTTCTTCAGTTCGTCGCTCGACGTGGTGGCGTTCGCTTCGGCCTGCGCGACCTTCTCGTTGTCGGTGATGCACTTGGCGGTCGCAGGCGTCGCGCCCTGCGAGGTCGCCAGGCGCGCCAGTTCGGGGCTGGTGATGTTGCCGGTGCCGTCCTCGGCCGGCTGGGCGGCGAACAGTGCGCTGTGGAACCGGAGGAACAGGTCGGTGTTCTGCTCCTGCGCCACACAGGTCAGCGCGCCCGCGGCCCGGGAGCTGTAGTCACCGGTCGCCGACCGCGAGTTCAGGAAGTTGAGCGTGTGATAGCGCACCCGCAGCTTGCCCTCGGTGACCGCGGCGGTGATCGCAGGTCCCGACTGCTGCTCGAACATCTTGCACACCGGGCACAGGGGATCCTCGAAGACATCGATCAGCGGCGCGTTCTCGGGTCCGACGATCATCGTCGAACTGGCGGCGAGTGCGGACTGGTCCGCGGTTCCCTTGTCACGACCGCTCCACCAGATCCCGCCGATGACCAGGCCCGCGATCACCAGGACCGCGATACCGCCGAGAACGTAGGTCATCGTGCTCGACGGTGCGCTCGGCTGATACTTCGATGTGGTGGCGCGGGGCACGGAGGCTCCCGACTTACGCTTTTCGCTCACGTAACGACAATATCCGCGCCGTACTGATAATCGGCTGAGTAGATACACCCGAAGAGCACCGATTACGTGCCGCTTTCGCGATGATCTCGACACGGCTCGACCGGCGGGGGAAGTCGCGCCCGGCGGCTCGTTCCATACGTCGTTACGCTCGCCGGGTGACCAACAGCGATGTCGACGAGGAAATGAACCCGATCAGCCATGAGCACCCGGACGTCTCGGGCGGCCGGGTGCGCGCGGCGACCTTCGGCGCGATGGACGGGTTGGTCACCAACATCAGCCTCGTCGCCGGCGTCGGAGGGGCGGGGGCCAGTGCGCACACGATCGTCCTGTCGGGTGTCGCCGGGCTGATCGCGGGCGCGTTCTCGATGGCCCTCGGCGAGTTCACCTCGGTGTCGACGCAGAACGAGCAACTCGACGCCGAGGTGGATGTCGAGCGCTCCGAGATCGCGAAGAATCCCCGTGGGGAACTCAACGAACTCGTCGAGATGTTCACCGAGATGGGTATGACCGAGGAGACCGCGACCACCGCGGCGCACGAGATCCATCGGGACCCTGAGTGCGCGGTCGACGTCCACATCACGCAGGAACTCGGCGTCGCCCCGTCGGACAAGCCCTCGCCGTGGGTGGCGGCGATCTCGTCGTTCGTGATGTTCGGCATCGGCGGCGTCGTCCCGCTGATCCCCTACCTGCTCGGGTTCTCCTCATTGATCCTCGGCCTGTCGGTCGGCGCCGTCGGCCTGCTCATCGCCGGAGGCGTCGCCGCCTACGTCACCCGCCATCCGATCGCCCGGGGCGCGCTGCGCCAGCTGTGCTTCGGCGCGATCGCCGCCGGCGCCACCTATCTGGTGGGCCTGGCGATCGGCGTCCCCGCGGGCGGCTGATCAGCTCCCGAGAGCGGTGTCGACGACCTGCTGCGCCTCCTTCTGCACCTGCGCGAGATGCTCAGGGCCCTTGAAGGATTCGGCGTAGATCTTGTAGACGTCCTCGGTTCCGGACGGCCGAGCGGCGAACCACGCGTTCTCGGTGGTGACCTTCAGACCGCCGATCGCCGCCCCGTTGCCGGGTGCGGTCGTCATGACCGCGGAGATCGGTTCACCGGCGAGTTCGGTGGCCTTCACCTGCTCCGGCGACAGTTTCGACAGCACCGCCTTCTGCTCGCGCGAGGCGGGCGCGTCGATACGGGTATAGGAGGTCTCCCCGTACTGCTCGGCGAGTTCGGCGTACCGCTGCGACGGTGTCTTTCCGGTGACGGCCAGGATCTCCGAGGCGAGCAGCGCCATGATGATGCCGTCCTTGTCGGTCGACCACGGCGTGCCGTCGAACATGAGGAACGACGCCCCGGCGCTCTCCTCGCCACCGAAGGCGACGCGTCCGGAGAGCAGACCGTCGACGAACCACTTGAAACCGACGGGCACCTCCAGCAGCGGCCGCCCGATTCCGGTGACCACTCGGTCGATCAGCGACGACGAAACCAGCGTCTTGCCGACCGCCGCCTGCTCCGACCACTGCGGACGATGCGTGAACAGGTAGTCGATGGCCACCGCGAGGTAGTGGTTCGGATTCATCAGGCCGGCGTCGGGCGTGACGATCCCGTGGCGGTCGGAGTCGGCGTCGTTGCCGGTCGCGATGTCGAAGGAGTCGCGCGCGGAGATCAGCGACGCCATCGCGTTCGCCGACGAGCAGTCCATCCGGATCTTGCCGTCGGTGTCGAGCGTCATGAAGGAGAACGTCGGGTCGACGGTGGGGTTGACGACGGTGAGGTGTTCGAGGTTGTAGCGCAGCCCGAGGTGGGCCCAGTACCCGACCGACGCACCACCGAGCGGGTCGGCACCGATGTGGATGTCGGCGTCATGGATTGCCTTCATGTCGATGACGCCGCCGAGGCCCTCGATGTAGCCCTGTAGGAACGAGTAATCCTGGACGAACTCACTGGATCGGGCCCGCTCGAACGGGATCCGCTTCACGCCGTCGAGCTTCGCCGCGAGCAGGTCGTTGGCGCGGGCGGCGATGACCGAGGTGACCGTGGTGTCGGCCGGACCACCGGTCGGCGGGTTGTACTTGAACCCGCCGTCGCGAGGCGGGTTGTGCGACGGCGTCACCACGATGCCGTCGGAGAGTACGCCGGGGTTCTCCTTGTTGAACGTCAGGATCGCCCGACTGACCGCGGGGGTGGGGGTATACGAGTCGTCCTCGGCGGTCAACACCGCCACCTCGTTGGCGGCGAGAACCTCCAGCGCGGTCCGCCACGCCGGAATCGACAAAGCGTGCGTATCGAAACCGATGAACAGCGGACCTGTGATTCCCGCACTGCGCCGGTATTCGACGATGGCCTGGGTCGTCGCGAGAATATGCGCTTCGTTGAATGCGGTGTCGAAACTCGAGCCCCGATGGCCGGAGGTCCCGAACACGACCTGCTGCAACGGGTCCGACGGATCGGGGACGTTGTCGTAATAGGCACGCTCGAGTGCCTCCACGTCGACGAGGTCTTCGGGCAGGGCCAATGTTCCAGCGCGGGAATGTGCCATATCCGCGATTCTGCCATCAAGATCGGAATTCGCCCGTCCGACGACACCAATTCGTCAAGCTCACCAGACCGGTCCATATTCCGCCCGGAATCGAATCGCTAGGGTGGAGCGATCGACGACGTGCCGTTGGAGGCCTGCCAGACCATGTTGAACCCCGGTCCCCTGCGACTGCTCTCCCCCGGCCTGTTCCCGACCCGGCGAGCCCCGGCCGGACTTCTCGTCCTGGTGCTGCCCGGCGGCACCGACGACAGCCGCAAGCCGTTCAGTCCTTGGCAGGGATCGGCGTTACGCATGTACCCGTTCACGTGGTCGTTGCGGTTGCGCTACGGACGCGCCGTTCGGGTGCATCAGGTGCGGTACCGCGTCTACGGCTGGAACGGCGACGAGAGCAGCCCGATGCTCCCGGCGCGCGCCGCGCTCGACGAGTTGTGCCGACGCCACCCCGGCACCCCGGTCGTCGCGATCGGCCATTCGATGGGCGGCCGGGTCGCCGCGCAACTCGCCGCCGACCGCCGTGTCATCGGCGTCCTCGCCCTCGCCCCCTGGTGGCAGCACGCCGACTGGCGACACATCCAACCGGGTGCCCGCGTGGTGGCAGTCCACGGCGCCGCGGACGAACGCACCTTCGCCAAGCGCACCCGCAAGGGCATCGACGAGTTGTCGGCACAGGGCGTCGACGCCGAGTTCGTCAACGTCCCCGACGGCGGCCACGCGATGCTCGACCATGTCGGCCTGTGGCAGCGGAGCGCACTCGACTTCGTGGGCGAACGCCTGGCCGCTGTGCACCGTAACTAGACTTCGCACGCTGAAGTCTCCGGTCCCCGGCGGCCCGCACCACGAAGGAGTCCATCGCATGAGCGCGATCACCGTCACCGATCAGGGCACCCAGATCTCCTTCACCATCGACGACGTGACCCGATACCACGGTCCCGGCTTCCCGGGCGGCGTCGCGCACGCGTTCAAGGTCCTCGAGCGAGCTCTGCCTCAACTCGGTGAACCCGGCTCGGTCGAGCGCCGCGACATCGTCGTGGCCACGGCACACACCGGGCCCGGTGTACGGGACACCTTCGAGATGGTCAGCGCACTGCCGAGGAGGAGGCGCGCCTGACCTACCTCAAGCAGGAGATGGCGGATCGGCTCCTGGCCGCGCCGGCCGAGGCGGTCTACGACGTGGTGGACGGCTGACACCGCCACCACGTCGGTCCCCGTTCACTCTTATCGCCGAGCTCCGGACAGTTCTTCGACGAACTCCGGGTAGAACTCGACGTAGGTGTCGCCGGAGAGTACGTACATCGGGTCGTCACCGGTCTCGGAGTAGGCCTGCTTGCGCAGTTCGGTGCGCATGTTCTTGAAGGTCGACGTGTGCTCGAGCTGGTCGACGATCCGCACGAACAGCGGGACCGCATAGCTCGGTAGCCCCTTCCGGACGTGCGCGGCGAAGCCCGCGGCGTCGAACTCCTGACCGTCGTGGAGGCTCACCGCCGCCATCCCGGCCTTGCCGTCGACGCCGGGCACCGGCACACCGAAGACGACGGCCTCCTCCACAGCGTCGTGTGCGTCGATCACGGCCTCGACCTCGGTGGTGGCGACGTTCTCGCCCTTCCAGCGGAAGGTGTCACCGATGCGGTCGACGAAGCCGATGTGGTGGAAGCCCTGGTCGCGGACGACGTCGCCACTGTTGAACCACTGGTCGCCCTTCTTGCGGGCATCGCGGACGATCTTCTTCTCGGTGGCCTTCGGGTCGGTGTAACCGTCGAAGGGGACGCGCGAGTTGATCTGCGCCAGAAGCAGTCCCGTGCCACCCTTACCGACCTTCTGCACCCGACCATCGGGTCCGCGGAGCGGCTCACCGGTCTCCTCGTCGTACTCGACGACGATGTACGGCAGGGGTGAGAAACCCGCGGTCTTCGACAGCCCGAAGACGTTGACGAAGCCGATGTTGGCCTCGCTCGCCGCATACAGCTCGACGATGCGGTCGATGCCGAACCGTCCGGTGAAGTCGTCCCAGATGTCGGGGCGCAAGCCGTTGCCGACGGCGAGCCGGACGCGGTGCGCGCGGTCGGTCGGCTTCGGCGGCTGCGCAAGGAGATACCGGCACAGCTCGCCGATGTAGCTGAACGCGGTGGCGTCGTTCTCGATGAGCTCGTCGAAGAATCGTGACGCCGAGAACTGCTTGCCGATCGCGAGGCAGGCCCCGGAGTTGAGCACCGACGACAGTGAGATCGTGAGCGCGTTGTTGTGGTAGAAGGGCAGCGCCGTGTACATCACGTCATCGCTGCGTAGACGGATCCCCAGGCCGCCGATGCCGTTCATGGCGACCAGCCAACGGTAGTGACTCAGCTTGCTGGCCTTGGGATATCCGGTGGTGCCGGAGGTGAAGATCAGGATCGCGGTCGAGCCGACCTCGACGGATTCGGTGGCCTTCGGATTGACCGGCGAGCACGGTGCGACCAGCGACGGCAGCTTTTCGAAGGTGAATTCTTTTGCCGGACGCGCACTCTGCGGGACCGAGTCCAGGGCCTCGCCCAGATCTTCCTGGTACAGAACAGCCTTGGCGTCGAGGAGTCCGAGGCTGTGCTCGAGCACTGCGCCGCGCTGGTGGAAGTTGATCATGCCGCAGATGGCGCCGATCTTGACGATGCCCAGCATGGCGATCACGACATCGGGGTGGTTCTTCGACAGCACCGCCACCACATCGCCCTTGCCGACGCCCTCACGCGTCAGGAAGTCGGCGAGACGGTTGGCCCGGGCGTTGGCCTCGCGGTAGGTGATCGACGAACCCTCGAAGCGCAGGAAGTCGCGGTCGGGGTACTTGTCGACGGACTGCTGGAAGCGCTTGCCGATCGACATCTTGGTGGTCGGTGGCTTGGGCAGCATCTCCGGCAACACACGCAGAACGGTCCCGATGTCCTTGCGCAGCGATGCGACGCCCGCCGCCATGTCGGCGAGACGGATGTCGGGCAGGAGCCCGGTCCCCGATGCGTGATCAACCATTCAAAGCCTCCCCGGTGTGTGTTCGACGACACACACCATAGCCGGAGATCCGCAACAATGGAACGCATAGATCGATTCGTTCCAACCGTGAGTCCACCCTTCGTCTTGGCGTTGCACCTGTGACCGGCCACACTGTGTACCCATGACCGACAACACCGTTGACGCGCCGAACCGAGGAGGAACCCCGCCGGGGCCGCTCGATGGCGTCACCGTGCTCGAGCTGGGCACCCTGATCGCGGGTCCGCACGCCGCCCGCCTCCTCGGCGACATGGGCGCCGACATCATCAAGATCGAACCGCCGGGTAAACCCGATCCGATCCGCACCTGGGGTCAGGCCGAGGTCGACGGCCACCGCTTCTACTGGACGGTCCACGCCCGCAACAAGAAAGCGATCACCCTCGACCTGCGCTCCGACCGCGGCCGTGAGATCTTCCTCCAGCTCGCCGACCGCGCCGACATCGTCGTCGAGAACTTCCGGCCCGGCACGCTCGAACGTCTCGGCATCGGCCCGGACGTGCTGTCGGAACGCAACCCCGGCCTCGTCATCGTGCGGGTGTCCGGCTACGGGCAGACCGGGCCGGATGCGACGCGCGCCGGTTATGCATCCGTCGCCGAAGCGGCGAGCGGCCTACGGTATCTGAACGGTTACCCCGGGCAATTGCCTCCGCGACTGGCACTTTCGATAGGCGACACCCTCGCCGGCATGTTCGCCGCCCAGGGTGCACTGGCCGCGCTGTACCGGCGCACGGTGACCGGGAAGGGCCAGGTCGTCGACACGTCACTCATCGAATCCTGTGTCGCCGTGCAGGAATCGGCGATCGCCGACTACGACGCGGGCGGCGTGGTGCGCGGACCGTCGGGCACCCGACTCGAGGGCATCGCGCCGTCGAACCTCTACCCCACCAGCGACGGCACCCACGTCATCATCGCAGCCAACCAGGACTCGGTGTTCGCCCGGCTCTGCCAGGCGATGGGCCGTCCCGAACTCGCCACCGACGAACGGTTCGCCGATCACACCGCCCGCGGTCGCAACCAGGACGAGCTGGACGTGATGATCGGCGATTGGTCGGCGCAGTACTCCGCCGAGAAACTCACCGAGGTGCTGAGCGCCGCGGGAGTCGTTGTGGGACCGGTCAACACGGTCGCCGAGGTGGTCGCAGACCCGCACCTGCGGGCGCGCGGCATGATCGCCGAACACTACGACGAAGGCGCCCAGCGCACCGTACTCGGACCCGGCGTCGTCCCTCAGTTCAGCGAGACACCCGGCGGCATCCGCAATGCCGGACCGCCCACGCCGGGGTACGACAACGAGGCCGTCTACGGCGAGATGCTGGGGCTGTCGTCGGCCGACCTGACCGAATTACATGAGGGCGGGGTCATCTGACTCGACTATGGTCGGGGGATGTCATTGGTCGCGACCGGGCTCTCACGCACCTTCGGCCGGCACCTCGCTGTCGCCGACGCAGGCCTGGAACTCACCCCCGGTCGGATCTGCGGACTGGTCGGCCCCAACGGGGCCGGGAAGACCACGCTGCTCCTGCTACTCGCCGGACTCCTCGCACCGGACGACGGCACCATCGTCATCGACGGGTCTCCGGCGTCGCCCGAGGACGCCCGGCGACTCATCGGCTGGATGCCCGATGTCTTCGGCACGTGGGAGAGCCTCACCGCACACGAGATCCTGACGACTTTCGGCCGGCTGTACGGCTTGCGCACGGCTTGGGCACGTCGGCGGGCCGACGAACTGCTCGAACTGGTCCACCTGAGCGAGTTCGCCGCCCGGCCGGCGCACGAGTTGTCCCGTGGGCAGAAGCAGCGACTCGGCTTTGCCCGGGCACTGGTCCACAGCCCGCAATTCCTTCTCCTCGATGAACCGGCCTCCGGCATGGACCCGCGGTCGCGGATGGACCTACGCAGTCAACTCCGCCGACTCGCCGATGACGGGTGCGCGGTTCTGGTGTCGTCCCACATCCTTTCCGAACTCGATGAGATGGTCGACGACGTGGTGCTCATGACCGGCGGACGCACTCACCGACCGCCACCGGCCGCAGGCCACGTGTGGCGCATCAGGCTGGCCGGCCAGTCGATGTCCGACGCCGAGCAACGGCATTTCGATGACGAGCCCGCGGCCGCGGGATATCTGCGCGAGTTGATCCGCTCCGGGGCCGCGGTCGCGGAGTTCGCACCCACCTCGAGCGGTATCGAAGATGCCTATCTGGCCCTGGACCCGGAGCGCCGATGACCCCCCTTCTCGAACAACCGACTCGACCCACGAGCCGCACGACCGCATTCACCACCTGGTGGCGGATGGTCTGGGTCATCGTGGAACTCGAACTGCGCCAACGCCTGCGGACGACCCGGTGGAAGGCCATTCTCGCGACCTCTTTCGCGGTGGTGTCCCTGGTCGTGCTGGGATCCCTGTACCTGTCGGTGGTCGCATTCGGCGGCACGTACCGGGGGTGGTCATCGGCTCTGTACGAGATCCTCGTCGGGTTTCTGCTCTTTCTCGGCATCATCGTCGCTCCGACGTTGGCCGCGACGACGATCAACGGCGATCGCAAGGACGCCACGCTGGCCGTCGTCCAAGCCACCTCCATCACGAATTCGCAGCTGGCACTGGGGAAATTGATCGGCAGCTGGCTGGCGAGTCTGGCTTTCGTGGGGGTCGCGGCCCCGTATGTCATCTGGGGCATCGTCGCGTCGCCGAATGGAGTCGCACACGGTCTCGGGGGCGTGGCGGTGCTGATCGTCCTCTTCGCCTGCTATGCGGGCATCGGACTCGGTTTCTCCGCGATCACGACGCGGCCCGCCGGGTCGGCGGTCCTCACCCAGGCGAGCGTGCTGTTCCTCATCCTGGGTCTACCCATCGTCTTCGGTCTGCTTTTCCCGGCAACGACACAGACGCACACGGTCATCCGGCCGGTCACGACGTTCGTCGACAACCCTCCGCAGCTCCCGACGTCGACCTGTCGTGAGGTCCGCGAGGACCGCGAGTTCCACCATCACGAACACATCTGGTGGTTGTTGGCACCCAACCCGTTCTTCATCGTCGCCGATGCCGCCGCCCCTCAGCGCGACCCTCTCGACCGAGAGGCGGCGTCCAGCGTCGCGACGGAGATCTCGCAGGTCTTCTCCGCGGTGCGCGCGGGCCCCTACATCGGTTCGAGGTATTGCTCGGACATCACGTACACCTACCCGGCTGTCGACCCCGCAAATTACAGCGTCCGCGAGACGGCACACGAGACGTCGAAGGTCGGTGACTCGTGGTATTTCGGACTCACGTTCTACTTCGCCCTCGGAGGCATCGGATTCTGGGTGGCCACACGACGATTACGAGTCCCCGCGGGGAAACTGGCACGCGGGGTCCGGATCGCCTGAGCGCCACGACAAATCCGCCGGCCGGGTAGCACCCGTGGTCGAGGGGCCAGCGCCTTCTCGCAGACTTTCGGCCACCCTCGACTGGAAAGTTCGGCCGCCCGAAACTATAGTGTCGGCATGCCCGAGGTGCGCGCGCGTCGACTACTCTCCGCCGGGGCGCTGATCGCTGTCCTGTGCACGGTCATCTCGGGCTGCACACTGTCCAGCCGACTCCCCGACGAGAAGGTGGTTCTGACGACCTTCACCGTGCTCGCCGACATCGCGTCGAACGTCGCGGGCGACCGCCTGCGCGTCGAGTCGATCACCAAACCCGGTGCCGAGATCCACGGTTACGAACCGACTCCGGGCGATGTGCGACGCACCGCGACCGCATCGCTCGTCGTCGACAACGGACTCAACCTCGAGGCCTGGTTCGGACAGTTCGTCGACGGGCTCGACGTCGAGCACATCGTCGCGAGCAAAGGCGTCGACCCGATCGACATCGCCTCGGATGCCTATGCGGGCAAACCGAATCCGCATGCGTGGATGTCTCCGGTGAACGTCGGCATCTACGTCGACAACCTGGTCGAGGCGTTCACCGACCTGGACCCCGAAGGCGCCGAGATCTTCGCGGCCAACGGCGCGTCGTACAAGAAGCAGCTGCAGCAGGTGCAGACCGACCTGGTCTCCGCGCTGGACGATCTGCCGCCCAACGAACGCGCGCTGGTCACCTGCGAGGGCGCCTTCGCCTATCTCGCGCGCGATGCCGGACTCACCGAGCGCTACATCTGGCCGGTCAACGCCGAGCAGCAGGCCACCCCGCAGCAGGTCGCCGCGGCCATCGACTTCGTCCGCACGAACCGGGTGCCGGCGGTGTTCTGCGAGTCCACGGTGTCCGACGCCGCGATGCAGCAGGTCGTCGGAGCCACCGACGCCCGCTTCGGCGGCACGCTGTACGTCGACTCCCTCTCCGAGGCCGACGGCCCGGTGCCCACCTACCTCGACCTGATCCGCCACGACGCCCGGACCATCGTGTCGGGACTGACGGGAGACAACCGATGATCACCTCGCATGCCATCGAGGTCGACGACGTGACGGTGCGCTACGGCCGCATCCTCGCGCTCGACCACGCCTCGGTGCGCGTGCCGACCGGCCGCATCTGCGCGCTCGTCGGCATGAACGGATCGGGAAAGTCGACGCTGTTCAAGACGATCGTCGGGTCGGTCACCCCGACCACCGGCTCGGTCACGCTCGCCGGCAGATCCCCTGCCGCCGCACGCAAATCCGGCCTCGTCGGGTACGTCCCGCAGTCCGAGGACATCGACTGGTCGTTCCCGCTCTCCGTGCGCGACGTCGTGATGACCGGCCGCTACGGCCATCTCGGCTTCACCCGCCGACCCAAGCGCGCCGACCATGACGCCGTCGACGAAGCACTCGCGCGCGTCGAACTCACCGACTACGCCGACCGTCAGATCGGTCAGCTCTCCGGCGGTCAGCGCAAGCGCGCCTTCGTGGCACGCGGCATCGCGCAGGAGGCCTCGATCCTGTTGCTCGACGAGCCGTTCGCCGGCGTCGACAAACGTACCGAGGCCACCATCACCGCGTTGCTCCGCCAACTCGCCGATTCCGGCGTGACGATCCTGGTCTCCACACACGACCTCCAGGTCCTGCCGACCCTCGCCGACGAGGCGATCCTGCTGATGCGCCGGGTAGTCGCGCAGGGCGACCCCGCCGAGGTCATCACCACCGACAATCTGGTGCGCGCCTTCGGACTCGACCCGCTGGACCGGACCGAACGAACTCCCGGTGACCGCCGGGAGGAGGCGTCATGAACATCGTCGACTACGTCCTCGACCCGTTCGCCTACGCCTTCATGACCCGGGCGCTGTGGGCGACGCTGATCGCGTCAGTCGTCTGCGCGCTGCTGTCGTGCTGGCTGGTGCTGATCGGCTGGTCGCTGATGGGTGACGCCGTTTCCCATGCGGTGCTGCCGGGAGTCGTCCTCGCCTACATCGTCGGTTTCCCTTTCGCCATCGGCGCGGTGGTCTTCGGCTTCCTCGCGGTGGCGATGATCGGTGCGGTCCGCGACGGCGGCCGGGTGAAAGAGGATGCCGCGATCGGCATCGTCTTCACAACGTTGTTCGCCCTCGGTCTGGTTCTGATCTCGGTGACGCCGAGCCAGACAGATCTGAACCACATCATCTTCGGCAACCTGCTCGGCGTCTCGACGTCCGATCTGATCCAGATCGCGATCCTCGGCGCCATCGTCGCGGTGATCCTGCTGCTCAAGCGGCGCGACTTCACCCTCTACGCGTTCGATCCGACCCACGCCTTCGCCATCGGCCTCAGCCCGAGGCTGTTGGGTGCGGCACTTCTCGCCCTGTTGGCTCTCACCGCCGTGACCGCACTGCAGGTGGTCGGCATCGTGCTCGTCGTGGCGATGCTGATCATCCCCGGCGCGACAGCGCAACTGCTCACCGACCGCTTCAACCGGATGCTGATCATCGCGCCGGCCACCTCGGCACTGTGCGGCGTCATCGGCCTGTACGTCTCCTACTATCAGGACACCTCGCCCGGCGGCATGGTCGTGCTGGTGCAGGGAATACTGTTCCTGCTCGTGTTCCTGTTCAGCCCGGCCCACGGCGTCATCAGCAAGCGACGTCGTCATCGCGAGCACTCACTGGCCGACGCGGCCGCAGCCTGAGCCGTCTCCGGCGGGTCCCGGCCGCCAGTCCCGCCGCGAGCGCACGTGGTCCGACGTCGGGCATCGTTTGGCGCGCCGTCGGATGTGACGAGGGTAACATCAATGGTGCTTGCAGCAGCGTCGAGCATCCTGTAACTGCGAACTCCGGAGCGTGCGCGGTGATCATTCTCGGAATCATTCTTCTAGTTCTCGGATTCATTTTCGGCATCCCGATCCTGTGGACCCTGGGCATCATCATCGCCGTGATCGGCGTGATCCTCGCAGTCCTCGGTGCCACCGGGCGCGCGGTGGGCGGTCGAGCGCACTACTACTGAGTCAGGCATTCGCAGGGTCAGCACCAGGGCTTTCGCCGAACTCGAAGTTCGGGGTCGGCCCGAATTTCTCGACGCGACCCCTGTAGGACTGCTGTACCGATGAGCGCCCCACCTGCGAACAGGTGGGGCGCTCTGGCCGTGGGGCTGCCGTGGGCCGTTCCCAGCAGATGTACAGGTCGCCGACAGCGTCACTCCAGAAAGCGTCAGCACCATGGCGTTCGCCACCCGGGAGCACCCGGAGTCCCCATCGCGAACGAGAGCGACAGCCATGAACACGACCCCGAATGATCCGACGCCCGAGTCGCACGAGGATATCGCGCCCGACGCGTCGACGACCCCGATCGCGCCGGCACCCGCCGACGATCAGCCGACCGCGCGGATCCCCGAGACAGGCTCCCCGGCAACAGACCTCGCTGCACCCGCACCTGTCTATCCGTCGAGGACGCCGAGGCCGAGGACGCCGGTACTCATCGCAGGCGGACTGGGGGTGGCGGCGATAGCGGCCGCGCTCGGCTTTGGGGCCGGATACATCACCGCCGACACGACGTCCGACCGCCACGACCGCGTCGCAGTGGTTCGCCACGGCGGTGACCTCGGTCAGCTGGAAGGTCGTGGCGGCCCGCCCGGACAGTTCCGCGGCGGACCCGACGGCGATGGGACGCCCGGCCCCCGTGGACCGCGACCGGGCGACCGCGATTCGACGGACGCGCCGGGCGGCCAGACACCGAGCACGCCGTCAGCCGGACAACAACCCCAGCCGAGCTGACCCGTCGAACCCCGAACGCAAAGCGCCCCACCTGTGAACAGGTGGGGCGCTTCGTCCGTGGAGCTGCCGGGAATTGAACCCGGGTCCTCCGTCGTGTTGGTAGGGCTTCTCCGTGTGCAGTCCGCTATGTCTCTACTTGGATCTCTCGGTCACGCGAACAAGCCGAGATGACGATCCCAGTCGCTGTTTGATGTTCCGACCTCACCCGCGACCGGCGAGGACGGTGAGCTCCCTGAGATGATGCCGGCATCCGGATTCGGGAGCACAATCCGGGCCGACAGACCAGCCGTCGCTACTTAGGCAGCGAGGGCGTAGTCGCGCTGATTGGAATCGGCGCTTAATTGGTTGCTGCGACGCTTATACGGTGGTCTCCAGCCTGCACCGACACGCTTCCCCTACCTCGACGCACGTAGTCGAAACCGATCAGCCCCGAGACAGGTACCCACCGACCGGAGTCAGTGAGTAATTCAGTCTAACAAGTCGGACAGCGGACTTCATTCCCGATACCGTCGGGGCTCGATCAGCGCGGCACCGGCGCGAGCACGATGGGCGCATACATGGCGACGACGCGGTCTTCCCAATCCTCGCCGACGGTTCCCGACCTGGCCTTTTCGGCGACAAGACTTCCGACGACGCCATCGATGAATGTGTCCGGCTCCACAGTCGACGCCACGAGTCCACGACTCTTGCCGTCGTCGATGACCCTCGCGAGGTCGGCGCGGTGCGTCGACAGCACGGTGCGGAAGATCTCGGTGAAGGCGGGATCGGCGTCGGTGATCAGCGCCGCCATCCCACCGAAGCCGATGCCGTCGGACACCATCGACGCCGCGTGCCGGACCACCCATCGGAGGCGCTGCTCCCCCGACAGTTCCTCATCGGGGGCCGGCGGCGTCCCCACGGCGACGAGTGCAGCGGTGAGCATCTCGTCACGGTTGCGGTGACGCCGATAGATGGTGGTCCGGGCGACGCCGGAGTGGGCGGCGACGGCCTCGATCGTCACGCCCGACGGCCCCCTTGTGCGCAGTAGTTCCAGCGCAGCCTCGATGATCTTCGCACCGCTGTCAGCAGGCACCTGCGGACCCCTTCGTCGTGGAAAACGGTTCTTCAGGAATAGCACGAAGCCCTCAGGCGCTACACATACTGTAGCGATACAGTTGATGTATCGCTACACCGAATGTATCGCTTTGTCTAGGAGGATCAATGCGCACCACAAACCATCCGAAGTCCCACGGATTCATCGGCTACCTGATCCTGCTGCTCGGATTCGTCAGCATGGGGGTGTTCCTCTTGACCCTCGCCGGCCAGTTCGGCGGCCCCGCGTGGCCGTCCGGGATCGTGATGGTCGTACTGTTCGCGCTGTCGATCGCAGCGTTCCGTCTCCAGCTGGCGCAGGCCGCAGAAAGTCAACGCGGGGGCGATGTCCGGGTGTACTCCGACCCGATGACGCCTCCCCTTCACCGCGCGCAGGTCGAGCAGTACGAGCGCACCTACCGAGGGAAAGGACATGCGGTGACGCCCGAACCCGCCGAGGGCACCCGCCTCTACAAGGCCGCCTGACCCGACCGACACGGTCGGTCAGCGGTCAGCCCATCCCCTTCACGCGACGGCCGACCTCGCGCTCGACCTCACGCTGCGCGGTCCGCTTGGCGATGTCGTGGCGCTTGTCGTGCGCCTGCTTACCGCGGGCCAGCGCCAACTCGACCTTCACCCGACCGTCGCTGAAGTACAGAGACAGCGGCACGAGCGTGAGGTTGCCGTCGCGGATCTTGCCGATCAGGTTGTCGATCTCACGACGATGCATCAGCAGCTTGCGCTTGCGCCGAACCGAGTGGTTGGTCCACGAGCCCTGGCCGTACTCGGCGATGTGCAGGGCGTGCAGCCAGACCTCGCCGTCGTCGATCGTGGCGAACGCATCCACGAGCGAAGCCTTACCGGCGCGCAGGCTCTTCACCTCGGTTCCGACGAGAACGATGCCGGCCTCGTAGACGTCGAGGATGGTGTAGTTGTGGCGCGCCTTGCGGTTCTGGGCAATCACGTTGCGTCCCTTTTCCTTGGGCATCGCGCACTCACCTCCTCGTGGATCGACGGTTGTCCGGGTCGAATAGACCGTAGTCAAGCCTGTGTGGAACGCCGGCGGCGGGTCCGCTCATTCCCGGACGTACACACGAAGGGTGACATAAGCCGTCGCGCCCGCCAACACGATTCCGCCGAGGATCAGCCAGGGCGCAACGAACAAGACATCCGTCAGTTCGATGCGGGCGAAGAAGCTCACGCCGTAGAGCTCCTTCAGCGCGGTGTCGAAGAAGAACTTCTTCGCGAGCAGCAGGCCACCGATCGCCAGCAACGAACCGGCAAGGGCGGACACCACCGCCTCCAGCAGGAACGGCAACTGCGTGTACCACCGCGTCGCGCCCACCAGTCGCATGATCGACACCTCGGTCCGTCTGGTGAAGGCTGCGATCTGAACGGTGTTGATGATCAGCAGGATGGCCGCGATCGCGAGCACCGACGCGATCGCGAACGTCGCGTTGCGCACCCCGTCGAGCACGCTGAAGATGCGTTGCACCAGTTTGCGGTCGTCCTTGAAAGCGTCAATGCCCAGGTCTTTTCGGCCTGCATACTCGGTGAGCACCGCGTCGAACTGCCCCGGGTCGGAGACCCGTACCCGCAGTGAGGCCGGCAGTGTGCCCTCGACGATGTTCTCGGCGAGGTCGGGGTTGTTGGCGAAGATCTCCTTCGCACGCTTGTAGGCCTCGTCCTTGTCCAGGTACGTCACCGACGTGACCCCCGGCTCGTTCTCGAGTCCCCGCCGCAGCTGCGCGCAGGGGTCCGCCTCACACTGCGGATCGCGTTCGGTGACCTCGGGATTGAGGTAGAACTCCATCTCCACCCGGTCCAGGAAGATCTTCTGGCTCTTGTCGGCCATCTGGATCACCAGCAGACCGCCGCCGAACATTCCCAGCGTGATCGCCGTGGTGATGATCATCGCGATGGTCATGGTCGCGTTGCGGCGCAGTCCGTTGAGAACCTCGCTGATGATGAAATTCGCTCGCATGCTTGCTCAGGCGTCCTTGGGGGTCGTTGTTGTGTGTCGGGGGTGGGCTGAGTCGTCAGCCGATTCCGTACACACCCTGCGGGTCGTTGCGCACGAGCTGCCCGTTGTCGAATTCGAGGACGCGGCGCCGCATCGCGTCGACGATGTGCCGGTCGTGGGTGGCCATGACCACCGTGGTGCCCCGACGGTTCACCCGGTCGAGGACGTCGACGATCTCCTCGCTGGTCTCGGGATCGAGGTTTCCGGTCGGCTCATCGGCCAGCAGCACGAGCGGGCGGTTGACGATCGCGCGGGCAATGGCCACACGCTGCATCTCGCCACCGGACAGCTCGTTGGGCATGCGGTCGTGCTTGCCCTCGAGACCGACGTACTCGAGCACCTCGGGCACCACGCGCTGGATCGTCGACTTCGGCCGGCCGATCACCTCGAGCGCGAAGGCGACGTTCTCGGCGACGGTCTTCTTCTGCAGCAACCGGAAGTCCTGGAAGACACAGCCGATCGACTGGCGGAGCTTCGGAACCGAACGGGCCCGCATCTTGTTGACGTGGAACTCACCGAGGTACACATCGCCGCTCGTGGGCCGGTCCTCTTTGAGCAGCAACCGGAAGAACGTCGACTTGCCCGATCCGGACGGCCCGATCAGGAACGCGAACTCCCCCTTGTCGACCTCGAAGCTCAAATCCTTCAGAGCCGGCCGAGAGGATGCCTTGTACTGCATCGTGACGTTCTCCAGCTTGATCACGATGAGCCAGTGTAACGACGACGCCTGAGAGTCCGTTCAGGCGCAACACGCCGCGTCGAACAACTCTCTGACCAGCGGTTCCCCGGCGTCAGCGTGTCGGAACGGGCGTGGTGGGCGTCGGCGCCCCGAAGTTCGGGATCTCGACGCCGGGCAGACCCGGGATCGTCTGACGCGTGGTGGACTCCGACGGCGACCCCGTCTGTCCCGGCGGCAGAGGCGTCCCGGTCCCACCCTCGACCCCGGGTTCGCCGGTCGTCGACGACGCCGACGACGTCTGCGAGGTGGATTCCTCGTACGTCGACGGCAGCGGCCGCTCGTAGGTCGGTTCGACGACCTGCGACGTCCTCGGCGCAGGACGCGGCGGTTCCGGCGAGACGACGCCGTAGCGCTGGGAGGTGTAGCCATAGAGGATGCAGCAGACAATGAACACCACGAAGAGGATGGCGGTGCTGATCCGGATCGACGTCCGACCGATGTGCTGATTCCACCGGAAGGTGCGCCGACGACGACCGTCGTCCTGGCCGCTCGCCCCCGACTGAACGGGCTGATTCTCCTGAGATCCGGTCATCACTCGTCCCCGTCCCGGTCGCGACCGACCTGATCGGCCAGGGTCGCCGGCGGACCGCTCGAGGCCTGGATGTCGCGCGGCGGCACGTTGATCCCCTCGCGGACCAACGCCCGGATGATGTGGACGCGAAGTGCGCGACCCACCTCGAACTGCTTGCCCGGCAGGGTGCGCGTGACCATGCGCACGGTGATCGAATCGAGCTCGAGGCTGACCACACCGAGGGAGGACGGCGCGTCGAGCAGCAGGTCGTGCCAGCGCGGCAATGCGTAGAACTCACGACCGACGCGGTCGAGTGTCTCGTTGACCAGACCGATGTCCGCTTCCGCCGGAATGGGTACGTCGACGACGGCGCGCGCCCAGTCCTTCGACAGGTTGGTGGCCTTGATGATCTGACCGTTGGGAACGGTGATGACCTCGCCCTCGCTGGTGCGCAGCTTGGTCACGCGGAGGGTGACATCCTCCACGGTCCCCTCCGCCGGCGCGTTGCCGGTCACCGTCAGGTTGACCACGTCACCGTAGCCGTACTGCTTCTCGGCGACGACGAAGAAGCCGGCCAGGATGTCCTGCACGATTCGCTGCGCGCCGAAGCCGAGTGCCGCACCGATCACCGCGGTCGGGCCGGTGAGCCCGCTGATCGGGATGCCGAAGACGCCCAGGATGTGGATGATGACGACGATCGCAATGCCCACGATGAGCGTCCAGGCCACCACGTCGACGAGCGCCCGACGATGTTTGGCGTCCTCCGTCTGCACGATGAGGTCGCTGGTGGAGAACCGTGACTCGACCCGCGCCGCGTATTTGCCGGCAAACCACCGGATGACTCGGGCCAGCAGGACCGCCCCGAGGATCCAGATGACGATCTCGAGGCCGCTGGTGGCCAGCCAGACATAGACCCGACCGAGAAGGAGTTCGGTCGGGGACGGCGCAGCGGCCAGCCACTCGACTCCGGGGTGCACGATCACGCTTCGGCGGACGCCATACGCCAGCGGATACCGGCTTCGATGAACTTGTCGAGCTCGCCGTCGAGCACGGCGGTCGGGTTGTTGTCCTCCACACCGGTCCGCAGGTCCTTGACCATCTGGTACGGGTGCAGCACGTAGGACCGCATCTGGTTGCCCCAGCTCGAGCCGCCGTCGCCCTTGAGCGCGTCGAGCTCGGCGCGCTCCTCCTGGCGCTTGCGCTCGAGGAGCTTGGCCTGCAGCACGCGCATCGCCGATGCCTTGTTCTGCAGCTGGCTCTTCTCGTTCTGACAGGTCACGACGATGCCGGTGGGGATGTGCGTCAGGCGCACCGCGGAGTCGGTGGTGTTGACCGACTGCCCACCGGGGCCCGACGAGCGGTAGACGTCGACCTTGATGTCGTTCTCGTCGACGTCGATGTGGTCGGTGGTCTCGACCACCGGCAGCACCTCGACCTCGGCGAACGAGGTCTGGCGGCGGCTCTGGTTGTCGAACGGGCTGATCCGCACGAGACGGTGGGTGCCCTGCTCCACCGAGAGAGTGCCGTACATGTAGGGCGCCTTCACGGCGAAGGTCGCGGACTTGAGGCCGGCCTCTTCGGCGTAGGAGGTGTCGTAGACCTCGACGCCGTAGCCCTTCTGTTCGGCCCAGCGGATGTACATGCGCATGAGCATCTGCGCCCAGTCGGCGGCGTCGACGCCACCGGCGCCGGACCGGATGTTGACCACGGCCTCGCGAGAGTCGTACTCGCCCGCGAGCATCGTCTTGACCTCCATGGCCTCGATGTCGGCGCGCAGGCTGGACCGCTCCTCGTCGGCGTCGGCCAGGGCCGCGGCCTTGTCCTCGCCCTCTTCGGACTCGGCCAGCTCGTAGTGCACGGGCAGGTCCTCGAGGCGCTGGCGCAGCTCGGAGACCTTGCGGAGTTCGGACTGGGCGTGCGACAGCTCGCTGGTGACCTTCTGCGCGTGGTCCTGGTCGTTCCACAGGTCGGGATCCGAGGCCTGCATCTCCAGCTCGTCGATTCGACGGCGTAGCTCCTCGAGGTCGAGCACCTTTTCCACGGTGGTCAAGGTGGCGTCGAGGGATTCGAGGTCTGCGGTCACGTCGGGATGCACAATCATCCAGAGTACCGACCGCGGGCCGGGTCAGACAGCGTCAGGCCCCGCAGGTCAGATGCCGCCGGGTCCCGCTGTTCAGATTCCGCCGGGTCCCGCGGGTGGCTGCGAATCTGGCAGCACGCCGAACTGCCAGGACGTCACCGCCTTGTTCGGCTTGTAGATCACCGGCAGATCGTCGCCCACCTGCGGCCACGGATCGTCCGCTCCGAGAGCGAGGGTTCCGTAGACCTCGGTCGGGTTGGTCTGGGGTCCGACGATGGTCCCGGTGATGGTGTAGAAACGCTGACCGTTCTTGTCCGCGGCGCTCTGCGGGTCGGACTGGTTGTCGGAGACCCCGACGATCGTCAGCGTGCCCTGCACATACCGGGAGGCCTTTGCGGCGGACATGGCCTGCGGATTGCGTCCCCGCTGCCACTGCATGACCAGCACCACGACCAGCGCGGCGAGCAACAGGGTGAACGTCACGGTGAGCAGCATGGGGGCTACCCTACCGGGCATGTCCGCCGACTCCGGTCCGAAGAACCCCAGCACCTCACAGAGCTACGACGACGATCTCGAACTCGCGCTGTCACTCGCCGATTCCGCCGATGCGCTGACCATGGACCGGTTCGGGGCAGTCGATCTCCGCGTCGACGACAAACCCGACCTCACGCCCGTCTCCGACGCCGACCTCGCCTGCGAGACGCTCATCCGCGAACGGCTCGCCGCCCGCCGGCCCGCCGACATGGTTCTCGGTGAGGAGTTCGGTGGGGACGCCGCCCTGTCCGGTCGTCAGTGGGTCATCGACCCCATCGACGGCACCAAGAACTTCGTGCGCGGCGTCCCGGTCTGGGCGACGCTGATCGCCCTGCTCGTCGACGGTGTCCCGACGGTCGGCGTGGTGTCGGCGCCCGCCCTGCGCCGACGCTGGTGGGCGGCCACCGGACTCGGCGCCCACACCTGTTTCGACAGTGAGGACGTCCGCGGGCTCGCCGTGTCGGGCGTCGGCGACCTGTCCTCGTCGAGCCTGGCCTTCTCGAGCCTCTTCGGCTGGGCCGACCGGGGCATCCGCAACCGCTTCGTCGACCTCACCGACCAGGTCTGGCGCGTCCGCGGTTACGGCGACTTCTACAATTACTGCCTCGTCGCCGAGGGCGCGGTCGACATCGCCGCCGAACCCGAGGTCTCCCTCTGGGACCTCGCGCCCCTCGACATCCTCGTCCGCGAGGCCGGCGGCCGGTTCACCGCACTCGACGGAACCCCCGGCCCGGCCGGCGGCAGTGCCGTCGCCACCAATGGACTCCTGCACGACGAGGTGCTCGCCGCGTTGCGGCCCTAGAGCTCCGTACCGGTCTCCTCGTCGAGCACCTTGAACTCGGTCGCGTCGTCCTTCATGTTCGACAGCCGCGCGTAGTGGACGGCCGAACCCGCGTCGGACAAGACCGCCTGGTGGATCGGGACCGCGACCCGCGGCGCCATCGCGCGGAGGTAGTCGACGGATTCGCTGAGTTTCATCCACGGCGCCGCCGACGGGAGTGCGAGGACGTCGACCTGCTCGAAGGGGATGTAGAACGAGTCGCCCGGGTGCATGAACTGTCCCGGCTTCTCGGCGGTTCCCAGGATGTAGGCGACGTTGTCGATCACCGGGATCTCCGGATGGATGACCGCGTGCCGCCCGCCGGTGAAACGTGCGGTGAGCGAACCGATCTCGATCTGGTCACCGCCGCGGGCCGCGGTCCACGCGCCGGCCACGTTGTCGCCGTTGAGCTGTGCGGTGGTCTGCGGGTCGGCGTAGAGGACGGCGTCGGGGTTGGCCGCGACGAGGTCGGGCAGCTTCGCGACGTCGCAATGGTCGGGATGCTGATGGGTGATGAGGATGGCATCGAGACCGCTGATGCCCTCGAAGCCGTGCGAGAAATTGCCCGGATCGAAGAGCACCTTGGTCCCGTCGATCTCGACGAGCAGACAGGAATGGCCGAAGTGGGTGATCTGCATGCATCCACTCTGCCTTCTTCACACCACGATCGGGAAGATCCCCCAACCCGCCGCGGCGTCGACGATGCGCGCCAGTCCGTAGATCAGCCACGCCCCCAGAAGGACGGCGCCGGCACGACCCAGCACCACGTCGCGCCAACCCTCGAGCGGGAACCGCCTCCGCCGCACCAGGGTGACGACCGCGAGAACGACGGTGACGATTGTCAGGACGAGCAGGATCGGGCCGAAGACATTGAAGCGGAACGACGTCCCGACGTCGCCGTGCATGAACGCCACCCAGCTGCGGGTGAGTCCACAGCCCGGGCACGGGAGGCCAGTCATCATCGCGAACGGGCAGATCCCCGGACCGTCGGCGATCCCGGCGGGCGTGAACGCGCAGGCGGCTCCGACAGCCGCCGCCCCTGCCAGTCCGACGACCGCCGCACCCAGTGCGCCGGTCGACGATAAGCGCAGGTCGGAGCGGTCTTCCACGGTCACCCGGCCAGCCTAGCGCGCAGGCCCCAGGACGGCGTCGGACAAGTAGGTGACAAACTTCTTACTACGGAGTAAGGTCTGGACTTACTACCGAGTAAGATCTGTCCGCAAAAACTCGTGCAGAGGCCCCTGATCGGGGCTACTTGAAGAAACGGCTGGTGATCATGACAACTCACACCGAACCGCGCGACACCTCCGCAGTCGGCCGAAACCCGCATCCCCGCAACTTCATCGGCACCGCGATGCGTGTGCTGTCGACGGTGACGGGATCGGAGTTCGCCGACAAGTACAAGATCCGCGAGCCGATCAACCGGGTCGCCTACCAGGCCACCAAGACCGGGTTCCAGACCCTCGGTGCGGCGAACCGCGCGTTCAAGGCTGTCCAGGGCGGTTCGGACGACGCCAAGCGCCTGACCACCGCACCCAAGGACTACTTCAACCTCACGCCCGACGACGAGCAGCAGATGATCGCGGAGACGGTGAAGGACTTCGCCACCGAGATCCTGCGCCCCGCCGCGTACGACGCCGACGCCGCGGCCACCGCGCCCGAGGACATCGTCAAGCGCTCGGCCGAGCTGGGCATCACGATGATCAACGTGCCCGAGGACTTCGACGGCGCGGCCACCGAGCGTGGCGTGGTCACCAACGCACTGGTCGCGGAGGCGATGGCCTACGGCGACATGGGTCTGGCCCTCCCGCTGCTCGCACCGAGCGGCGTGGCCACCACCCTCACCAACTTCGGCACCGATGAGCAACAGCGCACCTACCTGCCCGACTTCGCCGGCGAGAACGTGCCGCAGTCGGCCGTCGTGATCGCCGAGCCGAGGCCACTGTTCGACGCATTCTCGTTGAGCACCAAGGCAACCCGCGTACCCAGCGGCTACCGCCTCAACGGCGTGAAGTCGTTCGTCCCGGCCGCCGGATCGTCGGAACTGTTCATCGTCGGCGCGCAGCTCGACGGCAAGCCCGCCCTGTTCCTCGTCGAGTCGGACTCGAAGGGCCTCATCGTCGAAGCCGATCCCGGCATGGGCGTCCGCGCAGCCGGCATGGGTCGCCTGCTCCTGCAGGATGTCGCCGTTCCGGAATCGGCGCTGATCGCCGGCGAGGGCGATGCCGCCAACACCGCGTACCGCGACGTCGTGCGCCTCTCGCGTCTGGGTTGGTCGGCCCTGGCCGCCGGTACCGCGCGCGCTGTTCTCGACTACGTCATCCCCTACGTCAACGAGCGCGAGGCCTTCGGCGAGCCGATCTCCAACCGCCAGGCAGTCGCGTTCATGGTCGCGAACATGGCCACCGAGGTCGACTCGATCCGGCTGGTCACGCTGCGCGGCGCCGCCCGCGCCGAGCAGGGCCTGAGCTTCGCCCGCGAAGCCGCCCTCGCCCGCAAGCTCACCATCGACAAGGGGCTGCAGATCGGCCTCGACGGCGTCCAGCTCCTCGGCGGTCACGGCTTCACCAAGGAGCACCCGGTCGAGCGCTGGTACCGCGACCTGCGTGGCGCAGGTATCGGCGAAGGCATCGTCGTCCTCTAGACCGTCTGTGACCCAAGGAAACTGACATGAGCATCAATCTCGAACTCCCGAAGAAGCTGCACGTCGCCATCGATCAGGCGCATCAGGCGGCGGCGGAGATCTTCCGGCCGATCTCGCGCAAGTACGATCTGCGCGAACACGATTACCCGGTCGAGCTCGACACCCTGGCGAGCCTCTACGACGGTCTCTCGGAGACCGGTCAGGCCGGCGCGGGCGCCGACGGTGGTCGCAGCCAGCAGAAGAAGACCCCTCAGAAGAAGACGGGGCCCAAGACCGAGGACCAGGTCGTCAACGGCGGCAACATGCAGTCCGTCGTGAACGTCATGGAGACCTCGTGGGGCGACGTGGGCCTCATGCTGTCCATTCCCTATCAGGGCCTGGGCAACTCGGCGATCGCCGCGGTCGCCACCGACGAGCAGCTCGAGCAGTTCGGCAAGGTGTGGGCCGCGATGGCCATCACCGAACCCAGCTTCGGCTCCGACTCGGCCGCGGTGAGCACCACCGCGACGCTCGACGGGGACGAGTACGTGATCAACGGCGAGAAGATCTTCGTGACCGCCGGCTCGCGCGCCACCCACATCGTCGTGTGGGCGACCGTCGACAAAAGTCTCGGCCGTGCGGCCATCAAGAGCTTCGTGGTCCCGCGTGAGCATCCCGGTGTGGAAGTCGTTCGCCTGGAACACAAGCTGGGCATCCGCGTCTCCGACACCGCGGTCATCCGCTTCGAGAACTGCCGCATCCCCAAGGAGAACCTGCTCGGCTCCCCCGAGGTCGACACCAAGAAGGGGTTCGGCGGGGTCATGCAGACCTTCGACAACACGCGCCCCCTCGTCGCGGGTATGGCCGTGGGTGTCGCACGTGCAGCCCTCGAGGAGCTGCGTCGCATCCTCGACGAGGCCGGCATCGAGGTCGACTACGACCGTCCGGCCGCCGACCAGCACGCCGCGGCCGCCGAGTTCCTGCGTATGGAGGCCGATTTCGAGGCCGCCTACCTGCACACCATGCGTGCTGCGTGGATGGCTGACAACAAGCAGCCCAATTCGACCGAGGCGTCGATGTCGAAGGCCAAGGCAGGACGCACTGTCACCGACATCACCAACAAGGTGGTCGAGCTGACCGGCACGCTGGGCTACTCCGAACGCCTGCTGGTAGAGAAGTGGGCGCGCGACTCGAAGATCCTGGACATCTTCGAGGGCACCCAGCAGATCCAGAACCTCATCATCGCCCGCCGCGTGCTCAACAAGAGCAGCGCCGAGCTCAAGTGAGCGCCTGACGCAACAGCATTCGGCCCCGCGACCTCATCGAGGTGCGGGGCCGGATTGCTGTCGCGACGCGTCTGACTCAGACCGCCCAGACCAGCGCCGATCCCGCTGCGCATGCCGCCACCGAGGCGAGCAGCGTTATGGCGGCGTACCCGCCGGCGACCAGCCGCCGCTTGTTCTCCGCCAGCCGGACGACCTCGAAGCTCGCAGTGCTGAAAGTGGTGTAGCCGCCGCAGAATCCGGTCCCGATGATTGCCTGCATTTCGTGCGGCGCACCATGGAAGAGCACGAGACCGGCGAGTACGCCGAGCAGTGCCGAACCGCTGACGTTGATGACGAAGGTGCCCCACGGCGTGATGGTCGGCCACTTCCACTTGACCGCGCCGTCGACGACGAAGCGCGTCACCGCACCCAGTGCTCCGGCCACCATCACGGCCAGCGCGATCAACGTCGTGCCCATCGGGTCGCGAACCTCGAGGCGAGCGCGATGCCACCGGCCGCCGCCAGCAGACCGAGGAGGACGCTCACCGCCGCATACGCGAGCGCGGTCGCGACCGCCGAGGCTCGTGTCAGCTCCGATATCTCCAGTGCGAAGGTGCTGTAGGTCGTGAGCGCCCCGCAGATGCCGGTGCCGCCGAACAGCCTCACCCGCTGTCGCCATCCCTCGTCATGCCCGAGCCGGGCAAGCAGTTCGAGCAGCGCACCGAGGATGAACGCACCGATGATGTTGACCGCGAAGGTCGCCCACGGCCAGTGCCCCTCAGCGGAGGGAAACGTCTTCTCCGCCCAGTACCGCACACCGGTACCGATCAGTCCTCCCGCGAACACCCACGCCAGGGCGTGCACGCGAAGGTGCAGCGGACGTTCGTCGGGGTCGACGGGGAGTTCGTCGTGCTCGTCCACCTGCACGCGACCCAGTCTGCGCTAGGTGACGACCGTGTACAACACGATCAGGTAGACCGGCACGAGGACGTCGAAGAAGAAGATCGGTCCGGCGTTGCCCGGCTTGAAGTTCCGCCTGGTCACCATCTCTCGGACGTGCCCGACCGCGGCGCCCAGGTAGAACACGGAGAACGCGATGATCGTGGCCAGAGTGAACTCGTCGTCGAACCCCGACGCGATGACACCCAGGACTCCGGTGGCGAGGCTGGCGAGCCCGACCTCCCACTGCCACGGCGTCTTCGACGGCCAGCCGATCGAGTCCGCGATCGGCTCGCCGAAGAACATGTGCCCGCAGCCGGTCATCCAACCCTGCACGCCGATCATCCACAGCACCGAGTTCTCGAGCAGATCCCGGCCGAGGTCGCCTCCCGGTGACAGCGCATCGATCACGGTCATGACGATCGTGCCGACGAGTCCGACGAACGGGACGACGGCTATCGCGGTACGGAGGACGCGGTCGGGCACGGCGCCGGGCCTTCTCACCCCTTCAACTGTTCGGCCAGCGCGGTCAACACGTCCGGGTCCTCGATGGTCGACGGCACCGTGTACTCCTCGTGATCGGCGATCTGGCGCATCGTCTTGCGCAGGATCTTGCCCGACCGCGTCTTCGGCAGAGCCGGGACCACCGTGACATCGCGGAAGGTGGCAACCGCGCCGATCTCGTTGCGTACCTTGGCCACCAGCTCGCTGCGCAGCGTGTCGGCCTCGATGTCGACGCCGGACTTGAGCACCACGTAACCGCTGGGACGCTGCCCCTTGAGGTCGTCGTGGATGCCGATGACCGCGCATTCGGCGACGGCCGGGTGCGAGGCAACGACAGCTTCGATGCTTCCGGTCGAAAGTCGGTGCCCGGCAACGTTGATCACGTCGTCAGATCGGCCGAGGACGAACACGTAACCGTCTTCGTCGACGTAACCGGAGTCGCCGGTCAGGTAGTAGCCGTCGAAGGCGGCCAGATAGGACTTGCGGTAGCGATCCTCGTCGCGCCACAGGCCCGCGAGTGTGCCCGGCGGGAGCGGCAGCTTGATGACGATGCTGCCCTCTTCGCCTGCGGACACCGGCTTGCCCTCCGCGTCGACGACGCTCACGGCATAACCCGGCACCGGCACGGTGGGCGAACCGGCCTTGATCGGCATCGGTTCCAGGCCACGGAGATTCGCCGCGATCGCCCATCCGGTTTCGGTCTGCCACCAGTGGTCGACGACCGGGACGCCGAGGGTGCTCGACGCCCAGGTGAAGGTGTCGGGGTCGAGCCGCTCTCCTGCCGCGAACAGCGTCTGCAGGGTCGACACGTCGTACTTCCCCAGTTCAGCGGCGTTCGGGTCGGCCTTGCGGACGGCGCGGATCGCGGTCGGCGCGGTGAAGAGCGCCTTGACGCCGTGGTCGGCGATGACCCGCCAGAAGGCGCCGGCGTCCGGGGTACCGACCGGCTTGCCCTCGTACATCACGGTCGTCGCACCGACGAGCAGCGGCGCGTAGACGATGTAGGAGTGGCCGACGACCCAGCCGACGTCGGAGGCCGTCCACCACACGTCGCCCGCGGAGATGTCGTAGATGTTCTTCATCGACCAGGTCAGCGCGACGGCATGGCCGCCGTTGTCGCGGACCACGCCCTTGGGCTTTCCGGTGGTGCCGGACGTGTAGAGGATGTAGAGCGGATCCGTCGCGGCAACCGGCACCGGATCGGCGGCCTGCGCGTCGGCCATCGCCGTGTCCCAGTCCAGCCAGCCGTCGTGATCGGCGGCGGAGCCGGCAATCTCGGGACGGTCCTTGACGATGACGGTCCGCGGCGCGTCGGCCGACAGGTCGATCGCCTTGGCGACCATCGGCAGGTACTCGACCGCACGGCCCGGCTCGAGACCGCCGGAGGCGGTGACGATCGCGACCGGTTCGGCGTCGTCGATGCGGGTGGCGAGCTCAGGTGCGGCGAAGCCACCGAAGACCACCGAGTGCACGGCACCGATCCGCGCGCAGGCCAGCATCGCGATGGCGGCCTCCGGAATCATCGGCATGTAGATGACGACGCGATCGCCGGCGGCGATGCCGCGGGCGGCGAGGACGCCCGCGAACCTGGACACCTCGTCCAGTAGTTCGGCGTAGGTGTAGCGGCGGACCTCGCCGACCATCGCCGAGTCCCAGATGAGAGCGGTGCGGTCGCCCTGTCCGGCCGCGACGTGACGGTCGAGGGCGTTGTACGAGGTGTTCAGCTCGCCGCCGGGGAACCAGCGGTAGAACGGGGCGGCCGAGTCGTCGAGGGCGCGGCTGGGCTCGGTGGTCCAGTCGACGGCCTTGGCGGCCTCGAGCCAGAAGCCTTCACGATCGTCGACCGCCTGGGTGAATGCTTCGCTGTACTGGCCCATGACCATCCTTTCGTCCGCGCACTCAGGGGCGCGACACCCTCACGTGCCGCGCCGCCCCTAGAGCGTATCGGTGTGACGCCCGACACCAAATCAGATCCGGTGACCTGCGCCGACCGGTCGCCCGCGCGCGACGAACGGTAGCCGATGGGACTCGTCCAGCTCCTGAGCATCGTCGGTGACATACCTGGACGGCCATTCCCACGGTGCGATGATCGCCCCTGCGTACACAACCGGCGCCCATCGTGGACCAGTACGACGCCTTGCGCTGCCCGACCCGACGTCATGTTCGCTCGATGCGTTCGAATCCGGTCGAAACCCGTCCCCCTCAGCACCATTCGAGGGCACACTGCCCTGGGACACCACTCACGGGGACGAGAACCCCTGACGTTCGCCGCGGTGGCTCGGATCAGTAGAGGATCTTGCGGTAGTTCTTCTCCGAGTACCGTTTCTCCAGCGCGGCCTCGTCGACCTCGGGCAGCACGAGTTTCGTGATCGCTGCGGTCGACGGCAGCACGTCGGGCGTCCAGGTGTCCGGTTTCCACAGGTCCGATCGCATGAATGCCTTGGCGCAGTGGAAGAACACCTCCTCGACGTCGATCTCCACCGAGAGGATCGGGCGTTTGCCCTTGACCACCAGGTCGTCGAAGTAGTTCCCGTCGTCGACGATGCGTGCCGGGCCGTTGATCCGCAGGGTGTCCCCGCGTCCGGGGATCAGGAAGACCGTGCCCGCGTGGGGATTACGGAGGATGTTGAGGTATCCGTCGACCCGATTGTTACCCGGTAGCTCCGCGTCGGCTGCGTCGTGTGGCGCAGAAGGAATGTCCGCGGCGCCGCTCCAGAGGGTCGATTACAGGGCGTTCTCCGGGGGCGGGTTCTCAGTCGGCCAGACTGACCTCGACGCCGTCGGCGAAGCGGTATGGTCCCGCCATCAGCAGTCCGCCGAAGCGCTTGCGCAGCCTCGACATCTCGGCACGGACGGTCACCGTCCGGTCGTCGACACCGAAGAGGTGCGTCGACATCTGCGCGGCGGTGACCCCACTGCGGTGTCGCGCGAGGTAGGTGAGGATGTCGCCGTGGCGGGGCGAACACCGGTGGGTCCAGCCGCCGCTGGTTCCCTCGACGGAGACCTCGACGGACTCTCCCCCGGCTGCGGTCACGACCGTGCGCATGGAGACCCGCGTCGTCGACGCATCCGCGGCGTCGGCGACGCGCACGAGCCAGCCGCCCGGTAGCGCTTCGACGTCGCATTCGCCGAGTGCACCGAAGAAGGATCGGCCAGGTCCGACACCGCGCGGCAACAGCAGCCGCGATCGCGGGGACACCGCGTCGACGGCCGCCACCCAGCCGTCCACGTCGACGGCCAGCGCCGGCCCCGGCGAGCGGGCGAGAATCGGTGCGGCGACTGCACGGAGGCAGTCGAGCCGTCGGTGATGCTGTTCCCGAAGCTGCGACTCCGCCAATCGGGCCACGGCATGGACGAGCGCCAGCGTGGTCGGGTGGATCGTCGCGGCCGGACCGCTGACGTCGACGACGCCCAGCACGTCCCCGGTCCGTGGGTCCTTGATCGGTGCGCCGGTGCACGTCCACGAGTGATGGCTCCGCACGAAGTGCTCGGCAGAGAACACCTGGATGGACTTGCCTGACATCAGGGCGGTGCCGATCGCGTTGGTACCCACCGATCCCTCGGCCCAGTCGGCGCCCTCGATGAACCCAAGCTGATCAGCACGGTTGAGCACCTTCGACGACCCGCTACGCCACAGCACATGACCTCGCGCATCGGCGATGACCAGGATGTTGTCTCCGTCGGCGATGAGGGAGTCCAGATTGCGGGCGAGATCGTCGACGACCTCTACCAGTCCCGACTGGCGCCGTCGCTCTTCGAGCTCCTCGAAGTCCAGGCTCCGATCGACCGCCGTGTCGGCGTCCGGGGAGAGTCCAGCCCGGCGGAGCCGCTGCCAGGAGTCGTCGATGACGGCGCGCGGACGTGCCGGCATCCGCCCACCCGACATCGCCGCGTCATGTACTGCACTCAGGACATGAGCGAACTCGCGTGGATCGTCGCCGGCCTGGACAGCAGGCTCCAGATCGGACACGTGGTCGGAAGTCGTCATCACGATGATTGTGCGTCACGTCACAGACCCGATGCAACGAAGGGTCAGGTCGCAACGGGCTGCAACCCTTGCCGCGATGGGTATCAGAGGCGTCTGCTGTCGTCAGCAAGACTGTGGTCCGCGTCACTATCGACGGCCACCCCGAACTGCTTGAGGAGACATGATGACCCAGACGATGGAGCCGGTGGTCAGCACCGGCCGCACCCCACAGCAGCGCGTCGACGCGTGGCTGGAGGAGTTCGAAGCTGCGCTGGCCGCACTGGATGTCGGACGCGCGACAAGTGCGTTCCTCACCGACAGCTACTGGCGCGATCTCACGGCCTTCACCTGGAACATCAAGACGGTCGAGGGACACGAGCAGATCAGCGACATGCTGACCGCACGGCTCGCCGACACCCGCCCCGCAGGCTTCGCGACGACCGAGACCGCCACCGACGACGGTGACGGCGTGGCATCGGCCTTCCTCTCCTTCGAGACCGCCGTCGGACGCTGTGAGGGACATGTTCGCATCCGCCCGGACGCCGACGGAGTCGACCGCGCGTGGACGCTCCTCACCACCATGCAGGAGCTCAAGGGTTACGAAGAGAACCGCGGCCCCAGCCGCGTGCTCGGTGCCGTACACGGCTCCGATCCCGACACCCGGTCGTGGGCGGAGAAGAAGGCCGACGAGGAGCGCGAGCTAGGACGGACCGCCCAGCCCTACGTCCTCGTCATCGGCGGCGGACAGGGTGGCATCGCGCTGGGAGCACGGCTTCGGCAGCTCGGGGTGCCGTCGATCGTCGTCGACCGTCACGAGCGGCCCGGCGACCAGTGGCGTAAGCGCTACAAGTCGCTGTGCCTGCACGACCCGGTCTGGTACGACCACCTTCCGTACCTGCCCTTCCCGGAGAACTGGCCGGTTTTCGCTCCCAAGGACAAGATCGGCGACTGGCTCGAGTTCTACACCAAGGTCATGGAGGTCCCCTACTGGAGCAAGACCACCTGTCTCTCGGCGAACTACGACGAGGAGCAGGAACGGTGGACCGTCGAACTCGACCGTGACGGCGAACGGCTGACGCTTCACCCGACGCAGCTCGTGCTCGCGACGGGCATGTCCGGTAAGCCCTCGATCCCCGCGGTTCCGGGTCAGGACATCTTCGCCGGCGAGCAGCATCACTCCAGCCAGCATCCGGGTCCAGACGCGTACGCCGGCAAGAAGGTCGTCGTGATCGGGTCGAACAACTCTGCTCACGACATCTGCAAGGCGCTCGTCGACAACGGCGTCGACGCCACGATGGTCCAGCGCTCATCGACCCATATCGTCAAGTCCGATTCACTGCGGTCGATTGCCCTCGGTGGGCTCTACAGCGAGGAGGCCGTCGCCTCCGGGATGACGACCAAGAAGGCCGATCTCACCTTCGCGTCGTTGCCCTACCGGATCATGCACGAGTTCCAGGTGCCCGTGTACAACCAGATCCGCGAGCAGGACAAGGAGTTCTACGACCGCCTGGAGGCCGCCGGCTTCAAGCTCGACTTCGGCGACGACGACTCGGGTCTGTTCATGAAGTACCTACGACGCGGCTCGGGCTACTACATCGACGTCGGTGCCAGCGAGCTCATCGCCAACGGAACCATCAAGCTGGTCCAGGGGCAGCTCGACCACCTGACCGAGAACTCGGTGGTCCTGGCCGACGGCACCGAGCTCGAGGCCGATGTCGTGGTCTACGCAACAGGATTCGGATCGATGAACGGCTGGGCTGCCGACCTGATGGGTCAGGATGTCGCGGATCGCGTCGGCAAGGTCTGGGGACTGGGATCGGACACCACGAAGGACCCGGGCCCGTGGGAGGGCGAACAGCGCAACATGTGGAAGCCGACACAGCAACCGGGCCTCTGGTTCCACGGCGGCAACCTTCATCAGTCCCGCCACTACTCGCTCTACCTGGCTCTCCAGCTGAAGGCCCGGTACGAAGGGCTCGACACCCCGGTCTACGGACTGGCCGAGGTCCATCACCTCAGCTGAGTCCAGGGAGACGACGAATGCCCCGCGACCGGATGGTCGTGGGGCATTCTCATGTGTGGGTGGAAATGCATTGTGGCCCTACACGATTACTCGTGTAGGGCCACAATGGGATGTTGTGTTCGGCGGTGTCCTACTCTCCCACACTGATTAAGGTGCAGTACCATTGGCGCTGGAGGGCTTAGCTTCCGGGTTCGGAATGGGGCCGGGCGTTTCCCCTCCGCTATGGCCGCCGTAACTCTATGAAACAACCAACAAACCGGTCATTTGTTTGTTTGTGTGTTGTCTCAGAAGATGCATAGTGGATGCGAACACACCAAAAAGAGTTGTTTTGGTGATGTTGTGGGTGTTGTTGGTAAGTCCTCGGCCGATTAGTACCAGTCACCTGAACACATTGCTGTGCGTACAGTTCTGGCCTATCAACCCCATGGTCTGTAGGGGGCCTTAACCCCGCAAGGGGGTGAGAAACCTCATCTTGGAACAGGCTTCCCGCTTAGATGCTTTCAGCGGTTATCCCTTCCGAACGTAGCTAACCAGCGGTGCCCCTGGCGGGACAACTGGCACACCAGAGGTTCGTCCGTCCCGGTCCTCTCGTACTAGGGACAGGTTTCCTCAAGTTTCTTACGCGCGCGGCGGATAGAGACCGAACTGTCTCACGACGTTCTAAACCCAGCTCGCGTGCCGCTTTAATGGGCGAACAGCCCAACCCTTGGGACCTACTCCAGCCCCAGGATGCGACGAGCCGACATCGAGGTGCCAAACCATCCCGTCGATATGGACTCTTGGGGAAGATCAGCCTGTTATCCCCGGGGTACCTTTTATCCGTTGAGCGACACCGCTTCCACTTGCCGGTGCCGGATCACTAGTCCCGACTTTCGTCCCTGCTCGACATGTACGTCTCACAGTCAAGCTCCCTTGTGCACTTACACTCAACACCTGATTGCCAACCAGGCTGAGGGAACCTTTGGGCGCCTCCGTTACTTTTTGGGAGGCAACCGCCCCAGTTAAACTACCCACCAGGCACTGTCCCTGAACCCGATCAGGGTCCGAGGTTAGAAGTCCAATACGATCAGAGTGGTATTTCAACAACGACTCCATGAACACTGGCGTGCCCACTTCACAGTCTCCCACCTATCCTACACAAACCGAACCGAACACCAATACCAAGCTATAGTGAAGGTCCCGGGGTCTTTTCGTCCTGCCGCGCGTAACGAGCATCTTTACTCGTACTGCAATTTCGCCGAGTCTGTGGTTGAGACAGCAGAGAAGTCGTTACGCCATTCGTGCAGGTCGGAACTTACCCGACAAGGAATTTCGCTACCTTAGGATGGTTATAGTTACCACCGCCGTTTACTGGGGCTTAAATTCTCAGCTTCACCACCGAAGTGATTAACCGGTCCTCTTAACCTTCCAGCACCGGGCAGGCGTCAGTCCGTATACATCGTCTTACGACTTCGCACGGACCTGTGTTTTTAGTAAACAGTCGCTTCTCTCTGGTCTCTGCGACCCACACCAGCTCAAGGAGTAAATCCCGTCACCAGGATGGGTCCCCCTTCTCCCGAAGTTACGGGGGCATTTTGCCGAGTTCCTTAACCACAGTTCTCTCGATCGCCTTAGTATTCTCTACCTGACCACCTGTGTTGGTTTGGGGTACGGGCCGTGTACCAACTCACTAGAGGCTTTTCTCGGCAGCATAGGATCATGGAATTCACCGCAACGGCTACGCATCACCTCTCAGGCTGCATGTGTTCCGGATTTGCCTAGAACACGCCCTACAGGCTTACACCAGTACAACCACTGACTGGCCCCACTACCTTCCTGCGTCACCCCATCGCTTGCCTACTACCAGCCAAGGTCCCATGCATCACCCCACCCGGCACCCGAAGGTGCTCCTGGGGGATCTGGATGGTTAGTACAACTGATTCAGCATGGGCGCGGATACACGGGTACGGGAATATCAACCCGTTGTCCATCGACTACGCCTGTCGGCCTCGCCTTAGGTCCCGACTCACCCTGGGCGGATTAGCCTGGCCCAGGAACCCTTGGTCATTCGGCGGAAGAGTTTCTCACTCTTCTTTCGCTACTCATGCCTGCATTCTCACTCCCACACCCTCCACCACTAGATCACTCTGTGGCTTCCACGGATGCAGGACGCTCCCCTACCCACCCACACACCTAGCCAATCCCCCATGAGGGAAAGGCGGGCTCTTGTGTGAGTGCCGCGGCTTCGGCGGTGTACTTGAGCCCCGCTACATTGTCGGCGCAGGATCACTTGACCAGTGAGCTATTACGCACTCTTTCAAGGGTGGCTGCTTCTAAGCCAACCTCCTGGTTGTCTTCGCGACCCCACATCCTTTTCCACTTAGTACACGCTTAGGGGCCTTAGCCGGCGATCTGGGCTGTTTCCCTCTCGACTACGAACCTTATCGCCCGCAGTCTCACTGCCACACTCTCACTTACCGGCATTCGGAGTTTGGCTGACGTCAGTAACCCTGTGGGGCCCATCGGCCATCCAGTAGCTCTACCTCCGGTAAGAAACATGTGACGCTGCACCTAAATGCATTTCGGGGAGAACCAGCTATCACGGAGTTTGATTGGCCTTTCACCCCTACCCACAGCTCATCCCCTCCATTTTCAACTGAAGTGGGTTCGGGCCTCCACGACGTCTTACCGTCGCTTCACCCTGGCCATGGGTAGATCACTCCGCTTCGGGTCTAGACCCGGCGACTCTTTCGCCCTATTCAGACTCGCTTTCGCTACGGCTACCCCACACGGGTTAACCTCGCCACCGAGCACTAACTCGCAGGCTCATTCTTCAAAAGGCACGCCATCACCCACAGCCACAAGGACTCACAGGCTCTGACGGATTGTAAGCGTCCGGTTTCAGGTACTATTTCACTCCCCTCCCGGGGTACTTTTCACCTTTCCCTCACGGTACTTGTCCGCTATCGGTCACCAGGAAGTATTCAGGCTTACCGGGTGGTCCCGGCAGATTCACAGCAGATTCCACGAGCCCGCTGCTACTTGGGCACCCATCACGCAAGACCATGTGTTTTCAGCTACCGGACTCTCACCGTCTACGGCAGACCATTCCAGGCCACTTCACCTAACACACGATTTTCTCACTCACGCTTCCACAGGTAGATGGAAGAAGATGAACCCCACAACACCACACACACAACCCCTACCCGGTATCACATGCGCATGGTTTAGCCTCATCCGCTTTCGCTCGCCACTACTCACGGAATCACTTTTGTTTTCTCTTCCTATGGGTACTGAGATGTTTCACTTCCCCACGTTCCCTCCACACCCCCTATACATTCAGAGGTGGGTAACACGACATCACTCGTGCTGGGTTTCCCCATTCGGACACCCTCGGATCACAGCTCGTTTGACAACTCCCCGAGGACTATCGCGGCCTACCACGTCCTTCATCGGCTCCTGGTACCAAGGCATCCACCGAACGCCCTTACACACTTACAACAACACCTACAAACCACCCCCACACCACCAACCAGCCCATCCAAAGATGACCCAACCAGCCGGCAAGGATCGAATGTAGACATCACAAAAACATTTTCTGCTAAATCACAGACCAACGTAAACGTTGATTTGAAATAAAGATGCTCGCATCCACTATGCACTTCTCAAACAACACACACCATGAGATCGTTGGCATCTCCGCACCCCATCACAGGACACCTCAACAACACCGCCAACCACACAGCTAGGTCAGAGCAAACACACACACCCGAAGGCATGCCGCGTGTTCTCTCAGAACCCCGATAGTGTGACGTGAACCCGCCGGCCTCACAGCCAAACGGTAACCCGACCGCGACATCATCTGACATCGCGATCATGTGGGTTTGTCTGATGTTTCACCCTCGAACACACACCCACCGCACGGACATACGCCGGCAGAAATGGGTGATGTTGTGTGCTCCTTAGAAAGGAGGTGATCCAGCCGCACCTTCCGGTACGGCTACCTTGTTACGACTTCGTCCCAATCGCCGATCCCACCTTCGACAGCTCCCTCCACAAGGGTTAGGCCACCGGCTTCGGGTGTTACCGACTTTCATGACGTGACGGGCGGTGTGTACAAGGCCCGGGAACGTATTCACCGCAGCGTTGCTGATCTGCGATTACTAGCGACTCCGACTTCATGGGGTCGAGTTGCAGACCCCAATCCGAACTGAGACTGGCTTTAAGGGATTCGCTCCACCTCACGGTATCGCAGCCCTCTGTACCAGCCATTGTAGCATGTGTGAAGCCCTGGACATAAGGGGCATGATGACTTGACGTCATCCCCACCTTCCTCCGAGTTGACCCCGGCAGTCTCCTGCAAGTCCCCGGCATAACCCGCTGGCAATACAGGACAAGGGTTGCGCTCGTTGCGGGACTTAACCCAACATCTCACGACACGAGCTGACGACAGCCATGCACCACCTGTACACCAACCACAAGGGAACATGTATCTCTACATGCGTCTGGTGTATGTCAAACCCAGGTAAGGTTCTTCGCGTTGCATCGAATTAATCCACATGCTCCGCCGCTTGTGCGGGCCCCCGTCAATTCCTTTGAGTTTTAGCCTTGCGGCCGTACTCCCCAGGCGGGGTACTTAATGCGTTAGCTACGGCACGGAACTCGTGAAATGAGCCCCACACCTAGTACCCACCGTTTACGGCGTGGACTACCAGGGTATCTAATCCTGTTCGCTACCCACGCTTTCGCTCCTCAGCGTCAGTTACTACCCAGAGACCCGCCTTCGCCACCGGTGTTCCTCCTGATATCTGCGCATTTCACCGCTACACCAGGAATTCCAGTCTCCCCTGTAGTACTCAAGTCTGCCCGTATCGCCTGCACGCCTACAATTGAGTTGCAGAATTTCACAGACGACGCGACAAACCGCCTACGAGCTCTTTACGCCCAGTAATTCCGGACAACGCTCGCACCCTACGTATTACCGCGGCTGCTGGCACGTAGTTGGCCGGTGCTTCTTCTCCAGGTACCGTCACTCGCGCTTCGTCCCTGGTGAAAGAGGTTTACAACCCGAAGGCCGTCATCCCTCACGCGGCGTCGCTGCATCAGGCTTGCGCCCATTGTGCAATATTCCCCACTGCTGCCTCCCGTAGGAGTCTGGGCCGTGTCTCAGTCCCAGTGTGGCCGATCACCCTCTCAGGTCGGCTACCCGTCGTCGCCTTGGTAGGCCATTACCCCACCAACAAGCTGATAGGCCGCGGGCCCATCCTGAACCGCAAAAGCTTTCCACCAAACACCATGCGATGTAAGGTCATATCCGGTATTAGACCCAGTTTCCCAGGCTTATCCCAGAGTCCAGGGCAGATCACCCACGTGTTACTCACCCGTTCGCCACTCGAGTACCCAGCAAGCTGGGCCTTTCCGTTCGACTTGCATGTGTTAAGCACGCCGCCAGCGTTCGTCCTGAGCCAGGATCAAACTCTCCATGAAAAAATAGTGAAACAAAAACCAGCACCCACAAGCGCCAGCGTTTCAACACAATCAGGAAAGCAAACCTGACCAATCCAAAACTAGCAAATGTGACACCCCAGACGGGGCCGAGCGCCACACAAAAAACAAACATCCACATCAATAAAGATGCTCGATGCCAAAAAATGGCATCAGACAATTCATCATCACACTATCGAGTTCTCAAAGAACACACACCCACCAGCTACACACCCCCACAAGGGCTCTCACCAGCAGACCAGGTTCAGACTATCCGCGTCACACCCGTCTCCGGGGCAACTCTTCCAGCCTACCAGACCCCCACCACGACCCGCAAACCCGAAGTTCGCGACCCACAACAGAGACCCAGCCACCCCAAACCGCATCCAAGACACAAGGACTCGAACCACAAATTCAGGGGCGGTCAGCAACAAACCCGATCTCCACTCCCCATCACCAGACCCTCTCAGGCCGGCCGGGGCGGCGCCGTGGCGCGCTGACTCGACATAAGTTACGCACGTGGGTCGTCAGCGTCAAATCGCCTGGTCAGAGGGTACGCCCGGGGATCAACATCGAGGTCGGCGCACACACCGAGGGAACAGCGGTCCGTCTTCGAGTGCCTCGCTACGGAATACCGCTCCCAATGTCCGCCCCCAGGGGCCGGCCGACGACGCAACATGGCACCGACATCTGTGCAGGGTGGATTGGATTCCAGGACCGAGTTGCTGGGCAACGGTTCTCACGGCGGTTCTCAGTACAGCCACTCCCCCGGGCGCTCAAGTCTGCTCGTGGCCGGTGAAACACGATCCACTCCGCCAAAAGCAAGAACCCCCGCCCGGGCATCCCGGGCGGGGGTTCTGTGTTGGTAGCGGGGACAGGATTTGAACCTGCGACCTCTGGGTTATGAGCCCAGCGAGCTACCGAGCTGCTCCACCCCGCGTTGGTGAACACAACGTTACACACGCGATTGTCAGCGATGCAAATCGACTCCACAACCGCCCGTGACCAGCACAGATACCTGTGATGGCGGCCACCGACGCGGTACGCGCGAGTCACGACGACGCATCACTCGCCATCGGCCGGCGGCGATCGTTGTGAGCTGGGTCACTCTCGGGCGTAGACTCGGCGCTACCCGAACCGGGCCGACCCACCACCGAGGAGGGAACCATGTCCACCCACTTCCACCATGAGAGCCACGGCAACCACCCGCTCAGTTTCGTCGGTTTCCTACTCACACTCGGCGGTTTCTTGTCGGCCGCACTGTGGCTGGTCCACATGGCTGCCGGCAACACGGGCCTTGCAGTTCTCTTCGCGCTGGTCATGCTCGCCGCGTTCACTTGCGCGATCTCGATCTTCTACACGATCGGCCACCGGTATCACCACAGCCCGGTCCTGCCGGACAACACAGATGCAGAAACCGAGCGCTACATCCGCAAGTATCGCGGAGCCGGGCGTACCGCCCACTGAAGCGCTCGGTTTCTCGTTGACGCCGGTCGATGCACCCTGATCCCAGGGCGCATCGACCAGGCTCTGTCCGGCCTAGTTCTGCTCGGGCAGTGATTCGTACTGTGCGACAGCCTTGTTCAGCTGATCGAGGGCCTGACCGTAACCGGCGAAGTCGCCCTTGGTCTGCGCATCGCGCAGCGCGCCGAGGGCATCCCCGATCGCCTTCACCGCGGCGTCGCGTTCGGGTGTTCCGCCCTGCGGCGGCGTCGGCAGCTGCGGGTTCGTCGTGCCACCCTGCTGCTCGGACTGGTCCGGCTCGTTCTCGGACTGCTGCTCGCCGGGAACCACACCGGCGGCCGGCGTGATCCCGACCTGGCGCAGCGCCTCGGCTGTCGTCGGCGCGTAACCGATCCGGGCCTCACGCTCCTTCGGCTCGTAGCGGGTGATCACCCGGAAGAGCCGCGGGAAGGCTTCTTCGCCCTGGGCCTGTGCGTACATCGGAACCACGTAGAGGATTCCGTTGTCGCCGACCGGCAGCGTCAGCAGGTTACCGAACGTCACCTTGGCCGTGTTCTCGAGAGCCTTCAGCGATTCGGCGACTCGACCATCGGTCTTCATCGGGTTGAAGGCCTGCTTCGGTCCCGACCGCTGGCTGTTGCTCGGGAGCTCCTTGACGGTGATCTGCCCGTAGTTCGACGGGTCCGACGAGACGGTGATGTAGGCACCGAGGATCGGCCGGTTGAGTCGGGTGAGCACAGAGGTGAGCTGGAACGATGCCTGCTTGCTCTCCGGATCCGAGGCCACGAAGTAGTACGGCGGCTGATCGAGTCCGCGCTGTTCTGCGTCGGGGCTCGTCGGATCGGAGGGCACCGACCAGAAATCGTTCGCCTGGAAGAACGTCCCCGGGGTGTCGACGTGGTAGCGCGTCAGGAGCGCCCGCTGGATCTTGAACAGATCTTCCGGGTATCGGACGTGCTCGCGCAGCGAGGTCTGCTTGTCGAACTCGGCACGCGAGGCGACGGAATCCGGGAACACCTTCATCCAGGTCTTGAGGACAGGGTCCTCGGTGTCGACCTCGTACAGCTGGACCTCACCGGTGTAGGCGTCGACCGTGGCCTTCACCGAGTTGCGAACGTACGACACGGTCTTGTTGACCTGCGTGCGTCCGGTCTGCCCGGGGTTGAGGTCCTGGGCGTCGGCGGTCGCGCTCTGCAGCGACATCGGCTGCGAGTACGGGAAGTTGTCGAGGGTGGTGTACCCGTCGACGATCCACTTGATCGAGCCGTCCTCCATGACCGCGGGATAGGTCTTGGAGTCGACGGTCAGCCACGGCGCGACCTGCTTGACGCGGTCCCGCGGATCGCGGTTGTAGATGATCTTCGACGCCGAGGTGATCTCCCCCGACAGCAGGAAGTTGCGCTCCGCGTACTTGCCCGCATAGAGCAGGCGGCTGAACCAGTTGCTCAGCGGGACGCCCGCCGGGCCCTGGTAGGTGTACTTGGCGTCGCCCATGTCGTGCTCGCGGGGCTCGCCGCCCTCGGAACCGACGATCGCGTAGTCGGGATCGATCTTGGCGAGCAGCTCACCGAAGTAGATGCGCGGCTGCGTCACCTTGATCGGGGCATCCCGCTTGTACTGCTCGGTCTGGTAGTTCGTGGTGTCGCTGACGTAGTAGAACGGGTCACCGCCACCGTCGATGTCGTTCTCGTCGACCGACTCGTTGACCCGGTTCGCCGGCGCGGCGACGAAGCCGTTGCCATGCGTGTAGACGAGGTGCTTGTTCAACCAGTTCTGCTGGTTCTCGAGGTAGCGGCTCGGGTCGAGCTCACGCACCGCGACGACGAAGTCGCGGAGTTCGCCGTCGATCTTGTAGCGGTCGACCGCGAGCTGGGTCGGGAAGCCGTAGAAGTTCTGGCGCTGCTGCTGCTGGATGAACGTCGGCGAGACCACGTTCGGGTCGAGGATGCGCACGTTCGACAGCGTCGGGAGGTCGCTGTTGACGAGAGCAGGGGTCGCCGGCTGGGCCGTCCAGTCCTTCTGCGTGATCACCTTGTCCGGCCCGATGCCGTAGGCCTCCCGCGTGGAGTTGATGGCCCGCTGGATGTACTCGGCCTCCTTCTGCGCAGCGTTCGGCTTCACCGAGAACTGCTCCATGGTGAGAGGCCAGCCCACGCCGATCAGCAGTGCCGAGAACAGCATCAGCACCGTCGCGAGTGCTGGGATGCGCAGGTCGCGCAGCACGACCGCGGCGAAGAAGGCGACGGCACAGATGATCGCGATCGCCATCAGGATGAGTTTGGACGGCAGGACCGCGTTGATGTCGGTGTAGCTGGCACCCGGGAAGATCTCGGACTTCCGCGAACTCGACAGCAGGTTGTACCGGTCGAGCCAGTACGCCGCGGCCTTGAGCAACAGGAAGGTTCCGGCCAGGACCGCGAGCTGGATGCGGGCGGCCATGGTGACCGATCCCCCGCCCTGGCCGAGTCGGATGCCGCCGAAGATGTAGTGGGTGACCAGGTTGGCCAGGAAGGCCACGACGACCACGACGAACAACAGGTTCAGCACGAACCGGTAGAACGGCAGGTCGAAGGCGTAGAAGCCGATGTCGAGATTGAACTGCGGGTCCTTCTGACCGAACGAGGTCCCGTGCAGGAACATCTGGACCGTGGCCCAGGAACCCTGTGCGACGAGACCGGCGAGTGCGCCGATGATCAGTGCCGGCAGCACCGCGAACCAGCGGACCTTGGTCATGATGGCGGTCCGGTAGCGCGCGAGCGGGTCGTTGGGTCCCGCAGTCGGCACGAAGACCGGCCGGGACCGGTACGCGAGGGCGACCGCGCCGAAGACGATCAGGCCGACCACCAGCGTCGTGGCCAGGAAGAGGATGACGCGGGTCCAGACGACCGTGCTGAACACGCTCGAGTACCCGACGTCGCGGAACCACAGCCAGTCGGTGGCAAGACCGACCAGTCGTGGTCCGATGAGCAAGAGCACCAGCACGGCGACACCGAGTCCGATGACGATCTTGCTCCTGCGTGACAGTGTCGGCATTCCCGCCGGCCCTCGGACGCCCACCAGACCCACTCTCCAAAGCTCTCAATCCGGACAACGCCCTGCGTGACGAGCAAGCCCGGGCGTGGTGCCCACTGTACTGGCACCACCCGGGTGCTGATCGCACTCGGGCGTCGGGACAACGATCCGGGATCGGTCCGGGTTCCCCCGGGATCGTCGACGACGGCCTCGTCGGGGCAAGATGGGCGTGTGCCCGACTCCACGACACCCCCGACGACGCCCCGCGGCTTCTCCACCGATGAGCTCGGGAGCGCGTTGAGCGAGATCCTCGACCACGTAGACGCCGCGGGCTGGGGCCAGACGCCGGCGGTGTTCGCCCTCGTTCCGACCGAGGTCCTGGCGGAGCAGGCACCGGACGTACTCGGCGACGACGCCGACTCGCCCCTGACCCCGATCGAGCAGGAGTGCCCCGACCTCGACGCCTTTCTGGCGTCGGCGATCTGGCCCGACGCCGTCGTCGGCGCCGCAGTGGCCATCGAGATCGTGGTCGCTCCCCCCGCTCCCGGCGGCGACGGCACACCGCGTTACGTCGCGGACGGAACCGATTCGGCCGCAAGCAATTCCGATGGCGCGTCGAAGCCGGCGCGTCTGGTGGCGGGTGTGCTGCGGGGCGGCCAGGACCTCGCCATCATGCGGTTACGTCATCAGTCGGGCGAGGAGATCGAGACCCTCACGCACCCGCAGCTCGGGACCGAGCTGCGTGTGGCGCTCGCCGGCACCTTCACACCCGACGAACCCGGGGCCTGAACCGCAGGCACGAGAACCACCGGTCAACAGGTCGGGGCCGGGCGTCCTTCGCCGATGGCGTCGAGCGCGTCGACCGCGCCGTCGAGCGTCTCGACCTTCACCAGCTCGAGGCCGTCGGGACGGTCGGACACGGCCTCCGCACAGTTGCGGGCCGGGACCAGGAACACCGTGGCACCGGCGTCGTGCGCCGCCCGGGTCTTGTGGGTGATGCCCCCGATCGGCCCGACGTCCCCGTCGGCGGTGATGGTGCCGGTTCCCGCGATGAACTTGCCGTGGGTGAGCTCGCCCGGGCTCAACTGGTCGATGACCGACAGCGCCAGCATCATGCCGGCCGACGGCCCGCCGATGTCACCGACGGTGTAGGCAACCTTCAGCGACGGGTCGGCGTTGGCGACCTCGGCCGCGACACCGAGGAATCCGGACTTCGCGTCGTCGGGATGCGGGGCGAGCGTGACGGTCACGGTCTGTGGGGTGCCCTGCCGCACGATCTCCATCGGCAGCACCGTGCCCGGCGGGTTCTTCGACACGACGTCGCGCAGTTCCTTGCTCGTCTCGACCTCGACTCCCCCGGCCCGGTTGACCACGTCACCGGCCTGGAGGACACCGGCCGCCGGGCCCTCGGCGCCGACGCCGGCAATCCGCAGGACCGTGGGACGGTCGAGGAAACGCAGCGCCGCGACGGTGGCGTTCTCCTCCGAACCGGTCATCTGCTGGGCGTTCTCCTCCTGAAC